>NZ_CP063400.1:0-5190000 GCF_021729865.1 Hydrogenophaga sp. SL48 | reverse complement strand
CGTGGGGCTGGCCGACGCTCGCGCGGCGCGCGACCTCTATTTGAGTGGCGCTGACGGCCTGGATCTGGATGCGCTGCAGAACCGAATCGAAGCCCTGGACGCGTGGAATTGGGAGCAGCGCGTCGAAGAGACCTTGCATCGGCTGCACCTGGAAGGGGACGTCACCGTGGGTCAGCTCTCGGGAGGCAACAAGAAGCGCGTGGCCTTGGCGCAGGCGCTGGTGAGCCGCCCCGACGTGCTGCTGCTGGACGAGCCGACCAACCACTTGGACCTGGACAGCATCACCTGGCTGGAAGATCTGCTGCTGGAATACAAGGGCAGCGTGGTGACCATCAGTCACGACCGGGCCTTCCTGGACCGCGTGGCCACGCGCATGGTTGAACTGGACCGCGGGCGCCTGCTGAGCTACCCCGGCAATTTTGCCCAGTACCAGCTTCTGAAAGAAGAACAGGCGGCGCAGGAGGCCGTGATCAATGCCCGTGCCGACAAGCTGCTGGCCCAGGAAGAGGTGTGGATCCGTAAGGGCGTGGAAGCCCGCCGCACCCGCGCTCAAGGGCGCATCACCCGACTGGAGCGATTGCGTGAACAGCGCGCGCAGCGTCGCGACGCGGTCGGCAGCGTGAAGCTGGAGGTCGCCAGTGGCACCACCAGCGGCAAGATCGTGGCCGAACTGGAGAAGATCGGCAAATCCTTCCCCACGGCCAGCGGCGGCCAGCGCACGGTGATCCGCGACTTCACCGCCACCATCCTGCGTGGCGACAAGATCGGTCTGATCGGCCCCAACGGCGCGGGCAAGACGACACTGCTGAAAATCATCCTGGGCGAACTCGCACCCGACAGCGGCACGGTGCGCCAGGGCAGCAAACAAAGCGTGGCGTACTTTGACCAGATGCGCGACCAGATCGACCTCGACGCCACGCTGGAAGATTTCATCAGCCCGGGCAGCGAGTGGATCGAGATCGGCAACAAGCGCACCCACGTCAAGAGCTACCTGAGCGACTTCCTTTTCTCGCCGGCGCGGGCCAACGCGCCGGTACGCACGCTCTCGGGTGGCGAGCGCAACCGCCTGCTGCTGGCGCGCCTGTTTGCGCGCCCGGCCAACGTGCTGGTGCTGGACGAACCCACCAACGACCTGGACATCGACACGCTGGAGCTGCTGGAAGACCTGTTGCAGCAGTACGAAGGTACGGTGTTCCTGGTCAGCCACGACCGCCGCTTCCTGGACAACGTGGTCACCAGCACGCTGGTGGCCGAAGGCGACGGCCGCTGGCGTGAGTACGTGGGCGATGTGCAGGACTGGCTCACCCAATCGGCCCGGGCGGCGGAGCTGCAACGCGAACGGACGCCCGCAACAGCGCCGGCCGCAGCGCCCACACCCGCCCCAGCAGCACCCGCTGCCACCGCGCCCACCGCCAAACGCAAGCTCAGCTACAGGGAGCAGCGTGAATTCGACGCCCTGCCCGCGCTCCTGAAAAAGCTGGAAGCGGAGCAGGCAGAGATCGACGCCGCCCTGAACGGCGGTGCGCTGTTTGTCAGCGACGCGGCACGCGCGGCTCAATTGGGCGCCCGGCATGCCGAAATAGAAGCTGAATGGCTGCAGTCCATGGAGCGCTGGGAAGCGCTCGGCGGCAGCTGACCCTTTCCCCCGGGGTGCACAGCCACCCACACACCCATGCCCAACAGCGCCCAACGCATCGCCCTCGACCTGCAACGCACCTTGCAGGATCTGAAAGAAGAGCGCGAGCGCACGCGGGTGCTGATGGCCGAGCTCGACCGGCAGAACCATGAGCTGGACCGCCTGCGCAGCTCGGTGCACCGCGAATCCAACAGCCGTCTGCTGGCCGAAGAGGCCCTGGACGAGACGCGCGACCGCCTGCAGCTCGCGGTGGACGCCGCCCGGCTGGCACTGTGGGACTGGCAACTGCCCTCGCAACAGGTTTTTCTGACCGCGCGCTGGGGCGAGATGCTGGGCGACATCGCCATGGAAGGCCATTGGGACACCCGCGGCCTGCTTGACCGTGTGCACCCCGACGATCTCGCCCGTGTGGACGCCGTGACCCGCTCCCTGCTGAAAGGACAGCAGCAGCACGCGGTGTCGCAATACCGCGTGCGCACGGTCGATGGCTGGCTCTGGATCGAAAGCCACGCCATGGTGGCTGAACACGACGCCAAGGGCCGTCCCATCCGCCTGATGGGCACGCATGCCGACATCAGTGAACGCAAGCGCGTCGAAGCCCAGGGCGAGCGCGCACGCGAATTGGCCGAGCAGGCCAGCCGCGCCAAGAGCGAGTTCCTGGCCAACATCAGCCACGAGGTGCGCACACCACTCAACGCACTGATGGGCCTGACACGGCTGTTGATGGATTCGCCACTGAACCCGGAACAAAAGAGCTGGCTCGACCTGATGGACAGCTCGGCCCACGCGCTGCTGGCCCTGCTCAACGACGTGCTGGACCTCTCTCGCATCGAAGCGGGCAAGCTCAGCATCGAACACGTTCCCTTCAACCTGCGCGACACACTGGACGAAGTGAGTGCCCTTTATGCCGAACAGGCGCGTGCCAAGCCACTGGACTGGACCTTGCAAACCGCGCCTGACCTTCCGACGCAGATGCTTGGCGACCCGGGGCGGTTGCGCCAGGTGCTGGGCAACCTGCTGTCGAACGCGCTGAAGTTCACCCCGCGCGGCGGGCGCATCCGGGTCTCGGCCCAGGCACTGTCGGCCGCCGGCACAGGCCAGCGCCTGCTGCGCCTGCAGGTGCAGGACAGCGGTGTGGGCATTTCACCCAAGCAGCAGACCACGATTTTTGACGCCTTCACCCAGGCCGACGCCTCCACCGCGCGCCGCTTCGGCGGCAGCGGGCTGGGCCTGGCGATCTGCTCGCGCCTGGTCCAGCTCATGGGCGGAGGCATCGAGTTGCAAAGCGAGCTCGGCCAGGGCAGCACCTTCACGGTGACCCTGCCGCTCGGCGAGCCCGCCGTGCCTGACAAGGGTCCGCTGAGCGGGCCGGTGGAGCTGAACGGGGTGGCGCAAGCCGGCCAGCGTTTTGCCGGGCTGTGCGTGCTGGTCGCAGAAGATCACCCGGTCAATGAGCTGCTGATGAACCAGTTGCTGCAGCGCCTGGGCTGCACCGTGCGCAACGCTCGCGACGGCGATCGCGCGGTGCAGCAGTGGTCGCAAGGCGGGGTGGATCTCGTGCTGATGGATGTGCAGATGCCCGGCAGCAACGGGCTCGAAGCAACGCGGCGCATCCGCGAACTGGAAACCCTGAAGGGGCTGCCACACACACCGATCGTGGCGGTGACGGCCAACGCCATGATCGGCGACCGCGAGGCCTGCCTGGCCGCCGGCATGGACGGCTACACGCCCAAGCCGGTGGGTCCAAGGGCTCTGATGCATGCGATGGACGACGCGCTGCGGCGCATCTCGCTCCCTCCCGCACACGGCCTCCCGGTCGAATCCGCGCCACAGGCCAGCCAGCGCTCCCCGGCGACCGCCGGCGCCATCGACGTGAACAAACTGCGCCGCCGGCTCGACGGCGACGAGGCCACGCTGCGCCAGCTGGCGCACGCGATGCGCAGCGATCTGGCCGAGCGCCTGGAGCAGTTGCAAGCCGCCTTGTTGTCACAAGACCCCCACCTGGCCATCGCCCACGCGCATGGACTCAAGGGCTCGCTCGGCAGCATGACGGCCGAACGCGGCGCCCTGCTCTCCAAAGGACTGGAACTGGCCGCGCGTTCGCGCGACTGGAAGCTGTTCGAGCGCGCGCTGCCGCTGATGCAGACCGAAGCGCAGCAGATCGACACCGCGCTCGCCGCCTTGCTCAGCGAACCGCCAGCCGCCTGAACACCTTCCAGAACGCGGCGTCCTGCGTGGTCGCGAAGTTGATGCGCATCAGGGTGCTCGGCGCGCGCGCGGCGTGGAACAGCGCGCCGGGCGCGATCAGGTATCCCTCGTCCAGCATGCGCTGCGCCAGCGCTTCGGTGTCCACGCCCGTGTCCACCCAGCCAAACAGACCCGCCGGCTCCGACACGAAACGGCAGCCCGCCGCCTGCGCCAGCTTCACGCTGCGGCTGCGCGCTTCGTCGAGCCGCGCGCGGATGCGCTCGGCATGGCGCAGCAGCTGGCCCTGCTCGATGCAGTGCGCCAGCGCACGCTCCAGCAGGCTGGGCGTGGTCAGCGTGGTGAGCAGCTTGGTGTCGAGCAGGCGTTCCACCCAGTCGGGCGGCGCGACCAGGTAGCCCACGCGCCAGTTCGGCGCCAGGATCTTGGCGAAACCGCTCACGTAGATGGTGCGCTGCAGGCCATCGAGCACGCTCATGCGGGTGGCGTGCTCGGGTGCGATGTGGCCGTAGGTGTCGTCCTCCACCACGTAGAAACCGTGCTGCTGCGCGAGCTGCAGCACACGGTGCGCGCTGGCCGGCGAGAGGCTGTGGCCGGTCGGGTTGTGCAACACGCTCACGCTCACAAACAGCTTGGGCGCGTGTTCCTCGCAGTAGCGCGCCATCACCGCCAGATCGGGCCCGGCCGGGCCGCGCGGCACCGGCAGGATGCGCATGCCCATGGCATCGAGCCGGGCGAACTCGACGGCCCAGCCCGGCTCTTCCACCATCACGCAGTCGCCTGGTTTCAGCAGGGTGCGGCTCACGATGTCGAGCGCGTGCGTGGCCCCCACGGTGGTGATGATCTGGCCCGGCCCGGCGTGCAGGCCCAGGCTCTGCAGCCGCGTGGCCAGCACACGGCGCAACGCGCCATCACCCAGCGGTTCGCCGTAGCGCAGCGAGTTGTCGGCCAGCGCCTGCGGCGTGGTGACGCGGCGCACCGCGGCCTGCATGAAGGTGGAGGCCATCCAGTCGGGCGGGAAGGCGCCCATGCCGGGCTGTGGTTGCGAGCCCGGCGGGTGGAACATGCCGCGGATCAGCGCCGCCGCGTTCACCGGCGCGGCCATGCGGGCCGGCGCGTCGCTGGGCGCGGGCGCCGCCGGGCCGCCGCGCGGCGCCCGCTCGCGCACGAAAAAGCCGCGATAACGCTGCGCCTGCACCAGGCCCTGCGCCAGCAGCAGGTCGTAGGCCGCCACCACGGTGGACGGGCTCAGTCCCTGCTGGGCCGCACACTGGCGCACGCTGGGCAGGCGCGCGCCGGGCGCGAGCAGGCGGTCGCGGATGCGGGCGGCAAAACGCCCAGCCAGCTGCTCGGCCAGCGTCTGTGCCGCCGTGCGGCTGAGGGCGGGCGCGCTGGCGAGCGCGTCGGCGGGGCGGGTGTCGGGGGTGTTGAACATGGCGGTGTGTGGCCGGGGCAGACCATACAGTTGTTGAACTGAACACCTGAACTGTATGGCTGGTGTATGGCCGGACAAGGATAAAGTGATTGACATGCCGTCGCAAGCCCTTTTCACCCGCCACCGTCCCGTCTCCATGGCCACGCGGTGCGCGTGCGCAAAGGGCCGCGCATGACCGCCAGCGAGTTCAGCGCCCTGCTGGTGCTGGCCACGGCCACCAGCTTCACCCCGGGGCCCAACACCACGCTGTCCACCGCGCTCGCGGCCAACTTCGGCCTGCGGCATTCGCTGCGCTTCGTCTGCGCGGTGCCGGTGGGCTGGGGTCTGTTGCTGGCGCTGTGTGCGGGTGGGCTGGGCACGCTGATCGTGGCGCAGCCGGCCTTGCGATGGGCCATCCTGATCGGTGGCTGCGCCTACCTGCTGTGGATGGCGTGGAAACTCTGGGGCAGCCGCTCGCTCAGCCAGGTCAAGGCCGAGCGGCTGCAAGTCACGTTCGCGCAGGGCGTGGGCCTGCAGTTCCTCAACATCAAGGCCTGGATGCTGGCGCTGTCGATCGTGGCGGGCTGGATCGCCGGGCGGCCGGACGCGCTGGAGCGCTTCGTCCAGGTGCTGCCGCTGATGCTGGCCTTCGCGTTGTTCAGCAACCTGCTTTACGCCACCGTCGGTTCCCTGCTGCGCCACTGGCTGGCTGGGCCGGTGGTGGACGGCGTGGCCACGGGCGCACGCCTGCTGGTGTTCAATCGGATCATGGCCGGCGCGCTGGTGCTCACCGCAGCGTGGATGCTGGTGACAGGCATTGGGGGCCCGACATGAGCCACAGCACCGCGCTGCCCGCCCTGCCCAGCCACCGCGAACAGACCCTGGGCCTGTGGCTCGGCCTGATCGGCGTGGTGGTGTTCGCGCTCACCCTGCCCATGACGCGGCTGGCCACCGGCACGGCCGACGCGCCCCAGCTCTCGCCCTGGTTCGTCACCTGGGCGCGCGCTGCGCTGGCGGGCGGGCTCTCGGCCGTCTACCTGCTGGCGACGCGCTCGCCACTGCCGGCGCCCGAGCACCGCAAGCCGCTCGCGCTCTCGCTGCTGGGCAATGCCATCGGTTACCCGCTGCTGCTGGGCTGGGCGCTGCGCCACGTCACGGCCAGCCACGCCGCCGTGATCACCGCCCTGCTCCCGCTGGCCACCGCCGCCGCCGCGGCCTGGCTGCTGCACCAGCGTGCGCGACTGGGCTTCTGGCTGTTCGCCGGGCTCGGCAGCCTGCTGGTGGCGGCCTACAGCGTGCTGCGCGCGCACCAGCTCGGCCACGGTTTCGGCCTGGCCTGGGCCGACGGGCTGCTGGTGGGCGCCGTCATCGCCGCTGCGCTCGGCTACGTGGCGGGCGCCAAGGTCACGCCGGTGCTCGGCGCCGAGCGCGTGATCAGCTGGGTCTGCGTGATGGCGCTGCCGCTCACCGTGCCCGGCGCGCTGCTGACCTGGCCCGACCAACCCATCCACACCTCGGCCTGGCTCGCCCTGCTGTACGTGGGCGTGTTCTCCATGTGGACCGGCTTCTTCGCCTGGTTCCGTGGGCTGGCGCTGGGCGGCGCGTTGCGCGTGAGCCAGCTGCAGTTGCTGCAACCCTTCGTCAGCATCCTGGCCGCCGTGCCGCTGCTGGGAGAATCGCTGGATGCGATGACGCTGGGCTTTGCGCTCGCCGTGGTCGCCACCGTTTTCATGGGGCGCCGCATGGCCGCCCCAAAAATCAAAGGCCCACCATGAAAGCCGATTTCCTGGCCCTTCTGCAGGCCCTGCCGCAGGCGCCCGGCCCTGACTACCCGCAAGGCACCCCGTTCGTGCGGGCGCTGGCGCACGGCAGCATGCGCGTGGAACTGTTCGCGCCCGCCGCTTCGGGGCTCGGGCGCGACATTCAGCAGCCGCACGCGCAGGACGAGTTGTATGTGGTGCAGCACGGCACGTCGGGTTTCTGGCTTGAAGGACAGCGCTCACACGTGCAAACCGGCGACGTGCTGTTTGTGCCCGCGGGCGCCGCGCACCGCTTTGAAAATTTCAGCGACGATTTTGTCACTTGGGTCGTCTTTTACGGCCCCAACGGAGGAGAACAAGCATGACCTGGACCCTGGCCAAACGCGCCCACAAAATGAACCCATCGGTGATCCGCGAGATCCTGAAGGTGACCGAGAAGCCCGGCATCATCAGCTTTGCCGGAGGCCTGCCCTCGCCCAAGACCTTCCCGGTCGAGGCCTTCGCCGCCGCCTGCGAAACCGTGCTGCGCACCGACGGCCGTGCCGCGCTGCAATACGCCGCCAGTGAAGGCTACCGCCCGCTCTGCGAATGGGTCGCGGCCAGCATGCCCTGGGACGTGTCGGCCGATCAGGTGCTGATCACCACCGGCAGCCAGCAGGGCCTGGACCTGGTGGCCAAGGTGCTGATCGACGAAGGCAGCACCGTGCTGGTGGAAACGCCCACCTACCTCGGCGCGCTGCAGGCCTTCACGCCGATGGAACCAAACATCGTGAGCGTGGACAGCGATGCCGAAGGTGTGGACGTTGAAGACTTGGCCGCCAAGGCCGAGGGCGCACGGTTCCTCTACGTGCTGCCCAACTTCCAGAACCCCACCGGCCGCAGCATGAGCGAAGCACGCCGCCAGGCGCTGGTGGAGCGCGCCGCCGCCATCGGCCTGCCGCTGGTGGAAGACAACCCCTATGGCGACCTGTGGTTCGACCAGCCGCCCCCGAAGCCGCTGACCGCGCGCAACCCTGAGGGCTGCATCTACCTGGGTTCGTTCTCCAAGGTGCTCGCGCCGGGCCTGCGTCTCGGCTACGTGATCGCGCCCAAGGCCATCATGCCCAAACTCTTGCAGGCCAAGCAGGCGGCCGACCTGCACAGCCCCAGCTTCAACCAGCGCATGGTGTCCGAGGTGCTCAAGGACGGCTTCATCGACCGCCATGTGCCCACCATCCGCGCGCTCTACAAGAGCCAGTGCCATGCGATGCTGGAAGCGCTGCAGAAAGACATGGCCGGCCTGGACGTGGTGTGGAACACGCCCGACGGCGGCATGTTCCTCTGGGTGCGCCTGCCCGAAGGCATGAACGCCGTGGAGCTGCTGCCGAAGGCGGTGGACAAGGGCGTGGCCTTCGTGCCCGGCGCCGCGTTCTACGCCGACCACGCCGACCCGCGCACGCTGCGCCTGTCCTTCGTGACGGCGAGCGTGGAGCAGATCCACATCGGCATCGCGGCGCTGGCGCAGGCCATCCGCGAAGCGGCTCAAGGCTGATCGCCATGCTGCGCCTCTGGGGCCGCATCAGCTCGATCAATGTGCGCAAGGTGGTGCTGTGCGCGCAGGTGCTCGGGCTGGAGGTGGAGCGCATCGACGCGGGCCTGGCCTACGGCATCGTGAACACACCGGACTACCGCGCCCGGAACCCGAACGGCCTGGTGCCGCTGCTGGAAGACGGCGACTTCACGCTCTGGGAATCGAACGTGATCGTGCGCTACCTCTGTTGCCGCGAGGGCTCGTCCCTGTACCCGCAAGACCTCCGGCAGCGCTTCAACGCCGAGCGCTGGATGGACTGGCAGCAGACCGAGCTGAACCCGGCCGGCAGCCCCGCCTTCAAGCAGTGGGTCCGCACGCCGGTCGAACAGCGCAACCCGCAGGTCATTGCCGCGTCGGTGGCGGTTGCCGAGCCGCTGTTCAACCAACTGAATGAACACCTGTCGAGACAAGCCTTCATGGCCGGCGACGCGCTGAGCATGGCCGACATCCCCATCGCCTGCGAGGTGCACCGCTGGTGGGGCCTGCCGCAACCGCGCCCCGCGTGGCCGCACCTGGAACGCTGGTACGCGCAATGGCTCAGCTTGCCCGCGAGCCGTGGCGTGCTCGATCTCCCCCTGTCCTGACACCGGAAGCCCACCATGCAGCAACGCCCCCTTCGACAAGCTCAGGACAGGCCTTTCAAGCAAGTCGACGTGTTCACCGCCACGCCCTACCGCGGCAACCCGCTCGCGGTGGTGCTCGACGGCAGCGGCCTCTCGGTCGGCGAGATGCAGCACTTCACGAACTGGACCAACCTGTCGGAATGCACCTTCCTGCTGCCGCCATCGGACGAAGGCCGCGCGGCGGGAGCCGACTACCGCGTGCGCATCTTCTGCCCCGGCCGCGAGCTGCCGTTCGCCGGCCACCCCACGCTGGGCAGCTGCCACGCCTGGATCGAGGCCGGCGGTGTGCCGCAAGCTGAACACGTGGTGCAGGAGTGTGGCGTGGGGCTGGTGAAGCTCAAACGCGACGGGCAGCGCCTGGCTTTTGCCGCGCCGCCGCTGATCAAAAGCGGCCCATTGCCCGAAGAAGACGTGGCGCTGATCGCGCGTGGCCTGGGTGTGGCGCGCAGCGACATCACGGCCCACGCCTGGTGCGACAACGGGCCCAACTGGCGCGGCGTGATGCTGCAAAGCGCTGAGCAGGTGCTCGCGCTCAGGCCCGACGGCGCGGTGCTGGCCGGGCTGGACATTGGCGTGGTGGGGCCAAATTCGAAGGCCAGCGGTCAAAAGCCGCTGGGCGGCAAGATCGGCGTGGTCGGTGCCCGCGAGGAACACGACACACAGTTCGAGGTGCGCGCCTTTTTTCCCGGCAACAACGGCCTGTGCGAAGACCCGGTCACCGGCAGCCTGAACGCCGCGCTCGCGCAGTGGCTCATTGGTGCCGGCCTGGCGCCCGATCGCTACGTGGCCGCGCAGGGCACGGCGCTGGCGCGCGAGGGCCGTGTGTTCATTCAGCGGGACGCTGGCGGCACGGTCTGGGTCGGCGGCCAGTCCGTCACCTGCATCGACGGCGTCGTCACGCTCTGACACCAGCGCGGCCCCTGGAGCACCCCATGTCCGGCCACACCCCCCCCGACCACATCGCCGCGGCCGATGCGCCCACCCGCCAGAAGCCCTCCACCTACCCGGAGCCCTTCGCCTCGCGCATGGCCGGCCGGATCAAGCAACCCCTGGGCGACCTGTTTGGTCTGGGCCATTTCGGCGTCAACCGCACACGACTGATGCCCGGCGGGCAATCGGCGCTGCGGCACAGCCACACGCTGCAGGAGGAGTTCATCTACATCCTCCAGGGGCACCCCACGCTGCACACCGACACCGGACGGCACCGGCTGTCCCCGGGCGACTGTGCCGGGTTCCCGGCGGGCACGGACAACGGCCACTGCCTGATCAACGAGACCACCGAGGACGTGATCTACCTGGAGGTGGGGGACCGCACCCCGGGCGACGAGGGTCACTACCCCGACGACGACCTGCGAGCGCAATGGGTGGACGGCCGCTGGCGCTACACCCACAAAGACGGCTCACCCTACCCATGACGACCCACGCGCAGATCGACCACCTCGTGGTGGCCGCGCGCACGCTGGACGAAGGCGTGGCCTGGTGCGAGGCCACGCTGGGTGTGGTGCCCGGACCGGGCGGCGAACACGCCCTGTTCGGCACCCACAACCGGCTGCTGAGGCTGCACAGCGAGCAGGCCCCGCGCGCCTATCTGGAAATCATCTCGGTGAACCCGCAGGCCACGCCCACGCGCCCCGCCCCGCTGAAGCGCTGGTTCGACCTGGACGATCCAGCCTTGCGGGCGCGGCTGGCGCAGCAAGGGCCGCAGCTGGTGCACTGGGTGGCCAGCGTGCCCGACATCGACGCTGCCTCCGCGCGCCTGCGGGCCCTGGGCATCGAACGCGGTCCGGTGATCGCCGCGTCGCGCCCCACACCCTCGGGCCTGCTGCGGTGGCGCATCAGCGTGCGCGACGACGGCCAGCGCCTGTTCGACGGCGCACTGCCCACGCTGATCGAGTGGGGCGACACCCACCCCGCAGAGACCATGCCCGCCAGCGGGCTGGCGCTGCGCGGCCTCACGCTCCGTCACCCCGAAGCGCCCCGGCTGCGGCAGGCGCTGGACGCGATCGGCCTGGACGCCATGGCGGTGGCGGAAGACCCCGCCGCGCTCACCGCCTGGTTCGACACCCCCCTGGGCCCACGCACGCTGACCTCGGCCCCCTGACCCCCACCGGATCACCCCATGCCCCTCCAGCTGCCCCACCTGCACGACATCGAAGCCGCCGCCCAGGTGGTGTACCGCTCCTTCCAGGCCACGCCGCAGTACCGCTGGGGCACGCTGTCGCAGCGCCTGGGGGCGGACTGCTGGGTGAAACACGAGAACCACACGCCGGTCGGCGCGTTCAAGATCCGCGGCGGGCTGACCTATTTCGACCAGTTGAAACAACACGGCGAGCTGCCACAAGAAGTGATGAGCGCCACGCGCGGCAACCACGGCCAGAGCATCGGCTGGGCGGCGCGGGCAAACGGCGTGGCCTGCAGCATCGTGGTGCCGCGGGGCAACTCGCTGGAGAAAAACGCCGCCATGCGCGCGCTCGGTGTGAACCTGATCGAACACGGCGACGACTTCCAGGCCGCCCGCGAACACGCGATGCACCTCGCCGCCGAGCGCGGCGCGCACATGGTGCCGAGTTACCACAAGGACCTGCTGCGCGGCGTGAGCACCTACTGGTGGGAATTCTTCCAGGCCGTGCCGCAGCTGAACGTGGTCTACGTGCCCATCGGCCAGGGCTCGGGCGCGTGTTCGGCCATCGCCGCCAAGCTGGCGCTGGGGCACACGGCGCGCATCGTCGGCGTGGTCAGCGCGCACGCCACCACCTACGCGGACTCCATCGCCGCCGGTCGCGTGGTCGAGGCCCCCGTGACCACCGCGCTGGCTGACGGCATGGCCTGCCGCGTGGCCGACCCCGCCGCGCTGGAGGTGCTGATCCCGCACCTGGATCACGTGGTGCAGGTCACCGACGACGAAGTCGCCCAGGCCATGCGCACGCTGTTCGCCGACACCCACAACGTCGCCGAAGGCGCCGGCGCCGCAAGCTTCGCGGCGGCGTGGCAGGAGCGCGATCACAACCAGGGAAAGGTCGTCGGCACCACACTGTGCGGCGGCAACGTCGATAGCGCCACCTTCGCCAAGGTGCTGGCGGGCTAAAACCACCCCCGCGCCGCCTGCGGCGTCACCCCTCAAGGGGGCGATGCGAGTGGCCCGGCGAAGCCGGTTCCACCGCATCCCGAGCGAAGGCAAGTCGCGCCGGAGGGGAAGCCAATTCAGGGCGCCGCGGAACCGGCTTCGCCGGGCCGCCAGTGCCGCCCCCTGGGGGGTGACCCGCCCTCAGGCGGGGCGCGGGGGGGCTACAAGTCTTGCGACGATTTCACAGAACGCCTCCACCGCGTCCGTCTTGAACACCACCTCGGTCACGCCCGCGGCCTGCGCCTCGGACTGCAGCTCGTCGCTGATGTAGCCCGAGGCCACGGCCACCGGCAGGCGGGGGTTGATCAGCAGCACCTCGCGCGCGACATCGATGCCCGACATGCCCGGCATGTTGTAGTCGGTCATCAGCAGGTGAAAGCCCTCGGGCTGCGCGCGCACGGCATCGATGGCTTCCTGCTGGTCGGTGAGCGCCGTGACCTTGTAGCCGCGCCGTTCCAGCAGGCGACGAACGAGAAACACCAGGGTGTCGTCGTCGTCGAGGTACAGGATGTGGCGGGGGGTGCTGCTCGGATCGTCGGCCATGACAGGGTGCTCCACTGGATGAGGGGGGGGCGACTGGGCGACGCCACTTGTAACGGCTGACATTGTGCCGCCTTCGGACGGGGAAACGTCGGCATCGGGGGAAGAAGCGCGTTGCGGTGGTGCGGCGGTCGCGGGAAAGTAGAGCGTGAAGGTCGTGCCCGCGCCGGGGCTGCTGTCGACCACGATGGCGCCACCGTGCGCCTCCACGATGCCCAGCACCACCGGCAAGCCCAGCCCGGTCCCGTGGCCCACCACCTTGGTGGTGAAAAAAGGCTCGAACATGCGGGCGCGCGTGGTGTCGTCCATGCCGCAGCCATCGTCCATCACACTGATGCGCACCGCACCGCGCCCGGTGTCGCGACAGGCCTGGGCCACGGACGCGGGCAACACCGGGTCCCACGGCGCCACGTCGGCCACCTGAAACTCGATGCGGCCGGGGCGGCCCAGCAGCGCGTGCACCGCGTTGGTTCCCAGGTTGAGCAGCACCTGCCCGAGCTGGGTGGGGTCGGCGAGGATGGCCTGGTGCCGCGGCGCCACCTGCTGCACCAGTTGCACGTGCGGCGGGATCGCGGAGCGCATCAGGCTGCAGGTCTCGGCCACGATGGCGCCGGGCCTGACCGGCGTGGGCGCCAGCGGCTGCTGGCGGCTGAAGGCCAGGATCTGGCGCACCAGCTCACGGCCGCGCCGCGCCGCGCTGCTGATCTCGTGCAGGCTTTCGCGCACGGGCGACGCGGGCGGGAGGTCCTGGCGGGCCAGGTCCGCGTTGCCCAGGATGGCGGCCAGGATGTTGTTGAAATCGTGCGCCACGCCGCCGGCCAGGGTGCCCAGGGCCTCCATCTTCTGCGACTGGGCGAGCTGCGTTTCGAGCACGCGTTGCTGCTGCTGGGCCTGCCTGAGCGAGGTGATGTCCACGAAGGTGAAGACCACATGCCGCAGGCCACCGATGGCGTCGTTCTCGGGGTAGGCGTTGCACAGGGCCCAGCGCACCGCATTGCCCTGGACGGTCTGGACCCCCCCCATCAGGCCAATGACCGGCTGCCCCGTGGCCAGCACCCGCTCGAACGGCACCTCGTGGCGCGGCATGCGCTTCCCGTCCTCGCGCACCAGGTGCCACGCGGGCAAGGGCAGGGTGTCGGCCAGGTGGCTGTCATCGATCGGCCAGTCGAAAAAGCGCCGCGCCGCGTTGTTGGCCGACACGATGCTCCTGTCCGGCCGGAACACGACCACCCCCGCCCCCAGGTTGGTGATCAGCGCGCGCGAGTCGGCCTCGCGCTCGGCCATGGCCTTGCGCGCCTGTTCCACATCCTGCCGCAGCCGCAGCGACACCAGGGCGCTGAAGATCAGCGTCCGCAGGAACTTGGTCAACAGGAACGCCAGCATGAAGCCGGCGGAGACCTGGTCCACCGCTTGCTGGCGGGACACCATCCAGCCCAGCACCAGCAGCAGCGCGATGCCCTCGGCCAGCGTCACCAGGGTCAGCTCATGGAACTCCCGCGTCGAGTTGTGGGCTTTCAGGCCCACCAGGTCGCGCAGCACCAGCACCACGAGCACCAGGCCCGCGACCGCGTAGGCGAGTTGATGGGGTCCGCTGCGGTCCCCGTGGAACGCCAGCCCCACCTGCAGCACGGCGTGCACGCCAAACACCGTGCCCAGGACGCGCCAGGGCATGGGCAGGCGCAGGTAGCTGCGCAGACCCAGCCAGGTGCTGGCATGGGCGCCGAACAACAGCACCGCCGAGGCGGCAGCCATCAGCGGGCCGGCCCCGCCGGAGCGCGACATCAAGGCCAGCGTGCCCACAATGCTGATCACCGAACCCAGCGACCACCAGCCCGGCCCGCCGATGGCCGGGTAGCGGCGCATCAGTGACCAGAAGGCGCCCGTGATGAGCACGTCCACGCCCAGGCGAACCAGCAACAGGGTGGGCAGGTCAGGCAGCATGGGCCAACGCGGTGACGGGCATGGGGACAATTGAAGCACAGCGCGAGCGCCTCCATGCCCGGAAAACGTGGCCCAAAGACCACCTTTTCCCGACGCCCGGGGACATCTGTGTGACACGCAGGACCCGGGCAGTCGCTGCCGGGACAAAGCCGCGCCGGGCGCGGCCCACAGAATCGCAACCCATGGGAACGCTCCACCTTGTGCGCCACGGCCAGGCCTCGTTTGGCGCCGCAGACTACGACCAGCTCAGTGAACTGGGCCAGCGCCAGGCCGAGCGCCTGGGCGCCTACTGGGCCGAACGCGGGCAACGGTTCGACGCGGTGCTCATGGGCTCGCTCAAGCGCCACGCCCAGACCTGGGCCGGCATCGCCCGAGGCGCGGGACTCGACACCGAGCCGCTGGTCTGGCCCGGCCTCAACGAGTACGACAGCGAAGCGGTGATCCGCGCGGTGCTGCCCCGCGGGCGCGACGCCTCGCTGGGCGACCCCATGTCACCCGAGGGCTACCGCGCGCACTTCCGGCTCTTGCGCGACGGCCTGGCGCAATGGATGGCGGGCACCGTGAGCCCCGAGGGCATGCCGTCGTACACCGACTTCGTGCACGGCATCACCAGCGCGCTGGAGCATGTGCGCGCGCACCACCGGGGCCAGCAGGTGCTGCTGGTCTCCAGCGGCGGGCCGATCTCGACCGCCGTGGGCCATGTGCTGGGTCTGAGCCCGGACGCCACCATCGACCTGAACATGCGCATCCGCAACAGCGCGGTGACCGAGTTCCAGTTCAGCGGCCGGCGGCACACGCTGCTGACGTACAACACGCTGCCGCACCTGGACAGCCCCCAGTTTGCCGACTGGGTGACGTACGCCTGAAGTGAGCCCCCTGCGCCGCTTTGCGGCTTCCCCCAGGGGGACCACCACACCTTTGACCCGGCGAAGCCGGTTCTTCGGTGTGTGCGGGGGAAGGTCCGCACTCCGGTGGGTGATCAGTCGAACGCCGTGCGCTGCGTGAGCGTGTCGGGCGGCAACCGGTCGATTTCGCCGAGCAGGTGCGCCAGCGCGCGGCCCGCGGCGTCAAGCAACGCGCGGCCGTTCTCGGCGGTGGCGGAGGCGGCGTTGCCCACCGCGCCGTTGGCGTTGTAGTCCTGCATCATCCAGCCCAGCTTGGCGCTCTTGCCGTTGCCCAGGATGGGAAAGCGCTCTGCTCGGCCCTGCGAGGTGGAACGGAAATACTCCGCTTTGTCCATGCGCACACGCTCGGGCCTGAGCGCCAGCATCATCGCGGTTTCGATCTCGCCGGCGTGGATGCCAAAGCGGTGCTCTTCGGCGCTGAAACGCGCGTTCACGTCCTCGCCCTGCGCATCAACCAGCGGCAGGTGGAACCAGTTCACGCTGTAGACCAACATGCCCAGCCGAGCGCGCAGGTCGCGCGCCACGAGATCGAGCGCGCCCACCTGGCCGCCGTGGCTGTTGAGCAGCACCAGCTTCTTCACACCGCTCGCGGCCACGCACTCGCCCAGCTCCGTCCAGACGCGGATCAGCGTCTCGGCCTTGAGCGTGAGCGTGCCGGCGAAGCGCGTGTGTTCGGGGCTGAAGCCCACCGCCTGCGTGGGCAGGAACAGCGCGGGCAGGTCGTGGGGAATGTGCGGCAGCGCGGCCGCGATCACGCCGTTGACCAGGTCGGTGTCCACCGACAGCGGCAGGTGCGGCCCGTGCTGCTCGGTCGCGGCCACCGGCAGCACGGCGATGGCGCGCGCGGTGTCGATGGCTGAAAAATCGGCGGTGGAAAGGTCGGACCAGTGGCGGGCGGGCGCTGTCATGGCTGGCAGTTTACGGCCTGTGGCGGCCCCGTAAGATGGCGCCATGACCCAGGACCTTTTCCGCCAGGACGCCTACCTCGCCGAGTGCGGCGCCACCGTGACCGCCGTCCATCAACACGGCATCGTGCTTCACCGCACGGTGTTCTACCCGCTCGGCGGCGGGCAGGCCGGCGACGCGGGCGAGCTGGTGCTGGCCGATGGCAGCGCGATCACCATCACCGACACCCGCAAAGGCAAGGACGCCGAAGGCCAGCCCACGGCGGACATCGTGCACGTGCCGGCACCCGGACAAGAAGCGCTGCTGGCGGCCTTGCGGCCCGGCACCGAGCTCACCGCGCGGGTGGACTGGGCGCGGCGCCACCGCCTCATGCGCTTTCACACCAGCACCCACCTGCTGTGCCACCTGGTGACCATGCCGGTGAACGGCTGCTCGATCACGCCCGAGTACGCGCGGCTTGACTTCCACATGACCGAGCCGCTGGACAAGGACGCGCTGAGCGCCGGCCTCGCCGCGCTGGTGGCGGCCGCGCACCCGGTCAGCCTCGGCGCCATCACCGACGCCGAACTCGACGCCAACCCCGCGCTGGTGAAAAGCATGAGCGTCTCGCCGCCGCGCGGCAGCGGCACGGTGCGCACCGTGCGCATCGGTGCGGCCGAACTGATCGACCTGCAGCCCTGCGGCGGCACGCACGTGGCCAACACCGCCGAGATCGGCCGCGTCGTGGTCACCAAGATCGAGAAGAAGAGCGCCACCACGCGTCGCGTGGTCTTGGGGTTTCAGGAAACACCCCCCGCGTCGCCTTCGGCGCCACCCCCCTGAGGGGGGCGACACCAGAGGCCCGGCAAAGCCGGTTCCTCGGTGTCTCCGGGATGGACAGTTTCGCGCGAAGCCTGTCAGCGTTGCCCTGGGGGCTCCTGATACATCCAGCTCCGCGACCACGGCAGTCCTGCCGATGACTGCCCCGCGGGGCGGCACAGCACCTGGTAGAGCGCCACCTCGTCGTGCTCGAAGGCCCAGGCGCAGCCCGCGAGGTAGATGCGCCAGATGCGCCAGCGGCGTTCGTCCACCAGCGGCTTGATCTGCGCGGTGTTCGCCTCGAACGCCTCGCTCCAGAGCTGCGTGGTGCGCTGGTAGTGGCGGCGCAGGTTTTCCACGTCGACCGCTTCGAGCCCGCCCTCCTGCAAGGTGCGCAGCACGGTGCCGATGTGCGGCAGCTCGCCGCGCGGGAACACGTAGTGCTGGATGAAGCTGCCGCCGCCCAGGGCGGTTTCGCCGTCGTTGGGGTCGGTGCTGGTGATGCCGTGGTTCATGGCCCAGCCGTCGGGCTGGAGCAGGCTGCGGATGTGGCTGAAGTAGGCGGCCAGGTGGTCCAGCCCCACGTGCTCGAACATGCCCACGCTGGTGATGCGGTCGAACGGGCCGTCGCGCTGCAGCGTCACGTCGCGGTAGTCCTGCAGGCGGACCTCAATGCGATCTTGCAAGCCCGCCGCCTGCACCCGCTCGCGCGCCAGATCAAACTGGTTCTGCGAGAGCGTCACCCCCACGCAGCGCGCGCCAAAGTGTTGCGCCGCTCGCAGCACCAGCGCTCCCCAGCCGCAGCCAATGTCGAGCAGGCGCTGGCCCGGCTGCAGGCGGATCTTGCGCAGGATGTGGTCGATCTTTTTCTGCTGCGCGGCGTCCAGCGTTTCGTCGCCGTGCTCGAAGTAGGCACAGGAATACACCATGCCCTCGCCCAGCCACCGGGCGTAGAACTGGTTGGACACGTCGTAGTGGTACTGGATGGCTTCGCTGTCGCTCGCGCGCGTGTGGCCGTGGCGGCGGCGGATGCGTCCGAGCAGGCCGCCCGCGGGCTCGGCGTGCTGGGCCAGGCCGTGCGCCGCTGCCAGGATGTCCGGCACGCTGCCGTCCACATCGACCAGCCCCTCCACATAGGCCCGGCCCAGGGTGTCAAGCTGCGGGTCGATCAGCAACGGCCAGGCCGCCGGGTCGCGCACGCGGATCTCCACGCTCGGCTGCTCAAAGTCGCCCAGCGCCAGCGACGAGCCACCGCCCGCGCCCCAGCTCAGGCGCACCGGCAGGTTGGCCCGCTGCTTCACCCGTTGCGCCCAGGGCAGCAGGGCGCGCTCCACGATGAATCCCATGGGGTGTACCTCCATGTCCATGCGTTCCGACCCCGTTTGTAGTCAAAGTGCGGCCCGCGCGCGACTTTTTCAGCGTTGCCTTATATTTAGGCGGCGCCCGGTGCGGCCCCAGGAACTTGGGCGAGCCCGGCCCCTCATACCCTGGCAGCGCCGCTGCGCGCCCTCCCTCACCGTCTGCCTCTGATGCCGTTGCCCCAGCCCTTGTCTCCCACTGTCCGCCGCCTGCTGGCCGGCCTGTTGTTCGCCGTGTGGCTGCCGCTCACCGCCCTGGCCCAGGGCATTCTGGGCGGCAACACCACACCGACGGCGCCGCCGCAGATGGTGCGCGGCGAGTTGCTGGCTCACGCGCCCCAGGGTGCCACGCCGGGCAGCAAGGTCTGGCTCGGCCTGCAGCTCACGCACACGCCCGACTGGCACACCTACTGGAAGAACTCGGGCGATTCCGGCCTGCCCACCGAGCTGCAATGGACGCTGCCCCCGGGCGTGACGGCCGGCGCCATCGCCTGGCCCACGCCGCGCAAGTTCCCGCTCGGCACCCTGGCCAACTACGGCTACAACGGCACGGTGCTGCTGCCGGTGCCGCTGACCATCGACCCCTCGTTCACCGGCACCCACCTCGACGTCCAGCTCTCCGCCGCCTGGCTCGCCTGCCGCAAGGAGTGCATCCCCGAAGAAGGCCAATACACCCTGCGCATCCCGGTGCAGGGTTCGACCGCGCTGAACGGCGCCGCGTTCGACGCCGCCCTCGCCGCCGCGCCCCGACCCCAGACCGCCGACGGCAGCGCCCTGCAGCCCGAGCCCGGCTTTCTGAAGGTCGCCCTCGTTGGCCTGCCCGCCGCCTGGCGCGGCCAGGCGCTGGAGTTTTTCCCCGAAACCACGGGCCTGATCGAACCCGGCAGCCCCTGGACGCAGGCCTGGGACGGCGAGCGCTGGACCGCCCGCGTGCCGCTCTCGCCGCAGCGCAGCGACAGCCCCGCCCAGCTCGCCCTCGTGGTCGCGCCGGCCAACCCGCCCGGCGAGGGCGCGGGCACGGCCGGCGTGCGGCTGGACCTCCCGGTGCAAGGCACCTGGCCCGCCGCCGCTCCGCTGCCGGCGGCCGTGCCCGACGCGCTGCAGGCCGCGCTCGACGCCAACGCCGCCCGCGCGGCCACGCCCCCCTCGGCGCCCGGCGTGCCGGTGTCGCTCTGGGCCGCCCTGCTCGGCGCCTTCATCGGTGGCCTGATCCTCAACCTCATGCCCTGCGTGTTCCCGGTGCTGGCCATCAAGGTGCTGGCCTTCGCCCGGCACGCCGGCGACAAGACCGCGCACCGCGCCAACGGCCTGGCCTACACCGCGGGCGTGGTGCTCTCGTTCCTCGCGCTAGGCGGCCTGTTGCTCGGCCTGCGCGCGGCGGGCGAACAGCTGGGCTGGGGCTTCCAGCTGCAGAGCCCGGGCGTGGTGGCCGCGCTGGCGGTGCTGTTCACGCTCATCGGTCTCAACCTCGCCGGCCTGTTCGAGTTCGGCAGCGTGTTGCCCAGCAGCGTCGCCAGCCTGCAGGCCAAGAGCCCCACGGCCGACGCCTTCCTGACCGGCGTGCTCGCCACGGCCATCGCCTCACCCTGCACCGCGCCCTTCATGGGCGCCTCGCTGGGCCTGGCCATCGGCCTGCCCGTGATCCAGGCGCTGGCGGTATTCGGGGTGCTCGGCCTGGGCATGGCGCTGCCGTACCTCGCCGCTAGCTGGTGGCCGGCCATCGCGCGCGCGCTGCCGCGCCCTGGCGCCTGGATGGTCACCTTCCGTCAGCTCATGGCCTTCCCCATGTTCGCCACCGTGGTCTGGCTGCTCTGGGTGCTGGGACAACAGAGCGGCATCGACGGCGCCGCCGCCCTGCTCATGCTGCTGGTGGTGCTGGCGCTGCTGGTGTGGGCGCTCGGCCTGCGCGGCAAGGGCCGCACGGTGCTCGCCGGGCTCTCTCTGGCGGGCCTGCTGTGGCTGGGCTGGACCGTGGGACCGAACGTCACGCGGATGCAGGACGCCAGCCCTGGCGCCGAAGTGGCCACCGCCGTGCAGGGCGTGAGCTGGCAGCCCTGGAGCCCCGAGCGCCAGGCCGCGCTGCTGGCCGAAGGCCGCCCGGTGTTCGTGGATTTCACCGCCGCCTGGTGCGTGACCTGCCAGTACAACAAGCGCAGCACCCTGGCCGACGCCGAGGTGCTGGCCGACATGGCCGCCAAAAACGTGGCCCTGCTGCGCGCCGACTGGACCCGCCGCGATCCGTTGGTGACGCAGGCGCTGGCCAGCCTGGGGCGCAACGGCGTGCCGGTGTACGCGATCCACAAGAACGGCCAGCCGCCCCGGGTGTTGACCGAGGTGCTGACGGTGGGCGAAGTGCGCACGGCGATAAAGGGCTTGTAACCCCCCGCGCCGCCTTCGGCGTCACCCCCCAAGGGGGGGCGCACCTGGCGGCCCGTCCTGAGCTTGTCGAAGGGCGGTTCCGCGGGGGCCTTGAACCAACAGGGCTTCCCTGTGTCTCATGTTGTCGTTCGTTCAACCGGAGCCCAAACCATGCTGCACCGCCGCCATCTCTTGGCCATGAGCACGGGTGCCCTTGTGCTGCCCAGCCTCTTGGTACCGCGCCCTGCCCACGCCGCCGCCAGCGTCGGCCAGCCCGCGCCCGACTTCACGCTCAACGACACGGCGGGCAAGCCCTTGAAGCTCTCGCAGTTCAAAGGCAAGCTGGTGGTGCTGGAGTGGAACAACCCCGGCTGCCCCTTCGTGCGCAAGCACTACGAAGGCAACATGCAGGGCCTGCAGAAGGAGTTCACCGGCCAAGGCGTGGTCTGGCTCGCCATCAACTCCACCGAAGACGCCAGCAGCGATTACCAGACACCGCCCCAGCTCGCGCGCTGGATGCGCGACAAAGGCGCCAGCCCCAGCGCCACGCTCATGGACGAAGACGGCCAGGTCGGCGCCCTGTACGCGGCCCGCGTCACGCCCCACATGTACATCGTCAACGCCAAGGGCCTGCTCGCCTACGCGGGCGGCATCGACAGCATCCCTTCAGCTCGCGTGGCCGACATCGACAAAGCCACCAACTTCGTGCGCCAGGGCCTCGGTGAACTGCTCGCCGGCAAGCCGGTCAGCACCCCCACCAGCCAGGCCTACGGCTGCAGCATCAAATACAAGACCTGACCCCGGGCCTGGTTCATCCAGCCCAGGGCACCGCCGGGCCGGCTTTGCCGGACGGCCAGTGCCGCCCCCTGGGGGGTAGCGCGAAGCGCTGCGGGGGGTCAGATCAGCAACGCGCCGCGAAAACCCCTTGACGCGTAGTACGACTGCACCCCGTTGTGGTACGTGAACACCTGGCCGTAGCGGCAGTCGCAGAACAGCGCGCCGCCGAGCGCGCGCACCCCGGGCGGCGTCAGCACCCAGCTGGAGGTCTTCAGGTCGAACTCGCCCAGCGCCTGCAGCGCGCGGTATTGCGCCTCGGTCAGCAACGCCACGCCCATGGCCTCGGCCATGCCGACCGCGCTGCCCTGGGGTTTGTTTTCCTTGCGCGCCGCCAGCGCCGCCTCGTCATAGCAAAGGCTGCGCCGGCCGGCCGGCGTTTCGGCCGCACAGTCGCAGAACACGAGCGACTTCGTTTCACCGTCCAGCGCCACCACGTCCGGCTCGCCGCCGGAGGCCTCCATCTCGCGCAACACCTCCAGCGCCCCGGGGCGGCCCTCCAGCCGGGCCAGCACCTGCGCCCACGTGATCGCTTTGTGCCGATGCCTGTGCTTCTCGAAGCGGTGTTTCAGGGTGTCCAGCAGTTCCATGGGCGTGGTCCTTTCAGCGGTCTTTGGAGGGACCCCACCGGTTGAACGGATGGGTCGCGAGACTGGAATTGAAGTAGCGGCTGTCGGTCGTGACCTCCTCGGTCACCCAGGGCGGCAGGGTGATCGCCTGCCCCTCGCTCGCCAGTTCCACCTCGGCCACCACCAGGCCCGCGTTGTCCCCCAGGAACTCGTCGATCTCCCAGAGCAGGCCGCCGTGCTCGACCCGGTGGCGCACCTTGTCGATCAGCGGCCCGTCGCACAGGGCGAGCAGCGCCTCGGCGTCGGCCAGCGGAATGGCGTATTCAAACTCCGCCCGGGTGGCGCCGGTGGTGACACCCTTGATGGTGAGAAACGCCTGAGCGCCGGCGACGCGCACCCGCACCGTGCGGTGCTGGTCGCGGTTGAGGTAACCCTGGCAGATGCGCTGGCCATCGGCCGTGCGCCAGGCGGTGCCGGTGACCCGGAATTTGCGTTCGATTTCGATGGGCATGGCAAGGTCAATCAACAGGCGGGTTCAACGTGAGCGTCGTCCCTGATCGAGATGATGGCCGATCCGTCCGTAGATCGCCGCCCACACGAGCCCATTGAGCAGGTAGTCGAGGAGCAGCACCGCAAGGCTGGTGTCTCCCTGCGGCTCAAGATCGGCGAACCGGACGACGAGATAGGCAGGTGAGCCGTGAAGCGCCTCGGCCACGACCCCCAGCGCCCCCAGAAGCTGAAGCGGGAACGGCAGGACCAGCAACGAGAACAAGCCATGGCTCACAGGATACGCGGCCAACCCGCAGGCAGCGCCGACGATCGCGCAGACATGTTCGCGCGACCGCCAGCGGGCATACAGCCAGGCCGTGAGCGGCAGGCAGACGGCCCACAGAAGCGTCGACAGCTTCCCGGGCCAGCCAGCAAGAAGGAGCAACGCGGCGGCTTCAGCCACCCCCAGGGCGAAAAGCTCAAAGCGCCCTGCGCGCGTGGTTTTCATGCGGTTGACCGGATGCAGACAACGCCGGACTCGGCGGAAGGCCCTGCCGAGCTTCAGGCTGCCCGGGTGTGGGAGGGTTCCGTGCGCTGACCGACCGCGGCAAACAGTGCCAGCGCAAAGCCCCCCACCGCCAGGGCGGTGCGCAAGCTGTGCCACTGCCACCACGTGTCGCGCAGTTCCGCCCAGTTGCTCGCGGGGGCCTGGGCGCTCCAGGTCATGACGAGCGCATTGATGGGCTGGTTCGCGAAGCGGGTGATGAGGCCCGCGGCCACCAGGCAGAGCGCCGCCACGACGAGCAGCGAGCGGGCGCGTCCGTCCCGTCGGGTCACCACGGCCAGGGCCGCCGTCAGAACGATGCAGGCCAGGCCGAGGGCAGGCAGCACCACGTTCAGCGCACAGATGGTGTTCTGCTGCATCTCGACATAGGCGCCCGCCGACAGCGCCGCGGGATTGAACCCGAGCCAGATGCCGAACATGGTGCCCACGAGCAATGCCGTGAGGAAGAGACCCGCGAATCGAAGGGTGGTGGCCAGCATGGCGGTCCTTGAACATGAGATCTGACGCCCGACTCAAGTCGTGCCGCGCAGCGGCAGCGGGTGAACGGATGGAATGGATTCCCCGGCTTGTTCGTGCGCGATGGACGCTCAGGTCTCGTGGGCGGGGATCCGTCTTCATCCAGACAAAAAGGTCGCCGGTCATGCTACACCCGAGGCCATTGACTTGGCAAAGTCTGCTCGCCGCCAGCAGACCCGTCTGCGCTCGCTCAAAGTGAGGCCCCACCCCACACGGGATAATCGCCGCTTCCCGTCAGATCACCGCAACCGGATACCCCCATGAGCTTCGCCCCCCTGCAGAACGACACCTTCCTGCGCGCCTGCCTGCGCCAGTCCACCGCACACACGCCCGTGTGGCTGATGCGCCAGGCCGGTCGCTACCTGCCGGAGTACTGCGCCACGCGCGCCAAGGCGGGGTCGTTCATGGGTCTGGCGACCAACGTGGATTGCGCCACCGAGGTGACGCTGCAGCCGCTGGAGCGCTACGCGCTGGACGCGGCCATCCTGTTCAGCGACATCCTGACCGTGCCGGACGCGATGGGCCTGGGCCTCACCTTCCAGCAGGGCGAAGGCCCGAAGTTCGCGAAGACGGTGCGCACCGAGGCCGACGTGGCCACGCTGGCCGTGCCGGACATGGACAAGCTGCGTTATGTGTTCGACGCGGTGACCAGCATCCGCCAGGCGCTGAACGGGCGCGTGCCGCTGATCGGCTTTTCGGGCAGCCCCTGGACGCTGGCCTGCTACATGGTGGAGGGCGGCGGCTCGGACGACTACCGTGCCGTGAAATCGCTGATGTACAGCCGCCCGGACCTGATGCACCGCATCCTCGCGATCAACGCGGACTCGGTGGCCGTGTACCTGAACGCCCAGATCGACGCCGGCGCGCAGGCGGTGATGATTTTTGACAGCTGGGGCGGTGTGCTGGCCGATGGCAAGTTCCAGGAGTTTTCGCTGGCGTACACGAAGCGCGTGCTGGCGCAGCTCAAGCGCACCGACGCCACGGGCGCGGTGATTCCGCGCATCGTCTTCACCAAGGGCGGCGGCCTGTGGCTGGACGACATGAAGGGCCTGGACTGCGAGGCGCTGGGCCTGGACTGGACGGTGAATCTGGCCAAGGCACGCGCCGCAGTGGGCGACAGCAAAGCCCTGCAGGGCAACATCGACCCGAACGTGCTGTTCGCGCCGCCCGAGGCGATTGACCGCGAAGTGGCGGCGGTGCTGGAGAGTTTTGGCACGCCGCACCAGGGTGCTGGCACCGGCCCCACGCACATCTTCAACCTGGGTCACGGCATCAGCCAGTACACCCCGCCGGAGAGCGTGAAGGTGCTGGTGGACGCGGTTCACACGCACTCCAAGCGCATCCGGGCCCAGGCCTGAGCCACCCTGCGCACCGGCGCTTTGCATGCCCGGAACGCATGCCTGAGCGCCCCCGGCCCGGCCTTTAGCACAGAAACTCAAAAAAAGAACGCTTGACATGCCTTACTTATGCACAAATTTCGTGCTGCGGTGCGACATGCAGGTTTCACCCCATCAGTGCCGCCCCACCCGATGGGGTGGCGATCTAAGCTGTTGATTTCATTGGGTTTTGATTTCTGCTTTTTTTCTGGGCAATTTAAGAAAGGCCTTGATTTACAAGGCTTCCGGGCGCGGAAAAAGCACCTATCAACAAAGTTATCCACAGAAAGCTTGGACAGCTGTGGAAGCCATGTCAAATCAATGACTTACATCACTTTCCGACAGTTCGACTGAAGAAGAGCCGCTAAACATGCCCTACTGGCCCGGCGTCGTGATCGCCACCCCCGCCCACAGCGGCGTGGGCGGCATCCTGAGTTACCGGAGTGAGTTGTCGCTCACGCCGGGCACGCTGGTGCGTGTGCCGCTGGGCGCGCGCGAGGTGCTGGGCGTGGTCTGGGACTGCCCGAGCGTTCCGCCCGAGGGGCTGGCCGAGACCCAGACGAAGGCCGTGGCCGGCGTGCTCGACGGCCTGCCACCGCTCAACGAGCGCTGGCGCCAGCTGGTGAAATTTGCCGCCCAGTACTACCAGCGCAGCCTGGGTGAGGTGGCGCTGGCCGCCCTGCCGCCGCAGCTGCGCGAGCTGGACCACGCCCAGCTCGCGCGCCGCCTGAAGAAGCGCGCCAAGCTGTTGACCGCCGAACCCACCGCCCCCGAGGCGTTGAGCGGCCACGATCTGAGCGCCGAGCAGGCCGAGGCCCTGGCGGCGCTGGAGGGCGCGAGCGCCCCGGTGCTGCTGTACGGCGCCACCGGCAGCGGCAAGACCGAGGTCTACCTGCGCGCCACCCAGGACGTGTTGCAGACCGCGGTGCCCGAGGGCGAGGCGCTCACCCAGGTGCTGGTGATGGTGCCCGAGATCAACCTCACACCGCAGCTGGAGGCGCGGTTCCGGGAACGTTTCGAGCCCGCGTTCGGCACCGGCTCGGTGGTCTGCCTGCACAGCGGCATGACGCCGGCGCAGCGCCTCTCCAGCTGGCTGGCGGCGCACACGGGCGTGGCGCGCATCGTGCTGGGCACCCGCATGGCCGTGTTCGCCAGCCTGCCGGGGCTGCGGCTGATCGTGGTGGATGAAGAGCACGACCCGAGCTACAAGAGCCAGGAAGGTGCGCGCTATTCGGCGCGGGACCTGGCGGTGTACCGGGCGAAGGTGGAGACGGAGGCGTTGGCCAATGTCCCTCACCCCGGCCCCCTCCCGCCAGCGGGAGAGGGGGCGACACCCCGCTGCCAGGTGCTGCTCGGTTCGGCCACGCCGTCCCTGGAAACCTGGCACGCGGCGGACCAGGGCCGCTACCTGCGGCTGGCGATGCCGGGGCGCATCGGCGGTGGCGCGCTGCCGCGCCTGCGGCTGGTCGACATGAACCACCAGCCCAAAGGCACACCGGTCTCGCCGCCGCTGCTGGCCGCGATGCAGGAGCGCATCGCGCGCGGCGAGCAGTGCCTGGTCCTGCTCAACCGGCGGGGGTACGCGCCGGTGCTCTCGTGCGACGCCTGCGCCTGGAAAAGCGAGTGCCCGAACTGCAGCGCCTTTCGCGTGTTCCACAAGCTGGACCGCACCCTGCGCTGCCACCACTGCGGCTTCACCTCGCGCGTGCCGCGCGCCTGCCCGGACTGCGGCAACCTGGACATCGCGCCGGTCGGTCGCGGCACCGAGCAGATCGAAGAACAGCTCACCAGCCTGATGCTGGACGTGAAGCGCCCCGACGGCGGCCCGGCGCGGGTGGCGCGCATGGACGCGGACACGACCCGCACCAAGGGCAGCCTGGAACAGCAGCTCGCCGCGCTGCACAGCGGCGAGGTCGATGTGCTGGTGGGCACCCAGATGATCGCCAAGGGCCACGACTTCCGTCGCATCACGCTGGTGGCCGGCCTCAACGCCGACTCGGCCCTGTTCGCCAGCGACTACCGCGCGCCCGAGCGCCTGTTCGCGCTGCTGATGCAGGCGGCCGGGCGCGCGGGGCGCGACGCGGCGCAGAGCGCGGCCAGCGAGATGTGGGTGCAGACCTGGCACCCGACGCACCCGCTGTTTGCCGCCCTGAAGAAGCACGATTACCCCGGCTTCGCCGCCGGGCAGCTGGCCGACCGCGAGGCCGCGGGCATGCCGCCCTACGGCGCGCAGGCGCTGCTGCGCGCCGACGCTCGCACCCAGCCCGCCGCGCAGGCCTTCCTCACCATCGCCGCCGAGCAGGCTGCCGGCCTGCCCCACCGCGACGACATCACGCTCTACCCCGCCGTGCCACTGACGATCCAGCGCGTGGCCAACATCGAGCGCGCGCAGATGCTGGTGGAGAGCGCCTCGCGCAGCGCGCTGCAGCGTTTTCTGGCGGCCTGGCAGCCGGTGCTGCACGGCTGTCGCAGCGCGCCCGAGGCCAAGGGCCTGGTGCGCTGGGCGGTGGACGTGGACCCGCTGTCGATTTAGGGCGACGCTGAATAAGTCCCCGTGGATACGGGCGCCTGCTGTCGGGAAGGGCTGCAAAGCGCAAAACGCAGACGGGCCGGGCGGCCCGGCGAGGCTTTGCAACGCCGCAGACCGCCCGAGAGCGGGATGCCCGCGCCACGAAGGACTTTTCAGCGTTGCCTTAGGGGCTGTTCACGCCGGAAGTGCTTCCCTCGCAGGCCAGAGCTGCTCCAGCGTGTGGATCACGTCGTGCAACCTGAACGGCTGCAGCAGCAATCGGCGCACATCGAGCTCCTTGAGCCGGGCCACCAGCGCCGCGTCGACCATACGCGCCATCGCCACCACCGGCATGTCCGCCTCGCAGCGGAACGCGCCGGCCCGCAGCCGGGTCAGGAAATCCAGCGCGGCATCGCCTTCGACCAGCGACATCAGCACGGCCTGCGGCGCTCCGGTCTTGAGCCATTGTTCGGCCGACGCGACGCTGATCGTCTGGCGCACGCGCGCAATCTGCATCTCGCGGCACACCGACGCCACCGTGCCACGCACCAGGCCGTCGGGTTCGATCAGCAGCACCTTGTGAACAAAGGCACCTCGCTGAGTGGTCATGCTGCAGCCTCCTCGCGACGGAACAGCTCCTCCACCACCATGTCGCGCAAACCGCCCAGAATGGCCACATCAAGCCGGTCGAACTCACGCGGTCGCCGGTCCATGATGCACAGTGTGCCGACCACCTGGCCGTAGGGCAGGCGCAATCCTGCGCCTGCATAGAAGCGGACGAAGGGATGGCCAGTCACCATCGGGTTGTCGGCAAAGCGTGGGTCCTTCAACGCGTCGGGTACCACCAGCGTTTCCGACTTGGTGATGGCATGGCCGCAGAAGGAGACGTCTCGCGGCGTCTCGCAAACCTCAAGGCCGAAGTGGGACTTGGACCATTGCCGGTCCCGATCAACCAGAGACACGAGCGCGATCGGCACGTCGAACTCCTTCGCGGCGAAGGCCGAGATGCGGTCGAAGCACTCTTCGGGTGCGGTGTCCAGAATCAACAGCGAGCGAAGCGCCTCCAGGCGCTTGGCCTCGTTTCGGGGCAAGGGAGCAAAGAGCATGGGGGTTTCCGGGTGGTCTGTACACACCACTCATCGGCACGCCAACGCCAAACGTGAGCCCGAATCCGGACAACTTGCAAGCAAGCTGTGATGCCCGAGAAAAACAGCACAGTCCCCCCTGGAGACGCCCCTTACAAGGAAACGCCATGGCACGCAAACCCAAAAACAAGCCCTGACACCAGCGCCCGGTGACGAGGCCGAAGAGCCGGGCTCAGCCGCGCTGCGCGTGAGGATGAACATGCCCGTGCGTGGGACGGCGACACGCTGGTGGTCAACATCCTGGGCACGCCGGCGGCCAAGCGCGACGCGATCGGCAAGACCAAGGGTCACCATGTTCGGCCGCTTCAACGTCAACAGGCCGCTGCGCAACGTGGCGCCGAAGAAAGTACCGGCGGTGCTGGCCAAGCTGCTGCAGGACGCCGGACCTTGGGGCTCAGGGCAGCTGTCGCGTCAGGAAGGCGCCGTTCGGGATGCGCTCGGCTTCAAAAAAGGCCGCATCGCTCAAGCCGTCGATCAGGTAACGCAGACAGCGCACCACGAAGCCGTGCGACACCAGCAACACGGTCTGGCCGTCGTGCATCGCGCGCAGCAGTTGCAGCCCGCGCTCGACCCGGTCCACCACCGCGCGCGTGAGCTCGGCGCCGGGTGGCGCTTCGTCCCAGCGGTAGGCCACGTTGCGCGCGGCGAGCTCGGGGTACTGCCGCACCGCGTCGTCGGCGGTGATGCCCTCGAAGATGCCGAAATCGCGTTCGCGGAAATCGGCATCCAGCCTCGGCACCAGGCCCAGCGCGCGGGTCACCGGCTCGGCGGTCTGGCGCGCGCGCAGCATGGGCGAGACCACCAGGGCATCGATGCCGCCCGGCAGCGACAGCGCAAGCTGCTCCGCCTGGGCAACGCCGGTGGCGTTGAGCGGCATGTCGAGCCGGCCTTGCCAGCGTTCGTCGATGTTGAGGTCGGTCTGGCCGTGGCGGGCCATCAGGAGGGTCAGGGCCATGCGGTGGTGTGCTGGATTGGGTTCAGGACGCTCACTCCGCTGCACCAACGGCATCCAGGTGCAAGCGGCGGGTCAGGGGGAAACGGGCGAAATCAGCGTCGAAGCTCACCAGCCGCAAGCCAGCGGCTTCGGCACTGGCGGCCAACCAGGCGTCGGTCCAGAGACGCGCGGGCATGGGCGCCTGGCCGTCGCTCAGCCAGCGGGCCAGCAGCGTGTCGGCACTTTCAGCGTCTCCGGCAAAGCCCACGCCCTCGGTCTGGCGCAGTTGCTGGTAGATCGCGTGCGCGTCGGCCAGGCCGAGCGCTCCCTCGCCCATCAGCTTGGGCTGCGTGAGCAGGCGCACGAGGCCGAGCATGGTGGAGCGGCAAAACCAGACGCGCGGCCCGAGCGCGGGCGTGACCTGTTGCTGATCCCAGTAGCGGCGCGCGGCGGCGTGGTGCGGGTGCTCGGCAACGACCAGGGCCAGCCAGACATTGAGGTCCAGCAAGTCACCGCCGAAGGCATCGCCCCAGGCCGGCAGCGGCTCGGCGGCGCGCAGGCGGGTGACCATCACTCGTCCGCCAGCGCGCTGAGGTCGGCGTGGTTCAGCGCCTGCGTGGGCAAGGCCAGCGGGCGCCCCAGCCGCACGGTGGGCAACCCCACCGGGGCCAACGCGGCCGGCACGGCCGGCGCTTTCAGCCCCCGCTCCACCAGTTCCAGCACCAGATCGCGCAGGCTGCGCCCTTCCAATGCCGCGCGGGCCTTGAGGTGGCGCATGAGCTTGTCGGGCAGATCGAAGGTGGTTCGCATAAAAGCATATTAGTGTATTTGCGCAGTACAGGCAAAAAAAAGCCCCCGGAGCCGAAGCTGCGGGGGCAGGGAGTCCGTCCAGGGAGGCTGGGGCAGAGGTGAAACGTCCGGCGCGAAATGCCCTCCGCCTAGGATGCGGTGGAACCGGCTCTGCCGGGCCACTCGCATCGCCCCTCGGGGGTGACGCGCCCTTGGGCGCGGCGCGGGGGGATTACAGGTTCATCACCTTGGTCCAGGCGGCCACGAAGTCCTTGACGAATTTCTGGCTGCCGTCGTTCTGCGCGTACACCTCGGCAATGGCGCGCAGCTGCGAGTTGGAACCCAAGGCCAGGTCCACGCGGGTCGCGGTCCACTTCACGGCGCCGGACTGGCGGTCGCGGCCCTCGTAGGCGTTGTCGCCGGTCGGCTTCCACGCGGTGGACATGTCCACCAGGTTGACGAAGAAGTCGTTGGTCAGCTGGCCCGGGCGCTGCGTGAACACGCCGTGCTTCGAGCCGCCCGTGTTGGCGCCGAGCACGCGCAGGCCACCGACCAGCACCGTCATTTCGGGCGCGCTCAGGGTGAGCAGCTGCGCCTTGTCGAGCAGCATCTCTTCGGGCGCCACGCTGTAGGCCGCCTTGCGGTAGTTGCGGAAGCCATCGCCCTCGGGCTCCATCACGCTGAACGACTCCACGTCGGTCTGTTCCTGGGTGGCATCGCTGCGGCCCGGGGTGAAGGGCACCTCGACGGCCTGGCCCGCGGCCCTGGCGGCGGCTTCCACCGCGGCGGCACCCGCCAGCACGATCAGGTCGGCCATGGACACCTGCTTGCCACCGGCCTGTGCGCTGTTGAACGTGGCCTGGATGCCTTCGAGCACGGCCAGCACCTTGGCGAGCTGCGCGGGCTGGTTCGCGTCCCAGTCTTTCTGCGGGGCCAGGCGGACCCGTGCCCCGTTGGCGCCACCGCGTTTGTCGGAACCCCGGTAGGTCGATGCCGAGGCCCAGGCGGTGGACACCAGCTCGCTCACCGACAGGCCGGAGGCCAGCACCTGCGCCTTGAGCGCCGCGATGTCTTTCGCATCGACCAGCGGGTGATTCACGGCCGGCACCGGGTCTTGCCAGATCAGGTCTTCGGCCGGCACTTCAGGGCCGAGGTACAGGCGCTTGGGCCCCATGTCGCGGTGGGTCAGCTTGAACCAGGCGCGGGCGTAGGCGTCGGCGAACTCGTCGGGGTTGGCGGCGAAATGGCGCGAGATCTTTTCGTAGGCCGGGTCGAACTTCAGCGACAGGTCGGCCGTGGTCATCATCGGCGCGTGTTGCTTCGACGGGTCGTGCGCGTCGGGAATCATGTCCTCGGGTGCAACGTCCTTGGCGCGCCACTGGTGCGCGCCCGACGGGCTCTTCACCAGCTCCCACTCGTACTTGAACAGCACCTTGAAGTAACCCATGTCCCAGGTGGTCGGGTTGGGTTTCCAGGCGCCTTCGATGCCGCTGGTGGTGGTGTGCACACCCTTGCCACTGCCGAGCTGGTTGATCCAGCCGAAGCCCATTGCTTCGATCGGCGCGGCCTCGGGGGCGGGGCCCACGAGCGCCGGGTCGCCCGCGCCATGCGCCTTGCCGAAGGTGTGGCCGCCGGCCACCAGGGCCACGGTCTCGTAGTCGTTCATGGCCATGCGGGCGAAGGTTTCGCGCACGTCGCGGCCGCTGGCCACCGGGTCGGGCTTGCCGTCCGGGCCTTCGGGGTTCACGTAGATCAGGCCCATCTGCACGGCAGCCAGCGGGTTCTCCAGGTCGCGGTCGCCGGCGTAGCGGCTGTTGGCCTTGTCGCTGGTGGCCAGCCACTCTTTTTCGGCACCCCAGTAGATGTCTTCTTCGGGCGCCCAGATGTCCACGCGGCCGCCACCAAAGCCAAAGGTCTTGAACCCCATGGACTCCATGGCCACGTTGCCGGCCAGCACGTACAGGTCGGCCCAGGAAATGGCGTTGCCGTACTTCTGCTTGATGGGCCAGAGCAGGCGGCGCGCCTTGTCGAGGTTGCCGTTGTCGGGCCAGCTGTTGAGCGGGGCGAAGCGCTGGTTGCCGGTGCCGGCGCCGCCGCGGCCGTCGGCCGTGCGGTAGGTGCCGGCGCTGTGCCAGGCCATGCGGATGAACAGGCCACCGTAGTGGCCCCAGTCGGCCGGCCACCAGTCCTGGCTGTCGGTCATCAGTGCGACCAGGTCTTGTTTCAACGCGGGGAAGTCCAGCGTCTTGAAGGCTTCGGCGTAGTCAAAGCCAGGGTCCATCGGGTTCGAAGCCGGCGTGTGCTGGTGCAGGATGGCCAGGTTCAGCTGGTTGGGCCACCAGTCGGCGTTGGACTGCGCACCGTGTGTGGTGCGCGCGCCGGCAGCGGCGTGGAAGGGGCACTGGGCTTCGGTGTTGGGGTTGCTCATGGTGGTTCTCCTGTGGGGTTGGGGGTGACCTGCGCGTCAGTGCGCAGCGGCCATGGCGGCCAGCACATGCAGCCAGTCCATGCAAACGGTGCAGCGGGATTCGGTCGGCTTCATGACAAGGCTCCTGGTGGGTGGGAACTGGTACTTTAGAAGTTTCCTATCGAAGCGTCGATTCAATTGATCCAATCAATGCAATAGCAACCTCCAATGCGGCGGTGCAGCAGAGCGGTGCCAGACGTGGCTGGAGGCAAGGCCGGCTCCAGGCGCAAGGATGCGCCCATGCGGGCCTGACTTGAATGACAAGGACCCGCCCGGGGCGAAAAAAAGTCGATGAACGGCTTTTGAAACGCTCGTGGCGCGGCGGGCTGGCGCCGGGGTGCCCATTGGACGGTCCAGCCCAGCGTCGTGCTGAGCCGGGCTCAGGTCAGCAGGGTGACCGCGCCCGAGAAAGTGAAAAAGGCCGCCACCGTGGTCACCAGGATGATGCGGGCGATGCGCCCATTGTCGGCGCCCAGTCGCTCGGCCAGCAGCGAGACATTGCTGGCGCTGGGCAGGGCCGCGACCAGCACGATGACGGTGAGCGCGAACGGGTCCAGCGGCACGCCCATCTCCCGCGCCGCCAGCCCCACGGCCAGCACCAGCAGCGGGTGCAGCAGCAGCTTCATCAGCGCCACCGGCACATAGTCGTTCACGGGCATGGGGTGGCTGGACTGGATCTGCGAGCGCGCCAGCACCGCGCCGATGGTGAACAGCGCGACCGGCGAGGCCGCGTCGGCGAGCAGCCAGGCGGTCTTTTCCACCGGGCCGGGCAGGCGGAACTGCACATACGAAGCCACCGCGCCGAGCAGGATGGCCCAGGGCATGGGGTTGGCCGCCGCGCCCTTGAGCGCCTTCTTGCCCGCGTCGATCATGGCCTCACGACCGTGGCCCTCGCCCTCGTCCAGCCGCGAGAGCGCCACGCACAGCGAGCTCGTGATCACCATGTCCACCAGCATCGTCAGGATCGCCGGCCCGGCGGCGGCCGACCCCAGCAGCGCCACCAGCAACGGCACGCCCATGAAACCGGAGTTCGGAAACGCCGCCACCAGCGCGCCCAGCGAGGCGTCGTTCCAGCGGATGCGGCGGTTCATGGTCCAGACGATGGCAAAGGCCACCATCACCAGCCCGCAGAGCAGGTAGACCCCGGCGACCGACACATCCAGCAGCTGCGCGATCGGCGTGGTCGAGCCGAAGCGGTAGAGCATGCAGGGCAGCGCGAAATACAGCACAAAGCCGTTGAGCCCCGGGATCGCCTCCAGCGGCAGCATGCGCCGGCGCGCGGCCACGTAGCCCGCGAGCACCAGCGCGAAGAAGGGGAAGGTGACGAGCAGGATGTTCAGCACCGGGCGATTGTCTCAGGCCCCGGGATCGCGCCCCGTCAACTCAGGCACACTCAAACGCACCACAACGGCGATCTCTCCCATCCACGCCGTGCCGCCCAACCGTTTGCTGTCACACCCCATGCTGATTTACCTGATCGTCTTCATCGAGGGCTTCTGTTCCCTGGGCGCCGAGATCATCGCGCTGCGCCGCCTCGTGCCCCACGTGGGCAGCTCCATCATCGTCACCGCGCCGACCATCGGCTTCTTTCTGTTTGCGCTGGCCGTGGGTTACGCCACCGGTGGCAAGGTGGTGGACGGCCACCTGCGGCGCGTCGCCCGCAACTTCCTGCTGGCGGGCCTGATCGCCGGCGTCGGCCTGGCCGGCCCCACGGTCCAGGCCATCTTCACCCACATTCAGCCGGGCGTGCTGGCCTACCTGGTGTTCATGGCCGTGGTGCTGTGCCCCATCGCCTGGCTGCTGGGGCAGACGGTGCCCGTGCTGAGCAACCTCATGAAGCACAGCCACGTGGGCCAGGCCAGCGGCATGGCGCTGTACTGGTCCACCCTCGGCTCCTTTCTCGGCTCGGTCTCTCTCTCGGTGTTCGTGATGCAGTGGTTCGGCGTCTCCACGGCGGTGGTCGCCTGCGCCATGGGCCTGCTCGCCGGCGCGCTGATGCTGGAGCACCGGCGCTGGCACCATGCGCTCGCGCCCCTGCTGGGCGCGGGCATCGTGGTGGCCGCCAACCTCGGTCCCGTGGCGGCGGCCGACACCGCCTACGCCGACTACCAGGTCAGGACGCTGGCCCTGCCCGACCAGGTCAACCCCCGCTTGTTCATGGTCAACCGCTCCCACTCGTCCCAGACGGACGACAGCCAGCCGCCGAAAACCCACCGCTACATCCAGCACCTGCGCCAGGCGCTGCTGGACGACCTGGGCTTCAAGGACAAAGACATCCTGGTGCTCGGCGCGGGCGGCTTCACCCTGTCGCAAGGCGAGCCGCTGAACCGCTACACCTATGTGGACATCGACCCCGCGATCCGGGCCATCGCCGAACAGCACTTTCTCAAGGCCCCGGCCAACGGCGGATTCATCGCCGAGGACGCGCGGCGTTTTGTCGCGGGCACCGAGCGGCGGTTCGACGCCGTGGTGGTCGATGTCTACAGCGATCGGGCGTCCATCCCCAGCCACCTCGTCACCCGCGAGTTCTGGATTGCGTCCCGCCGCGCCCTGCATCCCCAGGGCGTGCTGATGGCCAACCTGATTCTGGACAGCAAGCTGGCCACGCCCTACGCCCGCCACGTGCTGGAGACCCTGGAGAGCGTGTACGGGCGCTGCGACACCGCCGTGCTGCAAAAGGGGCAAGCGTTCGCCAACGTGATCGCCACCTGCCACGCCAGCAGCCAGCCCTCAGCGCCCGGCATCTACACCGACGAACACAACCAGGCCGATCTGGAGAAGTTCGGCGTGCGCCTGCGCTGAGCCCGCTCCCGTATCATTCGCCGCTCCCACCCGTCCCACCCATGTCCGCCGGTCTCAACCTCGCCCAACTCGAAGCCGTGAACCACGTGGGCGGCCCCTGTCTGGTGCTGGCGGGCGCGGGCTCGGGCAAGACGCGCGTGATCACGCACAAGATCGGTCGCCTCATCACCGCCGGCCTCGCGGCCGACCGCATCGCCGCCATCACCTTCACCAACAAGGCCGCCGCCGAAATGCGCGAGCGCGCCAAACACCTGGTGGGGCGTGACGCGAAGAAGGTGCTGATCTGCACCTTCCACGCGCTGGGCGTGAAGCTGCTGCGCGAGGACGGCGAGGTGCTGGGCCTGAAGAAGAACTTCAGCATCCTCGACACCGACGACATCACCAGCATGCTCAAGGACTGCGGCGGCACTACCGACGCCAACATCGCGCGCGGCTGGCAGTGGGCGATCAGCGCCCTGAAGAGCGCGGGCCTGAATTCAGGCCAGGCGCTTGCCGCAGCAAAGGACGACAACGAACGGATCACCGCGACCATCATGGCGCGCTACGAGGAGCGCCTCACCGCCTACCAGAGCGTCGATTTCGACGACCTGATCAGCCTGCCGCTCAAGCTGCTCACCGAGCACCTGGACGTGCGCGAGCGCTGGCAGAAGAAGATGGGCCATGTGCTGGTGGACGAGTACCAGGACACCAACGCCACCCAGTACGAGCTGTTGAAGCTGCTGGTGGGCGAACGCGCGCGCTTCACCGCCGTGGGCGACGACGACCAGTCCATCTACGGCTGGCGTGGCGCCACACTGGACAACCTCAAGCGCCTGCCGCAGGACTTTCCCGAGCTCAAGGTCATCAAGCTGGAGCAGAACTACCGCTCCACCAGCGCCATCCTGCGCGCGGCCAACAACGTGATCGGCCCCAACCCCAAGCTGTTCCCCAAGACGCTGTGGAGCGACCTCGGCGAAGGCGAGCCGGTGCGCGTGGTCGATGCCGACAACGAGGAGCACGAGGCCGAGCGCGCGGTGGCGCGCATCCAGAGCCTGCGCACCACCTCGCCGCACAAGGAGTTTCGCGACTTCGCCATCCTCTACCGCGCCAACCACATGGCGCGCTCGTTCGAGCAGTCGCTGCGCCGCGCCCAGATTCCCTACAAGGTCTCGGGCGGTCAGAGCTTCTTCGACAAGGCCGAGATCCGCGACCTCTGCGCCTGGCTGCGCCTGCTGGTGAACAACGACGACGACCCGGCGTTCTTGCGCTCAGCGACCACGCCCAAACGCGGCATCGGCCACACCACGCTGCAGGCGCTGGGCAACTTCGCCACGCAATACAAACTGAGCCTGTTCGAGGCCCTGTTCTCCCACTCGCTGGGCGCCACGCTGCCCGCGCGCGCCGTGGCGACGCTGCACGAGTTTGGCCGCGCGGTGAACGACCTCGAATACCGCGCCAAACACACGGTGGGCCACGAAGCCGCGCGCGCCTTCCTCACCGAGTGGCTCAAAGACATCGCCTACGAAAAGCACCTGTACGACAGCGAAGACAACGAGAAGGTGGCCGCGGCGCGCTGGACCAACGTGGTGGAGTTCTGCGACTGGGTGGCCGGACGCTGCGGCGGCCAGATCGAAGACGAAGCCGGCGTGCAGACCGAAACGGAACGCAAGACGCTGCTCGAAGTGGTGCAGACCATCGCCCTGCTCTCCACCCTGAGCGAGCGCGAGAAGGACCAGAACGTGGTGACGCTCTCCACCTTGCACGCCTCCAAGGGGCTTGAGTGGCCGCACGTGATGCTGGTGGGCGTGAACGAAGGCCTGCTGCCGTTCAAGATGGACGAAGAAAGCAACCGCGACGCCAGCGCCGAGAGCCTGGCGCAGCGCCTGCAGGAAGAGCGCCGCCTGATGTACGTGGGCATCACGCGCGCGCAGCGCACGCTGGCCGTGAGCTGGCTCAAGCGCCGCAAGAAAGGCCGCGAAAGTGTGCCCGGCATGGCGAGCCGCTTCATCAAGGAAATGGCGCTGGACCAGAACACCGTGAAAGAAGACCCGCGCGAAAAGCTGCGTGCGCTGCGCGCCGAGTTCGCGCAACGCGCCACCGAACAGGCCGCCATCAAGGCGGCCGAGACACCGTGAAGCCCATGCGAACACTCGCCGTGGGCATCGCCAGCGCCTGGCTGGCGCTGAGCACGCCCGCTCAGGCACAGGTGGAGGGTAGGCCGCTTGAGCCTTGCCCTCCCTTGCGGGATGTGAAGCCGGCCGATTTGTACGGACTGTGGCAATTCAGCCTGTGGCCCATCGGCGGCAACGAGATCGACGCCATCTCGCGCGGAGCCATGCTGCTCGAAGCCCACCCCGAATACCCGGGCAGCGTGCGCGGCCAGCTGCAACGCAGCACGCGGACCGACGAGGTAAAGGCAGAGGTGTCGGGCGACGTGACCGACGGCGGGTTCAACCTCGACGAGTCCGACGACGGCGTCGCCATGAGCGCGGTGTGGACCGGGGACCTCTCCCCCACCGACTGCCGGCTCGACATCCGCGGCACCCGCCGCGCGGCCGAAGGGCGGTCCGGCGGTGATCCCGACTGGAACTTCCGCCTGATCAAAACGCCAACGAGCCGGTGACCAAGGGCCCCGCAGCCCGTCGGCCCATGGGTCGGCTGCGCGTCAGGGCTGAGCGTCGTCGATCAGCGCCGCGTTGACCTGGCGGATGCGATCGTCTTCGTAATAACCGCCGTACTCGGTGTAGCGCAGGAAGGGCCGGGCGCAGGCCTTGCAGGTCCACACATCGCAGCGGTTGTAGGGAAAAAAGGCGGGCGCGATCGGCGCGTCGATCGACCAGCCGTGTGTGCCTCGCGGGTGGTGCTCCATGACCGTGGGCTCATCGACATCTTCGCGCCGCAATGTGCCCACCCGATGCAACACCGAGGTGTCGAAAGCCGAATGCACCGACTCCCAGCCGGGACACACCAGCGGCGCGCAGGTGGCGCAGCGGCCGGGCCGCTCGGCATGCGCGAGCGCGGCCAGTTCGGCGGCCGACAGCGGCGGCAAGGCGTCAGCGCTCATGGGCGGGCACGATCCTCACGATCCGCTTGGCGCCATACGGACAGTAGCCCGGCTTGGGCCCCACGTGCGGGTGTTTGCGGCAGGTGTCCGGCCGCTGTTCATAGACCGTGCAGCGCCGCGTCTTCGCGTCCAGAAACTGGCAGTCCCCGCTGGCGCGGCGGGCCAGCGTGAAGACGCTGTGCTTGAAGTTGAAATGGTCGATCAGCCCGGCTTTGTCCAGTCGCTTGGCGATCTGCTTGGGCGCCTCGTGCTCGACCTCGAACGGGTCCACCAGGCCCAGGCGCACCAGCTCGGGCAGGCGCACCTCGACCGGCATGGTGCAGCAGTTGGCCACACAGCTGTCGCACAGACCGGCGCGGTGGCGCGTCCAGGTGTCGGGACGGTCAACTTCGACGGTGTGGATCGAGGATTTCAAAGAGGGGCCCGCAAAGCAAAACGCCCAGCGGGTGCTGGGCGTTTTTTTGTGTTTGGTGGCCTGGGACGGAATCGAACCATCGACACGCGGATTTTCAATCCGCTGCTCTACCAACTGAGCTACCGGGCCAAACAGAAGCGGAATTGTAGCAGCTTCTTGGACCGTTTCTGGCCCTGCCCGTGCTCAAAGCGCATTGCGTTTGCTGCGGGCGAGGTCCACGCCCAACTGTTTGAGCTTTCGGTAGAGGTGGGTGCGCTCCAGACCGGTCTTTTCGGCCACACGGGTCATGGAGCCAGACTCCTTGGCCAGGTGGTATTCGAAATAGGCTTTCTCGAACTCGTCGCGCGCTTCGCGCAGTGGGCCTTCGAGGTTGAACGACTGCAGCGACTGAGGACCGATGTCGAGCACCATGTCGGGCAGTGTGCCGCCGGTCATCGCGGCTTCGACGGTCAGGTCGGCCGGGGCGATCATGGCCGCGGGGTTCTTCTGCAGTGAGGGCGCGAGGGGCTTGACCGCTGTTTTGTTCAGGCCCACGTCCACCGCCTTGAGCAGCTTCTGCAGCGTGATGGGTTTTTCGAGGAACGCGGTGGCACCGATGCGCGTGGCTTCCACGGCGGTGTCGATGGTGGCGTGGCCGCTCATCATGATCACCGGCATGGTCAGCAGGCCGGTGCTGGCCCACTCCTTGAGCAGGCTCACACCGTCGGTGTCGGGCATCCAGATGTCGAGCAGCACGAGGTCGGGCCGGAACTGGGTGCGCAGCGCGCGCGCCTGAGCCGCGTTTTCAGCCAGCTCGACCGTGTGACCCTCGTCGTTGAGGATCTCGGACAGCAGGTCGCGTATCCCCAGTTCGTCGTCTACCACCAGAATAGTTGCCATGGCGCGGAATGCTTCCCTCTGTCAATGTTGTCAAATCGCAACTGCGAATGATAACGACACTTGGGCACCCACAATCTTGTGGTCGATCAAGCGGTTGCTGATGTCCACGCGGCCACCGTGCTCTTCCATCATCTTCTTGACGACCGCGAGACCGAGCCCGGTGCCCTTGGTTTTCGTGGTGACGTAGGGCTCGAAGGCGCGCTTGAGGATGTGCTCGGCAAACCCCGGACCCTGGTCGATCACCGCCAGACGCACCCACTGACCACCCTCGGTGTGGCGGGTGCGCAGCAGCACGAAGGCGTCGGGTTGTCCGGCCATGGCGTCCTGCGCGTTCTGCACCAGGTTGTGCAGGATCTGGCGCATCTGCTGCGGATCGGCCATCACCGGTGGGATGTGCTCATCAAGCTCGCAGCGCACCGGCACCACGGCGTGGTCGTAGAGCACGAGGATGTCGCGCACCAAGGCGTTGAGATCGGTCGCCACCAGATGGGCGGCGGGCAGGCGCGCGTAGTCTCGGAATTCATTGACCAGCCGCTTCATCGCGTCGACCTGGTCCACGATGGTGCGCACAGACTTGTTGAGGATCGCCTGTTCGGCAGGCTGGACCTTGCCTTCGAGCTTCATGGCCAGGCGCTCGGCCGAGAGCTGGATGGGCGTCAAAGGGTTCTTGATTTCGTGCGCCAGGCGCCGCGCCACCTCGCCCCAGGCCTGCGCGCGCTGGGCCGAAACCATCTCGGACACATCGTCGAACACCAGCAGGCGCTCGTTGTTGGGCAGCAGCGCACCGCGCGCGATCAGCGTGACACCTTCGTCCAGGGGCGTTCGGCCATGGGGCCCCAGCTCAAAGGACTGTTGCCAATGCCCCCCCTCGTGCGGCGTGTCCTCCGACAGGAAACGGTCAAACTGCGCCAGCACGCTGGCACCAAAGGCCTCCAGCCCCGGCACCTCGGCCAGCGACTGGCCCATGTGCAGGACCAGCGGTGTGCGCAGGATGCGCGCCGCGCCGGGGTTGACGCTGCGCAGCCGCCCCTGTTCGTCGAGCACGGCCACGCCCGCGGTGAGGTTGTCCAGGATGGTCTGCAGGTTGCTGCGCGCCGCGTCCACCTGTTGCATGCTGAGCTGCACCGCGTTGCGGGCATCGGCCAGGTCTTGCGTCATGTGAGCAAAGGTGCGTGTGAGCCCGGCGAGCTCGTCGCGCGAGGTCAGCGCGGCCTTGGGCGAGAGATCACCTTGCGCCACCTCGCGCATGCCTTCGGCCAGCACCAGCAGCGGACGCACCATCTGGTTGCCCAGCAACACAGCCAGCAGCACCGCGCCGAACACCGAGAGGAACAGCGAGAGTGTGAGCGTGCCGATGTACATGCGGCGCAGGCCTTCGCGCCCGAGCGCCCGCTCCTGGTACTCGCGGTTGGCGACCTGCACCGCCAGCGCGTCGGTGACCAGGGCGGCGGGCAGCGGCACGGCGACCTGCAGGTAGCGCGACTCGTCTTCCAGGCCAAACCCGGGCGCGCGCACCAGGGCCAGCACCTTGATGCGTGCCTGCCCCACCGCCAGCTCCGCCTGCTCGGCGCCGTCGCTGCCCTCTTCCAGCCCTTCGATCTGCGTCACCACCCGGTTGGCGCGCACGCTGCGCAGCACGGCCGTCGCGGGGCGGTTGGGCGTGAAATCGAAACGCGAGGCACCCGCGGTGGCCAAGGCCTGTCCCGAGCTGCTCCAGAGCACCATGTCGCTGGCGCCGAGCTGCCTGCGCAGGCGCTCCATGGCCAACAAGGCTGACGTTGAAGGCAGCCGGGCCAGCTCTTCGGCGGCCATGCGGGTTTTGCCGCTGAGGTCGGCGCTCAGGGTGTCGAGCGTGGTGCGACCCAGGTTGAGGCCGGCGGCCAGCGCCGACTCGACGCGCACGTCGAACCAGCTCTCGATGGACCTGGCCACGAACTGGTAGGACACCGCATAGATCAGCACCCCCGGCAACACACCGACCAGCCCGATGATGGCCGCCAGCTTGAGCAGCAGCTGACTGCCAAACTTGCCGCGCCTCAACCGCATGATCAGCCGCATGGCAAGCCAGACGATGACGAGGAACAGCAGCACTGCGACCGCCACGTTCACCGCCGCCAGCCAGGCGAAATTCTGCTCGTAGAAGGCGCGGTTGCGGGTGGCCAGCGTGAGCAGGAACAGGAGCACCATGCCCAGCCCGGTCATGAACACCAGGGCGGCCACCAGAGCCCAGCGCTTGCGGCGGGCCGCCTTGTGGTCGAGGCGGGCGCTGTCGGTGCTCACGTGGTGGGGCGGCTGTGGCACGCGATGAACGGCATCAGCGCGCATCGGGCGCGGCAGCAGATTCAGGGCGGGGGTCGGCCTCGTTGTTCGCGGGCACGTCCAGGTTGCGCTGGACCTCGATCACCCAGTCGGGCTGGTTCACCATGCCGATCTGGAACGGTCGCGGCAGCAGAGAGAGGTCGAGCCGGAAGCGCCACTGCGCCTGGTAGCGAACACCCTCCTCCAGCCGGCCGGGCTCGGCAATCTGCCAGTTGACCACACGGCTGATGCCCGCCAGCGCGTCGGGCAGCGAGTCGAAGTTCTGGTGCAGCGCGTATTGCAATCCCGTGCCAATGGCGCCACCGTCGGTGGACAGGCTCACGCGCCAGCGACGGGTGAGCGGCTGGTAAGCCAGCCTGAGGGTGCGCGCGGCGGCGCTGATGCGCTTGTCGGTCCAGTACCAGCGCTCGCGCACCACCTCGGTCTGCCAGGCGAAATAGATGGGGACGCCTTTGAGCAAGGCGTCCTCCACGGCCGGCGAGGGCGCCAGTGCCAGGCGCACCGAGAGTTGAAGGCCGTCGGCGCTGCGCTGAAGGCTGCTCTGCAGCACCTCGGGCCCACGCGCCTGCGCTGGCAGAGCCTGCAGCAACAGCAGCAGGGCACAAACGGCTGCCAGCAGCCAGCGCCACAGCGGCTTCACAGCGGCTGTGGGCTGCGCTCCGTCAAGGCAGGACCTTGTCCAGGCGGGCGTAATAAAAGCCGTCGTATCCACCCGGTTCATTGTCGTTGAACTCCCCGCCAGGGGCGGCGGTTCCAGGGAGCAAATGCCCTGGTGAGGGGGCCAGAACGGCGTCGGTGTGGCGTTCAAGGAACGCCCGGACCTGATCCTGGCCCTCGGCATGGAACACCGAGCAGGTGCAATAGACCAGCCGACCGCCCGGTTTGAGCAGCGGCCACAAGGTGTCGAGCAGGCGCCGCTGGATGGCGACCAGCTGCTCCACGTCGGTGGCCCGGCGCAACCAGCGCACGTCGGGGTGGCGGCGCACGATGCCGGCGGCGGTGCAGGGCGCGTCCAGCAGGATGGCATTGAACGGGCGACCGTCCCACCAGGTGTCGGGCTGGCCCGCATCGGCCGCCTTCACCTCGGCCTGGAAGCCCAGGCGGCGCAGGTTGTCGTGGATGCGTTCGCAGCGCTGGGCGTCCACATCCAGCGCGAGCAGGTCCAGATCGGCCCGCTCCAGCAGGTGGGCGGTCTTGCCGCCAGGCGCCGCGCAGGCGTCGAGCACCCGGTCGTTCGCGCTCCACTCGCGGCCGTCCAGCAGCAAGCCGGCCGCCAGCTGGGCCGCGCCGTCCTGCACCGAGCAGTGCCCTTGCGCAAAACCGGGAAGGCGGTCGACCGGCAGCGGCGTGGCCATCACCAGCCCATCCTCGCCCAGCGCCTGCGTCTCCAGCCCCAGGTCGCTCAGCGTCCGGGCATAGGCGTCGCGTGCGACGAGGCGTCGGTTGACGCGCAGCACCATCGGCCCTGGCCGGTTGCTGGCCTGCAGGATGGTCTGCCAGTGGTCCGGATGGTCGCGCTGCAGCCGTTCGATCCACCAGCGAGGGTGGTTCCAGCGCGCCACCGGATCCTGTGCCACGCTCTCCAGCAGCGTGCGGCGCTCCCGCAGGAAGCGGCGCAGACAGGCGTTGAGAAAGCCGGCCTGCATGCGGGTTTCGCGTGCGAGCTTGGCCGCGTCCACGGCCTGGTTCACCACGGTGTGCGGCTGGTATTGCAAACCTTCTTCGTCCGCGATCAGCACGGCCAGCGACGCATGCAGCAAGGCAAGCACCGGCGGTGCGGGCGCCCGCTGGGCCAGCCGCTGCGCCACGGCACGCGCCGTGCCCAGGTGGCGCAACGCCTGAAAGCTCAGCGCCTGGGTGCCAGGCCGCATCCCGGCGGGCACGCGTGGCAGCACCTCGCTGAGCGAATGCCCCTGCTCGACCGCCAGCACGCAGCGGGCGGTCTCATGCAACAGGGCCCCCAGGCTGGGGGCAAGCCGGGGTGATGCGCTTTGATGATCGATGGACATTCAGCGGGAGGGATCTGTAAAGGGTTCAGCTCAAGGTCCAGCCGGGTGCCGTGACGCCGGGTGGCGCTGGCGGCGTGGTCGAGGCCGTGACGGGGTCGTGCGCATCGTTGCGCTCGAGTGACAGCGGGCCCATCTGGCGGCCGTAGATGCGGCGCACCCGCTGCGCCAGCGACGGATGGGAATCGAACCAGTGTGCCACCCTTCCGTCCTCGCTCCCCACCAGCAGCATGTGCTGCACCGTCGAGCCCATCCGCCGGAACACCACACCTTCGTTCTGCTGGCTCATGATCTTGCGCAGGACGCCGCCCAGCCCGTCGCGGTTGCGTGTCCACTGCACCGCGCGGGCGTCGGCCAGGTACTCGCGCTGGCGCGACACCGCCGCCTGCAGGGCATGCCCGGCCACCCAGCCCAGCCAGCCCGCGGCCATGATGGCCACGCCCAGCAGCGAAGCGGCCATGCGGCGTTCCCTCACATCGGGCTCGGCCAGGTGCTGCCCCATGCGAAACAGCATCTCCAGGCCAAACACCATGCCCATCAGGCGCATGTTCAGGCGGGTGTCGCCTTCGCGGATGTGACTGAACTCGTGTGCCACCAGACCCTGCAACTCCTCGCGGTTGAGGTGCTCCAGCGCTCCCGCGGTGACCGCCACCACCGCGTCGTCCTCGTCCCAGCCGGTGGCGAAGGCGTTGATGCCCTGGTCACGCGCCAGCACCATCGCCTGCGGCCGCTTCATGCCCGAAGAGATCGCCATCTCATCGACGATGTTGGCAAACCGGTGTTCGTCAAAGTGGCTGCCCGGCTGGGCCAGCCGCGCCCCCATCTGCTCGGCCAGCGCCCGCCCGCCCCCGGACAGGCGCGAGGTTTCCACCCACCAGCCGCCCAGCACGAACAGCAGCGTGACCGCGGTGTTGACCTCAAAAAAGTGGCGAGGGACCATCGCACCCGGCACCCAGAAACTCCAGGTCAGCCCCCAGGCCAGGGCGAGCGCTGCGTTGACCGCCACCACCAGCAACAGCACGGTGAGGCCAAACGCCAGCAGCAGCTTGAGCGTCTGCCCGCGCGCCTCGCGTTGGGACTCAAAGATCAGCACAGCGTTTCACGCTCGAAACGACAGCGACACGCTCACCCCGGAGTGCGTGCCCCACCCAACGCACGCCGAAGATCCGGCTCCGCCGGTCCAAGGGCGCGGTCCCCCTGGGGGGAAGCCGCGAAGCGGCGCAGGGGGGTGCATCAAAAACTCACCTTCACCGCCGCACGTTCGGCTTCGTTCTGGGTGGACTGCAGCATCGACTGCGGCTGGAAGTTGAACAGCCGGGCCACGATCAGCGCCGGGAACTGGGCCGCCGCGTCGTTGAATTCCAGCACGTGGTCGTTGTAGGCCTGGCGCGCAAAACCGATGCGGTTTTCGGTGCTGGACAGCTCCTCGCTCAGTTCGCGCATGGTCTGGTCGGCCTTCAGGTCCGGGTAGGCCTCGGCCACCGCAAACAGCCGGCCCAAAGCGCCACCGAGCACCTGCTCGGCACCGGCCAGCGCGCCGATGGCGCCCGCGTTCAACGGGCTCGCCGCCGCCGACTGCTCGGCGCTGCGCGCCTGGTTGCGGGCCGCGATCACGGCCTCCAGGGTCTGGGCTTCGTGCGCGAGGTACTTGCGCGCGACCTCGACCAGGTTGGGAATCAGGTCGTAGCGGCGCTTGAGTTGCACGTCGATCTGGCCAAAGGCATTGGCGATCGCGTTTTTCAGGCGGGTCAACCGGTTGAAGGCGCCCACGGCCCAGAACACCAGCAACAGAACCACCGCGAGCACGATCCACGAGACAGCCGACATATTGAGATCTCCGTTGGAGTTGACGCCAGACAGCGCCCGGCGAGCGCTGGGCAATATACCCCAGCCCCTCCGCGGCGTGCCGCGCGCGCCCGACCCGCGTCCCGAAAAAAAAGCCCCCGACCTGACGGTCGGGGGCTTTTGGGGGGCGGGCGGTGAAGCTTTATTCGGCCGCGTCGCTGGTGCTGGAGGCGTCGGCCTGGTCGGCCGCCAGCGACATCGCATCGGCTTCGGCGATGGCCCGGCGCTCTTCGTCGTCCATCTTCTCCTTGACCTTGCGCGCCTCGTGGTAGGCCATGCCGGTACCGGCCGGGATCAGGCGACCCACGATCACGTTTTCCTTCAGACCACGCAGTTCATCGCGCTTGCCCATGATGGCGGCTTCGGTCAGCACGCGGGTGGTTTCCTGGAAGGAAGCCGCCGAGATGAACGAGTCGGTCGACAACGAAGCCTTGGTGATGCCCAGCAACACGTTGGTGTAGGTCGGCGCGATCTTGCCTTCGGCGTGCAATGCATCGATGGTGTTCAGGATCTCCGAACGCTCGACCTGCTCGCCAGCGATGTACGACGAATCGCCCACGCTGTCGACGATCACGCGGCGCAGCATCTGGCGAACGATCACCTCGATGTGCTTGTCGTTGATCTTCACACCTTGGAGTCGGTACACGTCCTGCACCTCGTCCACGATGTAACGCGACAGCTCTTCGATCCCCAGCAGGCGCAGGATGTCCTGCGGGTCGGCCGGACCGTCGACCACGCTCTCGCCCTTGTTGACCACCTGGCCTTCGTGCACCAGGATGTTCTTTTCCTTGGGGATGAGCTCGTCCCAGATCTTGCCTTCCGGATCGGTGATCTGCAGGCGGACCTTGCCTTTGGTTTCCTTGCCGAACGACACGGTACCGGTCATCTCGGCCAGCATGCCCTTGTCCTTCGGGCTGCGGGCTTCGAACAGCTCGGCCACACGCGGCAGACCGCCGGTGATGTCGCGCGTCTTCTGGCCTTCGACCGGGATGCGGGCGAGCACGTGGCCGGGGCCGACGTCCTGACCGTCGCGCACTTCCAGCAGCGCGCCGATCTGGAAGCCCACCGTCACCGAGTGGTCGGTGCCGGGGATCTTCACTTCGTTGCCCTGGGCGTCGAGCAGCTTGACCAGCGGACGCACCACCTTGGCCGAACCGCGGTGCTTCGGATCGATCACCACCAGCGAGGACAGACCGGTCACGTCGTTGACCTGCTTGGCCACCGTCAGACCCTCTTCCACGTTCTCGAACTTCACCTGACCGGCGAATTCCGTGATGATGGGTCGGGTCAGCGGGTCCCAGTTCGCCAGGACCGCGCCGGCCTTGATCTGCTGGTCGGCCTTGACCGCCAGGATCGCGCCGTACGGCACCTTGTGACGCTCGCGCTCGCGACCGATTTCGTCGTGGATGATGATTTCGCCGGAACGCGCGATCACCACCAGCTCGCCCTTGCTGTTCGTCACATAACGCATCGTGGCGTTGAAGCCGATCGCGCCACTGGACTTGGCTTCCACGCTGGAGGCCACCGCCGCACGCGACGCCGCACCACCGATGTGGAAGGTGCGCATCGTCAGCTGCGTGCCGGGTTCACCGATGGACTGCGCAGCGATCACACCGACAGCTTCGCCGATGTTGACCAGGCCACCACGGCCCAGGTCGCGGCCATAGCACTTGGCGCAGATGCCGAAACGGGTTTCACAGGTCAGTGCGGTGCGCACCTTGACCTCGTCCACGCCGATGACTTCCAGCTCGTCGAGCATGTCTTCGTCCAGCAGCGTGCCGGCCGGCAGCAATGTCGCGCGGGTCTCGGGGTGCACCACGTCTTCGGCGACGGTACGGCCCAGGATGCGGTCGCGCAGCGACTCGATCACTTCACCGCCTTCGACGATGGCGCGCATCACCGTGCCGTTGCTCGTGCCGCAGTCCTGGCTGTTGACCACCAGATCCTGCGTCACGTCGACCAGACGGCGGGTCAGGTAACCCGAGTTGGCCGTCTTCAGCGCCGTGTCGGCCAGGCCCTTTCGGGCACCGTGGGTGGAGATGAAGTACTGCAACACGTTCAGACCTTCACGGAAGTTCGCCGTGATGGGGGTCTCGATGATGGAGCCGTCGGGCTTGGCCATCAGGCCGCGCATGCCGGCCAGCTGGCGGATCTGCGCCGCAGAGCCACGGGCACCCGAGTCGGCCATCATGTAGATGGAGTTGAACGACTCCTGGTCCACTTCCTTGCCGTGGCGGTCCATGGTCTTCTGCTTGGCCAGCTGGGCCATCATGACCTTGGAGATCTCGTCACCGGCCTTGCCCCAGATGTCCACCACCTTGTTGTAGCGCTCGCCGGCGGTCACCAGACCCGAAGCGTACTGCTGGGCGATTTCTTTCACTTCCTTCTCGGCGCGGTCGATGATGGCCGGCTTTTCCTTGGGCACCAGCATGTCATCCACGCAGATGGAGATGCCGGCGCGCGTGGCCAGACGGAAACCGTTCTGCAGCAGCTTGTCGGCAAACACCACGGTCTCTTTCAGACCGCACTTGCGGAAGGAGACGTTGATCAGCTTGGAGATCTCCTTCTTCTTCAGCGCCTTGTTCAGCACCTCAAAAGGCAGACCCTTGGGCAGGATTTCCGACAGCAGGGCACGGCCGACCGTCGTGTCCACCAGCGAGGTGCTGGTCACGAATTCGCCGGTTTCCTTGTTCTTGGTCGACTCGGTCAGGCGCACGCTGATCTTGGCGGTGATTTCCACCACGCCGTTGTCCAGCGCACGCTGCAGCTCGGCCAGATCCGAGAAGATCATGCCCTCGCCCTTGCCGTTGATGCGTTCGCGGGTCGCGTAGTACAGACCCAGCACCACGTCTTGCGACGGCACGATGGAAGGCTCGCCGTTGGCCGGGAACAGCACGTTGTTCGAGGCCAGCATCAGGGTGCGGGCTTCGATCTGGGCTTCCACCGACAGCGGCACGTGAACGGCCATCTGGTCACCGTCGAAGTCGGCGTTGAACGCCGCGCAAACGAGGGGGTGCAGCTGGATCGCCTTGCCTTCGATCAGGATGGGTTCAAAGGCCTGGATGCCCAGGCGGTGCAGCGTGGGTGCGCGGTTCAGCATCACCGGGTGCTCTTTGATCACCTCTTCCAGGATGTCCCACACCACCGGCGTGCCGCTCTCGACCTCCTTCTTCGCGGCCTTGATGGTGGTCGCGATGCCACGCTGTTCCAGCTGGGCGAAGATGAAAGGCTTGAACAGTTCGAGCGCCATCAGCTTGGGCAGGCCGCACTGGTGCAGCTTGAGCGTCGGGCCCACCACGATGACCGAACGTCCCGAGTAGTCGACGCGCTTGCCCAGCAAGTTCTGGCGGAAACGACCGCTCTTGCCCTTGATCATGTCGGCCAGCGACTTCAGCGCGCGCTTGTTGGCGCCCGTCATGGCCTTGCCACGGCGACCGTTGTCCAGCAGCGAGTCCACGGCTTCCTGCAGCATGCGCTTTTCGTTGCGCGCGATGATTTCAGGGGCCTTGAGTTCGAGCAGACGGCGCAGGCGGCTGTTGCGGTTGATGACGCGGCGGTACAGGTCGTTCAGGTCGGAGGTCGCGAAGCGGCCACCGTCCAGGGGCACCAACGGACGCAGGTCCGGCGGCAGCACGGGCAGCACGTCGAGCACCATCCACTCGGGCTTGATGCCCGACTTCTTGAAGGCTTCCAGCACCTTCAGGCGCTTGGCGTTCTTCTTGATCTTCAGCTCGGAGCCGGTCAGGTCGTTGCGCAGCTTCTCGATCTCGATGTCGAGGTCGATGGCCTGCAGCAGTTCCTTGATGCCCTCGGCGCCCATCTTGGCGATGAACTCGTCGCCGTATTCCTTGCGCTTGGCGTCGTAGTCGTCCTCGGACATGATCGCGAACTTCTTCAGCGGGGTCATGCCGGGATCGACGATCACATAGGCTTCGAAGTACAGCACGCGCTCGATGTCGCGCAGCGTCATGTCCAGAATCAGGCCCAGACGCGAGGGCAGCGACTTCAGGAACCAGATGTGGGCGCAGGGCGCGGCCAGGTCGATGTGACCCATGCGCTCGCGGCGCACCTTGGTCTGCGTGACTTCAACGCCACACTTCTCGCAGATCACGCCGCGGTGCTTGAGGCGCTTGTACTTGCCGCACAGGCATTCGTAGTCCTTGATGGGACCAAAAATCTTGGCGCAGAACAGGCCATCGCGTTCGGGCTTGAACGTGCGGTAGTTGATGGTTTCGGGCTTCTTCACTTCGCCGAAAGACCACGAGCGGATTTTTTCCGGCGAGGCCAGGCCGATGCGGATGGCATCGAAATGCTCGTCGGGCGTGAACTGCTTGAACAGGTCGAGTAATGATTTCATGGGGTCAATCCTTGTCTTACCGGCGAATTAGGAGCGTTCGAGTTCGATGTCGATACCGAGCGAGCGAATTTCCTTGACCAGCACGTTGAACGACTCGGGCATGCCCGCTTCGATCGAGTGCTCGCCCTTGACGATGCTTTCGTACACCTTGGTGCGGCCCTGCACGTCGTCGGACTTGACGGTGAGCATTTCCTGCAGGATGTACGAAGCGCCATAGGCTTCCAGCGCCCACACCTCCATCTCGCCGAAACGCTGACCACCGAACTGCGCCTTGCCGCCCAGCGGCTGCTGGGTGACCAGGGAGTACGGGCCGGTGGAACGGGCGTGCATCTTGTCGTCGACCAGGTGGTGCAGCTTCAGGTAGTGCATGTAGCCCACCGTCGTCTTGCGCTCGAAAGCGTCACCCGTGCGACCGTCGTACAGCTGCGCCTGGGTGCGGGTCTCGGTCAGGCCCTTGGCCTTGGCGATGTCGTCCGGGTAGGCCAGCTGGAGCATGTCCATGATTTCCTTCTCGGAAGCGCCATCGAACACCGGCGAGGCGAACGGCACACCGCGGGTCAGCTCCTGTGCCATGTCACGCAGTTCAGCGTCGCTCATCAACGCCAGGTCTTCCTTGCGACCGGTGGTGTTGTAGATCTGCTCCAGGAAACCGCGCACTTCGCTGGTCGCGGCTTCGCGCTGCAGCATGTCGCCGATGCGCTGACCCAGGCCCTTGCCTGCCCAGCCCAGGTGGACTTCGAGCACCTGACCGATGTTCATGCGCGAAGGCACGCCCAGCGGGTTCAGCACGATGTCGACCGGCGTGCCGTCGGCGAGGTGGGGCATGTCTTCCACGGGGGTGATCTTGGAGACCACACCCTTGTTGCCGTGGCGGCCGGCCATCTTGTCACCTGGCTGCAGGCGGCGCTTGACGGCCAGGTAGACCTTGACCATCTTCAGCACGCCGGCCGGCAGCTCGTCGCCTTGCGTGAGCTTCTTGCGCTTTTCTTCAAAAGCGAGGTCGAAGCTGTGGCGCGTCTGTTCCATGGAGTTCTTGATCGACTCCAGCTGGGCGGCCACGTCGTCTTCCGCCGGGCGGATGTCGAACCAGTGGTACTTCTCGACATCGTCCAGGTAGGCCTTGTCGATCTTGGTGCCCTTGGACAGCTTCTTCGGGCCGCCGTTGGCGATCTTGCCGATCAGCAACTTCTCGATGCGGTCGAAGGCGTCGGCTTCCACAATGCGCAGCTGGTCGTTCAGGTCCAGGCGGAAACGCTTCAGTTCGTCGTCGATGATCTGCTGGGCACGCTTGTCGCGCGTGATGCCTTCGCGGGTGAAGACCTGCACGTCGATCACGGTGCCTTGTGAGCCCTGGTCCACGCGCAGCGAGGTGTCCTTCACGTCGGAAGCCTTCTCGCCGAAGATGGCGCGCAGCAGCTTCTCTTCAGGCGTCAGCGTGGTCTCGCCCTTGGGCGTGACCTTGCCGACCAGCACGTCGCCGGGCAGCACTTCGGCACCGACGTAGATGATGCCGGAGTCGTCCAGGCGGTTGAGCTGCTGCTCGGCCAGGTTGGGGATGTCGCGGGTGATTTCTTCCGCGCCCAGCTTGGTGTCGCGCGCCATGACCACGAGTTCCTCGATGTGGATCGAGGTGTAGCGGTCTTCGGCGACCACACGCTCGGAGATCAGGATCGAGTCTTCGAAGTTGTAGCCGTTCCAGGGCATGAAGGCGATCAGCATGTTCTGGCCGATCGAGATTTCACCCAGGTCGGTCGAAGCGCCGTCGGCGATCACGTCACCCTTGGCCAGCAGATCGCCCTTCTTGACGATGGGGCGCTGGTGGATGTTGGTGTTCTGGTTGGAACGCTGGTACTTGATGAGGTTGTAGATGTCCACACCGACTTCACCGGCCACGGCTTCGGCGTCGTTCACGCGGATCACGATGCGGGTCGCGTCCACGTAATCGACCACACCACCGCGCTTGGAAGTCACCACCGTGCCGGAGTCGATCGCGGCCACGCGCTCGATGCCGGTGCCGACCATGGGCTTCTCGGGCCGCAGCACGGGCACGGCCTGGCGCGACATGTTGGCGCCCATCAGCGCGCGGTTCGCGTCGTCGTGTTCCAGGAAGGGCACCAGCGAAGCGGCCACCGACACGATCTGCGCGGGCGACACGTCCATGTACTGGATGGTCTCGGCCGGTGTCAGGATCGATTCGCCTTTTTCACGAGCCGAGATCAGGTCGCCAGACAGCTTGCCTTCTTTGTCCAGCGTCGCATTGGCCTGGGCAATGACGTACTTGCCTTCTTCGATGGCCGACAGGTAGTCGATCTGGTTGGTGACCTTGGCGTCCACCACCCGGCGGTACGGGGTTTCGATGAAACCGTACTCGTTCAGACGGGCGTACAAGGCCAGCGAGTTGATCAGGCCGATGTTCGGACCTTCCGGCGTTTCGATCGGGCACACACGACCGTAGTGGGTCACGTGCACGTCGCGCACCTCGAAGCCGGCACGCTCGCGGGTCAGACCGCCCGGGCCCAGGGCCGACACGCGGCGCTTGTGCGTGATTTCTGCCAGCGGGTTGGTCTGGTCCATGAACTGCGACAGCTGGGACGCACCGAAGAACTCCTTCAGGGCCGCGGAAATCGGCTTGGAGTTGATCAGGTCGTGCGGCATCAGCGGCTCTTGCTCGGCTTGGCCCAGACGCTCCTTCACGGCCTTCTCGATACGGGCCAGACCGGTGCGGTACTGGTTTTCGGCGAGTTCGCCGACGCAACGCACGCGACGGTTGCCCAGGTGGTCGATGTCATCGACTTCACCACGGCCGTTGCGCAGGTCCACCAGGATCTTGACCACGGCCAGGATGTCCTCGTTGGACAGCACCATGGGGCCGGTGGACTCGTCGCGGCCCACGCGAGCGTTGAACTTCATGCGGCCCACGCGCGACAGGTCGTACGTGTCCGGGTTGTAGAACAGGCGGTGGAACAGGGCCTGCACGGCGTCTTCGGTCGGCGGCTCGCCGGGGCGCATCATGCGGTAGATGGCCACGCGCGCGGCGAATTCGTCGGCGGTTTCGTCGGCACGCAGGGTCTGGCTGATGTAGGCGCCCTGGTCGAGTTCGTTGGTGTAGAGGCACTGCAGGTCCTGCACGCCAGCGGTGCGCAGTTTCTTCAGCAGCACTTCGGTCAACTCGTCGTTGGCCTTGGCGATGATCTCGCCGGTGTCGGCGTCCACGATGTTGCGGGCGACCACGCGACCGATCATGAAGTCTTCTGGCACGCTGATGTGCGTGGTGCCCGACTGCTCCAGCTCGCGGGTGTGGCGCACGGTGATGCGCTTGTCCTTGGCGACCACGACCTTGCCGGCCTTGTCGGTGATGTCGAAGCGCGCCACTTCACCGCGCAAGCGCTCGGGCACGAAGGCCATCTGCGCGCCGCTGTCCATCAGGCGGAAGTGGTCGTTGACGAAGAAGTTGGCCAGGATGGTTTCCGGCGTCAGGCCGATGGCCTTGAGCAGGATGGTGACCGGCATCTTGCGGCGGCGGTCCACGCGGAAGAACAGCACGTCCTTCGGATCGAATTCGAAATCGAGCCAGGAACCGCGGTAGGGAATGATGCGGGCCGAGAACAGCAGTTTGCCCGAGCTGTGCGTCTTGCCCTTGTCATGTTCAAAGAACACACCCGGCGAGCGGTGCAGCTGAGACACGATCACGCGCTCGGTGCCGTTGATGATGAAGGAGCCCTTGTCGGTCATCAGGGGCACTTCGCCCATGTAGACCTCTTGCTCTTTCACTTCCTTGATCACCTTGGACTGGGCGGTCGAAGACTCGCGATCGTAGATGATCAGCTGCACGCGGGCGCGCACGGCGGAGGCAAAGGTCAGGCCACGAGTCTGGCATTCACGCACGTCGAACGCCGGCTTGGCCAGGTTGTACTCGACGAACTTCATCTCGACAAAACCGTTGTGCGAGACGATGGGGAAGGCGGCTTCGAACGCGGCCTGCAGGCCTTCGTTGGTGCGCTTCTTGGGTGCGCTGTCGGCTTGCAGGAACGCGGTGTAGGCGTCCTTTTGCATCTGCAGGAGGTAGGGAATCGCGAGCACGTTTTCGCGGCTGCCAAAACTCTTGCGGATGCGCTTGCGTTCGGTGTATGAGTATTTCGATGCGGATGCCATGAGATCTCCGGACTTGAGGTCTGCGGCGACTGATCGGTCATCCCGACGCGTCAAACGGCGGGTGACATGCTTGGCGGCTGGCCTCTACCAACCATTGGCGGACGGCCTGTGCATTGCACACAGGCCCGAACCAAGTCGTCTTCTGCAGTCGGGGTCAGAAGACAGTCAAAAGTGGGCTTGTTCTGATTTCCTGTCGACCTCTGAGAGATCGGGAAAACCAGCATCCAGCCGATTTTTGGCTGTGCTCTGAAAGCACCAAAGGCTGGAGGCCCTTTCGAGCACTCCAGCCCCTGAACGGAACCGAATTACTTCAGTTCGGCCTTGGCACCGGCTTCCACCAGCTTCTTCACAGCGGCTTCAGCGTCGGCCTTGGCGATCGCTTCTTTCACGTTCTTCGGAGCGCCGTCGACCAGGTCCTTGGCTTCTTTCAGGCCCAGACCGGTGATTTCGCGCACGGCCTTGATGACGGAGACCTTGTTGGCGCCGGCTTCGAGCAGCACGACGTTGAATTCGGTCTTCTCTTCAGCGGCAGCAGCGCCAGCACCTGCACCACCAGCGGCCGGAGCGGCCATGGCGGCGGCGGACACGCCGAACTTCTCTTCGATGGCTTTCACCAGGTCGTTGAGTTCCATGACCGTCATGCTGTCCAGCGAGGTCAGAAATGCGTCTTTATCGAATGCCATTTTGATTTCCTAACAATTGGTTAAACAAACGCGCCGCGCATCAAGCTGCGGCTGCGTCTTCTGCCGGGGCGGCGGGTTCGGCTGCAGGTTCTGCAACCGCTTCTGCCGGAACGGCAGCGCCTTCGCCTTTTTTCGCCGCCAACGCGCCCAGCACCACGGCCGTGCGTGAAATGGGCGACATCAGCAAGCCACACAGCTGGGCCAACAGCACTTCTTTCGAAGGGATGCTGGCGAGCTGCTTCACGCCCTCGACGTCCAGGACTTTGCCACCGTAAACGCCTGCGCGAATCACCAGCTTGTCGTTGGTTTTCGCGAACTCGGCCACCACTTTCGCGGCGGCCACGGCGTCTTCGGAGAAGCCATAGATCAGCGGACCGGTCATCTGGTCACCGGCCACTTCAAAACTGCTGCCAACCACAGCACGGCGCGCCAGGGTGTTCTTCAGAACACTCAGCGTGACACCGTTGCTGCGTGCATTGACGCGCAGTTTGTCCATGGCAGCGACCGTGATGCCGCGGTATTCCGCTATCACGAGCGTTTGAGCTTTTGCGGCGAGGCTGGTCACTTCAGAAATGACCGCTTCTTTCTCACTGCGATTCAGACTCAAGGTCTACTCCTTCAATGTGCCTTCGGTCAGAGACCTCCGGCACGCTTCATTGCAGCGACCAACTGTTTCGGGAATCAGATTCCATCTGCAGCGGGATCGCCATCTGCGTTGGCTTTTCACAATTAAGTCAGAGCGCACCCTTTCGGGGTTGTTCCAACACCAACGGTCTTGGATGGCCTCATGCCGTGACGCTGCCGCCCGGCACAAGCCCACCACACCCGGGCGCCCCCTACAGGGGAGCGCCCGAATTCTTGCGATTACGCCGAGATGGTCTGGGTGTCCACGCGGACGCCCACGCCCATCGTCGACGACACCGCCACCTTGCGCAGGTACACACCCTTGCTGGTGGCCGGCTTGGACTTGTTCAGCGCGTCAATCAGTGCGGCCAGGTTGCCCTGGAGCTTGTCGGTGTCGAACGAACGACGACCGATGGTGCCGTGGATGATGCCCGCCTTGTCGACACGGTACTGAACCTGACCGGCCTTGGCATTGCGCACGGCCTGTGCCACGTCGGGCGTGACGGTGCCGACCTTGGGGTTGGGCATCAGGCCACGGGGACCCAGCACTTGACCCAGGGTACCCACGATGCGCATGGCATCGGGGGAGGCAATGACGACGTCGAAGTCCATCTTGCCGGCCTTGATTTCAGCGGCCAGGTCGTCCATGCCGACGATGTCGGCACCGGCGGCCTTGGCTTCTTCGGCCTTGGCACCCTGCGCGAACACGGCCACGCGCTTGGTCTTGCCGGTGCCGTTGGGCATCACGACAGCACCACGCACCACCTGGTCGGACTTCTTCGCATCCACGCCGAGCTGGATCGCCACGTCGATGGACTCATCGAACTTGGCGTTGGCGCATTCCTTGATGATCGCGAGAGCATCGGCCAGCGGGTACAGCTTGTTGCTGTCGACCTTGCCTTCAAAGGCCTTCTGTTTTTTGGTCAGCTTGGACATTTACACGCCCTCCACAATCACGCCCATCGAGCGGGCCGAACCGGCGATGGTGCGCACGGCGGCGTCCACATCGGCAGCGGTCATGTCTTTCATCTTGGTCTTCACGATCTCTTCGAGCTGAGCGCGCGTGATCTTGCCGACCTTTTGCTTGTTGGGCACCGGAGAACCCTTGTCGAGCTTGATGGCCTTCTTGATCATGTAGGTCGCCGGGGGCGTACCCATCTTGAAGGTGAAGCTCTTGTCCGCAAAGGCGGTGATGGTCACCGGGATCGGCATGCCGGGCTCAAGACCCTGAGTCTGGGCGTTGAACGCCTTGCAGAACTCCATGATGTTGAGACCGCGCTGACCCAGGGCGGGACCGATGGGTGGGGATGGGTTGGCCTTACCAGCTGGCACTTGCAGCTTGATGAAGCCGACGATTTTTTTCGCCATTTTTTAGCTCCTGCGAGTGCAGACGGCCGCCATCAAGACAACCTCCTCGCGTTGGGGGGACCCGGAAACATCAAATGGTGCAGGCGTCGGGCCGACCCGCCTGCACCACGACAGCGTCAGGTCTTTTCGACCTGACTGAATTCGAGTTCGACGGGGGTGGCGCGACCAAAAATGGTCACCGACACGCGCATCTTGTTCTTTTCGTAGTTGACCTCTTCGACCGTGCCGTTGAAGTCGGTGAACGGACCTTCCTTGACCCGCACGTACTCGCCCACGATGAACTCCACCTTGTGGCGAGGCTTGTCGGTGCCTTCCTGCATCTGGTTGACGATCTTCTGGACGTCTTCCTCGGAGATCGGGGCCGGGCGATTCTTTGCGCCACCCACAAAACCCGTCACCTTGTTGGTGTGCTTCACCAGGTGCCAGGTTTCATCGTCCATCACCATTTCCACCAGCACGTAGCCCGGGAAGAATTTGCGTTCGGTGGTGCGCTTCTGGCCGTTCTTGACCTCGACCACCTCTTCGGTCGGCACAAGGATGCGACCAAACTTGCTCTGCATGCCTTCGCGGTTGATGCGCTCGACGATGTTGCGCTCGGCAGCCTTCTCCATGCCAGAGTAAGCATGCACCACGTACCAGCGCATACCCTCTGCGGCGACACCATCGGTCACTGGGCTCTGTTGATCACTCATTATTTTCTCCAACCCAGAATCACGTCGTAAAACAGCCATTCAACCGTTTTATCGGTCAGCCACAGAAACAGCGCCATGACAAACACAAAGGCAAACACATAGGCCGTCATCTGCATTGCCTCTTTGCGGGCCGGCCACACCACCTTTTTGGTTTCGCGCCAAGCGTCGCGACCAAAGGCCACCAGCTGCCTGCCCGACTCGGACACGCCAAACACCGCCACCGCAGCGACCACACCAACGATCAGGGCCGCCCATTGGGCCAATGCACCCTTGCCCGACAGCAGGTAAAAGGCCACAAAGGCACCCAACAGCAGCGCTGCAGCACCCGCCAGCTTGGCCTTGTCGGCACTGGTGTTGACGGTTTGAACTTCGGAAGTGGCCATGAGGATCCAGATGATTCTTGACAAAAACGCGCAAAAAGAGCCGCGAGGCTCCAGACACGCAAGCCCACCAGAGGTCTTGACGACTTCGGCGGGCTTGTAAACACCACAGAACAGAGCAGATTCAGGTCGGGATCAACTCCCTTTGCTTGCCTGTTCGATGGCAGGGGCAGTAGGAATCGAACCTACAACCTTCGGTTTTGGAGACCGACGCTCTGCCAATTGAGCTATACCCCTACTGGCTATTCATCCTTTGGCGCCACCGGTTCGCCGTCGCGAACCCGCAGCACCCGAGACTTCAATCCTTACGCAATGATCTTGGCGACGACACCAGCGCCGACGGTACGACCACCTTCGCGGATGGCGAAGCGCAGGCCTTCTTCCATGGCGATGGGGTTGATCAGCTTGACCGTGATCGACACGTTGTCACCCGGCATCACCATCTCTTTGCCTTCAGGCAGCTCGATGGCACCGGTCACATCCGTCGTGCGGAAGTAGAACTGCGGGCGGTAGTTGTTGAAGAACGGCGTGTGACGGCCACCTTCGTCCTTGGACAGCACGTAGATCTCGCCGGTGAAGTGCGTGTGCGGCTTGATCGAGCCGGGCTTGCACAGCACCTGGCCGCGCTGCACGTCTTCGCGCTTGGTGCCGCGCAGCAAGATACCAACGTTGTCGCCAGCCTGACCCTGGTCCAGCAGCTTGCGGAACATTTCCACGCCCGTGCAGGTGGTCTTCTGGGTGTCGGCGATACCGACGATCTCGATTTCTTCGCCGACCTTGATGATGCCGCGCTCGATACGACCGGTCACGACGGTGCCGCGACCCGAGATGGAGAACACGTCTTCCACAGGCATCAGGAAGGCACCGTCCACAGCGCGCTCAGGCAGGGGAATGTAGGTGTCCAGCGCTTCGGCCAGCTTCATGATGGCCTCTTCGCCCAGCGGACCCTTGTCGCCTTCGAGGGCGAGCTTGGCCGAGCCGTGCACGATGGGGGTCTTGTCGCCGGGGAAGTCGTACTTGTCGAGCAGCTCGCGCACTTCCATTTCAACGAGTTCGAGCAGTTCGGCGTCGTCCACCATGTCGCACTTGTTCAGGAACACGATGATGTAAGGCACGCCCACCTGGCGGGCCAGCAGGATGTGCTCGCGGGTCTGGGGCATGGGACCGTCAGCGGCCGAGCACACCAGGATGGCGCCATCCATCTGGGCAGCGCCGGTGATCATGTTTTTCACATAGTCAGCGTGGCCGGGGCAGTCAACGTGGGCGTAGTGGCGGTTGGCCGTCTCGTATTCCACGTGGGCGGTGTTGATGGTGATGCCGCGGGCTTTTTCTTCCGGAGCCGCATCGATCTGGTCGTAGGCCTTGGCCGCGCCGCCAAACTTGGACGCCAGCACCGTGGTGATGGCCGCCGTCAGCGTCGTCTTGCCATGATCCACGTGGCCAATGGTGCCCACGTTCACGTGCGGCTTGGTCCGCTCAAATTTCTCTTTTGCCATTTTTCAGCTCCAAAATCAAAATTGCCGAAACACCAGAACAAATATGGTGCCCTTGGCGGGAATCGGACCCGCGACCTCTCCCTTACCAAGGGAGTGCTCTACCACTGAGCCACAAGGGCCAAGACACCTGATCAAGGATCAGACACCCCAGAAAATCTCATCGCCGCCCCAAGGACGGACATCACAACCCACAAACATGGAGCGGGAGACGGGAATCGAACCCGCGTGATCAGCTTGGAAGGCTGGAGTTCTACCATTGAACTACTCCCGCCCGAACCCTTTCGGAACAACCCGAAACATTCAGAGCGCTTTGATTCCAATCGCTCGCACATCAAAAAGGCTGCTGGTGGAGGGGGCTGGATTCGAACCAGCGTACGCGTTAGCGGGCAGATTTACAGTCTGCTGCCTTTAACCACTCGGCCACCCCTCCGTAATGCAGCCCAACATTATGCCACGGTTTTTGCCGCGATGTCAGCTTCCTCCGCTGACTGCCAAGCGACTTCAGGCAAGCCCCCGGCACGCAACCAGCGATTGGCCTCGCCAAAGTGGCCACAACCCAGGAACGGGACAGGGCCGCGACTCGCCGACAAGGGCGACGGGTGGTTGGAACACAACACGAGGTGGCGCCCGCGGTCGATGTCCTGCGCCTTCTTCTGCGCATGAGCACCCCAGAGCATGAAGACCTTGGGCAGACCGAATCCGCTGCAGCGGCGGATCACGGCGTCAGTGAGCACCTCCCAACCTTGACCAGCGTGGCTGGCGGGCCGTCCATCCTCCACGGTCAGACAGGTATTGAGCAACAGCACCCCCTGGCGCGCCCAGCCAACCAGCGAGCCGCTCCCTGGCGCCGGCAGGCCCAGGTCGCGCCGTTGCTCTTTGAAGATGTTGCGCAGGCTCGGCGGCACCTTGACCCCCGCCGCGACCGAAAACGCGAGACCCTCGGCCTGCCCGGGGCCGTGGTAGGGGTCCTGCCCCAGGATCACCACCCGAACCTCCTCCGGGGCCGTCAGTTCCAGCCCCCGGAGCGGTTGTGGTGGATACACCACGGCACCCTGATTCAAGCGTTGGCGCAAAAACACCACGAGCGCCCGCCCAGCCTCGGAGCACCAGAAATCAGCGAGCACATCGGCCCAGCCCGGATCGGCCGCCCATGTGCCCGGGTCTGCGTGCCGGAGCCGATCGACACCCGCCAGCGGCGCGGCCGCATCCCAGTCAAAAGCGGCCTGTGTCACGGCCACTCAGGCAAACAACTCGGCCAACGCCAACCCGGGCTCAGGCGCGCGCATGAAAGCCTCGCCCACCAGGAAGGCGTGCACGCCCGCAGCACGCATCTTCGTGACGTCGTCACGGCCCAGAATGCCCGACTCGGTGACCAGCAGGCGGTCGGCCGGTACGTCGGAAAGCATGTCCAGCGTGGTCTGCAGCGTCACCTCAAACGTTCGCAGGTTGCGGTTGTTGATGCCGAGCAGCGGCGTCTTGAGCTTCAACGCACGCTGCAGTTCGGCACGGTCGTGCACCTCGACCAGCACCGCCATGTTCAGGCCCAGCGCCAGCGCTTCCAGATCGGCCATCTGCACGTCGTCCAGACAGGCGGCAATCAGCAGGATTGCGTCGGCCCCCATGGATCGGGCTTCGTACACCTGGTAGGGGTCCACCATGAAGTCCTTGCGCAGCACCGGCAGGTCGCAACTGGCGCGGGCCTGCTTCAGGTAGTCCGAACTGCCCTGGAAGAACTGCTTGTCGGTCAGCACCGACAGGCAGGCCGCGCTGACCTTGCCATCACCTTCGGCGTAGCTCTGGGCGATGTCGGCCGGGATGAATTCTGCGCGCAGCACACCCTTGCTCGGGCTCGCTTTCTTGATCTCGGCGATCACCGCGGCCTGACCGGCGGCATTTTTTTTCCGCAAGGCGCCTTCGAAGTCGCGCGTGAGCACACGGCTTTCGGCATCGAAACGCACCATGTCGAGCGGCTTCTTGCGCTGGGCCGCGGCGATCTCTTCGTGCTTGACGGCCACGATCTTGTTCAGGATGTCGCTCATGATCTTTTGTTTTCCTGGGGTGGTGGCGCTTGCAGCACCTTCTTGATAACGCGGTGCATCAACACACCGGCCACGATGAACAGCAACGAGATGCCGATGGCAATCCAGGCGCCTTCGTTTTGCAGCCAGACAGGCATGGCGGGTCTCAGGGGCCGGTGCTGGCCGTGGCGGTCTGGGTGAAATCGGTCAGCTCGCGCAGCTTCTGGGCGGCGGCACCGGACTCGATGGCGCGGCGTGCCAGCGCGATGCCCTCCTTGATGTCCGCGGCCACGTTGGCGGCGTACAGCGCCACACCGGCGTTGAGCGCCACGATGTCTTTCGCGGCCTTGAGGGCCGGGTCATCGCTGTTGCCCAACACGCCCATCAGCATCGCCTTGGAGTCCTCGGGCGTCTCCACCCGCAAGGTGCGGCTGCTGGCCATGGTCATGCCGAAGTCTTCCGGATGCACCTCGTATTCGGTGATCTCGCCTTGCTTCAACTCGCCCACCATGGTTCCCGCGCCGAGCGACACCTCGTCCATGCCGTCGCGACCATAGACCACCACGGCGTGTTCGGCCCCCAGGCGCTGCAGCGCGCGCACCTGGATGCCCACCAGATCGGGGTGGAACACGCCCATCAGGATGTTGGGCGCCGAGGCCGGGTTGGTGAGCGGCCCCAGGATGTTGAAGATGGTCTTCATGCCCAGCTCGCGGCGCACCGGCGCCACGTTCTTCATGGCCGGGTGGTGGTTCGGCGCGAACATGAAGCCCACGCCCACCTGTTCGATGCAACGCGAGATCTGCCCGGGGGAGAGATTGATGTTGACGCCCAGGCTCTCCAGCACGTCGGCGCTGCCGCTCTTGCTGGACACGCTGCGCCCGCCGTGCTTGCTGACCTTGGCGCCCGCCGCAGCCGCAACAAACATGGAGCAGGTGGAGATGTTGAAGGTGTGCGAGCCGTCGCCACCGGTGCCCACGATGTCCACCAGGTGCGTCTTGTCGGCCACGTTCACCTTGGTGGAGAACTCGCGCATCACCTGCGCGGCGGCGGTGATCTCGCCGATGGTTTCCTTCTTCACGCGCAGGCCGGTGATGAGGGCCGCCATCATCACCGGCGACATCTCGCCGCTCATGATCAGGCGCATCAGGTGCAGCATCTCGTCATGGAAGATTTCGCGGTGTTCGATGGTCCGCTGCAGTGCTTCCTGCGGGGTAATCTTGTGGGTGTGGGGCATGGGTGTCTCCAGGGGTCAGCGAGAAGGATTGTCCGACAGGGCCAGCTTCAGGCCAAAGCCGACGAACATCGCGCCGGCGGCGCGGTCCATCCAGTGCATGGTGCGCTGCACGGCGCTCACACGGCCGGCGGCCCAGCCGGCGAGCCAGGCGTAACCGAAGTTGATCGGCAACGAGTTGAGGTTGAACAGCAGGCCCAGCAGCAGGAAGGCCGTCACCTTGTCTTCGGTGCCGGGCGCGATGAACTGCGGCACGAAGGCCAGGAAAAACAGCGCGACCTTGGGGTTGAGCACGTTGGTGAAGAAACCGCGCCGGTAGATGCGCCGAAGGTCGGTTGGGACTTTGATCTGAGTGGCATCGGCTGGCACCACCGACGAACCGCCCTTGGCCAGCAGCAACTTGATGCCCATCCACACCAGGTAGGCGGCGCCGATCCACTTGAGCACGGTGAAGGCGGTGGCCGAGGTGGCGAGCAGCGCGCTCACACCGAGCGCCGCCGCGAACACGTGAACGAAGCAGCCGCTGACGATGCCCAGCGCGGCCACGATGCCGGCGCGCACGCCGCTCTTGAGCGCGTTGCTCACGATGTAGAGCACATCGGGGCCGGGCGTGAGGTTGAGCAGGCAGCCTGCCGCGATGAACACCAGGAGTTGCGGGGTGTCTGGCACGGTGCGCTCCTGTCGAGTGTTCAGTACGGACCGGTGCGCGAGGCGCTGGCCGGCGCTGCGGGGGCCTCGGCGAAGAAGCGGCGCACGGTGGCGATGGCGTGATCAATGCCCGCCGTGTCCACATCGAGGTGGGTCACGAAGCGCAGGCCGATCAGGCCTGTGGCCAGCACGCCGTGGGCTCTCAGGAAGTCCAGCAACGCCGGCCCACGGCCTTCGGCGACATCGACGAACACGATGTTGGTCTGCGCCGAGCGAACCGCCAGACCCTCGATGCCTTGAAGGCCTTCCGCGAGCCGTCGCGCATTGGCATGGTCATCGGCGAGCCGGTCCACGTGCTGGTCCAGTGCGTGCAGTGCGCAGGCAGCCAGCAGCCCCGCCTGGCGCAACCCGCCACCGGCCATCTTGCGAAGGCGGCGGGCGCTCTGGATCAGCTCCTGCGAACCACACAGCGCGGAGCCCACCGGCGCGCCCAGGCCCTTGCTGAAACAGACCGAGAGGCTGTCGAACTGGTCGGCGATCTCGCGCAGGCGGTCGAAGGTGCCCTGCCCTGCCGAGGCCGAGGCGACCGCCGCATTGAACACCCGAGCGCCATCCAGGTGCGTGGCCAGCCCGTGTTCGCGCGCCAGCGCCGTGGCGTCCCGCAGGTACTCATCGGGCATCACATGGCCGTTCCAGGTGTTCTCCAGGCACAGCAGACGGGTGCGGGCGAAGTGCGGATCGTCCGGCTTGATGGCTGCGGCGATGTCCGACAGCGCCATGCGACCCTGTGCGTCCTGCACCAGCGGCTGCGGCTGCACACTGCCGAACACCGCCGCGCCACCGCCTTCGTAGCGGTAGGTGTGGGCCAGTTGGCCCACGATGTACTCGTCGCCCCGGCCACAGTGCGCCAGGATGCCGCAGAGGTTGCTCTGAGTCCCCGAGGGCATGAACAGCGCGGCCTCTTTGCCGGTGAGGGCCGCGATGCGGTCCTGCAGCGCGTTGACCGTCGGGTCGTCGCCGAACACGTCGTCGCCCAGGGGCGCGGCCATCATGGCCGCGCGCATCGCCTCGGTCGGCTGTGTGACGGTGTCGCTGCGCAGATCAATGGTCTTCATGCGGTCTGCTCCAGGAAATTCTTCAGCATCGCGTGCCCGTGCTCGGTGAGGATGCTCTCGGGGTGGAACTGCACGCCCTCAATCGCCAGGGTCTTGTGCTTCACGCCCATGATCTCGCCGTCGGGCGTCCAGGCGGTGACCTTCAGGCAGTCGGGGCAAGACTCGCGCTGAATGGCCAGCGAGTGGTATCGGTTGACCGTGAACTGCTCGGGCAGATCGGCGAACACGCCTTCCTGCGTGGTGGTGATGACGCTGGTCTTGCCGTGCATGAGCTCCTGCGCACGGATGATCTTGCCGCCGAAGGCCGCGCCGATGGCCTGGTGGCCCAGGCACACGCCGAGGATGGGCAGCTTGCCCGCGAAGTGCTGGATGGCCGCCACCGAGATGCCGGCTTCTGCCGGCGAGCAAGGGCCGGGCGAAATCACCAGACGGTCCACCTGCCCCGCGTCCACACGGCGCTGGATCTCGTCGACAGAGATCTCATCGTTGCGGACCACGGTCACGTCGGCGCCGAGTTCACCGAAGTACTGCACGATGTTGTAGGTGAAAGAGTCGTAGTTGTCGACCATCAACAACTTGACGCCCCCACGCTCCCCCGCTGCGCGAGGTCCGCTGCCCCCCAAGGGGGCTTGAACGCCTTGGGGCGGCCCGGCGTCGTTCATGTGTTGGATTTTGTTGCTCATGACGTTTACTCCAGCCCTTCTTCCACCAGCTCCGCCGCACGCAGCAACGCGCGGGCTTTGTGTTCGGTTTCCCTCCACTCCATCTCGGGAATGGAGTCGGCCACGACCCCCGCGGCCGCCTGCACGTAGAGCATCTGGTCCTTGATGATGCCGGTGCGGATGGCGATCGCCACGTCCATGTCACCGGCGTAGCTGAGGTAGCCACAGGCGCCGCCGTAGAGGCCGCGTTTGGTGGGTTCGAGCTGGTCGATCAGCTCCATCGCGTGCACCTTGGGCGCGCCGGTCAGCGTGCCGGCCGGGAAGGTGGCTTTCAGCACGTCCATGTTGGTCATGCCGTCCACCAGTGTGCCTTCGACGTTGCTCACGATGTGCATCACATGGCTGTAGCGTTCCACCGCGAAGGCCTCGGTCACCTTGACGCTGCCGATTTTCGCGATGCGGCCGATGTCGTTGCGTGCCAGGTCGATCAGCATCACGTGTTCGGCGCGCTCTTTCGGATCGTTCACCAGTTCGATCTCGGTCGCCTTGTCCTTCTCGGGCGTGGCGCCGCGCGGGCGTGTGCCGGCGAGCGGCCGGATGATGACTTTCTGTCCCCCGTCGACCTGCTCCTGGCGCACCAGGATCTCGGGCGACGCGCCCACCACATGGAAGTCGCCGAAGTGGTAGTAATACATGTAGGGGCTGGGGTTCAGCGAACGCAGCGCGCGGTACAGGCTCAGCGGGCTTTCGGTGTAGCGCTTCTTGATGCGCTGGCCCACCTGCACCTGCATGAAGTCGCCGCCGGCGATCAGCTCCTTGGCGCGCTCCACCGCGGCGATGTAGTCGGCCTTGGCGAAGTCCCGCTCGGCCGGGTAGCTCTGGCTGGGCTTGACCACCGGCGCGCTCACCGAATACTTCAGCGCCTCTTTCAGCTCGCGCACCCGCTTCTTGGCGTTGGCGTAGGCCTCGGGCTGGGCTGGATCGGCGTAGACGATCAGGTAGAGCTTGCCCGAAAGGTTGTCGATGACGGCCAGCTCCTCGCACTGCAGCAGCAGGATGTCGGGGCAACCCAGGGTGTCGGGCGGACAGGTGTTTTCGAGCTTCTTCTCGATGTAGCGCACCGCGTCATAACCGAAATAACCGGCCAGGCCGCCACAAAACCGCGGCAGGCCGGGCCGCAGCGCGACCTTGAAGCGCTGCTGGTAGGCGGCGATGAAGTCCAGCGGGTTGCCGTGGTTCGTCTCGACCACCACGCCGTCACGCACCACCTCGGTGTGGGCTTCGGCGCCGAAGCCGCTGGCGCGCAGCAGCGTGCGCGCGGGCAGGCCGATGAAGCTGTAGCGGCCGAAGCGCTCGCCGCCGACGACGGATTCGAGCAGGAAGCTGTGTTTGCCGTCACCGCGCCCGTGGGCGAGCTTCAGGTACAGCGAGAGCGGGGTTTCGAGGTCCGCGAAGGCCTCGGCCATCAGCGGGATGCGGTTGTAGCCCTGGCTGGCCAGGCTCTTGAATTCGAGTTCGGTGATCATGTTCAGACGCTCCATCGGCCTCTTGCTGCGCCGCAGCGGGCGAAACCGTTTTTCTGGGGTGCCCGGTCAGGCGCGCTGCCGGGTTCGGGGGCTGGGGTGGCGCGGACGGGGATCGCCTGGGGCGGGCCGGGGTCCGCGCACCCCGGGGGGAGTGCACGTTTACGCTGGCTTGCGCCAGGGCCAGGCTCCCCGGCCATTGCGGCTCGGCAGACCACCTGTGAAGGATGTGCGTGGGATGAACATGGGGCCAAAGTGTAGCAAAGCCGGCGGGAAAAACCGGTCACCCGCCCACTGCACGCTTTGGTTCTACGGTTGAACCCTGTTGTGGGACACCGCACGGCAGGTCAGAATCTGCATTTTCGAACGACCGTTCTATTTTCTTCCACCTTTGCCGCCACCGGCCCGAGGCCCTGCCATGAAGACCCACACCCAGCTGCTTCCCTCCCGGTTCGCCGCCACGATGGCCCTGGCATGGGCCCTGGGGCTGGCACAGGGCCCGGCGAACGCCGCCACCGTCGACGTGGCCGGCGTCAAACTGGAGGACCGGATCACCGTCAACAACGCCCCCTTGCAGCTCAACGGGGCCGGCGTGCGCTACAAGGCGGTGTTCAAGGTGTACACCGCCGGCCTGTACCTGAGCGCCAAAGCCGACACGCCGGAAGCGGTGCTGACCGCCCCCGGCCCCAAACGCATGACCATCACCATGCTGCGTGACATCGACTCGACCGAACTCGGCAAGCTGTTCTCCCGGGGCATGGAAGACAACATGGAGCGAAGCGCCTTCTCCAAACTCATCCCCGGCGTGCTGCGCATGAGCCAGGTGTTCAGCAACCACAAGGTGCTCAAGACCGGCGAGACCTTCTTGATCGACTGGGTGCCGGGCACGGGCACGGTGCTCACCATCAAGGGCCAGGTGGAAGGTGAGCCGTTCAAGGAGCCCGAGTTCTTCAACGCACTCATGCGCATCTGGCTCGGCCCGAAGCCGGCCGACTGGCTGCTCAAGGACGCTCTGCTGGGGATCAAGAAGTGAGCGGTTGCTCGCCAATCTGATCCAGTGCTGGTGACAGGTCGGCCAGCGAATCCAGCAGCAGATCGTGCGGTGCGTTGGCGATCGGGTCGCCGTGGTTGTAGCCATAGGTGACCAGCACCACCGGACAGCCCGCCGCACGCGCGGCCATGCCGTCGTTCTGTGAGTCACCCACCATCAGCGTCTGCGCAGGCAGCGTGCCCAGTGCCTCGCAGGTTTTCAGCAGCGGCAGCGGGTCGGGTTTCTTGCGCTCGAAGCTGTCGCCACCGAACACCTGCTGGAAGAACCCGCTCAGGCCTTTGAGGTCGAGCAGCGCCCGCGCAAACGCCAGCGGCTTGTTGGTCAGGCAGGCCATGGGCAGGCCCGATGCCTGAAGTTGTTGCAGCCCCGCCAGCACCCCGGGGTACACGGCCGAATGTTGGCCGTTGATGAACAGGTAGTGGTGCTGGTAGCGTTCCAGCGCCAGCTCGCTCACCTGGTCGCGCGGCCAGCCCAGCGCCATGGCACCCGACGCCGCCACCTCGGGCAGCGCCAGCTGGTGCTCCAGCACGGTGCGCACCAGGTGTTCGGAGCCCTTGCCCACCGAGCGCTCGACCAGGGCGCGGTCCACGGGCGGCAGGCGCAGGTCGTCCAGGGTGTGGTTGAGCGCGACCACGAAGTCGCCCAGGGTATCGACCATCGTGCCGTCGAGATCGACGATGACGGCCTTGATGCCAGCCAGCATCAGGCCAACGCCTTGCGCATGTCATCGATCACGCTCTTGTAGTCCGGCTTGCCGAAAATCGCGCTGCCGGCCACGAAGGTGTCGGCGCCCGCGTCGGCCACGCGGCGGATGTTGTCGGCCTTGATGCCGCCGTCCACTTCGAGGCGGATGTCCTTGCCACTGGCCTCGATGCGTTTGCGTGCGGCTTCGATCTTTCGCAGCGCGGAGTCGATGAAGCTCTGTCCACCGAACCCCGGGTTGACGCTCATGATCAGGATCAGGTCGATGTCGTCGATCAGGTAGTCCAGCACGTCCAGCGGCTCGGCCGGGTTGAAGGTGAGGCCGGCCTTGCAGCCCCTGGCCTTGATCGCCTGCACGCTGCGGTGCACATGGGCGCTCGCATCGGGGTGAAAGCTCACCAGGTCGGCGCCGGCGTCGATGAAGGCACCCGCGAGCGCGTCCACCGGCTGGATCATCAGGTGCACGTCGATCGGCACCGGCATGCCGTCGGGTTTCTTGGCGTGGGGTTTCAGCGCCTGGCAGACCATGGGCCCGAAGGTCAGGTTGGGCACGTAGTGGTTGTCCATCACGTCAAAGTGAACCCAGTCGGCGCCGGCGGCGATGACGTTTTTCACTTCCTCGCCCAGGCGAGCGAAGTCGGCGGACAGGATGGACGGGGCGATGCGGTAGGTGCTCATGGTGGGGCGTCGGAAGGATGACCGGGGGAATGGAGGCCGCATTTTCGCAGGCCGGCGCAGAAATGCGGCGTCGCGGTAACATGCCTCCCATGTCGAAACACCAGTTCACCTGCGAGGTCGAGCCGCAATACCTCAGCGAGCAATCCATGCCTGAAGAGGATGTGTACGCCTTCGCTTACACCATCACGGTCACCAACACCGGCGAGGTGACGGCGCAGCTGATTTCGCGCCACTGGATCGTGGAAGACGCACGGGGCCACACCGAAGAGGTCAAGGGCCTGGGGGTGGTCGGCAACCAGCCACTGCTGCGCCCGGGCGAGTCGTTTCAATACACCAGCGGCACCCGCCTGAGCACGCGCTCGGGCAGCATGCGCGGCAGCTTTTTCTGCGTTGGCGAAGACGGCGAACGCTTTGAAGCCGAGGTGCCGGCGTTTGCGCTGGTGGCCGACGGCGGTCTCGGTGGCGAAGCGCCCCCGCGCGTGCTCCACTGACCCCCCGGCCCGTGACCCACCGCATGGATCTGGTTCACCTGCTGGACTCCCTGGACCCGGACGCGCCGCTGGCGCAACGCCACCTCTGGTTGATCGACCTGCTGCGATGGGTGCGCGGCGATGCCCACGACGTGCAGACCAGCGTGGCCCGCGTGCGGCTGCTGCTTGATGCAGCCCAGGCGCGACCCGAATGGCTGACCCGCTGGCGCCAATGGTGGAACCGCTTCACCGACACCGTGGACCTCACCCCGCTGCTGGCGGACTTTGGTTTTGCACCGCGGACCGCCTTCCTCAGCGAGTTCGGCCACCGCCTGCGCCGCAAGATGCTGCCCGGCACGCCCGAGACCACCGACCTGAGCGAACTGTTTGGCCTGCTGCTGCCCGACCGCTTCGACGTGCGCTGGATCCAGGCGCTGGACACCGACACCCTGAAACGCCTGCGCGCCCTGCTGCTCTCACCCCCCGAAACGGAGGCCGCCCCCAACCACTGGCAAGACGCCTTGCTGGACGCGTTGACCTTCAGCATCAGCCAGGTCAGTGCCACCGGTTTTGCCTCGGAAATCCGCACCCGCATGTCGCCGGAGGCGCTCGCCGAGCGCCATTTCCACGCGCTGCCGGCGCATTTCGAGCACCTGCGGCGGGCGGTGCTCACCCAGGGCGCGCGCAGCGAAGCCGCCCACGCAGCCGCCGACATGCTCTCCGCCCAGCTTGAGGCCTGCCGCGAGGCGGCCCAGACGGTGTACTCGCACCTCGAAGCGCACGGCGTGTCCGTCGGCATCGTGTTCCGGCTGCGCCAGCTCAGCGAACGCATCCTGCGCATCCGCCAATTGCTCGACTGCATGCTGGCCGAACAGACCGAGCGCGCCACCGCCGCCCTGGTGGCCGACCTGGTGCAGGTCGGCCAGGACAACCGCAGCATCCGGGCCCTGATCGCCAGCAGCTCGCACCTCACCGCCGCCAAGGTGGCCGAGCGCAGCGCCGAAAGCGGCGAGCACTACATCACCCGCGACGCCGCCGAATACCGACAGATGCTGGGCAAGGCGGCCGGCGGCGGCGCCCTGATCGGGCTCACCACCTGGGTCAAGTTCCTGCTGGTCGGGCTGGGCCTCTCGGCCTTCTGGGACGGGTTCGCCGCCGGCATCAACTACGCCTTCTTCTTCGTGCTGGTGCAGCTGCTGCACCTGACCGTCGCGACCAAGCAGCCGGCCGTCACGGCCCCGGCCATGGTGGCCAAGCTGCGCGAGATCCGCCAGCCCGGTGCGGTGCGGCGCTTTGTCGACGAGGTGGCCCACCTGCTGCGCTCGCAGATCGCGGCGATTCTCGGCAACGTGGGCCTGGTGGTGCCCGTGGTCATGCTGATCAGCGCCGGGCTCAGCGTGTCCGCCGGTGAGTCCATGATCGGCGCCGAGAAGGCCCACCACGTGCTGCACGACCTGAACCTGTTCGGTCCCACCGTGCTGTTCGCCGCCTTCACCGGGGTGCTGCTGTTTGCCTCCAGCATCATCGCCGGCTGGGTCGAGAACTGGTTCGTGTTCCACCAGCTGGACTCGGCCATGCGCCACAACCCCAGATACACCCGCTGGCTCGGCCGCGACCGCGCCGACCGCTGGGCCACCTTCATGCGCGCCAACATCTCGGGCCTGGCCGCCAACATCTCGCTCGGCCTGATGCTCGGTCTGGTGCCGGCGTTTGCCGGGTTCTTCGGCCTGGGGCTGCAGGTGCGCCACGTCACCCTGTCGGCCGGTCAGGTGGCCGCGGCGGCGATGGCGCTGGGCGCGGATGTGTGGCGCGAGCCCGCGTTCTGGTGGGCCTTGGCCGGCGTGGCGGCCGTCGGGCCGCTCAACCTCGCGGTGAGTTTTTACCTGGCGTTCCGGCTCGCGCTGCGCGCGCAGAACATCAACGCCGCGCACCGCGGCCGCATCTACGCGGCCATCCGCCACCGCCTGCGCCATGCACCCCTGAGCTTCCTGCTGCCGCCGCGCGCCGAGACCGAGCCACCGCCCGACGCGAGCGACGACGCCATCGGGAACGACGGGGGAACCCCGTCGCTGGGTCGCTCCCGTGGGTGAATTCGAGCTGATCCGGCGCCACTTCCAGCGCGCCGCCGGCGGGCCGTCGGTGGCCCTGGGCATCGGCGACGACTGCGCCCTGCTCAACCCCAGCCCAGGCCACCAGCTCGCCATCTCCAGCGACATGCTGGTCGAGGGGCGCCACTTCTTTCCCGACGTTCACCCGCAGGCCCTCGGCCACAAGGCGCTTGCCGTCAACCTGAGCGACCTGGCGGCGATGGGCGCGCGCCCGCTGGGCTTCACCCTGGCGCTGGCCCTGCCGCACGCCGACGAGGCCTGGCTGCGTGGTTTCTCGGACGGTCTGCTGTCCCTGGCCGACGCCCACGCCTGCCCGCTGGTCGGCGGTGACACCACACGCGGTCCGTTGAACATCTGCATCACCGTGTTCGGCGAGGTGCTGCCGGGCCGGGCGCTGCGGCGCGACGCGGCACGGCCCGGCGACGACCTCTACCTGAGCGGTCGCACCGGCGAGGCACGGCTGGCACTGGAGCGGCAACGCGGCACGCCCTGGGCCTCCGCAGCCACGCCAGACGACGGCTGCCGCGATCGGCTGGAGCGGCCCACGCCCCGGCTGACGCTGGGCCGGGCGCTGGCCGGTCTGGACGGGTGGGAAGGCAGAGCACCGGCCGCCATCGACCTCAGCGACGGCCTGGCCGGCGACCTGGGGCACATCCTGCGGGCCAGCGGCGTGGGCGCGGAGATCCGCCTGACCGATCTGCCCGTCGCGCCGCCGCTGCGCGGCTTGCCCGAGGCCCAGCGGCTGGAGTGCCTGCTGCACGGCGGGGATGACTACGAGCTGCTGTTCACCGCGCCGCCCTCGGCGCGCGACGCCATCGCGGCGGCGGGCACCGCGAGCCAGACCCCGGTGCAGCGCATCGGCACGATCACGCCCCAGGTCGGGCTGCGCCTGATTCGACCCGACGGCGTTGCCGAGCCCCTGAACGCCACCGGCTTCGACCACTTCACCTGAACCGCAGCCCCCGGCGGCGTGCGAGGCAGGTTTCATAATCGGTCCATGTCCGACACCCTGGCACCGCCCGCCCCTGCCCCCGCTTCCGGCCCAGTGCTGCGGCCCACGCTGCGCTTCATGCTCGCGCACCCGGCCCACGTCATCGCGCTCGGCGCGGGTTCCGGCCTGTCCCGCGTGGCGCCGGGCACGGTGGGCACCCTCTGGGCCTGGGCCGCTTTCGTGGTGTTGCAGCCCTTCATGAGCGATGGGGGCTGGGCGGCGCTCATCGCCCTCGGCACGCTGATCGGCTGGTGGGCCTGCACGGTGACGGCCCGCCACATGCGCATCGCCGACTCGGGCCACATCGTGTGGGACGAGGTGGTCGCGTTCTGGCTGGTGCTGTGGCTGGTGATGCCCGCCGGCTTCTGGGGTCAGCTGGTCGCGTTCGCACTCTTCCGCCTGTTTGACGCGGTGAAATTCGGCCCCATGGCCTGGGCCGACCGGGCCTTCAAGGGTTTCGGTCCGCGCGGCGGCTTCGGCATCCTGCTGGACGACTTTGCCGCGGCCGGCTGCACCCTTCTTGTCATCGCCCTCTGGAAGTACTGACATGCCCACCATCCCCCAACTGGTCGAACAGCTCGCCACCGAACTCAAGGCGCGGGGCCAGTTCATGGCCACGGCCGAGAGCTGCACCGGCGGGCTGATCGCCGGCGCCTGCACCGAGATCAGCGGGTCGAGCGACTGGTTCGAGCGCGGCTTCGTCACCTACTCCAACGCCGCCAAGAGCGAGCTGCTGGGCGTGCCGGCGGCGCTCATCGACGACCACGGCGCGGTGAGCGAGCCGGTGGCGCGCGCCATGGCGGCGGGCGCGGTGGTCAATGCGCACGCGCACTGGTCGGTGGCGGTGACCGGCATCGCCGGCCCCACCGGTGGCAGCGTGGAAAAACCGGTGGGCACGGTGTGGTTCGGCTGGGCCACGCCCGAAGGCGTGTTCACCGAACACCGGCGTTTCGACGGCGACCGCGCTGCCGTGCGCCGCGCCACCGTGGCGCACGCGCTGACCGGTCTGCTCAACCGCCTGCGCTCAGGCGCCTGAGCGCCAGGTCCGGGCCAGCCCCTCGGCACAGGGCGTGGGCCTCAGGCCGAACGCCTGTTCGATCTTGCCGCTGTGAAAACGGTAGCCGTGTTGGTACTGGTACATCATCTCGTCGTTCTCGCGCAGCACGGGCACGAACCAGCCCATGGCCTGGAGCAGCCAGCGCGGCGCCACCTGCAGGCGGTCGGGCTGGTCGGCCAGCGCGCACGCGACGTGCGCCAGCGCGCGCCCGGTCACCGGGCCGCCGTCCATGGTCTGCGCGGTGGGCAGGTGCCAGGTCTGGCCGAATGCCCCGGGGGCCTGACCCAGCGCGGCCAGCGCGCGGCCCGCATCCGGCGTGAACGTGAAAGTGTGGGCAAGATCGGGGTTGCCCACCCACTGCGGCGCTTTGCCCGCTCGCAGGCGCGCGAAAAACACCGCCTCCAGCAGGCTGAGCCGGGCGCCCGGCCCGTAGAAGTCGGCCGAACGCGCGATCAGGGCCTGCAGTTCGCCGCGGCGCACCGCGTCCAGCAGCGTGGTGGCGATGGCGGCGCGCACCTCACCCTTGCGGCTGCAGGGGTTGAACGGCGTGGCCTCGGTCATGGCGCCGTCCACGCGCCCATAGGCATAGACGTTGTCGAAAAACACCAGGCGCGCGCCGTGGCGGCGACAGGCGTTGATGGCGTTCTGCATCACGCGCGGCCACTGCGCCTGCCAGACGGCGGCGCTGTAGGGCAGGCCGGCCACCAAGTACACCACCTCGCTGCCCGCGACCGCGTCGGCGGTGGCGCGCTCGTCCAGCAGGTCGGCGGTCTTCAACTCGTCAGTGGCTTGCACCGCGGCGGGGTGGCGGCCCACCTGGCGGATGCGCCGCCCGTCGCGCGCCAGTTGCAGCGACAGCTCGCGGGCGATCACGCCGCCCGCGCCGAGGATGGTGTGCAGGCCGGAGCCCGGGGGAGAAGCGGTGTGCGGTGCAGGCATGCGGCCATTGTGGACACCCCCGCCGGGCGGCACAATCCACCAGGCGCGCACGGCCGTTATGCAATTTTGAACATGTCCGATTTCAACTGGCAGCTGATCCCTTCGTTCCTCGCGGCCCACCAGCACGGCAGCCTGCTGGGCGCGGCGCGGGCGCTGGGCATCAGCCAGCCCACGGTGGGGCGCCATGTGTCGGCGCTCGAAGCGCAGCTGGGCACGCCGCTGTTCGAGCGCACCGGCCGGGGGTTGGTGCCCACCCCCGCCGCCGCCCGGCTGGCCGACGCGGCGCGGGCCATGGAGACCGGCGCGCAGACGCTGATGCGCGGCGCGCAACAGGCGCAGGCCACGCTCTCGGGCACCGTGCGCCTCTCGGCCAGCCAGCCGGTGGCCTGCTTTCTGTTGCCGCCGCTGCTGGCCCGGTTGCGCACCGAGCTGCCCGGCGTCCAGATTGAGCTGGTGGTGAGCAACGCGGTGAGCGACCTGCTGAAGCGAGAGGCCGACATCGCGATCCGCATGCTGCGCCCGACCCAGGGCACGCTGGTGGCGCGGCGCATCGGGCAGGTCGGCGTGAGCGCCTGCGCCCACCGCGACTACCTGGCCCGGCGCGGCGTGCCGCAGCAACCGGCGGACCTGCTGCAACACGAGCTGGTGGGCAACGACAAGGTGCAAGAGATTTACCACGGGTTCGCCGCCCTGGGCCACCCGGTGGGGCCCGAACAGTTCGCCCTGCGCACCGACGACCTGATCGCCTACTGGGCCGCTGTGCGCGCGGGCCTGGGCATCGGTTTTGTCGCCAGCTACCTGCTGCGCAACGACCCGGACCTGGTGCCCGTGCTGCCCGACCTGCCGATACCCTCGCTCCCGGTCTGGCTGGTGGTGCACCGCGAGATCCGGAGCAGCCGCCGCATGCGCGCCGTGTTGGACTTTCTGGCGCGTGAACTCCCGCCCTTCCTCTGAACCCATCCCCAAATGGAACCCTTCAAGAACCTCATCAACGCCGGCACCGTTCAACGCGCCGGCCAGCACCTGCAACGCGTGTGGCCGGCGTTCGACCGCCCCGGCTTTGAGCAGCGCGCAGCCCATGGCCTGGACGCACTCGAATTCAAGGCCCGCGCCATGCAGCTGGCCGATGCGCTGCAGGCCACGCTGCCCGCCGACTTCGGCAAAGCGGCGAGCGTGCTCGAAGCCAGCCTCGCGCCGCCGATCCCGCTGGACGCCCAGGGCGAACCCGCGGGCCTGAGCGAGGCGCAGAGCGACCTTGGCCTCTCAGGCTGGGTGGTGTGGTCGATGGGCGAGTTCGTGGCGCGGCAGGGCATGGCCGACGTGCCGCGCGCGCTGCGCTGCCTGCACGCGCTCACGCAGCGTTTTTCGGCCGAGTTCGCGATCCGCCCGTTCATCCAGCGGCACCCTGAGACCAGCCTGGCCACCATCCGCACCTGGGTGGACGACCCGAGCGCGCACGTGCGCCGCCTGGTGAGCGAAGGCTCGCGCCCGCGCCTGCCCTGGGGCCTTCGGCTGCAGGCGCTGGTGGCCGACCCGGCGCCCACGCTGCCGCTGCTGCTCGCGCTGCAGGACGACCCCAGCGCCTACGTGCGCCGCAGCGTGGCCAACCACCTGAACGACATCGCCAAGGACCACCCCGATCTGGTGGCGCAATGGGTGCGAGAGCACCTGCCCACCGCCAGCCCCCAGCGCAGCGCCCTGCTGCGCCACGCCAGCCGCGGCCTCGTCAAACAGGGCCACGCCCCCACGCTGGCGGCCTGGGGGCTGGGGCACGGCCTGAACGGCGACGCGGCGCTGGCCCTGACGGCGACCGAAGCGAAGGTGGGCGGCGACATCGGCCTGGCCGTGAACCTGCGCTCGCGCAGCCCCCGGCCGCAGACCCTGGTGATCGACTACGTGGTGCACCACGTGCGCGCCAACGGCGGCACCAGCCCCAAGGTGTTCAAGGGCTGGAAACTCGAACTCGCTGCCCACGGCGAGCACGCGCTCAGCAAACGCCACAGCCTGCGCCCTGTGACCACCCGCACCCTGTACCCGGGCCGGCACCGCATCGAGGTCCAGGTCAACGGGCAGGTCTGCGCTGGCGCGGACTTTGAACTGTTGCCCTGAGCCCGCACGCTGGAGAGGTCGGGCGGCACGCGGCAGGCCAAAACCCGGTGCCGCCTTCTTCAGCCGGGTTCAGGCGCCGTGACACTTCTTGTATTTCTTGCCGCTGCCGCAGGGGCAAGGGTCGTTGCGGCCGGGTTCGACCGCCTTGCGCGCCGGCTCCACCCTGGGGCCCAGGCTCTGCCAGAGCTGGCGCAGGTCGTACACCGCCCAGATCGCGGCGCCGAACGCATTGAGCCGCTCGTCGCTCACGCTGGGCGGACCGTCTTCGTCGTGCATGCAGACCGTGGGCGGGTCGGTGTCGTCTTCGGTCAGCGCCACGATCGCGTCCAGCGCGTCGTTCAGCATCTCGGCGGCCTCCTTGTCGCGCGGCTCCGCCCATTCTTCCGACCAGTTCTCGACCACGAACATGAAACCCAGCGCCCAGACCTGCGCAAACGCGGGCAACTCCTGGCCTTCCAGCTCGGTGCGCTCGGCCTCGGGCAGCCCCCACACCGCGCCGCGCACGTCCATCACCTCGGGGTGGTAGGCGCGCTCGTCCTCCAGCGACTCGACGCTGGCGGACAGCGAAGCCGACACCTCGGCCCAGCGGCGCGTCCACAGCGTCATGAACTGCGCGTGTTGCGCCTCGTCGGCGAACCAGGTGTCGCCCTCCTCGCCGCTGGCCACACCGGGCTGGCTGTCGCCGGTGCCGAGCAGCAGCGGCAAAAACTCGTCGGGCAACACCAGGCGGCGGGTGCACAGCAGCGCGGCGATGGCGCCTTCGCAGAACTCCCACTGCGGCACGTCCTCGCCGCGCGTGCGCAGGTCGTCGAGGATCGCATCGAGGGCGTCGAAATCGACGTTGTCCATGGGAAGGGGCTGGGTTTCGGTGGTCATGGTGGTCCAGGCGGGGTCTTCAGAAGCGGGCCAGTGTAGCCGCGAGGCGGCAGCCAAAGCCCCCGGGATCAACCTCTCAAGCCGTTCAAGCGGGTTGGCCACGTGCGGCGGCAGGCCGCCAGCGGGCGGGTCAGCCCGGCCCGGTCCGGGCGGCGTACTGCGCGGCCAGCGCCTCGGCCACGCGGCCGATCAGATCCAGGGGCAGTGCTTCATTCAAGGGAAACGACAGGTTGCCCTTGGGGCCGCGGTAGCGCGCCGTCTCGGCGATCAGCGCCACGTCGTCCGTCACCGGCGGGTACACGCCAATGTGTTTCTTGAACGCCGCAAAGTAGAAAAACACCCGCCGCTGGCGGAACGCCGGCATCTGGTAGCTGATGCAGCGCTGAGCGCCCGGCACGCGGCGCTCCACGGTTTGCTGGATGCGCTCCAGCCGTTCGCGCACGGCGGGCGCCAGGGTGGCGAAATACGCTTCGTGGGTGGCAAACGTCATGGCGTGTCACTGGTTCGGGGTGCGCTCAAGTCGTCCACCACCACAAACCCGTTGTCGGCGGCCCAGGCCTCCAAGGCGCGCCGGGTCGCGGCGGCCTCAAAGACATACCAACGGTCCATCAGCTGCGTTCGCTCAAGCAGCGCCTTGAACTTGGCGTAGGCCCCTTTGTGCCGGAAGAACGACTCGATCGTTTGAAAGTGCATGGGCGCGTGCTCTTCCGCAAAGGCCAACACCAGGGTGCGCCCGAGGCCGAGGTCGTTCTTGTGCGGAACGGCCACGTACACCGATTCGTCGTCAATGTCGTCTGGCAGATCATCGTCGGCGTCGCCGCACTCGGACGTGAAAAACACCTGGCCCGTCGCCCGCGACAGCAGCGCCGCGCTATCGAATGGCGCCTCAGCTGAAGACCATTGAAGTGCGGACTCCAGGGTGCCAAAAGGAATGGGTACAGGTACGGTCATGAGCTTGCACAGCTTCAACGTTTGAGCTGAGCGGACCCCGGCGGGATGGCGCTTGGACCGCGAAGCGCGGCGATGGCCTCGCAAGCCGCGCGGCCCAAGAGCCAGGCCGGTGGAGGTCCGCTCGTGCGAAGGGATTGGCAGCGCTGCGGCAGTGGAAGCACGCTTCTACTTCTCGATGATTTGACCGATGCGGATGAGGTTTCCATCCGGATCGACGACAGCAAACTCTCGAAGTCCCCATGGCTTGTCTTCAAGAGTGTCCATGCGAGGGATGCCCGTGGAGGGCAACTGGGAGGATAGGCACGAGCGAAAGAAGCTCTCGACGTCCAGGACTCGGATGTAGCAGCCTGCTGAAGATTCTGCGGGCACCAGATCACGATGGGTGAAGAAGTGCAACTCGACACTTCCCCTTCTCAAAATGGCGTATCCGCTGTCGAATTCGTGGGCGCCACCCTCGAAACCGAGGCGCTTGTAGAACGCGACGGTGTCGTTTACCGATCGGCTCGGAAGTATCGGTATGGCGAGGTCAACTGGTTGGAGAAGCATTGGGTATTGGGCTTTGCGCTGCCTAACGATATACGACTGCAGGCGATTCCCCAACAGCCAAAACATCAGTCAGTTTCTTGCCCTTGTGGGGGAGTCCATATAGGAAGGGTTAGGCGGCACTTTACCGGCGAGAACCGATGGCTCGCAAACGAGGTGCTTCGTATATGACCTGCTCATTGGCCTGCATCAACTTCGAGAAGACTCTTATCGAACCAGACGTCTTCGTAGTTTGAACCGTCGATTTGGAAGCGATACCCAGGCGGCAGATCTAGATACTCGACAGCTTCCGGAACGTACTCCACCATGTGTTCAATGTGTAGCGGAGAAAAGAAATTAGGTGCGTTTGACAACTCGGTGCCGCACCAGATGTACCAACCATTCGATGTACCGGCCGCGTTGTGACGAAGACCGTTGATTGGCTGCTTGCCCAAGGTTGACAGTGCTATGCCAACCGCTGAGCCCGGTGCTGGTGGAGTGGAGGGCGCTTGGGCCCATTCGCAGACTGTTTGAGATTCGATGAGGCGCATGGAGTTTTGTGACGCCTAACGAGGTTGTGCAAAAACCCCAAGTCCAGCCGCAGACTGGCGCAAGGGTTCGGTTTTCTGGATCGCCATTGGTTGAGCCCTCCTGAAGTCGTTTTCGGTTTGATCGACCCATCTGATAAGGCCTCTGGCGCTCATTCTGACACCGAACAAGACCCGTATCCCTCTCGCTATTTCTTCAGCTCGCAGCCAGCCAGTTTCTCGATGTTGTGCACCAGGCAATACAGCCTCCACTGCGTGCCCACCTTCTTGCTCCCGCGCAGCGTGAACCGGTTCAGCCGCTTGTTGTGCCGGATGTTGCCAAACACCGGCTCCACCGTGCCGATGCGCTGGCTGTAGCGCCTTCTGCCCTCGGGACTGTCGATGCGTTGCTTCATCGCCTGGAGCACGTCGTTGGGGCTGCTCTGGCTCTTCTTGAAGATCGCCACCTGCCGCACCGCCGTGCGCTCAGGGTGGCGCAAGCACAGGTGCCTGTGATCGCACGGGCTGCAGCTGCTGTGGCTGCCGGTGTACTTGTGACACTGACGCCCGTTGATCGTGCAGGCGTTGCCGTTGCTGTAGAGCTTGCGGCCAGCCGGGCAGATGCAGTGGCTTTGGTCCTCGCTCACCCGGAAGTCCTCGGGCCGGTAAAGCCCGATCTTCTGCGCTGATCCCGTGGGCTTCTTCTCGTACAGCGGATCACCCTTAGCCTTGTGTTTGCCTTGGTCCTCGAATCGCTCGTCGCGCTGCCTCATCTGGTTGTCTGCAATCAGCGCATCGATGTGCTGCTCGGCCAGCGCCTGCAGGTTCTCGGTGCTGTGGTAGCCCGCATCGGCGGTGATCAAGGTGTCTGGGGTTCTCACGGCTTCACTGGCCTTGACCATGGGCAGCAGCATGGCCTGCTCCGAGCCTGAGCCGGTGACATCGGCCGCCACAATGATCTGGTTTTGACTGTCCACTGCGGCTTGCGCCGCGTAGCCCTGGATCACGCCTTTGCCGGTGGCCATCTTGGCGCTCTCGGGGTCGGTGACGTTGGTCTTGAGTTCCTGGCCTTTGCGGTTGCGCCGCGGAGCGTTGCGGGCGATGAAGTCGCGCGTGGCCTGGGCCTCTTTGTGCAGGGCCTGGATGCGGGCCTGACGCTGTTCGTCTGCGTCCGGCGCAACACCGCTGGCGTCTTGCCGCTGGTGGGCCTCGATGATCTTGCGCGCGGCCTTGTCCAGGCGCTCTGCCCGGTGTGCCAGCTCGGCATGGGTGCCGCTGCGCTCTTTGCTGGCGTTGGCCGGCAGCTTCACGCCGTCGATGGCAAACATCTGCCGCCCGATCAGGCCGAGGCGGTCGCAGGTGAGCAGCACCTGGGTGAACAAGGCCTGGATGTCGTCGCCGAGCTCGCGCACGAACTTGGCAATGAGGGTGTAGCTCGGTTGACTGTCGCCGCTGATGGCGATGAATTGCACGTTGTGCAGGCAGGCCGCTTCGATGCGCCGGCTGCTGATCAGGCCCCGGCTGTACGCCAGCAGAACGATCTTGAGCATGACACGGGGGTCGTAGGCGCTGGCGCCGGTCTCATCGTTGCGAAAGCGCGCGTCCAGGGCGCTGAGATCGAGTTCGTTGTCGATCAGGTGATCGAGCGCAAATTCAAAGCTGCCGGGTTGAATCTGATCGCTCAGCACCACGGGCAAGAGCCGGGGATTGCGGTCGATCGGTTTGTATCTCGCCATGTCCTGCTCTCCTGCTTTGAGCGTTTGGACATGGACTCCTGCGTAGACTATTCGTTCCGACTCGGTGGGGGTTTTTGCACAGCCTCAACGTGATGTATCCCGCAGAACCTGCGGGATAAGCTGGGCGATGCGGGATATTCTGGTCACGACTTCCTCCTTAAATTTCTTTTTAAATCAGGCGCTTAGATTCTTGATACTGTTTTTATAAGCAGGTATCAAGCAGCCATGAAACCCGGCACTCCTGTTTTGCGTTCCATCCGTCTGTTGGATCAGGTTCGGGAGCGCATCCGGTTTCTGCACTATAGCCTTCAGACCGAAAAAGCCTACCTGCATTGGGTGCGCTTTTTCATCCGCTGGCATGGGCGAGATGGCTTCATGCAACACCCTCGCGACCTGGGTGCGGCGGAGGTTGAGGCCTTTTTGACCATGCGGGCGACGGAACGCCATGTTTCCGCATCCACCCACAACCAGGCGCTCAGTTCCCGGCTGTTCTTGTACCGCGAGGTGCTGGGGATGGACATGCCCTGGCTCAATGGCATCAACCGGCCAACGCAAAAGCGGCGGATACCCAGCGTGTTGACTCGCGCAGAGGTCGCTTCGATGTTTCAGTTTCTGGACGGCGAGATGGCGCTGTTGGCCAAGCTGCTGTACGGCACAGGCATGCGCTTGATGGAGGGCTTGCGCTTGCGCATCAAGAATGTGGACTTTGACCGTCAGGTCATCATCGTGCGAGAAGCCAAGGGCGGCAAAGACAGGGTGGTGATGCTGCCGAAGTCGCTGGCCCCGGCTTTGCATACCCAGTTGCTGCATGCGCGGGTGGTTTGGGATGCAGACCGCCAAGTGCTGAAGGTGGCGGCGGGGGCACAGCCAGCCCGCTGGACGCTTTGAGCGTCGGCAGATGCGGGCTGACTTTGACACGGAAGTCAGCCCGCCAACGCCGCTTTCACAACGTCCGCCAGCGGCGTGGTCGGGCGGCCGATGAGCTGGCTGAGCTGGTGGCCGTCGTCAAACAGACCGCCTTTTGAGGCGCCCACGTCGGAGTCGGCCAGCAGCGCGGCGAAGCCTTCGGGCAAGCCCACCTGCACCAGGGCGGCGGCGTAGGCGGCTTCGGGCAGGTCGTTGTAGACCACGGGCTTGCCCGACTGCTTGGCGATCTCGGCGGCGAGTTCGCTCAGGGTGTAGGCGGTGTCGCCGGCGAGTTCGTACACCTGGCCGGCCTGGCCGTCTTTCGTGAGCACGGCGGCCGCGGCGGCGGCGTAGTCGGCCCGGGCGGCGGAGGCGATGCGGCCGTCCTTCGCGCTGCCCATGACGGCGCCGTATTGCAGGGCGGCGGGCACGCTGGCGGTGTAGTTTTCGGTGTACCAGCCGTTGCGCAGCAGCACGAAGGGAATGCCCGAGGCGCGCAACATGGCTTCGGTTTCCTTGTGTTCGGCGGCCAGGCCGAGCGGCGAGGTGTCGGCGCGCAGGATGCTGGTGTAGGCGATCAGCTTCACGCCGGCTTTCTGGGCGGCGGCGATCACGGCGGCGTGTTGCGGGGCGCGCTGGCCGACTTCGCTGGAAGAGATGAGCAGCAGCTTGTCCACGCCCTGGAAGGCGGCTTCGAGCGTGGCGGGCTGGGCGTAGTCGGCCTGGCGGACCTGCACGCCGAGCGCGGCGAGGTCGGCGGCTTTTTCAGGGCTGCGCACGGCGGCCACGATCTGGGCGGCGGGCACGGTCTTGAGCAGGTTCTGGAGGACGAGGCGGCCGAGCTGGCCGGTGGCGCCGGTGATGGCAATCATGGAAAAACTCCTTGTGGTGAGGGACAGAGGAGCGGAGAATACCGACCTAACAAACTTTTTGTAAGTACATACTTAAAGGTAAGTACCCCATGCCCACCACCGACCCACGGTCACCGGACCACCCTCCCGCCCTCGCCACCCTCATGGAGCGCGGCGAGCTGTTCGCGGCCGAGTGCCCTTCGCGCGCCGTGCTGCAGCACGTGACCAGCCGCTGGGGCGTGCTGGTGCTGGTGGCGCTGCTGGCGGGCACGCACCGCTTCAGCGACCTGCGCCGCAAGATCGGCGGCGTGAGCGAGAAGATGCTGGCGCAGACCCTGCAGTGGCTGGAGGGCGATGGCTTTGTGCTGCGCACGCAATACCCTGTTGTGCCGCCGCACGTGGAATACAGCCTCACGCCCATGGGCGTGGAGGTGGCGCGGCAGGTGGAGGGCCTGGCGGACTGGATCGAAGGCAACCTCGGCCGCATCCTGAACGGACGGCGCGAGCGGGCCGATGCGCTGGCGACCCAGCCGCTGCCGGGCGTGCGCGCGGGTGTGAGGACACCGGCATGAGCACCCGCTTGCACAACCTCGGCCCGCTCAGCCTGCGACCTGTGAACGAGGGTGTGTTCACCGTGCTGGCCGCCAATGGCGAGCCCGTGGGCAACCTGAAGCGCATCGGCGCGGTGTGGAAGTTCAAGGCCGTGGGCAGCACGGCGCAGGGCGAGGCCGTGCCCGGCGGCGGGCCGCTGACGGAGCGGCACAACACGGTGTTTGAGCGGCCGGACGCGGCCGAGGTGAGCGCGGGTTTGCTGGCGGGCTGAGCCCGGCCTCGCAGGATCAAGCCACGGCGAAGCGCCCGCGCAGGTAGCCGATGATCGCGGCCGAGTCGGTCAGCCACTGGCTCTGGCCCGCCGCGTCGGTGATCTTCAGGCAGGGCACCCTGGTGGCGCCGCTGCCTTGCAGCAGCTCGCTGCGGTTCGCGGCGTTGTGCTGGGCGTCACGCTGCTGGATGGGCAGCGAGAGGCGGTGCATTTCCTGCCGCACCTTGATGCAGAACGGGCAGGTGCTGAACTGGTAGAGCGCGAGGTTCTGGCACTGCAGGTTCACCGTGGTTTGCGCTGCGGGCTCGCGCACGACGCCGCGCGGCTGGGTGAGGCGCTCTTTGAGCAGCATGAACGGGCCGAGCACGGTGCGCACGGTTTTGAAGAAGGCGCGGATGAGGGGTTTCATGAATTGATTCCGGTGTGTGAGGAGGCGGCGGGCGCCCATGCGCGGCTCACGCGCACGCCGAGCGTGGCCAGCCGCTTGGCCATGCAGAGCACGGCCTTGTCTTTGCTCAGCAGGGCGGCGCGGTGCGCCACGGCGAGGTCGATGAACTGCTGGTCGTCGGCGTCTTTGCAGGTGTAGGGGGCTTTGGCCGCGATGTCTGTGAGCTGGGCGCGGGCGTCGAAACTGGCCAGCACGGCTTCAGCCGTCAGCTCGCGTGCTTCCAGGCGTTTGACCACCTGCGGGTAGGCCAGCACGCGGCGCAGTTCTTCGCGCATGACCGGCGTGGCCAGCCAGCGGGTCTGCGCATCGGCCAGGCGTTCACGCAGCGGCACAGTGGCCGGGTCTTCGTAGACGAAGAGGTCGAGCACGACGTTGGTGTCGAGCACCAGCGTCACCGGTGTCTCCCCGCTCATGCCGCCGGAGGGTTGCCGTCGGGAGCGCGCCTTGCAGTGAGATCAAAGCGGAACAGGCGGCATTCAATCGGCCCGTTCCACAGCGGCACGCGGCGCGATTCCTTGAAGCGCATCTTGCCGGGCAGCTTGAGGTCGGGCGTGAGCAGCCAGGCGCTCCAGCCGGCGTAGTGGCTTTTCCAGTGGGCGGCGAGCTGCTGGAAGAACTCGCTGCCGTCGCCGCCGTCGCTCATCTGCGCGCTCTCGCGGCCCAGCCCGGGTGCGGGGGGCGCGGCCTTGCCGGCGGTGAAGACGCGCGGGGCGCGCGGCTCCATGCGCTGGGCACGGGCGCTCGCATTCTCACCCGCCACACCGGCTGCGGCGATGCGCTCGCCATACGGCGGGTTGAGCAGCATCAGGCCCGGCGTCTGCGTGGGCGGCATGCGCTGCAGCGCGTCGCCGCCGCGCAACTCCACCGCCTGGGCCACGCCCGCGCGCTCGGCGTTGCGCTGCGCGAAATCGACCATGCGGAACGACACGTCGCTGCCGAACACGATGGGCGCGTGGCCCTCGGGCCAGTCGCGCATGCCGCGCTCGGCTTCGTCCTGGATGGCGGTCCACACGTGGGGCTGGAAGGGCAGCATCTTTTCAAACGCGAAGCGGCGCAACATGCCCGGCGGGATGTTGAGCGCGATCTGCGCGGCCTCGATCACCACCGTGCCGCTGCCGCAGCATGGGTCGTACAGCGGGGTGATGGCGTCCAGCGAGTCGGCGGCGCCGCCGTTCCAGCCGGTGGCGGCGATCATGGCCGCGGCCAGGGTTTCCTTCAGCGGCGCGTCGCCCTTGTCTTCGCGCCAGCCGCGCTTGAACAGCGGCTCGCCCGAGGTGTCGATGTAGAGCGTGAGCTCTTCGGTGGTGAGGTGGGCGTAGATGCGCACGTCGGGCCAGGTGGTGTCCACGCTGGGGCGTTCGCCGCGTTTGTCGCGGAAGCGGTCGCAGATCGCGTCCTTGATCTTCAGTGCAGCGAAGTTGAGGCTGGTGAGCGGGCTGTGCTGCGCCGTGATCTCGACCTTGATGGTCTGCTTCGGCGTGAACCAGATTTCCCAGGCGATCTCGCCAGCCGCGTTGTACAAGTCCTGCTCGCTGCGGTAGCCGCCGTGCCACAGCTGCACCAAGACCCGTTGAGAGAGTCGGCTGTGCAGGTTCAGGCGCATGGCATCGCGCCACGAGGCCTTGACGCCCACACCGCCACGCGCCTTGAAGGCCAGCGGCTCGCTGGTGATGCGCTGCACCTCGTCGGCCAGCATGTCCTCGACGCCGGCGGCGCAGGGGAGGAAGAGTTTGAGTTGGTTCACAGGAAGTACAGATGTTGAGCGCGGGTGCGTCCGCAGGTGGCGATCACGCGCGCCCGTTTCCAGCACGCACCACGGAACTGGCTTTGCCAAGCCGCGGGTGCGGCCCCCCTTGAGGGGGGAGACGCGAAGCGGCGCAGGGGGTGTTCACAGCGCCTTGCGCAAATTCGCCGGCGCGATGCGCAGCGCTTCGCGGTACTTGGCCACGGTGCGGCGCGCGCACTCGATGCCCTGCTCCTTGAGCAGGTCGGAAAGCTGGTTGTCGGAGAGCGGCTTGGCCGCCTCTTCGGCCGCGATGAACTGCTTGAGCAGCGCACGCACCGCGGTGCTCGACGCGTTGCCACCGGTCTCGGTGCCGAGGCTGGAGCCGAAGAAATACTTCAGCTCGTAGGTGCCGAACGGCGTGGACATGTACTTGGCGGTGGTCACGCGGCTGATGGTGGATTCGTGCAGGCCCAGCTCGTCGGCGATCTCGCGCAGCACCAGCGGGCGCATGGCGAGTTCGCCGTGCATGAAGAAGTTGCGCTGGCGCTCGACGATGGCGCTGGAGACGCGCAGGATGGTGTCGAAGCGCTGCTGGATGTTCTTGATGAACCAGCGCGCTTCCTGCAGGCGCTGCTGCATGGCAGCGTGACCGGCCTCGCCGCCGTTGTCACGGCCCCCGCGGTTGCCGCGCATGGCGTTGGCGTAGACGTCGTGCACGCGCAGGCGCGGCATGACCTCGGCATTGAGCGACACCTTGAAGCCGCGACCGGCGCGCGTGACGATCACGTCGGGCACGACCACGTTGCGCTCCACGTCCACGAAGCGGCGGCCCGGCTTGGGTTCCAGCCGTGCAATCAGCGACAGCCCCGAGCGCACCGTCTCGTCGTCCAGGCTGCAGAGGCCGCAAAGGCGCTTCACATCGCGCTTGGCCATCAGCTCCAGCGGCTGGCCACAGATGGCGAGCGCCGCGCGGGCGGCCGGCGAATTGCGCATCTCCAGGATCTGCAGGCGCAGGCATTCGCCCAGGTCGCGCGCGCCGACACCGGCAGGCTCCATCTGCTGCAGCCATTGCAGCGCGGTGTTGAGGCGGCCCTCAATGGCCTCGATGACCTCGAACGCCGGCTCGGCGTGGGACACGGGCGAGGCCGACAGCTGCCACCAGGCCCGCGCCAGGTCGGTCATGCGGTCTTCGAGGTACCCGTCGTCGTTGAGCGACTCGATCAGGAAATACAGGGCGGCGCGGTCTTCGTCGGAGAGGCGCAGGCAGCGCGCCTGCTCGTGCAGGTGGTCCTGCAGGCTCACGGGCACACGCGCCAGATCGGCCGCGCTGGCGGTTTCGTCGTCTTCGCCGGAGGAGCTGTTGTTGCGCGCCGGGGCGTCGCCGCCCCACTCGCTGTCATCGGGCGCCATTTCGACGGTGCCGTCGCCTTCCCAGCTCTCTTCGACCGGGCTGGCGCCTTCGAGCCGGCTTTCCAGATCGTCGGCGGGTGCGCTCTCGGACGGCGCGCTGTCGGTGCTGGACACGCGGCTGTCGAACTCGGTGGCAGCCACCGGGAATTCATCCACGGGCGAGGCCGCGTCGGCGATCTGCTCGGCCACGCTGACCGGCGCATCGGTCTGCGCCAGGCCAAAGTCTTCGCGCTCGGCCGTTTCTTCGCCGCGTTCCAGGAACGGGTTTTCGTCGAGCATCTGCTCGACCTCCTGGGCCATCTCCAGCGTGGACAGCTGAAGCAGCCGGATCGACTGCTGCAGCTGGGGGGTGAGTGCGAGGTGCTGCGAGACGCGCAGCGACAGACCTTGTTTCACAGGGCCTGTCCCGCTTGCTCGGAAAAACGATTCGCCGCCGGGCCGCCCCAAGGCGAATCAGCCCCCTTGGGGGGCAGCGAACCACACGAAGTGAGGAGCGTGGGGGTCATGCTCACATGCGGAAGTTTTCGCCGAGGTACACGCGGCGCACCTCGGCGTTTTCGACGATCTCGGCGGACGTGCCGCTGGCCAGCACGTGGCCGTCGCTGATGATGAACGCGTGGTCGCAGATGCCCAGCGTTTCGCGCACGTTGTGGTCGGTGATCAGCACGCCGATGCCGCGCGCCTTCAGAAAACCGATGATGTGCTGGATCTCCAGCACCGCGATCGGGTCGATGCCGGCGAAGGGTTCGTCGAGCAGGATGAAGCGGGGCCGCGTGGCCAGCGCACGCGCGATCTCGACGCGCCGGCGCTCGCCGCCCGACAAGGACGGCGCGGGCGAGTCGCGCAGGTGGTCCACCCGCAGGTCCTTGAGCAGTTCGTCGAGCCGGCTGTTGATCTCGGATTCACGCAGCGGCTGGCCGTCAGGCCCGTGCTGCAGCTCCAGCACGGCGCGCACGTTCTGCGCGACCGTGAGTTTGCGGAAGATCGACGCTTCTTGCGGCAGGTACCCCAGGCCGAGGCGGGCACGGCGGTGGATGGGCAGGGATTCGATGCGCCGTCCGTCGAGCAGAATCTCACCGCCGTCCGCGCGCAGCAGGCCCACGATCATGTAGAACGAGGTGGTTTTCCCCGCGCCGTTGGGGCCGAGCAGCCCCACGACCTCGCCCTTGTCCACCGACAGCGACACGTCCTTGACCACCTTGCGGCTGCCATAGGACTTCTTGAGACCCCGAACTTCCAGGCGGCTGTTCGACGCCATCCCACCCTGTGGGCTGGAGACGGTCCCCGTCACTTGCGAGGCTCGGTGATCTTGCTGCTGGGACGCAGCTTGGCTGGATCGGTGGGCACAGGCGCGGGCACATTGGCGGCCGGTGCGTCCGGAATCGGCGTGAGCATGGCGCGCACGCGGCCGGTCGGGTTGGCGGCGGTTCGGTTGGTGTCGCCACCCTTGACCGTGAACACCTCGGTCAGGCTGTTGTAGAGGATCTGGCTGCCCACGCTTTCGTCGTTGAGCTGGGTGCCACGGTAACGCCGCAACACGGCCCGTCCGGTGAACAGCACGGTTTCGGCCTTGCTGTCGTATTCGATGCGATCTCCCTCCCCTTCGATCCACTCGTCCAGTCCCTCACGCTTCTGGCGAAAGAACCCGGGCTTCTCTGGGGTGCCCACCAGCAGACCGTACTGGCTGCCCTGGGGATCCTGACGCACATCCATCTTGGCGCCGCGCATGACGATGGTGCCCTTGGTCAGCACGACGTTGCCCGTGAACACGCTGGTCTGGCGCGTGTCTTCGTAGCGCAGGGCGTCGGCCTCCACGTTCATGGGTTTGTCTTTGTCGGCTTTTTCCGCCCGGGCAGCGGAGGACAGCGTCAGCGCGAGGACCGCGACAAACAACCAGGCAGAAGGACGGTGGGGCGTGGTGTGTTGGGGCATGGCTTTGGGGAGGGCACAAATCTTGCATTCATTGTAGCGGTGCAAAACACGTTTCGCTGCCTCGGCGTGAGTTTGTTCCCCACCTGAAAGCACAAGGCCCGCAGACAGCGGGCCTTGTGCGCGTGGACCGAAAAGCTCAGCCCTTGCGAACCTCGGCGATCAGCGTGTCGGCGACCAGCAGGGTGCGTGGACCCTGGCCGCCCACGTAGAAGCGCCCGGCGACGCCCAGTGCGGGCGTGCCTTCGACCTGGTAGGCGTCCTGAAGACCGATCGCCTTTTCACCCAGCTTGGCCGCGGCACCGTTGAAGATGCCGGTGAACTGGTCGCGGTTCACGCCCTGCTTTTCCACCCAGGCCAGGATGGCCGGTGCGGTGGTCAGCGGCAGGCGCTCTTCGTGGATCGCCTTGAACACCTTCTCGTGCAGCTTGTCGACCAGGCCCATGGCTTCCAGCGTGAAATACAGGCGCTGCATCGGCACGAAGTTCTGGTTGAAGGCCACCGGCATGCGACGCACGTTGACGTGGGCCGGTTTGCGTTTGACCCATTCGTTGAAGACCGGCTCGAAGTTGAAGCAGTGGATGCAGCTGTAGGCAAAGAACTCCACCACCTCGACCTGCCCTGCGGGCGATTCGGTCAGCGCGGGCTTGGCCAGGCGCACAAAGTCCTTGCCCTCCTGGAACGCGACGCGCTGGGCGAGCGCGGGCGTCAAACTCATGCCGGCCGCTGCGGCGGCGCCGACAGAGAACAGGCTGCGGGAAAAAACTCGACGGTCCATGTGGTCAAACTCCTTGAAAGGGTGTGTTGGGGCTGTGTCCAAAGCGAAAAGTTCCGTGAGCCGGCAGCACCAGCGTCAGCGTTGCACGCGCACCAGCGCGGCCTCCACCCCGTTGACCTCCAGCTGCTCGCGGGTGGCGTCGGCCATCGACTTCTGGCCGAAGGGGCCCATGCGCACACGGTAGACGGTGCGCCCCGCCTGCTCGCGCTCGCTGACGCTGGCGTCCATGCCCAGCATCGCCAGGCGCGCCTTCTGGGCCTGCGCCTCTTCGGGTGACCTGAAGGCCCCGGCCTGGACGAAATACGCGAACGGATCGGCGCCCGCCGCAGCCGGGTCGGCGGCAGCCCCGGTCTTGGACTTCATGAGATCACCCAGCGGATCGGCTTCGGGCTTGGCCGTGGCCGCATCGGCGGGTTTGGTGGCGCCGGGTTTGGCCGGATCGGTCTTGGTGGCGCTCGCGTCCTTGTCGGGTGGCGTCTGCTCGGGGGTGGACGGCTGCGGCGCCACAGGGGGCTCAGGCAACGGCGCGGGTTTGCCCGCCAGGCCAGCGTTCGGGTTCCAGCCCTTGTTGCGTTCGGCCTCGGCCGCGTCCTGCGCCGGTTTGCGCGACACGCCCCGGTCCACGAACGGCACGGGCACGCGGGTGACGTACACCGCCACCGACAGGGCCACGCCCAGACCGACGAGCAGGCCGACCACGAAACCCGTGAGGGTGCCGCCGTGGTGCTTTCTCGCCTGCGTAGCTTGAAGTTTCATGGGTGCTTTCAATTCACATCTTTTGCGGTGCGCTCACGCCGAGCACCGCCAAACCATTGTGCAATACCTGCGCGGTGGCAGCGACCAGCGCCAGACGGGCCTTTTTCACGGCCTCGTCGTCCACCAGGATGCGCTCGGCGTCGTAGTAGCTGTGGTAACTCGCGGCCAGTTCGCGCAGGTAGAAGGTCACGTCGTGCGGCGCGAAGTCGCGTGCGGCGTCGCTGAGCATGGCCGGGTACTTGGCCAGCAACAGCATGAGCGCCTGTGCCGCCGGGCTGTCCAGCGGCGCGAGGTCCACGTCCTTCAGCGTCGCCACATCGCCGCCCCAGGCCGCGAGCACGGAGCAGATGCGCGCGTGGGCGTACTGCACGTAATACACCGGGTTGTCGTTGTTCTTCTGCACGGCCAGGTCAACGTCGAAGGTGTATTCGGTGTCGGGCTTGCGGCTGAGCAGGAAGAAACGCACCGCGTCCTTGCTGGTCCATTCGATCAGGTCGCGCAGGGTCACGTAGCTGCCGGCGCGCTTGCTGATCTTCACCTCTTCGCCGCCGCGCACCACACGCACCATGGTGTGCAGCACGTAGTCGGGGTAGCCCTGGGGGATGCCCACGCCAGCGGCCTGCAAGCCGGCGCGCACGCGCGCAATGGTGCCGTGGTGGTCGGTGCCCTGGATGTTGATGACCTTGGTGAAACCGCGCTCCCACTTGGCGATGTGGTAGGCCACGTCGGGCACGAAGTAGGTGTAGGTGCCGTCGCCCTTGCGCATGACGCGGTCCTTGTCGTCGCCGTACTCGGTGGACTTGAGCCACAGCGCGCCGTCGAGCTCGTAGGTTTTGCCGGCGTCCACGAGTTTCTTCACCGTCGCGTCCACGCGGCCGCTGGTGTACAGGCTGGACTCCAGGTAGTAGTGGTCGAACTTGACGGCAAAGGCCTGCAGGTCCAGGTCCTGCTCGTGGCGCAGGTAGGCCACCGCGAACTGGCGCATGCCGTCGAGGTCTTGCGCGTCGCCGCTGGCGGTGAACTCGCGGTCGTCGGACTTGACGGTCTTCTTCGCCAGGAAATCGTTGGCGATGTCCTGGATGTAGTCGCCGTTGTAGAACCCCTTGCTGGCCGGGTTCTCGGGGTCGGTCGGCCAGCATTCGTCACCCGGCTTGAAGCCGTTGACACGCAGTTGCGTGGAATGGGCCAGGGTGCCGATCTGCACGCCCGCGTCGTTGTAATAGAACTCGCGGTGCACGTCCCAGCCCTGGGTCTGGTACAGGCTGCAGATGGCGTCGCCCAGCGCGGCCTGGCGACCGTGGCCCACGTGCAGCGGGCCGGTTGGGTTGGCCGAGACGAACTCGACCATCAGTCGCTGACCGTTGCGCGGCTGTTGCCCGAACGCCTCGGCGGCGTCGAGGATTTCACGCACGGTCTGCTGCTTCGCGGCCGGCTTGAGGCGGATGTTGATGAAGCCCGGGCCGGCGATGTCGATGTCGGACACCCACCGCTGGTACGCCGGCTGGGCCAGCAGCGTGGCGCGCAGGGTTTCCGCCAGCTGGCGGGGGTTGAGCTTGAGCGGCTTGGCCAGCTGCATGGCCGCGGTGCAGGCGAAATCGCCGTGCGCGGCCACCTTGGGTGATTCAAAAGCCGCGCGGGCGCCCGCGCCGGGGGACAGGGTTTCCAGCCCGGCGGCCAGGCCGCTGAGCAATTCTTGTTTGACTGAGAGCATGGGGCGGGATTTTACGGGGGCGGCCTGCCAGGGGCGGCGCGGCCGGATGCGGTATGTTCAACGGGCCCGGCACCGGGCAAGGCGGCACCGACATCCGGGGACGCCCTTCCAACCAGAGGACCTCCATGAAACAACTCATCACCTTGATCGCGCTGGCCGGCTCTTTGTCCATGGCCCTGGCTCAAACCGCCGCCCCTGCCGCCGCACCCGCGGCGGCGCCAGCCAAGGCACAGGCGGCGGCTCCCGCCGCCACCCCGGCCACCCCGGCTGCGCCTGCGACCGCTGCCACACCGGCCACGCCTGCAGCGGCCGAGAAAGCGCCGTCCGCCCAGCAGAACCGCATGAAGGCCTGCAACGCCAACACGCAGGCCAAAACCCTCAAAGGCGACGCGCGCAAGGCCTTCATGAAGTCCTGCCTGAGCGGCGACACCGCTGTCGGCACCGCCCAACAGAACAAGATGAAGACCTGCAACGCCGACCCCAAGGCCAAGACCCTGAAGGGCGACGAGCGCAAGGCGTTCATGAGCAGCTGCTTGAAAGGTTGACCCCCCTGCGCCGCTTCGCGGCTTCCCCCTGAGGGGGACCACACCAGTGGCCCGGCGAAGCCGGTTCCACGGTGTGTGCTGGGCAAGGCACGTGCTCCGGCAAGCGAAGGTGCTTGCTCGATACCTGCGGCTCAGTTCAAAGAAACCGGCGGCAGGCTGGCATGCGCCGCTGCCTTCACCGCCGCCGTCAGCCGCTGCGCCGACAGTGGCTCCCGCTCCCAGTGTTGCCAATACAACACCACGTCCACCGTGGCGCCGGGCAGCACCTCCTGCAGCCCCGGCCGGCCGGTCAGGTCCTGCTCGGGCACCATGCCCCAGCCCAGCCCCAGCTCGATCGCGCGCTCGAAGGCGTCCACCGCCGGTGTGTAGTGGCGCGGGTAGTGGGGTTGCTTCAGGCCGAAGTGCTGTTCCAGAAAGGCGTCCTGCAGCGCGTCCTTGCGGTTGAAGATGATGGCCGGGTGCGCCAGCAGCTGGTGCGGTGACACGGCGCCACGCGGCGTGGTGCAGCGTTGCACCACCTCGGGCGCGGCCACGCAGCGGTAGCGCATCACGCCCAGCGGTTCGGCCACGCAGCCGCGCATGGGCTGGGCCAGCGTGGTGACGCAGCCGACCACGTCGCCGCTTTTCAGCGCGTCGTGCGTGTGGTCCTGGTCGTCGATCACGATCTCCAGCAGCAGCCGGTGGCGCTTCAGCAGCGGCGCCACGCCGGGCAAAAACCAGCTCGCCACCGAATCGGCGTTGATCGCCACGCTCAGGTTCTGCCAGCGCGCGCCGTCTTTCGCCCCGGCACCCTGCAGCCCGCCCAGCAGATCGGCCTCCATCAACCGCAGCTGCTTCACATGCGCCAGCAGCGCCTGGCCGGCCGCCGTGGCGCGCACCGTCTTGCCGCGCACCAGCAGGCGCTGGCCCAGCCCTTCTTCCAGTGCCTTGATGCGCAGCGACACCGCAGCGAGGGTGAGGTTCAGCGCCTGCGCAGCCGGGCCAAAGCCGCCGTGTTCGATCACGGCGGCGAGGGCGTCGAGTTGGCGGGCGTCGAGCATGTTTCGATCAAGTAATTATTGAGTGATCAGAGTTTAAGTTAACTTCATTTAAATCATGGATCCAACGGCGCACACTGGCGGCCAGTTCTTCCAGACAACACCTGTCACACACGCTTTCCCGGAGTCCCCCATGGTCCTCGCTTTTCCCACCTTCTCCGCCGGCATGCTGTTGAGCATGTCGCTCATCATGGCGATCGGCCCGCAGAACGCGCACGTGCTGCGCATGGGCCTGCAGCGCCAGCACCTGTGGCTCACCGTGGCCGTGTGTGCGCTGGCCGACGTGGTGCTGATCGGCCTCGGCGTGCTCGGTCTGGCCCAGCTCGGCGGCCTCTCCGACAAGATGCTCGGCGCGCTGGTGGGTGCCGGCGTGTTGTTCCTGGGCGTGTACGGCTGGCAGGCGTTCCAGCGCTTCCTGAAGCCGCAGGCGATGGTCGCGCTGAACGACGGTGCCGGCGACCAGACCCGCCAAGCCCCCACACCGTTGACGCAGCGCCAGGCCATCCTCTCGGCGCTCGCGTTCTCGTGGCTCAACCCGCACGCCTGGATCGACACCGCCGTGCTGATCGGCACGGCCTCGCTGGCCTACGGGCAGGGCAGCACCGTGTTCGGCCTGGGCGCCGCCACCGGCTCGCTGGTCTGGTTCCTGCTGCTCGGCGCCGCCGCGTTCTGGCTCGGCCGCCGGCTCAATTCGCTGCACCTCTGGCGCTTGCTGGACGGCGCGGTCGCTCTCATGATGTGGGCCACGGCCGGCTGGCTCATCGCCAGCCTGTTCTGACCCACCCCCGCGCCGCGCTTCGCGCGTCACCCCCTCAAGGGGACAACACCAGCGGCCCGGCGGAGCCGGTTCCGCGGTGTTCTGGCACCAGACCCTTCACCCGTTGCGCATCTGGGAAGAAACGATCGCTGCATCCAAGGTTGACCCACATGACCCACACCCGCCCCGCCACCGCCCCGGTCACGATCTTCGGCCCGGACTTCCCCTTTGCCTTCGACGACTGGCTGAAACACCCGCAGGGTCTGGCCACGTTGCCAGCCAGCGCGCACGGCACCGAGGTGGCCATCGTCGGCGCGGGCATCGCCGGGCTGGTGGCGGCCTACGAGCTGATGAAGCTGGGCCTGAAGCCCGTGGTGTACGAGGCCTCGCGCATGGGCGGGCGGCTGCGTTCGCAACCGTTTGAAGGCGGCCAGGGCGTGATCGCCGAGCTGGGCGGCATGCGCTTCCCGGCGTCGGGCACGGCCTTCTACCACTACGTGCACCTGCTCGGCCTGCAGACCCAGCCCTTCCCCAACCCGCTGACGCCCGCGGCCGGCAGCACGGTGATCGACCTCGAAGGCCAGACGCACTACGCGCGCTCGCTGGCCGAGCTGCCGCCTCTGTTCACCGAGGTGGCCGAGGCCTGGAGCGAGGCGCTCGCCGAACTGGGTTTCGGCGACCTGCAGCGGGCGCTGCGCGAGCGCGACGTGCCGCACCTGAAGACCCTGTGGAACCGTCTCGTGCCGTTGTGGGACGACCGCACGTTTTACGACTTCATCGCACAGTCGGAAGCGTTTTCGAAGCTCTCGTTCCGGCACCGCGAGGTGTTCGGCCAGGTGGGCTTCGGCACCGGCGGCTGGGACTCGGACTTTCCCAACACCATGCTGGAGATCCTGCGCGTGGTGCTCACGGGTTGCGACGAAGACCAGCACCTGATCGTGGGCGGCGTGCAGCAGGTGCCGCTGGGCCTGTGGGCCCACGCGCCCGGGCAGATCACCCACTGGCCCGCCGGCACCTCGCTCGCCAGCCTGCACGGCGGTGCCACGCGCGCGGGCGTCACCGCCATCGCGCGCGCGGCGGACGGCCGGCTCGCCGTCACCGACACCTGGGGCGCCACGCGCCATTTCCCGGCCGTGCTCGTGACCTGCCAGAGCTGGCTGCTCACCACGCAGATCGCGGTCGAAGAAAGCCTGTTCTCGCAGAAGTTGTGGATGGCGCTGGACCGCACGCGCTACATGCAGTCGAGCAAGACCTTCGTGATGGTGGACCGCCCGTTCTGGAGAGACGTGGACCCCGCCACCGGCCGCGACACCATGAGCATGACGCTCACCGACCGGCTCACGCGCGGCACCTACCTGTTCGACAACGGGCCGGACCGGCCTGCCGTGATCTGCCTCTCCTACGCCTGGATGAGCGACGCCCTCAAGATGCTGCCGCACAGCCCCGAAAAACGCGTGCAGCTGGCGCTGGCGGCGCTGAACAAGATCTACCCGGCCGTGGACATCGCCAGCCACATCGTCGGCGACCCGATCACCATTTCATGGGAGGCCGACCCGTATTTCCTCGGCGCCTTCAAGGGCGCCCTGCCCGGCCACTACCGCTACAACCAGCGCATGTACGGCCACTTCATGCAGGACGGCTTGCCCGCCGCCGAACGCGGCATCTTCCTCGCGGGCGACGACGTGTCGTTCACCCCCGCCTGGGTCGAAGGCGCGGTGCAGACCTCGCTCAACGCGGTGTGGGGCATCGTCCACCAGCTCGGGGGTCAGTGCCCGGCCGACAACCCCGGGCCGGGCGAGTGCTTCCCCGAGATCGGCCCCATCGCCTTGCCAGAATGAACATGCCCCCACGCTCCACCGCTGCGCGGGTCGCTGCCCCCCGAGGGGGCGCGTCTTGCCTTGGGGCGGCCCGGCGGCGAAACCATCCCCCACGCTCCGCCGCTGCGCGGGTCGCTGCCCCCCGAGGGGGCGCGTCTTGCCTTGGGGCGGCCCGGCGGCGAAACCCTCCCCCACGCTCCGCCGCTGCGCGGGTCGCTGCCCCCCAGGGGGGCGCGTCTTGCCTTGGGGCGGCCCGGCGGCAAAACCCTGCCTTCGCACCATGCACGATCTGACCCTCGCCCTCTGGCAGACCGGCTACGCGCCCACCACGGCCGAGGCGCTGCAACGGCTGGACGCCACCGCGGCCCGGGCGCGCGCCCAAGGCGCGGACCTGCTGATCGCACCCGAGATGGGCCTCACCGGCTACGCCATCGGTGCGGAGCGCGTCGCGGCACTCGCGGAGCCGCGCGACGGCCCGCTGGCGCAGGCGGTGGCCGCGATCGCGCAGCGCCACGGCATCGCCATCGCCTACGGCTATCCGGAGCAGAACCCGGCAGGCCAGCCCTTCAACGCGGCACAGTTCATCGCCCCCGACGGCGCGCGGCTGGCGCACTACCGCAAGACCCACCTGTTCGGCGACCTGGACCGCGCGCAGTTCAGCGCGGGCGACGCCGCATCGCAGGCCTTCACCTGGCGCGGCTGGCGCCTGGGCCTGCTGATCTGCTACGACGTGGAATTCCCCGAGGCCGTGCGCGGGCTCGCGCTGCAGGGCGCCGACGCGGTGCTCGTGCCCACAGCCAACATGGTGGGCTTTGACGAGGTGCAGAACGTCCTGTTGCCCGCCCGCGCATGCGAGAACCGGCTCTACGTGGCGTACGCGAACGCCTGTGGCAGTGAGGCCGGGTTGAGCTACGGCGGACTGAGCACCGTCGTGGAGCCCGATGGGCGGCACCAGTCACAGGCGGGGCGGGATGACGCCCTGCTGGTGGTGACACTGCGGCGTCTCGCGCTGTCGGCGGCGCGCCTCAGCTCCCCCCTGCCCCAGCGGCGCAGCGACCTGTATGGGCCGCTGTGCGGCGATCAGAAGTAGGCCGCTTCGGGCGCCTGGGAACGGATGAAGTTGATCACCGACGGGCTCTGAACGTTGGTGAACAGCGATTCATCGCCCGCGCCGCAGTCGGCCACCGTGCCCGACGAGGTGATGCCCACCACACCCTGGCGACCGCCGATCGCGCGGTAGGCGGGGCCACCGGAGTCACCGTTGCAGGTGTTGCTCAGCTTGCCCTCGTAGACGTAGCCCACGCTCGTTTCGTTCACCTTGGTCAGGCGGGCGTAACCCACCGCGAGTTCAAACCCCGGCGCGCCCCAGCCAGAGACAAACACAGACTGGCCGGGTGCCGAGTTTTCGCTCACCAGCACCCCCATGGTCGGGTTGGGCAGGCCGCGGGGCAGCACCACCACGGCCGCGTCGTTCACCAGCACCGACGCGCCCCGCTGGTACTGCGGATGCACCGCCCAGCTGCTGGCGCGGATGCCTACGACGGTGCCGTCAGCGCTCCAGAGCCCCGCCAGCACACGGCTGGTGCCTGCAGGCAGACAATGGGCTGCGGTCAGGACCTTGTTGGGGGCAATGAGCGTGCCGGAACAGACCGTCGCGCCGCCAGAACTGTTGATCACGTTGAGCAGGATGACCGGCGACAGCTCGGGTTGGCCACAGTTGGCGCCATTGAGCACCTTGGGCGTCAGGCCGATGCTGCCGCACAGCGCGGTCGCGCTCGGGAGCGTCGCCTCATCGTCACCACCGCCACAAGCGGTGACCACCACCGCCGCCGTCAACACCAGCAGCCACCTGCTCATTCGGTTCATGTTTACCCCTGTTGTGAAAGCAACGGGACGGTCACACAAGCTCGGCGGCGCCCCTGCCAGATTCGCAATGTACCGCCAAACGTGCGACGCCTTGAGGTACAGGGACGCAACCCCTCATGCCACCGGTTCACGCTGCTGCGAACGGCCCACCCCGGCCCAGAAGTCGGCCTGGCCGTAGTGGTGTTTCAGGAAGTCGATCCACAGCCGCACCCGGAGCGCGAGGTGCTTGCGCTGGGGAAACAGGGCGTAGATGCCGTTGGGCGGCGCGGCGTGGTCTTCGAGCACGGCCTCCAGGCGGCCGGCGGCGATGTCGGCCTCGACTTCCCAGGTGCTGCGCCAGGCGATGCCGTAGCCGGCCAGGCACCACTCGTGCAAGACCTGGCCGTCGCTGCAATCGAGCGGGCCGCCCGGGCGCAGGTGCACGATCTCGCGCTCGACGCCGTCGGGGGCCGAGGCACTGGCCGGCATCGAGAACGCCCAGCCCCGGGTCTGCGAGGCGTCGCTGCTGAGCACCAGGCAGTCAAACCGCGTGAGGTCGGCGGGGGTCTGAGGGCGACCGTGTTGCTGCAGGTATTTCGGCGTGGCCACACAGAGGCGCCGGTTGTCGGCCAGCCGCACGCTGACCAGCGAGGAGTCGGGCAGGTCGCCCACGCGCACGGCGCAGTCGTAACCCTCGCCCGCCACATCGACCACCCGGTCGCTGAGGTTGAGCGACAGGGTGACCTCAGGGTGACGTTCACGGAAGTGGGGCACCAGCGGCGCCACGTGGCGGCGGCCGAAACCGGCCGGTGCGGTGATGCGCAGGTGCCCGCTGGCCTTGACGCCGCCGGCGCTGACGCTGGCTTCGGCATTGGCCAGGTCGGTCAGCAGGCGCTGGCAGTCTTCGAGGAAGGCACTGCCTTCGTGCGTGAGGGTGATGCGCCGCGTGGTGCGCACCATGAGCTTGACGCCCAGCCGGGCTTCGAGCGCGTCGAGCCGGCGGCCGATGATGGCCGGGGCCACACCTTCGGCCCTGGCGGCGGCGGTCAGGCTGCCCCGGGTGGCGACGGAGGCAAAGGTTTCGAGCTGCTTGAGCTTGTCCATGGGACCGCAGATTACCTCATTGAAAAAGGGTAATCAACGGCCTCTGATTGGCGATTTTTGACCAAAACCGATTCACTGACGATTCAACCCCGGAGGATCTCCAGGCGAACCGGAAAGCGGCAGCGCGGGCGATCGGCCACGCTGCCGCCATGGACCGACGCTCAGTTGCAGACCGCCGGCAGGTTGGGGATCGTGGCGCAACCCACGCCGCCCTTGGCGGTGCACGAGTTGTTGGCCGCGGTCTGCGCGTCGAACGCCGTGCCACCCGCCGCCACACCGTACACCAACGCGCCGCCACTGGTGCGGGCCGAGGAGATCGCGCCGCACTCTTCGAACTGCAACACCACCGTGCAGTCGCCGGCATCGCACTCGTCCCGGGCTTCGTCGTTGGCGATCGACTGCGTCAAGGCTTCGGAAGCGATGGCGACCCGGCCGGTGGAGTTGCTCACGGCAATCGCGCCGTACCCGTCACTGTCGCCACCACCGCCGCAGGCGGCCACCAGCAGGGATGCCAGCAACGCCACACCGCTCACCATCCATCGAGATGTCTTCATGTCCTACCTCCTTAAAAATGTCGTTCATGAGGGCGCAACACGCGCCCGCCCCGAAGAGTCTATTCCAGCCCCGAGGGTATTTCCACCTCAAAAACAACAGGCGCACCGCCGGCCCGCGCCGCTGTTCAGCCCCGCCAGCCCCTGGGCAGGCCGGCTTCGGGCGTCATGCCGTAGACCGGTTCGCCCGGCAGTCCGGCCTGGAGCGGCTCGCGCGCGGCGATGAGCCGGTCCAGCTCCACACCCGTGCCGATACCCATCGCTTCGAACATGAAAACCAGGTCTTCGGTGACCACATTGCCGCTGGCGCCCGGCGCGTAGGGGCAGCCGCCCAGGCCGCCGAGCGAGCTGTCGAAGCTGCGCACGCCCACATCGAACGCGGCGAGGCAGTTGGCCAGACCGAGTCCCCGCGTGTTGTGCATGTGCGCCGCGCCGGCGCGCTCGCCCAGTTCGGCGCGCAGCCGGGTGAACAGGCGACGCACCTGCGCCGGGTTCGCCATGCCGGTGGTGTCGGACAGGCCGACCTCGTCCACGCCCGCCTGCACGCAGGCGAGCGCGAGGCGGATCACCTCGTCTTCCGCCACCGCACCCTGCAGCGTGCAGCCGAACGCGGTGGACAGGCCCACCTCCACCGGCACGGCGGGCGCGACCTCGTTGCGCAGCGCGACCACGCTGCGCAGCTCGTCCACCATCTGCTCGCGCGTCTTGCGCACGTTGGCGAGCGAGTGCGCTTCACTGGCGGACACGGGCAGGGTGAGCTTGTGCACCCCGGCGGCGAGCGCGGCCTCGGCGCCGCGCCGGTTGGGCACCAGCGCCATCACGGTCAGGCCCGGCAGCGTGAGCGCGTGCCGCACCACCTCGGCCACGTCGGCCATCTGCGGCAGGAGGTGGGCCGGCACGAAGGAGCCGACCTCGATCTCGCGCAGGCCAGCGGCGGCGAGCGCGTCGATCCAGCGGCACTTGTCGGCCGTGGGCATGGTGGCCTTGACGGACTGCAGCCCGTCGCGCGGGCCGACCTCGCTGATGTGGACGTCGGGCCGGCTCACTGGACCACCCTCAGTGCTGCGCACTTCGGAGCTGAGCGCCTTCGGAACGGCCGGGCGGCGCTCACTGGACTACCCTCTCTTCCCCGTTGGATGAAAGGCGGTGCAGGGTTGTCCACGGTGGCGGTTGGTCGGCGCTTGCGACGAACCGACCGAGCGCCGCGGTGGGCAACCCGTGTTTGACGTGTTGCCGTGTCCAGGCGGATCGTTCGAATTGACTTCCGTGCCCTTGCAGTGACTGCCTGCGGCGCTCGCCGTACGACGGCCCGCATGAGACCCGCAGCCTGCAAGGTGCCGGAAGACCCAGACGGGCTACAGGGTGTTGCGCCGCACTGACCTCAGGGTGTGAGCGCCGATCAGTGAGCGTCCCGCGTGGGCTTCCGGCACGGCCAGTCATACCGCAACTTGCAGGAGTTTGTCTATGAATTCCATCTTCGCCGGGCTGGATTGGGCCAGCCAAACCCACGCCGTGTGCGTCATCGACGAGCGCGGCGCCGTTTGCAAGCAGTGGGAGGTCGCGCACGATGCCGACGGCTTGCGTGAACTCTTGCGCCAGCTGCGCGCCTTGCACGTGCTGCGCATCGCCATCGAGCGTCCCTCCGGGCTGCTGGTCGACGCCTTGGTGGAGGCCGGCTTCGAAGTCGTGCCCATCCACCCCAACGCCGTCAAGGCCAGCCGGCCGCGCTACCGCAGCCACGGCGGCAAGTCCGACGCCTCTGACGCCTACTTGCTGGCCGACCTGCTGCGCACCGACGGCCACCGCTTCAAACCGCTGGCCGCGCAGTCCGACGAGATCCGCGCGTTGCGTGCCTTGGTGCGCGGCCGTGATGACCTGGTGGCCACCCGCGTGCAACTGGCCAACCAACTGCGCGCCCTGCTGGAGTCGTACTGGGCCGGTGCCGCCGAGATCTTCGCCGATGTGGACTCGCCCATCGCGCTGGCCTTCATCCAGCGCTACCCGACGCCAGAGGTGGCCAGCCGGCTTGGCCCCAAGCGCATGGCCGCCTTCTGCTCCCAGCACGCCTACTGCGGCCGGCGCAGCGCCGAGGAATTGCTGCAACGGCTCAGGCAGGCCCCAGCCGTTGGCTTGGGCGAGCTGGAGATGGACGCCAAGGGCGAACTCGTCTGCAGTCTGGCGCGCACCCTGAGCACACTGGTCGATCAAATCCGGCTGCTGTCGGGCCGCATCGAGCACCAGGTGGGCGCCAGCGACGATGGCCGCATCCTCATGAGCTTCCCGCGCGCCGGGCGCATCTGTGCCGCACAGATTCTGGCCGAGCTGGGCAGCGTGCGTGAGCGCTTCGACTCCGACGAACACCTGGCCGCCGAGGCCGGCGTCGCACCGGTCACCTACGCCTCGGGCAAGCACAAGGCCGTGACCTTCCGCTGGGCCTGCAATCACCGGCTGCGCCGTGCCCTGACCACCTTGGCCGACAACTCCCGCCATGCCAGCGCATGGGCCGCCGACGTCTATGCGAACGCGCGTGGCCGAGGCTGCGACCACCCTCACGCCATCCGCATCCTCAGCCGCGCCTGGTTGCGTGTCATCTGGCGCGCCTGGATCGACCGCAAACCTTACGACCCCGCCGTCCACGGCGGGCTTCAAACCATGCTCAAAATGGCGGGGGGTTGACACAGGGTGTCTCATGCGACCGCCGCCAGCTGACGCAGGCGCTCGATGTCGGACTCGCCATACCCCAGCCCGTGCAGCAGCTCGGTGGTGTGCGCCCCCATGGTCGGCGGGTCCAGGCGAACGCCCAGGCGCTGACCGTCCATGGTGAAAGGGAACAGCGTGGTCTTGGCGGTCTGGCCGGCGCGCGCGCCGTCGGGCAGGGTGATGTCGGCCAGGCCGCCGGTGGCGAGCAGGTGCTCGTCGTGATACAGCTCTTCGGGCTTGCGGATCGGCGCGAAAGGCAGGCCGACCCGTTCAAACAAGGCGGCCAGTTCGGCGGCGCTGCGGCCGGCCAGCCGCTCGCGCAAGATGGGCAGCAGGATCGGCCGCAACGTCACCCGGGCGTTGTTGTCGGGATACCGCAGGTCGGCCTTGAGGTCGGCAAAACCCAGCGCGTCGCAGAAGGTGGCCCACTGCGCATCGCTCACCGCCGCCAGAAAAATCTGCTCGCCGTCCTTCACGGTGAACACGTCGTACACCGCCCAGGCCGAGATGCGCTCGGGCATGGGCGCCGCCGGCTTGCCGGTGATGGCGTACTGCAGCATGTGCTGGCCGACAAGGAACACGTTGTTCTCGAACAGCGCACTCTGCACCTCCTGGCCCTTGCCGGTGATGCCGCGCTGGATCAGCGCGCCCAGCGCGCCGATGGCGCCGAACATGCCGCCCATGATGTCGTTCACGCTGGTGCCCGCGCGCAGCGGGTCGCCGGGACGGCCGGTCATGTAGGCCAGGCCGCCCATCATCTGCACCACCTCGTCGAGCGCGGTGCGGTGGTCGTAGGGGCCGGGCAGGAAGCCCTTGAGGCTGATGTAGATGCAGCGCGGGTTGACCTGGCTGAGCGAGGCGTAGTCGAGCCCGTACTTGCCCATGGTGCCGGGCTTGAAGTTCTCGGCCACCACATCGGCGCTGGCCGCCAGGCGCCGAGCCACCTCGGCCCCGTCGGGCTGGTGCAGGTTGATGGCGATGCTCTTCTTGTTGCGGTTGAAGAGCGGGAAAAAGCCCGCGCCCGAGCCCAGCAGGTGGCGCGTGCGGTCGCCGTCGATGGGCTCGACCTTGATGGTCTCGGCGCCCATGTCGGCCAGCACCATGCCGCAGGTGGGGCCCATGACCATGTGGCTGAACTCGACCACCCGAAGGCCGGTCAGCGGCAGCGGATGGGCGGGGGTGGGGGGGTTGGTGCGGGTGTCGGTGTGCATGTGTGGAGGGATCATCCGGGCTTTTTGCCCGACAGAAGGGAGTTTAGGATTCACCAAAATTCCGTAAAGCGGTATTTTGGAACCCCACAACTTCCCGAGCGGAACACCTAGGAGCCCGTGTGCGCGACCTCGACCTGACCAGCCTGCGCCTCTTCGTGGCGGTCTGCCACCACCGCAACATCGCCCGGGCCGCCGCCGAAGCCCACATGGTCGGCAGCGCCGTGAGCAAGCGCCTCGCGCAGCTGGAGGAACAGCTGGGCACGCCACTGCTGGTGCGCAAGCGCCACGGCGTGGAGCCCACCTCGGCCGGCGACAGCCTGCTGGAACAGGCGCGCGAGCTGCTGCTCGGCGCCCGGCGCATCGAGCAGGACATGGCCGCGTTCGCCAAGGGCGTGCGCGGCCATGTGCGGGTGCTGGCCACGGCCTCGGTGATGGCCGAACACCTGGTGGAGGACGTGGCGACCTTCCTGCACGACCCGGCGCACGAGGGCATCCGCGTCGAGCTGGAGGTGCGCAACGGGCCCCAGGTGGTGCAAGGCATCCGCGACGGTGTGGCCTCGCTGGGCATCTGCTGGCACAGCCCGCACGGCGCCGACCTGCAAGGCCTGGACCTTCGCCCTTACCGCGATGACCGGCTCGGCCTGGTGGTGCCCGCCGACCATCCGCTGGCCGGGCGCCCCCAGCTGCCGTTCGACCAGGCGCTGGACTGGGACTACGTGGGCCTGCCGGTCAACAGCGCGGTGCAGGCGCTGATGGTGCGGGCCTCGGTCGAGCTGAACCGCCCGCTGAGGTACCGCGTCATCGTGTCGGACTTCGAGGCCGTGCTGCGGGTGGTTCGGGCGCGCCTGGCCATCGGCGTGGTCCCGCTGGAGGTGGCCGAACCCCGCAGCGCCGAGTTCGGCCTGCGCGCGATCCCCCTGAGCGACGCCTGGGCGCAGCGCGGGTTCGCCCTGTGCGTGCGCGACGCGGCGGCGCTCACGCCGGCCGCCCGCCTGCTGCTGGAGCACCTGGGCAATTACCACCTTAAAAGTCACAGATAAATCGCGATTCATGGAATCAATGAAGAGACAGGTATCAAATACAGTTCGTGGATGGAAAAACCCCGCGCGGTCCTGTTTGATGCCTACGGCACGCTGTTCGACGTGTACAGCGTGGGTCTGCTCGCCGAGCAGCTGTTCCCCGGCCAGGGCGCGCGGCTGGCCACGGTGTGGCGCGACAAACAGATCGAATACACCCGGCTGGTGACCACCAGCGACCACGGCGCGCACTACCAGCCGTTCTGGACCCTCACACAAAACGCCCTTGCGTTCGCCATCAAGCTGATCGAACCCGCCGCGCGCAACGACTGGCCAGCCTTTGAGGCCCGCGCCGCGCAGCTGATGAACCAGTACCGCAGCCTCTCGGCCTTCCCGGAAAACCGCGAGGTGCTGCAGGCCTTGCGCGAGCGTGGCATCGCCACCGGCATCCTGAGCAACGGCGAACCGGAGATGCTGGGCATCGCCATCCGCAGTGCCGGCCTCGACGGCCTGCTGGACCACGTGATCAGCGTCGACGGCATCCGCAAATACAAGACCCACCCCGACGCCTACGCGCTGGGCGAAGCCGCCACCGGCCTGCCGCGCGGCCAGATCGTGTTCGTCAGCAGCAACGCCTGGGACGCGCTGGCCGCCACCTGGTTCGGCTACCGCACGCTGTGGGTGAACCGCCAGAATCTGCCCTTCGAAGAACTGGGCACACAGCCCACGCGCACGGCACAGAACCTGCGTGACGTTCTCCATTTCTTCAACTGATTTCTTTTTTTTCCCGCTGGAGCCACCCATGACACAACGCACCCAAGTCCACGGCCTGCAGGTCGCCACCGAGCTGTATGAGTTCATCAACGCCCACGTGCTGCCCGGCACCGGTGTGGCCAGCGAGACCTTCTGGAAAGGCTTCGACGCCATCGTGGCCGACCTGGCCCCAAAGAACGCCGCCCTGCTGGCCGAGCGCGACCGCCTGCAGGCCGAGCTGGACACCTGGCACGGCGCCAACCCCGGCCCGATCACCGACATGGTGGCCTACCGCAAGTTTCTGGAGACCATCGGCTACCTGGTGCCCGAGCCCAAGAAGGTCAAGGCCACCACGAAAAACGTGGACGACGAGCTGGCCACGCAGGCCGGCCCGCAGCTGGTGGTGCCGATCCTGAACGCGCGCTACGCGCTCAACGCCGCCAACGCGCGCTGGGGCAGCCTGTACGACGCGCTCTACGGCACCGACGTGCTGAGCGAAGACAAGGGCTGTGAAAAGGTCGGAAAAAAAGGCGGCTACAACCCCAAGCGCGGCGCCAAGGTCATCGAGTACGCGCGCCACGTGCTCGACCGTTGCGCCCCGCTGAAGAAGGGCTCTCACGTGGGCTCCACCGGCTACAAGGTCAACAAGGACGGTGAACTCGTGGTCGGCCTCGCCGTTGGCGGCACCAGCAAGCTGGCCGACAAGTCGCAGTTCATCGGGTACCAGGGCGAGGCCAAGGCGCCCAGCGCCGTGCTGCTCAAGCACAACGGCCTGCACCTGGAGATCCAGATCAACCGCGCCACGCCCATCGGCACATCGGACGCCGCCGGCGTGAGCGACCTGGTGGTCGAAGCCGCGCTCTCCACCATCCTCGACCTGGAAGACTCCGTGGCCGCCGTGGACGCCGAGGACAAGGTGCTGGCCTACCGCAACTGGCTCGGCATCCTGCAGGGCACGCTGACCGAAGAGGTGAGCAAGGGAGGCAAGAGCTTCACGCGCGGCCTCAACGCCGACCGCGAATACACCGCACCCAACGGCAAGAAGGGCGTGCGCCTGCACGGCCGCTCGCTCATGTTCGTGCGCAACGTCGGCCACCTGATGACCAACCCCGCCATCCTCTGGGGCGCGGAAGGCAAGGAGATTCCCGAAGGCATCCTGGACGCGATGGTCACCACCACCATCGCCATGCACGACCTGAAGCGCACCAAGAAAGACGCGATCCGCAACTCGCGCAAGGGCTCGGTCTACATCGTCAAGCCCAAGATGCACGGCCCGCGTGAAGTGGCGTTTGCCGGCGAGCTGTTCGGCCGTGTCGAGCAGGTGCTGGGCCTGCCCGAGAGCACCGTCAAGCTCGGCATCATGGACGAAGAGCGCCGCACGTCCGTCAACCTCAAGGCCTGTATCGAAGCCGCCGCCAGCCGCGTGGCCTTCATCAACACCGGCTTCCTGGACCGCACCGGCGACGAGATGCACAGCGCCATGCTGGCCGGCCCGATGGTGCGCAAGGGCGACATGAAAACCAGCGCCTGGATCCAGAGCTACGAACGCAACAACGTGCTGGTGGGCCTGTCCTGCGGCCTGCGCGGCAAGGCACAGATCGGCAAGGGCATGTGGGCCATGCCCGACCTGATGAAGGCCATGATGGAGCAGAAGATCGCCCACCCCAAGGCCGGCGCCAACACCGCCTGGGTGCCCAGCCCCACCGGCGCCACGCTGCACGCCCTGCACTACCACCAGGTGCTGGTGAGCGACGTGCAGAAGGAGCTGGAAAAGATCGACGCAGGCAAAGAGCGCGACAACCTGCTCACCGGCATGCTGACCATCCCCGTGACCGCCAACCCCAACTGGACCGCCGCCGAGAAGCAGCAGGAGCTCGACAACAACGCCCAGGGCATCCTCGGCTACGTGGTGCGCTGGGTCGACCAGGGCGTGGGCTGCTCCAAGGTGCCCGACATCCACAACGTGGGCCTGATGGAAGACCGCGCCACGCTGCGCATCAGCAGCCAGCACATGGCCAACTGGCTGCGCCACGGCGTGGTGACCGAGAAGGAAGTGCGCGAAACGTTTGAGCGCATGGCCGCTGTGGTGGACCAGCAGAACGCGGGCGACCCGTTCTACAAAAAGATGGCCGGCAACTTCAACACCAGCATGGCCTACCAGGCCGCCTGCGACCTGGTGTTCAAGGGCCTGGCCCAGCCCAGCGGCTATACCGAGCCGCTGCTGCATGCGTGGCGCTTGAAGGTCAAGGCAGCCTGAGACAAGAGCCCACCCCCGCGCCGCACCTGCGGTGCGTCACCCCCTCAAGGAGGCAACGCCTGCGGCCTGGCAAAGCCAGTTCCGCGGCGTTCACGGATCTTCACAACGGCGCCTTCGGGCGCCGTGGTGCTGTCGGGTGTAATCACTGCATGCGCGTTGCCCGATCCCTCACCGGCCTGCTCACCCTGTGCGCACTGGCCCCGTTCGCCCAGGCCCAGTCCCCCTCGTGGAAAGCCACCTGCGAGTCGCGCCTGCCGGCCACGGCCATCGAGGTGAAGACGGCGCCCGCGCCCATCCGCTTCACGCACCACCGCCGCGTCGCCGAACTCATGAGCGTGCAGAAGCTGCCGCACAAAGGGTTCCGCACGCTGGGGCTGACCGAGATGCGGCTGGGCACCCGCATCGACTACCGCAGCCCCTCGCTGACCCACCCGGACGAGCCGCTGGCCTGCGCGCGCCCACACATCGTCGTCACGCTCAGCCTCGACCCGCACGTGGTGTCGGTCGCGAGCGAGTTCCCCGAAGGCGGCTGCGCGCACCGGTACATCCGCGAACACGAGATGCGGCATGTGAAGGTGAACCAGCACACGCTGGACGACACCGCCACGCGCATGCGCCAGGGGCTGCTCTCGTCCTTCGGCAACCAGGTGTTCTACGGCACGCCCGCCGAGCTGGAGAACCGCTTCAACCGGCACATCCACGGCGAGTGGCTGCCCTGGGTCAAGGCCCAGATGGACCAGACGCTGCAGCTGCACCGCGAGATCGACACGCCCCAGGAGTACGCGCGCAACCGCACGGTCTGCAACGGCGAGATTGCGCGCGTGCTGGACGCGATGCGCTGAGCCGCCGCGGGGTCGGGGCGGTCACGCCAGCGCACGTGCCTGCTGCCGGGCGCGCTGGGTCTGCCCGCCGTAGCCCCAGTCGGTGGCCGGCCGTTCGCTCACCGTCACGTAGCTCGCGAGCTCGAAGCCGCCGTCCGGCGCCAGCTGGCGCTGCAGTTCGCGGTACGCGGCGTCGATGAAGCGCGCCTTTTCCGCGTCGGTGTTGGTGCCGGCGGTGATGCCGATCTCCAGCAAAGCCGTGGCGCCCTGCACCGCGCCACCGCCTACCCACCAGCGTGCGCGGGGCAGGTCGTCGATCACCACGGCGGTGACCTCCGGGCGCTTGCCGAGGATGTCGGCGGTGAGGCTGGTGAGCGCGGCGGCCAGGGCCTGGTAGCGCTCGGGGTTTTGCAGCGGGGCGATCTTGAGCATCAAGGTGGGCATGGTCAGGCTTTCTGGGGGTGGGTGGAGGTGACGGGAAGGCGCAGGCGCCGCGCTCGCTGCCACAGCAGGCGCGGCCAGGCCTGGCCGAAGGCCTGCTGCGCCCGACGGCGGTCCTGCTGGGCCTGCTGCTGGAGGCGGTCCAGCAAGGCCGCGTAGGCCTGCGGCGAGAGGGTCTGGTGGAGGTGCTCGGTGTGCATGGTGGGCTCCGTTGAAGGGGTGCCTGAACTCTAGGCACCGCCCCTCCGTCGGGAAACGGCAGCGATGTCAAAACGGTTTTGCACGCCGCGCAAAGGCCCGTGCAGCGCCCCGCTCCACGCCCGTCGCTACCATCTCCGCCATGGACGACCTCGCCTTCGACGACCTGAAGCTCTTTGCCCGCGTGACCGCACTGGGCAGCCTCTCGGCGGTGGCGCGCGAGCGCGACGTGCCGGTCAGCCAGGTCTCGCGCGCCCTGACGCGCATCGAAAAAACCTGCGGCGCGCGCCTGGTGCACCGCTCCACCCACGGGCTCTCGCTGAGCGCCGAGGGCGACACCTTTCTCGCGTACTGCCACCGCATCACCGGCGCGCTCGACGAGCTGCAGGGCGAGTTCGCCCAGCACGCGGGCGAGGCCAGCGGGCGGGTGCGCGTGGCGGCCAGCACCGTGATCGCGCAGTACCTGCTGCTGCCCAGCCTGGGCGCGCTGAACCAGCGCCACCCGCGGCTGCGCATCGAGCTGGAGGTGAGCGACCGGCTGGCCGACATGGCGCGCGACGGCATCGACATCGCCATCCGCACCAGCACCGCCCTGCCCGACACCCTGGTCGCGCGAGCGCTCGGCCACCTCGACCGCGCGCTGTACGCTGCCCCAGCCTACGCCGAGCGGGCCGGGTTGCCGCAACACCCGCACGAACTGCGGCAGCACCGCCTCATCACCAACACCGCCGCGCCGCACCTCAACCAGTGGCCGTTCGAGGTGAATGGGCAAGCGGTGCTGCTGCCTGCCGAGGGGTACTGGTGCACCAACGACACCGGCCTGGCCGCGAACATGGTGCTGCAGGGCCTGGGCATCGGGCGGCTCGCCACGGTCGCGGCGGCGCCGCTGGTGCAGCAGGGGCGGCTGCTGCCGGTGCTGTCCGCGTTCGTGGCGCACCAGCCGGTGCCGCTCTACGCCATCACGGCGAGCGCGCGCCAGCGGTTGCCCAAGATCCGGGCCTGCATCGACTTCTGGGCCGAGTGGATCGCCCAGGAACACAAACCCAGCGTCACTGGCCCATGAAAACAATCCCCTTGAGCTACCTGATCTTCGACGCCTGCGACGACGGCGAGGGCACCGGCACCTGGGAAGCCATGGCCAGCGTGCGGGCGGCCGACCTGCCCGCGGTGTGGGCCGAAGCGCAGGCTGTGCTGGCCGTGGCCGAACGCCGCGCGCCCGGCCCGCGCGGGCCGCTGGACGACGGTGGGGCGTGGGACGCCGATGTGCAGCAGCACACCGACGGCGACTGGACCACGGTGACGCTGACGCTCACCGGCCCCTGGGCCTGGGGCGAGGCGCTCATCGAGGACTGCTGCGGGCGCTGAACCAGTCCCAGTCCCCCAACAGGGCTCCGAGGTGGCCGCCCGGAACGCGCCGCATGGCGGCGCGGCCTCAAGTTCCGGGCCGGAAGACCGAAGACCAGACAGGACCTCCCGGCTCCCCCGGGCGAACGGCCACCCCACCTCCAGATGTTTGCATGAACAACTCTTTATCCCGCCTGGGCCACTTGTCGATCAAGTCGCGCCTGGTGCTGACCGTGGCCATGCTGTTGGTGGCCGGCCTGGTCGCGGTCAGTGCCTTCAACTTCCTGAGCCTGCGCTCGACCACGCTGGCCTCGGTGAACGCCTCGGCGCAGAGCCTGGCCCTCGCGCGGGCCGAAGGCATCGGCCAATGGATCGCCAGCAAATCCGCTGTCGTGGGCGCACTGCTGCCCGCCACACAGGTGGAGGACCCGATGACAGCGCTGACGCAGGCGGTCAAGAGCGGCGCGTTTGACACCACCTACATCGGCTATCAGGACAAGCGGGCCATCTTCTCGACCCCTCAGAACCTGCCCTCTGGCTGGGATCCGACGGGGCGACCGTGGTACCTGCAGGCGGCCAAAGGCCAGGGCGTGGTGCTGACCGAGCCCTATGTGGATTCGGACAGCAAGAAGCTGGTGATGACCTTTGCCATGGCCGACCGCAACGGCAGCGAGATCCGCGCGGTGGCGGCCGGTGATGTGTTCATGGACGTGGTGGCCGCGGCGGTGACCGCCATCAAGCCCACGCCGTCCAGCGACGCCTTCGTGCTGTCGAGCAACGGCAAGGTGATGGTGCACACGCAACTGGACCGGGTGCTCAAGGAGGCGGCCAGCCTGAGCCCGGCGCTCACCCCGGCCGCAGTGGCCGCCCTGGGCGCCGAACTGACCGAGGTGACGATCGACGGCAGCGCCCGATTGCTGACGGCCGTGCCGGTGGCGGGCACCGACTGGAAGCTGGTGATTTCGCTGCACAAGGGCGAGGCGTTGGCGTCGGTGTCGGGTTTCCTGATGCGTTCGCTGATCGGTGCGCTGGTGGTCACCGTGATCGCGACGCTGCTGGCCGGTGTGGTCGTGGCGCGCTCGCTGCAGCGGCTGGACCGGCTGCAGACCGCCATGCAGGACGTGGCCTCGGGCGACGGCGACCTGACCAAGCGGCTGGACGCCAGCGGCCACGACGAGCTGGCCCGCATCGCCCAGGCCTTCAACGCTTTCGTGGACAAGATCCAGGCCACGCTGCGCGACATCGCATCGGCCAGCGAAGCAGTGCACAACGCCTCGCGCGAGATCGCCACCGGCAACCACGACCTGTCCTCGCGCACCGAGTCGGCAGCGTCGAGCCTGCAGGAAACCTCGGCCACGATGGAAGAGATGACCGCCACCGTGGCGCAGTCGGCCCAGTCGGCCCAGGAGGCCAACCAGATCGCGGGCAGCGCCGCCGCCTCGGCCGCGCGGGGCGGCGAGGTGGTCGGCCAGGTGGTCAGCAGCATGGAAGCCATCACCCACAGCTCGCGCAAGATCAACGACATCATTTCGGTCATCGACGGCATCGCCTTCCAGACCAACATCCTGGCGCTCAACGCGGCGGTGGAGGCGGCCCGTGCCGGCGAGCAAGGCCGCGGCTTCGCGGTGGTGGCGGCCGAGGTGCGCAACCTGGCTCAGCGCAGCGCCGAAGCGGCCAAGGAGATCAAGCAGCTGATCGGCAGCTCGGTCGAGAATGTGGAAGCCGGCTCGGCCCTGGTGGGCCGCACCGGCGCGGTCATGGAAGAGATCGTGCAGAACGTGCAGCGCGTCTCGCAGATGATGCAGGCCGTGGCCGCGGCGGCGTCGGAGCAGCGTTCGGGCATCGCGCAGGTGGGCAGCGCGATCAGCAACCTCGACCAGATGACACAGCAGAACGCGGCCCTGGTGGAGGAGAGCGCGGCCGCAGCCAGCGGCCTGCAGGACCAGGCCGAGCGGTTGTCCCGTACCGTGGGGCAGTTCCGCATCGGCTGATGCGGCCGAGGCGTTTGAACGGACTCCAAGGTGTGCGTGCATCGGGCGAGCCCGAGCGGGGTGCGCAGCCCGCGCGCCGCCAGCGGGTTTGCAGGATTCGTTCACACCTGTTCAACGCACCCGCTGCACGCCCAGCAACGGCACCGCGCCCACACGGTCTGCTGGATGGCAGGGGATGTGGGATGCGGAGGCACCGCAGCACGGCGACGGGTCCACGGTGACGCCGACGCTCACCGGTCCGTGGCAGCGGGGCGAGGCGTTGGTGGCGCGGTTTGCCCCGCACGACTGAAGCGTTGCGGGCGTTGCCTCAGCGCCCTTTGAACACCGGCGGCCGTTTCTCGCGGAACGAGGCCACGCCCTCTTTTGCGTCCTCGCTGTTGGCCAGCCCTTTCTGCACCGCATCGAACTCGGCCATGGCGGCCAGTGGCCCCTGCTCCACCGCCTTGAGCGCATTGAGCCGCGTGGCCACCACGGCCAGCGGCGCCTGATCGGCGATCTGCGTCGCGATGCGCAGGGCCTCAATGAGTTCTTCACCAGCGGGCACCACGCGTTGCACGAAGTGCAGGCGCAGCGCTTCGGCGCTGTGAAATTCATCACCGGTCAGCAGGTGCAGCAGCGCGTTGCCCAGGCCGGCGCGCTCGGCCATGCGCAGCGTGGCGCCGCCCGTGGCCATGATGCCGCGCTTCACTTCGAGCTGAGAGAACCGGCCGTTGTCCGCGGCCACCACGATGTCGGCCGCGAGCATGAGCTCGATGCCGAGCGTGTAGGTGATGCCTTTCACCGCCACGACCATGGGCTTGGTGCGGCGGCGCCAGCCCGCGTCGCCGAGGTTGAGCGGGTCCACCAGACCGAAGGGCACGGCGTACTCGCCGCGCTGCATCAGCGGCGCGAAGGTGGGCAAGTCCAGGCCCGCGGTGAAGTGGTCGCCGTGCGCGTGCAGCACGCCCACGCGCAGCGCGGGCTCGTCGTCAAGCCGGGTGTAGGCCTCGGCGAGCGCGCGCATCATGGCTGGCGTGAAGCCGTTGCGTTTGGCCGGGCGGTCGATGCCGATCAGCAGCACGGCGCCGCGCGCCTCCGTGGTGATGCGGCCTTCGGGGGGCGTGGGGGTGGCGTTCATGGCCGCATGGTAGACAGCCACTGCCGGCCGCCCGCGTCACGCAGGCGTCAAGGCCTGCGCGGCGGTCAGCGGATGCCCTGCACGTCCAGCGGGGTCACGGCGCTGGCCTGGTGGCCCCAGCGCTGGCGGATGAAGCTGGTCACGGCGGCGATCTCGGTGTCGTTCAGCAGGGTGCGGAACGGCGGCATGCCGTAGGGCTGGGGGTGGCCGGCGGTGGCGGGCGCGAAGCCACCACCGAGCACGGCCTGCACCGCGTTGACCGGTGAGGCCAGTTGCACCGCGCGGTTGCCCGCGAGCGGGGGATAGGCCATGGCGCGGCCACCCTCGCGCGCCGCGCCCTGGCCCTGTTCGCCGTGGCAGTCCAGGCAGTGCTGCTTGTAGACCTTCTCGCCCAGTTCGAGCTGGGCCGATGGCGCGGCGGGGGCGGCCGGTGGCGGCGCCACGGGCACGGCCTGGGCCGCGAGGTATTGGCCGATGGCGCCCAGGTCGGCATCGTTCAGGTACTGGGTGCTGTTGAACACCACCTCGGCCATCGGCCCCATGGCCGAGGCGCCGGCGGTGACACCGGTTTTCAGCAGCTCCACGGTGGAGGCGCCGGGTGTCGCCGACGGCCCAGCCTCGTGCGCGGCGCGCAGCGAGGGCGCGTACCAACTGCGACCGGGCATGAGGCCGCCGTCCAGGGCACGGGCGCTGCCCACCCCGCCCAGCGCGTCGCGCGGCGAGTGGCAGGCGGCGCAGTGGCCCAGGCCCTGCACGAGGTAGGCACCCCGGTTCCACTCGGCGCTCTGCGATGTGTCGGACTGGAACGCGGCGGGCTGAAAGTACAGCTCGCGCCAGACCGCGAGCGCGGCCTGCGTGCTGTAGGGGAAGCGCAGCGCGTGCGGCCGGTTGGCCTGCGCGACCGGCGGCAGGCTGCGCAGGAAGGCGTAGAGCGCGTCGCTGTCGTCGCGGGTGATGCGCGAGAAGCTCTCGTAGGGGAACGCGGGGTAGAGCAGGCGGCCGTCGCGAGACACACCGTGCTGCATGGCGCGCCAGAAGGCGTCGGCGCTCCAGGCTGCCAGGCCGGTGGCGTCGGGCGTGAGGTTGCCCGCGAACACGGTGCCGAAGGGCGTCTCGATGCCGCGCCCACCCGCGTAGGGCTCACCACCGCGCGCGGTGTGGCAGGCGGCGCAGTTGCCGGCCCGCGCGAGGTAGGCACCGCGCGCGACCAGCGCCGGGTCGGCGGGCGCGGGCTGGACGGTCAGTGGCGGCAAGGCCTCCACGCTGAGTTGCCTCCCGATCAGCACCGCGAGCGCGATCAACAGCAGCACGGTCGCACCCAACGCGATGGCAAGCAGGCGGTGCACCGCCGTGTGGTTCACATCGCTCATCGGCGTACCTCCGCCCTGCGGGCTTCGGTGCGAGCGGGCTTGGGAGCGGCCCGGCGCCCGCAGCATTCGAATGCCTCCGCCCTGCGGGCTTCGGTGCGAGCGGGCTTGGGAGCGGCCCGGCGCCCGCTCATTTCGCCGCACTCCCGCAACGCAGGGGCAAGGGCTGGGCCGACGGCGCAACGGCGTGGGTGTCGGCGGGCAGCGGTTGCGCCGAGAGCCAGGTGGCGAGCGCGCCAACGTCGTCGGGCGTCAGGCGCTTCGCGATCTGCGCCATGCAATCGGGCGCGTGCGCGTGGCGCAGGCCGGTCTGCCAGGCGCCGAGCTGCCCGATCAGGTAGTCGCGCGGCAGGCCGAGCAGGCCGGGGATGGCGGGCTTCATGCCGGTGAGCGCGTCGCCGTGGCAACCGGCGCAGGCGGGCAGCTGGCGCGCGGGGTCGCCGCGCCGGATCAGCGCCTCGGCGCGCGCGAGCTGATCACGCGGCGCGTTGACCGTCTGCGGCGGCGGGTACGGCAGATCAAGGCTGGCGAAGTGGTTGGCGATGTCGAGCAAATAGGCGTCGGACAGGTGGTCGAGCAGGTTGGCCATGCCGGGGTTTTGGCGCCGGCCGTCGCGGAAGTGCGTGAGCTGGTTGTAGAGGTAACCCGCCGGCTTGCCCGCGATGCGCGGGAAGTAGCCGGCGTTGGTGGCGCGGCCCTCTTTGCCGTGGCACAGGGTGCAGGCCATGGTGCGCTGTGCCAGGGTGTCGGGCACGGTGCGTTGCGGCTCGGCGGCGATCACGGCGCCGTGCCAGAGCAGGGCCGCGAGGACGAGGACAATGGGGGTTCGAAGGAGGGGCATGGGCGCTTTGAAAGTACCACAGGCGCCGGGCCCATACACTGACCAGATTCCGCCTTTTCCATGCAGACCAGCCCCTTGCCCCACACCACCGCCGACCCGACCCGCTGCCCGCTGTGCGGCGGCGACAACCGCTGCGCGATGGAGGTTCAGAAGGCCAAGGGTGAACCCCAGCCGCCGTGCTGGTGCGTCACCGAAACCTTCAGCCCCGACCTGCTGGCGCGCCTGCCCGAAGCGGCCCAGGGCCAGGCCTGCATCTGCGCAAGCTGCCTCGCCCGCTTCAACACACCCGTCACCCCATGAACACCCTGCTGGCCTGGCTCGACCGTTTCCCTCTGGCATTGCTGATCGCCCTGGCGCTCTGGCTGGCGGTGGCGCCGATCGTGCCCGAGCCGCACCTGATCGAGAAGCTGCGCATGCTCAGCGCGGGCACGCTGGTGCAACCCATCGACATCTTCGACCTGCTGCTGCACACCGTGCCGCTGGCGCTGCTGGCGGTGCGCCTCTGGCGCAACGCCCGACGCAGCCGAGGCTGAGAACCACGCTCGCACGAAGCAGCGCAGGGCACCGCCGCGCCGCCCTTCGACAAGCTCAGGACGGACGGCCAGTGCGCCTTGCAGGCCGCAGCGCGGCGGGGGTGCTCCCTAATTCACCGCAAACGCCAGCACCAGGGCGCCCAGGGCCAGCAAGCCCAGCGCGCCGATGAACACGTTTTCGCCCCAGGCCTCGAAACGTGAACCGCCGTCGTGCACGCGCATCGAGGCGAACGAGAGCACCGCACTGACGAGGAACACCAGCGCGTCCACCGCCAGCAGTTTGTCGACCACCACCCGCCCGGCGCTGAAGGGGCTGAGCAGGCTGATGTAGAGCGCCGTCAGGCAGACCCCGATCATGGTGGCCGAGGTCGGCAGGATGTGGGCCGACAGCCCGCTGGCGCGCCGAGCCTCGCCAGCGCTGCCCTCCGCGCGCGATGCGACCCTCATCCGAGGCGCACCGGCACGAAGATGGTGTCGCCGTCGCGCCGGATCAGCAGCGCCACCGACTTGGCCGACTTCGCCACCGCCGCCCGGACCTGATCCACGCTCTGCACCGGCGTGCCGTTGACCGCCATCAGCAGGTCACCCGGCTGCACGCCGGCCAGCGCCGCCGGCCCGCCCACGTCCTCCACCACCAGGCCCGAGCCGACCCCGGCCTCGCGCTTCTCCTGTGGTTGCAGCGGGCGCAGCGCCAGACCGAGCCGGCCCTGGCCCACGCCGCTGTCGGCCTGCGCCACCGCGGCCTTCTTGTCGCTGGCGTCGCCCAGCTTCGCGGAGAGCGTCTCGGTCCGACCCTGGCGCCAGACCTCCAGCGACACCTGGCTGCCCGGGGTGGACTGGCCGATCAGCGCCGGCAGGTCGCCCGAGGCCACGATGCGCTGGCCGTTCACCTGGCGGATCACGTCGCCCGACTTCAGCCCCGCCTTGTCGGCAGGCCCGCCCGGTTCGACGCTGGAGACCAGCGCGCCTTCGGGCCGGTCGAGCTTGAACGAGTCGGCCAGGGTCTGGTTCACCTCCTGCACCGACACGCCCAGACGCGCGTGGCTGGCCTTGCCGGTGGCCACGATCTGGTCCTTCACCTGGCTGGCGAGGTCGATGGGGATGGCGAACGACAGGCCCTGGTAACCACCGGACTGACTGTAGATCTGCGAGTTGATGCCCACCACCTCGCCACGGCTGTTGAACAGCGGGCCGCCCGAGTTGCCAGGGTTGACCGCCACGTCGGTCTGCAGGAAGGGCACGAAGCTGTCGTCGGGCAGCGAGCGGCCCTTGGCGCTGACCACGCCGGCGCTCACGCTGTTCTCGAAGCCGAAGGGCGAGCCGATGGCCAGCACCCACTCGCCCACCTTGAGGTCGCGCGCACTGCCCAGCGGCACGGTGGGCAGGTCCTTGGCGTCGATCTTCAACACGGCCACGTCGGTCTTGGGGTCCGAGCCCAGCACCTTGGCCTTGAACTCGCGCCGGTCGGTGAGCTTGACGATGACCTCGCTGGCGTCGCGCACGACGTGGGCGTTGGTGAGGATCAGGCCGTCGGCACTGACGACGAAGCCCGAGCCCTGGCCACGCACCGGGGTGTCACGCTGGCCTCGCATGCCACCACCCTGGCCCTGGAAGCGGCGGAAAAACTCAAAGAACGGATCGTTCGGGTCGATGCCGGGTGGCAGACCCTGTGCTGCGGCGGCCTCTTCGCCCTCGGCGGACGCCTTGCGCACGCCGCTGACACTGATGTTGACCACGGCCGGCCCATAGCGTTCGGTGATGCGAGAAAAATCGGGCGCGCCCTGCAGGCTGGCCGGCTGGGCCACGCTGGCCGTGGCCGGTGCGCTGGCCGACGCTGCCGCCCGTGCGGGGCCGCCAGCCATGTAGGTGGCCCCGGCGCCGCCGAGCAAGCCGGCGGTGAGCAGGGCGAGGACGAGGCGGGTGGGAGAGAGGGTGCGGGTGTTCATGTGTGCTCCTTGTGAAGCCATGGGTTGGCGATGGCGTCACTGTCGGAGCAAACACTTAGACCGGGCTTAAGCAACACGGCTGGCGGGTTTTGTCTTGTCGTCCATCTGACGTGCTCAGGCACCGCCTCCCTGTAGAAGCACCTCGCGTGCTGCGGCAGGCGCTGCCCGGCGGGGGCTCATCCGGGGTGGTCGGCTGCGCCGACTTCGCTGTGTCCGCCCGTCTGGGGCCGGCGCGGCCAAACTCGCGCCTTTCGCTGCGCTCTCTCTGCTCAAACAGTGGCCGCGAGCCAGTCTTTGAGGCGCGCACTGGCGCGCCCGGCCCCAGACGGGCGCACACAGCCACCCCGGAAAATCGCTCCCTCCGGACAGCGCCTGCCGCAGCATGAAGCGATGAGCACTCTACCGGTGGCGCGCCAACACCATTGTTTGCCAAGGCGTGTGCGCTCCGGCCGCAGCGCGCCTTGTGAGGCGCCGAGAAGCGCAGGGGCCGTGGCCGCGCGCGCAGCGCGCTTCGTCAACTGATTCGTCGCCATGTCTGAGCGGAGAGAGCGAAGTGAACGCAGCGAGTTTGGCGACGGGGCCACGGCCGCGAGCATCGCAGGGCAGTCGGTGCGAAGCGCCGGCCGCCTCACTCAAGCGCTGCGGCCCGAGCGCGCACGCCTTGGCACGCGAGGTGCCACGAACGAAATACACCGCAGCCTACCTGTTCGCCCCAGGATGAAACACCACCTGCACACGCAAACCACCCAGCGACGGCGAAGCGTCCAGCCGAAGCGTGGCACCGTGCAGATCGGCCACCGCCTTGACGATGGCCAGGCCCAGGCCGCTGCCCGACGAAGGTGCATCGGGCAGGCGGACAAAACGGTCCAGCACGCGCTCGCGTTCGGCCTCGGGAATGCCCGGCCCGCTGTCTTCCACGCCGAGCGCCAAGGTGTCCGCATCGGCCCGCAGCGACACATCAATCCGCCCGCCTTCGGGCGTGTACTTGACGGCGTTCTCCAGCAGGTTGCGCACGAGGATGCGCAACGCCTCGGCGTGCCCACTCACCCGCGCGGCGTCGGCCCGGACGAGACCCATGTCGATGCGACGCGCCTGGGCCGCGGGCGCCACATCGGCCACGGCCAGGCGCACCAGTTCGTCCAGCGCCACGGGCTCGCTCCGTTCGCCCGACGCCGCGCGGGCCTGCTGGCGCGCCAGCACCAACAGTTGTTCGATCAGCCGTGTGGCGCGGTCGATGCCCGCACCCAGGCGCTCCAGCGCGCGCTCGCGCGTGGCGTCGTCGGGCGCGCGCTGCAGGCCCTGCACCTGCAGCTTGAGCGCGGCCAGCGGCGAGCGCAGCTCGTGCGCGGCGTCGGCCACGAAACGCTGCTGCGCGTCAAACGCCAGGGCCACACGGCGCAGCAGGCCGTTGAATTCGTGCACCAGCGGGCGCACCTCGTCGGGCAGACCGGTCTCGGCGACCTCGGTCAGGTCGTCGGCCTGGCGCTCGGCCACCTGGCGCTGCACGCGCGCGACGGGCGCCAGCGAGCGGCTGACGACCCAGCCCACCAGCCCCATGAGCAGCGGCGCCAGCAGCAGGATGGGCAGCGCCGTGCGCAGCGCCAGCGAACCCGCCATGCGCTGGCGCACCGACATGTCCTGCGCGACCTGGATCACGAAACTGCGCGCCTGCAGCGAGTACACGCGGTAGCGCGTGCCGTGCGCGCCCACGTCGTCAAACCCGATCACCGCGCGCTGCGGCAGCTCGGCGCGCGCGGCCGACTCGAACACCCGCACACCGTCCAGCGTCCAGATCTGCAGCACGAAGTCGAAGTCCTGCTCCTCGGCGGGCAGCGGGATCACGCCGGTCGCCAGCGCCTGTGGCAGGCCGGCGCGCAGCGACAGCGCGGTCTGCTGCATGTGGTAATCGAAGATCTGGTCGGCCTCGGCGCGCGCCGCCCGGTAGGCCAGCGCCGCCTGCAACACCGCCGTGGCCAGGATCGCCAGCAGAACGAAGACCAGCAGCCGGGCGCGCAAGGAAGTCATCGGAAGACCCCATGTTCATGAGCACCATCCGGCGCGATGTGCCCTCGCCCAGAAGTGCCGTGGAACCGGCTTTGCCGGGCCACAGGCACCGTCCCCCGGGGGGGCTGAGGGCCGCGGCTCCGAGCCTGCCTGCGCAGGCTTGGACAGCCCGAAGAGGCATCGGCTCTGACGATGACGCGGCCTGCAAGGCGAGCCGAAGCGGCGCAGGGGGCCGTCATATCTTCGGCACCAGATAGCCCACACCGCGCACGTTCTGGATGATGTCCGGCCCGAGCTTCCTGCGCAGGCCGTGGATGTAGACCTCGACCGCATTGGAGCTGACCTCGTCTTTCCAGCTGTAGAGCTTCTCTTCCAGCTGCGCCCGAGAGAGCACCCGGCCGGGCCGCGCGAGCAGGGGTTCGAGCACCGCCCATTCGCGCGCCGACAGCACCACCGGCTGGCCGTTCACCGTGACCTCGCGCGTGGCCGGGTCGATGCTCACGCCCTGGTGCTCGTACACCGGCTCGGCGCGCCCGGCGGCGCGGCGCAGCAGGGCGCGGATGCGCGCGAGCAGCTCGTCCAGGTCATAGGGCTTGAGCACGTAGTCGTCGGCGCCGGCGTCCAGCCCCTCGATGCGCTGCTGCACCGAGTCGCGCGCGGTGGCGATCAGCACCGGCAGGCGGTTCTTGCGCGCGCGCAGCGCCCGCAGCACGGAGAGGCCGTCGCGCTTGGGCAGGCCCAGGTCGAGCAGCAGCAGGTCGTAGTCCTGGGTGGCGAGCGCCGCGTCGGCCATGTCGCCGTCCTTCACCCAGTCCACCGCGTAGTGTTCGGCGCGCAGCAGATCGAGCACGGACTCGCCGATCATGGTGTCGTCTTCAACCAGCAGCAGTCGCATGGAGGGTTCTTTCCGTGGGGAGGGCTTCGCCGCCCTCCGGGTCATTCTGCCAGCGCGCCCTGCGCTTTTCTTAGGTGACTCTTAGGCAATTCGCTGGCCACGCCCCACGTCAAACCCTGCCCGCGCGGTTATCGTTGCGGCATCTTCAGCCCCGCGCCATGACCCAGCCCCCCGACCACTCCCTCCCTGCCCTTCGCGCACGCTACGGCGAGCGCTACCGCTGGCTGCTGCTGCTCTCGGTGATGGTCGGCACCATGGCCTCGATCATGTCGTCCACCATCATCAATGTGGCCATCCCCGACATGAGCCAGCACTTCACGCTGGGCCAGGAGCGCGCGCAGTGGGTCACCTCGGGGTTCATGGTTGCGATGACGGTGTCGATGCTGACCACGCCCTGGCTGCTCGCGCGCTACGGCTACCGGCACACCTACTCGGGCTGCATGTGGCTGCTGCTGGCGGGTGGCATCGCCGGCGGCTTCGCCAATGACTTCCCGCTGGTGCTGGCCGCGCGCGTGGCCGAGGGCCTGGCGGCAGGTGTGGTGCAGCCCATCCCGGCCATCATCATCCTGCGCGCCTTCGAACCGAACGAGCAGGGCCGCGCCAGCGGCATCTTCGGCATGGGCGTGGTGCTGGCACCCGCCATCGGGCCGTCCATCGGCGGCCTGCTGGTCGACGGGTTCGGCTGGCGATCCATTTTCTTCATGGTGGTGCCGTTCTGCCTGGCCTCGCTGTACCTGGCCCGGCGATTCGTACCCATCACTTCGCCCGGCGGCGGGGCGGCCAACCCCCAGGGCTCGGCGCTTGACTGGCGCGGCCTGCTGCTGGCGGCGGTCGGCACGCTGTGCCTGCTCAACGGCCTGGTGGCGCTGCAAGGCGGCACGCCCGCGGGCGCCGCCAGCCTGCTGGGGTCGGCCGCCGTTTCGCTGCTGCTGTTCGTGTGGCTGCAACGGCGCACGCTCAAGGCCCGGCGGCGCCACCCGGACCAGGGTGTGGACCCGCTGATGAACCTCTCGCTGTTCGCCGACCGGCGCTTTGCGATGGGCAGCATCGTCGCTTTCATCTACGGCATCGCGCTGTTCGGCTCGACCTACCTGCTGCCGGTCTACATGCAGATGGGGCTGGGGCTCTCGCCGTCCTACGTGGGCAGCATCCTGCTGCCGGCCGGGATGGTGCTGGCCGTGACCATCGCCATCGTCGGCCGCCTGACCGACCGCCAGCCCACGCACCGGCTGGTGAGCATCGGGCTGGTGCTGCTGACCGCGTCGTTCGCGCTCATGGTCACCATCGACCCCGGCCGCCCCACGCAGGTCATCTCCTTGCTGGTGACCTGGGCCATTCTCGGGCGCATCGGGCTGGGCTTCATCCTGCCCTCGCTCAACATCGGCGCCATGCGCGGGCTGGAGCAAGGCCTGATTCCGCAGGGGTCGAGCGTCATCAACTTCCTGCGCATGCTCGGCGGCGCGGCGGGCGTGAGCCTGTGCGGCATCGTGCTGGAGTGGCGGCTGGCCGCGCACGGCGTGGTGCTGACGACCCCGGGCGACATCCAGGCCCGCATCGCGGCCTTTGACGAGACCTTCCTGATGCTGGCCTGCATCTGCGCGCTCGCGCTGATCGCGGCCTGGCGGGTGCGCGAGGAACGCTGACGCGGGTCAGGTCGTGCGCTCGAAGGGCTCGACCCGCCCGTGCACGAAATACAGCTTGCGGACCACCGTGTCCGACAACACGAACGGGTAAAAATCGGGCAGCCCCATGCTGCGCGACAGCTCGTTGAGCACGGCCGTCAGCCGGGTCCAGGCGTTGAGCATGGCGAGAAACACATCAAACTCGGGCGCGGGTTCTTCCTGCAGCACCGAAGGCAGGTAGTGCAAGGCGTCCACGTCGACCTCGTCCGGTGCCATGCCGAAGCTCACCGCCGTGTCCAGCGTGTCGCGCATGTGCAGGTAGTGCGCCCAGGTCTCGGCCCAGTCTTCCCACGGGTGGGCGCTGGCGTAGCTCGAAATGTAGGCGCTGGCCCAGCCGGTTGGCGCCCCTTGCTGGTAGTGCGCGTTCAGCGCGCCGACGTAGTCTTGCCGCTCGTCACCGAACAGCTTGCGAAACCCCTGCAGACAAGGGTCGTCGCGGATCAGACGGTCCCAGAAATGGTGCCCCACCTCGTGGCGGTAGTGCCCGAGCAGCGTCCGGTAGGGCTCGCGCATCTGGCTGCGGACCTGCTCGCGGTAGGCGTCGTCGGCCTCGGCCAGGTTCAGGGTGATCACGCCCTGGGCGTGCCCCGTCAACACCGGCGCCTGCCCCGGAAGCGACGCCAGGGTGTCGAACACCAGCCCACCCGGACCGCCGTCCTGCGACGGCGGTTCCACCGGCAGGCCGAGCCCGATCAGCTGCGACACCAGGCGCCGCCGCGCCAGCTCGACCTTGCGCCAGGGTTCGTGGTTCTGGTCGAGACCGAGATCCGGGATGACGCGGTTGAGCCGGCAGGCCACGCAGGAGAAAACCGCGGCGGCACCCTCTGCCGAGCCGTTGTCGCGCACCAGCCAGTTGCACAGGGCGGGCGTGTCGATCTGGGCGCATCGCCGGTAGCGCTGCTGGGGAGCGTCCCCATTCCCTGAGCTCGGCTGCGTGACCGCGCACCACACCCCGGGTTCGGCATCGGGCTCGATGGCCAGCACCTGGCCCAGCCAGGGGTCGAAGCCCAGCGCCCGCCCACACTGCAGGCAGGTGTTGTTGCGGAAAAAAACCTGGGCGCCGCAGGTGCAGCGGTAGGCCCGCGCGGTGCTGGGGTGCAGGCGCAAGGCAGGGGAAGCCGGAGGGGTCATGGGGCCTGAGGTGAGAACAATGCCCGCATGTTCGTCCCAAAAGCGGTCTCCGGGGCGCGGGTCGGCCCAAATCCCGCGATTTCGGGGCCGAGGTTGTGACAAGATGATGTCCATGTGCCAACTGCTCGGCCTCAACTGCGCCACACCCACCGACGCCTCGTTCAGTTTCACCGGCTTCTGCCAGCGCGGTGGCGCCACCGACCACCATGCCGACGGCTGGGGCATCGCCTTCTTCGAAGGCCGCGGGCTGCGCCTCTTCATCGACCACGACAGCGCGGCCAATTCCCGCATGGCCGAGTTCCTGCGCAGCTACCCGCTCAAGAGCAAGAACATCCTGGCCCACGTGCGCAAGGCGACCATCGGCGAGGTGATGCTGGAGAACGCCCATCCCTTCACGCGCGAGCTGTGGGGCCGGCACTGGGTGTTCGCCCACAACGGCGACCTGAAAGACTATTTCCCCAAGCTGCATGGCGCGTTCCACCCGGTGGGCACCACCGACAGCGAGCGCGCGTTTTGCTGGCTGATGCAGGAGCTGGCCAAATCACACGCCAGCCTGCCCAGCGTCGCCGAACTCACGCACACGCTGCGCGAGCTGATCCCGCAGATCACCGCGTTCGGCACCGCCAACTTCCTGCTCTCCAACGGCGAAGCCATGTGGGCGCACTGCAGCACCAAGCTGCACTACCTGGTGCGCCAGCACCCATTTGCACAGGCCACGCTGATGGACCACGACTGGACGGTGAACTTCGCCGACCTCAACCAGCCCGGCGACCGCGCGGCCGTGATCGTGACCACGCCACTGACCCGCAACGAGCAGTGGACAGCGTTTGAACCGGGTGAACTCAAGGTGTTCGTGGACGGGTTGCCGGTGGAGGTGGAGCGGAGCGCGGCATGAACGCCCGGCTTCCCCAGGTCATGGCCGGCGTGGTCGTGCTCAAGCTGTTTTCCCGGGCAGCGGCCCACTGAAGCACCGCCCCGGCGGGGGCGTGCTCAGAGCACCTTGAACAGCTTTTCGCGCAGCTCCGGCAGGCGCTTGGCGCCCATGCTGTGGTTCGACATGCTGCTCTCCCAGGCGAGGTAGACCTCGCGCAACTGCCCCGTGGTCTGGGCACGGGAGATGTCGCTCACCAGCGTGATGCGCATGTTCTGGCCAATGATGGAATTGACCGAATTGACCATGAAGTTGCGCGCCATTTCATTGTCTTTCGCTTCGCGCGCATCGGCGGGCGGCAGACCGGCGAGTGCCTCCGCGACGGCCGCCACGGCCGTGTGATCGCTCTTGGCCCTGGTCGACGGTTCGATGGCCGACCCCTGCACGGGTTCCACGGCCTCCACACAGTCGAGCGCGAGCAGCTGACCGAGCACATCGACGATGTCGGCGCTGCCCGACAGGAAAACGCCCAGCTCGCTGCCCGTGCGCTTGCCGTCGGTCAGCACCAGCGTGCGGCGCACCAGCGGCGACAGGCCCAGCGAACGGGTCTGGATCTCCTGTTGACCGAGAGCGGTTTTGGCAAAGATGGTCGTGGTCAGGTCCAGGGTATCGAGCATGGGAGGTCACAAAAAAGTGGGGAACCCCCCACCCTATTGCTTGTACCGCAGCCCGGCGAACACCACAAGGCGGGCTTGCCCGACCCGCCCCCGAAAACACATCTTTCGACTGACAATGCGATCCCCCCGTGGCCTGCGGGCAAGCCCTGCCGTGGTTCGCACACGACAGGACGCCGGCATGCCCCTCAGCGGACCTGCCGGCCCGCCGCCCGGCTGCGCTCGCGCAGCATGAAGAGGTACAGCCCTTCCACCTTCTCGCGCGCCCAGGGTGTCTTGCGCAGAAAGCGCAGGCTGGAGCCCACGCTCGGGTCCACGTTGAAACAGCGCACCGGAATGCGCTGACCCAGCTCTTCCCAACCATAGTGGTCGGCCAGCGCGGTGACGATGGCCTCCAGCGTCAGACCGTGCAGCGGGTTGCGCGCTTGCTTGGGCGGAGCCTTGGGTTTCTCGGCTTCGGGGGGATCAACCGGTTGATCGCTCATGCCTGGACCTTGAGCGCTTGCTCGAGTGCATCCACAAACATCGCCGGCACATCGAACCCGGTCTGGTCGGTGATTTCCTGGAAACAGGTCGGGCTGGTGACGTTGATCTCGGTCACGCTGTTGCCGATCATGTCCAAGCCCACCAGCAACAGGCCGCGCGCGGCCAGCGTGGGCGCGATGGCCTCGGCCACGGCGCGGTTCTCGTCAGACAGCGGCTGCGCCACGCCCTTGCCACCGGCGGCGAGGTTGCCACGCACCTCGTTGCCCTGCGGGATGCGCGCCAGCACGAAGGGCGCGACCTGGCCACCGATCAGCAGCAGGCGCTTGTCGCCCGCCACGATCTCGGGCAGGTAGCGCTGCACCATCACGCTGGTGGCGCCGCCCTGGTTGAGCGTCTCGATGATGGAGCCGAGGTTCATGCCGTCGGGTCCGACGCGGAAGATGCCCATGCCCCCCATGCCGTCGAGCGGCTTGAGGATCACGTCCCGGTGCTCGGCGTGGAAGGCGCGGATGTCATCGGCCGCGCGCGTCACCAGCGTGGGTGGCGCGAACCGCGCGAACTCCATGAGCGCGAGTTTTTCCGGGTGGTCGCGCAGTGCGCGCGGGCTGTTGAACACGCGCGCACCTTCGCGCTCGGCCTGCTCCAGCAGGTGGGTGGCGTAGAAGAACTCGCTGTCGAATGGCGGGTCTTTGCGCATCAGCACGGCGTCGAAGCCGTGCACCGGCTCGATGGCCTCGCGGGTGACGTCGAACCACGCGTCGGCGTCGCCCGTGAGGGTGATGTGGCGCACCTGGGCCGTCACCGGCTGGCCACTGCGCCAGGCCATGAGCTGCGGCTCGGTCGCGGCGATGGTGTGGCCGCGCTTCTGCAGCTCGCGCATCATGGCGAAGGTGGTGTCTTTGTAGATCTTGAAAGACGCCAGCGGGTCGGCAACGAAGAGGATGTTCATGGGGCTTGTTCAGGAGGCTTTGCGGGCAGCCCCGTACTGTTGCACAAACAGCGCAAGCGCGCCGGCGACCACGCCCCAGAAGGCCGAGCCGATGCCGGCAATGACCACGCCGCTGAGCGTGACGAGGAAGGTGATGAGCGCGGCCTCGCGGTGGGCGTCGTCGCGCAGCGCCGTGTGAAGGCCCCCGCCAATGGTGCCCAGCAAGGCCAGACCCGCGATCGCCAGCACCAGCTCCTTCGGGAACGCCAGCAACAGGCCGGTGACCGCTGCGCCCACCAGACCGATGGCGACGTAGATCAGGCCGCAGGCCACGGCGGCGGTGTAGCGCTTGGTCTTGTCGGGGTGGGCTTCTTCGCCCATGCAGATGGCGGCGGTGATGGCGCTGAGGTTGAGCGCGAAGGCGCCAAACGGGGCCAGCACCAGCGTGGCCACGCCGGTCATGGTGATGATCTTCGAGACCGGCATCTGATAGCCCGCCGCGCGGACAGCCGCCACGCCGGGCAGGTTCTGCGAGGCCATGGTGACGATGAACAGTGGCAGCGCCAGGCTGACGAAGGCGCTGAAGGTGAACTCGGGCGCCGTGAACACCGGCCGCGCCCATTCGAGCACCAGCGCCCCGGCATTGAACTGGCCATTGACCACCACATGCGCCACCGCCGCCAGCAAGGTCAGTGGCACCGCGTAGCGCGGCAACAGGCGACGACCCAGCAGATACACCAGCAGCATCAGCACCACCAACGGCAGGGCCGTCTGCGCCGCGGCAAAGGCCTGCAGGCCAAATCGCGCCAGCACACCCGCGAGCAGCGCCGAGGCAATGGCCATCGGGATGCGGTTCATCAGCCGCTCGAACAGGCCGGTCGCGCCGGCCAGGATGATGAGCACAGCGCAGGCCATGAAGGCCCCCACCGCCTGCGCCATGGAGAAGCCCCCGGCCAGACCGGCGGTGGCCAGCACGGCGGCGCCGGGCGTGCTCCAGGCCACCATCACCGGCTGTTTCAGGATCAGCGAAGGAATGGCCGAACACAGGCCCATGCCCAGCCCCAGCGCCCACATCCACGAGGTGATCTGCTCGGGCGTGGCACCAAAGGCCTGTGCGGCCTGGAAGACGATGGCGACCGAGCTGGTGAAGCCCACCAGCACCGCCACGAAACCGGCCGTGGCGGCCGAGAGGTTGAGGTCACGGAAAAAAGACATCGGGGGATTGTGCCGGTGAGCCGAGCGCCCCGAACCGACAGGGACTCTCCGGAGCAAGTGCCTGAACCGTGGATGCGGTGGAACCGGCTTCGCCGGGCCACTCGCATCGCCCCTTGAGGGGCGGAGCGGTTACGCGAAGCGAACAAGCGACGGGGGTGGTCCTAAATCTCCAGCTTCGAGCCCAGCTCGATCACCGCGTTGTTCGGCAGGTTCAGGAACTCGGCCGCCGCGCCGGCGTTGTGGTGCATCTGGGCAAACAGCTTTTCGCGCCACAGCGACATGCCCTGGCCCAGCTTGGGCACCACCAGGTCGCGCGAGAGGAAGTAGCTGGTCAGCATCGGTTCCAGCTCGCAGCCGCGACCGCTCATGAGCTGCAGCGCCTTGGGCACGTCGGGATCGTTCTTGAAACCGTAGTGGATCACCACCTGCCAGCAGTCGTGCCCCAGCGGTTCCACCGCCAGGCGCTTGTCCAGACCGATCCAGGGCACCTCGTGGCTGCGCACCGTGACGAACAGGTTCTGGGCGTGAAGCACCTTGTTGTGCTTGAGGTTGTGCAACAAGGCATTGGGCACCGTGCCCGTCTCACCGGTCAGGAACACGGCGGTGCCGGCCACGCGGGTGGGCGGGTCCATGAACACGGCGTCCAGAAAGCTGTCGAGTTCGATGGCGTCGGCCTGCTGGGCCTGGGCCATGAGGACCCGCCCCTGCTTCCAGGTCATCATGAGCATGAACACCACGCCGCCGATCAGCAGCGGGAACCAGCCGCCCGCAAACAGCTTGAGCAGGTTGGAGCTGAAGAAGGCCAGGTCCACCACGAAGAAGAACCCGGTCGCCAGCAGGCACAGCCAGAGCGGGTATTTCCAGCCAAAGCGGATCACGAAGAATGTCAGCACCGTGGTGATGAGCATGTCCAGCGTGACGGCGATGCCGTAGGCGGCCGCCAGGTTGCTGGACGACTTGAACATCACCACCGCCAGCACGATGGCCACGAACAGGCCCCAGTTGACGAAGGGGATGTAGATCTGGCCGGTGTCGCGCACGCTGGTGTGCAGCAGGTTCAGTCGCGGCAGGTAGCCCAGCTGCACGGCCTGTTTGGTGACGCTGAACGCACCGGAGATCAGGGCCTGCGAGGCGATCACCGTGGCCATGGTCGCCAGCCCCACCAGCGGCAGCAGGGCCCAGTCGGGCGCCATGTTGAAGAAGGGGTTCTTGACCGCTTCGGGGTTCTCCAGCAGCAGCGCGCCCTGTCCGAAGTAGTTCAGCGTCAGGCAGGGCATGACCACCGAAAACCAGGCCAGGCGGATCGGCTTTTTGCCGAAGTGGCCCATGTCGGCGTAGAGCGCCTCACCGCCCGTCACGCACAGCACCACGGCGCCCAGGATGATGAAGGTGGTGCCGGGCTGCTCCCAGATGAAGCGCAGGGCGTGGTGCGGGCTGAGCGCGGCCAGGATTTCGGGGTGGCCCACGATGTGCACCACACCGAGCGCCGCGATGGTGAGAAACCACAACACCGTGATCGGACCAAAAAACTTGCCGATGCCACCGGTGCCGCGCTTCTGCACGAAAAACAGGCCGAACAGCACCACCAGCGTGATCGGCACCACGTACTGCTTGAACGCGGGCGAGATGACCTCCAGGCCTTCCACTGCCGAGAGCACCGAAATCGCCGGGGTGATGACACCGTCGCCATAAAACAGCGAGGTGCCGAAGATGCCGATCGCCAGCAGCCACTTGCGCAGCTCGGGCCGGTCTTTCACGGCCTGCGAGGCCAGCGCCAGCATGGCGATCAGGCCGCCCTCGCCCGCGTTGTCGGCGCGCAGCACCAGCACGACGTACTTGAGGGACACGATGACCGTCAGCGTCCAGAAAACGATGGACAGCACCCCATACACGTTGTCATGGGTGAAGGGGACATGGCCGGACCCGAAGATCTCTTTGATGGCGTACAGCACGCTGGTGCCGATATCGCCATACACCACACCGATGGCGCCCAGGGTGAGCGCAGCAAGCGAAGATTTGCTGGAGGACAAAAAACCACCCGACCCGGCTGGGGATCAGGTCCGTTGTCTGGAAGCTCGCGATTCTGCGCCCGCAGCACCCGCTCCGCCAGTGGGGCGATGTGCCTAAATGAGACGCTCCGGCGGGTTTGTTGCACTGCAACAACTTTACTGGGGAGAAGTCATGTCCCCTGCCACATTGCGAACATGAACCCGTCCGGCGAGGCGTGCGTGCGATCAGGATGCGGTGGAGCCGGCTCCGCCGGGCCACTCGCATCGTCCCCTTGAGGGGGTGACGCGCCGCAGGCGCGGCGCGGGGGTGGGCCTATTCGTAAACCTCTGCGTCCGGGTCGGTCGCTTCCAGCTCGTAGCTCGCCGCCAGCATCGCCAGGCGGCCGATGACGCCGTACATGTAGAAGCGGTTGGGCACGCTGGCACCCGGTTTCACGCCGGGCTGCGGCAGCTGCGCGCTTTGTTCGAACGCCAGCGGCACGAAGCTCGACCCTGGCGCGTTGAGGCTTTCGTCGGTGCCCCGGTCGGCGTGCACGCGGTAAAACCCGCCCACCACGTAGCGGTCCATCATGTAGACCACGGGCTCGGCCACGGCGGCGTTGATGCGCTCGTTGGTCAGCACGCCTTCCTGGATGATGACCTCGCCCACCGGCTGGCTCCCCACGGCCTTGGCCCGGGCCTTGAACCATGCGTCGTCCAGGTCCTTGGCGTCGCGCACCGTGAGCTGGCCCAGCGCCGCGTTGCCGTTGTCGGCCTTGATGACGACAAACGGTTTCTCGTTGATGCCGTATTCCTTGTATTTGCGGCGGATCTTGCCCAGCAGCGCGTCGGTGTTGCTGCGCAGGCACTCCAGCCCGGTGGCTTCGGCGAAATTCACCTCGCCACACTGGTTGAACATCGGGTTGATCAGCCAGTGGTCCATGCCCAGCAGCTTGCCGAAGCGCTTGGACACCTCTTCGTAGGCCTTGAAATGGTTGCTCTTGCGGCGGATGCCCCACCCCGCGTGCAAGGGCGGCAGCAGGTACTGCTCGTGCAGGTCTTCCAGGATGCCGGGTGCGCCCGCGCTCAGGTCGTTGTTGAGCAGGATGGTGCAGGGGTCGAAGTGCTTGAGGCCAAGGCGGCGTTTGCTGCGGATCAGCGGCTCCAGCGTGATGGACTCACCGCCTGGCAGGTCGATGGTGGTGGGGGCCTTGATGTCGTTGGACAACGAGCCCAGGCGCACGTTCAGGCCGGCCTGGTAGAAGATGCGCTGCAGCTGGCGCAGGTTGCCGAGGTAAAACACATCGGTGCTGCTCTCGGGCACCAGCAGCAGGTTCTTGGCCTCGGGGCAGATCTTCTCGATGGCGGCCATGGCCGCCTGCACCGCCAGCGGCATCATCTCGGGCGTGAGGTGGTTCCAGCCGCCGGGATAGAGGTTGGTGTCCACGGGCGCGAGCTTGAAACCGGCGTTGCGCACGTCCACCGAGCTGTAGAACGGCGGCGTGTGCTCCATCCACTCCAGCCGGAACCAGCGCTCGATCACGGGCGTGGATTCGAGGATGCGCTGTTCGAGTTCGTTGATGGGGCCAGTGAGGGCGGTGACGAGATGCGGAACCATAAGATTTAGACGCCCCCCGCGCCGCCTGCGGCGTCACCCCCCACTGGGGGGCGTCAGCAGCGGCCCGGCGAAGCCGGTTCCGCGCTGACCTGGACGCTCGGGCGATGCGTTTGGGCGAGAGATGGGGGTTGTTGGAAAAGCCGCTAGCGTTGGAAGTATGGGGCCGAAAGCCGGGCTTGCAAGCCCGCCTCAGGCCCGAATTTCGCCTTCGCCCAGCACCACGTATTTCAAGGACGTGAGGCCTTCGACGCCGACCGGACCACGGGCATGGAACTTGTCGGTCGAGATGCCGATTTCGGCCCCCAGCCCGTACTCGAACCCGTCAGCGAAGCGGGTGCTCGCATTCACCATCACGCTGGCCGAATCGACCTCGCGCAGGAAGCGTTGGGCGTGCATGTGGTCGGTGGTGAGGATGGCGTCGGTGTGGTGGCTGCTGTAGCGGTTGATGTGGGCGATGGCTTCGTCCAGGCCGTCAACGATCTTGACGCTGATCACCGGCGCGAGGTATTCCTCGCTCCAGTCCTGCTCGCTGGCGGCCATCACGGTGGCGCCCGGCACGGCCGCCAGGATGGCCATGGCCTCGGGGCAGCCGCGCATTTCCACGCCCTTGGCGGCGTACACGGCGCCGATCTTCGGCAGAAAATCGGCCGCCACGCCGCGCGCCACCAGCAGGCTTTCGGTGGCGTTGCAGGGGCTGTACTTTTGCGTCTTGGCGTTGTCGGCCACCTTCACCGCCATGGCGATGTCGCAGGGGTCGTCCACGTAGGTGTGGCAATTGCCGTCCAGGTGTTTGATGACGGGCACCTTGGCCTCGGCGCTGATGCGCTCGATCAGGCCCTTGCCGCCGCGCGGGATGATCACGTCCACGTACTGCGGCATGGTGATGAGCTGGCCCACGGCGGCGCGGTCGGTGGTGGGCACGAGCTGCACCGCGTCGGTCGGCAGGCCGGCGGCGGCAAGCGCCTGCTGCACCAGCGCGGCCAGGGCGCGGTTGGAGTCGATGGCCTCGGAGCCGCCGCGCAGGATGCAGGCGTTGCCGCTCTTGATGCTCAGGCTGGCGGCCTCGATGGTCACGTTCGGGCGGCTCTCGTAGATCATGCCGAACACGCCGATGGGCACGCGCATCTGGCCCACGCGGATGCCGCTGGGCATCTGCTTCAGGCCCGAGATTTCACCCATGATGTCGGCCATTGCGGCCAGCTGCTCGCAGCCTTCGGCGCAGGTCTCGATGACCTTGGGTGTGAGCTTGAGGCGGTCCACCATCGGCTCGCTCAACCCGGCGGCGCGGGCGCGCTCCAGGTCTTTGGCGTTCTCGGTCTGCAGGCCCTCCACGTTGGCGCGCAGCAGCGCGGCGAGCGAGCGCAGCGCCTTGAGCTTGGTCGCCGCGCTGGCCTTGGCCATCAGCGCCGAGGCGGCCTTGGCCTGGCTGCCCAGCGTGTTCATGAGTTCGGTGGTGTTGGTCGCGTTCATGGCGCGATTTTCGCAGAGCGGCCCGCGCTTGGGGAGGCGGGGGCATTCAGGGGCGGCCCTGGCAACGCGCGTGACAACCGGGCGCGCCGAACCGGTGCACCATCACGGCCCCGCTTCCCCACCGTGAAACGCCCATGACCACCACCCAGTTCCAGGTCCGCAAGGACCGGCTCGACACCACGCGAACCGTCCGGTTGCCCGAAGCGCCCCTGTCCGACGGACAGGTGCGGGTGCGCGTCGAGCGGTTCGCCTACACGTCCAACAACATCACCTACGCCGCGTTCGGCGAGGCCATGGACTACTGGCGGTTTTTCCCGGTGGTGCCGCAGGCCGACGACGCCCCCTGGGGCATCGTGCCGGTCTGGGGGTTCGGCGTGGTGACAGAAACGGCATGTGCCGGGGTGGCCGAAGGTGAGCGCCTGTATGGCTACTGGCCGATGGCCTCGGACGCCGTGCTGCAGCCCGCGCGCGTGTCGCCCGAGGGTTTCCATGACGGCGCACCGCACCGCGCGGCGCTGCACCCGGTCTACAACCACTACCTGCGCTGCGCGGTCGACTCGCTGCACGACCCCGCCAGCGAACCGCTGCAGGCGCTGCTGCGGCCCTTGTTTCTCACCGCCTGGCTGATCGACGACTTCCTGGCCGACAACGCCTTCTTCGGCACGAGCCAGCCGGGCCGGCGGGGCGTGATGCTGCTTTCGTCGGCCAGCAGCAAGACGGCGTACGCCACCGCGGCCCAGCTGGCCCACCGACCGGACGTGGAGGTGATCGGCCTGACCTCACCCGGCAACGTGGCGTTCTGCGAAAGCCTGGGCGTGTACAGCCGCGTCCTCACCTACGACCAGCTCGACGTGCTGCCCAGCGACACGCCCTGCGTGTACGTCGACTTCGCGGGCAATGGCGAATTGCGCAAGGCCATCCACCGCCGGTTCACGGCGCTCGCTTACAGCTGCTCCATCGGCGGCACCCACGTGAACCAGCTGGCCGGCGCGCGCGACCTGCCCGGGCCACGCCCGGTGCTGTTCTTTGCACCGGCGCAGGCCAAGAAGCGCCATGGCGACTGGGGCGCCGCCGGGTTCAACGAGCGCATGGCGCGCGCCTGGCATGCGTTCGTCCAGCAAGTGACCCAGCCTTCGGCCCCCTGGCTGGTGGTGCAGCACCACCGCGGGCCCGAGGCGGTGCAGGCGGCCCACGCGCTGGTGCTGGGCGGGCGCGGCGACCCGCGCCTGGGGCACGTGTTGACGCTGTCGGACGGCGTTTAGGCCCCTTCAGCGCACCGGGATCGCGGTGGCACGGTCCACCGGCACCGCGGTCACCGAGTTCTGCGGCGAGCCTTCGATCACCCGATCGGAGTAGGTGAGGTACACCAGCGTGTGCCGCTTGAGGTCGACCATGCGCACGATGCGCAGGCGCTTGAAGATGAAGCTGGTGCGCTCGCTGAAGATCTCTTCCTGCGCCTGGATGGGTTTGGGGATCGAGATCGGGCCGACCTGCCGGCAGGCGATGGACGCCTCGGATTTGTCCTCGGCGAGGCCGAGCGCGCCCTTGATGCCACCGGTTTTGGCGCGCGACAGGAAGCAGGTGACGCCGGCCACCCCCGGGTCGTCGAACGCCTCGACCACGATCTTGTGGTCGGCCCCGATGAACTTGAACACCGTGTCGACCGAGCCGATCTCTTCGGCCTGGGCGGCGGTGGCGCCGGTGAGCAACAGCAAGGTGAGGGAGAGCGCGAGGTGGCGCATGGCGGGCCTTTGTGAAGGAGTTGCGAATGGCCACACGGTAGCAGGGTCTGCCACACGGTTGGCCATGTTGCACGCCATGAACACCCACACCACCACCCTGCGCACCGCACGCAGCCTGGCCGCCACGCCGGAACGGGTCCAAGCCGCTTCGCCCGTGCCGCTCAGCGCGTGCCCGCCCCCACCAGCATCTCGCACGGGCCCATGAAGCCGTCCGCCCTGGTTTCGAAACGCAGCAAGGTCTGCTCGATCTCTCCCCAGGTGTCGGCGCGTTCGCCTTCACTCAAACCTGCCATCATCTGGTGCAGGGCACCGAAGGACTCCCGCTCGAAGCGCACGCACTCGGCGGCGCTCGGCAGGCGGACCGGGGAATCGACCTTGCGCACCTCCACGTCCCGAAAACCCGCTTGCTCCAACGCCTTCGCCAGCACGCCCTCGGCCCCCAATGAGAACGGCCCCGGTTGCCCGGGCAGGGGTGGCGGCAGCTGCGCGCGGCGCCGGATGATGCCGACCGGCAACGCGAAGAACGGGTTGCGCTCGGCGGTGGAATACACCACCGCAGCGAAGCGCCCGCCCGGCTTCAGCGCGTGGCGGATGCCGGCCAGCGCGCGCTGCTGGTCGGGAAAGTAGATCAGGCCGACACGCGATACCGCGGCGTCGAACGAGGCGCCGGATAACAGATCGTGGCGCTCGCCATCGAGTTCCCGTGTGTCCACGTTCGCCAGCCCGGCCAGTTCGGCCGCCGCCTTGGCGTGGCGCAGGATCGCCGGTGAGATGTCGGTGGCCAACACGTGGCCGCGCGCACCCACGCGGCGCGCCGCGACCAGCGTTTGTTCGCCTGCGCCAGCCGCCACGTCGAGCACGCGCGCGCCGGGGCCGACCGCCGCCATGTCCAGCATGGCCTCGGTGGCCGGGCCCAGCCAGCGCGCCAGCAAGGGGCCCCATCGGTTCCAGGCCTCGGCGGTGTTCTCCCACTGCGCGCGCGTGGTCTGGCGGAACTTCTCGGCGTCGAAGACGGCCGGGGCAGCGGGGGCGGAAACGAGGGCTTCGGTCATGGCGGTGCTCCTTGAACTTGACCGGTGCGACATGCACGGTCGGTCTTCAAGGTATGCCGTGTGCCGGGCATGCTCAAGTCCAGAATCTGGAGTAGGTGTTCTGACAGCGCGCGCATAGACTGGCTCGCATGATCGACTACATGCAGTTCTGTACCGTGGCCCGGGGCGCCGAGGTGTTGGGCGAGCTGTGGACGCCGCTGGTGGTGCGCGAACTGCTGTGCGGCAGCCACCGCTTCAACGACATCCACCGCGGCGTGCCGCGCATGTCGGCCACGCTGCTGACGCAGCGCCTGCGCAAGCTCGAAGAGATCGGCGTCATCGAGCGGCGGCGCGTCGAGAAGAACTGGGAATACCACCTGACGCCCGCGGGCGAGGAATTGCGGCCGATCGTGGTGGGCCTGGGCCACTGGGGCGCACGCTGGATCGGCAGCCGGCTGCGGCCCGAGCAGCTCGACGCCGGCTTTTTGATGTGGGACATCCGCCGTTTCGCACGCATGGATGAGTTCCCCGACGCCGAGCGCACGGTGGTCCACTTCCGCTTCAGCGACGGCCCCGCGACGGAGCGGCTGTGGTGGCTGGTGGTGGAACACCACGTGGCCGACCTGTGCCGCGACGACCCGGGTCACGACGTCAGCGTGCTGGTCGACTCGACAGTGCGCGCGCTCACCGAAATCTGGACCGGCGACAGCGCCCCGGAGCGGGAGATGCAGTCGGGCGACCTGAAGGTGCAGGGCGCGGGACGCAACGGCCAGCGGCTCTGGCGATGGCTGGGACGCAGCATGTTCGCCCCGACGCGCATGACTGCGCAGCAGCGGTAAACACGGCGAGACGCACCTTGGCGCTCACCGCCCTGCTCGCCCTCATCACCCTGGGCGCAGCATCTGCCTCCACACCCTGGCTGCTGCCGGCCTACATGGCATCCCAGCCCCACCGCCACACTCGCCCACGGCGGCGGCCTCAACGCCTGCGGCTGCCGCTGAAACCGCAAGACGGGTGAGTGCCATTGCCACCAGGCGAGGGGTTGTGGGTGTGCGTGTCAGCCTGCGAGGTGCGGGTGAGGGTGGCGAGGCGTTGGTCCGCCAGCGAAAGCGGACACACCATCTTCCCTATGCTCATCCCGTCCTTTCGACCCCACCTCGGTACCCGGATCCACCAATGGCAACACCGAACATCGGGCGCGGGTACGGCCCCAAGCAGCTTGAGGAGTTCGCTAAGGCAGCGCTGAACAAGTAGCCGAATTGAGTGGCCCGCTACGCAAAGGGTTGCCGACGCGGGCAAGCGGCGCGATTCGACCGCGTTCCCTGGACATACCAGCCGTGCTCGCGCACCCGTCGTGCGCAACGGACGCACTCATGCCATGAGGCGCTGACGCGCCAGGTAGATGTTGGCCAAACCCAGCACCACGAACGAGCGCGTGGCGTTCTTGGCGAGACCTCGGTAGCGCACCTTGGCAAAGCCCCAGAGCCGTTTGACCACAGCAAAGACGTGTTCGACCCGGGCGCGGACCTTGGACTTGTTGTGGTTCCTGGAGCGCTCGGCCTCGTCGATATCGCCACCCCTGCGCACGCGCTGGTTGGTGAAGTCCTTGGCCTTGGGGGCCTTCGATCCGATCAACGCTTTCTGGCTGGCGTAGGCACTGTCGCCATACACACGCTGCTCGTTGCCGTGCAGCAGATCGGGCAGCGGGTGCTTGTCGTGCACGTTGGCTGCTGTCACCACAGCGCTGTGCGCCAGCCCGCTGCGGCTGTCCACGCCAATGTGCATCTTCATCCCGAAATACCACTGCTGGCCTTTGCGGGTTTGGTGCATCTCGGGGTCGCGCTGCTTGTCGGCGTTCTTGGTCGAACTGGGCGCGCCGATGATGGTGGCGTCCACGATGGTGCCGGTGCCCACCTTCAAGCCTCGCGCCTGCAGCACCTCCCCCACTTTGGCAAACAGGGCCTCGCCCAGTTTGTGCTGCTCCAGCAGGCGGCGAAACTTCAGCAGGGTGGTCCCGTCAGGCACACGCTCCCGCCCAAGATCGATGCCCACAAAGCGGCGCAGCGCCGTGCTGTCGAGCAGGGCCTCTTCGCAGGCCTCATCGGCCAGGTTGAACCAGTGCTGCACGAAGTACATCCGCAGCATGCGTTCGAGCCCGATCGGTGGGCGCCCGTTGCCGGCTTTGGGGTAGTGAGGTTCGATGACCGAGCACAGCGCCTGCCAGGGCACGATCTGTTCCATCGTCGCCAGGAACGCATCGCGCTTGGTCGGCTTGCGGTACTGCTCGAATCCGTCGCCTTGATCGGCTGCCATCGCCAGGGTCTGTTGCTTCATCTTCACCTTCGTGTCTCGGGTGCATCGATACATGCAAACCTCGCGCCACCCCTGGACTTGTTCAGCGTAGCCCTAAGTCCGTACAGCGCCTGCTAAACGAGACGGCAGGCATGCGCTTGGTGCTTGGCGAGTTGGCCCAGCGCCTCACCAATCCGCGCGCTCGCACATTCGCCCTGCAGGGCATCGGCCGACGCCTGCCGCTGATCGCTCGCGGCGCGCGCAACATCTTCACGCTCTACCCGCCCGATACCGCAGAGCTGCTGTCCTTGGAGACCTGCGATGAGGTGGCCATCCAGTTCCAGGCCTTCGCCATCAACATGTACGGCCTGATGGACAACATTGCGTGGGTCTGCGTTCTGGAGTCGGGCGGCGCGCTGAACCCCTTGAAGGTCGGTCTGTTCAAGCGCGATGTGGAGCCGTACCTTCCCGATGAGCTGAAGGACTATGTTGGCGAGCCGACGCCGCTGACGTGGTTCAATGAATACGGCAAGGCCTACCGAGACTCGACGGCGCACCGGATCCCTCCCTACCTCCCTTCTCGGGCGTACACGACCGAAGAGGGCCAGACCTACCAGGACCTGGATCGTCGCGCATCTGTGGCCCTGACCGAGGCTGGTCGGGCGCATGCCGACGTATCGCGGGCCTTGGGACTGATGGAGCAGTACGAGCAGCTCGTCCAAGAGAAGGAGACGCTTGGCTCGAATAGCCTGCTGGTGGCGCTTTCGCTCAACGGAGAGAACCCCACGCCGCCGGTCTACCTGCATCCCCAGGTTCTATGCGACTGGGGTCTAGCCACAGAGCTGCTGCAGGTGTTCGACCGGTCGCTCCGCGACAAGTTTGGGTGGCCCAAGATGGCCATGCCGAATCTGATGGTTCGGTAGCTGTCTACCCGACGCCGTCTGTCAAAGGGCCGCTGCCAGCCTTGAACAGTCCTCCAACCACCCAACGCTACCCGCGACACCAGCCCAACCACAGACCATCCAAAACAAAAGCCCTGGAAGCACCGCCTCCAGGGCCTTCGCTCTTCTTCCCCTCCTCACCCACCGGACATCAGAACGGGTAGTGCCGCGGCGTCGTCTGCACCGTGATCCAGCGCAGCTCGGTGAAGGCGTCGATGCCGGCCTTGCCGCCGAAGCGGCCGATGCCCGAACCCTTCACGCCACCGAACGGCATTTGTGCTTCGTCGTGCACGGTGGGGCCGTTCACGTGGCAGATGCCGCTGTCGATCTTGCGCGCCACGTTGAAAGCGCGGGCGATGTCGCCGCCGAACACGGCGGCCGAGAGGCCGTACTCGTTGTCGTTCGCGCAGGCAATCGCTTCTTCCACGCCGTTCACGCGCACCACGCACTTCACCGGGCCGAAGGTTTCTTCGTGGTAGATGCGCATGGCCGGGGTCACGTGGTCGAGCACCGTGGCGGGCATGAGCGTGGTGTCGGCCTTGCCGCCGCACGCGAGCTTGGCGCCCTTGGCCAGCGCGTCGTCGATGAGTTGATTGCAGTGGTGGACCGTGCCCATGCCGATCACCGAACCCAGCACCACCGGCTCGGGCTTGCGCGGGTCGCCCAGCGGCAGGGCCTTGGCCTTGTCGGCGAACTTCTTCACGAAGGCGTCGGCGATCTTCTGGTCCACGATGATGCGTTCGGTGCTCATGCAGATCTGGCCGCTGTTGGCAAACGCGCCGAAGGCCGCGCCGTTGACGGCGTCGTCGAGGTTGGCGTCGTCCAGCACCACCAGCGGCGCCTTGCCGCCGAGTTCCAGCACCACGGGCTTGAGGTATTTCGCGCAGGTGGCCGCGATGATTTTGCCCACCTTGGTGGAGCCGGTGAAGTTCACACGGCGCACGGCCGGGTGGGCCACCATGGCTTCGACCACGGCGCCAGCGTCGGCCGGGGCGTTGGTGATGTAGTTCACCACGCCGGGCGGGAAGCCCGCCTCTTGAAACGCTTCGATGATCAGCTGGTGGGTGCGGGGGCAGTTTTCGCTGCCCTTGAGGATCACCGTGTTGCCGCACGCCAGCGGCACGCAGATGGCGCGCACGGCCAGGATGACGGGGGCGTTCCAGGGCGCAATGCCGAGCACCACACCGGCCGGCTGGCGCACGCCCATGGCGAGCGAGCCGGGCACATCGGACGGGATCACCTCGCCCGACACCTGCGTGGTCAGCGCGGCGGCTTCGCGGATCATGCCGGCGGCCAGGAACACGTTGAAGCCGCCCCACATGCCGGTGGCACCGGTCTCGGCCGACACGGCTTCGATGAACGCGGGCGTCTTGGCTTCGAGCGCATCAGCGGCCTTGAGCAGCAGGGCGCGGCGCGCGCTCGGCCCCGTTTCGCTCCAGGTCTTGAAGGCTTCGGCGGCGGCTTCCACCGCCATCACGGCATCGGCCGGCGAGGCGGCGGGTGCGCGTGTGGCCACGCTGCCGTCGAGCGGGTTGCGGCGCTCGAAGGTGGCGCCTTTTTCGGCGGTGACTTTGAGGCCGTTGATGAGCATGGACATGTCGGACATGGGGTTCTCCTTTGAAATCAGAAATGAAACCGTTTGGACTGAGCAAGATCCCGTTCGGGCTGAGCTTGTCGAAGCCTTCACACCACCGTGTGGGTGAGCCCTTCGACAGGCTCAGGGCGAACGGGGTGGGTAGGTATCAAGCTGTCGTTGCCACAGCCTTGCGGCGCTGCACGGCATCGGCCGCGCTGGTGGTGCCACTGACGGGGTCCTTGTCAGCACCGAGGTAGGCCTCGCGGATCACGGTGGAGCGCGCGAGCAGCTTCGCCGGCCCGCTGGCCACCAGCGTGCCGCGCTCCATCACGTAGCCGCGGTCGGCCACGGCCAGCGCCTTCTTCACGTTCTGCTCCACCATCAGAACGGTGGTGCCGGCGTCCGCGATGCGGCGCACGATGGTGAGCAGCTCGTCCACCATCTTCGGCGCGAGGCCGAGCGAGGGTTCGTCGAGCATGAGCAGGCGCGGCGCGCACATCATGGCGCGCGCCACGGCCACCATCTGCTGCTCGCCGCCGCTCATGGTGCCGGCCAGTTGCGTGGCGCGCTCCTTGAGTTTGGGGAAGTCCACAAAGGCCCGGGCCAGCCGCTCGGCGCGCAAGGCCTTGGGCACCAGCCAGCCGCCGAGTTCGAGGTTTTCCGTCACCGTGAGTTGCGGGAACAGCTGGCGGCCTTCGGGCACCAGCGCCACACCGGCCTGCACGATCTGATGCGTCTTCTCGGGCATCTCGGTGCCGTCGAGCAGCACCGATCCGCCGCGCGGGATCAGGCCGTTGAGCGCCTTGAGCAGCGTGGTCTTGCCCGCGCCGTTGGGGCCGAGCACCACGGTGAGGCCGGGCTGGATGTCGAGCTGCAGATCGCGCAGCACGAGGAAGGCGCCGTAGCCGGCTGAGAGGCCGTTCACCTTGAGGCGTGCGCGCGCGCCGCCACCGAGTTCAAAGGGGGTCGGGCGGTACCACATCATGCGGCGGCCTCCTCGGCGGTCGGTTCGTTCATCTCGTCGCCCAGGTAGGCCTCGATCACCTCGGTGTTGCGCACCACCTCGGCGGGCGTGCCGTCGGCGATCTTCTTGCCCTGGTGCAGCACGATCACGCGCTCCACGTGGCGCAGCAGCGTGGTCACGGCGTGTTCGATCCAGACCACGGTGAGGTCGAGCTCGTCGCGCAGGCGGCGGATCAGGCGCGCCATCTCCTCCACCTCGTTTTCGGTCAGGCCGGCGGCCACTTCGTCGAGCAGCAGCATGCGCGGGCGCGTGGCCAGGGCCATGCCGATTTCCAGCAGGCGCTGCTGCGAGGGTGTGATGGCCGCGGCCGGCAGATCGGCCTGGGCACCCAGGCCGATGAGACCGAGGATGCTCTCGGGCGTGCGCAGCACCCACGGCACGGTGGTCTCTTCGCCCCACCAGATGTACTTGCGTGGCCGGCGGCCCGCGAACTTCAGGCCGAAGGCGATGTTGTCGCGCACCAGCATGTCGGGGAAGGTGCGCGGCGTCTGAAAGGTGCGCGCCAGACCATGGGCCGTGAAGCGGTGCGGGCCCTTGCCGCTGAGCTCGCGCCCCTGCATCAAAAGCGCGCCGCTGGTGGCCTGGGTGACGCCCGAAATGGCGTTGAAGAAGGTGGTCTTGCCCGCGCCGTTGGGGCCGATGATGCCGACGAGTTCGCCCGGCATGAAGCGTGCGCTCACGGCGTCCACGGCGGTGAGGCCGCCGAAGCGCACGGTGATGTCGCGGGCGTCTAGGAGAGGCTGGCTCATTGCGGTGCTCCTGGGCGCGCGCGGCCCTCACCCCGGCCCTCTCCCGCAAGCGGGAGAGGGAGTGAAAGCCCCCTCGCCCGCTTGCGGGAGAGGGTTGGGGTGAGGGTGCATTCAAAACACATCGCGTCGCTCCCGCAGTGCTTTCTCGCGTTGCTTGCTGCGTTTCGTCTCGCCACTCAGGTCGTCGCGCATTTCAATCCACCACGCCTTGGCGCCATCGCGCCAGCCCCGGAAGGTCTCGGCGCGCAGCGAGGCCAGGCCACCCGGCAGATACAGCACCGAGAGGATGAGCAGCAGGCCGAGCGACATCATGTAGATCTGCGGCACCTGCAGGCGCAGCGTCTCGGCCAGCACGCTGAACACGATGGCCGCGATCAGGGGCCCCCACAACGTCGCCGCGCCGCCGATCAGCGCGATCAGCACGGTCTGGAAACCGATGAAGGGGTTGAACACGGTGTGCGGGTCGATGTAGGTCCAGCGCACCGACATGGCCGCGCCCACCGCGCCGGCCACCGCAGCGGTGAGCGCGAAGCCGGCGATCTTGATCCAGCGCGTGTTCACGCCCAGCGTCTGGGCGCGCTGCTCGTCGGCGCCGATGCCGAGCATGGCGAGACCAAAGCGCGTGCGCCGGATGGTGATGGACAGCGCCACCGTGATCACAGCCAGGGCGAGCACGGTGAGGTAGATGGTGTCGCGCTCGGGCACCACCATGAGCACGCGGCCCACGGTGCCGGTGACGCTTTTCTCGAAGTAGCTGATGGCGTGTCGGATCAGCTCGGTCATGCCGAAGGTGAGCACCGCAAAGTAGGTGCCGCGAAGGTGCAGCACCGCCGCGCCCATGACCACGGCCACCGCCGCGGCAATCAGGGAGCCCATGGCGATGGCCTGCACCCACGACAACTGCTCCAGCAGGATGGCGCTGGTGTACGCCCCGATGCCGAAGAAGGCCGAGGTGGCCAGCGACAGGTAGCGCGTGGTGCCGCAGAACAGCGCCCAGCTCGACGAGAGCGCGATGTACATCAGGCAGGTGAGCGCCATGGACACGGCGAACTCGCTGGCGAAGCTGGGCAGCGCCAGCGCCCAGCCGGTGAGGCCGAAGAGGACCAACAGATCGCGGATGAGGAATTGTCTTGAGTTCATGACTTGCGGCTTTTCCGGGTGAAGAGTCCTTCAGGCCGCAGCAACAGCACACTGATGAAGACCACGTAGCTCAACAGAGCCTTGAGCGAGGGGTTGGTGAAGTGCATGCCCAGGGCTTCGATCACCCCCAGCAACAGGCCACCGGCCAGCGCACCGCCCATGCTGCCGAAGCCGCCCAGCGTGATGACGATGAGCGCGGTGATGGTGTAGGGCTCGCCCATGGAAGGGCTGATGGTGTACGCCATGGAGATCAGGCAACCGGCCACGCCCGAGAGGCCCAGGCCGATGCCGAACATGAGCGGGTGCAGGCGCTGGGTGTTGATGCCCATGAGCTGCGCGCCGGTGGGCGACTGCATGAGCGCGCGCACGCCCTTGCCCAGCAGCGTGGTGCGCATGAGCACGATGAGCGCGCCCGAGAACAGCAGGGCCAGCGCAAACACCAGCAGCTTGTTGCCGGCAAACTGCGCCTCCCCCATGGGCAGCGGGATCTGCACCGGCTCGGTGAGGAAGTCGTAGCCGCGCAGATCGCCACCCCACATCCACGACGCGAAGTTCTGCACCAGGAACATGAGGCCGAAGGCCACCATGAGGCCGCGGGCTTCAAAGATGTCGAGGTTGGGCGAGGTGGCGGTGAGGCGGCGGAAACACAGGCGGTGGATCACCCACCCCAGCACGAACAGCATGGCGAACGACACCGGCACCATGAACAGCGGATTCAGCCCCAGCGAGGTCTGCGCCATCCAGGTGAGGTAAGCCCCCACCATCAGGAACTCGCCGTGCGCGATGTTGAGGATGCGCATCAACCCATACTGCAGGTTCAGCCCGAGCGCGACGAGCGCGTAGATGCCCCCGGTGATGAGACCGGAGGCGAGGAGTTCGAGCCAGGCGGAGAAGGACATGGGATTTGGGGGGCCGGAAACACAACCCCGTTCGCCCTGAGCTTGTCGAAGGGCTCACGCAGACATGGCTGGATGGGCTTCGACAGGCTCAGCCCGAACGGCTGGGGTTTGGTGATGGACTCAGGTCCTGCGAACAGCGCAGGACCAACGGTGTGTCACTTCCACGCGGGCTTGTTGGGGTTCAAGGCTGCAGTCGCCACCGACTTCGGCCACACCACCTCGAACTCCCCGTTCTGCCACTGACCCACGGTCCCTGGCGTGCCCACGTTCTCGCTGCCGTTGAACTTGATGTCGCCCAGAATCGTCTTGTGCGTGGTGTTGGCCACGTAGTCCCGGATGGCCTTGCGGTCCAGACCAACCTGCTTGCAGGCGTTGGTGAGGATCTCCAGCCCCGACCAGCAGGCGCCGCTGGCCCAGCGATCGGGTTCCTTGCCGGCGAACTTCTTGGTGTGCGCGTCGAAGTAAGCCTTGGCGGCCGGGCTGGTCTTGCCGTTCCACGAGCCCATGCCCAACACGCCTTCGGCGCCGGCGGGCGTCATCACGTTGCGGTAGAGCTGGAAGGCCGTGCCCACCGAGGCGTAGAAGAACTTCGGGTTGAAGCCCACTTCCTTGGCCTGGCGGCTGGCCAGGATGGTGTCGGGCGGGTAGGTGAAGCCCACGAACGCGTCCGGGTTCTTGTCCTTCATCGAGCGCAGCACGGGCGAGAGGTCTTTCACACCACCGGGGTAGCTCTTGTCCTCCACCAGCGTGATGCCACTGCCCTGCAGCGCCACCTTGAAAGCGGCGAAGTTCTCCAGGCCGAACAGGTCGTCCACATAAATCAGCGCCACGGTCTTCACGCCGTTGGCCTTGAGCATGTCGACCAGCGCGTTGGTCATGGGCGCGGGCTGCTGCAGCAGCAGGAAGAAGTACGGCAGGCGCATTTCCACCAGGCGCTTGCTCAGTGCGGTGGGCGCCAGGAACGGGTACTGGAACCGGTTGGCCAGCGGGGCCACGGCGAAGTTGGCGTTGGAGCCCCAGGGCGGCAGCACCAGATCGACCTTGTCGCTGCCCATGAGTTTTTCGTAGGTGCGAACCACGGTCTCGGTGTCGCTGCGGTCGTCGCTGCTGATCAACTCGATCTGCCGCTTCACGCCTTTCACGTCGAGGCCGCCCGCGGCATTCTGCTGCTCGGCCCAGAGCAGGTAGTTGGGCTCCTGGCTCACCTGCGCGCCGCCCGTCCAGGGGCCGGTGCGCGACATCGAATAGCCGACGCGCACCGGCGCGGACTGCGCCATGAGTTGCGGGGCAAAGGACATGGCGCCCACCGAAGCGGCGGCGCCCTTGAGGATCAGACGGCGGGTGGACTGGACCATGGCTTGTCTCCTGTGGTGTTCGACTGGCAGAGACCTTGATGCTAGTGAGCTGGCCGCCGGCGGGCTTTGCTGACGATGCACAAGCCGCTTGCCGGAACGTGCACACGCATGCGGGAAAACCCCCAACCCTGCCCACCCCAGGGATGTGGGTGCCCCACCATAATTTCCGCACCCCCCTGCTGGAGACCGCATGACCCCTTCGCCCGTGATGAGCACCGACGCTGTCGCCCCCGGCGAACGCGCTGCCGCCTGGCGCGACTGGGTGTGGCGGCACTTCGGCGGCCTGGAGTCCGACCTGTACGGCGACACCGGGTTCGACGGCCACATGAGCGCCTCGCACGCCGGTGACGTGGTGCTGACCAAGCTGGAAGCGAACCGGCACCGCGTGCTGCGCAGCCCCAAGCTGGCCAGCGCCAGCGACACCAGCTACCTCAAGATCGTCGCCCCCTGGCAAGGCAGCGCCGCGGTCGAGCAGCACGGGCGGCAGGCCTGGGTGCGGCCGGGCGGCTGGGCCATCTACGACACCACCGGCAGCTACGAAATCGCCAACCCGGAGCGGGTGGAGCACCTCATCGTGATGCTGCCCAAGCAGCAGTTCATCGAACGGGGCCTGCGGCTGGAACCCCTGATGGCGCGCCATGTGGGCGGCGCCAGCGGCATTTCACGTGTGGCCCTGGAGACCATGCGCAGCACCTACCAGGAGCTGCCCGCCATGAACGCCACCACCGCCCGTGGAGTGGGCGAGATGATCATCGAGCTGGTGCGCCTGTCGCTGCAGGAACTGGCCGGCCGCGAGAGCGCCACCACCCAGCTCGAAGCGTTTCGCGACCGCATCCGCGAACACATCGGGCAGCACCTGCGCGACCCGGGCCTGTCCATCGAGCGCATCGCGCAATCGATGAACTGCAGCAAGCGCCACCTGCACAACGCCTTCAGCACCGAGGACGACACGCTGGCACACCACATCCTGCGGCGCCGTTTGCAGGCCTGCATGCGCGACCTGAAGAACCCGGCCCTGGCGCAGCGCACGATCACGGACATCGCGTTTTCATGGGGCTTCAACAACGGCGCCCATTTCAGTCGCGTGTTCCGGGAACACGCCGGTCTTTCGCCCAGCGACTTCCGGGACACCGCGCTGCGCCAGTCGGCAGCGGCCTGAGTCAGCGCAGCGCGCAGGCCTGCGCCACCCGCAGCGCCATGCGGTGCAGCGCGTCCCACGGGTCGGCCGGCCAGTCGGGCTGCTTGAGGCCCTTGACGATACCGTCCACCGTGTGTGCGTCCTGCAGCCACTGGGCCAGCTGGGCGGGCCGGATCAGCGGCAGCGCGCGCTCCATCAGCTTTTCCTTCAAGCCCCAGACCCGGTTTTCGCGCAAGGCCATCGGCAAGGGGCGGCCGGCGTCCATCGCGTTGCGGATGCGGTTGAGCGTGCGAATGTCTTCGGACAGCGCCCAGTGCACCAGCACGGCGGCTTCGCCCTCGGCCTGCAACCCGTCGAGCATGCGTTGCACACGCAGCACCTGGCCGCCCAGCACGGCTTCGGCCAGCTTGAACGGGGTGTAGCGGGCCACGTTGAGCACCGCGTTTTCGACCTGCTCCAGCGACAGCTCGCCGGCCGGGTACAGCAGCCCGAGCTTCTGGATCTCCTGGTGCGCGGCCAGCAGGTTGCCCTCGACGCGGTCGGCAAAAAACTGCAGCGTGCGCTGGCCTTCTTCCCCCGCCGCGACGCGCTGACCCTGCTGCTGCAGGCGCTGCGCGATCCAGGCCGGCAGCGCCTGGCGCTCGACCGGGTCCACCTTCACCGTCACGCCAAAGCTGTCGAGCGCAGCAAACCAGGCGCCCTTCTGCGTGGCGGCATCCAGGCGAGGCAGCAGCACCAGCGTGAGCGTGCTGTCGTTGTCCCGCGCGGCCTCGGCCAACTGCTGCAGGACCTGAGAGCCGTCCTTGCCGGGCTTGCCTGAGGGCACCCGGATTTCGATCAGTTGTTTGTCAGCGAACAGGCTCATGGAGCCCCCGCTGGCGAGCACCTCGCTCCAGTCAAAGTGAGCCCCGGCCACCGTGTGCACGGTGCGCTCGGTGTAGCCCTGCTCGCGCGCCACGGCGCGGATGGCGTCTGCCGCTTCCTGGATCAGCAGCGGCTCGTCGCCGTGCAGGGTGTAGAGAGACTTGAGTCCGCGCTGCAATTGCCCGGCCAGCTGCGGGGCGGCCACCTGCATGGCGTCAGAGCGACTTCACGGCGGCCAGGCGGCGCAGCACCTGCTGCGCGATATCGCCTTCCATGTCGTGGAACATGGTGTTCTCTTCCGCCGCCTTGGCCAGCGCGGCGGTTTCCGTGAAGCTGATGTCGCGCTCCAGCAGCAGCTCGGTGTCGTCGATCAGGACCTTGCCTGCTACCGTGCTCAGACGGAAGCGGAAACGCACGCGCAGCGTCAGCTCCCGCACCTGACCCGAGTCGGTCTGTCCCGACACCACACGCTCATGATGGTCACGGGCCACATGCAAAACCACCTGCACGGGCACCGCTGCGGGGGTGGTCTGCGCGGCCTTGGAGGCGTTGGCCACCTGGATGCCGGCGGACACCATCGCCTGCTGGAGGGCTCTGGACACCTGCGTGTTCTCGAACCCGGTCACCAACACCGATTCAAACGCGAACTTGGGCGCCTGGCGCAAGGCAAAACCGCACCCCCCCAGGCCAGCGGTCGCGAGCAGCGCACCCGCGCTGGCCAGCGCCCTCAGCGCCACGCGCCGCCCGGACAAGGAAGGCTCCGGCGTCTCGCGGGAGGACTGGGGGGCGAAGGGGGTGTTGGGTTTCATGACGCGACTTTTATACCACCACGTTGACCAGACGGCCCGGCACCACCACGACCTTTTTGGGCGCAGCGCCATTGGCCTGTTTGACGAAGGCCTCGCTGGCCAAGGCCGCAGCTTCGATGGCGGCCTTGTCGGCGCTGGCCGGCACGGTGACGCTGCCGCGCAGCTTGCCGTTGATCTGCAGCATGAGCTCGATCTCGTCGCGCTGCAGCGCGGCCTCGTCGGCCTGCGGCCAGGGCGCGTCGAGCAGCTCGCCCGAGGCGGCGGCGTAGCCGAGCTCGGTCCAGAGGCTGTGCGCGATGTGCGGCGTGGCCGGGTAGATGCAGCGCAGCAGCATGCCGAAACCTTCGGCCAGCGCGGCGTTGTCACCGGCGGAGCCGTCGCCCTTGAAGTCGTCCAGGGCGTTGAGCATCTTCATTGCGCCCGAGACCACCGTGTTGTATTGCATGCGCTGGTAGTCGTAGTCCACCTGCTTGAGCACGGTGTGCACCTCCAGGCGCAGCGCCTTGGCCGCCTTGGACAGCGACTGCGTGCCCACGCTGGCCGCGAGCGCGCCCAGGTCCGCCGTGGCCGAGAGCTTGTTGCCAAAGCCCCAGACGCGGCGCAGAAAGCGGTAGCTGCCTTCCACCGCCGCGTCGTTCCACTCCAGCGTGGCCTCGGGCGGCGCGGTGAACATGGTGTACAGGCGCGCGGTGTCGGCGCCGTACTTCTCGATCAGGTCCTGCGGATCGACGCCGTTGTTCTTGGACTTGGACATGGTGCCCACGCCCTCGTAGTCGATCGCAGTGCCCACCGGCAGCGTGACCCCGCTGGACTCCACCGCCTTGATCAGCTTCGCGCCAATCACCTTGCCCGCTTCGTCGAACACGTGCTCCACGTCCTGCGGCCAGAAGTAGTCCTTGCCGCCCTTCTCGGTGCGGCGCGAGTAGATGTGGTTGAGCACCATGCCCTGGGTCAGCAGCTTGCTGAAGGGCTCGTCCACCTTCACGAGGCCGAGGTCGCGCATGACCTTGGTCCAGAAGCGCGCGTAGAGCAGGTGCAGGATGGCGTGTTCGATGCCACCGATGTACTGGTCCATCGGCATCCAGTAGTCCGCGCCCTCGGCCACCATCTTCTCGCTGTTGGTCGGGTCGCAGTAACGCATGAAGTACCAGGACGAATCCACGAAGGTGTCCATGGTGTCGGTCTCGCGCCGCGCGGGCTTGCCACACACCGGGCACACCACGCCAGCATGGAAGCCTTCATGTTTGTGCAGCGGGTTGCCCGAGCCGTCGGGGATGCAGTCCTGCGGCAGCACCACCGGCAGGTCTTTTTCAGGCACCGGCACCGCGCCGTGTTCCGCGCAGTGGATGATGGGAATGGGCGTGCCCCAGTAGCGTTGGCGGCTGATGCCCCAGTCGCGCAGGCGGAAGGTGGTCTTCTTCTCGCCCAGGCCTTGGGCGGCCAGCAGCTCGGCGACCTTGTCGACGGCGGCCTTCTGACCCAAGCCGTCGAGCACGCCGGAGTTGACGCACACGCCGCGCTGCTTGTCCCCGTACCAGTCGGCCCAGGCGAATGCGGAAAAAATCTCGCCTTCCACGGCCACCACCTGCTGGATCTTCAGGTCGTACTTCAGTGCAAACGCGAAGTCGCGCTCATCGTGCGCCGGCACGCCCATCACGGCGCCGTCGCCGTAGCTCATGAGCACGTAGTTGCCGACCCAGACCCCGACCTGCGCGCCGGTGAGAGGGTGCGTGACGAACAGGCCGGTGGCCATGCCCTTCTTTTCCTGCGTGGCGAGCTCGGCTTCGGTGGTGCCGCCGGTCTTGCATTCTTCGATGAACGCCGCCAATGCGGGGTTGGTCAATGCGGCGTGGTGGGCCAGCGGGTGCTCGGCGGCCACGGCGCAGAAGGTCACGCCCATGATGGTGTCGGCGCGCGTGGTGAAGACGTACATCCTGCCGTCGCCGATCAGCGCGCCGTCAGCGCCTTGGATCGAGTGCGGGAAGGCAAAGCGCACGCCCTCGCTCTTGCCGATCCAGTTCTCCTGCATCAGGCGCACCTTGTCGGGCCAGCCGTTGAGGGTCGCCTTGGGGTTGCCCAGCTGCACGTGGTCGAGCAGCTCGTCGGCGTAGGACGTGATGTTCAGGTAATAGCCGGGGATTTCGCGCTTTTCCACCGTGGCGCCGGTGCGCCAGCCCTTGCCGTCGATCACCTGCTCGTTGGCCAGCACTGTCTGGTCCACCGGGTCCCAGTTGACGATCTGGGTCTTGCGGTAGGCGATGCCCTTCTCCAGCATCTTCAGGAACAGCCACTGGTTCCATTTGTAGTACGTCGGGTCGCAGGTCGCGACCTCGCGGCTCCAGTCGATGGCCAGCCCCATGGCCTGCATCTGCTGCTTCATGTAGGCGATGTTTTCGTACGTCCATTTGGCCGGTGGCACGCCGTTCTTCAGCGCCGCGTTTTCGGCCGGCAGGCCGAAGGCGTCCCAGCCCATGGGCATCAGCACGTTGTGACCGTTCATGCGCAGGTAACGCGTGAGCATGTCGTTGATGGTGTAGTTGCGCACATGGCCCATGTGCAGCTTGCCGCTGGGGTAGGGCAGCATGGAGCAGGCGTAGAACTTCTTCTTGCCGGCGACCTCGGTCACGCGGTAGGCGTCGTTGGCGTTCCAGTGGGCGTGCGCGGCGCGCTCGACATCCTTGTGGGCGTATTTTTCTTGCATGAACCAGGGACCGGACCGGGCCGGTGAATGAAAGGGGCAGCGCGCTGCGTAGCCCCCGATTTTAGGGCTTGGGGCGCCCTGCCCGCCGCAGGCGACAGCGCTCAGCGCGTCGGCGCCGGCGCGGTGGTCGCACCCGTGGCCGGATCGGCCACAAAACCGATGCGCGACAGGCCCACGCTCTGGGCCAGGCCGATCAGCTGCACCACGCGACCATAGGGCACGGCCGTGTCGGCGCGCAACTGCAGCTCGGTCTCCGGGTCGCGCTGCGCGGTTTGCGTCAGGCGCTGCTTCAGGGTGGCGGCGTCGACCGGCTGCTCGTCCCAGAACACCTGCCCCTGGGGGTCCACGCTGATCGAAATGAACGCCTCGGGCTCTGCCGATGCGGCCACCGGCTCGCTGGCTTTGGGCAGCTCCAGCTCCAGCCGGCTGGACATGAGTGGGGCCGTGATGATGAAGATCACCAGCAGCACCAGCATCACGTCGACCAGCGGCGTGACGTTGATGTCGCTCATCGGTTCGTGCCGGGCGGGCTTTTCCAGCCTTCCGAAGCTCATCTCGGGGCCTCGCTGTGCACGAGCAACTCGCGCAGATCGCGGGCAAACCCCTCCAGATCGGCCTCGATGCGACCGATCTGGCGACCCAGCACGTTGTAGGCCAGCACGGCGGGAATGGCCACCGCCAGACCGGCGGCCGTCATGACCAGTGCCTCGCCCACCGGGCCAGACACCTGCTCGATGCGGAACTTGCCGTCCACACCGATGGCCGTGAGCGCGTTGTAGATGCCCCAGACCGTGCCCAGCAGGCCCACGAACGGGGCCGTGGAACCCACGGTGGCCAGCAGCACCTGCCCATATTGAAGACGGTGCAACACACGGTGCAAAGCGTCGCGCAGCACGCGGGTGAGCTGCTGCGAGCGGTCGCCGGCGGCGGCCAGGGTTTGCGGCGCGGCCTGCTCGATGGTGCGGGCGGCCTCCAGCAGCGGCAGCACCAGACGGCGGGAGTCAAAGCCGTTCAGGCGCTGCTGGGCTTCGTCCAGGTAACCGGCCTGCCAGAACGCGGCGGTGGAGGTGTGCACGTCGCGCACCGCGCGCCGCAGCAGCCAGCCCTTCCAGAGAATCACCACCCAGCTCGCGACCGACATGGCCAACAGCAGCAAGGCCACGCTGCGGCTGACCGCATCGCCCTGCCAAATGGTTTGCCAGACGCCGCCCATGTGTGGATCTCCTGAAAAAGAAAAGGGTGCGGGCTCAGCGCAGGCCGAGCACGTCGAACATGTCGTGCAGCCCGTGTGACTGCCCGGCCAGGAAGCGCACCGCGCGCAGGCTGCCCTGGGCGTAAGTCGAGCGGCTGCTGGACTTGTGGGTGATCTCGATGCGCTCGCCGATGCCCGCGAACAGCACGGTGTGGTCACCAACGATATCGCCGCCGCGCACGGTGGCAAAGCCGATGCTTGAGGGATCGCGCTCGCCGGTCACGCCCTCGCGGGCGTAGACGGCGCAGTCTTTCAGGTCACGGCCTAGCGCACCGGCGATCACTTCGCCCATCTTCAGTGCGGTGCCACTGGGCGCGTCCACCTTGTGGCGGTGGTGCGCCTCGATGATCTCGATGTCGTAGCCGGTGGACAGCGCCTTGGCCGCCATGTCCAGCAACTTCATCGTCACGTTCACGCCCACGCTCATGTTGGGCGCCATCATGATGGCGATGGATTGGGCGGCCTCGGCGATCTCCGCCTTCTGCGCCTCGGAAAAACCGGTGGTGCCGATCACCAGCTTCACGCCGTGCTCCACGCAGGACCGCAGGTGCTGCATCGTGCCTTCGGGACGCGTGAAGTCGATCAGGAACTGGCTACCGGACAGACCTGCGCCCAGGTCGGCCGTGATCGCGACCCCAGTGGCACGACCCGCAAACGCTCCCGCGTCCAGACCGATGGCCGGGCTGCCGGCGATGTCGAGCGCGCCGGCCAGCACGCAGTCCCCGCTGCCCTGCACCGCCTCCACCAGCATCTGGCCCATGCGGCCGCTGGCACCGGCCACGCACACGCGGTGCGGGCTCTGGAGCACCGCGCTCATCGCGTGGCTCCGGGGGCTTCCAGTGGCGGGTAACTGGCGGCTGGGGTGGCGGTCGATGGAGCGGGCGCCGCACCAGGAACGGCGTTGCTTGATTCGAACGCCTTCAGCTGCGCTTCGGTGGCCTCCAGCACAGGCACCTTGTCGGCCTTGCGGCGGGAGTCCAGCGAAGACACAAACTCGGATTCGCTGGGCAGTTCGTCAGCCTCGTGACGCTCCAGCGCGTCCCCCTTGAAGAACACAGTCAACCTGCGCTGCTGCGGCGCCTGCCCCTGGCGCTTGAAGGTGAACACGTAGTCCCAACGGTCGGCATGGAACACGCTGGTCAGCAGCGGCGAGCCCAGCAGCCCGCGCACCTGCTCACGGGTCTGGCCTGGTTGCAGGGCCTGGGCTTGCTCGCGCGTGACGACGTTGCCCTGAAGGATGTCGATCCGGTAGGGCGTGATCAAGCCCTCAGCGCTCGGCAGCTTGTCACGCAGGCTGGAACATGCGCCCAGACACAGGCACAAGGCAAGCACCAGGGGCGTGCACCGCTGGCTCGCGCTCCGATCTGGAGCCGGCAGCCGAGGGGCGGAAAGGGAGAAAAACTGGCGCATGAATGCAACCCACAAAAGGCGCGCTCGACCGCGGAGAACGGCAGGACATTGCCACGGTCGGTGCGCGCTGGCGATATGATCCGGTCATTGTAGCCCCGGGGTCCTGAAAGGCTCTGTCCGCAGCCGCGCTGCCCGCCCGCTTCTCCCGCCCGTCCATGACCAATATCGATGAACTCAAAAGCACCGGGCTGAAGGCCACGCTGCCACGGCTGAAGATCCTTGAGGTGTTCCAGAACGCCAAGCAGCGCCACATGACCGCGGAAGATGTGTACCGGGTGTTGCTGGACGAGCACTCCGACATCGGCCTGGCCACCGTCTACCGTGTGCTGATGCAGTTTGAGCAGGCCAGCCTCCTCACGCGCAGCAACTTCGAATCAGGCAAGGCGGTCTTCGAACTCAACGAAGGCCAGCACCACGATCATTTGGTGTGCCTCGATTGCGGCCGGGTGGAGGAGTTCTTTGATCCCGAGATCGAGAAGCGGCAGCAACTGATCGCCAAAACCCGCGGCTTCGTGCTGCAGGAACACGCGCTGTCCCTTTACGCCAGCTGCAGCAAACCCGACTGTCCGCACCGCACTTCACCGGCGTCACAGCGCTGAGCCCGTCCCCGGCGGGTCATTCTCCGCGCAGCATCGCCGCGCGATGGCGCGCGACAAATTCCTGATAGGTATCGATCCCGCGCAACTGCAGGATGGTGTTGCGCACAGCCGCCTCCACCAGTACCGCAATGTTGCGACCAGCAACCACCTGGATCACCGCCTTGCGCACCGGCACACCCAGCACATCCTGGTACAGCGGCTCGTGGGGCATGCGGTCGTAATCGCGCTCCATGGTCTCTTTCCGCACGAGGTGCACGATGAGCGAGAGCCGCATCTTGCGGCGCACCGCCGTCTCGCCGAAGATGGCCTTGATGTCCAGCAAGCCGATGCCACGCACCTCCAGCAGGTTTTGCAGCAACTCCGGGCATCGCCCTTCGATGCTGGTCTGATTGATGCGGTACAGATCGACCGCATCGTCAGCCACCAGACCGTGCCCGCGCGAAATCAGTTCCAGGCCCAGTTCGCTTTTGCCCAGACCCGACTCGCCGGTGATCATCACACCCATGCCGAGGATGTCCATGAACACGCCGTGCATGGAAGAGCGGTCGGCGAAATGGCGTGAGAGGTAGGCCCGCAGCACGTCGATCACGAATGCCGCCGGCTCGGGTGTCGCGAACATCGGTATCTGCGCCCGTTCGCACATCGCCATCAGCGCATCGGGCACGGCCTGAGCGTCGGCGACGATCAGCACTGGCGGTTCCAGCGTCACGATGCGCGCGATGCGTCGGCGGTTGTCGTCTTCGTTGGCGCTGGTGAGGTAGGCCATCTCACGCTCACCAAACACCTGCACGCGGTAAGGGTGGATGTAGTTGAGGTACCCCACCAGGTCGGCACCGGACCGCGCCTCCCGGATCGCCACCTCGTCAAAGCGGCGTTCAGAGGCCCCGAGCCCAGCCACCCACTGCCACTTCAGGGCATCCCGATGGTCCTCAAAGAGAACGTCGGCGCTGACAACGGTGGGCTTCACGCGGCGGCGTGGGCCGACTGCCAGCCGGTGATCAGGGTGTGCAGCTCGCCCGCATCGGTCGAGGTTTTCATCTGCTCACGCAAAGCGCTGTCGCTGAGCAGCTCGGCGATTTCGGAGAGGATTTCCAGGTGCTTCTGCGTCGCGGCTTCTGGCACCAGCAAGAAGATCATCAGCTGGACAGGCAGTTCGTCGGGCGCATCGAAGCCGATCGGGCTGGCGAGCTGGAACACAGCGGCCAGGGGTTGCTTCAGGCCCTTGATGCGACCGTGCGGAATCGCCACTCCGTGGCCAAGACCGGTGGAGCCGAGCCGTTCGCGGGCAAAAAGGCTGTCGGTGATGAGCGCACGGTTGAGACCATGCAGCGTTTCGAACAGCAAACCGGCCTCTTCAAACGCGCGCTTTTTGCTGGTGGCATCCACAGCAACCAGCACCTGCGGAGCGGGCAAAATCACGGATAGTCGGTTCATGTGGGCCTCGTTGGACCGCAAATTATGCCGAGTTGGGCGCGGTTGGCTAGACTGCGGGGACAAAAAAGCCGCTTGACTTTACAAGCGGCTTGTTGCATTGCAACATGCACGACGGCCGTCCCGGCAGAGCGACCGCCGGGTTGATCACATCAGGCGCTTGGCAGAGCCATGGTTGTGATCCTGGGCTTTGTCCTTGTAACGCAGCACCTGGCGGTCCAGCTTGTCGGCCAACTCATCGACCGCAGCGTAGAGGTCGGCGTTGGCGCATTCGGCAAACAGGTCCTTGCCCTTCACATGGATGTTGCATTCCGCCTTTTGCCGCATGTCCTTTTCTTTCAGGTTGTCCACCGTCAGCAGCACCTTGATGTCGACCACCTGGTCAAAGTGACGTGATATTCGCTCCAGCTTGGTCGTGACGTATCCGCGCAGGGCGGGGGTGACCTCGAGATGGTGACCGCTGATTGTCAGGTTCATAAAAGAGCCTCCTTATGCTCCGGGTTGACACAAGCCGCCGGGCGGGTAGACCTCCCGGCGGCCACGGGGATGTCTGGACCCACTATGCCCATGAAAGAGCAGCGGCGCAAGCTTGCACTGCAACAAAGGGTGAAAAGGCAAACCTTGGCATTCACAGGGTGGGCCGGGGACCCGCCTTCGAGCTGTGCACGCGCACACGCCGCGCCAGAGCCATCGCCGCCAGGCTGGCGCCCACGCCCACCAGACCGCTCACCCAGTAGTGCTGCACCAGACCGGCCGCGTCGCGGCTGATGATCAGCCCGCCGACGAACGACGCCAGCCCCATGGCGGCGGACTGCACCGAGGCATTGAGCGCCATGAAGGTGCCACGCAGGGCCGGGTTGGCGGCCCCGGTGACCAGCGCCATGCCCGGAATCATCCGGCCGCTCATGAAGACAAACAGCCCGGTCGAGACGATCAACACCGCCCACAGCGGCCACCGGGGCATGAGCGTGGTGGCCAGCAACGGCACGATCACCCCCAGCGCCAGCATGGTGAAGGTGGGGACCTTGCCCATGCGGTCGGCCAGGCGGCCAAACAGCCGCGCCGTGAACAGCGTGGCCACGCCGCCGCAGAGGTAGATGTAGGGAATCTGCTCCGGCAACACGCCCACATTGGCCTGCATGTAGATGGTGAAGTAGGGCAACACGGTGAAACCGGTGAACATCAGCAGCGCGGAAAAAGCGAAGGCACGCTGGTGGTTGCGGTCGACCAGCACCATGCCGATCCCTCTCCAGATCGAGGGCCGGTCATTCGCTTTCAAATGGTGGTTGAGCGGCAGCAGCGTCGCGGCCGCAGCCAGTGCGAGCACGCCGCTGAGCACCGCGATGCCGATGAAGGGCGCCTGCCAGCCCAGGTGGGTGGCCAGGAACAGGCCCAGCGGCACACCGGCGACGGTAGACACCGAGAACGACGACATGACGATGCCCATGGCACGTCCCCGGCGCTCGAACGGAATCACATCGGCGACGATGGTCTGCGCCAGGGCCGACAGCACACCGCCAAACACGCCGGCGGCCACGCGCGCCACCATCAGAAACCCATAGCCCGGCGCCAGGCCACAAGCCAGGGTGGCCAGCGCGAACAGCGCGTACAGGGTGAGCAGCAGGTGCTTGCGGTCGAACCGGTCCACGTAGGTGGCGGCGGCCAGGCCCGACACGCCGGCGGCCAGGGTATAGGCCGCGACCAGCAGGCCGAACTGCGCGTCGCTGATGCCGAAGAGGCGCGTGAACTGCGGCCCCAGCGGCATCATGATCATGAAGTCGAGGATGTGGGTGAACTGGATGCCGGCGATGGTGAGCAACAGCCAGCGTTCGCGGCGTGGGGTGAGCAGGGGATGTGTCATGATTTTGGGCAACTGCCCAATGTATCCGCCTCGCCCCGCTGCGCGGCCTCACAAGGTTTTGGAAAAAGTGTCCCTCGATACGCTGATCTCCCACAACCTGCTGCCCGCTGGCGCATCGCCCACATCCAACGGCGGCTGTGCGCTGGTGCTGATGGGCGGCGGCGCTCGCACCGCCTACCAGGCCGGCGTGCTCAAAGCACTGGCGGCCATGCAAGGCCACTGGGCCACCTCCGGTGGCGCGGCCCGCACCGCCTTTCCTTTCCGCTGGCTGTTCGGCACCTCGGCCGGCGCGCTCAACGCCGCCTACCTCGCCAGCCGGGCCGAGCACGGCGTGCAAGCCCTGCTGGATCTGGCCACCTTCTGGAGCGGGCTGCGCTCACATCGGGTCTACCGCCTCGATGCGCCGCGCTGGGTGCACGCCAACCGCATCGTGGCGGGCCTCACGCTGGCACGGCAGGTCCGGCGCCACCGCGCGCTGCTCGATACCCTGCCCCTGGTGGACACGCTCCACCGAACCATCGATCTGCGGGGCCTGGAGCGAGCGCTGGCGGCACAACACCTGGACGTGCTGGGTGTGACCGCCTCCAGCTACACCACCGGTGAACACTGGACCTTCTGCCAGACCCGCCCCGACCACCCGGTCCAGCCCTGGCACCGGCCGGGTCGGCGCGCCGAGTTCCAGCCGCTCACCATCGAACACCTCATGGCATCGAGCGCCATACCCTTCCTGTTCCCGGCCGTGCCGCTCTGGGTGGAAGGACATCGCGAACATTTCGGCGACGGCTCCATGCGCCAGCTCTCGCCGCTCTCCCCGGCCATCCAGTTTGGCGCGCGAAAGATCCTGGCCATCGGTGCGGGTCAACCGCAACGTTCGGGCATGGGCGTGCGCATTGCCAACGAACCCACGGCCGGCACCATCGCCGGCCACGCCATGGCCAGCGTGTTTCACGACACCCTGCAGGCCGACGTGGAGCAGACCCAGCGGGTCAGCCAGACGCTGTCGCGCCTGCCGGCCGAGCTGGCGGGCGCACTGCCCTACCACCCGGTCCGGGTCCTGGCCTTGCAGCCGAGCTTCTCGCTCGACGAACTGGCGCGAAAGCACGTCAAATCCCTGCCCGCCGCCACCCGCAACACCCTCACCGGTCTGGGCGCGCTCAACACCGGTCAGGGCGAGGCCGGCAGCGCCGCTTCGCTCGCGAGTTACCTGCTCTTCGAACCGGACTTCGTCAACGCGCTCATCCAGCTGGGCGAGGCCGACGCCTGGCGCCGAAAGGACGAACTGTCGGACTTTTTTGCCACGCCCGCGCAGACCGCAGCGCGGGCGGCGGTGACATAATCGCCGCAGTCTCCACCCACCGAGAGCCCCATGGACAGCACACCCCCCAGTTGTGTGCTTTCAGCCCTCCCCGCCACCGTCTGACAACCGGCGGTCGGTCGGCTGAAAGCGCCGCCCGAATCGCCCTCCGCCGCCTGCGCCGGCCCTTTTCAGACCCACCGCCCGGGAGCACCCATGCTCAACGTCTTCACCCTGGCCAATGGCCGCCTGTTCCAGGAAGAAATCGAGTCGCTCGAAGAGCTGGCCCGGTTCAAACCGATCTGGGTCGATCTGGAAGCACCCACGCTCGAAGAACGCCGCTGGGTCAAACAGCACTTCGGCCTGTCCATTCCCGAAGACGCGATGGACGAGGACATCGAGGAGTCGGCGCGTTTCTTCGAAGAGGACAACGGCGAGCTGCACATCCGCTCGGACTTCCTGATCGACGACGATGAAAACCCGCGCGCCATCCGCGTGGCCTTCATCCTGAACGAACACAACGCCGCGCTGAAAAGCCAAGGCGTGCTGTTCTCCATCCACGACGAAGACGTGCCGGTGTTCCGCCTGCTGCGCATGCGCGCGCGCCGCATGCCGGGGCTGATCGAGAACGCCAAGGACGTGCTGCTGATGCTGTTCGATGCGGACGCCGAGTACTGCGCCGACACGCTCGAAGACATCTACGACGACCTGGAGCAGGTCAGCCGCCAGGTGCTGGCCGGCAACGTGACGGACAACAAGGCCGGCGAGGTGCTGTCGGCCATCGCGCGCCACGAAGACATGTCGGGCCGCATCCGCCGCAACGTGATGGACACGCGCCGCGCGGTCAGCTTCATGATGCGCAGCCGCATGCTGAGCGCCGAGCAGTTCGAGGACGCGCGCCAGATCCTGCGCGACCTCGATTCGCTCGACAGCCACACCGCCTTCCTGTTCGACAAGATCAACTTCTTGATGGACGCGACGGTCGGTTTCATCAACATCAACCAGAACAAGATCATCAAGATCTTCTCGGTGGCCAGCGTGGCCCTGCTGCCCCCCACCCTGATCGCCAGCCTCTATGGCATGAACTTCCAGTACATGCCCGAGCTGAGCCAGAAATGGGGTTACCCGTTTGCGCTCGCGCTGATGGTCATCTCTGCCGTGGTGCCGATGCTGTACTTCAGGAAACGTGGCTGGCTGAAGTGAGCCTGATGCGGCGGCGGCTCACAGCCATCCGTTGTCGATGAATTCGAGCACGCCGTAGGCCCGGCGCTCCAGCGGGTGCGACTGCGCGGCGTCGATGATGCGACGCACACCGTCCACGTAAGGCGTGTTGCCCAGCACGCGGGTTTCCAGGGTGATGGCGCAGGCGCCGTCGTCGATCTGGATGCGGTGGAACGCGTGCCGCGCCAGGTCTTGTGGCGCCAGGCCGAGTTGACCGGTCTGCACCGCCGGATCGCGCACCGACATGATCGCCCCGGGGTCCACACCCAAGGCCTCGGCCATGGCCACCGCCGTGCCCGGCACCGAGGTCTTGTCCGCCTGGTGCGATTCGGTGATGGTGATCCGGCTGCCCTGGAACCAGGGTCCGCTGCGCCCCAGCATCGCCATGAACTTGAGCATCAGGATGTTGGCATTGGGGCAGATGATCACGGGAATGCCCTGCGCCAGCGCGGCCACGTCGGTGCCGGTGGACAGCTCGATCAACACCGCACCACGCTCTCGGCAGAAACCCACGATCTCGGGCAGCTCCCGCCCCGAGCCGGCGTGCACGATGGCCGTGACCCGCTCCATCGCACGCGGAGGCAGGGCGTGGCGGTCGGTCCACTGGCCCGCCGAAGCCCCCAGACCGACCCGCACCTCGTTGGCCAGCTTGCCCGCTCCCGCCACCAGTGTCCGAGGCGTGCTCATGGCTGGAACAAGGCTTCGATCACGGCACCGCTGTAACGGCTGGCCACCTCGCGCAGGAAGCGCGGAAAGTCCACGTGCGCGTCGTCGTCGGCGCGGTCGGAGATGGTGCGCACCACCGCGAGTGGCACCCCAAAGTCGTGACACACCTGTGCGAAGGCGGCGCCCTCCATCTCCACCGCCAGGGCGTCGGGCAGCTCGCGCTGCAAGGCCTCACTTTCGGCCGTGGTGGCCACGAAGCGGTCGCCGCTGATGAGCAGGCCCTGGTGCAGGCGAGGCGCTTGCAGGCCGAACGCGCTCACGGTTTGGGCGCCCAGCTGCTGCGGCAGCGTGTGCAGCATGCGATCGCAGGCCAGCTCCAGCGCGTCGGTCAGTGGCGCATCGGCCTCAAACCGCGCGCGGCCGTAGCCCGGCACCTCGTGGCGCGGGAACAGCGGCGAGGCGTCCATGTCGTGCTGCAGGAAGCATCGCGCCAGCACCACGTCGCCCACGTTCACCCCAGGCCCCAGCCCGCCGGCCACCCCCGTGAACACGATGCGGTTCACGCCGAAGCGCTCGATGAGCAGCGTGGCGGTCGTGGCCGCCGCCACCTTGCCGATGCCGCTGAGCACCGCCACCACGTCCTGCCCGTGCAAGTGACCCATCCAGAATTCGCGTCCGCCCACGGTCTGCTTCTGTTCGTCGGGCATGAGCGCCAGCACGCTGGCGAGTTCGTCGTGCAGGGCCGAAACAATAGCGGTGCGGGTGGGGGTGCTCATGCCCCGCATTGGATCAGAAGTCTGAGGTGACTCCGGAGCGCGTGCCTTGGCCCAGAACGCGGTGGAACCGGCTTCGCCGGGCCACTCGCACTGCCCCCTGGGAGGTGACGCCGCAGGCGGCGCAGGGGGGTTACTTCTTGTCGCGCAGTTCTCGCCGCAGGATCTTGCCCACCGGCGTCTTGGGCATCTCGGTGCGGAACTCAATCACCTTGGGCTGTTTGTAGCCTGTGAGGTTGCTCTTGCAAAAATCGCGCACCTGCGCTTCGGTGAGCGCCGGGTCTTTCTTCACGATGACCAGCTTGACGGCCTCGCCCGACTTGTCGTCAGGCACACCGACCACGGCGCACTCCATCACGCCGGGCAGCTGGGCGACCACGTCTTCAATCTCGTTCGGGTAGACGTTGAAGCCGCTCACCAGCACCATGTCCTTCTTGCGATCCACGATCTTGAAATAACCGCGCGGATCCATGATGCCGACGTCGCCGCTCTTGAAGAAGCCGTCGGCGGTCATGACCTTGGCGGTCTCGTCGGGCCGCTGCCAGTAGCCCGCCATCACCTGCGGCCCCTTGATCGCGATCTCGCCCGGCTGGCCCTGCGGCACCTCCACACCCTCGTCGTCCAGGCACTTCATCCAGGTGTTGGGCAGCGGCACGCCGATCGTGCCGCTGTACTCGGTGCTGGTGGTCGGGTTGCAGCTGGCCGACGGGCTGGTTTCGGACAAACCGTAGCCTTCGCAGATCGGGCATCCGGTCTTCTCCAGCCAGAGCTTGGCCACGGCACCCTGCACCGCCATGCCCCCGCCCACCGAGACCTTGAGGTTCTTCCAGTTGACGGTGTTGAAGTCGGGGTGGTTGGCCAGGCCGTTGAACAGCGTGTTGACCGCCGGAAAGCTGTGAAAGGTGTGCTTGCTCAACTCTTTCAACACGGCCGGCAGATCGCGCGGGTTGGGGATCAGGATCACTTTGCCGCCCGTGCGCATGCCCAGCATCATGTTCACCGTGAACGCGAAGATGTGGTACAGCGGCAGCGCGCACACGCTGGTGGGCTGCTCGCCCGCCGGCACCTGCTTCATGACGGGCTCGTTCCAGGCCTCGGACTGCAGCACGTTGGCGATCACGTTGCGGTGCAGGAGCACCGCACCCTTGCTCACGCCCGTGGTGCCACCGGTGTACTGGAGCACGGCCACGTCGTCGGGCTTGATGTCGGGGCGCTTGAGGCTGCCGCGCGTGCCCTTGGCGATCGCGTCGTTGAACCGCACCGCGGTCGGCAGATCGAAGGTGGGCACCATCTTCTTGACGTTGCGCACCACGTAATTGACAACCGCCCCTTTGAGCAGGCCGAGCAGGTCGCCCATGGCGGTGAGCACCACGTGTTTGACCGGCGTGCTGGCAAGGCACTGCTCCAGCGTGGCGGCGAAGTTCTCGATGATGACGATGGCCTTGGCACCCGAGTCCTTGAGCTGGTGCTCCAGTTCGCGCGGCGTGTAGAGCGGGTTCACGTTCACCACCACGAAGCCCGCGCGCAGGATGCCGGCCACCGCCACGGGGTACTGCGGCACGTTGGGCATCATGATCGCGACACGATCGCCCTTCACCAGACCCAGCCCTTGCAGATAAGCCGCAAAAGCCTGTGACAGGCTGTCGGTCTGGGCAAAGCTCAACTCCTTGCCCATGAAGCTGTAGGCAGGACGGCCCGCGTTCTTCTGGAAGCTCTCTTCGAGCAAGTGCACCAGCGACGGGTACTGGGCGACATCGATGTCGGCCGGCACGCCGTTCGGGTAGGCGCCGAGCCAGGGACGAACGGCGGACGCCTGCGTCGGTTCACTCATGTGGGTCTCCAGGGGGGTCTGTTACAAATCGTCAACCAGCATTCTCGCGCGGCCACCCGATTCGTGCGCGCGTGTTTTCCCTGACGGGATTCTGACATGCCGTCCTGAAACGCCTGATTGAAAGCCTCTGGCGCTATCAAAAAGAGAAGGACCGGCTTTGAGCGGCCCTTCCGTCATCGCGCGCTCAGCTCTTCAGAGCCACCAGCACCTCGTCGAGCATCTTCTTCGCATCGCCGAACAGCATGCGGTTGTTGTCTTTGTAGAAGAGCGGGTTGTCCACCCCGGCGTAGCCCGAGGCCATGCTGCGCTTCATCACGATGGAGGTGCGCGCCTTCCAGACCTCCAGCACCGGCATGCCGGCAATGGGGCTGGTCGGGTCGTCCTGCGCCGCCGGGTTCACGATGTCGTTGGCGCCGATGACGATGGCCACGTCGGTCTCGGGAAAGTCGTCGTTGAGCTCGTCCATTTCGAACACGATGTCGTAGGGCACCTTGGCCTCGGCCAGCAGAACGTTCATGTGGCCCGGCATGCGGCCGGCCACCGGGTGGATGCCGAAGCGCACATTCACGCCCTTCTCGCGCAGCGTGCGGGTGATCTCGAACACCGTGTGCTGCGCCTGCGCGACCGCCATGCCGTAGCCGGGCACGATGATCACGTTCTTGGCTTCGCGCAGCATCTCGGCGGTCTCGCCGGCGAGGATGGGGTTCACCTCGCCGACCGGCTCGGCGGCGGCACCACCCGCGGCCTTGGGCGCGGCCGCGGTGGTGCCGAAGCCGCCAGCGATCACGCTGATGAAGCTGCGGTTCATCGCGTTGCACATGATGTAGGACAGGATCGCGCCGCTGGAACCCACCAGCGCGCCCACCACGATCAGCAGGTCGTTGCTCAGCATGAAGCCGGTGGCCGCGGCGGCCCAGCCCGAGTAGCTGTTGAGCATGGACACCACCACCGGCATGTCGGCGCCGCCGATGGCCATCACCATGTGGATGCCGAACAGCAGCGCGATCGCGCTCATCACGAACAGCGGCATCATGCCGTCCTGCGGCGTCTCGGCCTGCAGGAACAGGCGCCCGAAATAGACCACCGCGATCAGGCCGGCGAGGTTCAGCCAGTGCCGGCCGGGCAGCAGCAGCGGCTTGCCGCCGACGCGGCCCGAGAGCTTGCCGAACGCGACCACCGAGCCCGAGAACGTGACCGCACCGATGAAGATGCCGACGTAGATCTCCACCGCGTGGATGGCGTGGGCGGCGCTGTCGAGGTTCTTCGACGCTTCAGGGTCCACAAAGGTGGCGTAGCCCACGAGCACCGCGGCCATGCCGACCATGCTGTGCATCAGAGCCACCAGCTCGGGCATCTGCGTCATCTGCACGGTGCGCGCGGCGTAGAGGCCGATGGCCCCGCCGACCACCATGGCACCGACGATCCAGGGGATGCCGGCGGCCGTGACCTGTGGGCCGAACACCGTGGCCGCCACGGCCAGCGCCATGCCGACCATGCCGTACAGGTTGCCGCGGCGCGAGGTTTCCTGGTTGGACAGGCCGCCCAGGCTGAGGATGAAGAGGATGGTCGCGCCGATGTAGGAGACCGTGGCCAGACTTGCAGACATTGAATGGTCTCCTTCTTATTTGCGGAACATCGCCAGCATGCGCTGGGTGACGGCAAAGCCGCCGAACATGTTGATGGCGGTGAGCACCAGCGCCGCCGCGGCCAGGCCGATGATCAGCGTGTTGGGCCGCTCGGTGGCGTTGGCCAGCGGCGAGATCTGCACCAGCGCGCCGATGGCGATGATCGAGCTGATGGCGTTGGTCACGCTCATCAGCGGCGTGTGCAGCGCGGGCTTGACGTTCCACACCACCATGTAGCCGACGAAGCAGGCCAGCACGAACACCGTGAAGTGCGACAGGAACGCGGCCGGCGCGTAGGCGCCCACCAGCGCGAACAGCACCGCCGTGACGCCGGCGACGATGGCCAGCTTGCCGGCCGGCATCGGCCCCGAGGCTTCGCCATGGCCATGGCCCTTCTTCGCCACCACAGCGGCGGCGGGCTTGGCGGGCGGTTTGGGCGCGGCGACCAGCGGCGGGGCGGGCCAGGTGATGGCGCCGTCCTTCACCACGGTCAGGCCGCGGATCGCGTCGTCGTCCATGTTGACGTTGATGACACCGTCCTTGGTCTTGCACAGCTCTTCGCTGAGGCGGAACAGGTTGGTCGCGTACAGCGTGGACGACTGGCGCGCCATGCGCGAGGCCAGGTCGGTGTAGCCGACGATGGTCACGCCGTGGCGCACCACCGCTTCGCCCGGCACGGTCAGCTCGCAGTTGCCGCCCTGCTCGGCCGCCATGTCCACGATCACGCTGCCGGGCTTCATGGTCTTCACCATGTCGGCGGTGATCAGCTTGGGCGCCGGTTTGCCGGGGATCAGCGCGGTGGTGATGATGATGTCGACCTCGCGGGCCTGCTTCGCGTACATCTCGCGCTGCGCCTGCTGGAAGCCCTCGCTCATGACCTTGGCGTACCCGCCGCCGCCCGAGCCTTCTTCTTCGTAGTCGACCTTGACGAACTCGCCACCGAGCGAGACCACCTGGTCGGCCACCTCGGCGCGCGTGTCGTTGGCGCGCACGATGGCGCCCAGGCTGGCGGCCGCGCCGATGGCCGCCAGGCCGGCCACGCCGGCACCCGCGATGAAGACCTTGGCCGGGGGCACCTTGCCCGCGGCCGTGATCTGGCCGTTGAAGAAGCGGCCGAAGGCGTTGGCCGCCTCGACCACGGCGCGGTAGCCGCTGACGCCGGCCATCGAGGTCAGCGCGTCCATCTTCTGCGCGCGGCTGAGCGTGCGTGGCAGCGCGTCGATGGAGAGCGCCGTGACCTTCTTCGCGGCCAGCAACTGCATCAGATCGGGGTTCTGGGCCGGCCAGATGAAGCCGATCAGCGTCTGGCCTTCGTGCATCAGCGCCACCTCGTCCGGCGTGGGCGCGCGCACCTTGAAGACGATGTCGCTGCCGCTCCACAGCTCGGCGGCCGAGCCGGCGATGCTGGCGCCGGCCTCGCGGTAGTCGTCGTCGCTGAGCTGGGCCAGCTCACCCGCGCCACGTTCCACCACCACGGCAAAACCCAGCTTGACCAGCTTGACCACGGCCTCGGGCACGGTGGCCACCCGTTTCTCGCCAGGGAAGATCTCGCGCGGCACGCCAATGCGTTGTGGTGTCGGGGCTGCTGCGCCGGTGGCGGCTGTTTCGATCAAAGCGCCAGAAGTCATGAAGAGTCCTTGATGCAGGGCGTTAAAAAAGGTTGCGAGGCAGCTTAACCGACGACCGCGGACCCCCCGCCCTGCGCAAGCCCTTGTCACATAAGGGTTTGCACGGAGCCCGGTGACCGTCGCCTGCAGGCGATGCACCCAGATTTTCACGATGCGGCAAGACGTCCCGTTCGAAGGAACACCCGAACGGTCGGTCGGGATAATGCAAGCCATGAACACCCGATGGAAACCCAGTGCCACCGTGGCCGCGATCATCGAACGCGATGGCCGCTACCTGCTGGTGGAAGAACACACGCCCGAGGGCCTGCGCCTGAACAACCCGGCCGGCCACCTCGATCCGGGCGAGAGCCCCGAACAGGGGGTGGCCCGCGAGGCGCTGGAAGAAACCGCCTTCCGGTTCACGCCCACGGCGCTGGTGGGCATCTACCTCTCGCGTTTTCAGCGCCCGGCCACCGGCGAAGACATCACCTACCTGCGCTTTGCCTACTGCGGCGAGCTGGGCGACTTCGATGAGCAACGCGAGCTCGACACCGGCATCGTGCGCACCCTGTGGATGACGCCGGACGAGATCCGCACCAGCACCGGGCGCCACCGCAGCCCGCTGGTGCTGCGCTGCGTGGAGGACCACCTGGCGGGCCAGCGTTATCCGATGGCGCTGGTGCACACCGAGCCGTCCGTGAGCGCCCCCGGTGGCACCGACCCTTTGCCGCGGGCCACGCCGTCGATATGATCATCGGCGTCTGGTGCCGCCGGCTCACACACCTTGGAACACCCCGCCACCCCACCCCAGCTCAGCCGTGACCTGCTCGACATGATGGCCCGCGGGGTGTCGGTCATCGTCAGCGCCTGCGGGCACGACCTGACCCCCAGCGTCATGCGGGCGCTGGGCAGTCAGATCAGCGCTTCCGGCGACCTCGTCACGGTCTACCTCGGCCGGCGCCCCTCGGCGCAGTTGCTGCGCGACGTGGCCACCAGCGGCCGCATGGCGGTGGTGTTCAGCGAACCCAGCTCCCACCGCACGGTGCAGCTCAAGACCCGCCGTGCCCGGCTGCGCGAGGCGCGCCCGGAAGACGCCGCCGTGCTGCAGCGTTACCTGCTCGCCATGCAGCAGGAACTGGACCGCATCGGCTTCGGCCCGGCGTTCGTCTCGGCGATGTTCGCGCACCCGCTCGACGACGTGGTGGCGGTGGAGTTCACGCCCGACGAAGCCTTTGACCAGACACCCGGGCCGCGCGCTGGCCAGGCCCTGGGCGGGGCCGTGGCATGACCTTGGTGGACCTGGCCGAGGTGCGCCCCTGTCTGGAAGGGGCCATCCCGGCCATGATGGCCACCTGCGCCGCCGATGGCACACCCAACGTCGCCTACCTGTCCCAGGTGTTCTACGTGGACGAACGGCACGTGGCACTGTCGTTCCAGTTCTTCAACAAGACACGCAAGAACCTGCTGGCCCAACCGCGCTCCACGGTGCTGGTGCTGCATCCGCAGACGGCGCGCTTCTACCGCCTGCAGCTGCGCTACCTGCGCACCGAAGACAGCGGCCCGGTGTTTGAAAGCATGAAGGCCCAGCTGGCGGGCATCGCCTCGCACAGCGGCATGGCCCATGTGTTTCGCCTGCTGGGCGCGGACATCCACGAGGTGTGCGAGATCGAGCGCGTGCCCTGCGACATGCCCACACCGCTGCCGCAGGCACCCCCGCGCTGCAACCTGCTGGGCGCGCTGCGCCGCGGCAGCGCCAGGCTGGCGGCCTGCACCACGCTCGACGCGCTGCTGGACGCCACGTTGCAGACGCTGGAGCAGGACCTGGGCGTTGCACACGCCATGGTGCTCATCCTCGACCCGCTCACCGAACGGCTCTACACCGTGGCCAGCCGGGGCTACGCCACTTCGGGCGTGGGCTCGGAGATTCCGCTGGGCGACGGCGTGATCGGCGTGGCCGCGCGCGAGCGCACGCCGGTGCGCATCATGCACATGACCAGTGCCTACCTGTACAGCCGGGCGCTGCGCGACAGCCTGGCGGGCGAGGGCAGCACGGCGATCAGCACCGACATCCCCTACCCCGGCCTGCCCGAACCGCACAGCCAGCTGGCGGTGCCGCTGCTCTCGGCCGGCCGGGTGCTGGGCGTGCTGTTCGTGGAAAGCCCGCTGGACCTGCAGTTCAGCTTCGAGGACGAAGACCTGCTGGTCACGCTGGGCGGGCAACTCGCCGCCGGCATCGACCTCATGCAGGACAGCGCCGAGCCCTGCCCCGACGCGCCCGGCACGGAACACACCGCCGCGCCCGCGAAGGCCCCGGCCGGTCCGCCCCTGCAGGTGCGCCACTACCGCAGCAACGACAGCGTGTTCGTCAACAACGCCTACCTGATCAAGGGCGTGGCCGGCGCCATCCTGTGGAAGCTGTTGCAGGACGGGCAACGCCAGGGCCGCCACGAGTTCACCAACCGCGAACTGCGGCTGGACCGCGCGCTGCGCCTGCCGGACGTGGCCGACAACCTCGAAGCGCGCCTGTTGCTGCTGCAGCGCCGGCTGGCCGAACAATGCCCGCAGCTGCGCATCGAAAAAACCGGCCGCGGCTGTTTCCGCTTCGACACCGCCGGCCCGGTCGAGCTCGACGACATCGCTGGCTGAAGCCAGTGGCCTCAGGCCGTCACCAGGCCGTCCACCGGCGCCAGACCCAGCCCCCGCGCCAGCTTGGCCCAGTCGCGCTCCGCCAGCTGCGCACGCGCCCCGTCCAGCACCGCCTGAAACACCGGGGCCGGTGCACCCTGGCGCATGCCGCCCAGCAGCTCCAGCCGCTCCGGCGCGTTCAGCTGCGGCAGCATCCAGCGCATCACCAGCATCATCTCGGCCGGCGGCACGGTGGCCAGCAGACCGTCATGGATGCCCACCAGCTCGGCGTCGCTGAAGGCCTGCCACAGAGCCCCGTTGAGCACGGTCTCTTCGATGTGCATGTGCTGCAGGTTCTCGGCCACGAACAGCGCCAGCGCCAGGTACAGGTTCTGGAGCGCCGCCGCGCACGCGGCCGGCGCCAGCCCCTCCAGGCCGTTGGCCATGGCGCGGAGCCGCGCGATCTGCTCCAGATGCCCGAGGTGTTCACCGGCCACACCGTCCACCACGCCGGGGCTATGCGCTTCGATGGCGGGGTGCACGAAGCCGTTCTCGTGGCGCACGTGCGCGACACACAGGTCCAGCAGCGTGCCCACGCGCTCCTGGGTGGCGGCCACCTCCTGTGCGTCGGCCGGGTCGGTCCGGCCCACGGCCAGCAGGGTGTCGGCCATGAAGGCGCGCAGGGCTTTGTGGATGCCGGCGTAGAGATTGACGCGGCCCGTTCCGGCCTCGACGGCCTGGGCGGTGGCGGCGACCTGCGCCAGTTCGTGGGTGTTCGATTGCATGGGATTCCTTTCGCGGGCCTGGCCCGTCTGCTTCGTGGTTGGCGGCGATGCACCGTGCATCACCTGCCATGGAAAGCAGTCTAGGAACCGGCCCTTCGGCGCTCTGCTAAATAGCGCTTAAAGGAACCCTAAAAAAATCTTAAGCGCGCACAAAGGACCCCCAATCAGTCCAGACCGCGCACGCGACCGCGCAACTGCTTGACCTGCCCGCGCGTGGCCTTGCCTTCGAGGCGGCGCTGCTTCGATCCGAAACTCGGTTTGGTCGGTTTGCGCGCCTTGGGCAGGGTGGCCACGCTGTCCACCAGAGCCTGCAGCCGCTCCAGCGCGTCGGCCTTGTTCTGCTCCAGGCTGCGGCTGGTCTGCGCCTTGATGACGACCACACCCTCGGTGGTGATGCGCTGGTCGCTCAAGGCGATCAGGCGCTCCTTGATCGCTTCGGGCAGCGACGACGCGTGCACCGCAAAACGCAGGTGCACGGCGTTGGACACCTTGTTGACGTTCTGCCCGCCCGCGCCTTGCGCGCGGATGGCGGTGAATTCAACTTCGGAAGGATCGACGCGGGACATGCGCGGCAGTGTGCCATGCCGTAGTGGAGGCGTTCGATCAGTAGCGTTCTTTGACACCCGTGACCATGGCCTTCACCAGCCGTGTGCGCTCGATGCGCCCCATGAGCAATGCAGACGCCGCGTGCAGCCCCACCAGGATGATCAGCGCGTCGCCGATCACCTCGTGCAGATCCTGCAGCCACTCTTCGCCCCAGTAGGCATCGAGTCCCTGCATCCAGCCGGTCACGCCCAGCGACAGCACCAGCCCCATGAGCGCCATCATCATCAGCGCGCCCAGCGGGTTGTGCCCCCAGTGAAATTCGGCGTGACCCGAGAACATGCCGCGCACGTGGCGCGCGATGCGCCCCGGCGTCGGGAAAAAATCGGTGAACCGCGCGTGGCGCGATCCGACAAAGCCCCACACCACCCGCGCCAGCACCAGGGCCGAAGCGAGGTAACCCGCCCACTGGTGGACGGTCTCGCCGTCGTCCAGCACAAAGCTGTTCATCAGCACACAGACCACCAGGGTCCAGTGAAAAACGCGGACAAACAGGTCCCAGACCGGTCGGCTGGTGTCAAGGGTGGCAGAGGACTTCATCGCTCAATCGGAATCACTTGGTTTCGAGAATGGCGGCGGTGGCGGGATCGAAATAGATCTCGACCTTCTTGCCGGCTTTGTCAAAGCCATAGATCTCGTAGCACTCACCCTTGGAGACCTTGAAGGTCTTGATCTGGTAGCCCTTCTCTTCCAGGCCCTTCTTGAACGTGGCTTCGGGCATCCACTTTTCCTTGGGCACATTGCAGGTGGGGCCGGCCATGGCGACACCGGAGGCAGCGATCAACAGGGCGGAGACGACAAATGATTTCATGGAACATCCTTTTCAATAGCAACCCAGCAAGTGCTGGTGGGTGCATTGAAAGGGTTTCACATGAAGTCAACCTTAAGAGGCCTGTGTGAAAGTGTGAGCACCCGTGAGCACCGTTACAGGTGCGCAGCGACAGGACGCTTCAGGTGTTTTCGGTGGATGCCCGAGCGCCGCTGCGCCAGAGCAGCAGCACGGCCAGCAGGGCCGACGCGATCATCAGGAACAGGCTCACCGCGTTGAGCACCGGTGTCGCGCCCTCGCGCATGCGGCCATACATCAGCACGGTCAGCGGCGCGTCCGAGCCCACGAGCATGAGCGTGGTGTTGAAGTTCTCGAACGACATGAGAAAGGCCATCGCCGCCGCGCCGATCATGCTCGGGCGCAGGTAGGGCAGCGTGATGGTCCAGAGCACGGCCACGCGACTGGCGCCGAGGTTGTAGGCGGCCTCTTCCAGCGTGCGGTCGAAGCGGCGCAGGCTGGCCGAGACGGTGAGCGTGGCGATGGTCACGATGTAGCAGAACTGTCCGAGGATCACGAGCGGCAGGCCGGGCCGCAGGAAGTCCAGCTCCAGGCCCCAGGTCTCGTCGGCGAAGTTGGCGATGCGGCTGGCGAACGCGAGGATGGAGATGCCCAGGATCACGCCCGGAATCACCAGCGGCACCATGCTCAGCAGCGCAATGGCGCTCTTGCCCGGGAACTCGAAACGCTCCAGCAGGAAGGCGTTGCAGGTGCCCACCCCCACCGACAGCAGCGTGACCCACACGGCCACCCAGGCGCTCACGCCGATGGCCTGCAGCAGCTCGGCGTCGAACAGCAGGCCGGTGCGCGCGTCGGTGTTCGCGGTGAACCAGTCGAGCGTGAAGCCCATCCAAGGCGGGGTCGGGTAATCGGCGTTGTTGAACGCGAACACCGCCACCACCACCAGCGGCACGAACAGGAACACGAAGAAGGCCGCGACGAACGCGCCGAGGCCGAAACGTTGCAGCGGGGGACGGGGCAGGCTGGGAATCATCTCAGCTCGCTTTCATGACCGCGCCGAAGCGCTGACCTGTGAGCCGCAACCCCACCCACACCAGCAGGCTGGAGAGCGCCAGCAGCAGGAAGCCGAAGGCCGCACCCTGGTTCCAGTTGAAGCGGGTGATGAACTGGGTGTAGATCTGTTCGGTGAACCAGAGCGAGTTCTTGCCGCCCAGCAGCGTGGGCGTGAGGTAGTTGCCCAGGCACAGCATGAAGACCACGATGCAGCCGGCGGCAATGCCCGGCGCGGCGTGCGGGATGACGATGCGGCGCACGATGTTGGCCGTCGAGCCCCCCAGGTCGTAGGCAGCCTCAATCAGGCTGTCGTCCAGGCTCTCCAGGCTGTTGACCAGCGGGATCACCATGAACAGCAAAGAGGCGTAGACCAGGCCCACGAGGATGGTGGCGTCGTGGTACAGCAGCTCCACCGGCTGGTCCGCCAGGCCCACGGCCTGCAGCAGGCCCGAGACCACGCCGGTCTCGCGCAGCAAAATCAGCCAGCCCAGCGTGCGCACCATCTCGCTCACCCAGAACGGCAGCAGGCACAGCACCAGCAAGACCATCTTCATGCGCCCGCGCGCCACCTTGGCGATGTACCAGGCGGCGGGGAACGCAAGCAGCAGCGTGAACACCGTCGCCAGCACCGACACCGTGGCCGTGCGCACGAAGGTGTTCCAGTACAGCGGCTCGTCCACGAAGGTGCGGTACTGGTCGAGGCTGGCAGCGTATTCGCCGGGGCCGACGCGGGCCTGCAGCGAGAGCATGAGCAGCTCGACGTGCGGCAGGATCACCAGCCCGCCCAGCCACAGCAGCGCCGGGGCCAGCAGCAGGCCGAGCATCCAGCGTCGGTGGGTGGCGATGTCGTTCATGGCATCAGGCGTTGAAGCACCAGGCCTGCGCAGGCTGGTAACCGAAGTGCACCGTCTCGCCCACCTTCAGGTCGGCCAGGCGACCGGTCAGCGGCAGCGCGATCTGCAGCGGTGTGTCGCTCTTGTCCTCGCGCACCTGCACGGTGGAGTTGCCGCCGTCAAACAGCACGCTCTGCACCTTCGCCGTCCAGGCCGGTTCACCGGCGGGCAGCTCGCGCGCGCTGCGACCGATCTCGATGGCTTCGGGGCGGATGAACAGCAGGGCCGACTGCCCCACATCCACCTGGCCCACGCGCTGCGACCACAGGCCCATGCCGCTCGCGGTGCGCAGCAAGACCTGCTCGCCGCTGCGCGATTCGATGGTGCCTTCGAAGCGGTTGTTGTTGCCCACGAAGCCCGCGACGAACGCGGTCTGCGGCTGGTAATACAGCTGCTGGGGCGTGCCCAGCTGCTCGAAGCGGCCGTGGTTCATGACCGCGACCTGGTCCGACATGACCAGCGCTTCCGACTGGTCGTGCGTGATGTAGACGAAGGTGGTGCCGACCTCGGCCTGCAGCTGCTTCAGCTCCACTTTCATGTGCTCGCGCAGCTTCAGATCAAGCGCGCCCAGCGGCTCGTCGAGCAGCAGCAGCGCGGGCTCCAGCACCAGCGAGCGAGCGATCGCCACGCGCTGCTTCTGCCCGCCCGAGAGCTGGTCGATGCGTTTGCCTTCGCTGCCCGGCAGGCCGACGCGCCGCAGCATGTCGGTCACCTTGGCCCTGGCGGTGCTGCCCTTCACGCCACGGCGCTCCAGGCCGTAGGCGATGTTCTCGCCCACGCTCATCATCGGGAACAGCGCCAGGTGCTGGAACACCATGTTCACCGGGCGCTTGTTGGGTGGCACGCCGTTCATCGACGCGCCCTTGATGCGCAGGTCGCCCGCGTCGGGGGCGATGAAGCCCGCGATCATGCGCAGCAGGGTGGTCTTGCCGCAGCCCGAGGGGCCCAGGATGGAGAAGAAGGACCCCTGGCGCACCTCGAAGCTCAGATCGTCGACCGCCGCAAACGCGCCATAGCGCTTGCGGACGGCCAGGATCTGAAGGTCGGGCGTGCCCGCGCGGTCCGTGGCGTTCACGGCGGCGGGCATGGGCTTACTTGGCGGCTTTGATGCGGTCGAGCACGCGGCCTTCGATGTCTTCAATGCCGGCGGGCACGGCCGGGTACCACTTGATGTTCTTGATCGCGGCCTCGGGGAAGCTCTCGGCGAACTGCTTCTTGAGCACCGGGTCCATCAGCTGGTCAGCGCCCTTGCTGGCGGTGAAGTTGCCCACCGCGCCGGCCACCTTGGCGGCGATCTCGGGGCGCATGTTGAAGTTGATCCAGGCATAGGCGGCCTCGTCGTTCTTGCCCTTGGCCGGCAGCGCGAAGGTGTCGACCCAGCCCAGCGCGCCCGACTTGGGCGCCAGGTACTTGATTTCAGGCATGGTCTTGCTCAGGCCCCAGGTGCCGGTGTCCCACATCATGGCGGACGTCAGTTCGCCCGAGCGCATGCCGGCGAGCAGCTGGTCCTTGCCGTCCCAGTAGAACTTCACGTTCTTCTTGCAATCGGTCAGGGTCTTGCCCACCTCGTCCATCAGCGCGCCGTAGGCCTTGGCGTCGCTGTACAGCGCAAACGGGTTCTTGCCGCTGGCGAAGGCAAAAGCGATCAGCGTCGGGCGCTTCAGGCGCATGCTGACCTTGCCAGCGTTGTCAGCGGCGCAGAGGTCGTTGTAGTCGGCCACCTTGGAGGTCTTGGTGTTCACGGCCAGGCCGTCGGTGCCCCAGATGTGCGGCAGGCCGTAGACCTTGCCGTCGATGGTGGTGTTCAGGCGCGTGGCTTCCAGCATGGGCGCGATGAACAGATCGGACTTGACCTTGCTCAGGTCCATGGGCTTGTAGATCTTGAACTCGGCCTGCGGGCCGGCGATGCGGTCCTGGCTGGGCTGGGCCAGGTCGAAGCCGGCGCCGGCGGTGGCGCGCAGCTTGGAGATCATCTCTTCGTTGTTGGAAAGCGTGACCTCGACCTTGATGCCGGTCTCTTTGGTGAACTGCTCCAGCACGTCCTTGGGCACGTAGTCGGCCCAGGTCAGCAGGCGCAGGGTCTTGTCTTGGGCCTGTGCGGCACCAGCGGCCAGCAACAGCGTGGCCAGAACAACGCGGGACAACTTGCTCTTCATGGGGAGATCGCTTTCAAGGTGGGCTTGGGTTGGGAGGCGCCACAGCGCGTGTGGGCCCGGGGTGACGGCCAGACGCAGAATCCGGCAAAGCCCACCATAAGTCAATACCGTGAAAACCGCGTGACAGCCGCCCCTGCGGCGCTCGCGCTCAGGCTGCGGTGAGATGCACCGCGTCAAAACCCAGGTGGTGCAGGCACTCGCGCAGGATCAGCACCAGCGCGTCACCCGCGGGATCGTCGAAACCACTGCCCGTGGCGGAGGGCGCGCCCACCGCCCGCGCCGCCAGCTGCTGGTACTCGCGCTCGATCTGCGTCAGCCCAATGGCCTCGTGCGCCAGGCCCCAAATGGCACCTGCGCGTTGCAGCGGCGCCATGGCCCAGGCCGCGACCACCAGGCGGGCGCCCGCGGGAATGTGGCCCGCCAGCGGCTGGATCGCGTCTTCCACGGTCTGGATCGCGTGCTCGATGGCCAACGCCGACGGCCCTTGCTTCGAGACAGGCATGGGCCAGAGCGTGACCAGCCCGATGGGCAGGCGCCAGCGCTCTTCTCGACCGTCCGGCCGCGAGAGCACCGCCGTGGTCTCGGCGGCGCCGATGTCCAGGCGCAGGGTGTTCATGGCGGCAGGTTCAGGCCAGGGCCGCGTCCGGCGCGAGCGCGCGGGTCAGCAGCGCGAGCACCCGTTCGTCGATGCCGTGGCCCAGCCCGGGCAGCACGTCCACCATCGGGCTCGCGCCGAGCGCACGCAGGCGCTCGGCCGCGTTCACGCTGTGCGAGGGCGCGATCACCGGGTCCTGCGCGCCATGGATGAAATGCAGCGCCGTGCCGGCCGGCGCCACACGCGGCGGCTCGGCGAAACGCCCGGCCATCGCGACCACGCGCGAGGCCAGCGGCGCCGCCTGCTGCGTGGATTCCAGCGCCATGATGGCGCCCTGCGAAAAGCCCGCCAGCGCCGTGGCCGAGGCGTCCAGCCCGGTGCGGGCCTGCCAGGCCTGAACGGTCTGCACGAAACGCGGCATCACCGCCGCGATGCGCTCGACGCGGTTGGCCTCGTCGATGCCGCGCACCGAAAACCACTGCCAGCCGACCCCCATGTCGGACGGAAACGGCGAGCGCACGCTGACCACCCAGCGGTCAGGCCGGGCCAGCGCCTGGCCCAGCGGCACCAGGCCTTCGGGGCTCGCGCCCACGCCGTGGAACAGCAGCACCAGCTGGCGCGCGGCCTCGCTGGGCTGTTGGACGATCAGGTCGTCGGTGTTCATCAGCGGCTCCATCAGGCGACCTCGGCCAGGGCCGGCGCTTCGGCCACCGACGGGATGGCGCCGAACACATACGAGTCCATCGACAGCACGCCGTAGGTGATGCCGCCGTCAATGCGCGTGACCGGCACTTGCGAGCCCGCCGCGCCGGCCGCCACCATCAGCGGCCACAGGTGCTCGGCCGTGGGGTGCGAGCGCTGGGCGTGCGGCGCCACCGCCATGGTCTGCTGCAGGCGGGCGTGGTCGCGGCTGCTCAGGGTCTGATCGACCCAGGCGGCGAACTCGGCCGCGTAGGTTTCGGCGCGGGCGTCGGGCGCGTCGAAGCGCACCTCGTGGAGGTTGTGGGTGAGGCTGCCCGAACCGATGATGAGCACGCCCTCTTCCGCCAGCGGCGCGAGCGCCTGGCCATAGGCGTAGGCACGCTCACCGTCCAGCCGCGCGGGCAACGACACCTGAAACACCGGGATGTCGGCCGCCGGGAACAGGTGCAGCAGCGGCACCCAGGCGCCGTGGTCCAGTCCCCACTGGGCGTCGGCCACCACCGGCCAGCCGGCAGCGCCGAGCACCTCGATCACGCGCTGCGCCACGGCGGGCGCGCCCGGGGCCGGGTAGTTCAGCTGGTACAGCGCGGGCGGGAAGCCGCCGAAGTCGTGCACCGTCTGCGGCGCGGCGCTGGTCGCCACGCGCGGTTCGCGCGTCATCCAGTGCGGCGAGACCACGAGGATGGCCTTCGGACGCGGCAGGGTTTTGCCCAGCGCGGTGAGCGCCGGGCCGGCGATGCCGGGCTCGATGGCGAAGGTGGGGGAGCCGTGGGAAATGAAGAGGGTGGGCAGGCGGGGCATGTAGGTCTTTCACAGAGCCACCTTGCGGCGGCGATGGATCAGACTTTAGGACGCGGGCCTGGCGCGTGGGTTCTGGTGGTTTGCAGGTTGGCGTCAAAAGCGTTGAAGGTCCGGTCGCGCCTTGTTCGGGGCACCGATAGCTCAGACCTCACTTCGCGCAAGCGGCACACCAAGCCTGTCAACCAGCGACTTGTCGAGCCACCAGACCCATGCCCGGCTTGATCGCAACAACTTTCATGGCCACCGTAGACTCAGAACTCAAAGAGGAACACCGATGTCAACGCTCACACCGAACCCACCCACCCAGCGATCCAGCTTCGTGACCACGCTCGCCTGGATCACGATCGTCCCGGCGGCGCTGGGCGTTGTCATCTCGACCTTGCAGAACATCTTTTTCTTCACCTTGATGCCCGTGGACCAGATGCCCATGCCTTCCGGGCTGCAAATGGATCAGATGCCAGCGTTCGTCACCTTCATGTTTGCCCACATGCGCGCATTGTTTGTGGCGTTCTGGCTGATGACCGTGGTTTCTCTGGTCTCGGGCATCGGCCTTCTTCGTCGAAAGGAATGGGCCAGGCTGTTCTTCATCGCCCTGATGGGGCTGAGCATCGTGTGGAACATTGCCGGGGTGTTCATCCAGCAATCGTTCTTTTCCGCCATCCCCTCAATGGCCGATGTGCCTCCTGAGTTCGGCGCCCAGTTCGAGAGCATGGCGTCGACCATGTGGGTCGTGTCTATCGCCATGGCGGTCGGCTTTTCGGCGGTGTCTGTCTGGCTGATCTGGCGTTTGATGTCGGCACCGATCAAGGCGGAGTTTGGCAACGTATCCTGAAACCAGTCCTATGCAAGTCCAGCTTTCTCCGTTCGACTATCTCGCTGCCATTCGCCTTGGCATTAAGCCGCGCCCTGTACTGGCGGCCATTGGCAGCATATTGGCCCTGGTCGGGCTGTTCGGACTGTTCTTGATCGTGCGATCTGTTCTGCAGATGCGAGCCAGCTGGAACGAGGTGATTGGCATCTTCGCTCTGGGCTTCTTTCCTGTTTGGTACTGGGTGTACCTCCCTTGGTGGGTCAACAGGTTGTTTCGTCAGCAACGCTCGCTGCACGAGCCCTACTCGATTGACCTGGAAAGGGACGGCTTGCGCTTCCAGACATCCAACGGTGAGGCTTTGCTTCCATGGAACCATGTCCATCGCTGGAGGGAGTCCAAGTCTGTCTTTTCCCTCTACCAATCGGACACAATGTTTCACATCATCCCGAAGCGGTCTTTCGCTCCACCGTTCACGGAAACGGCTTTTCGAGACGCGCTGCTGCAGAACGTAGGGCCGGCCAACAAGGCCGTCAAACCCGTAAAGCCCTGACTTCGGTCAGAACATCCTCACCTCAATCCTGTACGTCCGTAGTGCGTAGCCCGTCTGTCGGGGCGTGGACCTGAACAGGCGCGGCCTACCTGTTCAACACATACCCTGTGCTCCGCCCCCCGCCCTCCAGCCTGCGCAGCACGCCCCGGGCCAACAGGTCGTTGATGTCACGCAGCGCCGTATCGGCCGAGCACTTGCCAATCGCAGCCCAACTGGCATTCGTGAGCTTCCCGGGCGAGTCGCCCGGCGCACGGTCCAGCACGTGGTTGAGCACCAGGGTCTGCCGTGCATTCATGGGCGTGCCGGCCCAGCGCTGCCAAAACTGGGCTTTGTCCAGCACGCCGGCCAGCAAGCCGTCGGCGCCCTGCACGGCGCGCAGCAGGCACGCCAGGAACCAGCTGAGCCATGGCGTCACGTCCAGCGCGCCGCGCTGGGTGGTTTCGAGCTGGTCGAAATACTGTTTGCGCTCGCGCTGTATCTGGGCGCTGAGGCTGTAGAACCTTTGTGCCGTGCCCTCGGCGCGGGCCAGGGCCATGTCGCCCACGGCGCGGCTGATGCGACCGTTGCCGTCGTCAAAGGGGTGCAGGGTGACGAGCCACAGGTGGGCCAGGCCGGCGTGGATGAGGGCGTCGCCGGCCGGGGCGGCGTTGAACCATTGCAGGAAGGCGGCGGTTTCTGCGGGCAGCGCGGTGGCGGGCGGGGCCTGGTAGTGCACCTTTTCCCGGCCCACGGGGCCAGACACCACTTGCATGGGGCCTGCGGCGTCGTTGCGCCACGCACCCACCTGGATGCGCACCCGGCCGCTGTAGCCGGTGGGGAACAGCGCCGCGTGCCAGCCAAACAGGCGCTCGGCCGTGAGCGGCTGGGCGTATTGCTGGGTGGCGTCCAGCACCATGTCCACCACGCCGTCCACGTAGCGGTCGGCCGGGGCCAGCGCGCCGATGTCCACCCCCAGCCGGCGGGCGATGGAGGAGCGCACGGCGTCGAGGTTGAGCGCTTCGCCTTCAATGGCGCTGGTGGTGATCACTTCCTGGGTCAGGGCCTGCAGCGTGGCCTGGTCGCGCTGGGCCAGCCCGAGCTCGGTCATGCGGCCCGCCAGATGGCCCTGCGCGCGGTGCACCTGGGCCAGCGGGGCGGCGAGCGCCGCCGAATCAAACCGCCACTGCGGCCAGTCGGGGCGCCGCCAGAGGTAGGTGCGGCGGCGTTGGGGCTTTTCGGGAAACATGCGGCGATTATGCGTTTCATTCACCGCTTTATGTGCGGTGAATGTGGCTGTCAATCGCCGCAGATTACCGAGCGCCGGAACTTGCTCTCCTCCATCCCACGCTTCAACGCGGGCGGTCCATCACAGATGGTGAACACGCGCATGGTCTCAGGGCATCGGACACCGCTGGGATAATCCGCCCATGGCAAACAAGCAACGTGTGGTGGTCGGTTTGAGCGGCGGCGTGGACTCCGCGGTGAGCGCGCACCTGCTCAAGGAACAGGGCTACGAGGTCATCGGCATCTTCATGAAGAACTGGGAGGACGACGACAACAGCGAGTTCTGCTCGTCCAACGTCGATTTTGTGGACGCGGCCAGCGTGGCCGACGTGCTGGGCATCGAGATCGAGCACGTCAACTTCGCCGCCGAGTACAAAGACCGCGTGTTCGCCGAGTTCCTGCGCGAGTACTCGGCCGGGCGCACGCCGAACCCCGACATCCTGTGCAACGCCGAGATCAAGTTCAAGGCCTTCCTCGACCACGCGATGCGCCTGGGTGCCGAAAAGATCGCGACGGGTCATTACGCACGGGTCCGTCTCAACGCCGCCACCGGGAAACACGAGCTGCTCAAAGGCCTGGACCCGCTGAAGGACCAGAGCTACTTTCTGCACCGGCTCAATCAGGCGCAGCTCTCCAAGACGCTGTTCCCGGTGGGCGAGCTGCCCAAGACCGAGGTGCGCCGCATTGCCGCACAGATCGGCCTGCCGAACGCGAAGAAGAAGGACAGCACCGGCATCTGCTTCATCGGCGAGCGGCCGTTCCGCGATTTCCTGAACCGCTACATCGCCAAGGAACCGGGGCCGATCAAGGACCCGACGGGCCGCACCATCGGGCAGCACGTTGGGCTCTCGTTCTACACGCTGGGCCAGCGCCAGGGCCTGGGCATTGGCGGCATCAAGGCCAAGGGCGCGCAGAAGGGCGGCAACGAGCACGAGCCCTGGTTCGTCGCGCGCAAGGACATGACCCAGAACATCCTCTGGGTGGTGCAGGGCCACGACCACCCCTGGCTGCTCTCGCCCAGCCTGCGCGCCGAAGACCTGAGCTGGGTCGCGGGCGAGGCGCCGCAGGTCACCGACATCGCCGCGAAAACGCGCTACCGCCAGGCCGATGCAGCCTGCACGCTGGCGACCGACGCCACCGGCATCACGCTGCGGTTTGACGAACCGCAGTGGGCGGTGACGCCGGGGCAGAGTGCCGTGCTGTACGACGGCGAGGTCTGCCTGGGCGGCGGGGTGATCCACACCGAGGCGGCCAACCACCCTTGAAGTGACCCCCGCCGCGCTGCGCGCGACCCCCTCAAGGGGGCGGCACTGGCCGTCCGGCAAAGCCGGCCCGGCGGTGCCCTGAGTGGCGCCATTTCATGCGGCTGGGTTGCGCTCCGGCACCTGGGAAAGCGGATTCTGGCTGGCGGAGCTCAATCGGCCGTGATCTTGCGCTCCTTGACGATGGCCGCCCACTGGGCGGATTCCTTCTTCATGAACGCCGCGAACTCGGCGCGCGTGGTGGGCTGCGGGGTCAGTCCGTGGTGGGTCAGCGCGTCCTTCACACCTGCGTCGTTCAGCGCCTTCACGATCTCCTGGTTCCAGCGGTCCAGCAGCGGCACAGGGGTTTTGCCCGGCGCCACGAAGGCGTACCAGTTGAGCGCCTCAAAGCCGGGGTAGCCGGCCTCGGCCACGGTGGGGATGTTGGGCAGGTAGGCCGGGCGCGTGAGACCGGTGGTGGCGAGCGGCACGAGCTTGCCGCTCTCGATGTGCGGCATGGCCGTGGGCGGGGCCGAGAAGTACGAGGCGATGCGCTCGCCCAGCAGGTCTTGCAGCGCGGGCGCGCCGCCCTTGTAGGGCACGTGGACCATGTTGATACCCGCGCGCTGGTTGAACAGCTCGCCCGCCAGGTGCGAGGCCGAGCCCGCCCCGGTGGAAGCGAAGTCCACGCTGCCGGGCTTTTTCTTCTCCAGCTGCACGAACTCGGCCAGCGTCTTCACGCCCACGCCCTTGTGCACCACGAGCACGTTGGGAAAGTACACACCGCCCGAGATGGGGGTGAGGTCCACAAAGGGGTCGTAGGGCAGCTTCATCAGGTGCGGCGCGATGGTGAGCGGGCCCACGGACCCGAACAGCAGCACCGAGCCGTCGGGCGCCGCTTTGGAGACGAACTGGTGCGCGATGTTGCCGCCCGCGCCGCCCTTGTTCTCCACGATCACCGTCTGGCCGATGTTCTCGCCCAGCTTCTTGGCGATCAGGCGCGCGGCCGCGTCGGCCGCGCCGCCGGCCGCGAAACCGACCACCAGGGTGACGGGCTTTTTGGGCGGGAAGTCCAGCGCCTGGGCTTGGGCATGTGTCAGCCCCCCCAGCCACAGGGTGGAAAGGGCGAGCGCGGTGGCGCGAAGGACGTGTCGTTTTTGCATGGTGAGGTCTCCTCGGTGAGGTTCGTGGGGTGGAAGTCGTGGAAAGAAAACGGTCGAACAGCGTGGGTTCAATCGGCGCCCAGACCGACCGGGTTGGGCAAGCGCTTTTCCACCGCGTGGCGCAGCAGCGCGGCGGTGCGGAAGATGCCGTGGCCGAACTTGCCGTAGGGCATGGTGGCGAACAGCGCCATCACCGCGCCCAGGTGCAGGCACAGGGTCAGCGCCAGGGCCGGTGTGCCGCGCGCCGCCCACAGGGCCAGGCCGCTGGTGGCGGTGAGGAACAGCAGGGCGATGAAGCCGCGGTCCATGGTTTTTTGCGCGGCGTCGCCGTGTTGTGGGTTGCGTTTCAGGTTCAGCCACCACAGGCCTGCCGTGCCCAGCGCCAGGCTCACGCCGCCCACCGCGCCCAGCAGCTTGGGCAGGCTGGGCAGGTCGTAGGGCGCGGGCTGGCCCAGCAGGTAGTGGTAGAGCGTGGCCACGCTGGTGGCGGCGAAACACAGCATGAAGCCGTAGAACGTGAGGTGGTGGAAGCGCCTGCGCGAGAGCGTGTAGGCGTCGTCTTCGTTGTGGCAGCCCTCGCCGTGACCCCCGTCCAGGTACTTCAGGCGCATCACGGCATCGGCCGCCTCGGCCGTGGCGGGGGCCGACAGCGGCGCGCCGCTGGTGGCGGGTGTCACATCGCGCCAGAAGCGGCGCACGCCCAGGGCCAGCGCCAGCGTGGCAAACAGGAACACCGGCGCGAACAGCCCGACCAGCAGGTTGTGCGGAAAGAGGTCGTAGAAGTCGCCACCCGGCGCGCTCCACAGCGCGCCCAAGCCTTGCCCCTGGAGCACCACGGCCAGCACCAGGAACAGCGCGAGGCCGGCAGTCAGCGCCAGCGACAGCGTGAGCCCCTGGCGCTGGTAGAGCCGGCCCAGCGCCGGCGGCCAGGCGTAATCCACATAGGTCTGGCCGCGCACCTGGGCCATGGCCTGCGGCACGTTGACCGCGAATTCGTGCGGCGGGGCGTACTGGCAGGCGTGCAGGCAGGCGCCGCAGTTGTGGCAGAGGTTGGCCAGGAAGTGGATGTCGGCCTTGCCGAATTCGAGCCGGCGCGTCATGGCCGGGAACACGGCGCAGAAGCCTTCGCAGTAGCGGCAGGCGTTGCAGATCTGCATCTGGCGCGCCACTTCGGTTTCGGGGGCGGACAGCACGGTCTCTCCGTTGGCCAGGGCGCTGGCGTCGCGCGAGAGGGCTTCAAGCGTGTGCATGGTGGGCTCCGGTGGGGGTGGTGCGGGTGGCCTGGGCGGCCCGTGCAGCGTTCGTGCCGGCGATGCGGCCGAACGCCGTGCCGATGCTCATGCCCACGCCCGCCGTGTAGCCCTGGCCCAGCACGTTGCCGGCCATCATTTCGCCGGCGACGAAGAGGTTGCTGCTGGGCTGGTTGTTGAAGCGCACGGCGGCCGTGTCGTCGGTGTGCAGGCCGAGGTAGGTGAAGGTCACGCCGGGCCTGAGCGCGTAGCCGTAATAGGGCGCGGTGTCGATGGGGCGCGCCCAGTGGGTCTTGGCCGGGGTGATGCCTTCGGTGTGGCAGTCGTCCAGCGCGGTGTGGTCAAAGGTGCCCACGCGGCAGGCGGCGTTGTAGCCGTCCAGCGTGCGCATGAAGGTGTCCACATCCAGGCCGAGCTTGTGCGCCAGCTCGGGCAGGCTGTCGGCTTTCACGCCCGGGAACACCGGCGGCATGAAGCGGCCGATGGCCTTGCTGTCGATGATCGAGTAGCCGATCTGCCCCGGCTGCTGCGCCACCAGGCGGCCCCAGATGGCGTAGCGCTTGGGCCAGAAATCCTCTCCCTCGTCGTAGAAGCGCTCGCCGTCGCGGTTCACCACCACGCCCAGCGACACGCAGTCGATGCGGGTGCAGATGCCGCCGTCGTACAGCGGCGCGCGCGCGTCGATCGCCACCATGTGCGCCTGCGTCGGATCGCCGATGCGGTCGGCGCTGTGGTCGTCGAGCAGGTGGCGCAGCAACACGCCCTGGTTGAAGGCCGTGCCGCGGATCAGGAAGTTGTCCGACGGCCATTCGCCGCGCTGGTTCTGGCCCCAGGCCTCGCGCAGCCAGTCGCGGTTCGATTCAAAACCACCGGCGGCCAGCACGCAGGCCTTGGCGGTGATGCGCTGGCCGTTCACGTGGGCGGCGACGAAGCGACCGCTGTCCATCTCGATGCGGTCCACCGGCGCGTCGTAGCGCACCTGCACACCCAGCGCCTCGGCGCTGCGGAAGTAGGCGTTCACCAGCGCCTTGCCACCGCCCATGAAGAAGGCGTTGGTGCGCGCCACGTGCAGCGCGCCCGACAGCGGCGGCTGGAAATGCACGCCGTGGCGGCGCATCCAGTCGCGGCAGTTCGACGAGGCGCGGATGACCAGCCGGGCCAGCGTCTCGTTGGTCTTGCCGCCGGTGACCTTCAGCAGGTCCTGCCAGAACTCTTCTTCGGGGTAGGCATCGACCAGCACATCCTGCGGCGCGTCGTGCATGCAGCGCAGGTTGCGGGTGTGGGCGGAGTTGCCGCCGCGCCATTCGCGCGGCGCGGCTTCGAGCAGCAACACGCTGGCCCCGGCCTCGCGGGCCATCAAGGCGGCGCACAGGGCGGCGTTGCCGCCGCCGATCACCAGAACATCGGGGTCCGTTGACATGGGTCTCCTTCTGCTTTCTCTCGTGGGGCGCCGGAACGCATCCGGCGCATGAGGGAATGTAGAAAGACCCAGGCCCGCTGTGCAGCGGGCTCACGTCATGGGGGTATCACAAAGTGTGATGGGTGGCAGGCACGGCTGCGAGGGCGGTGGCGCCGAACCACCGGCCGTCGCTCAGCAGCGAGCGCACGCAGTCCAGCAGCACCACCCGTGCGGCCAGTGCGGCGGGTGACAACTCGTCGTCCGACAGGGTGCACAGCAGGTTCACGCGGCGCGCGGGGGCGTCGGTGAGGCGCGCGCACTGGAAGCGCTGTGCGGCGTCCGGGTAACGGCCCAGGGCCGCCCAGGGCTGCAGCGTGGAACCCAGTCCGGCATTCACCGCGGCCATCACCATGGCGAGCGAGTCCACCTCCAGCACCACGCGCGGGGAGATGCCGGCGCCGGCAAACGCCGTGTCCAGCGTGCTGCGCAGGCCGTGCGGGCCGGTGGGCAGGATCAGCGGCTCGTCGGCCAGGTCGGCGATGGCGATTTCGGCCGGCAGGCGCGGCGCGGCGGCGCGGCGCACGAGGAACAGGTCTTCCTCCAGCAGCGGCATCACGCCCCAGCGTCGCCCGCCACCAGCCTGTCGGGTCTGGTGCAGGCGCGTGTCGAACAGCACCGCCAGGTCGAGCTGGCGGGCGTTGAGCATGGCGGTGAGGTGGCCCGACATGCTCTCCACCATGTGCAGGCGCACGTCCGGGTAACGCTCTCGCATGGCCTGCATGAGCGGCAGCCCGAGCACCGCCGAGGTGGTGGGCGCCAGCCCCACGCTGACGGTGCCTGACAGGCGCGCCTGCTGCGCGACACGCATGGCCTGCTCGGCATGGCGCAGGGTGAGCTGCGCCTCCCGGAAGAACGCCACGCCCGCCTCGGTGGGCGCCACGCCGCGCGGCGTGCGGTGCAGGAGCCGCGTGGACAGCTCGCCCTCCAGCCGCGTGATCTGCTGGCTGAGCGCGGACTGCACCATGTCCAGGTCCGCCGCCGCCCGGCTCATGGAGCCGAGCTCGACGATGCGAACGAAGTAGCGCAACTGCCGCAGTTCCATGAAGCGTCCTTGTCTCGGGTGGCACAACCGGCGCGCTGCTGTGGGCGCCTGTTCGATGTTCTTGCCGGTGGATTATTGGCCGACGCCGAACACCTCTCACACGGGTATTCGCCCGGTCATCGGCGCACCGTCAAACTTTGCGGCGCAGCAGCCGCACATGCATGGGCCGCACGAAGTGGGCGCCGTCGGGGCCGCAGTGCGGCTCGAACGCGGCGCGCACACGCGCAACCAGCGCGGGTGTGATGTGGTGGTCGGCGAAACTGGGGTAGAGCATGCGCTGCTCGAAGTCGGTCCGGTCCTTGAAGTGCACGGGCTGCGCGAAACGCCGCTCGCCCGCAGCCTCCCAGTGGGTGCCGGCGGCGAGCGCGCGGTCCAGCGCGGCCTGCGCGGCCCGTCGCACGGTGTTCTCGTCGTTGTAGAGGCGAACGATCTCGTTGAGCGCGCCGCCGAAGATCGGCTCGCTCACGTAGAACCAGCCACCGGGTTTGACCACGCGCGCGACCTCGGCCACCGCTGCGTCCATGCCGTCGAGCGGCACGTGGTGCAGGCTCTTGAGCATCATCGCGCCGTCAAAGACCGCGTCGGGGAACGGCACGGCTTCGGCGCTGCCGGCCACGAACAACAGCCGCTCCTGCGGACTCGAAACGTTTTTGGTGTGCTGCACGGCGTCCACCTCCAGCCCCAGCACCTGGCTGCCCACATGGCGCAGCAGCAACGCGCGCGCCAGCCGGGCGTCGCCGCAGCCCAGTTCGATGATGCGTTGCTCGGCCAAAGGCGCCAGGTCGTCCAGCACATCGAGTTCGTCGCGCACGATGGGCAATTGATCGGGATCGGCGTTTGTCTGATTCATTTAGATGCTCTCAAATCCGCAGCTTCGGCAGCGACTTGCGTTTTCTCAAGGAGACCCAAACGAGTATAGGAAGAATGGTGCCATCCAATGGTCAAAGGCCTGCCTGAACCGCACATCGCGTTTGACGGCAATACCGCTGGCGGCCACCGCGGCCCACTGGTCCCAGCGTATCCGGGAACGCAGCGTGGTCGTGCGCCGTTGCAACGAGGTGTCGCACCACTTCGCCGTGCCCGATGTCACCGTCGCGCCTCTCGGGGCAGCGCGAGCGTGTGCCGCACCTGCGCCACGCGCCGCAGCGCGTGGCGCCTTCGCGCGCGGGCGTGCTGCTGCTGGGGGCCGTACCGTCGGCGCAGGGGCGGGAAACTTCGGGCTGGCGCCGCGCTCTCAATCCATGTACAACCACACACTTATATTAGGAGTCGCGCATGGATCGCATTTTTCAGTTCGGCGAAACCGTCGAGGGCTACCCCATCCGCGTGGTCAACGAGCGCACGGTGCGCGCCGCCGCCGGCCTGCTGTTTTTCCCGGCCGTGGTGTCGTTCATGAACGCGCTGCTGACCGCCAACTACCAGCCCACGCGCCTGTTCGTGATCGTGTTCCTGATCGACATGGCGCTGCGCATGATCAACCCGCGCTGGGCGCCGAGCATGATCGTCGGCGGCTGGATCGTGCGCAAACAGACGCCCGAATGGGTCGGCGCGCCGCAGAAGCGTTTTGCCTGGGGTCTGGGCCTGCTGCTGGGTGGCGCCATGCTCTACCTGATGGTGTTCAACCGCTACATGGGCCCGGTGAACATGCTGGTCTGCGCCAGCTGCCTCACGCTGATGTTCTTCGAGACCGCGTTCGGCATCTGCCTGGGCTGCAAGCTGTACAACCTGTTCAACAAGGAGCAGGCCCAGCTCTGCCCAGGCGGGGTGTGCGAGATGCCGGCCTCAAAGGGCTTCGGCATGGGCCTCGGGCAGGCTGCCATGCTGCTGCTGTTCGTGGGAGCGATCACCCTCGCCAAAGGCTGGGTGGACCAGACTGGCGCCGTGCAGGGCGGCTTTGACGAGATGGCCACGCTGGAGGAGATGGGCCTCAAGCCCACCCCGGGCGAAGCCAGCGCAGCCGAAGCCGAGCGCTGCCAGGTGCCCGCCTTTGCCAAGGCAATCGGGCACGAAGCGCAGTGGAAGCTGCACAACGGATGCACTTGACCCACCCCCGTCGCTTGTTCGCTTCGCGTAACCGCTCCGCCCCTCAAGGGGCGATGCGAGTGGCCCGGCGGAGCCGGTTCCACCGCACCCTGGGCTGAACTTCCCCTCCGGCGCGAGGTGCCTTCACTCAGGGCACCGCGGAACCGGCTTCGCCGGGCCGCCAGTGCCGCCCCCTGGGGGGTGACGCCGTCAGGCGGCGCGGGGGGGGGGGTCAATGCCCCGCGTGCAGCTTCTCGTGGATCTTCCTGGTGGTGCGCCACACCGCCCACAGCACCAGCGGGATCATGACGCCGGCCAGCAACTCGGGCTTGATGGGCAGGCCCGCTTCTTTGCCCGCCTTGCCCAGGTAGAGGATCAGGCTGATCACGTAGTACGAGATCGCCGCGATCGACAGGCCTTCCACCGTGCTTTGCAGCCTGAGCTGCAGCTCCTGCCCCTTGGTGAGCTTGGCCAGCAGCTGCTGGTTCTGCTCCTCGGTGGCGATGTCCACCCGCGTGCGCAGCAGGGCGCTGGTGCGCGTGATGCGCTCGGACAATGAAGCCAGGCGTTGCGCGGTGGCGGTGACGGTGGCGATGGCCGGCGAGAGCCGGCGCTGCATGAATTCGCCGATGGTCTGTGTGCCCGGGATCGGTTGTTCCCGGATCTCCGCAATGCGCTGGCCCACCAGCGTGTCGTAGGCCTGCGTGGCGGAGAAACGATAGGCGTGTTGGGCGGTGGCCCGCTCCACGCCCGCGGCCAGCGACACCAGCGCGTCGAGCAGGGCCTGGTCGGTGGCGCTCTTGTTCTCCATCTGGGCGGTGATGTCGGCGAGCTGCTGTTCGGAGCGAGTCAGCAGTGCGCCCAGCTGCTTGGCCACCGGCAGCCCGCGCAAGGCCATGAGGCGGTAGGTCTCGATCTCCAGCAGGCGCTGCGAGATGCGGCCGGCCCGGGTTTCGGTGGTGTCGGTCGGCGCCACCACCAGCATGCGCTCGTAGCCCGACTCGCGCAGCATGAAGTCGGTGACCACCATCGAATGGGCGTTGTTCCCCATGAGCGAGGCCACCACCGTGTGCTCGCCCAGCCAGGTGCGCGCCAGCGCCAGGGTCTCCTGCGGGTGTTGCAGGTCGCCGTGCAGCATGACCAGTTTGATGGCGGCGAAGGTTCGCCCCGGAATGCCGGCGATCCAGTCGGGCGGCAGCACGATGTGCGAGAGCAGCTCGGGATCGCGCGAGCCCAGCTGCGCGGCATCGGGCAGCGGCTGCACCAGCGAATACCGGGTGAACTCGGTGTGGCGCTCCCACTTGAGCGTGTAGCCGGGCAGGCGCAGGCGCAGGAAGTTGCCTTGCAGCTGTTCGGGTGTGAGTGCCTGCTGTCCGGGCAGTCGGCTCAGGTGCGCACACTCCTGCTCGCGCGTGACCCCTTCGTTGAACACCGCCACAAACACCACCAGGGCGGGCAGGTGCACCCGCGCGGGCGGGCGGGCATGCACCTCGTTGTGCAGCAGCTCACGCTGCGGGTCACCGGCGGGCAACGGGTAGGGGTTGGGTTCCATGCGGCGATTGTGCCGAAACCTGGTGGCGCGCCGCTGCGGGCCGTGGCTCAAAAAAAGAAAACCCGCCGGGCTGGGCGCCCGGCGGGTTGTGAAGGCCACGTCCGGGATGGAAGACGTGGCGTCAGGGACCGGTTCCTCAGAACGGAATGTCGTCGTCCATGTCGTCGAAGCCGCTGGCCGGGCGGGCCGCCGCCGGGGCGGGCGCGGGGGCCGGGCGTGCGGCAGGGGCCTGACGCGGGGCCGCAGCCGGACGGCTGTACCCACCGCCGCCTGCGCCGCCCTCTTCACCACCGCCCATGCCTTCGCGGCCGCCCAGCAGCTGCAGCTCGGTGGCGATGATGTCCACGGTGTTCTTTTCCACGCCGGTGGCCTTGTCCACGTAGGTGCCGTACTTCAGGCGGCCTTCGACATAGATCGGGCGGCCCTTCTTCACGTACTCACCGGCGATCTCGGCCAGGCGGTCGTAGAAAGTGACGCGGTGCCACTGGGTGTCTTCGATGGTCTCGCCGCTGTTCTTGTCCTTGCGGCGGCTGGAGGTGGCCACGCTCACGTTGGCCACGGCCTGGCCCGAGGGCAGGTAACGGATTTCGGGGTCGCGGCCGCAGTTGCCGACGAGGATGACTTTATTGACGGATGCCATGTGTGTGCCCTGGGGGGAGTAAGCGGGCGGCGCCGGGAACCCGGGCCGCAAAAAGGTCAACCATTGTGCCGCAAGTGGCGTTCCGGCCCAATCATCCGCCGGCCGATGGTCTTTGGGACTCACCAGCCCCTACACTGCACTCCGATGAAAGGCGAACCGGACTTCCTGCAGAACGTGCGCAACGAGATCGGCGACGGGCGGCAGTGGCTGGACCGGACCATCGTGATCGTCTACGCGGTGCTCGCGGGCCTGTCCATCGTCGTGTTCACGCTGCTGGCTGACGCGGCCTTTGACCTCTACCAGGGCCTGCGCAGTTCGGCCTGGTGGGCGCCACTGCTATGGACACCGGCGCTCACCGCGCTGATCGTCTGGTCGGTGCGGCGCTGGGCGCCGGGCACGGCCGGCTCGGGCGTGCCGCAGGTGCTCACGGCGCTGGCGCCAGAGACCCCCATCGCCAGCCGTTCCCGGTTTGTCTCGCTGAAGCTGTCCATGGTCAAGATCGTGGCGGTTTCGGGCGGCTTGCTGGCGGGTCTGTCGATCGGCCGGCAGGGCCCTTCCGTGCAGATCGCCGCCGGCGTGATGCTGCACGCCAAACGCTGGCTGTCCCCCAAGACCGACATCAGCACTCGCGAACTGCTGGTGGCGGGCGGCGCTGTCGGCATCGCCGCCGCCTTCAACACGCCGCTGGGCGGCATCGTGTTCGCCATCGAGGAGCTGTCGCGCCGCCTGCAGGATCGCAGCAGCGGCCTGATGCTGGCCGCCATCGTGGTGGGCGGCCTGGTGTCGGTCTCGGCCTTCGGCAACCTCTCGTACTTCGGTCGTGTGCGGGCCGAGAACCTGTCCTGGTGGGTGTTGATCGGGCCGGCGCTGGTGGTGTCGGTGGCCAGCGGCCTGCTCGGCGGGTTGATGTCGCGCCTGCTGCTGGCCTCGTTCACCGGCCTGCCCGACCGCTTCTGTGCCTACCGGCGCAAACGACCGGTGATCTTCGCGGCCGGGTGCGGGTTGGTCGTGGCGGTGATCGCGGTGATCACCCAGGGCGATGCCGTGGGCGTGGGCCACCACAACACCCACGCGCTGCTGGCGCCCGACGGTGGCGAACACCACCGCCCGCTGGTGTTCACCGGACTGAAATTCATCGCGTCGTGGCTGTCGTCCTGGGCCGGGGTGCCCGCCGGCATGTTCGGCCCCAGCCTGTCGATCGGTGCGGGGCTGGGCGCCGACGTGGCCTGGCTGTTCGACTCGCCGCACGCGCCAGCCCTCATCGCGCTGGGCATGTGCGGCTTTCTGGCGGCGGTGACGCAGACCCCGATCACGGCCATGATCATCGTGATGGAGATGACCGACGGCCACAGCATGGTGCTCAGCCTGATCACCTGTGCGCTGCTCTCCAGCCTGGTCTCGCGCATGATCAGCCGGCCGCTCTACAGCACCATGTCCATTCTGATGATGCGTTCGCTGCGCGGGGCACCCATGGACGGCACCCACAGCGGGCATGTGCCGCTGGAGAGCCCGCCGGCCGCCGGATCAGCGCCGCGCTGACGCGGCAGGCGCTGGCGCCCGCATCGGCCAGGCCACCACCAGCCAGACCAGCGAGGCCACCGCGCAGGCGGCAAACAGGCCGCTCGGACCGTGCGCGCGGGCCAGCCAGCCGCCCACCGCGCCGCCGACAAAAAAGCCCACCGACTGCAGCGTGTTGTAAACGCCCAGCGCCGCGCCGCGCGCGTGCGCTGGCGCCAGTTTGGACACCAGGCTGGGCTGGCTGGCTTCCATCATGTTGAAGCCGATGAAGAACACAAACAGCAGGCCACCCAGTGTCCACAGCCCCGGCTGCGCGTCCGCCACCGCCCACAAGCCCACCTGCACCGCGAGGATCAGCCCGATGGAGACCAGGAAGGCCACGCGCAGCCGACCCTTGCGCTCCATGGGGAACAGCACGCCGCCCATGACCAGCAGCGAGGCCAGCACCGCCGGCAGGTACACCTGCCAGTGGTCGGCTTTGGCCAGCCCGGCCTGCACCAGCATCGCGGGCAGCGCCATCCACATGGCGAGCTGCACCGCGTGCAGCACGAAAACGCCCAGGTTCAGCCGCAGCAGCCCGGCGTGGCGCAGCACCTCGCCCAGCCCGCCACGCACCTGCTGCATGTCGGACGGCCGGTGCACGCGCGGTTCCGGCGGCGCCACCCACAGCACCACGGCGATGCCCAGCAGCGCCAGCGCGCAGGTCATGAGGAAGATGCCCGACAAGCCCACCCAGCCCGCCAGCAGCGGCGCGATGACCAGCGAGAGCGCGAACATCAGCGCGATGCTCGCGCCCACCATGGCCATCGCCTTGGTGCGCACGCTGTCGCGCGTGACGTCGGCGAGGAAGGCGGTGACCGCGGCCGAAATGGCGCCCGCACCCTGCACCGCGCGCCCGATGGCCAGCCAGGTGAGGTCGGGCGCCCAGGCTGCGATGGCGCTGCCCGCTGCGAACAGCAACAGGCCGGCCACGATGGTGGGCTTGCGGCCAAAGCGGTCGGAGGCGATGCCGAAGGGAATCTGCAGAAACGCCTGCGTCAGCCCGTACAGGCCCATGGCAAAACCGACACGGGCCGGGTCGTCGCCGCCGGGCAGGCGCGCGGCTTCGAGTGCGAACACCGGCAGCACGATGAACAGGCCCAGCATGCGCAGCGCAAACACCAGGGCCAGCGCACCGCTGGCGCGCCGCTCCTCACCCGTCATGCGGTTGGCATCGAGGGCGGGAGCATCGCTGGAAACGGGGGGAGCGGACGTTGAAGACACGATCAAGAAGCACGCGTCAGGCAGGATCGCCTGCCTGACGCCGGGGGTGTTGGGGCCAACCGGTATTGTGCGTCAAAGGCCCTGCCACACGCTGGTGGTGGGTCGGCACCGGCCTGGGCCGGCAGTCCCCGGAACAAGGCGTGGGAAATATCATTCCGGCAACTGCCGGGCCACCATTTCAACCACGCTTTCAATGGTGGTGGGCCAGGCGTCGGCTTCGGCGCCCGCCATCACGTTCAGTCGGCAACTGCCGCAGGACACCACCACCGTGTCGGCCCCCGTGGCGTCGATCTGCTCGCGCTTGATGCCCCAGGCCTTGTGCCGCAAACCCTCCGCGCGGTTGATCAGGAACACGCCCGCGCCACCGCCACAACACCAGTTCTGCTCGGCCGTGGGCGTGGTTTCCCGCAGGTCCATGCCCAGGGCTTTGAGCGCCGCGCGCGGCTCGTCCACCACGCCGCCGTGCCGGGCCAGCTTGCAGGCGTCGTGGTAGGTGATCTTGCGGCTGGGGTCTTCGGGTGGCTGCAGCTGCAAACGCCCGGCAGTGATTTCGCGCCCCACGAATTCGGACGCCGCCAGCACCTCGAAGGGCAGCGGCTGGCCGTTGGCGAGCCGCGCTTCCCAGCGCAGCGCCGGGTACGCGTGCCCGCACTCCGGCAGGATGACGGTCTTGGCGCCAATGGCCAGCGCCTCATCGATCAGGCGTTGGCTGGCCGCCTTCTGCAGCGATTCGCTGCCGGAGAGCAGACCGAAGTTCGCCGCTTCAAAACCCGCGCTGCGCAAGGTCCCTCGAATGCCCAGGTGGTTGAGGATGCGCGCCGTGGCGGCCAGCGCATCCTGGTACAGCAGCACGTCGATCACCGTGGTCACGAGCATCAGGTCGGCCTGCGGTTCGTCCAGAGGAACCGTGATGCCCTGGGCGCGCAGCAGGTCCAGCGTTTGCCGGAGCTCGTTGGGGCCGACGCCGAACACCGTGCCCCGGCCGGCCTGTTCCTGCGCCACCGCCGTCAACTCCAGTGGGGCCAGCCCGGCCTCGAACAGCGCTTCGCGCATCACGTTCACACCGCGCGCGGTGTTGACGCCCATCGGGCAGATCATGCTGCAGCGCCCGCACTCCGTGCATGAGTCGTAGACCAGTTCCTGCCACTCCTTGAGATCGTCGAGCGTGATGTCGGCCAGGAACAGGCGCTTGAGTGGCGCAAAGGCCGAGGTTTCGCGCGCGTGCACCCGGCGCAGCAGGTCCAGCTTGCGGCTGGGGCTGTATTTCGGGTCCTGGGTGCTCTGGTAGAAGTGGCAGGCTTCCGAACAGTAGCCACAGTTCACGCAGGCCTCCAGGTCCAGCGCCAGACCGCGGTCGGTCTTGGCGCGCATCACCGTCTTGGCGCGGCCCAGGCGCTCGGCGTCGGTCAGCGCATCGGGCTGCGCCATCTCCGGCAGGTGGTGGATGGCTTGCAGAAAGCCATGAAACACATCCATGTTGATCATGAGCGCACCCCGCGACGGCCAAAGAACGTGGCCAGCTGCATGCGCGCCGGCAGGAACAGGAACGCGTGCATCAGCTTGCCGAACGGAAACCAGATCAGCAGCAGCTCCAGCGTCAGCAGGTGCACCGCCAGCGGGTCCCGGTAGATCACGTGGTCGCGCGCCAGGATGGTCGCGGACGGATCGCCGATCACCGCCATGCCGGTGAAGAAGGGCAGGAACGTGAGCACCCAGGTGATCCAGTCGTCGGCGGTCGAGATCCGTTTCAGCACCGGATCGGTCAGGCGGAACAGCAGGGCCACCAGCAAAGAGATGATGCTGGCGCCCGCCGCGACGTACATCACGGCGTCGGGAAAGGCGGGCCACCACAGACCGGTCAGGCGGCGGACGAAAGCGATGTGGGGCGCGTAGCCGAAGAACACCACCGCAAGCCCGATGTGGAACACATAGGGATTCAGGTTGACGAGCGTGGCGCTCGGGTGAAACCCGCCGCGCGGCAGCATGCGCGTGAGCGCGGCGCTCAAAGCCGCGCCCGTGCCGAAGTGCTGGCGTTCGGGCCCGGCGGGTGCGGGCGAGCCGGGCAGGCGCCGCAGCGCCAGCAAGCGCCAGGCGACGCCCGCGACAAAGACAAAAAGAGACAGCGCCAGCAGCGGGCCGCGCACCCAGTCCAGGAAATCCATGGAGAACCGTCCTTGATGTGGTCACCGGAGCTTGCACAGTACGCCCAATCCGCCCGAAAAACACATTCCGGTTGCGCTTCGCTGCTCGGGGGTTGATTCCCGTCATGCCTTGACGCCACCCGGTGCCGCAGGTGCACCCCGCTGGCGGTCCGGCCGTATCATGTCGGGTTGCCTTTTTGACGCCAGAAACCCGCCACTGGTGCACCGCCTTGAACCAGAACCCGACCCCGCTGACCGGCCCCGCGCTGGAGATGCCCACCCCGCTCAGCCCCGCCCACGCCGCGGCCCTGCGCACCGCGGCCACGCTTTCGGTGCGCGGCGCGCGCACGCACAACCTGAAGAACATCGACCTCGACATCCCCAAGCACGCGCTGGTGGTGATCACGGGCTTGTCGGGCTCGGGCAAATCGAGCCTGGCGTTTGACACCCTGTACGCCGAAGGCCAGCGCCGTTATGTGGAGAGCCTCTCGGCCTACGCGCGGCAGTTTCTGCAGCTGATGGACAAGCCCGACGTGGACCTGATCGAAGGCCTGTCGCCGGCGATCGCCATCGAGCAGAAGGCCACCAGCCACAACCCGCGCTCCACCGTGGGCACGGTGACCGAGATCCACGACTATCTGCGCTTGTTGTACGCCCGCGCCGGCACGCCGCACTGCCCCGAGCACGACCTGCCGCTGGCCTCGCAGAGCGTGGCGCAGATGGTGGACGCCGTGCTGGCGCTGCCGCCCGACACGCGGCTGATGATCCTGGCGCCGGTGGCGCGCGAGAAAAAGGGCGAGTTCCTGGAGCTGTTCGCCGACATGCAGGCCCAGGGCTACGTGCGCTTCCGCATCAACGGCGAGGTGCTGGACTTCGATGCCCTGCCGGCGCTGAAGAAGACCGAGAAACACAACATCGACGTCGTGATCGACCGCATCAAGGTGCGCACCGACGCGGCCGACGAAGGTGTGAACCCACTGCGACAGCGGCTCGCCGAGAGCTTCGAGGCTGCGCTGCGACTGGCCGAAGGCCGCGCCATCGCGGTCGAAATGGACGGCGGCGCCGAACACGGCTTCTCCGCCAAGTTCGCCTGCCCGGTCTGCAGCTACACCGTGGGCGAGCTGGAGCCGCGGCTCTTTTCGTTCAACTCGCCCATGGGTGCCTGCCCCAGCTGCGACGGCCTGGGCCACACCGAGGTGTTCGATCCCGAGCGCGTGGTCGCCTTCCCCACGCTCAGCCTGGCCAGCGGCGCCATCAAGGGCTGGGACCGGCGCAATGGCTACTACTTCGCCATGATCGAGAGCATCGCGGCGCACTACAAGTTCGACGCCGAAGCGGCCTGGGAATCGCTGCCCGAAGCGGTGCAGCAGGTGCTGCTCTACGGCTCTGGCGAAGAAGAGATCAAGTTCAGCTACGCGCTCGAATCGGGCGAACGCGCGGGCAAGAAGATCAGCAAGAAACACCCCTTCGAAGGCATCATCCGCAACTTCGAACGCCGCTACCGCGAGACCGACTCGGCCGCCGTGCGCGAAGAGCTGTCCCGCTACCGCGCCACCCAGCCCTGCCCCTCGTGCAACGGCACGCGCCTGCGCCTGGAGGCGCGCCACGTTTTCGTGGGCGAGGGCGAGCAGAAGCAGCCCATCTACAAGATCAGCCACATCACGCTCGGCGAGTCGCTGGCCTACTTCAGCGCGCTGCACCTGCCCGGCGCCAAGGGCGACATCGCCGCGCGCGTGATCAACGAGATCCGCCAGCGCCTGAAGTTCCTGAACGACGTGGGCCTGAACTACCTGAGCCTGGACCGCAGCGCCGACACGCTCTCGGGCGGCGAAGCGCAGCGCATCCGGCTGGCGAGCCAGATCGGCAGCGGCCTGACCGGCGTGATGTACGTGCTCGACGAGCCCAGCATCGGCCTGCACCAGCGCGACAACGACCGCCTCATCACCACCCTGCAGCACCTGCGCGACCTGGGCAACACGGTGCTGGTGGTGGAGCACGACGAGGACATGATCCGTTGCGCCGACCACGTGATCGACATGGGCCCCGGCGCGGGCGTGCACGGCGGCCACGTGATGGCGCAGGGCACCTGCGCCGAGGTGATGGCCACGCCCGGCTCACTGACGGGCCAGTACCTCAGCGGCGCGCGCGAGATCGCCGTGCCCTCGCGGCGCACGCCCTGGCTGCCGGTGAACAAGGCCGCCGCCGCGGCCAAGGCCGCGCCGATCAAGTCGCGCTTTCCCATGAGCCCCGCGGCCGAGCGCCGCAGCGCGCGCGAAGCGGCCCACCTGGCCTCGCTGGGCGAGCTGCAGGAAATCCGCGTCGTCAATGCCACCGGCCACAACCTCCAGGGCGTGAGCGTGGCTTTCCCGGTGGGCCTGCTGACCTGCGTGACCGGCGTCTCGGGCTCGGGCAAATCGACCCTGGTGAACGACACGCTCTACGCCGCCGTCTCGCGCACGCTCTACCGCTCGCACGAAGAGCCGGCCGAACACGAGGCCATCGAAGGCATCGAACACTTCGACAAGGTCATCAACGTCGATCAATCGCCGATCGGCCGCACGCCGCGCAGCAACCCGGCCACCTACACCGGCCTCTTCACCGGCATCCGCGAACTGATGGCCGAAATGCCCACCGCGAAAGAACGCGGTTACGGCCCGGGCCGCTTCAGCTTCAACGTGGCCGGCGGTCGCTGCGAGGCCTGCCAGGGCGACGGCGTGGTCAAGGTGGAGATGCACTTCCTGCCCGACGTCTACGTGCCTTGCGAGGTGTGCAGCGGCCAGCGCTACAACCGCGAAACGCTGGACGTGCAATACAAGGGCAAGAACATCGCGCAGATCCTGGACATGACGGTCGAGCAGGCCCACGCCTTCTTCACCGCCGTGCCCACGCTGCACCGCAAGCTGCAGACGCTGATGGACGTGGGCCTCACCTACATCCAGCTCGGCCAGAGCGCGACCACGCTCTCGGGCGGCGAGGCGCAGCGCGTCAAGCTCGCGCTGGAGCTGAGCAAACGCGACACCGGCCGCACGCTCTACATCCTGGACGAGCCCACCACCGGCCTGCACTTCGCCGACATCGAGCTGCTGCTGAAGGTGCTGCACCAGCTGCGCGACGCGGGCAACACCATCGTCGTGATCGAGCACAACCTCGACGTGATCAAGACCGCCGACTGGCTCATCGACATGGGCCCCGAAGGCGGCTCGGGCGGCGGCACCGTGGTGGGCGTGGGCACGCCGGAAGACATCGCCGCCAACGGCGAAAGCCACACAGGGCGCTATCTGGCGCGGCTGCTGGGCCGCTGAGCGAGCCCGGCGTTCAGGTCCGCTGTCGGCGGGTCTGGACGGCGTTCACAGGCCGCCCAGGTCCTCGATGGCGTCGATCACCATGCCGGTTCCCACGGCGATCAGCAGGATGTCGGTGGCCACGCGCACGAACTTGTGACCGGAGGGCGGCAGCCCCAGTTGCACCTGCACCGCCGCCGGCACCGCGTAATAAACGACAGAGGGAGGCAGCGGTTGGCCGCGGCGCCACTTCCAGGCCTGGCCCGGGGGCATGCAGCCGTTCTGCTTCTTGGCCAGGCCGGGCGGGCACTTGCCGCTGCGCACGCGCGGCTCGTAGTAGGCCCGGGTGGCCTGGCGCTGCGGTTCGTTGAAGTAGCCGCCGATCTGGATCGTGACCGTCGGCGTGATCACGCGAGCCACCGGTGGGTGTTTGATCTTCGGCGGCTTGTCGCCCTTGCCCTGCTTGCCATGGCCCTTGCCACTCTGACCACCTTCCGCCCAGTCGGGTTTGGCGGCCTGGGCGCCGTGCAGCGCGGTGCCCAGGGCCAGGCCAAGGATCAGGGCGCGAAGAAGGGAGGTGGACAGGGTGGGCATGGTGCGATGAACCGTCGGGTGAGGATGCCCGTAGTGTGCGCCAACACCGCGCGCACACCGCAACCGAAGGTAACCAGCCCCCCCGTGAAACCCGGACTCAACGGCTGCGGTACGCGATCCCGATGGTCACGCTGTGCGTCGCCAGGCGGCCCACGAGGGGGCTGCGCGCGGCGCGACCGAGGATGCGCGACATCTCCAGCCCGCCGAAGGCCACCCAATGGTCACCCAGCGCGGTGGAGAAATTGAGGCCCGCGCGCAGGTTTTCGAGGCCACCGCTCAGCTGGTAGGTGTCGCGACCGGTCGCCTGCGCACCCTCGAGGGAAATGCCGTAGTGGGTCTGCATGTAGCGGGCATTGCCCAGGCCGGTGCCGAGCGAAAAATCCAACTGCGTGTCTTCGGAATAGGGGTAGGCGTAGTTGACACCGGTGCCCAGCCGCAGGCCACCGCCGCGACCGAGCAGGTCGTGGTCGGTGTTCATGCTCCAGCTCCAGCGCGGCCCGAGGGCACGCCGCGCGGACAGCCGGGCGCGCACCGTGGTGCCGATGTCAGGCAGACCACGCAACAGCGGATCGGCTTCGAAACTGCGGCCGTTGTCCAGCCGCAGCGACACGCTGAGGCTGACGTCTTCCGTCGGTTTGAACTCGGTCGACAGACCGGTTTCCAGCGCCTCGCGCCCCACGCTCATCAGGGCGCTGGCGCGGGAGCGCGACACCCTCAATGGGCCCAGCTGGAACGCCCACAGCGGCTTGAGATCGGTGGTCGAGCCCTGCGCGGTCCCGATGTGCGAGTTGCCGTTGACGACGGAGGCGCCAATGAGGTAGTCGTCCTGCTGGTCGCCGAACGAGGCCTCCGCGGCCTGCGCCCCACCTGGCAGCAGGACGGCGGCGGACGCGGCACAAATGAAAGCGTGGCAGATCTTGGGCATCGGCGGATCATACCGACGTGCTACCCGGCCTCCGGGGCGGGTAAACCAGCGACCGGGTCAGGTCCGCGCGCTCGGCCGTTCCGCCACGCGGTCGCGCCAGGTCTGCAGCGCGGCGAAGCCCTGCTCGCCGGCGTTGAAGCGCATCAGACGGGCGAACTCCAGGGCGCAGAACAGCGTGATGTCGGCGATGGTGAAGCGCTCGCCGGCGACCCAGGGCTGGCGCTGCAGCTCGGCGTCGAGCCAGGCCACGGTTTCGCGCAGCTTCTCGCCCTGCGAACGGCCGAAATCGGGAAACTGCGGCTGCTCCAGCGCCGCCAGACCGGGGTGGGTGTGGCGCACGCAGTTGCCGACCGGCAGCAGGACGTACCACTCGATGCGCCGGTCGGCCATCTCGATGAAGGCGCGCTCGGTGGCGTCCACGCCCATGAGGTTGGGCTCCGGGTGGCGGCCTTCCATGTAAGTGCAGATCGCCCGGGTCTCGGTCAGCACGCGCCCGTCGTCGAGTTCCAGCGCCGGGATGCGGGCCAGCGGGCTTTTGGCGCGAAACGCCTCAGTCTTGTGCTCGCCGCCGTTGAGGTCCACGTTCACCAGGTCCAGGCCATTGATGCCCTTCTCCACCAGAAACATCAGCACCCGGCGCGGGTTGGGCGCCCGGGGCGCCACAAAGAGCTTCATGCCGAGCCCCCCTTCAGGCTCTGGCCGGTTTCCACCATGCGCCGCGCTTCTTCGGCGAACTTCTGCACGCCAGCGTCGCCATCGCGCGTGAGATCCACCCTGGACGGCGGCCGCTCGATGCCGCGCTGCGCCGCCGGGCGCTGGCGGATCGCGTCGCGCCAGCGTTTGAGGTGCGGCAGATCGTCCATCTCCACGCCCGACCAGCGGTGCGTGCGCACCCAGGCCCAGTTGGCGATGTCGGCGATGGAGTAGTCGCCCGCCAGGTATTCGTGGTCCGCCAGGTGGCCGTCGAGCACACGGAACAGGCGCTTGCACTCACCTTGATAGCGGTCGATGGCGGCCGGGATTTTCTCGGGGAAGTAGCGAAAGAACACATTGGCCTGGCCCATCATGGGACCGATGCCGCCCATCTGGAACATCAGCCACTGCAGCACCCGCGAACGGCCCTTGGCGTCGGTGGGCATGAGGCGCCCGGTTTTCTCGGCCAGGTAGATGAGGATGGCCCCCGACTCGAATACCGCGAAGTCATCGGCCTCGCGGTCGACGATGGCCGGGATGCGGCCGTTGGGGTTGATGGCGAGGAAGGCCGGCGTCTTCTGCTCGTGCTTCGACAGGTCCAGCACCTTCAGTTCGTAAGGCAGGGCCAGCTCTTCGAGCGCGATGGACACCTTGTGGCCGTTGGGCGTGGCAGCGGTGTAGAGATCAAGCACAGCTACCCCCCTGCGCCGCTTCGCGTCTTCCCCCCGTAAGGGGGACCCCACCTGTGGCCCGGCAAAGCCGGTTCCACGGTGTGTATTGGGAGGGTGTCCGCAGCAGCATGGTTGGCCTCTCGATCAAAACCCTATCGTAGATGTCACCCAGCCTTCCGGCTGTCTCCTGCGGGCAGGCCGCTCAGCCCCGGGCGGCTTCCAGCACGCTGCGCGTGCGCAGCGCCTCGGCGCGCGCCGCCGCAGCGAAGTCCTCGCCGCTGGAGGCGTACAGCACGGCGCGCGAGGAGTTCACGATCACCGGCCCGGTGGTCTCGCCGCCCTGGGTGCGGTAGCCCGCGCGGATGGTCGCGACCGCGTCGCCGCCCTGCGCGCCCACGCCGGGGATCAGCAGCGGCAGCGTCGGGGCCAGTTCGCGCACGCGCTCGATTTCTTCCGGGTAGGTGGCGCCCACCACCAGGCCGAGCTGGCCGTTCAGGTTCCAGGGGCCTTGCGCCAGGCGGGCCACGTGTTCGTACAGCCGCGGCTGGCCCTCCACCGTGGCGAGGCGCTGGTTCTGCAGGTCGTCACCGCCGGGGTTGGAGGTGCGGCAGAGCAGGAAGGCGCCCTTGCCGTGGTACTTGAGGTAGGGCTGCACCGAGTCCCAGCCCATGAAAGGCGAGAGCGTGACGGCGTCGGCGCCGTAGCGCTCGAAGGCCTCGATGGCGTACTGCTCGGCCGTGCTGCCGATGTCGCCGCGCTTGGCGTCGAGGATCACGGGCACTTGCGGCGCCACGCGCTTCATGTGCGCCATCAGGCGCTCCAGCTGGTCTTCGGCGCGGTGGGCCGCGAAGTAGGCGATCTGCGGCTTGAAGGCGATCACGGTGTCGGCCGTGGCCTCGACGATGGCCGCGCAGAAGTCGTAGATGCGCGAGGCGTCGCCCTTCATGCCGGCAGGGAACTTGGCCGGATCGGGGTCCAGGCCGACGCAGAGCAGGGAACGGTTCTGGCGCTCGGCGCCACGCAGCATGTCGAGAAAGGTCATGGCCTCAATTTTACGTTTGAGCGCGCGACGGCCTTTCCATGGAAACGCCCCTAAGATCGCGCGCATGCACGCCCTGTCCCGCCAGCAACTGATCCTGCTCGTCCTGCTCACCATCGTCTGGGGCATCAACTGGCCGATCATGAAGTTCGGCGTCACCGGTTTCCCACCCCTGAGCTTTCGCAGCATCTGCATGTGGCTCGGCCTGCCGGTGCTGGCGCTGTTCCTGGTGTGGCGCAAGGTGCCGTTTCGCATCGGGCGCGAACACTGGCGCGAGCTGGCGGTGCTCACGGTCTTCAACATGCTGTTCTGGCACACGCTGGCGATCCTCGCGATCCAGTCGCTCTCCAGCGGGCGCGCGGCCATCCTGGGCTACACCATGCCGGTGTTCTCGGCGCTGATCGGCGCCGCCTGGTTCGGCCAGCGGCTCGCGGGCCGCGCCTGGTTCGGCGTGGCCGCCGCTGCGCTGGGCGTGGTGCTGCTGCTCTGGCACGAAATCACCACGCTCTCGGGCAAGCCGCTGGGCGTGGGCATGATGCTGGTGGCCGCCGCCACCTGGGCGCTGGGCACACAACAGATCCGCCGCACGCGCATCCCGCACCCGACGCTGGCGATCTCGTTCTGGATGACGGTGATCACCGCCGTGTGGATGACGGCGATCGCGATCCTGTTCGAGCGCGACGCCTGGGTCTGGCCCACGCCACCGGTCTGGGGCGCCATCGTCTACAACGCGCTGGGCGTGTTCGCGTTCGCGCAGGTGGCCTGGCTGATGCTCGCGCGCGACCTGCCGCCCATCGCGTCCACCCTGTCGGTGATGTTCATCCCGGTGCTCGGCGTGTTCAGCGGCGCGTGGTGGCTGGGCGAGGTGCTGCACTGGCAGGACTGGACCGCCGTGGCGCTGGTCATGTTGGCGATCGCGACGGTGCTGTGGCCCTCCAGCGCCCCGCGCCCCGACGTGCGCCCCTCCTGACCGGTCGCGGCCCGGCGCCGCAGACCACCGGGCCGTTGCATCGTCGCTCGGCGACAATCGCCCCATGCTCCAGTTCGACCTGCTCAAGACCGAAGGCCACGCGCGCCGTGGCCGCCTCACCCTCAACCACGGCGTGGTCGAGACCCCCATCTTCATGCCGGTGGGCACCTACGGCACGGTCAAGGGCGTGATGCCCGCCAGCCTCGAAGACATGGGCGCCCAGATCATCCTGGGCAACACCTTTCACCTCTGGATGCGCCCGGGCCGAGAGGTGATGGCCAGCTTCGGCGGCCTGCACGCTTTCGAGCAATGGCACATGCCCATCCTCACCGACTCGGGCGGCTTCCAGGTCTGGAGCCTGGGCGCCATGCGCAAGATCACCGAAGAGGGTGTGACGTTTGCATCGCCCGTCAACGGGGACAAGCTGTTCATGTCGCCCGAGGTCAGCATGCAGATCCAGACCGGGCTCAACAGCGACATCGTCATGCAGCTCGACGAATGCACACCCTACGAGACCAACGGCCACCTCACCACCGAGGCCGAGGCGCGCAAGAGCATGGAGATGAGCCGCCGCTGGGCCGTCCGTTCCAAGGACGAATTCGCGCGGCTGGAGAACCCCAACGCGCTGTTTGGCATCGTGCAGGGCGGCATGTTCGAGCACCTGCGCCAGGAGTCGCTGGAAGCGCTGGTGGAGATGGACTTCCCCGGTTACGCCATTGGCGGCGTGAGCGTGGGCGAGCCCAAGGAACAGATGCTGCAGATCATGGCGCACACGCCGCACCGCCTGCCCGCCCACAAACCGCGTTACCTCATGGGCGTGGGCACGCCCGAAGACCTGGTGCAAGGCGTGGCCGACGGCGTGGACATGTTCGACTGCGTCATGCCCACGCGCAACGCGCGCAACGGCACGCTGTTCACCCGCTTCGGCGACCTGAAGATCCGCAACGCGCGCCACAAGACCGACCACCAGCCGCTGGACGCCACCTGCACCTGCCACGCCTGCGCGGGCCGCGCCGGTGTGAGCTGGGACGATGGCGGACGCGACGGTTTCAGCCGCGCCTACCTGCACCACCTGGACCGCTGCGGCGAAATGCTCGGGCCCATGCTCTCGACCATCCACAACCTGCACTACTACCTGAACCTCATGCGCGAGGTGCGCGAGGCGCTGGACGCCGGGCGCTTCGAGGCCTTCCGCGCGCAGTTCAAGGCCGACCGGGCGCGCGGCGTCTGACGCCTGCGCGGCAGGCGCCCGTTCCAGTGCCCGTTTAAGCTGCGCGCCATGACGCAGTCCCCAGTTCCCCGCCACATCCTGCCCGTGTTGGTGCTCGCGCAGTTCGCTGGCACGTCTCTCTGGTTCGCGGTCAACGCGGTCATGCCGGACCTGCAGCGCGAGCTGGGCTGGCCGGCTTCGGCCATCGGCCCGCTCACGTCGTCGCTGCAGTTCGGCTTCATCGTCGGCACGCTGGTCTTCGCCCTGCTCGCCATCGCCGACCGCTTCGCGCCGCGCCGCGTGTTCCTGTTCTGCGCGCTCGCGGGCGCGGCCTGCACGGTGGGCGCCTGGGCCATGGTCACGCACTACGAAGCCCTGTTGGCCTGGCGCTTTCTCACCGGCGTGTTTCTCGCCGGCATCTACCCGGTGGGCATGAAGATCGCTGCGCAGTGGTACTCCAGAGGCCTGGGTGCCGCGCTCGGCCTGCTGATCGGCGCGCTGGTGCTGGGCTCGGCCAGCGCCCACGCACTGCGCGCGCTCAGCGGCGCCCTGCCTTGGCCCACGCTCATGCTCGGCGTGGCCGCGCTCGCGGCAGCCGGTGGCCTGCTGCTGTTTGTCGGCACCAGCGACCCGCCGCACGCACAGGCCCGCGTGACCACATTGCAATGGCGCGCGCTCGGCACCGTTTGGACCGACGGCCGCGTGCGCGCTTCGGTGCTGGGCTACTTCGGCCACATGTGGGAGCTGTACACCATGTGGGTCATGGTGCCGCTGGTGCTGGCCACGCGGCTGCAGGGCACCGAACTCTCGTGGGCAGCGTTCTGGGTGCTGGGCGCGGGCGTGATCGGCTGCGCGGGCGGCGGCTGGGTGGCGCAGCGCTGGGGCAGCGCGCGCGTGGCGGCGGCGCAGCTCGCCACCAGCGGGCTCTGCTGCCTGGCCACACCGTTCCTGATCGACGCCGCCGCGCCGTGGTTCTACGCCTGGCTGGTGCTCTGGGGCATCACGGTCTCGGGCGACTCGCCGCAGTTCTCCACGCTCACCGCACGCAACGCCCCGCCGCAGGCCGTGGGCAGCGTGCTCACGCTCACCAACAGCCTGGGTTTTGCGCTGTCCATCGTGAGCATCCTGCTGTTTGTCTCGCTGGCGCAAACCGTGAGCCTGGGCGCGCTGCTGCCGTGGCTGGCGATCGGCCCGGCGCTGGGCCTGTGGGCGATGGCGCGGCTGGTGCGGGAGGAGCAACAAAAGGTGACAGGCTTCCGGTAAAGTCCGGCCCACCACAACCACCCCCGGAGGACTCCATGACCGCTCCCGCCCATGTCGCCCAGCGCCCCACCAGCGCCTTCATCGGAGCCTCCTGGGCCGCCTTGCTGGTCGGGGCCGTGGTCTATCTCATGGGCCTGTGGAACGCACAGATGTTGCTCAACGAGAAGGGCTACTACTTCACGCTGCTGATGTACGGCCTGTTCTCCGCCGTGTCGCTGCAGAAGTCGGTGCGCGACCGCATCGAGGGCATTCCGGTCACCGGCATCTACTACGGCCTGTGCTGGGTGTCGCTGGGCATCTCGGTGATCTTGCTGACGGTGGGCCTGTGGAACGCGACGCTGGCCGCCAGCGAAAAAGGCTTCTACGCGATGGCCTTCCTGCTGGCGCTGTTCGGCGCGGTCGCGGTGCAGAAGAACATCCGCGACGTGGCGCAGTTCCGCAGCGCCCACCCCGAGATCGACGGCGCAGCGGCCGAATAAACCGGCCCCGCCGGGGCGCGGCCCTCAGGCGGCCGCCGCCCCCTCGGGCGCCTTCGGCGGCAGGTCCGCCGAAGCGCTCCCCGGCTCAGACGGCGGCTCCTTCGCCGACGCCCCGCACGAGAAACAGTAGCGCGCAAACGCGTTCTTGCGCGTGCTGCAGTGCCCGCAATGGTCGAACAGGCACAGGCCGCAATGCGGGCAGAAGTCGGTCTTGCCGTCCTTCATGTCCACCGTGCGCTCGCAGCCCGGGCAGATGTTCTTCGTCATGCGCGCCTGCGCCTGGTCGTAGTCCATCTCGCGCTGGCGCGTCTGGGCCGGTTGCGCCTCGGCGAGCTTCTGCCGCTCCAGGTAACGCTGCAGCGCCTGGATCGCGTAGCGCCCGCCGATCACCGTGAGCACGATGCCGACGATGTAGCGCACATAGCCGCCGTAGCTCGGCAGGTAGGGCACCAGCTCGACGAAAAACGCGAAGAGCGCGAAGAAGATGAAGCCCCACACGAAGGGCCACGACGAGCCCTTGCGGTGCTTCTTGAACAGGTACCCCGCCAGCACCAACAAGGGCAGCGTGAGCGCCAGCCGATAGCCGAACACACGCAGTTCCTGCGCGCGCTGGGCCTCGACAAACGAGTCACGGGCCGCATCTTCAAGGGTGCGCAATTCGGCCTGCGCGCGCTGCTGCGTCTGGCGCGCGTCGAGCGCGACCTGCTGCTGCTTTTCCACGGCCGTCAACGCGCTGCGCTCGGCCTGCCGCAGACCGTCGAGTTCACGCGTGCGCTGCAAGACCTCTTCGTCCTGCTCGGCGCGCTGCGTCACGCGGCGTGTGGCCAGCCAGTTGTCGAAGGTCTCGCGCGCGGCGCGGTTGTCGGCGCGCGCGGTCTGCAGCTTGAGCTGCGCCTGGTCCAGCGCGGCCTGCGCCTCTTCGGCCGTGCGCTCGGCGGTCTTGATGGACGCTTTGAGCACGGGCGTGCGCTGCGGGTCCATGAAGTCTTCGAGCGAGCGGGTCTGCTCCACCTGCGGCAGATCGCCCACGATGGTGCTGCCCAGCCCGGTCAGGAACCACGCAAACAGGAACGCCACCAGCCAGAGGCCACGGTGGAACCAGTTTTCGGACAGGCGCAGGGTCTTGCTCATGTTCTTTCCCTCCAAGACAAATTGATCAAAGGCATTGTGAACCCGCTCACAGCACAATCCGCTGCGGCGCAGAGCCGAGGCCGGTGCGCGCCAGCCAGTCGAGCACCGAGTCCACCGTCACGGTTTCGATGCGGTCGGAGAAGCGCTTGTCATTCGGGTGGTCGTCGAAGCGGATGTGCGCCGAGCTGGCGCTCGCACCCAACCGGGTCAGCGCGCCCAGGCGCAGCGTGCTCGGCTGGTAACCCTTGAAACCCAGCCAGGCCTGCGCCTGTGCGCGGCTGGTGACGCCCGGCTCGGCCGCCATCGCCATCGTCTCCAGCGCCCACTGGTTGGACTGCTGGTAACGCGTGCCCCAGGCGTAAGACACCATGTTGTAGTCGCGCTGATGCAGGCGCAGGCTGCGCGCCGGGTCGGTCAGCAGCGCGAGCAGTGGCGCCTGCAACGCGGGCGCGGGCACCGACCACACCGCCTCGTGCCGCCAGAGATCGTCCAGGAAAAACTCGCCCAGGCCCTGGCGGTAGATCGAACCGGTGCCGGTGCCGCACTGGTTGAGCTTGTGCAGCACGCGCCACGGCCCCTCGGCCGTCTTGTAGGCCCAGCCCAGGTGCGAATAACGCAGCTGGTACTTGCCCAGGTCCTGCCCCGCGCGGCCCAGCACCACCACGCGTGCGCCGCTGCGGGCGAACTCCGCGTCCAGCGCCTGCGCCGTCTGCTGCGCCAGCGCCAGGCCATGCGTCAGCGTCAGCGGCGTCAGCGGCCGCTGCTCACAGGAGCGGCCGGCGTGCGCGGTGGGCGCCATCAGCAGAAGTGCCGACCCGCAGGACACGACCCACAATCTCAAAAAGGTTTTCATCAGATGCCTCGCAAAAAGGAGATACGCCTCGAATGAGGAAGCCCCAACCGGGAAACACCGCGGAACCGGCTTTGCCGGGCCGCTGGTGTTGCCCCCTGAAAGGGGGGAAGCGCCGCAGGCGCTGCGGGGGTCAGTACGTGATTCTTTCGTTGTGGAGAAGAGCGCGCCCCATCTCGTTGGGGATGAAGCACAGCACCTCGCCCGCCGCCGAGAGCAGCACGCCCGTGCCGATCACGCTCACCGCCACCGCCGTGCCCGCACTGGCCGCCAAGCCCGAGGCTGCGCGCCCCGTCAGCTCCACACTGGCCCGCGCGCCGTCGGACGCCCGCTCCAGCACGATCACCGTGCCACGCGCCGACACCTCCACCGTTTTCACGACCAGCACCGCGCCACTCACCGTGAGCGCCACCGGCAGCGCGCTCACCGCCACCGCGCCCGCCGCGGCACTGCCCGCCACACCCACCACCGAGGCGACCGGCAAAGCCGAGAGCACCAGCGAAGCCTCGCTCTGCGCCCGCGCCGGGCCGGCGACCAAAGCCAGCGCCAGGCCGGCGGCGAGAAAGGTCTTGGTCAGAAAAGTACGTGTCATGTCATTGCTCCTGAAAAAGGAAACCGGGTCAAAAGAAGGAGGGAGAAAGAGCGGCCGCTTCAGGCAACCGCCTGAGCAGCTGCCACCGAGCGTTCGGCCAGCACCTGCTGACGGCCCGCGACATGCGCCTCGGCGAGCTCCGCCTCGTGGCGGTCGCGCAGCGTCTTGGCCAGCGTGAACGCCGAGGTCACGAGATACAGCCAGCTCACGCCCAGGTAGGCCTTGTAGGTCTGATCGATCTGCATGCGCAGCAGGCCCCATAGCGTGAGCCCCATCGCCACACCAAAACCACCCCAGACCACGAAGCGCCACATCGGCGTCTCGGCCTCACCCGTGAGGCTGGCCTTCTGCGTGTCGCGCACCGCCTTGGACAACACAAACACCGTGGACAGGCAAAACACATAGCCCATCACCATGAACGCGCGGTCCAGCGCCTGCCCCGGCAGGTAAGCCAGACCGGTGGCACAGAGAAAGACCGCCAGTCCGAACGACACCCACACCTGGAGCTGCCAGGCGCGGGTGTCGCGCATCACGATGAGGGGGGAACGGGTGCTTGCCATGTGAAACCTCGGTGGGTTGTTGAACATGGGGCGGATGGTCAGCGGGCAGCACTATTCTTTGGGCTGAATTGATGGGCCAGATGCACATTGACCCACTGAAAGTCTCGTTATTCGATACCAAGACGGGCATCCTTCATGTGAGGCCTGCCGGTGGCAGTGCAACGCCATGGAGCGCTTGATGTCCGTCCGCCTTGCACGTACCCTGAGCCCTTCTTTGACCACCCCTCCGGAGGTTTCCATGCGTGCACCGTTGTCCTTGTTGCTGTTGCTCTTGCCACTGTCAGCCATGGCCCAGAGCGCCATGCCCACCGAGTTCCCGGCCGACTCGGCGGTTCTCCCTGCGGATGCGCTCCAGCAGCGCATGGCCGGCAAGGTCTACAAGGCCAAGCTGACGGACGGCGCCACCTGGCGCCTGGAGTACAAGGCCAACGGCTATGTCTTCCTGAACACCGGCACCGGTTTCAGCGACACCGGCAAGTGGTCGGTCAAGGGCGAACAACTGTGCACCGAGTGGAACCGTGCACCCTCTGGCTGCCTGGAAACCAGGGCCAACAACGAGGCGGTCTACATCAAGCGCAGCAACACGGGCGAAGTCGTGGCCCTGCGCCCCGATTGACGCAGCGGCCAGCAGGAAGGACTGCGGTTTTCACCAATCACCGGCCAGACACGTCAAGGCACCCACCAATACCGCACCGCATGAAAAAACACCGGGGCGGCGAAGATCACGGAATCGGTGCGGTCGAGCATGCCGCCGTGGCCTTCGATCATGCTGCCCCAGTCTTTCACGCCACGGTCGCGTTTGATGGCGGACATGACCAGCCCACCGAAGAAGCCCATGAGGCAGATCAGCAGCGCCATGCCGGCCGCCTGCAGCGGTGAAAAGGGCGTGATGCCGTGAAGTGCGGCGCCCAGCAGGGTGGCGCTGGCCACGCCGCCGATGAGGCCTTCCCAGGTCTTGGAGGGCGACAGCACGGGCGCCACTTTGTGTTTGCCCAGCAGCTTGCCCCAGATGTACTGAAGCACGTCGCTGCCCTGCACCACGATCACCAGGAAGGCAATGAGCAGCATGTTCTTGCCTTCAAAGCCGGTCACGGGCAGCGTGAGCAGGGCGGGCACGTGGCTGATGCAGAACACGCTGACCATCAGGCCCCACTGCACTTTGGAGGCGCGCTCCAGGAATCGCTGGGTGTCGCCGCCCGTGGCCGCCAGGATGGGCAGCAGCAGGAAGGCGTAGACCGGGATGAAGATGGAGTACATGCCGTACCACTCGGTCCACACGAGGAAGTACTGCATGGGCAGGGCCACGTAGAAGGCCGCGGCCATGGCGGTGTGGTCGCCGCGCCGGGTGTAGGCCAGGCTCAGGAATTCGCGCAGCGCGTGGAACGAGATCAGGAAGAACAGCGCCACCACGCCGTTCTTGCCGAACAGGAAGGCGATGCCGATGGCGCCCACCATGACCCACCAGGCGTTGATGCGCGAGCTCAGGTTGTCGATGACGGCGTGCGGCGCGCCGTGGGCCACGCGCCACTTGAGCACGGCGGCGATGCTGGAGGCGAGCACGAGCACGCCGGTGACGCCAACGAACAACCAGCCCGTGGGGGTGAAGAGGTGAAAGAAAGCGCCTGCGTTCATGCGCCGCTCCCGGGTGTCTGGGTGTCGCGGTTCGCGGGCGCTGAGGGTGGCGCCGGGGGTGCGGGGTCGGCCTCGCGGTCGTATTCGGGTCGCAGATCCAGCAGGGCCTGGCGCGCGCGTTGCAGGAATTGCTGTTTGTCTTCCTGGGGGATCAGTTCCAACGGCTCGCCGAAGCGCACGCTGCAGGCCAGCGGCACAGGCAGCAGCGCGCCTTTGGGCAACACGCGTTTCAGGTTTTCGATCCACACGGGCACGAAGCGCACATGGCCGAAGGAGCGGGCAAGGTGGTAGATGCCGCTCTTGAGCGGCAGCAGCACCGCTTCGCCGGTGTTGCGCGTGCCTTCGGGAAAGAGGATGAGCGAGTCGCCGGCGGTGAGCGCGGCGCCCATCTGCGCCAGCGGGTCGCCGCTGCCGGGGCCGCCCGCGCTGGCGTCGCGCCGGATCATGAGGGCGTTGAACACGTCGCGGCCGATGAAGCGGCGCAGGGCCGACGTGTTCCAGTAGTCCTCACCGGCCACGGGGCGGGTGAGCGTGCGCAGGTCGGGCGGCAGGGCGGCCCAGAGCAGCACGAAGTCGCCATGGCTGGTGTGGTTGGCGAAGTACACGGTCTGGTTGGCCGTGGGGCCTGTGCGGCTCCACAGGGAGCGCAGGCCGGTGATCAGGCTCGCCCCGGTGACGATGGTTTGCCGCGCCAGCGCGGCCAGCCACCGGCGTGGCGAGGAACCCTCAGGCTCCATGGGTGGGAGGGGTTGCGGGCGCGTGGAAGGAGAGGGGTCTGAGTTCACAACAAACCTAAAAAAACAAGGAGGCCAGCGCTGCGGCGGTTTGCAGCAGCACGAGCGCCAGATGCCGCTGGAGAAGGTTGCGGGTGCCACGCAGGCGGTCGCTCCACGGGCGCTCGGGCACGGCGCTTTGGCGCAAGCCGAGGTGGGCCAATGAGGTGTCCAGCGCATGCAGGCTGGGCATGTGCCCATGGCCCAGCTGGTGAAACAGGCGCTCGTCCAGTGCCAGCCGGAATCCGAAGTACCGCTCCATCAGACCACACAGCAGCACCAGCACCCACAGGCCGCCCACTGCTAGGGATGGCGGCGGCCAGGCCGCGCCCACCAGGACGGCGAGCAGGCTCAAGCCCAGCGACCAGGTGCCCAGCGTGCGCAGGCTGGCGCGCAACAGAGCGGCGAGCGCCAGCGCGTCGGCGCGTTCCTGTTCGCCCATGGGCTGCTGGCTCTGTTGCGGGCTCACCGGCCGCCTCCACCAGGGGCCGGCGAAGCCAGTTGCTTCAAGGCCCCCAGCCACCCCGGCCCCAGCACCAGCTGGGGCCGGGCCTGGCGGGTGCGGGCTTCGGCCTGGGCCAGATCGGACGTGCCCTGGTGCAGCAACTGCCAGGCCACCACCGCCGCGGCGCTGCGCGAAAAACCCAGCGCACAGCACACCCACACCGGCCCGCCCTGGCGGGCGCCGCGCTGGGCCTGCACCAGGTGGGCCGCGCGCCGCAGGCGGGCCGGGCTGGGCACCACCAGGTCCAGCAGCGGCAGACAACGGCTCACCGGCCGCGCGGCGGCGTGCAGCGGCAATTCAGCGCACAGGCTCACCAGCGCGGGCTGGCCGGCGGCCAGCCATTCGGCGTGGCGCGGGCGTCGCCCCAGCCACACGCCGGGCATGACCTCGACGCGGGGCGGCAGCCCGCGCGTCCAGGCCCAGGCGTTGAAGGCCGCGGCCCAAAGGTACGGCGCCAGCAGCCAGCGCGCCGACCAGTGCATGCGGCCACAGCGGTCCATGCGGAACCCGCGCGCGCCAAAGCCCAGGTAGTTCAAGGCCACCACGGCCAGCGACGCTGCCGGCCAGGCCAGCCAGAGCGCCAAGCCGCCCCACCCGAGCGCCAGCGCCAGAAAGGCGGCGGCCCCTGCAAAGTACAACCCGGCCAGTTTCAGCCGCTGCGGATCACGGCTCAACCGCCACGCCGCGGGCAAAGCCACCTCGCGCTCCAGCGGCCACAGCCACACGCAGAACAAACCGAGCAAGGCGCCGGTGGGGATGTCGATGAAGTGGTGCTGGTAGGTGGTGAGCACCGAGGCGCAGATGGCGAAGGTCCAGGCGTGCAGCAGTGCGCGCTGCCAGGTGTTGCGCATCAGCGGGCGGTACCAGTCCCACAGGATCACGGCGAGCGCGATGTGCAACGAAGGGGCCTGGTTGAAGGGCTGGTCAAAACCGCGCAGGGCCGCAAACAGGAAACCGGCGGCGCCGTGGGCCTCGGGCTGCCCGAAGCTGAAATGCAGCGGCCACAACACAAAGCAGGCCACGGCGATGAACTGCGCCGTGAGCAGACGGGCCGCGTGGCGGTCGATGCGGTGCTGGCTGCGGCTCAGGAACAGCGACAGGCCGTAGAAAGCGTTGATCGACCAGTAGGGGAAGACCGTCCAGTCCCAGAACGGGATGTGGCGCTCCCAGTCGAACACCACCGTGGGCACCTGCCCCGCGGCCCAGCGCTGCACCGCCCACCAGTTGGCCAGGCCGTAGGTCAGGTAGAACAGCGGCGCGAGCAGGGCCAGCCAGGCGGCGGAGCGCCGCCACGGCCAGGCGGCGGGTGCGCCCGGGTTCACAGCGCCTGAAGATGCACTCATGCCGCCTCACGCACCGCGAGGGACACGGTGAAGATGCCCCACTCGTCGATGCGCTGGGTGATCTTTCTGAAACCCGCAGCGGCCACGAGCTGGTCCATCTCGGCCTGCGTGCGGCGGCGCATCACCCAGGCCTGGCCCTGGCGGTGGCTGGTGAGGGCGCGCGCGATCATCTCCAGCTGCGGGTGCCAGGGCTGGCCGGTGTAGACCAGGTAGCCGCCCGGCGCCACCGCGTCGGCCACACCGGCCAGCGAGCGGGCGACCATGGCGTTGTCGGGGAACAGCTCGTACAGGCCCGAGACCGTGGCCAGCGTGGGGCGCGGCGTGGCGCTGGCCACCTGGGCGCGATCAAAAGCGTCGGCCTTCTCAAAACGGGCGGTGGCCTGCAGGCCGCGCTGCGCAATCAGCGCCTGGCCGTCGCGCACGTTGATGTCGCTGTAGTCGCGCAGCAGCACCGAGGCCACCTGCACCGGGCTGCTGGCCACGGCATCGAGCACGTAGCGCCCATGCCCGGCGGCGATGTCCATCAGCCGCACCTCGCGCCCGGCGGCGGCCAGGCGCTGCATGGCCTCGCGCAGCAGCTCTTCGACGTGCAGCTTGCGCTGGCGGATGCCGCGCCAGCCGATGGAGTCCAGGTACGCGCGGTCGATCAGGGCGCCCACCAGCGGAACGCCCTGGGCCTGGTTGCGGTACACGTAGTCCAGCGTGCTGCCGGAGTCGAAGCCGGTGGCATGCCCCAGGCGAACGCCATCGGACAGCAGGCCGCCCAGCTGGAGCCCGGCGCGTGTGCCGGCCCAGTACAGGCCGCGTGGGGACAGGGGTGAGAGCGGTTCGGCGAGCGCGCGCGCCTCGTCCGCCGTGGCGCCGCGCTGGTCGGCCTGGAGCAGGTTGACCGGTGTGGCGGGGGCGTCGAACTGCTTGAGCAAAAAGGCTCGCAAGGCCAACAGGGCGCTGGCGCGGTCGCGCTCACCCAGGGTGTCGTGGAAGAAACCCGGCAGCTCCAGCTTCTCTTTCACCGCGCTGCCCAGGCGCTCGAAGAACCGGTGTTGCGGCGGATGGTGCACCACCCAGTCGGCGCCCGAGATGAGCAGCTGCGTGGGCACCACGATGGCCTGCGCGTCGGCCACCACGCGCTCGGCCGCGTTGTACAGATCCAGCAGGATGTTGACCGCGATCGGGCGCGAGATCAGGGGATCGGCTTCGTAACTCGCGATGCGTTCGGGATCGTGGGTGAGGAACCTGGCCTTCACGTAGCTGTTCACGAAGAACAGCCCGCGCAGCTTGTGCATCAGCGCCAGGCCGGCGCGCGCGAACGGCACGTACAGCTTCACCTTAAACGCGGGCGAGGCCAGCGTCATGCCGCGGATGGTGGGGGCGTAATCGTGCGCCCAGGTGGACACCAGCACCGCGCCCACGCTCTGCGCGATGACGTATTGGTCGGTCTGTGCCACGCCGTGCTCGGCCGCGATGTGATCGACGAAGGTCTGCACGTCGCGCACCGAGGTGGCGAAGCTCGGGCTGTGGCCACGCTGGCCCGGCGAGCGGCCGTGGCCGCGCGCGTCCCAGGCGAAGAAGTCGAATTCGGGCAAGTTGAGTTCGTCCACCAGGTGGGCCATGCGCGCCCCGTGCTCGTGCCCCCGGTGAAACAGGACCACCGCGCCCCGCCGCTGTGCCGCCGTGGCCGGCCAGTGCCGGTAGAACAGCGAGACCCCGTCGTGGGTGGAAAAGTGGCGCTCTTGTACCGGCCGTGTGGTGTTCATGAACGCCCTTTTGTTGTGGTTGTTGAAGAAGAAACAGGGAGCTCGGCCAGGGCCGAACGCACGCGGCGCACGGTGGTGAGCGCAATGAGCAAGGCCAGCAAAGGCATCAGCCCGGCCGTCCAGCCCGGCAGGGGAATGCCCAGCGCCAGCGCCAGCCCCAGCGCGCCGAACACGAAAGCCCGGTCGCTCTTGCCCATGGGTCCGTCGTAGCGGCGGCTGGCCCCCACGGTGGGGCCCAGCGCGCCCGCGAACTCGGACAGCCCCGCCAGCACGATCACCAGCCCGAGCCAGAAGGGATGACCCGGCAGCACCAGCGCAAAGGGCAGGTACAGCGCGGCGTCGGACACCACGTCGGTGAGCTCGTTGAGGAAGGCGCCCAGCGGCGTCTGCTGCCCGTGTTCGCGCGCCAGCATGCCGTCGACCGCATTGAACGCCATGCGCACGAACATCCACAGCGGGACGAGCGCAAAGGCCTGCGGCGATGGTGCCAGGAAGAACAGGCCCAGCCCGAGCGCGACCGAGATCACACAGGCCAGCACCGTGACCTGGTTGGCCGTCACGCCCCAGGCGTGCAGCCGCACCACGCCCGGGCGCAGCAGGTTCTGAAACGCGGGTTTCAATTGATAGATCGACACACCACCCTCCCTCTGGAACAGCCGGAAATTATCAGAGCAGTTGCGCCACCCGCTCCCTCAGCGCATCCGGCGTCACCACCTCCACCTTCACCGCCGCCCCCACATTCAGCCCGACCCGGTTGAACAGCCCGCGCCGGAACGGTTTGACCATCGCGGTCGGCTGGCCGCCACTGAGCTCAATGCGGCTGAAGTAGGAGCCCCAGAGGTCGGTCAGCGCCATCGGGATCACGCGCACGTCCTGCACGCCGTCGGCCCTGGCCGTTTCAAGGATCTTCATGATGCCGCCCTTGAAGGGTTGCAGCGTGCCGTCGCGGGTGATGCCACCTTCGGGGAAGATGCCGAGCAGGTCGCCTTCGCGCAGCACCTTGGCCGATTCGAGGAACGCGGCTTCGTAGGCCGCCGGGTCTTCCTTTTGCGGCGCCACCGGGATGGCCTTGGCCAGCCTGAACAGCCAGCCGAGCACGGGCACCTTGAAGATGCGGTGGTCCATCACGAAGCGGATCGGACGCGGGCTCGCGGCCATGAGCAACACAGCGTCCACGAAGCTCACGTGGTTGCAGACCAGCACGGCCGCGCCTTCGGTGGGGATGTTCAGGTCGCCCTCCACCTTGAAGCGGTAGATCAATCGCGAGGCCACCCAGGCCACGAAGCGCAGCAGGTACTCGGGCACGAGCATGAAGATGTAGAACGCGACCACGGCGTTGGCCAGGCCCACCAGCCCGAAGAGCTGCGGGATGCTCACCCCGGCGCCGAGCAGCGCGCCCGCGAGCACCGAGCTGCCGATCATGAACAGCGCGTTGAGGATGTTGTTGGCCGCGATGATGCGGGCGCGGTGCGTGGGCTGGCTGCGCATCTGGATCAGCGCGTACATGGGCACGCTGTAGATGCCGGCAAAGAGAGAGAGCAGCGCCAGATCGGCCAGCACGCGCCAGTGCGCCGTCTCGCCCAGGAACGGGCCGAGCGTGAGCGCGACCGTGGACGGCGGCAGGCCACGCGAGGCGAAGTACAAGTCGATGGAAAAAACGCTCATGCCGATGGCGCCGAGCGGCACGAGGCCGATCTCGACATGGCGGCGGCTCAGGATTTCACACAGCAGCGCGCCCACGCCGATGCCGATGGAGAACACCACGAGCAGCAGCGAAGCCACCTGCTCGTCGCCGTGCAGCACGTCGCGCGCGAAGCTGGGGAACTGGCTCAGGAACACGGCGCCGAAGAACCACATCCAGCTGATGCCCAGCAGCGAACGGAACACGACGGTGTTCTCGTGCGCGAGCTTGAGGTTGCGCCAGGTTTCGGTGATGGGGTTCCAGTTGATCTGCAGCGCCGGGTCGGTGGCGGGCGAGACGGGCACGGCCTGAGCCAGCGCGCGGCCGATCACGGCCAGGCCCAGGCAGGCCGCGGCCACGTAGGTGGGGCCCACGAGCGGCATGGCGATCAGCAAACCGCCGGCCACGTTGCCCAGCAGGATGGCGACGAAGGTGCCCATCTCGACCATGCCGTTGCCGCCCGTGAGCTCGCGCTCGCTCAGGTGCTGTGGCAGGTAGGCGAACTTGACCGGGCCGAACAGCGTGGAATGCAGACCCATGAGGAACACGCAGCCCAGCAGCAGCGGCACCTGCTGGTGCATGAAGCCCCAGCCAGCGAGCAGCATGATGCCGATCTCCAGGCTCTTCACGAACCGGATCAGCACCTCCTTGGGGTACTTGTCGGCCAACTGCCCGCTGGTGGCCGAGAACAGCAGGAAGGGCAGGATGAACAGCGCGCCGATCACCAGGCCCGCCATCGAGGCAGGCAACCAGCTCACCTGCAGCTGGTAGGTGACGAGCACGGTGAAGGCGAACTTGAAGACGTTGTCGTTGCCCGCGCCGAAAAACTGCACCCAGAAGAAGGGGCCGAAACGGCGCTGCGTGAGCAGGGCGAACTGGTTGGCGTGCGCTGGCTCGATGGCGTGAGCGGTGGTGGACATGCGGTTCTCCTCCTGCGGGTGGTGGCGGGGCTGCTTGTTCATGCGCGGGGGGCGCCAGAGCCTGCTGGATTCTGCCGCAGGCGGGTGGACCGCAAGGCGGCGAGCACAGGCCAGGCCGCGCAGGCTGCGGCGAGGTGCTTCAGGCTGTGGCCCGAGACCGCTTCGGAGGTGGCGTGGAACACGGCGGCGTCGCCCAGCTCCAGCACCTTGGCCAGCGCATAGAGGCCGATCAGCGCGCCGAGGCGGATGCCGACGGCGCCCACCGCAGGCTGCTGCCAGGCGGCCCAGGCGATGAGCGCCATGCCGCCGAACTGCACCACCGCCCAGGGCAACACGTTGCCGAGCAGCTGCGGCAGTGTGGCCGACACCACCGCGAGACCCGAGGCCACCCAAAGCGTGTGGCGCGCCGGCGCCTGGCCCACGCGCTCGGCCACGGCCAGCGACAGGGCGCCCGCGAACGTGATGGCCATGCCCAGGCGGTCCCACACCAGGCCGGCCGGGTCGGGCGCCCAGTGGTACCAGGCCGAGCCAAAGCCGGTCAGCAGCAGGCCGGCGAAAAACACCTGCGCCGCGCGGCGCGTGGCCTCGGGCAAGCCACGGCGCGGCAGGGCCAGCGAGCCCCAGGCGCCGGCCAGCGCCAGCGGCAGGTTGCTGAGCACGTCCATGGCGTTGGGCAGGCCGAGCAGCGGGCGCGCGTCCACGAAGGGGTGGCCGTGGGCGTGGAGGGGGTGGTGGCCGTGCGGGTTGAGCGCGATGCCCAGGGCGTCGAGGGCCATCGGCCCCACCCACAGGGCGACGAGCCAGAGCGTGATCAGGCAGAAGGCCCAGGCGAGCAAGGCGGTGTCGGTGGACGCGGCGGGGCCGGACACAGCAGCCCGTCGGTGGGCCTGGGGATGGAGGGCGGGCAATCGCATGGGGGCTCCGGTGGAGGGGGTGGATCAAGCGCCCGCAGTGTCTGGCGCTCCCTCGCACCGGGGAATCACATTGCGATACAGTGCCCACCAGTTTCACCACCGGTACCGTGATCCGATACCCAGTCGCCATGAGCACCACCCTGGACCTCGTCGCCGCCGTCAAGAAAGAGCTCAAGGCCGCGCAGATGACCTACGCCGACCTGGCCTTGGCCATGGGCATGGCGGAATCGAGCGTGAAACGCATGCTGGCCAAGGGCGACATGTCGCTCTCGCGGGTGGACGAGATCTGCCGCGCGCTCAAGCTGGACTTCGCCGAGCTCGCGCGCCGCGTGGCCGACGCGCAGCCGCTGTTGAAGGAAATGACGGCCGAGCAGGAGCGCGCGGTGGTGGCCGACAAGAAGCTGCTGCTGGTGGCGATCTGCGTGCTCAGCCAGTGGACGCTGGAGCAGATGACGGCGAGCTACCGGCTCAGCGAGGCGGACTGCGTGAAGTACCTGGTGCAGCTCGACCGCATCGGCATCATCGAACTGCGGCCCCTGAACCGCTACCGCCTCAAGCTGGCCAAGACCTTCCGCTGGCGGCCACACGGCCCGGTGATGAACTACTTCCGCGACCACGCGCTGCTCGACTACTTCGCGGGCGGCTTCGACGGCAGCGGCGAAGGGCTGATGCTGGTGCACGGCTCGGTGAGCCGCACGCTCGCGCCGCTCTTTCTGGAGCGGCTGCAGCGCGTGGCGCAGGACTTCGCGCAGCAGCACCAGACCGACCAGAAGCTCGCCGCCAAAGACCGCGAGGGCTACACGCTGGTGCTGGCGATGCGGAGCTGGGAATTCGAAGCCTTTGCGCAGCTGCGCAAATAGACCGTCCACCCCCGCCGCGCTGCGCGCGACCCCCTCAAGGGGGCAACGCTGGCGGCCCGGCAAAGCCGGCTCCGCGGCGTTCTGGGATGAACTTCACTTCTCGCGTTGCGGATCGGTTCTGCGGGGCTTGCCTTGCCGCTGTGACGGTCCGATGGGCCGGGCTGGCATGATGTCGGGCTTGCCCGGGAATCGGGCTTCTTTCATTTCTGCTCCGCACGCCACCATGAACGCCACCGACCACGACACGCCCGACAACGCCGCACCGGCACCCGCTGACAGCCCCGCGGCGCAACCGGCCGGTGCCGACCGACCGCCCCGCCGCAACGAGGGGCGCAACAGGGGCAACTCCGGCGGTCGCAACGGCGGCGGCCGCCGCCCGCAGCGCCCGGCCAACGCCGAGCGTCCCGCCGGCCAGGCGCCCGCGCGCCCGCACCCCGTGCTCGACCAGCTGGCCACCCTGGTCCCCGTGCTGTTTGGCGAGCCGCTGCTGCCGCTCAAGCGCGGCATCTATGAAGACCTGCTCGCGGCCCACCCCGATGTGCTGGACAAGGACAGCCTGAAGGCCGCGCTGGCGCTGCACGCGCGCTCCTCGCGTTACCTCACGGTGGTGGCCTCGGGCCTGCCGCGGCACGACCTGAGCGGCCAGCCCGTGGAAGCGCTCACACCCGAGCAGGTGCACCACGCGCTGATCGAGGTGTTCCGCCGCCGTGGCGCGCGCAGCCGCGAAGACCTGCGCCCCAAGCTGCGCCAGCGCATCCTGCAGGCGTACGAAGCCTCGGGCCTGCCGCGCGACGAGTACGCCCAGCGCGTGCGCGGCCGCGACGAAGAGGTGAACCAGCTCACCCAGGACGCGCTGGCCGTGGCCGCGACGCGCGAAGCACGCGAAGAAGCGCTGCTGCGCGCCTTCGACGCCAGCGGCAAAACCGTGGAAGCCTTTGCCGACATGTACGGCATGCACGTGCTCGACGCCAACCGCACGCTGGAGCGCGCGCGCGCTCACCTGGCCCGCCAGGCCCTGGCGCCCGCGCCGGACACGGCCGTGGTGGCCCGCGCGGCCAACGAAGCAGACCCGGCGCCAGAGACCCCTCCGCCCGCACCATGAACCCGCAGCCGCCCGACGCCAACGCTGAATCACCCTACGCGTGGTGCCGGTTGATGGTGTCGCTGGCGCTGATGACGCTGGGCGGCGTCGGCATGTATTCGGTGACGGTGGTGTTGCCGCGCATCCAGGCCGACTTTGACGTGGCGCGTGGTGACGCCTCGCTGCCTTACACACTGACCATGGTGGGCTTCGGCCTCGGCGGCGTGCTGATGGGCAAGCTCGCCGACCGGTTTGGCGTGATGGTGCCGGTGCTCGGCGGCTCGGTCGGTCTGGGTCTCGGTCTCATTGCGGCGGGCGCGTCGGGCAGCCTCTGGCAGTTCAGCCTGGCGCAGGGCCTCCTGATGGGCCTGCTCGGCACCTCGGCCACGTTCGCGCCGCTGGTGGCCGACACCTCGCGCTGGTTCACGCGGCGGCGCGGCACCGCGCTGGCGATCTGCATGAGCGGCAACTACCTGGCCGGCGCGGTCTGGCCGCCGGTGATCCAGCACTTCGTCGAGTCCCACGGCTGGCGCCAGACCTACATGGGCATCGGCGCCTTCTGCCTGGTGGTGATGCTGCCGCTGGCGCTGGTCTTGCGCCGCCGGCCGCCCGAGCTGCCCGCGCCGGTCGCCGCGGCATCGCAACCGGGTCTTTCAGTGAACACCGAGCGCCCGCTCGGCCTCTCGCCCGGCACGCTGCAGGCGCTGCTGTGCGTGGCCGGCGTGTCGTGTTGTGTCGCGATGTCGATGCCGCAGGTGCACATCGTGGCCTACTGCACCGATCTCGGGTTTGGCGCGGCGCGCGGCGCGGAGATGCTCTCGGTGATGCTCGGCATGGGCATCGCGAGCCGCCTGATCTCGGGCTGGATCTCCGACCGCATCGGCGGCCTGCGCACCCTGCTGCTGGGTTCGGTGCTGCAAGGCGTGGCGCTGCTGATGTTCCTGCCGTTCGACGGGCTGGTGCCGCTGTACCTGATCTCGGGCCTGTTCGGCCTGTTCCAGGGCGGCATCGTGCCCAGCTACGCGCTGATCGTGCGCGAACATTTCTCGCCCGCGCAGGCCGGCGCGCGCACCGGCACCGTGCTGATGGCCACGCTGTTCGGCATGGCGCTGGGCGGCTGGATGTCGGGGGTGATCTTCGACCTGACCGGCTCCTACCAGGCCGCGTTCATCAACGGCATCGGCTTCAACCTGCTGAACCTGGCGATCGTGGTGTTCCTGCTGCGGCGCGCGCCGCGTCGCGGTCAGGGTGCCGGCACCGGCGCCGTGAACACGGTCAGCACGCCGGTGTAACCGTAGAGCTGCTGGTGGGCGATTTCGCCGCCAGCGAAAAAGCCGACCAGCGGCACGTCGCCCAGCGCGCGGCGCACGATCTGCAGCTCGGCGCTGGGCGCGCCAAAGTGCAAACCGCCCCGTCCCGAGCAACTCACATACACCGCGCCCACGATCTGACGCGCGGCGGGCGCCTCCGCTTCGGAGGCGTCACCGGTGATGGCGCTCAGGCTCAGGATTTCGGGCTCCAGCTCTTCGCGGATCTCGCTGCACACGCGCACCAGGTCGGCGCTCGCGGCCTTGGCGTGGCGCTCGCAGAACGCGAGCTGCGCGCCCAGCGGCGGGTGCTCGGCGATCGCCACGCCCTTGCGCGCCGGGTCCAGGCCGATGATGTGGCGCACCAGGACCTCGGGGCCGAACTGGCCGCGCACCTGGCGCCGCAACGCGCCCTCGCCGTCGGCCAGGCGGTGCTGCGGCAGGGTGAGACCCACCAGCGTGCGGCGCAGCCGCTCCATGGCCTGCTGCGGCTGCGCCAGCGACACGCCCAGCTCGCGCAACAACACGTCGAGCGCGGGTTCGCCGTCGAGCTCCAGCACCAGGTTGCCGTCCACGGCGGTGATCTCGCGCTCGCGGTCCACCGGCTGCGCACCCTGGGTGACGCGCGACACCAGGGCCACGTCCGGCCCGAAGGCGACACCGCTGAGCCCGCCCGACAACACGCCGCCGGCCGCCCCCTGCCCGTTCAGGTTGCCGGCGCTGCTGGCCGCAAACTGCACGCTGGCCGAGCGGCTGCCCACGAGCCCGCCGAACACATAGCCCGACTGCGTGCGCTCGGCCACCTCGGCAATGAGTTCGGCGAGATCGTTCGAGCCGGGGTCGGCGTGCAGCAGCGCGGTGTGGGCGACAAAGCCGCCAGGCTCGGAGCCGCTCGCGGGCAGCGGCGCCACGCCGCTGAATACGCGGTACTGGTCGGGGCTCAGGTCGCAGAGCATCACTGCGAGCGCGGGCTCGTCGAAGTACTCGACGTTGTTGGCCGCAATGCCCACCCCCACGGTGCCGGCCCAGTCGGTCACCTCGGGCAACTCGGCGCTGAGGTGACTGAGGATGTCCTGGGCCTGTGCGGCGTAGTGGTCGGTGATGTAGAGCAGGGCCAGCGCGGGCGCGTGGGCGTAGGTCGGCAGCGCCATCTGCGCGCGCAACTGAGCGAGCACCAGCGCGGCGGCCATGCGCCATTGCGGGTGGGTGGCGTGGGCGTAGGGAAAGAGCTTCATGCGGGACGGTTTCGCGGGCTGGGCGCTCAGCGGCGCGCAGCGGGTTTCTTTTTGGCGGCGGCCTTGCGCGCGGCCGGGGCGGCGGCGGGCTTCTGGGCCGGCATGAAGCCGGGGAAAAAGGCGGTGGGCATCGGCCAGTCGCCGGTGGACAGGGGCTGCGCCGCCACGGGCGCCGGGCTGGCGGCGGGGCGGCGCACCGCCTTTTTCTTCGCGGCGGGCTGGGGTTTGGCTTTGGCTTTGGCTTTCGGAGCGGGCGCCGGGGCTGGGGCCTTGGCCTTGACCGGGGCCTTCTTGCCGCTGACCGCGCGCACCGCCGCCTGGCCCATGCCGGCCGCCATGCCGACATTGCGTGCCACGCTGTCGCCGATCTTTCGGCCCGCCTTGCCGGCCATGCCGGTGGCCGTCTTCACCGCCTGCTCGGTCAGGCCGCTGGCGACGTTGCGCGTCGCGTCGAGCGCGCCCTGTTTGGCCACGTCTTTCATCGCCGTGGTCGCGATCTGCTGGAACTGCTGCGACAGCGCGCCCCACCACTGCAGCGGATCGATCACGCCGCCGGTGAGCGCGGACGGCTCGCCCGTCGCCGCTGCGGCGGCCTTGCGCGACTTCTTCACCGGCTCGGGTGCGGCGGCTTCCTCGGGGGCGTCGTCCTCCGCGTCTTCCTCGTTGTCTTCGACTTCCGGCTCGGGCGCCCGCTCACCGTAGGTGCGGGGCGGGATCTCCAGACCGGCGAAGCCCTTGGGCGCAGCGGGGGCCGGCACGACCCCGGCGAACCCGGCCATGGCCTCGGTGGCCTTGAGCTTGAGCGAATTGGCCACGTCGCCCAGGCTGAAGTTCATGGTCTTGAGCGTGGCCAGCGTCATCTTCTGCACCTCCAGCGCCTGGATGGTGGCGGCCAGCGCCTTGGCGTTCTGGTCGAGCCAGAACTGCACGGCCTTGAGCTCGTCGATGCGTTTTTCCAGGTCCTCGACGTTGAAGGTGGGGGCCACCCAGTTGCCGAGGTTGGGCATCTGCGGCACGCTTTTGCCCAGGCCCTGGACCACGCCACCGGCGGCCTGCCCCGCGAGGTTTTGCAGGAACTCGAAACCGGGCACGAATTTGCCGAAACCGCTGGCGTCGCTCATGGCTGTCTCCTCTGGGGTGATCTGGGAAGAAAGGTCGCTGCCGGATCGGGTGCTCAGTCGTCCACGCCGTAGCGGGGGGCGCGTCGCTCACGCAAGGATGCCACACCTTCGCGCACATCGGGCCCGGCAAAACCCATGAATTCCAGCGCCAGCGAGGTGTCGAACGCGGGGCCGGCCTGGCGCAGCCAGTTGTTGAGCGAGTACTTGGTCCAGCGGATCGCGGTCTGGCTGCCCGAGGCCAGGCGGTCGGCGACCTCGTAGGCCTTGTCGAGCAACTGCGCCTCGTCCACCGCGAGCGACACCAGCCCGATGCGCTCGGCCTCTTCGCCACTGATCGGTTCGCACAGCATGAGGTAGTACTTGGCCTTAGCCAGCCCGCACAGCAAGGGCCAGACGATGGCCGCGTGGTCACCGGCCGCCACACCCAGGCGCGTGTGGCCATCGACGATCTTCGCGCTCTTGGCCGCGATGGAGATGTCGGCCAGCAGGCCGGCCACCAGGCCCGCGCCCACGGCCGGGCCGTGCATGGCACTGACGATGGGCTTGTCGCAGTTGATGACGTTGTAGACCAGGTCGCGCGCCTCCTTCCAGACGCGGGTGCGCACCTCGAAATCGGTCGCCATGTCCTGCACCAGCGCGAGGTCGCCGCCGCCCGAGAAACCCTGGCCGCTGCCGCGCAGCACGGCACAGCGCACCGAGTCGTCACGCCCCACATCGCGCCAGATCTCGCTCAGCTCCCAGTGACCGTCGTGGCCGGCGGTGGGCAGCTTGCCGTTGCCGCCCGGGCCATCGGCGCGCATCTGGATGTCGAGCACCGAAGGCACGCCGTTCACGGCGGGGCCGCGCCGGGTGATGGCGAGGGTCTGGTAACGGCTGTAGTCGACGGCGGGCATCAATGGCACTCCTGGGAAAAGGGTCGGAACATGCGCCCGATTCTGCGTCCGATTCGCCGGGTGTCCGCCGGGGATTTGCCCCTAGCCACAGCGCCCCCGGCGGGACAGCTTGACGTTGGTCAAGGCACCGCACAGACGGCGGGTGCAACATGGGTTCACAGTTCAGGAACCGCCTTTTCCGATCACCAATTCACGAGAAGAACACATGACCACCCCCCTCTCAGACACCTTTTCCCAACAGTTGCGCGGCATGCGCGCAGACGTGCTGGCCCAATTGCGCGCGCAGCGCGGCGGCCAGATCGGCCGGGCCGAAGCGGCCGCCGAGGCCCGTGAGCACGAGAGCGACGACTGGGCGCAGGCCGACGCCGAACGTGACCTGGCCTTTGCGCTGGAAGAGCGCGAGTCGGCCGAGCTGATTGCCATCGACGCCGCGCTGCAGCGCATCGCCGACGGCAGCTATGGCCTGTGTGTCGACTGCGGCGACGCCATCGCCAACGCCCGGTTGCACGCCAACCCCACGGCCCTGCGCTGCGTGGGCTGCCAGGACAAGACCGAACAGGCCAGCGGCGCGGTGCGCCCGGCCAGCTACTGATCCCTTTCCCAACCCACCCTTTCCAAGGAAAACCCGCATGACCACTTTCCACGCCGTTGTCTGGATGGACCACACCGAAGCCCACGTGCTGATGTTCGACAAGGAGCACGTCGAGGCACAGCGGATCAAGGCACGCAGCCACCACACGCCCAAACACGGCCACGTCGGCGCCGACAAGGACTTCTTCAAGCAGATCGCTGACGCGCTGACCGGCGTGACCGAGGTGCTGCTGACCGGCCCGGCCAACGCCAAGATCGAGTTCCGCGATTTCTGCAAGCACAACGCCCACGCCGTCGACAAGGCGGTGGTCGAGGTGGTCACCACCGACCACCCGAGCGACGCCCAGGTGGTCGCGATGGCACGCCAGTACTTCACCCGGTACGACCAGACCGCCGCCGATCCGAGCATGAAGTAGCCCCCCGCGCCGCTTCGCGTCACCCCCAGGGGGAGGCACTGGGGTTAGAAGCGCATTGCGGCGCTCCGGCACCATGGAAAACACAAATGCAAAAGCCCACCGGCACGCGCCGGTGGGCTTTTGTTATTCTGCGGCGATGTCCATCCAGCCCACCACCCTGCCCGCGCGCAGCCTGTTTCACTTCGCGTTCCACGTCACCGATCTTGACGAGGCGCGCCGCTTCTACGGCGGCGTGCTGGGTTGCACCGAGGGCCGCAGCACCGACACCTGGGTGGACTTCGACTTCTTCAGCCACCAGATCTCGCTGCACCTGGGGGAGCCGTTCAAGACCACGCGCACCGGCCGGGTGGGCGAGCACCTGGTGCCAATGCCTCATTTCGGTCTCGTGATGCGCTTGCCCGAGTGGCAGGCGCTGGCAGCGCGCCTGCAGGCCGCGGGCGTGGACTTCGTGCTGCCGCCGCAATGCCGCTTCGAAGGGCAGCCGGGCGAGCAATGGACGATGTTCTTCTGCGATCCCTTCGGCAACCCGATCGAGGTGAAGGGATTTGCCACGCTGGACGCGATGTTCGCCAGCTGAACCGGCGGCGCCTCCATGACACAGGGCCCCGAAGGGCCCTGGACAACGGTTGACTGCCGTGGGGATCAGTCCAGCGACGCGATCTTCTGGTCGATGGCGCCGAAGATGCTCTGGCCGTCCTTGCCCTTCATCTCGATGCGGATGGTGTCGCCGAACTTCATGAATTCGGTCGTCGGCTTGCCATCCAGAATGGTCTCGATGCAGCGCTTTTCGGCGATGCAGCTGTAGCCCTTGGGCCAGTCCTTCTTGCCATCCACCTCGATGCCCTTGTTGCTCACCGTGCCGCTGCCCACGATGGAGCCGGCGCGGACGTTTCGCGTCTTGCCGATGTGGGCGATGAGCTGGCCGAAATGAAAGGTCATTTCGGGGCCGGCGTCGCACATGCCGACCTTGCGGCCGTTCCAGGTCGACTGCAGCGTGAGGTGCAGGCGCCCGCCCTGCCAGGCGTCGCCCAGCTCGTCGGGCGTGACGGCGACCGGGCTGAAGGCTGTGGCCGGTTTGCTCTGGAAGAAGCCGAAGCCCTTGGCCAGCTCGTTGGGGATCAGGTTGCGCAGCGACACGTCGTTGACCAGCATCACCAAGCGGATGCCGTCGAGTGCCTGCTCGGGGGTGCAGCCCATGGGCACGTCGCCCGTGACCACGGCGATCTCGGCCTCGAAGTCGATGCCGAAGTCTTCACTCGGCACCACCACGTCGTCGCGCGGGCCGATGAAGTCGTCGCTGCCGCCCTGGTACATCAGCGGGTCGCTGTAGAAGGTGGCCGGCACCTCGCTGTGGCGCGCCGCGCGCACCAGCTCGACGTGGTTCAGGTAGGCCGAGCCGTCGGCCCACTGGTAAGCCCGCGGCAGCGGTGCCATGCACATGGCCGGATCGAAGGGAAATGCATGGCGCGCCTTGCCCTGATTCAGCGTGACATACAGGTCGTGCAACTGGGGGCTGAGGAAGTTCCAGTCGTCCAGCACCTGCTGCAGCTTGGTGGCGATGCCCGTCGCATAATGGGCGGTCGAAAGGTCGCGCGAGACCACCACCAGTTGTCCGTCGCGTGATCCGTCTTTGTAAGTGGCGAGTTTCATTCAGTCTCCTGCTGCCGCATGGCGTTGTTTCGTGATTACGAATAGTGAAATTGATTAACCTATACGTAAAACCTGGATTCTAGATCAATGCGCCGAAAAACGTGCACACCGGCCTGAAAAACACCCGGTCCGGGCACGCCAAGGCACCGACCGCCGCCTCACCACCCATGCCTGCAGCGAAATCCCCCGCCACGCCGAAGTCACCCGCCCGCCGCGAACCCCCGGTCAACGACACCGACCACCTGCGCGCGGGCATCCAGTCGGTCGAGGTCGGCTTCGAGCTGCTCAACGCCCTGTCGCAGGCCCCCGGCGCGCTGATGCTGCGCGACCTGGCCGCCGCCGCCGGCATGAGCGCGGCCAAGGCGCACCGCTACCTCGTGAGTTTCCAGCGCATGGGCCTGGTGATGCAGGACCCGGTGAGCACGCGTTACGACCTGGGCCCCGCCGCGCTGCGGCTCGGCCTGGCCAGCCTGAGCCGGCTGGACGCGGTGAAACTGGCGCGCGAACGCATCGACGGCCTGCTGGCCGAAACCGGCCACACGCTGGCCATCGCCGTCTGGGGCAACCAGGGCCCGACCATGGTCCACTGGAGCGAAGCGCCGCAGACCGTGCCGGTCACGCTGCGGCTGGGCGACGTGATGCCTTTGCTCACCTCCGCCACGGGGCGCTGCTTTGCCGCGTTCATGGGGCAGGAGGGCCGCGACGCCCAGCGCATCGCGCCGATGATCCGCGAGGAACTGGCGCGCGTGAAGAAGATGCCCCGCAGCGGCCTGCCGCTGGTGGACGTGCCACAGACGCTGCAGGACGTGCAGGCCATTCTGGAAGAGACCCGCGCCCAGGGCCTGGGGCGCGTGGTGCACAGCCTGCTGCCGGGCGTGGGCGGTTTCTGTGCCCCGGTCTTCGATGCCCAGGGGCGCCTCGCGCTCGGCCTCGTGGTGCTCGGTTCGGTGGCCACGCTCGACACCGACTGGGCCGGTACACCGGCCAGCGCGTTGCGGCGCTGTGCGCAACAACTCAGTGCCGACCTCGGCCACCGCCAGCCTGCCTGAACATGAACGCGCCCACCGTGCACCGACCGACCGTCCATCCAGGCGAAGCGGCTCCCCGTGGCAGCGTGCTGCTCGGGCTGGGCGCCGGCGTGCTGCTGGCGCACCTGAGCCTGCTGAGCGGCGGCCTGTCGGGCTTCTCGCTGGACTTCTTTGCGGCACCGGACACGGAACTGGCGGGCACCGCCCCCACGCCCGGCCAACCCACACCGCCCGCCACGGCCACCGCAGATCTCCCGCAGGCCCTGCCCGAACCGGTTCGCACCAGCCGGGTGCGCTGGATCATGCCCAAAGCACCGGAACCCGAACCCGTGCCAGAGCCCGAGCCGCCTCCCAAGGTCGTCCAGAAGGCGCCACCGCCCGAACCCGAGCCCGAACCGGAACCCGAGCAGGTCGAGCCGGTGGTTGACGCACCGATCGAGCCTGTGCCCGAGATCGTGACCGTCGAGCCGGTGATCGAGGAGCCACCCACCGAGGTGGCCATGGTGCCCCCGCCGGAACCGGTGCCGGAGCCGGCGGTCGCGCCGCAACCCCCGGTGTCGGACCTGCCCGCCGGCGCACAGGTCGCTGCGGGCACGGTGCGGGGCGCGGGGGTCGGGGTGTCCGACGCCCGCCTGGCGCCTGCCGTGGCGCCGCCCAGCGCGCAGCTCAAATACGACGTGAAGGGCCTGGCCAAGGGCTTCAACTACACCGCCACCGGCCGCCTGGACTGGACCAACAACGGCTCCCAGTACGAAGCCAGCATGACGGTCAAGGCGCTGTTCCTGGGCAGCCGCGGCCAGACCAGCATGGGCGGCCTCAACGACAAGGGCCTTGCCCCGGACCGTTTCACCGACCGCAGCCGCAGTGAACGGGCCGCGCACTTCGAACGCGCCAGCGCCAAGGTCCGCTACAGCAACAACGCGCCCGACGCCGTGCTGCTGCCGGGCATGCAGGACCGGCTGTCGGTCAACTTCCAGCTCGCCGGCCTGTTCAATGCCCGCCCGGACGCCTACGCCGAAGGGCAAACGCTGCGCCTGCCGGTCAGCAGCATCGACATGGCCGAGGTGTGGCTGTTCCAGGTCGGCCCCCAAGGGGCCGAGACCCTGCCCGCCGGGGAGGTGGTGGCGCGCAAGCTCACCCGCAGCCCGCGGCGGGAATTCGATCGCAAGGTCGAGATCTGGCTGGCACCCAGCCTGTCGCACCTGCCCGTGCGGCTGCGCATCACCGAACAGAACGGTGACTTTGTGGACATGAAGCTGGATGAGCTGCCGGTCCTGCCAACGGTCCACTGAAGCAAAGCGGCCGTTGAAACCCGGAACTGTGCTTAAAAACACACGCATCTTGAATCTTCTCCCGGTGGGACCATCTAAATGACCAAGGAGGGCTGTAGCCCGCCAGCCATTTGCCGATATAAGTGACATCAGGCACAACGGTTTCCCAACAGGAAGGAATTTCAGTCATGCACATGCTTTACGACTCGGATGCCTTTGCCGTCGTCCACATCCTGGCCAACGCGCCGGAAGACGACGAGGCCGAACGCCTGGCCGGGCCCCAGATCCCGCGCCACGGTTTTGAGATCGTGGACAAACGCTCGGGCAAGGAGGTCTACCTCGACGGCTCCTGGGCCGAGATGTTCCAGATCCAGATCACCGCCTGGCAGCAGAACACCCCCTCGCAGGAGGAGGTCGAAGACACGCTTGAGGGTTATGCCTCGCTGGCGCAGATGCCGGTGGTCATGCATTGACATTGACGGGGCTCCCCCCGCGCCGCGCCTGAGGGCGCGTCACCCCCAGGGGGCGATGCCTGTGGCCCGGCAAAGCCGGTTCCATGGCATCCTTGACAGCTTCCCTTCGCTCCCACAGCCCGGTTTCGCCGGGCTTTTTCATGGGTCAGGCCATGGCCCGAGCGGTGGATGTGACCCAGATCACAGACAGGGCGAGGCCGGTGTGGGAGTCTGAGACAACCCCACCAACGACCACACACATGAACCACGCATGGATCTCCCGCACCCTGATGGCCGCGCTTCTGGGGTGGACTGGTCTGGTGCACGCCGAGGACGGTGTGAGCGCCCGCCAGCTGCTGATCGGCCAGACGATCACCCTGCAGGGCGGCAAGAACGACTATGGCGTGGCGGTGTTGGCGGGGGTGGAGACGGCCCTGGCCGAGGTCAACCGCAAGGGTGGTGTGTCGGGCCGGCAGGTGGTGCTCAAGGTCCTGGACGACGACAACCAGCCCGCCAAGGCCGAGGCCAATGCGCGCCAGCTGATCGGCGAACACAAGGTGTTCCTGGTGTTCGGCTCGCTGGAGGGCGGCCCGTCCACGGCGGTGATGAAGGCCACGACCGAACTCGGCGTGCCGTTCTTCGGCCCCATGGCCGGCTCGCCCACCTTGCGCACCCCGCACCAGCCCCTGGTGTTTCCGGTGCGCGCCGAACACAAGGATGAGTTCCGGCGCCTGCTGGCCCACGCCCGGAGCCTGGGCATGCAGCGCGTGGGCTTTCTGCGGGCCAGCTCCGAGACCGGCCTGCTGCACCTGGCCAACGTGAAAGCGCTGGCACAGGCCGCGGGCATGGAACTGGTCGCCGATCTGCCCTTTGCCTCGGACGTGAACGACGCCGGCATCGATGCCCTGGTGTCGCAACTGGCCGCCAGCGGCGCCCAGGTGGTGTTCAACCACGGCGGCATCGGCGTCTACGAGCGCTTCATCCGCCAGGCGCGCGCCAAGGGGCTCAACACGGCGTTCTTCGGCGTGAACTCGGGGTCGACCCAGCTCGCCCGCCACCTGGGCGAGAAGGCGCACGGCATGATCTTCTCGCAGGTGGTGCCCAGCCCCTGGGAACGCAAGACGGCCATCACCCGCGCCTACCAGGACGCGTTCAGCACCCACAAGCCCGGGCAGGACTTTTCCTATGGCAGTCTGGAGGGCTACCTGACCGGCCGTGCGCTGGTGGACGCCCTGCAGCGCGCCGGCCGCCAGCCCACCCGCGGCAGTTTCGTGGCCGGCCTGAACAACGCGACGATCCCGATCGAGGGGCTCACGCTGCGCTACAGCGACCAGTCCCACCCGGGACTGGACTGGGTCGATCTCGCCATCGTCACCCGCGAAGGTCGCTTCCGCCACTGACGCGGGGCAACACCCACGCCCGGTACACCGGCTCGGCCAGCACCAGCACGGCCACCAGGCGACAGACCTGGAACGCGGTCACCATGGGCACCCCGAGCTGCAACACCTTGGCGGTGATCGCCATCTCGGCGATGCCGCCGGGCGAGGTGCCGAGGATCAGCGTGGCCGGGTGCAGGCCCGACGCCAAGGACAGCAGCCAGGCAAAGCCCGCGCACACGGCCATCATGAACACGCTGGCGAACGCGACCGAGGCCAGCCAGCGCGGCGCCGTGTGCACGAACGCCGGCGTGAAACGCACGCCCAGACTGACGCCGATCACCAGCTGCGCCGCCGCGCTGAGCCCCGGGGGAATCGCCGAGAGCGTGACCCCCGACAGCGTCAGCCCCATGGTGACCAGCAGGGCCCCCATGAACCAGGGGTTGGCCCGCCCGAGCCGGCGCATCACCAGGATGCCCAGCAGCGTCAGGGCCGTCAGCAGCGCGAGCCCGACGGGCAGGACCTCGCGCGCCCCGGGGGGCGCCAGGTCGATGCCCACCACGCCCCAGGCCTGCATGCCGAAAGGGATGGTGAGCGTCACCAGCAACACCCGCAGGCTGTGCGCCGCCGCCACCAGGTCGGTGCGCGCGCCGTGCCGCTCGGCGATCAGCGTCATCTCCGAGGCGCCACCGATCGCCCCCGCGAAGTAGGTGGTGCTGCGCAGCTCGGCCGGGCTCAGGTGGTCCAGCTGCGGGGCGTGCACGCGCCGCAGCCAGGCACCGAACCCCAGGCCCAGCGCCAGCGCCCAGGCGATGCCCAGCGCGATCGCCCACCACAGCCCCACCACCAGCGCGCCGACCGCGGGCGTGAAATACAGGCCCAGGGCGGCGCCGATCACCCACTGACCGCTGTTGCGCAATGGATTCCAGCTGGCGGTGGGCGCACCGATGACCGACACCAGGGCGGTCGCCACCAGCGGGCCGATCATCCAGGGGATGGGCGTGTGCCACCAGACGCACAGGCGTGCCGCGGCCCAGGCCAGCAGCAGGGTGAGCGCCACGCGCAGCGGCAGGGGCAGGCCCCAGGGGCGTGGCGGTGGTGGTGTCAGGGCATTCACAGGCGGGTGCGGCGGAAGAGGCGAGCCGCTTAGTATCCGGGCATGAACTGTCGATGCGCTGTCATGGTGGGTGCGGTCGCGCTGTTGGCGGGTTGCGCCACGGCGCCGCCACCAGCGCCCGACCTGCAGGGTCTGCTGCCCACGCCCTTGTTGTTGCTGGGCGAGCAGCACGACGCACCCGAACACCAGGCGCTGCAGCGCGCAACCGTGCGGCAACTGGCGCAACAGGGCCAGCTCGCGGCGGTGGTAATGGAGATGGTCGAGCAAGGGCGGCAGACCACCGGCTTGCCGCCCGAGGCCAGCGAAGACCGGGTGCGCGACGCGCTGGACTGGCGCGAGGCCACCAACAGCGGCGCCTGGGCCTGGGCCGTGTACGGCCCGGTGGTGATGGCCGGGGTCCGCGCGGGGGTGCCGGTGCTCGGCGGCAACCTGCCGCGTGCGCAGATGCGCCCGGCCATGGCCGACGCCGCGCTCGACGCGAGCGTGCCGACCGACACGCTGCAACGCCAGCGAGAGGCCATCCGCGACGGCCACTGCGGTGTGTTGCCCGAGGCGCAGATCGCGCCCATGACACGCATCCAGCTCGCGCGTGACCGGGCCATGGCGCAGACCGCCACCGCGGCCCTGCGGCCCGGCCAGACCGTGCTGCTGATCGCCGGCAACGCCCACGTGCAGCGCGATCTCGGGGTGCCGCGCCACCTCGACCCGGGCCAGCCGCACCGCGTGGTGCTGTCGGTGGCCCGGGTCGAGGTGGCGCGCGGTGAACCAGGCACCGGGGTCACGACCGACCGCCTGTGGCTCACGCCGCCCCGCCCGGCCCAGGACCATTGCGCCGAACTGAAAAAGCAGACGGGGCGCTGAAGCGCCCCGCCGTCACCGAGTCACCAACAGCCGTTCAGTGGCCTTCGAGTGACATCACGATGAAGAGCACGATCAGCGCGGCGATGATGGCCAGCGTGATCTTCACCCAGCTCTTGGGGTATTCGCCCGCCACCTGGCCGGTGGAGCCGTTGACCACCACCTGGTAGTCCCTGGTGCCGTACCGGTAGCCCACCAGCCAGATGGGGAGCAGCACGTGCTTGAAGGTCTGGCGCTGAAACGTCGGGTCCACCCGCAGGTTGCGGTGGGTGTCGGCGCGGATGTCGCGCGCGCACAGTTGGCGGATGGCATCCACCATGCGTGCGCGCCCGCGCTCGGCCGCGGCCACCAGGTCGAGCTGGTAGCGCTCCACCGTCCAGCCGCTCAGGTAGCCCGGGTCGTAGGGCTTGAGTGCCTCGGAGGTGGTCGGAAAGGGCTCCACCGCCTGCACCAGGTGCGGGTGCACCCCCTTGGACCCACACACCAGCGTGTCGTCGAAGAAGTTCTGCACATGCCCCGACACCGGGAACCAGCGGATCTGGGTCTCGCCCTTGTGGTTCTTGTAACGCTCACCCCCCTCGGCCGTGTAGCCGGCACCGACCTCGGCGTCGAAGGTCCAGTAGGGCAGGTACACGCCCTTCAGCGTGTCGGTCAGCGCCTTGCGGTTGAGGTTGTTGGGCGCCCAGAAGCGCGAGCCATACCACTGGCGCACCTTCTCGCGCGCGCCCGGTGCGTCCACCGCGAACGGCAACAGGCTCTCGGGCCGGATGATGTCGCCGGTTTCTTCAAACGGCACCAGCGACGACGAGCCGCAGAAATCACAGGCCTTGGCCTGGTGGGCGCCCGAGAACACGCTGATGGCCTGGCAGTGCTGGCACTTGACCGCGCGCTTCTGGTCTTGCCAGCCACGCGCGCTCTGGGGAATGGCTTGCAGCGCGGCCACCAGATCGTGCTCGACGATCTCGCCGCTGTCTTTCACCTCGTAGGGCGACTCGGTGCCGCAATAGGCGCAGATCAGCGCCTTCTTCGTCGGGTGCCACTGCGCCTCGCCCCCGCAGGCCGGGCACGCCAGCTTCTGCTGGGCGGAGACTTCGCTCAGTTGCATGGGTCGGCGCGCCTCAGCCCTTCAGGAATTCGTCGAGCGAGGCTTGCGGTACGCGCCACTGGCTGCCGATCTTGCGGCCCTTGAGGTTGCCGGCCTCCAGCTCCTGCAGCACATCGGCCGGGCTCACGCCCAGCGCTTCGGCGACCTGCTCGGGCGTCATCAGCGCGATGGGCGGCGCAGCGGGCGCGGTGGTGGCCACCGGTGCCTGGGGCACCATGCCGGGCTGAGAAGCCGCCGGTGCCCCGCCCATGCCGCCCTGCATCATCGACTGCCCCATGGCCAGACCGGCCGCCAGTTCGGCGCCGATGCCCGCCGTGCCGGCCTTGCCTTCGGCCAGGGCGTTGCCCATGTTGTATTTGACGTAGTCGTTGAGGTTGCCGATGGCCGTCATGGCGCCGCGCTTGTCGATGGCCTGCTCCAGCTCGGGCGGCACCGACACGTTTTCAACCACGAAGGACGTCATCTCCAAGCCGTACTTCTCACGCATGGCCTCGTTGAGCGGTGCCAACAGGGCGTCACCCAGCTCGCTGTAGCGAGTGGCCACGTCGAGCGCCGGCACCTGGGCCTTGGCCAGGGTTTCGCTGAACACGCTGACGATGCGCGAGCGCATCACGTCGTTGAACTCGTCGAGCCGGAAATGGTGGTCGGTGCCCGCCACTTCCTTCAGGAACTTGACCGCGTCCACGATCTTGAAATCGTAGGTGCCGAAGGCGCGCACGCGCACCACGCCGAAGTCCGCGTCGCGCAGCATCACCGGGTTGGAGGTGCCCCACTTGTTGCCGGTGAAAACGCGGGTGATGACGTAATAGACATCGGCCTTGAACGGCGTCTGGAACTTGTACTTCCAGCCCAGCAGGTCGCCCAGGATCGGGATGTTCTCGGTCTTGAGCGTGTGTTTGCCAGGGCCCAGCGTGTCGGCAAACTGCCCCACGTAGACGAACTGCGCGATCTGGCTCTCGCGCACGATGAGCTGGGCCTCGTTCTTGATCTGCTTGTCGTCGTCGGGGAAGCGGTACGACAGGGTGTCGCGCGAATCGTCCACCCACTCGATGACGTCGATGAACTGGCGGTTCAGGAAATCCATGATGGCCATGCGGGGCTCCCTTGGGTGGTGAAAGAACGGCTTCAGGCGTGGCGCTTGATCGCGTCGGCCAGCACGTCGACCATGGTATCGATGTGCGACTTTTCCACAATATACGGCGGCGCAAACACCAGGTTCTCGCCCGCGTTGCGCACCAGAACGCCGTGCTTGTAGCAGTCCATGAAGATGTCGAACGCGCGCTTGCCCGGCAGGCCGGGGATGGACGACAGCTCCACCGCGGCCGCCAGCCCCAGGCTGCGGATGCTGATCACGTTGGGCAGGCCCTTCAGGGCGCTGTGCATGGCGTCGCCCAGCACCGGCGCCATCTGGCCCGCGCGCTCAAACAGCTTCTCTTCGCGGAACAGGTCCAGCGTGGCGATGGCCGCCGCGCAGGCCACCGGGTGGCCCGAGTAGGTGTAGCCGTGGAAGAACTCGATCGCATGCTGCGGGGCGCTGCCGTGCGCACCCATCATCGCGTCGTAGATGCGGTCGGTGCAGACCACGCCGCCGAGCGGGATCACGCCGTTGGTGATGGCCTTGGCGAAGTTCAGCATGTCGGGCTGCACGCCGTAGTAGTCGGAAGCGAACGGCGTGCCCAGGCGACCGAAGCCGGTGATGACCTCGTCGAAGATCAGCAGGATGCCGTGCTTGTCGCAGATCTCCCGGAGCCGTTTCAGGTAGCCCTGCGGCGGGATGTACCAGCCCGCGCTGCCGGCCACGGGCTCGACGATCACCGCCGCCACGTTGCTGGCGTCGTGCAGCGGCAGGATGCGGTTTTCCAGCTCCAGCAGCAGGTCTTCGTTCCACACCGGTTCCTGGTTGTGGATGTAGGCGTGGTTCACCGGGTCGTGGATGAAGCGCAGGTGGTCCACGCGCGGCAGCAGGGCCGACCCGTACATCTTGCGATTGGCCGGGATGCCGCCCACGCTCATGCCGCCGAAGTTGACGCCGTGGTAGCCGCGCTCGCGGCCGATGAAGAGGTTGCGGTGGCCCTCGCCCCGCGCGCGGTGGTAGGCCAGCGCCACCTTGAGCGAGGTGTCGGCCGCTTCACTGCCGGAGTTGCAGAACAGCACCTTGTTCAGGTCGCCCGGCGCCATGGCCGCGATCATCTCGGCGGCGCGGAAGGCCTTGTCGTTGCTGACGCTGAAGGCGGTGGCGTAGTCGAGCGTGTCGAGCTGCTTCTTGATGGCTTCGTTGATGGGCTGGCGGTTGTGGCCGGCCCCCACGCACCACAGGCTGGAGATGCCGTCGATGACCTGCTTGCCGTCGTGCGTGGTGAAGTGCATGCCGTCGGCGGCGACGAAGATGCGTGGGTCCTGCTGGAAGCTGCGGTTGGGGGTGAAGGGCAACCACTGGTTGTCCATGCGGAATTCGTTGAAAGCCATGGGGGCGTCTCCGGCAAATGGGGATCGCCAGATTCTGGCACCACGCACCCGGGTCGGTGGCGCCACTGCCCCAACGCCGGGCAGACCCACCGCCGACGGGCCTGCGACAATCGGCACCGCCATGAACCACACCTACGTCCTCACCCTCTCCTGCCAGGACCGTCCCGGCATCGTGCACGCCGTCTCCGGCTTTTTGCTGGAGCGCGGCGGCAACATCGAAGAAGCCGCCCAGTACAACGACCACGGCACCGGCCTGTTTTTCATGCGGGTGCAGTTCACCTGCGGCCAGCTCACGCAGGACGACCTGCGCCTGCACCTGAAACTGTTCGCCGAACCCTTCGCGATGCGGTGGAGCCTGCACCCGCTGGCCGAGCCGATGAAGACCGTGATCTTCGTCAGCAAGGAAGGCCACTGCCTGAACGACCTGATGTTCCGCTGGAAGAGCGGCCTGCTGCGGCTGGACATCCGAGCCATCGTGAGCAACCACCGCGAGTTCTACCAGCTCGCCGCGGGCTACAACGTGCCCTTCCACCACATCCCGGTGACCGGCGCGACCAAGGCCCAGGCCGAGGCCAGGCAGCTGGAGGTGATCCGCAGCGAAGGCGCCGAACTCGTGGTGCTGGCGCGCTACATGCAGATCCTGAGCAACGACCTGTGCCGAGAACTCTCGGGCAAGGCGATCAACATCCACCACAGCTTCCTGCCCAGCTTCAAAGGCGCCAAGCCCTACTACCAGGCGCACGACCGCGGCGTGAAGCTGATCGGCGCGACCGCGCACTACGTGACGGCCGACCTGGACGAAGGCCCGATCATCGAGCAGGACGTGGCCCGCGTGGACCACACCGACGACGTGGAAGACCTCACCGCGCGGGGCCGGGACACCGAAAGCCAGGTGCTGGCGCGGGCGGTGAAGTGGCACAGCGAACACCGCGTGCTGCTGAACGGGCACAAGACCGTGGTCTTTAAATGAGGACGCTCCCCGATGCAGCCCGCTTCGGGGCGGCCGTGCGCGTCGTGCCTGGGCCAGATCACTTCGCTCGCTGCACCTGAGGGTTTGACGTGACGATTCGAATTCCGCCGATTCAGTGCCTGCTGACCTTCGAAGCGCTGGCGCGCCTGCGCAGCGTCACGCAGACCAGCGAGGAGCTGTGTGTCACGCCCAGCGCGGTCAGCCACCGCATCAAGCAGCTGGAGCAGATCCTCGGGACCAAGCTGTTTGGCCGGGCCGATTTTTCACTGACGACCGAAGGCAGCGAGTACCTGGCGCATGTGCGCGAGGGCCTGGCGATCCTGCAGAAGTTCCCCAGCAACGCGGTCACGCCCGGGCGGCGCAAGCTGCGCCTGGCGGTCACGCCCACGTTCGCGCGCTCCATCCTGCTGCCGCGCCTGAAACAGTTCAGCGAGGCCTACCCGGAGATCGACCTGACACTGCAGGTCAGCATCCCGCTGCTCGACGTGGTGGCCGAGGACGCCGACCTGATGATCCGCTTTGGCACCGGCCGCTACGCCGACGTGGAGCACGTCTGCCTGATGAAGGACGACGTCACACCGCTGGCCTCGCCGGCGTTCGCGCGCGAACACGGCCCGTTCGACACACCAGAAGACCTCGAAGGCGTGCCCCTGCTGCGCAGCCCGCTGGAGCCCTGGCGCACCTGGTTCGCCGCGCACGACCTGGACTGGCCCGAGCCGGTGGACGGCTCGCAGTTCAACGACATCGGCCTCATGTGCGATGGCGCCGCCGCCGGCATGGGCGTGGCGCTGGTGCGGCTCAAGCTGGCCGCGCCCTGGCTGGAGCACGGCACGCTGGTGCCGCTGTACGAACGCCACGTGCCCAGCCCGCACGCGCACTACCTGTGCTGGCGGACGGGCACCATGGACCGCTGGGAGTGCGCGGCGTTCGCCGAGTGGCTCAAGAAGTCGCTGAGCTGATCACTCAATGTTCAGTCGTTGGCCAGCGACAGCCACCTTTTTAGGCAGCGTCAGCGTCAGCACACCGTTGTCGTACTTCGCTTTGGCGCGCTCGTTGTCGATGTCGGCCGCCAGCTGGAAGCTGCGGGCCACGGCGCCGTAGTAGCGCTCGGTGCGCAGCACCTTCTCGTCCTGGTTCTGGCTGTCTTCCTGCTTGATCTCGGCGCGCAGGGTCACCACACCGCCTTCCACGGTGACGTGGATGTCCTCTTTGGCCACGCCCGGCACCTCGGCCACCACGGTGTAGGCCGTCGGCGTCTCTTTCACGTCGATCTTGATCTGGGAGGGCGATGGCAACGAGTCGCCGTGCAGCGGACGGACATAAAAACCGGGCGCAACGTCCTTGAAAAAGTCGTCGAACAGACCGGAACGGGCAATCAGATGGTTCATGGCATTCACTCCTGGATGAGGGGGCTGTTGACGGGGCGGCGACCACGCAACCCCTTGTCCAAAGAATAGGGATCGCCGGCGTGGTTTTCAAGAGCCCCCAACCGGGCCTGGCGTCAAAACCCCTCACGGAGTGCTGCAAGTTTCTTCAATACGCCCGGGCCCGATTGGCCTAAACTGATTCGCCATGAACGCCCCCATCGCCTCCGCCGAAGTCACCCGCGCCGAGCGCGCCGCCCGCCAGGCCGAAGTGGTGCGCGTCTTGCAGGGGTTGCTGCCGGGGCACGCCCTGCTCTGGCAGGCCGAAGACACCGTGCCCTACGAATGCGACGGCCTGACCGCCTACCGCCAGCGGCCGCTGGTGGTGGCCCTGCCCGAGACCGAGGCCCAGGTGGCCGCCGTGCTCAAAGCCTGCCACGCGCTGGGCGTGCCGGTGGTGGCGCGGGGCGCGGGCACCGGTCTCTCCGGCGGCGCCATGCCCCATGCCATGGGGGTGACACTCTCGCTGGCCAAGTTCAACAAGATCCTGTCCATCGACCCGCGCTCGCGCACGGCCGTGGTCCAGGGCGGGGTGCGCAACCTCGCCATCAGCGAAGCCGCCGCACCCCACGGCCTGTACTACGCACCCGACCCGAGCAGCCAGATCGCCTGCACCATCGGCGGCAACGTGGCCGAAAACTCGGGCGGCGTGCACTGCCTGAAATACGGCCTGACGGTGCACAACGTGCTGCAGGTGCGCGGTTTCACCATCGAGGGCGCGCCCGTCACCTTCGGCGGTGAGGCGCTGGACACCCCCGGGCTCGACCTGCTCTCGCTCATCATCGGCAGCGAAGGCATGCTGGCCGTCACCACCGAAGTCACGGTGAAGCTGGTGCCCAAGCCCTTGCTGGCGCGCTGCATCATGGCCAGCTTCGACGACATCCAGAAGGCGGGCGACGCCGTGGCCGCGGTGATTGCCGCCGGCATCATCCCGGCCGGGCTGGAGATGATGGACAAGCCCATGACCGCCGCGGTGGAAGATTTCGTGCACGCCGGCTATGACCTCAACGCCGCCGCCATCCTGCTGTGCGAGAGCGACGGCACGCCCGAAGAAGTGGAGGAAGAAATTGGCCGCATGAGCGCCGTGCTGCGGCGCTGCGGCGCCACCGCCATCGCGGTCAGCCAGGACGAGGCGGAGCGCCTGCGGTTCTGGAGCGGGCGCAAGAACGCGTTTCCCGCCAGCGGGCGCATCAGCCCCGACTACATGTGCATGGACTCGACCATCCCGCGCAAGCGCCTGGCCGACATCCTGTTTGCGATCGCCGAGATGGAGCAGAAATACGGCCTGCGTTGTGCCAACGTGTTCCACGCCGGTGACGGCAACCTGCACCCGCTGATCCTGTTCGACGCCAACGACCCCGACCAGCTGCGACGCTGCGAACTGTTTGGCGCCGACATCCTGGAAGCCAGCGTGGCCATGGGCGGCACGGTCACGGGCGAGCACGGGGTGGGCGTGGAGAAGCTCAACAGCATGTGCGTGCAGTTCTCTCCCGAGGAGAACGCCCAGATGTTCGGGGTGAAACGGGCTTTTGATACGAAAGAGCTACTCAACCCCGGGAAAGTGATTCCCACGCTGCAACGTTGTGCCGAGTACGGAAAGATGCTGGTGCGCGGCGGGCGCCTGCAACACCCCGATTTGCCCCGCTTCTGACTGTCACATTTCGCACTTGCGTCGCGACCCACTGAGGTAAAGTGGAATGACATGAGCGCGATTCACCCCTCCGCAGGATCCAAGCCCAGGGAGGCACCTCCGGACGGGCCGGTGTCGGAGCGTGAGCGCGCGCTGCTCGATGAGATTGCCGCCCTGCGCGCCGAGTTGAGCCACTGGCGTCAGCCGCCCGCCCATGCCTCTGAGCCGGCACCCCATCCTTTCAACGGTTTGCCCAAGGCCTTCGGCAGCGACGCGGCCACGGCACCGTTTGAATATGGCGCGCTGTTCACCACGCTGGGCACCGTGTTCCCCATCGGCGTGTTTCGCACCGGGCGTGACGGCACACTGACCCATGTGGACGCCATGCTGCAACAGATCTTCGGACTGGAGCAGAAGGACTTCCCCGACTTTGGGTGGTTCCGCCATGTGCATCCCGACGACCTGGAGCGGGTGAAAGAACACTGGACCAACGGCATCGGGCGGGGGGACAGCCTGAGCCTGGAGTTCCGCATCGTTCGACCCGGCACCGAGCAGGTCACCCATGTGATCGCTCGCAACATCCCCCAGACCAACGAGAGCGGGCAGATCGTCAGCCAGCTGGGCTTCGTGCAGGACATCAGCCAACTGCGCCAGCTGGAAGCCGACGCGCGCATCAAGGACGAGCTCAACCGCCAGATCATTGCCAGCAGCGCGGACTGCACCAAGGTGCTGGATCTGGAAGGACATGTGCTGCAGATGACGGCACAGGGCTGCCGGCTGGTGGAGGTGGACGATTTTGAGCAGGTGCGCGGCTCGGACTGGACCCAATGGTGGCCGGAAGAGGGCCGGCAGAAGGCTCAGGCCGCGTTGATGCGGGCCAAGTCGGGTGTCAGCTCGCGCCACACCGCCTTCGCCCACACCTTCAAGGGCACACCGAAGTGGTTTGACACGGTGGTCTCCCCCATCACCGACACGCAGGGCAAACCGGTCATGTTGCTGGTGGTGTCGCGTGACATCACCGAAGCGCACGAGCAGCAGGAGCACATCCGTCGGCTCAACGCAGAACTTGAAACGCGGGTGCACGAACGCACCGCCGAACTCGCCGCGGTCAACGACCGGATGCGCAGGACGCTCCAGGACGCCCAGGCCTTGTACGACCAGGCACCCTGTGGGTACCACTCGGTGGACGCCTCCGGCACCTACGTGTCGATCAACCGCACCGAACTCGAATGGCTGGGCTACCGGCGCGACGAAGTCATCGGGAAAATGCACTTCCGTGACCACGTGCTGCCGGCTTTTATGGACCAGATCAAGGATCGCCTGCAAAGGCTGATCCGGAATGAAAAACTGGATGCGGCCGAGCTGGGCATGCGCCGCCGCGACGGCTCGACCTTCGTGGCGCTGCTCAGCAGCACCGCCGTCGTCGACAGCGAAGGTCGCTTTGTCCGCACCAACAACACCCTGGTGGACATCACGGAGCGGAAAGCCGCCGAACAGGCGCTGCAGGTTCAACGCAACTTCCTGCAGACCATCACCAACAGCGTGCCGGTCCAGCTGGCATTCTTCGACCCCCAGCTGATCTGCCGCTTTGCGAACGCGAGCTTCGCCCGCTGGCACAACGGCACACCCGACCGTCTGCTGGGTTTGCACCTGAGCGAGATCGTCCGACCCGAAGACTTCGATGGTTCTCTGCCCCTGCTGCAGGCCGCACTGGCCGGAGAAGCGCAGTATGTCGAGGCCCCCCGCAGGTTCCCCGACGGCCACGGCTTCTACGCCAGCATTGAATACACGCCCTACCGGAGCGACGGGCAGGTTCAGGGCCTGTTCATCCAGATGCTGGACATCACCGAACGCAAGGCTTCGGAAGACCAGGTGCAACGTGCCAACGGTCAGCTCAACGAGGCTCTGCAACAGGCCCAGACGCTCTACAACCAGGCCCCGTGTGGATACCACTCCCTGGACCCCCAGGGCATCTATGTGTCGGTCAACGACACCGAGCTGCGCTGGCTGGGGTATCGGCGCGAGGAAGTGGTCGGGATCAAGAGCTTCCGCGATTTCATACTGCCCTCGCGCACCGCTCTGCTGGACGACCGCCTGCAGCGGCTGATGCGCGGTGAAGTGCTGGAAGCGTCAGAGTACGAGATCCGCCGCCGGGACGGAACGGTGTTTCATGCGCTGCTGTCCTCGTCGGCGGTGTGCGATGCCGAGGGGCGCTTCCTGCGCAGCAACACCTCGGTCGTGGACATCTCGCAGCGCAAATCGGCCGAGATCGCCCTGCGCGAAAGCCAGCGCTTTCTGCAAACGGTCACCAACCACGTACCGGGGCTCATCGCCTACGTGGATGCGATGCTCCGTTACCGCTTTGCCAATGATGAGCACCGAGACAACTTCGGTCTGGTGCCCGAGAACATGCTGGGCCTGCATGTCAGCGAATGCCTGCCGCCGACGGTATGGAACGAGTGCCGTCCACTGCTGCAAGGTGCACTGGATGGCCAGGTACAGCACCATGAAGCCTGGCGCAACAAGGCCGACGGCACCCCGGTCTACATCAGCTCGACCTACCTCCCGGACTTCCACGAAGGCCTGGTGCAAGGCGTGATCGTGCAAGCCATCGACATCACCGACCGCAAGCGCATCGAGGAAAGGGTGAGTCAGCTCAACGAAGAACTGGAGACCCGCATCAAGGAGCGCTCCCTGGAACTGCTGGAGAGCGAGCAGCGGTTCCGCCTGATGGTCGACAACCTGCGCGAGTACTGCATCTTCTTCCTCGACTCGCAAGGCTGCATCACCGACTGGACCGACAGCGCCCAGCGCATGGAAGGCTATTCACCGACCGAGATGCTGGGCAAGCACTACGCGATACTGTTTCAGCAGAGCGAACCGGGTGAGGCCGTGGCCAACGCCAACCAGATGCTGCGCATGGCCGCGTCGCGCGGCCAGCACGAATTGAACACCTGGCAAGCCCGCAAGGACGGCTCCCAGTACTGGTCGCACTCGGTACTGATCGCCCTGCGCGACGACAGCGGCGAGTTGCGCGGATTTGCCAAGATCAACCGCGACATGACCGACGCCAAGCGGCTCGACGACCTGATGCGCAACATCAACGACGAGCTGGAGAACCGCGTGGTCGAGCGCACAGAGCAACTGCTCGCGGCGAACAAGGATCTGGAGTCGTTCTCGTATTCGGTGTCGCACGACCTGCGCTCGCCTTTGCGCCACATCTCCAGCTTCGTCAGCCTGCTGGAAGAACACCTTGGCGACGGGGGTGACGACACCACCCAGCGTTACCTTGGCACCATCGGCAACTCGGCACGCCACATGAGCCAGCTCATCGATGGCCTGCTCGCGTTCTCGCGCCTGGGCCGCTCGGCGGTCAACGTCACTGCGGTGGACTTCGCGATGCTGGTGGAAGCCGTGGTGAGCCAGATCGCCCACGACACCGGTGGCCGCGTGGTCGACTGGGTGATCGCGCCCGATCTGCCGGTGGTGCAGGGCGACGCCCTGTTGTTGCGTGAGGTCTGGGCCAACCTGCTGGGCAACGCCTTCAAATACTCCCGCCCACGCGAGCGCGCCCGCATCGAGATCGGCTGGAGCGTCGATCCGGCCGTGGGCTACACCTTCTACGTGCGCGACAACGGTGTGGGGTTCGACACCAAATACGCACAAAAGCTGTTCGGGGTGTTTCAGCGCCTGCACCGGGCGTCCGATTTCGAAGGAACGGGCATCGGACTGGCCCTGACGCGTCGCATTCTGGAGCGTCACGGTGGTAGCATCTGGGCAGAAAGCCAGCAGGGGGAAGGCAGCGTGTTCCATTTCTCGCTGCCTTTTGAAGGCTGCAGCCCTTCAGACTCTTCAAACGACACGGTCCCCTCCGTCCTGGAACCATGAACAAGAACGCCGAAGCCATCCTGCTTGTTGAGGACAACCCCGACGACGCCGAGCTCACCAAGCTGGCCTTGGCGCGACACGGCCTCGATGGGCGGGTGACCCATGTGTCGGACGGCATGCAGGCGCTGGACTACCTCTACCGGCGTGATGGTTTTTCCGACCGTGTGGGTGGCAACCCCGTGCTGGTGTTGCTCGACCTGAAGATGCCGCTGCTCGATGGCATCGGCGTGCTCAAGGAAATCAAGAGCTCGGACACGCTGCGCAACATCCCGGTGGTGGTGCTGACCTCGTCCACCGAACCCAGCGATCTGCAGCGAGCCTACGAAGCGGGCACCAACGCCTACATCGCCAAACCCACCGAATTCGCGCAGTTCCTGAGCGCCATGAAACACGTGTGCGAATTCTGGATCAACATCAACCAGACCGCGCCCCAATCGCCCAGCGCGGGCATTCGCGCCACGTCCTTCGGCGAACTCGTCTGAACCGCGCGCCCCGCTGATGGCGGGGTGAACCATCACCAGGTGTCGATGAAGCGTTCCGCCGGGAGCGCTGCGGGCTTCACCCCCGCCAATCCCAGGGACAACCAGCGCCGTGTCTCGGCCGGGTCGATCACCGCATCGATCTCCAGCGTGGTGGCCATGGGAATGGCCGACCCGTTGTCGTGCTGGCGTGCCAGCAGTTGCTGGAACAAGGCCTCCCGCTGAGCGCCTTCGGGCGCCGCTTCCAGTTCCTTGCGGTACCCCAGCCGCACCGCGCCTTCCAGCCCCATGGCACCGAACTCGGCCGATGGCCAGGCCACGGTGAACACCGGGGCGTGAAAACCGCCGGCCGTCATGCCCATGGCGCCGAGCCCGTAGCCTTTGCGCAGCACCACCGAGAACACCGGCACCCGCAGCTTGGCGGCAACGACAAACAGGCGGCTGACGTGGCGCACCTGGGCCGTGGCCTCGGTGTCCGGCCCGACCATGAACCCTGGGGTGTCCACCAGACTGACCACCGGCAAACCGTGCGCGTTGCAGAGCTGCAGGAAGCGCGCTGCCTTGTCCGCCGCATCGGCGTCGATCGCGCCGCCCAGGTGCAGCGGGTTGTTGGCCATCAACCCCACCGGCCGGCCCTCGATGCGCGCCAGCGCGGTGTGGATGCCCGCGCCAAAACCTGCGCGCAGCATCAGCAGGCTGCCTTGATCCACCAGCCCGGCCATCACCGCACGGGTGTCGTAGACGCGCAGCCGGTTCTCCGGCACAAGGTCGCGCAGGGCGTGGGCGTCGGGGGCAATCCAGTCTTTCACCCGCCCCTGAAAGAACGACAGGTAGTGACGCGCCGAAGCCACCGCCTGCGCCTCGTCGTCCACCAGCAGGTCGATCACGCCGTTGGCGTGTTGCACGCCCGACGGACCGATGTCCTCCGGCCGGAACACGCCGAGGCCACCGCCTTCCACCATGGCCGGGCCACCCATGCCGATGTTGCTCTGGCGGGTGGCGATGATGACGTCGCTGCACCCGAGCAGGGCCGCGTTGCCCGCGAAACAGCGACCCGCTGCGATGCCCACCACCGGCACCTGACCCGACAGGCGCGCAAAGGCTGCGAAGGTGCCGACGTGAAGGCCGGCCACGATGGGCATGTCGGTGTCGCCCGGCCGCCCACCGCCGCCCTCGGCGAACAGCACCACGGGCAGCTTCTGGGCCAGCGCGATGCCCAGCAGGCGGTCGGTCTTGGCGTGGTTGCGCAGGCCTTGTGTGCCGGCCAGCACGGTGGCGTCGTAGGCCATGACCACGGTGCGTGACGGCTCGGCGCCGAAGATCAGGCCGTTGACCGAACCGATGCCGGTCACCATGCCGTCGGCCGGCGTGTTCGCGATCAGGTCTTCTTCCGAACGGCGGCTGCGTTGCGCGGCCACCGCGAGCGCACCGTATTCGATGAAACTGCCGTCGTCGCACAGGTCGGCGATGTTCTCACGCGCCGTGCGCAAGCCCAGCGCGTGGCGTCTGGCCACGGCCTCGGGGCGTGCCGCGTCAAGGGTCTGCGCCGTGCGTTGGGCAAGCCGCTGCAGATCGGCCCGCTGGTGAGCGGATGGCGGCACCCCATCCGGTTCGGGTGTGATCGCCTCGGCAGCCGGTCGCACCTGCACCATGGGCTCCAGGCGCAGCAGACCGGCGCCCTCGTCCACCGTCTCGCCTTCGCTGAAGAAACGTTCGACCACCCGCCCGGCCGATTCGGCGCGCAGCTCGTGCTCCATCTTCATGGCTGCCAGGATCACCAGCGGGTCACCGGCGCGCACCGTGTCGCCGGTGTCGACGAGCCATTGCACGAGCTGGGCCTGCAGGGGAGAGCGCACGGTGGTCATGCGCGCATTGTGGCGATCGAGAGGTCGCCCGCGGTCATGCGGGCGACACCCGGTCGACGCCAGGTCAGTGGAGCGCCGGCCCCGCAAACAAAGCCACGTTGCCACCCGCCGCCGTGGTGTTGATGGTCAGCGTCTGTTCGGCGCAGAAACGTTGCAGGTAGTTGGGGCCGCCGGCCTTGGGGCCGGTGCCGCTCAGGCCTTCGCCGCCGAAGGGCTGCACGCCCACTACGGCGCCGATCATGTTGCGGTTCACGTAGACGTTGCCCACGCGCGCCGCCGTGGCCAGCGCCTGGGCCCGGCTGTCGATGCGGGTCTGGATACCGAGCGTGAGGCCGTAGCCCAGCGCGTTGATCTGGCGGATCACGTCCATCGGGTCGCCGCCCCAGCGCACCACCTGCAGCACCGGGCCGAAGATTTCGGCCTTCACATCGGCGATGGAGTTGACCTCGAACATCTGCGGCGGGATCAGGTTGGGAATGACCGATGCGCTTGCGGCGGGCAGCAAGGGCTTGGCCTCGGCGTGCAGGCGCTGCAGGTGGCGGCCGATACCGTCGAAGGCTTCGGCATCGATCACCGGGCCGAGGTCGGTCGCCAGCTCGGCTGGGTTCCCCGCCACCATTTCTTTCGCCGCGCCCTGGATCATTTCAATCACGTGGTCGGCGATGCCTTCGTGCAGGCACAGCAGGCGCAGCGCCGAGCAGCGTTGTCCGGCACTGCGGAAGGCGCTCTGCACCACCGCGTCCGCCACCTGCTCGGGCAGGGCCGTGCTGTCCACCAGCATGGCGTTGATGCCGCCCGTTTCGGCGATCAGCGGCACGATGGCGCCATCCTTGGCGGCCAGCGCACGCTGGATGATCTTGGCCACTTGTGTGGATCCGGTGAACACCACCCCAGCGATGCCCGCTTGAGCCACCAGCGAAGCACCCACGGTCTCGCCCGGGCCGTGCAGCAGTTGCAGCGCATTCGCGGGCACGCCCGCAGCGTGCAGCAGCTTCACGGCTTCGAGCGCCACCGCCGGCGTCTGCTCGGCGGGTTTGGCCAGCACGGTGTTGCCGGTGGCCAGCGCCGCCGCCACCTGGCCCATGAAGATGGCGAGCGGGAAGTTCCAGGGGCTGATGCAGACCCAGGCGCCGCGCCCTTCCAACCTCAGCACGTTGCTCTCGCCCGTGGGGCCGGGCAGCGTCTGCGGCGCCATCACGCGTTCTGCGTCGTTGGCGTAGAAGCGCAGGAAGTCCACCGCCTCGCGCACCTCGGACACCGCGTCGCCCCAGGTCTTGTGCGCCTCTTTCACCAGCAGGGCGCAGAAGCGCGGCAGTTGCTGTTGCAGCGCATCGGCGGCACGGCGCAGCGTGGCGGCGCGCTCGGCCACCGGCGTGTGGTTCCAGCCGGCGAAGGCGGCCACGGCTTGGGCAGACGCTGCATCCACCTCGGCTGTGCTCGCCTCGGCCACAGCGGGCACCGGCGTGCCGGCGAGCGCGGTGAGCAGCGGCTCGCGCATCGGGACCACCGCCAAGTCCAGCCCCAGGCTGTTGGCGCGCTTCGCGCCGTACAGATCCAACGGTAGCGGCAGCGAGGGTTGCGGCTCCAGGCGCAGCGGCGAGATGAGCAGCTCGTCCATGCCCACCGACTCGTCGGCCAGCTGGTGCACGAAGGACGAATTGGCGCCGTTCTCCAGCAGACGGCGCACCAGGTAGGCCAGCAGGTCGCGGTGTGCTCCCACCGGCGCATAGACGCGGCAGGCCACCAGCGGGTTCTTCAGCACCTCGCGGTAGATGCCCTCGCCCATGCCGTGCAGGCGCTGCAGTTCAAACGGCACGCCATGGCGTGAAGCCATCTGCAGGATGGCGGAAATGGTGCCCGCGTTGTGCGTGGCGAACTGCGGAAAGATCGCATCGGGCGCGTCCAACAGCGCGCGCGCGCAGGCGAGGTAGCTCACGTCGGTGTGGTGCTTGTGGGTGAACACCGGGTAGGTCGGCAGGCCCTGCTCCTGCGCGCGCTTGATCTCGGCGTCCCAGTAGGCGCCCTTGACCAGGCGGCACATGAACCGGATCTTGTATTGCCGGGCCAGCGCGGCCACATGCTCGATCAGCTCCACCGCGCGGGTCTGGTAGGCCTGCATCGCCAGACCCAGGCCGGCCCATTGCGGGCAGTGTTCGGCCACCAGCTGCGCCAGCGCCTCGAACACGTCGAGCGAGAGCTCCAGCCGGTCCACCTCTTCGGCGTCGATGGTCAGGTTGAGGTTGGCCGCTGCGGCCGCGCGGCACAGCGTCCACACGCGGGGCACCAGTTCCTCCATCACGCGCTCATGTTGCACATCCTCGTAACGCGGGTGCAGGGCGCTGAGCTTGATGGAAATGCCGTCGTTGTGCGCAGGCGAGCGTGCCGGGTAGGCGGTGCGCGCGATCGCGGCGACGGCGTTTTCATAACTCGCCAGGTAGCGCAACGCATCGGCGTCGGTGCGTGCGCCTTCGCCCAGCATGTCGAAGCTGAAGCGCAGCTGGTCCAGCTTCTTGCGCGCCGAGGCGGCTTCCTTCATGCCCTCTTCAATGGTCTGCCCCAACACGAACTGGCGGCCCAGCAACTGCACCGCGCGCAGCGTGGCGGCGACCACGGTCTTGGCGCCGAGCTTGGCCATCAGGCCGGGCTCCTGACCCGCGCCGGGCAGGAAGTGTTTGGACATGGCAATGGCAGTGGACGACAGCCGCGCCAGTGTCGAATCGGCGGCGCCGTCAAAGTCGGCCCGCCCCAGCTGGTCGGCCGTCAGGGCGATGGCGGTTTCGGCGTCGGGCACGCGCAACAGGGCCTCGGCCAGCCGCATCAGGGCCAGGCCCTCGGCGCTGGAGATCGGGTACTCCTTGAGCAGGCTTTCCATGGCCCAGAACGGTGGCGGGTTCTTGCGCACGGCGCGCACCCAGGGCGCGGCCACGTGGGCGGCCGCCGCCCAGTCCAGCGCGCCCTGCAGCGCGGCGAGGCGCTGGGCGACGATGGCGGTCTCGGGCCGGTAGGGGGAAGGCAGGCGGTCGGTGGTGCGGGGCATGGATGTCTCCGGGAATCGGGGAGGTTGGTGAATCCCGTGATGGTGCCGATGCATTCGGTGAATTTCTGGTGGTTTTTTTGTCAATCACCGGATAATTCACTGACCATGACCGCAATCACCCACGACCTCGACCGCATCGACCTGCGCATCCTGAACGTTCTGCAGGCCGACGGCCGCATCGCCAACCTGAAGCTCGCCGAGGCCGTGGCGCTCTCGCCCACCGCCGTGCTGGCGCGCACCCAGCGCCTGCAGCGCGACGGCTACATCCTGGGCTTTGAAGCGCGGCTGAACCCGCTCAAGCTCGGCCGCGGGATGATGGTCTTCGTGGAGGTGTTGCTGGACCGCACCACGCCCAACGTGTTCAACGAGTTCAAGGCCGCGGTGCAGGTGCGCGACGAGATCATGGAATGCCACATGGTGGCCGGCGGTTTCGACTACCTGCTCAAGACCCGCATGGCCGACATGGCCGCCTACCGCGACTTCGCCGGCAGCGTGCTCTGGCAACTGCCCGGCGTGCGCGAGACGCGCACCTACGCGGTGATGGAAGAGGTGAAGAACAGCAGCCGCTTGCCCCTTTGACAAGCGCCATCGGCCGGCGACAATGCCCAGCAAACCACTTCTGGAGCCCTCCATGCCCAAAGCCTCCCGTCTGCTGTCCTGCCTGCTGCTGTGTTCCGCGAGCGCCTTCGCGCAAACCCAGGCGCCCGGCCTGTGGGCCGTCCAGAGCAAGATGGGCGGCAACCCCGAGATGGACAAGGCCATGGCCGAGATGCAGAAGCAGCTGGCCAGCATGCCGCCGGCCCAACGCAAACAGATGGAAGCGATGATGGGGAAAAACGGCATGGGCGTGGCCCCAGGTGGCGGCTTCTCCCTCAAGGTCTGCATCACGCCCGAGATGGCGGCCCGCGCCGAAATGCCGTCCCAGACCGAGGGCAACTGCACCAGCACCATCACCTCCCGCAGCGCCAGCGCGCTCAAGATGAAGTTCGTCTGCACCAACCCATCGTCGTCGGGCGAGGGCACCTACACCTTCAACGGCGACAAGGCCTACACGATGAAGATGGTGATGCAGTCGGTCCGCAACGGCAAACCGGAAAGCATGACCATCGACGGCCAGGGGCAGTGGCTGGCCGCCGATTGCGGGACGGTCAAACCGATTCAGATGCCCGCAGCGCCCGCCAAATAAACAGGCCTTCTCAGGCCCTGGGCCGGCTGCCGAAGATGGCCCGGCCCACACGGACCATGGTCGAGCCCGCCGCCACGGCGGCGTCCAGGTCGTCGCTCATGCCCAGGGACAGGGTGTCCAGGTTCAGGCCCTGCGCGTTGAGGTCGTCGAACAAGCCGCGCGCGCGCAGAAACAATGCACGCTGGCTGTCAAAATCCGGCGCCGGTTCGGGAATGCACATGAGGCCGCGCAGCCGCAAACCAGGCAAGCCGGCGACCGCATGGGCCAGCGCGGACAACGCATCGGGCGCGACCCCCGACTTGTTCGCGCCACCATCCACATTCACCTGCAGGCAGACCTGCAAGGGCGGCAAGCCTTCCGGCCGCTGCTCGCTCAGCCGCTCGGCGATTTTGAGCCGGTCCACCGACTGCACCCAGTCAAAGTGGGCCGCCACCAGCCGAGTCTTGTTGCTCTGCACCGGTCCGATGCAGTGCCACTGCAGCCCGGCATCGGCGTGGGTGGCACGCAAAGCCAGCACCTTCTCCACGCCCTCCTGGACGTAGTTTTCGCCAAAAGCCCGCTGCCCGGCCTTGATCGCCTCCGCCACTTCGTCGGGGCCAAAGGTCTTGGAGACCGCCAGCAATGTGACGGCGCTCACATCGCGACCCACCGCGGTGCAGGCCTGCGCGATGCGCTCCCGAACCCCTTGGAGATTGTCTGAAATGATCGTCATAATCAGTCTGTAACACCAACACTGCACGGGACCCCGGGATGGACATCACCCAACTGCTCGCCTTCAGCGTCAAGAACAAAGCCTCCGATTTGCACTTGTCTGCCGGGCTCCCACCCATGATACGGGTGCACGGTGATGTGCGCCGCATCAACGTCGAACCGCTGGATCACAAGATGGTCCACAGCATGGTGTACGACATCATGAACGACGCGCAGCGCAAGCAGTATGAGGAGTTCATGGAATGCGACTTCTCGTTCGAGATCGAAGGCCTGTCGCGTTTTCGCGTCAACGCCTTCAACCACAACCGGGGCGCCGGCGCCGTGTTCCGGACCATCCCGAGCAAGATCCTGACGCTGGAACAGCTCAACGCGCCCAAGATCTTTGGCGACCTCGCGCTGCGCCCGCGCGGCCTGGTGCTGGTCACCGGCCCGACCGGCTCGGGCAAGTCGACCACGCTGGCCGGCATGGTGAACCACCTGAACGAAACCGAGTACGGCCACATCCTCACGGTCGAAGACCCGGTCGAATTCGTGCACGAATCCAAGAAGTGCCTGATCAACCAGCGCGAGGTCGGCCCGCACACGCTGAGCTTTTCCAACGCGCTGCGCTCGGCCCTGCGCGAAGATCCGGACGCCATCCTGGTCGGTGAAATGCGCGACCTGGAGACCATCCGCCTGGCCATGACGGCCGCCGAAACCGGCCACCTGGTGTTTGGCACGCTGCACACCTCCAGCGCCGCCAAGACCATCGACCGCATCATCGACGTGTTCCCGGCCGAAGAGAAAGACATGGTGCGTGCCATGTTGTCCGAATCGCTGGTGGCCGTCATCTCACAAACCTTGTGCAAGGTGAAAGACGGCAGCGGTCGCGTGGCCGCGCACGAAATCATGATCGGCACCAGCGCCATCCGCAACCTGATCCGTGAGGCCAAAGTGGCCCAGATGTACTCGGCGATCCAGACCGGTCAGGGTGTGGGCATGCAGACGCTGGACCAGAACCTGTCCGAGCTGGTGAAACGCAACGTCATCAGCCCGGCCGAAGCGCGCAGCAAGGCCAAGATTCCCGAAAATTTCCCAGGGTAGACGTGGCTCCCCCCCCGTTGCTTGCTCGCTGCGCGTAGCCGCATACCCCCAGGGGGCAACGCGAGTGGCCCGGCGAAGCCGGTTCCACCGCGTTCACGGCTCAAGGCATCGCCAAGTTGGCAGATTTGAACAGTCGGAAAACAAAAGGGTAAGACCTCATGGAACGCGATCAGGCATCCAAGTTCATCAACGATTTGCTCAAGCTGATGCTCAGCCGGGGCGGCAGCGACCTGTTCATCACGGCCGACTTTCCGCCCGCCATCAAGGTGGACGGCAAGGTGGTGAAGGTCTCGCCGCAGCCGCTCAACCCGGTGCACACACTGGCCCTGGCCCGCGCCATCATGAACGACAAGCAGTCGGCCGAATTCGAGCGCACCAAGGAATGCAATTTTGCGATCTCGCCCCCCGCCATCGGTCGCTTCCGCGTGAGCGCCTTCATCCAGCAGGGCAAGGTCGGCATGGTGATGCGGACCATCCCCGCCGTGCTGCCCACCATCGACAAGCTCGGCCTGCCCCAGGTGCTGAAAGACGTGGTGCTCTCCAAGCGCGGTCTGTGCATCCTGGTGGGCGCCACAGGCTCGGGCAAGTCCACCTCGCTCGCCGCGATGGTGGACTGGCGCAACGAGAACACCCACGGCCACATCATCACCATCGAAGACCCGGTGGAGTTCGTGCATGCCCACAAGAACTGCGTGATCACCCAGCGCGAGGTGGGACTGGACACCGACAGCTGGGAAGCGGCCTTGAAGAACACGCTGCGCCAGGCACCCGACGTGATCCTGATGGGCGAAATCCGTGACCGCGAAACCATGGAACACGCGATCCAGTTCTCGGAAACCGGTCACCTGTGCCTGGCCACCCTGCACGCCAACAGCGCCAACCAGGCACTCGACCGCATCATCAACTTCTTCCCCGAAGAGCGGCGCGCGCAGTTGCTGATGGACCTGTCGCTCAACCTGCGCGCACTGATCTCGCAACGGCTGGTGCCCCGGCAGGACAACAAGGGTCGCCACGCGGCGGTCGAGATCATGCTGAACTCGCCCCTGATCTCCGACCTGATCTTCAAGGGCGAGGTGGCCGAGATCAAGGAAGTGATGAAGAAGAGCACCAACATGGGCATGCAGACCTTTGACCAGGCGCTGTTCCACGCCTTCGAAGCCAACCTCATCACCTTTGAAGACGCACTGCGCAACGCCGATTCGCTCAATGACCTGCGCCTGCAGATCAAGCTCAACAGCCAGCGGGCGAAGACGGTGGACCTGGCGGCGGGCACCGAGCACATGACGATTGTCTAGAGAAACACCCCCGCGCCGCGCCTTAGGGCGCGTCACCCCCTCAAGGGGGCAACGCGGTGCGGCCCGGCAAAGCCGGTTCCGCCGCGTTCTGGGTTTCGGTCACCTCGTTCCGGCTGCACCAGATCCAAAGCATTTTCCGAAAGACATCCCCCATGAGCAGCATCGCCTCCAAAACCTACGAATCTGTTGCGCCGAAGAAGGTCGCTTTTCTCGGCCTGGGCGTCATGGGCTTTCCCATGGCCGGGCACCTGTCCAAGGCCGGGCATTCGGTGACGGTTTACAACCGCTCGCCCGCCAAGGCGCAGGCCTGGGTGGCGGAGTTCGGTGGCGGCGCCCAGGCCACACCTCGCGAGGCGGCGGTGGGGGCTGACATCGTGTTCTCGTGCGTGGGCAACGACGACGACCTCCGCTCGATCACGCTGGGGGCCGATGGCGCTTTCGCCGGCATGGCGCAGGGCGCGGTGTTCGTGGACCACACCACCGCGTCGGCCGATGTGGCGCGCGAGCTGTACACCGCCGCGAAAGCCCTGGGACTGGCGTTTGTCGATGCCCCGGTCTCGGGCGGCCAGGCGGGGGCGCAGAACGGCCTGCTGACGGTCATGTGTGGCGGTGATGCCCCCGCGTTCGACGCGGTGCAACCGGTCGGCATGGCGTTCTCGCGCGCCTTCACGCTGCTGGGCGCCAGCGGCGCAGGCCAGCTCGCCAAGATGGTCAACCAGATCTGCATCGCGGGCCTGGTGCAGGGGCTGTCGGAAGCCATCGCCTTCGGTCAGAAAGCCGGCCTGGACATGAACCAGGTGCTGGACGTGATCGGCAAGGGCGCGGCCCAGAGCTGGCAGCTCGACAACCGCGGCAAGACCATGGTGGCCGACAAGTTCGACTTCGGTTTCGCAGTGGACTGGATGCGCAAAGACCTCGGCCTGGTGCTGGACGAAGCCCGGCGCAACGGCGCGCGCCTGCCGGTCACCGCGCTGGTGGACCAGTTCTACGCCGACGTGCAGGCCGCCGGTGGCAACCGGCTGGACACCTCCAGCCTCATCAAACGGTTGAAATAACCCTCCCCCCGCGCCGCCTTCGGCGTCCCCCCCCCAAGGGGGCGATGCGAGTGGCCCGGCCAAGCCGGTTCCACCGCATCCTGAGTGAAGGCAGCCTGCGCCGGAGGGGAAATCGTTTCGAAGACCCTGCGAAATCGGCTTTGCAGCGAACGCCAATGTTGTCCATGAAGGGCTGGCGTGCAGCGCGAACAGGAAGGTACGCCCCTTCTCCGGCGCGAAATGTTTTAACCCAAGGATGCGGTGGAACCGGCTTCGCCGGGCCACTCGCATCGCCCCCTTGAGGGGGTCGCGCGCAGCGCGGAGGGGGTGGACCGTTACCTGCGTCGCGGGGGGTTACTTGATCTTCGCCAGCTCTTCTTCCGAAATGATTTCCAGCACGCGCACCACACGCTGGGCGCCCTTGGTGGTGCGGGCCACCTGGGTGGCGATGTCTGCCTCGCGCTGCGTGACGCGGCCCATCAGGTACACCGTGCCGCGCTCGGAGACCACCTTGAACGAGTTGGTCGAAATCTGCTTGGTGTCCAGCAGGCCGGCCTTGACCTTGCCGGTCAGCAGCGAGTCTTCGGCCTTTTCGGTGAAGCTCGGGCTGTTGGCGATGCCCAGCTCGTTGTAGACCATGAGCACGTTGTCCACCTGCTTGCCCACGGTCTCGGCGAGCGCCTTGTCGTTGGCATTGCCCACCTCGCCGGTCAACAGCAGGCGGCGGTTGTAGCTGGTCACGTTGATGCGGGCACGCGTGCCCATCTGGTCGCGCAGGCGGTTGGCGGCGCGCAATTCAATGCCCTGGTCGTCGAGCTGGGCGCCCGAACTGCGACGGTCGCCGACCACCATGGCACCGGTGAGGGCGGCGCCCCCCACGGCCAGGGGTGCGCAGGCCGACAGGGTGGCGGCAGCGGCGGCCAGGCTCAGGACAGCGACCGTCAGGCGGCCCGGGAAGCGTGAATGTGTCATGCGGGGTTCTCCATTTCGTTGGACAAGGTGTCGGGCAGGCCCAGCAACTGGGCATCCACGCCGTCGCAAATGCAGTGCAGCACCAGGTGCTGCACTTCGAGGATCCGTGCCGGCACGTCGGTCGGCACACAGATGTGCACGTCGGTGTCGCGCAGTTGTTGCGCCAGGCGACCGCCGCGGGCGCCGGTCAGCGCCACCACGGTCATGTCGCGCTCGTGAGCGGCCTCCACCGCCGCCACCACGTTGGGCGAATTCCCGGTGGTCGACAGCACGAGCAGGACGTCGCCGGCCTGCCCGAGCGCGCGCACCTGCCGTGCGAACACCACGCGGGCGTCAAAATCGTTGGTGAGACCAGTGATCACCGACGCGTCCGCCGACAGCGAAAACGCCGCCAGCTCGGGACGCTCGCGCTCGTGGCGGCCGATGAAGCTCGCCGCAAAGTGCTGGGCGGCCGCCGCCGAAGCGCCGTTGCCGCACGACAGCACCTTGCCGCCGCCGGTGACGCTGGCCAGCACGGCGGTTGTGGCCGCCTCGACCACCGGGGCGAGCGACTGCGCGCACTGGTATTTCAGGTCGGCGCTGTCGATGAATTGTTGCTGTATCCGTTGCAGAAGCATGGGGCGATGATAGCGGCGGGCAGGGTATCAAAAGGTTGCGGGTGCATCAAAGGCGCCGCGCAGCCATTCGGGGGCGATGCGATCGTCCGGGCCACCCTGGATCAGCACCACGTCGAAGCGGCATGGAGGCTCTGACCCCAGTCGCATCAGAAAGTGCCGCGCGGCGAACACGATGCGCCGCTGCTTCACCGCCGTGATGCTTCCGCCGGCCCCGCCGTGGCTCGCACTGGCGCGCTGCCGCACCTCCACAAACACCAGCGTGCCGTCGCGCTCGCGCATAATCAAATCGACCTCGCCACCGCCGCGACCGGGTGACTTGAAGTTGCGCTGCACCAGCCTGAGCCCCTGCCGCTGCAAATGGTCCAGCGCCGCGTCTTCGGCCGCGTCGCCCCGGCGTTTGGTGGTGACAGCGCCCGTCGGAGCCGACGGATTCACTGGTTTTCTGGATAACCACATTGTCTGTTTCTCCCTCCCTGTTGGCCGCCGCCAGCGACGCCGCAGCGCACCAGCATTATCCGCAGGGCACGCTCTACATGGTCGCCACGCCCATTGGCAACCTGGCCGACATTGCCCTGCGCGCCCTGCACGTGCTGTCGCTGGTGGACACCGTGGCCTGCGAAGACACGCGCCACACCGCCAGCCTGCTGCAGGGCTACGGCCTGCACAAGCCGCTGCTGGCGCTGCACGAACACAACGAGGCCGAAGCCGCGCAGACCGTGATCCAGCGGCTGCGCGACGGCCAGCGCGTGGCCTATGTGAGCGACGCCGGCACACCGGGCGTGAGCGACCCGGGCGCGCGCCTGTGTGCGGCGGTGGTCGCGGCCGGGCATCGCTGCGTGCCGCTGCCCGGCGCGAGCAGCATCACCGCACTGATGAGCGTGGCGGGCACGGGCGGGCACGACGGGCGTTTTGTCTTCACCGGTTTCCTCTCACCCAAGGCCGCCGAGCGCCAGCGCGAGGTTCAGGCCATCGCCGCCGACGACCGCGCCTGTGTGCTGCTGGAGGCGCCGCACCGCATCGAGGCGCTGGCCAAAGACCTGGCCGCGCTCGGCGACCGTCCGCTCACGGTGGGCCGTGAACTCACCAAACAGTTTGAAGAGATCGCCCAGATGCCCGCCGCCGGTTTCCCGGCCTGGCTGCAGGGCGGTGCGCACCGCACGCGGGGCGAGTTCGTGTTGCTGGTGCACCCGCAGGCCGCCGCAAACAGCGACGCGTTCGACGCCAACACCCTGCGCACGCTGGACCTGCTGCTGGCCGAGCTGCCGGTGAAAACCGCCGTGAAGCTCTGCGCCGACATCACCGGCGCACCGCGCAACGCGCTTTACCAGGCGGCACTGGCGCGACGACAGGCCGGCGCCGAGGAAGACTGAGCGTTCAGCGCAAGCGCTGCAAGGGCTGTTCTGTCGCGGGCCGGGCAGCGCCTTCAGACACCTCGGTGGCGTCCACGTCCACCACCTCCCCCACGGGCGCCCGCCCGGGCCACACGCCCTGCGACATACCTTGCGTATAGCGCTGCGACTGTTCGCGCATGCGGCTGAACATCACCACCGGCGCTGGCTTGCGCCCGGTGATCAGCGACCACAGCGAGACCAGCAGCACGACCACGATGGCCGCCAGCAGGAAGCTGATGACGAACACGCCCGCGGCCAGCACCAGCGTCAGCTTGATCAGGCCACGCAACACGCGGCCCACGAAATCGGTCAGGTCATTCATGGTGTGAGGGAGTCGGACCTTGGCCCATCGTTCCCTTGAAAAGACAAACAAACTTTCACATAAGGCCATTGTCGGCCAATGCAAGCCCGCCGGGTCATGCGCCGGGCACACCCGGCTGCTATGCTGGAAACATGACACCGCCCACCCCGCCCGAGCCCCCCATGAAGCGCCTTTCACAGTACTTCTTTCGCGGCCTGATCACCTTCCTTCCGCTGGCCATCACGGTCTACGTGCTGGTGCTGTTCGTCACCTGGACCGAGCGCACCGCGATGCAGATGCTGCGCCCCCTCACCGGTGATTTTTACCTGCCGGGCCTGGGCATTGCGCTGGGTGCCGCGCTGATCCTGGCGCTGGGTTTTCTCATGTCGCAGCGCGTCACGGGCAAACTGCTGTCGTTCATCGAGCTGCCCTTCACCAACCTGCCGGTGGTGAAAAGCATCTACTCTTCGTTGAAGAACTTCGCCGACTACTTTGCGCCCCATGAACAGGACGCGCAGCAGGTCGTGCTGCTCAAGATGCCGGGCCACGAACTCAGCACCGTCGGCCTGGTGACGCGCCAGAGCATGAAAGGCCTGCCCAAGGGCCTGGCCGAGCTGGACGACCAGGTGGCCGTCTACCTGCCCATGGGCTACATGATCGGCGGCTACACCGTGTTCGTGCCGCGCAACTGGACCACGCCGGTGGACATGACGGTCGAAGAGGCGATGCGCATGGCGCTGATTGCCTTCATGTCCTCGGGCAAACAGGACAAGTCATGAGCATCCGCCACCTCGACGCCCTTTTCGCCCCCGGCTCGGTCGCTGTCTTCGGCGCGTCCGAACGCCCGGCCAGCGTGGGGAGCACGGTGTGGCACAACCTGCACCAGCAGTTCACCGGGCGGCTCTACCCCGTCAACCCCAAACACGCCGCGCTCGGCGGCGTGACGGCCTACCCCGATGTGGACGCCCTGCCCGAGACGCCCGACCTCGCCGTGATCTGCACGCCCGCCACCACCGTGGTGAAGCTGATCAAGCAACTGGGCGAGCGCGGCACGCGCGCGGCCATCGTCGTCACCGCTGGGCTGGACAAGGCCACCAAGCAGGCCATGCTCGACGCGGCCAGGGTTCACACGCTGCGCATCCTCGGGCCCAACTGCATCGGCCTGCTGGTGCCGCACCTGGGGCTGAACGCCAGCTTCGCGCACATTGGCGCCCTGCCGGGCGAGCTGGCTTTCGTTTCGCAGTCGGGCGCGCTGGTCACCGCCATGCTCGACTGGGCCGCGTCGCGTGGCATCGGCTTCTCGCACTTCGTCTCGCTCGGCGAGCGCGCCGACGTGGACTTTGGCGACATGCTCGATTTCCTCGGCAGCGATCCCAAGACCCGTGCCATCCTGCTCTACATCGAGTCCATCGACGAGAGCCGCAAGTTCATGTCGGCCGCGCGCGCTGCGGCGCGCAACAAGCCGGTGATCGTGGTCAAGGCCGGGCGCTCCAGCGCGGGCCAGGCGGCCGCCGCATCGCACACCGGCGCGCTCGCGGGCTCCGACGCGGTGTTCGACGCGGCCATCGCGCGCTCGGGCATGTTGCGCGTGCTCACCCTGCCCGACCTGTTCCTCGCCGCAGAAACGCTGGCGCGCTTTCGCGACGGGCCCTCGGGCGCGCTCACCGTGCTCACCAACGGCGGCGGGGCGGGCGTGATGGCGGCCGACGAGGCCGCCGCGCTCGGCGTGCCGCTCACGAAGCTGAACGACGCCATGCTCGCCCGGCTGGACGCCGTGTTGCCCGGCAACTGGTCGCGCGCCAACCCGGTGGACATCATTGGCGATGCGCCCGCCGCGCGCTACGTGGCCGCGCTCGACGCGCTCGCGCACGACACCGACAGCGCCGTGCTCTTCATCCACGCGCCCACCGCCATCGTGCCCAGCGCCGAGATCGCACAGGCCCTGCTGCCGCAGGTGACGGCGCAGCCGAAGCGCGTGCTCGGCTGCTGGCTCGGCGACCAGGCGGTGGCGCAGGCGCGCCAGACCTTCCGCGACGCGGGCGTGCCCGACTTCAACACACCCGAAGACGCGGTGCGCGCCTTCTCGTTCCTGCGCAGCTACCGCCTGCACCAGGAGGAACTGCTGCAGACGCCGCCCGCGCGCAGCGCCGCACACGCGACCGACCTGCCCGCCATCCGCGCCATCGTCGACGCGGTGCTGGCCGACGGCCGTGAGCTGCTCACCGAGCCCGAAGCCAAGGCTTTGCTCGGCGCCGCCGGACTGCCGGTCGTGCCCACGCGCGTGATCGGCGCCAGCGCCGACGAGGCCCAGGCCGCCGCCGACGCGCTGGGTTATCCGGTCGTGGTGAAGATCCTCTCGCACGCCATCAGCCACAAGAGCGACGTGGGCGGCGTGCGGCTGAACATCGGCAACGCGAGCGAGCTGCGCGAGGTCTGCACCAGCATGCTGGCGCGCGTGCGCGAGCTGCGGCCCGACGCCGACGTCCAGGGTTTCACCGTGCAGCCCATGGTGCGACTGAAACATGCCCACGAGCTCATCGTCGGCGCCAGTGTCGACCCGACCTTCGGCCCGGTCATCCTGTTCGGCGCGGGGGGGACGGCGGTGGAGGTGCTGGCCGACCGCGCGCTGTCGCTGCCGCCGCTCAACACCCCGCTGGCGCTGGCGCAGATTCAGCGCACGCGCATCGCCAGGCTGCTGAAGGGCTACCGCGACGAACCCGCCGCCGACATCGACGCCATTGCCCAGGTGCTGGTGAGCGTGTCGCAACTGCTGGCCGAGGTGCCGGAGATCGCCGAGCTCGACATCAACCCCCTGCTGGTCAACCACGAGCGCGCGGTGGCGCTCGACGCCCGTGTGCGCGTCTCGGCGAACCGGCCGGCCGGCGCGGCGAACTTCGCCATCCAGCCCTACCCGGCCGAGCTGAGCGAGACCTGGGACTGGAAAGGCCAGCCGGTCACGCTGCGCGCCATCCGCCCCGAAGACGAAGCGCAGCACCGCGTCTTTCTGGAGAAGCTCGACCCGGAGGACATCCGTCTGCGCGTGTTCTACAGCCGGCGCAGCATCGAACACAGCGAGCTCGCACGGCTGACGCAGATCGACTACGCGCGCGAGATGGCCTTCATCGCCACCCGCCACATCGCGGGGGACGGTGAAGAAACCCTGGGCACGGTGCGCGCCACCGTGGACCCGGACAACCACACCGCCGAGTTCGGCGTGATCGTGCGCTCCGACCTCAAGGGCTCGGGCCTGGGCCACAAGCTCATGCACAAGATGATGGACCACCTGCGCGCGCGCGGCACGCAGCGCTTGGTGGGCAACGTGCTGCGCGAAAACCGCGCCATGCTGGAACTTGCGCGCGCACTTGGCTTCCAAGAGAGCGCCAACCCCAGCGATCCGGACGACCACAGCGTGCGCTTCGTGGCGCTGGCGCTTCAACCGCCCGGCGCCTGATCGGCCGCGGGCCGCCCTTTCAGCGACAGGAGCCCGCCATGACCACCCACAGCCTCCCCTCCCGCCGTTCCCTGCTCGTGCGCGGCGCGGGCGTGATCGCCGCCACCGCCGCGCCCGTCTGGCTCACCCCCGCGCTCGCGCAGGGCACGCCCCTGCGACCCACGCCCGGCCAGACCGAGGGGCCGTTCTACCCCGTGGCCCTGCCTGCCGACACCGATTTCGACCTGTTGCGCAACGGCGCCGCGAGCTACCGCAAGGGGGAGATGGCCTGGGTGCAGGGCGTGGTGACCGACACGCGCGGGGTGCCGCTGGCCGGCGCGGTGGTCGAGATCTGGCAGTGCGACCAGGACGGCCACTACCACCACCCGAGCGACGGCGGCCGCGCCGACCCCGCCTTCCAGGGCTTCGGGCGGATCACCGTGGGCAAAGACGGCGCCTACCGCTTCCGCACTCTCAGGCCCGCGCCCTACAGCGGGCGCACGCCGCACATCCACGTCAAGGTCCGGCTCGACCGCCAGGAGCTGCTGACCACCCAGTTCTATGTCGCCGGCGACCCGGGCAATGCGCGCGACGGGCTCTGGCGCCGCCTGGGGGAACAGGGGCAGGCCGCGCTCACGCGCCCGTTCGTGCCTGGCGCCGATGGGCTGCGGGCCGAGTTTCCCATCGTGATAGCGGTGTAGCCCCCCGCGCCGCCTGCGGCGTGCCTTGCAGGCCGCAGCATCGTCAGAGCCGATGCTTCTTCGGGCAGTCCAAGCCTGCGCAGGCAGGCTTGGAGCCGCGGCCCTCAGCCCCCCAGGGGGCTTTGCTCCCGGCCTGGCGAAGCCAGTTCCGCCGCGTTCTGGGTTCGGGCATCTCGCGCCGGTGCGAGCCCTGTTGGTACCCGTTTGATGCCCCTCAACAGCGACTGCTTCCCGCCAACCTCTAAGCTCCCCGCATGGATTCACTGACCCAGATCGCCCTCGGCTCCGCTGTCGCCGTGGCCACCTTGGGCCGCCGCACCGCCGTCTGGAAGGCGGCGGTGTGGGGCGCGGTGGCCGGCACCCTGCCCGACCTCGACGCCTTCATCGACCATGGCGACGACATGCTCAACATGGTGCTGCACCGCGCCGAGAGCCATGCCCTGTTCTACCTCACCCTGTTCGCGCCGCTGCTGGCCTGGCTGGTCTCGCGACTGCACGGAGAAAAAGCACTGTTCAGACGTTGGACACTCGCGCTCTGGCTGGTGCTCATCACCCACCCGCTGCTCGACGCCATGACGGTCTACGGCACCCAGCTGCTGTTGCCGTTCACCAACCACCCCTACGGCGTGGGCAGCGTCTTCATCATCGACCTCGCCTACACCCTGCCGCTGATCGTGGGCACGGTCGCGGCGCTGCGCATGAAAGACCTCGCGCACGGCCTGCGCTGGAACGCGGCGGGCCTGGTGCTCAGCACGGCCTACCTGGCCTGGGGCGTGGGCGCGCAGTGGCAGGTGGAACGCATCGCCCGCGCGTCGCTGCAACAGGCCGGCATCGAGGCCGAGGGCCTGCTGGTCACACCGACGCCCTTCAACACCGTGCTCTGGCGGCTCGTGGCCACCACGCCCACCCAGTACCACGAGGGCTTCTACTCGTTCATGGACGCCACGCCCACCGTGCGCTGGACCGCCCACCCGCGCGGCGCCGAGCTCATGGCGCAGCACGGTCAGGCCGAGCCGGTGGCGCGGCTGGCCGCGTTCACCCACGGTTTCTACCGCCTGGCCACGGCGGCCGACGGGCAGCTGCGCATCACCGACCTGCGCATGGGCCAGGAGCCCGACTACACCTTCAACTTCGATCTCGGCCCGCTGGCCGCCGTGGGCTCGGTGCCGGCCCGGCACATGAGCCAGCGGCCCGATGTCGGTGCCGCCCTGTCCCAGCTGTGGACGCGCCTGAAAGGCCAGCCAGCGTCCTCCCCCCGGTGACCCGGCTGGCGTTCGGGGGCGCGCTTGCCGGAAAACGCCGCCGGGTGCACGATGGCGCCGACCCGGCGACGTGACCGGGCAACCCTGGAGACAACCATGATCAAAGTCAGCGTGATGTACCCCAACGGCCCCGGCACCCACTTCGACCACGCCTATTACCGCGACAAGCACATGCCGCTGGTGAAGGCCCGGCTGGGCGCGCCGCTGAAGTACTACACGGTGGACAAAGGGATGGCCGGCGGGGCCCCCGGCTCGGCGCCGACCTACGCCGCCAGCGGCCACCTGTTCTTCGACAGCGTCGAAGACTTCCAGACCTCGTTCGGCCCGCACACCCAGGAAATCATGGGCGACATCCCCAACTACACCGACATCACGCCGGTGATCCAGATCAGCGAAGTGGTGGTCGGCAAGCCCTGAGGGTTCAAGCCATCAGCAGCGTGATCACGATGATCACCACGCCGATGGCAAGGTTGACGCTCACCCAGGTGCGGATGCCCGCCAGTGCGGCGCCACCCGCGGGCCAGTCGCTCGACGCGACCGCTGCCGACAGGCGCTTGAACAGCGAGAAGCGGATGTGGCCGAAGATGCCCATCATCACGATACCGAGCGTGGCCATGAGGGTCCAGTCCAGCGGCATGTTGAAGCCAAGCCCCGCCTGCACCGAGTCTTTGGCGGCGCGGCCGATCATCCACAGGCCGGTGGCCAGCACGACCCCGATGGCCACCAGCACGGCCGCGAAGAAGCGCTGCAGCGCGCCGTGCATCAGGCGGATGCGTTGCGGCGGCTCCAGCGACATCGCGGCCGGGCGCAGGAAGAAGTGGGCGAAGACCATGCCGCCGATCCAGACGACGATGGCGAGGATGTGCAGCAGTTTGAGGGTGGCGTAGAGCATGGTGTTTGAAGCAGCAGGACTTGGCAGGTACGAACCGAGCGAATCTGACGATACCACCCGCCTCGTGCCGCTGCGTTTCCCCGCTTCAACCACAGGGAATGCCAAGTGCTCGCCATCGACACGGGCGTTCGGATGGTTGTTCAGACTGTTTTCTGAGCGAGCGCCGTGCGGACCGCGCGATCCAGGTCGATGCGCCGGTAGGGCTTGCTCAGCAGCAGCGCACCTTCATCCAGCCGCCCTTGGTGAACGATGGCGTTTTCGGTGTAGCCCGAGGTGTACAGCACCTTCAGATCCGGACGCCATCGGCGCGCGGCATCGGCCAGCGCACGACCGTTCATGCCGCCGGGCATGACGATGTCGGTGAACAGCAACTGCACATCGTCACGCTGCTCCAGCACAGCCATGGCGGAGGGGCCGTCGTTGGCTTCGATCACCGTGTAGCCGAGGCTGCGCAACGCGGTCAGTGCCACTTGGCGCACCGCATCATCGTCTTCCACCAGCAAGACGGTTTCGCTGCCGCCGACAATGCTGTCTTCACCCTCGGCCGTGGCAAAGACAGCAGCAGCACCGCTGGCACGCGGCAGGTACAGCTTCACGCTGGTGCCCTGCAGAAGCTCGGAGTAGATCGCGACATGGCCTGCCGACTGCTTGACGAAACCGTAGACCATGGAAAGACCCAGCCCCGTTCCCTTGCCTGTTTCCTTGGTCGTGAAAAATGGCTCGAAGACGCGCTGCAGGTGCTCGGGCGCGATGCCCTGACCGGTGTCGGACACCGCCAGCATCACATACTGGCCGGGCGGTATGTCGCCCGTCCGGGCGGCGTACGCCTCATCCAGCCGCACATTGGCGGTCTCGATCGTCAGACGACCGCCGCCGGGCATCGCATCTCGCGCATTCAGGCACAGGTTGAGCAGCGCGTTCTCGAGCTGGCTCTGGTCGACCAGCGCTGGCCACAGGCCGCCTGCACGGATGAGCTCGATCTGGATGTGTTCACCCAGCGTGCGCCGCAACATGGGGTCCAGCCCCGCGACCAACCGGTTGAGGTCCAACGGTTTCGGGTCCAGTGCCTGCTTGCCGGCAAACGCCAGCAGCCGTTGCGTCAGCGCCCCACCGCGGCGCGCTGCTTTGGTGATCGACTGGAGCAACTGGATCTGGTCAGGGTGGCCGGTGACCTCCTCCAGCATCATCTCGGCGCTGCCCGAAACCACCAGAAGCAGGTTGTTGAAATCGTGGGCGATGCCGCCAGTGAGCTGGCCGATGGCTTCCATGCGCTGTGACTTCTGCAGCCGGGCATTGAGCTCGGCAATGTCGCTGCGTTGCTGCTCCAGCGACTGTGCGGTCTGGTTGAGCAAGGCCATCAGATCGCCCAGCTCACCGCGGGGCAGGGGTGCCTCGATCCGCGCCGACAGATCGCCACCGATCAGCTGCTGGGCCATGTGCGTGATGCGGTCCACCTGACGGCGGATGCTCACCTCGGCCACCGTCCACATGGCCAGGAACAGCACCAACGCGGTCGCGGCCAGGAACATCAGATCCTGCCGGAATCGCTGATCGGCTTCCTGCACCAGCACGTGCTTGGGCACGCCCGCGGCGAGGTGAATGCCGGCCTGCTTGAGCAGCGGGTGTTCGGCCACGGCCCACACCTGGCCCTGACCACCTTGATCACCCACCTCACCCGTGCGCCGCCCCCCTGCGCCGATGAACTTGAACAGGGCGGTGTCGGCCAGGGAAGCACCCGCCGGGTTGCCAGCGCCGGCCATGCCCGACGTCGCCAGCACCTGTCCTTTCTCGCTGAGCAGCAACAACTGCGTCTGCGGCGAGAACGTTGGACGGTCTTCGACCAGTTTCTGCAGGTTCAGCGAGGCCAGGAGAACAAAGAGCAGCTCACCTTCCTTGGATCGCACCGGATGAGCCACTTGCATCACCGCCAGCCCGGTCAGCCGGCCGAAGACCGGCTCCAGCACGACCCCGCCAGGCGCGGCCACGGCGGCCTTGAAATAGGCGCGGTCGCGCAGGTCCAGCTCGCGGCCCGTGCGCAGTGAGTCGCAATACAGGCGCCCGTCGGGCAAGATGGTCAGGATGCCGGTGTACTGGGGATAGGCTTCACGCACCTCCGACAGGAAGGCCGAACAGCTGGCGCGGTCGGCCCCCGGTAGCAGGTCATCGGCGCGTGCCAGCCCGTACAACAGCTGTGTCGTGCCCAGCACACGCTCATTGAGCAGCCCGGCCTGCTGATGGACCAGCGCCGCCAGCTGCTGGGTGTCCTCCTCGATCGAGGCTTGCCGCATCTGCAGAAACCGCGCAGCCCCCAGCAGCACCGGCAACAAGGTGGCCAGCAACGTCAGCAACAACAATCGCGACCGGATGCTCATCACAACTCCTCCTGGTGGTCAGGGGCCGCGGCCATCTGCGAGCCGAACGGAGACTGAATCGACCTGCGGCTTTCGATCCGCTGCCCAGACCATACATGGTTCTGCGCGCGCACCCGCCCATCACCGGGCGAGGATGTGCAGCAGTTTGAGGGTGGTGTGGAGCATGAGGCGATCTCAAGGGCATCGGTCCCGCAGCACAGCACTCACCGCCCCGGCTGGCCTGCCACCGCCGACGGCTCTGCGGGCATCAGCGCCAGCCCCAGCAGACGAAATTGCGGGCAATGCCCCTGCCCGCGAAGGTCCAGGCGCAGCACCTGAATCTCGCCGGCCGGCCGGCCGTTGGCGCCCCGCAAACCGTCCAGGCCGCTGCGGTCCCCGACGTGAAGCCAGCGCACGCTGTGATCGCGGTGGAAGCGGGGCTCTTTCGGCCCTCTCCAGAACAGCTGGACCGGCATCGCGGCCGCCCGGCCCTCGCAGACCAGGCGGAGTGACAGGCCGTCGGCTCCCACCATCGGACGGGGCAGGCTGAAGGTCATCGACGCGGCGCCCGAGGTCACCTGGAAGCCGTCGCCCGACGCGCCCTGGCGCACCACCCCGCTCATCTCGACCAGCTCAGCGGTCAGCGACGCGCCATCGGATTCGCCGGGGCCAGGGTCTGGCGGATACAGCAGGAAATTGGCAAACGCCGGGATGGCGAGCGAGCGCTCCACCACGGTCACGATCACGGCCTCGGGGCGCACCTCGTCGAGCAACCGGATCAGTTGGCCGCCGTCCTTGTGCACGTCCCGCCAGTGCAGGGTCACCACCTCGGCAAACGTGCGGTGCATCAGGTCGTCCATGGACTTGCCGAACGAGTCCGTGATCCAGAGCACGCGCTGGGGGTTGAGCGCCCGGTCGTGGCGGGTCTGGATCGGGAAGGTCAGGGCCACCCGCGCATCGGCCACGCGCGCCGGGTCCAGCCGCTCGCCGGTGCCGTAGCGCTGGTGAACCCGCGCGCCCAGGGCCTCGGACGCCGCGAGCACGGGATCTTCGTCGGTCAACCAGGGTCCGAGCCGCAGAAAGTCCGCCAGGTCGCCGCCGGCTCGGGGCGTCAGGCGCACCAGACGGTGCTCGTCCGGCTTGGGCCAGACCACGTCGGGCAGGTCGGCCCGCAGCCGCTGCGCCAGCGCCTCAAAGGCGTGGGATGCGCCCAGGGCATTCCAGTGGGTGTCGTGGCGGAAAAACAGGGGGGCCGGTGCGGTGGCAACGGCGCGCTGCAACACGGCGCGCGTGTCGACAAACAGGTCCGGGTCGGTGTGGGCGAGCAGCGTGTCGGTGGCGCCGCTCCCGGGCGGTGGCAAGGCCCATCGCGGCAGGTGCTCGGGGTACACGGACGCCTTGTCCGGCGCCACCAGGATCTGGAACGCCGGCACGCCCCGGCCCCGCAGGAAGCTGGCCCAGCGCCGGGCACCGTCGCCATAGGACTGCCCCAGTCGGACGTCGCTCGCCTGGCCCGCGCGGCGGTGGGTCGACAGCGACCCGCTCTGCGCGTCGCCCAGGTACAGCCAGCCGGCGCGGCCGACCACCACCTGCCGGGGCGAGACGCTGATGCCCAGCCGGTGCAGCACCCCGCTGGCGGCGCGCAGCAGCGGCTCCGACGAGAACCAGCGCTCGATGGTGCAGCAGGCCGCGCCGGGCGGTGCCGTCGCCATCAGCCCGTTGAGCAGTGGCAACACCGCCAGGCCCAGCGCCGTGGCCAGCAGCATTCGAAGGGAACGGCGCTTCAGGTTCATCTTCTAGAAGTTGAAATAGAGGAACACAGAGCCCGTGCTCGTGAAGGTCGCGACCAGGGCGGCGATCAGCAGCAGGGTGCCCGCCACCACCTTGGCGTCGGTCACCCCGGCGCTGACCCAGCGGATCGCGTTGGGGCGGGGCAAGATGCAGAAGGCCAGCGCGATCATCAGCAGCGCCGGGGCGTGGGCCACGAAGGGTGCCGGCGCCACCCGCAGCAGCGCATCGCCCAGCCAGCCCGACCAGGCCAGCGCGTCGGTGGGCACGTCCACCAGCGGGACGCGACGCAGCGTGGAGAGGTCCACCATGCCGGAGAGCACCCGCCGGGCGCTGTCCCAATCTTTGGCGCGGAAAAACACCCAGGCCACGTTGACGAACAGGAAGGTCAGGCCCCAGCCCAGCCCGCGCGGCATCCGCCAGCCCAGTTGCACCCAGAGGCGGTGCACCACCAGGGCCAGGCCGTGCAGCAGCCCCCAGATGACGAACATCCACGAAGCCCCGTGCCACAGCCCACCGAGGGTGAAGGTCACGATGAGGTTGAGGTGGGTCCGGAACCGGCCGGCGCGGTTGCCCCCCAGCGGGATGTAGAGGTGGTCGCGCAGGAAGTGGCTGAGCGTGATGTGCCAGCGGCGCCAGAAGTCCTGGATGCTGGTGGCCCGATAAGGCGAATCGAAGTTGACTGGCAGCCAGATGTTGAACAGCAGCGCCACGCCCATGGCCATGTCGCAGTAGCCGCTGAAATCGAAATACAGCTGGAAGGTGTACGAGAGGCTGGCGACCCAGGCGCCAACCATGTCGAGTGGCCCGGTGCCGTCAAAACCGGCGTCCGCCCACACCGCAAAAACGTCCGCGATCGCCACCTTCTTGAACAGGCCCACCGCAAACAGCAACCCGCCCTTGACGAGGTGGGACTCGCGCGGCAGCCAGGTCCAGCGCGAGTTGAACTGCGGAATGATCTGGCTGTGCTGCACGATCGGCCCCGCGATCAGGTGCGGGAAGAAGGTCACGAACAGCGCGTAGTTCAGCAGGTCGTAGTGGCCGGTTTCACCCCGATGGCTGTCCACCAGGTAGACGATCTGGGTGAAGGTGAAGAAGCTGATCGCCAGCGGCAGCGCCACCGGGTCCGCCTGGTAGGCCACACCCCAGAGCCAGGCCAGGTTCTCGGTGATGAAGTGGATGTACTTGTAGTAGGCCAGCGCCAGCAGGTTGAGGGCGATGCCGGCGATCAGCCAGCGGCGCTTGCGACGCGGGTCGGCGTCCGTCGGCCAGCGCGCCAGGCGCCGGCCCAGCAGGAAGTTCAGGCCGATGGACACCAGGATCAGCGGCAGGTAGACCCAGTTCCAGTAGGCGTAGAAAAACAGGCTGGCCAGCACCAGCCAGGCTTTGCCGAGCAGGGTGCGGCGCGACCGGTTCAGCTGGAAGTACACCAGCAGGGTGACCGGGAGGAAGACGAAGATGAAGGGCCAGCTGCTGAAAACCACGGGCGCCTTCCTTCAGCCCCGGGCGCAACGCCCAGGCGCCATCCCGGCAGCGGGGGTCAACGCGCCACCTCGGTCAGCCGCTCGCCGTCGCGCCGCTGCAGCCGGTACGGCGGCAGCCCCTTGAGCATGCGCCGGCCATAGCTCTGCCGCAGCAGCCGCGCGTCGTAACAGACCACCACCGCCTCGTCGGTCTCGGTGCGCAGCGCGCGGCCGGACCACTGCAGCAGGCGCGCGCCGGTGGCGGGCACCACCAGTTCGCTGAACGGGTCGCGGCCCTGGGCCTTGAGCCAGTCGGCGCGCGCCTGGCCCACCGGGTCGCTGGGCGAGGCGAACGGCAGCTTGGTGATGAACACCCACTCGCAGAGTTCGCCCGGCAGGTCGAGCCCCTCGCCGAACGACTGCAGGCCGAACAGGATCGAGGCCTGGCCGTCGGCCACGCGCTCGGCGTGGCGCTTGAGCAGCTGCGTGCGCGAGGCCTCGCCCTGCACCAGCACCTGCCCGCGCAGGTCGCTGTGCAGGCCGCGCTCCAGCAGCTCCTGCGCGCGCTTCATCTGCGCCTTCGAGGTGAACAGCACCAGCGCACCGCGCCGCACCTCGGCCAGATCGGTCATGAGCAGGTCGAGCATTTCGCGGGTGTAGGCCTCGACGTCTTTCGGGTCGGCCTGGGTCTGCACCACCACCAGGCGGCCCTGGTTCGCGTGGTCGAACGGGCTCTGCACCTCGCGCGCTTTCACGTCGTCGTCGAACGCCAGGCCGCTCTCGTGCAGGAAGTGGTCGAAGCTGCCGCAGGTGACCAGCGAGGCCGAGGTCGCCACGCCCGCGCGCACCTTGCTCCAGAGGTGGGCGCGCAGCAGGCTGCCGGGGTTGAGCGGGCAGGCGTGCGCGCTGAGCGTGACGGTGCCGTGCATCACGCCGGCCTCCAGCCACTTGGCCAGCGGCGGCTGGCCCTGCGCCGGCTCCTGCAGCCACAGCTCGGCCGTGGCCTGCAGGTGCTGCAGGCGCGGCGCCTGGCTGCCGATGCGGCTGTAGAGCTGGGCGCAGCGCGGCGCGTCGGCCGGGTTGTCGCGCGCGTTGGCCTTGAGCTGGTTGGCGATGGCCTCGAACACCTTGAGCAGCGCGGTCGCGCGGCTCTCGATCTGGCCCAGGGTCTCCTTCCAGTCGGGCGGGATCGCGCCGCCCTCGAAGCGCTCGGTCACGCCGGACGCGGTGGATTCAAAGCCACCGCCGCGCGGGCGAAGGCCCGCCTGCCGGCCGGTGAGCGCGAGCCAATCGGGCGACTCGCTGACTCGCGCCATGGCGCGGCGCGCCAGGTCGGCCTGCGCGGCCTTCAGCTCGCGCGCCAGCGTGGCCACGTCTTCCGTCGGCGTGTGGGCGATGGCGCCGGCCACGTCGCTCACCGCGCGCGGCAGCTTGTCAAGCCAGCCGCCGCGCATGAGGTCCATGCTCTCGGTGAACTGGCCCTGCGCGACGGCGCCGAGGTGGTGGGCCTCGTCGAACACGATGTAGCAGTCCGACGGGTCGGGCAGCGCGTGCAGGCCGAGCGTGGCGAGCAGCAGGTCGTGGTTGACCACGATCACCTGCGACTGCGCCAGCCGCGCGCGCGCCTGGTAGTAGCTGCAGCTGTTGTAGCTGGGGCAGTGGCGCGCGGTGCAGGTGTGGCGCTCGGCGGCCACCGGGCCCCAGAGCTCGGGCTCGGGCGGCTCGTCGAGCCGGTCGCGGTCGCCGTCCCAGGCGCCGCCGTCCAGCTGCTGCGCCCACACGGTGTAGGTCTTGGAGCGCTCGACCCAGCGCTCGGCTTCGCGCGCTGTCGCCGCTGCGTTGGCGACCACGGTCGCGGCGGCGGCCTCGGGGCTGGCGGGCAACTCCTCAGTCTCGAACAGATCGGCGCTGGCCGCGTCGCCGCCGGCCAGCTGGTCGAGCTTGAGACGGCACACGTAGCGCCCGCGCCCCTTGGCCAGCGAGAAGGTGAAGGGTTGGGGCAGCGCGGCCGAGAGGGCCGGCAGGTCTTTCGCCATGAGCTGCTCCTGCAGCGCCACGGTGGCGGTCGAGATCAGCACGCGCTTTTGCTGCGCGATGGCCAGCGGGATCACGGTGGACGCGTAGGCCGCCGACTTGCCCACGCCCGTGCCGGCCTGCACCACGGCGATGGCGCGCGGGCCGCTGTAGGGCACCGCCTCGGCGCCCTTCTCGGCCCCTTTTTCAGGTTTGGGCGGCCAGTCCACCGGGCTCAGCGTCTCGGCGATGTGCGCCGCCATCTCGCGCTGCCCCGCGCGGGGGCGAAAACCATCGAGCCGGCCGACCACGTGATCGAACGCGCCCAAGGCCAGGGCCTCGCGCGCCAGAGGGCCGCTGGGCGGGCTGAAAACGTCGGGGGATTCGGGGGCGTCGGACATCGGGGGAGCGGCGGGCAAAGCGCGATTGTCCCAGAGCCGTCAAGAACCCTGGCAGCGCCGGGTCCGTGCGGCCATGGCAACATGCCCGCTCCATCAACCCCCTTGACCGACGAACCACCATGTTGACCCTGGGCATGTTTCTCGCAGGCCTGCTGGCCCTGATCGCTGGCGCCGAGCTGCTGGTGCGCGGCGCCTCCAGGCTGGCGCTCTCGTTCGGCCTCTCGCCGCTGGTGGTGGGCCTGACCATCGTCGCCTTCGGCACCAGCGCCCCCGAGGTGGCGGTGTCGCTCGGCGCGGTGCTGGAGGGCCAGACCGACATCGCGCTGGGCAACGTCGTGGGCAGCAACATCTTCAACGTACTGTTCATCCTCGGTGTGTCGGCGCTCATCACGCCCCTGGTGGTCAACATCCAGCTCATCCGTCAAGAGGTGCCCATCCTGGTGGGCACCTCGCTGTTGCTGCTGGTGCTCAGCCTCGACGGCCGCATCAGCGCCCTCGACGGCGCCATGCTGTTCGGGCTGTTGCTGGCCTACACCGCCTTCCTGGTGATCCAGTCGCGCAAGGAAACGCAGGCCGCCAACGACGAATACGCCGCCGAGGTCCAGCCCGCCGCCCCCGGCAGCTGGGACAGCCGCCTGCCCGTGCAACTGCTGCTGATGGCCGTCGGCCTGACCCTGCTGGTGCTCGGGGCCCAGTGGCTGGTGAATGCGGCGGTGGTGTTCGCCAAATCCCTGGGCGTGAGCGATGTGGTGATCGGCCTGACCATCGTGGCCGCCGGCACCTCCATGCCCGAGGTGGCCACGTCGGTGATGGCCGCGGTCAAGGGGGAGCGCGACATCGCGGTCGGCAACGTGGTGGGCAGCAGCACCTTCAACATCCTGGGCTGCCTCGGCCTCTCCGGCCTTGCCTCGGGCAGCCTGGGTCTGGTGGTGCCCGAGGCGGTGCTGAACTTCGACATCTGGGTCATGCTGGCCGTGGCGCTGGCCTGCATTCCCGTGTTCATGACCGGGCGCGAGATCGCGCGCTGGGAGGGCGCGGTGTTCCTGCTCTATTACGTGGCCTATGTGGCCTACCTGATCCTGGCGGCCCAGCAGCACGATGCCCTGGGCGCCTACTCATCGATCATGATGGGCTTTGTCGTGCCGCTGACCGTCATCACCCTGGTGGTGGCACTGCTCGGACGGCGCACCGAACAGCCTCGGCACCACGTCTGACCCGCCCGGCCGCAGAGAACGCACCATGGTCACACGCACCCCCCCCCGCCGCGCACGCGCCCCCGGCACCCACCTGCTCATCGACCTCGCGCTGCAGGGCGGCGGCTCACACGGGGCCTTCACCTGGGGCGTGCTCGACCGCCTGCTGGACGACGAGCGACTCGAAATCTCGGGCATCAGCGGCACCAGCGCCGGGGCGATGAACGCCGTGGCGCTGGCCGCCGGTTTGATGGAAGGGGGCCGCGTGGGCGCGCAGGCCTGCCTGGCCCGATTCTGGAAAAGCGTGGCCGAGTCCTCGCCCTTTCACCACCTGGAGGCCGGCCCGTTCGGCGCGCTGTTCGGCACGCGCAACCCCTGGCTGCAGGCGGCGATGGCCCCCTGGCAACAGGCTGCGGCATACGTCGGTGGCCAGTTCTCGCCTTACCAGCTCAACCCGCTCAACCTCAACCCGCTGCGCCGGATCCTGGAGGACACGGTGAACTTCGAGCAAGTGCGCGCCTGCCACCGCACCCAGCTCTTCATCGCCGCCACGCACGTCGCCACCGGCGACCTGCACGTGTTCCGCCAGGACGAACTCACCGCCGACATGGTGCTCGCCTCGGCCTGCCTGCCGCTGCTGTTCCAGGCGGTGAAGGTGAAGGGCGAGGCCTACTGGGACGGCGGCTACGCCGGCAACCCCACGCTGATGCCGCTCATCAGCGAAACCCCGGCCGACGACCTGATGCTGGTGCAGATCAACCCCGACCGGCGGGACACGATCCCCACACGGGCGAGCGACATCCTCGACCGCGCGAGCGAGGTCACCTTCAACGCCAGCCTGCTGAAAGAGCTGCGCACCATCGGCCTCATCAAGGAGCTGCTGGAAGACGCGGGCCGGCCCGACGCCTGCTTCCAGCGCCCGCTGTTCCGGCGCGTGGACGACCTGCGCCTGCACAAGATCGACGCCGAGGCAGAGCTCTTGCAGTTCGGCGCGTCGAGCAAGACCGAAACCGGCTGGGCCTTCCTCTCCAGGCTGCACGGCATCGGCCGGCGCGCGGCCGACGACTGGCTGCACGAACACGGCAAACACCTGGGGAAACGATCGACGTATGCGCTGCCGGAGGTCTACACGGGCTGATGGCTGCGCCGGTTATGACAGGGATGCAGGCGAAGCAGCAGCGCGGCTGTGCCAAGATTCAACGGCATTCGGTTCAGCCGGTGCTTTTTCTGCTTTTCAGGGACATGACATGACGACTTTCACCGAACACCCGCCCGTGCCCAAAGTGCTGCAGGAAGCACTCAAAGACCATCCCGAGCTGATTGCGAGACTGGAAGAGGGACTGACAGCCGTCGGTCTCAAGCCAGGCATGAGCAAGGCGCAACGAACCGATCAACTGGAGCGAGCGTTTTGGCGATTGGAAGGCGACATGGACAGCTTCGTCGAAAACGCCAGTGATGAAGTTGCCGCTGCCGACGCGGCAGGGGAAATCGACAAAGCTGCCAACGCGCGAAAGAAATTGCGCCTCCTGCAGCTGCACCGACGCGATGGCGGAGAAGAACTGATGAAGTTCTTCGCTTGGGGCCAGGATTGAGGGAACGGCCCATGGCACACGACTACCCCGCCATTCCAGCCGACCAACACGACCGGATCCTCAGGAATCAGATCCTTCAGGACGCAAAGTACACACAGGTCACTGGCGGACACGCCCGTCCGAAAGCCATCATCCTGGCGGGACAACCTGGTGCAGGCAAAGGCGGGCTGGCACGCACAGCACTTTCGGAGATGGACGGAGATGCGGCGGTGATTGATCCGGACGATCTGCGCAGCGCTCATCCCGACGCACGCACCCTGCGCGGCCTGAAGCCATACACCTGGTCTGGAGAAACACACAGCGATGCCAGCCGCTGGGCGCAGGAGCTTCGAGCTGACGCAGTGGCCCAGCGCAAGAACCTGGTTCTGGACACCACCATGCCCAGAGCCGATGTCATCAAAGACCTCCAAACCAAGGGCTACGACGTAGAGATACGCGCTGTCGCAGCCCACCGACTCGAGAGCGAGCTGGGTGTTGACAAACGGTTCACCGATGACCTGGATCGTCGAGGCCACGGGCGCTATGTTCCCCAGGAGGTTCGTTCGGCGGTGTACGAGAAGCTCCCCGGCACTCTCGACGACGTGGCGAAACAGACTGGTGTCCCGATTCAGGTCTACGACCGCGAGGGCACGCTGCACTTCGATTCGCGCACCTCTCCCCACGCATCTCCCGGCCGTGCGCTGGAGACGGCCCGCAGCGGCCGGTTGACGCAGGAACGCCTCAACGACCTGCACCAGTCGACCGACGCGCAACGCCAATGGCACCGCAATCTGCCCGAGCGTGTACCCAACGAACGCGTCAGTGCCAGCACCGCCAGCCACCTGCTCGAAGAACGCCGCACGCTGGCGGTCGAACCGGGCGTGCAGCGGCTGCACAACGAGGTCGGTGGTCATCGCGCCGTCCGGCCCACGGTCAAGGCGGCCGGCGTCCTGGGCACGGCGTACGGCGCCTTTGAGGGCAAGCAGCAGATCGACGCCGCCATCGACACCGCCCGCTCCAACCGCGAGCAGTGGGTGCGCGGCAGCGAAGAGACGGTCAACCAGGGCACCAAAGCCGTGGTCACCGGCGCTGCCGCCACCGTGGGCGCGATCCCCGGTGCCGCCGCCGGCACGCTCACCAGCCCCGTCACCGGCCCGGTCGGCCCCGTGGTCGGCGGCCTGGCCACCGGCGGTGCCGCGGCCTACGGCGCGGAGAAGCTCTACGAAGACTCGCGCCTGCAGCAGTGGAGCAAGGCGCTGGGGCGAGAGGTCGGCGAACTGGGCTACGACCACGTGTCCAGAGAAGGCCGCTTGCTGCGCCAGGTCAACGGCCTGAAGGAAGACCTGCAGAACGAGACCGACCCGGCGAAACGCGCCCAGCTGCAAACCCGCCTGAACACCACCAGCGAACAATTCAGCACCGAAGCCGAGCGCAACGGCCGCACCTTCGAAGCCCGTACCGGCATCGACAAGGCCTGGGAGCAGACCCACGCGACCTACCCCAGGGTGGACAAAGACGGCGTCAACGACGCGCTGGCGAAACACATCGACGCGGGCAAGCGCCCCGCCGACGCGGTACGTGGCGCGCTCAGCGACGCCGTGCACGAGCAATACCCGCGCGCGCTGCCCCACCAGCCGGCGGTGAATTACCGGGCCCTGAGCAATCAGCAGCTGGCCGCGACACACGGCCAGTACGTGGGCGAGGTGGTCCAGGGCCGCAAAGACGTCATGGCCCTGGCGGCCAACAAGGACCCGCACAACAACGTCGATCAGGGCTGGCCCCAGGCGCTGGCGCAGCAACGCCAGGCCGGCCGGGTCCAGGACGGCCTGAACGAGCTGTGGCGCGACACCGGCCACCTGGGCGCGGTGCGCGAGAGCATGCACGAGCGCGGCATGAAGCTGCCCGAGCTGCCGGCCGAGCTGCGGCCGAAGGACGCTTCAACGGGCCCCCGGGCGGCGCTCTCACCGCAGCAGGAGCGCCACCACCAGCTCGCGCAGGCCCAGCTCGGCCCGGCCTTGAGTGCGCGGGGTCACAGCGCGGAGCAGGTGGAGCGCGTGAGCGCGGCCGCCGTGGGCCACGCCCAGCAACACGCGCACCGTGGCGACGTGCGGGCGTTTCACCTGAGCAAGGACGGCGAGCGCGTGGCGGTGGTGCAGGAGAACGCGCCCATCAGCGAGTTCAGCGTGAAGGCCGCGCAGGGCCAGACCGCCGACCAGCACCTGGAGCGTGCCCACGCCTTGGCACAGACACAGACCCGCGAGCGGGCCGAGGAACGCATCCCGGGCCAGGAGCCTGCGTTGGCGACGGCACAACACACCAGCGCGGTTGCGCCGCAGCACGAAGCACCGCAGCGCGCCATGGCCTGAGGCTCAGGGCGGCGCCGGGTCCAGCACCTGAGGCTCGTCGGGGATCGTGAAATAGAAAGCCGCACCCTGGCCGACCGCGCCCTCGCCGCGCACCGTGCCCCCGTGGCGTTGCAGCACGCGTTGCACCGAGGCCAGCCCCACGCCCGAACCCTCGAAGGCCTGGTGGGTGTGCAGGCGTTTGAATGGCTGGAACAGCTGCGCCGCATAGGCCATGTCAAAGCCCGCACCGTTGTCCCGCACGCAGAACGTCTGCATGCCCTCGCTGTGCCCCGTGCGCGAGAACCCGATGCGCGGTTGCGCCGTCTGGCTGGTGTATTTCCAGGCGTTGCCCAGCAGGTTCTGCAGCACCACACCCATCAGCGTCGGGTCGGCCTCCACCACCAGGCCGTCTTCGATGGCCCACTGCATCCGCACACCCGGGTGAGCCTGCTCCAGCTCCGCCGCCACCCGGCGCGCCAACGCGCTGAGGTCCACCCGCTGATGCCGGATCACCGCGCGGCTGTGTTGCGCCATGGTGAGCAGGTCGGTGATGAGCTGGCCCATGCGCTTGGCCGCCTCCTGGATGCGCCGCAGGTGGGCGCGCCCCGACTCGGACTGCGCCACCCCATCTTCTTCCAGCAGGCTCGCAAAACCGTGGATCGTGCGCAGCGGCGTGCGCAGGTCGTGCGACACGCTGTAGGCAAAGGTCTCCAGCTCGTGATTCAGCACCCCGAGCTCGCGCGTGCGCACCTCGACCCGCTGTTCCAGCCCCTCGTTGAGCTGCTGCAGCGCCAGTTGCGCCGTGCGCATCTCGGTGATGTCCTGGAGCGTGCCCTGGCTGTACAGGGGCCGGTCGCCGTCGCGGGTGGTGATGGCCAGCGCGTGCACGTACTTGAGCGTTCCGTCGGGCAGCAGCAGACGGTGGACCACGTCGCAGGGCTGGCGCCCCTGCAACGACGCCTTGAACGCCGCCGTCACGCCCTGTCGATCATCGGGATGCACCGCGTCGAGGAAGGCCTGGTACGTCGGCGTGTGCACCGCCGGGGCCAGCCCGAGCATGCGAAACACCTCGTCAGACCAGGTCAACCGCCCGGTCCGGTGATCGTGCTCCCAGTGGCCCACGCGCGCCATGCGCTGTGCCTCCTTCAGGCGCGCCTCGCTCGCCACGGCCGCCGCCCGGCTGCGCGACACCCGCCACAGCAGCACGGCAATCAGCCCCCCGGCCGACAGGATCAGCAGCGACAGCGCCGCCGTCATCCACTGGTCGCGGCGCTGCACCGGCGCCAGCGGGCCCAGCACCGAGGCATCGGCCAGGCCAATGGCCACCAGCGCACCCGACTGCGGCAGCCGGTGCCAGCCATAGGTGCGGGGCACGCCGTCCACCTTGCCCGGCGTGCGGTACACCCCCTGGAGCGCGTCCGGCTGGGCCATGTAGGGGCGGTCGTTCGGCATCGACTGCGCCATCGATCCCTCGTTGTCCCTGCTGCGCGCCAGCACACGGCCCCCGGGGTGGATCAGGGCCACCACGTCCTGCCCGGACAGCTCCAGCCCCGCCAGCTTGCGCGCCATGGGCTCGGCGCCCAGCGTCAGGTGCACGGTTCCTGCGAAACGGCCGCCCTGCAGCAGCGGCCGGCTCATGGCAAACACCCAGCGACCATCGAGCCGAGAGCGCACCGGCACCCCGATGGCCAGGCGGTCTCCGCCCGCCAGGTGCGCGCGGAAGTAGTCGCGGTCGGCGATGTTCACGCCCTGGCCCAGCCCCAGGCTGTTGTAGACCACGAGGCCCTCGGCGTTGGCCACGACGGCGTGGGACACAAAACCCTCGGGCAAGGCCTGCAGCGTCTCCTGCACCCGCTGCCCGAAGGCGGCGGTGTTGCCCCGGGGCCACTCGGTGCGCAGCTGCCTGAGCGCCAGATCCACCGCGCTGAACACCCCCTGCACCTGCCCCGCCATCGCGTCCGCCAGGTGCAGGCTGCGCTGCTCGGCCTGCAACAGCACCTGCGCCTCCAGTTCCGACCGGGAGCGGCTGCTCTGCCACCACAACACGCCCGTCGCCAGCGCGGTGAACAGCAACACCAGGGCCACCAGCGAACGGGTCCGATCGGTCATGCCGTCAACTCCAGCGCCCTCAGGGGCACGGGCGAGGCCCGCCCGGGCGGCGGGCTCGCCCGCACGTCCCTGGCCAGCGGGTCACAACGGGCGCAAGAAATCATCGCGCAGCTGCAGCAGGATCTTCTTGCCGTTGGACCCTCGGCCCGCACTGACCAGGCCTTCGTTCAACACGCATTCGTAGCCTGGGCGCTCGCGCAGCGCCGCTTCGTCGGGCGACACAAAGCCCATCGCCCAGCGGTCGAAGCTGCGCGCCGCCACCGGCCCTTCCCACATCGAATACACCTGCTGGTGCCGCCGATCCCTGCAGATGGTGGCAAACAGCGCCTCCACCTCGTCGCGCTCGCCCTCCAGCAACTGCAGGAACTCCTGCCGGTGGTACATCAGCAGCCCGGTGATGCCCTGCGCCACGTTGTACACGCGGGACTGATCCAGCAGCTGCAACAGCTCGGATTGCACCATCTCGTGCGTGGCCAGGCTGACGTAGGTGATTTCGTGAAGTGCCATGCGGTGAGTCCAGAAACAAAACCCTGTGTGTTCGGGTTTATCGGTGGAATCCGGTCCACATTGAGCCGCAGCACCGTTCCTCAGTACAGCGCCGCGAACTGCTCGACCAGCGGCGTCGGCCCGGCCAGGATCAGGTGATCCCCCGGCTTGATCTCGGTGTCGGGCTTGGCGTAGATGAAGTCCTGGTGGCGCCGCTTGATGCCCACCACCGTGACACCGTGTTTTTTGCGCACGTTCGATACCGCCAGCGTCTTGTTGTGCGTCTCCATCGGTGCGCGGGTCTTGGCGATGGCAAAACCGTCGTCGAACTCGATGAACTCCATCATCTTGCCCGTCACCAGGTGCGCCACCCGCTCGCCCATGTCGGCCTCGGGGTAGATCACGTGGTGCGCGCCCACCCGCTCGGCAATGCGCCCGTGCTGCGGGCTGTTGGCCTTGGCCCAGATGTCCTTCATGCCCATCTGCGCCAGGTTGAGCACCGTCAGCACGCTCGCCTCCAGGTTGGCGCCGATGCTCACCACCGCGTGCGAGAAGTCGGTCACCGACAGCTGCTGGAGCGCCTGCAGCTCGGTGGAGTCCGCCTTGACGACGTGCGGCAGCTCGTGCGCCAGCTCCTGCACCACCGCTTCGTCGGCGTCCATGGCCAGCACCTCGTGCCCCGCAGCCACCAGCGCACGCGCCACGCTGGCGCCAAAACGCCCCAGCCCCATGACAACCACGCTGTCGCCCCGCCTTGAGTTTGATTTAGCCAACAATCGGTTTCTCCTCGGGAAAACGGTACGCCCTGGGTACCTGGTTGATCGCCAGCGCCAGCGCCAGCGTGACCACGCCCACGCGACCGGCGTACATCAGCGCAATGATCACGCCCTGCGCGGCGGGCGGCAGTTCGGCCGTGATGCCGGCGGACAGGCCCACCGTGGCAAAGGCCGACACCACCTCGAACATCAGCTTCTCCAGCGGCAGATGATCCGCCAGCGGGATGATGAACAGCAGCCCCAGCGACACCGCCGCGCCGCTGAGCACCAGGATCGACAGCGCCTGGCGCTGGACCTGGGTGCCGATGCGCCGCCCGCGCAGCTCCACGTCGGCGCGGCCGCGGATCTCGGCCCACACGATCAGCAGCAGCAGGAACACCGTGGTCACCTTCACGCCGCCGGCCGTGCCCGCGCTGCCGCCGCCAATGAACATCAGCACACAGTGCAGCACCAGCGACTCCATCTTCAGCGCGGCGATGTCCACCGCGTTGAAGCCCGCTGTGCGCGCCGAGACCGAGGTGAACAGCGCCGCCAGCCACTGGTCCGCCACACCCAGCGGGCCGATGGTCTTGGGGTTGTTGTGCTCCACCAGCCACAGCGCCAGCGTGCCCAGCAGCACCAGCGCCGCCGAACCCCAGACCGTGAGTGTGGTGTGGATCGACCAGCGCGCGTGCCGCTTGCGCCGATTGGCCCAGAGCTCGGTGATCACCGGGAACCCGAGCCCGCCCACCACGATGGCCAGCATCAGCGGACCCAGCACCCAGCCGTCGGTCACATGGCGCATCACGCTGTCGGGCCAGGTGGAGAAACCCGCGTTGTTGTAGGCCGAGACCGAATGGAACGCGCCCTGCCACAGCGCCTCGCGCCAGCCCAGGCCCATGGTCATGGCAAAGCGCGCCGCCAGCCACAAGGCCACCACGCCCTCGACCACCACCGTCACCACCAGCACCATGCGCGCCACCGAACGCACGTCGCCCAGCGACAGCGCGTGCGTTTCCGACTGCAGCAGCAGCCGCGTGCGCAGCTTCATGTGGCCGCCGATCAGCAGGCCCATCAGCGTGGCCGAGGTCATCATCCCGAAGCCGCCGAGCTGGAACAGCGCCATCACCAGGCCCTGGCCCAGCGGGCTCCAGTAGGTGCCCGTGTCCACCACCACCAGCCCGGTCACGCACACCGCCGAGGTCGCCGTGAACAGCGCCGTCAGCCACGGCGCGCTCTCGCCGCTGGCGCTGGCCCAGGGCAGCATCAGCAGCGCCGTGCCCAGCACGATGGTGGCCAGAAACGCCAGCGCCAGCACGGCGGCCGGGTGGGTGGGCAGGTGGTTCTTCATGGGGGTGCGGGCGGCGGTGGAAGAGTCTAGCCGTTCGGCGCACCTCTGCCGACCCGCTGCTCAGCCCCGCCGGCCGCCACCACAACCCCCGTTGGCGTGCCTCAGGTCGCTGCGGCCTGCCGCAGCAGGCCCAGCAGCAGCTCGCTCGCCCCGTCCCACACGATCTGCACCCCCAGGCACAGCAGGATGAAGGCCGACAGGCGCAGAAAGATCACCGTGCCGGCTTCGCCCAGCGGCCGCAGCAGTCGCTGCGCGTAGCGAAACGCCAGGTACAGCAAGACGCCCACCGCCACCAGCGCCAGCACGCCGCCGCCCATGCGCGCGAGCGAGAGCAGCAGCCGGTCGTCCTGCAGCGACACGCCCACCGTGATGGCCGCCGCGATCGAGCCCGGTCCGCAGCTGATCGGGAACGTGAGCGGGTAAAACGCCTGGCGCCGCGCCATCTCGGGCGTGAACGACTCGGCCAGCTCGGTGCGGCTGTCCACCGTGGCGTGGGTGGCGGTCAGCAGGCGCCAGGCCGTGGCCGCCAGAATGAGGCCGCCACCCACCCGCACGATGGGCAGCGAGATGCCGAAGAAGCTCAGCACGTACGAGCCCACCAGCATCGAGCCCAGCATCAGCCCGAACATGTTGCGCGCGATGCGCCGCGCCAGCAGCGCCCGGGTGCTGGCCGACGCCCCCTCGGTGAGCCCGAGAAAGATCGGCGCCGTGGCCGCCGGGTTCAGGATCGGCAGCAGCGCCGCGAAGACGAACAGAAAGCTCTTGCCCAGCGCCAGCAGCAGTTCGATCGTCATGGGTGCCGGGCGTCGCGCTCGGGGGCGGGTGTGCGGTCCACCATGTCGCGCATGCGCCGGCGCATCGCCCGGTCGCGCCGCTGCTCCTCGTCCCAGTCCTCGCGCACCCCGCGCCACAGCGCCAGCGCCATGAGCAGGATCACCAGCGTGAACGGCAGCGCGAACACGATGGTCGCCGTCTGCACCGCCTTCACGCCGCCGGCCAGCAGCAGGCTGATGGCGATGCCCGAGACCAGCAGGCCCCAGACGATCTTCACCCGCGCGCTGGGGTTTTCATCGCCGCCGGTGCTCATCATGCCCAGCACCAGCGTGGCCGAGTCGCCCGAGGTCACGAAGAACACCAGCACCAGCACCGTGGCCACGCCGCTCATCAGGCCGCCCATGGGCAGGTGATCGAACATGGCGAACAGGCCGGTGGACACATCGGCACTCACCGCCTCGGCGATCGGCAGGCCCTGCATGATCTGCAGGTGCAGCGCCGTGCCGCCGAACACCGAGAACCACACGAACGCCGCCAGCGTGGGCGCCAGCACCGTGCCCAGCAGGAACTCGCGGATGGTGCGCCCGCGCGAGACGCGCGCGATGAACAGGCCCACGAACGGCGACCAGCTCACCCACCAGGCCCAGTAAAACACCGTCCAGCCACCCACCCAGCCGCTGTCGCGGAAGGGCGTCATGCGCAGGCTCATGCGCACGAAGTCGCTCAGGTAGCTGCCCAGCGTGTTGGTGAAGGTGTCGATGATCGCCACCGTCGGCCCCACCACGAACACCGCCAGCGCCAGCAGGCCCGCCACGATCAGGTTGAAGGTCGAGAGCCACTTGATGCCCTTGCTCACCCCGGTCACGGCCGAGGTCAGGAACAGCACCGTCGTCACCACGATGATCGCCACCTGCGCGGTGCTGTTCACCGGCAGCCCCATCACCGCCGCCAGGCCGCTGTTGATCTGCAGCGCGCCCATGCCCAGCGAAGCCGCCACGCCAAAGGCCGTGGCGATCACCGCCAGCACGTTCACCACCGGGCCGAGCTTCTTCATCGGGGCCCAGGGCAGCGCCTCCACCGCCGTGCTCACCAGCGCCGAGCCGCCGCGGCGGAACTGGAAGAACGCAATCGCCAGCGCCACGATGCTGTACACCGCCCAGGGATGCAGCCCCCAGTGGAAAAAGCTGTAGCGCATGGCCGCGTTGGCCGCCTCGGGCGTGTTCGGCGCGATGCCCGGGGGCGGCGCGCCGTAGTGCGAGATCGGCTCGGCCACGCCCCAGAACACCAGGCCGATGCCCATGCCCGCGGCGAACAGCATGGCGAACCAGGCCCCGATGGAAAACTCCGGTTCGTCGTCCTCGCCGCCGAGCTTGAGGTCGCCGTAGCGGCTGACCGCCAGGATCAGCGCCATCACCACCAGACCCAGCACCACCCACAGGTAGAACCAGCCGAAGTTGCGCGTGATGCCCGCCAGCGCGGTGTCGAACACCCCGCCCAGCGACGTCGGGGCGATCACGCCCCACAGAACAATGGCCAGGATCAAACCGGCCGACACGATGAGTTGCATGAGAGTCCTCCTCCAGGAAAAAGGCTGTCGAAGGCCACGGACAAGGCAACCGGCGCCATGCTGGCGCACAGGCGAATCGCCCAAGCGTGCAGTGGATACCGGTGCAACCGAAGAGACAAGCCAGAAGACGGCGGCGGTCCGGTCCGATGTGTCAGTGTCGCCCGGCCCGCCAGGCCCATGCAGGGCGCTTTGGAGCGGTGGCAGCGGCGCCAGACAAGCGCGCTGAGCCGGGGCTGTCAGCAAGGACCGGCACCACCAGCGCAAGTGGGTGCGCCGGCCATGCCGTCATGAACGAAGGCGACATTGTGCCCGGATGCGCCGCGCCGCGTGAGCCTGTGCTCACATACCCAAGTGGCGGGCGCGGAAATGCGTCTCTCCATGCGCTCACAAGCCCCTGACCATCATGGCCGCGCCTGCGGATGCTCTGCCACACTGGCAGCCACAGACCCCTGAAACGCGCCATGAAGAAGCCAGACCCTTCCCAACCCCGGCTGCCCACCGCCATCTGGGTGCTGGGCTTCGTGAGCCTGCTGATGGACATTTCGTCCGAGATGGTGCACAGCCTGCTGCCGCTGTTCATGGTGGGCACCCTGGGCGCGAGCGCCCTGGTGGTGGGCCTGATCGAGGGGCTGGCCGAGGCCACGGCGCTGATCGTCAAGGTGTTTTCGGGCATGCTGAGCGACTGGTGGGGCCAGCGCAAACGGCTGGCCGTGTTCGGCTACGCCCTGGGCGCGCTGACCAAGCCGCTGTTTGCGCTGGCGCCGGGCATCGGCACCGTGCTGACGGCGCGCCTGCTCGACCGCGTGGGCAAGGGGATTCGCGGTGCGCCGCGCGATGCGCTGGTGGCTGACATCGCGCCGCCCGACATGCGCGGGGCGGCCTTCGGCCTGCGCCAGTCGCTCGACACGGTGGGCGCCTTCCTCGGCCCGCTGCTGGCGGTGGGCCTGATGCTGCTCTGGGCCAACGACTTCCGTGCGGTGTTCTGGGTGGCGGTGGTGCCGGGCCTGCTGGCGGTGGGGCTGCTGGTGGCGGGCGTGCGCGAGCCCGATCGGCCGGCGGGCCAGCGTCGCAGCAACCCGATCCGGCGCGAGAACCTGCGCCGCCTGGGTGGCGACTACGGGTGGGTGGTGGGCCTGGGCGCGGTGTTCACGCTGGCGCGTTTCAGCGAGGCGTTTCTGGTGCTGCGCGCCGCGCAGAGTGGTGTGCCTCTGGCGCTGGTCCCGCTGGTGATGGTGGCGATGAACCTGGTGTACGCGGCGTCGGCCTACCCCTTTGGCCGCTTGTCCGACCGCATGGACCACCGCACGCTGCTGGCCCTGGGTCTGGCGGTGCTGATCGCGGCCGACCTGGTGCTGGCGGCCCAGGCGCACTGGGCCGCGGTGCTGGCCGGTGTGGCGTTGTGGGGCCTGCACATGGGCATGACGCAGGGCCTGCTGGCGACCATGGTGGCCGACACGGCGCCGGCCGACCTGCGCGGCACGGCCTTCGGCTTCTTCAACCTCGTCAGCGGTGTGGCCCTGTTGCTGTCCAGCGCCATCGCCGGCCTGTTGTGGGACCAGATGGGCGCCTCGTTCACCTTCTACGCCGGGGCTACATTCAGCGGCCTGGCCTTGCTGGGACTGGCCCTGCGCAGTCGCTGAGCGGGTCGCTCAGTGCGGGTGCCGGTGGTGCACGTCGGGCGCGTGCGGGTGGGCGTGGTGCAGCGGGCTGTGGTGGTGCGGGTGGCTGTGCGGGCCGGCGGGCATGGGGCTGTGGCGGTGCAGGTGGTGGCCGTCGTCGTGGGTGTGGGCGTGTTCGTGGTCCATGGCCTCGTGATCGTGGTCGTGGCCGTGGTCTTCGGCCAGGTGGATCAGCACCCCGGCCACCATGAGCACGCCGCCCGCCAGCAGCCACCCGCTGGCCGAACGCTCGCCCAGGGCGAACGCGCCGAGGGCGCCGATGAAGGGTGCAAACGCGAACACCGAGCCGGTGCGCGCCGCGCCAAAGCTGCGCTGCGCCAGCAAATAGAAGCGCAGGCTCAGCCCGTAACCGGTGGCGCCCACGGCGAGCAGGGCCGATGCCGCCCGCCACGCCGGCATCGGCTCGCCCCAGGCCAGCGCGAGCGCGGTGGTGACACTGGCCCCCAGCGCGGCCTTGGCCAGCACCACCTGCCCGGGGTCGCGGTCGGCGACGCCGCGCGAGAGCGTGTTGTCCACGCCCCAGGCCACGGTGGCCACCGCCACCGCGAGCAGGCCGAGCAACTGCACCTGGCCCGTGAGACCCTGGTCGATCACCAGCAGGGCGCCGCCGGCCAGCAGCAGCGCCACGGCGGTTTTGACGCGCCCGTCCAGCACCTCGCCGTACCAGCGCCAGGCCAGCACCGCCGTGAACACGGCTTCGAGCGTGAGCAGCAGCGAGGCGCTGGCGCCGCTGGTGCGCTGCAGGCCCCAGGCCAGCGCCACCGGGCCAATGACGGCGCCCGCCGCCACCATGGCGAGCAGGCGCGGGGCGTCGCTGCGGCGCAGGGGCGCCTCCACCTGGGCGCCCCTGCGCTGCAGCAGCGCCACCAGCGCAGCGCCGGCGTAGAGCAGCGCGGCGGTGCTGAAGGCCCCAAGGCCCTGGCCAAAACGCTGCACCAGCGGCGTGCTCAGGCCAAACAGCGCCGCGGCCAGCAGCGCGAGCCCACCACCGCGCAGAACGGGCGAGGCCACGGCGCTCACTGCCCGGTGTGGTTGGCGGCGATGAAGTTGCCGGGCTGCGAGAAGAAGATGTAGAGCGTCTGCTTGGCGGCGTCGGGCGCGGCGGGGTTCTTGAACGACACCTTCCACTCCTTGCCCTTCTTGCCGTCCACCAGCTCGGCCTTGTCTTGTTTGACGGCCTGCCACGAAGCGTCCAGCTTGCCGGCCTTGACCAGCGAGGCCTTGCGCTGCGCGGCGCAGTCGGTGACGACGGCTTCGGTGGCGGGCTTGCTGCCGTGGAAGTGGCAGCTGCCGCCTTCGGCGGCCAGGGCGGGGGCGGCGATGAGGGTGGAGACCAGGGCGGCGGCGATGACGAGGGATTTCATGGGGAGTCCTTTGAGGGGTTGGAAAAAGCGGGAATGGGAGCGAGAAACATCAGAGGCCGTCACGGCTGGTGTCTTCGGTGTTTTCGACATCGAGGTCTTCGTGGGCGTGGCGGTGTTCGGCGGCAGGGAAACGGAAGCTGTCCGGATCAACGTCGTGCTGGTAGCCGTGCAACTGCATGAACAGCAGGTAGACACCGGCGTAGAGCAGCCCCAGGTTGGCCATGTAGGCGAAGCGTTTGAACGACGGCCGGTGGCGCCACAGCGACAGCGCGCCCACCATCACCACCAGCGCGGCGACCTGGCCGAGTTCGACACCGACGTTGAAGCTGAGGATGCGCCCGAGCATGGCCATCGGGTCGTCGCCCAGCGGCAGCTGCTGCAACCGGGTGGACAGGCCAAAGCCGTGCAGCAGGCCGAAGCCGAACACCATCCACAGCAGGTTGGGCGAGGCCATCTGGAAGTGCTTCTGGAAGCCGCCGTTGTTGTCGAAGGCTTTGTACATCACGCTGATGGCGATGATGGCGTCGATGAGGTAGTAGTTCCAGGTGATCTTGAAGTAGGTGGCAAAGATCAGGGTGATGCAATGCCCCAGTGTGAAGATCGAGACGAACTTGACCACGTCTTTGAACGAGGCCAGGAAGAACACCACGCCGAAGAGGAACAGCAGGTGGTCGTACCCGGTGAGCATGTGGCTGGCGCCCAGGCCCACGTATTGCAGGTAACCACCGTCGAGCATGCGCTGACGGTCGGCGTCGGAAATGCCGTGGGCCAGGGCGGCCAGCGGCGCGAGGGCGAGCAGCAGCCAGACGGCCGCGCTTCGCAAGCGAGAGACATGCATTGAAGAATCCTGTGGGTCTGATGAAACAACCGGCCGCAGGGCCTGCGGCACGGGCCACCTCGCGCGCGCAACGCGGCGCGAGGCTGGGCGCCACGCGGGCGCCCGGGAGGCGTCAGACCGAGGGCTGGGGAGGCCGGAGCAGACCTGCCAGATCGGCCGAGGGCGGCTGGACCGAGGTCCACGCCCTGGGTGCACCACGCGGCATCGACGGCGACGGCAGGGCCGCAGCCACCGGCCAGCCCTGGAACTGCACCCCCTCGCTGGCGTGTGAGTGGTGGGGGCCGTGGTCGTCGCCGTCTGGGGCCTCGCTCATCAGCAGCGTGGGGTCGAGGTCGTGGCCCAGCGCCCCGTGTGGGTCGAGGTGCTGGTGGTGGCCATGGTCGATCGCGTGGGCTACCTCGTGCGCCAGCCGCTCGGCCTGCCCGGCCCGCTGGGCGGGCAGCGCCCACGCCACGGACTGCAGCAGCAGGCCGAACAGCAGGAGCCAAGTGGTGAGGGCGGATTTCACGCAACGGAGTGTATCGGCCGCCCCCGGTTCGGGACCGGACACGGGTTTCAGGCCACCGTCGTGTCCCGGGCTCACCAGGTCGACAGATCCGAGGCCACCGCCACCTCGGGCAGCGTGAAGTAGAAGGCCGCGCCCTGGCCGACGGCGCCCTCGCCGCGCACCTCGCCACCGTGGCGGCGGATCACCCGGCTCACCGTCGCCAGCCCCACACCCGAGCCCTCGAATTCATGGTGCGCGTGCAGCCGCCGGAAAGGCTGGAACAGCTGCCCCGCGTAGGCCATGTCGAAGCCCGCACCGTTGTCGCGCACACAGAAGGTGGTCATCCCGTCGGCGCTGTGCTCCTGGGTGAACGAAATCCGGGCCTGCGGCGTCTGGCTGGTGTATTTCCAGGCGTTGCCCAGCAGGTTCTGCAGCACCACCCGCATCAGGCCCGGGTCGGCCATCGCCTGCAGCCCGACATCGATGTGCCAGTCCACTTCCCGCTGTGGCTCGGAGCGCCGCAGTTCGCCCGCGATCGACAGCGCCAGCTCGCTCAGGTTCACCGGCTCCTGGTGCATCCTGGCGCGGTTCAGGTGCGTCAGCGACAGCAGGTCCGTGATGAGCTGCCCCATGCGGCGCGAACCGTCCTGGATGCGTTTGAGGTGCCTGCGGCCCGCATCGGAGAGTTGGCCGGCTTCCTCTTCCTCCAGCACGCAGGCAAAGCCGTGGATGCTGCGCAGCGGTGTGCGCAGGTCGTGCGACACGCTGTAGGCGAAGGCCTCCAGCTCCCGGTTGGCCTGCGCCAGCTCGCGCGTGCGCTCGGTCACGCGCGACTCCAGCTCGTCGTTGAGCTGCTGCAGCGCCAGCTGCGCCGTGCGCACCTCGGTGATGTCCAGCACCGTGCCCATGCTGCGCACCGGCCGGTCGCCGTCGTATTCGGTCGCGCCCCGCTCGCGCACGTATTTCACCCGCCCGCCGGGCAGCAGCACCCGGTGCACCACGTTGTAGGTCCGGCGGTCCTTGACCGAGGCGTCGAAGGCCTGCTGCACCATGGTGCGGTCGTCCGGGTGCACCAAATCCAGGAAACGCTCGAACGACGGCTGCAACAGCCCCGGATCGACCTCGAAGATGCGGTACACCTCGTCGGACCACAGCAGCCGGCCCGAAGCCAGGTCGTGCTCCCAGCTGCCCAGGCCCGCCAGCTGCTGTGCCTCTTTCAACCCAGCCTCGCTGCGCGCCAGCGCCCGCTGGCTGCGCGCCATGCGAAGCTGGTCGCGCACGTTCACCCCGCCAAAGCCCAGCAGCAGCAGCGACAGCACCCCCGTCACCAGCAGGTTGCGCCGCAGCGCGGGCGCCAGCGGCGCCAGCACCGAGTCGTCGGCCAGGCCCACCGACACCACCAGCCCCGGGTCGGCCAGGCGGCGCCAGCCGTAGGTGCGAGGCGCATGGTCGACGGCGTCGTCCACCCGGTAGGTGCCACGCACCAGGGCCGGATCGACCCGGAACGGGCGGTCCGCCGGCGCCAGCTGGCCCATCGACGCCTCGTTGTTCTTGCTGCGCGCCAGGTAGTGGCCGTCCGGGTGCACCAGCGACACCACGTCCTGGTCCGACAGCTCCAGCCGGCCCAGCTCACGGGCGATGTACGCCGACTCCACCACCATGTAGACCACCCCGTCGAAACGCCCCTCGCGCAGCACCGGTCGATCCACCGCAAACGCCCAGCGCCCGGTCAGGCGCGAACGCACCGGCGCCGACACCCGCATCGCGTCGGGGCCCAGGCGCGCCACCTGGAAGCTGTCGCGGTCGCCCACATAGCGCCCTGTTTCCAGCCCCAGGCTGTTGTAGACCAGATGGCCACTGCCGTCGGCCACCGACACGTGCGAGACCAGGCCCGGCGGCAGGCTGTTCAGGGCGTCCTTCGCCAGCACGTCGAAACGTTCCCGTGGCTCGCGCACCCAGTGATCGCGCAGCGTCCTGAGCGTGATGTCCATCGTGTTGAGCTGCGCCTGCACCTGCCCGGCCATGGCATCGGCCACGTGCAGGCTGCGCTGCTCGGCCTGCTGCAGCACCTGCTCGCGCAGCTGTGCCTGCGAGTGCAGCGACTGCCACCACAGCACCCCCGCCGCAACCACGGTGAATGCCGCCGCCAGCAGGGCAAACGAACGCTTGCGTGGCTTCACCGGGGAGCCCCCCCACCCAGGGCGAGGCCCCGCACGAAGCGCGCTGCTGCATGGCACCGATTCACAACGACTGTCTCTCTTGGATAAGGCCCGTCCGCTTGTCCGGCGGGCGGCTGACTGGCTGGCTGTCCCTGATTCTCGCGCGGGGACCTTGCGCCCTGCTGATACGGTAACCAGTATCCCATCCATTTCGTCACGAAACGCCAGAAATTGAGGGGTCGGGCTGGCATGGAGGGGGCTGGCTTGCGGACGCGGCGCGCCGTTGAGGGTCTCCCGCGCACCGGCGCCATCGTGCCTGGACAGGCACCTGCGAAAGGTCCGATGCTGGGGTCGGGCTTGAATATAAGTAATTGCTCAATTACATTTGTCACCATGCCCCACAAACAACCCACTGAAACACGACAGACCGCCCTGGTGGCCGCAGCCCTGGCACTGGCCGCCGAGCGCAGCCCGGCCAGCGTGACCACGGCCGACCTGGCGAAAGCGGTGGGCATCACGCAGGGCGCGGTGTTCCGGCACTTCGAGAGCAAGGAAGCGATCTGGCTCGCGGTGATCGACTTCGCGCACCAGGACCTGCTGGCCCGCCTGCACGCGGCGGCCACCGCGCAGACCTTGCCGCTGGCGGCGCTGCGCGGCGTGTTCATGGCGCACGTGGATTTCGTGGTGGAGCAGCCGGGCGTGCCGCGGGTGATTTTTCAGGAGCTGCAGCACCCCGAGGACACGCCGCTCAAGGCGCGCGTGCGCGGGCTGATGCAGGCCTACCGCGCGCTGCTGGCCGGTCTGCTGGAGCGCGCACAGACCGCAGAGCAGCTGGCGCCGGACACCGACCTGAAGGCCGCCGCCGTGCTGTTCATCGGTTCGGTGCAGGGGCTGGTGATGCAGTCGCTGCTGAGCGGCCAGGTGGGCGCGATGCGCGCGCTGGCGCCCGCCGTGTTCGAGCTTTTTCAACAAGCGATCACCGCGCCGCCCACCCGGGCCCGGCGCACCCAGGAGAGCCCCGCATGAAGATGAACCCTCAAACCTCGCGCCGGCTGCTGCTGGGTGGCCTGGCGCTCGCGCTGGTGGCGGCGCTGGCTTTTGTGGCGCTGCGCACCGGGCCGCTGGCGCCCATCAAGGTGCAGGTGGTCGAGGTGAAAAAAGGCAGCGTGAGCCCGGCCATCTTCGGCATTGGCCAGGTGGAGGCGCAGCGCAGCTGGATGGTCGGGCCGACGGTGGCCGGGCGCGTGCTGGGCGTGAAGGTGGACGTGGGCCAGGCGGTGTTGCCGGGCCAGGCGCTGGCCGAGATGGACCCGGTGGACCTGGACCAGCGCTTGGCGGCACTGGACGCCTCGCTCGCCCGCGCGCAGAGCGCGCAGCAGGCGTCGGGCGCGCAGGTGGCCGATGCGCAGGCGCGGCGCGCGCTGGCGGCGGCGAACCTGAAGCGCAATGAAGACCTGGCGCGGCAGAACTTCATCAGCGCCGGGGCGCTGGAGGCGCGCTCGCAAGAGGTGGCTTCGGCCAACGCGGGCGTGGCGGCGGCGCAGGCCAACCTGGGCGGCAGCGCGCAAGACATCACCCGCCTGCGCGCCGAACGCGCGGCGCTGGCGCAGCAGCGTGGCAACCTCAAGCTGGTGGCGCCCGCCGCCGCGGTGGTGACCGCGCGCGAGGCCGAGGCCGGCACCACGGTGGTGGCGGGCCAGGCGGTGCTGCGGCTGATGGACCCGGCCAGCCTGTGGGTGAAGCTGCGGGTGGACCAGGGCCGGTCCGCCGGGCTGGCACCGGGGCTGATGGCGCGCATCACGCTGCGCTCGCGCCCGGGCGAAACGCTGGCCGGCCAGGTGGCGCGCGTGGAGCCGCTGGCCGACAGCGTGACCGAGGAGCGGCTGGCGATGGTGGCGTTTGACGCGCTGCCCGCGGGCGCTTCGTTGGGCGCTTCCGTGGGCGAAATGGCCGAGGTGACGCTGCAGTTGCCGGCCACGGCACAGAGCCTGCTGCTGCCGAACGCGGCGGTGGTGCAGCACGAAGGCCAGACCGGCGTGTGGCGGCTGAAGGACGGCACGCTGGAATTCGCGCCGGTGACGCTGGGCGTGCAAGGGCTGGACGGCACGGTGCAGGCCCTCGGCGGCCTGGATGAAGGCGACACGGTGGTGCTGTACAGCCAGACCGCGCTGAAACCCGGCGCGCGCATCGCGGTGGTGGAGCAACTGGTGCCCGCGGGAGGCGCGAAGTGATCAGCCTCGCAGGTCGCGACATCCTGCACGGCTGGAGCAAGTACGTGCTGACCGGGCTGGGCCTGGGGCTCTTGATCGGCGTGACGCTGACCATGGCGGGCGTGTACCGGGGCATGGTGGACGACGCGCACGCGCTGCTGGCCAACAGCCGCGCCGACCTGTGGGTGGTGCAGAAAGACACGCAGGGGCCTTACGCCGAATCGTCGAGCATCAAGGACGACGTGGTGCGCAGCGTGCGCGGCATGCCGGGCGTGGCCGCGGCGGCCAACGTGGCCTACCTCACCATGCAGGTGCAGAAGGGCGGGCAGGACCAGCGCGTGATGGTGGTGGGCATGGAGCCGGGCATGCCCGGCGCGCCGGGTTACCTGGTGGCGGGCCGGCACATCACACGCAACCATTACGAAGCGGTGGCCGATGTGAAAACCGGCTTTGCGCTGGGCGACACGGTGCGCATCCGCCGCCATCACTACACGGTGGTCGGGCTGACGCGGCGCATGGTGTCGTCGGGCGGCGACCCGATGCTGTTCGTGCCGATGAAGGACGCGCAGGAAACGCAGTTCCTGAAAGACAACGACGCCATCGTCAACGACCGCGCGCGCACCGCCGCCAACCCGGCCTTCAACCGCCCGGGCAGCCCCGGCCTGCTGGAGGCGGTGCAGGCCCTGCAGACCAGCAGCCGCAATGTGAACGCGGTGCTGGTGCAGATCGCGCCGGGCTTCACACCCGAACAGGTGGCCGAACCGATACGGCGCTGGAAGCACCTGAGCGTGTACACGCGCGACGGCATGGAAGACATCCTGGTGGTGAAACTGATCGCGAATTCGGCGAAGCAGATCGGCATGTTCCTCGTGATCCTCGCCATCGTCAGCGCGGCCATCGTGGCCTTCATCATCTACACCATGACCATGGGCAAGCTGCGCGAGATCGCGGTCTTGAAGCTCATCGGCACGCGCGACCGCACCATCGCCGGCATGATCCTGCAGCAGGCGCTGGGCCTGGGCCTGATCGGCTTTGCGGTGGGCAAGGTGGCGGCCACGGTGTGGGGGCCGGCGTTCCCGAAATACGTGCTGCTGCTGCCGGGCGACGCGGTGGCCGGCCTGGTGGCCACGCTGCTGATGTGCGCGCTGGCGAGCACGCTGGCGATCCGTGTGGCGCTCAAGGTCGACCCGGGCGCAGCGATCGGATGACCCCCATGAACACCAACACCCAGGGCGGCATCCTGATCGAAGGCCTGCGCAAGGTCTATGGCAGTGGCGACACGGCCGTGGAAGCGCTGAAACACGTGAACATGCAGGTGGCCCCCGGCGAGGTGGTGGGCCTGGTCGGGCCTTCGGGCTCGGGCAAGAGCACGCTGCTTAAATGCCTGGGCGCCATCATCGAACCCACCAGCGGCCGCATGACGCTGGGCAACGAAGTGATCTACGACAACGGCTGGAAGGTGAAAGACCTGCGCGAACTGCGGCGCGACCGCATCGGCTTCGTGTTCCAGGCGCCCTACCTCATTCCCTTCCTGGACGTGACCGACAACGTGGCGCTGCTGCCGATGCTGGCGGGCACACCCAACGCGGGTGCGCGCGAGCGGGCGATGGAGTTGCTGACCGCGCTGGACGTGTTGCACCGTGCGAAGGCCGAGCCTTCACAGCTCTCGGGCGGCGAGCAGCAGCGCGTGTCGATTGCGCGGGCGCTGGCGAACAAGCCGCCGGTGATCCTGGCCGACGAACCCACCGCGCCGCTGGACAGCGAACGCGCGCTGGCGGTGATGCGCATCCTGAACCAGATGGCGCAACAGGCGCAGACCGCGATCATCGTGGTGACGCACGACGAAAAGATCATCCCGACCTTCAAGCGGATCTACCACATCCGCGATGGCCAGACGGTGGAAGAAGCCGGCGAAGGCCGCGCGCTGGACGACACCATCACCCCCACAACCCTTTGAGCGAAGGAGCTTCCATGACAACGTCCCGTCTCATGACAACGCTGGCCGGCATCGCCGTGGTGTTCGGCGCGCTCACGGTGTTCAGCGGCTGGCAGGGCCTGTTCGGCGACGCGGCCACCCGCGCGGCCCTGGGCCACACGGTGGGCTACGTGCTGTGGTTCAACTTCCTCGCGGGCTTCGCCTACGTGGCGGCCGGGTGGGGCCTGTGGCGCGGTGCGCGCTGGGGCCTGTGGCTCGCGACGGCGCTGGCGCTGGGCACCGCGCTGGTGGCCGCGGCTTTCGGGGTGCATGTGCTGGGCGGCGGTGCGTTCGAGATGCGCACGGTGGGCGCGCTGGCCCTGCGCCTCGGGTTCTGGGTGGTGGTGGCCGCGGTGGGGTGGCGGCAGCCGTCGTAGCATCGGCGCTTCGCCACTTGAACCGCCGCCCGCCATGCCCATCTCCGCCCTGCCCCGCTGTGCCCTGTCCATGGCCCTGAGCCTTGCCGCCGTGGGCGCCTGTGCGCAAAGCACCGCCCCAGCGTCCGCAGCCCCCGAAGCCCCCACCGCCACCTGGGGCGCCGGGCTGCTGCTGAGCGCCGAGGTGTCGCCCTACCGGGGGGTGGGCAGCGAGCTGCGCGTGCTGCCGGCGCTGCAGTTTGACAACCCGTGGGTCCGGGTCTTCGGCCCGGTGATCGACCTCAAGCTGCACGACGCCGAGAGCAGCAACCTCGCCCTGCGCCTGCGCTACGCCGACACCGGCTACAAGGCGAGGGACTCGGCCTTTCTGGCGGGCATGGGCGAGCGCAAGAACAGCGTCTGGCTGGGTGCGAAGGGCGAGTGGCGCAACGGCATCGGGCAGCTCTCGGGCGAGTGGCTGGCCGACGCGTCGGGCCACAGCAAAGGGCAGCAGCTGAAGGTGGTCGCCGAAACCTTGAAACACCTGGGGCCGGTGGGTATCGTGCCTCGCCTGGGCCTGGTCTGGCAGGACCGGAAGCACGTGGACTACCACTTCGGCGTGAACGCTTCAGAGGCGCGCACCGGACGCGATGCCTACGCTGGAAAAGCCGCCGTGAGCACCGAGATCGGCGTGCGCCTGCTGCACCGGCTGGCCCCACAGCAGTCGGTGTTTCTCGACCTGAGTGCCACCGCGCTGGGCTCGGCCATCCAGGACAGCCCCCTGGTGGACCGCCGCTGGGTGTCGGCCGCGCGGCTGGGCTACGTTTACCGCTTCTGAAGCTGAAGAAAGACACCCCCCGCGCCGCTTCGCGTCACCCCCCTCTCTCGCCTTCGGCGGGAGGGGGACGGCACTGGCCGTCCGGCAAAGCCGGCCCGGCGGTGCCACTGGGCTGCACCGGTTGATGGCGTCGGGAGGGGGCGCTGCGACGACATGTAAAACTGACACATTCAACGCCGTCAACACCGTGAGCGGTCTGGCAGGCGGCTACCATCAGGCGATGCACTTCTTCGATGCCGATGCCACCCTGGCCGCCCTGCCTTTTGACCAACTGATCCCCGCGCTGCGCGAGCGCTTCGCGGGCGGCTGCGAAGTCCCTCCCCGCCACGTCCACGAGCTCATCAGCCCCATCGGCGAGGCGGGCGGCGACCCGGCCGCCCGGCGCATGACCTCGCTGATCATGCCGGCCTGGATCGCCGGCCGGTACTACGGCGTGAAGATCGTGAACATCGCGCCCGGCAACGCCAAGCGTGGCCTGCCCGGCTTGCACGCCACCTACATGCTGTTCGACGCGCGCACCGGCGCACCGCTGGCCCAGATGGACGGTGACGTGGTCACCGCGCGGCGCACGGCGGCCGCCTCGGCGCTCGCGGCCTCGTACATGGCACGGGCCAACGCCAGCCACCTGCTGCTGGTGGGCGCGGGCCGCGTGGCGCGGCTGCTGCCCGAGGCCCACCGCACGGTGCGGCCCATCGAGCGCGTGACGGTCTGGGCGCGGCGCGAGAGCGAGGCGCAGGCGCTGGCCGATCAGCTGCGCGGCCAGGGCTTCAACGCCAGCGCCACCAGCCAGCTCGCGGCGGCCTGCGGCGAGGCCGACATCGTGAGCTGCGCGACGCTCTCGACCGAGGCGCTGGTGCGCGGTGCCTGGCTCGCGCCGGGCTCGCACCTCGACCTGATCGGCAGCTTCACGCCCGCGATGCGCGAGGCCGACGACGCCTGCTTCGAAGGCGCGCGCCTGTTCCTCGACACCGACGAGGCGCTGCAGAAAAGCGGCGACCTGCTGATCCCCATGCAGCACGGCGCGCTGCGCGCCGAAGACGTGCGCGGCACGCTGACCACGCTGTCCAAGGGCGTGGCCACCGGCCGCAAGAACGACACCGAGCGCACGGTGTTCAAGTCGGTCGGCACGGCGCTGGAAGACCTGGCCGCGGCGATCCTGGTGCATGAGCGGTAGACACACCCCCGCCGCGCTGCGCGCGACCCCCTCAAGGGGGCGATGCGAGTGGCCCGGCGAAGCCGGTTCCACCGCATCCTGAGGTAGGTCATTTCGCGCCGGGAAAGCGCCTGCTCCGACCGCGCTGCGCCCCGCTCCAGAAAGCGGCACCCTTTCCTCCGCAGGGTTGACGCCACACCTCCACAATGGCGCGATGAACCGCCCACGCACCCTCTTCGCCATCGCCCTGTCGGGTCTGATCACGGCGCTCCTGCCGTTGACCACGGCGGCCCAGACCACCAAGACACCCACCGCCTGCCCCGCCCTGCTTTCGCACCGTTTTGCCCGCCTGCAGGACGAGGCGCCGCAGAACCTGTGCCAGTACGCGGGCAAGGTGCTGCTGGTGGTGAACACGGCGAGCTACTGCGGCTTCACCCGCCAGTACGAGGGGCTGGAGGCGCTGCACGCGAAGTACGCGCAACGGGGCCTGGTGATCCTCGGCTTCCCGGCCAACGACTTCGGGTCGCAGGAGCCGGGCAACGCCCAGGCCATCGCCGACCTGTGCTTCAACACCTACGGCGTGAAGTTCCCGATGTTCAGCAAAACCGCCGTGGTCGGCCCGCAGCGCAACGCCTTCTACACCCAGCTGTTCCAGGCCACGAAGGCCGGGCCGCAGTGGAACTTCCACAAGTACCTGGTCGCGCGCGACGGCAAGACGGTGAGCAGCTTCCCGAGCGCGGTGGAGCCGGGCAGCGCGGCGCTGACGGCGGCGATCGAGGCCGCCTTGAAGGCCACGCCCTGAATCCACTGGATGGCGTACCTCCGCCCTTCGGGCTGCGGTGCGAGCTGGCTTGGGAACGGCCCGGCGCGGCGCTCAGGCGTCGTCGCCCGCGTCTTCCAGGGGCGGCAGCAAACCGCCCTCCGTGTTCAGCGCACGCGCCTGGGCCAGCAGCAGGTCCATCAGCTCGCTCAGGCGCTCGCGTTGCTCGGTTGAAAAAGGCGCCAGCAACTCGCGCTGGATGACCGCGATGCGCGGGAACACCTCGGCGTAGACCCGCCGCCCCTCGTCGGTCAGGAACACGTGCACCTCGCGCCGGTCGGAGGGTTTGGGCTCGCGCCGCACCAGCTTTTTCTCGACCAGGCGCGTGAGCGTGCGCGAGGTGCGCGCGCGGTCGAGCAAGGCCCGCTCGGCCAGCTCGGAACTCAGCACGCCCTCCACATCGGCCAGGCAGGACAACACGCGCCACTCGCGCCGAGTGATGCCGTAGTCGCGCTCGCACATGCGCACCACCAGCGGGCCGGCAGTGGCATGGATGCGGTAGAGCCGGTAGAGCAGCAGGTCGTTCTGCCCCTGCGGGTCGGTCATGCGGTCGTGGGCGGACATCGGGGACAGGGCCTCAGGGAAAACACCGGGAACGATTGATTTCTGCAATTCATTGTGAATGCCTAGCATGGCCGGTTCCAGCGGGGAAACACCCGTCTGATGCACATCAATCAGGAGACCACCATGCAACGACGTTCCCTCGCACTCTGTGCACTGCCCCTGGCCGCCATGGCCTGCATCACCCTGCCAGCCCTGGCACAGGACAAACCGCCGCTGAAAATCGTGGTGGGCTTCCCGCCCGGCGGATCGGCCGACCTGCTGGCCCGGCTGATGGCCGAAGGCCTGAAGAACGACTTCTCGCAGGTGATCGTGGAGAACAAACCCGGCGCGGCCGGCCGCATCGCACTGGGCCTGGTCAAGCGCGCACCGGCCGACGGCCAGACCGTGGTGCTGCTGCCCAGCGGGCCCATGGTGCTGTTCCCGCACGTCTACAAAAAGCTGGACTACGACGCGGTGAACGATTTCACGCCGATCTCCCTGCTGGCGAATTTCCAGTTCAGCGTGGTCTCCGGCGCCGGGGTGCCGGTGAAGAACGTGAAGGACATGATCGCGCGCGCCAAGGCCGAGCCGGGCAAAGGCACCTACGGCACGCCCGGCCAGGGTTCGTTGCCGCATTTCATGGGTGTGATGTTCGGCCAGAAGGCCGGCGCCGAGCTGAACCATGTGCCGTTCCAGGGCGGTGGCCCGGCCAACACGGCGCTGCTGGGTGGCCACATCGACTACAAGTTCGACGTGGTGACCGAAACCGCCGAGCTGCACCGCGCGGGCAAGGTGCGCATCATCGGCGTGACCGGCAGCAAACGCGACCCACAGGTGCCCGAGGTGCCCACGCTGCAGGAACAGGGCGTGGACATGGTGGCCACGGCCTGGTTCGGCATGTACGGCCCGGCCGGCCTCAAGCCCGAGGTGCGCGACATGCTGAGCGCCGCCGTGGCCAAAGCCGTGCGCACGCCCGCGCTGAAGGCCAAGCTGATCGAGCAGGGCTACGAGCCGGTGGGCTCCACGTCCGCCGAACTGGCCGCCGCACAGGCCGCCGACCTCAAGCGCTGGGAAGGCCCGATCAAGGCCACCGGCGTGCAGCTGGACTGATCCCTTCTTCACCTCGCAGAGACTTCACATGAACCCGATCCGCCGCAATGCCCTGCTCGCCCTGGGCGCCGCTTCCCTGACCGCCACCTTCTGCACCGCTGCGCTGGCGCAGGCACCCGCCTGGCCGAGCAAGCCGGTGCGCATCGTCAACAACTTCCCGGCCGGCGGGCCGGCGGACATCATCGCGCGCGCGGTCGCCGAGGCGCTGCAGAAAAGCAGCGGTCAGAGCGTGATCGTGGAAAACAAACCGGGCGCTGGCGGCAACATCGGTGCGGCCGAGGTGGCCAGGGCCGCGGCCGACGGCAACACCGTGTTCTTCGGCATCGACACCGCCTTCACCGTCAACCCGCACATCTTCCCCAACATGCCCTTCAAGCTCGGGAACAAGGCCGGTGAGCTGCGGCCGCTGGTGGTGATTTCGTCCAACGGCCTGCTGCTCGGCACCTCGGCGGCCAAGGGCATCCGCTCCATGCCGGAGCTGATCGGCGCTGGCAAGTCGCGCGGGGTGAACTTCAGCTCGGGCGGGCCGGGCAGCCCGGGCCACCTGGGTGTGGCCATCTTTTCACAAGCGGCCAACGTCAAGATCACCCACGTGCCGTACAAAGGCAACACGCCCGCCGTGCTGGCGCTGCTGTCGGGCGAGGTGGACGGCGGCATCCTCTCCAGCACCGGCATGCTGCCGCACGTGAAGTCGGGCAAGGTGGTGCCGATCGCCATCACCAGCCGCCAGCGCAGCGGCCTGCTGCCGGACGTGCCGACGGTGGCCGAGCTGGGCTACCCCGATCTGGAAAACGAGGTGATCACGCTGTGCATGGTGCCGGGCGCCACGCCCGAGCCGGTGGTGGCCGCGATGCAGAAGGCCGTGCTCGACGTGGTGAGCTCGCCTGCGCTGAAGGAACGCCTGGCCTCTATGGACATGCGCTTTGAGGGCCTCACGGGCGCCGCCGCGACGAAGCGCTTGACCGACCTCTCGACGCGCTACGCCAAGATCGTCAAAGCAACCGCCATGAAGGTGGAGTGAGCAGCCTCCCATGACCCGCCCCAACATCATCTACATCGTCAGCGACGACCTGGGCTACGCCGACCTGGGCTGCTACGGCGGCCGGCCCGCGGGCTTCGGCGCCGTGTCGCCGAACATCGACGCACTCGCCGCCGGCGGCCTGAAGCTCACCGAGGGCTACAGCAACTCGCCGGTGTGTTCGCCCACGCGCTTTGCGATGGCCACCATGCGCTACCAGTACCGCCTGCGCGGCGCGCTGGACGAACCCATCAACAGCCGCAGCAAAGGCAGCGCCACGCTGGGCCTGCCGCCCGAGATGCCCACCCTGCCCTCGCTGCTGAAAGAGGCCGGCTACCGCACCGCGCTGATCGGCAAGTGGCACCTGGGTTACCCGCCGCACTTCGGCCCGCTGCGTTCGGGCTACGAGGAGTTCTTCGGCATCATGGCCGGCGGCGTGGACTACTTCACCCACTGCTCGTCCAGCGGCGATCACGACCTGTACATCAACGACGAGACGCACAAGGAAGTGGGCTACCTCACCGACGTGTTTTCGAACAAGGCGGTCGAGCATGTGAAGGCCCGCGCGGCCGAGGCGCGCGACGGCACGCCCTTCTTCCTGAGCCTGCACTACACCGCACCGCACTGGCCCTGGGAAACGCGCGACGACGCGCACGTGGCGCCCGAGGTGGCGGCCAACCTGTTCCACGTGGACGGCGGCAACGTCGAGGCCTACCGCCGCATGATCCACCACATGGACGAAGGCATCGGCTGGATCACTTCCGCGCTGCGCGAAGAAGGCCTGCTGGAGAACACGCTGATCGTCTTCACCAGCGACAACGGCGGCGAGCGTTTCAGCGACAACTGGCCGCTGGTGGGCGGCAAGATGGACCTGACCGAGGGCGGCATCCGCGTGCCCTGGATCGCGCACTGGCCCGCGGTGATTCCGGCCGGCTCTGTGAGCGGCCAGCACAGCCTGACCATGGACTGGTCGGCCACGATGCTCGAACTCGGCGGCGGCCACGCGCATCCTGACTACCCGCAGGACGGCGTTTCGCTGGCGGCGGTGCTGCGCGACCCGTCGCACCGCTTCGAGCGGCCCATGCACTGGCGCATGAACCACCGCGGCCAGCGCGCGCTGCGCGAGGGCGACTGGAAGTACCTGATGGTCGACGGCCACGAGTACCTGTTCAACATCGCCAGCGATGCGCGCGAGCGCGCCAACCTCGCGAAGCGCGAACCGCAGCGGCTCGACGCGATGCGCGAGCGCTGGCTGGCCTGGAACGCGACCATGCCGCCGATCCCGGCCGACGCGACGGTGAGCCTGGGGTATGGCGCCAAGGACATGCCCGCACGGTAGGCTCCCCCCGCGCCGCTTCGCGTCACCCCCCAGGGGGCGATGCGAGTGGCCTGGCGAAGCCAGTTCCACCGCATCCTGGGTTGGGGCATTTCGCGCCGGTGGCGGTGCTGCTGCGCTTCGCTCGCCTTTCTCCGGCGCTTCTGTGCCATCGCCAATAATTGCCCATGTCCCGCCTGCACCGCCTCGTCCCCTTTCTGAACTGGCCCCGGCCCGACGCCGCGTTGTTGCGTGGCGAGGCGCTGGCGGGGTTGACGGTGGGGCTGATGGTGATTCCGCAGGGGGTGGCCTACGCGGCGCTGGCGGGCATGCCGCTGGTCACGGGCATCTACGCGTCGATGCTGCCGGCGCTGGTGGCGGTGCTGTTCAGCGCGTCCGTGCGGCTCTCGGTCGGGCCCACGGCGCTGACCTGCCTGCTGGTGAGCGCCTCGCTCACCGGGCTGGCCGAGCCGGGCAGCGCGCGCTGGATCGAGCTGGCGGTGTGGCTGGCGCTGCTCACAGGCTTGCTGCAGATCGTGCTGGGCTTTGCGCGCTTTGGCTGGCTGCTCAACCTGGTGAACTCGCCGGTGCTGATGGCGTTCACCCAGGGCGCGGCGCTGCTGATCATCGGCTCGCAACTGCCCGCCCTGCTGGGCTTCGGGCAGGGCTGGGCCACGCTGTTCTCGCACCCCGCCGTGCACCTGCCCACGCTGGCGTTCGGCGTGGTGTCGCTCGCGGCCCTGATGCTGGCGCGGCGCTGGCGGCCGGCCTTTCCCAGCGTGCTGCTGCTGGTGGTCGGCTCGGCGGCCCTGAGCGCCGGGACGGGTTTTGAGGCCCACGGCGGTGCGGTGATCGGCGCCCTGCCCCAGGGCTTGCCGGCGTTCTACGCGCCGGGCTGGCCGGGCTGGGACACGCTGGGCCAGCTGCTGCTGCCCACGCTGGTGATCACGCTGGTGAGCTTCCTGGAAACCGCATCGAGCGCCAAGGTGGACAACGCGCAGCGCGGCCAGCGCTGGGACCAGGACCAGGACCTGATCGGCCAGGGCCTGGCCAAGCTGTCGTCGGCCCTGGTCGGCGCGTTTCCCACCAGCTCGTCGTTCTCGCGCTCGGCCCTGAACCTCTACGCCGGGGCACGCACCGGCTGGGCCACGCTGTTTTCGGTGGTGGTGGTGCTGGTCGCGGTGCTGCTGCTGACGCCGCTGCTGGCGCACGTGCCGCTGGCGGTGCTGGCCGCGATCGTGATGGTCGCGGTGCTGGGGCTGATCAAGCCGCGGGCCTTCGTGAAGCTGTGGCGGATCTCGCGGGTCGAGGCGTCGATCGCCGGCACCACGCTGGCGGTCACGGTGCTGGCCTCGCCGAAGCTCTACTGGGGGGTCCTGGCGGGCGTGCTGATGTCGCTCTCGCACTTCCTGTACCTGCGCCTGCACCCGCGCATCATCGAGGTGGGCCTGCACGCCGACGGCAGCCTGCGCGACCGCCACCTCTGGCAGCTGGCGCCCCTGGCGCCGCACATGTTCGCGCTGCGCATGGACGCGGCGCTGGATTTCGCCACCGCGAACGCCTTCGAGCGCCAGCTGACCGAACACCTCACCGCCCACCCCGACACGCGCCACGTGATGCTGATCGCCCACCCGATCAACTGGGTCGACGCCACCGGCGTGGAGGCCTTCGGCCGCGTGCAGGCGCAACTCGCCGAACAGGGCATCACCCTGCATCTGGTGGGCATCAAGCTGCCGGTGGAGACCCTGCTCAGGACCGCCGGCCACCTGCAGGACGGCCCCGGCCTGCGCCTCTACCGCACCGAAGCAGAGGCGCTGCGGGCCTGCGCCGTGTTGCGCAGCGACGAAGAGTGGGTGAGCCCGTGAGGGCCACGGTGGTGCTCCAATGAGCAGGCGCGGGCCCGGCGCCTTGAACGGGCGACCCCACGACCCCATCTGACACCTTTCAGGAGCTGCACCATGTCCCGTCTTCCCACCTACTACGTCTCCCACGGCGGCGGCCCGTGGCCCTGGATGCGCGAGCAGAACGGCTCGCGCTACGACCAGCTCGAGGCCTCGCTGCAGGCCATGGCCCGCGAAGTGGGCGAGCAGGTGCGCGCCGTGCTGGTGGTCACCGCCCACTGGGAAACGCCTGAGTTCATGGTGTCGTCGGCCGCGCAGCCGGGCATGCTGTACGACTACTACGGATTCCCCCCGCACACCTACCAGATCCACTACCGCGCGCCCGGCTCACCGGCGCTGGCGCAGCGCGTGCAGGCGCTGCTGCATGCGGGCGGCGTGGAGGCCGGCCTCGACCCGGAGCGCGGCTTCGACCACGGCACGTTCTCGGTGATGCAGGCGACCTACCCGGAGGCGCGCCTGCCGGTGGTGCAGCTCTCGCTGCGCGCGGACTTCGACCCGGCGGCCCACCTCGCCGCGGGCCGCCTGCTGGCGCCGCTGCGCGATGAGGGCGTGCTGATCATCGGCAGCGGCCTGAGTTACCACAACCTGCGGATGTTCAACGCCAGCGGCGCGCTGCCTTCGCAGCAGTTCGACGCCTGGCTGCAGACCACGCTCACCGCGTCCACGCCGGCCGAACGCGATGCGCTGCTCACGCAGTGGGAGCGTGCGCCCTCGGCCCGCATCGCGCACGCGCGCGAAGACCACCTGATCCCGCTGATGGTGGCGGTGGGCGCGGCCCACGATGAGGCCGGCGCCTGCGTCTACCACGAGGACGCGTTTTCCGGCACCCTGACCACATCGAGCTTTCGCTTCGGCGACGCACCGGCCGCCTGACCGGCAGGCCCCGCGCCGCGCCGCGCGCCCGCAGTCACCCGCCGGGCATTCACGGTTCCGGGCGCGGCTCCAGGGCCTCCAGCGCGGCCGGGTCCCGGCCGGCGAGATCGAGCGCGTCCACGGGCCGCCCGGCCCTGGCCGAGTAGCGAACCCGGCTGTCCAGCGCTTCCACCTCGGGCCGCACGTGGCGCCGGCCATAGACCTCGGCCTGCAGCCACGCCAGCTCGGCGTCGAGCAGCGCCCGGCTCGCCAGGGTGCAGGCCCAGACACGGGCTTCGGCGTCCCACCGGTAACCCCGGGCCTTCAGCTTGTCCTTCGTCTCGAAGGGTGCTCCGGTGGCCCGCAACCGGTAACTGGGCAACGCGGCGGCGGCCATCAGCTGGCTCAGGCCGGTGGTGGTCGTGCTGCCGACGGGCTGGCTCAGCACCTGCAACAGGGCATGGCAATCCACCTGGGCGCGGTGCGCGTCGTAGAACCAGCCCCGGTCCTGGGCCAGGGCGCTCAGCTTGGCCGAGCCCGCGCCGGCCGCGGCCCAGTGAATGTCCGCGAACGAACAGGCCCAGGCCCGGTCGGCAAAACAGGGAAAGCGGGCCTCCACGAACGGCCGGTCGAACCCGGCGTTGTGCGCCACGATCAGGTCGGCCCGGGCCACCATGGCCGCGACCTGGGCGTCGTCGAGCCGTTGGCCCCGGACCATGTCGTCGCTGATGCCCGTGACCTCCTGGGCGATCTTCGGGATCGGCATGCCCGGGTCTTCGAACCCTTCGAACACCTCGACGGGCCCGAACGGCAGGCCCGTGGCGCCGTCCACCTGCACCAGCAACATGGCCAGCTCGATGACCTTGTCGCTCTGATGCGAGAGCCCGGTGGTTTCGGTGTCGAGCACCAGCACGCGCTGGCGGGCGACCGCGTCGCCGGGGTCCGGCCCGAAGTCCATGCGGGGCAGCAGGCGGCGCAGGACGCGGTAATCGGGGTGCTGCGCCAGCCGCTGCGCCATCTGCTCCGGCGTCAGCGCGTCGTTGGACACCACGGACGGGGCCACCGGCGGCGCCTCGGGCCTGGGCGCATCAAAGTCGAGACTGAACTGGGTCATCCGTGAAAGTCATCCGGCGGGAGGGGAGAGGGCAACAGACGGGGTCTGTGAGACGGTGCCCGGGGCGGGCCCGCAGGGGCGGCCGGGGCCTTCATGGAGCGCTGCATGGCTGCAATGCACACGCAGGCTGTTGACTTTGGTGCGGCTGGCGGGGATCGAACCCACGACCCTTGGCTTCGGAGGCCAATACTCTATCCACTGAGCTACAGCCGCACGCGTTCAACGAACCCGTCATTCTCGCACAGCCGCCGCGCTGGCTTCGCCCTGCGACGGTGCTGCGGGCCATTTCAGACGGCACGACTCCGGCGCCCAGCACCCCAAATCGGGCGTACTTTTATTACAGTGCAATCCTTTGCACCACACGGGTTTTCCCACCCCCAAATTTCGTTGTTTTTCTGCGGTTACGTACTGGTTACGCCCTGCTTCTTCAGGGTTTCCACTCACTGCAAACGTTTGCACCGGTGGTCGAATTGCCCTGCTTTCCTGCACGATCACTTCCGCCAAGGGTTGAAACATCGGTACAGGGGAGAGCGATTCACAACATCTACACCGGAGTCCCCTCATGCAACACGTTTTCAAACTCGCGGCCGTCGCCGCCCTCTGCGCCTCTGCCGCGGCCGCCCACGCCGACGTCGCCATGGACGCCAACCTGGAACTCGACACCACCTACCAGAGCAAGGTGAAGGACGCCTCCAACGCCCGTGACAGCGACCTGAACATGGGCGGCCGCGTGGAATTCAACGTCGGCGCCAAGGCCACCAACGGCGACGCCTTCGTCGCCGCACGCGCTTCCCTGCTGATCAAGAAAGACGGCGACACCGCCACCGACGACATGTGGGTCCAGTTCGGCAATGCCGCCGGCGACGTGAAGATGGGCCGCTTCGAAGCCATGGACCTGTTCCCGCTGGGCAAAGACGTCCTGGTCGAGAACAGCGGCTACGGCGGCTACCACGCCAACAAGCTGCGTGGCCGTTTCGGCAAGGACACGGTGCACATCGCCCCTGGCTTCAACGCCGGCCCGGCCCGCATCGAAGTCGGCCTGGTCTACAGCAAGGAAGCGGGTGAAGCACGCGGCGTGCGCCCGGCCGTCAGTTTCGCTTCCGGCCCGATGACCTTGCGCTTGGGCGTCGAATCGGTCAAGGTGGTCGGCGGCACCGAGAGCACCAACGGCGCCGGCGTGTCGCTGGGTTATGCACTGAGCAAGGACGCCAGCATGAACCTGAGCTTCGCCAAGATGGAAGACGACAAGTCCGTCGGCCTGAACGGCACGTTCGGCCCGGCCGGTTTTGGCCTGATCCTGGACAAGGGTGCCAACGGTGCCAAGAACAACACGTTCTACGCCGCCTACTCGCTGCCGCTGATGGGCGTCAAGGGCGCCACCATCACCCCCGCCCTCAGCTTCGCCAAGGGTGGTTCGGGCAGCAAGAACCAGACCGCTGCCCGCGTGCGCATCAACTACGCGTTCTGATCGGGGTCACACCCGGTCACTCCCCGGTGGGCGGAGCCGTAAGGCAAGCCCACTTTTTCCTCTCGGCAATCAGAGTTTGGCCCGGGTTCCGCAAGGTGCCCGGGCCTTTTTTCGCCCTTGTGGCCCTCTCCATGTCCGACCTCACGTGCGGGTCGTTATGGAATGAAATAATGTGCCGATGCCCCGCTCCCCTCGCAAGACTCCCGCTGCCAGCGCTGCCCCGGCCCCTGCGGCCCTTTCAGACCCTTCGACCAGCCCCGCGCCCCCCGATCAGGGCCGCCGGCGCATGCAGATGGCCGACATCGCACGCCTGGCCGGCGTGTCCGCGTCCACCGTGTCGCGCGCGCTCAGTGGCAGCCCGCTGATCCCGGAGGCCACCCGCAACCGCATCACCGAGCTGGCCAGTTCGCTCAACTACCGCGTCAACGTCGGCGCGGCCAACCTGCGGCGCAAGGACGTGCACACGGTGGGCGTGATCATCCTGGGCGACAGCATGCAGTCCATCTCGGACCCGTTCCTGCTCAGCATCCTCGGCACCGTCGCCGACACGCTGGACGAGCGCGGCATGAGCCTGCTGCTCTCGCGCCTCAAGGAGGGCCAGCCGCACCAGCTGCCCGCGTTCGTCGAGAGCGGCCAGGTGGCCGGGCTGATCGTGATCGGTCAGCTGACCTGGCACGACCACCTCAACCGGCTGGCCGCGCAGCGCATGCCCATGGCGGTCTGGGGCGCCTGCCTCCCGGACGCGATGTACCCCGTCGTGGGCGGCGACAACGAGCAGGGTGGCTACCTCGCCACGCGCCACCTGGTCGAACGCGGCTGCCGGCGCATCGCGTTCTTTGGCGACTCCACGCACCCCGAGGCCGGACTGCGGTACCGGGGTTACCAGCGGGCGCTGTCCGAGGCGGGCATCGAGGAAGACCCACGCCTGCTGCAGTCGTTCCTGTTTGGTGACGTGCGCATCCGCCAGACCATCGACGAATGGCTCGCTCGCGACCTGCAGTTCGACTCGATCTTTGCCAGCAGCGACGTCACCGCCATTTCCCTCATGGGCGCGCTCAAGGAACGCGGCATCGATGTGCCGGGCCAGATCCGGATCGTGGGCTACGACGACATCGCCCTCGCGGAGCACGTGCACCCTTCGCTGACCTCCATCCGGCAGCCCACGGAAACGGCCGGCAAGGCCCTGGTGGAGCTGCTGTTCGAGTCGATCGCCGGGCTGCCCCAGCGCGCGATCACCCTGCCGGCGCAGCTGATCGAGCGCGAAAGCAGCCGGTGAGTGAGAGCACCCCCGCCGCGCTGCGCGCGACCCCCTGAAGGGGGCAACGCGGTGCGGCCTGGCGGAGCCAGTTCCGCCGCGTTCTGGGCTGGACACTTCGCTCCGGTAAGTCAATAGCTGTTTCCGCCGCGCTTCGCGCGCCGCGATGTCCTGTTACGTACCCAGAACAAGCCGGAAACCTAGGGCAAACCCGATCATGCAATCGTTTGCATTGATGCTCAAATCCAGTCATTCGGGCTGAAGCGATCTGATGCGATCTCACGCGGCGGCCCAGCACCCCTGGTCTTTCCTTGAGGCATTCCGCACATGAGCCAATCCAGTCTGCGACTGCGTGACATCCAGAAGAGCTACGGCAAGATCCATGTCATCCATGGCGTGAACCTGGACATCGAGCCCGGCGAGTTCGTGGTCTTCGTGGGGCCGTCGGGCTGCGGCAAGACCACCTTGCTGCGCATGATCGCCGGCCTGGAAGACATCTCCGGCGGCACGCTGGCCATCGCCGACCAGACGGTCAACGAGCTGCCGCCGAGCGAGCGCGGCGTGGCCATGGTGTTCCAGAGCTACGCGCTGTACCCGCACAAGACGGTCTACGACAACATGGCCTTCGGCCTGAAGATCGCCAAGGTGCCCAAGGCGGACATCGACCGCCGTGTGCGCGAGGCGGCCGAGATCCTGCAGATCACCGAGTACCTGCAGCGCCTGCCCAAGGCCCTGTCGGGCGGCCAGCGCCAGCGCGTGGCCATCGGCCGCGCCATCGTGCGCAACCCCAAGGTGTTCCTGTTCGACGAGCCGCTGTCCAACCTCGACGCCTCCCTGCGCACCAAGATGCGCGTGGAGCTGGCCACACTGCACCGCCGCCTCGGCGCGACCATGATCTACGTGACCCACGACCAGGTGGAGGCGATGACGCTGGCCGACAAGATCGTGGTGCTCAACAAGGGCCGCATCGAGCAGGTGGGCGCGCCGCTGCACCTCTACAACCACCCGGCCTCGCTGTTCGTCGCGGGCTTCATCGGTTCGCCGCAGATGAACTTCCTGGGCGGCGAGTTCGCCCGGCAGCACGGCGCCACCACGGTCGGCCTGCGCCCCGAACACCTCAAGGTGGTGGCCGGCGGCAGCCTGCACGGCACGCTGCGCCACGCCGAAATGATGGGCAACGAAACCTTTGCCTATGTGGACGCCGGCGAGCTGGGCGAGATCACCGCGCGCATGGACGGCACGCTGCAGCTGCACCCGGGCGAGCGCGTGGAGCTGGGCTTCGATGCGCAGCACCTGTACCGCTTCGGCGCCGACGGCAAAGCCCTGTAGGCCACCCCTTTCACGGGCCTGCGGGCCTGTCACCGTTTTTGCGCTGTGGATGGTCTGCGGCGCATTTTGTGGAGCAAGAGAGACATGTTCAAGAAAACCGCAATGGCCGGCGCCGCCACCCTGGCGCTGGCCGCATCCGTCGCTCCCGCGATGGCCGCAGACTACAAAGGGCCCGACCTCAAGGGCGAAGTCATCACCGTCACCTGCCCCTGGACCGGCGCCGAAGAGGGCATGTTCAAGAAGGTCGTGGCCAACTTCGAGAAGGCCACCGGCGCCACCGTGAAGCACTCGTGCTCACAAAGCTCCGAGCAGCAGATCGTGATCGACATCAAGGCCGGCTCGCCGTCCAACATCTCGGTGTTCCCGCAGCCCGGCCTGGCCGCCAACATGGCCGCCGTCGGTGGCCTCACGCCCCTGGGCAACAAGGCCCGCGACTGGGTCAAGGCCAACTACGCCGCCGGCAGCTCGTGGGCCGACCTCGGCACCTACAAGAACAAGGCGGGCAAGGAAGAGTTCTACGGCTTCTTCTACAACGTCAACGTCAAGAGCCTGGTCTGGTACATCCCGGAGAACTTCAAGGAAAAGGGCTACAAGGTGCCCAAGTCCATGGAAGAACTGCAGGACCTGACCAAGAAGATCGCCGCCGACGGTGGCAAGCCCTGGTGCATCGGCCTGGGCAGCGACGCCGCCACCGGCTGGCCCGCCACCGACTGGGTCGAAGACATGATGCTGCGCACCCAGACCCCTGCCGTCTACGACGACTGGACCAGCAACAAGATGAAGTTCAACGACAAGCGCGTGGTCGAAGCGATCGAGGCCTATGGCTGGTTCGCCCGCAATGACGCGTATGTGGATGGCGGCGCCAAGGCCGTGGCCACGGTGAGCTTCAAGGACAGCCCCAAGGGCATGTTCGGCTCGCCGCCCAAGTGCTACATGCACCGCCAGGCCTCGTTCATCCCGGCCTTCTTCCCCGACGGCAAGGCCGAGGACGCCGACTTCTTCTACTTCCCGTCCTACGCCGGCAAGAAGCTGGGCAACCCGGTCCTGGGTGGCGGCACGATCCTGACGATCACCAAGGACAGCAAGGGCGCCAAGGCCTTCATGGAGTACCTGCAACACCCGCAAGCGCACGAGATCTGGATGGCCGAAGGCGGCTTCCTGACCCCGCACAAGGGCGCCGACCTGGCCAAGTACAAAACCAAGGCCCTGCGCAAGCAAGGCGAGATCCTGCAGGGCGCGACCACCTTCCGCTTCGACGGTTCCGACCTGATGCCCGGCGCTGTGGGTGCTGGCAGCTTCTGGAAAGGCATGGTCGATTATTCGGGCGGCAAGTCGGCCCAGGCCGTGGCCGATGACATCCAGAAGTCCTGGGAAGCCTTGAAATAGAGCTCCCCCCGCGCAGTAATTTCTCCCCCCGCGCCGCCTTCGGCGTCACCCCCAAGGGGGCGATGCCAGCGGCCCGGCGGAGCCGGTTCCGCGGCATCCCCGGTGGGGACGCCGCGCACCGGACAGCTCTCTTCAGTTCCTTCTTTTGCGGTTGTTCCCGCTGACCACCCACTTGCACTGACCACCATGAGTGATTCGATCTTTCAAACCCTGCTTGCCGTGGTGGTCAGCATCGGTGCCTGCCTGCTGTATTTCGCGGGCAGCAATTTCGTGCTCGACCGCATCCTGGCCTTGCCCTTTGCGACGCGCAACCGGCGCGAGGCGATCCGCTCGAACGTGCAGCCCTGGCTGTTCATGGCGCCGGCGCTGTTGCTGCTGGGCGTCTACCTCGTCTACCCCCTGGTCGAGACCTTCCGGCTGAGTTTCTTCGACGCGGTCGGCGAAACTTTCGTGGGCCTGGCCAACTACGTCTGGGTGTTCAAGGACGAGAATTTTTTCATCACCATCCGCAACAACTTTTTGTGGCTGCTGGTGGTGCCCGCCGTGTCGACGGCGCTGGGCCTGATCGTGGCCGTGCTGGCCGACCGCGTGTGGTGGGGCAACGTGGCCAAGACGCTGGTGTTCATGCCGATGGCGATCAGCTTCGTCGGCGCCAGCGTGATCTGGAAATTCGTCTACGACTTCCGGGGCCCCGACAACGAGCAGATCGGCATCCTCAACGCCCTCGTCCAAGGCATGGGCATGGAGCCGCAGGCCTGGGTGACGGTGCCGTTCTGGAACAACTTCTTTCTCATGGCGATCCTGATCTGGATCCAGACCGGCTTCGCCATGGTGATCCTCTCGGCCGCGCTGCGCGGCGTGCCCAACGACACCATCGAGGCGGCGCGCATCGACGGCGCCACCGAGCTGCAGATCTTCTTTGAAATCATGGTGCCGCAGGTGATGTCCACCATCCTCGTGGTCTGGACCACCATCACCATCACCGTGCTCAAGGTGTTCGACATCGTCATGGCCATGACCGGCGGGCAGTGGGACACCAGCGTGCTGGCCAACCTGATGTACGACTGGATGTTCCGGGGCGGCGGCGACTACGGGCGCAGCTCCACGCTGGCCATGGTGCTCATGTTCGCCGTGATCCCCGTGATGGCCTTCAACATCCGCCGATTCCGCGCCGAGGAGGCCCAGCGATGAAACTCCGATTCAACGCCACGTCCCTGTTCTCGCACGCCCTGCTGCTGGCCATCGTGCTGGCCTGGGTGCTGCCCACCTTCGGCCTGCTGGTCTCCAGCTTCCGCGACCGCGAGCAGATCGTGAGCAGCGGCTGGTGGACCGCCCTGTCCACCCAGACCCGGCCCGACATGCGCCGCACCGCCGGCGCCCAGAGTGTGGTGCCCGAGGGCGACCGCTTCGTGTTGGCCGGGCGCCTGTTCCCCGAGGGCGCCTCGGCGAAGCTGAGCCGCTTCTCGCTCAAGTCGGCCAACCCCGGTGAGTTCCCCGTGGGCCAGGCGGTCGAGCTGACGGACGCCCAGGTGTTCGACGACGAAGACGGTCAGCCCGACGGCACGCTCACCGTGAACGCCGACGGCAGCTACCGCATGGTGCTGAACCAGGCCTACGAAAAGGACCGGGGCATCCGCATCTTCTTCGTGGCCGAAACACCGCCCTCCTTCTCGACCACCAACTACCAGAAGGTGGTGGCGTCCGAGGGCGTGGGCGACGCCTTCCTCAACACATTCAAGGTCACGATCCCCGCCACCTTCATCCCCATCCTGATCGCCGCGTTCGCCGCCTACGCCTTCAGCTGGATGGAGTTCCCCGGCCGGCGCTGGCTGTTCGTGCTGGTGGTCGCCATGCTGGTGGTGCCGCTGCAGATGTCGCTGATCCCGCTGCTGAAGCTCTACAACGACCTGGGCGCCTCGCTGGGCATGCCGTCCAAGTCGTACCTGGGGGTGTGGCTCGCGCACTCGGCTTTTGGTCTGCCTCTGGCGATCTACCTGCTGCGCAACTACATCGCTTCGCTGCCGCGCGACATCATCGAAAGCGCGCGCATGGACGGCGCCACGCACTTCCAGATCTTCACCAGCATCGTGCTGCCACTGTCGGTGCCGGCGCTGGCGAGCTTCGCGATCTTCCAGTTCCTCTGGGTCTGGAACGACTTCCTGGTGGCACTGGTCTTCCTGGGCAAGGCGCCCGACCAGGTGGTGCTCACCATCAAGCTCAACGACCTGCTGGGCTCGCGCGGCGAGAGCTGGGAGATCCTGACCGCCAGCGCCTTCGTCTCGATTGCGGTGCCGGTGCTGGTGTTCTTCTCGCTGCAGCGTTTCTTTGTGCGGGGGCTGCTGTCCGGCTCGGTCAAGTAGAGATCCCCCCTGCGCCGCTTTGCGGCTTCCCCCCAGGGGGACCACGCCCTTGGACCGGCGGAGCCGGATCTTCGGCGTGTGTTTGAAGAGACACCCCTTCTCCGACCACTCTTTTTTCTTCCCATCACCGATGACCGACGGACTCATTTTTCCTGCCGCTTTTGAATGGGGTTGCGCGACCGCCGCTTTCCAGATCGAGGGGGGCGGCCGCGAGGGGGGCAAGCTGCCCAGCATCTGGGACGACTTCTGCGCGCAGCCCGGGCGCATCAAGGACGCGAGCGACGGCATGGTCGCCTGCGACCACTACCACCGCTACCCCGAGGACGTCGCGCTGATGGCCTCGCTGGGGTTCCGGCACTACCGCTTCTCCATCGCCTGGACCCGCGTGGTGAACGCGCAGGGCCGCGCCAATCAGGCCGGCCTCGATTTCTACCGCCGCCTGCTCGATCAGCTGCAGCAACACGGCATCACGCCCAACGCCACGCTGTTCCACTGGGACCTGCCCTCGCACCTCGAAGGCGGCTGGTTGAACCGCGACACGGCGCACCGCTTTGCCGACTACGCGGCCCTGGTCGCGCGCGAGCTGGGCGACCGCCTGCCGCGTGTGGCCACGCTCAACGAGCCCTGGTGCAGCGCCTTCCTCGGCCACGACGTCGGCGTGTTCGCGCCCGGCGTGCAGGACCGCGAAGCCTCGTTGCTCGCCGCCCACCACCTGATGCTCGCGCACGGCCTGGGCGTGCAGGCCTGGCGCGCGGTGCGCAGCGACACGTCGCTCGGCATCGTGCTCAACCCCGAGCTGTGCGACCCGTTCAGCGGCGCGCCCGCCGACGCGGCCGCCGCGCGCATGGCCGAGCTGGAGCGCAACCACGTGTTCCTCAACCCGCTGTTCGGCCGCGAATGGCCGGCCGAGATGCTGGCCCAGATCGGCTCCCGCGCCGAGAATCGCCGCGCGGGCGACCTGGCGATCTGCGCCCAGCCGCTGGACTTCATCGGGCTGAACTACTACACCCGCTCGGTCGCGCGCGCGCCCGTGAGCCAGGGCGATGCGGTCCGGGGCTACACCTTCGTCGCGCCCGACGGCGACCAGCTGCCCCTGACCGACATCGGCTGGGAGATCTACCCCGTGGGCCTGCGCCGCGTGGTCGAGAACCTGCTGAACGAGTGGCCGCTGCCGCCGATCTGGATCACCGAGAACGGCGCCGCCGACAACACCGGCGTGGCGAATGGCGAGTGCCATGACGAGACGCGGCTGCGTTACCTGCAGACCCACCTGACCCAGCTCGCCGCCATGGTGGCCGCGGGCATCGACATCCGGGGTTATTACGTCTGGAGCCTGCTCGACAACTTCGAGTGGGCCCACGGCTACACCCAGCGTTTCGGTATGGTCCATGTGGACTACGCCACCCAGGCCCGCACCCCCAAACACAGCGCGCGGTGGCTGCAGGCGCTCATGCAGCGCCACGTCACCACGCCCGCCTGACCACCCAACCTCTTTCGCTTCCTGCACCGCTTCACCCATGAACCACCCTTCCCCCCAGGCCCCCAACAACGGCTGGTGGCGTGGCGGCGTGATCTACCAGATCTACCCGCGCTCCTTCCAGGACAGCAACGGCGACGGCATCGGCGACCTGCCGGGCATCACCCAGCGCCTCGACCACATCGCCGCGCTCGGCGCCGACGGCATCTGGATCTCGCCCTTCTTCAAGAGCCCGATGAAGGACTTCGGCTACGACGTCAGCGACTACTGTGACGTCGACCCGATGTTCGGCACGCTCGACGACTTCAAGGCGCTGGTGGCCCGCGCCCACGAACTGGGCCTCAAGGTCATGATCGATCAAGTGCTCTCGCACTGCGCCGACGAGCACCCCTGGTTCGTGGAAAGCCGCGCCAGCCGCGACAACCCCAAGGCCGACTGGTTCGTCTGGGCCGACCCCAAGGACGACGGCAACCCGCCCAACAACTGGCTCTCCATCTTCGGTGGCAGCGCCTGGCAGTGGGACACGCGGCGCTGCCAGTACTACCTGCACAACTTCCTCACCAGCCAGCCCGACCTGAACTTCCACAACGGCGAGGTGCAAGACGCCCTGCTCGCCACCGTGAAGTTCTGGCTCGACCTGGGCGTGGACGGCTACCGCCTCGACACCGCCAACTTCTACTTCCACGACGCCCAGCTGCGCAACAACCCGGGCCGGGGCGCGCCCGACCCGAACAACCCCGACCCGGCGGTCAACCCGTTCAACCCCTACGGCTGGCAGCGGCACGTGCACGACAAGAGCCAACCGGAAAACCTGGTCTTCCTGCAGCGCCTGCGTGCCCTGCTCGACCAGTACCCGGACACCACCATGGTCGGCGAGATCGGCGACGACGACGGCCTGGCACGGGTGGCCGAGTACACGGCGAGCGGCCCGAACGGTGAGCGACGGCTGCACATGGCCTACTGCTTTGACCTGCTGGGCGAAGCGCACGACGCCCCGTTCCTGCACGGTTTTCTCTCGCGCTTCGGCGAGATCGTCGGCGATGGCTGGCCGTGCTGGGCGCTGTCCAACCACGACGTCGTCCGTTCGGCCACGCGCTGGGGCGGGCCGAACCCCGATCCCCGCCTGTTGCGCCTGGCCGCGACCTTCCAGGCCAGCCTGCGCGGCACGGTGTGCCTCTACCAGGGCGAGGAGCTGGGCCTGCCCGAGGCGCAGCTCGCCTTCGAAGATCTGCAGGACCCGTACGGCATCACCATGTGGCCCCAATTCAAGGGCCGCGACGGTTGCCGCACGCCCATGCCGTGGTCGGCCGACGCCGCGCACGCCGGTTTCTCCAGCGGCGAGAAACCCTGGCTGCCCGTGCCCCCCGAGCACCGGGCCCTGGCCGTGGACCGCCAGCAAGGGCAGCCCGGGAGCCTGCTGGGCCACTTCACCCAGCTGCTGCACTGGCGGCGCGATCAGCCCGCGCTGCGGCACGGGCGCATGACGCTGCTGCCTGTCCATCCGCAGGTGCTGGCCTTCGAGCGCGACGACGGCACGCAGCGGCTGCTGTGCGCCTTCAACTTCAGCGACGCCCCGGCCGCGCTGGCGCTGCCGGCGGACTGGGCCCAGGCCACAGCGCTGGCCGGCGGCGTGGCGACCGGCGCGCGCGTGGCGGACGCCACCTTGCACTTCGAACCCTGGGGCTGCGTGTTCCTGGAAAGGGCCTGACGGTTTCGGGTGGTCACAAGGCCCGCAGGAATCTGCGCGACACTGGCGCTTTGACACCCAGTCTTCCAGGACTCGGACCCCACCCCGCCACCCCAGGAACCGCCATGACCCTCCAGTCCCTGCCCACCACCCCATTCGCCGGCCAGCTGCCCGGCACCTCCGGCCTGCGCAAGAAGGTCACGGTGTTCCAGCAACCGCGTTACCTGGAGAACTTCGTGCAGGCGCTGTTCGACGTGCTGCACGGCGAGACCGGCCGCGCCACCGGCCAGACCCTGGTGCTCGGCGGCGACGGGCGCTTCCACAACCGGGTGGCCGTGCAGACCATCCTGAAGATGGCGGCGGCGCGCGGCTACGCTCGCGTGCTGCTCGGCCAGGGCGGCATCCTCTCGACGCCGGCCGCCAGCGCGGTGATCCGCCGCCACGGCGCCAGCGGCGGCATCATCCTCTCGGCCAGCCACAACCCCGGCGGCCCCGACGGCGACTTCGGCATCAAGTACAACGCGGCCAACGGTGGTCCGGCGCCCGAAAAACTCACACAGGCCATGTACGAGCGCACGCTCGTGCTGGAGCGATACCAGATCAGCGACGCGCCCGATATCGCGATCGACATGCTCGGCATGCAACAGATCGAAGACACCACGGTCGAGGTGATCGATCCGGTGGCCGACCACGCGGCCGTGCTGCGCGGCCTGTTCGATTTCGACGCCATCCGCGCGCTGTTCCAGCGCGGCTTCCGCCTTCGCTTTGATGCCATGTGGGCGGTGGGCGGCCCCTACGCCAAGGCCATCATCGAAGGTGAACTCGGTGCGCCCGCCGGCACCGTGGTGCACGCCGAGCCGCTGGAAGACTTCGGCGGCCTGCACCCGGACCCGAACCCCGCCTACGCCGACGACCTGGTGGCCCACCTCATGGCCGCCGACGCGCCCGACATGGGCGCGGCCTCCGACGGCGACGCCGACCGCAACATGATCCTCGGGCGCGGCTTCCTGGTCTCGCCGTCCGACAGCCTGGCCGTGCTGACGGCGCACGCCACGAAGGTGCCCGGCTACGCCAAGGGCCTGGTCGGCGTGGCGCGCTCCATGCCCACCTCCACCGCCGTGGACCGCGTGGCGAAGGCGATGGGCATCGCCTGCCACGAGACGCCCACGGGCTGGAAGTTTTTCGGCAACCTGCTGGATGCGGGCAAGGTCACGCTCTGCGGCGAAGAAAGCTACGGCACCGGCTCCGACCACGTGCGCGAAAAAGACGGCCTGTGGGCCGTGCTGTTCTGGCTCAACCTCGTGGCCGTCACCGGCCAGTCGGTGGAAGACCTGGTGCGCGGCGTGTGGAAAGCCCACGGTCGCTGCGTGTACTCGCGCCACGACTACGACGGCATCGCCACCGAGAAGGCCAACGCGCTGATGGCTGAGCTGCGCGCAAAGCTGCTCACGCTGGGAGGCACCAGGGTCGCAGGGCAACAGATCGCCTGGGCCGACGACTTTGCTTACACCGACCCGGTCGACGGTTCGGTGAGCCAGAAGCAGGGTGTGCGCGTGGTGCTCGAAGACTCCTCGCGCGTGGTGTTCCGGCTCTCGGGCACGGGCACCGAAGGCGCGACGCTGCGCGTCTACCTGGAGCGCCACGAACCCGACGCCGGCCGGCAGGACATCCCCGCCCAGGAAGCGCTGGCGCCACTGGTCGCCCTGGCCGAAGCGGTCGCCCGCATCCGCCACCACACGGGCATGGACGCGCCCACGGTCATGACCTGAGCGCCCACACACCGCCCGCATGAAAGCCCGCCCCAGCCTCAACGCCGTCGCGGCGCCCATCTTTGGCGAGTTCCTGCTGGGCATGACGGTGGCCATGGCCGGGCTCTACCTGGCCTCGGACACGTCGGACGCGGCGGCCGGCACCTTCGGCCTCACGCAGCAGGTGCTCGAAACCCTGTTCGTGATCTTCCGCGTGCTGGCCATCGGCCTGGGTGTGATGGTCACGCAGTTGATCGGCAGCGGTCAGCCGGACGCGGTGAAGCGCACCTCGTACATGGCGCTGGCGGCCAGCACCTGGGCCGGCCTGCTGGCCGCGAGCTGGCTGCTGTTCGGCAAGGCCCTCACGCTGGACGTGCTCAACGCCCCGGCCGAGGTGGTGCCGCTGGCCATCAGCTACATGCTGCTGCTCGCGCCGGCCATGGTGCTGGAGGCCTACAACATCAGCATGGCCGCCGTGCTGCGCGCCCACCTGTTTGCGCGCGAATCGCTCTTCATCATGATCGCCATGCACGGCTGCCACCTGCTGCTGGCCTTCGTGTTCATGCGCGGCCTGGGCAGCTGGGACGGCTGGGGGCTCAACGGCTACGCCGTGGCCTTCCTGCTCAGCCGTGGGCTCGGCCTGCTGCTGCACCTGCGCTTCTGGCAGCGGCGCATGGACCTGCGGCCCCAGCTGCACCACTGGTGGTCCCTGCCCATGCGCACGCTGGGGCCGGTGCTGCGCATCGGCCTGCCAGGCGCCGCGCAGGAGCTGGGCTACCGGCTGGCCTTCATGGTCTCGCTCTCGGCCACCGCGCGCCTGGGCGTGGCCGCGCTGGCCACCCACTCCTACACGCTGCAGACGCTGAAGTACGTGCTGCTGATCAGCATGGCCATCGGCTGGGCCTGCGAAATCATGGTCGGCCGCCTGGTGGGCGCCGGCCGGCTGCGCGAGGCGGACCAGATGGTGAAGAAGGGCGTGCGCAACGGCATGTTGGCCTCGGGCTCGCTGGTGCTGATCGCGGCGCTGGCCGCGCCCTGGATCATGCGGGCCTTCACCAAAGACCCGGCCATCATCGAAGCGGCCCAGACCCTGCTGTGGATCTCGGTGGCGCTCGAACTCGGTCGCGTGTTCAACCTGGTGGTGATCGGTGCGCTGCGCGCCACCGGCGACGTGAACTACCCCGTCTACGCCAGCATCGGCTCCTTCGCGCTGCTGCTGGGCGCGGGCTCGTACTTCATGGGCCGCGCCTGGGGCCTGCCCGGCATCTGGCTGGCCTACGTGGCCGACGAATGCCTGCGCGGCCTGCTCATGTGGTGGCGCTGGCGCGGCAAGGGCTGGTTGCCCCATGCGCGGGAAACGCTGCGCGGGCTGCGCAAGCCGCGCTGATGCCTGGATGCGCTGATCACACACCTGGCCGTTGCAAGGGGCGGCGCAAGCCCCGTGCAATGGGGCGCTGTCTATAATCGCGGGTTGTTTGCCCTCCGTCGGGCGAGCCCCCATTTCTCCCTTCCCGGCACCGTTTCGCCACCCCAGAGGACACCATGAGCGACCACGCGCACGACTCCCACACCGGCCCGATCAAGACGCCCGCCCAACTGCTCTGGACGTCGTTCTTCTCCTTCGTCGGCCCCATCTTCATCATCATCGGCCTGGTGTACTACGTCACCTCCGGCGACAAGCCGGCCGCCGGCGCGGTGGACCCCGAGCTGGCCACGGCCCAGCGCATCCAGCGAGTGGGCACTGTCGAACTGCGCGATGCCAACCGCCCGCTCGCCGCCGGCGACGCCGTGTACACGGCCCAGTGCTCGGCCTGCCACGCCGCGGGCCTGGCCGGCGCCCCCAAGTTCGGTGACGTCGCGGCCTGGGCACCGCGCCTCGGCCAGGGCTACGAGGCCTTGCTGAACTCGGCCCTCAAAGGCAAGAACGCCATGGGCGCCCAGGGTGGCGGCGCCTTCAGCGACGTGGAAATCGGCCGCGCCGTGGTGCACATGGCGAACGCCGCAGGTGGCAAGCTGGCCGAACCCGCGGCCCCTGCTGCCGTCGGCGATGCAGCCGCAGCAGCCGCACCCGCTGCGGAGGCCGCTCCGGCGGCTGCCGCTGCCGCCGCGCCGGCTCCTGTCGCGGCTGCCGCACCTGCCGCTGCCGCGCCGGTGGCCGCTGCGGCCGGCGTGGGTGGTGAAGCCCTGTACAAACAAGCCTGCGCGGTGTGCCACGCCGCGGGGGTCGCCGGTGCACCCAAGTTCGGCGACAAGACCGCCTGGGCCCCTCGTGTCGCGCTCGGCCTCGACGGCCTGACCGCCAGCGCCATCAAGGGCAAGAACGCGATGCCCGCCAAGGGCGGTTCCACCGCATCGGACGCCGACATCAAGGCCGCCGTGCAGTACATGCTGGCGGCGGTGAAGTAAGCCCTTCACGCTCCCACAAAAAAGCCGGTCACTGACCGGCTTTTTTTTGCGCCCGGGTCGGCGAGGTTCAGCCCGCCGGTGCGAGCCAGGGCGCGGCGGCACCCGACTGCCGGCGCTGCGGGCTGCGCACAAAACCCCAGTCGGCGGGCAACGCGGCGGCCTGCACCGGCTCGGGCGTCCACCGCCCGACCTCCACCGTATCGGCGGCCAGCGCCATGTCGCTGGTGTGCACCAGACCGATGCCGAGCGCCGTCACGAGGTACAGCCGCCCGAGTTCATCGAGCAGGCTCTGGCGCGCCTCACCCGCGTCCTGTCCGCTGTGCGCCAGCACACGCCCATCGGGCTGCAGGCGCCAGATGAAGGGCGTGGCCTCCAGCTCCAGGTAGACACGCTGCGGCCCGTTCTGGAAGAACCACTGGCCCGCCTCGTCGGCCGCGCAGTTGCGGTGGATGAAGTCGATGAGCTTGTCGTGTTTGAGCAGCGAGCCCTTGCTCGCCATCACCGCCTCGCCCGGCTCGACCGCGAACGGCCCGCTGCGCTGGCAGCGGTCGTCGCGCATGAACCAGTTGCCCCGCGCGTCCAGCCCGAGCCAGCCGACACAGTGCGGCACGTTGGGCCATTTGGCGAGGGCGGCTTTGACGATGTCATCCATGTCGCGATTACACCCCGGTTTCCCGCTCAGCTGCAGCGTCGGCGTCGGTCGAGGGGGCGTGACCGGGAACACCGCGGAACCGGCTTTGCCGGGCCGCTGGTGTTGCCCCCTGAGGGAGAAGCGCCGAAGGCGCCTCGGGGGGAAGCTGCTGAATCAGCCATCGCCCCACGGCCTCCGGCATCGCCCGCACATGGCCCGGCAGGCCCAGTGGGCCGAGCGACACCGGGAACCCCACATGCCCCCCCTCTGCAGGTTGCCAGAGGGTGACGTGGCTGCCGGCTTCGGCGGCGGTGGGCAGCGAGGGCGCCGGGACGAACGGGTCGTTCCGCGCATTGAGCGCAAGCGCCGGCACGCGGATGTCGCGCAGCACCGGCTTGGCCGAGGCGCGCGCCCAGTAGTCGTCGGTGTCCCGGAACCCGTGCAGCGGCGCGGTGAACAGGTTGTCGAACTCGTAGAGATCGCGCGCGGCGAGCAGCGCCTCGCGGTCGAACAGGCCCGGGTGCTGTTCCAGTTTTTTCAAGGCCTTGGGCACCATGCTGGAAAGGAACATGCGCGTGTAGACCAGCCGGTTGAAGCCACGCCCGATGGCGTGCCCGCCCGCCGCCAGATCCAGCGGCGAACACACCGCCGCCACGGCTCGCACCGTGTCCGCCGCGCTGTGCCCCATTTCACCCGCCCAGCGCAGCAGCGCGTTGCCCCCCAGCGAAACGCCGGCCGCCAGCAACGGCCGCCCCGGATGCTCGGCAGCGAAGCGCCGGAGCACCCAGTCAATCTCATCAAAATCGCCCGAGTGGTAGGCCCGGGGCGCCAGGTTCAGTTCGCCCGAGCAGCCCCGGAAATGGGGCACCGCGAACGCCAGGCCCTGCGACGCGGCGAAATCGGCAAACGCCACCGCGTACTGGCTGGCCGACGAGCCCTCCAGGCCATGGAACAACACCAGCAGGGGCGCGTCGGGGGCGCTGGCGTGCCGGGCCGTGTCCACGTCGATGAAGTCGCCGTCGGGCGTGGTCCAGCGCTGGCGCTGCCAGGTGGGCGCAGGGCCCCAGTGGCGGCGCGCGTACAACGCCGCCCACAGCGTCTGGGCGTTGCCGCCCGGCAGCCACCAGGGCGCCCGGTACCGTTGCGCGAAGCTCATCGAAGAAGGCAGGAGCGAAGGGTGCAAAGGGACCACAGGCTCAGTGCAACACCGTGGGCGCACTCAGCGCGTCGTCGGGTTCCGTGCGGCTGCCCGGGCTCGCGTGGTGCGCCACCAGGCGCCAGCCCTGCGCCGTCTTGGCGTAGACGTTGGTGGCCACCACCCAGGCGTGCGCGAGCCCGTCGTCGGTCAGCACCTCGACCCGCTCGACCACGCTGTGCACGCTGCAACCGCCCGCGTCCTGCCGGCGCACCCGCTCCGGGTGGGCCTTGACGCTGCCGTTCGAGAACAGGGCCTCGAAGGCCGCGCGGATCGCGGCCGGCCCCACCAGGCGCGGTCCGCCGGGGTGCACGCACACGATGTCCTCTTCGTCGGCCCAGCAGGCCATGAGGCGTTCGAGGTCACCGTGCTGCAGCGCGTCGTAGAACGCGTGTTCGGTGTCGTCGGCGGAGCCCGGAGGCATTTTGGGTTTGCGCATGGGCCTATTTTGCCGTGCGCCCGGCGGCTGGCGGCGTCCTTGTGCTTCCGGGTGCCGCCCTTCGGATGACCCTCTGCCGCATGGCCGCTATCGGGTGACCGGCGCAGAAGTCCTGGGGGTATAGTCCGCGAGAGTTCCGGGCCTTGCCCTTTTTCACCTGTGGCCGCAACGTCGGCCGATGGAGGTTTCATGCGCGCTTTGACCCAATCCCTCACCACCTGGGCGCTGGCCCTGTGCCTCGCCGCCGGGCTCACCGGTTGTGGCTACAACGATTTCCAGAGCCTGGATGAAAAGAGCAAGTCGGCCTGGTCCGAGGTGCTCAACCAGTACCAGCGCCGAGCCGACCTGATCCCCAACATCGTCGCCACTGTCAAGGGCGAGGCCAGTTTCGAACAGGACACGCTGACCAAGGTGATCGAGGCGCGCTCCAAAGCCACATCGATCCAGGTGACGCCCGAGATGGTGAACGATCCGGCAGCGATGGAAAAATTCCAGGCCGCGCAGGGCGAGGTGGGCAGTGCATTGAGCCGCCTGATGGTGGTCGTGGAGCAGTACCCCAACCTGAAGGCCAACCAGGCCTTCAGCGACCTGCGCGTGCAGCTCGAAGGCACCGAAAACCGCATCACCGTGGCGCGCAACCGCTACATCGAGACGGTGCAGGCCTACAACGTCCTGGCGCGCAGCTTCCCGAGCAACCTGACCGCCATGGTGTTTGGTTACAAGCCCAAGGCCGGCTTCCAGGTGGCGGACGAAGCGGCCATCAGCACCCCGCCGAAGGTGGACTTCAACAAGCCATGACCGTCCGCTGGTTCCGCGCGCTGCTGTTGGGCGCGCTCTGGCTCGTGGGCGCTGTCTCGGCCCATGCACAGGGCGTGCTGCCCCTGCCCGAGTTGCGGGCGCGCGTGACGGACCAGACGGGCACCCTGGACGCGGCCAGCATCGCGTCGCTGGAAGCCCGGCTGGCGGCGTTCGAGGCGGAGCGCGGCACCCAGGTGGCGGTGGTGATCGTGCCCACCACCCAGCCCGAGGACATCGCCGACTACACGCAGCGCCTGGGTGACGCGTGGAAGATCGGACGCAAGGACGTGGGCGATGGTGTGCTGTTCGTGGTGGCCAAGAACGACCGGCGCATGCGCATCGCCACCAGCAAGGTGCTGGAAGGCGCCTTGCCCGACCTCATGGCGCGCCGCATCATCGACCAGGCCGTGGCGCCCGCGTTCCGCAACAACGACTACGCCGGCGGCATCCAGGCCGGGGTGGACCAGATCCTGGCCCGTGTGGCCGGCGAGGACCTGCCGCTGCCCGGCGACGGCCCGCCCGCATCCGGTGTCGGCGGGATGGCGCCGCTGGACATCCTGATCTTTCTCGCGTTTGCCGTGCCCATCGGGTCCGCCGTGCTGCGCAGCATCTTCGGCAACAAGCTGGGCACCTTGCTGACAGGCGCCGGGGCCGGCGGGCTGGCCTGGGTGTTGACCGCCGTGGTCTGGCTGTCGGTGGGTGCCGGCCTGCTGGCCATGCTCGCCGCGCTCTTTTTGCAGATGTTGCCGTCCATGCCGAGTTCCGGCCGCGGCGGGCGGGGGGGCGGTGGTTCCTGGGGCGGGGGCGGTTTTGGTGGCGGCAGCGGCGGCTTTGGCGGCGGTGGCGGCTTCAGCTCGGGGGGTGGTGGCAACTTCGGTGGCGGCGGCGCTTCGGGCGGCTGGTGATCGTGATGAACAAATTTCTGCGCATCCTCAAACACCGCTGGCTCGACAGCGCCGACACCCACCGTCTCATCCCCGACGACATGGCGCAGCGCCTCGCCCAACGGGTCGCGGCAAGCGAAACCCGCCACTCGGGGGAGGTCCGCCTGTGTGTGGAGGCGGCGCTGCCGCTGTCCTACCTGTGGCGCCTCGACCGGACCACCAGCGTGGGCATGCTGACCAGGGAGCGCGCTGTGAGCTGGTTCGGACGCCTGGGGGTGTGGGACACCGAGCACAACAACGGCGTGCTGATCTACCTGCTGCTGGCCGAGCACGCCATCGAGTTCGTCGCCGACCGGGCCTTGAGCGCGCACGTCGATCACGCCCAGTGGCAGGCCATCGTCGATCGCCTCGGGGCACGCCTGAGGTCGGGTGAGTTTGAGGACGGCTTGACGCAGGCGCTCGAAGAAGTGTCGGCCCTGCTCGTGGCACATTTCCCGACCGGGGATGACGGGGTCAGCCCCAACGAGCTGCCCGACAGCGTGGTCAGGGCTTGAGCCCTCAGTGCTTCCTGCCGCTGCGGGGGGTGCGGTTGTTCATCACCACCTGAAGCTCCTGCTGCAGGGCCTTGTTCATCTGGGCAAACGTTCGCAACTTGCGGGTGGTTTCGCGCAGCCGGTCGGCCATGCGCTTGGAAATGGCCAGCAGCAGCCGGGCACCCACAGCGGGCTCGGCCTTGAGCAGACGCATGAGCGCCGTGCGGGACAGCACCGCGGCGGCGATGTCGGTGGTGGCGGTGCAGGTGGCCGAACGCGGCGAGCCATCGAGCACCCCCATCTCGCCGATGAGATGTCCGGGGCCGATGATGTTGACCACCATGCTGCCCTCGTGGCCAGGCAGTTCGTTCTCCACCGAGATGTCCCCTTCCAGCACCAGCAACATGTAGTCGTTGCGCTTGACCTCACCCTCGTGAATGAAGACGGTGCCGGACTTGATCCGGTGGGGACGCATGTAGGCGACGACACGCATGGCATCGCCCAGGGTCAGGTCATCCAGCGCGGACGGCGTCACCAGCAACCGAGCCGCCACCTCTTCCGGCGCCATTTCAGGGCTTTCAAATATCGAGGTCATCGCTTGTTCATCCGGGATGTTCACCTTCCATCAATGATCCCACCGCCACCAGAGCCTGCCACGCCTCGACGAAAAAAAGCCGGCATGTGCCGGCTTTTTCATGCAACGCGCGAAGGCATGTCACTTTTTCTGACGGTATTTGCGCAGCGCGGCGATCTGGGCGGCCATGACCGCCAGCTCGGACGTGGCCTTGGCCAGGTCGATATCGCTCTTGGCGTTCTTGACCGCTTCTTCGGCGTGCTTGCGCGCGTCGGTGGCCTTGGCTTCGTCCAGGTCCTTGCCACGGATGGCGGTGTCGGACAGCACGGTGATGCAGTGCGGCTGCACCTCCAAAATGCCACCGGCCACGAACACGAACTCTTCGCCACCGTCGGCTTTTTCGATGCGCACGGCACCGGGCTTGATGCGGGTGATCAGCGGGATGTGACCGGGCAGGATGCCCAGCTCACCGGCTTCACCCGGCAGGGCCACGAACTTGGCTTCACCGGAGAAGATGGACTCCTCGGCGCTGACCACATCGACGTGGATGGTGCTCATAGTTACTCCAGAGAAAAGGTGAAAGAGGTTTCAGCGATGAGGAACCGCTTGCGCGGCCCCGGTCATGCTTAGGCGACTTTCTTGGCCTTCTCAAACGCCTCGTCGATGGTACCGACCATGTAGAAGGCCTGCTCCGGCAGGTGATCGCACTCGCCGGCGGTGATCATCTTGAAACCACGGATGGTTTCCGACAGCGGCACGTACTTGCCGGGCGAGCCGGTGAACACTTCAGCGACGTGGAACGGCTGCGAAAGGAAACGCTGGATCTTGCGGGCGCGGGCCACGGCCAGCTTGTCTTCAGGGGCCAGTTCGTCCATGCCCAGAATGGCGATGATGTCGCGCAGTTCCTTGTAGCGCTGCAGCGTGCCCTGCACGGCGCGGGCGGTTTCGTAGTGCTCCTGACCCACGACCAGCGGGTCCAGCTGGCGGCTGGTGGAGTCGAGCGGGTCCACGGCGGGATAGATACCCAGAGAAGCGATGTCACGCGACAGCACCACGGTGGAATCCAGGTGGGCGAAGGTGGTGGCAGGCGACGGGTCGGTCAAGTCATCGGCCGGCACGTACACGGCCTGGATGGAGGTGATCGAGCCCACCTTGGTGGAGGTGATGCGCTCTTGCAGACGGCCCATTTCCTCGGCCAGCGTCGGCTGGTAGCCCACGGCGGAAGGCATGCGGCCCAGCAGTGCGGACACTTCGGTACCGGCCAGCGTGTAGCGGTAGATGTTGTCCACGAAGAACAGCACGTCCTTGCCTTCGTCGCGGAACGACTCGGCGATGGTCAGGCCGGTCAGGGCCACGCGCAGGCGGTTGCCCGGGGGCTCGTTCATCTGACCGTAGACCATGGCCACTTTGGACTCACCCAGGTTCTCCAGGTTCACCACGCCCGAATCGGCCATCTCGTGGTAGAAGTCGTTGCCCTCACGGGTGCGCTCGCCCACACCAGCGAACACCGACAGACCGCTGTGGGCCTTGGCGATGTTGTTGATGAGTTCCATCATGTTCACGGTCTTGCCGACACCGGCGCCACCGAACAGACCCACCTTACCGCCCTTGGCGAACGGGCAGACCAGATCGATCACCTTGATGCCGGTTTCCAGCAGTTCCTGCGAAGGCGACAGCTCGTCATACGCCGGTGCCTTGCGGTGAATGGGAGCGGTCAGGGTCTGGTCCACAGGGCCACGTTCGTCGATGGGCGCGCCCAGCACGTCCATGATGCGGCCCAGGGTGGCCTTGCCCACGGGCACGGTGATGTTGGCGTGGGTGTTGGTCACCAGCATGCCACGGCGCAGGCCGTCAGACGAACCCAGCGCAATCGTGCGCACCACGCCGTCGCCCAGCTGTTGCTGGACTTCCAGCGTCAGGGCAGAGCCCTCCATTTTCAGGGCGTCATAAACGCGCGGCATCTCGTTGCGCGGAAACTCCACGTCAACCACGGCGCCGATGCACTGAACAATCTTGCCTTGTACTTGAGACATGATGGATACCTTTTAAATTCTCTGAATTCTGTTGAACGGCTGCTTCAGACCGCTGCGGCGCCAGCGACGATTTCCGAAAGTTCTTTCGTGATCGCGGCCTGACGGGTCTTGTTGTAGACCAGCTTGAGTTCGCCGATGACGCTGCCGGCGTTGTCGGTGGCGGCCTTCATGGCCACCATGCGCGCGGACTGCTCCGAAGCCATGTTCTCGGCGACGGCCTGGTAGACCTGGGCTTCCACATAACGCAGCAGCAGCTCGTCGATCACGGAGGCCGCATCGGGCTCGTAGACGTAATCCCAGTCCCGGCCTTTTGCACCATCCTGCAGGTCGCCCGCATTCAGGGGCAACAGCTGCTCGGACACCGCTTCCTGTTTCATCGTGTTGATGAAGCGGGTGTAGCAGAGGTAGACCGCGTTGATGCGACCTTCGGTGTATGCATCGAGCAGCACCTTGACGGGGCCGATCAGCTTGTCGAGGTGGGGCGTGTCCCCCAGGCCGACAGCGCTGGACACCACCTTGGCGTTGATGCGGTTGAGAAAGCCCAGGCCCTTGTTGCCAATGGCCACGGCCTCAGCGCTCACGCCTTTGCTCTGCAGATCCTTGAGCTGGTTCGTGAGTGCACGCAGCACGTTGGTGTTCATGCCGCCGCACAGACCTTTGTCGGTCGTGACCACGACAAAACCGGCGGTCTTGGCGTCGTTGGTCTGCATGAACGGGTGCGTGTACTCCGGGTTCGCACGGCTCAGGTTGCCGGTGATCTGACGCACTTTTTCGGCGTAAGGCCGGGCCGCACGCATGCGGTCCTGCGCCTTGCGCATTTTGGAGGCGGCGACCATTTCCATGGCTTTGGTGATCTTCTTGGTGTTCTCCACCGATTTGATCTTGCCGCGTATTTCCTTGCCTGCTGCCATTGCTGCTCCTTTATCGGGTCAATGGGCCGGATCAGTACGTGCCGGTTTTCTTGAAGTCGGCAATAGCGGCAGCCAGCTGGGCTTCAGCGTCCTTGTCCATGGCACGTTCGGCTTCCAGCTTGGCCAGCAGCGCGGCGTGCTTGTCCTTCAGGAAGGCGTGCATGCCGGATTCGAAGGCCAGCACCTTCTTGACATCGATGTCGTCCAGGTAACCCTTGTTCACGGCAAACAGCGTGGACGCCATGATGCCGATGGACTGGGGCGAGTACTGCGCCTGCTTGAGCAGTTCGGTCACGCGGGCACCGCGGTCGAGCTGCTTGCGGGTGGCTTCGTCCAGATCAGAAGCGAACTGCGCGAACGCAGCCAGTTCACGGTACTGTGCCAGGTCGGTACGGATACCACCGGACAGGTTCTTGATCAGCTTGGTCTGGGCAGCACCACCGACGCGCGACACCGAAATACCGGCGTTGATGGCGGGGCGGATACCGGCGTTGAACAGGCTGGTTTCCAGAAAGATCTGGCCGTCGGTGATCGAAATCACGTTGGTCGGCACGAAAGCGGACACGTCGCCGGCCTGCGTTTCGATGATGGGCAGTGCGGTCAGCGAACCGGTCTTGCCCTTGACTTCACCCTTGGTGAAGGCTTCGACGTAGTCGGCGTTCACACGAGCCGCACGCTCCAGCAGGCGGCTGTGGAGATAGAACACGTCGCCGGGGTAGGCTTCGCGGCCGGGCGGGCGGCGCAGCAACAGCGACACTTGGCGGTAGGCCACGGCCTGCTTGGACAGATCGTCGTACACGATCAGAGCGTCTTGGCCGCGATCGCGGAAGTACTCGCCCATGGTGCAGCCGGAGTAGGCCGACAGGTACTGCATGGCAGCCGATTCAGAGGCGGAAGCGGCCACGACGATGGTGTATTCCATCGCGCCGGCCTGCTCCAGGGCACGCACCACGTTCTTGATCGACGAGGCCTTCTGGCCAATCGCGACGTAAACGCAGGTCATGTTCTGACCCTTCTGGTTGATGATGGCGTCGATGGCCACGGCGGTCTTGCCGGTCTGGCGGTCGCCAATGATCAGCTCGCGCTGGCCACGGCCCACGGGCACCATCGAGTCGATCGACTTCAGACCGGTCTGCACCGGCTGGTCCACCGATTTGCGGGCGATCACGCCCGGAGCGACCTTTTCGATCACGTCAGTCATCTTGGCGTTGATCGGGCCCTTGCCGTCGATCGGCTGACCCAGCGCGTTGACCACGCGGCCAATCAGCTCGGGGCCGACCGGCACTTCCAGAATGCGACCCGTGCACTTGACGGTTTCGCCTTCGGAGATGTGTTCGTATTCACCCAGAATCACGCAGCCGACGGAGTCGCGCTCGAGGTTCAGTGCCAGGCCGAAGGACGGCACACCGTCCTTGTTGGCCGGGAATTCCAGCATTTCGCCCTGCATCACATCGGACAGGCCGTGGACGCGAACGATACCGTCGGTGACCGACACCACGGTGCCCTGGTTGCGCACATCGCTCGATGCGCCCAGTCCCTCGATGCGGGACTTGATCAATTCGGAGATTTCGGCGGGATTGAGTTGCATGACTCTTTCCTTCTTTCGTTAAATGGGATGAGGGCGCACTGCGATGGGCTGTCGGGCAATCAAGCCGTCAGGGCCAGTTTCATTTGTTCCAGGCGGGCTTTGATCGAGGTGTCGAGCACCTCGTCGCCCACCACCACACGCACACCACCGATCAGATCGGGCTGCAGTTGGACCTGCAGGTTGAGCTTGCGGCCAAAGCGTTTTTCCAGCACACCCGAGAGATCGGCCAGCGCAGCGCTGTCCATCTCGAAGGCGCTGTGCACCACGGCGTCGAAACTGCCCTGCTGGGCGTTCTTCAACACGCGGAACTGCGCTGCGATTTCGGGCAAGGCGGCAATGCGGCCGTTGTCGATCACCGTTCGCAGGAAGTTCTGGGCCATGACCGGCAGTGCATTCTTGAGCACACCGGTGATGACGCCGAACACCTGCTCGGACGAGGACTTGGGCGCATCGGCGAACTGGCGGAGCTGCTCATTGGAAGCAACTGCGGCCAGCTCATCGAGCCAGACGGCGGTACCGGCCGCGTCAGCACCAGCGGACTGGAACAGCGCCTCGGCGTAGGGGCGGGCAATGGTGGCAATTTCGGCCATGGTCTACCTTTGGATGCCTGCGGGTATCGAATGGAACGTGAGCGTCAGGCGATTCAGAGTTCGGTCTTCAGGCGACCCAGCAACTCGGCGTGAACGCCGGCGTTGACTTCGCGCTTGAGGATCTGCTCGGCACCCTTGACGGCCAGTGCGGCCACTTCTTCGCGCAGCGCTTCACGGGCCTTGACGACCTGCTGTTCGGCTTCCTGGCGTGCGGCGGCCACGATCTTGGCTGCTTCGTCCGTGGCGCGGGCTTTCGCCTCTTCGATCACGGTCTGGGCACGGCGCTCGGCGTCGGCCAGGCGGGTGGCGGCCTCGTTGCGCGACTGGCTCAACTCTGCTTCCACGCGCTTGTTGGCCACGGCCAGTTCGGACTTGGCCTTCTCGGCCGATGCCAGTCCTTCGGAAATCTTCAACGCACGCTCGTCAAGAGCTTTGGCGATCGGGGGCCACACGAATTTCATCGTGAACCACACCAGGATCGCAAAGACGACAGCCTGCGCAAAGAGGGTTGCATTGATATTCATCGCAACGCCTTTCTGTGTGTTGACAAGAGTGGTGACGCGCTTGCTGCAGCGTCAGCGGGCCACCGGATTGCAGACCAGAACCAACCGGCCTGCGGGGCGCCGCCGCGCACGGCAGCAAAACCCATTAAGCGGCGAGCGTGAAGGGGTTAGCGAAGGCGAACAGCAGGGCAATGGCCACGCCGATCAGGAAGGCCGCATCGATCAGACCAGCCAAGATGAACATCTTGGTTTGCAGGTCGTTCATGAGTTCAGGCTGGCGGGCCGACGACTCGAGGAACTTGCCACCCATCAGGGCGATACCGATAGAGGCGCCGATGGCACCCAGACCGACGATGAGACCGCAAGCCAGTGCGACGAGACCCAGAACGTTTTCCATGATGACTCCTATGAGATGAACGAAGGTTGAGAAAGGAAAGAAACGAAAGAACTAGAGAGCGAGGTGAAACCGCGCAACTTAGTGAGCGTCATGCGCTTGACCCAGATAAATCAGGGCCAGCATCATGAAAATGAACGCCTGCAAGGTGATGACCAGGATATGGAACAAGGTCCACACCGTGCCTGCGATCACGTGTCCGACGAAGAAGAGCCCACCCGACAACGAGAGGGAGGCGAAGCCACCCAGCAGCGCGATCAGCATGAACACCAGTTCACCCGCGAACATGTTGCCAAACAACCGCATGCCGTGCGAAACCGTCTTCGCCACGAACTCGATCATCTGCATCAGGAAGTTGGTCACACCCAGAAGGAGCGCCCAGACAGGATTCTTGCTGGTGCCGAACGGGGCGGTCACCAATTCGTGCGCCCAACCGCCCAGACCCTTGATCTTGAGGTTGTAGAACACACACATCAGCAGCACGGAGACCGACAGGCCCAGCGTGGTGGAGAGGTCGGCGGTGGGCACGACACGCAGGTAGGCGTGGTGCGGATCGTGGCCAGCAGCGCCATAAATCCCCTCCCAGATCTTCGGGAGCAGATCCACCGGCAGCATGTCCATGAAGTTCATGGCGAAGATCCAGCAGAACACGGTGAGCGCCAGCGGGGCGACCAGCTTGCGGCTGTGGGCGTTGTGGATCACGCCCTTCGCCTGGCTGTCCACCATCTCGACCAGCATTTCCACCGCCGCCTGGAAACGACCCGGCACACCGGCGTGCGCCGTGCGCGCCGCACGCCAGAGGAAGAAACACACGATCGCACCCAGCAGCGAGCTGAAGATGACGGAGTCGATGTTGATGACCGAAAAGTCGACGATGAAGCCCTGCTTCTGGTTCGTCAGATGGGTCAAGTGGTGGCGAATGTACTCACCAGGGGTGGGACCGATACCTTCTGCAGCCATGTTCGTTCGCGCCAATCAACCGTTTACGTTTGAACGCCTGGCTTGGGCCCAAAACCCAAACCAGTACACCTTGAGAGTCAACACCAGACCGGCCAGAAGGCCGAGCCAGCTGAGTTCCGGGACGATTTTCGGAGCCAGCCACAACATGGCGACCGCCAGCAAAATCTTGACCCCTTCCCACAGCAAAAAACCTGCAAATGCAGCCTGCGCCACACCTGCCAACAGCCGGGACAGAAAACTGGAGGTCAACCCGTAGGCCATCAGGGCCGAAGGAAACACCACCGCTGCCGCGCCGTAAAGAACCGACCAGGCCACCGGAGCGCGCTGCGTCAGCAACCACCCCAACAATCCCGCCGTCAGCCCCACCAGCAACTGCATCCCCACCAGCCGCCAGACCGAAATCTCCGGCTGGCTCGCTCGCCACTGCTGCGCTTCCTCCCGCGTCAGGGGCTTGAATTCGGGCTCTTGCGACCCATCTTCGTCCCACTCATCGCCTGGTTGCGCTGTCGACTCAAGCCTCGGCATTGTCGGCATGGCAAATTACTCACAGGTTACAAATGAAAGCGTGAAGTTTCGCAAAGCCGCTGATTATACGTAGAAACCCCATGGCTCCGTCAAGCCGCTGGGCAGGCTACCCCTCGGCCGCAAGTGGCGCCTGATAATCTCCTGTTGCAAAGGTCGAACCTGGCCGCAACAAGCTTCGGTCAGATGGCCTGCTCCTCTTGAAAGCGGGTCACACGCGCTCGTGCGGCGACCAGCAGAATGCCCGACCAGGCGCTGATTGTCGACGACGGGCGCCATCAAGTGATGACGGCCCCAGACCTCAAAATTCTCAGAATGGCACAAACCACGCTCTCTCCGATGCCCACTGCCCCGGCTCCCTGCCGCCCGTGCGGAGCGCCCATCACCGTGTTTCACACGGCCAGCACGTCAACCTGAGGAGTTCGCCATGGACCTGCCCCGCCCCATTCCTCCCGAGCAATCCCTCATCGAGTACCCCTGCCACTTCCCCATCAAGGTGATGGGGGCCAACGTGGACGGCTATGTGACCGCCATGACCCATGTGGCCAAGGCCTTCGACGCCAGTTTCGACGCCTCGACCATTGAGCTGCGTCCGAGCAAGGCCGGCAACTACATGGGTCTGACGCTGTCGGTGTACGTGACCAGTCGCGAGCAGCTCGACGAGCTGTACCGCACACTGACCACACACCCGATGGTCAAGATCGTTCTCTGACCATGCAGGTCCGCAACCTCGGCCGGGTGAACTGCGCGCCCACCTGCGACGCCATGGTGGCCTTCACCGCAGCCCGGACGCCCGAGACAGCCGACGAGCTCTGGGTCTGTGAGCATCCGCCCGTGTTCACCCAGGGCATCGCTGGCAAAGAAGGCCATCTGCTGGCGCCGGGCGACATCCCGGTGATCCAGACCAACCGCGGCGGCCAGGTCACGTACCACGGACCTGGGCAGGTGGTGGCCTACCCGCTGATCGATCTGCAACGCGCTGGCTACTTCGTCAAGGAATACGTCTACCGCATCGAGGAGGCGGTGATCCGCACCCTGAACCACTTCGGCGTGACTGGCCACCGCGTGGGTGGCGCGCCGGGCATCTATGTGCGGCTGGACGACCCGGCCAGCCACGCCCTGCTGCCACAACGTCCCCAAAAGAAGGTGGTTGGCCAACCCGCCGCCGAGCCCGACTTCACCGGGCTGGGCAAGATCGCTGCGCTCGGCATCAAGGTCAGCCGCCACTGCACCTATCACGGGGTGGCGCTCAACGTCGCCATGGACCTGCAGCCCTACTGGCGCATCAACCCGTGCGGGTATGCGGGCCTGCAGACGGTGGATCTTTCTACAATCGGGGTTGCCGTTTCATGGGACGAAGCGGCCCAGGTTCTGAGTCAGAAGCTCGGCGCCACCCTCAGCCCCTGATCCCCCCGCTCCTCCATTTCGCCGCCCGCGCCCAAGCCATGACCCGCCCCGACACACCCACAGCCGACGCCCAGAACACGGTCCGCGAAGCCCAGCCCGCCGCCGGCTACGACGCCACGGCCAAGCAGAAGAGCCAGGCCAAGACCTCGCGCATCCCGATCAAGATCGTGCCGGCCGAGGTGCTGAAGAAGCCCGATTGGATCCGCGTCAAGGCCGGTTCGCCGACCACGCGTTTCTACGAGATCAAGGACGTGTTGCGCGCCAACAAGCTGGTGACGGTGTGCGAGGAAGCCAGCTGCCCCAACATCGGCGAATGCTTCGGCAAGGGCACAGCCACCTTCATGATCATGGGCGACAAGTGCACACGCCGCTGCCCGTTCTGCGACGTGGGCCATGGCCGCCCGGACCCGCTGGACGTGAACGAGCCCGAGAACCTCGCCAAGACCATCGCCCAGCTCAAACTCAAGTACGTGGTGATCACCAGCGTGGACCGCGACGACCTGCGTGACGGTGGCGCCGGCCACTTCGTCGAGTGCATTCGCAAGACGCGCGAGCTCTCGCCCGGCACCCAGATCGAAGTGCTGGTGCCCGACTTCCGCGGCCGCGATGACCGCGCGCTGGAGATTCTCAAGGCGGCACCCCCCGACGTGATGAACCACAACCTGGAGACCGCGCCCCGCCTGTACAAGGAGGCGCGCCCCGGCTCGGACTACCAGTTCAGCCTGAACCTGCTCAAGAAGTTCAAGGCCCTGTTCCCGCACGTGCCCACCAAGAGCGGCCTGATGGTCGGGCTGGGCGAAACCGACGAGGAAATCCTCGACGTGATGCGCGACATGCGCGCGCACGACATCGAGATGCTGACCATCGGCCAATACCTCGCGCCCAGCGGCCACCACCTGCCGGTGCGCCGCTACGTGCACCCCGACACCTTCAAGATGTTCGAGGCCGAGGCCTACAAGATGGGCTTCACCCACGCCGCCGTGGGCGCCATGGTGCGCAGCTCGTACCACGCCGACCAGCAGGCGCACGGCGTGCTGAACGCCAGCAAGGCCTGAGCGTGAGCCACCGGGCCGATGCCTTGTCGGTCCGGCGCTACGGCGCCTCGCACGGCAGCCACACGCACGAACACTTCCAGATCCTGCTGGGATTGGACGGCGTGCTGGAACTGGAGGTGAACGGCCGAGGCCGTCGCATCTCAGCCGGTGACGGTGCGGTGATCGCTCCGGGAGACCGCCACGATTTCGTGGCCGCCAGCATCGCGCGGTGCCTGGTGCTGGATTCGAACGACACCCGCTGGCAATACGCGCTCGGCCACCCGGAGCCCCGGGCGCTGGCGCCCCTCGCCCGCTACCTCGCGACCGCCTGTGACAGCGCCCTGCCGCGAGCCCGGCTGCTGGGCCCCGATCTGCTGCTGGAAGCCTGGACACCCCCTCTCGTGCCTCAGCGGCCCCGTCGCGCCATCGACTGGAGCGCGCTGACCGCCTGGGTGCAGGCACGCGGTCACGAGCCTTTGCAGGTGGATGATTTGGCGGCGTGCGCTCACCTGAGCGCCGCACAGTTCACCACCCGTTGCCGCGAAGAACGCGGCATGAGCCCCATGGCGTGGGTCCGCGAGCTGCGCCTGGCGGAGGCTCGGCGGCTTCGGGGCCAGGGCCTGCCCGTGGCCGAGGTGGCCCGGCGCACCGGCTACCGCTCACCGTCGGCACTGACCGCAGCCCAGCGCCGTCTGGCCGGTCGCTGACACGAACCACCGGATCTCGACGATCTGCCCGCGGCTGGCGACGGCGCAAGCGGTAAGGTCGCAGGGATGCGCCTTCCCCCTCCTCCATCACCTTTTGGGGCCGGATTCATCCTCTCCCGAGCGGTCGTGGCGTCGGGCGCAGGCATCAGCGGTGGCCCAGCGCCCGACAGGCCCACTCCACACACGACACCTCACTCTCGGCGTGTGTGCACTCCCGCTGGGGCACGGCCTTCACATGAGGTCCGTGCCACCGAGCAACGCTGCGTCACACCGATCACACACCCATCCGCCGTGATTGAACACGCCCATGGATGGTCCTCATGAAACACACACCGACCGGAGCCTTCGCGTGAGCGCCAACCCGCTGGCGCTGGGCGCCATTGCCCTGTGGGCGTCCTTGGCGGCGCTGGGCGTGTCACTGTCCCACGTCCCGCCCTTCCTGCTCACCGGCCTCTCGCTGCTGATCGGCAGCCTGATCGCCTTGCCACTCTCGCGCTTCGACTGGCGCCAGTGGCGCGTGCCCGGCGCTACGCTGGCGCTCGGCGTGTACGGTCTGTTCGGCTTCCACTTCCTGCTCTTCATCGCGCTGCGCCACGCGCCGCCGGTGCAGGCGAACCTGGTGAACTACCTGTGGCCGCTGGGCATCGTGGTCATGGCGCCGCTGTTCCTGCCCGGCGTGTCGCTCACCACGCGCCACGTGTTCGCGGCGCTGCTCGGCTTCGCCGGTGCGGCGCTCGCGATCCTCGGGCGAGGTGGTGATGGTGCCCAGGCGGTGTGGGCCTGGGGCTACATCCCGGCCGCGGCCTCGGCCTTCATCTGGGCCAGCTACTCGCTGATGACGAAACGCGTGCGTGCCTTCCCCACCGCGGCCATCGGCAGCTTCGCCCTGGTCTCGGGCCTGCTCTCGCTGCTGTGCCACGCGGTGCTGGAGCCGGCGGTGGCGCTGTCGGCCCGCGACTGGGGCCTGATCGCCATGCTCGGCCTGGGCCCGCTGGGCGGCGCGTTCTTCCTGTGGGACGCGGCGCTCAAGCGCGGCGACGCGCGGCAGATCGGCGTGCTCAGCTTCCTCACGCCGCTGCTGTCCACGCTCACGCTGCTCTGGGTGCGCGGCGAAACACCCAGCGCGTCGGTCGCCGTGGCGGCAGTGATGATCATCGGCGCGGCGGTGATGGCGACGCGCCGATAGCCTCCTCCAAAGGTTGAGGCACACATCAAAGCAATGCGGCGCTGACAAGGGACCGGGTCGAAGCGCGTGCCCCAACCCAGGATGCCGCGGAACCGGCTCCGCCGGGCCGCAGGCATCGCCCCTTGGGGGGTGACGCGCAGCGGCGCGGGGGGGGGCCTAATCCGCCATGAGTGCTGCCGGGTCCTCGGCCGCCAGCACCGTTTGCGCCCAGGTGGCGAGCTTGGTGGTGTCGCAGCGCAGGATCTGCTGTTTGACCGCCAGGATCTGTGAGGGGTGCATGGAAAAGCTGCGCAGGCCCAGGCCGAGCAGCAGGCGCGTCATGCTCACGTCGCCGGCCATTTCGCCGCAGACGCTCACCCCCTTGCCCTGCGCCCGCGCCTGAGCGATGGTGCTGGCCAGCAGGTGCAGCACGGCCGGGTGCACCGGGTCGTAGAGGTGGGACACGGCCTCATCGGCGCGGTCGATCGCCAGTGTGTACTGGATGAGGTCGTTGGTGCCGATGGACAGGAAATCGAAGTGACGCAGGAACAGCGGGATCGTCAGCGCCGCGGCGGGCACCTCGATCATCGCGCCCAGCCGCACCGGGCCGTGCACCTGGCCGCGCGCATCGAGCTGTGCGCGGGCCTTGTCGACCAATGCCAACGTCTGGCGGATTTCGCTGGCGTGGGCCAGCATGGGCACGAGCAGGTTGATCGGCCCGAACGCCGCGGCACGCAGGATGGCGCGCAGCTGCACCAGGAACATGGCCGGGTCGGCCAGGCTCCAGCGGATGGCGCGCAGGCCCAGCGCCGGGTTGAGGTGGTCTTCGCCGGCGCGCACAGGGGAGCGGTCCAGCGGTTTGTCGGCCCCCACATCCACCGTGCGGATGGTCACCGGCAGCCCCTGCATGCCATCCACCGCGCGCCGGTAGGCGCCGAACTGCTCTTCTTCGTCGGGCAGTTTGCCGTTGCGCCCCATGAAGAGGAACTCGGTGCGGAACAGGCCCACGCCCACAGCGCCGGCCTTGAGCGCACCGACCGCGTCTTCGGGCTGTTCGATGTTGGCGAGCAGCTCGATCTTCTGGCCGTCGAGCGTGACGGCGGGCGTGTTTTTCAGGCGCGACAGCCGCTCGCGCTCGACCTCACCCTGCCGCTGCTTGAAACCGTATTCGGCGAGCAGGATGGGCGAGGGGTCGACCACCACCACGCCGGCGTCGCCGTCGATGATGACCCAGTCGTCCTGATTGATCAGGTGGCTGGCCGAGCGCGCCCCGACCACGGCCGGGATGTCCATGCTGCGCGCGACAATGGCGGTGTGGCTGGTCTTGCCGCCCACGTCGGTGACGAACCCGGCGAACACGCTCTGCTTGAACTGCAGCATGTCGGCCGGCGAGAGGTCGTGTGCGATCAGCACCAGCGGCACGTCCACCGTGGGGTCGAACAGGGTCTCACCTTTGCCGGCCGCGCCCGCCGGGGCCGGAGCGGCCACGGGCGAAGCGACGCCGCGCATGTAGCGAAGCATGCGTTCGACCACCTGCTCCAGGTCGGCCTTGCGCTCGCGCAGGTAGGGATCTTCCATCTCGTCGAACTGGCGCGCGATCACCTCCAGCTGGGTGGTCAGCGCCCACTCGGCGTTGTAGTGGCGGTCCACGATCCAGTGCTTGACGCCGCTGGTGAGCTGCTCGTCCTGCAGCAGCATGAGGTGCACGTCAAGCAGGGCGCTGAGTTCGGGGTGGGCGTCGTTGGAGCCCAGCTCGCCCAGGCTGCCCTGCACCCGCTCGATTTCTTCGACCACGGCGTTGCGTGCATGGCGCAGGCGCAGGATCTCTGCATCGACCTGCTCGGGCTTGACGAAGTAGTGCGCCACGTCCATGCGACTGGACGCCACGATCACCGCCCGCCCGATGGCGATGCCGCGTGAGACCGCGAGACCGTGGACGGTGAAGCTCATGCGCAGCGTGCCCCCACGCTCCGCCGCGTGCGCGGGTCGCTGCCCCCCAAGGGGGCTGTTTCGCCTTGGGGCGGCCCGGCGGCGAAACGCCCTTGCTCCGACATGCGCCCGTATTTCAAGATCACTCCCCCTCGCCGAACTTGTCGTTGATCAGCGCGACGATGGCGTCCATCGCGGCCTGCTCGTCGGCACCGTTGGTTTCGACCTCGACCGTGGTCCCCAGACCGGCGGCCAGCATCATGACGCCCATGATGCTTTTCGCGTTGATGCGGCGCTCGCCGCGCGACATCCAGACCTCGCAGCTGTGGCTGCCCGCCAGTTTGGTGAGTTTGGCCGAAGCACGGGCGTGCAGCCCGAGCTTATTGCTGATGGTCACGGTGGTCTTGATCATGGGTGGTTCTTCTCGCCTGATTTTGGGGTGCGGTCACGGCCACCTGGATCACGCCCTGCGTTGCCCCGATCATGGCGCGCGAAATCAGCGCGTCCAGCGACTCGTGCCGGTAGGACACGGTGCGCAGCAGCATGGGCAGGTTGACGCCGGTGATCAGCTTGGAGCGCACACCATCCACGAGCTTCTGTGCCACGTTGCAGGGGGTGGCGCCAAACACATCGGCCACGACCAGGGTGTTGGGCTGGTTCAGCTGCCGCATGAGGATGCGCGCCTGGGCCAGCGACTCTTCGGGTGGCGCATTGGGCTGAACATCCAGGGCCGACACCGCGTCAGCGCTGTCGGGAAACACATGCAACACACACTGGCGCAAGGCCGAAGCCAGCGGCGCGTGGGCAATGATGAGGATGCCGTTCATCCCCGGGAGTTTAGCCCCGGCCGCTCCTGAGCTGCAGGCGGTGTCCGCGCAGAAAGAGGGTGTACGCCCCCAGACAGCACAGACCGAAGACACCGATGGCGCCGCGAAAGCTGTCCGGGGTGTCCCAACCCAGCCTGCCGAAGGCATCGATCAGCAGGCCGATCACCCACTGCACGGTGAACACGCCCGCGAAAATCACCAGGTTGTAGGCCGAGAGCGCACGCCCCGCCGCGTGCGCCGGCAGCGCCAGCGCCACCGCGGGCTGTGACAGGGACACGAAGGTGCTGCAGACGCAGAACGCCGCCCACATCGGCCAGCCGGCGCCCGCACCGAGCCAGACGATGGCACCCAGCACCAGAAAGCTCGACGGCAATCCCCAGGCGATGAGCCGCTCGGCCCGCAGGCCCCGGCGCGCGAGGTGCGGATTGACCATGCCCCAGAGCCAGAACGCCGTGAGCATGCACAGGTTGATGCCGAACAGGCCGAGTGCCGACTGCGCTGGCGTGTAGTCGGCCACCTTCACCATCCACGGCCCGGCCCACAGCGTCTGCACCGCGACCATGCCGCCGTAGTTGAAAAAGCCGATCGGCAGCATCTGCCTGAAATAGGGGTGACGCCAGATGTCCCGGTAGCCCACCGGGGGTGCGGCCAACGAAGGCGCGTCCGCCGCCTTTCGCCAGGCCGGCACCATCGCGGCCAGGCCCAGCATCGACACCAGCACCAACCCCGCCAGCAACCAGAACAGGCCTCGCCAGCCCAGCACCGGCATCAGCCACTGCACCGGCAGCGTGGAGGCCACCATGCCCAGCGAGCCCGTCATCAGCATCCAGGAGTTGGCGCGCATCTGCGTGGCCGGTGGCAGCCAGCGCCGGTAGCCCGTGAGCGGCGCCATGAGGCAGGCGCTCACGCCCATGCCGGTCAGCACGCGCGCGGCCAGCAGACCGGCGAAGCTGGTGGCCAGCGCAAACGCTGCGCAGCCCAGCACCGCCACACCGAGAAAAGCGAGGATCACCCGGCGCGGGCCGTGGCGGTCCAGCCAGGCACCCAGCGGCAACTGGGTGAGCGCGAACCCGAAAAAGTAGCCGCCCGCCAGCAAGCCCAGGTCACTGGCCGTGAGCGCCAACTCGGTGCTGAGCACCGGCGAGAGCGTGGCCGTGACGGCGCGCACCAGCGCCGACAGGAAATAGGCGAGCGCAAACGCCAGGAACACCCAGACCGCCTGGCGCGCGCCCAGCCATTCGTTCTCCGTCGGCGCCAACGGCTCGGCGGACGACCTCATGGGGCCGACAGGCGCAGGCCGGCGTAGAACGCCTCCACCGCCTCGTCCGGCAGTGTCACGCCGTAGACCGCCGCCTGAAAGACCCGTGATCCCTGGGCGAAGTACGCGGCGCGCGTCTGCACCGGCTGGCCCTGCGGGTCCTGGCCTTGCGCCCTCACACCCAGCACCGAGGGCGCCCCTGCCACGGTCACCGCCCACCGGGTGGACGGGTCATCGGCCGGCGTGGGCGCCACACGGATGGATTGCAGGCTCGCGCTGCGCCAGGCCACGAGCGCGGGCGCCACCTGGGCGGCATTGCCCACATCGGCCCAGGCGACGGCAAAGCGCATGCCGCCGGCCTCACAGCTGTGCATGTGCAACTCGGTGGGCGTGCCTGCGAGAGGCACAGGGCGCGTCGCGCGCTCGGGTTTGCAGGGCATGAGTGCCAGCAGCGGCACACCATCCAGTCGCAGTTCGCGCCAGTTGAGGGTGGGGCTGCAGGCGCCCAGGACGAGCAGCGCCGACAGTGCAGCGGCGCGGGAAGAAAACGTCAACGGAGTCTCCGAAATGCGCGACAGCATGGCGCCGCCGCGGCGGGCACAATGGCCCGATGAACGCTCTGGATGGTATCCGCATACTCGATTTGTCCCGCGTGCTCGCCGGGCCCTGGTGCACGCAAACGCTGGCCGATCTGGGCGCCGACGTGGTGAAGGTGGAGCGCCCGCCCGGCCCCAGCCACCCCGGCGGCGACGACACCCGCGGCTGGGGCCCGCCCTTCCTGAAAGGCCGCGACGGCGCCGACACCGCCGAGGCCGCCTACTACCTCGGCGCGAACCGCAACAAGCGATCCATCACCTGCGACATCGCCCAACCCGAAGGCCAGGCGCTGATCCGCGAACTCGCCGCCAAGGCCGACGTGTTCGTGGAGAACTACAAGGTCGGCGACATGGCGCGCTACGGGCTCGATTTCGCTTCGCTGCACGCGATCAACCCGAAGCTGGTCTATTGCTCCATCACCGGCTTCGGCCAGACCGGGCCGTACAAAGACCGCGCGGGCTACGACTACGCGATCCAGGGCATGGGCGGCTTGATGAGCGTGACCGGCGAACGTGACGACCTGCCTGGCGGCGGCCCACAGAAGGTGGGCGTGGCGGTGGCCGATCTGTTCACTGGGCTCTACGCCACGGTCGCCATCCAGGCCGCGCTGCGGCACGCCGAACGCACCGGCGAGGGACAACACATCGACATGGCCCTGCTCGACACGCAGGTCGCCATGCTCGCCAACCTGGGTGCCAACTACCTGGTGCGCGGCCGCGAGGACGGCCAGGTGCCCGGTCGCGCCGGCAACGCCCATGTCAACATCGTGCCCTACCAGGTGTTCGAGGTCGCACCCGACGCCCAGGGGCAGCCGCAACACGTCATCCTGGCCGTGGGCAACGACAGCCAGTTCGCCAAATTCTGCGAGGTGGCCGGTTGCCCTGAGCTGGCCACCGACGAACGCTTCGCCCGCAACCAGAACCGCGTGCGCCACCGAGCCGTGCTGGTGCCCCTGTTGGAAAACACCATGAAGACCCGGAGCAAGGCCGACTGGCTCGCCGCGCTCGAAGCCGCCAAGGTGCCCGGCGGCCCGATCAACAACCTGGCCGAGGTGTTTGCCAACCCCCACGTGCAGGCGCGTCAGATGGTGCAGACCTGGCAGCACCCATGGGCTGACCGGGTGGACCTGGTCGCCAGCCCGCTCAAGCTCAGCGCCACACCCGTGCGCAGCGACCTGCCGCCGCCCCTGCTGGGCGAGCACACCGCCGCGGTGCTGGCCGACTGGCTCGGCTCCGACGAAGCACGCTTGGCGGAACTTCGCGCTCGCGGTATCGTCTGAAGTTCATCAGCAATTGCTGATATTCACCACACCGAGGTTCCATGAACGCTCCCACACCAACCGCCCTGCCCACCCCGGCGTCGCTGCGCGGCGCCGCCCAAGCCGCCGCCGCGCTGGGCGAACCGCTGGTGGTGATGACCACGCTGGCCGGTTGCCCCTACTGCGACCTGGTGCGCAACCACCACCTGCTGCCCATGCGGCGCGCGGGCCAAGTGCACGCGGTGCAGATCGACACCCGCGACCGCACCAGCAACCTGCAAGGCTTTCAGGGCGAAAACACCACGCCTGCTGAACAGGCCAGCGTGTGGAAGGCACGCTTTGCGCCCACGGTGCTGTTTCTGGGCCCGCAAGGTCAGGAACTGGCCGAGCGGCTGGTGGGCGTGGCGGTGGCCGACTTTTACGGCGAGTACCTGGACGCGCGCCTCCAGGCGGCCCGACAGCGGCTTCGTTGACGAGGGATATTCGCGTCAAATGCTGAACTCCCGGACAATCGGGTGATCACACGTTCCGTGTGCCCCTTTCCACAACATGCCATGACACCCGATTCTTCCCTCCGTCGCCGAACCCTCACCGTCTTGCTCGCCCTGGGGGGCGCCGGGATGCTGGGTCTGGGCGGATGCGCCGCCGGCGATGAGGCCCCGGCCTCCAACTTCGTGCTGCTGGACGGCACCACCACCACCACCGAGCAACTCAAGGGCAAGGTGACCTTGGTGAACTTCTGGGCCACCACCTGCGTGACCTGTGTCAAGGAAATGCCGTCGCTGGTGTCCACCTACAAAAAATACCAGGACAAGGGCTTCGAGACGGTGGCGGTGGCCATGAGCTACGACCAGCCCGCCTGGGTGCTCAACTACGCGCAGACCCGCCAACTGCCTTTCAAGGTGGCGCTCGACAACACCGGGGACATCGCCAAAAGCTGGGGCGACGTGAAGCTCACGCCCACCACCTACCTGGTGGACAAGCAGGGTCGGATCGTCAAACGCTTCGTCGGCGAACCCGACTTCACCGCGCTGCACGGCCTGATCGAGGAGCTTCTGGCGAAAGGTTGAACCGCGCCGGACACGTCATAGGAAAGGGCTGGTGGTTGCACCAGCCCTTTCTTCATTCAGGCCATCGGCCTCCGTCCAGGCTCACTCCTTGCGAAACGCGTCGTGGCAGGCTTTGCAGCTCTTGCCGGCCGCACCGAACGCCGTCTTGATGGCATCCAGATTCCCCGTTTTGGCTGCGGTGTTGAGCTGGGCCACGGCCGCCTGCATGTCGTCTGCGCTCTTCTTGAACTTGGCCTGCTCCGCCCAGATCTCCGGCTTGGCGCGGGTGTCGCCCTTGTCGGTTCCGGCCACAAAGCCCGCCCACGGCAGCTTGCTCATGGTTTCAACGATGGCGGCGTTTTCGGCCGCGATCTTGGCATCAAAAGGCGCCTTGTCACTGGCCATCGCGCCGATGCGCCCAAAGTGAGTGCCCATCACCGTCAAGGCGGCTTTGCGGTACTTGATGGCATCTTCGGGCTTCTGGAACTGCGCCATGGCCGGCAAAGCGAGCGTGGACACGACAGCAGCGAGCGTGAGCGAAGCGAGCAATTTCATGAGGACTCCTGAGCAGAAAAAGGGTGGTCGGACAAGGTAGCCGTGGGAGCTACCTGGGCGTGAGTGGACGGCCTGCGAAGAAGTTCCGCAGGAACCGAAGTCCGTGTATCTTCTCTATCGATCCTTCAACCGATTTCCGGAAGCCACCACATGCACACCGTTCGCGTCTGGGACCTGCCCACCCGCCTCTTCCACTGGACCTTGGCGGTCTGCGTCATCGGCCTGGTCATCACCGCCAACATGGGTGGCAACTGGATGAACTGGCACCTCCGGCTGGGCTACACGGTGTTGAGTCTGTTGTTGTTCCGCCTGGTCTGGGGCTTCGTCGGAGGGTACTGGTCCCGTTTCAGCACTTTCATTTACGGACCGGCCACGGTGCTGGCCTACCTGCGAGGCGATGGCCCACCCGAGCACCGGGTCGGGCACAACCCGCTGGGCATGTTGTCCGTGCTGGCCCTGCTGTGCATCCTGCTGGCGCAGGTCGGCACGGGTCTGATCGCCGACGACGAGATCGCCTACACGGGGCCGCTGGTGCGCTTCGTGTCAGGGGAGACCATCAGCGACGCCACCAGTTACCACAAGAACGTCGGCAAGTTCATCGTGCTCGGCCTGGTGGTGCTGCACCTGCTGGCCATTGCTTTTTACAAGCTGGTGAAGAAGGACAACCTCGTGCGCCCGATGGTGAGCGGCGACAAGAACGTCGTCGTCCCTGTGCCCAGCGCCCGCGACACGGCCGGGTCTCGCATCGCCGCCCTCGTGGTGTTCGGCCTCTGCGCAGCAGCCGTGTACGGACTGGTCAGCCTGGGCCACATGAACGGATGAGCTGCTTTCGATGCCGGTCGCCTGTCGTATAGTGCGCCTCTTGACCTTCTTGGCACCCCCATGTCATCCCCCCAACACGCCACCGCGTTGTCCCTGACCCCGGCCCAGACGCCCGAGCAATTGCTCGCCATTCGCCACCTGTTCCAGGACTACCAGGCCGATCTGGGCATCGACCTGTGCTTCCAGGGTTTTGAACAGGAACTGAACGAACTGCCTGGGGCTTACGCCGAACCTTCGGGTGCACTGCTGCTGGCCAGCGTCGATGGCCAGCCAGCCGGTTGCTGTGCGTTCAGACCCTTGCTCAACAGCGACCACCTGAACGCCTGCGAGATGAAGCGCCTTTTTGTGCGCCAGGGCTTTCGGGGCCTGGGCCTGGGCCGGCAGCTCGTGGAGGCCATCATCGAGCTGGCCCAGCGGGCCGGCTTCACCACCATGCTGCTGGACACCCTGAACGACATGGAGTCCGCCCGCGCCCTGTACCAGGAGGTGGGTTTCGTTGAAACCGAGCCTTACTACCACAACCCCATTCCAGGCGCGCACTACCTCAAGCTGGACCTGTAGATCGCGGAGCGCGCATGGTCATGAAAAAAGGGCGGGGTGTCTGAGACACCCCGCCCTTTTCACTGACACGAAGCGAATCAGACGCCGGCTTTGGCCTGGGCAAGCAACGTGGCGGCATCGCTCACTTCGAACTTGCCCGGACCTTCGACGTTAAGGGTCTTGACCACGCCATCCTTGATCAACATGGAATAGCGGTTGCTGCGCAAGCCCAGCCCCTTGCCGGTCAAGTCCAGGGTCAGGCCCATGGCCTTGGCAAACGTGGCATCACCGTCACCCAGCATGCGCACCTTGTCGCCGGTCTGCTGATCGCGCGCCCAGGCACCCATCACGAACGCATCGTTCACGCTCAGGCACCAGATCTCGTCCACGCCCGCGGACTTGAACGCGGCGTGCTCCTCGACGAAACCCGGCACGTGTTTGGCCGAGCAGGTGGGGGTGAACGCACCCGGCAGGGCGAACACGGCGATGGTCTTGCCCGCACTGGCCTTGACCGTGTCCACCGGGTTCGGGCCGATGCTGCAGCCGTTGCCTTCGACCTCGACGTACTCCATCAGCGTGGCCGCCGGAATCTTGTCGCCTACCTGGATCATGTGTTGCTCCTCGTGAGATGGCCCGCAGGCCGTGGTGATGAGCCCGACACAAAAATGTCGGGCCGGAAATGAAAAAAGCGACCGAATTGTCGGTCGCTTTTCTCGGCCACGCTGCGAACAGCGGGAACAGGCTTACACCAGCTCGGCCTTTTGCACCAGGCGGGTGGCCACCCAGTTTTTGGTCTTCGACAGCGGACGGCTCTCGGAGATCTCGATCACGTCGCCCATCTTGTACTCGCCCTTTTCGTCATGGGCGTGGTACTTGCTGGACTTCGCCACGATCTTGTCGTAGAGCTCGTGCTTGACGCGACGCTCCACCAGAACCGTCACGGTCTTGGTGCGCTTGTCGCTCACGACCTTGCCGATCAAGGTGCGCTTGAGGGATGTTTTAGCTTCCGTCATGGGTTCGCTCCTTATTTGGCCGCAGCAGCGCGCTGCTTCTCGGCCAGAATCGTCTTGGCACGGGCGATGGAACGACGGGTGTCGCCCAACGTGGCGTTGTTGTTGAGTTGTTGCGTGGCTTTCTGCATGCGAAGACCGAAATGGGCCTTCTGCAGAGACTTCACTTCGGCTTCGAGGCCGGCCACATCCTTTTGGCGCAGTTCAGCAGTTTTCATCTATGTTCTCCTGAATCACTGACCCAGCATGCGCGTCACGAACGTGGTGCGCAGGGGAAGTTTGGCGGCGGCCAGCGTGAAGGCTTCACGAGCCAACTCTTCGGTCACACCCACGATCTCGTACAGCACCTTGCCGGGCTGAATTTCAGCCACGTAGTACTCCACCGAACCCTTGCCGTTGCCCATGCGGACTTCGGCAGGTTTCTGAGAAATCGGCTTGTCCGGAAACACGCGGATCCAGATGCGGCCGCCACGTTTCACGTGACGGGAAATCGCACGGCGTGCGGCTTCGATCTGGCGGGCCGTCAGACGGCCGCGGTCGGTGGACTTCAGACCGAAGTCACCAAAGGCCACCGTCGCGCCACTGGTGGCGACGCCGGTGTTGCGGCCTTTTTGCTCTTTACGGTACTTGCGGCGAGCGGGTTGCAGCATGTTTATTCTCCTTTGCCGTCCGCAGGTGCCCCTGCGGGTGCGTCTTTGCGAACGCGCTTAACGGCGGGTTTGTCGGTGCCGGCGGTGGCTTCAGCAGGCTTGTCGCTGCCATCGGCCGGTGCGGCATTGGCGCCAGGGCGGCGAACCGCAGCGCGGGCAGGAGGACCTGCCGGACGCTCACGGCGCGGACCACGCGGACGACGGTCTTCTTCAGCACGCGGTGCCTCGGCGGCCACGGGCGCATCGTTGCGACCCAGGGTGTCGCCCTTGTAGACCCAGACCTTGACACCGATGATGCCGTAGGTGGTCTTGGCTTCGGAGGTGCCGTAGTCGATGTCGGCGCGCAGGGTGTGAAGTGGCACGCGTCCTTCGCGGTACCACTCGCAGCGTGCGATTTCGATACCGTTCAGACGACCGGACGACATGATCTTGATGCCAAGGGCACCCAGACGCATGGCGTTCTGCATCGCGCGCTTCATGGCGCGGCGGAACATGATCCGCTTTTCGAGCTGCTGTGTGATGGAGTCGGCGATCAGCTTGGCATCGATTTCAGGCTTGCGCACTTCTTCGATGTTCACAGCAACCGGCACGCCCAGCTTGGCGGTCAGGTCTTTCTTCAGCTTCTCGATGTCTTCGCCTTTCTTGCCGATCACCACGCCCGGACGTGCCGAGTAAATGGTGATGCGGGCGTTCTTGGCGGGACGCTCGATCACGACGCGCGACACGGCGGCGTTCTTCAGCTTGCCCTTGAGGTACTCGCGCACCTTGATGTCTTCGGCCAGCATGCCGGCGAAGTCACGGTTGCTGGCGTACCAGCGGCTGGCCCAGTTGCGGGAAACTGCGAGGCGGAACCCGGTTGGGTTGATTTTTTGTCCCATATTCCTGTGACCTCTTCAGTTGCCGACGGTCACATAAATGTGACACGTGGGTTTGCTGATACGGTTGCCACGGCCTTTGGCGCGGGCCGAGAATCGCTTGAGCGTGGTGCCTTGTTCGATGTAGATCGTTTTCACGAACAGTTCGTCGATGTCGGCGCCGTCGTTGTGTTCAGCGTTGGCGATGGCGGAGTCAAGGGCTTTCTTGACAATGCCAGCGGCCTTCTTCTGCGTGAACGACAGGATGTTCAGGGCTTGGTCAACCTTTTTGCCGCGAATCAGGTCCGCAACCAGACGGCCTTTGTCCACCGACAGGCGCACGCCGCGAACAACAGAGCTAGTTTCTGTGGTCATGGTGGTTCCTTACTTCTTGGCTTTTTTGTCGGCCGGGTGGCCTTTGAACGTGCGCGTCAGCGAAAACTCGCCGAGCTTGTGTCCCACCATTTGATCGGTGATGTACACGGGCACGTGCTGCTTGCCGTTGTGCACAGCGATCGTCAGACCGATGAACTCGGGCAGGATCATCGAGCGACGCGACCAGGTCTTGACGGGCTTTTTGTCCTTGGTGGACACGGCCTTCTCCACCTTGGCCATCAGGTGATGGTCAATGAAGGGGCCTTTTTTGAGTGAGCGAGTCATGTTGTCAACCCTTTACTTCTTGCGACGCGAGACGATCATCGACTGCGTGCGGCGGTTGTTGCGGGTGCGATAGCCCTTGGTCAGGTTGCCCCACGGATCCACCGGAGCGCGGCCTTCGCCGGTCTTGCCTTCACCACCACCGTGCGGGTGGTCGATCGGGTTCATCGCGGTACCGCGAACGGTCGGACGGATGCCCATGTGACGCTTCACACCGGCCTTGCCCAGCTGACGCAGGCTGTGCTCGGTGTTGGAGACTTCACCAATGGTGGCGCGGCAGTCCACGTGGACCTTGCGCACTTCGCCAGACCGCATGCGAACCTGGGCGTAGATGCCTTCGCGAGCCAGCAACACCGCCGAAGCGCCAGCGGAGCGGGCGATTTGCGCGCCCTTGCCGACTTGCAGCTCGATGCAGTGGATGGTGGAGCCCACGGGGATGTTGCGGATCGGCAGGGTGTTGCCGACACGGATCGGCGACTCCGAACCGGACAGCAGCGTGGCACCAGCCTCAATGCCACGGGGGGCAATGATGTAGCGGCGCTCACCGTCGGCATAGCACAGCAGCGCAATGTGCGCCGTGCGGTTCGGGTCGTACTCGATACGCTCGACCTTGGCCGGGATGTTGTCCTTGTTGCGACGGAAGTCGACCACGCGGTAGTGGTGCTTGGCACCACCGCCTTTGTGGCGAACCGTGATGTGACCGTTGTTGTTGCGGCCAGCCTTCTGGTGCTGGGGTTCCAACAGCGGTGCGTAACCGTCACCCTTGTGCAGGTGGTCACGCGTGACCTTCACCATGCCGCGACGGCCTGGTGAGGTGGGTTTCATCTTGATAACTGCCATGATTAAACAGCCTCCCCGCCGAAGTTCAGTTCCTGACCCGGCATCAGCGTCACATAGGCCTTGCGCACGTGGTCACGGCGACCAACGGATTTGCCAAAGCGCTTGGACTTGCCCTTTTGGTTGAGCACCGAAACGCCCTTGACCTGCACCTTGAACATCAACTCCACAGCGGCCTTGATCTCAGGTTTGGAAGCGTCACGCAGCACCTTGAACAGCACGGCGTTGGATTGCTCAGCGGCTTGTGTGGCCTTTTCCGACACGATCGGCGCGACGAGCACCTGCATCAGACGGCCTTCGTCGTATTTTGTGACGCTCATGCGAACATCTCCTTGAGCTGGTCGATGGCAGCTTTGGTGACGAGCACCTTCTTGTAATGCACCAGCGACACCGGGTCTGCGTAACGGGGCTCGACGACGAGTACGTTGGGCAGGTTGCGCGAAGCCAGGTACAGGTTCTCGTCGACCTCCTCGGCGATCACCAGCACATGGCTCAGGTTCATGGCCTTGAACTTGTCGGCCAGCTGCTTGGTCTTGGGCGAATCCACCTTGATGGAATCGACCACGGCCAAGCGGCCTTCACGAACCAGTTGCGAGAAGATGGACGCCATGCCGGCGCGGTACATCTTCTTATTGAGCTTCTGGGTGAAGTTCTCGTCAGGGCTGTTCGGGAAGATACGACCACCGCCGCGCCACAGCGGGGAAGAGGTCATACCGGCGCGGGCGCGGCCCGTGCCTTTTTGCTTGAACGGCTTCTTGGTCGAGTGATGGACCTGCTCGCGGTCTTTCTGGGCACGCGTACCTTGACGGGCGTTGGCTTGATAAGCCACCACCAGCTGGTGAATCAGCGCTTCGTTGTAGTCACGACCAAACACGGTCTCAGGCACATCCACATTGGACGAAGCCTGACCCTGGTCGTTCAGGAGTTCAACTTGCATCAGTTAGCTCCCTTGTTGACTTTGGCCTTGATGGCGGGCAGGACGGTCAGGAAACCGCCGTTCGAGCCCGGCACAGCGCCACGGATCATCAGCAGCTGACGGGCTTCGTCAACACGGAAGATGTCCAGGTTCTGGATGGTCTTGGTTTGATCGCCCATGTGGCCGGTCATTTTCTTGCCCGGGAACACGCGACCCGGATCCTGGGCCATGGAGATCGAACCCGGCACATTGTGCGAACGGCTGTTGCCGTGCGACGCGCGCTGGGATTTGAAGTTGTGGCGCTTGATGGTGCCAGCGAAGCCTTTACCGATGGAAGTGCCTTGCACATCCACCTTCTGGCCAGCCGCAAACACCACATTGGCAGCAACCACGGCACCGGGCTGGTACTGGGCGGCCACGTCGGCAGCGACACGAAATTCCTGGATGATTTCACCCGCTTCAACACCGGCCTTGGCCAGGTGGCCCGCAATGGGCTTGGTGACGCGGGAGGCACGGCGGGCACCAAAGGTGACCTGCAGCGCATCGTAGCCATCGTTGGCTTGGGTTTTCACTTGCGTCACACGGTTGTTGGACACATCGACCACCGTGACAGGCACTGCGTCCCCGTCATCGGTGAACAGACGCATCATGCCCACCTTGCGACCCAACAACCCGAGGGAGTTGCTAAGACTCATTGTTTTCTCCGTTCCCGACTTCAATTGGCCGGGGCTGATGGTGTGCCCGTCAGCGCCTTGCGGCACCGCTGCGACACGTTGTTAAGGCATACCCGGTTGGGTAGCGCCGAAAAACGAATATCTCTCGAGCAAGAAGCTCGAAAGCCCGCCAGTATAACCGGCGGGCTCTTTTTGCGCAAGCCCCGCAAATGCGGAGCCTTAGAACCGCATCACTGCAGCTTGATTTCGACGTCCACACCAGCCGGGAGGTCCAGCTTCATGAGGGCATCGACGGTCTTGTCGGTTGGATCGACGATGTCCATCAGGCGCTGGTGCGTGCGGATTTCCAGCTGATCGCGCGAGGTTTTGTTGACGTGCGGCGAACGCAGGATGTCGAAACGCTTCATGCGGGTCGGCAGGGGCACGGGGCCCTTGACGATCGCACCGGTACGCTTGGCGGTGTCCACGATCTCGGCGGCCGAGGTGTCGATCAGTTTGTAGTCAAACGCCTTCAGGCGGATGCGGATCTTTTGCTTGGAAGACATGTGTGTGCTCCTTTACGCAATGATCTTGGCGACGACACCAGCGCCGACGGTACGACCACCTTCGCGGATGGCGAAGCGCAGGCCTTCTTCCATGGCGATGGGGTTGATCAGCTTGACCGTGATCGACACGTTGTCACCCGGCATCACCATCTCTTTGCCTTCAGGCAGCTCGATGGCACCGGTCACATCCGTCGTGCGGAAGTAGAACTGCGGGCGGTAGTTGTTGAAGAACGGCGTGTGACGGCCACCTTCGTCCTTGGACAGCACGTAGATCTCGCCGGTGAAGTGCGTGTGCGGCTTGATCGAGCCGGGCTTGCACAGCACCTGGCCGCGCTGCACGTCTTCGCGCTTGGTGCCGCGCAGCAAGATACCAACGTTGTCGCCAGCCTGACCCTGGTCCAGCAGCTTGCGGAACATTTCCACGCCCGTGCAGGTGGTCTTCTGGGTGTCGGCGATACCGACGATCTCGATTTCTTCGCCGACCTTGATGATGCCGCGCTCGATACGACCGGTCACGACGGTGCCGCGACCCGAGATGGAGAACACGTCTTCCACAGGCATCAGGAAGGCACCGTCCACAGCGCGCTCAGGCAGGGGAATGTAGGTGTCCAGCGCTTCGGCCAGCTTCATGATGGCCTCTTCGCCCAGCGGACCCTTGTCGCCTTCGAGGGCGAGCTTGGCCGAGCCGTGCACGATGGGGGTCTTGTCGCCGGGGAAGTCGTACTTGTCGAGCAGCTCGCGCACTTCCATTTCAACGAGTTCGAGCAGTTCGGCGTCGTCCACCATGTCGCACTTGTTCAGGAACACGATGATGTAAGGCACGCCCACCTGGCGGGCCAGCAGGATGTGCTCGCGGGTCTGGGGCATGGGACCGTCAGCGGCCGAGCACACCAGGATGGCGCCATCCATCTGGGCAGCGCCGGTGATCATGTTTTTCACATAGTCAGCGTGGCCGGGGCAGTCAACGTGGGCGTAGTGGCGGTTGGCCGTCTCGTATTCCACGTGGGCGGTGTTGATGGTGATGCCGCGGGCTTTTTCTTCCGGAGCCGCATCGATCTGGTCGTAGGCCTTGGCCGCGCCGCCAAACTTGGACGCCAGCACCGTGGTGATGGCCGCCGTCAGCGTCGTCTTGCCATGATCCACGTGGCCAATGGTGCCTACGTTCACGTGCGGCTTGGTCCGCTCAAATTTCTCTTTTGCCATTTTTCAATTCCTAGAAAGAACAAACCCGTGTCATGGTTTTAGGTCTGCACCACACTGCTGATTCGCCCCGCACGGGGACAGGGCGGCGCGTGATCGCAGACCGGCTGAATTACTTGGAGCGCGCGGCAACAATGGCTTCTGCCACGTTGCGCGGAGCTTCGGAGTAGTGCTTGAACTCCATCGTGTAGGTGGCACGGCCTTGCGTCGCAGAGCGCAGCGAGGTCGAGTAGCCGAACATTTCGGACAGCGGCACTTCGGCTTTGATCGCCTTGCCACCACCGACCATGTCTTCCATGCCCTGCACCATACCGCGACGGCTGGAAAGGTCGCCCATCACGGTACCGGCGTAGTCTTCCGGCGTTTCCACTTCCACAGCCATCATGGGTTCGAGGATGACCGGCTGGGCCTTGCGGCAGCCTTCCTTGAAACCGAAAATCGCCGCCATCTTGAATGCCAGTTCGTTCGAGTCCACGTCGTGGTACGAGCCGAAGTGCAGCGTGACCTTGACATCCACCACCGGGTAACCGGCCAAGACGCCTTGACCCAGGGCTTCGTTCACACCCTTTTCAACCGCCGGAATGAATTCGCGCGGCACCACGCCGCCCTTGATCGCATCGACGAACTCGAAGCCCTTACCGGCTTCCTGCGGCTCGATTTTCAGCACGACGTGGCCGTACTGGCCCTTGCCGCCGGACTGGCGCACGAACTTGCCTTCGGCCTCTTCCACGGTGCCACGAATGGTTTCGCGGTAAGCCACCTGCGGCTTGCCCACGTTGGCTTCCACACCGAATTCGCGCTTCATGCGATCAACGATGATTTCCAGGTGCAGTTCGCCCATGCCGGCGATGATGGTCTGACCGGATTCTTCGTCGGTGCGCACGCGGAACGACGGATCTTCGGCGGCCAGGCGGCTGAGGGCAATGCCCATCTTCTCCTGGTCGGTCTTGGTCTTGGGTTCGACCGCCTGGGCGATCACCGGCTCCGGGAACACCATGCGTTCCAGCGTGATGATGGCGGACGGGTCGCACAGGGTCTCTCCAGTGGTCACGTCTTTCAGGCCCACGCAGGCAGCAATGTCACCAGCGCGGATTTCTTCCACTTCCTGGCGGTTGTTGGCGTGCATCTGCACGATACGGCCGATGCGCTCTTTCTTGCCCTTGACCGCGTTGTAGACGGTGTCGCCCTTCTTGAGCACGCCGGAATACACGCGCACGAAAGTCAGCTGACCCACGAACGGATCGGTCATCAACTTGAACGCCAGCGCGGACAACTTTTCGTCGTCGTCGGCCCTGCGGCTGGTAGGCTCTTCGTCTTCATTGGTGCCACCCACGGGAGGAATGTCCACCGGAGACGGCAGCAACTCGACCACCGCGTCGAGCATGCGCTGCACACCCTTGTTCTTGAAGGCGGTGCCGCACAGCATGGGCTGGATTTCGCAAGCCAGCGTGCGGGCACGCAACCCCGCGGTGATTTCTGCCTCGGAGAGATCACCCTCTTCGAGGTACTTGTTCATCAGCTCTTCGGTGGCTTCGGCCGCAGCTTCCACCATTTTTTCGCGCCATTCCTTGGCCTGCTCAAGCAGGTTGGCTGGAATTTCTTCGAAGGTGAACTTCATGCCCTGGGAAGCTTCGTCCCAGATGATCGCCTTCATCTTGCGCAGGTCCACCACGCCGGTGAAGTGCTCTTCAGCGCCAATGGGGATCACGATCGGCACTGGCGTCGCTTTCAGGCGAAGCTTCATCTGATCGACGACTTTGAAGAAGTTGGCACCGGTACGGTCCATCTTGTTCACAAAGGCCAGGCGCGGCACCTTGTACTTGTTGGCCTGGCGCCAAACGGTTTCCGACTGGGGCTGCACGCCACCCACGGCACAGTACACCATGCAGGCACCATCCAGCACGCGCATGGAACGCTCCACCTCGATGGTGAAGTCCACGTGGCCGGGGGTGTCGATGATGTTGAAACGGTGCTCAGGGAAGGAGTTGTCCATCCCTTTCCAGAAGCAGGTCGTGGCAGCGGAGGTGATCGTGATGCCACGCTCCTGCTCCTGCTCCATCCAGTCCATGGTGGCCGCGCCGTCGTGCACTTCGCCGATCTTGTGATTCACACCCGTGTAGAAAAGGATGCGCTCGGTGGTCGTGGTCTTGCCAGCGTCGATGTGCGCCGAAATACCGATGTTGCGATAACGCTCAAGGGGCGTATTGCGTGCCATGAAATTTCTCCAAAATTAAGTACCAAAGCCCGCGACCCTTTTGGGGCCAGCGGGCTTGCTTCTGACAAAGCTGGCGGGCTCGATTGAAACCCGCAAAAAATCAGAAGCGGAAGTGGCTGAACGCCTTGTTGGCTTCGGCCATGCGGTGCACTTCGTCACGCTTCTTCATGGCGCCGCCACGGCCTTCGGTGGCCTCGATCAGCTCGTTGGCTAGGCGCATGGCCATGGACTTTTCGCTGCGCTTGCGCGCGGCCTCCTTGATCCAGCGCATCGACAGCGCCAGGCGACGGACCGGGCGCACTTCAACGGGCACCTGGTAGTTCGCACCACCCACGCGGCGGGACTTGACCTCCACCATGGGCTTGACGTTGTTGATGGCGATGGAGAAGGCTTCGACCGGGTCTTTGCCAGTCTTTTTCTCGATCTGCTCCAGCGCACCGTAAATGATGCGCTCGGCGACAGCTTTTTTGCCGCCTTCCATGATCACGTTCATGAACTTGGAGAGCTCGACGTTGCCGAACTTGGGATCCGGCAGGATTTCACGTTTAGGGACTTCGCGACGACGTGGCATTTTTACACCTCAAATTTGCTTCAGTTGGCGTCTTTTCAGACACCGCGAGAACCCAGCAAGGCCCTCACTTACTCGACCCGACGCCGACATGGCGCTTTGGGGTCACTACGCTCGACACGGCTTGCCGGCCGGCCAAACACCGAGAAACCAGGATTATTTGGCCTTGGGCTTCTTCGCGCCGTACTTGGAGCGCGACTGCTTGCGGTCTTTCACACCCTGCAGGTCCAGCGAACCGCGCACGATGTGGTAACGCACACCAGGCAAGTCCTTGACACGACCGCCGCGAACCAGCACGACGCTGTGCTCCTGCAGGTTGTGGCCTTCGCCGCCGATGTAGGAGATGACCTCAAAACCGTTGGTCAGGCGCACCTTGGCGACTTTACGCAGAGCGGAGTTGGGCTTCTTGGGGGTCGTGGTGTACACACGGGTGCACACACCGCGACGCTGCGGAGAGTTTTCCATGGCCGGGCTCTTGGATTTGGTCTTTTCGACCTCCCGGCCGTGGCGCACGAGTTGATTGATGGTTGGCATGAAAGAAACGTCCCTAAACGTTTGAAAAAAGCGAAGACGAGATCTCCTCGGAAATTTCCGAAGAGCCTTCGACTATATCACGGGCCCACACTTGTGCCAAACACCGCCCGTTGGGCAGGCGTTATTCACAGGCAGAGCAAGCGCGAAACACCACCGGTGAGAGCCAGCGGGATCACTGAATCCAGAGGCGCAGGGCATCCCAGGCGCGGCCCAGCATCCCGCTTTCCTCCACCGTCTCGAGTACCGTCAGGGGAACATCGGCCACCGGGTCGCCGCTGCCCAGTCGCACGCGCAGCACGCCCACCTGCTGCCCGCGCTGCAATGGGGCCACCAGCGGATCGGGGCGGGTGATTTCGGTTTTGAGGCGCACGCCCTCGCCCGCAGGCACTGAAACCACCACACCCTCCGGCTTGCCCAGCTTGACCACATCGCTCTTCCCTTTCCAGACACGGGGCGAGCTCACAGGCGCACCTTCGGGACTCAGACGCACCGCTTCATAGGCGGTGTAACCCCAATTCAACAGTTTCTGGCTCTCCGCAGCTCGCGCGTTTTCACTGGACGCCCCAAGCAGCACGCTGAGCAGGCGGCGCTGCCCCTGCGGCCCAGCCCCCAGCGCAGCCGACGGCCGGTGAGCGGTGGCCACCAGGCAATAACCGGCAGCATCGGTGTGCCCTGTCTTGAGGCCATCGACGCTGGGATCGCGAAACAGCAACAGGTTGCGGTTGGTGTCGTTGGCGCCTGGCGTGCCCGGGTAGCGGTAGCGCTGGATGGCGTAGTACGGCACAAAGTCGGGGAAGTCCCGCATCAGGCGGGTGGCCAGAGTGGCCAGATCCCTCGCGGTCGTGGTGTGGCCTGCCACGGTGAGGCCCTCGGGATTCTTGAAGGCACTGGCGGTCATGCCCAGCGCCTTGGCCTGCTGGTTCATCATCTCCACAAAGCGCTCGGAACTGCCCCCCACGCCTTCGGCCAGCGCCATGGTGGCATCGTTGCCTGACTGCACGATCATGCCTTTGAGCAAGTCCTCGACAGGCACCTTCATCTTGGGATCGATGAACATGCGCGAACCTGGCATCCGCCACGCCTTCTCGCTCACAGGCAAGGTCTGCGCGAGACTGAGCTTGCCCGACTTCAGCGCGTCGAACACCAGGTAGGCGGTCATGAGCTTGGTCAGGGACGCCGGCTCCACCGGCTTGTCCGGATCTTTGGCGGCCAGCACATGCCCGGACGTGACATCCAGCAGCAGGTAAGCGCGCGCAGCCACCTCGGGCGGTTGCGGCAAAGCCGACAAGGCAGGAAGGGGCAGACACAAGGTCAGCGAGAGAAGACAGGAGAAAGACAGGCGACGCAGCAACATCCGGTTCCAGAAAAGTAAAAATCCCGCTTGCCGTTCAGGCTCGCAGGTGACGCAACACCAGCTCGCGCAACAGTGGCAACTGGCCATGAAAAAAATGGCCCCCTCCAGGGACCACAAGAACCGGCAAAGTCTGGGGCCGAGCCCAATCCATCACCGAAGCGAGCGGCACAGTGTCGTCCTGCTCGCCATGAACCACCAGACTGCGCAGATGCAGCTCGGGAGGCACCTGCGCCACATCAAACCGGCTGGCAGCCGTGCCCACCAAGATGAGCCGCTGGATGTCACGTCTGGGGTGCAACTGGGCAGCCGCATGGCTGGTGACAAAGGCGCCAAACGAAAACCCCGCCAGGCACAGCGCCCCTTCGGGCGCCTGGACATCAATCACAGACAACAGGTCCGACAACTCTCCGCGACCCTCGTCGTACACGCCCGCGCTCCCCCCCACCCCGCGAAAGTTGAAGCGCACGGCATTCCAGCCCGCCAACACACAGGCCCGAGCCAAGGTCTGGACCACCTTGTTGGTCATGGTTCCACCGTGCAGCGGGTGCGGATGGGACAGCACGGCCGTGCCGAGGGGTGCCGAGGCCGGCCGGTCGATCGCCAACTCCAAGGTGCCTGCCGGACCCGCCTGGGTGAGGTGTTCAGTCTGAGCATTCACGACGGTCGCCCCTCACAGACTCGAACACAGGGCCACCCGACATCAGCGGCCCACATCGGACGGCGTGACCAGTCGCTGCACGACCACGCCATCACGCAGGTGGGATTGCACGATTTCATCGATGTCCTGTTCATCAACGTAGCTGTACCAGACCGCCTCGGGATACACGACCGCGATGGGCCCGCCCGCACACCGGTCCAGACAACCGGCCTTGTTGACCCGGACCTTGCCTGGCCCGAGCAGGCCCAGGGTTTTCGCCTGGCTCTTGCAGCGATCAAAGGCCGCCTGCGCCTTGTGCTGGGCACAGCAGTCTTCGCCGTTGTCGCGCTGGTTCAGGCAGAAGAAGATATGCCGTTCGTAATAGGATTTGTTTTCAACCATCGGCGGATTTTAGTGGCGTGCCTACCGCCCCACAGACGACCGGGCCACTGCGCGCAGACCAAACACCATCGCGGCGAAAGGCCACACCCAGCCCAGCCACTGGGACAGGCCGTGGAAGCGGATGAAACGCCCCTGCTCCCATACCTCCAGTGATTGATCGAAGTAGGCGCTCACGGGCGCCCGGTTGAGCAAGCTCAACGACACAGCCAGCCCCATCAACAGCGCCACGTGACAGAGGCGGCGGGGCAGAAACAACGCGGCCAAGCCCGCGATGAAAGCCAGCCCCATGCCCATGATGGCCGGCCCATTGATCCAGGCCCAGGCGTGGTCCGGGCCGTAGGTCAGGGCGGCGGACAACGCAGCTGCACCCAATCCACCCACAAACAGCATCACCAGAAACACCAGCCGGCGCCACACAGAGCGCACATCGCCGTAACCCATGAGCAATGGCGTCAGCAACCCCAATGCCACACAGAGCGCCTCGGCCAGCGGGCTCAAGGGAAACACAGGCTCAGCCCGCATAGGCACCCATTCCAGAAAGGGGGTCTCAGCAAGCAACCGGGCCAGCCCTCCTTCGAGACGGTCCCACACCTGCCCCAGGCCAAAGGGAACGGAGACCGGATACAGCAGCGCAAAAGGCCACAGCGCCAGCAACACCAGCGACCCATGGGCTTGCGGCTCGAACCAGTCGGCACGGAACTGGCTCCAGCGCCGCAAACCACCCAGACGCTCCAGAATCCATGCGAAACAGACACCCAGCGCGGCGCCGGCCGCGTTCAGTGCGAAATCCAGGTTGGAGGGCACGCGCATCGGCAGGAAATTCTGGAGTGACTCGACCGCCAGCGACAGGCTGGCCGCCGCCAGCACTGCGAGGGGCCATGCCCAGCGACCCCACCCGGAGCGCAACAAGGCCACCGCCAGCAAGAAGCCCAATGGGCCATAACCCACCAGGTTGGCACCCACATCAAAGCCTGTCCAATATTGAGGAAGAGGTGCGCCGACAAAATTCGTGATGGGAGCGCCCGGCCAGCGCCAGCCCACAAATGGGTAGAGGCTCGCGTACACCACCAGTGCCGCAAACAGCAGCGCCAAAGGCATGGCGGAGGAACGTGGCGTCACGGATGCCCCCTGGGCATCAAAAGGGTTTCACAACCACCAGCACGACCACCATCACCAACATGATGACCGGCGCCTCGTTGAACCAACGGTACCAGACATGCCCACGCCGATTGGCCCCGCGCTCGAAGCGGCGCAGCATGAGAGCGCAGGTATGGTGGTATCCGAGGATGAGCAGGACCAGGGCGAGCTTGGCGTGCATCCAGCCGTTGCCCGCCCCCCAGCCAATGCCGTAGCCCATCCACAACCAGACACCCAGCGCCAGGGCAGGCACGGCCAGCATCGTGGTGAAACGCATGAGTTTGCGGGCCATCAACAGCAGGCGCTCGCGCTCGGCCACGCTCTCAGGAGGCACCATCGCCAGGTTGACAAAGATGCGCGGCAAATAGAACAGCCCAGCGAACCAGCTGGCCACAAAGACAATGTGAAAGGACTTGACCCAGAGCATCAGGCCAGTTTAGCCGCGTCCTCATGCCGCGCTTTCACCATCAGGCCGGCGAGCAGGCAAAAAAAACCCGGCCACAGGGCCGGGTCAGGAAGCCTTTTTGCTGTCACACACTAAGGCACCCGCTCAGGGAGGAAAAGCGGGGAGCGCACCCTAGAGCACGCTCGGTGCATATGTTACAACAAAAACCGGTAAATAAACAAAACACCCTGTCAGGTCTGACAGGGTGTTTGAGCATACCATTTGTTTTTAGTTACAAGGTATTACATCATTTTGGCCAACTCGAACATCACAGCGGTCCCAAGGGCTTCCCGAATGTTCCCCCGACCCACTTTGGCCATGGAAAACTCCCCAAATCCCGACATGTCGAACGAACTGTCGTCCGGCGAAATCTCGACAAAGGGAAACTCAAACACTTCACGCAACAGCTCGTTGCGGAACCGATCAAAGTTCTCGTCCTTGATCTCGGAGTCAACCACAATGAGGTTGGGCATGCGTCCCTTGATCGCATCGCGAGCCTGGTTGAAATCCACCACACTGTCTGACGAGATGCCGATCTCACGCAGTGCGTCGCGCACATCGGCACGGATCTGCAGGCTGGGAGAGATGGTCAGCACGTAGGTGCCTGACAGCGACTTGAACATGGATGAGTGTTCGTCCGAGAGTTCCACCGCAGAAATGCCGTCCACCGCCTGAACAGTCCGGTTGAACAGGGCCGTGAAGCTCACGCCCTCGCCCGAAACATCACGGGTCACCTCAATGCCACCGGCGGCCAATGCGATCTGGCGGATCAGCATCCAGCTCAGGCTGTCCGAGGACGTGCTGCTCGACGGTGGCACACCGTCGTTCGACACGCGCATCAGCAAGCGGGCGTGCTGCGGCCAGGCGTTGAGGTCCACGCGCACATCCACCCGGTTGCCGAACGGCAGGCCCCAGTCGAGCACCGCGTTCACGAAGGTGTGCGCCACGGTCGGATCGATGAGCACTTCCACCGGTTTGAGCTTGCGCCGCAAGGCAATGCCGAGGATGCCCAGCTCCTGCTTGCGCTCCTGCAACACACCCTCAACGAGGTCTGCCATGTTGATTTTTTCGTGTGACTGCCGGATGCGTCCGCCGTAAAAGCGCTGGATCTGCTGCGCACTGATGCCCGCGAGCTTGATGCGCTCGGCCGGGACGTTCAGCGTGCGGTGCTCCAGCTTGGTGATGCGCCCTTTGGCGAGCAACTGGTCGATCTGGCTTTGAAGCGCGCTCACGTTTTCGGTGAACTGGTCCGACAGCGAAGACAGCAGTTCGGGCCAATGGTCGTCCAGGGACCAGGCGTCAGCTTCCGCAGGGGCACCCGGCTTGTTGGCTGCGGGCGGTTTCGCATTGCTGGTTTTGGTTGGTTGCATGGCAGGGCTCGTTCATGAAAAAGCTGGCGCCCTCCGTTCCGGGCTGATCGGGTGGTCGCAAAGACGACGCAGAAACAGGTCGGAACGGCACTGGCGAAGGTTGAAAAGAACACCACCCGGGCTCTTTGTCACACCCGGTGGCTGCGTTTTTTCGCGGCAGAGTGAATACAAACTACTGCAGTGTTCAATCATCGCGGTTTTTTTACGATTTGCAACATCCCGTTGTGGCCGGCTGGCGCCACCGGTCCTGTTGCCGCGCCCGGCATGGAGCGTCTTTGCCACAATAACAGGATGCACACCCCCGCCCCCTACCCCCTTTCCCGTCCCCGTCGCCTGCGCCGCGACGCCTTCACCCGTGACCTGGTGCGCGAGCACCGGCTCAGCCCGGCGGACTTCATCTACCCGGTGTTCGTGCTCGATGGCGCCCAACGGCGCGAGGCGGTCGGCTCCATGCCGGGCGTGGAGCGCCTGAGCCTGGACCTGCTGCTGCCGGTGGCCGAGGACTGTGTGAAGCTGGGCATTCCGGTGATGGCGCTGTTCCCGGTGATCGATGCCTCGCTCAAGACGCCCGATGGCCAGGAGGCCATGAACCCCGATGGGCTGGTGCCGCGCGTGGTGCGCGCCTTGAAACAGCACTTCCCCCAGCTGGGGGTGATGACCGACGTGGCCCTCGACCCCTACACCAGCCACGGTCAGGACGGGGTGCTGGACGACAACAACTACATCCTGAACGATCCGACGGTGAAGATCCTGGTGAAGCAGGCGCTCACACAGGCCGAAGCCGGCGTGGACATGGTGGCGCCGAGCGACATGATGGACGGTCGCATCGGCGCGATCCGCCAGGCGCTGGAGGCCCAAGGCCTTGTCCACACCCGCATCATGGCCTACAGCGCCAAGTACGCGAGCGCCTTCTACGGCCCGTTCCGCGACGCCGTGGGCTCGGCCGCCAACCTCGGCAAGGCCGACAAGAAGGTCTACCAGATGGACCCGGGCAACAGCGACGAAGCCTTGCGCGAGGTGGCGCTGGACATCGCCGAAGGCGCCGACATGGTGATGGTCAAACCCGGCATGCCTTACCTGGACATCGTGCGCCGCGTGAAGGATCAGTTCCACATGCCGACCTTCGCCTACCAGGTCAGTGGCGAGTACGCCATGCTCAAGGCGGCCGCCCTCAACGGCTGGCTCGACCACGACGCGGTGATGATGGAAAGCCTGCTGGCCTTCAAGCGCGCGGGCGCCGACGGTGTGCTGACCTACTTCGCGCGCGACGCGGCCCGGCTGCTGCGCGGCTGAGCCCCCTCCCATGCGGGTCTTCCACATCCAGCCTTCGGGCGTCATCGAAACCTCGGAACTGCCCCAGCAGCTGCCCGGGCAAGGTTTTGTCTGGATCGCCTGTGGCCGGCGTGAACTGGAGGTTGAACTGGCGGCCGTGCAGGCGACGCTGCAGCTGCTGTGCGGCGTACCGCTGGTGGACCTGCACCTCTCGGACCTGCTGAACAACCAGCTGCCATCGCACTACGATTTCACCTCCCGGTACGACATGCTGGCGTTCCGCCGCCTGGCCGCCGGTCACAGCGAAACCGACCTGGAGCACCCGGGCGCTGTGCTCACCACACCGCTCAAGCGGGGCGGCCCACCGGTGCTGCGCCGCATCGACACCAGCCCGGTCGGCTTTGTGGTCTTCGACCGCATCCTGCTGACCGTGCACCCGGCCGGCTGCACGGTTCTGGAGAGCTATGCCTCCCGGCTGCTGGCACCCGGCAGCGCCACGCTGCGCGCGGTGGGCACCCAGTGGCCCGCCAGCCCGCCCGACCTGATGCTTCGCATCGTCAACCTGATGGTCGATGGTTTCCTGGAGTTGCGGCGCGAACTCACCCGTCAGCTCGACCACTGGCAGGCCGAGCTGCTGCGCCCGTCCGCCCGCTTCAACAACTGGGGGTCGCTGCTGGACGCGCGCAACGCCCTGCACCACCTCGACGAGATCTGCGAGGACCAGCGCGCCGCCATCCAGGACTGGATCGAGGCGCTGGCGGCCTGGGAGCCGGACGAGCACATCGGCGGGCAGCGTGGCCTGGAGCTGATCAAGGTGCGCAGCCGGGACGTGCTGGAGCACATAGAGCGGGTGGTGCACCACGTGCGCCGGCTGGAGCAAAACGCCGAGATCGCGGTGCAAATGCACTTTTCGGCGCAGAGCAACCGCACCAACGACATCATGCGCACGCTCACGGCGCTGACTGCGATCTTCCTGCCCCTGAACCTGATCGCGGGCATCTTCGGCATGAACTTCGAGTTCATCCCCCTGCTGCATCAGGAGTCGGGCTTCTGGTGGGCCATGGGGTCCATGCTGATCACGGCCGGGGTGCTGGGCGTGCTGTTCTGGCGCAAGCGCTACCTGGCCCGGACCGGCCGGTAGAACAGGTCAGCGGCCGAGCGCCTTGCGCTCAGCCGCTCAGACGAAGGGCGGGGTCAGGCCTTCGTTGGCCAGGGCGCGCTGCACCGCCGGGCGCGCCAGCATGCGCTCCAGATAGGGCCCGAGCTGGCGCTTGTCGCGGGCCGGCGAGGACGCGAAGTGGCGTGTCCAGCGGCACAGGGTGAACACATACGGGTCGAGTGCCGAGTAGGCCTCGCCCATGAACCACGGCCCGCCGTGCCGGGCCAGTTCGTTGTCGAGTTGCTTGAGCAGGTTGTTCACGCGGGTTTCGGCGTGCTGCTTCACTTCCGCCGCCCCCGCCGCGTTGTCGGCGTTGACCCAGCGCTCGGGGTAGAAATAGACGATGAGCGTGGCCTGCAGCGAGTTGGTCAGCCACATCAGCCACTTGTAGAAATGCGCCCGTTCGGCCGTGCCCAGCGCGGGCGCCAGGCCGCTGGCCGGGTGCGTGTCGCACAGGTGCAGGCAGATCGCGGCGGTTTCGTACAGCACCAGGTCCCCGTCGGTGAGCACCGGGATCAGGCCATTGGGGTTGAGCTTCAGGTAGGCCGTGGTCTTCTGCACGTCGTGCGTGCGGTCCACGAGCACGCGCTCGTACGGCAGGCCCAGCTCTTCGAGCAGGATGTGGGGCACCATGCTGGCGGTGCTGGGAAAGTAATGCAGCTGGATCATCGGGTGGCGGGGGCGTTCTGGTGGAGGCCAAACAGTTGCGCTCCATTGTTCCACGCGATGCGGCGCGCCACGTCGGCGGGCAGCCCGCCGAGCCAGGCGCGGTAGCCCTGCATGAGTTCGTCGTAGTACAGCCAGCGCTGGTTGACCCAGGTGTCGGAGCCGATCATGAAACGCTCGGGGTACTTGAGCAGCAGCGCACGCCACTCGGGGCAGAGCTGGCCACCGTCGCAGGTGAGGCCGGGGCGGTACGAGAGTTCACCCATCAGTCGCGGGTAACGCGCGAACAGCTCGTCGACCCGCGCGACAGGCGCGCCGGAGATGCCGGTGTGCGCCCAGATCAACAGCTGCTTTTGCCCCTTCGACGGCGTGTTCGCCATCAGCAGGTCGATGGCCACGTCGTCCACGTGGGCCAGGATGGCCAGGTCCTTCTGCTCGGCCAGCGCCATGAGCTGTTTCGCGACGGGGCCGTTGGCGTTGGCGCTGTCGTACAGGTGGAATTCACCCAGGCCCCGGTAGGCGCCGGCCGGTGTGCCCCGGGCCAGCTCGGTCTGCACCATCTCGGCGATGGTCCCGTCGGCGAACCAGCCGCTGTAGTCGGCGCGGTTGCGGTAGAGGCGCACGAAGGGCACCACCGTCACGCCGGCGGCGCGGGTCTGCTCGCGCGCGCCCGCCAGGGCGAGGGTGCCGGCGTTGGGTCGGGAATTGGCGAGCACGGCGCGCACACCGTTGCGCTGCATGCGCGCGAGCACGTCGGTCAGCGGGTGCGGGCACCCGGGCGAGGGCGTGTCGTGCACGCAGGCTTCGTCGTTGTAGTGCAGGTGGGCGTCGAACAGCGGGCCGGCATAGGGCGTCTGCGCGAACGCACGGCCCATCAACGCCAGCCCCAGCGCCACCAGACCGGACAGGCGTGCCCCGCTGCCCATGGCCGTCAGCCCAGGTGCTGGGCGAAGAAGGCCAGCGTGCGCTCCCGCGCCAGCTTCGCGGACGGCGCGTCCCAGCTGCCGCGCTGGTCGCAGTTGAAGCCGTGGTGGGCCGGGTACAGGTGCACGGTCACCGCGGGGTGCTTCTCTTGGAACGCCTGCACGCCGTCGAGCGGAATCCAGTGGTCCTGCTCGGCGAAGTGGGCCATCACCGGCACCTTCGGCTCTCGCGCGGCTTCGGCCTCGGTGGTCATGCCGCCGCCATAGAAAGGCGCCGCGGCCGTCAGGCCGTTCAGCATGCAGGCCGCGCGCCAGGTGAGCAGGCCACCCCAGCAGTAACCCAGGATGCCGACTTTTCCACCTTGCGCGGCGTGGTTCACGGCGGCCTGGATGTCGGCCAGCACCCCCGGTGCGGGCAGGGCCTCCACGGCGGTCTTGAGCGCCATGCCCGAGCCCATGTCGGCCTCGGTGTAGCCGAGCTCCACGCCCGCCTGGACACGGTGGAAGGTGCTCGGCGCCACGACGAAGTAGCCGTCGGCCGCGTAACCGTCGGCCACCGCGCGGATGTGGCTGTTGACGCCGAAGATCTCCTGCAGCACGACCAGCCCGCCTTTCGGCGCCCCGCTGGGTGAGGCCACGTAAGCCGGAAAAACGAAGCCGTCGGCGGCGGTGAGGTTCACGAACTGACCCATGGGCATGTCTCCTGTGTGGTGAAAAAAAGTTGCGGGGTCAGGCCAGCAGACGGCGCTCGACAAAGTCCAGCCGGTCCTGGCCCCAGAAAATCTCGCCGTCGATCACGTAGCTGGGCGCACCGAACACACCGGCCGCGATGGCCTCTTCGGTGTGTTGGGCGTACAAACCCTTCACGTCGTCCTGCTGCGACTGCGCCAGGCGCTGAGCGTCGAGGCCGCACTCGCTCAGCAGTTCTGCGAGCACGTCGGGACTGGCGATGTCGCGTTCCTGCGCCCACAGGGCGCGGCCCACGGCGCCGGTCAGGCGCATCGCGGCGGCATCGCCGTCGTGTTGCGCGATGGCGGTGATCAGCCAGCCGGCGGGATCGCCCGCCACCGGGAAGAAACGCGGCTGGGGGTTGAGCGGCACGCCCAGCGCTTCGCTGAAACGGCGCAGCTCCACCAGCCGGTAGGCCTGGCGCTGCGGGGCGCGCTTGGGCAAAGGCAGGCCACCGGAGACCGAAAAGACCTGGCCGAAGTCCACCGGGCGCACGCGGACGGCGGTGTCGCTGCGCTGCAGCAGGTCGGTGAAACGCGCGTGCCCGAGGTAGGTCCACGGGCTCTGCGGGGCAAAGTAATAGTCGACTGTGCGACGCATGGCGGTCTCCTGGCGCTGTTGTAATGGACTTTGAAACAGCCCGTGTTGTACGCCATGCGGGCGCTTCTTGCAGGAGACAGGACATGAATCAACAAGACACATCCCATGCGCCGGGGGTGCTGCTGGTCACCGGCGGCAGCCGGGGCATCGGCGCGGCCACCGCGTTGCTCGCCGCGCAGCAGGGCTGGGCCGTGGCGGTGAACTACACCGCCCATTCGCTCGCGGCCGACGAGGTCGTGCGCGGCATCCGCGCCAGCGGCGGCAACGCGATCGCCGTGCAGGCCGACGTGGCCGACGAGGCGCAGGTGCTGCGCATGTTCGAGGCGGTGGACACCCAGCTCGGGCGGCTCACCGGTCTGGTGAACAACGCGGGCGTGGTGGACGTGACCGCGCGGATCGACGAGATGAGCGTGGCGCGCTGGAAGCGCATGTTCGACATCAACGTGATCGGCAGCATGCTCTGCGCGCGCGAGGCGGTGCGCCGCATGAGCACGCGGCACGGCGGCGAAGGCGGCTCCATCGTCAACGTGTCCAGCGCGGCCTCGCGCCTGGGCTCACCCGGCCAGTACGTGGACTACGCGGCGGCCAAGGGCGCCATCGACGCCTTCACCATCGGGCTGGCCAAGGAGGTGGCGGCCGAAGGCGTGCGCGTCAACGCAGTGCGCCCGGGCCTGATCGAAACCGAGATCCACGCTTCGGGCGGCCTGCCCCACCGCGTGAACGACCTCAAGCACCAGGTGCCGATGCAGCGCGGCGGCACGGCACACGAGGTGGCGCAGGCCATCGTGTGGCTGCTGTCGGACGCGGCGAGTTACACGACGATGAGCCTGCTGGACGTGTCCGGCGGAAGATGATGAGATCACCCACATGACCGCCACCACTCCCGAACAAAGCCCGCACATCAGGATCTGGTGGGAAGACCTGGAGATCGGTCAGGTGCGTGACCTGGGCAGCCTCTCGCCGACGAAGGAAGAAATCATCGCCTTCGCCAGCCAGTTCGACCCGCAGCCTTTTCACCTGAGCGAAGAAGGCGGCCAAGCCTCGGTGTTCGGCGCCTTGAGCGCCAGCGGCTGGCACACCTGCGCGATGGCGATGCGGTTGATGGTGACGAACTTCCTCTGCGAAACCTCCAGCCTCGGCTCGCCCGGGCTGGAGAGCCTGAAGTGGACCAAGCCGGTCTACCCCGGCGACGTGCTGCGGCTGCAGCACACCATCACCGAAAAGCGCGCCATGAGCAAACGGCCCGACGTGGGCCTGGTGCGCACCATCTGGGAAATGTTCAACCAGCATGGCGACAAGGTCTTGCACATGGAGGGCTACGGGATGTTCAGAAGACGCGCGCCAGCCACTTCAAACGGCGCATGAATGCCGCCTGATTTCCGCTGATGCTGCGCGCACAGGGGTCGGGTGCCCCACAATGCCGGCCATGGATTTCAAGCCCCTCATCACCCTGCTCGCCATCGTCAACCCGCTGGCGATCGTGCCCTTCTTCATCCACTACACACAGGGTTTCACCTCGGCCCAGCGCCGACGCACCATCCTGATCTCGTCGATCAGCGCGTTCGCCGTGATCGCCACCTGCGCCATCATCGGCCTGCAGATCCTGGAGTTCTTCAGCATCTCGCTGGCCAGCTTCCAGGTCGGCGGCGGCATGCTGCTGCTGACCTCGGCGCTGTCGATGCTGAACGCGCAACCGGCCGAAGCCAAGACCACGCAGGGCGAGGTGGACGACGCCTCGGCGCGGGCCTCGATCGCCGTGGTGCCGCTCACCATCCCGCTGCTCACCGGCCCGGCCACCATGTCCACGGTGGTGATCTACGCGGACCAGGCCAAGACCTTTTTCCAGCACGCCGCGCTGGTCGGCTACGGCGTGGTGATCGCGCTGGCCACCGCCGTGTGTTTCTCGCTCGCCAAGCCCATCGCCCGCCTGATGGGCCAGACCGGCATCAACGTGATGACCCGGCTGATGGGCCTGATCCTGGCGGCGCTGGCGGTCGAGGTGATGGCGGCGGGGCTGGTGAAGCTGTTCCCCACGCTGGCGGGTTGACCCGGTTCTTGCCTCGAAGGACGGAGGGGCACCCGCCACCCGACCTTCGGCGCCTGTGACGGCTGGGCAAGGGCAGGAGGTCCGGGCATGCGTTCTCCGTCCCACGCTCGCGGGCGTCTGCCTGGGCAAGCTACCAGAGCCTCATCAACACCGCTGTAGCGCACGGGCGGAAGGGCCACCGCGAATGGGGACTGCGCCCGCCCACCCGAACCTCCCACCCCAGAGGCACCCGTGCGTTCCTGCAGGAACACCCGCACGCCATTCAGGTCGATGGTGGTGGCCCCGGGCGCAGGCCCCATTCGCCGTTGCCTCAGAGCAAGCTCGCCAGGCGGGTGTTGACGCGGCAACGGCTGCACCCCAAAAACAGCCGACGGCGAGCGTGGGCCGGAGAACGGGGACGCCACCATTGGCCTGCGCGAGGTCCATGCGCGCCACTTTAGGCGTACCAGGCCCTTGATGAAACACAACATCACTTCAGCTTCTGCGTCTCCGCCCTGAACTCCGCCAGCACCGCCCGCGCGTTCTTCAACCCACGCCCTTCCGCCGCCGCCACCCAGCGGTCCTCCAGCGCCGCCTGCTTGGCCTTGACGTCGTTCACGAAGGCCTCGTTGGCCATCTGGCGCTGCACACCGGTCTGCTTCTGGATGTCGCGCGAGGCCGCGTCGGTGCGGTCCCAGCCGGCCGCGAACAGGCGTGTGGCGGCCTCGCCCGACACCTTGTCGATCACCGCACGCTCTTCCGGCTTGAGGCCGTTGTACTTCGCCGGGTTCATCATGAAGACGAAGCTGGTGTTGTAGAGGCCACCGGGGAAGGTGGTGGCGTGCTTCACCATCTGCAGGCGCATGGACTGCAGCGATTCGTCGGGGAAGAAGGTGCCGTCCATCACGCCGGTGGACAGCAGCTCGAACGAATCGGTGGCGGGCTTGAGCGTGGTGTTCCAGCCCATCAGCTTGGACAGCTCGTTGATGTTGCCGCCGCCGATGCGGAACTTGAGCTTGCCCGCGTCGGCGGCGCTGGTCACCGGCTGCTTGACGGTGAAGATGATGCCCGGCCCGTGCGTGAACACCGCCAGCACCTTCACGCCGCGGTGCTCGCCCAGCGGCGCGAAGTACCTGTCGTAGATGCGCTGGTAGGCCACCGAGGTGGCGGTGGACGAGTCGCCCAGAAACGGGAACTCGGCCACCTGCGTGAACACGAAGCGACCCGGCGTGTAGCCGTCCACGGTGAACGACACGTCGGCCAGGCCGTCGCGCACGGCGTCGAAGGTGCCGGGCGGCGCGCTCACGGCCTTGGGCAGCAGGTTGCACTTGACGCTGCCGCTGGTGCCCTTTTCCACCGCCTCGCACCACTGGTTCTGCGCCACGGTGGCGCCGTGGGTGGGCGGCAGCCAGGTCGAGACCTGCAGCACGGTCTGGGCCTGGGCGGCGCCGGCCGCGAGGCAGGCCGCAGCGAGGGGAGCGAAGCGAAGCAAGGTCTTTTTCATGGTGTCTCCGGTGCGTGGTCGTGGGTGGGTGAACGGAAAGGGAAGGCTCAGCGCGTGACGCTCGCCGTGGTCTCGCGCTCGGCGGCCACGCGGCCCTCCAGCAGCCGGCGGAACTGCAACAGCGCCGCGTCCATGGCCAGCGGCAGCATGGGCCGGTTCGGGTCCAGCGCGATGTTGTGGTGCTGCGCGGTGATCATGTCGCGGTCTTCGTTGAAGGCGCCGAGCAGGCTGTTGTAGATGCTCTCGGTCACGGTGTCGTCGCCCTCGTTCACCGGGTGCGACTGCTGGAAGAAGTAGTGCGTCGTGGTCTCGGTTTCGGGCGTGAGCGTCTGGCAGCTGTGCAACCGCACCGAGGGCCCGGGCGCGTCGGGCGCAGCGCCGGTGGGCCGCCCGCCCGAGTGCATGAGCAGCGTGGCGGGCAGCAGGAACTCGTAGACGAACCAGCGGTCGAGGTTCGTGTCGAAGCGGCGGAAGCGCTGGTAGAACGGCGGCGGCGGCACGTCGTTCACGTGCCGCGACACCTTGATGCCCATCTGCGGCCAGTCGGGCGTGGCGCCGGGCACCGGCTCGATGGTGGGCCGCGACTGCGCGATGCGGGTGGAGCCGCCCAGGCTCTTCTCGTGCACGTAGCTCAGGTGCGAAAAATCGAGCAGGTTGTCGCAGATCAGCAGGTAGGGCGTGTCGTAGTGCAGGTAACCCGGCCGGTGTTTCCAGTCCGGGTGTTCGCACGAGAAGTTGTCGGGCAGCAGCGCGGTGTCGGCCAGCGCCGGATCGCCCATCCACACGAAGACCCAGTTGTGCTGCTGCACCACCGGGTAGGCGCGCACGCAGGCCTTGTGCGGCACCATGTCCAGGCCCGGGATCTCGATGCAGCGGCCCGAGGGCTCGAACTTCAGGCCGTGGTAGCCGCAGCGCACACAGTCGCCCTCGCGCCGGCCGATCGACAGCGGCGCGTGGCGGTGGCAGCAGCGGTCTTCCAGCGCCACCAGCCCGCCGTCGGCCTGGCGGTAGACCAGCACCGGCTCGCCGAGCACGGTGCGGGTGAAGAGTTGAGGGGCGTCGGCGGCGGGGATCTCGTGCCCCCAGGCGATGACGTACCAGCAGTTGCGCAGCCACATGCGGTGTCTCCTGTGAACCTTGTTGTGCTGCCCATGCTAGGCGCGGGTCGCCCCCCCGATGTCCCCTTCGAGGGGGACAGACAGGGGCTTTGGCACCCCCTGCCCGGCCCCGGGGCGGGCGTCAGTTCAGCAGGCGGGCCAGCCCCAGGCGCTGCGACGGCAGGCCCGCGTCCGCCAGCTTCAGGTAGGCGCGTTTGCGCAGGGTGATCACGGTGGACGGCGCCACATCAAGGTCGGCCGCGATGCCGTCGGCGCTCAGGCCGAGCGCGATGCGCGCGCACACCGCACGCTCACGCGCCGAGAGCGACGGGGCCAGGCGCTGCAGGCGCCGCTCACCGTCTTCCACACGGCACGCGCGGTCCGCCAGCGCGGCCCCGGTGCGCCACGCGGCCGCGTGCGCCTGGCGCAGCAGGGGCGCGAGGCCCAGCAGGCGCTCGACCTCCTGCGGCAGGAAGCGGCCCTGGCGCTCGTCGCGGTAGAGGTGGATGACCTGCACCTGGCCCGGCGCGGGCACGTGCATCAGGGTGAAACGGTCGGTCAGCCGCTCGCGCTCGTAGATGTCGGCGCGCCAGCCGGCGTCGGGCAGCTGATCGGCCCGGCAATGCAGGGCCACGCCCTCGCGCCCGGGGCGGCCCGTGAGCTGGTGCGCCAGGGGCAGGATGGCGTCGCGCCGGTAGTAGTGGCGCCGGTAGATGCCGAAGCACTGGGCCACCACCGCGCGCTCCTGCGGGCGCGAGGCGCTGCCCTCCACCAGCTCGGGCCGGTCGCTGCGCAAGCGCACCAGCGAGAGGTAGTCCACCGGCACCACGGTCTGCACCGCCCGCAGCAGGGCGTCGGCGCTGGACGGCGAGAGGGCCACGTCGAGCAGGGCCGCGACCGCGCGCGACGGCAGCGCCGCGTCGGCGTGGGGGTCGGGCAGGTCCCAGATGGGTGACATGGGCCCATTCTGGTGGGCGCGGTGCACCCCGTCCACCGGGCTTTCCCGCCGTGCGCCTTCAGGCCGGCAGGCCGAGCTCGGCCCCTTCGCGCCGCTCGGCCGCCGGTCGGCTGGCGGCGTGCCGCATCAGGATGTCGCAGGTCAGGCGGATGTGCGCCTCCAGCGCCAGCGCGGCACGCGCCTCCTGGCGCGCGAGGGCGGCGGTGTAGATGCTGGTGTGCTCGTCGTGCACGTCGCGGTGAACCATCTGTGTCGCGCCCATGCGGATCGCGACATGGCGGTAGCGCTCGCCATGGCGGTACAGCACGCCGAGCAGGTGTTTGCTCCAGGGCGAGCGGTGCGCCGCAATCAGGGCCTCGTGGAAGCGTTTGTTGGCCATCTCCCAGCGCTGCGGCTCCAGGCCGCCGGCCCGCTGCTCGGCCTCGGTGAGGGCCTCAAAGGCCTGGGTGAGCCCGGCCTCCCACGCCGCGTCGCCGAGGCGGATGGACTGTCGCAGCGCTTCCGTCTCCAGCATCACGCGGGTGTCGGTCAGGTCCTTCAGGTCGGCCAGCGAGATCTCGGCCACGCGGTAACCGCGCTGGCCTTCGACCGTGACCAGCGCGTCCGACACCAGCAGCGCCAGCGCCTCGCGCAGCGTGCCCGCGCCCACGGCGTAGCGGTCTTTCAGGTGCTCCACGCGCAGCCGCTCGCCGGGCGCGAGGCGGCCACACACGATGTCCTGGCGCACATCGAGGTAGGCCCGCTCGGACAGGGTGCGCGGCGCGTCGCCCTCCGGGCGCAGCAGGTGGTCGGTGAAGGTCTGGGTGGGCAACATGTTCTTTTTCCCTTGGGCAAGTTTCACGCGGGTTCGATTTCAAGCGCAGGACAAGGCGAACCCACGCGGTCATGCGTTTGAAAGCGGCCCCGCATCAGTCGGCGGGCTCGTCGGTCTGCTGCCGCTTGAGCCGGTAGGCCAGCTGCGGGCGCGTCAGGCCGAGCAGCCGCGAGGCGCCCGAGAGGTTGCCCCCGCAGCGCTCGACCGCCAGCGCCAGCACCTGCGCCTCCAGCTGCTCGATCGGCACGCCGCTGTCGACGATGCGCGCGCAGAGCGCGTCGTGGTCGGCCGGCACGATGCGGGCCAGCCGGCCCTGCGGGTCGACGCCTTCGTGGCGGTCCTGCGGCTGGTTGGGGAACAGGTGCTCCAGCTCCACCGAGCCGCCCTGTGCCGCCAGGATCACGCCGCGCTCGACCAGGTTTTCCAGCTCGCGCACGTTGCCCGGCCAGTCGTGGTGCATCAACGCCTGCAGGGCGCGCTCGCCGATGCCGCCCAGGCGCTTGTTGTGCAGCGCGGTGAAGCGCGCGAGCAGGTGGCGCGCGAGCGGCTCGATGTCGGTGCTGCGCTCGCGCAGCGGCGGGATGCGGATCGGGTAGACGTTGAGCCGGTACAGCAGGTCGCGGCGGAAGCGCCCCTGCGCCACCGCCTCGTCGAGGTTGACGTTGGTCGCCGTCACCATGCGCACGTTCACCTTGCGCGGGCTCTCCGCGCCCAGACGCTCGATCTCGCTGTCCTGCAGCACACGCAGCAGCTTGGCCTGTGCCGGCAGCGGCAGGTCGCCCACCTCGTCGAGGAACAGCGTGCCGCCATCGGCGCGCTCGAAGCGCCCGGCGCGCGCCGCGTGCGCCCCGGTGTAGGCGCCTTTCTCCACGCCGAACAGCTCGGCCTCGATCAGCTCGGCCGGCAGCGCCGCGCAGTTGACCGCAACAAACGGGCCGCCCGCGCGGTCGGAGTGCTCGTGCAGGGCGCGCGCGAAACGCTCCTTGCCCACGCCGGTCTCGCCCGTCAGCAGCACCGTGACCTGGGTGCGCGCGGCGCGTTTCATCAGGTCGTGCGCGTGCTGGAACGCGGGCGAGTTGCCGATCAGCATGCCGCCCGAGGTGGCGGGCTCCAGCGTGGTCTTGAGCGCCTCGACCTGCTGGCTCAGCGCGTCCATCTTGTCCAGCAGCGAGTGTTCTTCGAAGTACGGGCGGTAGGCATCGCCGTCGGGCCAGTCGTCGATCGGCTTGCCGACGATGTGGCAGTGGTCGTCCCCGCAGGCGCCGCAACGGGTTTCCTTGAACAGGATCAGCTTGCCCATGAAGGCGCTGGTGTAGCCGCTGGCGTAACCCAGCAGGATCCAGCAGGCCGGCTCGTCCACCACGCCGTAGGCGAGGCGGTGGGCGTGCGCCTCCCAGGAGTCGTCCCAGCGGAACTCGCCCTCGAACTGCCCGGTGGCCGCGTCCATCTTGAGGTGCAGCGGCGTCACGCGCGCCGCGCCCTCCAGCATGTGCAGTTGCGGCCCGACCAGGAACATCTCCTCCAGGCTGCGGTCGCCGCGGGTCTTGCTGGCGAAGCCGGCGTCGTGCGTGCCGCTGGCGTAACCCATGCGGGTCAGCAGGCGACGGGTGTGCTCGGTGCCGACCGAGGTGATCAGGTCGCGCCGCAGGGCACTGAGCGCCGCCGTGTGCAGCAGCACCATGCGCCGCTCGCCGAGCCAGATGGCCCCGCTCTGGGGCTCGAAGCGCAGCAGCCGGCGCAGGTCGGCGGCGGGCGGGTAATGCAGGTGCGGTTCCACGGGGTCTCCTGGTGATCCGGGTGTGGGCACCTGGATTCTCGATATTTTGGGGGACGGGCTGCTTTTGAACAAGCCCGGGCTGGCAGCGGTTCATTTTCATCAATTGATCAAACCGCCCGCCGAACCCTCTCTGATTTCGTGACTTTTGACAATTTGATGAGCCGATTCCGTTGAAAACCGGGTTCGGGTTTCCCCTTAAACGCCGTCCACCGGTGCCCGTTTGGGGTGAAAAACTTAGGGGTTATCCCTTAAATATCGAGATTTTTGCACCGACACGCCCGATCAGGCACACCCCGTGCAAGAGAGCAGCGACCCAGCCCCGAACGCCCATGACCACCGACACCCCCCTTTCTTCCGAGCCGACCCAGCGGGTCGACGTGCGCCTCAAGTACGTGCGCCTGCTGGAGCGCCGGGCCGACGGCCTGGTGAGCTTCGAGTTTTCCATCGGCTGGCCCGAGCTGGCGGTGGAGCTGATGCTGCCGGCCGCCGCGTTCGACGATTTCTGCGCCCGCCACGAGGTGATCTGGCGCGACGCCCCTTCCCCCGACAACACCACGACAGGAGACCAGCCCCGATGAACATCGACCTGCAGGCGCGCGAGATCACCCCGCTGCGCCACACCTACTCCCACGTCGCGCGCCAGATCGGCGGCGACAAGGTGGCCTCGCGCTACCAGGAGGCCACCTTCGGCGCGCAGCCGATGGCGAACTTCCACTACCGCCCGACCTGGGACCCGGCCTTCGAGCTGTTCGACAAGCGCCGCAGCCGGATCGTGCTGGCCGACTGGTACGTGCTCAAGGACCCGCGCCAGTTCTATTACGCGACCTGGACCATGACCCGCGCCAAGCAGCAGGACGCGATGGAGTCGAACTTCCAGTTCGTCGAACAGCGCGGCATGTTGTCCCTGATGTCCGACGCGCTGCGCGACAAGACGCTGGAGATCCTCATGCCGTTGCGCCACGCGGCCTGGGGCGCCAACATGAACAATGCCGCGATCTGCGCCTACGGCTACGGCACGGCCTTCACCGCCCCGGCCATGTTCCACGCCATGGACAACCTGGGTGTGGCCCAGTACCTGACCCGCCTCGGCCTGGCCATGGGCGACGCCCAGACGCTGGACGACGGCAAGCAGCGCTGGATGGAAGCACCCGAGTGGCAGGGCCTGCGCCGCCTGGTCGAAGACACGCTGGTGATCGAAGACCCGTTCGAGCTGTTCGTCGCACAGAACCTCGCCATCGACGGTCTGCTCTACCCGCTGGTCTACGGCAGCTTCGTCGACGACCACGTGGCCCTGCAGGGCGGCACGGCCGTGGCCATGCTGACGAGCTTCATGCCCGAGTGGCACGCCGAGAGCGCGCGCTGGATCGACGCCGTGGTCAAGGCCGCCGGCGCCGAGTCCGACGCCAACCGCGACCTGCTGCGCGGCTGGGCCAGCCAGTGGGCGGACCGCGCCCAGGCCGCCCTGTCGCCGATCGCCCGCCTCGCCCTGGGCGAACCCGGCGAAGCGGCGCTCACCGAAGCTCGCGAACAGCTGCAGACCCGCCTCGACAAGGCCGGTCTGAAGGCCTGACCCCCCACCCCGGAGACACACCCCATGTCCGACGTGTTCATCGCCTTCCAGGCCAACGAAGAGTCCCGCCCGGTCATCGACGCCATCGTGGCCGACAACCCGCACGCGGTGCTCAGCCACCCGACCGGCCTGGTGAAGGTCAACGCACCGAACAGCCTGACGATCCGCCGCGAAACCATCGAGGGCCTGATCGGCCGCGCCTTCGACCTGCAGCAGATCCACGTCAACCTCGTGACGCTCTCGGGCCACATCGACGAAGACGACGACCAGCTCACCCTGAGCTGGAAACATTAGGCACCCCCTGCGCCGCTTCGCGTCTTCCCCCTCTCTCGCCTTCGACGGGAGGGGGACGCACCCTGAGGCCCGGCGAAGCCGGTTCCTCGGGTGCACTGGGTGAAGCCACCCGCGCCGACTGCATCACCTGTACCCACTGACCCGATCAAGGAGACAAGCATGGACACAAGAGTTGAGAAAAAGAAGCTGGGCCTGAAAGAGCGCTACGCCGCCATGACGCGCGGCCTGGGCTGGGAGACCAGCTACCAGCCGATGGACAAGGTCTTCCCGCACGACAAGTACGAGGGCATCAAGATCCACGACTGGGACAAGTGGCAGGACCCGTTCCGCCTGACCATGGACGCCTACTGGAAGTACCAGGGTGAGAAAGAGAAAAAGCTCTACGCGGTGATCGAGGCCTTCGCGCAGAACAACGGCCAGCTCGGCGTGACCGACGCGCGCTACATCAACGCGCTGAAGCTCTTCATCCAGGGCGTGACGCCGCTGGAGTACTACGCGCACCGCGGCTTCGCCCATGTGGGCCGCCAGTTCACCGGCGAGGGCGCGCGGGTCGCCGCGCAGATGCAGAGCATCGACGAGCTGCGCCACTACCAGACCGAAACCCACGCGATCAGCCACTACAACAAGTACTTCAACGGCATGCACGAATCGAACCACTGGTTCGACCGCGTGTGGTACCTCTCGGTACCCAAGAGCTTCTTTGAAGACGCCTGCACCGGCGGCCCGTTCGAGTTCCTCACGGCCGTGAGCTTCAGCTTCGAGTACGTGCTGACCAACCTGCTGTTCGTGCCCTTCATGAGCGGCGCGGCCCACAACGGCGACATGTCCACCGTGACCTTCGGCTTCAGCGCCCAGAGCGACGAGAGCCGCCACATGACGCTGGGCATCGAATGCATCAAGTTCATCCTGGAGCAGGACCCGGACAACCTGCCCATCGTGCAGCGCTGGATCGACAAGTGGTTCTGGCGCGGCTACCGCCTGCTGACCATCGTGGCGATGATGCAGGACTACATGCTGCCCAAGCGCGTGATGAGCTGGAAAGAGGCCTGGGAGATGTACGCCGAAGAGAACGGCGGCGCCCTGTTCCGCGACCTGGCGCGCTACGGTATCCGCGAACCCGCGGGCTGGAAGCAGGCCTGCGAAGGCAAGGACCACATCAGCCACCAGGCCTGGGCCACCTTCTACAACTACAACGGCGCCGCCCCCTTCCACACCTGGGTGCCGAAGGAAGAGGAGCTGAACTGGCTGAGCGAGAAGTACCCCGAGACCTTTGACAAGTACTACCGCCCGCGCTGGGAGTTCTGGCGCGACCAGGCCGCCGAGGGCAAGCGCTTCTACAACATGACGCTGCCCATGCTGTGCACCACCTGCCAGGTGCCGATGCTGTTCACCGAAGAAGGCGACGCCAGCAAGATCTGCTACCGCGAGAGCGACTACTTCGGCAACAAGTACCACTTCTGCTCGGACCACTGCAAGGGCATCTTCGACCACGAACCAGAGAAGTACGTGCAGAGCTGGCTGCCGGTGCACCAGATCTACCAGGGCAACTGCTTCAAGCCCGGCACCGACCCGACCGCGGAAGGCTTCAACCCGCTGATGGCCGTGCTCGACTACTACCACGTGAACGTGGGCCGCGACAACTTCGACTTCGAAGGCTCGGAAGACCAGAAGAACTTTGCCGCCTGGCGCGGCGACCCGCCCCCGGCGCCCGTGGCCGCCACCACCGAACCGGGAGCCGCGAAATGAGCGTCGTGTCCAACCCCGCCCGCGCGGCGTATGACTTCCCGATGAAGGACGTGCGCGAGAACTTCCCCGCGCCCCTGCTCTACATCGGCTGGGAAGACCACCTGATGTTCTGCGCGCCCTTCTGCCTGCCGCTGCCACCCGAAACGCCCTTCGGGGCCCTCGGCACGGCGGTGCTGCCCGGCATCTATGGTTACCACCCGGACTTCGCCCAGATCGACTGGAGCGCGGTCCAGTGGTTCAAGTCCGGCCAGCCCTGGACACCGGACCCGTCCAAGTCGCTGGCCGAGAACGGCCTGCAGCACAAGGACGTGATCCGCTTCCGCACGCCGGGCCTGACCGGCATTCAAGGTTCCTTCAGCTGAAGCCGCTGCGATGAGCTACCAACTCACCATCGAACCCCTGGGCGCGACCATCGAGGTCGAAGAAGGGCAGACCGTGCTCGACGCGGCGCTGCGGCAAGGCATCTATCTGCCGCACGCCTGCGGCCACGGGCTGTGCGGCTCCTGCAAGGTGCAGGTGTGCGGCGGCGAGGTGGACCACGGCGCGGCCAACCCGTTTGCGCTGATGGACTTCGAGCGCGAGGAAGGCAAGACGCTGGCCTGCTGCTGCACGCTGCAGAGCGACACCACCATCGAGGCCGACATCGACGACGAACCCGACGCCGAGATCATCCCGGTGAAGGACTTCGCCGCCACCGTCACGCAGATCGACGACCTCACGCCGACCATCAAGGCGATCCACCTGGCGCTGGACAAGCCCCTGCACTTCCAGGCCGGACAGTACGTGCAGCTGGAGATCCCGGGGCTGGGTGAAAGCCGCGCGTTCTCCATCGCCAACGCCCCGTCCGATGTGAAGGCCCGCAGCGCCATCGAACTGCATGTGCGCCGCGTGCCCGGCGGCGTCGGCACCGGCTGGCTGCACGACCAGCTCCAGGTCGGCGACCGGCTGCGGCTGGCCGGTCCCTACGGCCGCTTCTTCGTGCGCCAGTCGGCCCAGCGGCCCATGGTCTTCATGGCCGGTGGTTCGGGCCTCTCCAGCCCGCGCTCGATGATCCTGGACCTGCTCGAACACGGCTGCACGCTGCCGATCACCCTGGTCTATGGCCAGCGCTCGCGCGAGGAGCTGTACCACCACGAGCAGTTTCAGGCGCTGGCACAGCGGCACCCGAATTTCAGCTACGTGCCGGTGCTGTCGAACGAGCCGGAGGGCTCGGTCTGGGCCGGCGCGCGCGGCTTCGTGCACGACGCAGTCAAGGCGCATTTCGGCGGCAGCTTCGCGGGCCTCAAGGCCTACCTGTGCGGCCCGCCGCCCATGATCGAAGCCTGCATCGGCACCCTGATGCAGGGCCGCCTGTTCGAGCGCGACATCTACACCGAGAAGTTCCTCTCGGCGGCCGATGCCGGCGCCACGCGCAGCCCCCTGTTCCAGCGGGTCTGACCGGCATGTCTGTTTTCGACACCCGCCCCAAGTTCGCGGTGCACGTCGCCCAGACGGACGAGACCTTTCCGTGCGCGGGCAACGAGAGCCTGCTGAACGGCATGGTGAAGCTCGGTCGCAAGGGCATCCCGGTGGGCTGCGTCAACGGCGGCTGCGGCGTGTGCAAGGTGCGCATCCTCGATGGCGAGATCAAGCCCCTGGGCCCGATCAGCCGCGCCCACGTGACGCCGGAAGAAGCGTGCCAGGGCTACACGCTGGCCTGCCGCGTGGCGCCCATCACGCCGGTGCACCTGGAGGTGGCCGGCAAGTTGAACAAACCGTTTTCAAAAGGGCGCGCAGGGTCTGCGACTGCAAGCCCATCGTCGCAACAGCAGTAACCAAATCGAAGGAGACAAGCCATGGGTGTGATGCGAATCGGGCACGCGAGCCTGAAAGTGATGGACATGGACGCAGCGGTCCGGCACTACGAAAACGTGCTCGGCCTCAAGACCACCATGAAGGACAAGGCGGGCAACGTCTACCTCAAGTGCTGGGACGAGTGGGACAAGTTCTCGCTGATCCTGACGCCGTCGGACCAGGCCGGCCTGAACCACGTGGCCTACAAGGTCGAGAAGGACAGCGACCTCGACGAACTGCAGAAGAAGGTCGAGGCCTGGGGCGTGAAGACCACGGTGCTGCCCGAAGGCACGCTGCCCTCCACCGGCCGCATGCTGCAGTTCCACCTGCCCAGCGGCCACGAGATGCGCCTCTACGCGATGAAGGAGTACGTGGGCACGGACGTCGGCACCACCAACCCCGACCCGTGGCCGGACGGCCTCAAGGGCGCGGGCGCGCACTGGCTCGACCACCTGCTGCTGATGTGCGAGATGAACCCCGAGGCGGGCATCAACACCGTGGCCGACAACACCCGCTTCATGACCGAGGCGCTCGACTTCTTCCTGACCGAGCAGGTGCTGGTCGGCCCCGAAGGCAACATGCAGGCCGCCACCTGGATGAGCCGAACCACCACGCCGCACGACATCGCTTTCGTGGGCGGTCCGCGCAGCGGCCTGCACCACATCGCGTTCTTCCTGGACTCGTGGCACGACGTGCTCAAGGCCGCCGACGTGATGGCCAAGAACAAGGTGCGCATCGACGTGGCGCCCACGCGCCACGGCATCACCCGCGGCGAGACCATCTACTTCTTCGACCCGAGTGGCAACCGCAACGAGACCTTCGCGGGCCTGGGCTACCTGGCGCAGCGCGACCGGCCCGTGACCACCTGGACCGAGGACATGCTGGGCAGCGGCATCTTCTATCACACGGGAGATCTGGTGGCCTCTTTCACCGACGTGTACACGTGAAGCACTCGGATCTCCCCCCTGCGCCGCTGACGCGGCTTCCCCCCTCCGTGGCGCGCCTGCGGCGCTTCGAGGGGGGACGGCACCTGAGGCCCGGCTAAGCCGGTTCCTCGGTGCCTCTGGGTTGAAGTCCCCTCACGCCAACAACTTTTCTTTTCATGTCATCCGCACTCTCCGTTCCTTCTTCCGTGATCACCGCCTCAGCGGCCTCACTGGCTTGCCAGGCGGCGGTGGCGCACGCAGAGGTTTTGGGCATACGCATCAACGTGGCCGTGACCGATGCCTCGGGCGTCCTCGCTGCGTTCTTGCGCATGCCCAACGCGTTTCTGCATTCGATCGACATCGCGATCGACAAGGCCTACACGGCCGCGAGCTTCGGCTTCCCCACCAGCCAGTGGCCGCAGGTGCTGGCGGGCGACGAGGCCTTGCGCCTGGGCCTGCCCTTGCGGCCGCGCCTGGTGGTGTTCGGCGGTGGCCTGCCCATCGCTGCGGACGGTGCACGCCTGGGCGGCATCGGTGTCTCCGGTGGTTCGGCCGAGCAGGACGAGGCCTGTGCCCGTGCCGGCTTGCAGGCCCTGGGCCTGAATTGATTTTTTACTTCACGCACGCAACATGAAAAAGTTCCACAACTTCATCAACGGCGAGTTCGTCGCCACGGACAGGACCTTCGAGAACCGCAACCCGGCGACCAACGCCGTGGTCGGTCTGGTCCATGAAGCCGGTCAGTCCGAGGTGGACGCGGCCGTCGCCGCCGCGCACGCCGCGCTCAAGGGTGAGTGGGGCACGATGAGCGTGGTCAAGCGCACCGAGCTGCTGCACGCCGTGGCCGACGAGATCAACCGCCGCTTCGACGACTTCCTCGAAGCCGAACTGGCGGACACCGGCAAGCCGCGCTCGCTGGCCAGCCACATCGACATCCCGCGCGGCGCGGCCAACTTCAAGGTCTTCGCCGACATCGTCAAGAACGTCCCGACCGAGAGCTTCCAGATGACCACGCCCGACGGCGGCACGGCCGTGAGCTACGCGATCCGCTCGCCGCTGGGCGTGGTCGGCGTGATCTGCCCCTGGAACCTGCCGCTGCTGCTGATGACCTGGAAGGTCGGCCCGGCGCTGGCCTGCGGCAACACCGTGATCGTCAAGCCCTCGGAAGAAACCCCCGCCACCGCCACCTTGCTGGGCGAGGTGATGAACACGGTCGGCATCCCGAAAGGCGTGTACCAGGTGCTGCACGGTTTCGGCCCCGGATCGGCGGGCGAATTCATCACCAAGCACCCGCGCGTCAACGGCATCACCTTCACCGGCGAGACCCGCACGGGCGAGGCCATCATGGCCGCCGCCGCCAAGGGCGTGCGCCCGGTGTCGTTCGAACTCGGCGGCAAGAACGCCGGCATCGTGTTCGCCGACGCCGACTTCGAGAAAGCCGTCGCCGGCATCACGCGCAGCGCGTTCGAGAACTGCGGCCAGGTCTGCCTCGGCACCGAGCGCGTCTACGTGCAGCGCCCGATCTTCGACAGGTTCGTCGCCGCGCTCAAAGAGAAGGCCGAGGGCCTGAAGATCGGCGGCCCCGACACCCCGGGCGTGGGCATCGGCCCGCTGATCTCGGCCGAACACAAGGCCAAGGTGCTGGGTTACTACGCCAAGGCCCAGGCCGAAGGTGCGACCGTGGTCACCGGCGGCGGCGCCCCGGTGATGGCGGGCGAACTCGCCCACGGCCACTTCGTCCAGCCCACCATCTGGACCGGCCTGCCCGAGAGCGCCAGCGTGATCCGCGAAGAGATCTTCGGCCCCTGCTGCCACATCGCGCCCTTCGACACCGAAGAGGAAGCGATTGCCCTGGCCAACGCCACCGACTACGGCCTGGCCACCACCGTGTGGACCCAGAACCTCGGCACCGCGCACCGCATGGCCGCCGCCATCGAGGTGGGCCTCTGCTGGATCAACAGCTGGTTCCTGCGCGACCTGCGCACCGCGTTCGGCGGCGCCAAGGCCTCGGGCATCGGCCGCGAAGGTGGCGTGCATTCGCTGGAGTTCTACACCGAGCTCCGCAACGTCATGGTCAGGCTGTGAACTCCCCCTGCGCCGCTGCTCGGCTTCCCCCCTCTCTGGCGCGCCTGCGGCGCTTAGAGGGGAGACGCAGCCTGTGGCCCGGCCAAGCCGGTTCCACGGCTGCTCTGGGGGACTGCCCCGCGAACACCCAGCGCGTGGGTCGGGGCGACTGGTGCAGTGAAGTAAAGGAGGAGGCGGGCGCTCAGCGCCCGACGGGGGACATGAACGGAACCAGTCGCCCCGACCCACGCGCCGCCCCGCCAACGAAGACACGCCACGACAGCAAACGAGAGAAAGCCAAAGAGAAAGCAGCAACAAATGAATGCCCCTCACAACCCTGAAATTGCGCTGAGCGTCCGCACGGGCGCGTTCAACAGCAACGTGCACGACCTAGGCGCCTCGAAGCCCGGCCAGCCGCCGGTGCTGTTCATCCACGGCTCCGGCCCCGGCGTGAGCGCCTGGGCCAACTGGCGCCTGGCCATGCCCGTCATCGCACAGGACCGCCGCGTGATCGCGCCCGACATGGTGGGCTTCGGCTACACCGACCGCCCGGCGGGCATCACCTACAACATGGACACCTGGGTGCAGCAGGCGCTCGATGTCATGGACACGATGGGCGTCGAGCAGGCCGACGTGGTCGGCAACAGCTTCGGCGGCGCGCTGTCGCTGGCGCTCGCCATCCGCGCGCCGCAGCGCGTGCGCCGTCTGGTGCTGATGGGCTCGGTCGGTGTGCCGTTCCCGATCACGCCGGGCCTCGATGCGGTCTGGGGCTATCAGCCCTCGCTCGCGACCATGAAGCAGCTGCTGGACATCTTTGCCCACAGCCGCGCGCTCGTGACCGACGAGCTGGCCGAGCTGCGCTACCAGGCCAGCATCCGCCCCGGCTTCCAAGAGTCCTTCTCCGCCATGTTCCCGGCCCCGCGCCAGCGCTGGGTCGACGCCATGGCCAGCCCCGAAGCCGCGATCCGCGCGCTGCCGCACGAGACCCTGATCGTGCACGGCCGCGAAGACCAGGTGATCCCGCTGCAGACCTCGCTGACGCTGAGCCAATGGATCCCCAACAGCCAGCTGCACGTGTTCGGCCACTGCGGCCACTGGACCCAGATCGAACATGCCGCGCGCTTCGCGCAGCTGGTCGCGAACTTCCTCGAAGAAGCCGACGCCCAGGCCACCAAGACCTCTTAACAAGACACCCACACCATGATCTCCATCGACACCCTGGGCGACGAGCTCTACACCGCGCTGCGCGACCGGCAGGTCGTCAACCCGCTGTCCACCCGCTTCCCCGACATCACCATCGAGCAGGCCTACCGCATCCAGGAGCGCATGCTGCAGCGCCGCCTGCAGGACGGCGAGCGCATCGTCGGCAAGAAGATCGGCGTGACCTCGGCGGCGGTGATGAACATGCTCGGCGTGCACCAGCCCGACTTCGGCTACCTGACCGACGCGATGATCGTCAACCAGGGCGAGACCATCGACATCTCGACGCTGATCCAGCCCAAGGCCGAAGGCGAGATCGCCTTCCTGCTCAAGCGCGACCTGATGGGCCCGGGCGTGGGCGTGGCCGACGTGCTGGCCGCGACCGAGTGCGTGATGCCCTGCTTCGAGATCGTCGACTCGCGCATCCGCGACTGGAAGATCAAGATCACGGACACCGTGGCCGACAACGCCTCGTGCGGCGTGTTCGTGCTGGGCGACCGCGCGGTCAGCCCGCTGGCGCTGGACCTGCAGACCTGCGGCATGGTGCTGGAGAAAAACGGCGAGGTGGTCGCCACCGGCGCGGGCGCCGCGGCCCTGGGCTCGCCGCTGAACGCGGTGGCCTGGCTGGCCAACACCATGGGTCGCCTGGGCATTCCGCTGAAGGCCGGCGAGGTCGTGCTCTCGGGCGCGCTGGCCGCCATGTTCCCGGCCGCCAAGGGCGACTTCTTCCGCGTCTCCATCGGCGGACTGGGCGAGTGCTCGGTGCGCTTCAACTGATCCCGCGGAGCACACCACCATGACCCTCGACAAAGCCACCATCGACGCCCTGGCCGAGCACCTGGAGAACTGCCAGCTGCAGGCCCGCGACACCCACAAGATCACCGACGACCACCCGGACATGGACTGGGAAGACGCCTACGCGATCCAGGCCGCCCTGCTCACGCGCAAGCAAGGCCGGGGCCTCAAGCTCGCGGGCCTGAAGGCCGGCCTGACCTCGTTCGCCAAGATGAAGCAGATGGGCGTGAGCTCGCCCGTGTTCGGCTTCATGACCGAGGACTACGCCGTGCCGCACGGCGGCGAGGTGAAGACCAGCGAACTCATCCACCCCAAGGTCGAGCCCGAGATCGCCTTCGTGCTCAAGCGCGCACTCAAGGGACCGGGCTGCCACATGGGCACCGTGCTGGCCGCGACCGACTTCGTGCTGCCCGGCATCGAGGTGATCGACAGCCGCTACCGCGACTTCAAGTTCGACCTCAAGAGCGTGATCGCCGACAACACCTCGGCCGCTCGCTTCGTGGTCGGCGGCCAGCCGATGAAGGTGGACGGCCAGGACCTGCGCACCGTCGGCATCGTGATGGAGAAGAACGGCCAGCCCGTGGCGTTTGGCGCCGGCGCGGCTGTGCTCGGCCACCCGGCCACCGCGATTGCCATGCTGGCCAACCACCTGGGCGCGCGCGGCGAGGAGATTCCCGCCGGCACGCTGATCCTGTCCGGCGGCATCACCGAAGCCGTGTCCGTCGCCGCAGGCGACTCTGTGACTTTGAAAGTTCAAGGCATGGGCAGCACAGGCCTGCGCTTCGTTTGAGATTCAGAAAAGGAAACCCATGAGCAAGAAGATCAAGTGCGCCCTGATCGGGCCCGGCAACATCGGCACCGACCTGCTGGCCAAGCTGCAGCGCAGCCCGGTGCTCGAACCCGTGTGGATGGTCGGCATCGACCCCAACTCCGACGGCCTCAAGCGCGCCAAGGAAATGGGCATCAAGACCACCGCCGAGGGCGTGGACGGCCTGATCCCGCACATGAAGGCCGACGGCGTGCAGATCGTGTTCGACGCCACCAGCGCCTACGTGCACGCCGAGAACTCGCGCAAGGTCAACGCGCAGGGCGCGATGATGATCGACCTCACGCCCGCGGCCATCGGCCCCTACTGCGTGCCGCCCGTCAACCTCAAGCAGCACGTCGGCCAGCGCGAGATGAATGTGAACATGGTCACCTGCGGCGGCCAGGCCACCATCCCCATGGTCTACGCGGTCAGCCGCGTGCAGCCGGTGGCCTACGGCGAGATCGTGGCCACCGTGTCCAGCAAGTCGGTCGGCCCCGGCACGCGCAAGAACATCGACGAGTTCACCCGCACCACGGCCGGCGCGGTCGAGAAGGTGGGCGGCGCGAAAAAGGGCAAGGCCATCATCGTGATCAACCCGGCCGAGCCGCCGCTGATCATGCGCGACACGGTGCACTGCCTGGTCGAAGGCACGCCCGACGAGGCCGCCATCACCAAGAGCGTGCACGACATGATCAAGGAAGTGCAGAAGTACGTGCCGGGCTACAAGCTGGTCAACGGCCCCGTCTTCGACGGCAACCGCGTCTCGGTCTTCATGGAGGTCGAGGGCCTGGGCGACTACCTGCCCAAGTACGCCGGCAACCTGGACATCATGACGGCCGCCGCCGCGCGCACGGCCGAGATGTTTGCCGAAGAAATTCTGAAGGGCGAGCTCGTGCTCGAACCAAGCATGGCCTAACCCCCGCGCCGCTTCGCGTCACCCCCTTGCAGGGGGCGCAGCCTGCAGCTCGGCAAAGCCGGTTCTGCGGCAGCCCTCGCAAAGACATCCGAAAGAGATTCACATGAGCACCAAAATCACCCTGCACGACATGACCCTGCGCGACGGGATGCACCCCAAGCGCCACCTGATGACGCTCGACCAGATGAAGAGCATCGCCTGCGGCCTGGACGCCGCCGGTGTGCCGCTGATCGAGGTGACCCATGGCGACGGCCTGGGCGGCTCCAGCGTCAACTACGGCTTCCCGGCCCACAGTGACGAGGAGTACCTGGGCACCGTGATCCCGCTGATGAAGCAGGCCAAGGTCTCGGCCCTGCTGCTGCCCGGCATCGGCACCGTCGACCACCTGAAGATGGCGCACGGCCTGGGCGTGCACACCATCCGCGTGGCGACGCACTGCACCGAGGCCGACGTGAGCGAACAGCACATCACCTACGCGCGCCAGCTCGACATGGACACCGTCGGCTTCCTGATGATGGCCCACATGAACAGCCCCGAAGGCCTGGTGAAACAGGCCAAGCTGATGGAAGGCTACGGCGCCAACTGCATCTACATCACCGACTCGGCCGGCTATATGTTGCCGGGCGACGTGAAGGCGCGCCTGCAGGCGGTGCGCGACGCGCTCAAGCCCGAGACCGAGCTGGGCTTCCACGGCCACCACAACCTGGCCATGGGCGTGGCCAACTCGGTCGCCGCGATCCAATGTGGCGCCACCCGCATCGACGCTGCGGCCGCCGGCCTGGGCGCGGGTGCGGGCAACACGCCGATGGAGGTGCTGGTCGCCGTGCTCGACCGCATGGGCGTGCAGACCGGCGTCGACGTCTGGAAGATCCAGGACGTGGCCGAAGACCTGGTGGTGCCGATCATGGACTTCCCCATCCGCATCGACCGCGACGCGCTCACGCTGGGCTACGCCGGCGTGTACGGCAGCTTCCTGCTGTTCGCCAAGCGCGCCGCCGTCAAGTACGGCCTGTCGGCGCGCGACATCCTGGTCGAACTCGGCCGCAAGAAGATGGTCGGTGGACAGGAAGACATGATCGAAGACACCGCCATGACCATGGCCCGCGCGCGCGATGCGCGCGAGCAGCGGCGCGCCGCCTGAGGAGGACCCCACCATGCCATTCGCACAGATCTACATGCTCGAAGGCCGCACGCGCGAGCAGAAGAAGGCCGTGATCGAGAAGGTCACCCAGGCGCTGGTTGATGCCACCGACGCGAAGAAGGAAACCATCCGCGTCTGGATCCACGAGATGCCCAAGGAGAACTGGGGCATCGCCGGGGTGTCGGCGAAAGACCTCGGGCGCTGACCCAGGCGGAGGCCGCCGCGGCCGGGTGGTGACAATGGGGCCCACCCTGTTCACCCCACCCCGAGGAGAAGGCCCTTGAACGCTGCCCACCTTTCGCTGGCCGAACACGCCGCCCGACTGCGCCGCCGTGAACTGACGGCGGTGGGGCTGGTGGAGGCCTGCGCGCAGAACCACGCGCGCACCGAACACCGGCTCAACGCCTACAAGACCTGGGACGGCGCGCGCGCCCGCACCACCGCCGAAGCGGTCGACACCCTGCTGGACCAGGGCATGGACCTGGGCCCGCTGATGGGCCTGCCGGTGTCGGTGAAAGACCTGTACGGCGTGCCCGGTCTGCCGGTGTTCGCGGGCAGCGACGAAGCCCTGCCCGAGGCCTGGCAGGCGGCCGGCCCGCTGGTCGCGCGGCTGCAGCGGCAACTGGGCATCGTGGTCGGCAAGACACACACCGTCGAGTTCGCGTTCGGTGGCCTCGGCGTCAACGCCCACTGGGGCACGCCCTGGAACCCCTGGTCGCCCCACGAACACCGCGTGCCCGGCGGGTCCAGCGCGGGCGCGGGCGTCTCGCTGGTGCAGGGCAGCGCCTTGCTGGCGCTCGGCACCGACACCGCGGGTTCGGTGCGCGTGCCCTCGTCCATGACCGGGCAGGTGGGCCTGAAGACCACCGTGGGGCGTTGGCCGCTCGAAGGCATCGTGCCGCTGTCGTCCTCGCTCGACACGGCCGGGCTGCTCACCCGCACGGTGGAAGACCTGGCCTACGCGTTCGCCGCCCTGGATGCGGACAGCCACGCCCTGCAGGCGCCCGCAGTCGCCTTGCGCGGACTGCGCATCGGCGTTCCGCAGAACCACTTCTGGGACGACATCGACCCCAGTATCGCCGCCGCCGTGGAAGCGAGCATCGACCGCATCGCCCAGGCCGGCGCACAGGTGGTCCGCCTCCCGTTGCCCAACTGCGAAGAAGCCTTCGACATCTTCCGCCGCGGCGGCCTCGCGGCGTCCGAACTGGCGGCCTACCTCGACCTGCACTTCCCGCACAAGGTGGAGCGCCTGGACCCGGTGGTGCGCGACCGCGTGCGCTGGGCCGAACAGGTGTCGTCGGTCGAGTACCTGAAGCGCAAGGCCGTGCTGCAGCGCTGCGGCGCGGGCGCGGCCCGGGTGTTCGACGAGGTCGACGTCCTGCTCACGCCCACCGTGCCCGCCTCGCCGCCGCGGCTGGCCGACATCGGCACGGTGGAGACCTACGCGCCGGCCAACATGAAGGCCATGCGCAACACCGCCATCAGCAACCTGTTTGGCTGGTGCGCGCTGACGATGCCCGTGGGCCTCGATGCGAACCGGATGCCGGTGGGCCTGCAGCTGATGAGCCCGCCACGCGCCGAGGTGCGGCTGATCGGCATCGCGCTCGGCATCGAAGCCCTGATCGGCCAGGGCCACGCGCTGCTGGGCGCGCCCGACCTGTCCTAGCCAGCGCGCCCCACCCTCAACCCCTTCCCGGCGGAGCCCCCCATGACCCAGACGCCCGCGCAATTCGCCGAAGCCATCTGGGCCGCCCGCCAGGCCGGGCGCACCCTGGACGCCGAGGCCACCATCGGCTCGCCCGACCTCGCCACCGCCTACGCCATCCAGCGCGCGCTGCTCGCTCTGCGCCTCGCCACCGGTGAGCGGATGGTCGGGTGGAAGCTGGGCTACACCTCGGAGGTCATGCGCCGCCAGATGGGCATCGACCGGCCCAACATCGGGCCGCTGACCGACTGGATGCTGCTGAGTTCGGGCGATGCGGTGCACGAGCGCCTGGTGCAGCCGCGGGTCGAACCCGAGATCGGGCTGCGCCTCCACACCGCCCTCGACGCGCGGCAGGCGCCCGTCGACCGCCACACCGTGGCCGCCGCCGTGGAAAGCGCCTACGCCTGCCTCGAAGTCGTGCACTCCACCTGGACCGGCTACCGCTTCAACCTCGAACAGAACACCGCCGACAACTCGTCCGCCGGCCAGGTCGTCGTCGGGCCGCGCCTGCCGGTGACCGACCTGATGGCGCTCGACACCGTGGCCGTGCGCCTGCACGACGGCAGCCACAAAACGCTGGGCCAGGGCGTGGGCGCCGACGCCGACGGCCACCCGCTGGACGCTGTGGCGCGGCTGGCGCGGGAGCTGGCCGCTTTCGGTCAGCGGCTGGAGGCGGGTGATCTGGTGATCACGGGAGGGCTGACGGCGGCTTGTGCACTGGAGGCGGGTGGGCGGCTGGTGGGGGTGTTTTCTTCCGACGATGCTTGGTCGGTTGAGGTGGCTGTTCGTCGCGGCTGAGATGCCACCCCACAGGCATGTGCCGGTAGGCGCGATCTGACATCAACGACAAGAATGCAGCGGTTCGAAACCGTCGACACGGACCGTCGAGCAAGCGCTATCGGCCACATTTCGGTCAGTGACTGACCCGCCCGTCTTGGCCTCGTTGGCCGATTCGGAAGTGCTGATGACATTCACAAGCTGATCAGCACGGTCTCGGGCTATCGGAGGATCGAAAGACGTAGACTGCGCCAAGAGGTTGCAGCAGTCGCTGCTCGGTGCATCAGGGACGCCACAGGAAAATTTATGCAAGGGAAACTCTCAGAGCTCATCCGCGACTATTCAACGCCATACAGTAAGCGCCTGACCCGATCGCCTTCAGACGCCCGGGAATACGCCGCGCTCGTGGACTTTCACATAAAAGTCGCGCTGACCCTGCTGGCCGCTTACGGAACTCGCACTGCCGCACCGCTCAAGCTAGGTGACACCCCTGGCGTCGGCGAAATGCTTAGCGGAATCAAGCTCGCCAGGAAATGGGGCGCCAGCCAAGATCCGGTCATCGTTGGATGGCGCGAGTTTGCCGAGGGCTTTCTCGGCGAGTTTTCGAGAAACATCCACGCTGGCAAGAACTTCAAGACCATTCGCGATGAACTTTCGCATGGAACCCCGATCCCCGCCGAGGATGTATCGGCCGCTTCGATCTGTAACGCCTTGCGAGAGTTCTCTGAAGAAACCGCGAGTCGCCTGGAAGCCCAGTTGCGCAAGTTCACCTACATGACGAGCGCGACGTCCATCAAATCCGTGTGCGGGACGGACGAGCAGGAACTCTGCCCCGTCTGGGACGCCAACATTGCGCAAGGCGTGATCGGCATCTATTCGAGCTTCGACTCGGATGGCGTGTACTACCTGTGCCCGGCGATTGGTGCCTACCGCAACCAGCGTCCGGAAAACACCCATGCGTTCCGAGAGGGCTTCTTGGGCAAGGACCCAACAGCCAGGCACTTTGGCCAGTTTGTCTATGAGATCACGCGGGATATCGCGGGATTCTCAGAGGACCATTCGCCGCCACCATACGACTTCGGGGAAGGCCAGCACGCGGGAGTTGTCTTCGTCACTTGGACGCAGCCCAGCAGCCAAGGCAACGTGCACAGGACAGATATGTTCCGTCGTGGGCCAGACAACCGCTACGAGTGGCTCGACCCCGCAGCCAACACTTGGGTTGGGTACTCCGGCTTCCTGCGCGGGATCGCTAACTGGGGTGTTCTCGCGAGGAGGGTGCGCATTGAGCTTGAGGAGCAAGAAAGGCGGAAGCAAATCGCAGAGACCGGCATTACACAATCCATTGCTGGAAATAAGGTCCCTGCGGTACTGGTCGAGGAGTCGGACTCGCAAAGTTCAGCTCCGGAGGATATCGACCTCCAGCTGCGCGTTGACGCGGCCTGCCTGCCATCCAAGAGCTTTACTACGGTGTTCTTCGTTGTTGGCGACGCAGGTATGGGAAAAACCGAGCTTCTTCTGACGCTCGCCCGGGAACGAGCCCTCGCTGTCGAGGTCGATCCGACTAGCGACGCGCCGCTGTACTTGTTCGTAAGCTCCACAGGACGGGCGCTCTCCAACCTAGACGACGCTATCAACACTTCGCTGAGCATCACCCGCATCCTCGACAGCCAGAGTGCTAAGGCGCTCTGCAGGAACGGCATGCTCGTGCTTATCGTCGACGGCTTCGACGAGCTCCTCGGCAGCAGCGGTTACGACAATCCACTTGGCTCTCTTGAAGGGTGGTTCCGCGATTTACGCGGCCGCGGCGTGATGATTGCCTCAGCGCGCTCTGCCTACTACATGACCCGTTATCGGCGAGCCCTCAACGAGACGACCAACCTGAATGTGGAACACACGGTAGCCAACATCCAGCCTTGGACTCGCCCGACGACCGAGGCCTTCCTGAAGAGCTACGGTGTTCAAGACCAAGCACTCGCCGCTCTGGGCGATCAAGATTGGCATCTGCTAACAATCCCGTTTTTCGCCAAAGCGTTCGCGACTTGGTGCATGAGTCGGACGAGCGTCAATGCAGATTCCCGTGGAATCTTCCAGGTCGTTGTCGAGCAGTACCTCGAACGCGAGGCGAAGAAGATTCTGGACCATACCAACGTTCCAATCCTCACCATGCCGGAGCTCCAGGTGCTGTTCAGCGAGTTCGCTGAGATGATGCATCTGGAAGGTGAGCGTGAGCTGGAGCACTCTGACCTCGAACTCTGCGCCAGTATCTGCCTAGGCCTCAATGATTTGGACAAAGAGCGCCCGGGACTGAAGCGTAGGCTGACCTCTCTGTGCGGCCTGTCGGCCGGCGAACTCATCACGGGCAACAGCAATTTCGGGTTCTCTCACGAAGTGATTTCCGATTGCTTTCTTTCCCTGGCACTACAGCGACGGTGCAAGGCTGGAGTCGACAAGACCTACGTCGGCAACTTCTTCGCCGCGAGCGCGATTCATCCGGCTGTCATCGAATGGTTCGTCGCGAACAACCCCGACTCGGCGCGCAAGGCGCTGGATATCCTCGTGAGGATTGAAGGTGCTTCGCCAATCTGGAAAAAGAACGTTGGAAGTCTTTGGACGGCGCTCCTCGATCACTATGCAGGCATGCCACCAAACTTTTCGGCGTCCGGGCTGGTGTTCCAGACAATTAAGCTAACCAAAGGGCAAGGCGATTACTTGGAAATTCGCAACGCCCGCATCGACCAGCTCTTCCTTTCAAGGGGCGCAGCGGCTGTGGACGTCAAGGACACGCCCATCAGCTACCTTCAAGTTGACGACACCTCGACGTTAGAGCTGCTTCGCAATGTAGCCCCGGAGCTGATTCACGAATTCAAATCGCCGGATACCTACTGCGATACAACCCCTGAAATCCGAGCTGCCCTAGAAGAGGCGGGCGTTATCGAGCGCGAGGCTGGCGCTGCCGCCCAGCAGTGGCTGGACACGGCGAATTACTTCATCGAGGCACTAATGAGCCGGCCGGACGCGCCCATCGTCGTCTTCTCGGACAACTTTGAGTCGGATGGAAACAGGTTGGGTTGGACGCGTCGGCTCGGATTGACGAAGTGGACCGAATTCGTGAGCCGGCTCACGCACTGCAACTTGGCGTCGTGGGAGATCATCAATGCCAAGGGACGGCCCAAGAGCCGACTAGTCTTTCAGGTTACCCCTGCTGACATTGCACGTCGTAATAGCAGCATTTCAGGGGTTGCAGATTTCTGGGGCGACTGCTGAGCATGCACTTAGCCGAAAGTAGAGACATAGGGCACTGAGGGACTTTCTTCCGTCCCCGGCGGAAATCCGGCATCGGAAGCGTAGCGGAAAGCTGCCCTGCGAGACGCTGAACATCGGGTTTAGGTAGTAGCTGTCACTCGATGGCTGAATCCGACCTGCTGCACTCAGCCTTTTGCAGGCCTCGTCGGGATCGAATGAACCCCGGCTCCTCAGTAGCCCCTCAGTACCCACCCGAGGCGCAGCCGGCGCCTTTGAACCGCCCGCACCAAACCGCTGCACCAACCCACTCGCGGCCTTCACCAGCAGCATCGTGTCCACCCCCACCGCCACGAACAGCGCGCCCGCGTCGAGGTCAAGCTGCGCGAGCGCCGGATCGGTGGCGAGGATGCCAGCCGCCTTGCCAACAGCGCACACGGTGGCGATGCCGCCCTGGATGACCTTCTGCACCTCGGGGTGACTTTGAGGTGGCCTACCAACGTCAGGGCACCGGCACCTTGAACACAGCCCGCGCCTGATCCACCCGCTTAGCCACGATGCAGCCAGGCACGTGGTCGTTCAACAAGCCCATGGCCTGCATGAAGGCGTAGACGGTGGTGGGCCCGACAAACTTCCAGCCGCGTTGCTTCAGGTCTTTCGCCAGGGCCAGCGCCTCGGGTGAGGTCGACACGGTTTGAGGTGGCGCGGCTTGGGCACGGTCCACTTCGTGGCGCCAGAAGTAGGCCGCCAGCGACCCGCACTCGGCCTGAAGGCTGACGGCGCGACCGGCGTTGTGGATGACGGCTTCGATCTTGCCCCGGTGACGGACGATGCCTTCGTCCTGCAGCAGGCGGCCGACCTGGCGCTCGTCGTAGGTCGCCATGCGGTGAAAGTCGAACCCGTCGAATGCCTTTCGGAAGTTCTCGCGCTTGGCGAGGATGGTTCGCCAGCTCAGGCCCGACTGGAAGCTCTCCAGGCAAAGCTTCTCGAACAGGCGGATGTCGTCGCCCACCGGAAAGCCCCATTCGTGGTCGTGGTAGGCCTCGAACTCCGGCGCGGCCGCGCACCAGCGGCAGCGCGGCTGGCCGTCGCTGCCGTTCACGGTCTGGGCGGCGCTCACAAGGCCACCTCCGCTCTTCGAGCTGCGGTGCAAGCTTGCTTGGGGCGGCCCGGCGCAGCGCTCATGCAGCACTCCCGCAGCCGGCGAGCAGTGCAGACAAGCCTTGCGCCATGAACGACGGGGCGACGGCATGGATGTCGGCCGTCACGACGCCGTGCACCACGAAAGGGTCTTGCGCGACGCGGGCATGGAGGGCGGCGGCATCGGTGCCCACGGCGATCACCAGGCCGCCCTTTGCCTGATTGAGCGAGCCGGCCAGCAGGAAGCTGCCATCGGCGATGCCGTCCTGAATCCACTGCTGGTGCCCGGCCATCCACTGGCCCGCCTGCGCGCGGTTCGGGCCGAATCGCAGGAAGACGATGAACACGGTTGTGCTGTGAAGGTTCATGGGGCGGTCTTTCGTCTGGGCCGTTTCGCGGCCACCGGATGGGGAACGAAGGTGTCCAGCCACTCGGCCATCAACGCCACTTCGCGCTGGATGAAGGCTTCGTCGTGGAAGGTGCTGGCCAGCATCGCAACGCCCTGGCTGCGCGCGAGCAGGTGCAGCGCCAGTTCGTCGGCGCGCGGCGCATGGCCCAGGGCCTCGAATTGGGTGCGCAGCCAGTCGCGGAACTGGCCGAAGATCATGCCGGCGTCGCTCTGTGCGGGGTGGTCGAGTTTGGACAGTTCGGCGCACAGCGTTCCCACCGGGCAGCCGTAGCGCTGGATGTCGTGCCGGTTGCGGACCAGCATTTCCGCGAAGCAGCGCAGCCGGTCCGACGGCGTTGCGGCGTCCCGCGTCCACGACGCCAGCATGGACTGGGTCCTCGACGAACGCTGCGCGACGACCGCCGCCAGGATGTCGTCCTTGGTTCGGAAGTGGTAGTAGAAGTTGCCGCGCGAGAGGCCGACGGCATCCGCGATGTCGGCGAAGGACGTCTTCTCGAACCCCCGTTGGTAGAACAGGGTGTCGGCCGCGTCGACGATGCGCTCTCGGGTGGTGGGTGTGGCTTCAGCGGCGCTCATGACGGCGAGGGCATGGTGGGCGGGTGTTTCTAGGACGATTGGCCTAGGCAGTATAGGACAAGCGTCCTAAGCAAGGCAACGGCGGCGACGGCGCGCGTCTCACCACATTGGTCGGCCTCTTGCGGTTTATGCTGTACATCTATACAGTTCTCATCTCCAACGTGCACTCCGCATCACCTGAAGGACCCCACATGCTCGACCACATGACGTTTCGCGTGACCAACATCGCCCAGGCCAAGGCCTTCTACAGCGCCGCCCTGGCGCCGCTGGGTTACAGCGTCTGCTTTGAAGGGAACTACGGCTCCAACATGCTCGGCCTGGCCTACCCCGACGCCGCCGAGCCCGACGGCAAGAAGGCCGACGTCTGGTTCATCGACGGGCCTTCGCCCTATGGCGGGCCAGCGGCCACATCGGGCTGCCATCTGGCGTGGCGCGCTGAAAGCCGTGCGCAGGTGGATGCCTTCTACAAGGCGGCCATCGCCGCAGGCGGCAAGGACAACGGCGCGCCCGGCCTGCGCCCGGACTACCACCCCAATTACTACGGTGCCTTCGTGATCGACCCTGAGGGCAACAACGTCGAGGCGGTCTGCCACCGGCCCGAATGAGCCGCGCCGGGGGCGCTCAGTAGCCTCCGGATGCGGACGGCGGGGTGGCCGCTGCCCCGGCGCCAAAGCGCTGCACCAGCCCTGTCGCAGCTTTCACCAGCAGCGTCGTGTCCACCCCCACCGCCACGAACAGTGCGCCCGCGTCGAGGTACTGCTGCGCCAGCGCCGGGTCGGTGGCGAGGATGCCGGCGGCCTTGCCGGCAGCGCGCACGGTGGCGATGCCGTCGAGGATGACCTTCTGCACCTCGGGGTGGCCGGGCTGGCCGCGGTGGCCCATGCTGGCCGAGAGGTCGGCCGGGCCGAAGAACACGCCGTCCACGCCCTCGGTCTCGGCGATGGCTTTGAGGTTCTTCACCGCCTCCACCGTCTCGGCCTGCACCAGCAGGCACATCTGGTGATTGGCCTGGTTCAGGTAGTCGTCGACCTGGTTCCAGCGCGAGGCGCGCGCCAGCGCCGCGCCCATGCCGCGGATGCCTTCGGGCGGGTAGCGCATGGCCTGGACCATGAGCGCGGCCTGCTCGGCGGTGTCGATCATCGGGATCAGCAGGGTCTGCGCGCCGATGTCGAGGTACTGCTTGACCAGGGCCACGTTGGCCTCGACCGCGCGCACGACGGCGTGGGTCTTGCCATACGGGGCAACTGCGCGCAGCTGGTCGAGGGCGGTGCGCGGGTCGTTGGGCGCGTGTTCGCCGTCGATCAGCAGCCAGTGAAAGCCGCAGCCGGCCAGGGCCTCAGCCACGTCGGGCGAGGCGAAGCCGACCCAGCAGCCGATCTGGGGTTGGCCGGCCTTGAGGGCGTCGCGAAAGGTGTTCTGAGGGATCTTCATGGTGTCTTCGTCGGTTCGGGGTAGAGCTGCTTCATTTGCCCCATGAGCCGGGTGAGGCCCATGAGCGCATCCATGTTCGGCGTGGCTTCGCCGAGGTGCTGGCCGATCTCGCGCACGGCGCCCACCAGCGCGTCGAGCTCGATGGGGCGGCCGGCTTCCACGTCCTGCAGCATCGAGGTCTTGAACGAGCCGAGCTTGCGCGTGAGGCCGTGGCGGTCTTCGGGTTGCTGGTCGATGGGGATGCCGATGCGCGCGCCGATGGCCTGGGCCTCCAGCATGACCGCGCTGCAGAAGCCACGCACCAGCTCGTCGTCGAGGATGCGGTCGCAGGGCGCGCCGGTGATGGCCGAGACCGGGTTCATGGTCATGTTGCCCCAGAGCTTGAACCAGATGTCGCGCTGGATGCGCTCGGACACGGTGACGCCGAAGCCCGCTGCGCTCAGCAGGTCGGCCACTGCCCGCACTCGTGGTGTGAGGCCGCCGGCCGGCTCGCCGATGATGAGCTGGTTGTTCTTGATGCGTTCGATGCGCGCGGGCCGCGGCGCTGCGGCGCTGGCGTGCACCACGCAGCCGATGACCTGCGATGTGGGGATGTGCCGCGCGGTGACGCCGCCGGGGTCGACGGCGTTGAGCTGCAGGCCGGCAGCTTCACCGGGCAGGCCGTCGAAGAACCACCAGGGCACGCCGTTCATGGCCACCAGCACCACGGTGTTTGGCCCCATGAGCGCGCGCACGGCGGGCGCGACCTGTGGCATGGCCGGGCCCTTGACCGAGACGATCACCAGGTCCTGCACGCCGAGGCTCGCGGGGTCGTCGCTGGCGTTGACTGCGACACGGTGCTCCGCGCCGTCAGCATCGACCCACACCAGACCGCGCTCGCGCAACGTGCGCAGGGTCTCGCCGCGCGCCACCGCCGAGAGCTGGATCTGTCCGGCCGGCAGGCGCGAGCCGAGCCAGCCGGCAAACAGGCCACCGATGGCGCCGACGCCGACGATGGCAATCTTCTGAAAGGACGAGGCGTTCATGCGCGATACCCCGGGTCGATGCGGTCGATCAGGCGTTGCATGGCGGCGAACGAATCTTCACCGGCGCCGAATTTGGGGTTGAAGTTCAGCGAGTCGCGCACGCAGGCCTGCAGCGCGGCTTCGCTGATGGGCTGCAGTTCGCCCAGCGGCTGCGAGGCCATCTGCACTTCGCACGCACGCTGAAGCACCCACAGGCGGTTGAAGGCTTGCGCCAGCGTGCTGCCCATGACCACGGGGCCGTGGTTGCGCAGCAGCAGCACGGGCTTGCCGCCCGACGACGCGAGGATGCGTGCGCCCTCGTCGCGGTGCACGGTGATGCCCTCGAACTCGTGGTACGCCACCTGCCCGTGGAGCTGGGCCGCGTAGAAGTTGGTGAACGACAGGCCGTCCTTCAGGCAGCACACCGCCATGGTCGGCGTGGTGTGCACGTGCATCACGCAGTGCGCGTCGGGCAGCGTGGCGTGGATGGCGCCGTGGAAGGTGAAGCCGGCCGGGTTGATGGGCCAGTCGCTGTGGCCGATGGTGTGGCCGTCGATGTCCACCTTCACCAGGTTGGATGCCGTGACCTCGGTGTAGTGCAGGCCGAAGGGGTTGATGAGGAAGTGGTCGTCCGGCCCGGGGACGCGCAGCGAGATGTGGTTGTAGATCAGCTCGGCCCAGCCCAGGTGGGCAAAGATGCGGTAACACGCGGCGAGCTGCACGCGCGCGGCCCACTCGGCTTCGCTGAAACGGGCGGGACGCAGGAAGGCTTCGGACATGGATGGTCTCCTCTGGTGCGTTCAGATGAACTTGAATCGGAGGCAACCCAGCGGGCCGTAGTCGGCCTCAAACAGGTCGCCCGCTTTCGCGGCCACGGGCCGCGTGAAGCTGCCCGCGAGCACGATCTCGCCGGCCTGCAGCGTTTCGCCCCAGGGCGCGAGCTTGTTGGCCAGCCAGGCGATGCCGATGGCCGGGTCGCCCTGCACGCCGGCGGCCAGACCGGTCTCTTCGACCGCGCCGTTCTGCCGCAGGATGGCGCCGCACCAGGGGCGGTTGGTGCTGCGCGGGTCGGCTCTGAACGCGGGGTCGCCCGCGCCGATCACGATGCCGGCGTTGGCCGCGTTGTCGCTGATGGTGTCGTAGACCTTGCGCATCACTTTCGTGTGTCGGTCGAACTGCTCGATGCGCGCGTCGATGATCTCGATGGCGGGGGTGATGTAGTCCGTCGCGGCGAGCACGTCCTCCACCGTGACGTTCGGGCCGGCCAGCGGCGCCTTGAGCACGAAGGCGAGTTCCACTTCGACGCGCGGCGCGATGAAGTCCGTCACCGGAATTTCCAGCACCTCGCCGGCCTTCGCGGTGTAGAGCATGTGATCGAGCAGGGTGCCGTAGTCGGGCTCGTCGATCTGGCTGCTGATCTGCATGGCGCGGCTGGTGAGGCCGATCTTGTGGCCGATCACCTTCTTGCCGGCGGCCTTTCCAGATCCACCCAGGCGCGACCGATGCGGTAGCCGTCTTCGACGGTCATGCCGGGATGGCGTTTGGAAAAGTGCTCGACCTGCATGCGGGTCTGCTGGGACTGCTGCAGCTCGGCGGCTAACTGGGCGATGAGTTCGGGGCTGAACATGGTGGGGTCAGGCTTTCTTGGGCGCAAAGAGCGGGTGCAGCGAACTGTTCTTGGCGTCGAAAACCTCGTGGCCTTCGTCCACCTGCACGGTGATGCCGATGGGGCGTTTCGCCAGTTGCTCGGCGAAGCGTTCTTTCACGCAGGCGCTGAGCGCGTCGCCCACACGCTGGTGCACGACGGCGCTGCGACCTTGGGCCATGCGAACGTTCATGTAGACGAAGGCGTAGTCGCCGCCCAGGCCCGCCGCGATGCCGGCGGCACCGCCGTCGGACACGGCGCTGTGTGCGGCGGGGTAGGCCAGCACGCGCGTGCCGCCGTGGGGAAAGACCTGTTTGTCCTGCTCGTCGCGCACCGCGAGCATGGCGTCGCACAGAGCGCGGCACAGGCCGGTCATGTCGACGCCGCCCTCGGCCGCCGGCTTGTCGAGGTTGGGGGTGTAGAGGATGACGAGGTGGGGCATGAGGGATTTCCGTTCAGAGACGTGAACTCACGAGGCGGAAGCCATCGGCGGCCGAGGCCTGCGCTTTGGGAATGGCCTTGCCGGTGACGGGGGTGACGGGGAAGACGGCGTTGATCTGGCCGGTGCCGCTGGCGCCGAAATACGGCGTGATGACCTCGGCCTTGCCTTCGTATTCGCTCCAGCCCAGCACGCCCATCATCATGGCGGTGTCGTGCATGAAGCCTTCGCCGTGGCCCTTGGCCGCGTACTCGGGCAGCATGCCGCAGAAGTCGGCCCACTCGCCGTTTTCCCACATCTGCACCACGCGGTGGTCCAGGGTTTCGAGGAAGGGGCTCCAGACCTTGAAGGCGAATTCGGGCGCGAGGCCGTTCTGCGCGAAGCGGTGGCTCAGGGACCCGCTGGCGAGGAAGGCGACGGTGCCGTCGTAGTGGTCTTCGACCGCCTTGCGCATGGCCCAGCCCAGGCGCGCGCTGTCGTTGAGGTAGTGGACCGTGCACAGCGCGGAGACCGAGACGGCCTTGAAGTGCTGGTCGGCGTTCATGTAGCGCATGGGCACGAGGGTGCCGTATTCGGGGCCGAGCGTGGTGGCGTGGTGGGCCAGGGTTTCGACGCCGTGCTCGTTGGCCACCTTGGCCAGCAGTTGCCCCAGCTCGGGGTTGCCGGGGATGGCAAACGGCATGTTGCTGATGAAGTGCGGCAGCTCGTTGCTGGTGTAGGTGCCTTCGAAGTGCGGCGCGCAGTTGAGGTGGTAGCTGGCGTTGACGAGCCAGTGGGTGTCGAAGACAACGATGGTGTCGACGCCCAGCTCTTTGCAGCGGCGCGCGATTTCTTTGTGGCCGTCGATGGCGTCCTGGCGGGAGCCTTTGCGGGGGCCGTCGAGTTCGCTGAGGTACATCGAGGGGACGTGGGTGATCTTTCCTACGAGTGCTACTTTGCCCATTGCGTCTGTCTCCGTTGGTGCTTCGTTGTTTGGTTGCCGTTGGTTGGCTGACTGGTGTGGGGAGAAGGCGGCGACGGGTGCATGCCTCCGCTCATGTCCCCCGGGTTTTGCTGCGCAAAACCCTCCTCCTTTACTTCGCTGCGGCACACACCCATCACCGCCTTCTCTCGCTGCGCATCGGCGCGCGAACGGTTGAGTGCCAGCATCACTTCTGGCTGGGAGGACCGGGGTACCCGGTGCAGCGAAGTAAAGGAGGAGAAACGGGCAAAGCCCGTTTCGGGGGACATGAGCGGAACCGGGTACCCCGGTCCTCCCAGCCCGCCCAGGCAGCTGCGTGAAACAGCAGAGGCGAACAAATCACACCCCCCAATGCGGAATGTGGTGAGAACCCAGAGAGACAGCGACGTTCTTGGGCTCCAGGAACACCTCGTAACTCCAGGTCCCGCCCTCGCGCCCCGTGCCCGACGCCTTGGTGCCACCAAACGGCTGCCGCAGATCCCGCACGTTCTGCGAGTTCACGAAACACATGCCCGCTTCCACGGCGGCCGCCACCCGGTGCGCCTTGCCGATGTTCTCGGTCCACACATAGCTCGACAGACCGTAGGCGATGTCGTTCGCGATGCGGATCGCATCGGCCTCGTCCTTGAACGGGATCAGGCAGGCCACCGGACCAAAGATCTCGTCCTGCGCGATCTTCATGCGGTTGTCCACGTCGGCGAACACGGTCGGCCACACGTAGTTGCCGGCCTGCACATGCGCCGGCAGCTCGGCCGCATAGCTCGGCCGGTCCAGACCGCCACACAGCATCGTCGCGCCCTCCTTCGGCCCCAGCTCGATGTAGCTGCGCACCTTGGCCAGGTGGCCCTGGCTGATCATCGGGCCGATGGTCGTCTTCTCGTCCAGCGGGTCGCCCACCACGATGCGCTTGGCGCGCTCGGTGAATTTCGCGGCGAAGTCGGCGTAGATGCTCTGCTGCACCAGGATGCGCGAGCCGGCGGTGCAGCGCTCGCCGTTGTTGCTGAAGATCATGAAGATCGCGGCGTCGAGCGCGCGGTCCAGGTCGGCGTCGTCGAAGATGACGAACGGGCTCTTGCCGCCCAACTCCATGCTGAACTTCTTCAGGCCCGCCGTCTTCACGATGCGGTTGCCCGTGGCCGTGGAGCCGGTGAAGGAAATCGCGCGCACGTCGGGGTGCGCACACAGCGGCTCGCCCGCTTCCTTGCCGAAGCCGTGCACCACGTTCAGCACGCCGGCCGGGATGCCGGCTTCCAGTGCCAGCTCGCCCAGGCGCGCGGCGGTCATGGGGGAGAGTTCGCTCATCTTCAGCACCGCCGTGTTGCCGAAGGCCAGCGCGGGCGCGACCTTCCACGTCGCGGTCATGAAGGGCACGTTCCACGGGCTGATCAGCGCGCACACGCCCACCGGGTGGAACAGCGTGTAGTTCAGGTGCGTGGGCGTGGGGTAGGTGTGGCCGTCGACACGGGTGCACATCTCGGCGAAGTAGCTGAAGTTGTCCGCCGCGCGCGGGATCAGCTGCTTGCCGGTCTGCGCGATCACCTGGCCGGTGTCGTCGGTCTCGGTCTGCGCGATCTCAGGCACGTGTTTCGCGATCAGCTCGCCGAGTGCGCGGATCTTCTTCGCGCGCTCGGTGGCCGGCAGGCCGGCCCAAGCCGGGAAGGCGTCCTTGGCCGCCTGCACCGCCGCGTTGACGTCGGCCCCGGTGCCCGAAGCCACTTCGGCCAGCACGCCTTGCGTGGCGGGGTTGATCGTTTCGAAGTAGTCGGTGCCGGCGACGGTTTTGCCGTTGATGAGGTGGTTGATGCGGGTCATGCCTTGCTTTCGGAAGTGATCGTGTTGATGAGCGAGCCGATGCCCTCGATCTCGGTGACGATCACGTCGCCGGGCTGGCAGTCGACCACGCCGTCGGGCGTGCCGGTGAGGATGAGGTCGCCGGGCATCAGGGTCATGAAGCCGCTGAAGTATTCGATCAGCGTGGGCACGTCGAAGATCATGTCTTTGGTGCTGCCCTGCTGCGTGACCTTTCCGTTCACGGTGGTGCTCAGCGCGAGGTTCATCGGATCGGGGATGTCGGCGGCATCGACCAGCCAGGGGCCTAGCGGCGTGCAGGTGTCGCGGTTCTTGACCTTGAGGTTGGGCCGGTACCAGTTTTCCAGGTAGTCGCGAATCGCGTAGTCGTTGGCCACCGTGTAGCCGGCGACGTACCCGAGCGCGTCGGCCTTTTTCACACGCTTCGCCGGCTTGCCAATCACCACCGCAAGTTCACATTCGTAGTGCATGAACTTCACGTTGTCCGGTCGCACGGTAAAGGCGCGGTGACCAATCAATGAAGCCTCGCCCTTCACAAAGGCCAGCGGCTCTTCGGGCGCCTTGAACGCGAGTTCTTTCGCATGGTCGGCGTAGTTCAGGCCGAGCGCGAGCACGGTGCGGGCGCGCGTCACGGGGGCCAGCGGCGGCAACCAGACCACCTCGTCAAACTTGACGCGGCGGCCCTTGAATGCGGGCGTGAGCAGTTCGAGCTGGCCATCGGCTTCGATGGCGTCGTGGACCGCGCCGGCCCAGGCGATGCGGGCTCTTTTCATGCCGTCACCTCCTGCACAAAATGGTTGGTGAGCGGACTCAACCCGACGGCGGTGACCTCCACAGAGTCGCCCGCCCGCGCGCGCGGCCGCGAGCCGTCGTCCAGGCAGTCGGTGCCGACCATCAGCACGTCGCCCGGCCGCATGGACTGGAAGGCGTTGACGTCGGCCCACAGCGCGGCGGCGTCGCGCAGCATGTCCTGCAAGGGCACGCGCTGGCGCATCACGCCGTCGACCCGCAGTTCCAGCGTCAGCGCAGACAGGCCACTCCATCCGTCCAGCTCGGCAACCGGCCGCACCACGTCGCCCACGCCGAGGAAACCGTCCACGTTGCGGTACTTCACCGGCGGCCGGTAGTAACTCGTGTGCGGAATCGCCACGTCGGCCAGCAGCACGCAGCCCGCCACCGCACCGCCCTCACCCGCCACCAGGCCGAGCGAGGCGCTGACCTCGACCTCGTCCACCCCCGTGGGCAGCGCGATGGCGTGGCCGCAACGCGTGAAGGTGTTGGCGGTCTTGATGTAGAGCACCGGCGCCTGCGGCGGCGCCTTGTAGGGCGCCTCGTGCATGCGCGGCGCCCACAGCGCGTGTTCGCGCCGGAAGTTCAGCAGGGTGCCGTAGACCGTGCCGCAGGGGATGTAGGGAGGTGGGTTCATGGGTTCTCTTCCTCGGGCAGTTCATCGCTCACCGGCGCCTCCAGCGCGATCACCTGGTCGAGCAGCGTGTAGAGCTTCGCCAGCTGCGCCTTGCCCAGTTGCGCTTCCATCCACGCGTAGTGCGCCTCGATGGTCTCTGACAGCGTGGCCACCAGCTTCAGGCCCGCGCGGGTGGCGCGCACCACGGTGCGGCGCGCGTCCTGCGGGCAGCGCGCGCGGCTGATCAGCCCATCGCGCTCCATGCGCGTGAGCACGCCGGTGAGGCTGGGGCCGAGCAGCAGGGCTTCGCGCGCCACGCGACCGGTCTCGACGCCGGCGGGGTCGCCCGCGTGTTCGCCCAGCACGCGCAGCACGCGCCACTGCTGGTCCGACAGGCCGTGCTCGCGCAGGCTGGGCCGGGTGTGCAACATCACCGCCTCGCGCGCTTCGAGCAGCAGGCGGGGCAGGTTGCGGTGGACGAAAGAAGGTTGTGCGTCGCTCATTTATTTAATATGTTAAATGATTTTGTGGATGGACCCAAATCGGGGTTAACCCGACTTCCAGCGGGGTTTGACAGGACCCCGGCCGCCAGGTGGACAATGCCGGACCATGAACCCCCTGCTCGCCCTGCTGGGCACCGAACTTCCGTTGATCCAGGCCCCGATGGCGGGCGTGCAAGGCGCGGCGTTGGCCGTGGCCGTCTGCAACGCGGGGGGCCTCGGTTCGCTGCCCTGCGCGATGCTCACGCCCGAGGCGCTGCAGGTCGAACTGACATCGCTCAGCCACGGCACGGCCCACCCCTGGAACCTCAACTTCTTCTGCCACACGCCCCCTGTGCCCGATGCGGCCCGCGAGGCGCGCTGGCGCGAGGCGCTGGCGCCCTTCTACGCCGAGGCCGGGCTTGACATCGGCACGGTGCCCACGGGCGCGGGCCGCGTGCCGTTCAGCCACGCCGCGGCCGATGCGGTCGAGCCTTTCCGCCCGCCGGTGATGAGCTTCCACTTCGGCCTGCCCGCGCCCGACCTGCTGGCGCGGGTGAAGGGCTGGGGCAGCGTGGTGCTGTCGTCGGCGACGACGGTCGAAGAAGCGCGCTGGCTGGTGGCCCACGGCGTGGACGCGGTGATCGCGCAGGGTGTCGAAGCGGGTGGCCACCGGGGCATGTTCCTGACCGACGACCTGACGACCCAGGTCGGTACATTCGCCCTGCTGCCGCAGATCGTGGCCGCCGTGGACGTGCCCGTGATCGCGGCCGGCGGCATCGCCGATGCGGCGGGTGTGGCGGCGGCCATGGCACTCGGCGCGGCCGGCGTGCAGGTGGGCACGGCCTACCTGTGCTGCCCGGAGACCACCACCAGCGCCCTGCACCGCGCCGCCCTGCAGAGCGACGCCGCGCACCACACGGCGCTCACCAACCTGTTCACCGGCCGGCCGGCGCGCGGCATCGTCAACCGCGTGATGCGTGAACTCGGCCCCATGAGTCTGGCCCCGCCGGCCTTCCCGCTCGCCACCGCCGCCATCGCCCCACTGCGCGCGCACTTCGAGGCGCTGGGCAGCGGCGACTTCTCGCCGCTGTGGTCGGGCCAGAACGCCAGCGGCTGCCAGGCGCTGCCGGCGGCCGAACTCACCCACCTGCTCGCACAAGGATTCCTATGTTTGTCGTGATCTTCCGTGCGAAAGCCCGCGCCCTCGACGCCGAGTACAGCGCCATGGCCGCGCAGATGCGCGAGCTGGCACTGACCCAGTTCGGCTGCCTCGACTTCACCGCCGTGACCGAAGGTGAGCAGGAAATCGCGCTGTCGTACTGGCCCGACGAAGCCAGCATCCGTGCCTGGAAACAGCACACCGACCACCTGGCCGCACAGAAGCTGGGGCGCGAACGCTGGTACGCCAGCTACTCGGTGGAGATCGCCGAGGTGACGCGGCGCTACCGCCACCCGGCGGCGTCGGGCTAAAAGTAGTCGTCGAGGTCCCGGTCCGCGCGGACACGGCGCGGGACTTCGCGCTGCTGGTTCAGCCAGCGTTTGAGCGCGGCGGGCTCCCGCACCTGCTCCAGGTCGCGCTCCAGTTGCGCCACCGCCGATTCCAGCGCGTCCACCTGCGCCAGCAGGTGCTGCTTGAGGGTGTTGGGGTTGGTGGCCTGGCCCGGTGGCAGGTCAAATTCGCCCGCCAGGCGCTGCTGGCGCGCGGCGCGCTCGCGCTCCAGATCGGCCACCTGCTGCTTGAGCAACAGGGTCAGCGCGGCCAGCTTGTGATCGGCCATGCGCGACACCGCCGCCGGGTCGGCCAGCTCGGCGCGCAGCTGAATCTGCATCAGCGTCACCAGGTCCTTGCGGCCATACGCCGCGTTGGCCTCGCTCATGAGCGCGGTCTTGCGCAGGCGCTCCTGGGGATCGGGTTCGCGGTCGGGGTGCAAGGCGCTGGCCAGTTGGCGGAACAGCGTGCGCAGCTGGGTGTCGGCGTCGGTCTGCTGCGCCTGGGCCTTGACCTGCTCGGTGCCCGGTTTCTGCCGGGCCTTGCGGGCTTTCAGCTTGGCCTGGCGGCGCGCCTGCTCCTCGTCCTGCGATTCGCGCAGCCGCGCCATGCCAGCACGCAACAGTTCCTCCATCGACGCGTCGTCGCCCGCAGCGTCCAGCGGTTCGCCCAACACGTCTTCCAGCCGCGCCCGCAGGGCATCGGCCGCGGCCTGCTTTTTCTGCGCCAGGGTCTGGCGGCTGTGCCGGTCGTGCAGCGTGGCCATCGCCGTGTCGCCCTCTTCGGCCAGGGTCTGCGCCAGCCGGCACAGGGTTTCGGTCGCGGTCTCCTGCTGCAAGCGGCTCAGCGCCTTGCCCTGCAGGTGTTCGGCCAGGCCCAGGGCCAGCTCGCGCATGTGCTCACGCTGGCGCTGCTGCAGGGGCGCGACCCAGCGGTGCAGCTCGACCCGGTGCGACTGCGCCAGCGCGTCCAGCTCGGCGAGCTGCGCCTTGAGCTTGTCGACGCGGGTCAGCTGCAGGTTGAACGCCCGCACGGCGGGTGACGGCGGAAGCTCACCCGCCTGCAGCACACGCAAAGCGGCGGCGAGCGGCAAACGGGGGTCGTGGGGTGCTGACAAAGGGGGTCCAGAGGAGGCAGGCCAGGCCGGGAGCGCGGCGGGACTCGACTATATTGCGTGCCACATGGCCAAAGAAAAAACCCAATACACCTGCAACGAATGCGGCGGCAACAGTCCCAAGTGGCTGGGCAAGTGCCCACACTGCAACGCCTGGAACACACTGATCGAATCAGTGGCCGAATCCACCGCTCAGGCGAAGAATCGCTTCGCCTCGCTGGCCAAGACGGCCGAGGTCACGACGCTCGCCGACATCGACGCCACCGACGTGCAGCGCACGCCCACCGGCCACGACGAACTGGACCGCGTGCTGGGCGGCGGCATCGTGGAGGGCGGCGTGGTGCTGATCGGTGGCGACCCGGGCATCGGGAAGTCCACGCTGCTCTTGCAGGCGCTGGACTCGCTGCAGCGCTCCGGCCAGAAAACCCTGTACGTGACCGGTGAAGAAAGCGGCGCCCAGGTGGCGCTGCGCTCGCGCCGGCTCGGGCTGGACGGCTCGCAGGTCAGCGTGCTGGCCGAGATCCAGCTGGAGAAGATCCTCGCCACGCTGGACCACACCAAGCCAGCCATCGCCGTGATCGACTCGATCCAGACCGTGTACTCCGAGCAGCTCACCAGCGCGCCCGGCTCGGTGGCGCAGGTGCGCGAATGTGCGGCCCACCTGACGCGCGCGGCCAAGTCCAGCGGCACGGCCATCGTTTTGGTGGGCCACGTGACCAAGGAAGGCGCGCTCGCCGGTCCGCGCGTGCTGGAGCACATGGTGGACACGGTCTTGTATTTCGAGGGCGACACGCATTCCAGCTTCCGACTGGTCCGCGCCATCAAGAACCGCTTCGGCGCAGTGAACGAGATCGGCGTGTTCGCCATGACCGAGCGTGGCCTGAAGGGCGTGAGCAACCCGAGCGCGATCTTTCTGTCGCAACACTCGGAGCCCGTGCCGGGCAGCTGCGTGATGGTGACGCTCGAAGGCACGCGACCGATGCTGGTGGAAATCCAGGCGCTGGTGGACAGCGGCGGCCCGTCGCCGCGACGCCTGTCGGTCGGCCTGGACCGCGACCGCCTGGCCATGCTGCTGGCAGTGTTGCACCGCCACGCCGGCGTGGCCTGCATGGACCAGGACGTGTTCGTCAACGCAGTGGGCGGCGTGCGAATCAGCGAGCCGGCGGCCGACCTGGCCGTGATGCTGGCCATCACCTCCAGCCTGCGCGGCAAGGCGCTGCCCAAGGGCTTCATCGCCTTTGGCGAGGTCGGCCTGGCCGGCGAAGTGCGCCCCGCGCCGCGCGGTCAGGAGCGGCTGAAAGAGGCGGCCAAGCTCGGCTTCAGCGTCGCGGTGGTGCCCAAGGCCAACGCGCCGAAAAAGAACGACAAGGCCTTCGAGGGCCTGACCATCCACGGCGTCGACCGCATCGAAGAGGCCATGGAGCTGGCCCGCAGCCTGGCCTGAAGTGCCCCCGCGCTGGGCTGCAGCGGGTAAGCGTTGTCCGCAACAGCCCGCCCGCCGACAGCCACGACAATTCAAGGCATGAACTTCCAGAGATTTGTGATTCCGCTGGCCGGCGCCGCGCTGCTGGTCCTGGCCCACCAGAAATACGGCTGGGCCGGCGTGGCCGTGGTGACCGGTGGTCTGGTCATGTGGCTGCTGCTGCACGTCACGCGGCTGATGACGGTGTTCAAACGCGCGTCGAGCCGGCCCATCGGCCACGTGGACAGCGCCGTCATGCTCAACGCCAAGCTCAAGCCTGGGGTGACGCTGATGCACGTGCTGGCGATGACGCGTTCGCTGGGCGAGCGCCTGACGCCGGAAGGCGAAGAGCCGGAACAATTCCGCTGGACCGACGGCAGCGACTCGTCGGTCACGGCGAGTTTCCGTGGCGGGCGGCTGCGGGAATGGTCCCTCCAGCGCCCGAGCGCTGAAGCCGCGCCAGCAGACCCAGCCGTCGACGCGGCGCCGTAAAATGGCGGGTTGGCAGGCCCTCCCCGAGGCCGCCCTCCCATTTCAAAGGACGCATGCATGAGCCCCGTAGTTCCCTCGATGTCCGACCGCGACGGCAAGATCTGGATGGACGGCCAGATGGTCGACTGGCGCGACGCCAAGATCCATGTGCTGACCCACACGCTGCACTACGGCTGCGGCGCCTTTGAAGGCGTGCGCGCCTACAACGCGCAGGGCGGCACGGCGATCTTCCGTCTGGAAGAACACACCGAGCGCCTGTTCAACAGCGCCAAGATCCTGCGCATGAAGCTGCCGTTCACCAAGGAAGAAGTGAACGAAGCCCAGAAGGCCGTGGTGCGCGAAAACAAGCTGGAGAGCTGCTACATCCGCCCGCTGACCTGGATCGGCGACAAGAAGCTGGGCGTCAGCCCCAAGGGCAACACCATCCACCTGATGGTTGCTGCCTGGGCCTGGGGCGCTTATCTGGGTGAAGAGGGCCTGAAGCGCGGCATCCGCGTCAAGACCAGCAGCTACACCCGCCATCACGTCAACATCACCATGACGCAGGCCAAGGCGGTGAGCAACTACACCAACTCCATCCTGGCCAACATGGAAGTGACCGACGAGGGTTACGACGAAGCCCTGCTGCTGGACAGCTCGGGCTTTGTGAGCGAGGGCGCCGGCGAGAACATCTTCGTGGTGAAGAACGGCGTGATCTACACGCCCGACCTGTCGGCCGGTGCCCTGAACGGCATCACCCGCAACACCGTGTTCCACATCGCCAAGGACCTGGGGCTGGAAATCATTCAGAAGCGCATCACGCGCGACGAGGTCTACATCGCCGACGAGGCCTTCTTCACCGGCACCGCCGCCGAAGTGACCCCGATCCGCGAACTCGACCGCATCGAGCTGGGCAGCGGCTCGCGCGGCCCGATCACCGAAAAAATCCAGAGCGCGTTCTTTGACATCGTCAATGGCCGCAATCCCAAGTACGCCCACTGGTTGAGCAAGGTGTGACCCACCCCCGCCGCGCTTCGCGCGACCCCCTCAAGGGGGCAACATCTGCGGCCCGGCAAAGCCGGTTCCGCGATGTTCTGGACGCTGCTCCCCCTCTTTTCAAGACAGGTGTTTGATATGAAAAACGCAACGATCGAACTGGCCGCCGCCGACCTGAACCACCAGGGCGGCATCTTCTGCCCCAGCCCAAAGGCCGACATGAAGCTCTGGAACAGCCACCCCAAGGTCTACCTGGATGTGGCGAAGACGGGCACCGCCCGCTGCCCTTACTGCGGCACGGTGTACCAGCTGAAGGCCGGCGAGGTGGTGTCCCACGGACACTGAGATTTCATTTCGACACCGCTTCACACAGTCAAAGGGCGTCTTCGGACGCCCTTTTTGTTGCGCACAGACAAAAAAAAAGCCACCTCGCGGTGGCTTTGAAAGTCCTTGGAAGGACGTCGTTGGGAGACCAGTTTCAAACGTTGCAAAGACGTATTGGTGTTTGCCGGATCTTTGATTGATGTTGTGACAGCAACCCGTAAATTGTGCGTTGCAATAAGTATTTCGTACATCCCCCGTTTGGGGGAGAAACGCGGCACTTCGATGGAAATCAACGCTCTGATTTCATCAAAAACACGTCCAAAGGCCTATGAACACACGGTGTGGACCGTTGCTCGCATGTACGCCAAGGAAACAGTAATTACCTGCAGTTACAAAGGCAGGTCCACCACAAAACGCGCGCCCCCCCCGGGCCGGTCTTCGCAATGCACGCGACCTTGGTGGCGGGTGGCGATCGACTTGACCAGCGACAGGCCCAGGCCCACGCCACCCACGCTCTCGCTGGCGCCGGGCAGCCGGTAGAAAGGCTCGAAGATGCGCTCACGCAGCGCGGCCGGCACGCCAGGGCCCCGGTCTTCCACACTCACCCGCACCATGGCCGGCGCGAGACCGGTCGTGTGCATCGCGATCCCCAGCCGCACCGGCTCGACCACACCGCCCGCCCCCACCGGCTGCCCATAGCGGCGCGCGTTTTCCAGCAGGTTGCGCAGCAGGCGGCGCAGCAGCTTGGCGTGGCCCTGAACCAGCACCGGCGAAATGCCTTCGGCCACATCGAGCTCGGCGCCGGTGCGCGAGCACTCCTCGGCCGCCAGCCCCACGAGGTCCACCTCTTCGGTCGGGCCGATGGCCGAGGCCTCGTTGGCGTCGCGCACGTCCAGCCGGCTCGCAAGCAAGATTTCGTCGATCAGCTGGTCCAGCTCCTCGATGTTGCGGGCCACCTCGGCGCGCTGGCTCGCGTGCGCCGCGTCATGGCCCAGCAGCTCCAGCCCCATGCGGATGCGCGCCAGTGGCGAACGCAGTTCGTGCGATGCGTTGGCGAGCAAGGCCTTGTGCGAGAGCATCAGCGTCTGCACTCGTTCAGCCGCCGAATTGAAACGCTCGGCCAGAAAGGCCACCTCGTCCTCCCCCGACACCGGCAGGCGCGTGCTCAGATCACCCTGCCCCCAGCGCTCCACACCACGCTGCAAGCCCTCCAGGCGCTTGGTCAGGCGGCGCACGATGGGATACGCGCCCAGTGCCACGGCCAGCGCGACCAGACCCAGCAGCCAGGCAAACCCATACGGCGACTGAAGGCCAAACAGGCTGCGGCGGTTCGATGCGGTGCTTCCGGGCGGGCGATTGGGCCGGGGCAGCTGGATGTACAGCGTCTGGCCGTCTTTCATCTGCACCTGGAACTCCAGCCCCTGGCCGGGCACACGCACCGCCTGGGCGGGCGCCTGGCCGACGATCTCGCCCGCGCCGTTGCGCAGAAAAATCTCGCGCGCCGTCCGCGCATCGCGCTCCTCGCGGTCGCGGTCCAGCGCCATCTGCCACAACCAGCCTGCCATCAGCGCCAGCACCGCCACCGCCGCCACCACCGCCAGCCAGATGCGCAGGTACAGGCGCTGACCCCACAGACCTTTCATGGTCGCGCTCCAAAGCCGAACCAGCGACGCAGATGCAGATGCGTGCACCCACCATGTGGCGCCAGAGAAGTGCCCCCCACCCCAGAACGCCGCAGAACCGGCTTCGCCGGGCTGCAGGCGTTGTCCCCCCGGGGGGCTGAGGGCCGCGGCTCTGAGCCTGCCTGCGCAGGCTCGGACAGCCCGAAGAAGCATGGGCTCTGTCCCATGCTGCGGCCTGCAAGGCGAGCGAAGCGGCGCAGGGGGGTCACCATCAGTCCTGTTGTTTCGCGAACACGTAACCCACGCCCCGCACCGTCAGGATGCGCTTGGGCTCCTTGCTGTCGGCTTCGATGGCGTTGCGGATGCGGCCAATGTGCACGTCGATGCTGCGGTCAAACGCCTCCAGCTCGCGCCCGCGCACGGCCTCCATGATCTGGTCGCGCGTGAGCACGCGCCCGGCGCGCTCGGCCATCGCCACCAGCAGATCAAACTGGTAGGAGGTCAGGTCGCACACACCGCTGCCCACCTGCACCGTGCGGGCGTCTCGGTCGATCTCCAGCGAACCGAAGCGCAAGACCGGCGTGCTGCGCGTGGCGGTCGCGGTGCCCGTGGGCTCGCCCCGGCGGCGCAGCACCGCGCGGATGCGCGCCAGCAGCTCGCGCGGCTCGAAGGGTTTGGGCAGGTAGTCGTCGGCGCCCAGTTCGAGACCGATGATGCGGTCCATCGGATCACCCTTGGCGGTGAGCATCAGCACCGGCACGCGCGCGCTGTCGTTGGGCAGCGCGCGGATGCGGCGGCAGACTTCGAGCCCATCAATGCCCGGCATCATCAGGTCCAGGATCACGAGTTCGGGCTGCAGCAGCGGCAGCTGCTCCAGGCCTTTTTCACCGTCGCTCGCGTGGATGACCGCGTAGCCGGACTGGGCCAGGTACTCGGTGACCATCTGCGCCAGACGCGCGTCGTCTTCGATCATCAGGAGGCGGGTGGGGCTGGGAGCGTTCATGGCTTTCAGTGTAGCGAGGTAGGTGGCCCCCACACTCCACCGCAGGGGCGTTGCCCATGCAATGGGGAGGGCCCCGGTGCAACCCGGGTCCGGGGGCTGATCCGCCTTGGGGCGGCCCGGCGGCGGATCGTTGAACGGGTGACGCCAAGCCCATCGTCACGCACGCGCGTGAAGCGCGTGGATCGCTCGCGTAAAGTTGCGTGAATGTTCACCCCAACCGCCCCGCCGCCGCTGCCCGCCCCTTCGCTGACCGCCCTCCTGCGCGGCCTGGCGACGGCCCGACCCGATGCACCGGCGCTCAGTGGCCGTGAGCCCGGACAAGCGGCGATGCCCACCCTGAGCTATTCGGATCTGATGCAACAGGCCGACGCGCTGGCGCAGGACCTCGCCACCCGCTGGGGCGTTCAGCCGGGCGACCGCGTCGCCTGGCTGGGCCTCAACCACCCGACCCAGATCGCACTGCTGTTCGCGCTCGCGCGGTTGGGTGCCATGCTCGTGCCGCTCAACCACCGCCTCGCACCGGCCGAGTGGGCGGCGGTGCTGGCCGACTGCGCGCCGCGCTGCCTGGTGCACGACGCGACGTTTGCCGACGCTGCCACCGCCCTGTGCGCCGTACCGGGTGGCCCGGTCTGCGTCGCGCTGCGCGAGCTGAACACGCAGGCAGCCTTCACCGCCCTCCCCGCGCCAGTGACCGAGGCAACGGACCTCCCCGTGATGCTGGTCTACACCTCGGGCACCACCGGTGCGCCCAAGGCCGCCGTGCACACGCAGGGCAACCTGCTGGCCAACATGGCGATGGCGGCGCAGGTGCAGGGCCTGACCGCCAGCGACACGGTGCTCACCGTGCTGCCGCTGTTCCACGTGGGCGGTCTGTGCATCCAGACCCTGCCCGCGCTCTCGGTGGGCGCGCACGTGCTGCTGCACAGCCGCTTCGACGCCAGCGCCACGCTGCGGGCCATCACCACCGATCGCCCCACCCTCACGCTGCAGGTGCCGGCCACATTGAAGGCACTGACCGAACATGCGTTGTGGGCGGCCACCGATCTGACCTGCCTGCGCGCCGTGTGGGCGGGCTCCAGCGTGCTGCCGCCCGCTCCCCTGGCCGCATTTCATTCGCGCGGTGTGCCGGTGTGCAACGTGTACGGCAGCACCGAGACCGGACCGTTCTCCATCGCGCTGCCGCCGGAACGCGCGGTGTCGCACGCCGGCTCGTGTGGCTGGCCTGCACCGGGTGTGGAAGTGACGCTGCGCAGCGCATTGGGTGAAGTGGTGGCGCCCGGCGAGGTTGGCGAGCTCTGCCTGCGCGCGCCCAACGTCGTGCGGCGCTACTGGCCCGACCGAGCGGCCTGTGACACCAACGGCTTCTTCCACAGCGGCGACCTCGCGCAGCAGGCCACCGACGGCAGCTACACGGTGGTCGGCCGCGCCAAGGACATGATCATTTCCGGCGGCGAAAACATCTACCCGGCCGAGATCGAGAACCTGCTGCTGCAACACCCTTCCGTGATCGAGTGCAGCGTGGTCGGGCAGGCCGATGCGCGCTGGGGCGAGGTGGCGGTCGCCGTGCTGGTGCTGCGGCCCGATGCATCGGTGGGCGGCGACTGGGCCGCGCCCTTTCAGCACTTCCTCGACGGCCGGCTGGCGCGCTACAAGTGGCCCCGGCGCTGGCTGCGGGTGGACGCCCTGCCCAAGACCGCGCTGGGCAAGGTGCAGAAGGCCGCGCTCAAGACCCTGCTGGACGTTCCGGCACAGGAATGAGCCGGGTGGCCAACCAGATCAGGAGCAACACCGGCACACCGAGAAAGGCTGTCGCGGTGAAGAAGGTCGGGTAGTCATGGGCATCGACAAACGCGCCCGAGTACCCCGCCAGCCACTTGGGTGCAAGCAGCATCATGGAACTGAACAGTGCGTACTGCGTGGCCGAGTAGGTGACGTTCGTGAGGCTGGAAAGGTAGGCAATGAACGCGGCCGAGGCCACGCCCGCGCTCAGGTTGTCGGCAGAGATCACGGCGATCAGCGCCGTCACGTCGTGGCCATGACCAGCCAGCCAGGCGAACAGCAGGTTGCTCGCGGCCGACAGGATGGCACCCAGCATCAGCACCCGCATCACGCCCCAGCGCAGTGACAGCGCGCCGCCGATGAAGGCGCCCACCAGGGTCATGATCACGCCGTAGACCTTGGTGACCGCCGCCACCTCGTCCTTGGTGTAGCCCATGTCCACGTAGAACGGGTTGGCCATGATGCCCATCACCACGTCGCTGATGCGGTAAACGCCGATCAGCGCCAGGATCAGCAGCGCCTGATGGCCGTAGCGCTTCAGGAAGTCGGCAAAGGGCTCGACGAAAGCGCCCCGGAACCACTCGGCCGCATTGCGTGCGGGCGGCACGGCCAGCTGCACGGGCTCGCGCGAGAACAGCACCGTGACCACGCCCACCAGCATGCTCGCGGCCATGACGAGGTAGGCCGTGGTCCAAGCCGCGTTCTGGTACAGCGACCCGGGCGCCGGCTTCGCGGCATCGGCAGCTGCCGTGACCGCCGCCACCGCGGCCGGCGCCACCTCGGCCCGCGCCGCCAGCCACAACACCCCCGCGCCCGCCCAGATCATCGCCAGCCGGTAGCCCGTCTGGTAGGTCGCGGCGAGCACGCCCTGGTGCCGCGCGTCGGCGGACTCGATGCGGAAGGCGTCCAGCGCGATGTCCTGCGTGGCCGAGGCGAACGCCACCGCCAGCGCGCACCACACCACCACGTTCAGCCCGGTGCGCGGGTCCGACAGCGCCATGCCCACCAGCGCCGCCATGATCGCGCCCTGCGACAGCAGCAACCAACTGCGACGCCGCCCCATCCAGCGCGTGAGCATCGGGATCGACAGGCGGTCCACCAGCGGCGACCAGCACCACTTGAAGCCATACGCCAGCCCCACCCAGCTCAGGTAACCGATGGTCGTTCGGTCCAGCCCGGCCTCGCGCAAGCGAAAGCTCAGCGTGCCCAAGACCAGCAGCAGCGGCAGCCCGGCCGAGAAGCCGAGCGCGAACATGCGCAGGCTGGCGGGCTCCAGGTAAGCGCGCAGCGTCTCGCCCCAGGTGGGTCGGGCAGTGGTTTCGGGGCTCGAAAGCGTGACGGCGTTCTCGGTCATTGCGACAGGTGGGTGCGCCCGGCTGGGGCTTTGCCTATTATTGACCCATGTGTTTTCTCTGCGACCTCAAGACATCCTCCGCTCCACAGCGCGGCCCCTGGCAGGTGCGCCGCGCCTTCGTGCTCGCGGGGGCTGCGGCGGCCGCCCTGCCCGCCGTGGCGCAGGTCGATGTGGGCAAAGCCTCCAGCATGCGCAAGCTCGTGCCCGCCGACCAGATCGAGAAGGCTGGCAGCCAGCAGTTCGTCCAGACCGTGCAGGAAGCGAAGCAAAAGAACGCGCTCGTTCCCGCCAACCATCCGCAGACCCAGCGGCTGCATGCCATCGCCAAACGCATCATTCCGTTTGCGGCCGCCTGGAACCCGCGCGCCAAGGACTGGCAATGGCAAGTGGCGCTGATCAACAGCGACCAGATCAATGCCTTCTGCCTGCCCGGTGGCAAGATCGCCTTCTACACCGGCATCCTGAGCCAGCTCAAGCTCACGGACGACGAAGCCGCGATGATCATGGGCCACGAGATGGCCCACGCGCTGCGCGAACACGCCCGCGAGCGCCTGGCCAAAAGCAGCGCCACCAACCTCGGCCTGCGCCTGGGCGCCGAGTTGCTGGGCCTGGGCAACATCGGCACCGTCGCCGCCGACCTGAGCGCCCAGCTGCTCACGCTCAAGTTCAGCCGGGAAGACGAGAGCGAGGCCGACCTCGTGGGCCTGGAGCTGGCCGCCCGCGCCGGCTTCCAGCCCCAGGCCAGCGTGAGCCTGTGGCAGAAGATGGCCTCGGCCAACAAGGGCGGCGGCCCGGCGTTTCTCTCCACCCACCCGAGCGGGCCCAACCGCATCAGGGAGCTGCAGGCGAACGTGCCAAAGGTGCAGGGCCTGTACGAGCGGGCCCGGCGGGGCTAGCATCCGCCTGTCGGCGCTTGCCGGCACCCACCCGAAGGAGACACCCCATGAAAACCCTGGTGACCGCGTCCGCCCTGCTGTTCTGCTCCGTGGCGTTTGCCCACAACTGCCCCAACGAAATGAAGGCCATCGATGCCAAGCTCGGCACCAACCCGAGCCTGTCCATGAGCGACATGGACAAGGTGAAATCCTTGCGCGCGGAAGGCGAAAAAATGCACAAGGAAGGCAAGCACGACGCGTCCATGAAGGCCCTCGGCGACGCCAAGAAGCTGCTCGGCCTCTGATCCAGTGAAAAGGCGGGCACTCAGCCCCCGTTCACATACGGATTGAACCGCCGCTCTTCGCCCAACGTGCTCTCCGGGCCATGCCCGGGGATGAACACCGTCTCGTCGCCCATGGGCCAGAGGCGCTCCCGGATGCTGCTGATCAGCTGCGCATGATTCCCTTGCGGAAAGTCCGTGCGCCCGATGCTGCCGGCGAACAGCACGTCGCCCACAAACGCGCGCTGCGCCTCCGGCGACTGAAACACCACATGGCCCGGCGTGTGGCCAGGGCAATGGCGCACGTTGAGGATGCAGTGGCCGATCTGCACCGTGTCGCCATCGGCCAGCCAGCGCGTGGGCGTGAAATGTCCCGCCGGCGGAAAACCGAACATGGCGCTCTGCTGTGGCAGGCCGTCGATCCAGAACTGGTCGCCGGGGTGCGGGCCGATGATCGGCAGATTCAGCCGGGCGGCGAGTTCGGCCGTGCCGCCCGCGTGGTCGATGTGGGCGTGGGTGAGCCAGATCGCCTTGAGCGTGACGCCCAGGCGCTTCACCTCGGCCAGCAAGCGCTCCAGATCGCCCCCCGGGTCGATGATGGCGGCGTCCATCGTTTCATCGCACCAGACGATGGAACAGTTCTGGGCAAAAGCGGTGACGGGAACGGTGCGGTACTGGAACATGGGTCTCGGGGTCGGCTTTGAGGGACTGGCGGTACTGTATCAATCAGGTCGGTGGAACGCTGGCATCGCCACGCAGCAGGGTTCCACCCGGCCAGTGCCCCTCGGTGCAGAGGCGCTGCACCAGCGCCACCACCAGCCCGGCCACGGCCTGGGACGCGGATGACAAGGGGATGTGGACCGATGCGCAGAGCACCAGGACCCGCTCCAGGGGCGGGTTCACCACCGGCGTCGCCACCAGCAGACCGGCTTCGATTTCCGGCCGCAGCGGCATGACGGGCAACAAGGTGCGGCCGAGCCCGGCCAGCAGCGTGGTGCGCAGGATGCTGATGGAGCTGATGTCGGCAAACACCTGGGGCGGCGCCAGACCGGCCCGGGCCGCAGCCGCCTCGATGAGGGGGCGCACGCCGTGCGGACTCGCCGGCAGGATCAGCGGCCGCGCCAGTGCCTGGGCCAGCGTGATCGTCGCGGCCGAGGTGGTGCCGGGCCCGGCGGGCTCGATCAGGCACAGCTGCTCGCTCAGCAGGCCCGCGCTGGTGAAACCGCCCAGGTGGCCATCGTCGAACAACACGGCCAGGTTGATCTGCCCGGTGCGCAGCTGCCGCGTGAGGTTGCCCGTGAGTTCCTCGGTCAGTTCGAGCTCGATCCGGGGGAAGCGCTGGTGGACTTCGCGCAGCAGCGGCAGCGCCAGCGCGTTGGAGGCGCTGTGCGGGATGCCAAACACCACCTTGCCACGCGGCTCGTCGTCGGTGTCGCGCGCGCTGCGCAGCGCCTCCTCGGCCTGCCGCAGGATCGACACCGCGTGCGGGAAAAAGCGCTGCCCGGCGTCGGTCAGCTCCACACCGCGGCGTGAGCGGTGAAAGAGCCCGACACCCAGCTCGTCTTCGAGCTGGGCCACCTGGTGGCTGAGCGCCGACTGGGCGACAAACACCCGTTCGGCCGCCTTGGAAAAGCTGCCGCTGTCGGCGATGGCCACAAAGTAGCGCAGCTGTCGAAGTTCCATGGTGGATAAGGAATGGGGGGTCAGGACGGCGTCATCCATCTTGCTTCAAGATGGCACGTCACACAATCGGTATTGGACAGATGACGCTGGCGCCACTGTAATGCGTTCACCAACTTTGCCGACCATCTCTTCCAGCCACCCGCCGGAAGACACCCGCCGACCAGGCACCCGATGCCGGCAAAAAGCACCTCTTACCGGAAGTGCGGGGCCTTTGGCTCCTCGGCACCGAGGTTCCAACCGCAGAGCGGGACGGTTCGACGAAGGCACCGACTTGAGTCGGTTGATCGCTTCGGGCAAACTGAAGACGCTGCTTGCAGCGTGAACCGGCGCAGCGGCAGAATCCACCCAGGGTGCCATCGCAGCGAAGGACAGCAGCGCTTCAGCCAGCTGCAAGGGGCGTGCTTGAGACCCAGGGTGCGCCAGCGCACAGACCCGCTTTTTCAGCTCCACCAAGCTGTCCCCCGGGAGTCCTGCATGAAGTACAAAGACTATTACGCCGCCCTGGGCGTGCCGCGCGACGCGGGCCTCGACGCCATCAAGAAGGCCTACCGCAAGCTCGCCCGCGAGCACCACCCGGACATGTCCAAGGCGCCCGGGGCCGAGGCCCGCTTCAAGGAAGTGGCCGAGGCCTACGCGACGCTGAAGGACCCCGAAAAACGCGCCGCCTACGACGAGCTGGGCAGGCACCCCGCCGGTGAGCCGTTTTCGCCGCCGCCTCAATGGGGCCACGACCACGCCACCAACGGCTCGGCGTTTGACGAGATGGACCTCGAAGACCTGCTCGCCGCCATGGGCCGGGGCCGCCGCGATCCGCGCCAGGGCCCGCTGCCCCGGGACGGGCGCGATCTGGAAACCACCATTCGCATCAGCCTGGAAGACGCCCACCGCGGACGCACCGTGCACCTGAGCCTGGACGACGGTGGCCAGGAGCGCACGCTGGAAGTGACCGTGCCGCCCGGTGTGCGCGATGGCCAGAAGCTGCGGTTGCGCGGCCAAGGCGGCAAGGGCCAGAACGGCGGCGCCGATGGCGACATCTACCTGCACATCACGCTGGCGCCGCACCGCATTTTCCGCACCGACCACCAGGACCTGTACTTCGACCTGATGCTCACGCCCTGGGAAGCGGCGCTGGGCACGGAAGCCGAGGTGCCCACACTGGACGGCCCGGTGACGCTGACCGTGCCACCCGGCACGCGCTCGGGCCGCAAGCTGCGGCTGCGCGGGCGCGGCCTGGCGAACGGCCGCAGTGCCCCGGGCGACCTCTACGCCGTGGTGCTGATCGACGTGCCCGCCACCCTCACCGAGCGCGAACGCGAGCTATTCGAAGCACTCGCCAAAGACTCTTCATTCCACCCGCGCACCGCGCCAACAGGAGCCACTTCATGAACACCAACATGCAAGCCGTTGAATGGGTCTGGCTCGACGAGGTGCAGAGCGTCACGCTGCCCGAGCTGGCGCGGGTCTGCGGCATCACCACCGCCGACGTGGACGAGCTGGTGGAATACGGCGCACTGCGGCCGCTGCAGACCGGCCCGTCCGAGGCGGACCTGCGCCTGTTCAGCGCCGACTGCGTCACGCGCATGCGCACCGTCAGCAAGCTGCGGCTGGACTTCGATCTCGACCTGTTTGCCGTGGCCTTGCTGCTGGACCACATCCAGCGCATCGAGACGCTGGAGCAGCAGGTGCGCTCGCTGCAGGCGCAGCTGCCGACACGCCACTGAAAACAATCCGATTCAGCTCAGAGGCTGAAGTCGTATTCGATCGTGATGGGCGCGTGGTCGCTGAACTTCTCGGCCTTGTAGATGGATTCGGTTTTGGCGTGGGCCGCCAGCGCCGGCGTGGCCAGGTGGTAGTCGAGCCGCCACCCCACGTTGTTCGCGTAGGCCTGGCCTCGGTTGCTCCACCACGTGTAGCAGGTGTCGGTGGTGTCGGGCTGGAGCTGGCGGTACACGTCCACCAGCCCGCCCTCGCTCAGCAGCTTGGTCATCCAGGCGCGCTCTTCGGGCAGGAAGCCGCTGTTCTTCTGGTTGCTGCGCCAGTTCTTCAGGTCGGCGTTCTGGTGCGCGATGTTGACGTCGCTGCAGATGATGAAGTCGCGCTGGCCCTTCAGCGCCATCAGGTGCGGGTAGAACACGTCGAGGAAGCGGTACTTGGCCTCCTGCCGCTCGGGGCCTGAAGACCCGCTGGGGCAGTACACGCTGATGATGGAGCGCTTCGCCTTGGGCGTGTCGAAGCGCAGCTCCACGTAGCGGCCTTCGGCATCGAACTCGCCGCCGTCGAAGCCCACCACCACGTCGCTGGGCTCATGGCGCGTGTACACGGCGACGCCGGAATAGCCCTTCTTCTCGGCGAAGTGAAAGTGCCCCTTGAGACCGGCGATGGCCTCGAAGCGCCCGCCCACGTCCGGCGCCTGGGCCTTGACTTCCTGCACACAAATACAATCGGGCTGGTGCCCGGCGAGCCACGCCTCCAGCCCTTTGTTGCTGGCGGAGCGGATGCCGTTGAGGTTGAGGCTGGTCAGTTTGAACAAGGAATTCCCCATGGTGTTGGAAGCGGGCTCGGCGGCTGCCGGAACAAAAGACGGTGCGCTGGCGCAGGACTTCGTGCAGTTCTGCGTGGACTCGGGCGTGCTGCGCTTTGGCGAGTTCAAGACCAAGGCCGGGCGGCTCTCGCCCTACTTTTTCAACGCCGGCCTGTTCGACGACGGCGCCAAACTCGGCCGGCTCGCGCAATTTTATGCACAAGCCCTGGTTCAGAGCGGCATCGAATTCGACATGATCTTCGGCCCCGCCTACAAGGGCATCCCGCTGGGCGCGGCGGTCGCGATCGAACTCGCGCGCCTGGGACGCAACGTGCCGTTTGCCTACAACCGCAAGGAAGCCAAGGACCACGGCGAAGGCGGTTCGCTGGTCGGCGCGCCACTCAAGGGCAGGGTGCTGATCGTCGACGACGTCATGAGCGCCGGCACCGCTGCGCGCGAGTCGATCGCGCTGATCCAGGCCGCCGGCGCCACACCGCACGCGGTGGTGATCGCGCTGGACCGCCAGGAGAAAGCCACCGAAGTGGGCCCCGACGGACAGGTGCGTGACGTGGACCACAGTGCGGTGCAATATGTGCAACGCCAGCTGGGGATGCAGGTCTGCGCCATTGCGAGGCTGTCGGATTTGCTGCACTATCTGACGATGCACATGGGAGACGAACCAACCAGCCACCGCGACCGCGTACTGGCCTACCGCGAACGCTACGGCGTCGCTTGAGGAATCCCTTGCCCGTTTTCACTTCGATCCCGGTGGCCCACGCGCTGCGACATGCGGCGCTGGGTGTTGTGGCGATGTCGCTCTGTTCTGTCGCGCTGGCGCAGGACAAAGGCAAGGCGGGCATCTACAGCTGCGTCGACAGCAAAGGGCGACGCATCACCTCCGACCGCCCCATCGTCGACTGTCTGGATCGCGAACAGCGCGAGCTGAACAGCTCCGGCGTGGTCAAACGGGTGCTGCCCCCGAGTTACACCGCCGAGGAGCGCGCCCGCCTCGATGCGCAGAAAAAACAGGAAGACGCCGAACGTTCGCGTGCGGCAGAAGAAAAACGACGGGACCGAGCGCTGCTGATCCGTTACCCCAACCAGGCGGTGCACGACAAGGAACGCGCCGAGGCACTGGCCCAGATCGACGACGTGATCGGTGCGGTGAAGAAGCGTGGGGAAGAACTGGTCAAACAGCGTCGAGACATCGACATCGAACTGGAGTTCTATCAGAACGACGTCACCAAGGCGCCGTCCTGGCTCAAGCGGAAGATCGAGGACAACGCGGAGCAGATTCAGATACAAACCCGCTTCCTGAACGATCAGGGCAAGGAAAAACAGCGCGTCAATGCGCGGTTTGACGAAGAGCTGGCCAAGCTGAAGACGCTCTGGACGGCGAGGTAACCCTCCTGCACCGCTGACGCGGCCTCCCCCCTGGGGAACAACGCCAGTGGCCCGGCGAAGCCGGTTCCACGGCGTTTTCTGGGTTGGGGCACGCGCTCCGGCTGGGCAGCCGGTCGTGCGCCCCCTTTCCCTATTGCAGTTTCTGGCGCAGCAGGTCGTTGGCCTGTTGCGGGTTGGCCTTGCCCTTGCTGGCCTTCATGACCAGGCCCACCAGGGCGTTGAATGCCTTGTCCTTGCCTGCGCGGAACTGCTCGACCATGGGTGCGTTGGCGGCCATCACCTCGTCGATGATTTTTTCCAGCGCACCGCTGTCGTTCATCTGCTTGAGGCCCATTTCGTCAACAAGTCGATCGATGACATCGAGGCTTTTCTCAAGTGCAGTGCTTTCTCCCGACACAAACTGACCGGAAATCGCCGGTAGTGAGCCCGCGAGCAACGACGCATCCTTTCCCGCCCACAGCGCGTCCATCACCTGCTTGGCGGCGTTGTTGGACACCGTGCCGTCGGCGATGCGCTTGAGCAGCGCAGCCAGCGTGTCGGCGCCCACAGGCACCTGGGCGATGTCCTTCTCTTCGTTGTTCAGGCGGCGCGAGACCTCGCCCATGATCCAGTTGCTGGCCATCTTGGACTGGCCGCTGGCCTTGGCCGTGGTCTCGAAGTAGGCCGCCATCGCCGGGCTCTGCGTGAGCGTGGTGGCGTCGTATTCGGGCAGCCCATAGGTCTGCACCAGGCGCTCGGCCATCTGGCGCGGCAGCTCGGGCATGCCGGCCTTCACCTCATCCACCCACGAACGCGCGATCACCAGCGGCGGCAGATCCGGGTCGGGGAAGTAGCGGTAGTCGGCCGCGTCTTCCTTGGTGCGCATGGCGCGCGTCTCGCCGGTGTCGGGGTCGAAAAGCACCGTGGCCTGCTGGATGGCGTGGCCGTCTTCGATCTGCTCGATCTGCCAGCGGATCTCGTAGTCGATCGCCTGCTGCATGAACTTGAACGAGTTCAGGTTCTTGATCTCGCGGCGGGTGCCCAGCGGCGCACCGGGCTTGCGCACCGAGACGTTGGCGTCGCAGCGGAACGAACCTTCCTGCATGTTGCCGTCGCAGACGCCGATCCAGGTCACGATCTTGTGCAGCTCTTTCGCGTAGGCCACCGCCTCGGCGCTGGAGCGCATGTCGGGCTCGGTCACGATCTCCAGCAGCGGCGTGCCAGCGCGGTTCAGGTCGATGCCGCTCTGGCCGTGGAACTCTTCGTGCAGGCTCTTGCCCGCGTCTTCTTCGAGGTGAGCACGCACCAGGCGCACCGTCTTCTTCTCGTCACCGAGGAAGAAGCTCACCTCGCCGCCCTGCACCACCGGGATCTCGAACTGGCTGATCTGGTAGCCCTTGGGCAGGTCGGGGTAGAAGTAGTTCTTCCGTGCGAACACGCTCTGCTCGGCGATGTGCGAACCCAGCGCGAGGCCCAGGCGGATGGCGTGCTCGACCGCGCCGCGGTTCATCACCGGCAGCGTGCCGGGCAGGGCCAGGTCCACCGCGCAGGCCTGCGTGTTGGGCTCGGCGCCAAACGCCGTGGGCGCGCGGCTGAAGATCTTGGATTGCGTGGCGAGCTGGGCGTGGGTCTCGAAGCCGATCACGACTTCGTAGCCTTGCACCAGGAGGGATTTGCTTGTGTTGCTCATGATCAGAATCCCGAAGGCGTGCGGGTGTGCCAGTCGGTGGCCTGCTGGAAGGCGTGCGCGGTCTGCAGCAATTCACCTTCCTTGAAATAGTTGCCCACCAGTTGCAGGCCCACCGGCATGTTCGCAGCGCCGAAACCGGCCGGCACGCTCATGCCCGGCAGGCCGGCCAGCGAGGTGGACAGGGTGTAGATGTCGGCCAGGTAGTTGGCGACCGGGTCGTCGCTCTTCTCGCCGATCTTCCAGGCCACCGTGGGCGCCACCGGGCCGGCGATCACGTCGCACTGCGCAAAGGCACTCTGGAAGTCCTGAGCGATCAGGCGGCGGATCTGTTGCGCCTTGAGGTAGTACGCGTCGTAGTAACCGTGGCTCAGCACATAGGTGCCGATCATGATGCGGCGCTGCGCCTCGGGCCCGAAGCCTTCGCTGCGCGACTTCTTGTACATGTCGGCCAGGTCGTCGAACTTGGCGGCGCGGTGACCGAACTTCACGCCGTCAAAGCGGCTGAGGTTGGACGACGCTTCGGCCGGCGCGATGATGTAGTAGACCGGGATGGACAGCTCGGTGCGCGGCAGCGAGATGTCGACCAGCGTGGCGCCGAGCTTTTGATATTCGGACAACGCGGCGCGCACGGCGGCCAGCACGTCGGGCGCGCAACCTTCGCCAAAGAACTCTTTCGGCAGGCCGATGCGCAAGCCCTTGAGCGGCTGAGCAGCGCTGGCTCCTTCGCGCGGCTGGCCCAGCAAGCGCGTGTAGTCCTCGGCCGGGTGGTCGAGGCTGGTGGAATCGCGGTCGATGTCGGGGCCGGCCATCGCCGTCAGCAGCGTGGCGCAGTCGGCGGCGCTGCGCGCCATCGGACCGGCCTGATCGAGGCTGGAGGCGAAGGCCACCATGCCGTAGCGCGAACAACGGCCGTAGGTGGGCTTGATGCCGGTGATGCCGGTGAAGCTGGCGGGCTGGCGGATCGAGCCGCCGGTGTCGGTGCCGGTGGCGGCGGGCACCAGGCGAGCGGCCACGGCGGCGGCCGAGCCGCCCGAGGAGCCGCCGGGCACGCGGGCCGTGTCCCAGGGGTTGTGCACCGGCGCGTAGGCCGAGTTGTCGTTGCCCGAGCCCATGGCGAACTCGTCGCAGTTGAGCTTGCCCAGGGTCACGGCGCCGGCGGCGGCGAGCTGGCTCACCACGGTGGCGTCGAACGGGCTCTGGTAACCGGCCAGCATCTTGCTGCCGGCGGTGGAGGGAAAGCCCTGGGTGACGAAGATGTCCTTGTGCGCCAGCGGCACGCCGAGCAGCGGGCCGCGTTCGCCCGCAGCCACACGCGCGTCGGCGGCCTTCGCCTGCGCGAGCGTCAGGTCTTCGTTGAACGCCAGGTAGGCGCCCAGCCCAGCGTGCTGCTTCGCGCGCGCCAGCAGGGCTTGCGCCGCCTCGGCGGCGGACGTTGTCTTGTCGGCGATGGCGCCAGCCAGTTCGGCCACGCCCATCTCATGGATCTGCTTGGAACTCATTCGATCACTTTCGGCACGAGGAACAGGCCGCGCTCAACGGCGGGGGCGCTCCTCTGGTTGGCTTCGCGGTTGTTGGGTTCGCTGGCCACGTCCGGGCGCAGACGCAGGCTCACGTGGTCGATCACGGCGGTGGGGTGGGCCAGCGGCTCCACGCCGGTGGTGTCCACCGCGTTCATCTGGTCAACGATGTCGAAGAAGCCGTTGAGCTGGCCCAGCATGCGCTCGCTTTGGGGCCCGGAGAGTTCAAGGCGCGCCAGATTGGCGATGCGCCCGATGTCGGACAAGGTCAGGGACATGGCAGGACGGGAACCGGTGTAAGTGGAAAGAAACGGGCTGTTGGGGACCGAAATGCCCCTGAAACGGCCTGTAAAGTGATGGTTGGCCCCTTCGGGCGGCACAGTTATGCACAGGGGATACGGTATTATCCAAGGTTTAGCGGCAGAACCCGTTCCAGCACGCTTTTCGCCGCTGAATCAAAGACTTAAAGCCCCGACCTCCCGTCCAGCACCTGGCGATGACCGCACGAAGCGGCGGTCGTGCCCCACAGGATTTTTTCACCATGTTTGAAGCGTTCCGTCGGCAGTTTTCGACCGACCTGGCCATTGACCTTGGCACCGCCAACACCCTCATCTACGTTCGCGGCAAGGGCATCGTGCTCGACGAACCCTCGGTGGTGTCGATCCGCCACGAAGGCGGCCCCCAGGGCAAGAAAACGATCCAGGCCGTCGGCAAGGAAGCCAAGGCCATGCTGGGCAAGGTGCCCGGCAACATCGAAGCCATCCGCCCGATGAAAGACGGCGTGATCGCCGACTTCACCGTCACCGAGCAGATGCTCAAGCAGTTCATCAAGATGGTGCACCCGCGCTCGATGTTCAAGCCGAGCCCGCGCATCATCATCTGCGTGCCCTGCGGTTCGACCCAGGTCGAGCGCCGCGCCATCCGCGAATCGGCCCTGGGCGCCGGTGCTTCCGAGGTCTACCTGATCGAAGAACCCATGGCCGCGGCCATCGGCGCCGGTCTGCCCGTGTCGGACGCCTCGGGCTCCATGGTGGTCGACATCGGCGGCGGCACCACCGAAGTGGGCGTGATCTCGCTGGGCGGCATGGTCTACAAAGGCAGTGTGCGCGTGGGCGGCGACCGTTTCGACGAAGCCATCATTGCCTACATCCGCCGCAACTACGGCATGCTGATCGGCGAGCCCACGGCCGAAGCGATCAAGAAGAACATCGGTTCGGCTTTCCCGGGCTCCGAAGTCAAGGAAATGGAAGTCAAGGGCCGCAACCTCTCCGAAGGCGTGCCGCGCAGCTTCACCATCTCCAGCAACGAAATCCTCGAAGCGCTGACCGACCCGCTGAACAACATCGTCACGGCCGTGAAGAGCGCGCTCGAACAGACGCCGCCCGAGCTGGGTGCCGACATCGCCGAGCGCGGCATGATGCTGACCGGTGGCGGTGCGCTGCTGCGCGACCTGGACCGCCTGCTGGCCGAAGAAACCGGCCTGCCGGTGCTGGTGGCCGAAGAGCCGCTGACCTGCGTGGTGCGCGGTTGCGGCATGGCCCTGGAGCGCATGGAGCGCCTGGGCACCATCTTCACCAGCGAATAAAGGCACGGCGCCGGTTCCCGGCTCCAATCACGCCCTAGCGAGCCCACCCATCCATGCCACTGGGCACCCTGGACCGCACGCCTCCCCCGTTCTTCAAACAGGGGCCATCGGCCCTGTCCAAACTGATGGTCTTCAGCGCCGTGGCGCTGTTCCTGATGGTGGCGGACACGCGCTTCGGCGTCACCGCGCCGCTGCGCAGCGCGCTGGCCACGGCGCTGTACCCGGTGCAGTGGCTGGTGCTGCAGCCCATTGAAGCGGTCGGTCAGGCGGGCGGTTATTTCACCAGCCTGCACCAGGCCCAGCAGAATGAAGCCCTGGCCCAGAAGAAGCTGGCGTCGCAGGCTGAACGCTCCCTGCAGCTCGAACAACTCGAGCTGGAAAACCGGCGCCTGCGCGAGCTGCTGGTGATGCGCGAGCGCATCACCACGCCCACCACCGGCGCCCAGGTGCTCTACGACGCGGCCGACCCGTACTCGCGCAAGGTCGTGATCGACCGGGGGCAGACCCACGGCGTGGTGGCGGGCTCGCCCGTCATCGACGACAGCGGCGTGCTGGGGCAGGTGACGCGCGTCTACCCGCTGGTGTCGGAGGTGACGCTGCTGATCGACCGCGATCAGGCGATCCCCGTGCTCAACTCGCGCACCGGCGTGCGCAGTGTGGTCTACGGCCAGCCCGGGGTGGACGGCGATGGCATGGAGTTGCGCTACACGCTGTCCAATGCCGACATCGCCGAAGGCGACCTGCTCACCACCAGCGGTGTCGATGGCGTCTACCCAGCTGGCCTCCCGGTCGCGAAAATCGCCCGCGTCGAGCGCCGCGCCGAATCGTCGTTCACCCGCATCAACTGCACGCCGCTCGCGCGCGTGCAGGGTGCGCTGCATGTGCTGGTGCTCACCCCCGTGGGTCAGGGCCTGCCGCCGTCGCCGCTGCCGGATGCCGCCGCCAAACCCCGGCGCCCGGCCAGCGACACGGCCAATGCGAGGAGCGCGCCATGATCATGCGCCCCGGACAGCAGCTGCTGCTGCCCGCCAACCCCGCCTTCATCTGGTTCAGCCTGTTCGTGGCCCTGCTGTTGAACATGGTCATGAACATGGGTCTGTGGGGTCGAGGCGCCTGGGTGCCTGACCTTCTGGCGGTGGTGCTGGTGTTCTGGAGCGTGCACCAGCCCCTGCGCGTGAGCGTGGGCGTGGCCTTCCTGTTCGGGTTGACCATGGATGTGCACCAGGGCGCCTTGCTGGGCCAGCATGCGCTCGCCTACACGGTGCTCGGCTACGCCTCGGTCTTCATGCACCGGCGCCTGCTGTGGTTCGGCGTGCCGACCCAGGCGGTGCAGGTGCTGCCGCTGTTTTTCGCGGCGCACCTGCTGGAGTTGCTGGTCGGCATGATCGCGGGGGGCGCCTTTCCGGGCTGGTCTTACCTGCTGGCGCCGGTGATCGACGCCGCGCTCTGGCCGGTGGCCAGCGTGATGCTGCTCGCGCCTCAGCGCCGCGCGCCCAACCCCGACGACAACCGGCCGCTCTAGATGGAACACCCCCTGCGCCGCCTTCGGCGTCTCCCCCCTCAAGGGGGGCGATGCGAGTGGCCCGGCAAAGCCGGTTCCACCGCATCCTGGCGTGAAAACTTCCCGCGCCGGACACGTTTCTCCGCCGGGCCGCCCCAAGGCGAAACGACCCCCTTGGGGGGCAACGACCCGCGCAGCGGTGGAGTGTGGGGGCTTGTCCTTTGACTGAACTTCGCAACGTCGAAGCCGACCTGGCGCAGTTCCGCACCCGGGTGCTGGTGGCGGGGCTGGCGGTGGTGTTTGCGTTTGGCCTGGTGGCCGCGCGCATGGTGTACCTGCAGGTGCTGCGCCATGAAGACCTGGACGCGCAGGCCGAGAGCAACCGCACGGCGGTGCTGCCGGTGGTGCCCAACCGGGGCCAGATCCTGGACCGCCATGGCCGCGTGCTCGCGACCAATTTCTCCGCCTACACGCTGGAGATCACGCCGTCCAAGGTCGAGGACCTTGACGCCACCATCGACGCGCTGGGCACCCTGGTGAACATCGAGCCGCGCGACAAGCGCCGCTTTCGCAAGCTGCTGGAAGAGTCGCGCAGCTTCGACTCGTTGCCCATCCGCACGCGCCTCACCGACGACGAGGTGGCGCGCTTCACCGTGCAGCGCTACCGCTTCCCCGGTGTGGACGTTCGCGCGCGCCTGATCCGGCACTACCCGTACGGCGAAATCGCCAGCCACGTCGTGGGCTACATCGGCCGCATCAACCAGCGCGAAAAGGAGTCCATCGAAGACTGGCCGGAAGAAGAACAGGCCAACTACCGTGGCACGGAGTACATCGGCAAGCTCGGCGCCGAGCAGCATTACGAACGCGAGCTGCACGGCGTCACCGGCTTCGACCGGGTCGAGACCTCGGCCGGCGGGCGCGCCGTGCGCTCACTCGCCAACACCCCCGCCACGCCTGGCAACACGGTGGTGCTCGCGATCGACATCAAACTGCAGAAGCTGGTCGAGGACATGTTCGGCGACCGCCGGGGCGCGCTGGTGGCGATCGACCCGCGCAACGGCGAGGTGCTCGCCTTCGTGAGCAAACCGACCTTCGACCCCAACCTCTTCGTCGAGGGCATCGACGTCGAAAACTGGCGCATGCTCAACGAGTCGCTCGACAAACCCCTGCTGAACCGCGCCTTGCGCGGCACCTACCCGCCCGGCTCAACCTACAAGCCCTTCATGGCCCTCGGCGCCCTGGAAACCGGCACCCGCAGCGCCACCACCATCGTCAACGACCCGGGCTACTGGATGTTCGGCAACCACCGCTTCCGCAGCCACGGCGACGGCGGCCTGGGTGCGGTGGACATGCACCGCAGCATCGTCAAGTCGAGCAACACCTACTACTACTCGCTGGCCAACGACATGGGCGTGGAGGCGATGCACGACTTCATGGCCCCGCTGGGTTTTGGCCAGATCACCGGCATCGACCTGCGCGGCGAAGTGCGTGGCGTGCTGCCCAACCAGGAATGGAAGCGCACCAACTACAAGCGGCCGGAGCAGCAGCGCTGGTACGCGGGCGAGACCATCTCGCTGGGCATCGGTCAGGGCTACAACAACTTCACCATGCTGCAGGTCGCACACGCCCTGGCCACGCTCACCAATGGCGGCATCAAATACAAACCCCATCTGACGCTGGCGACCGAAAACGTGTTGACCCGTGAACGCACGCCGCTGCCGCTGGAGGCGCCGGTGGACATGGGTTACCAGCGCGAGAACATCAACGTCGTGCTGCGCGCGATGCAGGCCGTGACCACCGAAGGCACCTCGACGCGCGTGTTCGCGGGCGCCGGCTACACCAGTGGCGGCAAGACCGGCACCGCGCAGGCCGTGACCATCGGCCAGAAAGACCGCTACGACGCACGCAAGCTCGAAGAGCACCAGCGCGACCACTCGCTCTACATCGCCTTTGCCCCGGTGGAACAACCGCGCATCGCGCTGGCCGTGGTGGTGGAGAACGCCGGTTTCGGCGCCGCCAGCGCCGCCCCGATCGCGCGCCGGGTGTTCGACTTCCTGCTGATGGACCAGTATCCGAACCCGCAGGATCTGGCCGCGGTGCAGAAGGGCGAGGCATCGGCCCCCATCGGCACGCCGCTCAAGGCCAGCACGGTTCAATGGCCGCCTGCACAGGAAAGCACCCCCGCCGCGCTGCGCGCGACCCCCTGACAGGGGGCGATGCGAGTGGCCCGGCAAAGCCGGTTCCACCGCATCCTCGCTGAGACATCGCGCGTCGGCTACGCTACCGCAGCCATGCGTCGTAAGACGTCTTCAGGATCAACGCACTAACCACCACGATGAACGCCGCGCGCACGAAGCCGCTGCCGTGCTTGAGCGCCAGTCGCGTGCCGAGCAGGCTGCCGACCACGTTGGCCACGGCCATCACCAGTGCGAAATGCCACCAGACGTGGCCCTTCCAGGCGAACAGCATCAGCGCCGCCAGGTTGGACGTGGTGTTGAGCAGCTTGGCGCTGGCGCTGGCGTGCAGGAAGTCGTAGCCCAGCCAGCGCACGAACAGGAACACGAAGAAACTGCCGGTGCCGGGGCCGAAGAAACCGTCGTAGAAACCGATGGTGGCGCCCAGCGTGGCGGCGGCCATCGCCTCCTGACGGCCCGTGAAGTGTGGTGTGTGATGCCGACCCAGGTCCTTGCGGGCCAGGGTGTAGAGCAGCACACCGAGCAGCACCAGCGGCAGCGCGCGGCGCAGGAAATCGGGTGAGATGATGGTCACCGTCCACGCACCCAGCATCGAGCCGGCGAAACACACGGCCGCCGCTGGCAGCAGCGCGCGCCAGGGCATCTGCACCCGCTGCGCGTACTGGACCGTGGCCACCCCCGTGCCCCAGATCGACGCGCCTTTGTTGACACCGAACAGCGTGGCCGGGTGGGTGTTGGGAAACACCGCGAACAGCGCCGGGACGAGGATCAGCCCGCCGCCACCGACGATCGAATCCACAAAACCGGCGAACAACGAAGCTATTGAGACGAGCAGCAATTCCATGCAGAGATTGTCACCCCCCTGCGCCGCTGCGCGGCTTCCCCCCAGGGGGACCACGCCCTGGGACCGGCAGAGCCGGATCCTCGGCGTGTGCTGGGCTCAGGCACGCGCTCCGGTGAGGGGTTGGCTATTGCCGTGCAGCGTTCAGCGTCACTGCGCCTGGGGCAACTCCAGCACGAACTCGGCGCCACCGCCCTCGGCGTTGCGCGCGCTCAGGCGCCCGCCGTGCTGCTCGACGATGCCGTAGCTGATCGACAGGCCCAGGCCCGTGCCCTTGCCCACCGGCTTGGTGGTGAAGAAGGGGTCGAAGATGCGCAGCAGGTGCTCGGGCGGGATGCCCGGCCCGCTGTCGCGCACGGTCACATGCACCTGCGTGCCCTCGCAGGCCATCGCCACCCAGACGCAGGGCGACGCCACCCCGGGGCCGCCCACGGCATCGAACGCGTTCTGCAGCAGGTTCATCATCACCTGCTGCAGCTGCCCCGCACTGCCCATCACGTTGCAGGGCGCGCCCACCTGCCAGCGCACGTCCACCGGCGTCGGCCGGCCTTTCTGCACCCAGTGGATGGCACGCTCGATCACCTCGACCAGGTTCACCGGCACACGCTCTTCGGAGTCCATGGCCGAAAACCGCTTGAGGCCGTGCACGATGTCGGCGGTGCGCTGCGCGCCTTCGAGCGTGCCTTCGATCAGCGAGGGCAGATCGCCCATCAGGTGCTCGATGCGCAGCTTCTGCCGCAACGCCTGCAGCACCGGCTCGGGCTCGTGGGCGTGCAGCGCGCCCATGTAGGTCTGCAGCCGGTCGCAGTATTTGCGCAGCGCGTGCACATTGCCGAGCACGAAGCTGATCGGGTTGTTGAGCTCGTGCGCCACGCCCGCCACCAGCTGGCCGAGCGAGGCCATCTTTTCCGAATGCAGCAGTTGCTGCTGGGTGCGCTTCAGGGCCTCGTGCGCGGCGCGCATCTCGTGGTACGCACGCTTAAGCTCGGCCGTGGGCCGGCCCACCCACACGGTGCCGACGCGCCGGCCGTTGGGGCCGATGCGCGGTGTGCAGTTCGCGTCCACCGGCACCGGCTGGCCCGCGCGGTCGAGCAGGTTGAGCTCGATGCCCTGGCCGGCGCGCGGTGCGTCGGACCGGTCCATCGCGGCGCGCGCTGCGTCCACGCTGGCGGCGTCGGCCAGCAGGTCGGCCAGGCTGCTGCCGCGCAGCTGTTCCTCGGGACGGCCCACCAGCTCACACAGGGCCGCGTTGGCCTGTTCGATCAGACCGCGCTCGTCGCAGACCACCAGCACGTCCGACATGGAAGTGAGCACGCTGAAGATGAACTGCTGCGACTGCTCCAGCTCGGTGTTCTTCTTCTCCAGCTCGACCTCGTCGTCGATCAGCCGCGTGTAAACCTCATCCATCTTCTGGATCACGTCCAGCCAGGTGGACTCGTCCACACCCTCCATCGGAACGGTGGGCAGCGGACTGGGAGAACGCGGCTTGCTCATGACGAAGCCATGATTGAGGATGCCGTGACTCCACCAAGGACACCGCCGGGCTGGCTTTGCCAGACGGCTGGTGTCGCCCCCTTGAGGGGGTGACGCGAAGCGGCGCGGGGGTGTTCCATCAATGCACAGTGCAGACCATGCAGGGGTCGAACGAGCGCACGATGTGCTGGACAGAGACAGGGGTTTTTTCGCCTTCCCGCACCGGCGCATCCACCAGCGCCTGCTCCAGCGCACCGGGCGTGCCGGCGGCGTCGCGCGGCGAAAAATTCCAGCTCGTGGGCGCGACGATCTGGTAGTTGGCGATGCGGCCGCGCCGCACCACCAGCCAGTGGCCCAGGCTGCCGCGCGCGGCCTCGCTCAGGCCCACGCCACTGCCCTCTTCCGGAAGCTCCGCCGGCACACAGAACGCCTCGGTCGGGCGGATCGCCTGCAGCCAGGCTTCCATCATCGGCACCACACGCGCGAGCTCGACCAGCCGCGCCAGCACGCGCGTGTAGACCGTGCCGCCGTGGTGCGCCACCGCGTCGCGCACCAGGGGCATGCCGCTGGCCAGCTGGCGGGCGATGGCGCCGGTCTCGACCACTTCACCGCCCAGGCGCGGCGCCTTGTTCCAGGTGTAGGCGCCGGGCTTGTCAGGCTCGGGCCGGGTGATGCCGTGCAGCGGGTGCAGCGGCTCGCGTGCGTGGGCCAGCCAGGCGTGGGTCGCGTCCTCGGTGATGCTGTGCGCGTCCAGCGCATCGAGCCGCGCTTCGCGCGCGCGCCACACCCCACCGGGCAGCGCCCAGCCGCCACCGGGCTGGGCATAAGCGCCATAGCTCAGGTAGCGGCCCGGACCGGGACCGAGTGTGTCGAGCCGCAGGTCGCACACGAGGGTGAGGAAGAAACGCAGGTCGCCGCCCAGCGGGTCCTGTGCGTGCCAGTCCCAGAGCGCGGCTTCGGTCTCCAGCGCGGCCACGGCTTCGAGCGGCGCGGCGAACAGCTGGCGCTCCAGAAAGCTGCGGAACTCGCGCACTTTCGCCAGCAGGCGCACGCGCTCGGCCGCGTCGATGGCGCGGGTGGATCCACCCGGTTCGACCGACTGCGTGTGCGGCCACTTGCCGCCCAGCGTGCCCAGCAGCGTGAGCCAGCGCTGGCGCGCCGCCGTGGCCGCACGCACCTGCTCACCGTGGTCGGGCGCGAAGCGTCGTTGCGCTTCGGCATGCCAGGGGTGACCCGCGTAGACCGGGCGGGCGAAGTCCGGCATGAAGAACAAATAGAAGTGCGTCAGGTGGTCGGCCAGGTTTTCGGTGGCCAGGATCAGGTTGGTCGCGTGCTGTCCGTTGGCCGGCATGCTGATGCCGCCCAGATCGGCCAGCGCACGCGCCGAGGCCACCGACTGCGACACCGAACAGATGCCGCAGATGCGCGGCACATAGACCAGCGCGTCGTGCGGCGCCTTGCCCTGCAGGATCTGCTCGAAGCCGCGGTACATGGTCGCGTTGACCTGGGCCGAGGTGACACGGCCGTCGGCAATGTCGAGCTGGACTTCGAGATCGCCCTCGACGCGATTGAAAGGTCCAACGAGCAAACGTGCCCCCACGCTTGTCGCTTCGCGTACTGCGCTGCCCCCCAAGGGGGCGCTCGCGCCTTGGGGCGGCCCGGCGTCGCTCGGTCTGCTCATTTCAACCTCGTTTTTCGAACTGCGGGTTTGACAACGAGGTGGTCCGCCACCGCGTTGTTCTTCACCCGCTTGGGCGTGGCGCTCTTGGACAAGGAAGCCAGCGCGACGAACCAGGCCTTGGGCATGTCGGTTGGCAGACCGATGGGGATGCCGGCGAGCTTGGGCGTTTCGTGGAACGGGTGGCCGGGCTCCTGGAAACCCGGCTCGGTGCAGGCGATGCAGGCGTAGCCGCCGCGCGTGCAGCTGCCTTCGCCGTTCCACAACCGGGTGTTGCAGTCGGCGTGCACCTGCGTGCCCTTGCAGCCCATGTGTTCCATCATGCAGCCGAGGTCGGACGGCTTTTCGGCGCTGGCCTTGAACTCGTAGTACTCGTTGCGCGTGCAGCCGTGGTGCACCAGCTGGTCGGCGTAGAAACGCGGGCGGTTCAGCGGGTCGAGGTCGTCGGCCGCGAAGCCGTCGGCGGCCAGCGCCATGAGCGTGTCGATCACCCAGCTCGGGTGCGTCGGGCAGCCCGCGATGTTGATCACCGGCAGGCCGCTGGATGAGCGGAAGTCCGCGCCGAGCAGACCACCGATGCGGTCGTCCTCAAACTGCAGGCCGCAGGCGTCGGTGGGGTTGTCGCCGCCGGCCGTGATGCCGCCCCAGGCCGCGCAGCTGCCCACGGCCAGCACGTGGTTCGCTTTCGCCGCGAGTTCGCGCACCCAGTGGATCATGGGCAGGCCGGTGCCGGCCAGCATGTGGAAACGCCCGCTGCCGTTCGGGCCACGCAGCAGGGAGCCTTCGACGCACAGCGCGTCGAGCCGGATGCCGCCGTCCAGCACCGAGTGCAGCAGCGCGATCACCTCTTCGCCACTCGCCATCGACAGCGAGGGGTGCCAGAGCAGGTTCACGCCACCGTCGCGCAGGTGGCCCTGGAAGTCGGTGGTGTCGGCGCACAGCAGCGACATGCTGCAGCCGCCACAACCGCCACTTTGAAGCCAGAGCACGTTCATGTCAGTGGCGCCCGGCCGCCCGAAGCCACTGACGCGCCCCCTCGGGGGGCAGCGAACAAAGTGAGCGTGGGGGTTGTTTCATGTCAGCATCTCCTCGGGCAGCTGTGCCCACTCGGTTGCCCAGGCCAGGGCCAAGGCGAGATCGGCCAGGGCCTGCTCGCCTGGCGCCTCGCCGAGTTCGAAGCGCTGCGCGCGGATGGCGAGCAGCGTGCAAGGCGGCGGCTCGGCGCACTCCAGGTCGCGGTAGACCTGCAGCAGCGCCTCGGGCGCGAGCGCGTGGGTGGTGAATCCCGCCACCGGCGCGGGCAGCACGGTGCTCACCGCAAACGGCGTCTGCAGGTCGATGGCGGCGTCCACAAAGAGCACGCGCTCGCGGCCCACGAGGTCGAGCGTGTGTTCCACCTGCAACTGAAAGTCGGTGAGGCATTCAAGCCGCCCCGCCGGCAGCAACACCTGCGCGTGGCTGGCCAGCTGTTCGACCAGCAACGGACCCAGCGCGTCGTCGCCCCGGCTCGGGTTGCCCCAGCCGAACACCAGCAGCGGCGCCACCTCTGGGCGGGTCACAACGCGTCCTCCGCCGAGTGCGGCCGGGTGTCGCGCACGGTGTCGCCGCGGGACGAACGGTGCACGTGGTCGAGCACCTCGCCGCGGGCGTTGCGCAGCGTCACCGCCAGCGGCATCTGGCCCAGCGCGTGCGTGGCGCAGGACAGGCAGGGGTCGTAGGCGCGGATGGCGACCTCGATGTGGTTGAGCAGCGGTTCGGTGATGGTCTGGCCGTCCAGGTACTGCAAGGCCACCGAGCGCACGGCTTCGTTCATGGCCTGGTTGTTGTGGGTGGTGGAGACGATCAGGTTGCAGCTCGTGACCAGATCGTCGTCGCCCACCTCGTACTCGTGGATCAGCGTGCCGCGCGGCGCTTCGATGATGCCCACGCCACCGCGCTGGCGCTCGCCGCTGGCGAGCAGCGGACCGCCGAGGATGGCCGGGTCGTCCAGCAACTGCGCGATCACCTCCACGCCGTGCAGCAGCTCGATCATGCGCGCCCAGTGCGTCGCCAGCACCGCGTGCACCGGCCGCCCACCGTGCGCGGCCACGAAGGCCTGGCGCCGCGCTTCGGCGCGGGGCGTGGGAATGAAGTCGCAGTTCTGCAGCCGCGCCAGCGGGCCGACGCGGTACCAGCCGGCGTCGGGTCCGAGCGTCAGGCGGTAGGGAAACTTCATGTAGGTCCAGGGCTTGACGCCTTCGCCGATCAGCTCGCGGTAGCGCTGGTCTTCGAAGCCGTCGACCGCGATGCGACCGTCGGCCTCGCGCACGCGCAGCGTGCCGTCGTAGAACTCCATCGCGCCGCCGGGACCGACCAGCGACATCATGGCCGCCGGGGTCTCGGCAAAGCCGACGAGGTGCGGCGGCAAGCCGGTGTGCAGGCGCTGTGCCAGGTCCACCGCCGCCTCGGCCCAGGCCAGCACCTGGGGCAGCTGCGCGCGCAGGGTGTCGCGCTCGGTCGCATCCACGGCGCGGTTCATGCCGCCGGGTACCGAGCCGGTGCCGTGCACCCGCTTACCGGCGGTGATGCGGATGCACTCCTGCCCGAACTTGCGCAGCATCACGCCCTGGCGCGCGGCCTCGGGGTGCGCCATCGCCACGCCGACGATGTTGCGCTGCGCGACGGCGGCGTCGAAGCCGAACAGCAGGTCGGGCGAAGACAGGTGGAAGAAGTGCAGCGCGTGACTCTGCACGATCTGCCCGTAGTGCATGAGGCGGCGGATTTTGTCGGCGGCTTCGGGCACCGGCCAGCCGCCGACCACGCGGTCGAGCGCCTTGGTGGCGGCCAGGTGGTGCGAGACCGGGCAGATGCCGCACAGGCGCTGCACCATCACCGGCACCTCCCAGTAGGGCCGGCCGACGATGAACTGCTCGAAGCCACGGAACTCGACGATGTGCAGCCGCACCTGCTGGATGCGGTTGTCATCCCCCAGCAGCAGCGTGACCTTGCCGTGGCCTTCGACGCGCGAGACCGGGTCGATCACGATGCGGCGAAGGCCCTGCGGGTCGGCGGCGGTTTCGAGAGAAGAGGGGTTCATGGCAGTTGATCCACCGCGCTGAGCGCGACACACGACGCATGGCACAACGCCACCCAGGGGCACCGCCGGGCCGGCTTTGCCGGACGGCCAGTGCCGTCCCCCGGGGGGAAGACGCGAAGCGGCGCAGGGGGGCTCCATATTCAGTCATAGCGGATCAACCCCTTTTTCAGAGCGGGTTCGCGCCCGGCCATCAGGTCCTGCAACAGCTGCCAGAAGGCGTCGGCCGGTGGCGGGCAGCCCGACAGCGCGTGGTCGATCTGCACCACCTCGTGGATCGGCAGCACGCGGTTGAGCGGCAGCGGCAGCTCGGGGTCGTTGGGCACGGTGCCGTACACGGCCTGCAGCATGTCGCCCACATCGAGGTGGTTGCGCAAGGCCGGCAGGCCGCCGGTGATGGCGCAGGCGCCGACCGCCACGAGCACACGGCAGTTGGCGCGGAAGGCGCGCAGCACCTCGACGTTTTCGGCGTTGCACAGCCCGCCCTCGACCAGGCCGATGTCACACGGCCCCACGGTCTTGATGTCGGTCAGCGGCGAGCGGTCGAATTCAATCAGCTCGATCAGCTCGAACAGGCGCTCGTCGATGTCGAGGAAGGACATGTGGCAACCGAAGCAGCCGGCCAGCGAGACCGTGGCCACGCGCAGCTTGCGGGGGGCTTGGGTGTCTGTGCTCATCCACGCGTCTCCGCATCGTCGAACCGGCGCTGGCCGATGGGCACCGCAAAGCCGATCCGCTTGGGCAGCAGCGCGCCCACCGGGCAGATGTGGGCGGCGCGGTCGTCCGCCGACAGCGCGCTGTCGCCCAGCCGGCCGCTGTCGCTGTTGATCAGCAGCCGCGTGGCGATGCCGTGGCCGCCGATGGCGAAGACCTGCTTGTGGTCGATCTCGTCGCTGGCGCGCACACAGAGCTGGCACAGGATGCATCGGTTGGGCTCGAACAGCACGTCGGGGTGGCTGGCGTCGACCGGGCGCTCGGGGTTGAGCGCTTCGAAATGCAGGTCGGTCATGCCGGCGCGTTGTGCCTGTTCCTGCAGCAGGCAGTGACCGCTTTTCTCGCAGCCGGGGCAGAAGTGATTGCCCTCGACGAAGAGCATCTGCAACAGGCGCAGGCGCTGGGTGCGCAGGTCGGCGGTGTGACAGTCCACGCGCTGGCCGGCGGCCGCGGCGGTGGTGCAGGCCGCGGCGGGCCGGCCGTCGACGTGCACCGTGCAGACCCGGCACGAGGCACTGGCCGAGACCTCGGGGTGCCAGCACAGATGGGGCACCTCGTGGCCGGCGCGCTGCGCGGCCTGCAGGATGGTGTCACCAGGCTGCAGCGGCACCGGCTGGCCGTCGAACTGGAACACCGAAGGCGGGTCGTTGCGCGGTCCACTCATGGAGAGTCCTCCGTGTGCAGGTGGGCACCCGGGTCGGTGCGCCCCGTGACACGGCGCGCGGCCGAGAGTTCGGCGTCGAGGTTCAGCTCGGGCTCAAAGCGCGGCGTGGTGGTACGCGAGGCGTAGGCCTGCCCGAAGTGGGCCAGGGTGTCGCGCAGCGGGTTGCAGGCCGAGGCGCCGAGGCCACAGTGCGTGCCGCTGTGCAGCAGCTCATCCAGCTCGTGCAGGCGTTCCAGGTCGAAGGCCGAGCCGCGACCGGCGCCGCGTTCGTGGGCCAGCTTGTCCAGCCGCCGCACCACCAGCTCGGTGCCGACGCGGCAGGGCGTGCAGAGGCCGCAGCTTTCGTGCGCAAAGAAGCGGGCGAAGTGGCGCGCCACCTCGAACAGGTCGCGCGTGGCGTTGAACACCATGAAGGCGCCGGCGCTGGGCACGTCGTCGAACGCGATGCGCCGGTGAAAGCCCGAGGCGGGCACGCAGGTGCCCGAGGGGCCGCCCACCTGCACCGCCTGGGTGTCGTGGGCGCCGCAGTCGGCGAGGATCTGCGCGATGGGTGTGCCCATCGGGTATTCGTAGAGGCCCGGGCGCTCGCAGTCGCCCGAGACCGAATGGATCTTGGTGCCGGTGGACGACGCGAGGCCGATGCCGGACCACCAGGCGCCGCCGCGCCGCGCAATGTGGGCCACCGCCACCAAGGTCTCGACGTTGTTGACCACGGTCGGGCGCCCCAGGTAGCCGCGCTCCACCGGAAACGGCGGGCGGATGCGAGGCGCGCCGCGCTGGCCTTCCAGCGACTCGATCAGGGCCGACTCCTCGCCGCAGACGTAGGCGCCGGCGCCAAGGTGGATGCCGATGTCGAAGTGAAATCCGGGCAGGCCGGCGGCGTTGGCGCCCAGCAGGCCGTCCGCGCGGCGGCGCTCCAGCACGGCCTGCAGGTGCGGCAGCAGGTAACGGTATTCGCCGCGCAGGTAGAGCCAGCCCTGCTGCGCACCGACGGCGCGCGCGGCGATGGTCATGCCGTCGAACACCGCGTCGGCGTGGTCGCTGAGCAGGGCGCGGTCCTTGAAGGTGCCGGGCTCACCTTCGTCGGCGTTGCAGACCACGCAGCGTTGCGGCCCGCTGGCATCGCTGCAGGCCTGCCACTTCCGCGCGGTCGGAAAGCCGGCGCCGCCACGCCCGCGCAGGCCGGCCCGAGCCACCTCGTCGATCAGGGCCTGCGGTTCGCGCGCGAGCACGGCGGGCAGCGCGGGCTCGTCGGCCGGCAGGCCGCTCAGCAGCGCATCGGCCCGGTGCACCGTGTTGTGCACCTGGAACCAGTCGGCGGGCCAGTCGCCCACCGGCACCTCTGACAACATGAGCGCGGCGAGCGCGTCCACCCGGTCGGCGTCGAGGCGGGTGATGACCTGGTGGTGGTTGACCAGCAGCGCCGGCCCCTGGTCGCACAGGCCGGTGCACGAAGCGCGGTCGGCGCTGAACCGGCCCTGGGCATCGGTCTCGCCCGGCGCCAGGCCCAGCCGCTTGCACAGGCGGGCCAGCAGGGCCTCGCTGCCGAGCAAACGGTCGGTGATGTTGTCGGAGAACAGCACCCGCAGCCGCCCCACCGGCCGGGTGTGGAAGAAGCGGTAGAACGTGGCCACGCCTTCGACCTGGGCCAGCGGCAGGTGCAAGGCTTGTGCGATGTGCGTCAACAAGGCGCGCGGCAACCAGTGGGTCTGTGCCTGCGTCTCGCGCAGCACCTGCACGAGCGCGTGCGGGTCGTGGCCCCAGCGGGCGAGTGCCGCTTCGGCGGCGTGGAAGGCACGGGACTGGTCGAAAGCGGTCATGGCTTGTCGAGACCGAAGCGCTGCATCTTGCTGCGCAAGCCGACGCGCGACAGGCCCAGTTCCTGGGCCGCGCGGGTCTTGTTCCAGCGCTGGCGCAGCAGGGTTTCGCGCAGCAGCATGGCTTCGATCACGTCCAGGCGTTCGGTGAGCGTGCCGCTGCTCGGGATGGCGGCGGCCAGGTTGTCGGCGCCGCCCGCGGCGCGGCCCTGCAGCACGCGCGGCGAGAAGGCGCCGGGCGGCAGCTGCGCGCCTTCGTGCAAGGCCATGGCGCGCGCGATCTCGTTGCGCAGCTCGCGGATGTTGCCGGGCCAGGGGTAGGCCAGCAGGCAGGCCAGGGTTTCGTCGGTCAGGCTGGCGCCGGGGTGGCCCAGCTCGGCCGCCACGTCCAGCGCGATCTGGCGCGCGATGGGCGGGATGTCGGCCACGCGCTCGCGCAGCGGTGGCACGGTGATGGTGATGCCGGCGATGCGGTAGTACAGGTCTTCGCGGAACAGGCCGTCGCGCACGCGCTGCTCCAGGTGGCGGTGGGTGGCGGCGATCACGCGCACGTCCACCGGCACCGGGCGCGCACCGCCCACGGGCCGCACCTCGCCCTCCTGCAGCACACGCAGCAGCTTCACCTGAAACGCCGGCGAGGTCTCGCCGATCTCGTCGAGGAACACGGTGCCGCCGCTGGCGCGCTGGAACAGGCCGAGGTGGTCTTCGAAGGCGCCGGTGAAGGCGCCGCGCTTGTGGCCGAAGAGCTCGGATTCGAGCAGAGAGTCGGGGATGGCGGCGCAGTTCTCCACCACGAACGGCCCGGACTGGCGGCGCGAGGCGTAGTGCATGGCGCGCGCCAGCAGTTCCTTGCCGGTGCCGGACTCGCCCAGCACCAGCGCCGGGATGTCGTAACGCGCGACACGCCCGGCCATCTCGCACACCAGGTCCAGCGGGCTGCCGGGCGCGCGCACGATGCGGTCGAAGCCGAAGCTGCTGCGCGCCTGCGCCATCTGTGTGGCCGTGCGCTGGCGCAGCACGCGGTTGCTGGTGCGCAGCTCCAGGTCGAGCCGGCTGGTCTGGCGCTGCAGGGCCTGGGCTTCCACGGCGTTGCGCACCGAGTCGAGCAGGTGGTCGGGCGCCCAGGGCTTGAGGATGTACTGGTAGATGCCGGCCTCGTTGATGCCCGCGATGATGTCCTCGGAATCGGTGTAGCCCGAGATCACGATGCGCACGGTCTCCGGCCACTGCTCGCGCACCTCTTTCAGAAAGGTCACGCCCGTCACGCCGGGCATGCGCTGGTCACACAGGATCACGCTCACCGGCTGGCGCTGCAGCAGGCCACGCGCCTCGTCGGCGCTGCTCGCGGTGAAGACCGTGAAGTCCTCGTCCAGCGTGCGCCGCATCGCGTCCTGCGAACGCACCTCGTCGTCCACCACGAGCACGGTGGGCAGGGCTTCTGAGATGAGGGGCGGTGTCACAGCCGATGCACAGCCAAATGACGCGGCGTCCAGGCGTGCGGCTGCTTGTGCACGAAGTGGTGGCGTGCCACGTGGTAGCTGGGATCGAAGCCGTAGAAATTGCGGTGCATGCGCGCCAGTTCCTGTTCGCGGTAGTGGGCCAGCGGACGATGGGCTTCGTCCTGCTCGCGCCGGGCCTGTTGGGCTGCCAACGCGCCACTTTGATTGTAGGAGGCGGCCAGCGCCAGCGCGCGCTCCAGGCAACGTTCTTCGAAGCCTTCGCGCGGCCCCTCATCGTCGTGGTCGATCAGGCCGATCCTCAGTGCTTCGGCGGCCAGCAGCGGCAGGCGCTGCGCCATCAGGTCTTTCGCGCCCGCCTCGCCCAGGCGGCGCGGCAGCAGGTAGGTCCAGTACTCGGAACCGTAGAGGTTGCCCATGTTCTTGTAGTGCGGGTTGAGCACCACGCTGCCGTGCGCCCAGACCTGGTCGGCCGCCAGCGCGAGGAAGGCGCCGCCCGCGCCCGCGTTGCCGCGCAGCACGCTGACGGTGAGCCGGTCGGTGGTCTGCAGCACACCGAGCGCCACGTCGTTCATGGCGTGGATGTTGCGCCAGGAGGCGTCGGCGGCGCTGTCGCCCGGGCGGTGGGCCGCGGCCTCGATGCTGTTGAGGTCGATGCCGTTGCTGAAGAAGCCTTCGCCGCCCAGCAGCAGCAACACCTGGGTGTCGCGCTCGCGCACCCGCAGCAGCGCATCGCGCAGGCGTTCGCAACGTGCGGTGGACATGGCGCCGTTGTAGAAGTCGAAGCTCAGACAGCCCACACGCGCACCCTCGGGGCCGTGTTCGGTGTAGCGCAGTTCGCCCCACTCGTCGGGCGCCCGCTCCGGCGACACCGGGCGCTGCGGCAGACCCGCGGCTTCGCTGGCGAACAGCTCGGCCGCCACCTGCTTGAAACTGCACTGCGCAGGCGTTGTGCCAGGCGGGTCGGCACGGCGTGCCTGGCCGATCCAGACGCCGCCATCCACTGTGCGGCGCAGCAGCGCGCCGTCGCGCACGGCCAGCAAGGCGCCGGGTTCGGCATTGCTGAACTCGGCCATGGTGGCAGCGCTGGCCGGGTGAGCATCGCCCAGGTAACAGGGCTGGCCCCAGAGCGCGTCGAGCACGCCGGGCTGGCCGTCGCCGCTGCGGAGTTTGGCGAGCACGGTGGCGGTGCTGTCTTCGGCCCAGTGGACCGCGCGTTCGTTCTGGCGCAAGAGAGGTTGCCAGCGCACCAGCGGCGCCCCGTCGGTCCACGCCGGTGCTTCGCGCTCGCCACCAGCGAAGCGTTGCACGGCGGCCCGCGAGGCCTGCAGCGCGGCCTGGGTGACCTCGCGCCGGTACAGGCTGCCCTTGGTGGCCTCGCGCAGGGGAAATGCCGCGTGCGCCCAGACCGGGCCAGCATCGAAATCGCCATTGGCCTGCAGCACCGTCACGCCCCAATGCGGCTCGCCGCGCCAGACCGCCCAGTCCAGCGCCGACGGCCCCTGGTCACCGGGCGGTCCGGGGTGCACCACGAGGCAGGTCACGCGCTGCCACACCGTGGCCGGGATGCGGCGCTTGAGGAACGGCGCCAGCACCAGGTCGGGCCGGAACAGGGCCACGGCCTCTTCGGTCACGCTGTCGGCGATGTCGAGCTCCACGCTCAGGGTGTGGCCCGCCGCGCGCAGCTCGGCGAAAAGCCGCTGGGTGAGGCTGTTGAAGCTGTGGCAGAGCAGGAGGATGCGCAAGGGGTTCATCGGGTGTTCAGGTGGCGGGGCGCAGTGCCTGCAGCTCGCGCGCGGCCTGCTTGCGCCCCATGTAGATGGCGAGTTTGGACTCGATGCCGTCCAGCGCGGCGTTGAACTCGGCGGCCGTGCGCGCGGCGAGCAGGGCCTTCGCCACGAGGGGCGTGTCGGGTCCGAAATGGTTGCCCAGATGCACCAGGGCTTTGCGGCGCAGGGCATCAAGGCTGGGCCCTGCGGCCAGCGGCGAGGCGTTCGCCGGCACCTCGCTCGGAAGAGGCGCCACGGGCGGTAGCGTGACGGACGGTGCCGTGGGCGGCGCCGCCGGCGCGGCACGCGCCACCACCGGCTCGATCAACCCCAGCGCCAGCAGCGTGTCCAGATGTCCCTGCAGCTGCGGCAGCCCACGCGCCATCAGGGCCGACACCGAATCGCTGCCGTTCACCATGATCAGCACCGTGCGCGTGGCGGCCGACAGCCCCGCCTGCCGCCGGGCGATCTCGGCCTTGCCGCTCTCGGTCTTCTGAAACACCCCACTCGACATGCCCGTCTCCTCGTCTCTTTTGTTTTGGGCCCCGACCTCAACCGACATGGCGCTCATCACCCGACGCGAAGTGCCCCAACCCAGAACGCCGCGGAACCGGCTTCGCCGGGCCGCCAGCGTTGCCCCCTGGGGGGGGTGACGCCGAAGGCGGCGCGGGGGGGTCAACAATGCACGGGGATCAACAAATCCTCGGCAACTGTTCCCCACTCAGCCAGTCCACCACCCGCCGCCCGCCGAAGCGCGTGGCCATCTGCACGAAGTGGTGCGGGTCGGCCGTGACCTCGCCGATGCGCGCCGCGTCCTGCCCCAGCGGGTGCGCGCGCATCGCGGCGAGCACCGCGTCGGCCGCCTCGGGCGCCACCACCGCGATCAGCTTGCCTTCGTTGGCGACGTAGAGCGGGTCCAGACCCAGCAGCTCACACGCCGCGTCCACCTGCGGCTTCACGGGAATGGCGGCCTCCCGCAGCAGCATGCCCACGCCCGACTGGCGCGCCACCTCGTTGAGCGTGGTGGCGAGGCCCCCGCGCGTGGGGTCCCGCAGCACGCGCACGGCGCCCGGGGCTGCGGCCAGCATCGCGGCCACCAGGGTGTGCAGCGCGGCGGTGTCGCTTTCGATCGTGGTCTCGAAGGCCAGCGACTCGCGCTGCGAGAGCACGGCCACGCCGTGGTCGCCAATGCTGCCGGAGAGCACCACCACATCGCCGGGCCGCGCGTTGCGCCCGCTGATCGACACACCCGGCGGCAGCACGCCCACGCCGGTGGTGCTGATGAACACGCCGTCGCCCTTGCCCTGCTCCACCACCTTGGTGTCGCCCGTGACCACGGGCACACCGGCCTCGCGCGAGGCGGCGGCCATGGACTTCACGATGCGCTGCAGGTCAATCAGCGGAAAGCCTTCTTCGATGATGAAGCTCGCGCTCAGGTACAGCGGCTTGGCGCCACACATCGCGACGTCGTTCACCGTGCCGTGCACCGAAAGGCAGCCAATGTCGCCACCGGGGAAGAACAGCGGCGAGATCACGTGACCGTCGGTCGCCATCACCAGCCGCCCTTCGGCGGGGTCGAAGGCCGGCAGCGACAGCACCGCGCCGTCATCGCCCTGGCGCAGGAATGGGTTGTCGAAGGCCGCGAGGAACAGCTCCTCGATCAGCTGCGCAGCGGCCTTGCCGCCCGCGCCGTGGCCCATGTCGATGCGGCCGTGTTTGATGTCGAGCGGCCGGATGTAGTTCTTTTTCACCGGCCTGGGCGCGGGCGCCTCGCCGCCGCCGGCTTCGTGAATGTCGGTTCTCATGGAGTGGCCTCCTCGATGACAGGGGCGGTGGCGGCGACGATGGGGATGTCCCTGAAGCGTCCGTAGGTGTAGTGCGCGGCGCAGGCGCCTTCGCTCGACACCATGCAGGAGCCGACCGGGTTTTCGGGCGTGCAGACGGTGCCGAAGATCTTGCAGTCGGTCGGCTTCTTCACGCCGCGCAGGATCGCGCCGCACTCGCAGGCCTTGTTGTCGGCCACGGGCGTGTAGCTCAGGTCGAAACGGCGCTCGGCGTCGAAGGCGGCAAAGGCCTCGCGGATCTTGAGCGCGCTGTAGGGCACCTCGCCCAGGCCGCGCCACTCGAAGCTCGGCCGCAGCTCGAACACCTCGGACACCAGGGCCTGGGCCTTGAGGTTGCCCTCGGGCGTGACGGCGCGGGTGAATTCGTTTTCCACGTGGGCTCGGCCCTCGTTGACCTGGCGCACCAGCATCAGGATGGCCTGCATCACGTCCAGCGGCTCGAAGCCGGCGATCACCACCGGCTTGCGGTATTCCTCGGCGAAGTGGTCGTAGGGCGCGGAGCCGATCACGATGCTCACGTGCGCCGGGCCGATGAAGCCGTCGATGGGCACCGTGCCGAGCTGGCGCACCTCGGGCGATTCGAGGATGTGGGTGATGGCCGAGGGCGTGAGCACGTGGCAGCACAACACGCTGAAGTTGGCCAGGTCCTCGCGCGCCGCGTCGCGGATGGCGAGCGCCGTGGGCGGCGTGGTGGTCTCGAAACCGATGGCGAAGAACACCACCTCACGCTGCGGATTCGCGCGGGCGATGGCCATGGCGTCGGCCGCAGAATAGACCATGCGGATGTCGCCGCCGCGCGCCTTGGCCTTGATGAGCGAGAGGCTGTCGCTGGCAGGCACGCGCATGGTGTCCCCGTAGGTGCAGACGATGGCGCCGCGCTCCAGCGCGAGGCGGATCGCGAGGTCGATGCGGCCGATGGGCAGCACGCAGACCGGGCAGCCCGGGCCGTGGATCATGCGCACGTTGGACGGCAGCAGTTCCAGCACGCCGTAGCGGCTGATGGCGTGTGTGTGGCCACCGCAGAACTCCATGAAGCTGTAGCGGCGGTCCGGGCGGGCTTCGGCGGCGATGCGTGCGCCGATCTGGCGGGCGAGGTCGCCGTCGCGGAATTCGTCGATGTATTTCATGAAAGGACCTCCGCCCCCACGCTCCCCACTTCGTGTGGTTCGCTGCCCCCCAAGGGGGCTGACCCAGCTTGGGGCGGCCCGGCGCTGGGTCCCTCCTCCCCGGTCGACTGCATCTCGGCGAACAGCGCCAAGGTGCGTTCGGCCTCTTCCGGGTCGATGACGCCAATGGCGTGGCCCACGTGCACGATCACGTAGTCGCCCACCTGCACACCCTCCACCAGCGCGATGGAGATCTCTTTGCGGATGCCGCCGAGGTTGACCACGGCCTGGTCGTTGGGGCGCAGCTCCACCAGCTGGGCGGGAATGGCTAGACACATGGTTCGGTCTCTTTCGTGGGTTGTTCTTGTGAAGTGATCGCGGCCAGCTGCCGGGCCGCGACCCAGGCCTGGCCGAGCGCGAGGCCGGCGTCGCCGCAGCCTTTGTCGAGTGGCCGGTGCACACGCAGGTGCGCCACCTGCAGACGCTCGGTGATCCGCTCGCGCAGGATGCGGTTGAAGAAGCAGCCGCCGCCGAGGCACACGTCGCGGCTGCCGCGTTCTTGGGCGGCACGGACAGCCCACTCGGCCAGCGCATCGGCCAGCGCGAGGTGGAAGCCCGCGGCCGCAGCGTCCACGCCATCGGGGCCGGCGTCGAACAGCGCGAGCATGAGGCCGCGCAGGTCGAGGCGGTTCTGGGCGTCGATGACCGCGCCGGGCAGCGGCGCGGTGTGGGGGTGTTGGGCGAGCCAGCGCGCGGCGGCGGCTTCGAGTGCGATGGCGGCCTGGGCCTCGTCGGTCTGGCGCACGCTCAGGCCCAACGCACCGGCCGCCGCGTCGAACCAGCGGCCGGTGCTGCTGGTGACGGGGCAGTTCAGGTTTTTGGCCAACATCTGCTGCACGACTGACGCCACGGCCTCACCGACTTGCGGCGCGAAACGGGTGGTGATTTCATCGCCTCTGCCGAGCGCGTGCAAGGCGCTCGCCGCCATGCGCCAGGGCTCGCGCGCGGCGCGGTCGCCGCCGGGCAAGGCGAGGGGCGTGAAGTGGCCCAGGCGCTGCCAGTTCGCGCCGTCCACCCAGAGCAGTTCACCACCCCAGGCTTGGCCGTCTGTGCCCAGGCCCACACCATCGAGCGCGAGGCCAATGACGGGGCCTTCGATGCGGTGTTCGGCCACCACGGCCGCGATGTGTGCGTGGTGGTGCTGCACGCCGATGGCGGGCACGCCGAGCGTGGCGGCGAGCTGCACCGCGAGCTGGGTGCTGAAGAAGTCCGGGTGCAGGTCGTGCGCCACCGCCGCGATGGGCGCGCCGTGTTCAGCCAGCAGGGCCTGCACCGAAGCTTCGAGTGCGGCGCAGGCCGCCGGGTCGCTGAGGTCTCCGTGCACCGCCGACCAGACCGGCGGGCCATCCACCAGCAGGCAGGCGGCGTTTTTCAGCCAGGCGCCGCAGGCGAGCACGGTGGGCAAAGCAGCGCGGTTCATCGTTGGCCCAGAGTCAATGCGTGGCGTCTGCAGACAAGGCTGCGCGGGCTTGCGCCAGCTCGGCTTCGAGCTGTGCCACACGATCACGCAACGCAGCTTCAGACGCCGAAGGCGCAGGTTCTTCGTGGTGGTGATGGCCTTGGCCCATGGCGTGGTCGAGCCAGTGCAACCAGGCGTCCATGCCTTCGCCCGTGGTGGCCGAGAGCTGAATGATTTCAATTGTCGGGTTCACACGCCGGGCAAGCTCGATGCAGCGCGCCACGTCGAACTTCACGTGCGGCAGCAGGTCGGTCTTGTTGAGCACCATGAGCGATGCCGCAGCGAACATGTCGGGGTACTTGAGCGGCTTGTCTTCGCCCTCGGTCACCGAGAGGATGGCGACCTTGGCGGCCTCGCCCAGGTCCCACACGGCGGGGCAGACGAGGTTGCCTACGTTTTCGATGAACAGCAGGCTGTGCGCACCGTCATGGTGGTGGTGACCATGCCCGTGATCGTGGTGGTCGTGGTCATGGCTGTGATGGCTGTGATGGCTGTGATGGCTGTGATGGCTGTGATGGCCGTGATCGTCGTGGCTGTGCAGCTGCGCAAAGGCCTCGCTCACCATGGGCGCGTCGAGGTGGCAGCCCTTGCCGGTGTTGACCTGGATCGCGGGCGCGCCGGTGGCGCGGATGCGGTCGGCGTCGAAGCTGGTTTGCTGATCGCCTTCGATCACCGCGACGTGCAGGCCGGGCGCGTGCTTTTTCAACGCTTCGATGGTCGCGCACAGCAGCGTGGTCTTGCCCGAGCCCGGGCTGGACACGAGGTTGAGCGCGGTCACGCCGTGCGCTTCGAAGTGCGCACGGTTCTGCTGGGCCACGCGGTTGTTGGCGCCGAGGATGTCGGTCTCCAGCTTGATGGCGCGGGCCTGGCTCATGCCGGGCACCGACACGCGGGCCGCGCCGGCACCGAAGTGCAGGTCGCCGTTGCCAGGGTTCACCTGCACCACGCCGGCCTCGCCCGCGTGGGTCTGGATATGCCGGGCATGGCCCGGGCTGTTGTCACTGCATCCACACACAACACACATGGTCTGTCTCCTGGTTCATTCAATCATCACTGACTTGCATGTCAATCACACGCAATTCCATGCCGCCCGTGGGTTGCAGCTGGTAGCTGCCGCAACCCGGGCAGGCGTCGCCGCGCTGGTGGATGGCCACGGTCTGGGCGCAGCCCATGCACCAGGCCTGGCCGGGCGGTTCTTCAATATCGATCACAGCGCCCTCCAGCACGGTGCCGGGCGCCAGGCTCTCCAGCGCAAAACGCAGGGCGCGCACGTCCACCCCCGCGAGCTGGCCGGCTTCGAGCCGCAGCGACAGCAGGCGCGAAAACCCTTCGCTCACCGCCGTGTCTTCGACCAGCTGCAACACGCCGCCGGCGAGGCTGGCTTCATGCATGGTGTGCCTCCTTCGAGGTGGGTACACCGTGCGCCACGTCAAACGGCACGCAGGGGTCGAACGCGGCCATGAGCAGGCGCACGCGGCGCTCCACGGTCGCGGCGGGTTCGGTGGCGTTCAACCCGGCGATGTGTTGGGCCACCACACCCTGCGGGTGGAAGTTCCATTCGGTCGGTGCGAGCACACGGCAATCGGCCGCGCGCGCGCCGCCATCTGCGCGGTCGATCTCCACCTGGTGCACCAGCAGGCCACGCGCCATCTCCACCCAGGCCATGCCCTGGTGCGGCCCGGTGTTCAGCGACCCGAAGGACAGCCAGGCCGCGCCGCCCTGCCCTGGCGCATCGGGCTTGCAGAGGCGGATCAGTTCGGCGATGCGGCTGCCCAGCAGCGCCCAGGGCGTGAGCGGCAGGCCGCCGGGCAGGTCGTTCAGGCGCGTCCAGTGGCCGGTGTGGGCCGGGGCGCCGTGCCACAGGGGGAGCAGCGCGAAGCCGGGCGTGAGTGCCAGCGCAGCGGACAAACTGCGTTGGCCCACAAGGTCTGCGTGGGCACGCAAGGCCGTGGCCGGGTCCAGCAGGGCCGCCGTGTCGGCCTCGCGCGCGACGCGCAGCAGCGTGGGCAGCCAGCCGGTGTGGCGGTGGCTCCAGTCGAGCAGCCAGTCGGCACCGCAGGCCTGCCAGGCACGTTGCCAGGTGGTGGCCGGCATCTGCAGCAGCTGATCCTCCAGCCAGGCGAGCGTGGCGGGCCAGGGGTCGGCTGCGGCGGTGGGCGCGAGCAGCGGACAGGCCTGCAGGGCGGCCTGCGCCAGGGTGGCCCACGACCCCTGCGCGTCGGTGGCCAGCAGGCGCGGCCAGTCCAGGCCGATGCGGCGGATGTGTTCCTGCGCGGTCTCGGTGCGCAGGCGCTGCGCCACCTGCGAGGGCGCGGGCAGCAGGCCGGGCGCGGCGGCCTCGATGGCGAGCTGCGAACACAGGCGGTGCGCGTGGCTGCAGAGGTTGAACAGGCTGGCCGTCAGGCCGGGCAAGGCGCTCGCGGCCTGCCCGCGTGCGAGCCTTGGAGCCCAGTCCTGGCGGCTGCTCTGCAAGGCCAGCGGCAGCGGCGCGCCCGGCGCCACGCGCAGGCGGCCGGCCAGCGCGGACAGATCGTTCACCGGGGTGACCAAGCTCATGCGGATGCTCCCGCGTCCGGGCGGCGGGCCATGAAAAATCCGCGGCGCGGCGGCAGCGGCTCGGCCGCCACGGGCGGCACCGCGTCGGGTTCGGGCTGGGGACGGACCAGCGCCAGCGAAGCCTGCGCGGTCTCGCGCGCCAGGTCCTGGCCGGTGAAACCGTTCATGGGGGAGAACAGCGCACAGGTCTCGTGGTAGCCGATGGCGGGATCGTGTGCGCCGATGAAATCAAAGCGTTCGCTGCCGAAGTTCCGCACGAACTTGCAGCCCACGCGGTGGCCGTGGGGGAGGTTCATCGAAGGCAGGCGCAGCAGGCTCATGAACCAGGGCGTGATGAGCACCCCTTCGGCCACGGGCTCGGCGCCCTCTTCTCCTTCGGCCCACTCGAAGCCGACCGCCTCCACGCACAGGGCCGGGTTCAGCAAAGGGATGCCCACCATGCGCTCGGTCTGCACGTGGCGGTAGAAGTCCACCAGGGTCTGCACGCGCATGTCCAGCACACACCGCAGCGCCGGCTCTGCCGGGCTGCTGGTGAGGTCCCCCTGCAAGGGGGAAGACGCGGAGCGGCGCAGGGAGTTCATCTCAATCCTCCAGCATCAGGAACTGCTCGGCATCGCCATCGCAGTTCGGGCAGCGCCAGTGCGGCGGCAAGTCGGCGAACGGTGTGCCGGGGGCGATCTGCCATTGCGGGTCGCCGAGCGCCGGGTCGTAGACCCACCAGCAGATCTTGCATTCGAGGCGCGAGCCGGGGCGCAGCACATCGCGGTTGCCCAGGTACGAGCCTTCGAAGCCCTCGAATCCGTTGGAGAGGTCCGCGCCGGCCATGTTCACACCCCTTCGAGGTAGGTCACCACGTCGAGCAGGCGCTCGTGCGAATCGCGCAGGTCTTCGGGAGCGGCCATGGCCACCTCGGGCATGTCCACCACCTCGACCGTGTTGAGGATCACCTTGTCCATCGAGTTGTAGTACACCACGCGCCAGCAGTTGGGCAAGCGCGTGTTGGAGATGCGGCAGTTGCCGTAACCGCGCGAGAGCATGAGCACGCGGCCGGTGCCCAGGTGGTGGTCGAGAAAGCCGATGTCTTCGGGCGTGACCGGCAGCAGCGTGAGGTTGACCACGTGCGAGACCTGGCCGGGTTTCCATCCCGCGACCTGGTCGCGGATCTCTTCCACCAGCAGGGGCGCGTTCTGCACGTTGGGCGGCAGCGGGCCGGCCCACTGCGGCATGCTGCCCTGGGGCCACACATCGTCGACCGCGATGGCGCGCAGCAGCGCGGGCACCGGGCCGACCTCGATCACGTCGTCGATCAGCATGCGTTCGCCGTCCACCGTGCGGAAGGTGATGAGGCGCCACACGCCCGCGAGCACCGCCTCCTGGATGCGCACTTCGAGCGCGCCGTCTTCTTCGCGCACCAGGGCGCTGGCCTCGCCCTCGCCCATGATCTGGTTGACCAGCCGCAGGTCGGCCGCGGGCAACGCGGTCAGCGACACCTGGCCGCCCGGGCCGCGCTCGGCCGTGCGGTCGAGCAGCGCCAGCACCTGGTCCAGCACCGCGCGGGCCGCGTCGCGACCGGCCAGCTCTTCGGGCTCGGGCAACACCGGCGGGCGGTAGGTGTCCATGTCCTTGGGCATGGGCAGGTAGTCCAGCGACTCGTCTTCGGACTGGGTGCCCGGGCCGAGGGCGACGAGCGGAATGGGGAAGTCTTTCATGGGGTGTCCTTGGTGGTCTGTGGGGTTCAGTGGCAGCTGCTGTCGCTGCTGGCGCCAGCGCCGCCCTGGCTCACCACCGGGATGCCGATGGTGGGCGGGCGCGAGGGCGGCATGGTGAGCGCGGCGGCCACGCCGTTCAGGTACACGTCCCAGTCCTGCATGCCGGCGATGGCGGTGACGTACTGGCCGTCGCGAAAGAACAGCAGCGTGGGCCAGCGTTGCGAGCCGTAGCGGCGCGCCACCGCGTCCTCGTTGTCGCGCGGCACCACGGCGATCTGGAAGCGGTTGGGGAAGCTCTTCATCAGCTCGGGCAACACCGCCGCCACGTCCTGGCCTTCGGGGAAACGCACCGGGTCGCCGGCGAGCAGCACGACGCGGTCACCGCCGCCCGCGCTCCAGGCGGCCACGGTGGTCTCTTCGACCCAGGCGGCACCGAAGTCGCGCGCCAGACGCATCACCAGCGGGGGCGCGGGGTTGGTGTCGGGCACGGGCAGCGCAAAGGCACGGCTGGGGGTTTCTGTGGCAGTGTTCATGGGGTCTCCTGAGTGAAGTTTTAAAGCTGACCGGAGAGCTGTTTCAGCTGTTCGGCCGTCATCTGGGAAGGCAGGGTGAAGCCCGCGTCGCCGCTGGCATCGAAGCCCTGCATGGCGCCGAGCACGAGGTCCAGCGCGGTGTTGACTTCAGCGGCGCGGGTGGCGTCGATGCGTTCGCGCGCGTCGCCCAGGAACACCAGCAACCAGTCGCCGGGCTCCAGCGGACCGACCAGCGCCGTGGTGACACGGCGGCGCTCGCCGCGGCCTTCGCACCAGGCGTGGCCGGGCTCGGTGGTGGTGACCTGCATGGGCAAACCGATGCACATGGCTCAGGCTTCCTTGGGCATGAAGCGGTCGTCGCCGATCCGGCAGGCCGCGTCGGATGCGGGCCGTTGGGTTTCGTAGGCGGCCAGCGCGAGTTCGTCCAGGGTCACGGCCTCGCGTTCGCCCAGCGGCGTGCGGCGCGGTGCGGGCTCACCGCCCCAGCGCGCGATCTGGTCCACGCCCAGGGCCAGCGCCTCTTCCATCGCGGCCTTCACCACCGGGCGCAGGCTGCCGCCGTAGTCCTCCAGCTCCTGCGGCTGGCAGCCGATCAGCAACACGTTCGTCGGGTACTTGCCGGTGAGCTGCGCGAGCGACAGCACCTCCTGGAAACCGGTCTGGTGCAGGCTCATCTTCTTGGCGCCCATGAAGCGCGGCACGGCGTCGTCGCGCACCTGCTTCAGGGTGCCGGGTTCGAGGCCGTAGTCGATGGCGTCGAAGATCAGCAGCGCGTCGGCCGCCTGCACGTGCTGGATCAGGTACAGGCCCTGCGTGCCGCCGTCGATGAGCGAGACGTGTTCGGCGAACTCGAAGCGGCGCTGCAGCGCTTCGATGCAGCGCACGCCAAAACCTTCGTCGGCCCAGAGCAGGTTGCCGATGCCGAGCACCACGATGGTCTGCGGCTGGGCGGGGGTGTCACCACCGGGGTGACAGGTGGTTTCAGACGGAAGAAGGCTCATGGTGGGTGGTCCCGTCAAGCGGTCAGTGGGAGGAAGAAGGCGTCGGCGCGCACAGGCGCTTCCAGGCGTGGAAGCTGTCCCAGGCAGCTTGGTGCGCAAGCCAGAAGCCGGCGTCGATGCCGAACTGCCGCGCGCAGCGGATGGCGGTGTCGGGCGACATCGCGCGCTGGCCGTGCACCAGCTCGTGCAGCCGGCGGCGCGACAGGCCCAGCACGCGGGCCGCCTCGCTCTGGCTCAAGCCCAGCGGCGCCAGGCAGGTGCGCGCCAGCAGCCGCCCCGGGTGCATGGGCGTGCGCACCGGCACGCCCCGCGGGGGGATGGTCCAGCTGGCGGCGACCGGCTTCATGACTTCAGTCTTTAAACGTTCTGCGGCCAGAGATCATGGTCGAGACGATGCTCTGCCGACCCATGATGTCCTCGCGGATCGCGGCGTACACGTGCAGCGTGATGAAGATGATCAGCGCCCACATGCCCAGGTGGTGCCAGGTGTGCACGTCCTGGCTCTGGCCCATCAGCGGGATCACCCAGCCGAACATGCGCTCCTGCCACGAGCCCATCTGCGCGCCTTCGCCGTAGAGCGCGAAGCCGGTGACGATCATGAAGAGCGTGAGCATGAGGAAGCCCGAGAACATGGCAAAACGCGCCAGCGGGTTGTGGCCCACGTAACGGCCCGGCCTCGGGATCAGGAAGGCGTACCACTTGAGCATGGTGAGCACCTCGTTCCAGTAGGCCTTCTGGAAGACCGGCACCCAGAACATTTCGCGCGCGTGGTGGTTGCCCACCAGCGCCCAGTAGGTGCGACCGATCAGGCCCACGGCCAGCAGGTAGCCCGCCGTGAAGTGCGCGAAGCGGATGTAGCCCATGAGGTAGTGCGCGCTGGCCTCGCCCGGCATGGTCGGCAGCGGGCTGCCGATGAAGTAGCCGGTGAGCGCCAACACGGTGATGGACGCCGCGTTGATCCAGTGCCAGAGGCGCACGGGCGCTTCGTACACATAGACCGACTTGGTGGTCTGGCCGTGCGAGACGGCGCTTTCGTCGATGCCGGTGGCGTCGATCAGTTGTTCGGATGTGGTGGACATGGTGGCCTCCAGAAAACGGTTGCCGTGGATCGGGGTGGCCGTCAGGCCGCCAGCTGACCGAAGAGCACCAGGCCTGCTGAGCCCAGCAGCACGCCCAGGCCGCTCAGCGCCCAGCCACTGCGCTCGACCAGCGCGCGGCGGATGCCGAGACCCGCGACCACGCCGCCAACGTGCAGCGCGGCCGTGGTCAGCAAAAAGCCTGCGGCATAGCCCGCGAAGCCCGTGGCCGGTGTTTCAGCGCCGTGCGCCAGGCCGTGCAGCGAAGCCGCCGCGGCCACCAGCCCCAAGCCAACGGCCGCCGGCATCGGCTGGCGGGCCAGCACCAGCATGGCGCCGAACAGCACCACCGACAGCGCCACGCCCTGCTCCAGGAACGGCAGGCTCACGCCCGCCGCGCCCAGCGCCGCGCTCGCCACCAGCGCCAGCAGAAACGTGGCGGGGCCTTGCCAGGCCTTGCCTTGCGGCAGGGCCGAGACCGACCACACGCCCACGGCGACCATGGCCAGCAGGTGGTCCAGACCGAAGGGGTGAACCAGGCCCTCCATGAGGCTGTGGGTGCCGTGACCGGTGTGGGCTTGCGCGGCGCCGGCCAGACCGGCCAAGAGCGCAGCGGTGGCCGCGCGACGGATGTTTTTCGATTGCATGTCTTTCTCCTTGTATTGACGACTCATTGCATCAGATGACCCTGTGGGCGGCGCCGGAGCGCGTGTCCCACCCAGGGCACCCGTGGAACCGGCTTTGCCGGGCCACTGGGTGCGTCCCCCCTCTGGGGGGAAGACGCGAAGCGGCGCAGGGGGGGGTCACCGGACGGTCACTTTCGCCATCTCCTGCCCGTCTTCGCTCATCACGTGCGTCGAGCAGGCCAGGCAGGGGTCGAAGCTGTGCAGCGTGCGCAGGATCTCCAGCGGCTGCTCGGGGTTGACCATGGGCGTGTTCATGAGCGAGGCCTCGAAGGCGCCGATCTGGCCCTTGGTGTCGCGCGGCGAACCGTTCCAGGTGGTGGGCACCACGCACTGGTAGTTCTCGATCTTGCCGTCCTTGATCTTGATCCAGTGGCCCAGCATGCCGCGCGGTGCGGCGACCGTGCCCACGCCCTTGGCTTCTTTCGGCCAGGTGGACGGGTCCCACTTGTCGGCGTTGACGGTGCTGGTGTCGCCGGCCTTGATGTTGCCGATCAACTGCTTGAAGTCGTCCATCATCATCTCGGCGGCGTACTGGCTCTCCAGCGCACGGGCCAGGGTGCGGCCGATGGTGGTGGGCAGCAGCTGCTTGAGCGAGAAGTTGGTTTCCGGCAGGCCCAGGGCCTTGGGGATGGCGCTGTTGATCGCCACCGCCGCGCCGTCCACCTGCTCCTTCACGCGCTGGCAGTATTTGTTGCCTTGCATCGCGTGGGCATAACCCAGGATGTAGCGCGACAGCGGGCCGACCTCGACCGCGTGGCCGCGCCAGCGCGGGCTCTTGATCCACGAGTACTTGGCGCTTTCGTCCAGGTTTTCGATCTTGGTGCGCGTGCCCTTGAAGTTCGGGCCTTCGGGGGCGTAGTTGGCTTCGGTGACGCCGTCCCAGGGGTGCAGGCCCTTGGTTTCATCGCCGTACTTGTACCAGCTGTGGCTCACGAATTCCTGCACCTGCTCGGGATCGCGCGGGTCGATGGCGTGGATCTTGTCCCAGTTGCCGTCGAGGATCACGCCGCCGGGCAGCTGGTGCGTGCTGTGGTCATAAGGCACCTTTTCGTAGGTGCCGTAGTCGGCCACGTTGGTGGCGCTCAAACCACCGCCGTACAGCCAGCCGGCGTTCTTGTAGATGGTGCCGATGGCCAGCACGTCCGGGATGTAGACGTTGTTGTTGAAGTCGATCATTTCCTGGATGCGGGCCTGCACGAAGTTCAGCCGCTCCATGTTGATCGGGGCGCCGGCCGCGCCGTTGCCGTCGAGGTTGATGGCGCAGGGCACGCCGCCCACCAGGTAGTTGGGGTGCGGGTTCTTGCCACCGAAGATGGTGTGCACCTTGACCCACTCTTTCTGCAGGTCCAGCGCCTCCAGGTAATGCGTCACGGCCATCAGGTTGGCCTCGGGCGGCAGCACATAGGCCTTGCTGCCCCAGTAGCCGTTGGCGAACGGGCCGAGCTGGCCGCTCTCGACGAACTTCTTCAGGCGGTTCTGCACGTCGCGGAAGTAGCCGGCCGACGACATGGGGTGCGCGGGCGACACCATCTGCTGCAGGTCGCTGGTCTTCTTCGGGTCGGCCTGCAGGCAGGACACGACGTCGACCCAATCCAGCGCGTGCAGGTGGTAGAAGTGCACCGCGTGGTCGTGCACCTGCAGCGTCTTGGCCATCATCTCGCGGATCAGGTGGGCGTTCAGCGGAATGCGGATGCCCAGCGCGTCTTCCACCGCGCGCACCGAGGTGAGCGCGTGGCAGCCGGTGCAGACGCCGCAGATGCGTTCCACGAAGGCCCAGGCGTCGCGCGGGTCGCGGCCTTTCAGGATCACCTCCAGGCCACGCCACATGGTGCCGGTGGACACCGCGTTGCGGATGACGTTGTTGCTGTCGAGATTGACCTCGCAGCGCATGTGGCCCTCGATGCGCGTGACCGGGTCGACGACGATGCGCCGGCCGGTGTTGTCCATCTTGAAGCCCTGTGTTTCGTAAGCACCCATGGTGTTCTTCCTCGTGTGTCTGGATCAGCTGTTGGTGGACGCCGCTTTGGCCTCGACGGCCTTGTCGCGGGCGCGCTTGGCCACCGAGATGGCGGCGTGCGCCGCGACCGCGGCACCGACCACACCGGCCGCCGTGCCGCCGATCTCGTCGGCGTTGGCTTCGATGCCGAAGGCGTGGATGTCGGTCAGGCGGTCGTAGAACGAGCCCTTGTCCCAGAAGCCGTCTTCACTGCAGCCGATGCAGCCGTGGCCGGCCTTGATCGGGAAGCTGGTGCCCTCGTTCCACATCACGGTGGAGCAGGCGTTGTAGGTGGTCGGGCCCTTGCAGCCGACCTTGTAGAGGCAGTAGCCCTTGCGCGCGGACTCGTCGTCCCAGGTCTCGACGAACTGGCCGGCGTCGAAGTGGGGGCGGCGGTAGCACTTGTCGTGGATGCGCTGGCTGTAGAACATCTTCGGCCGGCCCTGGCGGTCCAGCTCGGGGATCTTGTCGAAGGTCAGCATGTAGGTGATCACGCCCGTCATCACCTCGGGGATGGGCGGGCAGCCCGGCACCTTGATGATGGGTTTGTCGGTGATGACCTTGTGGATCGGCGTGGCCTGCGTCGGGTTGGGCTTGGCGGCCTGCACGCAGCCCCACGAAGCGCACGAACCCCAGGCGATGATGGCCTTGGCGTCTTTCGCCACGTGCTTGAGCTTCTCGATGAAGGGCTTGCCCGACTGGATGCAGAACATGCCGTCTTCGTTCAGCGGCGGGTTGCCTTCCACGGCCAGGATGTACTGGCCCTTGTACTTGGTCATGATCTCTTCGAGGATCGCCTCGGCCTGGTGGCCGGCGGCAGCCATCAGGGTGTCGTCGTAGTCCAGGCTGATCATGGACAGCACCACGTCCTTGGCCAGCGGGTGCGCCGAGCGGATGAACGATTCGGTGCAGCAGGTGCATTCCAGACCGTGCAGCCAGAGCACCGGCGTGCGCGGCTTGGTTTCCATGGCGTGCGCGATCTGCGGCACGAACGAGGGCGCCAGCCCGAGCGAGGTGGCGGTGAGCGAGCAGTACTTCAGAAAGCTGCGGCGCGAAATGCCCTTGCGGCGCATCACCTCGTAAAAGGTTTCCATCATGGGGTTGTCTCCGTTGGCTGGTGTGGGGCAGAACCGGGCCCCGCCGTTGCAGGCAGGTGTGTGACCGTTTGCAATCGCCAGGCCACGATGGGCCAACCAAGGGAAAACACCAACAGGCCTCTTCAAGCCCTTGTTTCACAACAATTTTTTACAGAGACCATCGCCCTCTGGCGACTCTCCCTTGCCGGGAGGATCAGACAATCTTCCAGTTGACCGGACAAACCGGAAACCATTCATCCACTCGGGCGCCGACCGATCACCGGGCAACAGGCGAAAAAAAACCGACCCTTGTGAGGTCGGTTTGTGATCAGTTGCATCTCTGGGGACGCTGAAACAATGTTCTAGTTGGACGGGGTTGTCTCCTCGGTCCCCCGCGGTCACCGGTGCTGGGCACCGTTCGCGAGTGACGGAAATATAGCGGCCCGCACCAGCCCTGTGCATCGGGGCTTTCCCTTGGGTGTCACGGGACTTCGAGGCCCTGCTCGCCACGCGTGCAGCGAAACCGCCGCACCGCCCCTGGCCTGAAATCCCTGCCATGGTGCAGGCGGGCGCCCCCGGCAGCGCTCGCGAGGCATGGCACGGGAAATGCAGATCCCGGCCTGTCGTTGGAAAAGGAAAACCCATGTCGCAAAACGAGGCGTTTGCCGCCGCAGCGCACCTGCATGTGCTGCTCAGGCGCAAGACCGGTCGGGTGACCGACACCGAGTGGATGGTCCACAACCCTGAGTACGCGCAGGCCATCGTCCGCTTCGCGCGGGACAAGGCGAGCGAAGACGGGCACGACGACCTGCTGCCGCTGGCCGAGCGCCTGGAAGCCCTGGTGCTTCCGGCACGAAGACCCGCCGCGCCGCCGGTTCCGCTGCTGACGGTGATCGAAGGCAGGCTCAAGGCGCCATCGACCGCCGCCGACCTGGAAACCCGCTACATCGGCCGGCTGCGCTGACCCCCCGTCAGCGCATCACGCGAACCGCTCCAGCGGCGGGCACGAAGCCGTCGTGTCCACCAGCCCGAGAGCGCGAGGGGGTGGTCAGTGGGTCGGCTGTGCGTGATCGAGCGCGATGCCCATCGACAGCTCGGCGCGCAGGCCACCGCGCTCGGGGTCGGCCACCAGGCGGTCGGGCACCAGCGTCGACACGTCGCGGGCGGCGCCGAAGCGCGGCGGGCGCAGGCTGGGTGGTGCGGGCGGCGCCAGCGCCCACTCCTCGGCCGCGCCCACGGCCAGCGCCGGCATCAGCAGGCAGGCGTCGGCGCGCGCGATCACGTGGCGCCCGTCGTTGAAATAGACCTGCAGGACCACCGGCACGGTGTTGTCGCGGTAGCGGCCCGGGTACACGGTGTGAAAGCACACATGGCCGTCGGCGTCGCTGAGCTGCATGCCGCGCATCATGGCCACGGCCCTGAGCTCGTCGTCGCCGGCGTCCAACAGCCAGCAGCAGGGGTCGTAGTGCCAGATGTAGACCGCCGCGCGCTGGATCGCCTGGCCCGCGCCGTCGTGCAGTCGCAACGCCAGGGTCAGCGCCACGCCCAGGCCCGGCGGCGCCAGGTCGCTGCGCAGTGCGGGCGACGCGTCCACGAACTCGGGCAGCGGGTAGGGGCGGCGCGTGGGCCGCACCTGCAGCAGCGGGACCTCGGGTTCGGGCTCGACCTCTCGACCGGGCGGGAGGGCGGTGGGCAGGACGGTGGCCATGGGGTGCATGGGCCGCATTCTGTTCAGCGCGTGTGAACCCTGTTGCTGCGGTTTGTGTACCGGCGGACACAGAGCAACCCGTTCGGGCTGATCACTCCAAATGCAGTCGCAGGCGCGCGCGCAGCCCACCCTCGGGGCGGTTGTCGAGCGTGAGGGTGGCGCCGTCGCGCTGCGCCAGGTCGCGCGCAATGGCGAGCCCGAGGCCGCTGCCGCTGCCGCTCGCGCCGGCGCCGTCCGGCAGGCGCACCCAGGGCTGGAACACGCGCTCCAGCTGCGCGGGCGCGATGCCCGGCCCGTCGTCGTCCACCGTCACCTCGACCCAGCCACCGACCTGCCGGCAACCCAGCCGTGCCACACCACCATGGCGCAGGGCGTTGTCCACCAGGTTGTCCACCACCCGGCGCAGCGAGGCCGGGTGCGCCCGCACGCGCAGGGCCGGGGTGGCCTCAGCGTCGCCCGCGAGCGAGACCGGCAGCCCCTGCTCGGCCAGGTCGTCGGTCAGCGACTGCAGCAGCGCGCCCAGGTCGAGCAGCTCGGGCCCTGCGGCGGTGGACTGCTCGCGCACCACGGCGAGCGACGCGTCGATCAGCTCGTCCATGGCGCGGATGTCGGCGCCCGCCGCGCGGGCCGCGTCGCTCGGCAGCTGCTCCAGGCGCAGGCGCAGCCGCGTGAGCGGCGTGCGCAGGTCGTGCGAGACCGCGGCCATGTGCAGGCTGCGCTGGTCGAACTGGTGTTTCAGGGCCTGGGCCATGCGGTTGAAGGCGCGGGCCGAATCGCGCACCTCCACCGTGCCGTGGGCCTCGTCGAGCGCGGGCGGGTCGCGGCCTTCGGCCAGGCCTTGCGAGAGCGTGGTCGAGGCCTGCGCGAGGCGCCGCATGGGCACCGACAGCCAGCGCGCGCCGATGGCCGCGCCCACGCCGATGAGCAGCGCGCGCAGCGCGTAGTCCAGCCACAGCGACCGCGCCGGCATGCCGCCCCAGCCAGCCGGCGGGTGTTCGCCTTCAGGCCCGAGCACCGGGGGCACGGGCGGACGCCACGCCGGCCACGGGGGCGGCGCACCATCGCCCGCACCGACCGTGAGCGGGTTGCCCGGCGGCAACGAGGGCAACGGCGGCAGGGCGGCGGCGCCGTCGGTGGACAGGCGCCCGATCCATTGCATGCCGACCGGCGACACCACGGAGAACGCCACCAGTTGGCTGAGCACCAGCGTGAACCACATCAGCAGGAACAGGCGCAGGAACAGCGAGTCCAGCCGCCCCAGGCGTTCACGCCAGCGCTTCATCATCGCGAGCCCTCCAGCGGCTGGAACACATAGCCCATGCCACGCAGGGTGCGGATCGGACCCGACAGCCCGTCGGTGCCGCCGAACTTCGCGCGCAGGCGCGACACCGCGAGGTCGATGCTGCGTTCGTTGGCGTCCACGCCGGGCGCGCGGGTGAGTTCGAGCAGGCGCTCGCGCGAGAGCCCCTGGCCCGGGTGGTCGATGAAGGCCACGAGCAGGCGGTACTCGGCGGCCGACAGCGGGGTGACCACACCCTCGGGCGACTGCAGGCGGCGTTGCACACGGTCAAAGATCCAGCCACCGATGCGGTGGCGCACGGGTGGCACGGCCGGCCCGGGGCCGCCGCGCAGCACCGCGCGGATGCGCGCCACCAGCTCGCGCGGCTCGAAGGGCTTGGGCAGGTAGTCGTCGGCGCCCAGCTCCAGGCCGAGCACGCGCGAGTGCATGTCGCCCTGAGCGGTGAGCATGATCACCGGCAGCCGGGGCCACAGCGGCCGCAGCCACTGGCACAGGCTCAGCCCGTCTTCGCCGGGCAGCATCAGGTCGAGCAACAGCACATCGACCCCGCCGGCCGGCAGGCGCTGGCGCAGCGCCACGCCGTCGGCCACGGTGTCGAGCACCATGCCGAAGGGCCGCAGGAAACCGGTGAGCAACTCGCGGATGTCCGGGTCGTCGTCGACCAGCAGGCAATGGATCAGGGGGGTCGGGGAAGAAGGGGTCTCGGGCATGGGACCGCACCGCCAGGGGTGCCGGGAAAAGCGCTCAGCGTGCCAGTGTAGGCAAGGAGGACCGACGGAAGGCTGTGTGTCAGCTTCTTTACGCAGTGGACACGATCCGCCGCAAGGCAGTGCCAAGGTGGAGTGGGGTTCATCGGGCCAGCCGCCGGGCCGCCCCAAGGCAGGCCCAGCCCCTCGGGGGGCAGCGACCCGCGCAGCGGAGAAGCGTGGGGGTCACACTCCGGCCACGATCCACCGCGCCGCCTTCTCCGCAATCATCAAAGTGGGGCTACCCTTCTTGCCCGCCCAGCGGGTACGTCGCGTGTGGCGACACGACAACGTGTCCATTGACGCCTGCGCTTGGCCCCACCGAGAATGCGCCCCTTGCATTTCCTGCGACCGCTCATGGTGAGCGTCGTCCCATCGGAAATCCCCAGGAGTCTGAAGTGTCCCGCTGCATCACCACTGTCTGAAGTCGATACCCGCTGTCGCGACACGGTGTTGCCCACATGAACTGTTCCAGGTGCCATGACCTGGCCAGTTCTTGCAATGGCGATACCCGTGTCCCACAGCAGCAGCAAGCACACTGACTGCCCCCGGTGATCGGCTTCCCCTGAGAAGCCTCCATGCCCCGCTTGCGTTTTGCGTACCGGGCATGTGGCTCTTGAATTTGTTTTCAGGAGATCACCATGAACTCACTTCATGCCAGTGTTCTGGCATCGACCGCATTGCTGCGGTACCCACGCACCATCCACCTTGAGGGCTCCCGCCTGCAGACGGGCGACGAGCCCGGAGTGCAGCGCTTGGCAGACCTCGCCGGCAGCCACGTTGTGGTGGAAGAAAAGATCGATGGCGCCAACTGCGCCGTGTCCTTCACCGCGAACGGCGGGTTGCTGCTGCAGTCGCGTGGTCACTACCTGATGGGTGGCGCGCGCGAGCGGCAGTTTTCGCCCTTGCATGTCTGGGCCAACACACATGCCGATCGGCTGTTCGAACGCTTGGGCGACCGGTACGTCATGTACGGCGAATGGGCCTACGCCAAACACTCGGTCTTCTACGACCGGTTGCCGCACTACTTCCACGAGTTCGATGTCTGGGACCGGCAGACCTCGTGTTTTCTGTCGACGCCCAGGCGCCAAGACCTGCTGGCCGGCCTGCCCGTGCTGTCGGTGCCGGTGCTGTACGCGGGGCCGATGCCGGTGCAGGCCAGGCTCCTGTGGAGCCTCGTTCGGCATTCGTTGGCCAAGTCGAACCATTGGAAAGTCCGCTTCGAGCAGGCGCTGGCGCAACACCGCCAAGACACCGCCACCGGTTGGCGTCAGACCGATGCGTCGGATCTGGCCGAAGGGCTGTATCTGAAACTGGAAGACGAGAACGGTGTGCAAGGCCGGTTCAAGCTGGTTCGCCCGGATTTCGTGCAGACCATCCTGGACTCGGGATCGCACCACAGCGAACGACCCACCCTGCCCAACCAGTTGTCCGCGGGAGTGGATCTGTATGCACCTCAACTGACCCTGAGCTGGGAGCACCTGGGCCTGGTCACCTTGTTTGGCCTGGACGCCTTGCGCGAAGCCATGGCCGACCGCACGCAAGACCAGCGCCGCATCCGAAGGAACAAACCATGAAAAATTCGACACATCACACGACCGCGAAAGACGGCTATCTGGCCCTCCAGTCTTTGCTGCCAGGCAACGGCGACCCCTTGGATTGGTCGCGCTGTTGTCAGCTGATTCCGGCACTGGCCCGGCTGGAGGCCACGCCGCAAGACCCTGTTCATCACGCAGAGGGGAACGTGGGCTTGCACACCCGCATGGTCATTCACAGCCTGCGGCAAAGCCCCTACTTCGCCCAGGCGGCGTTCGAACGCCAATGGGTGATGTTCATGGCGGCGCTGCTGCACGACATCGCCAAGCCCGACACGACGGTGATCGACCCGATCTCCGGACGCATCTCCCAGCCGGGCCACTCGCGGCGTGGCTGCGTGGATGCGCGCTTGCTGCTCTGGCAGGCAGGTGTTCCGGTGGCACTGCGCGAGGCGATCTGCCGGATCATCGCGGTGCACCAGGTGCCGTTCTTCGTCTTCGACAACCGCAAGGGTCAAGCGCCCGAGTACACCGCGCGAAAGCTCTCTTGGGAACTGTGCGTGGCCGAACTGGTCACGGTGGCCCGAGCCGACATGCAGGGCCGCATCTGCGCCACGCAATCGCAACACCTGCAGGACATCGATCTCTTCGAGGTGCTGGCGCGTGACGAAGGGGCCTGGGAAGCGCCCCGCCAATTTGCCGACCGGCACACCGCCTTGGCGTACTTCCGTGGCGCTGAGCTGTTCCCCGATGCCGCCCTGTTTCAGCGGCCGGGTTCGCGCGTCACGGTGATGTGCGGGCTGCCCGCCAGCGGCAAAAACACCTGGGTATCGCAGCATCGGCCCGGCTTGCCGGTGGTGTCGTTCGATGACGCTCGCGAAGACCTGGGCCTTTCGCACGGCAAGAACGAAGGCATGGTGGCGCACCGTACCCATGACGACGCCCGGCACTGGCTTCGCCAGAAGCAGGACTTTGTATGGAACGCCACGCACCTGTCGCAGCAGATGCGCAGCAAGACACTGGAGCTGCTGTACGCCTACGACGCGCAGGTGGAGATCGTCCACCTGGAACAGCCTTTGCCCGAACTGCTGCGGCGCAACCAGCAGCGCGACACGACCCTCAGCAACGCCAAGCTGCTGAAGATGCTGACCCGCTGGGAAGCGCCACTGCCCACCGAGGCACACGAGGTGGTGTTCTGGGAAAGCGAATAGCCGCCGGGCCGCCCCAAGGCGGATCAGCCTCTGGGACCGGCGCAGACCGGGCCCCCTCCCGGTCTTGGGGCAGCGACCCGCGCAGCGGCGGAGCGTGGGGTCACACTCCGGACACGATCCAGCGCGCCGCCTTCTCGGCGATCATCAGCGTCGGCGAGTTGGTGTTGCCGCTGGTGATGGTCGGCATCACACCCGCGTCCACCACGCGCAGCCCCGCCACGCCGCGCACGCGCAGGTGGCTGTCCACCACGGCCATCGGGTCGCTGCCCTGCCCTTCCACGCGGCCCATCTTCGTCGTGCCCACCGGGTGGAAGATGGTGCTGGCGATGTCGCCGGCCAGGCGCGCGAGTTCGTCGTCGCTCTGGTACATCACACCGGGCTTGAACTCCTCGGGCCGGTACTTCGCCATCGCCGGCTGGCCCACGATGCGCCGCGTCACGCGCAGGCTGTCGGCCGCGACCTGCCGGTCTTCCGCCGTGGACAGGTAGTTCGGCGCGATGGCGGGTGCGTCCTCGCAGCGCGGCGACTGGATGCGCACATGCCCCCGGCTCGTGGGGTTGAGGTTGCACACGCTGGCCGTGAACGCCGGGAAACCGTGCAGCGGCTCGCCGAAGGCGTCGAGGCTGAGCGGCTGCACGTGGTATTCGAGGTTGGCGTGCGGCTGGGCCGGGTCGCTCCGGGTGAAGGCACCGAGCTGGCTGGGCGACATGCTCATGGGCCCGCTGCGCGTGAGCGCGTATTCGAGCCCGATCATGGCCTTGCCCCAGAGCGAGTTCGCCAGGGTGTTGAGCGTTTTCGCGCCCTTGACCTTGTAGACCGAGCGGATCTGCAGATGGTCTTGCAGGTTCTCGCCCACGCCGGGCAGATCGTGTTGCACCGGCACGCCCGCGGCCTGCAGCACGGCCGAGGGGCCGATGCCTGAGAGTTGCAGCACCTGCACCGAGCCGATGCTGCCCGCGCTCAGCACCACCTCGCGCGCGGCCGTCACCGCCACGCGCTGGCCGCCGCGCCGCAGCTCGGCGCCGGTGCAGCGCAGCGCGCCCGACGGATCGCGCGCCAGCGTGAGCCGCTCGACCTGCGTCTCGGTCCACACCGTGAGGTTGGGCCGCTGCATCACCGGGCGCAGAAAGGCCTTGGAAGCGTTCCAGCGCCAGCCCGCTTTCTGGTTCACCTCGAAGTAGCCCACGCCCTCGTTGTCGCCGCGGTTGAAGTCGTCGGTGGCGGGGATGCCGGCCTGCTGCGCGGCCTGGGCGAAGGCGTCGAGCACGTCCCAGCGCAGGCGCTGCTTCTCGATGCGCCACTCGCCGCTGCTGCCCACGGCCTTGTTGCCGTGCAGCTGGGCGAAGGCGGGGTTGGTCAGGCTGTCGCTGCCGCCGTCGAGCCTGTGGTGGTCTTCGTGCGCGCGGAAGTCGGCCAGGCAGCGCTCCCAGCGCCAGTCGCTGTCGCCGCTCAGCTGCGCCCACTGGTCGTAGTCGCGCGCCTGGCCGCGCATGTAAATCATGCCGTTGATGCTGGAGCAGCCGCCCAGCGTCTTGCCGCGCGGGTAGCGCAGCTTCCGTCCATTGAGCCCCGGGTCGGCCTCGGTCTGGTAGAGCCAGTCGGTGCGCGGGTTGCCGATGCAGTAGAGGTAACCGACCGGGATATGGATCCAGTGGTAGTCGTCCTTGCGGCCGGCCTCGATCAACAACACACGTTTGGAGGCATCGGCGCTCAGGCGGTTGGCGAGCAGGCAGCCGGCGGTGCCGGCGCCGACGATCACGAAATCAAAGGCGGTGTCGTTCATGCAGCGGTCTCCTCGCGTCTTGTGTTCATTTGTCAATCTCATGGCGCAGCGCCCGACTGAGCGTGCACTGTGCCGGAACGGGCGCCGGTTTTCCAATGAAATCGAACAAGCCAGGCTATAAGTTCAGCAAATAATGAAGCCACCATGACCGCCCGCCTGCCCACCACCGACCCCCAGACCCTGCGCGCCTTCGTCGCCGTGGCACGCGAAGGCAACGTCTCGCGCGCGGCCTTGCGCCTGCACCTGAGCCAGCCGGCCGTGAGCCTGCAGCTCAAGACCCTGGCCGAGGCCACCGGGCTGCAGCTGTTCACGCGCACGCCGCAGGGCATGGCGCTCACGCGCGACGGCGCCGCCCTGCTGCCGCTGGCCGACCGCGCGCTCGCCGCGCTGGCGGACTTCGGCCAGGCCGCCGCGCGCCTGCACACCACCGTGCGCGGCACGCTGCGCATCGGCACCATCCTCGACCCCGAGTTCACTCGCCTCGGCGCCTTCCTCAAACAGCTGGTGGAGGCCGCGCCGCAGATCGACACCGAGCTGAGCCAGGGCATGAGCGGCGACGCGCTCGCGCGCATCGCGCGCGGCGAGCTGGACGTGGGCTTCTTCCTCGACCTGCCCCAGGACCCGCTCGGCCCGCCCTACCGGCTGCGCGCCCTGACCCGCTTCACCTACCGCGTGCTCGCGCCCGCCGGCTGGGGGCCGCAGGTGAAAGGCAAAGACTGGAAGGCGCTGGCCGCCCTGCCCTGGCTCGCCACACCCCCGGCCAGCGCGCACCACCGGCTGCAGCGCAGCGTCTTCGGCCCGGGCTCGCTCACCGGCATGGAGCCGCGGCGTGTGGCGCTGGTGGACCAGGAGGCGTCGATGCTCGACCTCGTGAAAAGCGGCGTCGGTCTGTCACTGGCGCGCGACGCGATCGCGATGCGCGAGGCGCAGGCCCACGGGCTGGTGGTGGCCGATCAGGTGGCGCTGGAATGTGATCTGAGCTTCATCTGCCTCGCGGAGCGGGCGGGGGAGCCGGTGATCGCGGCGGCGCTGGGGGCGCTGGATGCGGTGTGGGGGTGATCGCCGCGGCGCTGCCGGGCGGGTCCGGCCGGGGTCCCCGGAAGATCGGGGATGATGCGGTGCCCTGCACACCCCCCAACGAAAATCCGAGCCTTGCCTTGCACCGACCGTTCCGGGCCGACACCCGTGCCATGACCCTCCCAACCCCCCAGAGCCCGGTGACCTACCAGGCCCACATCGACGGACTGCGCGCCATCGCCGTCCTGGCGGTGATCGCCAACCACTTCAGCAAGTCGCTGCTGCCCGGCGGTTACCTCGGTGTGGACATCTTCTTCGTGATCTCGGGTTTCGTGATCACCGCCTCGCTCGTTTCACGACCGCATGGAGCGCTCGGACCGTTCCTGCGCGGGTTCTTCCAGCGCCGCATCAAGCGGCTGTTGCCAGCCCTGCTGGTCTGCGTGCTGGTCACCGCCGTGCTGATCAGCGCGCTCGACCCGCAGCCGCGCACCAGCCTGCTGACGGGCATCAACGCGCTGTTCGGCTTCTCCAACATCTACCTGTACCACCAGGCGATCGACTACTTCGCCCCGGCGGCCCAGTCCAACGCCTTCACCCAGACCTGGTCCCTCGGGGTCGAGGAGCAGTTCTACCTGGTGTACCCCTCGCTGTTCTGGCTCGCGGCGAGCGGGCGGCTGGGTCGGCCGCAACGGGCCTTGCCACTGATGGTCGGTGGGCTGAGCCTGCTGTCCTATGTGTTCTTCGTCCACGTGTTCGCGTCGCGCCCCGCCGCAGCCTACTTTTTCACGCCGCTGCGTTTCTGGGAGCTGGGCGCAGGCTGCCTGCTGTACGCGGGACGCGACAGCGCCCTGGCGACCCTGCTGCGCCGCGGTTTGTCCCGGCTGGGTCCGCTGCCGCTGATCGCGCTGATCGCCTGCCTCTGGGCGCCGGTGCAACACTTGGTCCCAGCCAGCACCGCAGCAGTGGTGCTGACCTGCCTGCTGCTCCTCGGACCGACCGGCCTGAGCCAGCGGGTGCTGACCTTGGCACCGTTGCGTCACATCGGCCTGATCTCCTATTCGCTCTACCTGTGGCACTGGACGGTGCTGGTGCTGGCGCGCTGGTCCACCGGCGTCGATGCCTGGCACGCGCCCTGGCTGATCGCGGCGATGTTCCTCCTGGCCGAGATGTCCTACCGCTGGGTGGAGTCCCCGCTGCGCCACTGGTCGGGTCGCTGGGCGGTGGCGCGCGGCCTGGGGGCGTCGCTGGTGGTCACGGCGATGATGGCGTTGCTGCTGGCGCAGCACCCCCGCCTGCTGCTGCCGCTGGACCCAGCACTGCGCGACGCACCGGCCTTCCTGCCGGTGAAGGGCCAAAACTACAACCCCCACTGTGTGGTCGACGGCGAGCAGCGGCGCCTGGGAGCCGGCACCTTTGACCTTTGCACGCAGGCGCCCCGTGTGCCCGGTGGACAGACGGTCTGGGCCATGGGCGACAGCCACGCCGGTCACCTGCAGGGGATGCTGTACCGCCTGCACAAGACCACCGGCGTCGGCGTGCACCTGATCGAAACCCCGGGACGGCCGTACCCACACATGGGCGGGGTCTTCGAACCCCGGCAACGCATCGTCGAGGCGATGTACGCCCAGGCCCGCCCGGGCGACGTGCTGCTGGTTTCGCGCCTCTACTTTGATCGCGGCAGCACACACCCGGTCGGTGACCTGCCGACCTGGGCGACCGATCTGCGCACACTGGCCCGCGAGCTGGCCGCGCGCCAGATGCAACTGGTGGTGGTCGGCCCGCCGCCCATGTTCGACTTCGAGCACCCTGCGGTGTGCATGCGCACCGTGTTTTCGAATGCCGCCTGTGCACAGGATCGCGACACCCTGTCCCAGGGCGTGGACCGGGTGCACCAGGCATTGGAGCAGGCGCTGTCCGCAGAGCCCAACGCCCATGTGTTCCGCAGCTTCGACATCCTGTGTCCCGCCACCGGAAGCACTTGCACCCCGGTGCACGGCGGCACAATGATCTACCGTGACCGGGACCACCTCAACACGGCCGGCGCGGCCCTGCTGGCCGAACCGACGGAGCGCTTCCTGACCGCCCGCGGTGTGCTGGGCCCCTGACCACCGGGACCCGCTCACCGGCCAGGTGCCACGGCGTGTGGCGCGGCACCTGGCCGGTGGCGCTGGATGCGGTGTGGGGGTAGTCCAAGCGCAAAATGAATCGCCGCAACAATTTCAAACTTGTTTCGCTCCATGCCGACTGACAAGCAGCCACTTTCAGACGAAGAGGAATTCCACTCCTCCTACAGCGTGTTCCTGATGTCACTGAAGTTCTTGGCGTTACCACCTGATGAACAATGCGCCGCAATGGGTGACTACAACGTCGCATGGGAACTGAAGGACGATGTCTTGCGAGGCCGATATCTGATTGGTCGGGGGCACCTCAGTGTCGAACAGGAAGCCTGGGTCGGCGCACTGGCTGGCGCATTGGAAGGAGTTCCTGCTCAAACGCTTCCCGCCGGCGCGGGCCGGGACACCAATCTTGCGGCCATGCAGCATCCTTCTTGGACGCCTCTCAGATCGATGGCCAAAGAAGTCCTCAACGCCCTGTCAGCCTTCACCACTGAGAACGCCAGGTACCTCGGGCTCCGATAGCTCAATACAACGCTGTCCGCACTCTCATGCTTACCCGCATCCACCACGCCGCCATCATCTGCGCCGACTATCAGCGCTCCAAACGCTTCTACACCGAAGTCCTCGGCCTGAAAGTGATCGCCGAACACTTCCGCGAGGCGCGCAATTCCTGGAAGCTGGATCTGGGTCTGCCCGACGGGTCGCAGGTGGAGCTGTTCTCTTTCCCCGGCGCGCCGCCGCGGCCGTCCTACCCCGAGGCGCAGGGTCTGCGGCACCTGGCGTTCGTGGTCGAGGACGTGGCCGCGTGCAAGGCGCGGCTGGAGGAGCAAGGGGTTGTGGTCGAGCCGGTGCGGGTGGACGAATACACCGGTCGGCGGTTCACGTTTTTCAGCGACCCGGACGGGTTGCCGCTGGAGCTGTACGAGGCGGGCTGAGGCCGCCGTTCAGCTCAGCTCCATCACCTTCGCCGGAAAGTCGTAGTTCTCGTCCAGCGCGCGCGCGGCCATGACCGGCAGCATGTGGGTGATGAAAACCTCGCCGACCCAGCGGCGCACGGCGGGGTCGTCGTTCGTGTGCAGCGTGAGGGCGCTGAAGCGCGTGATGCCCAGGTCTTCCGTCAGCCCCGGCGGCACGTGCGGCGCGCGCAGCTGGCCTTCGGGCAGCGCGTGCGTGGTCTCCAGCCGCCAGGCGCCGAGCATGCGGTCGAAATGACCGACCGTGCCGCGCCGCCAGACCTCGGTCACGTAGACGTTCCACTCGCCGGGGTCTTCGGTGATGAAGCCCCAGTCGAACTCGTGAATGGCGGCGGGTTCGGTGTCGAACAGGCCGATCTCGCGCACGTCGCTGCGCATCGCGAACTCGGCGAACAGCACGCCTGCGCCGGTGGGCCGGCCGTCGATGAAGCGCTGGACGGCCGCCGCGTCGGCCACGAACAGCGGCTCGGGCTCGCTCCAGGCGCGTTTGGCGCGGTTGAGCAGGCGCGCGGTGGCGTCCACGCTCTTCTGCGCGTTGATGCACCAGTCCATGAAGGTCTGGCGGCCTTCGGGGGTGGCGATCTGCTGCAGCGTGGCGTCGAACTGCTGGTCGTCCTTGAGGTAGCCGTCTTCGCGCAGGCGCAGCACGATGTCCACCATCGAATTGCGGGTCACGTGCTCGATCATGTAGGCGACCTCGCCGCCCGGAAAGTCGGTCATCGAGCGCTGGATCCACTCCATCGTCGCCTCGTGCGAGAGGCCTTGCGGCGCGCGCGGTATGTCGTTGAACAGTGCACGAAGCACGCGCACCGTATCCAGATCACTGGCCATGTCGGTTCCGGGGTGAGAAGAGGTCAAAGGGGCCCGAGGTCGCTGGCGGCGACCGGCGGACCGTGCCCAGTGGACAGCATAGTGCCAGCACCCCGGGGGTCGAAGCGCGGAAAAGCCCCCGAAAACCGGTCAGTTCGCACGGCGGAAGCGGTTCTCCGCCGTGCGGTGCGGTCCAATGCATCCCATGAACAACACCCGCACCACTCCAGGTTTCCGCGTCCTCTTCGTCTGCATGGGCAACATCTGCCGCAGCCCGACCGCGCACGGCGTGTTCGAGGCCAAGGGGCTGAGGCCGGTCTGGCCGACCGGGTGCAGGTCGATTCGGCCGGCACGCACAGCTACCACGTGGGCGCGCCGCCCGACGCGCGCAGCCAGAAACACGCGCTGCAGCGCGGCTACGACCTCTCGACCCAGCGCGCGCGCCAGCTGACGGCGCAGGATTTTGAGGTGTTCGACCTGGTGCTGGTGATGGACTGGGAGAACTTCGTGCTGGCCGAACGGCTGTGCCCGCCGGCGCACGCGAAGAAGCTGCGGCGCTTCGCCGAGTTCTTCCAGCAGCACGACAGCCCGGTCGTGCCCGACCCGTACCAGGGTGGCGCCAAAGGCTTCGAGGAGGTGCTGGACCTGGTGGAAGACGGCAGCGCGGGGCTGCTGGCGCATGTGCAGCGGGTGCTCGCCGCCCCCGGTTGACCCGTCCGCTCAGGACGGCGCCAGCGCCCGGCGCACCAGCGCCTCGCCATCGCCGTCGCTGACAAAGCCCGCGCGTTCGGCCGCGTCGGTGCGCAGCGGGGGAAAGCGCCCGAACAGGGTTTCGATGCGCTCGTCGGGCGACCAGCGCACCAGCGCCGGGGCCGGCACGGCAAACACGCGGGCGATGGCCTCGGCCAGCTCGGCCATGCTGAAACGCAGCGTGGGCAGCAGCAGGCTGCGCGAGGGCGGCAGGCGGGCGGTGTCCACCACGGCCGCGTGCAGCAGGTTGTCGACCACGCTGGGCAGCGAGGACGCCCAGGTGGTGGCGCCGGGCGAGGTCGGGCACTCGAACGGCCGGCCCTGGGCCAGCTCGCGGATGAAGTCGCTCATGAAGGCCGAGAGCTGGCCGGTGGGCGCGGGCGGCCGCACCAGCACGCCGGGCAGGCGCAGGGACACGCCGTCGAGCCAGCCGCGCCGGCTGGCGTGGGCCACGGCGATCTCGGCCATGAGCTTGTGCGCGCCGTACACCATGTGGGGCGCTGCGGGCGTGTGGTCGTTCACCTCGGGGGGCAGTGCCGCGCCGTAGACGGCGATGGTGCTGGCGAACACCAGCCGGGGCGCCACGCCGCCGCGCTCGACCTGGGCACGGCAATGGTCCAGCAGCGCCTGCGTGGCGTCCAGGTTGACCGCGCGCGCCAGCGCGGGCTGAGCCTCGGCGGTGCCGCCGGGAACGCTGGCCAGGTGGACGATGCCGTCCAGCGGCGTGGCGAAGGCCTCTGCCCAGGTGTCAGGCTGCGTGAGATCGCCCGGCAGGCGCAGCAGGCGCAGCAGGCGCGGATCGGCCACCTCGTCGTCCAGCGCAAAGTCCGTGACCGCCAGCTGCGTGAGCGTGCGGCCGCCGGGCAGGCCCTGCGACAGCAGGCGCCGCACCAGCGCGCGCCCCACGAAGCCGTTGGCCCCGGTCACCAGCCAGCGCATCAGGGCGCCCCGGTGGCCGGCACCACGCGCTGGTCGATCATGCCGAACGGGCCGGCCTGCCCGTCTTCGAAGCAGGCCTGCAGGCGCACGCGGTCGCCGAATGCCATGAAGCCGGTGCGGATCTCGCCCTGGTCGATCTTCTCGATCACGCGGCGTTCGGCGATGCAGGCCGAGCCCGCGCTGCGCGCCACGTTGCTCACCGTGCCCGAGCCGACGATGGTGCCGGCCGTGAGCCGGCGCGTGCGCGCCGCGTGGGCGATCAGCTGACCGAAGTGGAAGTTCATCTCGCCGCCGTGCGGCTCGCCGAAGCGCTCGCCGTTCCACAACACGTTCAGCTGCATCTGCACCCTGCCGTCGCGCCAGGCGCTGCCCAGCTCGTCGGGGGTCACGGCCACGGGCGCGAAGGCGGTGGACGGTTTGGCCTGCAGGAAGCCGAAGCCGGTCTTCATCTCGTGCGGGCCCAGCGCGCGCAGGCTCCAGTCGTTGACCTGCACCACCAGGCGCACGCAGGCCAGCGCCGCCTCGGGCGACACGCCCATGGGCACCGGCCCGGTGACCACACCGAACTCGCCCTCGAAGTCGATGCCGTCGGCCTCGCTGGGCAGGGGCACGTCGTCGAGCGGCCCGAGGAAGTCGTCGCTGGCGCCCTGGTACATCACCGGCACGCTGTCGAACAGCGGGATGGGCGGCGTGTTGAAGGCCTGCTCCATCAGGCGGCCGTGGTTCAGGAAGGCCGAACCGTCGAGCCACTGCGGGGCGCGCGGCAGGGGCGCCGTGCAGGCGGCGGGGTCGAAGTCAAACGCGCCGGGCGCGCTGCCGGCGTTGAGCGCCGCGTACAGCTCGCCCAGCGGCGCCTGCACCTCGTCCCAGCGCCGCAGGGCCTCGATCAGGCTGGGCGCGATGGCGCCGGCGCGCACGGCGCGCTGCCCGTCGCGCGAGACCAACAGCAGTTGTCCATCGAGGCTGCCGTCACGCAAGGTTGCCAATTTCATCGGTGTGTTCCTGGGGGTTGTTGAAACGTTGGTCCCGGCTCAGCGCGCCGCGAGCGCCTGGTCGATCGCCGGTTCGTAGGCGCCGTCGAGCAGCACGAACAGCATGCGGCAGGGCCGGCCCGAACGGTTGGCCCAGGCGTGGTTGGTGCCGCGCTGCACGACCACGCTGCCGGCCTTGAGCAGCACCTCGCTGTCGTCGAGCACCAGGGTCATTTCGCCCTCGATCACCACGCCGTAGTCGATGCTCTCGGTGCGGTGCATCAGCGGGTGCGGCGAGTGCGCCTTCACGGTCGAGGCCTTCTCGTCGCCGATCTGGGCGAAGGCATCTTTCATCTGCCCGGCGCCCTGGGCCAGGAACTCGGCCGTGTCGGGCGGGATGTCGACAAAGCGCATGCGGGTGCCCTGCTTCGGCGGCGGCAGCATCAGCGGGCCGAGCGTGGGGTCGGCGGCGTTGTCCACCGGGGCCGGGGTGGCTGCGGTGCTCCAGACTTCGTGGAAGACCGTGCCGGGGATGGCCGCGATCTCGACCACGGTGGGCAGCGGGCCGTTGCTCGCAACGATGGCCTTGCCGTCGGCGTCGTGGCCGGTGACGACGCGGTGGATGGGGGGAAAGCTCATGGCATGTCCTTCTTCAAATCAGTCTTCAAAAATCGCCACGGCCCGCGTCCAACCCGCACTGGCGCCACGGATCTTGTGCGGGAAGCAGCTGATGGTGAAGCCCGTGGGCGGCAGGGCTTCGAGGTTGTGCAGCTTCTCCAGGTGGCAGTAGCCGATGTCGCGGCCGGCCTTGTGGCCTTCCCAGATCAGCGCCTTGTTGCCGGTCTCGGCCACCTTCTGCGCGGTGAAGGCGAACGGCGCGTCCCAGCTCCAGGCGTCGGTGCCGGTCAGTCGCACGCCGCGCTCCAGCAGGTACATGGTGGCTTCGTAGCCCATGCCGCAGCCGGCGCCCAGGAAGTCGGGCTGGCCGTAGCGCGAACCGGCGCGCGTGTTGACGACCACGATGTCCAGCGGCTCCAGCGTGTGGCCGATGCGTTGCAGCTCGGCCTCGACATCGGCCGCGGTGGCAACGTACCCGTCGGGGAAATGCCGGAAGTCGAGCTTCACGCCGGGCTGGAAACACCAGTCCAGCGGCACCTGGTCGATGGTGATGCTGGGCCGGCTGCCGCCGTTCTTCGCATCCTGCGTGGAGTGGAAGTGCCAGGGCGCGTCGAGGTGGGTGCCGCTGTGCGTGGTCAGCGTCACCCACTCGGCGGCGGCGGCCTCGCCGTCGGGGTAGTCCTCGGGCCGGGTGCCGGGGATCATGGCCATGAACTCGGGCAGGGTGTCGGCGTGCCGCTGGTAGGTGATCTTGGGCGCCAGCGGGGGCGGATCGGAGAGCACGTCGTTTTCCAGGTAGATGGAGAGGTCGACGAAGCGGCGTTGGGGTTTCATGCCGCCTCCCTGGCCAGCAGGGCCGGCGCCTGCCCCGGCAGCCGCGACATGCAGGCCACGGCCACACCGCCGATCAGCAGCGCCGCCAGGCCGAGGCTGCCGTAGCCGGCCGTCTTCACCAGCGTGCCGCCGAGCACCGGCCCGATGGCGGCGCCGACCATCAGCATCGCAGGCGTGGCGGCCATGGCGCGGCCGCTGGGTTCGAGCCGCGCCAGCAGGCCGAAGGCGAAGGTGTGGGTGAAGATCATCACGGCCGCGAACACCGAGGCCGCGGCGGCATAGGGGTAGAAGCTGGGCGCGTTCATGATCACCGCCGCCAGCAGCACCTGGATCACCGGGCCGGCCAGCAGCACGCTGCGCGCATTCCAGCGTTTTTCCAGCATCGCCGCCAGCGCGGCGGGCAGCAGGTTGACCAGGCCCATCACCACCAGCACGCCCGTGATCAGGTTCAGGCTGTGGCCACGGTCGGCCCCGACCCGCTCCAGGAAGCTGAAGGTCATGGACTGCACCAGGGCCATGGCGCTGATGCCCACGATGCCGAACCAGACGGCGCGCGGGATGCGCGCCACCGGTGCGCCCACCGCCGTGGGCTCTCGCTCGGGCTCGGGAAAGCCCACGGCGCAGACCAGCGAGGCCAGCAGCATGACCGCGCCGAAGAGGGCGAACAGCATGTAGCCGCCGGCCTCCGCAATGATCTTGGGCGAGGCGCCGAGGAACACCACCGCAAACACCCCCAGACCGACGCCGACGAGGGCGAACTTCAGGTGCGGGTTGAGGCTGCGCGCGATGGTGCCGTGGGTGACGCTCAGCGCGGCCCCGGCGGCCAGGCCGCCGGCCGTGTGCAGCATGGCCATGGTGGCGTAGTCCAGCGGTTGCGACAGCGTGCCGAAACAGGCGGCCGCCAGCGCGTACCCGCCCGCCGCCACCCAGCGCCCCTTCACCCGCTGGAAACGCGAGGCCAGGAAGACGCTGGAGACCACCGCGCCGATCAGGAACAGCGTGACCAGACCACCGGCCTGCTGCGGGTCGAGCTTGTAATGCTGGATCAGGGTACCGACCCAGACCGGCAGGGCCACGAGATCAACCATGCCGGCGCAGTGCGCCACGATCAGGGCGACGTGGCCCAGGGTGCTGGTGGAACGGGTGTTCATGGTGCCTCCTGCCGAGCCGCCTCAAAGGAGGCATTCGCCCCCTCGGGGGGCAGCGAGAAAACGAGGTTTCGAGCGTGGGGGTTCATGGCATCTCCGGGTCAGATGGGTTGGGCCAGCGCCATTGCCGACTCGCGCATGATGCGGGCGTGTTCTTCCTTGTCGCCGCCAGCGACCTCGATCTCGCCCAGGCGGGCCGAGTTCTGCACCACCATGCGGCAGCGTTCCCAGCGCCGGGCTTCGAAGGCGGCCAGGGCATCGCCCAGCGCGTCCGTGCGGCCCAGTTCTTCGGCCAGCACCAGCGCGTCCTCGATGCCGATGCAGGCGCCCGAGGCCAGGTGCGGCGTGGTGGCGTGCACCGTGTCGCCGATCAGCACCACGCGGCCACTGAACCAGGGGCGCGGCATCAGCAGGCCTTCGAGCGGGCGGTAGACGATCTGCGAATCCGGGCCGATCTGGTCGCGGATGGCCTGCAGCGCGGGCGCCGGGAAGTCGGCCAGCAGGCCACGCAGGTGGGTGGCGAAGGTGGCCGGATCGACGTGCTCGTTGGTCGGCCGCGGCTCGGTGACGAAGAGGTACATCTCGGTCTTCGAGACCGGGTTCACACCGGGTTTGATGTTCGGGCCCATCCACATCACGCAGGTGTCGATGTCGGCGGGCCTGGGCAACACGGCGCGCCAGACGGCCTGCCCGCTGTACTGCGGCTTGGGCGCCTGCGGGAACACCGCCTCGCGCACCTTGGAATACAGGCCATCGGCGCCGATCACAAGGTCGTAGCGCCGCCGCTGGCCGTCGGTGAAGCCGACCTCCGCGCCTTCGGCATCCTGCTCGATCTCCGTGAAGGTGCAACCCAGGTGCACGTTCGTGCCCGAGGCGCGCGTGGCCTCGGCCAGGATGCGGGCCAGCACCGGCCGCATGATGCCGCCACCGCCGGGCACGTCCGGGCCGGCCATGCGCGGCGTGGGCAGTTCAGCGACCTGGGGGCCGTGGGGCAGGCACAGGTGAACACCGTCGGCCGCGTGGCCGTGCGCCAGGAACGCGTCCAGAATGCCCAGGGTGCGGAAGGCCCGCAAGGTGGCGCCGCCCAGGCTGATGCCGGCGCCGTAGCTGCGCCAGCCCGGGTCGATCTCGACCAGATCGACCTCGGCGCCCTGCTTGCGCAGCTGGATGGCCGCGGCCATGCCGGAGAAGCCCCCTCCGATGATGAGGATGCGGGATGCTGAGCGGGTCATGTGGGTGTCTCCAGAGGGTTGTCGGTGGCGAGGTGGACCTCGCCGTTGTGGTGGATCTGCAAAGTGACGGGCGTGAGCGACTCACCCAGGCAGGGCCCGAGCGTGCACAGCCCGGTGGCGATGTCGAACTGCGCGCCGTGGGCCGCGCAGACGATGTGTTGGCCCGTGCCGTCGAGGTAGGCGTCCTTGCGCCAGGCCATGGGCGTGTCGTGGTGGGGGCAGGCGTCGCGGTAGGCGAACAGCTGTGCCCCCTGGCGCACCACCAGCACCGTGTCCTGACCGACCTGGTGCGGATCAAAACCCCGGGACGCCCCGTCGGGCAGGTGGTCGATGTGGCACAGCCTCATGGTCGGTTTCCTTCAGTTGTGCTGGCGCCGGAGAACCATCCGCGACGAACGAAGCAACGCCACCCAGAGGCACCGCCGGGCCGGCTTTGCCGGACGGCCAGTGCCGCCCCCCTTGGGGGGGTGACGCGAAGCGGCGCGGGGGGGTGTTTCATCTCAGTGCGCCGGGGCGCCCGGGGGCGGACCGCCGCCCGGGGCCCACTTCTCGCGGTGCTGGAACAGGAACAGCTGCGAAGCGTCGGCGTCCAGGGGCACCTCGCGCCCGGTCCAGTGCTCGTCGTGCTGGTCCATGTCGGCGTCGTACTCGACGTGGCAGCCCAGCGGCGAATTGAAGTACCAGAACCAGTTGCTGCCGAACTTGTGGCGCCCCGGCCCCCAGAAGCTCTGGTAGCCCTTCTCCACAAAACGCGTGCCCGCCAGCATCAGCTCGGTGGGGCCACCCATGTGGAAGGTGAAGTGCTCGCAGCCTTTCATGAAGGGCGGCGTCTGGATCATGAAAAGGCTGTGGTGCTCGTGCGTGCCGGCGGGCCGCAGGAAGGGGCCGACGCCGGTGAAGCGGTCGGTGCAGACAAAACCCAGCCGCCGGTAGAAGGCCTCGGCCTTGGCGGTGTCGGGCACGAAATACACCACGTGCGACAGCGAGCGCGGCAGGGCCGGCGCGTTCTGGTCCACAGCGACCGTGTTCGCCGGGCGCAGTACCGGCGCGCCCGGCGCGTTCACGGTTTCGGCGGGCAGGTCCAGCGTGCGACGCACGCTGACCTGGAAGGCCAGCGCAAAGCCCATGTCGTCCAGCGCGCGCACCACGCCGCCCTCGTGCGTCACGGTGCGGTCGCGCGACAGCTCGGTGGCGATGGCCTGCAGCGTGGCGGCATCGGCCACGCCGTAGACGGTTTCGCGCAGCATGCTGGCGGTGCCCAGGCCGGGCGGCAGCGAGGCGTCGTCCTTGGCGCGGATCACGACGGCGGTACCGTCGAGCGCTTCGAAACGGTTATGGCCCACGTCGCGCAGGCCGTAGTCCACGAGGTACTGGCGGCAGGCGGCGAGGTCGTCCACGCCAAAGACCAGGGCGTCGAGTCCGATGATGTTCATATAGTGTCCCTTGTGTGTGCGATGGTTCAGGCGGCCGTGTGTCCGCCCAGGGTTTCTGCCACCCAGTCGGCGATGTAGTGACCGGCGTTGATGCTGTTGTCGAAGCTGGCGTGTTGCACGCCGCCTTCACGGTCGGTGAAGATCTTGAGTTCGCGCTTCGGGCTGTTGACCAGCTGCTCGTAGGTGCGGTGCGCCCACTTGAGCGGGATCTGCGAATCGCGCTCGCCGTGCGTCACGAGGAAGGGCACCTTGATCTTTTCGACCACGCCGTCCAGGTGCACGTCTTCGGCGATGCGCATGAAATCGTCGACGTCCTTGGCACCCCAGACCCAGCACACATGGGCCCAGTAGTGCGGCACCGGGAAGTCGCCTTCTTTCTCCAGCCGGCGCTTCTGCACGTCGCGCCAGTCGTGGTTGGCACCCCAGGCCACGCCGCAGGCAAAACGCGGCTCCATGGCCACGGCGCGCGGGCAGTAATAACCACCCAGCGACACGCCTTCGCAGCCGATGCGTTTGGGGTCCACGGCGGGGTGCTGCTCCAGCCAGTCGACCACGCGGCTGGCCCAGTGCTCGGCGTCGAAGCGCGCGGTGAGGCCGTGCAGGCGCAGCGCCTCACCGGTGCCCGGCTGGTCCACCATCAGCGACGACACGCCGCGCTTGGCCAGCCACGAGGACAGGCCCACCAGGTGCTTCATCTCCTTGGTGGAATCCAGACCGTTGAGCTGCACCAGCAAGGGCGCGCGCTCGCCGGGCCGCAGGCCTTCGGCGGGGCGGTAGAGCGCCGACAGCTGCCGCCCCTCGTAGGGGATCTCGACGCGCTGGACCGAGTCCCCCATCAGGCGCGAGCCCTTGAGGAACAGCTCCAGCTCGCGCTGGTACAGGGCCAGTCGACCCGGGGCGTCGTGGGCCTGCAGGCGCTCGGCGGTGATCAGGTAGCTGGCGGCGCGGCGGTATTTTTCACCGGCCGACAGCAGGCGCCCCTGGGCCTCGTCCTCTTCGGCCAGACCGCAGAGCCGGTCGGCCATGTTCACCCAGGTTTCACGGAAAGCCTGGGTGCCGGCCGCATCGGGTGCCTTGGCGGCCTCCAGCAAGGGGGCGCACATCTGCTCGATTTCGCCCATGCGCGCGCCCATCTCGATCGCGAGGTTGACGGAGAGGTTCCAGACGTAGTTGGTGGGGAAGTACTTGAACATGGTGGGTCTCAGGGTTTGACGGAAGGGCGTGCGGCGCGCGGGCCGATGCCCAGCGAGCCGAAGAAGATGGCGGTGGACTCGTCGCCGAAGTCGGGCACGAAGCGGAAGCCGTGGATCTGGCCGTTGCGCACGCGGACGATGTCGGTGCCCACGATGCGCTCGATGCAGGCCTTGGAATGCCAGGGGCTGCGCACCTCCAGCCGGGCGCTGACCGTGTCGCCGTCGAGCTGGCGGCGCAGGAGGGTGAATTGCGCCTTCGGCTGCACGACGGTGGTCTCGATGTAGTGCGCCAGGCAGGCCGGGTTGTCCATCTCCGGGCGGCAGCCGACGTAGTCGGAGCGCTCGACGTCGGGCGCGATCAGGGCGCGCACCGTCGCCATGTCGCCCGCGTGCACGGCGGCCACGTAGCGGTCGAACACGGCGTCGGGCGACGCCGCGGCCCCGGCGCCGGACGCGCCGGCCAGGAGGGACAAACCCAGCAGCGAACGGCGGAGCAAGGCAGGGATCATGGTGAAGTCCTCATGTGAAGGGGGGTGGGCGCGGGCGCCGGGGCGGCGGCGGTCTGCGCACGGGGTTTGAGCAGGAAGTGCGCGAGCGCGGGCAGCAGCACGAGGGCGCCGAGCATGTTCCAGAGGAACATGAAGGCCAGCAGCAGGCCCATGTCGGCCTGGAACTTGATGGGGCTGGCGACCCAGGTGATGACACCGACGGCGAGCGTGATGCCGGTCAGCATCACCACCTTGCCGGTGAACAGCAGGGCGCGGTAATAGGCTTCAGACAGGCTCTTGCCTTCGCGCAGCTGGGCCAGCGTGATGGACAGGATGTAGAGCGCGTAGTCCACGCCGATGCCCACGCCCAGCGCGATCACCGGCAGCGTGGCCACCTTCACGCCCATGCCCAGCGCCACCATCAGCGCCTCGGCCAGGAACGAGGTCACCACCAGCGGCAGCACCGCCACCACCACCGCGCGCCAAGAGCGGAAGGTGATGAAACACAGCACCACCACGGCACCGTAGACCAGGAACAGCATGGTGCGCCACGCGTCCTTGACCACGATGTTGGTGGCGGCCTCGATCCCCGCGCTACCGGCGGCCAGCAGGAACTGCGTGTCGGCGGTGTTGTTGAGCTGGGCAAAGGCTTCGACGTGGTCCACCACGCGGGTCAGCGTGTCGGCCTTGTGGTCGCGCAGGTAGACATAGACCGTGAGCAGGCCGCAGGCGTCGTTGTACAGGCCGCGCGGCGCGCTGGCCGTCACCGTGTTGAGCATGTCCTGGTTGGGCAGGAACTCGTACCAGCGCGGGTTGCCTTCGTTCAGGCCCGAGAGCACGCGGCGGTTGAGCAGCGCCAGCGTGTTGGTGCTCTCCACGCCGTCGATCTGGCGCAGCTCCCATTCGAGCGCGTCGATCTTGTTGAGCGTGTCGTAGGCCGAGCACTGGCCCTCGGGCGTTTTCACCATCACGGCGAGCACGTCGCTGCCCGCGCCGTAGGCCGCGTTCATGAAGGCCACGTCGCGGTTGTAGCGGCTGTCCGCGCGCAGCTCGGGGGCGCCGGGGTCGAGGTCGCCGATCTTGAGCTGCGTGCTCGCGGCAAAACCGCCCACGCCCATCAGCAGCCCCACGGCCACGGCCGCGGTGGCCCAGCGGCGCTGGGTGAAGCGGTCGAGGAAGGCCCACATCGGGTGTCTGGCCGCGCCCACCGCATCGGCCTGTTCGGCGCGTAGGCTGCGCGCGGCGGCGCTCGCGCTCACGCCGGTGTAGCTCAGCAGAATGGGCAGCAGGATCAGGTTGGTGAAGATCAGCACCGCCACGCCGATGGACGCGGCGATCGCCAGCTCGCGGATCACCTGGATATCGATCACCAGCAGCACCGCGAAGCCCACCGCGTCGGCCAGCAGCGCCGTGAGCCCGGCGAGGAAGAGGCGGCGGAAGGTGAAGCGCGCGGCCACGAGTTGGTCCACACCACGCCCCACGTCCTGCATGATCCCGTTCATCTTCTGCGCGCCATGGCTCATGCCGATGGCGAAGACGAGGAAGGGCACGAGGATGGAATACGGGTCCAGCGCGTAGCCCAGCAGCGGCAGCAGCCCGAGCTGCCAGACCACCGCGATCAGCGAGGCCAGCACCACCAGCAGCGTGGAGCGCACGCAGCGCGTGTACCAGAACACCATGGCGGTGGCGATGGCGACCGCGAGTGCGAAAAACACCAGCACCGCCTTCACGCCGTCGATCAGGTCGCCCACGATCTTGGCGAAACCGGTGATGTGCACCGTGACGCCTTCGGCCTCGTAGGTGGTGCGCAGCGCGTCGAGCTGGGTGGAGAGCCGGGCGTAGTCGATGGCCTGGCCCTCGGCGTCCTTGGCGAGCAGCGGCACGAAGATCACCGAGGACTTCGCATCGCGCGCCACGGTCTGGCCGATCTCGCCCGAGCGCGCCACGTTGGCGGCGAGCTGCTGCAGCTTGGCGGGCGAACCGTCGAAGCCGTCAGGGATCACCGGCCCGCCTTCGAGGCCGTCTTCGGTCACGCCGACCCAGCGCGTGCTGGGCGTCCAGAGCGACTTCATGCGCGCGCGGTCCACGCCGGGCAGCAGGAAGACCTCGTCGGACAGGCGCCGCAGGGTGTCGAGGTACTTCGCGTCGTAAATGCTGCCTTCGGGCCGCGCCACCGCGATGCGCACCGCGTTGCCCAGCCCGCTCAGCTCGGCCTGGTGCGTCAGGTAGTTCTGGATGTAGGGGTGGCTGGTGGGGATGGTCTTTTCGAAGCTGGCGTTGAGCTGCAGGCGCGTGGCCTGCCAGCCGAGCAACAGCGTGACCAGCGCGCACAGCAACACCACGATGGCACGGTGGTTGAACAGCGCGCGCTCGACCAGCGAGCCCGAGCGGGGATCGAATGCGTGTGCGTTCATTGGAGCGCTCCTGCATCGACAGGCACCACACCGGCCACACCCAGCGTGAGCAGCGGTCCGCCATGCAGCGGCAGCAGCGCCGAGGGCATGGGCACCGGGGGCGCCTTCAGCGGCAGCAGTGCATCGCCCTGCAGGCGCAGCACCACGCCGGCCTGGCTGGCGAGCAGCAGCCCGCCCTTGGCGTCGACCGCCATGGCGGTGATGGTCGCCGGCACGGGAGAGGCCAGCTGGGCCCACTGCGCACCACCATCGGTGGAGCGCCACACATTGCCGCGCAGGCCGGCCAGCACGGCCTGCCCGTCGGCGCGGATCTCGCCGGCAAACCAGCTGCCTTTGTAGGGAGAGTTCATGGTCTGAAAGGTCTGGCCGCCGTCGCCGGAGCGGGCCAGCAGGCCCTGCTCGCCGGCCAGCAGCAGGGTGTCGCCAGAGCGCCGCGCCACGTACCAGTGCAGGGCCTTGGGGTTGGGCAGGCGGTCCATCCAGGGTGCCCAGCTTTCGCCGCCGTCGGCGCTGTAGAAGGCCAGCCCGTAGGCACCGACCGCGAGCAGGCGCTTGGCGTCCCACTGCAGCACGTCGAGGAAGGGCTTGTCGGGTCCGTCGGCGAGCAGGCGCTCGGCGTCCTGCTGCGCGGCGGGCGTGGTGGCGGCGGCCTGGGCCAGTTCGGCCAGGCGCCGGCCGTCCAGGCGCAGGCGCCAGCTGGCACCCGCGTCGTCGGTGGTCAGCACCGTGCCGCCGTGGCCCACGGCCACGCCGTGTTGATCGTCAGCGAAGCGCACCATGGTCAGCGTCACGCTCACCGGGCTCGGGGCCTGGCGCCAGGTGGCGCCGCGGTCGTCGCTCAGGGCCACGATGCCGCGCTCCCCCACCGCCACGGTGCGGGCACCGGCCTGGGCCGCCGCGAGCAGCACGGCCCGTTGCGGCGCCTTGACGGCCAGGGCCGGGCGACGCAGCGCATCGCCCACCTGGGCCTGGGCCAGACCTGCCCCGGCCACATTGAGGGTGGCCATCAGGGCGGCGGCGAGGGGTATCGACAGACGCATGCTGCTGCTCGCTCAGCGCACGCCGTCGCCGGCCATGGCGTCGGGCGTGAAGAAGCTGTCCGGGCGGCGCGGCACGATCTTGTAGTGCTGGTTGCGCTCGTTGACCACGCCGCTGGCGTACCAGGCGCCCGAGATCAGGTCGTTGAAGCCCCACTGCTGCTGTGGCGTCGTGGCCGGCAGGTCGGCCATGACGACCGGGTGCGACCAGATGGTTTTCCAGAGCTGGCCCTTGGCGTCCCAACGGTCGCCCAGCACGGCCACCCAGGTGTCTTCGTCCACGTAGTAGCGGCTGCGGGGCGCCTGGTGGCGCTGGCCGGCCTTGAGCGTGGCCTCGACCACGTAGACACGGTGCAGCTCCCAGCGCACGTGGTCCGGGTTGAGGTGGTTGGCCAGCAGCACGTCGCTGTCCTTGGTCGGGGTGTGCAGGCGGTTGCTGTTGTAGGGAATCAGCATCTCCTGCTTGCCCACGATCTTCCAGTCGAAGCGGTCGCTGCGGCCGCCGAACACGTCGACCTCGTCGAAGCTGGCCACGCCGGCGCTGGCCGGGGTGGGGGTGTCACAGCAGGCGTTGGGCAGCTTGCGCACGCGGCGCTGGCCGGTCAGGTAGACCCACGAGGCGCTCTTGTCCTGGTCCAGGTTGAGGTTGCCGGTGATGGCCTCGCCGGCACGCACCGGCGGGCCGCTGTTGACCAGGCGGATCGCCCAGTACGCGCCATTGAACTTGTCGGCCTGTCCTTCGGCGTAGTAAGGCATCTGGAAGTCGCCCCGCCCCTCGACGGACAGCACGCGCTGGCCGCTGGCCGTGCCGAGGTAGCCGCGGAAGTCGGCCTGCCAGGCCTCGCCGCGCCAGTGCAGCTCGTGGTTGGCCATGACCTCCTGCCCGGTCTTGGGGATGGGGAACGGGATGCCACCGTAGGCGCCGACGAGCCCGTCGCCTTCGATCCGCGCGCTGGTGGCGTTCTTGAAGGTGTTGTCGTAGACCCATTGCGGCGCGGCGGCCGTTCGGTGGGTCTTGTAGACGTCGACGCGGAAGGTCTGCGGGTACTTCTTGAGCAGCGCCTGGGTGCCTTCGGTCAGCTTGCCGGCGTGTTCGGCCAGGTTGGCCGCCGTGACGCTGTAGAGCGGCTTGTCGTTGGCGAAGGGGTCGCCGCGGCGGCCGCCGTTCTTGAAGCCGGGGATGGCCGTGGCGTGGCCGCCGGTCCAGGCGGGGATGCTGCCGTCCTTGTTGCCGGCGCGCTCGCCGCCGAGCGGGGTGAGGTCGGTCTTGAGGCGGGCGGCCTCTTGTGCGGTCACGCCGGCGTGGGCGCCGGACGCGGCGACCAGCGGCAACAGCAAGGCTGCGGTCCAGAGGGTGGTGTGTTTCATGGATGTCTCCTCGATCAGAAGGTGGTGCGCAGTGACACGGTCAGGTAGTTCCGGTCTTTCAGCGACTGCTGGTACACGGCGTTGTTGTTGGCGTCGAGCGTGGGCGCGGCCTTGCCCAGGAAATGCACGTAGTTCACGCCCAGGTTCCACGACCCGAGGTAGACCGCGTTCAGGCCCAGGCTGATGTCGCCGCCGCCGTCCACGCCGAAGCCCGGCCCGACGGCCGAGGACTTGCCCTTGGCGTAGCCAATGCCGATGCTGGGCGAGAGGTCCAGGCCCGGCAGCACCTGGCGGTAGCTGGGCGAAAAGACCATGCGTGTGGCCACGGCCGACTTGTCGGCATTGGGGTTGAGCATCTGCTGATTGCGGGTGACCTTCATGCGCGTGTTCCACGCCACCTCGCCCACGAACGACGACTCCCTGGACAGGAACGAAGGCCCGAGCGAGGCGATCCACGAGAGCTGCGCGTGCGCCGTCTCGCCCACCGCGTAGCCGGGGTTGCTGTTGTTGTTGAGGCCGGTGTTGACGCGGATCGTCGAGAGCGTGGACTGCCCGGAACTGGCCAGCGGCGTGTTCTGGCGCAGCGAGACCTCGCCCGCCAGGCCCCATTCGCCGACCGCCTTGGCGAAGCTGGCGCCGAAAGCCCGCACCCCCTCGTGGTACACCCAGCGGTAGCTGCTGGGCACCAGAGCGGGCGGCACGCCGGTGAGCACGTTGTTGATGTTGCTCGGCGTGTTGGCGTGGTAGCGGATGGCGTAGAGGCCGAAGTCGGTGTCGATCGACGGCGCGCGGAAGCGCAGCTGCACACCGCCCTGCCCACTGTCCTTGGCGTCCAGATCGGGCTGGCGCACGAAGGCGGCGGTGGGGCCGGCCTGGATGCGCTCGGCGCCCGGGCCCAGCGCATCGCTGGACGACAGGTAGGCCCCCACGGGCATCAACCGGGTCTTCTCCCACTCGTAGCTCAGGTAGGCACCCAGCGACACGTCGGGGTTGAGCTGCACCTGGCCCGAGAGCTTGCCCGTGGGCATGGCGACCTCCTTGAAGGTCGCGTTGGGCACCGAGAGCAGCTTGATCAGGTCCAGCGGCGCCTGGCCACCCGCGATGCCGTTGGCACCGAAGAACAGGCTCTCGCCCCACAGCAGCGTGTGGCGGCCCAGTCGGGCCGAGGCCGGGCGCTCGCCCAGGTCGAACTTGCCGTAGACGAACGCGTCCAGCAACTCGGCCTTGCGGCCCATGAGGTCGCGGGTGTCGGTCGTGAACTCGCTGCCCGGCCGGTGGTTGGCGGTGAAGCTGGTGTTGTCGGTCTGGCCGTTGTAGACGCTGTCGTACCAGGCGGCGCCGCTGATCCGTGCGCCGTAGCCCGGACCGGCGAGGTCCAGCTCGGTCAGCAGGTCCAGGCGGTTGGACACCAGGCCCTTCCTGAAGTTGTTGTCGCCGTCGTCCTGGTTGGCGGTCAGCGGCATCTGCGCCGCGAGCGTGGGCGAGGCGTCCTTCAGGCGCTGCATCAGGCTGTACTTCACGGTGTTGTCCCACCGCAATTTCCAGTCGGGGTTGCCGGTGTCGATCTCGATCGCCTGGGCCGACTGGGCCGTCAGCAGCGCCAGACACAGGCAGGAAAACGCGGGGCGTGCGGCGGACCTGCGCGCAGTGGCTTGTCGGGCAAACGCTCGAACGGGCATGGCTTGTCTCCTTGTAGGTGTGGGGTCCTCGTCGATCCGGGCAACTTGATCCAGATCAAACGAGCCGCGACTGTAGGGAGAAGGCCAGGCACTGGGAAATGGGTTGTGCGAATCCTTTCCATCCACTTTTGAAATATCAGGGCAAACCCTTGTGCCCTGCGCGCACGGCCCGGCGCGCCGCGCGGGCTGATGCACACTTGCCGCCGAACGACCATGCGATTCAAGAAACTCGACCTCAACCTGCTCGTCGCACTCGACGCCCTGCTCACGGAAAAAAACGTCACGCGGGCCGGTGAGCGCGTGTTCCTGAGCCAGTCCACCATGAGCAACGCGCTCTCGCGGCTGCGCCAGTATTTCGACGACGAGCTGCTGGTGCAGGTGGGGGGCCGCATGGAGCTGACGCCGCGGGCCGAGCTGCTGCACGAGGCGGTGCGCGACGTGCTGGTGCGCATCGACACCACGGTGGCCGCGCGGCCCGCCTTCGACCCGACCGAGTCGGACCGCGAGTTCACGCTGTTCGTGTCCGACTACTCGATGGCGGTGCTGATCCCGGACATGCTGGCCCTGGCCCACCAGCGCGGCAGCCGGGCCCGCTTCAACTTCAAGCCGCAGGTGGGCCCGCCCCACCGCAACCTGGAGCGCGGCGAGGCCGACCTGCTGATCATTCCGTCGAACTTCTGTTCACCGGACCACCCGCTGGACCCCCTGTACGACGACCGCTTCGTGTGCGTGGTCTGGCAGGACAGCCCGCTGGCGCAGGGCACGCTGACGATGGAGCGTTACCTGCAGGCGCGCCATGTGGCGATGGTCCCGCCCGATGGCAGCGTGCCGGTGTTCGACACCTGGCTGGCCAACGACCACGGCCTGAGCCGCGAGATCGGCCTCACCACCTACAACTTCAGCGCGATGCTGTACCTGGTGGTCGGCACCGACCTGATCGCCACCGCGCACGCGCGCCTCGCCCACATGCTTCAGGGCATGCTGCCCATCGCGCTGCGGCCGGTGCCGATGTCGATGAAGAACCTGCAGCAGTCCATGCAGTGGCACAAGTACCGATCCCGCGATCCGGGCCTGATCTGGCTGCGCGACCTGCTGCGCGAGGCCGCCATCGGCATGGGCCCCTGCCCCGGCGAACCGGGCGGCGACTGACGACCCCCTTCAGGCGCCCGGCGCCTCTTGCGCGCCCGGGGAGCGCCGCGCACCGCGGCGCGACAGGTACGGCAGGGCGAACAGGTACAGCCCCGTCAACAGCAACAGGCCCAGCGGAAGCAGCGGCGCGTAGGTCAGCCAGGGCGGGGGCTCGCCCTGCCCTTGCGCGCGGACGGCGAAGTTGGCCAACACCGTCGCCGTGAAGGCCATGGACACCCAGCGGTGGGTCCGGCGACACCAGGCGCCGCCGCTCATGTCGAACGCCCTGCGGCCTGGATCATCTTCCAGCCGTTGCCCGCCGGGTCGCGGAAGCCGGCGTCGATGTTGCCAAAGCGCTCCACGGGCGCTTGCGTGAACTCCACACCCAGGGCACGCCATTGCTCATAGGTGGCCCGGCAGTCGGCCACGCTCAAGACCAGCGGCGGCATCGCGCCCTTGGCCACCATGGCGCGCAGCGTCTGCGCCGTCGCCTCGTCGTGCACGGGCGGTCCCGGGGTGAACAGGCCGAGCTGGAACGACGGCTGCTCCGGGTGCTGCACGGTCAGCCATCGGTAGGCGCCATTGCGCACGTCCGTGTGCACGCGGAAACCGAGCTTGCCGACGTAGAACGCCAGCGCCTCGTCCTGGTCGTTCACGTACAGGCCCACCACATTGATACCTTGGCTCATCACATCTCCTTGGTTGAATCCTTGAGGGATGGCCGGTTTGTACCCGTCGCCGCGCGGCGCCGCTTCTCCGAAACTGCTGTGGTGAGGTCCGGCCGCTGCGCGGCCTTCAGCACGCAGGCGGGCACGCGGTCGAGGGGCCCCGCCGCGGCCCTGGCCTGCTGGCGCAGCGCGCCCGGGCTCTGGCCGGTGATGTCGCGGAAGATCCGCCCGAAGGTGCCCAGGCTCTCCCAGCCGGTGGCGAAGGCGATCTCGGTGATGGGCAGTTCGGTGTCGCGCAGCAGCGTGGTCGCCTGCTCGATGCGCCGCGTCAGCAGGTAGCGGTGCGGCGGGATGCCGAAGGCCTGCCTGAACGAGCGCGCGAAGTGGGCTTCGGACACCCCGCTCACCTCGGCCAGCCTCTTCACGGGCCAGGCTTCGTGCGACGCGGCGTCCATGCGGTCCTTCGCCCGCAGCAGGCGCCGCAGCAGGGCCGGGTCCTGAAGCCCGCCCACGTCCGGCGCGGCCGGGGGCGCTGCGTCAGGAGCTTCGCGGGGCGCCATGACCTTCAAGGGGCCGGCGGTGGTGCCGCCGGCTCAGCGCACCGCCCCGAAACGCTGCTCCATCTCGCGCCGCATGGTCTTGCGCAGCTCGGCCGCCGAATGGCGGCGGCGCTCGTCGGGCGTGAAGGGGCGCAGCGGCGCCACAGTGGTGGGCTTGCCGCTGTCGTCGACCGCGACCATGGTGAAGAAGCAGCTGTTGACGTGGCGGTTTTCCTGGGTGCGGATGTTCTCCGCGATCACCTTGATGCCCACTTCCATGGACGAGCTGCCAGTGTGGTTGACCGAGGCGAGGAAGGTGACCAGCTCGCCCACGTGGATGGGCTGGCGGAACACCACCTGGTCCACGCTGAGCGTCACCACGTAGGCGCCGGCGTAGCGGCTGGCACAGGCGTAGGCCACCTGGTCGAGCAGCTTGAGGATGGACCCGCCGTGCACCTTGCCGGAGAAATTGGCGGTGTCGGGGGTCATGAGCACGGTCATGCTCAACTGGTGGGCGGGGAGTTCCATGGGGTCTTCGCAGGGGGGTGGGTTGAACGGGCGGCCGTCGGTGATCGGGCGCGTGCAGCCGAGATGGTGCCACGCTGCGCCAGCGCCCACCAGCGGGGCGTGAGGCTTGGCGTTGTCGATCGGGGAGGCGCGGGGCATGTTGGGTGCCCGCACGAGCGGCCGCTACGCCGGCTGGCTCTGCTTCACCACCCATTCGCTGAACGCGCGCATCGCCGCGCTCGAACGCCGACGCTTGAGCCGTGTGAGCCAGTAGCCGCCCACGTCCACCTCCACATCGAACAGCCGCACCAGACGGCTGCTCTGCAGGTCGCGCCCGAACAGCTTGACCGGCAACAAGGCCACGCCCGCGCCCTGGGCGGCTGCGTCGGCCAGCACGAGTGAAGAGTCGAACAACGGCCCGGTGAGCAACGGCGGTGGCGCGCCCGCTGCACGAAACCACTCCAGCCACTCTTCCGGCCGGTACGAACGCAGCAGCGTTTCACGGCCCAGGTCGCGCACGCTGCGGATGCGGGCGGCCAACGCGGGCGCGCACACGGGCGCCAGAGGCGCGCGCAACAAGGGCGTGGCTTCGGTGCCGTGCCAGTGGCCGTCGCCAAAGCGGATGGCGCAGTCCAGCCCTTCGCCAGCCAGGTCCACCCGGTTGTTGTTGGTGAACAGGCGCAGTTCGACGAAGGGATGACGCCGCTGGAAGTCCTTCAGATTCGGCAGCAACCAGCCCACGACGAACGTGCCCACCGCGCCCACCGAGAGCACCTCGCGTTTCTGCGATCCCTTGAACGTGGCCAGCGTGCTCGCCATGCGTTCAAAAGACTCCATCAGCACCGGCAGCAAGGCCTGGCCTTCGTCGGTGAGCGCGAGCCCCCGGGGCACGCGGCGGAACAGGGGCGTGCCCAGGCGCTGTTCGAGGTTCTTCACGTGCTGGCTCACGGCCGCTTGCGTGAGGTTGAGCTCTTGCGCCGCACGGGTGAAGCTCAGGTGGCGGGCCGACACCTCGAAGGCGCGAAGGGCATTGAGTGGCAAGTCCATAGAGGCACCAGTTTTTCTTGGGTGTGGGCCAGATTATTCCCGTTTGAACGAAGCGCCACCCATCCCTAACATTCGCGCTTCTTCAATGGAGAACACACATGATTCAACGACGACACTTCCAACTGGCGACCGCTTTTTCGATGGTGCACGGCTGGGCCGTTTTCCCCACGAATACTTGGGGCAAGACAGACGACGGCCCCTTTCAACAGCGGGTCGCCGCGCTCGAAGCCGCCGCCCAGTGCCGCCTGGGTGTGCACATCATCGACACCGCCACCGGCCGCGAACACGGCCACCGCCCGGACGAGCGCTTCATGATGCTGAGCTCGTTCAAGCTGCTGGCCAGTGCCCTGGTGCTGGCGCGGGCGGAACAGGGGCTGGATTCTCTGCAGCGCCGCATCCGCTACACACGCGAAGACCTGGTGCCCTGGTCGCCGGTGACGGAGAAGCATGTGGGCGGCGACGGCCTGTCGCTGGCCCAGTTGTGCGAGGCCACCATCACCACCAGCGACAACACGGCGGCCAACCTCATCCTGTCCAGCTGCGGCGGGCCGGGCGCGCTCACCGCCTATGCCCGCAGCCTGGGTGACACGGTCACCCGACTGGACCGCACCGAACCCGAACTGAATCTGCCCTCGGGCGCTGCGATGCTGGACACCACCACCCCACGCGCCATGACCCAGACCCTTCAAAAGCTGCTGGTGGGCGACGCGCTCTCCGCCACCTCGCGCGCCACCCTCCTGCACTGGCTGAAGGCCAACACCACGGGCGACAAGCGCCTGCGGGCCGGCGTGCCCGCCGGCTGGTCGGTCGGCGAAAAGACCGGCACCAACCGCACCGACGCGAACGATGTCGGCATCGCCTGGCCACCTGGGCGTGCGCCCTTGCTGGTCAGCGCTTACCTGGCCGACAGCTCGGCGCCGGCTGCCGCACGCGAAGCGGCGCTGGCCGGGGTCGGTCGGCTGCTGGCCACGCTTTGACGGTGTCGGATGGGTGTTGTCAGCGCTCGGCCCGTTCAGGCCACGCAGCAAGGGAGAAAGGGCATGAACGGGCTCACGCTCCAGCGGATTGCCAGCCCTGCCACAGCGTCCACACCCCGCCCACCACCAGCAGCCAGCCCAGGCTTTGACCTGCCAGCACCTGGGCGCGCCCGCTGCCGCGCAGCCAGGTCTTGACGCGCACGCCGCCCAGCGCCACGGCGCCGTACACGCCGATCTGGGTGGCCGCGATGATGGTGCCCAGGACCACGGCCTGCACCGCCAGCGGGCCGTCGGCCGGTCGCACGAACTGCGGGAACACAGCGACCATGAACAGGTAGGCCTTGGGGTTGAGCAGGCAGGTGAGCAGGCCGCGCCGGAAGGTGGCGGCGAGCGGGCGCGAGGCCTGCGCGCTCACCTCGCCCAGCGCGGCGGCGCCGCGCACGAGCTGCCAGCCGATCCACGCGAGGTAGAGCGCGCCGGCGATGAGCATGGCGTTGAACAGCTGGGGCAGTGCCTGCAAGGCCAGGCCGACGCCGAGGCTGGCCATGGCGGTGTGCACCACGCCGCCAGCGACCACGCCCATGAGCGCGGCCAGCCCGCCTTTGAGGCCATCCACCAGCGTGCTGCCGAGCACGAAGGCCATGTCAAGCCCGGGCAACGCGATGATGCCGAACACGAGCAGAAAGAAGAGCCAGAGGTGGGCGGTGTGAGCCAGGGGAAAGCTGAGCCAGTCCATGGTGGTGTGTGTGAAAGTTGCGATGGGCAGAGCTTGCCTGCCATAACATGCCACCTTGTGTCATGTATGGATTTTGCCCACCCCTGCCGCGCTTCGCGCGACCCCCTCAAGGGGGCGGCACTGGCCGTCCGGCAAAGCCGGCCCGGCGGTGCCCTTGGCTAGACCATGTCATGCGTTGCTTATGTCACTCCGGAACCATGGGACATTGAGATGAAAGCGAGCCGCCTGCTGTCGATCCTGATGCTGCTGCAGGCGCACGGCCGCCAGTCGGCGCCGGCGCTGGCGCGCGCGCTGGAGGTGTCGGTGCGCACGGTCCTGCGCGACATCGACCAGCTCTCGGCGGCGGGCGTGCCGCTGTGGGGCGAGCGCGGGCGCCAGGGCGGGTTTCAGCTGCGCGAGGGTTGGAGCACCACGCTCACCGGCATGACCGAGCCCGAGTCGCAGGCGCTGTTGCTGGCCGGCCTGCCGGGCGCGGCGACCGACCTGGGTCTGGGCGCGGCGGCGGCGTCGGCGCGGCTGAAGATGGTGGCGAGCCTGCCGGCCGAATGGCGCGAGCAGGCCGACCGCGTGGGCGCGCGCCTGCACATCGATCCGGTGGACTGGTACCGCAGCAGCGAAACGCCCGAGCACCTGCGCGCGGTGGCCGAGGCGGTGTGGAACGCGCGGCGCGTGGCCGTGCGCTACGAGAGCTGGCGCGGCCAGACGGAGCGCGAGCTGGAGCCTCTGGGGCTGGTGATGAAGGCGGGCACCTGGTACATGGCGGCTCGCGTGTCGGGGCAGGAGGCCGTGCGCAGCTACCGGCTCACGGCCGTGAAGACGCTGCGCACGCTGCCGACCAAGTTCAGGCGCCCGAAGAGCTTCGATCTCGCCGCCTACTGGCAGGCTTCGGCCGCGCGCTTCGAAGCCGAACTGCGCGCGCTGCAGGCGAGGGTCGCCGTCTCGCCGCGCGCCCTGGGCTGGCTGCACAACGAGCGCATTCCCTTCACCCCCGACGCCGCGCCCGGCGGCATCCCGGCGAGGCCGGACTGGACCACGGTGCTGATGCCCATCGAGTCCATCGAACACGGCGCGCGCCGCCTGTTGTCCTACGGCGCCGAGGCAGAGGTGATCGCGCCGCCCGCGCTGCGGCAGCGCCTGCTCGACGAGCTGGCGGCGACCCGGGCGCGGTATGCCGACGCATGAAGCGGTGCCGCCGAGGGCACCGCCGGGGCGGCTTTGCCGGACGGCCCCTGCCGGAGGGACACAGGTCGGCGCGAAGTGCCCCAACCCAGAACGCGGCGGAACCGGCTTCGCCGGGCCGCACCGCGTTGCCCCCTGGAGGGGGTCGCGCGCAGCGCGGCGGGGGTGTTTTCTAGCCTTCCATGAAGAAGCGCAGCATCTCGGCCGAGGCGTCCGGCCCGGTGGCGTCGGTGTACGAGCCGGTCGGTGAGCCGCCGGACCACGCGTGGCCTGCGCCGTGCAGCGTCCATTGCTCCACGCGCGGCCGGCCCTGGGCGTCGGCGTGCACGGTGCGCGTGTAGCGCCGCCCGCCGGCTTCGCCCTCTTCGGTGGTGCTGACGAGGCCCTGGGTCTGGTGGGCGTGGGCCGCGCTGGCCTGCTGCACGATGGTGTCGCCATTGCTCTGCTGCACCGTGTGGTCGCGGTCGCCGTGGAACACGATCACGGGCACCGCGTGCGAGGGTTCGCGGCGCGGGTCGTCGGCGGTGCCGGGGAAGTGCGCGCGGCCCAGGGCGTTGCGGCCCTTCATGGCGGCCAGCGCCGAGGGAATGTCGTGGGCGGCGGCGTAGGGCAGGCCCGAGTGCGCGCCCACGGCGGCAAACAGCTCGGGGTAGGTCTCGCCCAGCACCACGGCCATGGCCGCGCCCGCCGAGAGGCCCGCGACGAACACGCGCTTCGGGTCCACCACGCACTCCTTGCCCACCGCCTCCACGATGCCCGCGATCAGCGCAGGCTCGCCGCTGCCGCGCTGCTGGTCTTCGCTGCGGAACCAGTTCCAGCAGCGCGAGGGGTTGGCGCCCGAGGGCTGCTCGGGGTAGACCACGAGCACGCCGTGTTCGTCGGCCAGGCGGTTCATCTGTGTGCCGGCCGCGAAGTCGTCGGGCGACTGCGTGCAGCCGTGCAGCATGACCACCAGCGGCATGGGCTGGGCCGCCTGCTGCGCGGTGCGCGCGGGGATGTAGAGCTTGTAGGCGAGCGTGCCGGCGGGGCCGGTGAAGCTGCGCGAGAGGAACTGGCCTGGGGTCTTGTCGGCCGTGGCTGGCTTGGTGGGCTGGGCTGCCTTGCCCACCGTGTCGGGCGCCTCGGCCGATGTGGCCACCGGCGCGGGCGCGTCCACCACTTCGCGGGCCACCACGTCGATGGGCTCGTCCTGCGGGGGGCGGGCCGGCGCGGCCGGTTTCGCGGGTGCCTCCGATCCGCCCAGGCCGGCGGAGGCGAGCGCCTTGCGGATGGTCTCGGTCACGCTGCGCATGGGGCCGCTCTGGGTGTTGAGCCCGGCGGACGCGAGGGCGCGTTCGATGGTTTCCTGGATGTTCATGGCAAGGGCGCTGGGCGCCACCGTGTTGGGAGAGGGTTTCAAAAAAGCATTCGTGAACGTGGGCATGGGGACAAAGGGAAGTTCAGACCATGCGGCTGACCAGGGCCTTGCGCACCGCGGGGCTGGCGTGGAAGGCGCCGAGCACCGAGACCGACCCGATCGCGGCCAGGGCCAGCTCGGGCGGCACGTCGTCGTCGATGCGCGCCAGGCCCACGACCTGGATGCGCAATGTCTCGCCCGCCGCCACCGCGCGCTCGAGGTCGGCACGGCTCAGGTGCTGCAGGCCCAGCATCAGCGTGCGGCGCGCCACCGTCTGTCGCACCGACTCGGCGTGCGTGGCAAGCAAGTTGCGCACCGCCGTGCGGATCAGGTCGGAGCGGTTGGAATAAAACCCCTCCTGCACCAGCAGGTCGATCTGGCCGAGGTCCACCACGCCCAGGTTGATGGTGAGTTTTTCGGTGTCCCCGACGCGGGGTTTGGTCTCGGTCAGTGCGTTTGCCATCTGCATACCATCCATGTGGAATCTATGTGGAGGGTATTTAAGCATGTTTTCCGCCCGTCCACCGTGCGGCGCCACACAGAGAAAAGAGGCTTGCCCGACACGCGGGCAGGGAGAAGGGTGATGGCGAGAATGGGGTTTTTGTCGTCAGGAGCGCGCCATGCCAGCTGCCCTTCGCCCCCAGGTTCTGAACCACCGGTGGCTCGCGCGCTGGCTGCTGGCGCTGTGCCTGGCCTTCGCGGCGACGGCCGCCGCCGCGGCCGAGCTGCCCGAGGCGCAGGCTAAGGCGGTGCGCGCCGTGGTCGAGGCCCAGCTCGACGCCTTTGCCGCCGACGACGCGGAGCGCGCCTTCTCCTACGCCGCCCCCAGCATCCACAAGATGTTCGGCAACGCCCCCACCTTCATGGCCATGGTGCTGGGCCAATACGGCATGCTCGTGAAACCCGAGTCCGTGCTGTTCCTGCTGCCCGAATCGGTGCGCGGCGACGTGATCCAGGCCGTGCTGCTGCGCGACGGCATGGGCCGCCTCTGGCGCGCGACCTACCGGCTCGAACAGGGCGCCGACGAGGGCTGGCGCATCAACGGCTGCGTGGTCGAACCGGACGACGGCAAATCGTCGGCCTGAATGGAAGCACCCCCGCCGCGCTGCGCGCGACCCCCTCCAGGGGGCGATGCGAGTGGCCCGGCGGAGCCGGTTCCACCGCATCCTGGGTGAAGGCATTTCGCGTCGGAAACGCGCCCTTCCCACTACAGTGGCGCCATGCAAAACCTCTACCAGCCCGCCAGCGCCGTCGAAGGCCACATGCTCGCCGACCTGCTGCGCCAGCAGGGCATCGAAGCCACCGTGCTGGGCGAGCACCTGCAGGGCGCCATCGGCGAGCTGCCCGCGGCCGGGTTGATCCGCCTCGTGGTGGCGGAAGAAGACCACGCCAGAGCCCGCGAGATCATCGAACGCTGGGAAGCCACCGCCGTGGTGGATCCTGTGCAGCGGCCGGCGCCCTCATCTTCGCGCCACGTGGCCTGGGGCGTGGTCGGCCTGCTGGTCGGTGGCGCGCTCTGCCTGGCCTGGCTGCGCGCGCCGACGCGGGAAATGGAGATGGACCGCAACAAGGACGGCATCGCCGACGAGCGCTGGACGCTGTCACCCGCAGGCAGCGCGCTGGAGAGCCACTTCGACCGCAACTTCGACGGCCGCATGGACGCCCGCTTCCGCTACGACACCCAGGGGCAGGTCAGCGAGGGCGAGAGCGACGACAACTTCGACGGCGTGTTCGAGAGCCACCACCGCTACCGCCTGGGCAACCCGGAGCAATCGGAGATCGACACCGACGGCGACCAGCTCATCGATCTGGTCGAGGGCTACCGCAACGGTGTGCTGGTCAAGACCAGCTACCTTCAGCCCCTCACCGGGCAGCCCACACGCGTGGAACACCTGCGCCTGGGTCGCCTCGACCACGTCGACCGCGACACCGACCTTGACGGCACGCTGGACGCCCGGGACCACCACAACGCACTGGGGCAGGTGACGCGGACGGAGCGGCTGGCGGCGCCTTAGGGTTCAGATCCCTGAAAGCCCCGCCCTTCAATCCACCAGCTGCGCGCTCAGCGCCTGCAGCTGTTCGCGCAGCGAAGCGTTCTCTGCTTCCAGTTCGGTGACCCGGTGGCGCAAGGCCTGCAGCTCGTCCGGCGCCTCACCCACATCCTGGCCCGGCGCGGCGTCGGCAGCGTCTTCCGCCGGCTTGCGGCGCGACTCGCGCACGCGCTTGACCACCTGCTTGAGTTCGTCCTTGCCGGCCAGCGCGGCGGCCTTCTGTTCTTCGGCGGGCAGGCTGGCCACCACGGCGGCGGCGTTGAGCGAGATCGCGCCCGACTTCAAGGCATCCACCAGTTCGGGCGCGGCCTGCTTCTGGATCTTCTCGATCATCACCACCTGGCCGCTGCTCAGGCGCGCCGCGCGGGCGATGTCTTCGCGGGTCTTCAAGGGCTTGGGCGCGGGCGCTTCGGCGGCAGACGGTGCGTCCTCCGGCCCGACGGCCTCGTTCACGTCGGCCGCCGCCGACTCGGCCCGGGCCCGCCCTCGCCGCTCGGCCTCGATCTCGCGCCGGCGCAGCGCCAGCACGCCGCGCTGGAAGTCCGACACGCTGCGGCGCCCCAGGTGCTGGTCGATCATCCAGAGGTGCACGTCCTCCATCGACTGGAAGCGCGGGTTCTGCACCGTCTGGAACGGCAGGCCGTGCTTCTGGCAGATGCCATAGCGGTTGTGGCCGTCCACCAGCACGTCGCCCCAGAGCACCAGCGCATCGCGGCAACCCTCGGCCAGCAGGCTGCGCTCCAGCGCGTCGTGCTCGTCGGGGGTCAGCGGGTCGATGTAGGCCTTCAGGTCGGCGTTGACGGTGATGTTCATGGGTGGGGTGCGGCGTTGGGACAAAGGGGCGGGATTGTAGGCCGGCCCAAGGAGCGGCCTCACCGGCAGACTGGGCACCTCCCAGGGCACCGTGCCCGGCGTGCTGCGAGTGCCCTTCGGAAGAATTTCATGTTTCAGAAGCCTGAAAGACGTTCATAAGCTGTTGATTTGCAACAATTCACCTGTTAGATTGCATTTTTTATCTGAAACAGGTGAATGAACTACCTACCCCTGTCCGACGAGGCCGCCCGCCAGGTCATCGACGCCCAGACCATCCTGGCCGAACTGACCCGTGTGAAGGCGCTCGCCCGCCAATACGAAGGCGGCATGTACTGGAAGCAGGAAGGCGCCTATGAGTACCTGATCAAGACCGGGCGGCGCAACCGGCAACAGCGACTGGGCGCCCGAAGCCCGGCGCTGGAAGCCACCTACACCGCTTTCAAGGCGCGCAAGACAGAGACCGAGGCCCGGCTGGCCAGCCTGAAAGCCGCGGCCACCACCGCTCAGCGGCTCAACAAAGCCGTGCGCGCGGGGCGCGTGCCCGCCTTGGTGGTGGACCTGCTCAACAAGCTGGAAGACAGCGGTCTGGCCCCGCATTTCACGGTGGTCGGCACGCACGCGCTCTACGCCTACGAAGCCGCAGCGGGCGTTCGCATCGTCGCTGGCGCGCTCGCCACGCAAGACGTCGACCTGTTGTGGGACGCCCGCCAGCGCGTGCGCTTCCTCGCCGACATCAAACACCTGGACAAATCCATGCTGCAGCTGCTGCAGGAAGTGGACCCCACCTTCGTGCACAAAGACCTGCACGCCGAGACCGCCATCAACGCCAAAGGCTTCGAGGTGGACTTTCTGCGCCGCATGCAGGAGGGCGACGACCCCCACCCCTTCAAGCTGTCGGAGGCGGAAGACGAGCTCTGGCCGGTCATGGCCGAAAGGGCCAAGATCCTGACCGAGGCGCCTCGCTTTTCACACGTGGTGATCGGCGCCACCGGAAGGATGGCCGTGATGCACACCATCTCCCCCGCCACCTTTGTCGAATTCAAACGCTGGCTGGCGGACCGCCCCAACCGCGAGCCATCCAAACGCAGACGGGACGCGCTGCAGGCGCAGACCGTGCGGGGGCTCATGGACGAAGGCTTGTTGCTGGCGCCTTGAACCTGAAACACCGTTGACCGATGGTCACGCCGACCACCGCCGCATGGCCGCCCTACTGGACGACCCAGGCAAAAACACTTGACAAGGGAGCCCCATTGATCGACCCCACCGACTGGTTTGACATCCCCAAAGGCCTCGTGCTCGGCGTGCTGCGCGTGCTCTGGTGGCTCGCCTGGGATTTCTGCGTGCAGACGGTGGGCTGGTCCATCGGCTGGTGTGTGCTTCGGGTGCTGACGCTGGGGCGCTACCCGGAGGAACGGCTGGGCGGGGTGGATGAAGCCGGAACCTACACGGCGTTTCTGGTGGAGGTGGTGGGGCTGGGGGTGCTGGCGGCGGGGATTTGGGGATTGGCTGGGGCGCGGCCTTGAAGGTGTGAGCACCGCGCCCCTGCAATCTGAAGGCGCTCACATCAAAGGCCATTCTTCAAGCCGAGCGTGGCATGGCGGTTGACAGCTACAGTGCCGGGCTTGGCAAACCACCCTGGCTGTCCCGAGCTCGCCATCCAGAGCCCATCGTTTCCCTCCCACCGGACCCCCTATGACCAGCCCCATGTACACCCACTCCGTTCCCGTCTTCGTGCAAATGCTGACGGCCTTGAAGACCATCCTTTCACAGGCCAACGAACATGCCGTGACCAAGTCGATCGAGCCTGACGCCTTGTTGCAGGCCCGTTTGTTTCCGGACATGTTTCCGCTGCTCAAGCAGGTTCAGATTGCCGCCGATTTTTCGCGCGGCATTTCGGCGCGCCTGGCTGGCGTGGAGGTGCCGGTCCACGACGGCCAGGAGAAAACCTTTGCCGATCTCGACACGCTGTTGACGCAGACCCTGGCCTTTCTGGACAGCGTGAATCCGGCGCAATTTGAAGGCAAGGAAAACAGCGAGATCGTCCTGCGCCCAGGCACACCGAAAGAGAAGAAGCTGAGCGGGCAGACCTATCTGGCCAACTACGGTCTGCCGCAGTTCTTCTTCCACGTCACCACCGCCTACGACATCCTGCGCCACAACGGCGTGGCGATTGGCAAGCGCGATTACATGGGCGCGTACTGACCGCGTGAGTGCATTCGGCGCGGCACGGCGCGGTGAGCGTCGAAGGCGCGCAGGGCAACGCCAGCGGCTTACCATCGTGAGTCGCCTGCCGCGCACCCCATGATCGAGACCGCCCCGCCCACCCTCCCTGCCGACAGCCATGCCCATGCCCGCTGGCGTGCGGACCTGCCGCGCTGGCGCCAGCTGGTGCCGGCTCGAGGGTTGCGCGCGATGCTCGCAGGCAGCACCGGCGAGGCTGCGGCGCCCGCCGGTGACTGGCGGCTGTTTGAGGTGGGCGAAGGCCCGTGGGCCAGCGCCGGGGTGCAAACCGTTCCCGGTGCCGCCTGGCTGGATGTGCAGCGGTTCGAAGCGGGCCCCCTGTGGAACAGGGTGGCGGACGATGTGCTGCTCCGGCAGTTCGCCGCGCTCGGCATCCGGCACGACACCACGGTGGTGCTGGCAGGCCACAAGCTGGTGGCCAACGCACGAATGGCCCACCTGTTGCTCTATGCCGGTGTGCACGACGTGCGGCTGCTCGACGGTGGCACGGCAGCCTGGGTGCAAGCCGGCGGACCACTCACCGGGCAAGCTCCGGAGACTCCGGTGCCGGTGGCCGACTTCGGGCCGGGCCAGCCCACCCATCCACGCTACCTGGTGGACACGGTGCAGGTGCGGGCCTTGCTGGAGCGGCCCGGTGTGACGCTGGCCAGCATCCGCACCTGGAGCGAGTTCGTCGGGCGGACCTCGGGCTACGACTACGTTGCGGCATGCGGCGAGATCGCCGGCGCGCGCTGGGGCCATGCCGGTGCAGAGGGCGACGTGAACGACATGCGCTGGTTTCACACCCCGGCCGGCCAGATGTCGGGCGCCGCCGAGATCACCGCGCTGTGGCGCAGCCAGGGCATCGAGGCCCAGCATCAGGTGGTGTTTTATTGCGGCACCGGCTGGCGCGCATCGCTGGCGTTTTTCTACGCCTGGCTGATGGGCTGGGAACACATCAGCGTGTACGACGGGGGCTGGCTGGAATGGAGCAGCGACCCGGGCAACCCGACCATCAACCGGCAACAACAGCTGGCGACGACCCCGACGCACCACCCTGGACCCATGCACCCATGACCCACTCAGTCCACCCCGCCGAGCTGCCTGCTGACGCCCTGCTGCAAAGCTGCCGCGCTGCCGGCGCGTATGCAGACTGCTATGTGTGCGACGTGGAGGGCGCGGTCTCGCACGCGGCCTTCGTCGAAGCCTTCTACACCACACGCCTGTTCAAGCTGGAGCGCTTCATCCTGCGGTGGCTGGCCCGCCGCCCGGCGACCGACGCCGATGCCCGGCGCCTGGCCGAGGGCACGGCGGACGGCTATTCAGCCTGGCGGGTGGAAGGCCGGACAGCGGACCAGCTGCTGCTGGCGGACTTCACAGGCCGCACCAAGTCGTGGTTGATGGTGGCGCCGGTCACCGGCTCAGACACGGGTCCGCAAACCCGGCTCTGTTTCGGTTCGGCCGTGGTGCCCGGTCGCAGGAACGGCGCCGGCGAAAAGCCCGCCATGGGTGTCGCCTTTCACGCCCTGTTGGGTTTTCACCGCCTGTATTCGAGGCTGCTGCTCACGGCGGCGCGATCGAGCGTGATGCGCCTGCAGCGCGGCCCGCACACGGGTGCCGGGTAAACCCTCGATTGACACCACTGCCGCACCGTCCGATGGTGCGAGGCTGTCCTTTTCGCTCAGGGAGCCGCCCATGCCCACCACCCAGCACCAGCACATCGCCACCGTGATGCACGTGGCCAACGATGGCGCGGGCGCACTGGCCGCTGCCGCGCACGAGCAGGTGATCCGCGATTCGTGGCACCGCTGCGTGCACGAACACCGGCTGGACCCGACCCGCATGCAGGAGGCCGTGATCCTGCCGCAGGCGCGGCTGCGCGAGCACCAGGACCAGATGGAGGCGCTGCTGCAGATCGCGCGCCACGGGCTGGAGGCGCTCTACAGCAAGGTGGCGGGGCTGGGTTATGTGGTGCTGCTGACGGACGCGCGCGGCGTCACCGTGGATTTCCTGGGCGACCTGGTGTTCGAGCCCAGCCTGCGCAAGGCGGGCCTCTACCTCGGCGCGGACTGGAGCGAGCAGCACGCGGGCACCTGCGGCGTGGGCACCTGCATCAGCACCGGCGAGGCGCTCACCGTGCACCTGGACGACCACTTCGACGCGACCCACATCCCGCTCACCTGCACCACCGCGCCGGTGTACGACAGCGCGGGCGAACTGAGCGCGGTGCTCGACATTTCGCAGCTCAGTTCGAGCCAGCCCAAAAGCAGCCAGCACCTGGCGCTGCAGCTGGTGAAGATGACGGCGCACGACATCGAGCACGCGGCCTTTCTGCACCGCCACCGCCACGACTGGATCTTGCGGCTCTCGGCGGCGCCGCAGTTCCTGGACGTGCAGCCCGAGTACCTGCTGGCGCTGGACGCGCACGGCCGCGTGGTGGGCCACAACCGGCGCGCGCAACAGGCGTTCGCCGGGCCGCCCCAAGAACGACCGCACCCCCTCGGGGGGCCTGGCGAAGCCAGGGTTGGGGGCCATGCCTTGCAGGGCCGCGCGGTGCACGCGCCGCCGCTGGTGGGGCGCAGCTTCGAGGCGCTGTTCGAGCTGCCGTTCAGCCAGATCGGCCGCTTTGTGCTGACGCAGCCGTCTGACCAGCGCGCGGTGATGCTCGCGGGCGGGCGGCAGCTGCTGTTTCTCTCGGCCGTGCCCCCGCCGCCGCGCCCGGTGGCCGCCGCGCAGCGCGAGCGCGCGGTGCCGGCGCCGCTGGCCGCGCTCTCGGCGGGCGACGCCGCGCTGGACCGGCAGGTGGAGCGCGTGGCGCGGCTGGTGAACACGCCGATCAGCCTGCTGATCACGGGCGAGACGGGCTCGGGCAAGGAATTTTTTGCGAAGGCGGTGCACAGCAGCAGCGAGCGGCGCGCGCGGCCGTTCGTGGCGGTGAACTGCGCGGCGATTCCGGAGCACCTGATCGAGAGCGAGCTGTTTGGCCACCTGCCGGGCAGCTTCTCGGGCGCCTCGCCCAAGGGCAAGCGCGGCCTGATCGCCGAGGCCGACGGTGGCACGCTGTTCCTCGACGAGATCGGCGACATGCCGCTGGCGCTGCAGGCGCGGCTGCTGCGCGTGCTGTCGGAGCGCGAGGTGCTGCCGGTGGGCGCCACCAGGCCGGTGCCGGTGAACATCCGCGTGATCGCGGCGACGCACGCGCCACTCGAATCGCTGGTGCTCGCGGGCCGTTTCCGCGACGACCTGTATTACCGCCTGAAGGGCGCGCACATCCAGCTGCCGCCGCTGCGCGAGCGCAGCGATCTGGGCGCCATGATCACGCGGCTGCTGGGCGGCCGTTCGCTCACGTCCACCGCGCTGCAGCGCCTGCTGAGCCACCCTTGGCCGGGCAACCTGCGCGAGCTGCGCAACGTGCTGGACTACGCGGGGAGCCTCTGCGCAGACGGGGCGATTGATCTGGACGATCTGCCGGAGTTGCAGGCGGGTCGGTTGGAAGTGCGCGCTGCTGAAGTGGCGCCCGACGACGGGCCGGAAGCCTTGCTGCAAGCGCTGCGCGCGGCGCACTGGAACGTGAGCGCGGTGGCTCGGCAGATGGGGCTTTCTCGCATGACGCTGTACCGGCGGATGAAGCGCGGCGGCATCGTCGCCCCGAACCGACAGGACGACATCGACAGCCGCCGCGCGCACTGAGGTCCGTTCGCCCTGAGCCTGTCGAAGCGCTTTCGGGGCGCTTTCGGGGCGTTGTGTGAAGGCTTCGACAAGCTCAGCCCGAACGGAGGGATGGGCAGCGAACGGAAACGTGGGCACTGCAAAGGCTGTGACACCTGTCACTTCGACAGGTGACAGGTGCACGGGGTGTGACACCCGCACCGCTTGAAGAAGTCTCAGCAAATCAAGCACTTGCGCGCGTCGAGCGCATGGCACGGGTCTTGAGAAGAGATGAGCACCGGCCCGCACCGAGGCCGGCATCCACAGGAGACAAGACCCATGACCGACACCACGCCCTCCCAGCGGGCCCAACGCTGGCTGGACGCCTTCGGGGCCGCACTGGCCTCCGGACAACCCGAGTCCGTATTGCCGCTGTTCGACGCCGACTGCTACTGGCGCGACCTCGTTTCGTTCACCTGGAACATCCGCACGCAGGAGGGCCACGACGCGGTGCGCGACATGCTCGCCGCACGGCAGGCCGAAACCGGCGCGTCCAACTTCCAGCTCGAAGGAGAGGCCACCGAGGCCGACGGCGTGACCGACGCCTGGTTCACGTTTGAAACCAAGGTCTCGCGCGGGCGCGGCCACCTGCGCCTGAAAGGTGACAAGGCCTGGACGCTGCTGACCACCATGGTCGAGCTGAAGGGCTTTGAAGAGAAGAAGGGCACGCGCCGCATCAAGGGCGCGGAGCACGGCGCGCAGCAGGGGCGCAAGAGCTGGCTGGAGCGGCGCCACGAAGAAGAGGCGCGGCTGGGTTACGACGAGCAGCCGTACACGGTGATCATCGGCGGCGGTCAGGGCGGCATCATCCTCGCCGCGCGGCTGCGCCGCCTGGGCGTGCCGACCATCGTGATCGAAAAGAACCCGCGGGCCGGCGACAGCTGGCGCAACCGCTACAAGACGCTGTGCCTGCACGACCCGGTCTGGTACGACCACCTGCCCTACATGCCGTTCCCCGACGACTGGCCGGTGTTCGCGCCGAAAGACAAGGTGGGCGACTGGCTGGAGATGTACACCAAGGTGATGGAGATCAACTACTGGGGCTCGACCACCGCCAAGAAGGCGACCTTCAACGAGGCCAAGGGCGAGTGGGAAGTGATCGTGGACCGCGACGGTGAAGAGGTGGTGTTGCGGCCCAAGCAGCTGGTGTTTGCGCTCGGCGTGTCGGGCTACGCCAACGTGCCCAAGATCCCGGGCGCCGACACCTTCGAGGGCGACCAGCACCACTCCAGCAAGCACCCCGGCCCCGAGCAGTACAAGGGCAAGAAGGCGGTGGTGCTGGGCTCCAACAACTCGGCGCACGACATCTGCGCGGCCCTCTGGGAAAACGGCGCAGACGTCACCATGATCCAGCGCACCAGCACGCACATCGCGCCGTCGGATTCGCTGATGGAGCTGGCGCTGGGCGGGCTGTACAGCGAGGAAGCGCTGAAGAACGGCATCGACCACCACAAGGCCGACCTCGTGTTCGCCAGCGTGCCCTACAAGATCATGCACAGCTTCCACATCCCCGTGTACGACGAGATGAAGAAGCGCGACGCCGACCTCTACGGCCGGCTGGAGAAGGCGGGCTTCATGCTCGACTTCGGCGACGACGGTTCGGGCCTGTTCATGAAGTACCTGCGCCGCGGCTCGGGCTACTACATCGACGTGGGCGCGAGCGAGCTGGTGGCCAACGGCAGCATCAAGCTCAAGAGCCACAACAACATCGAGCGCATCAACCCGAAGAGCGTGACGCTGACCGACGGCACCGAGCTGCCGGCCGACCTGCTGGTCTACGCCACCGGCTACGGCTCGATGAACCACTGGCTCGCCGATCTCGTGTCACCCGAGGTGGCCGACCGCGTGGGCAAGGTCTGGGGGCTGGGCTCGTCCACGACGAAAGACCCGGGACCGTGGGAGGGCGAGCTGCGCAACATGTGGAAACCGACCAACCAGAAGCAGCTCTGGATCCACGGCGGCAACCTGCACCAGAGCCGGCACTACTCGCAGTTCTTGTCGCTGCAATTGAAGGCGCGCTACGAGGGCCTGGACACGCCGGTCTACGGGCAGGCGGCGGTGCACCACCTGCGCTGAACGGAGCGCCCGGCCGGGGCGCGGCGGGCTTCCCAGCGCGCCACCCCCGGCCTATCATCCGGCTGCTTCGGCACTCTTCTTTCACCAACAGGAGCGAACATGGCAGGCAGCTACGAACTGGGTTCCAACGACAAGGGTCAGTTTTCCTTTGTCCTGAAAGCGGACAACGGCGAGGTGGTGCTGCGCAGTGAGCAGTACGCCACCAAGGCCTCGGCGGAGAACGGCATCCAGTCGGTGCAGGCCAACTGCGGCGACGACGCGCGCTACGACCGCAAGGTCGCTTCCGACGGGCGCTTTTACTTCAACCTCAAGGCCGCCAACCACCAGGTGATCGGCACCAGCCAGATGTACCAGGCCGAGGCGGGCCGCGACGCGGGCATCGGGTCGGTGAAAACCAACGGTGTGACGACGGTGGTGAAGGCGGTCTGAGCGCTGTGCTTCGCTCAGGGAAGGCGACCTGCGGGTCGCCTTTTTCATGGGCGGTGCAAAAGCTGCTGATGTTCATGTTGCGCTGCACCCACGCCACAGCATGCAACAACACACCCAGGGCACCGCCGGGCTGGCTCTGCCAGACGGCCAGTGCCGCCCCCTGGGGGGTGACGCGAAGCGGCGCGGGGGGCTTCACAGCTCCGCGCACAGCCGCTCGCGCACCGCCGCCATGCCCCGGTAGGCCACCACGGCGTCGCTCATCGACAGCAGCGCTTCGCGCAGCTCGGCCGCACGCCCACGCGCCACGCCCAGCACCTCGGCAAGCGGGCACACCATCACGCGGATGAAGAACACGCCGCGCCGCAGCGCGGGCAGCGGCAGCGTGGTCTGGCGCTCGACGCGAAAAAACACCTGATCGATCAGCCGCTGTCCCATGGCATCGGCCTGCGCCACCGCGTCGGCCCAGCGCGTTCGGCGGGTCTCGGGGTGCTGGGCCAGATCGCCGTTGGGTGTGAGCAGCCAGACGTGGCGCAGCATGCTGGCCTGGCGAAAGGCCATGTCGACGATGCCCTGGCCGCCGGCCTGCAGCAACGCGTTGTCGGCGACCGGCGCGTGGATGGCGGCGAAATCGAGGCCCAGCTTTTCAGCGGGCGCCCAGTTGGAGGGGAAGCACACCGAGAGGAAGCGCGTGCGCATGCCACCGGTGTCATCGTGGAGGATGACGAAGTCTTCCTGCAGGCCCTGCGCCAGCGCGTCGGCGTCGGGTGCGATCACGGTGCCGGTCTGCCGCTCATGCGCCTCGGCGATGGCCCGCAACACGGCCGGGTCGGCCTCGCCGATCTGGCACCGCGCGCGGTGCTGCTGCAGCGAGGCGCGCTTGTGCGCGGCGTAGGCGTCGGCCTGCGCATCGCACACGAACAGCGGCGGAGGTGCCTCGGGCGCACCGTGCGCAGCGGTCAGCCGCGCGAGACCCGGGCGCATGCGAAACGGGCTGCTCACGGCCCAGGGGACCAGGGGTGCGGGGGTCAGGACGCTCATCGGCGCATTGTGCCGGGGGCCGGGTGTCGCCCCGCCGCCACAGCGCCCGAGCCGAGAGGAAGCCCGCTCCATGCGTCACACAAACGTCACCGATCTGACTTATCTTGAAGCCGGACACGAGGAGCAGAACACAACAACCAGAAAGGAGTCCCCATGACAGACAGCCTTCCCCACACCGCCACCGACGGCATCGCCAGAGACGCGCTCTGGCAACGGCTGGCGAACTGGTCACCCGACGCTCCCGGCGACGTGCCGCTGCACCCGCGACTGGCGCAGGACAACGGCTGGACGGCGGCCCACACCCGGCGGGTGATCGAGGAATACCGCCGATTCCTCTGGCTGGCGGTGCGGCACCGGGGCGAGGTCTGCCCCAGCGATGCGGTGGACGAGGCCTGGCACGCGCACCTGCTGCACAGCCGCCACTACTTCGACCACTTCTGCCCGAACGTGCTCGGGCGCACGCTGCACCACTTTCCGAACATGGGCGGCGCAGCCCACCACCACCTTCACCGCCAGCGCTATGCCGACACGCTGCGGCGCTACGCCGAGGCGTTTGGTGACGCGCCGCCGCCCGACATCTGGCCCGGCGTCGAGGCGCGGTTTGCGGCCCGCGCCCGGCGGGTGAACACGGCGACGCACTGGGTGTTGCCCAGACCGCGCTGGCCCGCTCACGGCCTGCCACCCTCGCTGCGCGGGCTGATGGTGCTGCTGGCCCTGCCGGCGCTGCTGTTCAGCGGCTGCGTGCCCGTCACCCTCCACCCGGACTGGAGCGGCGAGCGGTTTCTCGCGATCTACGGTTTGTGCTTCGCGGCGTGGGTGGTGCTGGGTGTGGTGCTGGTGCTGCGCGCGCCCGGCGGATCGCCCCGGGCCAGTGCGCGCCCCGAGCCGCTGGATGCGCTGGAGCTGGCCTACCTCGCCGGGGGCAGCGCGCGCAGCGTGCACGCCAGCCTGGCGCGGCTGCTGCAACAAGGCCACCTGGCCCTGCAGGCCTCCAGCGGCACCTGGCGCACCACCACCCAGCCACCCGCCAACGCCCACCCGCTGGAACAGACCCTGCATGCACAGATCGCCCAGGGCCTGCAGCCCGGCGCGGGGCTCGGCCTGTTCGAGGCACGGCGCGAGCTGGACACCCTGCACCAGCGCTTGCTCGACCGGGGCCTGGTGCACGCGCCCGGGCGCGACCAGCGCCGCCACCAATGGCGCGACCGCCTCTATTTCTACGGCTGGCTCGGCCTGCTGGTCTGGGGCGGCCTTCGTTTCGTGCACGGCGTGCAGCACGGGCACCCGGTGGTCTTTCTGTTCTTCCTCCTGTTGCTGGCACTGGTGTCGATCGCCACCTTCAGGAAGCGGTTGCCCCACCGGCTGACACGGGAGGGCCAGGCCGCTGTGCAGAACGCCCGATCGCGCTTGCGGCGACGCGATGCGCTGGGCCTCAAGGATGCGCAGATGCCCCTCGCGCTGGCGCTGCTGGGCACCGGTGTGCTCGCCGCCAACCTGCAGCCCCTGAAAGAAGCCCTGGTTCAGACGGGCGGCAAAGACACGGGCGGCAGCGGCTGCGGGGCGTCCGGCGGCGGCTCAGATGGAGGGGGCGGCGACGGCGGCGGATGCGGTGGATGCGGCGGCGGGGGTGGCGATTGAACGTCCGAGGGTCTCAGCCGGCCGCGAGCAACTTCTGCACCAGCGGGTGCTGCACCTTGCGCGCGGTGCCGATGGCGAAGAAGTGTTCCTGCACGCCCTCGCAGGGGCCGAACCATTGCATGCCATAGCCCTGCGAGAGCTTTTCGCGCATGCGCTCGGTCGCCGGGAACACGCCCATGCCCGAGGAGCCGAAGGTCGCGAGCAGCGCGCTGTCTTCGAACTCGCCCACCACGTTGGGCACCACGCCCTGCTGCTCGAACCACTGGTCGATGCGCATGCGCACCGACGCGTGTGAACTCGGCAGAAGCACCGGCACGCGGGCCAGGCTGTGGGGGAAATCGGTGCCGGCCTGTTCCAGCCAGGCCTGCGGCGCGTACCAGCCCAGCGGCGAAGAGCCCATGGCGTGGCTGTAGAGCTTGAGGTTGGGGTTGGCGGGCGCGGGCCGGTCGGAGAGCACCACGTCGAGGCGGTGCAGCGCGAGGTCGGCGAGCAGGTCGTCGAAGTCGTCTTCGTGGCACACCAGGCGCAGGCGCGGTTCTTCGAGCGCGGGCGCGAGCAGCTCGCGCACCGCCAGCTTGGCGAGACCGTCGGAGATGCCGACCACGAGCCGCACCGTGCTCTGGCTGGTGGCGTCGCGCACGGCGGTGTGCAGGTGCTCGCCGAGGTGAAAGATCTGCTCGGCCACCTGCAGCGCTGCCTGGCCGGCGTCGGTGAGCGCGAGGCCGCGCCCGGCGGGCTTGAACAGCGCGTGGCCCAGCGACTGCTCCAGCAAGCGCACCTGCGCGCTGATGGTCTGCACCGCCATGCCCAGCCGCGCCGCGGCGTGCGACATGCCGCCCTCCTTGGCCGTGACCCAGAAGTAGTAGAGGTGCTTGTAGTTGAGTTCCTGGTTCATGCTTCGCCTTTTTGGGACTGATTGTTCGTGATTGTCTGCTTTTTCAAACCTGTTCGCAGCCCTATCTTCGAGCCTCCCATGTTCACCCTGAAAGGAGAACCTTCATGGAAACCGTTCGCCGCCCTTCTTCCATCGCGTCCCGCCCCTCGCTGGGCGTGGACCGCCCGCAGGCCGCCAAGGTCCTGCGCAACACCTACGCCCTGCTCTCGCTGACGATGCTGTTCGCGGCCGGCATCGCCGCGCTGGCGGTGGCCGGCAGCTGGCCCGCGCCCGGGCTGGTGATCACGCTGGTGGGTTACTTCGGCCTGCTGTTCGCGGTGCACAAGCTGCAGAACAGCGGCTGGGCCCTGCCCGCCGTGTTCGCCCTCACCGGCTTCATGGGCTACACGCTTGGGCCCCTGCTCACGCACACCCTGGCCCTGCCCGGCGGTGCCGGCACGATCACGGCCGCGCTGGGCGCCACCGGCGCGACCTTCCTCGCGCTCTCGGCCTACGTGCTGACCACGCGCCGCGACTTCAGCTTCATGGGCGGCTTCCTGTTCGCCGGCATGGTGATCGCCATCGTGCTGGGCATCGCGGCCTACGCTTTCTCGATCCCTGCGATGGGGATGGCCGTGTCCGCCCTGGTGGCGCTGCTGTCGGTGGGCCTGATCCTGTTCGAGACCAGCCGCATCGTGAACGGCGGCGAGACCAACTACGTGCTCGCGACCGTGGGCCTGTTTGTCTCGGCCTTCAACCTGTTCACGAGCTTGCTGAGCCTGTTTGGCATGAACAACGACTGACCCCCCGCAGCGCTTCGCGCTACCCCCCAAGGGGGCGGCACTGGCCGTCCGGCAAAGCCGGCCCGGCGGTGCCCTGGGCAGTCAACGCCACCTCACCTCTTACGCGAAAGAAATGCCATGCGAAGTTACCCGATCAACAGCCCCGAAGCCGCCGCGCGCCTGCTGGCGATGGCGCTGGTGGCCGACGGCCAGTATTCGATGAACGAGATCAAGACCATCGACCGGCTGCAAGCCTCGCAGCGCCTGGGCCTGGCGCCCGAGGCGATCAAGGCGGTGATCGACGGCTTCTGCGAAGACCTGTTGCAGGGCGCCGGCGTGCAGTGGACCGGCTCGGCCGGCATGGACGAGCCCACCCGCGCGCAACTGCTGGCCGAGGTGCAAGACCCCGCGCTGCAGGAAACCGTGTGGCACCTGTGCGAAGCCGTCGCGCTGTCCGACGGGCACCTGGCCGACGGCGAGGTGGAACTGCTCGACCGCATGGCCTTCGCCTGGCGCCACCCGGCCATGGCGATGGCCAGTGCTCCGGCGCTGTGAAAAACTGACAGGCTTTTCTTGATCGGAACACTCCCATGAAAACCTTGATCTGGCTGGTCGCGGGCCTGCTGGCGGCGGTGTGGACGGGCATGGTCGCCCTGACCGTGCAAGTGAGCGACTGGCTGCTGAACGCCGTGGCCTCGGCGCCGGCGGTGGGTGGGGCGGCTGCGCCGCTGCCCGTGCCCGCCTGGCTCGCGCCCTGGGCCGACACCGAGTGGTTCGCCGCGCTGCAGGTGCTCTGGATGAACGGCGCGCAATGGCTGGCGCACTGGCTGCCCGGCGCGGGCGGCCTGATGGAATGGATCACGCCGCTGCTGTGGACCGGCTGGGCGCTGGGCCTGCTGCCGCTGCTGGCGCTCGCGGGCTTCCTGCACTGGCTGGCGGGGCGCACGAACCCGCCCGCCGCGCTGCGCAACGCGCAGGCATGAACCACGGCGCGAGGGTCGAGCGGTGAGCAAGGCGCGCGCCCAGCACCTGCGCCGGGCCGCTGGCGAACCGGGTGCCGCGTGTGAGCGCCTGAGCCTGAACGCATTGCTGCGCCTCAATGGCGAGGGCTCGGGTCCGGTGCTGATGCTGCTGCTGGCCCTGCTCTCGTCGCTGCCGGTGGCGGGCGCGGGCGGCCTGTTCAGCCTAGGCCTGCTGGCGCTGGCCTGGGCCTGGCTGCGCGGTCGCGAGACAGTGACCATGCCGCAGCGGCTGGGCGACATCACCCTGAATGAAACCTGGAGCCGGCGCAGCCTGCACGGCCTGGCCTGGATCTACGAGCAGGCCGAGCGCTGGCTGCGCCCGCGCTGGCAGGCCTGCTGCCATTCGAGCACGCGGGTCTGGTGGGGCCTGTGGATCGCTGTGATGGCGGTGGTGATCTTCCTGCCGCTGCCCCTGGGCAATGTCCTGCCCAGCCTGAGCCTGATCCTGCTGAGCCTGGGCTGGATGTTCCGCGACGGCCTGGCCATGCTGCTCTCGGCGGCCACCGGCGTGGGCGCCCTGGGCTACGTGGTCTCGTTCGGCCACCTGGCCTTTGCCGCATGGCAGCACGCCGGCGCCTGGCTCGGTCTTTGAGAGAGCGATTCGCCGGGTCGCGCAGCGGTGGAGCTGCGGTCTGCGCCGACAAGGCGAAGGCCGCTTGGGGGCTCTACCCCATCCTGTAAAAGAACACCGCGCTCATCACCAGCCCGGTGACGATCACGCCGCTGCGCACCCAGGCCACGGGCAGGCGCTTCGACCAGCGCGCGCCCATGAAGCCGCCCGCCGTGGCGGCCACCATCATCAGCAGCCCGGGTTGCCAGGCGATGGCCCCGGCGATCACGAAGGCCGCGACCGACAGCCAGGACAGCACCAGCGAGTTGAGGTTCTTCAGCGCGTTGACCACGTTGAGCCGCGACTCGCCGGCCACGGTGTACAGCGCCATGAGCAGGATGCCCAGACCGCCGTTGAAATAACCGCCATAGACCGCGACCGCGAGCAACGCGGGCTCGCGCCAGCGAACCGAGGCCTGGCCGTGGGGCGCCGCGGCCTGCGCGCGACGCGCGATGGCCGGCCCGGCGGCGAAGAGCACGGTCGCGAACAGCAGCAGCCAGGGCACGATGCCCGAGAACAGGCGCGCGGGCGTGACCAGCAACAACAGCGCGCCCGCCACGCCGCCCACGGCGCAGATCAGCATCTCGCGCAGCAGGCGCTCGCGCGGCAGCGCGCGCAGCTCGGGCTTGAAACCCAGCGTGCTGCCGAAGTAGCCCGGGCTCACCGCGAGCGCGCTGGTGGCGTTGGCCGTGATGGGCGGCACGCCCGCGAACACGAGCGCGGGAAAGGTGAGAAAGCTGCCGCCGCCCGCGATGGCGTTGAGCACACCGGCGGCGAAAGCGGCGACCGCGAGCAAGGGAGCGGAGGTGAGGAAGTCCATGCGCCGATTATTCCGAAGCGTCCGCGCCCGATTGCCTGCATGGCGGGCAAAACAGTCCGGCGAGAACCCCGCACCGTGTCACAGGCGGCCTCCGGAGAGAAAGGTCTGAGCCCAGGATGCGGCGGAATCGGCTCCGCCGGGCCGCTCGCATCGCCCCCTGGAGGGGGTCGCGCGCAGCGCGGCGGGGGTGTTCCCGTCAACCCACCACGATGTTCGCCACGGGCTCGGGCGCCAGCAGCGAGCTGTCACGCAGGCCCTTCACGGTGGCGAAGCCGAGCCAGAGCACGACCATGGAGGTGGCGGCGAGCAGCAGCACGCCGGCCATCTGCAGCGCGCCGCCCGTGGCCCCCTGCAGCTCCACCAGGCGCAGCGTGAGCGTGGTGAAGGCCGCGAGCGGGAACGACAGTGCCCAGAACGCGACGCCGAAAGGCTGGGCAATGGCGCGCTTGAGCACCGGCAGCACCCAGAGCACGAAGAACAGCGCCAGGCCCCACAGTGCCTGCACCGCGACCAGCGGCGCCTGCATCTGCGCGAGCACGAGGCCGATCACGGCGGGTGGCGCCACGACGATGAACCAGGCGGGCAGGAGGCGGTCAGGCAAGGGGCTGTGAGCGATGCGGCGCACCAGAATCAGCGCGATCACCACCGGCCAGAGAAAGGCACCGATGCCGAACTGCGCCGAGGCCCAGCCGGTGTACCCCAGCGGCAGGCCCGCCAGCGGCGCGATCACGTTGCCCACCACCGGGATCAGCAGCACCGGCGTGACCGCCGGCCACAGCCCCGTGTTGCCCGGCCCCTGGCCCGGCGCGGTGACGATGGGCGAGAGCCAGCGGCCCAGCACCCAGACCGTGGCCCAGAACTGGCCCAGGCTGCCGGCCCACCAGATGGCGCGCCAGAACAGGGACAGGCCGCCCTCGGCACCGCCGAGCGCCACACCCACCGTGGCTAGCAGCAGCAGCGACACCGGGAAGGCCGCGACGAAGGCGTGGCGCACCGGGTGCTTCAGGTCGTCGGCCAGCGCGGCGGGGTAGCGCGAGGCGCGCAGCAGCGAGGCCACGAGCAGCACCCCGAACACCCCCAGCGCCAGCACCCCGGTCACCAGCGCGATGCCGTTGGCCATGTCGCCCAACACAGGCTGCGCACGGTGCCAGGCCAGCGACAGACCACACAGGCCCATGACCAGCGAGAACCAGCCGGGCATGAGGAATTTCAACGGGGTGGGGCTGGACATGGGCGTTTCCTGGCGTTGGTTTCAGATCAGCCGCATTTTCCCGTGCCGCAGGCCGACCCCCCTTCGGGCACACCCAGCTTCTTGAACAGGATGGCGGGCGGGCAGAAGCCGGTGATGCCGGACTGGGCCAGGTTGAAGCCGGCGAAGGCGGTCAGCGCGAGGAACCACTCGCTGACGAAGATGGGGCTGCCGTGGTAACCCAGGGCCAGCGAGATCAGGACGACTGTGCCCGCCATGATGCGGATGTAACGTTCGACGGTCATTTCAGACTCCTTAAAAAAAGCACGAGAAAACTGGCTTGCCCGGAGCGCGTGCCTCCCACCAGGGCACCCGTGGAACCGGCTTTGCCGGGCCACAGGGGTGCGTCCCCCTCAGGGGGAAGAACCGAAGCGGCGCAGGGGGTCATTTTTGTAAGTGGCGTAGTACAGAACCGGGATCACGACCAGCGTGAGCAGCGTGGACACGGCGATGCCGAAGATCAGCGAGATCGCGAGGCCGTTGAAGATCGGGTCGTCGAGGATGAAGAAGGCGCCCATCATGGCGGCCAGGCCGGTCAGCGCGATCGGCTGCGCCCGCACCGCGGCGGACTGCACCACGGCCTCAGCAAAGGGCACGCCGCGCCGGGTTTCGAGCTCGATGAAGTCCACCAGCAGGATGGAGTTGCGCACGATGATGCCGGCCAGCGCGATCATGCCGATCATGCTGGTCGCGGTGTACTGCGCGTTGAGCAACGCGTGGCCCGGCATGACGCCGATGATGGTCAGCGGGATCGGCGCCATGATGATCAGCGGCGTGAGGTAGCTCTTGAACTGCGCCACCACCAGCAGGTAGATCAGGATCAGGCCGACGCCGTAGGCCGCGCCCATGTCGCGGAAGGTCTCGTAGGTGATCTGCCATTCGCCGTCCCACTTCACCGCGTACTGGCGGTACGGGTCCTTCGGCTGGCTGATCCAGTACTCGCCGAGTTCGCCGGTGTTGGGCAGCGCGGCCTCTTTCATCGACGAGCGGATGCCGAACAGGCCGTACAGCGGCGAGTCGAGCGAGCCGGCCATGTCGCCGAACACGTAGGTCACGGGCAACATGTCTTTGGTGTAACGCGGCTGGTCGATCACGCCGCGCTCCACCGTCACCAGCTCGGACAGCGGCACCATGGCGCCGTTCGCCGCCTTCATGGGCAGCGCGAGCAGCGCGTCCAGACCGACCTGCTGGTCCAGCGGCAGCTGCAGGCGCACCGGCACGGCGAACTTGGCGTGACCGTCGTGCAGGTAGGCGGCGTCCGAGCCCGAGAGCGCGGCGTAGACGGTCTGCGCGATCACCTGCACCGGGATGCCGAGCGACTCGGCGCGCTGGCGCTGGATGCGCAGGAAGGCGCGCGGCGCGGGCTCTTTGAGCGAGGTGTCCACGCCCACGATGTCGGGCGTCTTCTTGTAGGCCTGGGCGACACGCTGGGCGAGTTCGGCGCGGCCTTCCTGGTCGGGGCCATAGACCTCGGCCACGATGGGCGACATCACCGGCGGGCCGGGCGGCACTTCGACCACCTTGATCCGGGCGCCGTGTTCGGCGGCGATCTTTTCCAGCTCGGGCCGGTGGCGCTGCGCGATGGCGTGGCTTTGTTCGCTGCGCGCGTGCGCGTCCACCAGGTTGACCTGCAGGTCGCCCCCCTCGGCTTCGGCACGCAGGTAGTACTGGCGCACCAGCCCGTTGAAGGTGATCGGGCTCGCGGTGCCGGCGTAACCCTGCACGTTGGCCACCTCGGGTTGCGTGGCGAGCCAGGCGGTCATGGCCTGCAGCGCGGCGGTCGTGCCTTCCAGCGGCGTGCCGGCGGGCATGTCCACCACCACCTGGTACTCGCTCTTGTTGTCGAAGGGCAGCATCTTGAGCACCACGCCCAGGAACGAATTGGGCACCAGCGCCAGGCTCACCGAGAGCAGCAGCGCGCCGCCAATGCCGGCCGCCAGCAGCCAGCGCTTCTTGGCGCTCTGCAGCAGCGGCGTGAGCGTGCGGGTGAAGACGTTCTGCAGCGTGCGTGTGATCTTGCCGGGGCCGTGCGCGGCGTGGCCTTCGCCGGTCTTTGTGAGCTTGAGCGCGAGCCAGGGCGTGACGGTGAACGCGATGGCGAGCGAAATCGCCATGCCCATGCTGGCGTTGATCGGGATCGGGCTCATGTAGGGGCCCATCAGGCCGCTCACAAACGCCATGGGCAGCAGCGCCGCGATGACGGTGAAGGTGGCGAGGATGGTGGGGCCGCCCACTTCATCGACCGCGCGCGGGATGATCACCGACAGCGGCACGTCGGGCGTGAGCATGCGGTGGCGGTGGATGTTCTCCACCACCACGATGGCGTCGTCCACCAGGATGCCGATGGAGAAGATCAGCGCGAACAGCGACACCCGGTTCAGCGTGAAGCCCCAGGCCCAGCTGGCGAACAGCGTCGCGGTGAGCGTGAGGATCACGGCCGCGCCGACGATGATGGCCTCGCGCCGGCCCAGCGCCAGCCCCACCAGGATGATCACGCTGCCGGTGGCGAAGATGAGCTTCTGGATCAGCTTGTTGGCCTTGGCCGCCGCCGTTTCGCCGTAGTCGCGCGTGATGCTGACCTGCACGTCGTCGGGAATCACCGTGTTCTTGAGGTTGTCCAGCCGCTCGCGCGCACCGGCGGCCACGTCCACCGCGTTTTCACCGGACTTCTTGGTGACGGTGATGGTCACGGCCGGGTGGTTCTGGCCTTGTTGCCCGGGGTGCGCAGCGTCGGCTGCGCCGGGGGTGAACCACACATAACGTTGGGGCAGCTGGGCACCGGCCTCCACCCGCGCCACCTCACGCAGGTAGATGGGGCGGCCGTTGTTCACGCCGACCACGATGTCGCCCACGTCCTGCGCGTTCTGCAGGAACTCGCCGGTCTCGACCGACAGCATGCCGGGCTCGCCCTTGGCGGGGTTGGGGTTGATCACCGAGCCCGAAGGGAGGCCAAAGTTGGCCGAGGCGATCGCGCCCTGCAGCGCCTGCACGCTCACGCCGCGCTCGCGCAGCTTGTTCGGCTCCAGCCACACGTGCACCGCGCGGCCAGGGCCGCCGATGGTCACCACCTCGCGGGTGCCGGGCACGCGCTTGAGCTCGGTCTCGACCGCGTGCGCGACGCGCTCCAGGTCGTGGGCGCTCTGCGCGTCTTTCGTCCACAGCGTGGCGGCCAGCACGGGCACGTCGTCGATGCCCTTGGGCTTGACGATCGGCGTCAACACGCCCAGGCCCTGCGGCAGCCAGTCCTGGTTGGCGTTGAGCACGTCGTACAGGCGCACCAGCGCCTCGGTGCGCGGCACGCCGACCTTGAATTGCACCGTCAGCACCGCGACGCCGGGGCGCGCGACCGAGTAGCTGTGTTCGATGCCCTGGATCTGCGAGAGCACGTGTTCGGCCGGTGCGGCGACCATCTTCTCCACGTCGGCGCTGGACGCGCCCGGGAACGGGATGATCACGTTGGCCATGGTCACGTTGATCTGCGGCTCTTCCTCGCGCGGCGTGACCAGCACGGCGAACAGGCCCAGCAGCAGCGCGACCAGCGCGAGCAGCGGCGTGATGGCGTTGGCCTGGAAGGCGCGTGCCACCGAGCCGGAGAAGCCCAGCTTCTCGGGTGGGGAGGTGTGATTGGGGTGGCTCATGGCGGCGCCTTATTTCGCGGCGGGTTGTGCGCCCGCGAGACCGGCACGAACCGGGTCGAGCGCCACACGGTCACCCGCCTTCAGGCCCGCGAGCACCTCGACGCCTTCACCGTGCGTGGCCCCGGTGCGCACGGCGCGCAGGGCAAAACCTTCGGCCTGGCCTTCGCCCTTGGCCGTGACCACATAGACACCGGTCAGTTCGCCCCGGCGCAGCACGGCGGTGGCGGGCACCACCAGGCGCTGGCGATCGGCCTGGGCGTTGCCGCCCACGAAACGCACCCGGGTCTGGCGGCCTGGCACCTGGCCCGCGCCGTCGGCGTCACTCAGGTTCAGGCGCCATTCCACCGTCTGCGACACCGGGTCGGCGGCGGGCACGCTGCTCGTGGACGCGGGAGCCACCCAGCGGTCGGTGCCGGGCAGCTGGATTTCGACCTTCTGGGCCGACAGCGCCAGCGCCTGCATCGAGGCCGGCACGTGCACCACCGCGCGCATGGGCTGCGGTGCGTACACCGTGAGCACAGGCGCACCCGGCATGGCCAGCGCACCGGCCTCGGCGTGGGTGGCCAGCACCCAGCCGTCCCACGGCGCGGTCAGGCGCGTGAAGCCCTGGGCCACGCTGGCCTGCGTCTGCCCGGCACGGGCGGCGGCGGTGCCGGCCTGCGCGGCCTTGTACTGGGCCAGGGCGGCATCGACCGCCGCCTGGGCCAGGAAGCCCTGGGCACGCAGATCGCGCGCACGCTCGTAAGCCGCTTTGGCGTTACCCAGGTTGGCATCGGCCTGAGCCAGCCCAGCCTGCGCCTGCGCCACACCCGCCTGGGTGGCGCGGTCGTCGATCACGGCCAGCACCTGGCCGGCCTTCACGCGGTCACCCGCCTTGACGGAGAGCGAGGCGATGCGGCCGCTGGCCTGCGCCGAGAGCACGCTCTGGCGCACCGCTTGCAGGCTGCCGTCGAACACCGCTCCGGCACCCACGGCCTGGCTCCCCACCGCGATCACCGGCACCCGCGGCCCCACGACCGGCCCATCGCCCGCGGCGTGCACACCGCCCATGACCAGCACCGCGATGGCGCCCAGCACGAGCGGCAAAGCGCCCACGGCCCAGCGGCGGGACAGCGCGGAACGGACGACCGAAGCGGACGGCAGACGGAAACCAATGGAACGGGCAGACATGGACTTCTCCTATACAAACTGCAGTATAGCCATATACCCCCAGGGGTACAATAGACGCGCCACCCCAATGCCTGAAGCCTGGGTTACCCAGGGTACCGCCGTGCCGCCCCCGCGGCGGGCGTATTTCAATTCACCGCCGCCCCAGCCGCCAGGCGCACACCACAAACCCCAGCGCGCCCACCACCAGCACCGCGTAGGCGCTGCGCAGCCCGTGGCTTCCGGCCAGCTGGCCCATGAACAGGGCCGCCACCTGGGCGCCGCCGGTGAACGACAGCATCAGCAGCGCAGAGAGGCGCGGCGCCTCCTGGGGGAAGCTGCGCAGCGCCGTGCCGAGCAGGATGGGGAAGGCGACCGACACCCCCAGCCCGGCCGCGAAGTTGCACAGCGCGAGCACCCCGAACGGCGCGCCCGCCGGCAGCAGCCACACGACCGCCAGCGCCGCGGTGGCCAGCACGCCCAGCCCCTGGATCTTCTGCTCCATCGAAAAACGGCTGTGCCAGAAGGCCTGCCAGATCCGCCCGACCACCATGCCCGCCATCAGGAAGCCCAGCGCCAGGCGCGCGCTCTGGGGGTGCAGGCCCAGCACCTCGGTGGCGTAGCTCACGAACCAGAAGTTTTGTCCCCACTCGCACAGGCCGCTGCACAGCCCGGCCACGAGCACCCAGCGCACGAGTGGCTCGCGCAGCAGCCCGGCATACCCCAGGGGTATCCGCGGCGTGCCGGTGGCGCCGTCGGCGTGTTGCAGCTCGGTGCGGAACCCCACGCTGCTCAGGCGCCGGCTTTGCAGCGTCATGGCCAGCAGGGCCAGCGCCAGCAGCCCGAACACCAGGTAAGGGCCGCGCCAGTTGGGATCGGCGAGCAGCGCGGCGGCGGCCAGCAGCGGCGAAAGCACCGTGCCCAGGCTGTAGCCCACGTCGACCAGCCCGATGATGCGGGTGCGCTGCTCGGGGTCGTCGCTCATCTCGGCCAGCAGCCCGTGGCCCAGGGTGAACAGCGCCGTCTCGAAGGTGGCGATGCTGACCATGAAGAAGGCCAGCCAGCCGAAGCTGGGCGCGGTGAGCACGCCCACCAGCGCGCCCATCACCAGCGCGGTGTAGGTGACCAGCAGGCGCTGCGGCGGGTAGCGCTTGGCGATGGCGCCCCCCAGCAGCGAACCGATGGCACCGCCCGCGCTCCAGATCGCCATCAGCCAGCCCACCTGCTGGAACGACACGCCCATCTGGGCACGCAGGCTGGGCGTGACGGCGCCCAGCAGGGCACCGAACACGCCCCAGGTCACGGCGCAATACAGGATGACCCAGGCCACATAGGGCAGGCCGAGGAACACGGCCAGGGGAGAGCGGGAGGAAGACGGAAGAGACAAGGGAAGGCTTTCGACACAAGAACAATGCAATCGATTGTCTTGCGCCATTCGCCGAGACGCCCAGGCCCACAAAAAAAGAACCCACGAGGTAACCGGATGGGCCCGCCACACCCTCACCGGCGCACGGGCTCGAACCCAGGATGCGGTGGAACCGGCTTTGCCGGGCCACTCGCATCGCCCCCTTGGGGGGCTGAGGGCTGCGGCTCCAAGTCTGCCTGCGCAGACTTGGACAGCCCGAAGTGACACCGGCTCCGACGGTGGCGCGGCCTGCAAGGCACGCCGCAGGCGGCGCGGGGGTGGTTAAGCGAACGGCACGCGCTGAGCCACCGCGCAGAGCAGCTCGTAGGAAATGGTGCCCGCGGCGCGCGCCACCTCGTCCACCGGCAGCTGGGCGCCCGTCGATGGCGACACGCCCCAGAGCACGACCTCGCTGCCCACGCCGGCGGCCACGCCCGCGGCGTCCAGCGGCGCGAGGTCCACCGCGATCATGTCCATGCTCACGCGGCCAACGGTGCGGGTGCGCACGCCGTTCACCAGCACGGGCGTGCCAGTGGGCGCGTGGCGCGGGTAGCCGTCGGCGTAACCGCAGGCGACCACGCCGACGCGCATGGGGGCCTCGGCGGTGAAGGCGGAGCCGTAGCCCACGGTGTCGGCGGGCTGCAGCTGCTGGGTGCCGATGAGCCGGCTGGAGAGCGTCATGGTCGGTTGCAAGCCCCAGCCGGCGGCCGTGTGTTCCGGGTGGTCAGGGGCGCCGCCGTAGAGCGCGATGCCTTCGCGCACCCAGTCGGCGGCGAGCGTGCTCACGCCCTCGCCGCGCAGCGGGCTCTGCGCGTGGCGCAGGATGGCGGCGCTGTTGCACAGGGTGCGCTCGCCCGGCAGGTCGGCCGTGGCGGCTTCGAAAGCGGCGACCTGGTGGGCGATGCCGCGCGGGCCGTCGGCGTCGCTGAAGTGCGTCATGAGCGAGATCTCTTCCACCTGCGGCAGCGCGTTGAGCCGCGCCCAGGCAGCGCGGAAGGCGGTGGGCGTGAAGCCCAGGCGGTTCATGCCGCTGTTGAGCTTGAGGAAGACGCGGTGCGGCACCTGGGTCTTGTGGGCGGCGAGCCAGTCGATCTGCTCGGTGCAGTGCACGGCGTGCCAGAGGTGCAGGCGCGAGCACAGCTCCAGGTCGCGCGGCTCGAACACGCCTTCGAGCAGCAGCAGCGGGCCGCGCCAGTCCAGCGCGCGCACGCGCTCGGCCTCGGCCAGGTCGATCATGGCGAAACCGTCGGCCCCGCGCAGGGCATCAAAGCAGCGCTCGATGCCGTGGCCATAGGCGTTGGCCTTGACCACCGCCCAGACGCGGGCGTCGGGCGCGCGCAGGCGGGCCTGGTTCAGGTTGTGCTGCAGGGCTTCGGGGTGGACGGTGGCAAGGATGGGACGGGGCATGGCGGCGCGAGCGGTTGAGGGCAGCGACGACTGTCGCACAAACCCGCCCGCCCGAGCGCCGCTTGCACCGCGATTCATGCCAATGCAGCCACGCTTCTACAGCGACCCAAAACGCCACCCGGTGCGCAATGCCCCACCCAGCACACGCCGAAGAACCGGCTTTGCCGGGCCAAAGGCGTGGTCCCCCCGGGGGGAAACCGCGCAGCGGCGCAGGGGGGGTCAAACCGCCTCCAGGCTCACATACACCATGGTCTGGTTGAGCAGCTGGTAGGCGATTTCACCGAAGGTCATGGGCCCGGTGATCGGCCCGGTGCGCTGGCCCTCCAGCTCGCCGTACAGGTAGTTGAGGATGCAGTTGCAGCTCCAGCTGGCGCCGTGCGCGTCGGGCGGCAGCGCCCGGGCGAAGGCCTGGCTGTAGCCGGGCACGGGCTGGGCGATGCGGTAGACCACGTCGTCGAACACCGGCGCGTAGAAATCCACCTGGCCCGCCGCCGCGTCGACGGCCTTGAACGACACATTGATCATGGCGCCCGAGTAATCCGCCACCAGCGGCAGGCGGGTGTCCACGCCCTGCTCGACCAGGTACTGGGCCAGGTTGACGAGGCGCCCGTTGACGAAACACTCCTGCGCCGAAAAACCGGTCGAGGGAAAGCTGATCTCGTCGCCGGGGCCGGGCTGGAACAGGTTGAGGATCTCGATGCGCGGGTACAGGGTCTCGGGCAGCGGGATGTGGATGGCCAGCGCCTGGTCCTGGCGGAAGCTCAGGGTCTGGCCGTTGGCCACGACCGGCGCGGCGCGGCCGAGGTCGTCCAGGTGCACCCCGGCGATCCAGCCCACGATGGGCTTCATGTACATGTCCTCGAAGCCGGGCGCCTCGCGCGCGTAAAGGGAATGCACCTCGGAAAACGCCGGCACGATCAGCACGGTGAGGCCATGGGCCGGCGCGTCCAGCGCGATCTGCGAGAGGTTGTGCTGGTTGTACCAGCACAGGCGGGGCGCGGCGCCGGGCACCGGCAGCGCCGTGACGAAGAGCTGGTCGCGCGTGGTTTCGCCGCCACCCTGGCCCATGAAATAGGGAATGCTGCCGGCCAGCCAGTGGCCCTGGGGCAGCTGGCGCAGCAGCGCCTCGTCGGCGGCGATCGACAGGAAGCCACCTTTGCGGATCGCGGCGGCGGTGTCGGCCAGGCTCATCAGCACGCCGCTGGCGGGCAGCGGGGACACAGGTGTTCGCGCGTTCATGCGACACCGCCCAGTCGCAGCTGGGCGAGTTCGTGGTTGAGGACGCGCTCGTTCTTGACGAAGTAGCGGTGCAGTTCCTTGAGCTTGAGCAGCCGCACCTCGTCGTCGTGGATCAGGTCCAGCTGCGAGCGCAGCCGGGTCAGCATGAGCTTGAGGCTGAGCACCTTGATGTCCAGGCTCATGTCGCCGTCGAGCAGGCGCAGCCAGACCGGGTCGGTCACGTCGGGCACCGCGCTGTCGTCGGCCACCGCCGGGGCCGGCACCGCAGCGGGCGCCACCGCGCGCTCCGCCGCGGCGCTGGGCTGGCCCGCGCCGGTGCGGCCGGTGTCCAGCGCGTAGCGGTAGCGCCAGACGTCCTGCAGGCTCAGGTCGAGCAGCGAACAGACCGACTGCACCGAGAGTCCCTCGTTGAACAGCGCAAACACCCGGGCCGCCAGCGCCCTCGAAAACGGCATGCCCGGATCGCCCATCCAGTTCAGCCCGCGGGTCTCGAACCCGACGGGCAAGGCCACGTGCAGGTGAAAACGGACCGCGCCCAGCGCCAGGTGCTGCCACACCACGGTGTCCGTGGTGGCCGCGCCCTTGCGGCCGCGGCCGAACCAGCCGCGGTCGACCGCTTCCTGCGCGACCCAGACATCACATCGCCGCTGGCGCAGGTCCAGCCGGTACTCGCGCACTTCCCAGGGCCGTTCTATGAATAGCAACTGCCGCAGCAGTGCCTTGTCGATGCTGATCATGGGGAGGTCTCCTCGTTTGTTGTGGGCGTCGGGTCGCGCGCCAGCGGCCGCCAGGGCGACCGCCACCTCGGCGCAAAAGCCATGCCAGCCGGGACCCGCCCCCAGGCCCCCCAGGTTTGCGTCAAACTGACACACACCCCCGGGCAAACCCTGTCCAGCGGCGGTGCAACGGGCGCGCACATGACGCACCCGGGACACCCGATCCGGAGCCCGCCACGCTCGGGAAAACGGCAGGACACAATCTGATTGGCGCCACAATCGCCGTGCTATAACCCGGCATCGTTGGAGACAGCCCCCGGCCTTCTGAGTCCGCCAGCCGCCACACACATCCGGGCGATCGATCCGGTCACAACAAAGCAATTTGATGAAGCGCGGCTTCTACACCATCATGACGGCGCAGTTCTTCAGCTCCCTGGCTGACAACGCGCTGTTCGTGGCCGCCATCGAACTGCTCAGAAGCAACGGCGCGCCCGCCTGGCAAGGCGCCGCCCTCGTCCCGCTCTTCGCCCTTTTTTATGTGGTGCTCGCGCCGTTCGTGGGCGCGTTCGCCGACGCGAGACCCAAGGGCAAGGTCATGTTCGTCAGCAACGCGATCAAGATCGTGGGCTGCCTGCTCATGCTGATGAACGTGCACCCCCTGCTGGCCTACACGCTGGTGGGCCTGGGCGCTGCCGCCTATTCACCCGCCAAGTACGGCATCCTCACCGAGCTGCTGCCGCCGTCGCAGCTGGTCAAGGCCAACGGCTGGGTCGAGGGGCTGACCATTGCCTCGATCATTCTCGGGGTGCTGCTGGGCGGTCAGCTCGTGGGGCCGCTGATCGCCGGCGCACTGCAGCAAATCGACCTGCCCTGGATCGACACCGGCCTGGACCGTCCAGCCGAAACCGCCATCGCGGTGCTGGTGTTCGTCTACACGATCGCGGCCATCTTCAACCTGCGCATCCCGCTCACGGGCGTGACGCCCCGCCCGATGCCGCGCAACCCGCTGGTGCTGCTGCAGGACTTCTGGCTCTGCAACGGCCGCCTCTGGCGCGACCACCTGGGCCAGATCTCCCTCTCCACCACTACCCTGTTCTGGGGCGTGTCGGGCAACCTGCGCTACATCGTGCTGGCCTGGGCCGGCGCGGCCCTGGGCTACACCACCACGCAGGCTTCATCGCTGGTGGGCGTGGTGGCGCTGGGCACCGCCGTGGGAGCGGTGGTCGCGTCGATGCGCATGAAGCTGGACCAGGCCACGCGCGTGATGCCACTGGGCATCGCGATGGGCGTGCTGGTGATCCTGATGAACTTCATCGACAACGTCTGGGTCGCCGCCCCTTTTCTCGTGCTGCTGGGCGGGCTGGGCGGCTTCCTGGTGGTGCCGATGAACGCGCTGCTGCAGCACCGGGGCCACAACCTCATGGGCGCGGGCCGCTCGATCGCCGTGCAGAACTTCAACGAACAGGCCTGCATCCTGGGCCTGGGCGCGCTCTACAGCTTTTCCACCGCCGCCGGGCTGCCCGCGGTGGTCGCGATCACCGCGTTCGGCCTGATCGTCGCCGGCTTCATGTGGGTGATCATGAAATGGCATCAGCACAACCTGCGCCACCACGGCGCCGAGCTGGACCGCCTGCTGGAGATCGCTCGCCGCGACGATCTCCACGGGTAGACGCCCACCAGGGGGATCGATTCGCGCCGCCAGGCATGCAGGTGATGCGCCCGTGCGGCGTCCTCGTTCACACCCACCGGTGGCAAGGGCGTCACAATCGTTGTCGATGGACCCAGCAAGACCCTGACCACCATGGCCCTGTTTGACAAATTGTTTGGCTCCCGCAACGACGACGGCCCCGAGTCGCGCCTGCCCGCCGACCGGCGCGCCGCCGTGGACAGATCGGCCAGCGCGCACGACGCCGCCCGCCTGTTGCGCGCGCCCACGGCACTCATGCAACTCAGCGAGGCCGAAGCGCTGACGGTGGTTGGTTTCATGCGCCCGCAGCGCTTCAAGAGCGGAACCACCATCATTCGCCAGGGCGAAACCGCCGACACCGGTTTCATGGTGCTGATCCTTGAAGGTGAGATCACCGTCGAGACCCTGATCGCGCGGCGTGTCAACCCGGTCACCGTGACCGTGCTCGGCCCGGGCAGCCTGATCGGCGAGATGGCGCTGGTGGACGGTGCGGCGCGGTCGGCCTCCTGCACCGCCAGCACCAACGTGGTCTGCGCCGTGCTCACACGCCATGCGCTCGAAGCCCTGATCGCCGAACAACCCGCCACCGCCGCCAAGCTCATGACCGCCGTGGCACAACGCCTGGCCGAGCGGCTGCGCGACAGCAGCCACAAGCTGCAGGTCTACAGCCAGATGGTGCAGACCATGCAGCAAGAGCTCGACAAGGTCATGCCGACGCCGGACGGGCAGGGGTAGGGCCTCCACACTCCGCCGCTGCGCGGGTCGCGGTCCCGTTCAGTCGAGCAACTCGATCTCGCCGTAGTGCAGGCGCAGCACCCCCCGGGTTTCCAGCGCCTTGAGGGCTTTGTTCACGCTCTGGCGGCTCACGCCCATCATGCGCGCCAGCACCTCCTGCCCGAGGCGGATGCGGTGGCGCGGTGCTTCGCGGGTGCCATAGCCTTTCGCCAGCAGGCGCAGCCGGCGCTGCAGGCGCTCTTCGAGGGGCAACATCGCCAGCTCCTCCAGCACAGCAAACGCCACCCGCAGCTTGCGACAGGCCAGCCGGCCCAGCTCGCGCCACAGGGCCGGGTGCTGATCGAGCCAGTCCACCAGCGCGTCGCGCGGCACCACCAGCACCTGCGTGTCGCCTTCGGCCACCGCGTCATGGGTGCGCGGCAGGCCGTCGATCAGCGCGATTTCGCCGAACCACTGGTAGGGCTCCAAGTAGGCCAGCTCCGCTGGCTGTCCATCGGCATCGAGCGCGCCGATGTGCAGACCACCGGCCGTCAGGCAGCACAGGCCGTCAGCCAGCCCCCCGCGCGAGAACAGTGACTGCCCGTGGGCCAGCGAGCGCATGCGCCCCAGTTGCAGCAGCACGTCTTGCAGCGCCACCGGGCAGGAGGCAAACCAGTCGTCGCTGGCCAGGGCGACCCGCAACGCGGCCGGTACAGGTTCGGTGTGGGGCATGGGGTGGCGCCGACCCGCCGCAGCCGGGCGGGATTGTCGAAATTTTGACAGACACCCCGCCGCCCGGGCGCGCATCCTTGGAGCTTCCACAAGAACACCCCGGAGACAGCCATGGACAACGCCACCCGCCTGCTGGTGCAGTACGCGCACTACCACCGCGACCCGCGCAACATCGCCACCCACTACATCGGCATCCCGCTCATCGCCTTCGCCCTGGCCGCGCTGCTGGCGCGCCTGCGCCTGGACACCGCAGGGCTGGTCATCAGTGCCGACTGGGTGGTCTGGGCGCTGGTGACGGTCTGGTACCTCACGCTCGGGCAGCGGGCGCTGACCGGGATCACAGCCCTGGTCCTGGCCGGGCTGGTGGCCCTCGCCCACCCGCTGGGCACCGCCCCGCTGAACACCTGGCTCGGGTGGAGCCTGGGCTGCTTCGTGGTCGGCTGGGTGCTTCAGTTCGTCGGCCACTACTGGGAGGGCCGCAAGCCCGCCTTCGTGGACGACCTGCGCGGCCTGCTGATCGGCCCGATGTTCGTGGTGGCCGAACTGGGCTTCGCCCTGGGCGCCGGCAAGACCCTGCAATCGAAGATCGACGCGGCGGCCGGACCGGTCCAACCGCATCGCCCGTCCCGGCACCAGGCATGAAACCACGCGCGCCCACCCCGAGACCCGGCGCCCGCCACATGGCGCGGGCCAGCGCCGCCGCCGCCTTGCTGCTCCTGCTGGCCTTCGCCGCCGCGTGGTGGACGCGCGAGCTGCCGCTGTTCGCGCTCACGCCGCCCGGCGGCGGCGCGGCCGACGTGATGCCCCACCAGCGGCAGGACCTGCACACCACCTTCTTCACCATCTGGGCCTCGCTGATCCTGGTGGTGCCCGCCCTGTGTCTGCTGCCGTTTCGCGACCGCTCGGACACCGCGGCGCGCTACTGGCTGGCCTTCTGGACCGTGTCACTGGCCGTGTTTCTGGTGCATTTCTACTGGGCGGTGGTCGTCGTCTTCGGCAATGACTGGTCGCGCATCCTGCACACGCCGCGCGTGAGTGCCCCGCGCCTGGACACCGTGTTCGCCGTCTGGTGGGTGGCGGACGTGCTGATCGCCTGGCTCTGGCGCTCCGAGGCCCTGTGGGTGCGCGCGCAGCGCTGGGGCGTGCACGGGCTGGCCCTGGTGCTCTTCTTCATGGGCGCCGCCCGCGAAGGCGAACTCGCCGCCTCGCGCACGCTGGGCTGGCTGCTCGCCGCGGGTGTGGTGGTCAGCGCCGTGCTCGCCCTGCGATACCACCGGCGCGCCCGCGCCGCATGAGGCTCAGGTGTTCGGCGCCGTCTTGGCGCTCCAGACCATGGTGATCGCCAGGATGCCGATCACCACCCCCAGCGACACCGCCACCGGGATCTTGAACACGTCGATCAGCACCATCTTGCTGCCGATGAACACCAGGATCACGGCCAGGCCGTAGTTCAGCAGGTGGAAGCGGCTGGCCGCAGCCTGCAGCAGGAAGAACATCGCGCGCAAGCCGAGGATGGCGAACACGTTGCTGGTGAGCACGATGAACGGGTCGCTGGTGATCGCGAAGATGGCGGGGATCGAGTCCACCGCGAAGATCACGTCGGTCAGCGCCACCATGGCGATCACCATCATCAGCGGCGTGGCGATCTTCTTGCCGTTCTCCACCGTCCAGAACTTTTCACCGTCGTAGTGTTTGCTGACCGGCATGAGCCTGCGCAGCAGCCTGAGCGCCGGGTTGTCGTTCAGGTCCGGCTCCTGGCCAGCGGCCCACCACATCTTCACGCCGGTGAGGATCAGGAAGGCGCCGAACACATACAGGATCCAGTGGAACTCGGCCAGCAGCCAGCCGCCCACCAGGATCATCCCGGTGCGCAGCACGATGGCACCCACGATGCCGATCATCAGCACCCGCTTCTGGTAGGCCGGCGGCACAGAGAAGTAGCTGAAGATCAGCAAGAAGACAAAGATGTTGTCCACCGCCAGGCTCTTCTCGATCAGGTAGCCGGTCAGGAACTCCAGCGACTTCTCGTTCGCCAGCGCGCTCGACCCGGTGCTGTCCTTCACCGCCCACCAGAACAGCGCGTTGAACACGAAGCTCAGACCCACCCACACCAGCGACCAGTTCAGCGCCTGCTTCACGCCCACCTCGTGGGCGCCCTGCTTCTTGAGCAGCACGAAGTCGACAAACAGCGCGCCCAGAACGAACGCGACAAAAACGATCCACAGCCAGAGTGGCGCAATGGTTTCCATGAAAAAAAGACCTTCTTGGGTTGGTGTTGACAGGCAAACACCCCCAAGGTCTGGCCGGAACCGGGCATGGCGCCCAGCCCGGGGTTTCCGGCGGCCTGTTTCGCAAGCGATCAGGCCACGTACTGACGGAAACCCCACCCGCCGGGGCCGGGCTGTGCGTCCGGTGGCGGGTTGGTTACTCCCCTTGATGGGAGCCGCGATTGTGGGGGCGGGTGGCTGGCCCCGCAAGCCGAAGGTGATTCAGGGAAAAACTGAAGGTTCAGCCAATGATCGTTTCTGGCGCCAGATGGAAAATGCGATATTTTCCGTACTGCGTCGCCCTACCTCATGGCCCACCCTTCGCGCTTTCCCTTTTGCCCCCATTGCAAAGAGCAGGTGATACCCGACACCTCGCACTGCCCTGCTTGCGGCCGGGCTTACGGCGCGGCATTTCTGGCGCAAAACGAAGTTCCGATCCGCTTTCACTTTGGCAGCGACCGCTGGACCTTGATATCCATGGGCCTGGACCCTTGGGGCCGCCGGGTGGGCAAGGTCGCCGCAGGGATCCTGATTGCCTTTGTGCTGTACGCATGGTGGGTCTATGGCGCGTCGGCGGGACCGCGCGATGACATGAATGCCACTGCAGGCGCCCTGCTCATCTTGGGAGGTGCCCACGAGGTGTGGGCGTTCAGCCATGGGCGCCCTGTATACGCGCTCAAAGAGCGCTACCCTGCGACCCTGGCCAACACCGGCTGGCGCACAGTCGGCTTGGCAGGAGACCTGATCTTCGCGGGCTTGGGCGCCAACTTGCTCGTCCGCGTGGTCTGAGCCCCGCGAACCGTCAAGCTGCTTCTTTGTAAAACAGCTGGCGCCCCACCACCCGCGGCGCCTGGCTCGCCACCGCCTCATGGATCGCGCCGATGTGTTGCGGCGTGGTCCCGCAACACCCCCCCACGATGTTCACCAAGCCCTCGGCCGCGAACTCTCGCAGCAGGCGGCTGGTGACGTCGGGCGTTTCGTCGAAGCCGGTGTCGCTCATGGGGTTGGGCAGACCGGCGTTGGGGTAGCAGCTGATGAAGGTGTCGCCCGCGACCTTGGCCAGCTCCTGGATGTAGGGGCGCATCAGCGTGGCGCCGAGCGCGCAGTTCAGGCCCACGGCCAGGGGCTGGATGTGGCGCACGCTGGCCCAGAAGGCGGTGACGGTCTGGCCGCTGAGGATGCGGCCGGAAGCATCCGTCACGGTGCCGCTGATGATGACGGGCAGGCGCTCGCCACTCTTCTCGAAAAACTCGTCGATGGCGAACAGCGCGGCCTTGGCGTTGAGCGTGTCGAAGATGGTCTCGACCAGCAGCACGTCGGCCCCGCCTTCGACCAGCGCTTCCACCTGCTCGAAATAGGCAGCACGCAGCTGCTCGAAGGTCACGTTGCGTGCGCCGGCGTCGTTCACGTCGGGGCTGATGCTGGCGGTCTTGGGGGTCGGGCCCAGGGCGCCGGCCACGAAGCGGGGTTTGTCGGGCGTGCTGAATTTGTCGCAGGCGGCTCGGGCGATGCGGGCCGAGGCCAGGTTCATCTCGCGCGCCAGGTGGGCCATGTCGTAGTCTTCCTGCGCGATGGTCGTGGCGCCGAAGGTGTTGGTCTCGATCAGGTCGGCGCCGGCCGCGAGGTAGCCCTCGTGGATGTCGCGGATCACGTCGGGCTGCGTCAGGCTCAGCAGCTCGTTGTTGCCCTTGACGTCCTTGTGAAAGTCCTTGAAGCGTTCACCCCGGTACTGCGCCTCGCCCAGCTTGAAGCGCTGGATCATGGTGCCCATGGCGCCGTCGAGCACAGCGATGCGTTGCGAAAGGATGGCGGGCAGCGCCTGGGCGCGGGTGTAGGCGGGGGAGTTCATCCGCCGATTGTAGGAAACGGGGTGCGGCGGCCCGGCCCGTGGGGAGATTGGTGGCCCGCGGCGACCCCTGCCTATACTGGCCGCGAACCGGTTTCAGGAGGTGCGCGTGCTGGCTATTCACAAGGTTCTGCCGCTGGGGCTGGCGCGACTGATCTGCGTCGCAGGCCTGTGCTGGCCGCTGCTGGGCTGCGAGCGTGGCTTGCCCAACGGCGGTCATGCGATCACGCTGCAGATCGAGCGCGCACCCGGGCCTTTCGGGCGGGTGAACGGAGAGGCGCTCTACCGGGCCGAGGGTTGCCCGCAGGCCGACGCCGAGAAGACGCTGCCAGTGCCCTACACCCGGCTCGACGACCAACGTTACACCGCCACCGTGCGCAAACAAGCCCCGCCCGACGCAGCCCCGGACAGCGCGTGCAGCTGGCGGCTGATGTCCACCACGGTGAACCTCTCGGCCACAGACGCCCCGGAAGACGAGCGCTACGTGGCGCAGCTCTCGGCCGACGAGATGGACGCGGGCGAACCGGTCCGGCGCCACTACTGGCGCGGCACCTACCCGCGCATGCCGGGCGCGCTGATCACCCGCAACCTGGGCGAGACGGACCCGGAGGTGTTCCGGCCGGAGTTCCGCAAGGTCCTGTTCTCCATCACGCTGACGTCGACGGCGCTGCCCTGAGCCGACTGGCCCACCGCGCGGCCCACCTGCTGGTTCGGCAGGGGTGGCGCCAGCGCGCTGGGTGTTTTCGGTTCAAATGCCGCCTGTTCCGACAACGACATTCAAGGAGAGGTGTGTGCATGAATTCCCTGTCTTCCCAGTGTTCCCTGCTGTGCGCCTGGCGCGGCTGGCCTGCGTCGTGGGCGCGGTGTGGTCTCTGATGGCCTGCCAGCCCACCGCACCCGCCGGGGCCCCCGGCACCGCCGTCGCCCAGTCCACGGGCGCACCGAAGAACGACAAGTCGGCGCAGGAACACCTCTACCGGGTCAACCCGGCGCCGAAGGAGGGGATTGAGGTCGAGTTCGAAATCCACGACGCGCCCGGGCCGTTTGCTGTGTTCAAGGGCGATCTGGCGTATCAGTCCTTCAACTGCAATTACGTCACCAGCGAATGGGCCGGAGCCCGAGCCTCTCCGTCTAGGGCGATGCCAGTCAACGTGTCCCAAGCTGGGAAGAATCGCTTTGTGGTCACAGCCTACCGGGATGCAATGCTGGATGAGGACTACTACGGCAAAGGCGTGTGTCACTGGGATCTGACTTCCATCCGGGTGGGGATCAGCGCGACTGGGGCCAAGGAAGACACGGTGTATGTCGTCCATCTGGTGTCAAAGGACATCAAACCTGGCTCGGTGATCAGACAGCACTACTGGAAGGGTGACTACCCTCAGCTGCCAGGAGTGGGAGACACGGGCAATTCGGGTCGAAGAGACCCCAGTGAATTTGGCCCAACGCATCGCGCCAATCTCTTCTCCATCACTGCGTCCGTAAAGGGCAAGTCATGAGCGTCAGCAGCCAGCAGTACGCAAATCTGGCACGCGATGCGTATCGAGGCTATCCAACAGGCTCGTTTTCCAGAAGCGACGCCCGACCTGAGACCATCGGCGGCATTGCATATCTGATCCGAACGCACGTGGACAACCCACGAACCGGCTACCAAGGCACGATCTATCAACGCGTCGACAACGGCGAGATCGTGGTGGCGCATCGCGGCACCGAGTTTGATCGGGAGGCCTTCAAGGACGGGGTTCTGGCGGATGCGGGCATGGTGCTCAACCGCTCCAACCTGCAAGCGGACGACGCCATCGCCCTGACGCGGCAGGCCCTGACCATCGCCCAGACAGAGCAGGCGCGTGGCCTGTCGACCGGCCCCGTCACCGTCACCGGCCACTCCCTCGGCGGCACGCTCGCCCAGGTCAGCGCGCACCACTTCGGCCTCACGGGCGAGACCTTCAACGCCTTCGGCGCGGCCAGCCTCGACCGCCGCATCCCCGAAGGTGGCCACTCGGTGATCAACCACGTGATGGCCGGCGACATGGTCAGTGCCGCCAGCCCGCACTTCGGTCAGGTCCGCATCCACGCGCGTGCGCAGGAGGTGGACACGCTGGCGGCCCACGGTTTCGACAACCAGACCCACTGGAGCGATCCGCTGCGGGGCCACCTCCCGGTCCACTACGCGACCGGCACCACACCACCGCGCACCATCGGCGCGGCCGTGGCCCTGGGCGACAGCCACCGCATGCACCACTTCGTCGATGTCGACGCCAACGGCCGGTCCGACCGCTCGGTGCTCAGCGACGGGCAGGCCCAGGCGCTGGCCGCGCGCAACGCGGTGCAGATCGACGAATACCGCCACGATGTCCGCCTCAAGCGCGGCATCATCACCGCCGTCGGGCGCGGGCTGGACGGGAACATCGAGGACACCATCGACCACTTGCGCGGGCCACTGGCACCGGGGGAGCCCGCGCAGCGGGACCGGTCTGGCGCCGCACCGACGTCGCGCAAGCACACCCAGCTCGACGTCGACCCCGACCGTCCGGCCTCGCTGGACGCCCTCCCGTCCGCATCGCGAGCGCTGCTCGTTGACAGCCGGCAGCAGGTGCAGCGCCTGGCCACCGAACACGGTCTGCCGTGGAACCAGGGGCTGGAGAACACCGCCTGGGCGCTCGCCCGGTCGGCGCAGGAGGCCGGCCTCAGCCGCATCACCCACCTCAAGGCCGACGGCAGCACGGTCCGTTTCGCGCAGCACGACGGCCAGACCCTGCGCGAAGGGCGGATCGACGCCATGGCGGCGGCCAACACGCCCGCCGGGCAGTCGCTGCAGGCCCTGGCCACAGAGCGCCCGGTCGAAGCACAGGTCGCCGAAGCCGTGCGCGGAACCACCAGGGAAACCGAGACCACCGCACGGGCCGTGTGACGGCCTGAGCGCCGCCCCAAGCAAACTCGCACCACAGTGCACCGCACGGAGGGTCGCCCCAAGCGACCCTGCCCGGGCACCCAAACGGCGGTTGAAAGGCGGCTTCTGTGGCTTGCCTGAAAATACAGCCCATGAAACACCTGACCCCCAAGCAAGCCTGGTCCTGGCTGCAGGCCGAGACTGAGCGCCGCGCCGCCGAGGGCCAGGATCCGCCGCTGTTCGTGGACGTGCGCATGGAGATCGAATCGCTCTACGTGGGGCGTCCTCCGGGGGTGGAGAACATCCCCTGGTACGAGTACCCCGACCTGACGCCCGACGCAGCCCGTTTTGCCGAGGCCGTGGTGGCCGAGGCGGGCGACAGGCAGCGCCCCGTGCTGCTGATCTGCCGCAGCGGCAAGCGCACGCTGGACGCGGGCGCCGCGCTGGAAGCGGTGGGCTTCACCGAGGTCTTGCACGTGGTGCACGGCTTCGAAGGTGATCTCAACGACGCGTTCAAGCGCTCTTCGCTCAACGGCTGGAGGTATGACGGACTGCCCTGGGAGCAGATGTGAGCGGACTGATCGACATTTCCTCCGAAGGCGAAACCCTGGAAACCTGCGCTGGCGTGCTGCAGGAGGTGTTCGGCTACGACGCGTTCCGCGGGCCGCAGGCCGACATCGTTCGCCACGTGAGCGAGGGCGGTGACGCCCTGGTGCTGATGCCCACGGGTGGCGGCAAGTCGCTGTGTTTCCAGATCCCGGCCATCGTGCGCGAGCGCGGCGGGCACGGGCTGACCGTGGTGGTGTCGCCGCTGATCGCGCTGATGCACGACCAGGTGGGCGCGCTGCTCGAAGCGGGCGTGGCCGCGGCCTTCCTGAACTCCAGCCTCAGCAGCGAAGAAGCGCAGGCGGTCGAGAAGCAGATGCTGCGTGGCGAGATCACCCTGCTCTACGCCGCGCCCGAGCGCCTGACCACGCCGCGTTTCCTGGCGCTGCTGGACTCGCTGCACGAGCGCGGCAAGCTCTCGATGTTTGCCATCGACGAGGCGCACTGCGTGAGCCAGTGGGGTCACGACTTCCGGCCCGAGTACCGCGCGCTGGTGGTGCTGCACGAGCGATTTGCCAGTGTGCCGCGCGTGGCGCTCACCGCCACCGCCGACGACCTGACGCGCGAAGACATCGTGACGCACCTGCAGCTGCAGGACGCGCGCCGCTTTGTCAGCAGCTTCGACCGGCCCAACATCCGCTACACCATCGTCGAGAAAAAGGACGGCACGCAGCAGTTGCTGCGCTTCATCCGCGACGAGCACTCGGGCGCCGACGGCCACGACGCGGGTGTCGTCTATTGCCAGTCGCGCAAGCGGGTGGAAGAGGTGGCCGGCATGCTGCGCGAGGCCGGCTTCAACGCCCTGCCTTACCACGCGGGGCTGGACGCGGCCCTGCGGCAGAAGCACCAGGACCGCTTCCTGCGCGAAGAAGGCGTGATCATGGTCGCGACCATCGCCTTCGGCATGGGCATCGACAAGCCCGACGTGCGCTTCGTGGCCCACCTGGACATGCCCAAGAACATCGAGGGCTACTACCAGGAGACCGGCCGCGCGGGCCGAGACGGCGAGGCCGCCAACGCCTGGATGGTCTACGGCCTGCAGGACGTGGTGAACCAGCGCCGCATGATCGACGAGAGTCCGGCGGCCGACGAATTCAAGCAGGTGCTGCGCGGCAAGCTCGACGCCCTGCTGACGCTGGCCGAGGCCAGCGACTGCCGGCGCGTGCGGCTGCTGTCGTACTTCGGCGAGCACAGCACGCCCTGCGGCAACTGCGACAACTGCATCAGCCCGCCCGCGCTGGACGACGCCACCGAATCGGCGCGCAAGCTGCTCTCGTGCATTTACCGCGTGCAGCAGTCCAGCGGCATGGCCTTCGGCGCCGGCCACATCATGGACATCCTGCGCGGCAAGGTGACCGAGAAGGTCACGCAATACGGCCACGACAAGCTCAGCACCTTCGGCATCGGCGCCGACCTGGGCGAAACGCAATGGCGCGCGCTGATGCGCCAGCTGATCGCACGCGAGGCCATCACCGTGGACTCGGCGCACTTCAACACCCTGCACCTGGCCGACGCGGCGCGCGCCATCCTGAAAGGCGAGACGCCGGTCTGGCTGCGGCACGCCAGCGAGAAGAAGGTCAGCTCGCGCAGCAGCGCCCGCAGCAAAAGTGCAGCGGCCACAGCACCCGATGGCAAACCGCTGTCGCTCGCGGAACGCGAGTGCCTGGACGCACTCAAGGCCTGGCGCGCCGAGGTGGCGCGCGAACACAACCTGCCGGCCTTCGTGATCTTTCACGACGCGACCCTGCGTGCGATCGCCGCTCAGAAACCGCGCTCGATGGCCGATCTGGATGGTGTGGCCGGCATCGGCCAGAAAAAACGCGAAGCCTACGGCGCCGAGGTGTTGCGGGTCGTGAGTGCTTTTGATTGATCGGTTGGCGGTCTGCACCGCCGCTGTGACCACCATCGATTGACCCGGCTTTCGCCCGGCGACCGCTCATCGGAGAGGGTGGGTGTCTTTCGCTGTCGACGCTCAAGGCGCGGCGGCACTGGTCGATGACAAAGGGGATGCCGAAGCAACCCCGCCCGGTCCACGATCACTCCCCGGGAGATCCCCATGTTTTTCAAGCTGCCCTGGTTTGGCCAGAAAAAGCCGAGCTACCACGACACCGAGGTGCTTGAGCTGGACTTTCTGGTGGACGAGTTCGAGGACGCGATGGCCGACATCAAGGATCCTGTGCGCACGCGGCTGCACGCCGCGCTGATCGGCTGCCAGAGCCCCAAGGACCTGTGGTTCCTGCGCGGCAAGTTGTTCAACCTGATTTCCAAACACCACTGCGAAGGCGTCGCACACAACCGCGTGGCCCGCCTGGACCAGAAGCTGCGGTTCTTTGTCGAGCACCATCCGGACCATGCGCCGGACGAACTGCCTTCGGGCCCGATGGCACTGCTTCAGTGACCCCACCGCGCCGCGCCTGAGGGCGCGTCACCCCCCAGGGGGCAACGCTGGCGGCCCGGCAAAGCCGGTTCCGCGGCGTTCTGGGTCAGGGGGCACTTTCTCCGGAGAGGGGTCTGTGCCCGCAGCGCTCTTCAACTTTTTTTCGTTGTGAAGGTCCTCCTCTGGCCCGTCCTTGTGACGGGCCTTTTTTTGGGCGTTCGCGGGTCTGGCGTGGGTCTTTCTAGAATCTCCCCATGACCGCTGCCCGCCCCCTGCTCATCGTCCAGACCGGGTCGACCCACGACCACATCCGCGAGCGCCTCGGTGACTTCCACGACTGGATCGCAGCGGGGCTGCGCGACGGCGGGGCCGAGGTGGTGGTGTTCGATGCCCAGGGCGACGCCCCTCCACCCGCGCCCGACACGGTGGCGGGCATCGTGCTCACGGGTTCGCACGCCATGGTGTCGGAGCGCGAACCCTGGAGCGAGGCGCTGGTGCCCTGGCTGCAGCAGGCGGTGCAGGCCGAGACGCCGGTGCTGGGCATCTGCTACGGCCACCAGCTGCTGGCCCACGCGCTGGGCGGCGAGGTGGCGCACCACCCCGGTGGCGTGGAGATCGGCACCGTGCGGGTGCAACGCCACGCCGTCGGGCAGAGCGACCCCTTGCTGGGCGACCTGCCCGACGAATTCGACGCGCAGGCCACGCACTGGCAATCGGTGCGTCGCCTGCCGCCGGGCGCGGTGCTGCTGGCGGGCAACGCCTTCGAGCCGCACCACGCTTTCCGCGTCGGCCGCAACGCCTGGGGCGTGCAGTTCCACCCCGAGTTTTCAGACGAGGCGCTGCGCAGCTACCTGGAGGGCCTGGGCCCGGTGCTGGAGCGCGAAGGGCGCGATGCAGCAGAGATCGCTGCAGCGCTCAGGCCCACGCCCGAGGCAGCGTCGGTGTTGCCCCGGTTTGCGCGGCTGGCGCTGGCGAGCTGATCGCTGGGCACCCGTTCTGCCCGGAGCGAGGTGCACCCAACCCAGGGCGCCGCGGGTCCGGGTTTCCCGGCCCGCAGGCGCCGCCCCCCTTGAGGGGGGTGACGCGTAGCGGCGCGGGGGGAGCTCTCTAATTCACGAAGCCCATGCCCCGCGCCTCACGCACCTCGGGTTTGATGCGGTGCTCGGCTTCGAGCTGTGACACAAAGTCCTCGGGCTTCAACGCCTCGGCCAGGATCTCGACCTGCCGCTTCACCGCCGCAAAATCGCCCGGGCACAGCTGCTCCAGCTTGGCCAGCCGCGCCGCCACCTCCGGGCTCAGGGCCGCCTCGTCGCCCCCCAGCGCTTCCACGATGAACATGCGACGGCGCTGATCGGCCAGGAGCGGTTTGAACTGGATCTTGAAAGTGAAGCGCCGCAGCGCCGCCTGGTCCAGGCTGTCGAGCAGGTTGGTGGTGCAGACGAAGATGCCGTTGTAACGCTCCATGCCCTGCAGCATCTCGTTGACCTCGGTCACCTCGTAGGTGCGCTGGGCGCCGCGCCGGTCCTGCAGAAAGCTGTCGGCCTCGTCCAGCAGCAGCACGGCTTTCTCGGCCTCGGCCTCGCGGAACATGGCGGCCATCTGCTGCTCGGTCTCGCCCACGAACTTGCTCACCAGGTCGCTCGCGCGGCGGATCATCAGCGGGCGCTCCAGCTGGCGGGCCAGGTACTCGGCCAGCGCGGTCTTGCCGGTGCCGGGCGCGCCGTAGAAACACAGCGTGCCGTGGCCGCGCGCCTTGAGCGCGTTGACGACGCGCGGCAGCTCGTAGCGCGAGCTGACGTTGAGCATGTCCAGGCTGTATTGCGTGACCTCGGGGCGCATGCCGGCGTCGGGCGTGCGGCCCAGCGCCAGGTCGGCGTTGCGCAGCTGGCGCTCGATCAGGTCGTCCAGCGACGGACCGGTCGCCACGGCCGACAGCTTGCGTCGTCCCCTGGTCTTGGCCGGCGGGCTGGCCAGGTGGGCGAAGCGCACGGCGGTGCGGATCTGCGCGGGCGTGAGTCCCTTGCGCGCGGTCAGCCGCCCCACCAGCGCCTCGGACACCGGCACGCCTTCGAGCGTCTTGCGCACCAGCTGCTCGCGCGCACCGGGCGGCGGGCTCTTGAGTTCGAGGTGGTAGGCGAAACGGCGGCGAAAGGCCGGGTCGATCTGCTCGATGCGGTTGGTCACCCAGATCGTGGGCACGGCGTTGGATTCGAGGATCTGGTTGACCCAGGCCTTGCCGCTCACGCTGCCGCTGTGCGGCGCGGTGACCTGGTCGGCGCGCGCCATGTACTGGGCCGCCTCGCTGGAGATCGGCGGGAACACGTCCTCCACCTCGTCGAACAGCAGCGCCGAGTGCGCCGTGCCCTTGAGAAACACCTGTGCGATCTGCAGCGAACGGTAGCGGTCGCGGCCCGAGAGCGCGTTGCCGTCGCGGTCGGCGTACTCCACCTCGAACAGCTCCAGGCTCGCGGCCTGTGCGACCACGCGCGCCAGCTCGGTCTTGCCGGTGCCGGGCGGGCCGTAGAGCAGGATGTTGACGCCCGGCTCCTTGCGCGCCACCGCCTCGCGCAGCAGCGCGCACAGCAGGTTCACATCGTCGGCGACGTAGTCGAAGTCTTTGCCGCTGAGCGCCGAGCGCGCGGCCGGGCGGGTGAACACCGCCATCAGCTCGCTTTCGTTGCGGTACTCGCGCATCAGCACCGGTGGCAGCTTTTCGCTGACCTTCATCAGGTCGGCCAGGTCGGTGATGTTGTGTTCGGAGATCAGGTTCTCGACCATGCCGATGCGCTCCAGCCGGGAGCCGGCGCGCAGCGCCTCGCCCACCTCGCTGGCCTTCACGCCCGCCACGTCGGCAATCGCCGCGTAGGCCTCGGGTGCGTTGTTGACCTTGAACTCCACCAGGATGGAGCGCAGGTCGCGCTGGTAACGCGCGAGCGTGCCGTAGAGCAGCAGCGCGCGCTCGGCGCGGTTGAGCTGCAGCAGACCGGCCAGGGCGTCGATGTTTTTCTCGACCAGGGTGGACTGCTTCTTCAGCGCGTGGCTGAGCCAGTCGCCGGTGACGGCCAGCACCGACAGCAGGTCTTTGGGCGACTCCTTGGCGTACTCGTCCAGGTAGAAGAACAGCGTGCCTTCTTCATAGGGGCCGCGCCAGACGCCGTACCGCTCCATGAAGGCGGCGGTGGAAAGCGTATCGTGGCCGGTCCAGAGTTCGTTGTCCTTGCAGCGGCGCTCCAGGAAGCCGCGCAGGCGCCCGAGCACGGTCAGGGGCCAGACCAGGTGGCGGCCGGCCAGGGCCAGCAGGGTGTTGAGGTCGCGGCGCACGTTGAAGCGCTGCCCCTGGCGGGCGGCGAGCGTGAGCACGAAGTGGGAGCACATCAGGTCCAACACCGGCGCATGCCGCAGGCTGGAGGGCACAAACACGCGCGCATCGAGCGCCGGGCTGTGCCGGGGCTCGGGGCCCGGGCGTGGCTCGGGCACGGTGTGTGTTGCAGGCGCTTTGCGCTGCAACAGGCGTTTGCTCATTCGGACACCTCCAGTCATCACAAAGGGGACCACCACAGGGGGGATGCGCGACCGCCAGGCGGCTTTGAAGCGGACCATAACCCAGCTTGATGAATCATGGAAGAGCGTCATGGAGCGTGTTCCAGCGATTTGTGGGGCTTTTTCCGAGCCTCCGTGACGGGGTACCGGTTGCACAATCGGGCGATGCTCAAACTCGAAGACATCGAAGCCGCCGCCCTGCGCCTGAACGGCCAGGTTCTGGACACGCCGTGTGTGGAATCCCGCACGCTTTCGCAACTCACCGGCTGCCAGGTGTTTCTCAAGTTCGAGAACCTGCAATACACCGCCTCGTTCAAGGAGCGCGGGGCCTGCAACAAGCTGGTGCAGCTGACGCCCGAAGAGCGCTTGCGCGGCGTGGTGGCCATGAGCGCGGGCAACCACGCGCAGGGCGTGGCCTACCACGCGCAGCGCCTGGGCCTGCGCGCGGTGATCGTCATGCCGCGCTTCACGCCCGGCGTGAAGGTGGAGCGCACGCGCGGCTTCGGCGCCGAGGTGGTGCTGCACGGCGACTCGCTGGAGGAATCGCGCGCCCACGCCCGCGATCTGTCGGCGCGCGAGGGCCTGGTGTTCGTGCACCCCTACGACGACGAAGCCATCGTCGCGGGCCAGGGCACGGTGGCGCTGGAGATGCTGCGCGCGCAACCCGACATCGACACCCTGGTGATCGCGGTGGGCGGCGGCGGGTTGATCAGCGGCATGGCGACCGCCGCCAAGGCGATCCGGCCCGACATCCAGATCGTCGGCGTGCAGACCGAACGTTTCCCCGCGATGTACAACGCCATCAAGGGCACGCACCTGCCCCAGGGCAACAGCACCATCGCCGAGGGCATCGCCGTGGGCACGCCCGGCACCCTCACCGAAGCCATCATCAGGGACAAGGTGGACGATCTGGTGCTGGTGGACGAGGGCGACATCGAACAGGCCATCGTGATGCTGCTGGAGATCGAGAAGACGCTGGTCGAAGGCGCGGGCGCCGCCGGTCTGGCCGCCGTGCTCAAGCACCCGGAACGCTTCGCGGGCCGCCGGGTCGGCCTGGTGCTCTGCGGCGGGAACATCGACCCGCTGCTGTTGGCCTCGATCATTGAGCGCGGCATGGTGCGCGCCGGCCGGCTCGCGCGCATCGTGGTCAGCGCGCGCGACGTGCCGGGCAACCTGGCGCGCATCACCACCATCGTGGCCGAGGCCGGCGCCAACGTCGACGAGGTGCACCACCAGCGCGCCTTTACCCTGCTCGCGGCGCAGAACGTGTCGATCGAGCTGGTGCTGCAGACGCGCGGTCGCGAGCACATCGCCGAGGTGATCCGGCAACTGCAGGCGCAGGGGTTCGAGGCGGCGCTGGTCTGAATGACCTGAACGCTGGCGATCCGTCGGGCACGCTGGCACAAGGGGCGTGAACGCAGCGCCCTGCGCGCCCCGCCCGCGATACCGTAACGGAATGTGGAAGCCCTCCAGCGGTTGACGCTGTGCCGTTCCCGCTTGCATCATGAGCCTCTGACGATGGTCGACCAACGGAGGCGTTTCATGAACACCAACACCTTGTGGGATTCGCTGCAAAGCACCCTCGGCACGCACATTCCCCAGTTGCTGGGGGCGCTGGCCATCTTCATTCTGGGCTGGCTGATCGCCGTGATCGTGCGCGCGGCGGTGCGCAAGAGCCTGGGCTTCATCGGCGTCAACCACCGCTTCGGCAAGCTCACCGGCACCGGCGTGGACATCGAGGGCGCGGTCGGGCTCGGGCTGTTCTGGGTGGTGATCCTGCTCACGCTGGTCGCGGTCTTCAACTCGCTGAACCTGGCCATCGTCTCCGGCCCGTTCTCGGCCTTCGCCACCCAGCTGTTTGCCTACGCGCCGCGCGTGTTCGGCGGCCTGGTGCTGGCGCTGGTGGCCTGGCTGGTCGCGAGCGTGGTCCGGGCGCTGTCGCAGAAGCTGCTGGACAAGACCACGCTGGACGAGAAGCTGTCGGAACACGCCGACATGTCGCCCATCAGCGAGAGCCTCTCGGGCGCCCTGTTCTGGCTGGTGATCCTGCTGTTCGTGCCGGCCATCCTCGGCGCGCTGCAGATGGAGGGCCTGCTCGATCCGCTCAAGGCCATGGTGACCAAGACGCTGGACATGCTGCCCAACGCCATGGGCGCTTTCGTCATCGGCGCGGTGGGCTGGATCGTGGCAACGGTGCTGCGCAACATCACCACCCACCTGAGCCGCACCGCCGGCATCGACCGTCTGGGCGGCCGGGCCGGGCTGAACGAAACGGTGAAACCGTCGGCGGTGCTGGGCATGCTGGTGTTCGTGGCGGTGTTCCTGCCCTCGCTGATCGCCGCGCTCGACGCGCTGAAGATCGAGGCGATATCGAAGCCCGCGACCGACATGCTGTCGATGATGCTGGCGGCCGTGCCGCACATCATCGCGGCCGGCCTGATCCTGGTCGTGACCTGGCTGGTGGCGTCGTTTGCCAGCCAGCTGCTCGCCAGCCTGCTGGCCACGCTGGGCTTTGACTCCCTGCCCGAACGCGTGGGCCTGGCCCACGCCTTCAAGACCACCAGCGCCTCGACCACGGTCGGGCGCGTGGCGCTGTTCTTCGCGATGCTGTTCGCCTCGGTCGAGGCCGCCGCCCAGCTCGGTTTCAAGCAGTTCAGCGACATCGTCTCCACCTTCATCCGCTTCGGCGGTGACATCCTGCTCGGCTCGGCCATCCTGGTCATCGGCTTCTGGCTGGCCAACGTGGCCTACGACGCGATCGACCGCGCCAGCGGGCCGTCTTCGCGCGGCCTGGCGCGCATCGGCCGCTTCGCCATCCTGGCGCTGGTGATCGCCATGGGCCTGCGTGCCATGGGCATCGCCGACGACATCGTCAACCTCGCCTTCGGCCTCACACTGGGCGCCGTGGCGGTGGCGGTCGCGCTGTCGTTTGGCCTGGGTGGTCGCGAGGCGGCGGGCAAACTCATGGAACACTGGCTGTCCCGCTTCCGCCGCCACGACGAACCATGACCCCACCCACGACCCCTCCCATGGACACACCCGCCACCACCCCCGCCATCACCACCGACACCCTGCAATCCGCGCTCAGCGACTGGTTCGCGCCCTGGGTGCAGGCGCTGGGTCTGAAGGTCGAGTCCTTCCAGACCGACGCGGTGGTGCTGCGCCTGCCGCAGAACCCGGCGCTCAGCCGCATCGGGGGCATGGTCTGCGGCCAGGCGCTGATGGCCGCCGCCGACACCGCCATGGTGCTGGCCATCGTCACCCGCCTGGGCAACCAGCGGCCCATGACCACGGTGCAGCTCAACTCCAGCTTTCTCAAACCGCTGGCCAACCAGGATGCCCTGGTCACGGCACGGGTCCTGCGCGCGGGCAAGAACCTGGTGTTCGGCGAGATCGACATCGTGGCGGCGGGCGACGGCAAAAGCGTGTGCCGCGCCAGCACCACCTACGCCCTGCTCTGAGCCGCCGAGGCACCGGCCGCTGTACGGCGACACCGGCCGCGATTTAGAATCGCGGCTGATTTTTGTCAAAAACACCCGGAGAGTTCCATGTCCCACCCCGCTCACGACAGCCACACCGACCAGCCGCAGGACGTGGTGGAGTCCATCGTTCCGCTCATGCCCGTCGTGCTGCCCGTGGCCGGCGCCGTGCTGATTTTCCTGCTGGCCTTCATCGCCGTGTTCATGGCCTGATCCCGACCGCCAGCGCCGCCTCATGGCCGGCACCCTTCGTGGGTGGCCGGCTTTTGTTTTTTTGATGCCCAGCGAACGGCGCGATTCGCCCAGGGCACAGCGGGTGGGCAAGCGATCTCCGGAGCGCAGTGCCCAAACCCAGGATGCGGTGGAACCGGCTTCGCCGGGCCACTCGCATCGCCCCCTTGAGGGGGTCGCGCGGAGCGCGGCGGGGGTGTTTCAGACGCTCACCACCGTGCCCTGGTGGTACAGCGCCGACCAAGCATCGCCGTCGCGTCGCCAGACCGTCAGCCGCCGCGTCACCCGGCTGGGCTGGCGCAGGCGATAGGTCAGCAGATAGACACCCGGGCCCGCTTCCTGCAGGTGGTGTTCGTCGGTGAGCCAGGTGGCCGGATCGGGACGGCCATGTCGATCGGCCAGCACCTGGCGCGCGAAGGCCCGGCTGTAACAGCGGCCGGTCGCGCCCACCTCCCAGAAACCGGGATCGACCAGCCGGTCGAAATCCGCAGGCGTGGCGTCGGGGTACGCGGCGTGGTACAGGTCTTCCAGCGGGCGCAGCTCGTCGAGCAGGGGCGCCAGGTGCGGCGCCAAGGTCAGTTCGGGTTCCATGCCGCGACTCTAGCGCCCGCCACGTGCGCTGGCCATGAGGAAAACCGGCATCAGGTTATGCATGTCTTGCATGTAACTTGCCGGTAACTGACCCGGGTTTTTTTTAAAATCAGTGGGTTAGGCCGACACACGGACCAAAACCCGGGTTCACCCGCCCTCTTTTTGGCCTTTGCGCTGCTCTCGACTCACGCCAGCAGCCCCGAGCGCCGACCGCCCTTCTTTGCCCAGGGGATCTTTTTCAGCCGCCCGCCCGTTTCACCGTGGCCAGCGGCTGTTGGTGTCGCTTGGGCCTGCCGCTTTACAACTTCTGGAGCCTTTTTCCATGAACTCTCCCGTGATGCAGGGCCTGAACCTCAACACCCCGTCCTTCGTGAAACACGCGCGACTGATCGCGTGGGTCGCCGACATGGTCGCGCTGTGCAAGCCCGCCGATGTCTACTGGTGCGATGGCAGCCAGGAAGAATACGACCGCCTGTGCCAGCAGCTGGTGGACGCCGGCACTTTCAAGAAGCTGAACCCTGCCAAGCGCCCGGGCTCGTTCCTGGCCTGTTCCGATCCGTCGGACGTGGCGCGCGTCGAAGACCGCACCTTCATCTGCTCCGCCAAGAAGGAAGACGCCGGCCCGACCAACAACTGGATGGAGCCGGCCCAGATGCGCCAGACGCTGCAGCCGCTGTTTGACGGCTGCATGAAGGGCCGCACCATGTACGTGGTGCCGTTCTCGATGGGCCCGCTGGGTTCGCACATCGCCCACATCGGCATCGAGCTGACCGACAGCGCCTACGTGGCGGTGAACCAGAAGCTGATGACCCGCATGGGCAAGGCCGTGTACGACGTGTTGGGCACCACCGGCGACTTCGTGCCCTGCATGCACACCGTGGGCGCGCCCCTGGCCGAAGGCCAGAAAGACACGTCCAGCTGGCCCTGCAACCCGACCACCAAGTACATCGTGCACTACCCCGAGACGCGCGAGATCTGGTCCTACGGCTCGGGCTACGGCGGCAACGCGCTGCTGGGCAAGAAGTGTTTCGCGCTGCGCATCGCCTCCAACATGGGCCGCGAGCAGGGCTGGCTGGCCGAGCACATGCTGATCCTGGGCGTGACCAATCCCGAAGGCAAGAAGTACCACGTGGCGGCTGCCTTCCCCAGCGCCTGCGGCAAGACCAACTTCTCCATGCTGGTGCCGCCGGAAGCCGGTTTCGCGGGCTGGAAGGTCACCACCATCGGTGACGACATCGCCTGGATCAAGCCGCACGCCGACGGCAAGCTCTACGCCATCAACCCCGAAGCGGGTTACTTCGGCGTGGCGCCCGGCACCAACATGCACACCAACCCGAACTGCATGCGCTCGCTGGACAAGAATGTGATCTTCACCAACGTGGCGCTGACCGACGACGGCGACGTCTGGTGGGAAGGCATGGAGAAGGACGGCGGCGGCGTGCCCGCGCACCTGATCGACTGGCAAGGCAAGGACTGGACGCCCGAGATCGCCAAGGCCACCGGCGCCAAGGCCGCGCACCCCAACTCGCGCTTCACCGTCGCCGCCACCAACAACCCCGCGCTCGACCCGCAGTGGGACGACGCCAACGGCGTGGCCATCGACGCCTTCATGTTCGGCGGCCGCCGCAGCACCACCGTGCCGCTGGTGACCGAGGCCAACAGCTGGACCGAGGGCGTGTACATGGCCGCCACCATGGGCAGCGAGACCACCGCCGCCGCCTTCGGCGCGCAGGGCGTGGTGCGCCGCGACCCCTTCGCCATGCTGCCGTTCTGCGGCTACAACATGAGCGACTACTTCCAGCACTGGCTCAACATGGAGCAGGCCGTGGCCAAGACCGGCGCGGCCCTGCCCAAGATGTTCTGCGTGAACTGGTTCCGCAAGAACGCCGAAGGCAAGTTCGTCTGGCCCGGCTATGGCGACAACATGCGCGTGCTGAAGTGGATGATCGACCGCATCGAGGGCAGGGCCCAGGGCGAAACCACGATGTTCGGCACCGCCCCGGCCTACGCCGAGATCAACTGGACCGGCCTGGACTTCAACGCCGAGCAGTTCAAGACCGTGACCAGCATCGACAAGGCCGCCTGGGTCGAAGAGCTCAAGCTGCACGACGCCCACTTCGAGCAGCTGGCCTACCACCTGCCCCAAGAGCTGGTGGCCACCAAGGCCGAGCTGGAAAAGCGCCTCGCGGCCGTCTGATCGCTGCGTCAACCGCCCAACAAAAAGCCCCGCGACGCGGGGCTTTTTTCATGGCGCGGGCCAAAGGGCCGGCTCAGACTGCTTCCAAGACACCGGAGCAACGCCCGGCACGCATGAAGGGGAGCGCACCAGGGCACCGCCGGGCCGGCTTCGCCGGACGGCCAGTGCCGCCCCCTGGGGGGTCGCGCGAAGCGCGGCGGGGGGCGCCCATTCAATGCCGCCCTTCGTTCTGGTTGTATCGCATGATGCGGCCGTGGCGCCCGTCCTTGTCGCGCTCGATGTCGTAGCAGTCGCCCGGCGGGCCGGTGCGCCGTGCCAGCAGCGGGTCCAGCCGGGCGTGGTCCTCGGCGTCCAGGCGCAGGGCTTCGATGCGACGGGCCGAAGGCAGGTGGCGCGTGGACGTGAATCCCATGATGGCGCTGGCCACCTGAGGCCGGTCGATCACCCAGCGGGTGGCCACATCGCCCAGACCCACGCCATGGCGCTGGGCGATGGCCTGCAGCGCGGCCAGCAGCTCCTGGAACAGGGACCAGCCCCCGAAGTCTTCAATGATCAGCCTGTACTTGGCGTGCGAGCGGTTGGCCAACGGCTCGACCGGTTCGGGCTGACCCAGCCAGGTGTCGCTCAGCAGGCCGCCCGCCAGCGTGCCGTAACACAGCAACTGCAGCCCACGCTCGCGGCACAGATCCACCAGGCCCCTTTCCGGACGGCTGTCGAGCAGCGAGTACTGCACCTGGGTGCTGACCAGCGGGACGCCGGCGTCGAGGATTTCTCGCGTGAGCCGGGTGTTGAAATTGGTCAGCCCCAGGTGGGCGATCTTGCCTTCGCGCCGCAGATCGGCCAGCACGCCCAGGGCTTCCACATAACCTGGCTGGGCGAGGTTCCACCAGTGGAACTGCACCAGGTCCAGCTGTTCCACGCCGAGCCGCGACAGCGAGCGGTCGATGATCGAGGTGAGGTAGCCGCGGTCGCAGTCCGCGAGGCGGTCGTAGTCGGGCACGCACTTGGTGTGCACCTGCAGGCGGCGCGCCAGCGCGGGATGGGCCTGCCGGAAGCGGCCGATCAGCGCCTCGACACCGATGTAGTGGTCGGCACAGTCGAAGGTGGTCATGGCGGCCTCGACGAAGGCCGCCATGTCGCTCACGGCCTGGGTCTCGTCGACCGTGCCATGGCCGCCGGCCAGGTGCCAGCAGCCTTTGATGAGGCGTGAGGCCCGGTAGCCCGGCGCCAGCTCGGTGGTGAAGTTGCTCATGGTGTGGTGTCGGAATCGGTGGAGGGACCGAGCGGCTCGGCGGTGACCGCGGCGTGGCTGAAGCGGCGCGTGCCGCAACGCTTGACGACGAACCGGGCGCTGCAGTTCGGGTCGGGGCACGCGACCCGCGCGTCGGTGCTCATCCAGTCGTTGGGGTGGCAGGGGCGCTGCTTGGCCGGCAGGATGGGCAGCAGCGCCGCCAGCGTGTAGATGGACCACGACTGACCGGGCGGGAAGTGCAGCTGCTCGCCGTGCAGCTCGAAGTGGTCGCCCGGCTTCGCCTTGCACCAGCACGGCCCGTCTCCCTCCCACTCGACCCGCAGGTCGAACAGCTCGAAGTGGTCGTCGCCGGCCGCCGGGTTCATTTGCTGACGCCCAGTTCGCGCGACACGCTGTCGATCAGCGCGCGGTACTCGTCCAGGGCCTGTTTGGCGGCGGGTGACTTCTTGCCGGCTTCCACCAGCCACTCGTCCTGCACAAAGGCGAGCTTGGTGCGCAGCTCCTGCAGCAGCGGACCCTGCACCGGGGTCACCTTCACGCCTGCCGCGGCCAGCTGGCGGTCGGCGTCGTCTTCCTTGGCCTGCCAGACGGTGGCGAAGCGGCGCACCATGACCTCGCCCGACAGCTTCTCGATCGCGGCGCGGTCGCGCGGTTCGAGCGCGGCCCACTTGGCGGCGTTGACCACCAGGTACTGGCTCGAATGTGCGAAGCCGCCCGGCACGTAGGAGGCCGTGGGCATGTGCTGGGTCATCTTGAAGGCGACGACGGTCTCCTTCTGCTGGAACATGCCCTGGATGACCCCGCGCGAGACCTGCTCGTAGGCTTCGGACAGCGGCGAGGAGATCGGGGTCATGCCCAGCGAACGGGTGATCTTCTCGACCGTGGTGCCCGGCACGCGGATCTTGATGCCGCTGACGGCGGCGGTGGTGGTCAACGCATTGGCCTTGGTGAACAGCTGGTAAGGGCCGTTGGTCCACAGTCCCAGCAGCACGGTGCCTTCGTGTTCGTTCGCCTTGGCGAAATGCTTCTGGTAGGTGCGCCAGTAGGCGAGCGAGTTCACCACCGCGTGGTCGGTGGTGAAGGGCAGCTCGGCCAGCTCGGTGAGCTTGAAGCGGTTGGGCGTGTACGCGTGCACGCTGAAGGCGATGTCGGCCACGCCGTTCTTCACCAGGTCGTAGTGGGCCGGTGGCGCGCCCAGCGCGGGCAGCACCTGGATCTTGACGCGGCCCTCGGTGGCCTTCTCGACGTCCGCCGCCCAGGGCTGGACCATCTCGGTGACCACGTGGTGGGTCGGCGGCAACCAGTTCGAAAAGCGCCAGACGGTCTGGGCCTGCGCGGCGAAAGCGAGGCTGCCCAGGGCGGTGATCGCCAGGGTCTGACGCAAAAGGCGGGAAGCGGCCATTGGAATGCTCCTTGGTGGGTTGGCGGGGGAAATCAGGTGATGGAGGGCAGCCACAGCGCAATGGACGGAACGGCCAGCAGGATGCCGAGGCGGATCACGTCGGCGACGACGAAGGTGCTGGTGCCCCGGAACACCACATTCAGCGGCACCGACGGGATCTGGCTGGCCAGCATGTAGACGTTCATGCCCACCGGGGGCGTGATCAGCGCGACCTCGATCAGGGTGACGATCAGGATGCCGAACCACACGGGATCGATGCCGTAGGACACCACCAGGGGGAACACGATGGGCAAGGTCAGCAGCAGCATGGACATGCTTTCCAGGAAGCAGCCGAGCACGATGTACATGGCGCAGACGATCAGCAGGAACTGCATGGACGTGAGGTCCAGCCCCTGGAACGCCCCGCTGAGCCAGGGCGAAAAGCCCGAGACGGTGATGTACTTGGACAGCACCAGGGCACCGATCAGGATGATGAACAGGCTGCCGCTGGTGATGGCGGTTTCGCGCAGCACCTTGGCCAGCATGGCGCGGCTCAACTTGCCACGCACGGCCACGATGGCGAACGCGCCGGCCGCCCCGACGCCCGCCGCCTCGGTGGGCGTGAACCAGCCGCCGTAGAGGCCACCGATCACCAGCCCGAACAGCACCGCCACGGAGGACACGCCGCGCAACGCCTCCCAGCGTTCGCGCCAGGTGCTGCGCTCCCCGGGAGGGGCCGACTGGGGGTGGCGCCAGGTGTAGAACAACACGGCGCCCACATACAGCAGCGCCCCCAGCAGACCCGGCAGCACACCGGCGATGAACAGCATGCCGATGTCGGTCTGGGTCATGATGCCGTAGATCATCAGCGCCACGCTGGGCGGGATCATGATGCCCAGCGTGCCCGCAGACGCGATGGAACCGGTGGACAGCGCGTCGCTGTAGCCGTAGCGCTTCATCTCGGGGTAGGCCACCCGCGTCATCGCCGCCGAGGTGGCCAGGCTGCTGCCGCAGATGGCCGCGAACGCGGCGCAGGCCAGCACGGTGGCGATCGCCAGGCCACCGCGCAGGTGGCCCACGAAGCGGTAGGTGGCACGGTAGAGCTCGCGCGAGATGTCGGCCTCGTTGATCAGGTTGCCCATCAGGATGAACAGCGGCACCACGGTGAGGGTGTAGCTGTTCACGGTGCTGAAGGCGGACTCGCCCACCATGAACAGGGTCGGGTCCCAGCCCACCACGCCGAGAAAACCGATCACGCCCGTCAGCAGCAGGGCGACCGCGATCGGCACCTCCAGCGCGATCAGCAACAGCATCGCGGCCAGGGCGATCAGGGTGGGCGTCATTCGGCGCTCCCGGACGTGCGGCGTGTCCACAGCGCCAGCAGCGCCGACAGCGCCAGGGCCAGCGCGCCGAAGCCGGCCACCCAGGCCAGCGGCACCTCGATGTAGGGCGCGCGGTCGCCCGCCTCGGCCATCCGGAACATGTACTGCAGCAGCGCCCAGGCCAGGTAGCCCAGGGCCAGCGCCGACAGCACGCGGCGCAGCTCCCGCAGCGAGCGTCGGACCCAACGCGGGGCGGTGGTCCACATCTGCAGGATGCCCGCGCGCACGTGTTCATCGCGTGCGGTCACCAGCGGAAGCGAGGCGTAGATCAGCAGCCCCATGAGCAAGGCGGTCAGTTCGTAGGCGCCGGTGACCGGTCGGCCCACGACACGCAGCGCGACATCGCCGAACGCGACGACGGCCATGAGCGCCAGCACGGCGCTGGCGACCCCGGCAAACCAGCGGGCGGGCGCGGGATCAGCGGGTGCGGGCTTGTCGAGCGGGGGAGTGGGTTCCATGGCGTCACCTCATTTGTGATCACATAATACGGCATCAAATATGTTTTGTGCAACAGTCGATATACTGACCCGCATGGCCCGACCCCGTCTTGACGCACCCAGCCCGGAAGCCGTCCGCTCCCCGCGGCCGGTGCTGCGCCCCGTGTCGCGCGATTCGATCCAGGACCGCATCTACGCCGAGCTGTGCGACGCCCTCATCTGCGGGCGCCTGCAGGGCGGTCAGACCTTGCAGATCCGCGACCTGGCCGACGCCTTCCAGACCAGCGTGATGCCGGTGCGCGAGGCACTGCGCCGTCTGGTGGCCGAGGGCGCGCTCGAATCGGCCACCCAGCGGCCGGTGCGTGTGCCGCCGCTGTCGGTCCAGCGGCTCGACGACATCTACGAGGCCCGCCTGCTGGTCGAAGGCCATGCGGCCGAACGCGCCGCGGCGCACGCCGACGACGCCCTGCTCGCCGGACTGGCCGATGCCGATGCGGCGTTCTCCGCCGCCATCCAGACGCACGACGTCGATGCCGAGCTGCAGGCCAACCAGCGCTTTCACTTCACCCTCTACGAAGCCGCACGGTCTGCGACGCTGATGACCATGATCCGCAGCCTGTGGCTGCAGAGTGGCCCCTATGTGCGGGTGGCGGTCGAACACCACCAGCCCGAGCAAAGTCAACCGCGAACCCAGCACCACCATGGTCTGATGCAGGCACTGGCCCAGCGCGATGCGGCCGCCACCCGCCGTGAACTGGAGGCCGACCTGGCCTGGGCCTGGCGACTGATGAGGGAAACCGTGAGCGCCTGACCACGCTTGGCCCGCCGGCCCCTGCCACCGGGGGATCGATCGCGGGCACAAAAAAAGCCACCGGGTCCCGGTGGCTTTGTCGTGGTGAGGTCTGAGCGATCAGGCGTGGTTCAGGTGCACCTGGCGCTCGCGGTCCTGGCTCAGGCGTTCCGGGTAGCGGCCCCAGGGCTGGCGGTCATGCTGCGCGTCGTCGAGGTCGCGCTGGCGGGCGTGCATCAGGTCGGCCATCAGCCGCGGGTCGCGGTGGGCGGCGTGCCAGAGTTGCTGTTCAGCGCGCGCCTCGGCCAGCGCCTGTGCCCAGCCCTTCAGCGCGGGCAGTGCGCGGCGCGCCAGGTGACGGGCGGGCGCGGCGAACAGGGCCGTGCTGGCCAGGATCACCAGCCACAGCGCAAGCCAGCCGAGAAACAGGTGGTCGTCGGTCCAGCTGCTGATCAGCTGGTCGGCCAGCACCACCAGGGCAGAAACCACCGCCGCCAGCAACAGGGCAGCCAGGCCGCGGGCGCCGTCAAAGCGGCCGCTCAAGCGGGGGGTGTCGGTCGCAGCACTGGTGCCGGTGCTGCTCAGGCCCAGGGGCCGGTGTGAAAAAACGGTGTTCATGTTGTCGCCTTACAGGTAGGGCAGGTAGCCGGCGTGGCGGCGCATTTCCAGCTGCGCGAACCGGCGCAACTGGGCGGACGACGCGATGCCCGACTCCAGGCCCATGGGGGCCAGGGCTTCGGAGAAGTCGTTCTTCGGTGTCGCCGCGACGGTCAGCTCCTCGGCCAGATCGGCTTCACGGGCCCGGGCCTGCAGCAGTTCGGCCTTCAGGCGCGGGTCGGTGCGGGCCAGGTCCCAGAGGCGTGCCTCGGCGCGGGCTTCCGCCATCGACTTCGACCAGCTGTCGAGAGAACGCAGGGTGGCCTGGGCCAGTTGGCGTGCGGTGCCGGCAAACAGGACGGAACCCGCGAAGACCACGACCCACAGCGCGACCCAGCCGAGGAACAGGTGGCCGTCGGCCCAGGTGCTGATCATCTGGTCGGCCAGCACCACGAGGGCGGCCACGGCGGCGGCCAGCAACATGGCGGCCAGGCTGCGGGAGCCATCAAACCGGCGGCCAGCGCGGTACATGCCGAGATCAGCGGTGGAAGGGGCGGCGGTGCCCACAGCGGCGGGAGAGGGTGAAAAGACGGTGCTCATGTCGAACTCCTTGCAAAAAATTGTCTTTTGGACAGACGAATACTAGGGTTAACCCCCATGTCACGCCAATTTATTTTTGTGATGAATTACATTCACATCTATGATGAATGAGCCCAACTTCCGCACGCTGGACCTGAACCTGCTGCGGGTGTTCGACGAAGTCATGACCGAGCGCAACCTCACCCGGGCGGCCCACAACCTGGCCATGACCCAGCCGGCGGTGAGCAACGCGCTCAAGCGCCTGCGCGAGAGCCTGGGCGACGAGCTGGTGAAACGCGCCGGCTATGGTGTCGAGGCCACGCCGGTGGCGCTGGCGCTGTGGCCCACGGTGCGCGACGCCCTGGCCCAGCTGCGCGAATCGATCTCGCCCGGCCGCTTCGAGCCGGCCACGGCGGGCAACGCGTTCGTGCTGGCCATGGCCGATGCCACGGCGGCCAAACTGGTGCCCGGGCTGGTGGATGTGCTGGAAAAAGAGGCGCCGGGCGTGAACCTGCGCATCGTGCCCCTGACCACGCGCGACCCGCGCGACCTGCTGGATTCGGGCTCGGCCGATCTCGCCATTGGCCACTTCCCCGGCGTGATCGCCGAACTCAACGCCATCCACCTGCAGGAACACAACCCACGCTTCCTGCACCAGCGGCTGTACGACGGCGAATACGTGGTGGTGATGCGGCGCGACCACCCGCTGGCGGGCAAGCCGCTCACGCTCGACGCCTACTGCGCCGCGCGCCACCTGCTGGTGAGCTTTTCGGGCCGGCCCTTCGGCTTTGTCGACGAGGCGCTCGCCGCCGTCTCCCGCCAGCGCCGGATCGTCATCACCGTGAACCAGTTCTTCACCGCCGGCCGGGTGGTGGCCACCACCGACCTGCTGACCGTGCTGCCACGCCACTTCGTCGAGGTCACCGGCATCGAGCCCGAACTGGCGCTGCTCGAGTTGCCATTGCCCGTGCCCGCGGTGCACGTGGACACGTTGTGGCACCGGCAGTCCGCCCACAGCAGCGCGCACCAGTGGCTGCGCGCAGCGGTCGAGCGGGCCGCACAACGCAGCTTCGCCAGCGGCGGGGACGCGCCGACGACAATGCCGGCATGAACCTCCAGCTGCTCAGCGACCTGCACCTCGAATCGGACCCGCTGTTTCGCGCGGTGCCGGCGCCGGGCGCGGACCTGCTGGTGCTGGCCGGTGACGTGGGCTCGTACCAGAAGCGGCGCGACGGCAGCGTCATGCCCGAGCCCGACTGGGGCCTGCAGCGCTTTTCGCCACTGCCTCAGCACGCAGGCTGGCCGGTGCCGGTGCTCTACGTGCCGGGCAACCACGAGTACGACGCGCTCGACCTCGACGAGGCCCATCTGGAGCTGCGCCGCACCTGCGACCGCCTGGGCATCCAGTGGCTGGAGCGCGAGACGGCCGTGATCGATGGCGTGCGCTTCGTCGGCACCACGCTCTGGAGCGACTACGACGCCCTGGCCACGGTGGGCACGCCACCCAGCCCAGGCGGCCCGGCCCACGGCAAAGCACCCCGGCGCGCGGCACCAGGTGCTGTGGCCCAGGCCCCCACCGAAACCGAGCGCCTGCGCCAGCGCGAGCGGGCGTTTCGGGCCGCCAACTTCTACCTCGTCAAGATGGCCGGGCAGCGCGCCGGGGCGCTGTTCGATGCGGCCTCGATGCGCGAGCTGGGGCTGGCGTGCCAGGCCTGGCTGCGCGAGGCGCTGGCCCGGCCGTTCGACGGCCGCACGGTGGTGGTGACGCACTTCGCCCCCACCCTGCACAGCGCCGACCCGCGCTACGGGCTGAGCCCCGGCACGGCGGGCTTCTGCAACGCGCTCGATGACCTGCTGCCGCTGGCCGACCTCTGGCTGCACGGCCACCTGCATTGCCCGACCGATGTGCAGGTCGGGCGCTGCCGCATCGTGGCCAACCCGCTGGGCTACGCGAGCAAGGGCGAGCAGCTCAGCTTCCAGCCGCAGCAACTCATCACGGTCTGACGAAGTCAACGTCAGCCTGCATGCGTGGAATGCCTTACGGAGGGGGCACGAAACGCCGCTTAAACTGCGAAACCCCTCTCAAGGAGAACACCATGAAGATTTTGCTTGCCGTCGACGGCAGTTCGTACACCAAGAAAATGCTGGCCTACCTGGCCACCCATGAAGAGGTGTTCAGCGCCAAGAATGATTTCACCCTGTTCACCGTGCAGCTCCCGCTGCCCCCCCGCGCCCGCGCGGCTGTGGGCGCCGACGTGGCCAACAGCTACTACGCCGAAGAAGCCGCCAAGGTCACCGACCCGGTGGTCAAGTACCTGGCGCGCAAGGGCATCGCGGCCAAGGTCGTGCACAAGACCGGCTCGCCCGGCGAAGCCATCGCCAAGCAGGCCAGCGCCGGCGACTTCGATCTGGTGATGATGGGTTCACACGGCCACAGCGCCCTGGGCAACCTGGTCATGGGCTCGGTGGCCACGCAGGTGCTGGCGCATTGCACGGTGCCGGTGTTGTTGGTGAGATGACCCCCCTGCGCCGCTGACGCGGCTTCCCCCCAAGGGGGGACGGCGCACTGCGGCCCGGCAAAGCCGGTTCCGCTGCGCCTCTGGGCTGGCGGGTGGGTGGTTCCGCCGGTTTTGCGCTCCGGTCAGCGCTTTTTGATGGACCCCATACCGGGCGTGTTGTGCGACCCGGTATTTTTTCGCCTCGGCCTCCTGCAACGTTTCCACCATGCCAGCGCGATCAATGATGGAGCCGCTACACGGGACCGCGCTCAGTGGGCCCAAGACGGTGTTTCCGGCGCGAACTGCCCCACCCAGGATGCGGTGGAACCGGCTTCGCCGGGCCACTCGCATCGCCCCCTGGGGGGTGACGCCGCAGGCGGCGCGGGGGGCTATCTCGTCCTCAACCCGTCGAAGCAGGTGCTCAGCACCATCTCGATGATCTGGGCGTCGGTGTACAGGCCCGAGCCCTTGAGGAAACCGAGCACCGGATCGCAGGCCCTGGCGTAGAGCGTGTAGAGCACGGCAATCGGCGGCAGCGCGGGGTTGACGCTGCCGTCGGCCTGGGCCGCGGTGATCCAGGCGCCGAGGCGGTCGCTCACATCCATCAGCCCGTCCACATAGGCCTTGTTGGTCGTCAGGGCCATGCGCAGGCTGGAGTTTTCGCTCGGCAGCGACGGCATTTCGCCCGCCAGCTGCACTTCCATCGTCCAGCCCGCCACGCGGCGCAACAGCACCAGCGGCGGCTGCGCCGCGTCCAGCGAATCCAGAAAAGCCCGCGCCCGGTTCATCACCCTGACCATGGCGGCGGCGGCCAGGTCTTCCTTGCTGGGGAAGTGCTTGTAAAGGCTGGCCTTGGCGATGCCGACCTCGGCGGCGACCTCGTCGACCGTCATGGCCTCAAAACCTTTTTCGGCCAGCAGGCGGTTCACCGCCGAGACGATGGCGTCTTCACGGGCCAGGTGCATCTGCTCGCGAAAACTGAGCTTGGGAACGGTGGGAGACGGGGGTGTGGAGGTGGCTGTGGCCATGAGCGTGCTTCGGGTATTTGACCGCATTTTGCCGCAGATCGACGCAGGCGTTGATAACCACACTGAGTGGTATGGATAAATACTGATTGGTATCTTTTATTACCAATCAGTTTAACATTCGACTCCGCCGAGCAAGCTGGCACCAAAACTTCCGGTCCGACCCCTTTTCCACCCGCGCATCGCACCTTTTCTCAAAGGACTTCGCCATGAACATCACCAGACGAAAGCTTCTGCTGGCATCAGCGGCAGGCAGCGTTCTCACTGCCTGCGGCGGCAGCGACGACGAGCATCTGCCGCCGAACATCGTCGCCACGGCCCAGGCCACGCCCAACCTGAGCATCCTGGTCGAGGCCGTGGTGGCCGCCGGTTTGGTGGAGGCACTGAGCGCGCCGGGCCCGCTGACGGTCTTCGCGCCCACCAACGACGCTTTCGCCGGGTTGCTGGCAGAGCTGGGCACCACGAAAGAGGCGCTGCTGGCCAACAAAACATTGCTGACCACCGTGTTGACCTACCACGTGGTGGCGGGCCGGGTGCTCAAGGACCAGGTGCCGATCAACACGCCGATCGCCACCTTGCAGGGCTCCACGTTCACCGTGGGGGCCGACCTGCGGATCACCGACGGGCGCGGCCGCAGCGCCACCATCCCGGCCACCGACATCGTCTGCAGCAACGGCGTGGTTCACATCATCGACAAGGTGATCCTGCCGCCCGCCTGACCCCTTCACCGCTTCAACCCCGTTCCCTTTCCCTCCACCCTGTCTCAAAGGACATTCCCATGAAAAAGACCCTGATCGCTTCCGTCATCGCCCTGGCCACCCTGGGCAGCGCCCACGCCAAGGACATCGTGGACACCGCCGTGGCGGCCGGCTCGTTCAAGACCCTGGCCACCGCCCTGCAGGCGGCGGGTCTGGTCGACACCCTCAAGGGCAAAGGCCCGTTCACCGTGTTCGCGCCGACCGATGAAGCCTTCGCCAAGGTGCCCAAGGCCGACCTCGACGCCCTGCTGAAAGACAAGGCCAAGCTGACCGCCGTGCTGACCTACCACGTGGTGCCCGGCAAGGTGATGGCGGCCGACGTGAAGGCCGGCAAGGTGAAGACCGTGCAAGGCAGCGAAATCACCGTGAGCACCATGGGTGGTGTGAAGGTGGACGCCGCCAACGTGGTGAAAACCGACATCGCCGCCGACAACGGCGTGATTCACGTCATCGACAGCGTGATCATGCCGAAGTAAGCGCCTTCGCCGGTCGCTTCGAGCCCCGCCCCGGCGGGGCTTTTTGTTGTCCGGGCGGCGCCAGGTTGCTCGCCGCCGCCTCGCGCAAGGCCATGCTGAGCGAGTCCAGCAGGTCCGAGCTCAGGTTCCAGCAGTGCCAGTAGAGCGCCACGCTGAGGCGGTGGCGCGGCGCCAGGTTGACCAGCTCGCCACTGGCCAGCAACTCGCGCACCCGCAGCTCGGGCAGCACGGCCACGCCCCAGCCCGCCTGCACCGCCCGCACCTGACCCTCGCTGGAGGGCACGAACAGCTGCTTGAGACCCACACGAGGCAGGTTGAACGACTGGGTGACAAAGCCGTGCTGCAGGTTGTCCTTGCGGTTGAACGCGACGAAAGGCAGCTTGTGGAAGTTGTGGGCGTTCAGGCCCTTGGGGCAGTGGGTTTCGGCGAAACGGGCCTGCGCCACGGCCACGTAGTCCATGCTGCCGAGCGCCTCCATCTTGCAGCCACGCAGCGCCTGGCCCAGCGAGGTCACGCAGCCCAGCACCTGCCCTTCGCGCAGCCACTCGTGGGTGAACTCCTGGTCGTCGGTGATGATCTCGATCGGCAGGCCCTGCTGTGCCAGGCCATCGAGCGCGGGCAGAGCCCAGGTGGCGATGCTGTCGGCGTTGATCGCGACCGAGATGCGCTCCTCGTCGCGCCCGCCGCCGGTCGAGCTGGGCGCCAGCTCTTTCAGGTCCTTCTCCAGATCGGCGCGCAGCAGCCGCATCATCTTGGCGTGCTTGAGCATCAGCTGCCCGGCCGGCGTGGGCTTGAGCGGGCGGCTGCGCACGATCAGCACGGTGCCGACCTGGGCCTCCAGCGCACGCAGACGCTGCGACACCGCCGACTGCGTGATCGAGAGGCGTTGCGCCGCGCGCTCGAAACCGCCCTCCTCGATGATGGCGGCCAGACATTCCAGGGCGTCAGGGTCAAAGGTGCTCATGCGGTCTCCGGGCGTCGGCTCGCGGGCAACATAAGGCCAGCTGATGCAAAGGTCCGGAGTTTAATGAGTCCTCAGGTTGGCGCGGTGTGTGAAAACACCGATGCGGGGCCCGCCCGCGACGGGCGGCAGACCGGGTGCGGCTCAGCCCGCCTTGTGCAACTTCACGGGCATGGGCTTGCTGGCCGGCGCTTCGGGCACCACGCGCTCGCTCATCCAGCGCAGCAGGTCCAGCCACATCTGGCGCATCTCGGCCTCCAGCGGCGTGCGGATCGCGCTGGGCAGCTCGATGGTGACCACCGGCATGCCCTTGTGCACGCCACCGAAGTTGCCCAAGCTGCCCGGGAAGATGCCGACCTGGTCCAGGTACAGGCGGCCCAGGCGCGCGGGCGGCACGGTGGGACCGTCGAAGTCGAGCACGCCATAGGGCGCGTGGATGCTCACGATCAGGTGCGGCTGGAAGCGATCCATCTCGTCGTGGAAAAACGCCGATTCCGGCTCGGACAGGGTCTTCGGCCCGGGCCAGCGGCGTGGGTCTTTTTTGGTCCGCTGTTCCCAGTAGATCTTGGCGTCGCGGGTCCAGTTGGGCGTGGGGAAATTGCGGTTGAGGTCCACGCCGTTGGCGTTCACGCGCCGGGCGGGCCGCGCCATCAGGCCGTCGGGATTGAGGGCCGGGATGAAGCGCCAGTGCACGTTGGACGGCGTTTCCATCGCGCGCTGGATCCAGTGCAGGGCGACCGAGGCCGACGACAGCTCGTCGCCGTGCATGGCGCCGACCACGAGCACGCGGATCTTGGCGTCGGGCGCCACCACGTCGCGCTGGTACAGCGTGCGGCCCTGCACCGAGCGACCGGCGGTGGGCTTGAGCTGCGCCGAGGCACACAGCCGCGCCTGCATGTTGGGCAGGCGGGCCACGAACTCGGTGCAGGGATCGGCGCCCCTCCCGGCCGGCTTGCCGACCGGTGCCTGCGCACTGGCGCCGTGCATGGCGACCGCCAGCCCGACCCCGAGCACCAGCGACCGGCGGTCGACCGTGAAGGCCTGCGCCCGCTGAAGGCAGGCGGCCAGCAGGGCCGGTCGGGCAACAAGGCAGTCTCGGGTCATGGAGGCGATTCTATGGATGCGTGGCCCGCCCCGCCGTGTTCATTCGTCCTTTTCGCCCGGCTCGTACAGGGTCTCGCGACCCATGCGGTCGAGGATGAGTTCGGCCGTCCAGGGCAGCATCAGCGCGCCGCAGCGGCTGTCGCGATACAGGCGCTCCAGCGGCAGGTGCTTGAGCATGCTCTGGCCGCCGCAGGTGCGGATACCGAGCCGCGCGAGGTCGTTGGCGCCTTCCATCACGGCGTGGTGCGCGGCGTACAGGCGCAGCTTCTCGTCCTTGCTCGGGTTGGGTTTGGCCTCGAAGATGGCGCGGGTGAACAGGCTCTTCATCGACTCCAGTTGCAGGCGCATCTGCGCCACCGTGATCTGCTTGGTCGGGAACTGGCGGCGCTTGACCGGCGGCTCGCCCGGCACCTCGCCGCGCAGGTACTGCACCGTGAAGTCGTAGACCGCGTTCGCCACGCCCAGGTAGGTGGGCGAGAGCGTGAAGAACATGGCCGGCCAGGTCTGCGCGCCCTTGAAGTAGATGCCGCGTGGCATGAGCTGCTCGTCGTCGCTGACGAACACGTCCTTGAACGCGAGGTTGCGGCTGACGGTGCCGCGCATGCCCAGCGGGTCCCACTCGCCGCTGATGCTGAACCCCTCGGCGGTGGCCGGCACGCTGATGTAGAGCGTGTCGCGCGCGTCGGGGTGGTGGTCGCCCTTGTCTTCGGTGCAGAGCACGCCGTAGTAGTCGGCCGCGCCCGAGAGGCTGGCCCAGATCTTCTTGCCGTTGATCAGCCAGCCGCCCTCGACCTTCTTCGCCGTGGTGCCGAAGGGCGCGCGGCCGGCCGCGGCGGCCGTGCCTTCGCTGAAGGGCTGGGCGTAGAGCTTGCCTTCGTTGACGATGCGCGCGAAGTGGATCTGCCGCCGCGCCGCGTGTTCGGCGCGCTGCTCCTCGCTCATGGCGATGCCGTCGGCCAGCACGCCGGTCCACATGGTGGAGCAGATGTGCATGTTCCAGGTCAGCGCGGTGGCGCCGCAGAAGCGCCCGATCTCGGCCGCGACCATCATGTAGGTCGGGAAGTCGGCGCCCGCACCGCCGAACACGGTGGGCACGCAGAGCTTGAGGAAACCCTGCTCGCGCAGGTCCTCGTAGTTGGCGAACGGGAAGCTCGCCTCCTTGTCCCACTGCGCGGCGCGCGCGGCGAACCTGTCGCGGCCCAGCGCGTGCGCCTTGGCGAGCCACTCGCGCTGCAGCGGCGTGAAGGGCATGTCGCCCACGGCGGGGGTGAAGTCCAGGCCGGTGGTCGGGTTGATCGCTGTCATCGGTCTTGTCTCCTGTTGTTGTCGGTGGTGATCAATGGGTGTCAGGCAGGGGTCTGGGCGTGGGCTCGCGCAGGAAGTCGAGCAACAGCGCGTCGAACTCGTCGGGCGCTTCGAGGTTCATCAGGTGGCCGATGCCGGCCAGCTCGGTGTAACGGGCGCGCGGGATCGCGGTCGCCATCTGCTTCATCACCGACGGCGCGGCCACGCGGTCGAACTCGCCGCCGACCAGCAGCGTGGGCACGCGGATCTCGGCGAGCGCGGCCTGGCGGTCGAAGGTGACGAGGCATTCGAGCGCGCGCCGGTAGGTGGCGGCGGGCACGCTGGCCATGCAGAACTCGGCCAGCTTCAGGCCCTCGGGCAGCGAGCCGGGGCCGACCATCTGCGGCACCAGTTTGGCGGCCATGTCGGCCATGGTCTGGCCGGCGTCGAGCGGCGCCGTGCGCTGCGCGATGAACTGCTGCGCCCAGGCTTCGGCGCTGCGCCCGTCGGTGCGTTTGCCGAAGGCGGCCGAGGTGCCGCAGAGGATGAGCCGGTTCACCTTGTCGGGCCGGCGGGCGATGACTTCCTGCGCCACCATGCCGCCCATGCTGTGGCCCAGCAAGACCACGCTTTCGCACTGCAGCGCATCGATGAGGTCGACGCAGCTCTGCGCCAGACCCTTGAAGGTGTAGGGCTCGATGGGCAGGCTGTGGCCGTAGCCCGGCATGTCCCAGGCCACCGCGCGGTAGCCCAGGCTGGCCAGGGTTTCGACCTGCGGCGCGAAGGCGCGGTGGCCACCGCCGATGCCGTGCAGCATGAGCACGGTCGGGCCGCTGCCGAGGGTCATGAACGTCGGGAGGGTCATGCCACCACCCTTCCGCCGTCCACCATCACATCGCCATCCAGCGCCACCGTGCAGTTCCGCATGGGCCAGTCGAAGTGGCCGCGCGTGTAGCGGCCGGCGGTTTCGTTGGCGCCGGTGCTGTAGAGGAAGTTGCCGGCGAAGGCGCGCAGCTCGGTGCCGTTGAAATCGCGCTTGTCGTAGAGCGCCATGCTGTCCCAGCGCGCGGCGTCGTTGAGGCCGTAGCCGACATGGCTCACCGCGTAGGCTTCTTTTTCACCCCAGGCCGCGAAGTAGGAGCGCAGCAGTTCGGCGTCCACGCCGCCGCCGTCGATGCGGGTCACGTAATCGTTCTCGATGGTCAAGGTGATCGCACGCTCGATGTAGCGCTTGAAGGTCAGGTTCACGTCGCCTTCGGCGAGCACCAGCGTGCCGTTCACGCTGCCCGCCGCCGGGAAACCCAGCACCAGGCCGCCGGGCCAGTGCGTCAGCGTGCCGGGGCGCGTGGTGCTGCCCCAGTTGCCGCCGACCACCGCACCCTGCAGCGAGATGGCCAGATCGGTGCCGGCGGCTGACGTGACGCGCATGGCCTTCGCGCCGCGCAGGCGCTTCACGTGCGCCTTCACCCGCGCCTCGGTTGCGTCGTCGGGCAGCAGCCGCGCCAGCGCCTCGGGGTGTTCGTTGCTGACGTAGACGATGCGCGGTTGCGTGCGGCCGTTGCCCTGCAGGATGGCGGGCAGCTCGGGCGCGTGCATCAGGCCCTCGACCGTGCAATCGATCACCAAGCTGCTGGCCTGCAGTGCCGCAATCACCGGCGCCTGTTGTTGAATGGCCGGTGATGCCCCGGTGGAGCGCGTCACCGGTTCGCCCGCCTGGCCGAACACCGAGGGCAGGGTCAGCACGAAGGCCGGGGCACCGAGACGTGCCGCCGCGAGGCGCGTCAGCTCGACCAGCACCGGCCGGCTCTGCGTTTCGCAGAGAATGGTCACCGTGTCCCCCGGTTGCAACGCACAGCGCCGCAACACCGCTTCAAATGCGTCGAGCCAGACGGGTTCGATCCGCTCCTGCAACATCGGTTGTCTCCTGTTTTGGGCCGGTTGCCATCAAGGAAATGGCGGTGGCGGTCACATTATTCATGAATTTTCATATAAATTGCAGCCATGTCCCCAGCCCGCCAAGCGCTACCCCCCGATTTTTCGCCGCGTGACTTCCGCGCGGCGCTGGGCATGTTCGCCACGGGCGTGACCATCGTGACCGCGCGCACCGCGTCCGGTGAACTCGCGGGGCTGACCGCCAGCTCGTTCAACTCGGTCTCGCTCGACCCGCCGCTGGTGCTCTGGAGCCTGGGCCGCGCGGCCGGCTCGATGGCGGCCTTCTCCAACGGCCAGCACTACGCGATCAACGTGCTCGCGACCGACCAGCAGGCGCTGGCCGAGCGCTTCGCCGCGCGCGACGTGGACCGCTGGCAGGGCGTGGATTTCGTGGAGGGCGTCAGCGGCGCGCCGCTGCTCACGGGCTGCGTCGCCACCTTCGAGTGCTTCAACCGCAGCCAGTACATCGAGGGCGACCACGTGATCTTCGTCGGCGAGGTCGAGCGCTGCACCCGCCGCGCCCGCGCCGCGCCCCTGCTCTACCACGGGGGGCGCTTCTACACCGAGCACCCCTTGCAGGACTCACAGGGCGATCCCACGGCGCCCCAGCCCACCGACGGCCGCTTCGTCGGCAGCTACCTGGGCTACCTGCTCGGCCAGGCCAACCACGCCGTGTACCGCGACTTCGAAAACGCGATCACGGCCCAGGGCCTGACCCACATCGCCTGGCGCGTGCTCGCCGTGCTGCACGACGCGGCGCTGTCACACGAGGCAACGCCCGGTGTCGCCATCGGCCAGCTGGCCCACGACGTGCTCGCCAAACAACCCACCGTGACCAAGCTGGTGCAGCGCATGGCCGAAGAGGGCCTGGTGGCGCTGCACGCCGACCCGGCGGACCAGCGGCGCACGCTCGTGACCGCCACGCCCACCGGGCAAGCTGCGGCCAGCGCCCTGATCGCGCAGGCGCGCCAGCAGGAAACCACCCTGCTCGCGCGCTGGTCGGCGAGCGAAGCCGAAGCCTTCAAGCGGCACCTTCAGAAACTGGCCTCCGGCCAGTGACCCCCGGGCGCGACAGCCCGCGCCCCGACCCCGCGATACCCTCGACACGATGACGCCCGTCCAACGCAAAGACCACCTCGACACCCTCGCCATCACCCTGCTCGTGGTGTGCTGCGCCTTCTGGGGCTACCAGCAGATCCTGATCAAGTTCGCCTCGCGCGAGATCCCGCCGCTGTGGCAGGCGTCGATCCGCATGTGGGGCGCCACCGCCCTGCTCTGGCTCTGGTGCCAGTACCGCGGCGTGCCACTCTTCAAACGCGACGGCACGCTCAAGGGCGGCCTGCTCGTGGGCCTGCTGTTCGCGGGCGAGTTCGTCTTCATCTACCTCGGGCTCACCCACACCAGCGCCTCGCGCCTCACGGTGTTCCTCTACACCAGCCCGTTCTGGGTCGCGCTGCTGCTGCCGCGGTTTGTGAAGAGCGAACAGCTGCGTCGCATCCAGTGGATCGGCCTGTGCCTGGCCTTCGCCGCCGTGGCGGTGGCCTTCAGCGAGGCCTTCCTCCACGGCTCGTCACCGGGCCAGTGGATCGGCGACACCATGGGCCTGGCCGCCGGCATGCTTTGGGGCCTGACCACGCTGGCGATCCGCACCACCAGGATCGCCTCCGCCGCAGCCGAAAAGTCGCTGTTCTACCAACTCGGCGTGACCGCTGCCGTCACGCCGCTGCTCTCGCTCGCGCTGGGCGAAACCTGGAGCTTTGACTACTCGGCCATGGCCTGGGGCTCGGTCTTTCTGCAGACCGCCGTGGGCGCCTTCGCCAGCTACCTGACCTGGATGTGGATGCTGCGCCACTACCCCGCGACCCAGATGTCCACCTTCACCTTCCTCACGCCCGTGTTCGCGCTGGTGTTTGGGGTGGTGCTGCTGGGCGAGCCGCTGACCACGCAGCTGGTGCTGGCGTTGCTGGGGGTGGCGGCGGGGATTGTGTTGGTGAGCCGGAAGGGGTGAGGCAAACGGACAGATGACGTCCACCCTCACAAGGGCGCGACAAGTTCAACACGTCATTTCTTACCATTCGTAATCACCAGCCAAACGACGAAGCCACAGAGCAGATAGGGAAGTGCTTGGGACAACTGGTCTCCACTCAACAGTTTGAGAAAGTCTGGATTTGCTTCCAACGACAACTCAAATAGCTTTGTACTCATTGCTTTCCTTTCGCTGCGACTAGGAGCGCGCACGTTTGACAGAACAGTGACCTTGCCATGCTTGGCACGAAACCAAGCCAAGGGTAGGCGCGCAGGTTTTCAATGTGTGCACGGTACCGCTCGTCAGCTATTTCTTCACTGCGGTCATATTTCGTTTGAGGCTCCAATCCCAACAAGAAGTCTCACAAATGGGCTTGGCTTAAAAAGGAAAAAGGGCGCCAGAGACGCCCTTTCAATACAGCCTTTGAAACCCGCTCCGTTCACCCCTTCTTCGCCAACCCCAGCCGCTCAATCGTCGCCTTCTCCGCCTTGAAGGTGCGCTCGCCGTACGCCGTGTAGTCGGCGCTGTTCATGTAGATCACGGGCTGGAAGAACTTGTCGAGCGTGGCGAGCACGGCCGGGTCTTCCAGGGTTTTCTTGAACGCGTCGTGCAGCGTCTTGACGATGGCCGGGTCCATGCCCTTGGGGCCGCCGATGCCGAAGGGCGATTCGGTGATGGTGTCCCAGCCGCTTTCCTTGACCGTGGGCACGTCGGGGAAGGCCTTGTTGCGCTGGCTGCCGAGGGTGGCGAGCAGGCGCAGCTTGCCGCTTTGCACGTGGGGCGCGAACTCGGTGGTGCCGCTCATGACGCGGATGTGGCCGCCCAGGATGGCCTGCATGATTTCGGCCGAGCCCTTGAACGGGATGGGGTTGAGCTGGATACCGGCCTTGTCGCTGAACTCTTCGATCGCCAGGTGCGGCGTGGTGCCGGTGCCGGTGTGGCCGTATTCCAGTTTGCCGGGGTTGGCCTTGGCGTAGGCCACCATCTCCTTGAGCGTCTTGAACGGCGCGTCGGCGGTGCAGGCGATGCCGAAGGTGTAGCCGGTGAGGCAGACGATGTGGGTCAGGTCTTTGACCGGGTCGAAGCCCATGGTCTGCATGTGCGGCAGGCGGTAGATGCCCAGGGGCAGCTGCGTGAGCGTGTAGCCGTCGGGCGCGGCGGTGACCATCGCGGAAGCCCCGAGCGTGCCGCCCGCGCCGGGCTTGTTTTCGATGATGACCGTGGTGCCCAGCGCCTTGCCCGCGCTCTCGGCGAAGGCGCGCATCACCGCGTCGCTGCTGCCACCCGTGGGCCAGGGCGCGATGAGCTTGATGGGGCGGCTGGGGAATTTGTCCTGCGCGAACACTTGGGCGGGCAGGATGGCCGGCGCGGCGAGCGCGGCGGCGGTGGTGAGAACCTGGCGGCGGCTCAGGGCGGCGGGACGGCGAGTGCTCATGGGTGTCTCCGTGGGGGTGTCGGTGTGTCGAACGACCCCCACATTAGCCACAGACAGCCAGCGCGTGAACCCGATGAATCCCGGGTGGGGCGTGATTTCAGTCACCCCCGGGACGCTCAGCTGTCAGGCGCCCGCCAGATCACCCACCAGGTAATCCGTCTTGCCCACGTCCACGCCGTTGTGGCGCAGCAGGGCGTAGGCCGTGACGACGTGGAAGAACATGTTGGGCAGGGCGTAGTGCTTGAGGTAGGCCTCGCCCTTCATGGTGCGGGTCTTGTCGCGGCCGACCGGGAAGGTGATGTCGGCGTCTTCGCGGCCGTCGATGGCCGACGCGGGCACGGTGACAAGCCAGTCGAGCGTTTTGGTGATGCGGGCCTGGAGCTCGGCGAAGGTGGTTTCGTTGTCCTCGAACTTCGGTGCCTCGATGCCCGCGAGCCGCGCGGTGCCGTTCTTGGCGGCGTCGCAGGCGATGCGGATCTGCGCCGCGAACGGCAGCATGTCGGGCGCCAGGCGGGCGGCGAACAACACGTTGGGGTCAAACTTGCGCGCGGCGGCGTTGGCCTCGGCCTTGTTCAGGCAGTGCAGCAGGTTGGACAGGGCGGTCTGGAAGACGGGCAGGCTGGCGGAGGAGAGGGTGATGGACATGGATGTCTTGGAAAGATGGGGAGACGCGCATGCTACGCGGCCTGGCCCAGCCTCGCCGCCGCGCGCCCGCGCGACCCTCCCCGCCCCTCAGGGCTTGAGCTTCTCCAGCCCCGCGTAGTCCACCTTGCCCAGCGCGTCCACGCACTGGGCTTCGGTCGCTTCGATGCAGTTGACGTTGACCTTCCAGCGCCCGCCGACCTGGGTTTCGATGAACATGCTTTTGGCGGAGGTGCTGGTGAGCAGGAAGCGCCGGCCGCCCTGCACCAGGCTCTTCTGGGTCTCGTTTTTCACGTCCTTCTTCAGGTAGTCGGCGCCGTAGGCATACATCTGGGCGCTGGACGCGCCTTCGTCGCCGAGCCGCACCACGAGTTCGAGCCGACCCGACCCGCTGGCCTTGTAGTGCGCCTGGGCCGTGCTGCTTTTGTAGCCGCCCATGTTGCTGCGCTCGGCCTCGACGTTGCGCCGCTCCACGCCGGCCCAGGCGGCGGGCAGCAGCGCCTTGAGGCGTTCGGGGTCGATGGGCTGGGCCGGATCGGCCCAGGCGGTCTGAAGCGTCAGGACAGACGCCAGCGACAGCGCGGCGCTTCGAAAGGACAGCATGCAAGGCTCCTGCAGGGTGTTTCTGGATGGCTCCGGATGCTAGGGCGGCGTTACATTCGGCACATCCTTCAGTTGAATGAAAGCCGTCGGTGGTTTGCCTGCACCCCCTCCTCACCCGCGCATGGAACCGGCTGGCCGCCCACGGCGGTGAACGCCACACGGTCGCATGACCACCGTCCACAACACCCTGCTGCGGCAGGCCTACGAGGCGGTGGGTGACCCTTCGCGCTGGGACGGCCTGCTGGGGCAATGGGCCCGGGCCCTGGACGCCGACTCGGGCCTGCTGTTCAGCCCGGGCGACCAGTTCAACAGCCTGCCGATGCACGGCCACCAGTACGACTTCGAGACCGCCAAGGCCTACGGTGAGTACTACCACCAGCACGACGTGTGGACGCACAGCGGGCGGGATCGCGGTCTGTTTGAGGCGGGCCTCGTGGGCTGCGGCGAGATGCTGGCCCCGCAGGACAGCCTGCGCCGGTCGCTGTTCTACAACGACTTCCTGCGCCCCATGGGCCAGGAGTGGCTGCTGTGCACCGTGCTCTTCAAGGGCCACCACCCCCTGGCGGTGCCCGAGACCGTGCTCTCGTTCTACCGCGGCCCGAACCGCCGGGCCTTCGGCCGCGGTGCCAAGGCGGCGCTGCAGAAGGCCGTGCCGCACCTGCAGCGCTGCCTGACGCTGCACCACGAGCTGCTGCGCGCGCGCGCCGATCGCTCGCTGTTCGAGTCGGGCCTGGACCAGATCGGGGTGGGCGTGCTGCTGCTGGGGGAAGACGGTCGCGTGCAGTTCGCCAACCGGCGGGCCGAAGCCCTGTTGCGCGCGCCGTCGGGCCAGCACCCCGCCTGGTTTCCCACGTTGCAGCAACTCGACCGCCAGGCCCGCCGCGGCCACCACACCGGGCAGCGCCTGGCCACGGCCCACGGGTCGCTGTACGCGATGACCACGCCCAACCACCGCGCCGTGGGCGGCTCGCCGCACAGCCCCGGGCCCGGCGCGGTGATCTGGCTGATCGACACGCAGCGCGATGGCGGCTCGCTGGCGCTGGCGGCCCGGCTGTTCGGGCTGACCCCGGCGGAACAGCGGGTGCTTTCGCTGCTGCTGGAAGACCAGGCGCCCAAGCAGATCGCCCACGCGCTCGGCATCGGGGTGAGCACGGTGCGCACCCAGCTCTCGTCGTTGCTGCAGAAGACCGGCACACGCCGCCAGCAAGACCTTGTGCGGCTGATGGCGGCATTCCCGCAGGGGTGACTCGCCATCGGGGGTGGGTGGGGTCCGTCACATGAAGGATGCCGCCAGCAAGGGGGTTCCCTAGCATCGGTGGCATGCCGTCACACCTCGATACACCCATGTCGCCCCCATCGCCCGCCGCGCGCGGGCGCTCCCGCTTCACCCCCTGGCTGTGTGCCCTTTCACTGTGCGCGCTGGTGGCGTGCGGCGGTGGGTCCGACGCGGCGCCCGAAACCCGATCCGCCGACGCCGCCTCGACACCCCCGTCGGGTTCCACCCCGGCCGCCACCGTCGCACGGCAGCAGGAAGGCGCGCGGCTGAACACCGCCGAGCTGGAGCAGATCGCCAGGACGGGCGTGCTGCCGCCCGTGTTCGAGGGCCCGTCGCTCAGCGGTGCCGAAACAAAGGCGGGCATCGGGGGCCCCGCGGCCAAGAGCGCGGCCTCGCGCGTGCCGGTCTACCGCTTCTTCAACACCCGCACCAGCGCCCACTTCTTCACCACCAGCGAGGCCGAGCGCGCCAATACGCAGGCCACGCTGCCGTTCATGAGCTTCGAGGGCCCGGCCTTCCACGCCAGCAGCACGGCCGTGCCCGGCCTGAGCCCCGTGCACCGGTTCTACAACACGGCCACGGGCGTGCACTTCTACACCATCAGCGAGGCCGAGCGGGCCCACGTGGCGGCCACGCTGCCGCAGTTCAGCTACGAAGGCGTGGCCTACCACGCGAGCACCTTGCCCGGCACCGGCTACACGCCGCTCTACCGCTTTTTTTACGCCAGCAAGGGGTTTCACTTCTACAGCAACAGCGCCGCCGAACGCGACAACATCATCGCCACGCTGCCGCAGTACAGCTATGAGGGCGTGGGCTATCACGTGCTGGGCAGCGACTGGCAGACACCGGCCGTGCCGCACACGGGCATCACCGGCGCGCAGTGCTACCCCGGCGGGGGCAACCTGACGCTGGGCACCTGCTCCAGCGCGGGCGCGACCAACCTCAATCCGCAACAAGACGGCCACCGCGCCGCCGTCAACCCGATGAGCTACAGCAGCGTCACCTCGGGTGCCACCACCTACCCCTTCACCAGTTGCGTGAGAGACAACGTGACCGGCCTGATGTGGGAGGGCAAGGAGGGTTCTTCGCTGGCCTACCGGTCCGGGGAAAAGCAGTACACCAACCTGAGCAACAACACCACGAACGACGCAAGCACCTACGTGGTCACCATCAACGCCTTCCGGGTCTGCGGTTTCAACGACTGGCGCCTGCCCACGGTGGAGGAACTGCAGGGGCTGGTGGACTATGGTCGCGACACGGGCTTCAGGATCACCACCACGGCCTTCCCCAACACGCAAGGCTCGTACTACTGGACCGCCAACGTCAACCCGAACCTGACCGGGGAAGCCTGGGTGGTCAACTTCTACAACGGAGCCATCTTTCGGCGCGCCCGCACAGAAGCCAACTACCTCAGGCTGGTCAGGGGCGCGCCCTGGACAGGACAGCGGCACCTGCTCACGACCCGGTCGTACCCAGGCGACAGCGCCAACAACGCCGTCACGGACCGCAAGACAGGGCTGACCTGGCGGCGGTGCCAGCAAGGGCGGTTCTGGAACGGCAGCACCTGCACGGGCACCGCGAGCAGCTTCTCCTTCGAGGCCGCGATGGTCCATGCCAAGGCGCAGACCGGCTGGCGCATGCCCAACGTCAAAGAACTGAACAGCCTCACGGACTACGGCAGGTACCTTCCGGCCCTGGACACCACGCTCTTTCCGGGCGACAACGGCCTCAACACGTCGTCCACGCCCTGGCTCGACAACACCGCCTACACCTTCTACGTCCAGTCGATCGACGGCTACGTCAGTTTTGCGGGCGGCACCTCCACCTTGCGGCTGGTATCCATCCATCCCTGAAAGCCCTGCGCCGCGTCACCCGTCGCGCGCGTGGGGGCGGTTCGATCCCGCCCACCACGGCGTCTCAGGCGGGCGGGCTGACCCATTGGGTCATCTCAGCCGTGTCCAGCGGCTCGCCGTCGTCCAGGGTCTGCCAGTCGCTCGTCAGCAGCTCCATCAACGCATGGTCCAGGGTGTCCAGGTCAATGTCCAGAGGCTCCACCAAGCCTTCAGGCTGCACAGAAGAAGTACCGCGGTTCATCTGAGTCCCCCGATCTGATCGACGGCTGCATGCCGGACAGGGCGAATGACAGCGCGATCACCCGCAAGTGTTCTGCAAAGCGGGCGCCTTGACCAGCATCAAACCGTTTCAACATGTTCAGGACCGTAAGGGCCCATCGAACCGGGGACTTCAGGCGTGGGCAGCACCGGCCCGCTGGTGCGCGAATGCCACGTACCAGTCCAGGCAGCCGGGATTGGCCATGGCCTCCCGGTTGATCACCTTGTCCAGCGGCTGGCCGAGCAGGAGCTTCTTGATCGGCAGCTCCTGCTTCTTTCCCGAGAGGGTGCGCGGGATCTCGGCGACCTGAAAGATGGCGTTGGGCAGGAAGCGCGGCGAGAGCGCGGTGCGGATGGCGCCGTTGATCTTCGCGGTCATGGCATCGTCGAGCGCCAGCCCCGGGCGCAGCACCACGAACAAGGGCATGTAGCTTTCGCGGCCCAGGTATTCGAGGTCGACCACCATCGAGTCCAGCACCTCGGGCAGGGCCTCGACCGCGCTGTACAGCTCGCTGGTGCCCATGCGCAGGCCGTGGCGGTTGATGGTGGCGTCGGAGCGGCCGTAGATCACGCAAGAGCCGTCGGGGTGGATGCGCAGCCAGTCGCCGTGGCGCCAGACGGCGCCGGCCTCTGCGGCGAGGTCACCGCCACCGGGTTGGCGGCCGTGGCCGGCCGGGTAGGTGTCGAAGTAGCTGCCGATCAGGCGCTGGTTGTCTTTGTCGCCGACGAAGTACAGCGGCATGGACGGGATGGGTTGCGCGCAGACCAGTTCGCCCACCTCGTCGATCACGGGCTGGCCCTGCTCGTTCCACGACTCGACCGCGCAACCCAGCAAGCGGCACTGCATGCGCCCCGGCGTCTGCGGCAGCTCGCGGTTGCCGCCGATGAAGGCCCCGGCGAAATCCGTTCCGCCTGAAATGTTGCACCACCAGATGTCCTTTTGCGCTTCGTTCTTCGCGATGGCGGCGAACTGGGCCGTGCCCCAGTTCTGCGCCTCTTCGGACAGCGGTGATCCGGTCGTGCCCAGCGCGCGCACGGCCGACAGGTCGCCGCAGGTCGAGAGGTCCACGCCCGCCTTCAGGCAGTTGGCAAAAAACGCCGCACCCGCGCCGAAGAAGCTCACGCGCTGCTCGGCGGCGAAACGCCAGAGCACGGTCCAGTCGGGCTGGTCTTTGGGGCCGCCGGGGTTGCCGTCGTAGATCACGCAGGTGGTGCCGTTGAGCAGGCCACTGGTCTGCGCGTTCCACATCACCCAGCCGGTCGAGCTGTACCAGTGGAAACGCTCGCCCCAGCTGTTGGGCGCGTAGCTGCAGCCCACGTCGTTGTGCAGGGTCTTGAGCGCCAGCGCCACGATCACCGTGCCGCCGTGGCCGTGCACGATGGGCTTGGGCAGGCCGGTGGTGCCGCTGCTGTAGACGATCCACAGCGGGTGGTCGAAGGGCAGCCACAGCGGCTCGAAGGCCCGCACCACCGCGTCGTCGCGCGCGGTCGCGGTGCCGAACGCGGCGCAAGGCTGGGCCGTCTCCAGCGCACGGTCCACCTCGGCCGGGTCCTGTGCGAGGTTGGTGTGCAGGATCACGTGGCGCACGGTCGGCAGCGCCGCGCGCAGCTCGGCCACCACGCCCAGGCGGTCGAAGTCCTTGCCGCCGTGGGTCACGCCGTCGCAGGCGATCAGCACCACGGGCTGAATCTGCCGGAAGCGGTCGAGCACGGCGTTCGTGCCCATGTCGGGCGCGCACACGCTCCACACGCCGCCGATGCTCACCACCGCGAGGAAGGCGACCATGGTCTCGGGGACGTTGGGCAGGTAGGCGGCCACGCGGTCGCCGGGCTCGACGCCCTGGGCCTGCAGGTGCAGCGCGAGCGAGGCGACCTGGCGCCGCAGCTCGGGCCACGAGAGCTCGACGTGGCGGCCCTTCTCGTTGCGGCTCACGATGGCGCTGAAGCCCGCGTCGTGCGCCGGCTTCACGTGGCGAAACACCTGCTGCGCGTAGTTGAACTTCGCGCCCGGGAACCACGTCGCGCCGGGCATCACGTTGCGCGCCAGCACCGCCGTGTGCGGCGTGGGCGAACACAGGTCGAAGTAGTCCCAGATGCTCTGCCAGAACGCGTCGAGCTCGGTGGTGGACCAGCGCCAGAGCGCGTCGTAGCTGTCGAAGCGCAGGCCCTTGTGAAGGGCCAGCCACTCCTGGTACAGGCGGATCTGGGGGACGTGGGGCGCGGTGGGGTTCATGCGGGCGGCTTCCTCGGATGCGCCATTCTGGTGGGTGGCCGGCCGGCTCCGCACAAGGGTTTGTACGGATGTTCAAGTTTTTTGTACAACCGTTCAATACCGACCATGGTCACCGGCCCCGCCCCCACCCGCTCCAAACCCGCGCCGTCGCGCGGGGCGGCCAGACCCGACCGCCAGCACGCCATCCTGCTGGCGGCAGAAAAGCTGTTTGCGCAACACGGTTATCACGGCGTGACGATCCGCCAGATCGCCGAAGAGGCGGGCGTGCCGCTCGCGCTGGTGGGCTATTACTACGGTCCCAAACACGAGCTGTTCCACGCCATCTTTGCGCACTGGAACCAGACCATCGAAGAGCGCCTGAACGCACTGGACGCCGCCTCGGGCGACCCCGGCGACCCCGACACGCTGACCCGCATCATCGAGGCCTTCGTGAGGCCGGTGATCCGCCTGAGGCACAGCGAAGAGGGCTTTTATTACGCCCAGCTGGTGGGCCGCGAGCTGGCCTATGGCAGCGAGGAGGCCGACCGCGTGCTGCGCGAGTTCTTCGACCCGCTGGCCCACCGCTTCATCAAGGCCCTGCGCACCGTCTTTCAAACCGCCAGCCTGGCCGATGTGGCCTGGGCCTACCAGTTCGCGCTCGGCGCCTTGTTGCACCACCTGGTCGATGACCGGGTGCACCGCCTGTCGCAAGGGCAGAGCCTGGCCGGCGACCCGGCGGCCGCCGACCGGCTCGTGCGATTCATCGTGGGCGGCCTGCGCGCCGCCCTGCCCGTTCCCCCTGTCCCAGCCCCCCAGAAAAACCACCCCCCATCCCGTAGGAGACACACATGAAACGTCGCATCTTCCAGGCCACTTTGCTGGCATCGGCCCTCACCCTCGGCGGCCTGCACGGCGCGCACGCGCAGCAGACCATCAAGCTCACCGCCGCGGGCGGCCACCCGCCGGTGTTCCTGTGGGTCAAGCTGCTCGACGAGTTCTACATCCCCGAGGTGGACAAGCGCCTGGCCGCAGCCGGCGGCAAGCACAAGGTGGAATGGACCAAGGCCTGGGGCGGCACGCTGATCAAGATCGGCAGCGAGTCCAAGGGCATTTCCGACGGCGTGGCCGACTTCGGCTTCGTCGGCACGCTGTTCGAGGCGGCCAAGTTCCCGATGCAGAACGTGAGCTACGTCGCGCCCTTCGGGACCGACAACCTGGGCGCGGTCGGCACCATCGTGGCCGACATGCAGAAGAGCATCCCGGCCATGGGCGACACCTGGACCAAGAGCGGTCTGGTCTACCTGGGCGGCACGGCGCTGGACACCTACCACCTCTGGACCAACTTCCCTGTCAAGTCCATCGACGACCTCAAGGGCAAGAAGATCAGCGCGCCCGGCCCCTCGGCCAACTGGATCAAGAACACCGGCGCGGTCGCCGTGGCCGGCTCGCTGCCGACCTACTACGAGGACATCAAGTCGGGCGTGTCCAACGGCGCCATCACCTTCAGCACCGGCGCCTGGGGCGCCAAGCTGCACGAGGTGGCACCTTATGTGACCAAGGTGAACTTCGGCTCCATGTACGCGGGCGCCGTGGTGATGAACAAGCGCCGCTTCGACGGCCTGCCGCCCGAGGTGCAGCAGGTGTTCCGCGAGGTCGGCCTGGAATACGACAAGCGCTTTGCCGAGGCGCAGCGCTCCACCGCCGACGCGCTGCTGCAGAAGATGGCCGGCGCCGGCGCCACCGTGAGTGAGCTGCCGGCCGCCGAGCGCCAGCGCTGGGCCGACACCATTCCCAACGTGGCACAGACCTGGGCCACCGACCTGCAGGGCAAGGGCGCCCCGGGCACCGAGATCCTCAAGGCCTACATGAACGGCCTGAAGAAGAGCGGTGCCCAGCTGCCGCGCGACTGGTCGGTCAAGTAAGCCCCCGCCCCGGAGCCCCCATGAGCCTTTCCACGCCGGCCGCCGGCGGGGTGGTGTCCCGCGTGGACGCCGCACCCCAGGACGCCTACAACCTGCCGCTGCCCTTCGGGCTGCACCGCCTCACCCAGGCACTCAACGCCCTGGGCACGCTGCTCATCATCGGACTGATGCTGCTGATCAACAGCGACATCGTCGGGCGCACCGGCTTCGACGCGCCGGTGCGCGGCGTGACCGAGCTGGTGTCGCTGTCCATCGTGGGCATCGTCTTCCTGCAGCTGGCCGACACCCTGCGCTGCGGCCGCTTCACGCGGGCCGACATGCTGCTGGACGGGCTCAAGCGCGACCGGCCGGTGCTGGCCGCGCGGCTGCAGGCGCTCTACCACTTGCTGGGTGCGCTGCTGATGGCGGTGATCCTCTGGGCCGCCTGGCCCTCGCTGATCGAGTCCATCGCCTCGCGCGAGTACGTGGGCGCGCTGGGCGACTTCATGGCGCCGGTCTGGCCGGTGCGGCTGATGATGCTGGTGGGCCTGGGCGTGACCGCGCTGACCTTCGTGCTGCTGGCGGTCATGGACCTGCAACGCGGCCAGCGCCTGGCGACCCGTCGGGAGAAAGCCCAATGAGCGCCACCACCGTCGCCGTGCTCTCGCTGGGCCTGATGCTGCTGCTGATCTGGGGCGGCCTGCACGTGGCCGTGGTGCTGGGCCTGGTCTCCTTCGTCGGCGTCTGGATCATTCGCGACGACATCGGTGTCGCGGCCAACCTGCTGGCGCAGGCGTCCAGCGACGCCATCGCCAGCCACATCTTCGGCGTGGTGCCGCTGTTCGTGCTGACCGGTTTTCTGGTGGCCCGGGCGGACATCGGCAAGGACGCGTTCGAGGTCGCCAACCAGCTGTTCCGCCGCCTGCGCGGCGGCCTGGGCGTGGCCACGGTGGCGTCCAACGCGGTGTTCGCTGCCATCACCGGCATCTCCATCGCCTCGGCCGCGGTGTTCACCCGCGTGGCGGTGCCGCAGATGATGCGCTTCGGTTACCAGCCGCGTTTTGCGGTGGGCGTGGTGGCCGGCTCGTCGGTGCTGGGCATGCTGATCCCGCCCAGCCTGCTGATGATCCTCTACGGCTTCCTGGCCAACCAGTCGGTGGGCGACCTGTTCACTGCAGGCATCGTGCCCGGCCTGTTGCTGGCCTCGGCCTTCGCCATCGGCATCGTGCTCGCGGCGTACTTCAAGCCCTCGATGGTCTACGCGGGTGGCGAGATGCCCGTGCCCGACGGCGAGGACATGAGCCCGCAGACCATGGCGCTCAAGCTGGTGCCCATCGTGCTGATGATCGGTGGCGTGCTGGGCGGTCTCTACGGCGGCCTGTTCACCGCCACCGAGGCCGGCGCGGTGGGCGCGGCGCTGGCGCTGCTGATCGCGGTGCTGCGGCGCAAGCTCACGGCGCGCACCTTCTGGGAGGTGCTGACGGAAACCGGGCACGTCACCGTGGCGGTGAGTTTCCTGATCATCTGCGCCAGCATCTACACCCGCATGCTGGCGATGTCGGGCATGCCGCAGTTCCTGATGGAGATGATCGGCCAGGCGGGCTTCGGGCCGTTTGCCTTCATGCTGGTCTATGTGGCCATCATCATCCTGCTGGGCACGGTGATCGACTCGTCGTCCATCCTGCTGATCGTGCTGCCGCTGATGCTGCCGATCGCCGAGCAGTTCGGCATGAACCTGATCTGGTTCGGCGTGGTCACCGTGGTGGCGGTGGAGATCGGCCTGCTCACGCCGCCGTTCGGCCTCTCGGCCTATGTGGTCAAGAGCTCGCTGAACGACCCGCGCATCAGCCTGGGCGACATCTTCCGCGGCACCGCGCCGTTCACACTGATCATGGTGGCGGTCTTGCTGCTCCTGATGGCGTTCCCGTCCCTCAGCCTGGTGTTGCTGAAATGAGCACCGCACCCGCCACCCGTCACACCCGGACCGATACCCGCCAAGGAGAGCACCATGCCCCGCACCTTCGTTGACCTCTCGATCTTTCTCGAAAACGACGTCATCTCGGACCCGCCGGCGTTCGCCCCGAAGATCCAGTACTTCGACCACAAGAACTCGTTCGAGCAGATGGCGCCGTTCTTCCCGGGCCTCAAGCAGGAAGACCTGCCCGATGGCGATGTGTGGGCCGTGGAGATGATCCAGCTCTCCACCCACAACGGCACCCACCTGGACGCGCCCTACCACTTCCACAGCACCATGGACAAGGCGCTGGGCGAGAAGAAGAAGGCCTGGACCATCGACGAGGTGCCGCTGGAGTGGTGCTTCCAGCCCGGCGTCAAGCTCGACTTCCGCCACATGGCCGATGGTTACGTGGTGACCGCCGCCGACGTCGAGGCCGAGCTGAAACGCATCGGCCACACGCTCTCGCCGCTGGAGATCGTGGTCGTCAACACCCGCGCCGGCAGCCGCTACGGCCACGACGACTTCGTCAGCGCCGGCTGCGGCATGGGCTACGACGCCACCATGTACCTGCTGGAGCGCGGCGTGCGCCTGACCGGCACCGACGCCTGGAGCTGGGACGCGCCCTTCGTCTACACCGCTCAGAAATACGCCGCCACGCAGGACGCCAGCCTGATCTGGGAAGGCCACAAGGCGGGCCGCGACATCGGCTACTGCCACCTGGAAAAGCTGCACAACCTGGAAGCCATCCCGGCGACGGGCTTCTACATCAGCTGCTTCCCGCACAAGATCCGTGGCGCGTCGGCCGGCTGGACCCGCGCCGTCGCGATCTTCGACGACGCATTGATGGCCTCGGCCTGAACGGAGCCCCCCATGGAACTCAACCACACCCACGACGCCAGCGTGAAAAGCTGGCTGGCCTCGGCCAACGAGCCGGGCACCGATTTCCCGATCCAGAACCTGCCCTTCGGCGTGTTCCGCCGCAAGGGCTCGGACGAGGCTTTTCGCGGCGGGGTCGCCATCGGCGACCAGATCGTGGACCTCGCGGCCGTGGCCGCCACCCCGGTGCTCGAAGGCCTGCCGCAGCTCGCCGCGCAGGCCTGCGCGGGCACCACGCTCAACGATTTCCTCGCCATGGGCTCCGTGGCCTGGCGCGCGCTGCGCCACGCGCTGTTCGACGCCCTGCGCCATGGCGCCAAGTCCGACCTGGTGGGCGCGCTGCACGGCTGCATGCTGCCGCAGGCCGAGGCGGAACACGCCGTGCCCACCCGCATCGCCAACTACACCGACTTCTACACCTCGATCCACCACGCCCGCAACGTGGGCCGCGTGATGCGCCCCGACGACCCGCTCACGCCCAACTTCCAGTGGCTGCCCATCGCGTACCACGGCCGCGCGTCCAGCGTGGTGGTCAGCGGCACGCCGTTCCACCGCCCCATGGGCCAGGCCATGCCTCCGGGCGCCACCGCCCCGGTGTACGGCCCCTGCGCCCGGCTCGACTACGAGCTGGAGTTGGGCTTCTACGTCGGCCCGGGCAACGCCATGGGTGAGCCGATCCCGCTGGAGCAGGCGGAAGACCACATCTTCGGCATGTGCCTGCTCAACGACTGGTCGGCGCGCGACCACCAGTTCTGGGAAATGGCGCCGCTCGGCCCCTTCCTCGGCAAGAACTTCTGCACCAGCGTTTCGCCCTGGATCGTGACGATGGAGGCGCTCGCGCCCTACCGCGTGCCCTTCGCCCACCCGGCCGACGAGCCCCAGCCGCTGGCCTACCTCGACACCGCCGCCAACCGCGCGCAGGGCGGCGTGGACGTGCAGCTCGAAGTGCTGCTCGACACCGCCACGCACCGTGCGCGGGGCGTGGCGCCCGACCGGCTCTCGGCCACCAGCTTCCGCCACCAGTACTGGACCCTCGCGCAGATGGTCACGCAGCACACCGTGGGCGGCTGCAACCTGCAGTCTGGCGACCTGCTGGGCACCGGCACCATCTCGGGCCCGACCGCGCCCGAGGCCGGCGCCATCGTCGAGCTCAGCCGGGGCGGCACGGTGGCGATCGACCTGCCCGGCACCGGCGAGCAGCGGCGTTTCCTGGAAGACGGCGACAGCGTGATCCTGCGCGGCTGGTGCGAGAAGCCGGGCGCGGCGCGCATCGGCTTCGGCCGCTGCCAGGGCGAAATCCTTCCTGTGAAATGAACCACCCCCGCCGCGCTTTGCGCGGAAAGCTGTTCCGGCATCATTGACCACCATGACCCTGCCCACGCCCCTGCTCGAACCCGTGTTCGACCTCACGGTCTTCGTCGCCGCGCCCGTCGAGGCGGGCCAGACCTTCGGGCTCAACAGCCAGGGCCGGCGCCGCATCATCCCCATCACCGGGGGCTCGGTGAGCGGCCAGGTAAATGGTGTGGTGCTGCCCGGTGGCGCGGACTTCCAGCTGGTGGTGAGCGAGACCTGCGCCGACCTCGACGCGCGTTACCTGCTGCGCCTGGACGACGCCGACTGGGCGGGCGCCCACGTGTTCGTGCAGAACCGCGCGCTGCGCCGGGGCTCGGCCGAGGACATCGCGAAGCTCGTGCGTGGCGAGCCGGTGGACCCGGCCGCGATCTACTTCCGCTGCGCGCCGACCTTCGAGGTCTCGCACCCCGCGCTGGCCTGGATGACACAAAGCCTGTTCGTCGGCACCGGGGCACGTTTCCCCGACCGGGTGCAGATCCGCGTCTTCCGCGTCGCCTGATACGGGTTCGCCTTCAAGCGCATCACTGCGTTGGTTCGCCTTGCCGTGCCAAAGCACTGTCTGCGGCTCCCGCCTTGTCCTGCGCTTGAAGGCGAACCCGTATGACGCGGCTCCTGCCGCTTGTCTCGCGCCGGATCGGTGCGGCAGCGTTTTCGCGCGCAGAATCTCGGGCGATCCGACCCCCACCCACCACCAAGGAGTTCCCATGGGCCTATTGAGCTGGACTGAAAAACCCTCCTCCACCCTCGCCAGCGGCGGCGTCATCGGCCCCGATGAGCGCCTGCCCTGGCCGCAGACCGCCGTCATGGGCGTGCAGCACCTGATCGCCATGTTCGGCGCCACCGTGCTCGCCCCCATCCTGATGGGCTTCGACCCCAACGTCGCCATCCTCATGAGCGGCATCGGCACGCTGATCTTCTTCGTCATGACAGGCGGCAAGGTGCCCAGCTACCTCGGGTCGAGTTTCGCCTTCATCGGCGTGGTGATCGCGGCCAGCGGCTACGCGGGCCCGGGGCCCAACGCCAACATCGGCGTGGCGCTCGGCGGCATCATCGCCTGCGGCGTGGTCTACACGCTGATCGGCGCGCTGGTGCAGGCCATCGGCACGGGCTGGATCGAACGCCTGATGCCCCCGGTGGTCACCGGCTCGGTGGTCGCCGTGATCGGCCTGAACCTGGCCGGCATCCCGATCAAGAACATGGCGCCCACCGGTTTCGACGCCTGGATGCAGGGCGTGACCTTCGTCTGCGTGGCGCTGGTGGCCGTGTTCAGCAGCGGCATGCTGCAGCGCCTGCTGATCCTCATGGGCCTGATCATCGCCAGCGTCATCTACGCCGTGCTCACCAACGGCTTCGGACTGGGCAAGCCGCTGGACCTGAGCGGCATCGCCAGCGCGGCCTGGTTCGGCATGCCCAACTTCAGCGCACCGGTGTTCAGTGGCAACGCGATGCTGCTGATCGCACCGGTGGCCATCATCCTGGTGGCGGAGAACCTGGGCCACATCAAAGCCGTGACGGCGATGACCGGCAAGAACCTGGACCAGTACATGGGCCGCGCCTTCATGGGCGACGGCGTGGCCACCATCGTGGCCGGCAGCGCGGGCGGCACCGGCGTGACCACCTACGCCGAAAACATCGGCGTCATGGCCGCGACCAAGATCTACTCCACCGCCATCTTCCTGGTGGCCGGCATCATGGCCGTGCTGCTCGGCTTCTCTCCGAAGTTCGGTGCGCTGATCCAGGCCATTCCACTCGCCGTGATGGGCGGCGTGTCCATCGTGGTGTTCGGCCTGATCGCCGTGGCCGGCGCCAAGATCTGGGTCGACAACAAAGTGAATTTCTCGGACAACAAGAACCTGCTCGTGGCGGCCATCACCCTGGTGCTGGGCACGGGCGACTACACACTCAAGTTCGGCGAATTCGCGCTCGGCGGCATCGGTACCGCCACCTTCGGAGCGATCGGGCTCTACGCCCTGCTCAACCGCAAGGGCTGAGCGCAGCGCGCCGTCTCTCGGCCTGTCCGCCCGCTGGGGTGGCAGGCCGTTTTTTTGGGTCCGAGGCCGGCACCGATCAGGGCAAACCCTCAGCCCTGCAGCAACCGGCTGTTACCCCCGCTGCGGCCACCCGCCCAACAATCAAAGCCCGACCCCCGTTTTCCAAGGAGACTCCCATGGGCAAGAAGCTGTTGATGATCTGCGGCGATTACTGCGAAGACTACGAAACCATGGTGCCGTTCCAGGCGCTGCAGGCGGTGGGCCACACGGTGCACGCCGTCGCACCCGACAAGAAGGCCGGCGACTTCATCCACACCGCCATCCACGATTTCGAGGGCGCGCAGACCTACAGCGAAAAGCCCGGCCACCGCTTCACGCTCAACGCCACGTTCGCCGACGTGAAGCCCGAGAGCTACGACGGTCTGGTGATTCCCGGCGGGCGCGGCCCCGAGTACCTGCGCATGCACGCCAGCGTGATGGCGCTGGTCAAACACTTCACCAGCAGCGGCAAACCGGTGGCCGCCGTCTGCCACGGCGCGCAGCTGCTGGCCGCCACGGGCGACATCAAGGGCCGCACCATCTCGGCCTACCCGGCCTGCCAGGTGGAGGTGGAGCTCGCGGGCGCCACCTACGCCGCCATCGCGGTGGACGAGGCCGTGACCGACGGCCCCTTTGTCACCGCGCCCGCCTGGCCCGCGCACCCGGCCTGGATCGCGCAGTTCCTCGCGGTGCTGGGCACGAAGATCACGCACTGACCGCCGCGCACCACACCCGCCTGAAGCCGCCGACAATGCGGCTTCGTCCGCCCACGCAGGAGTGCCGCCATGTGTGAAGTCTTCATCAGCGCCGACCCCGAGAGCTACGCCAGCCGCACCCGCTCGGTGCGGCTGCACGGTGTGGTGACCAGCATCCGGCTGGAGAACCTCTACTGGGACGTGCTCACCGAGATCGGCGAACGCGACGGCATGGCGGTGGTGCAGCTGATCGAGAAGCTCTACGACGAGCTGGTCGCTGCGCGCGGCGAAGTGGGCAACTTCGCCTCCTTCCTGCGCGTGAGCGCGCTGCGCTACATGGCCTTGCAGGCGCATCACCGCATCCCCATGGACAACACGGTGCCGATCCGCTCGCTCGACGCGCGCGCCGTGCTGCATGCCCTGCCCTCGCACTGGGCACTGCCGGCCCCGGTGGCGTCCGGCACGGTGGTGGCGCTGCGGCGCAAGGGTTGACATCGCCGTCCAGCGCGGACCGACACCCGGCGCTGTGCGCGCCGGCGAGGGCCGCTACAGTGTGGCGATCTCCCAGCCACACCCTGTTCAGCCCATGACCCTCTGGAAAAAACCCATCTCCGTCGAAGAACTCACCGCCATCCACGTCGGCACGGCCGTGCAACACCTGGGCATGGAGTTCCTGGCCGTCGGCGACGACTTCATCACCGGGCGCGTGCCGGTCGACACCCGCACGAAGCAGCCCTACGGCCTGCTGCACGGCGGCGTCAGCGTGGTGCTGGCCGAAACCCTGGGCAGCTGCGGCGCCGCCTACAGCTGCCCCGAAGGCCACCGCGCCGTGGGGCTGGACATCAACGCCAACCACCTCAAAGGTGCGACCAGCGGCTGGGTGACGGGCACCGCCCGCCCGGTGCACATCGGCCGCACGACGCAGGTCTGGCAGATCGAGCTGAGGAACGACGCGGGGGAGCTGACCTGTGTGTCGCGGATCACGATGGCGGTGTTGGCGCCGAGGTGAGGCAACCGGGCGGAGGGAATGCGCTTCATGAAGCGACGCCTCCATCGGCTCGTTTCAGCGCTGTGCACCATCAATCGGGATGCGACAGTTGGGCATCATTCTGCGGCCCTCGCTGACGTACTTTGACGTTCCGGCTGCAGTAGCCACCAAGCGAATGCGGCCGAGGCACTTATATATAGCGTCACAGCAGTGTAGATTGGCCAATCTGATTCCAGGCGCATAAGCAATACAACACCAGAGATGGCGAATAGCCCGCAAGTCCCAGCCAGAACATTCAGTGCGTACCGAATGTCTTTTATGACGCACGCGACAAGTACAAACACTGTTGCTAGCCGAACCAGCATCGTGTCATTACCCATCACCCATGCAACAGCAGTGTGTGTAACTGCGTAGAAGCCCAAGATCACTCCCAGCTTTTGATTCCGCGTCATGGCCTACCCCGAACTCGCTGGTCGGGCTCTATAAAGTCGTATGGTTTATATGTCATCGCGATGCCGAACGTTTGACATGAGAGACGGTGTAAGGGCGCAGGCCTTGTAACATCCTTTCGAGCGATGGATAGGCCGCAGACTAGCCATTGGTAGCCTTGCCAATTCCAAGCAACTTGAACCAAAACTGCTGAAGATCGCCAGCTAGGTCTTTGATCTCTGCAGCAAACGTGCTTAGGTCTGCTGCGGACACATCTTCGAAGTGAGAGCGAATGCCGTGCCTCTCTTTCGCCGTTGTCTTGATTCGCGTGATGCTCGATGCGTCGTTCCCGGCTCCCCACACAGAGTGCACGATTTGATTGCGCTGTTCCTCTGCGTCTGCGGCGCGCTTTATAAGTGAACGGAATTCTTCAAGGTTTTCGTCTTCACCGTTCCGCTGGAGGTAGAGGCTGACTGTGAGGGCGCGAAGCGCTTTGAACGACAGCTCCGCAGTGACGATCTGTCCGAGCCTCTGTCCCGAGCCCAGTATTGATTGGGCCAATGTTTGCAGTTGGCTCTCAAGCATCGCGAACGACACGGTAATGTCGCCGATATGTTTTAGGTGTTCGTCAGGAACTGGATGCTGGAGAGACATGATCGACTTCTGAGGCCCAACGTAATGTGGTTCGTCCCCCAATCCTTGATAACCAGATTAGACGACGGGATATCACGACTCCATTGCACATTTCCTCTGTGGGCGCGGGAGCCGACTGCCAATATATCCGACCACCTCTCATGCAGGCTTGATAAAGATTCGCGCCTCCCCAAGCGCTCCTGCCCCGCTCCATTCAAGCCCCTCCCCCATCGGCCGATAAACAAAACTCCCCTTGCCAACTTCGCCTCCGCCGCCATGGACCACCCCCTCCCCGCCCCCGAAGACGACCTCGGTCATTACCTCTCGGCCATGGTCGCCCACGCTGCGTCCGACCTGTTTCTCTCCAGCGGCACGGCCGCCGCCATCAAGGTGCAGGGCGTGGCGCGACGCCTGCAGGAGGCGGCACTGACAGCGGAGCGCATCCAGCGGCTAGCGTATTCGGTGATGCGGGAGTCGCAGATCCGCGATTTCGAGTCGTCGCTGGAGTGCGATCTGACCATCGCCATAGAGGACTGGACCGCTTCCGCCTGAACGCTTTTCGCCAGCGCGGCGATGTGGGTGTGGTGGTGCGCCACATCAACGCGCGCATCCGGTCGCTGGAAAGCCTGAAGCCGCCGCCGGTGTGTCAGCCCGCCCGCTCGCAGCGCCCCTGCGCGCTGGCCAGGCCGCGGAAGTCGCTGGTCCAAGTCTGTGCGGCGGTGTCGATCTGCACGCGCTCGTTGTCCAGCGAGGTGAGGATCACCGTGCCGGCGATGGCGAAGCTGTAGACCGGCACGCCGTCGATCTGCACGGCCTTCACGCGGCGGGCGTCGTGATCGATGGTGACTCGGCGCACCCAGGTGGTTCGCGCGGGCAGGTAGACCGCCTCGCACACCAGCTCCACCTGGCCCGGTGCAGGCTGCGCGGAGGCGGCGCCGGCCAACGCGGCCAGCAGCCCGCACAACAAGCCGGCCGCTTGGCGCGGTGTCACTCGGCAGCGCCCTGTTGCTCCAGGCGCTCGCTCTTCCAGTACACGTCGTCGCCGCCGTTCATGCGGTTGAGCACGCGCGCGAGCACGAACATGAGGTCGCTCAGGCGGTTGAGGTACTGGCGCGGGCCGTCCTTGATGGCTTCTTCATTGCCCAGCGCCACCAGCGCGCGCTCGGCGCGGCGCGCCACGGTGCGGCACACGTGGGCCAGCGACGCCGCGCGGTTGCCCGCCGGCAGGATGAACTCCTGCAGGCGCGGCAGTTGCGCGTTGTGGTGCTCCAGCGCGTCGTCCAGCGCCGCCACGGCCTCGGGCTTGAGCAGCTCGTAACCGGGGATGGACAGCTCGCCGCCGAGGTTGAACAGCTGGTGCTGGATCTCGACCAGCAGCGTGCGCACGTCGGCGGGCAGCTCTTCGCACAGCAGCACGCCGATCTGCGAGTTGAGCTCGTCCACGTCGCCCATGGCGTGCACGCGCAGGCTGTTCTTGGAGACGCGGGTGTTGTCGCCGAGGCCGGTGGTGCCGGCATCGCCGGTGCGGGTGGCGATCTGGGTGAGGCGGTTGCCCATGACGGTCCTTGTCTCGTTGGTGTGAATCGGATTGTGCGGGAACCCTCAAGGCCTTCAACAGAAAAGGCGTTTGGCCGGCGGGGCGCCCCAGAGAGCACGGTTACAGCACGCTGGGAAATGTGTCTGGAGCAAGCAGACGGTGCTGCGGGAAACAAGCAGCAAAAGCACTGGCAACGAACGCCCGATGCCGGTGCAATGCAAGTCTTTTCAACAACTCAGGAGCAGCACATGACCCGTCGCAACACCCGCATCGCCAACTTCGAAGCCCGCAGCCTCATGCTCATCGCCGGACTGACCCTGGGCGCCGCCGGCACGGCGTTTGCGCAGAGCACGGCCGCGCCGGCCACCGCCATGGACAAGGAGATCAGCGCCGCGTTCACCAAGGCCGACAAGAACGCCGACGGCAAGCTCAGCCGCGAAGAAGCCGCCATGCTGCCAGCCGTGGCCGCCAACTTCGAAAAGGTCGACGGCGACAAGGACGGCGCGGTGAACCTGGCCGAATTCAGCAAGGCGATGAAGATGTAAACCCGGGCGCGGGGGCGGGTTTCTGGCAGCGCGCCAGGCATCCCCCAAGGGCTAAACTGCCGGACCGACCGGACCCGACGTCCGGCATCCACAGGAGACCGCCCATGAACGCCCCCACGCCCCTGGCCCACCTCGCGCCCGACATCCGGCAACGCGAGGTGCCCGCCGCGCTGATCGCCTCGCTGCAACAGCGCTTTGGCGCCCAGTGCTCCACCGCCCAGGCGGTGCGCGAGCAACACGGGCGTGACGAGTCGGTCTACGACGTGCCGCCCCCGGCGGCGGTGGTGTTCGCCCAGAGCACCCAGGACGTGGCCGACGCCGTGAAGCTTGCCGCTCAATACAAATACCCGGTCATTCCCTTCGGCGTCGGCTCCTCGCTCGAAGGCCACCTGCTCGCGGTGCAGGGCGGCATCAGCATCGACGTGAGCCGCATGACCGAGGTGCTCTCGATCAACGCCGAAGACCTGACCGTGACGGTGCAGCCCGGCGTGACGCGCATGGGCGTGAACAACGCGGTGAAAAGCGAAGGCCTGTTCTTCCCCATCGACCCGGGGGCGGACGCGTCCATCGGCGGCATGACGGCCACGCGCGCCAGCGGCACCAACGCCGTGCGCTACGGCACCATGCGCGAGAACGTGCTGGCGCTGGAGGTGGTGACCGCCAAAGGCGAGATCATCCGCACCGGCACGCGCGCCAAGAAGAGCAGCGCCGGCTACGACCTGACGCGCCTGATGGTGGGCAGCGAGGGCACGCTGGGCGTGATCACCGAGGTCACCCTCAAGCTCTACCCGCTGCCCGAAGCGATCTCGGCCGCGACCTGCTCCTTCCCCACGATCGAAGCCGCGGTGCGCACCGTGATCCAGGTGATCCAGCTCGGCGTGCCGATCGCGCGCTGCGAGCTGATCGACGCCAACACCGTGCGCATGGTCAACGCACACAGCAAGCTGGGCCTGCGGGAGGAACACATGCTGCTGATGGAGTTCCACGGCTCGCCCGCGAGCGTGAAGGAACAGGCCGAGACGGTGCAGGAGATCGCCAGCGAATTCGGTGGCAACGCCTTCCAGTGGGCGACCACGCCCGAAGAGCGCACCCGCCTGTGGACCGCGCGGCACAACGCCTACTTCGCCGCGATCCAGAGCAAGCCGGGTTGCCGCGCCATCAGCACCGACACCTGTGTGCCGATCAGCAAGCTGGCGGACTGCCTGCTCGACTCGGTGGCCGAGGCGGATGCCAGCGGCATCCCCTACTTCCTGGTCGGCCACGTGGGCGACGGCAACTTCCACTTTGGCTACCTGATAGACCCCAACCTGCCCGAAGAGCGCGAGCACGCCGAGCAGCTGAACCACCAGCTGGTGGCGCGCGCGCTGCGGCTCGAAGGCACCTGCACCGGCGAGCACGGCGTGGGCTTGCACAAGATGGACTTCCTGCTCACCGAGGCCGGCAGCGGCGCGGTGGACATGATGCGCACCATCAAGCGCGCGCTCGACCCGGACAACATCCTGAACCCGGGCAAGATCTTCGCGATCTGAGCGCTCCCCTGTGCGGGGGACAGAACGGGCGCTGCGGCGCCCTGGCGCCCGTGTTGACCCGTCTGGGCAAATGCAGAATCGCGGGATAGACTTTCTTTGTATTTCTACCCGTCCCTCGCGGAGGATCCCCATGAAACGCTTGCTGCTCCCCTTGCTGTTGCTGTCCGGCGCCGCGTTCGCACAAGACACCGTTCGCATCTGCGACAACACCGGCTGCTCCGACCGGCCGCGCAACTCGTCCACGCTGGAGGCCGAGCTGGCGGCCCAGGCCGATCCCGCCGCCGACGCGCGGATCGCGGCGCTCGAAGCCATGGCCGCCAAAGACCCCCGCGCCGCCTACGACCTGGGCCTGCGCTACTTCCGGGGCGACGGTGTGCGCAAGGACAGCTACCAGGCCATCAAGTGGATGCGCGACGCCGGCGAGCGCGGTGACTTCAAGGCGGCCCAGGCGCTGGGCCGCTTCTACCTGGTCGGTCTCGAAGAAATGGGCGCCGACCCGGGCGAAGCCGAACGCTGGCTGATGATGGCCGCCGACAAGGGCGACAAGGAAGCCAAGAAGATGCTGGTGCAGGCCCGCAAGGCCAGGAACGAAGCCCAGGCCGATCACAAGTGGCGCGACGATGTGCGCAAGAACGGCTGGTTTGGCGGCTGGTACAGCGGCTATGCTTACCGCAGTTACTGGCGCGACGGCCGCTGGCACTACTACTGAGCCGGGGCCCAACGCTGCTTCGGCTCGATCCATCCGTTTTTCACCATTGATTCCAGGAAGGCACTCATGAAACCAACATCCACCACCCTCCGCATCACTGCCGCCCTGGCGCTGGGCGTGTCCCTCACCGCCTGCGGCGGCACCGGCGGCGGCCGTGTGACCTCCGGCAGCAGCCCGACCGCCGCCACTGGTGCCGCCGCAGGCGGCACCAGCGTCGGCGCCAACTCGTCGCTGGAGCGCTGCGCCTCCCCGCTGGGCACGCTGGCCGTGGACGACGGCCGGGGCAAGGAGTGGTATGCCAGCTTCGGCGCCGCCACCCAGGTCACCACCATCGAGCCGCTGATCCGTCTGGCGGTGGCGCAGTCCAACTGCTTCGTGATCACTTCGGTCGGCAACAACCGCACCGAGAGCAAGATCTCCGGCATCACCGACAAGCAGCGCAACTCGGGCGAGTTCCGCGCCGGTTCCAACCAGCAGAAGGGCCAGCGCGTCGCGGCCGATTACTACCTGGAGCCAGCCATCATCATCGACAACGAGTCAACCGGTCAGGTCGTCGGTGCACTCGGTGGCCTGCTGGGCAGCCGCAACCGCAACCTGGGCGCACTGGCCGGCGGCCTGGAGAGCAAGGCCTCGGTGGTGACGCTGACCATGTTCGACATCCGCTCGGGCGTGCAGATCGCGATTTCAGAAGGCAACGCCACCGCCACCAACTACGGCGCGGCCCTGAGCGTCTTCGGCCCCAGCGCGGCCGGGTCGCTGGGCGGCTTCTCGCGCTCCCCCGCCGGCAAGGCCACCGTCGCCGCGTTCACCGACGCCTACAACAGCATGGTGATCGCGCTGCGCAACTACAAGGCACAGGACGTCAAGGGAGGTCTGGGCCGTGGTGGTGTGCTGAAAGTGAACTGAAGGAGCCCCCCTGCGCCGCTGCGCGGCTTCCCCTCCGGGGGACAACGCTGGTGGCCCGGCGAAGCCGGTTCCACGGCGTTCTTGAAGCTGGCGCCACACATCGAAAAAGGCCTCCACCTGGAGGCCTTTTTCTTTGGGGCTTGCGTGCGGCTGTCAGCGCTCGCCGCGCAGCTTGTCAATCAACCCGTTGAGTTCGTCGATCGAGCCGAACTGGATCGCGAGTTCGCCCATCTCTTCGACGCGGCCGTGGCGCTTGACGCGTTTCTTCACGCGCACCTCGACCTCGGCGGTCAGCAGGTCGGACAGTTCTTCTTCCACGCGCTTGATGTCGCGCGACTTGTCCTTGGTGGGCTTTTGCTGCACGAGGTTGAACTCGGCGCCCAGCTTCTTCACCAGGCTCTCGGCCTCGCGCACCGACATCTTCTTGGCCGCGATCTGGTTGGCCGCCGTGATCTGCGCCACCTTCTCCAGCGCCAGCAGCGCGCGCGCGTGGCCCATGTCGATGTCGCCGGCCATCAGCATGGTCTGCACCGGCTCGGCGAGTTGCAAGAGGCGCAGCAGGTTGCTGGCGGCACTGCGCGAACGGCCCACGGCCTGCGCGGCCTGCTCGTGCGTCAGGCCGAATTCCTTGACCAGGCGCTGCAGGCCCTGTGCCTCTTCCAGCGGGTTCAGGTCTTCGCGCTGGATGTTCTCGATCAGCGCCATCGCGGCCGCCGCCTCGTTGGGCACGTCGCGCACCAGCACCGGCACGCTGTCCAGCCCGGCCAGTTTCGAGGCGCGGAAGCGCCGTTCGCCCGCGATGATTTCGTACTTGCCGGCGTTCGGCCCGTCGGCCAGCTTGCGCACCAGGATCGGCTGCATGATCCCTTGCGCCTTGATCGACTCGGCCAGCTCGTACAGCGCGCCCTCGTCCATGTGCGTGCGCGGCTGGTAGACGCCCGCGACCAGCTCGGTCAGCGGCAGCGCGCTGGGTGTGGCGTTGCGCGCGTTGTCCTGCGCGTCGGGCGAAGTGGCCTCCGCCACCTTGGGGCCCAGCAGGGCTTCGAGTCCGCGGCCTAGGCCTTTGGGTTTTTTGGTGACCATGGTCTGGATCCTTTTGTTTGTTCTTGAACTGCGCCCAACGGGTCAGCGGTAGGTGGTCGGCTTGCCGGCCAGGCGATCGCCCAACCAGCCACGCTGCAACCAGAAAAACACCACGAATCCCGCCAGGACCCACCACCAGTTGGCGGTATCAAAGCCTGGTTGGTCTGCGCGCACCGGCAGTCGCGTGGCTTCCACGAGCAGGGCCACCTCGATCGCGGGCAACAGCCCCACGGCCGGTGTCAGCCATGCTGGAGTGGACTGCCACATCGAAACAGGCGCTCCATCGGTCGGGCGCAACTTTTGTCGCAAGCGCACAAAACGCAAACAGCAGCCCAGCCCAAACAAGGCGACCAGCACGGCCAGGTACGCCTTGCCGGTCAAAGCAGCAAGAGGCACGCCCAGCACCGAGGCCAACGTGCCCACGGCCTCGACCACCAGGAGCACACGGCCCTGGACAGCCGCCTTCGTGCGGGCCAACCAGCCCATGTTCTGCCCGGCTCCGGCCACCAGGAACTGTGGACTGCTCCTCGAACTGCGCAGCAGCCTCATCGAGGGCCTTGCACGGGGGTCAGGTCGCAGAGCATGGCCAGCCCCTCGGGCCAGTCGCCCAGGCCGGATTCGGCGTTGATGTGGCCGCGCTCGCCGAGGTCGATGAAGCGCGAGCCCCAGCTGTCGGCCAGGCTTCGGGCTTTGGTGAAGTCGCAGTACGGGTCGTTGCGGCTGCCGACCAGCACGCTGGGAAACGGCAGGCGCTGGCGCACGATGGGTGCCCAGCTGGGCAGCAGGCCGCACAGCTCCTCGCGTTCGGGGTCGCCCGGCGCGACCAGCAGCGCGCCCTGCACGCGGTGGGTGCTGCGCGAGACCTGCGCCCAGGCGGCGGTGAGGATGCAGCCCAGGCTGTGGGCCACCAGCACCACCGGGCCGTCGGTGCCGAGGATCACGTCTTCCAGTCGGGCGATCCAGTCACCACGCCTGGGGGTCATCCAGTCGTGCTGGTCGACGCGGCGGAAGCCGTGCCCGGCTTCCCAGCGGCTCTGCCAGTGGTCGGGGCCGCTGTTCTGCCAACCGGGCAGGATGAGGACGTTGTCAGACTTCATAGGGTGTTCAACGAAAGCCGGCGCTCACATCTGGTTGATGCGAGCCACCATCTCGGTGGCAAAGGCCACGAAGGCCTGGCTGCCGCGCGCCGACGGATCAAACACCACGCCGGGCAGGCCGTAGCTCGGCGCTTCGGCCAGGCGCACGTTGCGCGGGATCACGCTGTCGAACACCTTGTCGCCGAAGTGGGCCTTGAGCTGGTCGCTGACCTGCTGCTGCAGGGTGATGCGCGGGTCGAACATGACGCGCAGCAGGCCGATGATCTGCAGGTCGGGGTTGAGGTTGGCGTGCACCTGCTTGATGGTGTTCACCAGGTCGGTCAGGCCTTCGAGCGCGAAGTACTCGCACTGCATGGGCACGATCACGCCGTGGGCCGCGCACAGGCCGTTGAGGGTGAGCATGCTCAAGCTCGGCGGGCAATCGATCAGCACGAAGTCATAGTCGGCATCAACGGCAGCGAGCGCGGTCTTGAGGCGCTTGTCGCGTCGCTCCAGCTCGACCAGCTCGACCTCGGCACCGGCCAGTTCGCGGTTGGCGCCGAGCACGCTGTAACCGCATCTTTCGGACAGGATGGCGGCTTCGGCGACCGTGGCCGACTCCAGCAACACGTCGTAGACCGAGAGCGCCATGCTGCGTTTGTCCACGCCCGAGCCCATGGTCGCGTTGCCCTGCGGGTCGAGGTCGACCATCAGCACGCGCTGCCCGACCTTGGCCAGACCGGCGGCGAGGTTGACGGTGGTGGTGGTCTTGCCGACGCCGCCCTTCTGATTGGCCACACAGAATATCTTTGCCATCACGCCGTCTCTTTCGCGTCGAAGTGTTTGCCTTGTTCGGTCGCCCGATTCTGGAGTCCCGGTGAACCGGATCGCTCCCGAAGATGCCGCCCCACCGCCTGCAGCGCCTCCGTGATCAGCTCGCGATAGGGCGAGCTGGACGCCAGCTGTGGCGCGCTCAGGTCGCAGGCGGTGACAGGAATGCGCAGGCAGGCGCCGGGAATCAGGTCGGCGGCCATGGTGCGCAGGGTTTCTTTCAGAGACAGATCGGCGTGGTCCGCCCGGTGCGAGGGGTTGAAGACCGCGACGGGCTTGTCGGCAAACGGCGGGTATCCCACGAGCCAGTCCAAGGCGTTCTTGAGGGTTCCGGTGACACCGTGCGCGTATTCGGGGCTGGCAATGACCAGGGCGTCGGCGTCGTCAACAGCCGCCCACAGCGCCAGCACATGGGCCGTCGGCAAGGCCATTTCGTCGGGGTTGAACAAGGGCAGTTGCCCGAGCTGGTCAAAGGTCCTGAAAACCACCGGGTCTGGCACCGCCGAACAAGGTGCCAACAGCCCGGTGGCGTCCAGCAGGGCGCGGCTTCGGGACTGCCGGCGAAGGCTGCCGCACAGGCCGAGCAGCCTGCTGGGCCTGGAAGCCAGAGCGCGCTGGGCTGCGGATGTCATTTGGAGATGGCCAGCTTGATGCCGAAGCCGATGAGGAAGACACCAGCGAGCTTTTCCAGCGTGTGCCCGATCTTCGGGTTGGCGCGCATGCGCTCGGCCAGAAAGTGGGTCAGCAGGATGACGGTGACGCAGTAGGCCAGGGTCAGCACCGCGATGGTGATGGCCATGGCGCCGAAGGTGACCAGGCCCTGGTGCTTGGCCGGGTCCACGAACAGCGGGAAGAAGGCCATGTAGAAGACGATGGCCTTGGGGTTGAGCAGGGTGATGACAAAGGCCTGCCTGAAGTACTGGCGGGGCTGGATGTTGAGGATGGGCGCGTCGCCGGGCTTGGCGGTGAGCATCTTGAAACCGATCCAGGCGAGGTACGCGGCGCCGAGCCATTGCACGGCGTTGAAGGCGGCCGGGTAGGCGGTCAGCAGCGCGGCCACACCGGCCACGGCGGCCCACATGAGCACCTGGTCGCCAGCGATCAGGCCCAGGGTGGCCGCGAGCCCCCCTTTGATGCCGCCTTTGCCGGTGGAGGTGATGAGCGCCAGGTTGCCCGGGCCGGGAATGGCGAGGAACAGGATGATGGCGGCGACGAACGCGCCGTAGTCAGCGATGCCGAACATGGTGGGCTTTCTCTCTCGGGTGGAACGGGGAGTTTACGTGAGCGCTGTTTTCTTCTGCTTGGCTTTCTGGGGTTTGTGCTTCTGCGTGCTCTGAGATGTTGCTTACGAGGGGGCTGCGTCGCGTGGCTGGGCTCTGGTCTCGCTCGCAGGCGAATGGGGCTGGGCGCATCTGCCCGTGCGTCAACACCGCCCTGGGACGCCCACTCTGTGGCAACCGCGAATCGTCCCGCCGCCCCTCCACACGCCACAGCCCCCTCCAGTGGCGCAATGGCTTTCTTTCAGAACAACACCCGGGCGCTGCTCACAGGGCGGTTGCGATGTGCGGCGGCGCGCTCAGCAAGACATGCCGCGGAACCGGCTTTGCCGGGCCGCAAGCGGCACAGGGGGAGATTCGAATACCTGGGCCGGAGAACGCGCATGTCGCCATCGGCCTGGCGCGAGGTCTCAGCGAGAAACAGAACTCAAGCCAACGAAGCAGGCCGAAGCCACACGATGCACCGCTCAGCATCCAACCCCGGAACCACCAACTGTTCCACGTGAAACACCGACACCTCAGAGGGCAAGGCGGCCAGCTCATCCGCAGGGTGTTTGCCTTTCATCGCCATCCACACCGCCCCGGGTTTCAGCGCCGGACGCGACCAGGTGGTGAAGTCCACCAGCGAGGCGAACGCGCGGGAGCAGACCACGTCGTAACCACCGCCCTCTTCTGCTTTCAAGGATTCCACCCGCGCATGGATGCCGCGCAGGTTCGGCAGCTTGAGCGATGCCGCCACCTGCTGGATGAAGGTGGCCTTCTTGAGCACCGTGTCCACACAATGCACCTGAATCTGCGGGCAGGTGATGGCGATCACCACACCCGGCAGCCCGCCGCCCGAACCGACATCCAGCAACTTCACGGACTGCCCGCCGGTCTGGCGCAGCAGCGGCGGGATGGCGGCGAGGCTGTCCAGCAGATGGTGGGTGAGCATTTCCTGCGGGTCGCGCACTGCGGTCAGGTTGTAGACCTTGTTCCACTTGGCGATCAGGTCCTGGTAGGCCAGCAACTGGTCGATCTGTGCGGCCGACAAGGCCAAGCCGAGTTGATTCAGCCCAGCCTCCAGGGCCGGCTTCAAAGCCGATGAACTCATGCGCCCTGCTCTTCCGTCAAACGCGCGAACCCCTTGAAGCCACCTTTTTTCAGGTGAATCATCAACAGCGAAATGCTGGCCGGGGTGATGCCCGAGATGCGTGCGGCCTGACCCAGGGTCTCCGGCCGGTGTTTCGCCAGCTTCTGCCGCGCCTCGAACGACAGGGCCGTGACCTGCGCGTAGTCCAGCTCGGCCGGCAGCTTCAGGTGCTCGTGGTGCGAGGCGCGCTCCACCTCGTCCTTCTGGCGGTCGATGTAGCCCGAGTACTTGGCCGCGATCTCCACCTGTTCCACCACCGGGTCGTGCAGCTCGCCCAGTGTTTCACGTGAAACCACCGGACGGGCGTCTTCATCGTCCGGCCGAGCCACCGGGTGGTACTTGCCCCCGTCCATGCCCAGCAGGTCGGCGTAACCCACGCCCGGGCGGCGCAGCAGGTCGAACAGGTTGTGTTCGTGTTCGATGGTCTTGCCCAGCACCCGCTCGCTCTCGGCCGCCGGCAGGTTGCGCGGGTTCACCCAGGTGGACTTGAGGCGTTCGGTTTCCCGCGCCACGGCGTCGCGTTTGCGGCTGAAGGCGTTCCAACGCGCGTCGTCCACCAGGCCCAGCTGACGACCGACTTCGGTCAAGCGCATGTCGGCGTTGTCTTCGCGCAGCTGCAGACGGAACTCGGCCCGGCTGGTGAACATGCGGTAGGGCTCGGTCACGCCCTGAGTCACCAGGTCGTCCACCAGCACACCCAGGTAAGCCTCGTCGCGGCGCGGCAGCCAAGGCGCCTCGCCTTTCACCTGCAGCGCGGCGTTGAGCCCGGCGAACAGGCCCTGGGCGGCAGCTTCTTCGTAGCCCGTGGTGCCGTTGATCTGACCGGCGAAGAACAGGCCCTGGATCTGTTTCGTCTCGAAGCTGTTCTTGAGCGAGCGCGGGTCGAAGTAGTCGTATTCGATGGCGTAGCCCGGGCGCAGGATGTGGGCGTTTTCCAGCCCCGGCATGCTGCGCACCAGCGCGTACTGAATGTCGAACGGCAGGCTGGTGCTGATGCCGTTGGGGTAGACCTCGTGCGTCGTCAGGCCCTCGGGCTCCAGGAAGATCTGGTGGCTGTCCTTGTCGGCGAAGCGGTTGATCTTGTCTTCCACGCTCGGGCAGTAGCGCGGACCCACGCCCTCGATCTTGCCGGTGAACATGGGGCTGCGGTCGAAGCCGGAGCGGATGATCTCGTGCGTGCGCAGGTTGGTGTGGGTGATCCAGCACGGCACCTGTTTCGGGTGCGGCACCGATTGCCCCATGAAGCTGAACACCGGCACCGGCTGGTCGGGGTTCATGCCGCCGGGCACGCCGTCGCCGGGCTGTTCGGTGCACTTCGAATAGTCGATGCTGCGGCCGTCCAGGCGCGGCGGCGTGCCGGTTTTCAGGCGCGCCTGCGGCAGTTTCAACTCCTTGAGCCTGGCCGAGAGCGACACGGCCGGTGGATCGCCCGCGCGGCCAGCGGCATAGTTGTTCAGGCCGACGTGGATCTTGCCATCCAGAAAAGTGCCCGCGGTCAGCACCACTGTGCGGCTGCGGAATTTGATGCCCACCTGCGTGACGGCGCCCACCACCCGGTCGCCCTCCACCATCAGGTCGTCCACCGCCTGCTGGAACAGCCACAGGTTCGGCTGGTTCTCCAGCATGCGGCGGATGGCGGCCTTGTACAGAATGCGGTCGGCCTGGGCGCGGGTCGCGCGCACCGCAGGGCCTTTGCTGCTGTTGAGGATTCGGAACTGGATGCCGCCCTCGTCCGTGGCCAGCGCCATCGCCCCGCCCAGCGCGTCCACCTCTTTCACCAGGTGGCCCTTGCCGATGCCGCCGATGCTGGGGTTGCAGCTCATCTGGCCCAGCGTTTCGATGTTGTGCGTGAGCAGCAGCGTGGTGCAGCCCATGCGCGCGGCCGCCAGCGCGGCCTCTGTGCCGGCGTGGCCACCACCGACGACGATGACATCAAACTCTTGGGGGTACAACATGAAACGGCTCCAGGGACACAAGCGGGGGGTCTGTGCCCGACAATGCAGGCGGCGATGTTTCACGTGAAACACACCCCGGCGGACCAGACCCGGCCCGGCGGAAAGCCCGCTATTTTCCCATCAACCCGCCTTTGCCGCTTCTTTGCCGATGAGCATGCCCTTGCGCCACCCCCTGCCGGGACTCGGCCCCAAGTCGCTGGCCATGCTGGCCGCTGCGGGCATACCGGACCGCACGGCGCTCGAACGGCTGGGCGCGGTGGCCGCCTACCTGCAAGTGAAACGTGCCGGTCAGCCCGCCAGCCTCAACCTGCTCTGGGCGCTCGAAGGTGCGCTCACCGGGCAACCCTGGCAGACCGTGGCGCGCGAGGAGCGCACCCGCCTGCTGCTGGCGCTGGACGCGGCCCAAGAAGCCACACGCCGGTGAACCGGCTTCTGCTTGCTCGTCGCCCCTCGGCACAACGTCACACAGCGCTTGACCCATAGACAGTCCAGCCCAAGCGGGCGGCGCCGTCAAAGGCCAACATGGCAGGCGCAGGAATCCTGCGCAGGTACGCTGCCACAATCGATCGCATGAGCACCTCCACCCCCCTCCTCGTCTTCGCGGGCAGCACGCGCGCCCAGTCCTTCAACCGCAAGCTGGCCACCCAGGCCGCCGCCCTGGCCGGCGCGGCCGGCGCGCAGGTCACGCACATCGAGCTGGCCGACTTCGACGTGCCGATGTACAACGCCGACCTCGAAGCCCAAGGCACGCCGCGCGACGTCGTCAGGCTCAAGGAAATCTTCTTCGCCCACCCGGCGTGGCTGGTGGTCTCGCCCGAGTACAACGGCAGCTACACCGCGCTGTTGAAAAACACCATCGACTGGGTGTCCAGCCCCATCAAGGGCGACCCGAACTGGTCGAGCGGCACCAAGCCCTTCGCGGGCAAGGTCGTGGGCCTGCTCTCGGCGTCGCCCGGCGCGCTCGGGGGCCTGCGCAGTCTGAGCCACCTCGCACCGCTGCTGATGAACCTGCAATGCTGGGTGGCGCCGAAACAGTTCGCCCTGTCCAAGGCCGGGGACGCGTTTGATAGCGAGGGTCAGCTGGTCGCCGAGTCCGCCCGCAGCAGCGTGCAGGGCGTGGTGGATCAGGTCCTCAACGCCGCACAGCGCTTGAACGGCTGACACGGCGCAGCGCAACGGAACGCACGGCATGTCAAAGTGCCGGCCCCCGGCTGCTCACCTTGCCGGAGCGCGAAACGCGCCGCATGAGGTGACCCGCCCCAGGGCACCGCCGGGCCGGCTTCGCCGGACGGCCAGTGCCGCCCCCTCGGGGGGTCGCGCGCAGCGCGGCGGGGGGGCCGGTCTAAGGCACCTTGGCTTGTTGCAATATTTGCTCGGCCAGCAGCTCGTAGTTGCCGCCGAAGTGGTGGTCGCCCTTGAGCTGCACCGGGGTCACGAGTTCGGTCGGGGTCGTGGGGCAGATGGTGTCGCGGTCGTCGCTGCCGTAGAGGCAGGTGGTGGTGGCGGCCGACAGGCTGGCCAGCTCGGGCTTGAGCCGCGTGCCCAGGTGGTTGCGCACCACCCAGTTGGACAGCTTGAACTCGAACGAGGCCTTCTCGCCCGGCCCGATCAGCACCGTGTGCACCACCAGGCTTCGGGAGGCGCTGGACAGCCGGTTCAGCGCGAACGGCAGCACGTCGGCCCCCTGGGAGTAGCCGACCAGCACCACCCGGCTCTTCTTCCACTGCCCGGCGTAATGGCGCAACAGGCGGTCCATGTCGGTGGCCAGCCCCTGAGGCGTGCGCAGCTTCCAGAAATAGCGCAGCGAGTCCAGCCCGACCACCGGCACGCCGCGCGCGGCCATGACAGCGGCCACCTTCTTGTCCAGGCCGGCCCAGCCGCCGTCCCCCGACACCAGCACCGCAAACACGTCGGACGGCACGCTGGACGGCACCTCCACCAGCGGCAGATCGGCGATGTCGCTGCCAGCGCCCTGCGGCTTGACCACCACCCCCGCCGCGAGCTGGCGGTAGGCGGCCTGGTAAGCCGGCAGCGCACCCTTGCCGGACAGCACACCGTGTTCGATGGCCCCCGGCAGCGGCACGAGCTCGGCCCCGGGCACCTGGGCCACGAAGGCCTGGGCGGCCCTGGCCTCGCACACCTTGTCGTCACTGCCGTGCAGGGCGATCCACGGCGCCCGCAGCTTGCCAGCAGGCAGCAGAGTGAGCGCACGCTTGTCGCTACTCTGCCTGAAATGAACCCCATCGCCCTTGCACAAGGGCTTGGCAAACACCAGCTCGGGGCAGAAGCCCGCCGACAGGACGCCGCCGAAAGTGCCTTCGGGCGCCTGGGCGTTCAAGGCGTAGGCCAGGCTGGCGCCCGAGCCCTGCCCCACCAGCAGCGGCGGGTAGTAGGCCCGCAGCTGCGCGTAGCCCTGCAGGAAGTGTGAGAGGTTCTCGAAATCGCCGTCGGGCAGCGCGCAGTCGCCGCCGTCTTTCTCCAGCAGCGCCAGCAGCTGCGGCGTGTTCACACCCGCCACGACCGCGCCCTGCTCCACCAGCGGCTTGGTCATCGCGGTCATGGCGGGCGTCCAGCCCGCTTCGCCGGAGAGCAGGATGGCGAACGACTTCACCTCGCCCTTGGGGCGGTAGAGCTGCACGTCCTTGAAGCGGCCGTGCGAGATTTTTTCCTGCGCCTGGGCCAGACCCGGCGCGCTCAGTGCACAACAAAACGCCAGCAAGGCGGTGGCAAAGGTGTTCATTTGGACATGACCCGTCGGAAGCCACCGGCGATCAGGGCGGCGATGTCGGTGAGGATGATGAAGGGCGCCAGCCCGCCCGGCGCGGTAAGGTAACGCGGCTCCCAGACCGGATCGAACTTCGCCTTGAAGGCGCGCAGGCCCTGGAAGTTGTAGAAGTTTTCGCCGTGGTTGAAGAGCAGGCGCGCCAGGCGCTGCCAGTGGGGCGCCAGCGGGTGCTGGGCCATGCCCGACAGCGGCACCATGCCGAGGTTGAAGCGCTGGAAGCCCTGGGCCTGGAAGTGCAGGATCACCTGGGCAAACAGGAAATCCATCGAACTGCGCGGCGCATCGGGCAGCTGGCGCATCAGGTCCACGCTGGCTTCGATCTTCTGGTCGGTGCACATCAGGGTGGCAAACGCCACCGCCCGCCCCGCCTGACGCACCAGCGCGACCGGCTGGCCCAGCACATAGTCGCGCTGGAACGCGCCGAGCGAAAAGGCCTTTTCGGCCGTGTTGTGGTCGTTCAGCCAGGCGTCCGAAATCGCCTGCAACTCGTCGAACACCGGCGCCACCGCGCCGGGCGCCAGCACCTCGAAACACAGGCCTTCGCGCTGCGCACGCGCCACGCCGTGGCGCAGGTTGGCGCGGGGCTTGCCCTGCAGGCTGAAGCCGGGCAGGTCCACCAGGGCGCACTCGCCCAGCTTGTAGACGCGCAGACCGGCGTCCAGGTAGACCGGCAGCGCCTCGGGGCGCACCTGGTAAAACGCCGCCCGCCCGCCGGACTCGCGGGCCTGCTCGACGAAGCGCCACACCAGCTCGGGCCACTCGCTCGCGGGCCCCACCGGATCGTACAGCGCTACCCAGGAGCGGCCACGCCGGCCGAACATGACAAATGCCCGCTGCGACTCGGAGACCATCAGGCTCTTGTCGCCCATCATCACCAGCCCCGCGCCCGCCGACCCCTGCGCGCGCACGATGCGCGCGGCCTGGTCCAGTGCACCGGCGCTGGGTTTGATGAGCGCCGGATGGGGCCGGCGCAGCAGCTGGACCAGAGCCACGAAAAACGCCATCAGCGCCACCGCCACCATGGCCCGCAGCGAGCGCGGCGCGTGGCCGTCGAACGCGAACTGCCACCAGACCTGGTTCACGTAGGCGACGTCGCGGTAGACAAAGAACAGCAGGGCACCGGTGGCCGCCACCACCACCGCCACCGCGGCCAGCCAGCCGCCCGTGAAGGCCTGCGAAAACAGCGCCGCCTTGCGGTTGAACTGCCGGCGCGACAGCGCCAGGCTCGCCGTCAGCACGCTGAGCAGCACCGCCTCGGACACCGCGATGCCCTTGGGCAGGCAAAGCACCAGGCTCACCAGCGCGAGGATCAGGCCCACCCACCACGACGCGTCGAGCCGCAGGAACATGCCCCGGGCCACGAACAGCAGCGCCAGCCCGATGATGCTGCCCAGAAAGTGGGCCGCTTCGACGATGGGCAGCGGCATGAGCTGCGCGAGCAACGCGGTCGCGTCTTCATTGGCCGGCGTCACGCCCGACACCAGGAGCATCACGCCGACCACAAAGGTGAACGCCGAGAGCAGCAGCGGCGACAAACTCGCCGCCGCCCGCACCACCGGCGTGGCGGCACCGCGCTGCAGCTCGGACAGCACCAGCAAGCCCAGCGCCAGCACCAACGGCAGCAGGTGGTACACCGCGCGGTACAGCACCAGCGCGCTCACCAGCTGGTGGGGCGGCACCTGCTGGCCCAGGGCCAGCAGCATCACCGACTCGAACACCCCCAGGCCTCCCGGCACGTGGCTGATCACGCCCAGGGCGATGGCCAGCGAATAGAAACCCACGAAGGCCGGGAAGCCGATCGCCCCCTCGGGCAGCAGGAACCACAGCGCCGCCGCCGCCGCCACCACGTCCACGGCCGAGATCAGCAGCTGCTGGGCGGCGATGGACGCACTGGGCAGGCGCAGCGACCAGCCCGCCAGGCGCAGGTCGTCACCCCCGCCACGGCACATGCCCACAAAAACCGCAGCGGCGACCAGCACCGCCACACCCAGGGCCTTCAGCAGCCCGGCCGACAGCCCCACCATGGCCGCCACCGCACCGGCGCCCCACACCAGCGAGGCCGCCCCCACCACCACGATGCCGATGGTGAAACCGATGGCGTTGAACGCGATGGCGCGGGTGATCAGCCCCGCCTCCAGCCCCGCCGCGCCATACAGGCGCATGCGCACCGCACCGCCCGTGAGCACGCCCAGCCCCATGGTGTTGGACAGCGCATAGGCGATGAAAGAGGTTTCGGCGACCACCCGGTAGGGCAGCCGGGCGCCCGCGTACCGCAGGGCGGAGCGGTCGTAAAAGGTCAGCGCCAGAAAGCTCAGCGCCGTGGCCAGCACCGACAGCAGCAGGGTGGCCGGCGGCGTGCCGCGCACCGCCTCGACGATGGCGCCGTAGCTCAGCTCCACCATCACCTTGTGCGCCGCCTGCACCAGCAGGGCGCCCAGCAGCAAGGCGAGCGCGGCGTACATCCAGATGCGCCAACGGGTCAGTTGCGCAATCAGCAGTTCTGGGGTGGGGATCTTCACGGGGTGGGCCGGGGCATCGAGCGGGTACAGAGGGTCATCGGCAGGCCCACCCGAATCTCAAGCCGGCGGCCGAGTGTAGCGCCCGACCCGCGGTGAACCCATGACAATCGGGTGCCATGCCAGCAACTTCCGCACCCACCCTCGCCTGCCGACCCGGCTGCGCCGCCTGCTGCATCGCGCCGTCCATCAGCAGCCCGATGCCGGGCCTTCCGGGCGGCAAACCGGCAGGGGTTCCCTGCCCGCACCTGGACGAGGCCCTGCGCTGCCGCCTGTTCGGCCGGCCCGAGCGGCCGAAGGTGTGCGGATCACTGCCGCCCAGCCGGGAGATGTGCGGCGACACCCGCGAACACGCGCTGCATTTCCTGGAGCGCCTGGAGCAAGCCACCCGCCCATGACAAAGGCCCGCACGAGCGGGCCTTGAACAAACAGCACTGCGAAACAAGCCTCACCGGAGGCGAGTGCCCCACCCAGCACACGCCGTGGAACCGGCTCCGCCGGGCCACAGGGCGTGGTCCCCCCTCCCAGGGGGGAAGCCGCGAAGCGGCGCAGGGGGGTCTTACTGCTTTACGGCTTCGACCTGCAGCACCAGGCGCACGTTCTTCGGGAAACCCCAGTCGATGCCGTAGTTCACGCCGAAGGCGGTGCGATCGATGGTGGTTTCAAAGTCGCCGCCACAGACTTCGCGCTTGAGCATGGGGCTCTCGTAGCAGTTGAACTGGTTGGCCTTCAGGGTCACGGGCTGGGTCTTGCCCAGCAGCGTCAGGTTGCCTTCGACCGCGCTGACCTTGTCGCCGGTGAAGACGAACTTGCTGGAGACGAACTGGGCCTTGGGGTACTTGGCGGCGTCCAGGATCTCGGCGCTCTGCAGGTGCTTGTCGAACATGGCGGTGCCGGAGTTCACCGAAGCGGTCTCGAAGCTGATGTCGACCTTGCCGGTCTTGGCGGCCTTGTCGAAGCTGATCTTGCCGTCCTTCTTATCGAAGCGGGCGCGGTTCGTGGTCGCGCCCATGTGGCCGATCTCGAAGGTCGCGAAGGTGTGCGTCGGGTCGATCGCGTAGTCGGCGGCCTGGGCGATGCCAGCGGTGGACAGAACGGCGGCCGCGGCCAGCAGGGTCAGGGAAATGCGCATGGGATGAATCCAGTCAAAAGGGTTGGGGAAACGGAAAACAGAAACGGATCAGAGCTTGGGTACCCCCGTGAGGGCGATCTTGAACTTAACCTGCACCTCGTCGGCGACCATCGAGGTGTCGGCCCATTCCTTCTCGCCGATGCGGAAGGTCAGGCGCTTGATCGGGAACGCGCCAGAGGCGACCGTGGTGGCGCCGTTCTGCGCCAGCGTCACCGGCACGACCACGTCGCTGCTCACGCCCTTGATCGCCAGCTTGCCGGCGACCTCGTACTTGGTGGCATCCAGCTTCTTGATGCTGCTGGAGGCGAACGTCGCCTTGGGGAAAGCCGCCACGTTGAACCAGGTCGCCTTGGGCAGCTCGGCGTTGGCCTCGCGGCTGATGTCGGCGCTGCCGGTGTCCACCGTGAAGGCGATCTTGCTGGTCGCCAGTTTGGCCGGGTCGAACGCCACCTGGGCGCTGAAGGTCTTGAACTTGCCGTCCACGGGCACGCCCATCTGGCGGCTGGTGAAGGTCACCTCGCTCTGGGCAGGGATCAGCGCCTGCTGGGCCTGGGCGGCGAAGGGGAACAAGCTAACGGCGACCAGCGCCAAAGGCATCCAACGGGTGTTCATGTACAAAGATTCCTGAAAAACAAGGATCAGCCGCGACCAAAGCCGATGCGCTGGAGCAGACCGTCGCGGTCGATGAAGTGGTGTTTGAGCGCGCCGCCGATGTGCAGCAGCACCAGGGCGGCCATGGCGAAGGCCGAGAGCTCGTGCAGCTCTTTCAGCACATCAGACAGCGCCTCGCTCACCGGCACGAAGTCGGGCAGCTGCCACAGGCGGAACAGCACGATGGGGAAGCCCGCGGCCGAGCTGTAGGCCCAGCCCAGCAGCGGCACCGCGAAAAACAGCAGGTACAGGCCGTGGTGGGTGGCGTGGTGGGCCATGCGTTGCCAGGCCGGCATCGCCGACTCGATGGCCTTGGGCAAAGCGGGCGGCGGCGCCATCAGGCGAGTGAGCAGACGGGCTGCCGAGAAAGCGAGCACCAACACACCGGCCCACTTGTGCCAGCTGTAGTACTGCAGGCGCTCAGGCGAAAAGGGCAGGTCGGCCATGTACAGGCCCAGGGCAAAGTTGCCCACCAGGGCCAGGGCCAACAGCCAGTGCAGCGCGCGGGCCAGCGGGTGGTAACGGGTGACGGCAATTGAAGGCATGGCGGCAGTGTAGGGAGCCCCTCGCGTGCCAAGGGTGAAATGCCTTGAAGCCTTCATTCAAATATTTCGAACGAACTTTGGCTTGCCGTTCGGATCTCCCACCCCATCGCCGGGTCTCCTCCTACAATGCGCCGATGCCCGCCACCGACCCGTCCGACCTGCTGTCGCTGTACCCGGCATTGGGCGCGCTGGCCCCGCTGCGGGCCCGGCTCATGCCCATGACCGTGCCGGCGGGCACCCGGCTGTTTCGAGAAAACGACCCCTGCCAGGGCTTCCCGCTGGTGCTCGCCGGTGAGGTGCGCGTCTCGCGCAGCGCCGCCAACGGCCGCGAGCTGGAGCTCTACCGCGTGACCCCGGGCGAAATGTGCCTGGTGTCTTCTGCCGGCCTGTTTGCCGACCAGCCGCTCACCGCGCACGGCGTGACCACCTGCGACACCACGCTCTGCCTGATGTCGCCCCCCGACTTCCAGACCGCCCTGGGCGACGAGGCCTTCCGCCGCTACGTGCTCGGCCTGTTCGCCGCCCGCATGGCCGACCTCACCGGCCTGATCGAGGCCATCGCCTTCCAGAAGCTCGACAGCCGCCTGGCCAACGCCCTGCTCGGCCACGGCCAGCAGCTCAGGACCACCCACCAGGCCCTGGCCGACGAGCTGGGCACGGTGCGCGAGATCGTCACCCGGCTGCTGCACCGCTTCGAACGCGACGGTCTGGTCGAGCTGTCGCGCGAGAGCATCACCATCCGCGACAGCGCCGGTCTGCGCTCCCTGGCCGCCGGCCAGCCGGCCTCCCCGGCCCGAATCCCTCTGTGACCCCGGTCACAGACCGGCGCCGCGCAAAACGGTGCAATGCCCCTGTGCCCATCGCTTGGCCCAGCGCCAGGCGGTGACCCCAGACCCTTTTCCCACAGGAGCATTCACATGACCAAAAACGTCGGCGGCATCGACCGCACCCTGCGCATCGTCGTCGGCCTGGCCCTCATCGCCGCCGCCGCCACCGGCAACATCGGCCTCTGGGGCTACATCGGCGTGGTGCCGCTGCTCACCGGCCTGATGGGCTGGTGCCCGCCCTACGCGATGCTGGGCTTCAACACCTGCAGCATGAAGAAGTAACCCCCCCGCGCCGCCTGCGGCGTCACCCCCGAGGGGGCATCACGAGCGGCCCGGCAGCGCCGGTTCCGCCGTGATCTGGGGTCAGGCACCCGCGCCTGAGAGGTCGCATGTCCCCCTTCTGAATCTCCACTTGTCCGACCTGCGACAGCCCACCTGCCGTGTCGGCGCGACCATGTCGCACAGCCGCGCACCCCCGACGTGGCGCTGGAGACACGCATGGACGCCGACACCTCGACCCACACCCGCCTGGCCGTGATGCCGCGGCGCCACCTGCTGGCGGCCTCCGGCGCGCTGGCGCTCGCGTCGCTGGGCCGCACCGCCCGCGCGCAGGACAAGGCCATCCTCATCGGACAGAGCGTGCCCCTGAGCGGTCCGGTGGCCGGGGCCTTCCAGGGACCGCTGGCCGGCCAGCAGCTGGCGATCGACGCCATCAACCAGAAGGGCGGCATCGGCGGGCGCCCGATCAGGCTGCTGGTCCGCGACGACGCCTACGACACGGAGCGAACGGTCCGGAACGTGCACGAACTGGTGGACAAAGACCGCATCGTCGCGCTCACGGGCCTGGGCAGCACCGCCGGCGTCGGCGCCCTGCTGCCCTACCTCGCGGAAAAGCGCATGCCGCTGGTCGGGGCCTGGACCGGCGCCCACGTGCTGCGCCTGAAGCCCCACCCCAGCTTCTTCACCTCTCAGGCCTCGTTCAAGGACGAGGTCGAACACGCGCTGCGCACCCTCGCCACGATTCGGCTCACCGAGATCGGCGTCGCGCTGCAGGACAACCCCTTCGGCCAGTCGATGCAGCCGGTGATCGAGGCCACGGCGAAGGCGCTGGGCCTGACGGTGACCCGGATCGCGCCGTTGGCGGTGGACGGCAGCAACGCCAGCGCCGCGGTCGCCGACCTCGCCGCCGCCCAGCCCAAGGCGGTGTACCTCGTGGCCGTCGGACCGTCGGTGGCCGCCTTCGTCAAAGCCGCCAAGGCCCAGCTCAATGTGCCGGTCTACACCCTGTCCGTCGCGGCGAGCGCCGTGACCGCGCTGGGCGCGGACGCGCGCGGACTGGCCATGACGCAGATCGTGCCCTACCCCTGGCGCCAGGTCGATCCGATGGCGCGTGAGTTCCATCAGCTGGCCAGTGCCGCGAAGCTGACGGTCAGCTACAGCATGTACGGCGGTTACCTGGGCGCGCGCTTCCTCATCGAAGCCCTGCAGCGCGCGGGCGGCACCGTCACCCCCGAGTCCATCATCAAAGGCATCCAGGGCATCCGCAACTGGTCCCTCGGTGGCAACGTGCTGAACTTCGGCCCGGACCGCTTCCACGGTAGCTCCTGGGCCGAGATCACCATCGTGGATGGTGATGGCAAATTCAAACGATGACCCAGGAGACCTCCATGCACATCCCTTCCCTCAAAGACACCGTCAGCGCCGAAGAATGGCAATTGCGCTGCGACCTGGCGGCCTGCTACCGGCTGGTGGCGGCCTATGGCTGGAGCGATCTGGTCTTCACGCACATCAGCGCCAAGCTGCCCGACAGCGTCACCGGCGGTGAACACCAGTTCCTGATCAACCCCTACGGCCTGATGTTCGACGAGATCACGGCCAGCAGCCTGGTCAAGGTGGACATGGCCTGCAACAAGCTGATCGACTCGCCGTTCCCGGTGAACCCCGCCGGCTTCGTCATCCACAGCGCGGTGCACGAGGCGCGGCCCGAGGCCCAGTGCGTGCTGCACACCCACACGCGCGCCGGCGTGGCCGTGAGCGCGCAAAAGGCCGGCATCCTGCCCATCAGCCAGCAGAGCAGCTTCGTGCTGGCCTCGCTGGCGTACCACGGCTACGAAGGCGTGGCCTTCCGGCCCGACGAGAAGCCACGCCTGCAGGCCGATCTGGGCTCGGCCAACTTCCTGGTGCTGCGCAACCACGGCCTGCTCACCGTGGGCACCAGCATCCCCGACGCCTTCCTCTCGATGTACACCTTCGAGAACACCTGCCGCATCCAGATCGACGCGCTGGCCGGTGGCGGTGAGCTCACGCAGGTGGACCCGCGCATCCTCGCCGGCATGAGCGAGGTCATGAAGATCGCCACCGCGGGCCAGGGCGCGATGCTCGCCTGGCCCGCGCTGCTGCGCAAGGTGGAGCGGCTGGACCCGGGCTACAAGACCTGATCAGAACCCGTCGGCGTACCGCTCCAGCTCCCACCCGCTGACCTGCTGCGCATACGCATCCCACTCGGCCTGCTTGAGCGCGAAGAATTGTTCGCAGAACGCCGCGCCGATGTCGTCGCACAGGATCGCGTCGCCGCGCAGCGCCGCCAGGGCCTCAAACAGGTCGCGCGGCAGGCGCGGCGGCATGGGCTGGCCGCTGGCCTGGCGCTGGTAGAGGTCTTCGTCGCAGGCGTCGGGCGGGGGCAGTTCGCGGTCGATGCCGTCCAGCCCGGCGGCCAGCGTGGCCGCGAGCGCGGCGTACACGTTGCACGACGGGTCGGGCAGGCGCCACTCGATGCGCCCGGCCACCGTGCGCACGAGGCAGGTGCGGTTGTTGTCGCCCACCGTCTTCCACACCGGCGACCAAGTCGTGCCCGAGGCGCTGGCGCTGCTGGCCAGGCGCTTGTAGCTGTTGACCGTGGGCGCGCAAAGCGCGGCCAGCGCGTCGGCGTGGTGGATCAGGCCGGCGGCAAACTGGTGGCCGGCCGTGCTCAGGCCCAGCGCACCGGCCGGGTCGGCCATCACCGCCCTGCCCTGCGCGTCCGTGAGGCTGATGTGGAAATGCAGGCCGCTGCCCGGCGCGCCCGCCAGCGGCTTGGGCATGCAGCTGAAGGTGGCACCGTGCTGCTGCGCCACCGCGTGCGCGGTGAGCTTGAAGAGCTGGTAACGGTCGGCCGCGGCCAGGGCCTCGTCGTGCCGGTAGTTGATCTCGTACTGGCCGATGGCGTCTTCGTGGTCCATCTGCTGCAGCTCGAACCCCAGCGCCGTGAGGTGGCGGCGCATGTCGTCGAGGAAACCGAAGTTGCGGTGGATCGCCTTCAGGTCGTAGGACGGTTTGTGCAGCTGGTCTTCACCGTCGGCCACGCCCCAGCGGCCCAGCGCATCCCGCTTCAGCAGGAAGAACTCGGGCTCGATGCCGACGTGAAAGGCCCAGCCGCGTTCGCGCAGTCGATTCAACTGGTGCTTCAGCAATTGCCGCGAGCAGGTGTCCAGCGGCTCACCGCCCGCGAAGCCGTCGCACACGGCGTGCGCCACACCGGGCATGAAGGGCAATGGCCGCAGGCTCTCGGGCACCACGCGCCCGTAATACTCGCCACGCGCCCCCATGCGCGGCAGGCCCGTGCCCCAGATGCTGGGGCCGGCAAACCCGGCGCCGGTGGCCACCGCGTCGGGCAGCGCTTCGAGCGGCACCAGCTTGCCCTTCGGCACGCCGTGCAGGTCGGTGAAGGTGGTGAGGATGGAGTGGATGCCCTGCGCGCGCAGGCTGTTGATGCGTTGATCGAGGCTGGGCTGACCCATGGGATTCCAGACACAAAAAAGCCGGGCAAGCCCGGCGGGTGAATGAGCGGGGTCAGGCCAGCGTTTCGGCCATGGCTTCGTCCAGCATCGCGAGCCCTTCGGCAAACACGTCGTCTTCAATGGTCAGCGGGAACAGGTAGCGGATCACGTTGCCGTACACGCCGCAGGTCAGCAGCAGCAGACCGCGCTTCAGGGCGGCGGCCTGCACCTTCTTCGTGGTGTCGGCGTCGGGCGCGCCGGTCGCGGGATCGATGAACTCGCAGGCCACCATGGCACCCAGCCCGCGCACGTCGCCGATGCGCGCGTAACTCGCTTTCGCCTGGTGCAGGTGCGCCACCAGCCGCTCGCCCAGCAGCTGCGCGCGCTCGGGCAGCTTCTCCTCGGCCATCACGTCCAGCACCGCGTGCGACGCGGCAATCGCCAGCGGGTTGCCCGCGTAGGTGCCACCCAGACCACCGGGGGCCGGGCCGTCCATGATCGCGGCCTTGCCGCTCACGGCCGACAGCGTGGTGCCGCCGGCCATGCTTTTCGCCATGGTCATCAGGTCGGGCGACACGCCGTAGTGCTCCATCGCGAACATCTTGCCGGTGCGCGCGAAGCCGGTCTGCACCTCGTCGGCGATCAGCAAGATGCCGTGCTGGTCGCACAGCTCGCGCAGCCACTTCACGGCCGCGGGCTGGATCGGATTGAAGCCGCCCTCGCCCTGCACCGGCTCGAACACGATGGCCGCCACGCGGCTGGGCTCGATGTCGCACTTGAACACCTGCTCCATCGCCTTCTGCGTGTCGGCCAGCGAGCTGCAGTGGCAGGGGAAGGGCACGTGGTAGATCTCGGGCGGGAACGGGCCGAAGCCCGCCTTGTAGGGCTGGACCTTGCCGGTGAGTGCGACCGAAAACATGCTGCGGCCATGGAAGGCGCCGCCAAAGGCGATCACGCCGCTGCGCCCGGTGGACGAGCGCGCGATCTTCACCGCGTTCTCGATGGCCTCGGCGCCGGTGGAAAAGAACGCGGTCTTGACCTTGCCCTCGATCGGCACGATGGCGTTGATGCGCTCGGCCAGCGCCACGTATTCGGCATACGGCACCACCTGGTAGCAGCTGTGCGTGAAGCGCTGCAGCTGTGCCGCGATCGCGGCCTGCACCTTGGGATGCACGTGGCCGGTGTTGAGCACCGCGATGCCACCCGCGAAGTCGATGAAGCGGCGCCCCTCGATGTCCCAGAACTCGGCGTTCTTCGCGCGGTCGATGAAGAAGTCGCCCATCACACCCACGCCGCGCGGCGTGGCGTCGAGCCGGCGCTGGTGCCAGGCGGCGTTGGTGTGGGCGGTCTTGAAGTCGTTCATGGCGTTCATCAAAGTCTCCAGAGAAAGCACCCAGTCGGCGCGAAGTGTCTGAACCAGGGGCACCGCGGAACCGGCTTTGCCGGGCCGCCAGTGCCGTCCCCCCTCCAAGCGGCGGAGCCGCGCCAGAGAGGGGGGAAGCCGCGTCAGCGGCGCAGGGGGGAGTTACACAGGACTATCAATCCTTATCCACGTTGTCTTCGTCTCGGTGTACTTGTCAAACGCGTGCAGCGACTTGTCGCGCCCCACGCCGCTCTGCTTGAAACCACCAAACGGCACGGTGATGTCGTCTTCGTCGTACTGGTTCACGTGCACCGTGCCCGCGCGCAGCGCGCGCGCCACGCCGTGTGCCTTGTTGATGTCGCGCGTCCACACGCCCGCCTGCAGGCCGTAGACGCTGTTGTTCGCCTGTTTCACCACGTCGGCCGCGTCGGTGAAGCTCTGCACCGCGAGCACCGGGCCGAAGATCTCTTCGCGCGCGATCGTCATCTGCGGCGTCACGCCGTCGAAGATGGTGGGCTGCACATAACAACCGCCCGCCACCGGCGACGCCAGCGCGCCACCCGCGATCAGCTGCGCCCCCTCGCTCTGGCCCAGGCCGATGTAGCGCATCACGTTGTCGAGCTGCACCTGGTCGACGATGGCGCCCATCACCGTGCCCTTGTCCAGCGGGTTGCCCGGCTGGAAATTCGGCACCAGCTTCAGCGCCTTCTCCAGGAACGCGTCCTTGACCGAGGCCTCCACAAACAGGCGCGAAGGCGCGTTGCAGCTCTCGCCCTGGTTGAAGAAGATGCTGCCCACGGCTGCCTCCACCGCGCGGTCCAGGTCCGGGCAATCGGCGAACACGATGTTGGGCGACTTGCCACCCAGCTCGGTCCAGGCGCGTTTCAGGTTGCTCTGCCCGGCCATCACGTGGATCTGTTTGCCCACGCGCGTGCTGCCGGTGAAGGCGATGCAGTCCACGTCCATGTGCAGCGCCAGCGGCGAGCCGGCTTCGGTGCCGAAGCCCGGCACCACGTTGAAGACCCCGGGCGGGATGCCCGCGGCCAGCGCCAGCTCGGCGAGGCGCAGCGCGGTGAGCGGGCTTTTCTCCGACGGCTTCAAGACCACCGAGTTGCCCGCGGCCAGGGCCGGCGCGATCTTCCAGGCCGCCATGATCATGGGGTAGTTCCAGGGCACGATGATGCCCACCACGCCCACCGGCTCGCGCGTGATCAGCGCCAGCGAATTGCTCGGCGTGGGCGCGATCTCGTCGTACACCTTGTCCACCGCCTCGCCGTACCAGCGGATGCAGTTGGCCGCGCTGTTCACGTCCACGGCCCGCGCGTATTTCACCGGCTTGCCCATGTCCAGGGTCTCGGTCAGCGCCAGCTCGTCAGCATGCGCCAGCAGCTGGTCGGCGAACTTGATCATCACGCGCTTGCGCTGCGCGGGCGCCATGCCGCTCCAGCGCCGGTCTTCAAACGCGGCGCGCCCAGCGGCCACGGCGGCGTCGATGTCGGCCTGACCACCGCGCGCCACCTGCGTGAGCACACGGCCGTCCACCGGCGAGATGCAGTCAAAGGTCTGGCCGTCGCGCGAGGCCACGCGTTCGCCGTTGATGACGGCGCGGCCGTCGAAGGTCAGGGTGCTGGAGGTGTCGGTCATGGGCGGGGCTCACGCAGGGAAAAGTGGCACCATGCTACGCCCGAATACACGACAAGAACATGACCACTTTGCGCTCGCAGCATCGTGCCATTGGCCTCGGCTCAGGCCGGGCGCGCAGGCCGTCCCTCAGGGCTGAGCCGCCCGCTCCAGGTGCTCCTGGAGCCAGGTCCGCCGCTCGAACGTCGTCTGCACCACCGGCAGGCCGAACTGCGCGCTGCAGCCGTAGGCGAGCGCGTCGTTACGACCCCGCAGCGTGTAGTGCGGCTGCCCCGACACCCGCAGCGCCTCGGCCAGCCGGGCGCATTGGCGCTCCAGCCGGTCGTAGGGCAAAGGGGGCACGGTGGACGTCAGCTGCACCAGCGCCTCGCGGTCGCGCTGGACCCCCACCGCCTGCCAACCCAGCAACCCGATGAACAGCACGCCCAGCGTCACTGTGGTGGCGAGCGCGGGCGGCCGAACGACGGATGGCGAGCGCAGCGCCGCCGCCGACATCACCAGCAGCGCCAGGTAAGGCAAGGGCAGCATCAGGCGGTACACCGAGTAGAACGGCGTGCCGGCGTTGAAGTCGGCGATCTTGTTGGTGGACAGCATCAGGCCGATCACGCCGGCCAGCCCCACGGCCAGCAGCGCGAGCCGTAAAACCCACGCCCGCCGTTGTGCTTCGTCTGGCCTGTACAGGGCCATCACCGCCGCACAGGCCGCCGCGCCCAGCCCCACCAGCCAGGCAAAAGCCGGGGCGATGGTCGGGTGTACCAGGTGGGCACCGAGGTGGCCCCGGGTGAAGCGCAGCGCGGGGAAGCGGTGCACCACATGCTCCGGGTTGAACGCGTAGAACAGCGCCACGCCCTTGAACAGCGCGTAGCCCAGGGCGATGCCCAGGCCGGCCTGCAGCAGGCGCCGCCGGTCTTCGATCAGCACCAGCGCCGGGAGCATCAAGGCCACGCTGGTGTACGAGCCCAGACAGAACCCGACCAGCGCGCCCCAGGCCAGCACCGGCGCCCACGCTGGGTCACGGTCCAGCAGCAAGGCCCGCAAACCCAGCCAGGCCAGCGCGCACGCGACGATGAAGCCACGCGGCATCGGCGCGGCCAGCAGGTACTCCATCGGCAGCGCGAAGAACATCAGCGTCACCGCCACCGACACCCAGGGCCGGTCCTTCGCGTGCGCGCAGGCCGTCCAGGCAAACGGGAGGTAGAAGAACAGCGCGGCCACCACCTTCACCGCGGTGAGCGGGCTCAGCCCGGCCCAGACCAGCGGCACCGCCAGGTAGGCCTCGAACGGCAGCAGGTAGGCCTGGCCAAAAAAGAACGGCTCGAAGAAGTGACCCAACGACATCCACTTCGACTGGTCGGCCACCAGCAGCTGGTCGGCGTCCAGGTAGATCGCGTGGAACCCGAGGTGCAGGGCCGCGAAATGCAGCAGGTACAGGCCAGCCAGCCAGAGGCGGCCGTCGCGGAGGTTCATGGTCGGTGGGGTGTGGGGAGGGCCGAAGCCCGCGCAGCTTAACGCAGCACCCCCGCCAGGCAGCCCCGTCTGACACAATGCCGGCGGCCCTGGCGTTTCAAGAACCCTCGAAGACGCTCGACGTTTTCGGGCTGTGGGGCATCCCCACGGCGACACACGATTCCCTGGACACACGACGCGCGATCCGCGCTGCGCCGCTGGCGCAGGACAGATCGCACCGGACCGGCTGGTTGGAACACCGGGGCCACCTTTTCCTTCGCCTGTCGCCCATGACCACATCCCACCGCCATGGCCTGGCCATCGGTCTGGCCCATGCGCTGCTCGCCGACCACGAGCGGCCTGGTGGGCTCACCGCGTCCGCCTTGTTGGGCCGGGCCAGCGCCTGCCTGGGTTGCGAAGGCGCAGCGCCTTCGTGGTTGCGGCGGCTGACCCAGTCCATCGCCACCCGCTGGCAGCGGCACGGCGCCATCGACACCCTGGACACGCTCGCGCAGGCGCTGCTCGACCTGCCCGATTGGGGCGCCCTCTTCCACGACGATGACGACGCTGAAGGCGACGACACCCCCGCCGTCAACCCGGACGAGGACAAGCTCCCGCTCAGTGCATGGCGTGTCCGCCGGTGGCTGCTGCGCCCGGCGCGCACGGTGCCCCCGGTCTGGGGCCTGCCCGCCATCGACCGCCCTGACTGGCCCAGCGCCAGCGACTGGGCGGACGGGCTGAGCCTCACGCCCGAGCGGCTGGCGTGGCTGACGCACCCCTCGCTGCACTGGCGCGAGTCCAGCGAACGGCCCCACCAGCGTGTGGCGTCGCACTACCGCCACGCCCTGCTGCCCAAGCGCAGCGGCGGCCTGCGGCTGCTCGAAGCGCCCAAGCCTGAACTCAAACAGGCCCAGCGCCGCCTGCTCGACACCTGCCTGACGCAGCTGCCCTGCCACGAAGCCGCGCATGGTTTTGTGCGCGGACGCGACGTGCACAGCCACGCGGCGGTCCACGCGGGTCAGCCCTGTGTGATCGCGTTTGACCTGCGCGACTTCTTCCCCAGCATCGGTGCCGCGCGCATCAGGGCCCTCTGGCGAAGCCTGGGCTATCCCGAGCCCACGGCGGACCTGCTGACCCGGCTGTGCACCACGCGCACCCCCGCGGCCGTGCGGGAGCGCCTGCGAGAAGACGGCGGCCTTCACTTTCTGGCGGCCAAGCGCCTGGCCCGGCCCCACCTGCCGCAAGGCGCGCCCACCTCCCCCTCGCTGGCCAACCTGTGCGCCTTCGGCCTGGACCTGCGGCTCGACGGTCTGGCCCATCGTTTCGGGGCGCGCTACTCCCGCTACGCCGACGACCTGGTGTTCTCCGGCCCGGTGTCACTGCAACAGCAGTTTCGGTCCCTGCAGGCCTGGGTGAAGGCCATCGCCGCCGATGAAGGGTTCGTGCTGCACCCGGGCAAACAGCGCCAGATGCGCGCCCACCAGCAACAGCGCATCACCGGGCTGGTGGTCAATCAACACGCCAATCTGCCGCGCGAAGACTACGACCGCCTGCGCGCCGAGCTGCACCAGGCCGCACGGTCGGGCCCGGTGGACGCTTCAAAACAGGCGCGGCTGCAAGGGCGGGTGGCCTGGGCCAGTCAGCACCTCGCCCCCACGCGGATCACCAAGCTCAAGGCGCTGCTGGCCCGGGTGGAAGCCCGCGCCTGATGGCCGGCGCCCTCGATCAGGTCGCGGCCAGGGCCTTGGTCTCGGCCCGCGTGGCCGCCGCGATCTCGCGCTCGCGCTTGCGGGTCTGGCGCGCCACCCACACGCTGTAGCCCACGATCACGATGGTCACGGTGGTGATCAGCAGCGTGGCCGCGGCGTAGATGGTGGGGTTGATGCCGCGGCGCGCGTAACCGAAGATCACCTGCGGCAGCGTGGAGACGCCCGGACCCGAGAGGAATTCGGAAATCACCACGTCGTCGAAACTCAGCGTGAACGACAGCAGGAACGCGGCCAGGATGCCCTGGAAGATGTTGGGCAGCGTGATGAGGAAGAACACCTGGAACGGCCGAGCGCCCAGGTCCATCGCGGCCTCTTCGATGCTGCGGTTCATCTCCATCAGCCGGCTCTGGATCACCACCATGCCGTAGGCCATGCCCAGCAGGGTGTGGCCGAAGATGATGGTCAGCATGCCGCGCTCGGGCCAGCCGAAAGCGTTCTGCGCGCCCACCATCAGCAGCAGCAGCGACAGGCCGATCACCACCTCGGGCATCACCAGCGGCGCGTTCACCATGCCGGAGAACACGGTGCGGCCGAGAAAGCGGCGGTAGCGCACCAGCACGAAGGCGGCGAAGGTGCCGAGCACGGCCGACAGCACACCGGTGACCGCCGCCACCTTGATCGACAGCCAGAAGCCCTCGACGATCTTGGTGTCCCGGGTCAGCGCCTCGTACCAGCGCAGCGAAAAGCCGGTGAAATTGGCGTCCTGCCGTGTGCTGTTGAAGCTGAACACGATCATGAAGAACAGCGGCACGTAGAGGAACAGGTACACCGCCGCCAACCAGAACTTGCCGAAGTGTTTTTCGAGGAGCTGTTTCATTGCAATGATTCCTGAGCAAAACTGACGTTCAACGAAGGGAAGCTCACCGGGGATGCGGTGGAACCGGCTTAGCCGGGCCACTCGCATCGCCCCCTGGGGGGGTGACGCGAAGCGGCGCGGGGGGTCACTTTTCTTCGGCGGTGAAGTGGTAGTAGATGGCCAATGGCACGATGATCAGCAGGATCATCACCACCGCCAGCGCCGACGCACGTGGCCAGTTGTTGCTGGTGAACATCTCGTCCCAGACCACGCGGCCGATCATGATGTTTTCCGGCCCACCGAGCAGCGAGGGGATCACGAACTCGCCCACGGCGGGGATGAAGACCAGCATGAAACCGGCGACGATGCCGGCCTTGGACAGCGGCACGGTGACGAGCCAGAAGGCCTTGAAGGGCGAGGTGCCCAGGTCGTAGGCGGCTTCGAGCAGGCGGAAGTCCATCTTCACCAGGTTGGCGTAGAGCGGCAGGATCATGAAGGGCAGGTACACGTAGGTCATGCCCACCAGCATGGACACGTTGGTGTAGAGCATCTGGATCGGCTCGTCGATGATCCCGACCATCATCAGCAGCTGGTTGATCACGCCCTGGTCGGCCAGGATGCCCTTCCACGCATAAACGCGCAGCAGGAACGAGGTCCAGAACGGCAGCATCACCATCATCAGCAGCGCGGGCCTCACGCTCGGCGCCGAGCGCGCGATGAAGTAGGCGAACGGATAACCGATCAGCAGGCACAGGACGGCGGTGCACAGCGCGTACCAGATCGAGCGCAGGTAGGCCTCGATGTAGATGGTCTTGAACAGCTCGCCGCCTTCCGCGTCGCGGAAGATGGTCCAGTAGTTCTCGTACTTCAGGCTCAGGATGCCCGTCACCGGGTCCCAGATCGGCTTGAACGGGTTGATGCTCTCGCCCTGGTCCACGAAGCTGATGTACAGCAGGATCAGGAAGGGCAGCAGGAAAAAGACAAACAGCCAGACATACGGCACGCCGATCACGAAGCGTTTGCCGGGCATGGGGAGCGATGAAGTGGCCATCGAGATACTCCTGAAGAAACGGTGGAGCGAGGAAGCCTGAAACCAAGGATGCGGTGGAACCGGCTTTGCCGGGCCACTCGCATCGCCCCCTGTGGGGTGACGCGAAGCGGCGCGGGGGGGTCAATCGCGCAGCACCACTGCAGCGTTGTCATCCCACCAGAAATACACCTCGTCTTCCCAGGTGATGTCCGACAGGTCCTGGCGCGTGGTGTTGGCCTCGGTGACCCGCACCTTGGAGCCGTCTCTGGCCTGCAGGATGTAGGTGGTGTACGAGCCCAGGTAACCGATCTCTTTCACCTTGCCCTGGAACAGGTTGAACGCCGCGTGCTCGGGCCGGGTCTTGCTGATCTCGATCTTCTCGGGCCGCACGGCGATGGACACCGGCATGTTCAAGGTGCCGCTCACACCGTGACCCACGTGCACCTCGCCGATGGCGGTGGTGGCCGCGCAGCGGTCGGGCTCGTCCACCGTGAGCTTGCCGGCGAACAGGTTCACGTTGCCGATGAAGTCGGCCACGAACTTGTTGCGCGGGTGCTCGTAGATCTCTTCCGGCGTGCCCACCTGCAGCACGCGGCCCTTGCTCATGATGGCGATGCGGCTGGCCATGGTCATGGCCTCTTCCTGGTCGTGCGTCACCATCACCACGGTCACGCCCACCTTCTCGATGATGTTGACCAGCTCGAACTGCGTCTGCTCGCGCAGCTTCTTGTCCAGCGCGCCCAGCGGTTCGTCCAGCAGCAGCAGCTTGGGCCGCTTGGCCAGGCTGCGCGCCAGCGCCACGCGCTGCTGCTGCCCGCCCGAGAGCTGGTGCGGCTTGCGCTGCGCGTAGGGCGTGAGCTGCACCAGCGCCAGCATCTCGTCGGTGCGCTGCTGCACCTCGGCCTTGGGCAGGCCTTCGCGCTTGAGGCCAAAGGCCACGTTCTCCCAGATGTTGAGGTGGGGGAACAGCGCGTAGCTCTGGAACATCATGTTCACCGGCCGGTCGTAGGGCGGCATGTTCGCCACGTCCTGGCCGCCGAGCATGATGCGACCCGAGGTCGGCTTCTCGAAGCCGGCCAGCATGCGCAGCAGGGTGGATTTGCCGCAGCCGGAGCTGCCGAGCAGGGCGAAGATCTCACCCTTGCCGATGGAGAGCGACACCTCGTCCACGGCCACCGCTTCGTCGAAGCGCTTGACCAGTTTCTCGGTGACCAGGTAACCCGCTTGTGTGCCCGCATCTGCCATGGGTGAACCTCGCTGTGCTGTTGTGTGGGGGGAGTGGACAAGAAAAAGGGCTGTTCATACGGTGCGTACAAACAGCCCTGGTGTCAGGTGCGAAGCGGAATGCTTACTTGCCTTTTTTGAAGCCGTTGTAGACGTTGGCCATGGCTTCGCGCGCTTCGTTGGTGAAGCTGCTCGGCGGGATCATCTTGGCGAAGTAATCGGCTTCGACAAAGATGGTCTTGTTGCCGGCGATCTCGGGCTTGACCTGGGCCACGCCCGCCTTGTTGCCGGTCGGGTAGCCCATTTCGTTCGACATCAGCGCGGCGTTTTCCGGGCGCAGGTAGAAGTCGATGAAGGCCATCGCGTTGTTCGGGTGCTTGGCGTCCTTGGTCACGGCCATGGTGTCAAAGAAGATCAGCGCGCCGGTGCTGGGCAGCATGGCTTCGATCACGTCCTTGGAGCCGTTTTCGGTGGCACGGCCGGCAGCGATGTTGATGTCACCCGACCAGCCAATGGCCACGCAGGCCTTGCCACCCGCGATGTCGTCGATCATGGTCGAGCTGAACAGGCGCACGTCCTTGCGCACCTTGGCCAGCATCTCGCCCGCGGCCTTGTAGTCGGCCGGGTCGTTCGAATAGGCGTCCTTGCCGATGTAGTGCAGCGCCACCGGAATGATCTCGGTCGGCGAGTCCAGGTAGGCAATGCCGCAGCTCTTGAGCTTGCTCGTGTACTCGGGCTTGAACACCAGGTCCCAGGCGTTTTCCGGCATGGCCATGCCACCCAGCGCCTTCTCGACCTTGGTCTTGTTGATGCCGACGGTGGTGAAACCCCAGGCCCACGGGATCAGGTGCTTGTTCTCGGGGTCGGCCTTGACCAGGGTGGCCATGATGGCCGGGTCCATGTTGGCCAGGTTCGGGATCTGTTCTTTCTTCAGCGGCTGCAGCAGACCGCCTTCGATCTGGCCCTTGGCGAACACGGTGCCGGGCACGACGATGTCGTAGCCGGTGTTGCCCGCCACCAGCTTGGCGTGCAGGGCTTCGTTGGTCTCGAAGGTGTCGTAGTTGACCTTGATGCCGGACTCTTTCTCGAAGGCGGCGATCATGCCCTCGGGCACGTAGTCGGGCCAGTTGTAGATGTTGAGGACCTTCTCGTCGTCGTACACCGGGCCAGCGGGCGCGGCCGGGGCTGCGGGCGCCGCAGCGACCGGTTCGGCCGGGGCCGCAGCCGGTGCCGGCTCCTCTTTTTTGCCGCAGGCAGCGAGCAGGATCGCCGAGATGGCCAGAGCCAGAACTTGCTTCTTCATGGTGGTGAGCACTCCAGAAAAGTGGGGGAAACCCGTCGACGGACACATGGAACCGGCTGCAACGCCTGCCCGGTGGCAAGCAATTTGCAGACCAACTTTATCCCCAGTTTGGGGCAGCGAAACACTGTAACAAAGAATCGGGCCCCTGCAAGCGTCAGGCCAGCTGACCGGCGCTGCGCAGATCGTCCAGCGTCGCGTCCAGGCACTGGCGGATCAGCACCATCATCTCGTCGATCTGGGCACGCGTCATCACCAGCGGCGGCGCGATGATCATGCGGTCGCCCACGGCGCGCATGATCAGCCCGTTCTTGAAGCAGTGGCCACGGCAGATCATGCCCACGCCGAGGTCCGGATCGAACATCTGCTTCGTCGCCTGGTTCTTCACCAGCACCAGACCGGCCACGAAACCACAGGTCTCAGCGTCGCCCACCAGCGGGTGCTGTTTCAGCTCCTCGAAGCGCTCGGCCAGGTAGGGGCCGATGTCGTCCTTCACCCGGCCCACCAGGTTGTCGCGCTCCATCAGCTCCAGGTTGGCCAGCGCCACCGCGCAGGCCACGGGGTGGCCGCTGTAGGTGTAGCCATGGTTGAACTCGCCGCCTTTTTCAATCAGCACCTGGGCCACGCGGTCGCCCACCATCACACCGCCGAGCGGGATGTAGCCACTCGTCACGCCCTTGGCGAAGGTCACGAGGTCGGGCCGGTAGCCAAATTTTTCGTAGGCGAACCAGTGGCCCAGCCGGCCGAAGGCGCAGATCACCTCGTCGGAGATCAGCAGGATGCCGTACTGGTCGACGATGCGCTGGATCTCGGGCCAGTAGGTCTCGGGCGGGATGATCACGCCGCCCGCTCCCTGCACCGGCTCGGCGATGAAGGCCGCCACCTTGTCCGCGCCCACCTCCAGGATCTTGGCTTCGAGCCAGCCCGCCGCGCGGCGGCCGAAGTCGGCCCGGCTTTCGCCCGGCAGCGCGTTGTCCCAGAAGTGCGGTTGCTCGATGTGCGTGATGTTGGGGATCGGCAGGTCGCCCTGCGCGTGCATGCCGCTCATGCCGCCCAGCGAGGCGCCCGCCATGGTGCTGCCGTGGTACGCGTTGTTCCGGCTGATGATCACCTTGCGCTGCGGCTGGCCCAGCAGGTCCCAGTAGCGGCGCACCATGCGCACGTTGGTGTCGTTGCTTTCGCTGCCGCTGCTGCTGAAGAACACGTGTTCAAAACTGCGGCCGCCGACCTTGGGCGCCAGCGAAGCCAGCTTGGCGGCCAGCTGCACCGCCGGCACGTTGGTGGTGTTGAAGAAGCTGTTGTAGAACGGCAGCGTCATCATCTGCTGGTAGGCCGCGTCGGCCAGCTCCTTGCGCCCGTAGCCCGCGTTCACGCACCACAGGCCGCTCATCGCGTCGAGGATCTTCGCGCCTTCGGAGTCCCAGACGTAGATGTTGTCGGCCCGCGTGATCACCCGCGCACCGCGCGTGGCCAGACCACCGTGGTCGGTGAAGGGGTGGATGAAGTGCGCGCTGTCCAGCGCCTGGATGGCCTTCGTGTCCTGCTGCTCGGCGCGACGAACCAGGGCGGGCGGGGCGATGAGGGTTGAGGGGTTCACAACAGACTCGCTTTCAGAGAGGGGAAGTTAATCAGGAACGCCGCGGAACCAGCTTTGCCGGGCCGCCAGCGTTGCCCCCTTGAGGGGGTGACGCACCGCAGGTGCGGCGCGGGGGTGGGTCAAGCCTCAAACGTGCAGCAGCAGGTGCTCGCGTTCCCAGGGCGAAATCACCTTCATGAACTCGTCGAACTCCAGTTCCTTGATCTCGGTGTAGATCGTGATGAACTCCTTGCCCAGGATGTCGTGCAGGTCGGTCTCGCGACGCAGCCAGTCCAGCGCTTCGCCCAGCGAGCGCGGCAGCGAGTACGGCGCCAGGTAGGCGTCGCCCTTCATCTCGGGCTTGGGTTTGATCTTGTTCTTCATGCCCAGGTAGCCGCAGGCCAGCGTCATCGCCATCGCCACGTACGGGTTGGCGTCGGCACCGATCACACGGTTTTCCACGCGACGCGCGGCCGGGCTGGAGATCGGCGAGCGGATGCCCACCGTGCGGTTGTCGTGACCCCACTCGATGTTGATCGGCGCGGCCGTGTGGCGACTCAGGCGCCGGTAGCTGTTCACGTAGGGCGCCACCAGCACCATGGCGGCCGGGATGTAGCGCTGCAGGCCACCGATGTAGTGGTAGAAGGCCTCGGAAGCGGTGCCGTCCGGGTTGCTGAAGATGTTCTTGCCGGTGACCTTGTCCACGATGCTCTGGTGCACGTGCATGGCGCTGCCCGGCTCACCCGCGATGGGCTTGGCCATGAAGGTGGCGTACATGTCGTGGCGCAGCGCGGCCTCGCGCACCGTGCGCTTGAAGAAGAACACCTCGTCGGCCAGGCCCAGCGGGTGGGCGTGGAAGAAGTTGATCTCCATCTGCCCCGCGCCCACCTCGTGGATCAGCGTGTCCACGTTGAGCTTCATCTTGTCGCAGTAGTCGTAGATCTCTTCGAACAGCGGGTCGAACTCGTTCACCGCGTCGATGGAGTAAGCCTGGCGCGAGGTCTCGGCACGACCGCTGCGGCCGATGGGCGGCTTCAGCAGCGTGTTCGGGTCGGTGTTGCGCGCGGTCAGGTAGAACTCCAGCTCGGGTGCGACCACCGGGTCCCAGCCCTCGGCGGCGTACAGGTCGCAGATCTTGCGCAACACGCTGCGCGGCGCGAACGGCACGAGCTTGCCTTCGTGGTCGAAACAGTCGTGGATCACCTGGGCCGTGGGGTCGGTGGCCCAGGGCACGATGCGCACGGTGGACGGGTCCGGGCGCAGCTGCATGTCTTTGTCGGTCGGGTCCACCACGTCGTAGTACGGCCCGCTCTCGGGGAACTCGCCTGTCACGCCCATGCCCACGATGGCCTGCGGCAGGCGCATGCCCCGGTCTTCGGTGAACTTCTCGCGCGGCAGGATCTTGCCGCGGGCCACCCCGGTCAGGTCGGGCACCAGGCACTCGACCTCGGTCACGCGGTGCTGGTTGAGCCAGTTTTCGAGGTCGTTGAAGGTTTGAACGGTGGGGGCTGTCATGTGCCGGTCCTTGTCTCGGTTGGTGGTTGTCTGTCGGGTCGAAATCAGGCGCCGATGCCCGCGCGGCTGCGCGCCAGGTCGGCCGCCTGCAGGCGCTGGCTCATGCGCTGGCGGCAGGCGTGGCCGAAGGCGTCAAAGATCGCGGCGTAGAACGGCGTTTCCCAGCAGCGCCACTCGGGGTGGAACTGCACCGCGTAGGCGAAGGTGCGGGCGCCCTTGACGGCGAAGGCCTCGACCACCCCGTCGGGCGCGTGGGCCATGGCTTCGAGCCCGCTGGCCAGGCGGTTGATGCCCTGGCCGTGCAGCGAATTCACCAGGGTCTCGGGGCCGCCGGCCCAGGTCTCGAACACGCTGCCCGGCGCGAGCGCAATCGCGTGGCGCGGCGCGTACTGCTCCTCGAACGGCGCCGTCTTGGGCTCGCGGTGGTCCATCAGGCCCGGCACCTCGTGCACACGCTGGTGCAGCGTGCCACCCAGCGCCACGTTGATCTCCTGGAACCCGCGACACACGCCCAGCAGCGGCACACCCTCGTGCACGCAGGCCTTGACCAGCGCCAGCGTGAGCGAGTCGCGCACCGGGTCCAGCGGCAGGCTGGGGTCGGCCACGTCTTCGTCGAAATGGGAGGGGTGCACGTTGGACGGCGAGCCGGTCAGCATCACGCCGTCCACCATCGGCAACAGGTCGGGAATCTGCTCGGCGTCGGCCAGCGGAAACATCACCGGCTGGGCCTGTGCCCCCAGCTTGACGGCACGGGCGTATTTGTCGCCGAGCAGCAGAAACGGCATCTGGTGCCCATGGTCGCCCATGAGGCGGTGGTCGGCAGGCAGCCAGACCATGCAGGGCGGCGGCTTGTTCATGGAATCTCCAAACAGTCGTGGGTTGATTCTGACGGGCTAATTGGATCACAATCAGGGCCAGTTGGTGGCACTTAATGGTGCCAATTGGGCCAACCCCCTGCGCCGCTTTGCGGCTTCCCCCTTGAAAGGGGGACCACGCTGGTGGCCCGGCGAAGCCGGTTCCACGGCGTGCGCTGGGCAAGACACCTCGACCTGCACAGTGCACTGGAATCAAAAGACATGCTGTCTGAGTTTTTGCTGACCGAAATGACCCGCCTGGGCGCGCAAGACGCCCTGCCCCTGCACCGCCAGCTCTACGAGGCGCTGCGCCGCGCCATGCTCGACGGCAAGCTCGGCGCGGGTGAGCGGTTGCCGTCGAGCCGCGATCTGGCGCAGGACCTGAACCTCTCGCGCAACACCGTGGTCGCGGCGATCAACCAGCTCAGTGTCGAGGGATACCTGGAAAGCCGCGTGGGCAGCGGCACCTATGTGAACGACAACGTGCCGCGCGTGAACGCCGGCGCCGCCGCCCGGCCCCACGCGCGCGGCGCGCCGAACCCCGCGCCCGGGCGGCTCTCGGCGCGCGGCCAGGCGCTCGCCACCACCTTCTGCGCCACCCAGCTGGAAGTGCAGCCCTTCACCCCAGGCATCGCCGACTTCAGCGCCTTCCCGCTCACGCTCTGGCAGCGCCTGCAGAACAAGCACTGGCGCATGACCTACCCGGACATGCTCGACTACAACGACTCCGGCGGTTACGCGCCGTTGCGCCGCGCCATCGCCGACTACCTGCGCGTGTTCCGCAGCGTGCAGCTGGATGCGGACCAGGTCATCGTCACCACCGGCACGCAGCAGTCGCTGGAGCTGTGCGCCCGACTGCTCGCCGACCACGGCGACACCGTGTGGGTGGAAGACCCGGCCTACTGGGGCGCGGCCAAGGCCTTCATGGCCACCGGCCTCGCCATCCACCCCGTGCCGGTGGACGACGAAGGCATCCACCCCGGCCCGGCCGACAACACTCACCCGCCCAAACTGATCTACCTCACGCCCTCGCACCAGTACCCCACCGGCGCGGTGATGAGCCTGGCGCGGCGCCACCAGCTGCTCTCCACCGCGCGCGCCCACGGCGCCTGGGTGCTGGAAGACGACTACGACAGCGAATACCGCTTCAGCGGCCCGCCCATCAGCAGCCTGGAGGGGCTCGACGTGGACGGCCGCGTGCTCTACATGGGCACCTTCTCCAAGGTGCTCTACCCCGGCATCAAGCTCGGTTACCTCATCGTGCCCAAGGTGCTGGTGGCCGCCTTCAAGCAGGCCCACTACGACCTCAACCGCCCGGGCCAGATGCCGCTGCAGGCCGCGCTGGCCGAGTTCATCGAGATGGGCCACTTCAGCAGCGCGCTGCGCCGCGCCAGGCAAAGCTACGGCGAGCGCCGCGCCGCCCTGCTCGAAGCGCTCAAGCCCGTGCTGACGCAGGACACGTACATCAGCGGCGCCGAGCAGGGCCTGCACCTCTGCCTGCGCCTGCCCCCGCAGGTGGACGACCAGGCCCTCGCCCAGCGCATCGCCCAGCAAGGCCTCACCGTGCGCCCGCTCTCGGCCTACTGCCTGGCGCGCCACGACCTCAAGGGCCTGGTGATCGGCTACGGCTACGCGCCGCTGAGCGAGATCCAGCGCTGCGGGCCGGTGCTGGCGGCGGCGGTGCGGCAGATCGGGCACCCCCGTTGAGCCTGGGTTCCGCACCCTTGCAACGCACACGACGCAACCACCCATGCACATCGCCATCCTCACCTTCCAGGGCTTCAACGAGCTCGATTCCTTTGTCGCCCTCGGCGTGCTCCACCGCATCAAGCGCCCGGGCTGGCGCGTGTCGATCTGCTGCCCCGAGCCCACCGTCACCTCCATGAACGGCGTGGTGGTGCACGCGCAGTCCACGCTGGCCGAGGCCGCGACGGCGGACGTGGTGCTGGTGGGCAGCGGCATGCAGACGCGGGAGGTGGTGGACAACCCCGCCATCATGTCGGCCCTGCGCCTGGACCCGACGCGCCAGCTCATTGGCGCGCAGTGCTCCGGCACGCTGGTGCTGGCCCGGCTCGGGCTGCTCGGCGCCGTGCCCGCCTGCACCGACCTCACCACCAAGCCCTGGGTGCAGGCCGCCGGCGTCGAGGTGCTGAACCAGCCCTTCTACGCGGCCGGCAACGTCGCGACCGCGGGCGGCTGCCTCGCCTCACCCTACCTCGCGGCCTGGGTCATTGCCCGCACCGAGGGTGAAGCGGCGGCCCGCGCGGCCCTGCACTACGTGGCGCCCGTGGGCGAGAAAGACACCTACGTCGAGCGGGCCATGGCCCACCTGGCGCCCTACCTGGAGGGCGCTGCGGCGCCCATCGCCTGACGCAGGTCGACATGACCACCCCCGGCTACTCCGGAACGCCGCTGGTCAAGAAACTGGGTTTCAAGCCCTCGGGGCGCGTGTGCGTGATCGGTGCGCCGGACGGCTACGAGGCCTGGCTCCACCCGCTGCCGGACGGTCTGGTCTTCGAACCGCAGGCCCACGCCCAGACCGATCTTGTCCACCTGTTCACCACGGACAAGGCCGAGCTGGCGCGACGGCTGAGCGACCTGCGCCAGCGGCTGAACCCCACGGCCGCGCTCTGGGTGTCCTGGCCCAAGAAGGCGTCCAAGCTGCCCACCGACATCACCGAAGACACCATCCGCGAACTCGGGCTGCCCCTGGGCTGGGTGGACATCAAGGTCTGTGCGGTCTCAGACGTCTGGTCGGGGCTCAAGCTGGTGGTGCGCAAAACGCTGCGCTAGCAGCCTGCAACAGGTCGCTCCCGACCCGCTGAGGGTGCAGGCTGGCGCCGCTGACCCCGACAAACGCGCCGCCGCCCCTTCCCTGCGCTGCCTGTGTGCCAGCGCACAGACAGCGCACCCGAGAACGTTCAGGCTCGGGACAAACCCCAACGGAGACTTCTCATGCACACCTCTTCAAGCACCCTGCTGGCCTTGGCCTGCATTGCATTCACGGCGCCCGCCGCTGCCCAGGCCACGTTCTATGAGAACGGCAACTACCAGGGCCGGTCGATGCAGGCCAACAACCAGGTGCCCCGGTTTGACCGCTACGGTTTCAACGACCGCAGTTCATCGGTGGTGGTCGTCGGCAACCGCTGGGAGGTTTGCGAGGACACCAACTTCCGCGGGTCCTGCATGGTGCTGCGCCCGGGGCGCTACGCCTCGCTCCGGGACATGGGGCTGAACGACCGCGTCTCGTCGGCACGGGTGATTGCCCGCAACGCCCGCGTGAACAACGACCGCTACGCGCCCCTGCCCCTGTCGGCCCAGGCCACGTTCTACGAACGCCGCGATTTCGAGGGTGAGTCCTTCACCACCACGGCCCCGGTGACCCGTTTCCAGCGCCATGGTTTCAACGACCGCGCCACCTCGGCCGTGGTGATCGGCGAACGCTGGGAGGTGTGCGAAGACAACCGCTACCGGGGTGACTGCGTGGTGCTGCGCCCGGGGCGCTACCCCTCGCTCGCGGCCATGGGCCTGAACAACAGCATCTCGTCGGCGCGCGCCGTGGAACGCAACAACCGCACCGACAACCGGCGCGAGGCGCCCGAGCCTGTGGCGGTCTACGACAGCCGGCGCCGCGGCAGTGAACGCCTGTATGAGGCCGACGTCACATCGGCGCGCGCCGTGCTGGCCACGCCCGGGCAACAATGCTGGGTGGAGCGCGAGCAACTCGGTCAGGCCCAGAGCAACGCCAACGTGCCGGCCGCCCTCGCGGGTGCGCTCATCGGCGGCATCCTGGGCCACCAGGTGGGTGGCGGCAGCGGCAAGGACATCGCCACCGTGGGCGGCGTGATCGCCGGCGCCGCGCTGGGTTCGAGGGTGGGCCGCGACGGTCAGCCCGCCACGCAGGACGTGCAACGCTGCCGCGACGTGCCCGGCGGCGCACGCCCGGCGTACTGGGACGTGTCCTACAACTTCCGCGGGCAAGACCACCGCGTGCAGATGACCAGCGCACCGGGCCAGCGCATCACGGTGAACGAACAGGGCGAACCGCGCCAGCAGTGATGAGGTCGCGCTGTCGCCCGAGCGGCTACAGCGCGTCTTTCAGCCGGTGCCACAACATGCCCAGCGCCAGGCTGGGCGTGCGCAACGCAGCCCCGCCGGGAAACTCGCGGTGCTTCAGGCGGGCGAACACGTCGAAACGCCCGGCCTGCCCCGCGATGGTCTCGGCCACCAGCTGGCCGGCCAGCCCGGTGAGCGCCACGCCGTGGCCGCTGAAGCCCTGCAGGTAATAGAGGTTGTCGCCCAGCCGCCCGAAGTCGGGCGCGCGGTTCATGCTGATGTCCACGAAGCCGCCCCACACGAACTCGACCGGCACGTCTTTCAGCGCCGGGAACACCTCACCCATGCGCTGCGCCATCAGGCTCTTGAGGTTCGGCGGCGTCATCGCCGTGTAACTCACGCGGCCACCGAACAGCATGCGGTGGTCGGCGCTGAAGCGGAAGTAGTCAAGCACGAAGTTGTTGTCGCACACGGCCGCGAGGTTGGGGATCAGTTGCTGACACAGCGCCGGGTCCAGCGGCGCGGTGCCGATCATGTAGGTGCCCACGGGCATGATGCGCGGCGCGATCTCGGGCGCCACCTTCGGCCCGTATTCCGGCAGCATGCAGTTGCCCGCCAGCACGCCAAAGCGCGCCGTCACCTGCCCCTGCGGTGTGCTCGCCACCAGGCGGCTGCCGCGCGTCAGCGTGGTCACCGGCGAGCCTTCGAAGATGCGCACGCCCGTCGCCTGCGCCGCGCGCGCCAGGCCCAGCGCGTACTTCAGCGGGTGCAGGTGGCCCGAGGTGGTTTCGTGAAAGGCGGCCACGTAGCGCGGGCTCTGGATGAAGCGCGCCACGTCGGCACCCTCGGCCCACTCGCTGGCGATGCCGCGGGCGTTGTGGTGATCGCACTCTTCGCGCAGCGCGCGCGCCTTTCTCGGCGAGTCGGCCACGTAGGTGTAGCCGCGGCGCCAGTCGCATGGAATGCCGTGTTGTGCAATGCGCTGCTCGATCAGCTCCACGGCCTCGACCGACATGTCCCAGGCGCGCTGCGCGTCGGCCGCGCCCAGCTGTTGCTCGAACGGCCCCTGCCCGCTTGCGTAACCCACGATGGCCTGCCCGCCGTTGCGCCCGCTCGCGCCCGAGCCGATGCGGTCGGCCTCCAGCACCACCACCGAAAGGCCACGTGCGCTGAGTTCCAGCGCCGCACTCAGCCCCGCGAAGCCCGCGCCCACGACCACCACGTCGGCCTGCACCGAGCCCTGCAGTGGCGGGCAGGGCGCGGGCCGCTGCACGCTGGCCTCGTAGTAGCTGGTCTGGTTGAGCTGGGTGTCCGAGCCGATCAGGGAGCGCTGGAACATGGTCATCCTCCTGCGCGTTGGCGTTTGGCGACCTCACCGCTCAGGTAGGTCCACACGAACGTCGCGGCGGCGTTGCTCGTCAGCTCCGCGTGGTCGTAGGCCGGGGCCACCTCGACGCAGTCCATGCCCACCCAGTGCAGATCGGCCAGCGCTTCCATCAGCGTGAGCACCTGCGAACTCGTCAGGCCGCCGGGCTCGGGCGTGCCGGTGCCGGGGGCGAAGGCCGGGTCGAGCACGTCGATGTCCAGCGTCAGGTAACACCGCCGCTGGCCGATGCGCGCGCGGATCGCGTCGATCACGGGTTGCAGCCCCGCGCCGTCCAGCCCACGCAACGCGCGCGCCGTGAAGATCTGCCCGCCCTGGTCGGCAACAAACTCCCGCGCGGCGCGCTCACCGCTGGAGCGGATGCCGATCTGCACCGTGTGCGCCGGGCTGATCAGCCCCTCCTGCAGCGCCTCGAAGGTCCAGGTGCCGTGGCCCGAGGGCTCGCCGAAGTGGTCGCTCCAGGTGTCGCAGTGCGCGTCGAAGTGCACACAGGCCAGCGCCTCGCCGCCGCCGTACCTCGCCTTGGCCGCGCGCAACAACGAGAGCGTGACCGAGTGGTCGCCGCCGAGGAACACGCAGTGGTGCTTCGCCATCAGCGCCGCCGCGTGCGCCTCGATGGCACGGCGCACCTCGGGCAGCGGCGAGGCGTTGGGCAGGCGCATGTCGAGCGCATCGCCCAGGTGCGCGGCGGGCGACACGTCGAACACCGGGTGGATGCCGTCGCACAGCATCAGGCTCGCCGCGCGGATCGCCTGCGGACCGAAGCGCGCGCCCGGCCGGTTGGTCACCACGCCGTCGTAGGGCACGCCCGCGATGGCGAACGGCTGGTCCGCCAGCGGCTCGCAGGCGAGGAAACGGTTGGTGTTGCTGGCGAAGGCGAATTGACCGGTGGCCATGGGGGTCCTTGTGCACGGGACGGACGAATTGGAACCACAAGATACCAACAACACAGCCACTTCGTGAGTCCAATTGAGCCACCACCCCGCCGTCCACCCACCCGCGAGCGCCGCCTCCGCCCTTGGGCCAGAATGCCCCCAGCCCTGCCCACTGCAGTGCCTTTCCATCACACACCCGAGGACACACCCATGAAGCTCTACTACTCCCCTGGCGCCTGTTCGCTCTCGCCCCACATCGCCCTGCACGAAGCCGGCCTGGCGTTCGAGGCGATTCCCGCGCCGACCAAGACGCACCGCCTGCCCGACGGCAGCGACTACTACCAAGTCAACCCGCTGGGCTACGTGCCCTACCTCGTGCTCGACAGCGGCGAAGCCCTGCGCGAAGGCCCGGCCATCGTGCAGTACATCGCCGACCAGGTGCCACAGAAAAACCTCGCCCCCGCCAACGGCAGCATGGCCCGCTACCAGCTGCAAAGCTGGCTCAACTTCATCGGCACCGAGCTGCACAAGGGCTTCAGCCCCCTGTTCAACCCGGCCGTGCCCGCAGAAGCCAAGCAAGTCTTCAAAGACCGCTTGCTCTCCCGCCTGACCTGGCTCGACGGCGAACTCGCCGGCAAGCAGTACCTGATGGGCGACCAGTTCACCGTGGCCGACGGCTACCTCTTCACGGTCACCAACTGGCCCGCCATGGTGGGCATGGACATCACCGGCTTGGCAAACCTGGCCGCCTTCCGCGCCCGCGTGGCCGCGCGCCCGGCGGTGCAGGCCGCGATGAAGGCCGAAGGTCTGATCCAGTAAGGCTTTGCCGATGGACATCACCAGGGGCTCCGCGGAGCCCCTTTTTCATGGTCAGACCGCCACACTGTTCACGGCACCATCTCCATCGTTGCCACGGTCACCTTAACGTCACCTTAAAATTTCGGGTTTTTCGCCGCAGGCCGCGAACCACGCCAGCACAGGCCGGCGCCCACCCGCAGACCCGCCCGAAGACAGGTTCTGCGCCCTCCCCGTCCCTGTGAGCCGGCCCGAACGGACCAGCCCTTCCCACCGAGCGCCACCCATGAACCTGATGAACTACGTCGAACTGCTGACCCGGTTCCTGTTTGACCTAGGGGCCATGCTGATCCTGATCTTCCTGATCTATTACCCCCGGTACAAGCACAAGGAAACCGCGATCTCGGCGGCGCTCTTCAACATCTTCATCTTCGCGGTGCTGGCCATCCTCTCCAACCTGGAGTTCGGCATGGCCGCCGGTTTCGGCCTGTTCGCCATCCTCGCGCTGTTCACCCTGCGCTCCGAGCCGATCAGCAAGTCGGACATGGCGTACTTCTTCGGCAGCATCTCCATCGCCGTGATCTCCGCCATCGACGGCACCAGCCTGACGCTGACCGCGATGCTGACCGCCGCCGTGCTTCTGGGGGTGTTCATCATCGACCACCCCGAGATCCTGAAGTCCGTCAACCAGATCGACGTGAAGCTGGATTCGATCCCGGAGAACTTCATGTCCAACCCCGAGCGCTTCAAGGCGCTGCTGTCCGAGCGCCTGGGGGTGGAGGTGCTGTCCTACCGCGTGCGCAGCGTGTGCTACGTGACCGAAGTCATCCAGGCCGAAGTGGACTTCCGCCCCAAATGAGCCCCGTCGAAGACCGCCTCGCGTCGTTCCAGCGGATCGGCCTCGCCGAGCTCAACCAGCGCGCCGCGCTGATGACCCGCAAAGACAACAAGTACCTGCTGACCGGGGCACAGGTGCTCGGTTTTCTGGGGCAGGTCGGCGACCGCTTCGATGCGCTGGACATCGGCGGCAAGACCGCCTTCAGCTACCACAGCGCCTATTTCGATTCGGACTCGCTGCACTGCTTTCGTGACCACAACCAGAACCGCCGCAAGCGCCTCAAGGTGCGTTACCGGCACTACGAGGACACGCAGCAGTTCTTCATGGAGGTCAAGCTCAAGGGCAACGGGGGCGAAACGTCCAAACTGCGCCGGGCCATCACCCCGGCGCATTTTGAATCGCACGAACTGCCCGCCGAGCTGGACCAGTACCTCAAATCGGTGGCGAAAAACCACCACCAGCGGGAACTGTCGGACCGCTACCGCCAGACGCTGCAGGTGCGTTACCAGCGCACCACCCTGATCGCCCAGGCCAGCCCCGAGCGGGTCACGCTCGACAACCAGCTGCACTTCGCCCAGAGCCACCGCGAGATCGCCCTGAGCGGATCGCTCTGGGTGGTCGAGGTGAAGTCGCCCAAGGGCGTGTCGGCGACCGACCGCGTGCTGAAGGACCTGGGCGCGCGGCCCGCGTCGCTGTGTTCCAAGTACTGCGTGGGTTTGTCGCTCACCTCGCCGGCGCAGCGGTCCAGCCGCTTCACCCCCACCCTCAAAAAGATCGCGGCACTGGGCTGATGTGCCCCCGCGGCCGGCCCAGCCCCGGCGGTCGCGCCAGCCCCCTTGTATGACCCTCCACCGCCCCGCCATCGCCCTGCTCGCCGCGCTGCTGCTGTCGGCCTGCGTCGATTTCAGCGCCAGCGAGCCCACGGCCCATCCCCTGCCGCTGGACGAGCCCCGCTTTTCGCACGACAGTGGCTTCTACGAGGCCGACATCAGCGTCGGCCTGTCGCACCCCGATCCGACGGTGGCGGTGTATTACACGCTCGACGGCTCCGAGCCCGACCCGGGCAACGTCAACGGCACCACCTACCGCTACAAGCTGCAATACCCCAGGGAGCCGGGCGACCCGTTCGGTGCGTTCCACGAGCAGACCTACCAGAGCCTGCGCTACAAACACCGCATCGCCATCTCTGACCGATCCAAGGAACCCGACCGGATCGCCCGGATCTCGACCACGCACCACGACGTCGAGCCCTACTACGTCACCCCGCTGGCGGCCCTGAGCGCCGGCGAGCAGCGCCTGAACGGGCTGCTCGGTTCGATCAACCGGTCCTTGCCGGGGCCGGTTCAGCTGCCCACCGTCGCCCCGCGCCCCCAGGCGCGCCTGCTCAAGGGCACGGTGCTACGGGCCATGGCGGTCAAAAAGGGCGGCGCGCGCAGCGCCGTGGCCACCGCCACCTACTTCGTCATGCCGCGCGACACCTTCACTCTGCCGGTGGTGTCGCTGGTGGCGCAGGAGGACCTGCTGTTCGACCACGACAAGGGGATCCTGGTCGCGGGCAAGGCCTTCGACGACTTTCGCCGCCAGCACCCGGGGCAACCCATCCGCGGCGGCAACGCCCCCGCCAACTGGCACGCCCGGGGCGACGACACCCCCGCCCATTTCCAGTTTTTTTCAGACACCGACAAGCCGGCGGAAGCCAGCATGGACCAGCGCATCGGTGTGCGGGTGCACGGCGGCTTCAGCCGGGCCAACGCGAGCAAATCGCTGCGCCTCTACGCCCGCAAACGCTATGGCAAGAACAAGTTCCAGCACCCGGTGTTCGGCGAGGACTACAACCACAAGAAGCTGATCCTGCGCAACTCGGGCAACGACTTCCAGAAGACCATGTTCAAGGACGCCGCCGCGCAGGCCGTGGTGAAAAGCCTGAACATCGAGACCCAGGGCTACCAGCCGGTGGTGACCTTCCTCAACGGCGAGTACTGGGGCATCCTGAACGTGCGAGAGCACTTCGACACCGACTACTTTTCCGAGAAATACGCCATCCCCGAAAAGGACATCGAGCTGGTCGAGAACAACGCGGTGATCGAGGGCGACCCGGCGCACTGGAAGCAGGTCATGACCTTCTTCGAGAAGTCCGATCTGCGGCGTGAGGCGTCGTACCAGCAGGCCGGCAGCCTGATCGACATCGACAGCTTCATCGACCACCAGATCGCCAACATCTTCATGGGCAACGTGGACTGGCCGCACAACAACGTCAAGGCCTGGCGCTACCGGGGCGACAGCGCCCAGTACACCAGCAAAGGCGTGCTGGACGGCCGCTGGCGCTGGCTGCAATACGACGCCGACCTGGCCCTGACGATGCCCGCCACCAACACCCTGGCCGGCGCGCTGGACCCGAGGGGCACCCGGGACCTCGATGGCGTCGAGTGGTCCACCCTGCTGCTGCGCAAGCTGATGGAGAACCCGGACTTCAAGGCCCGCTTCATCAACCGCTTCGCCGACCTGCTCAACACCACGTTCCAGCCCGAGCGCACGTCCGCCGTCATCCAGCGCATGCAGGACCACATCCGCCTGGAAATGCCGCGCCACCTGGAACGCTGGAAGGTACCGACCACGGTGGACGAGTGGGACCAGCACGTGCAGAAGATGCGCAGCTTTGTGCAGCAGCGCCCCGCCATCCAGCGCGCGCAGCTGATGGGGCAATTCGGGTTGAAAGGCACCTACAGCCTGACGGTCACCACGCCCGACGCCACGCAGGGCTCGATCCGGGTCAACTCCCTGCAGACCCGCGATCTGGCGGAGCGCAGCGGTCAGGACGGCGCGTGGACCGGCACCTATTTCGCCGGGGTGCCGCTCGAACTCGAAGCGGTGGCCAAGCCTTGCTACGCGTTCAAGCGCTGGCACGGCATCGGCGCAACCAGCGCGACGGCGCGCGTCACGGCAAGCCAGCGCCTGTCCGTCCGGGCCGAATTCGAGCCCGTGTGCGCACCCTGACCCCGACCGGTCACAACGCCCGCTGGCGCCACGCCAGCGCCGCGCCCGCCCACAGCGCCACCGCCGAAAACACCAGGCCACGCGCCAGGCCGCCGGCACCGTCGGCGATCAGGCCCACCACCGTGGGGCCCACGATCTGGCCTGCCGCGAAGACCACCGTGAACGCGCTGATGCCCGCGGCCCATTGCGAGGGCGGCAGGTTGTGGCGCACCAGCGCCGTCGTGCTCGCCACCACCGACAGGAACACCCCGCCAAACAGCAGGCCCGAGACCATGATCAGCGGCCAGGCGCTGGTGAGCGCGGGCAGGATGGCGGCCACGCCGAGCAGGGCGTTGAGCAGGGCGAGCGCGAGGCCGTTCCGGTGGCGGTCCAGCAAACCGGCCCAGATGCGCGACGACGCCACCACCGCCAACCCCAGCAGCGCGTAAAACGCCGTCACCGCGCCCGGGCTCGCGCCCTGCTCGCGCAGCAGCGCGACCACGAAGGTCATGTAGCCGATGTAGCCCACGCCGAAGCCCGCGTAGCCCAGCAGGCCGAAGGCAAAGTCGCGCAAGTGGAACACGCGCCGGTCCGGTGGCCCTGCTGCGGCGGCCTGCGCCGGGGTGGCCGCCTCGTGCCGCGCGAGCACCTGCGCCGGCCAGACCATGAGCGCGGTGGCCAGCGCACACACCAGCGCCAGCACCCACCACGCCCAGGCCCAGGCGTGGGCCTGCCCCCGGGCCGCCTGCAAGACCAGGGGAACGACCAGCGCCGAGGCCACGATGCCCAGGCCGGTGCCGCCGTAATACAGCCCGAGCAGGAATCCGCTGCGCGCGGGCTGGCGCGCACCCAGGCGCGCCGCCAGCAAACCGCCGGTGCTGAACACCAGCGCGCTCGCCACGCCCGCGAGTGCGCGCTGCCCCATCAGCGCCCAGGCGCTCGTGAAAAAACCGCTGGCCGCCATGAACAGGGTGGCGAACAGCGCGCCGGCCATGAGCACGCGCGTGGGCGACGTGCGCCGCAGCAGCCACGACATGGCCAGCGCCCCGATCAGGTAGCCCACGGCGTTGGCGGTGTTCATGGCGCCGGCCAGCGTGTAGCTCCAGCCGAGGTCGTCGCGCATGGGTGGCAGCAACAGGCCGTAGGCGAAGCGGGTGATGCCCAGCGAGACCGCCGCACCCAGCGAGAGCGCAAGCGCGAGACGCACAAAGGGCGTGCGCTCCGGGGGCTCGGGTGTCAGGGCGGCGGTGAGGGTGCTGCGTGGCATGGCCGGGCCATTGTCGGCCCGGGCGGCGCGCCAGCGTGTGGTCTGCGGGACAGCGCGGGCCGCCACCACAGCCCTGGCGAGCGAGAAGGGCCTACTGACCCAGCCCGACCGGCGCGGGCGCCTTCATCACGATGCGGGTGAACAGGCGGTCGAACTGCGGGTCGCGCGGCACGCGGTGGTTCAGCGGGTCCTGGTTGGTCGCGAAGGCGGCGTTGAGCGCGTGCCAGTCGGCCTCGCCCAGGTGGCGCTCGGCCTCGGGCAGCACGATGGTTTCTTCCAGCCGCATGTGCTCCAGGTAGAAATCCACGTAGCGCGTCACCTCGTCGATGAAGACCGGCCGCCGCGCCTCGCCCAGCAGCTCCCAGGCCAGCAGCAGGTGCATGATCTTGCGCACCCGCGCCTCGCCGGTGGCGTGATCGCGCTCCAGCTGGTCGATGGTGGCCATGACATGCGGCGCGGCGCGCACCACCCGGGGAAACAGCAGGTCCGACTCCTTGGGGTGGTGGTGCGTCTCGGGGAACTCGTCGATATAGAACAGCATGGCCCGCAACACATCGAAAAACCGCGCCGAATCGTCCTGCCCCTCGTGCACCGGGCCGCGCCGGACCATCTGCATGAGCGACTGCAACATGGCAGCCAGGGTGGCGTGTTCTTCGCGAATGACGCGCAGGGCTTCGTGGGTCATGGTGTTGTCTCCGGCAAGGCGATCCCGACCGATCGGTCGGTGAATGGTTCCGGGACTGTGCCCGAGCACGCTCCGCTCAGCCTTGACCCATGTCAAGCCTGCCCCTGAGCCTCCCGCTGACAGGGGTTGCTTTTACATCCGGTTGCAAACCAAAGTGTTAGCATTTTCGACCACTACGGGCCGCCGCTGGCCCGGTCTCTGCTGTCACACACCCACACCATGAAGCCGATCCGAATCGCCCTCCTCGCCCTCTCCCTCGGTGCCGCCAGCTGCGCCACGGTGGCCAATGAAACGCTTGAAGCCCCACCCGCACTGGGCCAGCTGGAGAGCAAGACTTACCTGGCGTGCATGAAAAAAGCCAATGGGCGGCTGGAGCAAGGCAACTGCATCAACGAAGAGATCAAGTGGCAACGAACCCAGATGAACCAACTCTTTGGACGCCTGTCGGCCAAACTCAATGAAGTACAGCGAGTTGAGCTGGCCAAATCACAGAAGGCATGGGAAGTGTTTCTGGATGCTGAAAGCCGGTTTTCGGTGTCCTTCTATGACCCACTGGGAGGCGATTCAGACCTGACCGTCGGCACCAACAAGATCATGTGGATCACCCAGCGTCGCCAGCAGCTGTATTACCACCTTGATCTTTGAAAACGCATGTGGGCTGAGAAACTGAAAATCAGAGGAGGGAAAACATGCGTCAAATTGATATCAAAGACCCCGCGCAACGTAACGGCGCGATGTACTTTGTGGTGGGGCGAGGCACCGAAGGTGGCAACGCGGCGTTCCGGCTGTCCGTGGCTGCGAACAAATGGGGCGATCCGTCCTCGGTGATTGCCAACAGTGGCTATTCCCTCGGAACGATCCAGGTGGACCTTGGACAACGCGGGACATGGCCTCTGGGGTCCGTGAAGCAGCGAGCCTCGAATCCGGGCGAAACGACATATGTTGACGCCATCATTGGCCATGCATCTGCTTTCGCCAGAGAAAACCAGCTGCCTTTTCCAAGAGATGCCGCTGGGCTGGCTGCGTTGCGCAGCGACCTACTGTCCCATGGCAACGGTCTTGAGGGCCGGACAGAGATCCGGTTCATCTCAGACGAACACCGTGCCACGTTCAATGCCTGGGCCAGTTCGGACACCGGTAAGCAATGGATTCATCAAAACATCGACTTTCCGCAGGTCCAAGCGATCGCAGACTCTTCACAGCAGGTGATCGACCGCTATGGGTCAAACATCTCTGAAGAGCGCAAATTCGAGGTGATGTGCATCTTGGCCAAATCGGCCAACCAACACCCTCTGACATACAACAAGCTGGTCGAGTCCCTCAAAAGCGGTGCCGACTACGAAGGGATCATTCAGGTCGTCGATTCGAGCGTCAAGAAATACAAGGGCTATCACGGTGACAAAGCCGGCGAACTCGCCCGCCAGTACCAGGAGAACTTCCAGAAGCCCGGCAACGCCGTCGCGATGGAAGAGGCTCACCGCCAGGTCGCGAGCAGCGGCTACCGACCCTCCGACGAACGCCACATCCCCGAGATCCAGACCGCTCTCGCCGCCTATCGGCGCGACGTCAACGACCCGTCGGTGCTCGACCGAGGCGACAAGGGCGACGATGTGAGGCTGCTGCAGCAGGCCCTGCAGCGGGAGGGCAAGGCGTTGAAAGACGATGGCGGCTTCGGCGCAGGAACCGAACGCACGCTCACCGATTTCCAGCGCGAGCACCGGCTGGCGCCCTCTGGCTTCGGCGACCACGCCACCCTGAAGGCGCTGGGCCTGGCGCCGGCACTGGACGCCCGAAGCGGTGCCGCGCTGGACCGCATGATCGGGTCACTGCAAGCGGGTGGCCGCTTCAACGAAGACCAGCTCGCCCACATCGCCGAGTCGTCCCGCAACTACCTGCTGGAGCACCGCGCGGCCTTGGGCGAGGTCACCCACATCCAGCTTCGCAACGACGGGCAGAAGATCCTGTTCCTGAACGATTTCAAGCAGATGCGCGAACTCGACACCCAGCAGGCGCTTCACGGGTACGTGCCAGCCCGGCCCCTGGTCGAGGCACCGGTCCCCGGGCCCACGCCGGCGACGGAACGCACGGCCGAAGCCGTCCGACACTGAGCCAGTGTCAGGTCCCCTCACCGCCCCGGCTTCCAGCGCTTGAGCAACAGCGCGTTGCTCACCACGCTCACCGAACTCAGCGCCATCGCCGCGCCCGCCAGCACCGGGCTCAGGTAGCCCAGCGCGGCCAGCGGGATGCCGGCCGCGTTGTACGCAAAGGCCCAGAACAGGTTCTGGCGGATCTTGCTCACGGTGCGGCGCGAGATGTCCAGCGCGGCGGCCACCATCATCGGATCACCGCGCATCAGCGTGATGCCGGCGGCGTGCATCGCCACGTCGGAGCCGCCCTCGCGGCTGCCCATGGCCATGCCCACGTCGGCCGCCGCGAGCGCGGGCGCGTCGTTCACGCCGTCGCCCACCATGGCCACGACATGGCCCCCGCGCTGCACCGCTTCGCGGGTCGCGGCGCCCTCCAGCGGCTGGTCGGTTTTGGGCCGGCCGGGTGCGGGATCGGTCCGTCCTTCCCGAAGCCGCTGCACCACCGCCGCCTTGTCGCCCGGCAGCACCTCGGCGATCACCTCGCCGCCGTCGGCGTTGAGCCCCAGGGTGCGCGCCATGGCGTCGGCCGCGCCCTGGTTGTCGCCCGACACCATGAACAGCCGCATGCCCTTCGCGCGCAACTGCGCGAGCGCCTCGCGGGCGCCGGGCTTGGGCTCGTCGCCGAAGGCCAGCAGCGCCAGCGGGGTCCAGGGCGAGGTCTCGTCGGTCTGGCTGGCCAGCAGCGACACCGTGGCGCCCGCGCCCTGGCGCTGGTGCACCGCCAGCGCGAGCGGCCCCATGGGCACGCCCAGCTCGTCCATCCAGCGCAGGCTGCCCAGCGCCAGCGTGACGCCGCCCACGCGCCCCAGGCTGCCGCGCCCGGTGACGGCCTGCACGTCCTGGGCCGCATCGGGCGCGGGCAGGCAGTCGCGTGCACCGGCCGCGTCCATCACCGCGCGGGCCAGCGGGTGGGCGCTCTGCGCCTGCAGCGCGGCCGCCGCGCGCAGCACCGCCTCTTCGTCCACCCCCGGCACCGCTTCGATCGACAGCAGGCGCGGGCGCCCGAGCGTGAGCGTGCCGGTCTTGTCAAAGGCCACCGTGTCCACGCGGTGCGCGATCTCCAGCGCCTGCGCGTCCTTGATCAGGATGCCGTGTTTCGCCGCCACGCCGGTGCCGGCCATGATGGCCGCGGGCGTGGCCAGGCCCAGCGCACACGGGCAGGCGATCACCAGCACCGACACGGCGTGCAGCAGCGCTTCTTCCACCGGCGCGCCGGCGTAGAGCCAGCCACCGAGCGTGACCAGCGCGATCACCAGCACCACCGGCACAAACACCGCCGCCACCTGGTCGACCAGCCGTTGCACCGGCGCCTTGCCGGCCTGGGCGTCCTGCACCAGCGCGATGATGTGCGCCAACACGCTCTGCGCGCCCACCGCGCGCACGCTCACCTCGACCGAGCCCTCGCCATTGAGCGAACCCCCGGTGACGAAATCGCCCGGCTGCTTGGGCACCGGCATCGCCTCGCCGGTGAGCATGGATTCGTCGGCCTGGGTCTGGCCCAGCAGCAGCTCGCCGTCGGCGGCGAAACGCTCGCCCGGCAGCACGCGGATGATGTCGCCTGGCAGCAGCTCGTCCACCGCCACGTCGGTGATCTCGATGCGCTTGATGCCGTCCGGCAGCAGGTGTGCGCGTTCGGGGCGCAGCGCGTGCAGCGCGCGGATGGCGCTGGTGGTCTGGCGCTTGGCGCGCGCCTCCAGCCACTTGCCCAGCAGCACCAGCGTGATCACCACCGCCGAGCCTTCGTAATACAGGTGCACCATCTCGCCCGGTTCGGCCTTCAGCCACAGCCAGGTCGAGAGCGCCCAGCCCGCCGTGGTGCCGATGGCCACCAGCAGCTCCATGTTGCCGGTGAGCGCCTTGAGCGCGTGCCAGCCCGCCCGGTAGAAGCGCGCGCCGAGCCAGAACTGCACCGGCGTGGCCAGCGCGAACTGCAGCCAGGCCGGCAGCATCCAGTGCTTCCCGAACAGGTCGCCGACCATGGGCAGCGCCAGCGGCGCCGACAGCAGCGCACCCACCAGCACCGGCAGCAGGTCCACCGGAATGCCGTGCCAGCGCTCGCGCTCCTCGTGGTCCATCGCGTCCATGGCGCGCGGCTCGTAGCCGGCGTCGCGGATCGCGCGCTTGAGCAGGGCGGTCGCGTGGATCGCGTCGCTGCCGCTCACACGGATGCGCGCCGACTCGGTGGCGAGGTTCACCGTCGCTTCACTCACACCGGGTTGTTTCTTGAGCGCTTTTTCCACCCGCGAAACGCAGGAGGCGCAGGTCATGCCGCCAATGCCCAGGTCGATCTGGAAGGCGGAGGGGTCGGAGGTTTCTAAGGTGGCTGTGTTCATGGAGACAAATCAGACGGATACCAGACAGTGGGCTTCCCAGGAAACATCAGGTCCTGTTCTGGCGCACGTGTCTTCATTCGAGGATGCCGTGGAACCGGCTTCGCCGGGCCACAGGCATCGCCCCTTGGGGGGTGACGCGCAGCGGCGCGGGGGGATTCCTCCGGTTATAAGCTTTACCCCCATGGCAAGGTCAAGCCACAAGGTGTATCTTCCGGCGACCACGGCTTGACCTTGACACCATGTCAAGCTGCAGCATCGGGTTTTCAACCCAGGAGTTTCACCATGAACCAGACCCTCACCGTGCAAGGCATGACCTGCGGCCACTGCGAAAAGGCGGTCACCACCGCCATCAAGACGCTGGACCCGAAGGCCGAAGTGACGATCGACCGCAGCCAGAACCGCGTCGAGGTGCAGAGCGAACAGCCACGCGAAGCGCTCGCCGCCGCGATCCGCGAAGAAGGCTACGCGGTCACGGCATGAAAACTGGCGCAGCGCCAGCCGCCCAGGAGCCCGCGCTCGACGGCCGCATGGCCTGGCCGGTCAACATCGGCACCGCCGCCGCGCTCAGCGGCATCTCGCCCAAGATGCTGCGCCACTACGAATCGCTGGGCCTGCTGGGCGAGGTGGCGCGCACCGACAGCAACTACCGCCAGTACAGCCTGGCCGACGTGCACAGCCTGCGCTTCATCCGCCGCGCGCGCGACATGGGCTTCGGGCTGGACGCGATCACCGAGCTCGTGGGCCTGTGGCACAACCGGCGCCGCAGCAGCGCCAGCGTGCAGCGCATCGCCCAGAAGCACCTTGACGAGCTGGGCCAGCGCATCGCCGCGCTGCAGGCCATGCAGCGCACCCTGGGCGAACTGGTCTGCCACTGCCCCGGCGACGACCGCCCCGACTGCCCCATCCTGGACGATCTCGCCGCTCCATAACCTGGGTGGCTTGCTCTCCATCCGGCTTGGGGCGGCCCTGCGCCGGATCGCGGCCCGCCGCACGTCGCCACTGCGGGTTGCTGAAAAACGGAACATATCTTTACAAACCCGCAGCACAAGGCCGCAAAGCGCTTACACGGCACTTCCACACTGGAGCCATTCCAGAGACAGCCTCCCGCTGAGATCCCTGGAACGGCTTTTCCCACCTTTCAGGAGTGACCCATGAAACTGTTCACCAAACGCACCCTCATCGCCGCCTCGCTCGCGGCCGCCTTCGTCGGCCTCTCGGCCACCGCCATCGCCCAGAACGCCGGCGGTCCGGGCAACCACCAGGGCATGTCGGCCGACATGCACGCCCAGCACATGGCCCAGCGCGGCACCGAAGCCGGCAAAGGCCAGGGCGACATGGCCGGCAAGTTGGCACAACGCATGGAGCAGATGCAAAAGCGCCACGCCGAGCACCAGGCGCAACTCAAAACCACGCTGAAGATCACCGCAGCCCAGGAACCCGCCTGGAACGCCTACGTGGCCGGCACGGCGCACACACCGCGCATGGGCAAGACCGCCGGCGAAGACTGGTCCAAGCTGACCACGCCGCAACGCCTGGACAAGATGCAGGCCCACAAGGCCGAGCGCGACGCCCAGATGAGCAAGCGGGTCGACGCCGTCAAGACCTTCTACGCCGCGCTCACGCCCGAGCAGCAGAAGGTGTTCGACACCCAGGGCCACAGCGGCTTCCACCGCGCCGGCATGAAGGGTGAGCACCGCATGGGTGGCCAAGGTGGCCACGGCGGTCACCACGGCATGCGCGGCCAGGGTGGCGAGCCGGGCTGTGAAGGCCCGATGCAGAAACGCGGCTGATCCTTTCCGCATCTCTCAAAGCCCCGGCCCGTCCGGGGCTTTTTTGTGGGCGCCTGGCGGGCGTGGCCCGCTTGACCTGAGTCAAGCCCCGACAGAGGACCCGCGCGTAAGCTGCCGCGCCATGGACTTTCACCTCATCATCGTGGGCGCCGGCCCGGCGGGCCTGTGCCTCGCTCGTGCGCTGCGCGAGAGCGGTCTGCGGATCTGCCTGATCGAACAACAATCTCTCGACGCCCTGCAGCACCCCGCTTTCGACGGCCGCGAAATCGCCCTCACCCAGCACAGCGCGGCCCTGCTGCGCTCCCTCGACCTCTGGCCCCTGCTGGGCGACGCGAACATCGCGCCGCTGAAGGACGCGCTGGTGATCGACGGTGGCGTGGGCACGCGGCAGTCGCGCATGACCATCAGCCACGCGCTCAGCCACCAACCCGAGCTCGGCTTTCTGGTGGCCAACCACCACATCCGGCGCGCCGCGTTCGAGGCCGCGATGGCCGAAGGTCCGGGCCAACCGACATTGCGCTGCGGCGAGCAGGTGACCCACATCCAGACCGACGCTCACTCAGCGCAGCTCACCCTGTCCAGCGGTGAAACGCTGACCTCCGCGCTGGTGGTCGCCGCCGACAGCCGCCACTCCAGCACCCGCCGGGCCATGGGCATCGCCGCCGACATGCACGACCACGGCCGCACCATGCTGGTCTGCAACATGACGCACGCGTTGCCCCACCACGAGACCGCCTGGGAGTGGTTCGACCATGGCCAGACGCTGGCCCTGCTGCCCATGAACCCCTGCCCGCTGACCGGCCTGCCGCGCTCGTCGGTCGTGCTGACCCTGCCCAGCCAGGCCCTGCAGCCGCTGATGGACCTGCCCGAAGACGCCTTCAACCGCGAGATGACGCAGCGCTTCGGCAGTCAGCTCGGCCCCATGGCCCTGGCCAGCACGCGCCACGCCTACCCGCTGGTGGGCGTCTGGGCCCGCCGCCTGGTCGCGCAGCGTTTCGCGGTGGTCGGCGACGCCGCCGTGGGCATGCACCCGGTCACCGCGCACGGCTTCAACCTCGGCCTGCGCAGCATCGAGGCCCTGTCCGGGGCGCTGATCCAGGCCCAGCAGCGGGGCCAGGACATCGCTTCGCCTGCTTTGCTGGCGCGTTACCAGCGGACCCACCAGGGCGCCAGCCGCGGCCTCTACCTCGCCACGCACGCCCTGGCCACGCTCTACACCAACGAACAAGGCCCGGCGCGCGTGCTGCGCCAGGTGCTGGTGCAGGCGGGCGAACGCTTCACGCCGTTCAAGCGCCTGGTGGCTGGGTCCCTGACGGGGCTCAGGTAGACCCCCCCGCGCCGCTTCGCGTCACCCCCAGGGGGCGATGCGAGTGGCCCGGCAGAGCCGGTTCCACCGCATCCTGATGGGAGGCACGCGCTCCGGTGCCCTCTCTTCGGCAGGGCCTTGTTGCTCTGCATCAAGGCGTGCGTCAGCATTCGGGTCTAGATTGATGAAAGTCAATCGGCATGGGTGCGCAGACACCCGGCCGGTCATCACCGCCCGAGGAGACCACAACCACATGCTGTCCGCCTACATCACCCACGCCGACTGTGCCCGCCACGACATGGGCGCGCACCACCCGGAATGTCCCGAGCGTCTGGGCGCCATCAACGACCACCTGCTGGTCAAGGGGCTGCTGGACTACATGGTCCCCTACGACGCGCCGCTGGCCACCAAGGAGCAGCTCAGCCGCGCCCACGCCTCGCTCTACGTGAGCGAGATCTTCGAGGCCTCGCCGGCCGAAGGCCTGCACGCGGTCGACCCCGACACCAACATGTGCCCCCACACGCTGACCGCCGCCCTGCGCGCGGCGGGCGCGGCGGTGCAGGCGACCGATCTGGTGCTCGCGGGCGACGCGCCCACCGCCTTCTGCTGCGTGCGTCCACCCGGCCACCACGCCGAACGCTCGGCCGCCATGGGTTTCTGTTTCTTCAACAACGTCGCCGTGGGCATGCGCCACGCGCTCAATGTGCACGGCCTGGAGCGCGTGGCGCTGATCGACTTCGACGTGCACCACGGCAACGGCAGCGAAGACATCTTCCGCGGCGATGAGCGCGTGCTGATGTGCTCCATCTTCGAAAAAGGCCTCTACCCCTTCAACGGCGAAAACGCCGTGGGTACCAACATGGTCAACGTCGGCCTGCCCAGTCGTTCGGGCAGCGACGCCTTCCGCGAGGCCGTGACCAACGAGTGGTTGCCCGCGCTCGACGCCTTTGCGCCGCAGCTGATCTACATCTCGGCCGGCTTCGATGCCCACCGCGAAGACGACATGGGCAACCTCGGCCTGGTCGAGGCCGACTACGCCTGGGTCACCAAAGAACTGATGAAAGTCGCCGACAAACACTGCCAGGGCCGCGTGATCTCCTGCCTGGAGGGCGGCTACGTCTTGAGCCCGCTGGCGCGCAGCGTGGCGGCACACGTGCGCGTGCTCATCGGCGCGGATTGATGAACCCCTCTGCGCCGCTTCGCGTCTTCCCCCCTGGGGGACCACGCCCTTGGACCGGCAGAGCCGGATCTTCGGCGTGTGCTGAATCCGGTCACGCGCTCCGTTGACAACAACACCTCTTATGGACAAACACTACCTCACCCCGCTGTTTCAACCCGACACCATCGCGGTCTTCGTGGGCAACCACGACGACCCCGACGGACAGACCGCCCACGCGCGCAACCTGACGGCCGCGCTGACCGCGCAGCGCTTCACCGGCAAATTCGTCTTCCTCGACATCCACACCAGCGGCACGCTGGCTGAATTGGCCCAGACGCGTGCCGACCTCGCCATCATTGCCCTGCCACCCGCCGAGGCGGTGGCGGCGCTGGAGATCGCCGGGCGCATCAAGTGCAAGGCCGCGCTGGTGATCGGCAGCGGCGCCAACGCCGACGTGGCGTCCGACATGCACCAGGTGGCACGGCGCCACGGCATGCAGCTGCTCGGCCCCAACAGCCTGGGTTTCCAGCGCCCACGCATCGGCCTGAACGCCAGCGTGGCCGGCCCGCTGACCACCATCGGCCCGCTGGCGCTGGTGTCGCAGTCGGGCGCGCTCACCTCGTCGATCCTGGACTGGGCGAGCCAGAACGGCGTGGGGTTTTCCACCGTGGTCTCGCTCGGCCCCAAGACGGCGGTGGACATCGCCCAGGTGCTCGACTTCCTCGCCTCCGACGCGCAAACGCACAGCATCGTGGTCTACATGGAGGGCATCTCCAACGCGCGCCGCTTCATGAGCGCGCTGCGCGCCGCGGCCAACGCCAAGCCGGTGGTGGTGCTGAAGGCCGGCCGCAAGCCCGCCGGCAACGAGGCCGCGCAGACCCACAGCGGCGCCATCGTGGGCAGCGACGACGTGTTCGACTCGGCCCTGCGCCGCGCCGGCGCGGTGCGCGTGCGGTCCTTCGTCGAGTTGTTTTCCGCCGCCAAATGCCTGGCCTCGCGCTACCGCCCCGTGGGCAAGCGCCTGGCCATCGTGACCAACGGCGGCGGCCCGGGCGTGCTGGCGGCCGACTGGGCCAGCGAGATCGGTCTGCAGCTGGGCAAGCTCTCGCCTGAGGCGGTCGCCGCCCTGCAGCCCCAGATGCCGGCCCTGGCCACGCTCCACGACCTGATCGACGTGTCCGAGGAGGCCAGCGCCGAGCACTACCGCGCGGCCATTGACGCCGCCGGCCGCGACCGCTCGGTGGACGGTGTGCTGGTGGTGCATTCGCCCAAGGCCGGCGTGGACGCGGCTGATGTCGCCCGCGCCATGGCCGATCTCAAGACCCAGCTGAGCAAGCCCCTGCTGTGCTGCTGGATGGGCGACGCCTCGGTGGGCGAGGCGCGCGAGGTGCTGGCCCAGGCCAACATCCCCAGTTTCCGCACGCCCGAGGCCGCCGTGGGCGCCTTCGGCAACATCGCCAGCTTCTACCAGAACCAGCAGCTGCTGCAGCAGACGCCGCCACCGCTCTCGACCCTGGCCCAGCCCGACATCGAGGGCGCGCGCCTGCTGATCGAAAACGTGCTCACCGAGCGCCGCAAGGTGCTGACCGAGATGGAGTCCAAGGCCCTGCTCTCGGCCTTCCACATCCCGGTCACCCAGACCATCCTGGCGCGCAGCGCCAACGAGGCCATGATGATCGCGACCCAGCTGGGTTACCCGGTGGCGCTCAAGATCGACTCGCCCGACATCAGCCACAAGAGCGACGTCAACGGCGTGGCGCTCAACGTCATGAACGCCACCGCCGTGCGCGACGTCTACAACACCATGCTGCAGGCCGTGGCCAGGCTGCAGCCGGGCGCGAAGATCAACGGCGTGACGATCCAGAAGATGGCGCAGAGCAGGCGCGGGCGCGAGCTCTGCATCGGCCTGGTGACCGACGACCCCTTCGGCCCGGTGATCGCCTTCGGCGCCGGCGGCACCATGATCGAGCTGATCAACGACCGCGCCATGGAGCTGCCGCCGCTCAACCAGTTCCTGGCGCGCCGCCTGATCGAGCGCTCGCGCGTGGCCGAGACCCTGGGCGAGTGGCGCGGCGCCAGCGCGGTGGACATGGACATGCTGGAGCATGTGCTGCTGCGCGTCTCGGAAATGGTGTGTGAGCTGCCGCAGCTGCGCGAGATGGACATCAACCCGATCATCGTGGACGAAAACGGCGCGGTCGCCGTGGACGCGCGCATCGTGATCGAGAGCGCGCCCGCCACGGCCCGCAACTACGCCCACCTGGCCATCCTGCCCTACCCGGCGCGTTACGAGCAGGTCTGGCCGCTGCGCGGCGGCGGCGAGTACACCATCCGTCCGATCCACCCCGACGACGCGCAGATGCTGCAGGACCTGGTGCAGAACCTCTCGCCCGAAAGCCGCTACTACCGCTTCGTGTCCAGCATGACCGAGCTGCCGGCCTCCATGCTCTCGCGCCTGACCCTGATCGACTACGACCGCGAAATGGCGCTGGTGGCTATCCACCGCACCCGGCAGGCCGGCGAAGACGGCGACATGGTCGAGACCGAGCGCATCGTGGGCGTTTCGCGCTACATCACCAACCCCGACAAGTCGAGCTGCGAGTTCTCGCTGGTGGTGGCCGACGACTTCAACGGCAAGGGCCTGGGCTCGCGCCTGATGCTCAGCATCATGGAAGAGGCCCGCGACAAAGGCCTGGCCGAGATCGAGGGCCTGGTGCTGGCCAACAACCCCGGCATGCTCAAGCTCATGAAGGGCCTGGGCTACCAGATCAAGCCTTTCCCGGAAGACCCGGACTTCAAATTGGTGACGCACACGCTCTGAAGGCCCCCCTGCCGCGCTGCGCGCGACCCCCCCAGGGGGGCGGCACTGGCCGTCCGTCCTGAGCCTGTCGAAGGGCGGCCCGGCGGTGCCCTGGGGGGTTGCTTCGTACGCAAGGATGTTCAGGGAAACTGGACGCTGTTCAAAACGCCCCCAGGCCCGCCTGGTGGGCGTTTTTTTTTCCCTCTGCTATCTCTCTATAGCTTTAATAAAAATAGTCGTAGTAGTAGAGGGCGCGGTTTTGTGTGGACAAGCGGGTTTTCTTGATATTTTTCAAGCACTTGCACCGCAAAAAAGGCTGTTGAGCGGGGGCTGTTGCCCGTGTCTTGAAACGGGGACAAATCCCGACTTTGACCACAGTCTGTGGATAACCACCGGGTTATTGGAAATTTATACACAGCCTTGTGCAGAACCCATCGATGGGACTCCGGAACCGGTCCGACGGCCGTTTTTCAAAAAACAGTGTTCAGGCCGGCGCAGGGGGTTCGGTTTTCGGGTTGTTCTGCTACCAGCTCTTACTGTCTTATTTAAAAGTAGTCGTAGTAGTAGAGGGCGTCATTTTTTGTGGACAAGCGGCTTTTCTTTTGACGAATCAAGCACTTGCGTCGCCAGAAACCGTGTGCAGAGGGCCCTGTTGCTGGCGCGCGCCAACGGGGACAACTGGCGAACTTGTCCAGGTGATGTGGATAACTACCTGCTTCTTAAAAAGTTATACACAGCTTTGTGCAAAAAACCGCCCTCCGGGCGGTCGTTCGCGCTCAGCGCTGACCGTCGTTCACCCGGATCTGGTCCACCGTGAGGCCGCCCAGGCGCGAATGCACGCGCCCGCCGTTCGCCATCACCAGGCCGAACACGATTTCGTCGGGCCGCGGCCCGTCCTGCACGCCCACCTCCATGGCGTTGAAGTGGCTGCGCACGTAGGCTGCCTGGGTGTGGTGCAGCGGCACCATCAGCCGGTAACCGGCGCTGGCCACGGCCTTGGCGGCCGGCACGATGGCCTTGGGTTCGCCCAGCGCCGCGCGCATGGCCCAGCCGCCGGCTTCGTGCCACACGGCGCCGTGTTCCAGCTCGCCGTTCACGCCCACGATGGCCGCCTTGCCGTAGGCCTGGACACGGTCGCGCCCGAGCACCTGCACCAGCTCTTCGGCCAGCTCGCGGCCGAGCGTGCGCAGCTCGGCCATGAACGGCAGCAGGTCGGGCTCATAACGGCCCGCATACGGGTTGCGCACCACGGCCAGCGCGGCGGCCATGCGCAGCGGCACGGCGGCCGGCGGGCCGCCCTCGTGAAAGATGGTTTCGACCAGCAGCTGGCGTTTGCGAACCTGGATCAGTGACATGGCGGGATGACCTTGTAAGGGGTTGAAGAAAAGGGTGGAAGAAAAACAGAGCCGGGATCAGGCGGCGCGGGTGCGGGGCCGCGGCTTGGCGCGCAGCAGGCGCTCCTGCTCGGCTGTGGCGTTGTAGGTGGCCATCTCTTCGATCAGCCAGGCCTTGAACACCTCCAGCACCGGGTTGTCGGCCTTGCGCTCGGGAATCGAGAGGTAGTACGCGCGGTCGCTGGGGCAGAAGTGCTGCACCGGGATCACCAGGCGCCCGGAGGTCAGGTCGTCGCCGATGTCGTACTCGGGCACCAGGGCCACGCCCAGCCCCACCGCGGCGGCCTCCAACGACATGAAGAACAGCTCGTAGCGCGGCCCGGCCAGTTCGTTGCCCGGCACGAAGCCGATGGACTCGAACCACTGGCGCCAGGCGTAGGGCCGGGTGCTCTGCTGCAGCAGCGGCAGCTCGGCCAGCTGCTGCGGCGTGAGCTTCTTGCGCGGCGCGATCAGTGCGGGGCTGCACACCGGCACCAGGGTCTCCGCCATCAGGTGGGTGGTCACGGCGCCGGGCCAGTGCCCGTCACCGGCGTAGATCGCGGCGTCCATCGTGGTGTCGTCGAACAGGAAGGGCCGCGTGCGGCTGGAGAGGTTGAGCGTGATGTCGGGGTGCAGCTGGGCGAAGCCGGCCAGTCGCGGCAGCAGCCAGCGCGTGCCGAAGGTGGGCACGACGGCCAGTTCGAGCCGGCCGCCACGCCCGCCGCGCGTCATGAGGTTCAGCGTGTCGAGTTCGATCTGTTCGAGGTGGCGCGACACCTGGCGGTGGTAGGTCACGCCGGCTTCGGTGAGCAGCACGCCACGCCGCGAGCGGCGGAACAGGCTCACGCCCAGAAACTGCTCCAGCCCCGCGATCTGGCGGCAGATCGCGCTCTGGGTCAGCGACAGCTCTTCGGCCGCCTCGGTGAAGCTCGCGTGCCGCGCTGCGGCCTCGAAAGCACTCAGGGCGGCGGTGCTGGGAATCTTGCGTCGGGAGGTCATGACTGGCCTTCGAAGTGCGTTTTATGCACTAATGATTGCAAACAAATCGTTTGATGCGCCTGATTCTGGCCCGTACATTTCGGAAAAGTCAATCACGAAGTTCGTTTATCGCACTTCAAAAAATCGACACCCGTGCAGACCCCTGCACCCGACGGAGACATCACCCATGCACACACCGTTTGCCTTGTTGAGCACCGCGCTCGCCACCCTGACCCTGGTCTCGGGTTGCGCCACCACCGCCCAGCCGCCGCGGCTGGGCGCAGCCACGCCCGCGCCGCTGCAACAGTGCAGCGAACTGGCCGGCGCGTTCGGCTTCGCCAGCACCCGCCTCACCGCCACCACGCTGGAGCCGGCCGGCCGCCTGAGCAACGCCGGTCAGCCGGTGGGCGAACACTGCCGCGTGATCGGCAAGATGAACGAGCGTGTCAGCCCTGTCGATGGCCAGGCCTACGCCATCGGCTTCGAGATGCGCCTGCCCCGGGACTGGAACGGGCGCTTCCTCTACCAAGGCAACGGCGGCACCGACGGCAACGTCGTCACCGCCGACGGCGGCAACTCGCTGGGCAGCGGCGGCCTGCTGCGCAACGCCTTGCAGAAGGGCTTTGCCGTGATCAGCTCCGACGCCGGCCACAGCAGCGCGCAGAACCCGCTGTTCGGCCTGGACCCGCAGGCACGCCGGGACTATGGTTACAACGCCATCGGCACGCTCACGCCCATGGCCAAGGCCCTGATCCAGCGCGCCTACGGCAAGGCACCCGACCGCTCCTACATCGGCGGCACCTCCAACGGTGGCCGGCAGGCGCTGGTGGCGGCCACCCGCTATGCCGAGCAGTTCGACGGCGTGCTCGCCCAGTCGCCCGGCATCCACCTGCCGCGCGCTTCGGTGGCCAACCTCTCCAACGTCAGGCGCTGGGACACGGTGGTGACCACCCGCGAGGTCAACGGCCAGCCCGATTACGAATCGGCCCTGCCCCCGGTGGAGCGCGAGCTGGTGGCGCGCGCCGTGCTGGCGCGCTGCGATGCGCTCGACGGTTTGCGTGACGGGCTGGTGAACGATGTGGAAGCCTGCCGCACCGCGTTCGATCCGGCGCGCGACCTGCCCACCTGCAGCGGCGCGCGCGACGGCAGCTGCCTGAGCGCGGCGCAGAAGACCGTGCTGGCCGCGGTGCATGCGCCGGCACGCAATGGCGCGGGCGAGGTGGTCTACAGCGGCTTCCCCTTCGACCCGGGCATCCGGCACCCCGGCTGGGCCGAGTGGAAGTTCCGCAGCTCGGTACGCACGGCGCGCAATCCGGTGTCGGTGGGCTTCATCTTTTCCTCACCGCCGGTGGCCGACCTGACCATGGCCACCGACACCCGCAAGAGCGCCGCCTTCGCGCTGGCCTTCGACATCGACCGCGACGGCAGCAAGGTCTTCGCCACCAGCGGCGTCTACACCGACAAGGCCCTGGACTTCATGGGCACGCTGGAAGCGCACGAGTTCGACCGCCTGCGCCAGCGCGGCGGCAAGGTGCTGGTGTTCCATGGCACGGCCGACCCGATCTTCTCCAGCGACCACACCCAGGCCTGGTACCGCGCGCTGGACGCGCACCAGCAGGGCCGCGCCGCGGAGTTCGCCCGCCTGTTCCTGGTGCCGGGCCAGGGCCATTCGCGCGGCGGTCCGGCCACCGAGCAGTACGACGGCCTGGACGCGCTGGTCGACTGGGTGGAGCACGGCCGTGCGCCCGAACGCATCGTGGCCGGCGCACGCGGCGCGGGCAACCCCGGCGGCGCCAACCCCGACGTCCCGGCCGGCTGGTCACCCAGCCGCACCCGCCCGCTGTGCCCCTGGCCGCTGCTGGCGCGCTACACCACCGGCGACACCGAGTCCGCCGCCAGCTTCGCCTGCCAGCGCTGATCCATCTTTCAAGTCCTCATCCATGCCCACCACGCCCTTCCTCTGGGACGATCCGTTCCTGCTTGAACAACAGCTCGACGCCGACGAGCGCGCGGTGCGCGACGCCGCCGCGGCGTATGCGCAATCCGAGCTCGCGCCGCGCGTGCTGATGGCCTTTCGCGAAGGCCGCACCGACCCCGCCCTGTTCCGCGAAATGGGCGCCCTCGGCCTGCTCGGGGCCACGCTGCCGACCACCCACGGCGGCGCGGGCCTGAACCACGTGTGCTACGGGCTGATCGCCCGCGAGATCGAGCGCGTGGACTCGGGCTACCGCACCATGCTCAGCGTGCAGTCCAGCCTGGTGATGCTGCCCATCCACGCGTTTGGCAGCGATGAACAGCGCCAGCGATACCTGCCGCGCCTCGCCTCGGGCGAGTGGATTGGCTGCTTCGGCCTCACCGAACCCGACAGCGGCTCCGACCCGGCGAGCCTGTCCACCCGCGCCACCCGCGTGCCCGGCGGCTTCAGCCTGAGCGGCGCCAAGATGTGGATCACCAACAGCCCCATCGCCGATGTGTTCGTGGTCTGGGCCCAACTGGCCGACGAGGACAGCGGGCGGAACCAGATCCGCGGCTTCATCCTGGAAAAGGGCTGGAAGGGCCTGAGCGCACCCGTGATCGAGGGCAAGGTCGGCATGCGGGCCTCGGTCACCGGCCAGATCGTGATGGACGCGGTGTTCGTGCCGGACGAGAACCTGCTGCCCGGCGTGCGCGGCCTGAAGGGCCCGTTCACCTGCCTGGACAGCGCGCGCTACGGCATCGCCTGGGGCGCGTTCGGCGCGGCCGAAGACTGCTGGCACCGCGCGCGCCGCTACGTGCTCGACCGCCAGCAGTTCGGCCGCCCGCTCGCAGCCAACCAGCTGGTGCAGAAGAAGCTCGCCGACATGCAGACCGAGATCGCGCTGGGGCTGCAGGGTTGCCTACGCTTTGGCCGCATGAAGGACGCGGGCACCGCCTCGGTGGAGCTCACCAGCATGCTCAAGCGCAACAGCTGCGGCAAGGCGCTGGACATCGCCCGCGTCGCGCGCGACATGCTCGGCGGCAACGGCATCAGCGACGAATACGGCGTGGCCCGCCACCTGGTGAACCTGGAGGTGGTCAACACCTACGAAGGCACGCACGACATCCACGCGCTGATCCTCGGTCGCGCACAGACCGGCCTGCAGGCGTTTGCATCATGACCCAAGCATCCACCACCACCGACGGCGCGCTCTCGCACCTGAAGGTGCTCGACCTCTCGCGCGTGCTCGCCGGCCCCTGGGCCAGCCAGATGCTGGCCGACATGGGCGCCGAGGTGATCAAGATCGAGCACCCGGAGCGCGGCGACGACACGCGCGGCTGGGGCCCGCCCTACCTGAAGGACCCGCAGGGCAACGACCTCGAATCGGCCTACTTCCTGTGCACCAACCGCAACAAGCAGTCGGTCGCGCTCGACATGGCCACACCCGAGGGCCAGCGCCAGATCCGCGAGCTGGCGCTGCGCGCCGACGTGCTGATCGAGAACTTCAAGGTCGGCGGCCTGGCGCGCTACGGGCTGGACCACGCCACCCTGAGCGCGCTCAACCCGCGCCTGATCTACTGCTCGATCACCGGCTTCGGCCAGACCGGCCCCTACGCGCAGCGCCCCGGCTACGACTTCATGGTGCAGGGCATGGGCGGGCTGATGAGCCTGACCGGTGTGCCCGACGGTGAAGACGGCGCCGGCCCGATGAAGGTGGGTGTGGCGCTGACCGACGTGCTCACCGGCCTGCACGCGGTGGCCGGCATCCTGGCCGCAGTCGCCTGGCGCGAGCGCTCGGGCCTGGGCCAGCACATCGACCTGGCCCTGCTGGACGTGCAGGTGGCGTGCCTGGCCAACCAGGCGCTCAGCCACCTGGTGACTGGCCAGTCGCCGCGCCGCCTGGGCAACGCCCACCCGAGCATCGTGCCCTACCAGTCCTTCCCCACCGCCGACGGCGAGATGATCCTGGCCGTCGGCAACGACAGCCAGTTCGCCTCGCTGTGCCATGAAGCGGGGCACGCCGGGTGGGCCGCCGATCCGCGTTTCGCCACCAACGCTGCGCGCGTGGCGCACCGCGGCGAGCTGGTGCCGCTGCTGCGCCAGGTGACGGTGCAGCGCAGCACGGCGCAGTGGATCGAAGCGCTGGAGAAAGCCAACGTGCCCTGCGGTCCGATCAACACGCTGGAGCAGGTGTTTGCCGACCCGCAGGTGCAGGCGCGCGGCCTGCGCGTGGACCTGCCGCACCCGCTCGCGGGCACGGCCCCGGCGGTGGCCAGCCCGCTGCGCTTTTCGCGCACGCCGGTGCAGTACCGCTGGGCCGCGCCCGCGCTGGGCGCCCACACCGAACCGATACTGGCGCGCCTGCGGGAATCCTCTGTGCCAGACGCCTGATCTTTTTGTCCACGGGGCAACGTCCCCTTCCTCTCATCTCACTTTTTGAAAGCACCCCATGAAACTGCTGTCGTTTGAACACCAAGGCCAAGCCTCCTGGGGCGCCGTCGTCGGCGAACACGTCGCCGATCTGGGCCGCGCCTACCCGCAATACCCCACGCTGCAGGCCTACATCGCGGCGGGCCGCACGCCGCACGCGGCCGCCGACACCGCGAGAGTGCCGGCCGATCTGCCGCTCTCCAGCATCCGTTTCCTGCCGGTGATCCCCCACCCCGAAAAAATCGTCTGCGCGATCCGCAACTACCACGACCACCACCGCGAGGTCGTGGCCGCCGGCCTCGACCGTGAGCTGTCCGAATTTCCGCCGATCTTCCTGCGCGTCTGGCGCTCGCAGGTGGCGCACGGCCAGCCCATCCTGCGCCCGCACTGCTCGGATTCGCTGGACTGGGAAGGCGAGCTGGCCGTGGTGATCGGCAAGCCCGGCCGCAACATCCCGGAGGCCCGCGCGCACGAGCACATCGCCGGTTATTCGATCTACAACGACGCCAGCATCCGCGAGTGGCAGTTCCACGCCAAGTCGATCTGCGCGGGCAAGAACTTCGAGTCCACCGGCGCCTTCGGGCCCTGGATGGTCACGGCCGATCAGATCGCGCCCGACCGCCCGCTCAAGCTGGTCACCCGCCTCAGCGGCGAGCAGATGCAGTCCACCACCACCGACGACATGATCTTTTCGGTGGCGCAGCAGATCGCCTACGCCTCGACCATCTTCACCCTGGTGCCGGGCGACGTCATCGTCACCGGCACGCCTGGCGGCGTGGGCTGGAGCAAGAAGCCGCCGCGCTTCATGGTGCCGGGCGATGTGGTGGAGGTCGAGATCGAAGGCATCGGCATCCTGCGCAACACCATCGAACAGGCCCCGCAGTAACCCCAGGCAATCAGCCTCAAAAACACAGGAGACAAGACCATGACCAAGAACCCGTTCACCTCTTTCGGCGCCGCCCTGGCGCTGGCGCTGCCGCTGGCGTTGCCCACTGTCGCCGGCGCACAGACCTACCCCGATCGCCCCGTGAAGGTGCTGCACGGCTTCGCCGCGGGCGGCAACGCCGACGCGGTGGCGCGCCTGGTGGGCGCGGAAATGGCCAAGGGCCTGGGCCAGCCGCTGGTGATCGAGCCCAAGGCCGGCGCCGGCGGCACCATCGCGGCGGCCACGGTGGCCTCGGCCAAACCCGATGGCTACAACCTGCTGCTGGCCACCGGCGGCCACGCCATCGCGGGTGTGCTCTATGACAAGCTGCCCTACGACACCGCCAAGTCCTTCCAGCCGATCTCGGCGCTGACCTCGTTCCCGTTCCTGGTGGTGGTCAACGCCGCCAGCCCGCACAACAGCCTGGGTGACCTGCTCAAGGCGGCCAAGGCCCGGCCCAACCCCATGACCTTCGGTTCGGCCGGCATCGGCACCGGGCAGCACATGACGGGCGAGCTGCTGGCCAACCGCGCCGGCGCGGCCTTCACCCACGTGCCCTACCGCGGCGAGAGCGCGTCGGTGACCGCGCTGCTGGGCAACGAGGTGGACTTCGTCGTGATCGCGCCGACCACCGCCCTGCCGCAGGTCAAGGCCGGCAAGCTGCGCGCGCTCGGCACCTCGGGCAGCGCCCGCTGGAGCGGCCTGCCCGACGTGCCCACGGTGGCCGAACAGGGCGTGCCCAACTTCGAGGTGCGTTCCTGGACCGCGCTGCTGGCGCCGGCCGGCACGCCGCAGCCGGTGATCGATCGCCTGAACGCGCAGGTCACCACCGCGCTGCAAGACGCCACTCTGCGCGGCAAGCTGGCCGAGGCCACCGGCGGCGACGTGCACGCCAGCACGCCGAAGGAACTGCAGGCCACCATCGAGGGCGACCTCAAGCGCTGGGCGCAGCTGGTCAAGGACGCCAAGATCCAGAAGGATTAAGAAATCACCCCCCGCGCCGCTTCGCGTCACCCCCCTCTCTCGCCTTCGGCGGGAGGGGGACGGCACCAGAGGCCCGGCAAAGCCGGTTCCTCGGTGCCCCCGGTTGGCGTTGTTGTATGCGTCGCGGGTCGCGCTTCGGCGCCGTGAAGAACTGAGAAGGACCCCTATCTATGAATGTCACCCGCCCCACCCCCGCCCACTTTGGCTTCTTCGTCTACGACCTGGACAAGATGGTGAATTTCTACACCCAGGTGTTCAAGCTCACCATCACCGACGAAGGCCTGGGCAAGAACTTTGGCAACCGGCTGGTCTTCATGAGCGCCTCCGAAGACCAGCACCACCAGATCGTGCTGTCCGAGGGTCGCTCGGCCGAGTCCAAGGTCAGCACCATCATGCAGGTGTCGTTCCTGGTGCCCGACCTGGCCGAGCTGCGCTGGAACCGCGACAAGGCCGAGGCCCTGGGCGCCTATGAGATGCGCCCCATGAACCACGGCAACGCCTGGTCGCTGTACTACTTCGATCCCGAGGGCAACCGGGTCGAGGTCTACCTGGACACGCCGTACTACGTCAACCAGCCCTACGGCACGCCGCTCGATCTGAGCAAGAGCGAAGATCAGCTGCTGGCCGAGACCTTCGCCATGGTGCGCGACGACCCGAGCTACATGCCGCTGGCCGAGTGGCAGGCGCGCTTTCGCCAGCGCGGCGCGGGGCGCGCGTGATGACGCTGGGACACAACTTCATCGGTGGTGAGTGGGTGGCGGGCGCGCGCAGCGTGCGCAACATCAACCCCTCGGACACGCGCGACGTGATCGGCGAGTACGCGTTGGCCGACATGGCGCAAGCGCGGGCGGCGGTGGCTGCGGCGGCGGCGGCGTTCCCCGCCTGGTCGCTGTCGGGGCCGCAGCAGCGTTGTGACGTGCTGGACAAGGCGGGCAGCGAGATCCTGGCGCGCAGCGCCGAACTCGGCGACCTGCTGGCGCGCGAAGAGGGCAAGACCCTGCCGGAAGCGGTGGGCGAAGTGGTGCGCGCCGGACAGATCTTCAAGTTCTTCGCCGGTGAGGCGCTGCGCCAGCGCGGCGAGCTGCTGGCCTCGGTGCGGCCGGGCATCTCGGTCGAGGTCACGCGCGAACCGCTGGGTGTGGTGAGCCTGATCACGCCCTGGAACTTCCCCATCGCGATCCCCGCCTGGAAGATCGCGCCCGCGCTGGCCTTCGGCAACTGCGTGGTGTTCAAGCCCGCCGAGCTGGTGCCCGGCTCGGCCTGGGCGCTGGCCGACATCCTCTCGCGCAGCGGCCTGCCGGCGGGGGTGTTCAATCTGGTGATGGGTTCGGGCGCGGAGATCGGCCCGGCGCTGGTGGACGATCCGCGCGTGGCCGGCGTGAGCTTCACCGGCTCGGTGGCCACCGGCCGCCGCCTGGCTGTGGCCTGCGCGGCGCGCGGCGCCAAACACCAGCTGGAGATGGGCGGCAAGAACCCGCTGATCGTGCTCGACGACGCCGACCTGGCGGTGGCGGTGAACTGTGCGGTGATGGGCTCGTTCTATTCCACCGGCCAGCGCTGCACGGCGTCGAGCCGGCTGATCGTCTCCGAGGGCATCCACGACCGTTTCGTGGCGGCCGTGGTGGAGCGCCTGAAGCAGCTCAAGGTGGACGACGCGCGCAGCCCCGGTACCGACATCGGTCCGGTGGTCGACGAGCGGCAGCTCGCGGTGGACCTGGACTACATCCGCATCGCGCAGGCCGAAGGCGCCACGCTGGCGTTTGGCGGCGAGCACCGCGCCACCAGTGACTCGGGTCAGCCCGGCCACTACCTCACCCCGGCGCTGTTCACCGACACACACAACGCCATGCGCATCAGCCGCGAGGAGGTGTTCGGGCCGGTGGCCAACGTGATCCGTGCACGCGACTACGACGAGGCCCTGGCGCTGGCCAACGACACGCCGTTCGGCCTGTCCAGCGGCCTGTGCACCACCAGCCTCAAACACGCCACCCACTTCAAGCGGCAGGCGCAAGCGGGCATGGTGATGGTCAATGCGCCCACGGCGGGTGTTGATTACCACGTGCCGTTCGGCGGGCGCAAAGGCTCCAGCGTCGGCCCGCGCGAGCAGGGCAGCCATGCCGCCGAGTTCTACACCACGGTCAAGACGGCCTACACCGCGGCCTGACCACTCCAACCCCCCTCGAAGACCCATGACCAACCCACCGACCTCCCCCGCCGAACAGGCGTTTTCAGCCGCTCGGACGTTTTCAAAATTCCGCGACGAGCCGATCAGCGACGAAACCCTGAAGGCGCTCTACGAACTCGCCAAATGGGGCCCCACAGCCTCCAACTGTCAGCCCGCGCGCTACGTGTTCGTGCGCAGCGCCGAGGCCAAGGAGAAGCTGCGCGCCTGCCTGTCGCCGGGCAACGTGGACAAGGTCATGGGCGCGCCCGTGACCGTGATCGTGGCGCAGGACAGCCGGTTTCACGAGCACTTGGCGACCCAGTTCCCCCACATGCCCACGGCCGCCGCGCCCTATGACAACAACCCCGCGCTCGCGCAGACGGTGGGCTTGCGCAACAGCAGCCTGCAGGGCGCCTACCTGATGGTGGCCGCGCGCCTGCTGGGCCTGGACTGCGGCCCCATGAGCGGCTTCGACGCCGAGGCACTGGACCGTTGCTTCTTTCCCGACGGCCGTCACCGCTCGAACTTCCTGGTCAACCTCGGCCATGGCGATACCTCGACCTTGCGCCCGCGCGGTCCCCGGCTGGCGTTCGACACCGTCGCCACCATCGAATAGGAGAACCCCATGCCATTCATCGACGTCAAGATCATCGAGGGCGTGCTGCCCGACGACAAGAAACACGCGCTCATCGCGGCCATCACCGAAGCCGTGGTCCAGGTCGGCGGCGAGGGCTTCCGGCCCATGACGCGCTGCGTGATCCAGGAGATTCGCAGCGGCTGGTGGGGTTCCGGTGGCAAACCGCTGACCACGGAAGACGCCCGGCCCAAATGACCTGGCCGAGCGCCTCAGTGCAGGCGCGCCAGCCACGCGAAACCCGCGGCCATGCCCAGGCCGTGCAGCAAGGTGGCGGCGACGGTGAGCGCCAGCGCGGCCTTGAGGCGTTCGGTCTGGTGGCGCCGCCGCCAGAGCAGCCACGCGGCGGCCAGCGAGACCGGCAGCGACACCAGGCCCCAGAGCGCCTCCCTGGGCGGGATCAACAGCCCCGCACTGAGCACCAGCCATCCGTGGGCGCCCACCACCAGTCCGGCATACAGCCCGGCGGCCCCGGTGGGGCCGAGCCGCACCACCAGCGTGCGTTTGCCCACCCGGGCATCGGCCGTGGCGTCGGGGAACCCGTTGATCAGCAGCAGCGCCGCCACCATCAGCGCAAAACCCAGCGCCGCGCTCGCCGGGATCACGAAAAACTGGCGCCGTTGCACGTAATCGGCCCCGATCACCACCAGAAACCACACCAGCGCCACCGCCAGCTCGCCCAGGCCGCGCGACATCAGCTTGAGCGGCGGCGCCGAATAGGCCCAGGCCAGCAACAGCCCGGCCATGCCCAGCAGCAACACGCCGCCGCCGGTCTTCACCGCCAGCAGCAGGCCAGCCGGCACCAGGAACAGCAGCAGGCCTTTGGCCAGATCGGCGGTGTCGCGCTCGCTCACGCGGCCGTTCTGGATCAGCCGCGAACCGCCCGTGAACGGAAAAATGCCCCCGGTGTTGGCGGCGTCGGCGCCGTTGCGCGCGTCGTGCAGGTCGTTGAGCACGTTGCCCGTCGCGTGGGCCAGCACCGCCAGCCCGGTGGCGGCCAGCGCCAGCCAGGGGTCCAATCCGCAACCGCAGGCCGCGGCGGTGGCCGTGCCCAGCGCGCAGCCCACCACCGTGAGCAGCAGAAAGGCCGGGCGCGTCATGCGCACCCAGGTCAACAGGGAGGGGGTGGTCCGGGGTTCGAGAGCGTCGGGCGTCATGGCATCCCAGTATGGGCGTCCAAGAGCCCGGCTGCCTTGACGTTTGTCTGGCCCGCACACCGGCGCTGGCACCAACGGTGAAGGGGGTGGTGCGTGATCGACGCTGTTCATGGAATGAGCAGCGTCAGGTCCAGGGCCGTCAAACGCTCAAGCCATGGCGCGCTGCGGCGCCTCATGCTGTGGTTCTCGAGCCAACGACGACTCCCGGCCCGGGCTGCGTTCCCCTGTCTGTTCCCGCACCTGCGTCTGGGCCACCGCGTGGGCGCGCTCCAGGTGCTGGTCGGCGCTCTGGCTCTGTGCGGCCTTCACGCTGAACTCGCTGACGGGCGCGCGCTCCTGCACCACCGCCACGCGCTCGCCGTCCTTGCTCAGGTGAAACGCGCGCACGTCGCCCCGGTGCGCGTGTTGCTGGGCATGGCCCACGGCGGCCGCGCTGACACGGTCGATCTGTTCAGGGCTGTGGCCCCGCGCGCTCAGGGCCGGTCCGAGCTGAGTCTGTGCGAGCTGGTGGTGGCGCGCCTGCTGCGGTGAGAGATCGGCCTGGGGGCTCGTTGATGTCGTCGTTGATGTCGCCTTGGGCCTCAGTTCGGCCGGCAGTTCGGGCAGCTTCATGCCGCGCTCTTGCATGCTTTCGCGGATCGCGCCCAAGTGGCCGGTGTCGCGCCAAAGTTCGTTGAGCCCGTCCTTTACCCGCCCAGCCTGTCGCTCTTGCGCCAGGGCTTTGGGCCAGCCCTGGTCGACGTTGTTGTGTGAGTCCTTGTTGACCGCCAGCGCCAAAACGGCTTGGCGGCCCTGGGCCACCTCGCCCACATACTGGCCGTGTTTCTCGGCCAACTGCTGGTTGCTCAGAGCCCGGTAGTTCTCCACCGGCTGGTGGGGCAGGGCGCGCGGGTAGCGCTCGTGCACGGCGTCGCTCAAAGCGCCACGCGCTGCGTCGGCGGGGCGCTTGCCCGCGTCGATGTGTTTCGCCAGCGCGTCGTTGATGTCGTCCTTGTCCACCTTGGGGTACTTCGCGTGGGTCTGCTCCCAGGCTTTGTCGATGCCGGCACGGGCTTCGAAGGTGCGGCCGTTGCGCTCGGCTTCCGTGCTGAATGTTTCGCTGGTCTCGTTCAAGCGGGTCTTCAGCTGGGCGCGTTTGGCGGGGTCGGTTTCGCTCTGCAGGTCTTGCTTCAGGCTGTTGACCTGGCCGAGCAAGCGGCCTTCCTTTGACACGTGGTAGTAGCCCAGTTCACCGACCTCGCGGCCCAGCGCCTTGCTCCACCGCTGCAGGCGCGAGTCTTCGTAGAGCTTCTCGGCGCCGTAGGCGGCCACCCCGCCGGTGGCCAGGCCACCGACCACGGGGCCGACCGGGCCGGTGACGGGGCTGGTGAGCGTGCCGGCGGCGGCACCGGGGATCGCGCCGACAGTGGCGGCAGCGCCGGTGACCACGGCCTTGGTGCCCTGGTTGACCGCTTCCTCGCTGCCGCGAACCCACTGCTCGCGGTTGGAGCGTGCGGTGTCGATGGCAGTCTCGATCTGGCCTTTGGCGTCAAAGGCGCCGTAGACCGTGCCGGCGATGCCTGCGCCTTTGACGGTGTGGGTGAAGGTGCGGGCGCTGGTCGAGTGGGGCGTGGTGTGGTCGGGAGACTTCTGCAGCGGGACGTGCAGGCGGTTGTCGACTGTTTTGACGAACTCGGCGGGTTCGTAGAGATTGCGGTTGGGTGTCAGGTACTGGCGTGCGCCGCCAGGCTTGGTGACTTTTCCGTCCAGCTCGCTGGTCGGCGCAACGGTGTTGACGAAGGCTTCGGTGGGGGCCTTCGGGGTGATTTTGTAGACGTCGTATTGCGGCGATTCGCTGGCGATGGGCAGAGCGAAATGGTCTGAAAGATTCTTGCCTTCTTTCACTGCGGCATCGAGATCGGCTTCCTTGGCCCAGAAGGGGGAGAAGGGCGAAGGTTGCTGGCCTTTGGGGACGATCTTGACCAAGGGCTCGTCGATGGTCTCCATGCGGGGGAGTTCTCGGCCGGAGGTGATCTGGTCGATAGCCCGTTGCTGGAGATCAACCAGTGGCGTGGCCGGTGACGCTTCATGCAACCGATCAAGATACAACTCACCTTCCACCGTCTCGAGAAAATTTCGGGCAGCCTCTTGGCCTACCCCATGGGTCACAAAAGTCTTCGCCTTTGAGACGACCTCTTCCTCGTACCGCTTTTTGAGAGCATCAGGGGTCAGCTCATGCTCTCTCATGAGGCTTCCCCTGTGCCATTCGATTTGGCGGCAATGCGAGCTGCGAACTTGGCAAGGATCCGCTTGTCTTGCTCGGTCAACCCGCCTTCCATTTCAATCGCAAACGCCACATAGGCGCTTTCGATGCTTGGATTTTCGTAGTCCCGGTACAGGCCCTCGGCAGACACAGCCCAGCGCGAAGGAATGTCCTGTCGATCGGACACAGGCACGAGAACCCTGCCCGCCTTGGCGTCCTCGATCAAGGATCGAAGGCCCTGGTACAGCGACTGCACCGCAGCCTCACCCGGGTATTGCTGACACACCCACTCCAGGCGTTCGGCGGCAGCCTTGAGTTTGATCGGATCGATTTTTTGAGCCACGTCAGATCTCCTTGGTTATCAATGGCGTTCGTTGATTTTTGACGGGGTAGTCGTGTGCCATGAACAGATCCCTCAGTCTTGGCCCATGCGGAAGAAGTCAGCCAACTCATCCACCCCAAATTCGTGGCGACAGCCGCTCATCAGCATTTTTTTCTCCTTCAACTTGGCAATCAACGCAGTGTCGCCAGTGGCTTCGGCGGCCCTGACTTCAGCAGCGGCTTCTGTCATGTAATGGCTAAGTGCATCTTCGAGGCGCTATATCGCTTCTTCAAACTGATCAGCCCGCTGTTCCCTGCTCATGCCCGGTCGAAGGCCCACCTTCTTGAGACCTTCCTGCAAATCAGCGATCAGCTCCGGGTAGTCCTTGAGCGCGTCCTGCAAGACCTTGGGCACAGGTGGGTGTTCGGTGAAGGGGGGCATTTCGGCTTCTTGAATTGGTGTTGGATTCTCAACGGGCGTGTTCGCTTTTGGCTGCTGGGCCAGGGCGCCAGCGGTATTGAAACGGGTATGTTGCAGAGGCCACGGTTGACTCGTCCCGCACGGTTTTTCTTGACCGCTGTTTGGTCTCGGTCAAAACGCAGCCGAACGGTTCAGATCAATCACCTGAAACTCCCGCTGCCCCTGCCCGTTGACCCCCGCGTTGATCAACTTCATCGCGTTCGCGGGCGCACATTGCGCTTCTTTCATGCGCGGGTGCGGTTGAAGCAAGGCCTTGTCCATGCGGCTCATCTTCGTGATGCGCTGATCCACCACATCAACGACCCACCAATCGCCTTCGAGCCAAGGCAAACCTGGCTCAATCCATGCTTGGGCGCTGGCCAGACTCGCGGCGTTGAGATATGGCAACAAACCCGCCGCGCTCGCGCTGGCCGGAACGAAACACCGAAACCGCACCGTCTTGCTTTTGTGAGCACCCAGGGATTCCCGTTCCTGAAGTACCTCCTGCAACAAGGAATCGCTCAGAGGACCATTGACCCAGAGACGCCACCAATGCCAGTGATGGGCTGCCACAAAGAAAAGCATGGCCAACAGCGCCACGCGAAGCGAAAGCCGCCATTGCCAGAGAAACACTTCTTGAAGCGTCCAGCGCTCGGCTTTGAGCGAAGCCTGCTGCAAAACGCCGATGCTCCACAAGACCAGTGCCCCCAGCCCTGCTGCAAGCTGCTTTGCGAGGCCGCTGCTCATCTTCCAGTGCGATCGGGCATCGAAGGCCGAGGTGCAACGGGGTTGCGCACCTCTCGCGCTGCAACGTCATACGCCGCCGGTCCACCGGTCGGAGGCACTGTTTTAGCCACTCCAGTGGGAGGCAACGAGTGCACCGGGGTGGCGACCGACGCACCAACCGATGACCCCGATGAAGAACCGTTTCCGAGGGGGCTTTCTGCCTTTGTGGAGTGGCTGTAGGCGGCGCCAGCGTGTTGAGAAGTTGCTGTGCCGCCAACCGAGCCGCCATCAGCGCCTACGGAGAAATGCCCGCCCCTGCCCAAACTCGGATCATTGCGCAGTTGCTGCGCGGTTTCGGCCGTTTCGTACACCCCCGTGGCTTTGTTCTCACGCAGCTCACCACTGGTGGCCAAGTCCTGCTGCTGCCGCTGTGCCTGTCGCAAACCAGGCGCGCTCCCCATCGCCTCGACAGAGGCGTGGCCTCTGGAGCCCGCGCCCAGCGGGCGCGCACCACCCCAGAGGCCATTGGCTCCTGCCCCGCCCATCGGTTGAGCGCTCTTGGCGGCAATGCTCTGCTGAATCTGGTGATTGAGCGCCGACGACCCAGCCGCCGTGCCGCCTTCGTTCGTGCCGCCCGAGTGTCCCAGCGCAGGGTGGCCCGATGCGCCGGCAGAGCTTGCTGCGCCGCCACCCGCCCCGCCATCCTTCTGCATCGCCTGCATCATGGCCGCCGTGCCGCCGCCCACCGCGCCAGCCAAGGCATTGGCGGCAAACGAAGCTCCAGAATTGAAAAAACCCATGATCACCGGCGGAATCATCAGCAACAGCGCACTGGAGAGAGCGCCCATCATGCCCATGCGCATGGCGCTCCCGGCAATGTCCACCGAAACCAGGCTGCCCAACGCCGACCCATTGAGGAAAAATGCCGCAATCACCATTGCGCCATACGCCATCATCATCTTGAGCAAGACGCCGCCCACCAACACCAGCACCGCCAGCGAAAACATGGTGCCCAGCAAATAACGCGTCCAGCTCCAGAACTTCCCCGCCGTTTGCTGAAACAGCAGAAAGAAGATGAACACGGGCGACAACATGATGGCCAACGTGATGAACACCTCAGCCGCCAGCGCGTAAGCCGAGATCACCATCGCAGGCCCGGCCTGCCCGACCATACCGGCAATCGTCGTCATGGATTTTCCATCGGCCCCGGCTTGCTGCCCACCCACCAATCCATCGACCAATGCGTTGAACATCAGCGCCAGGCCCACATTGAGGTCCACGGTGCGGTAGATGTCGGTGCCCTCGCCCACAATGGCGGCGGTGATCAGCGCCTGAAAATTCAGCACTGTTTCGGCTATGAACGGCGATTGGCGTGCCACCAACGCCACCAGCGAAAGAATCAGTACCATCTTGCCGGTTTGCAAAGCCAGCGCCAGAATCGGTTTCCGATTGCTGCCCGAAATGATCATGAAACCCTGGTACGCCACCCAAATGGTCATGATCACGGTGGACATGTAGGTCAAGGCTTTGCCCAGCTGCGCCGCTACCTGATCACGGTAGGTTCCAATGAGCATCTCGTCCACGAGATATTCCCGAATCTCGCAAACAAACAAGGCATCGTTGAGTTTGCTGATGTAGGTGTTGTCCACCCCCACCAAGGCGGTCAAGAAGAAGGCAGGAAGAGCGGCAGATGCGCAGGCCATGGAGTCACCCAATGTCAAATGGAGAAAAAATTGCCGCCTGCTTTCGACGGGGCATTAACGATGTCTGTGCAGCCGAGAAGAAGCCAAGCATTAATTTGAAGACTTCAATAGGCCGGAAGGAAATGGCACTGGGCCGAGTTTGAACACCGAATCCGGCTTGCGCGTGTCGCTCACCCGCCGCGCTTCCGCCATTTGCATTTCATAAACCCTTTCACGATCCCGGTAGCCACCGAGCAAGATTTCGAGCTTCATGGCGTCGGACTGCATCTGGGCTTGCAGGCCTTGCAGCTCGAAGTGGTAGCGCTGAAGAATGCCTGATTCTTTGCCGCTGTTGTTTCTCGCGTCTTTGATGGTTTGGTCAATTGTCTTTCGGCGTTCGTCCATCACTCCAAGAATGCTCTGCCGTTGCTTCAACGTTTGAATGCGAAGGTTGCGCAGGCCCACACATGCTGCAAAGTGTTGCGGGTTCAACTTCTCGTCACCACAATCTTGAACTGTGCCAATGTATTTCTTTTTGTCGGCATCCGTCAGCGAGCTGAGTTTGGCGAAATCAACATCCAGCTTTTCCAGCTTCACCGGCGATTCCAGATCTTTTAGGCTCGCAATGTTCGTGGCGCTAACGTTATTTATTTTTCGAACTTCTTTCAGCAATTCTTCATCATGCACAGCCCATTGAGCAAACGAAGAGCCAGAAAAAGTCAACAACAATATCAAAATCTTCTTCATAAGAGTTCTTTCAATCGTTGGGGTTAAAAGATTTTGTCAGCTCACCGCCCCCGATTTGCTTCCACTGAACACCGTTTACATAAAACTCACCAGAAGAGATCATTTTGGTGAAGGTTACATACAACCTTTGATTTCCAGAGCTCCATCCCCTTGAGAAATCACTGACGTCAAGAGGGGCCCCACCAACCGCCTTGTTGACCTCTTCATGGTCCATGCCTTCCAACACACGGTCGTAAGCCGCTCTCAAGTCCAACGCCGCCCCGTCGTCGTCGGCCCCTCCGCCGCCTCCACATGCCGCCAGCACCAAGGACGCAGTGCCACCAAGCGCCAAGCGGCCCAGCAGCCGCCGGCGGTTCAAAAAATGGGGGATGGGGGAGATGTGCTTCATGTCTTTTCCTGCCTGAGATGTGATTGCTTTGGATTGCTTTGAACGGATGAAATGCCCAAACCAGCGGCCAAGTTCAACACGGTCGTTGATTTGAGGCGCCCAGAGCATAGCCAACAAATACAGTCAATCGTATTACTGCCTGTCACATCTGACAGGGAAGTAATTACATTTTGTAAGCCGCTCGCATGTATTGGCGCGCAGCGCTTGTACGCCTTGAGCAGGCGGGTGGCTGGTAAACTGCCCGCTGCATTCGCCGGAGGGTCTCCGGCGTCACCCAGCCTCCGCACGGATACATGTCCACCATCCTCAGCGCCAGCGCTCCCACCGCCTTCGAAATCAAGAGCGCCAACCTGCCTTTGGTGGCCTTGCTGCTCAAATCCGCCGACCTCACCCGCCTGAGCGCCGAATTCGCCCAGCGCTTCGGTGACATTCCCGATTTTTTCGACCACGACCCGCTGGTCATCGACCTTTTCCCCCTGCAGGCCGCCGACCCCGGCGCCACCATCGACTTTGCCTCGCTGGTGGGCCTGTTGCGTGAACACCGCCTGAGCCCGCTGGCCGTGCGCGGCGGTGACGCCGGGCAGATGGCCCAGGCGGCCTCGGCCGGCCTGATCGCGGCGCCCGACGCGACGGTGCACCGCCCGATGCCGGCCGCGCCCGTCGAGGTGGCGCCAGCGCCCGAGCCCGCCGCATCCCCGGCGCCCGCCGCGGGCGCGATGGTGATCGACAAGCCCCTGCGCTCGGGTCAGCAGGTCTACGCACGCGGCCGTGACCTGGTGGTCATGGCCATGGTCAACCCCGGCGCCGAGGTGATCGCGGACGGCCACATCCATGTCTACGCCCCGCTGCGCGGCAAGGCCATCGCCGGCGCGCGCGGCAACGCCGACGCGCGCATCTTCGCGCTGGCCATGTCGCCCGAGCTGATTTCCATCGCCGGCATCTACCGCACCAGCGAAAAACCCCTGCCCCCCGAGGTGCAGGGCAAAGCCGCCCAGGTGCGCCTCACACCCGGCCCCGACGGCGACAAACTTGTCGTCGACGCCATCTCGGTTTAAGAGGCTGAGAGTCTTTCGTTCATGCCCGCTCACCACCCCAAAACACACCCGCTCGGCGTTGCAAATGCGCGCCATAGCCCGAGCTATGACTGTGCTTTGCGCCTTGATCGGGCGCGCCTTGGGGCGTTGCTCGGACACGCCCGAAAAACGCTCAGCCTCTGAGGCCGAAGCCCCCGACCACCGATTCCACCCCGATCCTGAAAGACCCCCTCACCATGACCAAAATCGTTGTCGTCACCTCCGGCAAAGGTGGCGTGGGCAAAACCACCACCAGCGCCAGCTTCGCCTCCGGCCTCGCCCTGCGCGGCCACAAGACCGCCGTGATCGACTTCGACGTCGGCCTGCGCAACCTCGACCTGATCATGGGCTGCGAACGCCGCGTGGTCTACGACCTGATCAACGTCATCCACGGGGAAGCCAACCTGAACCAGGCGCTGATCAAGGACAAGCAGTGCGACAACCTGTTCGTGCTCGCGGCCAGCCAGACGCGCGACAAGGACGCGCTCACGCAGGACGGCGTGGAAAAAGTGCTGTCCGACCTGTCCGAGATGGGTTTTGAATACATCGTCTGCGACTCGCCCGCCGGCATCGAGACCGGCGCGCTCATGGCCATGCACTTCGCCGACGAAGCGCTGATCGTGACCAACCCCGAGGTCTCCAGCGTGCGCGACTCCGACCGCATCCTGGGCATGTTGGGCAGCAAGACCAAACGCGCCATCGAAGGCAAGGAGCCGATCAAGGAACACCTGCTGATCACGCGCTACAACCCCACGCGCGTGGCCGACGGCCAGATGCTTTCGCTCGAAGACATCCAGGACATCCTGCGCATCAAGCTGATCGGCGTGATCCCCGAGAGCGAGAACGTGCTGACCGCGTCCAACCAGGGCATGCCGGCGATCCACCTCAAGGGCACCGACGTGGCCGAGGCCTACAGCGATGTGATCGACCGCTTCCTGGGCGGCGACAAGCCCCTGCGCTTCATCGACGCCGAGAAGCCCGGCTTCTTCAAGCGCCTGTTCGGGAGCAAATGAGCCATGTCCTTCCTGTCCTTCTTTCTGGGCGAGAAAAAGAAGACCGCCAGCGTCGCCAAGGAGCGCCTGCAGATCATCCTGGCGCACGAGCGCAGCGGTCGCAGCGCTTCTGAGCCCGACTACCTGCCCGCGCTGCAGCGCGAGCTGGTGGCCGTGATCAGCAAGTACATCAAGATCAACCAGGACGACATCAAGGTTCAGCTGGACCGCCAGGACAACCTCGACGTGCTGGAAGTCAAGATCGAGCTGCCCGACCGCAAGTGAACCCCGGGGCCTCCCAAGGCCCCGTTGTCTTTTTCCGCATGCCCCGCATCCAGTTCGAACTGCCCGACCGCTTCGTCTTCGCGACGGAGATCCAGATCTACATCAGCCACGTGAACCAGGGTGGGCACCTGGACAACGCCCAGTTGCTGACCCTGGTGTCCGAGGCGCGGGTGCGTTTTTTCAAGTCGCTCGGCCACCGCGAATCCGACGTGGCGGGTTGCCCCATCGTGGTGGGCGACCTTGTGGCCCAGTACAAATCCGAAGGCTTCCACGGCGAAACCATGCGCGTGCGCATGCTGCCGCAGGACCTCAGCCGCTGCGGCTTCGACCTGGTCTATTGCATGGACTGCGTCGAGACCGGCCGCGAGGTGGCGCGGGGCAAGATCGGCATCGTCTTCATTGACCGCGCGGCGCGCAAGCCTGCCCCGGTACCGCCGGCTTTCCTGGCCCAGCTGGCCGCGCTGCAGCCGGTGGCCTGAGCGGCTTCGGCGGACGGGTGAGCCGGTCTATCATGGCCGCATGCTGATCGAAACCCTGGGTGCCGCCCGCGACATGGGCCGTCTGAACGCCATCCTCGGCGTGCTGATCCGCCACGGCTTTGGCGACAGCGTGCGCCGCCTCGGCCTGGCCGACCGGCTGGAACAGGCGGGCCACGCCATCAAATGGGACCACGCCGCCGACCTGGCCCGGCTGGAGCCACCGGTGCAGCTGCGCCTCACGCTCGAAGAGCTCGGCCCCACCTTCGTCAAGCTCGGCCAGATCCTGGCCGGCCGTGCCGACCTGTTCGGCCCCGACTACATCGCCGAGTTTGAAAAACTGCACAGCAACGTGCCCGCGCTGCCGCTGGAGCAGCTGCGGCCCCAGCTGCGCGAAGACCTGGGTGGCGAGCCCGAAGACGTGTTCGCGCGCTTCGACGTGGAACCGCTGGCCGCCGCGAGCATCGCGCAGGTGCACCGCGCGCAGTTGCACGACGGCAGCGAGGTGATCGTCAAGATCCGCCGCCCCGGCATCACCGAGATCATCGAGGCCGACCTGCGCCTGCTCGCCCGCCTGGCCGCGCTGGCCGAGGCCGAGCTGCCGGCCTTGAAGCCCTACCGTCCACAACAGCTGGTGCGTGAACTCGCCCGTTCGCTGCAGCGCGAACTCGATCTGGCCAGCGAATGCCGCAGCGCCGAGCGCATCGCAGCGAACATGGTCGCCCTGCCCTGGATCGTGGTGCCCAAGGTGCACTGGGCGCACACCAAAGAACGCGTCAACGTGCAGGACTTCGTGGGGGGCGTCCCCGGCCACGACCTGGCCCGGCTCGACACCGAGGGGCTGGACCGCAACCTGCTCGCGCGGCGCGGCGCGCAGGCCGTGCTGAAGATGATCGTGGAAGACGGCTTCTTCCACGCCGACCCGCACCCCGGCAACGTGTTCTACCTCGACGGCAACCGCATCGCCTTCATCGACTTCGGCATGGTTGGCCGCCTTTCGGCACGCCGGCGCGAAGAGCTGCTGCAGCTGCTGCTGGGCCTGGTCGAACGCAACCCGCAGACGGTGGCCGACGTGCTGCTCGACTGGACCGGCGACGACCACGGCCTCAACCTGAGCGCGCTGGAAACCGAGATCGAAACCTTTGTGGACCAGTACCACGGTGCGCCGCTGGCCGAGCTCAACCTCGGGCAGATGCTGGGCGACGTCACCACCATCCTGCGCGAACACCACCTGGGTCTGCCGTCCGACATGGCCCTGCTCATCAAGGCCTTCATCACGCTCGAAGGCATGGGGCGCGGGCTCGACCCGGGGTTTCACATGACCACCGAGGCCCTGCCCATGCTCAAGCGCGTGGTGCGCGCACGCTACGAGCCCAAGGTGGTGGCGGGCCGTGCCTGGCAGACGCTGCGGCGCACGCTCGCCGTGGCCGAGCAGCTGCCGCACGACGTGTCGCGCCTGCTGCGCAACGCGCGCAGAGGCCGCGTGCACGTGGGCATCGATGTGGCGCACCTCAAGCGCGTGGGCGACCAGATCGACCGTGCCGCCAACCGGCTGACGATGGCGCTGGTGATCGCCGCGCTCATCGTCGGTTCGTCCATCGTCATGACGGTGCAGGGCGGTCCCACCCTGTTTGGCCTGCCCGCCTTTGGTTTCATCGGCTTCGCCAGCGCTTTTGCGGGTGGCCTGTGGCTGGTGCGCGCGATCTGGCGCAGCAGCAAGGGGCGCGACCTGCCCGACGGCGACTGACGCCCGTCCGCGTCCCACCCAACGAGGAGTCACCGCAGATGATCGTGAAACGCATGCTTCCCTTCGTGCTGGCGCTGGGCCTGCTGGTCGGCGGCTGCGGCACCACGGTGGTCAACCCGGTCACTGGCGAGTCCGAGCGCACCACCATGGATGAGTCCGCCGAGCTTGCCGAAGGCAAGAAGGCCCACGCCGAGGTGTTGAAGGAGTACGGCGTCTACCAGGACGCCCGCCTGCAGGCCTACGTGAACGAGGTCGGCCAGAAGCTGGCGAAACAATCGCACCGCGCCAACATCCCCTGGACCTTCACCGTGCTCGACAGCTCGGAGATCAACGCCTTTGCGCTGCCCGGTGGCTACGTCTACGTCACGCGCGGCATCCTGGCCTACATGGAGAACGAGGCCGACATGGCCGGTGTGATCGGCCACGAGATCGGCCACGTGACCGCCCGACACGGCGCCCAGCGCGCCACCCGCCAGCAGACCGCCGGCCTGGGCGTGCTCGCCGCCACCGTGCTCGGTGCGGTGCTCGAAAGCAAGGTCGGCGTGAGCGGCGGCACCGAGATGTTTGGCCAGATGGCGCAGGGCGTGGCCGCCGGCTACGTGGCGAAATACAGCCGCGAACAGGAGCTGCAGGCCGACACCCTCGGCGCCGAGTACCTCGCGCGCAGCCAGTACGACCCGCGCCACATGATCGACGTCATCCGCGTGCTCAAGCTGCAGGAAGCCTTTGCCATTGATGAAGCCCGCGCCGCCGGCCAGCCCGCGCCAGAACGCGACAGCTGGCTCTCGTCCCACCCCAGCAACGACCAGCGCCTGCAATCCATCAGCCAGAACGCCGCCAAATACCAGGGCACGTTCGCCTCCGATGGCAGCCAGCGGTTCATGCAGATGATCGACGGCGTGCGCTTCGGCGAAAGTCCCGAGCAGGGGCTCACGCGGGGGCAGAACTTCTACCACCCTGCCATGGGCATCACCATGGCCGCGCCCGCCGGCTGGCGCATCGAGAACGCGGCGGATGCCCTCACCTTCACCAGCCCACAGGGCGACGCCGCGCTGCGCGTGCTCGCCGTGCCCCCCAACGCCGGCAACACGCACGACGACATCATTCGCAACGCCCTCCAGCCCAGCGAAGGCAAAACCACGCGAGGCAACATCAACGGGTTCACCGCCACCCACTTCGTCGGTGCGCGAAAAGGGAGCAACGGCCAACCGCAGGCCCTTGAGGCCACGCTCGTGACCGGGCCGAAGCAGAACACCTTCGTGATGCTCTACCTCTCGGTGGACCCGGCCGCGCGCCAGCGCGCCATGCCCGGGATGATGGCCGCTGAAAAATCGTTCCGCGCGATGAACGCAGCCGACCAGCAGGCCGCCCGGCCCTGGGTCGTGCGCCTCGTGCCCTTTCCGCGCGGCGGCTTTGCCGAGCTGGCGCGCCAGTCGGCCGTGCCTGAAAAACGCCTGCAGCTGCTCAACGGCACCTATGGCCGCAGCGACCCGCCGGTGGGGCAGATGGTCAAGGTGGTGAAGGCGGAATGAGCGCTGCGCCCGACGACGGAAACGCTGGTCGAGAGGGGCTGGACGCCGCGACCCTTTTCCGCCCGCCGGCCCACGCCGGTGTCAGTGGCCTGTCGATCGGTCTGGTGCTCGCGGCGCTGGTGTTCGGCGCTTACGCCGTGTTCAACTGGCCGGGCTCACCCAAGACCCCCGTGCCCGCCCCGTCGCCATTACCTCTGCGCGCCACCGCGGAAATGCCCCCCGCCCGGCCGGCCTCGCTTGCGGCCGCTGCTGTGCCCACACCCGACACCTCAAACGCAGCCCGTCCACCCGCCAGCCCGCAGCGCTGTGACCACACGGGCCAGGTGCTCTACACCGACCAAGCCTGCCCGGGCGGATCGACGTCCCGGGGCGTGGACGTCTCCGACCCGCTCAACGCGGGCGGCGAGAGCATCACGCTCTACCGCTGCAAGGGGGCGGGGTTGGTCTGGTCCCGCGTGCATTGCCAGCACCGCGGCGCCTACGTCGTCCGGGCCTACACCGTGCCGGCCGACCTGCCCCTGGCCGACCAGATTGCCTTTGCGCGCCACCGCATGGCCGATCTCACCCCGCCACCACCGGCCCCTCAAGGCGGCGCGACCGTGGCGGCCCGGGCCCCCGACGACAAGGCCTGGCGTTGCAGGCGCCTCAAGGAAGAGATCGCCGCGCTGGACGCCTACGCCCGGCAGCCCTTGCCGCCGGGCGAACAGGACCGGGTGCGTTTTGAGCGAAGAACCGCCACAGATCAGCATTTCCGCCTGCGGTGCTGACACAAATATTCCGCATCGTGGTACATTACAGGGTTCGCCTTGGGCGACCGAGCACGTCAAGCGTCTGTGGATGCCCTGGCGTACCACCCCCGGCAGAGGGGTGGCCGGTCCAGCCCCTCCATCGCGAGCCGCGCCTGCTCCGCTCCCTCTTCGAGGGCGGTAACGTCGCAAATCCTTTCCCTGCTGTTGTGCCGATGCCCCTGCCGAGGGTCGTGCGCTGGTGCTACCGGGTTGCCTGCTCTGTCCTGCAATCTGGTGGTTCCTGGTTTTTCAGTTGGGCACCCCGGCGCTTGGGGCTGCCACATGTGTTTGTACGGGCGCTGACGGGGTCTGCTGCTTTGGCGGCGGTCCCAGCCCTTTGATGTTTTTGATGATTCATACGATTTCCACGACCACGCCTTCGCAAGGTCTTTCTTCTCTCACCCTGGGCCAGTACCGCATTGCGGCTGGCTCTCGCCCGCTGGACAGCGGGCGTTTTGCCGCACAGGTGTCCATCGCCAGCGGCTCCGGCAGCGCCTGTACCGCCCGTGTCATGCGTTTCCACGATGATTTCGCGACCCACGACGCTGCGGCCGACTACGCCGTGGCGCAGGGCATTGACTGGGTGAACGACGCACTCCGCGCGCGCGCCCGCCCCGGTGCCGCTGCGGCGCCTCAGATTTGTATTTGAAGCAAAGGAGCCACACATGGCCAAGGAAGAACTGATCGACATGATGGGCATCGTCAACGAGGTGCTGCCCGACACGCGCTTTCGTGTGACGCTGGACAACGGTCACCAGCTGATCGCCTACTCCGCCGGCAAGATGAAGAAGAACCACATCCGCATCCTCGCGGGTGACCGGGTCTCGCTCGAACTCTCGCCCTACGACCTGACCAAGGGCCGGATCAATTTCCGCCACATCGAAGGCCGCGGCCCGATCGTTCCGCGCAAGCCGCGCTGATCGAACCGCCCCTTTCGACGGCGGCCGGGCTCACATGCCCATGCCGCCGTCCACCGGCAGGCCCGCGCCGGTGATGAAGCGCGAGGCGCCGGAGCACAGGAAGACCACCGCGTCGGCCATGTCGCTCACGGTGCCCAGGCGCCCGAGCGGCGTCTGCTCGATGATCGCGCCGACGGCTTCTTCCGGTGTCGGGAAGAGCCCGGCCGTGACCACGTCGCCCGCGAGTTTCATGCCCATGTCGGTGGGCACCAGCCCCGGGTAGACGCAGTTCACCCGCACGCCATACCCCAGCTTGCCCGACTCCATCGCCGCCACACGCGTGAGCCGGTCCACCGCCGACTTGGTGGCCGAATAGCCCGCGATCGCCGGGAAGGCGATGGTGGCCGCCACCGACGACACGTTGACCACCACGCCGCCCTGCCCGGCCAGACCGCCCGGACGCATGGTGCGAAAGGCGTGCTTGAGGCCCAGCGCGGTGCCGACGATGTTGACGTCGAGCATGCGCCGCAGCGCGTCGGGTTCGATCTCGGTCACCAGGGCGGTGACCTCGACGCCGGCGTTGTTGATCAGGATGTCGAAGCCGCCGAAGGCGGTGTGGGTGGCGCTCACGGCCGTGAGCCAGCTGGCTTCGTCGGTCACGTCCAGGTTCACGAAAGCGGCCTGGGCGCCGGTGGTGGTCAGCGCGCGTGCGGTGTCCCGCCCCTCGTCCTCCAGCACGTCGCCGATCATCACCGCGGCCCCAGAGGCGGCCAGCGCCACCGCCATGCCGGCGCCCAGCCCCCGGGCGCCTCCGGTGACCAAGGCCTTGCGGCCCCTGAGATCGAAAACTGGCATGCAACCCTCCTGTGTCTGAATGAATGAAGGCCTGGGCGATGCCCGGGCCGACGGCACTCTAGCCAGAACCAGGGAACCGGGGGCGAAACCCCCTGTCGACATTGACGCAGCCGCCCGCTGGACGGGCGGTGGTTCAGCCCTGCAGGAGCGCGCGCCGCGCCCGCACCGCCGCCGCCAGGCCTTGCAGCACCGGCACGGTCTGTTCGAAACTGATGCAGGCGTCGGTCACGCTCACGCCGGGTTGCAGCGGCTGGCCGGGCACGATGTCCTGCCGGCCTTCGTTCAGGTGGCTTTCGATCATCACACCGGTGATGCGCGCGTCGCCCGCCGCGATCTGCTGCGCCACGTCGGCCGCCACCTCGATCTGCTTGCGGTGCTGCTTGCTGCTGTTGGCGTGCGAGACGTCGATCATCACCTGCTCGCGCAGGCCGGCGGCCCTGAGCAGCGCGCAGGCGGCGTCCACGTCGGCCTTCGCATAGTTGGGCTGCTTGCCGCCGCGCAGGATGATGTGGCAGTCCGCGTTGCCGCGCGTCTCGAAGATCGCGGCCTGGCCCATCTTGGTCATGCCCATGAAGGCGTGTGAGGCCTGCGCGGCCTGGATGGCGTCGCTCGCGACCTTGATGCCGCCGTCGGTGCCGTTCTTGAAACCCACCGGGCAGGAGAGGCCGCTGGCGAGCTGGCGGTGGCTCTGGCTCTCCGTCGTGCGCGCGCCGATGGCGCCCCAGCTCACCAGGTCGCTGATGAACTGCGGCGACAGCAGATCGAGGAATTCGGTGCCCACCGGCAGGCCGACCGCGAGCACGTCCAGCAGCAGCTGGCGCGCCAGTTCCAGCCCTTCGTTGATGGCGAAACTGCCGTCCAGGTGCGGGTCGTTGATGTAGCCCTTCCAGCCCACCGTGGTGCGCGGTTTCTCGAAGTACACACGCATGACGATCAGCAGCTCGCCACTCAGCGCGTCGGCCTGTTCTTTCAGCAGGCGCGCGTAGGCCATGGCCTGGCCGTGGTCGTGGATGGAGCAAGGTCCCACCACCACGATGAGACGGTGATCCTGCCCGTGCAGCACGCGCGAGAGCGCGGCGCGGCTGCCTTCCACCAGCGCCTGCGCGGCCGGCGGCGTGGGCAGCCACTCCTGCAGCAGCGCGGGCGTGATGAGCGGGCGCACCGCGCCGATGCGCAGGTCGTCAACGCGGGTGGTGTCGTGGGTGGACAGGGGGGTGGCGGTGTGGACGTGGTGGGGCATGCGCCGATTGTCGCAGCCCACCTCACACCCGTTGGCGTCAGTCCGTCGCAGGTTTGCGCAGGTGCCGGTAAACCAGGCCCCGGGAAACACCCAGCTGGCGGGCGGTCCTGGCGACGTTGCCGCCGTTGGCCTGCAGGCTGCGAACGATCAGCGCCTGCTGGGCCTCGGCCAGCGACGGCGCACCCGTGGGTGCGGCCGCGGCCGGCGCAGGCACGACACCGTTCGCCTCGGCGGCCTCATCGGCTTCATGGTGCTGCGCGGGTGCGTCGCGTTCGTGCGGTACCGACGTCGCCGGTGCCACGGGTGCCGGAGCGGCCGACCAGCCAACGCCGTGCGGGACGTCCACCCCGTCGGGCATGCGCAGCTCGACCTTCATCCAGATGCCCAGCCCGCTGGGCAGTTGCACCAGGCGCGCGCTCGGCGTGCCACACAGCGCCAGCAGCTGCCGCATCTCCAGCCCGAGCAGCTCGCCCACGCTGCCCTGCGGCTGCTTGGGGCCTCGTCCCAGCAGGCTGTGGCCGGTGGCGTTGAGCCAGACCACCTCGCCGTCGGTGGACACGCCGGCCAGCCCTTCCATTGGCGTGCCCAGCAAGGCCGGTGCGGCCTGGAAATGCAGCACCAGGTGCCGGTCCGACTGGGCCTGCAGCAGGCGGTTTTCGATCGAGGTGGCGAACACGCCGACCACCGAGGCCGCGTCAAAACCGAAGCCGCGCGATTCGGTGGACAGGTCGAGCACGCCCACCAGCCGGCCCTGCACGTCACGGATGGGCGCGGCCGCGCAGCGCATGTCCTGGAACATGTCGTAATAGTGTTCGCAGCCCAGCACCGTGCTGGCCAGGCCCGTGCGCACCACGATGCCGGGCGCGGTGGTGCCGATGTGGCCCTCGGCGAGGTTGACACCCACGCGCGAGGCGACGTTCAGGGTGCCCTGTCCGGGCTCGCGCGCGCCGTGGGTGACGTGCACGATCACGCCGGTGGCGTCGGTCAGCAGCACGCGGCACTGGGTGCCCGTGAGCGACGCTTCCAGTTGGTTCAGGTCCAGCTGCGCCGCGTCGAGCAACTCGCGGTTGCGCGCCAGCGTGGCGTTGAGCGAGGCGCGGCTCACCGGGTCCAGCGAGGGGCATTTGTGGCGGGTGTGGCCGAGCGACCGGCTGCGGCCCCACGACTGGATCACCGCCTCGCTCACCAGGCCCGAGGGCCGCACGTCTTCGTCGAAGAAGCGCTGGCGCGCGAGCGCGGCGCGCTGCTCCGGGGTCTGGAAAAACGGTTGCGCGGGCAGACCTTCGGTGGACAGCGTGCGGGGTGCGGTGCGCATGGGGATGGGGAACCGGGGGGGGCGGAAAGCCCGAGCTTCCGAAGCGGGGCGGCCCCGAACAAGCGGGTAAACCCGCATCGCTGTCGCGCGGGCAACCGGTGTTCCACGGCAGAACACTTCCATAACCGGGAAAACCCGGGCGTGTGCGCCAGGGTGCAATTTCCCAAAATGGGTGGGCTTTCACAACAACGACGGTTCCACCATCCCCACAGGAGACAACGCATGGTCACGACATCCCGGATTCTGGGAGGCGTCGCATTGGCGGCCCTCATCGGCTCGGTCCAGGCCCAGAGCCTTCAGGACCTCCAGCGCGACAACGCCACGCCCGGCGACGTGCTCACCTACGGCATGGGCTACAACAACCAGCGCTACAGCCCGCTCAAGCAGATCAACACGAAGAACGCCGGCAAGCTGCGCCCGGTCTGGGCCTACAGCCTGAACAACCCGCAGGGCCAGGAGTCGCAGCCCATCGTGCACAACGGCGTGATGTACGTGACCACGCACAACAGCACCGTGGCCCTCGACCCGGCCACCGGCAAGCAGATCTGGAAGCAGGACATCGAGCTGCCGCAGGACGTGTTCAAGATGGCCTGCTGCGGCATCCTGAACCGGGGCGCCGCCATCCTCGACGGCAAGCTCTACCGCGTCACGCTCGACGCGCACGTGATGGCGATGGACGCCAAGACCGGCAAGCAGCTCTGGAAGAGCAAGGCCGCCGACTACCTGGACGGTCAGGCCATGACCAGCGCGCCGCTGATCGCCAATGGTGTGGTGATCACCGGCATTGCCGGCGGCGAGTACGGCACGCGCGGCTTCATCGACGGCTGGGATCCGGCCACCGGCAAACAGCTCTGGCGCTTCTACACCACCGCCGCGCCCGACCAGAAGGGCGGCGACACCTGGCCCGGCGACACCCACCAGAAGGGCGGCGCACCGACCTGGCTGACCGGCGCCTACGACCCCGAGCTCGACCTCGTCTACTGGGGCACCGGCAATGGCGGCCCCTGGAACCCGAACGCGCGCAAGGGCGACAACCTCTACATCGCCTCGGTCGTGGCCATCCGCCCCAAGACCGGCGAACTCGTGTGGCACTACCAGTTCAGCCCCAACGACCCCTACGACTACGACGCCACCGAGGTCGGCATGCTGGTCGACATGAAGATCGGCGGCAAGGACCGCAAGGTGCTCACCCAGGCCAACCGCAACGGCTTCATGTACGTGCTCGACCGCGCCAACGGCGAGCTGCTCGCGGCCAACCCCTACGTCAAGGTCAACTGGGCCGACCGCATCGACCTCAAGACCGGGCGCCCGGTGCACAGCGAGATCGACAAGAAGGCCCGCGCCGGTGAAGACGTGGAAATCTTCCCCTCGGTGGTGGGTGGCAAGAACTGGACACCGATGTCGTGGAACCCGGCCACCGGTCTCGCCTACGCCAACACGCTCAACATGAGCTGGCCCTACCAGCTGGCCAAGCCCGAGTACAAGAAGGGCGAGTGGTACCTGGGCGTGAATTTCAGGGGCGTGAACATGCCCAAGAACGAGCCGCACGGCTACCTCAGCGCCATCGACCCGATGACGGGCAAGAGCAAGTGGCAGATGGCCTGGCCGGGCCAGCCGAGCATGGCCGGCACGCTCTCGACCGCCGGCGGCCTGGTGTTCACCGGCGCGGCCACGGGCGAGTTCATCGCGGTGGACGCGAACAACGGCAAGAAGCTGTATCAGTTCCAGACCAGCAGCGGCATCATCGGCCTGCCCGTGACCTTCGACCTCAAAGGCAAGCAGTACGTGACGGTGGTGTCGGGGGCGGGCGGCGTCTGGGCCCTGCTGGGCGACGAGCGCATGAGCCAGGTGCCGGCTGGGGGGTCGGTCTGGACCTTCGCTTTGGAGTGATTGACCCCCCCGCGCCGCAGGACAGTGCACCCCCCGCGCCGCCTGCGGCGTCACCCCCCGGGGGCAATGCCTGTGGCCCGGCAAAGCCGGTTCCACGGCATCCTTGACCGGCACAGGCACTCGCTCCGGTACGGCGGCGCACTTCTTTCTGGACCTTGATTGATGATTCGATTTGTTTTGTGTGCACTGGCCCTGACGCTGTCGGGTTTCGTGCGGGCGCAGTCGGCTGGCACTCCCGACGCCCAGGCCGTGAGCGTTCCGCCCGCCACGCCCTTCACCGCCGAGATGGTGGAGAAGGGCCGCGAGCAGTTTCACCGCACCTGCGCGCAGTGCCACGGCCGCAACATGGTCAACAGCGGCACCACGGTGTACGACCTGCGCAAGTTCCCGACCGAGCAGCGCGACCGCTTCTACACCTCGGTGACCAACGGCAAGGGCAACATGCCCTCGTTCAAGGGTGCACTGGAGCCGGGAGCGATCGAGCTGCTGTGGAGCTACGTGGCCACGCGTGGAGGAAAAGAGTTGTGAGCACCCCCCGAAAAACTGGAAACACCCCCCGCGCCGCCTTCGGCGTCACCCCCCTGAAGGGGGGCAGCGTCAGCGGCCCGGCAAAGCCGGTTCCGCGACGCTTCCGGGCGGTGCTTCTTCTTTCGCGGCGTTGGGGTGTTGCCGTGGCGTTGTCGACTGTGAGCGCTCTAGCGAGCGCTGAGCCGCTGACCGTCTGCATGGCCGAGGACAACCCGCCGTTCTCATTGGCGCGCAAGGGGCAGGTCACCGGCTTTGACGTGAAGATCGCCGAGGCGGTGGCGCGGGAGCTGGGGCGCGAGCTGAAGCTGTTGCCCTTCGAGCCCGAGCTGGAGAAAGAGGCGATGCTGACGCACGAGGTCAACGCCCTGCTGTCGGCCGGGCTGTGTGATGTGGCGAGCGGTTTCCCGCTGCTGAAGTCCGATCTCGGCCCGCCCACGCGCGAACGCTTCAAGACGCCGGACTACCCCGGCGCCAAGCGCGCCCGCGAGCGGCCCTTCGAAACGCTGGGCACGCTGGTCGCGAGCCAACCCTACCAGGGCACCGCGCTGGCGCTGGTGCAGCGGGCCGGGGTGCCGGCCGCGCGTTCGCTGGGCGATGTGGTGGGGCGCAAGGTCGGTGCCGTGGCCGGCACGCTCGAAGGCACGCTGGTGGCCATGTACCGGGGCGGCGCGCTCACGCCGCGCATGGTGTCGATGGGCCAGCGTGACGATGTCTGGGCGGCGCTGGAGAGCGGTCGCGTGGACGCGATGCTGGTGCCCACGGCGGCCTTCGACGCGCACCGCCTGCGCCAGCCCGCCAGCACCCTGCAGGCGGGTCCGGCGCGGCCGCTGGGCATCAACCTGGGCTGGGTCGCGCTCTCGGGCAAAGCCGATCTGCTGGACGTGGTGAACCGCGTGGTCCAGCGCAGCGGTGCCAGCGGTGAGCTGCAGCGGTGGGCGCAGGAGAGCGGCTTGCAGTGGCAGGCACCGACGCTGCCTGCGGTCACCGGCACGTTGTCGCTGGCGGGGTTGTTGAGCGACTGATCCTTTCTTTTTGGGTGGTGTTGCGCCGCCGGTGGCGTTGTGCGCGCGAAGACCTCGCGCCAGGCCGATGGCGCCATCTGCGTTCTCTTGCCCGCACCCTCGGCTCAGCGCACCCGCTGAGAAAGAAAGGCCTCTGAAGCAAGAAACGCCAGCGGGGCAATAGGTACCGACGGAGTTGACGTGCGCCTCAGGGACGGCGGAAGGCGGTGGGCTGGCGCGCCCAGTAGGCGTTGTTCAGGCGGTCCAGCCGCACCGTGCCGCCGGTGGACGGGGCGTGCACGAAGCGGCCTTCGCCCACGTAGATGCCCGCGTGAAAAGGCTTTCCGCTGCCGAAGATCACCAGGTCGCCGGTGCGCAAGTCATCGGCGTCCACCCGCTCGCCAAAGCCGGACAGCTGGGCCACCGTGCGCGGCGGGGCGATGCCGGCGCGGCGCTTGTACACGTAGCCGATCAGGCCGCTGCAGTCGAAGCCACTTTCCGGTGTGTTGCCGCCCCAGCGGTAGGGCGTGCCCACCAGACCCAACGCGTGGATCGCGATGTCGCTCGACTGCTCGGCCGAGAGCGCGCGGTACGCCGGACCGCGCGACGGTGGCGTGCTGCCGCAGCCCGCGATCAGCAGGGTGGCGGTCAGGGCGAGACAGGGCAGGACACGGCGCATGGGTGCCAAGGGTAACGGATGGGCCATCGCCAGCCCATCCGTGCCGGGGGATCGGATCAACCTACTGCCGTGGCCGCCACTGCAGGCGCCGTCCGGGGCGGCGCCACCAGGCGGTTCGCCACGCTCAACACGGCCCTCACCGAGGCGGTGACGATGTTGCTGTCCAGGCCCACGCCAAAGGTCGCGCCGGGCGTGCCGGCGAGCCCCGCTTCCACGATGGCCAGGGCCTGCGCCTGGGCGCCCGCGCCGGTGGCCCGTTCCTCGTAACCGTGCACCTCCAGCGGCAGGCCCAGGGCGTCCACGGTGGCAGCAATCGGGCCGTTGCCCTGCCCTTGCAGCGTCTGCCGCACGCCTTCGATCGTGACGTCCAGCTCGATGCCCTGGCCGTCCTCCGACAGTCGGTGCGCGTGGCAGGTGATGGCCTGCGCTGTCGCGGGTTGCGCCATGCCCGGGTCGAGGTAGGTGGTCTGGAACAGCGCCCACAGCGCGGGGCCGCTCATCTCGGTTTCGCTGGCGTCGGTGTGGCGCTGCACCACCGCGCTGAACGCCACCTGCAGGCGCCGGGGCATCACCACGCCGCGTTCGCGCTCCAGCAGGAAGGCGATGCCGCCCTTGCCCGACTGGCTGTTGACGCGGATCACGCTGTCGTAGGTGCGGCCCAGGTCGGCCGGGTCGATGGGCAGGTAGGGGATCTGCCACAGACCCTCGGGATCGTGCGCCGCGAAACCCTTCTTGATCGCGTCCTGGTGCGAGCCGGAGAACGACGTGAACACGAGGTCGCCCGCGTAGGGATGGCGCGGGTGGACGGGCAGGCCCGTGCAGGCCTGGGCCACGCGCGCCACGCCGTTGATGTCGGAGAAGTCGAGGCCCGGGTGGATGCCCTGGGTGTAGAGGTTGAGCGCGACCGTGACGAGGTCGAGGTTGCCGCAGCGCTCGCCGTTGCCGAACAGGCAGCCTTCCACGCGCTGCGCCCCGGCCAGCATCGCCAGCTCGGCCGCGGCCACGCCGGTGCCGCGGTCGTTGTGCGGGTGCACCGAGAGCACGATGTGCTCGCGCGGGCTCAGGTGCCGGTGCATCCACTCGATCTGATCGGCGAACACATTGGGCGTGGCGTTCTCCACCGTGCTGGGCAGGTTGATGATCACCTCGCGCCCGGGGCCAGCGCCCCAGGCGGCGATGGCGGTCTGGCAGGCCTTGAGCGACACCTCCAGCTCGGTGGCGCTGAAGGTCTCGGGCGAGTACTGCAGGGTCCAGCGCGTCTCGGGCCGGGCGTCGGTGAGGCGCTTCAGGAGCGACACGTGCTCCTGCACGAAGGCCATCACCTGCGTCACGTTCATGCCGGACACCACGCGGCGCCAGACCCTGGCCGTGGCGTTGTAGAGGTGAACGATGGCGCGCGGTGCGCCGCGCACGGCGTCCACCGTGCGTTCGATGAGATCGGCGCGCGACTGCGTCATCACCATCAGCGTCACGTCGTCGGGCACGAGGTCTTCGTCGATGAGGCGGCGCACGAAGTCATGGTCGGTCTGCGAGGCCGCCGGAAAACCCACCTCGATCTCCTTGAAGCCGATGCGCACCAGCTCCTGAAAGAGCTTCAGCTTGCGCTCGACGTTCATGGGCTCGAACAGGGCCTGGTTGCCGTCACGCAGGTCGGTGGACAGCCAGATGGGGGCACGGTTGAGGGACTGGGACGGCCAGGTGCGGTCGTGCAACTCGACGGGGGCAAAGGCCTGGTACTTGCGGGCGGGTTGGGCAATCATGAGCGGCTCCACGAATCGGGGGATCTGAAAAAACAAAGGCGACATCCCCTGCAGCCCTCCATGGTGATGGAGGCTGGTTCGTGGGCCGGGGTCAGGGGGAAGTCGGGTGTTGCGCTTCAGGCAACAGAAAAGGCGAACGCAGGCAGACCCCGGCCGAGCACTAGGCTTAGCGATAGGGTGGTCAGGGACGTGCGGCGTTGCATGGCGCAAATCGTAGCATGGGCGTTCGAGTGCGGGCCCACCGGCGGACGGGCGGTGGGCATTCTTCGCCCGGCGCGAGGGCCGCTCAGCGGGCGCTCAAGGCCCCGCGTGCCACGGCGGGGCGCGCCAGCAGCTTGGCCACGGCCGCCTTGGTGCAGCGCTGCAGACCCATCAGGTAGCTGTGGTCGGGGTCGGCCACGCCATGCCGCGTGCGCAGGTCGTGGCGCATGCGGTGCAGCAGCTCGGTCGCCATCTCGGCGTCGGCCAGCGCGCGGTGGGCCTTGCCCGTGCGCGGCAGGCCAAAGCGGTCCACCAGCGAACCCAGCTTGTGGCTCGGCGCCTCGGGGTAGAGCCGGCGCGACAGCAGCACCGTGCAGGCAAAGGGCTGCAACGCGGGCTGGCCGCACAGCGCCAGCTCGGCCTGCCAGAAGCGGCGGTCGAACGAGGCGTTGTGCGCCACCATCGGCACGTCGCCGACGAAGCGCGCCGCCTCGGCCATCACCGTCGTTGCGGGTGGCGCGGCCTGCACCATCGCGTTGGTGATGCCGGTCAGCTGCGTGATGAAGCCGGGGATGTACACGCCCGCGTTCATCAGGCTCTGGTAGCGGTCGACGATGCGGTCGCCCTCGGTGATCACGATGGCCACCTCGGTGGCGCGGTCGCCCATGCCGGGCGAGATGCCGGTGGTTTCGAAGTCGATGACGGCGATGCGGTTCATGCGGAAACTCGTGGGGTGGCGCGGGGCAGGTGGAGGACGAAGCGCACGCCGCCGTCGGCGTTGGCCGCGGTGATCGTGCCCCCCATTTTCGCCATGTAGGTGCGAGCCACGAACAGGCCCTGTCCCCGGCTCTCGCCGGGGGCGCTGGCGTCGGTCACGCCGTATTCGAAGATCGCCTCCAGCCGCTCGGCGTCGATGGCCGGTCCGGTGTTGTGGATGGCGAAGCCGGCCATGGCGCCGCGGTCGTCGAGCGTGAGGGTGATGGGCGAGCCTGGTGGGCGGTAGCGGTCGGCGTTGCGCAGCACGTGGGTCACCACGTCCTCCAGCGAGTGCTCGCTGGCCTGCACCCACACCGGCGCGCCGGCGGTTTCGAAGACCACGTTCTGAATGCCCGCGTAGGGCGCGTTGACCGCCACGTGCTGAAGGAATTGATTCAGGTCCAGCGTGTCCACCTCGACCGAGGCCGAGCTGATGGCCTCGCTCGGCGACGCGCTGCCGTAGAGCACCCGCACCGCCTGCTGCATGCGGTGCACGTAGCGGTGGCTGGGGTCGGCGGCGTCGCCGTGCAGCACCATCAGCGACTGCAGCGGCGACATGATCTCGTGGCCCACCGCGTGCCACATGTCGCGCTCCTGCTCGTTGCGCAGGTGCTCACGCCGCACGCCCTCCTTCACCCGCTGCAACAGCCCGGCCAGCGTGCTGGCCAGGATGCCCATCTCGTCGCGCCCGGCCATGTCGCGCACGTCCAGATCGCCCAGCCGCCGTTCGACCTGCGGGTCCTGCATGTTGTAGTTCAGCGCCGCCGCGCGCTGGGTCAGCCGGGCCACCGGCCGGATCAGCCCCAACTCGATCACCAGCCAGGCCAGCACGATGGCGGCCAGCATGGCGCCGACAAAACCGCTCATGCGGGTGGCGGTCGCGCTCAGGCTGCGGTCGACGCTGGTCAGGTCGCCGGTGAGGCTGAGCTGGTAGCGGCCGCTGGAGGTGTTGACGGTTTCGCTCGCCTGCACCTGCGTGCGGGTGTCGCTCGACGGCAGCTTCAGGACCAGGCGCGTGAGCCAGGGCGCCGCCACCTCGTCCGAGCTGTCCTGCCCGCGCAGCTGCGTCACCAGCTGCGGCGCCCCGCTGCCCAGGCGCTCAATGCGCAGCACCTCGCCGCCCGCGAGCGTGGAGCCGAGGTGCTGCAGCGAAAACGGCTGCACCGCACCGGCGCGCGCGCTGTCAAACAGCACCTGGCCGCCCGGTGCGACCCACTGCAGGCGCAGCCGGGTGCGGCCGAGGTCGGCCGGCGGCCAGGTGCGCGGGCCCTGGCTGAACAGCGCCTTGCGCCAGGCTTCCACCGGCACCCGCAGCGAGATCAGCGTGCGGCGCGCGCAGCCGGGCAGTGCCTGACCGGGCACGGCGCAGCCGGCCTCCTGCCAGAGCCAGCCGCGGAAGTCGCGCACCGGCCGAGAGCCCTTGACCAGGGCGCTGCCCTCGCCGCTGAATCCGGTCACGCGGCCGCGCAGGCCGCCGTCGCCCACGTCCACCGGCGCATCACCCGGTGCCTCGAAGGGCGCGACCCAGTGCTCGGTGCCGGCGCCGGTCTCCGCCCGGACCACCGCATGGCTCACAGGCGCCAGGTCGAGCGTGCCTTTTTCGCGCGCCACCGCCGGCGGCAGCACCAGGTCGGCCACGAGGTAGACCACGCCGCCCGCGTAGGCGCTGTTGCCCATGCCCACGCAGAGCTGCCCGCCGTCGTCGGGCCAGTGCACGGCGCAGCCGCTCATCTCCACCGCTTGCCGCGCCTTGAACGGGTCGGAATAGTCCAGCGCCGAAAACGGCAGCACCACCGGCGTGAGCCCGGCGCCCGAGGGCGCCGCCGCGTCGGCGTTGATCAGCGCCAGCTGCCCGGTGGGGTGGCGAAGCTGCGCCGCCATGGTCGACAGCGTCTGCCGGAAACCCGCTTCGTAGCGCTCACGCGCGCGCTGCTTTTCTTCGGCCAGCAGCGTCAGCGCCAGCCCCACCACGGCCAGCGCCAGCAGCAGGAACACCCCGTGAAAGACGATGCGGCGGCGGAACGCCGAGAGCGGCAGGCGCGGCAGCGCCAGCGCCGGCAGCGAAGGAAGATCGAGGGGGCCGAACTTCATGTCACTGGGTCGTCAGACAGGAGCGGGGGAGGTGATGAAAGCTGACCCGGAGCGCGTGACCCAACCAGGGGCAGCCGTGGAACCGGCTTTGCCGGGCCACAGGGCTGCGTCCCCCTCCCGCCGCAGGCGAGAGAGGGGGAAGACGCGAAGCGGCGCAGGGGGTGCTCATCGTCCCCAGCGGAAGCCACGCATGGGCACGTTTTCGATCGCCTCAAAAGATGGGTCGAGTTCGCGGAAGGCATCGCGGATGCTGCTCACGTGCTTGCGCACGTTGTCGCGGTTGCGCCCGCTCTTGACCACCTCGTACAGCTCCTCGTAGCTCACGGTCTGGCCCTTCTTCTGCACCAGCGTGGCGAGGATGCGTTGCGCGGTGAGCGGCAGGTTGATGCGTTGGCCGCGCCAGGTGGGGCTTCGTTGCCACAGCGGGTCGAGGCTCAGCTCGTCGGCGGCGGGCGCGGGCTCAGCACTTTTCTGCGCCCGTGCGGTGCGCAGGATGTCGAGAAAGGTCTCGACGAATTCGGCCTCGTCGAAGCTGGTCTTCTGCAGGTAGTCCCAGGCGTCCAGCGCCTTCATGATGCTGCGGTAGATCGCGGCCGGCATGGCCGAGACCACCAGCACCGGCGTGCCCTGGTGCAGCTTGTTGATGGTGTTGATGATCGCCACGCCCGCGTGCCGCTCGCGGCCCAGCTCGATGTCCAGCACCACCAGGTCGTAGCGCTCGCGCGCCAGCGCGGCCTCGGCGCTGTCGCGGTCGAACCACTGGTGCACGGTCAGTTCGGGGCGTGCGGCCTGGATCCAGCCGGCCAACTGGTCGCTGGTGGGGCGGTCGTCTTCGATGACGGCGATGGTGTGCATGGCGCCCATTATCGAAGGGCGGTCGCGCGGGCCGCTGTGAGTTTTTCTTCCGGGGCCGGTGGTGAACCCGCCCGGCGACCGCATTGAGACTTCCGCGCCTTCCCGGAACGATGCAGGTCATGGAGAAGCCCACGGTGGGCGGCTCCGGTTCACAGGAGAAATTCCATGTTGCTGCGTCTCAAGTCCCTGACCCGTTCCGTCCGGATCGCCCTGGCCCGCTTGGTCCGCCGCGCCGCCCCGGGGGCGGCGTCGGGCGACGACGCGTCCGCTGTGCGCCCGTTGCGCGCCATGCCTTCCGTGTCCTTGCGCCCCATCCTGCTGACCCTCGGCGTGACGGCGGCGGCGCTGGGCGCCGGTTACGTGATCGTGAAGCACCCGCCGGTGCAGCAGCTCGCCCCCGGCCACCTGGCGCTGCGCACCAACCAGCTCACCGGCGACACGACGGTCTGGCGCAGTGGCCCGGTGTGGGCGCTGCCCGGCCTGTACCAGGTGACCCGCTACCCGCTGCAAGACCAGACCTGGCACGCCGCCAGCATGGCCAGCGCCGACGGCCCTTCGCCGGCGCAGTCGGTCGAGGGCCTGTCCATCGGCCTCGACCTGAGCGTGCGCTACGCCATCGATCCGGCGCGCCTGACGGCGGCCAAAGCCGCGTCGCTGCCCGAGCGGCTCGTCACCCAGATCGTCGAGCCGGCGGTGCAGGCCACGGTCTACAAGATCATCGCCCGCCACACCGTGCGCGAAATCTTCTCGTCGCAACGCGCCCAGATCGAACAGGAGATCGAAGGCCAGATCCGCACCAAACTCGCGGCCGACGGCCTGCTGCTGCGCTCCATCCACATCGGCAAGATCGACCTGCCCGAGGACTACCGCCGCGGCATGGAGGTGCTGCTGACCGAAGGCCTCTCGGCCGAGAAGATGCGCTACACGCTGGAGCTGCGCGAGAAGCAGGTCAAAGAAAGTGAGCTCACCGCCAGTGCCGAGAAGGCCCGCCGCGAGATCGCCGCCGAAGCCGCCGGGCGCGAGCAGGTGATCGCCGCCAAGGCGCAGGAAGAGGCGATGAAACACGTGTTGCCCTTCAAGCAGCGCCAGATCGAGCAGCGCAAGCTCGAAGCCGAGGCCAACCGCGTGAGCCGCGTGCAGCAGGCCGAGGGCGAAGCCCAGGCGCGCCGCATCGAAGCCGCGGGCGAGGCCGAGGCGCGGCAGAAGCTCGCCGACGCCGAGGCCTACCGCCTCACCCGAGTGGGCAAGGCCAACGCCGAACAGATGGCGGCCGAAGGCGCGCTCATCACCAAGCACCCGCTGCTGATCCAGAAGACCATGGCCGACCGCCTGAGCGACAAGGTGCAGGTCATCATCGCCTCACCCTCGCAGGGCGGCTTCATCGGCAACAACCTGCTGGGCAGCGTGGCGCGGGCGCAGACCGCTTCGACCGAAGTCGACACCGACAACACGGAGCAGTGACCATGAAACAGCTTGGCAATGTCCTCCTGGCTGCGGCAGTGGTCGCGGTGCTGGCGGCGGTGTTCAGTGTGTCGGCCCGCGCGGCCGAGCCGGTGGCGGCCGTGGCCCTGGTGACCCGCGACGCCGTCACCCTGCGCGCCGCCCCGCGCGACAGCGCCGCCGCCCAGACCGTGCTCTGGCGCGGCGAGGTGGTGGAGATCCGCGCCGAACGCGGCGACTTCGTGCAGGTCTGGGACCACCAGCGCGAGCGCGGTGGTTACGTGAAGCGCTCGCAGCTGCTGGGCGTGGGCAGCGGCGAGCAGGCCGCGCCCGAGCTGCTGGCGTTGCTGGGCTTCGTGAGCGAACAGCCGGGCTCGGAAACCCTGGGCCTGGCGCTCGCGGCCGCCGCGATCCAGGCGCTGCCGGGCGCCGCGCTGCAAGGTCCCGACGGCGCCCGCGTGCTCGATGCCATCGGCCGCCAGGCCGAGCGCCTCGCCGAGCGCGCGTCGCAAGGCGCGCAACGTTCGCAGGACCGGGCGATGTTGACCGCCCACCTCGACGTGGCGCGGCGCCATGGCGTCACGTTCCAGAGCATCGAAGACGGTGAGCGCGTGCGCCTGTGTTACGAAGGCGACGCCCACCGCCGCCTGCTGGCGATGCCCGCCGCCAGCGCCGAGCAACAGGCCCGCGCCGCGCTCGCGCTCACCCGCTCCGACTGCCAGAACCCCCAGGCCCGGCCCGGCGAGCGCGAGGCCGCCGACCAGGCCCGCGCCGCCTTGCTCGACCGCGTCCCCACCACCACCCTGGCCGCCCATTGGCGTGCCCGCCTCGCCACCCGGCAGGCCAGCGTCTGGAGTGGCCTGGCCTTCGCCCGCGCCCAGCGCGGTGACGCCACCGCCGCCCGCAGCGCCGCCGAGCGCGCGCTGCAGGCCATTGCCCGCGTGGACCGCGCCGAGCTGGCCGACGACGACCTCACCCGCCACACCGAAGCCGCCCTGCGTGCCAACGCCGTGCGCTGGGCCGCCGGCAGCGGCGTGGCGCCCGCCGCCGCGCTCAGCATCACCACCCGGAAGCTGGACGACGGCCAGACCTGCGCCAGCCTGATCGACCCGCGCCAGAAAGCCGCGCAACCCCTGGCCGAGCGCTGTTCCTGGGGCGTGGTCTGGGCGGCGTCGGCCTCGGTCAACCGCGAAGGCAACGCCGCCGCGCTCGCGGTGCAGCCGATCGACGGCTGGCGCGAGCTGTGGGTGTTCCGCAAAACCGCGCAGGGCTGGACGGTGCAGGTGCTGCCGCCCGCCGCGCTCAACCCCGGCCTGGGCTACGCCGAACTCGCGGGCTGGGTGCCCGGCGGGCGGCAGATGCTGGTGGCGCGCGAAGCGATGGCCGAAGGTCGCACGGTGCGCCGCTTCGAGGTGGTGGAGCTGAACACGCTCACCCCGCAGCGCACCGCCTTCGAACCCGACGCGCTGGGGCCGTTCGCACGCTGGCCCGATGCGGCCTGGAAGCGGGATTCGCTGGCGCTGCGCTGAGCGGGCGAATCCGCCTCAGCTGTTGGTGGTGCGACGCACCACCATCGGCGCCCGATTCAGCTGCGCCTGGGCCAGGGCCACCGCCTCCGTGGTCGACGGGATGTAGTCGAAGCCGCCCTGGCGACCGAGGCTTTCAATGCCCAGTGCCGCCAGGGACCGCAACACGGCCGCCTTGCGCGCGTCGGCGGACTGGTCGTACACGGGATAGGCAAAGTCCGTCACAAAGCTGCCCAGGCATTCCAGCTCACCGTCGAACAGGCCGGCGCGGGCCGTGGTGGTCCGGAAGTCGGCGACGATGGTGTTCACCGACGGCAAGGGGCCGCGAACCGACACCTCCACGCTGCAGTACGCCCAGCCGTCGACCTGACCGTGGTAGTCGGAGTGCATGGTCAGTCGCTTCCACAGGCCGTCGGCCGCGAAGTTGTGCAGGATCAGCGCCGCGAAATTCCGCCGACCCCGAAACCGGAAACACGCCGTGACCAGCGAGGTGGACTCCGGCGGGGCCGCTGCGTCCAGTCCCAGCAAGCCGGTGATCCTGACCAGGGGGAGCGTGTTGATGAGTCGCGGGGCGGTGAAGGTGCCGGCGGCGGTGTGCACCTCAAAACCTTCTGGCGTCTTCCGGACGGAAGCGGTGCCCGCGTTCAGAAAGGCCTCGGCCCCAGAGGCCTGCAGGCACCCCAGTGCATGGCGGTACATGCCCTGAAACCCTTCGGGCGACCGGGCGAAACACCGCAGCGTTGCCGGGCGTGCCACCAGCCCCAGCCGCTGGCCGGCCGAACGCACGAGGCGCAGCGCACGCGGGGCGACGCCCGCGTTCCTGGCGATCCATTTCATGCGGCGCAGCGCGAACGGGTAGCTGATCTCCTCGGCTGAGAAGCCGTAGAAGCGGCGCATGTAGTCGGACAGCCCGCTGTCGCGGAACAGCTTTGCGCCCATGTAGGCCTTGGCAAAATCCGCCGCCGAGGCCTTGTGATGATGGAACAGCTTGTGGGCCAGCACATCGGCGAACACCGCGAACCGGTAGCGCCAGGGCCGCGCACCCAGCTCGCCCCGCGCGTCGAACGGGTAGGCACGCACCTCCCCCTGCGGCGTGACGCGGGCGATGCTGTAGTTGACCGGCGACCAGTGGGCCTCGATGCCGGGAAACATCTTGAGCAGGGGGCTGTCCGACCAGAAGAAGATGGCGCCGACATCGAAGCTGCAGCCGCCCATGTCTTTCGACAGGTGGTTGCCGCCCGCGCCGGGGTAGTCTTCGATGATCGCGAGGCGCTGGGTCGAGGGCAGCAGCGCATGGGCGGCCGTCAGGCCGGAGACCCCCGCGCCCAGGATGATGACCTCAAAGTGCTGACGGACCATGGGTGCCCCGGATGTTCGACAGGCAACAGTACCAGAACCACCCGCTGCAGCGCGCAGCCCCGGCCGTTCAGGCCTTCTTCAGAAATTCGGACTTCAGCAGCATGGGGCCCAGCTCGGTCTTGCCGTCCACGTTGTGGCCGTCGTGGCCGTCGACCAGGCGGATGCCCTTGATCTTGCTGCCCTTCTTGAGCACGGTGGACGAGCCCTTGACCTTCAGGTCCTTGATCAGGATCACCGAGTCGCCGTCGGCCAGCGGGTTGCCGTGGGCGTCCTTCACGGTGCCGTCGCCGGCCGCTTCCTCGTCGCCGGTGGCGGCGGCTTGAGGCCATTCAAAGGCGCAGTCGGGGCAGACGAAGTTGCTGCCGTCGGGGTAGGTGTTTTCAAGGCCGCATTGCGGACAGGCTGGCGTGGTGTGGGGCATGGGGGTGGGGGTTCCGGGAGGTGGCGGGCATTCTATGCCCCGGGTCGGTGCGCTCCTGGTGGCCCGAACCGCCGTGACGCCGTGCTTTGGTGCAAATGGGTGCCATCAGGCCCTGGCACGCTCCATGCATTGACCGTTGCAGCATGGAGAGCGGTCTGCACGTGGTTGGCAGCGGCTCGTGCGTAGGTCCACTAGGGTTCCGTCCACCGTCACACGTGGGGTCTGGTCCGAGAGTGGTCCGGCCTGATCGCAGGCTCCACGGAGGGACAAAAGCCCGGGAGAACGACGTCTGATCGTGTTCTCCCTGCGCCTTTCACCCACCACCGGAGCTTCACATGACATTGGCAGGCCTCTTCTCTTCCTCTTCTGTTTCGCCGTCCCCGCTGGGACGCTGGCTCAAGCCCGCCGTGGGCGCGGCGCTCACCCTGGCCACCGCCTCGGCCTTCGCGCAGACGCAGATGAAAATCGCCACCGTGGTCTGGATCGGCTACGGCCCGTTCTACGTCGCCGACGCGCTCGACCTCTACAAAAAACAGAAGCTCAAGGTCTCGCTGCAGGTCTTCAGCGACCCGGCCCTGATCCCGGCCGCCATCGCCTCGGGCGCGGTCGACGGCGGCATGCTGACCTACGACCAGGTGGTCGGCCAGGTGGCTGGCGGCAAGAACATGAAGGTGGTCATGCCCATCGATTACTCCAACGGTGGCGACGCCATCGTGGCCGACGGCAGCATCGGCAAGGTGGCCGATTTCAAGGGCAAGAAGATCGGCTACAACCCGCTCTCGCCCAGTGACTTCCTGCTCTCGTATGCGCTGAAAACGGTCAATCTCAGCGAGAAAGACATCAACCCCGTGAGCATGACGCCCGAGGCCGTGCCGGCCGCCATGGCCTCGGGCGCGCTGCCGATCGGCGTGACCTACGAGCCCAGCCTGTCGCAGATCCTCGGCCAGGGTGGTGGCAAGAAGTTCAAGGTGGTGTTCTCCTCGAAAGACGCGCCGGGCCTGATCGCCGACGTGCTGGTGTTCGACGACAAGGTCATCAAGGCCAAGCCCGCCGAGATCACCGGCATCATGAAGGCCTACCTTGAAGGCCTGGCCTACATCAAGGCCAAGCCGGACGACGCCGCCAAGATCATCGGCAAGTTCATGGGCGTCTCCGCCAAAGAGGCCAAGGAGCAGATGAGCGGTGTGTACAACATCCCGCTCGCCGAGATGCCCAAGGCCTTCGTCAAGGCCAAGGAAACCACCTCCTACTACGCCAGCGGCGAAATCATTGGCCAACTGCTCGTGGCCAAGGGCCAGATCAAGGCCGCCCCGGCCACCGAAGCCACCTTCGACGCCTCGCTCGTCAAGGCGCTCGCCAAGTAAGTGCCAAGCCCTTGCCGCCCGGCCCTGCGCGTGCCTCGCGCGGCGGCCGGTGCGTCAAGCCTGTGGTCCTCTCCGGAGCCGCAACGATGCCATCCCTTTTCCGTCATGCCGACGGCGTGTGGCCCAACACCGCCGCCCTCAGCTTCACCGTGCTCGGCTGGCCGCTGGGCATCGCCCTGCTCGGGCAGTCGCACTGGGCGCTCAACGCGCTCGGCGTGTTGCTGGTCACGCTCACGCTCACCTGGTCGGCCTACTTCATCCACGAGTTCGCGCACCACGCCATCTTCCGCACGCCGCAGGCCAACGAGCGCTGGGGAAAATTCATGAGCTGGATCAACGGCAGCGCCTACGCGAGCTTCGCCGACCTGCGCCGCAAACACATGCGCCACCACGTCGAGCGCGCCGACGTCATCACCTTCGACCTGCAGGGTTTCCTGCGCGCGCACCCGCTGGTGCGGCGCGTGGTGCTCGCGCTGGAGTGGCTGCACATCCCGGCGGTGGAGTTCGTCATGCGCGGCTTCGTGGTCGCGCTGCCCTTCATGGGCGAGCGCAAGCAGGCGGCGCGTGGCCGTGTGATCGGTGTCGCCGTGGTGCGGCTCACCGCCTGGGCGTTGCTCGCCTGGTGGTCGCTCAAGGCCCTGGCGCTCTACGCGCTGGCCTACCTGCTGTTCGTGCACCTGCTGCGTTTCGCCGACTGCTTCCAGCACACCTACGACGCCTACCCCATCCTTGACGAAACGCCGATCCCCAAAGACAAGCTGCGCGACCGCGCCTACGAGCAGGCCAACACCTACAGCGACGTGGTCGGACTCGATGCGAAGTGGCTCAACCTGGTGTGGCTCAACTTCGGCTTCCACAACGCGCACCACGAGCGGCCGGTCGCGCCCTGGTACCAGCTGCCGAAGCTGCACCGCGAGCTCTACCCCGAGGGCAATGCGCAGGTGGTCACGGTGGGTGAGCTGCTGCGCGCCTACCACCGCCACCGCGTGACCCGCGTGCTGGCCAGCGACTATGGTGCGGTGCTGCCGCCGGGCGCGCCGCACCGTGCGGATGGGTTCGTGGGCGCTGTCGGTGTGTCGTTCCTGACGGCGGTGTGACTGTGAACTACGGCCTGCAGGGCAAGACGGTGCTCATCACCGGCGCGGCCGGCGGCATCGGCAGCGCGCTGTCGCGCGCCTTCCTCGCGCAGGGCGCGCGCCTGATGCTGCTGGACCGCGCGGCCGCGCCGCTGGACGCACTGGTCGAGTCGCTGCACAGCCACCAGGTGCACAGCGCTGTGTGCGATCTCAGCAGCGATGCCGAGGTGGCGGTGGTGGCCGCGCAGGTGAAAGACCGATACGGCCTGCTCGACGTGCTGGTCAACAACGCCGGCACCGAATACCCGACACCGCTGGCGGATGTGGACCCTGGGTTCATGGCGCGCTGGGCCGGCTTGCTCGACAACAACGTCTCGTCCATGGTGCGGCTCACGCAGGCGCTGTTGCCCCTGCTGCCGCGCGGCGCGAGCGTGATCAACCAGAGTTCCATCTGGGGCCGCACCGGCGTGGCCGGCTTCTCGGCCTACAGCGCGAGCAAGCACGCGGTCGTGGGCGTCACGCGTTCGCTCGCGCTCGAACTCGGGCCGCGCGGCATCCGCGTCAACGCGGTCTGCCCGGGCTGGGTGCGCACCGAGGCGGCGATGCGTTCGCTCGCCGCCATGGCCTTGGAGCAGGGCAAAAGCGAGGCCGAGGTCGAGCGCGAGATCCTGTCGCGCCAGGCCGTGCAGACGATGCTCACACCCGCCGAGCTCGCGGGCGTGTTCCTGTTTCTTGCGAGTGAGGGCGCCGCGCCGCTCACGGGCCAGTGCCTCTCGCCCAGCCACGGTGAGGTGATGCTGTGACGCCCACGCTTTCTTTGCAAGGACGCACGGCGCTCATCACCGGCGCCGCCACCGGCATCGGCCGCGCGACCGCGCTGCTGTTCGCGCAGGCCGGCGCGCGCGTGGTGGTCAACCACCTCGGGCAAGCCGCCGAAGCCGCCGCGCTGGTGCAGGCCATTCAGGTCCTGGGCGGCGAGGCCATCGAGATCAGCGCCGACGTGGGCCAGGCCGCCGAGGTGCAGCGCCTGGTGGACGGCGCCCTCGCGGCGTTCGGCGCGATCGACGTGCTGGTGAACAACGCCGGCATCATCCAGGAGAAGGCCTTTCTCGACACCACCGAGGCCGACTGGGACCGGATGCTCGGCACCGACCTCAAGTCGGTTTTCCTGGTGTGTCGCGCGGTGTTGCCCGGCATGCTGGCGCGCGGCGGTGGCGCCATCGTCAACATCGCGTCCGATCTCGGCATCCTCGGTCGCGAGCGGTATGCGCCCTACTGCGCTGCCAAGGCCGGCGTGATCGGCCTCACCAGATCGCTGGCGCGCGAGTTCGCGCCGCAGCAGGTGCGCATCAACGCCATTGCGCCCGGGCCGGTGGCGACCGCCATGGTCTCGCTCGAACACATGAGCGCCGAGTGGGTCGAGAAGGAACTGGCCATCCCGCAGCACCGGCTGGGCGAACCCGAAGAGATCGCGGCCAGCGCGCTCTTTCTCGCGTCCGATCTCTCCCGCTTCTACACCGGTCAGGTGCTCGGCCCAAACGGCGGCTCGGTGATGACATGAAGCACCCCCTGCGCCGCTTCGCGTCACCCCCCTCAAGGGGGGCGGCACCAGAGGCCCGGCAAAGCCGGTTCCTCGGTGCCCCTGGGTGTCGTTGCTCCGGCGTCATGGACAACCGATGACACTCCTGCCCGCCCATCCCTCGGACCGCGTCGCCACCGGCGTCCTGCTGTTCTCCGCCTCGCTCTGGGGCCTCTCGTGGATGCCGCTCAAGGGCTTCATCGCGCAGGGCCTCTCGGGGCCGCTGGTGGCGCTGATCACCTACGGCTCGGTGGGCTTGCTGGCGGTGGCGCTGCTCTGGCGCGACCGCGCGACCTGGCGCGCGCAGTGGGCGCTGGTGCTGGCGCTCACCTTCGTGGGCGGCTGGGCCAACACCTCGTTCGTCAACGCGCTGATGCTGGGCGACGTGGTGCGCGTGATGTTCCTGTTCTACCTCTCGCCCGTGTGGTCGGTGCTGGGCGGCTGGCTGTTCCTGAAAGAGCGCATTCCGCCCACGCGCTGGCTGGCCGTGGTTGCCGCCATCGTGGGCCTGTGGATGGTGCTCGGCGGGCCGGGGCTGGGCGATTCCACCGCGCTGGCCTTCACCTGGGTCGACGCGCTCTCGCTCTCGGCCGGCTTCGCCTTCGCCGCCAACAACGTGATCGCCCGCGCCGCGCACCGCGTGCCCCTGCGCACCAAGACCTTCTGCGTCTTCATCGGCTGCGGCCTGCTCTCGGCCCTGGCCACTGGCGCGGGCGGCCAGGGCCTGCCCACTGTCGGTCCGCTGGTGTGGCTGGCGCTGCTGGCCTACGGCTTCGGCTGGATGCTGCTCGCCACCGTGACCTGGCAGTACGGCGTGAGCCACCTGGAGAGCAGCCGCGCGGGGGTGATCCTGCTGGCCGAGCTGGTGGTCTCGGTCGGCACCGCCATCGCCTTCGGCGGCGAAAGCCTCACGCCCCTGGGCTGGGCGGGTGGCGCGCTCATTGCTACAGCCGCTGGGGTGGAGGCCCTGGGGGGCACACCCGCCGACACCCCCGCGACCCGAACCGCCGACACCACCGCATGACACCGCCTGACACCGGAGACCCGATGAACCCCCCCACCGTGTGGATGAACCAACTGTCCTGGCTCGATTACCAGGCCCGCATCCAGACCGACCACCCGCCCGTGTTGCTGCCCGTGGGCGCGCTCGAACAACACGGCCCGCACCTGCCGCTGGGCACCGACGGCCTGCTCGCCAGCGCCGTGGCGGCCGACACCGCGGCATTGGTGGGCGGGCTGGTGGCGCCCACGCTGAGCTACGGCTACAAGTCGCAGCCCAAGTGCGGCGGCGGGCAACACTTCTGCGGCACCACCAGCGTGGACGCCGCCACGCTGATCGGCCAGGTGCGCGATGCGGTGCGCGAGTTCGCGCGCCACGGCCTGACGAAACTTGTGGTCGTCAACGGCCACTACGAGAACCAGTGGTTCCTGATCGAGGGCATCGACCTCGGCCTGCGCGACGCGAAAGCCGCCGACCCGGCCTGTGCGCTGCAGGTGATGCGCCTGGAGTACTGGGACTTCATGACGCCCGACACCCTGGGTGACGTGTTCCCCGACGGCTTCCCGGGCTTCGCGCTGGAGCACGCCGCCGTGCTCGAAACGTCCATGATGTTGCATTACCACCCCAGCCTGGTGCGTTTGGACCTGCTGCCCGACGACGGCCCGGCCGACTTCCCGCCCTACGACATGTACCCGCCGCGCACCGACTGGGTGCCGCCCTCGGGCGTGCTGTCTTCGGCCAGGGGTTCCGACGCCGCCAAGGGCCAGCTGCTCGCCGACGAGGTGGCGCGCCGCATGGCCGAGGCCATCACCACCGGCTTCACCCGCCCCGCGCCATGAGCCATTCCGCCGACCGCTTCGACCCCGCGCTCACCGCCCTGATCGTGATCGACATGCAGCGCGACTTCTGCAGCCCCGGCGGCTACGCCCACCAGGCCGGCATCGACATCGCGCCCATGCAGGCCGTGGTGTCGCATGTGCAGCGACTGCTGGCCGCCGCGCGCGCCGCCGGCCTGACCATCGTGCACACCCGCGAAGGCCACCTGCCCGACCTCTCCGACTGCCCGGCGCCCAAGCTCGCGCGCAGCGTCGCGGCCGGCGCGCCCATCGGCAGCCACGGCCCGCTCGGCCGCCTGCTGGTGCGCGGCGAGCAAGGCCACGACTTCGTGCCCGCGCTGCGCCCGCTGGCGAGCGAACACGTGATCGACAAACCCGGGTACGGCGCCTTCCACCAGACCACGCTCGGTCCGCTGCTCGCCGCCTTGGGCATCCGCCGGCTCATCCTTTGCGGCGTGACCACCGAGGTTTGCGTGCACTCCACGCTGCGCGAGGCGGTGGACCGCGGATTCGACTGCCTCACCATCGGCGACGCCACCGCTGCCAGCCTGCCCGAGCTGCAGGCCCCGGCGCTGGCCATGATCGGTGTCGAGGGCGGCATCTTTGGAAAGGTCTGCAGCACCCACGAGGTGATCGACGCGCTTCAACTCGCGCAGGTCGTTGCATGACCGTGGTGCCCGAGCGATACCACGGCGTGTGGGCGCGCACCCTGCTGGAGACGCCCGGGGGCCGCGACACCACCACCTGGGTGCGCTGGCTGCAGACCGGCCTGTGGCACGGCGACCTGCGCGTGCCCGCCGACGCAGACCGCCGCACGCCGCAGGGCCTGGCGCAACAGCAGGGCTTCGCCGGCACCACCGCCATCACCCGCCCCGACCCCGACCAGCCCGAGGTCTGCACCTGGCAGCGCGTCATCGATGTGCAGCCCCCGCGCAGCACGCCCGACGCCGGCCACATGGTGTTCGAGACACCCTCGCGCGTGATCGAGACCGGCATCCACGGGACCTACCTTGAGGTGTGGGAGCGCGTGCCCGGCTCGCTCGGTCGGCGCATCGCGCTCGCCCGGCTCGATGCGGACGGCCAGCCCACCGCCGAGCGCCTGCTGGTGGCGGGACAGTTCCTCATGCACCTGCGTCCTCGCGCCGCCGCCTGGCCGGCCGACCTGGTGCCCGACGAGACCCTGGGCGACGTGGTGCAGCGCCACCCCGACCGCGCGGCGGCGTGGCTGGACGTCGACATCGCCTTCGGCCCGATGGCGCACGGCGTGTGGACGGTGGAGCGCGCCACCCGGCCCGCGCTGGAGGGCCAGGCCCTGCCCTGTGCGCTGCACCGCGTGGACGCCGCGCAGGCCCGCGTGGAGAGGGGCCCGCTGGCGGGCCGGTGGCAGCTGCTGGAGTGGCTGGACGACACCCGGGACGTGCACACGCCCTGAGGCGCTTGCCGGGACACGCCGGGGCCGGGATGATGGGGCGCTGCGCCTCCCGGCTTGACCTTGACGCCGTGTCAAGGTCCAGACTGCCTTCCTGACCGGCCGCACCGTGGCGCACAGGCGCGAAGGCCGGCCCGGCCACCGAACCCGCTGCGGCGTTGAAAGGGCACCTGCGATGGACCAGAACACCGGCCACGACCACCATCACCACCACGGACACCCGGCCGGGCACGGCGACACGGGCGATGCCCCGGCGGCGCCCGCACCGCCCGCGGCGCCGGGCACGGTCTACACCTGCCCCATGCACCCGGAGATCCGGCAGGACCACCCCGGTCACTGCCCGATCTGCGGCATGTCGCTGGAGCCCTTGCTGCCAGAGCTGGAGGAGCAGGAGAACCCCGAGCTGAAGGACTTCCAGCGCCGCTTCTGGTGGACCCTGCCGCTCACCGTGGCCGTGACCGTGCTGGCCATGGCAGGCCACCGGCTCGGCGGGTTCGGCATGGCCACGCAGAGCTGGATCGAGCTGGTGCTCACGGCGCCCGTCGTGCTGTGGGCGGGCTGGCCTTTCTTCGTGCGCGGCGCGCAGTCGATCCGCCAGCGCAGCCCCAACATGTGGACCCTGATCAGCCTGGGCACCGGCGCGGCGACGGCCTACAGCGTGGTGGCCACCGTGGCGCCGCAGGTGTTCCCGGCGGCCTTCGTGTCGATGGGGCGCGTGGCGGTGTACTTCGAGGCCGCCGCGGTGATCATCTCGCTCACGCTGCTGGGGCAGCTGCTGGAGCTGCGGGCCCGCTCGCAGACCTCGGCCGCGATCCGCTCGCTGCTGGGCCTGGCGCCCAGGACGGCGCGCCGCATCGGGGCCGACGGGCAGGAGGCCGACGTGCCGCTGGGCCATGTGCACGTGGGCGACCTGCTGCGCGTGCGCCCGGGTGAGAAGGTGCCGGTGGACGGCACCGTCACCGAGGGCAGCAGCGCGGTCGACGAGTCCATGCTCACCGGCGAGCCGCTGCCGGTGAGCAAGCGCGTGGGCGACCGACTGATCGGGGCCACGCTCAACACCAGCGGTGCGCTGGTGATGCGCGCCGAACACGTGGGCTCGACCACCGTGCTGGCGCAGATCGTGCAGATGGTCGCGCTGGCGCAGCGCTCGCGCGCGCCCATGCAGCGCATGGCCGACCGGGTGGCGGCCTGGTTCGTGGTCGGCGTCGTGGGCCTCGCCCTGCTCAGCTTTCTCGCCTGGGGCCTGTTCGGGCCGGAGCCCAGCTGGGTCTACGCGCTGATCAACGCCGTGTCGGTGCTGATCATTGCCTGCCCGTGTGCGCTCGGCCTGGCGACGCCCATGTCCATCATGGTGGCCAGCGGGCGCGGCGCCACGCACGGCGTGCTGTTCCGCGACGCCGCCGCCATCGAGAACCTGCGCAAGGTCGACACCCTGATCGTGGACAAGACCGGCACGCTGACCGAAGGCCGGCCGACCTTCGAGCGGGCGATCGGCCACGGCGGGTTCCCGGACAACGAGGTGTTGCGCCTGGCCGCCAGCCTGGACCAGGGCAGCGAACACCCGCTGGCGGCGGCCATCGTGGCCGCCGCGCGCGAACAGGCCCTGGCGCTCGACACCCCGACGCGGTTCGAGTCGGGTTCCGGCGTGGGTGTCCAGGGGGTCGTGGCCGGGCGGTCGCTGGCCCTGGGCAACACCGCGCTGATGCAGCAGCGCGGTGTGGACGTGGCGCCGCTGGCCCCGCAAGCCGAAACGCTGCGCGCGCAGGGCGCGAGCGTCATGTACCTCGCGGTGGACGAGCGGCTGGCCGGGCTGCTGGCGGTGTCCGATCCGGTGAAGGCCACCACGCCTGCGGCCCTGGCGTCGCTGCGGCAGGCCGGCCTGCGCGTGATCATGGCCACCGGCGACGGCCTGACCACCGCGCGCGCCGTGGGCCAGCGCCTGGGCATCGACGAGGTCCACGGCGAAGTGAGGCCGGCCGACAAGCTCCGGCTGGTCGAAGCGCTCCAGGCGCAGGGCCGCGTGGTGGCGATGGCGGGCGACGGCATCAACGACGCGCCGGCGCTGGCGCGCGCCGATGTCGGCATCGCCATGGGCACCGGCACCGACGTGGCCATGAACAGCGCCCAGCTCACCCTGGTCAAAGGCGACCTGCGCGGCATCGCCACGGCGCGCGCGCTGTCCATGGCCACCGTGGCCAACATGAAACAGAACCTGGTGTTCGCGTTCGCTTACAACGCGCTGGGCATCCCGCTGGCCGCGGGCCTGCTGTACCCCTTCACCGGCTGGCTGCTGTCGCCCATGGTGGCGGCGCTGGCCATGAGCCTCAGCTCGGCCTCGGTGATCGGCAACGCCCTGCGGCTGCGCAGCGCCCGGCTCCATCAAGACTGAGGCTGGCCCTCAGCCAGGCGGTCGGCGGCTGAACGCCGCACGGTGGTCAGCGCATGTCGGCCGGGGTGGCCGAGAGCGAGAGCGCGTAACGCCCCCGCACCTGCCCCGGGCGGGCGCCCAGCGCGACCAGCGCCGATTCCGACACCGCCGTCTGCGCCCAGGTCTCCAGCGCCGCCGCGTCGTAGCCACAGACCACCAGCACCCAGTCGGCCGCCTGGTCACCGCCGCGGATTTTCTGCTCGGTGGTCTGCGCGATGGCCGGGGGCTGGTGCCGCAGCAGGTGCACGCCCGCGAGACCCGGCTGCCCTGCCCAGCCGGGCATGCGCGCGGCCAGCGAGGCCTGGAGTTCGCCGGCCCGTCCACTGGCGGGCGAGAGCCGCAGCGTGAGCACCTGCCGGGCCACGCCCGCGCCCCGGCTCGCCAGCACCTGGCACTGGGAGCGCACCATGTTCCGGTGGTGCGGCATCATTTGGGTGGACCAGGGCGAGGGCGCGTTCAGCGAGGCCAGGTAGCCGGGCGAGGACACCACCTCGTGGGCCTCCAGCTCGTACATCACGAAGACGCCTTCGCCGCCGTCGGCGCTGGTGAAGCGCGTGGCGCGCTGAAAGCCGGGGATCGCCAGGCGTTCGGGAAAATGTTCGTGCGAGTGCCAGTGTTCAAACTCGGCCCGCATGTCCGGGGCCATGTCCCACCACATGGCCAGGCAGGCTTTTCCGAGAAGCGACATTCAGGATCTCCATCCGTTGAGGGGCCCCAAGAATGCCAGAACTGGCGCCCCCGCGCGCGCCCGTGGGCTTGGCCTTCGCGGGGCGCGCGCGAGGGTGGCGTCAACGGCCGCGTGGGCCGGGTTTGCGGGGGGGCGGTGTGTCGCGGTCGGGGCCGAAGGTGGTGAAGGCGGTGCGGGCTTCGCCTTTGTGGCGGCCGTCGGTGACCACCACCGTCACCTCGTGGGTCCCGGGCTTGGGCGCGATGATCCACAGCTCGCGCCCGACCCCCGCTGTCTCGCCGTCCAGCCGCCACTCGAAGGCCTCGCTGTGAATCCGTTCGCCCGAACCGCTCTGCGCGTGGGCCCAGAGGCGCATCGGCGTGGCGGTTTCGATGCGCACGCCGACGCTGGGGTTCATGATGGACACGTTGGGGGCGCGTGCCGCGATCTCCACCGCGTCCGAGGTGCGCACCGCCGTGTCAAAACCGTCGTGCGCGAGCACCCGGAACTGGACCTTGCCGCTCGGCAGCGCGTCGGCCGGGATCTGCACCTTGCCCTCGGTGATGCCCACGGCGCAGCCGTTCCACGAACGCCCGCCGTCCTTGCTGAACTGCACCGAGCAGCTCACCGCCGCACCGTCGGCGCCCGCGCCGTCGGTCTTCCAGGTGAGCGTCACACCGCGCGGGCCGGCTTTCGCGCCGATCTCGCCCAGCTTGACCGCCCTGCCGGCGGCCTTGCGTTCCCAGGCCACGGTGAGCGGGCGCTGCAACTTGCCGTCCGTGTTGTCCAGTGCGCCGACATGAACGATGCGCAGCGCTGCGCCACGGCCCACGTCGGGCACCATGGCCTGGAAGCCGAACACCGGCGGCTCCCCGTCGCCGCAGCCACAGCCGCCACCGCACCCGCAGCCACCGCCGTGGGCGTCGGCGGGGATGCGCATCACCGGTGCGCTCGCCAGCACCCCGCCGTCCGCGCCCACCAGCTCGGCCACCATCTGGGTGGGCACGCCGGTGGTGATGGCGGACTGCGCGTTCACGCGCATCACGTGCTGCATGGTGATCGAGGCGTCGCGCTCGAAGGTGCCGATCAGGGTGATGACGGGGCGCATGCGCAGCTCCTCGATGCGGTCTTTCCAGCGTTCCCAGGGCTCCGGGGCCGGGTCGGGGATGTACTCCCAGGGCCACAGCCACGGGTCGTAGAGCTCGGGGATGCGGAAGCGGGGATGGACCGACGTGGGGGCGAAGATCGCGTTGTCGATCAGCACCTGGTGGGTGAAGATCGAGGTCCACCGGGGGCCGCAGTAGGACATGAAGTCCTTCTCGTCGGGACGGTGGATCGCGCCGTTGTTGATGTCGAGCCCGTACTCGCCGATGGACGCCGTCGGGGTGCCGGCCGGGTCGTAGGGTTCGTAGGCCGGGTAGGCGGCGTTGCCGGGCGTGCCGCAGGGCGCGTGGGGCAGGCCCGCGAAATGGCCGAGTTCGTGCGCCATCGTGGTGCCGTTGTTGACCCCGCCCGAGGTCACGCCGTTGCTCGCGCAGCCGATCACCGGGCCCATGGGCACGCCGTTGGGCAGCAGGCCGTAGTACACGACGTCGGTGCGGTTGCCGTCGTTGGCCTTGGCCGCCGCGAGCTGTCCGTTGAGCGTGATCCAGCCCGCCGAACAACCGCCCGGGTTCGGCGGCGACCCGGTGAGCGGCACGGTGAGGGTCACGGTGCCCGCGCTCGAAAACACGCCGTCGGCCTGCACCGGGAAGATGGTGTGTGACCACGCGGCGGTGGTCTGCAGCTCGCCCACCGTGGGCGCGGCGATGCTGAGCGTGCCGTTGCCGGCCGCGTTGGGGCCGTTGTAGGCCACCATCAGGCCGCGCACGCGCAAGGTCTGCAGCAGCGAGACGTCGGCCTCCACCGTTTCGCTGTCCACGATGGCCTCGGTGGCGTCGTCGGCGCGCCAGATGTTGGCCTTGAAACTCATCGTGCCGGCCATGTCTTCGGCCGGCACGATGAAGTTGAGCGTGGCGGTGATGGTGCCGCGCTCGGTGGCGTAGTCGGGCAGCGACTGCGCCGTCACGGTGCCGGGCGTCTGGGGCGCCAGCGTGCCGACGTCGGTCCACACCGGCAGCCAGCGCTTGCTGCGGATCGCGCTCACCTGCAGGTGGCCGGTCAGGTTCACCGCTCCGCCCCAGCCGGCGCGCACATACACCCGCACCCAGGCGGTCTTGTAGGCCACCAGCCGCAGGGCGTTGTTGGGGCCGCGGTCGGCGGGGTCGGTCAGGTGGCGCGACGCACGGAAGTACTGGATGCCCTGCGTCACTTCGATGCCCAGGATGTGCGGGCCGAGCAGGTGCTGCTCGCGCAGCTTCAAGGCCCACGCGTCGGACAACAAGGCCTTGTCGACGACGCTGGAGATGTCGGTGCCCATGGTGAACTCCTGAAGGCGGCGGTGTGCCGTGGAGCGGCCATGCTAGGAAGCGCGGCGCGGGCGCGCATCAACAAAGGGAGGGAACGCATCCTCCATGCGAGGGAGGTTTTGCTGCGCCTCAGTGCCCGAGCAGGAAGTTGTGCGACGGGTCGTGGCCGCCGCCGAGCGCGGAAGGATGGTCGTCGGCATCGTCCTTCAGGCCCACGCCGCTGATCTGCCCCTGCCGCGCGGCCGCGAGCAGGTGCACCAGCTTGTTGGCGGCGGCCTCGATGGCCAGGCCTGCCGGGCGCACGTTGGAGATGCAGTTGCGGTTCGCGTCGGTCAGGCCCGGCTGCGGGGCCCAGGTCAGGTACAGGCCCATGCTGTCGGGTGAACTCAGGCCCGGGCGTTCGCCGATCAGCACCACCACGCAGCGCGCCCTGAGGCCCGCGCCGGTTTCGTCGCCCACGGCCACGCGCGCCTGTTCGACGATGGCGACGGGGCCAACGGTCCACGGATGGGCGTCGGCCTGCAGCCGCGCCAGCGTGGCCTCGATGAAGGGCACGGCGTTCTGGTGGATGGCGAGTGCCGAGAGGCCGTCGCCGACCACGAAGGCAAGGTCGACGGGCTCGGTCGGTCGCTGTTGCAGCAGCGCGCGGGACGCGTCGTCGAGGCGTCGCCCGAGGTCGGGGCGCTGCAGGTAGGTGGCGCGGTCCGCCGCCGCGCTGTGCAGGTGCATCACGGCCAGTCCCAGCGCCTGCACGCCCGCCGCCACGCCGTGTGCGTCGAAGGGCAGGTGCACGGCGTCGCGGGCCTGGGCGTGCGCGAGCTGGAAGGCGAGGTGGGGCGCGGTGGGCTGGCTGTGGCCGGCACGGCCGAGCGCGATGCGCGCGTCGGTGAAGCGGCGCAGCGTGCCCCAGCCGGCGGGCGTGACGCTCGGCACTTCGTCGGGGTTGATCAGTTTGGCGTCTTCGTTCATTGCACCCCCAGCCGCGCCAGCACCGGCGCAAAGGCCTCAGGCAACTCACGCGCGAGGCGCGAGCCTTCGCCGGGCTCGAACACGCCCATCTTCTGCAGCCAGGCTTCGAACTCGGGCGAGGCGCGCAGGCCCAGCAGGTCGCGCAGCACCATGGCGTCGTGGAACGAGGTGCTCTGGTAGTTGAGCATGATGTCGTCCGAACCCGGGATGCCCATGATGAAGCTGCAGCCCGCCGCGCCCAGCAGCGTCATGAGCGCGTCCATGTCGTCGCTGTCGGCCTCGGCGTGGTTGGTGTAGCAGACGTCGCAGCCCATGGGCACGCCCAGCAGCTTGCCGCAGAAGTGGTCTTCCAGCCCGGCGCGGATGATCTGCTTGCCGTCGTACAAATACTCCGGCCCGATGAAACCCACCACCGTGTTCACCAGCAGCGGCTTGAAGTGCCGCGCCACCGCGTAGGCCCGCGCCTCGATGGTCTGCTGGTCGCAACCTTCGTTGGCGCCGGCCGAGAGCGCGCTGCCCTGGCCGGTCTCGAAATACATCACGTTGTCACCGCGCGTCCCATCCTCGAACACCGAGCCGCGCTTCAGCGACAGCGCGGCTTCGCGCGCCTCGTCGATCACCGCGAGGTCGATGCCGAAGCTCCTGTTCGTGCCCTCGGTGCCGCCGATGGACTGGAACACCAGGTCCACCGGCGCGCCGCGTTCGATGGCCTGGATCGTGTTCGTCACGTGCGTGAGCACGCAGCTTTGCGTGGGGATGCCGTAGCGCGAGATCACGCCGTCCAGCATCTGCAGCAGGCGCACCACCTGCGGCACGTTGTCGGTCGCGGGGTTGATGCCGATCACCGCGTCGCCGCTGCCGTGCAGCAGACCGTCCAGCAGGCTGGCCGCGATGCCCGAGGCCGCGTCGGTCGGGTGGTTGGGCTGCAGGCGCGTGGCCATGCGGCCTTGAAGACCGATGGTGTCCCGAAAGCGCGTGACCACGCGGCACTTGCGCGCGATCAGTGCGAGGTCTTGCAGGCGGCAGATCTTGCTGACGGCGGCCACCATCTCGGGCGTGAGCCCGGGCGCGAGCGCGGCCAGGGTCTCGCTGCTCGCCGCGTCCGACAGCAGCCAGTTGCGGAAGTCGCCCACCGTGAGGTGCGCGACCGGCGCGAAGGCGGCGGCGTCGTGCGTGTCCACGATCAGGCGCGTCACCGCGTCGGTCTCGTAGGGCACCACCGCTTCGTTCAGGAACGTGCGCAGCGGCAGCTCGGCCAGCGCCATCTGCGCGGCCATGCGCTCGGCCGCACTGCCCGCCGCCACGCCCGCCAGCCGGTCGCCCGAGCGCATCGGTGTGGCGCGCGCCATCAGGTCGCGCAGGTCGACGAAGGTGTGGCGCTGGGCGTTGACGGTGTGGGTGTAGCTCATGGGTCAAGGGCCACGACGGCCTGTGGTGTCCGTTGCGGCCATTGTGTCCACAAAACCCGCTCAGGACGCGGCGGTCAACGCCTTTTCGGCGGCGGCGATCTGCGCCTGGCGCTTGACCACTTCGTCACCGACCGGTGGGCCCTTGAAGCGGCGGCGCTCGAAACCGAACCACACCACGGCGGTCAGCGCGAGGAAGGCCAGCGTGATGCCAAGCGCCGCTCCGTTGGGCGGCTGCACACCGAGGTAGAAGATCAGCGCGATCGCGAGGATGGCCAGCACACCGACGATGCGGTAGGCCGGCCCCATGTCCCACGGGCCCATCTTGGTCCAGCTCTTGCCATAGGCGAACAGGCCGGCGATCACAGGCAGGCCGTAGGAGATGAAGATGAAGATCACCGTGACCGAGACGATGGTCGCGTAGGCCGGGGTGTAGAGCGTGAACAGGATGGAGATGATGGCGGCGGTCCAGATCGCGGCCACGGGGGTGCGGAAGCCGGGGTGCACCTTCTTGAGCGCGCCCGAAGCGGGCAGGCCACCGTCGCGCGCAAACGCGAAGATCATGCGCGAGGCCGAGGTCACCGTGGCCAGGCCGCAGATCAGCTGGCACACCAGGATCAGCACATACAGAATCTGCTTGAGCGTGGCGGGCAACACCTGGTCCAGCGTCACGAAGAACACGCTCCAGCCGCTGGCGGCGGCCTTGTCCATGTCGGGGATCGCGAGCACGAAGGCGCTGAGCATGACCCAGCCGAACAGCGCCGAATAGATCACCGAGTTGATGATGCCCCTGGGCACGGCGCGCGAGGCGTTCTTGGTTTCTTCGGCGGTGTGGGCCGAGGCGTCGAAACCGGTGATGGTGTAGATCGGCAGGAGCAGGCCCAGGCCGAACAGCAGCAACAGGCTGTCGGTGGCGGGCCACACGTCGCCGCCCGCCGGGCCGCTGTAGTTCTTGAAGGTCCACAGGCGCGAGAAGTCCCAGCTCGGTGCGTAGGCCAGCAGCGCCAGCGTCAACCCCACGGCCACCGCGAAGATCAGGTAACCCGAGAGGTCGGTGAGCCGCGCGGTGGCGCGGATGCCGACGTGGTTGATGATGGACTGCACCACCGTGATGCCGATGACGAAGGCCGCCTGCAGGCCGAAGCTGGTTTCCAGCCCCAGCGTGGGGCCGAAGGCGCCGATGAAGAAGTTGTAGGTGCCCACGTTGATGGCGCCCAGCACCGTCACCAGGCCCAGCAGGTTGAGCCAGGCGGTGAGCCAGCCGTAGCCGCGCCCGCCGAGGATGGAGCTCCAGTGGTAGAGGCCGCCGGCCGTCGGGTAGGCCGAGCCGATCTGCGCCATGCCCAGCGCGAAGATGAAGCTCACGCCACAGCCCAGCAACCAGCCGATGCCGATGGCCGCGCCGCCCACGCCGCCGATGCCCTGGCCCAGCGAGTTGATGCCGCCGGAGAGGATGCAGATGATGGAAAACGAAATCGCGAAGTTCTGGAAGCCCTTCATGTTGCGCGCCAGCTCCTGGGCATAGCCCATGCTGTGCAGCACTTTCAGGTCTTCGTCGTGGTGCGCTAGAGGTTCACTGGACACAGCATTCTCCTGAGGGTTGGCCCACGAACGGCCCGGGTTGGCCGGTGGGTACGGGCGCATTCCAGCACCGATCCAACCCCCGTGCTATCCCGTTTTGGCAAGCGCCCCCGCCGCGCGAACCGACCGCCGGCCATTGACGCGGCCGCCGCGGAGTTCCAGCATGCGGGCCACCGCAACCCTGTGGCACAGCGATTGCTTTTCGAGCCCATGACCCCGGCCATGCCCCCCATTCCAGTGCAGCGCGCGCCGCGGCCTGGGGCGGCGCTGGGCGGTGTCACCCACTCGCGCTACGGCGACATCGACGAACAGGCCGCCGCGCTCACCGGCTGGCACCAGCGTTACCTGCAGCTCTCGCGCGGCCGCTTCGATGGCACCGTGCAGCGCCTGCAGCTCGACGGCGTGGGCCTGTTCATCGAAGACCTGCACCAGTCGGTGCACCAGACCGGCTGGGTGAGGCCCGACGTGTTTGCCATCGGCGTGCCGCTCGCGGTGGAGGGCGACGCGCGCTTCTGCGGTCTCGCCGCCAGCAGCGACACGCTGCACGTGTTCTCGGGCGGCAGCGGCTTCGAGTTCCGCTCACCGCAGCGCCACGTGATGATCGGCATCGAGATGGACCGCCCGCTGTACGAGGCCCACGTGGCCCCGGCGGCGGGCGAACACGCCACCGCCGGCCTGCACCACGCCGACCCCGCCGTGCTCGGCGAGCTGCGCGGCTTTCTGGTGGACCTGTTCCAGAGCGCCGGCCCGGTGGCCGAGAGCCAGGGCGAGGGCCACGCGCCGCTGCGCAAACAGGTGCGCACCCAGCTGCTCGACCGCATCGCGCTCGCCATGGCGCCGCGCGAGGCCGCCACCGCCGAGCGCCACGCGCGCGCCACCAGCGGGCAGAGCGCGCTCGTGGTGCGCGCCACCGAATACGTGGCCAGCCGGCTGGGCGACCCGCCCTCGGTGGGCGAGCTGTGCGAGGTGCTGGGCGTGAGCCGGCGCACGCTGCAGAGCGCGTTTCAGGTCTGCTGGGGCATGGGCCCGCTGGCCTGGCTCACGACGCTGCGGCTCAACGCCGTGCGCCGCCGCCTCAAAAGCGCGGCCTCCGTCACCGACGCCGCCACCGAGTTCGGTTTCTGGCACTTCGGCCACTTCGCGGGCGACTACCAGGCCCTGTTCGGCGAGTGCCCTTCGCACACGCTGCGCCGGCACCGGCACAGCGGCGGGCACTGACCGCCCGGGCTCACGAGCGCAGATCGGTCGGTGGCGTGGTCACCACCTGGCCGTCCTTCACCGGCAGCGTGTTGCCGGGTTTGAAGGACGTGCGCACCGTGCCGTCCCGCCCATCGAGCCGGTAGGTCACGTCGTAGCCCACCAGCTTCTGCGACTTGAGGTTCACGGTCCTGCAGCGGCGCTCGCTGGTCGTGACCACGTCTTTCTCCTGCAGGTTTTTTTGCACCTGGTTACCCGCGTAGCCCCCGGCCACCGCCCCGGCCACGGTGGCCACCTTCTTGCCGTTGCCGCCGCCGATCTGGCTGCCCAGCAGGCCACCCGCCACACCACCGATCACCGTGCCGGCGATGCGTTGCTGGTCTTTCACGGGCGCCTGCCGCTGCGTCTGCACGTAGCCGCAGCGCTCCTGGGGCGTCACCACGGTGTCGCGCACGGCCTTCACCGCGACCACGTCGGCGAACTTCGGTTTCGTCAGCGCCTGGTAACCGGTGACGCCGCTGGCGCCGAGCACGACCATGGCCAATCCGCCGACGGCGATGCCCTTCATCATTGACTTGTCCATGTGAACACTCCTTCTTGTGTGGAGCGCAATGTAGGGGGGCGGTGTCAACGCACGGTGTCCAAAGGTGTCCAAATGCTGCAGCGCGCCCACCAACGCCGACAGGCCCGTGAAGGGCCTGTCGGGTGGTTTCTGCGAAAGGCGGTTTACTTCGCGGACTTGGCCGGCTGCACCAGGCCCAGCGTCGGCGTCTCGTTGAAGAAGTTCCAGGGCTTGAGCAGCACGTTGACCCACTCGGTCGGCATGATCGGCCACTCTTCGGCGCGCGCCACGTGCGTGGTGCCCGTGGTCAGCCAGACCACGTTGTCGGTGTTCACGATGGGTTGGTCGTCGGCGCTGAACTGGCCCAGGCCCGTGTCCTTGCTGGAGCGGTTGGGGAAACGGCCCTCGGGGAACTGTTCACCCACCTGGTAGCGCGTGACCCAGATCTGCTTGTCCATGAAGTTCAGGCGGTTGTAGATCCACTCGTCCTTGCCGAAGTTGGCGCCCTTGGCCACCGGGTGCGTGCCGCCCGCGTAGGGGATCAGCTGGTACGACACCGGGTTGCCCACCTTGTTGGTCTTGCTCCCGTTGCTCAGCAGCCGGATCGTGGCCGGGTCGAATTTCTGAGCCGCCTGCTTTTCGGTGGCCACCGTGCGCATCGTCGTCTGCATGGTGCTGGTGCGCGGGCCGCCGGCCGTGTTGGGCAGCACCACCGGGTCCATCTCGGTCAGCGAGTTGGCCTCGCCGTCCACGTCCAGGTCGAGGCGGAAGTTGTAGATGTGCTGGTGCGTGGTGCCCACGATGTTGTGGTCGATCAGCGTGCCGTATGTCGTGTCGGCGGCGGCGCTCGCGTCGCTCATGGTGCGCGCCTTCACGCCCTTGACCGCCTCGATGCCGGTGGCGCCCGCGTTGATGCCGATGGTGCCGTTTTCGGCGAACACCCAGTCAAACATGTAGTCGTAGTTGCCCACGGTGCTGATCCAGCGCACCACCAGCTCGCGGCGCTCGGCGCTGATGTTGGGCTTGCCCATTTCCTGGTGCTTGTACTCGGGGCCGGCGTAGCGCTCGAACACCGCGATCGCGTTGGGGATCACCATCGGCGCGCCGCTGGAGTCGGCGATGGTCGCGTCCAGGTACACCGCGTTCATCGGTGCGTCCTTGCCCGGCTCGATGGGCGAGGTGAGCGTGCCCATGCCGTATTCGCCCGAATCCAGGTAGGCCTTGAAGTACCAGCCCACGTCGGGGTCGCCGTAGGGCACGATCATGCCGCCCAGCGTGCCCTCGTACATCACCTTGCGCTTGGTGCCCTTGTCGTTGTAGGTCACGGTCGAGAGCGAAAGCCCGGTGCGCGAGTTCAGGCCGATGTGGAAGTCCCAGTTGCGCCAGTTCAGCGTGTTGCCGCTGATGGTGTAGTTCTTGCCTTCGGGCTCGGTGATGTGCAGCGGCTTGTGCGGCAGGCTGCGCGGGCCGGCGCTGCCGTCGTAGGGCGTGGGCTTCATGGGCACGGGGATCACGCCCGCGTCCTCGATCTTGATGACCTTCTTCTGCTCCAGGTCCACCACGGCCACCAGGTTCTCGATCGGGTGCGCCCAGTAGTTGTTGTCGCCCACGTCGAGGTAGCTCACCACCTTGAGCAGGCGCTCTTCCTGTTTCAGCCCGTCCTTGCCGTCGAAGTAGCCCACGGTCAGCGGCGTGGCCACCACCTTCTTCACGTCGTTGATGCCGCGCAGCGCCAGCGCCTTCGCGTACTCCGGGCTGCCCTCGATGGCCGCCTGCACTCCGGCGAAATCGTCGATCAGCACCATGCCGTGTGCGCCCTCCACCGACTGCCACTGCGTGAGCTTCTTTGTGGCCAGGTCCACCGTGCCTTCGATCAGCTTTCGGCCGTCGAGGATGACGAACGCCGCCTGGCGCGGCGCCTGCACCGGCTTGCCCTCCAGCGCGTGCGCCCACACCTGGTCTTTCGGCGGCGCCTTGAGCACGATCTCGGTGAAGCGGTGGCCGGGCTTGAACTGGCCCGAGGCCTTCAGCACCTCCAGCGTGGCCTGGATCTCGGCCGCCGTGAGCGGGTTCAGCGGGTTGGGCTTGCGCTCGACCACGAAGGTCTTGTCCAGACCGGACTGGAGCACCTGCTGAAAGAAGTCGTTCGACACATAGGGCTGGCCCTGGCGCATCACCACCGGCACGCCCAGCCGCAGCGTCGCGCCGTTGACCTGCGCCGTCTTCGCACCCGGCTTCACGCGCACCAGGGTGCTGTTGCGCGCAATCGTGAACAGCCGGGCGTAGCTGTCCCAGTGCACCGTGGCGTTGAAGTCTTTGGCGGCTTTTTTGAGCGGCACCATCTTGGCGCTGCCGCCGTGGGCCAGGGCCTGGGGCGCCCACAGCGCGGCGGCGGCCAGGGCGACGGCACTCAGTGCCAGGGGAAGGGAGCGGGTGGTCATGGCGGTGTTCCTCGTGAAGCGGGTTCGGACAAGGCACGGACGGTACGGTGGCCCGGCACCGAGGGGTTATCCGTATTTGGCAAATTTGCGCCCGACCCAACAATGGCGCACAACTTGCATCGGTGAGCGCATGAACTTCGATCACTCCCACAAACGCGCCCGCGACGCCGGCGAGCAGGCCGCCAGCCTGCACGACTGGGACCAGCGCTACGAGCAGCTCTCGGCCGGGCGCTTCGACGGCGAGGTGGACGAACTGCGCGTGGGCCCGGTTCAGGTGTTTGCCGAGCGCGCCAACCAGACCGTCATGCAGGCCGGCCGCGTCAGCGCCGACCGCGTCGCCGTCGCGCTCGTGCGCGCCGCGTCATCGCCCGGCTGGTTCAGCGGCCACCGCCTGCAGGGCGAACAGCTCATCGGCGTCGCCGCGCAAGGCGAGTTCGACCTCGTGGCCGGCGCCGACACGCAGATCCTCGCGCTATCGGTGGACGTGCCCACCCTGCGCGCGCTGGTGGCCCAGGTCGACGGCCCCGACGCGGAACTGCCCGCCGTGCCCCTGCTCCTCAGCCCCTCGGTCGCCGCCTGCGCCGAATACGCCCGGCTGCTGCAGGCCGCGCTCGGCCTGGCACAGGGCGCGGACGGCGACAACCTGCACCCCGCCTCGCGCCGCATGCTCGCGCTCTCGCTCTGCGACGCCCTGCTCGCCTGCCTGCGCGCGGGCGGGCCGGTGGGCGCGCTGCCCGCCTCGGCCGCCAGCCGGCGCCGCATCGTCGCCCGCGCGCGCCAGTACATGCAGGCCCACGCGCAAGAGGTGATCGCCGTGCCCGACCTCTGCCAGGCCATCGGCACCTCGCGGCGCGCGCTGCAGTACGCCTTCGAAGAGGTGATGCAGATCAGCCCCGTCACCTACCTGCGCGCCATGCGCCTCAACCAGGTGCGCAGCGAGCTGCGCCAGAACCGGGCGGCGCCGGTGGGCGACGTCGCGGCGCGCTGGGGCTTCTGGCACCCCTCGCGCTTCGCGAGTGACTACAAGGCCCTGTTCGGCGAGCTGCCGTCGGCCACGCGCGGCGCCCGTGCCGTGGCCTGAGCCGGGCGACGTGATGCCGGCCAACACCCCGCTGCCCACCGCCCCCGGCGACTGGTTCAGCTTCCGCGACCTCGGCGAGGGCATCACCCTCATCACCGAGCCGCACGTCATCCCGCTGCTTCGCTGCAACATCTGGCACGTCCGCGGGCGCGGGCTCGACCTCATGGTCGACACCGGCCTCGGCGTGAGCAGCCTGCACGCCGCCTCGCGCCACCTCTTCGGCCAGCGCATCGCCGCGCTCGCCACCCACGTGCACCTCGACCACGTGGGCGGCCACCACGAGTTCGCCGAATGCTGGTGCCACCGTCTCGAAGCCGACGCGCTCACGCGGGCCGACCCCGACGGCACACTGGCCGACTTCGACCTCAGCGAAGTGAACATCCAGGTGCCCGGCTACGAGACCGGCGGCCCCGCGCTCACCGCCCTGCCCACGCCCAACTACGACCTCTCGGCCTGGGAAATCCAGCAGGCCACCGTCACGCGCCGGCTGGAAGAAGGCGACATCATCGACCTCGGCAACCGCCACTTCGAGGTCTTGCACCTGCCCGGCCACTCGCCCGGCAGCATCGGCCTGTGGGAAGCGAAGAGCGGCACGCTGTTTTCCGGCGATGCCATCTACGACGGCCCGCTGCTCGACAACCTGCACCACTCCGACCGGGCGGCCTACGCGCGCACCATGGAGCGCCTGCTGGCGTTGCCGGTGAGCGTGGTCCACGCGGGCCACGACCCGAGCTTCGGGCGGGAGCGCTTGCGGGACCTGGTTCGGGCGTATCTGGACGGGCTGGACGCTTCCGCCAAAGGGGCCTGAGCGACGTTCATCGAAGACACGTCATAGATGTTTGATGTGCCATGAAAAAGCAACATCTATGTTGGTTTGTTGGTCGTGCCTGGGCGCGCGGCAAGCGATGCGAAGGCCACGGCACGCCCCATGCTTGCCTCCCCCGCATGGACCCCGCCACCCCCCTCGCCCCCGCCCCGCACGCCCACTCCTGGTTCGACGACACCCACGCGCTCATCGCCGGCTCGCTCTTCGTCGCGCTGGGCATGACCATGTTCGGGCACGCCGGGCTGCTCACCGGCGGTGTGGCGGGCGTGGCCTTTCTGGCCAGCTACGCCACCGGCCTCGCCTTCGGCCTGTTCTTCTTCCTGTTCAGCCTGCCGTTTTTCGTGCTCTCGTGGTACCGGCTCGGCCCGGCGTTCACCTTCAAGAGCTTCGGCGCCGTGGCGCTCGTGTCCGCCTGCACCACGCTGGCGCCCAAGGTGGTGCGTTTCGAGCTGCTCAACCCCTGGGTCGCCTCGGTGCTCGGCGGTTTCCTGATCGGCTTCGGGCTGCTCGCCCTGCTGCGCCACCAGGCCAGCGTGGGCGGCGTCAACATCCTCGCGCAATGGCTGCAGCAGGCCAAAGGCTACAGCGCCGGCAAGGTGCAGATGTGTGTGGACCTGGTGGTCGTGCTCGCGGCGTTCTGGGTGCTGCCGCCCATGCAGGTGGCGCAATCGGTGGTGGGCGCCATCGCCATCGGCGCCATCCTCGCGCTCAACCACCGGCCGGGGCGCTACCTCGGGGTGTGAGCGCCTGCGGTCAGCGGGCGGAAGCCGGCCCGCCCGCCTTCCTCGCGATGCGGTCCCAGTCTTTCAGCGTCTGCTGCAGGCGGTTTTTCGCGTCGGTGTGGCTCTGGCCGAAGGCGTCGTGCAGCCGCTGGCGCAAAGCCTCGTCGGGCGGCGGCGCGGCCAGCGCCTTGAGCCGGTCGATCACCATCATCACCACCTGAAAGCTCCCGGACTTCACCGCCATCGTCAGCGGCGTCTGCCCGTCGGCCGCTGCGTCCAGCACGTTGGCCCCGTGTTCGATCATGTGCTTCACCAGCCCGGGCTTGCCCTCTGCACAAGCCCAGTGCAGCGGCACCAGCCCGCCCTCCAGCCGCGCGTTGAAATCGGCGCCGGGCGCGAGATGCTCCGCGGCCAGGGGCCAGCCAGAGGCTTTGATCATTTGCTGGAGTTGCCAGGGGGTCATGGGGGAGGGCGTGTCAGGTGGGGTGGAATGCAGCGAGGGTATGCGATGCGAGGGGAATTCGGCTATGGCGTGAAGGCCAGCAATGTTCGCTGCTCAGACCTGCGACTCGTCGCTAGACTGCGGGCTGCCGGGTTGGTCGCTTCTGTTAAACCTGTTCAAACATTCAGCAGAGTGCGCTACGGGATTGAATTCATAGGGGCAAATCATGTTTGTGGGAACAGAGTTTCAGAAATGGTGCGCGCTTGTCTTGCTGGCGCTGATCGGGGGTGGTGTGGCTTACAACTTTCCATACCCAAGCGATCCTATTCGTCCATACTTGGCGATCTTGGCCACGCTTTTGTTTGCAAAAAACTGGCTGGAGTACTTGCTGTGTTTGCCGATAATTGGCCTAAAGGGTGTATGTATTCCAACTCACGAGCACTCTAAGAGATTGAAATTTACACTATTTACGGTTGCTGCCTATGTGGGTTTAGCCATTTTTGTATTCGTTCCTGAATTAAAAACATAACAATTTGGCCCAAGCCGATGTGCTATGAGCACGGGGCTGGTCTTAACCATCGGGTTTCACGAATGCCAACCCCAGCGCTGTATACAGACTACGCGGCTAGCTTTTCTGGATTCTGGAAGCGGCATGCCAAGAAGCTCATCGCAGTACTTTTGATTGTCTCGTTCACGCCCGCCGTAGTTGAGCGCGTCTTTCCATCGGTGGGGCCAGCTCCTGGCAGGACGCTGTTTGTTTTAATGTTCATGTACTTCTCGGCGGTTCTCCCAGTTTTTTTATTTCGCCGCCCTTTGCCAAGTCATCCATGGCCAACTCAGGTAGCTCTATGGGCTTGGTTTCGGGCCTATGCCTGCAACGTTTGGGTTGCCTTCTGCATCTGGTTTGTGTGGTCCGCATTCAATCGGTAATGCTGGCTTCCATTCAATGCGCGCACTCGCCAAGTGAAACCTAACCAGCTATTTAACGTTTCAATTCAAGAGGGGTGCATCCATGTCTATTTCCACAAAAGATCCTGTCAAACAGCACGCCCGAATGGATTTGCTGCGCGGCCTGAGAAGTTGGTGCAGTGGACTCAGCGTCGTCTTCCTTGCTCTGGCGTTCATGTCTCTGGCAAACACCGTAAGCAGCCCGAAAACATGGACGTCTTCTTTTAACGCGCTCGCAGCCAGCGGAGCATTTGTTCCGTATGGCGGCTGGCTTGCGGCAGTTGGAGGCCTTTTCCTGTTCATCGCGCTGCTCGTCTCATTCTTTCTCCGAAGGATGGAGCGATGACCTCAGACCGGGCCGCTCAAGGGCGACAGCCTGCGGCGCTTTCACCAGCGCTGATGACGTTGAGATGGGGTCTTTCAGCGATCGGTTCTCTGTGCGTCCTCGCCCATCAATGAAACCGTCGAGAAGGTCATCTCGGTTGACCGAGCGGTGTTGCGCCTCGCCTCTATACAGGGTGCATGGCGGGTGATTCGCCAGATGCTCTCCCCACCGTGATCATGCAAATCTTTGCCCGCATCAAGCCCGCCAACTTCTACCTGCTGTTCCTGGTCATCGGATCGCTGCTTGTCTCCACCGTCGAGGTGCTGGCCTATTGGCGCGATGCGGAGCCTTCCAGCGAGATCGTGGCTGCCTGGCCGGTGATCTTTCTTGTCTTGCTGGTCCTCTGGGTGGTGGAGGACAGCAAGGCGCAGCCTGGGATCGAGAAGCCTTTCGAGTTCGAGTTCCTGGTGTTCATCTGGGCCATTCCCTATCTGCCCTACTACCTCTGGCGCACCCGACGATGGCGAGGCATGTGGTTGTTGACGGGTTTGGTGCTGCTGTACTTCCTCGGTTACTTGGGCCAGTGGGCGGTCTACCTGTCGTACTGAACCTGCACGATGGCTGAGCTTCCAGACACATCCCAATCCCATTCAACGCGGTCCCAGCGCGTCTGGCTGTTTCTGATTCTGGGTTTCACCGGGAGCGGTGTGGGAGCCCTGTTGGCCCTGTTTTTCGGCATGTCCTCCTGGCCGGATGCGCGTCTGTTCGTGCTGGTGGGCGCAGCCAGCGGGCTGGCGCTGGCAAACGCCCTGGCACCAAACCTGCTTAAATCCAGACACAGAGAGGCGAACGCACCAGAACAGTGATTCGCTGCCTTGAAGACCGCTAGGGTTCCGGGCTCAGACCACTTCATTTACGAAGTCTGAGCCGTCTGGTCCGAGAGCAGTCGGCCACGATCGTGTGGCTCCACGGAGGGACAAAAGCCCGGGAGATGCTTCGCTGCTTGCGCACGAGCCTCTCTCGCCGTTTGTCCCTCTGGTCAGGAGCCCCGCATGTCCCAGCTTCCTCCCTTCGCGCCGTCCCTTGCCGGATCGGCCGCCGCATTGCCGCCGGCTCCCGCCCCGGTGGCCGCAGCGGCGTCAGCGCCCGCGCCCTCCGCCGCACCAACGCCCGCCACACAGAAGCGCCGCCGCACCGGCTTCTGGACGGTGCGCGCGCCCATCTCACGCCGCGCCTACTGGGTGCTGGCCGTCGCGGGGCTGGTCACGCCGCTGCTGATGTGGGCGGCGCTGGCCGCCTGGGGTGGCATGGACCCGACCTTCATGCCGTCGCCGCTGGCCGTGCTGTCCAAGACCTGGGACTGGGCGCTGGAGAACAACCTTCTGGAAGACATGGGCATCAGCGTCTACCGCGTGGTCGCGGGCTTCGTGATCTCGGCGGTGATCGCGCTGCCGCTGGGGCTGCTGATCGGTTCGTTCCGTTCGGTGCAGGCGCTGCTGGAGCCGCTGACCGACCTGATCCGCTACATGCCGGCGGTGGCCTTCATTCCGTTGGTGATGCTGTGGGTGGGCATCGACGAGGGTTCGAAGATTTCCATCATCTTCATCGGCACGTTTTTCCAGATGGTGCTGATGGTGGCGGAAGACGTGCGCCGCGTGCCGGCCGCGCAGGTGGAGGCGGCGCAGACCATGGGCGCGAACCGCCGCGAGCTGATTGAAAAGGTGATCCTGCCCAGCGCCAAGCCGGCGCTGCTCGACACGCTGCGCATCACCATGGGCTGGGCCTGGACCTACCTGGTGGTCGCCGAGCTGGTGGCCGCGAACTCGGGCCTGGGCTACGCGATCCTGCGCGCGCAGCGCTTCCTCCAGACCGACACCATCTTCGCCGGAATCATCGTCATCGGCCTCATCGGGCTGGTGACGGACCAGCTGTTCCGCTGGCTGCACCGCCGCGCGTTCCCCTGGCTGTACTTGAAATGAACACCCCCTGCGCCGCTTCGCGTCTTCCCCCTCTCTGGCGCCTTCGGCTTGGAGGGGGACCGCTCCTGCGGCCCGGCGAAGCCGGTTCCGCGGTGCGGCTGGACGCAGGCACCTCCCTCGTCGCGCTTCTGCCATCGATCACTGAAATGAAAGGCTGACTTGTCATGAGCCACACCCTCCCCAAAATCTCCATCCGCGGCCTCTACAAGCACTTCGACGGCGCACCCACCAACGCGCTGGAGAACGTGGACCTGGACATCGGCGCCAACGAGTTCGTCACCTTCGTGGGCGCGTCGGGCTGCGGCAAGAGCACGCTGCTGCGCACCATCGGCGGGCTCGAAACGCAGACCAGCGGCGAGCTGCTGGTGGACAACCGGCCCGTCACCGGCCCGGGCATCGACCGCGCCATGGTGTTCCAGCACTACAGCCTCTACCCCTGGATGACGGTGCTGGAGAACATCAAGTTCTGCCGCCAGCTCGCCGCGCACACACAAGACCGCAGCTCCAGTGACGTGGAAGCCGCCTCGGGCCGGGCCGACGCGCTGCTGCGCCTGATGGGTCTTCAGGCTTCGGCCGGCGCCTGGCCCAACCAACTTTCGGGCGGCATGCAGCAGCGCGTCGCGATCGCGCGTGCGCTCATGGGCCGGCCCGACATCGTGCTGATGGACGAGCCCTTCGGCGCGCTGGACGCGCAGACGCGCGAGGTGATGCACGACCTGATCCGCTATGTGCACCGGCTGGAGAAGGCCACCATCGTCTTCGTGACGCACGACGTGGAGGAAGCGCTCTACCTCGGCAGCCGCGTGGTGCTGATGGCGCCGCGCCCGGGGCGCATCGACACCATCTACGAGGTGCCCTTCGGCGACCAGCGCACGCAAGACCTCAAGTTCGCGCCGGAGTTCGTGCGCCTCAAGCGCGACATCCTGGAACGCATCCGCGAAACGTCCGGCATGAAGACCGACCTGGAACAACTGCAGCGCCTGAGCGGCGCGGTGAGCGAGCCCGCCTGAACCCCTGGAGACACCCATGAACCTCAACGACATCCCCGACCCGCTGACCACCGTCTTGTCCAACCCACCACTGGCCGCGCCGGTGGACGCGCCCGCCTTCTGGCAACGTTTCCCCGCGCCCGCGCTGGCCGGCGTGGACACCGACCAACTGATGTGGAGCGAGGTGGTGCCCGGCGGCAGCCACTGGAGCTGGCGTTTGCCACGCGGCAGCGCGATCCGCTTCGTGGCGCTGGACGCGGGCGCCAACCTGAGCCTGGTGCTCTACAGCGCGCTGGAAAAGCTGGAGCGCTACAACATGCCCGACAGCCTGAAGGCGCAGCACACGGCCCACTACACCCGCGGCCATGTGCTCATGAGCGACATGGGTCGCAGCATGGCCAGCGTCACCGCCGACAGCCTGGGTTGGCACGACCCGCTGGGCGCCCTGCTCGACAACGAACTGATGGCCACCAAGTACGGCGAGCAGCGCTACGAGCAGGCGCGCAACGCCATGTACCGCTCCGGCAAGGACGGCCTGCTGATCGAGATCGGCAAATACGGCTTGACGCGGCGCGACCTGATCGCGCCGGTCAACCTGTTCAGCAAGGTGAGCGTGGATGCGCAGGGCCGCTTCGGCTTTGCGGCGGACCACGCGAAGGCGGGCGATTTTGTGGAGCTGCGTTTTGACATGGACGTGATCCTCGCCGTGTCCAGCGCGCCGCACGCGCTCGACCCTTCGCCGGTCTACGCGCCGAAGAAGGTGGGGCTCGTGGCCTGGCGCTGCGGCGCTGCGCCGGCACAAGACTTCTGCCGCGCCTTCCGCCCCGAGAACGCGCGCGCCCTGCACAACAGCGACATGTTGTACCTGTGAGGAGCACCACGATGAACACCGCCACCGACATCCGCATCCTGGAGAGCACGCTGGACCCGGCTCACGCCGTGCTGAACCAGCGCCACCCCGCGGGCGAGCCCATCCTGTTCGCGGTCAACAAGGGCCAGACCCTGCGCATCGTCGACCTCGAAGGCAACCAGGCCGCCGACGTGATCTTCTACAACCGCGACGACCTGGCCGAGCACTACAGCGCGACCGACACCATGGTCCACCAGGGCGGCATCTACCTGACCACCGGCTCCGTCATCCGCAGCAACGACGGCCGGCCCATGCTCACCATCGTGGCCGACACCTGCGGCCGCCACGACACCCTCGGGGGCGCCTGCGCGGCCGAGAGCAACACCGTGCGCTACGCGCTGCAGAAGAAGTACATGCACAGCTGCCGCGACAACTATTTGATCGCCCTGCAGCGCGCCGACATGGGCCTCACCAAACGAGACCTGGTGCCCAACATCAACTTCTTCATGAACGTGCCGGTCACCGACAGCGGCGACCTGAAGTTCGACGACGGCGTGTCCGGCCCGGGCAAGTACGTGGAGATGCGCGCCGAGATGGACGTGTGGGTGCTGATCAGCAACTGCCCGCAGCTCAACAACCCGTGCAATGCGTACAACCCGACGCCCATCCAGCTGTTGGTGTGGAACCCGGCCTGAGCGATCTTGTGTGAACCGCTGCTGCGGGACGGCCCGCAGCTTCCAGCCCCATTTGCAGGACGGCCTGCCCCGGAGACTCCATGTTCAGCAAGGTCCTGATTGCCAACCGCGGCGCCATCGCCTGCCGCATCATCCGCACGCTCAAAGCGCTCGGCGTGCAGAGCGTGGCCGTGTATTCCGAAGCCGACGCGCAGGCGCGCCATGTGCGCGAAGCCGACGAGGCCTACCTGCTCGGCCCGGCACCCGCGGCAGAGAGCTACCTGCGCGCCGACCGCATCCTGCAGATCGCACAAGATTGCGGCGCGCAGGCCATCCACCCCGGCTACGGCTTCCTGTCGGAAAACCCGGGCTTCGCCGAAGCCTGCGAGGCCGCGGGCATCGCCTTCATCGGCCCCACGCCGGCGCAGATGCGCGCCTTTGGTTTGAAACACACAGCGCGTGATCTGGCGCAGCAGCGTGGTGTGCCGCTGCTGCCGGGCTCGGGGCTGTTGAGCGATAAGGCGCAGGCGCAAACCGAGGCACAGCGCATCGGCTTCCCGGTGATGCTCAAGAGCACGGCGGGCGGCGGTGGCATCGGCATGCGGCTGGTGTGGAACGCCGCCGAACTCGCCGACGCGTTCGAGAACGTGGGCCGCCTCGCGCAGGCCAACTTCAAGGACGCGGGCCTGTTCATCGAGAAGTACGTGGAGCAGGCGCGCCACATCGAGGTGCAGGTGTTTGGCGACGGCGCGGGCGGCGTGATCGCGCTGGGCGAGCGCGACTGCTCGGTGCAGCGCCGCAACCAGAAAGTGATCGAAGAAACCCCGGCGCCGGGCCTGAGCGACGCGCAACGCAGCGAGCTGCACGCCACCGCCGTGCGGCTGGCGCAGGCGGTGAACTACCGCTCGGCCGGCACGGTGGAGTTCGTCTACGACGCGGCCACCGGCGCCTTCTACTTCCTGGAGGTGAACACGCGCCTGCAGGTGGAGCACGGCGTGACCGAGCAGGTGAGCGGGGTCGACCTCGTGGCCTGGATGCTGCAGCTTGCCGCGGGCGACCTGCCGCCGCTGACCACGCTGCAACCGGTGCTGCGCGGCGCGTCGATCCAGGTGCGGCTGTACGCCGAAGACCCGGCGCGCAACTTCCAGCCTTGTGCGGGCCTGCTCACCGAGGTGGTGTTCCCCACAGACGCTCCACACCATGCCCGCGTGGACGGCTGGGTCGAGCGCGGCACCGAGGTGCCCGCCTGGTACGACCCCATGCTCGCCAAGCTCATCGTCACCGCCGACACCCGCGAACAGGCGCTGCTGAAGATGGAAGCCGCGCTGGACGCGACGCGCCTGGCCGGGATCGAAACCAACCTGGGCTACCTGCGACAGGTGGTGCGCAGCGCGGTGTTCCGCGAAGGCCGGCAGGTCACGCGTTTCCTCAACAGTTTCGAGTACCGGCCCGCCACCATCGAGGTGCTGGAGCCGGGCGTGCAGACCAGCGTGCAGGACTGGCCGGGCCGCACCGGCTACTGGGACGTGGGCGTGCCGCCCAGCGGCCCGATGGACGCCTACGCGCACCGCCTGGCCAACCAGCTGGTGGGCAACGCGCCCGACGCGGCCGCGCTGGAGATCACGCTCGCCGGCCCCACGCTGCGCTTCAACACCGACGCCGTGGTGGCCGTGACCGGCGCACCCGTGAAGCTCATGCTGGACGGCCAGCCGGTGGCGATGTGGCAGGCGCTTCTTGTGAACGCAGGCAGCACGCTGGCCGTGGGCCGCACCGAAGCGGGCGTGCGCCTCGCGCTGGCCGTGGCGGGCGGGCTGGACGTGCCGGCCTACCTGGGCAGCCGCAGCACCTTCACGCTGGGTCAGTTCGGTGGGCATGCCGGGCGGCACCTGCGCGCGGGCGACGTGCTGCACCTCGCGGGCACGGCCCCTCACGTGGCCGCGGCCACACCCGCCGCGCTGATCCCCACCTACGGCCACCACTGGGACGTGGGCGTGCTCTACGGACCGCACGGCGCACCCGACTTCTTCCAGCCCGACGACATCGCCACCTTCTTCGCCACCGACTGGAAGGTGCACCACAACAGCAGCCGCACGGGCGTGCGCCTGATCGGCCCCCGGCCCCAGTGGGCGCGGGCCGACGGCGGCGAGGCCGGGCTGCACCCGTCGAACATCCACGACAACGCCTACGCCATCGGCGCGATCGACTTCACCGGCGACATGCCCGTGATCCTCGGGCCCGACGGCCCCAGCCTCGGCGGCTTCGTCTGCCCGGCCGTGGTGGTGAACGCCGAGCTGTGGAAGCTGGGCCAGTTGCGACCGGGCGACACGGTGCGTTTCCACCGGCTCTCGCTGGCGCAGGCGGGTGAGCGCGAAGCGGCGGTGGAGGCCGCGTTGTCTTCCCTGGCCGGCGCGCTGCCCGCGACGCCAAGCGACGACGCGCTGGCCCACACCACACCGGTGATCTTTGAGGACCCTGCCCGCGAAGATGTGCCCGCCATGGTGGTGCGCCAGGCCGGCGACCGCTACGTGCTGCTGGAGTTCGGCCCGCTGGTGCTGGACATCGAACTGCGCCTGCGCGTGCACGTGCTCATGACGGCGCTGAAAGACCTGCAGGCCCAAGGCCAGCTGCCGGGCATCATCGACATGACGCCCGGCATCCGCTCGCTGCAGGTGCACTTCGACCCGGCGCTGATGGCCCGCGACGCGCTGCTGAAAGTGCTGATCGCCACCGAGGCCGCGCTGCCGCCGGTGGACGACATGGTGGTGCCCAGCCGCACGGTGCACCTGCCGCTGTCGTGGGACGACCCGCAGACCAAACTCGCCATCGAGAAGTACATGCAGTCGGTGCGGCCCGACGCGCCCTGGTGCCCGAGCAACATCGAGTTCATCCGCCGCATCAACGGGCTGGACAGCATCGACGACGTGTTCAAGATCGTGTTCGAAGCGCCCTACCTCGTGCTCGGCCTGGGCGACGTGTACCTGGGCGCGCCGGTGGCCACGCCGCTGGACCCGCGCCAGCGCCTCGTGACCACGAAGTACAACCCGGCGCGCACCTGGACGCCGGAGAACGCGGTGGGCATCGGCGGCGCCTACCTCTGCGTCTACGGCATGGAAGGCCCCGGCGGCTACCAGTTCGTGGGCCGCACGCTGCAGATGTGGAACCGCTGGCGCCACGGCGAGGCGGGCACCGTGTTCGAGCAACCCTGGCTGCTGCGCTTCTTTGACCAGATCCGCTTCCACCCCGTGAGCCAGGACGAGCTTCTGCGCATCCGCGCCGACTTCCCGCACGGTGGCTACCCGCTGCGCACCGAAGAAGGCAGCTTCAGCCTGAAGGACCACCGCCGTTTCCTCGCCGACAACGCGGCCAGCATCGCCGCCTTCAAGGCCACGCAGCAGGTGGCATTTGAAGCCGAGCGCGAGCGCTGGGCCGCCGCCGGCCTGGCCGAGGTGGCGAGCGAGGCCGACGTGGAAGCGGCCGGTCCCGACAGCGAGATCGACCTGCCCGAAGGCGGGCGCCTGATCGCCACCAGCGTGCCCGGCAACGTGTGGAAGGTTGCGGTGAGCGAGGGCCAGCAGGTGCAGGCCGGCGATGTGCTGATGGTGATCGAGTCCATGAAGATGGAGTTCAACCTGCTCGCGCCCGCCAGCGCCACCGTGCACAAGCTCATGTGCGCCCAGGGCGGCTCGGTGGCTGCGGGGCAGAACGTGCTCGTGCTGGTGGAATGACGCACCCCCCGCGCCGCTTCGCGTCACCCCCCTCAAGGGGGGCGGCACCAGAGGCCCGGCAGAGCCGGTTCCTCGGTGCCCCTGGATTGGACCGCTTCATGCGTCGCGGGTGACGCTCCGGCGCCATGGACAACTGAAACACATGTAGACCCTTTTCACGGAGCCCCCGATGGACCTCAGCACCCTTTCCTTCGACATCGCCAACCTGCAAGCCGCCTACGCCAGCGGCGCCACCGTGCGCGCCGTGGTCGCCGAAGCCATGCGCCGCTGCGCCAGCGACACCCACCACGCCTTCATCCACCGCCTCACCGACGCCGAGATCGAACCCTTCCTCGCGCGGCTCGACGGCGTGGACCCGGCGAGCCTGCCGCTCTACGGCGTGCCCTTTGCGCTGAAGGACAACATCGATCTCGCACACATCCCCACCACCGCCGGCTGCCCCGAGTTCGCGTACACCCCCGGCGAGAGCGCCTTCCTGATCCAGCAGCTGGTGGCGGCCGGCGCCGTGCCGCTGGGCAAGACCAACCTCGACCAGTTCGCCACCGGCCTGAACGGCACCCGCTCGCCCTACGGCGCCTGCCAGAACGCCTTCAACCCCGCGTTCATCTCGGGCGGCTCCAGCTCCGGCTCGGCGGTGTCGGTCGCCAAAGGCTGGGTGAGTTTTTCACTGGGCACCGACACGGCCGGCTCGGGCCGCGTGCCCGCCAGCTTCAACAACCTCGTCGGCCTCAAGCCCAGCATCGGCCTGCTCTCGGCCACCGGCGTGGTGCCGGCCTGCAGGACGGTGGACACGGTGTCGATCATGGCGCTCACCGCCGCCGACGCGCAGGCCGTGCTGGCGGTGACTGCGGCCTACGACGAAGCCGACGCCTTCAGCCGCAAAGCCGAGCCCTTCGGCGTGGACTTCTCGGCCGGCCCGTTCCGCTTCGGCGTGCCGCGCCCGCAGGACCTCAACTTCTTCGGCAACGACGCGGCCATTGCCCTCTTTGCGCAAAGCATCGAACGCCTGCATGCCCTCGGCGGCACCGCGGTTGAAGTGGACCTCACCCCCTTCCTCGAAGCCGCGCGCCTGCTCTACGAAGGCCCCTGGGTGGCCGAGCGTTACGTGGCCATCAAAGACTTCATCGACGCCCAACCCGAAGCCGTGTTCCCGCCCGTGCGCACCATCATCGAAGGCGGGCGCGGCAAGACCGCCGCCGATGCGTTCGCGGCCAGCTACCGCCTGAAGGCCCTCAAGCGCGTGTGCGACGCCGTGTGGAAAGACATTGACTGCCTGCTCACGCCCACCGCCGGCACCATCTACCGCATCGCCGACATGCAGGCTGACCCGATCCGCCTCAACTCGAACCTGGGCTACTACACCAACTTCATGAACCTGCTTGACTACAGCGCCGTCGCCGTGCCCGCCGGCATGTTGACCAGCGGCGACGCGGCCGGCCTGCCCTGGGGCGTGACGCTCGGTGCGCCGGCGCACAAGGACGTGCCCCTGCTGCGCCTGGCCGACCGATTCCATCGCGCACAGGCCTTGTCATTGGGGGCAACCGCAACGCCGCTGGTCAACACCCCCGCCATCGGCGAGCTGCCCAAGAGCGCGCTCGGCGCCGGCACGGTGAAGGTGGCGGTCTGCGGCGCGCACCTGAGCGGCCTCCCGCTCAACTGGCAACTCACGCAACGCAGCGCGCGGCTGCTGGGCGCGGTGAAGTCCGCAGCGGAATACAAGTTCTACGCGCTCGCCGGCGGCCCGGTCCAGCGGCCCGGCATGGTGCGCGTGGCCGAAGGCGGCGCGGCCATCGACATGGAAATCTGGGAGATGCCGACCCAACACTTCGGCAGCTTCGTCGACGGCATCCCCGCGCCGCTGGGCATTGGCAAGGTGAAGCTGGCCGATGGGTCGTGGGTCAGCGGGTTTGTGTGCGAGGCGATCGGTGTCGAGGGAGGGACCGACATCACGGCGCTGGGCAGTTGGCGGGCTTGGTTGGCGGAGAAGGGCTGAGCCCTCACCGACCAGTGCGCCGCACGGTCTCAGGCGAGCCGTGCAGCCTCGCCCGCCACATGCCCTGCCAGGGTGGTGACGAAGGTTTTGAGGCTGGTCATGTCGGAGATGGGCGAGTGTTCCCCCGATTTGTTTGCGTTTCTGGGCGAGGTCAAGAGCGCCGCTGCGGTGTACAGCCGCTCTTGCATCAGTCTTTGGCAAAGCACGTCGTATCGCTTCAGGTACGACGCACACTGAAATTCTTTGAACACGGGGAAGTGGGGCGACTTGTCTTTCACCTCTTTGCGCGATGCCGGAGCGTCTTCAACCAGCATCAACCAACCCACGAAGGGGAGGGTTTGTTTGCCGAAGGCACCTTCGCGGTAGGCGGTCCAGAAGTCGTGTGCCGTACCGATGGCTTCCTCGGTTCGGTTGTTGAAGTTGTTGCCGAACGAAGGACCCACTTGGCTCTTGAGTTCAATGGCGGCAATGAGCTGGCCTTGGTGAATGACGAGCAGATCCCAGAGTTTGGTGGGGCGGAAGTAGCCGGGCAGTGTCACCACGGCCCGCTTCTGGTGGATTTCGGCATTCAAGAGCCCGTTGGCTTTCACGAGGTCGATGACCAAATCCAGAAAACCGTCCATGTTCTTGCCAGATGTCACCCCAGCGCGCTCGCCCTGGTCGCTCTTGCCGGATGCCAGTTGCCTCTCGCGCGCTTCGTCACGGTTGGCCCAGAAGGCAGTAACTGCCTTTTTTGCCTTCTCCTCGTAATTGACCAGGTCGAGAGCCATCGTTACTCGCCATTTCCTCCGAGAGCCGAGGCTTCAGCAGCCGTCAGCCCGTACAACTTGAATACCGCGCGGTTACATGCCGCGATGTCCAGGGCCTGCGCGGCTGTGCGCAGCTCTTCTCGCAAACCAGCGGGTACCTGCTCCCACCGAGGCAACCGGATGCGGCGCAGGTATTGCGCCTGAAAGCGGAGGAAGCCACCACGCATCTTGGTGGAATAGCTCGCCACGAACAGCCGGGCCGCGCTGGAGAGCAGAACCGCCTGCAGTGTCTGCAAATCCCAGGTGGTTGATGTGACGAAGTACAGGTTGTGGTGTGGGTAGAACTTTCCTTCGTCGTAGACGATCTGTGCTTCACCTTTGATATCCGGGATGAGCAGTTTGGGCTCATGGATCAGGGACTCGGTGATGCGGTCGATGGTGCGGTACCAGTTGGCCGGGGTCTTCTGAGCGACGTGCCGACGGCAGATAGCGTCTTTGTGCGCTTCCAGATAGCGCTGGAGCCGTGGGTAGTCGGCAAGGTCCACCAGACCAGATCCTGGGCCGTCCTTGAATGGGTTGATCACGCCGAAACCTCGCCAGATGACGCGGCCAGACTGGATGTCTCGGGTCATGACCAGTGGCAGCTTGCGATCGTCTTCGACATCGAGTTCGTCGTATGGACCGATGAAGGCTTTGTCTGCGCCGGTGGCAACGCCGATGCCGACCTTGCAACCCACTTCTTCCAGCGTGGGGAAATCGCGCTCCAGGCGCCGGAGCACGGCCATCTGGTCGGAGCTGTCCAGAATCCAGGGTTCGGCACCCGCGGTGACGCTGACCATTTCCCTGACCGATGAAGCAGCAGGTTCTGTCACGGGGGCCAGCAGCTCGCTCGCCAAATGGCTCAAGGCCCCGGCAGAAATCTCCGGGTTGTTGGCAGTGCGTGTGACGCCGGCTTTTTCACGACCAATGATGGTGACGGCTGGGTAGGCGATCACGTCGGTGTGAAAGGCCGGGGCATTGCTCATGTCCACGAACACCCGCAAATGAAAGTCTTTGGCGACCATGGAACGCAGCGGACCGCCGTAGCGGTTTTTCATCCAGCGGTCGGCACAGATGAAGCCCAGCACGCCTCCCGTTTTGAGTGCGCGCAAAGAGCGCTCGATGAAGGGGATGTAGAGGTCGGCGCGGTCGTACACCGTGTGGTAGCGGCTGCGGTATTCGGCCAGGAGCACTGGGGGAATGAGCTCCTGGCGCACATACGGCGGATTCCCGACGACCACGTCGAAGTTGTTGGGCAGATCGGCCAGAAGGAAGTCGCCGCAAAGGAGCCAATGGTCGGCCAGCGCAAGGGCCGCGCTGGCGGGAATGCAGAAGTCGGTGAGCAGTCGCGCGATCGCCGCAAACGTTCTCTCGTAGGTGTGGCGATGCAGTTCAACGGCGCGGATGCATGGCCCCAGCGTGACCAGCGGTTCGCCTTCTGCGCCAGCCGCTTGCCACGCTTGAAGCAGTCGCTCGACAGCGGGAACCAGGAAGTCACCATCGCCGAACGAGGGCTCCAGCAGACGCAGTGTGTGCAAGGGCTTGTTGGCGGTGTAGCCGCTCAGATCGAGGATGAAGTCGGCAACCTCGCGCCTGGTGTTCACTGCACCCCGTTCCTCGATGCCACCTGTGGACGCCAACTGCTCCACGGCCGCTGTGACAGGGCACTGGTCCAGCAGTGAAGGCTGCTTGAGTGCGATGGAGACCAAGGACATGGTGCTGATATTTGGGGGCAGGTGTGGCTCCGCAGTCTACCGCAGGCTGTACAAAAAACCAGATGTTTGTATAGCCCTGTCCAAGCTCACTTCTTCTGACAAGCGCTCGTTGCTCAACTCTCCCGTCCCACTTCGTGCCGCACCCAGCCCTGCTCGACCAGATGCAAGTTCAGCTGGTCGGTGGCTCACCCGCCGCCCGCGCCAGACTCCGCCCCACCCGCTCACTCGCCCGGCGCAGCCGCTCCTTCAGCACGGGCGGCTCCAGCACATCGAACTCCACGTCCAGCGCCATGAGCCATGAGCCATGAGCCATGAGCCATGAGCCATGAGCCAGTAGACCAGCGAGTCCAGCTGGCCCGCGCCACAGAGCATGAGGCAGAGGGCGGCACCGACATCACGGCGCTGGGCAACTTGCGGGCCTGGTTGGCGCGATGATGCCCGGCCCCGTGTTCCTTTAGACGACCACGGGTCGCCGGCTCGGGTGGAGGAAATGGGAGAGCACTTGCATGCGCTCTCTTGTCGATGGCTTGCTTTGACCGACCGGACATGAGGAGGACGTCGGTGGCCAGAGCAGGTTGGAGACCCATGGCGAATTCGGACCCCATGCCGACCATCCGTGGGATGGTTGTTGGCACGTTGCCCGCATGTCCCAGATCGGGCTTGCTCCACGAGTAGTGGGCGCCGAGACGACACCAGGGGCTAACAGGTGTTCGCGGCCGTGTCCCGCGCTTCGTACAGCAGCCGCCGGCCTTGCGGGCGCAGCGTGACGCGGCGCTTGCCGTCGCCATCTGAAGCGCGCTCCACCAGCCCCGTCTTCTCGAGCGGCAGTAGCCGCAGAAGCAAGTGCGAGGCCGGCGTGTACAAGGTGCGTGCAAGCTCCGTCGCGGGCGCAGCGCCGCCGGCGGCGTCCAGCACCATCAGCAGCACGAAGTCGGTCCACGACAGGCCGTGATGGGTACCGAGCTCGTTGTCGAGCATGAACACCAAGGCTGCGTGCTTCAGGTGCTGGTCCACGCAGGCGTGCAAGGCTTCTTTGCTCATGGTGCCAGCCCTTGCAGTTCGCGGTGGATCTGCTCCAACGCTTTCAGTTCGCCCGCATAGTCGAAGTCCGCATCCTCGCGTTCCTTCACGAGTTCCAGCACTTCGAAGGCGAGTCCGTCTGCGGCGCTGCGATTCCACTCTGCCTGCAGCACACGGTCCGCGTGCTTGCCCATGCGCAGCTCAAAGCGAGCGCGATTCAGCGACGCGTGCACGTTGCGGCTCGCGCGGAGCAGCAGGTGACCGCTCGCGCGGTCGCGGATGGCATAGACGCCCATGGGCGGGAAGCTGTCGCGCGCCTGGCGCGCGGCCGCCCGTCGCGCTGAGCGCGACGCCAGGTTGGCGGAAGAGTCCATTTTTTCTTTCCTTATGACAGTCACAGAGGCTGTGCGGCAGGACAGGTTCAGAACGAGCCTGCCAGGCGCGAGGCGCGCTTTCAGTGCCACGGCTACGGGCCATTCGACGCAACGATCCTGACCATGGCCAGGATCGTCGGCACCAACGCCGCACTGCGTGGTCCGTGCTTTGTATATTACCCGGGTAATATTTTTAAGTCAATAAAACCCGGGTAAAAATGTGACTTGCCGGAAAGGGCCTTCCACCAGCACCAGCCAACCTGCACCGTCTGGTGCTTGGCATCGCAGTGCTCCGCCGCAAAGTACTCGGCAGACACAGCGCGGCCGCTCCTTCAGCGGCCCGGCATGGTGCGCGTCAAGGAAGGCGGCGCCGCCATTGACATGGAGGTGTGGGAACTCCCCGCCGAACACTTCGGCAGCTTTGCCGACGGCATCCCGGCGCCGCTGGGCATCAGCAAGGTGAAGCTGGCCGACGGTTCTTGGGTGAGCGGGTTTGTGTGTGTGGCGATTGGGGTGGAGGGCGGGACCGACATCACCGCGCTGGGGCGTTGGCGGGCTTGGATGGCGCGTTGCAGTGATTAAGCGATTTCGTCTGGTGAATCCATACCTGTTCATTCCATGGGTTGTTGCACCCCACGCTTCGAGATGCAGAGATCGGAATCTGCGTTGGTATGTGCAGGATGATTCGGCGCTTGCTTCCAGTCTCCCAGATTCGGAGGGGCTTACATTCTTGGAGTTGATTTCAGGAAAGTGAGCGATGGATAGATTTCCGTGTTCATGTGGGGGCGAAAACCCCAACTGCTTTCGGTGCTTTGGCACTGGCTTAATAGATCGGCCTGTGAGTGTGGGACGGCCGCACCCGAATGTCAGCGAAATGGCCCGACAGGCCGCTCTCAAGCCGAAGTTAAGCACGAAGTCTAAGAAGAGAAAGAAGAAGCCAAAGCAGGTCATCGAGACGAGGAAAGCGGCACTCGATGAAGCTTTGGCAAATGCAGAGCCAGGGGTACTGGCTACATATTCCGACGGGAACAAACTGGTTCTTTGTTCACACTGCGGTGTTGAAGTTAGAGCGAGCCGCATGACTGACCACGTTCAACGTGTGCATAAAGCGAGCGCGGTCGTCAGTTACGACCACAACAAGTCAGCTCTTCCATCTGGTCAGGCTCGGTGCCCTACTTGCATGGTTCTTCTAAATCCGAAGAACCTTGAGAAGCACTTGAGAAGAGTTCACCAAGAAGTGATTCAAACGCCTTCTCGGGGATCGAGTCGGCACGCAGCCTCTGGCCTGAGCTCCTCAAGCGACAGTTTGCCCCCGAATGTCGTGAAATGCCCTCGTTGTCCGGTAGTCGCTCCTGACCAGAAGTCGCTCTTTGCTCACCTTCGTTTGTCACATGGTGTGCAAATGGGTGATGGCAAGAACACACAAAGTCATTCTGCACTAGCAGGTTCTCAAGGTGATATGCGGTCTGCGGGTGGTGGTAGAGGTGAACCCGACATGGATGGAAGCTACGGATGGGGGGCTTCTTTCCGGGATAACGGGCAGTTCGGCTCTTACCCATCTTTCGATCCTATGGACGATGAATCCTCGTCATAGCGCCACTAACGCTCACCCACCACCCCGCGCCAGACTCCGCCCCACCCGCTCACTCGCCCGGCGCAACCGCTCCTTCAGCACAGGCGGCTCCAGCACATCGAACTCCACGTCCAGCGCCATGAGCCAGTAGACCAGCGAGTCCAGCTGGCCGGTGCCGCAGAGCATGAGGCAGTGCGCGTCGTCGATCGCTTCCAGCGTGGCGGCGGATGGCGGAATGGTTTTCGCCATCACCTCGCGCGGCTGGTGCAGCACCACGCGCGCCTGCTCGCCCTGCTGGTGCACGCCGGCCATGGCCCCGGTGACGTAGGCGCGCAGGTCGCCCGCGGGCGGCGGGCGTGGCGCAAAGTGCGCGCCGGTGCGGGGTGTGCCCTGCACGCGGTCGATGCGGAAGGTGCGCCAGTCGTCGCGCGCCGGGTCCCAGGCCACCAGGTACCAGTGGTGGCCGGTGTGCACCAGCCCGTGCGGCTGCACCTGGCGCACGCTGGCCTGGCCGCGCAGGTCGCGGTAGCTGAAACCCACCTGCAACTGGTCGCGGCAGGCCGTGGCCAGGGTGGCCAGCACGCCCGCATCAATGGTGGGCCCCATGCGCTGCACCGGCACGATGGCCGAGCGCAGCGCGCCCGTGCGGCGGCGCAGGCGGGTGGGCATCACCTGTTCCAGTTTCACCAGCGCGCGCAGCGAGCTTTCTTCCACACCGCTCACGGTGCCGGCCGCGGCGATCTGCAAGGCAATGGCCACCGCCAGCGCCTCTTCGTCGTCCAGCAGCAGCGGCGGCAGCGTCTGCCCCGCGCGAAACGCATAGCCGCCCGCCACGCCGCTGCTGGCGTGGATGGGGTAGCCGAGCTGGCGCAGCCGGTCGATGTCGCGCCGCAGCGTGCGCGGGTGCACCGCCAGCCGCTCGGCCAGCTCGGGGCCGGCCCAGTGGCTGCGGGTCTGCAGCAGCGAGAGGACGCGCAGCAGGCGCGAGGACGATGACAGCATGGCCGAACTCTAGCGTTGATTGAGGGCCGTAACTGTCCGCAATGGCCGCGACATTGTGGCCACGGGTTCGGCGCGGTGCCGGGCCCGCCACCCACACCACCAAGGAGCCCCTCATGTCCAAGATCGTTCTCTACTGGCACCCCATGTCCAGCGCCACCCCGGTCGCCTGCGCCCTCGCCGAACTCGGCGTGCCGCACGAGCGCGTCAAGGTGGACATCACCACCGGCGAGCAGCGCCGGCCCGACTACCTGGCCCTCAACCCCAACGGCAAGGTGCCCACGATCACCGTGGACGGCGCGCCGATGTTCGAGGCGCTGGCCATCGAGCTGTGGCTGGGCCACACCTATGGCGTGCAGAGCGGCCTGTGGCCGGCCGGCGGCACGCCGGAGCATCTCCAGGCCATGTCGTGGAGCACCTGGTCCTACGTGACCTACGGCGCGCAGGTGTTTCGGATGCAGGCCGCGAAAGACATGGGCACGCCCGACGACGCGCACGGCACCGCGGCGCACAAGGCCCTGGACGAACTGCTCACCGTGCTCGACGGTCGCCTGAGCCAGAGGCCCTGGTTGCTCGGCGAGGCGTACACGCTGGCCGACCTGATCGTGGCCTCGGTGATCGGCTACAGCGTCTACCTGGGTGCCCCGGTGGCGGCCCACCCGACCACGAACGCCTGGCTGCAGAAGGTGCAGGCGCGTCCGGCGATGCAGATCGACGCCTGACGCGAAGTGCGGTCGGCACGGAGGTCGATCCGTGCGGCGCGCCTTGCCGTTTTCACTAGGTTGCGTGGAGCGTCTGCGGGGTGAGAATGAAACGATGAACACCTCAACCTCCTCCTTTCTCTCCGACGCCGACCGCACCCCGATCGTGACCTACACCTGGGCCGACGTGGCCGACCAACCCACCGGCGTGGTGCAGATCGCCCACGGGCTGGCCGAACACGGCGAACGCTACGACCGGTTTGCCCGGGCGCTCAATGCGGCCGGCTTCGTGGTCCACGCGGTCGACCACCGTGGGCACGGGCGCACCGCCAACGGACGGCTGGGCGACTTCGGCGCCGCCGGGTTCGGCGGCCTGATCGCCGACGTGGCCCAGTTCGGCGCCGCGCTGCGCGCGCAGCACGGCGGCCTGCCGGTGTTCCTGTTCGCGCATTCGATGGGGTCGTTCGCCGCGCAGGCGGCCATGCTCGACCACGCATCGACATGGTCGGGCGTGGTGCTGTCCGGCTCGACCGCGCTGGACGCTTTTGGCGCCGCCATGGCCAACGCGCCCGCGGACGCACCCGCCGGGCTCGAAGCCTTCAACGCGGGTTTTGAACACCGCACGGGTTACGAGTGGCTGTCCCGCGACCCCGCCGAGGTGGACGCCTACGTGGCGAACCCCTGGTGCGGCTGGGACGTGCCGGCCGACGTGATTCCCGCCTTGTTCGAGCCCGCGTCCCGCGTGGCCGACCCGGCGCGGCTGGCCTGCATTCGCCGCGACCTGCCGGTGCTGATCGCCTCCGGCGATGCCGACCCGCTGGCGGGTGGCGGCGCGCTGATCCAGCTGCTGGGCCAGCGTTACCGCGAGGCGGGCCTGGTCGATGTGACGGTGAAGCTCTACCCCGGCGCCCGCCACGAGATCCTGAACGAGAGCAACCGCGATGAGGTGACGGCCGACATCGTGGCCTGGCTTCGCGCCCACGCGACGTAGGCGCCGTCCACGTTGCGATGAGCACCCGGGAACCCGACCACCAGCCGTTGCCTGCTCCGAGCCTGTTCAAGAACGCGAGGGTGTTCGAGACCTGGCTGAAGAAGCACCACGCCAGTTCCGATGGCCTCTGGCTCCAGATCGCCAAACGGGGTGCGGACGAGCCCAGCGTCACCTATGCCGAAGCGGTCGACATCGCGCTGTGCTGGGGCTGGATCGACGGCCAGAAGAAAGGGCTGGACGACCAGCACTTTCTGCAGCGCTTCACGCCACGGCGTGCGCGCAGCGTCTGGTCGAAGGTCAATGTGGAGAAGGTCGCGGCACTCACCGCGGCAGGGCGCATGCAGGCGCCGGGCCTCGCGCAAGTGGAGGCGGCCCAGGCCGACGGCCGCTGGGCCAGGGCCTACGACGGCGCGCGAACGTCGGTGGTGCCCGACGACCTGCTGGCGGCGCTGGACGCAGAGCCGCTGGCCAAGGCCTTCTTTGCCACGATCAACGCCAGCAACCGCTACGCGGTGTTGTGGCGCATACAGACCGCCGTGAAGCCCGAGACGCGCGCCCGACGCATTGCACAGCTGGTGGCCATGCTGGCGCGCGGCGAGACGGTGCACATCTTCAAACCGAAGGCCAGGGACTGACGGCGGGCCCGCACCATTTCGCGCCGGGCGCGGGCGCCTTTGCTCAGGTCGCCGTCCTCAGAGGCCGATGCGGGCCAGTGCGTCCGATGCCAGCACCACCACACCCTGCGCAGTCGGCACGGTGCGCACCAAGGCCTGCGCCACCGCACGCCCGCGGCCACGGCCACGGCCACGGCAGCGCGCGCCACCGCGAGGTTGGCGTCGAAGTCCACCGCGCGGAAGGCGGCCTGGCTGCCCGTCACCTTGATGGTGGTGCCCAGGGCGAGGTAGAGCTCGTCGGCAGGCGGCAGCGCAGGCCGGTGGGTGAAGTCCACGCGCAGGGGCCGCAGCTTGGGGTGGCTCAGGTTCAGATTGCGGCGGGTCAGCGCGTGCACCTGCGCCACCGTCGGGTCGGCCAGCAGGGCTTGCAGCATCTGTCCGCCCACCAGGCTGGTGGCGCCAGCGAGCAGCACGGTGCGGGTGGGGTTCATGGCGTGGTCTCCGGTGCGCACAGGACGCGCCGCTTGTACCGCGGGGCGAATCGGCCTATCGTCCCCCGCTCGAGCCAAAGCCACTGCGGCACCCCCGCCGCCGTGCAAATCACCGGCCGCGAGTCGTGCCCCCGGAGGTGGCAAGCGATGAACACCCCTCTTGTCTCCGATACGTGGGAACGCGGAAGCCCTTACGAGCAGTACATCGGCCGCTGGAGTCGCAAGGCCGCACCGCTCTTTCTGGCGTGGCTGGACCAGCCCCCGGGGCAACGCTGGCTGGATGTCGGTTGCGGCACCGGCGCGCTGACGGCCGCCATCCTGGACCGCTGCGGGCCGGTCAGTGTGGTGGGCGTGGAGCCCTCGGAAGGGTTCATCAAGACGGCCCACCAGAACCTCGTCGGCAAGGCGCGGTTTCTGGCAGGAAACGCGGCCGCGATACCGCAGGACGACGGCGCCTGCGATGTGGTCGTCTCTGGGCTGGTGCTGAATTTCATCCCGGACTTGCCGGTGGCCCTGGCGGAGATGGCGCGGGTCGCGGTGGCCGGGGGCACGGTCGCGGCCTACGTCTGGGACTACGCCGACGGCATGGAAGTCATCAGGTGCTTCTGGGACGCCGCCGTGGCCCTCGATCCCGCGGCGGCGCCACTGCACGAAGGCGCCCGCTTTCCGATGTGCAGGCCCTCCGCGCTGCGGGCAGCGTTCGAGCAGGCCGGGTTCGTTCAGGTGGACACGACCGCGCTCGAAGTGCAGGCGGCGTTCGCCGACTTCGACGACTACTGGCGACCGTTTCTCGGCGGACAGGGTCCCGCGCCGGCCTACGCCCTGTCGCTGCCGGAAGACCAGCGCGCCGCCCTCAAGCGACAGCTGGCGTCCACACTGGCGCCGGCTTCGGCGGACGGAGCCCTCTCGCTTCGCGCGCGGGCATGGGCCGTTCGCGGCACCACGCGCAGCGGGGCCTGACCGTCACGGGGCCGATCCGCCGGTCTCGATCGCTTGGAGCCGTGAGACGAACCGTTCCTTGGGCTGAGAGGACCGTCCGAACCGCGCGCCCGTGTTAAACCGTCGGCACCGTGCCACCGTCGATCAGGTGCTCCGAACCCGAGATGGAGCCCGCGCGCGGTGACACCAGGAAAGTGATCAGGTCGGCCACCTCTTCCGGCCTGGCCGGGCGTCCGAGCGGGATGCCACCCAATGACTGCATGATGATCCGCTGGCCTCCCTCGTGGTCCGTCCCGGCCTGGCGGGCCAGCCGCTCGGCCAGCGCCACCGAGGCTTCCGTCTCGATCCAGCCGGGCGCGACGCTCAGCACGCGAACGCCCTTTGGGGTCACTTCTTTCGACAGCGCCTTGCTGTAGGTGGACAGGGCCGCCTTGGCCGCGGCGTAGGCGGTCGTCGATTCCGGCAGCGGCAGCAGGCGCTGGATCGAGCTGACGTGAACGATGACGCCGGAACCCTGGGCCAGCATGGCGGGCAGCAGCGCGCGGTCGAGCCGCACGGCGGGCATCAGGTTCTGGTTCAGCTCGTTGAACCAGTGCGCATCGTCCAGGGCCGCGAAGCCGCCACCCGGCGCGCTGGAGCCACCCAGCACGTTGACCAGGATGTCCACGCCGCCCCATTGGCGGAGCACCGATTGCGCCACGTCCGCCACCCCTTGCGCGGTGGTGAGATCGGCCGCGATGTAGGTCACGCCGTCGATGGCCGTCGCAGGCAGCGAACGCGCCGAGGTCATCACCTGCACACCCGCCGCGTGCAGGCCGCGCACCACGGCGGCGCCCACGCCCTTGGTACCGCCCGAGACCAGGGCGCGCTGGCCTTGAAGTTGAAGATCAAAGCTCATGCGGTGATCTCCAGCGATGCGATCAGGCCGCGCTCCAGTCGAAAGCGGTAGTGCAGGTTCACCGGGCTGCCGGGGAAGTTGCCGGCCACCCGGCCGCTGACGATGTGGTGCCCGTTGTCCTGATCGAGGGCGAAAGGCTCGGTCGTGTAGGCGAACCGGGCCGATGCGGCCGCCTTCCAGGCCCGGATGGCGTCCAGGCCAGCGTGGGTCCGGCCTTCGTCTTTCACGGTGGCTTGCGCCGTGAAGCAGCGGGCCAGCGCATCGGGGTTCTGCCGGTCGGCCGAGAAGTAGGCCGCGATGGGTTCGGGAAGATTCAGATCGGTCATGGTGAAGGCTCCTGGTGGGTGAAGGCCCAAGAATGCGATCACCGAAGAAATTAGTGAATCACCTAGAATCTGAACGGGTTGTTTAGCAATGAGTACACAATGCGCGGCTCCGACTACGCCGAACTGAAAGCCTTTGCCGCCGTGGTCGAACGCAGCAGCTTTGCGCGTGCCGCCGAACACCTCGGTGTGTCGCCTTCCGCGCTGAGCCAGACCATCCGGCAGCTCGAAGCCCGGCTGGGTGCGCGGCTGCTGAACCGCACCACCCGCAGCGTGGCGCCGACCGCAGCGGGCGAGCAACTGCACGCCCGCATCGCACCGCTGTTCCGGGCGATGGACGACGCCGTGGCCGAGGCCAGCGCGGCGGCGGGGCAGATGAGCGGAACGCTGCGCATCAACACGCTGGGCATGGCGGCCCGGCAGATCATTGCGCCGCGGCTGGGCCGGTTCCATCGAGCATTCCCGGACGTGACGCTGGACATCGTGGTCGACGACGGGCTGAGCGACATCGTCGCGGGCCGCTTCGATGCGGGCATCCGGGTGGGCGGGCGGCTGGAGAAGGACATGATCGCCGTGCGCCTCACGCCGGACGTGAAGATGGTCGCGGTGGCGTCGCCAGAGTACGTGGCCCGGCGCGGGCTGCCGCAATCACCCGCCGACCTGCATCACCACGCCTGCATCAACTGGCGGCTGCAGACCGACGGCCGGGCCTACCAGTGGGCGTTCGAGAAAAGGGGCCGGCGGATCGAGGTGGCGGCGTCCGGGCCCTTGGTCACCAACCACTCGGAGATCGGCGTCGCCGCCGCATTGCAAGGCTTGGGCATTGCCTATGCCTTCGACCGTGAGCGCGTCGATGAGCACCTCGCTCAGGGGCAGCTCGTGCAGGTGCTCGCCGACTGGTCGATCACACGGCCAGGGTTGTTCGTCTACTACTCGAACCGGCACCACCAGGCGGCGGTCCTGGGTGCATTCATCGATTGCCTGCTGGACCGTGACCTGACCAGGCCGACCCCTCAAGCTTGAGGGGCCAACAGGGGCAACAACGCCCTCTGCCCCGGCGGCGTCACCGCCACATCCCGCCCGGCCCCACGCCGCACCCAGCCCTGCCCCGCCATCAGGCCATCGAACAGCTGAGCGCCCGGTCGCCCCGCCAGGTGCCGTGGGTGTTCGCCGCGCTCGGCCACCACGGCCAGCGCCACCGTGACCCCCCTCGCGTTGTGGTGCGGGCCACGGGGCCCTGCAGCGCCGACGCTTGCTCGCCTTGCATCAAAAGCGGGGACCGGCTTTCGGTCGATACACGGGAAAACCCTGTGAAGTTGGTATTGCAACTGGTTGCTTTGCCAACCATAATTGACGCAGATCAAAGACGCGTGGTCCTGGAATGACCCAGGCGCTTCGCACACACCTGGAGACACACCATGAACCTCACCCGCCGCGCCATCGGCTGCGCACTGCTCGCCGCCTCCGGCCTTTCGCTGGCAACAACCCAGGCGCAAGCCCAGACCATCAAGGTCGGCATCGTGGGACCCTTCTCCGGCCCCTTCGCCCACTACGGTGCGCTGTTCAAGGCCGGCGCTGAAGGCTACGTGGCCACGCAAGGCGGCAAGCTGGCGGGCAAAGACATCGAGTTCATCTACCGCGACACCGGCGGCCCCAACCCAGGACAGACCAAAACCCTGGTGCAGGAATTGATCGTCAAGGACAAGGTCGACTACCTCGGCGGCTTCGTGTTCACGCCCAACGCCATGGCGGTCGCGCCGCTGATCCAGCAGTCCAAAACGCCCGCGGTCATCTTCAACGCCGCGACATCGGCCATCACCGACAAGTCCGAGTACTTCATCCGCACCAGCTACACGCTGTGGCAGGTGACGGTGCCCGTGGCGCAATGGGCGGCGAAGCAGAACATGAAGAAGGTGGTGACCGCCGTCACCGACTACGGCCCAGGCATCGACGCCGAAACCGCCTTCAAGAGCGAGTTCACCAAGCTGGGCGGCACCGTGGTCGAGAGCATCCGCATGCCCATCGCCACCACCGATTTCGGCCCGTTCGTGCAGCGCATCAAGGCCAGTGGCGCGCAGGCGGTCTACACCTTTCTGCCGGGCGGCCCACCCAACCTGGGCTTTGTGAAGGCGTACAACGAAAACGGTCTGGCCAAGGCCGGCGTGCAGTTCCTGGGCACGGCCGAGACCGACGAGTTCGACCTTCAAAAGCTCGGCGACGCGGCCATCGGCCTGACCACCGCGTTCCACTACTCCGGCGCGCACGACTCACCCGCCAACAAACAGTTCGTCGAGGCCTTGAAGAAGCAGGACCCGAACGTGGTGGCGAACTACGCCTCGGTGGGCGCCTGGGACGGCATGTTTGTCATCCACAAGATGATCGAGGCCACCGGCGGCCAGAAGGACGGTCTGAAGGCGATCACGGCCGCCCGATCCTTGAAGTGGGAAAGCCCACGCGGCCCGGTGCGCATCGACGCCAAGACACGCCACATCGTTCAGAACGTGTACCTGCGCAAGGTTGAAAAAGTGGGCGGTCTGCTGGTCAACAAGGAAGTGCAGAACTTCGGCGCACACATCGACCACGGGCTGGACAAATGAGCGGCCTGCTGCGACACCCGGTGACCTCCCTGCGATGAGCGCTCGCCCGTGAACACCTTCTTCAACATCCTGATCGACGGGCTGGCCTACGGCATGGTGCTGTTCGTCATCGCGGTCGGCCTGTCGGTCACGCTGGGGCTGATGCGCTTTGTCAACCTCAGCCACGGCGCCTTTGCCATGGTGGGCGGCTATTGCGCGGCGCTGCTGACCCGGGAGGCGGGGTGGAGCTTCTGGCTGGCGGTCCCGGCGGCCATTGTGTTGACGGGTCTTCTGGGGGCGGTGCTCGAAGCCCTCGTGTTGCGCCACCTGTACCAGCGCAAGGAGCTGGACCAGGTGCTGTTCACGATCGGTCTGAGCTTTGTGCTCATTGCCGCCACCAATGCGCTGGCCGGGCCGCAGGTGCAACTGATCACCTTGCCCGAGTCCCTCGCGGGTTCGGTCGATCTGGGCTTCCGCACCCTGCCCGCCCAGCGCTTGCTGGTGATCGGCGCGGGGCTGCTGGTGGCGCTGGCCGCGGCCTGGACGGTGACGCGCACCCGCTTCGGCATCTGGCTGCGGGCCGCCGTCGACCACAGCGGCACGGCCTCTGCCCTGGGCATCCCGATCCGCACCGTCCAATGCGCCAGCTTCGCGGCCGGCGCGGCGCTGGCCGGCTTCGGCGGCATCCTGGGCGCAGAACTCATGCCGCTGGAGCCGTACTACGCCCTCAAGTACCTGGTGCTGGTTCTCGTGGTGGTGGCTGTGGGCGGCATGGGCAGCATCGCCGGGTCACTGGCCGCGGCCGTGCTGCTGGGTGTCATCGAGACCGCCAGCAAGTACCTCGCCTCGGAATGGGGAAGCCTGTTCTTCTTTCTGGCCATGGCCGCCATCCTGGCCTGGCGTCCCAACGGGTTGCTCAAGCGATGAACACCACGACACTGCCGCGCCCTGCGCGCGCACCTGCAGCCCAGGGGCCAGGCGCACCGCGCTGCGCACCCGCCTGGCGGGCCCCGCTGGTCTTGCTGGCCATGGGCCTCGTGGCTTGCGCCCTGATGCCCGAACAACTGGGCCTGTTGACGCGCATCTTCATCACCGCCTTGTTCGTGCTTTCGCTCGACCTGGTGGTGGGTGTCGCGGGCCTGGCCACGCTGGGGCACGCCGCCCTGTTTGGCGTCGGGGCCTACGCCGCCGGCATCTTTGGGCTGCACGCCTTCCCCGACCCGTTGCTCGGACTCGGCGTGGGCATTGTGGCCGGTGCCGCGCTGGCCGGGCTGTCGGGCGCGTTTCTGTTGCGCTACCAGGGCTTCACCTTCCTGATGCTGACCGTGGCGATCTCGCAGATCCTGCTCAGCCTGGCCCAGAAGGCACGCGACTGGACGGGCGGCGACGATGGACTGGCTGGTTTTGTCATGGGGCCACTCCTCGGTCGGTTTGAGTTCGACCTCGAAGGCCGGGTGGCTTCGTTCTACGCGCTGGCGGTGTTGGTCGTTTTCTTCTATGCAGCGCGCCGCGTGGTGAATTCACCGTTTGGTCTGGCGGTGCGCGGCATTCACGAAAACCGCGCTCGCATGACGGCGCTCGGTACACCGGTGTTCGCCCGCCTGTGGTTGCTGTACACGGTGGCGGGGGCCATTGCGGGCGCGGCGGGTGCCTTGTCGGCCCAGACCAACGCCGTGGTCGGCATGGACAGCCTGTCGTTTGCCTTGTCGGCCGAGGCGCTGGTCATGCTCATCCTGGGTGGGGCGGGCCGCCTGACCGGCGCGCTGGTCGGCGCGGCGGTGTTCACGCTGTTGCACCACACGGCCTCGTCGATCAACCCCTATCACTGGTTGTTCGTGGTCGGTGCCTTGCTGATGCTGGTGGTGCTGGTGTCCCCGGCCAAGGCCTGGGCCTGGATGCGCCAGCGCGCCGGAGGTGCGGCATGAGCGCCGCGCCGGGCCGCCCCAAGCAAGCTCGCACCGCAGCTCGAAGAGCGGAGGTTGCCCTATGAGCCTTCTGCTCGACGTCCAAGCGCTGGACAAACGGTTCGGGGGCCTGCACGTCACCCGCCGCGTGTCGTTTCAACTGCGGGAAGGTGATCGCCTGGCCTTGATCGGCCCCAATGGTGCGGGCAAGACCACGCTGGTCAACCAGATCAGCGGGGTGCTCCAGCCCGACACCGGCGACGTGTTCCTGCGCGGCGAAAACGTCACCGCGCTCAGCCAGTCCCACCGCGTGCGCGCTGGCCTGGCCCGCACCTTCCAGATCACCACGCTGGCGCCCCACTTTGCGGTGCAGCGGCAGGTCGAGCTGGCGCTGTTCGAGCGCGAAGGTCTGACGGGTCGCATGTGGGGCAGCATCGACGCCTACCCCGTCCTGCAACAGGAAGCGCTCGACATCCTGCGGCGCTTCGGGCTGGCCGCCCACGCGGTCACCCCCACCCAGGACCTGGCGTACGGCGAACAGCGCCTGGTCGAGATGGCGCTGGCGCTGGCCCTGCGCCCCAAGGTCCTGTTGCTGGACGAGCCCATGGCCGGCGTGCCCAAGGGCGATGGCGCGCGCCTGCTGGCGTCGCTCGACGCGCTGCCCCGCGACATCGCCGTGCTCATCATCGAGCACGACATGGACCTGGTGTTCCGGTTTGCCACCCGCATCCTGGTGCTGGCCGACGGTGCCGTGCTCGCCGATGGCTCCCCCGACGAGATCCGGCGCGACCCCCTGGTCCGCGCGGCCTACCTGGGGAATGGAAAGTGAACGAACCCATGCTGAAACTCGACGGTGTGGTGGCAGGCTATGGCCCGACCACGGTCCTGGACGGGCTCACCTTTGAAGTCGCCAGAGGCGAACGGCTGGCCATGATCGGCCGCAACGGCGTCGGCAAGACCACGGCGCTGCGCGCCATCATGGGCCTGCTGCCCTTGCGCAGCGGCAAGGTCCATTTCCAGGGGCAGGATGTCTCGGCCCTGCTGCCCCATCAACGCGCCGATCTCGGGCTGGGCTATGTGCCTCAGACCCGCGACATCTTCCCCTCGCTGACGGTGGAAGAGAACCTGCTGGCGGGGCTCAAGCGGCGTCCGCGCAGCGCACTCGACGAGGCCTACGCCTTGTTCCCGCGCCTGGCCGAACGGCGCGGCAATGGCGGAACCCAGCTGTCGGGCGGTGAACAGCAGATGCTGTCGGTGGCCCGTGCGCTCCTGGGGCGGCCGTCGATGATGTTGCTGGACGAACCGCTGGAGGGCTTGGCGCCGCTCATCCGCCTGGAGCTGCTGCGCGCTTTCAGCAACATGAGCCAAGAGACCGGCATCGCCGTCATCATCGTGGAGCAGCAGGTCGATGAGGCCCTGGGCTACGCCCAGCGCGCCGTCATCCTGGACCACGGCACGGTCGTGCACAGCGCCAACGCGGGCCCATTGCTCGCTGACACCGAGACGCTGGAGCGCTGGGTGGGCATGGCTGTGCATTGACCGGGTGTTTAGCATCTCCGCATGAACACCCGCAAAACCACCCCTCCCTCCAAGGCCACCAATGCGGTCGATGTCGACAACGCGTCGGCCGACACCGTCAACCTGGATCGGTACGCCCCGGCCTACCTGACCTGGATCGCCAACAAGCTGTCGCGCGGTGCCTCACAGCACTACCTGAACATCTTTGACGTGGGGATCGAGACCTGGCGCTGCCTGGTGCTGCTGGCCATCGATGGTTCGATCTCGGCGCAGAAGGTGTCGCGCATCGTGGGCATGGACAAAGGGTCGGTCAGCCGCTGCTTCAAGGGCATGCAGGAAAAGGGGCTGATCCGCACCGAACTCGACGAAACGGACGGGCGCTTTCGCATCGCCGTGCTCACGCCCAAGGGCAGGGAGCTGCACGACCAGATCAAGGGCGTGGCGATGGAGCGGGAGCGTGCCTTCCTCTCGGTGCTCAACAAGAAAGAAGTGGATGTGCTGCTCGGCCTGTTGCGCCGCCTGCACGAAAACCTTCCGGCCGTGGAGACGGCCACGCAGGACTACCTGCAGGTCCATTTCCCCCAGGCCGTCGCCAAGCGACGGCCGCCCTCAGACGACTGACATCTCCATGAATGAATTGACGGTTCGGATAACGCAACGCAAGGAGGAGGCAGACGGCATCTGCAGCTTCGAGCTGGTGGCCGATTCAGCGGCGGCCTTGCCGGCGTTCACGGCGGGCGCGCACATCGACGTGCACGTGGCCCCCGGGCTGGTTCGCCAGTATTCGCTGTGCAACGACCCCGCTGAAACGGGCCGCTACCGCATCGCGGTGCTGCGCGAACCCGCGTCGCGGGGCGGCTCGGCCGGCATGCACGAACGGGTGCGCGTGGGGGATCGGCTCCAGGTGAGCGCACCCAGGAACCACTTCCCCCTCGCACCGGCCACGCGCAGCCTGCTGCTGGCGGGTGGCATCGGCGTCACGCCCATTCTGGCGATGGCGACCACCCTGCACCGGGCCGGCAGCGCGTTCGAGATGCACTACTGCGGCCGCTCACGCCACCGCATGGCCTTTGTGGACGAACTCGCACGGTCGGCGTTTGCCGCGCAGGTGCAGGTGCATGCCGACGATGGCGCCCCCGAGCAGCGGCTGGACGCTGAACAGTTGCTGTCACAGCCCGATGCTGACACTCATTTGTACGTGTGCGGACCATCAGGCTTCATGGACCATGTGCTCGACACCGCCCGCAGGCTGGGCTGGCCCGAGTCTCGGCTGCACCGGGAGTACTTCGCCGGCACGGTGACCGCCTCGGAAAACGACGCGGCGTTCGACGTGCGCGTGGCCAGCAGTGGCCTGGTGCTCCGGGTGCCGTCCGACCAGCGGGTCATCGACGTGCTGGCGGCCCATGGGGTGGAGGTGCCGGTGTCCTGCGAGTCCGGGGTGTGTGGCACCTGCCTGACGCGCGTGCTCGAAGGCACGCCCGACCACCGGGACAGCTTTCTGACCGACAGCGAACGCCAGGCCAACGACCAGTTCACGCCTTGTTGCTCCAGGGCCTGTTCACCGCTGCTGGTGCTCGACCTCTGACCGCACTTTGACCACCTGCCCTACAAGGAGACTTTCATGACCGCCCGTTGCATCCCCATCCAGCCCGCCAGAACAGCCGACACCAGCCCCTTCCCGCTCGACCAGTGGTACGTGGCCGGGTTCTCGTCTGAGCTCACCGACAAACCCATCGCACGCACCTTCCTGAACCACAAGGTGGTGTTGTTCCGCACGGGCGACGGGCAGTTTGCGGCCCTGGAAGACCGTTGCTGCCACCGTTCGTTGCCGCTCTCATGCGGCACGGTGGAAGGCGGCGGCGTGCGTTGTGGGTACCACGGCATGTTGTACGCACCCAGCGGCCAATGCATTGAAATCCCCGGCCAGGAGCGCATCCCCGCCAAGGCCAGGGTCAAGGCGTATGCGGTGGTCGAGAAAAACCACATCCTCTGGATCTGGATGCCCAAGGTCGACGGCACCGCGCCGACCACCAGCGCACCCGACTACCCGCACCACGACGACCCGCGCTACAAGTTCGGCAGCGGCAACTACCACTACAACGCCCCGTGGCAACTCATCCACGACAACCTGCTGGACCTCAGCCACCTCGGGTACGTGCACCTGAAGACGATCGGGGGCAACGCGCGCCTGCACATGAATGCCGAGATGAAGGTTTCCGCAGAGGGGGATCACGTGCGTGTCGTGCGCCTGATGCCGGATTCCGCACCGCCTCCCACCTACAAGGCGGCCTGGCCCTTCGGTGACAAATGCGAGCGCTGGCAGGAGATCGAATTCCACCTGTCGCACCTCCGCATCTGGACCGGCGCGGTCGAGCCTGGCACCGACGCCATCGACGACCCGGATCGGGGCGGCTTCCACATGCGCGGCTTCCACGGCATCACACCCGAGACCGACGCGACCTGTCACTACTTCTGGAGCATGTCCAGCAACAAGCACCCCGACATGCCGGAGAACATCGACGAAGTGATCAGGCAGACGGCCTTCACCTTCGACGAAGACCGCGTGGTGATCGAGGCCCAGTACAAGAACATGCTTGAATTTGGGGAACAGGCGACCTGGACCGACATCCACGTCGACGTGGGTGCCAACCGCGCCCGGCGCATCGTTTCGCGACTGCTCGAACAGCAACACGTGGAAAGAATGGCAGAAGCCTGACCTGCCGCGACGGGTGGGCAGTGCCAGTGCAGTCGATCAAAATCCCGCCGACATGCGCCCCTGGAGCAACCACCGCGACTCAGCCTTCTCGTCCCAGCAGCGGTATCAAGGACCTGTGACCCAGCGGCGTCACCGCCACATCCCGCCCCGCCCCACGCCGCACCCAACCCTGCGCCACCAGGTGCAGGTACAGCTGATCGGCCAGTTGCCCCGCGAGGTGATCGCGCCGCTCGGACCAGTCGAGGCACGGGTAGGCGAAGCGCCTTTTCTTGCCGGGCTGAGGCGGCTCGAAGCCCAGGCGCTGGCACCACGCGCGGCCGCTGTCGGTGAGCGTGTAACCCGTGCTCACCGGTTGCAGCCCGTCCACCGCCATCAGGCCGTCAAACAACCGGATGCCCAGCCGCCCCGCCAGGTGCCCGTAACAGCAGCGCGCGTAGCGCAGGCGCGCCCGCTCGGGTGATGACCACTCGCTGTCGTGCTCGCCGCGCTCGGCCACCACGGCCAGGGCTTCCAGCGCGTGCGCCACGTCGGCGTCGGCCAGCCGGTAGTAGCGGTGGCGCCCGCGCGGTTCGCAGACCACGAAGCGGGCTTCGAGCAACTGTGCCAGGTGGCCGCTGGCGGTGGCGGGTGAGACGGACGCGGCCTTGGCCAGCTCGCTGGCGCTGGCGCATTCGCCGCTGAGCAGATAGGCCAGCATGCGCGAGCGCGCCGGGTCGGCCACCATGGCGGCCACGCGGGCAAGGCGGGGTTCGTGCGGGGTGCTGGTCATGGCCCTCAGCGTAGCGCAGCCCGCGAGTCTTCGGGCGCCTGCGCACGGTCATGCAAGCCGTAGTCACTCAGTACCTCGGTCACGGTCACGCGCAGGCGGTACCCCGCGAACATGTCCGTCCGCCCTGCTTGCTGCGCGGCGCGGTGGTGTGCGTGGCCGCGCCACGCGCGCACGGCCGCTTCGTCGCGCCAGAAGCTCAGCGACAGGTAGCGATCCGACCGGGCCAGGCTTTCAAAGCGCTCCACCGAGAGGAACCCGTCGGTGGCCTGCAGCTCGGGCAGCAGGGCCGCCGCGATGTCGAGGTAACGCGGCCCGGCGCCTTCGAATGCATCGACCTCCAGGATGACCGCGATCACGGCGCCACCTGCCGGGGCTGGTGGCGCGTGCCGGGCACGTCTTCGAGCCAGCTGCGTTCTTCGCGCAGGATGAAGCGCTGCGCCTGCGCCATCTCGAAGTTGGCGCGGCCTTCGGCGTCGCTGCGCAGCACGGCGCGGTAGCGTTCGTAGGCGGCGAGGCTGTCGAAGCCGATCAGGCCCCAGGCGATGTCGTTGCTGCCTTCGTGCGGCAAAAAGTAGCCGAGCAGCTCGCCGCCGCAGCGGGGAATGATGCGGCCCCAGGCCTCGGCGTAGCGGCGGAAGGCTTCGCGCTGAAAGGGGTCGATTTGGTAGCGGATGAAGCAAGTGATGGGCATGTCGTTGGGCGCTGGGTGGAACAGGGTGTCCACTGTGCGGCAGGCTGGCCGTCGGATGCTTTGGTGTGGACCGAAGCGTCGATGGCTTCCGCTGTTCTCGTGGGAAGGACGCAGATGGTTCGAGCCATGCCAACGGATACGATGTTCTTCCTTCCAGGGAGATTCCGCACCATGTCAACTCGCGCACGCCGAGCGCTCCTCTTGTCCGCACTGCTCAGTGCAGTGTCCACCCACTCATGGCCAAACCCATCGGAGAAGGCGATGAGCACCCCTGACCGACAACAGGCGCTTGCCCGGTTCATTGCGAAAAAGAAGTTCGTTGAGGAGGCTGGCTACCCCGGCGCCACCAACGAACCAGACCGGCTCCGGTATGAAGCGATGGTGAACGACCTCGCGCGCTCTTTGGGTGAACTCGCGCCAGCCGACCAGACAAAGCCAGTGGTGCTGGAGATGTTTAAACCCACGATGGAGGCGTTTGAGAACGCTGACAGCGAAGAGCGGGATCGCTTCCTGTTGTATCTCAAAGAGTTGATGGTCATCTTCGGCATCGACAGCTCGGACGGTGTCCTCAACAAGTGGCGTTATGGCTTCGACCCGAACGACAGCATGGATGTGATCAACGCTAATGCATTGGTGGCCATGACGGTCGCTGAGCGCGAACTGTTGAAGCGTCTTGAGGGCATGACGGCCGCGAACGCCGGCGAGTTGCTGCGTTCGGTTCTTGGCCAACCAGCCACCGACACCAACTTGATCAAGATGTGGTTCCTGACACCGGACGCGAGTTCTGCGATGGGTCTGACGATGCAGGGAGGTGCCGTCGCGTTCGTCTGGATGGCGAAGGGCCGTTTCATGTACTCGCGAAGACTGTGACGGTTGACCGGTCAGTGGACTGGTTTCGCGTCCAAATGCCAATACCGCCATGAACTTCATTGGTGCTTTCATGAACCTTAGCTTCGTCCACGTTTCACTGGTCATTGCAACAACGCTCGCATTGCCTTTGCCAGTATGGCCTGCAGAATGCGCGGCTCCACCTGTGCTTACGGCGGAGCATGCGGCTTGTCTCGGTCGCCAGTTTATTGAACGCGGCCCACCCCCGCCCTGGGAGTTGAAGTACGAAGCTCGGGACGCAGGATCCCATTGGGTCGTGTACTACGGGCCCAACCAACATGGTGTGCGTGGTGGTGGTGGCGAACTAAGCATCGGCATGAAGTCGGGCAAGGTCCGCTTTATCCGGGGGGCTCGTTAAAGCCATGCCATCCGCTGTGGACCTTTGACCATGTACGTCGTGCCCATGCGGATCGGCTGAAGAAACGCCCTTTCAGAGCACCGCTTCATCAACAACTCTTGACATGCCACACCCTTCCCGCCGAACCCTTCTCCTGTCCGCCCTTCTCTGTGCGGCGTCCGTCCACGTGTGGGCCAACCCCGCAGGCCAGGGGATGACCCCCGACGATCGCAGGCTGGCCCTGGACCGCTTCATCGCGAAGAAGAAGTTCGTGAAGGAGCCGTTTTACCTCGTCGACCTGGACGAAGCAGACCGCCTCAAGTACGAAGCCTGGGTGAACCAGCTGGCGCGCTCACTGCGCCAGCTGGCGCCGGCCAGACAGATCAAACCGGTCGTGCTGGGGATGTTCAAGCCGGTGATGAAGAAGTTCGAGAACACCGAAGGCGAGGATCAGGATCGGTTCCTTGGGTACCTCGTCGAACTGATGGAGATTTTCGGCATCGAGAGTTCGGACGGCCTGCTGAGCAAGTGGCGCTACGGTCATGACATGACAGAGGAGATGAAAGCGCGCGACGCCCAGACGCAAGCGCTCAACGCCCAGGCGCTCGCAGCCATGACACCCGATGAACGCGCGTTGCTGGAGCGCCTTCACGCCATGACGAAGGCCGAGGCCGAGGAGATGCTGCGATCCCTTTTCGGCGCCCCCGTTTTCGAAGGCGAGGGCGGCAAGATGTGGTCGGCGACAGCCACCGACCGCTCGTCCATCCTGAGCTTGTTGGAGCGGTGGGGCGCGGTCTTCCTCATCTGGAAGATTGGCGAGCTCACCTACTTCCGCCGGCTCTGAGATCTGTCCTGCGCGTGTTGCGCTGTCTCACCTCACCTCACCTCATCTCACCTCAGCGCAGCACGCCGGCGAAGTAGGCCGACAGTTCCTCATACCCATCCAGCGGCAGCACGTTCGCCACGTACTGGTCCGGCCGCACGACGATGATGCAGCCCTTCTCTCGATCAATCCCGCGCATGTCGTAGATGTCGCCCGCGCCCTTGTGGTCCACGCAGAAGATCTTTTCGTGGTCCTGCAGGCCGAGCTTGCCGGTCCGGGGCTTGAGCAGCGAGGGCATGTGCTCGTAGGCGAGCTGGTCGAAGGTCTGCTGGAAGATGGCGCGCACGTCGATCACCGCATCGATGTCTTCGCCCTTTCGGGTGTGCTTGACCACCGGTGACTTCGGGTCGGTCTCCAGCCAGTCGGCCAGTTTGTGAATCGCCGAGCCCGGGGCCGAGCTGTCCGCCTGGCCCGCGAAGGCGTAGAGGCGCCAGCGGGCGTCGGCCTCGGCGGCGTGGCCCAGCTGCATCTGCTTCGCATCGGACAGGCGCACCACGGGGGCGGAGTGGAAGCGGCGGCCGATGGCTTCGCCCTGGGCCAGCGCCTGGTGTGTGCCGGGCGCGAACAGGGTGGAGGTGTCGTACTTCACCGCAGTGCCGCCGGTGAATTCGAGGTTGGCCTTGAACTGGCGGATGATGCGCGGCTCCTCGGTGCCGTCGCGCTCGGCCTGGGTGGTGGGCGCCGACATGATGCGCGACCACTCGTGGTCGGTGTCGACCAGCCGCTTGGCTTCGGTCAGGCGCTCTTTGGAGTAGCTGCGCAGCAGGCTGGCATCGGCCCGGCCCTGCAGCACGTGCACCAGCTTCCAGCCGAGGTTGAAGGTGTCCTGCATCGAGACGTTCATGCCCTGGCCGGCCTTGGGCGAGTGGGTGTGGCAGGCGTCGCCCGCGGTGAACACGCGGGGGCAACGGTCCGAGCCTTCGGACACGTCGTCGAACTTGTCGGTGATGCTGTGGCCGATGTCGTAGATCGACCACCAGACCACTTCCTTCACGTCGAGCGAATAGGGTTGGATGATGCGCTTGGCCGCCGAGATCAGGTCGTCCTGCGTGAACTTGCGGCTCGCGGCTTTCTCGCCGTCCTTGAGCTTGTCGAGTTCGACATACATCCGGAAGATGTAGCCGCCCTCGCGCGGCAGGATCAGCACGTTGCCTTCGCTCGCCGACGAGATCAGGCACTTCTGGCGCACGTCGGGGAAGTCGGTGTTGGCCAGGATGTCCATCACGCCCCAGGCCTGGTGCGCGGCGTCGCCGTGCAGTTCGCCGCCGATGGCCTTGCGCACGGCCGAGTGCGCGCCGTCGCAGCCGACCACGTAGTTCGCCCGCACCGTGCGCGTGGCCCACCAGTTCACGCCGCTGGCGTCCTTGAGCGTCACGGTCACCGGGTGGTCGTCGGTGGTTTCATCGATGGTCAGGCCCACGATCTCCCAGCTGTAGTCGGGCTCCAGGCGTGAAGGCGAGTTCTTCATGACTTCGAGGAACAGCTCGTGCAGCCGCGCCTGGTTGATCAGGATGTGCGGCATCTCCGAGCTGTCGTCGGCCACGTCCTGCACCCGGCCGACGCGCTGGATGTGCTGCGGGTTGACGGGGTCGGGCATCCAGAAGTTGGTCTGGTTCACCCAGTAGGTCTCGCGCTTGACCTTGTCGGCGAAACCGAAGGCCTGGAACATTTCCATGGTGCGCGTGTTGATGCCGTCGGCCTTGCCCTTGATGATGTTGGTGGGCATGCGCTCGACGATCATGGTCTCGATCTGTGGGAACTGCGCCAGCTGCGCGGCCAGGCAGAGGCCTGCGGGGCCGGTGCCGGCGATCAGCACATCCACCTTCTCGGGCAGGGGCTCGTTGGTGCCCCGGTTGCGGCGGTTGGGCGCGGCCTGCTTGATGTCAGGGTTGCCTCCGCGGAAGCCATCTTTGTAGAACTGCATGGGTTGTCTCCTGGGTTGACGGACACCGCGAGCGATTGGTGTGTAGGCAAATGATATCTATACTTACTATCTGCTGTCAAGACGGTACGTATACTTATCAATAACCTCGGAAACGGAGCGCTTGGATGGACTCACTCGACATGGCTGGGCACCTGATCCGCCGCCTGCACCAGCAGTCCACCCTGGTCTTCGTGCAGCGCACGCAGGCGGCGGGTTTTGACCTGACGCCGATCCAGTTCGCGGCGCTCGACGCGATCCACAACCACCCGGGCACGGACCAGGCGACGGTGGCCGAGCTGATCGCCTACGACCGCGCCACCATCGGCGGCGTCATCGAGCGTCTGGAGCAGAAGGGCTGGGTGGCCCGCGTCGTGAGCGAGCGCGACCGCCGGGCGCGCGAACTGTCGCTGACCCCTGAAGGGCAACGCATCTTCAAGGCGCTGGTGCCGGTCGTGCGGGGCCTGCAGGATCACATCCTGCCGTCGCTGGGCGACGCTGACCGCGCGCGTTTTCTCAAGCTGGCCCGGCAGGCGGTCGGGCAGTAGTCGCACCCTTTCGCGCCGCCCGCTCCCCCGACGAAGATCGCGACGGCATACCTCGATTCTGGCTGCCGCATAGTTCTTCAGGAGTATTCAGAGCGACCCGCACCGCGCCGAAGAACTCCGCATCAGGCCGCGGTGTGCGCGTGCCAGGAGTCAAGCATGTGGAGTGTGTCCAGGTTCCGGATCGGTGCGCGGTTGGCGACCGGGTTCGGGTTGATGTTGTTGCTCATTGCCGGGCTGGTGGCCTCGGCGTTTCTGTCGCTGCGGCAGATCGGGCGGGAAAACAGCCAGCTGATCGGTCAGGAGCTGGTGAAGGTGGGTGCGGTGTCGGTGATCGACACGGCCACGCGCGCCAACGGCCTGAACACGGCCGAGCTGCTGCTGGTGGAGCCGTCGCAGTGGCCGGTGGTGCAGGCGCGCATCGACACCAACCGCAAGGCCATCGACGAGGCCCTGCTCACGCTGGACCGGCTGGTGGCGCTGCCCGAGGGCAAAGCCGCGCTGGCGGCGCTGCGCACGGACCGCGCCGCCTACGTGGCCTCCTTCGTCAAGGTCGGGCCGCTGGTGCAGGCGGGCCGGATCGACGAGGCGCAGCAGCTGATGCGCAGCGAGACCCTGCCGGCGCTGGCGCGCCTGCAACAGCCGATCGACACCCTGCGCAAGCTGCAGGATCAACTGGCGCAGCAGCGCGGCGAGGCCGTGAGCGGTGCCATCCGCGACGCCGACCGGCTGCAGCTGGGGCTGGGCGCGGCCGCGCTGGCCCTGGGCCTGCTGGCCTCGGTGGTGCTCGCGCGCAGCATCGTGCGCCCGCTGAAGCAGGGCGTGGCGGTGGCGGGACGCATCGCGGCCGGCGACCTCACGCAGGCCGTCGAGGTGCAGGGGCGCGACGAGGTGGCCGATCTGATGCGGGCGCTGGGCGCCATGCAGGACGGGCTGCGCAGCCTGGTGGGCCAGGTGCACCGCGGGGTGGACCATGTGGGCTCGGCCTCGGCGCAGATCGCCAGCGCCAACAAGGACCTGAGCAGCCGCACCGAGGCGCAGGCCAGTGCGCTGGAGCAGTCGGCCGCGTCGATGGAGCAGCTCGGCGGCGCCATCGCCATCACGGCCGACAGCGCGCAGGCGGCCCGCACGCTGGCCACCGACGCCTCGCGGGTGGCCGAGGCCGGCGGCGAAACGGTGGCCGCGGTGGTGCGCACCATGCGCAGCATCGACGGCTCGTCGCGGCGCATCGCCGAGATCATCGGTGTGATCGACGGCATCGCGTTCCAGACCAACATCCTCGCGCTCAACGCCGCGGTGGAAGCGGCGCGCGCGGGTGAACAGGGTCGGGGGTTTGCGGTGGTGGCCGCCGAGGTGCGGTCGCTGGCCGGCCGGTCGGCCGACGCGGCGCGGCAGATCAAACAACTGATCCAGGCGAGCGTGGACCAGGTCGGTTCAGGCACCCAGCTGGCCGACCAGGCCGGCGCTTCGATGACCGAGGTGGTCGGCGCCATCCGCCGGGTGAGCCAGCTGGTGGTCGACATCGCCGGCGCCATGCAGGAGCAGAGCATCGGCGTGAGCCAGATGGGCGAGGCCATCACCCAGCTGGACCAGGCCACCCAGCAGAACGCGGCCCTGGTCGAAGAGACCGCCGCCGCCTCGCAGAGCCTGGACGATCAGGCGCGCGAGCTGGTGGCCTCGGTGGGCGTGTTCCGCACCGGGCACCCCGCGCGGCAGGCGGCCTGACGCCGTCCAAAGGCTCGGATCACTTCACTTCACTTCGGTCGCGAACTGCTCCAGCGGGCGGCGCACCTTCTTCAGGTTCACCAGCCAGTCGCCTTCGTCGGCGCGGTAGCCCAGCGGCAGGATCGCGACGCTGCGCAGGCCACGCTCGCGCAGCTTCAGGATCTCGTCGAGCTTGGCGGGGTCGAAACCCTCCATGGGCGTGCTGTCCACCTCTTCAAACGCGGCGGCGATCAGCGCGGCGCCCAGGCCGATGTAGGCCTGGCGCGCGGCGTGGTTGAAGTTCACCTCGGCGTCGCGCTGCGGGTAGCTGTTCAGAAGCATCTGGCGGTAGTTTTCCCAGCCCTCGTTGGTGCCACCGCGCTGCTCGTTCGTCAGGTCGAACATGTGGTTGATGCGCTCGGCGGTGTAGTTGTCCCAGGCGGCGAACACCAGCAGGTGCGAGCCGTCGGTGATCTGCGCCTGGTTCCAGGCGATGGGCTGGATCTGCTCGCGCACGGCCTTGCTGGTGACCACGAAAATCTCGTAGGGCTGCAGGCCACTGGAGGTGGGCGCCAGGCGCGCGGCCTCGACGATGCGGTCCACTTTGTCTTGCGGCACGGCCTTGGAGGCGTCCATCTTCTTGGCGGCGTAGCGCCACTGCAGTTTGTCGAGCAGGACGGGGGCGTGGACGGGTTGCGACAGATCGCTCATGGGGGTTTCTCCGGTGGGGGTGGCGCCCACACGGCGTGGGCGGATGGGGCATCTTGTCGCACTGCAGCATGGCGTGCAGGCTGTCGCGGGGAAGACGTGGCGTGTTCCGCCCATGTGCCGCCGCGTCAGCGCGCCGGCGGCAGATCGGGTATACGCACCATCGTGATCGCATCAAACGGGCACCTCACCGCGCACTTGCCGCAGCCCGTGCAACCGGCCTCGTCGTGCAGCTGAGAAAACTTCTTCCAGTGCGCCACTTCGAGCGACAGCACATGCGGCGGGCACACCGCCACGCACCAGCCACAGCCGGTGCAGCGGGTCTTGTGAATGACAGGCAGTGCCTTGCGTTCGGTCGCCATGGCGTTATTGTGTGGGCACCATGCAAGACGACATCCCCACCCTGCGCCGCATCCTTGCGCGCGACCGCACCATCGCCGTGGTCGGCCTCTCGGCCGAATGGCATCGCCCGAGCTTTTTCGCCGCCAAGTACATGCAGGAGCACGGCTACCGCATCGTGCCGGTGAACCCGCGCTACCCGGAGATCCTGGGCGAGAAAAGCTATGCGCGGCTGGAGGACATCCCGTTCCCCGTGGACATGGTGGACGTGTTCCGCAAGGTCGAAGAGATCCCCGCCATCGCGAAAAGCGCGGCGGCCATCGGCGCCAAGACGCTGTGGCAACAGCTCGGCCTGATGAGCGAAGAAGCCGACCGCATCGCGACCGAAGCGGGCCTCGATTCCATCTGGGACCGCTGCGTGAAGATCGAGCACGCGCGATTGTTCGGCGGCCTGAACTGGGCGGGCGTGAACACCAAGGTCATCTCGGCTCAGCGGCCGAAGCAGGGCTGACACCATGGCCGACCGCCACTTCCAGCCCGAGACGCTCGCCATTCACGCCGGCCAGATCCCCGACGCCGCCACCGGCGCGCGCGCCCTGCCGATCTACCAGACGACCAGCTTCGTCTTCGACAGCGCCGAACACGCGGCCAGCCTGTTCAACCTGCAGACCTTTGGCAACGTCTACTCGCGCCTCTCCAACCCCACGGTCGCGGCGCTGGAAGAACGTGTGGCCGCGCTCGAAGGTGGCCGCGCGGCCGTGGCCACCGCCAGCGGCATGGCGGCCGAAGCGCTGGCGCTCACCACGCTGCTGCAGGCCGGCGACCACGTGGTCGCGGCCGGTGCGCTCTACGGCGGCAGCGTCACCATGCTCGCGGTCAACCTCAGGAAGTTCGGCATCGAGACCACCTTCGTGGACGCGACGAACCCCGACGCCTTCGCCGCCGCCATCCGCCCGAACACGCGCGCCGTGTTCGCCGAAACGCTGGGCAACCCGAGCATGGTGGTGCTCGACATCGGCGCGATCGCCGAGGTGGCCCACGCCCATGGCCTGCCGCTGATCGTGGACAACACCGTGCCCAGCCCCTTCCTGTGCAACCCGCTGAAACACGGTGCCGACATCGTGGTGCACAGCGCCACCAAGTACCTCGCCGGTCACGGCACCACGCTGGGCGGCGTGGTGGTGGAAGGCGGCAAGTTCCCTTGGGACAACGGCAAGTTCCCCGGCATGACCGAACCCAGCCCGGGTTACCACGGCGTGAAGTTCCACGAGACCTTCGGCGACTTCGCTTTCACCATGCGCTGCCGCATGGAAGGCCTGCGCGTCTTCGGCGCCGCGCTCTCGCCCACCAGCGCCTGGCAGATCCTGCAGGGTGTGGAGACGCTGCCGTTGCGCATGGAGCGCCACTGCAGCAACGCGCTCGCCGTCGCGCAGTATTTGAAAGACGACCCGCGCGTGGGCTGGGTCAACTACCCCGGCCTGCCCGACCACCCGCAACACGACCTCATGAAAAAGCAGATGCGCGGCGCCTCCGGCCTGCTCGCCTTCGGCGTCAAAGGTGGGCTGGAGCAGGGCGTGAAGTTCATCGAAAGCGCGCAGTTCATGAGCCACCTGGTCAACATCGGCGACACGCGCACCCTCATCAGCCACCCCGCCAGCACCACCCACCGTCAGCTCGATGCGGCCCAGCAACTGGCGGCCGGCGTGCCGCCCGACATGGTGCGCATCTCCGTGGGGCTGGAGCACATCGACGACATCCTGTGGGACATCGACCAGGCGCTGGAGCGTGCGACCGCCTGAACGCCGGCAAGAAACAGCGCCGCATCACACGGGCGAAAAAAAACCGGCCCATGGCCGGTTTTTCTGCGAGCGCGAGAGCGCTCAGTAGCCGCCGCGTCCGCCGCGGTCACCGCCGCCGTAGCCGCCGGTGCTCGGCTCTTTCGGGCGCGAGATGTTGACCACGATCGAGCGGCCGCCGACGGACATGCCGTTCAGGCCCTGGATGGCGGCTTCGGCCTGTTCGGCGTTGCCCATTTCCACGAAGGCAAAGCCTTTGGAGCGACCGGTGTCACGGTCCATCATGACCTTGGCGGAGGTCACGTCGCCGTATTCGGCAAAATTGGTGCGCAACGAAGCGTCGTCGGCGGTGTAGGGCAGGTTGCCCACGTAAAGTTTGCTGCTCATGATGAGCCTTTCAGAGAGAGTGCGCCGAGATCGGGACAGGCCCGCGGCGCAAGGGAAAGCGATGTCTGTGGGACACCGCAGGAACGGTGTGCGGTGATCGCCTTGGGGCAGAACACCGCACTGAGACGGGCCTGGCATCGCCTGGGGCGACCGGCCTTGAGGACCCGGATGGACAATGCCAGCGAACCTCGCTCAAGCCCATGATTATATTCTCTTGATTTATATAAAGATAGCTTTATATTTTCCGGAGTTTGAAAGAAACCCCATGCCCGAGACCACCTTCCACATCCCCACCCTGCACACGCAGGAAGACGCCGACGCCGTCATGTTCGAACTGCAAGACCTGCCCTGCGTGAACCAGGCCGACGTCAACCTCGCCGAACACACCGCCTGGGTCAGCCACACCGCCATGATCTCGGCCGACGACATCGCGGCCAAGCTGCAGGAAGCGGGCTACGAGGCGCAGGTGCAGGCGTGAACCCAGGCATGAACCTGCAAGGCATCCGCCGAAAGATCGTTTACGTCAGCCTGTTTGAGGTGGTGGCCGTTGCCATCACCAGCACCGGTCTCGCCGCCGGCTCGGACAGCAGCCTGCAGCACGCCAGCGTGATCGCCGTGGCCACCTCCGTCATCGCGGTGGTCTGGAACCTGGTCTACAACACCCTCTTCGAGCGCTGGGAAGCGCGCCAGACCGTGCGAGGCCGCAGCTTCCAGCGCCGCGCTGCCCACGCCATCGGTTTTGAGCTGGGCTTCATCGTCTCGCTGGTGCCGCTGTTTGCGTGGTGGCTGGACATCGGCTTCTGGCACGCGCTGGTGCTCGACCTGGGTCTGTCGCTCTTCTTCCTCGTCTACACCTTCGCCTTCAACCTCGGCTTCGACAAGGTGTTTGGCCTGCCGGCGTCTGCCGCCTGAGCGTCGGCAAGCCCCTTGTGGATGGCGGCCTGCTGGCGCGAGCGGTTCACAGCGGCGGCATCTCGGGGCCGCGCAAGCGCGGCCAGACATGCGCCGCGAGTGCGGCCGCCGGAGCGATCACCTCCGGCGGCGCCGAGCCCTCCGCCCCCAGCCGTGCCACCAGCCGTTCCAGAAAATCCGCCTGCGGCGGCACCGCGCCCAGGTACAGCGCCCGGCCCTCGCGGCCCAGCAACACGGTCGGAAAGGTCTCGATGTCCAGCCCCACCGCGTCCATCAGCTCGGCTTCGTCTTCGATGTCCAGCCAGCGCCACTGCACCTGCGGATGCCGCACCGCCAGCGCCTCCATCACCGGGCGCCAGTCCCGGCAGGCACTGCACCAATCCGCACACAGACATAGCACCCACACTGTGCGATTCCTTTGAACAACAAGGGGAGCGCCGGGGGCGGCGCGATGAAAGAGGCGAGGCCATGGCATGGCGTCGCGGTATCGTCGGTCAGCATAACCCGCACCCCGGAGCCCGCCATGAACGACACCCCCCCATGAGCAAGCCCATCACCCGCCACCTGCGCATCACTGGCCGCGTGCAAGGCGTGGGCTACCGCTGGAACATGGCGCAGCAGGCTCGCGCGCTGGGCGTGAACGGCTGGGTGCGCAACCGGCTGGATGGGAGTGTGGAGGCCGTGGTTTGTGGGTCGGCGGAGGCGGTGCAGGCGTTGGTGGGCTGGGCAAAGCGCGGGCCGATCGGGGCGCTGGTGGATGGGGTTGCGGTGGGTGAGGTGGAGGGTGTTTTCGAGGGGTTTGAGCAGCGGGAGACAGATTAGCCCGCGTGGCGCCACCTATGATGTATTCACCATCAGAGGGAGGCCAGCACACATGGCAAGCAATCACCACACCGACAACGAATCGCGCGTCGCCGTCTTGGTGGACTGCGACAACACAACCCCAGAAATTCTGGAATACGCCTTGCGCGTTGTCGCGCAGTTCGGCCGCGTCGTGCTGCGCCGCGGCTATGGCAACCACACCACCTTGGCCAACAAGTGGCAAGAGGCCTTGGTCCGCCTCGCTTTCACACAGTCAACTCGTACATAGCACCTGTTTAGAGTTAATTCAAAACTGCGTCTACGTATCTATTCTGGCGTCAGCGAGGGAATGTCCGAGTCAATTGTGCTTAATTAGGGTTGATTATCCATTTGCTTCTCAAGCAGATTGGTGGCTTTCTGAAGCACCTCCATTCGCTTTATAGACTCTTCTACTGCCGCTTCAATTAAAGGGGGGCGTCGCCACTCGCTATTGAGCTTTTTCATTGCATCCGAAAAGAGCAGTTGAGATGTGGATGGATGCTTGTTGGCACTAACGGCATGCTCAAGAGTCAACTGTAAATTTAGGTTTCCTTCCCGCACGGCGGTAGTAAGGTTTTCAAAATCTTCGACTGAGATAACGAAGATATTCTCTAGGGGGAGTTTGACGTGATGTTGCATCTGAACATCAGAGGCATTCTTTTCAGAATAGAGTCGCAGCAATTGGTGCCCATTCCCGACTATTAGTTCCCGGCTGGTAACCACAATCAAGTAGTCTGTTGTCTTGTTCGGGCAATCATCGAAAGACTCTGGCTTGCTTCGGATTAGATTGCTAATGGTCTGTCCTTGGTGGATTGCTTTCCTCAGGTGCTTGGTTTTCTCAAATGCAGATTTTGTATTCTCTTGAACTAATACATCATCCGAAAATAAACTCATCTTTGCTTCGATAAGAATATTGCAGTCTTTTTCTTGAATTATGGCTTCGACCGACGAACTTCCCGGTCCTAGTCTTTGTTTAATATCTTTCTCTGTAAGATAGGGTAAATTCACCTGCTGAACAAGAGTGATTACGTACTTTTCGAAAACCTTGCTAAGGAAGGTCTGCACAACACCCGCTACGGCGCGAGGTGATGCATGCAATTTCAAATGATGGCGATTTCAGGCTCACGAGGGCGCTTTGTTGGCCGATTTCGCCCTGATTCGTGGCCGTTGGCCGCATTCGGACGCACTCATCCTCGGGTCTCCTTCAAAAGCGTTCGGCGCACCATCCAGATGTTGGACAACGCAAACAGGGTGTGCAGCTGCGCCGTGTTCTTGGCCAATCCCCGGTAGCGCACCTTCACATATCCGAACTGGCGCTTGATCACCCGGAACGGGTGTTCGACCTTGGCTCGGATGCGCGCCTTGGTTTTCTCCAGCGCTTCCATGATCGAGCCCATGGGCGTTTCCTTGTCCAGCGCCTTGCGATGGCTGGGCATCATGGCCACGTACCAGTGGACCTCGGGATGGTCCTTGATCACCTCATCGCGCTTGTGAACGCCCCGGTAGCCAGAGTCGGCAAAGACATCGGTTTCGTCGCCGTGCAGCAGTTCGCTGGCCTGGGTGATGTCGTGCGCGTTGGCCGCTGTGGCCTTGACGGTGTGCACCAGGCCCGATTCGGCATCGACCCCAATATGCGCTTTCATCCCGAAGTGCCACTGGTTGCCCTTCTTGGTCTGATGCATCTCGGGGTCGCGTTCGCCGCTGTTGTTCTTGGTCGAGCTGGGGGCGGCAATGAGCGTGGCGTCGACGACCGTACCGCTCTTGAGCAGCAGGCCTTTGTCGGCCAGGGTGGCGTTGACCGTGGCAAGCAATTGCAGGCTCAAGTTGTGTTGTTCGAGCAGATGGCGAAAGCGCAGGATGGTGCTCTCGTCAGGCAAGTTCTCCTCACCCTGGTCCAGCCCCGCAAACTCTCGAAACATGGGCGTGTCGTACAGCGCCTCCTCCATCGCCGGGTCGGACAGGTTGAACCACTGCTGCAGGAAGTGAATGCGAAGCATGGTTCGCACGGCAAACGGCGGACGACCACCCTTGGCGCCAGGCGTTGGTGCATGCTGTGCAATCAGCGACACCAGCTCGGTCCACGGCACTACCAGGTTCATCTCGTCGAGGAACTCGCGCTTGCGCGTTCTCTTGGTCTTGCGCTCGAATCCGCTCTCGCCCAGGCTCATTTGCTTCATGACGTCACTGTCTCACATCGGCCCACGGCGCCGCGGTTTTGCAGACCTTCCCTAAATGAATCAGTGTATCTTTGACCATGTCTAGATAGTCGAAGATGAACGGACTCTTCTATTCCTCTTGAAAAAACTAAGGGATGCCAACAGAAGTAGAATCCGTTTCTCGCTTTCACAAGGGGCCATCGCTTAAGGTGTGGAAATTCGTAAAGCTCACCTCGACCATAGATGTCCTGAGTGTTTGGCTTCTGAAGTTCAATTCTTAAGTCTGGAAGACTAAGGCCGTATAAGTCGAATATGCGGTCAATCTTCGCGCCAAAATGATTCCTGAAGGGTGCTAAAAATCGTTTCTCGATTTTCAGATTGCCGTCAAGTACTGATGCATATATCAAAAATGTTAGGTCGATGAAGTCATTAGGTTCAATGCCGAGTTCTTCTCGAAAAAGTTGGCGGCAGATATGATTTCTGTCGAGTGGCGCAATTAAACTGGCCCACCTAAGGAATCCCCAGGATTCATTTCTCTGGAATTCGAGTTGGCAATGGAAAATGGTGCGAAACATTAAGTAGACATTGAAATCGTCTTCTTTTCGACTGGCAGGAGGCTCGGCATTCCAGAGACGCTGTTTTAGTTCGTGCAACGTATTGTGGGAGATTTTTGGCCCCACTCGAATTAAAACCCGGGGGTCCTGGACAGCCCACTTCACTAAAAGTAGGGTTAACCAAGGAGCAGATTGCATTGCCATTAGCTTGTCTTTTGGCGCATTCCAAAGGTCGTTAAGTGCTGCGTCGACGATGGACTCCGCTCTAAATCGTCTAAGTACCGCCATCACCTCTTCGTAGATTTCCTCGATTTCAGGTTTGGGTGGCGCATTCTTTGGCGTGGTGACGCCAATGTACGAAGGGTGAATGGTCGCCATTGCTTAGACTATGCAAAAGAAGAGGCCCATAAATTTCTCAATTTATGGGCCTCGGTTTCTCAGCTTACAGGTCTCTCTACACAAGATCAAACGTCGATGTTGCCCGCCCGCAGCGCATTGGTTTCAATAAATTCTCGCCGTGGTTCCACCTCATCCCCCATCAACATCGTGAACACGCGATCCGCTTCGATCGCGTCGTCGATCTGCACGCGCAGCAGGCGGCGCACGGTCGGGTCCATCGTCGTTTCCCAGAGCTGGGCGGGGTTCATTTCGCCCAGGCCTTTGTAGCGCTGGCGGCTGGTGGTGCGCTCGGCTTCGCTGATCAGCCACTGCATGGCCTGGCGGAAGTCGCCGACCTTTTCTTCCTTCTGCTTCTCGCCTTCACCGCGCATGACCCTGGCGCCGTCGCCGAGCAGGCCACGGAAGGTTTCGGCGGCGTTGGCCAGGGCCGCGTAATCGGCGCCGTGCACGAAGTCTTGCGTGATGACGCTGCTCTTGATGTTGCCGTGGTGGCGGCGGCTGATGCGCAGGATGGGCTTGTCGGTGCGCACGTCGAACTCGCCGGCCACTTCGGCGGGCACGCCGGTGGTGCTGAGTTCGCGCAGTTTGACCTGCAGCGCGACGGCGCTGGCTTCGGCTTCTTCCACCGTGTCGAGCTTGATGCTCACGCCGTCGGCCATGGCGCGCAGGGCTTCGGGGTCCATGAAGTTGGAGAGGCGCGAGATCACGTGTTCGGCCACCTGGTGCTTGCGCGCGAGTTCGTTGAGCGTGTCGCCTTCGAGCAGGTTGTTGGTCGCGCCGCCGGTGGACACCTTGGCGTCTTTCAGAGCGATGCGCAGCAGGAAGCCGTCGAGCGCCGGGCCGTCTTTCAGGTACAGCTCTTCCTTGCCGGCCTTCACCTTGTAGAGCGGCGGCTGCGCGATGTAGATGTGGCCGCGCTCCACCAGCTCGGGCATCTGGCGGTAGAAGAAGGTGAGCAGCAGGGTGCGGATGTGCGCGCCGTCCACGTCGGCGTCGGTCATGATGATGATGCGGTGGTAGCGCAGCTTGGCGACGTCGAAGTCGTCCTTGCCGTCACCGTTGGCGCTTTCGCTGCCGGCCTTGCCGATACCGGTGCCCAGCGCGGTGATGAGGGTCAGGATTTCGTTGGAGGTGAGCAGCTTTTCGTAGCGCGCTTTTTCCACGTTCAGGATCTTGCCGCGCAGCGGCAGGATCGCCTGGAACTTGCGGTCGCGGCCCTGCTTGGCGGAGCCACCGGCGGAGTCGCCCTCGACGATGTAGATCTCGCACAGCGCCGGGTCTTTTTCCTGGCAGTCGGCCAGTTTGCCGGGCAGGCCCATGCCGTCGAGCACGCCTTTGCGGCGCGTCATTTCGCGGGCCTTGCGGGCGGCCTCGCGGGCGCGGGCGGCTTCAACGATCTTGCCGCAGATGATCTTGGCGTCGTTCGGGCGCTCCTGCAGGTAGTCGGCCAGCAGGCGGCTCACGATGTCTTCCACCGGGCCGCGCACTTCGCTGGAGACCAGCTTGTCCTTGGTCTGGCTGGAGAACTTGGGCTCGGGCACCTTCACGCTCAGCACGCAGCACAGGCCTTCTCGCATGTCGTCGCCGGTGACCTCGACCTTGGCCTTCTTGGCGAACTCGTGTTCTTCGATGTATTTGTTGATGACGCGCGTCATCGCGGCGCGCAGGCCGGTGAGGTGGGTGCCGCCGTCGCGCTGTGGGATGTTGTTGGTGAAGCAGAGCACCTGCTCGTTGTAGCCGCTGTTCCACTGCATGGCCACTTCAACGCCGATGTTGGTGCCCTGGTCGCTGGCGCGGTCGCCCAGCGCGTGGAACACGTTGGGATGCAGGACCGTCTTGCCTTTGTTGATGAAATCGACAAAGCCCTTGACGCCGCCAGCACCGGAGAAGTCGTCTTCCTTGCCACTGCGTTCGTCCTTCAGGCGGATGCGCACGCCGTTGTTCAGGAAGCTCAGCTCGCGCAGGCGCTTGCTGAGGATCTCGTAGTGGAAATCGTTGTTCTCCTTGAAGATTTCGTAGTCGGGCAGGAAGTGCACTTCCGTGCCGCGCTTCTCGGTGTCCCCGGCCACCTTCATGGGCGAGACTTCGATGCCGTCGGCGTTGGTCTCGACGATGCGGTTCTGCACGAAGCCGCGTGCGAACTCGATCTGGTGCATCTTGCCTTCGCGGCGCACGGTCAGCCGCAGCCACTGGCTCAGAGCGTTGACGCAGGAGACGCCCACGCCGTGCAGGCCGCCCGAGACCTTGTAGCTGTTCTGGTTGAACTTGCCGCCAGCGTGCAGCTCGGTCAGCGCGATCTCGGCGGCCGAGCGCTTGGGCTCGTGCTTGTCGTCCATCTTCACACCGGTCGGGATGCCGCGGCCGTTGTCGGTGACGCTGATGGAGTTGTCGCTGTGAATCGTCACGACGATGTCGTCGCAGTGACCGGCCAGCGCTTCGTCGATGGAGTTGTCCACCACCTCGAACACCAGGTGATGCAGGCCGGTGCCGTCGGAGGTGTCGCCGATGTACATGCCCGGGCGTTTGCGCACCGCTTCCAGGCCTTCCAGGATCTGGATGGCACCCTCGCCATACCCCTCGCTCGCGCCGGCCTGGTGGGCGTCGATGGTGGGCTGGAAATTGGAGCTGGCGGCCCCGGCTTCGCCGGTGTTGACGGCGTCGGAACCGGTTTCTGCGGGCTGGTTGGCTTCGGACATGGTGAACTTTTCTCAATCGCTAGAAAGGCCAAACCCGCTGTGCAGCGGGTCGGGCTTGGGGGAGCAGGATCGGTGAACGATCAGATGCGCATCGGCATGACAACGTACTTGAACGCGTTGTCGTCGGGGTTGGTGACGAGTGCCGAGCTGTTGCCGTCTGCCAGCTCGATGCGAACCATCTCCTGGCTCATGTTCTGCAGCGCGTCGATCAGGTAGGTGACATTGAAGCCGATCTCGATCGTGTCGCCACCGTAGTCGATGTCGAGTTCGTCCACGGCCTCTTCCTGCTCGGCGTTGCTCGACGCGACACGCAGCGCGCCAGGTTCGACGTTCAGGCGCACGCCCTTGAACTTCTCGCTCGTCATGATGGCGGTGCGCTGCAGCGAGGCCAGCAGCGGCTGACGGCCGAGCGTGACGATGTTCTTGTGGTTCTTCGGGATCACGCGGTTGTAGTCGGGGAACTTGCCCTCGACCAGCTTGGTGACGAATTCCATGCCATCGAAGCTGAACTTGGCCTGGTTGGCGGCGAACTGCATCTCGATCGCGCCTTCCTTGTCAGACAGCAGGCGCTGCAGTTCGATCACGGTCTTGCGCGGCAGGATCACCTCCTGTTTGGGCACTTCCACGTCCAGCTCGGCGCTGGCAAACGCCAGGCGGTGGCCGTCGGTGGCGACCAGGCTGAGCTTCTTGCCTTCGGCCACGAAGAGGATGCCGTTGAGGTAGTAGCGGATGTCGTGCACGGCCATCGCGAACGACACCTGGCCGAGCAGGCTCTTGAGCGTCTTCTGCGGCACGGCGAACACGGGGCCGAAGCTGGCGGATTCCTGCACCAGCGGGAAGTCTTCGGGCGGCATGCTTTGCAGCGTGAAGCGGCTCTTGCCGCCCTTGAGCACCAGCTTGCCGCCGGTGTTCTCCAGGCTGACGGTCTGATCCGATGGCATGGTGCGCAGGATGTCGATCAGCTTGCGCGCGCCCAGGGTGGTGGCGAAGTTGCCGTCGTCGCCGTCGAGTTGGGCCGTGGTGCGGATCTGGATTTCCAGGTCGCTGGTGGTCAGCTGCACGGCCGAGCCGGTCTTGCGCAGCAGCACATTGGCCAGGATCGGCAGGGTGTGCCGGCGCTCCACGATGCCCGCGACCGACTGCAGCGCAGCCAACACCTTGTCCTGGGTCGATTTCAAAACGATCATGTCAGACTCTTTCGTCCTTGGTTGACTGGTGGCGCTCCGCTCCGGCGCACTCCTCGGGCTTGCAGCAGGGCCCCCTCAGAGCCCAAAACTCGCCTATTTTCACCTTTTTGCGCGGGCCTTCCGCAAACCAGGGCCCTCATCCCTTGAGCGTCTGTTCCAGCACGTGCAGCTGTTGGTTGAGCTCGCTGTTCTGCTGGCGTTCGGCGCCGATCTTGCGCACCGCGTGCAGCACCGTGGTGTGGTCCCGGCCACCGAACAGTTCGCCGATTTCCGGCAGGCTCTTTTGCGTCAGTTCCTTGGCGATGAACATCGCAATCTGGCGCGGGCGGGCGATGCTGGCCGGGCGCTTCTTGCTGTACATGTCCGCGACCTTGATCTTGTAGTAGTCGGCCACGGTCTTCTGAATGTTCTCGACCGAAATTTGCCGGTTCTGGATCGACAGCAGGTCTTTCAGCGCGTCGCGCGCCAGCTGGATCGAGATTTCCTTCTGGTTGAAGCGCGAATAGGCCAGGATTTTCCGCAAAGCACCTTCGAGCTCGCGCACGTTGGAACGCACGTTCTTGGCCACGAAGAAGGCCACTTCCTCGGGCATGACGGCGTTTTCCACCGCGGCCTTGTTGATCAGGATCGCCACCCGCATTTCCAGTTCGGGTGGCTCGATGGCGACCGTGAGGCCAGAATCGAAGCGCGAGACCAGGCGCTCGTGGATGTCGGCCAGGCCCTTGGGGTAGGTGTCGCTGGTCAGCACGATGTGGCTCTTGCGCGCCAGCAGGGCCTCGAAGGCGTTGAAGAATTCTTCCTGTGTGCGTTCCTTGTTGGCGAAGAACTGCACGTCGTCGATCAGCAGCAGATCAAGCGAGTGGTAACGCTCCTTGAATTCGTCAAAGGTCTTGCGCTGGTAGGACTTGACCACATCCGACACGAACTGTTCGGCGTGGATGTACAAAACCTTGGCCTGAGGGCGGTCCGCCAGCAGATGGTTGCCGATGGCGTGCACCAGATGGGTCTTGCCCAGGCCGACGCCGCCGTAGATGAACAGCGGGTTGTAGAGCTGGCCCAGGCTCCCGGCGACGTGCATCGCGGCCGCGCGCGCCATGCGGTTGGCCGAACCTTCCACCAGGGTGGTGAAGGTCAGCGCCGGATTCAGCCGGGTGCGCGGGCCGGTGGGGTTGTTGGCTTCGGCCGGCGCCACATCGGGCAGCTCAGCCAGCACCTGATCCTGCACCGTGCGCGGCGCCGGTGACGTACGGCTGGGGCCTTCACGCGGAGCGAGCACCAACTCCAGGACGACAGGTGCCTGGTGGATGTTTTCCAGCAACGCGGCGATGCGTGCCGAATACTGGGCGCGTATCCAGTCCATCTTGAACCGGTTGGCCACGGAGATTGTGACCTTGGACGCGTCCGGGGCAACCACTGCCGAGAGCGGCCGGATCCAGGTGTTGAACTGTTGTTCGGGAATTTCCTGCGCCAGGCGATCGACGCAGGTCGACCACAGCGACGGTGCGTCGCTGATGGCATTCAATGGGGGGGTGCCCTCGATCATGTAGACGGAAAAGGAAACTGTTCTTGTGGACAAATGGCTCGGGGCTGGCTGGGGATTGTACGGCGCCTGTGGACTTATCCACACACCGGGTTTGCCTCCTTGGCCGATGCGCGGGGGCTTCGTCGAGATGAGGTGTTGCAACGGTTAAAAACGCCAAGTGCTTGCCGCGCATGGGATTTTCTTGCGATAATCTCGGGTTTCCCTTTAACTTGAATGCCCACGGTCAAAGCCTGGGTCCACTGCCATGGCAATGAAACGCACCTACCAGCCCTCCAAGATCAAGCGCGCCCGTACCCACGGCTTTCTCGTGCGCATGAAGACCCGCGGCGGCCGTGCCGTGATCAACGCCCGTCGCGCCAAGGGCCGCAAACGCCTGGCTGTCTGAGCCTGCTCGCGCCTGCAGCCCATGCCGGCCGGGTCGATGCTGTTCGGCATGCCTGCCACCCGGTTCGGCTGATGCAGCGCATCAGGTCCCGGCCGCAGTTCCAGGCCGTCATGGCGGGTGCCCTTGTGGCCAAAACCCCCACTTTGCCCTCCACCGGCTGGCGTTGTCAGTCCCGGAAGAGGGCCGTGCGCTGTTTCCGGTGGCCGATACCTGGCTGGGCGTGATGCTGCCCAAACGCTGGGCGCGTCGCGCGGTCACGCGCAACACCATCCGGCGCCAGATTTACGAGGTTTCCCGCTTGGCCGGGTCAGCGTTGCCGCAGGCCGCGCTGGTGGTGCGTTTGCGCAGCGAATTCAGCCGCAAGCAGTTTGTGAGCGCCACCTCGGACGCCTTGAAGGTCGCTGTGCGTGCCGAGCTGACCCTGCTGATGGATCGTGTTGCCGTGAAGTCTGCCCCTGCGGAGGTCGCTCCATGTTGAGCAGCTGGCCGCGCCGTGCACTGATCGGCCTGGTCAAGGGCTACCGCTTGGTGCTCAGCCCATGGTTGGGCAATGGTTGCCGTTTCGAGCCCACCTGTTCGGTCTACGCCATCGGCGCGCTGGGCCAGCACGGCGCTTTGGCCGGCACCTACCTCATGTTGCACCGCATCGGTCGTTGCCAGCCCTGGTGTCAGGGCGGGCACGACCCGGTACCCGAGCGGGCGCCACGCCTGTTTTCGCGTCTGATCCCTTCGTCCCCTGAAAAGAAGATCCCGTCATGAACGACATCCGCCGTTCCATCCTCTGGGTGGTTTTTGGTTTTTCGATGGTCCTGATCTGGGACAAGTGGCAGATTCACAACGGCAAGGCACCGACCTTCTTCCCCTCATCTGCGGTGACAGCACCCCAGGCCGCTGGGGGGGCCGCTCCGGCTGCGGGCAGCAACGCTGCTGTGCCCGCAGCAACAACGGCTGCAGCCGGTGTCGCAGCAGCACCAGGCGGCGCGCCCGCGCCAGTGGCCCAGCGCATTGACGCCAGCACCGATGTGCTGAAGCTGACCTTCAACAGCGAGGGCGGGTCCCTGATCGGTGCCACATTGCTCAAGCACGCCAGTCAGCAACTGGGCTCCGAGCCGCTGCAGCTGCTGGTCCAGAATGAGAAGCACACCTATGTGGCGCAGACCGGCCTGATCGGTGGCAGCTTTCCCACCCACAAGACCCCCATGTCCCTGGTCTCGGGCCCGACGTCGCTGGCCGATGGCCAGAACGAGTTGATGCTTCGCTTCGAGTCGGCCGACGTGGGTGGCGTGAAGCTGGCCAAGACCTACTCATTGCAGCGCGGCAGCTACGTGATTGGTGTGAGCCACGAGGTGGTCAACACCGGCGCGGCGGCGGTCACGCCTCAGTTGTACCTGCAGCTGGTGCGCGACGGCAACAAGACCGACAGCGAAACCCCCTTCTATTCCACGTTCACCGGCCCAGCGATTTACACCGAAGCTCAGAAGTACCAGAAGGTGGAGTTCGCCGACATCGACAAGGACAAGACCAGCTTCGAGAAAACATCGAACGACGGTTACGTGGCCATGGTGCAGCATTACTTCGCTTCGGCCTGGTTGCTGGGTGACGGCACCGTGCGGGAGAACTTCGCCCGCAAGGTCGACAACAACCTGTACTCGGTCGGCGCGATTACGACGCTGCCTGCCGTGGCCCCCGGCCAGAGCCAGAAGCTCGATGCGCGCCTGTTCATTGGTCCGCAACAAGAGACGGTGCTCGAAACCGTGGCCCCGGGCCTGGAGTTGGTGAAGGACTACGGCTGGTTGACCATCCTGGCCAAGCCGCTGTATTGGCTGCTGGAGAAGATCCACGGCTTTGTCGCCAACTGGGGCTGGTCGATCGTGCTGCTCGTGGTGTTGCTCAAGGCCGCGTTCTACTGGCTCAACGCCAGCGCCTACCGCAGCATGGCCAAGATGAAGGCCATCAACCCGAAGGTCGCCGAAATGCGCGAGCGCCTCAAGGGCAACCCGCAGCTGATGCAGCAGGAAATGATGAAGATGTACCGGGAAGAAAAGGTCAACCCGCTGGGTGGCTGCTTCCCCATCATGATCCAGATCCCGGTGTTCATCGCGCTGTACTGGGTGCTGCTGTCGTCGGTGGAAATGCGCAACGCGCCCTGGATGGGCTGGATCACCGACCTGTCCACCAAAGACCCGTACTTCGTGCTGCCGTTCATCATGACGCTGACCACGATCATCCAGACCGCGCTGAACCCGCTGCCGCCGGATCCGCTGCAAGCCAAGATGATGTGGCTGATGCCGCTGATGTTCTCGGTCATGTTCTTCTTCTTCCCGGCCGGCCTGGTGCTGTACTGGATCACGAACAACGTGCTGACGATCGCCCAGCAGTCCTTCATCAACAAGCGCATGGGCGTGCCGCTGAAGATCACGAATCCGTTCGAATTGTTTAGGAAGTAACCCCCTGCGCCGCTTCGCGGCTCCCCCCTTCAAAGGGGGGCGACACCAGAGGCCCGGCAAAGCAGGTTCCTCGGTGTCTTTGGTAAGGGACACTTCACGTCATTGGGCCTGCATCTGCAGGCCCTTTGTTTTTCCGCTTTATCCTCTCAATCCATGCTCTCTGCCTCCCGTGACCCTATCGTCGCCATCGCCACCGCGCCCGGTCGCGGAGCGGTGGGCATCGTGCGGGTGTCGGGCAAGGGACTGGTGGGTTTCGTGCAGGCCCTGCTGGGCCGCGCGCTGAAGCCGCGTGAGGCGACCTACCTGCCGTTTCTCGACGCAGCCGGTCAGCCCATTGACCATGGCCTGGCGCTGTGGTTTCCGGGGCCGCATTCGTACACGGGCGAAGACGTGCTGGAGCTGCAGGGTCATGGCGGACCGGTGGTATTGCAGTTGCTGCTGGCGCGCTGTCTGCAAGTCGCACAGTCGGCCGATGCCAATGGCTTGCCACTGCTGAGCGGCCTGCGGCCCGCGCGCGCGGGCGAGTTCACCGAACGCGCCTTCCTGAACGACAAGCTCGACCTGGCCCAGGCCGAGGCGGTGGCCGACCTGATCGACGCCAGCACCGAGGCCGCCGCGCGCAGCGCCAGCCGCTCGCTGGCGGGCGTGTTTTCCGAGCGCATCCACGCGCTGCGGGATGCGCTCGTCAACCTGCGCATGCTGGTTGAAGCCACGCTGGACTTTCCCGAAGAAGAGATCGACTTCCTGAAAAAAGCCGACGCCGAGGGGCAGCTCGCCCGTTTGCGCTCGGCGCTGACCGATGTGCAGGCCCAGGCGCGCCAGGGCGCCTTGCTGCGCGACGGCCTCAAGGTGGTGATCGCCGGTCAGCCGAACGCGGGCAAAAGCTCGTTGCTCAACGCGCTTGCGGGCGCCGAGCTGGCCATCGTCACGCCGATTGCGGGCACCACGCGCGACGTGGTGCAGCAGACCATCCAGATCGAAGGCGTGCCTCTGCACGTGATCGACACCGCCGGGCTGCGCGAAGGTGCCGACGTGGACGAGGTCGAAAAAATCGGCATTCAGCGTGCCTGGGGGCAGATCGACGCGGCCGATGCGGTGCTCTTCCTGCACGACCTGACGCGGTGCGAGGGTGCCGACTACCAGGCGGCGGACGCCGCGATCTCAGCGGCCTTGCCGGCGGGCGTGACGGTGCTGCAGGTCTGGAACAAGCTCGACCAGTGTGGCGCACCTCAGCAGGCGGCACTCGCTGAGCGTCTGCGGGCCGGTGATCTGGCGATATCCGCCAAAAGCGGTGAGGGCATCGAAGGCCTGCGCCAGGGCTTGCTCACTCTGGCCGGTTGGCAGCACGCGGGCGATGGCCTGTTCATGGCGCGCGAGCGGCATCTGCAGGCCTTGCACCGCGTGGCTGAGCATCTGGCCGCCGCGCAGACCTGCCTGGAGGCCCGTGCCGAGCACCTGGACCTGCTGGCCGAAGAGCTGCGCCTGGCGCAACACAGCTTGAATCAGATCACCGGGGCGTTCAGTGCGGACGACCTGCTGGGTGAGATCTTTTCCCGCTTCTGCATCGGCAAGTGAACCGGGTCGCCGTCTGGTGTCTGCACGCAACCGCTCGGAGCGAAGCTGTAAGCATCGGTAAATTGTGCTTGTGTTCAGGCCGCTGCCGCCGTTATCGTGGGTCGATGAATGCCTCTCAGATGTCCACTGGGCGTTACGACATCCAGTCGCTGGCTCAAGCCATGCGGGTCTGCAGTGCGCTGGACGCTGTTCCTCTGAACCTGACGGAGGCTCAATGGACCACGCTCGGGGATTACCTTCAGCCTGTGAGCCTCCAGCAGGGGCAGGTCTTGATCGAACAGGGCGTGAAGGACCGGACGGTTTACTTCGTCGAAAGCGGCAGCCTCACCGTGCATTACGAAGACGACAAGGACCGGGTGCGCATCGCGGTGGTCGGTGCCGGGTCGATTCTGGGCGAAGGAGCTTTTTTCAGCCACCTGCCACGCAGCGCCACGGTGAATGCCGGCAGTCACGCCCGGTTGTGGTGCATGACGCCTTTGCGTTTTCGCGAACTGTCGACCCGTTACCCTTCGATCGCGCTGGACCTCACCGTTGCCATGGCGGCGGTCTTGGCGCGTCGCATGTACCACAAGCCCAAACGCGTGGCCGTGACCTGACGGCGGCCTGTGTCGTCCAGTTGTTACGATTCGCTGGGCAAATGCGGCATTTCCCTCATTCCAACCCGCTGACCTGAAGGCATACTCCGGCCATGTCCCTGTTGCGCTGGCTACAAGCCAAAAAATCCGATGCGGGCGGAAGCGGTGGCCGGAGCAAACCGCGCCGCTCTTTCAGCCAGACGACCTTGCCACTGATCTCGCCGAGGCGCGGTCGACGTGTCCTGCGCCGAGAGCAGCTGTTCTCGGTGGTTCGAGAGTCGTTGATCCGTGCCGGGGTGTTGTCCACCAGCTACGACTTCAAGGTGCTCGCGCTCGACACCAGCGGCGACGGCTTTTTGGTGCTGGTGGATCTGGCATTGCCTGCCGAGGCCATGCCCGACGAGTACCTTTTGGAGATTGAGCGTTGGATCCAGAGCAGCGCCCGCTCGCGCCATTCGATGCAGGTGCAGGCCGTGTATTGGCGGCGCAAGGCGGCCCACGACCAGCGCGGCATGGCCTTGAAGGCGGCGGTGTCGGCGCAGACCCAGCGCGAGGCGGCTCTCAGCGGCACGGCCATTCCTGCGCCCGACACGCCGTTGCCCAACGGACGTGTGCCGTCCTCCGTGGCGCCTGAAGAGGTGAGTGCCTTTCGCCAGGCCTTGCAGCAACCTGCGATGCCTGCACACCGCATGGAGCCGCCGCCCGATGCGCCCGAGCCGGAGTCACACAGTGGTTTTTCCGAGCTGAGCGAAACCCAGTACGGCAAACTCTGAGACCGGTTGCGCGGGGCAGCCGGGTGTCAGACCCGTGGAGGCGTCAGTGCCCTGCGAAATCGACCAGTGTGAACAGCGGCAACCCCGATGTTCGCAACTTGTCCGACCCGCCCAGCTCGGGCAGGTCGACGATGGCCGCACCTTCCATCACCTCGGCCCCCAGCTTCTCCAGCAGCCGCCGCCCCGCCATCATGGTGCCGCCGGTGGCGATCAGGTCGTCGATCAGCAGCACGCGGTCCCCTGCCTTGACGGCGTCGGTGTGCAGCTCGACCGTCGCGCTGCCGTATTCCAGTTCGTAGGTCTCCTCCACCGTCGTGAAGGGCAGCTTGCCCTTCTTCCGGATCGGCACAAAGCCCACGCCCAGCTCGTAGGCCACCACCGAGCCGATGATGAAGCCGCGCGCATCCAGACCGGCCACCACCGTGGGGCGGAGCGCAGGGTCCATGTAGCGGTGCACAAAGGTGTCGATCAGCACGCGGAACACCTTGGGGTCTTGCAGCAGCGGCGTGATGTCGCGGAACTGCACTCCCGGTGCCGGCCAGTCGGGCACGGTGCGGATGTGCGAGCGGAGGTAGGCGGTGTTGTCCATGTTCGGGATTATCCCCTCGCACGTGAAACGCAGCACCGGGGCGAGGCCCGATCGGGACAGCCGCGTGCGCCGATGTTCAGCGGCCGCTGAGCAGCTTCTCTTCGGCCAGCGCCAGCGCCGGGGCCTTGCCGCTGAGCACCAGAGTGTCGCCACCCTGGAGCACGGTCAGGTCGTCAAATGGCGCGTTCTGCCCTCCCGCGCGCCGCAGGTTGGCCACGCGCACGCCCATGGCGTCGAGCGCGACGCTGCCGAGGGTCTTGCCCACTTTGCGCCCGCCCGGCGGGATGGTGACGGTGGACAGGCGCTCGTGATCGGCTTCTTCGATGCCATCGTCGTCGGCGCCGTGAAAGTAGCCCTTGAGCAGGTTGTAGCGCGCATCGCGCTGGTCCTGCACCACGCGGATCACGCGCCGCATCGGCACGCCCACCAGCGCCAGCGCGTGGCTGGCCAGCATCAGGCTGGCCTCGATGGCCTCGGGCACCACCTCGGTCGCGCCGGCCTGGCGCAGCCTGGCGTCGTCGGTGTCGTCGATGGTGCGCACCACCACGGGCACCTGTGGCGCGTGTTCGTGGGTGTGGTGCAGGACCTTCAATGCACTCGCGGTTTCGATGTAGGTGATCACCACCGCGCTGGCGCGGTGCAGGCCCGCCGCCATCAGGGCCTGCAGCCGCGCGGCGTCGCCGAACACCACCGAGTGCCCGGCCGCTGCGGCCTGGCGCACCCGGTCGGGGTCGAGGTCGAGCGCCATGTAGGGAATGCCTTCGGCTTCGAGCAGGCGCGCCAGGTTCTGCCCGCAGCGGCCGTAGCCGCAGATGATCACGTGCTTGTCGGCGTTGATGGCCTTGCGTGCAATGCTGGTCATCTGCACCGACTGCATGAGCCAGTCGCTGCCCACCACGCGGGTGACGATGTCGTTGGTGTACATGATCAGGAACGGCGTGGCGAGCATGGAGATGACCATGCTCGCCAGGACGGGGTTGAACAGCTGTGGCGGCACCAGCTCGTGCTGGCCAGCCAGCGTGAGCAGCACCAGACCGAATTCCCCGCCCTGGCAGAGGTACAGGCCCGTGCGCAGCGCGGTGCCCATCGGCGCGCCGAAGGCCCGCGTGAGGCCCGAGATCATGGCGATCTTGAAGCCCAGCGAGAGCGTGAGCAACAGCAGCACGAGCGGCCAGCGCTCCAGCACCAGGCGCCAGTCCAGCATCATGCCGATGGTGATGAAGAACAGGCCCAGCAGCACGTCGTGAAACGGGCGGATGTCGGTCTCCACCTGGTGCTTGTATTCGGTCTCGGAAATCAGCATGCCCGCCACGAACGCACCCAGCGCGAGCGACAGGCCGGCGTGCTCCGTCAGCCAGGCCAGGCCCAGCGTGATCAGCAGCAGGTTGAGCATGAACAGCTCTTCGCTTTTGCGCCGCGCCACCAGCGTGAGCCACCACCGCATCACCTTCTGGCCGCCCGTGAGCAGCACGCCGAGCAGCACCACCGCCTTGACCAGGGCCAGGCCCAGGGCGGGCAGAAGGTCTTCCGGCGCGGAGCCCAGCGCGGGAATCAGCACCAGCAGCGGCACCACGGCCAAATCCTGAAACAGCAGGATGCCCACCACGCGCTTGCCATGCTCCGACTCCAGCTCCAGCCGCTCGACCACGAGCTTGATCACGATGGCGGTGCTGCTCATGGCCATCACGCCGCCCAGCGACAACGCCATTTGCCACGAGAGCTTCCACCAATTGGGCAGCAGCACGCCCATGGCCAGCGAGGCCAGCGTGGTCAGCAGCACGGTGAGCACGACCTGGGACAGTCCCAGACCAAACACGTGCCGTTTCATGGTCCTGAGCTTGGGCAGTGAAAACTCCAGCCCGATCACGAACATCAGGAACACCACGCCGAATTCGGCGAGGTGCCGCAGACCGGCCGAGTCCTGCGCGAGCGCCAGCGCGTTCGGGCCGATCACCACGCCCACCACCAGGTAGCCGAGCATCGGCGGCAGCTTGAGCATGCGGCAGCCCACCACGCCCAACACGGCGGCCAGCAGGTAGAGCAGCGTGATGTCGAGCGAATTCATGCACTGATGTTAATCGGGTGACTCTCGTGCGAAGTCGCCATTCGGTGGCTGCGGCGATAATCCATTGATGAGTCTGCCCCCCACCCTGGATCCCGTTCGCACCACCAATCTGGCGCGCGAAGCCCTGGACATTGAGGCCCAGGCGGTGCTCTCCATGGCCGGACGGCTGGACGACCGTTTCGTGCGTGCGGTGGACCTGCTGCTGTCGTGCAAGGGGCGCGTGGTGGTCATGGGCATGGGCAAGAGCGGCCACATCGGACGCAAGATCACCGCCACCCTGGCCTCCACCGGAACGCCCGCGATGTTCGTGCACCCTGCCGAGGCCAGCCATGGCGACCTGGGCATGATCACCGCGGCCGACGTGGTGCTCGGCATCAGCAACAGCGGCGAAAGCGAGGAGCTCACCGCCATCCTTCCACTGATCAAACGCATGGGTGTGCCGCTGGTCGCGTTCACTGGCCGGGCCTCGTCCACGCTCGGGCGACACGCCGACGTGGTGCTCGACACCTCGGTCGAAAAAGAGGCCTGCCCGCACAACCTGGCCCCCACCGCCAGCACCACCGCGCAACTCGCACTGGGTGACGCGCTGGCCGTGGCCTTGCTCGACGCACGGGGCTTCAAAGCCGACGACTTTGCCCGTTCGCACCCCGGCGGCGCTCTGGGGCGCAAGCTCCTCACGCTCGTGAGCGACGTGATGCGCAGCGGTGACGATGTCCCGCGCGTGTCGGCACAGACCAGTTTGATGGAGCTGATGCGCGTGGTCAGCGCCAAGGGGCTGGGCATGAGCGCCATCGTCGATGCGGACGATCGGGTGCTGGGCATCTTCACGGACGGTGACCTGCGCCGCCTGATCGAGAAAACCGGCAGCGGTGCCGATCTGCGTGCACTCTCTGCCGCCGAGGTGATGCACCCCAACCCGCGCACGGTGCGCGCCGATGTGCTGGCGGTGGTGGCTGCCGACCTGATGGAGGCCGGTTGCATCACCAGCGTGCTGGTGGTGGACGACGCGGGGCGGCTGTGTGGTGCGCTCAACAGCAACGACCTGATGCGTGCGAAGGTCATTTGACTCCCTAACCACAGATCTCCCAGCGCCGCCTTCGGCGTCACCCCCCGGGGCGGCGCTGGCGGCCCGGCAAAGCCGGTTCCGCGGCGCCCTGGCCTGAACACACCTCACTCGAACGCTTCCTCTCCCGTTAGCATTGCCCCATGTCTTCTGACCTTCCGCCGCTGCGGCCCACGCTGAACTTCGACCCCGAGCTGTTGCTTCGCGCCCAGCCGGTGCGCGTGGTGTTCTTCGATGTGGACGGTGTGTTGACCGACGGTGGCCTGTATTTCAGCGACGTCGGCGAGACGCTCAAACGGTTTCACACACTCGATGGCCACGGCATCAAGCTGCTGCAGCGGGCCGGCATCACACCAGCGGTGATCAGTGGTCGTGATGCGCCGGCCCTGCGCACGCGTCTGAGCGCGCTGGGGGTGACCCATCTGCGCCTCGGCACCGAAGACAAACGCCCGGCGGCCGAATCGATCCTGGCTGAGCTGGGGCTGGACTGGTCGCAAGCCGCAGCGATGGGCGACGATTGGCCCGATTTGCCCATGCTGCGCCGCGCGGCGCTCGCGTGCGTGCCGGCCACGGCCCACGCCGAGGTGTTGGCGCTGGCACACCATGTCACCGCGCGCGCGCCGGGCATGGGTGCGGTGCGGGAGCTCTGTGACTTGCTGCTGGTGGCGAGCGGTCACTATGTGACCGAACTGGAGATGGCCGCGAGATGAGCATGGCCGTTCCCCTCGTTTCCCCTGGCGCAGCGCCTGTCCGCAAGTTCGGCTTCGGCCGCTGGTGGGACAGGATGTCGATCTACCTGCCGGTGCTGCTCATGATGCTGCTGGCGCTGGCGTCCTACTGGCTGTTGCGCGCCACACCGGAGCCCGAGCAGCCCGCCGCCGAGCAGCCGGTGACGCACGAGCCCGACTATTTCATGAAGCGCTTCTCGGTCAAAGTGTTCGAGGCCGGAGGCGCACTCAAGACCGAGCTGTTCGGGACCGAGGCGCGCCACCACCCCGACACCGGTACCTTGGTCGTGGACGCCGCGCGCATCCGTTCGTTCAACCCCCAGCGCCAGCTCTCCACGGCCACCGCCAGGACGATCACCAGCAACGACGCCGGCACGGTGTTTGTGCTTGAAGGCGATGCCGCTGTGGTGCGCCAGGCGGGGCACAGTCCGAGTGGACAGCCGTTGGCCCGCATGGAGTTTCATGGCGAGTACCTGCGTGTGTCGGTGGATCCCGACCATGTCATGTCCGATCAGCCGGTCCTGCTGGTGCGCGACAAGGACCAGATCACCGCCAACACCCTGGACTACCAGGGTGATACCCGGGTCGTGGTGATGACAGGCCAGGTGCGTGCCCGGTTCGCGCCGCGTTGACGCCATGACCGTCGCCCGCTCCGGCAGCGTCGCCGACCGCCCCCTCGTTTTCATCACCGGCGCCTCCAGTGGCATCGGGCAGGCGCTGGCGTTGCGTTACGCCCAAGCCGGTTACCGGCTGGCTCTGGTGGCTCGGCGCAGTGAGGTGCTTCAGGCCTGGGTGAATGCGCAGGGCTGGGATGATCAGCGCTGCCGGGTGTACCTGGCGGATGTGGCCGAGACGGACAGCATCGTCGCAGCGGGCCAGCGCTGTCTGGCTGAGCAGGGCGTGCCCGACGTGGTGATCGCCAGCGCGGGCCTCAGCATCGGCATGGACACCGCCGAACGTGAAGACCTGGATGTGATGGCCCGCACCTTTGCGCTCAACAACACCGGCCTCGCCGCCACCTTCCACCCCTTCGTGAAAGCCATGGTGGCGCGTGGCACCGGCCGGCTGGTGGGCATCGCCAGCGTGGCGGCCATTCGCGGCCTGCCTGGCCATGGGGCGTATTGCGCCAGCAAGGCCGCCGTGGTGGCGTACTGCGAAAGCTTGAGAGGTGAGTTGCGCCGCAGCGGGGTCGACGTGGTCACCCTGTTGCCTGGCTATGTGGACACACCGCTGACGCAGCAGAACCGATACGCCATGCCGTTCCTGCTGAGCCCCGCGGCGTTTGCCGACCGTGCTTTCGCCACCATCAGGGCCGGGACGAGTTACCGCGTCATCCCATGGCAGATGGGGGTGGTGGCCAAGCTGCTGAGGCTGATGCCCAACCCCTTGTACGATCGCCTGCTGACCGGTCGCGCGCGCAAGCACCGTGAGGGAGAGGGCCGGTCAACCGGTTGACGCGCGCCCGGCGCACATGGGTCGCCAACCGGGTCGATCCAGTCGCGAGCAGGACCTCAAAAAGCGAGCGCCAACAAAAAAGCCCCTCGGCATGCCGGGGGGCTTTTGCATTTCCAGCCTCAGAGGACCGGGAATGGCGGAGAGGTCGGGCGATCAGTAACCGCCGCGGCCACCACCGCCACCGCCTTCACGACGGCCACCGCCGCCGTAGGGGCTGCGGAAACCGCCTTCGCCGCCACCACCGAAGCCGCCGCCACCACCGCGGGGGCCACCGAAGCCGCCGCCGCCGGTGCGGGGGGGGCGGGCTTCCATCGGACGTGCTTCGTTCACGACGAGGCTGCGACCACCCAGGGACTGACCGTTCATGCCTTCAACGGCGGCGAGCGCTTCTGCGTCGCTGCCCATTTCGACAAAGCCGAAACCTTTGGAGCGGCCGGTGTCACGTTCCATCATGACCTTGGCGCTGTTGACAGAGCCGTAGGCGCTGAAAGCTTGCTGCAGGTCTTCGTCACGCACGGTGTAGGGCAGGTTGCCCACGTACAATTTGTTGCCCATGGTTGGGACTCCTAATAACACTGAGAAAAATAGCGATGGAGCCCCGTTAGCAAACAAACCTGTAGCACGCGAAACCAACCGATCACTTGTCAAGCGAGGTTTTCAGACGCTCGCCAGCGGATTATGCTCCGAATGCCCCGGCGCCAGTGATTTTTTTGGGATCGCTTCGAGGCGCTTTCCGGTGTGGTGCGCATTCGCAACAGTGAACGGCCGACACCCCCCCCACCGCCGCGGTGCCGCTGTCGGCGGCCGGTCGGAGCGTTCTGTCATGTTCCACAGGTGGGTTTGCCAGAGGCAGGCTTCAATTTATACTGTCCTCCAGCGCCGATTTGTCCGGATTGCGGGCGCTTTACAAATACCGCTAAAGGGGGGACTCCCGGTCTCGCACCTTGCGGCACCGGGATTTTTGTTTTTGGGTCTCGCCAGGCCCGAGGTGCACACCGTGATCGTCACGCCCCAAACCCAGCGTTTCACCGACCCGCTGCCCCTGAAAAGCGGTGCGGTGTTGCCGGCCTACGAGCTGGTCTATGAAACCTACGGCACGCTCAACGCCGACCGGTCCAACGCGGTGCTGATCTGCCACGCGCTCAACGCCAGCCACCACGTGGCCGGTCACCACGCCGACGCCAGCGGCCAGCCCATCGCGCGCAGCGAAGGCTGGTGGCACAGCATGATCGGCCCGGGCAAGTCGGTAGACACCGACCGATGGTTTGTGATCGGCGTCAACAACCTGGGCTCTTGCTTCGGCAGCACCGGCCCCACCCACACCAACCCCGCCACCGGTCAGCCCTGGGGCGCGGATTTTCCGGTGGTCACGGTGGAAGACTGGGTGAATGCCCAGGCCCGCCTGCTCGACGTGCTCGGGATCCAGACGCTGGCCGCCGTCATGGGCGGCAGCCTGGGTGGCATGCAGACCCTGAGCTGGACCTTGCAGTTTCCGGACCGCGTGCGCCACGCCGTGGTGGTGGCCAGCGCGCCCAACCTCACGGCCGAGAACATCGCGTTCAACGAGGTGGCGCGCCGTGCCATCGTGACCGACCCCGATTTCCGCGACGGCCACTACCTGCGCGAAGGCACGCTGCCACGCCGGGGCCTTCGCATCGCCCGCATGATCGGCCACATCACCTACCTGAGCGACGATGTGATGAACGAAAAGTTCGGCCGGACCCTGCGTTCATCCGATGTCAGCGATCCCGCGGCCGCGGCCGAGTTGGCTTACCGCTACTCGACGCAGGATGTGGAGTTCCAGATCGAGAGCTACCTGCGTTACCAGGGCGACAAGTTCAGCGAGTACTTCGACGCCAACACCTACCTGCTGATCACCCGCGCGCTCGACTACTTCGATCCCGCGCGCGAACACGACGGCAACCTGAGCACCGCCCTGGCGCGCGCCAAGGCCAAGTTCCTGCTCGTGAGTTTCACCACCGACTGGCGCTTCTCGCCCGCGCGCAGCCGCGAGATCGTCAAGGCGCTGCTGGAGAACCGGCGCGAGGTGAGCTACGCCGAGATCGACGCGCCGCACGGCCACGATGCCTTCCTGCTGGACGACCCGCGCTACCACGCCGCGGTGCGGGCCTACTTTGAACAGACGGTGAGTGCCGTTGAGAAAGGGGAGGTGACCCATGGCTGATCCCAACGTGATGCACAGCATCGCCCGCCTCGTGCCACCCGGTTCGCGCGTGCTCGATCTGGGCTGCGGCGATGGCGCCCTGCTCGCCCACCTGCAGGCCACGCGGCAGTGCACTGGCTACGGCGTGGAGATCGACGACGCCAAGCTGCTGGCCTGCGTGAAGCGCGGCGTCAACGTGCTCCAGCTCAACCTGGAGGGTGGCCTCACCATGTTCGGCGACGACGCTTTCGACGTCGTGCTGCAGATCGACACCCTGCAGCACCTGCGCAACGCGCAGACCATGCTGCAGGAAACCGCGCGCGTGGGGCGCATCGGCGTCGTGGCCTTCCCCAACTTTGCCCACTGGCCCAACCGGCTGGCGGTGTTGCAGGGCCACATGCCCGTGACCAAACGCCTGCCTTACGAGTGGTACGACACGCCCAACATCCGCGTCGGCACTTTCAACGACTTCGAGGTGCTCGCGCGCCGCAACAGCCTCACCATCGAAGACAGCTTCGGGCTGCACGAGGGCCGCGAGGTGCGTTTTGCGCCCAACCTGATGGCCAGCACCGCAGTGTTCAAGTTCACGAGCTGATAGATCCCCCCGCGCCGCGAAGGAACAGGCCCCCCCCCGCGCCGCCTGCGGCGTCACCCCCCTCAAGGGGGCGGCACTGGCCGTCCGGCAAAGCCGGCCCGGCGGTGCCCTGGGTTGAAGCATGTCGCTCCGGAGCTTGCTCAGCGGCGGTTTTCGCGCTCCGCGTCCGCCGCGAAGTCGGCGCTGCCCGGCCCGGCGCCCTGCGTCCACTGCGGATAGATCTCGGCGAAGGTCGCCCGGATCTGCGCCAGCGGCAGGTCGTCGAAGCTGCCGCGCTCGGCCACGTATTCCATGTGGCGCTGGCCCGCGCGGTCGAACGGGTGGTAGAGCGAATCGTCCACGCCGTTGAACTCCAGCGGCAACAGGCCGAATTTCTCGCACAGCTCGATGTTGAAGGCCGGTGTGGCCTTGCGCCACCCGCCGTCCAGCCACAGCTCGGTGTAGCCGTGCCAAGCGAACACGTCGGTCTTCATGGTCTGGCGCAACCGCTCGGTGGAGAGGTGGTTGCGCACGTCGGCGAACCCCAGCCGCGCCGGGATGCCCGCCGCACGCGCCACGGCCGCCAGCACCACGGCCTTGGGCACACACCAGCCGAAACCTTGCGCCAGCGCGGTGCTGGCGGTCATGCCGTGGTCTGAGAGGTCGATGCGGTAGGGGTCGTAGCGCAGTCCATCGCGCACGGCCAGGTTCAGGGCCACCGCCCGCTCGCGGTCGGTGGCCCCCCTCGCATGCCGCGCGGCGAAAGCCTGCACGTCGGGATGACCAGCGTCGATGAACGGCGTGGGCCGGAGCCAGGTGGGCGAAACGGTTTCGGTGGGGGGTGCGCGCATGGCGAGGCTTGTACCAGATCGGTCGGCGGGAGGGCGGTACCTTGGCGACGCGGCGGGTTCGTGCGCGCAAATCGCCGATCTGGCACGCCAATGCATGCTTTTTTGGTACTTCAGACCGCGCCCAAACCGCCGATATTTTCACCAGAACGTGGTGGTTGAGTTGCTGGTCTGCATGGGTTCAGGCCGCCACAGTTTCCTCCATGTGCCGCGTCCGTGGCCAGGAAAGCAGATGGCGCGCGGTCACTTTGAGGCTTGAACAATGAAATCTGGTTTTTCCTTTGGCATCGCGGCGCGACTGTATGCGCTGAGCGCGGCCGTGTCCCTGGCGCTGGCCGGGCTGGCGTGGTACGCGTACACCGGGCTGCACGAGGCCGCTGATCTCGCGGCCCACACGGAGAGCGACCGTGTGCCACAGTTGCTGGCCATGTCCGACCTCGAGCTGAACGTGACCCAGGTGTCGCTGCAGATCCGGCACGCCATCCTGGCGCGCACGCCCGAGGAGCAGCAGGCGACGCTGGACTACATCGCGGCCAAGCGCAAGAGCATGGACGAGACCCTGGGGGCATTCGAAAAGCGCCTCTTTTCGGCCGAGGGCAAGGCCCATTTCACCAAGCTGCCCCCCGCCATCGCCGACTTCTGGAAGGCGGGTGAAGCCAACCTGGCGCTGATCAAGGAAGGCAGAAAGGAAGAAGCCTTCGCCTACCTGGTCGACACCACCATTCCCGTGCGCAACCGCCTGCTGGAGGAGCTCGCGACGGGAGAAGGCATCCAGGGCGAAGGCCTGACGAAGGACATCAGCGAGATCGAACGCGATGTGTTGAACACGTCCAATCTGATCGTGGGTGCGGCCCTGGCGATCGCTGTCGCCTTGCTGGCTTTTTCGACCTACGTGGCCCAGGTGCTGCGCCGCCGCGTGGAGGTGTCGCGCCGGGTGGCCGAACGGGTGCGTGACGGTGACCTGACCGTGACCGTTCCCCAGGGTGCCCAGGATGAGTTCAGCCCCCTGCTCCAGGCCATGGGTGACATGCAGGCCGCGCTCACCCGGGTGGTCTCGGACGTGCGCCTGGGCGCCGACAGCGTGGCCACAGCCAGCGCCGAAATCGCCCAGGGCAACGCCGACCTGTCCGGCCGCACCGAACAGCAGGCCTCTGCGCTGGAGCAGACCTCGGCTTCGATGGAGCAGCTCGGTTCGACGGCGCGCCAGAACGCCGACAACGCCCGCCAGGCCAACCAGCTCGCGGCCAGTGCCAGCGGCGTGGCGGTGCAAGGCGGCGAGGTCGTGAACCAGGTCGTGCAGACCATGAAGGACATCAACGACAGCAGCAAGAAGATCAGCGACATCATCGGTGTGATCGACGGCATTGCCTTCCAGACCAACATCCTCGCCCTCAACGCGGCCGTGGAAGCCGCCCGTGCGGGCGAGCAGGGGCGGGGGTTTGCAGTGGTGGCGGCCGAGGTGCGAAACCTCGCGCAACGCAGTGCCGAAGCGGCGAAAGAGATCAAGGGCCTGATCAATGCGAGCGTGGAACGCGTGGAGCAAGGCACCGTGCTGGTGGACCAGGCGGGCAGCACCATGCAGGAAATCGTGTTGTCCATCCAGCGCGTGACCGACATCGTGGGCGAGATCAGCAGCGCCAGCAGCGAGCAGAACGCCGGTGTGGGCCAGGTCAGTGAGGCGGTGACGCAGATGGACCAGGCCACCCAGCAGAACGCGGCCCTGGTCGAAGAAAGTGCCGCCGCCGCGGGCAGCCTGCAGCAACAGGCCGAGCAACTGGTGCAGGCGGTGAGCGTGTTCAAACTCGCCGGAGCGGGAGGCCTGATGGCCAGAAACACGCCAGCCACCGCCGCGCGCGTGCAGCCTCCCCGGGCCACGCCCGTGAAGCTGGTCGCCAAGCCCACCGCCCCTGCCCAGCGGCCGGCGGTCACCCCCAAAGCCACCCCCAAAGCCATCGCCCCGCCCCCCGTGGCAGCGCCCGCCCGCACTGGCGGCGCGAGCGACGACTGGGAAAGTTTCTGAACCTCTCCGAACTGAAAGACCGATCATCATGGACACGACCCTCCCCACCGGCCAGCCGGACCACCCGAACAGCGCGCGTGCGGTGGCCAGCCAGAAGGCCGCCGCCGCCGAGTTCCTGACCTTCCGCCTGGGGGCGGAGGAATACGGCATCGACATCCTGCGCGTGCAGGAGATCCGCTCGTACGAAGAGCCCACCCGCATCGCCAACGCGCCAACGTTCATCAAGGGCGTGGTGAACCTGCGCGGGGTGATCGTGCCGGTGGTGGACCTGCGCATCAAGCTCAACTGCGAGAAGGTGGAATACAACGGCTTCACCGTGGTGATCGTGCTCAACGTGCACGGTCGCGTGGTGGGTGCGGTGGTGGACTCGGTGTCGGACGTGCTGGAGCTCAGCAGTGAGCTGATCAAGCCGGCGCCGGAGATGAACAGCACGGTGGACACGGGCTTCATCACGGGCATCGCCAGCGTGGGCGAACGCATGCTGATCCTGATGGACATCGAAGCGCTCATGAGCAGCGCCGACATGGGCCTCATGGACCACAGCGCCCAGCGCCTGCAGTGAAACCGGGCCCGGGTACCGCCGTCCTTTCGCCTGACCGATTCAGCATGGGATTTGCGAACCCTCTGTCCATCGACCCACGCCTGAGTGCCGGTTTCGGCTGGCGGGTGTCATGCCCGGGCAGCCTGCGCGCCCCGGCCGGGCCGCGGCTGCAGGCGGTGATGGTGTTCTCCCTCGTCGGCGACGGGGGGGCCGGCTGAGGGGCTGAGCGCCCACCCCCTGCATTCCGAGCGGGCGCCCTGGTGGCGCCCGTTGGCATTCCTGGGGGGCTCCGTCGGTCGGCGCCAAGCCCCCGCTGAAGCGGGCCGGGCTTCAGTCCGTGTACTTCCGTATGCAGACCGACCCCAAGCGGCGGGTTTGCACGGGCTTTGTCGCTCTTTTCCCGACTTCAGCCAGCGCCGGTCCGGTCGATAGTCCTTAAACCTTCTCTGTCTTTCAAGGACCGACCACCATGGACATGCATCTTCCCACCGGCCAGCCGGACCACCCGAACAGCGCGCGTGCGGTGGCCAGCCAGAAGGCCGCCGCCGCCGAGTTCCTGACCTTCCGCCTGGGGGCGGAGGAATACGGCATCGACATCCTGCGCGTGCAGGAGATCCGCTCGTACGAAGAGCCCACCCGCATCGCCAACGCGCCAACGTTCATCAAGGGCGTGGTGAACCTGCGCGGGGTGATCGTGCCGGTGGTGGATTTGCGCATCAAGCTCAACTGCGAGAAGGTGGAATACAACGGCTTCACCGTGGTGATCGTGCTCAACGTGCACGGTCGCGTGGTGGGTGCGGTGGTGGACTCGGTGTCGGACGTGCTGGAGCTCAGCAGTGAGCTGATCAAGCCGGCGCCGGAGATGAACAGCACGGTGGACACGGGCTTCATCACGGGCATCGCCAGCGTGGGCGAACGCATGTTGATCCTGATGGACATCGAAGCGCTCATGAGCAGCGCCGACATGGGCCTCATGGACACCACGAATTCCCTCCAGTGAACGCCGCAGCGCTCACCTGCTTTCATTTCCTCTTTTTAGATTGACATCATGATGTTCGCAAAACTCAAGATCGGACACCGGTTGACACTGGGCTTTGCCAGCGTGCTGGTGCTGCTGGTGGCCATTGCCGCCCTCGCTTGGAGCAGCCTGCAGAGCGCCCAGCTGGCCACGGAAGAGGTGGTCGAGATGGATCACCGCGCGGCCTTGACCGACGAGTGGCTGGCCAGCACCCGCCTGAACATCAACCGCGTGCTGGGCCTCGCGAAATCGGGGGCCAACCCCGAGGTCGACGCCTACTTCAAGCCGCTGATCGCCCAGACCACCGAGCGCATCAACGAGCTGCAGAAGACGCTGGACGCCGAAATCACCAGCGACCAGGGCAAGGCCCTGCTGAAAGAGATCGCCGAGCGCCGGACCGAGTACATCGCCGTGCGCAAGACCTACTTCGATGCGCTCAAGAGCGGTGAAATCGACGCCGCCGCCCAGCAACTGGACTCGGCGCTGTTGCCCGCCGCCAACCGCTACACCGACGCGATGGGGAAGCTGCAGGCCTACGAACGTGAACTGGTCGGTGCCGCGGTCGAAGCGGCCAAGCAGACGGCCAGCCGCCAGGAGATGTTGATCTTGGGCCTGGCGGCGCTGGCGATGTTGCTGGCCTGCCTGGTGGCCTGGCGCATCACGGCCTCGGTGACGGGGCCGCTGAACGAGGCCGTGGTCATCGCGACCGCGGTGGCTGCGGGGGATCTGAACGGACAGGTGCACACGAACCGCCACGACGAGCTGGGCGATCTGCTGCGCTCCCTGGGCACGATGAAAGACGCCCTGCTCAAGACCGTGGTGCAGGTGCGCCAGGCGACCGACAGCATCGGCACGGCCAGCGCGGAGATCGCCTCGGGCAACCAGGACCTGTCCAGCCGCACCGAGCAGGCCGCGAGCAGCCTGGAGCAGACGGCGGCCAGCATGGAAGAACTCACCGCCACCGTGCGCCAGAGCGCCGACGCCGCACGCCAGGCCAACCAGCTCGCGGCCAGCGCGTCGGAGATCGCCGTGCGAGGCGGCCAGGTGGTGGGCCAGGTGGTCACCACGATGGAAGAGATCAACCACAGCAGCAAGAAGATCAGCGACATCATCGGCGTGATCGACGGCATCGCGTTCCAGACCAACATCCTGGCGCTGAACGCCGCAGTGGAAGCGGCGCGTGCCGGTGAACAGGGCCGGGGCTTTGCGGTGGTGGCGGCCGAGGTGCGCAACCTGGCGCAGCGCAGCGCCGAGGCCGCGAAAGAGATCAAGGGCCTGATCGGCGCGAGCGTGGACAAGGTCGATGCCGGCACGCGCCTGGTGGCCGACGCGGGCCAGACCATGAGCGAGATCGTGGGTTCGGTACAGCGGGTGAGCGACATCATTGGCGAGATCACGGCGGCGTCGGGCGAACAGAGCGACGGCATCGGTCAGGTCAACGTGGCGGTCACGCAGCTGGACCAGATGACCCAGCAGAACGCGGCGCTGGTCGAAGAGAGCGCCGCCGCCGCCGAAAGCCTCAGGGAGCAGGCCGGCAAGCTCGCGCAGGTGGTGCAGATCTTCCGCATCGACGGGGCGCAGGCCCACGTCACGCCAGTGGTGATGGCCGCAAGGCCGGCGGTCGGCAAGCCCGCCAGGACCCAGCCCGTGGGCCTCAAGCCCGTGGCACCGAAGGCGTTGGCATTGACCTCCTCGGTGGACGCGCTGAAGCGACCCACGGCCGCAGCACCTGCCGTGCGCCCGGCCCAGGCTGCCCAAGCGGCCCGACCGGCCGCTGGCGCAGGCGCAGAAGGCGACTGGGAGAGTTTCTGACGCCCCACCACCACCGCAGACCAACCCGGTGGTGGCCTGCCTCGCTTCTGACCTAGGGATCGCCATGAGCCGTCATTCTTCTTCCTCCGCCCGCGTGGGCAGCAACCCCCAGGCCCTGCTGGGTGACAAGGTGTTGCTGGCCGCCGTCGGGCTGAGCGCGGCCGCCGCCGTGCTCATCGGCTACCTGTACTTCGAGCTGGCGCTGGCCGTGGTCGGCGCGCTGGTGCTGACCGGCATCGCGACCACCGCCTACCTGGGCGCCCGTGGCACGCTGGCCTCGCGCATGACGCTGGCTTTCTCGCTGGTGGCCCTGGTGGCCCTCCAGATCCAGCTCGCTCACGGCGAGCTGGAGTACCACTTTGGCGTCTTCGTCACGCTGGCGCTGCTGCTCGTCTACCTCGACTGGCGCCCCATCGTGTTCGCCGCTGGCCTGTTCGCGGTGCACCATGTGCTGTTCGATCGCCTGCAGGCGGCGGGCTTCGGTTTCTACTGCACCACCGAGGCCAACTTCTGGCGGGTCGCGCTGCACGCGGTGTACGTGGTGATCCAGACCGCGCTTGAAGTGGTTCTGGCCGTGGGCATGGGCCGCACCGCCCGCGAAGGCGAGGAACTCGCGAAGATCGTCGCCGCCGTGGACCAGCCCGACGGCATCGTGCTGGACATGCGAGAATTCAAGGTCGAGACGCCGCGGGCGCAGGCGCTCAATGCCACGCTGCAGCGCATGCAGGCGGTGGTGGCGTCGGTGCAGAGCTCGGCCGCCCAGGTGGCGTCCGCGAGCCGCGAAATCGCTTCCGGCAACCACGACCTGAGCGTGCGCACCGAGCAGGCCGCCAGCAACCTGCAGCAAACCGCGGCCAGCGTGGACGGCATCAACAACACCATGCGCCAGAGCGCCGAGGCCGCACGCCAGGCGAGCCAGATGGCCCAGGCCAACGCCGAGGTGGCCGCGCGCGGCGGTCAGGTGGTGGGCCAGGTGGTGGCCACCATGGAAGAGATCAACCACAGCAGCCAGAAGATCAGCGACATCATCGGCGTGATCGACGGCATCGCGTTCCAGACCAACATCCTGGCGCTGAACGCCGCAGTGGAAGCGGCGCGTGCCGGTGAACAGGGCCGGGGCTTTGCGGTGGTGGCGGCCGAGGTGCGCAACCTGGCGCAGCGCAGCGCCGAGGCCGCGAAAGAGATCAAGGGCCTGATCGGCACCAGCGTGGACAAGGTCGAAGCCGGCACGCGGCTGGTGGCCGAAGCGGGCAGCACCATCGGCGAGGTGGTGAGCAACGCCCAGCGGGTCGCCGACATCATTGCCGAGATCACCTCGGCCAGCGGTGAGCAGTCGGGGGGCATCGGCCAGGTCCATGCGGGCGTGAGCCACCTCGACCAGATGACCCAGCAGAACGCGGCGCTGGTGGAAGAAAGTGCCGCCGCCGCCCAGAGCCTGATGGACCAGGCACAGCGCCTCATGCAGGCGGTCCAGGTGTTCAGACCCGCACGCGCCTCGTGAGCGGCCGAACGCATCGTTTCCTCTTCAACTTCCCATTCGGATTCCACCCATGTCGCTCCAGCCCCTCATGCGTCAGTTTTCCATTCGCGTTCGAATGATCGGTGCGATCGCTGTCGTGCTGGCCTTGCTGCTCCTGGTGGGCAGTGCCGGGCTGTGGGGCATGCAGCGCTTGCATGCGCTCAGCGAGCACTTCGTCGGCCACGCCTACCAGGAAACCATCGATCTCTCCCGCCTGCGCCTGGCGCTGGCCGATCTGCGTCGGCACGAGAAAGACATGGTGATCCAGTACGAATCGCCCGAACAACTCTCGCTCGCCCACATGCAGTGGGAAAAATCGCGCACCGAAATCGGCCAGTACATCACCGCCATGCGCCAGGGGGAAGATGACGAAGACAACGTGATCCTGCGCGATGTCGAGAGCAAGCTCAAAGACTATTCTGCGGCGGTGGAGCCGGTGGTGAGCAACATCAAAAACGGCGGTTACGACAGCGCCACCGTGGCCAACCGCATGCTGGCCCGCGCGCACGAGCGCTTCGATCTGTTGCAGGGTGACATCAAGAAAATCGAGGCCATCGTGGCCGCCGAAGCGACCTCGCTGCTGGCCGAGGAAAAGGCCGCCAGCGACCAGACCAAGATGTGGTTCGCCCTCGCGCTCGCCGTGGCGGCGCTCGTGGTGGTGCCCACCACCCTGGCCAACATGCAGAGCATCTGCCAGCCGCTGAGCGAAGCCCAGCGACTGGCCACGGCCATCACCGAAGGCGACCTGACGCAGCGCATCCACGTGCGCGGAAAAGACGAATTGACCCGCCTCACCCAGGCCCTGGCCGGCATGCAGGACAGCCTCGCCCGCATCGTCGGCGAGGTGCGCAACACCTCCGACAGCATCAGCACCGCGAGCGCGGAGATCGCGTCGGGCAACCAGGACCTGTCCAACCGCACCGAGCAGACCGCGGGCAACCTGCAGCAGACCGCGAGCAGCATCGAGCAGATCAACAGCACCGTGCGCCAGAGCGCCGACGCCGCCAGCCAGGCCAGCCAGATGGCGGCGATCAACGCCCAGGTGGCTGAACGCGGCGGCCGCGTGGTCGGCCAGGTGGTGGCCACCATGGACGAGATCAACCACAGCAGCAAGAAGATCAGCGACATCATCGGTGTGATCGACGGCATCGCGTTCCAGACCAACATCCTCGCGCTCAACGCCGCCGTCGAAGCGGCCCGCGCGGGCGAACAGGGCCGGGGCTTTGCGGTGGTGGCCGGCGAGGTGCGCAGCCTCGCCCAGCGCAGCGCCGAAGCGGCCAAGGAAATCAAGGGCCTGATCGGCGCCAGCGTGGACCGGGTCGATGCCGGCAGCCGGCTGGTGGCCGATGCGGGCAGCACCATCGGCGAGATCGTGGCCAACGCCGAGAAGATGGCGGCCTTCATCAGCGACATCACCACCGCCGCGAACGAACAGTCGCAAGGCATCGGCCAGGTCAACACGGCGGTCGGCGTGCTCGACCAGATGACCCAGCAGAACGCCGCGCTGGTCGAAGAAAGCGCGGCAGCGGCCCAGAGCCTGAAGGAACAGGCCATCCAGCTCGCCAGCGTGGTCGCCACGTTCCGCCTGTCACCCGTGAGGAACCCCGCATGAACCCGCTCATCCACGCCATGCGCCGTTTTCGCATCCGCACCCGCCTGGTCGGCATGCTGGTGCTCATGGTGACCCTGGTGTGCCTCGTGGCCGCGACGGGCGTGCTGTCGATGTGGCAGCAGAGCGAGCGCACCGACCAGTTCATCACCCGGTCATTGCAGCGGGCGCACGCGCTGAGCAGCGTCAACCGCCAGGTCGGGGATGTCAACCGGGCGGAAAAGGACATGATCATTTACTACGACGACCGCATCACGCTCAACCAGCACCGCGACCGCTGGACCGCGGCGGTGGCGGCGGCGCAGAAGCAGCTGGAAGCGATGCGCACCGACGCGAACGACCGGGAAGCGCCGCTGATCGACGAGGCCCTGAAGCGGCTGACGGCCTACGCCCAGTCGACCCAGCAGATCGTGCTGCAGGTGGAAGACGGTGCCTACGACAACAGCCACACGGCCGACAAGATGCTGGGCAACGCCAAGGCGCACATGCTGGCGCTCGACGCCACACTGCTCAAGACCGCCGAGGTGCTCGACGCGGACGCCGCCGAGGCGCGCACCGCACGCGAGCACGGTGCGACCCAGGCCACCCTGCTCAACCTGGGCGTGCTCGCCGGGGTGGGCCTGCTGCTGGTGCCTTTCACCTGGCTCAACCTGCGCAGCATCTGCAACCCCCTGGACCGTGCGCGCGAACTGGCCTCGGCCATCGCCGCGGGGGACCTGACGCGCCGCATCGAGATCGATGGGCGCGACGAGACCGCGTCGATGATGGAGGCCCTGCGCGCGATGCAGTCGTCGCTGCAGGCCACCGTGGGCCAGGTGCGCAGCGCCACCGACAGCATCCACACCGCGTCGGCGGAGATCGCCTCGGGCAACCAGGACCTGAGCGCGCGCACCGAGCAGGCCGCGAGCAACCTGCAGCAGACCGCCGCCAGCATGGAGCAGCTCAACAGCACCATGCGCCAGAGCGCGGACGCCGCGCGCCAGGCTAGCGAGATGGCGGTGGCCAACGCCGAGGTCGCCGCGCGCGGTGGCCAGGTGGTGGGCCAGGTGGTGGCCACCATGGACCAGATCAACCACAGCAGCCGGAAGATCAACGACATCATCGGCGTGATCGACGGCATCGCGTTCCAGACCAACATCCTGGCGCTCAACGCGGCCGTCGAAGCGGCCCGCGCGGGCGAGCAGGGCCGGGGCTTTGCGGTGGTCGCGGCCGAGGTGCGCAACCTCGCGCAGCGCAGCGCCGAGGCCGCGAAAGAAATCAAGGGCCTGATCGGCGCCAGCGTGCACACGGTGGAAGCCGGCACCCGCCTGGTGGCCGAAGCGGGCCAGACCATCGGCGAAGTGGTGGCCAACGCACAGCGTGTGGCCCACATCATTGGCGAGATCACCGCCGCCAGCGGCGAGCAGAGCAGCGGCATCGGCCAGGTCAACACCGCCGTGAACCACCTCGACCAGATGACTCAACAGAACGCCGCGCTGGTCGAAGAGAGCGCGGCCGCGGCCGCGAGCCTCCAGGACCAGGCCTCCCGCCTGTCTCAGGTGGTGCAGGTGTTCCGCTTGCAAGCCTGACCCGTTTTTTCAACCATCAATCGAGTCTCATCATGTTGGACAACCTGAGTTTTCGCCAGAAGATCACCACGCTGGTGCTCTTTGCGGTCTTCGGCATCGCCGTCATCGCCACCCTGTCGGTGTTCCAGTCGCGCAGGCAGATCACCGAAGGCCTGCAAGGCCAGCTGGTCACCGGCGTGCAGTCGGCGCACACCATCGTGGAGGGCTTTCGTGCCCAGGCGGCCGCCGGCAAGATGACCGAGGCCGAGGCCCAGCGCGCCGCCCAGGACGCCTTGCGCATGTCGCGATACGGTGCCGAGGGCAAGGACTACTACTACATCTGGTCGATGGCGGGTGCTGGTGTGATGCACCCACTCAAGCCCGAATGGGCCGGTCAGGACATGATTGGCAAGGTCAAGGACGGCAACGGCGTGGACATCATCGAGGCCTTGATCAAGGGCCTTCGCAACAGCGGCAACGGACGCGCCTTTGTGCAGACCAACTTTCCGCGCCCCGGCAGCACCGCGCCGGTTCCCAAGCTGCAGTACGTGATCCAGGTCGACGGCTGGAACTGGATGGTCGGTTCCGGCCTGTACACGGACGACCTCGACGCGCAGGTGCGCCAGGCGCTCCTCACCAACCTCGGGGTCGGGCTGGCGGCGCTGCTGGTCATTGGCGGCATTGGCTGGGCGACCCTGCGCAGCGTGACGCGCCAGATCGGTGGTGATCCGGTCGAGGCGGTGGCGGTGATGAAGGACGTGGCGAACGGCAATCTGGCCGTGGAATTGCGCCACGCGCCCGCCGGCAGCCTGCTCGCGGCGCTGGGGGAGATGGTGTCGTCGCTGCGCCAGACGGTGGGCCAGGTGCGCCACGCCACCGACAGCATCACCACCGCGTCGGTGGAGATCGCCAGTGGCAACCAGGACCTCTCGGCCCGCACCGAACAGACCGCGTCGAGCCTGCAGGAGACGGCGGCCAGCATGGAAGAGCTCACCAGCACCGTGCGCCACAGCGCCGACGCCGCCCGCACCGCCAACCAGCTGGCCGAATCGGCCGCCAGCATCGCGCGTCGCGGGGGCACCATGGTGGCCGAGGTGGTCACGACCATGGACCAGATCAACCAGAGCAGCCAGAAGATCAGCGAGATCATCGGCGTGATCGACGGCATCGCCTTCCAGACCAACATCCTGGCGCTGAACGCCGCGGTGGAAGCGGCGCGTGCCGGTGAACAGGGCCGGGGCTTCGCGGTGGTGGCGGCCGAGGTGCGCAACCTGGCGCAGCGCAGCGCCGAAGCGGCGAAGGAAATCAAGACCCTGATCGGCACCAGCGTGGACAAGGTCGATGCCGGCACGCGCTTGGTGGCCGACGCCGGATCGACCATGGACGAGATCGTGGCCAGCGTGCAGCGGGTGACCGACATCATGGGCGAGATCAGTTCGGCCACGGCCGAGCAGAGCCAGGGCATCGCGCAGGTCAACGTGGCCGTGACGCAGCTCGACCAGATGACCCAGCAGAACGCCGCGCTGGTGGAGCAGAGCGCCGCGGCCGCGGAAAGCCTGAAAGACCAGGCGACCAGCCTGGCGCATGTGGTGCGCGTGTTCCGGCTCGAAGGCACGACGGCTCAGGGCTGAGCGCCCAAGCACCGGCGGCGAGGCGGCCCCGCGCGGCGGATGGCCCTTTGGCACCGTCGTGGTGGCGGTGCCTGCCTATACTTGTTGATCGCGGGCCGCCGGGCCCGGTCCGGAGATCAACGCCATGAACGCCCGCCTGCCCCATCCGCTGGACCCGTCGGCCTTGCAGGCCCATGTTGACTCCGCCTGGGCGCAGCGCATCGTGCCCGAGCTGGTGCGCTACATCGAGGTGCCGGCCAAGTCGCCCATGTTCGATCCCGACTGGGCCGCCCACGGCCTGCTGGAGCGCGTGCTGCAGAGCGCGGCCGACTGGGTGCGTGCGCAGCCCGTCGAGGGCCTCACGCTGGAGATCGTGCGCCTGAACGACGCGAACGGCGTGCCCCGCACGCCGGTGCTGTTCTTCGAGGTGCCGGCCAGCGCGGGCAAAGACGGCACGCCGGCGCCGGCCTCGGGCCAGACCGTGCTGATGTACGGCCACCTCGACAAACAACCCGAATTCACCGGCTGGCGCAGCGACCTCGGCCCCTGGACGCCCAAGATCGACGACGGCAAGCTGTACGGCCGCGGGGGCGCCGACGACGGCTACGCGGTCTACGCCAGCATCGCGGCCATCCAGGCGCTGAAGGCCCAGGGCGTGGCGCACCCGCGCATCGTCGGCCTGATCGAGACCTGCGAAGAAAGCGGCTCGGCCGACCTGCTGCCCTACGTGGACGCGCTGCGCCCCCGGCTGGGCGACGTGGGCCTGGTGATCTGCCTCGACAGCGGCGCCGGCAACTACGACCAGCTCTGGCTCACCACCAGCCTGCGCGGCATGGCCAGCGGTGTGCTCAAGGTCGAGGTCCTCACCGAGGGCATCCATTCGGGCGACGCCTCGGGCCTGGTGCCGTCGAGCTTTCGCATCATGCGGCAGGTGCTCGACCGGCTCGAAGACAGCGCCACCGGCCGCCTGCTGCCCGCCAGTTTCCATTGCGAGGTGCCGGCCGAACGGCTGGCGCAGGCGCGGGCCACGGCCGCCGTCCTGGGCGAGGAGCTCTACAAACGTTTCCCCTGGGCGCACCACGACTGCGGGGGCTCCACCGTGTTCGCGCTGCCCACCACCACCGACCCGGTGGAGGCCCTGCTCAACCGCACCTGGCGGCCCACGCTCAGCGTCACCGGGGCCGACGGTTTCCCCGAGATCGGCAGCGCCGGCAACGTGCTGCGCCCCTACACCGCCTTCAAGCTCAGTCTGCGCCTGCCGCCGCTGGTGGACGCCGCGCAGGCCGTGGACCAGCTCAAGACCCTGCTGGAAGACAACGCGCCCTACCAGGCCAGGGTCACCTTCGAAGGCAAGAGCTCCGCCACCGGCTGGAACGCCCCCGCCACCACGCCGTGGTTCGAGGACGCGCTGCAAAGCGCCTCACAGGCCCACTTCGGCGCCGCTTGCGGCACCATCGGCCAGGGCGGCACCATCCCGCTCATGAACATGCTCAGCCAGGGCTTCCCGAGCGCGCAGATGATGGTCTGTGGCGTGCTCGGCCCCAAGAGCAACGCACACGGCCCGAACGAGTTCCTGCACCTGGACTACGCACGCCGCCTCACCGCGTCGGTGGCGCAGGTGATGGCGCGGATGCCTTGACCTCGCACTGTTCCTGAAACGCTGGCCGTCACCCGTCGCCGCATGATCGATTCGACACAGTCCCCCTTCACTTTGCGCGACGGCCTCAACGTCGCCACCTACGACTGGCCCCTGCCCAGTCGGCAGCGCCCGCGCGCGGTGATCCTGATCGTGCACGGCCTGGGGGAACACGCCTGGCGCTACGACGACGTGGCCCAGCGACTGAACGAATGGGGGTTTTCGGTCAGGGCCTACGACCAGCGGGGACACGGGGAGTCGGGTGGCGAGCCCGGTGTGTTGCCCGACGACGATGCGCTGCTCGACGACCTGGCGGAGGTGGTGGACGACACGCGCCGCCACATCGCACAGCCCTGGGCCTGCCCATTGATTCTGCTGGGGCACAGCATGGGCGGGCTGGTGGCGGCCACCTTCGTGCAGCGCCAGATCGAGCCCGTGGATGGCCTGGTGCTGTCGTCGCCGGCGTTCGACACGGGCATGACGCGGTTCCAGCGAGCGCTCACCCGCCTGCTCTATCGCTGGGCGCCGAACCTCACGCTGCCCAACGGGCTGGACGCCAACGCCATCTCGCACGACCCTGCGGTCGTGCAGGCCTACCAGAACGACCGCCTGGTGCACAACCGCATCTCCGCGCGGCTCGCGCACTTCATCGACAGCAACGGCCCGCGTGTGGTGGCCGCCGCGCCGAGCTGGGCCGTGCCGACGCTGTTGATGTACGCGGGCGCCGATCTTCTGGTGCGCCCCGAAGGCAGCCGGGCGTTTGCCGCCGTGGCGCCGCCGCAGTGGGTGAGCAGCCGGCGCCTCGATGGTCAGTTCCACGAAATCTTCAACGAGACCGATCCGTCCACCGCTTACGCCACGCTGAGCGCCTGGCTGGACCACCAGGCGCCGGCCTGAGGCGCCTCCCCCGCCGCGCCCGCGCGGGCCACGCCGCCCCTTCTGTTCAGCGCTTGCCGAGCATGCCGCCCAGCATGCCGATCAGGTCGCCCGCGTCCAGGCCGTTGCCGCCCTGTTGTCCGCCGCCGAGCAGCGAACCCAGCGCGCCCATGCCGTTGTCGGCGGGCAGCTGGCCTTGCGGTGTGAGCTGGTCGATGAGACCGGGCAGCAGGTCGGCCATGGTGCCGGCGGCCTGTTGCTGGTTGCCGCCGAGCTGTCGGGCGATGAGGTCCATCAGGTCCGGGCCCAGGGCACCGCCCAGCGCGTCGGCCGAGACCGGCTGGTTCGCGCCGGTCCCCACCCACGAAGCCGCTGCCTCACCCAGGCCGCCCTGCTGCAGCTTGCCCAGGATGCCCGAGAGCCCGCCACTGCTGTTCATCAGCGCCCCGATGATGCCCATCAGCACTTGGGGGTCGATGCCGCCCGCGCTGGCTGCCCGGTCGCCTTGTTGGCCGCCCAGAGCGGCGCCCACCAGTGAATCCAACAGTCCCATGTGAAACCTCGCTTGTGAAATGAACGACCGGTGCCGGGAGGCACCGGTTCAGGCCGCATTGTGGGTCTGGCGCCGGACCCACGCAAGCCACAACAAGGCCAGGCCGGTGAGGGCCACCGGCACCAGCGACCCCAGGTTGAGCAGGGCCCAGCCCTGGGTGGTCACGAGGGCACCGGAGGCGAACGAGGTGAGCGCCATGGTGGCGAACACGAAAAAGTTGATGGCGGCCTGTGCGCGGTCTTTTTCCTCAGGCCTGTAGGCTTGGAGCGACAGTGTGGTGCCGCCGGTGAAGAGGAAGTTCCAGCCCACGCCCAGCAGGAACAGCGCCACCAGGAACTGCTGCAGCTCCACGCCGGTGAGCGCGATCGCGATGCACAGCGCGTTCAGCACCACGCCCACGCCCATGATGGTGAGCACGCCGAAGCGCTTGATCAGATGGCCGGTGAAGAAGCCCGGCGCGAACATGCCGATCACGTGCCACTCCAGCACCAGGGCCGCGTCGTCGAACGGAAAGCCACACACCTGCATGGCCAGCGGCGTGGCCGCCATCAGCAGGTTCATCACGCCATAGCCCAGCGCGGCGCCGAGGGTCGCGACGATGAAGATGGGCTGGCGCACGATCACCGAAAGCGGGCGTCCCGGGTCGGCGTTCGCCTTTTTCGGTGGCAGCGGCGGGAACTTCAGGAAGGCCATGATGCCCATCGACACCAGCGCCACCACCGCGAGCGAGAGGTAGGCGCCGGCGAACGGCACCTCCAGCAGGTTGCGCGTTCGGCTGGCCAGGTTGGGCCCCAGCACCGCGCCCACCAGGCCGCCCGCCAGCACCAGCGACACCGCCTTTTCGCGGAAGTCGGGGGTCGCCAGTTCGGCCGCCGCGTAGCGGTAGAGCTGGCCATTGGCGCTGTAGTAGCCCGCGATCACCGTGGCCGCCACCAGCAGCCAGAAGTTCTTGTCGGCCGCGGCCCAGTAGCACAGCAGGGCCGACAGCAGCGCCACCAGCAAACCGATCTGGAACGAGCCCTGGCGGCCGAAGGCGCTCTGGGTGCGCGCCACCAGCGGCGTGGAGAGCGCACCACCCACCACATAGCCCATCACCGGCAACGTCGCCATCCAGCCCAACGGTGCGAGCGACAGGCCCACCAGGCCGTTGATGGCGATGAAGACCACGTTGTTGGTCAGGAAGAGGCCTTGCGCGGCGGCCAGCAGCCAGAGGTTTTTATTCATAAGGCGTTGTTTATACAGTGGGCCGCTCAAGGGGCAGTGGCTATAGTTCAGAAACGTGTTCGAAGCCCTTGCGCTGCGCCACGCCCCCCGATCCCCTGCCCGGAGCCGACATGAACGCACCCGCCAGCGACGAAGCCAACAAAACACTCACCACGGTGATCTACGCGCTCTACGCGTCGTCCATCCTGGTGGGGGTGACGATCCTGGTCGCCATCGTCATGAATTACGTCAAGCGCGACGACGTGGCGGGGACCTGGCTGGAGAGCCATTTCCGCTGGCAGATCCGCACCTTCTGGTTCGGGCTGCTGTGGAGCGTGCTCGGTGTGCTGAGCCTGGTGGTCGTGGTCGGGTTTGCCGTGCTGTTCGCGAACCTGGTCTGGTTCATCTACCGCATCGTCAAAGGCTGGATCCGTCTGAACGAGGGCCGGCCGATGTACGAGGGCGTCGCCTGAAGTGAAGCACCCCCGCGGTGTGTGCTGACAGACGCCCCGCTCCAGTCGCGCCCTCTCGCTGGATTCGCCGCTCCGCTCAGTCTTCGTCGCTGCCGCCGACCACGCGGCGGATCGCTTCGGCGCCGAAGCCGCGCGCCAGCAGAAACCGCATCTGCTTGCCGCGCTCGGCCGCATCGGCCGGCGGTGATCCGAATTTCTTGCGCCAGACCTCGCGGGCCCGTTCCACCTCGGTGCCACGCAGCGCAGCCACCGCCTCGGCCACCGCAACCGGGTCCAGCCCTTTGGCCTGCAGCTCTTGCTTCACACGGGCGGCACCCAGGCGGGAAGCACGGCGGTGCACGACGGATTCGAGCACACGCTGTTCGTTGATGAAGCCCTTGGCATCCAGCTCGTCCAGCGCGCGGGCCAGCTCGCCCGGCTCCGTTTCGTGGGCTCTCAGTTTGCGCTCCAGCTCGGCGCGGGAGTGCTCGCGCCCGGCCAGCAGGCGCAGGGCACGGCCTTTGAGGGAGATCTGATCAAACGCCATGCGACGAATGCTCCACCGCTCGCTGTGCCGTGCTCACAACGCTCACTCGCTCAGGACTTCGGCCTTGTCCGGCTTGGCCGCGGCCTTGTCCGCTTTGGCGGCCTTGGCAGGCGCGGGCGCCTCGTCCACCGGCAGCAGCGGAACACCCAGCTCGGTGCGCACCTTGTTTTCGATCTCGACACGCAGCTCGGGGTTTTCGCGCAGGAATTCGCGCGAGTTGTCGCGACCCTGGCCGATCTTTTCGCCGTTGTAGGCGTACCAGGCGCCGGACTTTTCGATCACCTTGTTCAGCACACCCAGGTCCAGGATCTCGCCTTCGCGGCTGATGCCCTCGCCGAACAGGATGTCGAACTCGGCGGTCTTGAACGGGGGCGAGACCTTGTTCTTCACCACCTTGACCTTGGTTTCGTTGCCGATCGCTTCTTCGCCCTTCTTGATCGTGCCGGTGCGACGGATGTCGAGGCGGACCGAGGCGTAGAACTTGAGCGCGTTGCCACCGGTGGTGGTCTCGGGGCTGCCGAACATGACACCGATCTTCATGCGGATCTGGTTGATGAAGATGACCATGCAGTTGGTCTTCTTGATGTGGGCGGTGAGCTTGCGCAGCGCCTGGCTCATGAGGCGGGCCTGCAGACCGGGCAGGCTGTCGCCCATCTCGCCTTCGAGTTCGGCCTTGGGCGTGAGCGCGGCGACCGAGTCCACCACGATCAGGTCCACCGCGCCGGAACGCACCAGCGAGTCCACGATTTCGAGCGCCTGTTCACCGGTGTCGGGCTGGCTGATCAGCAGGTCCTGCAGGTTCACGCCCAGCTTCTGCGCGTACTGGATGTCCAGCGCGTGCTCGGCGTCCACAAAGGCGCAGGTGCCGGCCAGCTTCTGCATCTCGGCGATCACCTGCAGGGTCAGCGTGGTCTTGCCCGAGGATTCCGGGCCGTAGATTTCCACCACGCGACCGCGCGGCAGGCCGCCGACGCCCAGGGCGATGTCCAGCCCCAGCGAGCCGGTGGAGACGACCTGGATGTCTTCGATCACCTCGCCTTCGCCCAGCCGCATGATGGTGCCCTTGCCGAACTGCTTTTCGATCTGGGCCAGCGCGGCCTGCAGGGCCTTGGCTTTTTCGGCGTTGACGGGGTTTGGTTTGCTGATCGGGTCCATGTGACGTGCTCCTGAGCGTGTGAGTGGGTGTTCGCTTCCGGCAAGTGTTTTTGTGTACAGGCTGGATGCTTAAACAGCAGTTTATCGCCGAATACATCGACAACATTCTATTTATTGATCAGTTTGCCTTACCATTTGCCGATGGCCATACCCACTCCTCGACAGGTGTCCGACAGCCCGCCCGACGACCGCTGGCGCAGCGCCCACCTTGGCCGGTTGATGGGCCTGGCCTTGCGCCGCTTTGACGCGCGGGTGCTGTACCTCATGGCGCACGATCCGAACGTGCCGCTGGCGCTTTCGAACCTCGCCGCGCGCGAGCAGATCGGCGCGGCCCATGTCCATATCACCCGCCACCTGGGCTTGCACGGCTCCCGTCTGACCGAACTGGCCCAGAGCGCGGGCATCAGCAAACAGGCCATGGGCGATCTGGTGACGCAGTGCGAGGCGTGGGACCTGGTGCGACGTGAGCCCGACCCGCTGGACGCGCGGGCGCGGCGCATCGTCTTCACCGCCACCGGCTTGCTGTGGCTCGAGGCCTTCCGGCTGGCGGTGGCCCGCGCCGAGAACGAGTTCCGTGCGCAGGTCGGCGAGGACATCGCCACCGTGGTCGCGCTGGGGCTGGAGGCCTACGGCAGCTGAGCGTCGCGCACGCGGGTTTGTCCGGCGAAAGGCGGGTGCGCGGCGGCCTAAAATGAACCGCAGAGCGCAAGCCGAGGAACCAGACAGCGCCCCACCCCATGCCCCAGCCAACAGGCTGGGCCATACAGCCGATAGGAGACCCGCATGCGCATCCTGATTGCCGAAGACGACCAGGTCCTGGCCGATGGCCTGTTGCGCGGGCTTCGCGCGGCCGGTGCCGCCGTCGACCACGTGGCCAGCGGCAGCGAGGCCGACGCCGCGCTGATGACGAACAACGAGTTCGACCTGCTGATCCTCGATCTGGGCCTGCCCAAGATGCACGGCCTGGAGGTGCTCAAGCGCCTTCGCTCGCGCGGCTCGTCGCTGCCGGTGCTGATCCTGACGGCGGCCGACAGCATCGAGGAACGCGTCAAGGGCCTGGACTACGGCGCCGACGACTACATGGCCAAGCCGTTCTCGCTGCAGGAACTCGAAGCCCGCGTGCGCGCCCTCACCCGCCGCGGCATGGGCGGCGCCAGCTCCACCATCAAGCACGGCCCGCTGGTGTACGACCAGGCCGGGCGCGTGGCCACCATCGACGGCAAGATGGTCGAGCTCTCGGCGCGCGAGCTCGGCCTGCTCGAGGTGCTGCTGCAGCGCGCCGGACGGCTGGTGAGCAAGGACCAGCTGGTCGAGCGCCTGTGCGAGTGGGGCGAAGAGGTGAGCAACAACGCCATCGAGGTCTACATCCACCGCCTGCGCAAGAAGATCGAGAAGGGCCCGATCCGCATCGCCACGGTGCGGGGGCTGGGCTATTGCCTGGAGAAGATTTGACCCCGGCTGCGCTCTGACATGGCCGACGAGCCGCACGACAGCGCGCGCATCTCCTTCGGGCTGTTCCAGCGCGAGCAGCGCAGCCTGTTCGGCGAGATCCTGGACTGGATGCTCACGCCGCTGCTGCTGCTGTGGCCGCTGTCGCTGGCGCTGACGTGGTTCGTGGCCCAGGGCATCGCCACCAAGCCGTTCGACCGGGCGCTGGAGTTCAACCTGCAGGCACTGACGCAGTTCGTGGTGGCCACCGACAAAAAGGTCAGCTTCAACCTCACCCCCCAGGCCCGCGACCTGCTGCGGGCCGACGACAGCGACCTCGTGTACTACCAGGTGCTGGACGCGCGCGGCCGGCTCATCAGCGGTGAAGGCGATTTCCCCCTGCCCAACGAGCCCGAGCTGCCCGAACCCGGCCGGGTGCTGTTGCGCGACGACATGGTGCGCGGCGACGAGGTGCGGGTGGCCTACGCCTGGCTGTCGCGCGGCACCGAGACGAAGCAGCTGGTGCTCATGCAGGTGGGTGAGACCAAGGGCAAACGGTCCACGCTGGCGACCGAGATCATCAAGGGCGTGATGGTGCCGCAGTTCGTCATCCTGCCGCTGGCGGTGCTGCTGGTGTGGCTGGCGCTGGTGCGTGGCATCCGCCCGCTCAACGAGCTGGAACAGAAGATCCGCGCGCGCAAGCCCGACGACCTCAGCCCCATCGAGGAATCGTTCATTCCCCAGGAGGTGGCGCCGCTGGTGTCGTCGATCAACGACCTGCTCACGCGGCTGAAGACCTCGCTCACCACGCAGAAGCGCTTTCTGGCCGACGCGGCGCACCAGCTCAAGACGCCGCTGGCCGGGCTGCGCATGCAGGCGGAACTGGCGCAGCGCGAAACCGACCCGCAGGAGATTCGCGGCTCGCTGCAGCAGATCGCCCGCTCCAGCTCCAGGGCCACGCACACCGTCAACCAGCTGTTGGCACTGGCCCGCGCAGAGACCACGGGCCGTGCGCTGCCCAGCGCGCAGATCGATCTGGCCAAACTGGTCACTGACGTGGTCCGGGATTCGGTGCCGCGGGCGCTGGAACACGGCATCGACCTCGGCTACGAAGGACCGGAAGAGATGCCCGAGATCTGCCTGATGGACGGGAACCCGACCCTGTTGCAGGAGATGGTCCGCAACCTGGTCGACAACGCGATCAACTACTCGGGCCAGGGAGGCATCGTGACGGTGCGGGTGCTGTTCGACCGGTTCAGTGGCGTGCAGATCCTCCAGGTCGAGGACAACGGCCCGGGCATCCCCGAAAACGAACGTGCGCTGGTGCTGCAACCCTTCTACCGCGCGCTGGGCACCAACGTGGACGGCTCCGGCCTAGGTCTGGCGATCGTGCATGAGATCGCCCAGCAACACGGCGCCGTGGTCATGATGGAAGACACGCACCCCGAAGGCCCCCGCCGCGGCTTGCGGGTGGCCATCCGCTTTGCGGCCAGAAAACCCGCCGACGAATGAACAAGGGCGCCCAGCGGCGCCCTTGTCTTCGGTAACGGTGCAAAGCGATCAGCCTGCCGGCGGCTGGTACAGGTTGAGTTGCAAGCGTTCGCGATCAATCACCGTGGCCACCGCTGGCAGCGCGGCAAAGCGCTGGGCCAGGGCCCAGGTGGCGGTGAACCCGGTGGGGTCGATGCCGGCGATGCCGCCCCAGCGCAACAGCGTGAGCGCATAGGCGTCGAGCGCGCCCGGGCGGTCGCCCGTCAGCCAGGGCGCGGCGTTCGCGGCCAGGGCCTCGATCTCGCCCAGCAGACCGCGGTAACTCTCGACCGCGAATCGTTTGATCGCCTGCTGCGCCGCTGCGTCGTCGGTGAACTTCTGCGGCATGAAGATGTGGGTGAAGGTGGGGTGCACCGTGTTGTTCATCCAGGCCAGCGTGGACAGCGCGCGCGTGCGGGCCATGCCGCCGGCGGGCAGGATGCCGGCCTCGGGCAGCTTCGCGTCCAGGTGCAGCAGGATGGCGACGATCTGGGTGATCACCTCGCCGTCGTCCACCAGCACCGGCACCTGGCCGCGGGGGTTGAGCGCCAGGTACTCGGCCGAGCGCTGCTCGCCCTTGTGCAGCTTCACGCTGACGGGTTCGAACGCTGCGCCCGACAGTTCGAGCAGGCTGTGCGGCACGAACGAGCAGGCGCCGGGGGCGAAATACAGTTTGAGGCTCATGGCGGTGTCTCCTGGAATCAGCCGAGGTGTTTGCCCAGCACGCCGGCGATTTCAAACATCGTGACTTGCGGCTTGCCGAACACCGGCGCCAGCTTGGCGTCGGCGTTGATGTTGCGTTTGTTGGTCGCGTCCTGCAGGCCGTTGGCCTTGATGTAGTCCCACAGCTTCTTAACGGCTTCGGGGCGCGACACGGCGTCCGGGCCGATCACCGCGGCCAGCGCAGCGCTGGGCTGCTTGCCGCTGGCGGCGGTGGTCTTGCGCGGTGCCTTCACCGCCGCGGTCTTCTTGGCCGCGGCTTTCTTGGCGGGCGCGGCCTTGGCAGTCGCCTTCTTCGCCGGCGCGGCCTTGGCCGGCGCACCGGCCGCTGTCTTGCGTGGCGGGAACTTGCTGGTGCGCGGCTCGAACTCGAAGTTCACCTTGCCCGCTTCCTTGTCCCAGGCCAGGAAGGCCTTGAAGGCACGGCGCGTGCGCATGGAGACGAACTTGTCGAGCAGGTCGGTCTTGCCGGTTTCCAGCAGCTTGTGCATCTGCTCGCGCGCCACCGGCTGCTGCAGGATGATTTTGCCGCTCTTGAAGTCGCAGCTCGGCGTGGCCTGCGCGTCGGTGGGCACCGACTTCTCGCACACGTAGTTGGCGCCATGCTCGTGCACCGGGCTGCCGCACTTGGGGCAGGCGCCGAGCGACTCGCTGCCGGTGAAATCGACCAGCTCGCCGGTCTCTTCGTTCTTCTTGTCGTCGCCGAAGTCGAATTCGAGCTTCCAGTTCTGGTCTTCTTCGTTGAACTTGATCACGATCTCGGCCACGAAGGGCCAGCCCGCCTTGGAACGGAAGCCCTCCAGCGGGCCGATCTTCTTGGTCGCCAGCAGCTGTTCGGCTTCTTCGGGTTCGAAGGTGCGGCCGGCCGGCGATTTGCCGAACGAAAAGCCGCAACCATCGCTGTTGCCGTCAGCGCCGGTGCAGCCGTAACGGCGGTAGTTTTCCTTCACCACGCCACCGCAGTTGGGGCAGGGCGTTTGCAGGGTGGCGTAGTTGCCGGGGATGGTGTCGCGGTCGTATTCCTTGGCCTTCTTCACCATGCGCTCGGTCATCTGCGCGATCTCGGCCATGAAGTCGCTGCGGCTGAGCTGGCCGTGCTCCATCTGCGCCAGCTTGTGTTCCCACTCACCGGTGAGCTCGGCCTTGGAGAGTTCTTCCACGCCCAGGCCACGCAGCAGCGTCATGAGCTGGAAGGCCTTGGCCGTGGGGATGAGTTCGCGGCCCTCGCGCAGCATGTATTTTTCGGTCAGCAGGCCTTCGATGGTGGCCGCGCGCGTGGCGGGCGTGCCCAGGCCTTTTTCCTGCATGGCCTCGCGCAGCTCGTCGTCGTCGATCAGCTTGCCGGCACCTTCCATGGCGCCGAGCAGCGTGGCTTCCGAGTAGCGGGCCGGTGGTTTGGTCTTCAGGCCCTTGGCCTCCACCGTCTCGGTGCGCACGGTCTCGCCCTCGCGCACCGGCACCAGGTTCTGGCCCTTGTCGCCTTCCTTGGCGCCTTCCACATCCTCGGCGGCTTCTTTGCCATACACGGCCATCCAGCCCGGCTTCACGAGCACCTTGCCTTCGGTCTTGAAGTGGTGGTTGAGCACCTTGCTGATGCGCGTGGTCACCATGAACTCGGCGCTGGGGAAGAACACCGCCAGGAAGCGGCGCACCACCAGGTCGTACAGTTTCTGCTCGGCTTCGCTCAGGCCGCTGGGCGCCTGCAGCGTGGGGATGATGGCAAAGTGGTCCGACACCTTGCTGTTGTCGAAGATGCGCTTGCTCGGGCGGATGTAGCCGCCGTTGAGCGCCGTCAGCGCGTGCGGCGCCAGGTGCTTCATGCCGCTGTCGGCCAGCATCTCGAAGGTCTGCTTCACCGTGGGCAGGTAGTCCTCGGGCAGCGCACGCGAATCGGTCCGCGGGTAGGTCAGGGCTTTGTGGCGTTCGTACAGGCTTTGGGCCAGCTGCAGCGTGGTCTTGGCCGAGAAGCCGAAGCGGCCGTTGGCCTCGCGCTGCAGGCTGGTCAGGTCGTACAGCAGGCCGCTGGCCTGCGTGGTGGGTTTGCTCTCTTCGGTGACGCTGGCCGCCTTGCCGCGCACGGCGTCGACGATGGCCTGGGCATCGCGCTGGTTCCAGAGGCGGTCGGCGCGCAGGTCGGCGTCGGCATCGTCGCCGGTGGGCTTCTTGAAGGCGGGGTCGAACCACTTCCCGGGGTACTCGCCGGCCTCGGCCAGGAAGCTGGCGTGAATTTCCCAGTAGTCACGGCTGCGGTGGGCGCGGATCTGTTCTTCACGTTCGACCACGATGGACAGCGTGGGCGTCTGCACCCGGCCGACCGTGGTGAGGAAGAAGCCTCCGTCGCGCGAGTTGAACGCCGTCATGGCGCGGGTGCCGTTGATGCCCACCATCCAGTCGGCCTCGGAGCGGCTGCGCGCCGCGTCGGCCAGGCCCTGCATCTGGGCGTCGCTGCGCAGGTGCTCGAAGCCGTCGCGGATGGCCGCCGGCGTCATGGACTGCAGCCACAGGCGCTGCACCGGCTTGCCCAGCGACTGATATGAACCGCCCTTGAGACCCCCAGCGTACTGTTCGATCAGGCGGAAGATCAGTTCGCCCTCGCGGCCCGCGTCACAGGCGTTGATGAGCTGGCTCACGTCCTTGCGCTTGGCCAGCTTCACCACGGCGGACAGGCGCGACTTGGTCTTGTCGATCGGCTTCAATTCAAAGTAGGGCGGCAGCACCGGCAGGTGGGCGAAGCTCCACTTGCCGCGCTTGACGTCGAACTGCTCGGGCGCGGCGATCTCCACCAGGTGACCCACGGCCGAGGTCACGACGTAGGTGTCATTCTCAAAATGGTCATCGTGCTTCTCGAACTTGCCCGCCGTCGGGGTGAGCGCTCGCACGATGTCTTGGGCCACGGATGGCTTCTCGGCAATGACCAGGGTTTTCATCTCTACAATCGGCTTTCACGCGCGCATGCATGCGCACACATGGGTACGCACACACACGCGCGCACCTGCATGAAACAACCTTACCAAAAATTCCGGCCGTGAAGAAAACCGCAGGTTTCGCCAAAAAGCCCCGCTCGACGCAACCGCGCGCTTCTTCCACTGCCCAGAAACCCGCCGCATCCAGCAGCCGCCGCATCCAGACGCGCCGCTCCGGCGTGCATGGCAAGGGTGTGTACGCGGTGGTGGATCTGGCCGAGGGCGAGGCACTGATTGAATATGTGGGCGAGGTCATCAGCTGGGACGAGGCGCTGCGGCGTCACCCGCACGACCCGAGCGATCCACACCACACCTTCTATTTCCACATCGACGAAGGCCATGTGATCGACGCCAAGTACGGCGGCAACTCGTCGCGCTGGATCAACCACAGCTGTGCGCCCAACTGCGAAGCCGAAGTGGACGAGGGCCGCGTGTTCATCCGCGCCAAACGCAACATCGCCGACGGCGAAGAGCTGTTCTACGACTACGGCCTGGTGATCGACGAGCCCTACACCCCCAAGCTCAAGGCCGAGTACCCCTGCTGGTGCGGCGCGCCCAAGTGCCGCGGGACCTTGCTCGCGCCGAAACGGGCAGGCCGCGCGTCGAAATTGGGATGACCCCCCTGCGCCGCTTCGCGTCGTCCCCCCTGAAGGGGGGACGCACCCAGTGGCCCGGCAAAGCCGGTTCCACGGGTGCCCTGGGCGGTGTCCCGCGCTCCGGCGCAGAGCAGTGTCCGGCCCCGCCAAAAACAGTCCATGTCTGAACTTCTCGCCCACGTCGAAGCCGTCTGGCAATCGGTGGTGCCCGATCTGCCGGGCTTCACCGTCGAAGTGCTGCCGAGCATCGACTCCACGAGCAGCGAGCTCATGCGCCGCGCGCGCGCCGGTCTCATGGAGCCGGTGCTGCTGGCGGCCGACGAGCAGACGGCCGGGCGCGGGCGCCTGGGCAAGGGCTGGCACAGCAAGGCCGGTCAGTCGCTGACGTTTTCGCTGGCGCTGCCGCTGGCCCCGGCCGACTGGTCGGGACTCTCATTGGCTGTGGGGGTGAGTCTGGCCGAGAGCCTGCACCCCGACGTGCGCCTGAAGTGGCCCAACGACCTCTGGCTGCAGGAGCGCAAGCTCGGCGGCATCCTCGTGGAAACCGCCGGCATCGGCGACAACTCGACCCCTCAGCGCACGGTGGTCGTGGGTGTCGGGATCAACATCGCGCGTCCCGAGACGGCGGTGGTGAACACGCTGACCGGCGCCCAGCCAGCGATGCCGCCCGTGGCGCCGGCGGGTCTGGCCGAGGTGCTGGTGGGCATCACGGCGGGCGAGGTGCTGGCGCGGGTTGCGCCTGCCCTGGTGCGCGACGTGCAACGTTTCGAGCGCGAGGGGTTCGCGCCGTTTGCGGCCCGCTTCGCGGCCCGCGATGCCCTCAGCGGTCGTGCCGTGCGCTTGTCCGACGGCGTCGAAGGCACCGCCGGGGGTGTCAGCCACCAGGGTGCCCTGAGGGTGCTGACGCCGCAGGGCCTGCGCGAAGTCACCAGCGCCGAAGTGAGCGTGCGGCCATGCTGAGAGTGGCCGCCATCCTCCTGCTGATCGCCAACCTGGCCTATTTCGCCTGGACGCAGGGCCACCTGGAGGCGCTGGGGCTGGCGCCCCAGGAACAGCGTGAACCCGAACGCCTGCAGGGGCAGGTCCAGCCCGAGATGCTGCGCCTGCTTAACGGGCCACGTGCGGCGGCGCCGGCTGACGAGGAGCGGGTGGCGCTGCCCAGTCCGGACGCCGCAGGCGCCGGTGCCGAGGTGCCCGTTCCACCGCCCGGACCCGTTGCGGCGCCCACCACCGAAGCACCGGCACCGGTCACCCTGGTCCAGGCCCCGGCCCCCGTGACCCAGGAGCCCGAGACCACGGCCTGCTGGCAGGCCGGTGGCTTCACCGAGGCCCAGACCGAGGCGCTGCGCAACGCCCTGGTCCAGCTTGACCTGCCACGCAGCTGGCAGTTCAACGAAGCCCGCAGCGGCGGGCGCTGGATCGTCTACATGGGCCGCTACGACAACCAGGAGCAGGTGGAACGCAAGAAGGCCGAGCTGCGTGAGCTGAAGGTCTCCTTCCGCGAGCTGTCCGCGGCCGGCCTGGGTCCTGGCCTGGCGCTGGGCACCTACTCCAGCGAAGCGGCGGCCGAAAAAGCCCTGGCCGACGTGGTCCGGACCGGGGTGCGCACGGCCCGGGTCGCGCAGGAGCGCGCCGAGTCGGTCAGTTTCACGCTGCGCCTGCCCCGCATCACCCCCACGCAGCGCGACGCCGTGGCCGGGCTGGGCGCCCTGCTGGCGGGCAAGCCGCTCAAGCGCTGCAACTGAGCCGCTGGGCCTCGAACCAGTCCAGGGCGTCGTTCCACAAGGGCCGGGCTTTCGGACGGAAATAACCCATGTGGCCGATGGCCCCCAGGCCGGCGCGGCGCGGGTCGATGCTCACGGCGCGCACCGCGGTGTTGCGGTAGCCGGCCATGAAGGCGTCGCGCGAGGCCGGAGGCGCCCAGGCGTCGTCGAGCGCATTGACCGCCACGATGGGAAAACGCACCTCGCCGAACCGCTCGGTGACGGCCTGCATGCGCGGGTCGTCGAAGAAGTAGCGCGGGTAGTTGCACCACCGGCGCCACTGGCGGTACACGTCCAGCGGCAGGTCCTCGCCCATGCCCAGCCGGCTCCAGGGCAGGTAGCCCGCCGCGCGGGTCCACACCGGCCCGAGCACGCGCCACATGAAGAGCACCCTCAGGCGCTCCAGCGGCGGCATCCAGCCGTGCCAGCCGGCGCCGGTGGCGAACGTGTAGGCGCCGTCCACCGCGCCGGGGTCGGGCAACAACCCGAGCGCGTGGCCGCCGTAGGAGTGGCCCACCAGGTACAGCGGCATGCCGGCCTGTCGCATGGCCTCGACGCCGGCGGCCAGATCGAGCCGGCCCCAGTCGAGGTAGTCCATGCGAAAGCCTTTGAGCGTGGCCGGGGCCGACTGGCCGATGCCCCGGTAGTCCAGGGTGAGCACGTCGAAGCCCCGCTGCGCCGCGTGCTCGGCAAAGCGCCGGTAGAAGCCCTGGGGCACACCGGTGGCGCCGGCCATCACCAGGTGCGCGCGTGGCGGCGTGGGGCTCCTGAAGCGGTGCGCCACCAGCGGGTAGCCATCGGCCGCCTGCAGGGTCAGGCGCTCGCTGGCGACGGGTGCCGCCGGGGTGACAGGGTCCATCGATGAGGACATGGGATCAGGCTCCTTCGGGATGCGCGCCCGCGCCGGTCGGACGCGCCGGCAGCAGGGACAGCAGGCTCGTCATGGCCTGCTGGATCGGTTCGCTGCTCTGCGCCACGCGGGCCTGCAGCAGGCCGCCTTCGTAGGCGGCCACGATGAGGGCGGCCAGGCCCAGCGCCTGCGCGCGCGGCTCGCCCGCCCGCTCCAGCGCCTGGGCGATGCGTTCGCGCAGGCGCGTGAACGCCCGGGCCAGCGCTTCGCGCAATGCGGCATCGTGGGCGGTGCTCTCCAGCGCCACCGTGGCCAGCGGGCAGCCGGACTCGAAACCGCTGTCCTGCAGCCGGGCGGTGGCACCACCGACCCAGCGGCGCAGGGCGTCGTGCGGGTCGGGTGTCGCGGCCAGCAGGGCGTCGAGCCCGCGCAGCATGCGGTCCACCACCGCGTCGATCGCCGCGATCGCCAGCTCGGTCTTGCCGCCGGGGAAGTGGTGGTAGAGCACGCCCTTGGGCGCACCGGCCTGCTGCAGCAATTCGGTCAGGCCGATGCCGTGCAGGCCACGGCGGCGCAGCGCGTCGGTCATGGCGGTGATGAGGCGCTCGCGGGTGCCGGGGGTGGAAACGTCGGACATGGGGCGAATCTATAGACCGGTCGGTCTAGTGTCAAGTGCCCGGCTGTCACCTGGGTGCACGGAGCCCGGTGAACCCCCGACGCCCAACAAAAAAAAGCGCCCGAAGGCGCTTCTTTGTGGAGCCGGGTGGACGATCAGCCGGCCACGACCCGCGCCATCTCCAGGCACTTGTTGGAGTAGCCCCACTCGTTGTCGTACCAGGCCACGACCTTGACGAAGGTGCTGTCCAGCGCGATGCCGGCGTCGGCGTCGAACACGCTGGTGCAGGTCTCGCCGCGGAAGTCGGTCGCCACGACCTTGTCGGTGGTGTAACCCAGCACGCCCTTCAGCGCGCCTTCGCTCTGGGCCTTCATCTCGGCGCAGATCTCGGCGTAGCTGGCTTCGCTGTTGAGTTCCACGGTCAGGTCGACCACCGAGACGTCGGAGGTGGGCACGCGGAAGGACATGCCGGTGAGCTTCTTGTTCAGCTCAGGAATCACCACGCCCACGGCCTTGGCCGCGCCCGTGCTCGACGGGATGATGTTTTCCAGGATGCCGCGGCCGCCGCGCCAGTCTTTGTTGGACGGGCCGTCCACGGTCTTCTGCGTGGCGGTGGCGGCGTGCACCGTGGTCATCAGGCCGCGCTTGATGCCCCACTTGTCGTTCAGCACCTTGGCCACAGGGGCCAGGCAGTTGGTCGTGCACGAAGCGTTGGAGATGATGGCCTGGCCGGCGTAGCTCTTGTGGTTCACGCCATAGACGAACATGGGCGTGTCGTCCTTGGAGGGGGCCGAGAGGATGACCTTCTTGGCGCCGGCGTCCAGGTGCTTCTGGGCCGTGACCTTGTCGAGGAACAGGCCGGTGGATTCGATCACGATGTCGGCGCCGACTTCATTCCACTTCAGGTTCGCCGGGTCACGCTCCTGCGTCAGGCGGATGGTCTTGCCGTTGACGACGATGTTGCCGCCCTCGACCTTGACGGTGCCCTTGAAGCGGCCGTGCACGCTGTCGTACTGCAGCATGTAGGCCAGGTAGTCGGGTTCGAGCAGGTCGTTGATGGCGACGACCTCGATGTCGCTGAAGTTCTGGATCGCGCTGCGCAGCACGTTGCGCCCGATGCGGCCAAAGCCGTTGATGCCGATCTTGATGGTCATGTCCGTCTACTCCTTCAGTTGGAAAAGTTGCAAGTCAGGGAAATCAGTTCAGCGCAAGCGTTGCCCGATCCAGGGCACCGCCGGGCCGGCTTTGCCGGACGGCCAGTGCCGCCCCCCTTGAGGGGGTAGCGCGAAGCGCTGCAGGGGTGGGTCATTTCGTCAATACGGTGCGCACCGTGTCGGCCACGTTCTGGGCGGTGAAGCCGAAGTGCTCGAACAGCACCGGCGCCGGGGCGGATTCGCCGTAGGTGTCAAGGCCGACCACCGCAGCCACGCCGTACTTCCACCAGCCGTCGGTGGAGCCCATCTCCACCGCGATGCGCGGCAGGCCGGCCGGCAGCACCGAGGCCTTGTAGGCGGCGTCCTGGCGGTCAAACGTGGTGGTGCTGGGCATGGAGACCACGCGCACCGCGATGTTGTAGGCGCGGGCCAGCAGGTCCTGCGCCTTGAGCGCGAGCTGCACTTCGGAACCGGTGGCGATGATCACCGCCTGGGCCTTTTTCTTCAGGCCCACCTCGCTGGGTTCGGCCAGCACGTAGGCGCCGCGGCTGATGTCGCCGAGCTCGTGCTTGGGCGCGTAGGGCAGGTTCTGGCGGCTCAGCAGCAGCGCGGTCGGCTTGTTGGCGTTCTGCAGTGCAACGGCCCAGGCCACGGCGGTTTCGGCCGTGTCGCCCGGGCGCCAGACGTCCAGGTTGGGGATCAGGCGCAGGCTGGCGGCGTGTTCGACCGACTGGTGCGTCGGGCCGTCTTCACCCAGACCGATGGAGTCGTGCGTGAACACGTGGATCACGCGCTGCTTCATCAGCGCAGCCATGCGGATGGCGTTGCGGCTGTAGTCGCTGAACGTGAGGAAGGTGCCGCCGTAGGGGATGAAACCGCCATGCAGCGCCACGCCGTTCATGATGGCGGCCATGCCGAATTCGCGCACGCCGTAGTTGATGTGGCGGCCACCCTGCCCAGCCTCGTTCTTCACCACGTTGCCCGCCAGATCGAAGCGCAGGTTGGGGGTGGACTTGGTGTTGGTGAGGTTGGAGCCGGTCAGGTCGGCGCTGCCACCCAGCAGCTCGGGCAGGGCGGCCGTGAAGGCTTCCAGCGCGATCTGGCTGGCCTTGCGGCTGGCCACGGTCTCGGCCTTGGTGTGGGCCGCGAGCACGGCGTCCACGGCGACCTGGTGGAACTGCTTGGGCAGCTCGCCCTTCATGCGGCGGGTGAATTCCTTGGCCAGCTCGGGGAAGGCGGCCTTGTAGGCGGCAAACTGCGCGTTCCAGGCGGCCTCGGCGGTCTTGCCGGCGGCCTTGGCGTCCCAGGCGGCGTACACGTCTTTCGGGATCGCGAACGGCGCGTGGCTCCAGCCCAGGGCTTCGCGGGTGAGCTTGATTTCTTCGGCGCCCAGCGGCTCGCCGTGGGCCTTGGCGGTGTTGGCGCGGTTCGGGCTGCCTTTGCCGATGCTGGTCTTGCAGCAGATCAGCGTGGGCTTGTCGGCGCTGTTCTTGGCGGCGGCGATGGCTTTGTCAACGGCGTCGGCGTCGTGGCCGTCGACCGCGCGGATCACGTTCCAGCCGCAGGCTTCAAAACGCTGGGGCGTGTCGTCGATGAACCAGGGTGCGACCTGGCCGTCGATGGAGATGCCGTTGTCGTCGTACAGGGCGACCAGCTTGTTGAGCTTCCAGGCGCCGGCCAGCGCGATGGCTTCGTGGCTGATGCCTTCCATCAGGCAGCCGTCGCCCAGGAAGACATAGGTGTTGTGGTCCACGATGGTGTGACCGTCGCGGTTGAATTCGCTGGCCAGCAGCTTCTCGGCCAGCGCCATGCCCACCGCGTTGGTGATGCCCTGGCCCAGCGGGCCGGTGGTGGTCTCGACGCCGGGCGTGTGGCCGACTTCGGGGTGGCCGGCGGTCTTGCTGCCGAACTGGCGGAAGTTCTTCAGTTCACCGATGGGCAGCTTGTAACCGGTCAGGTGCAGCAGCGCGTAAATCAGCATCGAGCCGTGGCCGTTGGACAGCACGAAGCGGTCGCGGTTGGCCCAGGCCGGGTTGGTGGGGTTGTGGCGCAGGTGGCGGCCCCACAGGGCAACCGCCATGTCGGCCATGCCCATGGGCGCGCCGGGGTGACCGGAGTTGGCGGCCTGCACCGCGTCCATGGCGAGCGCGCGGATGGCGTTGGCCTGGGTCTGGGGCGTGACGGAAGGGGCGGTGGGGGTGCTGGCAGCGTCGGACATGGGGAGGATGTGGAGTGGGGGCGGGGGTGGGTCGCGGAGGCGAAGCCCCTGATTTTATCGGCCCCGCGCAACGCAGTGCCCCAGCCCGCGGCGCCGCGGGCGGCAGCGGTCCCATAATCTTGTCGACAGAGCCCACCGAACGCACCGCCCATGAGCCTCTCCCACCCTGCCCCCACGCCCGCCATGATCCTGGCCGCCGGCCGGGGCATGCGCATGCGTCCACTCACCGACACCACCCCCAAGCCCTTGCTGCCGGTTCAGGGGCGCCCGCTGATGCAGTGGTCGATGGACGCCCTGGCGCGCGGGGGCTTTCACCAGATGGTGATCAACACCGCCTGGCTGGGCGAACAGATCGAGGCGCACTTTTCGGCGTGGCCGCAGCAGCATGAAGGCACGGCGCTGTGTTTCTCGCACGAGGGTCAGGACTTTGGCTATGCGCTGGAGACCGCGGGCGGTATCTCGCGCGCCCTGCCCCTGCTGGGCGAGGTGTTCTGGGTGCTGGCCGGCGACGTGTACGCGCCAGCGTTTCAGTTCACGCAGGCCAGCGTGGACCGCTTTGTCGCCAGCGGCATGCTGGCCCACCTCTGGCTGGTGCCCAACCCGACGCACAACCCCGAGGGCGACTTCGGCCTCAGCGAGGACGGGCGGGCGCTGAACGAGGCCCCGGTGAAGTTCACCTACAGCACCATCGGCCTCTACCGCCGTGCCCTGTTTGAATTGCCCTGGTTCGACACCGTGCCCGGCAACCCCCAGGGCACGGCCGCACCGCTGGCCCCGCTGCTGCGCCGGGCCATGGACGCCGGGCGCGTGAGCGCCGAGCTGTACACCGGGCCCTGGACCGATGTGGGCACGCCCGAGCGGCTGCAGGAACTGGGCTGAAGCCAGCGACTCCCCCGCGCCGCCTGCGGCGTGCCTTGCAGGCCGCGTCATCGTCGGAGCCGATGCCTCTTCGTCCCGTCCAAGCCTGCGCAGGCAGGCTCGGAGCCGCGGTCCTCAGCCCCCAAGGGGGCGCATCCAGCGGCCCGGCAAAGCCGGTTCCGCGGATGCCTTGGCTGGTGTCGCGCACCGGGCAGTGGCACTGCGGGGTCGTTGCAAAACACGGAGAATGGTCCCATGGACGCACACACCACCCACACCCTCTACGCCCAACGCCGCGCTCGCCTGGCCGCACAGCTAGGCCCTGGCGGCATCGCCATCGTGCCCACCGCGCCCGAGCAGCAGCGCAACCGCGACAGCGACTTCCTGTTCCGGCACGACAGCTACTTTTATTACCTGACCGGTTTCGCCGAACCCAACGCCTGGCTGGTGATCACGGCCGAGGGCGAGAGCACGCTGTTCTGCAACCCGAAAGACGCCGAGCGCGAGGTCTGGGACGGCATCCGCCTCGGACCGGCCGCGGCGCCCGAGGTGCTGGGTGTGCAGGCCGCGCTGTCGGTGGCCGAGCTGGACCAGCGCCTGCCCAAGCTGCTGGAAAACCGCAGCGTGGTCTGGTACCCCTTCGCCACGCACCAGGGGCTGGACAGCCGCATCAACGGCTGGCTGCAGCCGGTGCGTGCCCGCGTGCGTTACGGCGCGCTCTGCCCCGAACAGCAGCGCGACCTGTGTGGCCCGCTGGACGAGATGCGCCTGATCAAGGACGCCCACGAGCAGGACACCATGCGGCGCGCCGCGCAGATCAGCGCGCGCGCCCACGTCCGCGCCATGCAGCGTTGCGCGGCCATGCTGCGCGCCGGGCAGGACGTGCGCGAGTACCACCTCGACGCCGAGCTGCTGCACGAGTTCCGCCAGCAGGGCTCGCAGTACCCGGCCTACGGCAGCATCGTCGCGGCCGGGGCCAACGCCTGCGTGTTGCACTACCGCGCCGACGCCGCGCCCATCCGCAGCGGCGAGCTGGTGCTGATCGACGCAGGTTGTGAACTCGACGGCTACGCCAGCGACATCACCCGCACCTTCCCCGCCAACGGCACGTTCACCGGCCCGCAGCGCACGCTCTACGACCTGGTGCTCGCCTCGCAGGACGCGGCCGTGGCCGCCACCAAAGCGGGCGCGCGCTTCACCGATCCGCACGAGGCCACGGTGGCCGTGCTCGCGCAGGGCCTGCTCGACGTCGGCCTGCTCGACACAAACAAGGTCGGCAGCGCGCAGGACGTGATCGCCAACCGAAGCTACTTCCCGTTCTACATGCACCGCACCGGCCACTGGCTGGGCATGGACGTGCACGACTGCGGCAGCTACGTGGAGCCCAGCGAGGTGGGCACGGTGAACGAACGCAAGGACCCGCTGAGCGGCGAAACCATCAAGGACCGCCCCAGCCGCATCCTGCGCCCGGGCATGGTGCTCACCATCGAGCCCGGCCTGTACGTGCGCCCGGGGGAAGGCGTGCCCGAAGCGTTCTGGAACATCGGCATCCGCATCGAAGACGACGCCATCGTCACCGAGACCGGCTGCGAGCTCATCAGCCGCGGCGTGCCGGTGGATGCCGACGAGATCGAAGCGCTGATGCGCGGCTGAGGCCTTGCGGGTCCTGAGCGTCAACACCGGCCGCGCGCGGCCCCTGCGCGTCGGCCCACGCAGCTTCCTCTCGGCCATCGGCAAAGCGCCGGTGACCGGCCCGGTGGCGGTCGGGCCGCTCGGCCTGCACGGCGACGAGCAGGCCGACCCCACGGTGCACGGCGGGCTGGACAAGGCGGTCTACGCCTACCCGGTCGAGCACCTGCCGTTCTGGCAGGGCCAGCGGCGCGAAGCGGGCGTGAACCTGTTTGACGATCCCCTGCCGCCCGGCTTCATGGGCGAGAACCTGAGCATCCAGGGCCTGCTGGAACACGAGGTGTGGATCGGCGACGAGCTTCACTTTCCCGGCTGTGCGCTGCGCGTGACCGCGCCGCGCGAGCCCTGCTACAAGTTCAACGCCGTCATGGAGCTGGCGACGGCGGGCCGGCTGATGATGGCGCAGCTGTGCTCGGGCTTCTACCTCGCGGTGGTGCGGCCGGGCGCCATCGAGGCCGGCCAGCCGTTCACCCTCGTGCCCGGCATCCGCGGCCTGCGGGTGAGCGAGGCCTTCGCCGCCAAGCGGTTCAAGCACCTGCGCTGACGCGCGGCCCCTGCGGTCAGAATGGCGGCATGAACAGCCCCATTCCACCCCTGCGCGTGCTCTGCCTCACCATGAACCCGGCGGTCGATCTGGCGACCGAGACCGAGCGCGTCGTGCCCACGCACAAGCTGCGCTGCGGCGACACGCTGCACGACGCGGGCGGCGGCGGCATCAACGTGGCGCGCGTGCTCACCCGTCTGGGCGGCCAGTGCACGGCGCTCTGCCCCACCGGCGGCTCCTCGGGCCAGTGGCTGGAGCGGCGCATGCGCGACGAGGGCCTGAGCGGCGTGTTCCTGCCCATCGCCGACGAGACGCGCGTGAGCTTCACCGTGCACGAACACAGCACCGGCGCCGAATACCGCTTCGTCATGCCCGGCCCGCACCTGACGGACAGCGAGTGGCAGGCCTGCCTGGACCACCTGGCGCAGATGCCCGACTTCCCCGACCTGCTGGTCGCCAGCGGCAGCCTGCCGCCGGGCGTGCCCACCGACTTCTACGCCCGGCTCGCCCGCCTGTGCCGCGCCAAGGGGGTGCGCATGGTGCTCGACACCTCCGGCCCGGCGCTCACCGCCGCCCTGGCCGAAGGCGTGTACCTGTTCAAACCCAACCTCAAGGAACTGACCGAGCTGGCGGGCCGTCCGCTGGACACGCCCGCGCACTGGCAGGCCGCCGCGCGCCAGCTGGTGCTGGACGGTCAGGCCGAGGTGGTGGCCCTGACCTTGGGCCACCTGGGCGCGCTGCTGGTCACGCGCGAGGCGATGTGGCGCGCGCCACCGCTGGACATCCCCGTGGCCAGCGCGGTGGGCGCGGGCGACAGCTTCGTGGGCGGCCTGGTCTGGGGCCTGCAGCAGGGCCTGCCGCTGGAGCAGGCCTTCACCTGGGGCATCGCTGCCGGCTCGGCCGCGCTGCTCTCGGCCGGCACCGGGCTCAGCAGCCTGGACGACATCCGGCGCCTGCAGCCGATGGTGCAGATCACCGCGGTGGATTGACGCCGGGCGCTCAGGGCAGCCTGGCCTCCTGGGTTTCGGGTGCCGCGGCGCAGCCGCTCAGGACACGCTCCATCGCCGAGCGGCTGGGCGTCTCCACGAACAGGCAGGGCTTGCCGTGGCGCTTGCAGTGTTCCTTCACGCGCCAGTAGGCGTTGTGGCTGATGCAGCCCACCTGGCAGATCACCAGGTCGGCCGATTGCAGCATCGGCCCGAGCTGCCCGGCCTTGTCTTCTTCGCCGCCGTCGTGGTGCAGGAAGCGCGCGCCCTTGTCCTCGATCAGCTCGCGGTAGACCGGGATCACGCGGGTGCGCCCGCCCACGCACAGCACCGAGCGGTCGTGGATGACCCAGCCCGCGTCGGGCGACACGGGCGACGGTGTGCCGCTGGCCATCGCCGGTGTCGCGGCCGTGGGCGCCACCCACTCCGGCGTGGCGGGGCTGGCTTCGTTCATGCGGCTCAGGGCGCGGCGCAGCTGCTGGTTGTGTTCGATCAGCTGCCGGTTCTCGTCCGCCAGGCGCTGGCGCTGCGGCAGGTCGGGCGCCTGCCGCTGCAGTGCTTCGCACTGCGCCTGGGTCTGCGCCTGGGCGGTGTGCGCCCGGATCAGTTCGCCGCGCAGGCGCCCCCGCTCCGCGTCGTGCTGCGCCCGGAGCTGCGCCAGCTCCAGCGCGGTGGCCTGCAGGCGCTGCTGGGCCAGCGCCAGGTCGTCACCCAGCGTCTGGTTGTCCTGCACCAGCGCGTGCAGGCGGCTCAGGTCCACCCGCGCGGCCATGCCCACCTGGTGCTGCAGCATGTGCACCTGCCCCAGCACGGCAAATTCCAGCTCGGGGGTGCAGCGCGGATGCGTCAGCACCGCCCAGAACACGCCCGCCCAGTCCATGCCCATGCAGCTCTGGTCCCACCATTGCGCCAGGGCCTCGGTGGTTTTCAGTTTCGCCGACTTCAGCACGAACAGCGCATGGCGGTCGTCGAGCTCGCGCTGCACCAGCTCGGCCAGCGGGGTGCGCCGCCGGCACTCGCTCACCACCGCGATGTGGGTTTCGTATTCGCTGAGCCCCGCCACGTCCAGGCCCGCCTTGCGCGCCAGCTTCTGCAACTCGGGCAGGCGCAGGCAGACGCCGGTGACCGGGCAGGGCGCGTGGCCCCCCAGCTCCCACAGCTTGCGGCGCGCGGAGCCCTGCCGCGCGGGCGCGGCGGCACCGACGGCGGGTGACGGGCCACCGTCCCGCAGGGCGTAACGGCTCACGAGCGTGTCCGGGTTCGCTGGGGCTTCAAAGGGCTTCTTGTGCACACACATGGCCGGCCTCAGTGAACGGCGCGCGCCGCGGCGTTCATCACCAGGCAGCCCGCGCGCAGCGCGCCCTCGATCACCGGGTCGGGTCCGTGCGCGGCCCAGTGCTGCACCAGCGCCGCGTGGGTGTCGTGGCTGTACCGGACGGCGGCCTTGCGCCAGGCGCTGGCGCGCGGTGGACCGAGCATCAGCCGGACCAGCGCGGTGTGGGCGTCGGCCAGCGTGGCCGCCGCCAGCGACAGCTGGCCCTGGTCCGCCTGCAGGCCCGAGAGGCACAGCGTGCTGCTCACCAGCGCGCACAGGCACGCGTCTTCGTTGTCGGTGCACCCGGTGTCCACCCGATCGAACGCCAGCCCCAGCGCCTCGCGGTACCAGCCCGTCGCGCGCGACACCTGGCCCAGGCACTGCGCCCGGGTCGCCTGGTGCATGGCCCGGGTCCATCCGGGCAAGGCCGCGAGCGGCACAAACGGCCCACCCAGACCGGTATCGACACATGGCTGTGGCATGAGGACGCTCCTTGCAAGTGAAACACTGGCCGATTGCCAGTGTTTAAATGATAACTATTCTCGTTTGAGGCGCAAGCGGATTTTCATGGCCAGACGACCGTCAGGTTTGATCAAGGTCAACGCACGCCCCTCGGAGAGCGTCCGGACGGCGTCTTTCAGGGCATCGGGCCGCGGCCGATCAGTGAATCCACGAAAGGTTCTCAATCTCATTGAGAATTGTTATCATTACGTTACAGCCAGCCACCGACAGGGCTTGCGCGCGCCCCGTCCACCCGTGGCGCGCCGCACGCCATCCCCTGTCCAGAGCCAGCCAACCCCTTCCTTCGCTGCGAAGACACGTTGCTGCCTCTGGACCATGCCCCCGCACACCCACAGCCCGAACGTCGCCCCGGCAGCGCTGGCCCCACCCGCGTTCACGCCCCGTCTCCACCGGACAACCCCATGACCCACCCCGTTCGCCACCACCCCGTCGCCTTCGCCGCCGCCCTGCTCGCCAGTGGCCTCTTCCACGCCCTGCCGGCACACGCCCAGTCGGCGCCCGCCGAGACCGCTGCGCCGGCCACCTCCAACACCGAGGCGCCTGAGCTGGCCACCGTCGTCATCAAGACCAAGCGCGAGAACCGCGTGTCCAAGGGCGCGACCAACCTGCCGATGGAGGTCAAGGACACACCGCAGTCCATCAGCACGATCGACAAGGACACCCTGCGCGACTTCGGCGCCACCGACAGCAACGACGCACTGCGCTATGGCACCGGTCTCACCGTGGACGAGTGGGAAACCAACCGCACCTCCTACAGCGCCCGCGGCTTCGACATCATGCTGACCCAGGTCGACGGCCTGGGCATGACCAACGCCTGGGGCATCGCCGAAAGCCAGCTGGACACCTTCCTGTTCGAAAAAATCGAGCTGATCCGTGGCGCCAACGGCCTGCTCACCGGCGTCGGCAACGCCTCGGGCACCATCAACTACGTGCGCAAGCGCCCCACCAACAAGGACGGCGGCGAGGCGCAGTTCACCCTCGGGTCCCACGGACAGAAGCGGGTGGCGCTGGACTACAACAAGGTGCTGTCCAAAGACGGCCAGTGGGCCGGCCGGCTGGTGGTGGCGCAGGAAGACAAAGACTCGTACCTGCGCGGGCTGGGCAATCAGCGCACCGCCATCTCCGGCATCGTCGAAGGGCAGGTCGGCGACAACGGCATCCTGGCCCTGGGCCTGACCTACCAGGACGCCCAACAGCGCTCGCCCATGTGGGGTTCGCTGACCCTGCCGTACGCCGATGGCTCGCTGGCCGAATTCGACGTCTCGGCCTCGACCTCGCAGGACTGGGCGCGCTGGAACAACCGCACGCAGAGCGCGTTCGTGGAGTACACCCATGCGCTGTCGCCCGACTGGGAGGCCAAGCTCACCTACAACCACGCCGAGGGCGACGACGCCACGAAGCTGTTCTACGCCTACACGTTCACGGGCTTCCTCAACCCCGACAACACCGGCCTGGTCGGCTGGCCCTACCGCAGCGAAAGCACCTCCAGCAGCGACATCCTGGATGTCAACGTCACGGGCCGTTTCAACGCCTTCGGCCGCCAGCACGATGCCGTGTTCGGGCTGAGCCATTCGAAGCAGAAGAGCCTGACCGAGTCCTACGCGGGCGCCACCTTCCCGGTGCTGCCGGCCTTCCCGTACGCGGGGGATGTCTATGCCGAACCGGCGTGGGGGGCCAAGTCCGTCGCCTCGGACGGCGACCAGAACATCACCCGCCTGTACGCCGCCGGCCGCCTGCAGCTGACCGACCAGCTCAAGGGCATCTTCGGCGTCAATGCCATCACCCTCAAGCGCGACGGCACCGCGATCTACGGCGGCGGCACCAACCTCGACAACGAAACCACCCAGAAGGCGAGCCCCTACGTCGGTGCCACCTACGACCTCACGTCGAACGCGCTGGCCTACGCCTCCTACTCCGACATCTTCCAGGCCCAGGACCAGCGCACCGTCCAGGGCGCGTTCCTGAAACCCATGAAGGGCGTCAACACCGAGGTCGGCGTCAAGGCCGAGTGGCTTGACCGCAAGCTGCTGACCACCTTCGCCGTCTTCAGCGCCGAGCAGAAGGGCCTGGCCACCGAAGCGGGCTTCGACCCCGTGGCCCAGGCCTCGTACTACGAGCCCAGGGACGTGAAAACCAGGGGCTTCGAGATCGAGGCCACGGGTCGGATCGGCGCCGACACCAAGCTCACCGCCGGGTTCACCTCGATGAAGCTGACGGGACCGGACGGCAATGACATCTACGAATGGACCCCCCGACGCACGCTGAAGCTGCTCGCCGACACGCGGGTCGGTGCGCTGCCCAAGCTGCGCGTGGGTTCGGGCCTGCGCTGGCAGTCCGCCGTGTCGAAGATGGCCGGAGCGAGCCAGGACGCCTACGTGCTCGTGGACGCCTTCGCCGCCTACGAACTGACCGACAAGGCCACGCTGCGCCTGAACGTCAAGAACCTGCTCGACAAAAAGTACATCCGGTCCGTGACCTACGGCGCCATCTACGGCGCGCCCCGCACCGCCGCGCTCACGCTGGAGTACAAGCTGTGAACGCCGGGGCCAAGTCGCTTCGCTGGCCGGAGATCACCGCCCGCGTGACCGCCGGCGTCTTCGGCGCCTACGCCTTCACCTGGGGCTTCGCGGCGGCGGGCATCGCCGCGCTCGTGGGCCTCGGGTTCGAGTACCACGACGCCGAGATGGGCGTGCTCATGCTCGCCTTCCTGGTGTTTCTCGGCCTGTTCCTGTGGTCGTTCGCCGCCACCAGCATCGCCCGCGTGTGGATCGTGCTGGGCGGCGGCGCGGCCCTTCAATTCACCTTGGCCTGGGCGATCCAGCGCGCCATCCTCGCCTGAAAGGACATCCCATGTTCCAGAACTTCCGCCAGTCGATGACCTGGCTGCACACCTGGTTCGGCCTGGTGATCGGCTTCGTGCTCATCGTGGTGTTTTTCTTCGGCTCGCTCTCGGTCTTCGACCGCGAGTTCGACCGTTGGGCCATTCCGCAGACGCGCTTCGACCCGCAGCCCATGCCGTCGTTTGACCAGGTGCTGCTGCCGGCCTTGAAGCAGATTCAGCCCGACGCCGCCGACTACGCGGCCAACATGCCGCTGCTGCACGACACGGCCCAGGGGCCGATGACACCGCGCCTCGAACTGCCGGCCGACGAGTACTGGGCCTACACCACGCACCGCGACCCGGTGCTGAGCATGGGCGTGGGCTTCGGTGTGCCGCAGGCCAAAGACCCGGACGGCCACAACCACATCCACGGCAACGCCACCATCGACCCGCGCAGCGGCGCCTTCGTGCGCGCCGACCAGCTCAAGATCGGCAGCGAGTGGTTCTACCCCATGCACTACAGCCTGAACTGGCAGTGGAAGAACCTGGGCATCTTCATCGTCGGCCTGGCCGCGCTGGTGATGCTGGCCGCGCTGGTCTCGGGCGTGGTGATGCACCGCAAGTTCTTCCGCGAGTTCTTCACCTTCCGGCCCAAGAAGCACACCCAGCGCAGCGCGCTGGACCTGCACAACCTCACCGGTGTCGTGGCGCTGCCGTTTCACTTCTTCTTCGCCTTCACCGCGCTGGTGATCTTCGCGTCGGCCTACTTCCTGCCGGTCTCGCAGTTCCAGCTCAAGGGCCTGCACGACCAGCACGAGGTGATGGAGGCGCAGGACACCGGCCTGCCCCACAAACCCGCTGGTGTGCCCGCGCCGCTGGCCTCTGTGGACGCCATGGTGGCGCAGGCGAAGCAGCGCTGGGCCGAGCGCGACATGGCGGGCGAGGTGGGCTTTCTCATGGTGCACCACGTGGGCGACGCCAACGGCTACGTCAGCCTCTACCGCGCCGGCAGCGACCGCGTGGCCCTGGTGGGCGAGGGCATCCACTTCAAGGCCAGCACCGGCGAGCTGCTGCATGAAGACCCGCCGCGCACCCCCGTGGCCAACGTCAACGAATTCCTCACCGGCCTGCACCTGCAGCACTTCGAACACTGGTTCCTGCGCTGGCTCTACGTGCTGGGCGGCCTGCTGGGCGCGGTGTGCATCGCCACCGGCTTCGTCTTCTTCGTCGAGAAGCGCAAGAAGCAGCACGCCAGGGCCGGCACGCAGGGCAGCCGCGTGGTCGATGCGCTCGCCGTGACCACCATGACGGGCATGCTCATCGCCGCCATCGGCATGCTGGTGGTCAACCGCCTGCTGCCAGCCGACCTGGGCGGCAAGGGCGACTGGGAAAAATGGGCCTTCTGGGGTTGCTGGCTGCTGGCCATGGCGCACGCCTTCGTGCGCAGCGCGCCGGTGGCGCAGGGCCGCATGAACCCGGCCTGGCGCGAGCAGTGCTGGGCCGTGGCCGCGTTGGCCGTGGCAGCGGTGGGCCTGAACTGGGCGACCACCGGCGACCACCTGGTCAAGACCGTGTTCACCGAGACCTACTGGGCCGTGGCCGGCGTGGACCTGAGCCTGCTGGTCAGCGCGGGCATCGCGGTGGGGGTGGCGCGCCGGCTCGCGCAGCGGGAACGGCCCGCCGCCTCACCGGACGCTGCTAACGCCTCGGCCGACGGCAACGGAACGGGGGTGGCCCATGTCTGAGGTGTTGTGGTTGATCACGGCGGCCGCGCTGAGCTTCAGCGGCATGGCCTGGCTCGCCCTGGCGATGGAGGTGCACTGGGGCCAGGTGATGCACCAGCACGCCGAAGACGCCACGCACGCGCGCGGCTGGTTGCGCCGTCTGGGCGCGACGGCCCTGCCCCTGTCGCTGCTGGCCTGCCTGATGGCCGACCGGCCGTCCATGGCCGCGCTGGTGTGGATCATGTTGCTGGCCGGCAGCGCCGTCGCGGTCGCCATGGTGCTGAGCCGGCGGGCGCACTGGCTGCGCCCCTGGTGCCTGACCCCGGCCGCTGCACCCGCCGCGCGCTGAACACGGCGCCGCCCACCGTGCACACCGTGCAGCGGCTCTCCACCGGCGTCGGCCAACCGCCCGCTGCGCTCGCCACCCCGCACCAGACCGTGCACGCCCTGTACCACCTGCACCATGGGTGGCTGCAGGGCTGGCTGCGGCGCCAGCTCGGGTGTTCGCACGACGCGGCGGACATCGCGCAAGACGTGTTCATGCGCCTGCTGGCGCGGCAGCACCCGGTCGAACCCCGCGAGCCCCGGGCCTTTCTGTCCACCGTCGCGCGCGGCCTGGTCATCGAGCACTGGCGCCGGCGCGAGCTGGAGCGGGCCTGGCTGGAGACCCTGGCCGCGCTGCCCGAGGCCGACGCGCCCTCGACCGAGAGCCGTCTGGTCTTTCTGGAGACCCTCACCGAGATCGACCGCATGCTCGACGGGCTCAGGCCGGCGGTGCGCACCGCTTTCCTGCTGGCCCAGCTGGACGGCCTGACCTGCCCGCAGATCGCGCAGCAACTGGGCGTGTCGCTGGCCACGGTGGAGCGCCACATCGCCAAGGCGCTGCGCGCCTGCTACGCGCTGCGCTACGGGCACTGAAGCATGGGTGAGCGCGCGCTGCCCGAGCACCTGATCGACACGGCCATCGCCTGGTCGATCCGGCTGGACCACCACCTGCCCACGCCCCAGGCCCGCGCCGACTTCGAGCGCTGGCTGCGGGCCGACCCGCAGCACGCCGTGGCCTGGCAGCGCGTGGGCTCGCTGGGCCGCACCTTCCGCGCCGTGCCGCCGCAGCTGGTGCGCGACACGCTGCAGACCGCCGACGGCTTGCGCCAGCGGCGCCGGGTGACGCGGCGGGGTGCGATCGAGCGGCTCTCGCTGGCCGGTGTGCTGCTGGGCGCGGGCTGGGTGGCGCGCGAGCACGCGCCCTGGCAGCGCTGGCTGGCCGACGCCGCGACGGCCACCGGCGAACAACAGACGCTGCCGCTCGCCGACGGCAGCGTGATCGTGCTCAACACCGACACCGCCGTGCACACCGACCTGGGCGGCGACCGGCGGATGGTGGTGCTGCGGCGCGGCGAGATCCAGGTCACCACGGGCAGCGACGCGCAGGCCGTGGCGAGCCGGGGCCACGGCCGCCCGTTCTGGGTGGCCACGCCCTTTGGCGAAATGCGCGCGCTGGGCACCCGCTTCACCGTGCGGCTCGACGGGCCGCGCGCGCGCATCAGCGTGCAGGAAGGGGCGGTGAAGCTGCACCCGGCGCGCGGCGGCGCCACCGCGATCGTGCGCCCCGGCGAAAGCCGCTGGATGAGCGCCGACGGCACCGCGCCGGCCGATCTGCGGGGCATCGAGGCCGACGCCTGGACCGACGGGGTGATCGCCGGCAAGGACATGCGGCTGGCCGACCTGCTGGCCGAGCTGGCCCGCTACCGCCCGGGCCACATCACCTGCGATCCGCGCGTGGCCGGGCTGCGGGTGTCCGGCCTGTACCACGTCAAGGACACCGACCAGGCCCTGCAGTTCCTGCTGCAGACGCAGCCGGTCAGCGTGGTCTACACCACGCGCTTCTGGGTGTCGGTGGGCCCGGACAGCGGTGCCTGAGGCAGCGGCCCGGCGATCGCAGAAACTTTTTTTTGATCGGCAGGTGAGGGGATTGGGCGTTTCGACCGGCCTACAGATAGGCGCATTTTTGTAGGCGCATTTTTTCAACCCCTACCCACCCAAGGCCTTCCATGCCCCATCCCCACCACCGCATCGCACCGTCCCCGAGGCCCGTCACGACCGCCTGCAACGCGGCCCACCCGCGCCCCAGCGCCCTGGCGCTCGCCCTGCACGGCGCCCTGCTCACGCTGGCCGTGGGCTCGGTTGCGCTGCCCCCGGCCGCACACGCCCAGTCCGCGCCCACCGCGCTGCCCGCCGGCGGCGAGGTGCTGGTCTTCAACGTGCCGGCCGGGCCGCTCGCGGCGGCGCTGGACCGTTTTGCCCGCACCGCCAGGGTGAACCTGTCGCACGACGCCGCCCTGCTGGAGGGCCAGACCTCCAGCGGCCTGACCGGCCGCCACACCATCGCCGCCGGTCTGTCGGCGCTGCTGGCCGGCACCGGCATCGAGGCGCTGGCCCAGCCGGGCGGCGGTTACTCGCTGCGCCAGGCCGCCGTGGCGGCGGCCCCGGTGGCCGGTCGCCCAGCGGCGGCGAGGCCAGGACCCGACGCCACCCTGCCGACGGTCACCGTCACGGCCACCGCCGCAGCGCCCAGCTCGCGCCTGACCTACCTTTTGAAAGACGCGACCACGGGCGCGCTGGGCCACAAGTCCCTGCTCGACACCCCGTTCTCCGTCACCGTCGTGGACAGCCAGGAGATCACTGAGCGGGGCGCGAAATCCATCGGCCAGATCTTTGTCAACGACGCCTCGGTCTACACCCCGACCTCGTCGTTCACCACCGACTGGTGGGGCACGCAGATCCGCGGGCTGCCGGTGCGCAACAACTACATCGACGACATCCCGATGCTGCTGTACTGGGGCGGCGACTTCCCCACCGAGGCGGTCGAGAGCGTGACGGCCCTCAAGGGCCTCTCGGGTTTCATGTACGGCTTTGGCGAGCCGGGCGGCGCCCTGAGCCACCAGCTGAAACGTCCCAAGCCCGACAACGAAACCACGGTGGAGCTGGGCTACCGCAACCCGCGCCTGGTGTCTGCCCAGGTGGACATGAGCCGGCAGCTCGGCAACCAGCTTGGGGTTCGCGCCAACGTGGCGACCGAACAAGGCACGGCGTACAACGAGAGCCGCATTGATCGCACGGTGGCCGCCCTGGCCATCGACCAGCAGTTCGGGGCGTCGGTGAAGTGGTCCACCACGCTGCTCCACGAGGACAGCACCAACAAGGCCGAACCCATCCAGTTCTACCTCAGCGGCTACGACGTCCAGGGCAGCGGTGGCCGCTTGCCCAGCGTCACCTACCGCTACGACGACTTCAACATCGACAACGCCTACTACCGCACCAAGACCCTGCTGGCGTCCACCGGCCTGCAATGGAAGATCGATGACCAGTGGGACTTGAAGTACCAGCTCGGTTTCTCGCGCAAGGACCACCAGTCGAACAAGGCCTTCGCCGACCTGCTGAACCTGCAGGGCGACTACACCGGCACCGCGTACAACTTCGCCGGCCGGCTGGACACGGCGTTCACCCAGGCCATGCTGCAGGGCCAGCTGAGCACCGGCACGCTGAAACACGAGGTCGTGGCCGGCCTGGGCCTGCAAAGCAGCAAGGACGCCTGGGCCAGCGAGTTCTATTGGTCAAACGACTTCAGCGGCAACATCCACCAGCCGCAGACCTTCCGCACGAGCAGGGTCGCGGACTTCAAATTGACGCCCGTGAGCGCCGACAACCGCCAGCTGTACGCCTTCGCCAGCGACACGCTGCACATCAACGAACGGTGGCAGGCCATCGCCGGCCTGCGGTTCACCGACTACCAACTGAAAGACCTGGACGGCGACGCCTCGGTCGATTCCGGCTACGCCACGCGAAACACCAGCCCCACGCTGGCGCTGATCTACAAGCCGGACGCGGCAACCAGCGTGTACGGCAGCTACGTGGAAGGCCTGGAGCCGGGCCAACGCGTCGGCACGCTTTACGCGAACGCGGGCGAGGTGCTGGACGCCACCGTGTCGAAGCAGCACGAGATCGGCGTCAAGCACGCCTCGGGCGGGTTCGACTACTCCGCCGCGCTGTTCCGTATTCAAGAGGCGAACCAGATGGACGTGCTGCGCGGCGGCGCCCGCTACCTCAACCAGGACGGCCAGGTGACCTACCAGGGCCTTGAGCTGTCGGCCGCCCACCAGTTCACCAAGCACCTGAACCTGGGGCTGAGCGGCATCTACCTGGACGGGGCCATCAACAAGGTGTCGGCCGACAACGCGGCCGTCGAAGGCCATCGCCCGGCCTACGCGCCCGAGTGGCAGTTCGCCTTCCACGCGCAGTACCAGGTGCCCGGCGTCAGGGGCCTGAAGCTGCACGGCAATGTGCGCTATTTCGGCCAGTCGTTCACCAGCGAAGCCAACCACCTGACCGTGCCCGACCGCACGGTGGTGGGCGTCGGTTTCAGCCACGACCTGAAGCTGGGCGGCCACGACTGGACGCTGATCGGCAACGTCTACAACCTGTTCAACGCCCAATACTGGGCGGGCGGCGGGTGGGGAGCGGGCAATCTGGGCGAAGCGCGCAACGTCTCGCTCGCACTGAGGACCCAGTTCTGACCCCCATGGTGAACCCGCTGGCGCTGGCGGCGACCCTGCAGGCCGCCCGCCTGTCGCGCACCCAGACCCGGATGCTGGTCCTGACCGAGCTGGCCCGGACAGGGCCGGTGCCGAGGACCGCGCGCGACATCCACGCCGTGCTGCGGCAGGGCCGGGTGTCGCTGCCGTTCAGCACGACCCATCGCGTGCTGCAGCGCTTTGCCGACCAGGGCCTGGTCGTGGCGGTGGCCACCGACCCCGGCGGCCCGGCGTACCACCTGAGCGCCGATCTGATCCCGCACCTGTGCCGTCCGGACCCTTGATCCACCTCAACCGGCACCGTATGTCGTAAACTAGAATCGTTCTCATTTACTTTCAACAAGGAATTCCCATGCAACTGCGAGCCCTGACCCTGGCGATCGCCGCCCTGACCGCCAGCACCGCGCTGACCACCCTGTCGGCCCACGCCCAGACCGCCACCCCCGCCGCCGCGGTGGCCGCCAGCGCCGTGGACCACAAGGCCGTGGTCACCCACCACGCCGCCATGGTGCACGCCACCTACGCCGACACCCTGACCAGCGCCAAGGACATGCAGGCCGCCATCGCCGCCTTCGTGGCCGCGCCGTCGGCCGAGGGGCTGGACAAGGCCCGCAAGGCCTGGCTGGGTGCGCGCGAGTTCTACGGCCAGACCGAGGCCTTCCGTTTCTACGGCGGCCCGATCGACGACGACAAGGGCCCCGAGGGCCAGATCAACGCCTGGCCGCTGGACGAGGCCTATGTGGATTACGTGCAGGGCAAACCCAAGGCCGGCATCGTGAACAACACCAAGTTCAAGATCACCAAGGCGGCGCTGATCAAGGCCAACGAGCGCGGCGGTGAAGAGAACATCAGCGCCGGCTGGCACGCGGTCGAGTTCCTGCTCTGGGGCCAGGACCTGAGCGAAACCGGCCCGGGCAACCGCCCGTTCGAGGACTACGTCAAAGGCAAGGGCGAGAACGCCGAGCGCCGCGCGCAGTACCTGACGGTGGCCACCGAGTTGCTGGTCGAGGACCTGGCCGGCATGGTCAAGGCCTGGGAACCCAACGCCAAGAACTACCGCGCCAAATTCGAGAAGGGCGGCAAGGAATCGGTGCGCAAGATCATCGTCGGCCTGGGCTCGCTCTCGCGCGGTGAACTCTCGGGTGAGCGCATGGAAGTGGCGCTGAACTCGCAGGACCAGGAAGACGAACACTCGTGCTTCTCCGACAACACGCACCGCGACGTGGTGAACAACGCCAAGGGCATCCAGAACGTGTGGCTGGGCCAGTTCAAGCGCCTGGACGGCAGCACCCTGCAAGGCCCCGGCGTGCGCGACCTGGTGGCCGCCAAGAACCCGGCCCTGGCCGAGAAGACCACCGCCCAGCTGGCCGCGTCGGTCGCGGGTGCCGAGGCCATTCCGGCCCCGTTCGACCGCGCCATCGCGAAAGGCTCGGCCGGCCGCCCGGCCATCGAGAAGACGGTCGCCAGCCTGGTGGCGCAGTCCAAGCTGCTGGTCGAATCGGCCTCGGCGGTGGGCATTGCCAAGCTGACGCTCGTGGAACCCTGAACACCCCCCGCGCCGCCTGCGGCGTCACCCCCCTGAAGGGGGGCAGCGCGAGTGGCCCGGCGAAGCCGGTTCCACCGCGCTCTGGTTGACTTCCCTTCGTTCGCAGCTGGTCTGCACTTTGAGATTCTTTGCCCATGTCCACATTGCCCAAAGCCACGCGGGTCACGCTAGCCATGGGGGCCATCGCCATCGGGGCGGCGGTGTTCGCCCTGCATGGGCGCGTCAGCGCCGACACCGACCCCGATCCGCTGGGTGAGAAGACCGCGGGCAGCGCCACGGTCTACGCCACCGGCAAAAACGCGTTTTCTTTCCCGCTGGCCAACCTCGACGACGCCGAGCGCACGCGGTTTGCCATCGGCAACTCCTTCTTCAAGCGCAACTGGGTCGAGGCACCGGCCTCGACCACCGCGCGCGACGGCCTGGGTCCGCACTTCATCGCGCGCTCCTGCGCCGGCTGCCACGTGATGGACGGGCGCGGCGCGCCGCCGGACTGGAACAAGACGCTCGGCCCCGAGCCCGACAACACCGTGGCCCTGCTGTTCCGCCTCTCGGTGCCCGGCACGCCCGCGCCGCACGACGGCGTGGTGCCCGAGCCGACCTACGGCGACCAGTTCAACAACGCCGGCATCCAGGGCGTGAAGCCCGAGGGCACGGTGCGCGTCCGCAGCCGGCCCATTCACGGGCGTTTTGCCGACGGCACGCGCTACACGCTGCGCCAGCCGGTCTACACGTTCAGCGACCTCGGCTACGGCCCCATGGCCAGGGACGTGATGGTCAGCCCCCGCATCGCGCCGCACATGGCCGGGCTGGGCCTGATCGAGGCCATTCCCGAAAGCGAGATCCTGCGCAACGCCAGCGACCAGGCCGCCGCGCCCGGAGCGATCAAGGGCCAGCCCAACCGCGTGTGGGACGCCTTCGCCCAGAAAGAAGTCATCGGCCGCTTCGGCTGGAAGGCCAACACCGGCAGCATCGCGCACCAGAGCGCGGGCGCCTTCAACGGCGACATGGGCATCACCAGCAGCGTCAACTGGCGCGAGGCCTGCACACCCGCGCAAACCGACTGCCTGGCCGCGCCGCACGGCGGCGGCAAGCGCAGCGGCCGCGACGGCCTGATGCCTTCTTCGCAAGCCACCGCGCAGGTGCCCGAGATCGACGACGAGACGCTCGGCCACGTGGTCTTCTACACCGCCACCCTGGCGCCGGCCGCCCGCCGCCAGCCCGACGACCCGCAGGTGTTGCGCGGGCAGGCGCTGTTTGCGCAGGCGCAGTGCGCCACCTGCCACCGCCCGAGCTACGTGACGGCCGAGGCGCCCTTCCCGCGCCTGACCAGCCCCAAGGTGAGCGGCCAACGCATCTGGCCCTACACCGACCTGCTGCTGCACGACATGGGGCCGCAGCTGGCCGACGGCCGCCCCGATTTCCGCGCCAGCGGCAGCCAGTGGAAGACGCCGCCGCTGTGGGGCGTGGGCCTGTTCCGCGACGTGAACGGCCACCAGCGCCTGCTGCACGACGGCCGCGCCAACGGCGTGCTCGAAGCCGTGCTCTGGCACGGTGGCGAAGCGTTGGGCGCCAAGGAGCAGGTGCTCAAATTCTCGAAACGTGACCGCGATGCGCTGGTGAAATTCGTGGAGTCGCTCTGATGAAACCCACCACCCTCGCCCTGGCCATCGCGGCCGGCCTGCTGCTGGCCACCGGAGCCGCCCACGCCCAGGGCCCCCGCGCGCCGGCCGCCGCGCCGCCGGCGGTGCAGACGCCGGTGCTGGCCATGCCCTACTACACCGGCGAGCAGGCGCTGCAAGGCATCTACACGCACCACCTGCCGCCGCTGGCGCAGGCCTTCGTGACCGCCGCCGACGGCCTCGCCGCCACCAGCGAGCGGCATTGCAGCGGCCAGGCCCCGCTGGCCGAGCTGCGCACGGCGTGGCAGCAGGCGCTGCTGCGCTGGCAGGCACTGTCCAGCCCGGCGGTGGGGCCGCTGGTGGCGCGCCGTTCGCAGCGGCAGATCGACTTCTGGCCGTCCCGCCCGCAGTTGTTGCAGCAGGCGCTGGCCCGCGCGCCGCAGACCCTGGCCGACATGGACCGCGTGGGCACGCCCGCCAAGGGTTTCCCGGCGCTGGAGCAGCTGCTGGCGCAGGACACCGCGCTGACGCCCACCCAGTGCCGCTTTATCACCCTGGCAGCACAGGCCATCGCCGTCGAGGCGCGCGAGCTGCAGGCCGCGCTCGACGCGCTGGCCCGCAAAGACTGGAGCGAGTCGCCCGAGGACACCGCCACCGCCTTTGCCGAGTGGATCAACCAGTGGCTGGGCGGCCTGGAGCGCCTGCGCTGGGCGCACATCGAGAAGCCGCTGCAAAGCCACCGCACCGCCGGCCGGCGCGGCGCCGTCGAGTTCCCCCGCCACACGCGCGAGACCAACCTGGCCGACTGGCGTGCCCAGTGGCAGAGCCTGCGCGCGCAGGCGCGCCTGACGCCCGCGCAGCTGGCCCAGCCGCCCCAGCCCGGGCAGTCGCTGGTGCCCATCGAGGCGCTGCTCATGGGCAAGGGCCAGCTGGCCCTGGCCCAGCGCTGGGCCCAGGCGCTGGACGCGGTGAACGCCGGCATGGACGCGCTCAAGCCCCAGGCCAGCCCGCGCGAGCTGCTGGCCCTGACCCAGCGCATGAAAGCCGTGACGGTGCTGTACCAGAACGAGGTGGCGGCGGCGCTGGACGTGCCGCTGGGCTTCTCGGATGCGGATGGAGATTGAGCCCCCCCGCGCCGCCTTCGGCGTCACCCCCCCAAGGGGGCGGCACTGGCCGTCCGGCGAAGCCGGCCCGGCGGTGCCCTGGGTTGGGGGCATTGCTCGCCGGTCGCTGGACTTGTTGTCCGAGGTCGGTGCTGCGGCGCTTTCGGTCGAGGGTATTGCTCGCCGGACCCAGCGCCTTTCGGAACACAGTTCCTCATCGCTCTCGTCTGTTGCCGGCCTTTCTCGTCGTCAGTTGATGCTCCTCGCTGCGGGCAGTGCCATGCTGCCCTCAGCCTGGGCGGCGCCTTCGGTTTCGACCACCTTGCTGGCGGCGTGGCAGACGCCGGACGAGCACCGTGTCGGGCTGGTGGAGGTGGCGGCTCGGCAGTGGTCGGTGCAGCGGTCGCTGCCGGTGCCCACGCGCGCCCATGGCCTGCTGGTGGAGCGGGGCGCCAGCGTGCTGGCGGTGGCGCGCCGTCCCGGCGACTGGCTGCTGCGCTGGCACCCGGCGAGCGGCAAGACCCAGTGGCACTGGGCGGCGGACGACCGCCGCTTCAACGGCCACGTGCTCGCCAGCGCCGACGGCCGTCAGCTCTGGACCACCGAAACCGACCTCGACACCGCGTCGGGTTGCCTGGGCCTGCGCGACCCGAAGAGCCTGGAGAAGACCGCCGAATGGCCCACGCACGGCATGGACCCACACGCGCTGCTGGCGCTGCCGCAGGCCGTGGGCGACTGGCCGGCCGGCACGCTGGTGGTGGCCAACGGCGGCATTCCCACCCTGCCCGAAACCGGCCGCGCCAAGCGCGCGCTGGACCGCATGGACGCGTCGCTGGTGGCCCTGAGCCCGCAGACCGGCGCGTTGCTCGGCCAGTGGCGGCTCGACGACCCCTGGCTCAGCATCCGGCACCTCGCCTGGGACCCGGTGACGCGCACGGTGGGCATCGCGCTGCAGGCCGAGCACCCGGACAAGGCCGCCCGCGTCGCTGCGCCGGTGCTGGCGGTGTGGGACGGGCAGGGCCTGCACGCCGCAACGGCACAGCCCGCGCTGGCCGGCTACGGCGGCGACATCTGCGCCCGCCCCGGCGGCGGCTTTGTGGTGAGCTGCCCGCGCGCCGATGCGCTGGCCTTGTTCGGCGCCGACGCAGGCTGGACCAACAGCCTGGTGCACAAGACGGCCTATGCCCTGGCCTCGGCACCGTCCGCGGCGGCCACCCCCTGGTGGGCCAGCGGCGACGAGGGTGTGCTCGTGGCGGGCGAGGGCGACCAACCCCCGCGCTTGGCCCCCGCCGCGCCCCAGGCGCCGCCGCGGCTGCAGTTCGACAACCACTGGCAACGCTGGACTGGCTGAGCGGCTGGGCCCGCGAGTGCCGCCAGGGCGTCAGCGCGGTGCCGGATCGCTCGCGCCCAGCGCGTGTGCTTCGTATGCTTCGTCCACCGGGCGCTCGCAGGCCTGGCCGCTGCGCCGGCACTGGCCATCGGCCTCCAGCCAGGGGTGCGCGTGGCCCACGCAGCCGGTCTGGCAGATCACGGCCTGTGCCGCGCGCAAGGCCGGGTCGAACGCGTGGTTGTCGCGCGCCGGTGGCCGCGCCCGACGCCCCACGGCGCCCGTCCCCAGGCCCCAGAGCAGCCCGGTGCGCAGCACCACCAGCTCGGCGCGCAGGCGCAGGTTCTGCGCCTCCAGCTCGCGTGCGCGCTCGCGCTCGGCCCGCTGCACCTCTCCCATGCGCCGCTGCAGGCCGCCCAGCTGGCGCAGCAGCGCGCCGTGCTCACGCAGGAGTTCGCGCACCGCGGTGCTGTCGTGGCGGACCACCAGGCCCGCGAGCGACAGCGGATGTTCGGGGGACGGAGACATGTTCATGGTGTGGACTCCCTGGGGTGGTGAAAAGCAGGATCGGCGGCGACACGCCACCGGGGTGCGCCTCACGCGCCGTCCTCCAGCGGGTCGCCGTCCAGCAGCATCTGGCCGGCCGGGCGGTGTTGGGGCAGGCCCCAGTCCACGCAGTGCAGCACGTGGCCATTGATGTCGTGGAACGCAAATTCCCAGGCGCCCCAGGGCTGAAGCCGCGGGCCTTCGGCGTCCAGCCGGCTGGCGTGCAGCGGCTGCGTGCCGGCGACATGGGTGCGCACACCGCGCAAGCTGGCGCGGCGCAGGCTGGCGTGCAGCGCGTGGATGTGGGTGACCACCACGCTGTGGTGCCCCGGCGCAAAGCCTGTGTCGCGCGGATCGGCGTGTTCCCAGCGGCCGGGCCGGGCGCCGCAGGCCCAGAGCTGCAGCTGCAAAGGCCCGTGCACCACGACCGCCAGCACACCCGGGATGTGCTGCCGGCACTCGAAGCCCAGCACGCCGGTGTAGTCGGCCACGGCGCGCGGCAGATCGGGGGTGCGCAGGACCAGGCTCATGGACACACCTTCTTGCTGCGGGCTGGCTTGGGATGGCCTGGCACGGTGTCAGCGGCGGGCCGCGCGGCGGCCAGTGGGCTGCTCGGTGGCCTGCCCGCATCCGCAGGCGCAGCCCCCCGCCGCGAACGCCATCCAGCGCTTGCCGGCCCCGAGCCAGGCCGGCGCGGAACCGAGGGCCTTTTCGGCCCGGATCTGCACCAGGCGCTCGCGCACGGTGAGGGTGACCCCATGGGACTCATGGGCGGGGTTCGGTGTCATGGGAGCGGGTCGGGCAGGCGGCCCACCGGCTGGAAACCCGGCGTGTTCTGGCCGATGTGCCAGCACACGCCGGACGGGTCGATGAGCACGAATTCTGTGATGCCCCAGGGCTGCTCCACCACCGGCGTGAGGCGCGCGCCGTAGCGCCCGGCCAGGTCCTGCGCCTCCACGTGCGCACGCCATGCCGCCACGTCCGGCACCAGCACATGCATGACCAGGTTGTCGGCCAGCGCCGGCTCGTGAAAGTCCTGCAGCAGGAAGGCGCAGCCATCGACATTGAAATAGGCGACACCGCCACCTTCGGAGCGCTGGGTGAAACCCAGGTCGGTGAAGAAGCGCTTGGACAGCTCAAAGTCCTTGGCCGGCACGAAGGCCTTGATCTCGATGGCCCGCAGGGCGGGGGCGGTGCTCACGGGGGGACCTTCGCCCTGCGAGCTGGCTTGGGAAGGGCCTGGCGCGGCGCTCATTGCACGTGCTCCGGTGCGGCGTGCCACAGCGGCGAGGGCTGGCGTTCCGACCCCGCCGCGGGCGCGGCCTCTGCGGCCGGCTGCCAGCGCGCGCGCAGATTGACCAGCATGGCCCGCATCGGCGGTGAGACATGGGGGTGCTCGGACAGGAAGAACAGGTTGGACAGCAGCTTGCGGGCCAAGAGGCCGCGGTGCGGGCACTCGGTGGCGGACTGGGCGTAACCCGTCATCAGCGCCAGCGTGCCCGCCGTCAGGGCCTCCACGCTGGGCAAGGTGTGCGCTTCGTCGTCCATTGCGCAGGCTTCGCAGGCGGTGTCGTGCATGGGTTTCTCCGTGAGGTGCAGGGTGGGCTCAGGCCATTGTATGCGAATGATTCGCATTTGAATAGCTGTGCGAATCCACCATGTCAGAGACCCGGAGAATGAGGACAATGGAGCGCTGTCTTCCCCTCCACACACAGAAAAGGACGCTCCATGAAAGGCGACACCCAGGCCATCGGCCACCTGCAGGCCCAGCTCAAGAACGAGCTCACCGCCATCAACCAGTACTTTGTCCACTACCGCATGCTCAAGCACTGGGGCCTGGACAAGCTGGCCAAGAAGGAATACAGCGAATCCATCGGCGAGATGAAACACGCCGACTGGCTGATGGACCGCATCTTCATGCTCGACGGCCTGCCCAACCTGCAGGACCTGGGCAAGCTCAACATCGGCGAGACCGTGCCGGAGATGCTGGGCAGCGACCTCGCGCTGGAGCGCGGCGCGCAGGCCACCATCAAGGACGGCGTGGCGTACTGCGAGTCGGCCCGCGACTTTGTCTCCCGCGACCTGCTGATGAAGATCCTGGACGACACGGAAGAGCACATCGACTTCCTGGAGACCCAGCTGGAACTGATCGAGAAGGTCGGCCTGCCCAACTACCTGCAAAGCCAGATGGGCGAGCCGAGCTGACCTTTCGTCGGCCCAAGACCGCGTGGAGGGTGCGGGTTTGAGTTGAAACGAATGAGATCAATTATCATTCGTGAACTCAATCTCCCGACCACCCGCACCATGATCGTCTGTGTCTGCCGCCGTGTGAACGACAAAACCATCGCCCAGGCCGCGCGCTGCGGCATGAGCTTTGATGACATCCAGATCGACATGGGCGTGGCCACCCAGTGCGGCCAGTGCGAGTCCAGTGCCCGCGCGGTGTGGATGCAGTGCCGCCCGTCCCAGCCGACGGCCCACCTCAGCCGGCAGCAGCCCGCCGAGCTCACGGCCCATACGCCCGCTTGACGATTCACCGCCCTGCCCCCAAGGCCGCCCTCGAGGCGGCCTTTTGCTGTGGAAAACCGAGGTTGCCAGATCGGGATTCCTGTCGAGAATGTCAAAAGCAGACAGACCCAGCTTCAGCAAAACCCTGCGGGGTTTTTCCGGACGCGGATTTAGAATGCGCAACCGTCTTTCACATTACAGAATGACCCGACCGGAGACAACCGCATGAGCAACGACAACGTCCAGGACACCAAACGCGCCGAACTGCGCCGCGCCGCCCTCGAATACCACGAGTTCCCGACCCCCGGCAAAGTGGCGATCGCCGCCACCAAGCAGCTGACCAACCAGCGCGACCTGGCCCTGGCCTACTCACCCGGTGTTGCCGCGCCCTGCGAAGAAATCGTCGCCGACCCCAACAACGCCTTCAAGTACACCAGCCGCGGCAACCTGGTCGCCGTCATCACCAACGGCACCGCCGTGCTCGGACTGGGCGACATCGGCCCGCTGGCCGCCAAGCCGGTGATGGAAGGCAAGGGCGTGCTGTTCAAGAAGTTCTCGGGCATCGACGTCTTCGACATCGAGATCAACGAGAAAGACCCGGACAAGCTGGTCGACATCATCGCGTCGCTGGAGCCCACCTTCGGCGGCATCAACCTCGAAGACATCAAGGCGCCCGACTGCTTCTATGTGGAGCGCAAGCTGCGCGAGCGCATGAAGATCCCGGTCTTCCACGACGACCAGCACGGCACCGCCATCGTGGTGGGCGCGGCCCTGATGAACGGCCTGAAGGTCGTGGGCAAGGACCCGAAACAGATCAAGCTCGTGACCTCGGGCGCCGGCGCTGCGGCACTGGCCTGCCTGGGCCTGCTGGTCAAGCTCGGCATCCCGCGCGAGAACATCTGGGTCACCGACCTGGCGGGTGTGGTGTACGAGGGCCGCACCGAACTGATGGACGAAGACAAGATCGTCTTCGCCCAGAAGACCGACCAGCGCACGCTCTCCGAGGCCATCGCGGGTGCCGACGTGTTCCTAGGTCTCTCGGCCGGCGGTGTGCTCAAGAAAGACATGGTCGCCAAGATGGCGGCCAATCCGCTGATCTTCGCGCTGGCCAACCCCAACCCCGAGATCGCACCCGAAGACGTGAAGGCGGTGCGCGACGACGCCATCATGGCCACCGGCCGCACCGACTACCCGAACCAGGTCAACAACGTCCTGTGCTTCCCGTACATCTTCCGTGGCGCGCTGGACGCCGGCGCCTCGACGATCACCGACGAGATGGAGATCGCGGCGGTGCACGCCATCGCCGAGCTGGCGCAGGCCGAGCAGAGCGAGGTGGTGGCCGCAGCCTACGCGGGCGAGAAGCTGGCCTTCGGCCCCGAGTACCTGATCCCCAAGCCGTTTGATCCGCGCCTGATGATGAAGATCGCGCCGGCCGTGGCGCAGGCAGCCGCCGACAGCGGTGTGGCCCTGCGCCCGATCACCGACATGGAGGCCTACAAGCAGCGCCTGCAGAGCTTCGTGTTCGCCTCGGGCACGATCATGAAGCCGATCTACGCGGCGGCCAAGACGGCGCTGAAGAAGCGCGTGGCCTACGCCGAGGGCGAGGAAGAGCGCGTGCTGCGCGCCTGCCAGATCGTGGTGGACGAGGGCCTGGCCCGCCCCACACTGATCGGACGCCCAGCCATCATCGCCGAGCGCATCGAAAAATTCGGCCTGCGCCTGAAAGAAGACCTCGACTACGACGTCGTCAACGTCGAGCAAGACCACCGCTACCGCGACCTGTGGCAGACCTACCACCAGCTCATGGAGCGCCGTGGCGTCACCGAGCAGTTGGCCAAGATCGAGATGCGCCGCCGCCTGACCCTCATCAGCTCCATGCTGCTGCGCCGCGGCGACGTGGACGGCGTGATCTGCGGCACCTGGGGCAACACCGCGCTGCACCTGGACTACATCGACCAGGTGATCGGCAAACGCGAGGGCGCGAACTGCTACGCGGCCATGAACGCGCTCATGCTGCCGGGCCGCCAGGTGTTCCTGGTCGACACCCACATCAACTACGACCCGACCGCCGTGCAACTCGCGGAAATCACCAAGATGGCGGCACGAAAGATGCTGCGTTTTGGTATCACGCCCAAAGTCGCCCTGCTCTCACACTCCAACTTCGGCTCCAGCAACCAGCCCAGCGCCATCAAGATGCGCGAAACACTCGCCATCCTGCAAACGAATGCACCATGGCTGGAGGTGGACGGCGAAATGCACGGCGATGTGGCACTGGACGCCGATGCACGCCAGACGATCATGCCGCGCTCGACCCTCAAGGGCGACGCCAACCTGCTGGTCTGCCCCAACATCGACGCCGCCAACATCGCCTACAACCTGCTCAAGACGGCCTCCGGCGGGGGCATTGCGATCGGCCCGATGCTGCTGGGCGTGGCCAAGCCCGTGCACATTCTCACGGCCAGCGCCACCGTGAGACGCATCGTCAACATGACGGCACTGACCGTCGCCGAAGCCAACGTGGCCCGATAAGCTCCAGGGAAAAAGCAAGCACTAACTTTTTCACACAAAATCACCCACTTTCCCTGCCTAAATATTCAGCATCGGCTTGCTTTTCTGTAACGCATCAGGCACACTACGCAGCTTGAATTTCAGGGTTAACCCACCCCGAAACGGCTGCTTGGAGTGACTTTGCCGGGCGTTGAAGGTGGGTTGACGGCATCAGAGAAACAGGGAATGTGATGGGGCTCCAACCGATCCTGGCCAAGAAATGGCGCGCCAGTCTGGTGGGTGGACGGGTGCTGACGGGTGCACTGTTGATCACGCTCGGCACTGTCTTGGTGCAGGCCAGAGCCCCATCTTCCTCCCAGTTTCCCGGTTCTTCGGTGGCCTCAGTGGCCCTGTCGGGCTTGCCGTTGCAGGGCCAGGAAGTGATGGAGCAGATCCGTCAAGGCGGACCCTTCCGTTATGAAAAAGACGGAACGGTTTTCGGCAACCGAGAGCGACTGTTGCCCAGCCAGAAGCGAGGATATTACAGAGAGTACACCGTGCCGTCCCCGGGGTTGAGCCATCGGGGAGCAAGGCGAATTGTGTGTGGAGGGCCAAAGCCCCGTGCACCGGATGCGTGTTTTTACACCGAGGACCACTACAGCAGCTTTCGGCTGATCGTGCAGTGACCCCGGGTGAAGCAAATGGATTTTTAACTTTGACCTTTGAAAGAGACGCGGAGATGGACACGCCACTTCGTAACGTACGCACCAACATCGTCCAGTCGATTCGCGCCTATGGCGTGAAAGAACTGCAGGCCGCAGCCGACCAGCTGGGCCACCACTTCCTGTACGCCAACCTGGCCAAAGCCCAGAGCAAGCAGGACGTGCTCGAACTGATCGCGGCCCAGTACACCCTGCCCTCGCACTTCGGCAAAAACTTTGACGCGCTCTACGACTGCATGACCGATCTGGTCCACAAGTCGGGTCCGCAGACCGGTTTCATCGTCGTGCTGGAGCACATCCCGGCGCACGCCAAGTTCGACAAGGAAGCGCGCGAGCAGCTGCTCGACATCTTCCGTGACACGGCCGACTACTGGAGCGACCGCAAGATCCCGTTCCGCTGTTTCTATTCGTTCTCTGTGGCCCGCGCACCCAAGGGGGAAGAGCCGATCGAGGTCGAAAACGAGGAGCCGATGCCGACCGACAAGCTGCTCGATGTGAGCCCCATGGCGCTGCGCATGAGCAGCCCGTTCAACGCCGGGTATTGGCTGGCGGCCGCTTGACAGGCCAACCCCCGCGCCGCGCCTAAGGGCGCGTCCACCACCCACCGGGGGCGGCCCAGCAGTCCGACAAAGTCAAAGCCGCTGCATCGCAGCGGCTTTGTCACTTCTGCGCCTTTTGCTTTGCTACCGCACGGCTTGCGCGAGGGCCACGTACTCGGCCACCGGCACTTCTTCAGCCCGGCGCTGCAAGTCGAAGGGGCCTGCAAATTCGCGCGCGTCCAGCCACTTGCCCAGTGTGTTGCGCAGGATCTTGCGGCGCTGGCTGAAAGCGACTTGCACCAGCTCGCCGTACAGCTTGATGTCGATGGCCGGTGGTTCGGCCAGCGGGACCATGCGCACGATGGCGCTGTCCACGCGCGGCGGCGGGTCAAAGCTCTCAGGCGGCACGAAGAGCACGTTGGTCATCGCATAGCGCCACTGCAACATCACCGAGAGGCGGCTGTAATCGGCCGTCGCGGGCGCTGCCACCATGCGATCGATCACCTCCTTCTGCAGCATGAAATGCTGGTCCTGGACCACATGCACATGGTCCAGCAGGTGAAAAAGGATGGGGGTGGAAATGTTGTACGGCAGGTTGCCGACCACCCGGATCTTTGCGACGCCCATGTTCGCAGCCAATGCAGAGAAGTCCACCTTGAGCACATCGGACTCGATCACACTCAACTGCGGATGCGCACGCAGGCGCACCGCAAGATCACGGTCGAGTTCAATGACGGTGAGTCGACCCAGGCGCTCGACCAGCGGCTGCGTCAGCGCGGCCAGACCCGGGCCGATTTCGACCATGGCATCGTCCGGCAAGGGTGCAATGGCCTCGACGATCCCGTCGATCACGGCGGCATCGGTCAGGAAATGCTGGCCAAACCGCTTGCGCGCAACGTGCTTCATGCGCCGAACCGCAGAAAAATGCTCACAGCTGGGGTGCTTCGCGCTGCTCGACGAAAGCGCGCCCGCGAACGTCCTCGCTCCAGGCCCTCAACGCCTCCTCCGATTTCTGCTCACGTACCAGGTCGCGCGCAAGGTCACGCTGTTCACGCTCGCTGAGCTCGGTCTGACGCCGTTCGTCCAGCCGGATCAGGTGCACACCGAAACGGGACACCACGGGCTGCGACATCTCCCCGGGGCGCAAGGCATTCATGGCTTGCTCGAATTCGGGCACGAACTGACCGGGACTGACCCAGCCCAGGTCACCGCCTTCGCGGGCCGAACCGTCTTGGCTGTGCTGACGGGCAAGGGTTTCAAAATTCGCCTGTCCACTCGCGATCTTCTGCCGGAACTGCGCCAGACGGGCCACGGCATCGGCCTGGTTGAGCTGGGGCCCGGGACGCAGAAGGATGTGACGTGCTCGGCTTTGTGTGACGCTGAAATCGGGCGCCGCCGACTGGCGACGTTCGATCACCTTCAGCACGTGAAATCCGGCGGCGCTGCGCAACGGACCCGCGACCCCGCCGGTGGGCAGCGAACGCGTCGCTTCCACAAAGAGCTCCGGCAACCGTCCGATCGACCGCAAGCCCATCTGACCCCCGCTGGCCGCCTCTGGCGACTCGGAATGCTCGCGGGCCTGCTCCGCAAAGTCCGCCCCCGCACGCAAGCGGTCCGCGACCCCCTGGGCACGGGCCTGCAACTCGCTGACGCGCGCTGCACTGGCCCCTTCGGGCACCTGGATCAACACGTGGCCCAGATTGATCTCCAGGGCCTCCGGGTTGGCGCTTTGGCGCTCCCGGATGAAACTGTCGATGTCGGCTTCGCTCACGCGCACACGCGATTCCACTTCGCGTTCACGCAAACGCTGCAGCAAAACCTGGTTGCGCAACTCGTTGCGCAGGCGGTTGAGGTCCATCCCTTCCGACACCACGCGCCGACGAAAAGCCTCCAGATCCAGCTGGTTCTGCGCCGCGATGGCTTGTTCGGCCTGCAACAGGGTCGCCTCGTCCACGCGCATGCCCAACTCACTGGCCTGTTGCAGCTGCGCACGTTCAACCACCAGTTGCTCAAGGACTTGAGGCAGCAGCTGTTCGCGAGGCGGCAGAGACTGACCTTGTGAGGCCAGTTGTTGCTCCACGCGCAGCAGGCGCTGGCGCACATCGAAATTGGTCACAGGCTCGGAGTTGACCAGCACCACGATGTAGTCCACGGTACCGGTTGCAGGCGCTGCCGCCGTGGCAGGGCGCTGCAGCTGGGCAGACGGACGCAAGGCCTGCGCTTGCGCCAGAGAGAGCACCCCCAGTTGCAGGCCCACAGCCACGACGATGGACAGGCCGCCCCGGCGGCGGCTCATTCGGTGATCAGTCATATTGCTGGAAACGGTTGGGCTGGACGACCTCTTCGCGCAGGTACTGGTACTTAGGCACATTGGCCTGGATGCTCTGCAACGAACTGGCACCCACGCGCGAGAAGCCATTGAACTCCAGCTGGAACAGGATGCGCTGGTCGTTGGTGGTGGAGCTGAGCTGCAAACGCTCCAGCACCACGCGGCCCAGCCAGCATCCGGCGTCATATTCGAAACCTGCAACCAGATCGATCATCTTGCGATCCGGCAGGCTGTAGTTCATGCGGCCCACGCTGTACCACTGGCCGGGACCCAGAGCGCGGCCGGGGATCGCCTCGGGCGACTTGCCCCACAGGCCCGACAACGGCCACTGCCAGCCCAGATCGATCTGTTCGCTGGTGCCCCGCTGGATTCGGTAGGCGGCGCTGAGCACCTTGAACGGCCCCGGCGTGTAGCGACCTCCGATGGTGCTGCGCTTGGATTCGCGGCTCTTGGTGTTGTACTGGATGTTGGTGTCCAGCGACCACAGCGGATCCCATTGCACGCGGGCCGCCACCAGCGTATCGCTCAGGCGTTCGGTGACGGGCGTTCCACCGGGCAGGGTCACGCTCTGGTCCGCGAGCAGGGCACGCTGCGCCACACCCAGACGGATGACTTCAGCACCGGTGCCCATGTCCAGCAGGCGGGAGCTCACGCCCAAGGTCACCGCGCGGGTGTCGCTGATGCGGTCGTTGCCACTGAACGCGTTCTCGGCAAACATGCTCGAGAGGTTGAAGTCGCGCGCACCGGAGTCGTAGTTGGGCAGCTTGCTTTGGTCTCGGAACGGTGTCCAGGTGGCGAAGGCACGTGGCTCCAGGGTCTGGATGTAATCGGTGCCGAAGAAGTTGGCCGGACGCTCGAACACCAGCCCGCTGTCAAGACTGAGTGTGGGCACGCTGCGCGAGGCGGACACGTTGGAACCCGTGGTGTTGTCGTTGCGGTACTGCGCCATGTGCAGGCGCGCGGTGGGCTCCACGTACCAGCCAGGTGCCTGGAAACGGCGGGCCAGATTGGCCACCACCAGCGAGCGGTCGCCACCCGTTTTCTGCTGCGTCGATGACCTCAGTACCGAGCGCTGGAATCGGGTCACGTTGGTGTTCAGCGACAAGTCCCAGCCGGGCGTGCCCAGCAGTGTCTGGTTGACCTGCTGGTAGCTGAAACCCATTGAAGGCAAGCGGTCAAACGGCGGCGTGATCGGAGCGTTCACGTCCTGCAGGGTCTGGTAGCGGTACATGCCGCCACTGACCGTCCACGGCCCCTTGCTCCAGCCCAGCGCCACATCGTTGTACAGCAGGCGCGAGGTCAGCGAGGTGATCGTGCGCGGGAAGTCGCGCCAGTAGTTGTCGTCGCTCACCTTGTTGAGGTTCACGCGCAGCCCCAGGGCGCTGCCGCCACCCAGCGACGGGATCAGCGACTGGCCATGCTGAAAGGAATAGGCCCAGCGGTCCATGTCGCGCAACTGGTCCGACGGCATGTAAGAAGCGCGCAGGCGTCCCGTGTAGCGCGGCTGCAGGTAACGGAACTCGCCCGAGAGGTCCAGCCCCCGTTTGGTCATCACCGTCGGCGTGACCGTGGCGTCGTAGTTGGGCGCGATGTTGAAGTAGTAGGGCGTCGACAGCTCAACACCACTCTGCGTGCTCACGCTGATGCTGGGCGGCAGCGCGCCCGTCTTGCGTTGGTCCGAGAGCGGGAAACTGAGAATGGGCGCCGCGAGAATCGGCACACCCATGAACTCGATCACGCCCGACTTGGCGATGCCGACGTCCTCGGCCTTATCGAGTTCGATGCTCGAAGCGCGCACGAGCCAGTCGGGCATCCAGGCCACGCCCGGCTGGCGCGGACAAGTGGAGTAGCGGCCGTCGTGCACCAGCATCTTGTCTTCGCCCAGAAAGTCGATGCGACGTGCATCACCTTTGGCCTCGTTCTTCAGCAGCGAGTAATCGGGCTGATTGAAATAGCCTTCGTAGGTGTTGACGTTGATCTGCAGGTCGGGACCGGTCACGCGGTCGCCGTTGCGGTTGAGCAGCACGTTGCCGGTGGCCTTGGTGTCGCCGGTGCGCTTGTCGTGTTCGACGCGATCCGCCTTGATCACGGTGTCGTGCCGGCGAAGCTCGGCGCCGCCTTCGAACACCGAGACGCCGTCCATCTCGCCTTCGATGTTTTCACCCCAGCCAAAGACTGGCAGGTCCTTGCGGACTTCGTTGGGCACCTGTTGCAGCAGTGAGGTGCCTTGCTTGAGCTTGATGCCGGGTGCATCCGCCATGGCGGCAGCGTCGGCCTGAGCCCAGACCGGCACACAGCCGGCCCCCAGCGCCAGCACCGCCATGGCACCCTGAACGGCACGCGACAGGGACGTGGGCTCAAAGGACGCGCGTCGCGTGACCCGAATGCGGTGGGCACCGCGCAGCGTGCGCGAAGAGATGTTCGGTAGGGAGGAAGCAGGTTTCAAGGCGGTGTATGGCAAAACGGCCGTCTCTCAATGCTGGTGACACACAGCCCGACCGCACGGTAACGGAGGAGCCACAGACTGCGCGCGGAGGAATACCGCCGACAGTGGATTTGTAGAATCTCCGGTCATTATCCTATGCCTGTCATCCGGCACGCCACCTCGCATCCGCGCGCACCAACCACCCCGCTTCATGACACCATCCTCACCCGCCGTCGCCTGGACCGATCCGCAGCGCGAGGCCGCTTTCAACGCCTGGCTGGGGGGCATCGCGAGTGCCCAGGGGCTGATGCCCGCATCCCTGCGACCGGCCTCGGCCGACGCCAGTTTTCGGCGCTACCTGCGTGTGGACGCGGTGGGCGGCGGCAGCCGCATCGTCATGGACGCGCCCCCGGACAAAGAAAATTGTCAGCCCTTCGTGCACGTGGCCGGCCTGATGCAGGACGCCGGCCTGCTGGTGCCGAAAATTCTGGACTGGGACGAACCCCAGGGTTTCATGCTGCTGCAGGACCTGGGCACGCAGACCATGATGGAGCAGATCCAGCCCGAGAGCTCCGCGGCCAACCACGCGCGCTACCTGCAGGCGCTGGACACGCTGCTGGCCTGGCAGCTGGCTTCCAGGCCTGGCGTGCTGCCGGCCTACGATGAGCCCTTGCTGCGCCGTGAGCTGCAACTCTTCCCCGACTGGTACCTGGTGCAACACCGCCAGACCGCGCTGCAAGGCAAGGACGCCGAGACGCTGAGCAAAGCCTTCGACAGCATCGTGAAACGCACCCTCGCAGCGCCCAGCGTCTACGTGCACCGCGACTTCATGCCTCGCAACCTGATGATCCCCACCCAGCCCGGCAGCTCTCCGGCCCAGCAGCTCGGCGTGCTCGATTTCCAGGACGCGGTCTACGGCCCCATCACCTACGACATCGCCAGCCTGATGCGCGACGCCTTCCTGACCTGGGAAGAGGATTTCGTCATCGACATCACCATCCGCTACTGGGAAAAGGCCCGCAAGGCCGGGCTGATGGACTTTGAGGACTGGCACAGCGACTTCGGTGCCTTCTACCGTGCGGTGGAATGGATGGGCCTGCAGCGGCACCTGAAGGTGGCCGGCATCTTCGCGCGGCTGACGCTGCGCGACGGCAAACCCAGATACCTGGCCGACGCGCCGCGCTTCATCGACTACATCCGCCACACCACGCACCGCTACCGCGAGCTGGGTCCGTTTCTGCAACTGATCGACAAAGTCGAAGGCTTCGAGGCCGCTTCGGGCTACGCCTTCGGTCGGGTCTGAGTGCGAACGCATGGCGCGCTTTCACTGCCCCGTCCCGCTGACCGTTGGCGCCGAACTGGAGTTGCCCGCTGCGGCGGCGCGACATGTGCAGGTGCTGCGCCTGCAGCCCGGCGGCGTGATCACGCTGTTCAACGGCGAGGGTGGCGAACACAGCGCCACCATCCTGCGCATGGGCCGCGCTGATGTGGCCGTGCATGTGGACAGCCACCAGCCGCTGGAACGCGAAACCCGCCGCCGAGTGCACCTGGCGCTCGGCATGCCCGCCAACGACCGCATGGACTGGCTGGTGGAGAAAGCCGCCGAGCTTGGCGTGGCCAGCGTGCAGCCGCTGCACACCGCGCACAGCGTGCTGCGCCTCTCAGGCGAACGTGCAACGAAGAAGCAGGGCCACTGGCAACAGGTGGCTGTGGCAGCGTGTGAGCAATGCGGCGGCAACCGCGTGCCTGAGGTGCTGCCGGTGAGCGATCTCGCTGCGTGGATCGGTCGCTCCCACGGTGTCGCCTCCCTGCGCTGCGTGTTGTCCCTCGCCGAAGGTTCAAAACCCCTTGCCGAGGTGCTGGCGGGCGTGCCCGCCGACGTGTCGGTGTGTTTTCTCAGTGGTCCTGAAGGTGGACTGTCACCCAGCGAAGATGCCCAGGCAAGGGCTGCGGGGTTCCTGCCGGTGACGCTGGGGCCGCGTGTGCTTCGTGCTGAAACCGCCGCCTTGCTCGCGCTGGCCTTGTCGGTCTAACCGAGGGCACCGCCCGACCGGTTCTGCCAGGCCGCCAGAGTGTGGTGGCGAGCCCTCTGCTCAGGCGTGGGGCGTGGCGCTGGAGGTCAATCCGGCCTGGTGTCCGCAAAGCTCTGGCGCAGCGCCAGCTTGTCGCTGAGCTTGACCAGGTTGGGGTGTGCGGTGCGCCAGTCGATGTCCGGGAAGCGGAAGTCGAGGTAACCCAGGGCGCAGCCCACCGCGATGTCGGACAGGCTCAGGTGAATGCCCGAACAGAAAGGCTTGTCGCCCAGGCCCTGTCCCATGGCTTTCAGGGCGGCATCGATCTTGGCCATCTGGCGGTCGATCCAGGCCTGCGAGCGCTGCTCGGCGCTGCGCCCGGCCCAGGTCGATTCGAGCCGCGCCAGGATGGCCGCGTCGAGCACCCCGTCGGCCAGCGCTTCCCAGGTCTTGACCTCGGCGCGCTCGCGGCCCTGCACCGGGATCAGTTTGCCCACCGGCGACAGCGTGTCGAGGTATTCCACGATCACGCGCGAGTCGAACACCGCTTCGCCGCCCTCCATCACCAGACAGGGCACCTTGCCGAGCGGGTTGGAAGTGGCGATCTTGGTGTCTGCCGACCACACGTCTTCCGGCAGGAACTGGTAGTCCAGCTTCTTCTCGGCCATGACGATGCGCACTTTGCGCACGTAAGGGCTGGTGATGGCGCCGATGAGTTTCATGGGTTGCGTGTGAGTGGGGGTCCCTGGGCCGGCCATTTTAGCCAGCCGTCGCTTGGCTTGCGCTGACAGGCCCGAAGTGGCGGGCGCGCCCGACCCGCCTTCTACAATCCGGGGATGCGCCCCAACACCCCCGCCCCCGCCGCTTCGCCCACCCCAGGCACCCTGTCCCCCATTTCCGCCCTGTCGCCGCTGGACGGCCGCTACGCCGGCCGACTGGCGCCGCTGCGCCCGTTCATGAGCGAGCAGGGCTACATGCACCGCCGCTTGCAGGTGGAAATCGCCTGGTTCATCGCCTTGTCCGACGCCGGTTTCGATGAATTCAAGCCACTCTCGCCCGGCGCCCGCACCTACCTGATGGGCCTGGTGAAGAACTTCAGCGAAGCCGACGGGCTGGCGATCAAGGACATCGAAAAGGTCACCAACCACGACGTGAAGGCCGTGGAGTACTGGATCAAATCGAAATTTGACGCCCGGCCCGAGCTGGAGAAAGCCGCCGAGTTCGTGCACTTCGCCTGCACCAGCGAAGACATCAACAACACCAGCCATGCCCTGCAACTCAAGGGCGGTCGCGACGCGGTGCTGCTGCCCGCGCTGGACGCCGTGATCGCCAAGCTGCGCGACATGGCGCACAGCCATGCGGATGTGCCCATGCTCAGCCGCACCCACGGCCAGACCGCCAGCCCCACCACCGTGGGCAAGGAGATCGCCAACGTGGTGGTGCGCCTGACCGCCGCGCGCGAGAAGATCGCCAGCGTCAAGCTCATGGGCAAGATGAACGGCGCCGTGGGCAACTACAACGCCCACCTCTCGGCCTGGCCCGATTTCGACTGGGAAGCCTTCAGCCGCAAGGTGATTGAATCGCCCGAACCGCTGGGCCTGGGCCTGACCTTCCAGCCCTATTCCATCCAGATCGAGCCGCACGACTACATGGCCGAGCTGTTCGACGCCGTGGCTCGCACCAACACCATCCTGATCGACCTGGCGCGCGACATCTGGGGCTATGTGAGCGTGGGCTATTTCAAGCAGCGCCTGAAGGCGGGCGAGATCGGTTCCTCGACCATGCCGCACAAGGTCAACCCGATCGACTTTGAAAACGCCGAAGGCAACCTGGGCCTGGCCAACGCGTTGCTCAGGCACCTGTCCGAAAAGCTGCCGATCAGCCGCTGGCAGCGCGACCTGACAGACTCCACAGTGCTGCGCAACATGGGTGTTGCGCTGGGCTACGCGGTGCTGGCCTACCACTCGATGGGCGTCGGCTTGGGCAAGCTGGAGCTGAACGAAGAAGCGCTGGCCGCCGATCTGGACGCGTCGTGGGAAGTGCTGGCCGAGCCGATCCAGACCGTGATGCGCCGGTTCGGCGTGGCAGGTGCCTACGAAAAGCTGAAGGAAGTCACGCGCGGCAAGACCGTGACGGCCGAGGCGCTGCACGCGCTGATCCACAGCCTGGAGATTCCCCAGGCGGAGAAAGACCGCTTGCTGGCGCTCACTCCAGGCAGCTACACCGGCAAAGCCGCCGAGCTGGCACGCCGCACCTGAGTTCGCGCAGCTCAACCAGCAGCCGGCCCTTTGCGGCCGGCTTTTTTTGCTCGTTTTTGTCATTTTTCGCTCGTTTCCAGCGTTTTTCAGGGCGCAGTGCACCGTGACTTGACATGGCTCAAGTCGGTGCAGGTGTCGGACACCTACATTGACCCCCTGAAGTCGTCCGTCAGTGGCGATGCCGCGCCGCACCACCGGTTGATTTCATCGTTGGAGAAAATATTCATGGCCATCGAGCTGTACAACAAGAATGGCCATGTGTGCCTGATGTTCGCCCACCTGAGCGACGAGGGCGGCGAAGCGGTTCAAGCCAACCAGTTTCTCGTGATCGACGAGCAGCAGGGCGCGATCATCGACCCGGGCGGCAACATGGCCTACAACGAGCTGCTGCTCACCATCGGTCGCTACTTTCCGCCCAGCAAGCTCACCGAGATCCTGGCCTCGCACGCCGATCCGGACATCATCGCCTCGCTCGACCGCTGGATGACCAGCACCCAGGCCACCCTCTTCATCTCGCGCCTCTGGGAACGGTTTGCGCCGCATTTCTGCAAACCGGGCAAGACGGCCGGGCGCATCGTGGGCATTCCCGACCCCGGCATGCGCATTCCGCTGGGGCGCAGCGAAATCGTGGCGCTGCCCGCGCATTTCATGCACTCGGAGGGCAACTTCCAGTTCTGGGACCCGGTCAGCCGCATCCTGTTTTCGGGTGACCTGGGCGTCTCTCTGGGCACGTCGGCCGAAGCGGGACAGCGGATCACCAGCCTGGCGCCCCACCTGCCCCGCATGGAAGCCTTTCACCGGCGCTACATGGTCTCGCAGAAGGTGCTGCGCCTCTGGGTGAACATGGCGCGCACGTTGCCGATCGAAATGATCGTGCCCCAGCACGGCGCGCCCCTGGTGGGTGACGCCATTCCCGAGTTCCTGGCCTGGATCGGCGACCTGTCCTGCGGTGTGGACCACCTGACCCAGGCCAACTACGCCGTGCCGGCTTGATAGGCTCCCCCCGCGCCGCCTGCGGCGTCACCCCCCGAGGGGGGCGGCACTGGCCGTCCGGCAAAGCCGGCCCGGCGGTGCCCTGGGGCAAACTCCCCTTCCGGCGCAAAGTGACTTCACCCAGGATGCGGTGGAACCGGCTTTGCCGGGCCACTCGCATCGCCCCCTGGGGGGTGACGCCGCAGGCGGCGCGGGGGGAGCCCAGCTACCGAGCCCGCTCGGCGTAGCGGTTGAAGCGCCAGGCGCTGGCCTCTTGCGTGATGCGGCGCCAGACGACGCGTTTTTCGCTCGGGCTCATCACGGTCCAGTGCTGCACCTCGTCGAAACTGCGGCCGCAACCCTTGCAGGTGTCGTCGCCCTGGCTGGTCGAGCAGATGGCGATGCAGGGCGTGTCGGGTGTGCTCTGAAACCACGCCAGCCAGGCCTCGCGCGCCGGGTCTGGCAGGGTGCCTTCGTCGGCCTCGCTTTCGCGGAGATACACCATCAGCGCGTACACCTGAGCCAGGGCTCGCAGCTCAGGCCCCAAAGCCATACCCTCGGGCGAGGGTGAGCGCTCACGCCAGAAATTGATCGCGGCTTCGATGTCGGTGATGTGGATGCCGGCCATGGGAGGGCGATCATAGCCAGCGTGCCCACCCCTGAGGCGCACAGGGATTCGCCACGAGAGCCCCGACGGTGCTGTGGAAAGTGCTTATCTCCAACGACAGCCATGGACAGGTGGGGGCCCTTACAATCGCCGGACTCGAAGGGGAGTAGCTCTCCGGCGGGGGTGGCGGGCCAGCGCGGGCCGTCCCATCCAGCCGTTCGAACCGTCGTCAACACGAAGCCCCAAGCTTCCGGCGGTTCGAGTCAGGTGATCCGTCACCCGACTGAGCAAGACCTTTGATAGGCCCACCCGGGCCGATCAAGGCCTGCCTGCCCTTGCGTTGGTGTTTGCTGTTGCAAGGGCACCGTGCGCGAAGCGAGCCGCCAGCGACTGCTGCGCGGCCCTGGTCAGGACCGGACAACAACCACACGAGGACCACATGGAATTCCTGACATCACCCGAGTTCTGGGTCGCCCTGGGACAGATCATCATCATCGACATCCTGCTCGGCGGCGACAACGCGGTCGTGATCGCGCTGGCCTGCCGCAAGCTGCCGCCCGCGCAACGCACCAAGGGCATCATTTACGGCACAGCGGGCGCCATCGTCCTGCGCGTGGTGCTGATCATGTTCGCGATGACGCTGCTCAGCGTGCCGTTCATCAAGCTGGTGGGGGCGATCCTGCTGGTCTGGATCGGCGTGAAACTGCTGGCGCCCGACGAAGACGGCCACGGCGACATCCAGGGCAGCGACAAGCTGCTCGCCGCCATCAAGACCATCATCGTGGCCGACCTGGTGATGAGCGTGGACAACGTGATCGCCATCGCCGGCGCCGCGCAGAACGCCGGAGAGCACTCGACGCTGCTGGTGGTGCTGGGCCTGCTGATCTCCATCCCCATCATTGTCTGGGGCAGCACCGTCGTCATCAAGCTGATGGCGCGTTTCCCCTTCATCATCACGCTGGGCGGCATGCTGCTGGGCTGGATCGCGGGTGGCATGCTGGTCACGGACCCCGCCTTCGTGACCCCCGACAAGTGGACCTGGATGCCCAAGCTGGGCACGGTGGACACGCAGGGCATGGCGGTCATTTCCGACACGCTGTACTGGACCGCCCACATTGCCGGCGCGTTGCTGGTGCTGGCCATCGGCAAGGCCATTGCTTCGCGCCAGAAACCGGTCGACGAAGAAGCCAGCGCCTGAGGGCGCATGCACAGGACCGCTGCGGCGCAGCGGTTCCGAGACACTGGGCGGCACCTCCGGGTGGCCGCCTTTTTTTGTGCTGTCCGTGGGTCACGGTGCTATGCTGACCGCATGAAACTCCTACTGAAATGGTTGTTGTCGGCCTGCGCCCTGCTGCTGGTCGCTTACCTCTACCCCGGCGTGCAGGTGCAGAGCTTCACGTCGGCCCTGATCGCAGCCGCCGTGGTCGGCCTGTTCAACGCCCTGTTGCGCCCGGTGCTGGTGGTGCTGACCTTGCCCGTGACCGTGATCACGCTGGGATTGTTCCTGTTCGTGATCAACGCGCTGCTGTTCTGGGCCGCCGCCAGCGTGCTCGACGGCTTCCATGTCAACGGCTTTGGCGCCGCGCTGCTGGGTTCGCTGATCTACTCGGCGCTGATGCTGCTGGTGGACATGGCGCTCAAGTCAGTTCTCTCGCGCTGATTCGCGGAACTGTTCTTCCACCTCGCGCCGGCGCACGTCGACGATGGCCAGTTCCATCGCATCGGCGCTGCGCTCCGCCGCCGGCAGGGACTGCGCGGCCTTGAAACGGTCGGCGGCCCCCGCAAAATCAAACTGCGCGGCGCGTGCCTCCGCCTCCGAGCGCACCGAACGCAAACGCTGGCCCTGCGCCGCTTGAAGACGCGACAAGGTCAGCCAGGCCTGAGCGTCTTTCGGGTTCACCACCAGCCACTGTTGCAGCCGGGCCATCGCATGCGGTGCGGCGGGCGTGGACAGTGCCGCCTGGGCGCCCAGCAACAGGTCGGCGCGGGTGCTGCCGGTCAGCGCCCGGTCGCGCAGCGACGCCAGCAGGCCGTCGTTCAGCCCCTGGGCTTTGGGCGCCAGCAAGATCTCCATCTGCAACCGGTCCACCACACCCTGGGTGGCGGCCGGCGCGCCGTCGCGCAAACGTTGTGCGAGCGCCAAGGCCTGCGGTGCCTGGCCGAGCCGGTGGGCCGACAACGCGGCCGCATACAGATCGGCCGGGCTGGCCTGCGCTGCCTGCCCGACCCGCAACCAAGCGCGCTGGCGCTCGGTCGCGTTTTCCGCAAGCACGCGGGCCCGCGCCGCCATGAGCGCGTGCACAGCCGGTGGCGGCGCTGCGGCCAGCAATGGCGCGGCGCCCACACGAGGGCCGGTGACCGGGGGCGCGTCGGCCAGCGGCAGCCGCGAGCGCATGTCGGCCATGCGCTCACTGGTCAGCGGGTGGCTGCGCAGGTAGGGGAACGAACCGTCGTCGTTCAGGCGCGCGGCCTGTTGCAGCTTGTCGAACATGGTGACAAAGCCGCGCCCCTCGAACCCGGCCGTGGTCAGCACGCCAAAACCCACCCGGTCGGCCTCGCGCTCCATGTCGCGCGAGAAATTGAGCTGCGACTGCATCGACACTGCCTGACTGCCCGCGATCGCAGCGTTGGCCACGTCGGCATTGGCCCGCGCCGCCAGCACGCCCAGGATCATGGCCCCCAGCAGCCAGGGTGCCTGCTGCTCCTGGCGCGAGAGCATGCGCGCGATGTGGCGCTGCGAGACGTGGCTCAGTTCGTGCGCGAGCACGCTGGCGAGCTCCTGCGAGCTCTCGGTCACCGCCACCAGACCCAGGTGCACACCCAGGTAACCGCCCGGCAGCGCAAACGCATTGACCCGCTTGTCGCGCGAAATCACCAGCTGCCAGGCCAGTCGCTCCGACAGCTCGGGGGGCACATCGCCACGCGTGCGCGCCGCGCCCAGCAACGGCTGCCAGAGCGACTGCAGGTAGTCGACCAGCACCGGGTCATCGAGGTAGTCGGGGTCTCGGTAGATGTCGCGAGCGATGCTGTCGCCCAGCCGCCGCTCCGCCGCGATCGACATGCCCGAACCGTCACCCAGGGTGGGTAGCGCCGTGCTCTGGGCATGGGACAAAGACGCCGGCACCGCTGCCAGCGCAGCGAGCAGCACGCCCGCCGACACCAGCCGCGAGCCCAGCGGGCGAAGGGAAAAGGTACTCGAGTGCATCCCCGTATGATGCCGCCAAGCCCCAGAGGTTTCTGTAAAGACCGCGCAAAGAAAACCCACCATGCCAGACACCACCCCCGCCAGCAGCAGCCCGCTCACCCACTTCGACGCCCAGGGGCAGGCACACATGGTGGACGTGTCCGCCAAAGCCAGCACCCACCGGGTGGCCGTGGCCGAAGGTCACATCACCATGGAACCGGCCACCCTGGCGCTGATCCAGAGCGGCAACGCCAAAAAGGGCGACGTGCTCGGCATCGCCCGCATCGCTGGCATCCAGGGCGCCAAACGCACCAGCGACCTGATCCCGCTCTGCCACCCGATTGCGCTCACGCGCGTGGCGGTGGAATTCGAGGTGAATGCGTCAAACCACAGCGTGTTGTGCCGAGCCACGGCCGAATGCACCGGCCAGACCGGCGTGGAAATGGAAGCCCTGACCGCCTGCAGCGTGGCCCTGCTCACGATCTACGACATGTGCAAGGCGGTGGACCGGGGGATGACGGTCAGCGGGTTGAGGGTGTTGGAGAAGCGGGGGGGGAAGAGTGGACATTTTGTGGCTGAACCGTCTGGCCAACGCCACCAGGATGTGAACGACGTCGGCGTGTCTGACGCATGAGACACAAGCTGACCAGCGGTCGCGGCCGAACCCACCAGAGGCGCAGACTTTTTGCGTTGGGCCTGTTGCTGCATACCGCCCCGGCCGCCGCCTACATCGATCCGGGCACGGGCAGTGCACTGTTTTATATCGTCACAGGCATTGTGGTCTCGGTCTACTTTGCGGTGCGTGGCCTCTATTACAGAGCCATCGAACTGCTGTTTCGCGTTCGGCATCAGGATCAGAAGTGCGACGTTGCGATTCACTGTGAAGACCCGCGTTACGAAACAACGTTTCTACCCATCCTGCGGGCCATGAATGCTCGGAATATCGACGTCACGCTTTTCACCATGTACCAGCGCGACGACTCCTTCGAACCTCTGCCAGAAGGCATATCTCATTCCCCCATTCCAGCAGGAATGATCGGCTATTCCATCCTGAATCACCTTGAGGCCACGTTGCTGGTGACCACGACACCCCAGCTGGATGTCATGACATTCAGGCGATCACCGCGCGTAAAGCATTACACCGTGGTGCAGCATGCCTTGGGTGAGTCCAGATTTGTTCGACCCTATGCCTACGATCACTTTGATTCGGTATTGTGCTGCGGGCCGTTTTTGAAGACCAATATCCGGAAAATGGAAGCCATTCGGGGAGGCTGGGCCAAGGAACTCCTTGAAACGGGTGTTCCCTATTACAACGAAATGATCAAGGCTGCGCGCATTACCCCCCCCTCACCCTCAACGGAAACCGTGGTATTGGTGGCCCCGAGCTGGGGGCCCTTGAGCATGTTCACCAGCCTGGGTACCGGATTTGTCGCCGACATTGCCAAGCGATACCGCGTGATCGTGAGGCCGCATCCCCAGATGAGGATTTCACAACCGGAGCTGTTTGCTGAGGTGGCAGCCCTGGCCCATGTAGAAATTGATACCGCACGGACACCTTCGGAATCGCTGTCAAGAGCCCATATCTTGCTGAGCGATATTTCGGGTATCGCCCATGAGTGCGCCTTCGTGTTTCAGCGCCCGGTGATCGTGATCGATCAAGAGCAGAAGATGGGAGGACTGGAGGGGGAGTTGCTGGGTGGGGACAGCGATCTGAAACAACTGTGCAAGGAATTCATCATTCCGATTCCTCCCTCGGAAATGGGCAACATCGTGGCCCACTTGGGCAACGCCTTGAGCCAACACTCTGCGGAAAAGATCGAACAGTTTCGTGAAAGGCTCATTTACAACTTCGGGCACGCAGCTGAAGCAGCCGCAGCGCAAATAGAGCACATCTACCATCGCATTCAGGATTCGGCGGCAATGAAAACCGTCAAGCGCGTTGACCGATGATGATGGCCATTCTCGACATCATCCTGCTGCAGCCTCTGATGGTGATTTATCAGGCCCTGCTCGATTTCCCTTCATGGCTGGACATGGGCGGAAAAATCGTGGCATTCAGTATCACGATCAATCTGCTGCTTCATCCGCTTTACCGCGAAATGGAGAAGAGAGCACGGGCCGGGCGGGCTCAGCGTGAGCGCATGGACCGGGAAGTGACCCGCATGAAGACCCACTTCAAAGGGCGCGAGCGCTATTTTTATGTGCGCGCTGTGCATAGGCAGTTTCACTATCACCCGATCCAGTCGCTGGTGTCTTCAAACGAGCTGTTTCTGCAATTGCTCGTCTTTTTCACCGTTTACCATTTCCTTTCGCAACCGGGTCTCCTCGCAGGAATGTCTTTCGGCCAGATCGACGATCTTGGCAAACCCGATGGACTGCTCGTCGGAATCAACCTGCTTCCGCTGCTCATGACAGGGATCAATGCCATTTCGGTTTTCTACTATGTGAAAGACCCCGCCAAGCGACTTCAAGCCATCGCGCTGGCGCTGGTTTTTCTGGTGTTGTTGTACGCCAGTCCCGCAGGTCTGGTCCTGTATTGGACGATGAACAACTTCTGGTCACTGCTTCGCAACATGTTGGCGCGAGGCGCCTGAACAGAGGCGTACAGGAATGAATGCCCTACTCACCCTTGTCGTGTTTCTGGTGACCGTTCCGGTTGCCTTGTTGGCGTTGAAGGCATCGGATTTTGCAGTGTCCCGGTTCGGGGAAATGGCTGCTTTCGCGCTGAAGCTCAGCCTGGCTTACGCGCTGCTTTGCGTTGCCCTGTGGCTGGAATGTTCGCCCTGGTCGGTGGCCGCATCGGCGATGGCATCGGTGGTGGCATATCGGCTGCACGCAGAACCTCAACTGGTGCAGCTTGCCAGCGTGCTGGGCCGCTATCGCCTGCCGATGTATCTCTTGTCGGTGCTGGGCATATCGACATTGGCACTCGTGGCCATTCCGATCACCACGTTTCTTACTTCGCCCGGTGAAATCGGCATTCACCTGGACCGATTGTTGAGAGTGAACGCACGTGATGCAATGGTGGTCGTCTATCTGGCGGCCATACTGTATGGCGTGATCCATTCCCCTGGCATGCGGTCGGCCATGACCGTGTTGTCCGTTGGCGGCTTCTTTCTCTGCTGGCTGTATGCCTTCGTACTGCCTTTCGGATATCCCATGCTTTCAGGTTTGGCGTTCGAGCAGATGCCGATCCCTCTGCCCACCGTGGGTATGCGAGCTTTGGCAGATGCGGCCATCGCCGTAACGGTCGGACTGGTCTTGCGCCACGTTTGGCGTCACTTCGGTACGGCTCCTCTCGTGGTGGCCTTGGTCATTGCCAACGTGTCCATCGTCGTCGCGGCGACTGTCAGTGCCAGCAAGGATCAGGTGGGTGAAGCGGGCGGGTCAGGCGGTGCGAAGGCCATGGTTGAGAGGCCGCTGAAATTCTCCCGATCACAGTCGAACACGTTGTTCATCTTTCTCGACCGCTTCATGGGGTCGTACGTGGAGGCGATACTGGAAGATGACCCCGCCCTGGCAACCCGCTTGAGCGGTTTCACCTGGTACCCGGGCTCCGTGTCAGCCGGCGAAAACTCGATCGCCGGCGTTCACCCCATGTGGGGGGGTTACGACTACCTGCCCGTCGAGATGAACGGGCGAAACAGACTGCTGCAAGACCTGTCGGTCGAGGCGTTTTCGATTCTTCCCTACAACTTCGCCGGCAAGGGATACCGGGTCAACGTCGTCAATCCACGTGGACTGGGCTTCACCATGATGGGAGACTGCAGCTTCCTGGATGTAAAGGGGGTCTCCTGCACCCATACGCCCTCGAGCATTTCCCTGCAAAAGGCCAAAGCCATGGGTTTTCCCGTCAATGACCTGGCGGAGGCCAACTACGCGGATCTCCTGAACATTCTGGGCACCATGCGCATTGCGCCCTACTCCATGAAGGAGGCCATCCAGGTCAAAGGACCGTGGAAGCCGTTTCTGGACCACTCAGCCGGCACCACTTTTCGGGAATGGGCCGAGCTGGAAGCACTGGACCAGATGACGGCGGTCGACGATGGAGGTCCCAGCTTCAACTACATCGCCAATATCTTGCCCCACGAGCCCTACTTCATGGGCAAGGATTGCCTGCCTCAGCCCGAGCGCGTGACGGCCGACAGCGATGAACTTGCACGCCTGGGCCACAAGAGCCAGTTTTCTTGGCAGCACGCCAATACGGCGCGCTGTGTTCTGCTGTCCGTAGCCAAGTACATGGATGTGCTCAAGGCCCGGGGCGTCTACGACAACACAACGATTGTCCTAGCGTCAGACCACGGCATTGTCGGGGATGTGAAGGACGAATCGCGCAGGGCGAAGGGCGGCGGAACCACGGAAAACAACTTTGTCCGTCTGCGCCCCTTGGTTCTGTTCAAGCCGGCCGGTGCGACCGGTCCAGTCACTGTCTCTGAAGAATACATGCCCAACGCGGAAGTACCCCGCCTGCTTTGCCAGGACATCGGCGGCTGCGTCAATCCCTACCTGGGGATGCGACCGATAGAGGCCCAGGGAAGAAACGACCCTTTTGTGGCGTCCATGGTGCCTTGGCAGTTCAGCGCACAGAAGCCCAACACCTTTGTGATCAACAGGCAGTTCATCCTCAGGGGGAAGGACCCTTTTGACGCAAAGGGTTGGAGCGTGGAGGGCAAGTAGATGCCAGGGTCAGGATGCTGTTGGGCAGATGGACATGTAAGCGGCTCGGGCCAGCGCTTCGTTCGAGTCGACGACCTGAAGCCCTGCGCTTTCAACATGTTGCCTCAACGTCGACAGCTCGGTGCAACCCAGCAGGACCGTATCGGCCTGACCCTTGTGGGCGTATTCGACAAGCTCTGCGATTGCCCCGCCATCGCTTGCCGAGAAGCTGCCGCTTGTCTTGATGGTCTCGATCAACCCATTGACGATGCACTGAAGGTCCGGTGCCAGCGGCAAACAGGCCAGACCGGCCCACTCGGCCTGTTGGGCATAGAGATTGTGTTGAGCCAATGAAGCCGACGCCAGCACCAGCAGCCGTCGCGCACCCGAACGCTGGGCACTGCTAACCGACTCCCGAACAATGTTGAGCACGGGAATAGGTGCTCCGTAGGACCACCGGTCAAAAAGGATGTGAGCCGTGTTGCAGGCGACAACCGCCACCGTTGCACCGGCCTGCGCCAACTCGGCAATGGTCTCGGCAATGTAGGGAGACGGGTCGCGCTCACCCAGCTGCAGGTGCCTGCCCCTGCTCGGAAGCTTGGTGTTGATATCCAGCAGCACACGGGGGAAGTGCCAATCCTTCTGGGCGCTCACCAGACCATAGAAACAGCGGCAGAACTCCAGTGTGGCCCAAGGCGCCACACCGACCACACCGAGCACCCCCTCATCCAGGGGCCATGAAACCTCACCCCCGGCCGGGGCTAGCGTTGGCATGCCACGCCACGCGCAAAGCGGTAAATCCGCAGCCGCGTTTCTGGATATTTGTTCAACGGGCATCCTTCGTCAAACATGTTCTCGTCCTTTTGAAGAACGAAGCCATGTTGGCCAAACAAGTCCATGTACTCCTGGCGCGTGCGATAGGTCGCCGAATAACGAGACTGCAGGTGGTCCGACATACGATCATTGATTTCATGTCGCGAGGCCAAGGCCGTACCGTCGCGCAGGAGGATCAGGGTCTGGTCGTGGCAGAACCCCTTGAGATTGCTCACCAGACGCTCTGCCTGATCATCGTTCATGTAAACGAAGAGACCGGAGATGAAGACCAGGTCGTAAGCCACCGGCGAAGAATAGTTTTCCGCAGAGGACACCACGAAACTGACGTTGCCAAAGCTGCGTCGCTCAGCCTCGGCTCGGCCGATTTCGGCCAAGGGCTCCGAATACTCCACAGCCGTGACACTGCGCGCGCCCGCTTCGGTAAACCGGAATGCCCACTGGCCGACGCCCGCACCCAGGTCGAGAACAGACATTCTCGCCACGTTGCCCAGGAATTGGCCCACCTTCTCGGTTTCCAGTTGAATCTTGAGCTGGAGGTTTTCGGAATCCTGCTCCAGATTGGCGATGCTCTCGAAGGCAAGGTTCTCGTAGGTCTTCGCCCGAGCATCCCAGAATGATTTCACCTTGTCCTGATCGATCACGACGGCTTTCCTTTCAATGAACGCAAGGGGCTCTGAATGTCCAGCAGGGCACTGGCGGAAGTAAATTTATGGTCGTTCGAGGTCAGCGCCAACACCCGGCCATCACACAGGAAGTCCAGGTTGAACTGGGTGAACTCATTGACGCTTCGATTGGGAATGGGCAACAGCCGCACGCCCAGCGGTTTCCCCAGGGTCGACGACAGGGCGGCAATATCGAACATGACGGCTGCGATCTCTTCCTGAAAGCTGGTGCCCGGTACGGGAACCATGTCGATGCCGCAACCGCACACGGCGGCCAGGGCTGTCAGCCCATCAATGCTCACCTGCCGCCGGCTGCTCGCCGAGGCCAGGTACTCGTCCTCCAGGACGGAGAACATGACGCCGTTGAATCCGACGGCCTTCGCCCCGCTTTCGCGAATCGCCGTGCGCAGTACATCGGTCAGCACCGTGGTCACGAATACGCTGCCCTGACTGCCAACGGGGGCGCCCAATATCTGCTCGATCAGCAGCCCAACCGACATCTGGCCATCCGGAAACGGGGCCAGCGATGCGTCCAGCCCGCTGTAGATCACGTGCCCCTGCTCGGCCAGCTTGTGACCAATGGCGTCGATGCGCCGCAGCATAGGCACCAAGGCCTGGACCATTCTGTCGCGGATCAGCGCAATGTCGCGGTGCGCCCGCACCTCGGGCAAACGCATGACTTCCAGCGCTGGCCCAATCGTTTCCAGGGCGAAGCTGAACGCCATGTTTTCTCCTTCATGGCGTGAGAAGGGAAAGAAAGGGGCATTGGCCGGACAGTTGGCAGACGCGCCTACCCGGAAGTTGTCAAAGCCGTTGTTGGACTTTTTGGAGAGGTTGAGCACGAACGACGCCGCATCGTTGATGGCTTCGACGGCAATGCGCCCCTCATGCGCGATCATGAGATTAACGAAGGCCCTCGGAAACCGGGTCAACGCGTCCATGGCGGACAACTTGCGCTCCCGACGCGGACCCTCCGCCACCCAATCCAGCGGCAGACAGACCCAGCGCACCCCGGTTTCCTGAGCCAGGTCGTCAACCCAGCGCAGGGTTGAAAGCAATACGCCCGCGGTTTCACCCTCCTGCCCCATAGGAGGCAGCGTAAAACGGGTGGTTCGCGGTGCCAGATCGGCCGCGTTCAGACGTTGACGGGCCAGATCGAGAAACGCCTTTGCCTGCGCACCCACCTCGTTCGGTGCCTGCATACCCATCGGCAACCCAAGGGTCAGGGAGCGAATCATTTGCGTGTGCGCTCTATGAGTTGCAAGTAGTCGACCGGTGTGTTGATCTCGTCAAACATGGCCTGAGCGCGATCCACCGCGTGAACCGGATCTTCGCCGCACGGCAGGACCTGCCCGACAAACAGATTGCCGTGCTTGGTGCAAAGTCGTTTCCAAGCATTGAGGATTTTCGGGCTGGAGACCTTGAAAAGCCCTATCGCCTCAGGGTGGGCCATGTCCTGAACGGGTCCCTGATACGTGGCCGCTACCGTCCCGTCCGCTCGCAGTTTGCAATGAACGGCACTCAGTGCGCGGTTCTCCCGGTTCTCCGTCAGAACCAGGTCGGCCGGCTCAGCGTCCAGGCGCTCGATCAGCCCACGTTCAAAGAAAATGTCGCCGGACACCACGTAACTGGGTTCGTCGTCCAACGCCAACGCCAAGGCCAGGCTCATGGCGTTGTTGGTGATCGCCCAGTCGTGGTTGAGCACATAGTCCACCTCCGGATGGGTTTCCATCATCTGGATGGCACGGAAGCCGGCCACCACGACGATCTTCTTGCCTGCAAACGCCTCTATCGCATGACTCAGAATGGACTTTCCCGTCACCGGATGGCGGATGAGCGCCTTGGCAATCCCGTCGGCTTGATTGCCTCGACCTGCGGCCAGAATGATCGCTTTGCCTACCTTGCTCATGCCATCAACTCGTCGATACTGAAATGACAGGCCGGCAGAGGTACAGGGAACTCGTGTTTCACTGTCTTGTACGGATAGATGTCGCCAGCCAATGCCCGCGCCACCACGGTCTCCCAGGTGAACTCATGCTTGCCCGGCCTGAGGCTCCAGACCTTCACGGCGGAGTAGTCGTACTTGATCGCTGGAATGCGCTTGAGCCCCAGGGCCTTGGCCACCTCCATGCGGTGCTGCCCATCCAGCACAAGCCCATGCGAAACATCCAGAGCCACTGGCTTGTTCCACACCCCTTCGCGAACGATCTTGTCCTTGAGCCATTGCACCCGCTTCTTGCTAAAGCCCTCGATGTGCTTCAGGAAAGTCACATCCACCATCTCGATGCCCATTTATCGTCCTTCATGACTCAGTATGTGCGCGTACGCCTCGTCCGCGCGGCGATAGGCAGCCTCATCGTTGTATGAAACCGCGTAAACATCTTCAAGGTCGCGCGCGCAGCACGGCAGTTCGGCCAGATGCTCCACCCAGGGCATCATGTAGTACTGGGCGATGCTCTTGCCGATGGCTTGCTGCCTGAGCAAGATGTCCTGCCCGACGGCGTCGCTACCGACATAAAGAATGCCCAGCAGCTTGCTCCAACCCTCGCAGGCCGGATCGTAGTGCGGCCGGTAGACCAACTGCACAACCCCACCCTGCGCATCGGCATCCAGGGCACCACCGGTCAGTGCCTGTGAATAGCGGCCACGCGTCACCCAGAACGACGTGCCAAGGTCTTCAATGCACAGCACGGAACGCCAGCCCCGGGGCTCCATGACCAGATCGGTTTCGATGATCAGGTAGCCTTGCTCGGGCTGGCGCAAAGCGTCCACCCCGGTCTGGACTGACAGGATGTTGACGTCTTCGTCATACCGCTCGTTGGCCACACAACGGACTGCGTCACCATACCTGCCTTGCACGAAGGCCTCGATGTCTGCACGCCTGTGCCCGACCACGACGACGACATCTTCCGCGCCACCCTTCAGCACTTCGTCGAGAATGATTTGCAGCGCAGGTTTGCCAGCCACCGGAAGCAAGGACTTGTGGCAATGGTCGGTCAACGGCGACATGCGCGAGCCTCGACCGGCGGCCAGGAGAACGACATTCTTGGGTGCTTGCTGCGCCATGCGTTTCACAACAGGAATCTTGAATGGAACGGGGCCATCATTGCACCACGAAATGAAGCGTGGGCACCTGTTCCTGCTCGAACCGCGCGCGAGCTGCTGAATCGTTGAAGATGGGCGCATGGTCGCCCACGACGACCACTTCCACGCCCCTCATGGTTTCATCTTCGGCGAGCTTGGCCAAGTGCTCAAAAAACTGCACATGCAGGTTTTGATAGCCGCACAGTTGTTCACTGTAAGTCGCCCCGAACACCGCACGGCACAAGTCCTCTCGGTAGTTCACAGCATCGCGTCGATCGTAGGGTATGTGCGAATTCAAGGTCAACCAGTAGAGGAGCACCTTGTCCTGGTTGAGCTTCTGTCGCACGACACCGAGCAGATCGCGGTCGCAGTAGCCAGGGAAGGAATGACACTGCGTGCCTGTGAACGGCAGGGTTTCCCTGAACACCAGGTCGCTAAAGCCGATGACCGGGTACCAAAGCTTTCGACGGTACATCGCGCCAAACGCTCCATGCAGCGCAACCGTCTTGTAGCCTTGTTTTGCGAGCTTGGCGGGCATGCATTCCCCAATGGCTTCCGCCGTCATCTGACGAAAATTCAGGCGCGTCGGAATCCGTCCGCAAAGTTCACGCAACTCACCCGCCGCAGTCGTGCCAACAGCGTCGATGCTGCCCAGTCTCAAGTTCTGCACATGCACACTGGCGCTCAGAGCAGATATCTGCTGCTTGATCACCGCCTGCTCCTTGGACACCCCCCAAGACTCAGCAATGATGAACAGGATGCGCGGCGAGGTCGGCTGCTCGCCCAACGTCAAACTGGCCGCCGAAGGATGCGCGACCGGCATGTATTCGGCGTCCTCCGAGTTGGCTCCAATGTGAACGTGCCGTCTTCGATTCTCCTCAAGCACCGCGTGTACAAAAAGGGCGGAACTGCCAAACAACAACTCATTTCTCTCGGCAAACGGAGGGGAAAAGAAGGTTGCCTTCGCAAACGACAGTTGCCACTGAGCCAGCATCAGAACAGACGCAATAAGCGGAAGCCACGCCCAGCGCGCGCCCTTCAGGCGGTTGGCTGCTATCCAGAAGCTGGTCGCTGCAAATACCAGCAGCAGAACCAGCATCATGAGATAGGACACCCTTGCTTCGAATAGGTATTCCGCAATGTCCAGGACCTGACCGATGTCGATCAGGCGAAACACCGTGATGGCTCCCAGTGCCATCTCAAGGCCAGCCGTGACCAAGAACAATGCGACTCCCAACCACCGCAGCCCCATCACAAAAAGCAGCATGGCCATCAGCATCTCCGCACTGAGGAGATAGCGCTTGAAGCCGAAGTGGAGCGAAGCCCACTGAAACACCAGACTGAAGACGACGAAACCAATCAGCGCAAACACCCAATGGCCATGACGGTCGCCGGTTAAACCCTCAACCTTGGGAGTCGGTTCGATCATTTCACGGTGAAGTGCAGCATGGGCACTTGCTCAGCCTCAAAGCCCCCACGTGCCTCGTCGTCGTAGAAGATGGGCGGGTGGTCCCCGACCACCACCACCGTCACACCCCGCAAGGCTTCGTCCTCAATGAGCTTGGCCAGCCCCTCAAAAAACTGGACATGCAAGTTCTGATAGTTGCAGAGCAACTCAGCATTATTTGCAGTTGAGAACTCCCTGCAAAGATCCTCACGGTAATTCACAATGTCTCGCCGGTCGTAGGGAATATGGCTGTTGAGTGTCAACCAATAAACAAACACCTTGTTTTGTTTCAGTTGATCACTCACCACCGGGAAGATGTTTTTGTCACAGTACCCGGGGAAGGAATAACAATCTGTGTCGACCGGAGGCATGTCGCCTTTAAAAATCATCTGTTCAAACCCAAGCAACGGGTACCACCGGCTTCTTCGGTACATGGAGCTTTCTGCCCCGTGGACAGCCACCGTCTTGTAGCCTTGTTTGTTCAGCTTTAGCGGCAGACACTCGCCAATCAATTCGGGCGTCATTTTCCCTAGGTTCATTCGGCTGGGTATCAGGCCGCAAAGCTCACGTAACTCGCCTGCGGCGGTCGCGCCGCGAGCGTGAACACCTTGCACCTCAAGATCTTTGACATTCGGGCTGTTGCGAAGCGCTTGAATATTCTCTTCCAGTACTTTGGAATTTTTTGGTAACCCCCACGCCTCACTGATCACAAAAAGTATTCTACGGGATGATGGAGTTTCTTGAATGGCGATATTTGCCGCCGACGGATGCCGAACACGGTGGTACTCAATATCTGGATCACCACTGGCAGCTTGCTTCACCCTGTTCAATTCAAGAGAATCCTTCAAGATGAAGGCCGAACTACCAAACGCCAGCGAGCTTCGGCTGGCATGAACAGGCGTAAAGAAGTTCCCACCGTCCTCGGACAGAGACCATTGGGAGTACGTCAGCCCAACTCCCAGAGATGACAGCACCAATACTACTTGCCTGGGTCGAAATTTGCCAACAAACCTGCCCGTGGTCCAGAAGCAAGCGATCGCCAACGCAATCATGGCAACGAAGCTGATCAGGTATTCCGTTCGGGCGAGAAAGGCGAACTCTGCCATGTCCAACGCCTCCCGCACATCCATGAAATGAAAAACGCCAGTGAGACCCAGCACTATTTCCAATCCGACAGCGGCAAGAAAAGCTATCAGACCAATCAATCGGTACCTCAAGCTGAACGCGATCACTGCAACCAGAATTTCGGCACTTATAAAATACCGCTTGTATCCAAAACGGATGGCAACATACTGAAAAATTGCGTTCAACAGTATGAAGGTGATCAGCCCCAGCCCAACTTTTATCCAACCCGCGTGAGATTGATAAGTTTGATCAGCCAATAGCGTCTGTCGCATCAGAAAAAGCCGTCGTAAAGAAGAAACTCGACAATCCCGCCATTGTGTGTCAATACAACGACCGCATCGTGCTTGGCACGAACAGGTAAAAATCGCAGTCCGTCGCGATCATCCTGCGTCGCCATAGCAGTCCGTATCCGGTCGACTGCGGCCTTGGAGGAAGGGTACTTTGAAATAAGAGCGTCCAATGGGCGCCCCGCCGCTGCCGCTTGGGCTCGCGCCTGTTCGTCATACGGGATCCAGAACTTGGGGCGCTGTCCGTTGTCGACCCCCTGGAAAATCGAGGCGTTCAGGGCATCCGCACGCTCTTCCGTGGTGCTGGACTTCCGCACGGCGAACAGCATCGGTCCGTCCAATGGCAAGCGACGAAACATGGGTGGTGCCTGATCCAGTTCCGCGACGACGACTTCCGCCATGGACACCACACGAAAACGATCAAATTCAAATGCCAGCCCGACTGGGCGCCCCATGTACATGGTGTGCAGCCCGTATGACAGCGCCAGCATCTGCAAGAGAGCAATGACGGCAATATCTCGCCGAAGATGAGACACCCCCTTGGAACGATCAAAGACCACGAAGGTCAGCATCGGGCCCATGACAACGTCAACCACCATGACAAGTGTGAACAGGGCTGTTCCGCCTGCCACAAGCCGAAGGTCGCCTGGATACCAGTACCCAAAAACCAGTACGGCCACCACCGCTGCAATGGAGCCGGACGCCAGCAGATGGAGCCCTGCTGCACGCGCTCGCGTGCCAAAGGTCTTGAAAAATCCGGGGGTTGTCGCGTGCACTTCTGTTTTCTCGGCCTGCCACGCCGGTCCTTCAACTTCTAGCGTGCATGAGGACTGCCTAAAAACTCTGGATTATCAATCAGCGGCACTCGCTGGGTGCGAATCGAGCGGGCAGCGGATTCGATGGCGCCGTGATCGCCATGCCTCGGGCCGATGCCAACGTGTTGGCAGAGGATGCACAGGCCCAGTCCAGAGCTCCGGTCTCTCCCGAGTAAGCGGCAGAAAGTGCCGTGTCCAATGGAACGAAGTTGCTACCTACTGACAGGAATGGCTTTAACGCCAAAACTGCAGCATCAGGAATGGCACCGATATTTTCCTGATTGAAGGTGACTGCAATTTCACCTGTTGTCGTATCTATCTGAACCCTCTGGACATATTTGCTCACCAACCCTGTGCTGCCGTGCCCCTCATTGAATGCAGTCGCAAGTGCGGCCAACTCGGCCTGCGTCAGAGCTGCAGTAGAAACAATCTGTTTGGCATCAGTGGCCAACGACAGCCCCTCAGTAATGCGCGCGCGGATGGTGTAGTCCTGATAGGCCGGCAGTGCCACCGCCGCCAAGATGCCGATGATCGCCACTACGATCATCAGTTCAATGAGGGTGAAGCCTCGAATGCTTTCAGATTTCATGCAAGCCCCTTGGAATGCTTTTTTCGACCCAATAACAGGAGCAGATGTCATGCCAATAGCAATGCACCATTTATCGTGATTTTTTTCACGGATTTCTGGCGCGTTGTAAATTTTTGTCAACTTCACACGAGAGATGAAACAATTATTGCCATATGGCAAGCGGCGAAAAATGCTCAGACGCGTCCAGATTGATATCTCTGTGTCAAAAAAAAGGACGCTGGATAGCGTCCTTTTTCCCTACCAGAAGAACCCTGTCAGCTCTTCAAGCATCTATTATCGGCACTCGCTGGGCGCGAACTTGGCCGGCAGAGATCCAGTAGAGACGCCGGTGCCCATGCCGCGCGAAGTAGCAACACTATGGACTTCAGAACCGCAAGCCCAATCGATGGCGCCGGTTTCACCGGAATACCCGGCAGCCAATGCAGTATCGAGCGCCACGAAGTTGCTGGTACCAACCGACATGAACGGCTTCAGATACAGCGTCGCGGCATCAGGAATGGCGCCCACGTTGGCCCTGTTGTAAGTCACCTCAATCTCACCGGTGGTTTCGTTGATAAACACGCTGGACACGTACTTGCTGGTCGCACCTGTGCTGCCTCCCTGGGCATTCCAGGATGTTGCCAAGGCGAGCAGCTCTGGCGCCGTCGTGGCGCTCGTGCCAATCTGCGTCTTCGCATCGGCAGCCACCGACAGACCTTCGGTGATGCGAGCGCGAATCGTGTAGTCCTGATAAGCCGGCAGAGCGACAGCAGCCAGGATACCGATGATGGCCACCACGATCATCAATTCGATCAGGGTGAAACCTTTTTGCATGGAACGCTTCATTGAGACAACTCCTAGAGGGGTTTGTGGGTTGGGGACGGGTACTTCTCAGCAGAGAGCGTGCCAGGCGGAAATGCCGGTGGTTTTGAGTGCTTTTTCACGCCTGCCCCCCTGCGTGTGACGATTTGTGTCCCCTGTCACCTCGCATCGCTGACAATTTTTGTCGGTCTGGGCTGGGGGAACAATTTTTGTCACAGCTCGAAGGTCTGCCCGGCGCTGAGCCAGCGGATGTCGTGGCGCACGTCGGCTTCGCGGTTCGGCGTCTGGTCGAAGCGGCGGATTTCTTCCATGATCAGCCCGGTCTCGGCCGGCTTGGTGTGGGTGATGTAGATCGGGAAGCGGCGGTCGCACTGGATCTGGTCGAGCTCTTCGGCGAGGGTGCTGGGCGCGAGGTGCAGGCTGCGCTTGGCCAGCTCTTTTTCGCGGTCGCTGAAGGCGGTTTCGATGATGAGCAGGGCCACCTTGAGCTGGTTGACGCGCTGCCAGAAGGCGGGGTTGCGCTCGGTGTCGCCGCTGAAGACCCAGTGACCGCTGGCGCTGTCCACCGCGTAGCCGACGGCGGGCACGGTGTGCACGGCGGGCAGCGCTTCGATGCGTTTGCCGCCCACCTGCAGCGTTTCACCCACGGCGATGGGGTTGAAGCGCATCAGCGGCGTGTCGGCGCTGGGGATGGCCGAGAAGTCCGGCCAGATCAGGTTGTTGAAGATGTGCACCTTGAGCGCGTCGATGGTGCCCGGCAGCGCGTGCACCTGCAGCGGCGGGGCGCCGGCGGCCAGCCGCAACGCGGCCACGGCATCGAGCATCAAGGGCAGGCTGGCCACGTGGTCGAGGTGGGAGTGGGTGAGCAGGACGTGGTTGACCGCAGCCATTTCGTTCAGGCTGAGGTCGCCCACGCCGGTGCCGGCGTCGATCAGCACGTCGTCGTCCAGCAAGAACGAGGTGGTTCGGCACCCTTGGGCAATGGCGCCGGAACACCCCAGTACACGTACCCTCATTGGTTTTCCAGGTGAATGGGGCCTCGGGAGCGGCCTATTTGGTGTCAAAGGTGGTGGAGCCGTCCCAGCCCGCAGGCGGCGGCGAAAGTCGCATCGAGACTACCCGCTCGGCATAAAGGCGGTAAAGGACTTTTTTGGCATTCTGGCGCTGCACGTTGAGCAGATGCACGTCGCAGGCATCCCAGTCTTGTGCGCGCCAGGCCAGCAGGGCTTTTTGCCACTCGCGCAGCTCGTCCTCCAGCGCGGCGGAGGTCTGCTCGCGGGTGCACAGCGGCGTGTGGATCGTCACGGCCTGGGCCTTGCCTTTCACGCGGACCCGGTCCAGCTCCTGCCAGACAAACCCCGGCGCCTGCCGGCGGGTGAATTCGCTGGCCACGATGTCCACCCCGTAGAGCTTCGAGAGGCCTTCCAGGCGGGCGCCCAGGTTCACCGCGTCACCCACCACGGTGTAGCTGCGGCGCACATCGGAGCCCATGTCGCCCACGCACATTTCGCCAGTGTTCAGGCCCACTCCCACCCCGATGGCGGGCAGGCCCGCCTGGTGGCGCTCCTGGTTGAACGTCCGGATGGCGTCGGACATGTCGAGCGCGGTCTGGACCGCGAGGCTGGCGTGGTCGGGGGTGGCGACCGGCGCGCCCCAGAAGGCCATGACGCAGTCGCCCATGTATTTGTCGATGGTGCCGCGGTGGCCGCGGATGATGCGGGTCAGGCGGCTGAACACGGTGTTGAGCAGGCCCTGCAGCTCGGTGGGCGGCATGGTTTCGGAGATTTGCGTGAAGCCGCGCATGTCGCAGAACATCACGGTGAGTTCGCGCGTGGACGCGTCCATGCTGTAGCTGTCGGGGTCCTTGACCATTTCGTCGACCAGCTCGGGCGGCACGTAGGTGCCAAACAGCTGGGCCAGCTCGCGCTTGGCTCGGCTCTCGACCAGGTAGCCGTAGCTCATGTTGAGCGCGAACGCGAGCCCAGCCATGACCAGCGTGCTGGCCACCGGCAGCACCAGCGCGTGGGCGAGGTAGAGCCAGGTGTTGAGCCCGAGCACCACCGTCACCACCAGCACGCTCAGAACCACAGCGCGCGTGGCGCTGAGCAGGGGCAGCACCAGCGCGAGCACCAGCCCGGCCAGCACCAGCACCACGAGTTCGTAGCCGACAGCGTAGTCCGGCCGGTTTGGCAGGCGGCCGTCGAGCAGGCCGGCGATGAGGTTGGCGTGGGTTTCGACGCCGGGGTAGGTTTCGCTCAGCGGCGTGACGCGCAGGTCCTGCAGGCCGGGCGCCGTGGTGCCCACGAGCACGATCTTGTCCTTGAGCTCACCCGCCGCCACGCGCCCCGTCAGCAGGTCGCTCGCGGACACGTAGCGGAACGAGCCCCCGCGAGGCCCCCCGGGGCCGCGAAAGGGCACGAGCACGGTCAGGCGGTCGTCGACCGGGATCTGCATCGATGTGCCACCCTGGCTCAGCCGGATGCTTTCAAGCGCCCCGTAGTCGTGGCCCAGCCACCCCTGAGCCGGAAACCCGGGCTCGACCTGCGGGCGCCCGGTCAGCAGGCGAAACATGGCGAGCGCCAGGGACTCGTAATACGCACCCTGGTACTCGGCCAGCATGGGCAGGGTCCGGACCACGCCGTCGCTGCTGCTGGGGATGGCGTTGAAGAAGCCCGCCAGCGGCGCGGCCTGGGCCAGCGGAGCGATGTTGGCACCATGGCCGTTCCATCGTGTGCTGCGGATGGAGCGGCCGCCCAGGGCCTCCGTGTTCATGACCGGCGCAGGCAGCACGCCATGGCTGCGGCCATCACGGTCGCTGGTGAAGTAATAGCCCAGCACCACCGGCCGACCCCGCAGGGATTGGGCGAAGCGGCTGTCGAAGTCCAGCCGGGGTTGCAGCGCGTTCACCTGCTCGACAAACCCTGGTTGATCGGCCAGCTCTCCGCGCGCCAGTTGCTGCAGTTGCCGCAAACCGGAGCTGTCGTCGGCCTCGGCGAACACGGTGTCGAACCCGAGCATCGCAATGTGTTGCTGCTCAAAGAGCGTGTCCACCAAGTTCGCCATGTGGTGGCGCGACCATGGCCAGCGACCGACCTCGGCCAGGCTCTTCTCGTCGATGTCCACGATCACGATGCGCTCGTCGAGCGTGCCCGGCATGGTGGCCCGCAGGCGGGTGTCGTAGATGATGTCGTCGAGACGCTGCAACACCCCCATGGGCACCACGCCCACGGCGTGCAGGATCGCCAGGATCAGCGGGAGCAGGGTGACGGCGATGCGCGGGCCGTGTCTGCTCAAGGCCTGCATGAAGGAGCGGGAAAAGCGTGCGGTCAGTCCGGCGACGGCGCCCGCACGCGAGCGTTCGTCACAGTTGCACGAACTGCATCTGGGTGCCGGCCAGCTCGATCATGTCGCCATGCCGCAAATTGACGGCTTCGGCGTTGAGCTCGACGCCGTTCACGGTGGGTTTGACCGCCCCTTCCACCAGCGCCACGACGTAGCCATGCGGACGGCGGGTGATGGCCGCGACAGCCACACCCGGCTTGCCGATGGTGGTGACCACCTTGACCAAGGGCACTTCGCGTCCGGCCGCCGCACCCGACATCACCTTGATCGCGGCGTTGCCCACGGTGGGCACTTCCTGCGCCCCGACCACGGCACCGGCGTTGATGACCATGGTTTTTTCGTGGTTGTCGGAAGCGCCGTCGTGCACGAACTTGATCTTGTATTTGCCGATTTCGACCGTGTCACCGTTTTGCAGCTGCTGCTTCTTGATCGCCTTGCCGTTGACGTAGGTGCCATTGGTGCTGTTGAGGTCTTCAAGGAACACCTCAAGGCCTGACATCTGCATCACCGCGTGCTCGCCGCTGACCGCGAGGTTGTCGATCACGATGTCGTTGTAAGGCCGGCGACCGAGGGTGGTGCGGTCTTTGGTGAGCTGCACTTCCTTGATGACCACGCCATCGATGGAAACGATCATTTTCGGCATGGCCGACTCCTGTGGAACCTGAAGAAATAATTCTATGTATCTACTGCTGCCCCAGCATACGGGACAACAACCCCCTGCGCACCGGTTTGGCCCGTGCCGTCGCCAGTATCACCGAAATATTGTCGCGACCGCCGCTTCCATTGGCTGCATCGATCAAAGCGCGCCCGATGTGATCCAGCGGCGCCTCTTCCATCAGCAGCGCCGTGATGCGTTCGTCAGACACCATGTCGCTGAGTCCGTCGGAGCAAAAGAGGTACAGGTCACCGTCGTCCACCCGGTATTCGTTGACTTCCAGCAACACCGTGTCTTCCACGCCGAGCGCACGCGTGACCAGGTTTTTGTGCGTCGCGTATTGCGCCTGCTCGACAGAAATCAGGCCCGCGTCGATCTGCTCCTGCAGCAGCGAGTGGTCGCGGGTGATCTGCTGCAGGGTACCGCTCCGCAGGCGGTAGCAACGGGAATCACCCACATGACCGACCATCGCGCGGGCGCCCTGAAACACGGCCATGACCAGGGTGGTTCCCATGCCGGCGTACAGCGAGTTGGAATTGGCGGCGTTGAAAATCGAACGGTTGGCGTTGTCGACGCAGATTTCCATGGCGCGCTTGATCTCCCGCACATTGGCGTCCAGGCCGCCTTCGCTCATCCAGCGCCCGAGCTCGGTGTGGATGAAGCTCGTGGCCATCGCGCTGGCCACCTCGCCAGCGTTGTAGCCACCCATGCCGTCCGCCAGCACCACCACCTGGTTGACGGTGTCGAGCGCGACCGAGTCTTCGTTGTTTTCACGAACGAGGCCGGGATCCGTCTGGCTGTAGTACTCAAAGATCATGCTGATCGGTTTTATAACTTGAAACGGCGCGCTACTTGGGTGTTGTCGGTGACATTTGTCACGGACGCCGGGCGGTCATGAGACTTTTTTCTCATACTTCCGGAGAGCGGGGCGCGATCAGCGTTTTCTCAAAAGCGTGCGTGCTGTCCCTGTTGCGGGTGGCAGATTTTTGGGGGACTGCCGGGGGAAGGTCCGCCGACATGTGCGCCAGGCTGCTGGCGAATTCGGCACCGGTCTGGAAGCGGTCTTCTGGTGCCTTGGCCATGGCTTTTCCCAGTATATCGGTGAGGGCCGCCGGCAGCTCCGGCCGCAGGCTGCGCACGTCGGGTGGGGCCTCGTTCGCGATCTGGTACATCAGCGCCGCCATCGAATCGGCCCTCAGGGGCAGGGTGCCCGTCAACAGCTGGAACAAGGTCACCCCCAGGGAATAGAGGTCTGAGCGGCCATCGATGTGCTGTCCAGCGAGCTGTTCGGGTGACATGAAGCTGGGCGTGCCCAGCACCAGGCCGGTCCGGGTGCGGCTGGCGTCGGTGATGCGAGCGATGCCGAAATCCGTCACCTTCACCGCGCCGGACACCGGGTCGTACATGATGTTGCCGGGCTTGATGTCACGGTGCACCACGCTCTGCTGGTGAGCGTAGTCCAGCGCCTGAGCCACCTGCAGCCCGATGCGCAGCACCACGGGCACCGGCAGCAACTGGCCGGCCTGTGTGTGTGGCACCAGGTCCTGGCCACGCAGGAACTCCATCGCGATGTAGGCCAGGTCGTGCTCTTCGCCGGCGTCAAAAATGGTCACGATGTGGGGATGTTGCAGGCGTCCCGCAGTCTCGGCTTCGCGGAAAAAGCGCTCGCGGACGTCCGTCAACTCGCCGCCTTCAAACTCGCTGCTCAGCGCCAGGGTCTTGATTGCCACCTGACGGCCGATCTTCGGATCTCGCCCCAGATACACCACCCCCATGGCGCCCTTGCCCAGCTCTTTCTCCACCTGGTAGCGTCCGAGCATGGGTTTCTCGATGTCGCCGCCCGAAAGCAGCAAGGTGCCGCCCGGGTGCGATGCCGCACCGCCCAGCACCACGGTTTCCGACAGGTTTTTCGCCCGCTTCAGTCGCCGCTGCACATCGGTGTCGGCACGGTCCAGACCGGCCATGTGCTCGTACACCGCCTGCGCCTTGTTGAACTGTCGCTTGCGTTCAAAGTCCAGCGCCAGCTGCTTGAGGTTGTCCATCAGTGCTTCGCTGTGCGACACGCGCTTCAGGCGGTCAAAGGCCATGTCGAGCTGGCCCTGGCTTTGCAGGGCGAGGCCCATCATGCGGTTGGTCTCGGCCGACTCGGCATCGGTGGCCACCTTGCGCGCTTCCGTCACGCCGAAACGCCGCGTGACCAGTGCCAGGTGGCCGGTCAGCAGCAGCGCCGCCGGGAAGACCAGCGGCAGCCACAGGGCCGACGACGCCAGCAGGCCGTATTCCATGCCCAGCATGGCCACGAACAGCGCCCCCGACACCCAGGCGCCACGTGCGGCCGACAGCCGCGGCAGCGCGAACAACAGGTAAGCCGCCACCACCAGCACCAGCGCCACCTCGGCGATGCCGCCCCACACCGGCTGGGCGATGAAGTGGCCCTGCAGGATGCTGGAGCTGATGTGCGCCAGGATCACCGCCGGCGACATGGCCGCCGCCACGGGCGTGGTGAACACCGTGCCCACGCCGGCTGCGGTGGCACCCACGATCACGATCTTGCCGGCGTACTTGGTGGCCGGGATCTTGCCCGAGACCACGTCGTAGAAGCTGTCCACCGCAAACGCGGGACGACCGGCTCGGTCCGGGTAGAACTGCGGCAGCACGCGCGCCAGCTCATCGGTGTCGATGCGCTGGCGCCCGAGCAGCACCGCCTCGCCGGGCAGCAAGCGCAGGTCCTGCGGACCCAGGTTCAGGCTGTGGGCCGCCACCGCCAGACCCATGCTGGGCACGGCGTGACCATCGAAGCTCAGCAACAGCGGCTCCTGCCGCACCGCGCCATCGATGTCCTGAAGCTGGTTGAGATGGGCCACGCCCACAGCGGCCTCGCCAATGGCGGCGATGGGCTGCTGCGACTGAGCGGCCGGAAAGCCGAAACCGGAGCCATCCACCAGCGCGCCCTTCTGTGCAAAGGCCGGCAGTGGCTGGTCGGGCCGACCCAGGGGTTCACCGAGTTCAAACACCGAGGGCACGATCACGTTGCCCGCCCGCGCCATGCTGGCCACCAGGCGGCCGTCGGAATCGAGTTGCCGCTCTGCCTCGGTGATGGTCCGGACCAGGCTGTCGCGGGACAGCGGTCCCAGGTCGGTCAGCGTGCCACCCTCGATCTGCGTGCGCAAGGCGCGCAGGCTGTCCAGGCCTCGCTCGGTCTGGGGTTCAAAGAACAACGCCGTGTGCGCCACCGTCTTGGCGCCTGCGGCCTTGAGCTGGTCGATCAGCTGCGCGTGCACCTCGCGCGGCCAGGGCCAGCGACCGATGTTGGCGATGCTCTGGTCGTCGATGGCGATGATGGCGATGCGGTCGCTGGGTGCTCGGGTGTTGTGAACACTCGCGAAATCGTAGAAGCGTCGCTCCAGACCGCTGAAGAGATCGGTGGCGGCGTGCAGGGCCAGCACGCCCGCCACCACGGCCAAGGCAATCAGCGCGTCCGAACGCCAGCCCCTGCGGCGGGCGCTCGGGGGCATGGCTTGGCGGCGTTCAGGAGAGCGGGGCAATTTCCAACCTTGTGGGCGTGAGGGGGCCGTTGCGGCCGACAAGGCTGGGGCAACGCCTGGATGGCATCTCACGGCATCGACAGGAGCGCCGGGTGCATGAGTGTTGCATTCTGTTTCAACTACCGTGCCACATCAAGCCCGGGGGCCGACTTCAGGGTTCATTTGAGAAGCGCACAAGAAAAAAGGCAACGCAAGCGTTGCCTTTGTCACGTCAGCCTCAGGGCCGCTTCACAGCTGCGCCTTGAGCAGCTTGCCCAGCTCGGACGGGTTGCGCGTGATGATGAAACCCGACTCTTCCATGATGGCGAGCTTGGCATCGGCCGTGTCGGCGCCACCGGAGATCAGCGCACCGGCGTGGCCCATGCGCTTGCCGGGAGGGGCGGTCACGCCGGCGATGAAGCCGACGATGGGCTTCTTCATGTTGGCCTTGCACCACATGGCGGCTTCGGCTTCGTCCGGGCCACCGATCTCGCCGATCATGATCACGGCGTCGGTGTCGGGATCGTCGTTGAAGGCCTTCATCACGTCGATGTGCTTCAGACCGTTGATCGGATCGCCACCGATGCCGACGGCGCTGGACTGGCCCAGACCCACTTCGGTCAGCATGGCCACGGCTTCATAGGTCAGCGTGCCCGAGCGGGACACGACGCCGATGCGGCCCTTGCGGTGGATGTGACCAGGCATGATGCCGATCTTGATTTCGTCGGGCGTGATCAGACCGGGGCAGTTGGGGCCCAGCAGCAGGGTCTTCTTGCCGCCGGCGGCTTCCTTGGCCTTCATGCGGTTGCGCACCTCCAGCATGTCCTTGACCGGGATGCCTTCGGTGATGCAGACCGCCAGATCGAGGTCGGCCTCGACGGCTTCCCAGATCGCGGCAGCGGCGCCGGCGGGCGGCACGTAGATCACCGAAACGGTGGCGCCGGTCTGCTGGGCGGCTTCCTTGACGGAGGCGTAGATCGGGATGTTGAAGATCGACTCACCGGCCTTTTTGGGGTTCACGCCCGCCACGAAGGCGTTCTTGCCGTTCGCGTATTCCTGGCACTTCTCGGTGTGGAACTGGCCCGTCTTGCCCGTGATGCCCTGGGTGATGACCTTGGTGTCTTTGTTGATGTAGATCGACATGGTGTTTCTTCTCCGGGCTTATTTGACGGCAGCAACGATCTTGGTCGCCGCTTCGGCCATGGTGTCGGCAGCGATGATCGGCAGGCCGGACTCGGCCAGCAGCTTCTTGCCCAGCTCTTCGTTGGTGCCCTTCATGCGCACCACCAGCGGCACGCTGAGGTTGGTCGCCTTGCAGGCGGTGATCACGCCGGTGGCGATGGTGTCGCACTTCATGATGCCGCCGAAGATGTTGACCAGGATGCCCTTGACCTTGGTGTTCTTGAGCATGATCTTGAAGGCTTCGGTGACCTTCTCGGCGGTGGCGCCACCGCCCACGTCCAGGAAGTTGGCCGGCTCGCCGCCGAACAGCTTGATGGTGTCCATGGTGGCCATGGCCAGACCGGCGCCGTTCACCAGGCAGCCGATGTTGCCGTCGAGGCTGATGTAGGCCAGGTCAAACTTCGAGGCTTCGATTTCGGCCGGATCTTCTTCGTCCAGATCGCGGTAGGCCACGATCTCGGGGTGGCGGAACAGCGCGTTCGCGTCGAAGTTGAACTTCGCGTCCAGGGCCATCAGGTTGCCCTTGGAGTCGCAGTTCAGCGGGTTGATCTCCACCAGGGACGCATCGGTGTCCATGTAGCACTTGTAGATCTTGGCGAAGATGTCGACCGCCTGATCCACGGAAGCGCCGGTCAGGCCGATGGCGGCCGCCACCTTGCGCGATTGCGCTTCGGTGATGCCAGTCAAGGGATCAATCATCTCGGTGATGATCTTCTCCGGCGTGGAGTGGGCCACTTCCTCGATGTCCATGCCGCCTTCGCTCGATGCGATCAGCGCCACCTTCTGGGTCGCGCGATCGGTGACCAGCGACACATACAGTTCGTTCTTGATGTCGGCACCGTCTTCAATGTAGAGGCGACGCACCTTCTGGCCTTCGGGGCCGGTCTGGTGGGTCTTGAGCTGCATGCCCAGGATGTCGGTGGCGCGTGCCTTCACGTCGTCGATGGTCTTGGCGACCTTGACACCACCACCCTTGCCGCGGCCACCGGCGTGGATCTGGGCTTTCACCACCCAGACCGGACCACCGAGTTTCTGGGCGGCTTCCACCGCCTCCTGCACCGTGAACGCTGCGATGCCGCGGGGCACCGGCACACCAAATTGACGCAAGATTTCCTTGCCTTGGTACTCGTGGATTTTCATGAGGTCTCTCTCAGACTGGAGGTTGTGCGATCCGGCCAAAGGGCACGGCCGGGGGCGCGGGCAGTGAACACGACAGCCGGCGACTGTATCATGGTGCAACGCACCAAACTATAAGCAGCGGCTTACGTAATGCATAATTATAGAAGCCGACGCTGAACCCTGACTGACACACACAGGAGACGCCATGGCCCAGATCTTCATCGACGGCGAAGCCGGCACCACCGGCCTGCAGATCCGCGAACGGCTGCAGCAGATGCCGCAGATCCAGCTGCTGAGCATCGCGCCCGAGCGGCGCAAAGACCCCGAAGCCAAGCGCGAACTCATGGCGCAGGCCGACCTGGTGATTCTGTGCCTGCACGACGACGCGGCCATCGAATCGGTGGCGATGGTGGACGCGCTGCCCGGCAAAAAACCCCGCATCATCGACGCATCCACCGCGCACCGTTGCCACGACGGCTGGGTGTATGGCTTCCCCGAGCTGAGCGCGGGCCAGCAAGCTGCGGTGCAAAAAGCCGATCGCGTGGCCAACCCGGGCTGCTACGCCACCGGTGCCATCGCGTTGTTGCGCCCGCTGGTGGACGCGGGCCTGTTGCCCAAAGACTTTCCGGTCGCCCTGCCGTCGGTGAGCGGCTACTCGGGTGGCGGCCGCACCATGATCGAGGCCTATGAGAAGGGCGAAGCGCCGCTGCACGAGGCCTACGCGCTGGGTCTGACGCACAAGCACATCCCTGAAATCCTGCGTTACACCGGTCTGACCCGTCGGCCCGTGTTCATCCCCGCCGTGGGCAATTTCCGCCAGGGCATGCTGGTGCAGTTGCCGCTGCACCTGGACGACCTGCCCGGTGCACCGAAGGCCAGCGACCTGCACGACGCACTGGTGGCGCACTACGCCGCCAGCGTGGCGGCGGGTGGCTGGGTCAGCGTGGAGGCCGCGCCCGAGAGTGGCAAGCTCGACGCCACCGCGCTCAACGACACCAACAAGCTGGAACTGCGCGTGTTCGCCAACGAGGCCCACCGTCAGGCGGTGCTGATCGCGCGGCTGGACAACCTGGGCAAGGGCGCCAGCGGCGCTGCGGTGCAGAACCTGCAGTTGATGCTGAACGTGTGAAGCCCCCCTGCGCCGCCCTCGGGGCTGCACGGGTGATTGGCCCGGCAGGTCACCAGCACCCTCCCGGGGTCCAACGGCCTCTGGTCTGACGGTTCAGCGGTTCGCCATGCGTTTCAGCCACCGCATGAGCGCGCCCAGGCCCGGCAGTTTTTCGTACAGCTCTTCGGCCGCGTCCCAGTAGTCGCGGTGGTCGCTGACGCGACCGTCGGCAGCGAGGGTGAGGTGGGAGCCGCCGCGGATCACCTGTTCGGTCACGGTGTCGAAGCGTTTGAAGCGGAAGCGGAACTCCCACACCAGGAATGCCTGCGGGCCATCCACGATCTGGTGGGTCACGACAAAGCGCGGTTCGTGCAGGGCCACGAACATGTGTTTGAAGATCAGGGTGATCGAGGGCACGCCCCGGACCTCGTTGAAGGGGTCCTTGAAGCGCGCGTCGGCGGTGTAGAAGCGGCCCAGTTGTCCCAGGCTTTGTGGCGTCAGCGATTCGAACCAGGCGGTGAGGCGCGCGACGGCGGCGCGGCTGTCTTCGGTGTGCATGGCCGTTTATAGCCCGGTGAATCGCCGCACGGCCGGGAAGTAGGCGCGGTAGGGCAGCAGGCGCAGCAGCTTCATCCAGCGGGTGAAACGCTTGGGGTAGTGGATGTCGAAGTCGCCCGCGGCCCAGCCGTCGAGCATGGCTGTGGCGGCCTGCTCGGGCGTGATCAGCGCGGGCATGGTGAAGTTGTTCTGTGCGGTCAGTGGCGTCTGCACGAAGCCCGGGTGCACCACGCTCACGCCCAGCCCCAGCGGTTCCAGGTCGAGGTACAGCGTCTCGGCCAGGTTGGTGAGCGCGGCCTTGGTGGGGCCGTAGGCCAGGCTCTTGGGCAGGCCGCGGAAACCCGCCACGCTGCTGATGAGGCTGAGGTGGCCGGCGCCGCGCGCGATGAAGGCGGGCAGCACCGCGTCGAGTACGTTGAGCGCGCCGGTGTAGTTGATCGCCAGGTGCTGCCGCATCTCGGCGAGGTCGAACTCGGTGGCGCGCATCTCGCGGTAGTGGCCCGCGCAGTAGACGACCAGGTCCAGCGGGCCTTGCGCCAGCATGGCGCGCGCGGTGGCGGCCACGGCGCTGGCGTCGGTCACGTCCAGCGGCCAGGCCTGCACGGCGGGCGGCTCGCCGGTGCGCGTGTGCTGCGCCACCAGCCGCTCCAGCGCCGCCGCGCCGCGCGCCGAGACCTGCACACTGGCGCCGCGCGCGATCAGCGCCTCGGCCGTGGCCAGCCCGATGCCGCTGGAAGCGCCCACCACCCAGACCCGCTGGCCGCGCCAGTCGGTGATCGGTGGGTTGAAGGGGCGCAGCAGCGACCAGCCGCGCCGCTGCTGCGCAGGGTGGTCCGTGCGCGCGAGGCTGGGTTCAACGAAACTGCTGCGGGTGCTCATGGGTGTGGCCGGTAGGACAGGGGGGGGAAATAGGTGTTTTCAAGACGCCGGAGCGCGACCCGCATCGGGCGAAACGGTGCCAGCCCAAGGGCACCGCCGGGCCGGCTTTGCCGGACGGCCAGTGCCGCCCCCCTTGAGGGGGGTGACGCGAAGCGGCGCGGGGGGTGCTTCATGTCCGGGGGGTCATCTCTTGACGAAGCTCAGCGTGACCTCGCCCAGTCGGATGCCGAACTTGCTCATCGTGGCCTTGTTGAGCATCACGCGCTGATCCATCAGGTACATCCAGTCGTCGAACTCGACGTTCCAGACGCTCCCGTCGACCGGCAGCGCCAGCGTGTAGCCCCAGCGGAAGGTGTTGCCCTGCGTCTCGCCCAGCGCGCTGCCGACCACATCGTCCGCCGTGCCGCTGTAGCGGCCGTTGCCCAGGTGCTTCAGGCGCCAGATGCGCTTCTGCGTCGTGCCGTCCGAGTAGGTGAAGTCTTCGTCGAGCACGCCGTCTTCGCCGGTCCAGGTGCAGCGCATGACCACGGTGAAGCGCTTGACCACCGCACCCGAGCGGTCGGTGAACACGCCGTAGGCGTCGAGCGTGCCGTTGAAGTACTCGCGCAGGTCGAGCGCAGGTTTCTGGCCGGCGAAATCGCTGATCTGGGGGCCGGCGCAGCCGGTGAGCACCAGCGCGCTGGCGGCGGCCCCGGCGGAGAGCAAGAGACGTCGTTTCATGGGTGGGCTTTCAAAGGGGTGGGTGCGGTGAGCGGTGATGCCGCCGGGCGGCGGATCACCAGCAGGTACAGGCCGGCGGCGGCCAGCAGCTTGAGCGCGCAGGGCAGCAGGCCGTAGGCGATGGACAGGCTCTGCAGCGCGGCTTCGTCTCGCGCGCCCGGCGCGTAGCCGAACAGCGCGAGCAAAGGCAGCGCCAGGCCGGCGGCGAGCGCGAGGTTGAGCTTGGCGGCGAAGTTCCACCAGCCGAGGTAGGCGCCCTCTCGGCGGCCGCGTTCGCCCAGCTCACCGAGCAGGCCCGTGAGCAGCGCTCCCGGCAGCGCCAGGTCGGTGCCCAGCGCGATGCCGGAGAGCGCGCAGATGATCAGAAAGGCGGTGCTGTCGCCGGTGCCCAGCGTGGTGGTCCAGACAAAGGCCGCGATGGACAGCGCCATGCCCACCAGCCAGCTGCGCGCCAGCCCGATGCGGCCCACCAGGCGCAGCCACAGCGGCAGCGACAGCGCGGCAAACAGGAAATACAGACCGAGGAACGCCGGCTCCAGCGCGGCGGGCGCCTGCAGCCGGTCCTGCACGAAAAACAGCACCAGCGTCGCCGGCACGGCGCTGGCGGTGCCGTTGACCACGAACACCAGCAGCAGCCGCACGAACGCGGGCTGTCGCAGTGGCGAGCGGCCATCGATCACCTCGCGGTGGACGGAGTCCCCCGCGAGCGGCACCACCGAGCGGCTCCAGGCCCACCAGCCCAGCGCCAGCAGCACGGCGAAGGCGCCGACCGTGGCGCCCAGGCCCAGCGTGCCGGGCAACACCGCCGCGATCAGCACACCGACCAGCGCCAGGCCTTCGCGCCACGCGACGACGCGGCTGCGCTGCGGCTCGCTGCCGCCCAGCCGTGCGCCCCAGGCCTGGTGCGCCACGCTGGCGATGCTGTAGGCGGTGTAGGTCAGCGCCATCAGCAAGCCGGCCCAGCTGAGCAGGACCACGGTACCGGCGGCGTGCACCGCCTCGGGCGGGAACATCAGGCCCCACAGGCCCAGCGCCAGCACGGCGGCGGCCACGGCGCCCGCGCCCAGCACGGCGCGGTGCGAGCGCGCGAACAGGCGGTCCACCCAGCGCCCGATCCAGGGATCGAGCACCGCGTCAAACAGGCGCGCGGCCAGCAGCACCGCGCCCAGCGCGGCCAGCGGTGCGGCGAAGCTGCGCGCGTAGTGGTTGGGCAGCACGACGTAAAGCGGCAGCGCCACGAAGGCGAGCGGCAGTCCGAGCAGGCCGTAGCCCAGGCCCGCGCGCCAGGCGCCGTGCCCGATGAAGCGGGCCGCGGGGTCGGTGCCATCCCGCGCGGCTTCGCTGGGTGTGCGGCTGCGCGGGCTGGCGTCGGACAGAGTGTTCATGGCGTGCGGCCGGCCAGGCCCAGCAACTGCTCACGCATGCGCGGCTGTGAGGTCTGGGGCGAGAGCCAGATGCCGAAGAAGCGGCGTGAGAACGCGGGGTCGCTGATGTCGCCGAGCAGGCGGCCGTTGAGGTAGAAGCGCGCCGCCTGGCCGGGCTGGTGCAGGCCGGTGATGCGGTCGCCTTTCTGCACGTCGGGGAACAGGCGGGCCATGGCCTCCTGCCAGCGCGTGGCTTGTTCGGCGCTGAGTGGTTCGATGCCGCGCATTTCACCGATGGAGCGCTCGGCGATGTCGGCGCCCTTGAACGTGCGCAGGTACGCCAGCTCCAGCGCGAAGCGGTGGCGGTCAAACGCCGCCGCGCTGAAGCCGGGGTCGGCCCGGAGCTTGGCGTCGTACACGTCGAAGCCCCAGACCTTCAGCCGCGCCGCGCCCACGGGCTGGGTGTTCTCCAGCGCGCTGTCCAGTGCGCTCTCGGGCGTGTTGGCCCGCGTGGCGAGCGGCAGCGTGGCGGCGAGCGCGGCAAGGCAGAGGCGGCGGCGTTGGGGCATGGCGGACCGATCAGCCCGGCTTGCGCAGCGTCAGCTGCACCACGTCGGTGTTGCGCTCTTCGAACGCGGCTTCGCAGTAGGCGAGGTAGAACTCCCAGATGCGCAGGAAGCGCTGGTCGAAACCGAGGGCCGTCACCTGTTCCTGCTTGGCCAGGAAGTCCTCGCGCCAGAGCCGCAGCGTGCGCGCGTAGTCCAGGCCGAAGCAGAAGTTGTCTTCCACCTCCAGGCCCGCGAGCGCGGCCTGCGCGCGCAGCTCGCGCGGGCAGGGCAGGCAGCCGCCGGGAAAGATGTACTGCTGGATGAAGTCGGTGCCGGCGATGTAGCGGTCGAACAGCGCGTCGTGAATCACGATGCTCTGGATGCAGGCGCGGCCGCCCGGCTTGAGCAGGCGCTGCAGGGCGCTGAAATAGGTGGGCCAGTAGTCGCGACCCACGGCCTCGACCATCTCGATGGAGCAGATGGCGTCGAAAGGCGCGTCGTTGATGTCGCGGTAGTCCTGCAGACGCAAGTCGGCCCGGTCCTGCACACCCAGCCGTTCCATGCGCGCCTGAGCAAACGCGAGTTGTTCGGTGGAGAGCGTGACGCCGGTGACCGAGGCGCCGAACTCGGTGGTCGCCATCTCGGCCAGCGCGCCCCAGCCGCAGCCGATCTCCAGCACGCGGTCGCCGGGCTGGGTGTTCACCATGGTCAGGGCGCGCCGCACCTTGGCGTGCTGCGCCTCGACCATGGGCTGTTCCGGCGACTCGAACAGGGCCGACGAGTAGTTCATCGTCTGGTCCAGCCAGAGGCTGTAGAAGGCGTTGCCCAGGTCGTAGTGGGCGTGGATGTTCTTGCGGCTGTTGGCCTTGCTGTTGCGGTTGAGGCGGTGCTTGACCCAGTAGGCCAGTCGGCCGAACCATGAGCCATAGATCACGTCCTCGATCTCGCGCCGGTTGGCGACGAACAGGCGCAGCAGATCGGTGAGGTTGGGTGAATGCCAGTCGCCCGCGATGTAGCTCTCGGCGAAGCCGATGTCGCCCGATTTCAGCGCCGCGCCGCACACGTTCCAGTTGTGCAGGCGCAGGCTCGCGTGCGGGCCGTCGGCGCTGCCGAAGCGCTGCACCGTGCCGTCGGGCAGCTGCAGCGAGAGGCTGCCGTGTTGCAGGCGGTGCAGCAGGTGCATCACGGTGCGCGCGGCGGCGGGTGCGTTGCCGGGCAGGTTCAGGCCGACGCTCTGTCGGGAGGCGGTGGTGCTGTTCATGGTGGGGCTGCAGCGGTTCAGGGAGAGGAAGGCGTGTCGCCGGCGGTCACGAAGTCGCGCGGGGGCTCGGGCTGGCGGAAAAACGGGGCGCGCTTGAGCCACAGCCGCAGCGCCTGCAGGTGGATGCGACCGATCACGCCGAAGGTCATGGCCGGGTGGCGCCAGAGCGCGCGGCGGGTGCTTGCGGCGTCCAGGGCCTGCAGCTCGCCGCTCACGCTGGTGCGGATCAGCGCGGGCGCACCGGCCTCGTCGTGGAAATCGATGCGCGCCACCGTGCGGTCCTGGCCGCCGTGCGTCGTGCGCATGAAGACGAAGCGGTAGTGGCCACGCACCGGGCAGAACGGCGAGACATGGAACACCTTGTCGGCCGCCACCGGCACGCCGTAGTGCGGTGCGTCGAGCAGGTAACAGTGGCGCTCGCCGAAGGTGTTGTTGACCTCGGCCAGCACCGCGCGCAGCGAGCCGTCGGCCCGGTGGCAGTACCAGAAGCTCACCGGCTTGAAGCTGTAGCCGAGCACGCGCGGGTAGGTGTGCAGCCAGACCTCGCCCTGGGCGTCGGTGATGCCGTGTTGCGCGAGCAATTCGTCGATCCAGGCCAGCGCGTCGTCGCGACCGTCGCCGTGGTCCTTGTCGTGGAAGGCCAGCGCCGCGCGGCGGTTGCGCGCCAGCGCGCCGTTGCCGTTCGCGCGAAGGCTGCGCATCGGCAGCATCAGGAAATAGGTCGGGTAGGCAAAGGCGTGCTCGCTGGGCCGGGTGCGGCTGTGGCGCACCTGGCCGAAGCCGATCAGGGCCGACGCTTCGTTCACGCCGCCACTCCGGGCAACGAGGCCTTGCCCGGCACGAGGCCGTGCGTCTCGATCAGCAGGCGCGCGGCGTTCAGACCGGCTTTCAGGCCGTCTTCATGGAAGCCGTAGCCCATCCAGGCGCCGGCAAACCAGGTGTGTTGCTGGCCCTGCAGTGCGGGCATCTGGCCCTGGGCGCGGATCGCGGCGAGGTCGAACACCGGGTGGGCGTAGTCGTATTCGCCGATCACGGTGGCGGGAGCTATGGCCCGCTGCGGGTTGAGCGAGACCACCACCGGCTGAGCCACCGGCAGCGGTTGCAGGCGGTTGATCAGGTAGTGCAGGCAGACCTGGGGTTCGCCTTGTGCGTGGGCGCTCGCGGCCTCGTAGTTCCAGGCGGCCCAGGCGCGTTGGCTGTCGGGCAGCACCGAGGTGTCGGTGTGCAGCACGGCGCGGTTGGGCTGGTAGCGCACGGCCCCCAGCGCCTGGCGTTCCGCATGGCTCGCGCCATCGCCGAGGATCGCCAGCGCCTGGTCGCTGTGGCAGGCCATGACGATGGCGTCGAAGTGCTCGACCCGTCCTTCGCTCACCACGCGCACGCCCTGCCCGTCGCGCAGCACCTGCTGCACCGGGGTGTTCAGGCGGCGGTCGGGGATGCCGGCGAGGATCTTGTCCACGTACTGCCGCGCGCCGCCGGCCACCGTGTACCACTGTGGCCGGTTGATGATCTGGATCAGGCCGTGGTTGTGGCAGAAGCGCACCATGGTCGCGACCGGGAAGGCCAGCATCTGGTCGGTCGGACAGCTCCAGATGCAGCCCATCATCGGCAGGAAGTACCAGTCGCGGAACTCGGCCGAGAAGTTCTGGGCCTTCAGGAAGTCGCCCAGCGGCTGCAGCAGCGGGCTGTCGGGCGCGAGGTCTTCACCGCGCTCGGCCAGCCGCGTCGTGAGGCGGTTGAAGCGCACGATGTCGGACAACATGCGCCAGAAGCGCGGGTTGGCGAGGTTGGCGCGCTGGGCGAACACGCTGGAGAGGTCCGAGCCGCTCCATTCCAGCGCCGCGCCTTTCGGGCCGGCGCCGGGCGCCTGCACCGAAAACGACATGTCCGACTTCGCGACCGGCACACCGAGCTGGGCGAACAGCGCCAGCAGCTGGGGGTAGGTGCGTTCGTTGAGCACCAGAAAGCCAGTGTCCACGCCGAAGGTGGTGGCCCGGCCCTGGGCGTCGGGCAGCGTGACATCCACCGTGTGGGTGTGGCCGCCGAAGTAAGCGCCGGCTTCAAACAGCGTGAGATCGGCGAGACCGCCGAGGGTGTGGGCAGCGCCCAGGCCCGAGATGCCCGAACCGACGATGGCGACACGGGGACGGCGCGAGGCGCCGCCGATGGGTTGGGGGGCGGGTTCTGAATACATCTTCAGAACCCGGCGGCCTGGTGGCCTGTTGAACAAAAGCCTGCGAAGCGCCCCGACGCGAAGGAGGGAGGGAGGGAGGAGGAGGAGAAGCGCCTCGGGATTTCAACCGACCCACCAGGGGCCGGAAGGCTTCGCAGTGCAAAAACCGGAATACCCGACACCGCCACCAAAGGCGGGGTCGTGCGGGTTTCGAGCAACCACCCGGTGGAAAAGTTCCGCGTTGTCGTGGCCATGGATTCTCCGGATGTGGGTTGTGGGTGGGATTGCATTTGAACCGTCTGGTTTTATTGTGACTGATTGGTCACAATTTGTCCTGATGGATATCTTTTTCGTCCATGCGATCAATGGGGTTATTGGTCGGGGGCCCGGTGCACTGGATACGCAGCGGGCTGGCGGATGGATTCAGGCGGCCAAGGCGGTGCCGCGACGAACGAGCGGGCGAAGGGGAGGCCCGGTGCCGGGTGGCACCGTCCGGGGCCGGGCAGCCGGTCAGGCGCGGTGTGGGGCGCCGGTCGTGGGGTGGGTGTTCGTGGCGGGCGCCTGGCGCCGCCTGAGCCACCAGGCCGCCAGCAGGCCCAGGCACAGACCCCAGAACGCGCCAGCCAGGTGGGCGGCCTGCACCACCGAGGTCCCATTGCCGTCGTCCCACACCACGGGATGGGACCAGCTGCGCTCCAGCAGCACCTCGATCAGCAGCGCCAGCATCAGCAGCCCCCCCCCAGCGCCGTGCCTTGCGGATCACGATGCAGCGCAGCAGCAGCTGCACCGCGAGCACCATGGCCCCCGCGTGCAGCAGACCCGAGAGCCCCACCGCGTAGCCCACCTGGGGCCAGAGCACCATCGACACCTGGATCAGCGGCCAGCAGAGCCACCAGGCCAGGGCGCTGGGCAGTGTGGGACGGATCACCCAGGCGAACGCGGTGAGCGCGCCCAGCGCGATCTGGTTCATGATCAGGTGCGGGGTGTTCACGTGCACCCAGGCGCTGGTCCACAGCGTCCAGGGCCGCTCGGTCCAGGTGTCGGCGCGCCAGATCAGTGCGTCCACCGCGCTGGTCTGGCCCCACCACAGCAACATGCTGGCCACCCCGTGCAGGGCGCACAGCAGCAGCCAGGCGCGCGAGGCTCTCACGGCCGGGTGCCGAGCACGTGTTGCCAGAGGGTCTGCACGGCAGGGGCCAGGGTCTGAGCGGTCACCGCGTCGATCTGGGTGGGGGCTTCGTCCAGCCGCGCGCGGTGCTGGATGTGGCGCAGCTCGCGGTAGGCGTCGGCCGCTTCAAGACCCATGCCCGGGGGCAGCAGCCCCACCGTTTCGGCGCGTTGCAGCAGGGCGATGTTGCCCACGTTGCCGAGCAGCTCGGGGTGTTCGCCCGAGTGCGCGAGCACCAGGTACTGGACCACGAACTCCGCGTCCACCATGGCGCCCACGCTGTGCTTCACGTCGAACTTTTCGCCGCGCACCGGGTGCGCCGCGCGCACCTTCTCGCGCATGCTGCGGATCTCCTGCGCCAGGGCCACGCGGTCGCGCTCGGCGCTGATCACGCTCTCGCGCACAGCGTCGAAGCGTGGCGCCAGTTCCGGCTGCCCCAGCACGAAGCGGGCGCGTGTCATGGCCTGGTGCTCCCAGGTCCAGGCCGTGTTGCTGCCGCGCTGCTGCTGGTAGTTGGCGTAGGCGGTGAAGCTGGTGACCAGCATGCCGGAGTTGCCGTTGGGGCGCAGCGCGGTGTCGATCTCGAACAGGTCGCCCTCGCCGGTTTTCACGGTCAGCCAGTTGATCATCTTGCGCACGAAGGCGGCGTAGATCTCGCTGGCGTTCTCGTGCTCGTCCTCGTAGACGAACACGATGTCGAGGTCGCTGCCGTAGCCCAGCTCCTTGCCACCGAGCTTGCCGTAGCCAATGATGGCGAAGGCCGGCTCCTCGCGGTGGCGGTTCTTCAGGCGGCTCCAGCACCAGCGCGCCGTCACGCGCAGCACTGCGTCGGCCAGCGCGCTCAGGTCGTCGGCCACCTGCTCGACCGTGAGCACGCCTTCGACGTCGCGCGCCAGGGTGCGGAACACCTCGGCGTGGTGGGCGCGGCGCAGCAGGTTGAGCAGGGCCTCCTCGTCGTCTTCCTGGGTGCGCTTGAGCGAGGCGCGGCGGTCTTCGAGGTCGGCCTCGAACTGGACCGCCTCGAAGCGGTCGGTCAGCAGCTGCTGGCTCGCCAGCTCGTCGATCACGCCGGGGTGCTGGAGCAGGTAACGCGCGGGCCACTTGGCCGCGCCCAGCAGGCGCAGCAGCCGCTCGTGCACCGAGGGGCGCTCCTGCAGCAGGGCCAGGTAACTCTCGCGGCGCAGCAGCGGCTCGATCCAGTCGGCCAGGCGCAGCGCCGCCACCTCGGAGACACGCCCTTCGTCGAGCCAGGCGCCGGTGCGCTCGACCAGCCGCACCAGCCTTGCGCGGGCGTCTTCGCGCAGCGCCAGCACGCGCGGGTGCTCGCACCACTGGGCCACCTTGGCCGCGAAGGCCTCGGGCAGCTGGGCCATCACGCCCTGCAGGTCTTCGACCGAGCTGCGCGCGCCGGCCTTGCCGTTGCAGCCCTTGCCGTTGCAGCCGCCACCGGGCGCGCCGCCGAGCAGGATGTCGAACTCGCTCGCCACCACCTCGCGGTGGGTGTCCAGCGCACAGAGAAAGGCGCAGACATCGGGGAAGTCCATGGTCGCGGCGATCCAGGCCAGGTCGTCGTCGCGCGTGGGGATCAGGTGGGTCTGCTGATCGTCGAGGTACTGGATGCGGTGCTCGACCTTGCGCAGGAACTCGTAGGCCTGCGCCAGCGCCTCGGCGGTGGCGCGTGGCATCAGGTTGGCCTTGGCGACCCGCTGCAGCGCGTCCAGGGTGGGGCGCGTGCGCAGCTCGGGGAACTGGCCGCCGCGCACCACCTGCAGCAGCTGCACGGTGAACTCGATCTCGCGGATGCCGCCGCGCGAGAGCTTCACGTCGTTCGCGCGGCCCGGGTTGCCGGCGGCGCGCTTGGCCGCGTGCTCGCGGATCTGGCGGTGCAGGGTGCGCAGCGAGTCGAAGACGTTGTAGTCCAGGTACTTGCGGAACACGAAGGGCAGCACCGCGCCGCGCAGCGCGCCCGCGCTCTTGTCGGCGATGCAGGCGGCCGGCGCGATCACGCGGCTCTTGAGCCAGGCAAAACGCTCCCACTCGCGGCCCTGCACCTGGAAATACTCTTCGAGCGCACCCAGCGAGACCGCGCTCGGCCCTGAGTTGCCGTTGGGCCGCAGCGCCAGGTCGACGCGGAACACGTTGCCGTGTTCGGTGGCCTCGCCCACCGTGTTGTAGATGTGCTTGACCGCCTTGCCGAAGTACTCGTGGTTGCTGATGCGGTGGCGGCCCTGCGCGTTGCCGGCGGTCTCGCCGTCGGCGTCGTACACGTAGATCAGGTCGATGTCGCTGGACACGTTGAGCTCGCGCGCACCCAGCTTGCCCATGCCGATCACCCACAGCTGGGCGCGTTGAAGGCCGCTGGCCCCCACGCTCCCCACGGTGTGTGGTTCGCTGCCCCCCGAGGGGGCTTGGTCAGCCTTGGGGCGGCCCGGCGGCTGCCCCTGTCCTTCGAAAGGTGAAACCAACGGCGCACCGTGCAGCTCGTCCAGCTCGGCAAAGGCCATCTGGCAGGCGTGGTCGAGCGCCAGCTCGGCCAGCTCGGTCACGGCGCGCGTGACATCGGCGAGTGGTGCGCCCTGCTCGCAGTCGAGCACCACCAGGCGCTCCATCACCAGCTGGCGCAGCGCGCGCAAGGCCGCGGGCAAGGGCAGGCCCCGTTCGCGCAGTTGCGCCAGGCCGTCGGCCATCGTGGCGTGGGTCGGGGCGCCAGGCGGCAGGCAGGGCATCTCGCTCTCGTAGCGGCGGCGCACACGCTGCACGAACCGCGAATGGTCGGCCTGCCGGTCGGCCGCAGTGAACGACGGCCAGGGTGCGAGGGGAGGATTCACATTTGATGACAAAGCTGAAACCGCCGCTGCGGAACCGTTGTGAGGGCTGACCGTCATAATTTGCAGTGGATATGAATCAAAGCCCGGCCCCAGTCGCCCTCACCTCGCGAACCCATAAGACCTATTCCGTGTTCACGCGGCTGCTGTTGTGGATGGTGCTGGCCGCCTGGACCGTGTTTGCCCTGACATGGGGCGCCTTGCATCTCTGGATTGTGCCGCGAATCGGCGAATGGCGTCCCGACCTGGAACGCTGGGCCAGCGTCGCTGTGGGGGTACCGGTCACGGTCGGTGCCTTGCGCGCCGAGGCGCAGGGCAGCGCCAGCGCCGACGCCGGCTTCCTGTTCCGTCTGGTGCCCGCGTTCGAACTCAGCGACGTGCGCCTGTTCGACCCCGCCGGCCGTGAAGCCCTGCTGCTGCCCAAGGTGCGCGCGGCGGTCACGGTCAGCTCGCTCTGGCGCCTGGGCTTCGAGCAGCTGCTGATCGAGAGCCCGGTGCTCGACGTGCGCCGCACCGCTCAGGGCCAGATCGAGGTGGCGGGCCTCAACGTCTCCAGCCCGCAGGGGCAGGACCACCGCGCCACCGACTGGTTCTTCTCGCAGACCGAGTTCGTGATCCGGGACGGCACCGTGCGCTGGACCGACGACCTGCGCCGCCAGCCGCCGCTGGCCCTGAACGCGCTCAGCTTCGTGTCCCGCAACAGTGCGCGCAGTCACCTGATGCGGCTCGACGCCACGCCGCCGGCCGAGTGGGGCCAGCCGTTCAGCCTGCTGGCCAACCTGCGCGAGCCGCTGATCGACCTGGCCCCGCCGCGCGCCGGGCAGGCCCCCTGGCACAACTGGAGCGGTGAGCTCTACGCCGATTTCCCCAGCGTCGATGTGTCCCGGCTGCGCGCGCACGTGGACCTGTCCGAGTGGGGTGCCGAGGTGCGCACAGGCCAGGGGCTGCTGCGCGCCTGGGGCGATGTGACCCGGGGTCAGCTCGCGGGCGTGACCGCCGACCTCGGCCTGCGCAACGTCGCCACCCGTCTGGGGCAGCAGCTGCCGGAACTGGCGCTGGAGCAGGTGCAGGGTCGCCTCGCGGCCACCTGGAACGACCAGGGCTTCGAGATCACCACCGACAACCTCAGCTTCCGCACCCGCGAGGGCCAGGCCTGGCCCGGCGGCAAGCTCAGGGTGAAGCACGACAACGGCCTGTCCAGCCGCACGGTCTCGACCGCGGTCAGCGCCGATCGCGTGGACCTGGCCGCGCTGGCCGCGCTCGCGACCCGCCTGCCCTTGCCCGAGGGCAGTCGCACGCTGCTGACCAGTCTCAAGCCGGCCGGCAGCGTCGAGGGCCTGAGCGCGCGCTGGCAGGGTCCGGTGGCGCCCGCGGCGGTCGCGGGGCAGCCGGCGCCACCCGCCCCGCCGATCACGGCCTATCAGGCCAAAGGCCGCGCTGTCGGTCTCGCGCTCGCCGGCCAGCCCAGTGGCCAGGTGTCGAGTTACGGACCCTATCCCGTGCCAGGCCGGCCGGGCGTGACCGGCGCCAGCGGCGACTTCGAGCTGAACCAGGACGGCGGCCAGGCGCGCCTCTCGATCACCAACGGATCGATCGACCTGCCCGGCATGTTCGAGGCGTCGGTGATCCCGCTGACCAGCCTGCAGGCCGATGCGCGCTGGAAGCTCAGCGGCGAGCGCGTCGAGGCCTGGGTGGACAACGTGCGCATGGCCAACGCCGACGCCGCCGGCACCGCGCGGGTCTACTGGCAGACCAGCGACCCGGTCCGCAGCACCTCCAAGTCCCGCTTCCCCGGCGTGCTCGATCTCAACGCCAGCCTGAGCCGCGCCAACGCCCTGCAGACGCACCGTTACCTGCCGCTGAGCCTGGGTCCCGAGGTGCGGCGTTACGTGCGCGAGGCGGTTCGTGGCGGGTCGTCCGACAAGGTCGATTTCCGGGTCCGGGGCGACCTCTGGGACCTGCCCTACCACCTGCCCGGCGCCGACGGCGAGTTCCGCGTGGCCGCCAACCTGGGCGGCGTCGATTTCGCCTACCTGCCGGCCTACCTGCAGTCGACCGGCGAGCCCGCCTGGCCGGCGCTCAAGGGGGTGACCGGACAGATGGTGCTGGAGCGCGCGTCCCTGCAGCTCAAGGGCCTGACCGCGGGCGTGGACGGTCTGCCCAAGGTGCGGCTGAGCGAGGGCGAGGTCACCGTGTCCGACCTCATGGTCTCGCCGACGCTGGTGCTCAGTGCGCGTGCCCAGGGGCCGGCCAGCGAGGTGCTGGCCTTCGTGCAGGGCTCGCCGGTCAACGCGCTCCTCGGCGGGGCGCTGGCGCGCACCACCGGGACCGGCGCGGCCGGCGTGGGCATCAAGCTGCAGCTGCCGCTGGAGAAGGTGGACCAGCTCACGCTGCAAGGCCAGGTGCAGCTCGCCGGCAACGACCTCAAGATCACCCCCGACTCGCCGCTGCTGGAACGCAGCGTCGGCACCATCGCCTTCACCGAACGCGGCTTCAAGCTGAGCGATGCCCGGGCGCGGGTCTATGGCGGCGAGATCGCGCTGGAGGGCGGCATGGTGCCCGACGCCAGGGGTGGGTCGGCCCGGGTCGAGTTCCGGGGCCAGGGCACGGCCAGCGCCGAGGGTGTGCGCGACGGCGGACTGGGTTTTGTCTCGGGCCTCTTCGACCACGCCAGCGGCAGTGCCGCCTACCAGGCGCGGCTCGGGTTTCGCGGCGGCGTGCCCGAGCTGCTGATCAACACCAACCTGCAGGGCATGGCCATCCACCTGCCGGCGCCGCTGGCGAAGAAGGCCGAAGAAATCCTGCCCTTGCGCTACGACAACGCGGTGCTGGGCGTGGTCAGCGACCCGAGCGGCGATGTCGCGCGCAGCGACCGGCTCACGGTCGAGATGGGCCCGGCCCAGCAGCCGCTGCTGTCGGCGGTGTTCGAGCGCGACATCACCGAGGCCGAGCCCAGGGTGCTGCGAGGCAGTCTGGGCGTGGGGCTGCTGGCGGGTGAGTCGGCGCCGCTGCCTCCGCAGGGGGTGGCCGCCAACCTGCGTTTCAGCCGCATCGACGTGGACGCCTGGGAGCGGGTCTTCAGTGCCGCGAGCGGCGTCGATGTGCGCAGCACCGCCACGGCGCCAGCCACGCCCGCGCCATCCAGTGCCAGCCTGGCCTACCTGCCCACGGTGCTGGCGGTGCGGGCCGAACAGGTCGCGGTCGATGGCCGCACCTTCAACAACGTGGTGCTCGGCGGCTCGCGCGAGGGCACGCATTGGCGCGCCAACATCGACGCCGACGAGGCCAACGGCTATGTCGAGTACCGCCAGCCCGGCGCCACCAGCGCCGGCAGCATCTACGCTCGCCTGGCCCGGCTCAACCTCGCGCCCTCGGCGGCGGCCGAGGTGGAGCAGCTGCTGCAGCAGCCCAGCAGCGTGCCCGCGCTCGACATCACGGTCGAGAACCTGGTGCTCGCGGGGCGGCAACTGGGGCTGGTGGACATCCAGGCGGTCAACCGGGGCTCGGGGCGCACGCGCGAATGGCGCCTGAACAAACTCAACATCCGCGTGCCCGAGGCGCGCCTGATCGCCAGCGGCAACTGGGTCGCCGAGGGCGACGCGGCGCGGCGCACCCGCCTCGACTTCCGCCTCGACATCGACGATTCGGGTCAGTTGCTCTCGCGTTTTGGCCGGGCCGGCGTGGTGCGCGGCGGCAGCGGCAGCTTCGAGGGCGAGATCGGCTGGCAGGGATCGCCCTTCTCGCTCGATTACCCCAGCCTCTCGGGCGCGCTCAAGGCCGACATCGCGTCCGGCCAGTTCCTGAAGGTCGATCCCGGCGCCGCCAAACTGCTGGGCGTGCTCAGCCTGCAGGCCCTGCCGCGCCGGCTGACGCTGGATTTCCGTGACGTGTTCTCCGAAGGTTTTGCCTTCGACTTCGTGCGCGGCGACGTGCGCATCGCCCAGGGCGTGGCGCAGACCAACAACCTGCAGATGAAGGGCATCAACGCCGCCGTGCTGATGGAGGGCAGCGCCGACATCGCGCGCGAGCAGCAGGACCTCAAGGTCGTGGTGGTGCCCGAGATCAACGCCGGCACCGCCTCGCTGATCGCCACCGCCATCAACCCCGCCGTGGGCCTGGGCACTTTCCTCGCCCAGTTCCTGCTGCGCGAGCCGCTGCAGAGCGCGGCCACACAGCAGTTCCACATCAGTGGGAGCTGGGCGGACCCGAAAGTAGAAAAAAAATGACCCCCCGCGCCGCCTTCGGCGTCACCCCCCAGGGGGCAACGCGAGTGGCCCGGCGAAGCCGGTTCCACCGCGTTCTGGGTGGGCCCCGATCGCGCCGGGTCGCGTTGCTGGGGTACAAACGGTTTGTTGTCGGGTTCGTTAAGGAGTTCTCATGAAAGTCGCTGCGATTCAAATGGTCTCGGGCATCAGCCTGGACGCCAACCTCAGCGCCGCGCGCGCCTTGCTCACCCAGGCCGCCCGCAGTGGCGCGGAGCTGGCCGTGTTGCCGGAGTATTTCTGCTTCATGGGCCAGCAGGACGCCGACAAGCTGCTGCTGGCTGAAACGCCGGGGCTGGGCACGGTGCAGGACTTTCTGTCCGACGCCGCGCGCGAGCTGAAGATGTGGATCGTGGGCGGCACCCTGCCCATGGCCACCGACGATCCGGCCCACGCTGCCAACGCCTCGCTGGTCTACGACCACAAAGGCCACTGCGTCAGCCGCTACGACAAGATCCACCTGTTCCGCTACGACAACGGCAAAGAGGCCTACGACGAATCGGCGGTGCTGCGCGCGGGCGAAACACCCACGGTGTTCGACTTCACGCCGCACCAGGGCGAGCCCTGGCGCGTGGGCATGAGCGTGTGTTACGACCTGCGTTTTGGTGAGCTCTACCGCATGCTGGCGGCTGATCTGCTGCTGGTGCCCGCCGCCTTCACCTACACCACCGGCCAGGCGCACTGGGAGATCCTGCTGCGGGCCCGTGCCATCGAGAACCAGGCCTATGTGATCGCCAGCGCCCAGGGTGGCCTGCATGAAAACGGCCGCCGCACCTGGGGCCACAGCATGGTCATCGACCCCTGGGGCCAGGTCATGGCCATGCAGGCCGAAGGCCCCGGCGTGGTGCTGGCCGACATCGACCTGGAGCGCCTGCGCAACGTGCGAGAGCAGCTGCCTTCGCTCCAGCACCGCAGATTATGAGACGCCCCCCGCGCCGCGCCCAGGGGCGCGTGCCTTGCAGGCCGCGTCATCGACAGAGTCGATGCCTCTTCGTCCCGTCCCAGCCTGCGCAGGCAGGCTCGGAGCCGCGGTCCTCAGCCCCCCACTGGGGGGCAACACCAGTGGCCCGGCGAAGCCGGTTCCACGGTGTTTGCTGGGTGGGACATCGCGCTCCGTCCAAGTCCTGAGAGGCTGAGGTTCTTTCACACATGCCCGCGCATCCAGACGGAACGCCAACACCCGCTCACGCCACGCCGCCCGTCCGCTCCGGCCTGCGCTCGCGACGCTGGCTGCTGTGGGGCGCGCTGCTGCTGCTGGTGGCGGCGCTGCTGGGGGTGCTGGTGTTCCTGGCGGGGGAGTACGAAGAGGGGCGCGATCAGGCGGCGCTGGATCGCGACGCCGCCACCGTGGCCAGCGACATCCGCAGCGGGCTGGTGCGCAATGTGCAGACCCTGCAGTCGCTGCACAGCGTGGCGCCCACCCCCGACTCGTGGCTCGACCCTGCGGCGGAGGTGCTGTCGGCGCAGCGTGAACTCGTGCGCCTGGAGTGGCGCGACAGCGCCCTGCGCCTGCTGGCACACCGCGACTCGGTCTACGTGGCCGACCTGTTCAGCTACCTCCCGCGCGAGCAGGCCCTGCCCGATGTGCGCCAGGCCTGCGAGAGTGCGCAGCGGGTCTCGGGGCCCTCGTTTTCGCCCAGCTTCTTCTGGCCGATGGCCAGCGGGCTGGGCATGGAGATCATCGAGATGTGCCTGCCGGTGGTGCGGGCCGGGGTCAACGACGGGTTCCTCATCGCCACCTACTCGCTGCCGGGCCTGCTCTCCGAATTCAGCAACAAGGAGCTGCTGCGCGGCCGCGGCCTGGCCTTCACCGAGGTCGATGGCACGCGCCTGGCGCTGCACAGCAGCGCGCCCGGCAGCCGCCGCACCCAGGTCGCCAACACCCTGCTCGACCTGCCCGGCCACACGCTGATGCTGCGGCTGGAGAGCCCGCGCCGGGTGGCCGGGCTGTTCCCCAACGTGCTCACCGCCGTGGTCGGTGCGCTTTCGCTGGCGCTGCTCGCTGTGATGGCCCTGTTCGGCCGCGACATGCGCCGGCGCCAGCGCGCCGAGACCGAGGTGGCCGAGGCGCTGGCGTTCCGCAAGGCGATGGAGAACTCGCTGGTCACCGGCCTGCGCGCTCGCGGCATGGACGGGCGCGTGTCCTACGTCAACCCGGCCTTCTGCCAGATGGTGGGCTTCGAGGCCGATGAGCTGATCGGCACCGGCCTGCCCGCACCGTGGTGGCCGCCCGAACTGATCGACGAGTACCAGCAGCGCCTGGCCATCCGCCTGGCGGGGCAGACGCTGCCGCGCGAGGGCTACGAGTCGGTGTTCCAGCGCAAGGACGGCACGCGTTTCCCGGTGCTCATCATCGAGGCGCCGCTGATCGACGCCCAGGGCACCCAGACCGGTTTCATGAGCGCCATCCTCGACCTGAGCGAGCAGCGCCGCGTCGAAGAGCTCAACCGCGCTTCTCAGGAGCGCCTGCAGGCCACGGCGCGCCTGGCCACGGTGGGCGAGATGGCCTCGCTGCTCAGCCACGAACTCAACCAGCCGCTCGCGGCCATCGCCAGCTACGCCAGCGGCACGCTCAACCTGCTCGACGAGCCCGCCGACATGGGTCAAGGCCTGCCCACCAGCGACCTGCGCCAGGCCATGCAGCGCATCAGCGAACAGGCCGATCGCGCCGGTCGCGTGATCAAGAGCGTGGCCGACTTCGTGCGCCGGCGCGAGCAGGTGCGCGAGGCGGTGGCGCCCGAGAGCCTGATCGAGGCCATCATGCCGCTGCTCACGCTGCAGTCCAAGAAGCTCGGCATCCGGGTGCAGACCTCGGTGTCCCCGGGCTGCCCGCCCGTGCTGTGCGACCGCACCATGGTCGAGCAGGTGCTGCTCAACCTGGCGCGCAACGGCATGCAGGCCATGCCCGAGGGCGACCCGCCGACCGCCTCGGGGCGGCGCGTGCTCACGCTGTCGGTCGGGCAGTCGCGCCTGCACTCGGGCGAGGAAGACCCGCCGCGCAAGGTCTGGGTCGAGTTCGCCGTCACCGACCACGGCCGTGGCCTGAGCGACGAGGTGCGCGACAAGCTCTTCACCCCCTTCTTCACCACCAAGGCCGAGGGCATGGGCCTGGGCCTCTCGCTGTGCCGCACGGTGATCGAGCAGCACGGCGGCGCACTGACCCACGAGCCGGCGCAGCCGCGCGGCACGGTGTTCCGGTTCACGCTGCCGGGAGCCTAGAGAAGCCATCGTTGCGCAGCTGCGCTGCGCAGGGAACCCGCGCTCCGGCGGCGTCTATTGTTTGAGCGCTTCCCAGCGGGACTTCACTTTGGCCTGGTCGTGCGGCGCGAGCAGCTTCTTTTCGATGCCGACCTTGGCCAGTGAAGGGTAGGCCGTTTTGAACAGTGCTTCGTCGCCGGCCCATTGATCGGAGATGGTGACGTCAAAGGTGCCTCCGCTGGCGCCGACCACGGCTTGATCGATCAGTGGAATGACGGGACCGGCACGCTCCTCATCGTCCTTGCGCTCGCGCACCACGGCTTGGACATGTCCGATGTAATAAACGCCCGCCTTGGGGAAGGACAGGTCCTGCATCAGCACGGTTTGGAAACTCCCGATGAACGGGAAGGACCGGGCCATCGACAACATGGCGGGCATCACGTAGTCGCCTGGCGCCAGTTCGTAGCTCAGGAGGTAGCTGTTGGGCGCATTTTTCCCCTCGGAGGGCCGCCGGGCCTTGTCGTCCGGCTGGAAGTTGAAGCGATCCGCCTTCTCTTTGGCGCCGCCTTTTTCGACGTTGACCACCAGCAGTTCGGGTTGGTACGAGGCCTTGTAGCGGTTGTCGATGGTGGCGCTCATCAGCAGCGTGACCTTGTCGGCCTTGGGCGCGCTGGTGTCGGACAAGGCCATGGGCAGTTGGGTCGCGCAGCCGGTCAGCGCTGCGGTGATGGCTGCCGTCAGCCAGAGAAAAATGCGATGTTTCATGGGACTTCCCTGAGGATTTTTGTTGGCGAACGAGGGTCAAACCCGCGCGGTTCGCCAAAGGCTGCCCGCTGAGCCGTCGGGATTCTAAGGCCTGAACTATCATCCCGCCCATGACCCAACACCCCGACGCCAAGGTGTTCATCGTGGACGACGACAAGGGCGTGCGCGAGGCGCTGGCCTGGTTGCTGCGCACGCGCCGCCTGCTCAGCGAAGGCTACGAGAGCGCCGACGACTTCCTCACCGAGATCTCGCGCTGGAGCGCCGAGCCCGGCGTGCCCTGCTGCCTGCTGCTCGACGTGCGCATGCCCGGCACCAGCGGCCTCGCGCTGTTCGAGCACCTGCTCACGCTGCCCTGGCAATCGGCGCTGCCGGTCATCTTTCTCTCCGGCCACGCCGACGTGCCGACCGCGGTCGATGCCGTCAAGCGCGGTGCCTTTGATTTTTGCGAGAAGCCGTTCTCCGACAACGCGCTGGTCGATCGGGTCGAGCAGGCGCTGCAGTTGTCGGCGCAGGTGCTGGCCAGCCGCAGGCAGCGGCTCGGGGTCCAGCAGCGGCTCGACGGGCTCACCGAGCGCGAGCGCGACGTGATGCACCTGGTGATCGAAGGCCTGCCCAACAAGCTGGTCGCCGACCGGCTCAACATCAGCGTGCGCACGGTCGAGGTGCACCGCTCGCGCGTGTTCGACAAGATGGGTGTGAAGTCGGCGGTGGAGCTGGCGAACGCGCTGCGCGAGGTGGGCGGGCGTTGAGCATCAGTCCTTGCGCTCGGGCCGTTCGGCCTTTTTTTCCTCGGGCAGTTCCCCGTTTTTCCGGCCTGAAAACATGGTCCACCACACGATGAAGATCAACAACACCAGCGCAGCCAGCGCTTCGAGCAGCAACAAGGTCATGGGTGGTTTCGGCCGTGGGGTGGTTTGGCGGTGGATGGCGGCCCTGATTGTAGGCAGCCTGGCCGCGTGCTCCAGCGTGCCACCCACCGGTTCCACACCCGCGCCAGTGGCTTCTTCGGCCGACGAGGTGCCGCTGCCGCCCATCCAGCGCCAAGGCAGCCGCTGGTTGCCGGTGCGCTGGGCCGCGCTGCCGGGCTGGGGGCTGGACAGCCTGCACGAGGTCTGGGGCGCCTGGGCGCGCGGCTGCGAACGCCCTGCGCCCATGCACGCGGCGCTGTGCGCCGAGATGCGCCCGCTCACCATGGCCGGCACCGCCGAACAGCAGGCCTGGATCGAAAGCCGCTTTCAGCCCTACCGCGTGGTCGAGCCCGACGGCACCACAGCCCAGGGCCTGATCACAGGGTATTACGAGCCCATCATGGCCGCGAGCCGTCAGCCCACCTTCATCCACCGCACGCCGCTGTACGCGCCGCCGCCCGGCCTGCCGGCCGGGCAGCCCTGGTACAGCCGCCAGGAGATCGACACCCTGCCCGCCGCGCAGGCCGCGCTCAGGGGTCGCGTGATTGCCTGGCTCGCCGATCCGATCGACGCGCTGATCCTGCAGATCCAGGGCTCGGGGCGCCTGCAGTTCAGAGAACCGGACGGCAGCATCCGCACCGTGCGCGTGGCCTTCGCAGCGCACAACGGCCACCCTTACCAGAGCGTGGGCAAGTGGTTGCTCGACCAGCGCGCCATCCGCGAAGCCAGCTGGGACGGCATCAAGGCCTGGGCCGCCAACAACCCGGGCCGGCTCAACGAGATGCTCTGGAGCAACCCGCGCACCGTCTTTTTCAAGGAAGTGCAGCTCACCGAGCTGGACGCGCGCTTCGGCCCGCGCGGTGCCCAAGGTGTGCCGCTCACGCCCGGGCGCTCCATCGCGGTCGATCCGCTGAGCATTCCCTACGGCACGCCGGTCTGGATCGCCTCGCGCGGTGTGGTCTACAACCAGCAGCGGCTGGTGATGGCGCAGGACACCGGGGGCGCCATCGTCGGCGCGGTGCGGGCCGACCTGTTCACCGGCTGGGGCGGCTGGGGCGACGCGCCCTACCAGCTCGCCTCGCGGCTCAAGCAGCCGCTGCAGATGTGGGTGCTCTGGCCGCGCTGAAGCGGTGGCCGGGCCGGGCCACCCGCCCCCGTGAACCTGGCCGGTTGCATGCTCATGTTCATCCGGCCGTCACCTGCGCGATCACGCTGAGCAGTTTGCGGGCGGCCGCGTCCCAGGTGAAGCGCTCGGCAAAGGCGCGCCCCGCGTCCGACAGCCCCTGCCACAGCGCCGGGTCGTTCTGCAAGCGCAGCAGCGCGGCTTCCCAGGCCGCCGGGTTGTGCGGATCGACCTTCAGCGCGCCCGGCCCGCAGACCTCGGGCAGCGCGCCGCAGGGCGCGATCAGGGCGGGCGTGCCCAGCCGCAAGCCCTCGACCGGCGGCAGGCCGAAACCCTCGGTCAGCGAGGGCGTGCAGACGGCCAGCGCATGGGCCTGCAGGCTGCCCATCTCGCCCTCGCTCACGTAGCCGGCGAACACGGTGTTGGCGGGCAGGGGATACCCCGCCGCCGCAAAATCCGCGGCCGTGGCGCGGCCGGTCAGCACCAGCGGCAATCCCGCCAGCCCCGGGCGGGCAAAGGCCTGCAGCAGCAGGCCGATGTTCTTGTGCGGCTGCAGGTTGGCCAGCGACAGCGCATAACGCCGCGGGGTCAGGCCGAGACGGGTCAGGACCGCGTCGTCGCGGGGAATGCGCAGCACGTGATCGACCCCGTTGTGGATGACATGGATGCGCTCGGCCGGGGCGATGCCCAGCGACACCAGTTCACGCTTCGCGAACTCGGACACCGTGAGCAGGCCCAGCTGAGCGGAGCCCGCCAGACGGATGTGCAGCCTTGCCCAGGCGCTGCGCACCTGCCCGTACGAGCGCGGCGTGGTGAACACCTGTGCGTCGTGCACCATGGTCAGGCCCGAGCGCACCCTGAACGGGGTCATGTTGCAGAAGCTGACCAGGAGCTGCCCGCGCGCGGCCCCGGGCAGGCACAGCTGTTCCCAGGCGATGCCGTGCAGGTGGCCCACCGCCCTGATCGGCAGGTTCGGGGCCGGCCACGCCAGCCGCGTCCGCGGGGGCACGGCGATCGAGATGTCCGGGTGGTGCGGCAGCTCGCCCAGGGCCCGCGTCAGTTCGTAGGCCACGCGGTGCACGGCGGTCGGCGCGGCCGACAGGAACTTGCCGTTGATCACGACCCCGCACGGGGCGCCCGTGTTCACAGCTCAAGGATCCGGCGGGGATCGACGCGCCCCCGCAGGACGTCCCGGATGGCCAGCCAGTTCCCGGCGGCGCGCCCCTGGCGGTCGATCCAGGGCTCCGGGCGGAACAGCCTGGCGTGGTTGGCGAGCAGGTTGCGCAGGATCATGCGGACGGCGATCCGTCGCGGCAGCGTGGCCTTGCGCAGCAGGTACACCGGGTTGCAGACCTGGCTGTAGCCCAGCCGCCGCCCGCTCTTTTCGCGCCCCCGTTTCTCCCCGCAATGCACGCCCCGAAAGGCGTCCGTGTGCACCAGCGGGCCCGCGACGCGGCCGCCAAAATCCAGGTCCTCCAGCCAGGCGTAGAGCGGCAGGTTTTCGTCAAACCGCACCCCCGCGATCGCCGACACCCGGTAGGCCATGTTGCAGCCGTAGAGCCCGTGGGTGCGCGCGAGGATGGTGGCCGCTTCGGTGTCGCCCGCCGCGTCGGCGGCGTCCACCAGGCGCCCCGCCTCCTCGGGAGCAATCCCGGGGCCGTTGATCCCGTCGGCCAGCAGCAGGCCGTGCGCGCCGGCCACGTCGGGATGGCGCGCAAAGAACCGCGCGATGCCGGCGATGGCGAAGCGGGAGGGGATGAAGTCGTCGTCGTAGAAGACCACGGCCCCATGGTCCGGGCGCAGCCGGTCGAGGCCCCGGTTGCGTTGCACGCAGGAGCCGCGCGGCCCGAAGATGCACTCGACCTCAAACGGGTAGTCCTTCGCCGGCGGCGCATCGGCCGGGCTTTCCATCGACAGGATCACCTGCGAGGGCCGTTGCGTCTGCCCGGCCAGCCGGTCCAGCAGCACACCGACGCTGTCGGGGCGGCCCAGGGAAGCAATGATGACGCCCACGTTCATGGTGATCGCCGTTGCGTCAGGTGGTCGGCCAGCCGGTAGGCAAACGCCATGATCATGAGCGTCGGATTGGCGTGCCCGCAGGTCGGGAAGATGGACGCTCCCGCGATGTACAGGCCTTCGACGCCATGCACCTTGCCATCGGCGTCCACCACGCCCCGGCCGGGATCGGACGCCATGCGCGTGGTCCCGGCCGAATGGCCCATGTCGATGATGTCGGCACCGCGGGCGTCGCGAGCCGACACCCAGTCCGCGATCACCGGCAATGGCAGGCCCGCCTTGCCGAACTCGCGCAGCAGGATGTCGGCGAGCCGGGTCAGGGTGCGGATCTCCAGCTCGCCGATGCGCCAGCGTGCCACCGGCAGCGGCATGCCGAAACGGTCTTGCTTGGGCGACAGCTGGATGCGGTTGTCCCGGTCCGGCGCCTGCTCGCAGATGGCGTCGATGGACAGGCCCACCAGCTTGTGCGGCACGCCCCGCGTCAGGTATTCCTCGACGGCCAGACCCGGCCGGAACCGCAGCACCTGGTGGACCGCGAAGCGCGACCAGGCCTTCGGAAACCGGTTGCTCTGAAAGGCCAGGCGCGCCAGCCCCTTGGCCATGATCCCGGGGGATTTGAGGATGGCGCGGGCGTCCGACAGGTAGTCCCCGCTCTGGCGTTTGGCGATCCGCCTGACCGCGCTCCACGGGTCGTCCGGCGCGCGTTCGCCCATGGTGTAGGCCGCGCAGTTCAGCAGCCCCTCCGCTTCCTGCACGCGGGCCGTCGGGGCCAGGCCGTGCATGTACATGCTGACGCCCCTGGGGCCCCGCAGGCCGTAGAAGCCGTAGAGCCGGGACATGGCCGGGATCGCGCCCGGGCTGAAGCTGGCGAGCCTCGCGCTGGGGTGGTCCAGCAGGTAACGGCCGACCAGGTCCCGGTCATTGCCCAGTCCGGCGGCGTGTCGGGAGCGCGAATTCAGCAGCAGCCGCGCATTCTCGATCGCACTGGCCGCCAGCACGATGGTCTGCGCCTCGATCGTCCTTCGCGCGCCCGAGGCGTCCGCGACCAGCACCGCGCAGGCGCGTTCGCCCGACGCATCGGTCAGGACCTCCAGCACGGTGGCGCCGGTGAGGACACGGCACCCCCTCGGGGCGGCCTGGAGGAACTCGGCGCCGGCCCGCAGGACGTCCGTCGGGTCGATGGACGAGCGGGCGAACTGCCAGAAAAAGGAGTCCAGCACGGCCGGGTCCGGGCGCGGCTGGGGGGGCGACCGGCGGAGGTGTGCCCAGAGCCGGCCGTCGTAACAGTTGAGGCCGAGGTTGAGCGCACGCGCGGCCCTGTCCAGGTGGGGTACCAGCTCGGCCGCCGTCACGGGCCAGCCGCTGTCCGGCACCCAGGGGCGCACCGCGTAGTCCTGGTCGCTGAACGCGGCCGATTTGCCCGCCCAGGCGACCGTCGAGCCGCCCAGCGCGCGGCAACGCACGCCGAAGCCTTGCCGGTCGTGCGCCCACATCCGGGTCTGGTGGGCGTGGAACAGTTGCCGCTTGGCCGCCTGGCGCGGCGACCAGAGGCCGGCTTCGCTCAGCGTCTCGTTGAGCGCTTCCGTGCTGTCCTGCTCCGCCAGCCCGCCGCTTTCCAGGATCAGGGCCCTGCGGCCGGCCTCCGCCAGCCCGCGCGCGACGGCCAGGCCCGCCGGGCCGCCGCCGACGATCAGGACGTCGCAGCGCTCGATCCGGGCGTCGCCGAGGCTGGCGAGGTCTTCGACGGGCAATGGACTCGGCATGTCAGCCACCGCCGTTCGGCCTGCTCTGGGCGGACAACCGGTCGATCGCCGCCCGCAGCGTCCGCTTCTGCAGCAGCATCACCGGCGCCGGGTACTGCGCGCCCAGCGACACCCTGCAGGTCCGGCTGAGAATGTCCAACGTGGCCTGATAGTCGTCGACGTTGTAGGTGATCTCCCGGTGGGCCCACTGGTGCGGGTTCATCCGCGGGTGAAACGACCGTTTGCACAGCACCGCTTCCCAGTTCGTGAACACATGCCGGCCGGTGTCGATCAGCCGCCCGGCGCCCCGGGTCTGGCCGAAGATCCGCGCCTCCTCCGGGTCGTCGAAGAGCACGCTCAGCGCCACGGCGTCTTCAGGGCTGTGGTGCGGCGACGGCCGGCAACGGGGACGACCGGAGAAGATGTCCGCGACGCCGGGGTACCGGGCTTGCAAGGTCTTCAGCAGCGGCTCCAGCCGGCCCAGCTGCGCGTGCAGCACCGCGCCGGTCAGCTCGGACACGCGGCAGTTCAAGCCTGAGAACAGGGGCTCGCTGGTCGGCGCGTGCTGGCGGATGAAGGCGCCGGGATCGTGGAACATCCGGGCGCGCTCAAAGTAGCGGTCGTCGTTCGTCAGCACGGCGCCGCCCTCGCCGGCCGTGATGTTCTTGTGGTGGTTGAAGCTGAAGGCCCCCAGATCACCGATGCCCCCGACCCGGCGCCCCTTGTACTGCAGGCCGACGGCCTGACAGGCGTCTTCGATCACCAGCAGCTGGTGCCGCCGGGCGATCGCCATGATCGCGTCCATGTCGCACACCACGTTCTGCATGTGGACCGGAACGATGGCCTTGGTGAACGGCGTGATCTGGCGTTCGATGTCCTGCGGGTCGATGGTCAGCGACGCGTCGATGTTGACCAGCACCGGCACGGCGCCGACGGCCAGCGGGGCCAGCGCCGTGGCCACCCAGGTGTAGGCGGGCACCAGCACCTCGTCGCCGGGTCCGATGCCCGCGGCCGCCATGGCGGCGATCAGCGCGTTGGAGCCGCTGTTGACCGTGAGCACGTGCCGCACGCCGATCAGGCGGGCCAGCCTGTCTTCAAAGCGCGCGGTGTAGCCGTCCTTGCCGCGCGCATAACGCAGCAACTCACCGCGGGCGATGACCATGCTCAGGTTCGCCAGTTCCCGGATTCCAACAGCAGGCATTCAGGTCACATTTCAGGACAGGTTGTCGATGGGCAGGCGCTGGAGCTCCCATTGCCAGGCGTGCTCCACCAGCGTGTCCAGCGCCGCGTACTGGGGCCGCCAGTCCAGGCGCCGCTGGGCCAGCGTCGAGTCGGCCACGAGGCGGGCCGGATCGCCCGGGCGGCGCGGCGCGTACTGCACCGCGATGTCGCGCCCGGTCACCCGCCGCGCGGCCTCGATGACCTCGTTCACCGAGAAGCCGTGGCCGTTGCCCAGGTTGTAGGCCTGGCTGGGGTCGCCGGCCATCAGGCTCTGCAAGGCCAGGCCGTGCGCCTGGCACAGGTCGTGGATGTGCACGTAGTCGCGGATGCAGGTGCCGTCCGGCGTGTCGTAGTCCTGCCCGAACACCGAGATGTGGGTGCGGCGGCCCGAGGCGGCCTGCAGCACCAGCGGGATCAGGTGCGTCTCGGGCTCGTGCCGCTCGCCCAGCTGGCCTTCGGGGTCCGCGCCCGCGGCGTTGAAGTAGCGCAGGCACACCGATCGCAATCCGTACGCGCGGTCGTAGTCGGCCAGCGCCTGCTCCACCATCAGCTTGCTGCGGCCGTAGGGGTTGATCGGCTGCTGGCGGTGGTCTTCGCCGATGCGTTCGCTCTGCGGCTCGCCGAAGATCGCCGCGGTCGAGGAAAAGATGAAATGCATCACCCCCGCGTGCCGCATGGCGTCGAGCAGGTTCAGCGTGTTCACCACGTTGTTCTGGTAGTACTTGCCGGGGTCCTGCACCGACTCGCCGACCTGGATGTGCGAGGCAAAGTGCATCACGGCGTCGAAACGCCGGGCCTGCAACAGCCGGTCCAGCAGCGCCCGGTCGGCGAGGTCCCCTTCGACGAACGCGCCGTGCAGCACCGCGTCGCGAAAGCCCCCGACCAGGTTGTCGAGGGTGGTCACCTCGCAGCCCGCCAGGGCCAGGTGCTTGACCATGTGCGAGCCGATGTAGCCGGCGCCGCCGACGACCAGGATGTTCATGTGTTCTCCCATGGGTGGATCAGTTGCCCATTGCGTTCAATGGGCGGCGTTGTTGAAACCGGGCCGGTTGGCCGGGGGGTCGATGCCTGGGCCGGCACCATGCGTTGAAACAGGGATCTCAACTTCTGTTGTCCCCAGGGCTCCGGGCCGTGGGCAATCAGCAGGGCCAGCGTGGTGATGAACAGCATGCTGGCCGCAAACAGCAGCGTTCGATCCTCGATGACCAGGGCCAGATGGGGGACCAGGTACATCCCCAGCACAAAGTGCCCGAGATAGATGGGGTACGAGAGTTTGCCCAGGATGGTGAAAACGCCCCGGAGGCGGGCCTGTGTGATCGGCGGGCGGAGGGCGATGGACAGGATCAGCCAGGCCAGCATGAACAGCCAGAGGGCCGAGGCGATCACCACGTCACCGCCGGTGTTCGTCTTGAGCCGTATTTCCAGCAGACACAGCAGGATCAGGAGAACGATGGCGGCCCGCGTTGCCACCGTTGGGGGGCGTTGCGTCACGGAAAAGAGGGTCATGCCCAGGGCAAAGTAGACGCCGTGATGGAGCAACAGCAGCTTGTACCCGAACCAGTCCAGCGGCGTGGCAAACGCCAGGCCCATGGCGGCCGCCACACTGGCGAACACCAGGAACAGCCCGCTGGCCAAACCCAGCAGCCCAGCCAGGCGGTCTAGCGAGACAAGCTGTTGGCCACCACGGCGCTGTTGCACCACCATCCACACGCAGATGACCGCGTAGAAAACGGCCTCGATCACCAGGGTCCAGACCACGCCATCGATGTAGGGACCTTTGGGTGAGAGCACCATGCTGCGAAACCAGTCCAGCAGCCTTTCCCAGGTGGACTCGCCCGAGGCAATCCGGACGAGCAAGGCGATGGTGGCGTAGATCCAGAGCGCCGGGAGAATGCGAATGGCCCGCTTCATGAAGAAGCCGTGCCAGGAGGCCCCGATCGCGGACTGGGCGATCACATAGCCCGACAGCACGAAAAAGATCTGCACACCGATCCAGCCGCTGGACGCCCAGTCGGGCAAAAAATCAAAGGCGACATCGGGTCCGGTGGCCCGGTGCTCCGGTGCCCCCAGACCAAAATACTTGAAATGAAACAGCACCACCGCGATGGAGGCCAGGAAACGCAGCAGGTCGATGCCGTAGACATGGCCCATGGCGGTGGATGGCGCCGCTGAAGGCGCGTTCAAACGGGTGGGCCCACGGGCACCAGGGTGATGCGCCGTCATGGCTGTGCCACCAGCCGGGTCAGCACCGGTGCGCCCGCTTGCGCCAGGAAGACCGCTTTGAGGTTCAGCCTCAGGGTCTCGTTCTGCTGCGAGGCGTTCTGCAATCGGACGTCGATGGCGCTGTCCACCACGAACAGGCCGGCCGCGCTGGAGGCGCTGCTTGTCACTTCGTCCAGGCCCCTCACCGTGCGTCCCGCCAGCCGCTGGTTGAAGTCGCCCACAAACCGCGTGGCCGCCGGGTGGTTGCGCCATTCGGGGTGCAGCACCTGCAGCACCGTTTCGCCCCGACCCGAGCGCAGGGCACCCAGCACCTGGTCCATCGTGGGCTGCACATCTTCCAGGCGCATCACCGTGGGCGCGATGCCCCGCTGGGCTGGATGGATGGCGGCGTCGAGCAGCAGCTTCATGCCCTGGGGGGTGTGGACTTCGGCCGGGGACAACGCCGGCGTGGGCAGTGCCGCCCGTTTGACCGTCAGCGACGCGCCCGGGTGTTCGGTGCCGCTGAACAACCACCCGGCGCCCGCCAGCAGCAGCACCGTGAACATCGCGTGCGTGCCGCGCCGGTTCAGCAGGCGGGACAGGCGGACCTCCCCGCCACGTTCCCGGGGCGTGCCCTGGGGGGCCGGGAGGGCCTTGACGGGCGCCGGCGCCGCCGGTGCCGGCGCCAGGGTGGCGTTGTACCGCTCACGCCGCACCGGCGAGGACAGCACGTCGTTTGCGAAGTTGATGCGGGAGGCCGCGTCGGCCGGCCAGGCTTCGTCCGCCGAAGCGAAGTCCGGGTGGGCCAGCCGGATCATCATCCGGTAGTGATCGCGCTGCAGCTCGGGGGCCGAGTCCGGTGTCAGCCCCAGCAGGGTGTAGTGGTCCGCGCCGGGGCGCAGCATCACGGTGCGCACGAAAAACCGCGCCGCCTGCCGCGCGCGCGGCGCCGGGACAGTCTCCCCTGGTGGCAACCCGTCGACCGCCCGGTCGGTGGCCAGCCGCAGCACCGTGCCCACCCGGTCGAACAGCAGGGCGGGCTCGCGCCGCGCCACCGGGTAGCGGCCCGGTGCCCGCTCGTAATCGAGCAGGAGCGCCAGCACGCCGCCGGGGCGCGGGTTCGCCGCGAAGGGGGCCGGGGCGTGTGCCATGGGGTGTGCTGCGGGTGTCAGGACGTGGTGCTCAGGACGGCGCACGCGCGCCGTTCGCGGTGCCCAGCAGGCCGGGCGCCGTCTTGGGCGGATGGCCGTAGCCGTAGTACGACTCGAAGGCGTCGTCGTTGGTGTGCTCGGTGCGGGCGTGGGTCAGCACCATGCCCATCGGCGCCAGCCCGGCGTTGCGCAGGCGGCGCAGCGCGTCCTTGATGCTTTTCTTCTTGGTGCTGGAGGCCTTCACGGCGAACACGATGTGCTGGATCTGGTTGCCCAGCACGATGGCGTCCGCGATGCCCAGCAGCGGTGGCCCGTCGATGATCAGCTGGGTGAAGCCGAGCGCCTGGGCGCGGTCGAGCAGCATGCGCAGCCCCGGGCCCATCAGCAGCTCCACCGGGTCGGGGGGCGTGGGCCCGGCCAGCAGCACGCCCAGGTTCGGCACCATGGTCTTGAGGATCAGTTCTTCGGCGGGCGCTTCGCCCGCGAGCAGGTTGGACAGACCGCGCTCGTTGGGCAGGCCCAGCGCCTTGTGCACCGACGCCAGGCGCATGTCGGCGTCGATCAGCAGGACCCGCTGGCCCAGTTGCGCGAAGTTGATGGCCAGCGCCAGGGCGGAGGTGGTCTTGCCTTCGTTCTTGCCGCAGCTCGTGACCATGAGGTGCCGCGGCGCGCCGTCGGCGGTGGAGAACTGCAGCGCGGTCCGCATGGAGCGGTAGGCCTCCGAGAACCCGCTGCGGGGCTCCGAGTGGGCCAGCAGGCCCAGCGACTCGATGGACATGCCCCGGGGCTTGCGGGTCGCCGGAATCCAGCCCAGCAGCGGCAGGGCAAACAGGCGCTCCACCTCGTCTTCGTGTTTGATGGAGTCGTCCATCTGCTCGCGCAGGATGGCCGCCAGCACGCCGGCCAGCAGGCCCAGCATCAGCCCCACGGCCAGGTTGATCGTCGGGCGCGGCCGGAAGGGGAACAGCGCGGACTCCGCCGCGTCCACCACCGAGATGTTGTTGGTGTTCAGGCCGCCCGTGACGCTGACCTCCTTGAGGCGCTGCAACAGGCTGTCGTAGACCTGCCGGTTGGTGTCGAGCTCGCGCTTGAGCAGGTTCAGGTCCACGCTGCGGTCCTGCACCATCAGCACCTCGTCGCGCGAGGCGCCGACGCGCGTGCGCAACAGCGCTTCCTGCTTTCTGGCGGCGTCGTACTGGCCCTTGATCGAGGCCAGGATGACCTCCACCTCGGTGTCGATGCGCTTTTGCAGCTCGTCGATCTGCGACTTGGCCTGCAGCATCGCCGGGAAGTTCGGCTTGAACACCGCCAGGTTTTTCGCGTACTCGGCCTCCAGCCGGGCGCGCTGCTCCTTGTAGGCCTGGACCGCCAGGTTGTCCAGCACGCGGGGGGCGCTCTCGGGCCTTGCGCGCACCTCTTCGTACTGCGCCTCGGCCTTCATCCGGTCCTGCTCGGCCTTGGCCAGCGCGGCGGAGAAATCGACGTAGTTCTGCGTCGTGGCGCTGGTCTTGTCGCCCAGGTTCAGGATCTCGTTGCGTTTGGCGTACTGGTTGATCACCCGCTCGCTCTGTTCCAGCTTGGCCTTGGTCTGCTGGATCTGTTCTTCGAGAAACTGCCGGGCATAGACCGAGGTCTCCAGCTTGCGCTCCAGGTTCATCGCGATGAAGGTCTGGGCGATCTGGTTGGCGATGCGCGCCGCCAGCTCGCCGTCCTTGTTCATGACCTGCACCTCCACCAGCCGCGAGCTGCGCAGGGGTTCGATGTTGACCGAGTCGTTGAAGGCGCTGATGGTCTCGTTGCGGCTGAGGCGTTCCCCGTCCTTCACGGCCGGGGTGAACAGCTGGCGGAAGTTCCGGGTCAGCGTCGCGACGAAGCCGGTGTCGTTGGCGGGCGGCGGGGCGGGCGTGGCCACCGGCGCGGCGGGCGCCGCCGGGTCCGCCGGCACCTCGCCCTCACCGGGTTTGTACAGGCCCATCTCGTCGATCACGCGCAGGGCCAGGGAACGGCTCTTGAGCAGCTCGATCTGCGTGCGCAGCTGCAGCTGGTCGGACGCGGTGCCCTGGTCGAGCTCCACCTCGGTGTTGAACCCCACGACCTTCTGGGCGCTGCGGTCGATCTGGATCAGCGTGGTGGCGCGGTACAGCGGCGTGATGCGCAGGGTGTAGACCGCCGCAGCCGCGAGGCACAGCAGGGTGATGCCAGCGATCATCCATTTGTGTCTGGCGATGGCCCGGAAAATTTCCTTGAGGTCGATGTCGTCGTTGGGCGCGGCATCGGTCTCTTCGCGCGCGCGCTGGGCGGATTGCAGCATGCGCGCCTGCTGCAAGGCCAGTGCCGTGGAGTGCGGCGGACCGTGGGGAGGGAGGGTGTTGGGCAGCATGGCGGTGGGGGCTCTAAGAGCGGCAGCAGGAAGGATCAGGGCGGCAGCGGGTGGGCTGCCGGGCTGGACGATGTTGGCCCCGGACCGGGCTGGATGCACCGGGCCAGGCGGGAGCCGACCGGAGGCCTGGGGGTGGGAAAGCGGTGGTGTGTCGTGGGTGCATGGCCGTCACTCCTTGCTCACCGACACGCTGCGGATGCTGTAGTTGCTGTGCCGGGTGCTGTCCGAGTCGAAAGAAAAGTGGTACCCGAACTTGCCCACGAACTGGGCGTCGGTGATGGGCCAGCTCAGGGTGCTCCATTCGCCTTGCGCCGGCACCGCGTTCCAGCCCAGGCTTCGGGTGCCGCTGCGGCTTTCGTACTTCAGGTTGAAGCCGGCCGCGGTCGCCGAGTTGCGCCGCACCACGGCGGTGATGCGCAGCGGCTGCGGGCTGTAGGACAGGAAGTTGGGGTCCACCGTGAACGCGGTGATCGCCCGTGGCGCCGCGTCGAGCACCCGCTCGGTGCCCACGTCGCGCCACACCGGCGCCTGCACCAGGTGCAGGCCGCGCTCGCCGGCCGGGCCGCCGGGGGCGGTGAATTCGATGCGCTTCGCGCCGCTGTGGTCGCCGTTCCAGGGGAAGGGCCTGGCCTGGTTGGCGCTCGCCAGCTGGGTCCACCCGACCGCGCCCCTGGGCAGCAGGGCCAGGCTGGGCACGTTGTTCAGCGCCAGCGAGGGGGCGGGCTGCACCCCGCCCGACAGCGGCTCGACCACGCGGCTGCCGGCCGGGAGCGCCACCGCCGCGGTGGTGCCGGGCTGGCTCCAGGCCACCAGCACCGGGCCCTGCGGGCCGTCGAAGAGAAACCCGTGGTGCCGGTCGGCGAGCAGCAGCCAGCCGACATACCGCGGCTGCGGGCCGAGGTGGGTGATCAGCGCGCGCAGCGCCGTGTGGGCGGGGCGCGGCCGGCCCTGTGGGCCGATCAGGCCGAAGGGGCCGGAGTCGCCGTCCAGGGGCTCGAACCAGTGGACCCGGGCCGCACCCTGGGCCAGGCCCATGGTGTAGACCTTCAGCAGCTGGCTCGCCTGCGCCGTCTCGTCGTTCCGGGCGTCGATGGGCTGGCCCACCTCGGTGAAGTACACCGGCACCTGGGCGCGCTCGGGGTTGCGCGCCCGCAGCATCTTGCGGATGGTCGGCACGATGGCCATGTACTGGGCCTCGAAACCCCGGGGAATCAGGCCGGCCGTCTCGTAGGGGTGCACGGTGATGAAGTCGAACTTGTCCTTGGCGCCGGAGAGCAGCGCGCGGTCCAGGTAGTTGAGGTTGACGCTCTGGGCCGCCAGGCCCACCTGCACCGTCGGGTCCACGCCCTTGGCCGCGTCGTGGGCCAGGGCCACCATCTGCCCGTAGACCTCGGGCGGGGTGTTCGGGGTGAAGTTGGGCGGCTCGTTCCAGATTTCCCAGTGGCGGGTCACGGGCTTGAAGGTCTGGACCCGGTCCCGGACGTACTGCTGCCACGCCGCCGGGTCGGCCGGGTCCCGGTACTCCAGGATGCCGCTGAAGCGGATGGACGCGGGCACGCTCTGGGCCACCTGGGACGGGTTCAGCGTGGGGCTGAAGCCCCGCACCCAGCCCACGCCCGCCTCGGCCACCGGCCCGATCCAGCTGGCCAGGCGCCGGGAGGACGAGGCGGAGGACGCGACGCCGAAGGGGTTGGCGGCGGCCTGCTCCGCGGTGGGGGGCGGGTTTTGCTGCTGCAAGGCCGCGCCCACGCCGAGGGATGGCCCGGCCGCGTGAAGCGCCGCCATGGACATCAGCGCCAGGGCGCCGACCGCGAGTGCCGTCATCAGGGGTTTCATGGTGGGCCCTTCCGCGCCGGGAACGCCAGCGCCAGGGCCCAGGCGCCCGCGATGCCCGCCAGATCGGCGAAAAAATCGGACCACGACGGATCGAACGAGGGCTGCCCGATCTGGTGCACCTCGATGAACGCGCCCAGCGCGGCCGCGAGCAGGAGCGCCGCCACCCGGCCCATGCCCAGCACCCGGTGGAACACCCACCAGGTGGCCAGGAAGCAGAGGAAGTGGGCGGCCTTGTCCCATTGCGCGTAGGCGGGCCGGATGAGGTCCACCTGGGCCACGACGAACACCAGCACCGACACGCCGGCGGCCAGCAGGGGGGGGCCCATCCAGGCTTTAGACGGCGGCTTCTTGGGGGTCATGGGGTTCCCTTGGTGGGGCGATCAGGGCGGCCAGCCGGTGCACCGAGCGCAAAGACCGCTGGGCGCACGCCGCTGACGACAGGGGAGGCGGCGCGGCCGGGGTCGCCAGCAGCCGGTCGACGATCGACGCAGCGGACGATCGGGACACGTCGGCCAGGGCCCCCGGGCGCTGCACCTCGTCCAGGAAGGCGCCGACCTTCTTGTCCCAGGCGAGCGCCACGAACGGCTTGTCACAGGCCAGCGCGGCGATGATGGCGTGCAGGCGGAAGGCCACGATGCCGGTGCAGCCGGCGATGACGTTGACGAGGTCGGTGGGCGTCTGGATGCGCTCGGACACATCGGCCAGCCACGCGCGGGCCGGGCCGACCTCGCTGAACGCGCTGCTCAGCCGCTGCGCGAACGCGCGGTCTTCGGGGCTGCCGTTGGTGAAGACCCGGACCTGGGCCCCGCGGGCGCCCAGGTCGGCCAGCAGGTCGAGGTAGAAGGTGAAGAGCACATGGTCTTCCAGCGACGAGAGCCCGTGGTACTGCAGCTCGCCCGGGCTCATCACGCCCACACCGATGCGCGCCACCCCGTCGGGCGGGGGGGGCTCCTGGGCGACCGGCGGCAGGGCGAGCGCGGCGAACACCCCGGGGTCGAGCACGGTGACGATGTCGCGCTGCGCCGGGCCGAGCGCGCGCGCCAGCAGCGTGGCGGAGCGGGCGTCCCGCACGGAAATGAAGCGCAGGTCGCAGGCGCCGAGGGCCTCCAGAAACAGCTGGCGGCCGGTGGGTGACCAGTCGTCGGAGACCCCCACGCCGTAGAGGTACACCGGCAGCCGCAGCCGGGCCGCCTCCATGAGCGCGCCGTGGATCTTCTTCGGGAAATTCAGGTCCTGGTCCGCCAGCAGGTTGCCGCCACCCAGGATGACGGCGTCCAGCCCGGCCATCTTGCGGCGGTAGAACGGCCGCAGGCGAAAGCGCACCAGCAGCGCCAGGTACAGCCGCGAGGCCACGCCCAGGGCGAACGCCGGCAGCATCGACCGCACGGCGTTGAGGCGCTTCTTCGATTGCAGGCCCTGCGAAAAACTCTCCCGCCCCGCCAGGTCGATGAAGTGCGGATCGAGCTGGGCCGGTGACGACGCCAGACCGTGGCGCAGGCACTCCGCGATCAGTCCGTCGCCCAGGTTGGGGCTGTACGCCACGTTCAGGATGCCGACCTTGAGCTGGTTCATTCAGTGCGTCCGGATGTGGCTGGGTTCACCCGCCATCGCGCCATAGAGGGACCGCAGGGCGCCGGCCCAGCTGTCCGTGGTGTTGGCCACCTGCCGCCAGTGGGCATGGCCGTTGTCGCTCATGGTCCGCACGAGCGCGTCGGCGGTGTTGAGCTGGCCCATGAGCTGGGCCAGCTGTTCCACATGGTCTGGCGAAACCGTCATGCCGGCGTTCATCCGGACCAGGTCAGCCGCCACCGCCGAACTGGTCGAGACCACCACCGGGATGCCGCTGGCGATGGACTCGATCGCCACCAGCCCGAAGGTTTCCCGCAGCCGCGACGGCATGATGACCGCGCGCGCGTGGCGCAGGTGCGCGCCGATGGTGTCCCGGTCCTGCCAGCCGGTGAATTCGACGTCGGGGTACTGCGCCTTCAGGGGTTCGAGCAGGGGGCCGGCGCCAATGACCTTGGCCTTCACCCGGGCGCGCTGGGCGGCCGCGAGGAAGGTGTCGACGCCCTTCTCGGGCACCAGCCGGCCGATGAACAGGAACTCGGCGTTGGCTTCGGCCGGGATGCGGTCGGTGGTGAACGGCACCACCGGGTTGGGGATGGTGTACACCGTGTGGTCCAGGCTGCCGCTGCGCAGGAAATACGGGCGCATGGCCTCGTGCGGCAGCGCGATCCTGAAGCTCGAGTCCTTCAGGTTGAACCAGCGGTTCTTGACCTGGTGCCGCGCCACGCGCCACAGCTTCTGGGGGTAGCTGCGCTGGTCGCATTGGGACAGCAGGCAGCCCACCTGGGTGGGCAGGAGTTCGCACTCCTTCATCTGCGGGTAGTTGATGAAGGCGCCATTGGGGCAGGCCGGGAAATAGTCGTGGGCGTGCACCAGGGTGCGGCTGGAGACCCCGGAGAGCGCCTTGAAGATCGAGGGCGAAAAGATCTTGCTCCAGCCGTGCAGGTGGTAGACGGTGTGGGGCGTGTCGTGGGCGCTGATCCAGTCCGCCAGGAAGCGCTGGGCGGCGGCGTTGTACAGGCCGTTGATGGCGTTGTTCAGCGGCCGGGCCGGATCGATGGCCGCGCCATCGAGGCCCAGGCGCGAGACGTCCGCATTCAGCGCGCCGTCGTCGGGGCGGTGGTCCCCGCAGAGGAAGGTGACGGGCACGCCCATCGACGCCATGAGGTTGGCGTTCGCGATGGCCAGCGACGACGCACCGCCCTTGGCCGACGAAAAGTCGTTGAGCACGACCAGGCGGAGCGGGGGCGGCATGGCGGGGGCGCTCATGGTGTCCGGGGTTGCGGGCGGGTGGGTCACTGGATGCCCTTGACCCGGGTCGGGTGGCAATGGCCCTGCAACAGGTCCTTGATGGCCATGAAGTTGCCCCTCAGCCGCCCGGTGTAGTCGCGGGACTGGTTGCGGAACAGCGAGTTCTTGCCGTTGGACAGCAGGTTGCGCAGCAGGGTCCGGCAGCCCTTCTGGAGGGGGATGGTCTTTTTCTTGATCAGGTACAGCGGGTTGGCGATCTGGGAGTAGCCGAAGCGCACGCCGCTGGTGCGGCCCGACGAGGTGCCCATGTGCACCCCCCGGCATTCGGGGATGAGCCGCAGGGCCCCCTTCTGGCTGGCCTTGACCGAGTAGTCGACGTCTTCGAGCCAGCCGTAGTAAGGGAGGTCGGGGTCGAACCGGTCGGTGCCGGCCACGGTGCCGCGGTACGCCATGTTGCAGCCGTAGAGGTCGGGCACGTCCCGGCGGGGGCCGGACCAGGTGTGTTTCATGGGCGGCAGGCGGGACCCGATGAAGTCCTGGGCCTGTGATTCGGTGATCGGCTCGCCCGTGATGCCATCGGCGACCACCGTGCCGCCCACGCCGACCAGTTGCGGGTCGTTCAGGAACGCGTCCCTGCAGTGGGCCAGCCAGTCGGGGGCGAGGCGGAAGTCGTCGTCGAAAAACGCCACGAACCAGTTGCCCGGGTCGTCGCCCCGGGTCAGGGTGGCGAGCCGCTCCAGCCCGGCGTTGCGCTGTTTGGTCAGGCCCGCCTCCGACAGCAGCACCGACACCGTGGCGGCGCTGTACCGCGGGTGGGTGTCCAGCCCGGCCACGTCGGCGGGTTCGCTGCCGACAAAGAGGATGTGTTCGATCGGGCAGGTCTGCTCCTGGAGCGAGTTCAGCACCCCCCGGGCAATGGCAGCGCGCCCCTTGGTGGCAATGACGACATAGGCATTCATGGTGGTTCCTGAAGGTCTGTGTATCAAATGAAAACGGTGCCGGTGGAGGGGCTCATCGGCGGAAAGACAGGAACCGCTGCAGGATGCCGTTCTTCCATGCCAACACCAGCAGCAGCGCCAGGGTGATCGAGTCCCCGAGGATCCGGGCGTAGGCGGCTCCCATGGCCTGGTGGCTGTTGCCCATGAACACCAGCGAGCCGATGCCGATCGCCGAGCCGGCAATGACGACGGCGGCCAGCGTGCGCTCCTGGTGCTGGGGGATGAACAGGTAGGCGCCCAGCACGATGATGGCGGCGTTGATCGGGAACACCACCGACAGCAGCTTCAGCAGTTCAGCGGTTTCCCCGAACCCGGGGCCGAAGATCAGAGACACGATGGGCGCGGCGAACCCGTGGCTGATGGCGGCGCCCAGGGTGGCCACCAGCAGCAGCAGGGCACCGATCTTTCGGGACAGGCGGTACGCACCCTCGGGGCTGGTCTTGAACAGGGCGGTGATCTTCGGGATGAAGATGTGGCCCATGGGCGTCATGATGCTGATGCCCGCCGCCACCAGCCGGTCCGCCGCGCCGTAGGCCCCCACCATGTCCGCGCTGGCGTACAGGCCCAGCAGATAGGTCAGGGCCGCCCCGACAAAAATCGCGTTGCTGATGTACAGGAACAGGTAACCCGAGGACCGGATCAGCTGCAGGCCCGCGCGCCATTGAATGAGCCGGTCCAGGCTGAACTCACCCCGGCACGACCCGTAGGCGATGGCCGTCACCATGAGCGCGGACAGCAGCATCAGGAAGATCGCCAGATCGGCGTCCGTCGGCGAGCGCACCAGCGTCAGGATGAGCGACAGGTTGAACACGAACCCGATCACCTCCAGGCGGACGGTGGTGCGGGGGCGGTGGGTGCCGGTGTAGTACCAGCCCAGGTTGAACGCCGAGACCACGCCCATGGCCAGGGCCGCGTAGGCGGCCCAGCGGTTGGCCAGCAGGATCGGCGATAGGTGGATGGCGATCAGGGCCCCCGGGATCACCAGCAGGGCGAGCCACAGCCGGGCGGTGAACTGCGCGCCAAAGATGTCGGCGTGGCCGGACGACGACGCGATGGCGCGGGTGCCGGCCGGCGGCAGCCCCCAGCTGTTGAAGATCCAGGCGAGGTTCATCAGGGACAGCGCCGACAGCATCACGGCGTACCCCTCCATGCCCAGGACCCGCCCGTAGAAGGGGATCAGCACCAGCAGGTAGACGTAGCGCAGGGAGTAGGCCGCGTAGACGAACGCGAAGTCCAGCGACGACCGGGTGGCGACCGGGTTGGCGCTCACTGGACTACCCTCCGTGCTGCGCACTGCGGGGCTGAGCGCCTTCGGAACGGCCGGGCGGCGCTCACTGGGGTACCTTCGCCCTGCGGGCTGCGGTGCGAGCTTGCTTGGGAACGGCCCGGCGCGGCGCTCATCTCGCCCCCTGCGGCTGGGGTTCCAGCTTCAGCTCGCTGGAGCGCGCCGGGTACCGGGAGACCAGGCCCAGCTTGATCCCGAGCAGGTAGGCCAGGGCCAGCCCGAAGTCGGCCGTCGTGCCCACCAGCAGCAGGTTGACAAAGGGCGGGATGAAGGCGAAGAACAGCCCGCGCTGAACCGACCTGAACCTCGGCGAACGGTAGTAGCTCCAGCGGCCCAGCAGGGCCTTCAGCAGGAAGGCCATGAAAAAGAGTCCGCCCAGCACGCCAGTGTTGCTGAACAGGGCCGCCAGGAAGCTGGAGGTGCGGGTGCCCCCCACGCCCACGCCCAGCCCGTAGGTGTCTTGCAGGGCCTGCAGGCTGACGGTGGTCCACAGCGTCCGTTCTTCGTACGAGTGGGACTCTTTCTTGTAGAGAATCATGTGGCTGAAGATGTCGGACAGCTCACTCAGCAGCCTGGGCTGGAACGACAGGAACAGCGCCACGAACGACAGCACGCAGCACCACAGCAGCGCGGTTTTCGTGAGCGGGGTCTTGCGGATGCTCACGTCGGTCCAGAGCCAGTCCACGACCACCAGCACCAGGAAGACGCCCACGCAGACGATGGCGGCCGACGACGTGGAGAGCAGCGCCATCAGCACCAGCGCGAACACCAGGCCGATGTTCTTGGCGTAGCCCAGCGGGTCCTTGTGAACGGTCAGGCGCAGGAAATAGAGCAGGGACAGGAAGAACACGCACACCGAACCGTAGGACGAGGCCTCCGGCATCAGCCCGACGGTGCGCTTGTTGCCGAACACCTCGTTGGAGGTGAGCAGCGCGTACGAGGCGGTCCTGAACGGATCGAGGAGGGCGCTCAGGTTGACGAAGTTGCTGGCGTAGTCGATGGCCCCCGTGGCCACGGTGATGAGCGCGCCCAGCCGGATCGGCCCGAGCAGGTCGGCGACGTTGAAATTCTTGTGCGTCAGCCGGACGAAGCAGAACACCGCGAACACCGAGATCGAGAGGTAGGTCAGCTGGGAGAAATTCTGGGTGGTCGGGTGCAGCAGCTCCTCGACGATCATGTCCGACGACCGGATGGGGAAGATCGTCACTTCGCTTTCGAAGATCCGGGGCATCAGCAGCGTGGCCGCGCAGGCGATCATCCAGAAGACCGTGAGGTACACGGTGCCGTTTTTCGACAGGGCGATGCCCGCCAGCGAGCTGCGGTCCTGCCGGTTCAGCAGCAGCCGGGCGCCGATGAGCAGGGCGATGATCGGGGTCGGCGTCAGGGTGAGGCCGCCGGTCAGGGCGGTGGGGATGACCGCCAGCGCGCCGAACGGGAGCGACCCGAAGAAGATGCAGAGGCCCGTGCGGGGTTTGCCGATCAGCACTTGCGCCGCCAGCACCCAGAACAGACCGATGACCAGGGTCTCCATGGCCTAGCTCCATCCCTCGGCGTGCTGCGGTGGAGGGGCCTTCTGGGCCGCCATCGCACGCTCCACGGCCTGGAGGAACCGGCGCTGGAAGATGGCCTTGTCGAAGCCCGCCGCGTGTTCGCGCAGCGCCTCCACGTCGAACCGGTGCTGGCCGGCTTCACAGGCGCGGATCGCGGCTTCCAGGGCGCTGTTGCTCTGCTCGTCGAACAGGATGCCGGTCTTGCCGTGCACGATGGTGTCGAGCGCACCGCCCTTGCCGTAGGCGATCACGGGGGCGCCGCTGGCCATGGCCTCCACGGGCACGATGCCGAAATCCTCCAGGCCCGGGAACACCAGCGCCTTGCAGGTTTCGAGCTTTTCTTTGACCACGCTGAAGGCCTGGCGCCCCATCAGCTGCACGTTGGGCGCGGCGATGGCCTTGAGGCGGTCGAGCAGCTCGCCCTCGCCGATCACCACCAGGGGCAGCCCGAGCCGGTTGAACACCTCCACCACCATGTCGGCCCGCTTGTACGGCACGAGCTGTCCCAGGCAGAGGTAGAAGTCGCCGCGCTCGCGGCGGTGGTCGAAGGCCGTCACGTTCACCGGCGGGTAGACCACCTCGGCGTCGCGCCGGTAGAACTTGCGGATGCGCGAGGCCACGAAGCTGGAGTTGGCGACGAAATGGTCCACGCGGTCGGCCGAGGCCCGGTCCCACACGCGCAGCCAGTGCGCCACCCACGGGAACAGCGCGCGCACGACCCGGCCCGCGCCCTGGAGGTAGGCGGGGTACATGTCCCACACGTAGCGCATGGGCGAGTGGCAGTAGCAGACGTGCAGCGCGTCCGGCCGGGTGATGACGCCCTTGGCCGGCCCCGACTCGCTGCTGATCACCAGGTCGTAGGCGGACAGGTCCAGCTGCTCCAGCGCCACCGGCATCAGCGGCAGGTACTTCTGGTAGTGCTTCGCCGCACCCGGCAGGCGGGCGATGAAGGTGGTGATGACCCGGCCCTTGAAGCCCGCCCCCAGGGTCTTGCGCACCAGCGGCTCGTCGCAGACGTGCACATACAGATCGGCCTCGGGGTAGAGCTCGGCGATGGCGGCCACCACGGCTTCGCCGCCGCGGTTGCTGAGCCACCAGTAGTGAACGATGGCGACTTTCATCGGCTGAGGGCGGCCCGCACCGGGGTGTCGGGCGGTGTGGCCCGGGTCGCGGTGGCGCGCCCGTAGGTGTCTTCGAAGCGCACGATGTCGTCTTCGCCCAGGTAGCTGCCCGACTGCACCTCGATCATTTCGAGCTCCATCTTGCCGGGGTTGTGCAGGCGGTGCAGTTCGCCCACCGGGATGTAGGTGGACTGGTTTTCCGAAAGCAGGAACGTGTCCTTGCCGCGCGTGACCTCGGCCGTGCCCTTGACGACGATCCAGTGTTCGGCGCGGTGGTGGTGCATCTGCAGGCTGAGGCTCGCGCCGGGCTTCACGCCGATGCGCTTGACCTGGAAACGCTCGCCCAGGTCGATGCTGTCGTACCAGCCCCAGGGACGCGCCACCTTGCGGTGGGTGAGGGCCTCGGCGCACTGCTGGTCCTGCAGCCGCGTCACGATGTCCTTGACCTGCTCGACACAGTCCTTGTGGGCCACGAGCAGCGCGTCGGGTGTGTCGATGATCAGCAGGTCGTGCGTGCCGAGCGCGACCACGGGGCGGTGGGGCGCGTGGATGAAGGTGTTGCGCGCCAGGTGGGTCATCCCCTGGCCCTGCACGCGGTTGCCGTCGGCGTCGGCGTGGGTCAGGTCGGCCACGGCGTTCCAGCTGCCCACGTCGCTCCAGGCGCCCGGAAAGGGCACCACGGCCACGTTGTCGTGGTGCTCCATGACGGCGTAGTCGATGCTCTGCGAACGGCAGGCGGCGAACTCGGGGGCGGTGGGGGTGATCCACTGCGGCGCGGCGCCCGGGGCCGGTGGCGACATCGCCGCCGGGGGCGCGGGCAGGGCCTTGCGGCAGCTGGCCACGATGTCGGGGGCGTGGCGCTCCAGCGCCTGCAGCAGCACGCTGGCGCGGCAGAGGAAGATGCCGGCGTTCCAGAGCACACCACCGCCCAGCAGCAGCGCCTGCGCGGCCTCGGCTTGCGGCTTCTCGATGAAGCGCTGCACCTGCAGCGTGCCGTCCGGGCGCAGCGGGCCTTGCTGGATGTAGCCGTAGGCGGTGCTGGGGAAGCTCGGCACGATGCCGAAGGTGACGATGGCGCCGCCCTCGGCCGAGGGCACGCCTTCCTTCACCGCGCGGGCGAAGGCGGCGGTGTCGGGGATGTGCTGGTCGGCCGGGCAGAACAGCAGCAGCGCGTCGGGCTGGCCGTTGTCGGTGGCCTGCAGCGCGGCCAGGGCCATGGCCGCGGCCGTGTTGCGGCTGGCCGGCTCCAGGATGGCCTGGGTGCCCGCAGGCACCCCCTGCAGCGCGTCGGCGACCATGAAGCGGTGGCCCTCGGACGCGACCACCATGAGCTGGGGCCCGAGCGAAGCCACCCGCTGCAGGGTCAGCTGCAGCAGGCTCTTGCCCTCGATCAGCGGCACGAACTGCTTGGGAAAGCTTTTGCGGCTCAGCGGCCACAGGCGGGTGCCGGAGCCGCCGCAGAGGATGACGGGAGTGATCATGTTGCAGTGCAGCATAGGGTGGATTGAAAACGATGTCGCCCGCAGGGCCTCGCGGCCGGGCGGGCGGTGGCATCGGGCTTAGACGGCGCCTTCTTGCTTGAGCACCACCCGCACCGTGCGCAGCATGATCACGAGGTCGTACCAGAGCGACCAGTTGCGCACGTACCAGGCGTCGAAACGGATGCGGGAAACGTAGGTGGCGTCGCTGCGCCCGCTCACCTGCCAGAGCCCGGTCATCCCGGGCCGGGACATCAGGTAGTAAGTGACGTTCTTGCCGTAGCGCGCCAGCTCGTCCTGGATCAGGGGGCGGGGGCCGACCAGGCTCATTTCGCCGGTCAGCACGTTCCAGAGTTGGGGCAGTTCGTCCAAGCTGGTGCGGCGGAGGAAGCCGCCGATCTTGCTGATGCGGGGGTCGTTCCTGAGTTTGAAGTCCCGCTCCCACTCGGTTCGGGCTTCGGGGTCGTTGGCCAGCAGCTTTTTCAGCTCTTCCTGGGCGTTGACCACCATGGACCTGAACTTGTAGCACTTGAAGGGCCGGCCCTTCTGCCCGACGCGCACATGGCCAAAGAAGGGGCTGCCGCCATCGCGGGAGATCTTCCAGGCAAAGTAGGCGAACAGGGGCGACAGCACGAGCAGGGCCGCGGCCGAACCGACGATGTCCAGCGCCCGCTTGAGGATCTGGGGGCCCACGCGGTTGAGGTTGTTGCGGGCGCGCAGAAACAGCACGTCGTGGCTGAAGAGGTGGGACGCCTCCATGCCATACATCGGCAGGTCGCCCAGGGCGGGCACCATCACGAAGTCGTCGCGGGTGAGCATGAGTTCCTGCGAGAGTTCGCGCAGCCAGTTGTTGTCCCGGATGCCGAGCACCCCCACCAGGTGGTAGGCGCCGGGCTGGGCCAGAAACTCCCTCACGGCCGGCGTGAGCGCGGTGGGCGCCACCACCGGCCCGCCCTTGAACGCCACCAGGCGCTCGCCCGGATGGGGGCAGACCACCGCGACGGGCTTGTAGCCCAGCAAGGGCTCGCTGGCGAGGGCGGTGGCGGCCTTCTCGACGTCATCGGGGTGACCGATCAGCACATAGGGCTGGGTCAGCATGCCCTGGGCCAGCAGGCGTTTGCGGATGGCCAGGCGCGCCAGCGGCAGGCTCACCAGGACGAGTGCCCAGGTGGCACCGGTCCAGAGGCGCGACAGCGACCACTGGGCGCTGTACATGATCATCGCGTCGATGAGCGCGGCGGCCAGCACCACCTGGATGATCTGGCGCGCTTCGTCCCACCAGGGCTTGCGGCGGTACGCGGTGTAGTGGCCCTGCACGGCCCCCATCCAGCCGATCATGCCCAACGCGATGGCCATGAAGAGCGTGAGGCGGAGCTGGCCGTTGTCGGCCCACCAGATGTTCATGGCTTTCGGCAAGGTCGCCTCGCCACGCAGCCAGACCGGCAGGCGGCCCGCGACGAAACAGCACCACAGCACGCTGAGGTCGGTGAGCATGAGCCGGGCCATGACCCACCGCTGGCGTGAGCTGTGTTTCGCCCAGGGGGCGAGGCTGCGGGCCAGGTCGTGTTCGTTGTACATCGAGACGACGGTGTCACCGCTGCCCTCCGGGGAGGGCTGGGGCGACGGTACCTGCGACAAAGGCGAGGGAAGGGCGTTCATGGGCACCTCGTTGACCAACGGTCCGGTGGACGGTGGGATTTGAACCAGCATTCAGCAAACTTCAGGCCAGAGTGCTGCAAGGGAGGGGCGAGTATTAGTCCGAAAGGGTGCATTTGTTGCGTTGCAGCACCAAACTTAAGTAACACATCGTTCTGACAGGGTATTTACCGACTGTGACACTTCTGTGGCCGTGCTTGAAACGGCCTGCGGGCCGACAGACGGTCAAAAAGACCCTCGGCCAGCGGGCGCGCTGCCGGCCTGCTGCACCAAAAGGTCGTGAAAAATTGCACGTTCGGGCCCCGATTGCGGGCGCCGGTCCGTCAATTGGTGCGTCAGCGGGGGCTGGCGTCGGGCAGCTTGTGCCGCCCCAGCCCAAACCGGGCGAGCCAGCGACCCACGGTGCCTTCGGGTGGGGTGAAGATGTCGGGCAGCGGGAAGCGCTGCGGCGGCGCGTCCTGGATCACCGCTAGCGGGCGGTCGAGCACGAGGCGCCGGGCCTCGGCCGGGCCCAGCAACCGCTGGGCGATGTGCAGCGCCTCGCTGAGGCCGGGGCAACGGCGCCCGGTGGAGTGGGCGTCGCTGGCGAGCACATGGGCGTGGCCCTCGCCGATCAGGCGTTCACCCCAGTACCGGGCGCGGGGGCCAAAGACACCCGTGAGCGCGCCGGCGGTGATCTGCATCCAGGCGCCTTGCTGCACGAGGCGCAGGAACACGGCGTGGTGCTGGGCGATCCAGGTCAGGCGTTCGGGGTGGGTGATGAGGGGCGTGTAGCCCGCGGCGATCAGCTCGCCGACGACCGCTTCGAACCGGGGCGGCGGCGTGGTGTGGGACGGTTCGAGCAGCAGGTAGCGCGAGCCGTTCAGCGTGGGCACGCGGCCGCTTCGCAGGCCCTCCAGCAGGCCCGGCACGAGGTGCACGTCAGCGCCGACCACCAGCTGCAGGGGAATGCCCGCGTGGTCGAGCTCGGCCTGCAGCGCATCGCGGCGGCGCGCGATGCCGGGGCCGTCGTTCAGGTACATGCCCGGGTAGATGTGCGGTGTGCACGCCATGGTGTGCACACCGTCGGCCACCGCCATGCGCGCCATCTCCAGCGAGACATCGAGGGTCCCGGCACCGTCATCGATGCCCGGGAGGATGTGGCTGTGCAGGTCGATCATGGCCGCCGGTCGGGCCCGGGCCGTCTCACTTGAAGGGGTTGAGCGTGTCGAGGATGTCGCGGAACAGCGAGTCCCGCAGCGCGGTGCGCTGCGGATTGCGCTTGACCACGATCACGTCGTCGGACTGGATGGTAGGGTCGGTCACCTCGCCCGCGCGGATCTTGTCGAGGTCGAACACCTTGGGTTCGGAAGGCTGGCCCTGGGTGTTGCGGAACAGCATGATCTCGTTCAGCTGGGCGTACTGGGCGCCCCCGCCAGCCAGCGCCAGCGCGCGCAGCAGCGTGAGCTGCCCCGTCACGGGGTAGATGCCCGGCTTGGCGACCGCGCCCTCGATGGTGATGCGCTGCGTGGTGAACTCTTTGATGAAGAGCGAGACCTGCGGATTCTGCAGGTAGTTTTCGCTGTACTTCTTGGCCAGGTGGGCTTCGGCCTGCTGGGCCGTGAGCCCGGCCAGCTGCACCGTGCCGATCAGTGGAAGCGACACGGCGCCGGTGGCGTTCACCCGCACCGAGCGCCGCATGTCGGGCACGCCGAACACGTCGAACTCCAGCAGGTCGTTGGCGCCGATGCGGTAGTCCGGGCTGACCACGGCGAGCGAGTTCAGGGGGGCGGCTTCGCCCGGGGCCGGCGCTGGCCTCGCCCCCGCGGTGGTGCCGGCGGCCGGCGGGCTGTCGGCGTTCACGGGGTGGGTCGGCTGGCGGCTGCTGTCCACGGAGGTCTGCAGCGGCTCCTGCAGCAGCGGCTGCAGGGGCGCCTGGGCGAACGCCGCGCCCACGACAAACGGGCCCAGCAGCGCCCACAGCCTGGAGGTCCGCGGGTGCGGGCGGCTGGCACGGGGGCCGAGCCCACGGAGGTGCGTTGGTTTGATGTCCATGTGTTCCTGTTTCCCTGAACTCCTGCGCGCAAGCCGGTGGGTGAATGTGCGGGTGTTCCCGTGTGCCGGGACCCGGGTGAAAGCGACCACGGCAGGAGAAGCAAGACCAAGGCCACGGTGGCGACCTGTGGTCTTTTGGCTACATGCATCATGGCACACGGCGTCACCGTGTGGGGCGCGCTGTTTCCATTCAAAACAAGAAACCCGCGGCTTCGGCCCGTGGCCCTGCATCTTGAAGGGGCGTTGCGACAGGCGTTTGACGGTGGGGCGCATCACCCCGGCACGCCTGCCGTGGTGGGGTCGGCAGGAGGGTGCAGCGCGCCGTTGGCCGCGTCAGATCGCCGAGATGTCGGTCTGCACCGGCCAGTGCATGGCCTGCTGGGCTGGCGCGTTGACGCCGAACCGGTGTTGCAGCACGAGGTTGTAGCGCCCGGCGCGGGCGCTGCAGATTCGGTAGCCATCTTCCACGGGGGTGAGGCTGACGCCGTGGGCCGGTGGGCTGTGGAGTTGCCAGCGGTCCACGCCGGGGGTGGCCAGCCGCAGGGTCACGCAGAAACCCCGCTTCATGGTGGACAGCACCACCAGCCGCTGCTCGGCGCTCAGGTCGCCATTGGCGCCTGCGGTGAGCTGCACCGGGTGGCTGTTTTCCATGACCTTCATCATCGGCGGAATGATGATGCGGAAGTTCAGCGAAGCGCTGGCGCCGGCCGTTTCTCCGCCCGTGATCAGCATGCTTTCCGCCAGGCTGGGCGTCGGCACGGCCACCAGGGCCAGGCTGGCGATCAGGGCGGGAAGGTGACGACACAACGGGGTCATGCTCCATCTTCGGCACTCCCGGCGTCAACTTGAAGGTAATTTTCACGAGGCCCGGCCGCGTCCGGGCGGGGCCCTTCAATCGGGGCGCTGCACCGGCAGGCTGAGCCGGGTGGTTTCGCGCAGGCGCACGTCGACCTTGGTCTGACCTTCGTCGACCACGCCCCAGGGCAGGGGCAGGGTTTCGTTGCGCACGGTGACGGTGCGCGGGCCGCTGGCGACGAAGGGGAAACTGAAGCGGCCTTGCGCGTCGGTGCGCACGGCGTATCGGTTGTCGAGGGAGACGGTGACGCCGGGCGCGCCGGTTTCGCTGGCGTCCTGGGTGCCGCTGCGGTTGGCGTCGAAGAAGACGGTGCCTTCGATGCGGCCGCCGCCGTCGGTCGCCTTGCCGCCCAAAGGCACGTTGCGACTGCCCGCGTCGAACTCGTAGCGCAGCACGGCGTAGAACGAGCGGTCGCTCTCTGCCGTCGTCTGCCCCACCGGCGCCAGCGGGTCGAGCGATGGCGTGAAGCGGCTGCGGCCACTGGAGCGGTTGTAGTTGCCTTCCAGGCTCCAGCGTGCATCGATGCGCCAGTTGGCGCCCAGGGTCAGGCCCACCCGTGTCTGTCCGCTGTCGCTGCGCTCGGTGTTGAGGTTGGCGCGCAGGCTCGCCTTGCTGGTGAGCGGGGCCGTCACGCTCAGCGCCCCGTTCCAGGTGTTTTCGGCCGGCAGGCTCTCGGTGGCGCTGTAGGCGGTGGTGCCCAGGCTGGTGGAGAAGGCAAAGCCCTGCGGTACCACCCACTCCTGATCCCAGATCAGGGCGCGGGAGCTGGACTGGGCCTCCCCTCCGGCGAGTTCCAGCCGCAGGCCGCTGGTGCCCCAGATGTTCTGGAAGCGCCAGTCACCATAGGTGCTCCATGCGTCGCCGCTGAAGCGGCGCACCGAGGCGCCGGCGCCCAGGGTGTGGTCGCGGTTGATGCGCCAGCGGCCGGACCCGGTGGCGAAGAAGCCGCTGGCGCTGCGTCCGCTGATCGAATCCAGCACGTCCACCGAACCTTCGGCCGACCACTGGCGGGTGCGCCAGTTCGACCGCACGTAGGCACCCAGGATGTCGTTGGCCAAGGGCAGGTTGGCCCAGGTGAGGCCGGGCTCCAGCCGGTAGGCGCCCACGCCGTGCCGGCGTGGACCCTCTTTCCACTCGCCGTCGATCCAGAACCCGTGGCGAGCGTCGCTCAGGTGGCTGTTCTGCGTGCTGACCACTTGCGCCTGGACGTGGTGCTCTGCGCCCTCTTGCCGCAGGGCCAGCACGGTGGAACTGGCATTGACGTAGTCGCTGGGCTGCTGTGGCTGGTCCAGCTCGGTGACGCCGCGCGCGTCTTCGTGCGCCAGGGCCGCCGTCCAGCCCTGGCGTGAGAGGGGGTCGTCATCCGGGGAGGTGATGCGCCATTGGCCGCCGAGCGTGGTGCGCCGCCCCGGCAGTTGCCGAAATCCGCTCGCGGGCAGGAAGTCCAGCCGCCCGGGCTCACCCGCGGTGGCCTGCAGCTGCAGGCCGTGCCCGGCGTTTTCCCACTCGCTGCTCAGTCCCTGAAGGATGGCCGAAGGCAGGTAGATTCGCGCGGGCAGACGCATGATGTCGGGTGCTGCCGCGTTGATGAGGCCGAGCTCGTTGCTGGTGAGCCAGCCGCCATCGAGCGGCATGCCCCGCTGGCGCAGCGTGAGCGTGCCGTTGCTGTCGCGTGGCGCGTAGGTGCCGTCCACCGACAGCGTGCCGTGGTTGGGTGTTTCCAGCAGACCATAGACGCCAAAGCCCAGGCGCGTGCTGCGGGTCTGATCGAAGGGCTGCGTGCCCAGCCGGGTTTCCAGCCGCAGGAAACGTGGCCAGCCTTCCCGGTTGTAGTCGTAGCCTTCGTTGTCGGAGGGCGCTTCGGGCGGCAGGTTGTCGATCACCCGGTCCACATAGGCCGGCGCAGCGGGTGGGGGTGGCGCTGTCTGTGACCAGGCCGCCAGCAGGGGGGCAGACGCGCCCACAATGGCCAGCACACAACGTGTCTGGCGGGTCACCCGTTTGATCATGGAGCGAAGCGCGTATCCAGCGGCACGCTGTTCTTGCCCCATTCAAGCTTGCCCTTGACCACCAGCGGGAATCGCACCTCGGGCGCAGGTTGGCCATCTTCGACCACCGGGATGAGGGTCACGGCGCGTGTCTCGCCCGGCAGGATCGGCAGGTCAGAAGGTGCCATCTCGAAGCGGGCGCCGGTGGCGTCGGTGCCGTTGACGAAGCCCTCCAGCCGACCGTGTGCGTTGCCAAGGTTGCGCACATCGACCACGGCGGTCGCCTTGCCCCCCGCCGTCACGACCCGGGTGCTGGCGATCTCCAGTTGCGGCGCTGCGTCGCCGATGGCGACGTAGACGATCACGCCGATGCGGCCCCCCACCGGGAAGTTCAAACTGCCTTGCACCAGGGCCGGCTCCAGGCCTTCCACCATCAGCGCAAAGCGGCATTCACGCGCTGGCGTGCCGGGGGGCGGTGTGATCTCGAACCGGTAGCGGTAACGCGCGGCCGGCTCGATCACCAGTTCGCGCCGCTCGATGGCGACCCAGGGCCGGCAGCTGTCGGCGGCCAGTTCGTCGGTGAAGTTCACCGAGTTGTCGGCATTGAGTGTCCAGTCGCTGGTGTAGATGCGGTAGTTGCCTTTTTGTTGCCCGGCGTGCTGGATTTCCAGCACCTGGCGCAGCGACTGTCCGGGTGAGACCTTCACCTCGAACCGCGGGGGTGTGATGTAGGCGGCGAAGCCCTGGGCCTGCCCGGGCAGGGGCGCCGACAACAGGCCGACGGCACAGGCCCAACCCAGCAGCAGGTGCGAGGGGCGGGGCATCGATTCAGGGCGTGCAATCGGCATGGCGGATTCAGTCGACATCAAGTTCGAAGTGGAAATTCAGGCGCCGGCTGTTGGAGGACCAGTCGGCGTTGGATCGCAGCCGCACCTGCAGCTGGTCTTCCAGCGTGGCGCCGGGGATCGTGCCAGCGAAGACCAGGCTGCGTTCGCCCGACACCAGGCTGCCGGCCAGCAGGCGCCCCTGGGTGGTCCAGACGGCTTCGATGTTGGATGTCTGGTCACGCGGCAGCACCATGTAGATGCGGCCGCTGCGGCCGACCCACTCGCGGGTGTCGATGCGGATGTTGACGCGCACCCAGGCCTCCATGCCGCTCGCCGACTGTCCCCGCACCATGGGCAGCCATTGCATCTGCACGTTGGGCGGCACGGTGTGGCTCTGCGAATCGTCCAGCCGGTGCGGGTTGGCCAGCGCGGAGCCAGCCACCAGCACGCCCAGGGCAACCTGGAGAAGGCGTTTGAAGACCCTCATGGGGCCGCCAGGGTGTAGGTCACCCGGCCGGTGTACGTGCCGGCCGCCCGAACCGCGCCATTGGCGAACCGGAAGGTGTGGCAGTTTTCGAGGTAGGTGTTGCCCGGCACGGTGGCCAGGGTCAGGGAGCCACCGTTGAACGTGCCGGCGGAAATCACGTTGGGCACACCGCTGCCAGGGGCTGAAACGGTCCAGCTGATCTGGTTGAACGGGATGGTGTCGCTGCTGGCGTTGGACAGGTTGGCCGGCGATGCCACGGTCAGTGTGGCGTTGGCGTTGCCACTGTTGCGGCGGAACCCGGCGCCGACCATGACCTGGCTGGCGGGGTTGGGGCAGGTGTTGTAGCCGTCGTCGTACAGGCTGACGTTCTGGGTGCTGTCGCTGGTCATGGGCAGCGCCGTGCCGTTGCCCAGCTGGGCAAAGGGCACGTCGACCCGCACCGTGTTGACGATGCCGCTGGTCCCCAAGGTCCCGTTGAGGGTGCCCGCGCTGCTGCCGCTGAGCGCGCCATTGCCCACGTGCAGAAACAGCCGGCGGGGGCCCGCCGTGACGCTCAACGACCAGGCATGGGCCGCGGCCATCTCTGCCACGCACAGCAGGGCCAGACAGGCGCCGGCCGCTTTGCGGGCAGTGGTGCGGTGGTTCATGCGTTTCATGGGGTCGTGGTGACGGGACGGTCAGGAAGGGTTGCTGCGGGGCATTGCATCACACGGCTTTGCAGGGCCTCAAATGACGGCGGAGGGTCAAGCCCTCCGCGACCTCGATGGTGGCGGCGTTGCCGCCACCTCGGCACATGCTCAGGGCATGGCGGCGGTGTAGGTCACCCGGCCGTTGTTGGCGACGGTGGCGCCGTAGGTGCCGGCTGGCACCACGGTCGAGTTGGCGTAGCCGAAGGTCCAGTTGGCCGAGCGGTCGGTGACCTTGGTGCCGGAGGACAGCGTCACGTTGCTGCCTGCGCCCGTGCCGGTCAGGGGAATGGCAGGGCTGGGCAGGGCGGCCAGGCTGGAGGTGGCCGAGATCTCGGTCCAGGCAATGCTGTCGCCGGAGCCGTTGGACAGGGCGCCGGTGGTGGCGGCCGTGAGCACGATCTGCCCGTTGTTGCCCACCACCCGCACCGGCACCACGGCGCCGGTGATGTTGCCAGCGGCTGTGCCGGCGCCCACGGCGGCCGGGTTGGTGGTGTAGTCGAAGGTCACCATGTCAACGTTCGTGTTGTTGGCCATCGGGACGGTCGTGGCACCGGAACCCACACCCAGGAAGAGCACGCGCGGGATGATGACCCGGAAGTCCAGGCGGGCCACGGCGTTGCCGGTGGCGACCAGGTTGGCTTCGGCTGAGGCCAGAAGGGGAGCGGCAAGGGCCAGAGCGACGGCAGATTTCAGGATCAGGGACTTGTTCACAACGATTCTTTCAGGATGGGATTTTTCGGACAACTGAAGACCTTCGAGGTACTCAAGATGTGTTTTTGGTGTCGGAATGTTACGGTGAGCGGCCAAAGGCTGCAAGCCATGAAAGCGGTAAAAACGCACACTTTCAAGCACTTGCAGCGTTTTTCTACCCAGGCGGTCGAGCTTTTGGGGCCGGTATTGGCAAAAAACCTCAAGTTTTGCGAGCGGCTGCCGTGTTAACGCTTTTGGACAACAGGTGCCCCAGCGGCAGGGCACTCGCCGCCTTCACCTCGCCCAGCGAAAAGCTGGTGTGCAGGTCTTTCACGTTGGGCAGGTTGATCAGCACCTCGCGCGCAAAACGGCTGAACTCACCCAGGTCGGGGCAGACCACCTGCAGCTCGAAGGTGCCCGAGCCACTGATGTAGTGGCAGGACACGATTTCGGGGATCTTCTGGATCGCGGCCTCCATCTGGCGCAGCACGTCGCCGCTGTTGCGCTCGGCGTCCAGCCGCACGAAGGCCAGCACGCCCAGGCCGATCTTGTCGCGGTTGAGCTCGGCGCGGTAGCCGGTGATGAAGCCGGCCTCTTCCAGCGCACGCACGCGGCGCCAGCACGGCGCGGCCGACAGGCCCACGCGGCTGGCCAGCTCGGCGTTGGTCAGCCGGCCGTCGTTTTGCAGTTCGTTCAGGATGGCGAGGTCAAACTTGTCGAGTGTTTCCATGATCGGCTGTTTATAGAAAGAAGCTTTCTCAAGTGTCGCGAAACCGGGCATGAAAAGCAAACACCTGTCCACCGTCGCGCCCTACACTGTGCGTCACACCGACGCTGGCCGATCCGGCCGGATGGCGGTTCAAAAAGACGCCCACGAGGCGTTCCCACCCACGCAGGAGACAACAAGATGAACGCCCCATTGCCCGAGCACATCCGCAAGGCCCTAGAGACCGTCACGCTCGACGACAAATATTCGCTGGACCACGGCCGCGCCTTCATGAGCGGCGTGCAGGCGCTGGTCAAGCTGCCCATGCTGCAGCGCCAGCGCGACGCCCTGCAGGGCAAGAACACGGCGGGCTTCATCAGCGGTTACCGCGGCTCGCCGCTGGGCGGCTACGACCAGGCGCTGCAGAAGGCCGCGCCCTACCTGAAGGCGCAGAACATCGTGTTCCAGCCCGGCGTGAACGAGGAGCTGGCGGCCACCGCGCTCTGGGGCACGCAGCAGCTGGGCTTTGCGCCTCAAGGCTCCAACAAATTTGATGGTGTGTTCGGCATCTGGTACGGCAAGGGCCCGGGCGTGGACCGCTGCAGCGACGTGTTCAAACACGCCAACATGGCCGGCACCACGCCCTGGGGCGGCGTGATCGCGGTGGCCGGCGACGACCACGTGGCCAAGAGCAGCACCGCCGCGCACCAGAGCGACCACATCTTCAAGGCCTGCGGCCTGCCGGTGTTCTTTCCGTCCACGGTGCAGGACATCCTGGACCTGGGCATCCACGCCATCGCCATGAGCCGTTTCAGCGGCGTCTGGGCCGGCATGAAGACGATCCAGGAGATCGTGGAATCGAGCGCGACGGCGATGATCGACCCGGAGCGGGTCAACATCGTGATCCCCGAGTTCGACATGCCACCCGGCGGCCTGCACATCCGCTGGCCCGACGCGGCGCTGGAGCAGGAGGCGCGCCTCTTTGACTTCAAGTGGTACGCCGCGCTGTCCTACATCCGCGCCAACAAGCTCAACCACAACGTGGTCGCCGGCCCGAACGACCGCTTCGGCATCATCGCCAGCGGCAAGGCCTTCAACGACACGCGCCAGGCCCTGCTGGACCTGGGCCTGGACGACGACACCTGCCGCCGCATCGGCCTGCGCCTGCACAAGGTCAACGTGGTGTGGCCGCTGGAAGCGCAGACCACGCGCGAGTTCGCCACCGGCCTGCGCGAGATCCTGGTGGTCGAAGAGAAGCGCCAGGTCATCGAATACCAGCTGAAGGAAGAGCTCTACAACTGGCGCTCGGACGTGCGCCCGCACGTGCTGGGCAAGTTCGACGAGGTCGAAGGCGACTTCACCGGCGGCGAGTGGTCCATGCCCAACCCGAGCGCCCATACCCTGCTGCGCGCCAACGCCGACCTGACGCCGAGCATCATCGCCCGCGCCGTCGCCAAGCGCCTGCGCAAGATGGGCCTGCCCGAGGACGTGCAGGCGCGCATCGACGCGCAGCTCGCCATCCTCACGGCGCAGGAGCAGTCCATGCAGACCCTGCTGACCAAGGGCGTGGAAGGCGCCGAGCGCCAGCCTTGGTTCTGCTCGGGCTGCCCGCACAATACCAGCACCAAGGTGCCCGAGGGCTCGCGTGCCATGGCCGGCATCGGCTGCCACTTCATGACCATCTGGATGGACCGCGCCACCGTGGGCTTCACCCAGATGGGCGGCGAGGGTGTGCCCTGGGTCGGTCAGCAACCGTTCGTGAATGACCAGCACATGTTCGCCAACCTGGGCGACGGCACCTACTTCCACAGCGGCATCCTGGCGGTGCGCCAGAGCATCGCCGCCGGCGTGAACATCACCTACAAGATTCTGTACAACGACGCCGTGGCCATGACGGGCGGCCAGCAGGTCGGTGAGCGGCCCGAGGGCCATTCGGTCGTGCAGATCGCGCAGAGCATGCGCGCCGAGGGCGCGGTGAAGATCACCATCGTGACCGACGAGCCCGAGAAGTACGCCAGCGTGGGTGGGCTGCCGAGTGGCATCGCCATCCAGCACCGCGACACGCTGGACGCGGTGCAGCGCGAGTTCCGCGAGATCAAGGGCACCACGGTCATCATCTACGACCAGACCTGCGCCACCGAAAAGCGCCGCCGCCGCAAGCGCGGCACGATGGTCGAGCCGACTGAGCGCGTGGTGATCAACGAGCTGGTGTGTGAAGGTTGTGGTGACTGCAGCGTGCAGAGCAACTGCCTGAGCGTGGAGCCGCTGGAGACCGAGTTCGGCCGCAAGCGCACCATCAACCAGAGCAGCTGCAACAAGGACTTCTCCTGCGTCAAAGGCTTCTGCCCGAGCTTCGTCACGGTGGACGGCGGCCAGCTGCGCAAAAAGGACAAGGGCGGCGCCAAGGCCGAATGGACCGGCGGCGCGTTGCCCGAGCCGACGCTGCCCACGCTGGCCCACGAGGCCTGGGGCATCATCGTCGCGGGCGTCGGCGGCACCGGCGTCATCACCATCGGCCAGCTGCTGGGCATGGCGGCGCACATCGAAGGCAAGGGCATCGTCACGCAGGACGCGGCGGGCCTGGCGCAGAAGGGCGGCGCCACCTGGAGCCACGTGCTGATCGGCTCGCACCAGGATGTCATACGCACCACCCGCGTGTCGGCCGCGTCGGCCGACCTGATCATCGGTTGTGACCCGATCGTGGCGGCGCACAAGGAAAGCTGGCAGCGCCTGCGCGCCGGCCGCAGCCACGTGGCGCTCAACGCCAGCGCCACGCCCACGGCCGCCTTCGTGAAGAACCCCGACTGGCAGAACCCCGCGCAGGCCTGCGTGGACGCGCTGACCGCCAGCCTGGGTGTCAACGCGGTGGGCACCTTCGATGCCGAGGCCGCCTCGTCGAAGCTGATGGGCGATTCGATCTACACCAACCCCATGATGCTGGGCTACGCCTGGCAGCGCGGTTGGGTGCCGCTGGGTCTGACGGCGCTGATGCGCGCGATCGAGCTGAACGCGGTGCAGGTCGACAAAAACAAGCAGGCCTTCGAGTGGGGCCGCCGCGCCGCGCACGACCCCAAGGCCATGGCCGCTGTGGTCAGCCCGCTGGGCCAGCAGGTGATCCAGTTCAAGAAGCGCGAGACGGTGGACAGCCTGGTGGCGCGCCGCGTCGAGTTCCTGACGGCTTACCAGAACGCCGCATACGCTGGCGAGTACGAGGTGCTGGTGCGCCGTGTGCAGGACGCCGAGGCGAAGCTCGGCAAGACCACGCTGACCGAAGCCGTGGCGCGGAACCTGTTCAAGCTCATGGCCTACAAGGACGAGTACGAGGTGGCCCGCCTGCACAGCGACCCGGCCTTCCACGCGAAGCTGGCCGCGCAGTTCGAAGGCGACTTCAAGCTGCACGTGCACCTGGCGCCACCGCTGATCGCGAAGAAAAACGCCAAGGGCGAGCTGGTCAAGCAGCGCTTCGGCCCGCTGATGTTCACCGGCTTCAGGCTGCTGGCGAAGCTCAAGGGATTGCGCGGCACGGCGCTGGACGTGTTCGGCCGCACCGAGGAGCGCCGCACCGAGCGGGCCCTGATCGGCGAGTACCGCGCGAGCGTCGAGGAGCTGCTGAAAGGCCTGAACGCCGGCAACCACGCGCTGGCCCTGGAGATCGCCCGCCTCCCTGAGCAGATCAAGGGATTCGGCCATGTGAAAGAGCGCCACCTGGCGGCCGCGCGCGGTCGCTGGAGCGGGTTGCTGGCGCAGTGGCGCGCGGGGCCGACGGACGTGGCGCGCGCCGCCTGATCCGGAGCCAGCAGAGGCCTTGGCCCCGCCCGCCATGGGGGAGAGGGGGCGTCATACAATGGGCGGTTGCGCCGCAAGGCCCGGCCGGGTTCGCCCGCCGGGCCCTGCCTTGACCCTTTTTGACCCTGTTGGAGACGCCCTGTGTTCATTTCTTCCGCCTACGCCCAAGCCGCCACCGGTGGCAGCACCCAGGACACCCTGATGAGCATGCTGCCGCTGGTGCTCATGTTCGTGGTGCTCTATTTCGTGATGATCCGCCCCCAGATGAAGCGCCAGAAGGAGCACAAGGCCATGATCGAGGCCCTGGCCAAGGGCGACGAGGTCGTGACCGCCGGCGGCTTCCTGGCCAAGGTGTCCAAGGTGGGTGAGACCTATGTCGGTGTGGAACTGGCCGACGGCATGGAAGTCCAGATGCAGCGCACGGCCGTGGTTCAGGTGCTGCCCAAGGGAACCATCAAGTAACACCCCCGCACGGGCCCGAGTGGGCCCGTTCCCCCCTCAAGGGGGCAATGCGAGCGGCCCGGCGGAGCCGGTTCCGCCGCATTTCCGGACAGCTCCACCTCACGCCATTTTGGTTGCCCTCCCATGAACCGTTATCCGCTCTGGAAGTACCTGGTCATCGCTTTTGCGCTGGTGATCGGGGTGCTGTACGCCCTGCCCAACCTGTTTGGCGAGTCGCCAGCGGTGCAGGTGTCGGCGGCCCGTTCGTCGGTGAAGGTCGACCTGACCACGGTCACACGGGTGGAGCAGGCGCTGGCGGCGCAGAGCATCCAGCCGTCGTTGATCCAGCTCGAAGGCAATTCGGTGCGCGCCCGTTTTGAGAACACCGACGTGCAGATCAAGGCGCGCGACACGATCGAGCGCACGCTCAACGCCGATCCTGCCAATCCTGGCTTCGTGGTGGCGCTGAACCTCGTGCCGCGCACGCCTGCCTGGATGGCCAGCCTGGGCGCTTCGCCCATGTACCTCGGTCTGGACCTGCGCGGAGGTGTGCACTTCATGCTCCAGGTGGACATGCCCGCTGCGCTGCAGCGCAAGGCCGACGTGCTGGCCGGCGATCTGCGCGCGGCCCTGCGTGAGAAAAATGTGCGCCACGGCGGTATCCAGCGCAACGGCCAGACCATCGAGCTGCGCGCACGCGATGCCGCGACGGCGCAGGCGGTGCAGGCCGTGATCCAGGACCAGTTCCCCGACCTGCAGGTGGTGCAGGCGGCCGATGGCGCCGAGTTCCGCCTGTCGGCCACGATCAAGCCGGCCGCCGCGATCACGGTGCAGGACCAGGCGCTCAAGCAGAACATCACCACGCTGCACAACCGCATCAACGAACTGGCGGTGTCCGAGCCCGTGATCCAGCAGCAGGGCACCGACCGCATCGTGGTGCAGCTCCCCGGCGTGCAGGACACGGCCAAGGCCAAGGACATCCTGGGCCGCACCGCCACGCTGGAAGTGCGGCTGGTGGACGAGAGCTCCGAGGGCCAGGCCGCCGAGGGTGGCGCGGGCGCGGTGCCCTTCGGTTCCGAAAAATACCTGGAGCGCGACGGCCGCGCCGTCATCGTCAAGCGCGAAGTGCTGCTCACGGGCGAGAACCTGACCGACGCCCAGGCGGGCTTCGACGACCAGCAACAACCCGCCGTGCACCTGACGCTGGACAGCAAGGGCGCCCGCGTGTTCCGCGACGTGACCCGCGAGAACGTCGGCAAGCGCATGGCCATCATCCTGTTCGAAAAGGGCAAGGGCGAGGTTGTGACGGCACCGGTGATTCGCGGCGAAATCGGGGGCGGCCGGGTGCAGATTTCGGGCAGCATGAACACGGTGGAAGCCAGCGATACGGCCCTGCTGTTGCGCGCTGGTTCGCTGGCCGCCCCGATGGAGATCATTGAAGAACGCACCATCGGTCCCAGCCTGGGCAAGGAAAACATCGAGCGCGGCTTCAACAGCGTGATCTGGGGTTTCCTGGCGGTCGCCACCTTCATGTGCGCCTACTACATGCTGTTTGGCGTGTTCTCCAGCCTCGCACTGGGCTTCAACCTCGTGCTGCTGGTGGCGATCCTGTCCATGCTGCAGGCCACGCTGACCTTGCCCGGCATGGCGGCCATGGCGTTGGCGCTGGGCATGGCCATCGACGCCAACGTGCTGATCAACGAGCGCGTGCGCGAAGAACTGCGCAACGGTTCCTCGCCACAGACCGCGATCAACGTGGGTTACGACCACGCATGGGGCACCATCCTGGACTCCAACATCACCTCGCTGATCGCGGGCGTGGCGCTGCTGGCGTTCGGCTCCGGCCCGGTGCGCGGCTTTGCGGTGGTGCACTGCATCGGCATCCTGACCAGCATGTTTTCGGCCGTGGTGTTCTCGCGCGGCCTGGTCAATCTCTGGTACGGCCGCCAGAAGAAACTCAAGAGCGTGTCCATCGGCACGGTGTGGCGCCCCGACGGCGACAACGCAGTGGCCAAGGCCGATTGACCCCAGGAGCTTGAAGCATGGAACTTTTCCGCATCCGCAAAGACATCCCGTTCATGAAGCACGCCATCGTGCTGAACGCGATCTCGGCCATCACTTTTTTCCTGGCGGTGTTCTTTCTGGTCACCCGTGGCCTGCACCTGTCGGTGGAGTTCACGGGCGGCACCGTGATGGAGGTGGCCTACGAACAGCCGGCCGATCTGGAGTCGGTGCGCAAGGTGATCGAGGGGCTGGGCTATGTCGATGTGCCGGTGCAGAACTTCGGCACCTCGCAGGATGTGCTGCTGCGCCTGCCCGCCAGGGCCGGCCAGAGTTCGGGTCAGCAGAGTGAAGCGGTGCTGACCGCGCTCAAGGCCCAGAACCCCGCGGTGCAGCTGCGCCGCACCGAGTTCGTCGGGCCTCAGGTGGGGCAGGAGCTGGTGGAGAACGGGCTCAAGGCGCTCGGGTTCGTGATCCTGGGCATCATGATCTACCTGGCGATCAGGTTCGAGTGGAAGTACGCGGTGTCCGCCATCATCGCCAACCTGCACGATGTGGTCATCATCCTGGGCTTCTTTGCGTTTTTCCAGTGGGAGTTCTCGCTGCCGGTGCTGGCGGCTGTGCTGGCCGTGCTGGGTTATTCGGTCAACGAATCCGTGGTGATTTTTGACCGCATCCGCGAGACGTTCCGCCGCCAGCGCAAGAAGACCACGGTCCAGATCATCGACCACGCCATCACCTCCACCATCAGTCGCACCATCATCACCCACGGTTCGACCCAGATCATGGTGCTGTCGATGCTGCTCTTCGGTGGTCCCACGCTGCATTACTTCGCCATGGCGCTGACCATCGGCATCCTGTTCGGCATTTATTCATCGGTCTTCGTGGCGGCCGCCATTGCCATGTGGCTGGGCATCAAGCGCGAGGACCTGATCAAACCGACGGGCAAGTCCAATCCGGGTGATCCGGACGATCCGAACAGCGGAGCGATGGTCTGAGCACCGCCGTTTCGGACCGTTTCACCCGGCTTTCTGTCGGCTAAGGCGGTCTGCATTCGTGTCATACTGAGCCATTGTGGCAACCTCTGATCAGCACGTTTCCTCTCTGGCCAAGCAGGCACGCGAGCTCTTTGTGGTTCACGTGGGGCGCGCCCTGCCCGAGTTGGTCAAGGCCTGTGAAACACGGCTGGCATCGGTGCTCGATCAGGCAGGCCCAGCGCGTGAAATGCAGGAGCGTAGAGACGCATGGCTGGCGTTCCAGAAGTGCCAGGCCACCTGGCTGAGCCAGAGCCGCAAGGCCCTGCAGCGCAGCTTGCTGCCGCGCCATGGTGCCCCTGCCAGCCAAGGCTCGGGCGTTCCGTCGGGTCGCCTTGAACTCCTCGCGGAAGGGGCCATTGATGACCAGATCATCGCCTCGCGCTTGGCGATGCGGGTACTGGATGTGGTGTCTACTGAGCTCAATGAGCTGAGGTTGCGCGTTCAGCACTTGGAGAAACGCCAGGAGTTGCCGCGGGGCGATGTGCTGCTGCCCGATGTGGTCGCACGCCTTCTGGTGGATCAGTGGCTGGACGTGCAGATGACCCGCGAGGGCTGGCTGCTGGTGCAGGAGGCTCTCGCGTCCGCCCTGGCCAAGAGCATGCTGGCATCCTATAAGGCAGCGAACGAGTTTCTCGTCTCCAGCGGGGTGATGAAAGAGATCGATCTGCAGGCGCTGGTGAAACGCACACCGGGCAGCCGTTCGGCGGGTCCTGCGCCGAGTGTTCCGGAGACCGCCAGCCATCACGTGCCGTCCGATGGTGGGGGACTCAGCGGAACGGGTGCTTCGAGAGCCGGAGCTGCAGCCAGTGCAACCGGTGCGGGAGCTCCCCACAGTGGCAGTGGCGTGGGCAGCGAATCGGGCGCAGGTTTCGGTTCGAGTCGCCCCAGCCCGCACTCTTCCGGCATGGGTGTTCACGACGAAACCCGCATGATGACCCACTCGTCGCCGCTGGCGCGGGCCCGGATGCGGGCTCAGGGTGTCGTGGGTCGCCTGCGCAGGTTGTTGATGGACAAGGTGGGGGGCGACTTTGAGGCCACCCAGGTGCTGCCGCCGTCGCCGATGCTTCAGCAGGTCATGCAGCGGGTGGCGCCCGAACCTATCTCCGGCAGCCCGGTGTCCGTGGGGATGGGATCATCCCGTCCGGGCATGATCTACATGGACAATTCCCATGTGGAAAGGGCCGCGACGGTCCTGCGGCAGCGCACGACCGAACTCAAGCAGGCCGCCAGCACACCGACCGAGAAGGCCACCATCGAGGTGGTGGCACTGATGTTTCAGAGCATTCTGGCCGAAGAGCGCATTCCCCCCAGTGTGCGGGTCTGGTTTGCCCGCCTGCAGATCCCGGTCCTGCGCGTGGCGCTGGCCGAACCTGAGTTTTTCAGCGCCCTGCAACACCCGGCACGGCGCCTCATCGACCGCATGGGGTCTTGCGTGATGGGTTTCGAGTCCAATGTCAGCTCGGTGGCGCTCGAGGCCGAGATCAAGCGCGTGGTGCAGGTGATCGAGCAATACCCGGAGACTGGGCGGCGGGTCTTCCAGCTGGTGCTGGACGAGTTCCAGAAGTTCTTGTCCACTTACCTGAGCGAGCAGGGCAGCACCAGTCGCTTTGTGAGCGTCGCGCAGCAGGTGGAACAAAAGGAAACCCTGTCGGTGCAGTACACCATCGAGCTGCGCAAGCTGCTCGATGACATTGCGGTGCGCGAAGAGGTGCGCGAGTTTCTGTTCAAGGTCTGGGTCGAGGTGCTGGCCGTGGCCAGTGTCAAATACGGACTGAAGCACGAGGAAACCGCTTCGCTCAAGAAGGTGGCTTCGGACCTGTTGTGGGCGGCCAGCGCCAAACCCAACCGCAATGACCGCGCGCGTGTGATCCAGCAACTGCCCGGCTTGCTGCAGCGCTTGCGCCAGGGCATGAGCCTGCTCGGCTACTCGCCGGGCGTTCAAGACCAGCACATCAAGGCGGTGAGCGATACGCTGGCCGATGCCTTCATGTCGCGCACCGAGGCCATCTCGCAGGAAACACTGGACAAGTTGTCGCAGCGTCTGACCCATCTGGAGGACTACATGCCCGACAGCGGACTGGGGGACCTGGACCTGGACAACGAGAGCATCGAGATGATCACAGGCGTGGACGCCAGCAACATCGAGGTGATCAAGCAGGGGGGCAGTCAGCCCAGCGAAGCGATGCGCGCTTGGGCGGTGGAGCTGCAGATCGGTTCGTGGTTCGGTCTGGATCACAACGGCAAGCTCAACAGTGTGCAGTTTGCCTGGCGCAGCGACCGTGGTCAGCTGTTCCTCTTCGTCACCAACGTCGGACGCTGCTTCCTGATCCAGGCCAACCGGGTGGCGGCTTACCTGCAGGCCGGATTGCTGGTGCCGAGTGAGGAAGAGGCGTTGACCGTGCGGGCCACGCGCGATGCGCTGACCAAGCTGGACGCCAATCCCGAAAGGCTGTTGGGGTGATGTCCCACCCCCGCGCCGCGCCTTCGGCGCGTCACCCCCTCAAGGGGGCGATGCGAGTGGCCCGGCGAAGCCGGTTCCACCGACTCCTCGGCTGAGAGCATTTCGCGCTGGATGCTTCGAGTGAGGCAGGCTGTTTCAGCCTTGGGTGATCCGTTGCAGCAGCCCGCCTGGCATCCGCCCCACTTCGCCTTCCAGCTCCAGTTCCAGTAGACGGGCTTGCAATGTGGCGGTGTCCAGGCCGGTGCGTGCTTGCAGTGCGTCAAAACTCACAGGGTCGTGTCCCACGGCACGGAGCAAATCATTCACCGGCTCGGCAGCCTGGTCTGGTTCTGTGCGATGTCCGGAGGGGTCGGCGATTCGCAGATCTTCCAGGATGTCTTGTGCCGATTCCACGAGTTTTGCGCCCTGCCGGATCAGCGCATGGCAACCGCGCGACTGCGGCGCGTGGATGGAGCCCGGGATGGCAAACACCTCACGCCCTTGCTCCGCCGCGAAACGCGCGGTGATCAGGGAGCCCGATCGAACGGCGGCCTCGACCACGAGCGTGCCCTGCGACAGGCCAGCGATGATTCGGTTGCGTTGCGGGAAGTTGGCCGCCAGAGGCGGCGTTCCGAGGGGGTACTCGCTGATCAGCAACCCTCGTTCCGCGATGCGGTTGGCCAGTGCATCGTGCCGTCTGGGGTACACGGTGTCGAGCCCTGTGCCCACCACGGCGATGGTGGTGCCACCACCTTCCAGGGCACCTGCGTGCGCCGCGCCATCCACGCCGAGAGCCAATCCCGACACCACACAGACACCCGCCTCGCCGAGACTCCGCGCGAACTGGCGGGCGTTGGTCTCCCCCTGCGGGGTGGGGTTGCGGCTGCCCACGATGGCAAGCTTGCGCGGATGGTCGAGCACCTCGGGCTGTCCGTGCAGGTACAGCATCAGCGGTGGATCGGCGGTGTTCAGCAGCGCGCCCGGGTAGTGGGCATCGGCCAGCGTGACCACCCTGTGGTCTGGGCTTTCGTCCAGCCAGGCCATCAGGCGATCGACGGCGGGTTCCAGCGTCTCGGGGATGCTCTGCATTGCACGCGCCGTGCGAGCATTGGTGACGGTTTGCCAGGCGCTGGGGCTCTGGGCCCAGACGCCTGAAGGCAGGCCAAACGCGGTGAGCAGCCTTCGGGCCGTGTCATTGCCCACGCCGGGAGTGAGCAGCAGCCTGAGCCAACCGGCCAGGGCCTCCCTGTCCATCGGCCGCGCTTCAGGGGTTGGTGAAGCGGTCGCCGATCTTGACGCCGTCCTGGATGTTCAGCACCACGGCGTAAGACACCTTGTCGAAGGTGCGGAAGACCATCATCAGGCCATTGCTCTCGCCGGGGAGGCGCAACTGAGGGCGGCTGTCGTCGGTTTTGTCGGTCAGGGTGTTGGCATCTCGAACCAAGGCCAGCACATGTCCGTCTTCCAAGCCGTGTGCCTTGCCTCGGTTGATGGCGACCACCTGGTTCTGGGCGGCATACCGGACGGCATTGCCGTAGACCGAGACGATCAGGCCATTCTGGGCCTGACCCGGGGCGCGGGGCACGTAGTTGGGGATCACGCGCGGAGGTTCGGGCAGCATGCGGTCACCGACGCGCATTTCTTCCTTGGCGCTCACGATGTCGATGGTGGCGGGCACCAGCTCACCGGTCGCCGCCGGCTTGACGGGCTCTTTCTCGGCCACTGGCACGCGCTCGAGGTTGTGCGCGGTGTTGTCGTACGTGGGTTTGTAGACGTCCTTGCCAGCGGGCTTCTGGGCCGAAGCCGGGGCCTCGATGTCTCGACGGCTTTCGGGGCGCACCAGCAACGCCTTGCCGATGTACTGGGCCTCGTAGGCGAGGATTTCGCCCGTGGCCGGGTCTTTCAGCGCCACCGCGTTCCGGAACACGCGGAAATTGCGGGGCTTGCCCGCTTCCATCGTCAGTGCTTCCTGGGCGATGGCGCCGTCGCCGTACTGACCGCGGGCATAGGCGCGGTCACCCAGGCTGAGCAGCACCCGGTTTTCCGGTGTGGCGACGATGCGGGGAGCGCGCGCGAAAGTGGCTTCGTCCACCACCAGGGGTTCGGCCAGGAAGGATTCGATGGCCTGCATGTTGACCGGCGGAATCGCCGAATCGGACAGGCTCTCGACGCGGGTGCGTGGCGACACACGCACCGTCGGCGTGTCACCCTCGCCCGGACGGCGGGTGCTCAGGCGGGCGCGGCCACCGGATTTGTCGAGGTACAGCACCTGACCCGGGTAGATGCGGTGCGGGTTCTTGATCTCCTCCAGGTTCATGCCCCAGAGCTCAGGCCAGCGCCATGGGCTCTTCAGGAACAACCCGGAGATGCGCCACAGCGTGTCGCCGCGAACGACCGTGTGGCTGTCGGGCGCGTTGGGCGCCAGTTCGGACAGCGGCACCCCGGTCTGGGCCACCTGGTTGGCGGTGGCGCGCTGTCCGGACGTGACGGTCTGGCTCTGCGCCCAGGCGGTGCCGGTGGCCATCGCGATCAACAACGCGCAGGCGCCAGCCACGGGTCGCGACAGGCTGAAGGCGGACGGGAGGGCGGACGAGCGGGTGTTCAATGGCATGTGTGGGCCCCTGGGGCTGGCGCAATCTGGCCGAAAACCGTGCCCGGTCACCCGGACAAACGGCGCTTCAAGTCTTGACAATTCGCATTTGATTTTGCGCCCAAGCCCTTGATTAGGCAATATTAATGGACGTGGCCATCCACGCGATCCGCGAAAAGTAGCGAAAATAGCGACAAACCCCTCCCGATGGTCACGGCCGCGCCACGTTCGCCGTGACCATCGTTTTGCCCAGACCCCGACCGCTGCGTCGCCGCCTTTGCCATGAACCCGCCCGATTTGCTCCCCATCCTGCGTTACCCCGACCCACGCCTGCACACCGTGGCGAAACCGGTGGTGGCGTTTGACGACCGCCTTCGCGTGTTGATCGAGCGGATGCTGGCCACCATGTACGACGCCAGCGGCATCGGGCTGGCGGCCACGCAGGTGGACGTGCACGAGCGCCTGGTCGTGATCGATGTGAGCGAAACGCGCGACCAGCCCCTGGTGCTGGTCAATCCGGTGATCGACTGGGCCAGTGCCGAAACCCGCAAGGGTGAGGAGGGTTGCCTGTCGGTGCCGGGCATCTACGACGGTGTGGAGCGTTCCATTGCCGTGAAGGTGCGGGCCCAGGATGCCGAGGGACACAGCCGCGTGATCGAGGCCGAGGGCATGCTGGCCGTGTGCATCCAGCACGAGATGGACCACCTGATGGGCAAGGTGTTCGTGGAATACCTTTCGCCGCTCAAACGCAACCGGATCAAAGGCAAGTTGCTGAAATCGCAACGCGAAGCGCAGAAGGCATGACGGCCATGCGTGTGGTCTTCGCCGGCACGCCGGCGTTCGCCCGTGTGGCGCTGGAGCGCCTGATCGCGGCGGGGTTCGAGATCCCATTGGTGCTGACCCAGCCCGATCGACCGGCTGGCCGTGGCATGAAGCTGCAGGCGTCGCCGGTCAAGCAGTGCGCGCTGGAACACGGCATCGCGGTGGCGCAGCCGCGCAGCCTGCGGCTGGACGGCAAATACCCCGAGGACGCCACCGCCGCGCGCGAAGCCATTCTTTCCGCGAAAGCCGATGCCATGGTGGTCGCCGCTTACGGACTGATCCTGCCGCAGTGGGTGCTCGATGCGCCCGTGAAGGGATGTCTCAACATCCACGCTTCCCTCCTGCCGCGCTGGCGCGGCGCGGCGCCCATCCACCGCGCCATCGAGGCGGGCGATGTGCAGACCGGCGTGACCGTCATGCAGATGGACGCGGGCCTGGACACCGGCGACATGCTGCTGATGGAACGGCTGGCCATCGGCGCCGACGACACCACCGGCAGCCTGCACGACCGGTTGGCCACGCTGGGCGGTCGCCTGATCGTCGAGGCGCTGGAGCTGGCCGCCTGTGGCGGATTGGCCGCTGAAAAGCAGCCAGTCGAGGGGGTGACCTACGCGCACAAGATCGAGAAGGCCGAAGCCACCATCGACTGGACGCTGCCCGCAGAGGAGATCGGGCGGCGGGTTCGGGCCTTCAACCCGGCCCCGGGCGCCGCAACGGCGCTGGCGGGCGAGGCGATCAAGGTCTGGGCCGTGCACGCTGACGGCGTCGGCGCTGCGGGCGTGCCCGGCCAGGTGCTGTCGGCGGGCGCCGACGGCATCCGCGTGGCGACCGGTGACGGCGTGCTGGTGCTGACCGAGTTGCAGCGCGCCGGGGGCAAGCGGCTGCCGGCGGCGGATTTCCTGCGCGGCTTTCCGCTCGTGCCCGGCCAGGTGCTGGACGCCGCCATGAAAGCCGCCGGCTGATGTTTTTTCTGGCCGAACACCGCCGCCACGCGGAATTCTGGGAAGGTTTCCGCGACCAGGCGTCGGTGGCCGTGGGCATCGGTGCCTGGGGCCTGATGACCGGCGTGGCCATGGTCAAGTCGGGGTTGTCGGTGATCGAAGCCCTGTTGATGACGGTGATCGTGTTTGCCGGCAGCGCGCAGCTCGCGGCCGTGCCCATGATCGTGGCGGGCGCGCCGATGTGGGTGATCCTGGCGGCCTCGTTCTGCGTCAACCTGCGGTTCGTGGTGTTCTCCATCCACCTGCGGCCCTATGTGATGCACCTGCCGCGCTGGCAGCGCATCGTGACCGGCTTCTACACCGGTGACCTGACCTACGTGTATTTCGTGCGCCGCTACCCGCACGTGGCCACCGACGCCGACGGCATCGCGCGCCAGCAGGCCTACCTCGCGGGCAACTGCGCGGTGAACTACGTGGCCTGGATGAGCGCCAGCGTGGTCGGTGTGGTGCTGGCCAACGCCGTGCCCACCGCCTGGGGCCTGGGTTTTGCCGGCATCCTGGCCTTGCTGGGCCTGCTGTGTTCGCTGGCGAGCTCGCAGCTGCGGGTCGTCTCGGCCGGCGTGGCCGGCGCGGCGGCGGTGGCGGCCTGGGCCCTGCCGCTGCGGCTCAACATCCTGGTGGCCATCGCGGCGGCGGTGGCGATCTGCCTGGTGATCGAGAAGGCGTCGCCGCCACCCCCGGGGGCGAAGCATGTTTGACCTCGATCCCTGGACCCTGCTGACCATCCTCGGCATGGGCTGCATCACCGCCATCACGCGCGGCTTTTTCTTCTTCTCCAGCAAGCCCTGGAGCCTGCCGCACTGGGCGCAGCGTGGCCTGCAGTACGCGCCCATCGCCGCACTGTCGGCCGTGGTGATCCCGGAGATCGTGATGACGCAGGGCCACCTGGTTCAGACCTGGCAGGACGCGCGCCTGTTCGCTGCGGTGGCGGGCGCGGCCTGGTTCGTCTGGCAGCGCAGCGTGCTCGGCACCATCTTGTCGGGCATGGCGGTGTACCTGCCTTTGCACATCGGCCTGGGCTGGTGAGGGGGCGCCCGGTGCTCGCGCGTGGGAAAATAAGCGGATTGGTGTGGGCCGACTTAAGGTCTTCTTAAGAATCGTCCGCAAAACTCGCTTTCGCGCCTTTCCTGCGCCGTGTGACCCACAGCCCCACCCTGTGCGTCGAATCTCCCTGGTGAACCCACAATGACAGACCCCCGCCCGGCGAACGCCGCTGGCGCCGCGCAGACGGGCGATGCCCCGCTGGTGTCGGTGCTGATTCCCGCCAAGAACGAAGCCGGCAACATCGGCAAACTCGTGAACGAGGTGGTGACCGCGCTGCGCCCCGAGTGCGCCTTCGAGATCGTGCTGGTCGATGACGGCAGCGACGACGGCACCGGCGACGAGTTCGTGCAGAGCTGCACCGACCTGGGCGCGGCCGGCCAGCTGGTGCGCCACCAGGCCAGCGTGGGCCAGAGCACGGCGCTGTGCAGCGCGGCCTTGCAGGCCCGCGGCCGCTACCTCATCACCATCGATGGCGACGGCCAGAACGACCCCGCCGACATGCCCGGTCTGCTGCGCTCGGCGCGCGAGACCGAGTCGCAGTCGGCGCACTTCTGCATCGCCGGCTACCGCAAGAACCGCCAGGACACCGAGTGGAAGAAATTCCAGTCGCGCATCGCCAACGCCGTGCGCCAGAAGCTGCTGAGCGACCAGGTGCCCGACACCGGCTGCGGCCTGAAACTGATCCCGCGCGAGACCTGGCTGCGCCTGCCGTACTTCGACCACATGCACCGCTACCTGCCCGCGCTGGTGTTGCGGCTGGGCGGCCTGATCCGCGTCGTGCCGGTGAACCACCGGGCGCGCCACGTGGGCGTGTCCAAGTACAACGCCTGGAACCGGCTCTGGGTCGGCCTGGTCGACATGGCGGGGGTGATGTGGCTGTCGCGGCGCGGCAAGCGCCCTGTGATCGCGCAGGTCCAGTCCATCCCCGCGCATGAAAAGCCTCACTAAGCCGCTGCTGCTCACGGCGGTCCTGACGCTGGCCTTCCTGTCCCTGCACCTGGGCTGGTGGGGGCCGGTCACCGAAGAGGTCTTGCTGCAGCAGCTGTTCCAGCGGCACTGGGCGCTGGCCTGGCCGGTGTTCATTGCCGGCGCCGTTGTCTACACGGCGCTGGGCGGCCCGCGCCAGGTGCTGGCCTTCAGCTGCGGCTTCCTGTTCGGTGGCTGGCAGGGCGGCCTGATCGGCACGCTGCTGACCGGTTGCGGCGCGATGCTCACCATGCTCGCGGTGCACAAGCTGGGCTTCGAGTGGGTGCGGCAGAAACACGCGCAGAAGATCGGGCTGATCAAGGCGGTGCTGGCCGAAGACACCTGGATCTGGATCTGCGTGATCCGCCTGATCCCCGTGGGCAGCAACCTCGTGACCAACATCGCGGCGGCCCTGTCCGACCTGCGGCCGGTCGCCGTGTTCTTCGGCAGCCTGCTGGGCTACCTGCCGCAGATGCTGCTGTTCGCCTACGCGGGGTCGGGTTTTGCGCTGCACGACAGTTCGCAGCTGTGGGTCAGCCTGGTGATGCTGGTGCTGTCCACCGGGCTGGGTCTGTACCTCTACCATCACGGCTTCAAACAACGCCTGCACCGGTTCCGCAAAGAGCATCCGCATGTCCCTGCCCACTGACGACGCTGCGCGCCGGCAGGCGCTGTTCTGGCTCGCCGCCACCGCCATCGTGTTGTTGCTCGGCCTCGGTCTGCGCTACCCCTGGCCCGCCGACGAACCGCGTTTTGCCCAGGTGGCGCGCGAGATGGTCGAGAGCGGGCAGTGGCTGTTTCCCACGCGTGGGGGCGAGCCCTACCCCGACAAACCGCCGGTGTTCATGTGGTTCAGCGCGGCGGCGTTTGCGCTGCTGGGCAACATCAAGCTGTCCTTTCTGCTGCCGAGCGCGCTGGCCTCGGTGGGCACGTTGCTGCTGGTGCACGACCTCGGTCGCCGCCTGTGGAACCCGCAGGCCGCGCTGTTCGCGGTGCTGGTGCTGGTGTTCACGCCGCAGTTCCTGCTGCAGGGCAAGGCCGGCCAGATCGACGCGCTCGTGACCTTCTGGATCACGCTGGGCTGCTACGGCCTGCTGCGCCATTTCTTCACCGGCCCGCACTGGGGCTGGTACTTCACGGCCTGGGCCGCGATGGCGCTGGGCATCATGACCAAGGGCGTGGGCTTCCTGCCGCTGCTGATGCTGCTGCCGCTGGCGTTGTGGACAAAGAACGCCGGTCAGGGCGCTGCGCCGGTGTGGCGCTGGAAGCTGGCGGCGGGCGTGCTGGTGATGGCGGCCACGGTGGCGCTGTGGCTGGGTCCCATGCTCTGGCAGGTGCACAGCATCGGCACCGACACCATGGTGGCCTACCGCAACGACCTGCTGTTCCGCCAGACCGGCGAGCGTTTCGTCAACGCCTGGCACCACGTCAAGCCCTGGCACTACTTCTTCACGCAGGCCATCCCGACGGTCTGGTTCCCGCTGCCTCTGCTGCTGCTGGTGTTCTTCAAGCCGCTGCTCGCCGCGTTGCGCGACGACCCCCGGCTCAAGGTCCTGCTGGCCTGGGTCGGCCTGGTGCTGCTGTTCTTCTCGATCAGCTCGGGCAAGCGAGAGGTCTACATCTTCCCGGCCCTGCCGATGCTGGCGCTGGTGGTGGGCGTGCTCTGGGCCAAGGTCCGAGCGCAGGGGCTGGGCGCTCGCACCAGCGCCTTCTTCCAGTGGTTCCTGTACGCACTCGCGGCAGCGCTCGGCGGCCTCGGTCTGATGTTGACGTTCTCGCCCGAGCGCCTGCTGCGCAAGGCGCCCGATTACGCCGAGCCGATCGCCACGCTTGCCACACCCCTGATCGCCATGGGCGTGACCCTGCTGGTGCTGCTGATCGTGATCCGCCGGCGCGACCTGCTGGTGCGCATGGCAGCGACCAGCCTCGTCCTCTGGGTGTTCGTGTCGCTCATGGTCTGGCCGCGCGTCGACCCCTACCGCACGCCGCAGGACATGATGGAGCAGGTCGAGCGGCAGCTGCCGGCGAACACCGAGCTGGCCCTCATCTATTTCAAGGAACAGTTCCTGCTGTTCAGCCACCGCCCGCTGACCCACTTCAGCTACCTCGCGCCGCTGGATCAGCAGGAGCGCAACGCCTGGGTCTGGATGCGCGAAGCGCCGAACCGCCAGCTGCTGGTGCCGACCGACGCGAAGCTTGAGTGTTTCGATGTGGCCAAGGCCGTCTCGCTGGGCGAGGCGCACCGCCGCGAGTGGGTGCTGTTCGGTGCCGACGCGATGCGCCCGGCCTGTGCCGCGCCCAGCCGTGCCCAACGTTTCGTTTACCGCCCCGACATCCGTGGTGTCTTGCCATGAACCTTCTGACTTCGGCGCCACGCCCCCGCATCCTCATCACCGGCGCCGCCGGCTTCATCGGCTTCCACCTGAGCCAGCGCCTGCTGGACCTCGGGCTGGCGGTGGACGGCGTGGACAACATGAGCCCGTACTACGAGCCCAGCCTCAAGGAGGCGCGGCTCAGGCTGCTGCAGGCGCGGCCCGGTTTCGTGTTCCACCGGCTCGACCTCGCCGAGCGCGAGGCCACCGCGCAGCTGTTTGACCAGGGGCGCTACGACATCGTGCTGCACCTCGCGGCGCAGGCCGGCGTGCGTTATTCGGTGGAGCACCCCATGGCCTACCTCGACAGCAACCTCGCGGGCATGTTGACCGTGCTCGAAGGCTGCCGCCACCATGGGGTGAAGCACCTCGTGTACGCCTCGTCGAGCTCGATCTACGGCGCGGCGCGCCAGATGCCGCTGCGCGAAGACATGGTGACCGATGCGCCGATCTCGCTCTACGCCGCGAGCAAGAAGGCCAACGAGCTGATGGCCCACAGCTACAGCCACCTCTACGGCATCCCCGCGAGCGCGCTGCGTTTCTTCACGGTCTACGGCCCCTGGGGCCGGCCGGACATGGCGATCTTCAAGTTCGTGCGCGCGATCTTCGAAGGCCGCCCCATCGACGTCTACAACCACGGCCAGATGCGCCGCGACTTCACCTACGTGGACGACGTGGTCGACGCCGTGCTCGCGGTGGCCGGCGTGCCGCCGGTGGCGCAGGACGGTCTGGCCGCCCACCGCGTGCTCAACGTGGGCCACAACGGCCCGGTGCCGCTGATGGACTTCATCGCCTGCCTGGAGCAGGCCACGGGCCGCGAAGCCATCAAGAACTTCATGCCCATGCAGCAGGGCGACGTGCCCGACACCTGGGCCGACACCTCCGCGCTGGAGCGGGGCTTTGGCGTGCGGGCCGACACCGACCTCCAGGTGGGGGTGCAGCGGTTTGTGGACTGGTACAGGACTTATTACCCCCTCGCGCCGCCTGCGGCGTCACCCCCCTGAGGGGGGCAACACGAGCGGCCCGGCGGAGCCGGTTCCGCCGTGTTCTGGGTTGGGGCACGCACGCCGAAGGACTTTGTTTCCTCTCGTACCGGTTCCAACTTGTTCTGGGGGCTGGCAACCCTGTCCACTGGCCATCAACCCGGCAGCGGAATCCACTCGTCCTTGTCGTCCGGCGGCAGCTCAAAACGGCCGGCCGCCCAGTCGGCCTTGGCCTGCTCGATGCGCTCTTTTCGAGACGACACGAAGTTCCAGAAGATGTGGCGCTCGCCCAGCGGCTCGCCGCCGAAGAGCATCAGCGTGGCGGCTGTTCTCGCGGTGATCACCGCGTCCACGTCGTCGCCGAACACCAGCAACTGGCCGGGCTGGTAGACCTCGCCCGCGTGTTCGATCTCGCCCTTGGCCACGTACACCGCCTGCTCGCGGTGGCCGCCGGGCAGGGCCTTGCGGGCGCCGGCTTGCCACTCGGTGTGCAGGTAGAACAGCGGCGAGTGCGTGCGCACCGGGCTGCTCTCGCCGTAGGCGCTGCCGGCCACCAGGCGCATCCACACGCCCTCCGATTCGATCACCGGCAGGTCGGTGGCGGGGTAGTGGGTGAACGCAGGGTCACACTCTTCGTCGGCCTCGGGCAGCGCCACCCAGAGCTGCATCAGCTCCAGCCCGCCATCGGCATACGAGTCGGGGTGGGTGAAGCGCTCGCTGTGCGAGATGCCGCGCCCGGCCGTCATCCAGTTCACCTCGCCGGGGCGAATGATTTGCAGCGTGCCCAGGCTGTCTCGGTGCGTGATCTGGCCGCTGAGCAGGTAGCTCACGGTCGAGAGGCCGATGTGCGGGTGCGGGCGCACGTCGGCGGCGCGGTCGTAGTGCGGCGGCAGAGGCACCGGGCCGGCGTGGTCCAGGAAGACGAAGGGGCCGACGTTGCGGCGCTTCGCGAAAGGCAGCACGCGCCGCACCATCAGGCCGTGGCCGAGGTCGGCCGCGCGGGCGTTGATCACCATTTCCAGCATCGTGTTCTCCTTGTGTTGAGTGGTCAAAGCCTGCCCATGGCGCCGCTTTGAAAGTCGGCAAAAGCCTGGTGGATTTCCGCTTCGCTGTTCATCACGAACGGCCCGTAACCCACCACCGGCTCGTCGATCGGTTCACCGGCCAGCCAGAGCAGGGTGGTGTCGGTCACGGCGGTGAGCGTCACGCCCTCGCCCGCGCGTTCGTAGACGATCATCTCCGCGTCGGTGGCCTCGGCGCCGTCCTGCGTCTTCACCCGGCCCCTGAGCACCAGCGGCACCGTGGTGTGGCCTTCGGGCGCGGGCAGGGCCACGGTGTGGCCGGCCAAGACCCGCAGGTCCCACACCTGCATGGGCGTGAAGGTTTTGGCCGGGCCTTGCTCGCCGAGCAACGAGCCCGCGATCAGGCGCGCCGTGCCGGCCCCATCGGGCAGGTCCACCGTGGGCGTCTGCGCCGCGGTGATGCCCTGGTAACCGGGCAGCGCCATCTTGTCGCGCGCCGGCAGGTTCACCCACAGCTGCACCATCTGGAACGGCCCCCCGCGGCGGGCAAAAGCGTCGCTGTGGAACTCCTCGTGCACGATGCCCGAGGCGGCCGTCATCCACTGCACATCGCCCGGGCCGATGGTGCCGCCCGCGCCGGTCGAGTCGCGGTGCGAGACCTCGCCCTCGTAGACGATGGTCACGGTCTCGAAACCCCGGTGCGGGTGCGCCCCCACGCCGCGCCGTTTGGTCGTCGGGTCGAAGGTGGTCGGACCGCCGAAGTCGAGCAGCAGAAACGGCGAGAACGCGGCCGGGTTGTCGTTGTACGAAAAGATGCTGCGCACCGGAAAACCGTCGCCGACCCAATGGCCGTGCGGGTTGCGCTGGATGTGGGACACGGATTTCATCGTGGGGCCTCCTGAAGACGCGCATTGTCCGTCTGCCCGCCGGTTTGTGTCGTCGAAGGGGCACCGTCCTGACCCGCAGCACACGCCGCCCAAGAAGCGGATGGGCCATCACGCGGAGTGTGTGTGATGCGGTGCCCAGCGCTGCGCGCAGCCGCTGGCAGGCGCCCAGGTGATGGATGGGGTTTCGACCCCATGCGGGCTTTCAACTTCATGCTGCTTACCTGTCACGTCCCGGGGCACCGTCCTTTAGGCCCGCTCTGGAGTGAGGGATGTTGCCGGGTTTCATGGTTTACTTATACCTGTATGAAAGTCAGGTATGTCACGCGTAATACGTTGATTTGGTTGTGTTTTTGGAGGAATTGAGTGGCCAGAATATCCCGCACCGCCCAGCTTATCCCGCAGGTTCTGCGGGATACATCACGTTAGGCGTCGATGAAAACAAAACGGGCACCACTTATCGCGCAGATTCCAGCAACGCGCTTCCGTTCAGCAGACGGAAGTGCGCCGCAAGTTGGCGATGTTGTAGAACTTGATCAAGGATTGACCTTCCCAGACGGGCAACCAGGTTGCATCGTCTACTTCAAGGATCAATACGGAAAGTACAAATGGGAGGCCGAGGTATACGAGTCAGAGCTTGGCGATGACATTCGTTCGTAGAAACTCGATCAGAGGCAAGCCGACATACGCGCGAGAGTTCGCTTCTATGACCCGTAGCCAATCAGTAGCCGCCACACATGTCTCGCGCATGCTCGCCAGGCAAACCCAAGCAGGTCGTGCAAGCCCCCGCTGCCTCACAGCACGTTCTGGTGAGGTTCGTGTGCTTTTCAGTAGCGTCACCCAACGAAAAATGCAGTTCCGAGCTATGCCATGCGCGACGCCTAACCCTTCCATCGAGAGGGACGTCCAAGGACTATCGCCCTTGCCCGCCCCTCATGTCAAACGTTGAACGTCTGCTTCTGCGACGGAGGGTCGGTCGCTCCTGGCCGAAGAGCAACATGCCCGCCCCGACCGTCCTGGCCGGTGAATCGGCCAGCCAACCGCCCGGCGCGTCGCCTATCGGCCAACCAGGTCGTCCGCATCCAGCGCCGGCGGGCGCATCAGATCTTCGTCGATGCCCATGACCGTGCTGGCCCGTTCGACGGCGCGCCACAGCAAGGGCGGCATCTTCAGAATCTCATCGGGCGTGTCGGCCTGCGCGATCCAGCGGCTGATCTGCTGGTGTTCGTCGGGGGTCAACAAGGCCAGGTTCAGCATCTCGTCGATGGTTTTCATGGGGTTTCTCGCAAGTCTGGGTCAATGGCGTTGATGCTGTCACACATCCGTGGCATCGGCTTTCAGTCCAGCGCTTCAAACCGACCCTTCATCGCCACCTCGCCTGCCTCCGCCGGTCGCTGAACAGCCACCGCGTGTGCCCCAGCTTTGCGCCGCCAGGGTCTGGCTGTCGTGGTGGCGCAGCAGGGCGTCTTGCGTCGGCTGCTGGCGGTTTGAACAGGGGCCATGCCCGACAATCCAGCCCATGCGCATCCAGACCCTGCGCGAGCGCCTGCGCGCGCTCGGCGCCCTGCCCAAACATGAACACCGCGTGCTCCGCCTCTGGAGCAACGCCCTGCCGCAGACGGCGGGCAAGCGGCAGATTGAACACTTCCTGCCCGCCACGCTGCGCGCCGAGCTGCCCGCCATCGAGGCCGATCTGGCCGGGCTCGCGCGCATCGAATCGCGCCACCCCGGCGAAGACGGCTCGGAGCGCCTGCTGGTGAAGCTGGCCGACGGGCAGATGGTCGAGACCGTGCTGCTGCCGCGCGACGGGGTGTGTGTCTCGACGCAGATCGGCTGCGCGGTCGGCTGCGTGTTCTGCATGACCGGCACCACCGGCCTGATCCGCCAGGTGGGCAGCGCCGAGATCGTGGCGCAGGTGGCGCTGGCGCGCAGCCTGCGGCCGGTGAAGAAGGTGGTGTTCATGGGCATGGGCGAGCCCGCGCACAACCTCGACAACGTGATGGAGGCGATCGAGCTGCTGGGCACGGCCGGCAACATCGGCCACAAGAACCTGGTGTTCTCCACCGTGGGCGACCCGCGGGTGTTCGAGACCCTGCCCAAAGGCCCGGTCAAGCCCGCGCTGGCGCTCTCGCTGCACACGACCAAAGCCGATCTGCGCGAGAAGCTGCTGCCGCGCGCACCGCGCATGACGCCGGAAGCGCTGGTGGAAGCGGGCGAGGCCTACGCCCGCGCCACCGACTACCCCATTCAATACCAGTGGACGCTGCTGGACGGCATCAACGACAGCGACGAAGAGCTGGACGGCATCGTGCGCCTGCTCACGGGCAAGTACGCGATCCTCAACATGATCCCGTTCAACACCGTCGAAGGCATGCCCTTCCAGCGCCCGAGCTGGGAGAAGGCGGCAGAGATCGCGCGCCACCTGCACCGCCGCGGCATCCTGACCAAGCTGCGCCAGTCGGCCGGGCAGGACGTGGACGGCGGGTGTGGGCAGCTGCGGGCGCGGGCGGAGAAGCCGGCGCGCCGCGTGATCCCGGTGAACGCGGCCTGAACCGCCTCACTCCCGCTCCAGCTCCAGGTAGGTGCGGCTCGCGTTGCCCGGGTGCAGCTCGGCGGCGTTGAGCAGGGTCATCCACGGCTGGGCGTCGAATGCCTTGATGGCGGCGCCGATGTCGTCGCCGTTCTCCACGGCTTGCTTCATGTGCGTGCGCAGGGCTTGCAGGTAGTTGCGCGTCTGCGTCTGGGCTTTCGGTAGATCGCACACGTCGCCGTGACCGGGCACGATGCGCGCCGGTTGCAACGCCTCCAGCGCGGCGAAGCTCGCGAGCCAGCGGCCGGTGTGGCTGACCGGGATCACGCCCAGCATGCGGTCGACGTAGACGATGTCGCCGCTGAACACCAGCTTCTGCTGCGGCAGCCAGACCATCAGGTCGCCCGGCGTGTGGGCGCCGCCGCGGTGCTTCACCTCAACGGATACGCCGCCCAGGTTCAGGGTCTCATCGCTGCCACTCAGCCAGCGCGTGGGCAGCGTGGGCACGGTGCCGTCGAGCTTCTCTTTCAGCTCGTTCTTCAGGCTGGCGATGTGGTCGCCACCGCGCGCGAGCATGTCGGCCCGGGCGCTGGCGTGCGCGATCACCTCGGCGCCCTGGGCGGCGAAGTGGCCGTTGCCCAGCCAGCGGTGGTCCTGCCCGCCGGTGTTGATGACCCACTTCACCGGCTGGTCGGTGACCTGCTTCACCGCCGCCTGGATCTGCTGGGCGCCCTGGAGGCTGGCGCCGCTGTCGATCAGCAGCGCGCCAGCCGGCGTGACCACCAGGCCGATGTTGGCGTTCAGGCCTTCGTTGCCATGGGTGCGGCCGGACTTTTCACCGATGAAGGCGTAGACGCCCGGGGCGACCGGCTGGAACCTCACCTCGGCCGCGTGGGCGACCCCGGTGAGGCCGACCCAGAGGGCGCAGAGCAGCGGGGCAAAGGAGCGAGGGTTCATGGGAGCGGGCGCAGGGCGCGGTTAAATATCAGTGATCAATTATGTATGGGCGGACGGGGTGCCGGGCTCAGGGTTTGCGTGGGTGGGCTGCGGGCGCGTGGCACCGGGAGCGCCCGGGCACATCGATTGCTTGTGGGGTGTCATGACCCTCGATGCCCCCGCCCAGCTGAGCCGCTCGCCTGCGGTCGGGTCTTGGCGCGACCCGGTGGCGTTGCTGCTGGCCTCCACCGGCGAAGGCATCTACGGGGTGGACCTGGACGGCGCCTGCGTGTTTATCAACCCGGCGGGCGCCCGGCTGATCGGCTACGAGCCGCACGAGGTGATCGGGCGCAACATGCACGAGCTCACGCACCACGCCCGCCCGGACGGCTCGCCCTACCCCGAGGCCGAGTGCCCGATCTTCAACGCCTTCCGCCGCGGCCTGCCCTGCCGCATCGACAGCGAGGTGTTCTGGCGCCGCGACGGCGCGGCCTTTCCGGTCGAGTACTCCAGCCACCCGGTGATTGAAGACGCCCAGGTGCGCGGCGCGGTGGTGACCTTTGTCGACATCACCGAGCGCCGCCGCGCGGCCGACGCGCTGCAGCGCGCCAAGGACCAGCTGGAAGAGCGCGTGCGGGAGCGCACGCTGGCGCTGGAAACTGCGCTGCGGCAGGTGCGCGAGCTGGCGGCCTGGTCGGAAACCGTGCGCGAGGACGAGCGCACCCGCATCGCGCGCGAGGTGCACGACGAGCTGGGTAGCCTGCTGGTGGCGCTCAAGATGGACGTGAACTGGATGGACAAGCGCCTGTCCGAACAGACGCAGCGCAGCCCCGAGGCGGCCGAGGACATGCGCGGCCGCATGCGCTGCAAGTGCCAGAACATGAGCCGCCTGATCGAGAACGCGGTCGACAACGTGGGCCGCATCATCACCGACCTGCGCCCCAGCATCCTCGACCACCAGGGCCTGTGGGCGGCGCTGGAGTGGCAGGCGCAGGAGTTCGTGGCCTCGGCCGAGCTGGCACTGGACTGGTGCATGGCCGTGGATGACACGCCCGAGCCGCCGGAGCCGCTGGCCATGGCGGTGTTCCGCATCTTCCAGGAGATGCTGAGCAACGTGGGCCGCCATGCGCAGGCCCGGCACCTGCGGGTGGTGATCGCCGTGGCCGCGGGCGGGCTGGTGCTCACGGTGCAGGACGACGGCGTGGGCGCGCCGGCGCAGGCCTTCGAGGCCGGCGACGCTTACGGGGTGATGGGCATGCGCGAGCGGGCGCGGCACTTTGGCGGCCAGATTGACATCACCAGCGCGCCCGGCGAGGGCACGCAGATGCGGTTGCAGCTGCACCTGCCTGGACAGGAGCCGTCATGAACGACGTGGTCGCTGGAACCCTGCGCGTGCTGATCGGTGACGACCACCGCATCGTGCGCGAAGGCCTCAAGCAGATCCTGGCCGACGCGCCCGACGTGCGGGTGGTGGCCGAGGCGCAGACCGGCCCCGAGGTGCTGGCGCAGGTGGCCCAGCTGCAAGTCAGTGCCGGCCTCGACCTCGTGCTGCTGGACATCGCGCTGCCCGGCATCGACGGGCTGGACGTGCTGCAGCAGATCAAGCGCGAGCACCCGAAGCTGCCGGTGCTGATGCTCAGCACCTACCCCGAGAAGCAGTACGCGGTGCGCTGCATCAAGCTCGGCGCCAGCGGCTACCTCAACAAGAGCGCCGACCCCGACGACATGCTGGCCGCGGTGCGCAAGGTGGCCGCGGGCGGCGTGTTCCTGACGGCCAGCACGGCCGAAGCGCTGGCCGCGGCGGTGGGGCAGGGCGGCGCGCAGGCGGGGCCGGAAGCGCTGTCGCACCGCGAGCACCAGGTCTACCGCCTGCTCACGCAGGGCCGGACCGTGAGCGAAATTGGTGCGCAGCTCGGGCTCGCGCCCAACACGGTGAGCACCTACCGTGCGCGCATCCTCGAAAAGACCGGCACCAAGAACGATGTGGAGCTCGCGCTGTACGCCGAGCGCCATGCGCGCACCCGCCCTGGCGGCTGAGCGGTCGCCGAAACGGCCAGGAATGTAGGGCTGGCCCTACACGGCATCGGTGGGGCGTCGGCGAAATGCGGTCGTTGCGCGCCAAACGGCGTGTTGGCGCCGCGTCTGGCCCGTCGCTTGCAATGCCCACCGCGTCATCAACCAATAGGTGCGCGCCATGTCCGAATACTTCGATCCCTACAACGCCGACCGTCCGCTCATGATGAAGTGCAGCTGTGGCCGCGACCACAGCCCGGCCGATCACCACGCCGAAACGGTGGCCGACGGTGCGGCCCGCGAGCTGCGCGCGCGCAGCGAAACTGCTGAGTTCGAGGCCTACAGCAACGCCTTCATCGAGGCCACGCTGGTCAAGGCCCTCTTCCCGCAAGACGAAGAGCGCCGCCGCTTCCTGCGCGCGGTCGGCAAGGGCACGGCCATGGCAGCCATCGCCAGCGTGCTGCCGGTGGCGAGCCTGCAGGCCATGGCGCAAGAGAAGCAGGGCGCGCTGGAGAAGACCGACCTCAAGATCGGCTTCATCCCGATCACCTGCGCCACGCCGCTGATCATGGCGCACCCGCTGGGCTTCTACAGCAAGCAGGGCCTCAACGTGTCGGTCACCAAGACCGCGGGTTGGGCGCTGGTGCGAGACAAGATGATCAACAAGGAATACGACGCCTCGCACTTCCTCTCGCCCATGCCGCTGGCCATCAGCATGGGGCTGGGCAGCAACGCCACGCCCATGAACGTGGCCACCATCCAGAACATCAACGGCCAGGCCATCACGCTCGCGCTCAAACACAAGGACAACCGCGACCCGAAGAACTGGAAGGGCTTCAAGTTCGGCATTCCGTTCGACTACTCGATGCACAACTTCCTGTTGCGTTACTACCTGGCCGAGGCCGGCCTGAATCCCGACACCGACGTGCAGCTGCGCGTGATCCCGCCGGCCGAGATGGTGGCCAACCTGCGCGCCGGCAACATCGACGGTTTCCTCGGCCCGGACCCGTTCAACCAGCGCGCGGTGTTTGACGAAGTCGGCTTCATCCACGTGCTCACCAAAGACCTCTGGAACGGCCACCCCTGCTGCGCCTTCGGCACCAGCACCGAGTTCATCCAGAAGAACCCCAACACCTTCGCCGCGCTCTACCGCGCCGTGCTCAACGCCGCCGCGATGGCGCGCCAGCCCAAGAACCGCGAACTCATCGCCAAGGTGATCGCGCCCAGCCAGTACCTGAACCAGCCCGAGGCCGTGTTGAACCAGGTGCTCTCGGGCAAGTTCGCCGACGGCCTGGGCAAGATCCAGAACGTGCCCGACCGCGCCGACTTCGACCCCATGCCGTGGCAGAGCATGGCGGTGTGGATGCTCACGCAGATGAAACGCTGGGGCTACGTGAAGGGCGAGGTGGACTACAAGGCCGTGGCCGAAAAGGTGTTCCTGATCACGGACGCGCGCAAGCACATGAAGGACCTGGGCATGGAGTTCAAGGCCGGCCCGACCTACACCAAGCACACCATCATGGGCAAGGAGTTCGACCCGGCCAAGGCGGACGCCTACCTCAAGAGCTTTGCGATTTCAAAGGCTGCCTGACCATGAAAACCGCCAGCCTCAACCTGCGCGCGGCGGTGGTCTCGCTGCTGATCTTCGTGTGCTTCATCGGCATCTGGCAGCTCGCGACCACCGGGCCGTCCATCGGCGGCTCGTCGGCCGGTATGACGGCCGAAGAGATCGAGTACGCCAAGATGATGGGCAAGGACCCCGGTGCCGAAAAAAGCTCGGGCTTCCCGCCGCCCATCGAGGTGGCCAAGGCGAGCTGGGCGCACCTGTCCGACCCGTTCTACGACAAAGGGCCGAACGACAAGGGCATCGGCATCCAGCTCGCGCACTCGCTGGGCCGCGTCGGCCTGGGCTTCCTGCTGGCGATGGCGGTGGCGATTCCCGTGGGTTTCCTCATCGGCATGTCGCCGTTGATGCGCAAGGCCTTTGACCCGTTCGTGCAGGTCCTGAAGCCGATCAGCCCGCTGGCCTGGATGCCGCTGGCGCTCTACACGCTGAAGGACTCGGATGTCAGCGGCATCTTCGTGATCTTCATCTGTTCGGTGTGGCCCATGCTGATCAACACCGCCTTCGGTGTGTCCGCCGTCAAACGCGAGTGGCTCAACGTGGCCAGCACGCTGGAGGTCAACCCGCTGCGCAAGGCCTTCCAGGTGATCCTGCCGGCCGCGGCGCCCACCATCCTCACCGGCATGCGCATCAGCATGGGTATCGCCTGGCTGGTGATCGTTGCGGCCGAGATGCTGGTGGGCGGCACCGGCGTGGGCTACTTCGTGTGGAACGAGTGGAACAACCTCTCGCTCACCAATGTGATCTTCGCCGTGCTGCTGATCGGCGTGGTCGGCATGTTGCTCGACCTGATGTTTGCGCAACTGCAGAAGGCGGTGACCTATGTGGAGTGACACCAGCGTGCGCGAAAGCGCAGCCCTTGCGCCTTTGAGCGCCCCCATTCAAAAGGTTTCCCCGATGTCCGGTTTCCTGAAAGTCGAACAGCTCGCCAAGGCCTACCAGGCGGACAAGCCGGTGTTCGCCGACGTCTCGTTCACCCTCGACAAGGGCGAGTTCGTCTGCATCATCGGCCACAGCGGCTGCGGCAAGACCACCATCCTCAACGTGCTCGCGGGGCTCGACACCGCCACCAGCGGCCACTGCTTCATGGACGGCCGCGAGATCGCCGGCCCCAGCCTGGAGCGCGGCGTGGTGTTCCAGAGCCACGCGCTCATGCCCTGGCTCACGGTGCGGCAAAACATTGCCTTTGCCGTCAAGTCGCGCTGGCCCGATTGGAGCAAGGCGCAGATCGGCGCACACGTCGAAAAGTTCGTCGCGCTGGTGGGCCTGCTGCCCGCCATCGACAAGAAACCGAGCCAGCTCTCGGGTGGCATGAAGCAGCGCGTGGGCATCGCGCGCGCGTTCGCCATTCAGCCCAAGATGCTGCTGCTCGACGAGCCCTTCGGCGCGCTGGACGCGCTCACGCGCGGCACCATCCAGGACGAGCTGATGGGCATCGTGCGCGAGACGCACCAGACCGTTTTCATGATCACCCACGACGTGGACGAAGCCATCCTGCTGGCCGACCGCATCCTGCTCATGACCAACGGCCAGGAGACCGACCAGGGCTACCGGCCCGGCGGCATGGCCGAAGTGGTGGTCAACCCGCTGCCACGCAGCCGCACGCGCGCGCAGCTGCACCACCTGGACGGTTACTACGACTTGCGCAATCACATAGTCGATTTCCTCGTATCCAGGGCCAAAGCCCATTGATTACATTTCCCACTTCATCACCACCAAGAGGCAACACCATGAGCCGACTCGACGTCACCGAAAAGATCATCTCCACCAAAGTCAGCAAAGGCCTGAGCTGGGCCGACGTGTCCAAGAAGGTGGGCCAGTCCAAGGAATGGACCACGGCGCTGTGCCTGGGCCAGATGACCGCCACACCCGCGCAGGCCAAGGTGCTGGGCAAGATCTTCGGCCTCTCCGCCGACGAGCAGAAGTGGCTGATGGTCGTGCCCTACAAGGGCTCGTTGCCCACCAGCGTGCCGACCGATCCGCTGATCTACCGCTTCTACGAACTGGTGAGCGTCTACGGCACGACCTTCAAGGAACTGATCCACGAAGAGTTCGGCGACGGCATCATGAGCGCCATCGATTTCAAGATGGACCTGCAGCGCCAGGCCGACCCGAACGGCGACCGAGTCAACATCGTGATGTCCGGGAAATTCCTCCCCTACAAGCAGTATTGACCCCCCCGCGCCGCTTGCGGCGTCACCCCCCAGGGGGCGGCGCTGGCGGCCTGGCAAAGCCCGTTCCGCGGCGCCCTGGGTTTCGCGCACTGCGCGCGGGACGCAGCCGCTTTCGCCCTTTGTTTCTTCTTTGCTGAGGCTTCCATGGAATCCCGCCCACCGCTGCCGCCCTTCACCGCCGAGACCGCCGCGCAGAAGGTGCGCGGGGCCGAGGATGCGTGGAATTCACGGGACCCGGACCGGGTGGTCAAGGTCTACACCGAGGACACGCGCTGGCGCAACCGCGCGGAGTTCCCGGTGGGCCGCGCCGAGGTGCACGCGTTCCTGGTGCGCAAGTGGGCGAAGGAACTCGACTACCGGCTCATCAAGGAGCTCTGGGCCTTTGACAGCCACCGCATCGCCGTGCGCTTCGTCTACGAATGGCGCGACGATTCAGGGCACTGGTTCCGTTCGCACGGCAACGAGAACTGGCAGTTCAACGGGTTGGGTTACATGGAGCAGCGCCACGCCAGCATCAACGACCGGCCGATCCATGAGAGCGAGCGGCTGTTTCACTGGCCGCTGGGGCGACGGCCGGACGATCACCCCGGGTTGACCGAGCTGGGGCTTTGATACCGATTTGCGTTCGATCCAATAGAAACCGTTCGCACTGAGCTTGTCGAAGTGCTTGCACCGCGCAGGGCTTCGACAGGCTCAGCCCGAACGGAATTTATGCTTTGAAGGCAAAGCGGTATGAGCCGTCGGCCAGCAGCACCTTGTCAGTCCATCTCGGCCGCGCGACCCTCAACGAGCAACCGACTTGGGAAACAGCACCACGCCAGGCAGACCTTTGAAATGCGCGTCGCAGGTCAGCAGCTCGGCGCCTAGATCAGTAGCGGTCGTGGCGGTCGCGATGGCCTTCGTGGCGTGCGCCTTGGGCGAGACCGCTCAGATCATCGAGCTGTGGCACCGGCATCAAGAGCACTCCTTTGCCTCTTGGGATGAACATGACTTCTTGCCCCGCATCCCAACGCAACCCGACGCGAATTGCCTTGGGTATGGCGATCTGGAACCTATTGGAGAGTTTGACTGTGGCTGGCATGTTCTGGGCTGATCCTGATAAACATTGATCCCGCAAGAATGCAGCAAATTCCCTTGCATGAAAAGTCATCCCGACAACGGAATCCACCCGTCTTTATCGGTCCGCCCAGCCGCTTCTGTCGGCAGAGTGGAAATCGCCAGCGCTGCGGCCTTCTTCGCCAGCGAGACCCATTCAGTGCAGCGTCATCGGGTGCGAGGTGGTCTTCACGCGCACCACCGCCGGCTTCGCCTCAAAGGGCGCCGGCTCGCGGCCGCAGAGGTGGGCCGCAATGGCCCGCGCCTGCCGGGTGATCGGCTCGATGTAGCGGCTGGCCTGGCCGGCGATGGTGATGCAGTCGCCCAGCGCGTGGATGCGCGGGTCGCTGGTCTGCAGCGTGGCCGCGTCCACCGCGATGCCTTGGTTCCAGGCGAGCGCGGCGCTCTGCGCCAGGCGCGGTGGCGTCACCAGCCCGGCGGCAGCGATCACCTGGTCGGCGACGAACTTCTGGCCGCAGGTGGTGGTCACGCGCAAGTGCCCGCCCAGTTGCTCCACCCCGGCCACCTGCACGCCGCCCAAGAAGCGGATCGGCAGGTCTTTCCAGGCCTCCAGCAGCGGCCTGCCCGCCTGTTCGCCCGGCCAGCGCGCGAGCGGCTGGGCCATCACGTCGAGCAGGGTGATGCGGTGGCCGCCGAGCGCCAGGTCGTTGGCGAGCTCGCTGCCGATCAGGCCCGCGCCGACGATCACCACGTCTTTGGGTGCATCGCCCAGGGCTGCGCGCAGCTTCCGGTACGCGCCCAGGTGGTTGATGCGCCAGCACAGCGCGGCGGGCAGCGCCGGCGGCAGCGCGGTCTGCGCGCCGTGCGCCAGCACGAGTTGGTCGTAGCGCAGCGTGCCGCGCGTGGTGCGCAGGCTGCGGGTGTCGGGGCAGATGCGCACGGCGTCGGTGTGGGCGAGCAGGCGCACGCCCAGGCGCTTCGCCGCGTCGGCGCCGGTCTCTTTCACCAGCTTGCCCGGGTCCATCTGCCGCGCCATGGCCACCGAGAGCAGCGGCTTGTCGTACACGTCCGCCGCGCAGGCGCTCACCAGGGTGATGGGCAGGGCCGCGTCGAGCGCGCGCAGCGCTTCGGCCATCTGCCAGCCGGCACGGCCGCCGCCGACGATGACCACGCCCGGCGTGCCGCCGCGTTTCGCCACCGGGGCGGCGCTGCTGGTGCGGGCGCGCAGCGCTTCGATGCTCGGCGCTTCGTACAACGTGAAGTCGCTCTTGGTCACGCCGCAGAGAGGGCAGTACCAGTCGTCCGGAATATCGTCGAAGCGCGTGCCGGCGGCCAGGCCGCTGTCGGCGTCGCCCACGGCCTCGTCGTAGATGTAGCCGCAGGCGTCGCAGATGTATTGCATGAAGGGCGCGCCGACGGCGACCGCCGGAATGATCGCGGCCCGCGGCAGGTCGCGCACCTCGCCGTAGATATTGGAAAGGGAACTCATGCCGGCATCTCCTCGGCGCTCAGCCGCGCAATCTCTTTGCGCAGGTGTTTGATGGCCGGTGTGACGATGGCGACGAACTGCGCCTCGCGCACGCGGCGCTGCACCTCGCTGCTCATCAGGTAACCGCGCGCGCCCTGGTGCATGAGCGCGGAATTGGCGGCGCGCAGGCAGAGCTCGGCGCCGTGGGCGCGCGCGTCGAGCACGTCGATGAAGTAGTCGGTGGACGTGTCGAAGGGTGTCTCGGCCAGTTTCATGATGCGGCCCACCAGCGCGTCAAACTCGGCCTGCAGCTCGGCGGGCCGGTCTTCCAGGTACTGGTTCACATGGCCCAGCTGCCCCTCCACCGCCCACATGCTGTCGATGGCGCCCTGGATGATGCCGGCCGCGATGCCGCACTGGAGCAGCACGAAGCCGCCACGGATGCGCGCGATGTAGGGCTTGGCCGGGTCGGCCACGATGTCGTCGTGGCCCACGAACAGGTCTTTGCAGTGCACGCTATAAGTGCCCGTGCCCTCCATGCCCGAGAACTCGGGGCAGGCCTTGAGCGCCACGCCCGGCGCGTCGCAGCGCAGCATGAACATCATCTCGCGGCCCGCGCCGGCGCCGCCTTCAAACACCGCCGCAATCGCGCCAAAGTAGTGGTCGGGCCCGAGGTTGCTGACCCAGGGCAGGGTGCCGTTGACGAGGTAGCCGCCTTCCACCGGCGTGGCCTTGAGCAGGAAGGCCTCGATCTGCGCAAAGCTCTTCATCGGGTTCGAGAGGCCGGTGCCGCCCAGCGTCTCGCCGCCCACGTGGCGCGCCAGCCGCTCGCCCGTCAGCGCCGGGTTGCCCGAGGCCTGCATGTAGAGCCCGGCCACGCACTGGCACCACATCATGAAGCCGGTGGCGCCGCAGACCTTGGCCGCCTCGGCCATCGCCAGGATCGCCTGGCCGTAGTCGCCCGGCGTGCCGTCGGCCTGCGGCAGGTGGGCGCTCATCGCGCCGGCTGCCGCCAGCTGCCTCATCACGTCGGCCGGGTAGGCGCCGCGGTCGATGGCGTAGGCCTGTTCGGCCAGCGGGCCCTGCGCGATGGCGCGCACGGCGGCGATGAGGCCCGCGGGTTGGGCGGCGAGTTCGGGGGGCAGGTCGGCGGGGTTCATTGACGGGTCCAAGGTGTGGGGTGGCGCTTCGACAGGGCCTGTCCTGAGCCCGTCGAAGGGCTCAGGGCGAACGGGGGAGTTCGCTCCTTCCCCTCTGGGGGAAGGCAGGGATGGGGGCCCGCGCGCCGGTAACGCCGCTTCATGCGTGCCCCCACCCCCACCCTCCCCCAGAGGAGGAGGGAGCTCAAAATTTCAAGCCATCGAGATCTCAAACGGAATCGGGTTGCGCATCGTGTTGGCCACCGGCGAGTAGAAATTCGCGTGCTGCACGATCTCGTCAAGCACCTCGCGGCTCGCGTCGCCCTCCACCAGCACCTTCACGCGGATCGCCTGGAAGCCCATCTCCAGCGGCGTCTTCTCCAGCGCGCCGCCCGCGCCCCAGGCCGCCGGGTTGCCGATGTCGCCTTCGAGGAAGACCTCCAGCTTGCTCAGCTTCACGCCCTTCCAGGTGGCCACGGCCGTCACCCCCACGGCGATGCAGCCGCCCAGGCCCGAGAGCACGATCTCGCCCGGCGCGGGCGCCGTGTCTTCGCCAAACAGGTGCAGCGGCTCGTCCACCACCACCACGTGCTTCTCGCCCACGTGCGACAGCGAGCGGTACTGCCCCTCCATCACGGTGTGGACCTTGTTGGTGCCGCGGCGGGCCGGGTTGGCTTTGCCGCCAGCGGCGAAGTCGGCGAGGCCCTTGCCGTCGATGGGGCGCAGGTACGCCTTCACGGTGGTCACGGGGGCGGTGGGTTCGAGCAGATCGGTGGATGACATGGGGGTTTTCGGGGAGTGCGGTGGACGGACAGACAACAGGGGAATCGAAGGGAAGCGGGCCATGGCGGCGCGGCGGGTTCAGGCGGCCAGCGCGAGCTCGGGCTTCTTGCTCGACTTGGTGGAAACGGCCACGGGCAGACCGGTCTCGATCGGCAGGCTCTCGTCGCGCGACCACTCGTTCCACGAGCCGAAGTACATGCGCACGTCGGTGAACCCGGCCTGCTTGAGCGCGAGGAAGGTGTTGGACGCGCGCGCGCCCTTGAAGCAATAGAGGTAGACCGTGTCGTCGGGCGCGATGCCGGCGGTGGCGCACTCGGCCTTCACCTCGTCCGGCGTCTTGAACACCGGGCCCTGGGCCGAGGGCTTCATGAAGCGGTACCACTCCACCCACTTGGCGCCCGGCAGGCGGCCCTTGCGCGGCGCGAAATCTTTGCCGTAGGGCGAAGAGCTGTCGCCGATCCACTCGTCCACATCGCGCACGTCGAGCAACACCGTGTCGGTGCCCAGCGCGGCCTGCACATCGGCCTGCGTCAGCATCACGTCGCTCATGGCCAACTCGGGGAAGGTGGCGGGCACGGGCGTGGCAGCGATGGTCGACACCGGCAGGCCGGCGGCCTTCCAGGCGCTGAAGCCGCCGTTGAGCACCTTGATCTTGGGGTAGCCCAGCCAGGTGAGCAGGTAGTAGCCGCGGCACGACTGGCCGTAGCCGCTGTTCATCGCGTCTTCGTAAAACACGGCGGTCTCGGCGCCCGAGAGGCCGGCCTTGCCCAGCGCGTCGGCGAAGGTGGCCTTGAGCGCCTGCAGGCCCTCGGGCGTGGAGGTGGCGAGAAAGGTGAACACCTCGCGCAGGTTCACCGCGCCGGGAATGTGGCCGGCGGCAAAGGTGTCGGCGTCGCGCGTGTCGATGATCACCACCGGTTCGGCGGCTTGCAGCGTGGCGAGTTGATCGGGAGCGATCAGGGTGGCTTCAATGCTCATGGGGACCTCTGAAAAAGGGCAAAGGCAGGATGGCCTGGGTGCTCTTTTGCAACGGTCGTGCCAGGGTGGCAGGCGGATAGGCTGATGTTCGTAAGCCTTTGATTTTGTTGGGTTATGGGGGCTTTGGTCGCTCGGAAGCTGGTGGTGTGCCTGCTGGGGTTTGACATTGGGTTAACACAATGTCAACACATTGATGGACGCTCTTTTGCGATCCGCCACAACCGCTCACCCCGAAGCTGCGTGATCGCCGCTATTGGTATTGCGGTCGGCGGCAAGCTCTGTTGCTCAAGCTTGCAACTCGCCGCTAGACTGAGATGCAGACGGCAACCATGATCGGTCAGATTTTCTCGATTCCGTTAGACCTGTTCATGCATCCAGATGAGTGCGCTACGGGATTGATTTCAAAAGACTTTCGGAGGTGTCATGCAACTTTGTTTAACGACTGCCGAAAATGTTATCCGGCATTTTTCGGGATAAATCACAAGTTAAATTGCACTATGCGCGAGACCAGCGACTGGCGACTGACCAACCAAGAGAGGTACCTCAAAGGGGTAATCCTGGAGAGGCGGCAGTACACGCCTGGGTCAAAAGAGAACGATCACGATCACTGCGAGTTCTGCTCTGCAAAGTTCATGGTTGGGGCTATACCTGAAACACTTCAGGAAGGTTACGCAACACCAGACGGATACAGATGGATTTGCGCGACTTGTTTCGAGGACTTTGAGGACTTGTTCGATTGGGTTGTCCCACATGGCGCATAGACAGTCTCTTGATCGTGGAAGTCGAGCGTGCACATTTAACATGTTCGTCGAATGGACCCACAACGGCGGCCAGCGCGGTCGCCATTCTTCAATGTTGAGTGCGCCGTTGTGGCCCAGTCACTGCCTACGTTACGCTCCTTAAATAATTATTCACTGTTCGCGATGACCAAAAAATCAAAGCAAAGCAACGGCTATAAGCGCGGGGATAAGTTCGGAGATTGGACGCTGGAAGAATATCTCGGGGGCGGCGGAAACGGGGATGTTTGGCTAGCGCGCAACCCAAAACATGCACCTCACGCAATAAAACTCCTTAAGACAGTAACCACAGAGTCATATACACGCTTCACAGCTGAAATTGACGCGTTAAGCAAACTCGGTACTTTAAATGGAATTGTGCCGCTCATTGAAAAGCACACACCAAAAGAAAAAGGGGAATCGACTCCATGGTATGCAATGCCTGTAGCACAACCTTTCAAGGAATACAGAATCGGACGCTCCGCTGAGGAAATAGCCCGGGACTTCATTGCTCTTGCATCCACTCTGGGCCAATTGCACAGCAAGGGCATATCTCACAGAGATATAAAGCCCGCAAACTTTCTGTACTACAACGATCAATTGTGCCTTTCCGATTTTGGTCTTGTTAAATACCCTAACAGGCAGCCCATTACTCCACCCAAACGTGATGTAGGTGCCAAATTCACAATGGCTCCAGAAATGAGGCGGCACGCCTCAGAAGCGAATGGAGAGATGGCGGATGTTTATTCATTTGCCAAGTCCCTCTGGATTGCATTTACCAAGGAAGACCTCGGATTCGATGGCCAATACAATCCGGACTCATCCCTCTCGCTAAACAAGTACCTGAAGGGGGTTTACACAACTACGCTAGATCAACTACTGGTTGAATGCACTGACACAGATCCGTTGCGCCGCCCAAGAATATCTCACGTTGCAAAACGCATTGAAGAATGGCTGAATATCGTAAGCGATTTCCACAAGAGAAATCTGATTGAGTGGACCGAACTCCAACAGAAGCTATTCCCACTTGGTGCTCCATCTCAATCAACTTGGACGCAAATCGACGCGATATGTTCGGTTCTATCTGAGGTTGCAAAGGTACGGGCGCTGAATCATATGTTTTATCCTACAGGTGGCGGAAATACGATAACAGGTGTATCACGTGCCTTTGAAGAAGAAATGATTGAGCTCCATGTAGGCGAAATGACTGCAGAAATCCTTAAACCCAAAAAACTCACATACGAGTCCTTCGGCACGGCAGCGAGTTGGAATTACTTTCGGCTAGAAGTAGCCCCTATCGAGCCAACTGGAATAAAAGGGGCATTGGATCAGGAGGGAGTCCGCGAGGAGTTGACAGAATTAAAGCCTGGCACGTACATTCCTTACCATCATTGGAATTGCAATGAATACAGCGATGAGCCGCTGCCTGCAACAGCGCGCCCCATATCTAGATATATCAAGGGATGCTTCGTCTTCTTCAGCACTCGCTCTGCATACAACGCGGACCCTCGCACTTACGATGCGCGGCACAACAAAATGACCGAAGACGAATTCAGGGATTACATTCGCAAGAATGCAAGCCGAAGAGACTCAAGCGAATGAATATACCCACATCAAGCGCAAGGCGCTTAACTGGCGGTTCAGCGCTGGCAAAAATGCTTCGCATTTTTGCCGGTTAGCTTGGGCGTTAGGAATCACACATCATCCTCTGCAGCAGATGCGCATTCAATACGAAGAAAAAACATTTGAAGGGTACTTCAACACCGAGCTCGCCCGACGAGGTAATTTTTACTTCCCGCCGGGTCAGGTACAGGAGGGGTCCATTGGCGCAGATGCAATAGTCATGAGCAAGTCCCGTTGGTTGTTCCGACGGCTTGGCCACCCGTATTGGTTCCGTATGCCCTTTAAAGGTATGTCTTACCGGGAGATTGCCGAAGAAATGGAGTTGCATCTCGGGCGGGAGATATCAAATATTCCGGATATTCAAGGAAATATCCTATTTCAGTACAAACGTTCGGAGTACATGGTCAAACCCAGTGCAGAAGAGTGGCCTCACTGGAATGAGCCCTACTTTCGTTACGACATATATCCGGAGCAACAAAAGCTCCTTGAACACTTGCACACGAAATTCTCGAATCAGGTTCTCATCGTATACGCCGCCCCGGCAGTACAAGATGTTGGGGAGTTGGTTGACTTATATGTAGGCAATCAACTGATTTCGAGAACCAATTTTCGTCCCTCCCACGAACTTGCCGGTCACAAGCGCAACACCTTTGTTGAACCCGGCGCTCACTCTTGGGCGTGTAGTGATCCTGTCCGACTTGACCCATTTAGATTTGACGAAGCTCTGAAAAGCCTCCATCGTCCAGAGTTGGATATTCGATCAGCTGTTACCAGTCTAGCTAATGATATTGAAGAGGTTCTGCTTCGATCACCGTTGGCAAGGCCCTTCCGCACGCTACTCAGGCAATTCGGATTGCAAGACCTTGGTGCAGATACGCCTCTGCTTAAGGCTTACATTAAAATGTCCGCAGCACGAGATATCACCGGACTGCAATGGGTAATCGCACATGCTGGTGACGCGCGATCTGACGCATGAAGCACAAGACTCTAAAAAATGAAGGCAATGTGCACATCAAAAGCCTCTAAATCCGCGGCGCAGCCCAACTCAGGTTTGCACGCGGACGATAAAACCGGTCACGCTTTAGGCATTTCCGCTGATCGCGAAGCACTCGGTAAGAAACTGTTCCTGGAGTTCTTAGAGTTCCGACGGGCGCTCACACAGGAGTCCGATCGAGGCTGCGCGCTTTTCGCGGCCGCATATCTCGACGTTTGCCTTGAGAACTTGTTACGGCGCTGCTTCGTTGAGAACAAGAAGGCCAAGGAAGACCTGTTCGAATCGCAGGGGCCACTCAGCACATTCTCGGCCAAGATCAAGATGGCCTACTACTTAGGGAAGATCGCTCCATCTGAAAGGAAGGACTTGGACACGATACGTTCCATACGCAACGACTTCGCACATCACGCGGAAAACATTGACTTTGATAATCAGTCAATTCGTGATCGGTGCTCGAATCTTGTTCACGTCTGGCAAGAGAAAGATGCGAGGCCTAGGGGTAAATACACCGCTTCCGTCTCTTGCATTCTCGCCAAGATTCACATTGAGACGCTGAAGGCCATGTCTCCGGAGGAACAAGCTGAGAGGCAAGTGCCGGTGGAGGTAAAGAAGCAGGTTCGGGAGAGGATGACCGCAGCGATAGCTCAGGCAAGCGACGAGAAGAGGAATACTGCATAGCATGCCGGTTACCCTCGCGGCGAATGGCTCCTCCCATCTGACGTCCGTCCGCTCCTAGCCGATGAGCGACATGCTCGCCATAGCAGTCTTGGTTTGTGAATCCGCGCGCTGCCTCTCCAGTCCGTTGTCTATCCGCAAACCAGACCACCATCATCCAGCGCAGGCGGGCGCATCAGGTCTTCGTCAATCCCCATGACCGCGCTGGCCCGTTCAACCGCCCTCCACAGCAAGGGCGGCATCTTCAAAATCTCGTCGGGCGTGTCGGCCTGCGCGATCCAACTGCTGATCTGCTGGTGCTCGTCGGGGGTCAGCAAGGCCAGGTTCAGCATTTCGTCGATGGTTTTCATGGTGGCTTCTCGCAAGTCTTGGTCAATGGCGCTGATGCTGTCACACATCGGTGGCGCCGGTTTTCAGTCCATCCCTTCAACCCTTGCCTTCACCGCAACCCGGCCTTGCGCAGCCGGTAGCCAAACTGCCGCAGCGTGAGCCCCAGGCTTTGCGCCGCCAGGGTCTGGCTGCCGTGGTGGCGCAGCAGGGCGTCTTGCAGCGCCTGCGGGCTGTGTGAGCGGCCGCTCAGGTAGTCGCGCACGTGGCCGGCCGGCAGGGGCTGGCCGTGCGGCGGTTCGGCGGCGGTCTGCGGTGCCCAGGCCTCGGGCATGAAGCGCTCCAGCGCCGCGGCCGTCACCAACGTGTGGTCGGCCAGCAGCACCAGGCGCTCGATCAGGTTGCCCAGCTCGCGGATGTTGCCGGGCCAGTCGTGCGCCTCCAGCCGCGCCAGCGCGTCGGGCGCGAGGTTGACGTTGCGCTGGTGCGCCTGGTTGGCGCGGCTCACGAAATGCAGGGCCAGCGCGCGCACGTCTTCGCGCCGCTCGCGCAGGCTGGGCAGGCGGATCGGGATCACGTTGAGGCGGTAATACAAGTCCTGCCGGAAGCGCCCGGCCTGCACCTCGCGCGCGAGGTCGCGGTTGGTGGCCGCGACCAGCCGCACGTCGATGCGGATCTCGCGCGTGCCGCCCAGGCGCACCAGCGTGCCTTCCTGCAGGGTGCGCAGCAGCTTGCTCTGCATGGCCAGCGGCAGCTCGCCGATCTCGTCCAGAAAAATCGTGCCGCGGTGGGCCTGCTCAAACCAGCCCGCGCGCGCCGTGCTCGCGCCGGTGAAGGCGCCGCGCTCGTAGCCAAACAGCTCGGATTCAAACAGCGTGTCGGGAATCGCCGAGCAGTTGACCTTGATGAAGGGCTGGTCGCGCCGGCCGCTGGCCAGGTGCACCGCGCGCGCAAACAGCTCCTTGCCGGTGCCTGATTCGCCGAGCAGCAGCACCGTGGCCTGCGACTGCGACACCCGCTCCAGCTCGCCCAGCGCTTGCAGCAGCGCGGGCGAGCGGCCGATGAGCCCGTAGCGCGCGGTGTGGGTGTCGAGCGCGCGGGCCAGCACCTCGTTGCGCGCTTCGAGCTGGCGCCGCTGCTCGGCCACCAGCTGCTCCAGCTGCAGCAGCTGGCCGGCCAGCGTGGCGAGGATGCGCAGCAGCGCGAGGTCGTCGTTGAGGTGCCGCTGGCGGCTGCGGATGCGGTGGCAGGCGAGCACGCCGATGCTCGCGCCGTTCACCTCAATGGGCAGCGCAATGAAGGCCACGGTCTGCGGCGGCAGCTGGGCGCGCGCCACAGTGCGAAAGAGAAACAGCGGCTCGGCGTCCACGTCTTGCACGATGGCGGGCAGCCCGCTGGCCAGCACCCGGCCGGTGATGCCCTCGCCCCAGCGGAACACACCGCGCGCCGCTTCTTCGGCGGTGAGGCCGTAGGCGTGGCGGATCGAGGCGGTGCGCTCCTGGCCGGGCAGGGCTTCGTCGGCCAGCACCATGCGGCCCCGGTTCAGGCCCAGCAGCTCGCTCATCAGGTGCAGCATCTCGCGCAACACAAACGCCGGCGCCAGGCTGCGGCCCACCAGCTTCATCACCTCGCGCATCAGCAGCAGCTCCTGGGCGTGCCAGTCGGTGCCGGGGGCGTCGGGGTCGGTGCGGTGGGGGGCCATGCAGGTGGGTTAGCAAGCATCGCACCAGACGCATCCTGCCAATCGGCGGACGTTTGATTGCCGAGTGCTGGTCTGCAGGGGTGTCTGTTGTAAAGCGTTCTTTAAAACGCTTGTCTCAAATGAAAGCATTCTTTAATATCAAGGCCGTGTTCAAAAGAGGACTTGCACATGAAGCGCGTCACCGGCACCTACATCACCCAGACCACCCTCGGGGAGCCGGTCAAAGCGTTTGTGCCTCACGCCTTGCCACCCTCGGCTCCGGTTCTGGCGGAATCGGCCTGGGTTGAGCGCAACCGCGCGGCGCAGATGGCGCTGGCGCGCCTGTCGGCTGTGGCGGGGCTGGTGCCTTCGGTGGACTGGCTGCTTTACAGCGCCATCCGCAAGGAGGCCTTGATGACCTCGCAGATCGAAGGCACGCAGGCCACGCTGACCGACCTGTTTGACGACGAGGCCGGGCTGGTGGTGAGCAACACCGACGACGTGGAGGAGGTCACCAACTACCTGCAGGCCTTCCGGCTGGTGCAGGACAACCTGCGCGACGCGTCGGGCCTGCCGATCAGCGTGCGCCTGCTGTGCGATGCGCACCGCCTGTTGCTCAACGGCGTGCGTGGCACCGGCAAGCAACCGGGCGAACTGCGCCGCTCACAAAACTGGATCGGTGGCACGCGCCCGGGCAACGCGGTGTTCGTGCCGCCGCCGGCAGACCGGGTGCCGGTGTTGCTGGCCGATCTGGAGCGTTTCATCCATGCGCCCGCGGGCGGCTTGCCGCCTCTGGTCAAGGTGGCGCTGGTGCACCAGCAGTTCGAAACCATCCACCCGTTTCTGGACGGCAATGGGCGCATGGGGCGGCTGCTGATCGCGGCCCTGCTGGAGCATTGGGGCCTGCTGCCCGAGCCTTTGCTCTACCTGAGCGGTTACCTGAAGCGGCACCAGAGTGCCTACTACCGGCACCTGTCCGACGTGCGCACCGAGGGCGACTGGGAGGGCTGGGTCGGCTTCTTTTTGGAAGGCGTCGAGGTGGCTGCGGCCGAGGCGGAGAAAGACATCGTGGCGCTGGCCACCCTGGTGGCGGCCGACCGCCGGCGTTTGCTGCAACACGCCAAGGCAGGCCCGGCCAGCTACCGGCTGTTTGAGTTGCTGCCGACCATGCCGCGCTTCAGTGTGGAGCGGGTCCGGGCGGCGTTGAACACCACGTTTCCCACCGCCAGCGCGGCTGTCAAACTGCTGCAGGAACTGGGGATCGTGACCGAGGTCACCGGGCAGAAGAAGAACCGCAGCTTCAGCTATCAGGCGTACATCGACCTGCTCAGCCGCTGAACCGCCGCTGATGCGGCGTTCGGTCGAACCCCCGCGCCGGGGGCGTTGGCATAAAATCACCCCCTCTCAAGGAGCGCTGCAGCGCCGGGGGCATCGACCAGATGCCCGCACCCGGTGTCAGGCTTGAGACGTCGGGGCCACACGGTCCCGGCCGGTCGCACAGACCTGCAACGGCGCTCACCAGTTTTTGCCCGCAACCCTGGTGAGCCTCATGTCCGTTGTTTCCGATACCGCCGTTTCCGATTCCGCCGTTTCCCCTTCTTCGTCCGCCGCCGTGCCGCCCATGCTGCTGTCCGGCCTGGAGCCGCTGCGCATCGGCGAAGGCAGCCTGTTCGTCAACGTGGGCGAACGCACCAACGTGACCGGCTCCAAGGCCTTCGCCCGCATGATCCTCAACGGCGAGTACGAGCAGGCGTTGGCCGTGGCGCGCCAGCAGGTGGAAAACGGCGCGCAGGTGATCGACATCAACATGGACGAGGCCATGCTCGACAGCAAGGCCGCGATGGTGAAGTTCCTGAACCTGATCGCTGGCGAGCCCGACATCGCGCGCGTGCCGGTGATGGTGGACAGCTCGAAGTGGGAGGTGATCGAGGCCGGCCTGCGCTGCGTGCAGGGCAAGGGCGTCGTCAACTCGATCAGCATGAAAGAGGGCGTGGACGAGTTCAAGCGCCAGGCCGGTCTGGTCAAGCGCTACGGCGCCGCCGCGGTGGTGATGGCCTTTGACGAAAAGGGCCAGGCCGACACCTACGAACGCAAGGTCGAGATCTGCGAGCGCGCCTACCGCGTGCTGGTGGACGAGGTGGGCTTCCCGCCCGAAGACATCATCTTCGACCCCAACATCTTCGCCATCGCCACCGGCATCGAAGAGCACAACAACTACGCGGTCGATTTCATCAACGCCACGCGCTGGATCAAGCAGCACCTGCCGGGCGCCAAGGTGAGTGGCGGCGTGTCCAACGTGTCGTTCAGCTTCCGCGGCAACGACCCGGTGCGCGAGGCCATCCACACCGTGTTCCTGTACCACGCGATCCAGGCGGGCATGGACATGGGCATCGTCAACGCGGGCATGGTGGGCGTGTACGACGAGCTGGAGCCCGAGCTGCGCGAGCGCGTGGAAGACGTGGTCTTGAACCGCCGGCCTGATGCGGGCGAGCGCCTCGTGGAAGTGGCCGAAAACGCCAAGGGTGCGGCCAAGGACGACAGCAAGAAAAACGAGTGGCGCGCGCTGCCGATCCGCGAGCGCCTGAGCCACGCGCTGGTGCGCGGCATGAACGAGTTCATCACCGAAGACACGGAAGAAATGTGGCGCCAGATCGAAGCCGATGGCGGCCGCCCGCTCAACGTGATCGAAGGCCCGCTGATGGACGGCATGAACGTCGTGGGTGACCTGTTCGGCCAGGGCAAGATGTTCCTGCCGCAGGTGGTGAAAAGCGCGCGCGTGATGAAGCAGGCCGTGGCCCACCTGCTGCCCTACATCGAAGCCGAAAAACTGGCCCAGGCCGCCGCCGGCCAGGACGTGAAGACGAAGGGCAAGATCGTGATCGCCACGGTCAAGGGCGACGTGCACGACATCGGCAAGAACATCGTCACCGTCGTGCTCCAGTGCAACAACTTCGAGGTCGTGAACATGGGCGTGATGGTGCCCTGCCACGAGGTGCTGGCCAAGGCCAAGGAAGAGGGCGCGGACATCGTGGGCCTCTCCGGCCTGATCACGCCCAGCCTGGAAGAGATGCAGTACGTGGCCAGCGAGATGGAGAAGGACGCCCACTTCCGCGAGAAGCAGATCCCGCTGCTGATCGGCGGCGCCACCTGCAGCCGCGTGCACACCGCCGTGAAGATCGCGCCGCACTACAGCGGCCCTGTTGTTTATGTGCCGGACGCCTCGCGCAGCGTGAGCGTGGCGCAGGGCCTGCTCTCCGACCAGGCGGCGCAGTACATCGCCGACTTGAACGCCGACTACGACAAGGTGCGCACACAACACGCCAACAAGAAACAGGTGCCACTGTGGTCGCTGGACAAGGCGCGCGCCAACAAGTGGCACCCGTCTTCACTCCCTCTCCCTCTGGGAGAGGGCGGGGGTGAGGGCTCGCCCGCAGCAGCCTCGCCGGACGCCGTGGCCTGGGCCAGCTTCAAACCCACGAAACCCAAGTTCATCGGCAAGCGCCAGTTCAAGAACTTCGACCTCGCCGAGATCGCGAAGTACATCGACTGGGCACCGTTCTTCCAGACCTGGGACCTGGCCGGCCCGTACCCCGCCATCCTGCAAGACGAGGTGGTGGGCGAGCAGGCTCGCAAGGTGTTTGCCGACGCGCAGGCCATGCTGAAGAAGATCATCGAAGGCCGCTGGCTCAGCGCCAACGGCGTGATCGGCCTCTACCCGGCGAACACGGTCAACGACGACGACATTCAGCTCTACACCGACGAGACCCGCAGCCAGGTGGCGCTCACCTGGCACGGCCTGCGCCAGCAGACCGAGAAGCAGGAGGTCGACGGCGTGATGCGCCCCAGCCGCTGCCTCGCCGACTTCGTGGCCCCCAAGGGCACGGCCGACGATTACGTGGGCCTGTTCGCCGTCACCGCCGGCCTGGGCGCCGAGAAAAAAGAAAAGCAGTTTCTCGACGCGCACGACGACTACAACGCCATCCTGTTCAAGGCGCTGGCCGACCGCCTGGCCGAGTCGTTTGCCGAGTGCCTGCACCACCGCGTGCGCACCGACCTCTGGGGCTACGCGGCCGACGAGGCGCTGAGCAGCGAAGACCTGATCAAAGAGAAATACCAGGGCATCCGCCCCGCGCCCGGTTACCCCGCCTGCCCGGACCACAGCGTCAAGCGCGCCATGTTCGCGCTGCTGCAGGCCGACGACATCGGCATGGCCCTGACCGAAAGCCTGGCCATGACGCCGGCCGCCAGCGTGAGCGGCTTCTACCTGAGCCACCCGGACAGCGCCTACTTCAACGTCGGCAAACTCGGCGAAGACCAGGTGGACGATCTGGCAGCGCGCAGCGGCGTGGCAGTGGCCGAACTCAAGCGCTGGCTCGGCACCAACCTCTGACCATCAGCGTTTCGCTCTGGGGCTGAGCCCGAACTCTGCCACCAGCCGGTGCTCGCCGCCGGGCGGCACCGTGACCACCTCGTCGCCCGCGTTGGCGGTCTCCATGCAGACGAAGCGCCGGTATTCGTCGTCCTGCAGGTCGGCCATGCCGGCCGCGAGGGTGGCCCAGGGGTTCCACACCACGGCGGTGCGGCTGCCTTCGGCGTGGATGTGCACTGAGCGTTGCAGGGCGCCGTCCACCAACGCCAGCTCGGCCGGCGCGCCGGTGTAGATGCGGTCCACCTCGGCGGCAAACGCCACCGCGCCCGCCTGCTGTTTCACCGCGCCGCCCGCCGCCTTGTCGGTGTAGTGGCAGCCGTCCAGCCCGGTCACGGTGGTCATCGCGATGTCGCCCACCGTGAAGTAGCTGTGCAGCGCCTGTGTGATGGTGAACGGCGCTTCGCCCGTGTTGCGCGTGGTCAACGCCAGCCGCAGCGTGGCGCCCACGGTGATTTCCATCGCGAGGTGGAAGGCGTGCGGCCAGATCGCCATCGTCTCGGGCGTGTCCACCAGGCCCAGCGTGATCTCTGTTTCACCCTCGGGCGTGGACGCCGTGCCCCGGACCGACCACAACCGGGTGCGCGCAATGCCGTGCGACGGCCGGCCCAGCCCCTGCGGGTCGGCGCCGAACCAGGGCCAGCAGACCGGCACGCCGCCCCGGATGGCCTTGCCCGCCTGAAAGTGCGCCCGCTCGCTCACGAACAGCACATCGGCGCCCGCGCCCACCGGCCGGAACGAAAGCACCTGAGCGCCATGCAGCGACACCACCGCCTCGGCGTGGGCGTTGCGCACCTGGACCAACGGCAGACCGCCCGGGCCGGCGACGAAGCGCAGCTGGTCGGCGATGGCGTGTTCGGCGTTCAGGTCTTCGAGTGTCATGGGATCTCCGCTGCGTTGGCATGTCATCGCTCAAAGGGTGCCGGAACGAAATGCCCCAACCCAGGATGCGGTGGAACCGGCTTCGCCGGGCCACTCGCATCGCCCCCTGGGGGGTAGCGCGAAGCGCTGCGGGGGGTCATTTCCTTTTGGCTGTTTTCCAGTAACCAAACTCGCTTTCGTGCACGTCGATGTCCAGCTCCATCACCCGCGCCTGCAACCGCTCCTGCGCGTCGGTCACGGCCCGGTTGTAGACGCTCGGGCCGATTTCCTGCAGGAAAAAATTCAGCAAACCGCCCGCGGCCACGTTGCCGATGGGCTCGTCCATGTGCTCGCGGAAGTAGCGTTCGATGGAGGTGATGGCCTGCTGGCGGGCTTCTTTGGGGAGTTCGATGGGCATGGTCGCGCTGTGTTGGTGGGGGTCGTCAGTATCCCGCAGAGGATGTGGCGATCGGCAGACGGGTGTGGATCGGGACCGGGCGCCTTGGGCCGTTCGCCCCGGCCGATGTGCTAAAAATTGTTTCCCCATCACTGTCTACAGGTTATTCATGGCTGTCGTGTGTCCGTCGTGTGGCGTCGAGAACCGGGACAAGGCCCGGTTCTGTCTGGGCTGCGCGGCCGCGCTGGACCGAGCTGCCGAAACGCCTGAGCCCGCCCGGCGTTCCCGGCGGCGCCGTGCCGCGTCAGCGGCCCCCCTCATGGCGGGCCATGAGGCGCCGGTACGTGGTGGCGCCCTGAAGGCCGGCGGGCTGGCCGCGCTGGTGCTCGCCGCTGCCCTGGCGGGCTGGTGGCTGCTGGGGCGTTCGCCTGCCACGGTGGCGCCCCAGGTGCCGCCAGCCCTGACGCCCACCGCGACCCAGCCCTTGCTGGCGGACGTGCTGCCCGTGGCGGCATCACCGGCCCCGGTGGCGAGCGAAACGGTGGCGCCAGCGCCGAGCCCGGCCGCGGTGTCGGCCACCGAGCGCCTGCTCGAGTCGGTTGAAGAGGTGGCCCAGCGGGACCGCGCGCACCAGCTGGAGCTGGATCAGCAGCGCGCCAAGCTCGTCAGGGAGTTGCAACGGGCCGAGGACGCCCGACGCCGCGCTGAAGCGCCTCATCTGCCGCGGCCGGTGACAGCGGAATCGACGCATGCCGGGGTCGCTCCTGCCCCCGCTCCCACCCCCGCCCCCGCCCCAGTGGCTGCAGCTGCGGCTGCGCCGGCTGCCGCGCCGGCATCCACCGGTGCGACGGTGGACCAGGTCTGCGCGGGCAGCGGCAATTTCCTCGCGCGCGATTTCTGCCGGATACGCGAATGCGGCAAACCTTCGTTCGCCAGCGATCCTGTCTGCGTGCGCTTCCGCCAGATGGACGAGGCGCGCCGCCAGCAGTCGAACTGACACGTGGCGCGCCCGGGCCGATGGTGCCCGGCGCGTCAACCCGCCTGTCGCAGCGCCCGCCGGTACTGCACCGCCTCGGCCACGTGCCCCACGCCCACCTCATCGGTCCCCGCCAGGTCCGCGATGGTGCGGGCCACGCGCAGCGCGCGGTGCGTGCTGCGGGCGCTCCAGCCCAACCGCGCGGCGGCGGTGTTGAGGAACTTCAGCGCGGCCGGGTCGGCGTGCACGTGCTGGTCGAGCGCCTGCCCGGCCAGGGCCTGGTTGGCCTCGCCTTGTCGTGTGATCGCGCGTTCGCGCGCGGCCACCACACGCTCGCGCACCGCATCGCTCGGCTCACCGGCGACGCCGTGCAGCAGGTCGTTCGGGGGCAGCGCCGGCACCTCCACGTGCAGGTCGATGCGGTCAAGCAGCGGGCCGCTGAGCTTGCTCTGGTAGCGCGCGATCTGGTCGGGCGTGTCGCGGCAGGCCCGGGTGGGGTGACCGAGAAAACCACAGGGGCAGGGGTTCATGGCGGCGATGAGCTGGAAGCGCGCCGGGAACTCGCTCTGCATGGCCGCGCGCGAGATGCGGATGTGGCCACTCTCCAGCGGCTCGCGCAGCGCCTCCAGCGCGGCGCGGGGAAATTCCGGGAGTTCGTCCAGAAAGAGCACGCCGTGGTGCGCGAGCGAGATCTCGCCCGGCCGCGGCGGTGAACCGCCGCCCACCAGGGCCACCGCGCTGGCGGTGTGGTGCGGCGCGCAGGTGGGCCGCTGGCCCCAGCGTTCCAGGCAGAAGCGCCCGGCCAGCGAGGCCACGGCGGCCGACTCCAGCGCCTCGTTGGCCGCCATGGGCGGCAACAGGCCGGCGAAGCGCTGCGCCAGCATGCTTTTGCCCGAGCCGGGCGGGCCCATCATCAGGACGCTGTGGCCACCGGCGGCGGCGATCTCCAGCGCGCGCTTGGCGGCGGCCTGGCCTTTCACGTCGGCGAGGTCGGCGTAACTCGGGGCCTGGCCGATGGACGTCGGCGCCAGTCGCGCCCACCCGCCGTCGTCGGGCGGCACCTCGCCGGCGCCCGCCGCGCCGTTGGGCAGGAACCGCGACACCACATCCAGCAGGTGCCGCGCCCGGTAGACCTGCGCCTGCGGCACCAGCGCCGCTTCTTCGGCGCTGCCGGGCGGCAGCACCAACCTGGACTGCGCGGCGGCATCGCCCGCGTCGCGGTGCAGCGCCAGGCTCATGGCCAGCGCGCCGCGCACCGGGCGCAACTCACCGCCCAGCGACAACTCGCCGGCGAACTCCCAGCCAGCCAGCCGCGCGGCGTTGATCTGCCCGTTGGCCGCCAGGATGCCGAGCGCGATGGGCAGGTCGAAACGGCCCGAGTCCTTGGGCAGGTCGGCCGGGGCCAGGTTGACGGTGATGCGCTTGTTGCTGGGGAATTCGAGCCCGGCGTTGGCGATGGCCGAACGCACGCGTTCGCGCGCTTCTTTCACTTCCGTGTCGGCCAGGCCCACCAGCGTGAAGCTGGGCAGGCCGTTGGCGAGGTGGACTTCCACCTGCACCGGCCGTGCTTCCAGGCCCAGCAGCGCACGGCTGTGCACCAAAGACAGACTCATTGTTGGTTTCTCCCTGTTTCGGTGCATGCCTTCTGGCGGTGGCTCGGGAAGCACAGGGTTCCCGGTTGCACTTGTTTGGTGCGAAGGCCCGGCGAGGCGATCGCCGCAGGCCGCGTGCACGTTTTCATGATGTCACAGGCCGGGCCACCAGCCAGCCCCCGCCCGGGGGAAAACCGGCGTTTTCGCGACAGTGCCGTCGCACGACTTGGCACGGTCCCTGCTAAGCCCTGTAAGCGATTGCATCAACCCGTGGTGTCAGCCGGTTGGCCCGGACATCTCCCCTGATCTAGAAGAGGTAACACAGCATGAAAATGGTTTCCGCCATCATCAAGCCGTTCAAGCTGGACGAAGTGCGCGAAGCGCTGTCCGGCATGGGCGTGCAAGGCATCACCGTCACCGAAGTCAAAGGCTTCGGACGCCAGAAGGGCCACACCGAGCTGTACCGCGGCGCCGAGTACGTGGTCGATTTCCTGCCCAAGGTCAAGATCGAAGCCGCCGTGGACGACGGCCTCGTCGACCGCGTGATCGAAGCCATCGAAGGTGCCGCACGCACCGGCAAGATCGGCGACGGCAAGATTTTCGTCACCTCCCTCGAACAGGTGGTTCGCATCCGCACCGGTGAAACCGGCAAAGAAGCGCTCTGATCCCCACCCCGCACACGAAAGAGCTCGAACATGAAAAAGCTACTCGCTACCTTGCTGCTGGGCATGGGCCTGGCCTTTGGCGGCCTGAACGCCGTCGCCCAGACCGCTGCCCCCGCCGCTGACGCCCCCGCGGCAGCGGCCCCGGCGGCCGATGCCGCCCCCGCAGCGGCACCCGCTGCTGACGCCCCGGCGGCGCCCGCTGCCGATGCAGCAGCCCCCGCTGCCGCTGAAGCCGCTCCGGCGGAAGAGGTCGTGAAGGAAACGGTCGACAAAGGTGATGTCACCTGGATGATGATCTCCACCGTCCTGGTCATCATGATGGTGATCCCTGGCCTGGCCCTGTTCTACGGCGGTCTGGTCCGCAGCAAGAACATGCTGTCGGTGCTGATGCAGGTGATGGTCGTCTTCTCGCTGATTTCCGTGCTGTGGGCCGTCTACGGGTACAGCGTGGCCTTCGGCGGTGAAGGGCTGATCTACGGCAACTTCGACAAGGTGTTCCTCAAAGGCGTGACGGTCGACTCGTTGTCGGCGACCTTCACCAAGGGCGTGATGATTCCCGAGTACATCTTCATCGCCTTCCAGTGCACCTTCGCGGGCATCACCTGCGCGCTGATCGTCGGCTCCTTCGCCGAGCGCATCAAGTTCGGTTCCGTGCTGCTGTTCTGCGCCATCTGGTTCACCTTCAGCTACCTGCCCATCGCTCACATGGTCTGGGGCGGCGGCGGTTACCTGTTCGACAAGGGTGCGCTGGACTTCGCTGGTGGCACCGTGGTGCACATCAACGCCGCCATGGCCGGTCTGGTCGGTGCCTATGTGCTGGGCAAGCGCATCGGCTACGGCAAGGAATCGATGGCGCCTCACAGCCTGACGCTGACCATGGTCGGTGCCTCGCTGCTGTGGGTGGGCTGGTTCGGTTTCAACGCCGGCTCCAACCTGGAAGCCAACGGCGGCACCACGCTCGCCTTCATCAACACCCTGTTGGCCACCGCCGCTGCCGTGCTGGCCTGGTGTGTGGGTGAAGCGCTGGGCAAGGGCAAGGCCTCGATGCTGGGCGCAGCTTCTGGCGCGGTGGCCGGCCTGGTGGCGATCACCCCGGCTTGCGGCACGGTGGGCCCCATGGGCGCCATCATCATCGGCCTGATCGCCGGCTTCCTCTGCCTGTGGGGCGTCTCTGGTCTCAAGAAGATGCTGGGTGCGGACGATTCGCTCGACGTGTTCGGCGTGCACGGTGTCGGCGGCATCGTCGGTGCCCTGCTGACCGGTGTGTTCTCCGCGGGCTCGCTGGGTGGCGTCAAGGGTGACGACTACTCCATCGGCGGCCAGCTGCTGATCCAGGCCGAAGGCGTGTTGATCACCATGGTGTGGTCTGCCGTCGTGGCCTACGTGGCCTACAAGATCGTCGACCTGACCCTGGGCCTGCGTGTGACCGAAGAGCAGGAACGCGAAGGTCTGGACATCAGCTCGCACGGCGAAACCGCCTACAACCGCTGATCGAAAGAGTGTCCCCCGGCGGCGCGCCGACCTGACCGCAAGGAACGATCCCGCGCCGCGTTTTTCGAGTGTCTCCTTTGGATGTTCAAACCCGCACGCCGCAAGGCCTGCGGGTTTTTTTTGGTGAATGGGTCACAGACAAAGGGGAGGCCGTTGGCCAGCATGCGGGGCTGAACCCACATCACATTCAGGAGCACGCCATGCACCCCCACGTTCGACACTTCGTGTTCTCACTGCCCCCCGAGGGGGCACAAGCCTCCTTTGAGGCGGCTCGGCAGGAGGCTTGACCATGTCCCCTCAACGCACCCGTGCATCCGTCGTCTGGCTCGCCGGCCTGGCCTGCACCCTGGGACTTGGCGCCGCGCAGCTGGCTGCTGCGGCCGCGCCCAGGTCGGGTGCCCAGCGCCCACCCAGCAAGGTCAGCTTCATCGATGCACCGTCCTCCGAAAGCCCCGAAGCCCGCAGCAAACGGTTGAAACGGGAGTGCAAGGGCCGGCCCAACGCCGGCGCGTGCCTGGGGCACACGCGCTGAGCCGCCGCACCGGACGGCCGCGATTGCACCAGGCCGTGCAAAAAATTCAAAGGCCTTGAACGATGCCGCCGCTACCATGGCGGCCATGAGCTCCAGCCCCACCGACTCCCCTCGCCAGCTGATCGACCAGGTGCACGCCGCGACGGCCGCGCGCCAACCGCTGCGCATCACCGGAGGTGACACCAAGGCCTTCTACGGCGAGCCCGTGACCGGTGAGGCACTCTCCACCCGCGACTGGGCGGGCATCGTCAGCCACGAGCCCAGCGAGCTGGTGGTCACCGTGCGCGCCGGCACGCCATTGGCCGAGCTGGAAGCGACCCTGGCCGAACAGGGCCAGTGCCTGCCGTTCGAACCCCCGCGCTTCGGCGCCGCGTCCACCATCGGCGGCGTGGTCGCGGCCGGGCTGGCCGGCCCCGCGCGGGCCACGGCGGGCGGTGTGCGCGACTACGTGCTCGGCCTGCAGTTCATCAACGGCAAGGGTGAGTGGCTCACCTTCGGCGGCCAGGTCATGAAGAACGTGGCGGGCTACGATGTGAGCCGGGCCATGGCCGGCGCCATGGGCACGCTCGGCGTCATCACCGACATCAGCCTCAAGGTGCTGCCGGTGGCACCGGCCGAAGCCACGCTGGTGTTCTCCCTGAACCAGCACGACGCGCTGGAGCAGCTGCACCGCTGGGGCGGCCAGCCGCTCCCGATCAATGCCTCGTGCTGGGTGAAAGACGACACCGCGCCCGATGCGCCCGAGCTGCTGTTCCTGCGCCTGCGCGGCGCGGTGGCGGCGGTGGAATCGGCCTGCGAACGCCTGGGCCGCGAAGCCGGCGGCGCCCGCATGGACAACGCCCAGGCCGGACCCGACTGGGCCGCCTGCCGCGACCAGCGCCTGCCGTTCTTCAATGCGCCGGCGGCGGACCGCTGCCTTTGGCGCCTCTCGGTGCCGCAGACCGCGCCGGTGTTGCCGCTGCCTTACGCGCAGCTCATCGAATGGCAGGGCGCGCAGCGCTGGCTCTGGGCGCCGGCCTCTGCCGCCGCCGAGATCCGCAGCGCCACCGCAGCAGTGAACGGCCACGCCACGCTGTTCCGCGCCAGCGCCGACGGTGCGCCCGGCGTGCCGCGCTTCGACCGCCAGTCCGCCGTGATCGACACCATCACCCAACGCCTGCGTGCCGAGTTCGACCCGGCAGGCATCTTCAACCCCGGCAGAACATGAGCCCCCATGCTCCGCCGCTGCGCGGGTCGCTGCCCCCCCAGGGGGTGCAAACCCGGCTTGGGGCGGCCCGGCGCCAGGTTTCAATCGTCTGAACCACATGCAAACCCAGCTCGCCCCCGAATACAAGAACACCCTCGACGGCCAGGCCGCCGAGGCCATCCTGCGCAAGTGCGTGCACTGCGGTTTCTGCACCGCCACCTGCCCGACCTACCAGTTGCTCGGCGACGAACTGGACGGGCCGCGCGGCCGCATCTACCTCATGAAGCAGGTGCTCGAAGGGGCAGAGCCCACGCGCAAGACGCAGCTGCACCTGGACCGCTGCCTCACCTGCCGCAACTGCGAAAGCACCTGCCCCAGTGGCGTGGACTACGGCCATCTGATCGACATCGGCCGCAAGATCGTGGACGAAAAAGTGCCGCGCCCGGCGGGCGAAACGGCGGTGCGCTGGCTGCTGAAAGAGGGCCTGACCTCGCCGGCCTTCGGCCCCGCGATGAAGTTGGGCCAGCTGGTGCGCGGGCTGCTGCCGGCCTCGCTGAAAAACAAGGTGCCGGCGAAGCAAAACGCCGGCACCTGGCCCACGCGGACCCACGCGCGCAAGGTGCTGATGCTCGCGGGCTGTGTGCAGCCGGCGATGATGCCCAACATCAACTTCGCCACCGCGCGCGTGCTCGACGCCGCCGGCATCCAGACCGTGATCGCGCCCGAGGCCGGCTGTTGTGGTGCGGTGAAGTTCCACCTGAACGACCAGGACGGCGGCATGGCGCAGATGCGCGCCAACATCGACGCCTGGTGGCCGCTGCTGGAGCAGGGTGTGGAGGCGATCGTGATGAACGCGTCCGGCTGTGGGGTGACCGTGAGGGAGTACGGCCACATCCTGGCCGACGACCCGACCCACGCGCACAAGGCCGCACGGGTGAGCCTGCTGACCCGCGACCTGAGCGAGCTGCTGCCCGAACTGGTGCCGGTGCTGAAACCCCTGCTGACGAAGCAGCCCGATGCGAAAAAGGTCATCGGCTTTCACCCGCCCTGCACGTTGCAGCACGGCCAGCAGCTCAGGGGCGGCGTGGAGCAGCACCTGTCGGCCATGGGTTTCACGGTGATGGTGGCGAAGAACGAGGCGCACCTGTGTTGTGGCTCGGCCGGCACCTATTCGGTGCTCAACCCCGGGCTGTCGTACCAGCTGCGCGACCGCAAGCTCGGCCACCTGAGCGAGCTGAAACCCGACGTGATCACCAGCGCCAACATCGGCTGCATCACCCACCTGCAGAGCGGCACGGCCACGCCGGTGCGGCACTGGGTGGAGCTGCTGGATGAGGCGTTGAGCTGACACCGGTGGGCATTTCCGCACGGGCGCCGGCCTGGCTGGCACCGGGCCGCCGCGGCGATACAAATAAGTAACGCTGTTGTCGCCGGACAGCGATAAGCTGGGGCCGCGGTACCATCAGCGTCTGGCGCCGTGCTTTGTGTTCACGACGCCATTGGAGATTTGACATGGGTTTCTTCAGCAACATCCTGGAAAAGTTGGGTATGAAAGAGGCCGCTGCTGCGCCCGTCATCACACCACCCCCTGCGGCTGCACCGGCGCCCGCCGCAGCACCCGCCCCGGTGGCGGCCGCCCCGGCCGAGCCGGTGGTCAATTCCATCACCATGGTGGACGTGGTCGCCCTGCTGACGGAGAAGGCCGCCAACCACCCGGAGAAGCTCAACTGGAAGACCTCCATCGTCGACCTGCTCAAGCTGCTGGGCCTGGACAGCAGCCTCGCCGCGCGCAAGGAACTGGCCAAGGAGCTGTACTGCCCCGACGACAAGATGGCCGACTCCGCCCAGATGAACATGTGGCTGCACAAAAACGTGCTGGCCCACATCGCGGCCAACGGCGGCAACATCCCGGAAGAGCTGCTCTGATCGGCGGATGATCCCCGCGCTCGCCACCCTGCTCGTGTTCCAGCTGATCGGCGAAGCGCTGGTGCGCGCGCTGGCCGCGCCGGTGCCGGGCCCGGTGGTGGGCATGGCCTTGCTGCTGCTGACGCTGGTGATGCGGCCTTCGCTGCTCGGCGCCATCAAGCCCACGGCGCAGACCCTGCTGCAACACCTCTCGCTGCTCTTCGTGCCCGCCGGCGTGGGCGTGATGCTGCACCTGCAGCGCCTGGGCGACGAGGCCCTGGCCATCGGCGTGGCGCTGGTGGCCAGCACGCTGGTGGGCCTGGCCAGCGCGGCGCTCACCATGGCGTGGCTGATGAAGCGCGCGGCGCCGCCCGCTGATCACGACCCGGCATGAACGAAGGCCTGCCCCTCGCTGGCGTGGCCGTTGGCCGCCTGGCCGATGTCTGGGTCTACCTCTCTGCGTCGCCGTTGCTCGGCCTCACGGTCACGCTGCTGGTCTACCACGGCGCGTTCGTGACCTACCGGCGCAGCGGCTTCCATCCGCTGGCCAATCCGGTGGCCCTGTCGGTGATCGTGCTCGGTGTGCTGCTCTGGGCCACGGGCACGCCCTACGCCACCTACTTCGAGGGCGCGCAGTTCGTGCACTTCCTGCTCGGGCCGGCCACGGTGGCGCTGTCGGTGCCGCTGTTCGAACAGCTCGCGCGGCTCAAACGCCTCTGGTTTCCCATGGCCGCCGCGCTGGTGGTGGGCACGCTGGCGGCCACCGTCACGGCCATCGGCGTGGGCTGGGCGCTCGGCGCGTCCAAGGCCACCATCGCTTCGCTCGCGCCCAAGTCGGTCACGGCGCCCGTGGCCATGGGCATTGCCGAAAAGATCGGTGGCCTGCCCACGCTCACCGCCGTGCTCGTGGTGTGCACCGGCATCCTCGGCGCGGCGAGCGCGCGCCACCTGTTTGACGCGCTTCGCATCACCGACCCGACGGTGCGCGGCTTCGCGCTCGGCACGGCCGCGCATGGCATCGGCACCGCGCGCGCGTTCCTGGTGAGCGAGGAAATGGGCGCCTTCGCCGGCCTCGCGATGGGGCTCACGGCGCTGTTCAGTGCGGTGGCGCTGCCCGTGGTGGCGGGTTGGTTGCTGCGCTGGATCTAGCGAGAAGCACCCCCTGCGCCGCTTCGCGTGCCTTGCAGGCCGCGGCATCGTCGGAGCCGATGCCTCTTCGTCCCGTCCAAGCCTGCGCGGGCCGGCTTGGAGCCGCGGTCCTCAGCCCCTCTCAAGGGGGCGGCACTGGCCGTCCGTCCTGAGCTTGTCGAAGGGCGGCCCGGCGGTGCCTCTGGGTGGCGTTGTTTCATGCGTCGCGGGTGGCGCTCCGGCGCCGTGGATAGCTGACATGACGTCGGGAAAGGGTGTGACAGGCTGCTGACACAGCGCTGTCAGCAGGGGGTCCGCAGAATCCGCAGCCTGTTCCATCAACCCCCTGGAGAGACACATGGCACACGCCCTGAACTGGTTTGAAATTCCCGTTGCCGACATGGACCGGGCCCTTGGTTTTTATGCCGCGCTCACCGGCCGCTCGCTGCGCCGCGAAGCCTTTGGCGGGCCGGGCGAGGAGCTCGGTGTGTTTGAGGTCGATGGCGAAGACGATGTGAAAGGCGCCCTGCTCAAGAACCCACGCTTCCAGCCTTCGGCGGACGGTACGCTGGTCTACCTGAACGCCGGGTCCTCGCTCGACGCCTGGCTGGCGCGCGTCCCCGCCGCAGGTGGCCGCGTGGCCTTGCCCAAGGTGACCCTGCCCGAGGGCATGGGCTGCTTCGCCCACATCATCGACAGCGAAGGCAACCGCGTCGGTCTTCACGCGCTGGCCTGAAGCCCCATGATCCCCACCATGTCCCGCCACTGGATCGCGGTCGCCAGCGCCGAACACGCGCTGCGCGGGCGCGACCACACCCCCGTGGGCTTCATGCAGGTCTGCCACGGCAAAAGCGCGCCGCTCAAACGCCTGCGTGCCGGCGACGTGGTGGCCTGCTACGCACCCGCCCGGACCATGGGCGGCAAAGACCGGCTGCAGCGTTTCGTGAGCCTCGGTGTGGTGCAGGCGGGCGAGCCCTACGCGGTCGACATGGGCGGCGGCTTCGTGCCACACCGCCGTGATGTGCGCTACGTGAGCGCGCAGCCCGCGCCCATCGCGCCGCTGCTCGACGGACTCGACTTCGTCGAGGACCGGCAGCGCTGGGGCCACAAGCTCCGCTTCGGCCTGTTCGAGGTGTCTTCGGACGACATGCGCCGGATCGCGCGGGCCATGCGCGCGGATCTGGCGTCCCCGGGCCTGGTGCAGGCTGAGAGGCTGTGAGTCTTTCGCTCGTGCCCGCTCACCACCCCAAAACGCACCCGCTAGTCTCTGCAAACGCGCGCCATAGCCAGCTATGGCTGTGCTTTGCGCCTTGATCGGGCACGTTTTGGGGCGTTGCTCGGACACGCCCGAAAAACTCTCAGCCTCTGAGGCGACCGCACAATAAGCGCCACCCGCCCCCCCCGGAGTCACCATGTCCCCTGCCGTCCATCCCCTGCGCTGCCGATGCGGCGCGCTGCGAGGCCACGTCGCATTGAACGGCCGCAGCAACCGCATGCTGTGTTACTGCCAGGACTGTCAGGCCTTTGCGCGGTTCCTGGGGCCGGCCCACCAGGTGCTCGACGCGCAGGGCGGTTCGGACGTGATTCAACTCGCGCCGCACCGCATCCAGATCACGCAGGGCGCGTCGCACCTGGCGGTGATGCGCCTGTCCAGCAAGGGCATGTTGCGCTGGTACGCCGCGTGTTGCCGCACCCCGGTGGGCAACACCATGACCAGCCGCAACATGCCTTTCACCGGCCTGCTGGTGCAGTGCCTCGACTCCGCGCCGGTGGAGGCCGCGTTCGGCCCGGTGCGAGGGAGCGCCAACACCGACAGCGCGATCGGCGAGCCCATGCCGCAGGCCTTCGGCATGGCCGGCTCGTTGCTGCGCATCCTGGCGATGGTGGCGGGCAGCCGCCTGTCGGGGCGCTACAAAGACACGCCGTTTTTCACCGCGTCCGGCGCGCCGGTGGCCGAGCCCACGGTGCTTTCGACCGAGGCGCGCGCGCGCCTGCGGCCCACGCCGGGCCTGGGCTGACCCCATGCGCCGCGCCGACCGGCTCTTTGCCCTGGTGCAGCTGATCCGCGGCCGGCGCCTGTCCACGGCGGCCTGGCTCGCCCAGCGGCTGGAGGTCTCGCCGCGCACCGTGTACCGCGACGTGGCCGACCTGCAGGCGCAGGGTGTGCCCATCGAGGGCGAGGCCGGCGTGGGCTACCGGCTGGGCAAGGGATTCGACCTGCCGCCGCTCATGTTCACCGCCGACGAAGCGCGCGCGCTCGCGGTGGCCACGCGCATCGCGCAGCAATGGCTGGACCCGGCGCTGGCGCGGGCCGCGGGTGACGCCATGTCGCGCGTGCTGTCGGTGCTGCCCGCCGCCATGCGCACCGAGGTGGACCGCATGCCCATGCTCGTGCCGCCCGTGGGGCTGCCGCCGGGGGTGGGCGGTTTGCTGCAGCGGCTGCGCGAGGCCTCCCAGCGCCGCACGGTGCTGGAGATCGAATACCGCGACGCCAGCGAACAGCGCAGCACCCGCACGGTGCGGCCGCTGGGCTGCTTTTTCTGGGGCAAGGTCTGGACGCTGGCGGCCTGGTGCGAGCGCCGGCAGGACTTCCGCAGCTTCCGCGTGGACCGCATCGAGGCGCTGAAGGCGCTGGACCTGCGCTTTGTCGACGAACCCGGCAAGACGCTCGCCGACCTGCTGCGGCAGGTCGAAGCGGATTGCTGAGCGGCGCAGCGTTGGGGTTGTGGGGCCGCGATCCGGCGCCGGGCCGCCCCAAGCCGGATCAGCCCCCTCGGGGGGCAACGACCCGCGCAGCGGCAGCGTGTGGGGGCGTTCACGCCTTCAGAGCCGCCTCGATGTCCTTGGCCAGCTTCTCGGGGGCGTCCTGTGGGGCATAGCGCTTGAGCACCGTGCCATCTTTCCCGACCAGGAACTTGGTGAAGTTCCACTTGATGGCCTTGCTGCCGAGCAGGCCCGGCGCCTCGGCCGCGAGCCACTGGTAGAGCGGGTGGGCGTCGGCACCGTTGACGTCGATCTTGCTCATCATCGGAAAGGTCACGCCGAAATTGCGCTGGCAGAACGTGGCAATCTCACCGTCGCTGCCCGGGTCCTGGCCGCCAAACTGGTTGCACGGGAAACCCAGCACCACCAACCCGCGCGCGCCGTAGGTCTGGTGCAGCCGCTCCAGACCGCCGAACTGCGGCGTGAACCCACAGGCGCTCGCCGTGTTGACGATCAGCAACGGGTGGCCCCGGAACTGCTCCAGGGCGACGGGGGCGCCTTCGATGGACTGGGCGGTGAAGTCGTAGATGCTGGGCATGGGGGCTCCTGGGTCGGAAAGTCACTATCGCAGATCGCGGTTGCCTGTGATCACAAAAGGGGAACTGCGTCACGGTGCCGTGCTCCGCGTGCCCCCGGACAGCGGCCATTTTCATCAGAACGGGCATACTCAATCGATCGGGAATGAGTTCCTTTGTATGCACTCGGAGGGTGAATGGCAGGCGTTTATTCGGTGGCACTGGTCGGTTTTGCGGAGAAGGAATCGGCGACGTTCGAGTCGTTCTTCCGTTTGGCATCGCGCCGTCCTCCCGCCTACATCGTGCAAGACGAGGTCATGGACGCTCAGTTGCTGATCGTCAACGCCGACAACGCCCAGGCGCTTCACCTGGTCCGCTACGCCGAGCTGCCGGGCAAGGTGATGCTGATCGGGCAGAACGATGGGGGCACCGGCTGGCCGCTGCAGCGCAAGCCGGTCAAGCTCGTGGGTGTGCTGGCCGCGCTGGACGGGCTGATGGGCGTGCGGCGCCCGGCGTCCGTTCACACGCCCCCGGTCGCGCCCCAGCGCGGGGCCGATCGGGCCTTCGCGGTCACCGAGCCCGGCCTCAGCGCGCAGGTGCCGCTGGCGACGGCGCCCCGCCAACGCGCCCGTTCACCCCAATCCGAGTTCCCGGCCACGCGGCCCATGACGCGGTCCACCGCCGCGCCCGCCCGCCCGCCCGCCCCGGCAGCGTCGCGGCGCGAGGCCGAGATGCCACGGCACGAGCGCCCGGGGGTGGTCGGCATCACCGACTTCGGCGCGCTGGACGTGATGCCCACGCCCCCCCGGACGGTGGTGCCCTCGCGTGCGCCGGCCTCCCGGTCGGGCGTTGCCACACGGGCGCCCAAGCCACCGGTCGCGGAAGCCCCGCGGGGCGACGTGCTGCTGGTGGCGGAAAGCCTGGTCGAGGGGCGCATCCTGCACAAACGCTTCAAACGCTACGGGCTCAACATCGACTGGTCGCGCGAGGCGGCGCAGGCGCTGACCTTGCTCAAGTCCCACCCGTACCGCCTGGTGGCGATCGACCGTCTCAAGGGCGATCCTGACGCGTATTCGGTCTGCCGCAGCGCCAAACAGCGCAAGCTGCCGAACGGTCAGCCACCGGTCGTGATGGTGTTCGCGCCCACCGCCGGCAGCATGGACCGCATCAAGGCGGGCCTGGCGGGCTGTGACGCCTACCTGTCGCGCTCCGTGGGCGAGGCCGAGTTCTACAGGGTGCTGGCCCAGCACCGCCTGGTGGTCCTGGACGGTTTCGCGAAAACCAACCTCGGGTTCTGAGCCCGCCGCCGAGAAGCGGTGGCCGAGGGCCTATGTCCGTTCGGTCACGGCGCGCAGCCAGGGCTGCGCCAGCCCCCAGCCCGTCAGCGCGACGCCGCCGCAGAGCACCAGCGTCCAGAGCGTGTGGCTGGGGAAGTGGGCGCCCCGCACCGTCTGGGTGGCGCCGGCCACCGCCCCCATGAACAGGATGCCGCCCAGCCAGCGCTGGCCCGTCGCCACGTCGCGCCCACGGCAGCCCGCCGGCGGGGCCAGCCAAGGCAGGCACAGGGGCAACAGGGCAAAAGCGCTGGAGACGTGCCCGCCCGGGAAACACCGTCCGCTGCCGCCATCGACCGCACCGAACGACCAGTGCGACACGTACCGGGCCGGTCCCCCGAAGAGCGTCAGGTCCCAGGGGCAGCTGGTGAGGCTGTGGTACTTCACCAGGTTCACGGCGGCCAGTGCCGTGGCGACCAGCAGCACGACCGTGAGGCGCTCGCGCCGGGGCGGGTGCCGCTCCCGCCAGCGCGCCGGCAGCCGCGCGTCGGGCACCAGCGCCCAGCCCCACAGGGCGAGGTAGAACCCCAGCGCCGACTGGCGGAGCCCGTCGTGCATCACCCCTTCGAGCAGGGTGTCGGCGCGCAGCGCAAAGCCCTGCGGGGTGCCGATCTGCTGCATCAGCGGCAGGTCCAGGCCCAGGGCGTCCCACGCCAGGGTGAGCAGCACGAGTCCGCCCAGCCAGACCCAGGGCAGGCGGTGGGACACGGGCGTGTGCGGGGCAGCGGGGCGCAATGGGGTGGGCATTGCGCGCATGTTCGAAGGGTGACTTTAAGAGAACCTTAAGGGGGGACGAGATAATCCGGGCATTGACCTACGCGCTCTGCGCCCGACCCTGACATGCGTGCACTTGTGGTGGAAGACGATCCCGGCATTGCCAGCGGCCTGAGCCAGTCGCTGCGCCAGGCCGGCTACGCGGTGGACGTGTGCGCCAGCGTCCACTCCGCCTGGACCGCGCTGCGGGTCGAGCCCTTCGACGTGATGCTGCTGGACCTGGGGCTGCCCGACGGCGACGGGCTGGACCTGCTGGCCCGCCTGCGGGGGCATGCCGACCGGGCTTCCCAGCCCGACCTGCTGCCCCGCCGCGACATGCCGGTGCTGATCATGACCGCCCGCGATGGCGTGAGCGACCGCATCAGTGGCCTGGACAGCGGCGCCGACGACTACATCGTCAAACCTTTTGACCCCAACGAAATGCTGGCCCGGCTGCGCGCCATGCTGCGGCGTGCCAGCGGGCGCAGCAAGCCCGTGATCGAACACGGCGACCTGGTGCTCGACCCGGCGACCCATTCGGTCGAGCGCGCCGGCCTGCCGGTGCCACTGGGGGCCAAGGAGTTCGCGCTGCTGCTGACGCTGCTGCAGGCCCGTCCGCAGGTGCTGTCCAAGTCGCGGCTGGAGTCGGCGCTGTACGGCTTCGGCGACGCGCTGGAGAGCAACGCGATCGAGGTGCACGTGCACCACCTGCGCCGCAAGCTCGGGGAGTCGCTGATCAAGACCGTGCGCGGGGTGGGCTATTTCGTCCCGCAAGAGCCGGTGCCAGGCGACCCGGGGCGCGCGTGAAGCCGCAGGCCACCGAGACCCGGCGCACCCTCTGGCGCCACCTGCTGACCTGGACCCTGGGCGCGCAGCTGGTGGTCTGGCTGGTGCTGGTGGCCGTGGCCTGGAGCACCAGCCTGCGCGAAACCCGCAAGTTCACCGACGGCCACCTGATCGCCGTGGCCCAGCTCTGGCTGACGGCGGCGCCGTTCACCTTCGGCACCGGGCTGAACAACCTGCCCGTGGTCAAGGACCACACGCACGAGTACGCGCAGGACGCGGCCGTGATCGTGTGGGAAGACGGCCGCCTCGTGACCGACAGCCACCGGCTGGCCGGGGGGCTGGATTTGAAGGCGATCCCCGCCCAGGGCCTGGTGTCGCTGGTGTTCAGGGACGCGCAGGGCACCGCGCACGACTGGCGCGCCTACGTCGAGACCTTTGCCCACCTCGGCCACGAGCGCCGCGTGGCCGCGCTGATCGACATGAAACAGCGCTACGGTCTCGCCCAGGACATCGCCGAACACATCGCCGAACCGGCGATCCTGTTGTTGCCGCTGGTGGCGCTGGTGCTGTGGTGGACGATCCGGCACGGCCTGCGCCCGCTGGACCAGTTGTCGGACGAGGTGGCGGCGCTCGACGGGTTTGCGGGTCAGCGGCTGGACACGCAACACCGGTTCAGCGAGTTCTCCAGCACCGTGTCGGCCATCAACACCATGGTGGACACGCTGCAGAGCCAGGCCCAGCGCGAGCGGCAGTTCGCGTCCGACGTGGCCCACGAGCTGCGCACGCCGCTGGCCGTGATCACGCTGCAGGCGCGCGCGGCGCAGGCCGAGCCCTCGGCGGAGCGCCTGCAGCGGCTGGAGCAGGAGGCCTTGCGCGCGGGCCGCATCCTGACCCAGCTGCTCGACCTCGCCCGCGCCCAGCGCGCCAGCGACAGCGCCGGTGCCCACGCCGCAGAGGCGCCCCAGTGGACCGAGCTGGGCGAGGTGGCGGTGCGCCTGATCTCGTCCCATGCCCAGCTGGCCCACGAGCACCAGCACGACCTCTCCCTCGTCGAGCCCGACACGCCCGTGCGGGTGCAGGTGCAGCCCATGCTGCTGGAGCTCGCCCTGCGCAACCTGATCGAGAACGCGCTGCGCCACACCCCCCCGGGCACCCAGGTGGCGGTGGTGGTGTGGGAAGGCAGCGACGGGCTGGGGGTGTCGGTCTGTGACGATGGGCAGCGGGCCGACGCGCCGGGATCGGCCGCCCAGGCCGGCACCGGCCTGGGGCTGGGCCTGCGCCTGGTCGAACGCATTGCCGAGCAGATGGGCGCCCGGCTGGAGCGGGACGGCGGCGAGCCGCCGATGACCACGCGCTTCACGCTGCGCTGGCCGCGACCGGTGAGCGGGTCCGGGCCCCGGACCACCTCCACTTAAGGCGGAAATAAGGTGCCCCGCTCAAGCTCCGGCGGCCAGGGTGTCTTGGCGCCATCCATTCGCCTGATGAACATGTCGATCTCCGCCGCTGCGGCCGGTTCCGCCGAGCGTCCTGTCCCTGCCGCCGCCCCGCGCTCGATGCGCACCACCGTCTGGGGACTGGCCCTCTGGCTCGCCGGGCCCGGCAACCTGCCCCTGTGGCACCGCGTCCTGTCGCTGGGCGACTCGCTGGCGCATCGCGTGGAACTGGTGGTGAGTCTCGGTGTGCTGATCACGGGCGTGATCGCGGCGCTGCTGTCGCTGCTGTCCTGGCCGCGCGTGCTGAGGCCCGTGGCGACGGCGCTGGTCCTGGCCGCGGTGTTCAACAGCTATTTCATGTGGCAGTACGGGGTGGTGATCGACGCCACGATGCTGACCAACGTGGTCAACACCAACGCCCGGGAGGTCGGCGAGCTGCTGTCGTGGTCCCTGCTGTTCACCCTGCTGCTGCTGGGCGGCCCGGTGCTGTGGTGGCTGTGGCACCGGCCGCTGGCGATCCGCGGCTGGGTGCCGCAGACCGGACGCAACGCGCTGGGCCTGGCGCTGGCGCTGGGCCTGGTGATGTCCTCCGCGTTCATCGGTTACCAGGGCCTGGCCTCGCTCATGCGCAACAACAAGGACCTGCGCTACATGGTCAACCCGCTCAACAGCGTGTACGCCGCCGGCCGGCTCGCCACCCGCGAGGCGACGGCGATGGGGCGTGTGCTCCAGCCGGTGGGCGCCGACGCCCGGCTCGGCGCGAGCTACACGGCCCAGGCCCGTCCGCCCTTGCTGGTGCTCGTGGTGGGCGAAACCGCGCGCGCGAAGAACTGGGGATTGAACGGTTACGCCCGGCCCACCACGCCCGCCCTCGCACGCTGGCAGGCGCAGGGCGACCTGGTCAACTACAGCGACGTCAGCCCCTGCGGCACCTCCACCGAGGTGTCCCTGCCCTGCATGTTCTCCCCCTTGACCCGCAAGGAAGGGGGCGACGCGCCGGCCACCCAGGAGTCCCTGCTGGACGTGCTGCAGCGCGCCGGGCTGGCGGTGCTCTGGCTGGACAACCAGTCGGGGTGCAAGGGCGTCTGCGACCGCGTGCCGCACGCGCCCGCCAACGACCCGCCGGAGCCCAACCTGTGCGAGGCCGGCGAGTGCTTCGACGAGGTCATGCTGTGGCGGCTGGACCAGCGCATCGCCGCCCTCGACCCGCAGCGCCGCGCGCGCGGCGTGGTGCTGGTGATGCACCAGATCGGCAGCCACGGGCCGACGTACCACAAGCGCGCGCCCGCCCAGCACAAGCCCTTCATGCCCGAGTGCGTGAGCAAGACGCTGGCGGCCTGTCCGCCGGACCAGCTGGTCAACGCCTACGACAACACCATCGCCTACACCGACCACTTCCTGGACCGCACCCTGAGCTGGCTGCAGACCCAGTCCACCAACGGCAGCTACGACACCGGCCTGATCTATGTGTCGGACCACGGCGAGTCGCTGGGGGAAAACGGCCTGTACCTGCACGGTGTGCCCTTCGCGTTCGCGCCGAAAGAGCAGATCCACGTGCCCATGGTGACCTGGCTGTCGCCCGGCCTGCAGCAGCGCACCGGCGTGCGCACCGACTGCCTGCGCGCCCGCTCGGCGCTGCCGGTCTCGCACGACCACCTCTTCCACACCGTGCTCGGTGTGATGGACATCTCGACCCAGGTGCGTCAGGGCGCGCTGGACCTGCTGGCGCCGTGCAGCGCGCAAAACCTGGTCATGGCGAAGCCGGCAGACTGAGCGTCACCTGCAGGCCGCCCAGCGCGGCGGTGTCCAGCGCCATGGTGCCGCCGTACATCGCCACCAGATCGGCCACGATGGCCAGGCCCAGCCCGCTGCCGGGGGTGGCTTCGTCCAGCCGCACGCCGCGCGTCAGCACCGCCTGCCGCTGTTCGGCCGCAATGCCCGGGCCGTCGTCCGCCACCATGATGAGCAGCGGCCCGGCGTCGCCCCGCACGTCCACCCTCACGGTGCTCCGGGCCCAGAGGCAGGCGTTGTCCAGCACGTTGCCGAGCATCTCCTGCAGGTCCTGTTCTTCGCCCGCAAAGGCCCATGCGGGCGGGATGTCGCCGCGCTCCAGCCGCAACCCGCGGTCGGCGTGCACCCGCGACATCACGCGCAGCAGCGCCTCGATCACCGGCGCCACGGCGGTGCGCTGTCCCGGCAGCCGGTGGGCGGCGGCCGCGCGCGCGCGCCAGGTGCCAGTCGATGTGGCGGCGAGCGCGCGCCACCTGTTCCTGAACCAGCGGCGCCAGCGCGGGCGCACCGGCGCCGGCGGACTGGGCCGCCTGGTCCATGACGGCCAGCGGCGTTTTCAGCGCGTGGGCCAGGTTGCCCGCCTGGGTGCGCGCCCGCTCCACGACCTCGGCGTTGCGGTCCAGCACGCCGTTGAAGTCGTCGATCAGCGGCTGCAGCTCGGCGGGGAAGCGACCCTGCAGGCGCTGCGAGCGGCCTTCCCGCACGTCCGCCAGCGCGCCCCCGAGCGCCCGCAACGGGGACAGGCCCACGCCCACCTGCGCCAGGGCCGCCATGATCAGCAGGGCGCCCAGCGCGGCCAGCGAGGCGGCCAGCACGCCGGTGAACCGGCTCACGGCGGCCGCGTTCTCCGTCACGTCGGCCGCCACGATCAGGCGCCAGGCGGCGCCGGGTGGTTCGGCGGTGCGCACGGTGCGCTCCACCAGCATCAGCGGCGCGTCCTGCGGACCCTGGCCCTCATGCCGGTGCAGCGCACCGTCGGCCAGGGCGTCGTCGGGCAGGGTCAACACGGTGTCCCACAGGGAGCGTGAGCGCAGTTCGCCGCGGCGCGTCTCGCCGCCGGGGACCACGCGGTCGAGCTGCCAGTACAGGCCCGAGTACGGTTTCTGCCAGCGCGGGTCCGACAGCCGGCCGGTGTCGATCACGGGTTGCCCGGTGGCGTCGACATCCAGGCGGGCCGTGAGCTGGTCGAGCTGCTGCGTCAGCACCGCCTCGAACTGGCGCGTCACGTGTTCGCGGAACAGGCTGCCGAGCAGCACGCCCGCCAGCACCAGCGCCAGCACCAGGGCCACCAGCGTGGCGGCCAGCAGGCGAAAGCGCAGGGAAGCGGCCCAGCGGCCGAGTGGTGTCACTACCTGGTCTTCCCGGTCGATCGCGCCCGATCCCACCGTGGCACACCGCACAACCGGCTTTGCCGGGGTGCCGGTGTGGCCCCCTTGAGGGGGGATGCGGCTACGCGAAGCGAGCAAGCGACGGGGGAGGGCTTCATGTCAATCGGTAACCCATGCCGCGCACGGTTTCGATCATCCCGGCGGGCAGCTTCTTGCGCAGGCGGCCCACGAACACCTCGATGGTGTTGGAGTCGCGGTCGAAGTCCTGGGCATAGATGTGTTCGGTGAGTTCGGTGCGCGAGACCACGGCGCCGGGGCGGTGCATCAGGTAGTCGAGCACCTTGTGTTCGTGGCTGGTCAGCGCCACCGGCTGGCCCGCCAGGGTCACGCGGCCGCTGCGGGTGTCCAGCGCCAGCGCGCCGCACTGCAGCACGGGCGAGGCCAGGCCGCTGGCGCGGCGGATCAGCGCGCGCAACCGCGCCAGCAGTTCTTCCATGTGGAAGGGCTTGGTGAGGTAGTCGTCGGCGCCGGCGTCGATGCCGGCGACCTTCTCGCTCCAGTTGTCGCGCGCGGTCAGGATGAGCACGGGCACCTTGCGGCCCGCGTCGCGCCAGCGCTTGAGCACCGACAGGCCGTCGAGCATGGGCAGGCCCAGGTCGAGGATCACCGCGTCAAAGGTCTCGGTGTCGCCGAGAAAGTGGGCGTCGCGGCCGTTGTCGGCCTCGTCGACCGCGTAGCCGGCGGCGGTCAGGCCCGCGTTCAGCAGGCTGCGCAGCTGGGGGTCGTCTTCCACGAGCAGGATGCGCATGCCGTCTTTCCGGGCCGGTTCAGTGCGCGGGCGCGTGGCGCGCGGGTTCGCTGCCGGCGCGTGTCCTGCTGCGGATCACGGCGGCCGTCTGCGCATCCACCTTCAGCTTGACCAGCTGGCCCTGGCGCTGCAGCAGCTTGACCTCGTAGACCCACCGGTCGTGCTCGCGTTCGAGTTCGACCTCCAGCACCTCGCCGGGGTGCTCGCGCTCCAGCCGTTCCAGCACCGTGCGCAGGGGCAACACCTGCCCGCTCTGGACCGCTTCACGGGCGCGCTCGTGATCGCCGTGATCGCTTGCCTGGGCCGCGGTGAGCAGCCCGCCCAGCAGCACGGCCAGGGTGCTGCGCAGGAGGGCGCTGGAGCGGGGTGGGTCGGAGCGGGTCATGGCGGCATTGTGGAGCAACGCCGATGAATGGCCGATGAACGCGGGCTTCAGGCGGGGTTCAAGCGGCACTTCCAAAAATGCGGTCCATGTCCTGCGACACCGCCCACGTCCACCCACCTGCCGTCCCTTCTTCCGTCCGCTTCCTTCCTTCTTCTCATCGAACCCGCCATGACCACCGCCCGCTCCGTCTCCCTCTTCGCCGCCGGTCTTCTGATCAGTGTGTTTTCCATCGCCGCCCAGGCGGCCGAGACCACGCCCACCGCCCAGCTGCAGCACTGGAGCGCGCAGGCCGGTGCCCCCGGCAACGCCACCCGGGGCCAGACCTTCTTCAACGCCCAGCACGGTGGTGAGTGGTCGTGTGCCTCCTGCCACGGCACACCGCCCACCACCCAGGGCAAACACGCCAACACCGGCAAGGTGATCGCCCCGCTGGCGCCGGCCTTCAACGCCAAGGCCTTCACCGACAGCGCCAAGGTGGACAAGTGGTTCAAGCGCAACTGCAACGACGTGCTCAGCCGCGAATGCAGCGCGGTCGAAAAGGCCGACGTGCTGGCCTACCTGAACAGCTTGAAGTGAAGACCCCACCGGAGCCCGCCATGAACACCTTGTCGAACCGCCTGATCCGTCCCGGCCTGGCCGGTCTGCTGTGCCTGACGGCCCTGGGCGCCGCCCAGGCCGACGGCGGCCGCATGATGCCCAGCGACATGCCCAAGGCCTACACCGCCGAGTGCGCCGCCTGCCACACCGCTTACGCGCCGGGCCTGCTGCCCGCACGCTCGTGGCAGCGCATCATGACCGGTCTGGACAAACACTACGGCACCGACGCCTCGCTCGACGACGCGACGGTCAAGCAGCTCAGCACCTGGCTGCAGACCCACGCCGGCACCTACAAGCGGGTGAACGAAGCGCCGCCGCAGGACCGGCTCACCCGCTCGGCCTGGTTCGAGCGCAAGCACGACGAGATCCCGTCCGCGGTCTGGAAACACGCCAGCATCAAGAGCGCCGCCAACTGCGGCGCCTGCCACACGGGCGCCGACCGCGGCGACTTCGACGACGACCACATCCGGCTGCCGGCCGGCGTGAGCCTGGGCCGGCGCTGGCCCTGGAACGACTGAGCGGGGACCACCACCATGAACGTTGCTCCCACCCTCTCCACCGCCGCCACGGCACCCGCTGCCGCCCCGGGCCGCCGCGTCACCGACGCGCCCACGCGCATGTTCCACTGGCTGTTCGCGCTGAGCTTTGTCGGCGCCTACCTGACGGCCGACGGCGAGCGCTGGCGCATGCTGCACGTCACCCTGGGCTACACGATGGCGGGCCTGCTGGTCTTCCGCGTGCTCTACGGCCTCTTCGGTCCGCGCCAGGCCGGCCTGGGCCTGCTCTGGCGCAAGCTGGGCAGCGCACCCGCGTGGCTCCGGTCGCTGCGCACCGCGCCGTCGCTCGCCGCGATCCACTGGCGCCAGGGCCAGAACCTGCTGATGGCGCTGGCGGTGGTGGCCCTGCTGGTGCTGGTGTTGCCCCTGACGCTGAGCGGCTACGCGACCTTCAACGAGTGGGGCGTGTTTCCCGGCGACGACACGCTGGGCGAGCTGCACGAGTTCTTCGGCGAGGCGATGCTGTTCGTGGTGCTGGCGCACCTGGCGCTGATCTTGGCCTTGAGCGTGCTGCGCCGAAAGAACCAGGCGGCGCCCATGCTGACCGGCCGGGTCGACGGGCCGGGTCCGAACCTGGTGCCGCACAACCGGGGCTGGCTGGCTGCCCTGCTCCTGATGGCCGTGCTGGCCTACGGCGCCTGGGAATGGCAACAATCGCCCCGGGGGCTGGTGCCCACCAGCGCCTGGAGTCAGGTGTCGTCGGGGGACGGTGATGACGATTGATCAACATCCTCATGACAGAAAGCGGGTGACGCCATGACCGTCTGGATGTGTGTGGTGTGCGGCTGGGTCTACGACGAAGCCGCCGGTCTGCCCGATCACGGCATCGCGCCGGGCACGCGCTGGGCCGACGTGCCGGGCGACTGGCGCTGCCCGGAGTGCGGCGTGGGCAAGGCCGACTTCGTGATGACCGGGCTGTGAGGCCGTGTCGCGGTGGGGGGCGGGGCGGCGCAGTGCCTACAATTTGCCCCGGTGCCAATGTGGCACCGCATCCAACGCGCCGGCGGTTCCGCTGACCGGCTGAGGCCTCATCATGCAATTCATCCGCTTCTCCGATCTCTGCGCCCAGGGCAAGGCCCAGGGCCAGCGCGTCTTCATTCGCGCCGACCTCAACGTGCCGCAGGACGATGCCGGCAACATCACCGAAGACACGCGCATCCGCGCCAGCATCCCGGCCATCCAGATGGCGCTGGACGCCGGGGCCGCCGTCATGGTGACCAGCCACCTCGGCCGTCCCACCGAGGGCGAGTTCAAACCCGAAGATTCGCTGGCGCCGGTCGCTGCGCGTCTGGGCCAGCTGATGAACCGCCACATCCGCGTCGTGGCCAACTGGGTCGATGGCGACTTCTCGGTCGCCCCCGGTGAGGTGGTCATGCTGGAGAACTGCCGCCTGAACGTGGGCGAGAAGAAGAACAAACCCGAGCTGGCCGCCAAGCTCGGCAAGCTCTGCGACATCTTCGTGCACGACGCTTTCGGCACCGCGCACCGCGCCGAAGGCACGACCTACGGCATCGCCGAGACCGCGCCCATCGCCTCGGCCGGCCCGCTGCTGGCGGCCGAGATGGACGCCATCGGCAAAGCCCTGGCCAACCCGAAGCGCCCGCTGATCGCCATCGTCGCTGGCAGCAAGGTCAGCACCAAGCTCACCATCCTGCAGGCCCTGGCCAAGAACGTGGACGGCCTGATCGTCGGCGGCGGCATCGCCAACACCTTCATGCTCGCCGCCGGTCTGAAGATCGGCAAGAGCCTGGCCGAGCCCGACCTGGTCGGTGAAGCCAAGGCCGTGATCGAAGCCATGAAAGCGCGCGGCGCGGCCGTGCCGATCCCGACCGACGTGGTCTGTGCCAAGAGCTTCAGCCCCGACGCCGTGGCCACGGTGAAAGCCGCGACCGACGTGGCCGACGACGACCTGATCCTGGACATCGGCCCGCAGACCGCGCAGCTGTTGGCCGAGCAGCTGAAGAAGGCAGGGACCATCGTCTGGAACGGCCCGGTGGGCGTGTTCGAGTTCGCGGCGTTCGAGAACGGCACCAAGGTGATCGCGCAGGCGATCGCCGAATCGAGCGCTTTCAGCATCGCCGGTGGTGGCGACACGCTGGCCGCCATCGCCAAGTACGGCATCGAGAAGGACGTGGGCTACATCTCCACCGGCGGTGGGGCCTTCCTCGAAGTGCTGGAAGGCAAGACCTTGCCGGCGTTCGAGGTGCTCGCGCGGCGCGCCAACGGTTGAGTCACACCTCGTACGTGTGAAGGGGAACGCCTGCACCTCGCGCAGGCCGATGGCGGCACCCCCGTTCTCCGGGCCACGCTCGCCGTCGAATGGGCAGGTGCGCCTCCGCTGCTGCGTCAACACCGTCGCAGCGCGCAAGCTCCGTGGCAACGGCGAATGGGGCCTGCGCCCGGGGGAACCGCCATCGTCCTCAACGACAGAAGGGCGTGCCTGCGGGTTCGCTCAAACATCACGTCGGACCACCTGCCCCTGCCCAAACAGCCCGAGCGCCGAAGGTCAGAACGACCGGGGGCCAGCGCGCGCTCCGGCGAGAAGTGCCCCACCCAGGATGCGGTGGAACCGGCTTCGCCGGGCCACTCGCATCGCCCCCTTGGGGGGTGACGCCGCAGGCGGCGCAGGGGGGTCCTATTCCACCACCATGTCCAAGCGCAAACCCGTCTGACGCACCACCGATTGCCAGCGCTCACCCTCCGCCAGCAGCAGGTCGTGCAGCTCACCCGGGGTCGAGGCCTGCACCTGTGCGCCATCGGCCTGCATGCGCGCCACCACGTCCGGGTCCTTCAACACCGTGTTGAGGGCGGTGTTCAGCTGGCGCGTCACCGCGTGCGGCGTCCTGGCCGGCGCGAACAGCGCGTACCACTGCGTGAGCGACACACCGGGCACACCCGCCTCCATCAGCGTCGGCACCTCGGGCCAGGCCGGCAGGCGCTCATTGCCGGCCACCGCCAAGGCCTTCAGTCGCCCGCTGCGCAGGTACGGTTGCGCGGTGAACAGGCTGGGGAACATGAGCTGCACCAGGCCGTTGGCCACGTCGGCAATCGCCGGCGCCGCGCCCGCGAAGTCCACGCGCTTGAGCCGCGTGCCGGTCTGCAGCTGGAACAGCTCGGCCGCGAAATGCGGCACCGTGCCCTCGCCGGCCGAGGCGTAGGCCAGCGGCGTGGGCGCGTCGCGCAGCAGGCGCACCAGCTCCGCCACGCTGTTCACCGGCAGGGCGGCCGGCACCACCAGCAGCGTGGGTGAATAGCCGATCAGACCGATGGGCGAGAAGTCGGTCACCGGGTCGTAGCGCAGCTTCTGCAGCGCGGGGTTGATGCCGTGCGTGGCGATGTAGCCGAACAGCAGGGTGTGACCGTCGGCGTCGGCGGCGGCCACGTACTCGCTGGCGATGCTACCGTTGGCGCCCGCGCGGTTGTCCACCACCAGCGGCTGGCCCAGCAGCGGCCCGAGCTTGCGCGTGAGCGTGCGCGCCATGGTGTCGTTGCCGCCGCCCGCGCTGGTGGGCACGATGACGTGCAGCTCGCGCTGCGGGAAGCTGCGCACCGCTGGGGTCTGCTGCGTGGTCGTGCTGGCCTCGGCGGACGCAGCGGGCGGGAACACGTAGCCCGGCAGGTGCAGCATGCCCTGCATGATCTTGCGCGCGGTGCGCACCAGCGCGGCGCTCTTGATCTCGATGCGCTCGCCCTCGCCCTCCAGGTCCACCGCCACATCGATCTGGCCGGCCGGGTGCAGCACCACCAGCGCATGGCGTCCGGCCGGGCGCGCGATGCCGCTGGCCACCGTGCCGGGCAGGGCGAAGGCCGTGGCCACGCCGATGGCGCCGGTGACCGCGTGTGAAGCGTGGCACTTGTGCGGCGTGAAGTAGCGCGAGGTGATGCTGTCCAGCGTGTCGCCCGCGCTCACCAGCACCGGCTTGGGGATCACGCTGCCCGACACATCGCCCAGGCCCATGCGCCGGCCGGCCTCCAGCCGCAGCGCCTCGATGCGCGCGAGCAGGGCGGTGTTGGCGTCCAGCTCGGCCGGCCTCTCGCGGCCCGTGAGGCCGAGGTCGATGGCGCGCAGCACCATCAGCGGCATGGCCGCGTCGATGCAGGTCACCTCCAGCCCGTCGATGAGGTCGATGCGCTGGCCGGTGGGGAACACCTGGCCGGTGACCGCGCCCCAGGCGTCGAGGAAGTTCAGCAGGATGGGCGCCGCCGTGCCGGCCACGCCGTCGATGCGCGCGTCGCCCTCGTAGCTGACCTTGCCGCCGGGCGTGCACACCGTGACCTCGATCTGCGAGCCGGTGTTCACGTTGTGGATGCGCACCGTGGTGGTGCCGTCCTGCGCGGTGATCAGCCCCTGCTCGATGGCGAACGGCGCCACGCCCGAGAGCATGTTGCCGCAGTTGGGCCGCGTGTCCACCGAGCGGTGACCGACGCCGACCTGGGCGAACAGGTAGTCCAGGTCGCAGTCGGGCACCGTGGAGCGCGAGACGATGGCGACCTTGCTGTTGAGCGTGCTGCCGCCGCCCAGGCCGTCGAGCTGCAGCGGGTCCGACGCTCCGATGGCGCCGATCAGCGCCTGGTCGCGCGCCTCATCGCCCTCGGGCAGCCAGTCGCGCAGGAAGAAGGGGCCGCGCGAGGTGCCGGCGCGCATCAGGACACAGGGGATGGAGAGGGACATGGCGTGGTGCAGGGTGAGGGTGGAGCGCAGAGCCGGTCGTGCTTTCGCCAGGGCACCGCCGGGCGGCCCTTCGACAAGCTCAGGGCAGACGGCCAGTGCCGCCCCCCTTGGGGGGGGATCCGAAGCGGCGCGGGGGGTATTCAGTTCACTCTGCCGTCAGCTTGGCCTTCACCACCACGGCCTTCCACTTCGCCAGCTCGCTCCTGACGAGTCCGCCGAGTTGCTCGGGCGTGCTGGTCTCCACGTCGGCGCCGTGGTCCTCCATGCGCTTGACCACCTCCTTGTCGGTCAGCACGGTGTTGAGCGCCTGGTTGATCTTGGTCACCACGTCCTTGGGCGTCTTGCCCGGCGCGAAGATCGCGTACCACTGCTGCACCTCGACGCCGTCCACACCGGCCTCCTTCATGGTGGGCACGTCGGGCAGCAGCGGCGAGCGCTTGGGGCCGGCGATGGCCAGGGCCTTGAGCTTGCCGCCCTTGACGTGCGGCAGCGCGGTGAACAGGCTGGGGAACATGAACTGCGTCTGGCCGCCGATGGTGTCGTTCACCGCCGGCGCCGCGCCCTTGTAGGGCACGCTGATCATCTCCACGCCCGCGTTCATCTTGAACAGCTCGCCCGCGAAGTGCGGCGCCGTGCCGTTGCCGGCGGTGGCGTACACGTAACGCTCGGGCTTGGCCTTGAGCTGGGCCACGAGGTCCTTCACGTCCTTCACCGGCGTGGCGCCGTTCGCCACCAGGAGCGTGCCCGAGTAGCCCACCAGGCCCACGGGTTCGAAGTCGGTCACCGGGTCGTAGCGCAGCTTCTGCAGCGCGGGGTTCATGGCGTGGGTGGCGATGTAGCCCAGCATCAGCGTGTGGCCATCGGGCGCGGCGCGCGCCACGGCCTCGCTGGCCAGCGCGCCGTTGGCGCCGGCCTTGTTCTCCACGATCACGCTCTGGCCCAGCAGCGTGCCCAGCTTCTGCGCGATGGTGCGCGCCATCAGGTCGTTGCCGCCACCGGCGGCGGTGGGCACGACGATGGTGATGGTCTTGGTGGGGAAGGCCATGGCGGCGGGGGCGAAGGCGGCGGTCAGGGCGAGGGTGATCGCGGTCCGTGTGATGTTCATGGTTTGTCTCCTGTCGGTTGAAAGTGGGTGAATCATCCGGCGATCGAAGGCATCTGTGAATTGCATTGTTGGGATCGATTGATCCACAATGTGCATCAATCAAAACGCCCCCGACCGGTCCCTTCCATGTCCGCACACTTCGATCTCAACGACCTGTTCGCCTTCCGTGCCGTGGCCGAACTAGGCAATTTCCGCAAGGCCGCCGAGTCGGTGCACATCTCGCAGCCCGCCTTCAGCCGGCGCATCGACAAGCTGGAGCAGGCGCTGGGCGTGCGGCTGCTGGAGCGCAGCACGCGCCGCGTCAGCCTGACGGTGGTGGGGCGCGATTTCGACCGTCAGCTGCGCCAGATCCTCGATGCGCTGGACACCACGCTGCTCGGCATCCGCGGCGTGGCGGCCACGCGCATGGGCGAGGTCACCATCGCGGCCGTGCCCTCGGCGGTGAACTACTTTCTCTCCAGTGTGATCGCGCGTTACCACGAGCGCTACCCGCGCGTTCGCATCAAGATCATCGACGAGAGCGCCAACGCGGTGCTGCTGGCGGTGGCGCGCGGCGAGGCCGATTTCGGTCTCAATTTTGTCGGCTCGCAGGAGGCCGACGTGGAGTTCAAGCCGCTGAAGGAAGAGCAGTTCGTCGCGGCCTGCCGGCGCGACCACCCGCTGGCCAAGAAGCGCCAGGTGCGCTGGGCCGAGCTCGCGCAGCACGACTACATCGCGGCCGACAAGGTGTCGGGCAACCGCCTGCTGCTCGACCAGGCCCTGGCCGGCATGGTTGGTCAGCCGCAGAGCCTGTACGAAACGCGGCACGGCACCACCATGATCGGTCTGGTGGAAGCCGGGCTGGGCGTGGCGGTGGTGCCCTCGATGGCCATGCCGGCGAAGGACCACCCGCTGCTGGTCAGCGTGCCGCTGGTGGACCCGGTGGTCAAACGCATGGTGGGCCTGATCAAGCGGCGATCCACCGTGCTCGCGCCGGCGGCGCAGGAGTTCTACAACCTCTGCGCCGAGATGCAGACCGGCCCGCCGCGCCGGCGCAGGGCGTCGCGCGCGTAGGGGCGCTTATTTGGGTTTGCGTGTGGGAATGCGCAGCACCACCCCGGCACCGATGGCGGCCGCGACCAGCAGCACCAGCTGCACCACTGGGCGCCCCTGAAAGTGCCAGATCGAGACACTCACCATCAGCAGCATCGACCCGACGGCGATGGCCTTGCTGCGGCGCGTCAGGCTGCGGTCGCTTTCCCAGTCGCGCAGCATCGGGCCGGTGAGGCGGTGGTTGAGCAGCCAGGTGTGCAGCCGCGGCGAGGCCTTGGCGTAGCAGGCGGCGGCCAGCAGCACGAAGGGTGTGGTCGGCAGGCCTGGCAGCACCACGCCGATGAGGCCCAGCACCAGCGCCAGCGACCCCGCCACCCACAGCAGGCCGCGCACCAGCCGCGAGCGGTGGGGCGTGGGCGCCTCGCTCATGGCGCGAACAGACCCAGGGGATGGTGCGCCACCGCGATGCTGGCCATGAAGCCCACGACGGCCAGCGCGGCGAACAAACACCCGGCCTTGGCCATCCGCGTCGGCGCCCGCTTGAGCGCGAGCGTACCAAGCACGATGTAGACGATCAGCAGCACCAGTTTCGCGAGCAGCCAGTGGTCCTGCGTGGGGTTGAGCTGCCGCAGCCACCAGAGCGATCCGCCCGCGAGCAGCAGCAGCGAGTCGATCACCGGGCTCAGGCCGCGCGCCCAGGCCTGCATCGGCCAGGCCTGCCCGGCCAGCACGCCGATGCCCCGTGCCGCGAACAGCGACACGCTGAGCGTCACGAGGTTGATGTGCAGCGGGAGGAGCCAGGGGTAGAGGGCGGCGACCCATTCGGGAGACGGCATGGTGTGCGCATCATAGGTCGGCGCGCCGCGGTGGAGCATGGGGGCCAGCGATCCGGCGCCGGGCCGCCCCAAGCCGGATCAGCCCCCTCGGGGGGCAGCGACCCGCGCTGCGGCGGAGCGTGGGGGCCTTTACCCTTCCAGCGTCGGGTAGTCGGTGTAGCCCTTTTCGCCGCCACCGTAGAACGTGGCTTTGTCGGGGGCGTTGAACGGGCCGCCCGCGCGCAGGCGGGCCACCAGGTCGGGGTTGGCGATGTAGGTCTTGCCGAAGGCCACGAGGTCGGCGCCGTCGGCCAGCGCCTGCTGGGCCAGCGTCAGGTCGTAGCCGTTGTTCACCATCCAGGCGCCCTGGCCGCCGGCCGCGCGGTAGCTGGCCTTGAGCCCCGCGTAGTCGAACGGCCGGTCCGGCAGTTCGCGCGGGCCGCCCGTGGCGCCTTCTATCAGGTGCACGTAGGCCAGCTGGTAGGGCGCGAGCTTGCGCACCACGTGGTCGAACAGCGGCTGCGGGTCGGTGTCCACCACGTCGTTGGCCGGGGTCACCGGCGAGAGCCGGATGCCGGTGCGCGCGCCGCCGATGGCGTCGGTCACGGCGGCCACCACTTCGAGCAGCAGGCGCGCGCGGTTGGTGACGCTGCCACCGTAGTCGTCCTTGCGCTGGTTGCTGCCGGTCTTGAGGAACTGGTCGATCAGGTAGCCGTTGGCGGCATGGATCTCCACGCCGTCAAAACCCGCTGAGATCGCGTTGAGCGCGGCGTGGCGGTAGTCCTGCACGATGCCGGGAATCTCTTCGGCGTCGAGCGCGCGCGGCTCGGAGGTGTCGACGAAGGTGGGCACGCCGTCCCTGATCAGCACGGTCTTGGTGTGGGCGCGGATCGCCGAGGGGGCAACCGGTTTCTGGAAGTGCGGCTGCAGGTCGGTGTGCGAGACGCGGCCGACGTGCCAGAGCTGGGTGACGATCTTGCCGCCCGCGTCGTGCACGGCTTTCGTCACGCGCTTCCAGCCGTCGAGCTGTTCGGTGCCGTACAGGCCGGGCACGTCGGCGTAGCCCTGGCCCTGCTGGGTGATGGCGGTGGCCTCGGTGATCAGCAGGCCGGCGCTGGCGCGCTGGGCGTAGTACTCGGCCATCAGCGGCGTGGGGATGGCGTCGGGCGCGCGGTTGCGCGTGAGCGGGGCCATGACGATGCGGTTGGACAGGCTCAGGGCGCCGACTTGCAGGGGTTCAAACAGGGTGGTCATGGGTGGGGGTGGCGGGTTGGGTAGGTGGTGTGGCCCAGTCTACGCTTCACGGTCCGCGCGGTCGGTCGCCGACGGACGGTGACCCCACAGCGGGTGTTTCAGAAAGCGATGACAGGCGGTATAACCTGGCCCATGTTCCACCTCCGGGAAATCGACCACCTCGTGCTGCGCGTCGTGAATCTCGATGCCATGCTGCGTTTCTATTGCGATGTGCTGGGCTGTCGCATCGAGCGCCGCCAGGACGGCATCGGGCTGGTGCAGTTGCGTGCCGGGCGCTCACTGCTCGACCTGGTGCCGGTGGACGGGCCGCTTGGTCGCGCCGGCGGCGCGGCGCCGGGCGCGCAGGGGCGCAACCTCGACCATTTTTGTTTCCGGGTGGAGCCGTTCGACGAGGCACAGATCCGCGCCCAGCTCCAGGCGCACGGCGTCGAGGCCGGCGAGCTGGCCTCGCGCTATGGCGCCGAGGGCGAAGGTCCCTCGCTCTACGTCACCGATCCCGAAGGCAATGTGGTGGAACTCAAGGGGCCGCCCGATGGCGCGCCCCCTGAGCTGTGATCAGGCCGTGCGGCCCTGCTGCAGCACCTCACGCAGGCCCGCGAAGCGCCTGCGGTACTGGGCCGGTGTGAGGTTGACCTCGCGCTTGAACAGGCGCGCGAAATAGCCCGCGTCTTCGTAGCCCACCTGGCCGGCGATGGCCTCGATCGAATCGTCGCTGCCCTCCAGCAACTGTTTGGCCTCTTCGAGCCGCACGTGGTGCACGTACTGCAGCGGTGATAAACCCGTGGCCTGCTGGAAGCGGCGCACGAAGGAGCGTTCGGCCAGGCCCGAGAGCCGCGTCATCGCCGCCACCGGGCTGGGCTCGCCGTAGTGGTCGGCGACCCAGAGCTGGCAGCGCGTGATGACCGCGTCGTCCGACTGCCGGCTCGCCGAGAGCCGCGCAAACGGCTGCTGGCCACTCCCGTGCCAGTCGATCAGGTACAGGCGCGCCATCTGCATCGCCGCCTCCAGACCCACCAGCCGGGCGATCAGGTACAGCGCGAGGTCTTGCCAGGAGGTGCCGCCACCGGCCATCACCAGGCGCTGGCCTTCGCCCGCGGTCACCAGCGCCCGCCGGCGGTGCAGGCGGATCCCCGGGTGGCGCTGCGCCAGCACGTCGCAATAGGCCCAGTGGGTGGTGGCGTCCTCGCCTTCGAGCAGGCCGGCTTCGGCCATCAGCAGCGCGCCCGAACAGGCCGCCGCGATGATGGCGCCCCGGGCATGGGCTTCGCGCAGCCAGGCCGCTTCGGCCTCATAGCGTCCGCGCAGGTCGGTGCTCGGCACCACGAACACCTCGGGGATGCAGATGACCTGCGGGGTAGGGGCGTTGGCGATGGAGCTGTCGGGCGCCAGGTGCACGCCGTTGGCAATGGTCAGGGGCTGGCCGTCGGCCGAGACGATCTGCACCCGCAGCAACGAGCGGCCCGGGCGGTCCTCCACCACCAGCGGCCAGTCGCGCCCCACGCCCATGAACATGTCGCTCATGCCGAACAGCATCGAGGCCGCCACCTCGGGCAGCGCCAGGATGGCCACGGTGGCGAGCGCCGGGGCGTCGTCGGGGTTGGACATGGCGGTTTTGTCGGGTGGCTGTCGGATTTGACTGCAGGTGAAAACGGTCCGTCTGCCTACAGTGCCTGACCGATTCTAGAACCGTCAAACCCCTTTCAACCCCTCACTGGAAACACCATGTCCTGGCCCGAGATCTTCACCCTGGCGGTGCTGCCCGCCTTCCTCCTGCTCGATGCCATCACCCACGCCCACGCTGGTCGCGTGCGCGGCTGGCGCTCGCGGGCCCTGTCCATCACCGTGGTCAACACCGGGCTGGCGCTGTTCGTCGGCCACCTCTGGAGCCGCTTCTTCGGAGGCCTGCACGTCTTTGACGGGGTCGCCCTCGGCACCGCCGGCGGTGCGGCGCTGGGCGTGCTGGTGTACCAGCTCTTCCACTACGGGTACCACCGCAGCGCGCACCGTTTCGACACCCTCTGGCGCCTGGGCCACCAGATGCACCACAGCGCCGAATCGCTCGACCCCTGGGGTGCCTTCTACCTGCACCCGCTGGACACGGCGCTGTTCACCACGCTTTCCAGCCTGGTGCTGTTTCCGCTGCTCGGCCTGAGCCCCGAAGCGGGTGCCTGGGCGGTGGCGCTGCTGACCTTTCTCTCGGTGTTCCAGCACACCCGTGTGCGCACACCGACCTGGCTGGGCTACCTGATCCAGCGACCCGAAAGCCACGCCATCCACCACCAGCGCGGCGTGCACGCGCACAACTACGCCGACCTGCCGCTGTGGGACCTGCTGTTCGGCACCTTCCGCAACGGACCGGCGAACGCGCCCTGGCCCGAACTGGGTTTCCACGACGGCGCCTCTGCGCGCATTCCCGACATGCTGGTGTTCCGCGACGTGTCGCGCGCCCGGCCCTGATCCCCTTCCTTCCCTTTTTTCCTCACCCCAACCCTGGAGCATTCCCATGACCACGAAAGACACCGTCGGCCACACCCTCTCGGGCGGCAACGCCCACGCCCACGACCTGCTGGAGCAGGCCCTGCATCAGTTCCGCTGTTTTGCCGACAACCCCCTGGCCACCGCCGAAGCGGCGCTGGCCGAAGCCCCCGACCTGGTGATGGCCCAGGTGCTGCGCGCCTGGCTTTTCCTGCTGTCCTCGGAAGCGGCAGCCGTGGCGCCCGCCCGCGAGGCCCTGGCGGCCGCGCGCGAGTTGCCGCACAACGAACGCGAGGCCTGGCACCTGCGGGCCATCGCGCAGCTGTGCGACGGCCAGTGGCGCGCCGCCGCGCTCACGCTGGAAGACCTGAGCGCGCACCACCCGCTGGACGCGCTGGCCCTGCAGGCCGGCCAGCAGCTCGACTTCTTCGTGGGCGACTCGCGCATGCTGCGCGACCGCATCGCGCGCGCCCTGCCCGCGTGGTCCGCCACCCTGCCCGGCTGGCACGCGGTGCTGGGCATGCAGGCCTTCGGGCTCGAAGAAACCGGCGACTACGCCCGCGCCGAACGCCTGGGGCGCCAGGCCGTGGACCTGCAGCCCCGCGACGCCTGGGCGCAGCACGCGGTGGCCCACGTGCTGGAGATGCAGGGCCGGCGCGACGAGGGCATCGAGTGGATGCGGGGCAACGAAGGCTGGCAGACCGACAACTTCCTGGCCGTGCACAACTGGTGGCACCTCGCGCTGCACCACCTCGCGCAGGGCGATCTGCCCGAGGTGCTGGCGCTGTACGACGGGCCGATCCACGGCCACCGCCCCGAGGTCCATGTGGAGCTGGTGGACGCGAGCGCCTTGTTGTGGCGGCTGGACCTGCAGGGGGCGGACGTGGGCGCGCGCTGGGAGCGCCTGGCCGAGCGCTGGGCGCCCTTCGCGGGCGACGGCCACTACGCCTTCAGCGACTGGCACGCGGCCATGGCCTTCGTGGCCGCCGGACGCGAAGACCTGCTGCAGACGCTGCTGCAGGCCCAGCGCATTGCGATGGCCAGCGAGGGCGACAACGCGGCCTTCACGCGCGAGGTCGGCTCGGCGGTCACGCAGGCCTGCGTCGCCTTCGGGCAGCAGGACTGGGCGCGTGCGGTGGCCCTGCTGCGCCCGGTGCGCAGCCAGTCGCACCGTTTCGGTGGCAGCCATGCGCAGCGCGACCTGATCGACCTCACGCTGATCGCGGCGGCCCAGCGCAGCGGCCAGAAAGCCCTGGCGCGCGCGCTGGAGCAGGAGCGCCTGGCCCTGGCCCGGCAGCGCCTGCCCGCGCGGCGCGAGGCGCTGACCGCCTGAATCCCGTTCCTTCCCACCTTTCGCCGGCCCCGCCGGCCTTGAGCCATGCACACCGTACCGCTGTCCCTGCCTTCCACCCTGCGCCTGTCGCGCCGGCCGCACCCGGCCGCCAGCGCGCGCCCCGCCGCCGACACCTGGGTGCTGCCCAGGGGGGCCCTGCAATGCATCACGCGGCCACTGGGCTGCCGCATCGAGTGCATCGCCGGGCGGGCCTGGATCACCCATGACCGCGACCCGCGGGACACCGTGCTGGATGCGGGTGAAAGCCACACCTGCGACCGACCCGAGCGCCTCATCGTGCAGGCTCTCGAAGCGCTCACCCTGCGGGTGCTCCCGCCCGCCGGGTGAGCCGGATGGCGGCGCGTTGACCGCGTTTCCCCTGCGTTGGCGCTCCGGTGGTGCCATCAAGGCACGCTGATCCGGTGGGTGGAGGCGGCTCGCCAGGGGAGGGGGACAGGGGTCTTTCGTGGGCTCACCGGCCGGCGGGATGCAAAGCATCTGACAATGCGGTCCATGAATCCCATGCCCAAGCCCCTGCAAGACATCCGCCTCTCCCTGCTCGATCTCGTGGCCGTGCGCGAAGGCGGCACGGTGGCCGATGCGCTGGCCATCGCCCTGCGCACCGCACAGCACGCGGAGGCCCTGGGCTTCACGCGTTACTGGCTGGCCGAGCACCACAACATGAGCGGCATCGCCAGTTCGGCCACGGCCGTGCTGGTGGGCCACGTGGCCGGCGCCACGCAGCACATCCGCGTGGGCTCGGGCGGCGTCATGCTGCCCAACCACGCGCCGCTGGTGGTGGCCGAGGCCTTCGGCACGCTGGCCGAGCTCTACCCCGGCCGCATCGACCTCGGTCTGGGCCGGGCGCCCGGCACCGACCCCATGACCATGCGCGCACTGCGCCGCGACCGGCGCGAGACCGAAGAGGACTTTCCGCGCGACGTGATGGAGCTGCAGCGTTTGCTGGGCGATGCGGTGCCGGGCCAGAAGCTGATCGCCATGCCGGGCGCCGGCACGCACGTGCCGATCTGGCTGCTGGGATCGAGCCTGTTCTCGGCCCAGCTCGCGGCCGAGCGCGGCCTGCCCTACGCCTTCGCCTCGCACTTTGCGCCGCGTTACCTGCTGCAGGCGCTGGACCTGTACCGCCACAACTTCAAGCCGTCCGCCGTGCTCGACAAGCCCTACGCCATCGTCGGCGTGCCGCTGATCGCCGCGCCCACCGACGAGGAAGCCGATTTCCTGGCCAGCAGCACCTACCAGCGCGTGCTCGGCATCCTCACCGGCCAGCGCGGCCAGCTGCCGGCGCCGGTGGCGGGTTTCCTGGCGGGACTGGACCCGCAGGCCCGCGCCGGCATCGCCGACTTCCTGGCCTGCGCGGTGGTGGGCGGGCCCGACACGGTGCGCGCCGGCCTGCAGCGGCTCGCCGAGGCCACGCAGGCCGACGAGTTCATGCTGGTGAGCGACGTGTTCGACCCTGCGCTGCGCCTGCGCTCGCTGGACATCGCGGCGGCGGCGATGCGCGAAGCGGTGGCGGCCTGAGTGGCCTGAGGTCCCGCAGCGCCCCGGGGGCCGGCCGCGCCTCGGGTCAGCGCGCCGAGGGCACAGACCCCTTGAGCCAGTCGCGCGGCGAGTGCCCGGACCGGGCGGCAAACGCACGGCTCAGGGCCGACGGGTTGGCGTAGCCCAGGTCGCTGGCCAGCTGCTTGATGGACGCGCCCTGCAACAGCCCCGCCTGCGCCAGGCCGATGCGCCAGTCGGTCAGGTAGCCCGCCGGCGTCTGGCCGACCAGGTCCCGAAACCGCTGGGCGAAGCTGGTGCGCGACATGCCCGCCACCGCGGCCAGTTGCTCGACGCTCCAGGGCGCGCCGGGCGCGTCGTGCAGGGCCACGAGCGCGCGCGCCAGCCGGGGGTCCGACAGGCCCGTGACCAGCCCGGGCGGCACCCCGGCCTCGCGCGGGTGGTCAAGCAGCCATCGCAGGGCCTGGATCAGCACCACTTCAAACAGCCGGTCGGCCAGCAGGCGGTGCCCGCAGCGCACCCGGTCGGTCTCGGCGAACAGCAGATCCAGCGCGGCCGCCAGCCCGTCCACCTGGTGCAGCGGCAGGACGAGCACGCCGGGCAGGGTGCGCACCAGCGGGTGCGCCTGGCCGCCGTCGAACCGCAGCTGCGCGCAGGTGAAGTCGCTGCCCTCGACCGGCGGGTTGTGGAAGTGGTGGGTGATGGCGCGCGGGTAGAACAGCAGCGAGGGTTCGCTGATCTGCAGGCGCCGCGGCACCCCTTGCCGGGCCGGGTGTGTGACCTTGAGCGTGCCCCGGCGCAGCACGTGCAGGTAGCCCGTGCCGGGCGCGGGGGTGAAGCTCTGCACACCGCAGAGCGTGCCGGTGAACGACAGCTGGGCGCGCACGGGAAAACGCTCCAGCAGGCCAGAGAGTCGGTCGACGGGTGGGGGTGTCGTGGTCATGGGGTGGCTGAACGAATGGGTATCCATCGTGTACGAAATGATCCCATTTGAACAGAAGGCGGAACGACACTGGGTGCCACGGGACCGCCGGCCGGCGGCCTGTTCCCAGCCCCACTCCAGGAGTTTTCCATGCGTTCCATCTCCCTTTCCTCCCCGCTGCGCGCCACCTGGCTGGTGGCTTCTCTGGCGTTGGCCGGGCCTGCCCTGGCCGATGGGGGCCGCGCCCACACCGGGGGCATCGCGACCGCGCCGGCCAAGGCGGTGCACGCGCCGTTCGATGTGGTGCACACCCGCATCAGCACCGAGGACAACGCCCTGGTGTTCCACATGCAGGTCTCGGGCAAGGCCGGGCGCACGCGGCCGACGAAGTCCGGCCAGCTGGCCGGCAGCCGGGTGTTCTCCTACGTCTGGCCCACCAGCCTGGACCCGGCCGAGGTGGGCTTCGAGCCCCAGGCCGGCATCCTGGCCTTCGCCGTCACCGCCCACCCCGACTTCGACGACACGCCGCTGTTCGACGAAAACGGCGACGGCCACCTGAAGAACGACGGCGGCGTGTGGCACTCGCACTGGGTGGTGCTGCGGCCCGACGAGGCCTGTGGCCAAGGGTCGCTGAAGGTGGTCGACATCCCCGAGGGCAGCCGGCCGCGCCTGCCCAAGACCTGGCCCGGCCTGCCGCTGCTGATCGACAGCCCCGGCTGGAGCCCCTCGTTCGAGCGCGACAGCGTGAACGTGCGCGTGCCCTTCGACAACGTGTCGGCGCTGCAGGCCCTGAAGTTCGACGGCGTGACCGCCGCACTGCGGGTGAACGCCAGCCTGCACACGCCGCTGCTGTGCGTGGCGAAGGTGTTCAAGGTGGCGTCGGGCGACCTCTCGCTGCCGGGCCAGGTGGACCGCTGAACTGGAACACCCCCGCCGCGCTTCGCGCGCCCCCCTCAAGGGGGCGGCACTGGCCGTCCGGCAAAGCCGGCCCGGCGGTGCCCTGGACGTATGAGCGCGCGACCCACGCGGTTGTAGAACGTGGCCTCAGTTCAGGCGCGGTGGCGTGCGCATCTGCTCGGGCGTGGTGAAGTAGGCGGAAGACGACCCCATGCGTTCACGCGCCCGCTCCAGCTCGTGCCGGGCCACGCTGCGCAGGTGCACCTCGTCGGGTCCGTCGAGCAGGTGCAGGGCGCGGCCCCAGGTCCAGAACTGCGCCAGCGGCGTGTCGGGCGAGAGGCCCATGGCACCGAAGATCTGCATGGCGCGGTCCACCACGCGGGTCTGCAGGCCTGCGGCCACCACCTTGATCGCGGCCACCTGCGCGCGCAAGGCCGCGGGCTCGGTGCGCTCCGGGTGGTCGAGCAGCCAGGCGCAGCGCAGCACCAGCAGGCGCGCCTGGTCGATCTCGATGCGCGACAGCGCGATCCACTCCTGCACGTTGGCGTAGTCGGCCAGGTATTTGCCGAAGGTCCGGCGCTCCAGCGCGCGTTCGGTGGCGAGCGCCAGCGCCAGCTCGCACTGGCCGATGGTGCGCATGCAGTGGTGCACGCGGCCCGGCCCCAGCCGCGCCTGCGCCATCGCAAAACCTTCGCCCCAGCCGCCGAGCAGGTGGTCGGCCGGCACGCGCACCTGGCGGAACACGATCTCGCCATGCCCCTCGGGCGCGTGGTGGTGCACCACGCTGATGTTGCGCACCACGTCCACGCCCGGCGTGTCCAGCGGCACCAGCACCATGCTGTGCTGGTGGTGCCGGGTCTCGGCCGCGGCGCTGTCGTCGGGCGCGTTGCGCGCCATCACGATCAACAGCCGGCAGCCCGGGTGCGCCACGCCGGTGATGAACCACTTGCGGCCGTTGAGCACGAGGTCGTCGCCCTCGCGCCGCACCGTGGTCTGCAGGTTGGTCGGGTCCGACGAGGCCACGTCGGGTTCGGACATGGCGAAGGCGGAGCGGATCGTTCCATGGAGCAGCGGCGTGAGCCACTGCGTGCGCTGCGCGGATGTGGCGAAGCGGTGCAGCAGCTCCATGTTGCCGGTGTCGGGCGCGCTGCAGTTGAACACCTCGGCCGCCCAGTGCAGTTGGCCCATGGCCTCGGCCAGCGGCGCGTAGTCGAGGTTGCCCAGCCGGGTGCCGGGCTCGTCTTCGCGCAGCCCGGGCAGGAACAGGTTCCACAGCCCTTCCTCGCGCGCCAGGGTCTTCAGGTCTTCGAGGAAGGGTGGCGGGTAGTCCCCCTGCTGCACCGCCTGGTGCCAGGCCGCGTTGTGCGGCAGCAGGTAGGTCTGCATGAAGGTCTCCAGCTGCTGCTGGAGCGCCTGCGCCCGGGGGCTGTGATCGAAGTCCATGCCGGGATTCTTCAGGCTCGGCGCGGTCCTGTCAGAACGCGCGTGACAGCCGCACCCGGTTGACGCAGATCAAGCCGGTGAAAGGCCTGAAACCGCGTTGGAAGCTGCGTCGACCTTGCGTCAAATCAAACTATCTATGGTGTCTGGCGGGTATCTTGAACACCATAGGTAGTGTTTTTGATCCAGGAGGCGAGAGCTATGAAAGATGCGATGGTGGTCAGTCTTCCAAGGGAGGTGATCAAGCGTTCGGGCCTGCGCGAGGCCTTCGATGCCGACAAGATCCGGTCCGCGCTGGCGCGGGCCGGCCAGGCCAGCGGCGAGTTCGACGGCGCCGAGGCCGCGCTGTTGTGTGCCCAGGTGGTCAAGGTGCTGATCCACCGCTTCAAGGGTGCGCCGCCCGGCATCGAGCCGATCCAGGACGTGGTCGAACAGACGCTGATCGCGGCCAACCACCTCCAGACCGCGCGCGCCTACATCGTCTACCGCGAGCAGCACGCCACGCTGCGCGCCGACCAGCAGACGCTGGTGGATGTGGAATCGTCGATCAACGAGTACCTCACGCGCGCCGACTGGCGCGTGAACGCCAACGCCAACCAGGGCTATTCGCTGGGCGGGCTGATCCTGAACGTGGCCGGCAAGGTCACGGCCAACTACTGGCTCTCGCACGTCTACACGCCCGAGATCGGGCAGGCGCACCGCGAGGGCGACCTCCACATCCACGACCTCGACATGCTCAGCGGCTACTGCGCGGGCTGGTCGCTGCGCACCCTGCTCAACGAAGGCCTCAACGGCGTGCCGGGCAAGGTGGAGTCGGGGCCGCCGAAACACATGTCCTCGGCCGTGGGGCAGATCGTGAACTTCCTGGGCACGCTGCAGAACGAGTGGGCCGGCGCGCAGGCCTTCTCGTCGTTCGACACCTACATGGCGCCCTATGTGCGCCAGGACGGCATGGAGTACGCGGCCGTGCGCCAGTGCATCCAGGAGCTGATCTACAACCTCAACGTGCCCTCGCGCTGGGGCACGCAGACGCCCTTCACCAACCTCACCTTCGACTGGGTCTGCCCCGACGACCTGCGCGAACAGGTGCCGGTGATCGCCGGGCAGGAAATGCCGTTCTGCTACGGCGATCTGCAGGCCGAGATGGACCTGATCAACCGCGCCTACATCGAGGTGATGACCGAGGGCGACGCCAAGGGGCGGGTCTTCACCTTCCCCATCCCCACCTACAACATCACGCCCGATTTCCCCTGGGAGAGCGAGAACGCGCGGCGCCTGTTCGACATGACGGCCAAGTACGGCCTGCCGTACTTCCAGAACTTCATCAACTCCGAGCTGCAGCCGAACATGGTGCGCTCCATGTGCTGCCGGCTGCAGCTTGATCTGCGCGAGCTGCTCAAGCGCGGCAACGGCCTGTTCGGCAGCGCCGAGCAGACCGGCAGCCTGGGCGTGGTCACGGTGAACTGCGCGCGCCTGGGGCATCTGCACGCGGGCGACGAGGCCGGCCTGCTGGCCGCGCTCGACCGCCTGCTGGTGTTGGGCCAACAGAGCCTGGAGACCAAGCGCAAGCTGATCCAGCGGCTGATGGACCAGGGCCTGTTCCCGTACACCAAGCGCTACCTCGGCACCCTGCGCAACCACTTCAGCACCCTGGGCGTGAACGGCATCAACGAGATGGTGCGCAACTTCACCGGCGACGCGCACGACATCACCACCGACGACGGCCACGCCTTCGCGCTGCGCTTCCTGGACCACGTGCGCGAACGCATCGTGGCCTTCCAGGAGGAGACCGGCCACCTGTACAACCTGGAGGCCACGCCCGCGGAGGGCACCACCTACCGCTTCGCCCGCGAAGACCGCAAGCGCTGGCCCGCCATCCTGCAGGCCGGCACGCCCGAGCAGCCCTACTACACCAACTCGTCGCAGCTGCCCGTGGGCTTCACCGACGACCCGTTCGAGGCGCTGGAGCGCCAGGCCCCGCTGCAGCGCAAGTACACCGGCGGCACCGTGCTGCACCTGTACATGGGCGAACGCCTGAGCAGCGGCGAGGCCTGCCGCGCGCTGGTGCAGCGCGCGCTGACGAACTTCCGCCTGCCCTACATCACCGTCACCCCCACCTTCTCCATCTGCCCCACCCACGGCTACCTCGCGGGCGAGCACCCGTTCTGTCCGGTCTGCGACGCTGAGAAGCTGGCCGCCAAACGCCAGCTGCAGGCCGCTTGATCCCCCGTCTTTCAACCACCCCAAAAGGAAACACCCATGAACACATCCACCCCATCGGCCGTCAGGTCAACGGCCGCTGACATGTCCCTGCGCGACGACGAACGCCAGCCCTGCGAGGTCTGGACCCGCGTCATGGGCTACCACCGGCCGGTCAGCAGCTTCAACCGGGGCAAACAGGGCGAACATGCCGAACGCCGATTCTTTGCCGAGCCGGCCGCCCGCGCCTGAGGTCGCGGGCACCGCACCACCACCCGCGACCCGTGGTGCGCAGGCGCTGCGCATCGGCGGACTCACGCGGCTGACCGGGGTTGACTTCCCGGGCCGGCTGGCGGCGGTGGTGTTCCTGCAGGGCTGTCCGTGGCGCTGCGTGTACTGCCACAACCCGGGGCTGCTCGACGCCGCGGTTCCGGGGGCCCTGTCGTGGCAGGCGGTGCACGGCTTCCTGCGGCAGCGCCGCGGGCTGCTCGACGGCGTGGTGTTCTCGGGCGGCGAGCCCACGCTGCAGGCGGCGCTGGGCCCGGCCCTGGCCGAGGTGCGCGCGCTCGGTTTTGCCACCGGCCTGCACACCGGCGGCATGTACCCCGAGCGACTGCAGCGGGTGTTGCCGCAGCTGGACTGGGTCGGGCTGGACATCAAGGCGCCGCAACACCGCCACGACCAGGTCACCGGCACACGCGGCGGTGGCGCGCGCGCGGCACGCAGCCTGCGCCTGCTGCAGCACAGCGGGGTGGCGCTGGAGTGCCGCACCACCTGGCACGCCGGCCTGTTCGGGCGGGATGACCTGTTCCGCCTGGCCGACGCGTTGGCCGCGCAGGCGGTGTCGCACTGGGTGCTGCAGACCTGCCGCAGCCCGGGCCTGGCTGCCCCGGTGCTCGACGCGGAGGACCTGGCCGCCCTGGCCGCGCGGTTTGCCCGGTTCGAATGCCGCTGAAGCGCCGCCCTGGCGGGCGGCTCAGCCCAGCACGACCCAGTGGTTGTCGGGCGCCATGGCGCCGGGCCAGGCCAGCATGGCCGGTGGCAGGGCCGGGTGCCAGAAGCCGACCCCGCGGCTCGCGCCCATCAGCACCCCGCCGCTTCCCGGCCAGGGCGCCAGCGCGCAGGGTTCGGTGAGCCGTGCGATGGTGGTCCAGCGGTCCGGTGCGTCGGGGTGCCAGAGCAGGCCTTCGTGGCTGCGCTGGCCGCTCACGATGAAGCCACCACCGGGACCGGGCGCGATGTCGCCCGCGTAGCCATTCCCGGCGATGCTGCGGCTGGCCAGCCGCAGGTCCTGCCCGTCCCAGAGCGCCAGCACGGGCGCGTCGCGGCGCTGGGCGGCCTCGTCGTGTTCGGCCTGCAGCGCGATGCCCAGCAGCGGCGCGCGCGCCGGTGTGCCGTCGCCGGGGCCCACCGGCAGGCCCCAGGCCACATGGCGCAGGCTCAGGCGCGGGTCGCCCAGCCGCCACTGACCCAGCAGCGCGCCGCTCCGCGGCTCCAGCCGCACCAGCGACGGGTCCATGGCCTCCAGCCGGGTTTTCTGGCCGCTGGCGGTGCGCGGAATGCCCCCGTTGACGACCAGCAGCGCCCCGCCAGCGTCCAGTGCCATGTGGTGCGGGTCCAGGCCGTGGCTGGGCCATTGCGCGACCCGTTGCAGCGTGCGGTGGTCGCGCACACCGATCCAGCCACGGCCGTCGCGGGTGTCGGTTTCGGTGGTGTAGAGCCACTGCCCGTCGGCGCTCGCCAGCACGTGGCCACCCAGGGTGCGGTGCGGGGTTTCGGCGTCGATCAGGTGCCGGGTCTGCAGCTCACCCAGTGGGTCGCAGCGCAGCAGCCAGCGGCCGGGCCGGGTGGCGACGGCGAGGAAACCGCCGCCGGGCTCGGGCAGCAGACCGTGGGCACGCCCCTGCACCGGCAGGTGGGCGGCCACGCGCACCTCGCGCGCAGCCCAGTCGAGTTCAAGCACACCCACCTGGTCGCAGTCGCGGCCGCAGTCGGGGGTGTTGCCGTGGCTGCGCCAGGCGGCGGCCAGGCGCACCCGGGATGGCAGGGGTGGGGCCCCGATGATGTCGGAAGGGGCGGTGTCGCTTTGCGCCAGGGTCGGGGCGCTGACGGCGCCCGAGGCCAGCAGCCAGGCGGTGTGGCGCAGCAGGGTGCGGCGGTGCAGGTCGGTGCTCATGGAGGCAGGCAGAAGTGAGGGGAGGGGCCGGACAACAGCGTCCGTGAGCACCTTAGTCATGGGCTCCGGCCGGAACCTTGATGTGGGTCAATTGAATGATATTGATTCTTGTTTAGCATCGCGCTGCATTCAGCCATCGGGCTGTCTCACCACCCTAAGGATCACCACATGAACCACCCGTTGCTCGCGATCGCCCTGGCGGGCGCTGTCCTGTTCTCCCTGCCGTCCCATGCCAAGGAATTCCCGATCGGCACGCCGCACAAGGTGGCCGGCATGGAGATCGCCGCGGTCTACCTGGCACCGGTCAAGATGGAGCCCGAGGGCATGATGCGCAAGGCCGAGGCCTCGGACATCCACCTGGAAGCCGACATCCACGCGCTCAAGGACCACCCGAACGGCTTCGAGGAAGGGGCCTGGATGCCCCACCTCAGCATTCATTTCGAGCTGGTCAAGCTGGGCACGACCGAGAAGGTCAGCGGCCACTTCATGCCCATGGTGGCCTCCGACGGCCCGCACTACGGCGACAACGTCAAGCTGATGGGTCCCGGCAAATACAAGCTGACCCTGCGCATCAGCCCGCCCGGCGGCCACGCGGCGCATTTTGGCCGCCACACCGACAAGGAAACCGGCGTCGGCCCGTGGTTCAAGCCCTTCGACGTGAGCTACGAGTTCACCTTTGCGGGCACGGGCAAGAAAGGCGGGTACTGAAATGGAGCACCCCCCGCGCCGCTTCGCGTCACCCCCCTCCAGGGGGGCGACACCAGCCGTCCGGCAAAGCCGGCCCGGCGGTGTCCTGGGCTGGGGTGGCACGCGCTCCGGCTGGTTGACCTGGTGTGTGCGGCCGGTGGCGGTGCTGCTCATGTTGTCGGCCCTGGGCCTGGCGCAGGCGGACGACATGCCGACCTACCGGCTCACGGCGCGGGAGGGGCGGTTCGAGCCGGCGGAGCTGGTGGTGCCGCAGGGGGCGAAGTTCCGGCTGGAGATCACGAATGCCGGGCGCGATCCGGTGGAGTTCGAGAGCCTGGAGCTGCGCAAGGAAAAGGTGCTGGCGCCGGGCGTGACCTCGTCGCTGGTGTTCCGTCCGCTGGACGCGGGCCGCTACCGCTTCTTCGACGACTTTCACCAGACCACGGGGCAGGGCGCCATCGTGGCGAAGTGATGGATCACTGAGGCAAGAACGCATGGGCGAAGTCATTTTCATCACCTGGCGCGAAAGCGTGGAAGCGCTGCTGGTGGTCGGCATCCTGCACGCCTGGCTCAGCGAGCGCCCCGACCGGGCCTGGGGTCTGCGCTGGCTCTGGGCGGGCGTGGCGCTGGGCCTGGCCGCCGCGCTCGGGCTGGCGCTGCTCATGCTGGGTGCGGCCAGCGTGCTGGACGGCGAGTCCGGTGAATGGTTCCAGGCCGCGATGGTGCTGAGCGCGGCGGCGCTGATCCTGCAGATGGTGTGGTGGATGCGCCGCCATGGGCGCGCCCTGCGCCAGGACCTTGAACAGCAGGCCGCGGGCCAGCTCGCGCGCGCCAGCGGCTGGGGCATCGCGTTGCTGGCGGCGCTGGCCATCGCGCGCGAGGGCAGCGAAACCGTGATCTTTCTCTACGGTGTGGCCGGCCGGCACACCGGCGCCGGCCGGCTGGGCTTCGCCGCCTCGGCGCTGCTGGGCCTGGGGCTGGCGCTGGCGAGCTTCTGGCTGCTGCGGTCGGGCCGGCGCTGGCTGTCGTGGCGCCGCTTCTTCCAGATCAGCGAGGCCCTGCTGCTGTTGCTCGCCGCGTCCCTGTGGGTCAATGCGGTGGACCGGCTGATCTCGCTCGACGTGCTGCCCACGCTGGTGGACCCGCTCTGGAACAGCGCGGACCTCCTGGACGACAGCGGCGCCGTGGGCGGCCTGCTTGCGGCGCTGACCGGCTACCGGGCGCAGCCCGCGCTGACCACGGTGCTGGCCTACGCCGGGTTCTGGCTCGGTGTGGTGGCGCTGTTGCGCGCCGGCCAGCCGGCGCGGGTCCGTCCTGCCGCGGTGGTTCCATGAGCGCCGCACCGGGCCGCCCCGTGGGCGCGCTGGCGGCGCTGGGCCACACCATGCGCCGCCACGGGCGCCTGATCCGCGGCATCCAGTGGGCGATCGTGGTGTTCTACGGCGTGCTGGTGGTGCTGCCGGCGTTCCTGCCGCTGCCCGACGACGAGGCGCGCATCCTGAACCACCTCGGCCTGTTCGCGCAGTTCCTGTTCTGGGGCGTCTGGTGGCCCTTCGTGCTGCTGAGCATGGTGCTGTTGGGGCGCGTGTGGTGCGGGGTGTTCTGCCCGGAGGGCGCGCTCAGCGAGGCCGTCAGCCACCACGGGCGCGGGCGCGGCATCCCGCGCTGGATGCGCTGGGGCGGCTGGCCCTGCACGGCCTTCGTCATCACCACGGTCTATGGCCAGCTGGTCAGCGTCTACCAGTACCCCCAGGCGGCGCTGCTCGTGCTGGGCGGCTCCACGGTCGCGGCAGTGGTGGTGGGCCTGTTGTACGGGCGCGGCAAGCGGGTGTGGTGCCGCCACCTGTGCCCGGTCGGCGGGGTGTTCGGCCTGCTGGCGCGGCTGGCGCCGTTGCACTTCCGGGTGGACCGCGCGCGCTGGGAGGCGCGCACCGGCGGCATCGTCGCCCTGCCCAACTGCGCCCCCCTGATCGACATCCGCCGCATGGAGGGCGCGTCGGCCTGCCACATGTGCGGGCGCTGCAGCGGCCAGCGCGACGCCGTGGCGCTGGCCCTGCGACCGCCGGGGGTGGAGATCTCGGTGAACGGGCAACGGGCCGCCGGGGGCTGGGACACGGTGCTGCTGCTGTTCGGCCTGATCGGCGTGGCGATGGGGGCCTTCCACTGGGCGGCCAGCCCCTGGTACGTCACGCTGCGCGTGGCGGCCGCCGACTGGCTGATCGAACACGGCGGCGTGTGGATGCTCGCCGACAACGCGCCGTGGTGGCTGCTGACGCACTACCCCCAGAACCACGACAGCTTCTCGTGGCTCGACGGCGCCCTGATCGCCAGCTACATCCTGGCCACGGGCGTGCTCCTGGGCGCGGCGCTGTACGCGCTGTGCGTCGCCGGCGCGCGGCTGCTGGGGCGCCCCGGTGCCCGGCACCACCTGGCCCTGGCCTACGTGCCGCTGGGCGGCTGCGGGGTGTTTCTGGGGCTGTCGATGACCACCCTGTCGATGCTGCGGCACGAGGGCGTGGCGCTGCCCTGGGTGGGCACGGCGCGCGCCCTGCTGCTGGCGGGCGCCGCCGCCTGGAGCCTGTGGCTGGCGTGGCGCTGCACGGCCCGGTACGGCGCGTCGATCCCCCGCCGCCTGGCGGCCCTGGTGCCGATGACCGCAGGGGCGCTGCTGATCGCCGGCGGCTGGGGCCTGCTGTTCTTCTGGTGGTGACGCCCGCCGCCGGGGCGGCCCGCGCGGGCCTACAGCCCCAGCTGTTCGCCCAGCCGGTCCATGCGCTCGCGCACGGCCGGGTCCATGGCCATCACGCGGCCCCATTCGCGCTGCGTCTCACCGGGCCACTTGTTGGTCGCGTCCAGCCCCATCTTGCTGCCCAGGCCGCTCACGGGTGAGGCGAAGTCGAGGTAGTCGATGGGCGTGTGTTCGATGGTGAAGCTGTCGCGCGCCGGGTCCATGCGCGTGCTCATGGCCCAGATGACGTCGCCCCAGTTGCGCACGTCGATGTCCTCGTCCACGACCACGACGAACTTGGTGTACATGAACTGGCGCAGGTGGCTCCACACGCCCATCATCACGCGCCGCGCGTGGCCGGCGTAGGCCTTGCGGATCTGCACCACCGCCATGCGGTAGCTGCAGGCCTCGGACGGCAGGTGGAAGTCGGTGATCTCGGGGAACTGGCGCTGCAGCAGCGGGACGAACAGCTCGTTCATCGCCAGCGCCAGCACGGCCGGTTCGTCGGGCGGCTTGCCGGTGTAGGTGGAGTGGTAGATCGCGTCGCGCCGCAGCGTGATCCGCTCGATCGTGAAGACCGGGAACTCGGCGCGTTCGTTGTAGTAGCCGGTGTGGTCGCCGTAGGGGCCTTCGAGCGCGTGCTGGAAGCCGCTGGCGTGCGACGCGTCCGGAAGGATGTGGCCTTCGAGCACGATCTCGGCCGAGGCCGGCACGCGCAGCGGCACGCCCAGGGCGCGCACGAGGCCGGTGCGCGCGCCGCGCAGCAGGCCGGCGAACTGGTATTCGGAGAGGCTGTCGGGCACCGGCGTGACCGCGCCCAGGATGGTGGCCGGGTCGGCGCCCAGCGCCACCGCCACCGGGTAGGGCTGGCCGGGGTGCAGCCGGCCGTGGTCGCGGAAGTCGAGCGCGCCGCCGCGGTGCGCCAGCCAGCGCATGATGAGCTGGTTGCGCGAGAGCACCTGCTGGCGGTAGATGCCCAGGTTCTGGCGCGGCTTGTGCGGGCCCTGCGTGATCACCAGGCCCCAGGTGATGAGCGGGGCCACGTCGCCGGGCCAGCAGTGCTGGATCGGCAGGCGCGCCAGGTCCACGTCGGCGCCTTCCCACACGACGTCCTGGCAGGGCGCCGACGCGTGCTCCTGCGGCGTCATGTGCCAGAGCTTCTTGAGCAGGCCGGCCATGCCCACCATGTCTTTCAGGCCACCCGGTGCCTGGGGTTCCTTGAGCGCGGCCAGCACCTCGCCGAACTGCCGCAGATCGGCCAGGCTGTCCACGCCCATGGCGCGCGCCACGCGGTGGGTGGTGCCGAACAGGTTGCCCAGCACCGGCATGCGGTGGCCGGTGGGCCGCTCGAACAGCAGGGCCGGGCCGCCCGCGCGCAGCACGCGGTCGCACAGCGCGGTCATCTCCAGGTGCGGGGAGACCGGTTCGCTGATGCGCCGCAGCTCGCCGGTCTGCTCCAGCTGGGCCATGAAGTCGCGCAGGTCCCTGTAGGTCACGCGGGCACCTTGTCCATGCCCTGCCAGCGTTCGCTCAGCGCGTGCGGCACGTCCAGCAAATCCAGCACGCGCGCCACGCTGGCGTCCACGATGTCGTCGAGGCTCTGGGGGCGCTGGTAGAAGGCGGGCATGGGCGGACAGACGATGGCGCCCATCTCGGTCACGGCGGTCATGTTGCGCAGGTGGCCCAGGTGCAGCGGGGTCTCGCGCGTCATCAGCACCAGTCGGCGGCGCTCCTTGAGCATCACGTCGGCGGCGCGCGTGACCAGGTTGTCCGACAGGCCGTGCGCGATGGCCGCGAGCGTGCGCATGGAGCAGGGCGCGACCACCATGCCGCTGCAGCGGAACGAGCCGCTGGCCGGGCCGGCGCCGAGGTGGGCCGCGTCGTGCAGGGTGTGCACCAGCGGGCGCAGCGCCTCGGGCCCGAGGGCCAGTTCGTGGCGCAGCGTGAGCCAGCCGGCGTCGGACACGACCGCGTGCACCTGCACGCCGGGCACCGTGCCCAGCACCTGCAGCAGGCGCCAGCCGTAGACCGCGCCGCTGGCGCCGGTGATCGCCACCAGCAGGCGCCGCTGGGCGGAAGGGGCGTCAGTCATGTTGCGTCTCCGGCGCCGTTGACAGTGCGGTCGCGGCGGCCACGGCGAGCCGGTGCAGACCGGCGCTCACCTGCGCCAGCACCTGCTGGGCCTGCACCGGGTCGAAGTCTTCGTGCTGGCGCTTGCGCACGCCATAGGTCTGCAGCTGGTGGTGCTGGTCGGGGGTGATGCCGTGGCGCGCTAGGCAACTTTTCACGCACACCAGGGGGCAGCCGTCGAGCGCCACGATGGACCGGCCCGAGTGTGCGGTCTTCAGCAGCGCGGGCACATCGCCGCCGACACCGGCGATGCACGACATCTCGGCCAGCCCCGTGCGGTCGAGCCGAACGGCCACAAAGTTGGCCAGTTGCGCGGCGCTGGAGCAGCCCGAGCAGGCGTACACGATGGGCCGGCCGGGGTCAGCGCCCGGCATGGCGGGACCCTGGCGCGGCCGAGGGGCGCAGCCGCTGCAGGCGCGCGAACACGGCCGACGGCGTCCACTGCGCGAGCTGAAACACCGGCAGTTCCAGCGCGTCGAGCGCGTTCTTGACCACCAGGCCCAGTTCGGTGTCGCCCTCCATGGAAAGGCGGCGGTTGAAGAACAGGGTGTCGGGGTCGTCCAGCCGCTGCGCGAGGCGCAGGAAGTCGTGCGCATTGGCGCTCAGAGTGAGCTCGGTGGCCGGCTGTGGCGCGCTGGCGCGGAACGCCCTGCCTTCCCAGGCAAAGTCGAACTTGAGGCCGGCATCGCGCACGTGGATGCGGATGCGCTGACCTTGCAGGCGCGCGGCCACATCGGCCGGCAGCTGCCGCGCCAGCACCAGGTTGAGCCCGGTGACCAGCAGCAGCGAGCCGGGGTACGGCGGCAGGCGCGAGAGCACGGCGGCGACGGGCGAGGGGACGGTGTGGCGCGAGGCCGAGGCAAAGGTGTCGTTCATGGAGGAGGGTGGCGTTCAGGCCACGTACAGCAACAGGGTGAAGAAGTGGCAGGCGCTGCCGGCCAGCACGAACAGGTGCCAGATGCCGTGGCCGTGGCGCACCTTGTGGTCGGTGGCGTAGAAGACGATGCCGAGTGTGTAGAGGGCGCCGCCGGTGGCCAGCCAGGAAAAGCCGGCCGGACCCAGCGCCTGCCACAGCGGCGCCACCGCCACCAGCGCCAGCCAGCCCATGAGCACGTAGATCACCAGCGACATCACCCGCGCGCCGCGCGCGAGCCAGATCTCCTGCGCGATGCCCACGACGGCCAGCCCCCAGACCACGCCCAGCAACGACCAGCCCCAGGGGCCGTTGAGCGAGACCAGCGCGAAGGGCGTGTAGGTGCCCGCGATCAGCAGGTAGATGCTGCAGTGGTCCAGCTTCTGGAACACGGCCTTGGCGCGACCGCCCAGCGCGTGGTACAGCGTGGACGCCACATACAGCGCCACCAGCGTGGCGCCGTAGACGCTGAAGCCCACGATGCGCCAGGGGTCGCCCTTGAGCGAGGCGCTGATGATGAGCACCACCGCGGCGGCCACGGCCAGCACCGCCCCCACGAGGTGGCTGATGCTGTTGAAGCGTTCGCCGGCGACCATGCGTCAGGCCGCGACCGCGGCCGGTGCTGCGGGCTCGATGCGGTCCTGCCCGGGCTGGCCGTGCCAGTAGCCGTTGCAGTCGCGGTCGGGCAGCAGCGGCAGCAGGGCCGCGCGGGCCGCCGGCCCGTCGAGCGCGCCGCGGCGCACCGCGTCGTACAGGCCGATCACCTCCGCCGTGTGCAAGGACTGCGGGCTGATGCGCGCCACGTCCACGCCGAGCGCCGTCAGATCGTCCCAGGCGTCGATCAGGCTGTGCACCCGCGCGGACTGGGTCTGGACGCCGTTGAGCACCAGGAACTCGGCGCTCTCGCGCGTCTTGAGCATCAGGCCGTCGGGGTGGTCGAGGCAGCTGAAGCGGCAGTCGTCCTTGGGCAGGTTGCGGTGGCGCGCGGTGAAGCAGCGGGCCGAGAAAGCCAGCGGCAGGCGGCCGTGCACGAACACCTCGGTCTGCAGGCCGGCCGGGCGCTGCTGCTGCAGCAGGGCCAGGTCGTGGCTCGGCATTTCCAGCGGCGCGACCCAGCGCGTGGCACCCATGGACGCCATCCAGGCCAGTGAAGGGCCGTTGTAGAGGTTGAGGTGCGGGCCGGCGACGAAACCGCGCTGGCCGGCCAGCGCGCCCACCGCGCCCATGTCGTTGGCCTCGACGTCGAAACCGGTGTTCGCGGTGATCTTCTGCATCGCGCTCACGTCCGAGCCCGACTCCAGCAGCACCTGGGTGGACAGCACCGCGGTCTTGCCCGCAGCACGCACCAGCTCGGCCACGTCCAGCCAGTCCGACAGGCGCAGCTCGTGGCGGCGCGAGCAAGTCACCTCACCGAGGTAGACGATGTCCACCGCCGTCGCGGCCATGGCCTCGTAGAAGTCAAAGACGGTCTGGCGCGGCCAGTAGTACTGCAAGGGTCCGAGAGAAAGTTTCACTTCAGTGGTTCCAGTGTGTGCGGCGGCCCCTCACCCCAACCCTCTCCCCAGAGGGGCGAGGGAGTGAATGCCAAGCCTCCGGAGCGCGTGCCTTGCCCAGCACACGCCGAAGATCCGGCTCCGCCGGTCCAAGGGCGTGGTCCCCCTGGGGGGAAGCCGCGAAGCGGCGCAGGGGGAGCGTTTCTGTCTCCGGAGCGCGTGCCCCGCCCAGGGCACCCGTGGAACTGGCTTCGCCAGGCCACTGGGTGCGTTCCCCTGGGGGGAAGCCGCGAAGCGGCGCAGGGGGGAGCCATCACTTCCACGGCCGGTGGTAGGCGCCCAAGGTGTGCTGCTGCCCCTCGGCCACCTGGTCGAGCGAGGCCATCCAGGCGCTTTTGGGTGTGTAGTGCTGGGGCTGGGTCTGGCAACTGTCGATGGCCTCGCGCCAGACCTTCGTCACCTGGGCCACGTAGGCCGGGCTGCGCTGGCGTCCTTCGATCTTGATCGCACGCACGCCCATCTGCAAGAGCTGCGGCAACAGCGAGAGCGTGTTGAGGCTGGTGGGCTCTTCGATCGCGTAGTAGCTGGTGTCGTTCTCGACGTCGAAGCGGCCCTTGCACAGCGTGGGGTAACCCGCGCTCTCGCCGGTGGCGTAGCGGTCGATCAGCACGCCGTTCAGGCGCGACTCCAGGCCTCTCGGCGTTTCCTGCCAGCGCACCGCCTTGGCGGGCGAACACACGCCGTGCGTGTTGGGCGACTCGCCGGTGACGTAGGACGAGAGCGCGCAGCGGCCTTCGACCATCACGCACAGGCTGCCGAAGCCGAACACCTCGATCTCCACCGGCGTCTTCTGCACCACCTGGCGCACCTGGTCGAGCGAGAGCACACGCGGCAGCACGGCGCGCGAAATGCCGAACTCGCGGTGGTAGAGGTTGATCGCCTCGGGGTTGGTCGCCGAGCCCTGCACCGAGAGGTGCAGCCTCAGCCGGGGGTGGCGCTGGGTGGCGTATTGCATGAGGCCGGGGTCGGCCAGGATGACCGCGTCCACGCCCAGGTTCACCGCCTTGTCCATCGCCTCTCGCCAGCGCTCCGGCTGCGCGGCCTGGGGGTAGGTGTTGAGCGCCATGAACACCTGGCAGTCGCGGGCGTGGGCGTAGGCCACGCCGCTGGCGATGGCCGCGTCGTCGAAGTTCAGGCCGGCGAAGTTGCGCGCATTGGTGGCGTCGCGCAGGCCCAGGTAGACGCAGTTGGCGCCGTGGTCCACCGCGGCCTTGAGCGCGGGCAGGCTGCCGGCCGGGCAGACCAGGTCCAGGGTGGGGGAATTCGGTTGCGTGCGGTCGTTGGCCATGGGAGGGTGCAAGGGAGGGGCGGCACGCCGGACGGGTCCGGTGCCAGACGGGCGCGAAGGTATCAGCGGCCCGCCGCCCCGGCGTTGACCTGGGTCAAGGGGCTCATGGCTTGATCTGGCGCAAGTGGGGCCTGGAACGGGCTGGGCGGCGGCGAAGGCCCGCCCGAGGGCGGTTCTTGATGCAGGACAAGGTGCTTCCGGGCGCTCGCCGGTAGGCTCCAGATGCGGTTTTTTGCGCCGCACAACCGGAACGACACGATGAATGCACGAGACGACATGGGCGCGGTGCCGCCTGACAGCGGCGATGTGGCCGCGCACGCCGAGGCCTTGCTGCGCCTGGCCCGCGAGGGCGGGCTGCGCACCTGGCGCATGGGCGGCCAGGGCGGTGGCGGCAAGGAGCTGCTGCCCGTGGTGCAGGGCGGCATGGGCGTGGGCGTGTCGGCCGGCGGGCTGGCCGGTGCGGTGGCGTCGCTGGGCGGGGTCGGCACGGTCTCGTCGGTGGACCTGCGCCGCCTGCACCCCGACCTGATGGCGCAGACGGTGCATCTGGAGAGCGGCAAGGAGCCCGACGCCAAAGAACGCATCGACGCCGCCAACCTGGTCGCGCTGGACCGCGAGATCCAGCGCGCGCGCGGCATCGCCCAGGGCCGTGGCCTGATCGCGGTCAACGTGATGAAGGCGCTCTCGGCATATGAAATCTACGTGCGCCAGGCGCTGGAGAGCGGTGCCGACGCGGTGGTGGTGGGCGCCGGCCTGCCGCTGGACCTGCCCGAGATCGCCAAGAACCACCCCCAGACGGCGCTGATCCCCATCCTGTCGGACGCGCGCGGCGTGCAGTTGCTGGTGCGCAAGTGGGAAAAGAAGGGCCGCCTGCCCGATGCCATCGTCATCGAGCACCCGCGCCTGGCCGGTGGCCACCTCGGGGCCGCCAAGGTGGCGGATCTGCAGGACGGACGCTTCGAGTTCGATCAGGTGCTCCCGGCGGTGCTCGAATTCTTCAAGACCGCCGGCATCGAGGGACAGATCCCCCTGATCGCGGCCGGGGGCATCAGTTCCCGGAACGACCTGCTGCGCCTGCAGGCCCTGGGCGCGAGCGCGGTGCAGATGGGCACGGCCTTTGCTGTCACCCAGGAATGCGACGCCGACCCGGTGTTCAAGCGTGTGCTGGCCGAGGCGCGGCCCGAAGACGTGGTGGAGTTCGTGAGCGTGGCCGGTCTGCCCGCGCGCGCGGTGCGCACGCCCTGGCTGGACAAGTACATCCGCATCGAGCCCAAGCTCCAGGCGGCGGCCCACGTCAAGAAAAAGTGCAACATGGCGTTCGACTGCCTGGCCCATTGCGGCCTGCGCGACGGCGTGGTGGGCATCGGCCAGTTCTGCATCGACCAGCAGCTGGGCCACGCCATGGAAGGCGATGAAAACAAGGGCCTGTTTTTCCGGGGTGCCGGTACCCTGCCGTTCGGCAAGGACATCCGTTCCGTGCGCGACCTGATGTGGTGGATGATCGGGGGCTGCCTGTCCCCGGCTTTGGGGCAGAATACCGCCCCTTTGCCCATCGAATCTGGAGCCACCGCATGAAGCGTGACCACAGCCTGCGCGCGCAGGACCTGACACAAACCCAACCCATCAGCCAGGACGTCCTGGCCGAAAAATACCTCAAGCCCGGCGAGACCGGCGTCGAAGACCTCTACCGCCGTGTGGCGCGAGCGCTCGCTTCCGTGGAAAAGCCCGAAACGCGGGCCGAGTGGGAGCAAACCTTCCTCGCCAACCTGCACGCCGGCGCCATCGGCGCGGGCCGCATCATGAGCGCCGCCGGCACCGACATCCAGGCCACGCTCATCAACTGTTTCGTGCAGCCCGTGGGCGATGCGATCCAGGGCGTGGACGCCGAGGGCTACCCCGGCATTTATGAAGCGCTGCGCGAGGCGGCCGAAACCATGCGCCGCGGCGGCGGCGTGGGCTACGATTTTTCGCGCATCCGCCCCCGGGGTGCCGAGGTCAAGGGCACGCACTCCATGGCGTCGGGCCCCTGCAGCTACATCAACGTGTTCGACCAGTCGTGTTCGACGGTCGAGAGCGCGGGCGCGCGGCGTGGCGCGCAGATGGGCGTGTTGCGCATCGACCACCCGGACGTGATGGATTTCATCACCGCCAAGCGCACCCCCGGCCGCTGGAACAACTTCAACGTCTCGGTCGGCGTGTCTGACGCCTTCATGGAGGCCGTGGGCAACGACCAGCCCTGGGAGCTGGTGCACAAGGCCCGTCCCGGCAAGACGTTGCTCGACAAGGGCGCCTACCAGCGCAGCGACGGCCAGTGGGTCTACCAGACCCTGGCCGCGCGCGAGCTCTGGGACACGATCATGAAGTCGGCCTACGACTTCGCCGAGCCGGGCATCCTGTTCCTCGACAAGATCGGCACCGACAACAACCTGCACTACTGCGAAACGATCTCGGCCACGAACCCCTGTGGCGAACAGCCGCTGCCGCCCTACGGCTGCTGCGACCTCGGCCCCATCATCCTGACCCGCTTCGTGCAGAACCCGTTCGGTTTCGGCGGGGCACCGGCTTTTGATTTCGAGGCCTTCGAAAAAGCGGTGGCGCTGCAGGTGCGCGCACTGGACAACGTGCTCGACGTCACCTTCTGGCCGCTGGAACAGCAGCGCACCGAAAGCGCCGCCAAGCGCCGCATCGGCGTGGGCTTCACCGGCATGGGCAACGCCCTGGCCATGCTCTGCGTGCGCTACGACCGCGAAGAGGGCCGCCACGTGGCCGCCCAGATCGCCGAGCGCATGCGCAACGCCGCCTACCTGGCCTCGGTCGAGCTCGGCAAGGAAAAGGGCGTGTTCCCCAAATTCGAGGCCGAGGGTTACCTGGCCCCCGGCACCTTCGCCAGCCGCCTGCCCGAGGCCATCAAGAAGGCCATCCGCAAGCACGGCCTGCGCAACAGCCACCTGCTGTCCATCGCGCCCACCGGCACGGTGAGCCTGGCCTTCGCCGACAACGCCTCCAACGGCATCGAGCCGCCGTTCTCCTGGATGTACCGCCGCAAGAAGCGCGAGTCCGACGGCAGCACCAGCGAGTACGCGGTGGAAGACCACGCCTGGCGCCTGTACCGCGAACTCGGCGGCGACGTGGACCAGCTGCCCGAGTACTTCGTCAACGCGCTGGCCATGAGCGCGGGCGAACACATCGCCATGATGGAAGCCGTGCAGCCCTTCGTGGACACCGCGATTTCCAAGACCGTGAACGTCGCGGCCGACTACCCGTTCGAAGACTTCAAGAGCCTGTACCAGAAGGCCTGGCGCGCCAACCTCAAGGGCATGGCGACCTACCGGCCCAACAGCATCCTCGGCTCGGTGCTCGACACCGGCACGCCCGAACCCAAGGCCGAAGTGGCGCCCGTGCCCGCCGCGCCGGTGGACCCGATGCGCACCGTGATCGAAAGCCGTCCCAAGGGCGCGCTCTCGGCCGTGGCCGACAAGATCGAGTACTGGACGCAAGAGGGCCACAAGACGCTGTACATCGTGGTCTCGTTCCTGCCGGTGCCCGCCGCCGACGGCGTGGGCACGGTCGAGCGCGCCATCGAGTTCTTCATGCCCGTGGGCCAGAACGGCGAGTCGCAGCAGTGGATCACCTCCACCATGCGCATGCTGTCGCTGGCCGCGCGCGGCGGTTTCCTGGGCCGGGCGCTCTCCGACATGCGCAAGGTCGCCTGGGACCGTGGCCCGGTGCGCCTGGGCACCTACCAGAAGGCCGACGGCACGCACGTGCCGATGTGGCACGACTCCGAGGTCGCGGCCATCGCCTTCGCGCTGCAGAACATCATCGCGCGGCGCAACCAGCACGCCGCCGCCGTGGCCGCGCCGCAAGCGCCCTCTGCGCCCGAGCTGCCCGGCATGGCGGCCCCGTCGGCCGTGATGGCCGGCAAGAAGTGTCCCGAGTGCGGCGCGCACGCCATGATCCGCAAGGACGGCTGCGACTACTGCACCTCCTGCGGCCACCTCGGCAGCTGCGGATGACCTCCGCCACGCGCCCGGTGGTGCCCCTGCGCCCGGTGCGGCCAGGGCCTGCCGGCGCGCAGGGTGGCGGCCAGGAGCCGAGCCGCGCCTGGCGACCGCAGCACCTGCTGCTGGCGCCGCACCGGCTGGCGTTTTTCCTCGCGGTGCTGCTGCTGCTGGCCTCGGGCCTGTGGTGGGCGCTGGTGCAGGTGGACCGCAGCACCGGGGCCCTCGGCCTGGGCTACGCGGTGTCTCCGACGGTCACCCATGCCGCGGTCATGAGCTTTGGCTTCGTGCCGCTCTTTTTTGCCGGCTTCCTGTTCACCGCCGGCCCCAAGTGGCTGGGCGTGGAAGGCCCCGGCCCCCGGGCACTGGTGCCCACCCTGCTGCTGCAGGCCGCGGGCTGGCTGCTCTGGCTCGCCGGGGCCCACACCCATGTGGGCGTCGCGGTGGCGGGCGCGGCGCTGGCGGCGGCCGGCCTGGGCGCGCAGTACCTGCGTTTCTGGGCCCTGGTGCGGCGCAGCACGCTCGACGACCGCCTGCACGCCACGGTGGTGGCGGTGGCCGGAACCGTGGGCACGCTGTGCGTCGCGGGACTGGCGCTGGCCTTGCTGGTCGACGCGATCGACCTCGCCCGCAGCCTGGTGCTGACCGGCCTGTGGGGCTTCGTGGTGGTGACCTATCTGGTGGTGGCGCACCGCATGATCCCGTTTTTCACCTCCAGCGCCGTGCCCATGGTTGAGGCCTGGCGGCCGTTCTGGGTGCTGTGGGCCTTGCTGGCCACGGCGGCCTTCGAGGTGCTGGCGGTCTGGGTCGGCGCGGCCGGCTGGGCCAGCGACCCGGGCTGGATGCTGGTGCAGGGCCTGGTCGAGCTGCTGGCCGGTGGGGTGGTGCTCTGGCTGGGCGTCGCCTGGGGCCTGGTGCAGAGCCTCAAGGTGCGCCTGCTCGCGATGCTGCATCTCGGTTTTCTGTGGCTGGGCCTGTCCCTGGTGCTGGCGGGGATGTCGCAGCTGCTGGGCCTGCGCGCCGGCGTGCCGGCGCTGGGCCTGGGCGCGCTGCACGCGCTCACCATGGGCTGCCTGGGCTCGCTGCTGGTGGCCATGGTCACGCGCGTGTCGTGCGGCCACAGCGGCCGCACCCTGGTGGCCGATGCGCTGGTCTGGGCGGTGTTCTGCCTGCTCCAGCTGGCGGTGCTGCTGCGCGTGGCGGGCGCCCTGGAGGGGGCGGCCCCGTGGGTGCTGACGGCCGCCGCGCTGCTCTGGGCCGGCGTGATGGGCGTGTGGGGCCTGCGCCTGATCGGCTGGTACGGCCGCCTGCGCGCCGATGGCCGCCCCGGCTGAACCTTTCTTTTTCTGTGGACATGCCTTCCTCCGCCCTCCTGCACACACCCGCCGAGATGCCGTCCCCCGACTGGGGCTTCGTGGCCGGCGAGCTGATCCAGGCGCGCCAGACCGTGTTGCCCAAGCGCCTGGTGGCGCCGGGCCCGGACGCCGCGCAGACCCAGGCCATCCTGGTCGCCGCCGCCGCCGCGCCCGACCACCTGCAGTTGCTGCCCTGGCGCTTCGTTCTCGTGCCGGCCGGGCAGCGCGCCACGCTGGGCGAGGTGTTTGCCCAGGCCCTGTGGGAGCGTGATCCGGCCGCCACGCCCGAACAGCTGGCGCAGGCGCGCGAGAAAGCCTTCCGGGCGCCGCTGCTGCTGCTGGCGGTGGTGGACGGCGCGCGCGGCGACCCCGAGGTGGACCTGAACGAGCGCATCCTCTCGGCCGGCTGCGCGGTGCAGAACATGCTGCTCATGGCCACCGCGCTGGGCTTCGGCTCGGCGCTCACCAGCGGCAAGGCGCTGAAGTCGGACCCGCTGCGCGCCTGCTTCGGCCTCGGCGCGGCCGAACAGGCGCTGTGTTTCATCAGCATCGGCACCGTGCTCTCGCGCAAGCCGGCGCGGGTGCGGCCGCCGGTGTCGGCCTACCTGAGCGTGCTGGGTGGCGAGGGCGTCCCGTGAGCGGCGCCAAGGTGCAGATTGGCCTGCCCGGCCACAGCGCCCCCGGCGTGGGTTTCGAGGCCCCGTTCGAGATGCTTGGCGCCTGCCACGAACGCGTCGAACGCATGCTGCGCCTGCTGGGCAAGCTGCGCGAACACGTCAAGACCCATGGCGCCGACGAGCAGGCCCGGCAGGCCGCGCGCGACGTGATGCGCTACTTCGACCTGGCCGGCCCGCTGCACCACCAGGACGAAGAGCTGCACGTGTTCCCGCCCCTGCTGGCGCAGCGCGACCCGGCCGTGGTGGCCGTGGTCATCCAGCTCAAGCAGGACCACCGGGAGATGGAGGTGTTGTGGGCGCGGGTGCGTGCGGCGCTGCTGGGTCTGGTGGACGCGGGTGACGGCTGGCCGGGGTTTTCTGCGGAAGACCAGCAGCGCTTCGATGCCTACGACGCGCTGTACCGGCGGCACCTGCTGGACGAGGACGGGGTGGTGTACCCGGCGGCGCGGTCGGTCATCCGGGGTGGGGCGCTGCAGGCGATGAGCGCGGACATGATGACGCGGCGGGGGGTTCCGAGTCACAGATGACGGCCATTCGCCTGATATCGTCATGAAGTGCTGATGTTGGCACTTGTTTTGAGGGGAGGCGTTATGAAGCTGATCAAGATTGCAATGGGTGCGGTTCTGTCGGGCGTCCTGGTTTCTGCCGCGGCGAGTCCGCAGGCCAGACCCGGATCTGGCCTGACGGTGTACTTGAGAGAAGCCACTCGCACGTTCGTGTTGGGGCCGGGGGAGACCGGCGGCGTATCCAGTGCCTGCAGAAGCGGAGAAACGGTCGTCGGTGGATCGCCCACTGCGATCCCCGCCAACGTCGTCATCGCGTACTCGGCGTTGTTCTTTGACGGGGTTGGCAGCGGCTGGACCGTGCAGTACCGGAACGACAGCACCCAGGCCGTGAGCGTCTATGCGGCCACCTCTGCGCTGTGCACGGCCGGTAAGCTGATCCCCGGCTGATCGCCTGTTGTCCTGGCCAGCGGAGCTGGTCAGGACGCCGGTCCGACGTTCAACGTCACTTCGGCAACTCCCGCCACCCGCCCCGTGATCCGGTCCCCGCTGACCACCGCTCCCACGCCTTCGGGCGTGCCGGTGTAGATCAGGTCGCCGGGCTGCAGGTGGTAGAACTGGGACAGGTCCGCGATGATTTCGCGGATGTTCCAGATCAGCTTGTCGACGTCGGACGACTGTTTGGTTGCTCCGTTGACTTCGAGCGCGATGGCGCCGCTCTCGATCACCACGCCTTCCATCGGCACGATCTCGCTGCAGACCGAGCCTTCTTCGATGTCCTTGCCCAGATCCCAGGGGCGGCCCTTGTCGCGGGCGACCAGTTGCAGGTCGCGGCGGGTCATGTCCAGTCCTGCCGCGTAGCCGTAGATCACTTCGTGCGCGTTCTCCGCGCTGACGCGGAAGCCGGCCTGGCCCACGGCGAGCACGAGTTCCATCTCGAAGTGGTAGTTGTTGGTGCCGGGCGGGTAGGCCACGGTCGCGCCCGAGGGCGTTAGGGTTTGCGGCGACTTGGTGAAGTAGAACGGCCGTTCGGCCGACTTGTCGACCGGCTTGCCCATCTCGACGGCATGCGCGTGGTAGTTGCGGCCGACGCAGAAGATGCGGTTGATCGGGAAACGCTCGGTCGTGCCGCGGATGGGCAGGGACTGGATGGCGGGTGGGGTGAAGAGGTAGGTGGTCATGAGGTTGGTGGCAATGTTGGAAGGCGGTGTCTTCTACCGGGAACACCGCGGAACTGGCTTTGCCAGGCCGCTGGTGTTGCCCCCTTGAGGGGGTGATGCGCGAAGCGCGGCGCGGGGGTGTTACCTCGTCTCGTAGACGCCGAGCTTTCGGTGCAGGGGCGATTCGTCGGCCATGAACACGAACGAAGGCTGGTCGGCCTGGCGGTTGATCAGCGTCACCGGCTCGTAGCCCGGCGCGCAGCAGGTGTCGGCCTCGACCAGGCCGAAGGTCTTGCCGCAGGTCGACACATTCACCCCGCCTTCGATCAGGTGAAACACCTGCGAGGGCGAGCGCGCGGGCAGGGTGAGCGTCTGGCCCGGTTTGAGCATGAGGGCGTAGAAGCCCAGGATGTTTTCGGCGTCCGTGCCGGTCTCCGGGTTCACGTAGGTCACCTGCACGCAGTCCAGGTCGGGCTGGTTCCCGGCCATCGCCAGCAGCGCGGCGCGCGTGTCCACCCAGGGGTAACGCAGCAAGGGGTAGCGCCTGTCGCTGCGCGCGAACACCTGCGTGGGCACCACGCCGGCGCGGGTCCAGGCGCGGTCGCCGCTGCCCTGTTTCACGGTCTGGCGCGTGCCGTTGATGTGGTAACTCGCTTCCATGTAATAGACCAGCGGCAGGTCCAGCACATCGAGCCACACCACCGGGTCGGTGCCGTCGTGGCCGTGTTCGTGCCACAGGCCGGTGGGGGTCAGGATCAGGTCGCCGCGGCTCATGGGGCATTTCTCGCCATCGACCGTGGTCCAGGCGCCCTCGCCCTCGACCACCATGCGCACCGCGTTGGGCGTGTGGCGGTGGCTGGGCGCCCATTCGCCGGGCAGCAGCAGCTGCATGCCCAGGTAGATGGCGGGGCTGGCCTTCATGTTCTCCAGCCCGTGGCCGGGGTTGGCCAGCACCAGCACGCGGCGCTCGGCCTTCTCGATCGGGGTCAGCTCACCGGCCTTGAGCAGCAGCGGCTTGAGCGTGGCGTAGGGCCAGTGGATGGCCTGCGTGGCGCGCGTGGGCGTGCCCGGCGGCAGCACGGCGCGCAGGCTGGGCCACAGCGGCACCAGGTTCAGCTGTTTCAGGTCGTCGCGGTAGTCCTGCGGCAGGTCTTCGAGTCGGCCGAGTTCTTGGCTCATGGGTGTCTCCTTGTGTGTCGGGGCGAACGGGGGTGATCGGTTCAACAGGTGTTCCCGCTGTGCAGCAGTGCTTCACCCGGCGCCTGGACGCCGATGCCGCCGTTGGAAACCAGGATGGGCAGGTTCGAAGGCGCAGCGTTCATGGATGGTCTCCCATAGAACAAAGGCTTGCCTATTATAAGTATGCTTACGATAAGTGTGGTGCTAACATGATTTGGTCGACATCAGGGCCAACCCGCGACCCTCTGACCATGAAGAAAAACAAGCTCATCCCCATCGACATCGACCTGCAACCCGGCCACGCCATCCGCCGGCTTCACCAGATCTCCGTCGGCGTTTTCCTGCAGGAACTGGGTGATCTGGGCGTCACGCCGGTGCAATACGCCGCGCTGCAGGTGGTGGCCAACCAGCCCGGCATCGATCAGCGCACGCTGGCGCGCGCGATCGCGCTGGACGCGTCCACCACCGGCGGCGTGGTGGACCGGCTCGAAACCCGGGGCTGGCTGGAGCGCCGCATGTCACCCGACGACCGCCGCACCCGTCTGCTGTTCCTGACCGCCGCCGGCGAGCGGGGCCTGAGCGACGCGGTGCCCGGCATGTTGCGCGCTCAGGACCAGATCCTCGCACCGCTGACCGCCAGCCAGCGCGAAGAATTCATGCGCCTGCTGCTGATTCTCGTGACCCAGAACAACGAACTGAGCCGGGCGCCCAGCGACAGCAAGGCGCGCCCCGCCACGCCGGCGGGCTGAACGGCCGGTCTCAGACCGGGCGTTTGCCCGTGGGCAGCGCGTGTGCCTGGAGCTGTTCCAGCGTCACGTACCGCAGCACCTGCGCGTGGGTGGCTTCCAGGTGCACGGGGGGCGCCACGCCGGCGTCGAACGCTTCCTTCCAGCGCAGCGCGCACAGGCACCAGCGGTCACCGGGCCGCAGGCCGGCAAAGCGGAACTCGGGGCGCGGCGTGCTGAGGTCGTTGCCCTGTTTCAGCGAAAACGCGAGGAAGTCGGCCGTCATGCGCGCGCACACGACATGGCTGCCCTGGTCGTGTTCGTCGGTGTGGCAACAGCCGTCGCGGTAGAAGCCGGTGAGCGGGTCGAAGGAGCAGGCCTGAAGTTCAGAGCCCAGGACGTTGTGTGCCTGCATGGTGTCGTGAGATGGAAGCCGTTGTGTCCCTATCATGCACGTGGCGCCCGGGTCGGGTGGCCTCTCTTTCAAAGACATTTCACCGCCACCGGTCACGATCGCCATGCCCCGCTTTGCCGCCAACCTCTCCATGCTCTACAACGAGCACGAATTCCTCGACCGTTTTGCCGCCGCCGCGGCCGATGGTTTCGAGGGCGTCGAATGCCAGTTTCCCTACGCGTTCGATCCGGAGGACATGGCCCGGCGCCTGGCCGACCATGGCCTGCAGCAGGTGCTGTTCAACGCGCCGCCCGGCGACATGGCGGCGGGCGAGCGCGGCCTGGCCTGCCTGCCCGGGCGCGAGGCCGGGTTCCGCGCCGGCTTCGCGAAGGCCCTGGACTACGCGCAGGCGCTCAACTGCCCACGCATCCACGTGATGGCGGGGGTGGCGCCCGCAGGGGTCGAGCGCGCCTTGCTGCAGGCCACCTACGAGGCCAACCTGGCCTGGGCCGCCGGGCAGGCCGCCGGTGCCGGGCGCGACGTGTTGATCGAACCCATCAACACGCGCGACATCCCTGGCTACTTCCTCAACCGCCAGGACGAGGCGCACCGGATCGTGCAGGCCATCGGTGCGCCCAACCTGAAGGTGCAGTTCGACCTGTACCACTGCCAGATCGTCGAGGGCGATGTGGCCATGAAGATCCGCCAGTACCTGCCCACCGGCCGGGTGGGCCACTTCCAGATCGCTGGCGTGCCGATGCGCCATGAGCCCGATCTGGGTGAGCTGAACCACCCCTACCTGTTCAGCGTGATCGACGAGGTGGCCGCCGCCAGCGGCTGGCAGGGCTGGGTGGGCTGCGAGTACCGGCCGGCGCGCGGCGCGGTGGCCGGTGGCACCTCGGCCGGCCTGGGCTGGTGGCCCAGGGGCTGAGCGCAGGGCGGCGATGCCAGGGCGCCCCTGGGCCGAGGGGGCGTCAACCGGGGCGGCTCGGCTCATCGGGGGGGCGAAGGGGTGGGATAACATGCCCCACCCCGCGCAAGACGGGGTTGAATCACACATCAGGGAGCGGCTCAACCGGTGCATGGCGATGCCCACCGCACGTCAACACGATGAAGATCACCATTGACACCGACACACAGACCGTCGCGCTGCGGTCCGCCGCCGGCGCCACGACGACGCACCCCCTGTATTCACGCGAAGCCTTCAGGCTGGTCACCGGCGTCTGGCTCAAGCAGGAGTGGAGCCTGCTGCACTGGCAGTCGTTCTCCTGGCTGGGGTTTCAGCTCTGGCAGCTGCCCGAGGACGTGATGCGGCTGCAGGAGGTGGTGGCCACCCTGCGCCCGGACATCATCATCGAGACCGGCGTCAACCGCGGGGGCAGCGCGGTCCTGCTGGCCTCCCTGTGCCGGGCGCTCGGAACGGGCCGGGTCATCTCGATCGACATCCACATTCCGGCCGAGGTGCGCGATGCCGTGGCCGCCTGCCCGCTGGGCGACCTCATCACCCTGATCGAAGGGGATTCGGCCGCCCCCGAGGTGGTCGGGCAGGTCCGCCGGCAGGTGGGGCCGGGCCAGTCGGTGCTGGTGTTTCTCGACAGCGACCACAGCTCGGCCCATGTGCGGCGGGAGCTGGAGGCCTATGGCCCCCTGGTCACGCCGGGCTCGTACATCGTGGCGGCCGACGGTGTCATGCAGGACCTCAGCGACACCCCGCTGGGGCACGCGCACTGGCGCGACGACAACCCGGCCGTCGCCGCGCGGGCCTTTGCCGCCGACCACCCGGAGTTTGAGATCCGCCGGCCCCTGGCCCGCTACAACGACCACCTGGTGCTCGACAGCCTCACCTACTGGCCCGACGCCTGGCTCTGCCGCCTGACCCCTTCCGGAGACTGAAAGAGATGCACGCCAGTTCGCGCGACAAGATGCGCCGTTTCGTCGATCAACACCTCGGGCACCGCCGTGAGCAGGCCCTGGTGGTGCACGACCTGGGCAGCCAGGACGTCAACGGCTCCTACCGTGACCTGTTTGACGCGCCCCGGTGGCGCTACGTCGGCATGGACATGGTGGCCGGTGACAACGTCGACCTGGTGCTCAGGACACCCTACGCCTGGCGCGAGGTGGCGAGCAACTCGGTGGACGTGGTGATTTCAGGGCAGGCCCTGGAGCACGTGCGTTACGTGTGGATCACCCTGCTGGAGGTGGCCCGCATCCTCAAGCCCGGCGGCGTGTGCTGCCTGATCGCGCCGTCGAGCGGCCCGGAGCACCGCTATCCGGTGGACTGCTGGCGCTTCTACCCCGACGGCATGGACACCCTGGCCCGGTTCGCCCAGCTCGACGTGCTGGAGGTGTCCACCCAGTGGGCACCGGAAGGCTACGCCGACGGCAGCGACGCCTGGCAGGACTCGGTGCTGATCGGCCGCAAACCCGACCATGGTCCGTGGTGGAACGCCAAGAGTGCGTTCAAGCGCTGGCTTCAGCACCGGAGCATGACCCAGGGCCTGGTGGACGTGCCGGTCGCGCCCGCCCTCCCGGCCGCGGCCCCACCGGTGGCGCCTCCGCGGCCTGTGGCGCCGGTGCCGGTGCAGATCGAACCCGTGGCGCCGTCGGGTGCCACGCCGCCACCGCTGGAGCGGTGTGACTTCTATCACACCGTGGAGCTGCCGACGGGCCAGATCATGCGCGGCCAGTGGGACCTCCGACCCACCGTGGGTGCCTACCTGGGCCACGTCGAATTTGCGGGGCGCAGCGTGCTGGAAGTGGGGCCAGCAAGCGGCTTTCTCACCTTCCACATGGAAGCCGCCGGCGCGGCGGTCACAGCGCTGGAGCCGCCGATGGAACACCTGTGGGACGTGGCGCCGAGCCCCGGCTTCGATGTGATCGCCTGGCGGCAGGCGTTCCACCACGCCATCACCCGGGTGCGCAACTCCTTCCAGCACCTGCACCACCTCCACAACTCCAGGGCCCGACTGATCGTGGACCACCTGGACACCCTGCCGGTCACGACCGGGCCCTTCGACGTGGGCGTGCTGGCCTCGGTGCTGCTGCACTGCCGCTCGCCGTTCTCCGTCATGGAGCACCTGGCCCGTCACGTCACCGACACCATCATCGTCACCGAGCCCTACGACGCCAACCTCGGTGAGCTGCCGGTGTGTCGCCTGCTGCCCGACCCCGCTGTCCAGCAGGCGGACACCTGGTGGGCCCTCACGCCGGCGTTCGTCGTGCGCTCGCTCGCGTTGCTGGGGTTCTCGCAATCGCAGCTCAGCGTCCACCACCAGCTGCGGGACATCGACGGCGTCATGGTCCCCATGTTCACCGTCGTGGCGCGCAGACCCTGATCCCAGACTCCCCAGACCCAGTCACCCCAGGACCCCCGACGTGCCCATTTCCGATACCGACTTGCTGGACCCGCTGCTGACGCCCGCGCTGGACGGCCTTTTCCGACGACCCCATCGACTGGGCAAACCCAGCGGCTGGTGGGGCCACGTGCCCTTCGCTTTCTGGGTGATGGAGGCCACGCGGCCGGGCCTGCTGGTGGAGCTCGGCGCGCACCACGGGGTGTCCTACGCGGCCTTCTGCGACGCGGTCCAGCACCGCCGGTTGGCCACCCGCTGCTTCGCGGTGGACAGCTGGCGCGGCGATGCGCACGCGGGGCTGTTCGACGAATCGGTCTACCGCGACCTGAAGACCTTCAACGACGCCCACTTCGGCGCGTTCTCCGAACTCATCCGCGCCGACTTCGACACCGCGGTCGGGCACTTCGCCGACGGCTCCATCGACCTCCTGCACATCGACGGCTTTCACACCTATGAGGCCGTGCGGCACGACTACGAGACCTGGCGGCCCAAGCTGTCGTCGCGGGCCGTGGTGCTGTTTCACGACACCAATGTGCGGCGCGACGACTTCGGCGTGCACCGCCTCTTCGGTGAGCTGGCGGCGAGGTTTCCCCACTTCGAATTCCTGCACGGACATGGCCTGGGCGTGATCGCCCACGGGCCGGACGTGCCCTCGGCCATCGCGCAGTTGTGTGCGGCGTCAAGGACCGACCGTTGCGAGACCCTTCGCGACCGGTTTGCGGCGGTCGGTGCCCGCTGGCAGGGCGTCGCCAACGAGCAGGAGATGGAGCGGTCGTTTGCCGAGCAGGTCAAGGCCCTGGTCGCTCACCACACCCAAGTGGCGGGGGAGCGCGACGCTGCCCACGCGATGACCGCGCAGACGGAGGCCGAACTGGCGCGGGTCCAGGCCCTTCAGCGGGCGCCGAAATCGCCGGACCCGCGCCTGCTCGGTGAGCGCGACGAAGCCCTGCGTTCGGTGGGGCACCTGCAAAGCGAGGTGAGGCGGGTGACCCAAGGGTATGTGTTGCTCGAACGGGGGCTGCTGGAAGCCCACAAGATCATCGCCCAGCTGGCCGATGGCAACGCGCGCCTGACCCGCAGCCTGACGGACACCGAGACCGTCGCCAGCCGCCTGATCCCCGCGCTGGTGGCGCCCCCGGTGGCGGGCGAAGCGAGCCCGCCGCCCAGCCTTCTTCAGCGCCTGCGGCGGCGGCTGACGGGGGCGACGGACACGCCCCCGGTGCCGACGGACACCGATGTCGTGCGGGGTTCGCCTTTCTTTGACGGGGCCTGGTACCTGGCCACCTACGCCGACGTGGCGGCGGCCGGGGCCGACGCCGCCGAACACTACGCGCTGATCGGCGGTCGCCTCGAAGACCGCGACCCTGGTCCCTGGTTTTCCACGCGGACCTATTTCCAGGACAACCCCGACGTGGCCGAGCGGGCGCTCAATGCGCTGGCCCATTACGAGACCCACGGTCGGCGTGAAAACCGCGCCTTCCCGATGCGGGCCCTGACGCCCGCCGTGCCCCCCGCGCCCGAGGAGGCCGCCCCGGTGGTGGTCGACACGAAGCAGGCTTTCCGGGAACGCAGCCAGCAGGAGCTGACCGCGTTCCTGGACAGCGGGCGCCAGCTGGTGTTGCCGACGGTCGAGGCGCCGCGCGTGTCCATCGTCATCGTGCTGCACAACCAGGCCGAACTCACCTTCAAGTGCCTGGAGTCCCTGGTGGGCGCGCTGGACGCGCCGTGCGAGATCCTGCTGGTGGACAACGCCTCCAGCGACCGGACGGCCGACCTGCTGGCCCGGGTGCAGGGTGCGCGGCTGCTGCCGCAGCCGGAGAACCTGCACTTCCTGCGCGCCGCCAACCTCGGGGCGGCGCAGGCGCGCGGCGAGCACCTGCTGTTCCTCAACAACGACGCGCAGCTCCAGCCCGGCGCTGTGTCGGCCGCGCTGGCGCTGCTGGACGAACGCGCCCGGGTGGGTGCGGTCGGCGGCAAGGTGGTCTTGCTCGACGGCCGCCTGCAGGAGGCCGGCAGCATCGTCTGGAGCGACGGCAGCTGCACGGGCCATGGCCGGGGGCGCGACCCGGGCGAGGCCGAGTTCCAGTTCCGGCGCGAGGTCGATTTCTGCTCGGGGGCGTTCCTGATGGTGCGTCGCTCGCTGTTCGAGTCCCTCGACGGCCTGGACACGGCCTACGTGCCGGCCTACTACGAGGAGACCGACCTGTGCATGCGCATCCGACGGGCCGGACACAGCGTGATGTACGACCCGCGGGTGGAGATCCTGCATTACGAGTTCGGCAGCGCCGACACCGAGCAGACCGCCACCGCGCTCATGGAGGCGAACCGGAAGGTTTTTGTGGCCCGGCACGCCGAGGTGCTGGCGGCGGCGCACCGGCCTCAAGGGACGCGCTCCCTCGAAGCGCGTCAGCGGTCGGGCGAACAGGCCCGCATCCTGGTGGTCGATGACCGCATTCCCGTGCCCTCCCTGGGGTCGGGGTTTCCGCGCGCGCGCGAGCTGGTGCACAGCCTGCACGAGGGCGGTGCCTTCGTGAGCCACTACCCCATGGCCTGTCCGGTGGTCGACTTCGACGAGGCCTATGCCGTGCTGCCGCGGGAGGTGGAGATCGTCGCGGGGCAGGGCATCACGGGGCTCGCCCAGTTCCTGCGCGAGCGGGCCGGCTTCTACCACGCCGTGATCGTCAGCCGCCCCCACAACATGGACCGGTTCCTGCTCGCCTGCCACGAGGCGCCGGCCTTTCTGGCCTCCACCACGCTGGTCTACGACGCCGAGGCGATCTTCGCCACCCGGGAGGCGCTCAAGGCCGAGGTCCTGGGAACGGCCCCGTCGCTGGAGGACCATGGGGTGGAGCTGGCGAGGGAGCTGCGCATGGCCGAGGCGGCCCACTGCGTGCTGACCGTGAGCGACGCGGAGGCGCGGCACTTCCGCGACGCGGGCTGCCAGGACGTCCGGGTGCTGGGCCATGGCATTGCCGCGCAGCCCACACCGGCGGCGCACGGCGAACGCCGTCACCTGCTGTTCGTCGGGCGGGTGGCCGAGGAGGATTCGCCCAACGTCGACTCGGTGCGCTGGTTCGTGCGCGAGGTCATGCCCCGGCTCGACCAGCGCATCGGTGACGGCTATGTGCTGGACATCGTGGGCAGCCACTCGGAGGGACTGGTGTCGGACCTGGGTGGTGACCGGATCACTTTCCACGGGCGCATCGAAGACATCCGTGGTTTCTACGACCGTGCCCGCGTGTTTGTCGCGCCGACCCGCTTTTCGGCGGGCATTCCCATCAAGGTGCAGGAAGCGGCCGCCCACGGGCTGCCGGTGGTGGCCAGCGAACTCGTGGCCGGGCAGCTGGGCTGGGGCCCCGGGGGCGAGCTGCTGAGCGCGGCGACCGCCGAGGCCTTTGCCGAGGCCTGTGCCCGCCTCTATCTCGACGCATCGCTGTGGGACCAGACCCGGCAGGCCGCGCTGTCGGCGGTGGCCCGCGACTGTGCGCCCTCGACCTTCCAGGGGGTGGTTCGGGCGGTGCTGAACGACGTGTTCAAGGCGGTGCCCGGGCAGTCGCCCGTGCCCTCCCTGGCCAGCGAACCGTCCGATCTGGCCCGGGCGGCCGAAGCCTGGAGCGTGTCGCCGGTGCAGCGCCAGGCCACCCAGGGCATGAACTGGATGGCGCACCCGCGCGTGATCGCCCGCCTCAACCACAAGGCGACCGGCGACGAAGGGAAGGATGTCTACATCCACCTCAAGGACACGCTCGCGGGTCTGGGGTGGCGCCTGCCTGTGGCGCGCGTGGCCAGCCTGGGTTGTGGATTCGGTGCGCTGGAGCGCGGCTTTGCCAGCATCCAGATGGCGAGCCACATCGACGGCTACGACATCGCGGACGGCGCGATCGCCGGCGCGCGCGCTGCGGCCGCAGCGGCGGGCCTGGACAACCTCCACTACCACGTGGCCGACCTGGAGCGGCTGGAGCTGCCGGAGGCGTCGTACGACCTGATCTTCGGCTTTCAGTCGGTGCACCACATCAGCGACCTGGACCGCCTGTGCCGGATGGTCCGGCGCGCCCTGCGCCCGGGCGGTGTTTTCCACCTGCACGAGTACGTCGGGCCCGACCGGTTCCAGTGGACCGATGCGCAGCTGTCCCACATGAACGGCTTTCTGCTGACCCTGCCCGAGCGCTACCACCGGCTGCCCGACGGCATCGTGCGCGGGCCGAGAGAGCGCCCGCTGGCGGCCGACGTGATCGCCTGCGATCCGACCGAGGCGGTGCGTTCGTCGCAGATCGTGGCCACCGTGGAGCGGCATTTCAAGGTGCTGGCGCGACACGATCTGGGCGGCGCCCTGCTGCACATCGGCCTGAGCGACATCGCGCAGAACTTCGACCCGGACAACCCGGTGGACATGGCCCACCTGAACCGCTTCTTCGCGCTGGAAGACCGGCTCATGGCGGAGGGGGTGATCGGCTCCGACTTCCTGGTGATGACGGTGCTCAAACCGGAAGAGCCCGGCGCGATGGCGGCATGAATTTCAGTTCGGTCGAGTTTCTCTTCTATTTCCTGCCGGCGTTCCTGGTGGTCTATGTGGCCACCGGGCGCAGCAACGCGGTGCTGCTCGCGGGCAGTGCGGTCTTCTACGCCTGGGGCGAACTGAGGAACGCCTGGGTGCTGCTGGCCTCCTTGCTGGCATGCCACGCCACTGGCCTGGCCCTGGACCGGTTTCCGGATCGCCCGGTGGTTCGTCGCCGGGTGATGGTGCTGGGGGTGTTGTTTCAGCTGTTGTTGCTCGCTGCCTTCAAGTACCTGGGGTTCCTGATTCACTCGCTGGAGGCCCTCGGCCTCCGCATCGGCCTGCAGATCGACGATGTGCCCGCCTTGCCGGTGGGCATTTCGTTTTTCACCTTTCACGCGATCTCTTACCTGGTGGACTGCTACCGAGGGAACACGCGGGTCGAGCGCAGCCTGTTCCGGCTCGCCAACTACCTGCTGCTCTTCCCCCACCTGCTGGCGGGGCCGATCGTGCGGTATGCCGCCATCCGGCGGCAGCTGGTCCGGCGCCACTGGACGGCCGCGCGCTGGCGTTTCGGCCTGGAGCTGCTGGTCATCGGCCTGGCGCAGAAGCTGCTGCTGGCCAACAACCTCGCCGTCACGGTCGACGCCATCTACGCCCTCGACCGGAACGCGCTGTCGATGGGGGTGGCCTGGCTGGGCGCGATCGGCTACGCCTTTCAGGTCTACATGGATTTTTCCGGCTACTCCCACATGGCGCTGGGCCTGGCCCTGCTGCTCGGGTTCTCGTTCCCGCGCAACTTCAACTTCCCGTTCCGCTCCCTGTCCGTGCGGGAGTTCTGGCGCCGCTGGCACATCAGCCTCGCGACCTGGCTGCGCGACTACGTGTACCTGCCGCTCGGGGGCAGCCGGCGGGGTGCACCACGGACCATGGTCAACACGGTGCTGGTCTTCACGCTGTGCGGCCTCTGGCACGGCGCCGGCTGGACCTTCGTGCTCTGGGGGGCCTACAACGGGCTGTTCATCGTGCTGGAGCGGCTGAAGCTCGCTGAGGTCACGGCGCGGTGGCCGACGGTCGTTCAACAGGGGTACGCCTGGCTGGTGTTTGTCGTGGGCGTGGCGATGTTCAGGGCGCAGGACCTGGCGCAGGCGGTCGATTTTTATGCCGCGATGGCCGGGCTGGCCACCACCGCCGACCACGCGCCGGTGCTGCTGCGCTACCTCGACGGCAAGGCGTTGACCGTGCTGTTGCTGGCCGGCTGCTCGATGCTGCCGCTGCGCGAATGGATCGGTGGCGGGCACTTCGTGCGGCCCCGGTTCCTGGTTCCCCGGTTCGCCTTCCTGTCGCTCCTGTTGCTGCTGTGTGCCATGACGCTCGCCGCCGGCAGCCATAACCCCTTCCTCTACTTCCGGTTCTGAGCATGGCCATGGCAAGCATCCGGTGGTGGAACGTCGGCGTGGTGGTGGTGTGGTTCAGCCTGCTCGGGCTTCCGATGGCCGGCCACTGGCTGTCCTCTCCCCCACCCGAGCAGGCCGAAAACCGCCGGCTGGCCCCCGCCGTGTCCTGGCCGGCCAGCGTGGCCGAAGCGAAGGGGCTCCCCGCCGCCGTTCAGGCCTGGCTGCACGACCACTTCGGCTTTCGCCACGAACTGCTGGTGGCCCACAACCGCCTCCACCACCTGGTTTTCGGCAGCTTCACGTCGGGAGAACTGGCGCCAGGAAAAGACGGGTACCTGTTCCTCGGCTCAAAAGGCCTGGCCCATCGCAACACCTTGCGCACCCTGTGCGGTGCCGATGCCGTGCCCGTTGCCGTGATCCATGGGCAGCTGCGCCGGTTGCTGGCGGTGTCGCGGGCGGCGGCGCCGGTCGCCCAGCTGCTTCTGGTGCCGGACAAGTCGAGGCTGAAGCCGGAGAAGCTGCCGCAATGGCTGCAGGACGAATGCGCCGGGTTCGCTCCGCCGGTGCAGGCGCTGCTGGCCGAGATCCGACAGGACCCGGGCATGGACCCGCAGGTGTTCTATCCCTTCGATGTGATGAGGCTCGCGGACCAAGTGCGCCCCGTCTACCACCCCTGGAACCTGCATTGGGACCACCAGGGCGCCCAGCCCGTGGCCGACTGGCTCGCACAGACCCGGTGGTCGCTGCCCCGCCGCGTCGAGGTGCCGCTGGTGGAGGTCCTGCAGTCGTTTGACCTCCAGCAGTTCGCGCCAGGGCTCAGCCACTGGCACACCACCCAGGTGCCCGCGTACAACAACGTGAACATGCTGGTGTGCCGCAACTCGCCCGAATGCTTCCCGGAACTGGCCGAGGAAGCGGCCGCGCTCTTTCAGGTCGCCCGGTTCCGGTCGGCCTCGCAACTGCCGCCGGAGCAACGGCGGCCGCGCCTGGTCATTCTGGGCGATTCATTTGGCGAGGCCATCGCAGAGCCCCTGGCGCCTTACTTCGCCGAGGTCTGGTACCTGTCCATGAACAACCTCCCGCGGCTGTCCCCGGCACAGAAGCGGCGGCTCCGCCATGTCGCATTCGACCTGTTCCAGCCCGATGTGCTGCTGCACGTCTACAGCGAACAGTCGATCTTTTCTGGCCGCAAGGGCTACTTCCGCGATGTCACGGCCTTGCTGGACCCCGTGAACCCCCCGCCGACCTGCACGAGGTGTTCCCCGCGCTGATGTTGCCGGGGATGTTTGATGCGCGAGACGCCGGAAGATCTGCTGCGGCGCTTGAAGCACCCTTGTAACCTGTTACGTCGATAATTGAAACCAAATTACAAGGCCGGCGTCTGCACTGGGGTGCGGAGGCCGGTTGCCCGTTCATCTGTACAGGAGACACACATGCCCCAACGCGCCACCAAAATCGTCGCCACCCTCGGTCCGGCGTCCAGTTCGCCCGAGATGCTGGAAGCCATGATCCGCGCCGGCGTCAACGTCGTGCGGCTCAACTTTTCCCACGGCAAGGCGCAGGACCACATCGACCGCGCCAACACCGTGCGCGCCGCCGCCCAACGCGCCGGGCGCGAGGTCGGCATCATGGCCGACCTGCAGGGTCCCAAGATCCGCGTCGGCAAGTTCGCCGACGGCAAGGTCATGCTGGAGCCGGGCCAGCCCTTCGTGCTCGACGCCTCGCGCACCGAGCCGGGTGACCTCTCCGGCGTGGGGCTGGACTACAAGGAACTGCCGCGCGACGTGAAGGCCGGCGACACCCTGCTGCTCAACGACGGCCTGATCGTGATGACGGTGGACAAGGTGGTCGGCGACGCGGTGCACGCCACCGTCAAGCTCGGCGGCGAGCTGTCCAACAACAAGGGCATCAACAAGCAGGGCGGCGGCCTGACCGCGCCGGCCCTGACCGCCAAGGACATGGAGGACATCAAGACCGCCATGAGCCTGAAGGCCGACTACGTGGCCGTGAGCTTTCCCAAGAACGCCACCGACATGGAGCTGGCGCGCCAGCTCTGCAACATGGCCGCGGCCCAGTACAACCACAAGCCGGGCCTGATCGCCAAGATCGAGCGCGCCGAGGCGATTCCCGAGCTGGCCAACATCCTCCGGGTGTCCGACGGCATCATGGTCGCCCGCGGTGACCTGGCGGTCGAGGTCGGCAACGCCACCGTGCCCGGCCTGCAGAAACACATGATCAAGCTGGCGCGCCAGATGGACAAGGTGGTCATCACCGCCACGCAGATGATGGAGTCCATGATCGTCAACCCGGTGCCCACGCGCGCCGAGGTGAGCGACGTGGCCAACGCGGTGCTCGACGGCACCGACGCCGTGATGCTGAGCGCCGAGACCGCCGCCGGCAAGTACCCGCTGGAGACGGTCGAACAGATGGCCGCCATCTGCGAGGCGGCCGAGAAGACCGACCACGATCCGCTGGACGACGATTTCATCGACGAGACCTTCACCCGCATCGACCAGGCCATCGCCATGGGCGCGCTGTTCACCGCGCACCACCTCAAGGCCAAGGCCATCGTGGCGCTGACCGAGTCGGGCTCGACCGCGCTGTGGATGAGCCGGCACAACGTGCACATGCCGATCTTCGCGGTCACCTCCAAGCTCGCCTCGCAGCGCAAGATGACGCTCTACCGCAACGTGCGTCCGATCCTGGTGGACACCAGCGCCGACCGCGACACCGCGCTGGCCGAAGCCGAAGCCGACCTGAAGGAGCGCGGCGTGATCCACAGCGGCGACGTCTACGCGATCACCGTGGGCGAGCCCATGGGCACGCCCGGCGGCACGAACACGCTGAAGATCATCCGCGCGGCCTGAATCCGCGCCGGGCTTTGGCGCGTACCCGGTCCATGACCCCCACGCCGGACACCCCTCGCCGCCACTGGCTGGCCGCACTGGGCCTGCTGCCGCTGCTGCAGGCCTGCTCGCCGCTGCGCGTGATCAACGCCCTGGTGCCGACCGGCACGCACCGTTTCACGGCCGACCAGGCCTACGGCCCCGACGCGCGCCAGCGGCTCGACGTGTACCAGCCCGATCCGCCCGTGGCGGACGCACCCATCGTGGTGTTTTTCTACGGTGGTTCCTGGAGCAGCGGCCGCCGGCAGGACTACCGCTTCGTGGGTGAAGCCCTGGCCTCGCGCGGCATCGTCACCCTGGTGGCCGACTACCGGCTCAGCCCGCAGGTGCGCTACCCGGTGTTCGTGCAGGACAGCGCGCTCGCCCTGCGCTGGGCGGTGGACCGCGCCGCGAACCTGGGGGCTTCGCCGCAGCGCGTGTTCGCCGTGGGCCACAGCGCCGGCGCCTACAACGCCGCCATGCTCGCTCTCGATCCGCGCTGGCTGGGCGCCGTGGCGCTGGCGCCCGAGCGCCTGGCCGGCTGGGTGGGCCTGGCGGGTCCCTACGACTTCCTGCCCATCGGCGTGCCCGAGGTGCGGGTCGCGTTCGAGTGGCCACAGACCCCGGCCGACTCCCAGCCACTGTTCCACGCCCGGCGCTCCGGCCCGGGCCGCGTGCCTCGCACCCTGCTGCTCGCGGCGCGCAACGACACCCTGGTGGACCCCCGGCGCAACACGCAGGCGCTGGCCAGCGCCCTGGGCCAGCGGGGGATTGCGGTCGAACTGGAGCTGCTGGAGGGCGTCAGCCACACCACCCTGATCGGCGCCATGGCGGCACCGCTGCGCGGGCTGGCGCCCGTGCTCGACCGGGTGAGTGCATTCATCACCCGTCCCCCGGCCTGAATGCCCGCACCGTGCCCCGGTCGGCACTTCGCCGAGCGCCGCGTCATGCCCGTGCAAGCGCGCGGGCGCTAAAATTCGGCCGAGTTACATACCGGTTACCAACTTTTCCCAAGGGGATTTCATGGCTCTCGTTTCCATGCGCGAACTGCTCGACCACGCTGCGGCCAACGGCTACGGCATCCCGGCGTTCAACGTCAACAACCTCGAACAGGTGCAGGCCGTCATGGCCGCGGCCGACGAGGTCGGCGCGCCCGTCATCCTGCAGGCGAGCGCCGGCGCCCGCAAGTACGCGGGTGAGGCCTTCATCAAGCACCTGATCCAGGCCGCCGCCGAGATGTACCCGCACATCCCGCTGGTCATGCACCAGGACCACGGCACCAGCGTCAAGGTCTGCGAAGGCGCCATCGCCCTGGGCTTCGGCTCGGTCATGATGGACGGCTCGCTCAACGAAGACGGCAAAACGCCGTCGAGCTTCGACTACAACGTGGAAGTCACCCGCAAAGTGGTGGAAATGGCGCACCGGAGCGGCGTCACGGTGGAGGGCGAACTCGGCTGCCTGGGCAACCTGGAAACCGGTGATGCGGGCGAAGAAGACGGCATCGGCGCCGAAGGCAAGCTGGACCATTCCCAGATGCTGACCGACCCCGAAGAAGCCGCCACGTTCGTGAAGGCCACGCAGCTCGACGCGCTGGCCATCGCCATCGGCACCAGCCACGGCGCCTACAAGTTCAGCCGCCCGCCCACCGGCGACATCCTGGCGATCAGCCGCGTGAAAGAGATCCACGCCCGCATCCCCAACACCCACCTCGTGATGCACGGCAGCTCCAGCGTGCCGCAGGACCTGCTGGCCATCATCAACCAGTACGGCGGCCAGATGAAGCAGACCTACGGCGTGCCGGTGAAAGAGATCCAGGAAGCCATCAAGCACGGCGTGCGCAAGATCAACATCGACACCGACATCCGCATGGCCATGACCGGTGCGGTGCGCAAGTTCCTGGCCGAGAACCCCGAGAAGTTCGACGCCCGCGAGTGGCTCAAGCCCGCCCGCGAAGCCGCCAAGGCGATCTGCAAGCAGCGCTACATCGAGTTCGGCTGCGAAGGCCAGGGCAGCAAGATCAAGGGCGACACGCTCAGCGTGATGGCCGCCAAATACGCCCAGGGCGAGCTGGCTCAGAAGGTGGTTTAAGCACCCCGACCGACCTGCGATAATCGCCCGGAATGGTTCGGAGCCCGTTGACTGTTCGGTCACCGGGCTTTTTTCTTGGCTGTCACCCTTTCGCGCCGATCATGACCTCCGCCCTCCACACCTCCGCCCTCCACTCCCTGCCCCTGCTCGCGCGCGGCAAGGTGCGCGACAACTACGCCGTGGGCAACGACCGCATCCTGATGGTGGCCTCTGACCGCATCAGCGCCTTCGACGTGATCATGGGCGAGCCCATCCCCGGCAAGGGCGCCTTGCTGACCAAGCTTTCGCTGTTCTGGTTCGACCAGCTCGGCCCCAAGGGCCTGAACATCTGCCCGATCCACCTGACCGGTGACGCCCCCGAGAGCGTGGTGTCGGCCGACGAAGCGCCGCAGGTCACGGGCCGCTCCATGCTGGTCCAGCGCCTGAAGCCGATTCCGGTCGAGGCCGTGGTGCGGGGTTACCTGGCCGGCAGCGGCTGGAAGGAATACCAGGAAAGCCGCTCGGTCTGTGGCGTGCCGCTGCCCGAGGGCCTGCTGAACGCCAGCAAGCTGCCCGAGCCGATCTACACGCCCGCCGCCAAGGCCGAGATGGGCGAGCACGACGAGAACATCACCTACGAACAGACGGTGGCGATGGTCGGCGCCGACGTCGCCGCGCAGATCCGCGACAAGGCGATCGCGCTCTACAAGGCGGCGGCCGAGATCGCCCTCAAGAAGGGCATCATCATCGCGGACACCAAGTTCGAGTTCGGCCTGGACAAGGCCGGCACCGTGGTGCTGATGGACGAGGTGCTGACGCCCGATTCCTCGCGCTACTGGCCGCTGGAGAGCTACGTGGTGGGACAGAACCCGCCGAGCTACGACAAGCAGTTCCTGCGCGACTGGCTGGAGACCGCCAAGGTCAACGGCAAGCCCTGGGACAAGACGGCCCCTTCGCCGCGCCTGCCCAAGGAAGTGATCGAGAAGACCGCGGCGAAATACCAGGAAGCGCTGACGCGGCTGATGGGCTGAGCCGCTGCTCATTCACCATGAAAAAACCCGGGCTTGCCCGGGTTTTTTCATGGGCCCACGCGGGGGGATCGGTGCCTCACCACTCAGCAAAACTCCCGTCCTTGTGCCGCCACACCGGGTTGCGCCAGCGGTGGCCCTCGGCCGCGCGTTCCTGCACGTAGGCCTCGTTCACCTCGATGCCCAGGCCCGGCCCGGTCGGGATCATGACCATGCCGTCTTCGTAGGCGAACACCTCGGGGTTGCTCACGTAGTCCAGCAGGTCGTTGGCCGCGTTGTAGTGGATGCCCAGGCTCTGTTCCTGGATGAAGGCGTTGTAGCAACCGGCGTCGATCTGCAGGTTGGCCGCCAGCGCGATCGGGCCGAGCGGGCAGTGCAGCGCCAGCGCCACGTCGTAGGCCTCGGCCATGGCCGCGATCTTGCGGGTTTCGGTGATGCCGCCCGCGTGCGAGGGGTCGGGCTGGATGATGTCCACGTAGCCCTCGGACAGGATGCGCTTGAAGTCCCAGCGCGAGTACAGCCGCTCGCCCAGCGCGATCGGCATGGTCGCCACATGGGCCAGCTCCTTGAGCGCCTCGTGGTGCTCGCTCAGCACCGGCTCCTCGACGAACATCAATTTATAGGGTTCGAGCTCGCGCACCAGCACCTTGGCCATGGGCTTGTGCACCCGGCCGTGGAAGTCCACGCCGATGCCCACGTTCGGCCCCACGGCCTCGCGCACCGCGGCCACGTTGGCGAGGCAGCGCTCGACCTTGTCGTGGCTGTCGATGAACTGCAGCTCCTCGGTGCCGTTCATCTTGACGGCGGTGAAGCCGCGCGCCACGGCCGCCTGGGCCGCCTCGGCGGTGTCGCTGGGGCGGTCGCCGCCGATCCAGCTGTAGACGCGGATGCGGTCGCGCACGCTGCCGCCCAGCAGCTCGGACACCGGCACGCCCAACACCTTGCCCTTGATGTCCCACAGCGCCTGGTCGATGCCCGCGAGCGCGCTCATGTGGATGCCGCCGCCGCGGTAAAAGCCGGCGCGGTACATCACCGTCCAGTGGTCTTCGATGTGGCGCGGGTCCTTGCCGACCAGGTAGTCGGCGAGTTCCTCGACCATGGCGGCCACGGTGTGGGCGCGGCCTTCGAGCACCGGCTCGCCCCAGCCGACGAAACCTTCGTCGGTCTCGATCTTCAGGAAACACCAGCGCGGTGGAACGATGTAGGTGGTGAGGCGGGTGATCTTCATGGGGGTGTGAACAACAAAGGTGGGGGTGGCATCAGGCTGCGGGGTACGCCAGGCGCCAGACCTGCATGAACGCGGCGGCGTGGGCCGCCACGTCGGCCGCCGTGTCGCCCGGGCGGTACAGCGCCGAGCCCAGGCCGAAGCCGGAGGCGCCCGCCGCCGCGTAGGCGCCGAGGCTCTCGGGTGTGATGCCGCCCACCGGCACGATGGCGATGGGCGGCGTCAGCACGGCGCGCCAGGCCTTGAGGCCGACCGGGCCCAGGGCCTCGGCGGGGAACATCTTGAGCACGTCGGCGCCGGCGGCCAGCGCGGCAAAGGCCTCGGTGGGCGTGGCCACGCCGGGCGCGCAGGCCAGGCCGGCGGCCTTGGCCGCGCGGATCACCGCCGGGTCGCTGTGCGGCATGACCACCAGCTGGCCGCCCGCCGCGGCGATCTCGGCGCACTGCTCGGGCCGCAGCACGGTGCCCGCGCCGATCAGGCAGTCCGCCGGCAGGGCGTCGCGCAGCGCGCGGATGCTGGCCAGCGGATCGGGCGAGTTCAGCGGCACCTCGATCAGGCGGAAACCCGTGTCGTACAACGCGCGGCCGATGGCGACGGCTTCTTCAGGCCGCAGGCCGCGCAGGATGGCGATGAGACCGCACTGCTGCAAGGCCTGGTGAAAGCGAAGTGGAATGTTCATGTCGGTGTTCCAGGAGATCAGGCCAGGCCGGCGGCCTGGGCGATGCGCCACAGCCCCAGGGGCGTCACGCCGGACCGTATCTCGGGCGTCGGCAGGCCCTGCGCTTCCAGCGCGCTCGCGTAGCGCATGCACAGCACCGGCTCGCCGCACAACACCACCTCGGCACCGTCCCGCAGGGTGGGCGTCAGCGCCGCCACCTCGTGCCCGATCAGCAGCCCGGACAGGTAGTCGGACTGGGCGCCGCCGGTGAGCTGGCGGGTGAGGCCCAGGGTGCGCACGCTGAACACCGTCGAGAGCACGCCCAGCGCGCCCAGCGGCGAGCGCGCCACGCGCAGGCCGCGCGCGAAGGCCGGTTCGTCGAGTTCACCACCGAGCACCATGGTGCGGCCCAGGATGGTGTGCTGGGTGAGCGCGGCGTACACCTCGCCGGTCATGAAGGTCTCGAAATGGGTCACGGCGCCGTGTTCGACCCAGGCCCACTTGGTGTGCGTGCCCGGCAGGCCGACCAGCAGCCGCTCCGGTGTGCGGCCCTCGTCCGCCCGGCTTTGCAGCACGCCCATGATCTGGGTCTCTTCGCCGCGCATCACATTGGGCAGCTCGCCGTCCTGCAACAGGCCCGGCACCACGTGCAGCGGCTGGCCCCCGGGGCGTTCGACCAAGGTCACCGCGCCGGCCAGATCGGCCTCGCGGCTGGGCAGCGGCCGGTAGGGCGCCTCGCGCCAGCCCTGCGCGCTGCCGACCATGCCGCAGGCGATCAGCGGAGCCTGCGGGTGGCCGGCCAGCCAGTCGCCGCACAGCAACTGCAGCGCCTGCTCGAAGGCGGCGGCCGGCGAGTGAATGTCGGGCCCGGCAGGCAGGTGCATCACACCGTGTTCGCTGCGCCGCGTGGCCAGCACCGCGCCGTCCAGGCCCATGGCGTAGGCGCGCAGCGAGCTGGTGCCCCAGTCGAGGGCGAACAGCGCAGGGGTTTCGAGCAAGTCGGATGGGTTCATGTCACTTTCTCCAAGACCCGGCCGGGGCACAGTGATGCCGTCCAGGGCAACCGTGGAACCGGCTTCGCCGGGCCACTGGGTGCGTCCCCCTGGGGGGAAGACGCGAAGCGGCGCAGGGGGGAATCAAGTCCTCCAACGGAGGACCAACGGGTCGAGCCGCCGCGCGATGTCGATCAGGCCGCGCCGCACCTCGGGGTGCATGGGCGGGAAGGGGTGGCGGCCGGCCTCGCAGGCGATCACGCCGCCTTCCTTCATCAGCGCCTTGGCGGTCAGGATGCCGCCCTGGCGGTTCTCATGGTTGATCAGCGGCAGCCAGCGCTGGTAGAGCTCGAAGGCGCGATTGACGTGGCCGTTGCGGTGCGCTTCGATGATGGGGCGGATGCCGTCGGGGAAGCCGCCGCCGGTCATGGCGCCGGTGGCGCCGGCGTCGAGGTCGGCCAGCAGGGTGATGGCCTCCTCGCCGTCCCACGGGCCTTCGATGGCGTCACCGCCGAGGCGGATCAGCTCGCGCAGCTTGCTCGCGGCGCCCGGCGTCTCGATCTTGAAGTAGGCCAGCTGTTCGATCTCCTGCGCCATGCGCGCGAGGAAGGGGGCCGAGAGCACGGTGCCGCTGGCCGGCGCGTCCTGCACCATGATCGGAATGCCGATGGCGTCGGACACGCGCGCATAGAACTCATGGATCAACGGCTCGGGCACGCGGAAGGTGGCGCCGTGGTACGGCGGCATGACCATCACCATGGCCGCGCCCAGGTCCTGTGCGCGCTTGCTGCGCGCGGCGCAGACGGCGGTGCCGTAGTGCGTGGTGGTGACGATCACCGGCACGCGCCCGGCCACGTGTTCCAGCGAGACACGCGTGAGCGTCTCGCGCTCGTCGTCGGACAGCGAGAACTGCTCGGAGAAATTGGCCAGGATGCACAGCCCGTCGGAGCCGGCGTCGATCATGAAATCGAGGCAGCGTTTCTGGCTTTCCAGGTCGAGCGTGCCGTCCTCATGGAAGGTGGTGGGCACGACGGGGAAGATGCCGCTGTAGCGCGGCGTGCGGGGGGAAGTCATGGTCGGATCAAAGGTTGTGAAATCGAGGATGAAAAAGCGCTTCCCTTGCCCAGGTCCATCCAGGGCTCCCGTGGAACCGGCTTCGCCGGGCCACCAGGAGCGTCCCCCTGGGGGGAAGACGCGAAGCGGCGCAGGGGGGCTTTCATTTAGTGTGAATGGCGTGGGACTGCGGAACCCCGGCAGCCCACCAGAAAATCGAAGTCGCAGCCGTCGTCGGCCTGCAGCACGTGGTCCACGTACAGGCGCTGGTAGCCGCCGCGCCCACCCATGTCGGTGTTCCCCAGAGCGGCCAGGCGCTCGGCCAGTTCGGCGTCGCTGATGTCCAGGTGCAGGCGGCCCTGCTCGCAGTCCATCTCGATGAAGTCGCCGTCGCGCACCGCAGCCAGCGGGCCACCCGCAGCGGCCTCGGGCGCCACGTGCAGCACCACGGTGCCGTAGGCGGTGCCGCTCATGCGCGCGTCGGAGATGCGCACCATGTCCTTGATGCCCTGGCGCAGCAGCTTGGGCGGCAGGCCCATGTTGCCCACCTCGGCCATGCCGGGGTAGCCGCGCGGGCCGCAGTTCTTCAGCACCATCACGCAGCTGGCGTCGATGTCCAGGTCTTCATCGACGATGCGCTCCTTGTAGTGCTCCAGGTTCTCGAACACCACCGCGCGGCCCCGGTGCTTGAGCAGTTCCGGTGTGGCGGCCGAGGGCTTGAGCACCGCGCCGCGCGGTGCCAGGTTGCCGCGCAGGATGCGGATGCCGCCGTCGGCCAGCAGCGGGTTGTCGAGCGTGCGGATCACCTCGTCGTTGTACTGCGGCGCCTCGCGCACGTTGTCCCACAGGCTCTTGCCGTTGACGGTGAGCGCGTTCGGGTGCGGCAGCAGCTTGTGTTCGCCCAGGCGGCGCAGCACGGCGGGCAGGCCGCCGGCGTAATAGAACTCCTCCATGAGGTACCGGCCCGAGGGCTGCAGGTCCACCAGGGTGGGCGTGCCCTGGCCGATGCGCGTCCAGTCTTCGAGGTCGAGCTGCACGCCGATGCGGCCCGCGATGGCTTTCAGGTGGATCACCGCGTTGGTCGAACCGCCGATGGCGGCGTTGGTGCGGATCGCGTTTTCAAACGCCTCGCGGGTCAGGATCTTGGACAGCGTGAGGCCTTCCTTCGCCATCTCCACGATGCGCTGGCCCGACATGTGCGCGAGCACGTAGCGGCGCGCATCCACCGCCGGGATCGCCGCGTTGTGCGGCAGGGAGGTGCCCAGCGCCTCGGCCATGCAGGCCATGGTGCTGGCCGTGCCCATGGTGTTGCAGGTGCCGGCCGAGCGCGACATGCCGGCCTCGGCCGCGAAGAACTGGTGTTCGTTGATCTCGCCCGCCTTGAGCGATTCGTGCAGCTGCCACACGGCCGTGCCCGAGCCGATGTTCTTGCCTTCGAGCTTGCCGTTGAGCATGGGGCCACCGGTGACCACGATGGCCGGCACGTCGCAGCTGGCCGCGCCCATCAGCAGCGCGGGCGTGGTCTTGTCGCAGCCCACCAGCAGCACCACGGCGTCGATGGGGTTGCCGCGGATGGCTTCTTCCACGTCCATGCTGGCGAGGTTGCGCGTGAGCATGGCGGTGGGGCGCAGGTTGGATTCGCCGTTGGAGAACACCGGGAACTCCACCGGGAAACCGCCCGCCTCGTAGATGCCGCGCTTGACGTGTTCGGCGATCTTGCGGAAGTGCGCGTTGCAGGGCGTGAGCTCGCTCCAGGTGTTGCAGATGCCGATGATGGGGCGGCCGTCGAACTCGTGGTCCGGGATGCCCTGGTTCTTCATCCAGCTGCGGTACATGAAGCCGTTTTTGTCGGCCGTGCCGAACCATTCGGTGGAGCGGAGTTTGCGCTTGGGGGTGGTCATGGTGGGTGGGCTCAGAGGGGAGTCAGGAGGGCCGCGACGTGCGGTGCGTCAGCAGGCGTTGCAACAGGCAGAACACGAACAGCAGGATGCCGACGACGATGCGCGTCCACCAGGAACTCAGCGTGCCGTCGAAGGCGATCAGGGTCTGGATGATCCCGAGCATCAGCACGCCAAACAGCGTGCCGGCCACATAGCCGACACCGCCGGTGAGCAGCGTGCCGCCGATCACCACGGCGGCGATGGCGTCGAGCTCCATGCCGGTGGCGTGCAGGCCGTAGCCCGAGAGCATGTAGAAGGTGAAGACCACGCCGGCCAGCGCCGAGCAGAAGCCCGAGAGCGTGTACACGCCCACCAGCGTGCGGCGCACCGGCAGGCCCATCAGCACGGCCGAGTGTTCGTTGCCGCCCACGGCGTAGACCGCGCGGCCAAACGGCGTGTGGTGCGCGATGAAGATCGCGGCCAGCAGCACCACGATGGCGATCACCGCGCCCAGCGAGAGCGAGGCGTCTTCCCACAGCGGCAGGCGCCACTGCGACAGCTCGGAAAACGACTCGTTGGTGATGCTGATCGAGTCGATGCTGATGAGGTAACACAGGCCGCGCGCGAGGAACATGCCCGCCAGCGTGACGATGAAGGGCTGCAGCCGGTAGCGCTGGATCAGGAAACCCATGAAGGCGCCGAAGGCCGTGCCCATGAGCAGCACCAGCGGGATCGCCACCGCCGGGCTCCAGCCCCGGTGCTCCACCAGCGCGGCCAGCACCATGGTGGTCAGCGCCACCACCGAGCCCACCGAGAGGTCGATGCCGCCCGAGAGGATCACGAAGGTCATGCCCACCGCAACGATGATCAGGAAGGCGTTGTCGATCAGCAGGTTGAGGAACACCTGGGCCGAGAAGAAGCCGGTGTAGAGCAGCGAGCCCAGCGTGGCCATGGCCACGAACAGCGAGAGCGTGGCGATCAGCGGCAGGAACTTCGGGTTCAGGCGCGAGCGCGTGGCCACGGTCGGTGGCAAGGGCGCCGCGGTGGTGTCGAGCGAAGCCGTGTTCATGACGACGCTCCCTGCACACCGGGCCGGCGCACCAGCACGCCGATCTCGGCCCGGAACTCGGGCGACTGCAGCAGCATCACGATGAACACCACCACGGCCTTGACCACCAGGTTGATCTCGGGCGGCACGCCCAGCGAGTAGATGGCGTAGGTCAGGGTCTGGATGATGAGCGCGCCGATCACGCTGCCCACCAGGCTGAAGCGCCCGCCGGTGAGCGCGGTGCCGCCCAGGGTCACGGCCAGGATCGCGTCGAGCTCCAGCAGCTGGCCCGCGTTGTTGCCGTCGGCGCTTTTCACGTTGGAGCTGATCAGCAGGCCGGCGATGCCCGCGCACACGCCGCAGAAGGCGTAGGCCGCCACGATCAGGCGCCGCGCCTGCACGCCGGCCACGCGCGCGGCGGTGGGGTTGATGCCCACGGCCTGCACGAACAGGCCCAGCGCCGTGCGCGTGACCGCGAGGTAGAGCGCGGCGAACACGGCCACCACGATGAACACCGAGAACGGCAGGCCGAACAGGTAACCACCGCCCAGGAAGAAGAAGGGCTTGTAGTAGATGGTGATGATCTGCCCGTCGGTGATGAGCTGGGCGATGCCGCGCCCGGCCACCATCAGGATCAGCGTGGCGATGATGGGCTGCATGCCCACCTTGGCCACCAGCACACCGTTCCACAGGCCGCACAGCGCGGCCACGCCGATGGCGCCCAGGATGGCGAACGGCAGCGGGAAGCGGCTCTCGGTGCCCGCCACCGAGCCGCCGATCATCCAGGCCGCCACCGCCGCCGCGATGGCCACCACCGCGCCCACCGAGATGTCGATGCCGCGCGTGGCGATCACCATGGTCATGCCCAGCGACACCAGCACCAGCGGCGCGGCGCGGTTCAGGATGTCGATCAGGCTGCCGTAGAGGTGGCCGTCGCGCCACTCGATGTGCAGGAAGCTGTCGTTGAACACCGTGTTCACGACCAGCAGCAACGCCAGCGTGATCAGCGGCCAGGCCAGGCGGTGGCGCATCGCGGCGCTCAAGGGGTTGGTCTCATTCATGTTCGGCAGCAATCAGTTCGTACACAGCGTCTTCGCTGCTCCCGGCGGGCAGCTCGCCCACCAGGCGGCGGTCGCGCAGCACCACGATGCGGTGCGCCACGCGCACCACCTCACTCATTTCGGAAGAGATGAACAGCACGGCCATGCCGGCCTGCGCGAGGCGCAGGATCTGTTCCATGATTTCCTGCTTCGCGGCCACATCGATGCCGCGCGTGGGTTCGTCCAGGATCAGCAGGCGCGGCTCGATGGCGAGCCAGCGCGCCAGGATGGCCTTTTGCTGGTTGCCACCCGAGAGCAGGCCGATGGGCTTGTCCACGCTCTCGGTCTTGATGCCCAGCAACTTCACGTAGCGCTCGGCCAGGGCGGTCTGCTCGGCGCGCGAGAGGAACTTGCCCACGCCCAAACGCGCCTGCAGTGCCAGCGCGATGTTTTCGCGCACCGAGAGCTCGGCCACGATGCCGTCGGTCTTGCGCTCTTCGGGGCACAGCGCCAGGCCGTGGCGGATGGCGTCCATGGGGTTGGCGAAGGCCACGGTCTTTCCGTCGATGCGCAGCACGCCGCGGTCGGGCGTCTCCAGGCCGAACAGCAGCCGCGCCAGCTCGGTGCGGCCCGCGCCCAACAGGCCGGCCAGGCCCACCACCTCGCCCGCGCGCACCCGCAGGTCCACCGCCTGCAGCTGGCCAGTCTGACCCAGGCCCTCGGCCTGCAACAGGGCCGGCGTGGCCTCGTCGAACACGGGCGACACGGGCGCCTCGGTGGACTGCGCGGCCAGCTCGCGGCCCAGCATGGCGGCGATCAGCGCCTGCGCCGGCAAATCGCCCACCGGCCATTCGCCGACCCAGCTGCCGTTGCGCAGCACGGTGATGCGGTCGGAGATGGCGTAGACCTGGTTCAGGAAGTGGGTCACGAACACGATGGCCAAGCCCTCGCCGCGCAGGCGGCGCAGCACCTCGAACAGCTTCTGCACCTCGTCGTCGTCCAGGCTGGAGGTGGGTTCGTCGAGGATCAGCACACGCGATTCGATGCTGAGCGCCCGCGCAATGGCCACCAGCTGCTGCACCGCCACCGGGTGGTCGGAGAGCAGCCGCGTCACGTCGATGTCCAGCCCGATGCGATGAACCAGCTCGCGGGCGCGCCGGTTCAGCGTGGCCCAGTCGATGCGGAAGCCCTGCGCAAGGCCGAGGCGCGGGTAGCGGCCGGCGAAGATGTTTTCCGCCACCGAGAGGTTGGGGCAGAGGTTGACCTCCTGGTACACGGTGCTGATGCCCAGGCGCTGGGCGGCTCGCGGGGAGTCAGGCCACACGGACTGGTCACCCAACCGCATCTGTCCGCCGCTGGCCTCCAGCACGCCGGTGAGCACCTTGATCAGCGTGGACTTGCCCGCGCCGTTCTGCCCCATCAGGGCGTGGATCTCGCCCGGGTACAGGCGCAGCTGCACGTCGCGCAACACGGTGATGCCCGAGAACTGCTTGTGGATGCCCGTGAGTTCCAGCACGGGGGTGGGCGTTGTCGCGTTCATGGTCAATGGGGGCTTGGTCGACAGGCGCACGGCCTCAAGCCTTGTTCTTGTTGTAGACATCGACCAGCACGGCTGCGAGCAGAACCACGCCCTTGATGACCTGCTGGTAATCGATGCCGATGCCGAGGATGGACATGCCGTTGTTCATCACGCCCATGATGAAAGCGCCGATGACCGCGCCCATCACCTTGCCCACGCCGCCCGAGGCCGAGGCCCCGCCGATGAAGCAGGCGGCGATCACGTCGAGCTCGAAGCCCAGGCCGGCCTTGGGCGTGGCGGTGTTCAGCCGCGCGGCGAACACCAGCCCGGCCAGCGCGGCGAGCACGCCCATGTTGACGAAGGCGTAGAACGACAGGCGCTCGGTCTTGATGCCCGAGAGCTTGGCGGCCTTCTCGTTGCCGCCCATGGCGTAGATGCGCCGGCCGATGGTGGTGCGGCTGGTGACGAAGTCGAACAGCACGATCAGCAGCGCCATCACGATCAGCACATTGGGCAGGCCCTTGTACGAGGCCATCAGGTAGGCAAAGTAGATCAGCAGCGCGGCGAACACGGCGGTCTTGATCAGGAAGAACACGGCGGGTTCGGCGTGCACACCGTGCTTGAGCCGGTTGGCGCGGGCGCGCACGCCGGCCACGGTCAGCGCTGCGGCCACCGCCACGCCCAGCAGCAGCGAGGTCAGGCGCAGGCCTTCGGCGTCGAACAGGTCGGGGATGAAGCCCGAGCTGAGCATCTGGAAGGCATCGGGAAACGGCCCCACCGACTGGCCGGCCAGCAGCGCCAGCGCCAGGCCCTTGAACACCAGCATGCCCGCGAGCGTGACGATGAAGGACGGGATGCGCGAGAAGGCGACGAACCAGCCCTGCGCCGCGCCGATCAGGCCGCCGCACAGCAGGCACACGATGGAGGCGGGCACGAAGTGCCATTCGTATTCCACCATCAGCACCGCCGCCAGCGCGCCGATGAAGCCGCAGACCGAGCCCACCGAGAGGTCGATGTGGCCGGCCACGATCACCAGCAACATGCCCAGCGCCATGATGACGATGTAGCTGTTCTGCAGCACCAGGTTGGTGAGGTTGAGCGGCTGCATCAGCGTGCCGTCGGTCATGTACTGGAAGAAGCCCATGATGGCCACCAGCGTGATCAACATGCCGTACTCGCGGAAGTTGTGCTTCAGGTGGTCCAGCGGCGACTTGCCGTGAGCGGCCGCCGGAACGGCGTTGGTGTCGGGGGACACCGCGGTGGGGGTGGGGGTCTGGTTCATCTCAGCTGGCTTTCACGATCGCTCGCATGATTCGTTCCTGGGAGGCTTCTGCCGTGGGCATCTCGGCGATGAAGCGGCCTTCGTTCATCACGTAGAGGCGGTCGGTGATGCCGAGCAGCTCGGGCATTTCCGACGAGATCACGATCACGCACTTGCCCTCGGCCGCGAGCTGCGCGATGAGGGTGTAGATCTCGTACTTGGCGCCGACGTCGATGCCGCGCGTGGGCTCGTCGAGGATCAGCACCTCGGGGTTGGTGAAGAGCCACTTGCTCAGCACCACCTTCTGCTGGTTGCCGCCCGAGAGGTTGAGGGTTTTCTGGTCCACGCCCGAGCAGCGGATGCGCAGCTTCTCGCGGTAGCCCTCGGCCACCCGGTGCTCGCGGCCGTTGTCGATCACGGTGGCGGTCGACACGCCGCCCAGGTGGGCCAGCGACACGTTGAACTGGATGTCTTCGCTCAGCACCAGGCCGTTGCCCTTGCGGTCTTCGGTGACGTAGGCCAGACCGTGGCGCACGGCTTTTTCCACCGTGCTCACGTCGATGGGCTGGCCGTGCAGCCGCACTTCGCCGCTGATGCGGTGGCCCCACGAGCGGCCGAAGATGCTCATGGCCAGCTCGGTGCGGCCCGCGCCCATGAGCCCGGCGATGCCCACGATCTCGCCGCGCTTCACCTGCAGATCGATGCCTTTGATGAACTCGCGCTCGCTGTGGTGCGGGTGGAAGGCGCGCCAGTCGCGCACCTCGAACACGGTGTCGCCGATGTCAGGCTGGCGCCGGGGGTAGCGGTCGGCCATCTCGCGGCCCACCATGGCCTGGATCACGCGGTCTTCGCTGACGGCGCCGGCGCGGCAGTCGAGCGTCTCCACCGTGCTGCCGTCGCGCAGGATGGTGATGGAATCGGCGACGCGGGAAATTTCGTTGAGCTTGTGCGAGATCAGGATGCAGGTGATGCCCTGGCTTTTCAGTTCGAGCAGCAGGTCGAGCAGCGCCTGGCTGTCGTTTTCGTTCAGGCTGGCGGTGGGTTCGTCCAGGATCAGCAGCTTCACCTGGCGCGACAGCGCCTTGGCGATCTCCACCAGCTGCTGCTTGCCCACGCCGAGGTGGGTGATCAGGGTCTCGGGTGATTCCTTCAGGCCCACTTTGGCCAGCAGCGCCTGCGTCTTGCTGTGCGCGACCATCCAGTCGATCACACCGAATCGGGCCGGTTCGTTGCCCAGGAAGATGTTCTCCGCGATCGACAGCAGCGGCACCAGCGCGAGCTCCTGGTGGATGATGATCACCCCCAGGTGTTCGCTGTCGCGGATGCCGTCGAAGCGGCGTTCCTGCCCTTCGAAGACGATCTCGCCGCTGTAGCTGCCGTGGGGGTAGACCCCGGAGAGCACCTTCATCAGGGTCGATTTGCCGGCGCCGTTTTCACCCACGATGGCGTGGATTTCCCCCGCGCGCACGCGCAGGTTCACCTGGTTGAGCGCCACCACCCCGGGGAAGGTTTTGCGGATGTTCCGCATTTCGAGCAACATGGTCTGGACGTGTCCGTGGAGGCCGGGAACATCCCGCGCGGAAGATCCGCCGCCCGCGGGGCCGGGTGGGCTCGCGGGCGGTGGGGGTCAACCGGCGGGGAGGCTCACTTGATCTGCGATTCCTTGTAGTAACCGCTGCCGACCAGCACGCTGTTCCAGTTGGACGCGTCCACCGACACCGGCTTGAGCAGGTACGAGGGCACGACCTTCACGCCGTTGTTGTAGGTCTTGGTGTCGTTGATCTCGGGCTGCTTGCCCGAGAGCGTGGCGTCCACCATGTTGGCCGCGACCTTGGCCAGCTCGCGCGTGTCCTTGAACACGGTCGAGGACTGCTCGCCCTTGAGGATGGACTTGACCGAGGGCACTTCCGCGTCCTGGCCGCTGACCACCGGGCAGGGCTGTTGCGCCGTGCAGTAGCCCACGCCCTTGAGCGAGGACAGGATGCCGATCGACAGGCCGTCGTAGGGCGAGAGCACGGCGTGCACCTTGTCCTTGCCATAGAACGCCGAGAGCAGGTTGTCCATGCGGGCCTGCGCGACCGCGCCGTCCCAGCGCAGCGTGCCGACCTTGTTCATGCCCAGCTGCTTGCTGCGCACCACCAGCTTGCCGCTGTCGATGTAGGGCTTGAGCACGCTCATGGCGCCGTCGTAGAAGAAGAAGGCGTTGTTGTCGTCGGGCGAGCCACCGAAGAGTTCGATGTTGAACGGGCCCTTGCCCTGCTTGAGGCCGAGCTTGTCGACGATGGAATTGGCCTGCAGCACGCCGACCTGGAAGTTGTCGAAGGTGGCGTAGTAGTCCACGTTCTTCGAACCCTTGATCAGGCGGTCGTAGGCAATGACCTTCACGCCCTTGTCGGCCGCGCTCTGCAGCACGCGCGACAGCGTGGTGCCGTCGATGGAGGCGATCACCAGCACCTTGGCGCCCTTGGTGATCATGTTCTCGATCTGTGCCAGCTGGTTCGGGATGTCGTCGTCGGCGTACTGCAGGTCGGTCTTGTAGCCGCGCTCCTTGAGCACCTTGACCATGTTGTCGCCGTCGGCGATCCAGCGCGCCGACGATTTGGTCGGCATCGAGATGCCGATGCTGCCTTTGTCCTGCGCCAGCGCCGAGGCGCCGACGGCGCCCAGCGCCAGGGCGGCCAGCAGGGTCTTGAGGGTTGCACGTTTCATGAAGGGGTCTCCGGTCTTCTGTTGAACCGCGCGCCTCTGCGGGCGCGCGGGGTTGGGGGTGATCCGTGGGCCGGATCAGTACTTGCGCTTGGGGAACTCTTTGGCAGCGACTTCCATCGGGAAGATGCCTTCTTCGGTGACGATGCGTTTCTGCACCGCCTTGCCGGCCTTGATGTCCTTCACGGCGGCCATCAGCTGCGGGCCAAGCAGCGGGCTGCATTCGACCGACACGTTGAGCTTGCCGGCGATCATGGCCTCGAAGGCGCCCTTCACGGCGTCGATCGAGATGATGGTGATGTCCTTGGCGGGCTTCATGCCGGCCTCTTCGATGGCCTGGATCGCGCCGATGGCCATGTCGTCGTTGTGCGCATACAGCACGTTGATCTTCTTGCCTTCGGCCTTCAGGAAGGCTTCCATCACTTCCTTGCCCTTGGCGCGGGTGAAGTCACCGGTCTGGCTGCGGATGATCTTGAACTTCGGGTCGGCCTTGATGATTTCCTCGAAGCCCTTCTTGCGGTCGATGGCCGGGGCCGAGCCCACGGTGCCCTGCAGCTCGACGATGTTGACCTCGCCCTTCTGGTCTTTCATCTTCTCGACCAGCCAGCGGCCGGCCTTGCGGCCTTCTTCGACGAAGTCCGAGCCCATGAAGGACACATACAGCGAATCGTCCTTGGTGTTCACCGCGCGGTCGGTCAACACCACCGGGATCTTGGCGGCCTTGGCCTCGCGCAGCACCGGCTCCCAGCCCGACTCGACCACCGGCGAGAACGCGATCACGTCCACCTTCTGGGCGATGAAGGCGCGGATCGCCTTGATCTGGTTTTCCTGCTTCTGCTGGGCGTCGGAGAACTTGAGCTCGATGCCGGCCTCCTTGGCGGCGGACTTGATCGACTCGGTGTTGGCGGTGCGCCATTCGCTCTCGGCACCGACCTGGCTGAAGCCCAGCACGATGGGCTTCTGCGCCCAGGCGGTGGCCGGCAGCAGACCGGCGATGGGGGCACAGGCGATGGCGGCGGCGAGGGTTCTGCGGTTCAGTTTCATGGTGTTGTCTCCTGGTTGAAAGGGAAGGGCGATGTCTGACGAAGCGATCAGGCCAGCATGTAGCCGGTCTTGACGGTGGTGTAAAACTCTGCCGCGTAACGGCCTTGTTCGCGCGAGCCGTGGCTCGAGTCCTTGCGCCCACCAAACGGCACATGGAAATCGACGCCCGCCGTGGGCAGGTTGACCATGGTCATCCCGACCTCGGCGTGGCGTTTGAAGTGCATGGCGTGCTTGAGCGAGGTGGTGCAGATGCCCGCGCACAGGCCAAAGGGGGTGTCGTTGGCGAGCGCCAGCGCGTGTTCGTAGCCGTCGGCGCGCAGCACGCAGGCCACCGGGCCGAACACCTCTTCGCGGGCGATGCGGTGCTCGGGTTTCGCCAGGAACAGGGCCGGGCTCATGTAGTGGCCGGGCGTCGGGCGCTCCAGCCGCTGGCCGCCCCAGACGTGTTCGGCGCCCTCGTTGCGCGCGATGTCCACGTAGGCCAGGTTCTGGTCCAGCTGGCTGGCGTCCACCACCGGGCCCATCTGGGTGCCGCGCTCCAGCGCGTGGCCCACCTTGAGCGCCTCCAGGCGCTGGCGCAGCCGGGCCACGAAGGCGTCGTGCACCTTGGCTTCCACGATCAGGCGGCTCGACGCCGTGCAGCGCTGGCCGGTCGAGAAGTACGAGCCCTGCAGCGCGCAGTCGATGGCCTGGTCCAGGTCGGCGTCGGCCAGCACCACCAGCGGGTTCTTGCCGCCCATCTCCAGCTGCACCTTGGCGCGCCGCGCCGTGGCGGCCTGCAGGATGCGCTCGCCAGTGGACACCGAGCCGGTGAAGCTCAGCGCGTTGACCAGCGGGTGGTCGACCAGCGTCTGGCCGACCTCGCGGCCGCTGCCCATGACCAGGTTGAACACGCCGGCCGGCAGGCCGCAGCGGTTGATGATCTCGGCCAGCGCCCAGGCACAGGCCGGCACCAGCTCGGCCGGCTTGAAGACCACGGTGTTGCCGTAGGCCAGGGCCGGCGCGATCTTCCAGGCGGGGATCGCGAAGGGGAAGTTCCAGGGCGCGATGATGCCCACCACGCCCACGGGTTCGCGGGTCACGTCCACCTGCACGCCCGGGCGCACCGAGGCCATGAGCTCGCCCTGCACCCGCAGCGCCTCGCCAGCGAAGAACTTGAAGATCTGGCCGGCGCGCGCCACCTCGCCCACGCCCTCGGGCAGCGTCTTGCCCTCTTCGCGGGACAGCAGCGCGCCCAGTTCGTCCTTGCGCGCCAGCAGCTCGCTGCCGATCTGGTCGAGCACGTCGGCGCGGCGCTGGGGGGTGCTGTGGCTCCAGTGGGGCAGGGCGTCTGCGGCGGCGCGGATGGCCAGCTCGGTCTGGTTGCGGTCGGCCCGGGCGTACTCGGCCACCACCTCGCGGGTGTCCGACGGGTTGGTGCTCACCCCGGTGGTGGTGCCGATCTCCCAGCGCCCGTTGATCAGGTGGCGGGGGTTCTGCTGCATGTCGCCGAGCTTCATGGAGGTCCTTCTGATGTGCCGGGCTGCAGTCTAGGTTTGATTTTCATATCAATCCAATCGTTTTTTGGACAAAATACATATCTGTCTTCGGATTCTGGAAAACCCCACCTCACCCCCCCCATCCCATGAGCACCTACAACCACTGGTTCATCCGTGCGCGCCTCAAGACCCGCCAGCTGCTGCTGCTGGTGGCGCTGGCCGAGGAGGGCAACATCCACCGTGCGGCCCAGGTGCTCAGCATGACGCAGCCCGCCGCGTCCAAGCTGCTGAAGGACCTGGAGGACGTGCTGGAGGTGCCGTTGTTCGAGCGCCTGCCCCGGGGCATGCGGCCCACCTGGTACGGCGAGACCATGATCCGGCACGCGCGCATGGCGCTGGCCAGCCTGAACCAGGCGCACGACGAACTCAACGCGCTCAAGACCGGCCACTACGGGCAGGTGGGCATCGGCGCCATCACCTCGCCCGGCCTGACCCTGCTGCCGGCGGCCGTGGCCCAGGTCAAGCAGGCGCACCCCAGCCTGCGCATCTCGCTCGACATCGAGACCAGCCCGGTGCTGCTCGAGCGGCTGGAGCAGGGCAAGCTCGACATCGTGGTGGGCCGCCTGTTTGCCGAGCACGACAAGTCCCACCTGCGCTACGAGCCACTGACCGAAGAGCTGATCTGCGCCATCACCCGCCCGGGCCACCCGCTGCTGGGCACCAGCGGCCTGACCCTGCGCGACGTGCTCGCGGCGGGCTGGATCGTGCCGCCGGCCGGCAGCGTGCTGCGCCACCGCTTCGACCTGATGTTCCAGCAGGACGGCCTGGCGCCACCGATCAACACCATCGAGACCTCGGCCCTGCTGTTCATCACCCGCATGCTGCAGCAGAGCGACATGGTGGCCGTGCTCGCGGCCGACGTGGCCCACTACTACGCCTCACACGGCATCGTCTCGGTGCTGCCGCTGGCCATGCCCTGCCACATGGACGCCTTCGGCATCATCACCCGCACCGACCGCCTGCTCTCGCCCGCGGCCAAGGTGATGATGAAGGCGCTGAAGCAGGTCAGCATGGTTCAGTACGGGCGGGCATTGGATTGACACCCCCGCCGCGCTTGGGCGGTGAAAGCGATCCGCCGCCGGGCCGCCCCAAGGCGGATCAGCCCCCTCGGGGGGCAGCGACCCGCGCAGCGGCGGAGCGTGGGGGCTCCTGCTATGCCCAGCCCGCGTCGACCTTGAACTCCTGCGCCGTGCACATCGCGGCGTCGTCCGACGCAAGGAACAGCACCATGCGCGCGATGTCGTGGGGACGCAGCTTGTCGGGCAGGCACTGGTTGCGCTGGATCTCCTGCTCGCCCTCGGCGTCGAGCCAGAGGGCGATCTGGCGCTCGGTCATGACCCAGCCGGGCGACACGGTGTTGACGCGGATGCGGTCGCGCCCCAGGGGCTTGGCCAGCCCGCGCGTGAGGCCGTTCACCGACGACTTGGCGATCGCGTAGCAGGGGTAGCCGCCGCTCTTGCTCTGCCAGCCGGTGGAGCCGAGGTTGATCACCGAGCCCGCGCCGAGGCGGCGCATGCCCGGCACCACGGCCTGGATCGCAAAAAAGGCCGGGCGTTCGTTGATCGCCATGCGCTCGTCGTAGTAGTCCGGCGTCACCGACTCCAGGGTGTGGCGGTCGTCGCTGGCGACGTTGTTGACCAGCGCCGAGAAGTCGCCCAGCGCGGCGGCCGCGTCGCCGATGGCGGCCTGCAGCGCGGCGATGTCGCGCACGTCGCACACGCGCCACCACGGGCGCTCATGCCCGGCGTCCACCACCTGCTGCGCCAGGGCCTCGCTGGCCTCCCGGGCCACGTCCACGAAAGCGACGCGCGCGCCCTGTTCGGCAAACGCCGCGACGATGGCGGCCCCGATGCCGCTGCCGCCGCCAGTGACAAACACCGCGCGACCGCGCAGACTGGGGAAGCGGGAGAACCCGGCCGTTGCCGGGGCGGTGACGGCGGACGGTGGGGTGGAAGAAGCACTTGTCATTGCAATATGTATATCGATATATATGTTTAAGATCTGTTCCAGACATCACTTTGCGGCGATAAGATGCGCAGCGTCAAGTGGCATTCATCGGACAGGTACAGAAACAACAGACGGAGACAAGCTTGAACCCTGTGGACACCCCACCCGCTGGCGCGCCCGTGCCTGACCCATCCGGCCCCGTGTGCGGGCCGGTGCACTGTGTGTGGGAGGGCGGCGCCGAGCTGGGCGAGGGCCTGCTCTGGTCGGTGCGCCAGCAGGCGCTGTACTGGGTGGACATCCTGGCCTGCCGCCTGCACCGGCTGGACCTGGCCAGCGGCACCCACCGCGAATGGACCTTTGCCGAAAACATCTCGGCGCTGGCCGAGCGCGCCGGGGCGCCGGGCCTGATCGTGACCCTGCGCCGGGGGTTTGCCGTGTTCGACCCCGCTACCGACCAGGAACCGATCTACCTGCACCAGCCCGAGGCCGAGCCGCCAGGCAACCGCTTCAACGACGGCAAGTGCGACGCGCAGGGCCGCTTCTGGGCCGGCTCCATGGACTTCGCCTGCGAGGCGCCGACGGGCGCGCTCTACCGCTACGACCCCGACGGCCGCTGCACGCGCCACCCCCTGGGCTTCGCCGTGACCAACGGCCCCACCTGGGCGCTGGACGCAGGCCGCCTGCATCTGTATGTGAACGACACGGTGAACGGCAGCACCTACCGCGGCGACTGCGATCCCGCCACCGGCGCCCTCTCGCCCCTCCAGCCGTGGAACCGCATGGCGCCCGGCGACGGCGTGCCCGACGGCATGACGACCGACGCGCTCGGCCGGGTCTGGATCGCGCACTGGGGCGGCGCCTGCGTGAGCTGCCACGACCCGGTGACCGCCGAGGAACTGGGCCGCGTGGAACTGCCCACCAGCCACGTCACCAACTGCAGCTTCGGCGGCCCCGATCTGCACACCCTGTTCATCACCACCGCCCGCTTTGGCCTCACGCCCGAGCAGCTCGCGGCTGAACCACTCGCGGGCGGCCTGTTCGCCGTTTCCGTTGACAGCCCGGGCCTGCCCGCCAACCTGTTCGGCGGCTAGATGGAACACCCCTGCCGCGCAGTGCGCGACCCCCTCAAGGGGGCGGCACTGGCCGTCCGGCAAAGCCGGCCCGGCGGCGCCCTGGGTTGGGCTGCTTCATGCGTCTGCTTGTGGCGCTCCGGCACCGAGTACCACCAATCCCTGTTTTTGAAAGCGCACCCATGACCGAGACCACCCACCCCATCGTCTGGCTGCACCACGCCGATCAGCACCTGGGGCTGGTCCCCTCGCTCGGCGGCAGCGTGGCCGCCTGGCAGGCCGATCGGCCGGAAGGGCCGCTGGACCTCTGGCGCCCCTGGGATGGCACCCCGGACCTCTACCGGCTCGCCTCCTTTCCCATGGTGCCCTGGTCCAATCGCATCAGCGGCGGCGGCTTCACGCACGGCGGGCGCTTCCACCCCATGCAGAACAACCGCGCGGGTGAGCCCTACCCGATCCACGGCGACGGCTGGTTGCAGCCCTGGGTGCTCACGCAACCGGCCGACGACACCCTGGTCATGACGCTGCGCTCGCAGGGTTTCCAGGGCAACCCCCACGACTACGAAGCCGTGCAGACCTTCCGGCTGGTGGACGGCGGGCTGGACCAGCGGGTGGAGGTGCGCCACCTGGGCGAGCAGCCGCTGCCCTACGGCATCGGCGTGCACCCCTGGTTCCCGCGCACGCCCGCCACGCGCATCAGCGCGCCGGTGCAGGGCGTCTGGCTGTGTGGCGACGACCCGATGCCGGTCGAACACACCACCTTGTACCCGCCTGGCTGGAACCTGAACGAAGGCGTGTCCGCCCACGGCACCCTGATCGACAACGGCTACACCGGCTGGGGCGGCAGCGCCCGCATCGAATGGCCCGAACGCGGCCTGCAGCTCACCGCCACCATGCCCGACTTCGAGCGCGACGGCGGCGTCGCGCAGCACTACTGCCTGATCTACCGCCCGCCGGTGGGTCCGGCCTTCTGCTTCGAGCCCATCACCCAGCCCATCGACGCCTTCCACTTGGCCGGCCAGCCGGGGCTGCGTGTGCTGTCGCAGGGCGAGGCGTTTGCGCTCCATGTGCAGTGGCGATTGGGTCCGCTGCAGTCGCCCGCGCCTGCCAGCGCTGGTTGATCGAAAGCGCGAAGCCCCTTCAAGCTCTTTTTGATCCTGCCTGACGGGGTGGGTTGGGGGCGTTTGGTGGGTGCAGCACCTCGCGTGCTGCGGCAGGCGCTGCCCGGTGGGGGCTCATCCGGGGTGGTCGGCTGCGCCGACTTCGCTGTGTCCGCCCGTCTGGGGCCGGCGCGGCCAAACTCTCTGCGTTCGCTTCGCTCTCTCCGTTCAGACAGTGGCCGCGAGTCAGACAACGATGCGCGCACCTGCGCGCCCGGCCCCAGACGGGCGGACACAGCCACCCCGGAAAATCGCCCCCACCGGGCAGCGCCTGCCGCAGCAAAGAAGCGGTGTTGCGCTCTACCGGCGGACTACCCAAACCCTTGTTGCCAAGGCCTGAGCGCACACGCCTTGGCTCGCGAGGTGCCACGAGTGAGACGCTCTGTGCCCTACTTGCTCACCCACACTGGAGGAAGAAAGACCCTGAAAGCGCTGCCGATCAAAGCGTCACCGGCATCCCGCTGCGCAGCGACTGTGTGATCGCCTGGCCGATGCGTGTGGCTTCGGTGGCGTCGTTGAGCGTGAGCGGTGAGGGCTGTTCGCCGCGGCAGGCCGAGACGAAGGCCTCCATCTCCAGCCGGAACGCGTCACCGAAACGCGCGAAGAAATCGGGCAGGGCGCGGTGGCCCACGCCGCAGGCGTCGCGGTACTGCACGCGGCTCAGGTGCGCGCCCACGCCCACCTGCAAGGTGCCGGTGGTGCCGATGACTTCGGTGGTGGTTTCGTGGCCGTGCGGCATGGTGCGGCTGGCGTAGAGCACGGCGCGTTGTCCGCCGTCGAACTCGACGATGGCCAGGCCGTTGTCCACATCACCGAAGGGCTGGAGTCCGTCGTGGATGGCGATGGTGCCGCTGGCGAACACGCGCGTCGCCTTCGGGTTGCCGAGCATCCAGCGCGCGAGGTCGATGTCGTGCACGCTGCAGTCCATGAAGATGCCGCCCGAGCTGGGTGCGAACTTCACGAAGAAACCGTCGGGGTCGTTCTGGTCGCAGGTCTGCGAGCGCACCAGGAAGGGCCTGCCGAGTTCGCCCTGTTCGATGGCGGCCTTGGCCTCGGCGTAGCTCGGGTCGAAGCGGCGCACGAAGCCGACCATGGCCACCAGATCCGGGTGCTGCTTCGCAACGGCTTCCACCGCCTCGCAGGTGGCCACGTCCAGCGACAGCGGCTTTTCGACGAAGACGTGTTTGCCCGCGCGCAGGCAGGCGCTGGTCTGGTCGGCGTGCAGCGTGGTGGGGGTCACCAGCACGATGGCGTGAATGTCGGCGTCGGCCAGCATCGCTTCCAGTGTGTCGTGGCAGCGGGTCACACCCAATTCGGTGCGCGCCCAGTTCAGTTCGGCGGGCACCGGGCTGCAGGCGGCCACGAGTCGCGCGCCGGGCGTGTGGCGGGCGAGCTGTTCGGCGTGGCGTTTGCCGAGGCGGCCGAGGCCGGCGATGCCGACGTTGAGGATCTTGGTGCTCATGGTCCGTGCCTTCAGAAGGTCACGGGCTGGCCGGACGTGGCGCTCTTTGTGGCCGCATCGGCCAGCTTCTGTGCCAGCACGCCGTCCTGCACCGTGGTCTTGAACGGCTGGCCCGATTGCAGGCAGCTGAAGAAGTGTTCGATCTCCAGACGGTAGGCGGCGGCGTAGCGTTGCAGGAAGAAGGCCTCGGGCTTGTCGGCCTTCACACCGTTCGCGTCCCATTGCACCACCTCGCTCGGTGTCTGGTTGCCGCATTGCAGCAGGCCCAACGAACCCAGCACCTCGAAGCGCTGGTCGTAGCCGTAGGCGGCGCGGCGCGTGGTGTTGATCTGGCACAGGCGGCCCTTCGCCGTGCGGATGGTGACGGCGGTGCAGTCGAAGTCGCCCGCCGCGCCCACGGCCGGGTCGGTCAGTACCGAGCCGGTGGCGCTCAGCCAGGCGGCTTCGTCGCCGTCGGCGCAGAGGATCCAGCGGAACACGTCGAAGTCGTGGATCAGCATGTCGCGGAAGATGCCGCCCGACTGCTTGATGTAGTCCACCGGCGGGGCGCCCGGGTCGCGGCTGGTGATGACCAGCATCTCGGGGTTGCCGATCTCGCCCGCGTCCATGCGGCGGCGGGCTTCGTTGAAGGTGGGGTCGAAGCGGCGCTGGAAGCCGATCATGCAGCCCACGCCCGCCGCGGCCACGGCCTGCGCCACGGCTTCGGCGCGCGGCACCGAGAGGTCGACCGGCTTCTCGCAGAAGATGTGTTTGCCCGCGGCGGCTGCGCGCGCGATCAGGTCGCTGTGGGTGCTGGTGGGCGAGCAGATGGCGACCGCGTCGATGGACGGGTCGGCGAACACGGTGTCGATGTCGGCCACCTGCGCACCCAGGGTCTGGGCCAGGTCGGCGGCGGCGGCCGGCATGGCGTCGCAGACGTACTTGAGTTGCACACCCGACTGGGCGGCCAGGTTGGTGGCATGGATGCGGCCGATGCGACCCGCACCGAACACGGCGGCGTTTTTCATGAAAGTCCTGTCTCCGTTTGTGGGGCTCCGCGCGCGACTTCACTGAGGCGCTCGGGCAACGGGACTATAAAGAGCTTTCTCGAATTTGGAAATAATTTTCCAGAATATTTTTCCCGTCGAATGAATTTTCGACAGGTGTTTCAGGTCGCCGTCTTGGGCGACGTGGGGCGGTAGGGCAGTTCCAGCGCGTAGGCCAGTGCGATGAACAGGCTCTGCGCCAGGCCCATGGTGCTGGTGAGGGCGCGGAAGCCGAAGGTGGAGTTGTCCTGCACCAGCAGGGTGGCCCTGGCCAGCTTGGCCAGCGGACTCATGCGGCTGTCGGTGATGGCGATCAGGCGGGCGCCGCGTTCCACCGCCAGGTCCACCGCGGCCAGCGTTTCTTCGGCATAGGGCGCGAAGGAAATCGCCACGATCACATCGCCCTCACGCACCGAACGCATCTGCCCCTGGTGCATGCTGCCCAGGCCCGACATGAGGCAGACCCGCTTGTCGGTGTGCTGGAAGGCGTAGTCCAGGTACACGGCCACCGGGAAGGAGCGGCGCGAGGCCGCGATCCAGATGCAGTCGGTCTCGCGCAGCATGTCCACCGCCTTCTTGAACGCAGCCTCGTCCAGGTTGGCCTCCAGTTCGTGCATGCCGGCCTGGCTGCCGGCCAGAAACTCGCGCGCGATCTCGACGCTGGACAGGCTGCCCGAGCCCGACTCGATGATGTCGCGGATGCGCGTGCGGTAGTTGCGGTTGGGCGCGAGCTGGCGCGTCAGCCCCTCGCGGAAGATGGCCTGCATCTCGGAGAACCCCGAGAACCCGAAATGTTTGGCAAACCGCACCACCGCCGAGGGTTGCACCTGGCAGTGGGTGGCCAGCTGCTGGATGCCTTCGAGGCCCACGTGGTCCCGGTGCTGCTCCACGTACTTGGCAATGACCTTGAGCTGCTTGCTCAGCGTGTCGTACTCGGTCGAGATGCGCGCAATGAACTGGTCCACGCTGGTCTGGTCGTTGCCCTTGGATGCCATTGCCCCGAGTCTTTCATGTGCCGCGTGGGTGGGCCCGCGCGATGTGGAAAAGGATTTCTCCGAGCATTCTGAATGAAAACCCAGTTCCCGGATGCAGGGGCTTACGCCAAGTACGGCCGCCGGTCCATGTTCTCGGCGAAGTACAGCCGGAACTCACCCGGCGTGTCCGGCGTGGTGGCGTGTGGTGCCATGCCCAGCGCGGCCAGCGTGTGCTGCAGTGCGCGGATGGCCTGCGTGTCCGGGTCCTGGTCGATCACCACGTCGAGCACGCCCTGCTGCAGGTACTGCCGGTGGTCGTCCGAGATCTCGTGCGTCACCCAGCACACCTTGTCTTGCGCGAAGCGCTGCAGGGCGGCGTGGATGCCGGGCGAACCGGCGCCCGTGTTGTAGAGGCCAACCACGTCGCCCCGGCCCTGCAGCGCCTTCTTGAGCGCGAGGTAACAACGGTCCGGGTCGTCGTGTGTCTCGGCCACGTCCCCGTCGCAGCGCAGGTGGGGGAACTGCGCCGCCAGCACCTCGCGGCAGCCGCCGCTGCGTTCGATGTGGCCCAGGTAGTCCAGCCGGCTGGAGAGGATCAGCACCCGGCCTTCGCGGTGGCACAGGCGCCCGAGCAGGTAGCCCGCGGTGCGGCCGGCGGCGTGGTTGTCGATGCCCACGTAGTCGGCCTGCGGCACGCCCGCGACGTTGGTCACCACCATCGCCACGTGTTCGCCGCGCGCGCGCCGCCTGCAGCGCCTGGCGCACGGCGGGCGTGTCCGGCGCCGAGACGATCAGCGCCTGGCGCGGGTAGCGGCGCGGCCCGATGGCGCGCACCAGGGCCGCTTCGTCCTCTTCGGGGGTGGTGACGCGGTGCACCACCAGCCGCTTGTCGAGCATGGCCACGCCGCGCTGCATGGCCAGGTTCAGCCGCTGGAAAAACGGCGAGGGGTTGTCGGGCAGCACGATGTCGATGTGGACCAGGCCGTGCCGCGTGTCGGGCAGCACGCGCGGGATGCCCAGCTGCCGCGCGGCCTGCACCACCTTCTCGCGCGTCTTGACGGAGGCCGTGTCGCGCTCGTTGAGCACGCGGTCCACGGTGGCCACGCTCACGCCCGCGAGCTCGGCGATTTCAGCGAAGCGGGCGGTCTTTTTTCGGCGCTTGGGGTTTTCCATGATTTGACGATTTTTCGTCAATTATCCCGCCGCCGCTGGCGGACGGCGAACCTACATTGCGCTGGCCGCGCCGTGTGGGTGCCGCAACGACAACACCAGGAGACCCGCCATGAAAATCGCCCTAGACCCGTACATGATCCGGCACCTGTCGCTGGAGCAGCTGCCCGGCGCGGTGGCCGATCTGGGCTACGACCAGATCGAACTCTCGCCCCGCTCGGACTTCCTGGACTGGTGGGTCATGCCCCGCGCCACCAAAGAGCGCATGGCCGGCTTCAAGGCCGCGATGCGCGCCGCCGGCGTGGGCCTGGCCACGCTGCAACCCATGTACCGCTGGGCCAGCCCCTTCGAGGACGAGCGCACCTGGGCCGTGCGCTGCTGGAAGAAGGCCATTGAAGTCTCGGTCGAGATGGGCTGTGAACTCATGATCTCCGAGTTCGGCCGGGGTTCGTCGCCCGAGCGTTCGGTGGGCGAGCGCCCCGGCGCGAACACCAAGGAGATGTGCGAAGCCGCCTGGTTCCGCAGCATGGACGAGCTGCTGCCGATCTTCGAGAAGGAAGGCCTCACGCTCAGCGTCGAGCCGCACCCCGAGGACTGGATCGAGACCATGCAGCCCGCGGCCGACATCGTGAAGAACATCGGCTCCAAAGCGCTGAAGCTCAGCTACATCGCGCCGCACACCTTCTATTACGGCGACGACATGGCCGCCATGATCAAGGAGGCCGCCCCGGTGCTGGCCCACGTGCGGGTGGCCGACACCTTCAACCACAAGAAGAGCAGCCAGCTGCGCTACATCGTCAACCCGCCGGGCTCCACGCAGGTCCGGGTGCACCAGCACCTGGACATGGGCCAGGGCGAGATCGACTGGGACCTGTTCTTCAAGACGCTCGCTGAAGTCAAGTTCGACGGCGTGCTCTCGTCCTGCGTGTTCGCCTGGGAAGAGCGCGCCGATCACTCATCCCGCTTCATGCGCGCCGAGATGCAGCGCCACCTCGACAAGTTTTCCAACAACTGACCCCTACGGAGATATTCCATGACCTTGAACATTGGTGTCATCGGCACCGGCATGATCGGCCGCGACCACACGCGTCGCATTCAACAGGTGCTCGCGGGCGCTGAAGTGGTGGCCCTGTCCGACGTGAACGCGGCCAGCGCCGAAGCCGTCCGCAAGGACCTCGCGCCCAGCGCGAAGATCTACGAGACGGGCGAAGCCCTGATCGCCGCGCCCGAGGTGCAGGCCGTGCTGGTCACGTCCTGGGGCGCGACCCACGAGCCCTATGTGCTGGCCGCCATCGCCGCCGGCAAGCCGGTGTTCTGCGAGAAGCCGCTGGCCACCACGGCCGAAGGCGCGCGTCGCATCGTGGACGCCGAAGTGAAGTTCGGCCGCCGCCTCGTGCAGGTCGGCTTCATGCGCCGCTACGACGCGGGTTACGTCGCGCTCAAGCAGGCCATCGAGCGGCACACCGGCGCGCCGATCCTGGTGCACGCCGCCCACCGCAACCCGGCCGTGCCCGAGGCCTACGTCACGCCCATGGCGATCCACGACACCATGATTCACGAGATCGACGTGTTCCGCTGGCTGCTCAACGACGACTACGTTTCGGCCCGCGTGCTCTACCCGCGCAACGCCGCGCGCAGCCACAGCAAGCTGCGCGACCCGCAGGTCGTGGTGCTGGAAACGCAGAAGGGCGTGCTGATCGACGTCGAGATCTTCGTCAACTGCGCCTACGGCTACGACATCCAGTGCGAGGTGGTCGGAGAAGAGGGCACCGCCAGGCTGCCCGAACCCATGACCGTGGACATGCGCCTGGGCGCCCAACGCCAGAGCAGCATCCTGACCGACTGGAAAGACCGCTTCGTGGCCAGCTACGACGTGGAGCTGAATGATTTCATCGGTGCAGCATCCCAGGGCGGCGCCTCCGGCCCCAGCGCCTGGGACGGCTATGCCGCTGCGGTCACGTCCGATGCCTGCGTGAAGGCGCAAGAGAGCGATGGCCAGGCCGTCGCCATCGAGCTGCCAACGCGTCCGGCTCTCTACAACTGACCCCATTGTTTGAAAGACACACCATGCGTTTCTCCCTCAGCCACATCCTGGCTCCCCGCCAATCGCCCGCCCAGTTCTTCGCCATGGCCCGCGCCCTGGGCGTGACCGACGTCGAAATCCGCAACGACACGCCCAACGTGGTCGGCACCCTGCTGCCGGCCGACGTGAAAGCCGCGGCAGAAGCCGCCGGCGTGAACCTGCTGTCCATCAACGCGCTGTACCCGTTCAACGTGTGGAACGACGAGCGCCGCGCGCAGACCGAGAAGCTCGCCGACTACGCCGCTGCTTCGGGCGCCAAGGCCCTGGTGATGTGCCCGCTCAACGACGGCACACCGGTCTCACAGGCCGACGTGGTGACCGCGCTCAAGGCCATCAAACCCATCCTGGAATCGCGTGGCATCCAGGGCCTGGTGGAGCCGCTGGGCTTCCCGGTGTCCTCGCTGCGCCGCAAGGCCGACGCCATCGCCGCCATCAAAGAAGCCGGCGGTGAAGGCCGGTTCAAGCTGGTGCACGACACCTTCCACCACCACCTGGCGAGCGAAACCGAGTTCTTCCCCGAGTGGACCGGTCTGGTGCACATCTCCGGCGTGGCCGACGCTGACGTGTCGGTCGACAAGATGCTCGACGCCCACCGCGTGCTGGTCGACAAGCGCGACCGCCTGGGCAACGTGCCGCAGATCCGCGCGCTGCAGGCGGCGGGCTACACCGGCCCGTTCAGCTTCGAGCCCTTCGCCACCGAAGTGCAGGAACTGGCCGACCCGCAAACCGCGCTGGCCGACAGCATGGGCTGGCTGCGCGAGCAGGTTGCCGCCTGAGTCCGCTCAGTCCCTGACCCGGAAAAGGCCAGCGTTCGCTGGCCTTTTCATTTGGGCGCGGGTGCCGGGATCAGCGGCACCGCCATTTTTCCTGCAGCCAGCGCGCGCAGGCGATGTTGTTCTGCCAGATGTCGTAGCGCCCGCCGCCGCCGTAGTCGGGGAAGGGGATGAACTCGCAGCTGATCTGCTGGGGGGTGCGCTCGGGGTGCGCCTTCATCTCAGCGAGCAGTTCCAGCACTGCGTCCTTCCAGGTCGTGAGCGCCTGGGCGTCCCAATCGAGGTGGAAGCTGCCCGGTGCGGGTTCGGTGAAGGGGTACTGGATCGCGCGGCCCGGGCGGCCGTCAGCGCGCTGCATGGCAGCGTTGCCCGGCACGCCCGGAGCCACGCTGCGTGTGTGCGCGTGCACCACCCAGCCGCGTGCCAGCCACTGGCGGTAGAAGCTGTTTGCCTGGCTCGGCGCCAGGCGCGATCTTCCGCCATCGGCTGAGCCCTGCAGACCGCTGGCCGCGAGTTCCTCGTCGTTGCCGATCTTGAACACCAGGTGCGAGTGGTCCAGCGTCAGACGCAGCGGCACGTTCGCACGCGCCAGCAGTTCGCCCACCGCCTCGACACGGTGGAAGCGCTCGTTCCACATGTCCACGTGCACCTCCACCGAAGGCAGGCATCCGATGGCGCTGCCGTGCTCCATTGCGTCCAGAAACCAGTCCGCCACCTCGCGGTCGTTCAGTTCGTGACCATCGGCGTGGCGCGCAAACAGCTGCATGTTGAACAGCCGAGCGCCCAGCTCGCCGCCGATGCGCAGGCCCCAGTGCATCAGCGCCTCGTCGCGGCCGGCGCAGAAGATGCCGCCGAACACGCCGATGGGCACGCCGTGTTCGGCCACCCAGTCGCGGTAGGGCGCGAAGTCCTCGCGCGGGTCGATGTTCTTCTCGATGTAGTCAAACACGCCGGCCTCGCGCACCCAGCGCAGTCGCGTGGGTGTGTCGGGCGTGGGTCGGCCGTCGTGCACCAGCACGCCGTCGAGGTTGATGCCGATGGGCAGCGGCGGGCGCACAACGTTCATGTCAGCACCGCCGTGCTCGCGGCCAGCGCCTTGAGCTTCACGGCCGGGTCGTGCAGGTCGGCCGGGCGGGCGTTGATGCGCCGCTCCACCAGCAGGCGAGCGAGCTTGACCTCTTTCAGGCAGCGGGGGGCCAGGCCCCAGGCGCTCATGCCGACCAGCCGTTCCTGCGCGTCCAGGTGGAAGGCGATGCGGTCACCATCGCCCAGCTCGCGCACCACCGTGTGTGTGCCCATCGCAGGTTCGCCGCAGACCTGCAGCTGGTGGTCGTACTGGTCGCTCCAGAACCAGGGCGGCTGGTGCACCACCTCATGGCCGCCCACCATGTTGTGCGCCGCCACGCGCGCCTGGGTCTCGGCGTTGAACCAGGTTTCCTGCCGTATGGGCAGGCCCGAGAGCGGCCCCGGGAACTCGGCCACGTCGCCGGCCGCGAACACCTCGGGCGCGCTGGTGCGCAGGCCCGCGTCCACCACGATGCCTTGCGCCACGGTCAGGCCCGCCGCGTGCGCGAGGGCGGTGGCTGGCTTCATGCCGATCCCGACCAGCACGGTGTCGGCGTCCACGTGGCTGCCGTCGTTCAGTTGCACGCGCACGCCGCCGGGCTGGCGCGGCACGATGGCGGTGGGCAGCACGCCCAGCCGCAGGTCCACGCCATGGGCCTGGTGCAGCGCCTGCGCACGGGCGGCGATGTCTGCCGGCACGGCGCGGCCGAGCAGGCGCGGTGCACCTTCCACCAGGGTCACGGCCATGCCAGCGCGGCGCGCGGACGCCGCGACCTCCAGCCCGATGAAGCCGCCGCCGACCACCAGCAGGTGCCGGCCCGCGCCCAGGCGTTGCGACAGCAGCAGCGCGTCGTCCACGGTACGCAGCGTCAGCACCTCGGGCAGGTCGGCGCCGGGGATGTCGAGGCAGCGCGCGCTGCCACCGGTGGCCAGCAGCAGGCGGTGGTAGGGCAGCACCTGGCCGTTGGCCAGCGTGATGCAGCGGCGCGCGGTGTCCAGCGCCGACACGCGCTGCGTGTGCAGGCGCACGCCGTCGTCGATCAAGGCCTGTGCGCTGCGCAGCTGGCAGGCCCCAGCGGTCTTCTCGCCGGTCAGGAGTTCCTTGGACAGCGGCGGGCGCTCATAGGGCAAATGGCGCTCCATGCCGATCAGGTGGATGGTGCCGGTCCAGCCGGCTTCGCGCAGGGCCTGGGCGGCGCGGCCGCCGCAGTGGCCAGCGCCGACGATGACCATGCCAGGTGTGGTCGTGTCAGTCATGGGGGCCTGCCGCTTCCAGCTGGATCTGCACCTGGCCTTCGTGCACGCGGGCCGGCCAGGTGCGCAGGTTCACGCACACCGGCGCGCCCAGCGCGCGGCCGTCGCGGATGTCGAAACGCCCGTTGTGCTTGGGGCATTCGATCACGTGGTCCATCACCAGGCCGTCGGCCAGGTGGATCTTTTCGTGGGTGCACAGGCCGTCGGTGGCGTAGACCCGGTCTTCGACGCGGTACACCGCGTAGGTCTTGCCGGCGTGGTCGAAGCGCAGCACATCTTCGTCGTCGATCGCGTCCAGCGCGCAGACATCGGTCCAGTGATTCATGGGGTGGTCTCCAGCTTGTGGTTGTGGGGTCTCAGGGGCGGGTGGGCAGCGGACGCGCGATGAAAAAACCGGTGTCTCGGCGCTGGCGCCAAATGGCGGACAGGACTTCGGCCAGAGCCTGCGGCGTGCTGGTGCAGGGCGGTGGGCAGTCGGCCGTCATCAGCGCGTGCAGCTTCGGCAGTGCGTGGTAGGGCACCAGTGGAAACATGTGGTGCTCCACGTGGTAGTTCATGTTCCAGTAAAGAAAGCGCAGCACCGGCCCCATCAGGATGGTGCGGCTGTTGAGCCGGTGGTCCAGCACGTTTTCGGGCAGGCCGGCGTGCTGCGTCAGGCCCAGCAGGTGCATCAGCCAGGCGCCGGCCATGCTGGGCAGCGGGCCCAGCAGCAGCAACGGCAGCCAGCTCTGCGTGACCAGCGCCGCGCCGATGATCAGCCCGTCGGCCAGCACCCAGGCCCGTGCCGTGCGCACCGCCGACGGCCACGCCATCTCGGGGATGTAGGTCTTCTCTTCGGCGCTGATGTGGCCCACCGCGTGGCGCAGCGTGGTCCACAGCTCGGTCGGCACGTTCTTGAGCGCGAAGAGGTTCAGCAGCAGCGCGGGCACGTCGGGCGGCAGCGTGACGTTGAACTCCGGGTCGCGGCCGGTCACCAGCGTGTCGGTGTGGTGGCGCGCGTGGCTCCAGCGCCAGCGGGTGGGCCGACGCGTGAGCTGGAAACACGCCAGCTGGTAGACCACGTCGTTCATCCAGCGCGTTTTGAAGGCGGTGCCGTGGCCGCACTCGTGCCAGCGGCTGTCGGCCGGGCTGCTGTAGAGCGTGGCGTAGGCCAGGTAGGCGAGTGCCAGCGCCCAGCCGTTCCAGCCGGCCGTCCATCCGTGCACGAACAGAGCGCCGCAGCCCAGGATCAGGCCATACCAGAGCAGGGTGTCGCGGATCGCATGGGCATCGTCGCGCTTCATCAGCGCCTTGAGTTCGGCGCGTGGCACCGGGCACTGGTACCACTGGGCGTTCACCAGGCCAGCGGCCTCGGCGCGCTCGCCAGCGCCGCCGATCAGGCGGTAGTCGTCCCGGGAGCGGGTGGACGGGTTTGGCGATGCGGCAGCGGCACTGGCGGTGGTCATGGGGAGCGGTCTCCTGAATGGTTTTCAGGAGTGTCATTGATTCGAAAAAGTTTTCCAATCATTCGCTATCAAATGACATCAAAAGCTATCAGAATGACACCACTCCAACTTGCATTTCTGGCAGGAGCCGGCATGAAACCCAAGGTCACCATCCAGGCCATCGCCGAGGCGGCGGGCGTGAGCATCGCCACGGTGGACCGCGTGCTCAACAGCCGCCTGCCGGTGCGCGAAGGCACGGCCCTGCGCGTGATCGAAGCGGCCGACAGGCTGGGCTACCACGCGGTGCACCTGATGCGCCAGCGCCTGCCCGCGCGGGCTGCCCACCGGCGCCTGGGCTTTTGCCTGCAGAAGCGTTCGTCGCCCTTCTACCAGGCCTTCGCGCAGGCCCTGCGCGACGCTGTCGCACGCCAGACCGACGGGCGTGGCACGGCCGTGGTCGAGTTCGTGGACGACCTGGAGCCGGCGGTCATCGGCGAGAAGCTGCTGGAACTCGGGCGCCGCTGCGACGCGCTGGGCGTGGTGGCGCTGGACCATCCGCATGTCAACGCTGCGGTGGGCCAGTTGCATGAAGAAGGCCATCCCTGCCTGGCCCTGCTCAGCGACCTGAGTTCACCACTGCGCCTGGGCTGCGTGAGCATCGACGACCGTCAGCGCGGGCGCACGGCAGCCTGGGCCGTGCGCCGCCTCTCGCGCGGTGAGGGCGAGGTGGCGGTGTTCATCGGTAGCCACCGCTACCTCGGGCAGGAACTCAGCGAAATGGCGTTCCGCGCCGCGCTGCGCGAACAGGCCCCGGGGCTGCGCGTGCTGGATGCGCGGGTGAACCTGGAAGACGAGCGACTGGGCTACGAAGCCACGCTCGGCCTGTTGGCGCGCCACCCGCAGCTGGTGGGCCTGTACGACACCGGGGGCGGCGCCATGCGCGGCATCGTGCGGGCGTTGCGCGAAGAGGGCGCGGGTCGCGGGATCGTGGTGGTGGCCCACGGCCTCACGCCCGAGCACCGGCTGGCGCTCATCGACGGCGTGATCGACCTGGTGATCCAGACGCCTGTCGGCCCGGTGGCCGAGACCGCCGTGTCGGTGCTGCTGCGCGCGCTGGAGCCCGGCGCGCCGGTGGCCTTTGGCCAGCCGTTTGTGTTGCCGTTTGAGCTGTACACCGCAGAGAACGTGTGAGCGGACTGTGAAAAAAAGAGCCACCCGAAGGTGGCTCATAAAGTCTGTGAAGACAACCAATGAAACTCAGGCGCGGCGCTTGCGGTTGCGGTACTGGTCGGCCACCACGGCGGCCACGATGATCGCGCCCTTGACCATCTCCTGGTAGTAGGCGTCGATGCGGATGAAGGTGAAGCCCGAGGTCATGACGCCGAGGATCAGCACGCCGATCACGGTGCCGGTGATGCGGCCTTTGCCTCCCACCAGCGAGGTACCGCCGATCACGACCGCGGCGATGGCGTCGAGCTCGTACATCACGCCCATGCTGGACTGGCCGGAGATGGCGCGGGCCGCGGTCACGGTGCCGGCGATGCCCGCCAGCGTACCGGCGATGGTGTAGACCCAGATCAGGTGGCGGTTGACGTTGATGCCCGAGACGATGGCGGCCTGGCGGTTGGCGCCGATGGCGTAGGTGAACTTGCCAAACCGCGTGTAGCGCAGCACGACGTGGAAGATCGCCGCAATGATCAGGAACAGGTACACCGGGTTGGCGCCCGAGCCGATCCAGGCGAAGTCGTCGGTCAGCATCGACACCGGCATGCCGCCGGTGAACCACTTGGCGAAACCGCGCGCGGCCACCATGGTGCCCAGCGTCGCGATGAAGGGCGGGATCATGGTGTAGGCGATCAGCGAGCCGTTGATGCAGCCGATGACCAGTCCGGTGAACGCGCCCGCCAGGATGGGCCAGACGATGGGCAGGTCCACCAGCGCCGGGAACACGGCGCGCGGGAAGTCCGACACCTGGGCCAGGCTGGCCGCGACCACGGCCGAGGCAGCCACCACCGAGCCTGACGAGAGGTCGATGCCGCTGGTGATGATCACCAGGTTGACGCCGATGGCGATGATGCCGATCACCGCCATTTGCAGGATGATGATCTGCAGGCGGTCGAGGTTGAACAGGAAGCTCTGGTCGTTGATCACCCAGCCGAGCAACTCGAACAGCAGGCAGATGCCGGCCAGCACGAGGAAGATGCTCGCTTCCTGCGGGAGCTTGAATTTGGCGGGGGTGGCGAGGGAGGACATGGTGGTCTTCGCGGTGGTGGTGTTCATGGGGACTCCGGGGTTCACTTGGCGGCCAGGTCCATCACGCTGACCTGGGTGGCTTCAGAACGGTCGAGGATGCCGGTGATGCGGCCCTGGTGCATGACCGCGACGCGGTCGCTCATGCCCAGCACCTCGGGCATTTCGGAAGAGATCATCAGGATCGCCACGCCCTGGCCAGCGAGCTCGCTCACCAGTTTGTGGATCTCGGCCTTGGCACCGACGTCGATGCCGCGCGTGGGTTCGTCCAGGATCAGGATCTTGGGGTGGGTCAGCAGCCAGCGCGCCACCAGCACCTTCTGCTGGTTGCCGCCCGAGAGGTTCTGGATGATCTCCTGCATGTCGGGCGTCTTGACGCGCAGGCGCCGCGCCATCTCGATGCTGTCCTTGGTCAGCTGCGAGCTCTGCACAAAGCCCAGCTTGTTCACGTAGCGCTGGTTGAGCACGGCCATCTCGGCGTTGGTCTGGATGTCCAGGCACAGGAAGCAGCCGGTGTCCTTGCGGTCTTCGGTCAGGAAGGCCATGCCGGCGCCCATGGCCTTGGCCGGGGTGTCCATCACCATGGCTTGTCCGTTGATGGTGATGCTGCCGCTGGTGGCCGGCGTCACGCCGAACAGCGTTTCGGCCACGTTGGAGCGGCCCGAGCCCACCAGGCCGGCCAGGCCCAGGATCTCGCCCGCGCGGATGTCGAAGCTCACGTCGTCGAACACGCCCTTGAGGCTCAGGTTCCTGACCGAGAGCACGACCTCGCCGATGGGCACGGTCTCCTTGGGGAACATCTGCGTGATCTCGCGGCCCACCATCATCTTGATGATGTCGTCGCGGGTCACATCGCTGGAGGCGTGGGTGGCGATGTACTGGCCGTCGCGGAACACCGAGAACTCGTCGGCGATCTCGAACAGCTCGTTCATCTTGTGGGTGATGTAGATGATGCCTTTGCCCTGCGCGCGCAGCGTGCGGATGATGTCGAACAGGTGCGCCACTTCGGTCTCGGTCAGCGCCGAGGTGGGCTCGTCCATGATCAGCACGTCCGAGTTGTAGGACACGGCCTTGGCGATCTCCACCATCTGGCGGCTCGCCACCGACAGGGTCTGGACCTCGGCCAGCGGATCGATGTGGATGTTCAGGCGCGCGAACAGCGCTTCGGTGCGGCGCCGGAGTTCGGTGTGGTCCACGAAGCCGAAACGGTTCTTGGGTTCGCGGGTGATCCACACGTTCTCGGCCACCGTCATGTGCGGCATCAGGTTGAGTTCCTGGTGGATCATGGCGATGCCCTGGCTCAGCGCATCGATGGGCGACTTGAGTGTGACGGGCTGGCCCTTGAGGCGGATCTCGCCCTTGTCCGGCGTGTAGACGCCGGCAATGATCTTCATCAGCGTGGACTTGCCCGCGCCGTTTTCGCCCATCAGGGCGTGCACGGTGCCGGCGCGCAGCTGGAAGCCCACGTTGTCCAGCGCGACCACGCCGGGGAAGGCCTTGCGGATGCCGCGTATTTCCAGCAGTGGCGGGGGGGCGACCTGACCGGCCGGGGCCGGTCGTTCGAGGGTGGCTGTATCAGACATGGAGCGGTCTCCGGACTCGAAAGGGACAACAGGGCGGCCCTGTCGGGCCGCCCTGTGGCGAAGAACGCTCAGTTCTTGCCGCTGTACTTGCTCAGGTTCTCGGGCGTGACCAGCTCGAACGGCACGTTCACGAAACGGTCCACGGGCTGCTTCTTGATCAGCTTGAGGGCCGACTCGACGGCGCCCGCGCCCTGTCCGGCGGCGTTCTGGAACACGGTGACCTTCAGGTCGCCGGCCTTCATCGAGGCCAGCGCGTCGGGTGTGGCGTCGATGCCGGCGACGATGGAAGCGGGGGTCCACTTCTTGGACGCCTTCAGCGCGTTGATCGCGCCCAGGGCCATCTCGTCGTTGTTGGCGATGATGGCATCGAACTTCACGCCCGAGGACAGCCAGTTGGTGGTCAGATCCTGGCCGTTGGTGCGGCTCCACTTGCCTTCGCGCTTGTCGGCGATCTTGAGGCCCGAGCACTCCTTGGTCTTGACCACGTCCTCGATGTCCTGCGTGCGGGTGCGAGCGGCTTCGTTGGAGAGATCGCCCATCAGCACCAGCACGTCGCCCTTGCCTTTGAGCAGCTTGCAGACCTGTTGCGTCTGCAGTGTGCCGGAGACTGTTTCGTCCGATGCCACGAAGGCCACGCCGGCCGGCAGCTTGGCGAAGTCCACCGGCTTGCGGTTCACGTAGACCAGGGGGATCTTGGCGTCGGTCACCATCTTGGTGATCTTGGGCGTCACGTCGGTGTCCACCGGGTTGACGATGATCGCGTCCACCTTCTGGGCGATGAAGTTCTGGATCTGGCTCAGCTGCTTGCCCACGTCGGCCTGGGCATCTTCCACCTGCACGGTCGCGCCTGATTTTTTGGCGGCGTCCAGCGTGCCGTTCTTGAGCAGGGTCAGGAAGGTGTCCAGCTCGGCCATGGCCAGGCCGACTTTCTGGGCGTGGGCGGCCAGCGGGGCCAGCAGGGTGGTGGACACGGCGGCTGCGACGAGAAGTTTCTTCATGAATGTCTCCGGTGGATTGAAGTGGATTGCCTGGGTCGCCTCTCGGTCGGGCTGTGCCGGCATGGGGGCGACTCTTCGGTTGGCAGGATGGACTATAGGCAAATTAGAAAAATATTTTCTAAGTGTTTACACCAAGAGAAAATATTTTCTCAAAACCATAGACTCAGCACCACGCGGGCTTTGCCATGGCTTCTGTGGTCCTGCCTCCGTTGCGCCAGTCGCCCGACATCGCCCTCTTTTTCAAACCCTGACCGACGCCTCCCGCCGGAGGCCGAAACGCCGATGAGCCAACTACCATTTCCACAAGGTCGCCGCCACGACCTGGCCTGCCTGGGCCGGCTGGCCGTGGACCTCTACGCCCAGCAGTTCGGCAGCCGCCTCGAAGATGCGCGCAGCCTGGCCATGTACCTGGGTGGCAGCTCGGCCAACCTGGCCTTCGGCGTGGCGCGCCTGGGCTGCAGGAGCGCCATGATCTCGCGCGTCGGCGACGAGCAGATGGGCCGCTTCCTCACCGAGAGCCTGCGCGCCGAAGGCTGCGACACCAGCCAGGTGCAGGTGGACCCGGAGCGCCTCACGGCCCTGGTGCTGCTGGGCCTGAAGGACCGCGACACCTTCCCGCTGCTGTTCGTGCGCGAGAACTGCGCCGACATGGCGATCGACGCCGCCGCCATTGACGAAGCTTTCATCGCCCAGTGCCGCGCGCTGGCCATCACCGGCACCCACCTCTCGACCCCCGGCACCCGCGCCGCCGCCCACAAGGCGCTGCAGGCCGCGCGCCGCAGCGGCACGGTGACCGTGCTGGATATCGACTACCGCCCGGTGCTCTGGGGCCTGACCGGCCGGGGCGCCGGTGAAAACCGTTTCGTGGACGACGCCGGCGTGACGCGCCAGCTGCAGGCCTCGCTGCCGCTGTTCGACCTGCTGGTCGGCACCGAAGAAGAGTTCTTCATCGCCGGGGGCGTGGCCGACGAACTCATCGCCAGCCTGCGCGCCGTGCGCGCCCTGTGCCCCACGGCCGCGCTGGTGGTCAAACGCGGCGCGCTGGGCTGCTGCGTGATCGAAGGCGACGTGCCCGACGACATCGATGCCGCGCCCACCTACCGCGGCGAGCGCGTGGAGGTGCTCAACGTGCTGGGCGCGGGCGACGCTTTCCTGTCGGGCCTGATGGCCAGCCTGCTGCAGGGCAAGGACTGGGCCGAGTCCACCCAGGTCGCCAACGCCTGCGGCGCCATCGTGGTCTCGCGCCACGCCTGCTCCGCCGCCATGCCCACGCCGGCCGAGCTGGCCCACTGGTTCGGCGGCAGCCGGAACCCCCAGGTGGACGCCGATGAGCAGCTGGCGCACCTGCATCGAGTGACCGCCGCGCGCCCGAGCTGGGAAGACCTGTGCGTGATGGCCTTTGACCACCGCAGCCAGTTCTACGACATCGCGCGCGCCGCCGGGGCCGCCGAATCGCGCATCCCCGCGCTGAAAAAACTGCTGGTGCAAGCCGCCGAACAGGTCGAGCGCAGCCGCCAGCTGCAGGGCCACACCGGCGTGCTGATCGACGGCGGCGACTACGGCCGCGACGCGCTGGCCAGCGCCACCGGCCGGGGCTGGTGGGTCGGCCGCCCGGTCGAACTGCCGGGCTCGCGTCCGCTGCGCTTCGACGGCACGCGCTCGGTGGGCAGCGCGCTGATCCACTGGCCGACCGAGCAGGTCGTCAAGTGCCTGGTGCACTACCACCCGGACGATCACTTTGAATTGCGCCTGCAGCAGGAACAGACCGTGCTGGAGCTGTGGGAAGCCACGCGCGAGAGCGGCAACGAGCTGCTGCTGGAAATCATTCCGCCGAAAGCGATGACGCCCGACGGCACCGCCGATGCCGCCGTGCTGCGCGCGGTCAAGCGCTTCTACAACCTGGGCGTGAAGCCCGAGTGGTGGAAACTCGCGCCCATGCAGGAACAGGGCTGGCGCGACCTGGAGGCCCTCATCAGCGAACGCGACCGCCACTGCCGAGGCGCCGTGATCCTGGGCCTGAACCAGCCGCTGGACTTCCTGGCGGCGAGCTTCGCCAACGCCACCAACCCCATCGTCAAAGGCTTCATGGTCGGGCGCACGCTGTGGGTGGACGCTTCGATGAAATGGTTCAAGGGTGAGATGGATGATGCGGCTTTTGTGGACGAAGTGGCCCGCAACTTTGCGGTGCTTGTTGATGCCTGGAAGACCCGCCACACGGCCCAGCGCGCCGCAGCCTGAATACCCTGATTGACGACATGAAAACCCAACGACTCACGATGGCGCAGGCGCTGGTGAAGCACCTGGCCGCCCTGCGGATGGAGGTGGAACACCTTGACGGCCGCGCCTCGATCGAACCCTACTGCGGTGGCGTGTTCACCATCTTCGGCCACGGCAACGTGGCCGGCATGGGCGAGGCCCTGGTGGCCGAGCGCGAGCGCCTGACCACCTACCGCGCCCACAACGAACAGACCATGGCGCACGCGGCCATCGCATTTGCCAAGGCCCAGTTCCGCCAGCGCATCATGGCCGTGTCCACCAGCATCGGCCCGGGCGCGACCAACCTGGTCACGGCGGCGGCGGTGGCGCATGTGAACCGCCTGCCGGTGCTGCTGCTGCCCGGCGACGTGTTCGCCACCCGCCGCCCCGACCCGGTGCTGCAGCAGATCGAAAGCTTCGGCCAGGGCGACGTGAGCGCGAGCGATTGCTTCCGCCCGGTCACGCGTTACTTCGACCGCCTCACGCGCCCCGAACACATCCTGACCGCGCTGCCGCGCGCGATCCAGACCATGACGGACCCGGCCCACTGCGGCCCGGCCTGCCTCTCGCTGCCGCAGGACGTGCAAGCCATGGCCTTCGACTGCCCCGAGGACTTCCTGAACCCAGGCGTGCTGCGCTTCCGCCGCCCGCCCGCGGATGAACGTGAACTGGCCAACGCCATCGCGCTGCTGCGCACCGCCCAACGCCCGCTCATCGTGGCCGGCGGTGGCGTGCTCTACAGCCAGGCCTGGGCCGCGCTGCGCGCCTTCGCCGAGGCGCACGGCGTGCCGGTGGTCGAGTCGCACGGTGGCAAGAGCAGCCTGCCCTGGGACCACCCGCTCAACCTGGGCGCCATCGGTGTCGACGGCGTGTCCTGGGCCAACGACATGGCGCGCGAGGCCGACGTGGTGTTCGCCGTCGGCACCCGCCTGCAGGACTTCACCACCGGATCACACGCGCTGTTCCCACAGGCGAAGCTGCTGAGCCTGAACGTGCAGCCCTACGACGCCGGCAAGTGGAGCGGCGCCGCGCTGGTGGCCGACGCCCGCGTGGGCCTGGGCCAACTCGGAACGGGCCTGGCCGGCTGGACCGCTGACGCCGCCTGGACGGCGCGCGCCAAACAGCAGGCCGCTGCCGCCAACGCCCGCATCACCGAGCTCACCACGAACGTGCCCAAGGACATGCTGCCCTACGACGCCGAGGTGATCGGTGCGGTGCGCGACTCGGCCACCGAGCTGGGCCTGGACAGCGGCACTCGCGACGTGGTGCTGTGTGCCGCCGGCACGCTGCCGGCCGAGCTGCACAAGCTCTGGCGCGCCAGTTTGCCGGGCAACTACCACATGGAGTACGGCTACTCGTGCATGGGCTACGAAGTGGCCGGCGGCCTGGGCGTGAAGATGGCCCGGCCCGGGCAGGAGTCCATCGTCATGGTGGGCGACGGCTCCTACATGATGGCCAACTCCGAGCTGGCGACCTCGGTCATGCTGGGCCAGAAAATGATCGTCGTGATCCTCGACAACCGGGGCTACGGCTGCATCGAGCGCCTGCAGCTCAAGACCGGCAGCCCGAGCTTCAACAACATGCTCGACGACTGCGTGCCCGAAGGTGGCGAGCGCAGCACCATCGACTTCGCGATGCACGCGCGGTCCATGGGGGCCGACGCGGTGCATGTGAAAGACGTGGCCGAGCTCAAGGCCGCCATGGTCAAAGCCCGTCAGGCGAAGCGGACCCAGGTCATCGTGATCGACACCACCCACACCCGCATCACCGACGGTGGCTGCTGGTGGGAGGTGGCGATTCCCGAGGTGTCTCAGCGCCCCGGGGTCAACGCGGCGCACGCGAACCACCTGATCGCGCAGAACGGGCAGCGCCTGTGATGACCGACCAGCTTCTTCCCGGGCGGGGCAGGGCCCGGCGCGCGATGTGGACGGCCGTAGTCTGCGGCGCCCTGCTGACGCCGCTGGCCGCGCAGGCCCAGAAGATCGGGTTTGCCGTGTCGGAACAGGACACGTTCCTGAGCCTGTTGAAGGACGGCGTGGTGGACGCGGGCAAGAAATCCGGCGCGAGCATCCTGATCGAAGACGCCAAGGGCAGCAAGAGCCGGCAGCTCGACCAGATCCGCAGCTGGGTCGCCCAGCGGGTCGACGCCATCGTGGTGGTTCCGGTGGACACCGAGGCCACCCGGGTGATCACCCACATGGTCAACGAGGCCCGGATTCCGCTGGTGTACGTGAACCGGAAGCCGGCCGATTTTGAGCAATGGCCCCCAGGTGTGGCGCTGGTGGCGTCCGACGAAAAGGTGTCGGGCACCCTGCAGGCCGAGGAGGTTTGCCGCCTGCTGAACGGCAAGGGCCGCATCGTGGTCTTGATGGGCCTGCTGTCCAACGAGGCCGCCCGCACCCGCACCCAGGACGTTGACGACGTGCTGGCCACACCCGCCTGCCGTGGCATCAAGGTTCTCGACAGGCGCCTGGGCAGCTGGGACCGCGTGCGCGCCCGGAACATCACCCTCAACCTCGTGGCCACCAGCGCCACGACCGGCAAGACATTCGACGCCGTGGTGGCCAACAACGACGAGATGGCCCTCGGCGCGATCGAAGCCCTCAAGGCGGCCAAGGTGTGGACACCCGGGTTCATCGTGGCGGGCATCGACGCCACCCCCGACGCGCTGGCCTCCATGAAGGCGGGGGAGCTGAAAGTGACCGTGCTGCAGAACGCGGCGGGGCAGGGCGCCAGCGCGGTGGCCACCGCGCTCCAGCTGATCAAGAAACAACCGGTTCCCCGTTTCGTGGATGTGCCGTTCGAGCTGGTCACGCCGGCGAGCCTGAATCCACGGCCCCCCAAGCCCTGAACACGCCCGCTGGCCCCACCGTCCGGGCGCCTGTCGCCCACCCCTTCACCCTTCAACCCTTTCAAGAAAGCACCCTTCACATGAGCTGGAACGTCCGCATTGGCATCAACCCCCTGTCGTGGATGAACGACGACCTGCCGTCCCTGGGCGGCGAAACCCCGCTGGAGACCGCGCTGAAGGAAGGCAAGGAGATCGGCTACGAAGGCTTCGAGCTGGGCAACAAGTTCCCGAAAGACGGCCCGGGCCTCAAGGCCAAGCTCGATCAGTTCGGCCTGGCCTGCGTGTCGGGCTGGTACTCCGGCTTCCTGGCCGAGCTGGAGCCGGGCCAGGACAACGCCCAGGCCGTGGCCGCCGAAGTCGAACGCTGCAAAGCCCACATGAGCAAGCTGCAGTTCAACGGTGTGAAGGTCGTGGTGTACGGCGAATGCGCCGGCACCGTGCAGGGCCAGATCGACACGCCCGTGTCCAAGCGCCCGCAGTTTGCGAGCGACGCGCTCTGGCAGGCCTACGCCGAACGCCTGAACGCCTTCGGCGAGCACCTGCTCAAGACCTACGGCATCCAGCTCGCCTACCACCACCACATGGGCGCGTATGTGGAGTCGCCGGCCGACGTGGACAAGCTGATGGCGCTGACCGACCCGGCCAAGGTGTTCCTGCTGTTCGACACCGGTCACGCCTACTTCGGCGGCGCGGCCAACCCAGTGGACCTGCTGAACAAGCACGTCAAGCGTGTGGTGCACGTGCACTGCAAGGACGTGCGCACGCCCGTGATCGCGCAGGCGCGCAACGACGGCTGGAGCTTCTTGAACGGCGTGATCAACGGCACCTTCACCGTGCCGGGCGATGGCAGCATCGACTACGCCGCCACGCTCAAGACGCTGAAGGACAACGGCTACCAAGGCTGGCTGGTGGTCGAGGCCGAGCAGGACCCGGCCGTGGCGCCGAGCTACGAATACGCGCAGAAGGGCTACCGGACCCTGCGCGGCCTGGTGGACTCGCTGAACTGAACACGAGGAGCTTCACATGGTCAGTCCTTTGCTTGCCAAAGCCGCGCCCGCCGGGCGCGAGATCGTCAACGTCACCCCCGAGCGCGCCGGCTGGACGCACGTGGGCTTTCGCGCCCTGCGCCTGGCGTCCGGCGAATCCGAAGCGGTGGAATCCGGTGAGCGCGAGCTGTGTCTGGTGGTGCTCACCGGCACGGTGGACGTGACCATCGACGGTGAAACCCACGCCAACCTGGGCATCCGCAACAGCGTGTTCGACGAGGTGTCGCCGGCCGCGGTGTATGTGCCACCGGGCAAGGTGGTGCACATCCGCGCGGTGCGGGCGGCCGAGGTGGCGCTGTGCAGCGCGCCGGCCGATGCGCGCAACCGCAAGGTCAGCGTGCTGGACCCGGCGAAGATGAAGCGCAGCGTGCGCGGCAAGGGCACCAACACGCGGTATGTCTGCGACATCCTGCCGCACGACGACCCGACGGCGGCGCACCTGCTGGTGGTGGAGGTGATGACCCCCGCCAGCCATTCGAGCAGCTACCCGCCGCACAAGCACGACCAGGAAACGCCGCCCACGGAAACCCTGCTGGAAGAGACCTATTACCACCGCCTCAACCCGCCGCAAGGCTTTGCCTTCCAGCGGGTCTACACCGACGACCGCAGCCTGGACGAGGCCTGCGCGGTGGAAGACCACGACGTGGTGATGGTGCCGCGCGGTTACCACCCCGTGGTGGCGCCGCACGGCTACGACCTGTACTACCTGAACGTGATGGCGGGGCCGAACCGCTTCTGGGTCTTCAAGAACGACCCGGCACACGAGTGGATGCTGGAGTAGCCCCCCTGCGCCGCTGACGCGGCTTCCCCCCTGAAGGGGGGACGACTCCAGTGGCCCGGCAAAGCCGGTTCCACGGAGTCTCTGAAAGACCTCCCCTCACGCATGCGTCCGTGCTTTGACCGGCGTGCGTGTCCTAACCCCAGGGGCATCGCGGAACCGGCTTGGCCGGGCCCAGATGCCGTCCCCCCTTCAGGGGGGAAGCCGCGTCAGCGGCGCAGGGGGGTTACGCCAATTCATGCCGGTCGGCTGCGGCGTACAGATCCTGGGCGAAGGCCGGGTCCGACGACAGCAGGTCGTTGGCCATGGCGCGCAGCTGTTCGGCTTCTTCGAAGCGGGTCAGCGGGCGTGCCGGGATGGGGGTCCTGGCGCTGAACCAGGTGCCGAACAGCTCGCGGAGGGTGGCCAGAAGGTGGCCGGACGACGGGTAGGTGGCGGTTGCGGTGGTCATGTGAACACTCCTCAAAACGGGTAACAGCTATGTTGCACTGCAGTATAGGGTTAACCCTAGTTTTTGTGCTGGGGTGCTCTGCCTATTTCCTGACGATCTGTCGTCAAAAGTCACACCGGACGGGCCCGCGACGGGTCACAGGCCGTCCGAAAACCCCGGCGCCAGCGCCTCCCGCAGGTGGGCCACAAAGGCCGTCACCGCGCGCGGCACGTGGGCCGAATACGGGCGGATCGCGTAGAGCTGTTCCGCGAACGCGCCCACCGGTTTCCACTCCGGCAAGACCTGCACCAGCTTGCCCGCGAGCAGGCTGGCCTGGGCGGTGAAGTCGGGCAGCAGCGCGATGCCCAGGCCGCCCAGGGCCGCGTCGCGCAGGGCCTCGCTGTTGTTGGCGGCCAGCGAGCCCGAGACCTGCACCGTCACCCGCTCGCTGCCCGCTGCGGGTTTCAAGGGTTCCAGCGTCCAGGCCGGTGTGTCCTGCGAACGCGGGTAGTGCAGGCAGTTGTGCCGTGCCAGTTCGGCGGGCGCTTCGGGCGTGCCGTGCTTGCGCAGGTAGGCGCGGCTGGCCACCAGCACCGAACGCGTGGCGCACAGCGTCCAGGCCACGTGCGTGTCGGGCGGGTGGGCCGTGTGGCGGATGGCGAGGTCAAAGCCCTCGGTCGCCAGCGACGACAGCCGGTCGGCCATGTCCAGCTCCAGCCGCACCTCGGGGTACTGGCGCAGGAAGTCGGGCAGGCGCGGCACCAGCTGCTGGCGCGCAAAGGCCACCGGCGCCGTCACGCGCAACAGGCCGCGCGGCGCGCCGGCCGCGTCGCGCACCTGGGCAAAACACTGGGCGATGTGCTCGAACGAGGCCCGCGTGTCGTCCACCAGGCGCTGGCCGGCTTCGGTCAGGCGCACGCTGCGCGTGGTGCGCTGCACCAGCGCCACGCCCGCCAGCCGCTCCAGCTCGGCCAAACGCTGGCTCACCGCCGCCTTGCTCACGCCCAGGCGCGCCGCCGCCGCCGTGTAGCTGCCCTGCTGGGCCAGCACGTTGAGCCAGTGGAAGTGGCCCCAGAGCTCGTGGATTTTCTGTTGATTCATGGGGCATATTGTTCACCAAACTGAACAATCAATTCAGGTTTCTGGCCTTGTATCGCCGGGGTGCCGTTCCTACACTGCCTGGGTACCTCAGAGCCGCTCCTCCCATCCCAACGAGACACCCACCATGACCACCGCCATCACCCACTACATCGCTGGCGCCCGCGCGGCCGGCACCTCCACCCGCGCGCAGGACGTGTTCAACCCCGCCACTGGCGCCGTCACCGGCCGCGTCTCGCTGGCCAGCGCCGCCGACGTGAACACGGCGGTGGCAGCGGCCCAGGCCGCGTTCCCCGCCTGGTCCGACACGCCGCCGATCCGCCGCGCCCGCGTGATGTTCAAGTTCCTCGAACTGGTGAACCTGCACAAAGACGAGCTGGCCCAGCTGATCACGGCCGAACACGGCAAGGTCTTCACCGACGCACAGGGCGAGGTGGCGCGCGGCATCGACATCATCGAGTTCGCCTGCGGCATCCCGCAGCTCTTGAAGGGCGATTTCACCGACCAGGTGTCCACCGGCATGGACAACTGGACCCTGCGCCAGCCGCTGGGCGTGGTGGCCGGCATCACGCCGTTCAACTTCCCGGTCATGGTGCCCATGTGGATGTTCCCGGTGGCGATTGCCGCAGGCAACACCTTTGTGTTGAAGCCCAGCCCCATCGACCCCAGCGCCAGCCTGTTCATGGCCGATCTGCTCAAGCAGGCCGGCCTGCCCGACGGCGTGTTCAACGTGGTGCAGGGCGACAAGGAAGCCGTGGACGCGCTGCTGGTGCACCCGGACGTGAAGGCCATCAGCTTCGTCGGCTCCACGCCGATTGCGAATTACATCTACGAGACCGGCGCCCACCATGGCAAGCGCGTGCAGGCCCTGGGCGGCGCGAAGAACCACATGGTGGTGATGCCCGACGCCGACCTTGACCAGGCGGTGGACGCGCTGATCGGCGCGGCCTATGGTTCGGCCGGCGAGCGCTGCATGGCGATCAGCGTGGCGGTGCTGGTCGGTGACGTGGCTGAGAAGATCATGCCCAAGCTGATCGAGCGCACCAAGGCGCTGAAGGTGCTCAACGGCACCAACCTCGCCGCCGAAATGGGCCCCATCGTGACCCGCGCGGCCTACGAGCGCATCACCGGCTACATCGACGCCGGCGTGATGCAGGGCGCGGACCTGCTGGTGGACGGCCGCCAGTTCGATGCGAAGCAGACGGGCGACGGTTGCGAAGGCGGTTTCTGGATGGGCGGCACGCTGTTCGACAACGTGAGCACCGACATGCGCATCTACAAGGAAGAGATCTTCGGCCCGGTGCTGAGCTGCGTGCGCGTGGCCGACTTTGGCGAAGCGGTGAAGATCATCAACGACCACGAGTTCGGCAACGGCACGAGCTGCTTCACCCGCGACGGCAACGTGGCACGCGAGTTCGCTCGGCGCATCCAGGTGGGCATGGTCGGCATCAACGTGCCGATCCCCGTGCCCATGGCCTGGCAGGGTTTTGGCGGCTGGAAGAAGAGCCTGTTCGGCGACATGCACGCCTACGGCGAAGAGGGCGTGCGCTTCTACACCAAGCAGAAGTCGATCATGCAGCGCTGGCCGGAGTCGATTGGCAAGGGTGCCGAGTTTGTGATGCCGACGGCGAAATAAGTACCCCCCGCGCCGCCTGCGGCGTCACCCCCCCAGGGGGCGCCACTGGCGGCCCGGCGAAGCCGGTTCTGCGGTGGCACTGGCTTCAGCGCAAGGGACTCGCTGCGACTCTTTGCGGACACCAGCAACCTTCCGGTCGCTGGTCGCAGTCAGTGGAAGCGGTCGGCGGACCAGGATGAGATTCCGCGCTCGCGACCAGACGTCTTGCGACGCAGCAATGTCTTCGCCAGAATCCCGAACAGAGATTTTGGGGGATGCTGATGCCAAGCGCAGACTATGTCATCGTGGGTGCCGGCTCCGCTGGCTGTGTCCTAGCGGCGAGGCTTTCCGAGGATGCTTCTTGTGAAGTGGCGCTGCTAGAAGCCGGCGGCGAAGATCGCTCGCACAGTGTTCGCCAACCAAGCCGGTGGCCCTTGCTTTGGGACGGCGCCGAGAACTGGGGCTACTCGACAACGCTTCAGGCCGGCTACAACCTGCGCAGCATCCCGTGTCCGCGCGGCAAGGTGCTTGGCGGTACGAGTTCGATCAACATCATGATCTACATCCGCGGCGATCCGCGTGACTTCGATCACTGGAGGGATCTGGGCAACGAAGGCTGGGGCTGGTCTGACGTGTTGCCGTATTTCATCAAGGCGGAGGACCAGGCGCGCGGGGCCTCCAGCCTTCATGGCGTGGGAGGGCCACTGGCCGTCTCGGACCAAGCCTCACCCAGCCCGCTCGCGCACGCTTTCGTTGACGCGGCGGTCGCCTGTGGCCACCGGAGAAACCCCGACTTCAACGGAGCGTATCGCGATGGAGCGGGGCTGTACCAGGTGACGATTCGCGATGGTGAGCGGTGCAGCACCGCAAAGGCGTACCTGGACCCTTCGCGCGAACGTCCGAACCTTCGAACGATCACGCGCGCACGTGCGCTGCGTATCGTGATGGACGGCGATCGCGCCATCGGCGTCGACTACTTTGACGGCGCCCAGGTCCGCCGGATCGAGGCCAGGCGCGAGGTCATCCTCAGCGCCGGCACCGTCGATTCACCCAAGCTGCTGATGCTCTCGGGCATCGGCGATCCATTGCAGTTGGAGTCGCACGGACTTGTGGTGCGCAATGCGCTGCCCGGCGTCGGTGCGAACCTATGCGACCACCCGGGCTCTCCCCTGGTGCTCGCGCTTCGGCAGGCTGATCAGGCGCCACCGACGAGCATCCATGCCGAGGCCGGTCTTTTCATGAAAAGCGAGGCGCTGAACGATGGTTTCGCTGCGGACATCCAGTTTTTGGCGGTGCCCTTTGCGCCGCCCCACGCGGCGGCGCAAGGACAGACTCGGGCTATGGCCATCACCGTGCAAGCGTGCCGGCCCAAGAGCAGAGGGCGACTCACACTGCGCTCGGACGACCCACTCGATGCGCCCGTGATCGACCCTGGCTATCTGACGCATCGTGACGACATGACGTTGCAGATCGAGGGGTTGCGCGCAGCAAGAAAGATCGCCGCAGCACTTCCCCTGAGGGAGCACATCGTGCGGGAACTGTCTCCAGGTCCCGGTGCCATCGACGACGCATCGATCGAGTCCGCAATCCGCGCGACGAGCAGCTGCATCTACCATCCGGTGGGCACTTGTCGAATGGGGGTTGGCGCCGATGCGGTCGTCGATGCACAGCTGCGCGTTCGAGGGACGCGTTCGCTGCGGGTGGTCGATGCCTCGGTCATGCCACAGATCACGTCCGGCAACACCAATGCGCCCACGATCATGATTGCCGAGAAAGCGGCCGCCATGATGCGAGCGGGCCAGTAGCCGCGGCCGTGGCCGTGGCGCTCGCGCCCCTCAGCCTTTTGGCGGTCGGTCAGGTTGGCCAGGCATTGGATTGCCGTTCGGATGTCCGGCTCGGCATGTTCGCAAGAGCCTCAAACACATTGATCAATCCATGCCGATGGTCCGCAGACCGGCGCACCGGGCCAGCGAGCGAAGGGGTTGTTTCCCCGCCGATCAAAGTTACAGCCGGGTTACTGGGTAGAGTGGCTGTTTCGACTGAATGGAGACGAAACATGTACACCGCCCACCTCCAGCGCTACGAGCGCATGCCCTACCGCACCGTTGGCAAAAGCGGCCTCAAGCTGCCCAGCATCACCCTCGGCCTGTGGCACAACTTCGGCGCCTCCACCCCCATGGAGAACCAGCGCGACATGCTGCGCACCGCCTTCGACCTGGGCATCACCCACTTCGACCTGGCCAACAACTACGGCCCGCCGCACGGCAGCGCCGAGACCAACTTCGGCGAACACCTGCGCCGCGATTTCAAGCCCTACCGCGACGAGCTGATCATCTCCAGCAAGGCCGGCTACGACATGTGGCCCGGTCCCTACGGCCAGGGTGGCGGCTCGCGCAAGTACGTGCTCGCCAGCCTCGACCAGAGCCTGAAACGCATGGGGCTGGACTACGTCGACATCTTCTATTCCCACCGCTTCGACCCTGACACACCGCTGGAAGAAACCATGGGCGCGCTGGCCACCGCCGTGCAGCAGGGCAAGGCGCTGTACGTGGGCATTTCCAGCTACTCCGCGGGCAAGACCCGCGAGGCCGCTGCGATCCTGCGGCAGATGGGCGTGCCGCTGCTGATCCACCAGCCGTCGTACAGCCTGCTCAACCGCTGGGTCGAGGCCGACCTGCTCGACACCCTGGTGGCCGAGGGCATGGGCTGCATCGCCTTCAGCCCGCTGGCCCAGGGCCTGTTGACGAACAAGTACCTCCAGGGCGTGCCGGCCGACGCGCGCATGAACCGCCCCGGTGGCGGTTCCTTCAAGGCCGAGCACCTGAGCGAGCAGAACCTGACCCATGTGCGCGCCTTGAACCAGATCGCCCAGGCGCGCGGGCAGAGCCTGGCTCAGATGGCGGTGGCCTGGGTGCTGCGCCAGCCGGGCATGAGCTCCGCGCTGATCGGTGCCAGCAAGCCCGAGCAGATCAAGGAACTGGTGGGCGCGCTGGACAACCTGAGCTTCAGCGCCGACGAGCTGGCCGCCATCGACGGCCATGCGGTGGACGGCGGCCTCAACCTCTGGAAAAAGCCGTCCACCGATCAGCGGCTCTGAGACTGGCGCGGGCCGGCCGTCCACTCGCGCCGCCGCCAGCGCCGCCCGACGGCTGGTGAGGTTTCCCTGCCGGGGTGTCGGCTATAAGCCGGCATGGCTTCCGTCACCCCTTCATTTTTCGGTCGCGGTGCGTCTGGCTGGGTGCGCAAGGCGCCCGCGGCCGTGTTGGCCTTTGCGGCCCTGGCGCTGCTGTCGGCCTGTGGTGGGGGTTCGTCGGGGGCCAGCGGCGGCGAGGGCAAAGCCGCCGATGCAACGTCCATTGCAACCGCATCCGCCGTGGTTCCCGTCGACGAGCGGACGGCCGCGTTGCAGGCCGAGGGCGCCCGTCTCAACACCGTTGAGCTGGAGGCGGCGGAGGCCATCGCTTCAACGGTGTCGTCGGCCAAGGCCCCGCCCAAGGCCTCTTTCAATGCCACTTCCAAGGCCACTTCCAAGGCCGTGGCCGGCGTGGTGCCGGTCTACCGGTTTTTCAACACACGGACCCAAGCGCACTTCTACACCACCAGCGCGACCGAGCGGGACCAGATCCGCAACACCCTGCCGCAGTTCCAGTACGAGGGCGAGGCCTTCTCGGCCATGGGCGCGGCGGGCGCGGGGCTGAGCCCGGTGCACCGCTTCTTCAACTCGCAGACCGGGGTGCACTTCTACACGATCAGCGACGACGAGAAGAACCACATCCAGGCCACGCTGCCGCAGTTCCGCTACGAGGGTGTGGCGTATCACGCGAGCAAGGTGGCCGGGGCCGGGCTGATCCCGCTCCACCGCTTCTACCTGGCGACCAGGGGCTTTCATTTCTACAGCGCCTCGCCCACCGAGGCCGCGTACATCAAGACCACGCTGCCGCAGTACGTCTATGAGGGCGTGGCCTATCACGTGCCCGGCACGGTCGAGCCGGTGGCGGGGGTGATCAACCCGATCCTGTTCGTCACCCAGGTGCCCCACACCGCCGACTTCGCCGCACGCATGTCGACCTTCGCCAACCACCTCGCGCGGCCCGACCACGTGCCGCGCGGTGGCGACCTGTATGTCCGCTACCCCGACGGCAGCCTGCGCAACCTGACCCGCGAGGCCGGCTTCGGCATGGACGGGTTCCAGGGCGCGCAGGCCATCGCGGTGCGCGAGCCCTCGGTGCACTGGAGCGGCAACAAGGCGCTGTTCAGCATGATCGTCGGCGCGCCGGCGGTGCGCTACCAGGTCAAGACCTTCTACTGGCAGATCTATGAAGTGAACGGCCTGGCGAAGGGCGAGACGGTCTCGATCACCAAGGTGGCGAACCAGCCGCTGACCTACAACAACGTGTCGCCGTTCTACGGCACCGACGACCGCGTGCTGTTCACCTCCGACCGCCCCCGGGGCGGCGAAGCGCACCTCTACCCGCAGCTCGACGAGTACGAGAGCACGGCCATCGTCACCGGCATCTGGAGCCTGAACCCGGCCAACGGCGACCTGCGCCTGCTCAACCACACCGTCAGCGGCGCCTTCTCGCCCAGCATCGACAGCGCCGGCCGGGTGGTCTTCACCCGATGGGACCACCTGCAGCAGGACCAGCAGGCCGATGCGCAGCGCGCCGGCGGCACCGACTACGGCGCCACGACCTACGCCAGCGAAGCGGCCGGAGCGGCTTCGCTGGGCCTGACGCCCGAGGTGTTCCCTGAAAGACGGGCCAATCACACCGGTGCCTTCGGCGCCGTGGCGGGCTACACCAACAACTTCTTCGCCCCCTGGCAGATCAACGAAGACGGCACCGACGAAGAAACGCTGAACCACGTGGGCCGGCACGAGCTGTCCTTCGGCTTCATCGGCGAGTCGTTCACCGACGACCCGGCGCTGACCTACTCGTCCAATCCGGCCTTCCGCGCCAACACCAAGTACCTGCGCGGCGACGGTGGGCTGATGCAGCTGCGCGAAGACCCGGCGCGCCCCGGCAGTTTTCTGGGCATCTACGCGCGCGAGTTCGGGTCACTCTCCACCAACCAGATCGTGCGTTTCAACGGCGGCATCGGCGTCAACCCGGAGCAGATGGCCGTGACCGACGTGACCGCCCCCTCCAACCCCGACGGCTCCATCACCGGCGGGCGCTACCGCAACCCTTTGCCGCTGAGCACCGGGGCGCTGGTGGCCACGCACACGCCCACCGCCGCCGCGACGGCCGCGCAGATGACGCAGTTCCTGATCAAGCCGCTGACGGTGGGGGCGGGCGGGCTGCAGCAGGCCGGCATCTCGCTGACCGGTGGCGTGCGCGAGGCCGTGACCTGGTGGGACCCGGACACCCAACGCAGCTTTGACGGACTGCTCTGGGAGCTGGAGGCGGTGGAGGTGGTGGCGCGTGCGCGCCCGGCCACCCGCCAGGCGCCGGCCCTGGCCACCCCCGAGCTGAGCGTGTTCAGCGAAGAGGCCGTGAGCGAGGCCGAACTGCGCAGCTGGCTCCGGGCCAACGACCTGGCCCTGATCGTCACCCGCAACCAGACCTCGCGCGACCGCGCCGACCAGCAACAGCCGTTCAACCTGCGGGTGCCGGGCGGCGTCAGCACCGTGGCGCCCGGCGGCGGCCGCGTGTACGACATCGCCCACTTCCAGCTCTTCCAGGCCGACCAGGTGCGCGGCTACCGCTTTCCCGGGCGCCGCCCCATTGCCACGCCGATGCACGAACCCCGCGCCAGCCATCCGGCCAACCCGACCGGCCCGGTCAGCAGCGTGCCGATCGCGGCCGACGGATCGACCGCCGCCTTCGTGCCGGCCCGCCGTGCCATGACCTGGCAGACCACCGACGGCGGCGGAAACGCGGTGGTGCGCGAGCGGGTCTGGATCACCTTCCAGCCGGGCGAGGTGCGGGTGTGCGCGTCGTGCCACGGCGTGAACGAACGGAACCAGGCGGGCGGACTTGCGCCCACCAACAAACCCGAGGCCTTGCGCACCCTGTTGCGCCACTGGAAGACCCTTCCCCGGTGAGCACGCCCCCATGCACACGGGGTTGCGCCAGGTGACCGGCTCGGGGTGGCTGTGCCGCGTCTCCGCGCCCGGCGCAAGGCACGCCATGGCCGCTTGGGCCGTCAAGGAACGGCGGATCTGGGTGTCAGAGCCCGGCCAGAAATCGGGCGATGGCCGCGTTCACCGGCTCGGCGTGGGTGATGGGCCCCATGTGGCCCAGGTCCGCGAACGTCAGCGGCTGCACCTGCGGCAAGGTGGCGCACAGCAGCCGGGCCACCCCCCGCGCCGAGGTGGGCGAGCGCTCGCCGACCATGTACAGCACGGGCACGTCGAGCGTGCGAAAGGCCGCCAGTGGCGTGGGTTCGTTGAACAAGGCGTCGCCCCAGCGCCGCACCTGTCGCACCGACTCGGCCATGGCGGGCTTGCGCGGTGCGGGCGTGGCGGCCCAGCTGCCGGGTCCCATCCAGTAGTCGATGAAGTGCCTCGCAGCGCTGTCTGTGTCGTCACGGTCCAGCGCCTCGCCCGCAGCGGTCACGGCGTGGCGGATGCCGTCGGCGTCGTTGGGCGCAGGAGCTTCCTGTTCCAGCAGCGAAAACAGCGTGGGTTCGTACACGGCCAGGGCGCGCACCCGGCCAGGGTGCCGCAGTGCCGCGGTCAGCGCGACCGCCGCGCCGTAGGAGTGGCCCACCAGCACCAGCGGTGAACCGGCCCGTGCCAGCACCGGCTCCAGCAGCGCGACCTCGTCGTCCAGGCACATGGGCTGGTCCGCCGGCCATGCCGGACTTTTGCCTGCGTCATAACCATCGGGCGCCAGCACATGGAAATCGGGCGCCAGCCGGTCCATGAGCTCGCGCCACTGGCCCGAATGGCTGGCGTTCGAGTGCAGGCACACGACACCCGGGCCAGCACCCGCTTCGCGGAAAAAGGGTTCGGGTCGGGACATGCGGGCTCCGGTCGGTGGGCTGGGGGTGGGACCCGCGGTCCGGTCGTGCGCCGGTGGGTGCACGACCGGCGAGGCTCAGCTCAGCACCACGCTGGAGAGCCGGCGGCGGTAGGTCGCCACCGTCGGGTCTTCGGGCGGCACCTGGCCTTCGGCGACCTTGGGCTTGGGCGGCTCGATGATGTCGAGGACGGCGATGAAGGTCTTGCGGGCCAGCTCTTCGTTCCAGGCCTTGTCGCGCATCAGGATCTCCAGCAGCTCGTCCATCGCGGGCACGAACTGGCTGTGCGCCAGCAGCAACTGGGCCAGCGCAAAGCGGCTGTCGAAGTCGCGCTTGTTGGCGGCGATCTTCGCCTGGAGCTCGGCGGCGCGGGCCTCGGGGTCGGTCACCATGTCCTGCGCGTCGCGTGCCTTCATCCAGCGGTTGAGTGAGTCGAGCCGGCGCACCGCGGCGGACTTGGCGATCACCGGCGCGAACGCCACCTTGGCGTCGTCGTCGCGCTCCAGCTCCAGCAGCAACTTCACCAGATCGAAGCGCGCGTCGTCGTTGTTGGGGTCGGTCTCCACCGCTTGCTGCAGCTTGGCGAGCGCACCCTCCACATCGCCTTCGGCCAGCGCGTCGAGCGCTTCGGCTTCTTCAGCGGCGGCCTCGACTTCTTCGGCCGCGGGCACATGTTTGTCCAGAAAGGCCTTGATCTGGCCCTCGGGCAGCGCGCCCATGAAGCCGTCCACCGGCTGCCCGTTCATCAGCAGCACGCAGGTGGGGATGCTCTTGATGCCGAAGGCCTGGGCCAGCTGCTGTTCCTGGTCGGAATCGATCTTGACCAGCTTGAAGCGGCCGGCGTAGTCGATCTCCACCTTCTCCAGCAGCGGGCCGATCACCTTGCAGGGACCGCACCACGGCGCCCAGAAATCCACCAGCACGGGGGTGTGCATGGAGGCTTCGATGACCTCGGTTTCAAAGTTTTCAATGGTGACGTTGATCATGGCGTGGGTGTTCTTGTTGTGGGGCGGGAGGGGCGCAAACGTAAAATCGACACTTTACCGGAGCGCGGCCGATTTCCCGACCGCGTCCGCACCCGCCGGCCCGTCCGAGCCCGGCAGAAAGCCCCTTCCCATGAGTTCCATCCAGGTGGGCGTGGTCATGGGTTCCAGCAGCGACTGGGACACCATGCAGCACGCCGTGCAGATCCTCAAAGACTTCGGCATATCGCACGAGGCGCGCGTGGTCTCGGCGCACCGCATGCCCGACGACATGTTTGCCTACGCCGAAGCGGCCGTGGGCCGGGGGCTCAAAGCCATCATCGCGGGCGCGGGTGGCGCCGCCCACCTGCCGGGCATGATCGCCGCCAAGACGGTGGTGCCGGTGCTGGGCGTGCCGGTGCAGTCCAAGGCGTTGTCGGGTGTCGATTCGCTGCACAGCATCGTGCAGATGCCCAAGGGCGTGCCGGTGGCCACGTTCGCCATCGGCGCCGCCGGTGCGGCCAACGCGGCGCTGTTTGCCGTGGCAATGCTGGCGAGCGAGAACCCGGCTTTGCGCGCGCAGCTCGAAGCCTTCCGCACCGCGCAGACCGAAGCTGCGCGCAACATGACCCTGCCGACCTGATCCCATGAGCCTCAAACCCCTCTTGCCCGGCGCTCTCTCCGACCGTGGCCAGCAGATGACCCTGGGTGTCATGGGCGGCGGCCAGCTCGGCCGCATGTTCGTGCAGGCCGCGCAGGCCATGGGCTATTTCACGGCGGTGCTCGATCCCGATCCCGCCAGCCCGGCCGGGCTGATCAGCCACTACCACATCGACACGCCCTACGACGACGAGCAGGGCCTGGCGCAGCTGATGCAGCGCTGCGACGCGATCACCACCGAGTTCGAGAACGTGCCCGCGCCCGCGCTGCTCACGCTGGGTGCGCACCGCCCGGTGGCGCCGTCGTCGGCGTGCGTGGCGGTGGCGCAGGACCGCATCCAGGAGAAGGCGCACTTCGTGGCCTGCGGCCCGATCAGCGGTGTCTACCCCGCGCCCTACGCGGCCATTGAAACGCCCGAGCTGCTGGCGGCGGTGCCGGCCGATCTGTTGCCCGGCATCGTGAAGACCGCGCGCCTGGGTTACGACGGCAAGGGCCAGATCCGCGTGAAGACCCGCGAAGAACTCGCCGCCGCCTGGGAGCAGCTGGGCCGCGTGCCCTGCGTGCTGGAAAAGCTGATGCCGTTGCAGAGCGAATGTTCTGTGCTGGTGGCGCGCGGCGCCGACGGCCAGGTGGTCGCCTTCCCGGTGCAAAAAAACACCCACCACGACGGCATCCTCGCGATCACCGAAGTCCATGAAGGCGCCGTTCCGGCCGATCTGGCGGCGCGCGCACAGGCCAGCACGGTCGCCATCGCGAACCACCTGAACTACGTGGGCGTGTTGTGCGTCGAGTACTTCGTGGTGGACAACGGCACGGGCGGCAGCGACCTGATCGTCAACGAGATGGCGCCGCGTCCGCACAACAGCGGCCACTACACGCAGAACGCCTGCGACCTGTCGCAGTTCGAGGCCCAGGTGCGCGCGCTCGCCGGCCTGCCGCTGCCCACCCCGCGCCAGCACAGCCCGGCCATCATGGTCAACCTGCTGGGCGACCTGTGGTTCAACGCCAACGGCGTGCGCGCCCAGGCCAGTGAGCAGCCGGTGTCGCCGCCCTGGGCGCAGGTGCTGGCGCTGCCGGGCACCCACCTGCACCTCTACGGCAAGCTCAGCGCCCGCCCGGGCCGCAAGATGGGCCACCTGAACATCACCGGCGGCTCGGTGGCGCAGGTGCGCGAGACGGCGGCGAAGGTGCTGGTGCTCCTGGGTCTGCCCCCTCTCGCCTGATCCCTTGCCATGCCCCTGACCCTGAACGCCAGCGACCCGGCAGCCATTGAAGCCGCCGCCCGGCGCCTCGCCGCCGGCTCGCTGGTGGGCATGCCGACCGAAACGGTCTACGGCCTGGCGGCCGACGCGGGCAACGCCAGCGCCGTGCAGCGCATCTTCGAGGCCAAGGGCCGGCCGAGCGACCACCCGCTGATCGTGCACCTGCCGCCCGCCGCCGCGGACGGCTGGCGCGCCGCCGTGGCGCCGTTCGCGCGCGAGGCGCCCGACTTTGCGGTCGCGCTCATGCAGGCCTTCTGGCCCGGCCCGCTCACCCTCATCCTGCCGCGCCGGCCCGAGGTGGCGGCGGTGGCGGCCGGCGGGCAGGACTCGGTGGGGCTGCGCTGTCCCTCGCACCCGGCGGCGCAGGCCCTGCTGGTCGCGGCGCGGGCGCACGGCGTGCACGGCGTGGCCGCGCCCAGCGCCAACCGCTTCGGGCGCGTGAGCCCGACCACCGCCGCGCACGTGGCCGACGAGTTCGCGGCCTTGCCCGACGAGGCGCTGCTCATCCTCGACGGGGGCCCCTGCCCGGTGGGCATCGAGTCCACCATCGTCGATTGTTCGCGTGGCACACCGGTGCTCCTGCGCCCCGGCGCGATCACGCCCGCGCAGATCGAAGCCGCCTGTGGCGAGCCGGTGCGCGAGCGTGACGAGGCCGCTCCGCGCGCGTCGGGCACGCTCGAATCGCACTACGCGCCGCGCGCCAGGTTGCGGCTCATGCCCGCGCAGCAACTGCAGGCGGCGCTCGATGTGCTCGGTGCCGACGCGAAACACATCGCCGTGTACGCGCGCGCCACGCTGCGCGCCGCCCGCAGCGTGCCCCAGCGCCGCATGCCCGACGATGCCGCCGCCGCCGCGCAGGCGCTGTTTGCGGTGCTGCGCGAGCTGGACGCCACCGGCGTGAAGCTGATCTGGGTGGAAACACCGCCCGAAGGCGCGGAGTGGGACGGCGTGCGCGACCGGCTGCAGCGCGCCGCGGCCTGACCCGGCGGGCGCACGCGGCGCAACGCGCGCTGCAAAAAAGGTTCAAGAAACGCCAGTCGCGGCCGATGGAGCAGGAGACACCGTCGAGCGTCCGCCGCACCGGGCGTTGCTCCGGACCCTGCCCGCACACCGCCGAGCCCACCGTGAAACCCTCCTTCCTCACCGTCCGAAGCGCCTCCGACGATGACTTTGCCATCAACGAGACCACGCGCCACCAGTACTACTGCACCATGCAGGCCGAGGCGTGTGACGAAGATGTGCTGGACGATGCGATGAACCGCCGCAGGGCCCGCGCCATGCTGGAAAAACAGCAGCAGAGGCACCGGGGGTTCTGGGTGCTGGGGGCGTGCGGCGCGGTGGCGCTGGCGCTCTGGCTGTACTGAACCGGAAACAGACGGCAATCCCGTCTCGGTTTTTCACGTTGCCGGAGCACCACCCGCAACGAGTGAAGCAGCCCAGCCCAGGGCACCGCCGGGCTGGCTTTGCCAGACGGCCAGTGCCGCCCCCTGGGGGGTAGCGCGCAGCGCTGCGGGGGGGGACTCAGTCAGGCAGATTCGCCGTCCACTCCACCAGCGCGTCCAGCGCCGGGCGGGCCGCCACCGCGTTGGGGTGGTTGATGAAGCCCACCACCGCGTAGCGCGCGCCGTGGCCCGCGTTCACGTACCCGGCGATGCCGGTCACGTCGCGCAGCGTGCCGGTTTTCAGCCAGGCGTTGCCGTGCACCAGGCTGTCGGGTGAACGCCCGATGCGCGCGGCCGTGCCCTTGATGCCCGCCACCGAGAGCGACTGCACGAATTTCTCGCCCTGCGGGTGGCGTGCCGCGTGGCGCAGCAACGCGCCCAGGGCGTCGGGCGTGATGCGCTCGATCCGCGACAGGCCCGAGCCGTTCTCCATCACCGGCGTGGCGTGGCGGATGCCGAAAGTGGTTTTCCACCAGCGGCCCAGGATCTCGCGCGAGCGCTCCAGTCGACCGGGCCGCACCGGCGTGAGGCGCCCGCGCGGCACGGTCATCGAATTCACCCGGGCCGGCGCCAGCTGCCCCAGCGTGAGGAACACCTGCTGGGCCATCACGTTGTTGCTCCACTGGTTGACGTCCGCGATGATCTCGGACAGCGGCAGCGAGCGGGCCTCGTGCAGCAACCGCGCACGGGCCGGCGTGGCGCCGGTGCGCACCTGGCCGGTGAGCGCGCCGCCGCTGTTGCGCCACAGGCCTTCGAGCGCACGCGCGGCGTAGCTGGCCGGGTCCTGGTAGGCCACCGGCCATTCCTTGTCGCCGCAGCTCAGGGGGTAGCGGCCCTCGAAGCGGATCGCGTTCACGTCGTCAAAACGTGCGGCGATGGCGCCGCGCCAGTCGCCGCAGCCGCCGCGCGAGAGTGGCAGCGTGGCGTCGATGGCCAGGCCGGCCATGGGCGGCTCGCTGAACACGCGGGCCACGCCGGCCGCCGGGTCGGGCATGAACCTGAGCACCACCGACTTGAAGTTGACCAGCAGCGCGTCGGGGCTGGCGTTGTAGGGGCGCAGCGCCTCGCCGTCGAAGGCGCCAGGGTCGCGCGGCGTGATCTCGAAGGCGCTGTGGTCGAGCACCATGTCGCCCAGCACCACCACGACCCCCTTGTCCTGCAGCGACTGAAAGGCCGCCTGGATGCGTTCGAGCACCAGCTTGGGGTCGCCACCGCCCTGGATGTAGAGGTTGCCGCGCAGCGTGCCTTTGTCGACCACGCCGTCGGTGGCAAAACGCGTGGACCAGGTGAAGTCGGGCCCCAGCAGGTCCATGGCCGCGTAGGTGGTCACCAGCTTCATCACCGAGGCCGGGTTGATCGGCACCTCGGCGCGGTGGCGGATGCGTTCGGGCCCCTCGCCCGAGACCGGGAGCACCAGGGCCGACAGGGCGCTGGCCGGCACCTGCGCCCGCCGCAGCGCCGCGAGCACGGTGCCGGGCAGGCCGGTGTTTCCCAGCGCCCGGACCTCGGGCGGCGCGACCGGGCGGGGGAGGGCGACCACGGGCGCGGGCGCGGCCGGCGGCACCGTCAGGTCAACCTCGGGTGCCGGCCTCGGTTCGCCCGCGCCCAGATCGCTGTCCTGCGCGAGCAGGGGCAGGGAGAGGGCGGCGAACAAGGCGATCGCAGCGAAGCGCAGAGGGGGGAGGCAGGTCATGGAGCCGCGATTATGGGCGCGGACCCTCGCCGATAATGCCCCTCATGCCTTCTTTACCGCGCCTGCTCGCCATCGACTCCAGCACCGACATCCTCTCGGTGGCGCTGGGCAGCGGCGCGCCGGGCGAGCCGGTCTGGCGCTACAGCGGGCCGGGTGCGGCGCAGTCCTCGGCCACGCTGCTGCCCACGGTGCAGTCCCTGCTGGCCCAGGCCGGCTGGGCCTTGCACAGCCTGGACGCGATCGTGTTCGGTCGCGGCCCGGGCTCGTTCACCGGCCTGCGCACCGCTTGCGCGGTGGCCCAGGGGCTGGCGTACGGCGCGGGTGGTCTGCCGGTGCTGCCGGTGGACACCTTGCTGGCCCTGGCCGAAGCGGCGCGCGAACAGCGCGTGATGGCCGGCCTGCCACTGCCGACCGTGATCGCGGCCCTGCTCGACGCCCGCATGGACGAGATGTATGTGGCGCTCCACGCCTGCGGCCCGCTGGGCCTGGAAGCCACGCCGCTGCAGCCGCCGCGCCTGTGTGCGCCCGCCCTGCTCGGCGCGCACCTGCGCCAGAGCCTGCCGGCGGGGGTGTCGCTGGAGGCGGGCGACTGCCTGCTGGCGGGCAATGTGTTCGAGCCCTACGCCGCCGGGCTGGCCGACCTGCCCGGGCCGCGCGAGCGCGCGCTGCCCACGGCGGCGGCCCTGCTGGCACTCGCGCCAGCGCTGCTGGCCGCCGGCCGGGCCGTGGCCGCGCAGGACGCCTTGCCGCTGTACGTGCGCGACCAGGTCGCGCGGACCACGGCCGAGCGCGAACGGCTGCGCCTGGAACAGGCCGCCCAGCGGCCCGCGCCGTTAGGTGCTTGAGGCGCAGGTGATGTCGCAGTCCCAGGCCGCCGGTTCCTCAGGGGTTGTCATGCCCGGTGCCGCCCTGCGCGGCTGGCCGGCCGCGCCCGACGCCCACCCCCAGCGCCGCGTGGCCTTCGAACCGATGACCGAGGCCGATCTGGACACGGTGCACGAGGTCGAAAAACTGGCCTACACCCACCCCTGGTCGCGCCGGCACTTCGCCGACTCGCTCGCCTCGGGGTACCCGGCCGTGCTGTTGCTCGGCGAGGCGCTGCCCGGCGAGACGCCGCACCCGCGTCGCGTCGACGGGCGCGTGCTGCTGGGCTACCTGGTGGCCATGCCGGGCGTGGACGAGGTGCACCTGCTCAACATCACCGTCGCGCCGTCGCAGCAGCGCCAGGGCTGGGCCCGCTTCATGCTGGACGCGCTCGCCCTGTGGTCGCGCGGCCAGCGGGCGCAGTGGCTGTGGCTGGAGGTGCGTGCCAGCAACGCGCCGGCCCGGTCGCTGTACCAGCGCTACGGTTTCCAGCAGGTTGGCCTGCGCCGCGCCTACTACCCCGCGGGGCAACTGCAGCGCGAAGACGCGGTGGTGATGAGCCTGAACCTGGTCGCCGGTGGCGCAGGAGAATCCCGATGACCGACATGAACACCCCCACCGACGACGATCAGGCCGCCACCTCCTTCGTGCCCCGGCTCGACGCGCGCCAGCGCGCCATGCTGGCCGAGATGGGCGTCAAGGTCTGGGCGCCCCGCGCCGTGGCGCCGGAGGCCAGCGTCGAGGCCGCCCCGGTCGCCGGGCCGGATGCCGCGCCGCCAGCACCCGCTCGCCCGCCGGTGGCGGCCGTCGCAGCGCCGGTGCGAGCACCCGTGGCGCCGCCGGTGGTGCCCGCACCCGCCGCCGCACCCGTGGTGGCACCGGCCGAGCGCCAGCGCCCGGCCGACGTCGCCGCCATGGACTGGGCCACGCTGCAATCCACCGTCGCTGGTTGCGAGGCCTGCGGCCTGTGCAAGAGCCGGCGCAACACCGTGTTCGGCGTGGGCGACAGGCAGGCCGACTGGATGATCGTCGGTGAGGCGCCGGGTGAAAACGAGGACCTGCAGGGCGAGCCCTTTGTGGGAGCGGCCGGCCAGCTGCTCGACAACATGCTGCGCGCCGTGGGCCGCGGCCGCTCGGGCGAGGGCGCCCAGGGCGCCTACATCGCCAACGTGCTCAAGTGCCGCCCACCGGCCAACCGCAACCCGCAGCCGGCCGAGGTCGCGCAGTGCGAGCCCTATCTTGCGCGGCAGGTGGCGCTGGTGCGGCCGAAGATCATCGTCGCCATGGGGCGTTTTGCGGTGCAGTCGCTGCTGCGCACCGACGAACCCATCGGTCGCCTGCGCGGGCGCGTGCACCGCTACGAGGGCGTGTCGGTCATCGTCACCTACCACCCCGCCTACCTGCTGCGCACCCCGGCCGACAAGGCCAAGGCCTGGGCAGACCTGTGCCTGGCCATGGAGACGGCGCAGGGAGCGGCGGGCTGAGGCCGTCTTTTACTTCTTGACGTCCAGCGCGAGGATCCAGGACACCAGCTGGGCCGCGTCGGCCGACGAGATGGCGACCTTGTTCGGCGGCATCGCCAGGCCGCTCACCTTGTCTTTCCAGTGGCTCTCGTAGGGGCTGGAGCCGGCGAGCACGGTGGCGGTCAGCTGCTGCTGCGCGCCCTTCACGCTCTTGTATTTGGCCGACACGTCGCGCCAGGCCGGGCCGATGGGTGGCAGACCGTTGGGGCCTTTGGCGCCCGGCTCGATGTGGTGACAGGCCATGCAGCCGCTGCCGGTGGCGAGTTTGAGGGCGGCCTCGTCGTCGGCGGGGGCGGCCCAGGCGGGCGCGGTCAGGAGAACGAGGGACAGTGAAAGCAGGCTGCGTTTCATGGGGAACTCCAGTGGTTTTTGAGGGAATGACCTCAGGCTATCAGCCCGTTCCTGCACTGGATTGATCCTTGTCAAGGCGCGCCACCTCCGTCGCAACTTGAGACATGCGGTGGCCCGCACGCCACGCCCCCGGCTTACGGGGCGCCGGGCGCGCTGTCGGGGGCCACCACCAGCACCGTGCGGTTGCGGTCTTCGACCACCCAGAGCCGCCCCTGGCTGTCGAGCGTGATGCCGGCGGGGTTGCCCAGGGGGCGCAGCCCGGGCATGGCGAGCCAGCCCGAGACGATGTTCTCGCGTTCGCCGGCGGGGCGGCCGTCCGGGCCGAGCCGCCAGGCCACGATGCGGTGCCCCGGTGCCCGGTGGCCGTGCCAGACCGCGAGCAGCCGGCCGCTCCAGGGCAGCTCCGGCTGGCCCGCCGCGACGGGTGGCACGGCCAGCAGTTGCAGCGGTGCCACATGGGCCGGCCAGGTGTCGTACGGGGCCTGGTGATCGGGGGTGTCGCAGCGCGCGCGCGCTTCGTAGCCGCGGGCCGGCACGCCGCGGCCTGCCTCGATGCTCACGCAGTAGGGCCAGCCGTGGTGGGTGCCGCGACGCAGTTCGTTGAGCTCCTCGCCGGGCAACTGGTTGTCGATGTAGTCCACCGAGTTTTCCGCCTGCCAGAGGCGCTCGGCACCGTTGGTGGTGTCCTGCGTCAGCGCCAGGCCCAGCGAATTGCGCAAGCCCAGCGAGAACGGGCGGAACACCTGCAGCTTGAAATCGGGGCCGCCCAGGTGCACCTCGTACACGGCGGCACGCGGGCGCGGGCCGGTGGCTTCGGGGCAGGGCATGGCTTGCTGCTGCTGTTCGTCGCGGCAGGCGTCGGTGGCCGATCCCATGTTCAGGAAAAACCGCCCCCTCCGCCCGAACACCAGTTCCTTGAGCGGGTGCGCGCCGTCGCTGGGCAGGTCGCGCAGCACGTCTTCGCGTTCGATGTTGGCCAGTGGCGTGCGCCAGATGGTGCCGGCTTCGGCGATGTAGATGCGCCCGTCGGGGCCCCGGACCAGGCCGTGCGGCCGGTCCAGGCCCCTGGCCAGCACGCGCACGCGGCCCTTGTCGCCGGGTTGTCCGGCGGTGTTGAGTTCCAGCAGGCGGCCCCGGTGCGCGTCCCAGGTGCCCATGTCGGTGATCCAGAAACGCCCTGGCGACACCTCGAGCAGGCGCCGCGGCATCAGCAGGCCGTCGCGCGCGTCGGCCACGAGGCCCACGCACCAGCCTTTGGGCGCGGTCAGCGCCACGCGCGGGTAGCCGGCGCATTCGCCCCGGGTGGCGTAGGCCGAAGCGCCGGCGGCGTGGGCCTGGGCCGTCCAGGCGCTGCCCAGCAGCAGGCCGAACGCAGCGAGGCAAGGGATCAGACGGGGGGGAAGGACACGGGGCGACGGCATCGCCCGATTCTAGGCAGTGGCCTGGCGCTGTGGGGTCAGCGCAAGGGGGCGGGCTGGCTGTTCGGCGCGCTGGTGGGGGTGGGCTGCTGGGGCGGGGCCGTGTCGGAGCGATCCCAACCCCAAGCGAGCAACAGCGCCAGACTCAGGGACAGCAGCAGCGCGACACCCAGGCGGAACAGCATTTCAATCACAGAGGCACTCTCGGCGGAGGTTGAGGACAGGCGCCATTGTGCCCGTCGCGCCCTGGCGTTGGGCCTGGGTTCGTTGCCCCTAAGCCTCAAATTCGGGGGTCAAAGGTGATGGGTTGCCACGTTGGCGTTGTTTTGACACCAGCCGATGCAGGTCTTCCTTTTTGTGACGCGGTGTGACCCGCCGCCGCGCGAGGTCTGTGCTACCTGCCGGGGGTGCCGGCGGCGCCTGCGTCCGCCGTGCCAAAGCGCCGCGCCACCAGGCCGCGCAGCCACTGGTGGCCGGGGTCGCGGTGCAGGTGGGCGTGCCAGAGCTGGGCGATGGTGCTGCTCGGCAGCTTGAGCGTGAGCGGGCGGGCGACCAGGCCGAAGGGCTCGCAGGCCCGCTCGGCGAAGCGCTCGGGCACGGTGGCCAGCAGGTCGGTGCTGCCCAGCACATGGCCGAGCGCCACGTAGTGCGGCAGGGTGAGCTGGACGCTGCGCGCGATGCCCAGCCGGTCCAGCGCGGCCTCCACCTGGCCATGGCCGGTGCCGGTGGAGACCACACGCACATGGGCGGCCTGGCGGTAGGCCGCGGCCGTGATGGTGCCGCGCGCGGCCAGCGGGTGGCCTTCGCGCATCAGCGCCACGTAGCGCTGGCGAAACAGCGCCTGCTGGAAAAAACCCGCCTGCAGCTGGGGCAGCGAGCCCAGGGCCAAGTCCACCCGGCCGGCCGCCATGTCGTCGCGCAGGGTGGCGTCGGCCACGGGCACGCAACGCAGCGTGACCCCCGGCGCCTGCTGCGACAAGGCGCCCATCAGCACCGGCAGGAAATAGGTCTCGCCCACGTCGGTCATGGCCAGGCTGAAGCAGCGCGAGCTGGTGGCCGGGTCGAACGAGGCTCGCACGTTGAGCGCGTCGCGCAGCGTGTCCAGCGCCTGCGCCACCGGCCCGGCGAGCTGCTGCGCATAGGGCGTGGGTTCCATGCCGGCGGGCGTGCGCAGGAACAGCTCGTCGTCCAAGAGGCCGCGCAGGCGGCGCAGCGCGTTGCTCACCGCCGGCTGGCTCAGGCCCAGCGTGACGGCCACGCGCGAGACGCGCCGTTCGCGCAGCAGTTGCTGAAACACGACGAGCAGGTTGAGATCCAGTTGGGCCAGTTCCATGGGGGCCATTATTTCACTGGTGAATACCGCGTATCACCCGGATTCCATTGCCGGATGGCGGTGGCTTCGCCATCATCGGCGCCGGCATCCCCCAGAACCGGAGACAACATGACCACCGAAGCCCAGCCGGACGTCCTGCATTGGGAAGGCGGCGGCACCAGCCGCATCCCCTTCGCCGTCTACACCGATGAACAGCGCCACCAGCGCGAACTCGATCGCTTCTTCTACCAAGGCCACTGGTGTTACGTGGGCCTGGAGGCCGAGATCCCCAACGCCGGCGACTTCAAGCGCACCGTGGTCGGCGAGCGCTCGGTCATCATGACCCGCGCGGCCGACGGCCAGATCCATGTGGTGGAGAACCTCTGCGCCCACCGTGGCATGCGCTTCTGCCGCAAGCGCCACGGCAACCAGACCGAATTCGTCTGCCCCTACCACCAGTGGAGCTACGCCTCCAACGGCGACCTGCAGGGCGTGCCGTTCCGGCGCGGCGTGCGGCAGGACGGCAAGGTCAACGGCGGCATGCCGGCCGACTTCAACCCCAAGGACCACGCGCTCACCAAGCTGAAGGTGGCGGTGCGCGGCGGCGTGGTGTTCGCGTCGTTCGACCACGACGTGGAGTCGCTCGAAGACTACATGGGGCCGACCATCCTGCGGTACTTCGACCGCCTGTTCAACGGCCGCCAGCTCACGATCCTGGGCTACAACCGCCAGCGCATACCGGGCAACTGGAAGCTGATGCAGGAGAACATCAAGGACCCCTACCACCCCGGTCTGCTGCACACCTGGTTCGTCACCTTCGGGCTCTGGCGCGCCGACAACAAGAGCGAGCTGCGCATGGACGCGCACCACCGTCACGCCGCCATGGTGTCCACGCGCGGCAGCATGGGCCAGGCCAGCGGCCAGGCCTCGCAGGTGACGCAGGTGTCGAGCTTCAAGGAAAGCATGCAGCTCGAAGACCCGCGTTTCCTGGACATCGTGCCCGAGCCGTGGTGGCAACTGGGCGAGCAGATGCCGACGGCGGTGATGACCACGCTGTTTCCCAGCGTCATCTTCCAACAGCAGGTCAACAGCGTGAGCACGCGCCACATCCAGCCCGACGGCCACGGCGCCTTCGACTTCGTCTGGACACACTTCGGCTTCGAGGACGACACGCCCGAGATGACCGAGCGCCGCCTGCGCCAGGCCAACCTGTTCGGCCCCGCCGGTTTCGTGAGCGCCGACGACGGCGAGGTGATCGAGTTCTCGCAGCAGGCTTTCGAGAGCAAGCCGCAGCACCGCACCCTGGCCGAGCTGGGCGGGCGCGAGGTCGGTGAGACCGATCACATGGTGACGGAGACCCTGATCCGCGGCATGTACGAATACTGGCGGAAAGTGATGGAACGTCCCGAGCCCCCACGTTCGCCCACTGCGTGTGGCTCACTGCCCTCCGAGGGGGCGTCACCCTCCCTTGGGGCGGCCCGGCGGGAGGGTTCCCCGTCCGAAGGAGGTGTCGCATGAGCGCGCTGGTCAAAGTGAACTTCGACACCTGGCAGGCGCTGCAGCAGCTCTACAGCGACTACGCGGCTGCCGTGGACAGCGGCCAGTGGGAACTCTGGCCCGACTTCTTCACCACCGACGGCATCTACAAGCTGCAACCGCGCGAGAACCATGAGCGCGGCTTTCCTTTGTCCACGCTGGCGTTCGACAGCCAGGCCATGCTGCGCGACCGGGTGTATGGCATCAAGGAAACCCTGTTCCACGACCCGTATTACCAGCGCCACGTGGTCGGCGCGCCGGTGGTGCGCGAGGTGGACGCGCAGGGTCGCTGGCATTGCGAAGCGAACTACGCCGTGTTCCGCACCAAGCTGGATGGCGCGAGCAGCGTGTTCAACGTGGGCCGCTACCTCGATGTCGTGGTGAACACAGCTCAAGGGTTCAAGTTCGCTCAACGTCACTGCGTCTACGACAGCGAAATGATCCCCAATTCGATCATCTATCCGGTGTAGGAATCACCCCCGCGCCGCCTGCGGCGTCACCCCCTTGAGGGGGCGATGCGAGTGGCCCGGCGAAGCCGGTTCCACCGCATCCTTGGCTCGGGCGTTTCGCGCCGGAGACATGGTCAAAACAAAGGAGCAGATTTCATGAGCAACTGGACCGACGTGGCCGCCGAGGCCGATCTGTTTGAAGGCGCGGGCATTCCGGTGGCGCCGGGCGGGCGTGACATCGCGCTGTTCGCGGTGGACGGTGAGGTGTTTGCCACGGACAACCTCTGCACCCACGGCAACGCCCGGCTGTGCGACGGCTTTGTGGAAGGGCACGAGATCGAGTGCCCATTTCACCAAGGCCGCTTCGATCTGCGCAGCGGTGCGCCAACGTTCGCACCCTGCAAAGAGGCCATCAAGGTCTGGCCGGTGAAGGTCGAGGGTGGACGGGTCTGGCTGGATCTGGGATGACGGCGCTCTGCCGCACTGCCCGCCCCTAGCAAAGCCTGGCATAGCGCTGCGGGGCGCTCACCCGGGATGGATGCTGGCCAGAAGCAAGGGTCTTCGCCGTCACCGGCGATAGAACCGCTTGAGCACCTCCAGTTCGGCGCGCACGACCGCCAGATGGGTCTGAACTTCCCAGACAGCGCCGACAACGATGGCCTCGTCGTCGTCGGTCAATGCCACGCCATCGCCCGGCTGGATATGACCATCGCGCATCGACTGGCGCAGGTTGCGAACAGACTCGTCGACGAAGACCGCTGACCCGTCCAGCACCTCGCAGATGTCGATGGCGTTGTTGATCATGATCTCGCCATAGTGCAACCCTTGCGTGCGGCGGACTGCATCGAAAAAAGGGCTGCGCTCGTCGATGTAGAGACTGAGCAACTTCTCGACAATGGCTTCCTGGCTTTGACCGATCCGGATCCGGTCGAAGAGGTCCTTGGCGACGTCGGCCTGGGCTGTGAGGATGTCCCTGCGCCACAGGGGATTCAGCAGCCGGTAGGGGTCGTCATAGAGACGGCGCTGGTAGATCACGAGCCGCCTGAAGGCGGTGCCAAAGCGGGTCTCCAGCAGGTCATCAGGCTCTGCGGCACACACGGGGCGCAGGAGTGACTGCACGAATTCGTGAATCAGCGTGTAGCTTTGCGCGGTGTCTCGGATAAGGATCAAGCTGCGACCCGCCTCACAAAAACTTGAGCTCCCGTGAAGCACCTGGCCTTCGTAGGATTCGAGAAAACCCGCCTGCCGGAGCAGTTCCGGCGCTGCCATCGGCAGTCCCGCCAGCAGCGGATTCACGGGCAGGACGGATGCCTCGCTGCGTACCAGCCTGACGTCGCCCCCCCAGCGGTGGATGGTCTCGAGCAGGCGCTCCGGTGGGCTGTGCGTCACCTCATACACCGCGTTCACGTTCAGCGCCTGGGCGAACGGGAACGTCAGGTACGACCACTGCGCGAGGTCGGCCCGCGTGGCCATGGGCCACAACAACACAACGAGCGTCACCAAGCAGCCAGCAACTCTGCGCACGCCGGATGTCAGACAAAGCACGATCCTTGACGGCGTTGCGGAGCTGAACATGGAGAGTCAAGTCACGGATGAAATGCTCGGATGGAAGGGACAGTGCGTTGGTGGAGGGCGGGCGCTCAAATCGATTCTATGTCTGCGCAGCGTTGAAACGGAATCGTTTGAGGCCCTGTCGTCAGGCTCGACGCCGCTCCAGCAGCATCGCATCCCCGTAGCTGAAGAAGCGGTAGCCCTGCGCCACCGCGTGGCGGTACAGCGCCATCACGTGGTCGTGGCCGGCGAAGGCGCTGACCAGCATCATCAGCGTGCTTTTGGGCAGGTGGAAGTTGGTCACCAGCACGTCCACCACCTGGAACTTAAAACCCGGGGTGATGAAGATGTTGGTGTCGCCCTGTGTCTCGCCGCTGCGCGCCCAGCTCTCCAGCGTGCGCACGCTGGTCGTGCCCACCGCCACCACGCGGCCGCCGCGCGCGCGGCAGTCGGCAATCGCCTGGATGGTTTCGGGTGGGATCGCATAGCGCTCGTGGTGCATCACGTGTTCTTCGATGCGCTCGGTCTTCATCGGCGCGAAGGTGCCCGCGCCCACGTGCAGCGTCACGTTCGCGCGCTGAACGCCGCGTGCTTCCAGCGCGGCCAGCACGCCTTCGTCAAAGTGCAGCGCAGCGGTGGGCGCGGCCACGGCGCCGGGCACGCGCGCGAACACGGTCTGGTAGCGGCGCTCGTCGTCGGCGTCGTCCGTGTGTGTGATGTAGGGCGGCAGCGGCACGTGGCCGTGGCGTGCCATCAGCTCGTAAGGTGTTTCGCTCGCCGGGCCCTGCAGGCGCAGGCGGAACAGCTGCCCCTGTTGATCGGGCCAGCGCCCTAGGAACACCGCATCGAACCCGCCGCTTTTCAGCCCGCCCGCCAGGTGCAGCAGGCCGCCCGGCTGCGGCTTCTTGCTCACGCGGATGTGGGCCACCACCTCCTGCCCCGAGCCGTCCAGCGCCTCGTGCGGCAGCAGCACGCGCTCGATCAGGACCTCGAACTTGCCGCCGCTGGCTTTCTCGCCAAACAGCCGGGCCTTGACCACCTGAGTGTCGTTGAACACCAGCAGGTCGCCGCTGCGCAGCAGGCCCGGCAGCTCGCGGAAGATGCGGTCCACCGGTTGTGGCCCGGTGCCGTCGAGCAGGCGCGAGGCGCTGCGTTCGGCGGCGGGGTGCTGGGCGATCAGTTCGTTGGGCAGGGCGAAATCGAAGTCGGCGACGGTGAATTCGTGAGCCGACAGGGGGGCAGAGTGAGACATGCTGCTTGAGGGCCGGACGAGGCCCGTTCCAAGTGAAAGTAGGGAGAGGGGTGGATAAAACTACAGGCAGAATTGTCCCATGCCCGACGCCAAGCCCGCCCCTCGCAAGGAACTCTCTGCGCCGCAGAAAGCCCTGCACAAACTGGGGCTCACGCGCGACATCGACCTGGCCCTGCACCTGCCGCTGCGCTACGAGGACGAAACCCGCGTCGTGCGCCTGAGCGATGCGCGCGAGGGTCAGACCGCGCAGGTGGAGGGCACCGTCACCGCGAGCGAGATCACCCTGCGCCCGCGCCGCCAGCTGCTGGTGACGCTGGACGACGGCTCGGACACCTGCACCTTGCGCTTCTTCAGCTTCTACCCCTCGCACCAGAAGGCGCTGGCGGTGGGCGCGCGCGTGCGGGTGCGGGGTGAAATCCGCGGCGGTTTCATGGGCCGCACCATGATGCACCCGGCCTTTCACGCGGCCGGCGGCGAGCTGCCCGATGCCCTCACCCCCGTCTACCCCACCAGCGCCCAGCTGCCCCAGGCCTACCTGCGCAAGGTGGTGGCCAGCGGGCTGGGGCGTGCCGACCTGTCCGAAACCATCCCGCCCGAACTGCTGGGCAGCCTGCAGCGCGTGGTGCACGGCACCTGGTCCCTGCGCGACGCGCTGCGTTACCTGCACCACCCGGGGCCGGACGTGTCGCTCGACGCGCTCGAAGACCGCAGCCACCCGGCCTGGCAGCGCCTGAAGGCCGAGGAGCTGCTGGCGCAGCAGCTTTCGCAGCTGACCGCCAAGCGCGAACGCGATGCCCTGCGCGCTCCCGTCTTGCGCACGTTGCCCGGCGGCCTGCATGAACAATTGCTCGGCGTGTTGCCGTTCGCCTTGACCGGTGCGCAGCGCCGCGTGATTGAGGAGATCGCGCGCGATCTGGCGCGCCACGTGCCCATGCACCGCCTGCTGCAGGGCGATGTGGGTTCGGGCAAGACGGTGGTGGCCGCGCTGGCTGCGGCCATCGCCATCGACTCGGGCTGGCAGTGCGCGCTGATGGCGCCCACCGAAATCCTGGCCGAGCAGCATTTCGCCAAGCTCATCGGCTGGCTGGAGCCGCTGCTCGCGCCCCTGGGCAAACGCGTGGCCTGGCTCACCGGCAGCCAGAAGAAAAAGCAGCGCACCGAGATGCTGGCCCTGATCGCCAGCGGCGAGGCCGCCCTGGTGGTGGGCACGCACGCGGTGATCCAGGACCAGGTGGTGTTCCAGAACCTGGCGCTGGCCATCATTGATGAGCAGCACCGGTTTGGGGTGGCGCAGCGGCTGGCACTCAGATCCAAGATGACCGAGGGCGACGACGGGCAATCGCGCGAGCCGCACCTGCTGATGATGAGCGCCACGCCCATCCCGCGCACGCTCGCCATGAGCTACTACGCCGACCTCGATGTCTCCACCATCGACGAGCTGCCGCCCGGTCGCACGCCCATCGTCACCAAGGTCGTGTCCGACCAGCGCCGCCACGAGGTGATTCAGCGCATCCGCGCCCAGGTGGCCGAAGGGCGGCAGGTCTACTGGGTCTGCCCGCTGATCGAAGAGAGCGAGGCGCTGGACCTGTCCAACGCCACCGAGACGCACGCGGAGTTGAGCCAGTCCCTTCAGGGCGTGCTCGTCGGGCTGCTGCATTCACGCATGCCGGTCGCGGAAAAGAAGGCCGTGATGTCGCTCTTCACCAGCGGCCACATGAGCGTGCTCGTGTCCACCACCGTGATCGAGGTCGGCGTGGACGTACCCAACGCGTCGCTCATGGTGATCGAACACGCCGAACGTTTCGGTCTGAGCCAATTGCACCAGCTGCGTGGACGGGTCGGTCGCGGCGCAGCGGCTTCGGCCTGCGTGCTGCTCTACACGCCGCCTGAAGGCGGGCGCCTCGGCGAAACCGCGCGCGAACGTTTGAAGGCGATGGCGGAAACGAACGACGGTTTCGAGATCGCGCGCCGTGATCTGGAGATCCGGGGCCCCGGCGAGTTCCTGGGTGCCCGCCAGTCGGGCGCCGCGCTGCTGCGCTTCGCCGACCTGGCCACCGACGGCCACCTGCTCGACTGGGCACGCCAGGCCGCTGCCCAGATGCTGGCCCAGCACCCGGCCGCCGCCGAAAAACACATCGCCCGCTGGCTGGGCAGCAAGGCCGAATACCTGAAAGCCTGACCCCCCGCGCCGCAGGCGAGATCCACCCCTGCCGCGCTGCGCGCGACCCCCTCAAGGGGGCGATGCGAGTGGCCCGGCGAAGCCGGTTCCACCGCATCCTTGGGGAGGACACCTCTCGCCGGAGGAGGCGTTGATCCCAGGGCACCGCGGAACCGGCTTTGCCGGGCCGCCAGTGCCGCCCCCTGGGGGGTGACGCCGCAGGCGGCGCGGGGGGTACCATTCCCCTATGACGCTCACCGAACTCAAATACATCGTGGCCGTGGCGCGCGAGAGGCACTTCGGCAAGGCCGCCGAGGCCTGCTTCGTGTCGCAGCCCACGCTGTCTGTCGCGATCAAGAAGCTCGAAGAAGAGCTCGAACTCAAGATCTTCGAGCGCAACGCGAGCGAGATCGCCGTCACGCCCCTGGGTGAAGAGATCGTGCGGCAGGCGCAGACGGTGCTGGAGCAGGCCGCGGCCATCAAGGAGATCGCCAAGCGCGGCAAGGACCCGCTGGCCGGGCCGCTCAAACTGGGCGTGATCTACACCATCAGCCCCTACCTGCTGCCCAACCTCGTGCGTCAGGTGATCGAGCGCACGCCGCAGATGCCGCTGATGCTGCAGGAAAACTTCACCGTCAAGCTGCTGGAGCAGCTGCGCCTGGGCGAGATCGATTGCGCCATCCTGGCCGAGCCCTTCCCTGACACCAACCTCGCCATCGCGCCACTCTACGACGAGCCCTTCATGGCCGCCGTGCCCGCCAACCACCCGCTGGCCCAGCGCAAACACATCACCACCGACGAGATCAAAAGCGAGACCATGCTGCTGCTGGGCACCGGGCACTGCTTCCGCGACCACGTGCTGGAGGTCTGCCCCGAGTTCGCGCGCTTCTCCAACGAGACCGAAGGCATCCGCAAGAGCTTCGAGGGTTCGTCGCTGGAGACCATCAAGCACATGGTGGCCGCCGGCATGGGGGTGACGCTGGTGCCGCGCCTGTCGGTGCCGCGTTCGGCGCTCGACGGCACGGCCGACAACTCGCAGGACCTGGGCGACGCGTCTTTTGTGCATTACCTGCCGTTCGAGGGCGATCCGCCCACGCGCCGCGTGGTGCTGGCCTGGCGGCGCAGCTTCACGCGTTACCAGGCGATCGCCGAACTGCGCAACGCGATCTACGGGTGCGAGCTGCCCGGCGTGAAAAGGTTGTCTTGATGTGAATTCCCCCCTGCGCCGCTACGCGTCTTCCCCCCAGGGGGACCACACCAGCCGACCGGCAAAGCCGGTTCTGCGGTGTGTGCGGGTCTGTCGTGCGCTCACTTGCCTCCGGAATGCTGACTGTGTTTGATCGTCTGAACCTCTACCTTGATCTGATCCGCTGGAACCGCCCGGCGGGCTGGCTGTTGCTCCTGTGGCCCTCGCTGTCTGCGCTGTGGGTGGCGGCGGGTGGTTTCCCCGGCGTGCACCTGCTGGCGGTGTTTGTGCTCGGCACCATCCTCATGCGCAGCGCGGGCTGTTGCGTCAACGACGTGGCCGACCGCGAGTTCGATAAGCATGTCAAACGCACCGCGCAGCGCCCGGTGACCAGCGGGCGCGTGGGTGTGAAGGAGGCCTTGATCGTCGGTGCGGCGCTCGCTCTCGCCGCCTTCCTGCTGGTGCTCACCACCAACGTCGCCACCATCGCGTGGTCGTTTCTGGGGCTGGTGCTGGCGCTGATCTACCCCTACGCCAAGCGACATGTGTCCATGCCGCAGGCGGTGCTGGGCGTGGCGTTCAGCTTTGGCATCCCGATGGCGTTTGCGGCGGTGGACGGTGGGCCGGCGCTGGAGCTGTTCAGTGGTACGACGCCGTGGGCGTCACCCGGCTTCTGGAGCGGCGTCTGGCACAGCGTGCCGCCGCTGGCCTGGGTGTTGATGGCGGGCAACCTGTTCTGGGTGCTGGCCTACGACACCGAGTACGCCATGGTCGACCGCGACGACGATTTGCGCATCGGCATGAAGACCTCGGCCATCACGCTGGGCGACGCCGACGTGCCCGCCGTGACGGCGTTCTACCTGGTCTTCCTGGGCATCTGGACCGCCGCGCTGTGGGCCTTGGTGAACCCGGTGGTCTGGGGCGCCATGCTGCTGGTGGCGCTGGGCCAGGTGGTCTGGCACTTCCGCCTCATCAAAGACCGCACGCGCGACGGCTGCTTCAAGGCCTTCCGCCTGAATCACTGGTTGGGGTTCTCGGTGTTTGTGGGCGTGGTGCTCGGCTTGGTTTGACGTGCGCTGCGTTTCGGTCTTGGATCCTCGCTGGCCCACGGACGCGGCGTGCCCTGCTCCGCGGCTGTCCCCCGGGGCCTGCGGCCCCTCCTCCTTGATGCCGCTGCGCAGGGCACACCGCGTCCGTGGGCAGGCAGGTGGGTGGGCGTCCCATGGGTTTTGGCGCATTGCGATGGCGGTTATCGGCCTAGAGCTACCTTCGATGAGCGTCTGCTATGTTCACAGTTGCCCTCAACCTCTGACAGCAAGTCTTCGAGATCATGCACCTTGCGAGCCCGATTGGAATCATCCGAGTCGTTGACGAACCGTCGCACTCAATCGGGTCGCGCGACAATGTTCGTACCTATCCACTCGAAATAGAACTCGCACCCGGATCGCGACCCTCGTCGATTCATGGCGTTCTGCTGGACGATGCGCCGGTGGCCGTGCTTTCGAATAGTGGTGGGGCGAGTGGAGTGCACGAGCATTCAGCCCTGTGCAAGGATGGCCTTCTCTACTTGGCGATAGGGGACAGCGTGGTCTGCTTAGATGTGCAAGCTCCCAGAATGGTTTGGTCAGTCCAAGTCGATTCGGCCACTTGCTTCGGCATCTACTTCGACGATGCTAGGAATGCCTTGATTTCCCATGGAGAGCTGGAGATCGCCAGGCTCGCCGAAGATGGATCGATTCTGTGGCAGACGTCTGGCACCGACATATTCTCCGAAGCCTTCGCACTGCGTCCGGAGTTCATCGAAGCCGTCGACTTCAACCAACGGTCATACCGATTTTCCTATGAGGATGGACGCCCAGTCGGACTGTGTTAGCAATTGTGACTGTCTGCTTTGCAGAAGTGGGTCGACCAAGCCAACTTCCGCAACGGGCCCATTCCGGTCCTCGCCCACCACTAATGTTCGCGGATGCGATGTGCTCTGCGCAGCGGCACAAAGGAGGAGGCGGCTCCAGCCGCCGGGGGACAGCCGCGGAGCAGAGCGCACCGCATCCGAGAGCCGAGCGAAGACTATTTGCCGAATTCCTGACCCAACTCGGCAGCTCGTTTTTGCGCAGCGAACAGCGCCTCTTCAAACTTGGTCTTCACACCCGCCGATTCCATCGATGTGATGGCCGCGTAGGTCGTGCCCCCCTTGGACGTGACCCGCTCGCGCAGGGTCTGCAGCGGATCGCTGGAGCGTTGCGCCAGCGTGGCGGCGCCCAGAAAGGTACCGATGGCGAGCTGCTGCGCGACCTCGGGCGCGAGGCCCATCTTCGCGCCGGCGTCGCGCATGGCTTCGAGGAAATAGAACACGTAGGCCGGGCCGGAGCCGGAGATCGCGGTCACCGCGTCGAGGTCGCTCTCCACGTTCACCCAGACCAGCTCGCCCGTGGTGCGGACCACGCGCTCGACCAGCGCGCGGTCGTCGGCCGAGACTGCGGCGCGGGCCATCAGGCCGGTCATGCCCAGGCCCACGAGCGCGGGCGTGTTGGGCATGGCGCGCACGATGCGCTGCGTGCCCAGCCAGGCGGCCATGCTCTCGCTGGTGATGCCGGCGGCCACGCTGAGGTGCAGGGCCTGGCCGAGGAAGGGGCCGGCGGCCAGCGCGGCGTCTTTGAAGGTCTGGGGCTTCACGGCCCAGACCACGAGGTCGGAGGGTTGCAGATCGGCGCTGGCCGCCGGCAGCACGCTCATGCCCGGGAACTGCTGCGCCAGCTTCGCGCGCTGCTCGTCCCAAGGCTCGACCACCTGCAAGGCGCTGGCGGTGTGGCCCTGGCGGACCAGGCCGCCGATGATGGCGCTGGCCATGTTGCCGCCGCCGATGAAGGTGATGATGGGGTGGGTGGAGGTGTTCATCTATGGATTGTCGCCCGAGGCAAACCAAGAACCATGTGTTCGGCGCGAGGTGCCTGCGTCCGAGGGCACCGAGGAACCGGCTTTGCCGGGCCTCTGGTGCCGCCCCCTCTGGGGGTGACGCGAAGCGGCGCGGGGGAGGCGGCTATGCCGCCGTCGTCTGCCTCACCGCGTGTTCCCACTCGGCCATCTTTTCCGCCGCCCGTTCGCGCGACAGCGTGGGATGAAACGTGCGCTCGGCGCGCCACTGCTTGGACAGCTCGTCCAGCCCGGCGTACACGCCGGTGTGCAGGCCCGCGAGGTAGGCCGCGCCCAGCGCGGTGGTCTCGATCACGGCGGGCCGCACCACCGGGATGCCCAGCAGGTCGGCCTGGATCTGCATCAGCAGGTCGTTGACGCAGGCGCCGCCGTCCACCCGCAGCTCGTTCACCGGCACGCCGCCGCTGGCCACGGCGTCGCGGCTCATGGCGTCGAGCAGGGCGGCGCTCTGGAAGGCGATGCTCTCCAGCGCGGCGCGTGCGATGTGGGCGATGGTGCTGCCGCGCGTGAGGCCGGTGATGCTGCCCCGGCTGTCGGGCTGCCAGTAGGGCGCGCCCAGGCCGGTGAAGGCGGGCACCAGCACCACGCCGCCGGCGTCGGGCACGCTCTCGGCCAGTGCCTGCACCTCGCTGCTGGACTGGATGGCGCGCAGGCCGTCGCGCAGCCACTGCACGACCGCGCCGCCGATGAACACGCTGCCCTCAAAGGCGTACTGCGGTTTGCCGGGCGGCTGTGCGGCGGCGGTGGTGATCAGGCCGTTCTGGCTGGTCTGGAAACGCTCGCCGTTGTGCATCAGCATGAAGCAGCCGGTGCCGTAGGTGTTCTTGGCCATGCCGGCGGAGAAGCAGGCCTGGCCGAACAGCGCGCTCTGCTGGTCGCCGGCCACGCCGCCGATCACCAGCGGCGCGCCCAGCCATTCGCTGCGCACCTCGCCGAAGTGGGCGCTGGAGGGCAGGGCGGTCGGCATCATGGCCACCGGGATGGTCATGGCGGCGAGCAGCTCCTCGTCCCAGCGCTGCGTGTGCACGTTGAACAGCATGGTGCGCGCGGCGTTGCTGTGGTCGGTCACGTGGGCCGCGCCGCCGGTGAGCTGCCAGATCAGCCAGCTGTCCACCGTGCCGAAGGCCAGCTCACCGGCCTCGGCCTGGGCGCGCGCGCCGGGCACGTGGTCGAGGATCCACTGCAGCTTGGTGCCAGAGAAATAGGCGTCGATGCGCAGGCCGGTTTTCTGCAGAACCGTGTCGGAGAGCCCACGCTCGCGCAGCGCCACGCAGGTGCTCTCGGCGCGGCGGTCCTGCCAGACGATGGCGTTGTAGACGGGCTCGCCCGTGCTGCGGTTCCACACCACCGTGGTCTCGCGCTGGTTGGTGATGCCCACGGCGCGGATGTCGGCCGCCTTCAGCCCGGCCTTGGCCAGCGCCTCGCGCGCGGTCTCCAGCTGCGTGGTCCAGAGGTCGCGCGGGTCGTGTTCGACCCAGCCGGGCTGCGGGTAGATCTGGCGGAACTCGCGCTGCGCCATCGCGACCACGCGGCCGGCCTGGTCGAACACGATGCTGCGCGAACTGGAGGTGCCCTGGTCCAGGGCCAGCAGATAGGTCATGGGATGTCTCGTTTCTCTTTTGTCGAAAGGATGCGCTTTCCATGGCGCCGGAGCGCCACCCGCGCCGCATGAAGCGGCCCAACCCAGAGGCACAGCCGGGCTGGCTCTGCCAGACGGCCAGTGCCGCCCCCCTTGGGGGGTGACGCGAAGCGGCGCGGGGGGTGTTTCATTTCAGGCGGCGTCGCCGCCGGCCACCACGCATTCCACGTCGCCCTGGGCCAGCAGGGTGTCAAACGGCGCCGGCGGCGGCGCGTCGGTGAACAGCACGTCCACTTCGTTCATCCGCGCCAGTTCCACCATGGCCGGGCGGTTGAACTTGCTGCGGTCGGCGGCGAGCCAGACCTCGCGTGACTGCTCGATGATGGTGCGGGCCACCTTGACCTCTCGGTAGTCGAAGTCGCGCAGCGTGCCGTCGGCCTCGATCGCGCTGATGCCGATCAGGCCGATGTCGACCTTGAACTGGCGCATGAAATCCACCGTCGCCTCGCCCACGATGCCCTGGTCGGCGCCGCGCACCAGGCCGCCGGCCACGATCACCTCGCAGTCCGGGTTGGTGCTCAGCAGCGCGGCCACGTGCAGGTTGTTGGTGATCACGCGCAGCCCCCGGTGGTGCAGCAGCTCGTGGGCCACGGCCTCGATGGTCGTGCCGATGTTGAGGATCAGCGAGCAGCCGTTGGGCACGCGCTGTGCGATGGCCCGGGCGATGCGCGCCTTGGCCTCGGACTCCATCGCCTGCCGCTGCCGGTAGGCGATGTTTTCGGTGGTCGAGCCCGGCAGGCGCACGCCGCCGTGAAAGCGCGAGAGCAGCCCGGCATCGGCCAGGCGCTGCACGTCGCGGCGCACCGTCTGCAGGGTCACGCCGAAGCGCTCGGCCAGGGATTCAATGGTTTGCGGGCCGTGGGCGCGCACCACGTCCAGCAGCAGGGTGTGTCGGGGGGCCAGGTTCATGTGGAGGGAGGGCGGTCAGAAATGCTGTGACCCGAACATAACGGAAAAGGAAAATCGCCAGTTAAGGGTAAATACCGAAACAAGAAGAACATAAACGAACAATAGAATCGCCGAAACGAAAACAAAACAACGGCCCTGGGCCCTTTTCTGGACGATCCATGCAGTTATCCCTGGAGCAAGTGGGCAAGACGGTCGGGCCCTCGGTCCACCTCTATCCCATGAGCCTGATTCCCGCGCCGGACGCGGTCACGGTGTTGCTGGGCGCAACGCAGGCGGGCAAGACCAGCCTGATGCGCATCATGGCCGGCCTCGATGTGCCGACCACGGGCCGCGTGCTGGTCGACGGGCGCGACGTGACCGGCATGCCGGTGCGCGAGCGCAACGTGGCCATGGTCTACCAGCAGTTCATCAACTACCCCTCGATGACGGTGTTCGACAACATCGCCTCGCCGCTCAAGCTGAGTGGTCAGTCCCGGGCCGACATCCAGCGTCGGGTGCGCGAGCTGGCCGACCGGCTGCACATCGACATCTTTCTCGACCGCCTGCCCGCCGAGCTCTCGGGCGGGCAGCAGCAGCGCGTGGCCCTGGCGCGCGCGCTGGCCAAGAACGCGCCGCTGATGCTGCTCGACGAACCCCTGGTGAACCTGGACTACAAGCTGCGCGAAGAGCTGCGCGAGGAGCTGACCCAGCTCTTCGCCGCCGGCGACTCCACCGTCATCTACGCCACCACCGAGCCGGGCGAGGCCCTGCTGCTGGGCGGGTACACCGCCGTGATGGACGCGGGCGAGCTGCTGCAGTACGGCCCGACGGCCGAGGTCTTCCACCGCCCCAACTCGCTGCGCGTGGCGCGCGCCTTCAGCGACCCGCCGATGAACCTGCTGTCGGCCGAGGTCGCAGAGGGCGGCGCGCGTCTCAGCGATGGCCTGCTGCTGGCCGTGAAGCTGCCCGCCCACGCCAGCCGCGCGCTGACCCTGGGCATCCGTGCCAGCGCCGTGCGCGTGGCGGCGCGCCCCGGCGACGTGGCCGTGCCCGGCACCGTGGAGCTGGCCGAAATCTCCGGCTCCGACACTTTTGTGCACGTGCACACGGCGGTCGGCGAGATCGTGGCGCAGCTCACCGGCGTGCACGACTTCGCGCTGGGCAGCGCGATCACGTTGCACGTGAATCCCGCGCAGGTCTACGCCTTCGATGACGCGGGCAATCTGCTGTTTGCACCAGAGCGCCGGGAGGTCACGAAATGAGCCGCATCGACCTCGACCTCGCCCACTCATACAAGCCCAATCCGAAGGCCGACGGCGACTACGCGCTGCTGCCGTTGAAGATGAGCTTCGAAGACGGTGGCGCCTACGCCTTGCTCGGCCCCTCGGGCTGCGGCAAGACGACCATGCTCAACATCATGTCGGGCCTGCTCGTGCCCTCGCACGGCACGGTGAAGTTCGACGGCCAGGACATGACCCGCGCCACGCCGCAGCAGCGCAACATCGCCCAGGTGTTCCAGTTCCCGGTGATCTACGACACCATGACCGTGGCCGAGAACCTGGCCTTTCCGCTGAAGAACCGTCAGGTGCCGGCCGAGCAGATCAAGACCCGCGTGGGGCAGATCGCCGAGATGCTGGAGATGAGCCACCAGCTCGACATGCGCGCCGCGGGACTCAGCGCCGACCAGAAACAGAAGATCTCGCTCGGCCGTGGCCTGGTGCGGCCCGACGTGTCGGCGGTGCTGTTCGACGAGCCGCTGACCGTGATCGACCCGCACCTGAAATGGCAGCTGCGGCGCAAGCTCAAGCAGATCCACCATGAGCTGAAGCTCACGCTGATCTATGTCACCCACGACCAGGTCGAAGCCCTGACCTTCGCCGACCAGGTGGTGGTCATGACGCGCGGCAAGGTGGTGCAGCTGGGCACGCCCGACGCGCTGTTCGAGCGCCCGGCCCACACCTTCGTCGGCCACTTCATCGGCTCGCCGGGCATGAACTTCCTGCCGGCGAGTGTGCGCGGTGGTCAGGTGCACGTGGGCGACCGCTCCCTGAGCGAGAGCGGTCGCCTGCTGCCCGACGGCGATTTGCGCCTGGGCATCCGCCCCGAGTACCTGGTGATCGGCCCCCAGGGCGCGCCCGGAACGCTGCCCGCCACCGTGCGCCAGGTGCAGGACATCGGCACCTACTTCCTGGTGACGCTGGAGGCGGCAGGCCAGGCGGTGAAGGCCCGGCTGGCGCCCGACGCGGCCCTGCCCGCCGTCGGCGCCGCCGTGGGCTTGCAGGTGGTGGGCGAGCACACCTGCTACTACAAGAATGAGGAGCTCGTCGCATGAGCGTGACAACCAAACCCGTCAACCAGAAAGCCTGGTTCCTGATCCTGCCGGTCCTGGTCTGCGTGGCCTTCTCGGCCATCCTGCCGCTGATGACGGTGGTGAACTACTCGGTGCAGGACATCATCTCGCCCGAGCGCCGCGTCTTCGTCGGCACCGAATGGTTCGCTGCCGTGATGCGCGACGAAGACCTGCACGCCGCGCTCTGGAACCAGCTGAAGTTCTCGGGCGCCGTGCTGCTGGTGGAGATCCCGCTGGGCATCGCGCTGGCGCTGTCCATGCCGGCCGACGGCTGGAAAGCCTCGGCCACGCTGGTGATCGTGGCGCTGTCGCTGCTGATCCCGTGGAACGTGGTGGGCACGATCTGGCAGATCTTCGGCCGCGCCGACATCGGCCTCATGGGCCACACGCTGCAGACCCTCGGCATCGAGTACAGCTACACCGGCGACGCGACCCACGCCTGGCTCACCGTGCTGCTGATGGACGTGTGGCACTGGACGCCCTTGGTGGCGCTGCTGGCCTACGCGGGTTTGCGCAGCATCCCCGACGCCTACTACCAGGCCGCGCGCATCGACGGCGCCAGCAAGCTCGCGGTGTTCCGCTACATCCAGCTGCCCAAGATGCGCGGCGTGCTGATGATCGCCGTGCTGCTGCGCTTCATGGACAGCTTCATGATCTACACCGAGCCCTTCGTGCTCACCGGCGGCGGCCCCGGCAACGCCACCACCTTCCTCAGTCAGTACCTGACGCAGAAGGCCGTGGGCCAGTTCGATCTCGGCCCCGCCGCAGCGTTCTCGCTGATCTATTTCCTCATCATCCTGCTGTTCTGCTTCGTGCTCTACAACTGGATGCAACGCCTCGGCGAAGTCGAAAAAGAGGTGCAATCGTGAACGAGCGTCGATTCAAAAAGAGGACGCTGTTCCTCATCGCCTACCTGGTCTTCGCCTTGTTGCCCATCTACTGGATGGTCAACATGAGCTTCAAGACCAACGAAGAGATCGTTTCCAGCTTCAGCCTGTGGCCGCAGGCCTTCACCTGGGACAACTACCAGCTGATCTTTACCGACGAGAGCTGGTACTCGGGTTACATCAACAGCCTGATCTACGTGGCCATCAACACGGTGATTTCGCTCACCGTGGCGCTGCCAGCCGCCTACGCGTTCTCGCGCTACAGCTTCCTTGGCGACAAGCATGTGTTCTTCTGGCTGCTCACCAACCGCATGACGCCGCCGGCCGTGTTTCTGCTGCCGTTCTTCCAGCTCTACACCACCGTGGGGCTGATGGACACGCACATCGCGGTGGCGCTGGCGCACCTGCTGTTCAATGTGCCGCTGGCGGTGTGGATTCTCGAAGGCTTCATGTCGGGCATCCCGCGCGAAATCGACGAGACGGCCTACATCGACGGCTACAGCTTTCCGCGCTTCTTTCTCACCATCTTCCTGCCGCTGATCAAGGCCGGTGTGGGCGTGGCGGCTTTCTTCTGCTTCATGTTCAGCTGGGTCGAGTTGTTGATGGCGCGCACGCTCACCAGCGTCAACGCCAAGCCCATCGTGGCCACCATGACGCGCACGGTCAGTGCCAGTGGCATGGACTGGGCCACGCTGGCCGCGGCGGGCGTGTTGACCATCGTTCCCGGCGCGATCGTGATCTGGTTCGTCCGGCACTACATCGCCAAGGGCTTTGCCATGGGACGGGTATGACGTCCCCCCCGCCGCGCTCCGCGCGACCCTCCAGGGGGCGCCGCTGGCGGCCCGGCAAAGCCGGTTCCGCGGCGGCCTGGGTTGGGCGGGCCTGCACTCGACATGGATTGGAGATTTCAAATGTTTGAATGGATGGCCTGGACATTGCCGGTCGCGGTTTTCTTCACCTGCATCGTGTGCATGCTCGCGGGCATGACGTTCTGGGAGATCAAGTCGCCCACCACGATGCGCAAGGGCTTTCTGCCGATCGCCACCACGCGCGGCGACCGGCTCTTCATCGGCTTGCTGGGCGCTGCGTACATCAATCTGGCCTTTGTCGGCATGGCGGGCCACGTGACCGAATGGCTTTCGCTGGAGCAGGAGCCCAGCATCTGGATCAGCTTTATCGGGTCCATGGCCTGGCTGGCCTGGGTCATGCGCAAAGGCTGAGGCGGTTTCCCGTGAATTCGGCCCATTGCTTCCCCGGGGCCGAGCATTCAGCGTTCACACCGGGGAAGCACACCATGAGGAGACACACATGAAGATTCGCTACACCGCGCTTGCGCTGGCGGCCGCACTGGCCGTGGCGGCCTGCGGCAAGAAGGAAGAGGCCCCGGCCCCTGCGCCGGCACCCGCCGCTGCGCCGGCACCCACGGCCGCCGCACCTGCAGCGGCCGGCCCAGCCGACAAGTGGGTCAACGAGGAATTCCAGCCCAGCACGCTGAGCAAGGAAGCCCAGGCCACCGAGATGAAGTGGTTCGTGGACGCGGCCGCCAAGCTGAAGGCCGCCGGGGTGAATGACATCTCCGTCGTGTCGGAAACCATCACCACGCACGAGTACGAATCCAAGACCCTGGCCAAAGCCTTCAGTGAGATCACGGGCATCACCGTCAAGCACGACCTGATCCAGGAAGGTGATGTGGTCGAAAAGCTGCAGACCTCGATGCAGTCCGGCAAGTCGATCTACGACGGCTGGATCAGCGACTCTGACCTGATCGGCACCCACTACCGCTACGGCAAGGTGCTCAACCTGACCGACTACATGACCGGCGCCGGCAAGGAGTACACCAACCCCGGCCTGGACCTGGCCGACTTCATCGGCACCAAGTTCACCACCGCACCCGACGGCAAGCTCTACCAGCTGCCCGACCAGCAGTTCGCCAACCTGTACTGGTTCCGCGCCGATCTGTTCGCCCGGGACGACCTCAAGGAGAAGTTCAAGGCCAAGTACGGCTACGACCTGGGCGTGCCGCTGAACTGGAGCGCCTATGAAGACATCGCCGAGTTCTTCAGCAAAGACGTGAAGGAAATCGACGGCAAGCCGATCTACGGCCACATGGACTACGGCAAGAAGGACCCATCGCTCGGCTGGCGCTTCACCGACGCCTGGCTGTCGATGGCCGGCACCGCAGACATCGGCGCGCCGAACGGCCTGCCGATCGACGAATGGGGCATCCGGGTGGCCGACGACAAGTGCACCCCCGTGGGCGCCAGTGTGGCCCGGGGCGGCGCCACCAACTCGCCGGCCGCCGTCTACGCGCTCACCAAGTACGTGGACTGGATGAAGAAGTACGCGCCCAAGGAAGCCACCGGCATGACCTTCGGCGAAGCCGGCCCGGTGCCCGCGCAGGGCCAGATCGCGCAGCAGATCTTCTGGTACACCGCATTCACCGCCGACATGGTCAAGCCTGGCCTGCCGGTGGTGAACGAAGACGGCACGCCGAAGTGGCGCATGGCCCCCGGCCCGAACGGTCCGTACTGGAAGCAGGGCATGCAGAACGGCTACCAGGACGTGGGTTCGTGGACCTTCTTCAAGGACCACGATGCCAACAAGACGGCCGCCGCCTGGCTGTACGCCCAGTTCGTGACCAGCAAGACGGTGTCGCTCAAGAAGACCATCGTCGGCCTGACCCCGATCCGCGAGTCCGACATTCAGAGCCAGGCCATGACCGACATGGCGCCCAAGCTCGGTGGTCTGGTCGAGTTCTACCGCAGCCCGGCCCGGGTCGCCTGGAGCCCGACCGGCACCAACGTGCCCGACTACCCCAAGCTGGCGCAACTGTGGTGGAAAAACGTGGCCCAGGCCGTGACGGGTGAAAAGACGCCACAGAAGGCCATGGACACGCTGGCCGACGAGATGGACGACGTGATGTCGCGCCTCGAGCGCGCGGGCATGACCAACTGCCCGCCCAAGCTCAACCCCAAGGGCGACCCTGCGAAGTACCTCACCGACGCGGCGGCCCCCTGGAAGAAGCTGGCCAACGAGAAGCCCAAGGGCGAAACCATCGCCTACCAGTCGCTGCTGGACGCCTGGAAGGCCGGCAAGGCGCGTTGATGTGCCTCCTTTGAACTGAGTTGTAGCAACCCACCGCATGCGCCTTGGGGCGCATGCGGTCACCTTCTGATTCATGACACGCGCAGAACTGCTCCAATCGCTGGCCCGGCAGCCCGTTTTCGACCTGGTGGTGGTCGGCGGCGGCGCGACAGGCTTGGGCGTCGCGCTCGATGCAGCGCTGCGTGGGTTTTCTGTTGCCTTGCTGGAGTCCCAGGATTTCGCCGGTGGCACCTCTTCCCGCTCCACCAAGCTGCTGCACGGCGGCGTGCGTTACCTGGCCCAGGGCAATGTGGCCTTGGTGCGCGAAGCCCTGGCCGAGCGCGCCACGGTGCTGCGCATCGCGCCCCACCTGGCCCAGCCACTTCCCTTTGTCATGCCGTCCTACGGCTGGTGGCAGACACCGTTCTATGGCGCCGGACTCAAGCTGTACGACCTCATGGCCGGTCGTGCGGGCCTGGGCCGCACCGCCTTCCTGTCGCGGGCCGAGACCTTGGCCGCGCTGCCCGGCGTCAACCCGCAAGGTCTGCGTGGCGGGGTGCGCTATTGGGACGGACAGTTTGACGACGCCCGCCTGGCGCTGGCGCTGGCGCTCACCGCAGAGGCCGCAGGCGCTCGGGTGATCAACTACGCGCAGGTCACCGGCATCCAGCGCCTTGCCGATGCCTCTCCCTCCCTGACCGAACTCGACGTGCGTGACGTGTTCACCGGCGATCTCCATCGCGTCAGGGCCCGGTGCGTGGTGAATGCCACCGGGGTCTGGGTGGACGATCTGCGCGCCAAGGCCTGCCGGGTGGGGCAGGACCCGCTGCCCGAGCGCATGGTCAGCCCCAGTCAGGGCGTGCACGTCGTGGTGGACCGCGAATTCATGCCGGGCGATCACGCCCTGCTGGTGCCCAAGACCCGCGACGGTCGCGTGCTGTTTGCTGTGCCGTGGCTGGGCAAGCTGATCCTCGGCACCACCGACACGCCGCGCCAGGATCTGCCGCGTGAGCCCCAGGCGTTTTCCGAGGAGCTCGATTTCATCCTGGGCGAAGCGGGCAGGGTGCTGAGCCGCCCGGTTCGCACCGAGGACATTCGCAGCATCTGGGTGGGGCTGCGCCCCCTGGTGGCGCCACCGTCCACCGCCGAAGGTGGCACCAAGGTGCTGTCGCGCGAGCACACCATCGTGGTCGACGGCAACGGACTGGTCACGGTCACCGGTGGCAAATGGACCACCTACCGTGCCATGGCCGAGGACGTGCTCGCGCGTTGTTTTGCCGGTGGGCTCTTGCCAGCGCGCGCAGGCGGATTGAGCGAACACCACACCCTGGTCGGCGCAACCGATGCGTCGACCCCCACCACGCCCTTGCACCAGGCGCCTGGACCACATATGTATGGTGCCCAGGCGCCCCAGGTCGCCCGGTGCCCGGGTGGCGCGCGCGACCTGGGACTGGGTCTGACCGAGGCCATGGTCCGGCATGCGGTTCGATGTGAGCACGCACACACGGTGGAAGACGTCCTGGCCCGACGCTGGCGCGCCCTGTTCCTCGATGCAAGAAGAGCCGCAGCGATGGCCCCTGCTGTGGCGGAAATCCTGGAAGACGAGCGCTGCGCCGCGCCGGCCTTGGACCGTTTTGAGGCACTGTGTGCCCACTACCTGCCTCCAGCCACACATTTGTGAGTGCAAAACACAAGAGTTAGTTGACAAGTCGATAACGCAGTGCGATAATTTGCGGCTTCGCTCTAAAAAAGTGAAGGTATCCGCCCAGCGACGCTGGTTGTGATTCGGTAAGCAGTCAGTCTGCAGGCCGATCGCGACTTGCAACGACGGGCCCAAGACTGATCACTTTCGGCCGTGGTGGCTGAAGGGATTCAAGTTGGGACTTAAATCAAATGATCCAAACGCAATCTCGACTCGATGTTGCTGACAACACGGGCGCCAAGTCCGTGATGTGCATCAAGGTGCTCGGTGGCTCTAAGCGCCGGTATGCCAGCGTGGGCGACGTCATCAAAGTCACCATCAAAGAAGCAGCGCCCCGTGGCCGCGTCAAAAAAGGCGAGGTCTATAACGCTGTGGTCGTTCGTACCGCCAAGGGCATTCGTCGTCAAGACGGTGCTCTGATCAAATTCGATGGCAACGCAGCCGTGTTGCTCAACGCCAAGCTGGAGCCCATTGGCACCCGCATCTTCGGACCGGTGACGCGCGAGCTGCGCACCGAAAAGTTCATGAAGATCGTGTCGCTGGCGCCCGAGGTTCTTTGAGGAATCACCATGAACAAAATCCGTAGTGGCGATGAAGTCATCGTGATTGCCGGCCGCGACAAAGGCAAGCGCGGCAAAGTGGTGCTGCGCGCCGACGACAGCAAGCTGGTTGTCGAAGGTGTCAACATCGTGAAAAAGCATGCCAAGCCGAACCCCATGAAGGGTGTGACCGGCGGCATCGTGGAAAAAACCATGCCGATCCACCAGTCCAATGTGGCCATCTTCAATGGCGCCACGGGCAAGGCTGATCGTGTGGGCATCAAGCTTCTGGCGGACGGCAAGAAAGTGCGCGTCTTCAAGTCCAGCGGCGACGAAATCAAGGCGGCCTGAACATGACACGCTTGCAAGAAATTTACCGCGACAAGATCGCCCCTGGTCTGATTGAGCAGTTTGGCTACAAGTCGGCCATGGAAGTCCCGCGCATCACCAAGATCACGCTCAACATGGGTGTGAGCGAGGCGGTTGCCGACAAGAAAGTCATGGACAGCGCCGTGGGCGACCTGACCAAGATCGCTGGTCAAAAGCCGGTGGTGACCAAGGCCCGCAAAGCCATTGCGGGTTTCAAGATTCGTGAGCAGCAGCCCATCGGCTGCATGGTGACCCTGCGCGGTGCCCGCATGTACGAATTCCTCGACCGTTTTGTCACGGTGGCATTGCCCCGTGTGCGCGACTTTCGTGGTATTTCGGGCAAGGCGTTTGATGGCCGTGGCAATTACAACATCGGCGTCAAAGAGCAGATCATTTTCCCTGAGATCGAGTACGACAAGGTGGATGCCTTGCGCGGCCTCAACATCAGCATCACGACGACCGCCAAAAACGACGCAGAGTGCAAGGCTCTGCTGGTTGGTTTCCGTTTCCCGTTCAAGAACTGAGGTGGCGCGTGGCTAAACAAGCACTACTCCAACGCGAAATCAAGCGCGAAAAACTCGCAGCCAAGTTCGCCAAGAAATACGCTGAGCTCAAGTCGGTTTCGACCAGTGCCAAGCATTCCGACGAAGAGCGCGATGCGGCCCGTCTGGCGCTGCAGAAGCTGCCTCGCAACGCGAACCCGACCCGCCAGCGCAACCGCTGCGAGATCACCGGTCGTCCGCGTGGCACGTTCGCCCACTTCGGCCTGGCCCGTGCCAAGGTCCGTGAAATGGCTTTTGCCGGTGAAATTCCCGGCATCACCAAAGCCAGCTGGTAAGCACTAGGAGAACCACAAATGAGCATGAGTGATCCTATCGCTGACATGTTGACCCGCATCCGCAATGCACAAATGGTTGAAAAAGCCAGTGTGACGATGCCGGCCTCCAAGGTCAAAACCGCGATTGCCCAGGTCCTGAAGGACGAGGGTTACATCGACGGATTCCAGGTCAAGAGCAATGATGGCAAGAACGAACTTGAGATTTCCCTCAAGTACTACGCTGGCCGTCCTGTGATCGAGCGCATTGAGCGTGTCAGCCGTCCAGGCCTGCGCGTCTATCGTGGTCGCAATGCCATCCCCCAGGTTCAAAACGGCCTGGGTGTGGCGATCGTCACCACGCCACAGGGTGTGATGACCGACCGCAAGGCGCGCGCCACCGGTGTCGGTGGTGAAGTCCTGTGTTACGTCGCCTGATGCGGGCATTGAGGAGCTACTGAAATGTCACGTATTGGAAAGTTGCCCGTTTCTGTCCCGGCTGGGGTGGAAGTGGCCGTCAAAGACAACCTGATCAACGTCAAGGGTGCCCTCGGTGCCTTGGCGCTGGCGCAGAACGCGCTGGTCAAGGTGGAAAACAACGCGGGTTCGCTGTCGTTCACCCCGGTGAACGAATCACGCGAAGCCAATGCCATGTCCGGCACCATGCGTCAGCTGGTGAACAACATGGTCAATGGTGTGAGCAAAGGCTTCGAAAAGAAGCTGACGCTGATCGGTGTGGGCTACAAAGCCCAGGCCCAAGGCGCCAAGCTCAACCTCACGGTCGGCTATTCGCACCCTGTGGTGATGGATATGCCGGCCGGCATCAAGGTGGAAACCCCGACGCCGACCGAAATCCTGATCAAGGGATCGGACCGTCAGCGCGTGGGCCAGATCGCTTCTGAGGTGCGTGCAGTGCGCCCCCCCGAACCCTACAAGGGCAAGGGCATCCGTTATGCGGATGAGAAGATCACGATCAAGGAAACCAAGAAGAAATAAGGATCAGGATCATGTTGACCAAAAAAGAGCAACGTCTCCGTCGTGCCCGCCAGACGCGCATCCGCATTGCGCAGCAGGGCGCTGTCCGCCTGACCGTGAACCGCACCAACCTGCACATCTACGCCAGCGTCATCTCCGACGACGGTTCCAAGGTGCTGGCTTCGGCTTCGACGGCCGAAGCGGAAGTGCGTGCCCAGATCGGCGGCGCTGGCAAGGGCGGCAACGCCGTTGCTGCCGCCCTGGTGGGCAAGCGCATCGCTGAAAAGGCCAAAGCCGCAGGTATCGAGAAAGTGGCGTTTGACCGCTCCGGTTTTGCTTACCACGGCCGGGTGAAAGCCCTGGCAGACGCGGCCCGTGAAGCCGGTCTGCAGTTCTGATCAAACGGAATACACAAAATGGCTAAATTTACGGCTAATGTAAAAAACGAAGCGAGCGACGACGGTCTGCGCGAGAAGATGATCGCGATCAACCGCGTGACCAAGGTGGTCAAGGGCGGTCGCATTCTCGGCTTCGCTGCACTGACCGTGGTCGGTGATGGCGACGGTCGCGTCGGCATGGGCAAGGGCAAAGCCAAGGAAGTTCCGGTGGCTGTGCAGAAAGCCATGGAAAAAGCCCGTCGCAACATGATCAAGGTGTCGCTGAAGAACGGTTCGCTGCACCACAGCGTGCATGGCGAACACGGTGCTTCCAACGTCATGATGCTGCCTGCGGCCAAAGGTACCGGCATCATCGCTGGCGGCCCGATGCGCGCTGTCTTTGAAGTGCTGGGCATCACCGACGTCGTGGCGAAGAGCCATGGCTCGAGCAACCCCTACAACCTGGTGCGCGCCACGCTGGACGCACTGCAGAACTCGACCACGCCGGCCAGCGTTGCTGCCAAGCGCGGCAAGTCGGTTGAAGACATCCTGGGCTGATCGGAGCGACCATGACCACCCCTACTCAAAACACCGTCAAGGTCCAACTGGTGCGCAGCCCCATTGGAACCAAGCAGTCGCACCGCGACACCGTGCGGGGCCTCGGCCTGCGCAAGCTCAACAGCACCAGTGAGCTGCAGGACACGCCTGCCGTCCGCGGCATGATCAACAAGATCAGCTACCTGGTCAAGGTACTCTGAACCGGAGTCGCAAGACATGGAACTCAATAGCATCAAGCCCCAAGAAGGCGCCAAACACGCCAAGCGTCGCGTGGGCCGCGGCATCGGCTCTGGCCTGGGCAAGACAGCCGGCCGCGGTCACAAAGGTCAGAAGTCGCGTTCGGGTGGCTACCACAAGGTGGGTTTTGAAGGCGGTCAGATGCCTTTGCAGCGTCGCCTGCCCAAGCGCGGTTTCAAATCTGCGCAACTGCAGTTCAGCGCTGAAGTGACGTTGGCCGACATCAATGCCCTGAATGTTGCAGAAGTGGACATTCTGGTGCTGAAGCAGGCTGGCCTCGTGGCCCACCTGGCCAAACGCGTCAAGGTCATCAAGACCGGTGAGATCACGCGCGCCGTCACGCTCAAGAACATTGGCGCCACTGCCGGTGCCAAGGCCTCGATCGAAGCCGCTGGCGGCACGCTGGCCTGATCGGACACGAGCGGAAGAACGCTGTGGCAACTGCCTCCCCTACCCTGGCCAAGACAGGCAAGTTCGGTGACCTGCGTCGCCGGCTTGTGTTCCTGCTGCTGGCGCTGGTGGTGTATCGCATCGGTGCGCACATTCCCGTGCCTGGCATCGACCCCGCGCAGCTCGAACAATTGTTCAAGGGCCAGGCGGGCGGCATCCTGAGCTTGTTCAACATGTTCTCCGGCGGCGCTCTCTCACGGTTCACCGTGTTCGCTCTGGGGATCATGCCTTACATCTCGGCCTCGATCATCATGCAGCTCATGACCTACGTGGTGCCCACGTTTGAGCAAATGAAGAAGGAGGGCGAAGCAGGTCGCCGCAAGATCACTTCGTACACCCGTTATGGCACCTTGGCATTGGCCATCTTTCAGGCGACGGGCATTGCCCTTGCGCTGGAAGGTCAAGCCGGTCTGGTGATTGACCCGGGGATGGGTTTCCGACTGACCGCTGTGGTCAGTCTGGTGGCTGGAACGATGTTCCTGATGTGGCTGGGTGAGCAGATCACCGAGCGTGGCTTGGGCAATGGCATTTCGATCCTGATCTTTGCGGGTATTGCTGCGGGTCTTCCCAGCGCCATCGGCGGGTTGTTGGAGTTGGTCCGCACCGGCGCCATGAACATCTTGGTGTCGATTTTCATCATCGCGTTGGTGGTCCTGGTGACCTACTTCGTGGTGTTTGTCGAGCGTGGTCAGCGCAAGATCTTGGTCAACTACGCTCGCCGTCAGGTGGGGAACAAGGTGTATGGCGGGCAATCGTCGCACCTGCCGCTCAAGCTGAACATGGCAGGTGTGATCCCACCGATTTTCGCGTCCAGCATCATCCTGCTGCCGACCACGGTGGTCAGCTGGGTGAGCACGGGTGATTCGACCCGTTGGTTGCGTGACATTGCTTCGGCCCTGTCGCCGGGCCAGCCGATCTACGTCGCTCTGTACGCTGCTGCCATTGTTTTCTTCTGTTTCTTCTATACAGCGCTGGTGTTCAACAGCCGTGAAACCGCGGACAACCTGAAGAAGAGCGGAGCCTTCATTCCCGGGATTCGTCCCGGTGACCAGACGGCGCGCTACATCGACAAGATTTTGCTGAGACTGACGCTGGCTGGTGCCATTTACATCACTGCAGTCTGTTTGTTGCCCGAGTTCCTGATTCTGAAATACAACGTGCCTTTCTACTTCGGTGGTACGTCGCTGTTGATCATTGTGGTGGTTACCATGGACTTCATGGCCCAAGTGCAGAACTACATGATGTCTCAGCAATACGAATCGTTGTTGAAGAAGGCCAGCTTTAAAAATTGATCCTGCTTTTGATCATGTGTCTAGAGACAATGTGATTGAGATGCAAGGGGTGGTGGTGGTTGAAAACCTGCCCAACCCAACCGGCGGGGTCAAGCTGAAAAATGAGATGGATATGTGGTTCTGGGCCACATGTCCGGCAAGATGCGGATGCATTCCATCCGGATCCTGCCGGATGACAAGGTCAAAGTGGAGCTCACGCCCTACGGCCTGACCAGGGCGCGGATCTGGTTCTGCGCGGAGTGACAGGTCAGAGGTTGAATGTTTTTGAATATCTAGGAGAAGACTATGAGAGTTTCGGCGTCGGTCAAGAAAATGTGCCGCAACTGTAAGATCATCAAGCGCAAAGGCGTCGTGCGAGTCATTTGCACAGACCCGCGCCACAAACAGCGTCAAGGCTGATTCGGAAGTTCAGAGGACCCAACATGGCTCGTATTGCAGGCATCAACATTCCGCCGCACAAGCACGCCGAAATCGGCTTGACGGCAATTTTTGGCATCGGCCGTACACGCGCTCGCAAGATTTGCGAGGCTTGCGGTATCGACTACACCAAAAAGATCAAGGATCTGAACGACGCGGAACTGGAAAAAGTCCGTGATCAGGTCGGCGTGTACACGATCGAAGGCGATCTGCGCCGGGAAACCACGATGAACATCAAGCGTTTGATGGACATCGGTTGCTACCGTGGTTTCCGTCACCGCCGTGGTCTGCCGGTTCGCGGTCAGCGCACCAAGACCAACGCACGTACGCGCAAGGGTCCCCGCAAGGCCGCCCAGTCGCTGAAGAAATAATCGGATTGAAGGACCCTTATGGCCAAGTCTCCCTCCAGCGCCGCATCCGCTCGCGTTCGCAAGAAGGTTCGCAAGAACGTTGCTGACGGCATCGCGCACGTGCACGCGTCGTTCAACAACACCATCATTACCATCACCGACCGCCAAGGCAATGCTTTGTCGTGGGCATCGTCGGGTGGTCAGGGCTTCAAGGGCTCGCGCAAGTCCACCCCGTTCGCTGCCCAGGTGGCCTCGGAAGTTGCTGGCCGTGCCGCCATTGAGCAGGGCATCAAGAATCTGGACGTCGAGATCAAGGGCCCCGGCCCAGGTCGCGAGTCCTCGGTGCGCGCTCTCGGCGCGCTGGGCATCCGCATCAACTCGATTGCTGACGTGACCCCGGTGCCTCACAACGGTTGCCGCCCTCAGAAGCGTCGCCGCATCTGACCCACCGTTTTACGGTGCTGCCGCTCACGCGGTACAATCAAAAGCTTTTTTGAGCGCCACCGCAGTCGCCTGCGGTGGCATTTTTTGCTAAGCCCACCGCCATCCTTTGCGAAGGACGGCTCCCGCGACATCTCGGTTGCGGTAGAAACCATAGGACATCAACGTGGCACGTTACCTCGGCCCCAAGGCCAAACTTTCCCGCCGTGAAGGCTCCGACCTATTGCTCAAGAGCGCTCGCCGCTCCATCAGCGACAAGGCCAAGTTCGACTCCAAACCAGGTCAGCATGGCCGCACCTCGGGTCAGCGCACCTCCGATTTCGGCCTGCAGCTGCGCGAGAAGCAGAAGGTCAAGCGCACCTACGGCGTGCTGGAGCGCCAGTTCCGCCGCTACTTCGCCGAAGCCGATCGCCGTCGTGGCAACACCGGTGCCAACCTGCTGTTCCTGCTGGAAGCGCGTCTGGACAACGTCGTGTTCCGCATGGGCTTCGCCTCGACCCGCGCTGAAGCGCGTCAGATCGTGTCGCACAAGGCGATCACAGTCAACGGCAAGTCCGTGAACATTCCGTCCTACTCGGTCAAGGCAGGCGATGTGATCGCCGTGCGCGAGAAATCCAAGAAGCAGGCTCGTGTGATCGAAGCCCTGGAGCTGGCCAAACAGATTGGCTTCCCTGCTTGGGTGGACGTGGCCTCCGACAAGGCTGAGGGCGTGTTCAAGAAATCGCCCGACCGCGACGAGTTTGGTTCCGACATCAACGAATCGCTGATCGTCGAACTGTATTCCCGTTAATTTCGTTCCCGGTTTCCACCTGAGGGTGGTGGCCGGGCCATGCTCCGTCTGCCTTATCGGTGTAACGAGCCGAGGGTACTGAAGGAAGTCTGAATGTTGAACAATCTGCTCAAGCCCAAAACCATCAACGTCGAGCAACTCTCGACCAACCGCGCCAAGGTGACCCTGGAGCCTTTCGAGCGTGGCTATGGTCACACCCTGGGCAATGCCCTGCGTCGCGTGTTGCTCTCCTCCATGACCGGCCATGCGCCGACCGAGGTCACCATCGCTGGCGTGGTGCACGAGTACTCTTCCATTGACGGCGTCCAGGAAGACGTGGTCAACATGCTTCTGAACCTCAAGGGCGTGGTCTTCAAACTGCACAACCGCGATGAAGTCACCCTGAGCTTGCGTAAAGATGGCGAAGGCTTGGTCACTGCTGCCGACATCCAGACCCCGCACGACGTGGAAATTGTCAACCCGGGTCACGTGATCGCCACGTTGTCGGCCGGTGCCAAGCTGGATATGCAGATCAAGGTCGAAAAAGGCCGTGGTTACGTGCCGGGCAGCCTGCGTCGCAACGACGACCAGTCGCGCTCGCTGGGTCGCATCGTGCTCGACGCATCGTTCTCGCCGATCAAGCGCGTGAGCTACACCGTTGAGAGCGCTCGCGTCGAGCAGCGCACCGACCTGGACAAGCTCGTGCTGGAGATCGAGACCAACGGTTCCATTGGTCCTGAAGAAGCCGTGCGGGCATCAGCCAAGATTCTGGTGGAGCAACTCGCGGTGTTTGCACAACTCGAAGGTGTGGAGCTCTCCGCTTTCGACGCACCGGCCCAGCGCAGCTCGCAGCAGTTTGACCCGATCTTGCTGCGTCCGGTGGACGAGTTGGAACTTACGGTTCGTTCGGCCAACTGCCTCAAGGCCGAGAACATCTATTACATCGGTGACCTGATCCAGCGCACCGAGAACGAGCTGCTCAAGACCCCCAACCTGGGTCGAAAGTCGCTCAACGAAATCAAGGAAGTGCTCGCTTCTCGCGGTCTCACCTTGGGTATGAAGCTCGAAAACTGGCCGCCGGCCGGTCTCGACAAACACTGATCCCGTCGATCAACGTCGGACGAACTCCCAGTACCTGATCCGGCTGGGGGCAAAACACTGAAAGGAACATGAAATGCGTCACGGACACGGACTTCGCAAACTCAACCGCACGAGCGAGCACCGCCTCGCCATGCTGCGCAACATGATGAACTCGCTGCTCACGCACGAAGTCATCAAGACCACGGTGCCCAAGGCCAAAGAGCTGCGCCGTGTGGTCGAACCCATGATCACCCTGGCCAAAGTGGCCACCGTGGCCAACCGCCGCCTGGCATTTGACCGCCTGCGTGACCGCGATGTGGTCGTGAAGCTGTTCAACGAACTGGGCCCGCGCTTTGCCGCTCGTCCTGGTGGCTACACCCGCATTCTGAAGATGGGTTACCGCGTGGGCGACAACGCTCCGATGGCGCTCGTCGAACTGGTGGATCGCGCAGAAGAAGCTGCTCCGGCGGCAGATGACGCGAAAGCGTGATAGAATACAAGGCTTGACGCGGAGTGGAGCAGCCTGGTAGCTCGTTGGGCTCATAACCCAAAGGTCGCAAGTTCAAATCTTGCCTCCGCAACCAATCCGGAACTGACCAGAGTTCCTCAACAAAGCCCGCTTTCAGCGGGCTTTGTTGTTTCTGCGAGATGGCAGATGGGGCCTGTGATCTGCCCCGTGGTGCTCCCAATGGAGCGGTGCCTCAATCTGGCAGCACCGCCGTCACTTCGATCTCCACCTTGGCGCGCGCTTCCACCAGGCGACTGACCTCCACGCAGGTCATCGCCGGGAAGTGTTTGCCCATCACGTCCCGGTAGGCCGATCCCAGTTCGCGCAGACGGGTGTTGTATTCGTCGCGGTCGGTGATGTACCAGGTCATGCGCGCCATGTGCTCGGGGCCGGCACCGGCGCTGGTCAGCACGGCATGCACGTTCTGCAGCGCCTGCTTGGTCTGGTGAATGAAGTCGTCGCTTTCGAACTCCTGAGCGGCGTTCCAGCCGATCTGGCCGCCGACGAAAACCAGTGTTCCGCGGGCGGAGACGCCGTTGGCATAGCCCTTGGGGGTGGCCCAGCCGGGCGGTTGCAGTTTTTGCATGGGGTGCTTTCTCTGTGCCGTCAGGCGTTGGTGTCGATGGCCATCTTGCGCAGCGCAAAGCGCTGGAGCTTGCCGGTCTCGGTGCGCGGCAGGGCGGTGACAAAACGCACCTCCCGCGGGTACTTGTAGGGGGCCAGCGAGTGCTTGACATGGTCCTGAAGGAGCTTGATCTGGGCGTCGTCGCCGGTCTGTCCTTGCTTGAGCACCACGTAGGCCAGGATCACCATGCCGCGCTCGTCGTCGGGACGCCCGACCACGCCGCATTCGGCCACCGCCGGATGTTGCATCAGGGCCGCCTCCACTTCGGGACCGGCCACGTTGTAGCCGGCGGTGATGATCATGTCGTCGGTGCGGGCCTGATAGACGAAATAGCCGTCGTCGTCCTGACTGAAGGCATCGCCCGGGAAGTTCCAGCCGTCCTGCACATACACCGCCTGGCGCGCGTCGTCGAGGTACTTGCAGCCTGTCGCGCCTTTCACGGCCAGGCGGCCGACCTGGCCACGCGGCAGCTCTTCCCCCTGCTCGTTGACGATCTTCGCCTGGTAGCCAGGCACCACTTGCCCGATCGCACCGCGCTTCACGGACTCAGGTGGGGATGAGATGAAGATGTGGAACATCTCGGTGGCGCCGATGCCGTCGAGCATCTCCAGGCCGCTGGCCTCCTTCCAGAGCTGGCGCGTGGCGTCGGGCAAGCCCTCGCCGGCGCTGACGCTGATGCGCAAACGGCCGATGCCGTGCTGTTTCGCGAACGCGGCCATCTGGCGGTAGAAGGTGGGCGCCGTGTAGCAGATGGTGGCGCCCACCTGGCCGATGAGCTTGACCATGGCCTCGGGCGTGTAGGGAATGCCCGGGAAGTAGACCGAGGCGCCCGCCCACATGGGGAACACCAGCAGGCCACCCAGGCCGAAGGTGAAGGCCAGCGGGGGTGAGCCCATGACGATGTCGTCCGGCGTGGCGCGCAGCACGTGGCGCGGCCAGGTTTCGCAGGCTGCCAGCACGTCGCGGTGCGTGTGCACCGCCGCCTTCGGGCTGCCGGTGGTGCCGGAGGTGAAGGCCAGCAGCGCGATGTCGTCGGCGCTGGTGGGGCAGGGGGAGGCTTGGTCACTGGCGTGGCGGGCCAGCGCTTCGAGCGAATCGCCGAGCACCACGGCCGCGTCGCCGGTGTTGAACAGGCGCAGCGGCAGGCCTGCCGTGTCCGGACTCAGGGCCAGGGCCGCCTTGAGCTCGTCCTGCAGCTTCACGTCGCACAGCGCCACTGAAGGCTTCGACTTGTCGATGATGGCCTTGAGCTCCGTGGCGCGCAGCAGCGGCATGGTGGCCACCGCGATCAGCCCGCTCTGCACCACGGCCAGCCAGGCCAGCGCCATCGCGACCGAGTTGCCGCCTCGCAGCAGCACACGGTTGCCGGGTTGCAGGCCCATCTGGGCCAGCACGTTCGAGAGTCGGTTCACCTCGGCCCGGGCTTGCGCGTAGCTCAGTGTGCGCTCGTCGCTGCGCAGGAAGGGTCGGTCCGCGTGGCCGTGCCCCGTGGCCCGGTCAAACAGCCTTTGCACCACGTTGAGCTGCGCGGGCAGCTGTTGCAGCTCGGGCAGGTCGTAGCACAGCTCGGGCCATTGTTCACGCGACGGCAGGCGCTCATGGACGAAACGGTCGGGTTGGGCAGAAGGGTGGGTTTCCATGCTGTTCTCCAGACTCAGGCTTTCAGGGCGTTCTTGCCCAGGATGAGCAGCTGCACCTCGCTCGCACCTTCGTAGATGCGCAGCGAGCGGATGTCGCGGTAGAGGTGTTCGATGGTCTGGCCGACCTGCACGCCGCGGCCGCCGAACATCTGCAGCGCCATGTCGATGACCTTTTGTGCGTTCTCGGTGGCGGTGAGCTTGGCGCTGGCGGCCGCGGCGGTGTAGGCCGGTGTGCCGGCGCCGCTGGTGCTGCTGCAGTCGCGTTGCCAGGCGGCGCGGTAGGTGAGCAGGGCGGCGGCGTCGATCAGCGCGCTCATCTCGCCCAGCCTGGCCTGCGTGAGCTGGAAGTCGGCCAGGGTCTGCCCGAACATCTTGCGGCTCTTGGCGTGGGCCACCGCCTCGGCAAAGGCGCGGCGCGCCATGCCCAGCGCAGCGGCGGCGACCGAGGCGCGGAAGATGTCCAGCGTCTGCATGGCGAGCTTGAAACCGCCGTTCACGCTGCCGACCAGTGCGTCATGGGCGATGGTGCAGTCGCTGAAAGCCAATGTGGCCAGCGGGTGAGGCGCCATCACCTGGATGTGGGCGCTGCTGTCCAGGCCCGGCGCATCAGCGTCGACGATGAAGGCGCTGATGCCGCGCGCGCCTGCGCCCGGATCGGTCTTGGCGAACACCACGTAGAAGTCCGCCATGCCGCCATTGCTGATCCAGGTTTTCTGGCCGTTCAGTTGCCAGCCGGTCGCTGTCTGCGTGGCGCTCAACGCCATCGCGGCGACGTCGGAGCCGGCATCGGGTTCGCTCAAGGCAAAGGCCGCGATCTTCTCGCCGCTGGCCACGGCGCGCAGGTAGCGCGACTGCTGGGCGGGCGTGCCGGCCAGCGTGATGGCACCGCTGCCCAGGCCTTGCATGGCGAAGGCGAAGTCGGCCAGCGGTGAATGAAAGGCCAGGGTCTCACGCAGGATCACCAGCGCGCGCGAGTCCAGCGTGGGCAGCGCGCCGCCGTGGGCTTCGGGCACGCAGTAACGCAGCCAGCCGGCGGCGCCCAGGCGTTGCACCCATTCACGGCAGGCGGCCCGGTCGTCGGACTCGTCGACGTGCTGCTCGCGCGCCCAGGTCACGAGACCATTGGCGAGCGCGCGGTGGGCGTCATCGAAGAAGGGCAGTTCGAGGTGTGCGGTCGGCGCCAGCGCGCCGTGTGGGTGGGGGTGTTCGAAGGCGACCATGTCAGGACTCCCGCCGGGCCGCCCCAAGGGTGGCCAGCGCCCCTTTGGGGGGCAGCGAATACACGAAGTGATGAGCGTGGGGGTGCATGTTGTTGTCCTCAATCGCCTTCGAAGACCGGGCGCTGCTTGGCGGCGAACGCCTCGTAGGCACGGGTGAAATCCTGCGTCTGCATGCAGATGGCCTGGGCCTGCGCCTCGGCCTCGATGGCCTGGTCCAGCGTCATGGCCCACTCCTGGTGCAGCATCGTCTTGGTCATGCCGTGCGCGAAGGTCGGGCCCTGCGCCAGTTGGGATGCCAGCTTGTGCGCGGCAGGCAGCAGCGCATCGCTCTCATGCAGCGCGTTGAAGAAGCCCCAGGCGTGGCCTTCCGCTGCGGTCATGGCGCGGCCGGTGAAGAGCAGCTCGCTCGCACGGCCTTGGCCGATCATGCGTGGCAGCAGGGCACAGGCGCCCATGTCGGCGCCGGCCAGGCCCACGCGGGTGAACAGGAAAGCGACCGTGGCCCCGGGGGTGCCCAGGCGCAGGTCCGAGGCCAGCGCCATCATCGCGCCGGCCCCGGCGCACACGCCGTCGAGCGCGGCCACGATGGGCTGCGGGCAGGCGCGCATGGCGCTGACCAGGGCGCCCGTCATGCGGGTGAAGGCCAGCAGCTCGGGCATCGTCATCTTCGTGAGCGGGCCGATGATCTCGTGCACGTCCCCGCCCGAGCAGAAGTTGCCGCCCGCGCCGGTGAGCACCACCGCCTTGATGTCGGTGGCGCGCTGCAGGCCGAGGAACCAGTCGCGCAGTTCGGCGTAGGAGTCGAAGGTGAGCGGGTTCTTGCGTTCGGGCCGGTTCAGCGTGAGGGTGGCCACGCCGTCGGCGACGCTGAGGGCGAAGTGCCTGGGGGTGGCGCCGGCCATCGCGCTGTACTGCGCACGCATGGGGTTGTGATCTGGGATGGGGTGTTTCATGGCGTGTTTACTCTGCTTCTGTGACGGTGCGCTGGTTCAGGTCCCGTTGGTGTTGTTTCACTTTGCCCAGCAGCTTGTGCAGCTGGTCGAGATCGCGCGGTGACAGGCCGTCGAAGGCTTCGACGATCCACTGCTCGTGCTGCGCCGCCATGCGCTCGAAGGCGCTGCGACCCTCGGGGGTGAGGCGCACGAGGAAGGCGCGGCGGTCGCCTTCGACCGCCATGCGTTCCACCAGCCCTTCAGCCACCAGCTGGTCGGTGATGCCGGTGACGTTGCCGCCGGTGACCATGAGCCGGTGCGACAGCTCCTTCATCTTCAGGCCCTCGGGGTGGCGTTCCAGCTGGGCCATCAGGTCGAAGCGGGGCAGTGTGGTGTCGAACTGTTCGCGCAGGCCCACGCGCACGCGCTTTTCGATCAGTTGTGAACAGGTGAGCAGGCGCAACCAGAGGCGCAGCTCCTGCGCGTGTTCGCTGTGGGCGCGGGCTTCGAGATCGAGGGTGTCGGTGAGCATGGAAATTCCTTCGCCCTATCGGGCTGCGGTGCGAGCTGGCTGGGGGCGGCCCGGTGCTGCGCTCATGTCACTGGGCCTCGGCGGGGTCTTGCGTGGCGACGGTGCCCTGCAGCGCCTGCTGGCGCGCGATCTCGCGGTAGAGCTGGTCGCGCCCGCTCAGGTAAGGCAGCGGCCAGTCCACCGCACGGGTCTGCAACCTGGCCGCTTCGTGCAGCGTCCAGGCCGGGTCGGCCAGGTGCGGACGGGCCACGGCGCAGAGGTCGGCGCGGCCAGCGCCGATGATGCTGTTGGCGTGGTCGGCCTCGCTGATGGCGCCCACCGCCATGGTCAGGATGCCCACCTCGTTGCGCACGCGGTCGGCGAAGGGTGTCTGGTACATGCGGCCATAGACGGGTTTGGCCTGGCGCGTGGTCTGGCCCGAAGACACGTCGATCACGTCGCAGCCGGCGGCCTTGAACAGCCGCGCCATGGCCACCGCGTCGTCGGGCGTGTTGCCACCGGGCGCCCAGTCGTGCGCCGAGATGCGCACGCTCATGGGCTTGTCGGCGGGCCACGCGGCGCGCATGGCGGCGAACACCTCCAGCGGGTAGCGGCAGCGGTTTTCGAGCGAGCCGCCGTAGTCGTCGGTGCGCTGGTTGGTGAGCGGGCAGATGAAGGCCGAGAGCAGGTAGCCGTGGGCGGCGTGCAGCTCCAGCCAGTCGAAGCCGGCGGCGGCGGCGCGCTGCGTGGACGCCACAAAGGCCGCGGTCATCGTGTCCATGTCGGCGCGGGTCATCGCCTGGGGCACCTGGTTCTGCTCGCCATAGGGCACGGCGCTGGCCGAGAGCAGCGGCCAGTTGCCTTGCTGCAGTGGCTCGTCGGTGGTCTCCCAGCCGAGCTGCGTGGAGCCCTTGGGTCCGCTGTGGCCGAGCTGGATGCCGATCTTCGCGTGGCTGTTGCTGTGCGCAAAGTCCACGATGCGCTGGAAGGCGGCCTGCTGCACGTCGTTCCACAGGCCCGGGCAGCCGGGGGTGATGCGGCCTTCGGGCGTGGGGCTGGTCATCTCCACCATCACCAGTGCCGCACCACCGACAGCGCGCGCGCCCAGGTGCATCAGGTGCCAGTCGCCGGCCACGCCATCCGTGGCCTTGTACTGCGCCATGGGCGAGACGACGATGCGGTTCTTCAGCTCGACGCCGCGCACCTTCAGCGGCAGCAACATGGGCGGCGTGGGGTGCTTCTTGGGCGCGGTGCCGGGTGCGGCTTTGGACTCCAGCCATGCCTCGTAGCCTTCGAGCCAGTTCGCATCGCGCAGCCGCAGGTTCTCGTGGCTGATGCGCTGGCTGCGCGTGAGCAGCGAGTAGCTGAACTGCTCAATGTCCATGCCGGTGTAGCGGTCGACGTTCTCGAACCACTCGGTGGAGTTGCGCGCCGCGTTCTGGATCTTCAGCACCTCGACACTGCGGCGCGCTTCGTAGCCCTGCAGCACCTCGGCCATGTCGGCGTTGGCGTGGCGCGTGAACTCGTCGGCCAGGTCGATCGCGTCTTCCAGCGCGAGCTTGGTCCCGCTGCCGATGGAGAAGTGCGCGGTGTGCGCGGCGTCGCCCATCAGCACGATGGGAACGCGGCGGACAGGGGCCGGCGCCGGGCCGCCCCAAGCCGGACCAGCCCCCTCGGGGGGCAGCGACCCGCGCAGCGGTGGAGCGTGGGGGTCGGCAATGTCCTGCCAGTGCACCCAGGTGTGGCAGATCACGCGTGGGAAGCGGATCCAGTTGGCCGAGCCGCGCAGGTGCTTGGCGTTGCTGATCAGGGCGTTGCCATCCAGGTACTTCGCGAACAGCTTTTCGCAGAACGCCACGCCGTCTTCCTGGCTCATGTCTTCGATGCCGTGCGCCTTCCACACGTCTTCCGGCGTTTCAACGATGAAGGTTGAGGTCTCGTCGTCGAACTTGTAGGCGTGCGCCTGGAACCAGCCGTGCTCGGTCTGTTCGAACGCGAAGGTGAAGGCGTCAAAGGTCTTCCTGGTGCCCAGCCAGACGAAGCGGCACTGGCGGGTGTCGATGTCGGGCTGGAAGGTGCTCTCGTAGCGCGTGCGGATGCGGCTGTTCAGGCCGTCGCTCGCGATCACGAGGTCGGCGTTGTACTGCTGCGCCAGTGCCTGGTCGTCGGTCACGTCGGTCTCGAACACCAGGTCCACACCGAGGGCCAGACAGCGTTCCTGCAGGATGTTGAGCAGGCGCTTGCGCCCGATGCCGATGAAGCCGTGACCACCGGAGCGCACGCGGCCGCCCTTGTAGAAGACCTCAATGTCGTCCCAGTGGTTGAAGGCGTCGGCCATCTGCTGGGCCGATTCCGGGTCGGCCTTCTTCAGGTTCTGCAGCGTCTGGTCGGAGAACACCACGCCCCAGCCAAAGGTGTCGAACGGCCGGTTGCGCTCGACCACCGTGACGGTGAGCGAGGGGTCGCGCCGCTTCATGAGCAGCGCGAAATACAGGCCCGCAGGCCCACCACCGATGCACAGGATGCGCCGCAGCGCTGGATGAGAGGTGTTCATGCCTAATTAGTTTAGACCTGAAATATATTCGACCAACCGGGTAAACCCGAACCGCGTTGATGGACCCGGTATCTTCTGCGCGCCCACGGTGCAAGAATGGACCCGTTCAACCTAGGAGTTCCACATGTCCCTGTACCGATTCAAGTCCCGAGAAACGGGCGACCTCGTGATGCTCCAGCCCACCGGCAAGCGCATCCTTGAAATCCTGGGCAAAGACCCCGCCGGGCCCGGCATCCTTCAACCGGCCGAGTTTCCCGGTGCGGTCGAGGCATTGCGCGAGGCGGCGGTGGTCGAAGAAGCCCTGCACCAGCGCCTCAAGGAAGAGGCCCGGGCCAAGGGCGAACCCGAACCGGAGTTCGAGACGGTCAGCCTGCGCATGCGTTGTGCGCCCTTCATCGAGATGATGCAGCGCTGCCAGACGGCGGACGTGGCGATCGTCTGGGGCACCTGACCCCTGGCAAGGGTTGTTCGGCGGGCGCAAAAAAGCCGCCCGAAGGCGGCTTGCTGGGTTGGCCTGCGCCCGACCGGGCGCGGGTGCCCGGCGCTTCAGTCGGCGAACTGGCCGGCAGCGTCGATCACAGCCTTCAGTTTGGTGATTTCGCTGGCCACGAACGCCTTGTGGCCCGCTGGGGTCACGCGGCTGTCGGTCACGACGATGGCGCCGAGTTCATTCTGTTTCTTGACGAACTCAGGGTCCTTCAGCGCGACCTGCAGGGCGTCGTTGAGCTTCTTCTGCACGTCGGCCGGCGTGCCCTTGGGTGCGTACATGGCGTGCCAGATCGTCAGGTTGAAGCCCTTGAGGCCCATTTCCTGCAGCGATGGGTAGTCCTTGAGCAGCTTGTGGCCACTCAGCGGCTTGGCGGTGGTCACGGCGAAGGCCTTGACGCGGCCGGCTTCGATCTGCGCCGTGGTGTTGGTGGTCTGGTCGCACATCACGTCCACCTGGCCGCCCAGCAGGTCGTTCATGGCCGGGCCCGTGCCGCGGTAGGCGATGGTGGTCATGGACTTGTCCAGTTTCATCGCCGACTGCCACATCAGGCCGCACAGGTGGGAGGCGGAACCCAGCCCGGCGTGGGCCAGGTTGAGCTTGCCGCCGTTGGCCTTGATGTAATTCTCGAAGTCGCGGTAGGTGGCGGCGGGCAGCTTGGGCGCGCCCAGCAGCGTCATCGGCACGTCGTTGATCATGCCGAGGTACTCGAAGTCTTCCAGCGGCTTGTAGGGCAGCTTGCGGTACAGGCCGGCCGTGGCGGCCATGCCGATGTGCCAGACCAGCAGGGTGTGGCCATCGGGTGCGGCACGGGCGACCTTGGCGGCACCGATGGTGCCACCGGCACCGGCCGCGTTTTCCACCACCACCGTGGCGCCGCCCAGGGGCTTGCGCATGGCTTCGGCCAGCTGACGCGCGACGAGGTCGGTCGGGCCGCCGGCGGCGAAAGGCACCACGAGGGTGATGGGCTTGGAGGGGAAGGCTTGGGCAAAGGCGCCGGCCGAGACGGCGGCGGTCAGTGCAAGGGCCAGGATCTTTTTCATGCAGTTGCTCCTAGGATGGGATGTTCGACGCTGCATGGTAGCCCTCAAACCCGGGCCTGGAATCGCGGTAATTACGTAGCCGGCCACAGGGGAAAACCCTTTCGTGACAGGTGTTTGCGCCAGATCAACGGTAGCTGCGGGCGTCCTCGATCACCTTGCCGTCGTTGGGCAGGCTGCCCGGGCGCACCACCTGCACCTGCCCACGCAGTTTGGTGACCTCCCGCATGGCGGCCTCGATCTGTTCGCGGAGTCCTTCGCCCACATCACTGGCTTCCACCTGCAGGCACATCTGGTCGTTCGCCATTTCGCCGCTGACCACCAGACGGGCCTTGTGCACTTGCGGAAAGCGCTTGGCGATGTCGGCCACCTGGGCCGCGTGCACGAACATGCCCTTGATCTTGGTGGTCTGGTCGGCGCGGCCCATCCAGCCCTTGATGCGTGGCGCGGTGCGGCCCGTGGGGCAGGTGCCAGGCAACACGGCCGAGAGGTCACCGGTGCCGAAGCGGATCAGCGGGTAGGCCGGGTTGAGGCTGGTCACGACCAGTTCGCCCACCTCGCCCTCCGCCACCGGGTCGCCCGTGCCGGGACGCACGATCTCGACAATCACGCCCTCTTCCAGCACCAGTCCCTCGCGCGCCGCGGTCTCGTAGGCCACCAGACCGAGGTCGGCGGTGGCGTAGGTCTGGTACACGTCCACGCCCTGTTCCTTGAACCAGGCCGTGAGGCTGGGGGGGCAGGCCTCGCCACCGACCGAGGCCTTGCTCAGGCTGCGCACGTCCGAACCGGTGTCGCGGGCCTTCTCCAGCAGGATGCGCAGGAAGCTCGGCGTGCCGGTGTAGCCGTTGGGCTTGAGGTCCACCATGGCTTCGAGCTGCTGCTCGGTCTGGCCGGTGCCGGCCGGGAACACGGTGCAACCCACGGCGTGCGCGCCCGACTCCAGGATGAACGCACCCGGTGTCATGTGGTAACTGAAGCTGTTGTGCACCAGCTCGCCGGAGCGGAAGCCGGCGGCGAACAGGGCGCGGCCGGCGCGCCAGTAGTCCTTGCTCGCGCCTTCAGGTTCGTAGATCGGGCCCGGCGACGCGAAGATGCGCGACATCGCCGGCCCGCGCAGCAGGGCGGAAAAACCACCGAACGCATCGTGCTGCCGCTTGGCCTTCTGGCGCTCCAGCAGCTCGCTCTTGCGCGTGACCGGGATGCGGGTCAGCGCGGCGCGGCTCTGGATGCCCGAGACGTCGATGTCCCGCAGGATGTCGGCGAACGCCGCGCTGTTCTGCTTGGCGTGCGCCAGCTGACCCGGCAGCGCGGCCATCTGAGCGGCTTCACGATCAGCGGGTGAACGGGTTTCCAGGCGGTCAAAGAAGTCGGTCATGGCAGCAGCGACAAAAGGTGGAGGGAGGTGTCTTGAACCAAGAACGCGGTGGAACCGGCTTTGCCGGGCCACTCGCGTTGCCCCCTTGAGGGGGTGACGCCGAAGGCGGCGCAGGGGTGGGCCAGCAGAAGCTGTTGGCTCGCTACGCGAGCCAACGCTTCCTGCGCTTGTAACTTTTCACGTCCTTGAACGACTTGCGCTCGCCGCCGCCCATGCCGAGGTAGAACTCTTTCACGTCTTCGTTGTTGCGCAGGTCGGCGGCAGCGCCGTCCATCACGATGCGGCCGCTTTCCATGATGTAGCCGTAGTCGGCGTACTTCAGCGCCATGTTGGTGTTCTGCTCGGCCAGCAGGAAGGTGACCTTTTCCTTGGTGTTGAGGTCTTTCACGATCTCGAACACCTCTTCCACGATCTGTGGCGCCAGGCCCATCGAGGGTTCGTCGAGCAGCACCACGCTGGGGTTGGCCATGAGCGCGCGGCCGATGGCGCACATCTGCTGCTCGCCGCCCGAGGTGTAGGCCGCCTGCGAGGTGCGGCGCGTCTTCAGGCGCGGGAAGTAGTTGTAGACCTTCTCCAGGTTGCGCGCGATCTCGGCCTTGTCGGTGCGCGTGTAAGAACCGGTCATCAGGTTCTCTTCGATGGTCAGGTGGGCGAAGCAGTGGCGCCCTTCCATCACCTGCACCACCCCGCGGTTCACCAGATCGGCGGGCGTGAGGTTTTCAATGCGCTCGCCGCGCAGCTCCACGCTGCCCTTGGTGACCTCGCCGCGCTCGGCCTTGAGCAGGTTGGAGATGGCGCGCAGCGTGGTCGTCTTGCCCGCGCCATTGCCGCCCAGCAGCGCCGCGATCTTGCCCTCGGGCACGTTGAGCGAAACGCCCTTCAACACGAGGATCACGTGGTTGTAGATGACCTCGATGCCGTTGACGTTGAGAACGATGTTGGGAGTCGTCATGGTGTGTTCCTTGGGAGCCATTCGAAAGGTGTGGCGAACCGACCTTTCGGATGGGGGCTGAGCAGGTCAGCCCGGATCAATCTTCAGCACGTCCCGCCGCAGACGAAGTGACCCCATCAAGGGACACCGCGGAACCGGCTTTGCCGGGCCGCTGGTGTCGCCCCCTTGAGGGGGTCGCGCAAAGCGCGGCGGGGGTGATTCCGATCAGCTCTGGCAGTCGGCCGGCGCGCGTCGGGTCAGCTTCTTCTCGGCCGCGTACTTGTCGGCGGCGGCCTTGACCATGGGCTTGAGCACCTGCTCGTCGGCCTGGAGCCATTCGCTGGAGAACTGCCACTTGGCACCGTCCCAGGTGTGCACGCGGGCCCAGTTGGCGCCCATGTGGTCCTGGCAGCTGGTGGAGATCGGGCGCATCACGCCCTTGAAGCCCAGCGCGTCCAGCTTGGGCTGCGTCAGGTTCAGGTTTTCATAGCCCCAGCGGGCCTGCTCACCCGTCACGACCTTGCCCTTGCCAAAGCGTTCCTGGGCAGCGCGCACGCCTTCCACGCCGAACATGGCGCTCATCAGGCCGCGCATGTACAGCACGTCGCCGACCTCTTCCTTCGGTCCGGTGCCCTGGCCTTTGTCGTGCAGCTTCGCCAGCACTTCCTTGACCACGTCCGCACCCTTCTCGGTGCCGTGTTGCATGGTCACGGCGTTGTAGCCCTTGGCGCCCGCGCCCACGTCCTTCACGTCCGGCTCGGCACCGGCCCACCACACGCCCCACATCTTTTCACGCGGGTAGCCGGTCGCCTGTGCTTCCTTCAGGGCGGTGGAGTTCATCACGCCCCAGCCCCACAGCATCACGTGGTCAGGGCGCTGCTGGCGCACCTGCAGCCAGGTGGCTTTCTGCTCGACGCCAGGGGCGGTCACGGGCAGCAGGCTGAGCTGGAAGCCGAGCTGGGCAGCACGCTCCTGCAGCAGCGGGATCGGCTCTTTGCCAAACGGGCTGTCGTGGTAAACCAGCGCGATCTTCTTGCCCTTGAGCTTGTCCATGCCGCCTTCTTTCTTGGCGATCTGCTGGACCAGCGCATCGGCTGCGACCCAGTAGGTGCCGGCGATGGGGAAGTTCCACTTGAACACGCCGCCGTCCGACGACTCGCTGCGGCCATAGCCGGCGGTGATCAATGGAATCTTGTCATTGGGGGCCTTCTCGGTCAGCGCGAAGGTGATGCCGGTCGACAGCGGCTGGAACACCGTGGCGCCCTTGCCCTTCAGGCGTTCGTAGCACTCCACGCCACGGTCGGTGGCGTAGCCGGTCTCGCACTCTTCAAAGGAGATCTTGACGCCGTTGATGCCGCCGCGCGCATTCACCAGCTTGAGGTAGTCCACATAGCCATTGGCGAACGGCACGCCGTTGGGCGCGTAGGCTCCGGTGCGGTACACCAGCACCGGGAAGAACTGCTCCTTGGCCTGGGCCATGGCAGCCGTCGGGACCAGAGCGCCGGAAAGGGCACCACAGGCCATGGACACAGAAAGAACCAGATTGCGCATCTTCATCATTTGTCTCCTAAAGGAACGTTCAAACAAACACACAGAAAACCATCACTCAAAATCACATCTGTAACCGGGGCACGTGCACCTGCCAGGGCTCCCGTGGAACCGGCTTCGCCGGGCCACAGGGAGCGTCCCCCTTCCAGGGGGAAGACGCGAAGCGGCGCAGGGGGTAGCCATCTCAATGCGGGAAGGGCCACAGGCGAAGCTTCTGCTTCGCAATGCTCCAGAGCTTGGCGAGGCCATGGGGTTCCACGATCAGGAACCACACGATCAGCGCGCCGAACACCATGAACTCGGTGTGCGACACGGTCGCCGTGGAAATCTCCACGCCCAACAGCGAACCCAGCGCGGGCAGGAACTGGTTCAGGAAGATGGGCAGCACCACGATGAAGGCCGCGCCGAAGAAGCTGCCCATGATCGAACCCATGCCGCCGATGATCACCATGAACAGCAGCTGGAACGAGCGGTCGATCGAGAAGGCGGCCGGCTCCCACGAACCGAGGTGCACGAAGGCCCACAACGCGCCCGCCACGCCGACGATGAAGGAGCTGACCGCGAACGCGCTGAGCTTGGCGTACATCGGGCGGATGCCGATCACGGCGGCCGCCACGTCCATGTCGCGGATCGCCATCCACTCGCGGCCGATGGCCGAGCGCACCAGGTTCTTGGCCAGCAGGCCGAACACCACCAGGAAGCTCAGGCAGAACAGGTACTTCTGCACCGGCGTCTCGATCGGCATGCCGAACATCTGCATGTTGGACACCGACACCGAGCCCGAGGCGTTGTTGTTGGTGAACCAGCCGATGCGCAGGAAGGCCCAGTCGCAGAAGAACTGCGCTGCCAGCGTGGCCACCGCGAGGTACAGGCCCTTGACGCGCAGGCTGGGGATGCCGAAGAACATGCCCACCAGCGTGGCAAAGAAGCCGCCCGAGAGCAGGGCGATGACCAGCGGCATGCCTTCGATGCGGATGTAGGTGTTGTAGGCCATGTAGGCGCCCACGGCCATGAAGGCGCCCGAACCCAGCGAGATCTGGCCGCAGTAGCCCACCAGGATGTTCACGCCCAGCGCGGCCAGCGCCAGGATCAGGAACGGAATCAGGATGGCGCGGAACATGTACTCGTCCACCAGGAACGGCACGCCGATGAAGGCGAACGCGATCAGTGCGAGGATGGCCCAGCGGTCCTGCGCGATCGGGAAGATCTGCTGGTCGGTGCGGTAGGAGGTCTTGAATTGACCGTTTTCACGATAGAACATGGTGCGAGCCCTTTCTTTGTTTTCGTTGTGCGGTCACACGCGGTCGATGATCTTCTCGCCGAACAGTCCTTGCGGCCGGAACAGCAGGAACACCAGCGCCAGCACATACGCGAACCAGATCTCGATGCCGCCGCCGACCATGGGGCCGAGGTAGACCTCGGAGAGCTTCTCGCCCACGCCGATGATCAGGCCGCCGATGATGGCGCCGGGCACCGAAGTCAGGCCGCCCAGGATGATCACGGGCAGGGCGCGCAGGGCCACCGTGGTGAGCGAGAACTGCACGCCCATCTTGGAGCCCCAGATGATCCCGGCCACCAGCGCGGTGATTCCGGCCACGAACCAGACGATGACCCAGATGCGGTTGAGCGGGATGCCGATGGACTGCGCTGCCTGGTGGTCGTCGGCCACGGCGCGCAACGCGCGGCCGGTGCTGGTCTTCTGGAAGAACAGAGACAACACCACCACCAGCAAGGCCGCGACGCAGGCCGCGTACACGTCTTCCAGGTTCACCAGCACGCCACCTTCGAAAACGCCTTCGAGCAGGAAGATCGGGTCCTTGGGCATGCCGACGTCGATCTGGTAGATGTCCGAACCGAAGATGGTCTGGCCCAGGCCGTCGAGGAAGTAGGTGATGCCCAGCGTCGCCATCAACAGCGTCACGCCTTCCTGGTTGACCAGGTGGCGCAGCACCAGCCGTTCGATCAGCCAGGCCAGCACGAACATGCAGGCCGCCGCGACGGCAAAGGCGAGCACGTTGCCGAGGAACTTGTTGTCCAAGCCCAGCCACTCGGGGATCCATTGCGAGAAGCGGGCCATGGCCAGCGCCGCGAACAGCACCATCGCGCCCTGCGCGAAGTTGAAGACGCCCGAAGCCTTGTAGATCAGCACAAAGCCGAGCGCGACCAGCGAATACAGCATGCCGGCCATCAGGCCGCCCAGCAAAGTTTCCAGAAAAAAAGCCATGAGTTATCTCCCCCCCGTTGCTTGCTCGCTGCGCGTAGCCGCATCCCCCCTCAAGGGGGCGGCGCTGGCAGCCCGGCAAAGCCGGATCTGCGGCGCCCTGGGTTGGCGCTCCTTCAGGTGGACTGGTGTGTTGTTCTGATACATGGTCTGTCCCATCAATGAGATGTGCCGAGGTACGCGCTGATGACTTCTTCGTTGTTGCGCACTTCTTCCGGGGTGCCGTCGCCGATCTTCTTGCCGTAGTCGAGCACCACCACGCGGTCGGAGATGTCCATCACCACGCCCATGTCGTGTTCGATCAGCACGATGGTGGTGCCGAACTCGTCGTTCACGTCCAGGATGAAGCGGCTCATGTCCTGCTTCTCTTCCAGGTTCATGCCGGCCATGGGCTCGTCGAGCAGCAGCACCTGCGGCTCCATCGCCAGGGCGCGCCCCAGGTCCACGCGCTTTTGCAGGCCGTAGGGCAGCTGGCCCACGGGCGTCTTGCGGAAGGCCTGGATTTCCAGGAAGTCGATGATGTGTTCGACGAACTCGCGGTGCTGCTCTTCTTCGCGCTGGGCCGGGCCGAGGCGCAGCGCCTGCAGGAAGAGGTTGCTCTTGATGCGCAGGTTGCGGCCGGTCATGATGTTGTCGATCACGCTCATGCCCTTGAACAGCGCCAGGTTCTGGAAGGTGCGCGCGATGCCCATCTCGGCCACCTGCCGGCTGTTCATGTGCTTGAAGGTCTGGCCGCGGAAGCTGATGCTGCCCTCCTGCGGCTGGTACACGCCGTTGATGCAGTTGAGCATGGAGCTCTTGCCCGCGCCGTTGGGGCCGATGATGGCTCGCACCTCGTGTTCCTTCACGTTGAAGGAAATGTCGGTCAGCGCCTTCACGCCGCCGAAGCGCAGGCTGATGTTTTGCACGTCCAGGATGACGTCGCCAATCTTTTTGGTCATGCCGCAGCTTTCACAGGAGCAAAGGTTTTCGCATCGCGCACCTGCAACGTGGCGCTCACGCTGCCGGTGCGGCCGTCTTCGAACTTCACCTGGGTTTCGATGTACTGCTCGGTCTTGCCGCTGTAGAGGGCGTCGACCAGGGCGCTGTATTTGTCGGCAATGAAGCCGCGACGGACCTTGTTGGTGCGGGTCAGCTCGCCGTCGTCGGCGTCCAGCTCCTTGTGCAGCACCAGGTAACGGCTGATCTGGCTGCCGGCGAGCAGCTCGTCTCGGCTCAGGTCGGCGTTGACTTTCTCCACGCACTCACGGATCAGCTCGTACACCTCAGGCTTCTGCGCCAGGTCGGTGTAGCCGGCGTAGGGCAGGTTGCGGCGCTCGGCCCAGTTGCCCACGGCCTCGAAGTCGATGTTGACCATCACGCAGACCTTCTCGCGCTGGTCACCATAGGCCACCACCTCCTTGATCTGCGAGAAGAACTTGAGTTTGTTCTCCACGTACTTGGGCGCGAACATGGCGCCGTCGTTGCTGCCGCCCTTGATGCGGCCCACGTCTTTCACGCGGTCGATGATCTTCAGGTGGCCCGACGCGTCGATGAAGCCGGCGTCGCTGGTGTGGTACCAGCCGTCGGCGGTGAGCACCTCGGCCGTGGCCTCGGGGTTCTTGTAGTAACCCTTGAGCAGGCCGGGCGACTTGACCAGGATCTCGCCGGTCTCGCTGAGCTTGATCTCCACGCCCTCACAAGGCACGCCCACCGTGTCGGCGCGCGCTTCGTGGTCGGGCTGCAGGCAGACGAACACGGCGGTTTCGGTCGAGCCGTAGAGCTGCTTGAGGTTGATGCCGATGGAGCGGTAGAAGCTGAACAGGTCGGGCCCGATGGCCTCGCCGGCGGTGTAGGCCACGCGCACGCGGGACAGGCCCAGGCTGTTGCGCAGCGGGCCGTACACGAAGAGGTTGCCCAGCGCGTACTTGAGGCCGTCCAGAAAGCCGACCGACTTGCCGTCCATCTTGGCCGGGCCGACGCGACGTGCCACGTCCATGAAGGCGTGGAACATCTTGCGTTTGATCGTGCCCGCGTCTTCCATGCGGATCATCACCGTGGTGAGCAGGCCCTCGAACACGCGCGGCGGCGCGAAGTAATACGTGGGGCCGACTTCCTTCAGGTCGATGGTGACGGTGGCGCCCGACTCCGGGCAGTTCACCACGTAGCCGGCCACCAGCCACTGTGCATACGAAAAGATGTTCTGGCCGATCCAGGCCGGCGGCAGGTAGGCCAGCACCTCGTCGGCGCTGGTCAGCTTGTCGAAGCGCGCGCCCACGTCGGCGCGGTTGATCAGCGTGTGGTGCGTGTGCACCACGCCCTTGGGGTTGCCGGTGGTGCCCGAGGTGAAGAACATCGCGGCCACGTCGTCGGGCTGCGCCATGTCCACCTGCTGCTGGAACAGCTGGGGGTGGATCTTGGCAAACGCCTGGCCGGCGCCGATGAGTTCTTCCAGCGCGCCCAGGCCGGGCTGGTCGTAGTGGCGCAGGCCGCGCGGGTCGTCGTAGTAGATGTGCGAGAGCTGCGGGCAGCGGTCGCGGATTTCGAGCATCTTGTCGACCTGCTCCTGGTCTTCCACCACCGCGAAGCGCACCTCGGCGTTGTTGATGGGGAACACGCATTCGGCGCCCACGGCGTCCTGGTACAGCGGCACCGGAATCGCGCCCAGCGACTGCGCGGCCAGCATGGTGGCGTAGAGGCGCGGGCGGTTGGCGCCGATCACCACCATGTGCTCACCGCGCTGCAGGCCCGCCTGATGCAGGCCGCAGGCGATGGCTTCCACCAGCTGCGCCATGGCGGCCCAGGTCGTGGTTTGCCAGATACCGTATTCCTTTTCGCGCATCGCGGCCGCGTCGGGACGCTGCTTCGCGTGAGCCAGCAAAAGCCGGGGGAAAGTCGTTTGCATTGCCAAAATCTCCTGGGTCCGAGGGTCGGGACAGACCGCTTCCGGGATCTGTGGGGCACCCCACGTTCAAATCACTCTGGTCGCGATGGTAGGCAGATGTTTGACGTTATGTTGTCGGTACGACGACAATTGAGGGTTGACCCCTGCTAGGACTTTCCCTAGGGGCGCCCCGCCCAGCAAGCGCCCGAACGGCACCCCGCCATTCAAGCCGCGGCGCTGGCTGTCGAACCTCTGGATGCCGCGCGAGGGCGCGCATGGGTGCACCCGACAATGGGGGCAGGCCGCCACCGCAGCGCAGACCGTCCACGGACGAGACCACACCTCGAAACGCCACGCATGTTTTTTTTCATCTCCCTGCTGTTGATGGTCTGGGTCTCGCTGCGCTGGGCCTCGCGACTCGCTCGCACACCGGCCGACGGCTACTGGATCTTTGTGGCCAGCGTGATGCTGCAGGTCGGTGCGATCACCAGCCTGACCTCCTTGGTTCACCAGCTGACCCCGGCGGGGTGGTTGCTGTTTCAGGGGCTGTTGTGCGCACTGACCCTGCGGTTCACGGGCGGCTGGCACTGGCCCACGCGGCAAGGTGTCGAACAGGCTGTGAGCCGGCTGCGCTCGGGGTTGGCGGCGTTTGTCGGGGGGCTTTCGGTGTGGGGCCTCCTGCTCCTGTGCGTCATCGGCGCGGTCGTCCTGCTGGCGATGGTGCGGCAGGGGATGGAGCCGCTGCGGAACTCGGACGACTGGCTGTATCACGCCACGCGGGTCATCCACTGGATCCAGAACCGCAGCGTGTTTCCCTACAGCGCGCACATCATCCAGCAGAACATCGTGCCGTTCGGCAGTGAGCTGTTTTTCCTGTGGCCGGTGTTGCTGACCAAGTCGGAGCTGGTCGGCCGTCTGGTGTTCGGGCTGGCGTTGCCGCTGGCGACCGTCGGGCAGTACCTGCTCTTGCGCGCATTGAGGCTGGGGCAGACCGCGGCCCTGGCGGGTGTGCTGGTCCTGGTCTCGACGCCACTGGTGCTCTCCAGCGCGATGGGCCTCAAGCCGGAAATCTGGGCGATCCTGACCTTGCTCGGTCTCGCTCACTGGGCGGTGACGGTGGGTGCCGCGCCGGGGCCGATCCGGTGTTTCTTCCTGGGCGTGTTCGCGGTCCTGAGCATCAATGTCCGGTCGTTCCCGGTGGTGCTGCTGCCCAGCCTGGTGCTGATCGTGTGGTGGGCGTCCGGCGAGGTGTCACGTGTCCGGCAGCTGAAGTTCCTGGCCGCAGGAGGACTGTGTGGAGGACTGTTGAGCGCGCTGCTGATCCCCTTGGTCTTCAACACCGTCAACCACGGTCACCCGATGGGGCCCGAGCTGGCGCAACAGGCGGTGAAAGCGCAGATCGAGCCACAAGTCATGTACACGCACGCGGTGCGCTTTGCCTTCCAGACGCTGGAGTTGCCTGTCGTGCCTGTTTCTGAGGAAGCTCGCGCCGGCTTCAGTCGGGCGGCCAACCAGGCGATGGCCGCGTTGGGGGCGGGCGAGCCCTTGCTGGGCGAGAAGGACCAATCCTGGCCGGGCCTGTTTGCCTACACGCTGCCAGAGCAGGCCGCCCGGTATTCGCTGTGGGGGCTGCTCTGGATGCCGGTGCTGCTGGTCGCGCTGGTGCACCTGGCGCGCAACCTGGTGTCGACATGGCCCCGCGTCAGGCTGACCGATGTCTCGGTGCTGGCCTTGCTGGCCATTCCCCTGTGGGCGGCGATTCTGTTCGGGGCGCGCTGGATGGTCCATTCGGACGTGCCCGGGCGGTTTCTGGTGGGCGCCTATGCGCTGGCCTTGACTCTGGGCATCGCGGTGCTGGCCCCACGCCTGTCGGGCAGCCGCGTTGCCAGGGCATTGGCGGCGTTGGCGGTCGTGTACGCCGCGTTCCAGCCCATCCGGTCTCTGGTCCAGAACGTGTGGCAACCGGCTTCCGGGGCGGCGACCGGTGTGGTGCTCAGCGAACCGTTCAGCGAGGTGACCAGATCGGTGTTGCCCTCCGGGTCCCGTGTGCTGCTCGTGGGGGACAGGGATTCGCGCGAATACCCCCTCTTTTCACCGGAAACGCACTACGCCAACGCGGTGATTCCCTGGGGGAACGGCCGGTTCGACCCGGTCCGGATGCGCCGGATCATGGACACGGAGCGGGTGACCCATGTGTTGATCCACAACGATAAGCGGGCCAGCTTTCTCTGGTCGCCGGCCCACGATACCCGCGAGTTCGTGCGGTGGCTCAACGAGGATGCGAACCTGAGGGACATCCCGTTGCGCTCGCCGGGTCAGCGGCTGTACGAGGTGAAGGGCTCGCCCATGAACGAGCTGCCGTTGGCCCACACGGAAGTTCCCGCCGCGTTGCCCCTGGTGAGGGTCGCGCCCCCGCTCATGAACCAGGTGGGGATTGATCCCGCGATGTGGCAGACACCCTGGCCCGTGGAAGACCATGGAGGCCAGGAGCGCGGGTTCCTGTGGTTGGGGCAGGGGGCCGCCGAAGGGATCGAGTTTGCGCTGTGGTCGCGGCAGGACCGCGACGTGGACCTGCGGCTCGATGTGGTGCCCGGCCCCGGTCTCACCACTTCCGATCGCAGGTTCCTGTTGCTCCACGATGGTCTGCCGGTGGGACGGGAGCGCACCTTCGAGGGTGCAGCCTCTGTCGTGGTGCGCACCCGCCTCCACGCGGGACGCAACCTCATCAACCTCCTGGCGCTGGACAGCGCCACGGTCAATCCCTTGCCCAGTGGCGATGCCCGGAACCTGGTTCTTGGCCTGAGCGACATCCGTGTCGAACCGGCACAGGCAGGGATTGCCGAGGACCCTGAAGCCCGCACGCCAGACGGTGAGCTGGCCCGACGCGCAGGGCTGGCCGTGGGGCTGATCCACCGCCGGCAGCAGGCCGACGGTTACTGGCTCACTTCACACACCACCGGGACACGCTTTGAGCAGCCTGTGAAAGAGATGAACACCTACGTCACCGCCCTGATGGTCGATGTGCTCGGGAGCAAGGCCGACAACGTGGGTCTGGCGGGCAGCCTGGCGTTGGCCCGGAACCATCTGCAACAGCAGATCGAGTCCAGTGGCCTGGTCCGGTACCACGGCAAGCCCGGTGGACGCGCCATGAAAGAGAACGGCATGTGCACCATCACGCCGGACACCGACGACACCGCGCTGGTGTGGCGCCTGGCGCCGGGCGCCGATTCGCTGCGACCGGCCGCTCTGGAGACGCTGCGACGCTACCGCACCGCTGAAGGTCTGTACCAGACCTGGCTGGCGCCGCAAAGCGGGTACAGCTGCCTCAACCCCGGCGCCGACCCGAACCCTCCGGATGTGGGCATCCAGATGCACCTGCTCATGTGGCTGGCCCAGGTGGACCCGCCAGCCGCCCGAGCGCTGTGTACGGCGCTGCGCAACACCATCGATCAGGAACGCCTCTGGGTCTATTACCGCAAGGCGCCGCTGGTGCCCGTGATGCGCCAGACGGACCTGAAAGCCGTGGGCTGCGACTTGCAGCTGCCGCCGACCCGGGTGCAGACCGACATTCCAGAGCAGCGCGTCTGGCTGGATGCGGCCCGGATGCTGGTGGCGCTGGAAGGGGGCGGGGATCAGGTGCCTTCCCAGGCCCAGGTGCTTCAATTGCTGCAGGCGCTCTCGGACGACGGGTTTTCCGCGGTGAGACAGAATCCGCCCATGCTCTACCACAACGACCTCAGCGCCTCGGTGTCGCGGCTGTACTGGTCAGAGGATGTGGGGTACGCCATCTGGCTGCGGCTGTATCTGAACAGCGCGGGTCGCCAGCCATGACGGATCGGTCTCCCGTTGCGCCTTGGGCGCTGCGTCTGTTGTCGTGCATCCGGTTCGACGAGGTCCTGGTGCTTCAGGGCACGCCCCTGCTGGGTGCCGTGTTCGCGATGAGCCAGCTCACGAACCAGAGCGTGATGGCGCTCATGCTGCTGGCGGCCGGCAACGCCTTCCTGGTGGCTCACGTCTTTTTGCTCAACGACTGGGCCGGCGTCCACCAGGACCTTCGGGACCCCGCACGTTCGGCGGGCGTGTTCCTGAACCGAGGCATTCGGCGCCATGAGGTCGCGGCCTTGCTCCTGCTGCTGCTCCTGTTGAGCTTGATGGCCTTCAGCCAGCTGGGGCCTGCAACGCTGGGCTTGGGGCTGATGATCGCCGTCGCGAGCGCGCTGTACTCCGTCCCCCATGTCTATATGAAGGGTGTCCCCCTGGTCAGCTCGGCGCTGCACCTGGTCAGTGGCGTGCTGCACTTCTTGCTGGGCTATTCCGTGTTTCGAAGCCCCGACATCCATGGCCTGCAGATTGCGCTGTTCTTTGCCGTGATCTTCAGCGCGGGGCACCTGACACAGGAGGTTCGCGACCGCGAGGCCGACCTGGGCAACGGCATCCACACCAACGCGGTGAAGTTCGGCAAGAAGCGGGTCTTCATCGTCAGCTTCGCGCTGTTCAACTTCGCCGACGCGCTGTTGATCCTGCTGGCTTTGAACGGCGCCGTGCCGCAAGGGCTGGCCCTTGTCGTCGCCGCGATCTACCCCTTGCATCTCCACTGGACGCTGCAGGCGATGCGTGAGGGCCTGCCGTTCCAGAGCGTGCGCCGACTGCAGATCCGCTACCGTGCGCTGTACGCGGGCATGGGTGCCGTCATGATCATGTCCGTGCTGTTGACATGACAACGTGCCGCCGTTTCAGGAGCGGGGGGCCGTTCGGCCCCCCGACATGGACATCACGAGTGACAGGACCAACGCCATGGCGCCCATGACACCCCTGCGCTCCGGTGCCGCGCTGCGAGAGCGCGCCCGTGCGCCTGAGGCCAGCGAACTGGCCCAGATTCCCTGGTTGCAGCGCCTGACCGAGAGCGAGCGGCAGCGCGCGGTCGACGCGCTGGTGGTGACGCAGGCGCAGGTCGGCGACTACATCTGCCGCATCGGCCGGCCCGTGACCTACTGGTTCGGCCTGGTCGACGGTCTGCTCAAGATGAGCAACGACGACTCGCAAGGCCCGGTGATCACCTTCACCGGTGTGGCGCCGGGCGGCTGGTTCGGCGAAGGCACGGTGCTCAAACACGAGCAGTACCGCTACAACATCCAGGCCCTGCGCCGCAGCCACGTGGCCGGCCTGCCGGTCGAGACCTTTGACTGGCTGCTCGACCACTCGATCGGGTTCAACCGGTTTGTCATGTTCCAGCTCAACGAGCGGCTGGGCCAGTTCATCGCCGCGCGCGAGATCGACCGCATCAACAACCCCGACCTGCGCGTGGCGCGCAACCTCGCGGCGCTGTTTCACCCGTTGCTCTCGCCCAACGTGGGCGGCATCCTGCGCATCACCCAGCAGGAGCTGGCGTACCTCGTCGGCCTCTCGCGCCAGCGGGTCAACGAAGCGCTGTCCACGCTGGCTGAGAAGGGCTGGATCCGCATCGAGTACGGCGGCCTGCGGGTGCTGGACCTTGCGGCGCTGCGGCAAGGCGAGTTGTAGGCCCCCCTGCGCCGCTTCGCGGCTTCCCCCCGGGGGGACAACGCGAGTGGCCCGGCGAAGCCGGTTCCACCGCGTTCTGGGTTGAGGCACGCGCTCCGGTGGGGTTTCCAGATTGAGGCACGCTCCGGAGGCAGGCCTCGTGAACCTCAATTGCGCGCCGTGGTGCCCGTCGGCAAGGTGCAGGCCGTGCGGCTGGCGCGCGCCCGGATCGCGTCCAGGTGGGCGCGCACCGCGTCCAGCGCCTGGGCGTGGCCGCGGTCCTTCGGCGGACGCGGGGAATCGGTGACCGGCTGCCCGCTCGCGATGCGCGCGACCTCGCCGCTCAGCTGGTCTTCGTGGTCGCGCATGTCGCGCCAGGCCTCGCCCAGGTCGGCGCAGCCGTGATCCGCGTAGGTGCGCTCGGAAATCGGTGGCTCTGCATCCGGGTTGGACCGCGCGGCACACGCGTTCAGCAGCAGGAGGCTCAAAGCTGCGCAGGTGGCAGGGAAACGTTTCATCGAGAGGCACCTTGATCTGGGGTCACAAACCGTCGATTGTGCCGATGCCGCCGCGCCAATCTGGGATGATCCCCTCCATGACCACCGACAAGCCCGCACGCACCCTCAAGCTCACCCCGGGCGCCGCCAAAAAGACCGCCCCCGACCCCTTCGCGCCGCGCCGCGCCCCGGTGCGCCCGCCCGGTCCGGCCCGCGCCAAGAGCGTGTCGGCCTCCGCCCCCAAGCCGCCGCGTGAACCCTCACCTGGCCGCGGTGCCCAACGGGCTGGCCCCGAAGGCGAGCGTGCCGAGCGGCCCCGCTATGGCGCCGACCGCCCGGGCAGCGACCGGCCCACAGGCCCCCGACCCACCGGCGACCGCCCGCGCTCAGGCCCCGGAGCCGCACCGCGCGGTGACGACCGTGGCTGGAGCGAGCGTCCGGCCCCGCGCCGCGCCGACCCGCGCGACGCACCCTATGGCGCGGCCGACCGCCCGCAACGCGCGCCGTCCGCTGCCCCGCGCCCGGTGCAGCCGCACCGGCCCGACCTCGCCCGCGTGGGCAACGTGCGCGGTGAAATCCGCCTCAACAAACGCATGGCCGACCTCGGCCTGTGCTCGCGCCGCGAGGCCGACGAGTGGATCGCGCGCGGCTGGGTGCTGGTCAACGGCGAGCCCGCCGTCATGGGCATGCCCGTGGCGCCCGACGCCAACGTGGAGGTGCTGCCCCAGGCGCGCCACCAGCAGGCGGGCCAGGTGACGATCCTGCTGCACAAGCCCATGGGCTACGTGAGCGGCCAGCCCGAAGACGGCCACGAAGCCGCCGCCACGCTGATCGGCGCACCCAGCCAGTGGCGTGGCGATGCCCGCCACCCGGCCGACGGCCGCCGTTTCGCCCCCGAACACACGCGCGGCCTCGCGCCCTGTGGCCGCCTCGACATCGACTCCGTCGGCCTGCTCGTGCTCACGCAGGACGGCCGCATCGCGCGCCAGCTCATCGGCGAGAGCAGCGGCATCGAAAAGGAATACCTGGTGCGCGTGCACTACGCACCCAACGGCCCGCACGGCGCGGGCGTGGTCACGCAGGACGTGCAGTCCGTTTTTCCCGCCGCCCAGCTGGCCCGGCTGCGCCACGGACTGAGCCTGGACGACCAGCCCCTGAAGCCCGCCCAGGTGGACTGGATGAACCCCGAGCAGCTGCGCTTCATATTGAAAGAAGGCAAGAAGCGCCAGATCCGCCGCATGTGCGAACAGGTCGGCCTGCACGTGGTGGGCCTCAAGCGCATCCGCATCGGGAACGTGGTGCTGGGCAATCTGCCGGTGGGGCAGTGGCGGTATCTGGGGGCTGGGGAGAGTTTCTGAGCCCCTTGGCAGCGGCATTGAACGTGGCGGTCATTTGATACGGACTTCCAATGAGTCTCGGCCCAGTCCAAGGGCGTATTGCTGATCTGGCTTCATGGCCGGAGCCGTTTCCGACTGACAGGCACGAGGCCGCCTTCGGGGGACGCCGTGGTCGTGTTTTTGCGAGTTTCTAACCCTTGGCACCATTGGTGAGGCGTGTCTACCGTCGCTCCATGGCCACCGCCACAATGCCCCATGACCGCTCCCACCCCACCCACCACCCCCCAACACGCCGTGTTGCGCCATGTGCGCCCATCGGACCTGAAGGCCGTGGCGCAGCTGATCCTGCAGGCGACGCAGGGCGCCATCAACATCACCGAGGGGGTGCATCAGTCGGTGCGGCGGCGGCTGGGAATGTCGAACGGGGCTTCCGCTGAGCAGGCCGGTGGACTGACCGGGCAGGTGTACCAGGCTGTGCGCGGTGTGACCCGGCTGGTGGGCCGCGGCACGGACACCGTGCTGGGCCTGTTGCTGCCGCTGCTGGACGACCCTGCCAAGCACCCCGAGGCTTCGCCCGCGCGTGAGGCGGTGCTGGCGGCGCTGAACGGCGTGCTGGGCGACAAGCTGCTGGCCATGGGCAACCCGCTGGCGCAGCCGATGGAGCTGCGCTTCGATGGCGCGACGCTGTCGCTGGGCGAGGCCGATGCGCTGGCCGCATCGCTCGGCACGGCGACGGGTTCGCACCTGCTCTTGCTGGCGCATGGCCTGTGCATGAGCGACACGCAATGGCGCCGCAGTGGGCATGACCATGGCCAATTCCTCGCACGGGCACTCGGCTGCACGCCGGTCTACCTGCGCTACAACTCCGGCCTGCACACCTCCGTCAACGGCCGTGAACTGGCCGCGTTGATGGACCGGCTGGTGGCGGCCTGGCCGGTGCCGCTGGAGCGCATCACGATCGTGGGCCACAGCATGGGCGGGCTGGTGGCGCGTTCGGCCGTGCAGGTGGCGCGCGAGGCGGGCCAGCGCTGGCCGGGGCTGCTGCGCGAGCTGGTGTTTCTGGGCACGCCGCACCACGGCGCGCCGCTGGAGCGCGCGGGCCACGGGGTGGACCTGCTGCTGGCGTCCTCGCCGCACACGGCGCCGTTCGCCCGGCTGGGCCGCATCCGCAGCGCGGGCATCACCGACCTGCGCCACGGCCATGTTCAGGATGTGGACTGGCAGAGCCGTGACCAGTTCGATTCGCCCGACGACCACCGCGTGCCGCTGCCGCTGCCCGAGGGCGTGGCCTGTTTCACCGTGGCGGCCTCGCTGGTCGGTCAGCGCGGACTGCTGGCCGACCGGTTGATGGGCGATGGCCTGGTGCCGCTCCGCAGCGCGCTGGGCCAGCACGACGAGCCCGCGCGCCGGCTGGTGTTTGCGAAGGACAGCCAGCACATCGTCTACCGCACCGGCCACCTGGAGCTGCTCTCCAGCCCGGTGGTGGCGCAGCAGCTCCTGCACTGGCTGGCACCCACGGCCTGAGCGTTCGCCGGGCGGGGTGTGGCCCAAAGCCCCGGCGCTCGGGCTCCCTGCGTCAGAACGTGACCACGATCTTGCCGAAAGCGCCTCGGGCCAGGTGGTCCAGCGCGGCGGTCAGCTCGCTGGCCTTGTAGGTGGCGGCCACGGTGGGCGTGAGCCCGTTCACGTCGATGGCGCGCACCAGATCCTCCAGGGCACGGCGGTGCCCCACGTTGATGCCTTGCAGCACGGTCCGGTGGCGAATCAGCGGGTAGGCGGACGTGCCGATGCGGTCGCCGTCCAGCACGCCAATGACCGACAGCCGTCCGCCTGCCGCCAGGGCTTGCACCGAACGCTCCACGTTGGCGCCGCCCACCAGTTCCAGCACGTGGTCCGCGCCGTGGCCCTGGGTCAGTTGGTGCAGCTCGGCGACCCAGTCGCCATCCCGCGCCAGGGCATGGGTGGCACCCATCGCCAGCACCTGCTCGCGTTTGCTGGCGTCGCCCGAGACCACCACCGTGCGCGCGCCGTGCAAGCGTGCCAGTTGCAGGCCGAACAGCGCGACGCCGCCGGTGCCGTGGATCAGCACGGTCTGGCCGGCGCGCAGCCCGCCCTGTTCGATCAGGGCAAACCAGGCGGTCAGGGCCGCACAGGGCAGGGTGCTGGCCTGCGCAGGGCTCAGCGTGGTGGGCGCGGCCGCGACCCATTGCGCGTCCAGTAGCACGTGGGATGCCAACATGCCGGGGCCGGGTCCGCCCAGGGGAAAGACCTCGGGCGAAGGTTTGCCGTCGATCCAGCCAGCGTAGAAGCTGCTGATCACTGCGTCGCCGGCTTGCCAGCGCTTGACGCCGTCGCCCACGGCGAGCACGCGGCCGGCCATGTCGGAGCCGGGCGTCCAGGGGGCGGTGAAGGGCGTGCCCATGCCGTTGTGAATCATCAGCAGATCGCGGTAGTTGAGCGAAGCGGCGGCCACCTGCACCAGGATTTGGCCCGGCCCCGGGGTGGGCATGGGGGCCTCGACGTGGCTGAGGTGCTGGCGGCCATAGGCGCTGAGTTGCCAGCGGGAAAGGGTGTTGGGTGCGTCCGTCATGGTGTGTTGCTTGAAGGGTTGAAACCAGCGACCGATGCTATTGGTTCCAAAGATTGCTGTGTGGTGGATAATTTTCAACACATTGTTGATTTGGGGTTGTCAATGAGCGAAAGTTTCAGGGGCGTGGAAGAGTTCGTGGCGGCGGTGGAGGCCGGCAGCTTTGCGCAAGCGGCGCAGCGCCTGCACATCACCCGCTCGGCGGTGGCCAAGAGCATTTCGGTGATGGAGTCGCGCCTGGGTGTGCGGCTGTTCCACCGCACCACCCGCAGCCAGAGCCTGACCGACGAGGGTGCTGCCTGTTACGAACGCTGCCGCCGCGCACTGCAGGAACTGGAGGCCGCGCGGCAGGAGATCGATGCGGGCCGGCTGGTGCCCACCGGGCGCGTGCGCGTGTCGTTGCCCGACGTGGTGGGGCGCCGGTGTGTGGTGCCCTTGCTGCTGGAGCTGGCGCAGCAGCACCCCGAGCTGGTGCTGGAGGTGTCGCTGAACGACCGGCGTGTGGACTTGGTGGAAGACGGGGTGGACGTGGCGTTGCGCAGTGGCGAGCTGCCCGACAGCGCGGTGCTGTCGGCCCGGTCCGTCGGACACCAGTGGATGGGGTTGTATGCCGCGCCGGCCTACCTGGCCACCCGAGGCAGGCCCGCAGGCCTGGCCGACCTGCGCGCGCAATGCCCTGCGCACCGCTTCATCGCCTATGGTCGCGACGGGGCCGCCAAGCTGTGGCAGTTCGGCCAAGGCGAACGGGCTGAAGACACGCTGCCCATTCCCGCGCCGGCGTTGGTGTTCGACAGCCTCGAGGCCATGTGCGCCGCGGGCGTGGCGGGGCTGGGGCTGGTGCGTCTGCCGAAATGGCTGGTGGCGCCGGACGTGGCCTCGGGGCAATTGCTGCAGGTGTTTGACGAGCCGGAGCCGTTCGGCTTCCCCATGCACCTGCTGTGGCCGCACAGCCGGCGCCTGCCCTTGAAGACCCGGGTGGTGCTGGACCTGCTCGGGGAAAGGCTGCCCAGGCTGCTGGCCGCCTCTTGAAACGGGCCCGGCCACCGCCATCTGGTGAGCGGATCTGCGGTCCGGTGCCAGAATGCCGGTCCGCGCCACGCGCTATTCGATCCGGTGTGCGCCGGTCTGTCGTTTTCCAGCCAACTGAAATCATGAGCAAACAAACCCTGTCTTTCCAGGCCGAGGTGGCGCAGCTGCTGCACCTCGTCACCCATTCGCTGTATTCCAACCCCGAGATCTTCCTGCGCGAGCTGGTGTCCAACGCGTCTGACGCCTGCGACAAGCTGCGCTTTGAAGGCCTGAACAACGCCGCGCTGTTCGAAGACGCGCCCAACCTCGACGTGCGCGTGGCTTTCGACAAGGAAGCGAAGACCATCACCATCACCGACAACGGCATCGGCATGAGCCAGGCCGAAGCGGTGGAGCACCTGGGCACCATCGCCAAGAGCGGCACCAAGGACTTCATGAGCCACCTGAGCGGTGACCAGAAGAAGGACGCGCAGCTGATCGGCCAGTTCGGCGTGGGCTTCTATTCGGGCTTCATCGTGGCCGACAAGATCACGGTCGAGTCGCGCCGCGCCGGCCTGCCGGCGGCCGAGGGCGTGCGCTGGACCAGCGGCGGCACGGGCGAGTTCGAGGTGGAGACCATCGAGCGCGCCGCGCGCGGCACCACCATCACCCTGCACCTGCGCGACGACGCGGGCGAGTACCTGAGCCACTGGAAGCTCAAGTCGCTCATCACCAAGTACTCCGACCACATCAGCCTGCCGATCCTGATGCAGAAGGAAGCGTGGGACGCCGAGAAGAGCGAGTACGTGACGCAGGACGAGTGGGAAGCCGCCAACTCGGCCAACGCGCTGTGGGCGCGCAGCAAGAAGGACATTTCCGACGAGCAGTACGCCGATTTCTACAAGAACATCAGCTACGACCAGGAGGCCCCGCTGGCCTGGAGCCACAACCGGGTGGAAGGCAGCACCGAGTACACGCAGCTGCTCTACATCCCGGCCAAGGCGCCGATGGACCTGTGGAACCGCGACCGCAAGGCCGGCATCAAGCTCTACGTGCGCCGCGTGTTCATCATGGACGAGGCCGAGGCGCTGATGCCCTCGTACCTGCGCTGGGTCAAGGGCGTGGTCGATTCGGCCGATCTGCCGCTCAACGTGAGCCGCGAGCTGCTGCAGGAAAGCCGCGACGTGAAGGCGATCCGCGAAGGCAACACGCGCCGCGTGCTGGCCATGCTGGAAGACCTGGCGAAGAAGGACGTGGCGCCGAAGGCCGAAGAGGGCGCGGACGGCGTGACCGACGTGCTGAGCGACGACGAGAAGGCCGCGGCCGAGAAGGACGCCGGCAAGTACTCGGCCTTCTACGCCGAGTTCGGCGCCGTGTTGAAAGAAGGCCTGGGCGAAGATTTCGCCAACCGCGAGAAGATCGCCAGGCTGCTGCGCTTTGCCTCCACCACCAGCGACGCGGTGAGCGTGAGCCTGGCGGACTACAAGGCGCGCATGAAGGAAGGCCAGGCCGCGATCTACTACATCACGGCCGACAGCATCGCCGCCGCCAAGAACAGCCCCCAGCTCGAAGTGTTCAAGAAGAAGGGCATCGAGGTGCTGCTGATGGCCGACCGCGTGGACGAGTGGGCGGTGTCGCACCTGCACGACTTCGACGGCACGCCGCTGCAGAGCGTGGCCAAGGGCGCGGTGGATCTGGGCACCTTGCAGGACGAAGAAGAGAAGAAGGCCGCCGAAGCCGCCGCCGAGAGCTTCAAGCCCATGCTCGACAAGCTCAAGGAGGCGCTCAAGGACAAGGCGCAGGACGTGCGCGTGACCACGCGCCTGGTCGATTCCGCGGCCTGCCTGGTGGTGGGCGAGGGTGACCTCTCCAACCAGCTGGCTCGCATGCTCAAGGCCGCCGGCCAGCAGGCGCCGGCCAGCAAGCCCATCCTGGAGGTGAACGCCGAGCACCCGCTGGTGAAGAAGCTGGAGGGCAGCGCCCACTTCGACGACCTGGCCCACATCCTGTTTGACCAGGCCCTGCTGGCCGAAGGCGGCCTGCCGGAAAACCCTGCCGAGTATGTCAAGCGGGTGAATGCCCTGCTGGTGTGAACGGCGCGGCGGCGCAAAGCCGCCGCAACAGCCCCTTTGCGGGGGGCACAGAGAGCCCGGCCGGTGAAATCCCGGTCGGGCTCTTTCGCCTAAAGGGGGTGGGTGCGGCGGATCGGCAGTCGATCCGGACGCCATCGGCCGCAGATGACTACACTGGCGCTCGGGCTCTTTGTTTACGGTCGATGCATTGCTCGGCCTCTCCCTTATTGATAGCAACTCCGCCGTGCAACTCCAGCGTCCATTCGACCCCGTCGTCACTTTCCGCAACAGCCAGGGTGAGGTTGCACGCGGAACCCTGACGAGCCTGCAGCGGCGCTCGCTGGCGATGGAGGTCTACAACCCCTACTCCATCGTCCAGGTCAGCGAGGTGCTCACCGAGCTGAACATCCGCTCGGGCGACCGCAGCATCTACAAGGGCAAGGCGGTGGTGGTGAGCCTGCTCAACACCGGGCTGATGGCCGTGGTGTCGCTGGCCCTGATCGACGAGTGGTCCGATCTGAGCATGGCCCGGGGCGACTCGGGCAGTGTGGGCCAGCAGGCCCAGCGGTTCGTGGAGGACTGGTTCGGGCGCTTCAAGATCAAGCGGGGCTACCTGGTGGCGGTGAGCGAGATCCGCGCCTATCTCACGGAGGTGTCCCGGTGGACCGACCACGCCGATTTTTCCAGTGCCCTGCCGAGGGACGCTGACGGCCGCGTGTCGCCGGCGGTGTTCCAGGAAATCGCGTCGCCGGTGATGGCGGCGGCGGCCGGTTATTTCGCCGCGCTGGAGGCCGAAACCCAGGATGTGCCCGAGGAAGACCTGGCCACCTACCGCAGTTTCGCCCAGGCCTCCCTGCACCCCCTGCTGCTGCGCGCGCCTTTCGTGTACCGCACGTTTGCCAAGCCACTGGGCTATGCCGGTGACTACGAGATGGTGAACCAGATCCTGTCAGACCCCCAGCAAGGGGCCACCACCTACTTCCAGATGATCAACGCCTTGTTCCTGCAGTCCGCTGTGGCCCAGGCGCATCGCAACCGCATCGACATCCTGGTGGACCATTTGAAGCAAGTCAGCGCCCGGGCGCGGACCCTGGGCCGGCCGGTGCGCATCCTGAACATCGGTTGCGGGCCGGCGGTGGAGGTCGAGCGCTTCCTGCTGGGCGGCGGCGACCCGGACAGCGTGCACTTCACGCTGCTGGATTTCAGCGAAGTGACCCTGGAGCACACCCGCGCCAAGATGCTGGAGGTGGGGCGCCAGCTGGGCAAGCCGGTGCAGTTCCAGCTGGTCAACGACTCGGTGCACAACCTGCTCAAGCGGGCCACCCGGGCCGACGCCACGGAGGCGAGCGAGGCCTACGACTTTGCCTACTGCGCCGGTCTGTTCGACTACCTGTCGGACAAGGTCTGCAGCCGCCTGCTGGAGTACCTGCACGCCAGAACCCTGCCGGGCGGCCAGGTGCTGGTGACCAACGTGCACGCCAGCAACTCGCAGCGCGGGGTGATGGAGCATGTGCTGGAGTGGTACCTGATCTACCGCGATGAGGCCCGCCTTCAGGGGGTGCTTCCGAGCCGGCGCAGCGACGAGAAGATCTTCACCGACGCCACCGGCGTGAACGTGTTCGCGTCCTTCCTCGTCCCAGCGCTTGAGCGCGTCACGGCCTGATGACCGACGCCTCCGTTCAGTCACTGGGTGCGGCGGTGCAGGACGTGCGGCTGGCGTTCAGCAAGACCGGCTGCGTCACCTCGGCCGTGCTGGTGCTGGCGGGCATCGGGCTGGACATGGCGATCTATCCCGAGCAGGCGACCGTGTTTCTGCTGGTGCGTGCGCTGGTGGCGGTGGCGACCCTGCTGATCCTCTGGGTCATCCAGGGCGAGTTCGGGCGGCGCCATGTGCGCATGCTGACCCTGCTGTGGCTGGTCCTGCCGCAGGTCATGATCGCCTGGATGATCGCCCAGACCGAAGGGGCGGCGTCCATCTACTTCGTGGGGCTTCATCTGGCGCTGTACGCCGTGGGCATGATCGTGCCCATCAGCTACCTCGAAGGGCTGGCGTTCGGGGTGTTCACCTGCCTCATCTATGCCGTGGCCTGCTTCTGGCACGCGGGCGGCATCGTCACCACGGGCCAGTTCGTCGCGCACCTGCTGTTCACGGCCTTCTCGGCCATCATCTGCGTGGGCTGCACCTACTTTGCCGAGTTGAGCCGCCTGCGCCTGTTTGCCCTCCGGGAGCAGGTGGCGGAGCAGAACGAGCGGTTGAAGGAAACCAACCGCACCCTGGCCGAAGTCAAGGGCCAGTTGCTGCAGCGCGAAAAGATGGCCGCCATCGGCACGCTCTCCGCCGGCCTGCTGCACGAGCTGAACAACCCGGTCAACTACAGCCTGATGGCGATCAACATGGGCCTGATGGTGCCCGCGGCCAAGACCGACCCCATGCTCAAGGAGAGCCTGGACGACGCGCTCGAAGGCATGACCCGGGTGCAGAACATCGTCTCCGACCTCAAGACCTTCGCCTACCAGAAACCCGGGGAAGACAGCCAGCGCCCGTTCCTGCTGGAGAACGCGGTGCGCTCGGCGCTGCGGCTCGCGGGCTACGAACTCAAGGGCATCGAGGTCACGGTGGACCTGCCACAGGACACCCACGTGCTGGGCGACGAGCCGGCCATCATCGGAGTGCTGATCAACCTGCTGAGCAACGCGGCGCACGCGTTGCAGGCGGTGCAGCGCCTGGGGGCGAAGATCGTGGTGCGCGTCCAGCAGCAGGGCGAGCGGCTGGCGGTTTCGGTGCGAGACAACGGGCCGGGCATCGATCCGGCCCACATCGGGCGGGTGTTCGAGCCGTTTTTCACCACCCGCGATGTCGGTGCCGGACTGGGCCTGGGGCTGAGCGTGAGCTACGGCATCGTGCAGCGCCACGGCGGAACCCTGGCCGTGGACAGCGTGTGGGGTGAATGGACCGAGTTCACCTTTGATCTGCCGAGGCCGTCCACATGATGTCCGACACCCCGGGTGCAAAGCCCTCCGCGCTGGACGCCCACGCCATCCTGCTGGTCGATGACGAGCCCATGGCCCTCAAGTGGTTCGCGAGACAGTACGGCGACGAGTTTGTCGTGCTCACGGCCGGCGGGGTCGCGCAGGCGCTCGACCTGCTGGCACAACGTGGGCACGAGGTGGCGGTGCTGCTGACCGACTACAGCATGCCGGGCCAGGACGGCGTGGCGCTGCTGAGCACCGCACGGCGCGAACACCCCCACGTGTCGCGCCTCCTGGTGTCAGCTTGCGCCGACAAGGACGTGGCCATGGCCGCGGTCAACCAGGGGCATGTGGAGGCCATCCTGGAGAAGCCGCTGGACGAAACGATCACGCGCCAGGCCCTGCGCAGCGCGCTGGCCAACAGCCGCGAGCGGGCGCGCGACAAGGCGCTCATCGAGCGCCGCGAGGCCACCTTGCGCGAGACCCTGGGGTTTCTGGCCCACGAAGTGACGACACCGCTGGCGACCGTGAGCGGTTACCTCACCGCGATGCGCGACCGGCACCTGGATGCGATCGGTTGCAAGCCCGAGGTGGCCTGCATCGGCCAGCGCCGTCCGGGTGAAGTCAAGGCCATGCTGGAGGCCGCGCTGCGCCGGTCGGACTACGCCCAGTCGCTGGTGTCCTCGTTTGTGCAAACCGCCCGTGACGCCTACCATGCCGACAGTTCGGCCAGCTTGCGGGCCAGCGACCTGGTGCAGGCGGTGCTGGACGAGTACCCCTTCGAGGAGGGGGAGTCCGTGTGGCTCGGCTGCGATCTGGCGCGCGATTTCACGCTGCCGGGGCGGCGCGATCTGTTGTATCTCGTGATCTGCACGCTGGTGAAGAACGCGCTGATGGCCCTACGGGCTGCGCCACCCGGGCAGCCCCGCGTCCACCTGCTGCTCGAACTGGGGGCGCCCGCCCCGGGCCTACCCCCGCAATCGGTGATCCGGGTGATCGACAACGGCCCCGGGATCGCCCCCGAGGTGTTGCGGCGCCTGACCCACGAACCGGTGACCACCCGCGCGACCAGCGGCGGCAGCGGCATGGGCCTGGTGTTTTGCCAGCGGGTGATGACCTCGATGGGCGGCACGATCGAGGTCCGGTCGGGCCCGGATGGCGGCACCGTGGTCAGTCTGTACTTTCCCCCTATCCAAGAACACCCAGACGAGGAACCGACATGACACCCACCAAAATCCTCTACGTTGACGATGAACCGATTGCATTGAAGTATTTCGAGCGCCTGGTGGGACCGCTGGCGCCCGTGCTCACGGCGAATTCGGTCGAAGAAGGCCGCGCGGTGCTCAGCGCGCACCACGCCGACATCGCGGTGCTGGTGTGTGACCAGCGCATGCCGGGTGAGCGCGGCAACGAGCTGCTGCGCCATGCGCGCCAGCATTACCCGAACATCGTGCGCATGCTGACCACCGCCTACTCCGAGCTGGGCGAGGCCATCGACGCCATCAACACCGGCGAGATTTACCGCTACATCGCCAAGCCCTGGGAGCTGGAGAGCCTGCGTACCGACCTCAAGAACGCCATGGAACTGGCCGAGCTGCGCAGCGAGCGCGACGGGCTCGTGCGCGACAAGCTGCTCGCGCAGCAGTCCCGCCTGCTGGGCAGCCGGCTGGGCTCGCTGCTGACGATCGCCGCCGCCGTGCACGAGACGGCCCATGAGGCCGCCGTGGCCGGTTTTGCCCGCGCGGCCCTGGTGGTGGGCGGGATCGAACCCGCGGTGGACTGGAACCGCTGGGACCACGCCGACCTGCTGCAGGCCGAAGCGCGGCGCGGCGCGGGCATCGCCACCCATCTGCGCCACCGGATGCAGCAGTGGGGCGCCCGCGCGGACGACGACCAGGCGCTGACGGTGCTGGCGCAGGCGCTGGGCGGCGCGGTCCGGGGCGGGGCCGTGCACCTGCCGGACGCGGCGGGTCTGACCGCGTTGCTGGCCGCGCCCGCGGGCGAGGCGGCACCGGCGCCGGCCTGCGCCTGGTTCGCGTGGCTGCTCTGGTGCGGGAGCGCCGCCGAGGTGGCGGCGGAGCCGGGCGGCTGGCGCGTGAGCCTCACCGGGCCCGTGGCTTTGCCGCCGGACTGGCTGGCCGACGCGATGGAGCGGCTCGGGCGCACCGCCTGACGTCGACCGGCGTTTGCCCTGCGTCAAGGGGCTGTCCGTGGTGGGGTCGGTACACTCGGGCCTTCCCGCGCCACGCCGAGCACACCGCATTCGCGGCGCCTGCACCCGGCGCCCCGCTGACCGGCGGGTGCCGCTCCGGGTGATCCCGCTCCCTCGACAACCGATCTCATGAAGCACGCCAAGACCCTGTTCAAGTGGCTGATGTACGCAGCCGTCCTGGTCTCCTTCGCCTATTTCCTGCTGGCGTTCAAGAAGCACGTCGAACAGCTGCCACCGATCGCCTTCAATCCCAAGACCGTGGCGGTGGCCATCCTGAGCATCTGCAGCGTGGTGCTCACCCACTTCTTCGGCACCCACGTCTGGCGGTTGCTGATGTCCGACCAGGGGCACCGCGTGCCCACGCGGCTCGCGGTCCAGGTGTTTTTCATCTCCCAGCTGGGCAAGTACCTGCCGGGCAACGTCGGGCAGTTCCTGGGGCGCGGCGTGCTGGCGAAATCCACCGGCATTCCCGTCGGCGTGGCGGTGGGCACGGCGGTGTTCGAGGGCATCTGGAACCTGATCATCAGCCTGTCGCTGGCCTTGTTGTCCACCTGGGTGCTCTGGGACCTGAACACGGTGCAGGCGGTCAGCCCGGGCTTCACCGCGCAGGCGGCCTGGCTGCTGCCGCTGGCGCTGGTGCTGCCCTGGCTGGGCATCAAGGTGCTCAACACCGTGCTGCCCAAGCTCAGCATGAAGATCGGTGGCGGCCAGCTGCTGCGCCTGCCGCGTCTGCGGACATCGTTACTTGTGTCCCTGTTGATCCTGGTCAATTTCATGATCCTGGGGTACGTGCTGAAATTGCAGGCTGAAGTGTTTTTCGCGCGTCCTGATGTCGATTGGTTCAGCATCACCCTGCTGTTCAGCAGTGCCTGGGTGGTCGGTTATGTGGTGCCGGGTGCACCCGGTGGCCTGGGTGTCCGTGAGGCCATGATGGTGGTGTTGTTGTCTCCGCTCACCGGCGGTGCGGTGGCGACCGGGCTGGCCGTCAGCATGCGTCTCACCACGCTGCTGGGGGATGGGCTCACCGTGCTGGTGGGCGTGCTGGGGCGTCACCTGCAGTCCCGCAAGTCGCAGGAGCTGCCGGGCTGATCCTGCCGCTGGCCATCGTTTCAGGACTTTTTTGTGAAGGGGCCGGCGTTCGGCCCCGTGTCCAAGGAGTCCCTGGTGGAACTGAAAGATCTGGCCAACCGGTTTGTGTTCGATGACCCGCGCTACGCGCAACTCGCCCTGGAGGGTGAGGCCCAGTACAAGCTGGGCACCCCTTTCAACCACATGGCGTTCGACAACTTCCTGCCGCCGGACATCGCCGAGGCGATGTGGCAGGAGTTTCCCAAGGCGCAGGAGATTCAGTGGCACAACTACAACCGGCCTGCCGAGCGCAAGCTGGTGTGCGTGGACGAAACCAAGTTCGGGCCGGTCACCCGGCAGATGCTGTACCAGTTCAATTCCGCCCCGTTCCTTCGCTTCCTGGAGAAGGTCACCGGCATCGACAACATGATCGCCGACCCGAGCATGCGCGGGGGCGGTCTGCACCAGACACCGCGCGGTGGCCTGCTGAAGTTGCACGCAGACTTCAACAAACACGATGCCAACTTCCTGGACCGCCGCATCAACGTCATCTTCTACATGAACAAGGACTGGAAGGAAGAGTACGGCGGCAGCCTGGAGCTGTGGGACCGCGAGGTCACCTACTGCGGCGCCAAGATCCTGCCCGTCTTCAACCGCCTGGCCATCTTCTCGCCGACCAGCAACACCTTCCACGGCCACCCCGATCCGCTCACCTGCCCCGAGGGTGACTCCCGCAAGTCGCTGGCCTTGTTCTATTACACCAACGGGCGACCCGAGGCCGAGGTCAACGGGGCACACACGACGATCTTCGCCGAGCGTCCCAACGAAAAGATCGGGGGCCTGCGCTGGAAGATTTCGCAGGACTACACACCGCCCATCCTGTTCCGCGCGATGCGCCGCTTCCGCGAGCGCCACCTGGCCAACACGATCCAGAAACGCGGATAGCAGGAAACACCCCCCGCGCCGCTTCGCGTCCCCCCCCAAGGGGGGCGGCACTGGCCGTCCGGCAAAGCCGGCCCGGCGGTGCCTCTTGGCTGCATTGCTCAACGCTGCAGACCTTGCCTGAATGACAGAGGCCCTTCCCGGTTGCCCGGGAAGGGCCTCTTTTCATGGTGTTCGCGAAATCAGGCGAGCGTGATCGTCACGTCGATGTTGCCGCGCGTGGCGTTGGAGTAGGGGCAGACCTGGTGGGCAGCGTCCACCAGCGACTGGGCCTGGGTGCGGTCCATGCCGGGCAGGTGCACCGTCAGGCGCGCGGCGATGCCGTAGGCCTGGCCCACGGGGCCCAGGTCCACCTCGGCGTCCACCGCCACGTCGGCGGGCACGGCCAGCTTCATCTTGCCGGCCACGGCCTTGATGGCGCCGATGAAACAGGCGGAATAACCGGCGGCGAACAGCTGCTCGGGGTTGGTGCCGGTGCCGGGCGCGCCGGGGGGCGTGTGGGTCACGGCCAGGCGGCCGTCGTCGGACTTGGACGCGCCGTCGCGGCCCCCGGTGGTGTGGGTGCGGGCGGTGTAGAGGACTTTGTCGAGGGATGCCATGGTGGTTCCTTGGTGGTTGGTTGCTTCGGTGAAGCGGGGTGAAAAAAGGGGGGGTCAGGCGGTGAGCCGGTCGCGCAGCACCTGCACCTGGCGGGTGAGTGCCGTGATCTCGGCAAGATCGCACTGCGAGGCTTCCAGCACGCAGCCCGGGATGCGGCGCGCACGGGCCTTGAGCTGGCGGCCCTCGGCGGTGAGGCGGATCAGCACGCGGCGTTCGTCGGCCGCATCGCGCAGCCGCGACACCAGGCCGGCGGCCTCCATGCGCTTGAGCAGGGGGGTGAGGGTGCCGGAGTCGAGGCTCAGGCGAGCGCCCAGCTCGGACACGGTCAAACCATCCTGTTCCCACAGCACCAGGAGCGCCAGGTACTGCGGGTAGGTCAGACCCAGGTCTTCGAGCAGCGGTTTGTAGAGCTTGGTCATGGCCAGCGAGGCCGAATACAGCGCGAAACAGAGCTGGTTGTCCAGGCGCAGGGCCTGGTCCGACAAGGTGTTCCGAGGGGTGTTTTGCGTGACCATGGGGTGAACTGTAGCTGTCAATTGAATTGTGTGCAATTGAATTGATGAAAACCTTTAAACAAGCGTGGTCAATGTCGATCGCGATGTCTTGCCCAGAACGCGGTGGAACCGGCTTTGCCGGGCCACTCGCGTTGCCCCCTTGAGGGGGTGACGGGCGCAGCCCGGCGCGGGGGTGGATGCCCCTCAAGCCACCAGCGGCGGGTTCTGCATTTCCTCGATCTGCTCCACCAGCATGTCCACCTGGCCCTGCCAGTAGTCGCGGCTGCCGAACCAGGGGAAGTTGATCGGGAAGGCCGGGTCTTCCCAGCGCCGCGCGATCCAGGCGCTGTAGTGGATCAGGCGCAGCGTGCGCAGCGGTTCGATCAAGGCCAGCTCGCGCCGGTCGAACGGGCGGAACTGTTCGTAGCCGTCGACCAGCGCGCCGAGCTGCTGGTTCTGCTGGCGCCGGTCGCCAGAGAGCAGCATCCAGAGGTCCTGCACAGCCGGGCCGGTGCGAGCGTCGTCCAGGTCCACAAAATGCGGGCCGGCGCCGGGCTGGCCCTCGGGCGTCCAGAGGATGTTGCCGGGGTGACAGTCGCCGTGCAGGCGGATGCACTGGATGCCGTCTTCATCGGCCGGCGGATGGGCTCGCAGCACCGGGTGGGCGTCGATCAGCGCCAGCGCTTCGGCCAGCGCGGCGGACCAGGCGGTCTGCACCTCGGGAGAGACCATGCGGTGTTCGATCAACCAGTCGCGCGGCTCGTGGCCGAAGCCGGCCACGTCCAGCGCCGGGCGGGCCACGAAGGGGCGAGCCGCGCCCACGCTGTGGATGCGCGCCAGAAAACGGCCGATCCACTCCAGCACCTCGAAGTCGTCCAGCTCGGGCCGCCGCCCGCCGCGGCGTGGGCTCACGGCGAACGCGAACCCGCCGAAGTGGTGCAGCGTCTGTCCGTTCACCGCCAGCGGCGGCACGGCCGGGATTTCGGCCGCCACCAGCTCGGCGGCGAAGCCGTGTTCTTCTGCGATCTGCGCGTCGCTCCAGCGCCCGGGGCGGTAGAACTTGGCCACCACCTGGGCGTGGCCGTCGAACGGGGATTCGAGGTGGATCTGGTAGACCCGGTTTTCAAAGCTGTTGAGTGCGGCCAGCCGGCCGTCGCCCCACAGGCCGATGTGGCCCAGCGCGTCCTGCACCACATCGGGTGTGAGGGCGGTGTAGGGGTGGGTGGCTGCCGACGGTTCTGGGGAGTGCATGAGGGGCATTGTCGCCTTGGGGCGTGCCAGAATCCAACGATGACACGTTCAAGACAACGCCGTCGGCACATCATGCGCCGAGGCCTGTGGTACTCGCTGGCGTTGTGCCTGGTCATCATGCTGTTCGGCGGTGTCGGTTTCTGGATGCTGGAGCCGCAGGTGATCACCCTGCAGGACGGCCTCTGGCTGGCCTTCACGACCGCCGCCACCGTGGGCTACGGCGACGTGGTGCCGCACACCCAGGCCGGTCGCGTGTTCGCCGCGCTGATGGTGTTGCTGGGTCTGGCGGTGCTGTCGCTGGTCACTGCGTCGCTGGCGGCGATCTTCGTGGAGCAGGAGGTGGAGGACGAGGTCCACACCGAAGAGCGCCAGATCGAACACGAACTCATGCGCGAAATCCGTGCGCTGCGCGAGCAGGTGCAGGCCCTCGATCAGCGGCTGAACGGACCCGCGCACACCGCCACACAACCATCCGAAAAGACCCGTCCGTGAAAACCACCAAGGCCCCCCACCAGCCGCCCAAAACCCTGCAGGAGCAACTGCCCGAACTGCGCGAAGGCCAGTCCGTCGAACTGCTCAAGGAGCTGCACATCCTCACCCGCGAGGGCAAGCTCAACCAGGACACGCGGCGCAAGCTCAAGCAGGTCTACCACCTGGTGCAGTTCATCGAGCCGCTGCTGGCCGAGGTGCTGAAGGAGCGCGGTGACGTGACCCTGGCCGACCACGGCGCGGGCAAGTCGTACCTGGGCTTCATCCTGTACGACCTGTTTTTCAAAGCGAAGCCGGTGGGCCGCGTCGTGGGTGTGGAGACCCGCGCCGAGCTGGTCGAGAAATCGAAGGCGCTGGCGGCGCGGCTGGGGTTTGACCGCATGGCCTTTCTGGCCACGACGGTGCAACAGGCGCTCAACCACCCCGAGCTGCCCGCGCAGATCGACGTGGTGACCGCGCTGCACGCCTGCGACACGGCCACCGACGACGCCATTGCTTTCGGGCTGGCGCGGCAGGCGCGCTTCATGGTGCTGGTGCCGTGCTGCCAGGCCGAGGTCGCGTCGGTGATGCGGCAGCACAAGGCGCTCTCGCTGTCGCGCACGCCGCTGGCCGAACTGTGGCGCCACCCGCTGCACACGCGCGAGTTCGGCAGCCAGATCACCAACGTGCTGCGCTGCCTGCAGCTCGAAGCCCACGGCTACAGCGTGACCGTGACCGAGCTGGTGGGCTGGGAGCACTCGATGAAGAACGAACTGATCCTGGCGCGCCGCAACGAGGCGCCCCGCGCCCAGCGTGAACGCTCCCTTGAGCGCCTGGGCCAGATCCTTGATGAACTGGGCTTGCAGCCGCTGAGCGAACGCTTCGGGGTTTGACCCACCCCCGCCGCGCTGCGCGCGACCCCCTCCAGGGGGCTGAGGGCCGCGGCTCCGAGCCTGCCTGCGCAGGCTTGGACGGCCCGAAGAAGCCTCGCCTCTGGCGAAGCTGCGGCCTGCAAGGCGCACTGGCCGTCCGGCACAGCCGGCCCGGCGGTGCCCTGGGTGGCACCGCCTCACGCTCCGGGAAGGTGCTCCGGCGCCATGGAAAACAGATATCGACGGGCCGTCAACGCGGACCTTTTCGCTTCACTTGGCGGGCTTGGCCGGCGCCGCCGGTTTGGTGGCGGGGGCTGAGGCCTGCGTGGCTACCCTGAGGCGGTCGCCGAGCGTCTTTTCCAGGGCTTGCACCCGGGGCTCGACGGTGGCGCGGGTGTCGTCCACCAGCTTGGCCTGCAGGGTCTGCTGCATCTCGCCGCTGAGTTGCTGGTACTTGGCGTAGGCCGGTGACTCCATGACGGCCACGACCTGACGCAGCTCTTCTTCACTGAACTTGCTCTCCAGCACCGCGCCGATGGTCGATGGGGCGAGCTGCTGGGCGCTCTTGCGCACCTGCGGAACGGTGTCTTTGAGGTACTTCTGCACGTCGGCCTGGATCTCCTTGGAGATGGCTTCCTGGCGCTCCTTGGGCACGTTGGCCGCGATCATCATCGACGCGCGCTCAACCAGCACCACCGCCGGTTCTTCGGTCATGGCCGTGGCCAATCGCTCGATGCCACTTTGCTGGAGCTTGAGCACGCGCTGCACGAGTTCTTTTTTCGCAGGGCTGGAGGGCGCGGGTGCGGACGCGGAGGCCGGCGCAGCCGGGGCGGGTGTTGATTGGGCGTGGGCGCCGCCGGTGACGAGCACCAGTGCGAGCGCCAGGGAGGAGCGTGGGATGTAGGGCATGGTGCATGGTAACGCTGGCCGTGGGGTGGTTCTCACGGGACGGGAGCGTTGCGTAACGGGCCGTTACCATGCCGTGATGTCGCTTTCGTACCTCCTTGCCCGCCCCATTCGGGCCGTGGTCGGTGTGGCTCTGCTCCTGATCCTGGGCGCCTGTGCGACCCCGGCCCGTGCGCCCGTGGAGCCCGTCGCCGTCGCCGAATGCCGGCGCTGGCTGGAGCGGCTGGACGGGCATGTGGACGCGCAGGCGGTGCGTGACGGTGGTGCGGCCCCCGTGCCGGGTTTCCGTTTCCTGCGGGTGGACCGCCTGCTGGCGTCGTTCCGCGACGAGGCCGGGCACGGCGACGCGCGGTGGCGGGACTGGGGGGCGGGCTTGCTCGCGCTGGATGCCCAGGCACGCGCCCTGGAAATCGACCACCTGCCGCCCTGGGTGATGGCTTCGCTGGCGGTGCCCGACCCGGCCGCGGCGAAGGCCCGCGTGCGCGACTGCGGCGCGCGCTTGTGGGCCGCGACTTCGGCCGATGCCACTCAACGCGAGCGGCTCCAGGCCACCGCCCGCGTGCCCGACGACTACAGCGCGCTGATGCGCACCCTCGGGCTGTACCCCTTGAGCCGGCGGCCGTTCTTCGGCGGCGTCGAGCGCGAGCAACGGCACTGGCAGGCGCGTTGGGCGGCGCTGGCGGCGGTGCCCGACCCGATGCCGGGCTGGGTGCGTTACCAGAACACGGCGTCGCCGCTGGGCGCGGCCGAGGTCGGGGCGCTGGTTCGCGCCGTGCCTCGGGACGCCCTCGGCATTCCGCAGCCCGACGAGGCCACCGCACAGCGTCTCTTGCAGGCCCATGCCCCGGTGCTGGACATCGAGACCCGCGGGGACTTCGATCGCCCTGGAGCGCTGCGCTGGACCCAGGGCCCCGCGCCCGACGTGAACACCCGCGAACCGGTGGTCTACCAGCGCATCGCCCACACCCGTCACGGCGACCAGACCCTGATGCAGCTGGTCTACAGCGTCTGGTTCAGCGAGCGGCCCGCCCGGTCGGGACTGGACCTGCTGGCCGGGCGGATCGACGCCGTGGTGCTGCGCCTCACGCTGTCCGGCGATGGCCGCGTGCTGATGCTCGACAGCATCCATGGCTGTGGCTGCTACCACCTGTTCGTGCCCACGCCGTCCATGGCCCTGAAGCCCCCGCCCGAGGCGCGCACGGAGTGGGCCTTTGTGCCCGCGACCCTGCCGGCGATGGCCGCCGGGCAGCGTCTGCGCGTGCGCCTGTCGTCGGCCGACCACCAGGTCGTCGGGGCGCAACCCGATGGGGGCGGCTCCGTCCGCGTGGACGCGGTGCCCTACACGCTGACCGACGAAGACGGCTTGCGCAGCCTGCCCACGCCGGACGGCGGCCGGCGCAGCGCCTTCTGGTCCCATGGCATCATGCCCGGCACCGAACGGGGCGAACGTGCGCTGTTCTGGCCGATGGGCATCGCGAGCCCGGGCGCGATGCGGCAATGGGGTCGCCATCCCACGGCCTTTGTGGGCCGGCGGCACTTCGATGACGCGCGGCTGCTGGAACAGCGGTTTGAACTTCTGGACAAACCCTAGGTCCTTTCGTCTTGTTACAAGCTGCCTGCGCTGCAGGTGTTACACAGTCGCTCCGGGACGCGGTCCCGTTTCCAAGTGTTGTCTCATGGTGTCTGATGTGTCTTTTCTGTTGCAGTCCATGGCCTGGCCCCTGGTGCTGCTGGTGGCCTGGTTCCTGGGTGAACGCCTTCACGAGGCCGCGCGCATCCCGCGTGTGAGCAGCTACGTGACGGTCGGCCTGCTGGCCAGCCTGATCAACCTGCCGGGTCTGACGGACGCGGTGCCCGGCCTGCCGTTTCTCGCGAACGTGGCGCTCTCGCTCATCCTGTTCGAGCTGGGCTACCGCATCCACCTGCGCTGGTTCCGCCACAACCCCTGGGTGCTCGCGCTCGGTCTGGTGGAGTCGGTGGTGACCTTCAGCGTGGTCTACCTGGCCTCGGGGTTCTTCGCGTTGTCCACCGACACCCGGCTCATCGTCGCGGCGCTGTCGGTGTCGGCTTCGCCCGCCGGCATCCTTCGCGTGGCCAACGAGTTGCGCAGCGCGGGCCAGGTGACCGAGCGCGTGTTGCACCTCTGCGCCATCAACTGCCTGGTCGCGGTGCTCGCGCTCAAGCTGGTGGTGGGCTACTGGCACCTGTCGACCTCCGGCGACCTGGTGATGGCCGCGTTTGGCAGCGTGCACGTGCTGGTGACCTCGGTCGCGGTCGGCGCGCTGCTCGGCATGGCCATGCCGGCGCTGCTGCGCGCGCAGCGCATCCAGGAGCGCGACGTGACCCTGGTGTTTGCGCTCGCCGTGGTGCTGCTCACCACCATGGCCTACGGGTTCAAGCTCTCGCCGCTGCTGGCCGCGCTCACCTTCGGCATCGTGGCGCGCGAACGCCGGGTGCACCTGACCAACGCGCAACGCGGCTTCGGCACCGCGGGTGACCTGCTCACGCTGTTCCTGTTCGTCTACATCGCCGCGCTGCTGGACTGGAGCGACGTGGGCGGCGGCGTGCTGCTGGGGCTGGCGCTGATTGTTGTGCGCACGGCCTCCAAGGTGCTGTGCAACGTGGCGGCGGCGCGGCTCTCGGGCAGCACCGAGCGCAAGGGCCTGCTCACCGGCCTGGCGCTCACGCCCATGTCGGCCTTCGCCATCCTGCTGCTGGAACAGAGCCGCCTCTACGGCTTCGAGCCGGCGCAGCAGGTGCTCACCGCGCTGGCCTTCATGATGCTGGTGCAGGAACTGTTCGGACCGCTGGTGACCCAGCGCGCCCTCAATGCCGCGGCCGAAACGCACGTGACACAGGAATAAGCGATGCCGCTCGAAACCTTCAAAGCCTCGAAATCGCTCACCCTCGGCGTGGAGCTGGAGCTGCAGCTCGTCAACACCTACGACATGGACCTCTCCAGCAGCGCCAACGACCTGCTGGAGCTGCTGCGACGCAAGCCCTTCCCCGGCGTGGTCACGCCCGAGATGACGCAGAGCATGATCGAGATCGCCACCGACGTGCAGACCGAACACGGCCCCCTGCTGGGCCAGTTGCGCGAGATCCGCGACACCCTGGTGCACGCGGGCGACCGCCTCAACATCGCCATCGCGGGTGGCGGCACCCACCCGTTCCAGCGCTGGTTCGAGCAGCGCATCTTCTCCAAGCCGCGCTTCCAGGAGCTGTCGGGCCTGTACGGCTACCTCGCCAAGCAGTTCACCGTGTTCGGGCAGCATGTGCACGTGGGCTGCAGCTCGCCCGACGAGGCGCTGTTCCTGCTGCACTCGCTCAACCGCTACGTGCCGCACTTCATTGCGCTCTCGGCCTCGTCGCCGTTCTCGCAGGGCGTGGACACGCTGTTCGATTCGGCGCGGCTCAACTCGGTGTTCGCCTTTCCCTTGAGCGGCCGCGCGCCGTTCACCTTGAGCTGGGACGAGTTCGCCAACGTGTACTTCACCAAGATGGAGAGCACGGGCGTGGTCAAGTCCATGAAGGACTTCTACTGGGACATTCGGCCCAAGCCCGAGTACGGCACCATCGAGTTGCGGGTGTGCGACACGCCGCTGACCGTGGAACGCGCCGCCGGGCTGGCCTGTTACCTGCAGAGTCTGTGCCGCCACCTGTTACAGCGCGAGGAGCCCGCGCCCGAAGAAGACGACTACCTTGTGTACACCTACAACCGGTTCCAGGCCTGCCGTTTCGGCCTCGACGGCATGATGGTCAACCCCAAAACCCGCGAGCAGATCAGCATCCGCGAAGACATCCTGGCCACCCTGCGCGTGCTCGGTCCACACGCCGACGCCCTCAACGCCCAGGCCGCGCTCGATGAAATCGAACGTACTGCTGCGCGCGATGGCAACCACGCCAGCTTCCTTCGAAAGTGTTACGGAGCGAGCGGCAGCGTGCAGGGGGTGGTGGCGGCCGCGGTCGAGGCCCTGCGGGCCTGAGGCGGGCGGCGGACGCGTTCCTGCCGGCGCAGGAACGGGGGAAAACAGCAGGGTGTTTTCCGGCCTTCTCAGGTCTTGTCAGGCAACTTCCTACACGCTGAATGGGGGTGCGCCGACTTAACGTCTTGAAACAGGATGAATACAGTTTGACACATCGACAAACAAGTTGTTTTCACCCCGCTTTTCTCCAGGACACCGCCATGAACTCGATCCACAGCCGCCTCAACCCCTTCGTCCTCATGCTTGATCCGGAAGCCGTGATCAGCGCCATGGAAGGCAGCATGAACCTGCGTGGCCTGCGCCACCGCATCTGCCGCCCTCTGGACAAGCCCCTGATTCCCAAGACCCATGGTCTGGACCGCGTGTTGCTGACCCAGTTCGACGCCGTGATCGACAACGAAGAATTCATGGACAGCGGCATCGAGAGCTGGGTGGACGCGCAGCCTGCGTTGCACGCAGTGCACTGAGGACACACCCCCGCCGCGCTGCGCGCGACCCCCTCAAGGGGGCAACGCGAGCGGCCTGGCAGAGCCAGCTCCGCCGCGTTCACGGCTGGGACACGTGCTCCGGTGAGGTTGATTTGTATTGTTTCTATTTGGCGAAGCGCTTCCTCGTGAGTGCCAGTGCCAGCCAGAAGGCCGCCACCGCATAGACCGCCAGCACCGCCAGGTGCAACCAAGGCCTCTCGGGCCACTGGTCCATGAACAGGGGTCGAACGAGGGCCACCGCGTTGGTGAGGGGCAGCCAGTCCGAGATCACGCGCACCACCGCCGGCAGCTGTTCACGCGGGAAGAAGACCCCGGAGAGGAACATCATCGGGGTCAGGAAGAGCGTGAAGTAGTAGGTGAAGAAGTCGTAACCCTGCGCCAGCGCGTTGAACACCAGCGCGATGCACGAGAAGGTGATGCCGGCGAACAGCAGCACCGGCAGGGCCAGCAGCAGCTTGGGGCTGTGGCTGATGCCCAGGGCGAGCATCACGCCCATGATCGCCACCACGGTGAACAGCGCCTTGAAGGCGGCCCACAACATTTCGGCCAGCACCACGTCGTCCAGCCGCACCGGCGCGTTCAGGATGCCGTCCCAGGTTTTCTGCACGTGCATGCGCGAGAACGCCGAGTACAGCGCCTCGAAGCTCGCCGCGTTCATCGCGCTCATGCAGATGCTGCCGCTGGCCAGGAACAGGATGTAGGGCACGGCCGTGCTGCCTTCGGGTGTGGCGACGTTCACCTGTCCCACCAGTGCGCCCATGCCGTAACCGAACGCCACCAGCCACATCAGCGGTTCGGCGATGTTGCCGACCAGGCTGGGCACGGCGAGTTTTTTCCAGACCAGGAAGTTGCGCTGGAACACGGGCCACCAGCGCAGGGACAGCCGGGGTAACGCCCAGTGGGAGGAGGTCATCGTGTTCATCCTTCTTCCCGGATCTGGCGTCCGGTGAGCTTCAAAAACAGGTCTTCCAGGTTCGCGGGCCGGTGCAGGGTGCGCAGTTCGTGGTGTGCGCCCAACGCCGCCAGCAGTGGCTGAGCCTGGGCTGTGTAGAAAAACACGGTTTCGCCGCTCACCTCCACGCGCGCGGCCATCGCCCGCAAGCCGGCGTGTGCGTCCGCCTGCGCCAGCGCGGTCGCGCCGTTGCCGTAGACCTCCACCACATCGGGCTCCAGGTGCTGTGCGATCAGTTCACGCGGGCGGCCTTCGGCGATCTTGCGGCCGTGGTCCAGCACCAGCAGGCGCGAACACAGGCGCTCGGCCTCGTCCATGAAGTGCGTGGTCAGCAGGATGCTCTTGCCTTGCTGCAGCAGCATCTGCAGGCGCTCCCACATCAGGTGGCGGGCCTGCGGGTCCAGGCCGGTGGTGGGTTCGTCGAGCAGCAGGAGCTGCGGGTCGTTGACCAGTGCTCGCGCCAGCGACAGCCGCCGCTTCATGCCGCCAGAGAGTTCGCCCGGTTTGGCGTCGGCCTTGTGGGTCAGCGCGGCGAACTCCAGCAGCTGCGGGATGCGGGCGCGGATGTCGCGGTCTCTCATGCCGAAGTAGCGGCCATAGACCAGCAGGTTTTCGGCGCAACTGAAGTCGGGGTCCAGCGTGTCCATCTGGCTCACCACACCCAGCCGGGCCTTGATCGCGAGCGCATCGCGCGGCATGTCGAGACCGAAGGCGCTCACTCGGCCTTCGTCGGGCGCGGTCAGGCCCAGGCACATGCGGATGGTGGTGGTCTTGCCCGCGCCGTTGGGTCCGATCACGCCCAGGCACTCGCCCGGGTCGATGGCAAAACACAGGTCGTTGACGACGGTGTGCCCGCCAAAACGCTTGACGAGGTGCTGGCATGCAAAGAGCGGTGAGGGCATGGCCGGCATTGTGCCCGCGCCCCGCCGCCCCTCGGGCGCTGAGGGCGCGCGCCCTACAATGGGCGCCACCCGACCGGCCGGTCTTTTTGCCGCCTTGTGCGCGCTTCGAAGTGTCTGTTCCTCCCGCTGTTGCCCTGCAATACCTGCTGCCCAAGCGCGCCATCAACGTGTTCGCGGGCTGGTGTGCCCACTCGCGCGCCACCTGGTGGGTCCACAACGTGATCCCCTGGTTCATCCGCCGCTATGGCGTGAACATGGCCGATGCGGCCAACCCCGATCCCAAGGGCTACGCGACCTTCAACGAGTTCTTCACCCGGCCGCTCAAGGCCGGGGTGCGGCCTCTGGCCCCCAGCGGGTGGGTCTGCCCGGTGGACGGTGCCATCAGCCAGCTCGGTGCCATCAAGAAGGACCAGATCTTCCAGGCCAAGGGCCACAGCTACAGCACGCGCGCCCTGGTGGGCGGCGATGCCCGGTTGGCGGCGCAGTTCCAGGACGGCAATTTCGCCACGATCTACCTCAGCCCCAAGGACTACCACCGCATCCACATGCCCGCCGCCGCGCGCCTGCGCCGCATGATCTACGTGCCCGGCGAGCTGTTTTCAGTCAATCCGACCACGGCGCGTGGCGTGCCTGGCCTGTTTGCGCGCAACGAGCGCGTGGTCTGCGTGTTCGACGTGCCGCACGGTGACCAAGGCGAAACCCGTCCCTTCGTGCAGGTGCTGGTGGGCGCCACCATCGTCGGCAGCATGGCCACCGTGTGGCACGGCGTGGTGAACCCGCCGCGCACGAAGGCCGTGCGCGAGTGGACCTACGACGACGAGCCCTGCATGCTCGGCCGCGGTGAAGAAATGGGCTGTTTCCTGCTGGGCTCCACCGTGGTGCTGCTCTGGCCCAAAAACACGATTGACTTCAACCCGACGTGGACGCCCGAGCGCGATGTGCGCATGGGCGAGGCCATGGGCCGGATGATTCCCTGAACCCCTTTTTTCAAGGTTTTCCATGACCATGATCGGCACCCCGCTGTCTCCTTCGGCCACCCGCGTGATGCTGCTCGGCTCCGGCGAGCTGGGCAAGGAGGTGCTGATCGCCCTGCAGCGCCTGGGCGTGGAGACCATCGCGGTGGACCGCTACGAGAACGCGCCGGGCCAGCAGGTGGCGCACCACGCGCGCACCATCACCATGCGCGACGCGCTTCAGCTGAAAGCGCTGATCGAGGCCGAGCGACCGCAGCTGGTGGTGCCCGAGATCGAGGCGATCGCCACGCCCGTGTTGCAGGAACTGGAGGCCGCCGGCGTGGTGCGCGTGATCCCGACCGCGCGCGCCGCCCGCCTGACCATGGACCGCGAGGGCATCCGCCGCCTGGCCGCCGAAACGCTGGGCCTGCCGACCAGCCCCTACCAGTTCTGCGACTCGCTCGAAGAGCTGCAGGCCGCGATCGAAGGTGGCATTGGCTACCCCTGCATCGTCAAGCCGGTGATGAGCAGCTCGGGCAAAGGCCAGAGCAAGATCGACGGCCCGGCCGATGTGAAAACCGCGTGGGACTACGCGATGTCGGGCGGCCGCGTCGGCCCGGGCCGCATCATCGTCGAAGGCTTCATCGACTTCGACTACGAAATCACGCAGCTCACCGTGCGCGCGCGCGGTGCCGACGGCCAGATTCAAACGCACTTCTGTGACCCCATCGGCCACGTGCAGGTGAGTGGCGACTACGTGGAGAGCTGGCAGCCGCACCCCATGACATCGACCGCGCTGGCCGAGTCGCGCCGCATCGCCAAGGCGGTGACGGACGATCTCGGCATGGGCCACGACGGCCAGCCCTCGGGTCTCGGCCTGTTCGGTGTGGAGCTGTTCGTCAAGGGCGACCAGGTCTGGTTCAGCGAGGTGAGCCCGCGCCCGCACGACACCGGCATGGTCACCATGATCACGCAGTGGCAGAACGAGTTCGAGCTGCACGCCCGCGCCATCCTCGGTCTGCCGGTCAGCACCGCGCTCAAGAGCCCCGGCGCCAGCGCTGTGATCTACGGTGGCGTGGAAGCGAAAGGCATCGTGTTCGACGGCGTGGACGAAGCGATGCGCGTACCGAACAGCGAGATCCGCCTGTTTGGCAAGCCCGAGAGTTTCGTGAAACGCCGCATGGGCGTGGCGCTGGTGCACGATGCGGACGTCGAGGTCGCGCGCACGCAGGCCAAGCTGGCGGCCTCCAAAGTCAAGCCGCGCACGGCCTGAGAGGTCAAGACCTGCGGGCCGGCATGAAGACCTCGGCCAAGCTGCTGTTCACCGCCATCGCGCTGGTGCTGGCCGCAGCGGGCACCCTCGCCATCGTCACCGAGGTGCACACCAGCTCCACGCGCTACCAGGGCGTCGTGACCGTGTTTGGCTCCGACGCGGTGTGGGTCGGTCAGACTGTGGTGTTGCTGGCGGCCTTGCCCTTGCTGGTGTGGTTGCCGCCGCGCTGGGTCGGCTGGGCCGGGGCTGTGTGGTGGCTGGTCCTGATGGCCTGGATCTTCGGGCCCCTGATCTAGACACCCCCGCGCCGCCTGCGGCGTCACCCCCTCAAGGGGGCGATGCGAGTGGCCCGGCAAAGCCGGTTCCACCGCATCCTCGAACAAGGTACTTCACGCCGGAGGGGGAGTCGGGCCCAGGGCACCGCGGAACCGGCTTTGCCGGGCCGCCAGTGCCGCCCCCTTGAGGGGGTGACGCCGCAGGCGGCGCGGGGGTGGGCCTATTCGTGCCTCAGCGCGTCAATCGGGTTCAGCCGCGCCGCGCGCCGCGCCGGGAAGAAACCGAACAGCACGCCGATGGCCGCGGAAAACAGGAAGCTCAGCAGGTTCACGCTCAGGTTGAACTGGTAGGGCACGTTCATCAGCGCCGACAGGCCGATCGAGGCGCCGGTGGCGAGCACGATGCCGATCAGGCCGCCGAGCGCGGCCAGCACCACGGCCTCGATCAGGAACTGCAGCAGCACCTCGCGCTCCAGCGCGCCAATCGCCAGGCGCAGGCCGATCTCGCGGGTGCGCTCGGTCACGCTCACCAGCATGATGTTCATGATGCCGATGCCGCCCACCAGCAGGCTCACGGCCGCCACCGCGCCCAGCAGCATGGTGAGGATCTTGGTGGTGCCCGAGAGCGTTTCGGCGAGCTGCTTGGTGTCGAGCACGTTGAAGTTGTCTTCGTCGGTCTCGGACAGCTTGCGCCGCTCGCGCAGCAGCTGCGTGAGGCTGGCGGTGACGCTGGTGGCGTTGCTGCCCTCGCTCATCGAGACCAGCAGCGTGTTCACCCGCGTGTGCCCGGTGATGCGCCGCTGCAGCGTCTTGATGGGCATCAGCACCATGTCGTCCTGGTCGTTGCCGAAGGCGCCCTGGCCCTTGGACTGCAGCGTGCCGATGACCTCGCAGCTCATGGCCTTCACGCGCAGCTGTCCGCCGGTGGCGCTGGTGCTGCCGAACAGCTCGCGCTGCACGGTGCTGCCGATCAGGCAGACCGCGCCGCCGGCGCGCAGCTCGTCGTCGGAGAACTCGCGGCCGTCGGCCAGCTTCCAGTTGCCGGTGGTGAGCCAGGCGTTGGTGCTGCCGATGACGCTGCTGGTCCAGTTGCGGCCGTTGGCCACCAGCGTGACGCCGCTGCGCGCTTCGGGCGCCACCGCGGCGACGCCGGCCACCTGGGCCGCGATCACGTCGCCGTCGCTTTCCTTGAACGCCGGGGCGCTGGCACCGCTGCCGCCGGGGCCCATGCGCTGGCCGGGGCGGATCTGCAGCAGGTTGGTGCCCAGGCCCGAGATCTGGTTCTGCACCGCCAGCGTGGCGCCGTTGCCGACGGTGACCATGGTGATCACCGCGCTCACGCCGATCACGATGCCCAGGATGGTGAGGAAGGAGCGCAGCAGGTTGCGGCGGATCGAGCGGAGCGCGAGCAGCAGGGTGTTAAGCCACATGACCCACCTCCCCGCTGAAGTCGCTGGCGGTGGCGTGGGCAGGTCCGGCCTGCAGCGCCACCGGGTGCGGGTTGCGCTCGTCGCTCGCCACCACCCCGTCCACGAAACGCACGATGCGCTTGGCGTAGGCGGCCATGTCGGGTTCGTGCGTGACCATGAGCACGGTGATGCCCTGTTCGGCGTTCAGGCGCCAGAGCAGTTCCATGATTTCCTGGCTGCGGTGCGTGTCGAGGTTGCCCGTGGGCTCGTCGGCCAACAGCACCTGCGGCTCTGTGACGATGGCGCGCGCGATGGCCACGCGCTGCTGCTGCCCGCCCGAGAGTTCGCCGGGCGTGTGGTGTTCCCAGCCCTTGAGACCGACCTTTTCCAGCGCGCGCTGGGCCAGGCTGTGGCGCGAGGCCGCGGGCTCGCCGCGGTAGACCAGCGGCAGCTCTACGTTCTCCTGCGCCGAGGTTCGCGCGAGCAAATGGAAGCCCTGGAACACGAAGCCGAAGAAGCGCCGCCGCAGGCGCGCACGTTCGTCGCGCGAGAGCGCTTCCACGTGCACGCCACGGAACAGGTAGTCGCCCGTGGTGGGCACGTCCAGGCAGCCCAGCGTGTTCATCGCGGTGGACTTGCCCGAGCCGCTGGGGCCCATGATGGCCACGAAATCGCCCTGCTGGATGTCCAGGTCCACGCCCTTGAGGGCCTGGAAGGCGGTGTTGCCTTCACCGTAGGTCTTGGTGATGCCGCGCAGGCGGATCAGCGGGGTGTCCATGTTCAGGAACCCGTGGCAGAAGACCGTTGCTCGGTGATGACGGCCATGCCTTCGGCCAGGCCTTCGCCGCTGACCTCGGTGTTGCGGCCGTCGCTGATGCCGGTCTTGACGGGTTTCGCCACCGGCTGGCCGTCCTGCAGCACCCAGATCTGGCGCGGTCCGCCGCCACGTCGGTCGGTGCCGGCGGTCTTGGTGGCGGTGCGAGGCGGGCGAGGCATCAGCTTCGAGAGGATGCTGGTGTTCGCCGCTGCGGCGCCGTTGCCGCTGGCGGGCGAGAAACGCAGCGCGGTGTTCGGCACCAGCAGCACGCCTTTCGCTTCCTGGGCCACGATGGTGGCGGCCGCCGTCATGCCGGGGCGCAGGCTGAGGTCGCCGTTGTCGACGTTGAGCGTGGTGGTGTAGGTGACGACGTTGTCGGTCTTGGTGGAGCCGAAGGCGACGCGGTTGATGACGGCCGGGTAGCGGCGCGCGGGGAAGGCGCTCACGGTGAAGGTGGCTTTCTGGTCCACCTTGACGGCGCCCACGTCGGCCTCGTCCACCGCCACGTCGAGCTTGAGCTGGGTCAGGTCTTCGGCCACGGAGAACAGCGTCACGGCCTGCAGCGAGGCGGCCACGGCGTTGCCCGGGTCGACCGTGCGGCTGAGCACCACGCCGTTGATGGGCGAGCGGATCGAGGCCTTGGACAGGTTGGTTTCGGTGGTGGCGAGGCCGGCGCGCGCTTCGGTGACAGAGGCACGCGCGGCGGCCTCGCTGGCCACGGCGCGCTCCAGCGCGGCCTTGGCCGTGTCCAGCTCGGTGGCCGAGGGCACCTTGCCACCGGAGAGCCGCGACACCTCTTCGAAGCGCGTCAGCGTCGCGCGGGCCTCGCGCGCGGTGGCACCGGCCTGCGCCAGTTGCGCCTGCGCCGAGGCCAGACCGGCGCGCGATTGCGTCACCTGGTCCATCAGCTTGGCCGTGTCCAGCTCCACCAGCACCTGGCCGGCCTTGATGCGGTCGTTCACGTCCACATGCACGCGTTTGACCGTGCCCGAGAGCTCGCTGCCGATGTTGACCGAGCGCGTGGGTTGCAGCGTGCCGTTGGCCGACACGGTGAGGGTGACGTCGCCCTTCTTGAGGGCTTCGGTCACATACACCGGTGCGGCCTTGGTCTGCTGCTGCGCCTGCCACCAGGTCCAGCCGCCAGCGAGCAGCACGACAGTGGCCACGCCGATCCACAGGGTGGGGCGTTGCCACCAGCGCGGCGGGTGGTCGCTGCCCAGCAGGTTTTGCAGGTCGGCGGGGGTGGCGTCTTTGGGCTTGCTCATGGTGTTTTTCTCTGAATACGGGGTTCGGGGCGTCTCAGCGGCCGGCGCTGGCGTCGGGTGTCCAGCCGCCGCCGAGGGCCTTGTACAGGCGCACGTGGTCGGCGCTCAGCGTGGCCTGCGTGCTGGCCACGCTGTCCTGCGCCGAGAGCAGGGTGCGCTGCGTGTCGAGCACGGTGCGGAAGTCGATCAGGCCGCTCTCGTAGCGCTGGCGGGCCAGCAACTCGGCGTTGGCCGCGGCGCTGGCGGCGGCCTGCAGGCGGGCCAGGCGCTCGGTGTCGCCCTGCAGCGCGACCAGGGCGTCTTCCACGTCTTTCAAGGCGGTGAGCACGGTGCCCTGGTAGCTCAGGCGCGCCTGCTCCAGCGCGGCCTCTTGCGAGCGCACCTGGGCCCGGGCCGCACCACCGTCGAACAACGGCGCCGACACGCTGGCCAGCAGCGAGCGGACCACCGAAGCGCCGTTGGTGAGCGTGCCCAAAGTGAGCGCGGATAGGCCCAGCGAACCACCGAGGCGGAAGCTCGGGTAGCGCGCCGCCTCGGCCGCGTCCACACGGGCCAGCGCGGCGCTGATGCGGTGCTCGGCGGTGCGCACGTCGGGGCGCTGGCGCAGCGTCTCGGCGGGGAAGGCGAGCGCCAGGCCAGGCGGCGTCTGCGGCACGGCGGCGGGCGTACCCAGCGTGGCCTGCAAGGCGCCAGGGGCCTGGCCGGTCAGCACCGCCAGCGCGTTGAGCGACTGCGCCACGCTGGTCTGCAACGCGGGCACCTGTGCCCGGGTCTGCTCGGAGGACACGACGGCCTGCTCCACGTCCAGCGACGACACCAGGCCCGCCTGGTTGCGCCAGCGGGTGATCTGCAGCGTCTCGGACTGGAGGGAGAGGTTGCTGTTGGCGATGGCCAGGCGGGCCTGCAGGCCGCGCAGTTCGATGTAGCTGGCCGCCACCTCGGCGGCCAGCGACACCTGCACGTCGGCCAGGCTGGTTTCGGCGGCGAGCGCATCGGCTTCGCTGGCGTTCACCGCAGCGCGGTTGCCCCCGAACACGTCGGGCTCCCAGCTGGCGTCAAAGCCGGCCTGGAAGCGGTTGCTGCCGGCGGCGCTGCCGGTCTGGCTGCGCTGTGCCGAGCCGGAGGCGCTGAGCGAGGGGCCAGCGTTGGCCGACTGCACGTCGCGCTGCGCGCGGGCCTGGAGCAGGGCGGCCTGCGCGCTCTTCACGCTGGTGTTGGCCTGCAGGGCCTGGGTGACCAGCGCGCTGAGGGCGGGGTCGTTGAAGCGTTGCCACCACTGGGCGAGCACGGTGGCCGAGGAGCCCGCCGTGGCCGTCGGGCCGGTGGACCAGGCGGCGGGCACGGGCGTGGCCGGCAGGGCGCTGCTGGCGGGGGACAGGCTGGCGCAGGCGGTGAGCAGGACCACGCTGGCCGAGGCCAGGAAGGTGGCGGACCGTCGCAGGGGGGAGGGGGGGAGCTGGTTCATGGTGTTCATTCAGCATACTGGGTATGCCGTGGAGCCATTGTGCGCAAACCCACCCCACCGACCGTGGCGCTGCGGTGAAGTTCCGGTAAAGATCCGTGTCCACCGCCGGCCCCGGCCGGTGCGCCGTGGCCCCCGCCGGGGCCGTCGATCAGCGCCGCCGGGCGGGGGTCACGCCGCCGACGTCGGCGGCACGAAGCCCTCGACGGTGAGGCCGTAGCCGCCCATGCTCGGGAAGCGGCGCGGGTTGCCCAGCACCTGCATGCGCGCCACCCCGAGCTCGCGCAGGATCTGCGCGCCCACGCCGTAGGTGCGCAGGTCGGCGTCGTTGGCCACCTCTTTCTTCGGGCGCGTGGCGCGGGGCTGGCTGGCGGCCCGGGCCAGGTCGTCCGCGTCTTCCGCGGCGTTGAGCAGCAGGGCCACACCCTTGCCCTGCTGGTGGATCGCGGCCAGCGCCTGCGGCAGTGGCCACGAGTGCGGGCTCTGGTCGGTTTCCAGCCAGTCGATCATCGACACCGGCTCGTGCACGCGCACGGTGACGAGATCGCTGGCGGTCCATTCGCCGTGGGTCAGCGCCAGGTGGGTGCCGCCCACCTTGTCGCGGTAGGTCAGCAGCTCGAAGCGGCCATACGGCGTGTTCACCGGGCGCTGGCCGGCCAGCGTGACCAGGCGCTCGGTCTGGCTGCGGTAGCGGATCATGTCGGCGATCGAGCCGAGCTTGATGCCGTGCTGTTTCGCGAACTCGATCAGGTCGGGCAGGCGGGCCATGGTGCCGTCGTCCTTCATGATTTCGCAGATCACCGCCGCCGGTTGCAGGCCGGCCATCTGGGCCAGATCGCAGCCCGCCTCGGTGTGGCCGGCGCGCATCAGCACGCCACCGACGGCCGCGCGCAGCGGGAACACGTGGCCCGGCTGCACCAGCGAGGCCGCCGTGGAGTCGGCCGCGACCGCCACCTGCACGGTGCGCGCCCGGTCGGCGGCCGAGATGCCGGTGTCCACCCCTTCGGCGGCTTCGATCGACACGGTGAAGGCGGTGGCGTGTTTGGTGCCGTTGCGCGTCACCATGGGGGGCAGCCGCAGAAAGTCGCAGCGTTCGGCGGTCAGCGTCAGGCAGATCAGGCCGCGGCAATAGCGGGCCATGAAGTTGATGGCCTCGGGCGTGATCTTGTCGGCGGCAATGATCACGTCGCCTTCGTTCTCGCGGCTTTCGTCGTCCACCAGGACGACCATGCGGCCCGCCGCCATGTCGGCGACCAGCTCAGGGACAGATGCAAATGTGAATTCGGACATGGTGTTTCCTCGGTGTGAATGACGACGGCGGCGCGCCGCGTCGCACGGTGGCCAGGGGCAGGTGGGGTTCGGGTGGTCGCGGTGGAGATGAAAAGGGCAGGGTTCCGGCATGGGAAAGCTGCTCTCAGCGCGTGCGACGGCACGCCCGACCCCGGGTGTGCACACGGGGGTCGAGGCGAAAACACGTTGCTCTTTCATCCGGACTGTGACCGTCGGCCATGGCATCTCACCATGTCTGCTGACCCCGAAGGAGTGGGCCTTCAGGCGCTCGCGGGCTCCTGTGATCCAGTCACAGATACCGCCGGTGGGGAGTTTCACCCCGCCCTGAGAACGTCTTGCAATTGTTGCAAGGCGTCATTGTAGGGTTGTGTCGGCGCGTCAGAGGGTCAAGCCCTCTGGGCCACTGTGGCCGTGGCCTTGATGTGGTCCAGCGTCTGGAACAGCTGGTTCACTTTCGCACGGGTGAACAGCGCTTCCGGGCCTTGCGGCGCGTAGCCGGTGAACGGTGGCTCGTAGAGCAGGGCGGGGTCCATCACGCCGCGCTCGGTCAGGTGGTTCACGATCAGGTTCAGGAACTCCATCTGGTTGCTGCCCAGCGCCTTGTCCTGCAAGAAGCTGCTCAGTGCTTCGGTGGCGGCCTGTCGGTCCAGCCCTACCAGCGAACGCACGAACAGGCCCAGTCCTTGCGATTCGGCAGCGGCTCGCTGAAAGTCCTGCGCGGAGCCGGTGCCGCTGGCGGCCAGCATGCGGTCCAGCTCGGCCAGATCGGCCGGCGTGAGCGGCAGGTTGCGGCGCAGCTTGTGCAGGGCGATGTGGTCTTCGTGCGCGCGCAAAAAAACTCGCACCTTGGTGCGAAAACGCTCGAAGTCGCCAGCGCCGCCACCCAGTGGAAGCAGCACTTCGGTCAACTCGCCCAGATGGTCTTCAAAGTCGGTGTAGATCACCTTGCGCGCCGTCTTGTCGATCAACTTCACCAGCGCGCGCAGGTGACGCCGCGCCTGTTCCAACATGGGCGGGGTCACGTCCATCCACCACGCCTCACCGGCCACCGCCTCGATCAACACCCCGTGCTTGCGCACCTCGGGAATGTTGCCCAACTCCAGCAGGCGTTCGGCGATGTCGCGCACCTTCTGCGCCAGCCGCTCAAAGCCCGGCTCCGCGTTCAGCACACCCAGCTGCAGCCGCAGCATCAGCAGGTCAAAGCGCTTGGCATCTTCGTCTTCGTCGCGCACAGCGCTGGGCAGGCCCGAGAGGTGCACGCCCGCGTCCACCAGCTGTTCGCTGCTCGGGTGTGCCCAGGCGCTGGCCGCAGCCCAGGTCTCCACCCATTGGCGCTTCGGCCGCACCACAAAGTTGTCCAAACTCATGCCCGCCACGATGGCTTGCAACAGGCTCGCGGTGTCGCGCCGCATGCCCGCTTCGGTCAGGCGAATTTCGCCCACCGCGTCTGCATCGCCAACCTGTGCGGTGGCCGACGGTTCGCCGGTGGCAGCCAGGCGATCGTCCATCGCGGCAATCAGCGCCAGCCGGGTGTTGAACAGCCGCTGCCCCAGCGGCTGCGCCAGCGCGCCGTCGCTGCCTTCCAGGTCCTGGCTGAAAAATTCCAGGTTCTGGCAGAAGTCGAACACCAGAAAGTCGGCTTTGTCCTGCCCCGGGCCGTACAGGTCTTTGCACAAGCGCGTGCCGCGCCCCAGCATCTGCCAGAACTTCGCTTTGGAGCGCACGATCTTGAACAGCACCAGATTCACCACCTCGGGCACGTCGATGCCGGTGTCCAGCATGTCCACCGAAATCGCGATGTGCGGCGCCTTGTCTTTCACCGAAAAGTCGTCGATCAGGCTCTGTGCGTATTCGGTCTTGAAGGTGATCACGCGCGCAAACTGCCCCGCGTAGTGCGGGTAGTTGGCGTTGAAGCGCTCGGCAATGAACTCGGCGTGCGCGTTGTTCTTGGCAAAGACGATGGTCTTGCCCAGTCGGTCGCCGCCGGCCACCTTGTGGCCCCGGGTCATCAGCGTTTCCAGCACCTTGTCCACCGTGTCCAGGTTGAACAGCCACTTGTTCACCGCCTCGGCGTTCACCTCGTCGGGCACGGTGCCGTCTTCGTCCCATTCCAGCTCGTCCCACTGCTCGCGCTCGGCCTCGCTCAGCTCGGCGTAGCGAATGCCCTCGCGCTGAAACCGCAGCGGCACCGACACCGTTTTCGGCGGCACCAGGTAGCCCTCGGCGATCGCGTCGTCCAGCCCATAGGCGTCGGTCGGCACGCCGTCTTCCAGTCCAAACAGGCCGTAGGTGTTGCGGTCGATCTCGTCCTTGGGCGTGGCCGTCAGGCCCACCAGCAGCGCGTCGAAGTAGCCGAAGATCGCGCGGTACTTCTGGTAGATCGAGCGGTGCGCTTCGTCCACCACGATCAGGTCGAAGTGGCCCACGCCAAAGCGCCGCTGGCCGCCGGCCTGGCCGTCCCGAGCCTCGTTGATCAGGCCCATCATGGTCGGGTAGGTGCTCACATACACCCGGCCCTCGGCGGTTTTGTCGGTCACCAGATTCACCGGCACCGCTTCGGGCAGGTGTGTCTTGAACGCGTTCACCGCCTGGTTCACCAGCGCCACGCGGTCGGCCAGAAACAGCACCCGCTTGGCCCAGTTCGCGCGCATCAGCAGATCGGCCAGCGCGATCACCGTGCGCGTCTTGCCCGCGCCCGTGGCCATCACCACCAGTGCCCGGCGCTGCCGGTCCACATCGAAGGTTTCGCCCACGCGGCGGATCGCGCGCAGCTGGTAGTGCCGCTCCACCATCGCCGGGTTGATGGTCATCGCCGCCAGCGGCTTGCGCGTGCGTCGCCGCTGCACCAGCAGTTGCAGCTCGTCCTTCTTGTGAAAGCCTTGCACCGCGCGTGGCGGGTACTGGCTGTCATCCCAGAACACATGCTCGTAGCCGTTGGTGCAGTAGATCAGCGGGCGCTGACCAAACTGCTTTTCCAGGCAGTCGGCGTACAGCTTGGCCTGCTGCTGACCCGCGCGCGCGTCGCGCCGCGTGCGCTTGGCCTCCACCACCGCCAGCGGCAAGCCGTCGTCGCCCCACAGCACATAGTCCACATAGCCCAGCGCTTGGCGCTGACCCCCAACCCCGGCTTCGCCAGACCCCCCGAGGGGGTGCAGTCGGTCTTGGGGCGGCCCGGCGACCGACCGGTTCGGCATGCCCCGCACTTCAAACTCGCGGTCGCGGGGCTGGTCCAGTGCCCAGCCAGCTTCCTTCAGCAGCAGGTCAATGTAGAGGTCCCGCGTCTGCTCTTCGGTGTAGTCGTGCGTGTCGGGCTGTGCTTCGTTGGCCGCCTTGCTCGCAGCGATCTCGGCGCGCAACTGCGCCAGCTCCGCGTCCATCGCCGCGTTCCGCTGCTGCGCAGCCGCCAGGGCCGCGTCGCGCTCGGCCAGCTCGGTGGCCAGCCGCTGCAGCTCGGCCGGTGTCTTGGCGCTCTCGGGCTGCAATGGCTGCGCAGTAGGCAGCAGCTCCGCGCGGAACTGCAGCGCTGGGTCTGGCCGCGCCGCTGCGTGGCGCCCATAGTGTCGCGCCAGCCAGAACGCCACCTGAAACAGCTCGCGCAGCACCGCCAGCGCGTCCGCGCTGCTCATGGTCCGCGTGCTGTGCGCCGCGCTGTTGCCCTGGCGGCGGATCACGTCCATCTTCGCGTGCAGCGCCGGGCCCACCAGCAGCTTGAAGCTCGGCTCAAACAGAAACGCCGACAAATCCGCTTTGTAGGGCAAACGCAGCGCGCCACCCGCGCCACCCTCGGCCCGGTACAGCCAGGCCACCGCCAGCTCCAGCGTGCGCCGCGCGTAGAAGCAGGCTGTGCGCGGGTCTGCATGACAGGCCGCTTCGGCGCGCTGCGCCTCGGCCAGCAGCTCGGGCCAGCTGGCTTGCAGAAAGGCGAAGTTCGATGCCTTCATGTGTGCTCCTCCCAGAGCCAGTCTCAGCGCGCCGTCATCGACATTGCATGACCGCAGTGTTGTTCAAAGACGGTTCCCATGCGTGCCAACAGTGCTTGCTCGGCAGCGGTCACCACGGGCTCCTTGCCGATGCGTTCGCTCACCTTGTGCCAGGCGGGCAACAAGTCCTGCGCCATCCGGCGAAATTCCTGCAGTACCGGTGCAAAACCAAAGTCGCAGTCAGCGCACAGCGCCTCCCACGAGTGCGCTCCCACCGCGTCAAAGTGGTCTTCGTCGCCAATGAACAGCGCCAGCCCGGAATCGCCATAGGCGCGCACGCACAACAGGTCGTAGAACGGCGCCAGTCGAAAACCCTTCTCGTCGATCAGCACCGACAGGTTCTTGGCGTGTGCGTCGGCATTGCCGATCAGGTAGTTGAACATCACCCAGCGCTGTAACTGCAGGAGGTCATTGCCGCGCAGGCGCAAGGCCCGCAACGCCGCCACCAGCTTGGGAATGCTCACCAGTCCGCCCGTGCGTTCGTATTTCCAGCCCGGCCCGTGGCCCAGCAACTGACAGCCGTCGATCTGATGCAGCCCCACGATGTTGCCGGCAGTCATCTGTCGGTCGTAGCGCTCCACCACATAGACCGGCTCGGGCACACGCAACAGCCACACATCGGGCACCGGCAGCTTCAAGGCCCGGGCCAGCTTCATGCAGGCGTATTCGTTGATGGCGCTGGGTTGGTAGCGCGGTTGGCGCGAGTCGGGTTTCAGGATGTGCGTGGTGGGCGAGTGCCCCACGCTGTCGCTCAGTCGCTTGCTCTTCTTGTCAAAACGCAGGCCCATCTTGTCCTGAGCGCCCGCCAGCGACATCGTCGCCTGGTCGTTCGACACCAGCAAAGGCGTGCGCCCCCGGTCGGCCAAGCGCTGACTCAGGGTCGCAAACGAAAGGGGTTGGTATTCCTGCTGGTTGTCCGGACGCGCATCCTCAGACAACAGGGACAGCACACCCGGCAACTCGGCCCCCAGCTTGCCCAGCACCTCGAACGACGAGGCACCCCGCAGATGAATGGCGCTGACAATGTCGTCCAGTGCATTGCCTTCTGGCAGCAGGTTTTCGAAGAACGTGCGCACGGCCAGACCTGCAAAGCGCCCGGCCCGCACCGGAAACTGCGGCGCGAGCACATAGCTGCCTGGCTGCTCAATCCATTGGGGGTCGTACTCGAAGAAGTAGTCGCCTGCCGCATGGCCAAACCAACCCATCGGGCGAACATTGGCCCAGACGCGCAGGCGGATCATGCGCCGCTCAAGGGTTGCTGCCCGGGCACAGCGTCATCGGAGTTCCCTGCCGGGCCGGCGCCTTGCCAGCCCGTGACCGACAGCGTCAGCCCCAGCCCCCGGGTCAGTTGCTGCAGGCGCGCCAGCGAACAGCGCCCCGGGTCGGACTCCGCGTCGCGGATGAACGACGTGCTCACATTGCAGACTGCGGCCGCCTGCGCGCGAGACAAACCCTGGCGCTTGCGCTCCGTCATCAACCGCTTGGCGAACTCGGACAGGGTGTCGGGGGTGATGTTCATTTTTTGACCTTGGAGGGTCAGTTTAGCTCAGCTGTCAAGCAATCGAGAAAAAATTGATCTCATGAGGGCAGAATTTCCAAATGTCGCAACGGCGAAGCGGTCTCACCTTGGGGCGGGGTGGGTGCATCAAAAATTGATCCCGTGAGGGCGAAACTGCATGTCTGATAAGCAAACTTCGCAAATTTGCTTTCATGGGGTCAGAATTTTGAAGATCTTCCCCGTGTTCTTTCTTGTCCCCTTGTGGACCGGACAAATGGCATCGCTGCCATTTGTCCGTAAGCGTCCGACGAATCCATGTTGACTGCCGGTGGCCACCATGGCTGACGGGGGAGCCTGCTCCTAATAAGGGGTCACCTTGACCCCGTAAGGCCCATCCCCGCTTACGCGGGGGGAACCATCAGCACGCAGTCTCCGACAAATGCGGATCTGGGCCTGGCACATCAACACGCAAGTTTCGTAGCGCAGTGACGTCCGAGCTTGTGATCTGCATCCTGTCGAGTGAACTTCCACTCGATGGTTCGACGCAGCGCGTTTCGGTCTGCTTGCAAAGCATCGACTTCGCTTCGCAGAAGTTGCTGGCTTGGCGAGCGGCGGTTCAGGCATTGGCACGTGAGGATGCCGATTTCGCTCTCGGCCATGTTCAGCCAACTTGCGTGCTTGGGCGTGCAGTGAAAGCGCACCCGACGCAGCAGCGTGCTGGCAACCCGCTTTCCCAACACGTCGTCCCGTAATCCCACGGGATTAGGTGCTGCGGTCTGGTCCGACGGGCGAGTGGCTGCCCGGCAGTGTCTGAGCGTCAAAGCGTGCCAGCAAAAGCGCGCTGCTGCAGGGAGGCGAACAGGGCGTTCAGCTCGGCCAGGGCGGCGCGGTGCTGGACCTTCAGGGCTTCGATGGCCTGGACGCGGGTGGCGAAGGTTTGTTGGAGAGGGAGAGGGGGGACGTTGATCAGAAATCCCTTTACGTCCTGCTGGTTGATGCTCGACTGATTGACTGCGTTTTTTGAGCCAGAAAGGATTTGCGCCTTGACATAGGGCGTTTGCAGGAACTGCACCACAAAGCCTGGGTCCACGCGGTCACGCTGAACAGAGAACCGCATCATGTTGGACTCGAAAACCGTGGGCTCGGGCAGGGGGGGAATGATCGCGCTCTTGCCGAGGTATTCGATGCTGTTTACCCGGTTGATCACGATGTCGTCGCAAGCGAGGCCAAACAGCGTTGCCTCTTCGGGGGACACCCGCACACGTTTGAGCGAGTTCAGCTTGGTGACCACTCCGTCGTAGAAAGCGTCGATTCTCAAAATGGGTGTGCCTGATCCGTAGTCGGTTGACGGTTTGTACAAACCGTTTTGCGGACCGGTTGCGACCAAGTCGCCCAGCTTGAAGCGCGGCCAGCCCTTCGGATTCGTCACTGGGTCGCCGAACATGTCGAGGAAGAGGGACCGGGTGAGGCTGTCGAGTTGAGCGAGGGCGGCGCGGCGCTGGGTTCGCAGGGTGTCGGCCTGGTCAAGGATGGCGGCGATGCGGCGTTGTTCGGGGAGGGGTGGGAGCAGGATCTCAAAACTCGCCAGAACGCGGGGGCTCAGCCTTGGCAGGTTGGCGCCAGTAGCGCGGGAATTCGCAAAGTCCACCATTCCCGGTTGGCGAAGAAAGTGCGAAAGGTAGTCTCGATCAAGCAGAGGTCCGGGTTTGATCGGAAGTATGTCGGTGCTGCAAACGCCTGCGAAGGTTGGACGCGCGATCTTGGCGAGATAGGGGCGCAATTTTCCGTAGAGCAAGTGCTTCCGTAGAGCAAGTGCTCTTCTGTGAAGGCAAACTTGCTGCTTGCCAATTCGCCCTCATCGACAGCGCGGACGTCGAGAAATTCACCTCCAGACTGGATGTTTTCCAGGCCGACATAAAGCGTTCCATCGCGTATAGCCGAGGCCGCTACGCCATCGCGCTCAATATCGGCAACCTTTTCGAGCGCAACCGTTTCCCACCTGCTCACTTCAACATCTCCGCCAGCGCTTTCGTCCCCTGGGCGATCTCGGCCTCTAGTCGCGCCAGCTCCGCCAGAATCTCGGCCGGGGCGCGGTGGTTCACCTGCGCGTGCACCACTTCCTTGTAGCGGTTGAGGCTGAGGTCGTAGCCGTTGGCGGCGATGTGTGCCTTGGGCACGCAGAAGCTCTGGGCGGTGCGGGGGCGCTGGTGTTCGGGGGAGCCCTCACCCCGGCCCTCTCCCGCGAGCGGGAGAGGGGGTGAAGCCAGGGTCTGCCAGCGGGCCAGCACGTCGGGCAGGTTGTTCTTGGCGTGTTCGGCGTCGGTCAGCGCGCGGGCCGGGCGGGTGCCCAGCAGCTCTTCGCCCAGCAGGGGCTGGCGTTTGTCGTCGAGGCTCCAGCCGTCGGCTTGCAGGTCGTAGAACCACACGTGATCGGTGCCGCCGCTGTTGGTCTTGGTGAAGAAGACGATGGCGGTGCTCACGCCCGCGTAGGGTTTGAACACGCCGCCGGGCAGGCTGACGATGGCGTCGAGCTTCTGCTCTTCCACCAGCAGCTTGCGCAGGGTTTTGTGCGCGGTGCTGCTGCCGAACAACACGCCGTCGGGCACGATCACCGCGGCCCGGCCGCCGGGCTTGAGCAGGCGCAGGAAGAGGGCGAGGAAGAGCAGCTCGGTCTTCTTGGTTTTCACCGTCTGCAGCAGGTCCTTGGCCACGTTCTCAAAGTCCAGGCTGCCGGCAAAGGGTGGGTTGGCGAGCACCAGGCTGTAGCGGCCTGCTTCGCTGCCGTGTTCCTGGCCCAGCGAGTCGCGGTAGGTGATGGCGGGGTTCTCCACGCCGTGCAGCAGCATGTTCATGCTGCCGATGCGCAGCATGGTGTTGTCGAAGTCGTAACCGTGGAACATGCCGTGGTTGAAGTGCTGGTTCAACGCCGGGTCGTGGAACAGGCTGGGGTGCTGTTCGCGCAGGTGTTCGCTCGCGGCCACCAAGAAACCGCAGGTGCCACTGGCCGGGTCGCAAATGGTGTCGGTGGGGGTGGGCGCGGTCATGGCCACCATGAGCTGGATGATGTGCCTGGGTGTGCGGAACTGGCCGTTTTGCCCCGCGCTGGCGATCTTGCCGAGCATGTATTCGTAGAGGTCGCCCTTGGTGTCGCGGTTGTCCATGGGCACGGCGTCGAGCAGGTCGACCACCTTGGCCAGCAGCGCGGGCGTGGGGATGGTGAAGCGCGCGTCTTTCATGTGCTGCGCGTAGGTGGAGCCGTCGGTGTTGCCGCCGTTCTGACCGTTCGCGCCCAGCGTGCGCAGCATGGGGAACACATGTTCGCCCACGGTTTCAAACATCTCGGCGGGGGCTTCGTTCTTGAAACGGCTCCAGCGAAGGGTGTCGTAATGGCGGCCTTTGGCGTCGTGGCCGAGCGGGAAGATGTGCCGCGCCATGGGGCGGCCGAGGCGATTGGCCTTGTTTTCTTCGAGCGTGTGGAGGTCGTCGAGCCGGCGCAGAAAGAGCAGGTAGGTGATCTGCTCGATCACCTCGATGGGGTTGGCAATGCCGCCGGACCAGAAGGCGTTCCAGATCTGGTCGATTTTGCTTTTGAGTTCGCCGGTGAGCATGGGGGCCGATGTTTGGGGGGAGAGGGCGGGAGCTTAGCAACAAGCCCTCAAGGCCGTTCGGGCTGAGCCTGTCGAAGCCAGGGGGTGGCTTCGACAGGCTCAGCCCGAACGGGGTGGGTGTGGCGCGCGCGGATTTGGCGTGAGACGTCTTACTGGAAAGCCACCTCCGCAAAGCTGCGCAGCTTGCGGCTGTGCAGCTGGGCCGAACCGCCTTCGCGCAGCAGCTCCACGGCGCGGATGCCGATGCGCAAATGTTGATCGACCCGCTCGCGATAGAAGTGGTTGGCCATGCCGGGCAGCTTGATCTCGCCGTGCAGCGGCTTGTCGCTCACGCACAGCAGGGTGCCGTAGGGCACGCGGAAGCGGAAGCCGTTGGCGGCGATGGTGGCGGACTCCATGTCGAGTGCCACGGCGCGCGATTGCGAGAAGCGGCGCTGCGGCCGGTTGTCGGGCAGCAGTTCCCAGTTGCGGTTGTCGGTGCTGGCCACGGTGCCGGTGCGCATGATGCGTTTCACCTCCTGCGCCGCCACCCCGGTCACGTCGGCCACGGCGGCTTCGAGCGCAAGCTGGATTTCGGCCAGCGCGGGAATGGGCACCCACAGCGGCAGCTCTTCGTCCAGCACATGGTCTTCGCGCACGTAGGCGTGCGCCAGCACGTAGTCGCCGAGCTGCTGGGAGCTGCGCAGGCCGGCGCAGTGGCCGATCATGAGCCAGGCGTGCGGGCGCAGCACGGCGATGTGGTCGGTGATGGTCTTGGCGTTGGCCGGGCCCACGCCGATGTTGACCATGGTGATGCCGCTGCGGTCGGCGCGCATGAGGTGGTAGCCCGGCATCTGCGGCAGGCGCGGCGGCGGGGTGCCCAGCTCGTCGCCCGGCTGGGGTGGCAGGTTGATGCGTCGCGTGACCAGGTTGCCGGGCTCGACGAAGGCGATGTACTCGCTGTCGGGCTTGGCCATTTCGGCGTGGCCGAGCCGGATGAATTCGTCGATGTAGAACTGGTAGTTGGTGAACAGCACGAAGTTCTGGAACCACTCGGGCGCGGTGCCGGTGTAGTGGCGCAGGCGCTGCAGCGAGTAGTCCACGCGCGGGGCGGTGAACAGCGAGAGCGGATGCGGATCACCGGGGCGCGGTTCGTGTGTGCCGTTGGCGATGCCGTCGTCCATGGCCGCCAGATCGGGCAGATCGAACACGTCGCGCATGAGGGCGCGGCGCTCGGCGCTCAGGCTGCCTTCGACGTGGTCGTGTTCGGCGAACGAGAAGTGGATGGGAATGGGGTGCGTGCTGGTGCCCACCTCCAGCTCGCCGCCGTGGTTGATCAGCAGCAGGCTGAACTGGTCCAGCAGGTAGTCGGCGTACAGGTCGGGCCGGGTGAGGGTGGTTTCAAAACGGCCCGGGCCGGCCACGAAGCCATAGCTCAGTCGCCCGGTGCCCTGGTGCGAGGCGCTGTGGGTGTGCAGGCGCACGAAGGGGTAGCAGGCGCGCACACGGGCATCGTCGAAATCGGCGCCGGCCACGAAGTCGCGCATGGCCGCGCGCAGGAACTCGATGTTCTGCTGGTAGATGCGCTGCACCTGGGCCAGCGCGGCGGCCGGGTTGCGGTAAAAAACGGGGGCGGTGAAGGCGGGCGTTTTGTGCATGGGCGTATTGTGGCGCCGCGCCATGACACCTTCCCCCGACCCGGACAACCCGTGTGGGACCCCGCTGCGCCGGTGATGCCGAGGGGGTCAAAAGCGGGCTCAGTTCAGCCAGGTCTTGAGCTGGCGCAGCGGGGCGGTCAGGCGCCAGCTGGTGCTGGCGCGCATGGCCGCCACGGCAGAGGCCATGGCGACCGCCGCTTGCGCATGCCGCTGCGTCATGTCGGTGCACGCCTGTTCCGTGGCCGCGAGGCGCCCGGTCAGATCGGCGATGTCCTGGCGCGCTTGTTCCAGGGCCTGGCGCTCGGACTCCATCGCGGCTCGTGCCGTGTCCAGGTCGCGGCGCGTCAGCAGCAGGTCGCTGCGGGATTGCTGCAGCTGCGCCGGGACCGGCATGTTGGCGTTCAAGGGGTGGCGCATGCCCGCCAAGGGCGTTCGCCCGGTCGGGTGCGGCCATGAATGGAACCAGGAGGCGTGGTTGTCCAGTGTCCAGCGGTCGGCGTTCAGCCCCGTCTGGTGCAGGACCGTGTTGATCGAGAGCTGATCGCGCCGGGAATACCGGAGCACGTGGGCCATCCAGAGGTCCATGGTGCGCAGCACCGCGGGGTTGCGGTGGTCGCGAAGAAGGATGGCCGCCCACAAGGGCCTTTCTTCGAGCGTCGGGTCGCCGTGGGCCAGGTAGTGGTTCAGCTGCTCGAAGATCCGGCCCTGGTCGTCCAGGCCGAGCCTCGCGACCTCAATGAATTCGTCGTGCACGCTGTCCCGGAAGCTGTGCAGGGGAAGGGCGAAACCGCTGCCAAAGGCCATCTTCCCGATGAGTGCTTCGGGCCGCTCGCGCAGGAGCACGGCGTTGTCGATGTAGAGCGATTGCTCGAACCCGGCGAGGGCATCGACCCGGTGGGGGCAGATTTTCAGCAAGCGCTGGCTGCGGATCGGGTCCATCGCGAAAGCGGTGGGCACATGGACGATGCGCCAGCTCTGGCTCGTCAGTCGCGGGTTGTCGGTCAGGCAGATGAAGGGCATGCCCGACGCGGCCGCCACGGGCTGCTCGTTCAAGGTCTCGTAGTCGCCCACCATCACGGTGTAGACGCAGGTGTTGCGCGTGGTGTTCATGACGTCGCTCGCTTCGAGGTGGGAGGGGGTCCGGCCGAGTGGTTCCCATTGTGACGATGTAACAGCCTGTAAGGGGGTGTTTCCGGTGGCGGTGCGCGTGGTGCCAGTCGGGTCAGCGGGTGGCACACTGCCCCGGGTCTGCCCGGCGCGGTGCGCTGCCCTTCATCACCTCTTCACGGTTGTGCCCATGCTGGTTCGTTCACTGCTTCTTCGCCGATGGGCGCTTCTGGGCGCGGCGGCCACCTTGCTGGGCCCGCTGGTGGCTTGCGGTGGCGCCGGGAGCGACCGGTCCGGCACCCCTTCGGCGTCCACCACCGCCGTGGCAGAGCGGTCCGCGCGCAGCGAGACCGACCACGCCGCGCTGGCCGAGGGCGCGCGACTCAATGCCCAAGAGCTGGCCGCAGCCCAGGCCTCCAGCGCCGTCCATGCCCGCGCCAAGGCCGTTTCCGCGGTCCCGGTCTACCGTTTCTACAACCGCAACACCAGCGCGCACTTCTACACCGTGAGCGCGAGCGAGCGCGACGTGGTTCTGGCCACGCTGCCGAACATGGTCTACGACGGCCCGGCGTTCGAGGCCAGCGTGCAACCCGCCGCCGGTCTGAGCCCCTTGCACCGGTTCTACAACCGCCAGACCGGGGTGCACTTCTACACCATCAGCGAGGCGGAGCGGGCCCACATCCTGGCCACCTTGCCCCAGTTCACCTACGAAGGCGTGGCGTATTTCGCCAGCCAGGTGGCTGGCCCTGGGCTGCGGCCGCTGAGCCGTTTCTACCTGGCGGGCAAGGGCTTTCACTTCTACACCGTCACCCCGACCGAGGTGGCCTACCTGCCGCAGTACGCCCATGAGGGCACGGGCTACCACGTGTTCGGCAGCGAGCCGGCCACCATCCGCAGCCACGGCAACTTCTCGCGGGCCGCGCTCGGTCCTGGGGCGCCGCTGTACGGTGCGCTGGCCTTCCCGGCCGACAACCCCTGGAACCAGGATGTGTCGGCCCTGCCGGTGGACCCGAACTCGGGCGCGCTGATCGCGAGCATCGGGCTGGACACCGGGCTGCATCCGGACTTCGGGTCCGGCTTCTGGCAGGGGGCGCCCATCGGCATACCGTACGTGGTCGTGTCGGGGGCGCAGGCCAAGGTGCCAATGGCCTGGACCGCCTATGGGGACGAGAGCGATCCCGGGCCGTACCCGGTGCCACCGGACGCGCCCGTCGAAGGCGGCCGGGCCAGCACGGGCGATCGCCATGTGATCGTGATCGACCGGGACAACCAGCGGCTCTACGAAATCGGACGGGCTTTTCCGCAGGCGGGCGGCGCCTGGTCCGCAGACGTCGGCGCGCTGTTCCATCTGGACAGCAACAACGTCCGGCCGGGCGGCCTGCCGGGCTGGACCAGCGCCGATGCGGCGGGGCTGCCGATCTTCCCTGGCCTGGCGCGCTACGAGGAGGCGGCGCTCGGCCCGGGGGGCATCGCCCATGCCCTGCGCTTCACGGTGCAGCGCAGCCGCCGCGCGTATGTGCCGCCGGCCACGCACTGGGCGTCGTCGAACACCAGTGCGAACCTGCCGCCCATGGGCATGCGCGTGCGCCTCAAGGCCAGCTACGCGATCCCCTCGACCTTCAGCACCGAAACCCGCGCGCTGCTGACGGCCATGAAGACACACGGCATGTTCGTGGCCGACAACGGCAGCAACTGGTACGTGAGTGGTGCGCCCGACCCGCGCTGGAACAACGACGTGCTGAACCGGGAGCTGGGGCAGGTGCGTGGAAGCCACTTTGAGGTGGTTCGCATGGACGGCTTGGTCCTCCCCTGAGGCACAGCGGGGGCGTACAGTGGGGCCGCTGATGAGCTCCCCCGATGCTGTTGCCTGAACCCCTTGTTGCCTCTGGCCCCGCCGCCGCCGTGCTCGCCGTGGCCCTGGGCTGTGGCCTGCTGGTGGGCATCGAGCGCGAGCGGCGCAAGGGTGAGGGCCCGGGCCGCCGTTTTGCCGGCTTGCGCACCTTCGCGCTGGCCAGCGTGGTGGGCGCGGCCGCGGCGCTGACGCAGCTGTCCGGCCTGGTGGTGACGGGCGCGCTGCTGGTGGCGGCACTGGCCCTGGTGGCCTACTGGCGCGACCGCTCCGGCGACCCCGGCGCCACCACCGAGATCGCCCTGCTGCTGACCTACCTGATCGGGGTGCTCTGTGCGCAGAGCCTGCCGCTGGCCGCGGCGCTGGCGGTGGGGTTGACGGCGTTGCTGGCCGGGCGTGATCGGCTGCACCGGTTTGCCCGGCAGTGGCTCACCGCCGGCGAGGTGCGCGACGGCATCGTGCTGGCGGCGCTGGTGCTGATGGCGCTGCCGCTGGTGCCCGACCGGCCGCTGTGGGACAAGGTGCTCAACCCCCATGTGATCGTGCAGTTGCTGGCTTTGCTGCTCGGGGTGCAGGCGCTCGCGCACCTGAGCCGCCGCCTGCTGCAGGCGCGCCACGCGGTGGCCCTGTCGGCGCTGGCCTCGGGTTTCGTGTCGAGCACGGCCACCATCGCCACGCTGGGGCTGGCGGTGCGCGAGCGGCCGTCGGACGTGCGGCTGCTGGCCGGTGGTGGCCTGCTGTCGTGCGTGTCGACCCAGGTGCAGCTGCTGCTGGTGGCGGCGGCCGTGCAGCCGGCCTGGCTGGCGTGGCTCTGGGCGCCGGCCCTGGCCGCCGGCGCACTGGCCTTGTTGTGGGGCGGGTGGATGGTGCGCGGGGCACCGGTGGACCCGGCCGAGGCGCCGCGGGAACCCGACGAAGACCGCATGTTCAGCCTGTGGGGTGCGGCGGGTGTGGCGGCGCTGCTGAGCGGCATTCAGGTGGCCGTGCACGCCATGGAGCTGTGGCTGGGTTCGATGGGCCTGCTGCTCGGGGCCACGCTGGCGGCGCTGGCCGACCTGCACGCCTCGCTGGCGGCGGTGCTGGCCTCCGGCCCGCCCCAGGCGGGTGGTGCGGCGGTCTGGGCGGTGATGCTGGCGGTGTCGGTGCACGCGGGCAGCAAGAGCGTGACCGCCGGCATCACCGGCGGCTGGCGCTACCTGCTGGCCCTGGCGCCGGGGCTGTGGGCCCACACGGCGCTGTGCGTGGCGGGGGTGTACTGGATGGCTCGCGGATAGGCCAGCGCAGCGGCGGAGTGCGGGGACGGAGCGATCCACCGCAGGGCCGCCCCAAGGTGGATCAGCCCCCGGGCCCGGCAAAGACCGGGCCCCTCCCGGGTCTTGGGGCAACGACCCGCGCAGCGGCGGAGTGTGGGGGCTATACCCTGACGGGTTCGCGCATGGTCACGAACTCTTCGGCAGCGGTCGGGTGGATGCCGATGGTGCTGTCGAACACGGCCTTGGTCGCACCGGCCTTCATGGCCACGGCAAAGCCCTGCACGATCTCGCCGGCTTCCGAGCCCACCATGTGCAGACCCACCACCCGGTCGCTCGCGGTGTCCACCACCAGCTTCATGAGCGTGCGCTCGCTGCTGCCCGAGAGCGTGTGTTTCAGCGCCTTGAACTCGCTGCGGAAGACGGTGATGTGGCCAAACTTCTCGCGCGCCTGCGCTTCGCTGAAACCCACGGTGCCGATGTTGGGGTGCGTGAACACGGCGGTGGGGACGAAGTCGTAGCTCATGGCGCGCGCCGGTTTGCCGGCGGCCGGGCCGAACAGCTGGTCCACCACCACCATCGCCTCGCCCAGTGCCACCGGCGTGAGCTGCACGCGGTTGGTCACATCGCCCACGGCGTAGATGCTGGGCACGTTGGTCTGGTAGGTGTCGCTCACGATCACCTCGCCCTGTGCACCCTGGGCCACGCCCACCGTGTCGAGCCCCAGGCCGGTCACGTTGGGCTTGCGGCCGGTGGCGTAGAGCACGGCGTCGGCCAGCACCACGCCGCCGCCTTCGCACTCCACGCGCAGTCCATCGGCGGTCTGGCGGATGTCCACCACGTCGGCGTTGAGTCGCAGGTCCACGCCCGACTTGCTCATCTCGGCCGCGACGAAGTGGCGCACCTCGTCGTCGAAGCCGCGCAGCACCTGCTCGCCACGGTAGAGCTGGGTCACCTTCGAGCCCAGGCCGTTGAAGATGGAGGCGAATTCGCAGGCGATGTAACCACCGCCCACCACCAGCAGGCGCTGGGGGAAGGGCTCCAGATCGAAGATCTCGTTGGAGGTGATGACGTGTTCACGGCCCACGAAGTGCGGCACGTGCGGCGTGCCGCCAGTGGCGATCAGGATGTGTTTCGCCGTGAAGTTCTGGTGGCCAGGGCTGCCATCGGCGTTGATGGTGGCCAGGCCCACGCTGTGCTCACCCTGGATGCGCGCGAAGCCGTCGAACACGCTCACGCCCGAGCCGCGCAGCAGGTTGCCATAGACGCCGTTGAGACGGCTGATCTCGGTGGCGCGGTTGGCCTTGAGCGTGGCCCAGTTCAGGCGTGGTGCGCTCTCCAGCTCCCAGCCGAATCCGGCCGACTCGTGGAAGGCGTCGGCGTAATGCGCGGCGTAGCTGTACAGCTTTTTCGGGATGCAGCCCACGTTGACGCAGGTGCCGCCGAGGCCGTCCTGCCCCAGCGTCTCGGCCAGCGCCACGCGCGCGCCGCGCTGCGCGGCCATGCGGGCCGCGCGCACGCCGCCACTGCCGCCACCGATCACGAACAGGTCAAAGTCAAAAGTTGGAGAGGTCATGTGTGTGTGTTCCCGGGCTCGAAGCCCTTGAGTTCCAGGCGGATGAAATCGATGAAGGCCCGCGTGCGCGCGGGCAACAGGCGGGCGTGGGGGTAGACCACATGGATCGGTCGGGGCTTGTCCTCAAAGCTTTCCAGCACGGTGTGCAATTCTCCAGTGTTCAGCAGCGGTGCCACCTGGTACCAGAGAAACTGGCCGAAACCCGCGCCCGCGGCGCAGGCCTGCACGGCGGGCGCGATGTGATTGAACTCGAGGTTGCCGCTGACGCTGAGTTTGAGCGTTTTGCTTCCGTCGCGAAAGCCTCCCCAGGTGGGCGTGTGGTCGATGACCCGCACACAGTTGGCCGCGAGCAGGTCGTTCGGATGCGCCGGCCGGCCGTGCTCGCGCAGAAACACCGGGCTGGCCACCACCACGCGCCGCATCTCGCCCAGCGGCAGCGCCACCAGGCTGGAGTCCTGCAGGTGGCCGATGCGGATGCCCACATCGATGCCTTCCTCCAGCAGGTTCACCACCCGGTCCAGCAGCGTCACGCGGCAGCGCATCTGGCGGTACTGCTGCGCAAAGCGCGTCACGATGGGCGCCACGTGCATCTGGCCGAACAGCACCGGCGCGGTGATGGTGAGGTGGCCGGTGGGTTCGGCGGCGTCGTTTTTCAGATCGGCCTCGGCGTCGTTCACTGCGGCCAGCAGCTGGCGGCAGCTCTCCAGGTGGCGGCGGCCCTCTTCGGTGAGCGAGATGCGGCGCGTGGTGCGGTTGAACAGGCGCACGCCCAGATCGGCCTCGTAGGTCGCGAGCAGGCGCACCACCGAGGGCAAGGACGTGCCCATGGCCCAGGCCGCCGCGGTGAGGCTGCCGGCGTCGGCGATCTGCACAAAGGTGTCCATGGCGCGGAACTTGTCCATGCGGCATTAAACCGATTTTCGGAGCAGTGATGTGTAGGAAAGGGTATTTGTGAAACTGGCCGCAGCAAACAAGATGGCGGCCTCATCACCCAGGAACCGTCATGAAACCCACCCTCCCCACCCTCAGGCTCTACCGCAACCCCGTCTCGGGCCACTGCCACCGCGTTGAATTGTTCCTCTCGCTGCTCGGCCTGCCGTTCGAGAGCATCGATGTGGACCTCGCGCAGAAGCAGCACAAGGCCCCCGACTTCCTCGCGATGAACCCGCTGGGTCAGATCCCGGTGCTGTGCGATGGCGAGCTGACGCTGGCCGACTCGAACGCGATCCTGGTCTACCTGGAAGCCCGCCACGCGCCAGGCCAGTGGTTGCCGCGCGACCCGGTGGGTGCGGCGCGCGTGCAGCGCTGGCTCTCGCTGGCCGCCGGCCCGCTGGCCTTCGGGCCGGCGGCCGCCCGTGTGGTGCAGCTCTTCAAGCTGCCGACCGACCCGAAAGACGCGATCGTGCGGGCCGAGGCACTGCTCGGCTTGATGGAGGCGGAGCTCCACCGCACGCCGTTTCTGGTGGGTGAGCGCGCCACGCTGGCCGACCTGGCGCACTACGCCTATGTGGCGCGCGCGCCCGAGGGCCTGGTGTCGCTGCAGCCCTATCCCGCCATTCGCGCCTGGCTGGCGCGCATCGAGGCGTTGCCGGGGTTCGTGCCCATGCTCAAGTCGCCGGTGGGGTTGGCGTCATGACCGGCATTGCTGCCTTCCACGCTGGTGAGCAGGCCCTGCAGGCACGAGCCGGTGTGCAGGCGCAGCTGGCGCAGATCGGTCCGCGCGTGATGCGCGACCACATGCCCGACCAGCACCGCGAATTCTTCGGCCTCTTGCCCTTTGTGGTGGTGGGCAGCGTGGACGCCGAGGGCCAGCCCTGGGCCAGCGTGCTCGCGGGCGCACCGGGCTTCATGCGTTCGCCCGACCCCCGGCACCTGCACGTTCGCGCACAGGCGCTGCCGCACGACCCGCTGCAGCACACGCTGTGGGAAGGCGCGGCGCTCGGCCTGCTCGGCATCCAGCCGCACACGCGGCGGCGCAACCGCCTGAACGGCAGGGCGCACTTGGGGGAAAACGGCTTCGAGGTCGAGGTGGGGCAGAGCTTTGGCAACTGCCCGAAGTACATCCAGGCGCGCGAGCCGGTGTGGACACCCGACGCGCCTGCGGGCCAGGTGGCTCACCAGGGCCCAGGGCTGGACGAGGCCTCGCGCAAACTGATCCGCGCGGCCGACACCTTTTTCATTGCCACCGCGCACCCCGATGCGGCCGTGGCGCGCGAGCCGAGCCACGGGGTGGACGTGTCGCACCGAGGCGGCGCGCCGGGTTTCGTGAAGGTCGAGGGCGAGCGCCTCACCGTGCCCGACTTCGTGGGCAACCAGTTCTTCAACACGCTGGGCAACCTCGCGGTGCATCCGCTGGCGGGCCTGCTGTTCATGGACTTTGATCGCGGCGACCGGCTCTACCTCACCGCGCGTGCCAGCGTGGTGTGGGACGGCGCCGAGCTCGCGGCCTTCGAGGGCGCGCAGCGCTTGCTGCGGTTGGAGGTCACAAACGCCCTGCGCGTGCAGGGCGGCTTGCCGTTGCGCTGGGGCCCTGCCGAGCGCTCACCCCATCTCGCCGGCATGGGACATGGGTCTTCCCGATAGGCGAGGGCGCAGGGGCTACGCCTTGGCGCGCACCTCGTCGCGCTGCAACGCACGGCGCTTGGCCATCTCGCGACCCATGCCCAGGGTGTCGGTGCCGATCAGGCGCTTCTTCGCTTCCGGGTAGGCGATGGACTCCTCCAGAATGATGTGGTCGAGGTACAGCGCTTCGAACACCTCCAGCGCGTGGCGCAGCTCCATGGTGTCGAACCACAGGTTGCCGCCGGTGGCGGCTTCGAGCGAAGGCGCGATCTGGATCCAGTTTTCCTCCAGCCAGCCATGGTCCTGGATCAGGTGTTCGGTGGCCTGCACGACCTCGGGGTTCTGGCTGGCCAGCAGCGCGGGGAAGATGTGTTTCTCTTCGTCCAGGTGATGCTGGCGGGCCTCGCCATTGAAATAGTCGAGTACGCGGCGCGCCTGGGCGCGGTTGGCCTGATTCAGGCCTGAGAACTCGATGGCGTCCACCAGCGCATGCAGCAGCTTGATCTGGCTCTGGATGTCCTGATGGGTGCTGTCAAGGAACTCGAAGACGGCGAGGGAGACAGGGGCGGCACTCATGATGAACTCCGGTGAATCGAAGGGTTCATTCTGAGGATGCGGTGCCGCGGCATTTTGATCTTGCGCAAACAAAAAGCCCGCCGAAGCGGGCTCCCGATGAACCGCGGTGTTGGGGTCAGTACGTGTACACACCCTTGCCCGTCTTGCGGCCGAGCCAGCCAGCGGCCACCATTTCCTTCAGCAGCGGCGCAGGGCGGTACTTGCTGTCGTTGTACTCGGCCATGTAGACGTTCATCACCGCCAGGCACACGTCCAGGCCGATCATGTCGGCCAGCGCCAGCGGGCCGATGGGCTGGTTGCAGCCGAGCTTCATGCCGGCGTCGATGTCTTCCGGCGTGGCCAGACCTTCGGCCAGCACGAAGAAGGCCTCGTTGATCATGGGCACGAGGATGCGGTTGACCACGAAGCCGGGCGCGTTCTTCACCGTGATCGGCGTCTTGCCCAGCGCTTCGGCCATCGCCTTCACGGCATCGTGCGTGGCGTCGCTGGTCTGCAGGCCGCGGATGATCTCCACCAGCGCCATCATGGGCACGGGGTTGAAGAAGTGCATGCCAATGAAGCGGTCGGGGCGCTGCGTGGCGGCGGCCAGCTTGGTGATGCTGATCGAGCTGGTGTTGGTGGCCACGATCACCTCGGGCGCCAGCAGGCCGTCGAGCTGCTGCAGGATCTTGACCTTCAGGCCCTCGTTTTCGGTCGCGGCTTCGATGACGAGCTGCGCGCCCTTGAGGTCGTCGTAGTTCGTGCTGCCGGTGATGAGCGCCAGGGCCTTGTCCTTGTCGGCGGCGGTGATCTTCTCTTTCTTGATCAGGCGGTCCAGGCTGCCGGCGACGGTGGCCAGGCCTTTGTCGACCGCGGCCTGCGCGATGTCGACCATGACCACGCGCAGGCCACTGGTGGCGCAGGCCTGGGCGATGCCGTTGCCCATGGTGCCCGAGCCGATGATGCCGACGGTTTGAATGCTGCTCATGAAAGGTTCACTCCTGTGTGGTTCGTTGCGAAAAATACATTGTCCGGGGTGGCGTCCAGGCGGGCGCAGAGGGCCGTCCCGCAGGCGTCTTTCCTAGGCTGGCGCACCTACCGGCGCGCCCCGGGGCCGTGCTAACTTGCCCGCAGATTGTCGCGCCACACCGTGCCGGGGCACGACAGCGGTGCGCTTTTCACGGGGAATCGATGCCCGTGCCACACAACGGAGACCCCATGTTTGATTTCATCATCGTCGGCGGCGGATCGGCCGGCAGCGTGCTCGCAGGGCGCCTGAGCGAAGACCCGGCCGTGCGCGTGGCCCTGCTCGAAGCCGGCCCGGCGGACCAGAGCGTGCTGATCCACTGCCCGGGCGGCCTGGCCGTGATGGCCAAGTACGAGCTCAACGGCTGGGGCTACAGCACCACGCCGCAACCCGGCCTGAACGGGCGCCGGGGTTACCAGCCGCGTGGCAAGGTGCTCGGCGGCTCCAGCTCGATCAACGCGATGATCTACGCGCGTGGCCATGCGCAGGACTACGACGGCTGGGCGGCCGAAGGCAACCCAGGCTGGTCGTTCGCCGACGTGCTGCCGTACTTCAAACGCGCCGAACACAACGAACGCGGCGCGGACGCGCTGCACGGCCAGGGCGGCCCGCTCAACGTGATGGACCTGCGTTCGCCCAACCCGTTCCTGCCGTCGTTCGTCGAGGCCGGTCAGCAGGCGGGTCACCGGCTCAACACCGACTTCAACGGCCCGGAGCAGGAGGGCGTGGGCGTCTACCAGGTCACGCACAAGAACGGTGAACGCTTCAGTGCCGCCAAGGCCTACCTCACGCCCCACCTGGGCCGACCCAACCTGCAGGTGATCACGGGCGCGCTGACCACTCGGGTGCTCACCGAAACGGTGAATGGGCAGCTGCGCGCGGTGGGCGTCGAATACCGGGCCGATGGCGGTCGAGGCGCGTCGCACGCCTTGAAGCTCACACCCGGTGGCGAGGTGCTGCTGAGCGCGGGGGCCTTCGGTTCACCGCAGCTGCTCATGCTCTCGGGCATCGGTCCTGCAGCGCATGTGCGCGGGCACGGCATTCCGGTGGTGCTCGACCTGCCCGGCGTGGGCGAGAACCTGCACGACCATCCCGATGTGGTGATGGTGGTGAACGCGCCCAAGGTCACCGACCTCTTCGGCATTTCACCGGCTGGCGTGCTGAACATGCTCAAGGGCATCTTTGAATGGCGGCGCCACCGCAGCGGCATGCTGACCAGCAACTTCGCCGAGGCGGGGGGCTTCATCAAGAGCGCGCCGGAAGAGGCCATTCCCGACCTGCAGTTGCACTTCGTGGTCGGCAAGCTGGTGGACCATGGGCGCAAGACGGTGCTGGGCCACGGCTATTCGTGCCATGTGTGCCTGCTGCGCCCGAAGAGCCGGGGCACGCTGCGCCTGGCGAGCGCCGACCCGCAGGTGATGCCGCTGATCGACCCGGCGTTCCTGAAGGACCCGGACGACGTCGCGCGGCTGGTGCGCGGCTTCAAGGTGATGCGGCAGTTGCTGCAGCAGCCGGCGCTGGCGCGCCACGGCGGCCGGGAATCAAAAGCCTCGGCGGGCGCGCAGAGCGATGCGCAGATCGAGAAGTTCGTGCGCAACCACGCCGACACCATCTACCACCCGGTGGGCACCTGCCGCATGGGCGCCGATGCGATGGCGGTGGTCGATGCCCGCCTGCGGGTGCACGGCGTGCAGGGGTTGCGGGTGGTCGATGCCTCGGTGATGCCCAGCGTGGTCGGCGGCAACACCAATGCGCCGGTGATCATGATGGCGGAGAAGGCGGTGGATATGATCAGACAGGACTTCCCCCCGCGCCGCGCCTGACGGCGCGTCACCCCCCCCAGGGGGCAACACCAGCAGCCCGGCAAAGCCGGTTCTGCGGTGTTTCTGAACTGGGCTCCACCTCGCACCACCATGATCCTCGAACACGCCGACATCCGCATCGACCCCGCCAAGACTGCTGAATTTGAAGCCGCCATCACCCGTGGTGCCAGCACCGTCATCGCCCTGGCCAAAGGTTTTCAGGGCTACAAGGTGAACCGCAGCATCGAAAGCCCAGGCCGCTACATCCTGATGATTTACTGGGACACGCTGGAGAACCACACGGTGGGTTTCCGCCAGTCGCCGGCGTTTGCCGACTGGCGCGCCATCGTCGGCCCGTTCTTCGCGCAGCCACCGGTGGTCGAGCACCTGGAGCTGGTCAGCAAGAGCTGACCCCCTCCTAGATTCAGGCAGGTGTCCGGCGCAACCCCGCCAGCACCAGTCCGAAGCCGATGAACACGCTGCCGGCCACGCGGTTGATCCACAGCGCGGCCCTCGGCCGCTGCAGCCAGCGCCGCGCCCGGCTGGCGAGCCACACATAGGTCAGCAGGCACGACACCGAGGCGCAGATGCTGAGCGACACGAGCGTGGCGAACTGCGGCAGCAGCGCCTGGTCGGTGTGCACGAACTGCGGGAACAGCGCGCCAAAAAACAGGATGGCTTTCGGGTTGGTGAGCGAGACCCAGAGGCCCAGGCGCAGCATCTGCGCATCGCTGGCGGGCGGCGCTTCGCCGCTGTCGGTGCTGTCCAGCTCCATCCCGCCGCGCGCCAGCAGCATGCGCGTGCCCAGGACCACCAGGTAGGCCGCGCCCACCCACTTCACCAGCGTGAACAGCCAGGCCGAGGTGTGCAGGATCACGCCCAGGCCGAGGATGGACGCGCCTGCCAGCAGCACCAGGCCCAGCTGGTTGCCCAGCGTGGAAAAGAAACCGGCACGAAAGCCGCGCGTGGCGCCGTTGCGCAGCGCCAGCAGCACCGCCGGGCCGGGCGTGGCCGCCGTGAGCCAGGTGATGAGGCTGTACGCCAGCAGCATGTGCAGGCTCACTCGACCACCCTCCCTGCTGCGCACTGCGGGGCTGAGCGCCTTCGGAACGGCCGCGCGGCGCTCATGGCATCAAGCCCGTGGCGCCGTCTGGCGCATCAGCGTGGACTTGCCGAACAGGCTCTCGATCAGGTCGACAGCCACCTCGGCGGTTCGGTTGCGCACGTCGAGCGCGGGGTTCAGCTCCATCACGTCGAGCGAGGCCAGGCGCCCGGTGTCGGCGATCATTTCCATGCAGAGCTGCGCCTCGCGGTAGGTGGGGCCGCCGGGCACCGTGGTGCCCACGCCGGGGGCGATCTCGGGGTCGAGGAAATCGACGTCGAAACTCACGTGCAGGTGCGTGTTGTGATCCATGCCCATCAGCGCCTGGTCCATGGTGTGGCGCATGCCCATCTCGTCGATGTAGCGCATGTCGAACACCTCCAGCCCCGCTTCGTGCACCAGCCGCTTCTCGCCCGCGTCCACGCTGCGGATGCCGATCTGCCGCACCACGTTCGCGCTGATGGCCGGGGTGGTGCCGCCGATGCCGGTGAGGGCCGACGGCCCCATGCCGCAGAGCAGGGCCACCGGCATGCCGTGGATGTTGCCGCTGGGCGTGAGCGCGGCGGTGTTGAAGTCGGCGTGGGCGTCGAGCCAGAGCACGCGCAGCGTCTTGCCGGTGTCGCGGCAATGGCGCGCGACCGCGCTGATCGACCCCAGCCCCAGGCAGTGGTCGCCGCCCAGCACGATGGGCATGCGCCTCTGGGCCAGCTCGGCGTGCACCGCGTCGTGCAGGGCGGTGTTCCAGGCCACCACCTCGGGCAGGTGGCGGTAGCCCTCGGCGGGTGGCAACCAGGGGTTGGCTGGGCCACCCAGGTTGCCGCGGTCGGCGACCTGCAGGCCATGGCTTTCCAGCACGGCCTGGAGGCCCGCCACGCGCAGGGCTTCGGGCCCCATGGAGGCGCCGCGCGCGCCCGCGCCGATGTCGGTGGGAACGCCAATGAGACTGATGGGGTGTTGCATGCCCTTATTGTGAAGCGAGTCACCCCCGCGGGCCGACAATCGCTTGCCCGATTGACCACCGCAGCGCGCTGCGGTTTCTTTTTTTCTCCCCTGCCGTGAACCCCTTCTGGACCTCCTGCGGCCACGACCGCCTCGAACGCAATGCCCATGGCTGGCTCGTGCCGACCGATGCCTACTGGCGGCTGTGGCTGGAGCGGCCCGAACTCGCCCTGGTCGATGAGTCGTGCAACGGGGAACAAGCCCTGCACGCGGCCCTGGTGGAATCTCCTGGGCGAGCGGTGACGTCCCGTGAACTCGACGCCATCGAAGACGCCGACGTGCGCGCCAATTTCCGCCTGTTTCTTGGCTTGCGCGACGCGGTGCAGGCGGCGGGCTCGCTCGAAGCGGCCTACGCGGGTTTCTTTCGGGACGGCGCGATCCAGATCCCGCCGCTGTTCCTCGACCTGATGGCGCAGGCCATCGTCTGCCGCCTGCTGGATGGCGACGACGATGCCTGGCACTGGCGCGCGGCCGAGTTGCTGTTCCGCCGCCAGCGCGTGAGCGTGCAGGAGGGCCGCGTGCTCTGCGGCGACAGCGAGGTGCTGGACATGATGAGCCAGACCGGCGGGCTCGGTGACATGGGCCGCTTGCTGATGCAGGGCGGGGCGGCGCTGCCGGCGGTGGAGATGGCCGTGCTGGGGCCGGACAACGCGGCGGGCTACATGCAGAGCCGGGCGGGGGCGGGCCGCTTCAATTTTCTGCTGGACCTCACGCACGAGGTGCACAACGAGCTGCCCCACGGCCTGACCCTGACGATGCACCGCGCGGATTCGGGCCTGACGGCGCTGGCCCGGGTGCTGGAGCGGTGGGTGCGGCACTTCCTGGGGGCCTCGGTGCAGATCCAGCCCGAATCGCGCGTGGACGACCCGTCGTGGCGCTGGCACCTGGGCCTGGACGCCGAGTCCAGCCCCCTGCTCAACGACCTGTACCTGGGCCACGAGGTGGCGCCCGAGCGCCTGCAGCGTCTGATCAGCCTGTTCCGCCTGCGTTTCGACGACCCGCAGCAGATGCGCGCCGACCTGCAGGGCAAGCCGGTCTACCTGGGGCTGGCCATGACGGCCGATGGCCTGCTCAGGCTCAAGCCACAGAACCTGTTGCTCAACCTGCCGCTGGCGGCATCAGCCTGAGCGGGCTTACCCGCGCGGCAGCTCGATGTGGAAGGTGGCACCCTGTCCGGGTGCGCTGTCGGCGCGGATGTGCCCTCCCATGCGCTCCACCGCTTTCTGCACGAGTGCCAGGCCGATGCCGGTGCCGGGAATCTGGTCCTGCCGGTGCAGGCGCTGGAACATGCCGAAGATGCGCTCGTGGTGCTTCATGTCGAAGCCGATGCCCTGGTCAGACACGCTCAGCAGCACCCGCTCACCGCGGGCCTGCGCCTCGATGCCGATGCGCGGCGCCTGGCCAGCTGGCGTGAACTTCAGCGCGTTGTCGATCAGGTTGCGCAGCGCGATCGCCAGACCCTTGGCATCGGCCTGCACCCGCAGGTCATCGGGCATCTGGACCGTGAGCACGCCCTGGCGCGTTTCCAGCTCGTCCCGGAAGGGGGCCGTCACCTCCCGCACACAGGCGGCGAGGGCCACCGGTTCGATCTGTTCGGTCATCTGCTGCAGGCGCGAGTAGGCCAGCAGGTCGCTGACCAGCCGCGACATGTGCAGCGTCGCGCGCTGGATGCGCCCCAGGTACTCGCGGCCCTGCTCGTCCAGCTGCGCGGCGTGTTCTTCCAGCAGCAGGGCGCTGAATCCCTCGATGCCGCGCAGCGGCGTGCGCAGGTCGTGCGAGGCCGAGTAGGTGAAGGACTCCAGCTCGCGGTTGACGGTCTGCAAGCGTTGCACGCTCTCGTGCAGCTGCTGCGTTCGCTCCTCCACCTTCTGCTCCAGCTGCTCGGTCATCTCGTGCACCTTTGCCGCCGCCTGGGCACGCAGCCGCAGATTCACCAGCATCTGGGCAAACAGCTCCAGCAGCGTGATCTCTTCGCTGCCGTACTCCCGCGCGTGGTGTACCGAGTCCAGGCCCACGAAGCCGAGGCAGGCGTCGCCGTTCATCAGCGGCAGGGTGAGCAGGCCGCGGATGTCCATGGCCTGCAGCACGTCGCGCAGGGCGCTGGCGGGCAGGGCCTCCCGGTCGGCCACCTGCACCCTGTCGCCGCGCAAATGCATCTGGTGCCATTCAGAGAGGCGCCCGATCGGGATGTTCTGCCACTGCGCTTTTTGCGGGGCGATGCCGGTCGCGCACCACTCATGGGTGTTGCAGGAGGTGCCGGCCTGCGGGTCGTAGGCAAAGAGGTAGGCGCGGTCGGCGCCGACGAAAACGCCCATGTCGCCCAGGGCCGCGTCGATGGCTTCGTCCATCTGCTGCAGCGGCAGGTTGATGAAACGGCTGGCCAGCCGGAACAGCAGCAGCACGAAATCGTTCAGGCGCTCGCGCTCGCGCTGGACCGCCTGCTGCTCGGTGGTGTCGCGCACCAGGAACATGCACTGGCCGGCGCCGGGCAGCCAGGCCAGGCGGGCGTTGAAGTGGTGGGTGCCATCCGGCAGCGCCATGCTGTAGTCCAGTTCCTGCAGGCCGTCGGTGCGCGCCTTCTCCATGGCGGACCTCAGGTCGGACACCAGCGCCGGGGGCATGACCTCGCTGATGGTGTGCCCCAGAAAGTCCTCTGGCCGGCGGTAGAGCCGCTCATCGGAACCGGCCTGGAAGAAGATGAAGCGCTGCTGGGCGTCCACCACGAACAGCATGTCCTTGAGCACGTCGAAGACCTGTTTGAGCATCGCGTCGCGTTCGCGCGCGGTGGCTTCGGCCTCCCGCAGATCGGTCACGTCCAGGCAGGAACCCACGTAGCCGATGAAGCGGTGGTCGGCGTCGTACCGGGGTTTGCCCTGCTCGTGCACCCAGCGGTACTGGCCGTCGTGGCGCCGCAGGCGGTATTCCATGCTGTAGGGCCGGCGTGCCGCGAAGCTTTCATCGAAGATCTTCTCGCAGCGCTGCTGGTCCAGCGGGTGAAGGTCCTCCAGCCAGAAGGTGTCGCACTCGGTGGCCAGGTCACGCCCGGTGAAGTCGAGCCAGGCCTGGTTGAGCCAGTCCGGGTGCTTCTGTGCGTCCACGGTCCAGGCCAGGGCGGCCGAGGCATTGGCCACCGTGTCCAGGTGCTTCAGGGTCTGCCGCTGCGCTTCCTCCAGGGCCTTGCGATCGGTGATGTCGAAGGTGGTGCCGGCCATGTAGGTCACACGGCCGCTGGCATCGCGCAAGCCGTTGCACCGGGTGTCGAACCAGTGGTACTGGCCGTGTGCATCGCGGGCGCGGTACTCGATGCGGAAGTCGGCCCCGCCCGCATAGAAGCGGTCCAGGGCTTCGCGCATCCGCGGCCGGTCTTCCGGGTGCAGCAGGTGCTTGAGGGTCTGCGCCATGCGGTCGGTCGACGGGGACGGGTGGCCCAGGGAAACGAAAAACTCGTCACTGGGCTGGGCCAAACCCTGCCCGAAATCCCACTCCCACACCTGGCCATGTGAGGCCGCCAGCCGGAAGCGTTGCTCGCTCCGCGCCAGTGCCCGCTGGTCGAGCTCCAGCTGGGTCACGTCGCGGAACATCAGCAACAGGCGGTGTTCTCCGTTCTGCTGCACCCGTTCTGCGCTGTAGCGCACGTGGATGACCTGTCCATCCGGACGGCTGCTGCTGCCCGCGACATCGCACACCTTCTCGCCACGCTCCAGTGCCTCCAGCAGCTGCTGACGGGCGGCGACCGATCGCCAGAGACCCAGGCCGGTGGAGGGCTGGCCGACCAACTGATCGCGGGCGCGGCCGAACAGGGCACAGAACGCATCGTTGACCAGCAGCAGGCGGGCGCTGTCCCATTCGCTGAGCGACATGGCCTCCGGAGCCGCCTGAAAGACGGTTTCAAAGAGCTGCTGCGCGGAGTACCGCAGGGCCTCGGCCTCATGGCGTTCGGTGATGTCGCGCGTGATGACCAGGACGGTGGGTGCCTCACCGGTGGGCACGGCTTCCAGACGGGCCTGCGCCTCCCAGTGCCGCACACCGCCGGGCCCGGGGTGGCTGAAGTACAGGGTCTCCGCCTGTCCGGTGCCGAGCACCCGTTGCAGGCAGGTGGTCCACATCGCCTCGGCGCCGGGGGATGCCCCAAAGGCCTCGACCGAGCGGCCGGTCAGTTCTTCCGGTTTGCGGCCGGTGGCCGACTCGATGGCCGGGTTGGCGTACAGCACCCGGCAGGCGCTGTCGTACCGGACCACCACGTCGGGCATGTGGTCGGTGAGGGTCTGGAAGTGGCGTTCACTGCGCGCGAGGGCGCGCATCGAACGGTCCAGGCGCCAGGCGCCATAGGCCATGGCGGCGGCCACCAGCAGGGTCAGCCCCCAGGCCAGCGGCAGGATGGCCCGCCACTCGGCCAGCACGCTGTCGACCGACAGCGCGAACACCACCACCATGCGGTCGGCTGCGCCACCCAGGCGCTGGTAGCCGACGATGCGCTCGACGCCGTCGAGCCGGGCCTCCGCCCGGAACACCCCGGCGGCCTGCGCCGTCACCGCGGTGGCGACATGTCCGTGAAAGCTGCGCCCCTGCTCCTCGGGCACCAGCGGATGGCGCACCAGCAGCGTGGTCGCCCCGTCGGGCTCCAGCCGGAAAAGGCTCATGCTGCCACCGGCGGGCAGGCCCTCGGACTCGAAACGCGCCAGGACGGCGTCGCGGGGCAACAACAGCTCGTAGGTCTGGGGAGCGTCCGCGCCCGGCTGTTGCCAGAGGAGCGGCAGCACCCAGCGGTCGCCCAGCGGGCGGGCCAGTTCCGGCACCCAGGTCCGTTCCGGCAGCGGTGGGCCCGGACGCGATCCCGGGTCCAGCAGGTTCAGTTCGAACGGCAGGCTCAGCGTCTCGACCAGCGGCTGGTGGTCACCCAGCAGGTGGGTGGCCTGCAGTGGTGGCGAATGGCTGGAGACCTCGATGCTGGCGCGACCCAGTCGCAGCGACTGGTCAAGTTCGGCCGCGAGGCGCTTGACCTCGCGTTGGGCCCGGGCCTTGGCCTGGTCCAGGGTGGCATCGCGCTGGGCGGCCAGCAGGACCGCAGAAAGCGCCAGCAGCAGCCCGATCGACACCAGCGCCAGTGCCACGAGCCCCCAGGGCCTGGTGCCGGACCGGGGCCGCATGGCCGCGGATGCCGGGGGATGGGGCTCGGACGGCGTGGTGTGTGAGGCCATGGGTCGGGGGTGGGCTTCGGTGCGTGACCCCATGTGGGGCCGCGACCAAGTCTAGCAATCCGCCACCGGTTTCAGTGGGAAATCTGGCCTGCAAAAGCAGGCCAGATGCCCGCGACCGCCGCACCCCCGAAGGGTTCACATGTTGCGCCGGTACTGGCCGCCCACCTCGAACAGGGCCGAGGTGATCTGGCCCAGCGAGCAGCAGCGCACCGCGTCCATCAGCACCTCGAACACGTTCTTGTTCTCGATGACGGCCAGCTTCAGTCGCGCGAGCTGGGCGGGCGCCTCGTTCGCGTGGCGGGTGTGGAAATCGGCCAGGCGTTGCAGCTGGCTCTGCTTTTCTTCTTCGGTCGAACGCGCCAGCTCGATGGTCTCGGGCGTCTGGTCGCCGTGCGGGTTGCGGAAGGTGTTGACGCCGATGATGGGGTACTCGCCAGTGTGTTTGAGCATCTCGTAGTGCATGCTCTCTTCCTGGATCTTGCTGCGCTGGTAGCCGGTCTCCATCGCGCCCAGCACACCGCCGCGCTCGGCGATCTTCTCGAATTCGCTCAGCACCATTTCTTCCACCAGCTCGGTCAGCTCGTCGATGATGAAGGCGCCCTGGTTGGGGTTCTCGTTCTTGGCCAGGCCCCACTCGCGGTTGATGATGAGCTGGATCGCCATGGCGCGGCGCACCGACTCTTCGGTGGGCGTGGTGATGGCCTCGTCGAAGGCGTTGGTGTGCAGCGAGTTGCAGTTGTCGTAGATCGCGATCAGCGCCTGCAGCGTGGTGCGGATGTCGTTGAACTGGATTTCCTGCGCGTGCAGTGAACGGCCCGATGTCTGGATGTGGTACTTCAGCTTCTGGCTGCGTTCGTTGGCGCCGTACTTCTCCTTCATGGCCACGGCCCAGATGCGGCGCGCCACGCGGCCCAGCACGGTGTACTCCGGGTCCATGCCGTTGCTGAAGAAGAAGCTGAGGTTGGGCGCGAAGTCGTCGATGTGCATGCCGCGCGCGAGGTAGGCCTCCACGAAGGTGAAGCCGTTCGAGAGCGTGAAAGCCAGCTGGCTGATCGGGTTCGCGCCGGCTTCGGCGATGTGATAACCGCTGATCGACACCGAGTAGAAGTTGCGCACGTCGTGGTGCACGAAGTACTCGGCGATGTCGCCCATGACCTTCAATGAAAACTCTGTCGAGAAGATGCAGGTGTTCTGGCCCTGGTCTTCTTTCAGGATGTCGGCCTGCACCGTGCCACGCACATTGGCCAGCACCCATTCGCGGATCTTCTGCGCTTCGGTGTCGGTCGGCTCGCGGCCGTTGTCGGCCTTGAACTTGTCGATGTTCTGGTCGATGGCGGTGTTCATGAACATCGCCAGAATGCTCGGCGCCGGGCCGTTGATCGTCATCGACACCGAGGTGGTTGGGTGGCACAGGTCGAAGCCGCCGTACAGCACCTTCATGTCGTCCAGCGTCGCCACGTTCACGCCGCTGTTGCCGACCTTGCCGTAGATGTCGGGCCGCAGGTCGGGGTCGTTGCCGTAGAGCGTGACCGAATCGAACGCGGTGGACAGGCGCTTGGCCGGCAGGCCTTCGCTCACCAGCTTGAAGCGGCGGTTGGTGCGGAAGGGGTCGCCTTCGCCCGCGAACATGCGGGTCGGGTCTTCGCCCTCGCGCTTGAAGGCGAAGGTGCCGGATGTGTAGGGAAAGCTGCCGGGCACGTTGTCCAGCATCAGCCACTTGAGGATCTCGCCGTGGTCCTCGTACTGTGGCAGCGCGACCTTGCGGATGGTGGTGCCGCTGAGCGACTTGGTGGTGAGCGCGGTGCGGATCTCCTTGTCGCGGATCTTCACCACGTACTCGTCGCCCGCGTAGGCCTTCTGCATGTCGGGCCACTGCACGAGCAGCTTGCGCGCGGCCGGGTCCTGCGCCAGCTCGCGGGCTTCGGCCAGGTCGATCGCGGCCTCGGACGCCTTGGGACGGTTGGGTTTGTCCACCGCCAGCATGTCGGCGGCGGCGCGCAGTTGCTGGATCTCTCGGGCCAGCTTCGCCTGCTCGCGCGCTTTCTTCTTGTAGCCACGCACGGTGTCCGAAATCTCGGCCAGGTAGCGGGTACGGGCCGGCGGCACGATGGGGGTCTGGTTGGTGCTGTGGCGCACGTTCACCCGCGGCAGGTGGCCGTCGGCGAGCTTCAAGCCGAGTTCGATCAGCCGCGCCTTGATGGCCTGGTACAGCGCGGTCACACCGTCGTCGTTGAAGCGCGCGGCCATGGTGCCGAAGACCGGCATCTGGTCGGGCATGACGGTGAAGGCCTCGCGGTTGCGCTGCACCTGCTTGGCCACGTCGCGCAGCGCGTCGGCGGCGCCCTTGCGGTCGAACTTGTTGATCGCGACGAACTCGGCGAAGTCGAGCATGTCGATCTTCTCCAGCTGGCTGGCGGCGCCGAACTCGGGCGTCATCACGTACATCGGGATGTCCACGTGCGGCACGATGGCCGCGTCGCCCTGGCCGATGCCCGAGGTCTCGACCACGATCAGATCGAAGCCCGCCACCTTGCAGGCCGCCACCACGTCGGGCAGGGCGGCGCTGATCTCGCTGCTGGTGTCTCGCGTGGCGAGCGAACGCATGTAGACACGCTGCCCGGAATCTCCTGCGGCCGTCTGACCAGCCGGCCGGAGCCACGGCGTGATCGCGTTCATGCGGATGCGGTCGCCGAGCAGGGCGCCGCCGCTCTTGCGGCGCGAGGGGTCGATGGAGATCACGGCCACGCGCAGCGCGTCGTCCTGGTCGAGCCGGATGCGGCGGATCAGTTCGTCGGTGAGGCTGGACTTGCCGGCGCCGCCGGTGCCGGTGATGCCGATCACGGGCGTTGTGATGCCCGCGGCCGCCTGGCGCACCGCGTCGAGCACCGACCCTTCGGCCTTGCCGTTCTCGATGGCCGTGATCAGCTGCGCCAGCGCGCGCCAGTTCAGCTCGTTGTGGCCCTGGATCGCCTCCAGCGCCTTCGGTGCGTAGCCGCTGATGTCGCGGTCGCAGCGCATCACCATCTCGCCGATCATCCCCTGCAGGCCCATCTTCTGCCCGTCCTCCGGGCTGTAGATGCGGCCCACGCCGTAGCTGTGCAACTCACGGATCTCGGCCGGCACGATCACGCCGCCGCCGCCGCCGAACACCTGGATGTGCTCACCGCCGCGCGCGCGCAACAGGTCCACCATGTACTTGAAGTACTCGACGTGGCCGCCCTGGTAGGAGCTGATGGCGATGCCCTGCACGTCTTCCTGCAGCGCGGCCGTCACCACGTCGTCCACCGAGCGGTTGTGGCCCAGGTGGATCACCTCGGCGCCCATGCCCTGGAGGATGCGCCGCATGATGTTGATGGCGGCGTCGTGGCCGTCGAACAGGCTCGCGGCGGTGACGAAGCGCACCTTGTTCGTGGGGCGGTAGTTGGCCAGGGCCTTGAAGTCGGCGGACAGGTCGGTCATCTCTTTGTCTCTCTCGGGTGGGGGCGGTTGTTATTCGATGCGCAGGCCCTTGAGGGCCGGGTTCGCGGGCGGGTAACGCAGGTCCAGCGCCTGCAGGCTGTCGCGCACGATCGTGGCGATCATCAGGTTGCGGTGGGTCTTGGAGTCGGCGGGCACCACGGTCCAGGGCGCCCAGGGCGTCGATGTCGCGTGCAGCAGGTTTTGATAGGCCTCTTGGTAGGCCGGCCACTGCTTGCGCACCTCCAGGTCACCGAGGCTGAATTTCCAGTGTTTGGCGGGGTCGTCCACGCGCTCCTGCAAGCGCTGTTTTTGTTCTTCGCTGCCGATGTGCAGCATGCACTTGATGATCACCGTGCCACTCTGGGCCAGCAGGCGCTCGAAATCGTTGATCTGCCGATATCGCTGCTGCGTCTGCTCGGGCGTGATCCAGCCGTTGACCACCGGCACCAGCACGTCTTCGTAGTGGCTGCGGTTGAAGACCATGATCTCGCCCGCGCCGGGCATTTTCTGGTGGATGCGCCAGAGGTAATCGTGGTCGCGCTCGGCCTCGGTCGGGGCCTTCCATCCCACCGTGTGCACGCCCAGCGGGCTGGTGCGCGCGAACACGCCGCGCACCGTGCCGTCCTTGCCCGAGGTGTCGGTGCCCTGCAGCACCAGCAGCATCTTGAAGCGGCGGTCGGCGTAGAAGCGGTCCTGCAAACCGTCGAGTTCCAGGGCCAGCGCCTCGGTGGCCGCGAGGTCGGCGGCCTTCTTGCCCTGGCTGAACGGTTTGGCGCCGGTGTCGAAGCTTTTGAGCGCCTGGTTCTTTCGGGCCTTGTCGCTGCGCTCCCCGTCGGCGGGTGCGATCAGCCAGTCCTGCCAGAGACTGCCTTTGCCGCCTTGGATGGCGGCAACAGGGAAGGGCAGCGGGACGTCGGTGGGGCAGGGCATGGCGGCTCCGGATAGGGTGGGCGTGGCCATCTGGCCGAGTTGACGTTTACGTAAACGTCATATTAACCGGTTTGACAGAAAAAAGGGCATCCAAGCGCCCTCTCAAGAAGCCTGACGGCCTCAGTGTGTCGCCGCGCCGCTCACTTGTACAGCGCTCGGGCAGCCACATGCCGATGGCCGGAAACAAGGGCAGCAGCACGATGGTCATGAACGGCAGCATGCCAGCGACGCTCTGGTGCCGCGCCACGTGCCTGGGCGCCACGCCTTTCAGGTCGAACGCGCTCATGGCCACCGGCGGGCTCAGCACCCCAGCAGGCCGAAGAACAGCGGGGCGGGTGTTCTTGAAATACCTGCCGGGGTATAGTGTGATGCCGTCCCGGACTTGCCACCACGCACACAGGAGTGCCCATGACCACCGTCCACGACCCCGCACGCCAACGCGCTCTCGTGCTGCGCCTCAAACGGGTGGAGGGCCAGCTGCGCGGCATCCAGAAGCTCATTGAGGGCAACGCGGACTGCGAGATCGTGGCGCAGCAGATGGCGGCCGCGCGCAAGGCCCTCGACAAGACGTTTTTCGCCATGGTCGGTTGTGTGATCGCACAGGGTGACGTGCCGCCGGACGATGTGGCCGATATGCTGTCGCGTTTTGCCTGAGACACCATTTTTGGGAAGCCGACCCGCCATGAAGCCGATCCAGTTGTTCGACCCCGCGTCCAGCACCTTCACCTATGTGCTGTTTGACCAGTCCACCCGCGACGCGCTGATCATCGATCCGGTGGACGAGCAGATCGAGCGCGACCTGGCGACGCTGCGCGAGTACGGCCTGAAGCTGGTCTGGACGGTGGAGACCCATGCCCACGCCGACCACATCACGAGCGCTGGCAAGCTCGCCGAGCTGACCGGCGCCAGGACCGCCGCACCGGTCGGTTGCGGCATCGGCACGGCGGGGGTGCAGCTGCAGCACGCCGACACCCTGTCGTTCGGTGGCGAGACGCTGAGCGCCCTGCACACGCCGGGACACACCGCCGGCAGCATGAGCTTCGTGTGGCGCGAGCACGTGTTCACCGGCGACACGCTGCTCATCAACGGCTGCGGCCGCACCGACTTCCAGTCCGGCAGCGCCGCCGACCTCTACCGCAGCCTCACGCAGGTGCTGTTTGCGCTGCCCGACACGACCACCGTCTGGCCGGGCCACGACTACCAGGGGCGCAGCCACTCGACCATCGGGCAGGAGAAGGCCGGCAACGCCAGGGTGGCGGGCAAGAGCGAGGCCGAGTTCGTGGCCCTCATGGACGCCCTGAACCTGCCCAAGCCCAGGCGCATCGACGAGGCCGTGCCGGCCAACCTCACCTCCGGCATCCGCCACGACATGGACGGTGCGCTGCTCATGCAGCCGCGACCCACCCAGAGCGGCTACGCCGGCGATGTGTCGCCGCAGCTGGCCTGGCAGTGGGCGCAGGCGGGCCGGGCCGTGCTGGTGGACGTGCGCACCGATGCCGAGCGCGAATGGGTGGGCTTCGTGCCGGGCGCCGTGCCGGTGGCCTGGAAGCAGTGGCCGGGCATGGCCATGAACCCGCAGTTCGACGACGCCGTGCGGCAGGCCGCGGCCGGCGGGAAGCCACTGGTGCTGTTGTGCCGCAGCGGCGTGCGCTCCATCGCCGCCGCCAAGCGGGCCACCGAGCTGGGCCTGGAGGCCTACAACATCCTGGAAGGTTTCGAGGGCGATCCGGACGCCCAGGCCCAGCGGGGGCGAAAGGGCGGCTGGCGCCACCACGGTTTGCCCTGGCGCCAGAATTGAGCCGGTGCGCGGCCCCGGATGGCGGGTCGAACCCGGCGGTTTCTGGCCTTGGCGGGACGGCAACGGCGCCGCTTATCGGATGAACAGCCCCAAACTTGAGAAGAAAGCGTAACAACCCCTGTCAACCTTGACAGGTGGTGCGGGGGTTTCATTTTGTTTCTTTTTTCAATGGGTTCTTCTTTACTCAGGAGAATCCCATGGAACTGCTCGAAACCACCGCCCGTTCAACACCCCGTCAGGCACCCCGTTTGAGTGCGGCACTGGAGGCCCGCGTGGAGCGGGACTTTGCGCCGCGCTGGAACGGTCTCTGGAACGGGCGTTTCGCCGTTCAAGGCGCCCGGCCCGGGCCCAATTCGGTGCGACTGGACGGCAACGACTACCTGGCCGTTTCAGGCCATCCGGACATTGTTCGCGCGCAGGTCGAGGCCCTGACCCGCAACGGCAATTTCGCGGTGCAATCGGGCGTGTTCATGCACGATGAGCACCCGACCCGCAATCTGGAGCTGAAGCTGGCCGACTGGGTGGGCATGGACGACGGGTTCGTCTGTCAATCGGGTTACGCGGCCAATGTCGGTCTGATCCAGTCGGTCGCGAACCAGGACACGCCGGTGTACCTGGACGGACAGGCCCACGCCTCGCTGTGGGAAGGGGCACACGCGGCCCGCGCCCCGGCGCACGTGTTCCGCCACAACGACCCGCAGCACCTCGACAAGCTCATGTCCCGCGCGGGGCCGGGCCTGGTGGCGGTCGATTCGGTCTACAGCACCACGGGCGCCGTGTGTCCCCTGGAGGAGATCCTGGAGGTGGTCGAGCGCCACGGCTCCATGATCCTGGTCGACGAGTCGCACTCGCTGGGCACACACGGTCCGCGCGGCGCGGGCCTGTGCGCGCAGCTGGGCGTGACCGATCGCGTGCACTTCATCTCGGCCAGCCTCGCCAAGGCACTGGCCGGCCGAGCGGGCTTCTTCAGCGCCCCCGCGAAGCTGCGGTACCACATCCTCACATCGAGCTTTCCCAACATCTTCAGTTCGTGCGTGCTGCCGCACGAGGCGGTCGGTCTCGGCGCGACCGTGGACGTGCTGCAGCAGGCCGATGCCGCGCGGGCCACGCTGCAGCGGCACACCCGCCGCATGCGCCAGTCGCTCACCGACATGGGCTACCCCATCCATCAGGGGACCGAACAGATCATTGCGCTGGAGGCCGGGCTCGAACCGGCCACCATCCGCCTGCGCGACGAGCTGGATGCCCGGGGGGTGCACACCGCGTTCTTTGGTGCGCCCGCGACCAGCCGCAACCGGTCGCTCGCCAGGATGACCTTGCACGCCGCGCTGACCGAGGCCGAGTTGAGCCACGTCGAGGCGGCCGCGCAGGAGGTGGCGGCGCTGGTGAAGCCCTGGGACTGGCCCGTGGCGCGCCGGAACCGGGGCGCGACTCAACTGTCGTGAATCGCGCGGGAGCCCTGCACGTCCAGGAAGTTGTGGTACGGGTACACCGGGTGCGGTGTGTCGGCCTCGTCCAGGCTGAACACCGCGCCGCTCAGCAGGCTTTCGTTGCCGATGGCAAAGGCGGGGGCGGTGCGGATCGGACCGCGCAGGCCCAGCTGCTGGTGCAGCTCGACCGCGGGCAGGAGGGTGCCGCTCTGGATGGCGCGCACGGTGTCGGACCCCAGCCCCGCCGAGCGGGCCAGCTCGGCGACGTCGTTGAGACCGGCGGCGGGTTCGAGCTGCAGCCAGTGGCAGCGACCCGCCGCGTCCAGCCCGAGCATGCCAAACGGCTCGCCCAGCACCACGTACTCGATCCAGTGCTTCAGCGCGTAGGCCTGCAGCGCCTCGGCCAGTGAAGGCACCTGCAGCAGCGACTGTTGCGCCGGTTGCAACGCGGTGCGCCACAGGGTGTTGAGCCGGGGGTGGGCCGCGTGGGCGAGCCGGACCAGGGTGGTCAGCAGGCGCCCGGTGATGTCGGCCGTCTGTTTGGGGATGAACTGGTCGATCAAACCCTGGTTGAAGGCCTGGATGGCGATCTGCTCGTCGGCCTGCCCGGTCAGCAGGATGCGCGAGCCCGGCCAGTCCAGCAGCGTCTTGAGCACCTTGAGGCCGTCGGTGCCGGGCATGGCGTAGTCGACCACGCAGGTGTGGGCCAGCTGGTAGCGCGCCGGGTGGCTGCCCCAGTAACCCATCACCTGCGGCAGCAGCGGATGCCCCTGGCGCCAGCGTTCGATCATCTGCAGATGCAGCGCCGCATCGGCTTCCCACTTGGCGGGTTCATCGCGCATGCGTGCGAGAAATGCAGCAGGGCGGGAGTACAGCTCCACCTGCATGTGGGTCGGCACGACCATGCCGAGCATCTCCAGGTAGTCGATGTCGTCATCGAGGAAGAGGATGCAGCCCGAGCGGTGGTACAGCGGTAGTTTGAGGGCCATGGATCAAGCGGTATCGGGTGACGGTTCGGCGGACGTGGGGTGGTGAATGGGCAGGTCGATCGTGAAGGTGGCGCCATGCGGGGGATCGGAACGCACGCTCAGCACACCGTCTGCGGCTTCCACCACGTTTTTGCAGAAGGTCAGGCCCAGTCCGTTGCCCACGGTGTTTTGAAGCGAGAAGAAGGGTTCGAAGACACGCTGCTGTTTGGCCAGAGGGATGCCCATGCCCTGGTCTGTCACCGTGAAACACCCTCGGCCCCGGGACACGTCCACCGTGATGTGCAGGGCGCCGGATTGCAGTGCCTCGCTGGACGAGGCCAGTGAATGCAGTGCATTTTTGATCAGATTCACCAACACCTGGGCAAACTGGGCCCGCGACCCCAGGAAACAGAAGTCTTCCTTGAGATCCAGGGTGACGCATCCGCGTTCACCGGCGGACCGGTAGGGGTATTCCGCCACCACGTCCTGAACCAGTTCAAACGCCATGATCCGCGTGGTCGGTCGGGGCAGGCGCAGCAGCTGGGCATTGGAAATCTGGGTGTCGATCTGCCGGTTCATGCTGCGCACCATGTTCTGCAGCCGGGCCGACAGCTCCTCGAGTTTCTTGCGTTTGACCTCGGGCATGTCGGCCTGCGCCAGACCGCGCAGCACGTCGCCCATCAGGTTCACCGACGCCAGCGGCGTGCGCAATTCGTGCGCCATGACGCCCATGGTGCTCAGGGTGTTGATGAGCCGGGCACGGCGCAGGTTGGCGCCCGACATGCCGAGCATGATGCTCATGACCCAGGCGAAAGACAGCACGGCGAGGTTGTCCAGGTCCAGACCCAGCCATGCCTGGTCGGTCCGGGTGAGTTCGAACAGCACCGCCGCGAGGGCAAACCCGGTCACCGTGCCGAGTGTTGCCAGTCGCCAGTCGGTGATGTGGTAGTAGATCAGGACCATCGAGCAGAGGCTGGCCAGCCAGACCTTGTTGCCCTCGTTCATCAGGTACATCCAGCCAAAGTACAGGGGCAGCTGTGTCCAGAAGATCAGGCCGAACACCCAGATGCTCGTCTTGGCGGTCAGATCGCGGTTCACCCGCTTGAGCAGCAGCAGCAGGCCCATGACGGCCAGGGCGACCCGGACGCTGAAGACCTCGTAGGGCTGCGGCAGCAGGCGCCCCCACAGCCACGCGAACAGGAAGTGCCCTCCGAACGTGAACAGGCCCAGCCACTGAGTCCGCACCGTGGATGGGTGCAAAATAGGTTCCAGAGGAGCGTGGACGACTTCGTCCACCACCCAGCGCCAGAACCTTGCACTGGCGTTGTGAACCCACAAGCGGTCCAGCGGCAACATGTATTCCTTTCAGCTACGGTTCACACCTTTCGCCAGAGCCTCTGGGACGAAGTGGTGCATTGTCCCTTTTGCGGGGTGGTCCCGGTCATGACCTTGCCTGTCAATTTTGACAGCGTGGGGGTCGACGCCATTCTGGCCGATTGGGTCCGTGCGCTGCAGGACCACGGCGTGGAAGCGGTGCTGGTGCTCGGCCCGAACCCGCTGGGCGGTCGCGATGAGCGCGAGGTGCTGGCGGTGCACCCGCCGCGCCTGCTCGGTCCGGCGCAGGCGCTCGCCGAGAGCCCCGACTTCGGCGCCGCCTGGCGCGACAGCGATGCGCCCCTGGTGGCCTGGCAGGACATCTCCAAGTCGGCCTACGCCGAGCAGGCCGGGCGCTGGCGCCGCCTGTGGCTGGCCCACGGCCACCAGACACTGGTGCGCGTGGCGTTCAGCCTGCCGGCGGGCCGGGCCTTCGAGTGTTTCATGTTCAGCCCCCGGGCCTTTGCGGACCGCTCGGAAGCGGCCTCGCTGGCCTGGTCGGCGTTCAACATCTGGCCGATGTTGCGGCGCGCGATCGCTGAGCAGCGCGTGACCCTGAGTCCACGCGAGCAGGAGAGCCTGAACCTCGCGTTCGAAGGGTTGACCGCGCGCGAAACGGCGCTGCGCATGGATTGTTCCGAGCGCACGGTCAACTACCACCTGGCCAACGCCATGGCCAAGCTCAAGACCGACAACAAGCTCTCGGCGGTGCAGCGGGCTTGCTGGATCGGGTTGATCTGACCCACCCCCGCCACGCTGCGCGTGACCCCCTCAAGGGGCAACGCGAGTGGCCCGGCGGAGCCGGTTCCACCGCATCCTGGGGGCATTCACTTCGCGCCGGATGAGCTCTTCAGCTTGCAGGGGTTGCGTGGGCTGTCCGGCAGTGTCCGTGCTGCGCCGCCGCATATTCGGTGCTGACCCTTGTTCATAATCGGACCATGACATTCTTGGCCCTGGACGTAGGCAACACGCGATTGAAATGGGCGCTGTACGACGCACCCCGAGTGGGCGGGCGGTTGCTGGCGCATGGCGCGCAGTTCCTGGAAAACATCGAAAAACTCGCCGAGGGTGACTGGAGCGCGCTGCCGGCCCCCGCCTGGGTGCTGGGTTGTGTGGTGGCCGGTGACGCCGTCAAGCGCCGTGTGATCGAACAAATGGAGCTGTGGGACGTGGCCCCTCAGTGGGTGGTCTCCAGCGCCGCAGAAGCCGGGCTGACCAATGGCTACGATCACCCGGCCCGGCTGGGCTCAGACCGCTGGGTGGCCATGATCGGTGCGCGCCAGCGGCTGTTGCGACAAGGTCCTCCGAGGCCTTGCGTGGTGGTCATGGTCGGAACCGCCGTGACGGTGGAGGCCATCGACGCCGAAGGGCGTTTTCTCGGCGGCATCATCCTGCCCGGCCACGGCATCATGCTGCGCGCCCTGGAGTCGGGTACGGCCGGTTTGCACGTGCCCACCGGCGAGGTGCGCGACTTTCCCACCAACACCAGCGACGCGCTCACCAGTGGTGGCACGTTTGCCATCTCAGGCGCCGTGCAGCGCATGGTGGACAACCTCCAGCGCCATTGCGGCGAAATGCCTGCGGTCTTCATGACGGGTGGTGCTGGCTGGAAGATGGCGCCAAGCATGTCGACGCCCTGCGAACTGGTGGACAGCCTGATCTTCGACGGGCTGCTTGAAATCGCCCGAAACCGTTTCACTTGATCCCCCGCGCCACCTGCGGCGTCACCCCCAAGGGGGCGGCACTGGCGGCCCGGCAAAGCCGGTTCCGCGGTGCCCTGAGTGAAGGTACTTCACGCCGGAGGGGCCGTTCACCCAGGATGCGGTGGAACCGGCTTCGCCGGGCCACTCGCATCGCCCCCTGGGGGGTGACGCCGCAGGCGGCGCGGGGGGTTAGCTGTCCCCCCAGGGCAGCATCAGCGTCACCGCCAGCAACTGGGCGAACTCGGGTTCGAAAGCATCGATGATCTGCTGCGGGTCGGGGCAGAGCGCGCTGTCTGCAATCACGCCGAACTGCACGCCGCCGCCGTAGCTCAGGATCGACACGCCCAGGCCCACGGTGCCGGTCTGCGGCACCCAGAACATGGTCTGCTCCAGCGTGGCGCCGCAGAGCTTGAGCTTGGTCGCCGGCCCCGGCACGTTGGTCATCACCGCCGTCGTCTTGCGGCCAAACAGGCTCAACATGGCGTCTTGTGCGGGTTTGATCAGCAGGCCCGCCACCGACAGCAGCCCGAAGGTCAGCAGTGGCTGCAGGCTGCCTTTGAGGGCGTTCATGCGCGAACGCACCGTGTACACGCGCTCGATGGGGTTGGGCATGCCGATCGGCAGCACCAGCGGAATCAGGCCGAAGCGGTTGCCGAGTTTCCAGGCGTCCTCCATGGGCCGCAGGTTGATCGGCACCATGGCGCGAATCTCCTGGCCCTTCGGGTCGTCACCCTGCTGTTTCAGGTAGGCGCCGATGGCGCCGGCCACGCAGCCGAGCAGCACGTCGTTGACCGAGCAGTTCAAGGCCTTGCCGATGGCCTTGACCTCGTCGAGCGGGATCGGCTGGCACCAGGCCACGCGTTTGTGGCCCTGGGGCTGGCCCTTGAGCCGGGTCGGCGAATCGTCGGGCATGAGGGCGAGCGCGGCGAGGTCGCTCGCGAGCTGGCCACCCATGCGGGCGAGTTCCACGGCCTGGCCCAGCGAGTCGCTGAGCCCCTGTTGTGGCGAGGCGAGCATGGCGAAGGACTTGGCGGCGCCGCCCCCGGCGGCCTCCAGCGCCCGGGCGGTCAGCTCGCCGAACGGGCGGATCAGGGTGTCCGCCACCCAGTCTTCGGCGGCGTCCATGCCGCTTTTGTTCGCTCTGGTTTTGCGCTTCGGTGGGGAGGCCCCACCATCGACCAGGCTCATCATCACACTGATGAGCGCGATGCCGTCGGCGATGCAGTGGTGGATGCGGGCCACCAGCGCCGAGCCGCCGTCGTAGCGCTCGATCAGCTCAAAGCGCCACAGCGGGTGCTGTGCGTCCAGTGGCTCCATCGCCAGCGTGCCCACGCGCGCCTGCAGAGCCTCCTGCTCGCTTTGACCGCGCTGGCGGGTGAGCACGTGGCGCACCACGTGGCGGTTGACCGCGAAATCCGGGTCGTCGATCCAGTGTGCGCCGGCCGCGTCCTGGCGCGCGACCTGCACGAAGCGGCGGTAGGGCAGCAGGCGCTCGCTCACGCGTTCGGTGAGCGCTTCCAGGGTGATGCCCGGGCGCAGGATCCAGACGCCCAAGATCATCATCAGGTTGGTGGCCGAGTCCATGCGCAGCCACGCGGTGTCCACCTTGCTCATGCGCTCGCCTTCCAGTCCCAGCGTGGTTGCCAGGCTCAGGGCCGCGACGGCACGTGGGAGGGGAGGGGCTGCTGCTGGACGCGTCGCCCGGGAAGTGCGCTGAACCATGGGGTCTCCTGCTGCACCGCGTCATGGCGCGGGGTCTGTGGTTGGATGCTGGCGTCTATTTTGCCGGTGGATCCAAACGTAAGATACCGGGCCAGCCCTTAGCCCGGCCTCCCGCCGGCGCCCCCATGCTTTCCACAGGAGCCTCAACATGTCCGATCTGCAGTCCCTTTTCGACGCCGCCGTGGCCAACTCCAAGAACCTCAGCGAGCGCCCGGACAACGCGACGCTGCTGAAGATCTACGCGCTGTACAAGCAGGCCACGACCGGCGACAACACCGAGAAAAAACCCGGCTTCGGCGACATGGTTGGCCGTGCCAAGTGGGATGCGTGGAACGGATTGAAAGGCACTGCGCCAGACGCGGCCAAGCAACAGTATGTCGACCTGATCAGCTCGCTGGCCTGAACACCGCCGCCCGGCGAAGCCGGTTGCGCCGCATCCTGCGATGAGGCATTTCGCGCCGGTGAGATCGCTGCCGGCCCTTCAGGTGGTTTTCTTTTTGGTCGCTGGCTTTTTTTTCTTTTCGGCCAGCAGCTCGTCGAGGTTCTTGACGATTTCGCTTTCGATGCGGTCTCTGAACGCACCCAGCAGGAAACCGAGCTGGGCGTCGAGTTCGAAGTGATCGGCCGAGACCTTGAGCGTGCCTTTCACGCCCGATCGGGTGAACTGCACTTCGTCGCAATCGTCGCCCTCTTCGTAGGCGCAGGCCATGTCGAACTCGGCCTCGGCGTGCTCGGCCCATTTCCAGGCCACCTTGCGTGCGCCGCTCAGGCCCAGTTGGTGGGAGCGCTGAATGTGGATGTCGGCCATGGGTGTCCTGTTCAGTGGGTTGAGGTAGGTCCGGCCCCGGGGGCCAGTGCCTGCAACGCGGCCTGGCGGTTCGTGGCGTTCATGTCGGCCAGCACGCGAACCGCATCATAGAACCGGGCCAGGTCACGGCCCTCGCGCGCGAACAGGGCCTCGAAGGCCGGCACCCACTGGTCGTAGGCAGCCTGCGCGCCGAAGCTGGCGTTGTTGGCTCTCGCCACCCAGGCGTCGTAGCCTTTGTAGCCACCCCAGCCCTGCTTCAGATCCTCGTAGCGCTGGCGGAAAGCGCTCATGGCCGCGGCCTTGCGCTGGCGTTTGGTCTGGTCGTCGAGGCTGGCGTCGTCATAGACCGCCTGCAGCCTTTGCCGCGTGGCCAGTGCGTGGGCCCGAAAGGCCTGCCGGCGGCCGTCGAACTCGGCGTAGGCCCGGCGCGCCGGCTCGTCGGCCTGGGCCAGCCAGCGGGCGCCGCCGATGCGTTCGACCGCTGTGGCAAACGATTCGTTGAAGACCGTGTCACCCGAGGCATAGACCACCTGGTGCGCCAGCTCGTGAAACAGCAGCCGGGCCAGTTCGCCCTCAGGGTAGCCGATGAAGGTGTTGAGCAACGGGTCGCCGCCGGCCCAGTTCATCCAGCCCAGTGTCGAATACGCCGGTACCGGGTAGACCACCGTGTCCATGTTCGATGGCAAGGTCGCCGCAAAAGCCTTGGCTTCGGCCTCGTCGAAATAGCCGCGGTAACCGACACAACCTGCCACCGGAAAACACCACTGGTGCAGCGTGAGCGACAGCTCCGGCGCGGCCACCACGTTGTAGACGGCGGCGCGGCGCTGGAGGTCGGCATACCGCTGGTAGCTCGCGTTGTCGGGCAGGCCCAGTTCGGTCACGGCGAAACGGCGCATGCGCTGAGCCAGCACCAGCTTTTGCTGCAGGGCCGGCGGCGTGGCCGGGTCGTCGATCCATTCCTGCACCGGGCGCGCCGCGTTCATCAGCTTCAGATGACCGGTGACCGACTGCCAGTAGTAGCTGGGACCAGCGTCTGTGGCAGCGCAGCCGCCGACCAGACTCGCCACCAGCAGCAGCGCCAGCAAGCGCCGTGGTCGCCCTCCTGACTCAATGTGAACCGCCAGCGCAGCGATGCCGTCGGAAAACAAACCCCTCAGCCAAAGAAGGGGCGTCCCACCAGCACACGCCGAAGATCCGGCTTCGCCGGTCCCAGGGCGTGGTCCCCCTGGGGGGAAGCCGCGCAGCGGCGCAGGGGGGGTCATCCTCTCTCCACCTCCACCAGGCAGTCATAGAACACCGGGCCCCGTCCCATGTCGGTCAGTTTCTGGCTGGTGAGCTGGTTGACGTTGGTGCCGTCCAGCCCCAGCTTGCGCCACCAGATGCCCAGGCCGTTGACCACGCCGGGTCGGGCGCGTGCCGAGACCTTGGCCTTGCAGCGGTACTCGCCCCGGCCGTTGAAGACTCGCACCGTGTCGCCGCTCTGGATGCCACGCGCCTCGGCGTCCCCGGCGTGCATTTCCAGCAGCGGTTCGCCCTCGATGTCGCGCAGGCTCTTCACGTTGACGAAGCTGGAGTTGAGGAAGTTGCGGGCCGGTGGCGAGATCATGGCCAGCGGGTGGCTCGGGTCGCTGCCGGCCGTCTCGAAGTTGGGCAGGTGGTCGGGCAGGCCGTCCTGGCCCTGCGCGGCGAGTGCGGCGCTGAAGAACTCGCAGCGACCCGAGGCGGTGGGGAAACCGCCTTGTGCAAAGGGGGCGTCGGGCAGGGGCAGGGTGGCGAAGCCGTGTTCCAGCAGCTGGTCGAAACTCACCACCGGGCCGAATGCTGTGCGGCACAAGGTTTCATCGTCGTCGGCGAAGCAGGGTTCGTCGAAGCCCATGCGCGCCGCGAGCGCGCGGAAGATGTCGGTGTTGCTGCGCGACTCGCCCAGTGGCGCGATGGCCGGTTGGTTGAGCAGCACGTCGGTGTGGCCGTAGCTGGTGTGGATGTCCCAGTGCTCCAGCTGCGTGGTGGCGGGCAGGATGTAGTCGGCGTAATCGGCGGTGTCGGTCTGGAAGTGTTCAAGCACCACGGTGAACAGGTCTTCGCGTTCAAAGCCCTTCACCACCCGGCCCGACTCGGGCGCCACCGCCACCGGGTTGCTGTTGTAGACGATCAGCGCCTCGATCTTCGGACCGAAACCGGGCGAGGCCTCGCGCAGCAGGTCGTCGCCGATCGTGACCATGTTGATGGTGCGCGGCGTGCGCCCGGCCAGCAGGTCGGGCCGGTGCAGCGCGGCGCGCTGGACCGGGAAATGGCCCGAGGCCGAGAGCAGCAAGCCCCCCGCCCGGTGCCGCCACGAGCCCACCAGCGCCGGCAGGCAGGCCACGGCCCGCACCGCGTTGCCGCCGCCGCGCACGCGCTGCATGCCGTAGTTCAGGCGGATCGCGGCGGGCTTCGTCGTGCCGTAGGCGCGCGCCAGATCGACAATCTGCTGCACCGGCACGCCGCACACCTCGGCCGCACGCTCGGGCGGCCACTGCAAGGCACGTTCGCGCAGCGCTTCCCAGCCCAGCGTGTGCTGCGCGATGTAGCCGTGGTCCAGCCAGTCGTGGGTGATCAGCTGGTGCATCAGCGCCAGCGCCAGCGCCGCGTCGGTGCCGGGGCGCAGGGCGATGTGCTCGTGGCACTTGTCCGCCGTCTCGCTGCGGCGCGGGTCGATGCACACCAGCCGCGCGCCGTCGCGTTTGGCCTGTTGTGCGAGGCGCCAGAAGTGCAGGTTGCTGGCGATGGAGTTGCTGCCCCAGATGACGATCAGTTTCGCCTCGGCGAAGAACTCGACCTTCATGCCCAGCTTGCCGCCCAGCGTCTGCACCAGGGCCTCGCCGCCCGCGGCCGCGCAGATGGTGCGGTCCAGGTGCGCGGCGCCGAGGCGGTTGAAGAAGCGTGCCGCCATGCCCTCGCCCTGCACCAGACCCATGGTGCCGGCGTAGCTGTAGGGCTGGATGGCCTGCGGGTCGCGTGCGGCGATGGCCTTGAGGCGGAGGGCGATGTCGCTCAGCGCGGTGTCCCAGTCCACGGGCTCGAACTGGCCGCTGCCCTTGGGCCCGACGCGCCTGAGCGGATGGAGGATGCGTTCGGGGTGGTAGGTCCGTTCGGTGTAGCGCGAGACTTTGGTGCACAGCGCACCGTCGGTGTGCCTGTGGGCCGGGTTGCCGGCCACACGCACCGCCTTGGTGTCGACCACGGTGGTGATCAATGAACAGGTGTCGGGGCAGTCGTGAGGGCAGGCGCCGCGCACCGTGCGTTCTTGCATAACTTGGGACATTTGGTACCGGCGAAAGTGTAGGCAGGGGGAAGGGGCTGTAGTACGCTCACGGCCAGTGGTCACAGCTCCTCACACTGAGAAGTGCGAGGCAGCGGGCCGAACACATCAAAAAAAGCATATCAGGAGAAACTGTATGCAACGTCGTCGGGTGATTGCGAGTGTGGGTTCGTTGATGGGTGGTTCTGTTCTGGGTGGGTGGAGCGCCATGGCCCAGGCCCAAAGTGCTGGCGGGAGCGACCGCATTGTGATCGGCCAGTCGGCCCCGTTCACCGGACCATCTGCCCAGCTGGGCCTGCAGTTTCACCTCGGGGCACAGCTTCACTTCGAGCAGGTCAATGCCAAGGGTGGCGTCAATGGGCGGCGCATCGAGCTTCAGCGCCTTGACGATGGCTACGAACCCGAACGCTGTGTGGCCAACACCAAGCAGTTCATCTCCGACGGCGTGTTCGCCTTGTTCGGTTATGTCGGGACCGCCACCAGCCTGGCGGCCTTGCCGCTGGCCAGCGAAGCCAAGACGCCGTTCTTTGCGCCCTTCTCCGGCGCCCAGGCGCTGCGTGAGCCCTTCAATCGCTACGCGATCCACGTCCGGGCCTCGTACTTTGATGAAACGGCGGCCATCGTGCGGCAGGTCACGTCGACGGGCATCAAGAAGCTCGCGGTGTTTTACCAGGACGACGCCTACGGCAAGACCGGACTGGAAGGCGTGCAGCGCGCACTGAAGGCGATGAACCTGGAGACCGTGGCGCAGGGCTCGGTGGAGCGCAACACCAACGACGTGGCGCCGGCGCTGAAAACCATTCTGGCGGCCAAGCCCGAGGCGATCGTGCAGATCGGTGCCTACAAGGCCTGTGCCACTTTCATCCGGCTGGCCCGTCAGCAGGGCTTTGGCGGCAACTTCTACAACGTGTCTTTCGTCGGCACGCAGGCCCTGATGGATGAGCTGGGGGCGGTGGCGAAAGGGGTGGTGGTGAGCCAGGTGATGCCCTTTCCTTATTCGCCGGCCACCCAGCTGTCGGGCGAGTACCTCGCGGACCTCAAGGACAAGCGTGGCCAGGCGCCCAATTACTCGGGCATGGAGGGCTATGTGGCGGCCAAGGTGTTTGTCGAAGCACTCAAGCGGGCCGGTCGCGGTGCCACGCGGGAATCGTTCATCGATGCCATCCACGGCATGCAGGCGGTCAATCTGGGGGGGTTCCCGGTGGATTTCGGCCCACAGAAGCACACCGGCTCGCGCTTCGTGGAGCTCACCCTGTTGACCGAGGACGGGCGCATCCGGCGCTGAAACCCCGGCCCGGCGGGTCGAATGATGGGCGGCGTGCTCGGCCGCGACCGGTCTTGGTTACCATGAGCCTTTGACCCGGGGTGCCCTTTCCCGGGCACCCGGAGGCTCCCATGCAACTGATCGACTCCATCCTGACGCAGGCGGCCGGCATCGCGGCCGTGCGCCGCGACATCCACGCCCACCCCGAGCTCTGTTTTGAAGAGGTGCGCACCGCCGACCTGGTGGCGCAAAAGCTCACCGAGTGGGGCATCCCGGTGCACCGGGGTCTGGGCACCACCGGCGTGGTGGGCATCGTGCACGGGCGTGACGGCGGCGCCTGCGGTCGGGCCATCGGCCTGCGCGCCGACATGGACGCCCTGCCCATGCAGGAGCACAACCACTTTGCCCACAAGAGCCAGCACGCCGGCAAGATGCACGCCTGCGGCCACGACGGCCACACCGCCATGTTGCTGGCCGCGGCACAGCACTTTGCGAAACACCGCAACTTCGACGGCACGGTCTACCTGATCTTCCAGCCGGCCGAAGAGGGCGGTGGCGGTGCGCGCGAGATGATCAAAGACGGCCTGTTCGAGCAGTTTCCCGTCGAGGCCGTGTTCGGCATGCACAACTGGCCCGGCCTGGCGGTGGGCAGCTTTGCTGCCAGCTCCGGTCCGGTGATGGCGTCGAGCAACGAGTTCCACATCGTCATCCGCGGCAAGGGCGCGCACGCCGCGCTGCCGCACAACGGCATCGACCCGGTGCCGGTGGCCTGCCAGATGGTGATGGCCTTCCAGACCATCATCACACGCAACAAGAAGCCGGTGGACGCGGGCGTGATCAGCGTCACCATGATCCACACCGGTGAGGCGACCAACGTGGTGCCCGACAGCTGCGAGATCCAGGGCACGGTGCGCACCTTCACGTTCGAGGTGCTCGACATGATCGAGCAGCGCATGCAGGTCATTGCCGAACACACCTGCGCAGCCTTCGGTGCCACGGTCGAGTTCAAGTTCAAACGCAACTACCCGCCCACCGTCAACCACCCCGCCGAGACCGCGTTCGCGCGCGAGGTCATGGCCGAAATCGTGGGGGCCGAGCATGTGCTGGAGCAGGAGCCCACCATGGGCGCCGAAGACTTCGCCTACATGTTGCAGGCGAAACCGGGCTGCTACGCCTTCATCGCCAATGGCGACGGTGCGCACCGCGAGATGGGCCATGGCGGTGGCCCCTGCATGCTGCACAACCCGAGCTACGACTTCAACGACGACCTGATCCCGCTGGGCGCGACCTACTGGGTCCGGCTCGCGGAGAAGTGGCTGGGGCAGGCCCGGCCGGGGCCAGCGGCATGATCAATCCCCTGTTGGCCTTTGCCACCTCCTATGCGCGCGCCCGCGTCCAGTTTCTGGAAGGCGCCGCCACCGCCGGGATGGCGATCCAGAGCCACAACCACCCGCTGGCGGGGCGCGACGGCGAAACCCTGGCGATGGACACCGCACTGGATGGGTCGCCCGATGACGGGTGCCTGCTGATCGTCAGCAGCGCCTGTCACGGCGTCGAGGGTTTCTGTGGCTCGGGGGTGCAGGTGTTCGCTGCGCACGACGCCGAATGGCGCGCTCATGCCAAGGCAGCAGGCGTCGCCGTGCTCTACATCCACGCGCTCAACCCGCACGGGTTTTCCCACCTGCGTCGCGTGACCCACGAGAACGTGGATCTCAACCGCAACTTCCACGATTTTCGCCAGCCGCTGCCGGTCAATCCGGCCTACGAAGAACTGCACAGCGCCCTGGTGCCGGCCGAGTGGCCCCCCACGGCCGACACCGAGGCGCGCATCGCCCACTACATCGGCCAGCATGGCCTGAACCGCTACCAGGCGGCGGTCTCCCAGGGGCAGCACCACCACCCCGATGGCCTGTTCTATGGCGGCATCGCGCCCACCTGGAGCAACCTGACCCTGAGGCAGGTGCTGCGTCAGCACGCGCAGACCGCGCGGCACATCGCGTGGATCGACCTGCACACGGGTCTCGGCCCCAGCGGCCTGGGTGAGCGCATCTTCGCCGGCCGCGACGATGTGGACGCGATGCGGCGCGCCCGTGCCTGGTGGGGAGGTGACGGACAGACCCCGGTGACGTCAATCTACGACGGCACGTCGACATCGACCCGGCTCACGGGGCTCATGTGCGGCGCGGTGTACGAAGAGTGCCCGCAGGCCGAGTACACCGGCATCGCGATGGAGTACGGCGCCTTGCCCCTGCTGGAGATGCTGAACGCCTTGCGCGGTGACCACTGGCTGCACCAGCACCCCGGCGCGCCGGCGGACCTGCGCACGGCGATCCAGCGGCGCATGAAAGAGGCGTTTTATGTGGACACCGACGAGTGGCGGGCCCAGGTGGTGGTGCAGGCCCGGCAGGCGATGTTTCAGGCGGTGGACGGCCTGCGCCGGCGCTGCGCCAGCGTGTGACACGGGCTGGCCATCAAGGCGATAACTGCGTTGCTTCGCCTTGCCGTGCTGTGGCACTGTCTGCGGCTTCGCGCCTTGTTCTCACTTTGATGGCCAGCCCGTGGGGTCCGGCAGGCCGGCGACTGGACGCGCTCAGCCGCCGAGGTCGGCCCTGACCCCGGCGAGGTAGAGCCGCTCCATCGCATCCAGCGGCTCGAAGGCTTCGGCCCGCTCGCGCAGTTGCGTGGCCCGCGCCAGACCTCCCTCACCCTCCAGCATCATCAGCCCGTTGGCGTATTCGTGGAGCGTGACGGCCGACTGTGGGTTGAGCGCGAGGGCTTTCTCGTAGAGGCCCAGCGCAGCGCTTTTGCGCGCGCCGTGCACCATGCTTCCGATCAGCTCACCGACCTTGTCAATGACTTCCGCGTGGAAGTTGGCCAGCGCCAGGTGGGCGTCGGCGTGGTGCGGGGCCAGCGCGATGGTGGTGTCCAGGGCGTGCCGCACCTTGCTGCCCAGCCCCTTGGCCAGGGCCTTGGCCACGCTCACGCCCTGGCTGTAGCGGCCCAGCGCATAACCTTGCCAGTACCAGGCGCCGGGGACGTCCGGCGCAAGGGCCTGCTGTTGCTGGGCACGCTCCACGGCGCCCAGCAGGCGCTCCAGGCGGACCGGCTCGCTTGGTTCGACATAGGTGGCGTGGATGCACGCGGCCTTGTTGGCCAGGGTGAACCCGGAAGGGCCCAGCGCCAGTGCGGCAAGTGCAGCGTCTTCGAACGCCCCGTTGTGGTACAGCACCCAGGCGTCCAGCAGCGCCACATCGGTGGGCAGCGGCTCGGCGTCGCCTGTGTGCAGGCGGGCCCAGTGCCCGACGATGCTGTCGCGGTGGTGTTGAAAAACACCGGTGAAGGGGCAAGGTGTCCATGAAGGCATGGCGCGTCCCGGGGGTCAGACCGGGTTCTGGTAAGCGCCGGTGAGCTGCAGCAAATGCTGGCGCTGACCGGCTTCGAGGTAGGGCGCCAGCAGGTTGAGCACGTGTTGCGCACCGCGCAGCAGGGCTTTCTGGGCGTTGTCGGGTTCGAGCGCATGGCGCGGATCGCGCACGTATTCGAAGCTCAGCCAGTAGGTGAGCAGCACCACCATACAGTTGGCCGTGGGCTCCAGTTCGCGGGCATCGAGGTCGATGGCGCCGGCGCGGCTCATGCCCGAGAGCAGGCTGCGGATGGCGCGGGTCTTGTTCTTCAGCACGCCCTGGAAGCGGGTTTCGAGCAGGCGGTTCTTCGACAGCAGGTCGTTGAGGTCGCGGTACAGGAAGCGGTATTCCCAGACGATCTCGAACAGCGAGTGCAGGAAGAACCAGGCGTCTTCCACGTTGCGCACACCGTCGCTCGCCTGCAGCAACTCGCCCAGCGCCTTGTCGTAGCGTTCGAACAGCGAGTTGATGAGCTCGTCCTTGGCCGGGTAGTGGTAGTACAGGTTGCCCGGGCTGATGCCCAGCTCCGACGAGATCAGGGTCGTGGAGACATTGGGTTCGCCGAAGCGGTTGAACAGTGCCAGCGAGACCTCCAGGATGCGCTCGGCGGTGCGGCGGGGGGCTTTTTTTGCCATGGTTCAGGCGCGCTGCGACTGCAGCCGGTGCTGCAGGGTGTCGAGTGTGGCGTGCAGCCGGTCCAGCGCGGCGGGGCGCCTTGGACGCAGCGGTGCGAGCAGGCGGCGCTGGCGGTCGTGGATCACGTCCATGTCCAGCGTCACGCCATGGCGCTGCAGGCGCGGCGCCAGCGCCGATGCGCGCTGCCGCAAGAGCCTCAGCGTTTGCCGGTAGGCGTGTTCGGCCAGCTCGCGGCGCTGGCGGTAGCTGAAGGTGTTGGCGAAAAACAGCTCGGCGTCGCGCTGGTCGGGCTCGATCAGCACGATGTCGGTGTCGGGATAGGCACGCTCATAGTGCTTGAACCCCAGCGCCAGGCGCGAGTGGATCATGGAGCGGAAGGTCTGGCTCATCACCGCGGGCAGCCCGCCCTCCACCAGGGAGGGGATGCGGGTCGGGCGGCTGGCGCGGGGATCGGCGTGAAAGGGCACGAGCGGGTTCAGGCAGATCAGCAGGTCCACACCTTCATCCAGCGCCACCGTGGCGTGCACGGTCTTCTTGAGCGCACCGTCGACGTAATGTTTGCCTTCGATCTCCACCGGCGGAAACAGGCCGGGCAGGGCCGCGCTCGCCTGGATGGCGCGCGAGATCGGCACGTGGTCCCAGCCCGGCCGGCCAAATGGAGCGGCCTCGCCGGTGTCGAGTTCGGTGGCCACCAGGGTCAGGCGTGCGCGCAGGCGGCGGAAATCGTTGCTGCGACCGGGCTTGTCGAAGAGCCGTTGAACCTGCTCGTGGATGCCTTCGTTGTCAAACACACCCGTGGGCAGTGCGGCGCCCATGCGCTCGAAGGCGTTGGTGAGGCTTTTGCCCTGAGCCATCCAGGCCCAGAGCGCGCCACCGAGCAGGCCCGGCACGCGCCTGGCCCGATCGCCCAGTTCGTGCCACGCCGGCTTCATCAGGCTGGCCGGATCAAAGTGGTCGTCACCCAGGCGGTCTTCGATGAAGGCGTCGCAGAGCTGGCGCGGGGTGATGCCATTGGCCAGACCCGCTGCAATGAAGCCACCGGCCGACACGCCCACGTAGTGATCGCAGCCGTTGAAGTCCAGGCCCTTCAGTGCATCGGCCAGCGCACACAACGTGCCGATCTCGTAGATGGCGCCGAGCGGTCCACCACCGGCGAACGCCAGCGCGATGCGCGGCCGGCGCCTGTCGCGCGCCGGGCCCTTGGGTCGAGCGGCGGGGGCTGTGCGGGAGGGCGTCATGCGATTGAGTGTAGACCGCCCACGTGACCGGTCATGCTGCATCGCAGCACGACCTCGGGGCCAAAAAAAGGGGCGCCTCGCGCCCCGGATGCTGTGTGCAAACGGTGTGCACGGTCAGCGGTCTCAGGCCTTCTTGGCCCGGGCAGGGGCCTTGCGAGCGGCTGGCTTGGCGGCGGCTTTGGCTGGCGCTGCCTTGGCCGGCGCGGCTTTGCGAGCGGGCGCCTTGGGCGCGGCAACGGCCTTGATGCCCTGCTTCTGCACCAGCGCGTTCAGGGCGTCGATGCGCTCGATCAGGGCGTCGATGTCGCGCGCTGAGGGCACACCCAGCTTGTTCAGGGCCTTGGCGACGCGGTCTTCGAAGATGTTCTCCAGCTTGTCCCACTGCCCCGCAGCCTTGGACGAGATTTCGGTGGCCATGCCGCTCATGCGGTGGGTGGCTTCCGAGATGCGCTCTTCGGCCACGGCCTGGGTCTTGCGCTGGATCGACAGGCCTTCCTTGACCAGCGATTCAAAGGCTTTGCCGCCTTCTTCCTGGGCCTTGGAGAAGGCGCCGAGGCCGGCCAGCCAGATCTGCTGCGCGGAGTCCTTGATGGCGCCGGACAGGGGCGAGCCGGAGGTGGCGGTGCTGGCTTTGGAGGTGCCGGATTTCTGTGTCTTGGTGACCATGGGGGGCTCCGTTGAAAGTGGACAGGGGGTGTGCTCGACAGAGGGAAAAACCCTCTGCAACGGAATCAATGTAAGGGGGTGCCATGGGGCCTGTGTAGGGGTTCACGACTAAATCCTGGCCGCTTGCACACGGGTTTGTGCTGAACCCCAGGGCCACGGGCATGGTGAAGAATGGCGGGCTGTGCCCGAAACCAACGACCTCAGGAGAACCGCCATGCATTACTTCGTCACCGGTGCCACCGGCTTCATTGGCAAACGCCTCGTCAAGAAGCTCCTGGAGCGCAAAGGGTCGGTGGTGCACTTCCTGCTGCGCCAGGAAAGTGAAGCGAAGGTGGCGGCCTTGCGCGAGTACTGGGGCGTGAGCGCGGCGCGCGCGGTGCCGGTGTTTGGGGACCTCACGGCCAAGAAGCTGGGTGTGAGCGCCGAGGCTGTGAAGGCCTTGAAAGGGCAGATCGATCACTTCTACCACCTGGCCGCGGTGTACGACCTGGAGGCCGATGCCGAGAGCCAGATCGCGGTGAACGTCGATGGCACGCGCAACACCGTCGAGTTCGCCAAGGCCATCGGCGCCGGTCACTTCCACCACGTGTCCTCGATCGCCGCCGCCGGCCTCTACGAAGGCGTGTTCCGCGAGGACATGTTCGACGAGGCCGAGGGCCTGGACCACCCGTACTTCATGACCAAGCACGAGAGCGAAAAGATCGTGCGCCAGGAATGCAAAGGCCCTTGGACGGTGTACCGGCCGGCCGCCGTGGTGGGCGACAGCCGCACCGGCGAGATGGACAAGATCGACGGGCCGTACTACTTCTTCAAACTGATCCAGCGCATGCGCCAGATCCTGCCGCCGTGGATGCCCAGCGTGGGGCTGGAAGGCGGGCGCATCAACATCGTGCCGGTGGATTTTGTGGTCAATGCGCTGGACCACATCAGCCACCAGAAACGCGGCGGCGGCCAGTGCTTCCACCTGGTGGACCCGATGGGTTACCGCGTGGGCGACGTGCTGGACATCCTGAGCAAGGCCGCGCACGCGCCCAAGATGAACCTGTTCATCAACGCCGCGCTGATGGGCTTCATCCCGAAGAGCGTGAAGAAGGGACTGATGGCGCTGGCGCCGGTGCGGCGCGTCTACCGCGCGGTGATGCAGGACCTCGGCTTGCCCGAGGACATGATGACCTTCGTCAACTACCCGACGCGCTTCGACTGCCGCGAGACCACGGCCGCGCTCAAGGGCAGCGGCATCGCGTGCCCCGATTTCAAGGACTACGCCTGGCGCCTCTGGGACTACTGGGAGCGCCACCTCGACCCCGACCTGCACATCGACCGCAGCCTCAAGGGCACGGTGGCCGGCAAGGTGGTGCTGGTCACCGGCGGCAGCTCGGGCATCGGGTTGGCGGCGGCACACAAGTTCGCCGAGGCGGGCGCCGTGACGATCATCTGTGGCCGTGACCAGGACAAGCTGGATGAGGCCTGCAAGGAGGCGAAGGACAAGGGTTACCAGTTCATCGCCTACCCGGCCGACATCGCCGACATGGCCGACGCGGACCGTTTCGTGCAGCTGCTGATCGCCAACCACGGCGGCGTGGATTTCCTGATCAACAACGCGGGCCGCTCGATCCGCCGCGCGATTGAAGGCAGCTACGACCGCTTCCACGATTTCGAACGCACCATGCAGCTCAACTACTTCGGCTGCCTGCGCGTGACCATGGGCTTTCTGCCGGGCATGGTGGCCAAGCGCAAGGGGCACATCGTCAACATCAGCTCCATCGGCGTGCTGACCAACGCGCCGCGTTTCAGCGCCTACGTGGCCAGCAAGGCCGCGCTGGACGCCTGGACACGCTGCGCCTCCAGCGAGTTCGCGGACCAGGGCATCTCGTTCACCACCATCAACATGCCGCTGGTGCGCACGCCCATGATCGCGCCGACCCAGATCTACAAGAACGTGCCGACGCTGGCGCCCGAAGAAGCGGCCGACATGATCGCGCAGGCCTGCATCTTCAAGCCGGTGCGCATCGCCACGCGCCTGGGGGTGACGGGGCAGGTGCTGCACGCCTTCGTGCCGCGCATCGCGCAGATCGTGATGAACACGAGCTTCCGCATGTTCCCGGATTCATCGGCGGCCAAGGGCGAGAAGGGCGCGAAGTCGCAGTTGTCGCCGGAGGCGGTGGCGATGCAGCAGATGATGCGGGGCATCCACTTCTAGGGGCTTTCACACCCCTGCGGCGCTTTGCGCCACCCCCTCAAGGGGGCAACACCAACGGCCTGGCGGAGCCGGACCCGCGGTGTTCTGGTCGGCGGATCTGCTGCGCGGCGCGACCTACAATTTGGCGGCACTCTCTTTTCATCAGCCCACCCGCCATGACCAGCCCTGACCACACTCCCGTCGACCTCTCCCACATCCAGCCCCGCGAAAAGGCCGAGATCCTGGCGCAGGCCTTGCCCTACATCCGCAAGTACCACGGCAAGACCATGGTCATCAAGTACGGCGGCAACGCCATGACCGACCCGGCCCTGCAGCAGGACTTTGCCGAAGATGTGGTGCTCCTGAAGCTGGTCGGCATCAACCCGGTCGTCGTGCACGGTGGTGGTCCGCAGATCGAGACGCTGCTGCAGCGCCTGGGCAAGAAGGGCCAGTTCATCCAGGGCATGCGCGTCACCGACGCCGAAACCATGGAGGTGGTGGAGTGGGTGCTGGGCGGCGAGGTGCAGCAGGACATCGTGGGCCTGATCAACGCCGCCGGCGGCAAGGCCGTGGGCCTGACGGGGCGCGACGGCGCGATGATCCGCGCGCAGAAGCTGCGCCTGGCCGATCAGAAGGACCCAGGCCTGGAACACGACGTGGGCCAGGTGGGCGACATCGTCAGCATCGACCCCAGCGTGGTCCAGGCGCTGCAGGACGACCAGTTCATCCCGGTGGTCAGCCCCATCGGCTTCGGCGAGAAGAACGAGAGCTACAACATCAACGCCGACGTGGTGGCCGCCAAGCTGGCCACGGTGTTGCAGGCCGAGAAGCTGCTGATGCTCACCAACATCCGTGGGGTGCTGGACAAGGACGGCAATCTGATGACCGAGCTGACGCCGCGCCGCATCGACGAACTGGTGGAGGACGGCACGATCAGCGGCGGCATGATCCCCAAGATCGCGGGCGCGCTGGACGCGGCCAAGAGCGGCGTGAATGCCGTGCACATCATCGACGGCCGCGTGCCACACGCGCTGTTGCTGGAAGTGCTGGGCGACCAGCCCTTCGGCACCATGATCAAGAACCGCTGACATGGCAACTCGCACGCTCCTGTCCGGAGCGAGGCCTCCGATCCAGGGCGCCCGAGGATCCGGCTCCGCCGGTCCCAGGGCGCGTCCCCCTCAGGGGGAACGCGCGAAGCGCGGCAGGGGGAAGCACTAGATGAGGCTTTTGCTGGTCGAGGACGACGTGATGGTCGCCAGTGGCATGAAGCTGGGGCTCACCGACGCTGGCTACACCGTGGACTGGGTGGGCAGCGGTGAGCGGGCCGAGCAGGCGCTGGAGCGCGACAGTTTCGATCTGGCGATCGTGGACATCGGCCTGCCCGGGCTCAACGGCCTGGAGCTCACGCAGCGTTTGCGCGGGCGCGGACTCACCATGCCGGTGCTGATCCTGACCGCGCGCGACGCGCTGCACGACCGCGTGCAGGGCCTGGACCTCGGGGCCGATGACTACATGCTCAAGCCCTTCGAGCTGCCCGAGCTGCTAGCGCGCTTGCGCGCCCTGCTGCGCCGCTCGCAGGCCGCGACCTCGGCGGTGCTGGGGCTGGGGCCGCTGGAGATGGACACCGCGCAACGGCGCGTGAGCCTCGCCGGACAGCCGATGGAGCTGGGCCCGCGCGAGTGGACCGTGCTCGAATACCTGTTGCTCCAGGCGCCCAAGCCCGCCGCCAAAGACAAGCTGCTGGCCGCCCTGACCGGGTGGGACAAGGAGATCACGCCCAACGCGATCGAGGTCTATGTCTCGCGACTGCGGGCCAAGCTCGAACCGGCGGGCGTGGCGCTGCGCTCCATCCGGGGTTTTGGCTACCGCCTGGAGCTGATGGCGCCGCCGGACCATGCGCCCAAGGGCTGAGCGTGCCGCCTCGGACGGCCTGATCTGGGGCCTGCAGCGCCGCCTGCTGGTGATGCTGTTTCTCCCCCTGGGCATGGTGGGGCTGGTCAGCGTGTTCTTCCACTACCAGAGTGCCGGCACGGCGGCCCTGCAGCAGGACCAGCAGTTGCTGCGCCTGGTGCCGCTGCTGGCCGATTCGGTGGTGGTGAGCCAAGACGGTTCCGAGCCCCGCGCGCTGGGCACCGAGCTGGGGCTCGCGCTGCTCCTGGCGCCGCCGGTCGAGGAGTTTCTCAAAGAGCGGGAAGGCTTTGCGGCCTACGGTTTGATGGACGCCAGTGGCCGCTTGTTGCTCGGAGACGCCTGGCTGCCGACGGTGCTGCCATCGACCGGCGACGCGGAGTTTCTCAGCGTGGTCGAAGGCGGCGTCACCTACCGGGTGGTGGCGCAGCGCAACGCCACGGCGGCGGGCGATCTGATCGTGATGCTGGCCGACGGATCGGACGCGCGCCAGCACTGGCTCGACACGGTGCTGCTGCGTGTGCTGCTGCCCAACCTGTTGCTGCTGCTGGTGGCCGCTGCGGCCGTGACCTGGGCCGTGGCCCGGGCGTTGCGCCCCCTGATCGATCTGAAGGAGGCGGTGGAGCACCGTTCCCCGCGCGACCTGAGCCCCATCGACGCCGAGAGCGCGCCCGCCGAGGTGCGCCCGCTCGTGGCGTCGCTCAACCGCCTGTTCTCGCTGGTGAACGACCAGACGCAGGCGCAGCGCCGTTTTGTCGCCGACGCCGCGCACCAGCTGCGCACGCCGCTGGCCGGTCTGCAGGCCCAGGTCGAGGCCTGGGCGCAGGCCGCCCGCTCCATGGGCGCAGGCGACCTGCTGAGCCTGCGCGTGGAACAGGTGCAGCGCTTGCGGGACGCCACCCGCCGGACCTCGCAGCTGGCCAACCAGTTGCTCGCGCTGTCGCGCGCCGACAGCGTCAGCGCCGACACCCAGCCGATGGAGCAGGTGGACCTTCGCGAGCTGTGCGAGAACATCCTTGCGCTGTACCTCGATGCGGCCGCGAACAAGCAGATGGACCTGGGCATCGAGAGCCAGCCCGCGCAGACGCGCGGCCATGCCTGGCTGTTGCGCGAGCTGCTGATCAACATCGTGGACAACGCGGTGAAGTACACCCCGCCGGGCGGGCGCATCACCCTGCGTTGCGGGCAGGACGACACGGCGACCGGCTGGCGCGCCTGGATGGAGGTCGAGGACGACGGCCCGGGCATCGCTTGCGACGAACAGCAGCGTGTGCTGCAGCGCTTCTACCGCCTGCCCGGCACACAGGCCGAGGGCAATGGCCTGGGCCTGGCCATTGCCGACGAGATCGCGCGCGCGCATCGCACACAGCTTCAGCTGGCGGTGGGTGCGATGGGGCATGGCCTGCGGGTGCGGGTGAGTTTTGACGCGGTGACACCGCAGTCTGCCGCTGTCGCGCCCTGACTTCAGCGCGGGCGGAGGGCCGACGGGCCTGTGCGAGAATCAAAACAGGGAAGACACACCACGGGCAGGGACTCTCGCCCATCGCCGAAAACCAACGGACCTTTTCGCCCATGACCTCCAGCGCCCCCCTGCCCATGTCCGCCGCCGCTTCCGATGCCGCCGACAGCAGCGAAGGCGTTGGGCGCAAGCGGCCCAAGCCGGGCGAGCGCAAGGTGCAGATCCTGCAGGCGCTGGCGACCATGCTGGAACAGCCCGGCGCCGAGCGGGTCACGACGGCGGCGCTGGCCGCCAGACTCGAGGTGAGCGAGGCCGCCCTCTACCGCCATTTCGCCAGCAAGGCCCAGATGTTCGAGGGCCTGATCGAATTCATCGAACAGACCGTGTTCGGCCTCATCAACCAGCTGGGTGACCGCGAACCCGACGCGATCGTTCGTTCGCGCAAGCTGGTCAGCCTGCTCTTGCAGTTCGGTGAAAAGAACCCCGGCATGACACGCGTCATGGTGGGCGACGCGCTGGTGTTTGAAAACGAGCGGCTGCAGCAGCGCATGAATCTCTTCTTCGACAAGATCGAATCGGCCCTGCGCCAGAACCTGCGCGAAGCGGCCGTGCTCGTGGGCACCACCACGCCCACGGTCGATGCACAGGCCGACGCATCGGTGATCACCTCGTTTTGTGTGGGGCGGCTGCAGCGCTTTGCGCGCAGCGGTTTCAAGCGTTCACCCAGCGAAAGCCTGGACCACAGCCTGGCCATGCTGCTGCCCGACGGCCGGCTGTAGACGGATCACCCCCGCCGCGCTTTGCGCGACCCCCCCTAGGGGGCGGCACTGGCCGTCCGGCGGAGCCGGCCCGGCGGTGCCCTGGGCTGACCGCCTCGCGCGTCCGCACCAAGCCAAGCCGGATGCAAGACGGATGGCGCCAAGGCGTGCGGGTAAACCCGCACCGGAACGTTCTTCTCCGGACTTTTTAGGCCCTGGCCCCTAAACAATTTCGATGCCTGTGGCGTGCTGATCGCATGGGTGGCACGTTTTGCGGTAAAAATAGCACGACCGTTCGATTTACGAGCGGTTTGTTTTTTCAACCCATCACCCCGCTGCATGAGCATCTCTTCTTCCGTCAAGCGCGCCCGCCGTGAAACCGCCGAGGTTCGACCCCTGCAGAAGGGCCAGCAGACCAAGGCGGCCATCGTCGACGCCGCGCTCGGTCTGGCCACGCAGATCGGCCTGGAGGGCCTGTCCATCGGTGCCTTGGCCGAGGTCATGCAGATGAGCAAGTCGGGTGTGTTCGCCCACTTCGGCTCGCGCGAAGAGCTGCAGATCTCGGTGGTGCGCGAGTACCACACACGCTTCGAGGAAGAGGTGTTCTATCCCGCCATGAGCGCGCCGCGCGGGCTGCCCCGACTGCGCGCCATGTTCGACAACTGGATGAAGCGCACCTCGGTCGAGATCGACTCGGGTTGCATCTACATCAGCGGCGCGGTCGAGTTCGACGACCGGCCCGGCCCGGTGCGCGACGCGCTGGCCAGCTCGGTGAACACCTGGCTGAGCGCGATGCAGCGCGCCATCAACATCGCGGTCGAAGAGGGGCACCTGCGCGCCGACACCGACGCCGACCAGATGCGCTTCGAGATCCACTCGCTCATCTTGGCCTTGCACTACGAGGCGCGTTTCCTGCGCAGCCCCGATTCGCTCAAGCGATCGCTGGCGGCCTTTGAAGGCATCGTGGCCCGCTTCAGTGTAGCGCAGGCCGCCGACACCACCCCACCAGCACCCAGGCGCGCGCGAAAGAGCGCAGCGCCCAAGGTCTGATTCTTTTTGTTCGCAAACCCACAGGAGTTCATCCCCATGCCCGTCTACAACCCGCCCCTGCGCGACATGCAGTTTGTGATGCACGAAGTGCTGAACGTGACCGCCGAGTTCCAGGGCATGCCGCAGCACGCGGAGGTCGATGCCGACACCATCAACGCGGTGCTGGAAGAGGCCGGCAAGTTCGCCAGCGAAGTGATCTTTCCGCTGAACATCAGCGGCGACACCGAGGGTTGCAAGCTCGACCAGAAGACCCATGAAGTCACCACGCCCAAGGGCTTCAAGGAGGCCTACAAGACCTATGTGGACGGTGGCTGGGCCGCGCTCTCCTGCGACCCCGAGTTCGGTGGTCAGGGCCTGCCGCTGGTGGTGAACCAGTGCCTCTATGAAATGATGAACTCGGCCAACCAGGCCTGGACCATGTACCCCGGCCTCACGCACGGCGCCTACGCCTCGCTGCACACGCACGGCACGCCCGAGCAGAAGGCCACCTACCTCGCGAAGATGACCAGCGGCGAGTGGACCGGCACCATGTGCCTGACCGAACCGCACTGCGGCACCGATCTGGGCCTGATGCGCACCAAGGCCGAACCGCTGGCCGACGGCACCTACAAGATCACCGGCAACAAGATCTTCATCAGCGCCGGCGAACACGACATGGCGCCCAACATCATCCACCTGGTGCTGGCCCGCCTGCCCGATGCGCCTCCCGGCATCAAGGGCATCAGCCTGTTCGTGGTGCCGAAGTTCCTGGTGAACGCCGACGGCTCGCTGGGTGAGCGCAACGGCATCTACTGCGGCGGCCTGGAACACAAGATGGGCATCCACGGCAACGCCACGGCGCAGATCGTGATCGACGGCGCCATCGGCACCCTGGTGGGTCAGCCGCACAAGGGCATGCAAGGCATGTTCGTGATGATGAACGCCGCCCGCCTGGGCGTGGGCAACCAGTCGCTCGGCCTGACCGAGGTGGCCTACCAGAACGCGCTGGCCTACGCCAAGGACCGCATCCAGATGCGCAGCCTGACCGGCGCCAAGGCCAAGGACAAGCCGGCCGATCCGATCATCGTGCACCCCGACGTGCGCAAGATGCTGCTGACCGCCAAGGCCTACGCCGAAGGCGGCCGCGCGCTCGCCATCTACAGCTCGGTGCTGCTGGAGAAGGTGCACAACCACCCCGACGAGAAGGTGCGCAAGGACAGCGACGAGATGCTCTCGCTGCTGACCCCCATCACCAAGGCCTTCCTGACCGACAACGGCTACCAGGCCGCCACCATGTGCCAGCAGGTCTTCGGTGGCCACGGCTACATCAAGGAATGGGGCATGGAGCAGTTCGTGCGCGACGCCCGCATCAACATGATCTACGAAGGCACCAACACCATCCAGAGCCTGGACCTGCTGGGCCGCAAGGTGCTGGGCAACAACGGCGCCACGCTCAAGAAATTCGGCAAGCTGGTGGGCGCGCTGGTGATGGAAGAGGGCGTCAACGAGAAGATGGCCGAGTTCATCAACCCGCTGGCGGTGCTGGGCGAGCAGATCACCAAATTCACCATGGAGCTGGGCTTCAAGGGCCTGCAGAACCCCGACGAGGTGGGCGCCGCCGCGGTGGACTACCTGCGCGTGGCCGGCCACCTGGTGTTCGGCTACTTCTGGGCCCGCATGGCGCAGGTCGCGCTGCGCGAGATCGCCGCCGGCAACACCGACCCGTTCTACGTGGCCAAGCTGCAGACCGCGCGCTTCTATTTCGCCAAGCTGTTCCCCGAGACCGCGACGCTGATGCGCACGGCGCGCGCCGGCAGCAAGGTGCTGATGGATACCGACGCGGCCTTGGCATGACCGCCATGAAGACGACCGCCCTGACCGCGTTGCTGAGCCTTGCCGCCGTGTCCGCCTTCGCGCAGTCGACGCCGGCGGGCCTGTGGAAGACCATCGACGACGACACGAAGAAAGAGAAGTCGCTGGTGCGCATCACGGACAACAACGGTGTCTTCTCCGGCCGCATCGAAAAGCTGCTCGACCCGGACACCAAGCCCGACGCGGTGTGTGAGAAGTGCACCGACGACCGCAAGGACAAACCCGTGCTGGGCATGACCATCCTGCGCAACCTCAAGCAGAACAGCGATGACAAGGCCGTCTACGACGGTGGTGACATCGTGGACCCGAACAACGGCAAGGTCTACCGCACGCGCCTCAAGCCGGTCGACGGCGGCAAAAAACTGGAGATGCGCGGCTACATCGGACCGTTCTACCGCACGCAGGTCTGGCAAAGGATCGAATGACACCCCCGCCGCGCTCCGCGCGACCCCCAAGGGGGCGGCACTGGCGGCCCGGCACAGCCGGTTCCGCGGTGCCCCTCGAACAACTCCCCCTCACGCGTTGCATGACGCGTAAAGGAAACTGATTCATGAAACGATTCCAAGTGAAAAAAGTCGCTGTGCTCGGCGCGGGCGTGATGGGTGCGCAGATCGCTGCGCACCTGGTCAACGTCAAGGTGCCGGTGGTTCTGTTCGACCTGCCGGCCAAGGAAGGCCCTAAGAACGGCATCGTCATCCGCGCCATCGAGAACCTCAAGAAACTCAAGCCCTCGCCGCTGGGCGTGGTGAGCGACGCTGACCTGATTGGCCAGGCCAACTACGAAGAGCACATGGAGCAGTTGAAAGACTGCGACCTGATCATCGAGGCCATCGCCGAGCGCATGGACTGGAAGCTCGACCTGTACACGAAGATCGCGCCGTTCATTGCCGAACACGCCATCGTCGCGTCCAACACCTCGGGCCTGTCGATCACCAAGCTTTCCGAGGTGCTGCCCGAGGCGATCAAGCCGCGCTTCTGCGGCATCCACTTCTTCAACCCGCCGCGCTACATGACGCTGGTGGAGCTGATTGCCACGCCCACCACGCAGCCGCAGATCCTCGACGACCTGGAGAGCTTCGTCACCAGCGGACTGGGCAAGGGCGTGGTGCGCGCCAAGGACACGCCCAACTTCGTCGCCAACCGCATCGGCATCGCTGGCATGCTGGCGACGATGAAAGAGGTGGAGAACTTCGGTCTGACCTACGACGTGGTCGACGACCTCACTGGCAAGCGCCTGGGCCGTGCGAGCAGCGGCACCTTCCGCACCGCCGACGTGGTGGGCCTGGACACCATGGCGCATGTGGTCAAGACGCTGCAGGACAACCTGAGCCTGGAGACCGATCCGTTCTATGGCAGCTTCGGCACGCCGCCCGTGCTGGCCAAACTGCTGGAGCTCAAGAACCTGGGTCAGAAGACCAAGGCCGGCTTCTTCAAGAAGGTCGGCCGCGACATCCTTCGCTTCGACCTGGAGAGCGAAGCGTACGTGCCTGCGGGCGAGAAGGCCGACGAGGTCTATGGCCGCATGCTCAAGCGACCGGCCGCCGAGCGCCTGAAACTGCTGCGCAACGCCGAAGGCCCGCAGGGCCAGTTCCTCTGGGCCATCCTGCGCAACAGCTTCCACTACGCCGCCGTGCACCTGGCCACCATCGCCGAGACCGCGCGCGACGTGGACCAGGCCATGCGCTGGGGCTTCGGCATGAAGCAGGGCCCGTTCGAGCTGTGGCAGGAAGCCGGCTGGCTGGATGTGGCGAAGATGGTCCAGGAAGACATCGATGCCGGCAAGGCGCTCTCCAAAGCGCCGCTGCCGGAGTGGGTGTTCAAGGGGCCGGTCGCCGAGGCGGGTGGCGTGCACACCGCTCAGGGGTCGTGGAACCCGTCCAAGGGCGTGTTCGAGGCGCGCCGCAGTCTGCCGGTCTACGGACGCCAGCACTTCCCCGAGCTGCTGCTCGGCGAGGCCGGGCCGAAGTTCGAAACGGCCGGCACCACCATCGAAGAAAACGATGCCATCCGCATCTGGACGCTGGACGGCGAGGTGCTGATCGCCAGCATCAAGACCAAGATGCACGCCATCAGCCCCGAGGTCTGCGAAGGCCTGATGGCCGCGGTGGACCTGGCCGAGCAGGCATACCAGGGCCTGGTGATCTGGTCGGGCGACGAGCCCTTCAGCGCCGGCGCCGACCTGCAGGCCATGCTGCCGGCCTTCATGGCCGTGGGCGTGAGCGCCATCGAAGATGCCGAAGGCTTCATGCAACAGACCATGCTGCGCCTGCGCTACGCCAACGTGCCGGTGGTCAGTGCCGTGCGCGGCCTGGCGCTGGGCGGCGGGTGTGAACTGGCCGTGTACAGCGCGCGCCGCGTGGTGCACATGGAGAGCTACATCGGTCTGGTGGAAGTGGGTGTGGGTCTCGTGCCCGGCGCCGGCGGCCTCACCTACATCGCCCGCCGTGCGGCCGAGAACGCCGAAACCTCCACCGGCAAGGACCTGCTGCCTTTCCTCACCGAAGGCTTCACCGCCGCGGCCATGGCCAAGGTGGGTACGAGCGCGCTGGAGTCGAGAAAGCTTGGCTACGTGCTGCACTCCGACGTGGTCGTGCCGCACAAGGACGAGCTGCTGTTCGTCGCCATCAACGAGGCCAAGGCTTTGTTCAATGGCGGCTACCGCGCACCGCACAAGCGCCTGTTCCCGGTGGCCGGCCGCGACGGCAAGGCCACCATCTTGGGCAGCCTGGTCAACATGCGCGACGGCGGCTTCATCAGCCAGCACGACTTCCACATCGCCTCGCTGATCGCGGGCGTGGTGACGGGCGGTGACGTCGATCCCGGCACGCTGGTGAACGAGGATTACCTGATGACGCTGGAGCGCCGGGCCTTCTGCTCGCTGATCGTGCACCCGAAGACGCAGGAGCGGATTCTGGGGATGTTGAATACAGGGAAGCCGGTTCGGAATTGATGTGATGTATTTGGTGTGCTTGCCCCCATCCCAGCCTTCCCCCCAGAGGGGGAAGGAGCAAGACCCTCCTCAGGGGAAAGTGTCTGACCCCTTCCCCCTCTGGGGGAAGGTAGGGATGGGGGCTCTCCGCCAGCCAGACAACCATGCAAAACCAAGCCACCCCCAAAGCCCAAGTCAACGCCCGTGCCCTGCGGCGGGACATGACCGACGCCGAGCGCAAGCTCTGGTCGGGTCTTCGGGGTGAACAGCTGGGTTTCAAATTCCGTCGGCAACACCCGCTGGGCCCCTACATCGCCGATTTCGCATGCCTCGAACCAAAACTGATCGTCGAACTCGACGGCTCGCAGCATGCAGACAGCCAGACCTATGACATGGCTCGGGAGGCGTATCTCAAAGCCCAGGGCTTTGAAGTGCTGCGCTTCCCGTCCAACGCACCGTTCCAGAACCTCGATGGCGTGCTGAGCGCCATCCTTCATTCACTCAACAACCTGGCGGGCGTTGCCCCCATCCCTGCCTTCCTCCAGAGGGGGAAGGGGCCAGACACCGCTGAAGGAGCAAAACCATGAGCAAACAGATCCAAGACGCCTACATCGTCGCCGCCACCCGCACCCCCATCGGCCGTTCGCACAAGGGCTCGTTCAAGCACCTGCGCCCGGACGACCTGCTGGCCCACGCGCTGCGTTCGGCCATGGCCCAGGTGCCTGGCCTGGACCCGAAGGCTGTGGAGGACGTGATCTGCGGCTGCGCCATTCCCGAAGGGCAACAAGGCCTGAACGTCGCACGCATCGGCGCCATCCTGGCGGGCTTGCCCAACTCGGTGGGCGGCATCACCGTCAACCGCTTCTGCGCCTCCGGCCTGTCGGCCGTGCAGATGGCGGCCGACCGCATCCGCGTCGGCGAGGCCGACGTGATGATCGCCGCCGGCACCGAGAGCATGAGCATGGTGCCGATGATGGGCAACACGCCCAGCCTGTCGCCCACCATCTTCCGCAACACCGACGACGTGGAGAGCTACGGCATTGCCTACGGCATGGGCCTCACGGCCGAGAAGGTGGCGCAGCAGTGGAAGGTGTCGCGCGACGCACAGGACGCGTTCGCGGTGCAGTCGCACCAGCGCGCCGTGATCGCGATGAAGAACGGTGAGTTCACCGACGAGATCACGCCGGTGGAAGTGACCGACCGCAGCGTGGACCTGGAGACCGCCGAGGTCAGCACCACCAGCCGCATCATCAGCCTCGACGAAGGCGCGCGCCCCGACACCTCGCTCGAAGGCCTCGCCAAGCTGCGCACCGTGTTCGCCGCGCGCGGCTCGGTGACCGCCGGCAACAGCTCGCAGACCAGCGACGGCGCGGGCGCGCTGATCCTGGTGAGCGAGGCCGCCTTGAAGCGCTACAACCTCACCCCGCTGGCCCGCTTCGTGAGCTACGCGTCGCGCGGCGTGCCGCCGCACCTCATGGGCATTGGTCCGGTCGAGGCGATCCCGGCGGCGTTGAAGAACGCCGGCCTGAAGCAGGACGACATCGACTGGTTCGAACTCAACGAGGCCTTCGCCGCGCAGTCGCTGGCGGTGCTGAACACGCTGGGCCTCGACCCCGCCAAGGTCAACCCCATGGGCGGCGCCATCGCGCTGGGCCACCCGCTGGGCGCCACCGGTGCCATCCGCGCGGCGACCGTGGTGCACGCCCTGCGTCGGCACAACAAGAAGTACGGCATGGTCACGATGTGTGTGGGCATGGGGCAAGGGGCGGCAGGAATCTTCGAACGGCTATGAACAACCGGGGTGTAGTGAATGTCGTGGGCCTTTGAACAGGGTGCGAGGTGACTTCTGTCGCTTCGGCCTCACCTCCACATCCAAGCTGCTGAGCGATAGAGGAAATACCCCGGCGGAAGTCCTCCAATCAATAGAAGTGCGATGCATCGCTCCCACCTTTCGGACTTCGGTCCAACTTGCCATCCTCCGAGCACGTTGATTGAGATCTGGTGAAGAAGGGCATAGACGACAACTGGTCCCGCAAATGCAATTGTCAGCAGCACCCCAACGATGGCGAAAACGAGGTGCTTCAGGCCCCCGTTCCAGTACGAAGTCACCATGAATGCCAGAGCGAGGATGACAAATAAAGTCAGGTAGATCCCAAAGACGTGTCGTTTGTCCACTTTCTTCCTCTAAAAAAAAAAAGTTGAGGCTGCTTAGCAGCATGTCTACATAACGCAGTGCAGAAAAGTGTAAATCGGTAGTTGAAGTGAAGTGCCGAGCTCCTGACGCCTGAGGCTGCAGCGGCTGCGAGGGCCTCCGCATGTGGACAACGACCCGCGCAGAGGTGGAACCCCAGCCTGCGTTGCCAGTGCAGGCTGTTTGGGAGCACTGCATTCACGGTCGACCGAGGAACAGGTACAGCCCCGTGTAGCCCTTGGGCGCGCTGACCACGCCCAGGTACAGCGGGCCGACCCCGGTGTCGGCGCCGATGAACAGGCTGGTGCCGGTGCGCAGGCCCTTGAAGCTGATGTCGCGGCGGCTGGCCCAGGCGTTGCCTGCCTCGACCGACCCGCCGGCAAACAGGGCGCGCGCCACGCTCACGTTCCAGGGCAGGCGCTGGTAATAGGTGAGCCGCCCGAACAGCAGGTAGTTGCCCGCGACCTGGCCCACGCGGTAGCCCGAGAGCTGCTGGAAGCCACCGAGCGAGTACTCGTCGATGGCGCCGATCGGGATCTGTGTGGCGCGCGCGAAGCGGCCGCCGAGGTTGAAGCTGTGACGGCCCCAGGTGTGCACCGCCGTGCCGCTGGTCTCCAGCCGCGAGAAGCCGGTGCTGGCACCGCTGTCCAGGCTGCGCCGGCCAGCCGCCACTTCGCCCTGCAGGCGGTAGCCCGACGAGGGGAAGTTGGCGAAGTCCAGCTGGTCCGAGATCACCGCCGCGCGCACGCCGGCGTCGCGCCACTTCTGCGAGCTGATCACCTCGCCCGGGTCGAGCACGCCGGCCGACACCAGCTCGGGCACGGCCTTGTTCAGCCCCAGCTGCAGGCCCACGCGCAGGTCGCCGTAGCGCCCGAGCAGGCCGATGGGCCAGCCGATGTCGGTGCCCAGCCGCAGGCCCTGGCGCCGGCCGATGCCCTGCGCGCTGCCATCGCTGCCATACACCTCGACCCGCTTCAGGCTCGCGTCGGTGTAGGCCGCCACGAAGGCTTCGTTGGCCTGGCCCAGGGGCTGGTACAGCTCGGAGTAACCCGCCAGCGTCTCGCCCAGCTGCAGCCGGTTGCGCCACTCGGCGCCGAGGTCGTTGAGCCAGTGGCGGTTGTGGCTGATCAGCAGGTTGAAGGCGCCGCGCCCCTCGAAGTCTGTGCGCAGGTCCATGCCCAGCCGCAGGTAGTTGGGGCCCCAGTCGTTCTCGCGCAGGCTCACCACCAGCGTTTCGTCGGTGTTGCCGCGCTCGCGCTCCAGCCGGTAGTCCACGCGGTCGTAGTCGCCGCTGGCCGCGAGCTTCTGCAGGTCGGTCTCGATCTGCTTCACGTCCACGCGCTGCCCCGGCGCGGTGTCCAGAGTGTGCGCAAGTTGCTGCGCGCGCGCCTCGGGCACGCCCTCGAAGCGCACCGCCTTCACCTGGCCCATGCGCTCCGCGTAGGCCTGCGCGTTCATGCCGCGCGCCGCGCGCCATTGCGCGTAGCTGGCCTCGTCCACCGCAAAGCGCGCCAGCGCCTCGCGCATCGAGCGCGCGTGGTCGGTGCCGATGCCCACCAGCGCCTTGGCCTGATCAAAATCGGCCGAGGTCAGCTTGCCCAGCGGCGGCTCCAGCAGCAGGTCGCTGGGCGTGAGCGTGGCGATGCTGGCCTGCACGTTCTGTTCGGTCAGGATGTTGACCATCTGTGTCGTGATGCCCAGCAGGCTGCCCAGGGTTTCGCGCCCGGCCAGCGGCGTGCCGATGTTGACGGCGATGATCACGTCCGCGCCCATGCGCCGCGCCACGTCCACCGGCAGGTTGTTGACGAGCCCGCCGTCGCCCAGGATGCGGCCGTCCACTTCGAGGGGCGAGAACACGCCGGGCACCGACATGCTCGCGCGAAGCGCCGCCGCGAGGTCGCCGTGGTCCATCACCACCGCCTTGCCGGTCTCCATGTCGGTGGCCACCGCGCGGAACGGCGTGGGCAGGCCGTCGAAGGTGGCGAGCAGGCGGGTCGAGAGCGTGTAGCGGCGCAGCAGCATCTCCAGCGAGCGCGTGGACACCGCGCCCGTGGGCAGCCGGAACTCGCCGTCGCGAAAGCCCAGCTGCAGCACCGGCGAGAGCTCGAAGTCTTCTTCTTTGCGGCGTTGTGAGAGCAGCTGGCGCGGCTCGCGCCGCTCGAACACGTCGCCCCAGTCCACCGCGAGGATTTCGCGCTCCAGGTCGTCGGCCCCCATGCCGCTGGCGTAGAGCCCGCCGATGATCGCGCCCATGGACGTGCCGACGATGACGTCCACTGGCACCCGCGCTTCTTCGAGCACCTTGAGCACGCCCACGTGCGAGATGCCGCGCGCCCCGCCGCCCGAGAGCACCAGCGCCACGCGCGGCTTGCTCACGACCGCGGCATCGGGGGTCGTTGTGGTCTGCGCGAGGGCGGGGCTGGCGAGCAGCAGCGACAGCAGGCCAAAAGACAAGGCGCGGGCCAGCGAAGCAAGGGGATAAAGGCGCATGGGCGGCACTCGCAAAGGGTCGGGTGAGACGCAGTGTAGGGGTCTCGGCGCCGTGTCGCCGATTGGGCACGGCGCCCCAGACGGCGCGCCGCTTTCATGTTAATTTGGCGCCCTTCTTCGCGTGCCCCGCTCCCGGTGGCGCGTGCCCCATCTGCCCAACACCGATTGACCATGAGCGACATCCTCGTCCACACCGAAGCCGGCGTCACCACGCTCACCTTCAACCGCCCCGACAAGAAGAACTCCATCACCTCGGCCATGTACGCCGCGCTGGCTGACGCGCTGGCCGCGGCCGAGGCCGACCCGGCCGTGCGCGTGGTGGTGTTCCAGGGCAACGAAACCACCTTCAGTGCCGGCAACGACATCGGCGATTTCCTCAACAACCCGCCCGCCACCGAAGACTCGCCGGTGTTCCGCTTCCTGCGCGGCATTGCGCAGTTCCGCAAGCCCGTGCTGGCGGCCGTGTGCGGCCCGGCGGTGGGCATCGGCACCACGCTGCTGCTGCATTGCGACCTGGTCTACGCCGGCGACAACGCCGCGTTCTCCATGCCCTTCGTCAACCTGGGCCTGTGCCCCGAAGCGGCGTCGAGCCTGCTGGTGCCGCAGATGATGGGTTACCACCGCGCCGCCGAGGCGCTGCTGCTGGGCGAGCCTTTCATGGCCGAGGCCGCGCTCGAGGTGGGTCTGGTCAACCGCGTGCTGGCGCCGAGCGAGACCACGGTCTATGCCCAGGCCGTGGCGCGCCGCCTCGCCGCCAAGCCGCTGGCCTCGCTGATCGAGACCAAGCGCCTGATGAAGAAGGGCCATGCCCAGCAGGTCATGGCGACCATGGCGGAAGAGGGCGCGAGCTTCGGCCGCATGCTCGGCGAGCCGGCCGCGAAGGAAGCCTTCGGCGCCTTCATGGAACGCCGCAAGCCGGACTTCTCGGCGCTGTGATCAGCGGGCCCCGGCCATTCGCGCCGGGGCATGTCTTCAAGCGTTCAGTCTCGCCACCCAGTACGTCGCACCTTCCGAGCCGTAACGCTCGGCGTGTGGCACGCCGTGTTCGAGCTCGAACAGCTCGCCCGGCTTCAGGTGCTGGGTCTCGTCGCCCACGGTGAGCCACATCTCGCCCTGCACCACCAGGGCCTTCACCGCGAACGGGTGGCTGTGTGTGTCCAGCGCGGTGTCGGGCGCCCAGACGCGCTCCAGCACCTCGTCAAAGCCCTCGGCCAGGGCCGCGCTCTTGAAAGATTCAAACGACTTGGGCATGGCGATCTCCTTGGAGAGGTGGAAATCCATTGCATCACGCCGTTGCAAGCCCTGCCGTGCTCAAGGGTTTGTCGTTGAAACAGCCTGTGTACGATGCCCCCCTCCGATGCCCGACATCCGAAAGGTCTGCCATGTCCTACATGCTTCTCATCATCGAACCCGAAGGCCAGCGCGCCACCCGCACCGAAGCCGAAGGCCGTGAGGCCTATGCGCAGATGCAGCGCTTCGGCGAAGGGCTGGCGGCCGAGGGCAAGCTCAAGGCGGTGGAGTCGCTGGCCGGCCTGTCCAGTGCGGTGCGCGTGAGCCACGCCGGGGGGCGCCCGCAGGTGCTGGACGGCCCGTTTGCTGAAGCCAAGGAGATGATCGGCGGTTTCTTTCTGTTGCAAAACGTGGACCGCGAAGAGGCCATCGCCATCGCCCAGCGTTGCCCGGCTGCGCAGTGGTGCACCGTCGAAGTGCGGCCGCTCGCGCCCTGTTTCGACGAGAGCCACGCATGACATGGCGCACCCCCGCCGCGCTTTGCGCAACCCCCTCCAGGGGGCGGCACTGGCCGTTTGTCCTGAGCTTGTCGAAGGGCGGCCCGGCGGTGCCCTGGGTTGCAGCGCTTCGGGCGTCTGGGGTCTGCTCCGGCGGTGTGAAACGCTGATGCGGGTTTTCCCTTAATCCTGTCGTGTCGAAAGTCGGCAGGCTGCTTCGTCGTACCCACAAGCGCACGACAAGGAGCCCAGCCCATGACACCCCACATCCACACCTGTCTCTGGTTCGATACCCAGGCCGAAGAGGCCGCGGCCTTCTACGGCTCGGTGTTTCCGGGTTCGCGCATCACCGGCGTGCTGCGTTACGGTCCCGGCGAGCCCATGCCCGAGGGCTCGGCCCTGCTGGTGAGCCTTGAACTCGACGGCCATGCGCTCTCGCTGCTCAACGGTGGCCCGCATTACCGCCTTTCCCCCGCCGCGTCGCTGGCCGTGCGCTGCGCGGACCAGGCCGAGGTCGACCGCTGCTGGGCCGCGCTGTCGGCCGTGCCCGAGGCCGAGATGTGCGGCTGGCTGGTGGACCGGTACGGCGTGTCCTGGCAGATCGTGCCCAGCTTCGTCATGGAACGTCTGGCCGGACCGCCCGGCCCGGGCGTGCAGCGCATGACCGCCGCCATGCGCCAGATGCGCAAGCTCGACATCGCTGCGCTGGAGCGCGCCTACGCAGGCGAACCCTGAACCCTCACAGGAGAACCCCATGAAAACCCTGCACTTCGACATCCTGATCCATGCGCCGCGCGAACACGTCTGGCGCAGCACGCTGTTTTCGCCCACCTATGAGCGCTGGACCGCGACGTTCAGCGAAGGCTCGCGCTACGAGGGCAGCTGGGAGGCCGGCACGCCCATCCGTTTCTGTGGCCCGAACGGCGACGGCATGCTCGCCGAGATCGCCGAACACCGGCCGGCCGAGTTCGTGTCCATCCGCCATCTCGGCATGATCCACGACGGCGTCGAAGACACCACCAGCGAGGCCGTGCGCGCCTGGGCCCCGTGTGTCGAGAACTACACGTTTTCCGACGAAGCCGGCGGCACGCGCGTGCGCGTCGATGTCGACGTGTTCGGCACCTATGAGGACTGGATGGCGCAGACCTGGCCCAAGGCCCTGCTGGCGCTGAAAGCGGTTTGTGAAACCCCCACCTGAGGAGAGCCCCCATGAGCACTGTCACCGTCCCCATGTGCGCCGTCGTGCACTTCGAGATGCCCTACAAGGACCGCGAGCGCGCCGAGCGTTTCTACGCCGCTGCCTTCGGCTGGACCCACCAGTTCCTCGGCCCCCAGATGGGCGACTACGTGCTGGTCAACACCGCACCGCCCGGCGCCCGTCCGCCCATGCCGCCCGAGGCCGCGCTGGGGTCCATCAACGGCGGCCTGTTCCCCTTCAAGGCCGACTGGCCGATGCAGCACCCTTCGGTGGTGATCGGCGTCGAAGACATCCAGGCTGCGATGCAGCGCGTGCGTGCTGCAGGGGGAGGCGTGCTCGGCGAACCGATGGAGATCCCTGGGGTGGGCCTCTACGTCGCGTTCCATGACACCGAAGGCAACCACAACAGCATGCTTCAACCCGGCGTGGAACCGCCGGCCTGCAAGACCTGAACGCCGAGGAGACCACCATGCGATTCATGATCATCGTCAAGTCCTGCGCCGCGTTCGAGGCCGAGGTCACGCCCGAGGCCCCCGAAGAACTCATGGCCGAAATGGCGGCCTACCACGAGGAGCTGGCGCGCGCGGGCGTGCTGCTCGACGGCAGCGGCCTGCACCCCAGCCGCACCGGCTGGCGCATCCAGTACGACGCTGCCGGGCAGCGGGTGGTGGACGGCCCGTTCGCCGAGGCCAAGGAGCTGATCGCCGGCTACACCCTGATCCAGGTGCGCTCGCGCGAAGAGGCCATGGAATGGAGCCGGCGTTTCCCCAACCCCGCCGGCAAAGGCCAGGAGGCCGTGATCGAGCTGCGCCAGCTCATCGAGCTCGACGAGTTCCCGCCCAGCGAGGCGCTGGAGCAGATGAAGGCCATCGACTCCCTCGGCAAAGCCTGAAAGACGCCCATGCTCAAGACCGTTCTGCTGATCGTGGCCGCGGCCATCGCGCTGCTGCTGATCTACGCGAGCACCCGACCCGACACCTTCGCCGTCGAGCGCTCGACCACCATCGCCGCGCCCGCCGCGAAACTGTTTCCGCTGATCAACGACCTGCGCCAGTTCAACACCTGGAACCCCTACGCGCGCAAAGACCCGGCCATGAAGGCGGCGTACAGCGGGCCGGCGTCCGGGCCGGGCGCGGTGTTCGACTTCCAGGGCAACAAGGACGTGGGCAAGGGCCGCATCTCGGTCACCGGCGCCACCGAGCCTTCGTTGGTCACCATGCAGCTCGACATGTGGGAACCCTTCGAGGGCCACAACGAGGTCCGCTTCACGCTGGTGCCCGACGGCGCGGGCACGCGCGTGACCTGGGCCATGCAGGGACCGAGTGCCTTCATCACCAAGCTGATGGGCCTCTTTTTCAACATGGACCAGATGATCGGCAAAGACTTCGAAGCCGGTCTCGCCCACCTCAAGGCGCTCGCCGAAAAACCCTGACCCCACCCATCCATCCACCCACCCAGGAGCCCACCATGTTTCGCCAGATCTTCGTCAACCTGCCCATCCAGGACATGGCCCGTTCGCAGGCCTTCTTCAAGGCCCTGGGCCTCACGTTCAACCAGCGCTTCACCAACGAGCAGGGCGCCTGCCTGGAAATCGGGGAGAACTTCTACGCCATGCTGCTGGTGAAGCCCTTTTTCCAGGGCTTCACCAAGAAGCCCATCAGCGACGCCAACCAGGCCACCGAAGTCATCCTGGCCCTGTCGGTGGACAGCCGTGCCGAGGCCGAAGACGTGGTGCGCAAGGCCGTGGCCGCTGGCGCCACCACCCCCAACCCGCCGCAAGACCACGGTTTCATGTTCCAGCACGGTTTTGCCGACCTCGACGGCCACCAGTGGGAGGTGTTCTGGATGGACGAATCCGCGGCCCCGGCGCAGATGTAAACATGGCCCCCAACCCTGGCTGCGCCAGGCCCCCCAAGGGGGTGCAGTCGTTCTTGGGGCGGCCCTGCGAACGCCTGGTGCGCGCGCAGATGTAATCTGCCCACGTGCATTCCGCCGTCCACGACACCATCGCCGCCGTCTGGCGCATCGAGTCCGCCCGCATCGTGGCGGCGGTGGCGCGGCGCGTGCGCGACCTCGGTGTGGCCGAAGAGCTGGCGCAGGACGCGCTCGTGGCCGCGCTGGAACACTGGCCGACCGGCGGCGTGCCGCAGAACCCCGGCGCCTGGCTCATGACGACGGCGAAGCACCGCGCCCTCGACCACCTGCGCCACCGCCAGATGGCCGATGCGCGGCACGGCGACATCGCCAGCGACCTCGAAGCGATGGAGGCCCATGTGGTGCCCGACTTCAGTGACGCCATCGACACGGCCCGCGAGCACGCGGAAATCGGCGACGACCTGCTGCGCCTGATCTTCACCGCCTGCCACCCGGTGCTCGGCACCGACGCGCGCGTGGCGCTCACGCTCAAGCTGCTCGGTGGCCTCACCACGCACGAGATCGCGCGCGCTTTCCTCGTGCCCGAGGCCACCATCGGCCAGCGCATCGTGCGCGCCAAGCGCAGCCTCGCCGAGGCCCAGGTGCCCTTCGAGGTGCCGCAGGGCGCGCAGCTGACCGAGCGCCTCGGCTCGGTGCTGGAGGTGGTCTACCTCGTGTTCAACGAGGGCTACACCGCCACCAGCGGCGGCGACTGGATGCGCCCCGAACTCTGCAACGAGGCCCTGCGCCTGGGCCGCATGCTGGCCGAGATCGCGCCCGGACAAGCCGAGGTGCACGGCCTGGTGGCGCTGATGGAAATCCAGGCCTCGCGCACCGCCGCGCGCACCGACCGCGAGGGCAAGCCCGTGCTGCTCAACCAGCAGAACCGCAGCCGCTGGGACCACCTGCTGATCCGCCGGGGCCTCGCCGCGCTGGCGCGCGCCGAGGCGCTGAACCAGCCCCTGGGCAGCTACCGCCTGCAGGCGCACATCGCCGCCTGCCACGCCCGCGCACCCAGCGCCGAGGCCACCGACTGGCACCGCATCGCCGCGCTCTACGCCCAGCTCATGCAGGTCGCACCCTCGCCCGTGGTCGAGCTCAACCGCGCGGTCGCGGTGGGCATGGCCGATGGCCCCGAAGCCGGCCTTGCCATCGTCGAGACGCTGCTGCAGGACAAGGCCCTGCAGCGCTACCCCTGGCTGTGTGCGGTGCAGGGCGACCTGCTGGAGAAACTCGGGCGCGGCGAAGAAGCCCGCGCCGCTTTCTCGCAAGCCGCTGCGCTGGCCAGCAATCACCGTGAACGGACGCTGTTGCAGGCGCGGGCGCAGGGGCCGGTGTCCGCGGGCTGAGCGGCCTACCGGTAGCCGATGAGTCGGCCGGCGGTGATCACCCCCAGCCAGAGCAGGATCGACAGCAGCCCGTGCAGACGCCAGGCCGGCCGCGGCGGCGCGCCGGGCGTGACGCCCACCCGCCGCCAGTCCGGCCCACGGCGCAGCCACAGCGCGTTGAGCACGGCCGCCCCCAGCAACGCCAGCTTGATGCCGAACAGCGGCTCCACCACGTAGTCGAGCGGTCGCGTCGCGAAGAGCAGCGAACCGGTGCACAGCGCGAGCACCAGCCCGGTGACGGCGACAGGCACCAGCGTGCCGGCAAGGTGGTCGAGCGGCGTGCGCCTGAAGCACCCCATGAGGCGCAGGTCGAGCGGCACGATGGCGCCGAACAGCAGCGCGATGCCCACCACGTGCCCGGTGTTGACCAGCGGGTAGAGCCAGATCGACGAGCGCAGCAGCGCCGACAGCCCGCTGGCCTGCAGCGCCGTGGCCAGGGCTTCCAGTGGCATCAACCGCCCCCGCGGCCGGGCAGGGCGCGCATCAGTTGCGGTCGGGGTAGAGGTTGAAGGTCTTGCCGTCGATGAGCAGGCGCTCGGCCTTGAACACCTTCTTCCTGGGGTCGCTGTGCTTGTGGCCCGACACGGTGAGCTTCACGCCCTTGACCAGCATCGCGTCCTTGAGCCCGGCCTGCTCGTTGCGCCACGGCTGGCCGACCTCGACGGTCCAGTTGGCGCCGTCGGCGGCCAGCGTCAGTTCGCCGTGGGGGTTGCCGAGCTTGGCCGCGACGATGGTGCCGGTGAGCTCGGCGTTCACGTCCTCGGCCCAGGTCCAGCCGTGGTGGGCCGCCGCGGGCAAGGCCACCGCGATCACCAGGGCGGCCACGGCCAGGGGCCGAAGGGCGCTGCGCCAGAAGGGCGTGGGTGTCGGTGACATGAAAGCTCCTTGTTGAAGCGACAGGGGGTGTGCCCATGCATCCGCGCATGGGGCCCGCCGCGGGCCTTTCATGAGTGTGCGGCCAGGCGTGGGGCGGTGCAATCCTTGACCTTGCGCGACGCCGGCATTTCTGCGCCAGCGGCCTGGGGCTGCGCGGTGCCGAGGTGCTTCAGGCCTGCCCGGCGGCGCGCACCGGTTCGGGCTGAAGCGTGAACGCAAACGTGGCGCCCTGGCCGCGCGCGCTGTGGGCCACGATCCGGCCGCCGTGGCGCGCCACGATGCGCTGCACCGTGGCCAGCCCGATGCCGATGCCCGGGAACTCGTCCTGCCGGTGCAGGCGGTGGAACGGCTTGAACAGCTGACTGGCGTGGGCCGGGTCGAAACCGGCGCCGTTGTCCGACACGCCGTACCAGGTGCCGTCGGCATCGGTGCGGCTGAACACGCGGATCTCGGCGTCGGGGTTGCCGCTGCTGTACTTCCAGGCGTTGTCCACCAGGTTGGTGATCACCACGTCCATCATGCGCGGGTCGGCGGTGACCTGCAGCCCGGGCTGCACGTCCACCGCCACGCGGCGCTGCGGCTCGCTGGCGGCCAGTTCGTCCAGGCGGCGCCGGGCCAGGGCCGAGAGGTCCACCGGGCCGAGCGTCATGTCGTCGCGGGCGCTGCGCGAGAGCACCAGGATGCCGTCGATCAGCCCGCTCATGCGCTCGCTCGCGGAGATGATGCCGTTCAGGCAGGTCCGGGCCGACACATCCAGCTGCCCGGCCAGCTCCTGCTGCAACACCTGGGCGTAGCCGTTCATGGCGCGCAGCGGCGCGCGCAGGTCGTGGCTCACCGTGAACGCGAAGCTGTCGAGGTCGCGGTTGGCGGCGCTGAGTTCGGCGGTGCGCTCCTGCACACGCCGCTCCAGCGTCACGTTGAGCAGCTGCACCTCGGCCTCGGCGCGCTTGCGCAGGGTGATGTCCTGGGAGTAGACGACACGGCTCACGGGTTGTCCGATGGCGTCCCGCAACACCGTGATGTCGATCAGCACCGGGAAGCGGCTGCCGTCCTTGCGCACGTGCTCGCACTCGAAAGAGGCGTGGGCGTGGTGCGACATCGTCTGGACCATCTCGCGCAACTGCGCCTGGCCATCGGCCGGAAACAGCCGCGACAGCGGCATGCCGATCATCTCTTCGGGCGTGTAGCCCCGCTCGGCGGCGAAGGTCGGGTTCGCGGTGCGGACCAGGTTGGTGCGCGCGTCCGAGATCGCCTGCCCGAGCTGGGCCTGTTCGAACGCCTCGGCCCAGAGCCGGAGCTTGTCTTCCGCTTCGCGGCGCTCGGTGACATCGACAAAGGTGGAGAGCAGGCCGTCGTCCAGCTGGGTCACGTGGATCTGCACCGTGCGCACGGTGCCGTCCTTCGAGGTCGGTCGGGCCTCTCCCATGTCCACGTCGCCCCGGATCAGGTCGGCCTGCTTCACCGTCTCCGCCCAGCTGGCCTCCATCTGGGCGCGGTAGAGCGGGTCCGGGTAGGCGAGGCGCCGCCAGTGATCCATGGTGGGGATCTCGGCGTGCGTGTAGCCGAAGAGTTCACCGAAGCGCGCGTTCCAGGTCAGGATGCGACCGTCGCGCGCCACCAGGCGCATGGCCACCGGCGCGTCCTCGAACAGGCGGCGAAAGCGGGCGTCGCTCTCGTGCTGGTGCGCGGTGGCCTCGTCCAGGCGGACGCGCACGTCGTTGATCTCCGCGATCTCCGCGATCTCCGTGCTCGGGGTGGCGGGCGTTGCCGGGTTCCGGGCGTCCACCAGCGAGGCCACGGCCCGCCCCAGGCGGCGGCTCGCCACCGTGCCGCCCAGCACCCCGGTGAAGGTCGCCGTCAGCAGGCCCAGCAGCAACAGACCGCCGTTGCTCACCAGCGGGGCCTGCTGGACCGCGCGCGAAATTTCCAGCTCCACCCGCCAGGGCGCGTTCTGCAGGGGGGCCACGAAGCGCCCGCCGTCGGCCACGTCGCGTTCTGCGTCGAACCCCGCCGGGGCGAGCTGGGCGATGGCGTCGCCGCGCCCGTCGCGCAGGGTCATGGCCCAGCCCTCGGGCAGCTCCAGTTGTGCGATGCGTTCCTGGAACTGGCGCGCCTCGAAGGTGCCGAGCACCACATGGCTGACCGCGCCCTCCCGCAGCACGGGCACGGCCATGGCCACCAGCAGCGTCTGTGCCACGGGGCCCACGAAACTGTCCCCGACCGCCGGCTGGCGCGTCTGCACGGCGGCCGGCGCCGCCGCGTGGCCTTGGGGCCGGGGCAGCGGCGGCAGGGCTTCGCCATACGGGAGGCGCGTGTTGAACAGCATGCGCATCGGCTCTTCCGCGCTGGCCAGGACCACGTGCCCGTCAAAGCTCTTCTGGTAACCCTGCGCCTGCAGGTACAGGATCGGCCACTGCGCCGGATCGTCCAGCAGGGGCGAGATCGCGATCATGTTCAGCCCGCGGATGCGCGAGCGCAGGTACTGGTCGGTGGAGCTGGCGAAACTCCCCGCCATCTGCTCGGCCGCCTGCCGCTGCCCCGTGCGCAAGGTCTTCACGCTGTCGTAGGCCAGCCAGATGGCCAGCACCAGCAACGGCAGGATGCACAGCCACAGCAGGCGCGTCAGGTAGGTCCTGAGCGGGATGCTGCGGTGCGGAACCGAAAGGGTGGTGCTCATGCCGTGTGGGGGGGACAGGCCGGGGAATGGGCGGTTCAGCGTGTGGTGTTGCCCTGCGCAACCATCGTAACGGTTTGTAGCGGTGTGGCCCCCGGTGGGCTGGCAATCCATGCCATCGGGGCGCTCGGCCGTTGCCGGTCAGTGGCAGGCACCCGAATCTCCCACCGCCGACACGGGCACCCGACCCGACCGGGCACCCGCCGGTGGCCTGCGTGTACCCTGCCTTTTTCGGCACCCTGTGCCAGCTTCTGTAGACCCCGCCCATGAACACTTTCGGCAAACGCGCCCAGGGCGCTCGCCTCGAACGCATGCAGGCCTCGCCGCGCTGGGCTGGGGAGGGCTTTCGCAATGTGTATCCCATCGCGCCCGGCCTGCGCGACCGCACCGTGGCCCGTCCCACGCTGCGCGAGTTCCTGTCCAACGGTAACCGGCGCGTGCCCGGTGCACCGCTGCCGTCGGTGGACCCGCGCGAAGCCTGGGGCCGCCCCAGCGCCAGCGGCCTGCGCGCCACCTGGCTCGGCCACTCCACCGTGCTGCTCGAAATGGACGGCCACCGCGTGCTCACCGACCCGGTCTGGGGCACGCGCGCCTCGCCCTTCCGCCTGCTCGGCCCCAAACGTTTCCAGCCCGTGCCGCTGCGCCTGCGCGACATGCCCGAGGTCGACGTGGTCGTGATCTCGCACGACCACTACGACCACCTCGACTACCCCACCATCCACGCCCTGGCCAAACGCAGCAACGTGCCCTTCGTCACCTCGCTCGGCGTCGGCGCGCACCTGCAGGCCTGGGGCATCGCACCCGAGCGCATCACCGAGCTTGACTGGTGGGAGACCCACCGCGTGCCCGGCACCGGCCTGACCGTCACCGCCGCGCCCTCGCAGCACTTCTCCGGGCGCAGCCTCAAAGACCGCAACGCCACGCTCTGGTCGTCCATGGTCATGCGCAGCGAGCGCCACGCGGTGTTCTTCAGCGGCGACACCGGCCTCACCAGCGAGTACGCGCTGATCCGCGAGCGCCTCGGCCCCTTCGACCTCGTGATGCTCGAAGTCGGCGCCTTCCACCCCTCGTGGGGCGACATCCACCTCGGCCCCGAGAACGCGCTCAAGGCCCACCAGTTGCTCGGCGGCGGCGCCTTCCTGCCGGTGCACTGGGGCACCTTCAGCCTCGCCCTGCACGCCTGGGACCAGCCCGCCGAAACGCTGCTCCAGCTCGCCCCGTCGCGCGAGCTGCTGCTCATGCCCCGGCTGGGCGAAGCGGTCGAGCCGGCGCAGCATCGGGCGGTGATGCCCTGGTGGCGCGGGGTGGGGGCGGGGCGCGGCACTGCGGCGCCCGAGGCCGAGCCACACGGCACCCGCACACCGGGTGACCTTCCCTGGCCGATGGATTGACCACCTGTTCCCGGCGCGACTGAAAGCCGGGACACCGCTCTTGTGGCCCGGAAAACTTTCAGACAGCATGGCCAACCCACCCCAGGAGACACCATGCAAGAGAAACCCCGCGCCACCTTCAAGCGCATGGAGCAGAGCACCCAGCAAGACTGGGCCTGCATCCTCCCCGAAGCCATGGCCATGGCGAAAACGCTGCCCGACCGCGTGCTCGCCCACCTGCAGCTGCTCGACGGCGACCACGGCGGCTTTCCGGTGGACCGGCTCACGCACAGCCTGCAGACCGCGACGCTCGCGCACCAGGACGGGCGCGACGAGGAGTACGTGGTGTGCGCGTTGCTGCACGACATCGGCGACACGCTGGGCTCGTTCAACCACCCCGACATCGCCGCAGCCATCCTCAAGCCCTTCGTGAGCGACGCCAACCTGTGGATGGTGCAGCACCACGGCATCTTCCAGGGCTACAACTTCTTCCACCACATCGGCCTCGACCGCAACATGCGCGACATGTTCCAAGACCACCCGCACCGCGACCGCGCGGCCGAGTTCGTCGAGCGCTACGACAACCCGGCCTTTGACCCGGCGATGGAGGCGCTGCCGCTGAGTTTCTTTGAGCCGATGGTGCGGCGGCTGATGGCGATGCCAAAAAACTCGGTCTACAAGGCGGCCTTGCCAGGGGAGCGGCAGGCCGCCTGAGCCGGGTGGGCGCCGGGCCGGTTCTGAGCGCTATCGCACCGACGCCAGCGCGGCGCGCGGGCATGCTTCACCACCCATGGGCCGTGGCCCTCTCCGGCGCCCACGGCGCGTGCCCACCTGCGCCCGTCCGAACGGGCAGCCACCTTCAAGGAGCCCACCATGCAACAGGTCCAGGACCCGACGATCTGGCGGCTGCTCAGGTCCACGGTGAACGCGTGGCTCGACGACTACGCTCCCAGCATGGGGGCGGCGCTCGCGTTCTACACGCTGTTCTCGATCGCGCCCCTGCTGCTGATCGTGATCTCGGTGGCCGGGTTCTTCTTTGGCGAGGCGGCCGCGCGGATGGAGATCTTTGCGCAGATCTCCCAGCTCGTGGGTGAAGACAGCGCCACCACCCTGGACACCGTGCTCGTGAGCCTGGACCAGCCCGCCGCCAGCGCGGTGGGCATGCTCGTGGGCCTGGGCACGCTGCTGGTCGGCGCCACCTCCGTGTTCGTCGAACTGCAGAACGCCATGGACCGCATCTGGCAGGTGCCGCCCCGCCCCGACTTCAGTGGCGTGCGCGATTTCTTCCGGGTGCGGCTGCTCTCGCTCGGGCTGGTGCTGGGCATCGGCTTCCTGCTCATGGTGTCGCTCGTGCTCAGCGCCCTGATGGCCGCGCTGGGCAAATGGTGGGCGCCCTGGTTCGGCGAGTTTGCGGTCGTGGCCGATGCCGTCAACTTCGGCGTGACGCTGGCCTTCATCACCGCGGTGTTCGCCATGATCTACAAGTGGATGCCCCGAACCCATGTCGCCTGGGGCGACGTGTGGATCGGCGCGCTTTTCACCGCCTTGTTGTTCACGGTCGGCAAGACGCTGATCGGCCTCTACATCGGCCGCAGCGCCGTGGCCTCGGTGTTCGGCGCCGCATCGTCCCTGGTGGTGCTGCTGCTCTGGGTGTATTACTCGGCGCAAATCTTCCTGCTCGGGGCGGAGTTCACCTGGGTGTTTGCGCAGCGCGGTGAGCCCGAAGGCGCCATGGAGGCGCCGGCGATCCCGCAGCGGTCGGGCTGATGGTTTCCCCCGCGCCTGCGCCGCTCAATGCGAGCCGGGATCGACCTCCCGACCGGGCTCGAAGCTGGGCTCTTGCCCGTCGTCCGGCGAAGCGATCAGGCGGGCGGCGTGGTTCGCCTTGCGCACCTCCAGGCCCCTGAGCCAGACCAGCACCAGCAGGATGAAGGTGGTGGCGAGGATGGCGGTGCCTTCGCGACCCAGCCCGGCCGACATGCCCACCGCCGCCGTGGCCCAGATGGTGGCCGCCGTGGTCAGGCCGTGGATGCGGCCCTCGTGGCCCATCTTCAGCACCGCGCCCGCACCGAGAAATCCGATGCCGGAGACGATGCCCTGCACGACGCGGCTCAGTTCGTCCGGGCCCATGCCCGCTTCGGCGGGCACCAGCACGAAGAGCGCGGCCCCCAGCGACACCAGCATGTGGGTGCGCAGTCCGGCGTCGGCATCGCGGCGCTCGCGGTCCCAGCCGATCACGGCCCCCAGCAAGAGGGCCACGGTCATGCGCGCGGTGACGCGCGTGACCTGTTCAACCTGCAGCAGGTCGGAGAACTCGGCCCGCAGGGTGCTCGCGACGATGTCCAGCACGCGGCCCGGGCCTACGGTTGGGAGATGGCCACCAGGGCATCGGCGGTGGACTGGAAGTCGTCGGCCGCGACCGCAAAATCGCCCAGCGACACGATGCCGACCAGGCGCTTGTCGCTGTTCACCACCGGCAGGCGCCGGACCTGGAACTTGCTCATCATGTCGGCGGCGGTCTCCACGGTGTCGTCCTCGAAGCACCAGATCACGTCGTTGGTCATCACGTCTCGCACCAGCGTGTCGCCGCCCTTGCCTTCGGCCACGGCCCGCACGGCGATGTCGCGGTCGGTCACCGCGCCGATCATCCGGTCGTTCTCGCCCACGGGCAGCATGCCGAAGCCTTCGTCCCGCATCCGCGCTGCGGCGTCCCGGAGCGTCGCCTCGGGGCTGATCACCTGCACGTCGGGGCTCATCACGTCTTTGAGCAGTTGCATCTGTATCTCCAGTTCAAGGTGGGTTGGGTGGATGACCACCGGTGTCGCCGTTCGCCATGCGTGCGCCACAGGCGGCCGGGTCGGCGCATGTTCGCAAAGTGGCGGCCGGGCATCTGTGCGGCGTCCCACAGAGTTCATTGGGACGGCGTTGCCGGGGAAGCAGAAGGTGGTCTGAGGCAGGTGCTGCAGGCTGAGCGTTTTTTCTCGGGGTTTTCCATCAGCACCCCAGCACCAGCGCATCCAGTGGACTGGCCGTGCCGCCTGTGGCCACCTTGAGTACATGCGTGTAGATCATCGTCGTTGAAACGTCCGAGCGCCCCAGCAACTCCTGCACCGTGCGGATGTCGGTGCCCGCCTTCCGGGTGGCCGAAGACCAAAGCCACTGCATTTGCCCGGCTGGCCGCAAGCTCTACAGCAACGGCCGAAGCTGCCGCAAGTACACCGGCAGCCAAAGCGGCTGTGGGGCATGCGATCAAAGGGACCTGTGCCTGCGCCACCCCGAGCGCACGGCGGTGCGGCAGGTGGCGATCTTCAAGAAAGAGCAGCGAAGCCCCAATGAGGTGCTCGAAGCGATGAAGCAGCGCATCGACAGTCCCTAGAGAAGAAGGCGCTACAGCCAGCGCATCGGCACGGTCGAGCCGGTGTTTGGCAACATCCGGCACAACAAGCGGTTGAACCGATTCACGCTGCGCGGGAGCAAGAAGGTGGGCACGCAGTGGCGGCTGTATTGCCTGGTGCACAACATCGAGAAACTGGCCGGGTGTGATCTGAAGAGATAGCGGGTGGGATACGGGTCTTGTTCGGTGCCAGAATGAGCGCCAGAGGCCCAATCAACAGGTCAAACAACCGAAAACCGACTTCAGGAGGGACTCGCACCATGGCGATCCAGAAAACCGAACCCATGCGCCAGCCTGCGGCTGGACTTGGTGTTTTTTTTGCACAGCCTCGTTACGTGAGGTTCTATGAATCAGAATGAATTAAACGGAATGACTGTAAATGAAAGGCTAGTATATTTAAATTTGCTGGACCTGTTTGACCAGTCTATAAAAGCTGAAAATAGAAAGCTAGCAGTTGAAATATTGCATAAAGCACAATTCTCTAATGAACAGGCTTTGGAAACCGTAGACGCCATTCTCAAGAATCCAAAAAAATACGGGTATCGTTAGCGGCATTTTTGGGGTTGTTGAGTTTTCTTCATTTCATGCATTGCTTTCGCTTTAGTGCAGTTTTGTGTAAAGTTCATTTTTAGATTTTATTGGGTTTGCTTCGGAAGGCTAGGTTTATATTGTTGTAGTTTTTTTCCTTCTATTCAAATTCTTCGCAAGTAAATTATCACGTAACAAGTCGTTGCAGCACCGCTCCGGCACTTCGTGCCTACGCTGGACAGTTTTTAAGTCGCGGCTTTATGGTTTTGCTGCGCAAAAGTATTCCATAAAACCACAACTTAAAAACTGCCGCTGAACTCGGCGGTTAGGCGTCACATGAGCAGAACCCGAGTCATCGGCACGACAGAGGAATCAATTGCCAGAGCCGAGCAGGAACTCGGCCGCAAACTCCCGACGTCGTTTCGCGAATGGCTTTTGCTCAACAACGGGCTAGGCATCGACGGAGTTCACATCTACCCCGTCCTAGACGACAGAGATCCAAGAAAGACCTGGGATTCCATTGTTCGGAACTATCAAGTTGGCTGGGAAGCCTGGATCGAAAACCTCGACAACAGAGAAGAAGTTGAGTCTCTACTTCCCTTTGCAGATTTTGGTTCTGGTGACTACTACTGCTTTAACTACGCAGACATCAGTTCAGAAGGAGAACCCAAGGTTGTTCTCTGGTCTCACGAAACGGATGAACTGCAGCCGAGGGGTGATTCGTTCACACAGTTCGCGCAGCGCGTCCTGGCAAGGGAGTTCGAGCATGACTAAAGTGACGCCTATCCCATCAATCGAGAGGGACGTCCAAGGGCTATCGCCCTCGGCCGCCCCTCATGTCAAACGTTGGGCATCACACACAGAATTGGATGCGGTATATGAATGATTCGCATGGCCCATATCACCGACTGGGAGAACCTGGTGGACCTGGTTGCCAAGTCGCGGCACTCCCAATTCAATTCAAGAAGCCTGATGGCACTAGCGGCTCTGGTCATCTGCTTGACGCGGGGCCAAATGCTACTGAGCTAGAACTATTGCGCACGGTTGCACAGGGCTTGGGCGTCAAATGGGGCCATGACGAACATGGCTGGTGGGCGGTTGTAAATTGAGGCGCGAATTCAATGAAGCCCAACCCTATGGTCAAGCGGACAGGCAACGGCGGTCCTGCTCAGGCTTCTATCAACAGCTGCGGCGCCGTTGTTTGCCGCTTACCGTAACGGTTGGGCGTCCTAGCAACCAATCGCGGTGAATCGAATGTCCATAGGTCCAAACAGCCGAGTCATCGTCGCGCTCGACTTCGAGAACGCAGGACAGGCCGACACGCTTGTAGAGCAGTTAGGCACGTCTGCGGAGTTCTATAAGGTTGGCCTGCAGTTGCTAACGGCGGAAGGCCCAGCCGTTGTTCGGAAGCTCGTTGCTGCTGGGAAGCAGGTCTTTCTCGACCTCAAGCTCTTCGAGATTCCTAACTCCGTCAATGGCGCAGTTACAGCGGCCGGTGAACTCGGAGTCTCAATGGTTACGGTCCATGCTTCGGGTGGTTCAGCTGTTCTTCGCGCTGCCGTCGAGGCCGCACGCCCTTTTCCTCAGCTGAAAGTTCTTGCGCTCACGGTGATCACAAGCATGCGCGATCAAGACCTTCAAGAGATAGGCCTGAGCACCACAGTCGCAGAGCAGGTCGTGCGGCTCGCACGCCTTTCTGTTGAGGCTGGGTGTCATGGTGTCATGGTGTCGTTGCATCACCGCAAGAAGCTGAGCTCCTTCGAAAGGTGTTGCCACAGTCAATGCTCATCGTCACACCTGGTACCCAGCTGCCCTCCGATTCCAAGAACGACCAAGCACGCACTTCTAGCCCCGCCGAAGCTGTTCGAGCCGGCTCCACGCACCTGGTCATTGGTCGCTCAATCGCGCAGGCCTCAGAGCCGGCTGCTACGTTTGCTGCCATATGTCGTCAGGTTGCAGAGGCAGGCACCCAAGCACAATGACGCCCAACCCTTCCATCGCTAGGGGCGACCAAGAGCTGTCGCTCTTGGTCGCCCCTCATGTCAAACGTTGAGCGGCGGATTTACGGACAGGGCGATGGTCGCTGGCCAAAAACCGTCGAATAGCACTTTGTTCCCACCGCGAGTCTCACTCGCCGCCAAACACCTGACATGCCGGACGCCGGCGATGCGCATCAGTCTTGGCGACGCCATTTGAACGGCGTATCCTTCCTCCACCGAGCACGCCCGCCTTCCCGCAGCAGGCGCGCCAGCCGTCACCAGGCCCAGCCCCGCGCGATCGGCACACCGCAGTCTTTCCCCTGGAGATGGCGCATGGCAGACGATGGCTCCCCCCAGTCACGCAACCCGTGGACCCGGCCCCGGTTCCCCTTCCGGGTCCAGTGGGACGCGGAAGAGATGCGGTTCCAGGAGGCCTTGGGGCTGGATGCCGAGGCGCGGTCCATCACACACCGTGCCGGCGGCAACAGCGAGGTGTTCTCGCCGTTCACGATGCCCGGGCTGAAGAAGGCCGGCAACGTCACCCTGAAGAAGGGCGTGGTCAAGGCCAACAGCACGTTGTGGGACTGGTTCGGTCAGATCACGGCGACCACGATCCAGCGCAAGCTGGTCAGGGTGAGCCAGCTCGACGAGACCGGCCGCCCGACGATGGTGTGGACGCTGACCAACGCCTGGCCCACCCGGGTCACCCGCGGCGATGGCGCCGTCGGCGATGACGAGGTGGCGGTGGAATGGGTCGAGTTCGTGTGCGACGGCCTGACCCTGGCCAACCCCTGAGCCCCTCGCCAGCGGCAGGTCGGCGCTCATGGCGCCGCTGCTTCGGGGGTTCATTTCCACTCGATCTGGGCCCAGTACTGGACGGCGTACTCGCGGTCGATCGCGACAGGGGTGCCGAGCAGTCTGAGCGGGGTGCCTTTGGGGATCACGCCCAGGCTGCTGCGGGCGCGGAAATACTCCGCGTCGTTGGAGGGCAGGCCGTCGCGCACCACCATGTTGCCCAGCGCGGTGTAGGTGGCGCCCAGCGGGAGCGCTTCGGGCTTGCCCCGGACGGGGGTGTCGTCGCTGCCGGTGCCGAGCATGGTCTTGCCCCAGTCGCCCTTGTAGTCACCGATCCAGATGTATCCCTTGCGGGCCGAGGGGCCGCTGGGCGCCACCTCGCGGGCCACGCTGGCGAACTGGGCGGTCTGGTCCGACACGGTCTGTGAGGCCGCGAACACCACGGCCTGGGTCTCGGTGGAAGCCGCCGTGGTCACGGTGGGCGCCGCCTTTTTCAGCGCCTCGATTTCGGCCAGTGCGCCGTTGAGCTTGCCGTCGAGGTTGGCGATCTCGCCGCTGGCCTGCTGCACGAACTTGATGCCGCCCGGGCCGAGCTCGGTGACCTGGCCAAACTGCACGCCCAGCATGGACTGGGCGACCAGGAGGGCCAGCAGCAGGGAGAAGATGGTGACCGGGTACTTGAGCAGTTCGACCCAGACACTTGGTTTGCTCGGTTCGCTCATGGTGTGCTCCTTCGGTTCGGGCGCTCAGCCCCTCAGTAGTCCAGCCACTCGACCGGGCTCACCGGTGCCCGCCCCGTGATGCGGCGCAGGGTCGCCTCGATCACGTCGATGTTGTTGTCGAACGAGCCGTGGGTGGCCCGCTCGGTCTTGCCTTGTTTGTTGACCCGGATGTAGGGCGTGGGCACCGGGTGGAGGTGGGCGGCGGGGAAGGCCGCGTGCCACTGCGCGAGCGATGCGAGCTGGCTGCTCGCCCACTGGTCGTCGTTGAAGTGCTGGGGGTCGTGGGCGCGCTCCATGCCGAGCAGGGGCATCTTGCGCGCGTCGTCCAGCGCCCGGCTCACGAGGTAGAGCAGCGATTTGCCGTAAAGCGTGACGGGGCCGAGCTGGACCATGTCGTCGTCTTTCTCCTGCCGGTCCGTGAGGACGTGCAGGTGCATCTGCCGGGGCTGGATCACCGGCGCGCCCGTTTTCAGGTATTTCTCGTTGGCAAAGGCGACGGTGCAGGCGGGGGCGTACAGCGAGCAGCTGCTGGCCTTGACCTGGCTGGCCGCGAGCCGCTCGACCAGGTGGCCCAGCACGATGGAGCCCGCGGAGTGGCCCACGAGGTGCAGCCGCAGGGGCTGGTGGCCGAGCTGGGTCTGCAGCGCCGCGAGCGCCTCGGCCAGCAGGTGGCTGCCCCGGCCTTTCAGCGCGGCGAGCCGGGCGTTCTGCCGCATCTCGCTCCACAGGCCTTTGAAGGCCTTGCCCGCGATCGCCTCGACGCTGCGGTCGCGCGCCTCGCCCAGGCTCGCCAGCATGCCGCGCGAGCGCTCGTCGTCGATGCCGAAGGCCTGGCGCAGCTTGTCCTCCAGCGTGTGCCTCAGGGTTTCCAGCGGGCCGGTGCGCCAGGTCAGGAACAGCGGGTAGACACCGTTGGCCTCGAAGTACGGGGCCAGCACCCGGATGCGGTCGATGGACTCGGCTTCGCTGTTGAGGCCACCGTGGGCATAGACCATGAAGTGGGCCTGCGGCTGGGTCTGGAAGAACCCCAGGGCCCGGTCCACCTGGGCCTGCACGAAGCGCGCGACATCGCCGTCGATGCCGGCGGTGAGGTCGGTGAGCTCGACATGGCCGTTGTTGCCGGTCACCAGCGTGTGCTCGTAGGCCTTGGCGGTGGACCAGGGCTGGTAGGGCTTGTGATCGAACTCGCGGTCGATCGGCCAGGGGTCGTCCCGCGGGTTGTCGGGGTTCTGGCATTGGCGGCTCGCCTGGCTCAGCAAGCGCGCGCTGCGGTTCGGCCAGCGCTGCGCGGCGATGCGCTCGGGCGACACCTCGTGGCGCTGGGGGACGCCCATGCCCATCGCCCAGGCGTCGGTGCCGTATTGCACCCAGTCGCTGTAGGGCATCACGGCGAACCCCGCCGCGCCCCAGCGCCCGCCCCAGGAGTTCTGCACGATGAAGCCGCGGTCGTTGTAGCCGACCAGGGCAAAGGCGTGACCGCCAAGTTCGGCGCCCTGGCGCTCGGGGATGGTCGGCAGATCGGCTTCGTCGTGGGAACCCGGCGCTTTCTTGAGTGGGGCGACGCGGTCCCAGCCGTCGTGCACCTGGGCACTGACGTAGATGGCGCCGATGTCGGCGATGGCCGATTGCATCTCGACCACCGAGCTCTTGTTGATGCGGTAGTAGACGCCCAGCGGGTGCCGGAGCGCGTCCACGTCCCATTCCGTTTCGGCGCGGGCGCCGTGACCGCTCCTGGGCCAGTAGCGTTCCTGGCAGACGCCGTGTTTGTGAAAGCCCTTGAGCGCGCCGCGGCACGAGGAGCCTTCGTAGTGCTCGCCTTCCCACTCGTCGTAGCGGCGGGCGAGCTCGTAGAGCATGTGGGGGCTGACCCGGACCGCGTGGTTGGCGCCGGGCTGGCCGAGCTCGCGCAGCCACATCAGGTAGTTGACCACCGCGGCGAGGCCAAAGCCGGTGCAGGCGCCCTCGCGCCCCTGGTCCAGCACCAGCTGGGCCGCGACGTACGAAGGCACGGCCTGCGCGAGGTGCGCGGTGGTGGGGAAGTGGGGCGGCAGGGAGCGCAGCGGCGGCTCGTAGTGCAGGTCGCGGAAGTCGAGCCGGTCGGGCCGGGCATCAAACTGGTGGGCGGTCAGCCATGGGCGCTTGGGGCGGGGCCTGGCCGGCTTTTTCCTGGCGGGCGCTGAGGGGGCGGTGGTGCGCGGGGGCTGGCTGGCGGTGGCCGCGCCCGAGGAGGTGTGCTGGGCGGTGGAACGGGTGCTCACGGTGGTCTCCCATGAGGACGCTGCCCGACGGACGCGGGCGCAGGCGCCACGGCGTCCATTTGTACGCCGCCCGCCCGCCCGCAACATCCCCCGTTCGGGGGAGTGTTGAACGGCGCTCAGCCGTAGCGCGCGACGCTCAGCCCTTCCATGCTGATCTCGGGTGTGCGGCCGCTGATCAGGTCGGCCATGACGCGGCCCGTGCCGGCGGCCATGGTCCAGCCGAGCGTGCCGTGGCCGGTGGAGAGCAGCAGGTTGTCGTAGCGGCAGGCGCCGAGGATGGGCGTGCCGTCGGGCGTCATGGGGCGCAGGCCGGTCCAGAACTCGGCCTTGCCCACGTCGCCGCCTTGGGGGAAGAGGTCGGTGACGACGAACTCCAGCGTCTTGCGGCGGCCTTCGTTCAGTTGCAGGTCGAAGCCCGAGAGCTGCGCCGTGCCGCCGACGCGGATGCGGTCGCCCAGGCGCGTGACGGCGACCTTGTGGGTCTCGTCCATGATGGTCGATTCGGGCGCCTTGCTGGCGTCGGTGATCGGCACCGTGATCGAGAAGCCCTTGACCGGGTAGACCGGGATGCGGATGCCCAGCGGTGCGAGCATGGCGGTCGAGTAGCTGCCGAGCGCGAGCACGTAGCGGTCGGCTTTCATCAGGCCCTTGGCCGTGCGCACGCCGGTGATGCGCTTGCCTTCGCGCTCCAGCGATTCGATGGCGACGCCGAAGTGGAACTTCACGCCCAGCGCCTGGGCCTTCTCGGCCAGATCGTTGGTGAACTTGAAGCAGTCGCCGGTTTCGTCGCCGGGCAGGCGCAGCGCGCCCACGAACTTCTCTTTCACGTCGGCCAGCGCGGGTTCATATTGCAGGTAGCCGGCGCGGTCGAGCACCTGGTAGGGCACGCCGTATTCCTTGAGGATGTCGATGTCCTTGGCCGTGCCGTCGAGCTGCTTCTGCGTGCGAAAGAGCTGCAGCGTGCCTTGCTCGCGGTGGTCGTACTCAATGCCGATCTCGGCGCGCAGTTCTTTGAGGCAGTCGCGGCTGTATTCGGCCAGGCGCACCATGCGGCCCTTGTTGACCTGGTAGCGCGCTTCGGTGCAGTTGCGCAGCATCGACAGGCCCCAGCGCCACATGGCCGGGTCGAGCATGGGCTTGATCACCAGCGGGCTGTGGTGCATGAGCAGCCAGGTGATGGCCTTGCGCGGCACGCCCGGGCCGGCCCAGGGCGCCGAATAGCCGGGCGAGACCTCGCCGGCGTTGGCGTAGCTGGTTTCCAGCGCGGGACCGGGCTGGCGGTCGATCACCTCGACCTCGTGGCCGTCGCGCGCCAGGTAATAGGCCATCGTGGTGCCGATGACGCCGCTGCCCAGAATCAGAACCCGCATGTTGTTGCTCTCGGTTGGAAGCCCTGCGGCGCGGGTGCGCTGCGGTCGGGGCCTGGGCTGCGGATTGCAAGGCCTGTGCCACCGGCCTGCACCCGGCAAGTGCTTGATTTGACAAGGCTTTTTCCGTGCGTGAGGGCGGGGTGGAGGGTCGATTTGTATTGAATTCGATACGACTTGTTGGCGATCCGTCGCACAACCCCGGAAAACCGTTATGAAACAAAGGTCGCTGGCGGTTGTATTGAAATCCATACAATGGCATGAAAACGTGACGGATTCACCATGCGCATCGACGTCCATTTCACCGACCGGGTCGGTATCGCCCAGGAAATCCTGGCCCAGCTCGCCAGCCGGGCGCTCAGCGTGTCGGCGGTCGAGGTCGAGCCGCCCCACATCTATATAGAAGCGCCCGCGCTCGGTGCGCTGGACCTCGCGGCCTTGCAGGCCGAGCTGCTGCGGGTGGCGGGCGTGCTGTCGGTGGACGAGCTGGAGATGCTGCCCGGCGCGCGGCGGCGCCTCTACCTTGACGCGCTGCTCGCCTCGCAGACTGACCCGGTGCTCGCGGTCGACGCGCGCGGGGCCGTGGTGCTGGCCAACGCGGCGGCGGTGGCGGCGTGTGGCGTGGCGGAGGCTCAGCTGAGTGGGCGCTCACTGAAAGACCTGACGGGCGATGCACAGCTGGTGGAAGCGCTGATCGCGCAGGCCTACCGGCTGCCGGTGAGCGAGGTGCAGGTGGGCGGGCAGCGCTTCCTGATGGAGACGGTGGCGCTGTTTGAACCGGGCGGCAGCGTGGCCGGCGCGGTGCTCACGCTGCACGCGCCGCAGCGCCTGGGCGAGCGCATCAGCGCGCTGCAGAACTACAGCGCGGGTGGCTTCGAGGCCATCCTCGGCCAGTCGCCCGCGATCCGCCAGCTCAAGCAGCGCGCGGCGCGAATGGCGCAGGTCGATGCGCCGCTGCTGATCCGCGGCGAAACCGGCACTGGCAAGGAGCTGGTGGCCCACGCCTGCCACGCCGGAAGCCCGCGCCGCGACCAGCCGTTTTTTGCGCTCAACTGCGCGGCCCTGCCCGAGAGCCTGGCCGAGAGCGAGCTGTTCGGCTACGCGCCCGGCGCGTTCACCGGCGCGCTGCGCAACGGCCGCCCCGGCCTGCTGGAGCTGACCGACGGGGGCACGCTGTTCCTCGACGAGGTGGGCGAAATGTCGCCCTACCTGCAGGCCAAGCTGCTGCGTTTCCTGAACGACGGCAGCTTCCGGCGCGTGGGCGGCGAGCGCGACCTGAAGGTGAACGTGCGCATCATCAGCGCGACCCACCGCTCGCTCGAAGACATGGTGTCCACCGGCGCCTTCCGGCAGGATTTGCTGTTCCGCCTCGACGTGCTTCAGCTCAACCTGCCGCCGCTGCGCGACCGCACCGAAGACATCCTGCCGCTGGCGCAGGTGTTCCTGGAGCGCGCCTGCGCGCAGACCGGCCGGCCCAAGGCGCGCCTGAGTCGCGCGGCCGGCGAAGCGCTGTTGGCCAACCGCTGGCTGGGCAATGTGCGCCAGCTGCAGAACGTGATCTTCCGCGCGGTCACGCTCAACGAAGCCCCGGTGATCGACACCGCCGCCCTGGAGCTGGCCGGCGCCGACGTCAGCGCCAGCCCCGCGCTCAGCGACGAGGTCAGCAGCCTCGACGACGCGGTGGCGGGTTTCGAGCGCTCGCTGCTGCAGCGCCTGCTGCCGCAGTACCCGAGCACGCGCAAGCTGGCGGAGCGGCTGGGGGTGTCGCACTCCGCCATAGCGGCGCGCTTGCGCCGATATGGCTTGTGACCCCCCCCCGCGCCGCTTCGCGTCACCCCCCTGAGGGGGGCAATGCGAGCGGCCCGGCAAAGCCGGTTCCGCCGCATTCTGGGTTCGGGCACGTTCGCCGGAGAGGGCGTTGATGGTCGCCCGTTGCTCTCGTGGTTCGAGACATGTACTCCGGAAAAGTCCAGGCAAAAAAAAGCCCCGGCTTTCGGCCGGGGCAAGAGGAGTTCTCCGTGAGAACAATCTGAAGGGATTTGGTTCAACCCAATCCATATGCGAAGCGCGTGACTGACGCCGGGAATGCGGCGGAACCGGCTTTGCCGGGCCGCTCGCATTGCCCCCCTCAGGGGGGTGACGCGAAGCGGCGCGGGGGGTTAGCTTTGTTGCACACCTGCCAATACCCAACCACCGCTGCCCTGGACGGGCTTGGTCATGTGCCAGGTTTCGTTGATGTCTTCGGGCGCGCCGCCGTCTTCCTGCACGCGGCCGGTGAAGTGCACGCTGACGATGTAGCGGTTGTCTTCTTCCACCACTTCGCGCACGTCGGCTTCGAGGTCGAGCACCCGGGTTTCCTGCGTGGCGCCGTTGCGCTCGCGGATGTCCATCTGGATCTCGGCGAACATTTCCGGCGTGGTGAAGGTGCGGATGTCGTCGAGGTTGCCGGCGTCGTTCGAAGCCTGCAGGCGGATGAAGTTGACCTTGGCGTTGCGCACGAAGGCGGGCACGTCGAAGTCGGCCGGGATGCGGCTGGCGGGCTGCTGCAGGTTGGCGCCGATCATGGAGCCGCCCTGGCTGAAGCCGGTGCTGCCGTTGCTGGCCGGGGTCGTGGGCATGCGGAAGGCGTTGTTGCCCGCGTTGCCGGCGCCAGCGGCCGCTCCTGCCAAGCCTCCGCCACCGCCTTGCGAGGCGGCGCGTTTGGCCATGAAGAAGCGGAAGGCGGCGAACGCGACCATCAGCAGCAGGCCGATCATCAGCATGTTGGCCAGGCCTTCACCGAAGCCCAGGTGCGAGGCCAGGGCGGCGAGGCCCAGGCCGGCGGCGAGACCGGCGATCGGGCCCATCCAGTTGCGCTTGGGTGCGGCGGCGGCGCCGGCAGCGGCACCCGCGGCGGGCGCGGCGTTGGGGGTGGCGTCGGGCGCCTTGGCCGGCGGCGCCGACTGTCGTTGCATGCCGAGCGACTTGCCGCCGCCCAGGCGCTTGGCTTCAGCGTCCATGGCCACGGTGGTCAGGCCGAGCGTCAGAACGACGGCCAGCAGGGAAAGCAGTTTTTTCATGGAAGTCTCCAACGAGTGGACAAAGAAAGAGGTGACAAGATACAGGCACCGATGCACTTTAAAAAGCAGATATTCAATGATGATTGTTCTGGTTTTTACAGTGTATTCGCTGGCTTGAAAACAACAGGGCGCTCCCATGGGCGCCTCTGGTTGTGACCTGGAATTCGGAGTGTGCGCCCTGCGGTGGCATCGGCCGCGAGAGGTTTGCCGAACCTGCGTCGGTGATAGGGTGAGCGCATGAACACCTCCGCCACGACCCCTGCGCTGATCGACTGCCACGTGCACGTGTTTGACCCGGTGCGTTTCCCCTATGCACCCGACGCCTGGTACACGCCCGTGCCCGCGGAAACCGGCACACCCGGGCAGCTCGGCCATCTGCTCGACGCCCATGGCGTGCGCCACGCGCTGCTGGTCGGCCCCAACTCGGGTTACGGGCTGGACAACCGTTGCCTGCTGGACACCATCTCGCGCAGCCAGGGCCGCTACAAGGGCGTGGCCGTGGTGCGCAACGACGCCAGCCGCACCGAGCTGCAAGACCTGAAGGCGGCGGGCGTGGTGGGCATCGCGTTCAACGTGGCGCTGCTCGGCGTGGACTTCTACCGCGACACCGGGCCCCTGCTGCAGCGCCTGCGCGAGCTCGGTCTGTGGGCGCAGGTGCAGGTGCAGGACGACCAGCTCGTGCCGTTGCTGCCGCTGCTGCGCGAGAGCGGCGCGCGCCTGCTGTTCGACCACCTGGGCCGCCCGGCCCCGGTCGCCGGCGTGGGCCAGGCCGGTTTTGCGGCGCTGCTGTCGCTGGCCGCCACCGGCCGCGCCTGCGTCAAGCTCTCGGGCGGTGTCAAGGTGTCGCAGCAGGCCCATCCCCATGACGACCTGCGCCCTTTTGTGCAGGCCCTGGTCGAGGCCTACACCCCGCAAGCCCTGGTGTGGGCGTCGGACTGGCCGTTCCTGCGCGCGCCGTCGCGGGTGGACTACGGCCCGCTGCTGGACCTGCTGACGCAGCAGGTGCCCGACGACGCCGACCGCCACGCCATTCTCTGGGACACGCCGCGCCGGCTGTTCGGTTTCGGCGACTGAGCCACAGGACCCTGCGCAAGGTGCGCTGCCAGACAGACGGCGGGTGGCCTGCGCGCCACACTGCGGCAACACCGGGTCTGGGCGCCTGATCCCGGCCGTGTGGCCGCGCATGGCGGGCGTCCGCAGACCTCGGTGAAGGACCCCCATGACCCTTGCGCACGCCGCTTTGCCTGCCCCCGCTTCCGCACCCGTCACGCCCGCGCGCTGGGGCTACATCCGCCCGATGGCCTTGCTCCTGTTTCTCGGCGTGCTGGTGCTGCTGGCGTTTCGCCTGTCGGACCTGCTGCTGATGCTCTTCGGGGCGGTCATCGTCGCGGTGGCCCTGCGTGCCCTGGCCCAGCCGCTGGAGCGTTACCTGCGGCTGTCGCCGAGGCTGGCGGTGGGGGCGGCGATCGCGCTGGCGGTGGTGGTGATCACCCTGGTGTCGTGGCTGGTGGGCGACCGCCTGCTGGCGCAAGTGGACGACCTGTCGCGCAAGCTGCCGGCGGCGCTGTCCGTGATCACGAACTGGGCCCGGGAGCGCGCGATCGGCGCGGCGTTGTGGAAGGTGTGGCGCGGCACGAACGCGGACGATGTGCCGTGGTCCAGCCTGGCCATCGCCGCCACGCAGACCCTGAGCGCCGTGGGTGGCGTGGGCCTGGTGCTGGTGGTGGGCGCCTACCTGGCGGGCGACCCCGTGCTGTACCGCGAGGGCCTGGTGCGGCTGGTGCCCCGGCTCTACCGAGGTCGCGTGGACGACGCCATGCTAGCCAGCGGGCACGCGCTGTCGCGCTGGCTGCTGGGGCAGGGCATTTCGATGCTGTTCGTCGGCACGTCCACGGCCATCGGGCTGGCCTTGCTGGGCCTGCCGCTGGCGCTCACGCTGGGTTTGCTGGCCGGCGCGCTGGCCTTCATTCCGTTTTTCGGCCCGATCGCCTCGGGCGTGCTGGCGGTGCTGCTGGCCTTCATGCAGGGGCCCGAGAAGGCGCTGTACGTGGCGGGTCTGTGTGTGCTGATCCAGCAGATCGAGGGCAACCTGCTGATGCCGCTGGTGCAGCGCTGGGCGGTGGAGCTGCCGCCGGTGCTGGGCATCACGGCGGCGGTCATCTTTGGCCTGCTGTTCGGTTTGCCGGGCGTGATCCTGGCGTCGCCACTGATGGTGGTGGCGATGGTGCTGGTGCGCAAGCTGTACATCGAGGGCGTGCTGGAGGCGTAGGCGGGATCGGCCTTGCGCGGGATGTGCGCTGCTGCACAGACCATTGCCGGGGCGCTGTTTATGGTGGGGCTCCAGCACCGGGTGGTGTGCCCCCTGCACACACCAGCGGTCGTGCTGGCGTTACAAAGGATTCACCATGAATTACCAAGAGCAAGACACCTACGGCATGTACAAGATCCGGGCCGACGGCGGCCCCGGCCCCGGACTGATGGGCGCGAACACGCTCGACGGCAACGACGTCTTCAACCGGCAGGGCGAAGACCTGGGCGACATCAAGGAAATCATGCTCGACATGAGCAACGGACGCGTCGCCTACGCGGTGTTGTCGTACGGCGGTTTCCTGGGCATGGGCGACAAGCTGTTTGCCGTGCCATGGAGCGCGCTGACGCTCGACACCGACAACAAGCGCTTCGTGCTGGACGTGTCCAAGGACCGCCTTGAAAACGCGCCTGGCTTCGACAAGGACCAGTGGCCCGACATGGCCGATGCGACCTGGAACAAGGCAATCCACGACTACTACGGTGTGACGCCGTATTCGGACGGCAAAATCTGAATCCGTTTCGCTGAATGAATGAAGGGCTGCAGCCGAGAGGTTGCAGCCCTTCTTCCTGGGCCGGCGGCTCTTCTGAATCCGGTCAGGCCGGGCGCCTCAGGAACGCCAGCAGGTCGCCGTTCAGGCGCTCCTTGTCCGTGGCGAACAGGCCGTGGGGTGCGCTGTCGTATTCGATCAGCGTGCTGTTGGCGATGCGCTGCGCGGCGACCCGGCTGGAGGCGGCGATCGGCACGGTCTTGTCGGCGGTGCCGTGGATCAGCAGCGTGGGCACCGTGAAGGCCGCCATGTCGGGCCTGAAGTCGGTGGACGAGAACGATCGCATGCACGCGATGGTCGCCTTCAGGCTGGCCTGCAGGGCGATGCCGCGGGCCCATTCGAGCAGTTCATCGCTCACAGGGCGTTCTGCCGAGTCCTCGCCGAAGAAGGTCTTGAAGAAGCCGGTGAAAAACAGGGCGCGGTCGGCGCTCAGGGCTTCGGCCGTCTGGTCGAAGGCCGCCTGTTCGGTGCCGCCAGGGTTGTCGCCGGTCTTCAGGCGGAAGGGCAGGATGGACGAGATCAGCGCGCACTTCGCCACCGATTGCCCGCCATGGCGCGCCATGTAGCGCGCCACCTCGCCGCCGCCCATCGAGAAGCCGATCAGGGTTGCGTTCTCGGCGCCGCTCTGCTGGATCACCGCCGCGAGGTCGTCGGCCAGGGTGTCGTAGTCGTAGCCGCTCCAGGGCTGGGTGGAGCGGCCGAAGCCGCGCCGGTCGTAGGCGATCACGCGGTGCCCCGCTTCGGCGATGGCCATGGCCTGGTCGTCCCAGCTGTCGGCCGAGAGCGGCCAGCCGTGGATCAGGATCACGGGCGGCCCCTCGCCCCAGTCCTTGACGTAGAGGCGGGTCTTGTCGTGGGTCTCGACGGTCTTCATGGCGCGGCCTTTCGTGCGTTGGAAAACCGCAGTGTTGTCAGCCGTGCGGTCAGCGTCTGTCTGCTGACGAACACTCCACACCGCTCGAGGTTCGCTACCGCACCGACGGGCACCCCCTCGGATGGGACATTGCGATTTCAGTGGCGTCACCACGCGCCATCCCCGCCATCGGTCCCTTGAGAAGACGAACCCGGAGACGCGCCATGACCTACACGATTTCCGCGGCCCGCGCAGCCTGGGCAGCGACAGGCACCGCCGCGCTGCTGGCGCTGGGCGGCTGCGCCGAGCCAGCCCGCTTCACCGTCGCCGAGGGCTCGGGCAACAACCCCGCGCTTCCGACGCCCAGCCGGGCGCTGATTCCCACGGTCAACATCGCGCCGGCGCGGGGCTGGCCGGCCGACACCATGCCGACCCCGGCACCGGGCCTGCAGGTGCAGGCCTTCGCCCGCGACCTGGACCACCCGCGCTGGCTGCTGGTGCTGCCCAACGGCGACGTGCTGGTGGCCGAAAGCAATGCACCACCCAAGGCGGATGGACCCAAAGGCATCACGGCCTGGATCAAAGGGCTGGTGATGGGCCTGGTGATGCAGCGCGCGGGCGCGGCCGTGCCGAGCGCCAACCGCATCACCCTGCTGCGCGACACCGATGGCGATGGCGTGGCCGATGAACGCTCGGTGCTGCTCAGCGGTCTGAACTCGCCCTTCGGCATGGCGCTGGTGGGCGAGCGCCTGTTCGTGGCCAACGCCGACGCGGTGCTGGCGTTCCCCTACCGCCGGGGGGACACCACCCTCAGCGCCACCGGCACGAAGCTGCTGGACCTGCCCGGCGGACCGATCAACCACCACTGGACCAAGAGCCTGCTCGCCAGCCCGGACGGCCAGCGCCTCTACGTGGGCGTCGGGTCCAACAGCAACATCGGCGAGAACGGCATGGCGGCCGAAGCCGGCCGGGCCGCGGTCTGGGAGGTGGACCTGCGCAGCGGCGCCCACCGCGTGTTCGCTTCGGGCCTGCGCAACCCGGTCGGCCTGGCCTGGGACGCCAGCGGCCGCACGCTCTGGGCCGTGGTCAACGAGCGCGACGAACTCGGCAGCGACCTGGTGCCCGACTACCTCACCTCGGTGCGCGACGGCGCCTTCTACGGCTGGCCCTACAGCTACTACGGCCAGCGGGTGGACACGCGCGTCACGCCGCCTGCGCCCGACCGGGTGGCCACGGCCGTGGTGCCCGACTTTGCGCTCGGGCCCCACGTGGCACCCCTGGGGCTCGCGTCGTCCGTCGGCAGCCGGCTGCCCCGGCCCTTCACCCACGGCATGTTCATCGGGCAACACGGTTCGTGGAACCGCCGCCCGCACAGCGGCTACACGGTGGTGCACGTGCCGTTCAGCGGGGGTCAGCCCTCGGGGCCGGCGCGCGAGGTGCTGGGCGGATTCCTCAGCGCCGACGGCGAGGCCTTCGGTCGGCCGGTGGGCGTGGCGCTGGACGCGCGGGGGGCGCTGCTGGTGGCCGACGACGTGGGCAACGTGGTCTGGCGGGTGAGCGCGCCCCAGTGAGCGGGGCGGGGCCGGTGTCCGTCTGGTGACAGGCGGTTTTATTTTCACAAAGCAAATGCTTGCTAAAAATACCAGGCGCTGATAAGGTCATCGCCCATGAGCGATGCCTTGCCTCCCCATCCGCTGGCCGAAGCGCCGCGCCGCGCCCGCGGGCGCCCCCGAAAAACCGCCGACGAGCGCGACGACGGCAACCGCCGCCAAGACCTGCTGCGGGCCGCCGCGCGCCTGTTCCGCACCCAGGGTTTTGCCGCCACCAGCACGCGCGACATCGCCACCGCCGCCGGCATGCGCTCGGGTTCGCCGTTCTACCACTTCGACAACAAGGAAGCCCTGCTCGCGGCCGTGATGCAGGAGGGCATGGTGAGCGCCGCGGCGCGCCAGGCCGAAGCGATGCAGCGCGCCACGGCGCCACTCAAGCGCGGCCAGGCCCTGACGGCGCGCGAGGCGCTGCGGGTGCTGGTGCGCAACCACTTCGAGGTGCTGCTCGGGCCCGACAGCGACTTCATCCCGGTGATGCTCTACGAGTGGCGTTCGCTGTCGGAGACCGAGCGCATCGAGGTCAAGCGCCTGAAAGACGCCTACGAGGCGGTGTGGGTGCCGGTGCTGCAGGCGCTGCAGGGCAGCGGCGAGCTGCAGGGCGACCCCGCGCTGTCTCGGTTGATGATTTTCGGCGCGCTCAACTGGTCGGTGCAGTGGTACGACCCGCGCCGCAGTGCCTCGCTCGATGACCTCACTGAGGCCGCGTTGCAACTGTTTCTAAAGGAGCTGGCATGAGCGAGTCATATCGGTCGGCCTTTCGCGACGGTTTGTTCGCGGGGCGCGTGGTGATGGTGACCGGTGGCGGCTCGGGCATCGGCCGCTGCACCGCGCACGAGCTCGCCAGCCTGGGCGCGATGGTGGTGCTGGTGGGGCGCAACCCCGACAAGCTGCAGGCGACCGCGGTCGAGATCGCCGAGGACGGTGGCCGCGCGAGCTTCCACGTCTGCGACATCCGCCACGAAGAGGGCGTGAAGGCCATGGTGGCCGACGCGGTGCGCGCGCACGGCCGCATCGACGCGCTGGTCAACAACGCGGGCGGCCAGTACATGACACCGCTGGAAAAGATCAGCGCCAAGGGCTGGCAGGCGGTGATCGACACCAACCTCACCGGCGGCTTCCTGGTGGCGCGCGAGTGTTACCTGCAGAGCATGGCGGCGCACGGCGGCTCGGTGGTCAACATCGTGGCCGACTTCTGGGGCTCCATGCCGGGCATGGGCCACAGCGGCGCGGCGCGCGCGGGCATGGTCAGCTTCACCGAGACCGCCGCGATGGAGTGGGCGAAAAGCGGCGTTCGCGTGAACGCGGTGGCCCCCGGCTACATCGCCTCCAGTGGCATGGACCACTATCCCGCAGAGGCCGGGCCGATGCTGCGCGAGATGCGCCAGACCGTGCCGCTGGGCCGCTTCGGCAACGAGGCCGAGACCTCGGCCGCCATTGTGTTCCTGCTCTCGCCGGCCGCGAGCTTCATCAGCGGCACCGTGCTGCGGGTGGACGGCGCTCGGCCGCAGGTGCGCATGGGCTGGGGCCCGGTGGCGGCGCCCGACGAGGTGCAGCAACGCGACGCGGTGAAGCCGTTTGACGGTTTCCACCGGTACGTGACGCCGCAGGTGTTCCAGCCATGAGTTTTCAAAGCACCTTCAACCCCCACAGCGCCCAGGCCGCGCAGCGCCGCGACGCCATGCTGGCGCGCATCGCCCAGCTGCGCGCCCTCGAAGACCGCGCAGCGCAGGCCTCGGCCCGGTCCGCGCCGGTGTTCCACAAGCGTGGCCAGCTGCTGCCGCGCGAACGCATCGGCCTGCTGCTGGACCCCGGTGCGCCCTGGTTGCCGCTGTGTTCGCTCGCCGGCTTCCTGCAGGACACGAAGGACCCGGAGAAGTCGGTGCCCGGCGGAGGCATGCTGGCCGGCATCGGCTTCATCAGCGGCGTGCGCTGCATGGTGGTCGCGAGCGACTCGGGCATCGAGGCCGGTGCCATCCAGCCTCGCGGTCTGGAGAAGATCCTGCGCGTGCAGGAGATCGCATTGGAGAACAAGCTGCCCTTCGTGCACCTGGTCGAGAGCGCGGGCGCGAACCTCATGAAGTACCAGGTCGAGGGCTTCGTGCTCGGTGGCGGCCTGTTCCGCAACCTCGCGCGGCTCTCGGCCGCGGGCCTGCCGGTGATCACGGTGCAGCACGGCTCGGGCACGGCGGGTGGCGCCTACATGCCGGGGCTCTCCGACGTGGTGATCATGGTGCGAGGCCGCTCGCGCGCCTTCCTCGCCGGTCCGCCGCTGCTCATGGCAGCGACCGGCGAGGTGGCGAGCGAAGAGGAGCTGGGCGGGGCGGAGATGCACACCGGCGTGTCCGGGCTGGGGGAATACCTGGCGGAGGACGACCGGGAGGCGCTGGGTCTGGCTCGGGCGGTGGTGGGGCAACTGGGGTGGGATGCGCGGGCCCCCACCCCGACCCTCGCCCGCGCGCGGGCGAGGGGGCCAGACAGCTTCTCAGCAGAGCAGGGGCGTTCACTCCCTCTCCCGCTGGCGGGAGAGGGCAGGGGTGAGGGTGCCCCCGCTCCCACCTTCCCCGCCGACGACCTGCTCGCCCTCATGCCCCCGCACCACCGCGAGCCGGTCGACATGCGCGAAGTCATGCTGCGCATCACCGACGCCTCCGACATCCTCGAATTCAAGCCGCTCTACGGCGCCGCCACGGTCTGCGCCCAGGCGCACGTCGGCGGCCACGCGGTCGGTCTCATCAGCAACAACGGCCCCATCGACGTGGCCGGCGCCAACAAGGCCACGCACTTCATCCAGTGGATGTGCCAGCTTGGCCACCCCATCGTCTACCTGCAGAACACCACCGGCTACATGGTCGGCAAGGACAGCGAGCAGGCCGGCATGATCAAACACGGCAGCAAGATGATCCAGGCCGTGACCAACGCGACGGTGCCGCAGATCACCCTCCAGTGCGGGGCCTCGTTCGGCGCGGGCAACTACGGCATGTGTGGGCGCGGCTACGCGCCGCGGTTCCTCTTCACCTGGCCCAACGCGCGCACGGCGGTGATGGGCGGCGAGCAGGCTGCCAGGACCATGCAGATCGTGGCCGAGGCAGGTTTGGCGCGCAAAGGCATCGCCACCGACACGCCCGAGGTGCAGGCGCAGATGAAGACGCAGTACGACGCCATCGTGCAGAAGTTCGAATCGCAGGCCGACGCCTTCAGCACCAGCGGTCTGGTGCTCGACGACGGCGTGATCGACCCACGCGACACGCGCGCGGTGCTGAGCTTCTGCCTCGACACCGTGGCGGAGGCGGCGCAGCGGCAGCCTCGCCCTATGCAGTTCGGTGTCGCGCGCATGTGACCCACACCAGACCACAAAAGACAGGAGACACAACATGCAGTTCACCCACGAACACCGCGAAATCCAGAAGACCCTCAAACGTTTCATCGACGAGCAGATCAACCCCCATGTGGACGAGTGGGAGGCGGCCGAGATCTTCCCGGCGCACGAGGTCTTCAAGCAGATGGGCAACCTGGGTCTGCTGGGCCTGACCAAGCCCGAGGCGCACGGCGGCATGGGGCTGGACTATTCCTACAGTGTGGCCATGGCCGAAACCCTGGGCCACATCCACTGCGGCGGCGTGCCCATGGCCATCGGCGTGCAGACCGACATGGCCACGCCCGCGCTGGCGCGTTTCGGCAGCGAAGAGCTGAAGGCGCAGTTCCTGGCGCCCGCCATCGCGGGCGACGCGGTGGGCTGCATCGGCGTGAGCGAACCGGGCGCGGGCAGCGACGTGTCGGCCATCAAGACCGTGGCGCGCAAGGACGGCGACGACTACGTGATCAGCGGGCAAAAAATGTGGATCACCAACAGCCTGCAGGCCGACTGGATGTGCATGCTGGTCAACACCAGCGACGGCCCCGCGCACAAGAACAAGAGCCTGGTCATGGTGCCGCTGCGCGAGAACGGCAAGACCGTCAAGGGCTTCGAGGTCGGCCAGAAGATCAAGAAGATCGGCATGAACAGCAGCGACACCGGGCTGCTGTTTTTCGACGAGGTGCGGGTGCCGCAGCGCTACCGCATCGGCGCCGAAGGCTCGGGCTTCATCTACCAGATGCAGCAGTTTCAGGAAGAGCGCCTGTGGTGCGCGGCGAGCTGCCTGCAGAGCCTGACCAACTGCATCCAGTGGACGGTGGACTACGCGCAAGACCGTCAGCTCTTCGGCGCCGCGCTGGCCGACCAGCAGTGGGTGCAGTTCAAGCTGGCCGAGCTCAAGACCGAGGTGGAGAGCCTGCGCGCGCTGACCTACATGGCCTGCGAGCACTACCTGGCCGGCGAGGACGTGACCGAGTGGGCGACTATGGCCAAGCTGAAAGCGGGACGGCTCAACCGCCTGGTGCCCGACACCTGCCTGCAGTTCTGGGGCGGCATGGGCTACACCTGGGACAACAAGGTCTCGCGCATGTTCCGAGACGGTCGCCTCGCGTCGATTGGTGGTGGCGCCGACGAGGTCATGCTCGGTATCCTCGCGAAAACCATGGGGGTGCTGAAAGCCCCCGTGCGCCGCTGACGCGGCTGACCCCTGGAGGGCGCCGCCATCCGGCCGCCGAAGCCGGAGCCTGGGCCCAGACACTTTTTTCAAAGAAGGGAGCTGATCATGAACAATTTTCTGGTGATCCGACAAGGGGATACCGAGCGCTGGACGCTCAACGAACCGGCCTCGCGCAACGCCTTGTCCGAAAGCATGGTGCTGGCGCTGTTCGAGGCCTGCCTGCGCGCGAAAGAAGACAAGGGCTTGCGCACGGTGGTGCTCACGGGCGCCGAGGGCGCCTTCTGCGCGGGTGGCAGCCTGGGTGGTTTCGCCAGCGCCATCGGCCAGCTGCTGCCGCCCGGCGAGACCGATCCGCTGATCGCCGTCAACCGGGGGTTCGGCGACGTGTTGCACGCGCTCACCGAGTTGCCCCAGTTGCTGATCGCCGCGGTGGACGGCCCGGCCATGGGTGGAGGCTTCGGTCTGGCCTGCTGCGCCGACGTCGTGCTGGCCACGCAGTGCTCGGTGTTCGCCACACCCGAGGTCACGCTGGGTCTGCCGCCGGCGCAGATCGCGCCCTTCGTCTGGCAGCGCCTGGGCGATCGCGCGGCGCGCGAGTGCCTGCTCTCGGGGCGCCACTACCGGGCGGCCGAGGCGCGCGACATCGGGCTCGTGAATCACGTGGTCGCCGACGGCGAGATGGAGGATGCCTTGCACGACACGCTGCTGAAGTTCAGCCGGGCCGCGCCCGGCGCCACGGCGGCCACCAAACGCCTCCTGCAGCGCCTGCGCGGCCTGCCCGACCTGCGCGACGAAGCCGCCATCGCCTTTGCCTCGGCCCTGCGTGGCAATGAGGCCTCGACCGGCCTGCAGGCCTTCGCCCGCAAGCAGATCGCGCCCTGGGTCAAGAACAACGCGGCGCGATGAAGACGCTGCTGATCGCCAACCGGGGGGAGATCGCCCGTCGCATCATCCGCACCGCGCACCGCATGGGCATCGCGACCGTGGCGGTGTTTTCCGACGCCGACCGCGACGCCCTGCACGTGCGCGAGGCCACCACGGCGGTGGCGCTCGGCGGCACAGCCTCGGCCGACAGCTACCTGCGCGTGGACAAGCTGATCGCCGCCGCGCAAGCCACCGGTGCCGACGCGGTGCACCCGGGCTACGGTTTCCTGAGCGAAAACGCCGGGTTCGCCCAGGCCGTGATCGACGCGGGCCTCACCTGGGTCGGTCCGCCGCCCGCCGCGATCCACGCGCTGGGCAGCAAGTCCGCCGCCAAGGCCGTGGCCCTGCAGCATGGTGTGCCGGTGCTGCCCGGCCACTTCGGCGCGGACCAATCCGACGCGACCTTCGCCGCCGAGGCGCAACGCATCGGCTTCCCGCTCATGGTCAAGGCCGTGGCCGGTGGCGGCGGGCGCGGCATGCGCCTGGTGCACAGCGCGGAGCAGCTGCTGCCCGCGCTGCAGGGCGCGCGCTCCGAGGCGCTGTCCGGCTTTGGCCACGGCGACCTGCTGATCGAGCGCGCCCTGCTCAACCCGCGCCACGTCGAGGTGCAGGTGTTTGCCGACGCGCACGGCCACTGCATCCACCTCGGTGAACGCGACTGCTCGGTGCAGCGCCGCCACCAGAAGATCGTCGAAGAATCGCCCAGTCCCGCGGTGTCGCCAGCCTTGCGCGCCGAGCTCGGCCGCTGCGCGGTGGCGTTGGCGCAAGGGGCCGGGTACGTGGGGGCGGGCACGGTGGAGTTTTTGCTGGAGGGGGAGCAGGACCGTTTCGCCGCCGGGCCGCCCCAAGGCGAAACAGCCCCCTCGGGGGGCAGCGACCCGCGCAGCGGTGGAGCGTGGGGGCGCTTTTTCCTCATGGAGATGAACACCCGCTTGCAGGTCGAGCATCCGGTGACGGAAATGCTCACCGGGCTCGACCTGGTCGAGTGGCAGATCCGCGTGGCGCGCGGTGAACCCCTGCCGCTCACGCAGGACCAGGTGCGGTTGAACGGCCACGCCATCGAGGTGCGCCTCTGCGCCGAAGATCAACACTTCACCCCGCACACCGGCCGCGTGGCGCATTTCAGCGAGCCGGACCTGCGCGGCCCCGGCCTGCGCTTTGACCACGCGCTGGAGACCGGCACCGGGGTCAGCCCGCACTACGACGCCATGCTGGGCAAGCTGATCGCCCACGCGCCCACGCGGGCCGAGGCGATGGACCGGCTGGCCCAGGCGCTGGACGCCACCGCCGTGCTGGGCCTGCCCACCAACCGCGCCTTTCTCGCGGCTTGCCTGCGCCACCCCGTGTTCCGCGCGGGCGAGGCCACGATCCCGTTCCTCGCCGAGCACGGCGACGCGCTGCGGGCCGGCCTGCGGGCCACGCCCGCTGCCGACGCCGTGGCCGCGCTCGCCATCGCCTTCGCCGAGCGCCTGCCCGCGATGGCCCTGCCGTCGCCGTTCGCGCGTGGCGTGTGTCTCAGCGATCCGCAGCAACCGGCTCCGACGGTGTGGGCCGCCAGCGTGCGCGAAACCGGCCAGGGCGCCGTCGTGCTGGAGACCCGTGGGCAGGTGCACCACGCCACCCTCAGCGCCGCACCCGGCGGACAACGCCGCATCACCCTCGACGGGTACCACTGGCGTGCCCGCGCGGTGCGCCTGCCCGCCCCGGGCCAGTGGCAGGTGCAGCTGGATGGCCCCGAGGGCGGCTTCGAGCTGCAACGCGAAGACCGCAGCTTCGCGCCGCGTGAAAGCGCCGGCGGAGCCGCCACCGCGCGCGAGCTGCGGGCGCCCTTCAACGGCAAGCTGGTGACCGTGCACGCCGCGCCGGGCCAGGCGGTGCGGCGCGGTGATCCGCTGCTGGTGATCGAATCCATGAAGCTGGAGCACACGCTCACCGCGCCGCGCGACGGGGTGATCGAGCGCGTCGCCGTGTCCGTGGGCCAGCAGCTCGCGCCCGGCCAAATGCTCATCGGCTTCGCGGTCGAAGCGGGCGCCACTGCATGAACGCCACAGATCACGGCTTCACCGACGCCGACATCGAGGCCCTGAAAGACACCGTTCGCCGCTTCGCCACCGAACAGGTGCGCCCGCACGTCGACGCGTGGGACGCGGCGGGCGAGTTCCCGCGCGCGCTCTACCGGCAGGCCGCCGCGCTGGGCCTGCTCGGCCTGGGCTACCCCGAGCACCTGGGCGGCACGCCCGCCCCCTGGCGCGCGCGCAACGCGCTCTCGCAAACGCTGGCACGGCACGGCGGCAGCGGCGGCGTGATGGCCAGCCTGTTCTCCCTCAACATCGGCCTGCCGCCGGTGCTGGCCCACGGCTCGCCCGAGCTGCAGGCCGAGGTGGTTCCCCCGGTCTTGCGCGGCGAGCGGATCGCGGCACTGGCCATCACCGAGCCCGGCGGCGGCTCCGACGTGGCCAGCCTGCGCTGCACCGCGCGGCGCGACGGCGGCGACTACGTGATTCACGGCGAAAAGGTGTTCATCACCTCCGGCATGCGCGCCGACTGGATCACGCTCGCCGTCCGAACAGATTTGGCGAGCAAGGGCGCCAGCGGCATCTCCATGATCTTGGTGCCGGGCGATGCCGCGGGCCTCTCGTGCAGCCCGCTGCAGAAGATGGGCTGGCACTGCTCCGACACCGCGCAACTGCGCTTCGACGGTGTGCGTGTGCCGGCGCGCTGCCTGCTGGGCGAGGAGGGTGCGGGCTTTCGCATCATCATGGGCAACTTCAACGGCGAGCGGCTCGCGATGTCGGCCATGGCGCTGGGTTTTGCCCAGGCTTGCTGGGACGAAGCGCTGGCCTGGGCGCGCCAGCGCCAGACCTTTGGCGCGCCGCTGATCGAGCGCCAGGTGATCCGCCACAGGTTGATGGACATGCAGATGCGCATCGGCTCCACCCAGGCCTGGGTGGACACCCTCACCGCCCAGGCTGACGCTGCCGAAGGGGCCGTTCCGCCGCCGGGCCGCCCCAAGGCGGAACAGCCCCCTTGGGGGGCAGCGACCCATGCGCAGCAGGGTAGCGTGGGGGCACACAGTGCTTGGGTGGCGAGCGTGTGTCTGCTGAAAAACCACGCCACGCAAACCATGCAGTTCTGCGCCGACGCCGCCGTGCAGATCCTCGGCGGCATGGGTTACATGCGCGGCACGGTGAGCGAGCGCGTGTACCGCGAGGTCAAGGTGATGATGATCGGCGGCGGCGCTGAAGAGATCATGAAAGAACTGGCGGCCCGGCAACTGGGCATCTGAACGTCAAAAAGCCCCGCGGTGGGGCGGGGCTTTTCAGCACAAAGGGCGGTCGGCCCTTTGAAGCAAGGCGGTTCAGCGCGAGGCCGTCAGCGCATCGGCGGCGGCCTTGGCGGCGTAGCGGGCGGGGTACAGCTCGTTGAGCTTCTTGCCCGACTCGACGTCGGCCACGATGTTGCCGGTGCGGATGGCTTCGTTCAGCTCGGCCTTGACTTCGGCGCGGGTCTTGCCGACCGAGCGCTCCTGGCTGGGGTAGAGGTCCGGGCGGACCTGGTTGAGCATCAGGCCGCTTTCGTTGTCGGCCGGCACGTTGCCGGTGCGCACGGCTTCGGCCAGCTCGGCCTTCACTTGTTCGCGGGTCTTGGGGCCGTCGGCGGCGAACACCTGGGTGGTGGAGATGGCGATCAGGGCGGCGGCGATGGCGGTGATGTGCTTGCGGTTCATGGTGAAACTCCTTGGAGGCGGTTGAACGGGTTGGATCGAATCCGGGGTGTCTGGCTTCGACGGGAAAGCCGTTGTGCCTTCCCTGGGGATGAATTCTCAAGACCCAAAATCACGTTTTCCGAACCGCCAGATTACAAATATGTCATCCAGCGCCGCCGGCCTGTGTGAGACCATTCCCACCTGATCGGTTTCACCCCCACGAGCTCAGCGATGCGTGTCCTTGTCGTCGAAGACGAACCCAAACTGGCCCAGTACCTGCACCAGGGCCTCAGCGAAAACGGCTATGTCGTGGACGTGGCGCGCGACGGCATCGAAGGCCGGCGCCTGGCCACGGGCGGCAGCTACGACCTCATGCTGCTCGACGTGATGCTGCCCGGTGTGGACGGCTACGGCGTGTTGTCGACCCTGCGTGCCGAGGGCAACAAGACCCCGGTGCTGATGCTGACCGCGCGCGACAAGATCGAAGACCGCGTCAAGGGCCTTGAAGGCGGCGCCGACGACTACCTCGTCAAACCCTTTGCCTTCTCCGAGCTGCTCGCGCGCATGGGCGCCCTGCTGCGGCGTGGCGCCTTCGCCAGCCCTCAGTCGGCCACCGTGCTGCGCCTCGCCGACCTGGAGGTGGACCTCGTGTCGCGCCGGTGCACGCGCGGCCAGCAGCGCCTGGACCTGACCGCCAAGGAGTTCAACCTGCTGGCGCTGCTCACCCGGCGGCGCGGGCAGATCCTGTCGCGCACCACGCTGGCCGAACAGGTCTGGGACATGCACTTCGACTCCGACACCAACGTGGTCGAGGTGGCCGTGCGCCGCCTGCGCGCCAAGCTCGACGACCCCTTCCCCACCCGGCTGCTGCACACCGTGCGCGGCATGGGCTATGTGCTGGAGGAACGCGCCGAATGAAGCCCCGCACCCCACCCACCCAGGCCGCCGCGGCGCCCGCCGCGCCCGCCGCGCCCGCCGAGCGCTGCCTGCCCCTGCCGTGCGGGCCGTCGATCGCGCGCCGCCTCTCGCGCGCCATGGCCGTGTTCATGCTGGTGGGCCTGGGCCTGCTCAGCGTGGCCAAGTACTCCGCCATCGCCATGCGCATGGACGTGGACCAGCAGACCACGCTGGAAGACAAGCGCCAGTACCTGGCGCAAGCGATCGGGGTTGCCTGCGAAAACGGCGAGGCCGGTCTGCTGCAGCGCCTGACCCTGTTCGACCCGGTGCGCTCGTCCACCCGCCTGCAGCTGTGGCGCGGCGACGGCACCGTGCTCTTCAGCGACGACATGGCGCCGTTCGCCCACAGCCGCGGCCTGGAATTCGATGTGCCGGCCGAGCGCGTGGCCGGCGGCAAGGTGCGTGTGGCACTGGAGATGGACACCACCCACGACCACAAGATCCAGCGCGAAGCGGCGATCACGCTGCTCTTCACCACCCTGTTCGGGGCGGCGGTCGCGGGCTTTGCGATCCAGTGGCTGGTGCGCCGCGAGCTGCGCCCCCTGTTGTCGCTGGCGCGGCAGATGAACGGCATCTCGCCGAAGCGGCTCGACCAGCGGCTGGTGGTCGAGCGCTCGTCCGAAGAGCTGGACCCCTGGGTGGGCCAGTTCAACGCCCTCATGGACCGGTTGCAGCACGCCTATGCGCAGCTCGAAGCCTTCAACGCCGACGTGGCGCACGAGCTGCGCACGCCGATCACCGCCCTGATCGGCCAGACCGAGGTGGCGCTCTCGCGCGAGCGCAGCGCCGAGTCGCTGCGCGACACGCTGGCCTCCAACCTGGAAGAAATGCAGCGCCTCTCGGCCATCGTCAACGACATGCTCTTCCTCTCGCAGGCCGATCGCGGCGCCGTGGCACGGCGCAGCGAGCCCGTGAGCCTGGCCGAGCTCGCCCACCAGGTGGCCGAGTTCCACGAAGGGGTGCTGGACGAAGCGGGCCTGCGGCTCTCGGTGGTGGGCGACGCCCGCGTGGCGGTGGACGCCTCGCTGTTCAAGCGCGCCCTGTCCAACCTCATGGGCAACGCCTCCCGCTTCGCCGACCCTGGCTCCACCGTGCAGGTGAAGATCGAGCCCGGCACCGGCGCCGGCGGCAGTGGCGTGCAGGTGGTGGTGGAAAACACCGGCCCCGCCATCGAAGCCCAGCACCTGCCGCACCTGTTTGACCGCTTCTTCCGCGCCGATGCCTCGCGCGTCTGCGCCAGCGAAATCCACCACGGCCTCGGCCTGGCGATCGTGGCGGCCATTGCCCGCATGCACGCCGGCGACACCTTTGCGCGCTCGCAAGACCGCGTGACGCAGATCGGTTTCACCCTCGGGCCGCAAACGGCTTGAGGGGGCCCACCCCCGCCGCGCTGCGCGCGACCCCCTCAAGGGGGCGGCACTGGCCGTCCGGCAAAGCCGGCCCGGCGGTGCCCTGGGCTGGGCCGCGTCATGCGTTGCGGGTGTCGCTCCGGCTGACTTGTGCGCGACACCCGAGCCCGCCCACCACACGGCCCCGGGGGTGTGCCAGAAGGGCGCATCGACCACAATAGGCCGATGCGAAACACACCCCCCGTTCCAGCCGAATTCGAGCCCGAATTCATCGCCGGCCTCAAGGCCATCTTTGAAGAAAAAATCGTCTTCAACCAGGTGCTCGGCCTGAAGATCACCCGCCTGCTGCCCGAGCGCGTGACCGCGCGCATCGACATGCGGCACGAGCTGATCGGCCATTACAGCCACAACCGCATCCACGGCGGCGTGATCAGCGCCGGGCTCGACGCCATGGGCGGCCTCGCCTGCATGGCCGCCATCGGCGCGCGCCACATGGACGAAACCCCCGAGCAGCGCCTGCACCGCTTCGGCAAGCTCGGCACCATCGACCTGCGCATCGACTACCTGCGCCCCGGCATCGGCGAACACTTCGAACTCAGCGCCGAGGTGCTGCGCCTGGGCTCGCGCGTCGCGTCCACGCGCATGGAGTTTCGCGGGGCGGACGGCAAGCTGCTGTCCTGCGGCTCGGGCGCGTACATCGTGTCGTGAGGCTGAATTAAACGCTCTGATCAGAGCGTTTTAAAGGATTAAGCGTTCCCGTTGGAGTTCTTGTCCCCATTTGTTGATGGCTTTTCCTATAATGACTCTCACAAGGCCTTCACCGGCCTCTTGCCATCCTGGTGGGAGCGTTAAGTATGGAATCTCCTCTTCCCCTGCCTGTCGAACGCGCCATCCAGAAGCTCGGCGCCGACATCTCCCTGGCCCGCCGACGGCGCCACATCTCCCAGGCCTCGCTGGCCGAGCGCATGGGCGCCTCTCTCTCCACCGTGCGGCGCATGGAGAAGGGCGATGTGCGCGTGCCCGTCCACTTTCATGCCCGCGCGCTGCACGTCTTTGGCGAGATCCGGGCGCTGGAAAACCTGTTGGATACCGCCCGTGACGACATCGGCCTGACGCTGATGGACGAGCGCCTGCCCCAGCGCGTGCGCAGCAAAGCCGGCAGCTCGGGAGCCTTGTGATGGCAACCACCGCGTCCGCACGCAAACAGGTCGAGCTGTGCATCGGCAAGGCCGGTCTGCCTGTGGGCTCACTCGTGTATGTGCGCCAGGGGCAGCGCGAAAACAGCGCTTTCGCTTACGACGAAAGCTGGCTTGCCAACCCGGCTCGCTTCAACGTGTCGGCCGATCTGCAACTGATGCCGGGGCACCAGACGCACAAGGCAGCATCGCCCGTGGACTCGGTGTTCCACGGCGCCGTGGCCGACACCGCGCCCGATGCCTGGGGCCGGCGCGTCATTGCCCGCGACCACGCCAAGCGCCGAAAGGCCGACCCGAAGCTGTCGGCCCTGACAGAGCTGGACTACCTGCTGGCGGTCGACGACTTCAGCCGCGTCGGCGCACTGCGCCTGCGCGACCCGGATGGTGCCTGGCACCGAGAGGCGGCGGTCGGCCGGCGCAGCACCCCGGCCCTGATCGAACTGGAGCGCGTGTTTCAGGCCAGCCGCGCGGTCGAGCGTGGGCAAGAGACCACCGAAGACCTGCGCTACCTGCAGGGCAAAGGCACGTCGCTGGGCGGCATGCGACCCAAGTGCACGCTGGTGGACGAAGACGGCCGCCCAGCCATCGGCAAGTTCCCGAGCGTGGGCGACGCACGCAGCGTCACCCGAGGCGAGGTGCTGGCCCTGAAGCTGGCCGAGCTGGCAGGCATCGATGCTGCGGGCGCGCGCATCGTGTCGCTGGGCGGCCCGGGCAACGCGGTGCCGGTGGCCGTCATTCGCCGCTTTGATCGCGACGAGGCCGATGGCCGCATTCCTTATCAGTCGGCCGCTTCACTGTTGCAGGCCTCGCGTCAGCAAGACCGCAGCTACACCGAGATCGCCGACGCCATCCGCTCCCACGGGCACGCGCCGACGCAAGACCTGCAACAACTCTGGCGCCGACTGGTGTTCAACCTGCTGATCACCAACGTGGACGACCACCTGCAGAACCACGGCTTCCTGCATGTGGCGCACGGCCAGTGGCGCCTGGCGCCGGCCTTCGACATCAACCCTTTTCCCGACAAAGACCGCGAATCCAAGACCTGGCTGTCCGAGCAGGACGGGCCGATCACCGACGTGCAGATGCTGTTGGCCCGCGCCGCCCACTTCGCACTGGACGCGGCGCAGGCCATGGCCATCCTGGCCCAGGTGCATGCGGCGGTGTCGAGCTGGCGGCAAGTTGCCATCGGTCCGGAAGTGGGGCTTCAGCCCGCGGAGCTGGACGACTTTGCGCCGGCCTTCGAGCATGAACAGACGGGTGCCGTCGCCGCTCTGCTTGGACGCCCACGCCGTGGCTAAAGCGATGAAGCCAAAAGGGCGCAGTCAGCGGCGCCGGCCCTCGCGCCTGCTGCGCTGGGCGCGTGTGCTCTGGGCCTCGCCCAATTCGATCATCGGCCTGGTGTTTGGCCTGTTGCTGTTGCCGGTGGGCGCCCGTTTCCGGCGCGTGGACGGTGTGCTCGAAATCGCCGCCCTGCGCCAGCGGCCCCGGCGCCGCTGGCCCTTCGCCGCCATCACCTTCGGCCACGTGATCGTGGGCACCCACGCGCAGGAGCTGGAGCGTTTGCGCGACCACGAGCGAGTGCACGTGAAGCAGTGCGAGCGCTGGGGGCCGCTGTTCCTGCCGGCGTACCTGCTGGCGGGGGCGTGGCAGTGGGCGCGGGGCAGGCGGGCTTATTGGGACAACCCGTTTGAGGTGGAGGCGCGGCGGGTTGGTGGGGGTTGAGAGGCTGATTTCGACCCTGTGCTGCCACCCAGGCATAGCCGCAAAGCCGTCGCTCAGTTGACAAATATCTGAACGCTTTGCACAGGCGAGCTACAGTGTTTGTAGCGACTTCGTTTAGGGATCTGATCCAGCATATGCCCAAGAAAAAAACACCGTGCACGATTCCAGAAACGCCTTCTATTGAGGCGATGAAGCATGTCGCCTTCCAGGAGCCGGATCACGAGCGTGACGAGATCGCGGAATACGTGGAGTGGCAATCGAACCGATCAGCTGGAAGCAAAGTCGAGGTGACCTACCTCGAACGAATTAAGTCTGAGATCGTATTCGGTACCGAGCATGTTGCCTGGGATGTACACACAGATGAGCCGGCCAGATGGTGGGTCATCACTGGGCCAACAAACTTGTACTCGCAGGGGCTTTTTCCCTCCCTGGATTACACGTTTTCTCTGCATGTTGGACTGATGGCACGTGTCGCTTCGCGTGACGCAAAACGTGCACCCTCTCGGGATGCTCAGCGCCTTCGGGCTGCCTGGCGACGGTGGGAAACGGCTATGGAAGCGATCGATGCTGCAAACGAGGCGGAAGATTTCCAAGCAGTGGGTATGCGTTGTCGTGAAACCCTAGTCGCACTTGTGAAGTCGCTCCAGAAGTCAATCGACATACCTGAAGATCAGCAGCGTCCTCAAGCGTCCAATGTTGTCGACTGGTTTGATCTGATCGCACTGAACTACGCGGCGGGGGCTCGAAATGAACGTGTCCGAAGCTATCTTCGCTCAACGGCAAAGGAGACATGGCAGCTGTTGAATTGGTTGACCCACACATCCAGCGCCGGGCTTCAGGACGCTCAAATAGCACTTGATGCGACCTCGCATCTGCTCACCATGACAACGCGCGTAGTTTCGAGAAAAGAGGCCGCACCGCCTTTAGCGTGCCCGACGTGCGGTTCGTATCGCATTGCAGCTGTGTTCGATCCTGATATTCCCCGTGATCCGTCATATGTGTCGCTATGTCAGTCTTGCGGCTGGAACGATCTCGAACAGGATGCGGAGGAACAGAACTAACTGGCGCAGTTCTAGCCGATGGCTGCTTTCGGCCACCGTTCTGCGATCGGCGCCAATGACCGGTTGTCGCCGCGAACTGCCATCCAGATCGCGCACCGATCCAACCGTGTGGTGTTCCGCCGGCCGAATCCAGCACCCAGCGCCAGCCGCGCAGGCCGCCGACGCACTTCCAGGCGCCTTCTCGTGTGCGGGACGATCCACCCAACAGAGGCGTTCCCCCACATCGGCCTCACCGTGCGATCTTGCGTTCGATCTCGGCGACCCGGCCCGCGTGGAACCGGAGGATCGTGAGCGTCTGAGGGTCCCGGGCGTGGGGGAAGTAGGTCCAGCTCTTCTCTTCGGGTTGGCCCCTGACGGCGCGGTGCAGGGCTTCGTGGTCGGGCGGGCCGATCTTCAGCACCACCTCCCCTTCGCCCATGCCCTTGCGGATGAACTTGCGTTCCCCGGCGTCGGGCTCGGCGGACACGGCGGATGCGCTGGCCAGCGCGAGCAGGGCCAGGGCGGTGAATCTTTTGAGCACCATGGTCGCCTCCGTCCGGTTCAGCAGCGCCCGGCCGCACGCAGCAAGGCGTTGCACTCCGCGCCGGCGCCCTTGGCTCCGGCAGCGGGCTGGGCCGGCAGGGCCTTGCCCGATCCCCCCACCATGGCGGTGCAGATGGCGTCGGAATGCGGGGTCTGCCCGAAGCTCATGGCCTTCTGGAAACCGGTGGCCCCATACAGGTAGCAGCGGTAGGTCTTGCCGTCGCGGGTGTTGGCGGTGTAGTTGATGCGGCCGCCGGTTTCCTCGCTGCGGTCGGTGACGGTGAACTGGCCGACGGGTCGCCCGATGGCCTGCGCGGTGCGTTGCTCCAGGCCGTCCTGGTCGATGGTGGCGGCGCACCCGGCCACGAGGGCGAGGGCCAGGGCCGCGGCCAGGGGGGCACAGCGCGTGACGAAGGATCGAAGGGGCATGAAAGGCTCCGTGGGGTTCATGGGGTTCATAGGGTTCATCGGACAAAGCAGTTGTCGGTGGGCACGGTGCCCAGGCTGGCGGACACCGCCGAGAGCGAGGGCTGGATGCTCGGGATCTCGTCGCCCAGCAGGCACAGCAGCGGCGGCGAGCGCAGCGTCCAGATCGCGCCGAAGCGGGTGCCGGTGACGGTGCGGAACACGCCCCAGTGCGCGGCCAGCCCACCGTTCGCTTCTGACCGGTCGAAGCTCACGGTCCCCAGCCTGGACGGGCCGGCCAGCACCGACGCGCCTTCGCATCCGTTGCCGCCGAAGCTCAGCACCCCCTCGGCGTAGTCGAGCGTGTTCGCCCCCGTGACGCGGGCGCGCAGCATCTTCTTGAACGACTGGCCGCCGGTCTTCACGCAGCCTTTCTGCACCCAGTCGCCCGCGAGCGTCTCGATGGACGCCGAGGGCGTGGGCCCGCCGGAGCCGCCGTCGGGCGCGTCGTCGCCCCCACCACCGCAGGCCCCCAGGGCCAGTGTGGCGACCACCGTGAGGGTGGCGGCGGGGCGGCGTGCAAGGCCGGGCAGCGTGGGCAGGGTCGGCATGGAAAGCTCCTGTGTCGGTCGGGATGAAAACGCGGGCGAGCGCCGGCCGGCAGGGCGAACGGCGCCCCGCCTGGGTCGGTACCCGGTCGGTGGAAGGGAAGGGGAAACTCAGCCCGGCTTGCGGGCCACGATGAAGACGCGGATGTCCTTGCCCCTGGTGCCGTGCCGCTCGACCGCCTCGATCTCCAGGCCCTGTCGGACCATGGCGGCCTGCAGCGTTTCGGCGTCGAAACACAGCACATGGGGCGCCTTGCCGATGGCGCGCATCAGGGGAATCGCCAGCCAGGGAATCAGCGGGTTCATCTCCGAGATGCAGGCCGTCTTGGAGATCAGCAGGCCGCCCGGCCGCAGGGCCCGCACCGCAAGCGCCAGGGTCTGGTCCAGGTCGCTCACCAGGTGCAGCAGGTTGAACGCCAGCACCGCGTCGTGCTCACCGGGCCGGGCCACCAGCGCGTCGGCGTCGGCCACGGCAAAGACCAGCTGCGGCACCGGCTGGGCCGCCAGCTTCTCGCGGGCGATGGTGATCATTTCGGACGACACGTCGGTGGCCAGCAGCCGTCCGGTGAACGGCGCCAGGCGCAGCGCGGTGCTGCCGGTGCCGCAGCCGATCTCCAGCACGCTCTGCTCCATGGTCAGCAGGCCCTGCACGCGCCGCAGCGTGACCTCGTAGCCCGCCATGTCGGCGATCGGGTCGGCGGCGTATTTGCGGGCGATGCGGTCCCAGAAGCGGGCCTTGCGGGCGGCCGGGTCGCCGGCCTGCGGCGGGCGGGTGGCTTCGGGGGTCGGGGTGGCGGTGGACAGCGGCATGGGTGGGATGCTATCCATGCACATCGCCGCAGGGAATTGCGCTAAATTGCAGTGAACATATACGTTTTTGCATGAACCAACTCGACTGGAACCAGCTCAAGGCGTTTCTGGAGACCGCTGAAACCGGCTCGCTCTCGGCGGCCGCGCGCAAGCTGGGCCTGACCCAGCCCACGCTGAGCCGCCAGGTGGCCGCCATCGAGCGGCAGATGGGCGTGACCCTGTTCGAGCGCGTGGGCAAGGCCATGGCGCTCACCCCCACCGGGCTGGACCTGCTGGAACACGCCCGCGCCATGGGCGCGGCCGCACAGGCCCTAGGCCTGGCGGCCAGCGGCCGTTCGATGGCCGTGGGCGGCGTGGTCTCGGTCTCGGCCACCGATGCGGTCGCCGCCTTCCTGCTGCCGCCGCTGGTGCAGCGGCTGCGCGAGCAGGAACCGGGCATCACCATCGAGGTGATCCCGTCCAATGCGCTGAGCGACCTGCTGCGGCGCGAGGCCGACATCGCGATCCGCCACGTCAAGCCCGAACAGCCGGACCTGATCGCCCGGTTCATCCGCGAGGCCACGGCCCACTTCTACGCCTCAGAGGACTGGGTGAAGACCCACGGCCACCCGCGCAACAGCGAAGACGCCGCCCAGCTGCCCTTCGTCGGCTCCGACCGCACCGGCCAGTACCTGGGCTACCTGCGGGCGCACGGCCTGCCCGTGAGCGAAGCCAACTTCAGCTGCTATTGCGACCACACCGTGGCGCACTGGGCGCTGGTGCGTCAGGGCATGGGCATCGGCGCCATGATGGAAGAGATCGCCCGCGACACGCCGGGCATCGTGCGCGTGCTCGACGAGGTGCCGGCGGTGCGCTTCCCGATCTGGCTGGTCACCCACCGCGAACTGCGCACCTCGCGACCGATGCGGGTGGTGTTCGAGGCGCTGGCGCAGGGGCTGGTGGAAGGCCTCTGAGCCTGGGCCGGTTCAGCCGCGGTCAACGGTGCGCGCCACCGGCCGCACCCCCCACCAGGCCCCCGCCACCAGCACCGCAAACGCCGTGTACGCGGCCACGAACACCCACCACGGCAGGTCCCAGTACAGCAGGCGCGAAAGCCAGTGTTCAATGAAGCTCTCGCGGTAGGCGGCTTGCCCGGCCATGCGCCGCAGGCCCTGTTCCCACACGGTCAGCGGGCAGAGCTGGCCGAGCCAGCTCTGGGCGGCGATGAACAGCATCAGGCCCAGGTGGGTGAGCCGCAGGCCGCGGTGGCGCACCCAGCGCCAGCCGCGCAGGCCGCCGACGATCACCAGCGGCAGCAGCCCGACCACGAACAGCACGATGCCCACATGCAGCGCGAGCAGGGCGTCGGCGAGCAGGGTGGCCGCGGTGGCGTTCATGGGTGTGCCCTCGGGGTGACTGGCTGGGTCAGAACATGGTGGAGCGGTGGGCGCCGAAGGCCGCCATGGCGCCGTCGGCCACCGCCAGTGTCACGTTGCCCGCCGCCCTGGCCGCGTCGCCACACGCGAAGACATGGGTGACGCTGGTGGCTTGGCCTGGGTCGACCCGGATGAAGGGGCCCGTGGGGCCTTCTTCCAGGGCGCAACCGAGTTGCTGCGCGATGGGGCTGGCCAGGTGCGTGCGCGGCTGGGCGAACAGGCCGTTCATCACCAGCCTTCGGCCGTCTTTCAGCAGCACGTCGGCGTGGCCCTCGATGCGGTCGATGGGCGTGGTCTCGACCCGGGTGCCCCTGCGCTGAAGCGCGGCCAGTTCGTCGTTGTCCGGGGCGAAGGCACCGTTGAGGAACAGGGTGGGGGTGCCCCAGTCCGCCAGCATGAGGCCGTGGTGCTGCGCCAGCGGTGAACTGGCCACGATGCCGATGGGCCCGGCGTTCATCTCGTGGCCGTGGCAATACGGGCAATGGAACACGCTGCGTCCCCAGCGCTCGGCCAGACCGGGCACGGGCGGCAGCTCGTCGCGAACGCCGGTGGCCAGGATCAGCCGGCCTGCGCTGACCGTGGTCTCGCCCACGCGGAATGCCAGTCGACCATCGGCCGCGACGTGGGCCTCGTCCGCGAGGCCCTCCATCCATTGCACGGTGCCGTAGGCGAGCAGCTGCTGCTTGGCAACGGCGGCGATCTCGGCCGGCGCGCGCCCGTCCTGGGTCAGGAACCCGTGCGAGGTTTCTCCCGCTTCGTCCACACAGCGGTTGCGACGCACGCCCGCGTCGACCACGAGCACCTGGCGGCGCGCCCGCGCCAGCTGCAGCGCAGCGGACAGGCCGGCGTAGCTGCCGCCAATGACGGCGAAGTCAACGTGTTTCATGCAGGTGTTCCTCCAGGTGATGGTGACAGGGTTGCTGGCTTGTCCGGTGGGCCGCCAGGCGTTGGTGGAAGTCGCTGGAGAGCGCCGCCAGCGTGACGGAGCCGAGGCGTTTGAGCAGCACGGCTTCGGCCTCTTGAACGGCCAGGGCGAGCGACCCGTTGACGGCCTGGGCCACCAGACACGCCGGCCGGTCTTCCCGAAAGCCGAGCGAGACCAGGGCGGGCGTGCCCAGGGCCTGGTGCACGTCGAGCAGCGTGATGCGGTCGAGCGGGCACGACAGCACCCAGCCGCCACCGTGGCCCTTGGCCGAGGTCACGAAGCCGGCTTCGCGCAACCCGGCCATCAGGCGCCGGAGCACGACAGGGTGGGTCTGCATGGCCGCGGCGAGCGTGTCGGACGTGGCCGGGTTTTCGCACTCGGCCATGTGCAGCAGCACATGCAGGACGTCAGAGAGCTGGTTGTTTGATTTCATGTAACATTATGAGTTGCATGATAAAAGGTGGATGACCCGAAGGGTCTTTTCCGGCGCGATCGTGGTCGCGGGTCAACGCTGGTCGCCCGATGAAAAAAGCCGCCGGAGCACCAGGCTCGGCGGCTTTCACGCATGGCCTGACAACGCAGGCGGCGCGGTAAAGGGTGTTCAGTTCTTCGGATAGTCGGAAATCACCTTCCACTTGCCGTCGGTGATCTGCGACATGCGCGAGACGTTGCTGCCCAGGCGCTTGTTGGGGCCGAAGGTGGCCTGCGCGCTGCCGAAGATGTCGGGCGGGATGGTCATGCCGTCCATCACCTTCACGAAGCTGTCGGTGGTGAGGTTGGCGCCGGTCTTTCCGGCGGCCTTGGTGAAGGTGTCGATGATGTTGTAGCCGTAGACCGAGAACACGGTGGGGTCTTCGTTGAACTTGGTCTTGTACTTGTTGGCCCAGAAGCGGATCGGCTGCGAGGCGTCGTCGGTGTAGGGGTTCTGCACCGTCATGGTGGCGTAGAGGCCGTTCATGGCCGGGCCGCCGAGCTTGTGGATCAGGTCGGTGTAGAGCGCGCTGCTGCCCATGAAGGTGGGGTTGAAGCCGAGCTTGCGCGCGGTGGCGATGCCACCAATCGTCTCGCGGATGATGGTGCCGAGCACCACGAAGTCGCACTGCGAGGAGGCGAGCTTCTGCATCTGCGAGGCGAAGTCGGTGGCGCCGCGCTTGAAGCTGGTCTCTTCGGCCATCTCCATGCCGATGGTCTTCAGGCCTTCTTTGGCGCCGCGCACCACCTCCAGGCCGAACTCGTCGTCCTGGTACATGGTGCAGACCTTCTTGGCGCCCTTTTCTTTCACCAGGGCGGGCAGCGAGTTCTTCATCTGGTCAAAGTAGGTGGCGGCGAAGCTGTACTTGAGCCGGTGGAAGGGCTCGTACATTTCGCGCGCGGCCGTGACCGGGAAGAAGTTGACCACGTTCTTCTGGAACTGCACCGGCATGGCGGCCATGTTCTGCGCCGTGCCGAGGTGGCCGACCATGGCAAAGATCTTGTCCTGGTTCACCAGCTTCTGCGCGGCGAGCACGGCGCGCTTGGGGTCGTAGCCCGAGTCTTCGACCAGCAGCTTGAGCTTGCGGCCGTTGATGCCGCCCTGTTCGTTGACCTCGTCCACACGCAGCGTCATGCCCAGGCGGATCTGCTTGCCGAAGCCGGCAAGCGGGCCGGACAAATCCTGGATCGAGCCGAGCACGATCTCGTCCTTGCTCACGCCTTGCGACTGCGCCCACGCGCCGCTGGTGGCCAGCAGCAGGGCGGCGCCGATCAGGGGGAATGTCTTGTTCATCTGGCTGGTCTCCTTGGGGTTGATGCGGGTCGGTGAAGGGTGAGCGGTCAGCGGTACATCTCGTCGATCTGGGGCGCGTACTTCTGCTGCACCAGCTTGCGTTTGAGCTTCATGGTCGGGGTGAGTTCTTCGTCTTCGGCGCTGAGCTGGGTGTCGAGCAGGAAGAACTTCTTGATCTGTTCCACGCGGGCGAACTTTTTGTTCACGCGGTCGATCTCGGTCTGGATCAGCGCCTGGACCTCGGGGGCGCGGGTGAGGCTGGCGTAGTTCGAGAACGGCACGTCGGCATCCTGCGCAAACTTCTCCACGTTGTCCTGGTCGATCATGATGATCACGGTGAGGTAGGGCCGCTTGTCGCCGATCACCACGGCGTCGGTCACGTAGGGCGAGAACTTCAGTTCGTTCTCCAGTTCGCTGGGCGTGATGTTCTTGCCCCCCGCGGTGATGATGATGTCTTTCATGCGGTCGGTGATGCGGAAAAACCCTTCCTCATCGACCACGCCCACGTCGCCCGTGTGCAGCCAGCCGTCGGCGTCGATGGTCTCGGCGGTTTTCTCGGGCAGGTTCAGGTAGCCCATGAACACGTTGGTGCCGCGCACCAGGATCTCGCTCGTCTCGGGGTCGAGTCGCACCTCGTTGAACGACGCGGCCGGGCCGATGCTGCCGGGCTTCATGCGGTTCGCCGGCACGCCGGTGGCCGCGCCGCAGGTCTCGGTCATGCCCCAGACCTCCAGCATGGGCACGCCCAGCGCGAGGTACCAGCGCACCAGCTCGGGCGAGATCGGCGCCGCGCCGGTGACGAGAAAACGCGCGCGGTGGATGCCGATGAGCTTGCGCACGTTGTCCAGCACCAGCAGGCGCGCCGCGCGGAACTGCAGCTTCAGGCCGCTGGGCACGGCTTCGCCCTTGAGCACGTGGTCGGCCACGCGCTGGCCCACGCCAATGGCCCAGGCGTAGGCGGCCTGCTGCAGCTTGCTGGCTTCCTTGAGCGTGATCATCACGCCGGAATAGAACTTCTCCCACACGCGCGGCACGGCGGTGAACACGGTGGGCGCGATCTCGCGCACGTTCTCGGGCACGGTCTCGGGGTTCTCGACGAAGTTGAGCTTGCCGCCGGTGTAGAGCGAGAAGTACTCGCCGCCCAGGCGCTCGGCGATGTGGCACAGCGGCAGGAAACACATGCACTCGTCGCTTTCGTGGCGCGCCACCAGCGTGTTGTAGCCGTGCACGGCATGGACCAGGCCACGGTGGCTGTGCATGGCGCCCTTGGGGCGGCCGGTGGTGCCCGAGGTGTAGACCAGGATGGCCAGATCGTCGGGCCGGCTGGCGGCGATGCGCTGATTCAATGCCTCGGGGTGTTGTCGCAGGTGCTCGCGGCCGAGTTCGCGCAGCGCGGCCAGGCTGATCACCTGCGGGTCGTTCAGGTCGCGCAGGCCGTCCATGTCGTCCACGATGATCTTCTTCAGCTTCGGCAGCCTGTCGCGCACCTCCAGCGCCTTGTCGAGCTGCTCGTCGTCTTCCACGAAGAGCATGGTGGTGCCCGAGTCCTGGCACAGGTACTCGACCTGCTCGGCCGCGTCGGTCGGGTAGATGCCGTTGGAGACGCCGTTGGCGCTGAGCACCGCGAGGTCGCAGAGCACCCATTCCACCGTGGTGTTGGAGAGGATGGACGCGGTCTCGCGCTCGCCGAAGCCCAGCGCGATCAGGCCGTGGCCGATCTCGCGCACCGCCTCTGCCGTCTGGTCCCAGGTCCAGCTGCGCCAGATGCCGAAGTCCTTCTGCCGCATCCACACGTTCGGACCACGCTGCTTCACCGCGTTCCAGAAGATCGCCGTCATCGTGTCGCCGGGGACGACGATCTGGTTCTCGGGCTGGATGTGGGAGAGATCCCAGAGGTAACTCATAGACCCCCCGCGCCGCCTGCGGCGTCACCCCCCAGGGGGCGGCACTGGCGGCCCGGCAAAGCCGGTTCCGCGGTGCCCTGGCTGAACAACCTCGTTCTCGGCGAGGCGTGACTTGAACCGGGAATGCCGTGGAACCGGCTTTGCCGGGCCACTGGCATTGCCCCCTTGAGGGGGTGACGCGCTGAAAGCGCGGCGCGGGGGTGGGTCATCTTCATCTCCAGTTTTTCTTCTTCTTCCAGCGCCGGTCCGCCCGCACGCCTTCTTCCTTCATGCCGAGGTAGAACTCCTTGATGTCGTCCTTCTCGCGCAGGTGGGCGCAGGTGTCTTCCATCACGATGCGGCCGTTCTCCAGCACGTAGCCGTAGTCCGAGGCGTTGAGCGCCATGTTGGCGTTCTGCTCCACCAGCAGGATGGTGGTGCCGCGCTCGCGGTTGATGCGCACGACGATCTCGAAGATCTCCTTGGTGAGCTTCGGGGAAAGGCCGAGGCTGGGCTCGTCGAGCAGGATCAGGTCGGGGTTGGCCATGAGCGCGCGGCTGATCGCGAGCATCTGCTGCTGGCCACCCGAGAGCAGGCCGGCGTCCTGCGCGGCGCGCTCACGCAGGATGGGGAAGTAGTTGAAGACCACCTCCATGTCGCGCCCCACGCCGTCGCGGTCCTTGCGGGTGTAGGCGCCCATCATCAGGTTGTCGCGCACCGAGAGCAGCGGGAACACCTCGCGCCCCTCGGGCACGTGCATCAGGCCCTGCTGCACGATGTGCGCCGGGTCTTGCGCGGTGATGTTGTTGCCCTTGAACTCGATGCTGCCCTTGCGCGGGTCGATGATGCCGCTGATGGTCTTGAGGATGGTGGTCTTGCCCGCGCCATTGCTGCCCAGCACGGTGGCGATTTCGCCGCGCCGCACCTGCAGGCTCACGCCGCGGATCGCCTTGATGGGACCGTAGGCGCTCTCGACGTTGAGCAACTTGAGCACGGCGTTGTCGGTCACAGGCGCGGTCATGCGGTGACCCTTCCGTGGTTCTCTCGCCGCAGGCTGGACACGTCGTCCACCGAGCCGAGGTAGGCCTCGATCACGCCGGGGTCGCGCTGCACCTCGGCCGGCGTGCCGGTGGCCAGCTCGGCACCCATGCTCATGGCCAGCACGCGGTCGGACACCTTGGACACGAGCGTCATGTCGTGTTCGACCATCAGCACCGTGATGCCGAGTTCGTTCTTGATGTCGGCGATCCAGAACGCCATGTCTTCGGTTTCCTCCACGTTCAGGCCCGAAGACGGTTCATCGAGCAGCAGCAGCTTGGGCTCGGTGCACAGCGCGCGCGCCAGCTCCACCACTTTGCGCACGCCGTAGGGCAAGCCGGCGATCATGGATTCGCGGTGATGCTGCAGGTTGAGAAAGTCGATCACTTGCTCGACCTTCTCGCGCGCCTCGATCTCTGCGGCGCGCGTCTTGCCGCTGAAGAAGATCTCGCTCCACAGGCCGGTGCGGCGGTGCGTGTGGCGGCCGATCAGCAGGTTCTGCAGAACCGTTGCATGCTCGAACAGCTCGATGTTCTGGAAGGTGCGCGCAATGCCCAGGCCCGCGATCTTGTGCGGCGGCTGCTCGGTGAGCCGCAGCGTGCCGTGCGGCCCCGCGTAGTCGATCTGGCCGGAGGTCGGCGTGTAGATGCGGCTGATGAGGTTGAACACGGTCGTCTTGCCGGCGCCGTTGGGGCCGATCAGCGTGAACACCTCGCCCTTCTTCACGTCAAAGCTCACGTTGTTCACCGCCAGCACGCCGCCGAAGCGCACGCTGAGGTTTTTCGCTGAAAGAAGGATGTCGTCCGTCATGAGGCGCCGTCAAAGAAGGAATGGCACAAGCGCAGATGCACTAGCCCAGGACACCGCGCAACCGGCTTTGCCGGGGCGCAGGTGTTGCCCCCTTGAGGGGGGATGCGGCTACACGCAGTGAGCAAGCAACGGGGGTGGGTCATTTCAATCGGTCGGATTTCTGGAACGACTTCTGCCGCTTGAACATGCCCTTGCGGTAGAACGGGAACAGCTGGAACCAGGTGCGGATCTTGAGCCAGCGGCCGTACAGGCCCATGGGCTCGAACAGCACGAAGGTGATCAGCACCAGTCCGTACACCGTGCCCTGCAGGCCGGTGGACTGGCCGATGGCCTCGGGCAGGTAGTCCTTGCCGAGCGAGATCAGCTGCGGCATCACGATCAGGAAGATCGCACCGAGGAAAGCGCCGTGGATGGAGCCCAGCCCGCCGATCACCACCATCAGCAGCAGGTCGATGGACTGGATGATGCTGAACTGGTCGGGCGAGAGGAACTGGATCTTGTGCGCGTACAGCGCGCCGCCGATGCCGGCCAGCGCCGACGAGAGCGCGAAGCTCATGGTCTTGTAGCGCGCGAGGTGGATGCCCATGCTCTGTGCCGAGATCTCCGAGTCGCGGATCGCCACGAAGGCGCGGCCGGTGGACGAACGCATGAGGTTCACGATGGCCAGCGTGGCGAGCACGGTGACCACCAGGCACAGGAAGTAGAACTCGTTGGTGGACTCCAGCTCCCAGCCGAACATGGCCGGCGGGTTCACCGAGAGCCCCGAGTTGCCACCGGTCACGCTCTCCCAGCGTGCCAGGCCTTCTTCGACGATGAAGCCGAAGGCCAGCGTGGCCATGCCGAGGTAGATGCCCTTCACGCGCAGCGCCGGCAGGCCCACCACCATGCCCACGGCCGCGGCCAGCAGGCCGGCGCAGGCCATCGCAATCGGAAAGGGCACACCGGCGTTGACCATCACCGTTTCGGTGTAGGCGCCCACGCCGAGGAAGGCCGCGTGGCCGAGCGAGAACAACCCCGTGAAACCCGCCAGCAGCATCAGCCCCAGGCCCACCACGGCGTAGATCAGCACGAAGGTGAGCTGCGCCAGCCAGTACTCCTCCATCACCCACGGCGCGGTCAGCAGGAACAGGCCCAGCAGGCTGTACCAGAACACGTGCCCGCCGTGTTTGGCGAGCTTGACGTCCTGGTTGTAGTCCGTTTTGAAAATGAATCTCATATCCCCCCCGCAGCGCCTGCGGCGCTACCCCCCCGGGGGGGCGCCACCAGCGGCCCGGCAAAGCCGGTTCCGCGGTGGCTCTGGTTGGGGTGTCGGCGCTCGCTGTGCTTGGGCGTCTTCATACTTTTTTTCGGAGTTTTTCGCCGAACAGGCCGTTCGGTTTCAGCACCAGCATCAGCAGCACCACGATGTAGGGCGCGATGTCCTTGAAGCCTTCGGGCAGGTAGAAGCCCGAGAACGATTCGACGAGGCCGATGATCAGACCGCCGACGATGGCGCCGGGCAGGCTGCCGAAGCCGCCGACCACGGCGGCCGGGAAGGCCTTGAGGCCGATGAAGCCCATGTTGGCGTGCACGAAGGTGATGGGTGCGAGCAGCAGGCCGGCCACGGCGGCCACGCCCGCCGCCAGGCCCCAGACCAGGCCGTTGAGCCGCTTGACCGGGATGCCCATGTAGTAGGCGGCGAGCTGGTTCTGCGACGAGGCCTGCATGGCCACGCCCAGCTTGGAGTAGCGGAACATGGCGAACAGCCCGGCGCACAGCAGGCCGGTGACGCCGATCACCACGATCTGTTCGGCCGACACCACCAGCGTGCCCAGGCGCAGCAACTCGCCCGCGTAGGGCACGGGCAGGGTGTGGGTGTCGGTGCCGATGTTGGGGATCATGGTGATCAGGCCGCGCAGCACGTAGCCCACGCCGATGGTCAGCATCACGATGGAAAACGCGGGCTGGCCCAGGATCGGCCGGATCACCAGGCGCTCCAGCACCACGCCAAACAGCCCCATGCCGATGATGGCCGCCGGCACCGCCAGCCAGAACGGAAAACCCAGGGCCGTCATGGCGGCCAGGCCGCCGAAGGCGCCGACCATCATCAGGTCGCCCTGGGCGAAGCTCACCGTTTCGGTGGCCTTGTAGATCAGCACGAAACCCAGGGCGATGAGCCCGTAGATGCACCCCTGGGCCACGCCGCTGATGAGCAGTTGCAGCAATTGCACGCGCTTGTCTCCTGTGGTTCGGGTGGTCTGGGCCGAGGTCGCTGCTGCAAGCTGTGTGGCACGCCGCCCTGACGTTGTGCGGTGTTTATAGCGGCCTTGCACCAGACCGACGCTAGGGTTGACCCCATGGGAAGTCGCGGATGCGCCAGTGCGATTTATTTTTACAAAGCAAATGCTTTTCATAAATAGCGCAAACCCGTATGCTGCGCCATCTGCTTCGGGAAACACCTCATGAAGTCCATCCGCATCGGCGCCGGCCTCGGCTTTTACGGCGACCACTGGGAACCGGTGGTCGCCAGCATTCAGCGCGGCGACGTGCAGTTCATCGCCAGCGACCACCTGGCCGAACTCACGCTCGCCATCCTTCAGAAAGACCGGCAGCGCGACCCGTCGCTCGGCTACGCGCGCGACGTGGTGCCCATGCTGCTGCGGCTGTGGCCGCTGATGCAGGCGCGCGGCGTGCGCTTCGTCTGCAACGCGGGCGGCCTGAACCCGATGGGTGCGGCGCAGGCGGTGCTCGCCGCTTTCGCCGCGAAGGGCTGGCGGGCGCGCATCGCGGTGGTGAGCGGCGACGACGTGTTGCCGCGCCTGCTGGACACCTCGACGCCGGCCGATGCACTGGTGCACCTGTTCACCGGCGAACCGGTGGCGCGGGTGCGCGAACGGCTGGTGTTCGGCAACGCCTACCTGGGCGCGGCACCCATCGTGCAGGCGCTGGAGGCGGGCGCCGAGATCGTGATCACCGGCCGCGTGGCCGACGCCGCGCTGTTCCTGGGGCCCATCGCGCACAGCCTGGGCTGGGACCTGAAGCCTACCGACGCCAGCGGGCTGGACCGCCTGGCGCAGGGCCTCACCGTGGGCCACCTTCTGGAGTGTTCCGGCCAGGGCAGCGGTGGCAACTTCGGCAGCCAGGGCGCGTGGAAAGACATCCCCGATCTGGCCCACATCGGTTACCCCCTCGCCGAGGTGTGGGAAGACGGCACGGCGCTCATCACCAAGGCACCCGGCACCGGCGGGCGGATCAACTTCGACACCGTGCGCCAGCAACTGCTCTACGAGGTGCACAACCCGCACGCCTACCACTCGCCCGACGTGGTGCTCGACATGAGCGGCGTCACGCTGCACGACGAAGGCCATGACCGTGTGCGCCTCACCGGCGCACGCGGCACGGCGCCGGGCGATCGGCTCAAGGTGGTGGCGGGCTTTCGCGACGGTTTCAAGGCCGAGGTGACCTGGGGCTTCTCCTGGCCCGATGCGTGGGACAAGGCGCAGGCGGCCATCGCCACCGTCCAGACCCAGCTGGCCGAGAAGCGCATCCCGCACGACGAGCTGTTTGTCGAGCACCCGGGGCTGAACTCGGCGCACGGTCCGCTGGCGCCGCTGCCCGATGCGGCCACGCTGAACGGCACGAACGAAATCTGGACCCGCATGGTGTTGCGCACACAGAGCAAGGCCGCCGCCGACGGCTTCGGCCGCCTGTTCCCGTGGATGGCCTTGAGCGGCCCGGCCTACACCTGCGGCTTCATGGGGCTGCACAACACCAGCGAGCTGCTGGGCATCTGGCCGACGCTGATTCCGCGTGCGGAGGTGGAGCCGATGGTGCGGGTCGAGATGATGGGAGACGTTTCATGAGCGCGAACACCCGCATTCCCCTGGCCCGCATCGCCCACGCACGCAGCGGCGACAAGGCCGACTGGGTGGACTTCGGGCTCTTCGCCTGGAACGCCACTGGCTACCGCCTGCTGGAGCGCGAGGTCACGGCCGAGCGCGTGCGCGCGCACTTCGCGCCCTGGCTGCCGGGCGAGGTGGACGCCTGGGCGCTGCCCCACATCCTGGCGCTCAAGTTCGTGCTCAAGGGCGCGTTGCAGGGCGGCGGCGCGCGCAACCTGCGGCTCGACAACCTGGGCAAGGCCATGGCCGGCGCGCTGCTGCGCATGGAGATCGAGGTGACGGCCGCCGAGCTGGCCGAGGCGCTGAACGCGCCGCGCGTGGGCTGGTGGGGGGATGACCCGCCCGCCCAGGCGCTGGAAGGCCCGCGATGAGCCACCCAGCCGTCACCACCGACAAACAGGACGACATCTGGATCGTCACCCTGGACCGCCCCGAGGTCCGCAACGCCGTGGACAGCGCCACCGCGGTGGCCCTGCGCGCCGCCTTCCTGGCGTTTGAAGACGACCCGGTCGCCAAGGTCGCGGTGTTCCACGGTGCCCACGGTCACTTCTGCGCCGGCTGGGACCTGCAACACGGTGCCCGGCTCGCCGCATCGGGAGCGTCCGGCGGTCTGGATCAGCTGGACTTTGATGCACAAGACCCGCGCGTCCTCGGCCCCATGGGCCCGTCGCGCCTGCGCCTGTCCAAGCCGGTGATCGCGGCGGTCAGCGGCGCGGCCGTGGCCGGTGGCATGGAGCTCGCGCTGTGGTGCGACCTGCGCGTGATGGAAGACGACGCGTACTTCGGCGTCTATTGCCGCCGCTTCGGCGTGCCGCTGATCGACGGCGGCACCGTGCGCCTGCCGCGCCTGATCGGCATGGGCCATGCGATGGACCTGATCCTCACTGGGCGCCAGGTGGACGCCGCTGAAGCGCTGCAGATGGGGCTGGCCAACCGCGTGGTGCCCACCGGGCAGGCGCGCGAAGCCGCCATCGCCCTCGCCCGGCAGCTCGCGGCCTTCCCGCAGGCCACGATGCGCGCCGATCGCGAGAGCGCCTACGCCCAGTGGGATCTGCCGCTGGGTGACGCCCTGCAGCAGGAATGGCAACGCGGCAAGGCCCGCATCCCCGACGCGCTGGAGGGCGCCCAGCGTTTTGCGGCAGGGCAGGGGCGTCACGGCGGGTTCTGACGGACCCGCTGCCCGGCGGCCCCCGCCAACCGCACCCGATTGGTCCCCCACGCAGGTTCTTGCCCACCCATCATGGGCGCCATGAACCCATCGCCCATCCCCCATGCAGACGTGCTCGTGCTGCAACACCTGAACGAAGACGGTCCGGGCTTTCTCGGTCAGTGGCTCGATGAACAGGGGGTGTGTTGGCAGGTGTGTTGCACCGAAGCCGGCGAGGCCTACCCCGCGTCGGTGGCGGGCTTCAAGGGCCTCGCGGTGCTGGGCGGCGCCTGGAGCGCCAACGATGACCGTCCCTCGCTGCGCCAGGCCGAAGCCTTGATCCGCGAGGCCGATGCGCTGGGCATCCCGGTGCTGGGCCATTGCCTGGGCGGCCAGCTCATGGCGCGCGCTTTCGGCGGTCGCGTCGAGACGCTGGCACAGCCCGAGATCGGCTGGCATGCCATCACCCACAACGGCAGCGCCACGGCCCGCACCTGGCTGGGCGAGGCCCCCGATGCCACGGTCTACCAGTGGCACCACGACAGCTTCGTCGATTTGCCGCCCGGTGCCGAGCTGCTCGCCAGCTCACCGGCCTGCGCCCACCAGGCCTTCGCCCTGCGGCAGCACCTGGCGATGCAGTTCCACATCGAGATCACGCCGCAGAAGATCGACGACTGGCTGGCGCACCCGGGTGCGGTGTACCCGGTTCAGGTGTTGCTGCACCGGGACAGCGTGCAGGACCCGGTGGGCATGCGCGCCGCCACCGGGCGGCACCTGTCCGGCAGCCAGGCGCTGGCCGGCCACATCTACACGGAGTGGCGTTCGCGCTGGCGCTGAGGCTTCCCGCTGCGATCCGGGTGGCTTGGGAAATTGTGTCCGTACAATTTGTTTGCTTCAAGGCATCCATTGATTGCACCGGGATCGCCCCACCCAAGCCACCAGAAAGAGGACCTCATGACCCGTTCGGAACCGATGGATCGTTTGCAGGAGCAAGGCTGGAAGCCCCGTCAGCTGGGCGGCTTCATGGGGCTGGCCGGGCCTTTGTGGACGCGACGCGAGGGCGCTGGCTGGGTGTACGGGCTGTTCGCCGAAGACCGGCACCTGAACCCCGCCGGGGTGGTGCACGGCGGCGCCCTGGGCACGCTGATCGATCACGTGCTGAGCACGGTGGCCTGGGAGGCCTGTGATCGCACGCCGTGTGTGACCGTGCAGCTCGACACGCACTTCCTCGCCGAGGTGCGCGCGGGGCAGTTCGCGCTGGCCCGGGCGAGTGTCACCGCGCGCACCGGCAGCCTGGTGTTCATGGAGGGCTCGGTGCAGGTCGAAGACCGGCCCGTCCTGGTCGCCCGCGCCATCCTGAAACCGCTGAGACCCGCTCCGGCGAGGTGACCGGCCGCGGCCTGTCCGCGACCGGACGGTCCCTGCACTTGATGCCGGTCGGCACCGCCTGACCATCGGGGCCTCGAGGCCTTGTGAGGCTTTTTGTCAGCGCGCCCGCGTGCCGGCGCGGAGCACTCCCCGGGCGCTGTCCGCGCCAGGCCGCCGGCCCCTCCATCACCCGATATCCCCCTTGCTGATGCATTGACGTTCATGCGCTGGAGAAGCGCTTCTCAAGACCGTTTTTGGGTGATTTGACAAATTGTCTATGTACAAAATAATGTGCCATTTGACAAAAATTGAAAATCCACCAAGAATTCATCCACACCAGACGAACGACGAACACCATGAAAAAACTGACCGACTTCACCAGCTACGCCGATGCCCAGGCGCACTTCTCCAACGACAAGTTGTGGGAGCTGTTCGATGGCAACCGCGAACACCTGAACATGGGCCACGAGTGCGTGGACCGTTACGCCGCCTCCGGGCGCGAGGCGCTGATCGTGGTGAACGCCGAAGGCGCCGACGAGGTCATCACCTTCAAAGAACTGGCCGAGGATTCCTCGCGTTTTGCCCACCACCTGGTGGCGCTGGGCATTCAGCCCGGCCAGCGCGTGGCGATCATGCTGGAGCCCTCGCGGGCGTTCTATGTCGCCATGTTCGGCGTCATCAAGAGCGGCGCGATCGCGGTGCCGCTGTTCACGCTGTTCGGCCCCGACGGCATCCGCCTGCGTGTCAACGACTGCCAGCCGGCGCTGCTGGTGACCAACGACGAGAAGCAGGCGGTGGCGCGGTCCATCGTTGGCGATGGCGTGCTGGTCTTCAACGCCGACTTCCTGTCGTCCATCCAGCACCTGCCCTCGACCTTTGAGGTGAAGACGCGGGCCGACGACCTGGCGGTGTTCCAGTACACCTCGGGCACCACCCGCGAGCTGCCCGACGCCGTCAAACATTCACACCGCGCCCTGATCACCCTGATGGTGGCGGCGCTGTACGGCACCGGTCTGCGCCCGGGTGACCGCTTCTTCTGTCCCTCGTCGCCGGCCTGGGGGCATGGGCTGTGGCACGGCACGCTGGCACCGCTGGCCCTCGGCCTGACGGTGGGTGCCTACAGCGGGCGCTTCAAGCCCGAGCGGCTGCTGCAGGCCCTCTCAGAACACCGCTTCACCAACATGTCGGCCGCGGCCACGCACTACCGCATGATGAAGAACAGCGTTGTCGCCGACCGCTACACCTACGCCTTCGAGAAGCTGTCGTTCACCGGCGAGCCCATCGACGACGAGACCGCGAACTTCGTGCACCAGACCTTTGGCCTGGAGGTCTGCAGCATGTACGGCACCACCGAGATCGGTGTGGTGCTGGTCAGCTACCCGGGCGCGCCGGATTTCCGGGTGAAACGCGGCTCGCTCGGCAAGCCCGTGCCAGGCACCCGGGTGGAGGTGCACGACGTCGACGGCCAGCTGTGTCCCGTCGGCACCACCGGGCAATTGATGGTCCAGCGCCGTGGCCAGTGGATTCCCACCAAGGACCTGGGGCGCATCGACAGCGCGGGCTACTTCCACCACGGTGGCCGGGCCGACGACGTGATCATCTCGGCCGGCTGGACCATGAGCGCGGTCGAGATCGAGAACGTGATCCTCATGCACCCCGATGTGCTGGAGGCGGCCGCCATCGGCGTGCCCGACGCCGTGCGCGGACAGGTGGTCAAGGCCTTTGTCGTGAGCGCGCGGCCCGAGTCCGAGGCCTTCACCGAAGAGATCCAGGACCTGGTGCGCCACAAGCTGAGCCAGCACGAATACCCGCGCCACGTTGCCGTCGTGCCCGAACTGCCCAAGACCCCCGCCGGGAAAGTGCACCGCAAGAAGCTGCGCGAGCAGGAGCTCGCTGCTGCGGTCGCGACGGCGTCCTGATCACCCACCCCATTCGTTCACCCATTCACCCAACCACCCCAGGAGACCACATGTCCAGCACCGAACCCCGCCAGTTTCCCAAGATCACCGAAAGCGGCCTCGACGAGTTGCGCGAGCGCATCGGCGTCAAGATCGGCCACACCGTCGAACCCTGGTGCCACGAGGCCACACGCGACAACATCCGCCACTACGCCCACGGCATCGGCGACGACAACCCGCTCTGGTGCGATCCCGACTACGCGGCCAAGAGCCACCACGGTGGCATCGTGGCGCTGCCCAGCTTCCTGTTTTCGACCAGCCGCATCGTGTCGGGCTACGTCGGTGGTCTGCCGGGCGTGCACGCCATGTGGTCGGGTGCCGACTGGACCTGGCACAAGCCGGTGCACCGCAACGACGAGATCCACACCGAAGCCCACCTGAAGGACCTGGTCGAGCACCAGACCCGCTTCGCCGGTCGTGCCGTCCAGCAGACCTACCACGTGGACTTCTTCAACCAGACCGGTGACAAGGTGGCCGAAGCCGACAGCTGGTGCTTCCGCACCGAGCGCGACCACGCCCGCGAGCAGGGCACCAAGTACACCGAGGCCCGGTCGAGCGCGCCGCGCCGTTACACCGATGAAGAGCTGGGCGCGGCCTACCAGCTGTACCGCGACGAAGAAATCCGCGGTGCCACGCCCCGCTACTGGGAAGACGTGAAGGAAGGCGAAGCCCTGCCCGTGATGTTCAAGGGCCCGATGACCGTGACGGGGTTCATCGCCTACGCCCAGGGTTGGGGCGGTCTGTACATCCGCGCCAACAAGCTGGCCTGGAAACTCATCGACCAGCACCCGGGCGTCGGCATCAAGAACCGCTTCGGCATCCCCGACTGCCCGGAGCGTGTGCACTGGGAAGAAGACTTCGCGCTGGAAGTGGGCGCGCCCGGTGCCTACGACTACGGTCCGGAGCGCACCTCGTGGCTCACGCACCAGCTCACCAACTGGATCGGTGACGCCGGCTTCCTGCACAAGGCCAGCTGCAAGATCCGCCGCCACAACCCCGAGGGCGACATGCTGTTCATCAAGGCCAAGGTCAAGCGCAAGTTCATCGAGAACGGCCAGCACATGGTGGAGATCGAGCAGGAAGCCCGCAACCAGAACGACGAACTCTCGGTGATCGGCAGCGGCATCGTCATCCTGCCTTCCAAGGGCTGAAGACCATGACCACCACCGCCAGTGGCGCACTGAACGGCGTGAAGGTCGTGGACCTCACCCGGGTGCTGGCGGGACCGCTGTGCACCCAGATGCTGGCGGATCACGGCGCCCAGGTGGTCAAGGTCGAGCCGCCTTCGGGCGACGAGACCCGGGGCCTCGGGCCGCCGTTCGACGGCGAGGGCAACGCAGCGTACTTCCTGGCGCTCAACCGGGGCAAGCAGGCGATCAGCCTCGATCTGTCGAAGCCGGAGGCGCAGGACGTGCTCCACCGCCTGCTGGCCGATGCGGACGTGCTGGTCGAGAACTTCCTGCCGGGCACGCTGGAGCGCTGGGGGCTGGGCTACGAGCAGACGCTGTCGGCGCGTTACCCCCGGCTCATCCACTGCAGCATCACCGGCTTCGGCAACGACGGCCCGCTCGGCGGGTTGCCCGGATACGACGCCGTGCTGCAGGCGATGTGCGGCCTGATGAGCATCAACGGCGACGAGTGCAGCGGCACCACGCGGGTGGGCATGCCCATCGTGGACCACCTCACCGGCTACGTCGCCCTGACCGGCATCCTCATGGCACTGCAGGCCCGGCACGCCAGCGGGCGGGGGCAGCGGGTGGAGGCCACGCTGTACGACACGGCCCTCAGCCTGCTGCTGCCGCACGCGTCCAACTGGTTCGCCTCGAAGGACTCGCCGCGGCTGCTGGGCAGTGCGCACCCGAACATCGCCCCGTACGACAAGTTCAGGGCGCAGGACGGGGAGCTGTTCATCGGCATCCTGAACGACGCTCAGTTCCGCCGCCTGGGCGCCTGCCTGGGGTTGCCCGACCTGCCGGACGACGCGCGGTTTGCCTCCAACAGCCTGCGCGTGGGCCACCGCGCCGCGCTGAAGGCGGTGATCGAGGCGGCCATCGCAGACCGGGCGTGCGGGCCGCTGTGCGAAGCGCTCATGCGGGCGGGCGTGCCGGCCGGCGCGGTGAATTCGGTGCCGCAGGCGCTCGCGCACGCGCACTGCGAACACCGCGACATCGTCGTCCGCCGCGACCACTACACCGGCCTGCGCTCCCCCATGAGGTTGCTGGGAACACCCGGGTCGCCGGGCAAGCGGCCGCCGGGTTTTGCCCAGGACACGGAGGCCGTGCTGACCGGCCTGGGCTATTCAAAGGAAGACCGTCAGCGACTGCGAGACACGGGGGCCGCGCCCGGACCCCGTACCTAAAGGCCATTTGGTCATCACAATAGAAGGAGACAGACATGCGATTGCTCAACATCTTCATCACCGCCGCTTGCGCACTGACGACCACCATGGCCGTCCACGCGCAGCCCTACCCGTCGCGGCCCATCAAGATCGTCGTCGCCTACGCCGCAGGGCAGGGCACCGACATCGCCACCCGCTACCTGGCCGGCCTGATGGCCAAGGACCTGGGGCAGCCGATCGTGATCGAGAACCGCGCCGGCGCCGGGGGCAACCTCGGCACCGAACTGGTCAAGCAGGCCGCGCCCGACGGGTACACCCTGACCATGGGCACCAACGCCACCCATGTGCTCAACCCGTTTCTGTACGGCAAGCTTCCGTTCGATCCCGCGCTGGACTTTGAGCCGATCGCGCTCGTCGGCACCTTCCCCATGGTGATGGCCGTGAACAGCGCTTCGCGGATCACCTCGGCCGCCGAACTCGTGGCCCTTTCGAAACGCAACCCGCGCAGCGCCGACATCGCCATGCCCAGCACCACCGCGCGGCTGGTGGTCGAGTTGCTGAAGGACCTCTCGTCGGTGGAGCTCTTCGGCGTGCCGTACAAGGGCTCGGGCAACGCCATGACGGACCTGCTGGGCGGGCAACTCCCGGCGGTGGTCGACACCCCGACGGCGCTGCGCCCCCACCTGGCTTCGGGCAAGGTGCGGGCCCTGGGGGTGACCTCGGCCCAGCCCAGCGGCCTGGTTCCGGGTGTCAAGACCGTGGCGGAGCAGGGCTTCAGCGGGTTCGAGGTGGTGGCCTGGAACGCCCTCTATGCGCCCAGGGGCACGCCACCGGCGGTCATCCAGACCTTGAATGCGGCCGTCAACAAGGTGCTGATGCAACCGGAAACCCGGCAGCGCCTGCTGGAGCTGGGTTTTGACCCCGCGGGCGGGACGCCTGCGCAACTGGCCGACTTCGCGAACGCCGAGCGCAGGAAGTGGGAGCCGGTGATCAAACGCGCCGACATCCGGGTCGATTGAGGCCGGTCCGGAGCGCGGCCGGCGGGTGGCGTCAGTGCCGGTCGAGCAGCAGGTCCGCGATCGACCGGGCTTCCCGCTGCATCGCGGCCGCCAGCTGCGACGTGGCGGCCGCATTCAGCTGGCTGGACAGGCCGACGGCCACCAGCGTGTGCATGAGGCGGCCCGAGGGCTCGAAGATGGGCACCGCCACGACCGTGATGCCACTCATGAAGTTGTCGCGGTCCACGCTCCAGCCCCGAACCCGGGTTTCTTCGACTTCCTTCTTCCACTGGGCAAAGCCCGGGGCCTTGTCCCACTCGATGGCCCCGAACTTCTTGCGCAGCACGGTCCAGTTGTCACCGCTGTACGCGGCGATCAGGCGCCCGGTGGCACTCACCAGGGACGAAAACTGGCTGCCCACATCGGTGTGCACGCGGAACGGCTGGTCCGACTTCGACAGGGCCAGCACCACCACCGTCTGCTTGGGGGTCACCTCCACGCCCATCGCCGTCACGCCATAGGCCGACGCCAGCCGGTCCAGCCCTGGCTGGGCCAGCTGGGCAAAACTTCCCCCTTTGAGCACGCTGCGGGCCAGGCTGATCATGCCGCTGCCGAGCGCGTAGTGCTTGGTGCCCGGCTCCAGCTTCACCAGCTCTTCACTCACCAGCACCCGCAGGATGTGCAGGCAGGTGCTGGGCACCAGGCCCAGCTCGTCGGCGATGGCCTTGACGCCCATGGCCTGGTTGGTTCGCCCCAGCAGCCGCAGGATGGCGATGGACCGGGTCACCGCCGGCACATCGCGCACGCGCACGCTCTTCTTCACCGGTGCGCTGGACTGCCGGGCGGTTTTGGTTTCGGGTGGCATCGGGGTTGTGGCTCCATGGAAAGAATTTGTCCATGGACAATCTTAGCCGGACCCACCCCGGGCCGGGGCCCGATCAGGCGGGCGGCTGCCACCCCTCGCGGGGGATCTGCTGCGGCCGGCCGTCCAGTCCGATGGCGACGTAGGTCAGGCTGGCCTCGGTCACCTTCACGTACTGACCCTGGGTGCCAAAGCGCTCGGCGAACACCTCGACCTGCACGGTGATCGAGGTGTTGCCGATGCGCGTGACGTGGGCGAAGAAACTCAGGATGTCGCCCACGCGCACCGGTTGCTTGAAGATGAACTGGTTGACCGCCACGGTGACCATGCGGTCCCGGCAGTAGCGGGCCGGCACCACCGCCCCCGCCAGATCGACCTGGGCCATGACCCAGCCGCCGAAGATGTCGCCGTTGGCGTTGCAGTCGGCCGGCATCGGGATGACCTTGAGCACGAGTTCACGGTCTTGCGGCAAGGTGGTTTCCGGGCGGGGGCTTGATTCGTTGGACATGGGCACAATCTCTGAATAACTCTTGCCCCATTGTCCCGCATGCGCCCCTCTTCTTCGTCCCGTGCCTCCATTCCCTTGCCCGCCGGGCCGGACACCGCTGCCGGGCCGGCGCCGCGCCGCTCCGACTGGGCCACGTTGCAGCGCCTGTTCCCCTACCTGTGGCAATACAAATGGCGCGTCGGTTTTGCGCTGGGCTTCATGGTGGCGGCCAAGATGGCCAACGTGGGCGTGCCGCTGCTGCTCAAGGAGCTGGTGGACGCGATGACGATCAAGCCCGGCAGCGTCGAGGCGATGCTGGTGGTGCCGCTGGGCCTGCTGCTGGCCTACGGCCTGCTGCGCCTGTCCACCAGCCTGTTCACCGAGCTGCGCGAGCTGGTGTTCGCCAAGGCCACCGAGGGCGCCACGCGCAGCATCGCGCTGCAGGTGTTCGGCCACCTGCACGCCTTGAGCCTGCGTTTCCACCTGGAGCGCCAGACCGGCGGCATGACGCGCGACATCGAGCGCGGCACGCGCGGCGTGCAGTCGCTGATCTCGTACTCGCTCTACAGCATCTTCCCCACGCTCATCGAGGTGGTGATGGTGCTCACGCTGCTGGGCACCAAGTTCGACATGGGTTATGTGTGGATCACGCTGGTGGCGCTGGTGCTCTATGTGAGCTTCACCGTGACCGTGACCGAGTGGCGCACCAAGTTCCGGCGCGAGATGAACGAGCTGGAATCGACCAGCCAGACGCGCGCCATCGACTCGCTGCTGAACTACGAGACCGTCAAGTACTTCAACAACGAAGCCTTCGAGGCGCGGCGCTACGACGAGGCGCTGGAGAAGTTGCGCCGTGCGCGCATCAAGAGCCAGACCACGCTCTCGCTGCTCAACACCGGGCAGCAGCTGGTGATCGCGGTGGCACTGGTGCTGATGCTGTACCGGGCCACGCAGGGCGTGGCCGAGGGCCACATGACGCTGGGCGACCTGGTCATGGTCAACGCTTTCATGATCCAGCTCTACATCCCGCTGGGTTTTCTGGGTGTGCTGTACCGCGAGATCAAGCAGAGCCTGACCGATCTGGACAAGATGTTCGTGCTGCTGGAGAAGGAGCGCGAGATCGCCGACCAGCCGGGCGCGCAGCCGCTGGTGCTCGACGGCCCGCCTGCGGTGAAGTTCGAGAACGTGCGTTTCTCGTACGAACCGGCGCGCGAGATCCTGCACGGCATCAGTTTCGACATTCCGGCGGGCAAGACGGTGGCGGTGGTCGGGCCTTCGGGTTCGGGCAAGAGCACGCTGGCCCGCTTGCTTTACCGCTTCTACGATGTGACGAACCATGAGCCGGGCGGTCCGCACGGTGGTGGCCGCATCACCATCAACGGCCAGGACATCCGTGAGGTCACGCAGTCCAGCGTGCGCCAGGCCATCGGTATCGTGCCGCAGGACACGGTGCTGTTCAACGACACCATCGAATACAACATCCTTTATGGCCGGCCCGACGCGGGGCACGAGGCCGCGGTGGCCGCGGCGCAGGCCGCGCACATCCACGGCTTCATCGAAAAGCTGCCGCTGGGTTACGCCACGACGGTGGGCGAGCGTGGCCTGAAGCTGTCGGGTGGCGAGAAGCAGCGGGTGGCGATCGCGCGCACGCTGCTGAAGAACCCACCCATCGTGATCTTCGACGAGGCGACCTCGGCGCTGGACTCGGCCAACGAGCGCGCGATCCAGGCGGAGCTGAAGAGCGCGGCGCGCAACAAGACCTCGCTGGTGATTGCGCACCGCTTGTCGACGGTGGTGGATGCGCACGAGATCCTGGTGCTCGTCAATGGCGAGATCGTCGAGCGTGGCACGCACGCCGACCTCGTGTCCAGAGGCGGCACCTACGCAGGGATGTGGGCGCTGCAGCAGTCGGGCTCCGACTGAGACTTCATGCTGCCCGTTTGCTCATACCGGCTGTGCCACGACAGTGCCTCGTCCAGCAGGTGCGGCGTGTGCATGCCCGCGTGGCCCGCGCGGGCGTTGGCCTCGCTGCGTTCCACATAGTCCAGCAGCGCGGGCTGGAAGTCGGGGTGCGCACAGCGTTCGATGATGCGGCGCGAACGCTGGCGCGGTGACAGGCCGCGCAGGTCGGCCAGGCCCTGTTCGGTCACGATGATCTGCACGTCGTGTTCGGTGTGGTCCACGTGGCTGACCATGGGCACGATGCAGCTGATGCTGCCGCCCTTGGCGGTGGACGGCGTCATGAACACCGAAAGGTAGGCGTTGCGCGCGAAGTCGCCCGAGCCGCCGATGCCGTTCATGATGCGCGTGCCCATCACGTGGGTGGAGTTCACGTTGCCGTAGAGGTCGGCTTCGATCATGCCGTTCATGGCGATGATGCCCAGGCGGCGGATCACCTCGGGGTGGTTGCTGATCTCCTGTGGCCGCAGCACGATGCGCTCGCGGTAGAAGTCCAGGTTGGCCAGGAACTCCTGCATCACAGGCGCCGAAAACGAGAGCGCGGTGGACGAGGCCATGGCCATCTTGCCGGACTTGAGCATGGCCAGCATGCCGTCCTGCAGCACCTCGGTGTAGCCCTGCAGGTCATTGAACGGGCCATCGTTCAGGCTTTCCATCACGGCGTTGGCGATGTTGCCCACGCCCGACTGCAGCGGCAGCAGCTCGGGCGGCAGGCGCCCTTGTTTCACTTCGTCTTGCAGGAAGGCCATCAGGTGGCCGGCGATGCGCTTTGAGGCTTCGTCGGGCGCCGAAAAGCGCGTGTCGCGGTCGGGCAGGTTCGTCTCGACGATGGCGATCACCTTGGCCGGGTCGCAGCGCAGGTAGGGCTCGCCGATGCGGTCGCCCGCGTGCGTCATGGGGATCGGCTTGCGGTGCGGCGGGCGCTCGGTGCCGTAGTAGATGTCGTGCATGCCTTCCAGGCCCAGGGTGTGGCCGTGGTTGACCTCCAGGATCACCTTGTCGGCCTGGTCCAGCCAGGTCTTGTTGTTGCCCACCGAGGTGGCCGGGATCAGGCGGCCGTCTTCCAGGATGCCCGCGACCTCGATCACCGCCACGTTGAGCTTGCCGAGGAAACCGAACCACACGTACTGCGCCACGTGCGAGAGGTGGATGTCGATGTAGGCCATCTCGCCGTCGTTGATGCGCGCGCGGCAGGTCGGGTCCGACTGGTAGGGCAGGCGCATGTCCATGCCGCCGACCTTGGCGAGCGCGCCGTCGAGCTCGGGCGCGGTCGAGGCGCCGGTCCAGACGCCGATGCGGAAATCCTTGCCCGCGTCGTGGTGCGTCTGAATGTGCTGCGCCAGCGCGAGTGGAATGGCTTTGGGGTAACCGGCGCCGGTGAAGCCGCTCATGCCCACGTGGTCGCCGTGTTCGATGAGGGCGGCGGCCGCGTCGGCCGACATGATTTTCTGGCGCAGGCCGGCGTGGGCGATGCGGGACGGGAAGACGGGGGGCGGATTCTGTGTCATGTCGTGAGATATCAGGGTTAACCCTAGGTTTTGGCTATCGTAACGGATGCCCGGGATCGCAAAGCGTCAAACAGCGGCCGGATTCCCCCGCGCGCATAATCCGCGGCCATGGAAACCAAGTGGCTGGAAGACTTTGTGAGCCTGGCTGAAACGCGCAGCTTCAGCCGCTCGGCGCAGCTGCGCCACGTGACCCAGCCCGCGTTCTCGCGCCGCATCCAGTCGCTGGAGGCCTGGGCCGGCACCGATCTGGTGGACCGCTCGTCTTATCCCACGCGGCTCACGCCCGCCGGGCAGACGCTCTACGACCAGTCGATCGAGATGCTGCAGGCGCTGCAGAGCACACGCGCCATGCTGCGCGCCCACACCGCCGCGGCGCAGGACGTGATCGAGTTCGCCGTGCCGCACACGCTGGCCTTCACCTTCTTTCCGGCCTGGCTCTCGGGCCTGCGCGAGAGCTGCGGTCCCATCAAGAGCCGCCTGATCGCGCTCAACGTGCACGATGCCGTGATGCGGCTGGTTGAAGGCAGCTGCGACCTGCTGATCGCCTACCACCACACCTCGCAGCCGATCCAGCTCGACGCCGCGCGCTACGAGATGCTGCCACTCGGGCGCGAGACGCTGGCGCCGTTCGTGAAGCCCAACGAGCAGGGCGAACCGCTGTTCACGCTGCCCGGCACGGTGGCCCACCCCTTGCCCTACCTGGCCTATGCGCCCGGCGCCTACATGGGCCGTGCGGTGGAGCAGGTGCTCAAGCAGAGCCCGACGCCGGTGCACCTGGACCGCATCTACGAAACCGACATGTCCGAAGGCCTCAAGGCCATGGCGCTCGAGGGCCACGGCGTCGCGTTCCTGCCCGCCAGCGCTGTGCGGCGCGAGCTGCGAGGCAAGCGGCTGGTGAGCGCAGGGCAGGGACTGGACACCTCGCTGGACATCCGCATCTACCGCGAGCGGCCCGGCACGCGCAAGGCCAAGGGCACGGTGGATGTGTTCTGGGAAGACCTGGAAAAACACCTGGCCGCTGCGGCCAAGGCCTGACGGAACCGTTCGCTTGCCGAGGCTCTGACAAGGCAGCCGCGGAACCGGCTTTGCCGGGCCGCTGGCTGCGCCCCCTTGAGGGGGTGACGCCGCAGGCGGCGCAGCGGTGGGAGAATCCGGGGCATGAACGCCCCAGTCTCTTCCCCCCAAACCCTCACCATCACCCGCCCCGACGACTGGCACCTGCACGTGCGCGACGGCGAGGCCCTGCACACCGTGGTGCCGCACACGGCGGCCCAGTTCGGCCGCGCGATCATCATGCCCAACCTCAAGCCGCCGGTGACCACCGCGGCCCAGGCCCTGGCCTACGCCGAGCGCATCCGCGCCGCTGTGCCCGCGGGCATGGCCTTCGAACCGCTGATGACCCTGTACCTCACCGACAACCTGCCGGCCGACGAGATCGCGCGTGCCAGGGACGCCGGCGTGGTCGCCGCCAAGCTCTACCCGGCCGGTGCCACCACCAACAGCGACGCCGGCGTGACCGACCTCCGCAAGACGTACAAGACGCTCGAAGCCATGCAGAAGGCCGGCATGCTGCTGCTGGTGCACGGCGAAGTCACCAGCCCCGACATCGACCTGTTCGACCGCGAGGCCGTGTTCATCGAGCAGCAACTGATCCCGCTGCGCCGCGACTTCCCCGAACTCAAGGTCGTGATGGAGCACATCACGACCAAGGAGGCCGCGCAGTACGTGGCCGGGTCTGATCGCCACCTCGGCGCGACCATCACCGCGCACCACCTGCTCTACAACCGCAACGCCATCTTCACCGGCGGCATCCGCCCGCACTACTACTGCCTGCCGGTCCTGAAGCGCGAGACCCACCGCCAGGCCCTGGTGGCCGCCGCCACGGGTGGCAACGCCAAATTCTTCCTCGGCACCGACAGCGCGCCGCACCCGGCGCACCTGAAGGAGCACGCCACGGGCTGCGCCGGCTGCTACACCGCGCACGCCGCGATCGAGATGTACGCCGAGGCGTTTGATGTCGCCGGAGCGCTCGACAAACTGGAAGGCTTCGCGAGCTTCCACGGCGCGGACTTCTACGGCCTGCCGCGCAACACCGGCACCATCACGCTGAAGCGCGAAAGCTGGACGCCGCCCGAGAGCTTTGCCTTCGGTGAGGCCGAGCTGAAGCCGCTGCGTTCGGGTGAGGCATTGCCCTGGAAGCTGGTGGCCTGATCCGCATGTGTGCGGTGGGCAAGACGGAGCAGACCTGGCCGGCGCCCGACTGGGCTCAGCCCTGGAACGCGCCGTTCGCCGAAGCGGGCGAGGCGGTGCGCAGCGCCTGCGAACAAGGCGTGCCGCTGCCGCAGGCGCTGACGCAGCGCGTGGGCGCCGCCGGCCCGCGCTTCGTCCCACAGACCGAGTTGCCCGAGGGCATGGCCTACGAGCGGTTCATCTTCGACACCGGCAGCGTGCCCACGCGCGAAGGCCTGCACGACTTCTTCAACGGCCTGTGCTGGCAACGTTTCCCCGCCACCAAGCGCCTGCTCAACCGGTTGCAGGCGGCCGAGATCCAGCAGGCCGGCGTGGGCCAGGTGCGGGGGCCGGTGCGCGACGCGATCACGCTGTTCGATGAAAACGCCGTGCTGCTGCAGGCCCCGGACGCGCTCTGGGACGCGCTGATCGCGCGCGAGTGGCCGCGCCTTTTCGTGGAGCTGCGGCCCCTGTGGGCACAGGCGCGGCTGGTGCTGTTTGGCCACGCCTTGCTGGAGAAGCTGGTCGCGCCCTACAAGTCCATCACCGGCCATGTCTACCGCGAGCCGGTGCCACTGGCCCTGGGCGACGACCTGGCGGCGTGGGACGCCTGGCTGGCCGCTCGCCTGACGGCGGCCGAGCTGGGCGCCAAACCCTTCACGCCGCTGCCGGTGCTCGGTGTGCCGGGCTGGTGCCTCGCCAATGAAGACCCCGCTTACTATGAAGATGCCGGGGTGTTCCGCCCCAGGCGCGTGCCCGCCTGAGGCGCGCCGCGCCGTCGGCCGACGGCGCTCCCGATTGTTTTGCTGGACAACCCATGACATTGACCTCAACGTCTTCTGTGCCCTCGTGGGCCCACCTCAACCTGTCAACGGACGCCGACCGCGCCACCCTCGCCGCGCACTTTCGCGAGACCGGCGTGCGCGACGTCGAGTGCCTGTTCGCCGACGTCACCGGCTACCCGCGCGGCAAGCTCATGCCCGCGGCCAGTTTCGCGGCCGGCAGCGAGCTGCGCATCTGTCAGGCGATTCCCATGCAGTGCGTGACCGGCGAATACAGCGATGACCCGGTTTTTCCGGACAGCGACCCGGACGTGCGCCTGGTGCCCGACCTGGCCACGCTCAAGCGCTCGCCCTGGGCCAGCGTGCCGCGTTACCTGGCGGTGCACGACGCCCATGAAATGGACGGCAGCCTGTGCGAGTTCGCGCCGCGCTCGGTGCTGAAGAACGTGGTCGCGCGTTACGCCGCTGCGGGCCTCACGCCGGTGGTGGCGCCCGAGATCGAGTTCTACCTGACCGCCGCCATGAGCGACCCGGCGTTGCCGCTGGCCTCGCCGCTGGGCAAGGGCGGTCGGCCCGAGGTGGGCCAGTCGGCCTTCAGCCTGAACGCACTCAACGAGCTGGCGCCGTTCTGGGACGCCTTCCACGCCGCCATCGACGGCCTGGGCATTCGGGCCGACACCTGGCTGCACGAGGTGGGCGAGAACCAGTACGAGATCAACCTGCAACACGGCGACCCGGTGGCGGTGGCCGACCAGGCGTTTTTGTTCAAGACGGCGGCGCGGGAAATCGCGCTGCAGTACGGGCTGAACGCCGTCTTCATGGCCAAGCCCATCGCGGGCCAGGCCGGCAGTTCCATGCACCTGCACCAGAGCGTGGTCGACGCGCAGGGGCGCAACGTGTTCAGCCAGCCCGAAGGCTCGGCCAGCGGGTCCTTTTTCCACTTCATCGGCGGTCTGCAGGCCTACACGCCGGACCTGATGTTGGTCTACGCGCCTACGGTGAACAGCTACCGCCGCTACGTGGCCGGCAGCCAGGCGCCCACCAACGTGCAATGGGGCCACGACAACCGCACCGCCGGCCTGCGTGTGCCGGTGAGCGCGCCCGTGGCACGCCGGGTGGAGAACCGCCTGGCCGGCGCCGATGCCAACCCCTACCTCGCCATGGCCGCGACGCTGGCCGCCGGGCTGGCGGGCATGCAGGAGCGCCTGCAACCCATGGAGCCCGTGGCGGGCAACGGGTATCACCAGGCGCGCGGCCTGCCGCGAACTTTTGGCGCCGCCCATGCACAAATGGCAGCGAGCGACCACGCGCCGCGCCTGCTGGGTGAGCGCTTTGTGCGCGGTTACCTGGCGGTGAAGGCGCTGGAGCACGACCATTACCTGAGTGAAATCAGCGCCTGGGAGCGGCGCTACCTGTTGCCGCAAGTCTGAGCGCGATACAAGGCCCCCGCTTGAATTCGCGGAAGGCCGCCCCCACTATGATCCGTCCGTTGTTTCTTTCCACGGAGCCCCCATGAAACGCATCTTCCTGTTTGTCCTGACCAACTTCGCCGTGATGGCGGTGCTGATGGTCACCACGCGCCTGCTCGGCGTGGACCGTTACCTCACGGCCAACGGGCTGAACATGACCGCGCTCGCCGGCTTCTCGCTGGTGATGGGCTTTGGCGGCGCGATCATCTCGCTGCTCATGAGCAAGACCATGGCCAAGGCCAGCACCGGCGCGCAGGTGATCACCCAGCCGCGCAACGCCGACGAAGCCTGGATCGTGCAGACGGTGCAGAAGTTCGCCGACAAGGCCGGCATCGGCATGCCCGAAGTGGCGATCTACGACGGCGCACCCAACGCGTTCGCCACCGGCGCCTTCAAGAACTCGGCCCTGGTGGCGGTGTCCACCGGCCTGTTGCAGAGCATGACGCGGGAAGAGGTTGAGGCCGTGATCGGCCACGAGGTGGCCCACGTGGCCAACGGCGACATGGTCACCATGACGCTGATCCAGGGCGTGATGAACACCTTCGTCGTGTTCCTGAGCCGCGTGATCGGCTACGCCGTGGACAGCTTCCTGCGCCGTGGCAGCGACAGCAACTCCGGCCCCGGCATCGGCTACATGGTCACCACCATCGTGCTGGACATCCTGCTCGGTTTCGTCGCCGCCATCATCGTGGCCTGGTTCAGCCGCCAGCGCGAATTCCGCGCCGATGCCGGCGCCGCCAACTTCATGGGCCGCAAGCAGCCCATGATCAACGCGCTGGCCCGCCTGGGTGGCCTCACCCCCGGCGAACTGCCCAAGACCATGCAGGCCATGGGCATCGCTGGCGGCCTGGGCAAGCTGTTCTCGACGCACCCGCCGATGGAGGACCGCATAGCGGCCCTCCAGAAATTGTGACCCCCCGCGCCGCCTGACGGCGTCACCCCCCAAGGGGGCGATGCGAGTGGCCCGGCGAAGCCGGTTCCACCGCATCCTGGGCCGGAGGCACGTGCTCCGGTGAGATCACCCAATGAAAAGAGCGACCCACGGGTCGCTCTTTTCATTTCTGCATCGGGTTCCGGCGCGAGGGGTTTTCACCCAGAACGCGGCGGAACCGGCTTTGCCGGGCCGCTCGCGTTGCCCCCTGGGGGGTGACGCCGCAGGCGGCGCGGGGGGAGGGGGTTATCTCCAGTTGCGGTCCCACTGGCCGTCATCGCGGTACCGGCGACCATCATCCTGATATCGGCGGTCGTTGTCGCGGTAGTACCCGCCCGGCCGCTGGCCGCCGATGCGCACGATCTCTGGTTCGGGCTGTGGCTGGTAGTAGCCCTGGGCTGGCTGCACCGGGGCCACGCCCACCGGCTGCACGCTCAGGGGCACGTAGCGGCCGGGGGCCTGGGCCGTCTGCATGCTGTACTGGCGGCCGGCGTATTCGTAGACCACGTTGTAGGCCACGGTGCGGTTCTCATAGGTGTTCTGCGTGGTGCATTCCTGCACGGTGCGGGTGTGGGATTCGCCACGGCCTTCGATGTGGTTGCCCAGGATGGCGCCGCCGAAGATGCCCAGGGCGGTGGCGGCCGCGCGGCCCGAGCCGCCGCCAATCGCGTTGCCCGCGGCGCCGCCGGCCACGGCGCCGAGCAGGGCGCCGGCACCCGACCGGTGGGCGGGTTCGCGCACGGTCACGTTCTGGCAGACCTCGCGCGGCACGGCGACCTGCTGAATGATCGGGGTGGTGCTGAGCACGCGGCCACGTTCGTCCTGCGCCTGGGCGGTGGAAGCGGCGGCCAGGGCGATCACGCCGGTGAGGACGGGCATCAGGAGGGAACGGTCAGGGAATTTCATGGAAAGCTCCTCGGTGGATGGGAGCCTCCATCGTGCGGGGGCTGTGTCAAGCCGGCCCGCACCCTGTGTAAAGCTGCGGAGGCAGGTGTAACACCCCGTGTCTTCAGCCCGCGACCGGCTGGCCCAGCAGGTCTTTGGCGAGCGCCTCGGCCACCTTGAGGCCGTCCACCCCGGCCGAAAGGATGCCGCCCGCGTAGCCCGCGCCTTCGCCGGCCGGGTACAGGCCGCGCGTGTTCAGGCTCTGCAGGTCGTCGCCGCGCGTGATGCGCAGTGGCGCCGAGGTGCGGGTTTCCACGCCGGTGAGCACCGCGTCGGCCATGTCGTAGCCCTTGATCTTGCGGCCGAACACGGGAATGGCTTCGCGCATGGCCTCGATGGCGTAGGCTGGCAGGGCGGGCGACAGGTCGCCGAGCTTCACCCCCGGCTTGTACGAGGGCTCCACCGCGCCCAGCGCGGTGGACGGTGTCTGTGCCACGAAGTCGCCCACCAGCTGGCCGGGGGCTTCGTAGGTGCCACCGCCGAGTTCAAAGGCCCGGGCTTCGAGCTGGCGCTGCAGCACGATGCCGGCGAGCGGGTGCGTCTGGCCCTGCGCGGCCATGGCCTCGGCCTGCGTGGCGTAGCGCGCGCCGTCCGTCTCGCCGAAGGCGGCGGTCCACAGCGGCGTGTCTTGCGGAAAGCTCTGCGGGAAGTCTGCGACGTCGATGCCGACCACCATGCCGGCGTTGGCGTTGCGCTCGTTGCGCGAGTACTGGCTCATGCCGTTGGTGACCACGCGGCCCGGCTCGCTGGTGGCAGCCACCACGGTGCCACCCGGGCACATGCAGAAGCTGTAGACCGCGCGGCCGTTTTTCGCGTGGTGCACCAGCTTGTAGTCGGCCGCGCCCAGCAGCGGGTGGCCGGCGTGGCGGCCCCAGCGCGCGCGGTCGATCACGCTCTGCGGGTGCTCGATGCGGAAACCCACCGAAAACGGTTTGGCTTCGAGGAACACGCCGGCATCGTGCAGCAAGGCGAAGGTGTCGCGCGAGCTGTGGCCGAGCGCCAGCACGGCGCGTTGCGCGGGCAGCACGGTGGTGACGCCGCTGTCCAGGTGCAGCACGCGCAGGCCGGTGAGCTGCTGCTGGCCCTCGCCCGCCGGCGCCAGCGTGAGGCCCACCACCTGCTGCTGGAAGCGGATCTCGCCGCCCAGCGCGATGATCTTCTCGCGCATGGCCTCGACCACCTTGACCAGCTTGAAGGTGCCGATGTGCGGGTGCGCCTGGTACAGGATCTCGGGCGGCGCGCCCGCGTCCACGAACTCGTTCATCACCTTGCGGCCGAGGAAACGCGGGTCCTTGATCTGGCTGTAGAGCTTGCCGTCGGAAAACAGGCCGGCGCCGCCTTCGCCGTACTGCACATTGCTCTGTGGGTTGAGCACCTTCTTGCGCCACAGGCCCCAGGTGTCCTTGGTGCGCTCGCGCACCGGCTTGCCGCGCTCGAGCACGATGGGTTTCAGGCCCATCTGCGCCAGCGCCAGCGCGGTGAACAGGCCGCAAGGCCCGAGGCCGATCACCACCGGACGCTGTGCCTCGCTCGCCGGCCAGCCGGCCGGCGCGTGGCCCGGCGGATGCCAGGCCATGTCGGGCGTGGGCTGGATGTGCGGGCTTTTGTCGTGCTGCGCCAGCAGGCCGGGCTCCAGCGCCGGGTCGGCCAGGGTCACGTCGACGATGTACACCGCCAGCAGGTCGGCCTTGCGCGCGTCGAAGCTGCGCTTGAAGACGTGCAGGTGGGCGATGCCCTCGGGCGCGATGCCCAGCGCCTGCGCGGCGAGGCGGGTGAGCGCGTCCACCGGGTGCGGCGGCGGCGTGCGGTCCGCGTCGGTTTCGGTGGGGGCGTCGGACGCGCGGCGGTGTTCGGCCGGGACGTCGGCCAGCGGGAGCTTGAGTTCGGAGAGTCGGATCATGGTCAGGAGGGCTTGTGTTTATCAAGCAGGGGGGGGCCTATTGTCGTCAAAGCCGCGGGCCGGCTGGTGTGCGCGGGGTCTCGGGTGGGTGGATTCAAATAAACCCGGGTAAAATAATAAAACCCGTGTAGAATTGACCGCATGAACCACGTCACTGTGTGCACCTGCACCGCTTTTCTCGGCCATCGCCGCGTCGCCCACGGCCCCTACGCCGAGGTGGACACGGCGCTGCGCGCGCTGGACCTGAGCGCGGGCGGCCTGCTGGTGTTCGACGACACCAGCGGCGCCCTCGTGGACCACCCCTGGCCGCCGGGTCACGCGCCGGCCCAGCCCGCCGAGTCACCGACCGACTCGCCTCCGGAGGCCGCGGCGCCCGGCGTGGGCCGTCCGCGCCTGGGCGTGGTGGCGCGCGAGGTCACGCTGCTGCCGCGCCACTGGGAGTGGCTCGCACAACAGCGCGGTGGCGCCTCCGCGGCGCTGCGCCGGCTGGTGGATGAGGCCCGGCGCAGCCAGGGCGACCAGGACGCGCAACGCCTGGCCAAGGAGCGGGTTTACCGCTTCATGAGCGCCATCGGCGGCGGTCTGCCCGGCTTCGAAGAGGCCTCGCGCGCGCTGTTCGCGCAGGACGGCGCGGCCTTCGCCCACCGCACGGCGCACTGGCCTGCCGACGTGAAGGACCACCTTGCCTGGCTGGCGCGCGACGCCTTTCCCACCACCCCGATCGTGGCCTCCAGCGCCGCCTGAGCGCCGCCCTTTCTCCCATCCCATTTTTTCAGCGTTCCGAACCATGCCACCCCAACCCTCCGGCCCACCCCAGGCCCTCTGGCGCATCTACCTGGTGTTTCTCGCGCCCATGGTGCTGTCCAATTTCCTGCAAAGCCTGTCGGGCACGCTCAACGGCATCTTCATCGGCCAGATGCTCGGCACCCACGCGCTGGCGGCGGTGTCGGGCATGTTCCCGGTGTTCTTTTTCTTCATCTCGCTGGTGATCGGCCTGGGCGCGGGCGCCTCGGTGCTGATCGGCCAGGCCTGGGGCGCGCGCGAACCCGAGAAGGTCAAGGCCATCGCGGGCTCGGCGCTGGCGCTGGGCGCCCTGATCGGCGTGGTGGCCGCACTGCTGGGCAGCGTGTTCGCCCGCGAGGGGCTGCAAGCGCTGGGCACACCGGCCGACGTGCTCGACGACGCCACCGCCTACGCGCGGATGATGATGTTGCTTATGCCGCTGCTGCTGCTGGTGATCCTCTACACGCAGCTGCTGCGCGGCGTGAGCGACACCGTGACACCGCTGCTGGCCCTGCTGCTGTCCACCGGCCTGGGGCTGGTGCTGACGCCGGCCTTGATCAAAGGCTGGCTGGGGCTGCCGCCCATGGGCATCCAGAGCGCGGCGCTGGCCGGCTTTGTGTCCCAGGCGGCGTCGCTGGGCTTCCTGGTCTGGCGCCTGCGGCGCAAGGCCAGCGTGCTCGCGCCAGACCGGGCGCTGCTCAAGTCCCTGCGGCTGGACGGCAAGATCCTGGCCCAGGTGATGCGCATCGGCCTGCCCACCGGGCTGCAGATGGTGGTGATCTCGATCTCGGAGCTGGTGATCCTGTCGCTGGTCAACGGCCACGGCTCGCAGGCCACGGCGGCCTACGGCGCGGTCACGCAGATCGTCAACTACGTGCAGTTCCCCGCGCTGTCCATCGCCATCACCGCGTCCATCCTCGGCGCGCAGGCCATCGGCGCGGGCCGGGTGGAACGCCTGGGCGCGATCCTGCGCACAGGGCTGTGGATGAACGTGGGCGTGACCGGCTCGCTGGTGCTGCTGGGCTACGCGCTGTCGCACGGGATGCTCGGCCTGTTCCTCACGCAGCCCGAGGTGCTGGCGCAGGCCGAGCACCTGCTGCACATCATGTTGTGGAGCATGCTGCTGTTCGGCTTCCAGTCGGTGGTGGGCGGCATCATGCGCGCCAGCGGTGTGGTGCTGGTGCCGGTGGCGATCTCCATCGCCTGCATCCTGGTGGTGCAGCTGCCGGTGGCCTACGGGCTGAACCAGCGCTTCGGGCTGGAAGGCGTGTGGATGGCCTTCCCGGTCACCTACGCGGCCATGCTGGCGCTGCAGACCGGCTACCACCAGCTGGTGTGGCGCTTCAAGAAGATCGAGCGCCTGGTCTGACGCAGGGTCCGGGCAGGCGATAATTGCCGGGTGAAGCGCGCCAGGCCGTCGCTGGTGCACCCTCGAAAGAGGACCCGAAAGGGAGCACTGGAGGAACGTCCGGACTGCACAGGACAGCGCAGGAGGTAACACCTCTCCACCGACAAGCCAGTCAGGGCAACCTGGAGGGCCCTAAGGTGAGGATCAGAGCAACAGAGACGAGCCGATTCAGTTCGGGTGAAACGGGCAATCTCTGCGCGCAGCAATACCAAATAGGCCAGCCTGAGGCGACACGGTTCGCCGTGTTGTGGATCCCCGTGGTTCCGCGAGGCGTGCTGGCGGGTAGGTAGCACCGAGCCGGGTGGGTGACCCCCGGCCCAGAGGAATGACGGTCACGTTCAGGGCCCCCGCAAGGGGGTTCGGGACGCACAAAATCCGGCGTATCGGCGCGCTTCACACTTATTTTTTGTCCCTATCCCGCCCTTCCGGTGCGCCCTGCGGGGCGTGCGCCACGGCGGCCAGGCCTGCCAGGTTCAGGATCTGGATGCGCCCGCGGCGGTAGTCCACCAGGCCCAGGTCTTTCAGGTTGTTCGCCGCCTGCGTGATGCCCGCGCGGCGCACGCCCAGCATGTCGGCGAGGTGCACGTGCGTGAGGTGCAGTTCGGTCTGGTGCGTCCGCGCCTGGCTGAGCAGGATCCAGCGGGCCAGCCGCGCCTGGATGTCCTGCACCTGGGCCGACGCGGCCAGTTCGGCCACCTCCTGCGAAACCCCCCAGAGGTCACCCGCGAAGGTCCGCAACATGCCCAGGCGCCGGTTCGACAGGCGCTGCAACGCCGCGCCGCTGCTTTGAACCAGCCAGGTGAAATGGCCCGCGCCCAGACCCAGCGCGAACTGCAGGCCCACGGCACCTTCCCGGCCCGTGAGCCCGACCGCCAGTCCCCCGCCCCCGCCGTGGCGCACCACCATCGCCACGCTGGCGCCGCTCAGCAGGAAGTGGACATGCCCGCTGGCCGCACCCGGTGCAGAAAGGACCTCGCCTGCCTTGAGCTCCACCGGCTCGCATCGACGCAGGAGCAGTGCCTGATCGGCGGGTGGCCGTTGCGCCACCAGGCCGTTGTGCAACAAGTTCAATCCAGCGCCCGTTCATGGTTGAAAGACCAGATGTCGACAGGTGTCGTCGGGCCATGTCTCTGTGGCGGACCGGCGCCCGCAGCGCTGCTGTGTACGTGGCCCGCGCCGTTTTACCGGGGGTGTCGGCCGGGTCTGTCGCCTGTGGCGTGGTCGACCTGCTTCCGGGGCTCACGCCCTACCAGCGCATGGGGCGCTGGCTGCAGGATGCTTTTGAGCGTGTGCCCGACACCACCCTGCACATCGAACCCGACGTCCTGAGCGTCTGGCTGGGGGCAGAGCCCAGTGCCGTGGCCCAGGCCACCGATCAATGGGTCGCAGAGGGGGCGATTTCACGCGGTGAGCGCGGCATCACCCTGCGGGACCGCGAGCAGTTGGCCCGGTGCTCGTGCGGTTGCCACGAGCAGGTCAGGTCATAGAACCGCCCGCCGCTGCCTTCCTTCCCTCACGCGTCCGGCGTGTCGGTGTCCTTGAATCCCTGATCCAGCTGGGCGCGGGCGGCCGCGGCCAGGGCCTGGTACCTGGCGCGGAACGCGTCCAGGTTGTCTTCTTCAAGTTCTTCCAGGTCCAGCAGGGCGTTGTGCGCGCCTTTGGTGGCGCGGATGAGTTCGTCCAGCTTCACCTGAATGGCTTCGGTGTCGCGGTTTTGCGTGTTCTGGATCAGGAACACCATCAGGAAGGTGACGATGGTGGTGCCTGTGTTGATGACGAGCTGCCAGGTGTCGCTGAAGTGAAACAGCGGCCCGGTCACCAGCCACACGGCGATCACCGCCACCGCCAACGTGAACACACGCGGCCGTCCGCAGAAATGCGAGGCGGCCTTGGCGAAGCGCGAGTACCAACTGGTGTTTTGCATGGGGCGTCGTCGTTGAACGGTTTGACTCAGGGTCTGGGCATGTAACCCGTGCGCAGGGCGTGGGACCAGTCGGGACGGCCGCGCTGATCGGCCAGCGAAGCCATGGGTTCAAAGTCGTAGGCCACGCTGACCAGCTCGCAGGCCCACCGGCCGCCCCGTTGTTCCACCACGGCGTAGCGGGCATCGGGGCTGCCGGTTTCGATGCGGTGGTAACTTGAGTGCGGGTAGGGGTGGTCGTCGTCGTAGGCGGGCTGGCCCACGCTGCCCGGGTTGACGATCAGCAGGCCGCTGGTGGTGCGCACGGACCGTGGGACATGGGAGTGTCCGCAGGCCAGCAGGCGGATGTGCGGGGGAAGGCGCCCATCCAGGCGTTCGTCGATTTCCGCCGCGGTGGCCAGCCGCGCGGTCTCGCCCACCGGCGTCTCCAGCAGGTACTCGATGTCGCTGCGCGGGCTTCCGTGGCACAGGGCCACGTCGGCGCCCAGGCGCTCGGGCCACATCTCGCCGCGGTGCAGGCGTGGGTCGCAGGGGTTGGTGTGGCTCTGAAGCCAGTCCCTGGACGGGCCGTCGAGTTGACCGATGGTGAACGCGTCGGACGCGATTTGCCGCTCCAGCGGCCAGCTCAGCACCTGGCGTTCGTGGTTGCCGGCCACGTGCAACCAGGCTTGCTGGCGCAGCCATTGCGCGGTGTCCAGTGGCATCAAGGGGCCGCTCAGCGTGTCCCCCAGGTTGACGACCTGCTGAATGCCGCGGTGGGCGATGTCGCGCGCGACGGCCTGCAGCGCGGACAGGTTGCCGTGGATGTCGGAGACCAGTGCGAAGCGCATGCGTCCTGCCGTGGGCATTCAGAGGTTGAAGCCGCCCAGGCTCTGGATGCGCTCGACGTGTGCCTGCATCGAGCGTTTGGCCACAGGCCACAGGCGCTCGGGCACGTCGTCATAGGCGAGCTTCACCCAGTCGTCCACCGTGCCCTCGGGCCGCGCCTGCATGGCGCGCGCCACCTTGGCCTCGCGCGCCAGGCGGTGGGCCTTCAGGTGGGCGATGGCCCCGCGGGCACCGCCGTGTTCGGGGGCGCTCGGGTTGTCCGGTGTGCGTTGCAGGTCGCCCAGCACGTAGCCGTGGGCCGGCAGGATGAAGTCCACGCCGTGCTGCGCGCACAGGCGGTCGAGCTTGTCGAGCGAATCGAGGTAGTCGCCCATGTGGCCGTCGGGCGGGTCGATCACCGTGGTGCTGCCGTTGAGGATGTGGTCGCCACTGAACAGCAGGCCGTCTTCTTCGAGCAGCAGGCACAGGTGGTTGGCCGCGTGGCCGGGGGTGTGCACCACCTGCAGGGTGTGTGTGATTCCATCTGCGCCTTGCAGCACCAGGCGTTCACCGTCGGCCAGCGCACGCTCGGGCGTGAAGCGGCTGTTCTCGCGCGAAGTGGGCGCGCTGGGCAGGCCGAGGATGGGCGGTTTGTGGGTGCACAGGGCCTGCAGCCGCGCTGCGCCGGGCGAGTGGTCGGGGTGCGAATGGGTGCAGACAATGCAACGGATGTCGCCGCCCGCGGCGCGCCACAGCCGCTCGATGTGTCCCGGATCGTCCGGGCCGGGGTCGATGGCGATGTGACCGCTCACCGGGTCGCCCACCAGGTAGCTGTTGGTGCCCGGGCCGGTCATGAAGCCGGGGTTGGGCGCGGTCAGGCGCATCACGTTCTTCAGCAGCGGCACCGGCCGTTCGGTCTGCCAGGCCAGCTCGTGAACGATCTGGCCCCCCGGGCAGACCAGGGCGAGTTCACCGAAGGGCGGCTCGTGCTCCATGTGGCGCGATTCGTGGCCGTTCAGCAGCCCGGCACGCGGGCAGCTGGTGAACAGGGGTTCATCATTGACCGCACAGGCCTGTAACAACGCATACACGGTGGCAAACGCTTGCAGCCGCTCCAGCGTGCGGATGGTCGGGAAGATGATGAAGAAATCGCCCGCCGCGTGGCGCGCCAGCGCGTCGGCCGGGCGCACCCAGACCGGTTCGAACTGCTCGGATTCGTCGGCCACCGGCTCCTGGCCCTCGGGCATGCGCGCCACCAGAAAGGGCACGTCGAAACGGCGCGGCAGGTCGCGGTCGGTGATCCAGTGCGCGAGCACGAAGACCTCGGCTCCGGACAGCGTCAGGCCCTGAGCGGTGCACTGTGCGTTGAACGGGGTCTGGCGGTCGAGCGAGGCGATGTCGGTGGTGCCCAGGTGGGTGCCGTCGGCGCGGCGCGCCAGCAGGATGCCCAGCTCTTCGAAGCTCTCGCGGATGGCGGCGATGGCCTGCGTCAGGTGCAGGTCGCTCTGCGTGACGCGGCGGGTGGACTGGCCGTGGGCCAGCGCGTCGGCGGCGTCGATACCGCCGCCCGGGAACACATAGGCACCTGGCGCGAAGCTCGCCGTCATGGAGCGGCGGGTCATGAGCACTTCGACGCCGTCGGCGCTGTCGCGCAGCAGCAGCACGGTGGCGGCGGGGCGCACGGCGGCGGGCGTGCGGGCGGGGTGGAGCAGTTGGGTGAGTCGGACCATCCGGACATTGTGCGACAGCCCAAGCATCCCGGCTGTCGCCTTCACGGTGCCGGATCAGGTTGCCGAGGTCGGCGCCAGTGCGGTCATCTCAGTCGACAAACCTTGCCAGGCAATGTCGAAGCCCGGGGTGCTGCGCGCCGGTGGCAGCGGCGGCGTGCGCAGCGCCCAATGAGTTCCGGCGGTGACGCTGTCGATCACCGGCACGGGCACATCGCCCTGGATGGCGGCGGCCATGCCGGCCAGGCCCGCGCCGCCGAGGATCACGGCCTGCACGCCGAGCTGGTGTGCGGCGTCGCGGCAGGCCTGCGCGAGCAGGCGGTGGGCGGCGGCTGGGTCGGCGGCGAGCTGGGCGCCGGTGGGCACCACGGTGTGGATGCCGGCGAGCTGCTGCGCCTGGCCGAGCGCCTGCGCCAGGCGCTGCAGCATCGGGCCCCAGCGCTCGCCGCCGGTGACGATGGCGTAGCGGCCGTGGCGCGCGGCCTCGATGAAGGCGGCCTCGGCCAGGCCGGTGACCGGCGCCGGGCTGGACTCGCGCAGCGCCATCAGGCCGGGGTCGCCGAAGCAGCCGATCAGCACCGCGTCGGGCGCGGGGTCGGGGCCGGCCAGCGCGGCGGCCCAGGCGTCGAGCGCGGCGTGGCCGGCCACGGCGTAGCTCGCTTCGTCGGCGATGTAGGGCGCGCCGAAGCGCGCGGTGACGGTGCGCACCGCCACGTGCAGCCCGGCGGCAGCCTGCACGTGGGTCTGCAGCAGCGCGCTCACGCGCTCCGAGGTGTTGGGGTTGATGACCAGCAAGCGCTTCATGCTCAACCGAACAGCTGCAGCAGGTCAGGCGCTGCATCGGGCGTGGGTGAAAAACTCAGCTGCGACTCCAGCCGCTCCAGGTGCTCGCGCATCAGGCGCGCCGCCTCGCGCGCATCGCGCAGCTTGAGCGCGGCGAGCAGGGCGCGGTGCTCCTGGCAGCCGCAGGCGGTGGCGTCGTCGCGCGCCTGGCTGTGCGGCGCGCTGTAGGTCATGAGGATCAGCGAGGTGCGCGAGACCAGCTCGCGCAGGATGCGGCCCAGCGTGCCGTGCCCGGCGTGGTCGGCGATGTGCAGGTGGAAGTCGCCCGAGAGGCGGATCGCGCGGCGCATGTCGCCGGCGGCGCGCGCGGCCTCTTCGTCGCGGATGCAGCGGGTGAGGGTCTGGAGGTGGGCGGCCGTGGCCACCGCCACGAAGCGCTCGACCAGGGTCGGCTCGATCAGGCGCCGCACCTCGAACACCTCGCGCGCTTCCTGCTCGGTGGGCTGGGCGATGGACGCGCCCCGGTTGGGCGTCAGCGTGACCACCTGTTCGTTCGCCAGCCGCACCAGCACCGGCCGAATGCGCGTGCGCGAGACACCAAACGCCTCGGCCAGCCGGTCTTCGACCAGCTTGGTGCCGGGCGGGAGCTGGTGGTCGAGAATGGCCGAGACCATGCGCTCGTAGATGTCGTTGTCCGTCAGCGGACCCGGACCCTCGTCGGCGGGCTTGCGGACGCGGGTGGCGTTCATCCGACGCGTCCTTTTTTCTGCCGACCCAAAAGCATGGCCAGACCGACCGTGACGCCGATCACCGCGAACGACACCACGGTGGTCACCGTGCCGAGCGCGTAGATGGCCGGCGTGGTGACGGTCGAGGTGAGGCCTTGCAGCTCCAGCGGCAGCGTGTTGACGTCGCCGATGGCCTGCGAGGTGCGGGCGATTTCGTCCCAGCTGAGCGTGAAGCCGAACATGCCGATGCCCACCACCGAAGGCCCGATGAGTGGCAGCACCACGTGGCGGAAGGTCTGCCAGGGCGTGGCGCCCAGGTCGCGTGCGGCTTCCTCATACGCCGGGTTGAAGCGGTTGAACACGGCGAACATGATCAGCAGGCCAAAGGGCAGGGTCCAGGTGAGGTGCGCGCCCAGGGCCGAGGTGAACAGGCCCAGCGCGGTGCCGTATTCCTCCAGCGTCGTGGTCGCGCCCACCGCTTCCAGCAGCCACTTGAGGCCGCCATCCAGCAGGCGGAACTGCAGGCCGATGCCCAGCGACACGATGATGGACGGCATGATCAGGCTGGCCACGGTGACGTAGAACAGCGCGTTGCCGCCGCTGAGCTTCTTGCGGAACGCCAGACCCGCCAGCACCGAGAGCAACACGGTGAACAGCATCACCACGCCACCGAGCATGAGCGAGCGCAGGAAGGCCGCGCCGATGTCCACCGTGCCCAAGCCCTCGGCCAGCTGGCGGAACCAGTGCAGCGAAGCTCCCCGCATCGGGAAGGTGAGGCCACCCTCGGGACCCTGGAAGCTCAGCACGAAGATGACGAACATCGGGCCGTACATGAACAGCACGAAGAGCGCGAAGACGGCGGCCAGGGACCAAAATCCAGGAGTCCCCCCCGAAAGCGGCTGCGCCGCCTTCCCCCCCAGGGGGGCAACACCAGCGGCCCGGCGAAGCCGGTTCCGCGGTGTTTCCGGTCTGGAACCCTGGCTCTCTACGGGGTGTGTGCTCATCACAGTTCCTTCCTGATGTCCACGAGGCGCGTGAGGCCCCAGATGATCATGAGCACCACCGCGAGCAGGATCACGGCGTTGGCGGCGGCGAGCGGGAACTGCAGGTAGCTGGTCTGCACCTGGATGATCTTGCCCACTGAGGCGATCTGCTGACCGCCCATGACGCCGATGGTCACGAAGTCGCCCATGACGATGGTGATGACGAAGATCGAACCGATGATGATGCCGGTCTTGCACAGCGGCACGATCACGTTCCACAGCGTCTGCCAGCCGCTGGCGCCCGCATCGTTCGCGGCTTCGAGCAGGCTGCGGTCGATGCGCATCATGCTGTTGAAGATGGGCACGATCATGAACATGGTGTAGAGGTGCACGAAGGCCAGCACCACCGAGAAGTCGGAGAACAGCAACCACTCGATGGGCTGATCGATCAGCCCGATGCCTTGCAGCGACTGGTTCACCAGACCGTTGCGTCCCAGCAGCGGCACCCACGAGATCATGCGGATGACGTTGGAGGTCCAGAACGGCACGGTGCACAGGATGAAGAGCGCTGTCTGCATGCCCGAGGAACGAACGTGAAAGGCGAGGAAGTACGCCACCGCAAAACCCAGCACCAGGGTGATCAGCCACACCAGCAGGCTGAACTTCAGCGTGGACAGATAGGTGGAGAGCGAGACGCAGAAATCACCGTGTTCGGTGAGCGTCGAGCAGCCTTCAAAAATGGCGAAGTAGTTGCGCAGCGTGAACGCCGGCAGCAGCTCGTACTCGTTGAAATCCCAGAAGCTGACCATCACGATCAGCGCCAGCGGAATGAGGAAGAACAGCACAAACACCAGCGTGAACGGCGCCGCCTGCCACCAGGCGTGCAGCGTGCGGTTCGGGCTGTCGGCGACAGGACCGGCGGTGGCGGTGGATGTGCTGCTCATGGAAGGTCAATCAGAAAAGAAACAGAAGCCACATGAAGGGGGCGCGCCCGCGACGAGCGCAGCGAAGCCCCCTCCAGGCCACCGCGGAACCGGCTTTGCCGGGCCGCCAGTGGCGCCCCCCTCCGGGGGGTGACGCCGCAGGCGGCGCGGGGGGGGGCCGCCTTCAGGCCGCGACGAATTCATTCCATTTCCTCACCATGTACTCGTTCTCATCCATCACCGCGTTCCAGCAAGCGATGCCGCCCATGCGCGCTTCGTAGCTGCCGCCGTCGCGCACCTGGCCGGCCTTGGCCAGCACGTCGCCATTCGGGCTCTTGATGTCTTGCGTGGCGGGTTTGCCTTCCATCCAGTAGGCCCACTCGTAGGCTTCCATCTTGGACTTGGCGGTGTCGAGCACGGCGCTGTAGTAGCCTTGGCGGTTCAGGTAGGCGCCGGCCCAGCCGTCGAGGAACCAGTTGATGAACTCGTAGGCACCGTCGAGCTTGCGGCCGCTCAGCGTGGCGGGCAGGCCGAAGCCGGCGGCCCAGGCGCGATACCCCTCTTTCAGCGGCTGGAAGTTGCAGGCGATGCCCTTGGTGCGCACGGCGGTCACGGCCGGGCTCCACATCGACTGGATCACCACTTCGCCCGAGGCCATCAGGTTGACCGACTCGTTGAAGTCTTTCCACAGCGCGCGGAACTGGCCGGCCTTCTTGGCTTCGATCAGGGTCTTGATCGTGAGGTCGATCTCGGCCTTGGTCATGTTGCCCTTGTCGGGGTACTTGTAGAGGCCCATGGCTTCCACGACCATGGCCGCGTCCATGATGCCGATGGACGGGATGTTCAGGATCGCGGTCTTGCCCTTGAATTCGGGGTTCAGCAACTCGGCCCACGAATTGATGGGGCGCTTGATCAGGTCGGGGCGGATGCCCAGCGTGTCGGCGTTGTAGACCGTCGGGATCAGCGACATGAACTGCGTCGGGCTCTTGGCGAAGACCTTGCTCTTTTCGCCTTCGAGGTAGATCACCTTCTTGGGCGCGGTGCCCTGGTCGCCCACGGCCTTGCCGGCCACGGTGCCGGTGGTGAACAGCGGCGTGATCTTGTCGGCGTTCTTGATCTTCTTGACGTCGATGCCCTTGAGGTTGCCGGTGGGCACGATCTTCTTGAGCGAGAAGTACTCGGTGTCGATCAGGTCGAAGCTGTTGGGTGCGGTGACGGCGCGCTTGGTCACGTCGTCGGTGGTCACGGCCACGTACTGGATCTTGATGCCGGTGTCTTTTTCGAACTTGTCACCGATGGCCTTGTCCTGGTTCACTGCGGTGCCCAGGTAGCGCAGGGTGATCTTTTCCTGGCCGATGGCCGGCGACATGCCGCTGGCCAGGATGCCGGCCATGCCGGCGGTGCCCTGCAGCAGGCTGCGGCGCGAGAGGCCGGCGGTGGTGTCGGCGGGCTTGGAATCAAACGTGTCGGACATGGGAGAACTCCTGGGTTGGGGGAAGAGGGAAGAAAGCGGGAGCGATCAGGCGGCGAGTGCGTGGGCCAGGGCCGGGTCCCAGCTCAGGTCCACGCGATCGCCTGGGCGGTAGGGCTGCTGCACGAACACGGCCTCGGGCAACATCACCGAGACCGGGACGGTGCTCGCCTCGCCGTCGAGTTGCAGGCCCAGCAGCACGTAGGTGCCCTGGTACTCCACGTCGCTCACGGTGGCAGGCCAGCCGGTGCTGGTGGTGGGTGCGAGGCGGATGTGGTCGTTGCGCACGGCGAGCTTGCCGCCGGTGGTGTTGAGCACGTTGTGGCCGCCCATGAAACGCGCGACGAATTCGCTGGCCGGCCGGTTGTAGACCTCGCGCGGCGCGCCCACCTGCTCGATGCGGCCGTGGTTCATCACCACCATCGTGTCGGCCAGGGCCATCGCCTCTTCCTGCGAGTGCGTGACGTGGATGAAGGTCAGGCCGAGTTCACGCTGCCAGTGGCGCAGCTCGGCGCGCATCTGGATGCGAAGGAAGGGGTCGAGCGCGGACAGCGGTTCGTCGAGCAGCAGCACGCGCGGCTGGGTGATGAGGGCCCGCGCCAGCGCCACGCGCTGCTGCTGGCCGCCCGAGAGTTCGCCCGGCTTGCGCTGCGCGAGGTGCCCCATGGCCACGCGCTCCAGCAGGTCCTGTGCCTGCCGCTGGCGGGTGGCCCTGTCCACGCCTTTCATCTTCAGGCTGAAGGCCACGTTGTCCAGCGCGGTGAGGTGCGGGAACAGCGCAAAGCTCTGGAACATCATGGCCGTGCCGCGCGCGGCGGCCGGCAGGATGGTGATGTTGCGGTTGTCCAGCAGGATGTCGCCGCTGGTGGTGCTCTCGTGGCCCGCGATCATGCGCAGCGTGGTGCTCTTGCCGCAGCCCGACGGGCCGAGCAGGCAGCAGTAGCTGCCGCTGGCGATGCGCAGATTGATGCTGTCCACCGCCACGCTGCCCTGGGCGTAGCGTTTGGTCAGCGCGATGAGTTCGATGGCGGCGGGTGTGGGTGTGGGGTCGTCCATGCCTCCAGCTCAGCATCAACCGTGCCAGCCATTTTGTATGCAATATGCACCGGATTGCATACAAAGTGGCACAAGTGTTGTGCGCAAAGGGGCCTGAGCAAAGGGCGAAGGGCGGTTGCGGTGCGCGCGCACCGGTGTGAAGCGCACCACGCGGCGGCGCTGCGTGCTGACGGTGCGCACCGCTCTGGACGGATAATCCGGCGATGCACATCCGGTTCACCAAAATGCAGGGCGCGGGCAACGATTTTGTCGTGCTCGACGAGACGCGCGGGCGCCTGGGTCTGACCCACGCGCAGTACCGCTGGCTGGCCGACCGCCACTTCGGTGTCGGGGCCGACCAGATCCTGAGCGTGCGGCCCTCGCCCGGCCCGGGTCTTGACTTTGAATACGTGATCCACAACGCCGACGGCGGCGAGGTGGAACACTGCGGCAACGGGGCGCGCTGCTTCGTTCGTTATGTGCACGACAAGGGCCTGACCACCGTCAACCCGGTGCGGGTGAAGGTGAAGCAGGGCGAGATCAGCCTGGCGCTGAATCACGACGGTCGCGTGACCGTGGACATGGGCGCACCCGTGTTCGCGCTGGAGCGTGTGCCCTTCGACGCGAGCGGGCTGGTCTCAAACACGATGGGCAACGTCGAGCGCTGGCCGCTGTCCTTGCCGGACGGCGGCGAGGCGCTGGTGTGTGTGCTGTCCATGGGCAACCCGCACGCGGTGCAGCTGGTGGACAACGTGGACACCGCCCCGGTCCTGCTCCAAGGCCCGCAGATCGAATGGCACCCGCGTTTCCCGGCGCGCGTGAACGCCGGTTTTCTGCAGGTCGTGAACCGCGGCCAGGTGCGCCTGCGCGTCTACGAACGCGGCGCCGGCGAAACGCTGGCCTGCGGCACCGGCGCCTGCGCGGCCGTCGTGGCCGGCATCCGCCTGGGCCTGCTGGATTCGACGGTCGATGTGCACACCCACGGTGGCGTGCTCACCATTCAATGGCAGGACACGCCCGCGCACGACGCGCCGGTGTTCATGACCGGCCCCGCCACCACCGTCTTCGAGGGCGAGATCGACGTGCCCGAATTGGTTTGATGACAGCCTCCTATATGCTCACCCGACCATGACCGATCCCTTCATCCCCCCCATCACCGAAGACGACATCGCCAACTACCTGGCCAACACGCCGGACTTCTTTGATCGGCACGCCAGCGTGCTGGCCTCGGTCCAGCTCAGCAGCCCGCACGGTCAACGCGCCGTGAGCCTGCAGGAACGGCAGGCCGAGTTGCTGCGCGACAAGATCAAGGGGCTGGAGCTCAAGGCGGCCGACATGATCCGCCACGGTCAGGACAACTCCGCCATCGCCGACCGCCTGCAGCGCTGGACCCGCGAACTGCTGCGGACCCGCGAAGCCCGTGATCTGCCAGAGGTCGCCGCCCGGGAGATCGCCACCCAGTTTCTGGTGCCGCAGGTCGCGATCAAGGTCTGGGACGTGGCGCCCGCGTTCATGACCCTCGCCTGTGCCCAAGGGGCCAGCGAAGACGTGAAGGCGTTTTCCAGCTCGCTCAGCCGTCCCTACTGCGGCAGCAACCCGGGGCTGGAGGCCGCCGGCTGGCTGGACGATCCGAAGGCGGTGGCCTCGATGGCGCTGATCCCGCTGCGGACCGCTGCGGGCTCACCGGCGTTCGGCCTGCTGGTGCTGGGCTCGCCCGAGGCCCAGCGCTTCGCGGCCGACATGGGCACCGACTTCCTGGAGCGCATGGGTGAACTCACCAGCGCGGCGCTCTCGCGCCTGAGACCATGACCCCCACGCTGGTCACTTCGTGTACGGCGCTGCCCCCCGAGGGGGCTGGCCTGCCTTGGGGCGGCCCGGCGGCAGGCCGTTCGCCGGCATGAAAGCAGCGGCCAGCGTGGACGATGCCGCGCTGGTGCAGGCCTATCTGGCCCATGTGCGGGTGGAGAAGCGCCTGGCGACCCGCACGGTCGAGCTCTACACCCTGGACCTGCAGCGCCTGTCGCAACACGCGTCGCAGGCCGCGCTGGCGTTGCGCGAGGTGCACAGCGCCCACATCCGCCGCTGGGTGGCCCAGATGCACAGCGCCGGGCGCAGCGCGCGCGGCATCGCGCTGATCCTGTCGGGCTGGCGCGGTTTCTATGTCTGGCTCGGTCGCCAGGGCCTGATCGACCACAACCCGGTGCAGGACGTGCGCGCGCCCAAGGCGGGCAAGCCCCTGCCCAAGGCGCTGGGGGTGGACGAGTCGGTGCAGCTCGCGTCCCATGTGGAAGAGGCCGACCACCCCGCGCTGGAGGCCCGCGACGCCTGCATCACCGAGTTGCTCTACGGCTGCGGCCTGCGCATCGGCGAACTGGTGGGGCTGGACGTGCGGGCAGGTGTGACTGCGCGCGGCTGGATCGACGCCGACGCCGGTGAAGCCCATGTGCTGGGCAAAGGGTCCAAGCGCCGCAGCGTGCCGGTGGGGCGGGCGGCGCTGGCGGCTCTGGAGCGCTGGCTGGTGCAGCGCGCGGCGTGGGCCAAGGACGATCCGGCGCTGTTCATCGGCAGCCGCGGCCAGCGCCTCACGCCGCAGCACATCCGCGTGCGACTGAAGCGCCGTTCGCAACTCGCCGGGCTGGCCACACCCGTGCACCCCCACATGCTGCGCCACTCGTTCGCCAGCCATGTGCTGCAGTCCAGCGGTGACCTGCGCGCGGTTCAGGAGCTGCTGGGCCACGCGAGCATCAGCACCACGCAGGTCTACACGCGGCTGGATTTCCAGCACCTGGCCAAGGTGTACGACGCGGCGCACCCGCGGGCGCTGGCCCGTGGCAGGGGCGCGGGCGACGAGGGCATGGTCAGCCCGCCCCCAGTGGCGGTGCCCGTGGTGCCCAAGCCCAAGGGTTGACTGGGCGGATGCACGGGGTCTCGGCGGTCGAGCGGGGCCGGGTTATCCCTGTAGGATTCGCCAGCCCAGGCTTGACAATCGTTCTATAAGCAACCACTTCTATTTTTTGGAGAGCTCCATGTTCAGGTTCCTCATTGCGCTTAAGTCCTTGCTGCTCGCGGCGCTGCTGTCCACCTCGCTGTCGGCGCAGGCGGCCGACGACGCGATCAAGACGGTCTATCACATGAGCGAAGGCATTCCCCAGGCCTCGCGCGCCATCAACAACATCCGCAACCACCTGGCGGCCGACCCCAAAGCCAAGATCGTGGTCGTGACCCATGGTCTGGGCATCGACTTCCTGCTGGATGGCGCCACCAACCAGATGGAGCAGCCCTTTGCGGGTGCCATTGGCGAACTCGCGGCCAAGGGTGTGGAGTTCCGGGTCTGCAACAACACCCTGGTGTCGCGCAAGATCGACGCCAGCAAGGTCGCGATGGAAGCCAAGATCGTGCCATCGGGTGTGGCCGAGGTGGCCCGGTTGCAGGCACGCGAGGGGTTTGTGTACCTGCGGCCTTGAACAGGAACACCCCCGCGCCGCCTTCGGCGTCACCCCCTCAAGGGGGCAATGCGAGCGGCCCGGCAGAGCCGGTTCCGCCGCATTCTGGCGCCATGCACTTCGCGTCGGCGAGTTGATGGGGCGGACGAGGGGCAGTTGAACCCAGGGCACCGCCGGGCCGGCTTTGCCGGACGGCCAGTGCCGCCCCCTGGGGGGTGACGCCGCAGGCGGCGCGGGGGGGACAATAGGCCAGATGAAAATCATTCGACTCAAGCCGGGCAAAGAACGCTCGCTGCAACGCCGCCACCCCTGGGTATTCGACGGGGCCGTGGCCCGGGGCGGCGGTGATGCGGGTGAGACCGTGCGCGTGGAGAGCCATGAGGGCCAGTTCCTGGCCTGGGGCGCGTTCTCTCCGGCCTCTCGCATCCGCGTGCGGGCCTGGAGTTTCGACGAGGCCCAGCGCATCGACGCAGCCTTTTTCCGCGACACGCTGGCCCGCGCCATCGCGTTGCGCTCGCGTCTGGGCATCGATAGCAACGGCATCCGCCTGGTGCATGGCGAGTCCGACGGCCTGCCGGGCTTGATCGTGGACCGCTACGGCGACACCCTGGTGGCGCAATTCACCGCCTGCGGCGTGGAGCGCTGGAAGGCGCCGATTGCCGACGCGCTGATCGAGCTCACCGGCTGCCCGCGCCTGTACGAACGCTCCGACACCAGCAGCCGCAAGCTCGACGGCCTGCCCGAGGTCACCGGCTGGTTGCGGGGCAATGGCGACACCGCGTTCGAGCTGCTGGAGCACGGCTGGCGCCTGGGCCTGGACATCGCCCAGGGGCACAAGACCGGCTATTACCTGGATCAGCGCGACAGCCGCCTGGCCCTGTACCAGTACACGAAGCGCCTGGGTTTTGCCCAGGTGCTCAACTGCTTCAGCTACACCGGCGGCTTCAGCGTGGCCGCGCTGGCGGGTGGGGCGGAGCACGTGACCAGCATCGACTCGTCGGGTCTGGCGCTGGAGCAGGCACGCGCCAACCTGCTGCTCAACGGCCTGGACCCGGCGCAGGCCAGCTTCATGGACGCGGACGTCAACACCTCGCTGCGTCAGTTTGTGGCCGAAGGCCGCACGTTTGACGCCATCGTGCTCGATCCGCCCAAGTTCGCGCCCACGGCGGCCCACGCCGAGCGTGCCGCCCGGGCGTACAAAGATTTGAACCGCCAGGCCTTCAAGCTGCTCACCCCGGGCGGCGTGCTGTTCACCTTCAGCTGCTCCGGCGGCATCGGCGTGGAGCTGTTCCACAAGATCGTGGCCTCGGCTGGGCTGGACGCGGGCGTGGACGGTGCGATCCTGCAGCGCCTGGGCGGCGCCTGCGACCACCCGATGACCATCAACTTCCCCGAAGGCGAATACCTCAAGGGATTGGTGGTGATGAAAAAGGCGTAATCCGGTGGCACTGCCTACGCGTCGCATACACTGCCCCCGCTGTACCGTTCCCGACCGCTTTTTGCTGGAGCTTTTCCTGCCATGTCACTGATTCCCGCCACCATCCTCACCGGCTTCCTCGGGTCGGGCAAAACCACGCTGCTCAAGCGCGTGCTGACCGAGGCCCACGGCCAGAAGATCGCGGTGATCGAGAACGAGTTCGGTGAAGAAAACATCGACAACGAAATCCTCGTCGCCGACACGCAGGAAAACATCATCCAGATGAGCAACGGCTGCATCTGCTGCACCATCCGCGACGACCTGCGCGCCACGCTGCAGGATCTCGCCGAAAAGAAGCGCAAGGGCGAGCTCGATTTCGAGCGCGTGGTGATCGAGACCACCGGCCTGGCCGATCCCGGCCCCGTGGCCCAGACCTTCTTCATGGACGACGAGGTCGCCGAGCAGTACCTGCTGGACTCCATCCTGACCCTGGTGGACGCCAAACACGCCGCCCAGCAGCTCAACGACCGCCAGGAAGCCCGCCGCCAGGTGGGCTTTGCCGACCAGATCTTCATCAGCAAGGCCGATCTGGTGGACCAGGACGAGCTGGACGCGCTCACCCACCGCCTGAAGCACATGAACCCGCGTGCGCCCATGCGCCCGGTGCATTTCGGCGAGGTGGCGCTGAGCGAGGTGTTCGACCTGCGCGGCTTCAACCTGAACGCCAAGCTCGACATCGACCCGGACTTTCTCAAGGTCGATGACGACCACGATCACCACGATCATGGTCACGAGCACCACGACCACGCCCCTGGCGAAACCTGTAACCACCCTTCTCACCAGCACGGTCACGAAGGCCACGGCCACCACCATCACCACGACGACGATGTGAAGAGCTTCGTCTACCGCGCCACCCGGCCGTTCAACCCGGCCAAGCTGGAAGACTTCCTGGGCGCCATCGTGCAGGTCTACGGTCCGCGCATGCTTCGGTACAAAGGCGTGCTCGACATGCAAGGCACCGACCGCAAGGTCATCTTCCAGGGCGTGCACCAGCTCATGGGCAGCGACCTCGGTCCCGCCTGGGCTGAAGGCGAGCCGCGCGTGAGCAAGATGGTGTTCATCGGTCTGGATCTGCCCAAGGACATCCTGGTCCAGGGGCTTGACCAGTCGCTGGTCTGAGTCCCCGGGCCGGCTCCTTCACATCAGAAACAGGTCCGGCTGTGTTCTTTGTCTCGCTTCTCCAACGCCTCGGCTTTCAATCCGACCCCCAGTCGGTGAAGGCTCCGCGCGCGTCGTTACAATCGCCCCCCAAGTCGGGTGCCGGTGATCCGGTCGGGCCTGTTGCCCGTGTGCATGTGAAGCGGGGAGCCGGTGCGGTCCGCAAACGGGGTATAACAACAGACCAGCCGGTCTCGACCGAGCTTCGTGACGCGCCTCGGGAGCTTGCCCGAAGCAGCGCACCGCCCCAGGAACAGGCATCGTCAGGCACTGAGAGGAGACCCCTTGTGAAAGCCCCGGCCACCCCCACCGCAAAGAACAAAAAGCCCGCGCCCGGCGCCGGCAAAGTGCGGAACTCACCGGTCGCGGCAGCCACCCCATCGCCGGTCAAGGCCGCGGCAAAGCCCGCGCCCAAGGCCGTTGTCGGGAAGTCCGTTCCAGCGAAGAAGGCCGTGCCGGTGAAAAAGCCCGTGCCCGCCCCAGTGGCCAAGGCCCCCGTGGTCAAGGCGGCATCCAAACCGGCCGTGAAGGCGTTGGCCCAGAAGGCGCCGGCCAAAGCCGCCCCGCGAGCATCTGCACCGCCGGCCAAATCCGCTGCAAAATCGGCTACCAAACCCCCCGTGGTGGTCAAGCCCAAGCCGACGCCGCTGCCTGCGGTCAAGTCCGGCAAGCCGGCCTCCCCGTCGGGAGTGACCAAGCCTGCGGCTGTTCCCAAACCAGCCCCCATCGTTGTCGAGCCGACGCCCCGTCCTCTGGGCAAGCGAGCGGCCAAGAAGGTCATGATGGAGCAAATGACCCAGGCGGCGGTGGTTCCGACCCATGCCCCCGATGCCGCGAAAGCGACATTTTTCACCTCGAATGAACGCGTAATGACACCTCCCGTGCCCTCTTCCATCCAGAAAGACCCCAAGCGGGCGAACAACTGGAAGTCCATGTCCGTCGAACAACTCAGCGACCAGGACGTGCAAGCGATGCCCGACACCGAGTACATGAACGACGTCCAGCTCGCATTCTTCCGTCGCAAGCTCACGCTGCTCAAGGAGGACATGCTGGCCAATGCCGGTGAAACCACCGAGCACCTGCGTGAAGACACCGTCGTGGTGCCCGATCCGGCCGACCGTGCGACCATTGAGGAAGAGCATGCCCTGGAGCTGCGCACCCGCGACCGCGAGCGCAAACTGCTCAAGAAAATCGAGCAGGCGATCACCCGCATCGACTCGGGCGACTACGGTTATTGCGAGGAAACCGGTGAAGCCATCGGTGTGGGCCGTTTGATGGCCCGCCCCACCGCCAGCCTGTCGCTGGAAGCGCAACAACGGCGAGAGCTGAAGCAGAAGATGTTCGGGGACTGACCCGTCACATCCTGATCCACCTCACAGCACGGCGCATCCATGTCCAAGGACGACTCCAACCGCGGCTTCCTGTCCAAGGTGGTGAAATTCGTGCGTCATCCGACCACGAGCTGGTCGGACCTGGACACGCGCAGTGCCGACGGAGAAAGCGAGTACAGCAAGGCCGCGCTCAAGGAGATGATCGAACGCAAACGGCGCAACGATTTCGTGCGCAAGCGCGAATTCGACATGCTGCGCAAGATTCGCAGCCGAGAAGCGTCCGGTGAGGCCGGCCAGAGGGTTCGGCCCTCTTTTTTCCAGAGCAGCTTGCCCTCCAAGCCCGACGATCGGGCCATGACACTGAAGAAGATCGATGAGATCGAAGCCCAGATGTCCATGCAGTGGTGGAAGACCAAGGGCCCTGACACGTTGGCCACCACAGGATCCAGCCTCAATTCGGGGGCCCATTCCACCGGTGGCACCCCGCTGGATCGCAAGGCTGCCATGGCCAGAGCGGCAGCGGCCGCGCCCGATGTCAAGCGCGTCAATGCCCAGTACAACGAAACCGAGGCGTCGCCTCTGCAGCACGGTGAGCTGCTGAGCACCGAGCCCGGACCCACCTCGGCACCACCCGCCTTGGCCCGGATTCCGACGCTCCGCGAGGCGGTGCCTTCGCCCAGAGGTGGTCCGGAATCTGCACCGCCACCTGCCATAGCGCGCACCGGTCTGATGGCGCCCACCCAGCACGGCTCGGCAGCGGGAGGCGGGGGGCGTTCAGGTTCAAGTTCGGGTTCGGGGTTTTCGGCTTCGCACTTTTATGCGCTCGACGTTCATGAAATTGCCCAGGATCCGGAGGTGGAAGAAGCCGCCATCCGGTTCGCCAACGGGGACGACGCAGGCGCAGAGCAGGGGCTCAAGGAAACGATCACCGAAGGAGGGCCACGCGAAAACCAGCTTGATGACTGGCTTGCCTTGTTCGATCTCTACCGAGCGACGGGGCAGCTGGCGCCATTCGAGAGCCAGGCGGTCGATTTCGTGAACCGTTTCGGCCGTTCAGCGCCCCAGTGGTACGACATGCCGGAGCTGGTCTCGGCGATGACGGGCAAGGTGTACAAGCCGTCCTCAGCGTCTGCCAGGGCCGTCTGGACCTGTGATCGTGAGCTCGACGCGCACGCCGTCGGCACCTTGCAAAACGTGTTGCTCCGGGTCAACCAGCCCTGGGTGCTGGACTGGACGGAGGTCGAATCCATCGACGTCAAGGCCGCACGCGCCCTGGTGGGGATGTTCACGCTGTGGGGCGATCAGGACGTGGAACTGTGTTTCCTGGGCGCAACGCGTTTGCGTGAGTTGCTCAAAGAGGTCACGCCCTCCGGTCGGCGCGACGTGGAGCAGTTGTGGTGGGAGCTCCGCATGGGCGCCCTGCGCGTCATGAACCGACCAGACGAATTCGAGCTCACCGCCCTGGATTTTTGTGTCACCTACGAGGTGTCACCCCCCGGGTGGGAGCGACCACGCTGCCATTTCCAGGCTCTGTCCGGCGGGGTGCCCGACCCCGACGAAGGCAGCTCGGTGTTGAGCGATGTGGTGATGGAGCAGGTGCCGTCTGGGTTCTCTGGTGGGGATTCGGGCGTCGATGGGCCGAGCAGCGAATTCAATCAACTGGGGCTGGTGGAGCTGTCCGGTGAGATCCGCGGTGATCCGCAGGCCACGCTGGAAGATCTGGAGCGCCGTCTGCAGGGTGCGGATGTGTTGATCATTTCGTGCCGCAACCTGATCCGTGTGGATTTTTCTGCGGCGGGCACCTTGTTGAATTGGGTCACCAGCCACCACACCAGTGGTCGCCTGGTTCAGTTCGTGGACGCCCACCGTCTGGTGTCGGCGTTTTTCCACGTGATCGGTATCACCGAATACGCCAAAGTGGTCGTCAGGAACGACTGAATTTGGTTCCCCCCGCGCCGCCTGCGGCGTCACCCCCGGGGGCGGCACTGGCGGCCCGGCAAAGCCGGTTCCGCGGTGCCCTTGGATGACTCCCCCTCGTTTTGTCTCTGGGCTTGAGCTCGCCTTGTTCATCCCCATTTGCCGATTTATATGGATACTTTTCACGGAACCACCATCGTCTGTGTGCGTCGCGAGACGCCTGAGGGCGTTCAGGTCGCCATCGGTGGCGACGGACAGGTCACGCTGGGGCACATCGTCGTCAAGGGCACCGCGCGCAAGGTGCGCAAGCTCCACCACGACCGGGTGCTGGCGGGCTTCGCCGGTGCCACCGCCGATGCCTTCACCCTGTTCGAGCGCTTTGAAGCCAAGCTGGAAAAGCACCAGGGTCACTTGGTGCGCGCGGCGATCGAACTCACCCGAGACTGGCGCACCGACCGCGTGCTGCGACGCCTGGAGGCGATGCTCGCCGTGGCAGACCGCAGCGCTGCGCTGATCATCACCGGCAACGGCGACGTGCTGGAACCCGAGCACGGCGTGGTGGCCATCGGCTCGGGCGGCGCCTATGCGCAAGCCGCCGCGCGGGCGCTGACCCAGCACACCTCGCTCAGCGCAGAGGACGTGGTGAGGCAGTCGCTGGCCATCGCAGGCGAGATCTGCATCTACACCAACATGAACCACACCGTTGAAACACTGGACTGACAACATGAGCGCAGCGCAGGGCCGCCCCAAGCAAGCTCGCCCCCCCTCGGGGGGCAGCGAAGTACACGAAGTGACGAGCGCGGGGGCTTTCATGGCCGCAGCGCAGGGTCGCCCCAAGCAAGCTCGCACCCCCTCGGGGGGCAGCGAAGTACACGAAGTGACGAGCGCGGGGGCTTTCATGGCCGCAGCGCAGGGCCGCCCCAAGCAAGCTCGCCCCCCCTCGGGGGGCAGCGAAGTACACGAAGTGACAAACGTGGGGTCACCATGTCTTCGATGACCCCGCAGGAGATCGTCTCCGAACTCGACCGTTTCATCATTGGACAGAAGGCCGCCAAACGCGCTGTCGCCATCGCCTTGCGCAACCGCTGGCGGCGCCAGCAGGTGGACGAGGCGCTGCGGCCCGAGATCACGCCCAAGAACATCCTGATGATCGGTCCCACTGGCGTGGGCAAGACCGAGATCGCGCGCCGGCTGGCGCGGCTGGCCGACGCCCCTTTCATCAAGGTCGAAGCCACCAAATTCACCGAGGTGGGTTACGTGGGCAAGGATGTCGACAGCATCATCCGGGACCTGGTGGAAATCGCGGTCAAGCAGGGACGCGAGCAGGCGATGCGCCAGCAGCGCATGCGCGCCGAAGACGCGGCCGAGGACCGCATCCTCGATGTCCTGATCCCGCCACCCCGCGGCATGGGTGCGGAACCGGTGTCTTCACCGGACGGTACGGCGCGACAGGCGTTTCGCAAGAAACTGCGCGAAGGCCTGCTGGATGATCGGGAGATCGAGGTGGACCTGATGGAGACGCGCCCCACGATGGAGATCATGGGGCCTGCGGGCATGGAGGACATGGCCGAACAGCTCAAGGGCATGTTCGGTCAGATGGGGCAGGGCAAGCGGCGCACGCGCAAGCTGCCGATCGCCGAGGCGATGAAGTTGCTGGTGGAAGAAGAAGCGGGCAAGCTGGTCAACGAAGAGGAGGTGCGCAGCCGCGCCCTGCTATCGGCCGAACAGAACGGCATCGTCTTCATCGACGAGATCGACAAGGTGGCTTCCCGCAGCGACACCGGCAGCCCCGAGGTGTCCCGTCAGGGGGTGCAGCGCGACCTGCTGCCGCTGGTCGAGGGCACCACCGTCTCCACCAAGTACGGGATGATCAAGACCGACCACATCCTCTTCATCGCCAGCGGGGCGTTTCACCTGGCCAAGCCGAGCGACCTGATTCCGGAGCTGCAGGGGCGATTCCCGATCCGCGTCGAGCTGCAATCCCTGTCGGTGGACGATTTCGAGGCGATCCTGACCCAGACCCACGCCTCACTGGTGCGCCAGTACCAGGCCCTTCTCGCGGCGGAAGGCGTGACGTTGGAATTCCAGCCCAGCGGGATCCGACAGCTCGCGCAGATCGCCTGCGATGTCAACGAGCGCACCGAAAACATCGGCGCACGCCGCCTCGCCACCGTCATGGAACACCTGCTCGACGAGGTCAGTTTTGGCGCCACTGCGCTGGAGGGGCAGACCGTTGTGATCGACGCAGCGTATGTCGACGGGCGGCTGGCCGAGCTCAGCCGCAACGAGGATCTGTCGCGCTACATCCTCTGAAACAGGCTCGGCGTGAACCAGGCCTCGCCACCGGAACAGCGGTGAGCGAGGCTTTTTTCTGAGTGAACCGCGCGGGCTTCTGGCCATTCGTCGGGTTGACGGCGGTCCCTGGATGTAACAGGGTTTCAAGCATCACTTTCAGTGCCTGTTGTAAGTGCTTGCTTTTGCTGCATTTTTGAAGCCAAAGTTGCTTCAAAATGTGTTCTAAGTGATTGATTTCATTGAAAAACTTCTGCCAACCCCATGGCGCGCCATCCTTTTCCTGATAAAGTGGAAAAAAGTGCCATTAAGTGGTGAAAAGTGTTTTTCAAGGATCGATCGCGGTGTTTCAGGGTGCTTCCTCTCTCAGTCTTGATGCCAAGGGTCGGCTTTCGATGCCGACCCGGCACCGTGACGCCCTGAGCACCGCGGCGGGTCAGCTCACCATCACCAAACACCCTCACGGCTGTCTGATGGTATTCCCTCGCGACGAGTGGGAGAAGTTCCGCAGCCGCATCGCCTCGTTGCCGATGGACGCCCAGTGGTGGCGCCGCATCTTCCTGGGCAACGCGATGGACGTGGAGATGGACGGTTCCGGGCGTCTGCTGGTCTCGCCCGAGCTGCGCGCTGCGGCCGGCATCACGAAGGACGCCGTGCTGCTCGGCATGGGCTCCTATCTGGAGTTGTGGGATGCCCCGTCCTACGCCGCCAAGGAGGCTGAGGAGATGCAGAAGCCGATGCCCGATGTGCTCAAGGACTTCTCTTTCTGAGGACGATGGTGCAAGGCGCATGGAAACACCACACCGTCCTGTTGAACGAAGCCGTGCAAGCACTGGCGATCAACCCGGATGGACATTACGTCGATGCCACGTTTGGCCGCGGCGGTCACTCGGCGCTCATCCTGCAGGGGCTGTCGTCGGCCGGTCGGTTGACGGCGTTCGACAAGGACCCGCAGGCGGTGGCGGCCGCCGAGGCGCTGGCGGCGGGCGATGCGCGTTTCGCCATCCGTCACCAGGGCTTCTGCCATCTGGGCGAACTGGGGAGGGCGAGCGCGGACGGGGTGTTGATGGACCTGGGTGTGAGTTCGCCCCAGATCGACGACCCCGAGAGGGGTTTTTCTTTTCGCCACGATGGTCCTCTGGACATGCGCATGGACACCACGCGCGGCCAGAGCGTGGCTCAGTGGCTGGAAACGGCCGATGTATCCACCCTGTCGGAGGTCATCCGTGACTATGGCGAAGAACGGTTTGCTCAACAGGTTGCAAAGGCGATTGATCGTCGCCGACAGGAACGGGGCCCTCTTCGAACCACCCGTGAGTTGGCCGAAGTCGTGGCTGGCGCGGTCAAAACCCGCGAGCCGGGCAAGGACCCTGCAACGCGCACATTTCAGGCTTTTCGGATTTTCATCAACGCCGAGCTTGAAGAACTGCAACAAGCGCTAGAGGCGGCTCTGCATGTCCTGCGCCCCGGAGGTCAGCTGGTCGTGATCAGCTTCCATTCACTGGAAGACCGCATGGTCAAGCAATTCATGGCGCGCCATTCGCGCGCCGTGGTGGACCGCCGCGTGCCGTTTGCCGAGCCGGCGCCCATGCCGCTGACGGCAGTGCGCCGCGTGATGCCCTCGGACGCCGAGGTCCAGGCCAACCCGCGCTCGCGCAGCGCGGTGATGCGTGTGGCCACGCGCACGGAGGCGCCAGCATGATCGCAGCGCCAAGCATGGGGGCCCTGTCATGGTCCGCCTGAACCTGATGCTGCTGCTGGCGGTGCTCGTCAGCGCGTTCTACCTGGTGCACACGCAGTACGAGTCGCGCCGCCTGTACACGGCGATCGACAAGTCGCGTGCCCAGTCGCTCCGGCTGGAGGCCGATCACGAGCAGCTGCAGGTCCAGAAGCGCGCGCAGGCGACCCCCGCCCGCGTCCAGCAGCTGGCCGCGCGGCAGTTGCAGATGAGGCCGGTCAGCCCGGGCATCACGCAGTATGTGACGCTGCCGGCGCAGCCCGCCGTGGCCGAGGAGGCAGGCCGATGAGCAAGGCACGCAGTCGCGCCATCAACTACAGTGCCAGCCCGCTGCTGGCCAGCAAGACACCGGTCTGGCGCAGCAAGTTCATCGTTGCCGCGCTGGCACTGGCCTTCGTGGGCCTGGGTGCCCGTGCCGCCTATGTGCAGGTGTTTGGCAACGACTTCTTCCAGCGCCAGGGAGAGGTGCGTTTCGCCCGCACCCTGGAGCTGCCCGCCAACCGGGGGCGAGTGCTGGACCGCAATGGCTTGATCCTGGCGTCGAGCGTGGTTGCACAAAGCATCTGGGCGATCCCCGAAGATGTGGACAAGACCGACCCCAAACTCCGGCAACTGGCCAAGTTGCTGGAGATGCCGCTGGCGGAGCTGAGGAAGCGGCTGGCCAACGAGGACAAGACCTTTGTCTGGGTCAAGCGTCAGGTCGATGAGCCGATCGCCAAGGAGATCGCCGCCCTGGGCATCAAGGGCATTTACCAGCGTCGCGAGTACAAGCGCCAGTACCCCGAAGGCGAAGCGGCAGCGCACGTGGTGGGCTTCACCAACGTCGAGGACCGTGGCCAGGAGGGTGTTGAGTTGGCCTTCAACCAGCAGCTCTCCGGCAAGGCCGGGTCGCGCCGGGTGATCAAGGACCGGCTGGGCCGGGTGATCGAGGATGTGCGCGACGTCATTCCGCCGGTGGACGGCCCCGACCTCCAGCTCTCCATCGACAGCAAGGTGCAGTATTTCGCCTACGAGAAGCTGCGCGATGCGGTGAAGAGCAACAAGGCCAAGGCGGGCAGCGTGATCGTGCTCGATGCCCAGACGGGCGAGGTGCTCGCGCTGGCCAACTACCCCAGCTACAACCCCAACAAACGCCTCAACCTGACGGGTGAGCAGTTGCGCAACCGCGTGCTGACCGACAGCTTCGAGCCGGGTTCGACGATGAAGCCCTTCATCGCTGCGCTGGCGCTGGACAAAGGGCTGGTCAGGCCCACCACCCAGATCCAGACCGCGCCGGGACGCATCAGCATCGGGGGCTCGTCCATCGGTGACTCGCATCCGCACGGAATACTCACGGTCAACGAGATCATCCAGAAATCGAGCAACGTCGGCACGGTGAAGATGGCGATGCAGATGCACCCGCGCGAGATGTGGGAGACCTTTGCCCAGGCCGGTTTCGGGCAGAAGCCACAGGTGCCTTTCCCGGGTGCGGTCACAGGGCGTCTGCGTCCCTACAAGAGCTGGCGTCCGATCGAGCAGGCAACGATGAGCTATGGCTACGGTCTGTCCGTGTCGCTGTTCCAGCTGGCTCAGGCGTACACGATCTTTGCGCGCGACGGTGAGTTGATTCCGGTGAGCATGCTCAAGTCCGAGACCCCGGCTGCCGGTGTCCGGGTGTTCAGCGAGAAGAACTCGGTGTCGGTGCGCAAGATGCTGGAGCTGGCCGCCGGGCCGGGTGGCACGGCCCCCAAGGCTCAGACCATGGGCTATTCGGTGGGTGGCAAAACCGGCACCGCACACAAGCAGGAAGGCAAAGGCTACGCCGACAAGAAATACCGCTCTTTCTTCGTCGGGCTGGCGCCGGTGGAGGCGCCGCGCATCGTGGTCGCCGTGATGATCGATGAGCCGTCCAACGGCGCGTACTTTGGCGGCCTGGTGGCCGCGCCTGTGTTCAGCGAAACGGTGCAGCAGAGCTTGCGCGTGCTGGGGGTGCAGCCTGACATGAACGTCAAGCCGCAGATCGTGACCGAAGCGGTGGAAGAGTCCTTCTGATGCAGGTCATGCAACATCCCCAGACCGTGGCCGACTGGCTTCGCGAGCGCGTGCGCGGCGACCTGCAATGCGACAGCCGGCGGGTGCACGCTGGCGACGCCTTCGTGGCCTGGCCGGGTGCCGCCACCGATGGCCGGCGCTATGTGGCCGGTGCGCTGCAGGCCGGGGCGGTGGCGGCTTTGGTCGAGCGCGAGGGCGTGGAGGCGTTCGATTTCCAGGACGACCGGGTGGTCGCCGTGCCGAGCCTCAAGGCGCAGGCCGGTTTCATCGCGAGCGCTTACCAGCGCCACCCCAGCCACGCGCTGGACGTGGTCGCCTTCACCGGCACCAACGGCAAAACCTCCAGCGCCTGGTGGATGGCGCAACTGCTGTCCTCGGTGGGGCGGCCCTGCGCGCTGGTGGGCACGCTGGGCATCGGCCAACCGCCCTTGGCCGGACAGCCGGGCCAACCCCTCGTGCCCACCGGCCTGACCACACCCGACCCGGTGCTGTTGCAGGCGCGCCTGCGCGGCATGGTGGACGCGGGCATCCAGGCCTGCGCCATCGAGGCCTCGTCCATCGGCCTGATTGAAGGCCGGCTCAACGCCACGCAGATCCAGGTCGCGGTGTTCACGAATTTCACCCAGGACCACCTGGATTTCCACGGCAGCATGGCCGACTACTGGGCGGCCAAGGCCGCGCTGTTCGACTGGCCGGGGCTGGCGCACGCGGTGGTGAACCTCGACGATGCCCAGGGGGTGGCGCTGGCCGTCTCTCTGGCCGGTCGCGGCCTGGACCTCTGGACTTTTGGTCTGGAAGAGGGTGCGCAGGCGATGGCGCCCCGGCTGTGTGCGCTCGAGATCGGCTTCACCGACAGTGGCATGTGCTGGGTCGTGCAGGAACGCGACCCTTCGGGACAGGTGATCGAATCACGCGCCATGAGCCTGCCCCTGGTGGGCCGCTACAACGTGTCCAACCTGCTGGGCGTGCTGGCAGCGGCCCGTGCGCTCGGCGTGAGCCTGGTCGATGCGGTCGCGGCCTGCGGCGCGCTCACCCCCGTGCCCGGTCGCATGGAGCAGGTGGCCGCAGCAGACGGCCTGCCGCTGGTCCTGGTCGATTACGCCCACACACCCGACGCGCTCGAAAAGGCCTTGCAGGCCTTGCAGCCGCTGGCGCAACAGCGGGGCGGCGCGATCTGGGCGGTGGCCGGGTGTGGCGGTGACCGCGACGCCAGCAAGCGCCCGCTCATGGCGGCCGTGGCCGAACGCGAAGCCCGGTTCGTGGTGCTCACCAGCGACAACCCGCGCAGCGAAGATCCGCAGGCGATCCTGCGGCAGATGGTGGCCGGGCTGGCACAGCCCGCCAACGCCCTGGTCGAAGCGGACCGCGCGGCGGCCATCGCGCTCGCCGTGCAGCGCGCCGACGCCCGCGACGTGGTGCTGATCGCCGGCAAGGGACACGAGGACTACCAGGACGTCATGGGCGTGAAGCGACCGTTTTCCGATGTGGCGCAGGCGCGCGAGGCGCTCAGCCTTCGCCGCGCACAGCAAGGGGCCGCCGCATGAACGGCCTGTTCCCGCTCATGGCACGCCTCACGGGGGCACGCCCGGTCGGCACGCCGGATGCCGAGGTGAGCCGCGTGCACACCGACACCCGCAGCCTGCAGCCCGGCGACCTGTTCGTGGCGCTCCAGGGCGAGCGGTTCGACGCCCACGCGTTTCTGCCGCAGGCGAAGGCCCAGGGCGCCGTGGCCGCCATCGCCCACGGCGGTCTGGCCGAGGCCGGCCTGCCCGGCGTGGAAGTGCCCGACACGCGCCTGGCGCTGGGCGAGCTGGCCCGCCTGTGGCGCGGGCAGTTCAGCCTGCCGCTGATCGCCGTGACCGGCAGCAACGGCAAGACCACGGTGACGCAGATGGTCGCGTCCATCCTGCGTGCGGCGGCGGGCGCCGCATCGCACGCCACGCAGGGCAACCTGAACAACGACATCGGTGTGCCGCTCACGCTGCTGCGCCTGCGCGCGGAGCACCGGCTCGCGGTGATCGAGCTGGGCATGAACCACCCGGGCGAGATCGCCTGGCTCGCCGCCATGACCCAGGCCACCGTGGCGCTGGTGAACAACGCCCAGCGCGAGCACCAGGAGTTCATGGGCACGGTCGAGGCCGTGGCGCGCGAAAACGGCGAGGTCATCGCGGCCTTGCGCGACGACGGTGTGGCCGTGTTCCCCAGCGACGACGCCTACACGTTCGTGTGGCGTGAACTCGCGGCCAGCCGGCGCACCCTGACCTTCAGCGACAGCGATCCCGCGGCCGATGTGCATGCCTTGAACGCCGAGTGGCTGGACGGCGCCTGGGCGCTGCGCTTCGCCACACCCGCGGGCGACAGCCATTGCCGCCTCCACATTGCCGGTCGGCACAACGTGCGCAACGCCCTGGCCGCGGCCGCCTGCGCGCTGGCCGCGGGCGTGTCGCTTGCGGACATCGTTCGTGGTCTGGACAGCTTCGAGCCGGTCGGGGGCCGCTCGCGCGCGCTGTCGCTGCCCTTGCCCGGCCGCACCGTCACCCTGATCGACGACACCTACAACGCCAACCCCGATTCGGTGGTCGCGGCCATCCGCGTGCTGGCCGAGCTGCCGGCGCCCCGCGTGCTGGTGCTGGGCGACATGGGCGAGGTCGGTGAGCAGGGGCTGGACTTCCACCTGGAGGTGCTGCGCCAGGCCATGGCCTCGGGCGTCGAGACGGTGCACTGCACCGGCGACTGGATGGCGCAGGCGGTGGCGACCATGAAGGACGCGGGTGAAAACGCACCGCGGCACTGGATTGACGTGAACGGCCTGGTGGCACATGTGGCCAATGCCGTGGCCGCCGGTTCGCCGCCGGCGGTGCGCAGTGTGCTGGTGAAGGGCTCGCGCTTCATGCGCATGGAGCGTGTGGTGCAGGCCCTTCAGGCCCTGAGCCCCGCCGAACCACAACAAGAACAGAAGGACGCCTCACATGCTGCTTAGCCTGGCCCTGTGGCTGCAAAGCCTCGGACCCGAATTCGGGTTTCTCCGGGTGTTTCAGTACCTGACCTTCCGCGCGGTGATGGCCGCGCTGACGGCGCTCATCGTCGGGCTGGTCGCTGGTCCCTATTTCATCCGCCGGCTGGCCGCGCTCAAGATCGGCCAGCCGATCCGTGAGTACGCGATGCAGACCCACATCAGCAAGGGCGGCACGCCCACCATGGGCGGTGTGCTGATCCTGTTTTCGATCGCGCTGTCCACCCTGCTGTGGTTCGACATGTCCAACCGCTTCGTGTGGATCGTGCTGTGGGTGACGCTGGGTTTTGGCGCCATCGGATGGGCGGACGACTGGCGCAAGGTGGTGCGCAAAGACCCCGAGGGCATGCCCTCGCGCGAGAAGTACCTCTGGCAATCGCTGATCGGGCTGGTCGCCGCGTTCTACCTGGTGTTCAGCGTCTCGGGCACGAGCAACCTGCGCGTGATCGAGCTGTTCTTCCAGTGGGTGCTGTCGGGCTTCACCGTCGAGCTGCCACCGCAGGCGGGCCTGATGGTGCCGTTCTTCAAGGAAGTCAGCTACCCGCTGGGCGTGTTCGGCTTCGTGGTGATGACCTACCTGGTGATCGTCGGGTCGAGCAACGCGGTCAACCTGACGGATGGCCTGGACGGCCTGGCGATCATGCCGGTGGTGATGGTCGGCTCGGCGCTGGGTGTCTTCGCCTACGTCACCGGCAGCGCCGTGTTCTCGCGTTACCTGCTGCTGCCGCACATTCCCGGCGCGGGTGAGCTGCTGATCTTCTGCGCGGCCATGGCCGGTGCGGGCCTGGCCTTCCTGTGGTTCAACACCCACCCCGCCCAGGTCTTCATGGGTGACGTGGGCGCACTCGCGCTGGGCGGCGCGCTGGGCACGATCGCCGTCATCGTGCGCCAGGAAATCGTGCTGGCCATCATGGGCGGCATCTTCGTGGTGGAGGCCCTGTCGGTGATGCTGCAGGTGACCTACTTCAAGTACACCAAGCGCCGCTACGGCCAGGGTCAGCGCCTGTTCCAGATGGCGCCGCTGCACCACCACTTCGAGAAGAAGGGCTGGAAGGAAACGCAGGTCGTGGTCCGCTTCTGGATCATCACCATGCTGCTGTGCCTCGTGGGCCTGTCCACTCTGAAGCTGCGTTGAATCCACGATGAACGCCCTTCAAGACCAACACGTTCTCATCCTCGGCCTGGGCATCTCCGGGCTGTCGATGGCGCGCTGGTGTGTGCGCCACGGCGCAGTGGTGACCGTGGCCGACACCCGCGAGGCCCCGCCCTCGCTGGCCGCCCTGCGCGCCGAGTGCCCGCACGCGGTGTTCGTGGCGGGGCCGTTCGATGACAGCCTGCTGGCGCGCCAGCCCTGGAATCTGATCGCGCGCAGCCCGGGCCTGCCGCCCGAGCAGCTGGCACCGGCCCGCGCCTGGGCGCAGCAACAGGGTGCGGCCTTCGTGGGCGAACTCGACCTGTTCGCGCAGGCCCTGCACGACCTGTCGCTGCGCGAGCACCTGCCTTACAAGCCGAAGGTGCTGGCCATCACCGGCACCAACGGCAAGACCACGGTGACTTCACTCACCGGTCTGCTGCTGGAGCGCTGTGGCTGGAAGGTGGCCGTGGCCGGCAACATCGGCCCTGCCTTGCTGGACGTGCTGGGCGCGGCGCTGGACACCGAAGCCCGGGCCGAGGCCGACGCCGCGGCGCAGGCCGAGATCGACGCAGCGCAGGCACCGGTCGCCGCACCGGTGGAGCCTGAGCCCGTCGTGGATGAGGTGGATGTGCCGGTCGCCGATGCGCAGGGCGAGTTGCTGCCGGCCGACGAAGACGAGCCCTTGCCCGCGCCCGACGACGACGGTGAGGCCCCGGTGTTGCGGGTGCCGCCACCCATCGAGTCTCCGCCGCCGCCGCACCTGCCTGCGGCCTGGGTGCTCGAACTCTCCAGCTTCCAGCTCGACGGCACCGCCGGTGGTGCCTGGGACGGCGTGCCGACGGCGGCCACCGTGCTCAACATCACCGAAGACCACCTCGACTGGCACGGTTCCATGGCCGCCTATGGGGAGGCCAAGGCCGCCGTGTTCGGTGCGAAAGCGCTGATGCTGCTCAACCGCGACGACCCGTCGGTGATGGCGATGAAGCCCGCCAACGTGACGGTCAAGATCGGTGGCCGCAACCGCCAGCAGCCTGCGAGGCCCTGGGCCACGTTCGGGCTGGATGCGCCGCAGCGCCCGGGTGACTGGGGCATCGAATCCATGAACGGCATGGACTGGTTGGTGCGCGCGCTCGCGCTGGACGAAACCCGCAAGCGGGGCCGCGCCAGCGATGAAGAGGAAGAGATCTACTTCCAGCGCCTGATGCCCGTCGATGCCCTGCGCATCCGCGGGCGGCACAACGCCGCCAACGCGCTCGCCGCCCTGGCGCTGGCGAGTTCCACCGGGGCCTTGCTGGCGCCCATGTTGCACGGCTTGCGCGAATACCGGGGCGAACCGCACCGGGTCGAGCCGATCGGCATCCTCAACGAGGTCGAGTACTTCGACGACAGCAAGGGCACCAACGTGGGTGCCACGCTCGCGGCCATCCGTGGGCTCGGTGCCGACCGCCGCCTGGTCGTGATCCTGGGGGGCGACGGCAAGGGGCAGGACTTTGCCCCGCTGGCCGAGCCCCTGGCGCGCCACGCGCGCGCGGCGGTGCTGATCGGCCGGGATGCCGCGCGCATCCGTGAACAGGTGCAGGCCGCCGCCGAGTCGGCCGGTGTGCCGCTGCTGGACGCCGCGAGCCTGCCCGAGGCGGTGGGCCTGTGCGCGGCCCAGGCGCTCAGCGGTGACGCGGTCCTGCTCTCGCCCGCCTGCGCCAGCATGGACATGTTCCGCGACTACAAACACCGCGCCGACGTGTTCGTCGATGCGGTGCGTGCGCTGGCCGACGAGCAGGGCGTGAGCCTGGAGGGCGCGTCATGATGGCCGCACTGAACCAGGGTTTCGGCAAGCTGCGCGCCAGCCTCGGCGCCCTGCTGCCCCGCGTGGTGGGTCTGGGCAACGCGGCCGGCGCCGATGGGTTGCCTGTGCGGCTGTCCAACCGCACCTACGCCGGCACCCGGCAGGGCCAGGTGCGTGAGCTGGGCTTTGACCAGCCCTTGTTGTGGGTGGTCATGGCCCTGATGGCCTGGGGCCTGGTGATGGTGTATTCCGCCTCGATCGCCCTGCCCGACAACCCGCGTTTCGCCAATTACGCGCCCACCCACTTCGCGGTGCGCCATGGCCTGTTCATCCTGATCGGCCTGATCGGCTCGCTGATCGTGTTCCAGGTGCCGATGCAGACCTGGGAGCGGTTCGCACCCTGGCTGTTTGCGTTCGCCCTGTTGCTGTTGGTGCTGGTGCTGGTTCCCTTCATCGGCAAAGGGGTCAACGGCGCGCGGCGCTGGTTCTCGCTGGGCATCATCAGCTTCCAGCCGTCGGAGCTGGCCAAGCTCACCGTCCTGTTGTATGCCGCCGACTACATGGTGCGCAAGATGGACGTGAAGGAACGCTTCTTCCGTGCCGTGGCACCGATGGCGGTGGCCCTGGCGGTGGTCGGCATGCTGCTGCTGGCCGAGCCGGACATGGGGGCCTTCATGGTGATCGTCGTGATCGCCATGGGCATCCTGTTCCTGGGTGGCGTGAACGCGCGCATGTTCTTCCTGATCGCGCTGGTTGTGGTGGGGGCGTTTGCCCTGATGGTCATGATGAGCGAGTGGCGGCGCGAGCGCATCTTTGCCTACCTCGACCCCTGGAGCGAGCAGTACGCCCTGGGCAAGGGCTACCAGCTCTCGCACTCGCTGATCGCGTTCGGGCGCGGCGAGATTTTTGGCGTGGGGCTGGGTGGCAGCGTGGAAAAACTGCACTGGCTGCCCGAAGCCCACACCGACTTCCTGCTCGCGGTCATAGGCGAGGAGTTCGGCCTGATCGGCGTGCTGGTCGTGATCGGGGTCTTCATGTGGATGATCCGCCGCATCATGCACATCGGCCGCCAGGCTATCGCGCTCGATCAGGTGTTTGCGGGGCTCGTCGCACAGGGCGTCGGCCTGTGGATCGGCTTCCAGGCCTTCATCAACATCGGCGTGAACCTCGGCGCCCTGCCCACCAAGGGCCTGACCCTGCCGTTGATGAGCTACGGCGGCTCGGCCATCCTGCTTGAACTGGTCGCGCTGGCCATCGTGCTGCGGGTGGATTACGAGAACAGACAGTTGATGAAGGGGGGCAGGTCATGACGCGTCAACCCTGCGCCCTCATCATGGCCGGCGGCACCGGCGGCCACATCTTCCCCGGTCTGGCCGTGGCCGAAGCCCTGCGCGACAAGGGTTGGCGCGTGCACTGGCTGGGCTCGCCCGGCAGCATGGAAAGCCGCCTGGTGCCCCCGCGCGGTTTTGCGCTGGAGCTGATCGATTTCGGTGGCGTGCGTGGCAAGGGGCTCAAGACCCTGGTCCTGCTGCCGCTGCGCCTGCTCCGTGCCTTCTGGCAGGCCCTGGGCGTGGTGGGCCGCGTGAAGCCCGACGTGCTGGTCGGGCTCGGTGGCTACATCACCTTCCCCGGCGGCATGATGGGCGTGCTGCGCGGCAAGCCGCTGGTGCTGCACGAGCAGAACTCGGTCGCCGGCATGGCCAACAAGGTGCTGGCCGGCATCGCCGACCGGGTGTTCACCGCGTTCCCCGACGTGTTCCACAAAGCCGAGTGGGTGGGCAACCCGTTGCGCGCCGAGTTTCTGCGGCAGGCCGCGCCCGCCGAACGCTTCGCCGGTCGCAGCGGCCCGCTGCGCCTGCTGGTGGTCGGCGGCAGCCTGGGCGCCAAGGCGCTCAACGACACGGTGCCGCAGGCGCTGGCGCTGATCCCCGCAGCACAGCGCCCGCAGGTGGTCCACCAGAGCGGGGAGAAACAGATCGACGCCCTGCGCGCCAACTACGAGGCCGCGGGCGTCCAGGCCGAGCTGACCCCTTTCATCCAGGACACGGCCAGCGCCTTCGCCGAGGCCGACCTCATCGTCTGCCGCGCCGGCGCCAGCACGGTGACGGAGATCGCGGCGGTGGGCGCGGCGGCCCTGTTCGTTCCCTTCCCTCACGCCGTGGACGACCACCAGACCACCAACGCCCGCTTCCTGGTCGAGGCCGGTGGGGCCTGGCTGGTGCCGCAGGCCGCGTTCACCCCTGCCTCGCTCGCGCAGACCCTGCAGGGCCTGGACCGCCAGCAACTCCTGGCCATGGCCACCCAGGCCCAACAGGTGCAGAAGACCGGTGCCGTGGCGGCGGTGGTGGCCGCGTGCGAGCAACTCGCGAAAGTCAAAACAGCATGAAACACGCCATTCGACACATTCACTTCGTCGGCATCGGTGGCTCGGGCATGAGCGGCATCGCCGAGGTGTTGCTGAACCAGGGGTTCCGCATCACCGGCAGCGACCTCGGCGAGAACGCCGCGACGCGCCGCCTGGAATCCATGGGCGCACAGGTGCACGTCGGCCACGACGCGGCCTACATCGAGGGCGCCGACGCCATCGTCACCTCCACCGCGGTGAAGGAAGACAACCCCGAGGTGGTGGCCGCGCACGCGAAGCTGGTGCCGGTGGTGCCGCGCGCGGTGATGCTGGCCGAGCTGATGCGCATGAAAAAGGGCGTGGCCATCGCGGGCACGCACGGCAAGACCACGACCACCAGTCTGGTGGCCAGCGTGCTCGCCGCCGCCGGGCTCGACCCGACCTTCGTGATCGGTGGGCGCCTCAACAGCGCGGGCGCCAATGCCCAGCTGGGCTCGGGCGAGTACATCGTGGTCGAGGCCGACGAGTCGGACGCCTCGTTCCTGAACCTGTTGCCGGTGCTCTCGGTCGTGACCAACATCGACGCCGACCACATGGACACCTACGGCCATGACTTCGGCCGGCTCAAGGGCGCGTTCATCGAGTTCCTGCACCGCATGCCGTTCTACGGCGCGGCGGTGGTGTGCGTGGACGACCCGGCGATCCGCGAAATCCTACCGCAGATCGCCCGCCCGATCATCGGCTACGGCTTTGCCGAAGACGCCCAGCTCCGGGCGGTGGACGTGCGGGCCGTGGACGGTCAGATGCACTTCACCGTGCTGCGCAACGACGGCGACGGGCGGCCGCCCATGGCGGTGGTGCTCAACCTACCCGGCCTGCACAACGTGCTGAACGCGCTCGCGGCGATCGGCATCGCCGACGAACTCGGCGTGCCCGACGCGGCGGTGCAGCAGGCGCTGGCCGAGTTCAAGGGCGTGGGGCGTCGCTTCCAGCTGTATGGCGAAGCGGCGCTGCCCTCGGGCGGCCAGGCGACCATCGTGGACGACTACGGTCACCACCCGGTGGAGATGGCGGCCACGCTGGCGGCCGCGCGCGGGGCTTTTCCGGGCCGCCGCCTGGTGCTGGCCTTCCAGCCACACCGCTACAGCCGCACCCGCGACTGCTTCGAGGATTTTGTGAAGGTCATCGGACACGCCGACGCCGTGTTGCTGGCCGAGGTGTACCCCGCCGGCGAGGCCCCCATCGTGGCCGCCGACGGCCGCTCGCTGGCGCGCGCGCTGCGGGTGGCGGGCAAGCTGGAGCCGGTGTTCGTGGACGACATCGCGGACATGGCGCAGGCGGTGATGGACAACGCACGCGATGGCGATGTGGTGCTGTGCATGGGTGCCGGCACCATCGGTGCGGTGTCGGGACAGGTGATCGAAATGGCACAGGGAGGCCGCCAATGAGCGCAACGGTGGATGCAAACAGCATGGGCAAGGTGGCGGTGTTGCTGGGCGGGCGTTCCGCTGAGCGCGAGGTCTCGCTGATGTCGGGCAGCGGCGTGCTGGCGGCGTTGAAAAGCAAGGGGGTGGACGCCCACGCGTTCGACCCGGCCGAGCGCGATCTGTCCGAGCTCAAGCGCGAGGGCTTCGACCGCTGCTTCATCGCGCTGCACGGCCGTTTCGGCGAAGACGGCACGGTGCAGGGCGCGATGGAACTGATGGGCATTCCCTACACCGGCCCCGGCGTCATGGCCTCGGCCGTGGCCATGGACAAGCTCATGACCAAGCGCATCTGGATCGCCGAAGGCCTGAGCACCCCGGCCTGGCGCCAGGTGAAGAGCGCCGCCGACACCCGCGCCGCGTTCGCCGCGCTGGGCTCGCCCATGATCGTCAAGCCCGTGCGCGAGGGCTCCACCATCGGGCTGACCAAGGTCACCACGCTGGAACAGTGCGACGCCGCCTACGCGCTCGCCTCGGGCCAGGACCCGATGGTGATGTGCGAGCAGTTCATCGCCGGCGACGAGGTGACGATCCCCGTGCTCGGCACCGGCTCGGAAGCCCGCGCCCTGCCGGTGATCCGCATCGTGGCGCCCGACGGCAACTACGACTACCAGCACAAGTACTTCACCGACGACACGAAATACCTCGTGCCCTGCGGCCTGCCCGAGGGCGAGGAGGCCGCCATCCAGGCGCTGGTGCTGCAGGCCTTCCTCACGCTGGACTGCCGCGGCTGGGCGCGCGCCGACGTGATGATTGACGCGAAGACCCGCAAGCCCTACCTGCTGGAGATCAACACCTCGCCCGGCATGACCGGCCATTCGCTGGTGCCCATGTCGGCGCGCGCGGCCGGCCTGTCGTACGAAGACCTGTGCTTCACGCTGCTCGCCAGCGCCTCGCTGGACAACCCGGCCCGACCCGGCTGAGACCCACCCCATGGACCGCGCCGATCTGCCCCTTGACATCAAGCTCATGACCCTGGCCACCCGTGGCCTGGTGATGGTGTTTGCCGTCCTGTGCCTGGGGGTGGTCGGCACCTGGATCGCCCGCCATCCGGTCTGGAACCTGCGCGCCATCACCGTGCAGGGCGAGGTGTCTCACCAGAACGCGGTGGGGCTGCGCGCCCAGCTCGCCGCCCAGATGCGCAAGCAGCTGAGCGCCAGCTTCCTCACCGTCGACCTGCAGCTGGTGCGGGCCCTGTTCCAGACCGTGCCCTGGGTGCGCGAGGCGCGGGTGCAGCGCGAGTTTCCGAACCGCCTGCGGGTCACGCTGGAAGAGCACCAGGCGGTGGCGTGGTGGGGCCAGGCCGGGTCGGGCCAACTGGTCAGCCGCCTGGGCGAGGTGTTCGAGGCGAGCCCCGACGATGGCGACGGCCTGCCCGAGCTGGCCGGTCCGGTGGAGCAGGCGCCACAGGTGTGGGCGCTGTACCAGACGCTGTCGGCCGAACTGGGCCGGCTGGAGATGGGCCTGGTGCGGCTGGAGCTCAACGAGCGCGGCAACTGGCGCGCCGAGCTCGACAACGGCGCCCGCATCGAGCTGGGCCGCGGCACGCCCGAAGACCTGCTGGAGCGCACCCGCCGCTTCACCGCCACCCTGGGCCAGCTGACCCAGCGCTACCCCGGTGCGCTGCAGACCGTGGACCTGCGTTACCCCAATGGCTACGCGCTGCGTGTGCAGGGCGTGACCACGGTGACCGAAGACGACCCCAAGAAACCAACACCAACCCGCTGAACAGAAAACGATCATGGCCAAGGAATACAAGGATTTGGTGGTGGGACTGGACATTGGCACCGCCAAGATCATGGTGGTGGTGGCCGAGGTCCAGACCACGGGCGAGCTCAAGCTCGCCGGTCTGGGTGTGTCCGCCAGCCACGGCCTCAAGCGCGGCGTGGTCGTCAACATCGACGCCACCGTGCAGAGCATCCAGCAGGCGCTGAAAGAGGCCGAGCTGATGGCCGACTGCCGCATCGCCCGCGTCTACACCGGCATCACCGGCAGCCACATCCGCGGCATCAACAGCAGCGGCATGGTGGCGATCAAGGACCGCGAGGTGACCCAGGCCGACGTGGCGCGCGTGATCGAGACCGCCAAGGCCATCAACATCTCCACCGACCAGCGCCTGCTGCTGGTCGAGCCGCAGGAGTTCGTGATCGACGGCCAGGAGGTGAAAGAGCCCATCGGCATGAGCGGCATCCGGCTCGAAGCCAAGGTGCACATCGTCACTGGCGCGCAGAGCGCGGCCGAAAACATCATCAAGTGCGTGCGCCGCTGCGGCCTGGAGGTGGACCAGCTCATGCTCAACCCGCTGGCCTCCAGCCAGGCGGTGCTGACCGACGACGAAAAGGAACTGGGCGTGGCGCTGGTGGACATCGGCGCGGGCACCACCGACGTGGCGATCTTCGCCGGCGGCGCGATCCGCCACACGGCGGTGATCCCGATCGCGGGCGACCTGATCACCAGCGACATCGCCATGGCGCTGCGCACGCCCACCAAGGACGCCGAAGACATCAAGGTCGAACACGGCTGCGCCAAGCAGTTGCTGGCCGACCCGGACCAGCAGGTGGAAGTGCCCGGCCTGGGCGACCGCGGCCCGCGCATGCTCAGCCGCCAGGCGCTGGCGGGCGTGATCGAGCCCCGGGTGGAAGAGATCTTTGCGCTGGTGCAGCAGGTGATCCGCGACTCGGGTTTCGAAGAGGTGCTGTCGTCGGGCATCGTGCTCACGGGCGGCAGCGCGGTCATGCCGGGCATGGTCGAGCTGGGCGAGGACATCTTCCTCAAGCCCGTTCGCCGGGGCATGCCGCACTACGCCTCGGCGCTGTCCGACATGGTGGCCCAGCCGCGCGCGGCGACGGTCATGGGCCTGCTGGAAGAGGCACGGATCGCCCGGGTGCGCGGGCACAAGGTGGCGCAGAAGGCGGGCTCCATGCAGAGCGCGCTGGACCGCATGAAAAACTGGTTTGTGGGGACATTCTGATGAATCGACTGATCACCCCTGCGCCGCGCCTGCAGCGCGTCACCCCCTCAAGGGGGCGGCACTGGTCGCCTGGCAAAGCCAGTTCGACGGTGCCCTGGTCGTTGCGCCCCCTCACCCGACCGAAATGTCGATCCCGATGCACCGATTGCACCGGACCGCCTGGCTGAGGCGCCTCACAGCACAACGAACCGAATCCGATTTTTGAATTGAAACAACGCCCGGCACCCAGCGGTCAAGGGCACACCCAGGAGAGCAACATGAGCATCGAAATGATTGAAGTCGAGGAATTCAACGCAGGCACGCAGATCAAGGTGATCGGCGTGGGTGGTGGTGGTGGCAACGCGGTGGACCACATGATTTCCCGCCACGTGCAGGGCGTGGAGTTCATCTGCGCCAACACCGATGCGCAGGCGCTCACCCGCAGCGCTGCCGGCCGCACCATCCAGCTCGGTGCGAGCGGCCTGGGCGCGGGCAGCAAGCCCGAGAAGGGCCGCGAGGCCGCCGAACTCGCGATCGACGAAATCCGCACCGCCATCGACGGCGCGCACATGCTCTTCATCACCGCCGGCATGGGCGGCGGCACCGGCACCGGCGCCGCCCCCGTGATCGCCCGCGTGGCCAAGGAAATGGGCATCCTGACCGTGGGCGTGGTCACCAAACCCTTCGACTTCGAAGGCGGCAAGCGCATGCAGAACGCCGATGCGGGCCTGGCCGAACTCGAAGCCAATGTGGACTCGCTGATCGTGGTGCTCAACGACAAGTTGCTTGAAGTGCTGGGCGACGACGTGACACAGGACGATGCCTTCGCCCATGCCAACGACGTGTTGAAAAACGCGGTGGGCGGCATTGCCGAGATCATCAACGAGTACGGCAACGTGAACGTCGACTTCGAAGACGTGCGCACCGTGATGGGCGAACCCGGCAAGGCCATGATGGGCACCGCCGTGGCCGCCGGCCCCGACCGCGCACGCATTGCCGCCGAGCAGGCCGTGGCCTGCCCGTTGCTGGAAGGCATCGACCTCTCGGGCGCCAAGGGTGTGCTGGTGCTGGTCACCGCCGCCAAGGGTTCGCTCAAGCTGTCGGAATCCAAGCTGGCCATGAACACGATCCGCGCCTACGCTTCGCCGGACGCGCACGTGATCTACGGCGCAGCCTACGACGACGAGCTGGGCGACGAGATGCGCGTCACCGTGGTCGCCACCGGCCTGAGCCGCCAGGGCGTCCGCCGCACCGCGCCCCCGCTGCAGGTGCTGCGCACCGGCACCGACAACACGCCGTTCAACGTGCCGACGATGAACACACCCGTGGGCACGTCAGGCGCCAGCCAGCCCGACTACCACTCCATGGCCGTGCCCAGCGTGTGGCGCACCAACCGCACCCAGGCGGCGGCCAAGGTGGACGCGCTGGCGTCGGGCGGCATGGACGACTTCGAGATCCCGGCTTTCCTGCGCAAGCAGGCAGATTGAGCAGGTGCCCCCCCCGCGCCGCCTGCGGCGTCACCCCCCAGTGGGCAACACCTGCGGCCCGGCGAAGCCGGTTCTGCGGTGTTCCCGAAGGGGCACTGCTGGCGAAGCGTTTGGGGGCAATCGCCGGGATAGTTTTTCTGGTCAGCGCGTTTTCGCCCGCGAAACTTAAAATCACCGGATGCTTGCTCAACGCACCCTGAAATCTCTCACCAAAGCCGTTGGCGTCGGTCTGCACAGCGGTCAGCGCGTGGAGCTGACGCTGCGGCCGGCCGCGCCCGACACCGGCATCGTGTTCCGCCGCGTCGATCTGCCCGAGCCGGTGGAGATTCCGGTGAACGCCGACGCCGTGTCCGACACGCGCATGGCATCGACCATCTCCAACGGTGGCGTGAAGGTGCAGACCATCGAGCACATCATGAGTGCCGCCGCCGGGCTGGGGCTGGACAACCTGTACGTGGACATCACGGCCGAAGAGGTTCCGATCCTGGATGGCTCCTCGGCCTCGTTCGTTTACCTGCTTCAGAGCGCCGGCATCGCCATGCAGAAGGCGCCCAAGCGCTTCATCCGGCTCAAACGGCCGGTGGAGGTGCGCGAGGGTGAGGGCCGCACGCTCAAATGGGCGCGGCTGGACCCGTTCCATGGCTACAAGCTGGCCTTCGAGATCGAGTTCGACCACCCGGCGGTGAATTCCAGCGGCCAGCGCGTGGAGTTCGACATGGGCAGCGGACGTTATGCGCGCGAGATCGCCCGGGCCCGCACCTTCGGTTTCACCCGCGATGTCGAGATGATGCGGTCCCACGGGCTGGCGCTCGGCGGGGGGCTGGACAACGCCATCGTGATGGACGATGTGAAGGTGCTCAACGCCGACGGCCTGCGGTACCAGGACGAGTTCGTCAAGCACAAGATCCTGGACGCCATCGGTGACCTCTACATCATCGGCAAGCCGCTGCTGGCCGCCTACAGCGCCTTCCGCAGCGGCCATGCGATGAACAACCTCCTGTTGCGCGCTTTGCTGGCGCTGCCCGAGGCTTACGAGGTGGTGAGCTTCGAACACGAGCGCGAGGCCCCCAGTGGTTTCGCGCAGCTGGCACCGGCCTGGTGAGCGCACCCACGCCGGTCACCCACCATGCTGCTGCTGCGCTTCGCGCTGGTCCTGCTGCTGATCGTCTCGGGCGTGTGCTTCGCGGCCTACGCCGTGACCCGAAACCCGCGCTACCTGCATTGGGGCTGGGTGGTTCTCAAGGTGGCGCTGTTTGCTGCGCTGGGGTTCTTCGGCATCCTCGTGCTTGAGCGCCTGCTCTGAAGCACTGAACGGCCCCAAGACCATCCGGCGGGGAACGCGCGCAGCTGATCGGTCAGGCGCGAGGCAGTTCGACGTGGAATTCGGTGCGCACACCTTCTTCGCTGTCGAAACCGATCTCGCCGCCGTGCTCCTTGACGATGGTGCGGCAGATGTTCAGGCCCAGTCCGGTGCCGCCCTTCTGCCGGCGATCCAAGCCGTCGGCCTGGGCGAAACGCTCGAACACCTGGTCCCGGAACTTGGCGGGCACGCCCGGCCCGCGGTCGATCACCCCCAGGCGCACCCGCTGGGCGTTGGCGCTCAACATCACCTGAACCAGCCCCCCAGGGGGTGAGAACTTCGCCGCGTTGGACAGCAGGTTGCTCACGACCTGCACGATGCGGTCGCCATCGGCCATCACCTCACCGTCGTCGATCACGTCGAACTGGAAGCGCACGCCGAAGCTGTCGGCAAAGGACTGCGTGTCCCGGATGGCGGTCTCGACCAGCGGCCGCAGGGGCTGGCGCTTCATGTCGTAGGTGAATTGCTGCGAGTCCATCTTCTCCACGTCGATCACGTCGTTGATCAGGCGGATCAGGCGTTCACAGTTCTGGAGGGAAATCTTCATGAGCTCCTGCACGTCGGCCGACAACTCCCCGACCCTCCCCGATCCGAGCATGCTCAGCGTGACGTAGATCGAGGTCAGCGGCGTGCGAAGTTCGTGCGAGACGGTGGAGATGAACTCGCTCTTGAGGCGCTGCATTTCCTTGCGCTCAGAGATGTTGTGCACGAAAGCGCTGAACAGCTGCACGCCACCGGTGTCGATCAGGCCGATCTTCATTTCCGCGGGGATCTCACGGCCCCGGCGGTCCCTCACGGTGCGCTCAAGCAGCTTGCCCTCGAAGGGCGCCTGCCCGGTGCTCAGGTAGTGCGCCAAGGCCTGGACGAAGGCGGTCTGGTGGCGCTCGGGGATGATGAGGTGGGCCAATGACTTGCCCAGCACGTCATCGCGCTTCCAGCCAAACAGCTGCTCGGCCTGTGTGTTCCATTCGGTGATGCGGCCATGGAAGTCCATGCCGATGAACGGGTCCTGCGCGGTCTCGATCACCATCTGCATGCGCTCTTCACTGGCGATGGACCGTTCCAGGGCGTCCTGCATCTCGGCAGTGCGCTCATGCACCCGGCGCTCCAGCGACACGTTGAGCTGGCGCACCTCGGACTCGTTGTCCTGCAGCTTCTTCACCAGCGAGTTGAAGGCCTTGCCCAGAATCGACACCTCGGCGTAGGCATTGGCCGACGGCGCCTTCACCGCATAGCCGGCTTCGATGCCGCGGGCGACATCGGTGAGGTCCAGCAAGGGGCGGGTGATCAGGCGGGCGACCCCCCAGCCCAGCAGCGAAAACAGCACGGCCGCCAGCAAGCCGCCGACCAGCACCCGCAGATGCAGCTGGTTGACCGGTGCGTAGGCCTCGCTGAGGTCCTGGCGGACCAGCACACGCCAGCCCAGACCGGGGTAGGCATTGACGCCGCGGTCGCCGCTGTACCCGACCAGGTAGTCCTTGCCGTCGGGCCAGGTTTCGCGCACGTAGCCGTTGTCTCCGCGTCCAGCGGCATCCAGGCTGGGCAGTCTGAGCATGCTGCCCTGCACATCGGGCGGTCCGAGCAACACCATGCCCGCCGATGAAACGATCAGCGGATCGACGGTGCGGCTGCGCCCGACGGAGACGAAGATCGCCTGTTTGATGTCGCGGGCCCATTGCCATGACAGGTGCACGCCCAGCACGCCCCTGAACTGGCCCTGTGCGCTGCGCAGGGGAAAAGCGATATCGACCAAGCGCAGCGGTTCGACATCCGCGCTGCCCAACAGCTGGCCCAGCAGCTGGGCCTCATGCACGTCGCCCATGGGCTTGTCCCGCAGGGCATTGCCAAACCACGGCCGCGCCGAGACATCGACGCCCTCCAGCATGTTGCGCGTCGCCACCAGCACCTTGCCGGCGGGATCGGTCACGCCGATCCAGGCGTAGGTGGGATAGCTCTGCTGCAAGCGGTCGATTTCGGTTCGAACCTCAACCAGGTCGGGTGCGTCGCCGAGCCGGAGGGCCATGAGTTGCACCTCTCGGTAGCGTTCGAACATGGCGTGGTCCAGGCGGCTGACGGTCTGGTTGGCGAGCTCCGCGAGGTTGGACCCGATGTTCGCGCGCACCTGCGTGCTGGCCGTGCGGTCGCTCAGCAGCGTCAGCAGCAGGGTGAGCAGCACCGACAGGAGGGTGAATGCCAGCGCGAGCCAGGCACTGAGGCTGAGGGTGCGGCGTGGCGCCAGCTTCATGTTCAGTAGCTCCGCCCGCCCTTGTAGGCCGCGTGCGTCCGCGCCTGCAGTGGCGACACCTTGTTGATCGCCGCCACCGAGCGCGCCACCTGCGCGTGGGTGATGCACAGACCCAGCGCGTCGGCCGCGTCCTTGCCCGGCAGGCCGGGCAGCTTCAGCAGCCGCTTCACCATCTCCTGCATCTGTGCCTTGTCGGCGCGTCCGTAACCAACCACCGCTTTTTTCAGCTGGAGTGCGGTGTACTCCGCCACCGTCAGGCCGTTGGCCACCAGCGCGGTCAAACAGCAGCCACGCGCCTGGCCCAGCAGCAAGGTGGCCTGGGGGTTGACGTTGACGAACACGATCTCGCAGGCCGAGACCTCGGGCTGGTAACGCTTCACCACCTCGCTGATGCCGTCGAACAGGATCTTCAGCCGCTCGGGCAGCAACGCGCCGTCCTTGGGGCTGGTCTGTACCGTGCCGCTGGCCACGTAGTGCAGGTCGGCGCCTTCGGCATCCACCACGCCAAAGCCGGTGCACTGCAGACCGGGGTCGATACCGAGGATGCGCATGGTGTGCCTCAGAGGTTGAAGTTCCAGCGCACCGAGTGGAAGAACACCGGGGCGGCAAAACACAGGGCGTCCACCCGGTCCAGCAGGCCGCTGGCGCCGGTGACCGAGCGGCCCGCCGAGCCCCAGTGGGTGATGCCACGGTCGCGCTTGATGGCTTTCATCACCAGGTGGCCGAACGAGCCGGCGGCGCAGGCGATCAAGGCCATGGCCAGCGCGGGCAGGGGCTTGAACGGGGTGAGGCCCGCCAGGGCCGCGCCGAGCAGGCCGCCCGCCAGCAGACCGGCGGCCCAGCTGCGCCACTGAAAACTCTGGCTGATGGCGGGCGCCACCGGCCGGTTCAGGCGCCACGCCACGACATGCTGCACCAGCATGCAGGTCTGCACCACCAGCACGAGGAAAAACACCAGGAAGGCGGTTTTGCCGGCAAACCGCGGGAAGTTGAGCAGCAGCAGGGCCGGCACATGGCTCATGCCGTAGACGCAGACCATGATGCCCCACTGCAGCTTGGCGTTGCGCTCCAGAAACCGCTGCGGGTCGTTCCCCAGCGCGCTCACCACCGGAATGGCCAGGAACACATAGACCGGGATGAACACGGTGAACAGGTTGAACTCGCGGTTCCAGACCAGGGCGTACTGCAGCGGCAGCACGATGAAGAAGGCCAGCACCAGGCTGCGGTGGTCGCCGCGCCGTGTGGGCGAGAGGCTGATGAACTCGCGCAGGATGAAGAACGACACGAAGCCGAACAGCACGATGGCCACGCCGTCTCCGGCCGCCCAGCCCACCCAGAACACCAGCGCCATGAGCCATGAATTCCGCAGCAGGGCCTGGTAGTCCTGCAGCCGCTGGTGGAGGTCGGGCACCGGATCGAGCTTCTTGCGCTCGCGCAACGAGAGCAGCAAGGCGACACCGCTGGCCAGCACCAGCAGGCCGAACAGGACCACGAACACCAGGCTGACCTGTTGGTCCGCGGTGAGGCTGCGCAGGAAGGAGGTCATGCCGCATTGGCCCGGAGGGGGTGCATGGGGTTCAGACGTCTCTCAGGGCCATCACGGCCTCGCGCGCGCGGCGCAGGAAATCGGCGCGGGCTTCGTCCGCTCCCAGCGCCACAGGTTCGCCGAAGGTGACCGAGCACAGCACCGGCACCGGAATCACTTCGCCCTTGGGCATCACGCGCTGCACATTGTGGATCCAGGCGGGCACCAGCACCACGCGGGGGAAACGGTGGGCCAGGTTGTACAGGCCGGATTTGAACGGCTGCGGATCTTCCTCGTGGCCGCGCGTGCCCTCCGGGAACAGGATCAGCGAATCGCCGCTGTCGAGCGCGTCGATCAGGGGTTGCAGCGGATCTTCATCGCCCTTGCGCTCCCGCTCCACATAGACCGCGTTGAAGACGGCGGTGGTGATCCAGCGCTTGAAGTTCGACGAGGTCCAGTAGTCCCTGGCCGCGATGGGGCGGGTGATGCTGCGCAACTCCTCGGGCAAGGCGGCCCACATCAGCACCAGGTCGGCATGGCTCTGGTGGTTGGCGAAATAGATGCGCTGCTCGGCCTTGGGCGGGCAACCGTACCAGCGGGCCTGCGCGCCCGTGAGCGCCCGAACCAGCCCCAGCAGGAACAAGCCCATGGCCTGTGCACGCCAGTTCATGGGGCTGTCCAGGCCACGAGCGCGATGCCCAAACCCAGGGACACCGCGGAACGGGCTTCGCCCGGCCGCAGGTGTCGTCCCCCCGGGGGGAAGCCGCGAAGCGGCGCAGGGGGGAGCCTGTTCACGGCGCCTGCACATCGCCCATGCGGGCGACGATGGTGCTGGTGCGTCGCGCCAGGTACGCCGAACCCGGGCGGGTTTCGAAGAATTTGGGGCTCGGCAACATCACCGCCAGGCGCGCGGCCTCATGCGGGCTGAGCTTGGCCGCGGGTTTCTTGAAGTAGCGCTGCGCGGCCGCCTCGGCGCCGAACACGCCTTCTCCCCACTCGACGCTGTTGAGGTAGATCTCCAGGATGCGCTCTTTGCTCAGCAGGGCTTCGAGCGTGAGCGTGAGCATCAGCTCCTGGCCCTTGCGCAGCAGGTTGCGCTCGCCCGACAGCAGCAGGTTCTTGGCGAGCTGCTGGGTGATGGTCGAGCCACCGAGGATCTTGGGCGGCTTGATGGCCTTGATCGCGGCCTCGACGGCCTCGGGCTTCTTCGCCAGCCGCTTCTCCAGCTGCTCGGTGCGCTTCTCGACCAGTTCCTGGCGCCGCTCGTTCTTGCTCCAGGCCGACTGGATGGCGTCCCAGTCCACGCCGCCGTGTTCGACGAATCCGGCGTCTTCCGACGCCATCACCGCGCGCTTGAGGTGGGGGCTGATCTCGGCGTAGTCCACCCATTGCGAGGACCAGCGCCACGACTTGTCGGCCTGGGTGATGCTCTGCCCCGCCACCCGCCAGGCCTCGGAGCGCATGAACGCCGTGCTCTGCGGATCAACCACCACCATCAGCGCGATGCGCAGCACGAAAAAAAGCTGCAAGGCCAGACCGGCCAGCAGCACCCACAACAACCAGCGGCCGAAAGATTTCGTCATTGACTCGACAATTGCGTTTGCAAGGTGGCGTCGCGCGTGAAGCGGAAGCGCGAGACCACCACGATCTGGTCGGCGCGCCGGCGCATGTTGTCGTTGAACCGCCCGAAGCCGAGGCTGCGCACGATCGATTGCGCACGGCGGTCAAGCGTGGTGTTGCCCGAGGTCTGGACGATCTCGGTGTCGATCACCGCGCCGGTGTGGTTCACCGTGATCACCATGGTCAGCTCGCCATAGAGCTTGCGGCCCGCCGCCTCGGGGAAATTGGTGGTGCCCCGGTCTTCGATCTTGCGGCGCAGCTCGTCGTAGTAGATGGCATAGACCTCTTCGCGCGTGGCCGGGCTGATGTAGCGCTTCTTGGGCCGCGCATTTTCTTCGTTGATGCGCTTCTCGATTTCGGCCAGGATCTTCACCAGTGCCTGGCGCTTTTTCTCCCGCTCGACCGCGTCCTGGCTCGGATGGATGGCCTGCAGGTCGGGCGGGGGCATGTTGGCCAGTTGCTGCCGCACCTGGGCCAGGATCTGGTCCTGCCGCTCCTTGAGCGCTTCGATCATGCGCTCGTCCTCTTCCGGCGTGTCCCCCAGCCTGGCCTGTGCCATGGGGGGCAGCGGCGAGGTGGCCCTGCCTTTTTCGGCATCGCCGCCACCGGCCAGCGAGGCCTGCGCGATGGCCCGTGCCTTCTCCGGCTTCTCATCGCTCTTGGCGTTGACGAGGATGACCTCCAGCGGCGTGTCCTGGAACACCCGGTTGAAACGTTCGGGGTCGACGAAACGCACCGTCAGCAAGGCGGCGTGCACGGCCACGGACACCCCGAGCGCGAGCTGCAGGGTGGTCAGTTGCCGGAGGAACTTCAGAACCGGATTCACGGCGGCGATTATCGGTGCTGTGTCAGGGCGCGGCCGTGTCAGTGGCCGGTGCATCGGCCTCGTTCACGTCGATGGCCAGCGCCAGCGGTGTCGCCAGCGTGTCGTCCTCGCCGTCTTCGGACTCGGCACCGTCGTCCACGTTGTCCACCGGCAGGTCCAGGCGCTCGATCACCGTGCCCGACACGTCCAGCGCCATTTCGTCCACGGCGCCCAGACGCACGCGCACGTGGGCACCGCGCGGCAGGCCCTCGGCGCCCATCACCGGCAGCACCAGCGGCAGCTGGTCGGCGCGCACCAGGTTGTCCTTGATCAGCGTGGCGGTCAGCTCGGTGATGCCCGCCTGCTGCAGGTGCTTGAGCGTCCAGAAACGCTCCATGCCGTTCTGAAAACCGTTGTACGCGGTGTAGGCCGCATCGAAGCCGCTGATCACGGCAAACAGGTTCGCGTCCTTGGGCTTGAATGGCGCGGCGAGCGCGGCGGTCTTGCCGTGGCGCGCGCAGGCAATGATCTGCCACTGGTTCACCATGTCCACGTAGCGGCGCAGGGGTGAGGTGCTCCAGGCGTAGCTCTTGACGCCGATGCCGGCGTGCGGCTGGGCCTTGGTGCCCATGCGCACCTTCACGCCGGGCGCGAGGCTGGCCTGGCTGCGGTAGATGCCGGGCACGCCGCACTCGGCGAGCCAGTTGCCCCAGGTGCTGTTGGCCAGGATCATGGCCTCGGCCACCATCAGGTCGAGCGGGGCGCCGCGCTGCCGCGTGCCGATCATCACCGTCTCGCTGCCGTCGGGCTCGGCGCCGCTCACGCCATCGAGCTTGAAGGTGTAGTCGGGCCGGTTGAAGGTTTCGGGTTTGCCTCGCACCACCTCGCGCTGCGCTTTCAGATGGCGGGCGAGGCGGAAGATGAAGGCCAGCGTGGGCTGCAGCGCGGCGACCTCTGGCGTGGCACCGTCTGCGGCGGCGCTGCCGGCCAGCCAGTCTTCGGTGATCACCGTGTCGAGCTGGTCGTGGCGCAGGTTGTGGGTGATCGGCACACGTTCCAGCAAGGTGCGGCTGTCCTTCTGCTCCAGCGTGGTCTCGTCGAACGTGACGTAGAGCGACACGGCGGGGCAATCGCGACCGGCCATCAGGGTGTAGGCTTGCACCACCTCGTCGGGCAGCATGGTGATCTTGTGGCCCGGCATGTAGACGGTGGACAGGCGCTGGCGCGCCACCTGGTCGATGGCGCTGTCCGGCAACACGGCCAGGCCGGGCGCGGCGATGTGGATGCCCAGCGTGACGGTGCCGCTGCCCAGTCCCTGCACGGAGAGCGCGTCGTCGATCTCGGTGGTGTGCGAGTCGTCGATGGAGAAGGCCTGCACGGTGGCCAGCGGCAGCTCGTCGGCGATCACCGGCGCCTGCAGCGCCGGGAAACCCGTGCCCTTGGGGAACTGGTCGAACAGGAAGCGCTGCCAGTGGAACTGGTAGGCGCTGGTGATGGCGCCGGCCTTTTGCAGCAAGGGCAGTGGCGCGGTGTGGCTGCTGCGCGCGGCCTCGACCACGGCCTTGTACTCGGGCGCGTTCTTGTCGGGTTTGAACAGGATCTTGTAGAGCTGCTGGCGCACGGGCGCCGGGCAGCTGCCGGCCACCAGCTCGGCGGCCCAGGCGTCGATCTGTGCCTGCACCTGTTTCTTCTTCTCGATCGCGGCCAGCGCCTGGGCCAGGATCTCGGCCGGCGCCTTCTTGTACCGGCCCTTGCCGGCGCGGCGGAAGTAGTGCGGCGCGCCCTGCAGGCAGATCAGGGTCGCGACCTGCTGCTCGGTGGTGGCGTTGGCGCTGAAGTACTCGCGGGCCAGGTCGGCGAAGCCGAACTCGTCTTCCGACGCAAATTCGTAGGCCAGCTCCAGCTCCATGGTTCCGGCCAGCGCGGTCGCGGCGGGCATGAGCTGGGCGGGCGCGGGCTTCTCGAAGCGCAACAGGGCGTTCGCGGCCTTGACCTTGAGGCGCTTGCCCGTGTCCAGCTCCACTTGCATGGAGCTTTCCGCCTCGGACATGAGGCGACCGGTCATCAATTTGCCGGCTTCATCAAACAGGATGTGCATGGGCAGGATTGTCCCATGGACCCGAGGACCGACCCGCCGTCCAGAGGTGTCAGTCTTTCAGGTTCAGAAAGTCAAACAGCCCGTCGATGTGCCGATCGAAATCACTGATCGCGTGATCTCCGCCCGGCAGCAGCTTCACGTCGCCGCCGGCACAGAAATCGAGCATCTCGCGCCAGTCGAGCACCTCGTCGTCCCGCGAGACGATGGCATACAGGTTCTGCGGCGTGGTCGGCGACAGGGGGCGCAGGCGGTTGATGTCGGCCGCCAGCGCCGACAGCTCGTCCACGAACGCCAGCTGGAAATAGAAGCGCTGTCCGGGGTCGTGCCAGGCGCTGTGCTCGCCGATGTGGCGCGCCAGGTCACGCTGCGGAAACGCCGCCGGGTTGAGCAGGGCGGCCCGGCAACCCGTCTGCAGCGCCAGCCAGCGCGCGTAAAACCCGCCCAGCGAAGAGCCGACCACCGCCATGCCCTCACGTGGCCAGCCGGCGACCCATTGCTGCAGCCCCTGCGCGGCCTCGCGGGGCGAGGGCGGCAGTTGCGGACAGCACCAGACCACCCCCGGGTGCCGTTCGGCCACCCGGGCCGCGACCTGCTGCGCCTTGGCCGACCGGGGCGACGAACGAAAGCCATGCAGGTACAGCAGGTGGGTGGTGGCGGGAGGAGGGGTGGTCGGGCGGGTCATGGGCGAAGGATAATCGGGCGCTCATGGCCGCCGTATTCGACAAACCCACCCTTTTGCAACGCATCACCCCGATCTTTCAGGGGTTTGACGGGCTGCTCGCGCTGGCCGTGCTGATTCTGGCGGGCGCGGGCCTGATGACGATGTACTCGGTGGGCTTTGACCACGGCACGCGGTTCGTCAACCACGGCCGCAACATGATGCTGGCCGCGGTCGTTCTGTTCTTCGTGGCCCAGGTGCCGCCGCAGCGGCTGATGGCGCTGGCGGTGCCCATGTACACCCTCGGGGTGGCTCTGCTGCTCGCGGTGTTTCTTTTTGGCATCCAGAAGAAGGGTGCGCAGCGCTGGCTCAACGTGGGCATCGTGATCCAGCCCAGCGAGCTGATGAAGGTGGCCATGCCACTGATGCTGGCCTGGTGGTTCCAGCGTCGCGAGGGGCAGCTGTCGCCGCTGGACTTCGCGGTGGCGGCGCTGTTGCTGGCGGTGCCGGCGGCGCTCATCCTCAAGCAGCCCGACCTGGGCACGACCCTGCTGGTGCTGGCCTCGGGCCTGGCGGTGATCTTTTTCGCCGGACTGAGCTGGAAGCTCATCATCCCGCCGGTGCTGATTGCTGTGGCCGGTGTCGTGGTGCTGATCGTCATGGAGCCGCAATGGTGCGCGCCCGATGTGGACTGGAAGGTGTTGCACGAGTACCAGCGCCAGCGTGTCTGCACGTTGCTCGATCCGTCCAAGGACCCGCTGGGCAAGGGGTTTCACATCATCCAGGGCATGATCGCCATCGGCTCCGGCGGGGTCTGGGGCAAGGGCTTCATGCAGGGAACGCAGACCCACCTGGAGTTCATCCCCGAGCGCACCACCGACTTCATCTACGCCGCGTTCTCCGAGGAGTTCGGGCTGGTGGGCACGCTGGCGCTGATGCTGGCGTTCATTTTCCTCATCGTGCGCGGGCTGACCATCGCGCTCGAAGCGCCGACCCTGTTTGCCCGGTTGCTCGCCGGGGCCATGACGCTCAACATCTTTGTCTACGCCTTTGTGAACATGGGCATGGTCAGCGGCATCCTGCCGGTGGTGGGCGTTCCGCTGCCGTTCGTCAGCTACGGTGGCACCGCCATGGTGACCATGGGTGTGGGGCTGGGCATCCTGATGTCCATCGCCAAATCCAAGCGGCTGATGCAGTCGTGACGGGCGATGACCCCCACGCTCCGCCGCTGCGCGGGTCGCTGCCCCCCGAGGGGGCTGACCTCGCTCGGGAGCGGCCCTTCGCTGCGGTCGCTGGCCCCCACACTCCGCCGCTGCGCGGGCCGTTGCCCACGGTCCAGGTTGCGGTGGTCGGTGCCGGCAACATGGGCGGCGCGATGGTTGCGCGCCTGTGTGAACTGGGTTGGTCGGTGGTCGTGTGCGACATCGACCCCTTGCGCCAGCAGCAGGCGCTGGAGGCGGGTGCCCATCTCGCCGACACGCCTGACACCGCTGCCCGGGCATTGAAGACAGACGGTGTGCTGATCGTCTGCGTGGTCGACGCCAGCCAGTCGCACCAGGTGTTGTTCGGCGAACACGGCGCGGGCCCGGCGCTGCAACCCGGCCAGGTGGTGATGCTGTGCCCCACCATTTCCCCGCAGGACACCGAGGCGCTGGCCTCGGTACTGGCCGAGCGGGGCGTCGGCTGCATCGACGCACCGATGTCCGGCGGCCCGGCCCGGGCGCGCGACGGCAGCATGAGCCTGATGGTGGCCGCGCCGACGGCGCTGCTGGCGCGCCACGCCGCCCTGCTGGACGCGCTGTCATCGAAGGTGTTTCGCCTTGGCGAGCGCGTGGGTGATGGCGCGCGCACGAAGCTGGTCAACAACCTGCTGGCGGGCATCAACCTCGTGGGCGCGGCCGAGGCGCTGGCGCTGGCCGACCGCCTGGGCCTGGACCTGGGCACGACGCTGGACGTGATCGAGCAGTCCAGCGGTCAGAGCTGGATCGGATCCGACCGCATGCGCCGGGCCATCGCAGGCGACCTCGCGCCGCGCGCCCACGTGACCCTGCTCGAAAAAGACACCCGGCTTGCGGTGGTGGAAGCGCAAGAGGCGGGCTTCAATGGCCCGCTGGGCGCTGCGGCGGCCGGTGTCTTCGCCCAGGCCCACGCGGCGGGCATGGCTGAGCTGGACGACGCCGCCTTGCTGCCCCTGCTGCGGCAGACCGGCCGCTGATCCACACGCCGCGCCCGGCTCACCGGTCACCAAGACCACGCGCCCAGCGCGTGGACCCCACCCTTCATACAATGGCCCCCATGATTGCTCGCGAACCCACCCTTGCCCGCCTCGCCACCGCCGAAAACCTGCTGCTCACGCCCTACGGGCTGAACACCTCCCTGCTGCACAAGGCGCTGGGTGAAATCATGTCGCACGGCGTCGACGATGCCGACCTCTATTTCCAGACCACGCGCAGCGAGGGCTGGAGCCTGGAGGAGGGCATCGTCAAGACTGGCAGCTTCAGCATCGACCAGGGCGTCGGCGTGCGCGCGGTCAGCGGTGAAAAGACGGCCTTCGCCTACTCGGACGACCTGTCATGGGACTCGCTGATCGACGCGGCGCGCACCGTGCGCTCCATTTCCGGCCAGGGCCAGAGTCGCAAGGTCCGCAGCCCGGCGGCCAAAGTGTCGAAATCTCGCTCGCTTTACCCGGGCCTGGACCCGATCGCCACGCTCGACAGCACCGCCAAGGTGGCGCTGCTGGAAACCGTGGAAAAACTCGCCAAGGCCAAGGACCCGCGCGTGGTGCAGGTCATGGCCGGTCTGGCCGCCGAACACGACGTGGTGCTGATCGCCCGTGCCGACGGCACCCTGGCCGCCGACGTGCGGCCGCTGATTCGCCTGTCCGTGACGGTGATCGCCGAGCAGAACGGCCGCCGCGAGGTGGGCAGTTCGGGCGGCGGCGGCCGTTTCGGGCTCGCCTACTTTGACGAGGCCATGGTGCAGTCTTATGTGGACGAAGCCGTGTCTTCGGCCCTGACCAACCTCGACGCCCGCCCCGCGCCCGCCGGCGAAATGACCGTGGTGCTCGGCCCGGGCTGGCCCGGCATCCTGCTGCACGAAGCGGTGGGCCATGGCCTGGAGGGTGACTTCAACCGCAAGGGCTCCAGCGCGTTCGCCGGCCGCATCGGCCAGCGCGTGGCGGCCAAGGGCGTGACCGTGCTCGACGACGGCACCATCGCCGACCGCCGCGGCTCGCTCAACGTCGATGACGAAGGCCACACCTCGCAAAAGAACGTGCTGATCGAAGACGGCATCCTGCGTGGCTACATCCAGGACGCCATGAACGCGCGCCTGATGGGTGTCAAGCCCACCGGCAACGGCCGCCGCGAGAGCTACGCCCACGTGCCCATGCCGCGCATGACCAACACCTACATGCTGGGCGGCGACAAGAGCGCCGAGGAAATCGTGGCCAGCATGAAGAAGGGGCTGTACGCCACCAACTTCGGTGGTGGTCAGGTCGACATCACCAGCGGCAAGTTCGTGTTCTCCGCCAGCCAGGCCTACTGGGTGGAAAACGGGCAGATCCAGTACCCGGTGAAAGGCGCCACGCTGGTCGGTAGCGGCCCCGAGTCGCTCAAGAAGATCAGCATGATCGGCAACGACATGCGGCTGGACAGCGGCGTGGGCACCTGCGGCAAGGAAGGCCAGAGCGTGCCCGTGGGCGTGGGCCAGCCGACGCTGCGCATCGACGGCCTGACGGTCGGCGGCACGGCCTGAGATCGGATAGCATCTTCTGTATCGGGAACACAGCCTCCCGAGTTCCTTCGGGAATAGACGGTTTCCGTCCAAGTGCTGGCCACCTCCTCATGTGGAGCGCCAACCATGGAAACCGTTGAATTGAACCCCAGCCACGCCATCAGCCCCAGCGCCTTCGTGGCGCTCTTGGGCCAGCCCGACACCCCTCTGATCCTGGACGTGCGTCGCACCGAGCGCTTTGAGCTGAGCCCCGCGCTGCTGCCGTTGGCGCAGCACGTGGCCCCTGACAGCCTGGGCACCTGGCTGGGCGACCGTCCCCCGCAAGCGGCCGTCGTGTGCTGCGTGTACGGTCACGAGGTCAGCCAGCACGCCGCTGCCCGGTTGCGCGACGCGGGCTGGGATGCTCGCTACCTGCTGGGCGGCATCGAGGGCGGTGAGGCCGGCGTGGACAGCCCCGCGCTGTTGCAGGCGCTGGGCGCATCGCCGGTGCCGCTGGTGCGCAAGCGCCCTGACCTGGGCGTCACCGGCGCCGGCGGTTCCCGGTGGATCACACGGGCACGCCCCAAGATCGACCGCATCGCCTGCCCCTGGCTGATCCGCCGTTTCATCGACCGCGAGGCTGTTTTTTTCTACGTGCCCACCGCCGAGGTGCTGGCGCAGGCCGAGCAGCGCCAGGCCGTGGCTTTCGACATCCCCGGGGCGCCGATGTCTCACGAGGGGGAGTGCTGCAGCTTCGATGCCTTGCTCTGCGCCTTCGGCCTGAGCCTGCCAGCGCTCGACCTGTTGGCCGTGATCGTGCGCGGGGCCGACACCGACCGGCTGGAGCTGGCCGCGCCCGCTGCGGGTTTGCTGGCGGTGTCGCTGGGCATGTCGCGCCGGCACGCCGACAACGACCACGCCATGCTGGAGGCCATGATGCCGGTGTACGACGCCCTCTACGCTTGGTGCGTGGATCAGGTCGGGGGTCACGCCGAAACCCACAACTGGAGACCTGAATGACAGTGCCGCGCCACGTGAATTTCTGGGAGGCCCTGCGCTTCTGGCTCAAGCTGGGCTTCATCAGCTTCGGTGGCCCGGCCGGTCAGATCGCCGTCATGCACCGCGAACTGGTGGAGCAGAAGCGCTGGATCAGCGAGCAGCGCTTCCTGCACGCGCTGAACTACTGCATGCTGCTGCCCGGCCCCGAGGCGCAGCAGCTCGCCACCTACATCGGCTGGCTGCTGCACCGCACCTGGGGCGGTGTGGTGGCGGGTGTGCTGTTCGTGCTGCCGTCGCTGCTGATCCTGATCGGCCTGAGCTGGGTCTATGTGGTCCATGGCCAGGTGGCCTGGGTCGCGGGACTGCTGTACGGCATCAAGCCGGCGGTGGCGGCGCTGGTCTTGCAGGCGGTGCACCGCATGGGCAGCAAGACGCTGCGACACCCGCGGCGCGCGCCGCTGCTGTGGGCCGTGGCGGTGGGGAGTTTTCTGGCCCTGGCCGTTTTTGGGGTGCCGTTTCCCTTGGTCGTGCTGGCGGCCGCCCTGGTGGGCTGGCTGGGTGGCCGCTGGGTGCCGGACCAGTTTGCGCGCACCGGCGGCGGGCATGCCGCAGCCGCCACCACCGCCGCCCATCAGCCCGCGGTGATCGACGACCACACGCCCACACCGGACCACGCACGCTTCAGCCGCGCGCGCCTGCTGCGGGTGTTGTCGGGCGGTGCCGTGTTGTGGGCACTGCCCATGGGTGCACTGGTGGCGTGGAAGGGCTGGACGGGCACGCTCGCCGCCATGGGCTGGTTTTTCACCAAGGCGGCGTTGCTCACCTTCGGCGGGGCCTACGCGGTGTTGCCCTATGTGTACCAGGGCGCGGTGGTGGAGCACGGCTGGCTGCTCGGGCCGCAGATGATCGACGGCCTCGCGCTGGGCGAAACCACGCCGGGGCCGCTGATCATGGTGGTGGCCTTTGTGGGGTTCCTCGGTGGCTGGGGGCAGCAGGTGCTGGGGCCGGACGCGCTGTTTCTGGGCGCGGCGCTGGCGGCGCTGGTGGTGACCTGGTTCACTTTCCTGCCCTCGTTCATCTTCATCCTCGCGGGCGGCCCGCTGGTGGAAAGCACGCACGGCAAGTTGCATTTCACCGCGCCCCTGACCGCGATCACGGCGGCGGTGGTGGGGGTGATCGCGAGCCTGGCGCTGTTCTTCCTGGTTCATGTGGCCTACCCGTCGGGCACGGCCGGCGGATGGCTCCGCCCGGACTGGGCAGCGCTGGTCCTGGTGGCGTTTGCCGCGGTGGCGCTGATCCGTTTCAAGCAGGGCGTGATCCGGGTGATCGTGGCTTGCGCGTTGGCCGGCTGGGCCTGGCGCAGCCTCTATGGGGGTTGACGCGTAAGGCGGTTGTCATGGCCCCTGTGCTACATTGCGCCTCTATGCTGACGCGCTCTGCCATCTTTTTTGGTTTTTACTTTTGGTTCTCAGTCCCCGGCGGACGAGAGGCCACGGTGTAAGCGCAACGCAACCGAACCTCCCAAAACCGCCGGGCCCGACGCCCGGCGGTTTTTTTTTGCCACTTTTTTTTCGCCAACCCGAGGAGTTCCGTGATGACCGCCAAAGCCACCCCCGTCAGCGCCGATGCCTGGCATGCACGTTCTGTCGACAAAACCAGCCAGACCGACGACGAACGCATCAAGGACATCACCGTGCTCCCGCCTCCCGAACACCTGATCCGCTTCTTCCCCATCGGCGGCACGCCGGTGGAAGGCCTCATCAGCCAGACGCGCCAAGCCATCCACAACATCCTGCGCGGCAAGGACGACCGCCTGCTGGTGGTCATCGGCCCGTGCTCGATCCACGACCCGGCCGCCGCGCTGGACTACGCGCGCCGCCTGAAGCCCCTGCGCGACCAGTACGCCGACACGCTGGAAATCGTGATGCGTGTCTACTTCGAAAAGCCACGCACCACGGTCGGCTGGAAGGGCCTGATCAACGACCCCTACCTGGACGAGAGCTACCGCATCGACGAAGGCCTGCGCATCGCGCGCCAGTTGCTGATCGACATCAACCGCATCGGTTTGCCGGCTGGCAGCGAGTTCCTGGACGTGATCTCGCCGCAGTACATCGGCGACCTGATCGCCTGGGGCGCCATCGGCGCGCGCACGACCGAGAGCCAGGTGCACCGCGAGCTGGCCTCGGGGCTGTCGGCGCCGATCGGTTTCAAGAACGGCACCGACGGCAACATCCGCATCGCCACCGACGCCATCCAGGCGGCCGCGCGCGGGCACCATTTCCTGTCGGTGCACAAGAACGGTCAGGTCGCCATCGTGCAGACCAACGGCAACAAGGACTGCCACGTCATCTTGCGCGGCGGCAAGGCGCCCAACTACGACGCCACCCACGTGGCGGCCGCGGTCAAGGATCTGGAGGCCGCCAAGCTCACGCCGCGCCTGATGGTGGACTGCAGCCACGCCAACAGCAGCAAGCAGCACGAAAAGCAGCTGGATGTGGCGCGCGACATCGCGGCCCAGATCGAAGGCGGCTCGAAGAGCGTGTTCGGCGTGATGATCGAAAGCCACATCGAGGCTGGCGCACAGAAATTCACACCAGGGAAGGACGACGTCGGCCGGCTGACCTATGGTCAGAGCATCACCGATGCCTGTCTGGGCTGGGGCGACTCGCTGACGGCGCTGGAGGTGCTGTCCCGGGCGGTGGAGCGTTCGCGCGCGGGTTGCTGACGGGGCCTGCACGACAGCCGGTGGGGTGCCCGGCGGGCTGTGTGCATCGTTTGATATTCCGGCGAGGGGGTCGATGTTCTAATTGATGGCCGCTCGGTTGCAGTGGGTGCAGCCTGGGGCGTCGACACGTTGCAGATGGGGGTTGGTGTGGAGCAGCCAGTTCTGGGGTTGGGTCTGTTGGGCTTTTCCGAGCAGATGGGCGTGCGCCTGCAGACATGGGCGGCCCAGACGCCCTCCGGATGGCCCGAGTGGCGCACCTGCGACCCGCACCTGGCCGACGCCTGGATGATCGCTGGCGACGCGGTGGAGGTGCTGGGGCGCGACGAGGTGGTGATCCGCCACCCGCACGGCAGCGACGAACGCCTGACGCTCAACCGCGTCGAGGTGGACCGGCCACTGGCCTTTGCTGCACCGCTGCCGGAAGGTTTTGCATCTGCGGAGTTTTTTGAGGCCGACAGCGAAGCCAGTGTGCGCCAGCGGCTGCAACGTTTCGAGGCCTGGTTGCGCCCGCTGCGCAGCCAGTTCGCCCTGGGTGCCCTGCTGGTGGAGCAGCTGAGCGCCTGCCGTTCAGGGGATGTGGTTCACGTGACCCTCTCCGGCAAGCTGCTCGCCGTCATCGACATCCAGCGCTGGCAGGCCGCGCTGCTGATTCCCGCCCGCCCGGTCGACCTGTCGATGGCCGAGTGGGTGCATGGGCCCGCCTTGTCCAAAGACATTCCTCCGTCGTTCATCCGCTTGCCGCTGCACCGCGTGATGTGGACCTACGCTGTGCGCACCCGGCGCGACGTGCTGCCCAGGCGTTACAGGGAGCAGCGTCTGTACCTGCGACGGGTGCCGCGACTGCCCGCGCATTGGTTTGACGAGATTCACCTCTCCCTGATGCGAGAACTCATGGCCCGTCCGGCCAGTTTCTCCCAGTTGCTGGAACGCACTGGCTGGCCCGACCACGAGCTGGCACGCCACATCGGCGCGCTTTACCACGCGGGCGGGCTGACCACCGACCCTGACAGTGCGCGTCGGGCCGAAACAGAAACCCGCCGCGCCATGGTGGCACTGCGGTTTGACCAGGCCGACCGCGAATCCGAACTGCAAACCCACCACGGACAATCGGAAATGATGGGTCCCTCCAGCATCTTGCGCGAGGCGGTGCATTCGCCCTTGCGCGTGTCCACCGGCAAAACCGGGCAGGACAGCGTTCGCGGGCCCTGAAGCCGTCCCTCCGCCGCGGTGCTTCCGCACCATCGATCCTGTTGTCCGTGATATCGATATCACGCCGTGTCCAAGGAGTTCCCGAATGCGCAGTCAAGTCACCGTGACCTGGGGTGAGTCATCCACCCACCGTTTTGATCTCGACGAGGTCCAGCCCATGCCGCACGACCAGGCCCGGGCCTGGCTGGACGAGCAGTTCACCGCGCTGGACTGCGAGCCCATTCGCCTGACCGGCAAGGTGCTGACCGCCGACAAGATTCTGGCGGTCGCGCAGGCGGTGGGCCAGGATCACTTCCGCGAGCCCGCCCATCGCGAGTGGGCCATGGGTTTTGCCCGTGCCGCCAGCGCGGCGCTGGCCAAGCCCGTGGTGGTGGTGGATCTGGCGACGATGTCGCTGGGTTACTGACCCCAGCGCGTCAGCGCAACGCCGTCAGCAGGCGGGCGTGCACCCCGCCGAAGCCGCCGTTGCTCATGCAGACGATGTGATCGCCGCCGCGCGCGGCCGACACGACCTGACCCACCAGCTCGTCGATGTTGTGGGCAACATGGGCTTGTTCTCCCATGGGCAGCAGCGCGTCCGCAGCGTCCCAGTCGAGCCCGCCGGCGTGACAGAACGCCAGGTCGGCCGCTTCCAGGCTCCAGGGCAGCTGCGATTTCATCGTGCCCAGTTTCATGGTGTTGCTGCGCGGTTCGAACACGGCCAGGATGCGTCCACCCGATGCCTGGAGCCGGCGCCGCAAGCCGTCGAGCGTGGTGCGGATGGCCGTGGGGTGGTGGGCAAAATCGTCGTACACCGTGATCGGCAGGCCGTCGCGCATCACCGTTCCACGAACCTCCATGCGGCGCCGCACATTCACGAACCGGCCCAGGGCCGCAGCGGCATCGGCGGGCGCCACGCCCACGTGCTGGGCCGCCGCGATCGCCGCCAGGGCGTTGAGCTGGTTGTGCACGCCGGTGAGCGCCCACTCCACTCGGGCGACGCGCTGGCCGCGCTCCAGCACGTCGAACGCGTGGGGCTCGCCCAAGGCGGTGAAGTCACTGACCGCCGCGCCAAAGCTGCGCACCTCGCTCCAGACGCCTTGATGCAGCACCCGGTCCAGGCTCTCTTCCAGGCCGTTGACGACCACCCGCCCCGAAGGCGGCACGGTGCGCAGCAGGTGGTGAAACTGGCGTTCGATGGCCGCCAGGTCGTCGAAGATGTCGGCGTGGTCGAACTCCAGGTTGTTCAGCACCGCCGTGCGCGGGCGGTAATGCACGAACTTGCTGCGTTTGTCGAAGAAGGCGGTGTCGTACTCGTCGGCTTCGATGACGAAGAGAGGACGGCAGGACGGCGGGGCGCTCTGCTCCGTGTCCCCCGCCCGCTGCGCGGGCTCCTCCTTGACCTGCGCAGAGCGCCCCGCCGCCCCGCCGCCCAAGCTCGCTGACACCCCGAAGTTCATCGGTACGCCTCCCACCAGAAAGCCCGGTTGCAGCCCGTTGGCTTCCAGCACCCAGGCCAGCATGGCGGTGGTGGTGGTTTTGCCGTGGGTGCCGGCCACGGCCAGCACGTGACGGCCCTGCAACACGTGTTCGGCCAGCCACTGTGGGCCGCTGGTGTAGGGCGCGCCCGCCTCCAGGATGGCTTCCATGAGGGGGAACTTCGGCGTGCCATCGGACAGGCGGGCGCGGCTGACCACGTTGCCCACCACGTACACGTCGGGTTGAAGGCCCATCTGGTCGGCGGCAAAACCCTCGATCAGGTCGATACCGAGTGCCCGCAGCTGGTCGCTCATGGGCGGGTAGACCCCGGCGTCGCAGCCGGTCACGCGGTGGCCCGCTTCACGTGCGAGGGCGGCCAGACCGCCCATGAAGGTGCCGCAAATGCCCAGGATGTGTATATGCATGCGGCGATTTTAGGCGGGGCCCGGCCCTGGCCGGTGAGGGGGCAGTGGCACGCCGGAGCGCCCTGGGGCCGCCTGCGAGGCACAATCGCGGCATGGACGTGTTTCGAGCAGATCAGACCGATGAAATCGCCGCCGTGGCGGCGCGCTTCGTGGTGGAAGAAGGACTGGAGTACGCCGCGGCCAAACGGCGTGCGGGCAAACAAATGGGCTTGTCCACGCGCGCGCCCTGGCCCGACAACGCGGCGATGGACGCCGCTGTGCGTGAGTACATTCACCTGTTTTGCGCCGACACCCAGCCTGTGGAGTTGCAGGCCCTGCGCGAGCTGGCCCTGGTCTGGATGGAGCGACTCGCCGTGTTTCACCCCCATGTGGGCGGAGCGGTCTGGCACGGCACCGCCACGCGGCACAGCGACATCTATATCCAGCTGTATTGCGACGATGCCAAGTCCGCCGAGTGGACCCTGCTGGACCATGGGGTGGAGTACCACCCCGGCTCGGTCAATGGCTGGAAGGGGGAGCCCGTGGATGCGCTGACCGTGCGATGCCGCTGCGAGGCGCTGGGGCAGTGGGCGCTGGTGCACCTGCTGGTGCAGGACCGCGACGACGTCCGGGGGGCGCTCAAGCCCGATGCCCAGGGCCGGCGTCCGCGCGGCGACGCGAACGACCTGAGGGCGCTCTTGTCGGCGCCGGTGGAGCGGGGGAACAACGCATGATGCGACGGCGTCTCTGGATGGGCGGGGTGGCGGCTGGCGCCATGGCCGCCGGTGCGGGCGTTGCTTGGTGGCGCTTGCGGCCGGGCGAACCGATGTCGGGTGCGGAGGCGGCTTTCTGGGCCACGGAATTGCCGGGCTTGCAGGGTGAAGCCGTCGCATTGAAACGGTTTCTGGGCCGGCCCCTGCTTGTGAATTTCTGGGCCACCTGGTGCCCGCCGTGTGTTGAAGAGCTGCCCATGGTCAATGCTTTCTACCGCGCCAACGAACCTGCCGGCTGGCAGGTGCTGGGCCTAGCGGTGGACCAGGCGGCTCCAGTGCGCAGCTTTTTGCAGCGTTTGCCACTGGATTTCCCCGTCGCCTTGGCCGGGCTGGCGGGAACCGAGTTGGGCCGCAGTCTGGGCAACGCCAGTGGGGGGCTGCCGTTCACCGTGGTGTTCGGTGCCGACGGGACCGTGATGCACCGCAAGCTCGGCAAGCTGAGCGAGTCGGACCTCTCGCTGTGGGCGGGTCTGGTCTGAAAGGCCATGGCCAGCGAGGCCGTTGGTCTGCTGGGTGGATGTGGTGAACCGCGTTGAAAAGCGGTTAAAGTTCTTTCAACTTGTGTCCGTGCGTGGACCGAATGGCCCCTCGAACGTCGGCTGTCGAGGGTGATGAACGGTGTGCCACCCGATTCAACCCTCGTGTACACTGCGCACCCCGGCGGATTGTTCAGCCTTGATTTCAATGAAATTGAGTGAAGTTGAATCAATTTGACCGCATTTCGTTGGAGAAATCATGGATTTGAGAAAACTGAAGACGCTGATCGATCTGGTGTCCGAATCGAACGTGTCCGAACTGGAAATCACCGAAGCGGAAGGCAAAGTGCGCATCGTCAAGAGCGCGCCCGTCGGCATGGCCGCTCCGGTCACCTACGCCATGGCCCCTGTGGCCGCGCCCGCAGCACCGTTGGTGGCTGCTGCACCGGCCGAAGCGGTTCCTGCTGCCGCAGCTCCGGCCGGACCGGTGGGCCACACCGTCAAGTCGCCCATGGTCGGCACCTTCTACCGTGCCTCCAGTCCCGGTGCGAAACCCTTCGTGGAGGTCGGTGACAGCATCAAGGAAGGCGAAACGATCTGCATCGTCGAGGCGATGAAGATCCTCAACGAGATCGAAGCCGACAAGAGCGGCACCGTCACCCAGATCCTGGTGGAGAACGGCCAGGCGGTGGAGTATGGCCAGCCGCTGTACGTGATCGAATAAGCGACCGAACGCCCATGTTCAAGAAAATCCTGATCGCCAACCGCGGCGAGATTGCCCTCCGGGTGCAACGCGCCTGCCGCGAAATGGGCATCAAGGCCGTCATGGTCTACTCAGAGGCCGACCGCGACGCCAAATACGTGAAGCTCGCGGACGAGGCCGTCTGCATTGGTCCGGCGCAGTCGGCGCAGAGCTACCTCAGCATGCCCGCCATCATCTCGGCCGCCGAAGTCACGGACGCCGAGGCGATTCACCCTGGCTACGGGTTCCTGTCCGAAAATGCCGATTTTGCCGAGCGCGTGGAGCAAAGTGGCTTCACCTTCATTGGCCCCACGCCCGAATCGATCCGTCTGATGGGTGACAAGGTGTCGGCCAAGCAGGCCATGATCCGCGCCGGCGTGCCCTGCGTGCCCGGCTCGGAAGGTGCTCTGCCGGCCGACCCGGTGGTGATCAAACGCACCGCCAAAACGATCGGCTACCCGGTCATCATCAAGGCGGCGGGTGGTGGCGGTGGTCGCGGCATGCGTGTGGTGCACACCGAAGCGGCCCTGCTGCACGCGGTGCAGACCACCAAGGCCGAAGCCGGGGCTGCCTTTGGCAACCCCGAGGTGTACATGGAGAAGTTTCTCCAGAACCCGCGCCACATCGAGATCCAGATCATGGCCGACACGCACCGCAACGCGGTGTACCTCGGCGAGCGCGACTGCTCCATGCAGCGGCGCCACCAGAAGGTGATCGAAGAAGCGCCGGCGCCGGGCATTCCGCGCCGCCTGATCGAGAAGATCGGCGAGCGCTGCGCGGCGGCGTGCAAGAAGATCGGCTATCGGGGGGCGGGTACTTTCGAGTTCCTGTTCGAGAACGGTGAGTTCTATTTCATCGAGATGAACACCCGCGTGCAGGTGGAACACCCGGTGACGGAGTGGATCACTGGTGTGGACATTGTGCGCACCCAGATCGCGGTGGCCGCCGGCGAAAAACTGCCGTTCACGCAGCGCCAGGTGCAGTTGCGCGGCCACGCCATCGAGTGCCGCATCAACGCGGAAGACGCCTACAAGTTCACGCCTTCGCCCGGCCGCATCACCACCTGGCACATGCCCGGTGGCCCGGGGGTGCGTGTGGACTCGCATGCGTACACCAACTACTTCGTGCCGCCGAACTACGACTCCATGATCGGCAAGCTGATCGTGCACGGCGACACGCGCGAGCAGGCCCTGGCCCGAATGCGCACGGCGCTGGCCGAAGCGGTGGTGGAGGGCATCAAGACCAACATCCCGCTGCACCGTGAGCTGATGGTGGACGCCAGCTTCGTGGCCGGCGGCACCAACATCCACTACCTGGAAGAGTGGCTCTCCCAACGTGAACGCTGATCTTGCTTGCCAGACCCAGCCGCCGGCTGGGTCTCTTTTTGAGTTGGTCCTGCTCGTCCCAGAGGCCGGCGTCGAGCCGGTCAGCGACGCGCTGGTCGAACTCGATGCGCTGAGCGTCTCGGTGGAGGATGCCGATGCCCTGACACCGTCCGAGCAGGCCCTGTTTGGCGAACCGGGCATGCCCGCGCCGAAGGCGGGCTGGAACCGTTCGCGGGTGGTGGCGCTGTTCCCCACTGAAGCCGGTGCGCGCGAAGCCGCGGCGCTGCTGGTGTTTCAGGATTTTTTCGAGGGTTGTGAGGTGCTGGGCGTGCAGGCCGTGGCCGAGCAGGACTGGGTGCGCCTGACGCAATCCCAGTTCGACCCGGTGGAAATCACGCCCACGTTCTGGATCGTGCCCACCTGGCATGAGCCGCCAGCTGCGGCGCGCGAGGTGATCCGGCTGGATCCGGGGCTGGCGTTCGGCACCGGAACGCACCCGACCACGCGCATGTGCCTGCGCTGGACCGCCCACCATGGCGTTGAGGGCAAGCGTGTGCTGGATTACGGCTGTGGTTCGGGCATCCTGGCGATCGGCGCGGCCAAGTTCGGTGCGACGGACATCGTGGCGGTCGACATCGACCCGGCCGCTGTGGAATCGACGCGACTCAATGCCAGCGCCAACCATGTGAGCCTGCAATCGGGGTTGCCCGATCAGGCCCGGGGGCAGTTCGACATCGTGCTCGCCAACATCCTGGCCACACCGCTCAAGGTGCTCGCTCCGCTGCTCTGTGAGCACGTGCGCGCTGGTGGTCGCCTGGTGATGGCCGGCATTCTTTCGCGTCAGGCCGACGAGCTGAAAGAGGCTTACGCGCCTTGGGTGTCCCTCTCGGTCAGCGACGAAGAGGACGGCTGGATCCTGATGACGGCCGAGAAGCCCTGAGCGGGTGGGCGGGCGCGGATCGCGCCGGGCCGCCTGCAATAATCGGCGCATGAGTTACACCACCCGCTGCCCGGCCTGCGGAACGATGTTCAAGGTCGTTCCCGACCAGCTCAAGATTTCCGACGGCTGGGTGCGTTGTGGTCATTGCGCCGATGTGTTCGACGCCACCTTGTACCTGGAGGGTGAGGCTGCACCCGCACCCGTGCCAGAGCCAGAGCCAGAGCCGGTGTCTGCTCCTGCGGTACCTGCACCTTCGGTGGCGCCCGACCCAGCGCCGATGGCGCAGTCGCACGCCTTGCTTGCGGGGGGAGAGGACGGTGAGGGCGACTGGTTGCTGGAACCCAACCCCTGGCGGTCTGAGCCCGATCCGGCCGAAGCCTGGACGACGGCCGAGTTTCAGGCCCTGGAGAAGCTGCTTGAGGACCGCACAGCGCTGGAAGCGGATGTTTGGCTTCCCGCGTCCGGACCGGTGGAAGTCCTGGATGGGTCGCCGGCGCCATCATCCGCCGCCGGGCTGAAAACATCACCCGAGTTTGCGGATGAACTCAAGCAGTTCGCCAGCGGTGCATCCAAGGCCCAGGTGGTGTCCAAAGAGCCTGACACCACGCAAGTGCCGGTACCTGTGCCGGAGCCGGTGCCTGCCGCCACAGTGAGCGAGACCGCCCCCGTTGCGGGGAGCCCGGCGCCCGCCACGCTGCCTCAGGCGACGCCGGTGGAACCCTTGGATCCGGTGGTGTCCGAGCCCGGATTTGTCCGTCAGGCGCGCCGCAAGGCCTTTTGGCGTTCACCGTTGATGCGCAGCCTGCTGACGTTGGCATCGGTGCTGCTGGCGTTGCTGCTGTCGATGCAGTGGGCGGTTCAGAACCGCGACCGGCTCGCCGCCCAATACCCGGCCGCAGTGCCCTGGCTCACCAGCCTGTGCCGTCCTTTTGCCTGCGAGGTGGGGCCTGTGCGCCGCATCGAGTCGGTGGTGATCGACAGCTCCAATCTCGTGCGACGCCTGGGCAGTTTTTATTCATTCGATCTGGTGCTCAAGAACAGCGCGTCGATGGCGGTCGCTGTGCCGGCATTGGAATTGAGCCTGACCGACACGCGGGATGCCGTCATTGCGCGTCGGGTATTCTTGCCCGACGAATTGCCTGGTGCGCCTGCGCTGTTGCCACCCCAGGGTTCCTTGTCCATGAGTCTTCGCTTGTCCATTGCCGACAGCGGGGTCTCGTCCATGACTGGCTACCGCGCCTTGGTCTTCTATCCCTGAACTTCACCCTTCCCCTTTCATGTCCATCCTCATTTGTGGCTCCCTGGCCTTCGACACCATCATGACGTTTGAGGGGCGCTTCGCCGAGCAGATCCTGCCGAGCCAGCTGCACATCCTCAACGTGTCGTTCCTGGTGCCGGGTCTGCGCCGTGAGTATGGGGGGTGTGCGGGCAACATTGCCTATGGTCTGCGCCAGCTTGGGTCCCCTGCCGTGCCGCTGGCCATGGTGGGCAATGACGCGCAGGACTATCTGAGGCGGCTGCAAGGCCTTGGGGTGGACACGCGCTTCATCGGCACGACGTCGGACAACTACACGGCGCAGGCCATGATCATGACCGACCGAGACAACAACCAGATCACCGCTTTTCACCCGGGCGCCATGTCCGATGCCCATGCGAATGTGGTCCCGACCGATGCCGACATCCGTCTGGCCATTGTCTCGCCCGATGGCCGTGACGCCATGCTTTCGCACGCCGAGCAGTTGCACTCCGCGGGCATTCCTTTTGTGTTCGATCCGGGCCAGGGCCTGCCCATGTTCAACGGCGACGAGTTGACGCACTTCATCGAGCTCGCGAGTTGGGTCACGGTCAACGACTACGAAGGCCAGATGCTGTGTGATCGCACCGGTCTGAGCTTTGAATCCATCGCGGCGCAGGTCAAAGGCCTGATCGTCACGCTGGGTGCGCAAGGGTGCGAGGTCTGGGAGCAGGGCAGCAAGACCCTGGTGCCTGGTGTGACCGCGACCGAGGTCGTCGATCCGACCGGGTGCGGCGATGCCTTCCGTGCCGCCCTGTTGCACGGCCTGGCGCAGGGCTGGGGGCTGGCACGTTGCGCTGATCTGGGCAATCGCATCGGCGCCACCAAAATCGCCAGCCGTGGCGGTCAGAACTACCGCTTCAGCAGCGCGGACTGAGCGGCAGAATTTCAGACACAAAAAAGCCCGACGCTTTCACGTCGGGCCAGGTGTCATCTCAAAGACGACTTCAGGGCTTGCTGGACGTGGGAAACGGCCAGGCAGCCTGAGGGTTCAGCTTGGTCTGAGCTGCAGGTGCCGCTGGGGCTGCCGGCTTCTTGGCCGGCTCAGCTTTTTTTGCTGGGGCTGCCTTTTTGACGGCGGCTTTTTTGGCCGGTGCGGCTTTCTTCGCGGGGGCTGCGGCTTTCTTCGCCGGGGCTGCCTTCTTCACGACGGCGGCTTTTTTGGCCGGTGCGGCTTTCTTCGCGGGGGCCGCGGCTTTCTTCGCCGGGGCTGCCTTTTTCACGACGGCTTTTTTGGCCGGTGCGGCTTTCTTTGCCGGGGCTGCCTTCTTCACGACGGCGGCTTTTTTGGCCGGTGCGGCTTTCTTCGCCGGGGCTGCCTTCTTCACAGCGGCGGCTTTTTTGGCCGGTGCGGCTTTCTTCGCCGGGGCTGCCTTCTTCACGACGGCGGCTTTTTTGGCCGGTGCGGCTTTCTTCGCCGGGGCTGCCTTCTTCACAGCGGTGGTCTTTTTAGCCGGAGCGGCCTTCTTGGCCGGGGCTTTTTTCGCAGTTGCCATTGTTTTCTCCTTGATCAAGTTGCAAAGAGCACTTCAACCGGCAAGGTGCCAGCCAAGTGATTCAATGCCCTGGGTTCGCGTGAATGCATCCACGACAGACCCCAAGACCCTGAATGCGGTGACAAAGCCCTGCAGGCCGTACGGGAGCGCGGGCAGCAGGGCTTTGATGTGACGACGGACATGGTGTGAACGAGAGAAGGGCAGGCCGGGCGACTGAGGGTCAGTCCCAGGACAGCGCGCCTCCCGATTGGTATTCGATCACCCGGGTTTCAAAGAAATTGCGTTCCTTCTTGAGGTCGATCATCTCGCTCATCCAGGGGAACGGGTTCTCTTCATTCGGGAACATCGGTTCCAGGCCGATCTGTGTGGCGCGCCGGTTGGCGATGTAGCGCAGGTAGCCTTTGAACATGGAGGCGTTCATGCCGAGCACGCCGCGCGGCATGGTGTCTTCGGCGTAGCGGTATTCGAGCTCGACGGCCTTGATGAACAGCGCCTTGATTTCGGCCTTGAAGTCGGCCGTCCACAGCAACGGATTCTCCATCTTGATCGCGTTGATCAGGTCGATGCCGAAGTTGCAGTGCATGGACTCGTCGCGCAGGATGTACTGGTACTGCTCGGCGGCACCGGTCATCTTGTTCTGGCGGCCCAGCGCCAGGATCTGCGTGAAGCCGACGTAGAAGAACAGGCCCTCCATCAGGCAGGCGAAGACGATCAGGCTCTTGAGCAGGCGCTGGTCGGTCTCGGGCGTGCCGGTGTGGAAGTTCGGGTCCATGATCGCTTCGATGAAGGGGATCAGGAACTGGTCCTTGTCGCGGATCGACTGGACTTCGTTGTAGGCGTTGAAGATCTCGGACTCGTCCAGACCCAGCGACTCCACGATGTACTGGTAGGCGTGCGTGTGGATCGCTTCTTCGAACGCCTGACGCAGCAGGAACTGCCGGCACTCGGGCGCCGTGATGTGGCGGTAGGTGCCCAGCACGATGTTGTTGGCGGCCAGCGAGTCGGCGGTGACGAAGAAGCCGAGGTTGCGTTTGACGATGCGACGCTCGTCTTCGGTCAGGCCGTTGGGGTCTTTCCAGAGCGCGATGTCGCGGCTCATGTTCACTTCCTGCGGCATCCAGTGGTTGGCGCAGGTGGCGAGGTATTTTTCCCAGGCCCACTTGTACTTGAACGGCACCAGCTGGTTGACGTCGGTCTGGCCGTTGATGATGCGTTTGTCGGCTGCGTTGACGCGGTGAGCGCCCTGCGTGGCCTTGGGTGCAATCAAAGCGGGAGATGGATTTGTCGCGGAGGACAGTGACGCTTGCACACCCGGCATGTGAGGTGGCAGGGGAATCGATGCGGGCTTCGAGGAGGGAGTAACTTGATCGTCCCAGGTCAACATAGGTGTGTCCAATTCGGTGGATTATCGAAGTGTCTGCATGAAATGCAAAGGACTCATGCGTGCGATGAATGTTTTGTGTTGCGGTGTCGCATCGAATGCGCGACGTTCGACACCACAACACACGCATGCATCACATGCAGAGCTCATTGGCAGGCTTCGCAACCGGGGTCGTCGATGGCGCAGAACTTGATGTCGGTGGCGGGTTCGACATCCACCGCAGCGACCGCGGGTGCGCTCATCGCGACCTCGTTGCCGTGCACCGACACCGCGTTGAGCTGACCGGTGCGGCCTGTGGACTTCTCTGCTTGCGTGGCCGAGGTGGTGCGCAGGTAGTAGGTGGTCTTGAGACCACGCAACCACGCGAGCTTGTAGGTGTCGTCGAGCTTCTTGCCCGAGGCGCCGGCCATGTAGATGTTCAGGCTCTGCGCCTGGTCGATCCACTTCTGGCGCCGAGCCGCGGCTTCCACCAGCCACAGGGGTTCCACTTCGAACGCGGTCGCGTACAGCGCCTTCACATCTTGCGGCACGCGGTCGATGGGTCGCAGCGATCCGTCGAAGTGCTTGAGGTCCATGACCATCACGTCGTCCCACAGGCCGAGGCGCTTGAGGTCTTTGACCAGGTAGCTGTTGATGACGGTGAACTCGCCCGAGAGGTTGGACTTGACCGAGAGGTTGCCGAAGCAGGGCTCGATGGACGCGTCCACGCCGATGATGTTGGAGATGGTCGCGGTCGGAGCGATGGCCACGCAGTTGGAGTTGCGCATGCCATCGGTGGCGATCTTCTGGCGCAGCGCGTCCCAGTCCAGGCTGCTGCCACGGTCCACGTCCACATAACCGCCGCGTTCGCGAGAGAGCAGGTCGAGCGTGTCGGGCGGCAGGATGCCCTGGTCCCACAGCGAGCCTTTGTAGCTGGCGTAGCGACCGCGCTCGCGGGCCAGTTCGGTCGAGGCCCAGTAGGCGTGATAGCAGATCGCTTCCATCGAGCGGTCGGCGAACTCGACCGCTTCATTGGAGGCGTAGGGGATGCGCAGTTCGTACAGCGCGTCCTGGAAGCCCATCAGGCCCAGGCCCACCGGACGGTGGCGCATGTTGGAATCGCGCGCCTTCTTGACCGCGTAGTAGTTGATGTCGATCACGTTGTCGAGCATGCGCATCGCGGTCTTGATCGTCTTCTGCAGCTTCTGATGATCGACGCCGCCGTCCTTTAGATGCTTGAGCAGGTTGATCGAGCCCAGGTTGCAGACCGCGGTTTCGGTGTCGCTGGTGTTGAGCGTGATCTCGGTGCAGAGGTTGGAGCTGTGCACCACGCCGGCGTGCTGCTGCGGTGAGCGGACATTGCAGGCGTCCTTGAAGGTGATCCAGGGGTGGCCGGTTTCAAACAGCATGGTGAGCATCTTGCGCCAGAGGTCCGACGCGGGCACCTTGCGGCTGGGCTTGATCTCGCCGCGTTCGGCCTTGGCTTCGTAGGCCACGTAGGCCGTCTCGAAGTCGGCGCCGAACAGGTCGTGCAGGTCGGGCACGTTGTTGGGCGAGAACAGGGTCCAGTCACCCTTCTCCATCACGCGCTTCATGAACAGGTCGGGAATCCAGTTCGCGGTGTTCATGTCGTGCGTGCGGCGGCGGTCGTCGCCGGTGTTCTTGCGCAGCTCCAGGAACTCCTCGATGTCGAGGTGCCAGGTTTCCAGGTAGGTGCAGACCGCGCCCTTGCGCTTGCCGCCCTGGTTCACCGCGACGGCGGTGTCGTTCACCACTTTCAGGAACGGCACCACACCTTGAGACTCACCGTTGGTGCCCTTGATGTGGGCGCCCAGGGCGCGCACGCGGGTCCAGTCGTTGCCGAGGCCGCCGGCGAACTTGGACAGCAGCGCGTTTTCCTTGATCGACTCGTAGATGCCGTCCAGGTCGTCGGGCACGGTGGTCAGGTAGCAGCTGGAGAGCTGCGAGCGCAGCGTGCCGGCGTTGAACAGCGTGGGCGTGGACGACATGAAGTCGAACGAGGACAGCACCTCGTAGAACTCGATGGCACGCGCCTCGCGGTCGATCTCGTTCAGCGCCAGGCCCATGGCCACGCGCATGAAGAAGGCCTGCGGCAGCTCGATACGCGACTTGCGCACGTGCAGGAAGTAGCGGTCGTACAGCGTCTGCAGGCCCAGGTAGTCGAACTGCAGGTCGCGCTCGGGCTTGAGCGCGGCGCCCAGTCGGGCCAGGTCGAACTGCTGCAGCTTCTCGTCGAGCAGCTCGTTCTGCACGCCCTTCTTGATGAACTGCGGAAAGTACTCGGCGTAGCGCGCGCCCATGTCGCTGGACGGCACTTCTTCACCGATCACTTCCTTGACGATGGTGTGCAGCAGCAGGCGCGCGGTGGCGTAGGTGTAGTCCGGGTCTTTTTCGATCAGGGTGCGGGCGGCCAGGATGGAAGCCTTGTAGACCTCTTCGATCGGCACGCCGTCGTACAGGTTGCGCTTGGTTTCGGCGACGATGGGGTCGGCCTTGACGTCTTTGCCCAGGCCTTTGCAGGCGTCTTCGATCAGGTGCTGCAGGCGGCCCAGGTCGAGCGGCACGCGCTGACCACCGTCCATCACGTGCAGCAGGGCTTCGGCCGGTTTGGCGGCTTCGGCCTGGTGGGCACGCTCCTGGGTGCGGCGCTCGCGGTACAGCACATAGGCGCGGGCCACTTCGTGGTGACCGCCGCGCATCAGGCCCAGCTCCACATGGTCCTGTACGTCTTCGATGTGGAAGGTGCCGCCGCCGGGGCGCGAGCGCATCAGGGCTCGCACCACGGTCTGGGTCAGCGCGTCCACCGTTTCGCGCACGCTGGCCGACGCTGCACCTTGCGTGCCGTGCACCGCGAGGAAGGCCTTCATCAGGGCCACGGCGATCTTGCTGGGCTCGAAGGACACCACGGCGCCGTTGCGGCGAATGATCTGGTAGTGGGCAAAGACCGAGGTCGGGCCTTCCGTCTGCGCGGCAGGGCTGCCGCCGTGCATCGCTTGGGACGGGGAGTGGGACGGGGTGGATGGTGCGATCTGCATGGGTCCTCTTGCTTTCGTTTGTTTTGTGTCACTGGCCTTTGTGCGCAAAGGCGGGTGGCTGGGTTGGGCCGGATCGGTCGGTGCTGTCGGGGCGGTGCGCTGGGCAATGTGCCGTCAGGGCCGGTTCGACAGGATGACTGGTTTGGCGCAGCGCACACTATATCTGGTGTGTTGGGCCTCTTCAAGCCACTACCTGTAGTGTTTGCTGAAAATAGTGCCTGCCTCGAAACGGTGCCGTTTCGTCAGGTAAAAAGGGTGGCCGGATCCGTGCGAAAGGGGGCAGCGCGGAACGGCGGTGCTGCTGCTTCTGGGTTCTTGAGGTCAACAACGGCGCGTGTTGCCAATGGATTTGCCGTTGAACACCGCACCGATTCTGGTGTGGCCAGGATGCGGTGTTCGCTGAACTCCGGGTGGATTCACGCAGGACGCTGAACGGTCCCGATCACACATTCGGGAAAACACCCGTGCGCCCAGCGCAGGTCCCGCTGAAGCCGGGCCCAGTCAAAGCCCGGTCCGGGATCCTGTTTGCGGCCCGGCGCAATGTGTTCGTGGCCGGCGATGTGGGCGATGACGTGGCGTTCACGCAGGCGCCGGCACAGCCGGGCCAGCGTGACGTACTGTGCGGGCTCAAACGTCTGGCCTTCCAGCCCTTCCAGTTCGATGCCGATGGAGTCGTCATTGCATTGCGAACGCCCGCGCCAGCACGATGCACCGGCGTGCCAGGCGCGGTCGTCGGTGCTGACAAACTGCAACAGCGTGCCATCGCGGCGCACAAAAAAATGCGACGAAACCTCGATGCCCCGGATCTGCTCGAAGTAAGGGTGCGCCGACCAGTCCAGCTGGTTGGTGAACAGCTGTTCCACTTCCGGGCCGCCGTATTCACCGGGAGGCAGGCTGATCGAATGCAGCACGATCAGGTCGATCACGGCCGCTGCCGGGCGGGCGCCGAAGTTGGGCGAGGGCACCCGGCGCGCCGCCTTGAGCCAGCCACCGTCCCAGACGGCATCGCGTCCCCTGGTGTCAGGTGTTGTCGTCATCGTCGGACGGCATGGTGATGCCCAGCCGCTGGATGCGGTAACGCATCTGGCGCAGGTTCAGCCCCAGGCGCGCTGCGGCGGCCGTGCGGTTGAAGTCGCTTTCCTTGAGCGCCTTGAGCAGCACCTGCCGTTCCTGTTCGTCGAGGAAGACCTGCAGGTCGGCCGGGATGCCGGAGCCCGCGTGGTCCACCGAGACCTGTTGGGCGGCCAGTGCGAGCGGTGTCGGGGTTTCCCGGCGCTCGCTGCCTCCCCCGCCTGGGTCTGCGAAGTCCTGGGTCTGCAACGTGGTCCCGGAGCTGAGCGCCATGGCGCGCTGCAACAGGTTTTCCAGCTCACGGACGTTGCCTGCCAGCTCGCACGAGCGCAGCCAGGCGAGGGCGTCGTCGGACAGCGCAGGGGTGGCGTGGCCCGACTCGTTGCAGATCCGTTGCAGCAGCGCCTGCACCAGCTCGGGCAGGTCCTCCCTGCGCTCACGCAGGGCCGGCGTGCGCAGCCCGATCACGTTGAGGCGATAGAACAGGTCCTGCCGGAACTCTCCGCTCTTGACCAGCGCCGCCAGGTCGCGGTGGGTGGCGCTCACGAGACGCACGTCCACACTGTCTTCTTGCACACCGCCCAGCGGGCGCACGCGCCGCTCCTGGATCACGCGCAGCAGCTTGGCCTGCATGCCCAGCGGCAGGTCCCCGATCTCGTCGAGGAACAGGGTGCCGCCCTTGGCCGCCTGGAAATACCCTTCGCGGTCTTGGGTGGCGCCGGTGTAGGCGCCTTTGCGCGCACCGAAAAACTCGGCCTCGATCAGGTTGTCTGGAATGGCGCCGCAGTTGACCGCGACAAACGGCCCGCTCGCGCGGTGGCTGCACTCGTGCACCGCGCGCGCCACCAGCTCCTTGCCGGTGCCCGACTCGCCGAGGATCAGCACCGGGGCCATGCTGGTGGCCACCTTCTCGATGCGGCCGCGGATCTGAACCATGCTGGGCGATGTGCCCACGATGCGTTCGAGGGCCTTCACACCGCCGGGCGGCGGCGGCGCGCTGCGGCCGACCGCGTCGTTCAGCGGGGCTCGCGGCAGCGTGGCGGCCGGGGGATGACGCTGTCCCTGGATCGCCGCATTGACGGCCGCGCGCAGTTGTTTGAGGTCCACCGGTTTGGTGAGGTAGTCGAAGGCGCCCGACTTGAGCGCCTCGACCGCGTTCTCGGCCGAGCCGTACGCGGTGATCACGATGGACTTCTCGCTGCGTTGCTGGGCGGCCAGCTCGCGCAGCAACTCCAGACCCAGGCCGTCGGGCAATCGCATGTCGGTGATCAGCACATCGAAACGGCGCTGAACGAGCCACTCGCGCGCCTGGGCCAGGTCGGGCGCGGAGATCACTTCGTGGCCTTCGCGCAGCAGGGTGAGTTCGTAGAGGGTTCGCAGGTCTGGTTCGTCATCGACGACCAGCACACACGCGCTGGGGGAGGTGGACATGGCGGACGCGTCAGAGCGTGGAGAGTGATGGGGGGTCGGCCTGGGACAGGCCGGGGCGCGTGTAGGCCGCCACCGAATCGCCGGGTGGGTAGCTCAGGCTTTGCTGGACGGGTGTCTTGCTCGACCCATCGATGATGGGCGCGAGCACATAGAACTCGTTGCCTTCCCGCTGATCGAGGCGGCTGCGCTGGTAGGCAATCTGGGCACCATAGCGCTCGCAGAGCTCCCGGCAGATGTACAGGCCCAGACCGCTGGAGCGGCTCTCGGAAGAAAAGAACGGTTCGAACAGGTGCCGCAGCACGCTGGCCTCCAGCGGCGCACCGTCGCTCCAGACCGACAGGCGCACCCGGTCGTTGCCGTGGGGTTGCGAGATCACCCGGATGGACGATGGCTGGCCGCTGGCGTGGCGCAAGGCGTTGTCCAGCAGGTTGATCAGCAGGCGGCGCAGGTGCTCGGGGTCGAAGCCGATGTGGGCGCCCGGCGCATGGGGGTGAACGCCCAGCACGCCCTGGGCCTTGTTCTGCTTGAGCCACTCGTGGGCAATCTGGCGCAGGGTCTGGTCCACCGGCAAGGCGGGGACACCTTCGTCCTGGCTGGGCTGGACCCTGGCGACGTTGAGGATGTCGTCCACGATGCGCGAGAGCCGTTGCGCGTTCTGTTCGATCATGCGGGTGAGGCGTTTCTGCCCTGGCTCCGAGACCTCCTCATCCAGCAGGGCATTCGCCTGTGTGATGGCAGAAAGCGGGTTGCGGATTTCGTGGGCCACCGCCGCCGACATGCGGCCCATGGACGCCAGCTTCTCGGTGCGCACCTTCGCCTCCACCTCGCGAAGGTCCTCCAGGAACAGCACGCACAACTCCGATTGGCGCCCGCTGGGTGAGCTGGTCAGCCGGGTGCGGGCGAAGAAGCGGTGGGTGGTGAACTCGTCGGGATCGATCCGCACCTCCGATTCGAGCCCCTCACCCACCATGAAGGACTTGTCCACCAGGTGGGAAATGCCGTTCCAGCCCGGGCGTGCAGACAGCAGCAGCTTGGCGGCATGCGGATAGCTGTCGCCCATCAGCATGTTCTGGGCCGCCGGGTTGGCGTTGCGCACCACGCCGTGGCGGTCCACCACCAGCACACCTTCGCTCAGGCTTTCGATGATCAGCTCATTGACCTGTGCCTGGGTGCGTGCAGCCGCCTGGCTGGTCTGTGCCAGCACCTCTTCTCGCGCCAGGCGCTGCGCCAGCTGGTTGGCCAGGAACGCGATCAGGAAAAAACCGGTGCCCGTCAGGCCTGCCTGCAGCAGTCTGGCGGTGGACACGGCGCTCAGCAAGGGCGCACTCAGGGCCGCGTCGCCGAGCAGGTAGAGCGTGACCCCGGCCGCGGTGGCCAGGGCCAGCGTCATCGACCCCAGGATGGATGCGAGCAGCACCGGCAGGGCAAACAGGGGGGTGTAGTTGATGCCGCTCTGCTGAAAATACTGCAGCACAGCGAAAACAGCCAGGTCCACGCCGATCGACATCAGCCACTGGATCCCGAACGGTTTGCCGGGCTCGATCGGCCGGGTCCAGAGCAGCACCGCGAGCGCCGCGCTCAGGTGTAGCGCATTGACCAGCACCAGCCACTGGGGGCCGCCGCTCTGGGTGAGCAGCACAAACACCTGCAGGGCCAGCAACACCAGGGCGATGATCACCCGTGCCCGCATGAAGGCCCGCCAAAGCCGCACATAGGCCCGAACCCGGTGGACCTGGCCGCGGCTGCCGGATCCAGCTTCCAGGGTGGAAAACCAGGATGGTGCGAACTGGGAGGTGCCTTCGTGCGCCATGTCAGCGCCCGGATCGCGAACCCGGCATCACGGCGATGCCCCTTCGTTTTGCCGGCGATGTTCCTGGCAGCAGTACACGCCCTGCTGGCCCCGGACCACTTCGGCCTCGGGCAGGTGGGTGCCGCAGTGGTCGCACGCCACCATGGCCACCGGTTTGCCCGGCCCGCGAGGCGGTGGTGCACCGGGCCGCTCGTTCAGCCGGTTGTTGCGCCAGATCCAGAAAGCCACCAGCACCACCGCCAGGACGAGAAGGAATTTCATTGGGGGTCAGGCGCGCTGCAGAACGACTTCGAGCACGAAGCGGGAGCCGGCGTATCCCAGCAGCAGGAAGCCCGCGCCCAGGTACAGGGTGCGCACCGCGACCCGCCCGCGCCAGCCCAGGCGCCAGCGGCCCCAGAGCAGCACGCCCATGATGAGCCAGGCCAGCACGGAGAACAGGGTCTTGTGGTTCCAGACCCAGCGCTCGTTGATGAGTTCGGAGAACCAGCCGCCGACCAGCAGCGTGGCGCTCAGCAGCACAAAGCCCGCCGCCACGAAACGGAAGGTGAGCCGCTCCAGGGTGAGCAGGGGCATGGAGGTTTCCGATGTGGTGCCCTGCCGCATCGCTTTTTCGGCACGCTGCATCAGCCAGGCGTGCACCACGGCCGCCGCAATCAGGCCGTAGGAGGCGATGCCCAGCGCCCAGTGCAAGGGCATCCAGTTGGAGGGCAGCGCGTGGTACTCGGAGCCGGGGAAAAGCAGGGCCAGCAGGACCGCGAGGGTGCCCAGCACCGCGAGCGTCCAGCGGGCCTTGAGCTGGGGATACATCCGGCTCTCGATGAGGTACACGGTGAGCACCAGCCAGGCGGTGATCGACAGCGCCGGGGCAAACCCGAAACGTGCTGGCGTGTCCAGCAGCGCCATGGCCAGCACGATCAGGTGCAGCAGCCAGGCCGAGGCCAGCACGCCACGCGTCTGGGCGGGCGTCATGCGTGGATGGGCCCAGGCCAGAAAGGCGTACGACAGCGCCGCCACCGCCGACAGCAGCGCTGCGGGCGGGTTGGTCGTGAGGGCGGGCATCAGGTTCATGGCGTCGGTGTGGAAACCGGGGTCGGGCGCGGTGCGCGGCTAAAATCCTGCACTGAGTTTAAAGCGTCTTGGCCGTGCGAACCGCTGGCGTTCCGCCACGCGACCAGGACCCCGGCCAGTCCGCTGCCGCCACCACCCACCCGACCCGAGCGCACCCCATGGCATCAGCCCTTTCCGACCGTCTCTCACGCATCGTCAAGGAAATGCGCGGCCAGGCCCGCATCACCGAGGCCAATGTCACCGACATGCTGCGAGAGGTGCGCATGGCCCTGCTGGAGGCCGACGTGGCGTTGCCGGTGGTGCGTGACTTCATCGCGCGGGTGAAAGAGAAGGCGCTGGGCCAGGAGGTGGTGGGTTCGCTCACCCCGGGGCAGGTGCTGGTCAGCGTGGTCAACCGCGAGCTCGCCGCCACCATGGGCGCCGGCGTGGCCGACATCAACCTCGCGGCCCAACCGCCGGCGGTGATCCTGATGGCGGGTCTGCAGGGTGCCGGTAAAACGACCACCACCGCCAAGCTGGCCAAGCACCTGATCGAGAAGCGCAAGAAGAAGGTGCTCACGGTGTCGGGCGACGTCTACCGCCCAGCCGCCATCGAGCAGCTCAAGACGGTGACGGCGCAGGCCGGGGCCGAATGGTTCCCGAGCACGCCCGACCAGAAGCCGGTGGACATCGCCCGTGCGGCCATCGACTACGCCCGCAAACACTACTTTGACGTGCTGCTGGTGGACACGGCCGGACGTCTCGCCATCGATGAAGCGCTGATGCGCGAGATCCAGGAACTGCACGCGGTGCTGAACCCGGTGGAGACGCTCTTCGTGGTGGACGCCATGCAGGGCCAGGACGCGATCAACACCGCCAAGGCCTTCAGCGCGGCGCTGCCGCTGACCGGCATCATCCTGACCAAGCTCGACGGCGACTCGCGCGGTGGCGCGGCACTGTCGGTGCGACAGGTCACCGGCGCGCCGATCAAGTTCGCCGGCACCTCGGAAAAGATCGACGGCCTGGAGGTGTTCGACGCCGAGCGCCACGCCGGGCGCATCCTGGGCATGGGCGACATCCTGGCGCTGGTCGAGCAGGTCACCGCCGGGGTCGACATGGCCGCGGCAGAGAAGCTCGCGGCCAAGGTCAAGAGCGGTGGCGATTTTGATCTGAACGACTTCCTCGACCAGATCCGCCAGATGAAGCAGATGGGGGGCCTCTCCAGCCTGATGGACAAGCTGCCCGGCAACATGGCCGCCAAGGCCACCGAGGCCGATCTGACCCGCGCTGAAAAGGACATCAAGCGCAAGGAGGGCATCATCTGCAGCATGACGCTCAGGGAGCGCACCAAGCCCGAGATCATCAAGGCCACGCGCAAGCGCCGCATCGCCGCCGGTGCCGGCGTGCAGGTGCAGGAGGTCAACCGCCTGCTCAAGGAGTTCGAGCAGATGCAGGGCATGATGAAAAAGATGAAGGGTGGCGGCCTCATGAAGATGATGAAACGCATGGGTGGCATGAAGGGCATGCCCCGGATGTAGTCCCCCCTGCGCCGCCTGCGGCGTCACCCCCCCGAGGGGGCGGCACAGGTCGTCCGGCGAAGCCGGCCCGGCGGTGCCCTGGGAGCTGGCGCCGTTCGGGCGTGTGGGGGTGTGAGGCTGGCGCCTCTGACCGATGTCAAGACAGTGGCTTGGCCGTTCGGTCACACTGATTCCCATGTTGTTTTTTCTTGAATTGGCGCTGGGCCTGCTCTGCCTGGGGGTGGCCCTGTGGCTCCAGCCCTGGCGCATGCTGGCGGGCCCTTTGCTGACGCCGGCCCTGGCCGGCTTGGTCGTCCTGCCGTGGCTGTGGCTGCTCCCGCAGCACATGCCGCAGGGCCTGGCGGTGCAGTTCTCGGGCGCGAGCCTGCTGGTGTTGATGCTGGGCTGGCCGCTGGCGGTGCTGGTGCTCAGCGGCGTGGCGCTGGTGGTCTGGGCCCTTGGCGCTGGGGGGCTTGCGCTGGCGGTGTCGCAGTGGGTCTGGATCGGCCTGGCGCCTGCGACGATCGCCCTGTTCATCGGCGCCGTGCTGCGGCGCTGGCTGCCGCCCAACCCGTTCGTTTACACGCTGGGTCGTGGCTTTCTGGGCACGGCCGCGGCCGTGTTCCTCTCGGGCTTGTTGATGGAGCTGATCTACCGGCTGGCCGGGGGCGTGGCGCTGGAACAGGCGCTCGTGGCGCGCTGGCTCATGGCCTGGGGCGATGCCTTCCTCACCGGCATGGCCTGCGCCATCTTCGTGGCCTTTGCGCCCCAGTGGCTCGCCACCTGGTCCGACGAGCGCTACCTCCATCCCCCCGGCGGCTGAGCGCCTTCGGAGCGGCCGGACGGCGCTCATGCCGCCGGTTCAGGCTCTCAGGCGAGCTTGAGCAGCGACAGGCGCGAGGCGTGGCGCCAGGCCCGGCGCAGCACCGCCGGGGACCACGATTCTTCCGGGATCAGCAGGGCGCCGCGTGAACGCATCCAGGCGCCGAGTTCGACGTGTCCCGTGGCCACGGTGAACGGTACCGCCAGCACCAGCGGGAGGGTCACCGGCAGCATCCAGAGCAGCGCGTCGGGGTTGAGGGCGGCCACGCCGACCAGCACCAGACCGACCACGGCAGCGATGGGCGCCAACTGGGCCGCCGCACCGCGCCAGGCCACGCCATTGGCTTCCCGAGGCGGTGACTTCCAGTCGAGCTGGATGCCGGTGACGGCCACCAGCACGAACAGCGAATGCGCCACCATGCGGATGGGCGCCTGGATCAGCGCCAGCGCGCTCTCCAGCCCGGCGCTGGCCAGCAGGTTGCCGACACCACCGAAGCGTTTTTGTTCACCCTTGAGGAACACCGCCAGCAGGCCCAGCAGGCGCGGCAGGAACAGCAGGCAGAGCGTCCATGCCCACAGCACCAGACGCTCGTCCGACACGCTGCGCAGCGACGACAGCGGGTCCGGGTGGCTCAGCACCAGCGCCGTGCCCAGCGCCATGAAGGCCAGCCACAGTGGCGCTGCCAGGTAGGACATGGCGCCGATGCCGAACATGAAGCGGTGCACGCGGTGGATGCCGGGTTCGGCGATCAGGCGCGAGTTCTGCAGGTTGCCCTGGCACCAGCGACGGTCGCGCTGCAGTTCGGACAGCAGGTCCGGCGGTTGCTGCTCGTAGCTGCCGGTGAGGTCGGACACCAGCCACACGTGATAACCGGCGCGGCGCATCAGCGCGGCCTCGACGAAGTCGTGCGACATGATGCCGCCGGACATGCCGCCCTTGCCTTCTATCGGCGCCAGTGCGCAGTGCTTCATGAAGGGTTCGACACGGATGATGGCGTTGTGGCCCCAGTAGTGCGATTCGCCGAGCTGCCAGAACTGCATGCCCAGGGTGAACAGCTGGCCCGTCACGCGCGAGCCGAACTGCTGCGCCCGGGCGTGCAGGGTGGCGTGGCCGATGGCCTGGGTGGCGGTCTGGATGATGCCCGCGCGCGGGTTGGCTTCCATCAGCTGGGTCAGCGACACCAGGCAGCTGCCGCTCATGACGCTGTCGGCGTCGAGCACCACCATGTAGCGGTAGTCCTTGCCCCAGCGGCGGCAGAAGTCGGCCACGTTGCCGGCCTTGCGGTGGGTGCGGCGGCTGCGCAGGCGGTAATACACCTCGATCGGCGGCTGGCCTGGCTGCTCGGCCAGGGCGGCGCGCAAGGCCTCCCAGGCCTGCCGTTCGGCCGCGGCGATGGCGGGGTCATAGCTGTCGGAGAGCACGAACACGTCGAACTGGCCTGCGTGGCCGGTGCCGATCAGCGACTCGCAGGTGGCCCTCAGGCCGGCGAACACGGTGGCCACGTCTTCGTTGCAGATCGGCATGATGAGGGCGGTGCGCGCCTCGGGGTTCATGGCGTGGTCGCGCACCGAGGCGGCCGTGAGCGTGTGGCGGTCGCCGCGCAGCATCACCCAGAAGCCCATGAGCGCTGTCACGAAGCCCGTGATCACCCAGGCCGAGAGCAGCACGAACAGCCCCAGCTGCGCCACCTGCAGCCAGGTGTTTTCACCGTCGGGCTGGGCGCGGTGGTACAGGCTTGCGGCCAGCAGGGTGCTCAGCACCGTGAGCACCGAAAACACCGTCCGGCGGCGGTTGCCGGCGGTCTCCCAGGCCATGGGCCGGGGGCCGCGAACGGCCTGGGGCCTGGACTGACCGGGCAGGCAGGCGCTGGCCGCCGACAGCATGGCGGCGCCGATGCTCTTCCAGAAGCCTCGCCAGGGCCGGGGCACCATGGACCCGCGGTGGACCGGCGGTGCGGTCACGGCGTTGGGGTGGCGCTCCTCGCGCAACCGGCTGCGGCCGCCCGTGGCGGGCGTCACTCGGGCAAGAGTAGGTGTGTCCATGTTTCGCTCAGGGTGTGGTTCTGGTGTTGGAGAAAGGCGCGCAGTTCGACCGGGCGGGCCGGGTCGATGCGTTCCACGCGGATCACGGCGCGCCAGGTCTGGGTGGCGGGGTTGGGGTAGGCCAGGGCTTCGAGCACCCGGCCGTTGCTGTCGGCGCTGACCATGGCGCGCACGTCGGCGCCCGCAGGCAGGGCCGCCAGCGACGGGCCCGCGAACTCGAGCACGAACTTGGGCTGTTGGGCCTGTTCCTGGGGACTGAGCTTGGTGTAGCCATAGCCCTTGCGGGTCTGGGTCACCCAGGCCGATGGCGGGCGGGTCTGGTCGTCGCCTTGCCAGGCCAGTTCGTAGGCCAGTTCCAGTGCTTCGCCCGGCAGGGGCGTGCGGGCCGGCACCCAGTAGGCAACGATGTTGTCGTGCGTTTCGTCAGGGGTCGGCAGCTGCACCAGCTCCACCCGGCCCGGGCCCCAGTCGCCCAGCGGCTTGACCCAGGCGCTGGGGCGGCGCTCGTAGCGGGCCTCCACGTCCTCAAAGCTGGCAAAGGCGCGGTCGCGCTGCATCAGGCCGAAGCCGCGCAGTTGCTGCATGGCAAACGAGCTGATCACCAGATGGCGCGGGTTCTGCAGCGGGCGCCACAGCCACTCGCCCTCGCCGGTCACGACCATCAGGCCGTCGGAGTCGTGGACCTCCGGGCGGAAGTCGGTGGCGTGGCGCTGGTTTTCGCCGAAGGTGAACATGCTGGTGAGCGGTGCCAGGCCCAGCGTGGTCACGGGCGCGCTGCCCGCGCGCAGGTACACCCGCGCGTGCACGGTCATGGTGGTCTGGCTGCCCGGGCGGATCACGAAGCGGTAGGCGCCGGTGCTGCGAGGCGACTCCAGCAGGGCGTAGACCGTGACCTCTGTGGCGCCGGGGGCTGGGCGCTCCAGCCAGAACTCGGTGAAGCGCGGGAACTCTTCGGCGCCCGCGCCCACGGTGTCGATGGCCAGGCCGCGCGCCGACAGGCCGTACTGCTGGTTCTTGCCGAGGGCCCGGAAGTAGCTCGCGCCGACGAAGGCCGCTATTTCGTCCATGGTGCCCGGCCGGTTCACCGGGTGGAGCAGGCGGAAACCGGCGTAACCGACGTCGCCCCAGGCGGTGGGGTCGACGATCTGCCGACCGTATTCGAAGCGCTCGCTCTGGAAGGGGATGGGTTGCGCGGTGCCACCCGTGATTTCGTGGACACGAACCGTGTCGGTCTGGGTTCCGCCCGGGTGGAAGAACTGGGCGTGGAAAGGCAGCTGTTCGGTGAACCAGGTGGCGCGTTCATCGCGGAAGCGGATGAGCCGCATCTGGTCGTAGTCCAGCGCCTTCAGTTCGGCCGGCAGCTTGTCGCCGTTTGCGCGGTAAGGCGCCTGCGCGCGGGTCTGGGCCAGGTGGCTCAGGGTGGTCCAGTCGAACCCCTGGGCCATCGCCGGAGCCCCGGCCAGCATGGCCAGCAGCGCGAAAAGCACGGTCCAGCGGCCGGGTGCGCGGGGGGCTGAAATGAGGGAAAAAGGGCGGGGCATGCCTTGATTAGGGCAAACCCTGTGCCAGGTCTGAAAACTCCTTTTAAATCAACAGTTTGAATGGATTTGTTGACGTCGAGGGGCCGCGCGGTGCCGTGAGCGGGGGATGAATGCCCGGTTTTTGTCGCCAGATGGCGACAGGTCGGGTGGGGTGTTCAAAAAAAGCCTTTTGAATCAAAGACTTTGGTTTGTCACGTATCGGCGACAGGGTCGGCGCCCTCGTCGGCCAGGCCGGTTCCGGTGTCGCTTTTGAACAGGCCCGGCGTCAGTGCGTGTTTTTGCAGCAGGCGGTAGAACTCGGTGCGGTTGCGCTGTGCCAGCCGCGCCGCGTCGGCCACATTGCCGTCGGTCATTTTCAGCAACCCCACCAGGTACTCGCGTTCGAAGCGCTGCCGCGCGTCGGCGAAGCTCAGCACCTCGACGGAGGGGGTGCGCAGGGCGCGCTGCACCAGCGCCAGCGACACCAGGGGCGTGGTGGACAGGGCGCAGACCTGCTCGACCACGTTGTAGAGCTGGCGCACGTTGCCCGGCCACGCCGACATCGTCAGCGCCTTGAGCGCCTCAGGCGCAAAGCCGGAGCTGCGCTTGCCGTATTTGGCGGCCAGTTTCGAGAGGAAGTGGTTGGCCAGCAGGGCGATGTCTTCGCGGCGCTCGGCCAGCGTGGGCAGGGTCAGCGTGACCACGTTGAGGCGGTAGTAGAGGTCTTCGCGAAACTGGCCCAGCGCCATCGCGGCCTCCAGGTCGCGGTGGGTCGCCGAGATGATGCGCACGTCCACCGGCAGCGACTGGCTCGATCCCAGCGGGCGCACCGCGCGCTCCTGCAGCACGCGCAGCAGCTTGACCTGCAGGGCCGGCGGCATGTCACCGATCTCGTCGAGCAGCAGCGTGCCGCCGTCGGCCGCCTGGAACAGGCCCTTGTGGTTGGCCACGGCGTCGGTGAAGGCGCCCTTCATGTGGCCGAACAGCTCGGATTCGAGCAGGGCCTCGGGGATGGCGCCGCAGTTGACCGCGATGAAGGGACGCTTGGCGCGCGGGCTGGCTCGGTGGATCGCGTGGGCCAGCACCTCCTTGCCGGTGCCGCTGTCGCCGCGCAGCAGCACGCTCGCGTCCGACTGCGCCACCATGCGCGCCTCGGCCAGCAGGTCGGCCATGCGGTTGGAGCGGCTGACGATCTCGGCGCGCCACTGCTCGTCGGCGGGGTGGCTGGGGCCCGCCGGGGCGCTCATGGCCAGGGCCTGGGCGATTTTCTCCAGCAACTCCCGCGCTTCGTAGGGTTTGGTGAGGTAGCCGAAGACGCCGCGCGCGGTGGCCTCCACCGCATCGGGGATGGTGCCGTGCGCGGTGAGCAGGATCACCGGCAGCGAGGGGTGGCGCGTGCGGACCTCGTCGAACAGCGCCAGGCCATCGCGCCCGGGCAGGCGCACGTCCGACAGCACCAGCTGCGGCCGCTCGATGTCGAGCTGGCTGAGCGCCGCTTCGGCGGAGCCGACCGCCGTCACCTGGTAACCCGCCGCCCCGAGCCGCATCGACAGCAGGCGCAGCATGTCGGGGTCGTCGTCCACCACCAGCAGGCGCCCGCGCGACCCGGCCGGGGCCGACGGTGCCCGCTCGACGGGGGTGTTCATGGCGCCGTGCCCCTGCCCGTGCCCGGGCCGGTCCGGGGTGTGAGGCTGCGCTCGATGTCGCGCATGGCGTCGAGCCGGTCGCTCAGCATGTCGATGCGGCGCTGGTGGTCGCGCAACTGTTGCGCCTGCCGGTCCACCGTGTCTTCGAGGCGTCGCAGATCGCTCAGGCTGGTCGCCAGCAGCCGCGCCAGCGGCTTGAACGGCGCGCTCTCCGGCGCCGGATGCGTCGCCACCCGCTGCAGCAGGCTGAGGGCACGCGCCGAGGCCGCCGGCTGGTGGAGGTGCATCAGCACCAGCGCGCTCTGCAGCTGAAGGGACGGCACAGCGCCGGGATCGCCGAGCGCGTTCAATTCCTGCAACAGCTCGTTGCTGGACAGCCCCCGCAGGCGTTCGGCATAGCCCATCACCGACACCAGGGTGGCGGGAGCGGTGGTGTCCCCCGTCGGGGCCGATGGGCGTTCCCCGTTGGGGGGCGGGGTTGGCGCGGGCGGGTTGAGCACCGGCGGTTCCACCGGTTTGGGCCGTTCGAGGGTGGGGGGAGGTGCCGGCGGCGGTGCGGTCACCACCGGTTGCGGAGGGGTTGTGCAGGCGCCCAGACACACGGCGGTGCCGAGGCACAGCGCCAGGCGCTGACCCCGGGTGCTCCGGTGGGCGCGGCGGTAAGAAGGAAGAAGAGGATCAGATGGCATGAGGCAATTCGATGCAGAAGTGGGCGCCCTGGCGCTCAGGCAGCAGTTGAACACGGCCGCCATGGGCCTCAATGTATTCGCGCACGATGGACAGCCCGATGCCCGACCCCCGTACCGTGTCTGCCGGCTGGCGTTCACCGCGGTAAAACGGTTCAAAAATGCGCTGGCCGTCTGCTTCGGCCACCCCCGGGCCCTGGTCGATCACGTGCAGGCTGGCCAGGCCCGCGTCGCTCTGCAGCACCAGGCGGATCTGCCCGCCGGGAGGCGAAAAACGGATCGCGTTGGACAGCAGGTTGCCGATGGCCGAGGCCATTTTCTGGCGGTCCACCGGCACCACCAGCGAGCGGCCCTCGGCACGCACCTCCAGCTGGTGCGACTGCCAGCGCAGCCGCTGGGCCTCGATCTGCTCTTCCACCAGGGCCAGCAGGTCGGTGGGTTCGCGTTGCAACTGGCGGGCCTCGAACGCCGCCGCGTTGAAGCGCAGCAGGGTTTCAATCTGGTGCTGCAGCAGCTGGGTGTTGTGCTGCAGGATGGTCACCACCTCGGCCTGGCTGGGGTTGAGCGGGCCGGCCACGCCGTCGCCCAGTACCGCCACGCCCTCGTGCAGCGAGGCCAGCGGGGTCTTGAGTTCGTGCGACACGTGGCGCAGAAAGCGGGCCTTGTCGGCGTCGAGCTCGGTCAGGCGCAGGCGCAGCCACTCCAGCTGCTGGCTCACGCGGCGCACGTCGGGCGGCCCCGGGATGTCGATCGGCAGGTCCAGCCGGTTCTCGCCCAGGCGGACGATGGCCTTCTCCAGCCGCTGGAACGGTCGGGCCAGCCAGACGCCGAACCCCAGCGCCATCACCGCCGCCAGCGCGATGGAGCCCAGCACCTGCTGCGTCAGCTGGCGCCGGCTGTCTTCCACCCGGGACTGCAGGGCGTCGTTGCGGTTGCCGATGATGGTCTGCACCTGCTGGGCGATGGACGCGCTGTGGCCGTCGAGCTCGCGGAAGGCGCGGGCCACGGCACGCTCGCGATCAAATGCGGTTTCTGGCGGGCCCTCCAGCAAGGCCTCCACCTCGGCCAGAGGCCGCAGCCAGTTGCGGGAAAAATCGGCGGGAAGTTCATTGCCTTCCAGCCTGCGGAGGATGTCGCGCGACTGACCCGCGGCCTCAAAAAAACGCTGGCGCAGCTGGCGGTCGCCCAGCACCAGCGACTGCCGGGCCGCCCGCTCCATGGTCAGGCTGCGTTCGCGCAGCGATTGCGCCGCCGTGCTCAGCGCGATCGCCTGGGCCGTGCTCTCGCGGCCCTGCGCCATCATGGTGTCGAGTGTGAACAGCGCCCTCAGCGCGGCCGCACCCAGCAGCGCGCCGATCAGCAGAAACGCCACCAGCAGCAGCTGGGGGAACGAAAACCGCAGCGTCTTCACGACGGGTCGCCCGATGGGCGTGCGCGCGCGGTCCTCACACCGATTCGCGCACCATCACCTCGCCCCGCAAGGCGTGCGGGAAGGTCTCGGTGATGCGCACGTCGATCATCTGGCCCACCAGCCGCGCGCCGCTCGGGCCGGCGGCGAAGTTGACCACGCGGTTGCATTCGGTGCGCCCCATCAGCTCGGGCGCTTCGGCCGTGGACTTGCGCGACGGGCCTTCGACCAGGATGCGTTGCACCGTGTCCTGCCGGCTCGCGCTGATGCGGGCCACGTTGGCCTCGATCACGGCCTGCAGGTGCTGCAGGCGCCTGAGCTTCTCGGCGTGCGGCGTGTCGTCGGGCAGGTTGGCGGCCGGTGTGCCCGGGCGCGGGCTGAAGATGAAGCTGAAGCTGATGTCGAAACCGATGTCGTCGATCAGCTTCATCAGCTTGTTGAAGTCGTCGTCGGTCTCGCCGGGGAAACCGACGATGAAGTCGCTGCTCATCGCCAGATCGGGGCGGATCGCGCGCAGCTTGCGCACCGTGCTCTTGTATTCCATGGCGGTGTAGCCGCGCTTCATGGCCATCAGGATGCGGTCCGACCCGTGCTGCACCGGCAGGTGCAGGTGGTTCACCAGTTTCGGGATCTTCGCGTAGGCCTCGATCAGGCGCGGCGTGAACTCGTTGGGGTGGCTGGTGGTGTAGCGGATGCGCTCGATGCCCGGGATGTCGGCCACGTATTCGAGCAGCAGGGCGAAGTCGGCGATCTCGGCCGTGTCGCCCATCTTGCCGCGGTAGGCGTTGACGTTCTGGCCCAGCAGGTTGACCTCGCGCACGCCCTGGTCGGCCAGGCCGGCGATCTCCACCAGCACGTCCTCAAACGGGCGGCTCACCTCGTCACCGCGCGTGTACGGCACCACGCAGTAACTGCAGTATTTGGAGCAGCCTTCCATGATCGACACGAAGGCGCTGCAGCCGTCGACCCGCGCGGGCGGCAGGTGGTCGAACTTCTCGATCTCGGGGAAGCTGATGTCCACTTGCGGGCGCGACTGTGTTTCGCGGCGCGCCAGCAGCTCCGGCAGGCGGTGCAGGGTCTGCGGGCCGAACACCACGTCCACATAGGGCGCGCGCTTGATGATCTCGGCGCCTTCCTGGCTGGCCACGCAGCCGCCGACGCCGATCAGCACGCCCTTTTTTTTCAGGTGCTGCACGCGGCCGAGGTCGGAGAACACCTTTTCCTGTGCCTTCTCGCGCACCGAGCAGGTGTTGAACAGGATCAGGTCGGCCTCATTGACGTCCTGCGTGGGCTCGTAGCCTTCGGCGGCGTTCATCACGTCGGCCATCTTGTCCGAGTCGTACTCGTTCATCTGGCAGCCGAAGGTTTTGATAAAGACTTTTTTGCTCATGATCTTCAATGGGAAATGCGCGGCACCGAGGGCGCGCGGGGCCTGCCTGCAGGCGGATGTCGGGGGGTCATGCGCTGGACGCTGCCGCAAGGCGGGCGCCGAGGGGAGACCGTGAGGCTCAGTTGGCCGCGGCGGCCGCGCTGGCGGCGGTGTGGCGCTTCTCGGCCGCTTCGGCTTCGGTCAGGATCCACACGTCGTGCACCATGCCGTGAGCTTCCAGCGTGTAGTTCACGGTCAACGTCTGGTTCACCAGGCCGCCCGAGAGCAGCAGCATGTTGTTGGTGCCGCGGATGCGCGCGCCGGGTGAGAGTTGGGCGGCCTTGCCGTCAAGTGTCACGAGGGGTGGCTGCGTCACGACCAGCGTGCCGCGCAGGGCCTTGGCCGGGAACATGCGGGGCTGGTTCTGCGCCAGTGTAGGCAAGGACAGTCCGGCCACGGCCAAGCCGAGCGTCAGGAGCGCCGCGCGGCGGCGGGCGCCCGTGGTGGAGAGGGAAACGGGGCAGCGGTTCATGGTGTTCGTCCAGAGGCTGGGTTGTGAGGGCGGGTGGGCATTGTCTCATGGGGCGACCGCCCGGCGTACAGTGGCCGACCGTCGTTTCACCGGAGATCCCATGTCCCGCCTCTCGCCGTTGCCGCCCGACACCACGCCCGAACTCAAACCCCATTTCGACTTCTTCCTCGGTACCCTGGGATTCACCCCGAACAGCGTGCTGACCATGCAGCGCCGACCCAAGCTGGCGCAGGCACTGGCGGTGATGAACGCGGCCGTGATGGATCCGGACGGCGAGGTGGACCTGGGCTTTCGCAGGCTCATCGGGCATGTCGTGAGCAAAGCCTCGGGCTGTCTGTACTGTCAGGCGCACACCCTGCTGGGCGCGAAAAACTTTGGTGCGAGCGAGGCCAAGCTGGCCGACATCTGGACCTACGCACACAGCCCGCACTACAGCGAGCGCGAGCGCCTGGCCCTGGACTTCGCGCTGGCCGCAGCCTCACAGCCCAATGCCGTGACCGACGCCCAGTTCGCGCAGCTTCAAGCGCATTGGAACGACGGTGAAATCGTGGAAATCCTGGGGGTGGTCGCGATGTTCGCTTTCCTCAACCGCTGGAACGACACCCTGGCCACACCGCTGGAAGCGGTGCCCGAGGCGCTGGCCTCGCGTACCTTGGGCGATCAGGGCTGGGCGCCCGGAAAACACGCGAAATGACGCGCGAACGTGCGTCTTACTTCCAGCGGATCGGCTCAATGTGCACGCTGCCCAGCGTGCTGCTCAGGGTGAGCGCGCCTTCCTGCACCGTGGCCTGCAGCTGCATGCTGCGCTCGGCCATGGCCGCCAGCGCGGGCGCCACCTCGGTCGGCAGGCGCCAGACCTGCAGCTTGTCCAGGCGGGTCAGTTTGGTCTCGATGCCGCGCCACCACACGTCGGCCGCCGAGCCGAAGGCGTAGAGGATCACGGCATCGGCCTTGCTGCAGGCCTTGGACACCGGTTTGTCCTCGGGCTGGCCGACCTCGATCCAGATCCGCTTGCGACCGGTGAAATCGGTCAGCGAGACGTCCGGGTCGTCCGGGTCCGACAGGCCGGCGCCGAAGGCGAGCGTGCCGTCGCCGTGGCAGGTGTCCTGCAGCTCGTGGGCATGGATCGCCATCGCCACCAGCCGGACCATCATGCGTTCGTCGGTCTCGCTGGGGTGGCGTGCGAGCGTGAGCGCGTGGTCGGCGTAGTAGCCGTGGTCGATGTCGGCGATCTGGAGGTTCGCCTTGAAGATGGTGGATTTGATGGCCATGGCGAGCGTTGGAAGGGAGCGGGCAACAAAAAAAGCGGGTGCCGTTGCCGGACCCGCTTTTTGGTGTGTTCTGGTGGCGATAGGTGGACTTGAACCACCGACATCAGCATTATGAATGCTGCGCTCTAACCAACTGAGCTATATCGCCGAAGCCCAGAATTATAGCCAAATTTTGGGCGGGCTTTCAAGACCGTCGATCCGATCAGGCGTGCTTGAACACCGCCTTGCGTTTGTTCACGAACGCGTCCATGCCTTCTTTCTGGTCTTCGGTGGCAAACAGGGCGTGGAACATGCGGCGCTCGAACATCACGCCGTCGGCCAGGCCGCCTTCGAAGGCGCGGTTCACCGATTCCTTGGCCGCCATGACGCTGATCTGCGAGTACTCGCAGATCATGAGCGCGGCGCCCAGGGTTTCGTCCATCAGCTTGTCCAGCGGCACGACCCGGCTCACCAGCCCGGCGCGCTCGGCCTCGGTCGCGTCCATCATGCGGCCGGTGAGCACCAGGTCCATGGCCTTGGACTTGCCCACCGCGCGCGGCAGGCGCTGCGTGCCACCGGCGCCGGGGATGATGCCGAGCTTGATCTCGGGCTGGCCGAATTTCGCGTTGTCGGCGGCGATGATGAAGTCGCACATCATCGCCAGCTCGCAGCCGCCGCCCAGGGCGAAGCCACTCACGGCCGCGATCACCGGCTTGCGCACGCTGCGGATGGTTTCCCAGTTGCGGGTGATGTAGTCGCCCTTGTAGACGTCGGCGAAGCTGTAGGTCGCCATGGCGCCGATGTCGGCACCGGCGGCGAAGGCCTTTTCGCTGCCGGTGACGATCATGCAGCCGATGCCGTCGTCCAGGTCGAAGGCCTTGAGCGCGGCGCCCAGCTCGGTCATGAGCTGGTCGTTCAGTGCGTTGAGCTGCTTGGGGCGGTTCAGGGTGACGATGCCCACGCGGCCTTCGGTGCGCACGGTGATGAATTCGGGGGGGGCGGCTTCGCTCATGGGGTCTCCTCGGATGGATCGGTCGGGATTGACGTCAACGTCAACTATAGCGGGCGGCTCCGCAGGGCGGCACCCAAGGGAAAACATTAACCGACCGATGGGTCGGTTAATGGTAGATTGTCCGGGCCATTCAAACCCCAGGCGCCGCGCACCGCGGCAGGAGACAGCCACCCATGAACGCCCCCGCCGCGGGCAGCACCGTGCTCTGTGAAGAGCGCGGTGCCGTTGCCCTGATCACGCTCAACCGCCCCGAAGCGCTCAACAGCTTCACGCGCCAGATGCACCGCGAGCTGTGGGCCGCGCTGGACCAGGCCGAGGCCAACCCGGTGATCCGCGCGCTGGTGCTCACCGGCGCCGGGCGCGGCTTCTGTGCCGGAGCCGACCTGGCCGAGTTCGACTTCGAACCCGGGCCCGATCTGGCGAAGCGCGCCGACCCCGGCCCGGTGATTGATCAGGCCTTCAACCCCACGGCGCGGCGCATCCAGTCGCTGCGCATGCCCGTGATCGCCGCCGTCAACGGCGTGGCCGCCGGCGCGGGCGCCTCGCTGGCCATGACCTGCGACATCGCCATCGCGGCGCCGGGCGCGAGCTTCATCCAGGCCTTCAGCAAGATCGGCCTGATCCCCGATGCTGGCGGCAGCTGGTTCCTGGTCGAGCGGCTGGGCCTGGCGCGCGCCATGGCGCTGGCCATGACCGGCGACAAACTGCCCGCAGCACAGGCCAAGGAGTGGGGAATGATCTGGGACGTGCAGGACGACCCGCTGGCCGCCGCGCTGGCCATGGCCGAGAAGCTGGCCACCATGCCCACCAAGGCGCTGGTCGCCACGCGCGCGCTGCTGCGCGACGCCGGCACCCGCACGCTGGACCAGCAGCTCGACGTGGAGCGCGACACGCAGTCGGCGCTGGGCGCCACGCACGACTACATCGAAGGCGTGATGGCGTTCCGCCAGAAACGCGCACCGCAGTTCAAGGGGGAGTGATGACGCCACAAGAACGCGCCACCAAGGTGGGCGAAACCATGTTCGCCGTGGACGTCGCCAGCAAGGGCACCATGGGCATGGAGCTGCTGACGGTCGAACCCGGCCGGGCGGTGATCCGCATGACGGTGCAGCCGCTGCACCTCAACGGCCACCAGATCTGCCACGGCGGCTTCATCTTCACACTGGCCGATTCCACCTTTGCCTTCGCCTGCAACAGCCACAACAAGAACGCGGTGGCCGCCGGCTGCAGCATCGAGTTCCTCAAGCCGGCCCACGCCGGCGATGTGCTGACCTGCGAGGGGGTTGAGCAGACCCTGCAGGGCCGCCACGGCATCTACGATATGAAGGTCACCAACCAGAAGGGCGAGGTGGTGGCGATGTTCCGCGGCAAGAGCGCGGTGATTCCCGGCCAGGTGTTTCCGGAAGAGGAGGGCGCATGAACCACTTCCCGCTCGAACCGATCGAGAAGGCCGGCATCGACGAGCTGCGCGCGCTGCAGCTCAAACGCCTGCAGGCCACGCTGCGCCACGCCTACGCGAACTCTTCCGTTTACAAGGCCAAGTTCGACGAGGCCGGCGTGCACCCGGACGACTGCCGCTCGCTGTCTGATCTGGCGAAATTTCCCTTCACCACCAAGAAGGACCTGCGCGACAGCTACCCCTTCGGCATGTTCGCCGTGCCGCGTGAGAAGTGCGCGCGCATCCACGCCAGCAGCGGCACCACCGGCAAGCCCACGGTGGTCGGCTACACGCTCAAGGACATTCACACCTGGTCCACGGTGGTGGCGCGCAGCATCCGCGCCAGCGGCGCGCGCCCGGGCGATCTGGTGCACGTGAGTTATGGCTACGGCCTGTTCACCGGCGGCCTGGGCGCGCACTACGGTGCCGAGAAACTGGGCCTGACCGTGGTGCCGTTCGGCGGCGGCCAGACCGAGCGCCAGGTGCAGCTGATCCAGGACTTCCGGCCCGACATCATCATGGTCACGCCCAGCTACATGCTGGCCATCGCCGACGAGTTCCAGCGCCTGGGCCTGGACCCGCGCGAGAGCAGCCTGCGCATCGGCATCTTCGGCGCCGAGCCCTGGACCAACGACATGCGCGTGGCGATCGAAGCGCGCATGGACATCGACGCGGTGGACATCTACGGGCTCTCGGAAGTGATGGGCCCGGGCGTGGCCAGCGAGTGCGTCGAGACCAAGGACGGCCCCACCGTCTGGGAAGACCACTTCTATCCAGAGATCATCCACCCCGAGACCGGCGAGCCGGTGGCCGACGGTGAGATGGGCGAGCTGGTGTTCACCAGCCTGACCAAGGAAGCGCTGCCCATCATCCGCTACCGCACGCGCGACCTCACGCGCCTGCTGCCGGGCACGGCGCGCAGCATGCGCCGCATGGAAAAGATCACCGGTCGCAGCGACGACATGATGATCGTGCGCGGCGTCAACGTGTTCCCGACGCAGATCGAGGAGCTGATCCTCCGGCGCCCGGAGCTGACCGCGCACTACCAGTGCGTGCTCACGCGCGAGGGGCCGATGGACAACCTGACCGTGGTGGTGGAGACACGGCCCGGCCTGTCACCCGACAGCATCGAGGCGCGTGCTGCCGCCGAGCTGCTGCGCCACGAAGTCAAGGTCTATGTGGGCAGCAGCGTCGAGGTGGACCTGAAGCCAGAGGGCGGCGTGGAGCGCAGCCAGGGCAAGGCCAAGCGGGTGGTGGATTTGCGCAAGCGTTGAGTGCGGCGTGGGGCGGTCGGGTCGAGAGACCATGCTGGCCGGACCGCCTAGGGCGAAAGACCACAGGTGAAACCCCGCTGTCCAAACGAGGGCGCTGCCAGTACAGTGCAAGCGATTGGTTGGGGTCTCATGGAAAAAAATACCTTGCTTGTGAAAACCGACAAGGGTCGGGACGCGTTGGCACGACGGGTGCCCGAACTCGGTCCACGACTTCGATCCGTGCTCATCATGGTCGACGGCCAGCGCAGCCGGTCCGAGCTGGACAAGCTCAGCGCGGGCCTGGGGGGTGGAGCCGACCTGCTGGAGCAGCTGCTGGCCCACGGCTGGATCGCTGCGCCCGAGCCGCCCGCGCCGTTTCGTGAACCGCTGCCGGTCAGCGACACCCGGGTCCAGGGTGCGCGGCAGTCCCCCCCTGCAGCGGGGGCCGTGCCGACGGTCGATGCCGCGCCCGCGGCTCCCGTGGTCTCACCGCCCCTCTCCTTTGCCGACGCCCGTCGGCTTGTGGTGCGCTTCATCAACGACCAGGTGGGGCCCCCGGGCGAAGCGCTGGCCATCCGCGTCGAAGCGTGCAAGACCGCGGTCGAGTTGCGCGACCAGTTGCCGCGCATCCGGGAGGGTCTGAAAAACCACCGCAGCGCCGCCACGGTGCAGCGTTTTGACGCGGACGTGGTGCCGCGCCTGCCCACCCACTGACGTGGATGCCCCCCGCAGCGCCTCGCGCTACCCCCAGGGGGCGTCACCACCGTCCGGCAGAGCCGGCCCGGCGCTGCCCTGGGCTGCACGGGTTCTGGCGTCGGACAGGCTTCCAGGCCTCACTGGAACAGTGAGCGTGGCCGTGCTCACGGCGTCGCAGTAGCGGTCTTCGCCAGCCACCGGGCCAGCCGCGGAGCATCGCCCACCGACAGGCGCACGGCCTGTTCCTCGCCGGGCCATGTCAGCGGACAGCGCAGCAGGCGCCCGTCTCGCGAGATCAGGGCGGTGAGCTGGGTGCGCTGACCGCGCAGCATCGCCACCTCGTCGAGACGGCGCACGCGCCAGGCTTCCACTTCGCCGCCGCGCCGGGTGGGCGCGAACTCGATGCCCAGCCACTCGTCACCCGCGGCCATGCCGGCCGCTTCGGCGGCACCACCGCGCAACACGTTCTTGAGCACCAGCCCGCCGTTTTCTGACACCCGCAGGCCCAGGCGCTGCGCGAGCGGGGTCTTTTCCTGGTGCACCTTGGCACCCTGTTGCTCCAGCAGGCGGGTCAGCGGCAGGGCGTCGGTGCCGTGCACCCAGTCGCTCAGCTCGGTCGCGAAGCTGCGGCCTCCCAGGCGTTTGAGCACCGTGGACACGTCGGCTTCGCGCATGGGGCCGCCCCCGGTGCGTTGCCAGAGCGCGCGCATCACGTCGTCGAGCGAATGCCGGCCCTCGGTGCGCAGCGTCAGGTCGAAGCACATCGCGATCAGCGCACCCTTGGTGTAGTAGCTGACCGTGGCGTTGGGCGTGTTCTCGCCGATGCGGTAGTACTTGGTCCAGGCGTCGAAGCTGGCCTGGGCCGCGCTCTGCACCAGGCGGCCGGGGCTCTGCTGCACCTGGTTGATGGTCTTGCTCACCAGCTGCAGGTAACAGGTGTCGTCGATCAGGCCGGCGCGGCGCAGGAACAGGTCGTCGTAGTAGCTGGTGAATCCCTCGAAGAACCAGAGCAGCTCGGTGTGGTTTTCGCGCGTGTAGTCGTGGCGCTTGAACTCCGCCGGGCGCAGGCGCTTGACGTTCCAGGTGTGGAAGTACTCGTGGCTGATCAGGCCCAGCAGGGTGGTGTAGCCGTCGGTGGCCTTCAGGGCGGGCGGTTTGTCCGGGCTGTCGGTCAGTTTCGGCAGGTCGCTGCGCTGCGCGATGAGGGCCGTGGAGTTGCGGTGCTCCAGACCGCCGTAGCCGTCGGCGCTGGCGTGCAGCATGAAGAGGTAGTCGGCAAATGGCGGGGCGCCGTCGCCGTGCCAGAAGCGGATCTGTTCTTCGCAGATGCGGCGCGTGTCGTCCAGCAGGCGCTGGCCGTCGAACCAGGGGCCCGCGCCACTGACCACGAAACGGTGCGGCACGCCGCAGGCCACGAACCCGCCGTGCCAGTGGCTGCCCATCTCGACCGGCGCATCGGCGAGTTCGTCGTAGTCGTTGGCGATGTAGCGGCCGAAACCCTGCGCATCCACCTGCTCGGCGCGCAAACCGGTGGCGATGTGCCAGCCGGCGGGCGCCTGCCCGGGCGCGATGTCCAGGGCGCAGGGCTCGTCTTCCCGGCCCGGCACCATCAGGCACAGGCTGGTGGCGTTGAAAAAACCGCGCGTGCCGTCGAGGAAGGCGGTGCGCACCGAGGCGTCGAAGGCGTAGATCTCGCAGCGCACGGTCAGCGTCTGCGGGCCGCCGGTGTCGCCCTGGGTTTCAATCTCCCAGCGGTGTTTGTCCAGCTGGCGCGCGTGCAGCGTCTCACCCCCCTGGCTCGCGGTCAGCCGCTGCAGGTGTTGTGAAAACTCGCGCACCAGGTAGCTGCCCGGAATCCACACCGGCAGGGCCACCCGCTGTTTCGCGGCGGGGTGGTCGATCTCCAGCGTGACCGCGAACAGGTGCGCCTGGAGGCTCAGCACCTCGACGCGGTAGCGCAGCGCGGTCTCGGCGGCGGCGCGGCGACGTGCCGTCTTGCGGGGGGGCGTGCTCACAGTGCCCCCGCGCCGATGAAGCAGCACAGCGCCGCGATGGCCGAGAGGCGGAAGCGCAGCGTGAGCCAGGCCTGCAGGCCGGCCCGGGCGTAGAGCGTGCGGTCGACGAGGTAACAGAGGACGAGCACGAAACCCAGCCAGGCCAGCCCCGCAAAAGCCGGCATCAGCAGGCCGGGCCAGGCCAGCAGCGAGGGCACGAAGCCCCAGAGGAAGTGGTTGCGCTGGCGGTGGTGCGGCGTGTCGCCGCGCGCGGCGGCGACGTGGCCCGCCATCCAGCCGATGCCCCAGTGAATGCCGCCGAGGAACGAGACGATGAGCGCGGCGTAGGCCGCCAGCGCCATGGACACCCAGGGCAGCAGGTCGGCGTTCACCAGCCAGAGCAGGGCGGCGAGCAGCGCGAAGGGAATCAGGCCAGCGTGACCCAGCGTGGTGGCGAGGGCGGTGTCGTCGGGATCGTGCAGGGCGGTCGTCATCGGGCGGCGGGTGCGGTTCAGGGCTTGGCTTCGGCCAGCAGCTTCTCGATGCGGGCGGCGTCCACCGCGCCCGGCACGCGCGTGCCGTTGGCGAAGATCAGGGTCGGGGTGCCGGTGATGCGGGACTTCTTGCCGAACTCGAAGTTGCGGGCCACGGCGGAGGTGTCGCAGGTCGCGGCGGGCGGGGTGACGTCCTTGACCATCCAGTCGAGGAAGGCCTTGCCCTTGTCTTTGGCGCACCAGATGTTGCGCGACTTGTCGGCCGAGTCCTGGCTCAGGATCGGGTAGAGGAACACGTGCACCGTGATGTTGTCGATTTTGGCCAGGTCGCGCTCGAAGCGCTTGCAGTAGCCGCAGTTGGGGTCTTCGAACACCGCCAGCTTGCGCTTGCCGTTGCCGCGCACGATGGTGAACGCGTCCTTCATCGGCAGGTCCTTGAAGTCGATCTCGGTCAGCTTCGCGAGCCGCTTTTCCGTCAGGTCTTCCTGGGCCTTGGTGTCGATCAGGTTGCCCTGGATCAGGAAGTTGCCGGCGGCGTCGGTGTAGAAGATTTCGCTCTGGTTGATGCGCACCTCGTACAGGCCGTCCATCGGCGTCTTGCTGATCTCGTCGATGGCCGGCAGCTTGGGCAGGCGCTCGGTGAGGTTCTTGCGGATGGTGGCTTCCTGGGCGGCAGCGCCGAGAGCCAGGGTGGTGAGCAGCGCCACCAGGGAGGTTTTGAAGAGGTTCATGTTGACGCCCGAGGCGCGAAAGTTGAAAAAAGCCCAGCGGGCGGATCAGCCCGCCTGCCCCATGGCCTGGCGGGCCAGCCAGTGTTTCAGCGGTCCCAGGCGGTCCACACCGCTCATGCCCCAGTTGCGCAGCGCCTGGACGCGCGTGTCGGCCTGACCGAACAGGCCGAACAGGCCGTCGGTCAGCCAGCCCATGGCGCCGACCTCGGCCTGCCGCGCGCGCTCGTAGCGCCGCAGCAGCTTCAGGTCGCCCAACTCGCGCCAGTACTCCCGCTCGTGGATCACCCGGGCCAGCTCGGCCACGTCGGCCAGGCCGACGTTGAGGCCTTGCCCGGCCAGCGGGTGCATGGCGTGGGCCGCGTCACCGGCCAGCGCCACGCTGCCCTGCGGCGTGCGCGCGATCCAGCGGCGGGCGCGAGACAGTTCCAGGGGCCAGGCCTGGGCCGGCCCCTGCAGCTGCATCTCGCCCAGCGCCTGACCGCAACGGGTCTGCACCGCGTCGGCCAGCGCTTGGGCGTCGGCCGCGAGCCAGGTGTCGGCCTGCTGAACAGGGACAGACCAGACCAGCGCCACAGAGTTCCCCGTGTCCCCTTCCAGCGGCAGCAGCGCCATGATCTCGCCCTGCGAAAACCACTGCCGCGCGACGCCGCCGTGGGGCTGGGCGCAGCGCAGGCGCGCCGCGATGGCTTTGTGCGGGTAGGGCTTGACCTCGAACTCCAGGCCGAGCTCGTCGCGGGTGCTGCTGCGTTTGCCTTCGCAGACCACCGTCAGGGCTGCGGGAACGGGTTCGGTCAGGCATTCGACCGAGCCCTGGAAGCGCACCGCGTTGGCCAGGCGGCGCTCCAGCGCCGGCACGTCCACGATCCACGACAGGGCTTCGCTGCGCTGGTCGGCGGCGGAGAAGTTCAGCTCGCCACCGTCGTCGCCCCACACGGCCATGCGGCCCACCGGGGTCACGCTGGGCGCGGCGTCGGTGACGTCGCCGTCGTCGGGCCAGGCGCGCAGCGAGCTGAGCAGGTCCTTGGCGGCGGCGTTGAGCGCGTAGGCGCGCACGTCGGTGCCGGCGTGGGCCGGACGCGGTGTGCCGACCAGGGCCACCCGCAGGCGCTCGCGCGCCAGCAGCAGCGCCAGCGTCTGCCCCACCACGCCGGCGCCCCGGATGCAGACATCGAATCGCCGGGTGCCGGCCGCAGGGGTGGGGGTGATCGCCATGGGGGGATTTTAGGAGCAGGTCACAATTTCGCCTGCCCGCGCCCGCTTGTCTCCCTTCTGCTCACTGCCATGACCTTTGATTTCAACGCCGCCGACGTCTCAGCCCGCATCCACCAGCTCTGGGTCTACCCCGTCAAATCCTGCGCCGGCGTGGCGCTGGACCAGGCCGTGCTCACGCCCACCGGGCTGGAATGGGACCGCAGCTGGATGGTGGTGGATGCGCAAGGCGAGTTCGTGACCCAGCGCGAGCTGCCGCGCATGGCGCTGATCCAGCCGTCGTTCCGCATGGGGCAGCTGGTGCTGCGCGCGCCGGGCATGCTGGCCCTGCACCTGGCGCTGGACGCCGCCGAGTCGCCGCTGACCGTGCGGGTCTGGGACGACACCGTTGAGGCCTGGGACATGGGCGACCTGGCGGCCCAGTGGTTCAGCGACTTTCTCGGGCCGGACGCGCCGGCCGACCTGAAGCGCCTGCGCCTGGCCCGCTTCGACCCCGAGGTGAAGCGCTTGTGCAGCCTGAAATGGACCGGCGGACGGGAGTCGCTGACGCAGTTCGCCGACGGTTTCGGTGTGCTGGTGACCAGCACCGCCTCGCTGGACGAACTCAATGCGCGGCTGGCGAAGGCGGGTGAGACGCCGGTGGACCTGCGGCGTTTCCGGCCCAACATCGTGCTGTCGGGCGTCGAGTCCCACGACGAAGACCGCATCGGTGCCTGGCGCGTGCAGGCCGACGACGGTGTGGCGGCGCTGGAGAACGTGAAGCCCTGCGCGCGCTGCCCCATCCCCAACATCGACCCGGCCACCGCCACGTCCACCCCCGCCGTGGGCGACGCGATGCAGGCCTACCGGGCCGACCCGCGCCTGGACGGCGCGATCACGTTCGGCATGAACGCCATCGTGCTGGAAGGCGATGGCCTGGTGCTGAAGGTCGGGCAGGCCGTGGGGGCCGACTGGCGCTTCGACTGAGGTCGGCCCGGGCCGCGCGCCGGTCTCAGCGCGCCAGGGAAAACTGATCGCGGTAGCGGGCCGGTGTCACGGCGGTGCAGCCACGGAAGTGCCTTGAGAAGTGGGGCTGGTCGGCAAAACCGCAGCGGTAGCCCACTTCGGCCACCGAGAGGTCGCTGCGGGTCAGCAGCTCGGCCGCGCACTGCACCCGGACCTCCGTCAGCAGGCGGGCAAAGCCCAGCTGGCGCTGCGCGAGGTGGCGTTGCAGGCTGCGGGCGGAGAGGGCGCAGGCGCGGGCCAGGTCGTCCACCCGCCACGGCCGGCCCGGGTCGGCGCGCAGCCGGGCCTGCAGCTGCGCCAGCCAGCGGTCCGAGGCCACGGGTTCGGTCACGGGGGCCTGGGGGGCGCTGGCGACGGGGTCCCAGTGCAGCTCCCAGGTGTGCCACGCCTGGGGCCAGGGTCCGTCGCGCCACCGGCCCTGCTGGCGCAGCCAGAGCCGGCCGCCCACCGGCCGCGCGCGCACCCCTTGTCCCAGCACCCGCTCGCACAGGGCCACCAGCAGTCCGATCACCAGCAGGTCTTCGGCCGGCGCGGGGGCCGGCGCCGAGGCCAGCGATACGTGCTGCAGCCGCAGCTGCGCCGGCCCCAGCGCCTCGACTAGGGTGCGGTGCCGGGAGTGCACGAAGCGCTCCAGCCGCTGCCAGCGCGCCAGCAGGTCCGGGGGGTCGACCGCCAGCACCAGGGCGCGCAGCGTGGGGTCGTCCTGCACGCCGTGGATGGCCTCGCCGATGCGGGCCACCGGACCGGGGCCGTGCTGCGCCCAGAGCCGGGCGAGCAGGGCCTGCTTGTCGCCCAGGGCGACGCGCCCGTCCCTCGCGGGCGTGGGAGGTGGTGGCGCGATGCCCTGGCGGGCGAGCCCGTCGCGCACGAGCTTCATCATGGCGGCCGAAGCGAAGTCGTTCATGAAGGCCGCATTGTGAGCGTGGCGGGGTCCAGCGGGAACCGGGTGATGCGCACGCCGGTGGCGTCACGGATGGCGTTGGCGATGGCGCCCGCGGCGGCCACGATGGCGGTTTCGCCCGCGCCGGCCGGCGGGTCTTTTTCGTCGACCAGCACGATCTCCATCGGCGGAACCTCGCGCAGCGTCGGGATCGGCGCCTCGCCCAGGCTGCCGGGTCCGATCTGTGCGCCGGCCACCGTCAGGCGGTCGTGCAGCACCATGCCCAGGCCCCAGACCAGGTTGCCCTCGCACTGGGCGCGCACCTGGTCGGGGTTGATCACGGTGCCGCAATCGTGGGCGCAGCGCAGGCGCAGCACCTGCACCGTGCCGTCGGGCTCGACCCGCACATCGGCCAGCACGGCCGCGTAGCTGCTGGCCTTGTAGATGCCGCAGGCCACCCCGCGCCCGTGGCGGGCGGGCGCCGCCGTGTCCGGGGCCGCGGGGGCGTGGTCGGCGACGCGCTGCAGCACCCGGGCCAGGCGCGGGTCGGTCGCGTGGCGCAGCCGGAACGCCACCGGGTCCACCCCCGCCAGGCGCGCGCACTCGTCCACGGCGGACTCGATGGCCAGTGCGTTGGGGCCGGCGCCGAGGCCTCGCCAGGGTCCGGTGAACACCGGCAGGCGCGTCACGGCAAACCCGGTGCGGCGGCGCTGCGCGCGGTAGGGCAGTTCGGCGCCCCGGGCCACGCCCTTGTCGCCCACCAGGTCGGCCAGCCGCTGCATCCACACCGGCATGCCGGCGTTGGTGAACAGGATGTGGCTGCTGGAGAAGGCGTGCCACCAGTCCACCAGCTCGCCGTGGCGCAGGCGCGCCCGGATGCGGTGGCTGGACGGCGGACGGTGGAAACCCTGCCGGTACTCCTGGGCGCGGGTCCACTGGACCTTGACCGGCAGCCCGGTGGCCTGGGCCAGCACGGCCGCTTCGAGTTCGACGGTGCAGACCGTGCGCCCGCCGAAGCCGCCCCCGACGCGGCGGCCATGGACCCGCACGGTGGTGTCGTTCAGGCCGAGGGCCTGGGCGATCACATCGCGCACATAAAAGGCGTCCTGCGTGCCGGCCCACACATCGAGCACGCCGTCGGCGCCCCGGGCCGCCACGGCGGCGCGCGGTTCGATGGCGTTGTGCGCGGCCATCGGGGTGTCGATGCGCAAGTCGATGTCCCAGGGCGCCGTGAGGTCCATGGTGTCGCCGTGCACCGGGTTCGACAGGCTGGCCGCGGCGATGTGGCGGTCCACGTCGATCAGGCGGTCGATGTCGGCCTGCGTGAAGCTTTCGCCGTGTTGCCATTGCGGTTGCAGCGCGGCCTCGATGCGGTCCAGCGCGCCCGGCGTGCGGGCGACGATGCCCAGGCCCGTGGCGAGCCGCTGCGTCAGCCGGGCGTCCTCGACGATGGCCAGGCAGCCGGGCACCGCCCGGGCCGCGGCCGCGTTCCACCCTGTCAGCCGCGAGGGCCGGTCGGCCGAGACCGGTGCCCTGAGCACGCGCCCGTAGGCCATGCCCGGCAGGCGGACGTCCGCCGCGTACAGCGGAGCGCCCGTGACGATGGCGCGCCCTTCCTCCAGCGGCGCGCGCCGGCCGACATGGCGGGCGCCCGGCTGAAACGCCCGCAGTTCGCCGAGCGGGCGCGGCTCGGCCCGGCGCGACCCCGTGTGGTGGCCGGCGGCCAGCGCGTCGCGCAGGGTGGCGCAGGCCTGGGCCAGCGGCAGCGCGAAGTCCTTCACCGACTCGCTGCCCACCGTGGCCCGCACGCGGGCGATCTGCTGGGTGTGGGGCTGGCGCACCGTCACCCGGTCCCAGTCCACCCCCAGCTCGTCGCAGGCCACCTGCTTGAGCGCGGTGCCGATGTTCTGGCCCATGTCGATGCGGGGCAGCAGCAGCTCGTAGCGGCCGTTCTGGTGCCGGACCCAGCCGAGCGCGTCGGCATGCCCGGCGACCGGGCGCCGGGGGATCACCGGCAGCGCGCAACCCGCCACAAAGCCCACACTCAGGACGCCCGCCGCCTGCAGCCATTGCCGGCGCTTCATGGTTCGCCCCTCATGAGCTGCGCGGCCCGGAGCACCGCGGCCCGGATGCGCTGCTGGGTGCCGCAGCGGCAGAGGTGGCCGCCCAGCGCCGCCTCGATGTCGGCCGCGGCCGGCGAGGGGCGGGCCTGCAGCAGCGCCACCGTGGACATGATCTGCCCGGCCTGGCAGTAGCCGCACTGGGGGGTGGACAGGTCCAGCCAGGCCTGCTGCACCGGGTGCAGTCGGCCGTCCGGGGCGGCCAGCCCTTCGATGGTCTGGACCGCCGACCCCCGCACCCCCTCCACCGGGGTCAGGCAGGACCGCCGGGGGCGCCCATCGACCAGCACGGTGCAGGCGCCGCACTGCCCGGCGCCACAGCCGAACTTCGTGCCCGTGAGCCCGAGCGCCTCGCGCAGCACCACCAGCAGGGTTTCGTCCTCCCAGCCGGGCGGAACCTCCCGAACCGTTTGATTGACCCGAATCTGCATGACGTCTCCTGTGTGTTGAACACACGGCGACTGTGGCCCAGGCGGCCGCGGCGGTCTTGAACAATCGCGCCAATGCGCCGGCGCGATCGCTGCAGCGGCTTCAGCAGGTCAGGCAGACCGTCTTCGAGCCCGACCAGTTGCTCAGCGGACCGCTCAGGTCCATGCCGCGGCGGATGGCGGTCATCTCGGCCACGATGCTCATGGCGATCTCCGGTGGCGTGAGCGCGCCCAGGTTCAGGCCCACCGGGCCGTGCAGCTTCGCCGCCTCTTGCGCGCTCACGTCGAAGTCCAGCAGGCGCTCGCGGCGTTTCGCGTTGTTCTGCAGCGAGCCCAGCGCGCCGACGTAGAAGGCCGGCGTGCGCAGCGCCTCCATCAGTGCCAGGTCGTCCAGCTTGGGGTCGTGCGTCACGGCCACCACCGCGCTGTGTTCGTCCAGCCGCATCGCCAGCACCAGGTCGTCGGGCATGGTGGTGGACAGCGTCACGCCCTCCAGCCGCTCCCAGCCTTCGTGGTACTCGGTGCGCGGCTCGCACACGGTCACCTGGTAGTCCAGCATCACCGCCATGCTGGCGAGGTAACGCGAGAGCTGGCCACCGCCGATGATGAGCAGGCGCAGGCGCGGGCCGTGCACGGTGGTCAGCGTCTGGCCGTCGAAGCGCACGCGGTCGCCTTCGCTGGTCGGGCTCAGGCGGGCCACGCCGGTGGCCATGTCCAGCCGGCGCTGCACCCGCTGGTGGCTTTCGATGGCGGCGAGCAGCTCGCGCAGCTGCGAGGCCGGCGAGAGCGGTTCCAGCGCCAGTTGCACCGTGCCGCCGCAGGGCAGGCCGAAGCGCTGCGACTCTTCGGCCGTCTCGCCGTAGGTCGTGGTCTCGGGCTTTCTCAGCGCCAGCTCGCCGCGCGCCACGCGGCCGATCAGGTCGTCCTCGATGCAACCGCCCGAGACCGATCCCGCCACCTGGCCGTCGTCGCGGATGACCATGAGCGAACCCGGCGGGCGCGGGGCCGAGCCCCAGGTGCGCACCACCGTGCCCATGACCACGCGGTGGCCGCGCGACTGCCAGTCCAGGGCGGTGCGGATGACATCGATGTCGAGGCTGTTCATGACACATCACTCCAGCGTTGAGGGGGTTTGAGGGCCACAGAGGGGCGGTGCGGGCGCCACCGCAGCAGGTCGGCCAGGGCCAGCACCGCGACGATGGCCCAGGCGGCCTGCATCGCCGCCGGGCCGTGGGTGGGCGCCAGCCAGCCGACGGCCAGCAGCAGGGCAGGGCCGAGGCCGGCAGGTACGTGGGTGCGGCTCAGGGCAGCTGGGTGTGCGCTGTGCGCGCCAACGGTCCAGGCCAGCACCAGCAGCCCCATGCCCGCCAGGCGCCACGCGGTGGCGTCCGGCCAGGCCATCAGCAAGGCCCCGGCGGCCAGCAGTGCGGCGGGGGGGCAGGCCGCAGCCGACGCGGGCCAGCAACCCGCGCGCCGCAGCGCCGCCACCAGCAGCGGCACGCCCAGCATCAGGCCGGCGTGCAAGGCCACCGCCTGCGCCGGGGTCCAGCCCGGTCCCAGGCACCACTGGCTGCCCAGCCACAGGCTGCCCATCATCAGGCCCATGGCCAGGCCGGGCAGGGTGGGCGTGGTGTCGCCGGCCGTGCGCGCGAGTGATGCGCTCCAGCCGCCCCACAGCGCGGCGGCCAGCAGCAGCACCGCCAGCGCAGCGGGGCCGGTCGGCAGCAGGGGCAGCACTGCCAGCAGCCCCACCGCACTGGCCAGCAGCCAGACCCGGGGCGTGGCGGCGTGCGCCCAGCGTGCCGTGCCGCTGCAGCGCAGCGTCCACCACAGCACCACCGGCAGCACGCCGCTGGCGAACGACCAGCCCAGGCGCTGGCCCAGCCAGCCCAGCAGCACCCAGGCCACCAGCGTGTCCAGTCGACGCAGCGCGGACCGTCCACCGCCGCGCATGAAACGCTCCAACCCAGCCGCGCAGAGGCGCAGGGGATGGTTCACTTCGGTTTCCCATGGCGCCGGAGCGCCACCCGCAGCGCAAGAAGCAACGCCCAGAGGGTGCACCGCCGGGCTGGCTTTGCCAGACGGCCAGTGCCGCCCCCCTGGGGGGGTGACGCGAAGCGGCGCGGGGGGCGCTTCAATTCAGACATGGCTGTAGGCGTGCAACTGGTCGCTGCCCGCCGCCGCGTGCACGCTGGCGTTGAACGAGACGATGATGCGGTCCGCCTCGCCGTCGTAGGGCATGGCCTGGTGCGGCAGCCACGAGGGGAACACCACCAGCTGGCCCGGCAGCGGCTCGATGTCGAGGTGGGCAGACTGCAGGTAGGCGTTGCCGAAGTCCATGTGCGCGCCGCCCAGGTGGTTGAAGTGCGGGCCGTAGAAACGCGTCACACCGTTGGTGGCGCCCAGCAGCGGGTGGGCGGCGCGTGGTTCGGCACCGTCCGCCTGCACGCAGTACACGCCCGACCACGAGCAGTTGCCGTGTGTGTGCACGTCGTGGTGGGCGCCCCGGTTGGCGATCTGGAACCAGATGCCGCGCAGCGCGATCTGCAGACCCGGCGTGGCCTCGGGCCAGGCGCCCTGGTTGGCCAGCGCGACGGTCTGGCGCAGGCTGTCGACGGTGAAGCGCACCAGCTGGCCCCATTCCGGCAGGCGGATGCGCTGCAGCAGATCGTCGCGGCTGGCGTAGAAGGCCGCCGCCGGATCGGCGCGCTCGTCGCCCGCGCGCAGGGCACGGAACACGCGCACCAGCAGCGGGTTGATGTCGTGTGCCAGTGTGAAGTGATGCACGCCAAGCGGCGTGGACCAGAGCGCGAGCAGCGGATCGGGTTCCATTTCAGTGGTGGCTCAGGCTTCGCTCAGCAGGTCTTTGGGCCACAGAAGGCGGTGGCCGGTGCGGGCTGCGAGCGCCTCGATGTCTTCGGGCGTGTCCACGTCGGTGCGGTAGCGCTGGTTGCTGCTCGCCCAGGGGTGCACGGCCTGCGGGTTGGCCGCCTGCCACTGCCTGCAGCCGACGCTGGCTGCGCCCGCGAGGATCTGCTCGCGCACGCTCTGGCTGAACATCACCGGGTTGCCCGGCAGGCCGTCCACCGTGGGCTGGACCACCTCGGTGCCCTCGGGCCGCTTCTTGTAGGCACCGATCAGGTCGTTGATGTCCTGCGAGTTGATCAGCGGCTGGTCGGCCAACGCCACCAGCACCGTGTCGATCTTGCCGGTCAGCGCCTGCAGGCCCAGCCGCAGCGACGAGACCTGGCCCGCGTCCGGGTCCGGGTTGCGCACCAGCGTGACCGGGAAGTCGCGCACCGCCGGCTCGATGCGCTCGGCGTGGTGCCCCAGCACCACCACCAGCTCGTCCACGCCCGCGCCCGAGAGCGCGATCAGCTGGCGCCGGATCAGCGACACGCCGCCCAGCTCCAGCAGGCACTTGGGTCTGTGGCCCATGCGCGAGGCCGAACCGGCCGCGAGCAGCACCGCGCCCACCACCACGCGGCTGTACAGGCCGCCACCGCCTTTGAGAATGCAACCCATGTCAGCGCCCGCCGGGCCGCCCCAAGGGCGATGGCGCCCCCTTTGGGGGCAGTGAATGAAATGAACGTGGGGGTCTCATGGTCAGCTTCCGCAACAGGATTTGACGGCCACCACCGGTGGGGCCGCTTCGGGCACCGATTCTGCGTCGGCGGCCTTGGCTGTACCACCGCCGCAGCAGCTGCCCATGGCCATGGGCGGGAGATCGAGCTTGAACTTCGGTGCCGGCTTCTCGGCCACCGGGGTGGTGGCCCGCACCGGCCGGCCGCGCCGCGCCGCGACCACGGTCGCCAACACCGCCAGCGCGATCTCCTCCGGCGTCTGCGCGCCGATGGGCTCTCCCGCTGGCGACACGATGGCGGCCACCCGGGCCGGTTCTTCACCCGCGCTCACCAGGCTCTCGCGCAACACACCGGCCTTGCGTTCGCTGGCCACGAACCACAGGGCCTGCGGCTGCAGCGCCAGCGCCGCGCGCAGGGCCTGCAGGTCGCGCCGGCCCTGGGTGGCGACGACCACCAGGCCACCGGCCGGCAAAGCCTGGGCCAACGCGTCCGCACTGTCGCTGCCGATCACGCGCGCCGCGTCGGGGAAATCGCCCGCCTGCGCGCCTTCGGCCACCAGCACCGTCTGCAGGCCGATGCGCGGGGCCAGCCCGGTCAGCGCGCGCGCCACCGGCGAGTCGCCGAACACCACCAGCTGCGGGGCGGGCAGCACCGGGTCGATGAACAGTTCCAGCGTGCCGCCCGAGTGGCAGGCCATGCCGAACTCCAGCACGTCGCCCAGCGTGCGCTCGGCGGTCTCGTCGGTGGGCGCGATGCGGATGCTCTGCGGCTGACCGCTGGCCAGCGCCTGGCGCACGGTTTTCACCACCGCCGGTTGCGCGCAACCGCCACCGATCCAGCCGTGGATCTGGCCGTCGGCGGTGACGAGGGCCTTGTCGCCGGCCTTGGCCGAGGTGGGCGCCTGCGCGCGCAGCACGGTGACGAGCGCGAACGCGCGGTCTTGTGCCTGCAGCCGGGCGGCGTCGGCGATCCAGTCATTGCGGTTCATGGCGTGTCTCCTGTGTGGATGTATCTAGTGCAGCACCGGCCGCGCCGCCGCCAGGTCGGCGAGGCTGGCCAGCGGGACGAAGCGGTCAATGTGTTCGCGGGCGTTCCGCACCGCGGCCGCGGCGGGCGCCTGGCGCGTGGGGTGGAACCAGGTGATGCGCGCGCCATGCCCGCGCAGGGCGCGCAGCGCGTCGGCCAGCTGCTCGGGCGGATCGGTGTCGAAGCCGTCGGACATCACCCACACGCGCGCGCCGCGCCGCAGCTGGGCACGGGCGTGCACCCGAGCAAAGTCCTGCAGGCTGGCGGCGATGCGGGTGCCGGCGCCGAAGCCGGCGGTCACGGCGTTGATCTTTTCCTGCACCGTGGCCGAGTCGCGCTGCATCAGCGGCGTCACCTCGGTCAGCCGGGTGTGGAACACGAACACGCGGGCCTGGGCCTCGATGGCGAAGGCGCGCGCGATGCGCAGGAACAGCGCGGCGTGCGATTCCATCGAACGGCTCACGTCGGCCAGGATGAACAGGCGCGGTGGCTCCACGCGCTTGACCTGCCAGGCCGGTGCCAGCGGTTCGCCGCCCCAGGCCACGCTGCGGCGCAGGGTCTGGCGCAGGTCCAGCCGGTGGCCGGGGGGTGCGTGGCGCCAGCGCCGCGTGGGCAGCGGGCGCAGCTGCGCGGTGATCTGGCGCGCCAGGCGCTGCAGCGCGCCCAGCTCCTGCGGCAGCCACATCTGTCCGTCACGCCGGTGCAGGGCTTCCATCTGGGGCTCGCTGCGGCTGGCGCCGCCCATGGCGCGCGGTGTGCCGGACTCGCTGTCGCCCGCGCCCGCGTGGGGCGCGTCGGCGGCGGTCTGGGGTGCGGCCTTGGCGGCGGTGGGCGGCTGCTGCGCGGCGTCCATCTGCTCGCGCATCTGCTGCACGGCTTGGCGCAGGTCGCGCTGTGGCCGCGTCTGCCCGCTCACGCGCACCGTGCCGCGCAGGCGCTCGGGGTGCCAGTAGCGCGCAAAGAGGTCGGGCCAGAGCCGCCACTCGCGCGCGCTGTGGCAGGCGATGGCGCGCCAGGCGGCGTTCAGGCGCGGACCGTTCAGTCCACCCACGATCAGCGCCGCCTGCAGCATGGCCCGCTGCTCGGCCACGCCCACCGTCAGCCCGTGGTCGCGCAGCAGGGCCGCGAAACCGGCCAGGGTTTCGCTGGGGGCGAGCGCGGGCGTGGTGTTCATGAGGCCGCCGCGTTCGCCGGGGCTTTTTCGGCCACGCCCACCGTGCGCCGGCCTTCGATCAGCTGGCGCGCGCGGTCCGCGCCGAGGCCGAAGCGGTCTTCGCGCGTCTTGAGCAGGCAGCCCAGCGTGGTCAGCAGCACCGCCATGTCCTCGGGCAGGGTGTGGTGGTGCATGCGGTGCAGGGCGTTGACCCAGTCCAGCGTCTCGGCGATGCCGGGGATCTTGGTGAGGTCCTCAACGCGCAGGCGCTGCACGAACTGCACCGCGTCTTCCACCAGCCGGGTGTCGGCCTCGGGCAGCGCGGTCTTGACGATGGCGATCTCGCGCGCCAGAGTGGGGTAGTCGAGGTGGTGGTAGAGGCAGCGGCGGCGCAGCGCGTCGGAGAGCTCGCGCGTGCCGTTGCTGGTGAGGACCACGCGCGGGATGTGGCGCGCGCGCAGCGTGCCGATCTCGGGCACGGTGATCTGGTAGTCGGCCAGCACCTCAAGCAGGAAGGCCTCGAAGGCCTCGTCGGCGCGGTCGATCTCGTCGATCAGCAGCACGCAGGGGCCGTCCTGGCTGATGGCCTTGAGCAGCGGGCGCTCCAGCAGGAACTCGCGGCTGAACACGTCGGCCTCTGTCACCGTGCCGGGCTGGCCGTCGTGCAGGCGGATCGCCATCAGCTGGCGGCCGTAGTTCCATTCGTAGGCCGCCTGCGCCAGGTCCAGGCCCTCGAAACACTGCAGCCGCACCAGCACCGCGCCCTGGGCCTCGGCGAGTGCGGTGGCCAGCGCCGTCTTGCCCACGCCCGCGTCGCCTTCGAGCAGCAGCGGGCGCTGCAACTCGCCGGCCAGCCACACGGTGGTGGCGAGGTCGGCATCGGCGAGGTAACCCACCCGCTGCAGCGATTCGCGCAGCGCTCGGTCACCCGGTGCGGCGGACGTGTCCATGCTCAAGCCTTTTTGCCGAAGAGGCCCAGCCACCAGTTCTTGATCAACGCCCAAGCGATGGCCAGGCCGTTGATCTCGCCCGCCACCTTGGGAGCTGCGGCGGGAGCTGCCGCCGGTGCTGCGGCCGGTGTGTTGAAGGCGGCGGTGGCATCGGCTGCCATGGCTACCGAGGCCGGTGCCGGCAGCGCCAGCGCCGCCTGGCGGAAGTTCTCGACGAACTGCAGCAGGATCATCTCGGACACCTGCACCATCATGCGGCCGCCGAACTGCGCGAACTTGCCGTTGACGATCACCGAGGCGTCGCCGTGCAGCACGCTGTGCGCCGGGTTGGCCGGGTCGGCTTCGATGGCGGCGATCAGGTCCATCGAGGCGGACGAACCGCCCTTGTCCGCGCCCTTGCCGCGCAACACCATCTTGCGGTCGGCCTCGCTTTGTTCCAGCACATCCACCGTGCCACCGAACTGGGCCACGGCCGGGCCGACCTTGACCTTCACGCCGCCCTTGTAAGAGGTTTCGGACAGCTGTTCGGTGAGCTCGGCGCCGGGCATGCAGCCGGCCACCGCCTTGAGGTCGGCGAGGATGGCCCAGGCGCGCGCCGGATCCACGTCGAGCGGATAACGTTTGTCGAGTTTGACTTCCATGGGGATATACCTTCGTTGAATCAGGGATCTGCGACACGCCGACCGGAGCGCGACACGCTGCGCGTGAAGACACGCCAGCCCAGGGCGCCGCGGATCGGGCTTTGCCTGGCCGCCAGCGCCGCCCCCTTGAGGGGGTCGCGCGCAGCGCGGCGGGGGTGGTTCACAAGTTCATTCCACGGGCCTTGAGTTCTTTCCAGACGCGGAACGCGCTGTGCGGCATGTCCATGTGCGTCATGCCCTGGTGCGAAAACGCGTCCACGATGGCCGAGGTGAAGGTGGGGATCGAGCCCACGTGCGGCGACTCGGCCACGCCCTTGGCGCCGAGCGGGTGGTGGGGGCTCGGCGTCACGGTGTGGTCGGTCTCCCAGTGCGGCGTTTCCACGAAGGTGGGCAGGAAGTAGTCCATCAGCGTGTTGCCGAGCAGGTTGCCCTGCGCGTCGAACGGCATCTGCTGGCCCATGGCCACCGCGAAACCTTCGGTCAGGCCACCGTGGATCTGGCCTTCGATGATCATGGGGTTGATGCGGGTGCCGCAGTCGTCGAGTGCGTAGAAGCGGCGGACCTTGGTCTCGCCGGTGGCGCGGTCGATGTCGACCACGCAGAGGTAGATACCGAAGGGGAAGGTGAAGTTCGGCGGGTCGTAGTAATGCACCGCTTCCAGGCCCGGCTCCAGGCCTTCGGGCGGCTGGTGGTAGGCCTGCCAGGCCACCTCGGCCATGGTCTTGAACTTGGCGTCGTCGCCCTTGACCTTGAAGCGGTCCACTTCCCAGTCGAGGTCGTTCTCGTTGACTTCGAGCATGTGGGCCGCGATCTTGCGCGCCTTCGCGTGGATCTTGCGCGCGGCCAGCGCGATGGCCGCACCGGCCACCGGTGTGGAGCGCGAGCCGTAGGTGCCCAGGCCGTAGGGCGCGGTGCTGGTGTCGCCTTCTTCGACCTGGATCACCTCCGACGGAATGCCCAGCTCGGTGGCGATGATCTGCGCGTAGGTGGTCTGGTGGCCCTGGCCCTGCGTGATGGTGCCCATGCGCGCGATGGCCGAGCCGGTGGGGTGGATGCGGATCTCGCAACTGTCGAACATGCCCACGCCCAGGATGTCGCACATCTTGCTCGGGCCGGCGCCCACGACCTCGGTGAAGGTCACGAGGCCGATGCCCATCAGGGTGGGGCTGTTGGGGTCGGCGCGCTTCGCGGCCTGCTCGGCGCGCAAGCCCTTGTAGTCCACGGCGTGCAGCACCTTGTCGAGCGCGGTCTGGTAGTCACCGCTGTCGTAGTCAAAACCGAAGGCGCTGCGGTAGGGGAACTGTTCCTTCTTGATGAAGTTCTTGGCGCGGATTTCGGCCTTGTCCATGTTCAGCTTCTGCGCCAGCACGTCCACCATGCGCTCGATCAGGTAGACCGCCTCGGTCACGCGGAAGCTGCAGCGGTAGGCCACGCCACCGGGCGCCTTGTTGGTGTAGACGCCTTTGACCGAGCAGTGCGCGGCCGGGATGTCGTAGCTGCCCGAGACGATGTGGAACAGGCCAGCCGGGAACTTGGTCGGGTCGGCGCAGGCGTCGAACGCGCCGTGGTCGGCCACCACGTTCACGCGCAGGCCGGTGATCTTGCCGTCGGCGGTGGCGGCGATCTCGCCGTCCATGTGGTAGTCCCGCGCAAAGGCGGTGGACGAGATGTTTTCGATGCGGTCCTCGACCCACTTCACCGGGCGCCCCAGCACGATGCTGGAGACGATGGCGCACACGTAGCCGGGGTAGATGCCGACCTTGTTGCCGAAGCCGCCGCCGATGTCGGGGCTGACGATGCGCACCTTCGATTCAGGGATGCCCGAGAGCATGGAGACGACCGTGCGCACCACGTGCGGCGCCTGCGAGGTGATGTAGGTGGTGAGCTCGCCCTTGATCGGGTCGAAGCTGGCCACGCAGCCGCAGGTCTCCAGCGGGCAGGGGTGCACGCGCGGGTAGTGCATGTGCTGAGAAACCTTCACTGCGGCGTTGTCGAACGCGGCATCGGCCGCGGCCTTGTCGCCCGCGTCCCAGGTGAAGATGTGGTTGTGGTGCTCGCGCGGGCCGTGCGCGCCGCTGGTCTTGCCGGCCAGGTCCTCGCGCAGCACCGGCGCGTCGGGCAGCAGGGCGGCGTAGGGGTCGAGCACCACCGGCAGTTCGTCGTATTCCACCTCCACGGCCTCCACCGCGTCGGCGGCGATGTAGCGGTCGTCGGCGATCACGATGGCCACTTCCTGCATCTGGAAGTGCACCTTTTCATCGGCCAGCACGGCGGCCACGTCGCCCGCGAGCGTGGGCATCCAGTGCAGCTTGAGCGGCTTCAGGTCGTCGGCGGTGAGCACGGCGTGCACGCCGGGGATCGCCAGGGCTTTCTCTTTGTTGATCCTGACGATGCGGCCGTGGGCGATCGGCGAGCGCACGATGTCCATGTGCAGCATGCCGGGCATCTTGATGTCGTCGACGTAGTTGCCCTTGCCCTGGATGAATCGGGCGTCTTCCTTGCGCAGGCGCGAGACGCCCATGCCCGCGAGGGCGATTTCACGGGCTTCGACGGTGTTGACCGGTGCGTTCATGTGGTGTTCTCCTGATCAGGCCGTGACGGGTTCTTGCAGCTTCTTGGCGGCGTATTGCACCGCCTTGACGATGTTCTGGTAGCCCGTGCAGCGGCACAGGTTGCCGGCCATGCCGTGGCGGATCTCTTCTTCGCTCGGGTTGGGGTTCTCCTGCAGGAAGCGGTAGGCGCGCATCAGCATGCCGGGGGTGCAGAAGCCGCACTGCAGGCCGTGCTCCTTGTAGAAACCTTCCTGCACCGCGTGCAGCACGCCCTTGCTGGCGAGGCCTTCGACGGTCAGCACCTCGGCGCCGTCGCACTGCACCGCCAGGTGCGTGCAGCTCTTGACGGACTGGCCGTCGATGTCCACCGTGCAGGCGCCGCAGTGGCTGGTTTCGCAGCCGATGTGGGCGCCGGTGAGGTTGAGGTCTTCGCGCAGGAAGTGGATCAGCAGGGTGCGCGGCTCGACCGCTTTTTCCTGCGCCTTGCCGTTGACGTGGACGGTGATGAGTTTTTTGGCCATGGGTGTCTCCTGTGTTTAAACGCAGCGGGCCCAGGCCTTGGCCAGGGCCCGCTTGACCATCTCGCCGGCCATGGCGGTCTTGTATTCAATGTCGCCGCGCAGGTCTTCGGCGGGTTCGCAGAGGGCGATGGCCGCGTCGGCGGCGGCCTGCACGGCGGCGGGCGTGAAGGCCTGGCCGAGCAGCGCGGCTTCGGCGGCTTCCACGCGCAGGGCGGTGGGCGCCACGTTGGTCAGCGCGACGCGCACATGGCTCACCGTGTTGCCGCTCTTGCGCATGACCACCGCGCAGCCGGCCGTGGCCCAGTCACCGGTCTTGCGCTTGAGTTTTTCGTAGGCCCAGCCGGTGCCCTGTGCGAACGCCGGGGCGTGGATCTCGACCATCACCTCGTTCTCGTCCAGCAGCGTCATGTAGGTGCCGAGGAAGAAGCCGTCGGCGGCCACGGTGCGGCGGCCATTCGGGCCTTCGAGCACGAAGGAGGCTTCGATGGCGATGGAGAGCGCCGGGTGGTCGTTGCCCGGGTCGCCGTGGGCGATGTCGCCGCCGATGGTGCCGCGGTTGCGCACCTGCGGGTCGGCGATCAGCTTCGCGGCCTCGGCCAGCAGCGGCAGCTTCGCCTGAACCACCGGCGAGTTGATCAGCTCGTTCTCGGTCGTCATCGCGCCGATCACCACGGTGTTGCCGGCTTCCCGGATGCCGCGCAGCTCGGGGATGCGGTTGATGTCGATCAGGTGCGCCGGCTCGGCAAAACGCAGCTTCATCATGGGCAGCAGGCTGTGGCCGCCGGCCAGCAGCTTGGCCTCGGAGCCGAGCTGGCCCAGCAGGGCCACGGCCTCGCCGACGGAGGTCGGCGCGTGGTACTCGAAACGCGGTGGAATCATGCTTGTCTCCTCTGGATGGGGTGGCGCGATTGACATTTGTCAACGACGACCCAGTCTGGGGGAGACCCTGATTCCGACGCCATCGTCGGGTCTTGGGCCCGGGGGCCCATCAAACGCCCGGATTTCTGCACGAACTGCGCGTGCCGGTGCACGAAATGCTCAGATCAAGCGCGCGCCGTCTGGCAATCCGGGAATGTCCCTAGCCTTGAAATCACCCCGAAATCAGTGCTTGGCGAGCAAACCCAGGGCTTCGCGCAGCCGCCCCACGTCGCCGCGCGCCACCGGCACCGGCTCCCGGTGTTTGCCTTTCAGCACCACATGGGTCTTGCTGCCTTCGCGCCCGAGCTCGGCCACGGCGTGCAGGTTGACGATGAAGCAGCGGTGCACCCGCATGAAAAGCGCCGGGTCGAGCCGGGCCTCCAGGTCGCCGATGCTGAGGTTGCAGAAATGAAAGCCCTCGCGTGTGAGCACCCGGGTGTAGTGGGCCTGCGACTCCAGGCTCAGCACGTCGGCGGTGTCCACGAAGGACACCTTGTGGTTGGCCACCATGGGAATGCGGTGCAGCCGCAGGTTCGCGGGCGCGGGCAGCTCGGCGGTGGCCGGGGCTTCCTGGCTCACCACCTGGGTCACGTCGTAGAACACCAGCACGAAGCCGGTCGTGGCGCCGAGGTGGTCGCCCAGCCGGGTGACCTTGATCAGCAGCACCTGTTCGGGGATGTTGATGATCATGGTCATGGGCGTGGAGCTGACCATGGGACAACCCGCGGCCTGGTCCAGCAGGAAGTTCACCTTGGGCTTGGAGCGCTCCGGGTGGAACGAGGTGACCAGTTTGTCGAACGGCTGCTTGTCACCCACCGGCAGCACCTTGCGGGCGAAATCGTTCATCGCCACCACGTTGCGCCCGGCGTCCAGATGGATCACGCCGACCTCGAACTTTTCGAACAGGTACAGGGGCGAGGTGCCGGCTGTCTGGACTTCCATGGTTTGTGTCTCCGTGCGCATCCGGGAGCTGCCGGACCGGGCAAAGCCTACCGCAAGGCGGGGCATCGCATACACTTTCGGGTTGATTTTCGAGGTAAACCATGAGTCTCCAATGCGGCATCGTGGGCCTGCCCAACGTCGGCAAGTCCACCCTTTTCAACGCCCTCACCAAAGCCGGCATCGCGGCTGAAAACTACCCCTTCTGCACCATTGAGCCCAACACCGGTGTGGTGGAGGTGCCCGATCCGCGCCTGGCCCAGCTGTCGGAGATCGTCAAGCCCGAGCGCGTCGTGCCCGCCATCGTGGAGTTCGTGGACATCGCCGGCCTGGTGGCCGGTGCCAGCACCGGTGAAGGCCTGGGCAACAAGTTCCTGGCCCACATCCGCGAGACCGACGCCATCGTCAACGTGGTGCGCTGTTTCGAAGACCCGAACGTGATCCACGTCGCCAACAAGGTCGACCCGATCGCCGACATCGAGGTCATCCTCACCGAGCTCTGCCTGGCCGACCTGGCCGCGGTGGAGAAGGCCTTGCACCGCGTGCAGAAGACCGCGCGTTCGGGCGACAAGGAGTCGATCAAGCTGGTGGCGATCCTGGAGAAATGCCAGGCCGCGCTCAACGACACCCAGCCGGTGCGCAGCATCGACTTCAGCAAGGAAGAGCTGCCGCTGCTCAAGCAGTTTTTCCTGATCACCGCCAAGCCCGCGATGTTCGTGGCCAACGTGTCGGAAGACGGTTTCGAGAACAACCCGCTGCTGGACCGATTGAAAGAATTTGCCGCCAAACAGAACGCGCCCGTGGTGGCCATCTGCGCCAAGATCGAGGCCGAACTCTCCGAGATGGACGACGCCGACCGGCTCGAATTCCTGCAGGAACTGGGCCAGACCGAACCGGGCCTGAACCGCCTGATCCGCGCCGCCTACAAGCTGCTGGGCTTGCAGACCTACTTCACCGCCGGGGTGAAAGAGGTGCGCGCCTGGACCATCCACGTGGGCGACACCGGCCCGCAGGCGGCCGGCGTGATCCACACCGATTTCGAGAAGGGCTACATCCGCGCCCAGACCATCGCCTTCGACGACTTCATCCAGTTCAAGGGCGAGCAGGGCGCCAAAGACGCCGGCAAGATGCGCGCCGAAGGCAAGGAATACGTCGTCAAGGACGGCGACGTGATGAACTTCCTCTTTTCTTCCTGAGCGTCGCCATGTCCGACACCGGCCGGCCCGAACCCCAACGCCTGGCCAAACGCCTGGCGGCCCAGCTGCCCTGTTCGCGCAGCGACGCCGAGAACTACATCGCCGGGGGCTGGGTGCGCGTGGATGGCCGGGTGGTCGAAGAGCCGATGGAGCGCGTCAGCGACCACCAGACCGTGGTGCTGGACCCCAAGGCCAAGCTGGAACCGCTGGAGTCGATGACGCTGATCTGGCACAAGCCGGCCACCCGGGTGCTGCCCGACGAGCCGCTGCTGCCCGACGCACTCGCCGCCAAGTGGTTCACCCACGCCAACCGCTTCAAGGGCGACCGCTCGGGCGTGCGCCCGCTCAAGGCGCACCTGCACAAGCTGCTGCCGGTGGCACCGCTGGGCACCAAGGCCAGCGGCCTGATGGTGTTCACGCAGAACCCGGGCGTGGCGCGCAAGATGACCGACGACGCGGCGCAGCTGGAGCACGAGTGGCTGGCCGAGGTGGCGGCCGATCCCGATCTGGAAGACGACGCCCGTCGCGAGGCGGTGCTGCGCTCGCTGGGCAAGGCGCTGTTCTTTGACGGCTGGGCCGTGCCTTCGGCGCGCGCCAGCTGGCAGAGCGAACTGCGCCTGCGCCTGGCGATCAAGGGCAACCGGCCCGGGCAGGTGGCGCACCTGTGCGAGCGCGCCGGCCTGCAGCTCACCGCTTTGCGTCGCCTGCGGCTGGGCCGCATCTCGCTGGCCGGCCTGCCGGTGGGCGAGTGGCGTTACCTGCTGCCCTACGAACGGTTCTGACGCACGGCTCGCCTTGTGCCGGGTGTAGCGCGGTGCGCATGCTCTGCCGCCGGCTCAGTCCACCGCACAGATGAAGCTGCTGGCCTGGGCGGTGTCGCCGCTGCCCCGGTATTTCGGAAAGCTGGGGAAAGGACACAGCGGGCGCTCGAACATGCCGGCGTCGGATGAGCCGGTGGCCACCAGATGGTCAGGGGCGACGCCTTTTTCCACCCATTCCACCAGGGCGGTGATCAGGTCGGCCTTGGCCGCTCCCGGCCCTGTCAGGTCGTGCCCCACCCCCGGCGAAGTGACAAAACGCGCGAAGCGGTCGAACTTGGCGCTCCCGCTGCTCTGGCGCACCCGGTCCAGATAGGCCGCGGTGCGGTACACCGAGACGCAGGTGTCGGCCAGGCCGTACCAGACCAGCAGTTTGCCGCGCTGGGCGAAGCGTCCCAGGTCGGTCGAGGGCTCCATGGTGCGGGATAGCGCCTGCCACTTTGTGCTCATGCTCAGCGGGTCGTGGTTCATGGCGTCGGCTGTTGCTGAGCCTGTGAGTGCCTGGATGACCGATGTGGGGGCGATGTAGCTGAAGCCCTTGCTCAGGAATCCGCCGGCGTACTCGAAACCAAAGGCGTAGACCTGCCAGTCGCCGGTGGCGGCGCCGCCGCGACCGTAGCGCTCGTAGCCGGTCATGCCGTTGGCCAGGGTCAGGGGCACGCTCTTGTCGGCGTAGTTCAGGCGGATGGCCTCGATCTGGCCCGTGGTCAGGCAGCTGTCGTCCTGGATGCCAGCCACGTCGTCCGCGCATTGCAGGTTGGTGGGCACGTAGGTGCAGGCCTCGACGTTGCCGATGATGCCGTCGGCCAGTCCGTCCAGCGTGTCGCAGGCCGCGATCTCGGCGGCCGCGTACAGGGCCGACTTGGCGGGGCTGATCCAGTTCGCCTGCGCGGGCACGCCGGCGTTCACGCTACCGTCCGGGTGGCGGCCGTAGATCCAGCGGTTGAAGTCACCCATGTTGACCTGATGGGCCTGCTGGCTGATGGCGGGGGCCATGGCCAGCACGCCGTCGTAGTCGTTGGGGTAGCGGTCGGCGGCGATCAGGCCCGAGCGGCCGCCGTTGGAGTGGCCCACCATGTAGCGCCGTTTGGGGGCCTTGCCGTAGAACTGGGTGGCGATGTGCGTGCCCACCTGCAGCGCCAGGTGGTTGGCTTCCTGGGCGTGGTTCTGCAGGGCCACCGGGTCTGTGCCCCAGGCGAAGTCTTCCGTCTGGTGGCCCGAGTCGGAGCTGATGCGCACGAACGGCAGCGCCGCGTCACCCTGTACGTACTTCACGTGCCAGGGGTCGTCCGTGGGAATGAAGCCGTCGAAACCACCGCCGCCCAGCGTCATGGTCTTGCCGTTCCAGTCCTTGCCTTCCGGCAGCTCCACGGCCCAGTGGATGGTGGAGCCGGGGCCGGACACGATGGTGCCGCGCACGATGCAGGCTCTGGGCAGGGTGATGGCCTCGCCGGTGCCGTAGTGCGATTCGTTCACGGTCTGGGCTTTCCGCAGTTCGGTGCGCTCGAAGCGGGCGTTGACCGGCAGCTTGCTGGGCACATACGACGCACACGACTGGGCCAGTGGACGCGACGCCGGTGGTGGTGGCGCGTCGTCGCCGCCCCCGCAGGCTGCCAGCAGCAGGCTGGTCAGGGTCAGGACGCGGCGCCCTTGAGGCGCCACCGGGTTTATGCTGAATGAATGTTTCATCATCGTCTTCCTTGCAAAGTGGGGATCGCTCGCGCGGCCGGGACGGCCCGGGCTGTTGCCACGGTGCGACGGGCGTGGCCCATGCTAGGAATCGGGGGTCCCGGCGTCTTGTACGCCCCGGGGAACCGCGGGTAATCACCGATGCCGGAAGGACACGCCATTGCCGGAGTGGTTTACCTGGGCCATGACTGGCTGATGTACGCCGACCCCGAGCTGCGCTTCAACCTGTCCCAGAACGTCGCGCCCGCGCTGGTGTGGGGTTCCGGGCCGAGGTCGGCCACGCTCACGCTGCGCGACGGCAGCGAGGTCCGTGCACCGGTGTTCATGCATGCGGGCGGTGCCTGGAGTGGCAAGACCCGGCCCAGTGCGATGGCCTTTCTGTATGCCGATCCTCTGTCCGCTGCGGGCGCCGGCTTGCAACGGCGAGCGTTGGCCGGCGTGGCGCCCTGGCCCGATGCCGATCTGATGGGTCGCCACGGCATGGATCTGCCGGCGCTGTGCACCGGCGGAGTGCCTGCCGCCCAGGTCGGGCGCTGTGTGGGAGCGGTGCTGGCCGAGGTGCAGGCGCAGTCGGGGGCAGCTCAGCTGGATGCCCGGTTGACCGGTTTGCGTGAGCGCCTGCATGTGCGGGTTGAGGGGCGTGCGGACCCCGCCGCCGTGGCCGCAGAACTGGGGCTTTCGGCCGAACACGTGCGCAAGCTGTTCCGCCAGCAGGTGGGCATGACGCTGTCGAGCTACCAGTCGTGGGTCCGGCTCTATCAGGTGGCCGTCGGCGCCTGCGAGGCACAGCAGCGCGGCCAGGCGCACAGCGCCACCGAGCTGGTCGGCGCCGGGGGGTTCTACGATGCCTCGCACGCCTCCCGGGCGATCCGGCGTTACTTCGATCTCTTGCCCACCGAGATGCTGGCTCCAAAGGCTTTTGTGGATTGCCGTCAGGCGGGCTGAAGTGATGGCTTTAGGCGGCTGGCGGCCCGGCTGTGCCGGACGGCGAACGCTTCTTAACCCGCGCGGCCTGCCAGCTCAGCGCCATGGCGGCCACCATGAGCGCGAGGCCCACGACGTTCAGGTTGAGCATCTGACCCTGCGCGATCAGCAACCCGCCGACCGCCGCCCCCAGGCCCTGACCGGCGTAGATGGCCGAGGTGTTGAGCGCCACGGTGGCGGGCGCGAGCACCGGTGAGAGGTGCACCAGTCGCGCCTGCTGGGCCGAGTTGGCGGCGAAGCAGCCCAGCGCCCAGGGCACCATCACCAGCGCCTGCACCCAGAGGCCGTGGCGGCCCAGTGGCCAGAGCGCCAGGCTCAGCGCCATCAGGCCCAGGGTGAGCAGCACCGCGCGCGGCGCGCCCAGGCGGTCCACCCAGCGCGTGAGCCCCACGTTGCCCGCCAGGCCGAAAGCGCCGAACCACAGGAACATCAGCGAGAGCGTGGTGGCGCTGGTGGCCAGCGTCTGTTGCAGGTAGGGCGCGAAATAGGCGAACAGGATGAACTGCCCGAAGCCCGAGAGCAGGGTCACGCCCAGGGTCAGCATCAGCGGTGCCGAACCCAGGGTCTGGCGCCAGGCGTCGCGCGACAGGGCGGCGGGCCGGATGCCGTCGGGCATGGCGCGCCAGACCCAGGCCGCGCTGAGCACGGCCATCACAGCCACCAGGCCAAACGCCCAGCGCCAGCCGAACGCGCCGCCGATCCACGCCGACAGCGGCATGCCCATGACCGAGGCCACCGACCAGCCCATGAACACAAAGGTGATGGCGCGACCACGCCGCTCGGGCGGCACCATCAGGCCCACGCTGGCGGCCGCCTGGGGCGTGAAGATGGCGGGCGAGATCACCGCGAGCACGCGCAGCGGCAGCAGTGCGCCGTAGCTGGGTGCCAGGGCGCTCAGGCCCATGAGCAGCCCGTACCAGAGCAGCGAGAGCGTGAGCAGGCGCCGGCGGTCCCAGCCCGCGACCAGGGTGGCAAACACGGGCGCGCCGAGTCCCATGAGGATGGCGCCGGCGGTGATCAGCTGCCCGGCCTGCGGGATGGACACGTCCAGCGACCGGCTGATGTCGTTGAGCGTGCCCGGCACGGCCATGATGCCGGTGCCGATGACGAAGTTGCCCATCATCAGGGCCCACAGCGCGGGCGCCGGCGCGGCGCCGGAACGGGGAGGGGTCATGGTGGTGCGGATGAGGGGGGGCCGCCAGTATCGGCGCGAACCCGCCCGCGCATTCAGACGGGGAGTCCCCCCGGGAACACCTTGAGCAGCAGCACCGTGAGCACCAGGTAGCGCAGCAGCTTGCCCACCGCCATGTAGGCCACACACGGCCAGAACGGGAACTTGAGCCAGCCCGCCACCGCGCACAGCGGGTCGCCGATGAGGGGCAGCCAGGCCATCAGGCAGGCCTTGGGGCCGAAGCGCTGCAGCCAGCGCAGCGCGTGCAGCTCGGTGGGTTGGTGGCGCGCCTTGTCGACCACCCGGTGCGCGCCCAGCCCCATGAACCAGCTCACCGCGCCGCCCAGGGTGTTGCCCACCGTGGCCACCGCGATGGCGGGCCAGAACAGGTCGGGGTTGAGCTTGAGCAGGCCAAACAGCGCCGCCTCGGACCCCACGGGCAACAAGGTGGCGGACAGCAGCGACACCACGAACAGCGCGCCCAGACCCGCTTCGGGCATGGCCAGCCAGTGCAACAGGGAAACAAGCCAGTCGGGCATGAAGGGGCGTGTGGTGAAAGAGGCGAGAGCATATCGCCTGCTGAAAAAAGAGGCAGATACAATGCCCCTCCCCTTCCACGGCTTTGCCGACGGGCGGGGCCCCGCCACACCCCCCACCCGAATTCATCCCGCGTCATGCAACTGGGCCCGTACACCCTGCCGAATGCCCTGTTTGTCGCGCCCATGGCGGGCGTCACGGACCGGCCGTTCCGCAAGCTCTGCAAGCGGCTGGGCGCGGGCTACGCGGTGAGCGAGATGGTGACTTCGCGGCCCGACCTGCAGGACAGCCTGAAGACCTCGCGCCGCGCCGACCACAGCGGTGAGCCGGGTCCGATCGCGGTGCAGATTGCCGGCACCGACGCGGCCATGATGGCCGACGCCGCGCGCTACAACATCCAGCGCGGCGCGCAGATCATCGACATCAACATGGGCTGCCCGGCCAAGAAGGTCTGCAACAAGTGGGCAGGTTCCGCGCTGATGCAGGACGAAGCGCTGGCCATCGAGATCGTCGAGGCCGTGGTGGCCGCCGCCGCGCCGCACGGTGTGCCGGTCACGTTGAAGATGCGCACCGGCTGGTGCGCCGACGTTCGCAACGCGCCGGCCATCGCGCTCGCGGCCGAATCCGCCGGCGTGCAGATGCTCACCGTGCACGGCCGCACCCGCGAGCAGGGCTACAAGGGCTTGGCCGAACACGACACCGTGGCCCACATCAAGAGCCGCGTGAAGATCCCGGTGGTGGCCAACGGCGACATCACCAGCCCGCAGCAGGCGCGCGAGGTGCTGCAGCGCACCGGCGCCGACGCCATCATGATCGGTCGCGCCGCCCAGGGCCGGCCCTGGATCTTCCGCGAGATCGCGCATTTCCTCGCCACGGGCGAGGTGCTGCCACCGCCCGACCTGCTGGAGGTGAAAGCCTGGCTGCTCGATCACCTGGAAGACCACTACCACCTGTACGGCGAGTTCACCGGCGTGCGCAGCGCGCGCAAGCACCTGGGCTGGTACGCGCAGGCGCTTCCCCTGCCCGCGGGCGCCGCGGTGGTGTTCCGCAACCGCATCAACGCGCTCACCACCGCGCAGGCGCAGCTGGACTGCGTGCGCGACAGTTTTGACGCCTGGGCCGCCACCGGCCCCGACCACCCCATGACCCGAGAAGACAACTGGAAACTGGCCGCATGAGCTCCCACAACAACCTGCACGACTGTGTGCGTGCCAGCCTTGAAGCGTACTTTCAAGACCTCGACGGCACCGACCCCGCCGGCCTGCACGACATGCTGGTCAAGGCGGTCGAGAAGCCCTTGCTCGAAGTCGTGATGCAGCAGTCGCAGAACAACCAGTCGCGCGCCGCGCAATGGCTGGGCCTGAACCGCAACACCCTGCGCAAGAAGCTGCTGGAGCACAAGCTCATCGATTGAGCCGCCGCCTTTGCACGAACCGTATTCAAAACCTTCCCGAGAACCCTTTCCATGCGCGCACTCATCTCCGTCTCCGACAAGACCGGCATCGTCGAACTGGCCCAGACCCTGCACGGTCTCGGCGTGTCCCTGATCTCCACCGGCGGCACCGCCAAGCTGCTGGCCGAGAAGGGTCTGACCGTGACCGAGGTGGCAGAGGTCACGGCCTTCCCCGAGATGCTGGACGGCCGCGTCAAGACCCTGCACCCCAAGGTGCACGGCGGCCTGCTGGCCCGCCGCGATGTGCCCGAGCACATGGCCGCGCTCAAGACGCACGGCATCGACACCATCGACATCCTGATCGTCAACCTCTACCCGTTTGAAGCCACCGTGGCCAAGCCCGGCTGCACGCTGGAAGACGCGATCGAGAACATCGACATCGGCGGCCCGGCCATGGTGCGCAGCGCCGCCAAGAACTGGAAGGACGTGGCGGTGCTGACCGATGCGGCCCAGTACCCGGCCGTGATTGACGAACTGAAAGCCAGCGGCAAGCTGAGCGACAAAACCCGCTTTGGCCTGTCGGTGGCCGCGTTCAACCGCATCAGCCAGTACGACGGCGCCATCAGCGACTACCTCTCGTCCATTCAGTTCGAGGAAGGCGCCAGCGTTCCGAAGCGCACCGAGTACCCCGGCCAGTCCAACGGCCGCTTCGTCAAGCTGCAGGACCTGCGCTACGGCGAGAACCCGCACCAGACCGCCGCCTTCTACCGCGATCTGTACCCAGCCCCCGGCTCGCTGGTCACGGCCAAGCAGCTGCAGGGCAAGGAGCTGAGCTACAACAACATCGCCGACGCCGACGCGGCCTGGGAATGCGTCAAGAGTTTCGACTTGCCCGCCTGCGTGATCGTGAAACACGCCAACCCCTGCGGCGTGGCGGTGGGCAAGGACGCGCTGGAGGCCTACAGCAAGGCTTTCCAGACCGACCCGACCAGCGCCTTCGGCGGCATCATCGCCCTGAACCGCGTGCTGGATGGCGCGGGTGCCCAGGCCATCAGCAAGCAGTTCGTCGAGGTGCTGATGGCGCCGGGCTACACGCCCGAAGCGCTGGAGGTCTTCAAGGCCAAGGCCAATGTGCGCGTGCTTCAAATCACACTGCCGCCGGGTGGCCCCACCGCGTGGGACAAGGGCCTGAACCTCAACGACGTGAAACGCATCGGCTCGGGCCTGCTGATGCAGAGCGCTGACAACCATGTGCTGCAGCGCGCCGACCTGAAGGTGGTCACGAAGCTGCAGCCGACCGAGCAGCAACTGGAAGACCTGCTGTTCGCCTGGAAGGTGGCGAAGTTCGTGAAGAGCAACGCCATCGTGTTCTGCAAGGACGGCATGACCATGGGCGTGGGCGCCGGCCAGATGAGCCGCCTCGATTCGGCCCGCATCGCCAGCATCAAGGCGGGTCACGCGAACCTGACGCTGCAGGGCACTGCGGTGGCGAGCGACGCCTTCTTCCCGTTCCGCGATGGTCTGGACGTGGTGGTGGACGCGGGTGCGACCTGCGTCATTCAGCCCGGTGGCTCGATGCGCGATCAGGAAGTGATCGATGCGGCGGATGAGCGCGGTGTGGTGATGGTGTATTCGGGCGTGCGCCACTTCCGGCATTGATGGACCTACCGGGCGCTTCGCGAGAAGTGCCTGACCCCATCTCCCTCTGGGAGCGGGTTGGGGTGAGGGCTCTTCGGAGCCCTTTTCTTTTTCCTCCCGCTGCTTTTGCGTGTGTGCTGCTTCTCGCCAGCACGGTGGGAGGGCAGGGAGTCGGGGCATCCGTTCTCCGGCTCACCTCGCGGGCGGCTGTTCGGGTCCGCTGCTGTTGCTTCGTGAACGCCGGATGGGCGATCACCCTCCTTGGCAACCGCGAATGGAGTCTGCGACCGGACTGCCCCAACCCCCTGTCCCGCTGACAGGTGGGTTCGCCAGCAAGTGCAAGCAACGCGCAACGCAACGAATACAAACAAAGCGGCCGGACAAAGCCGGCCGTTGAGACGCAAAGCAGGAGCGTTTACTTGCCCAGCAGCTTGAACACGTCCCGCGCCGCCGAAACGGTGTCGGCAATGTCCTGTGCCGTGTGTGCCGCGCTCACAAACCCGGCTTCGTACAGCGCCGGCGCGATGTACACACCGCGGTCCAGCAGGCCGTGGAACAGGGTGTTGAAGCGCGGGCCGTCGGTGGTCATCACCTTGGCGTAGTTCTGCGGCAGTTCGTCGAACAGGAAGAAGCCGAACATGCCGCCCTGGCTGTCGCCACACAGCGTCACGCCTTCGGCCGCTGCGGCGGAGGTCAGTCCGCTCACGAGCGACTGTGTGGTGGCCGACAGCGCTTCATAGAAGCCCGGCTTCTGGATTTCTTTGAGCGTGGCCAGACCGCAGGCTGTCGCCACCGGGTTGCCGCTCAGCGTGCCGGCCTGGTAAACGCCGCCCAGCGGGGCGAGCTGTTCCATCACAGCGCGCTTGGCGCCGAAGGCGGCCAGCGGCATGCCGCCACCGATGACCTTGCCCATCACGGTCATGTCGGGTTCGAAGCCCGGGATGAGCTTCGCGTACACGCTCTGCGCACCGCCCAACGCGACGCGGAAGCCCGTCATCACTTCGTCAAACGCCAGCAGCGCGCCGTGCTGCGTGCACAGCTCGCGGCAACGTTTCATGAACGGCACGCTGGCGCGCACGAAGTTCATGTTGCCGGCGATCGGCTCGATGATCAGGCAGGCCACATCGGCGCCATGCTCGACAAACGCGGCTTCGAGTTGTTCGACGTTGTTGTATTCGAGGACGATGGTGTGCTGCACCACCTCGGGCGGCACGCCCGCGCTGGTGGGGTTGCCGAAGGTGGCCAGGCCCGAGCCGGCTTTCACCAGCAGGGCGTCGGCGTGGCCGTGGTAGCAGCCTTCGAACTTGATGATCTTCTTGCGGCCGGTGGCGCCGCGCGCCAGGCGGATCGTGCTCATGCCGGCTTCGGTGCCCGAGCTCACCAGCCGAACCATGTCGATGCTGGGCACCAGCCTGATGATCTCTTCGGCCAGCTCCACTTCGCGCTCGGTCGGTGCGCCGTAGGAGAAGCCTTCGAGCACGGCTTTCTGCACCGCGTCCAACACGGCCGGGTGGCCGTGGCCCAGGATCATCGGACCCCAGGAACCGATGTAGTCGATGTACTTCTGGCCGTTGGCGTCCCAGAAGTACGCGCCTTGTGCTCGCTGCACGAAACGCGGCGTGCCACCCACGGCACGGAACGCACGCACGGGCGAGTTCACGCCACCAGGGATGAGTTGTTTGGCGCGTTCAAACAGCGCGAGGTTGCGGTCGGTCATGGGGCGTGCCTGTCAGGATGCAAAGGGATCAGTGTTTGGTGGTGTCGAGTGGAAAGTCACCGGAGTCCAGCCGGCTGTCAGAGGCTTCGCCATCGCGGTCTTCCCCCGGCGCATCGCTGTCCTCGTCGTCTTCATGGGCCCAGAACAGGCGATCGGGCACGGCATGACCCATGCCGGGCTGGAAGCCGGCGTCCAGGCACTGGTCGAGGTAGGTCAGTGCTTCGGCGCAGGCCGATTGAAGATCCGCGCCCGAGGCGATCAGGGCGCACAGCGCCGCAGACAAGGTGTCGCCCGCCCCGCTGAAGGTGGCGTCGAACCGCTCGTAGCGGGCCGTGGCCAGCACCGCTTCCGGGCTGGCCAGGTGGCTTTCGAGGTACTGGTCGGCGGCATTGAAGCCGGTCACCAGCGTGTAGGGCACACCGTGCACGGCGGCCGCGCGGGCGACCTCGCGCGCGTTCGGTGCACGGTCGCCTTCCCACTCGGGCAGCAGCCAGCGCGACAGCGTGCTGTGGTTGCCCACCAGCACGGTGGTTTGCGGCAGCAACAGTTCGACGCAGGCGTCGAGGTAGGTTTCGATCTCCAGTTCGTCCCACCAGGACAGGTCGGGCATGTAGGTGATGACCGGCACCTCCGCGTAGTCGGTGGTGATGCCAGCGATGGCCGCGAGGTTCTCGGGGCTGCCGACAAACCCGACCTTGAAAGCCTGCACCGGCATGTCTTCGAGCGCTGCGCGGGCCTGGTCGGTCACCGCTTCTTCGTCGAAAGCGAAATGGTCGTGGATCTCGGAGGTGTCACGCACGTAGGTGCCTGTGACCACGGGAAGCACATGGGCCGAGGCGCTGGACATCGCGGTGAGGTCCGCGGACAGGCCACCCGCGCCGCTCGGATCGTTGGCGTTGAACACCATCACGCAGGGCAGCGAGGTTTCGCCAGGCTCCGCGACGGTGTCGGGCGCAGGGGGTGAAGGGGTTTGGAGCATGAAAATGAGGGTTGCGTGACGCGTTTCACCGAAGCGGTTGTCTTCGGGGATTTCCAGCAGAGAGAGTCCACTGGCGGCCCTCTATGGGTCGATACAATGGCCGGATTCTAAGACACTGCTCCCACCACCATGACCGATACCAAGACCTGGATGTGCCTCATTTGCGGATGGATTTACGACGAGGCCACCGGGTCGCCAGAAGAGGGTATTGCGCCTGGAACGGCCTGGGCCGATGTGCCGATGAACTGGACCTGTCCCGAGTGTGGCGCGCGCAAGGAAGACTTCGAGATGGTCCAAATCTGAGCATCTCTGGCACCTTGTCCGGTTTGTCTCATGCGACACTGTTCCGTGATCTGTTCTGAATCGCTTTCTGGAGTGAACCTGCCGTGAACACAACGCCCACTTTCAAAGTCCTGGTGGTGGACGACAGCAACACCATCCGACGCAGCGCCGAGATCTTTCTCAAGCAGGGTGGGCACGAGGTCCTTCTGGCTGAAGACGGCTTCGATGCCCTGGCCAAGATCAACGATTACCAGCCCGATCTGGTGTTCTGCGACATCCTGATGCCGCGCCTCGACGGTTACCAGACCTGTGCCATCATCAAGCGCAACGCGCGTTTCGCCAGCATTCCTGTGGTGATGCTGTCGTCCAAAGACGGCGTGTTCGACAAGGCGCGTGGGCGCATGGTCGGTTCCCAGGAATACCTCACCAAACCCTTCACCAAAGACCAGCTGCTGCAAGCCGTGCAACAGTTTGGCGCCCATCTCACAGGAGCCCCATGATGCCGATTCAAAAAATACTGGTGGTGGATGATTCCAAGACCGAACTGATGGTCCTGTCCGATCTGCTGGTGAAAAATGGCTACAAAGTTCGAACCGCTGAGAATGCCGAAGAGGCCTTTCGTCGGCTCAGCGAGGAAAAGCCGGAGTTGATCCTGATGGACGTGGTGATGCCCGGTCAGAATGGTTTTCAGTTGACTCGGGCGATCACCCGGGATCCCCAGTATTCCGACATTCCCATCATCATGTGCACCAGCAAAAATCAGGAAACCGATCGCGTCTGGGGCATGCGTCAAGGCGCGCGTGACTACGTCACCAAGCCGGTGAATGCCGAGGAACTGATTTCCAAGATCCGGGCGCTCGACTGAGGCCTCGCCCTCAGTTTATTGAGACCCTCCGAGCATGGCCAAACGACAGTCACTCAAAGATCTTCAGGTGCGTCTGGCGGAGCGGTTGACCGCCGCCAAGTCCGAGGCGGTCACGGCGTCTTGGTTGGCGGTAGAGACGGGAGGTCACCGGTTCTTGGTGCCGCTCGTGCAGTCCGGTGAGATTTTCTCCTGGGCCAACTTGCAAACGGTGCCTTACACCAAGCCTTGGTACGTCGGCGTGGCGAGTCTGCGAGGGGGCCTTCATGGCGTTGTCGACCTGGGGCAACTGAGTGGTGCAGTGGCGGCGGGCCCTGACGCGCGGGTGTCTGATCGCGTGACGTCCGAGTCGCGGCTGGTCAGTTTGCATGCTGCCTTGGGTGTCAATGCCGTGTTGTGGATCGATCGCCTGCTGGGCCTCCGCAACCCGGCCATGTTTGAAAGCCTGGCCGAGAGCCAGCCGGATGCGCCGGCCTGGTTTGCCCGGCGCCTGATCGACGGCGAAGGCCGTTCGTGGCAGGAGTTGAACCTGCAGGCGCTCGCCGGTGACACGGAGTTTCTTTCGATCGCGGCTTGACGCCGGTTTGAGGCTGGCGCTTTCGGTGTTCGTCTTGTTTGGATGACCGGGTCGGTTTCGGCCCTGATTTTCAGTTGGAAGGTTTTCTCATGGCTCTGCTTGATCGACTGTTCAAAAACAAAAATGCCGCAGAGCCTGATCTGAGCAATGCATCTCCCGACGAGCTCGCGCGTGTCGCGGCAGAGCGACTCGCACCAGCCGATGCAGACGATGACGGCTTCGCCGAGAGTCGGTTGAGTGAGCCGAACGAGGATGCGGTGGGTTCTGGCCTCCTAAGGCTGCCTTTGCTGGGCCGCAGGACGGCTGAACAACACCGACGCATCCTGGGTACCCTGTTGCTGTTCGCGGTGGTGGTGCTCGCGGCCGTGGTGTTTTTCGTCCTGAACAAGACCGACAAAGTGAGTCAGCAGGTGGCGGCCAGCGGCCAGGCCTTGATGCAGTCCCAGCGACTGGCCAAAAGCGCCTCGCAGGCCTTGATCGGCAGTCCGCCGGCTTTTGTCGAAGTGCGGGAAAGCTCGGACATCCTCTCTGGCAACGTCATCGCCTTCAAGCAGGGTGGGAGTGGTGAAGCGGGTGGATCGGGTGCGGCCCAGCAGGCGGCAACGATGGATGCGCTGGGACCAGAGTTTCAAGAGCAGTTGGCGCAACTTGGGCCCGTGGTCGAACGTGCCCGAACCAACGCAGAAGTCATTCTCGGCCAGCAGAAGACCCTGACCCAGGTGGGCGATGCGCTGCGCTCCATCAACCGCCAGTCTTCTGACTTGCTGGAGATCGCGGAAACGGTGTCTTCATTGAAACTGCAGCTGGGCGCGCCTGCCACCGAGATTTCGGCCTCCGGCCAGCTGGTGATGTTGACGCAGCGCATCGGCAAGTCGGCCAACGAATTCCTGACCATGGAAGGCGTGAGTCCTGAAGCGGTGTTCCTGCTTGGCAAGGACTTGAACACCTTCAAGGAAATCGCCGATGGCCTGCTCAACGGCAGCACCGAACTGCGCCTGAAGTCGTCCAGCGATCCCCAGATTCGCGAGCGCCTCGAGGCGCTGCTCAAGCTGTACGAACAGACACGAACCGAAGCCGGCGCCATTCTGGGCAACCTGCAAGGACTTGTGTCGGCGCGCGAAGCGCAGGCCGGCATCATTGCGGACAGTGAACCGCTCCGACTCGGTCTGGAGAAGCTTCAGAGCGACCTGTCCTCGAGTGCGGGCGTGGGCGGCACCGAGCTGGTCGCTTTGTTGCTGTCATCCTTGTTCACGTTGCTGTGTGGTGTCGGTCTGGCCTACCTCCAGTTGCAGGACAGCCGGCAGCGGCAGTTGGTGGCTGAGGGCGAAAAGGTGGTGGCCGAGTCCCAGCAGCAGGACGCCAAGCGCGTGAATGACGCCAACCAGGCGGCCATTCTTCGGCTCATGAACGAATTGCAGACGGTGGCCGAGGGCGACCTGACTCAGGAAGCGACGGTGACGGAAGACATCACCGGTGCCATCGCCGACTCGGTGAACTACACCGTGGAAGAGCTGCGATCGCTGGTGGGCAACGTGCAGGCCACGGCCACGCGCGTGGCGCAGACGACGTCTGCGGTGGAAAGCACCTCGACCGAACTGCTGGCAGCCTCCACCGAACAACTGCGCGAGATCCGCGAGACGGGTCAGTCGGTGCTGGACATGGCGCAACGCATCAACCAGGTGTCGGGGCAGGCGCAGGAGTCGGCCCATGTGGCGCGCACCTCACTGCAGGCCGCAGAGTCCGGTCTTCAGGCCGTGCAGGACGCCATTGGCGGTATGAATGCCATCCGGGACCAGATCCAGGAAACGTCCAAGCGCATCAAGCGTCTCGGCGAATCGTCGCAGGAGATCGGTGAAATCACCGAACTGATCTCGGACATCACCGAACAGACCAACGTGCTGGCCCTGAACGCCGCCATCCAGGCCGCATCCGCCGGTGAAGCCGGTCGCGGCTTCTCGGTGGTGGCCGAAGAAGTGCAGCGCCTGGCCGAACGCTCCGCGGACGCCACGCGCCAGATCGCGGCGCTGGTGAAGGCGATTCAGACCGACACGCAAGACGCGGTGGCCGCCATGGAGCGCTCCACGCAAGGTGTGGTGGAAGGGGCCAAGCTCTCCGACAACGCCGGTACCGCGCTGTCCGAGATCGACCGCGTGTCGCGCCGACTCGCCGAGCTGATCGAACAGATTTCCAGTGCGACCTTGCGTGAAGCCGAATCGGCCAACGAGGTGGCTGGCAACATCCAGCACATTTTTGCGGTGACCGAGCAAACCGGCGAGGGCACACGGTCCACCGCCCAGCAGGTGCGCGAACTCTCTGCCATGGCCGAAGAACTGCGCCAATCGGTGTCGCGATTCAAGATCGCCTGATTTCCTTGCCGTCAGGCCTGAAACAACATGCTCGACACCCAGCACGACAGCTTTTCCACGGATGCACAACTCGCCGATCTGGGCCCCTTGGCCTGGGTCTTCGAGGAGTTGCGCAAGTCGCTGGACGGTGCCAACAAGGCCATCAAGCGCTTTGTCCGTGAAACGGAGCAATCCCGGCTGAGCGACCTGGAGGCGGTGGATCCGGGTTCTTTGCGGGTGGCGCGACAGCAGTTGCACCAGGCCGTGGGTGCGCTTGAAATGGTGGGGCTGATTGCCCCGGCCCAGGTGCTGCGCGCCATGGAAGCGGCGGTGCAGCGGTTTGTGCAACGTCCTCAGACCTGCACGAATGAAGCGGCAGGGAAGGTCGAGCGTGCCAGTTTCGCACTGATCGAATACCTCGAAGCCATCCTGAACAACAAGCAGGTCCAGCCGGTCGCGCTCTTCAGTCAATACCGCGAGGTGCAGGAACTGGCCGCGGCTGAGCGGGTGCATCCGTCGGATCTGTGGGCCTTTGACCAGCGTGGCATCGATGTGAATGCACCGGTGGGTGTGGAGCCGCAGAAGGCCGACGCCCAGATGCGTTCGCGGTTCGACCGGGTCGTGTTGCTCATGATCAAGTCGCCGAGCCCCGCCGTCGGGACCCAGCTGTCTCGAATGTGTGCCGGCTTGTCGGCAGGTTCGGATGTGCCCAGGGTGGTGACTTTCTGGCGTGTGGCGGCCGCGTATTTTGAAGCGGTGGCCCAGAACCTGGTGCCCTCCGACCTGTACGTCAAGCGCGCGGCTTCGCGCATTCTGCTGCAACTGTCCGGGCTGGCACAGGAGAAGACGCGCGGCGATGTGTCAGAGACCCTGCTGCATGACCTGTTGTTCTTTTGCTCGCAGGCCCAGCCCAGGGAAGGCGTGGCCACGCCCCATCTGGTGGCTGTGCGCCAGGCGTTTGGTCTGACCGATGCCGTTGCCGTGGACTACAGCCAGGCGACGCTGGGGCGTTTTGATCCAGCCCTCCTGGTGCAGGCCCGCAAACGCATCAACGCCGGCAAGGAGTCCTGGTCGCTGATGGCAGGCGGTGACATGAGCCGCGCCAGGCAGGTACAGGACCAGTACAGCCTGATCGGTGACTCCCTGCTGAGGTTGCACCCCGCGAGCACCGTGCTGGCCCGTGCGCTGGTCAAGGCGGCCGAACAGGCGGCCCGAGTGCCGGGGACGCTGAAGCCCGAGCTGTCCATGGAGGTGGCCACCACCACGCTGTACCTCGAAGCTGCGTTCGAGGATTTTGACCCCAACGATCAGGAACTCACTGCCCGCACACAGGCGTTGGCCGAACGTCTGGAGCAGGTTCTTGCCGGCGAGCCAGCACAACCCCTGGAACCTTGGATGGAGCAGCTTTACCGGCGCGTGAGCGACCGGCAGACGCTGGGCAGTGTGGTGGGTGAGCTCAAGGTGTCCTTGGGGGAGGTCGAGAAATCGCTGGACCAGTTTTTCCGGGCACCGCGCGAGAAAGCCTGTTTGCATGTGGCGGTGTCTCAATTGGTGCAGATGCGCGGCGTGCTCTCGGTTCTGGGTCTGGACCAGGCGGTGAACACGGTCGGGCGCATGCGCAGCTCGGTGGAGCAGATCCTGGACACCGAGGTGGACGAGGTGATGGCCCGTCAGGCCGGAACGTTTCAGCAGCTGGGCAACAACCTGAGCGCGCTCAGTTTCCTGGTGGACATGCTCAACTACCAGCCCGCGCTGGCCAAGAAGCTGTTTGTCTTTGACGAAGAATCTGGCGAACTCAAGCCGTTGATGGGGCGTACCGTGGTGGACGTTCCCCGCGCGCAGGCCACACATCAAGAGGCCCATGCGCTGAGCGCCGACGTGCAGCGCGTGGTCGACAGCGCGCAGAACACGGTGGATCTGGCCGACCTCAGCGAGCAGCTGGGTTCGCTGGCCGATCAGGCCTCTCTGGTCGAGCAGCCGGGCGTGGCACGGGCCGCTCGGGAAGCGGCGCAGGCGGTGGTCGGCGACGATGCTGTGGCCGGGGCCCAGGCGCTGATCGGCCTGGCGCAGACGGGCGTTGAGGACGTTCGCGCGCCGGTTGCGCCGGTGTTTGACGCTGGTGGAAACGATGACGACGACCTCCTGGACATCTTCCTGGAGGAGGCACGCGAAGTCGTGGCCCATGGGCGAGATGCCGTGGCGGCACTGGCGCATGAGCCTTCCGATCTGGAGCACCTCAGCACCCTGCGCCGTGCCTATCACACACTCAAAGGCAGCTCGCGCATGGTGGGCTTGTCGGAGTTCGGCGAGGCGGCCTGGGCGATGGAACAGGTGCTCAACGCAGCACTCGCCGAGCAGCGTCCGACGGAGGCGCCGTTGCGGTCTCTGGCAGAAGACTCGCTGAACGTGCTGGCTCAATGGGTGGAAGACATTGCCCAACACCGCGATGGCGACCGCAAGGCCCAGCCGTTCCGGATCAGTGCGCAGGCTTGGCGCGATCAGGGGCAGTACCTTTCGCTGGGTGCTGCCGTGCAGGCGCCGGAACCTTTCGAGACCGTGGTCAGCGGAGACGAGCCGGAGCAAGCGCCCGTGCAAGTCGAGACCGAAGATGCGCAAGTCGTCGCTCAGGATGCGCCCGAAGAGCCGGCTGCGGACTTTGGTGATTCTGCGGCAGTGGACCTCGATTTCAGTTTCGATTCGCCGACGGCGACACCGCCAGCGTCGGGTGAACCAGCCCCGCTGCTCAGTGACATGGCCTTTGAGGGCCTGGCGCCGCACGCTTCCGAACACATCGAAGCTTCGCTTCCATCGGGTCCGGCGGTCGATGGGTCTTCATCCGATGACCCATCCTCCATGTTCGACGATATCTCGTTGGACACCGAGGCGGCGCTGCCTCAGGCCCCCGACTTGCAGGACGGTCTTCCGGGGCCAGTGTTCCATCCGGACGAACCCGACAGTGTGTTCGTGGAAGAGGTCGTCGCGGAGCCGGTGGCATTGGAGGTGGTCTCCGATGAGCCGCAGGAATTGGAAGCGGTCCCCGATGCGCAGCAGGAGGTGTCTTTCACAGACGTGATTGATGTCTCCGTCGAGGCGCTGGACACGTCCGTTCCTGCCGACATCAACGATGACGTGCCCGACGAGCAGACGCGCCAGATCGGGCCGTTGCGCATTGGCATCCGGCTTTACAACGTCTACCTCAACGAGGCCGATGAATGGTCGCGCCGGTTGAGCACCTGTCTGTCGGAATGGGCGCTGGAACACCACGAACCCGTTCCCGATCAGGCCGAGGCCCTTGCTCACTCGCTTGCGGGCAGCTCAGCCACAGTGGGTTTTCAGCCTCTCTCTGACATCGCGCGAGCGCTGGAGCATTCGCTGGCTTCGGTGGCCCTGCACCAACAGGGTGGACAAGCGGCAACGATCGAACAGGCTCAGCTGTTTGTGGACGCGGCCGAGGACATCCGTCGGCTGCTCCATCAGTTTGCCGCCGGTTTCTTCAAGGAGCCCAATGTCGAGTTGCTGAGTGCGCTCGACCGTCTGCTGCACCTGCCCGCACCCACGGACACAGGGTTCGCTGAGCCAACGGAAGCGGACGCCGCGCCCGACGCCGAGGCACCGGACCACGAGGCGACTCAGCCCGAGAACGAGCCGGTGGAGGTGCTGGACCTGCCGGCGGAGGTGGGCACGGTTCCTTCTGCTTTTGTGCCCACGGACTTCGAACCGTCCGCTGTTGCTGGACTTGACACGTTGTTGTCCCCGCTGCCTGCGGAGGTTGCCGAGCGGGGTCCGGCGCAAGACATTGACGACGACATCGATGTGCTCGACACGATCGACGTGGACCTGTTCCCGATCTTTGCGGAGGAGGCCCAGGAACTGCTTCCGCAACTGGGTGGTGCACTGCGCCAGTGGATGGGGCGACCCGACAACACCAGCGCCCGAGGCGAGGTGCTGCGCAACCTGCACACCTTGAAGGGCAGTGCGCGTCTGGCGGGCGCTCTGCGACTCGGCGAGATGGCTCACCGCATTGAAACGGCGGTGGAGCGACTGGGTTCCGACGTGCTGCAGCGAGCCGACCTGGAGCCCCTCCAGGCTTCCTACGATGCTTTGTGTGCTCGCTTCGATCTGTTGCGCAACAGCGATGTGGAGTCTCAGGGCGTGGTGCAGACCGCCCCTGAACAGACCTTCGATGCCGAGCCCTTCGGTGTCACTGCGGTGGAAGAAGCGCCGCAGACCGAACTCTCGCCCGAGCCGGAGGTTTTGCCGGTTGTCACCCGCGCGCCAGGCGCTCAAGGCTTGACCGGGATGACGCTGCTGCAGCCACCCGTGCTGGTGGCGCAGCGCGCTGGTGCGGCCGTCCGGGTCCGCCCCGAACTGCTCGACCGCCTGGTCAACCAGACCGGCGAGGTCATGATCACCCGCTCGCGCATGGAGTCCCAGCTGGTGACCTTGCGCGGCTCGCTGAAAGACCTGACGGGCAACCTGGACCGTTTGCGTCACCAACTGCGCGACATCGAATTGCAGGCTGAAACACAGATGCAGTCGCGTCTGGCGCAGGCCCGCGACGCCGACCTGTCGTTCGATCCGCTGGAGTTCGACCGCTTCACGCGGGTACAGGAACTCACCCGCATGATGGCCGAGTCGGTGAACGACGTGGCCACGGTGCAGCGCAACCTGCAGCGGGCGGTGGAAGCGACCGAAGACGGCCTGGTGGCGCAGGGGCGGCAGACCCGCGAATTGCAGCGCGATTTGCTGCGCACCCGCATGGTGGAGTTCGAGGGTATTTCCGAACGGCTGTACCGGGTGGTGCGGCAGGCGTCCAAAGAAACGGGCAAACAGGTGCGACTGGACATCACGGCCGGTTACATCGAAATGGACCGTGGCGTGCTGGACCGCATGACGGCGGCGTTCGAACACCTGCTGCGCAACAGCGTGGTGCATGGCATTGAAATGCCTGAGCAGCGACTGGCCCTGGGCAAACCCGCGGAAGGCCACATTGAGATTCGCCTGGCCCAGGAACTCAACGACGTGTCCGTGGTGTTCCAGGACGACGGCGCCGGACTCGACCTCGTTCGCCTGCGTGAGAAAGCGGTGGCCCAGAACCTGGTCGAGGCCGGTGTGGCGCTCTCCGACGACCAGGCGGCGCAGCTGATCTTTACCCCCGGTCTGAGCACGGCCAGCGAAGTGTCTTCGTTGGCGGGCCGTGGCGTGGGCATGGACGTGGTGCGAAACGACGTGATCGCGCTGGGCGGGCGCATCGAGACGCACACCCGCGCCGGACATGGCACCAACTTCAAGCTGGTGCTGCCGCTCACCACCGCGGTGACGCAGGTGGTGATGCTGCGCACGGGCACGCTCACCATCGGGGTGCCATCCACGCAGGTGGAACTCGTGCGCCGCGTCGGTACCGACGAGCTGGCGCAGGCCTACGCGAAAAACACGCTGACGGTGGGTGGCGAAGAGGTGCCTTTCTACTGGGCTGGCGCGCTGTTGCGGTCATCGGCCCAGACCCAGGAAGCCCAGGGACGCACCTTGCCCGTGGTGATTTTCCGAAGCGCTGCGCAACGCGTGGCCATGCACGTGGACGAGGTGCTCGGCAACCAGGAAGTCGTGGTGAAGAACCTCGGTCCTCAGCTGTCTCGTCTGCCCGGTCTGGCCGGCATGTCGGTGCTGGCCTCGGGCGCGGTGGCGCTGATCTACAACCCGGTGGCGCTGGCCACGGTGTATGGCGATCAGGTGCAGTCGTGGGTGGACGCACAGAAGCGACAAGGCTTGCTGAACGCGACCAACGACGACACCGGTTTGCCGGTGGAGATGGTGGTCAACGCCGTCCCGCTGGTGCTGGTGGTCGACGACTCGATCACCGTGCGCCGTGTGACGCAGCGACTGCTGCAGCGTGAGGGCTATCGCGTGTCGCTCGCGGCCGATGGCCTGCAGGCGCTCGAACGCCTGCAACACGAACGTCCGACGGTCGTGCTGTCGGACATCGAAATGCCTCGCATGGACGGGTTCGATCTGGTGCGCAACATCCGCAGCGACCCTCGCCTGTCGGGTTTGCCGGTGATCATGATCACCTCGCGCATCGCCGAGAAGCACCGCGAGCACGCGCGCGAGCTGGGGGTGGACCACTACCTGGGCAAACCGTACTCGGAAGACGAGTTGCTGGCCCTGGTCGGGCACTACGTTCAGAGCGCCGCCGCAGAAGCCTGAGCGCACGGCCGACGCCCGATCACCACCCCGGCCTTCGCGCCGGGGTTTTTCATGTGGGCGTCGAACCGGGTTTTTTCACCACCGCATAGCGCAGCAAGGTGCGTTCGCGCGCCAGGGCATGGTCGACGATGGGGTGCGGGTAGGTCTTGCCCAGCTCGACGCCCGCGCCCACCAGTTCCAGTTCGCGGGCCGTCCAGGGCGCGTGAATCGCGGCGTCGGGCAGCTGCGCCAGCTGGGGCAGGTAGCGGCGGATGAACTTGCCTTGCGGATCGAACTTCTCGCTCTGCGTCACCGGGTTGAAGATGCGGAACCAGGGCTGTGCATCGCAGCCGCTGGAGCTGGCCCATTGCCAGCCGCCGTTGTTGGCGGCGAGGTCGAAATCGATCAGCTTTTCGGCGAAATAGCGTTCGCCCCATTGCCAGTGGATGCCGAGGTCCTTCACCAGAAAACTTGCTGCCACCATGCGCAGCCGGTTGTGCATGTAGCCGGTCTGGTTGATCTGCGCCATGGCGGCGTCCACCAGCGGGTAGCCGGTGCGGCCTTCGCACCAGGCGGCGAACAGCTCGTGGGCGTGTTTGCCGTGTTCGAACTTGATGTGGTCGTACTCGGGCTTGAACGCCTTCTCGACCACGTGCGGGAAATTGGCCAGGATCTGGTGGTAAAAATCGCGCCAGATCAGCTCGGACAGCCAGGTGCTCGCGCCCTGCATGCCCTGAAGGTGCATCTGGTAGGCGATGAAGGCCAGCTGCCGGATCGAGACCGTGCCGAAGCGCAGGTGCACGCTCAGGTAACTCGGCCCCTTGACCGCCGGGAAGTTGCGCGTGGCCTCGTAGCGGTCGATGCGCTCGACAAAGTCGTCCAGCAGCTGCTGAGCGCCGCTGGCGCCGGTGGGCATGGGCAGCTGCGCCAGGTTGGTGGGCTCGAAGTCGATGTCCGAGAGCTGCGGGATCGGGGCGTCCAGGGCCTGTGGCAACGGCGCCAGCGACGCGGCGTAACGCTCCACCGGGTAGGCCTTCAGATAGAACGAATCCACCTGCTTGAGCCAGGCGTTCTTGTAGGGCGTGAACACGCCGTAGGGATGGCCCGCCTGGGTCAACACCTCGCGGCGCTCGAAGATCAGGTGGTCCTTGTGGCCGTGGAACACGATGCCGGCGTGGGCCAGCTGCCCCCGCACATGGGCATCTCGCGCATGCGCAGCGGGCTCGTCGTCGTGGTTGGCAAACACGGCCTGCACGCGCAGCTGCTGGGCCAGTGCCGGCAGGTCGTCCTGCGCGCGAGCATGGCGCACGATCAGCCCGGTGCCCTCGTGCTCTGCGACCCGGCCCAGCTCGCGCAGGCGGACATCGAGCTCGATCACCGAGGCATGGATGAATTCGACCCGGCGGTCCGCGCGGGGCAGGGTGTCGAGGATGTCGGTGTCGAAGACGAACACACACCAGAGCTGGCGGCATTGTTTGAGTGCATGGTGGAGCGCGGCGTTGTCGTCGGCCCGCAGGTCACGCCGGAACCACATCAGGCCTTGGTCGTAGCGGTTCATGGGGGTTGGCTCGGGTGTGGGGAAGGGCAAGGGCCTGTGGATCAGCGGCTTAAAATCACTGCATGTCCGCCGATTCTGCCCCGATCAATCTCACCAATCATTTCCTGATTGCAATGCCCGGGCTCAGCGACGAGCTGTTCGGCCGCAGTGTCGTCTTCATGTGCGAACACAGCGAGCGCGGTGCGCTGGGTCTGGTGATCAACAAACCCAGCGACATCCTGCTGCCCCGCCTGTTTGAAAAGGTTGACCTCCCGCTCGGACGCGAAGACCTGGCGAACCAGCCGGTGTTCCAGGGCGGCCCGGTGCAGACCGAGCGCGGCTTCGTGCTGCACGATGCGATCGACGCCGGGGAAGGGGAAACGGTTTACGCCTCGACGCTTTCCATTCCCGGCGGCCTGGAAATGACCACCTCGCGCGACGTGCTCGAAGCCATGTCATCGGGTGCCGGCCCGCGCCGCGTGTTCGTGACCCTGGGCTACGCGTCCTGGGGGCAGGGGCAACTGGAGTCGGAGATCACCGAAAACAGCTGGCTCACGGTCGAGGCCGATCCGAGCGTGATTTTTGATGCGCCGGTCGAGCAGCGCTACGAACGCGCGATGGCCTTGCTGGGATTGCAGCCCTGGATGCTGTCGCCCGACGCGGGCCACGCATGAGCGAGATGGTTTCTGTTCCCGTCACGCCCGAAGTCCCGGCCCAGTGCCAGATGTTCATGGCCTTTGACTTTGGCCTGAAGCGCACCGGTGTCGCCAGTGGCAACCGGATCACCCGCACCGCCACACCGCAGGCCACCATCGCCGCCGAGGGCGACGCCCGATTCATCCAGATCGCGGCGCGCCTGAAAGAGTGGCAGCCCGACGCGCTGGTCGTGGGTGTGCCCTTTCATCCCGACGGCGCCTCCCACGAGAACACCGCGCGAGCACGGAAGTTCGCGCGCCAGCTGCGTGGCCGCCACGGCTTGCCGGTGTTCGAAGTGGACGAGCGTTACAGCACCACCGAAGCCCACAGCCTGGGCGCCAAGGACGCCGACGCGGCCAGCGCCTGCATCATCCTGGAACAGTTTCTGAGGAGCCTGCCATGACCCAAACCATCCAGCTCGATGCCGAGCTGCTTTACGCCGATCTGCTGCGGGGCGTGAAAGCGTTGATCGCCGCGACGTCCCAGCCTGTGGTGCTCGCGGGCATCACCTCCGGCGGCGCCTGGCTGGCCGAGCGTCTGCAGCGGGATCTGGGCTTGCCCGGCGATGCGGGGGTCATCTCCTCGTCGATGCACCGCGACGATTTCGCGCAGCGCGGCCTGGCCATGTCGGCGCAGACCGTCCTGCCCTTCGACGTGAACGGCGCCCATGTGGTCCTGATCGACGACGTGCTCTACACCGGTCGCACGCTGCGCGCCGTGATCAACGAGCTGTTTGACTATGGCCGCCCGGCCAGTGTGCAGCTCGCGGTGCTGGTGGACCGGGGCGGGCGCGAGTTGCCGATCCAGGCCAACGTCTGTGCGGCCACACTGAGCCTGCCGGTCAGCCAGTTGCTCGAACTGGCTCGCGACGACAACGGGCGTTTCCGCTTCGTGCTTGAGAACAAGGATGTCTGACGTGGCTCGCAATCCCCAGCTGAACAAGAACGGCGAACTGATCCACCTGCTGTCCACCGAAGGCCTGTCGCGCGACATCCTCACCCAGATCCTGGACACCGCCGCCAACTTCGTGAGCGTGAGCGATCGCGAGGTCAAGAAGGTGCCGCTGCTGCGCGGCAAAAGCGTGTTCAACCTGTTCTTCGAGAACAGCACCCGCACCCGCACCACCTTCGACATCGCGGCCACGCGCCTCTCGGCCGACGTCTACACGCTGGACATCGCGCGCAGCTCCACCGCCAAGGGTGAGTCGCTGCTCGACACCATCGCCAACCTCTCCGCGATGGCGGCCGACATCTTCGTGGTGCGGCACAGCGAATCGGGCGCGCCGTACCTGATCTCGCAGCACGTGGCGCCGCACGTGCACGTGGTGAACGCCGGTGACGGCCGCCACGCGCACCCCACGCAGGGCCTGCTGGACATGTACACCATCCGGCACTACAAGAAAGATTTCACGCAGCTCTCGGTGGCCATCGTCGGCGACGTGCTGCATTCGCGCGTGGCGCGTTCCGACATCCACGCGCTGACCACGCTGGGCTGCCCCGACGTGCGCGTGGTCGGCCCGCGTACCCTGGTGCCCGGCGACCTGTCGCACATGGGTGTGCGCGTCTGCCACACGCTGGAAGAGGGCATCAAGGACTGCGACGTGGTGATCACGCTGCGCCTGCAGAACGAACGCATGAGCGGCGCGCTGCTGCCATCGAGCCAGGAGTATTTCAAGAGCTTCGGCCTCACGCCCGAGCGCCTGCGCTGGGCCAAGCCCGACGCCATCGTGATGCATCCGGGCCCGATCAACCGCGGGGTCGAGATCGACTCCGCCGTGGTCGATGGCCCGCAGAGCGTGATCCTGCCGCAGGTCACTTTCGGCATCGCCGTGCGCATGGCGGTGATGGGCATCGTTGCAGGAAATGAAGCATGAAGATCCTGATTCAGAACGGTCGCGTCATGGACCCGGCCAGCGGCCGCGACGAGATGGCCGACATCGCCATCGCCGCCGGTCGCGTCATCGCCATCGGCAAGGTCGCCGCCGACTTCCATCCCAACCGGACCATCGACGCCACCGGCTGTGTGGTGGCGCCGGGCCTGGTGGACCTTGCGGTGCGGTTGCGTGAACCGGGGCAGGAGCACGCGGGCATGCTGGAGAGCGAAACCACGGCGGCCGTCGCCGGCGGCGTGACCTCGCTGGTCTGCCCGCCCGACACCGAGCCGGTGCTCGACGAGCCCGGTCTGGTGGACATGCTCAAGTTCCGCGCGGAAAAAATGCACCGAGCCCGCGTGTTCCCGCTGGGCGCGCTCACGCGTGGGCTCAAGGGTGAGGTGCTGACCGAGATGGCCGAACTCACCGAGTCCGGCTGCATCGGCTTCGGCCAGGCCGAGGTGCCCATCGTCAACGCCCAGGTGCTGCAGCGCGCGCTGCAGTACGCGGCCACGTTCGGCTACACCGTGTGGCTGCGGCCGCAGGATTTCTGGCTCGGCAAGGGCGTCGCCGCCAGTGGCCCGCTGGCCACCCGCATGGGCCTGGCCGGCATCCCGGTGATGGCCGAAACGATCGCGCTGCACACCCTGTTTGAATTGCTGCGCGCGGTGCACGGCAAGGGCAGTGAAGCGCGCGTGCACCTGTGCCGCATCAGCAGCGCGGCGGGCTTGGCGCTCGTGCGCCAGGCCAAGGCCGAGGGCCTGCCGGTGAGCTGCGACGTGAGCGTGCACAACCTGCACCTGACCGACACGGACATCGGCTATTACGACAGCCGCACCCGCCTGCAGCCGCCGCTGCGCCAGCAGCGCGACCGCGACGCCCTGCGCGAGGGCCTGGCCGACGGCAGCATCGACGCGCTGGTGTCGGACCACAACCCGGTGGACGCCGACGCCAAGACCCTGCCGTTCGCCGAAGCCGAGCCCGGCGCCACAGCCGTGGAGCTGCTGCTCGGCCTGGCCTGCAAATGGGCGCAACAGGACGGCCTGGGTCTGATGCAGGCCCTGACGGTCTTGACCTCAGGACCTCAGGCGGTACTGGGGCATGCGCTGGGCACGCTGCAGCACAGCGTGGGCCAGATTGCCGTGGGTGGGCACGCCGACCTGTGCATCTTCGATCCCGACGCGAGCTGGCGCGTGGACCCGACCTTGCTGCGCAGCCAGGGCCGCCACACGCCGTTTGAGGGCCACGAGCTGCCCGTTCGGGTGCGCATGACGCTGGTGGGTGGCCAGGTGGCGCACGAGGCGGAACGCCGACAGGCTGCGGCGTGAGCATCGGTCGGTCGCGGGCGGGTGCCCTGTGGCGGCTGGTGCGCGCCACCGGGCATGTGCTGCACGGCCTGTGGGTCATCCGCAGCGAGTTCGGCCGGCTCACGCCCGCCCAGACCCAGTTCATGGTGAGGGAGTGGACGCGCCAGATGCTGGGCATCCTCGGTGTGGAGCTGGTGGTGCAGGGTACCCCGCCAACCCATGGCCCCTTGCTGCAGGTGGCCAACCACATCTCCTGGCTCGACATCCTGGTCATGAACGCCGCGCAGCCGTCGCGCTTCGTCTCCAAGGCCGACGTCCGGCACTGGCCGGTGATCCGCGGGCTGGCCGATGCCGCAGGCACCCTGTACATCGAGCGCGAGTCCCGGCGCGACGCCATGCGGGTGGTGCACCAGGTGGCCGAGCGCCTGCGCACGCCGGACGTGATTTCGGTGTTTCCCGAAGGCACCACGGGCGACGGCCAGACCCTGCTGACCTTCCACGCCAACCTGCTGCAGGCCGCCATTGCCGCGGGTGCGCCGGCCTTGCCGGTGGCGTTGCGCTACGCCGACCGCGACAGCGGCCAGCGCTGCGATGCGCCGCTGTACATCGGCGACACCACGCTCATGCAATCGCTCTGGGCCACGCTGCGGGCGGACGGCGTGCAGGCGGTGGTGCGCTACGGCGAACCCCAGCGCGACCAGGGCCGCGACCGCCGCACCTGGGCGCAGGACCTGCGGACCGAAGTGGCCCGTCTGTTGCAGCCGGACCCTACCGACTGAGACCCCTTCGGTTTACATGGAGCCGAAGCGCGAGCACGAGGCATGACGAGGTCCAGCCCAGAGGCACCGCCGGGCCGGCTCTGCCGGACGGCCAGTGCCGCCCCCCTGTAGGGGGGTGACGCGAAGCGGCGCGGGGGGTGCTTCACTTCTTCATCCGTGCCAGCATCTGTTCGGTGTTGGTCTTGCGGTCGGCGTTGATCCGCTGCACGGTGGGCCGCTCGCCGATGCGCTTGAGGTAGTCGCGCACCGGCAGGCTGGCCATGCAGTCGTGACCGTAGATCAGTTTGCTGGCGCTGCTCACCAGCGGCAGGTGCACCGCAGCGGCCACGTCGGCCAGGGTGAAGCTGTCGCCGGCGATGAAGGGCGAAAACTTCGCCAGCTTCGCGAACGCGGCCACGCTCTTCTCCAGCTGCAGCCCGGTTTTTTCCTTGGCGGCGTCGCTGATCTTGCCGCCGAAAAAGGCCTCGGGGTAGAGGTTGCGTGCCACCAGCTCCATGTGCAGCTCGGTGTAACGCACCAGCTCACGCACCTTGGCCGCCGCGAACGGGTCGGCCGGCAGCAGCGGGTGTTGCGGGTACTTCGCTTCCAGGTACTCGAGGATGACGGTGGACTCGCTGAGCGCGCCCTCGTCCGTCTTGAGGTAGGGCACCTTGCCCAGCGGACTGGCTTCGGCGTCGGTCTCGCCGATCCAGGCCAGTTCTTCTTCGAAGGGCAAGCCCTTTTCGAGCAGGGCGAGCTTGACCTTGTTGTAGTAGTTGCTGGCGGAAAAGCCGCAGAGCTTGAGCATGCATGTCTCCTGTGGGATGGTGAACGGCCATCGTAGTGGCGACCCGCGTTGAATGACAGTCGCCCAGGGAACAAGGCCTTCCGTGTGCATGGGCTGATAAACTGCGCGGATGCCGTTGTCCCGCGTCCACCGCCGTTTCACCGCCTGGCTGGCCATGCTCGCCATGGTGCTGGGCGCGCTGGCGCCCACGGTGGCGCAGGCCATGGTGGTCTCGTCGGACCGCTCCGACTGGGTCGAGGTCTGCAGTGTCTCGGGGATGATCTGGGTCCAGGCCGACACCGGCGCCACGCCGTCGGACAGCCCATCGGCGCCAATGGCCGACGCCAGCATGCACTGCCCCTGGTGCACCCTGCACGGCGGTGCCGCCGATCTGCCTCCCGTGGCGGTCCTGGCCGAGCCGCTGCCGCGCCAGACCGAGCCGCCCCCCGCCTTTTTCCACGCTGTCACGCTCACGGGCACCTGGGCCGTCGCCCACGCCCGCGCTCCGCCGCTCGCCATCTGAAATCGCCACGGTCGCACATCCCTCCGGGGGTGCTGCGTGTGTTCCCTGATTTCTGGATGGCTCCATGTTCCCTCAATCCCGTGCTTTGCAGGCGCCTGCCTGCCGTGATCGACGCGCGTTCAGCGCCTGGCTGGGGGCGTTCGCCCTCGTCGGGGGCCTGAGTGCCTGTGACCGCCTGTCTGGTGCCAGCACGCCAGGGGCGTTCAAAGGCATCGACATCACCGGCGCTCCCTATGCGCGCGGGTTCACGCTGACCGACTTCAACGGTCAGGCGCGCAGCCTGGCCGACTACCGCGGCAAAGTGGTCATGCTCTATTTCGGTTTCGTGCAGTGCCCTGATGTCTGCCCCACGGCGTTGACGCGCGCGGCGGCGGTGCTGCAACAGATGGGCGCCCAAGCAAGCCAGGTGCAGCTGCTGTTCGTCACGGTGGACCCCGAGCGCGACACGCCCGCGCTGCTGCGCGACTACATGGCGGCGTTCGATCCCTCGTTCGTCGCGCTGACCGGCAGCGCGGAACAGATCAAGGCCACCGCCGACGGGTTTCGCGTCTTCTACAAAAAGGTGCCGACCGGCAGCAGCTACACCATGGACCACACGGCCCTGACCTACCTGTTCGACCGCGAGGGCCGCATCCGCGTCGCCCTGCGCCACGAGCAGACCGCTGACGACTACGCCGCCGACGTGAAACGCCTGCTCCAGGAACAGCCGGCCTGACCGTTCAACCGTTTCCCGTCCCCCTCCCTTTCCTCAACCTCCACAGGAGTTCCCGTGAAACAACTGCTCATCACCACCCTGCTCGCCATGACCGCCAGTGCCTGGGCGCAAAGCCCGTCCAGCGTCGAGATCAAGGACCCCTGGGTCCGCGCCACCGTGGCCCAGCAAAAAGCCACGGGCGCCTTCATGCAGCTGACCGCCAAGGCCGACAGCAAGCTGGTCGAGGCCAGGTCGCCAGTGGCTGGCGTGGTCGAGATCCACGAGATGGCAATGGACAAAGACGTGATGAAAATGCGCCAGGTGCCGGGCCTGGCCCTGCCCGCCGGCAAGGCTGTTGACCTGAAGCCCGGTGGCTACCACGTGATGCTGCTGGACCTCAAGGCGCAGGTGAAGGAGGGTGATGTGGTGCCGGTCACGCTGGTGTTCGAGGGCAAGGACGGCAAGCGCGAGAACGTCGAGATCCAGGCGCCGGTGCGTCCGCTCAACAGCGCCGCAGCCGCAGGCGGCATGAAGCCTGGAATGAAGGGCGAGATGAAGGGTGACATGAAGCCCACCGAGGCACACAAGCACTGACCTTCGGTCGCTGCGACTCCGTCCACCCGCCCTGCACCATGTCCCTGGCCAGCTCCTCTCTGCTGCGGCGCATCGCGCACGGGCTGGCGTTCGCCATGCTGCTGGCCACCCTGGCACCCGCGGTGTCGCGCACGCTGGCCTCGTGGCGCGCGCCGGGACAGGGCGACTGGGTGGAGGTGTGTTCCAGCCAGGGCATGCAATGGGTGCAGGTGGACGCTGGCACCGTCGGCAACCAGGGCGGTGTGCCGTCGCAGGACCCCGAGGCGATGGACCTGTGTGGTCACTGCGTCCTGGCCGCCGAGCGGTTCGCGCCGCTGATTCCCTCCCTGCCGGTGGTGGAGACCGAGGCGGGTCACTGGCCTCACCCGCTGTTTGTGGCGCGCGTTTGGGCTTCGCGTGCAGCGCCCAGCCCCTCCGCCCGGGGCCCGCCTCTCCTGACCTGAGTGTTGCGGACGGCCTTGCCCGTCCGCCCGGATGCCACGCGCCCGCGGAGGGTTTTGCGTGGCCCCTTCTCATGTTCAGGAGACTTTCATGTGGGTACCCGAAGTGCCGCCGGTGCGCGATGTCGCCGGCAACCAGACCGTTTTTCAGGCCGGTGAGGCCGGGCCGGTGTGGCGCGTGGTCGAAGGCGTGGTGCGGCTGGACCGTGACCACGGCCCTCAGGCGCTGCCTGTGCAGCTGGCCTTGCCCGGTGACCTCATCGGCATCGAAGGCCTGTGCGACCAGCGCTACCAGTTCACGGCCATTGCGTTCACCGGATGCCGCCTCGAAGCGGTGTCACAGCCCTCTCTGAGCTCTGCCGGATTGCGCGATGCGCTCATGCGCCAGGTCCTGTTGCAACAGCAGGAGCGCTTGCAAGACATGGCCCGCCTGCGCACAGGCAGCGTGATGCAGCGCATGGCGCACCTGCTGCGCCTGCTGGGGCTGCCCTGGCAGTCGCCCGAAGAGGTCCCCACCGGGCAGGCCGATGCCATCCGCGCGGCCCTGCCGGGTCTGCGTGAGCTGGCGCAGGTGGTGGACGCCAAGACCGAAACGGTCTGTCGTGCGCTGGCCCAGTTGCTGCCCCCGCGCAGCCGCAAGAGCGGGCCACCCCGGCACAAGCTCTCGCTGCTGCCCATGGGTCGGGCGATGGACTGGACGGTCCGCCGCCCGGCGTTGGCGGTGGCGGCATGACGCCGTGCCGGCATCCGTCAGAGCGGGTTGCCCCAACCCTATTTTTCACTTCACCCACCCACACGATGTTGAACAGGCAACACCCATGAACACCCCCATCGATCCCCCCGCCCCATCGGTGCCTGCGTCCAGGCTGCCGCGCTTTTACGCCGTCGCCTGGCGCTGGCATTTTTATGCCGGCCTTTACGTGGTCCCCTTCCTGCTCATGCTGGCCCTCACCGGCCTGGTCATGGTGTTTTTCACCGGTTTCCAGGACCGCCTGGGTTGGAAGGTGAGCGTGGCGCCGCAGGCCGAAGCACAGGCCGTCACGGTGCAGGCCCAGGCCGTGTTCACCCGGTTTCCCGAGGCGAGCCTGAAGGAGTACGTGACCCCTCGCGGCGCCGATGCGCCGAGCTGGTTTGTGGTGAAACACCAGGACGCGACCGAGGCCATCGCCGTCAACCCGTACACGGCGGAGGTACTGAAGGTGGTGGACAAGGACAACACCCTGTTTGCCTGGGCCGAGCGCATCCACGGCACGCTGCTGATCGGCGATGTGGGCGACCGCCTCATCGAGGTCGCTGCGGGGCTGGGCATCGTGCTGATCGTCAGCGGCCTCTACCTCTGGTGGCCACGCGGCGACACGGCTTGGGCCCAGGTGCTGGTGCCCAACCTGCGGGCGCGCGGGCGCGCGTGGTGGAAGTCCTTGCACGCCAGCGTGGGCTTCTGGCTCAGCGCGGTGCTGCTGGGCTTTCTGTTGACCGGTCTGTCGTGGACCGGGGTGTGGGGCGGCCAGTTGATGCAACCCTGGGGCAGCTTCCCCGACACCAAGTGGGACAAGGTCCCGAAGTCGGACGCCACACACGCGAGCCTGAACCCCGACGGCTTGCACGAGGTGCCCTGGGGCCTGGAGCAGACGCGACTGCCCGCGTCGGGCTCCACCGCCGGCACGCCCGGTGTGCCCGGCGACCAGCCGGTCAATCTGGACGGCGTGGCCCGCCTGGCCCAAACGCTCGGCTTCCAGGGCCAGCACCACATCCAGGTGCCCCAGGCCGCCGACGGTGTGTTCACCATCTCGGCGGACAGCATGAGCGGTGACCTGCGCAACCCCTGGGGTGACCGCACCGTTCATGTGGACCGCTACACCGGGCGGGTGCTGGCCGAGGCCCGGTTTGCCGACTACGCGCCGATGGGCAAGGTCATGGCGGTGGGCATCGCGCTGCACCAGGGCGACCTCGGGCTGTGGAGCGCGTGGCTCAACGTGCTGTTCTGTTCGGGCGTGGCGTTTCTGTGCGTCAGCGGCATCGTCATGTGGTGGAAGCGCCGCCCGGCCGGCTCGGGGCGCCTGGCCGCGCCGCCACGGCCCCAGAACCTTGCGCTGTGGAAGACCGGCGCGGTGGTGATGCTGGTGGCCGCGCTGGCCTTCCCGCTGTCGGGCGCGGTGTTGCTGAGTGTGCTGTTGCTGGACTGGCTGGTGATTTCCCGCCTGCCCGGTGTGAAGGCCGCGCTGAGCTGAGATCCGAAGGGTGCGCCGCTCAGCGCTGAGCGGCGAGACCCGCCACGCGCGCCACGCCCGGCGCGGGCGGCGAGGTGGCCAGGCCGCCGCGCGCGAAGGTGACCACGTGGTCCACCTCGGCGCGGATGCCGATCCACTCACCCACGGCGTGGTTGTGGTGCGAGGGCACGTGGGTCATCAGCGTCTCGCCGGTGTTCAGTCGCAGCGTGTAGAGAAACTCGGACCCCCGGAAGGCCTTGCGGGTGATCTGCGCCTTCACCGGTGCAAGGTCGTCGTGCACGATGTCGTCGGCCCGCAGCAGCACGTCGCACAGCCCCGCTTCGTAGGCCGTGGGCAGCGGGCACTCGTCCACGTCGAGCAGTGCGCCCAGCGGGGTCTGCACCACGACGTCGCCGCCGTGTTGCTGGATCTGGGCCGGCGTGAACACGCCGTGGCCGATGAACTCGGCCACGAAGCGCGTGGCCGGCCGGTGGTAGAGCGCGTAGGCGTCGTCCCACTGGTGCAGGTGGCCTTCGTGCATGACGCCGATCACGTCGCCGATCGCAAAGGCTTCGAGCTGGTCGTGCGTGACGAAGAGGGCGGTGGCGCCGGCGGCCTTCAGGATGCCGCGCACCTCGTGCGCCAGGCGCTCGCGCAGGTCCACGTCGAGGTTCGAAAACGGTTCGTCGAGCAGCAGCAGGCGCGGGCGCGGCGCGAGCGCGCGGGCCAGCGCCACGCGTTGCTGCTGGCCGCCGGAGAGCTCGTGGGGGAAACGCGCCTGCATGCCGTCCAGGCCCACCAGCTGGAGCACCTCGGCCACGCGCCGGTCGCGCTCGTGGCGGGGCAGGGAGGCGATGCCAAAGGCCACGTTGCGGCCCACGTTCAGGTGCGGAAACAGCGCGTAGTCCTGGAACACCATGCCGATGCGGCGCTTTTCGGCGGGCACGTGGTGGCCTGCATCGCTCACCGTCTCGCGCTCCAGCGTGATGCTGCCGCTGTGGGCCTGCTCCAGGCCGGCCACCGCGCGCAGCAGGGTGGTCTTGCCGCAGCCCGAGGGGCCGATCAGCACGCCGATGTCGCCCGCCCGCAAGCCCAGCGAGACGCCGTCCACGGCGGGATGCGGCTGGCCGGGGTACTGAACGCTCAGGTGGCTGACGTTGAGGAACATGGTGGGTCATTCTAGATGACTACAATTCTCATTTGTGTTGACGCAGGTCAAGCCAGGCGGCGCGCAGCGGCCGGTGTGGCCAAAGAGGCCATGCCATGATCACGGCCATGCCCTCATCCCATCCATCCCCACAAGCCCGCCCATGACCCGCTGGTGGCCCACCGCCCTGTTGCTGCTGCTCGCCCTGTTGCTGACCCTGCCGGTGCTGTCGCTGCTGGGTTCGTGGCTGCAGCTGGACGCCGCCGCCCGCCAGGTGCTGGCCGAGATGGGGCGCACCGTGCTGCCGGATTACGTGTTCACCTCGCTGCTGCTGTGCCTGAGCGTGGCGCTGGGGGTGGCGGTGGTGGGCATGTCGGCGGCCAGCGCGGTCACGCTGTTTGACTTTCCCGGGCGCCGGGTGTTCGAGTGGGCGCTGCTGCTCCCTCTGGCCATGCCGGCCTATGTGGTGGCCTACGCCTACACCGACTTCCTGCAGTTCAGCGGCCCGCTGCAGACCGGTCTGCGCGACAGCTTCGGGCTGCGCGGCCGGGTGTTCCCTGAAATCCGCAACACCGCGGGTGCGGTCTGGGTGTTCACCTTCTCGCTCTACCCCTATGTCTACCTGCTGGCGCGCACCGCGCTCTCCGAACGCGCCGCGCAGTTGATGGAGGCCGCGCGCCTGCTGGGCGCGCCGCTCTCGCGCCGCATCCGCGAGGTCGCGCTGCCGCTGGCGCGCCCGGCGGTCGCGGCCGGGGTGGCGCTCGCGCTCATGGAGACGCTGGCCGACTTCGGCGTGGCGAGCTATTTCGGCATCCAGACCTTCACCGCCGGCATCTACAAGGCCTGGCTGTCGATGGACATGCCGCTGGCGGCCGCGCAACTCGCCACCATGCTGCTGGCCCTGGTGGCGCTGCTGCTGTGGCTGGAGCAGCGGGCGCAGCGGCGCATGCGTTTCGCGTCGCTGCGGGGTCAGCGCGCCGGCAGTGCCGAGGCGCAACCGGTGCGCCTGCGCGGCGCGCGGGCGGCCGTGGTCTGGCTGGCCTGCGGGTTGCCGATCCTGTTTGGCTTTGTGTTGCCGGTGATCTTCATGCTGCGCCCGCTGCTGGGCGGCTGGGAGTCCCTGCCCTGGACGCAGTTCGTGCAGTGGTCGGGCAACAGCGTTCGGCTGGCGGCCCTGAGCGCCGCGGTGGCCACAGCGCTGGCGCTGGCTCTGGCGTTCGCCGCGCGCGCGCGCCCGGGCTTCGTGACCCGGTTCGTGGTGCAGCTCGCCAGCCTGGGTTACGCGGTGCCGGGCGCGGTCATCGTGGTCGGCCTGCTGCTGCCCGTGGGCTGGTGGATGGTCGCGCGCCCCGAGTCCAGCGTGGGCTACTGGATCACCGCCACCGCACTGGGCATCGTCTGGGCCTACATGGTGCGCTTCACCGCGGTGGCGCTGCAGTCGGTGCAGAGCGGCTATGCCCGCATCCCGGCCAGCCTGGACGACTCGGCGCGCATGCTCGGCACCACCGGACTGGGCCTGGCCCTGCGTGTGCACTGGCCGCTGCTCAGGCGGTCCACGGCGGCGGCCGCGCTGCTGGTGTTTGTGGACGTGATGAAAGAACTGCCCGCCACCCTGGTGCTGCGGCCCTTCAACAGCGACACCCTGGCCGTGGTCACCTACCAGCTCGCGCGCGACGAGCGGCTCGGAGAGGCGGCGCTGCCCGCGCTCACCCTGGTGCTGGTGGGCCTGCTGCCGGTGATCCTGCTCAGCCGCACCTTGCGCCAGCGCTGAGGGCAGGACGGCTGTTGGACGAAGCCTCGCATGCGAACAGCTCACTTGCGCACCTTGTCTTGTATATAGCCCCATTCAGAGGAACCACATGCCGCTTTATGAGATCACGAGGGACAGCCTCACACCGATTGCCCAAAAGACATTTACTGAGTTGGGGTTTCAAGAACGGGCCAATATTCAGCGAGCCGTGCGAGCGCACATCGCGGCCATCACGCCAGGTGTGAGGACCATGGTTTTGGCTGAAGAGTTTGGTGATTGGGTAGGGGCCAATCGGAGAATTGACTTGCTCTGCTTGGACGAAGAAGCTCGGCTGGTGGTCGTCGAACTGAAGCGGGAGGACGGAGCCCATATGGAGCTTCAGGCTTTGCGATATGCGGCCATGGTCTCGACGATGCGATTCGATCAAGCTGTGGAAGCACATCGCAAGTACCTAAAGTCAATGGGTTCATCTGAAGATCCCGAGCAGGCGATACGAGACTTTTTGGAGATTGAGGATGGCCAGGTTGCGTTGTCAGAGGAGGTCAGAATCGTGTTGGCGGCGTCAGACTTTCCACAAGAGCTGACCACGACTGTTCTCTGGCTCAACAAACAAGGCTTGGATATCCGTTGCGTCCAAATGCGACCACACTTGGTAGATCAGCGGGTATTGATCGACATACAACAAGTGATCCCGCTCCCCGAAGCTGAGCAATATCAGGTAGCGGTTCGCGAGAAGTCTATGGAACAGGCTGCTGCACGTCCATCCTCACGAGATTGGACTCGCTTTGACCTTGTAATCGGCGATCAGATCTTCACGAATCTTCCCAAGCGTCGTCTGATTTATGAGGTTGTGAAGGAGGCTCTGCGTCGTGGCTTGACACCCAGTCAGATCGGTGCAGCTGTGCCTTGGAGAGAAAGCACGATATTTCTTTCGGCAGATGGGCAACTTGACTCCTTGACCTTTCAATCTGTGGGCGGCGAAAAGTCACTGGCTCGCTACTACAGCGCCGACGAGGACATCTTTCATATCGGCGGAAAGACCTATGCGTTTTCCACGCAATGGGGATCACGAACGCGCGAGGCCATTGACAACATCAACAAGCTCATGCCCGAAGGAGCACCGGTCACATACGCGCCTACTACAAAGGTCGTTGACGAGGTGACCTATGGCGAGCACGTGATTCGGCAACGGGAGAACGGAAGCATTGAGGTTGAGCGAAACGGTGTTCCGATGCAGCCGGTCAAGCCAGTGCTCAGAGAGTTGGCGATGAAGTTGCAACTGTTGCCGCAAAACGGACGTGGCAATGATCTCAATACTCGCCAGTTGGGCGCACAGGTGGTTCGTGCCGTAAAAGAGTTGTGACGCCTGCGCTTGACGGCGCGCTCTGGGGTGATTCTCACTCTCTGCCGCAAGGTGCTGGCATGTGGCTTGTTTGGTCACGTTGGCCCACTTGCCTTGATCCGTTGTTGATGCCTCGGTGCGTGCGAAAGCGGTCGATCACCATGCAGAATGCCTCGACCCAATAGAAGGTTTCAAGGCGCAGTCAGCTCAACGCTGGTGTCAATCCGTCTCGTCCGAGGGCAGTCGTGTTTCGACGCGCTGCTTCAGTGCCACAAGCTGCTCGGTCAGCGAGCGCAGATCGGCTGCCCGCAGCCCACCAAAAAGCAGCTCGGCCACACCCGCTTCGGCCTGCTCGAAGCGCTGCACCTTCGCCACACCGGCCGGAGTAGGTAACAGCCGGTGGCTGCGTCGGTCTTCCGGGTGTTCTTCTTTGACCAGAAGGCCTAGGTCCAGCAGCTCCCTGACCAGCCGCGCGACCTGGCCCTTGTCGCGGCCGGTCCGCTGGGCCAGGCCCTGCTGGGTGATGCCCGGGGTGCGCTGGCAAAGCTGCAGCATACGCAGGAGCATGGGCGCCACAGCCGGTTCGGCGCCGTCCTGCAGTTCGTGGCGCATGGCCTGCTTGACGCTGCCAAACAGCGACATCAGAGACTCTAGGGCAGCGATTTGGGGGATCGTGGAGGGTTGTCTCATACTTGAGTGGTTGATAAGGTCAACCAAATGCGTTATTGTGTTGACATTGTCAACCAAATTGATCCGCATGAAAACCTCTGATGTGACCTCCACCATGCCGGCGACCCCGGCTCCTTCGCCCGCCCCGGGCTTTCGCTGGCGCCGCCTGGTGCCGCTGGTCACTGTCATACCGGCCATCTCCCTGATCCTCAGTGGCGTGATCACCTGGGTCAATCTGGGCTGGGTCGATGACTTTTTCTCGCGCTGGATGCTGGCTTTTGCCACCGCCCTGCCCGTGATGCCTCTGGGCATGTTGATCCTGGTGGCGCTGGACCGCGTGCTCGGGCCGCGACTGTCGGCCTGGCCCCACGGATTGGCGACGCTGGTGCTGGCGCTGTGCACGGCGTTGGTGATGGAGCTGCTGATGGCCACCGCCGTGACGCTGAGCAACCAGGGGCTGAGCGCGGCGTTCCCTGCGCAATGGGTGACGGCCTATTTGCGTTCCCTGCCGGTCGGTGTGGTGATCGGCCTGGTGATGGCCTTTCTGATCAAACCGCGACTGAACCGCTGGATGGCGGCGGCATGAGCATTTCTGTACCCCCAAATGTGCCCCCATGTGCCTCGGTATGTCCCTGCACCATTCAGAACCATCTCGGCAACAGGCTGATGCCTTTCATAGGCAGAAAGCAAAAAGCCGGAAGGCTTTGGACCATTCCGGCTTTCAAGGTGGTACCACCAACAGGAATCGAACCTGTATCTAGCGCTTAGGAGGCGCTCGTTCTATCCATTGAACTATGGCGGCGAAGGCGAGGCTGGATTGTAAGTGGGCTCCACGCGCTGGTTCAGTCGAAGCGGTGGGTGAAGATCAGGTCGATCGCGTTTTCGGTGCCGGCCCGGGCTCGCAGGGTCAGGCGGCGCGAGAGGTCGTACAGGATGGAGACGGTGCTCATGGCGCCGGCCAGGCTCTGTTCGTAGCTCAGGTAGAGGTCGCTGGAGAGGCGTTTGCCGACGGTGACTGCGGCCTGGGTGGTGGTGCCGTCGCTGCCGGTGCTGGGGGCCGCGAAGCCGATTTCGTCCAGGCCCAGGGTGCGCGCCAGCGCGCCGTCCAGCGGTTCACCGCCTTGCGACAGCAGGCGCCGCGCGGCCTGCTGCAACACGAACGCCTGCGCCCCGGCGGTCGAGGCCGGGCGCCCCAGCACCAGCCAAGCGAGCTTGTCGGCCTCGGGCATGTCGGGGTCGGCAAACAGGCTCACGCGGGGCGCCTGCGCGTTGCCGCTGATCTGCACGCCCACGCGCTGCTCGACGTTGGCGGGCAGCTTGCGCACCGCGCGGATGTCGAGCGCCGGGTCGTCGTAGGGGCCGGTGAAACGCAGCGCGCCCGATTCGATGTTGAGTTGCTGGTCGTAGGCGCGGTAGGTGCCGCTGGCGGTGCGCACCTCGCCCAGCACGCGCGGCGTGGGCAGCGCCGGCGTGGCCTGCACCGTGAGCTGGCCTTCGAGCCGTGTCTGCAGGCCCTGGCCGCGCACCTCGAAACGCGGGCCCAGGTCGAGCTGGATCGAGACGTCGGCCTGCACGCGCTGCGCCGACCCTGCCTCGGTGGGCAGGGTCCGGGTGCTGCGCACGACCACATCGTTCCCCAGGGTGGGCGCGAGTTCGTCGGGCAGGATGAACATGGCGCTGTCGGCCTTGAGCTGCCCGCGCAGCCGCAACAGCGCGCCTTCAAGCTGGGCGTTGATCTCGCCCGAGAGCGTGAGGCGGCGGTCGGGCCGGTTGGAGACGCGCAGGCGTTGCGCCCTGGCCTGCAGGTTGATGAGCGGTTCGCGCGACAGGCCGTTGGCCGTCGGCCGCCAGGTGGCCTCGCCGCTGGCGTCGAGCGTGCCGCCGGCTTCGGCGCCGCCCGGGCCTTGCAGACTGAAGCGGTCGACGCGGATGCGGTCGCCCGCGAGCGTGGCGCGCAACTGGCCGTTGGTGAGCGCGATGCCGTCGGCCACCGAGCGCAGGGCCAGCTCGTCGGCCTGCAGCGTGCCGCTCCAGGTGGGCGCACCCCGGGTGCCCGCGACGGTGGCATCGGCGTTGAGCGTGCCCTGCATGCGCCAGCCGGGCGGCGCCAGCACCGACCACACGCCCACCTGCGGCAGCCGCACCTGCGCGCTGCCCTGGATCGGGGTGTTGGCGGGCCACCAGCGCTCCAGCAGACTGGCCTCGGACGGTGCGCCGCCCGCGGCGACGGTGGCGTTCAACTCGGCGCTGGCCTGGCCCAGGCGCTCGGTGTCCCAGCGCAGCTGCGCGCGCCAGCGGCGGTCTTGCAAGGCCAGGCTCACGCGCGCGTCGCGCACGCCAGCGTCCAGCGAACCGTTGCCGTTGGCGGATGTGGCGTCGGCTGGACTGGGGGACCCTCCCCCCTGGCGCCAGCGCAGGCTGCCGCTGCGCCGTTGCAGGTTGGCGGTGAGCGCGGGCGGGGTGCTCGCGTCGGCGGGCAGGCGCACGTCCCACTCAGCGTCGAACAGCAGGTCGCCGCTCAGCCCCGCCGCCTGCAGCGGGCCGCGCGCATCCGGTTGCGCGAGGGCGGCGAGCATGTCGACCCAGGGCAGCGACAGGCCTTGCAGCCGGCCCTGCGTCTCCAGCGATGCGCCTTGCCAGCGCAATCGCTGCCAGGCCAGGGACAGCGGGGTGTCGGGGGCGGTGGCGCCCGCGTTCATCGGGCGCAGGAGCAAGGTGCCGGTGCCGGCGTCGAGCGACAGGGGTTGACCCGGCGCTCCCGTCCAGCCGATGCGCAGCGGCTGCGGGCTCTCCAGCGCCCAGCCTGTGGCGGTCGCTTTCGGGTCGGCGGGGTTGGGCACCGGGTTCAGTCGCAGGGCAAGGCGGCTCAAATCGAGTTGACCCCCTTCACGCAACACCGCGTTGGCGCGCAACTGCCCGGCCGCGTCGAGCGACGCACGCCAGGGCGCTGCGGTGGCGCTGCCCTGTGCGTTGACCTGCAACGCCTGCAAAGGCCCCTGTGCCTGCAGCGCGATGCCCGCGAACGCGAGCGGGCCGGTGGCGTCGCTCTCCAGCGCCAGCCTTGGCACGTTCAACGCCGCCTCCAGGCGCAGCGGCGCCACGGCATCGGGGGTGGTGCCCGGCGCGGCCGGCCAGCCGAGCGCGCCCAGCCCACCGGTCCATTTCAAAGAGGCCTTCGCTTCACCCTCGGCGCTCTGCATGCCCAGCGCCGCAAGCGCCTGGCGCACGGGCTCGCCCACCCAGGGCAGGGCCTGCAGGCTGCGCACCCAGGCCAGTGCGCGCGCTGCGCTCGCGAGTTGCAGCGTGGTTTCGCCCTGGCCCTGCGCGTGCGAAGTGAGGCCTTTCCACGCCAGGTTCAGGCCGGGCAGCGCCAGGCTGCCCTGGCCGTCGTGGCGCAGCCGCGCCGTGTCCAGTTGTCCTTGGGCGTCGAGCTGCGCGCCCGCGAGGGCGATGTGGGCCTCCGCCAGTTGCAGCAGGCCGTGCCAGGCCGGTGGCGCAGGTGTGCCCGCCACGGTCGGAGCCGGTTGCCACTGCCCTTTGACCCGCACCTCGCTTTGCCGCAGCGAGGCGAGCGACACGCCGGCCGGCTGGCGCACCGAGGGCGTGACCCGGGCGCTCAGCTCCACAGCCTGCGGCGCGCTGGCGGTGGGCGCGGCGCGCGCGCTGGCCTGGGCGTCCAGGGCCGCCGGTGGCAGGGTGCTCCAGAGCAGGGCCGGGCGAACGCCGCTGGCCGTGGCTTCGCCTTGCCAGGCGGTGGGCAGGCTGGCGCCGCCAGCGGTGTCGAGGTCGAACGCGCCTTGGGCCTTCAAGGTTCCGCCGCCCAGCTCGGCCCGCAGGTCCGACACGGTCCAGCGCACGCCGCGCTGATGAACCTCGGCGCTCAGGCTCTGCAGCGGGAGCCGCGCCTGGTCGGCCGGGCCGGGCAGGGCGTTGGCCAGCGTCACGCTCGCGCGCCAGGCGGCGCCGTCGGGCTGCGCCTGCAGGCGGCCGCTGAGCGCGGTCACCGGCGCGGCGGGCCACAGCGCGGCCAGGTTCAGCGCCTGGGCGTTGGCATCGGCGCTGACCAGTGGCTGGCTCGCCCAGGGCATCACGCGCGCGGTGAGCGCGAGCGAGGGCATGGGGTCGGTTGGTCTTGCGGGTGCGGCGCTGCCTTGCACCTGGGCCGTGATGTCCAGTGCCGCTGCAGCTCCGCCCAGGTTGCCGCGCACCTGCGCCTGGGCCGCTAGGTTCATGGCCTCGCCGTCGGGCACCCGGGTGGGCAAGGTGCCTTGCAGGTCCAGCGCCAGCGGCATGGGCGCCTCGGCGCCCAGGGTCAGTGCGCCCTGGTAGCGGCCGTCGGCGAGTTGCAGGGTGTCCAGCCGCAACCGGTGGGCGAAGGCGATGCCGGTGGTTTCGGGCAGCGCGGGCGTGTCGCTGGAGGGCGCCAGCAGGCCATAGTTGTAGTGACCCCGGATGTCGCTGAGCGTGAACGGCGAGGCGTCGGTGCCGATGCGCTCGAAGCGATCCACCGAGAAGGCCAGGCTCACCGGCAGCGGCAGCACGAGCCGCTCCAGCGGCTCGGTGGGCGTGGGTTCGCGGGTGTCGGTGATGCGCAGCAGCCGCAGGTGTGCCGCGCTGGGGTGCACGCCCCGCCCGCGCAGGAGACCGAGCCACAGCGCGTCGTCCCACTGCAGCACCACGCCTTCCGCGTGCACGGCCAGCGCGCCCCGGTGCCAGTCCATCGCCGCCACCTTCACGCCGCCGCGCACGCTGCCCTCGACGCCCTGGGTGCGCAGCGTGCCCACCGTGTCGGCGCGCCGCTCCATCCAGCGCACGGCCCAGTCCACCGCCTGCGCCGCCGAGCCCGGCGTGCCGGCCCACCACCAGGTGGTGGCCAATGTGGTGATCACCACCGCCAGCAGAACGGTCAGCGAACGGACCACGAACCGGACCACGCGCCTTTTCGGGCGCGGCGAGGGTGCCGGTTCTGGCTGCGTGGGGGGCGTCTCGTCGGTGGCGCTCATCGGTGTCAGAAACTGAAGCCCACGTTCAGGTGCAGGCGCAGCCGCTTCGGCGTGACGCCATAGGCCAGGTCGAGTTGCAGCGGCCCCACCGGGCTGTTGTAGCGCACGCCCGCGCCCACGCCGACCCGCGCCGTGGAGGGCGTGGTGCGGTTGGTCACGGTGCCGGCGTCCACAAACAGCACGCTTTCCCAGTCGGTGCGCACGCCTTCGCGCCAGATCGGGCGCTGCCATTCGAAACTTGCCACTGCGAGGTAACGGCCGGCGGTCACGCTGCCGTCGGGCTGCTCCACGCCGATGTCGCGCAGGCCGTAGCCGCGCACCGTGTTGTCGCCGCCGGTGAGGAACAGCTGCGTGTCGGGAATCGGCGCGCTCTGCTGGGCCAGCACCGCGCCTCCCTGCAACCGCAGCGCCAGGCGCCCGAGCCGGCTGCGCGCGGCCGTGATGTCGGAGGGGCGGTTGTCCGCTGCGACGGTGGGCGCGCTGCCCAGCGGCCAGTAGGCCAGCCAGCGGGCCTGGCTGGTGAAGAAGGGCTTGCGCGCGCCGTCCAGCGTGGTGCCCACGCCGAGCGTGAGCCCGAGACCGTAGCCCTCGTTGGGGTAGGGCAGGGTGTCGAAGCGGCGCCAGGTCCAGCCGTAGTTGGCCGATACCGCGGCCTCGTTGCCGTCGGACGAGGCCAGCGCCGAGACGGTGTTGACGGTGCGCGCGCGGTCGTACTGCACGAAATAGCGCCGGTCCAGCCGCGCCGTGGGCTGCGATTTGCCCAGACTGAGCCGCAGGCTGGAGACGGTGGTTTCGTCGTTGATCTGGCGCGCCAGCCGGCCGCCTGCGAGCCACTGCCATCCCTTGTCTTCGATCGGTGCGGTCCAGTCCGAGGACAGCAACTGGTCGTTGCGTTCGAGCTGCAGCTTGCTCAGGGCCTGCCAGCCCAGGCCGGTCAGGCGCAGGTGCTTGTGTTCGGCGGACAGGCGCGGGCCGTTGTTGGTGCTGCCGCCCACGCCGAGCACGATGCTCTGCAACGGCGCTTCCTTCACCTGCACCACCACGGGCGCGGGTGCGGCTTGGTCGTTGTCGGTCGCGTCCAGGTCCACGTAGGCGAACACCGAGCTGTAGTAGCCGGTGTCGACGATGCGCTGTTGCGCGTCCTGCAGCCGCGTGAGGCTGTAGTCGGTGCCCGGCCCCAGGCCCGCGAGCCGCACCAGCCGCTGCACGGTGACCGGGTCGTAGCGCTCGGCGCCGTTCAGCCGCACCTCGCCCACCGTCACCGGCGCGCCTGAGTCGAGCTCGATGTGCCAGAACGCCTGGTTCGCGCGGTTGTCGATGTCGCTCAGGCTGTTGACGATGCGCCCTCGCGGGTAGCGTTCGGCGGTGAGTTCGCGCAGCAGGTCCGACTTCAGACGGCTCCATCCGGCCTGCGTGAAGCCCTGGCCCACGGCCTGCTGGCTGCGTTGGCGCAGGGCCTCCCGCTGTCCGGCGGCCGCGTCGGCGCTGGCGATGTCGCCGCTGAGGTAGGCGGTCGCGGCGGCCACCTGGGTGGTCGGGCCCGGCGTCACGCGCACGAGCACCTCTCCCAGGCTGGGGGAAGCGCCGCCCGCCGGCGCCGCCGGCTCGCGGATCACCGAGATCTCGGGGGAAAAATAGCCTTGGGTGCCCAGCAGGTCGCGCAGGTTCTCGGGCGCCGCGACCAGCAGGCGGTCGAGTTCGCCCGCGTCGAGATCGGAGAGCGTGCGAAACCGCTGCAGCTCCATGTGGCGCAGCAAGAAGGCCTGCAGCGCCGGCGATGGGGCGTCGACACGGATGCCGAAGCGCTCGCTCGCGGGTGCGTCGCCCTCGGCCTCAGGCGAGACGATCGGCGAGGGCGCTGGTGCGCTGACGGCCGCAGGTTCGGGGCTTTGCGCCACCGCCACCACCGGCCAGAGCGCCAGAAAGCAAAAGAGCCGTGTGCTCACCACACGGCCCCGGAAGCGAAGGTTCATTCAGGTCTATTTCGAGAGCATTCTCATCGTCTCTTCCAGCCCACGCAGGGTCAGCGGGTGCATGCGCTGGCTCATGAGTTGCTGAATGATGCTGATGCTCTGTCGATACTGCCACACGCCCTGAGGTTCCGGGTTGATCCAGGCAAATTTGGGAAACGCGTGTGTGAGTCGTTGTAACCACTCGGCGCCCGCCTCTTCGTTGTTGTATTCCACGCTGCCGCCCGGCTGCAGGATTTCGTAGGGGCTCATGGTCGCATCGCCCACGAAGATCAGCTTGTAGTCCTTGTTGTACTTGCGGATGATGTCCAGCGTCGGGAACTTCTCGGCGTAGCGGCGCTTGTTGTTCTTCCACATGAAGTCGTAGACGCAGTTGTGGAAGTAATAGAACTCCAGGTGCTTGAACTCGCTCTTGACAGCGCTGAACAGCTCTTCGACGCGCTGGATGTGTTCGTCCATCGTGCCGCCCACGTCCATCAGCAGCAGCACCTTCACGTTGTTGTGCCGCTCCGGGATCATCTTGATGTCCAGCCAGCCCGCGTTGGCCGCGGTGGAGCGGATGGTGTCGGGCAGGTCCAGCTCCAGGTCGTTGCCCTCGCGCGCGAACTTGCGCAGGCGGCGCAGCGCCACCTTGATGTTGCGCGTGCCCAGCTCCTGTGTGTCGTCGTAGTCGCGGTACGCGCGCTGCTCCCACACCTTCACCGCCGACTTGTTGCCACCCTTGCCGCCGATGCGGATGCCCTGCGGGTTGGCGCCGCTGTGACCGAACGGCGAGGTGCCGCCGGTGCCGATCCACTTGCTGCCGCCTTCGTGGCGCTCTTTCTGTTCTTCGAGCCGCTTCTTGAGTGTCTCCATCAGCTCGTCCCAGTCCATCTTGGGCGCGTTGGCCTTCTGCTCGTCGGAGAGGATGCGCTCCATCTCCTGGCGCAGCCAGTCGGCTGGAATGGGTTTGGTGAAGTCCGCGATCATCTCCACGCCCTTGAAGTAGGCGGCGAAGGCGCGGTCGAACTTGTCGTAGTGCTTCTCGTCCTTCACCAGCGCCGTGCGGCTGAGGAAGTAGAAGTCGTCCATGGTGCAGGCGTCCGGGTTGGTCGGCCCCACCACATCCTGCTTCAAGGCTTCAAGCAGCGTGAGGTATTCCTTGACCGAAACTGGCAACTTGGCCGCGCGCAGGGTGTAGAAGAAGTCGATCAGCATGGTTTGGTCCTTCTAGCTTCTTTCGAAGCAAGAAACTGGCAGATGCTCTTTGCTCAGTTGAAGCACACCCTCGGTGTCAAGGTTGGCGAAAAGGTGTGTGCGTTCCGCAACTCCCCAATAGCGATCGCTATCTGGTGCGAAGAGTAGAAAAAGCGCAAGCAGACTGAGTTCTTCTTGTGTGAGTTGCTCTAGCAACAGGGGCAGGAAGCGATCTTTCGCGTCCCCCAGAACGTTTTCACAGGTCAGCAGAGTCGCGAGCACTCCTCTGCAGTAAGCATCAGACTTTGTAAGGCCAATGCGTTTTCGCAACTCATGAGGTAGGGTGTACCGTAGTTCGACAAGAGTTGGAATTGGTGGTTCCGGAGTGTGGCCGATTGAGCGTGAGATGGCTGGACTGGTTAGTTGATGAACTTCGCCAGTGTTGATCGCAATCTTCGCTCGCACGAAAAGTGCTTCTCGTCCTTGCTCTGCTGTGGATCGGGAGCCGACCGTCCCATTAGAAATCTGCGCATCTACTAAGCGTTGATATACGGTCAGGCAATCGAAAAAACGTTGTTCTTTTCGTTGCCACTCTGCCGTCTGCGCCTGGTCTTCCAAGGCTTCCTTTGTCTGACGCAGTTCCTTTCGCTGCTGTTTCCAAACCTCGTAGGCAACCAACAACGTCGCGAACGAGATGACCGGGTTCATCAGACCGCCGAAGTAGTCCCCCAAGGTGCCCCAATCTCCCGAGTCATGACTGACCTTCGCAGACGAAAACCACACGAGGTACGCGCCCATAACCACCACCAAAAGCCCGGCGATTCCTGGAATCAGCTGTTTCAAAAGACGCTCCATAGCGCTTTCTTTTTCGGCGGAGTTGTCAGTGTTCATTGGTCATTCCAGCAGCAGGGCTCACCTAAGGCAGCGCTGAACAAGTAGCCGAATTGAGTGGCCCGCTACGCAAAGGGTTGCCGACGCGGGCAAGCGGCGCGATTCGACCGCGTTCCCTGGACATACCAGCCGTGCTCGCGCACCCGTCGTGCGCAACGGACGCACTCATGCCATGAGGCGCTGACGCGCCAGGTAGATGTTGGCCAAACCCAGCACCACGAACGAGCGCGTGGCGTTCTTGGCGAGACCTCGGTAGCGCACCTTGGCAAAGCCCCAGAGCCGTTTGACCACAGCAAAGACGTGTTCGACCCGGGCGCGGACCTTGGACTTGTTGTGGTTCCTGGAGCGCTCGGCCTCGTCGATATCGCCACCCCTGCGCACGCGCTGGTTGGTGAAGTCCTTGGCCTTGGGGGCCTTCGATCCGATCAACGCTTTCTGGCTGGCGTAGGCACTGTCGCCATACACACGCTGCTCGTTGCCGTGCAGCAGATCGGGCAGCGGGTGCTTGTCGTGCACGTTGGCTGCTGTCACCACAGCGCTGTGCGCCAGCCCGCTGCGGCTGTCCACGCCAATGTGCATCTTCATCCCGAAATACCACTGCTGGCCTTTGCGGGTTTGGTGCATCTCGGGGTCGCGCTGCTTGTCGGCGTTCTTGGTCGAACTGGGCGCGCCGATGATGGTGGCGTCCACGATGGTGCCGGTGCCCACCTTCAAGCCTCGCGCCTGCAGCACCTCCCCCACTTTGGCAAACAGGGCCTCGCCCAGTTTGTGCTGCTCCAGCAGGCGGCGAAACTTCAGCAGGGTGGTCCCGTCAGGCACACGCTCCCGCCCAAGATCGATGCCCACAAAGCGGCGCAGCGCCGTGCTGTCGAGCAGGGCCTCTTCGCAGGCCTCATCGGCCAGGTTGAACCAGTGCTGCACGAAGTACATCCGCAGCATGCGTTCGAGCCCGATCGGTGGGCGCCCGTTGCCGGCTTTGGGGTAGTGAGGTTCGATGACCGAGCACAGCGCCTGCCAGGGCACGATCTGTTCCATCGTCGCCAGGAACGCATCGCGCTTGGTCGGCTTGCGGTACTGCTCGAATCCGTCGCCTTGATCGGCTGCCATCGCCAGGGTCTGTTGCTTCATCTTCACCTCCGTGTATCAGGGACCTCGATACATGCAAACCTCGCGCCACCCATGGACTTGTTCAGCGTAGCCCTAAGCTCCTGTCTTTAACCCACAACCCTGGCACTCGCAGAAACTCGCGAAGGTCGTTGGTGATGACGGCCATGTCGCCCGCCAGCGAGAGGGCGGTGATGTCGGGCGAGTGCTCGCGCAGGAAGTCACCACAGGATGGCAAGTTCCAGTGGCCCACGACGTTGATGGCCTCTTACTTGTTGTATTCGCCGCTGCAATAGGGGTCATAGGGTTGTGCCCCGTCCGCGCGCTTCGGTTTGTCGCAGCGCCCGCCACTCGCAGGGCTTGAGCAGGCCGAAAGCAGTCCAATGAGTACAGCCACAAAGGTCAGTTTCTTCATCATGTGGTTCATGGGTCGATCCTCCTTCACCGGTTCCGCTGGTTCATGAACACCAGCTTTTCAAACAGCGTGGTGTCCTGCTCGTTCTTCAGCAGTGCGCCCACCAGCGGTGGCACGGCGACCTTGCTGTCGGCGCTTTGCAGTGCTTCGAGCGGAATGTCTTCGGCCATCAGCAGCTTGAGCCAGTCGATCAGCTCGCTGGTGCTCGGCTTTTTCTTCAGACCGGGCAGGTTGCGAACGTCGTAGAAGGTCTTCATCGCCACCTTCAGCAGGTCTTGCTTGAGGTCGGGGAAGTGCACATCCACGATCTTTTGCATGGTCTCCGCTTCGGGAAACTTGATGTAGTGGAAGAAGCAGCGGCGCAGGAAGGCGTCGGGCAGTTCTTTTTCGTTGTTGGAGGTGATGAACACCAGCGGGCGGTGTTTGGCCTTGACCAGTTCGCGTGTCTCGTAGCAGTAGAACTCCATGCGGTCGAGTTCGCGCAGCAGGTCGTTGGGGAACTCGATGTCGGCCTTGTCGATTTCATCGATCAGCAGCGCCACCGGCTGGTCGGCCGTGAAAGCCTGCCAGAGCACACCCTTGACGACGTAGTTGTGGATGTCCTTGACTTTCTCGTCGCCGAGCTGTGAGTCGCGCAGGCGGCTCACCGCGTCGTATTCGTACAGGCCCTGCTGCGCCTTGGTGGTGCTCTTGATGTGCCATTGCAGCAGCGGCACGTTGAGCGCCTGCGCCACTTCTTCGGCCAGCATGGTCTTGCCGGTGCCGGGCTCGCCCTTGACGAGCAGCGGTCGCTTGAGCGTGATGGCGGCGTTGACGGCCAGCATCAGGTCTTGTGTGGCGACGTAGTTTTCAGAGCCTTGGAATTTCATGGAGGTGACGCGGTTGACGCTGCGGCGGGCCAGCGGATCAGGGTATTCAATAAGCGGTTGACGATGATCGAGTCTATATAATCGTCCATTGATTTTTATCAATCGTCCATCTCATTGTGCTTGCAAAATGAACCAACTGTTGCCCCTGATCACCCGTACCGTTGTCGCCGCTGCGACCCTTTTGGTGGTCGCCACGACCGCTCAGGCTCAGGGCGTGACCGGCTCCGCTGACGCGGGCCAGAAGAAGGCCGAGATGTGCATCGGCTGCCACGGCATCGCGGGTTACCAGAACAGCTTCCCCGAGATCCACAAGGTGCCGAAGATCTCGGGCCAGTCCGACAAGTACATCGTGTCGGCGCTGACCGCCTACAAGAAGGGCGACCGCAAGCACCCGTCCATGCGCGGCATCGCCGCCTCGCTGTCTGAGCAGGACATGGCCGATCTGGCCGCCTTCTACTCGGCTCAGGCGGGCAAGGCCCCGGCCGATGCGCCCAAGACCGCCAGCGCCGCGGCTGCTGCACTGATTGAAAAGGGTGCCTGCGCTTCGTGCCACGGCGCCAATTTCGCCAAACCCATCGACCCGACCTACCCCAAGATCGCCGGCCAGCACGCCGACTACCTGTACGTGGCGCTCAAGGCCTATTCGGTGGAAGGCAACAACGTGGTCGGCCGCTCCAACGGCATCATGGCCGGCATCGCCAAGCAGTTCAAACCGGCCGAAATGCGCGAGATCGCCAAGTACCTGGGTTCGCTGGACGGCGACCTGCAGACCGTGCCGCAATCGCGCTTCCGCTGATCGGCGCCACGCCCCATGAAAAAGCCGCTCACAGAGCGGCTTTTTTGTTGCGATCTTGAAGCTTCGAAGAAGGGGTCAATCCTGCGTCGCACGGCGTCGCACCTGGTCGATGTAGGCCTGGCCGTCGGGCGGGCGGCCGGCACGCTGGCTTTCCCAGAGCATGGTGCCCAGGCATTCCATCACCTCGTGGTGCGCGGCGTGCAGATCGCCCCGGCGCGCTGCCAGCAGTTCCACCGCCTGGCGGATGCCGGGCGGTTGGTCGATGCTGCACTGCTCGCTGATGGACAGGTGCATGGACAGGTGCAGGAACGGGTTGTCGGCGGCGGTGTCACCGGGTGCGCCCAGGCGGGCGAGGGCGGCGTCCACATCCGCCAGCTCCGCATGATGCTCGGGATGTTCGGCGATCCACTGACCGGCCAGCGTCTCGATGGCCTCCATGGGTTGTCCACCCAGGCGCTTGGCGTGGACAGAGCAGAAAAAGCGCCGCACATCGGCTTGGGAAGGGCTGAACATGCCTGGGATTGTCCCTCAAGCTGCGACGGCCCGCCCCGCGCTTGGGTACAGTAGCGCCCAACATTCAGGAGACACGACATGACCCATGCCTACATCTGCGACGCGATCCGCACCCCGTTCGGTCGCTACGGCGGCGCGCTCAGTTCGGTGCGCACCGACGACCTCGGCGCCATTCCGCTGCGCGCATTGATGGCGCGCAACCCGAACGTCGACTGGGCCGCGATCACCGACGTGCTCTTCGGCTGCGCCAACCAGGCCGGCGAAGACAACCGCAACGTCGCGCACATGAGCAGCCTGCTGGCCGGCCTGCCGCTGGAGGTGCCGGGGGCCACCATCAACCGCCTGTGTGGTTCTGGTCTGGACGCCGTGGGCACGGCCGCGCGCGCGATCAAGGCCGGCGAAGCGGGTCTGATGATCGCCGGCGGTGTCGAGAGCATGAGCCGCGCGCCCTTCGTCATGCCCAAGGCCGAAAGTGCCTTTTCTCGCAACAACGCCGTCTACGACACCACCATCGGCTGGCGCTTTGTCAACAAGCTGATGAAGGCCCAGTACGGCGTGGACTCCATGCCCGAAACCGCCGAGAACGTCGCGACCGATTTCAAGATCGAGCGCGAAGCACAGGACCGCATGGCCCTGGCCAGCCAGATGAAGGCCGTGGCCGCCATCAAGGCTGGGCATCTGGCGCGCGAGATCTGCGCGGTCACGATTCCGCAAAAGAAGGGCGATGCGCTGGTGGTGGACACCGACGAACACCCGCGCGAGACCAGCCTGGAGACGCTGGTCAAACTCAAAGGCGTGGTGCGGCCCGACGGCACGGTGACCGCCGGCAACGCCAGCGGCGTGAACGACGGCGCCTGCGCGCTGCTGCTGGCCGACGAAGCCACCGCTGCGAAGAACGGACTCACCCCCAAGGCCCGCATCGTCGGCATGGCCACGGCCGGGGTGGCGCCGCGCATCATGGGCATCGGCCCGGCACCGGCAACGCAGAAGGTGCTGGCGCTTACCGGATTGACGCTGGACCAGCTTGATGTCATCGAACTCAATGAGGCCTTTGCGGCACAGGGGCTGGCGGTGCTGCGTTTGCTGGGGCTGAAGGACGACGATGAACGCGTCAACGCCTGGGGCGGCGCCATCGCGCTGGGCCACCCGCTGGGTGCCAGCGGTGCAAGGCTGGCCACCACGGCGGTGAACCGCCTGCACGCCACCGGCGGTCGCTACGCGCTGTGCACCATGTGCATCGGCGTGGGGCAGGGCATTGCGCTGATCATCGAGCGCGTGTGAACGGGCGACGAACGCGACGCTGCCGCCTTCGTTCGGCGGGGGTTGTGACGTGCCGCTGATCAGCGATCCGTTTTTCTACGCGGTCGCGATTCCCGCGGTGCTGCTCCTGGGCGTGAGCAAGAGCGGCTTTGGGGCCGGCTTCGGTTCCCTGGCGGTGCCGATGATGGCGCTGGCGGTCACGGTGCCGCAGGCGGCGGCGATCCTGATGCCGGTGTTGCTGTTGATGGACCTGCTGGGCATGGCGGCATTCCGCAACAACGTGGATCGCCAGCTCCTGCGCTTTCTGTTGCCCTTCGGCCTGCTCGGCATCGTGATCGGCACGCTGTTGTTCAAGGTGCTGGATGCGAAGGTGGTGGCGGGCATCGTCGGTGGCTTCACGCTGTTGTTTCTCGCGCAGCGCCTGCTGTTTCCGCCCAAGCCCGACAGCCCGCCGCCACCCCGGTGGCTGGGGGCGCTGCTGACCACGACCTCGGGATTCACCAGCTTCATCGCCCACGCGGGGGGGCCGCCGATCAACGCCTACGTGATTCCCTTGAAGCTCACGCCGGTGCTGTTCACAGGCACCATGGCGTTCTTCTTTTTCTTCATCAACCTTGCCAAGTGGATTCCCTACGCCTGGCTGGGCCTGCTGGACATGCGCAACATGCTGACCTCGCTGGCGTTGCTGCCGTTCGCGCCCATCGGTGTCTGGGTGGGGGTGCGCATCGCGCACCGCATTCACCCGGTGTTGTTCTACCGGCTGGTGTACAGCGGCATGTTCCTCACCGGGATCAAGCTGGTGTGGGACAGCTGGCCGTTAACATAGCAGCCGTTTGTCTTGCGCCCAAGGAGGCTGGATATGCCGGTGGTGGTGATCGCGAATCCCAAAGGGGGTGTGGGCAAGTCCACCCTGTCGACCAACGTGGCCGGTTTCTTCGCGAGCCGGGGGCATTCTGTGATGCTGGGCGATGCCGATCGCCAGCAGTCTTCGGCGCTGTGGCTGCGCCTGCGCCCTCCCGCTGCCCGACCCATCCAGACCTGGGACCTCTCGGGCGACCCGATCGCCCGGCCGCCCAAGGGCACGAGCCATGTGGTGCTGGACACGCCGGCGGGCTTGCATGGTGGACTCTTCAAGGAGGCGCTCAAGCTGGCCGACAAGGTGCTCGTGCCGCTGCAGCCCAGCATCTTTGACATCTACGCCACGCGCGCTTTTCTGGACGAGCTGGCCGAGTCACGGCGTGCCGACAAGCTGCAGGTGGGCATCGTCGGCATGCGCGTGGACGCGCGCACCATCGCGGCCGATAAGCTGCACGAGTTCGTGAACGGCCTGGGTCTGCCGGTGCTGGGCTTCCTGCGCGACACGCAGAACTACATCCACCTTGCGGCGCGTGGCCTGACGCTGTTTGACGTGGCGCCCAGCCGGGTGGAGAAAGACCTTGAGCAATGGCAGGGCATCTGCGACTGGCTGGAGCGCTGAGCAGGCCCGTCGTGTGGCCTGTCGCGGTGCCGACAGCGGTGCCTGGGATGGCCGACTAGAGTCGGTGACCATGAGAAGCTTTGACACACTGAACGATCTGGTGGCCTGCGTGGGCGAAGAGGTCGCCGTGAGCGACTGGGTCACCGTGACCCAGGACCAGGTCAACCGTTTTGCCGATGCGACCGGCGATCACCAGTGGATCCATGTGGATGTGGAGCGCGCCAAGGCGGGACCCTTTGGCGCACCGATCGCGCACGGTTTCCTGACCTTGTCCCTGCTCCCCGTGTTCTTCGACACGGCATTTGAGATCCGCCAGTCAGGCATGGGCGTGAACTACGGATTGAACAAGGTGCGTTTCACCGCGCCGGTTCCGGTGGGCAGCCGCCTGCGCGCCCGCATGACCCTGATGGCGGCCTTACCGATCGAGCACCATGGCGTTCAGATGACCTGGGGGGTGTCGGTTGAACGCGAAGGAGTGGACAAACCGGTGTGCGTGGCCGAAGCACTGGTGCGCCGCTACCCCTGAGCGGCAGGTGGGGCGCGGCTACTTGATGCGCACGAGTTGACGGGGTTCGAGCCAGCCTTCGAACGCAGACATCAGGTTGTTGATGCGCTCGGCGGCGACCGCCTGGCTGGTCTGTTGAGAGATCAGCTGGTACGCGTCGTTGCGCAGCATCCAGAGATCCTGGGCGGTCTTCGCCTGGGCGATCTTGTGCCGCAGGCGTTGCGCCTGCACGCTGTCGCAGTCGTCCATGCAGTGCAGCAAGGCGGTGCGAATGCACTGAAGGTCTTTCAGGCTGGCCTTGGCGCTCACGGGTTTGCGCGACGCCATCGTGCCCTTGAAGAACCTGGTGAGTGTCGGAATCAAACGGATCTCCGGGATGCCTGAGGGGGGAAGCTGAACCGTCGGCATGGCCGAACGGCAGCGCACCGCTGAGCTCGACAGCGGGGTTGTATTGTGTGATCGGTTTTGCGGTCCGGGTGAGGTGCGCACCTCAGCCCGTGGGTGAATTGCGTCACGGTGGTGTGGCTCCAAATCCCTGTTGCCGCCAGGCTTCGTAGACGAGAACCGCCACGGCGTTGGACAGGTTCAGGCTGCGCTGGCCGTCGAGCATGGGCAGGCGCAGTTGCTGGGTGGTGGGAATGTGTTCACGGACCTCGCCGGGCAGGCCATCGGTCTCCGACCCGAAGACCAGCCAGTCTCCTGGCATGTAGCGTTGCCCATGGGCCTCGCCCTGACCTCGGGTGGTCAAGGCGTACATCCGGTGCAGATCGGGTCGTTCGGTCGCGATGAAGGTGGACCAGTCGGCGTGGCGCCGCACGCGAGCGTATTCGTGGTAATCGAGACCCGCACGGCGCATCTGTTTGTCGTCCATTGAAAAACCCAGCGGCTCGATGAGGTGCAGATCGCAGCCGGTGTTGGCGCACAGGCGGATCACGTTCCCCGTGTTGGGAGGGATCTGTGGTGCTACCAGAACAATGCGGAACATGGGTTCAATGGACGCGGTTTGGCAGTGTCAACCAGTGGTCTGTTTTTGTGTGGTTCCCCCTGCAACGCCGCGATGATAAGCGCATTGTTTGCGGGCAAAGAAACACCGTGCACGGGGTGTTGGATTCTGTTCAATCCGACGGCGTGCGCGCCAGCACGAGCGCGCCGATGTCGGCCACGCCCGCCTGTTGCAGGGCCTGCGCAGCGCTGTTCAGCGTGGCGCCCGTGGTGCGCACATCGTCCACCAGCACCACACGGGCACCAGTCAGGCGCGGCACGTGATCGGGGTGCACCGCGAAAGCGCCGTGCAGGTTGTTCAGCCGCTGGGTCTGCGGCAACTGATGCTGGTCTGGGGCCTCGATCACGCGCACCAGGGCGTCGGCCAGCGCGGCCCGACCGGTCCGGCGCTGCACCGCCTTCGCGAGTTCCCACGCCTGGTTGTAACCGCGCTCGGCCAAGCGGCGGGACGACACGGGGATGGGCACGAGGATCGCGTCTGGTGGCAGCAGATCGTGGGCCAAGGCCTGTTTCAGCATCGGTTCGGCCAGGACAGCGGCCCACCCGGGTTCGCCACGGAACTTGAACCGCGCAATCAACCTGTCCCAGGGGTATCCATACTCCACCGCCGCTGCGCAACGACGGATCAACGGCGGTTGCGCACTGGCAAGACAACGCCCGCACACCCCTATGCCGTCTGGCACCGGGCACGCACACACCGTGCAGCGCTCTGTCGGTGGCGCGAAGCGCCGCATGCAGGCAGAGCACACAGGCTGTGCAGGCCACCGCCCGCACACCTGGCAAGTGCTGGGCAGAGGCGGTGCGCGCTCGAGTGGCGAGGGCAGACGGGTCATGGTGGCGCCAATATACTGGCGGCGCCAGCCCCGCGAGGGCCTTCCCCCCCAATTTGCATTCCCATTGAACCCCGAACCCGAAGACATGCCTGTGCCTGGCCTCGACCCTGTGGCCGCGCAGCGGTGGTTGTCCCGCCCACGCAACCAGAGTCCCTGGTTGCACGAAGAGGTGGCCCGCCGCATGGGCGAGAGGCTGCAGTGGTTTCGAGATCCGCCGGCCAGCTGGCTGCACTGGGAGCCGGTGCTCGGTGGTCTCCAGGCCCATCGCAGCCTGGTGGAGCACTTGCCCGCAGCCCGCTGTCACGTGGCAGCGCACGACATGCCGCTGGCCCTTGCGGCCACCAGAGACCCGTCCCGGCGTTCATGGAATCCCTTGCAGTGGAGGCGGGGCCAGATCGCGGCCGGAGTTGACACGCCAGTCGCGATGTTGTGGGCCAACATGGTGTTGCATCATGTGGCACGCCCGCAACCGCTGCTTCGACAGTGGCATCGACAGATACAGACAGACGGTTTTCTGATGTTTTCTTGCCTGGGGCCTGACAGCCTTCGAGAGCTGCGTGCGGTGTACGCCCGGGCAGGTTGGCCCGATCCAGCGCACCCGTTCACCGACATGCACGACTGGGGCGACATGCTGGTGCACAACGGTTTTGCGGAGCCCGTCATGGACATGGAGCGCATCTCGCTGTCCTTTAGTGGCGCTGGTCCCTTGCTGGACGAGCTTCGATCACTGGGGCGCAACCTCAATGCCGGGCGATTCGGGGCGTTGCGCGGGCGTGCCTGGCGGCGTTCGCTGGAGCGGGCCATTGATCAGGGCCTGCCGAGGTCAGAGGACGGACGCCTGCTGCTCACGTTCGAGGTCATCTATGGCCATGCCTTCAAGGCAACCCCCCGTCCCCGGCGTAGCGACAGCCAGTCGGTGTCGATGGATGAGATGCGCGCCATGCTGCGAGACCGTCGCTCCTGAGACTGGGGCCATTTCCCTGCGCTGCAGGCTCCACGGGCGGTGGGCGTCAAGCCGTGTTTTTCGACGGCTACAATTGACATAAATCAAACCGCTGTGGCGGGTTTTTTGACACGCCTGTGCGTGTTCGTGTGCCTGTGGTCGCCACGTTCTGTCGTCGAGGAAGGGTGGGAACTGCAAGGTGAGCCCCCTAGCCTCAGTCTCCGCCGATGGGGCTCAGTGGATCCTGCGATGCCATTCGGTGCCCTGACGTTGGACGGATTCTTCGGGTGCCTGGGCGCGTGGATGGTATTGCCTCTTGGGCCGTGGCATGGCTGGCGGTGTTCATGGCCTTCCTGGTGCGCGGAGGCGGTCAGTCCGTGCCAGTAGGGCTGCTTCGTGTCCTCTGTATTCGTGCCCTGTGCTGGCCCCTGAATGCAGGGCCGCACCGAGCTGAGTTTGAGTGATGGTTGGGTATTCCCTGAGTGGGCGGTCCCCGGAAATTTTGTTCTAATCAGCATTGATATAAATCAATACTTATATTTGAGGCGTTAAACGTGAGTACGACAAAACAGACGGGTGATTCTTTGCTTGATCGACTGGGTGGCCTGCGCACCCTGGTTTCATCGCTGGCCCTCGGCTCTGCGGTCTGGGTGACCGAAGCTGCCCACGCCGTCAATGACTTGCCCGGTGGCCCGGCGGTGAATCAGCTCAATTTTGCTCCCGCAGCCACCAAGATCGCTGAAGAGCAGCACTGGCTGCACTGGTTCATGATGATCATTTGCACGGTCATCTTCGTGATCGTCTTCGGGGTGATGTTCTATTCCATCCTCAAGCACCGCAAGTCGGTTGGCCACAAGGCCCAGGAGTTGCCCGAGCCGATCTGGGTCGAGCTTGGATGGACCATCGTCCCGCTGCTGATCGTGATCGGCATGGCCCTGCCAGCCACCAAGGTGCTGGTGGCCCAGAAGGACACCACCAACAGCGACATCACCATCAAGGCCACAGGCATGCAGTGGAAGTGGGGGTATGACTACATCAAGGGTGAGGGCGAGGGCATCGGTTTCCTCTCCACGCTCGACGTGAAGCACCGTGAAATGTCCAGCAGCGGCAACCCGCCGGCCACCGACGACTACCTGCTCAAGGTGGACAACCCGATGGTGGTGCCCGTGGGCAAGAAGGTGCGCATCATCACCACCGCCAACGACGTGATTCACGCTTTCATGGTGCCGGCCTTCGGTATCAAGCAGGATGCGATCCCCGGCTTCGTGCGCGACACCTGGTTTCGTGCCGAGAAGACCGGTGATTTCTATGGCCAGTGTGCCGAGCTGTGCGGCAAGGAACACGCCTACATGCCCATCCACGTGAAGGTGGTGTCGGCCGAGGATTACACCAAGTGGGTGGATGGCGAGTACAAGAAGATGGCGGCGCTGGCCGACGATCCGTCCAAGGTGTGGACCCTGGCTGATCTGGTGAAGCGTGGCGAATCGGTGTACGCCGCCAACTGCGTGGCCTGCCATCAGGCCAACGGCAAAGGCGCCGGCCCCATCAAGCCCTTGGACGGCTCGGCCATCGTGACCAGCACCGACCATGCCGCCATGATCAATGTGTTGCTCAACGGCGCCGCTGGCGGCGCCATGCCGTCCTGGAAGCAGCTGTCAGACACCGAGCTGGCTGCGGTCATGACCTACGCCAAGAACAGCTGGTCCAACAAAACCGAACAAATCGTGCAGCCTGCCGAGGTGGTGGCTGCGCGCAAGTGAGCCGGGCACTGATAGCTATTTGAATTCCAAAGGAAACGATGATGAGTGCAGTACTCGATCCCCATGACGCTCACGCGCACGACGACCACCACGATCACCACGCCCCCACGGGCTGGCGCCGGTGGGTCTACGCCACCAACCACAAAGACATCGGCACGCTGTACCTGTTGTTCGCTTTCACCATGCTCATGGTGGGTGGCGTTCTCGCGCTGTTGATCCGTGCCGAGCTGTTCCAGCCGGGCCTGCAACTGGTCAACCCCGAGCTCTTCAACCAGCTCACCACCATGCACGGCCTGATCATGGTGTTCGGGGCCATCATGCCGGCCTTCGTGGGCTTCGCGAACTGGATGATCCCGTTGCAGATCGGCGCGTCCGACATGGCCTTCGCACGCATGAACAACTTCAGTTTCTGGCTGATGATCCCGGCCGCACTGATGCTGGTGTCCTCGTTCTTCATGCCAGGCGGCGCCCCCGCCGCCGGCTGGACGCTGTACGCGCCGCTGACCCTGCAGATGGGCCCCTCGATGGACGCCGGCATTTTCGCGATGCACATCCTGGGTGCGTCGTCCATCATGGGCTCGATCAACATCATCGTCACCATCCTCAACATGCGTGCCCCCGGCATGACGCTGATGAAGATGCCCATGTTCTGCTGGACCTGGCTGATCACCGCCTACCTGCTGATCGCCGTGATGCCCGTGCTGGCCGGTGCCATCACCATGACGCTGACCGACCGCCACTTCGGCACCAGCTTCTTCAACCCCGCCGGCGGCGGTGACCCGGTGATGTACCAGCACATCTTCTGGTTCTTCGGTCACCCCGAGGTCTACATCATGATCCTGCCGGCCTTTGGCATCGTGAGCCAGGTCGTGCCCGCTTTCGCGCGCAAGAAGCTGTTCGGCTACGCCTCCATGGTGTACGCCACCGGTTCGATCGCCATCCTGTCCTTCGTCGTGTGGGCACACCACATGTTCACCACCGGCATGCCGGTGACGGGCCAACTGTTCTTCATGTACTCGACCATGCTGATCGCCGTGCCCACAGGCGTGAAGATCTTCAACTGGATCGCGACCATGTGGAAGGGTTCGATGACCTTCGAGACCCCGATGCTGTGGGCCGTGGGCTTCATCTTCGTGTTCACCATCGGTGGCTTCACGGGCCTGATCCTGTCCATGGCGCCGATCGACATCAACTTCCAGGACACCTACTACGTGGTGGCCCACTTCCACTACGTGCTGGTGGCCGGTTCGCTGTTTGCGATGTTTGCCGGCATCTACTACTGGCTGCCCAAGTGGACCGGCGTGATGTACAGCGAAACGCGCGGCAAGATCCACTTCTGGTGGTCGATGATTTCGTTCAACGTCACCTTTTTCCCGATGCACTTCCTTGGCTTGGCCGGCATGCCCCGTCGTTATGCCGACTACCCGATGCAGTTCGCCGACTTCAATGCCATCGCGTCGGTGGGCGGTTTCTTCTTCGGTTTTGCGCAGGTGTACTTCTTCATCGCCGTGGTGATCCCGGCCATGCGCGGTCAAGGCCCCAAGGCGTCGCAGAAGCCTTGGGAAGGTGCCGAAGGCCTGGAGTGGGAAGTGCCTTCGCCCGCACCGTTCCACACGTTCGAAACCCCGCCCAAGCTCGACGCCACCGCCACCAAGGTGATTGGCTGAGTTGACCCTGCATTGAAGACACAGAAATGACCATGTCCTCCGACCGCAAAAAACAGAACGCCCGTCTGGGTCTGATCCTCGCGTCCGTGGCCGTGGTCTTTTTCCTCGGCTTCGTGGGCAAGATGGTGCTGCTGGGCGGCTGATCGGCTTGTATGGGACTGCGTCGAGAAAACTTCAAGATGGTGGGCAAGCTCGGCGTGATCGCGCTGGGCATGTTCGCCTTTGGGTACGCGCTCGTGCCCATCTACAAGGCCATCTGCGAAGCCACCGGCATCAATGTGCTGGCGCTGGCCGAGCGCGAGGTGCCTGGAGCCCAGCCGAAGGCCGCGCTCAACACCCAGGTGGACACCTCGCGCACGATCACGGTGGAGTTCGATGTCAATGCCCGTGGCCCGTGGCATTTCAAGCCGGCGGTGCGTTCGTTGCAGGTTCACCCCGGTGAACTGACCACCGTGATGTACGAGTTCCAGAACATCCAGAACCGGACGATGGCCGCACAGGCGATCCCGAGTTACGCACCGATGCAGGCCGCGTCCCACTTCAACAAGCTGGAGTGTTTCTGCTTCACGCAATACACGCTTGCGCCAGGTGAGAAAAAAGCCTGGCCGGTGGCGTTCGTGATCGATCCGCGCCTGCCCAAGGACGTGTCCACGATCACGCTCTCGTACACCTTTTTCGAAGTGGGCGGCAAGGTGCCACCCGCGCCGCAGGATGTGGCCAAGGTGCCTGTGGTGGCCCCTGTCGCCCGGCCCGGGGGTGCGGTATGAGCACACCCGTTCACCAGCGCAAGGGCTCGGTGCTGGGCACGGTCAAGGCCGTGCTCTGGGGCTTTCTGGGCGTGCGCCGCAACACGGACTACCAAAACGATGTGGCGCGCCTCAACCCGATTCACCTCATTGTGGTCGGTATCGTGATGGCGCTGTTTTTTGTCCTGTCCCTGATCCTGATTGTCAACTGGGTGGTGGGTTGAGCCCTCCACCGGTTGTTCATTGATTTCCGATATCCATACAAGCGAAAGCATTTAGGAGTGAGCATGTCAGCAGCAACACACGGCACGACGCCCTACTACTACGTCCCAGGCCCGTCGCGGCACCCGGTGATGGCGGCCATTGGCCTGTTTTTCGTGATCCTGGGCGCGGGCCAGTGGATCAACGGCGCCGACTGGGGCATGTATTCGCTGGCCTTTGGCATGGCGTTCTGGCTGATCGTGCTGTTCCAGTGGTTCCGTGAGTCGGTGTCCGAGAGCGAAGGTGGTATGTACGGTCACAAGATCGACCTGTCGTACCGATGGAGCATGAGCTGGTTCATCTTCTCCGAGGTCATGTTTTTCGGTGCCTTCTTCACCGCGCTCTGGTGGGCCCGTGTCCACTCGGTGCCTGCGCTCGGCAACATCGAGAACTCGCTGATCTGGCCCGATTTCACCTCGGTGTGGCCGAGCCTGCAGGCTGGTGCCACCGCTTCGCCCGCCGGGATCGTGGAGCCGTTTCAGACCATGGGACCTTTCTGGCTGCCCACCATCAACACCGCGCTGCTGCTGACCTCGGGCGTGACGCTGACCATCGCCCACCATGCCCTGCAGGCCGGCAACCGTGGCAAGACCATCGCCTTCATGTGGATGACGGTCATCCTGGGCATCGTGTTCCTGTTTGTTCAGGGTTACGAATACGCCCACGCCTACAGCGCCTACAACCTGAAGCTGACCTCCGGCATCTTCGGGTCCACGTTTTACATGCTCACCGGTTTTCACGGCTTCCACGTGTTCGTGGGCATGTTGATGCTGCTGTTCATCACGCTTCGACTGCAGAAAGGTCACTTCACGGCCCAGCGCCACTTCGGCTTCGAAGGCGCGGCGTGGTACTGGCACTTTGTGGACGTGGTCTGGCTGGGCCTGTACATCCTCGTGTACTGGATGTGATCGCCCGGTTCCGGGCGGAATCGCCAGGAGCCGGCCCAGAAAAAGCGCCAGGAGGCGCTTTTTTTGTTTCAACCCTTGAGGGGCAACCCGGTGGGTTGAATCCAGCCCATCCAGTAGCTGATGAGCACGACCAGAAACAGCAGGATGGAAAACCCCACACGGAAGGCAAGCGCGCGCGCCATGTGGTTCTTGCGCGGGGTCTCTGCGGGGTTGTCCGAGCTGGATCCGCCGCGCATCATGAACACCAGCGCGGCCGCCAGACTGCCCAGGATGGCCACAAAGGCCACAATCACGATGTAGGTCATGGCCGGATTATCGGTGCATTGATCACCTCGTCCAGGCCGCTGCTCCCACCATTCATTGCCCTCGCATGCGTTCCACATCCCCCCGCTTCCGCTTCTGGCTCATCACGGTGGCCGCCGTGCTGAGCGCGGGGTTGACCGCGTCCCTGGGCATGTGGCAGCTGTCGCGCGCCGCCCAGAAACAGGCGCTGGAGGACCGCATCAACGGGCGGGCCGCATTGCCACCGTTGAGTGAGGCTGGGCTGCCGGATGGACCCGCTCTTGACGATGCGCTGCACCGCCCCGTGCTGTTGCGCGGCGAATGGGTGTCCGGGGCCAGCGTGTTTCTGGACAACCGCCCCATGGGCGGGCGCAGCGGGTTCATTCTCGTCACACCCCTGCGGCTTAAGGGCAGCGAGCGGTCGCTGCTGGTGCAGCGAGGCTGGGTGCCGCGCGACTTCACCGACCGCAGCAAAGTGCCTGCGGTGCCCACGCCCGAGGGTTGGGTCGAGGTGGCCGGGCGATTGGCCCCGCCGCCCAGCCAGCTGTTCGAGCTGGGCGAAGCGGAGCGCGGGCCCATCCGGCAAAATCTCAGCATCGACGGCATGTCCCGGGACACCGGCCTGTCGTTGATGCCGGTGTCGGTGCTGCAGACCGGCGCATCGCCGGAAGGCCTGCTGCGCGACTGGCCGCGGTTCGAAGCCGCCGTGCAGAAGCACCATGGCTACGCGGCCCAGTGGTTTGCGATGTGCGCGGTCATCGCCGGCCTGTATGTCTGGTTCCAACTGATTTTCCCCCGTCGATCACACTCATTCCATGGCCCAGACCCCCGATGAACCCCTGACCCTCACGGTCCACAGCCTGCCGCGCGCGGACGTTTCCGACACGGCGGCCATGACCCGTTCCGGCCGCTGGAAGATGCTCCTGCTGCTGCTGGCTTGCGCGGCACCGGTGATCGCGTCGTACTTCACCTACTACGTGATCCGGCCGGAAGGGCGGCGCAACTACGGCGAACTCATTGACCCCCAGTTGCCCCTGCCCGCGTTCATCGGTGTGGACGCGAACGGCCGCGCGGTGCCGCTGACCCAGCTCAAAGACCAGTGGCTCTTCATCAGCGTCGCCGATTCGGCCTGCGACGATGCCTGCCAGAAGCACCTGTATGTGCAGCACCAGCTGCGTGAAGGCCTGGGCAAGGACAAGGACCGGCTGGACTGGGTCTGGCTTCGCACGGGGGCGCCCGAACTCGCCGAACCGCTGAAGAAGGCCACCGCCAGCGCCACCGTGTTGCACGTGGATGAGAAGCTGCTGGCCACGTGGCTCACCCCCGCCGCCGGCCAGCGGCTGCAGGACCACCTGTACGTGGTCGATCCGATCGGCAACTGGATGATGCGTTTCCCTGCGCAGGCCGACCCGAAGCAGATCAAGCGCGACTTGGACCGTTTGCTGCGCGCGTCGGCGTTCTGGGACAAGGGTGGTCGAGTGGGTGTGGCGGCCGTGAACGGCGGTTGATGCATGTCCATGAACACGCCCGCCCTGTACGACTTTGCGCCTGTCGCTCGCCTGATGCTGCTGGGTGTGGTAATCGCCTTGGCCCCGCTGGCCTGGGTGTGGTTGCGCAACCGGCAGGCGAGCGTGGCGCGCCGGCTGCAGGTGCTGACCTTGCTCACGCTCTTTCTCACCTTTGACCTGGTGCTGTTCGGCGCTTTCACCCGCCTGACCGACTCGGGGCTGGGTTGTCCCGACTGGCCCGGGTGTTACGGCAGCGTGAGCCCGGTGGGCGCCAGCGCCGCCATCACTGCCGCCCAGGAGGCCATGCCCACCGGCCCGGTCACGTTCTCCAAGGCCTGGGTCGAGATGATCCACCGCTACCTGGCCACGGCCGTCGGCGTGTTGATCCTGGTGCTGGCCGCGGTGAGCTGGGTGGAGCGGCGGCGCTTGAGTGTGTCGTTTGGCTGGCCGCTGCTCACGCTGTTCTGGGTCTGTCTTCAAGGCGCATTTGGCGCCCTCACGGTCACCATGAAGCTGTTTCCTGCCATCGTCACCCTGCACCTGCTCGGTGGACTGGTGTTGCTGGCGCTGCTGCGCGCGCAGGCGGTGTCGTATCAAATCACCGCGCCCGACAGCGCAGGGCGGATTTCACTGGACCACCCGACCCGCGTCGCGCTGGGGTTGGTGTACGCCTTGCTGTGGGTTCAGATCGCGCTGGGCGGCTGGGTCAGCACCAACTACGCGGTGCTCGCTTGCAGCGAGTTCCCCACCTGTCAGGGCGGCTGGTGGCCGCCGATGGACCTGCGCGAGGGTTTCTCGCTGTGGCGCGCGCTCGGCATGAACGCCGAGGGTCAACCCATCACCTTCGCCGCGCTCACCGCCATCCACTACGTGCACCGGCTCGCGGCGTACGCCGTGCTGGCCGCGCTGGGCTGGATGGCGTGGCGTTTGTGGTCGGTGCCCGCGATGCGGACCACCGCGCGCTGGGTGCTGGCCTTGCTGCTGTGGCAGTTCGCCAGCGGGCTCACCAACGTGGTGTTCGACTGGCCCCTGCTGGCCGCCGTGGGCCACACGGCCGGCGCGGCGGGGCTGGTGATCGTGCTGACCGGCGCCGTGTTCGGCACCCGCAGCGCCCACGGCACCGTGAGCGCACCCCGATACAACGTTTCCCGATCGACCTGATGAGCACCGCGAATCCTTCCACCGTTCCCGCGCCACCGTCCGTGTGGCGCCAGTTCCATGCGCTGACCAAGCCTCGCGTGATCCAGCTGATCGTGTTCTGTGCACTGATCGGCATGGTGCTCGCCGTGCCCGGCGTGCCCAGCTGGGCGCAGGTGCAACTGGCTGCCTGGGCCTCGCTGGGCATCTGGCTGGTGGCGGGTGCCGCGGCGGCCTTCAACTGCGTGGTCGAACAACAGATCGACGCCAAGATGCGGCGCACCGCCTGGCGCCCCACGGCCAAGGGCGAGCTGGGCAACCTGCAGACCCTGAGCTTCTCGGCCGGGCTGTGTTCGCTGGGCTCGGCCATCCTGTACTTCCTCGTCAACCCGCTGACCATGTGGCTGACCTTTGCCACCTTTGTCGGCTACGCGGTGATCTACACCGTGATCCTCAAGCCGCTGACGCCACAGAACATCGTGATCGGTGGTGCCTCGGGCGCCATGCCGCCGGTGCTCGGCTGGGCCGCCATGACCGGCGTGGTCGCGCCCGAGGCGCTGATCCTGTTCCTCATCATCTTCCTCTGGACACCGCCGCACTTCTGGGCGCTCGCGCTCTACCGCGTGGAGGACTACCGCAAGTCCGGCCTGCCCATGCTGCCGGTCACGCACGGTTCGGAGTTCACGCGGTTGCAGATCCTGCTCTACACCTTCGTGCTGTTCGCCGCCTGCCTGATGCCTTTCATCATGCGCATGAGCGGCTGGTTCTACCTCGCGGTGGCCGTGGTGCTCAGCATCGGTTTCTGTGGTTACGCCATCGCGCTGTGGCGCCACTACTCCGATGCGCTGGCCCGCAAGACCTTCCGCTTTTCCCTCATCCACCTGTCGCTGCTGTTCGCGGCGCTGCTGATCGACCACTACCTGCCATGACCCGTTCCACCCTTGGCGTTCGCCGCCACTTTCTTTCGCTGTGCCTGGTCGCTGCGGGGCTGGGCCTTGCGGGCTGCAAAGAAGCGCCCAGTTTCAGCGCCGTGGACATCACCGGTGCCGACTACGCCACCGGCTTTTCGCTCACCGACCACAACGGCCAGGCACGCACCCTCGCGGATTTCAAGGGCAAGGTGGTGGTGATCTTCTTTGGCTACACGCAATGCCCCGACGTGTGCCCCACCTCGATGACCGAGCTGGCGCAGGCCAAGCAGCTGCTGGGCGCCGACGGCGACAAGCTGCAGGGCCTGTTTGTCAGCGTGGACCCCGAGCGCGACACGCCCGAGATCATGAAGGCCTACATGGCGAATTTCGACCCGGGCTTCCTCGCGCTTTACGCGGCCCCCAACGCCTTGCCCGAGCTCACCAAGAGCTTCCGCATCTACTACAAGAAGGTCGAGGGCAAGACGCCCACCAGCTACACCATGGACCACTCGGCGGGCAGCTACGTGTACGACACGCAGGGTCGCGTGCGCCTGTACACGCGCTACGGCGGCGGTGCCCAGGCGCTGGCCGACGATGTGAAGAAGCTGCTGGCGGAGTGAACGCTGCTTCTTTCAAAAGAAGGGCACCTTCGGGTGCCTTTCTTTTGAGTGCCGTCGGCAGTGGCCAGTTGAAAGATTCCGGGGCCTTTCGCGCCAGCACCTCGCGCAGGCCAATGGCGGTACCCCCGTTCTCCAGCCCACGCTCGCCGTCAGGCGCGTGTGCGGGCCGACACCACTGCGTCAACGCAGCCAGCGCACGCCGACTCTGTGGCAACGGCGAATGGGGCCTGCGCCCGGGGGAACCACCATCGACCTGAAAGACCGGTGGGCACTCCACCGGGCACCCTCAGATATCGAACGGACGGTCGAGCTCCTGCAGGCGTTCCCACGTCTCACTGGGGTAGGAGGTTCGGGGGACGGGGAACGCCCGCCCGGACCTCCTGCCCTGGGGGCCCGAGCACCGAAGATCAAACGAGGACTGTGTGAACACGGAGCCGCCTCAATCCACCGTCGCTCCGCTGAGCTTGACCGCACGCTGGTACTTGGCGCGCTCGCTGCTCAGAAAGCCGGCAAAGGCTTCGGGCGAGCTCGGTGCGGGTTCGGCCATCAAGGCGGCGAAACGGGTCTTGACCTCGGGTGATTTCAACGCCTCGGTGAACGCGGCGTTGAGCTTGCGCACGGTGTCGGCCGGTGTGCCGGCGGGCGCGACCAGGCCCCACCAGGTGTCGATCTCGAAACCCTTGAGTGTCTCGGCCACGGCAGGCACGTCGGGCATGGCCGCGCTGCGTTGCGCGGTGGTCACCGCCAGGGCCTTGAGCTTGCCGGCACGGATGTTGGCCGAGGCGGTGGCCAGGTTGTCGAAGTTGAAATCGACCTGGCCCGAGAGCAGCCCGAGCTGCGCCGGGTTGCCACCGTTGTAGGGGATGTGCACCGCGAACACGCCGGACTGGTGCTTGAACATCTCGCCCGCCAGGTGGCCGGCGCTGCCGTTGCCGCCCGAGCCGTAGTTGAGCTTGCCCGGGTTCGCCTTGGCGTAGCGGATCAGATCGGCCAGCGTGGCGATGTTCAGGCGCCGTGCTGTCTCGGCGTTCATCACCAGCACGTTGGGCACGCGCAGCATCTGCGTGACCGGCGCGAAGTCTTTCACCGGGTCGTAGGGCAGCCTGGAGAACAGCCAGGGGTTGATGCCGTGCGACGCGGTGGTCGCGATGCCCAGTGTCAGGCCGTCGGGCGCGGCCTTGGCCACAGCCGCCACGCCGATGTTGCCGCCGGCGCCGGGCCGGTTCTCCACGATCACGGTGCCCAGTGACCCCTTCACCGCATCGGCCAGGATGCGTGCCGTCACGTCGATCGGACCACCGGCCGCGAAGGGCACGACGATGCGCGTGACCTTGTCGGCCTGGGCCCACGCGAGGGCAGGGGCGGCGACCGCCGCGAGGGTCAATGCCGTGCGGGCGATCAGTTGGCGGCGGGTGTTCATTTGAAGTCCCTCCGTGCTGCGCACTGCGGGGCGAGCGCCCTTCGGAACGGCCGTGTGGGCGCTCATGCCTTGTCCTTTGCGCTGGTGAACGAGTCCGCATAGAACTCCTCGGGGGGCAGGCCCGCCTCGGCGATGTACTGCGCGCGGGCCGAATCCACCACGATGGGGGCACCGCAGGCGTAGACCTGGTGGCCCGAGAGATCGGGGAAGTCCTGCAGCACCGCGCTGTGCACGAAGCCGGTGCGGCCGGTCCAGGCGTCTTCGGGCAAGGCGTCCGAGATCACCGGCACGTAGCGCAGGTTGGGCATGGTGGCCAGCTGCGCCTCGACCCAGGCGTTCTGGTACAGGTCGGCCGGGCGGCGGCCGCCCCAGTACAGCGTGGCCGGGCGGGTGATGCCCTTGTGCTGCATGTGCTCGATCAGCGCCTTGATGGGCGCGAAGCCGGTGCCCGAGGCCAGCAGCACCAGGGGCTTGTCGCTGTCTTCGCGCAGGAAGAAGCTGCCGTAGGGCCCCTCGATGCGCAGGATGTCTTTTTCCTTCATCGTGCCGAAGGCGTGGTCGGTGAACTTGCCGCCGGGCATGTGGCGCAGGTGCAGCTCGACCCAGTTGCCGCTGGCCTGGGTGTGCGGCGCATTGGCCATGGAGTAGCTGCGGCGGTCGCCGTCGCGCAGCAGGAACTCGACGTACTGGCCCGCGTGGTACTGGAAGGCGTCGGCCGCCGGCAGCTGCAGCTTGAGCACGATCACGTCGTGCGACACGCGCTCCAGGCTGCTCACACGCACCGGCATCTTCTTGATCGGGAAGGCGCCGGCCTCGGTGACCTGGCGCGACTCCAGCGTCACGTCCGATTGCGCCACGCCACAGCAGGTCAGCACGTAGCCCGCCGCTTCTTCCTCGGCACTCAGCGCCTTGGTCTGGTGCGGGCCGTGGGCCACGCTGCCGCTCACCAGCTTGCATTTGCAGGAGCCGCAGGCGCCGTCCTTGCAGCCGTAGGGTAGGCCGATGCCCTGGCGGATGCCTGCGGCGAGGATGGCTTCGCCGGACTCGGCGCTGAAGACACGGCCGCTGGGCTCGACGGTGATGGTGAAGGTCATGGTGTGAAAAGGGCTAAAGTGGTTGTCTGTGGGCTGTGCATGGCGCCGGTGAAGCCGGCAAGCAACCCGTCATTCTCGCAAATCTGGCCTGGCATGAACCCTTCTGGCGCTCTCCCCGCACGCTTCCGCCGCGAGCGGGTGCTCATCATCGGCTGCGGCGACGTGGGCCAACGCGCGGCACGTGCACTGGGATCGGGGCGGCGGGTGCGCCTGCTGGCGCTCACCTCGTCAACCGAGCGCAACGCCGAGCTGCGTGCCCAGGGCATCACGCCGCTGCAAGGCAACCTCGACGATCCGCGCAGCCTGCAGCGTCTGGCCGGTCTGGCCACGCGCGTGTTGCACCTCGCGCCGCCACCCTCCGAAGGCCAGGCCGACTGGCGGCTCGACCCCCGCACGCGGGACCTGGTGCGCGTGCTGGCCCGGCGCTCGGTGCCGGTGTCGCTGGTCTATGGCTCCACGACCGGCGTGTACGGCGACAGCCAGGGCCGGTGGGTGAATGAGGCCACGCCCACGCAGCCCAAGACGCCCAGGGCCTGGCGGCGCGTGGACGCCGAGGCCTCGGTGCACTGGCTCGGCCGCGCGCTGGGCGTGCGCACCTCGGTGCTGCGCATTCCCGGCATCTACGCGCCCGACCGCGCCGGCGGCACGCCGCGCGAGCGCCTGCAGCGCGGCACGCCGGTGCTGCGGGCGCAAGACGACGTTTACACCAACCACATCCACGCCGACGACCTGGGGCGCGCCTGCGCGCTCGCGCTCTGGCGCGGCCGGCCGCAGCGCAATGTCAACGTGGTGGACGACAGCCAGCTCAAGATGGGCGACTACGTCGATCTCGCGGCCGACCTGTATGGCCTGCCGCGCCCGCCGCGCATCGCCCGCGACGCGGCGGGCGACCAGCTGCCCCTGATGCTGCTGAGCTTCATGAGCGAGTCGCGCCGGCTGGACAACCGGCGCATGAAGGCCGAACTGCGCCTGAGCCTGCGTTACCCGACGGTGAACGAAGGCCTGCGCTCCTGACGGCGCTTCAGCCTGGCCCTGACGTGACGATCAGCGCGGCGGTGTGCAGCAGGTACACCGCCACCAGCACGCGGCCCGCCGTCTGGCCGAGCTGGGTCGGTCGCTGCGGATCGCGGCCCACCCAGTAGAGGCCCAGCGCCAGCGCGGCCATCACCGCCAGATCGCGCACCAGCACCGTGGTCTCCACGTCCAGCGGCTCGATCAAGCCCGCCAGCCCGGCCACGGCCAGCGTGTTGAAGAGGCCGGCGCCCAGCACATGGCCCAGCGCGATGTCGTCTTCGCCCTTGCGCGCCGCGGCGATGCAGCTGGCGAGCGAGGGCAGGGTGGTGCCCAGCGCCACCACGGTGAAACCCAGCGTCAGGTCGCTCACGCCCAACCCGTGCGCCACGTCCACCGCGCCCCACACCAGCAGCGCCGACCCGCCCGCCAGCACCACCAAGGCCAGCAGGACCCGGCGCACCGCCTGCCCTTGTGGCAGCGGGAGCATGGGCATTTCTTGCGCGGTCTCGCGCGCCAGTTCGTCGGGTTCGCTGCGGCGCGACTGCCGCCACGACCAGACCAGCAGCGCCACGAAACCTGCCAGCAGCAGCGCGGCGTCCAGCCGGGAGAGCACACCGTCGGCCACCAGCAGCGCGGTCAGCACAATGGCCGCCAGGAGCAGCGGCAGCTCGCGGTGCAGCACCGGCGAGTGCGCCTTGATGGGCGCCACCAGCACCGTCACCCCGAGCACCAGCGACATGCTCACGATGTTCGATCCCCAGGCGCTGCCCAGCGCCAGCGCCGGGTGGTCCTGCAGCGCCGCCGTCACCGCCACCGCCAGTTCGGACGCCGACGAGCCGAAGCCCACCACCACCAGCCCCACCAGCAACGGCGACCACCCCGCACGCTGGGCCAGCGCGGCGGCGCCCTCCACCAGCCGTTCGGCGCCCCACACCAGCAGGATCAGGCCGGCCAGCAGGGCGGGGATGGACAGCAGCATGGCGCAGGGCTCACGGGTTGTTGGACAATGGTTCCATTGTGTCAGCGCCGCGCTGGCCGCCCGATGTTTCGCATGCCCGCCACCCTGCCTCCGCACGCCGATACCCCGCCCCCTCCGGTCCCGCTGCCCAGCTTCTGGGATTCGCCTTGGCGCGCCCGGGTCGGGCTCACGCTGGCGGCGGTGCTGGTGATGCTGTTGCTGCTGTGGCTGTGGCGCCCCTGGCTGCTGTTGCCGGGCACGCAGCCGCTGGTGATGGAAGGCGGCGACCCCTATTTGCGCGCCCTCATGCGCACCATCTCGGCCAGCGAATCCAATGTGCTGCGGCCCTACCACGTCATGTATGGCGGTGACTACGTGGGCACGCTGGACCGCCACCCCAACCGCTGTGAGTCGATCGGCCAGGGGCCGAACCGGGGCAACTGCTCCACCGCCGCCGGGCGCTACCAGCTTCTCTACAGCACCTGGCTGGAGCTGGCGGCCAAGTACCACCCGCAGCGCACCGACGACGCCCTGGACGCCGTGGGGCTGAGCTTCGCCCCGGTGTACCAGGACGCGGTGATCCACGCCTGGCTGTCCGAGTCGCGCTGGGGCAACCTGCCCGCCCAATTGCGCCAGGGGCGCATTCAGCCGGTCCTGAGGCGCCTTTCGGGCACCTGGACCAGCCTGGGCTACGGCATCGAAAACAACAGCATGAGCCGCGAGCTGCCCAAGGTGTACCAGAGCCTGGTGAAGGACGAACTGGCGCGCGCGGGCGCGACCGAGAGCCGCCCGGTCAAGGAACAGCCCAAAGCCCGCACGGTGAAAACCGACCGGAGCTGAGGGGCTCGCGCGCTCGGGCCTTCACGCAAGCCCCGTCTTTCAGGGCGCCGCCGGTGCCCGCGCCACCAGCACCACAAACTCGGCCGGCACCGCGTAACCCGCCCCCACACGCCACGGCGCGATCGACGCCAGGTAGCGCTCCCGCACCCGCTCCCGCGTGGCCTCACCAAAACGCGACCAGGCCAGCGCCACCGGGCCGCCGACCAGTGCCGCGTCGCAGGCGTGTTCGCCGTCTTCATAGGTCAGCGTGCTTCGCAGCCGGTGCTCGTCGACGGGCGCCAGGCCGGCCTCGGCACACAGCCGCGCCAGCGCCCCCGCCTGCCCGAGGCGGAAAAACAGCGGGCAGACCTCGCTGGACACCTCGGCATCGACGATGCCAAAAACGCTGGCCCAGCCGCAGCGGGCGCGCTCGCCCCACACCGACACCACCAGGCGACCGCCCGGGCGCAGCACGCGCCGGGCCTCGCTCAGCACGCGCTCGGGCTCGGGCACGTACATGAGCCCCAGCGAACACAGCACCGCGTCCACGCTGCCGTCGGCCACCGCCAGGTGCTCCGCATCCATGCGGGTGAAGCCGGCGTTGCTCACGCCCTGCCGTTGGGCCTGCTGCGAGGCCAGCGCGACCATCTCACCCGACAGGTCGGTGCCCAGCGCGTGGCCTGACGGCGCCACCGCCCGCGCCGCCGCCAGGGTCACCAGGCCGGTGCCGCAGGCCAGGTCCAGCACCCGCTCGCCCGGCTGCAAGGTCGCGCTGGTCAGCATCGCCGCCTGCACGCCGGCCAGCTGCGCGCCCCACAGCCCCTCGTAGCCCGGGGCTGCGAGGTCCCAGCCGTAGCGCTGGACACGGCGTTGCAGCCTCGGGTCCATGGTTCAGCGCACGGTGATCACGATTTCAAGGTACTCGCTGGGCACGACCAGCGAGGCCGTGCCCGCGTTGTTCAGGCCCTCCAGCAACTCGATCAGTTCCCGCTCCAGGGTCTGGGCCTGTTCGGCCGGCAAGGCGGCGAAGGCCTTGTGCACCGGCCCGTACCAGTCGCGAAACACCTCGACAAAATGGGCGGCGGAGCGGTAGCGGAAATTGAAATGGCGCGGCGTCACCTGGAGGCCCGCCGCGCGATCCCCGAACAGGTCCGCCACATGCGGCTCCACCCCCCACAACGAAGGCGGCGATACGCCGGCGGGCGGAGGCAGGTGGCGCCCCAGCACCTTGAACATGCGGCCCACCAGGCTGTCGGGTGTCCAGTTGGCCAGACCGATGCGCCCGCCCGGCCGGCAGACGCGGGCCATCTCGGCGGCCGCACGGCGCTGGTCGGGCGCGAACATGACGCCGAAGGTCGACAGCACCGCGTCAAAGCTGCCGTCGGCGAAGGGCAGGGCCTCGACGTCGGCGACCTGGAACTGCACGTTGAGCCGCTCGGCGCGGGCTCGCTCGGCGCCGCGTTCCAGCAGGCTGTTCACATAGTCGGTGGAGGTGACCAGGCAGCCCCGGCGCGCCGCGGCCAGGGTGGCGTTGCCGTTGCCGGCGGCCACGTCGAGCACCCGCTCGTCGCATCGCAGGTCGCAGGCCTCGGCCAGCTGCTCGCCGACGATCTGCAGCGTGGTGCCGATCACGGCGTAGTCGCCGCTGGCCCAGGCGCCTTGTTGCCGGGTCTTGAGGGCAGCGAAATCAACGGGTGCGTTCATGGGGTGTCTCCGGTGGGTGGGGGTGGATGCACTGTGGCCCCTCGGGTGCGCCACGTCCTGCCCCGGCGTCGGCCGCAGTTGCTCCATCGTCCGGCCGGGGGGCTGGCGTGGGCGCGTCCTGTCCGATCGTCCCGCCGCCTTGCCCCTGCGTCCGCCGGCGCACGGACGCGCCGCGCGCCACTGGTCAACCCGGCCCGCAACTTCCACAATGCGGACAGACCCCATCCACCGGAGCCTCCATGAGCGCCACCGCCATCGCCGCCGCCCTGCAACGGGTGCAATCGGTTTTTCAGCGCCGCCCGGAAGCGGGCCTGCACGAAGACGCGCCGGCCCTGTCGCGCTGGACCGGCGGCATGCGGGTGGTGACCCAACACGCCGATGGCCACGCGGTGAACACCGACATGCCGCTGGAGCTCGGCGGCAGCGGCGACCAGGTGACGCCCGGCTGGCTGATGCGCGCAGGCCTGGCGTCGTGCACCGCCACACGCATTGCGATGGCGGCGGCCACCGAAGGCATCGTGCTCGATCTGCTGGAGGTCGAGGCGGGCAGCCGCAGCGACGCCCGTGGCCTGCTGGGCATGAGCGAGGTGGACGGCCGCCCGGTGCCCGCCGGCCCGCTGGACATGCGGCTGCGGGTGCGACTGTCCGCCCCGGGGGTGACGGTCGAGCGGCTGCGGGCGCTGGTCGAGGCCAGCTGCCGCCACTCCCCGGTGGGCGACGCCATCGAAACCGCCTTGCCCATCGACCTGCAGATCGACGTGCCAGCCCACTGATGGACGCCCTGTCGGAAACCTTGCGGGTGGTGCGCCTGGTCGGCGCGATCTTCATCCACGGGCGCTTCACCGCCCCCTGGTGCTACCAGTCGCCCCACGCCGATGCTGCGGCGCCCTTGCTGGAGCCCCACGCCGAGCGGGTGGTGATCTTCCACCTGATCACCGAGGGCGAGTGCTGGGTCGAACTCGACGGCCAGCCACCGGTGCACCTGATCGCGGGCGACGCCGTGGTGTTTCCGCAGGGCCACGCCCACCGCATGACCTCGGAGCCCGGCCTGGCGCCAGCGTCGGGCGCGCGGCTCGACGAGGTGCTGTCGCGGCGCCCGCGCCTGCTGGCCTATGGCGGCGGCGGTGCGGGCTGCAGGCTGGTCTGTGGTTACCTGGCCTGCGACGCTCGCCTGGCGCGCATGTTGCTGAGCGGCTTGCCTCCGCTGTTGCGCGTCAACGTGCGCGGTTCCAACGCCGGCACCTGGCTCGAAGCCTCACTGCGCTATGCCTTGGCCGAAGCGCGCTCGCCGCGCCCGGGCGGCGCCGGCGTGCTGGCCAAGCTGGCCGAGGTGCTGTTCATCGAGGTGCTGCGCATCTACATGAACGAACGATCGAGCCCGGAAGGCCACACCGGCTGGCTGGCCGGCGTGAACGACCGCGTCGTCGGCGCCGCGCTCAAGGCCATCCACGCCGCCCCCGCCCAGGCGTGGACCCTGGAAACCCTCGCGCGCTCGTCCAACACCTCGCGTTCGGTGCTGGCCGAACGGTTTCAGCAACTGGTGGGCAGTTCACCCATGCACTACCTGGCGCAGTGGCGCATGCTGCTGGCCAGCCACCTGCTGTGCCGCAGCAACGCGCCCCTGGCGCACATCGCCGAAGAGGTCGGCTACCAGACCGACACCGCGTTCAGCCGCGCCTTCCGGCGCGAATTCGGACAGCCGCCCGCTGCCTGGCGCCGCCAGCACGGTCAGCGCGGCCAACGCGAGGTGCTGCCCCACTGACCCCGTGACAAACAAAAAGGCCGCACAGCGAAAACTGTGCGGCCTTATATGTGGTGCCCGGGGCCGGAATCGAACCGGCACGCCTTGCGGCGGGGGATTTTGAGTCCCCTGCGTCTACCAATTTCACCACCCGGGCGTTGACTGTGTGGAGCGCGAAATTATGGCACAGTGGCGCTCATGAACTATCCGACGATTGAAGATGCCATCGGCCACACGCCGCTGGTGGCGCTGCAGCGCATCGGCGCCGCCGACCACCAGGCCCGGGGCAATGTGGTGCTGGGCAAGCTTGAAGGCAACAACCCGGCCGGCTCGGTGAAGGACCGCCCGGCGCTCTCGATGATCCAGCGCGCTCAGGAGCGTGGCGAGATCCAGCCCGGCGACACGCTGATCGAGGCCACCTCGGGCAACACCGGCATCGCCCTGGCCATGGCCGCCGCCATCAAGGGCTACCGCATGGTGCTGATCATGCCGGAGGACCTGTCGATCGAACGTGCCCAGACCATGAAGGCTTTCGGCGCTGAGCTGATCCTCACCCCCAAGAGCGGTGGCATGGAGTACGCGCGCGACCTGGCCGACAAGATGGAGAAAGAGGGCAAGGGCCGGGTGCTCGACCAGTTCGCCAACGCCGACAACCCGCGCATCCACTACGAAACCACCGGCCCGGAGCTCTGGGAGCAGACCGGCGGGCGCATCACGCACTTCGTGAGCGCCATGGGCACCACCGGCACCATCACCGGCGTCTCGCGCTTTCTGAAAGAAAAGAACCCGGCGATCCGCATCATCGGCGCGCAGCCCAGCGAGGGCTCGCGCATCCCCGGCATCCGCAAGTGGCCGCAGGAGTACCTGCCCAAGATCTACGATCCTTCGGGTGTGGACGAGCTGGTGCTGGTGAGCCAGAGCGACGCGGAAGAGATGTGCCGCCGGCTGGCGCGCGAAGAAGGCATCTTCGCCGGCATCTCGGCCGCAGGCGCCTGCTGGGTGGCGCAGCAGGTCGCGGGCCAGGTGGAGAACGCGACCATCGCGTTCGTCGTCTGTGACCGGGGTGACCGCTACCTCTCGACTGGCGTGTTCCCAGCCTGACCGCATGAGACACCCTGTGTCAACCCCCCGCCATTTTGAGCATGGTTTGAAGCCCGCCGTGGACGGCGGGGTCGTAAGGTTTGCGGTCGATCCAGGCGCGCCAGATGACACGCAACCAGGCGCGGCTGAGGATGCGGATGGCGTGAGGGTGGTCGCAGCCTCGGCCACGCGCGTTCGCATAGACGTCGGCGGCCCATGCGCTGGCATGGCGGGAGTTGTCGGCCAAGGTGGTCAGGGCACGGCGCAGCCGGTGATTGCAGGCCCAGCGGAAGGTCACGGCCTTGTGCTTGCCCGAGGCGTAGGTGACCGGTGCGACGCCGGCCTCGGCGGCCAGGTGTTCGTCGGAGTCGAAGCGCTCACGCACGCTGCCCAGCTCGGCCAGAATCTGTGCGGCACAGATGCGCCCGGCGCGCGGGAAGCTCATGAGGATGCGGCCATCGTCGCTGGCGCCCACCTGGTGCTCGATGCGGCCCGACAGCAGCCGGATTTGATCGACCAGTGTGCTCAGGGTGCGCGCCAGACTGCAGACGAGTTCGCCCTTGGCGTCCATCTCCAGCTCGCCCAAGCCAACGGCTGGGGCCTGCCTGAGCCGTTGCAGCAATTCCTCGGCGCTGCGCCGGCCGCAGTAGGCGTGCTGGGAGCAGAAGGCGGCCATGCGCTTGGGGCCAAGCCGGCTGGCCACCTCTGGCGTCGGGTAGCGCTGGATGAAGGCCAGCGCGATGGGCGAGTCCACATCGGCGAAGATCTCGGCGGCACCGGCCCAGTACGACTCCAGCAGGGCGCGCAGTTGGTTGGCCAGTTGCACGCGGGTGGCCACCAGGTCATCACGGCCGCGCACCAAGGCACGCAACGCGCGGATCTCGTCGGACTGCGCGGCCAGCGGTTTGAAGCGGTGGCCGTCGGTGCGCAGCAGGTCGGCCAGCAAGTAGGCGTCAGAGGCGTCGGACTTGCCGCCGTGGCTGCGGTAGCGCGGCCGGCTGGCCTTGACGGCGTTGGGGTGGATGGGCACGACTTCGAAGCCGGCCTCCACCAAGGCGTCGACCAGCAGCCCGGAGGGACGCTCGATGGCGATGCGCAGCACGTGCAAGGCGCGCAGCTGGCGCAAGAGTTCACGCAAGCCGTCGGCATCGTGCGCGACCTCCCACTGCTTGCAAACGGCGCCGCGCTCGTCGATGACGCACACGGCGTGGGTTTGGCTGGCCCAATCCAGCCCGGCGAAGATGGAATTCATAGACAAACTCCTGCAAGTTGCGGTATGACTGGCCGTGCCGGAAGCCCACGCGGGACGCTCACTGATCGGCGCTCACACCCTGAGGTCAGTGCGGCGCAACACCCTGTAGCCCGTCTGGGTCTTCCGGCACCTTGCAGGCTGCGGGTCTCATGCGGGCCGTCGTACGGCGAGCGCCGCAGGCAGTCACTGCAAGGGCACGGAAGTCAATTCGAACGATCCGCCTGGACACGGCAACACGTCAAACACGGGTTGCCCACCGCGGCGCTCGGTCGGTTCGTCGCAAGCGCCGACCAACCGCCACCGTGGACAACCCTGCACCGCCTTTCATCCAACGGGGAAGAGAGGGTAGTCCAGTGAGCGCCGCGCCGGGCCGCCCCAAGCAAGCTCGCACCGCAGCTCGAAGAGCGGAGGGTGCCTTATGAGCGCGGAGTTTCGTTTCTGCCCCTGCTGTGCCACGCCGCTGGCCCTTGTCGGCAGCGAGGAAGACGGCGGTTACAAGGAGCGCCTGCGTTGCACGGCCTGCGACTTCACGCACTGGAACAACCCCACGCCCGTGCTGGCCGGCATCGTGCAGGTGGGCGACAAGGTGCTGCTCGCGCGCAACGCGGCCTGGCAGAACCGCATGTTTGCCCTGATCACCGGTTTCATGGAGGCGGGCGAGACGCCGGAAGAAGGCATTCGGCGCGAGATCGCCGAAGAGACGGGGCTGACCGTCACCGCCCTGCGCCTGGTGGGTGTGCACGACTTTCAGCGCATGAACCAGGTGCTCATCACCTACCATGCGCTGGCCGAGGGCGAGATCCGGCTGTCGCCCGAACTGGTCGAATACAAGCTGCTGCCCCCCGAACAGGTCAAGTGCTGGCCTGCGGGAACCGGGCTTGCCATGGCCGACTGGCTGCGCTCCCTGGGCATTGAACCGCAGTTCATGGAACTGCCGCCCAGCTGACACGGCTTCGCGATGTGTACCAATTGATACATTTTCGACGAACCCAGGGCTGGCCCGTTTAAAATTTGTTACCTACTGGAACCCGCCATGAACGCCACCAAAGAACTCGATGCCCGCGGCCTGAACTGCCCGCTGCCCATTCTGAAAGCCAAAAAGGCTTTGTCCGACATGACCAGCGGTCAGACGCTGAAGGTGATCGCCACCGACGCCGGGTCGGTTCGTGACTTCCAGGCCTTTGCCAAGCAGACCGGCAATGAGTTGCTGGAGCAGGCCACCGAGGGCACCGACTTCATCACGGTGCTCAAACGCCGCTGATGTTCCGGTTCCGGGGGTTGCGGTGAGCCGCAATCGCCACCGATCCTCACCACCCCCATGGAAGTCCTGCTGATCGACCCGCTGGTTCCCGAAGCGCTGAGCTGGCTTCAGGAGCGGCACGAAGTGACCGTCCGTCCCGAGTTGGGCGACGATCCCATGGCCCTACGCCAGCAGGTGTACAAAACACGCGCCCTGGTGCTGCCTCCCCACGTGGTGGTGTCCAGCGAATTTCTGGATTTCGCGCCGCTGCTCAAGGTGGTCGCGCGCATGCAGATTTCCAGCGACAACACCGACCTGGACGCCTGTGCCCGGCGGCAGGTGCGTGTGGTGCAGGCGCGCAGCGCCACGGTGCGCTCCAATGCGGAGTACCTGCTGTACGGGCTCCTGATGCTGTACCGGCGTGGCATGGTGAGCGCGCTGCTGGGGCGCAAGCTGGCGCAGGTCCGCATGGGGCGCGAGCTGGCGGGCAGCACGGTCGGCCTGCTCGGCCTGGCCCCTGTGGCACACACGCTGGCGCCCATGCTCAAAGGCTTGGGGGTGCGTCTGCTGGGTTACGACCCTGCGGTGCATCACGCGGCACCCATCTGGGAGAAGCTGGGCGTCGAACCCACCTCCGTCACCGATTTGCTGGCCCGTTCCGACGCGATTTCATTGCAGGTGGTCTATGCCTCGCGTTTTCGCGGCTGGATCAACGAGCGCCTGCTCAACCATTGCAAGCCGGGTCAGCTCTGGGTGGGCGTGAGCCGCAGTTCGCTGTTCGATGCCGAGGCGCTGGCGCTCGCGCTGACCGATGGCCGCATCGATGCCTGCCTGCTCGACGGGGCCCATCCGGGCCTGGCGGCACCGGGCACGCCGCTGCACAACATCCCCAACCTGCACCTCACGCCCCGCCTGGGTTCGCACACCCGGGAGGCGAAGCTGCGTGCGAGCTGGTATGTGGCGCACCGCATCCATGAGTCGCTGTCGCCACCCGTGGTGCGCATCGATGGCCCCATGAGCGATTTTTCGGTGCTGGACAGCCTGGACAGCTCACCCGATCCCGAGTGGCCTCAGATCGAGACGCCCTCGCAGTGGGGCGCGATGGTCCCGGGCGATGCCCCGCGCTGAGGCATCGCCCGCGGGCTGATCACAGGCGCGCGAGCTGCTCGCGCACCTTGGCCAGCGTGGCCGTGAAATCGGCCAAACGTTTCTTTTCCTGCTCCAGCACCGCCGCCGGCGCCTTGGCCACGAAGGCCTCGTTGCCCAGCTTGCCGTTGGCCTTGACGATCTCGCCTTCGAGGCGCGCGGCTTCCTTGGACAGGCGGACCTTCTCGGCGGCCACGTCGATTTCCATGAACAGACACAGGCGGGCGTCGCCCACCACCGCCACGGGCGCGGCTTGCGCGGCAGCGGCCCAGGCGGCTTCGTCGTCAAACACCTTCACCTCGTTCAGCTTGGCGAGGGCCTGCAGCACCGGGCGAGCGGCCTGCATGAAGGCCGTGTCGCCCAGCACATACAGCGGCAGGCGCGTGGCCGGCGACACGTTCATCTCGCCGCGCAGCGTGCGGCAGGCGTCCACCAGGCTCTTGAGCTTGGCCACATGGGCCTCGGCCTCGGTGTCGATGCGCTCGGGCTGGCTCACCGGGTAGGCGGCGATGCTCACCGATGCACCGGCGCGGCCCGCCACGGGCGCGACCTTCTGCCACAGTTCTTCGGTGATGAACGGGATCACCGGGTGCGCCAGGCGCAGGATGGTTTCCAGCGTGCGGATCAGGGTGCGGCGCGTGGCGCGTTGCTGCGCTTCGTTGCCCGTGTTGATCTGCACCTTGGCGATTTCCAGGTACCAGTCGCAGAACTCGTTCCAGACGAAGTCGTAGACCGTGTTGGCCACGTTGTCCAGCCGGTACTCGGCGAAGCCCTGGGCCACGTCGGCCTCGACGCGCTGCAGCTTGGAGACGATCCAGCGGTCGGCCTGCGAGAAGCTCATGTAGCCGTGCGCCTTGCCGCCCACTTCGCAGTCGGCCTTGGTGTGCTCCAGCAGGCCGCAGTCCTGACCCTCGCAGTTCATCAGCGTGAAGCGGGTGGCGTTCCAGAGCTTGTTGCAGAAGTTGCGGTAGCCCTCGCAGCGCTTGCTGTCGAAGTTGATGCTGCGGCCCAGCGAGGCCAGTGCCGCGAAGGTGAAGCGCAGCGCGTCGGCGCCGTAGGCCGGGATGCCCTCGGGGAATTCTTTTTCGGTCTGCTTGCGCACATTGGGCGCTGTCTCGGGCTTGCGCAGGCCGGTCGTGCGCTTGTCCAGCAGGGGCGCGAGCGCGATGCCGTCGATCAGGTCCACCGGGTCGAGCACGTTGCCCTCGGACTTGCTCATCTTCTGGCCTTGCGCATCGCGCACCAGGCCGTGGATGTAGACGTGCTTGAATGGCACGCGGCCGGTGAAGTGCGTCGTCATCATGATCATCCGGGCCACCCAGAAGAAGATGATGTCGTAGCCCGTGACCAGCACGCTGCTGGGCAGGTAGAGGTTGTAGTCGTCGGTGGCGGCCTCGCCTTGCTCGGGCCAGCCCATGGTGCTGAACGGCACCAGCGCCGACGAGTACCAGGTGTCGAGCACGTCTTCGTCGCGTGTGAGCACCTTGCCGGCGCCGGCCTGGGCCTGGGCGTCTTCCAGACAACGCGCCACGTAGACCTGGCCCTGCTCGTCGTACCAGGCCGGGATCTGGTGGCCCCACCAGAGCTGGCGGCTGATGCACCAGTCCTGGATGTTGTTCATCCACTGGTTGTAGGTGTTGACCCAGTTCTCGGGCACGAACGTCACCTCGCCCGACTGCACGGCTGCGATGGCCTTGTCGGCGATCGAGGTACCGCTGGTGTTGTGTTCATTGCCCTTGCTGGTCATGGCCACGAACCACTGGTCCGTCAGCATGGGCTCGATCACCTGGCCGGTGCGCGCGCAGCGCGGCACCATCAGCTTGTGTTTCTTCACCTCGACCAGCAGGCCCTCGGCCTCCAGCTGGGCCACGATCTGCTTGCGCGCGACGAAGCGGTCCAGGCCCACGTAGGCGGCCGGGATGTCAGACGCTTCCGCCGCAGACACCTTGGCCTCCAGACTGAAGATGGTCAACATCGCCAGGCCGTGGCGCTGGCCGACCTGGTAGTCGTTCGGGTCGTGCGCGGGCGTGACTTTCACGACGCCCGTGCCGAAGGCCTTGTCCACATAGTCGTCGGCGATCACGGGCACGAGGCGGCCGGTGATGGGCAGCCTGACCTGCTTCCCGATCAGGTGGGCGTAGCGTTCGTCCTCCGGGTGCACCATCACGGCGGTGTCGCCCAGCATGGTTTCGGGGCGCGTGGTGGCGACCACCAGCGACTCTTCCGACCCTGCAATGGGGTAGCGGATGTGCCAGAGCGAGCCGTCCTCCTCTTCGCTCTCCACTTCGAGGTCGGACACGGCCGACATCAGCACTGGGTCCCAGTTCACCAGGCGCTTGCCGCGGTAGATCAGGCCCTGCTGGTAGAGCTTCACGAAGGTGTCGGTAACGACCTTGCTCAGCTTGTCGTCCATGGTGAAGTACTCGCGGCTCCAGTCTACGCTGTCGCCCATGCGGCGCATCTGCGTGGTGATGGTGTTGCCGCTCTGCTCTTTCCACTCCCAGACCTTGGCGACGAAATTCTTGCGGCCCAGGTCGTGGCGGCTGAGCTTCTGCTCCTGCAGCTGGCGCTCCACCACGATCTGCGTGGCGATGCCGGCGTGGTCGGTGCCGGGCACCCAGGCGGTGTTGAAACCGCTCATGCGGTGGTAACGCGTGAGCGAGTCCATGATGGTCTGGTTGAACGCGTGGCCCATGTGCAGCGTGCCCGTCACGTTGGGCGGCGGCAGCTGGATGGCGAAGTTCTTGCCCTGTGCGGCGGCCTCGGCGTTGGGGGCAGAGGTGCCCCGGAAGCCGGCCACGCCGTAACCGCGTTTCTCCCACTCGGGCCCCCAATGGGCTTCGAGCGCGGCGGGCTCGAACGATTTGGAGAGCGATTGCAGGCCGGGTTGGAGCAGGGTGTCAGACATGGGGTGGGCGCAAAAAGTGCAACGGCGCCCCGCAGGGCGCCGTCAGGGAAAGCTCGGGAAGTGCCCGATTTTATTCGAGGGGCTGGCGGGCGGCGGCGATGCACTCGGCCAGCACGCGCGCATCGCCCACCTGGTTGGCCAGCAGCAGGATCAGGCGCGCGTTGAGCAGCTCGGACGATTCGCGGCTCAGGCCCTGGTGGGCGTCGAGCAACTGCTCGTAAAAGCCATCGGCGTCCTGGAGGTTCGGGGTGGTTTTCATGATCAAGCCTCTTGCCGAGCCGCCTCAAGGGAGGCTTGCGCCCCCTCGAGGGGCAGTGAGAACACAGTGTCGAACGTGGGGGTTCATAGATATATCCGTGGACATTCAGCGCAGGCCCAGCGAGCGTTCGATGGCGGCGACCAGCCGGCCGTCCACCGCCTCGCCCGTGGCCGCCAGGTAGCCGTCGGGCCGTACCAGCGCCCAGGCGTGGCCGAATACCTGGCAGGCGCCCTGCAGGTGGCCCTTGGGGTCGAGCACGTGTTCCACACACTGCGAACGGCCCTCCGCCGGCACCACCTGCACCGCGCGCAGCGGTGCGTCGGCGCACAGGCGGCGCACCCGCTGCAGCGCTGCGGAGGGCAGGTTGCCGAACACCAGCAGCAACAGGTCGCCGTGCGCCCAGTCGAGCAGGCGGTTGACCGTGCCTTCGCTGCCATCGGCCCAGGTGAAACGCACGTTCTGCACGCTCTGGCCGGCCGCGCTGCCCGGTGTGTTGGTGCAGGCGCCAGAGCCGTTGTAGGGGTTGGCCACGGCCATGCGACCGGTGTTGACCATGGGTCGCGCGAACGGGAACTGTTTGGCCAGGCCGATCACCGCGTGGCGGAACACCCGCTCGATGCCGTCGGCCGGGCGCAGGAACCGCGCGGTGCGCTGCGTGACGCGCACGTTCTCGCGCGCGGCTTCGAGCCGCTCGTCGTTAAAGCTGTCCAGCAGGCTGGGGTGCGCCTTGCCCTGCAGCACGGCGGCGAGTTTCCAGGCCAGATTGTCGGCGTCGGACACGCCGGTGTTGCCGCCGCGCGCGCCGAAGGGGCTGACGACCTTGGCCGAGTCACCCATGAAGAACACGCGGCCTTCGCGCATGCGGTGCACGCACTCGCTGCGGTAGGCGTAGGGGCCGACCCAGACGATCTCGACCCCGGCGTCGGGGCCGAACTGGCGCGCCAGCCGCTCTCGCACCACGTCTTCTCGGCTCACGTACTCAGGGTCGGCGTTGGGCGCCATCTGGTAGTCGATGCGCCAGACGTCGTCGGCCATCAGGTGCTGCCAGACTGCGCGGTTTTCGTTGAACGGCGCTTCGACCCAGGTGTGGCGCTCGACCGGCGGTTGTTTGGTGAAGCGCACGTCGGCGATGCACCAGCGGTCGTCGCCGCGTCTGGAGTCGGCGGGGATCTGCAACCACTTGCGCAGCGGGCTGTTGGAGCCGGTGGCGTCGATCACGTGCTCGGCTTCAATGCGGTAGCTGCCGGCGGGGGTGTCGACGGTGAGCGTGGCGAACTGGTCGTTCTGCTCGAAGGCGGTGAGGCGGTTCTGCCAGCGCAACTCGACCGCGCCCAGCGCCTGGATGCGGTCCACGAGATAGCCCTCGATGTAGAACTGCTGGATGTTGATGAAGGCGGGCTGGCTGGAGAGGTGGAAGTTGCCTTGTTGTCGCAGGTCGAAGCTGTAGACCTCGTCGTCGCCTGCGAAGGTGCGGCCCACGCTCCACTGGATGCCTTTGGCCGCGATGCGCTCGTAGATGCCGAGGCGTTCGAAGATTTCGAGCGATTTCTGGGTGTAGCAGATGCCGCGTGAAGAGGCACCCTTGACGCCGACGGTGTTGTCTTCGTCGAGCAGCACGGCTTTGACGCCGAGTCGCGAGAGCGAGCAGGCGAGGGTGAGGCCGGTGATGCCGCCGCCGACGATGACCACCGGGTGTCTGGTGGTCTGTTCGCTGCTGAGTTCGGGTGGCAGAACGAAGGGGTATTCGGGCAGCACGTAGCCGCTGCCCTGGGTGAACTCGTAGCCGTTGGTGTGGGTGGCTTCTTTGTATGTGTTTTGCTGCATCTTTGTCGTCCTCTTTGTTGTTTTGGTTGGCTCAGGTTTCGCTCATCTTCCTCGCTGGCTCGGGAGGGCACGGCGCTCTGTTCCGCTCATGTCCCCCGGCCCGGCTTCGCCGGACCTCCTCCTTTACTTCGCTGCACAGAACGCCATGCCCTCCCAAGCCACAACGCCTGGGTGAGCGAACGGGTACCCACCGTGTGCGTGCTTGGTAGGTCTTCTGCGCCTGGGGTGACCGGCGCAGCGAGGTAAAAGGAGGAGACAACGGCGAAGCCGTTGGCGGGGGACACGAGCGGAGCCGGTCACCCCAGGCGCAGAAGACCGGAGCCACATCAACGCCAAACCCATTGCCACCGAAGCACAACTCAGGAAGACGCAGACACAAACTCAGGCCGGTCGTTCTGCTGCGGCTTCAACGGCGCAGACGACTTCCCCTCGGCCCGCTCACGCCGCCACTGCTCCTTGCGCGCATTCCACTCCGCCAGCCGCGCGTGAGCCGTCTTGCTTTCCTGCAACATTTCAAACTCGTCCGCCAGCTGCGCGGTCAGCTCCAGCCGGATGCCGTTCGGGTCGAAGAAATAGATGCTCTTGAAAATGTGGTGGTCCGTCACCCCCAGCACCTCGACACCGTGCGCCTGCAAACGAACCTTGGTGTTCTCCAGCTCCTCGACGGTGTTCACTCGGAAGCTGATGTGGTTCACCCACTTCGGCGTGTTCGGCGAAGGCTCCGCCGCGACGTCATCGCCCAGGTCGAAAAACGCAATGAACGAACCGTCCTGCAGGCGGAAAAAGAAGTGCGTGTACGGGCAGTACTCGCCCGTGCTGGGCACCACGTCGCTCTGGATGATGTGGTACAGCGGCAGACCCAGGATGTCTTCGTAGAAACGGCGCGTTTCCTCGGCGTCCTTGGCCCGGTAGGCGTAGTGGTGCAGCTGCTGGACGGCGGCGGGTGGCGGCAGGGCGGTGTTCATGGTGTGTCTCCTTAATTCAACGGAGCATAACGAATTTATCTAAACGAAATTCTTTGCAGGCCGGTGTCCGCGCCAGTTTGAGGGTTTCCCGAGGGCTTGTCGATGGCGCTGAGAACCGTTATCAGTTGGATGTCGCCCATAGCCTCGCGCAATGCAGCGCATAGCCCGGAACAATTGACGACCTTCCGCCAACGGGCGTAAGGTGCCCCTGTCTCAGCGGGTCCGGCCTGTGTTCGGGCGGCCACGTTGGGCGTTGTTCCACCCACGACAAGGAGATAGACACATGGCCGCTTTGAAAGGCTCGAAAACCGAGCAGTGCCTGAAAGACGCCTTCGCTGGCGAATCGCAGGCCAACCGCCGTTACCTTTATTTCGCAAACAAGGCCGACATCGAAGGCCAGAACGACGTGGCCGCCCTGTTCCGCTCCACCGCCGAAGGAGAGACCGGCCACGCCCACGGCCACCTGGAGTTCCTGGAGCAGTCCGGTGACCCCGCGACCGGCCTGCCCATCGGCTCCACCCGCAACAACCTGGCCTCCGCCGTCGCTGGCGAAACCCACGAGTACACCGACATGTACCCCGGCATGGCCAAGACCGCGCGCGACGAAGGTTTTGACGAGGTCGCCGACTGGTTTGAAACCCTGGCCAAGGCCGAGCGCTCGCACGCCAACCGTTATCAGAAAGCCCTCAACGAGTTGGTGGATTGAATTGATCCCCCCGCGCCGCGCCTAGGGGTGCGTCACCCCCCAGGGGGCGTCACCAGCGGCCCGGCAAAGCCGGTGCCGCGGTGTCCTGGGGTTGAGCTGTCCTTCTCTCGAAGGAAGGGCATTTTTGAAAGCGCTGCCGGCCAGCGCTTTCAAAAAACCCACGATCCAACCCGCAGAGACGAGGAGACGACACATGGCCACCGAAGGCAACCTGCAGGCGCCCACACGCCATCCGCTCGACTGGAAGAACCCCGACTTCTACGACGAAGAAAAGTGTTTCGACGAGCTGGAGCGCATCTTCGACATCTGCCACGGTTGCCGTCGCTGCGTGAGCCTCTGCGGATCGTTTCCCACGCTGTTCGACCTGGTGGACAACAGCGAGTCGCTGGAGGTCGATGGCGTCGCCAAGCAGGACTACTGGAAGGTGGTCGACCAGTGCTACATGTGCGACCTCTGCTACATGACCAAGTGCCCCTACACGCCGCCGCACGAGTGGAACCTCGACTTCCCGCACACCATGCTGCGCGCCAAGGCGATCAAGTTCAAGAAGGGTGAGGTCAAGCTCAGCGAAAGGCTGCTGGCCTCGACCGACCTGCACGGCAGCTTCGCCGGCATCCCCATCGTGGTCCAGGTCGCCAACGCGGTGAACAAGACCAAGGCCGTGCGGGGCGTGATGGAGAACGTGCTGGGCGTCGACAAGGACGCCTGGCTGCCCGAGCTGGCGACGAAGAAATTCCGCTCGGGCACGCCGGCCGCCCAGGCGTCGAAGGTGGTGGACGGTGAAAAAACACCGGGCAAGGTCGCGATCTTCTCCACCTGTTACATCAACTACAACGAGCCCGGCATCGGCCTGGACCTGCTCAAGATCCTCGACCACAACGAGATCCCGTACACGCTGGTCGAGAAGGAAAAATGCTGCGGCATGCCCAAGCTGGAGCTCGGCGACCTCGACTCGGTGCAGGCCAGCAAAGAGGCCAACATCCCCGTGCTCGCGAAGTACGCGAAAGACGGTTTCGCCATCCTCGCCGCCGTGCCCAGCTGCGCGCTCATGTTCAAACAGGAGATCCCGCTCATGTTCCCGGGCGACGCCGACACGCAGCTCGTCAAGGAACACATGTGGGACCCGTTCGAGTACCTGATGGCGCGCAAACGCGACGGCCTGCTCAAGACCGAATTCCCCCAGAAGCTGGGCAACGTGAGCTACCAGATCCCCTGCCACGGCCGGGTGCAGAACATCGGCCGCAAGACCGAAGAGATGCTCAAGATGGTCCCCGACACCACCGTCAACACCATCGAACGCTGCTCCGGCCACGCCGGCACCTTCGGTGTGAAGAAGGCCTACCACCAGCAGGCCATGAAGATCGGCAAGCCGGTGTTCAAGGCCATGGCCACCATGAAGGACGGCGCGAAGCCCGACTACATCAGCTCCGACTGCCCGCTCGGCGGCCACCACATCGCCCAAGGCTTCGAGGTCAACGGCCTGGGTGCGCCGGAGCTGCAGCACCCGCTGAGCCTCGTGGCCAAAGCCTACGGCCTCAAATAAGAAAGACCACCATGCAACTCACCGGACACATCACCCCCGACAGCCTCATGGGTCTGGAGGCCTACAGCAAGTGGCGCAAGCAACACAAGCCCGAGGTCATCGCGCACCGCAAGCAACGCAGCGTGCAGCTCGGCGAACACCTCAACCTGCAGTTCGAGAGCGAGACCACCATCCGCTACCAGATCCAGGAGATGCTGCGCATCGAGAAGATCTTCGAAGAAGAGGGCATCCAGCAGGAGATCGACGCTTACGCGGCGCTGGTGCCCGACGGCGGCAACTGGAAAGGCACGCTGATGATCGAGTACACCGACGTCAACGAGCGCAAGCGCGAGCTGGCCCGCCTGATCGGCGTGGAAGACCGCCTGTTTGTCGAGGTCGAGGGCATGGCCCGCGTGTACGCGATTGCCGACGAAGACCTGGACCGCGAGAACGACGAGAAGACCAGCGCGGTCCACTTTGTGCGCTTCGAGTTCACCCCCACCATGCGCGCCGCCATCCAGGCCGGCGCGGCCGTCAAGCTGGGCTGCGATCACACCCACTACCCGGCGCACGTGCAGATTGGGCCGGAGACGCTGGCGAGTCTGGCTGGTGATCTGAAGTAGACACCTCGGTCTGGGGGAGGCATCCCCAGCGGCCCCAGTCGGGGCTGGTGGGCGCTTCGATGCACAAGGGCCGGCCGGTGTGCGGGTGGGACACCGTCAGCGCCCCCGCATGCAGCCACATCCGCTGCACCCCCAGCCACGCTGCCACCGCCCGGTTCAACGGCCCTTTGCCGTGGGTCGAATCCCCAATGATCGGGTGCGATATGTGTTTCATGTGCCGCCGCAACTGGTGGCGCCGGCCGGTCAGCGGTTGCAGTTCCACCAGCGCACAGCGCAAGGTCTCGAAGCCGCTGAATGCCAGCGGCAGCGTGCATCGCTCCAGCGTGCGGTACCGTGTCTGCGCGTACTGCAGCTCTTCGCGTTGAGACCGCATGTCGTCGGGCATGCGTTTCAGCGGATGATCGATCAGGCCTTCGTCGGCCGGCCAGCCGCGCACCATGGCGTGGTAGGTTTTGCGCAACCCTTCGCCGCTTTCAAACGCCTTGCCCAGCGCGCTCGCGGTGCCCGCGTCCAGCGCGAACAGCAGCACGCCGCTGGTGCCTTTGTCCAGCCGGTGCACCGGCCAGACGGGCTGGCCGACCTGGTCGCGCAGCATTTGCACCGCAAAGCGGGTCTCGCCCGCGTCGAGGCCGGTGCGATGCACCAGCAGACCCGGGGGTTTGTGCACGGCTGCAAGATAATCGTCCCGATACAGGATTTCCAGCATGTTGTTTCTATTGTCCCCCGCCAAAGCCCTCGACTTCGAGACGCCGGCCCACACCAAGACCCACACCCAGCCGCTGTTCGTCGAGCAGGCGGCGGCGCTGATCGCCGTGTTGCGTGAGAAGACGCCGCTGCAGGTGTCTGCGTTGATGGATTTGTCCGATCAGCTCGCGGGGCTCAACGTCGCCCGTTACCAGGCCTGGCAACCGAAGTTCACCGCCAAGAACTCGAAGCAGTCGGTGCTCGCGTTTGACGGCGACGTGTACGGCGGCCTGGACGCGAAGACCCTGAGCGAAGAACAGCTGGGCTGGCTGCAGCAGCACCTGTGCATCCTGAGCGGGCTCTACGGCGTGTTGCGCCCGCTGGACCGCATGCAGCCCTACCGGCTGGAGATGGGCACGCGGCTGCAGACAGAGAAGGGCAGCAACCTCTACCGTTTCTGGGGCAGCCAGATCGCCGACTACCTGAACCAGCGCGCCCGGGCCGACAAGAGCCCGGTGGTGATCAACCTCGCGAGCGACGAGTATTTCAAGGTGGTGGACCGCCAGGCGCTGAAGCCGCGCGTGGTGACCTGTGTGTTCGAGGAGCGCAAGGGCGATGCCTACAAGATCGTCAGCTTCTTCGCCAAGCGCGCGCGCGGTCTGATGGTGCGTTACGCGCTGCAGCAGCGCGCCGCGACACCTGAGCAGCTCCAGGGCTTTGACCTGGAGGGCTACCGTTACGTGCCCGCCGTGTCCGATCCCGACCGGCTGGTGTTCCGCCGTGAGCAAAAACCCGCAGGAGTCACAGTGCCATGACCCAGACCGTCACGCCCGAGTTGCGCCAGTGGATCATCGAGCAGTCGTCGGCCGGCTGCCTGCCCGAGGCCGTGCTGGCCTCGATGGTGCAGGCCGGCTGGCGGCCCGACGTGGCCGAGGCCGCGTTGGAGCAGACGCTGCGCGACCACCTGCAGCAACTGGGCGCGGGCCGGGCGGTGAGCCCTGCGCCCGCCACGGCCGTGCGCGGTGCGGTAGGGGTGAAGGTGCCCGATCTGGTGCTCGCGGGCTCACCGCGCCGCATCGATGCGGGCGACCGCCTGGTCAATGTGGTGGTGTCGATGAGCCAGCCGCGCGTGGTGGTGCTCGGTGGCTTGCTGAGCGACGAAGAGTGCGACGGCCTGATCGCGGCCGCGCGCCCGCGGCTGGCGCGCTCGCTCACGGTGCAGACCGCCACCGGTGGCGAGGAGATGAACCCCGACCGAACGAGCAACGGCATGTTTTTCAACCGCGGCGAGAGCGAGCTGATCCGGCGCATCGAGGCGCGCATCGCGCACCTGGTGCATTGGCCGGTCGAGAACGGCGAGGGCATCCAGGTGCTCAACTACCAGGTGGGCGCCGAGTACAAGCCGCACTACGACTACTTCGACCCGGCCGAGCCTGGCACGCCGACCATCCTCAAGCGCGGCGGCCAGCGCGTGGGCACGGTCGTGATGTACCTCAACGAGCCGGCGCGTGGCGGCGGCACCACCTTCCCCGACGTGGGGCTGGAGGTGGCGCCCGTGCGTGGCAGCGCGGTGTTCTTCAGCTACAACCGGCCGCACCCCGGCACCATGAGCCTGCACGGCGGTGCGCCCGTGCTCGAAGGCGAAAAGTGGGTGGCCACCAAGTGGTTGCGCGAACGGGTTTTTGAATGAGCTCGCCCCCGGCCGAATCCCCTCCCTGACCCCCTGTTCCCCCACCGCCCACCGCCGACCGCCGAGACACCGAACCCGTGAACATGACTCCCGACCATTCCCCTCTGGGCAAGCCCTCGGCCTATGCCGACCAGTACGACCCCTCGCTGCTGTTCCCGCTGCCGCGCGAACCCAAACGCAGCGAGATCGGCATCACCGGCAGCGTGCCGTTTCTGGGCGCCGACCTCTGGACCGCGTTCGAGCTGAGCTGGCTCAACCTGAAGGGCAAGCCGCAAGTGGCGATTGCCCACATCACGATCCCCTGCGAGAGCACGCACATCGTCGAGAGCAAGTCGTTCAAGCTCTACCTCAACAGCTTCAACAACACCCGGATGGAGAGCGCCGACGCTGTGCGAGAGCGCATCCGCGGCGACGTGAGCGCGGCCATCTGGAGCGGCGGCCCGGTGAAGGCCGGCGCCGGCGTGCGCCTGCTGCTGCCCGAGCTGTTCGACTGTGAACCGGTCAAGGAGCTCGAAGGGCTGTCGATCGACCGGCTCGACGTGGAATGCGACCGCTACCAGCCCGCCCCCGAGCTGCTGAGCGCCGCGCTGGACGAGAAACCGGTGGAAGAAACCCTGGTGAGCGACCTGCTCAAGAGCAACTGCCTGGTCACCGGCCAGCCCGACTGGGGCAGCGTGCAGATCCGCTACAGCGGGCCGCAGATTCACCAGGCCGGCCTGCTGCAGTACATCGTGAGTTTCCGCAACCACAACGAATTCCACGAGCAGTGCGTCGAGCGCATCTACATGGACATCATGGCGCGCTGCAAGCCCGACAGGCTGATGGTCTATGCGCGCTACACGCGCCGAGGCGGCCTCGACATCAACCCCTGGCGCAGCAGCCACCCGCAGCTGCCGCCGGCGAACGTGCGCATGGCGCGGCAGTAGCCGCGCAGCGCGTTCAGAGCATTTTCTGAATGAGCGCGCCCTTGAACAGCACCGGCCCGGTCGGCCCGGTTTCGCTCGGCACGCCGCCCTTGGGCTCCAGGCTGATCGCCAGCGCCGGCACTTCATTCACATCGCGCTGGTCGGCGGCGAGCTGCAGCAGCTTCTCCTGGCTCAGCACGCCGAGCGAGCGCGGCGCGGCGCCCGGGGGCAGGGCCCAGAGCTGCAGCGACTTGTCGGACGCCTCCTGGTAGCCGCCCACGCGCTGCAGCGTCAGCTTCTTGTTCTTCGGGTCAAAGGTCACCAGCATCGAGGCGCTGGCCTGCTCGTCGTTGAGCACGGCCACGTATTCGATCTGCGGCTGTGCGCTCAGCGCCGCTTGCAGCTCGCCGATCTGCGCGCCCAGGTCGTCGCGCAGGCCCACGGCGGTGACCACGGCGAGCACGGTCGCCAGCGCGCCCGCACCGGCCGCGCCACGCCACAGCGCCAGGCTGCGGAACCAGCCGCCAGACGGCGCGGCTTTGGCGCTGCGCGCCGCCGCCATGGCGGTCTGCTCGCGCTCCGCCACGATGAGGTTGTGGATGCGGGTCCAGACGGCGGGAGAGGGCTCCGCGGACGTCTGCAGCTCGGTCATGCTGGCCACGCGGCTTTGCCACACCAGCGCGGCCGCCCGCACGGGCGCCTGCTCGCGGGCCAGGGTTTCAAAACGGCGGCGCGCACCGCCGCGCAGTGTGCCGATGGCGTAGGCGCTGGCCAGACGGTCCAGCAGCTCAGGGTGTTGGGTCAATTTCATAGGAGAGGCTTCAGTTTTTCAAGGCGCCGAAGCACCAGCCGCACCGAATGAAGCAGCGCCACCCAGGGGCACCGAGGAACCGGCTTTGCCGGGCCTCAGGTGCCGCCCCCCTTGAGGGGGGTGACGCGAAGCGGCGCAGGGGGTGTTCCATAGCGGGCGAAGCGGCGCGGGGGGTGTTCATGCGTACCGTCCCATGCAGATGCGCAGCTGGTCCAGCCCGCGCCGTATCCAGGTCTTGACCGTGCCCAGCGGCAGCTTGAGCTGTTCGGACAGCTCGCCGTGGCTCAGGTCGCGCAGGTAGGCCAGGCTCACCACCTCGCGCTGCTTGTTCTCCAGCCGCCCCAGGCACTGGTGCAGCGCCCAGGCCTGCTGGCTGGCGAGGCTGGTGTCCATGGGGTTGGGCGAGTCGCCCGCGAGGGTGTCGGCCATGTCGTCGATCTCGTCGCGCAGGTGCTCGCGGTCGGCCTTGCGGCGGCGCAGCAGGTCGAGCGAGCGGCTGCGCACGATCAGGCCCAGCCAGGCCATGGGCGGGCTCAGACTGGCGCGGTAGTCGGGCGCGGTGCGCCAGACCTGCAGAAAGGTGTCTTGCAGCGCATCTTCGGCCCACTCGTTTTTGCCGAGCACCCGCAGCGCCAGCCCGTAGAGCTTGCCCGAGGTCAGGTCGTAGAGCGCTTTGAGGGCGAGCTCGTCGCGCTGGGCAACGCGGTCGATCAGGGTCATCAGGATGTCGTCGGGTTGTTCTGCCATGCCGGCATTGTGGGCCAGTGCCAAAACCGGGGCCGGGCGCGGGCTTCCCAGGGGGTGCACGCTGCCCATCACGGCCGCCGTTTGCGCGGTTGCACCTGGGTCGGCACGTTGAGCGCGGTGACCTGCGTGACCGTGACCGGCGTGGCGGCGGCCTCGACCAGCTGCTCCGGGTGCCAGATGCGCAGTCGCGCGGCGCCTTCGGGCACGTCGGGCAACATCGCCACACCGTCGGGACCGGTCTTCACGGCCCAGGGGCTGTCGGTCACATAGACGTATCCGCGCATGGAGCCGTGGATGTGGCAGCCCAGCTGGATCGGCCCGGCCTGGCCCACCGTGACCTCGGCGCTGGCCGGCGGCTTGCCTTCTTCGCGGCCGTCCAGCCGCAGCTCGAAGCCGGCCTTGCCGCTGGATGTGAACGCGGCCAGCCCGGCCGGGCCGCCGCGCACGTGGTGCTCCCAGCCGTCGAGGTTGCTGAACTTCAGCTTCGAGCCCACCGGCACCACGCTCACGGCGGGCAGAAACTGCATCTTCTGCTGCTGGATCGCGGCGGTCACGGGCGCCGGCGTTTTCGGGGCCGCGCCCGCAGTGGGTTCGAGCAGCACCACGGCGTCGGCCAGCGGCTGGCCGTCGCGCGCCAGCACGGTGACCTGCAGCGTGGCCGCCTGGGCCAGCGTGCCGCACAGGGCGGCGGCGATGGCCAGCGCGGTGCGCATCGAAGCGAAGCGGGCGCGGGCGCTCAAGCGATCCGGCGCCGGGCCGCCCCAAGCCGGATCAGCCCCTGGACTCGGCATGGACCGGGGCCCCTCCCAGTCCTGGGGCAGCGACCCGCGCAGCGGCGGAGCGTGGGGGCTCATTTCACCGTCACCACGTCGCGGTGCATCGGGGCCAGCAGCGCGAGCAGCTGGTTCTGGCGCGTGAACGGGATGCCGCGCGCGTCCATGCTCTGTTGCAGCACCTCGACCAGGGCGTTGAAGTGGCCCCGGTTGATGTCCATGCTGGCGTGCGCTTCCTTCATGTCCGGGCCCTTGTAGACACAGGGGCCGCCCGAGAGCTGGCAGACCTGGTCGGTCAGCTGCTTGGCGAGGTTCGCGAGGTTGGTGTCCTTGAACTGCTCGCCGATGCGGGCGTCGGCCTTCAGGCGCACCACGAAGTCGTCCATCAGGGCGCGGATGCCGGCCTGCTCGCCAAAGGCCTGGTACAGGCCGGCGGCGGGTGCCACGGGGTAGGCCGAGGCGGGCGTGACGGCCTTCATGGGTGGGCTCATGGTCTGTGCGGCGGCGAGGCCGCTGCCGAGGGACAGCAGGGAGAAGGCGACAAAGGTGATGGGGGCGATGAGTTTTTTCATGATCGTGATCGGGTCGGTGTGAGGTCGGTATGAAAGGGTGGGGTCAGAACGCGATCTGGGCCGAGACGTAGGCGCCGGTCTGCTTCTTGTTCTTGGTGGTGGCGGGCACGACGGTGCCCAGGTCCACGTAGGCCAGGGTCAGCGAGACGTTTTTGCTCGGCGCCCAGGCGATGAACACGTCTTTCCAGGCGCCGGCGCGCAGGCCGTCGCCCAGGCCGGCGGCGGCGCCCGCCTTCTTCAGCTTGTTGGGCATGGCGCGGTACTCGACGCCCACCGCCAGGTTCTTGCGCAGCAGGTAGGCGACCGACAGCTCGGGCATGAACTGATAGCCGTTGTCGGCACCGCCCAGCGTGGCGCCGTGACCGAGCAGGCCGCCCTGGTTGGCCTTGGTGGCGCGCAGCGTGCCATTCACCAGCACGCCCTGGGCCAGAAACAGCTTGGTCGCGCTCACGTACACGTCGGTGCCCGAGCGCTTGGCGCCCAGCGCCTGCAGCGTGGCGTCCAGCCCGCTGGAATCGAGGCGCTTGTGCAACACGCCCACGGCGATCTGCGGCATCAGCGAATCGCTGTCGAGGATCGCGTCGCCGGCCACTCGGAGCTTGGCGCCAACGATGTTCTGTTTCAGGTGCAGACCGGGCAGGCCCAGCAGCGTGCCGGTGACGCCGGTGTTGAAGTCCTGGTGGCCGACCGACAGCTCGACGCGGTCGTGGATGCCCACCGCCACGCCGTAGGCGCTCAGGCCGTAGTCCTGCGTTTCGGCGCGGCTCGCGTAGGCCGAGACACCGGTTTCGCCGCCGGTGGCCTGGCTGCCGATCACGGCCCAGGGTGAGAGGCCGCCGCCGGCCGCGCCTTCGATGGTGCTCACGCCGCCGGTGAGCAGCAGCTTGCCGGTGTCGGCGTGGGCGGGCGCGGCGGCGATCAAGGCCCCGGCAGCGGCCAGCGCCAGCAGGCCGGTCTTGGGGGTGGGGCGGTGGGAGGCGTGGGGTTGTTTCATGGTGATTTGAAGGTGGGGCGGTGTGGGGAGAAACAGGCCGGGCGCATTCACCGCACCCGACGAACTCACTACGCAGCCCGGTCACCGGCGGATTCAGTGGCGGTCAATTCCCTTGGTGATCGAGGGTTTCTTGAATCCAGTGCGTCGGGCCGCTGCGTATCCAGGCCGTCGGTGCAGCAAAACATGAACCGGCTGTTCGCCCCACTTCACTCACCTCCAAGGACCCACGCCATGTCAAACATCGTCACCCCTTCGTCTTCTCTCATCGCCACCCCCGCCTCGCGCCGTGGCTTCATGCGCAGCGGCGGCGCCCTCTCGGCCGTGGCCGTGGCCCTGCTCGCCGGCAAGGACGTGCTGGCGCAAGGCATGAGCGCCGATGTCTCCAAAGACGTGTCCATCCTCAACGTGGCGCTCGGCCTGGAGCACGAAGCCATCAACGCCTACCAGCTCGGCGCCGGCAGCGGCCTGCTGCAAAAGCCGGTGCTCGACATCGCGGTGCAGTTCCAGGGCCACCACAAGGCGCACCGCGACGCGCTGATCGCCACCATCCAGAAACTGGGCGGCAAGCCGGTGGCCGAGATGAAGCTCGACGAGTACGCCAAGGCGCTGAACGCCGGCGCCCTCAAGAGCCAGGCCGACGTGCTCGACCTCGCCGCCCGCCTGGAGCTGGGCGCCACCAACGCCTACCTCGGCGTGATCCCCTCGCTGGGCAGCAAGGACCTGGCCAAGGTCGCCGCGCGCCTGGCCGCCGACGAGACCATGCACTTCACCGTGCTGACCAGCGCCCTGGGCCGTCCGCTGCCCGCCGGCGCCCTGTCCTACGGCGCGTGATGTCGGCCCGCGCCCTGGCCGCTGGGTCGCTCGCGCTGCTGGTCGGCGCGGGCGCTCCGCTGGCCCACGCCCAGGGCGGTGACGCCGTCAAGGGCCGCCAGCTGTTCGAGTCGCGCTGCATCGGCTGCCACAGCCTCGACCAGAACCGTGTCGGCCCCGCGCTGGGCACGGTGGCGGGCCGCACCGCAGGCAAGGCGCCGGGCTACACCTACTCGCCCGCCATGGCCCAGGCCACCCACGTGTGGACCGGCGACAAGCTGCGGGCCTGGCTCACCGACCCGGAAGCGCTGGTGCCCGGCCAGGCCATGGGCTACAGCCTGTCGTTGGCGGACGACCGCCGCGACGTGGTCGCTTTTCTCCAGTCACTGGCCCAGGCCCGCCCGGCCCAGTGATCCGCTTTTCTGTGATCCCCTTTTCTTCAACCACCAAGGAAACCACCATGTCCCTCCGTACCGCTTCCCTCACCACGCTCGCCACCGGTGCCGTGCTCGCCCTCTCCGCCTGCGCCACCGGCGGCCCGGCCATGGCGCCGAAAATGGCCACCTTCTCGCAGGACGGCTTGCCCGCCGCCGTGCAGGTGCCCGCCGGCCACAAGGTGATCATGGAAACCGTGGGCGTGGGCCAGATCACCTACGAGTGCCGCGCCAAGAAAGACATGGCTGGCCAGTTCGAGTGGGTCTTCGTCGGCCCCGACGCCAAGCTGATGGACCGCATGGGCAAACAGGTCGGCAAGTACTACGGGCCGCCCGCCACCTGGGAAAGCATGGACGGCTCCAAGCTCACCGCCACCCAGCTCGCCGTGGCGCCCGCCATGGCCGGCAGCATCCCGCTGCAACTGGTGAAAGCCAACCCCGCCATGGGCATGGGCGCGATGCAGGGCGTGAGCCACATCCAGCGCGTGGCCACCAAGGGCGGCGTGGCCCCCGCCATGGCCTGCGACGCGGCCACGATGGGCAGCAAGCAGATCGTCAACTACCAGGCTGACTACATCTTCTGGCGCGCTGTGTAACACCCCCCGCGCCGCTTCGCGTCACCCCCCTCAAGGGGGGCGGCACTGGCCGTCTGGCGGAGCCAGCCCGGCGGTGCCTCTGGGATGGCGCTTCTGCTGGCTTGGCGGTGTGGTTGTTGGGGAATGGTGTTGCAATCAAAAGAGACGTTTGAAGGCAAATTCACATTGGCTTTTCTCGCCGCCGGAGCGCCACCTAGGCGCCCTGAAACGGTGCCAACCAAGGGCACCGCCGGGCTGGCTCCGCCAGACGGCCAGTGCCGCCCCCCTTGAGGGGGGTGACGCGAAGCGGCGCGGGGGGTGCTTCACTTCAGATCGAGCGACAGAAGCCTTCCAGCAGGTTGACCGCGTTGACGCCGACCTCGGCCACCGCGTAACCGCCTTCGAAGACGAAGACCGTGGGCACGCCGGCCGCCGCGAGCAGGCGGCCCACGGTGTCGTAGTCCTCGCTCTTGAGGGTGAAGCCCGAGATCGGATCGCCCTCGAAGGTGTCCAGGCCCATGGGCACCACCAGCGCGTCGGCGTTGAAGTCGTCGATCGCGTCGATGGCGGTGTCCAGCGCGGCGCACCAGGCCTCGAAGCCGGTGCCGCGCGGCAGCGGCTGGTTGAGGTTGAAGCCTTCTCCCGCGCCCGCGCCGCGCTCGTCGGCATGACCGAGGAAGAAGGGGTACTCGGTGGCGGGGTCGCCGTGCACCGAGGCGGTGAACACGTCGGCGCGCTCGTAGAAGATGGTCTGCGTGCCGTTGCCGTGGTGGTAGTCCACGTCCAGCACCGCCACGCGCTGTTTGCCGCCGTCGCGCAAGGCTTGGGCCGCGATGGCGGAGTTGTTCAGGAAACAGTAGCCGCCGAAAAAGTCCGGCCCCGCGTGGTGGCCGGGCGGGCGGGTGAGCGCAAACGCCGCGCGCTCGCCGGCCAGCAGCTCGCGCGCCGCCGCCAACGCGCAGGCCGCGCCCCCGCGCGCCGCAGCCCAGGTGCCCGCCGTCAGCGGCGAACCCGAGTCGTACGAAAACAGGCCGAGGCGCGCCGCGAAGTTCTGCGGCAGCACGTCGGTGCGGAAGGCGTGTCGGTTGCCGAGTGGCCAGACCGAGGGCAGGGCGTCGCGCTGAGCGTTCGCCGGGTCCATCGCCACCCACTCATCCCATGCGCTGGCGAGGAAGGCCGTGTAGCGCGCGCCGTGCACCCGGCCGATGGCGGTGTCCAGCTCGGCGTCGTTCACCTCCGGCGTGTGCAGGCCGCCCAGCGAGCGCCGCTGCAGCTCGGCCAGCACATAGTCCAGCCGCGCCGGCACCTCGTGGCAGGGGACCATGCGGCCACGGAACATCTCTTCGCGCCCCTGGTGCAGCGCGTGGTGGGGGTTGTGGAAGGTTTTCATCGGCGCAGTGTGTCACGGCGCTCGCCGGCGGTCGAGACCACTTCGCCCGGGTGGTGCGGTGCCGGACCGACGGGCGCGGCAAACCGCACTACGATGCATGGTTGGCGCCGACCCCGTGTTGGCCCGCCCCGACCCGAGCACCTCCCCATGACGATGCAGCAGCTTCCGCGCAACCGCACCCGCAGCCAGCAACTCATCGGCCTCGCCGGCTGGATGGCCCTGTGTTTTGCCACCGCCGGAGCGGGAGCCGTGGCGTCTGCCAATGCCAAGACCTTCTACAGTGGGCTCGTGCAACCCGCCTGGGCACCGCCCGGCTGGCTGTTCGGCCCGGTGTGGACGGTGTTGTTCACGATGATGGCCATCGCTGCCTGGCTGGTCTGGCGCGCGCCGGCCGAGCCCACGGCCCGCCGCCGGGCGCTCGGCCTGTTCGTGGCGCAGCTCGCGGCCAACGCGCTGTGGAGCTGGCTGTTCTTCGCCTGGCAACAGGGCGGCTGGGCGTTTGCCGAAGTGCTGGTGTTCTGGGTGCTGATCGCGCTCACCTGCGCCGCGTTCTGGCGCATCCGGCCGCTGGCGGGTGCCTTGCTGCTGCCCTACCTGGCCTGGGTGGCGTTTGCGTCGTACCTCAACTGGGTGCTGTGGCAGGCCAATCCGGCCATCTTGGGGTGAGGGTGTCCCCACGCTTGAATCATGCAACTCTCTGACCTGGGTCCTCTGCCGCTCTCGATCATCGCCTCGCTGATCGTCGCCGTGTTCCTGCTCGCCATCCGCATCTTCGTCATGCAGCGCATGCAGCAGCAACGCCAGCGGGAGAACCGCCAGGAAACGGAACGGCTCAAGTCGCTGGTGGCGGCCTATCGCTCGCTGGCAGGCTCGTTCTCGCCTGCCACGGGCGAACACCGGCCCCAGATTGAAGAGGCGCTGGGCGACATCGTGCTGTTTGGTTCTCTCCGGCAGGTTGAACTTGCCGCCGGGTATGCGCTCTCGCTCACCCGTGGCGAGCCTGTGGACTATCAACCCCTGATCAACGAGCTGCGCTTCGATCTGCGCACCCAGCTCGGGCTGGCGCCCATCCCCAGGTCGTTGGTGCTCCCGGCGTCCGGGCCCGGCAGCGGTGTGCGTTCCGGTCGCGGCGAGGGCGGCGGAGCCGGCCGGGCCGGCGGTGGGGGTGGCGGAGGTGGCGGCGTGGGTGGTGCGGCGGGGGCCGGCGGGCTGGGCGCCGGCATGATGGCGGCAGACGCCATGGACCAGCCGCGCCCATAGCAGCGCGTACAGCGTGTTTTCTCCCATGGTTTTCTGGCGTTGAAGCGCCGTAGTCCTCATCCCTCTTCGAAGGAGCAACCCATGTCATCCGGAAAAATCCTCGTCGCCCAGGGCGGCGGCCCGACCGCCGTGATCAACCAGTCGCTGGTGGGCGTGGCCCTGGAGGCGCGGCGCTTCCAGAACGTGAAGCGGGTCTACGGCGCGCGCCACGGCGTGCGCGGCATCGTGGACGAGAACTTCGTCGACCTCACGCAGGAGACCAGCCACAACCTGGAAGCCGTGGCGCGCACGCCGGCCTCGGCGCTGGGCTCCACGCGCGACAAGCCCGACCTGAAGTACTGCCAGGAAATCTTCAAGGTGCTTCGCGCCCACGAGATCGAGCACTTCTTCTACATCGGTGGCAACGACTCGTCGGACACGGTGCGCATCGTGAGCGAGGAGGCGCACAAGGCCAACTACCCGCTGCGCTCGATCCACATTCCCAAGACCATCGACAACGACCTGGTGGGCAACGACCACACGCCCGGGTTCCCCTCGGCGGCGCGCTTCGTGGCCCAGGCCTTTGCCGGGGCGAACCTTGACAACGCGTCGCTGCCCGGCGTCTACGTGGGCGTGGTGATGGGCCGGCACGCGGGCTTTCTCACGGCCGCGTCCGCGCTGGGCAAGAAGTTTCCCGACGACGGCCCGCACCTCATCTACGTGCCCGAACGCGTGTTCGAGATCCCGAAGTTCCTGGCCGATGTGAAGGCGATGTATGAGCGCCACGGCCGCTGTGTGATCGCGGTGAGCGAAGGTATCCACGACGCCTCGGGGCAGCCCATCATCACCCAACTGGCCAAGGACGTGGAGAAGGACGCGCACGGCAACGTGCAGCTCTCCGGCACCGGCGCGCTGGCCGACCTGCTGTGCGAGGAGATCAAGAACCGGCTGGGCATCAAGCGCGTGCGCGGCGACACCTTCGGCTACCTGCAGCGCAGCTTCATCGGGTGTGTGTCCGACGTGGACCAGCGCGAGGCGCGCGAGGTGGGCGAAAAAGCCGTGCAGTTCGCGATGTGGGGCCAGGTCGACGGCTCGGTGGCGATCAAGCGCACCGGCTTCTATTCGGCCGACTACGAGCTGCTCCCGCTGGACGCCGTGGCCGGCAAGACGCGCACGATGGAAGACGAGTTCATCAGCGCCAGCGGCACGGATGTGACCGACGCCTTCCGCCTCTACCTGCGCCCGCTGCTGGGCTCGGACATGCCCGACGCCTACCGCCTGCGCAACAACCCGGTGGCCAAGGTGCTGCGGCCCTGAGCGCGGGCCGATGGAGGCACAGCAGCGCTTCTCGCTGGCGAAGCACGAAGGGCCGTATGAACACTGGCCGGTCAAGACCGCGCTGCTGTGCGACGGCGTGCCCACCGGCACACAGATCGAAGGCTACGTGATCGAGGCGCAGTACCGCTGCGCGCACGGGCATCTGCTGATCACCTCGTTCGACTGCCCCTTTGAAGAGGCGAACAGCTTCACGCTGCTGGACGACCGTTTCCAGGTGCTGGCCGAGGCGAAGCTGGGTGTCATGTACGACTCGTTCTTGCTGAACAACCATTGGCCGCTGGACGGCCACACGCTGCACCTTCACTACGGCATGCGCTGCTTTTACCGGCTGCACGTCGACCCGCTGGGCGGCCTGCTGCGCCGTCGCCACCGCCTGCGGCTGACGCGCGACGACCGGGCATGGCCCGATGATCCCCGTGCCGCAGCGTCGGTCCACGCGCTGGAGAACCGGCTGGCCGCCGTGCGCGCCGGGCTGTCCCCGATCGACGCGCTGCCGCTGAGCGAACTGACGGACGGCTCAGGCGGCGTGCCCCGGTCCTGACCTGGGTCAAAGGCGGCGCGGCCCGTGGGGCCGACACTCTGCGCCTCCTCCCTCACATCCGGTTCGTCCATGTCGGCATTGCTGCGCCTGTTCCGTCCTTCCGCTTCGGCTCCGCCGCTTGCGCGCTCGCCAGCCGCCGCGCCCGGGCGCCACAAGCCGCACGAAGACGCGCAAGCGCTGCTGACCGGCACCCTGTTTGTGGCGCTCGGCGTGGTGCTGTTTGGCCACGTGGGGCTGCTCACGGGCGGCACCGCCGGGCTGGCGTTCCTCGTGCACTACGCCACGGGCTGGAGCTTCAGTGCGGTGTTTTTCCTGATCAACCTGCCGTTTTATGCCCTGGCCTGGCGGCGCATGGGCGCTCGCTTCACGGTCAAGACCTTTGTCGCGGTGGGCCTGCTCTCGCTGCTGGCGCACCTGGTGCCGGGCTGGATTCAGATCGGCGCGCTGGCGCCCGGTTTCGCGGCGGTGGCCGGCGGCTTGCTGATGGGCGCGGGCATGCTGATGCTGTTCCGGCACCGGGCCAGCCTGGGTGGTTTCAACGTGCTGGTGCTCTACCTGCAGGAGCGGTTTGGCTGGCGCGCGGGCCACCTGCAGATGGCGCTGGACTGCGCCATCGTGCTCGCCGCCTTCTCGGTGCGTGCGCCGCCGCAGATCGCCTGGTCGGTGCTGGGGGCGGTGGTGCTCAACATGACGCTGGCGATCAACCACCGGCCGGGGCGTTACATGGCGGTGTGAGCGGGCCGGCCGGCAAAGCTGGCAGACTCGCGGCATGTTGTTTCCATCATTTGTTTTCAGCGCGGCGCTTCTGTCGTTCGCGGGCAGCGCTGCCGGAGCGCAGGACGCCGCCAAACCCAACTTCCCACCACGGGCCGATGCCAGCTACGAAGCGCGGGTGACCCGCGTGTCCGACGGCGACACGCTGTGGGTCAAGCCACTGACCGGCGGCAAATACCGCAAGCTGCGGATCGACGGCATTGACGCACCGGAGATCTGCCAGGACGGAGGTCTGGCGTCCAAGGAGGCGCTCGCTGCGCGCCTGCTGGAGAAGGTGGTCGTGGTGCGCGAACGCCGCCGCGACGATTACGGCCGCCCGCTGGTGAAGCTGCAACTGGGCGACGAGGACGTGGCCGGCTGGCTGGTCAGCGAGGGCCACGCCTGGTCGTACCACTGGCGCCACAGCAACGGGCCCTATGCCGAACAGGAAGAGCGGGCCCGCGAACGGCGCAAGGGCCTGTTTGCCCAGGATCGGCCCGAGGTGCCGCGCGATTTCCGCCGCCGGAACGGGCCTTGCCCCTGGCCCTGATCGACCGCCTTCCGTTCAGTGCGGGTGGCCGCAGACCGCGCAGCCTGGTTGACGCGGCAGCGCGATCTGGTTGAACGACAGGTCGCGTCCGTCGATCATCAGCAGCTGCCCGGTCAGGCGCGAACCCATGCCGCACATCAGCTTGAGCGCTTCGGCCGCCTGCATGGTGCCGACGATGCCCACCAGCGGCGCGAACACGCCCATGGTGGCGCAGCGCGTTTCTTCCACGTCGCTGGTTTCGGGGAACACGCAGGCGTAGCAGGGTGAGGCGCTGTCGCGCGGGTCGTACACGCTGAGCTGTCCGTCCATGCGGATCGCCGCGCCCGACACCAGCGGCACGCCGTGGCGCACGCAGGCGCGGTTGACCAGGTGGCGGGTGGCGAAGTTGTCGCAGCAGTCGATGACCACGTTCACGTCGGGCAGCAGCTGGTCGAGCAGGGCGTCGTCGGCACGTTGCACCAGCGCATTGACTTGTGGGTCGGGGTTGATGGCGGCAATCGCCGCCTTCACCGACTCGGCTTTGGCTTGCCCCACACGATCCAGGGTGTGCGCGATCTGCCGCTGCAGATTGGTTTCATCGACCACGTCGTGGTCCACCACGGTGATGCGGCCCACGCCGGCGCTGCCAAGGTAGAGCGCCACCGGCGAACCCAGGCCGCCCGCGCCGATCACCAGCGCGTGGGACGCCAGCAGCTGTTCCTGACCCTCAATGCCCAGCTCGTTGAGCAGGATGTGGCGCGAGTAGCGCAGGAGTTGCTGGTCGTCCAAGGCCGTGGTCCGTCGCTCTGCGATCAGTTGTCTTTCTTCTCTTCTTCGCGCTCGGTCTGCGTCTTGCTGACCAGCACCGGGCGACCCTTGAGCTTGTTCAGCGCCTGCTGCAGCTGGAAGTCTTTTTCACTGCCGAACTCGGGGATCAGGCGCTGGCCGGGGTTCTTCTTGGCCTCGTCTTCCAGGCGCTTGCGGGCGGTTTCGCGGTCTTGCTCACGCACCTGCTCGGCGGCGCGCTGGGCGTCGGTCATCGGGGTTTCGCCCGGCTTGGCTTCCTTGCCGTTGGTCAGGTGCTTGGTCAGGTCGGCTTCACGGGTGCGCAGCGCGGCAAACACATTGCCTTCCAGCGTCTCGTCGACCATCACGTCGGGCACGATGCCCTTGGCCTGGATCGACTTGCCGCCCGGCGTGTAATACCGCGCGGTGGTGAGCTTGAGGCCGGTGTCGGGACCGAGCGGGCGCACGGTCTGCACCGAGCCCTTGCCGAAGGTCTGGCTGCCCAGGATGGTGCCGCGCTTGTGGTCTTGCAGGGCACCGGCCACGATCTCGCTGGCCGAGGCGGAGCCTTCGTTGACCAGCACGACCATGGGCACGCTCTTCAATGCGCCCTTGGTGGCTTCGGTCAGGCGCTTGATCGGGTCGCTGCCACCGCGGCGCAGGTAGTGCTGGGGCGCGGCGGTGTAGACAAACTTGCTGTCGGCGAGCTGGCCGTTGGTCGAGACCACGGTCACGTTTTCCGGCAGGAAAGCGGCCGAGAGCGCCACGGCCGCGTCCAGCAGGCCGCCCGGGTCGTTGCGCAGGTCGAGCACCAAGCCCTTGATCTTCGGGTCGGCCTTGTACAGGTCTTCGACCTTCTTGGCGAAATCCTCGATGGTGCGGTCCTGGAACTGCGACACGCGAACCCAGGCGTAACCGGGCTCGACCATCTTGGTCTTCACGCTCTGGGTCTTGATCTCTTCACGGGTGATCGTGACGGGGAAGGTGCGGTTTTCGTCCTTGCGGAAGATGCTCAGCAGCACCTTGGTGCGCGGCTCGCCGCGCATGAGCTTCACCGCGTCGTTGATGCTCAGGCCCTTGACGGCGGTGTCGTCGATCTTGGTGATCAGGTCGCCCGACTTCAGGCCGGCCCGGAAGGCGGGCGAGTCTTCGATGGGCGAGACCACCTTGACCAGGCCGTCTTCCATGGTGATTTCAATGCCCACGCCGACGAAGCGGCCGCTGGTGCCTTCACGGAATTCCTTGAACGACTTCTTGTCGAAGTACTGGGAATGCGGGTCAAGGCTGGCGACCATGCCCGAAATGGCCTCGGAGATGAGCTTTTTCTCGTCCACTGGCTCCACATAGTCGCTCTTGACCATGCCGAACACGGCGGCGAGCTGCTGCAGTTCTTCCAGTGGCAAGGGGGCCAGCGAACCGCGGGCCACGGCCTGCATCTGCACCGTGGTCAGCGCCCCGGCCACCGCGCCCACGGCGATCCAGCCCGCGATCTTCAGCTTGTGACCCACTTGTTTGCCCATCGAAATACCCCAAAAAAGGACGCCAGCTGGGCGGTGACGTCACCGGGCTGGCAAATCAATATACACCTTGGAGCAAGGCCCCTCGATTCGGTTCCTTGCTATCGGCACACTCAGTGTTTGCCTTGAGCGGCGACCGCTGCGGCGGCCCTCGCGGCGGCTTCGGCGTCGCCCAGGTAGTAGCTCTTGATGGGCTTGAGATCGGCGTCGAGTTCGTAGACCAGCGGGATGCCGTTGGGGATGTTCAGGTTCACGATGTCGGCGTCGGAGATGCCGTCCAGGTACTTCACCATGGCGCGGATGCTGTTGCCATGGGCGGCGATCACCACCCGCTGGCCGCTGGTGATGGTGGGGGCGAGCACCTCGTTCCAGAACGGCATGACGCGGGCCACGGTGTCCTTCAGGCACTCGGTCAGCGGCACGGCATCGGCTGGCAGGCCAGCGTAGCGACGGTCGCTGCGCTCGCTGCGGGGATCGGTGGCCTCCAGGGCCGGTGGCGGCGTGTCGTAGCTGCGGCGCCAGATCAGCACCTGTTCGTCGCCGTACTGTTTGGCCATGTCGGTCTTGTTCAGCCCCTGCAGTCCGCCGTAGTGACGCTCGTTGAGGCGCCAGTCCTTGACCACCGGCAACCAGCTGCGGTCCATCTCGTCCATGGCGTACCAGAGCGTGTGGATGGCGCGCTTGAGCACGCTGGTGTAGGCCACGTCGAAGTCGTAACCCTCGGCCTTGAGCAGCTTGCCGGCCGACATGGCCTGCGAGACGCCGGTGGGCGTGAGATCCACATCGGTCCAGCCGGTGAAGCGGTTTTCGAGATTCCAGGTGGATTCGCCGTGGCGAATCAGGACGAGTTTGTACATGGGGTGGACGGGGCGTTGGGGACGAAAAACAGCGCGCGCTGGCGGGATGCCAGCGCGCGCCAGCCACACATTCTAAAATCCCAGGCTTAACTGGAAAGGTTGCCTGTGAGTTTCTTTATCGACAATTGGATGCTGCTGCTGGTGGCGTTGAGCTCTGGCGCCATGCTGATGTGGCCTGCGCTGGCCTCGGGTGGTGGTGGCGGCGCTGCCGGTGTCACGCCGGCCGAGGTGGTGCAGCTGATGAACCGTGAGAAGGCGGTGGTGGTGGACATTGGCGGGGCCGACGAGTTTGCGGCGGGCCACGTGGTGGGGGCGAAACACCTGCCGTTGGGCGAGCTGGAGGCCAAACTGACCGGCGCCGTGAAAAACAAGGCCACGCCGGTGGTGCTGGTCTGTGCCTCGGGCATGCGTTCCAAGCGCGCCGTGGCGATCGCCAAGAAGCTGGGCTACGAGAATGCCCGCTCGCTGAATGGTGGCATGGGCGCCTGGCGCTCCGCCAACCTGCCGGTGGAGAAGTGATCCCCCCTGCGCCGCTGCGCGGCTTCCCCCCAGGGGGGCCACGCCTTTGGACCGGCGGAGCCGGATCTTCGGCGTGTGCTGTGCTTCGGTCTCACGCTCCGGTCCTGTTTTGTCTGAATGAGGAGTCGCCAATTGGCCCGCGTCAAAATTTATTCCAGTGACTACTGCCCTTATTGCAGCCGTGCCAAGGCCTTGCTGCAGCAGCGTGGTGTGACCGACTATGAAGAAATCGTGGTCGATGGCAAGCCCGAGCTGCGCGCCCGGATGACCCAGCTCACCGGTCGCACCAGCGTGCCGCAGATCTTCGTGGGCGAGACCCATGTGGGTGGCTGCGACGACCTGCACGCCCTGGACCGCAGCGGGGGACTTGTGCCCCTTCTGCAGGCCTGATTTCCCCGGTGGCGTTGCTGAGATAATCGCCGCCAAAGCCCGCTGCGGGACCCCGTCCCCTGGCGGGTTTCTGCCTTTTCACTTTTTCAGAAAGCTCTTATGGCCGACCAAGATCCCATCTTCCAGATCCAGCGCGTTTACCTCAAGGAAGCCTCGCTGGAGCAGCCCAACTCCCCGGCCATCCTGCTGGAGCAGGAGCAGCCCTCGGTGGACATCCAGCTGGGCGTGGAAGCCAATCCCGTGGCCGACGGTGTGTACGAGATCTGCGTGACCGCCACCGTGCAGACCAAGATCAAGGACAAGACCGTGTTCCTGGTCGAAGCCAAGCAGGCCGGCATCTTCGAGATCCGCCACCTGCCACAGGACCAGATGGGCCCGATCATGGGCATCGCCTGCCCGCAGATCGTCTACCCCTACCTGCGCGGCAACGTGGCCGACCTGATCCAGCGCGGGGGTTTCCCGCCCGTGCACCTGGCCGAAATCAATTTCCAGGCCATGTACGAGCAGCAGCAGGCCCAGGCGGCCGAAGACGCTCCGCGCATCGTCACGCAGTAAGTCTGTTTGGCGTCCCCGTCGATGAACATCGTGGTGCTCGGCGCGGGTGCCTGGGGCACCGCCCTGGCCATCAGCGCGGCCAGTCATCCAGGTCAACCGCACCGGGTCAGTCTGTGGGCGCGCGATGCGGCACAGGTGGCCGCCATGCGCGCAGACGGAGAGAACCGCCGCTATTTGCCCGGTGTTGCCTTGCCCTCTGGCCTCACGCTGGCCGGTGACGACGGGCACTGGCCGTCGGGCCTGCTCAAGACTTCCGACCTGGTGGTGATCGCCACGCCCATGGCGGCGTTGCGGGCCATGTTGGAGCGGCTCGCGAACGTGCAAGCGCCAGTGGCCTGGCTGTGCAAGGGGTTTGAGGCCGCGGCGGCCGGGAGCGATGCGCCCGGGCTGTTGGGCCATGAAATTCGCGCGCAAGTCGCGCCAAGCCTTCGGGCGGGCGTGCTCAGTGGGCCCAGCTTCGCGCAGGAAGTGGCGCGTGGCCAACCCACCGCGCTGGTGGCGGCCAGCGAACACGCCGGCGTGCGCGATGCGCTGGTGTCGGCGTTCCACGGCCCTTTGCTGCGGGTTTACGCCAATGAAGACAGCGTGGGTGTCGAGGTGGGGGGCGCGGTGAAAAATGTGCTCGCCATCGCCACCGGTCTGTGTGACGGCCTGCAACTCGGCCTCAACGCGCGTGCCGCGCTCATCACGCGCGGCCTGGCCGAAATGACGCGGCTCGGACTCGCCCTGGGCGCCCGTGCCGACACGTTCATGGGGCTCTCCGGGCTGGGCGACCTCGTGCTCACCGCCACCGGCGACCTGTCCCGCAACCGCAAGGTGGGTCAGCTGCTGGCCCAGGGCATGACACTGAGCGAGGCGGTGGACTCGCTGGGCCATGTGGCCGAAGGCGTGTACAGCGCACGCACGGTGGTGCACCGAGCCCACCTACTGGGCGTGGACATGCCGATCAGCGAAGGGGTGGTGGCGCTGCTCGATGGACAACTGAAACCCGAACAAGCCGTGGCCGCCTTGATGGGGCGCGATCCGAAAGAAGAGGCGCTGTAGCCGGGCGGCTGTCGAGCCAATTGCGCGTCCGGCGTGGGGTGTTTTCACCCCAGGATGCGGTGGAACCGGCTTCGCCGGGCCAATCGCATCGCCCCCTTGAGGGCGTGACGGGCGAAGCCCGGCGCGGGGGAGGGCCTATCTACACCTCGAAGTTGTCGATCAGGCGCGTGCGTCCCAACCGGGCTGCGCCCAGCACCACCAGCGATTGAGGGGCCAGCGCGTCGGCCGTCTTCGGCAACTGCAGATCGGCTCGACGCCGCACCGTCAGGTAATCGGGCTGCCAGCCTCGCAGCGCCAGCGCGCGCATGGCGCGGGCCTCCAGCCCCTCCAGCTGTTCGGGCATGGCGCCCGCTGCGGCCAGGGCGTCGCGGGCCAGCGCGCGCAATGCCAGCGACAGTTGCACCGCCTCGGCGCGTTCGGCCTCGCTCAGGTAGCCGTTGCGCGAACTCAACGCCAGGCCATCGGCGGCGCGCTGCGTCTCGCCCGCGATGATCTCGACCGGCATGCCGAACTGCTGCACCATGCGCCGGATCACCATCTGCTGCTGGTAGTCCTTCTTGCCAAACAGCGCATGGCGTGGCCCCTTGGCTTCGGAAAACACGCACTGGAACAGCTTCATCACCACGGTGCACACACCGATGAAAAAGCCCGGGCGGAAATGCCCTTCCAGGATGTCGGCCAGATCGGCCGGTGGCTGGATCTTGTAGCCCTGCGGTTCGGGGTAGAGCTCCTTCTCGGCCGGCGCAAACACGATGTCGCAGCCCGCTTTTTCCAGGCGGTCGCAGTCTGCCTGCAGCGTGCGCGGGTAGGTGTCGAAATCTTCGTGGGGCGCAAACTGCAGGCGGTTGACGAAGATGCTGGACACCGTCACATCACCCAGCGGCTGTGCCGTGTGCACCAGGTCCAGATGCCCCTCGTGCAGGTTGCCCATGGTCGGCACAAAAGCCGGCGAGTTGAACGGCCGCAGCGCGGAGCGGAGGTCTTGGATGGTGTGGACGAGTTGCATAGGAGCGATGGGAAGTCTTGTCGAGGGGCGCCGCGGAACCGGCTTTGCCGGGCCGCCAGCGCCGCCCCCTTGAGAGGGTAGCGCCGAAGGCGCTGCGGAGGTGATCCAGCTACCAGGCGTGCAGCGTGTCGTCGGGGAAGCTGCCGTCTTTCACCGCCGCGACGTAGGCGGCCATCGCCTCGCGCACGCTGCTGGCACCGTCCATGAAATTGCGCACGAACTTCGGGTTCTTGCCGAGGTTGATGCCCAGCATGTCGTGCATCACCAGCACCTGGCCGGCCGTGCCTTTGCCCGCCCCGATGCCGATGGTGTGGCAGGTCTTGAGTTCGTTGGTGATCTCCGTGGACACGGTGGCGGGCACCATCTCGAGCACCATCATGGTGGCGCCCGCGTCCTGCAGTTCGGCGGCATGGCGTCTCAAGACCAGGGCGGCGGCGTCGCCGCGACCCTGCACCCGGTAGCCACCCAGCGCGTGAACGGTCTGGGGGGTGAGGCCCAGGTGGGCGCACACCGGGATGCCGCGCTCGACCAGGAAACGCACGGTGTCGGCCGTCCAGCCGCCGCCTTCGAGTTTGACCATGTGGGCGCCGGCCTGCATCAGCACCGAGGCGCTGCGCAGCGCCTGTTCCTTGCTCTCGTGGTAGCTGCCAAAGGGCAGATCGCCAATCACCCAGGCCGTGGCCTGCACGCGCAGCATGCCGCGCACCACGCTTTCGGTGTGGTACCTCATGGTCTCCAGGCTCACCCCCACGGTGCTGGAAAGCCCCTGGCAGACCATGCCCAGCGAGTCGCCCACCAGGATGCATTCCACGCCGGCCGCATCGGCCACGGCGGCGAAGGTCGCGTCGTAGGCGGTCAGCATGGTGATCTTCTCGCCGCGGTCGCGCATTTCCTGCAATCGCGGCAGGCTCACCGGCTTGCGTTGCGGCAAGGGCGACGCCGAGGGCAGGGTGCCGTAGGGCGTACCGGTGGCGGGCTGGGCGGTGGGCTGGCTCATGGTGATGTCCCCTCGGCAGGTGGTCGGAATGGGGCGGACTATAGTCCATCCCGTGTGCCCCTTCCCGTTATGCTTCTGCCCATGAAACACCTGTCAGATTTCACCGCCGCCGACCTGGTCGAACTCGCCCGCAGCGACGTGGCCCGAGCCTTGGCCGAAGATGTGGGCACCGGTGACCTCACGGCGGCTCTCGTGGACCGCTCGCGAACTGCCCGTGCACGCATCCTCGCGCGCGAACCGGCCGTGATCTGTGGCGAACCCTGGGTCGAGGCCGCTGTGCTGGCGTGTGACCCCTCGGCGCGGCTGACCTGGCACGTGGGTGAGGGCCAACGCTGTGCGACCGATCAGGTGGTGCTGGAGATCGAAGGCAAAGCACAGGCGCTGTTGACCGCCGAGCGCACCGCGCTCAACTTCCTGCAGCTGCTCTCGGCGGTGGCCACGAAGACGGCGGTGTTCGTCGATGCCGTCCAGGGCACGCGCGCGGCCATCGTGGACACACGCAAGACCCTTCCCGGCCTGCGGCTCGCGCAGAAGTACGCGGTGAAAACCGGTGGAGGCGTGAACCACCGCATCGGCCTTTACGACGCGGTGCTGATCAAGGAAAACCACATCGCCGCTGCCGGTGGTGTGGGCGCTGTGTTGAAGCGGGTGCAGGACACCGCCCCTCAGGCGCATTTCGTCGAGATCGAGGTCGAGACCCTGGCGCAGCTGGATGAAGCGCTGGATTGCGGGGCGCAGATGGTGCTGCTGGACAACATGGACATCCCCATGCTGCAGGAAGCCGTGCGCCGCAACGCGGGCCGGGCGATTCTGGAGATCTCCGGGGGTGTGAACCTGCAGACGGTGCGGGCCCTGGCAGAGACCGGGGTGGACCGCATCTCCATTGGGGCCTTGACCAAGGACGTCAAGGCCATCGATTTTTCCATGCGGATGAATTGAACACCCCCGCCGTGCTTCGCCAGACCTCCTCGAGAGGCAGTGCGATGCGGCCCGGAAAAGCTGGGATCAAAGCGTTCTGGGTTCGGGCATTTCGCTCTGAGTTTTTGGAGTTTTCATCATGAGCAACGAAGCCATCATCGACGTCGAATACGAGCAGCCGGCCTGCCCGACGAAACACGCCTGGGCGCGGGTGCCGGTGGAACCCGGCCCGAAGCAGCGCGCCGAGCTCAAGGAGCGCATCCGTGCCTTGCTCAAGGAGCGCAACGCGGTGATGGTGTCGCACTACTACGTACACCCCGACCTGCAGGACCTGGCGGTCGAGACCGGTGGCATCGTCAGCGATTCACTGGAGATGGCGCGCTTTGGGCGCGACCACGCAGCGCAGACGCTGGTGGTCTCGGGCGTGCGTTTCATGGGCGAGACCGCGAAAATCCTGAGCCCGGAGAAAACCGTGCTCATGCCCGATCTGGACGCCAATTGCTCGCTCGACCTGGGCTGTCCCATCGACGAATTCAGCGCGTTCTGTGATGCCCACCCCGACCGCACCGTGGTGGTCTATGCCAACACCAGCGCCGCAGTGAAGGCGCGTTCCGACTGGCTCGTCACGTCCAGCTGCGCACTCGACATCGTGCGCGCCCTCAAGGACAAGGGACACAAAATCCTGTGGGCGCCCGACAAGCACCTGGGTGGCTACATCCAGCGCGAAACCGGCGCCGACATGCTGATGTGGAACGGCTCGTGCATCGTGCACGACGAGTTCAAGGCCTTCGAGCTGGAAGCGCTGAAAAGGGAACACCCAAAGGCCAAGGTGCTGGTGCACCCGGAAAGCCCGGCCGATGTGGTGGCGCTGGCCGACGCCGTGGGGTCAACCTCGGCCATTCTGAAAGCCGCGCGCGAACTGGACTCGAACGAGTTCATCGTCGCCACCGACAACGGCATGATGCACATGCTGCGCCAGCAGAACCCTGGCAAGGTGTTCATCGAGGCGCCCACGGCGGGCAACAGCGCCACGTGCAAGAGCTGCGCGCACTGCCCCTGGATGGCCATGAACGGGCTGGCCGGTGTGGCGCAGGTGCTGGAAAAGGGCCTGAACCAGATCCACGTGGACCCGGCACTGATCCCGCGGGCGCGCCAGCCCATCGACCGCATGCTGGCATTCACCGCCGCGTTGCGCAGCGGCCAAAACGCCGGCGCGCTGGTGCCGAACATCGGCGCAGCCTGAACGCTTTCGGTGGTGCCAAAAGCGAAAAAGCCCGCTGGCAGCGGGCTTTTTCGTGGGCGCCTGAAGTTCAGAGCGGCACTTTTTTCAGCATTTCCAGGCCGACCTTGCCTTCGGCGATTTCGCGCAGGGCGGTCACGCCAGGCTTGTTCTTGCTGTCGATCTTGGGCGCATGGCCCTGGCTCAGCATGCGGGCGCGGTAGGTCGCGGCCAGCACGAGCTGAAAGCGGTTGGGGATTTTTTCCAGACAGTCTTCGACGGTGATGCGTGCCATGTGCGGGCCTCGGTAAATGCGGTGGGGTTCAGAGGATGTTGAGCGCTTTGAAGGTATCGCTGCGGGCGATACGCTGGGCGGCGAACTTGAGCCGCTGGGCATGGACGATGGCCTTGAGGTCAAACAGGGCCCGCTCGAACAACTCGTTGATTATAACGAAGTCGAATTCTTTGGCGTGCGTCAGCTCGTGGGCGGCGTTCTGTAGCCGGACTTCAATGACCTCGGCGCTGTCCTCGGCGCGGCGCTCCAGCCGGGAGCGAAGCTCCTCCCAGCTCGGGGGCAGGATGAAGATCAGCACGGCGTTCGGGAAAATGCGTTTGACCTGGATCGCGCCCTGGAAATCGATCTCTAGCACCACATCCGCCCCTTGGGCCATGCGCTGTTCGATGGCCTGCTTGGACGTGCCATAGCGGTTGCCATGTACCAGCGCCCACTCCAGAAAACCGTCCTGCAACACCATCTGGTCGAAGGTCTCACGGCTCACGAAGTAGTACTCGCGCCCGTGCAGCTCCTGGCCGCGCGGGGGGCGCGTGGTGTGCGAGACCGATGGCACGACGCGTGCGTCGAGCTCCATCAATGCCTTCACCAGACTGGATTTACCGGCCCCACTCGGGGCGGCGACGACAAACAGGTTTCCGGGGTATTCCATGGAATGGCTTATTCGATGTTCTGGACTTGTTCGCGCATCTGTTCGATCAAGACCTTCATGTCGACCGAAATGCGGGTCAGTTCCAGACTGGAGGATTTGGAGCCCATGGTGTTGGCTTCGCGGTGCAGTTCCTGGATCAGGAAGTCCAGCCGTTTGCCGACCTCGCTGCCTTTCTTGATCAGGCGCTCGATTTCTTCCAGGTGGGAGTCCAGGCGGGTCAACTCTTCGGCCACATCGATCCGGATGGCGAAGGCCGTGGCTTCGGTGAGGGCCCGGTCCTGAACGGTGTCGCTGGTGAGGGTGTTGGCGGTGCCACCGGCCGTGGCGCTGGCGCTCAGCGCCTCGTTCCAGCGGTCGATGAACCGCTGGCGTTGTTGCGCGACCAGCTGGGGAATCAGCGGTTGCGCGTCCCGCGCCAGCTGGCGCAGCTGTTTCAGGCGGTCCAGCAGCATGTCTGCCAGGCGCTTGCCCTCGCGCTCCCGGGCGGCGACAAAGCCGTCCAGCGTGGTGCGGGCCAGCTCCATCAGGTGCTCATGCAGTCCGCCTGGCAGGGCTTGCTGGCGCGACGTCAACTGCAGCACCTCGGCGACCGAGAGCGGTGCGGCTTTCGGGCACCAGGCCTGGATGCTGTCCTGCAGACCCACCAGGCGTTGCAGGTCGGCCACGGAAGGTGGACGCACGGCCCCGTCCGAGCGGCCTTCGATCCAGGCGCGGACTTCCACCTTGCCGCGCTTGAGGCGCGCACCGAGCAGGTCGCGCAGGGCGGGCTCGGTGCCACGCAGGTCGTCCGACAGTTTGAAAGTGAGGTCGAGGAAGCGGCTGTTGACCGAGCGGATTTCCATGCCGAGACCCGGCTGGGCCTCACCGGTGTTGGCGGCCTGAGGGCCGCCCGACTGGGCTGTGGCGTAGCCGGTCATGCTGTAAACTGCCATTGGACTGGGGCCCGATCCGAGTGAATGGTCCAAAACGAGGCGTTCCGGAAACCACCCGAATTATGTCAAAGGTCAAACCTGCTTCCTTGCCCCCGGATACCGTCATCGGCGGCTACCGCATTGTGCGCAAGCTGGCGGCGGGGGGATTCGGTGTGGTGTACCTTGCTGTGGATACCGAAGGCCAGCAAGTGGCAGTGAAGGAGTACCTGCCTTCTTCACTGGCCAGTCGGGGACCGGGTGAGTTGCTGCCCCAGGTGCAGCCCGAGAAGCTTTCCCTTTATCGCCTGGGTCTGAAGAGTTTCTTCGAAGAAGGCCGTGCTTTGGCCCAGATCTCCCACCAGTCGGTGGTGAGCGTGCTCAATTTCTTCCGCGAAAACGAGACCGTCTACATGGTGATGAACTACCTGGAGGGATCTTCCCTGCAGGAGTTCATCATCACCGCGCGCGAGCTGAAAAAGCAGAAGGTCTTCCGTGAATCGACCATCCGCTCGTTGTACGACGAGGTCTTGCGGGGGCTGCGCATCGTGCACCAGCACAAGATGCTGCACCTGGACATCAAACCCGCCAACATCTTCGTGACCGATGACAACCGAGCGGTGCTGATCGACTTCGGTGCAGCGCGCGAGGTACTGAGCAAGGAAGGCAACTTCATCCGTCCCATGTACACGCCCGGCTTTGCGGCGCCCGAGATGTACCGGCGCGATTCGAGCATGGGCCCATGGACGGACATCTATGCCATCGGTGCCTGCATCTACGCCAGCATGCAGGGCTATCCGCCCAACGACGCACCGCAGCGGCTGGAGAAAGACCGGCTGTCGCTCGCACTCTCCCGCTTGCGCGGTGTCTATTCCGACAACCTGATCGAGGTGGTGGAATGGTGCATGTCGCTCGATCCGCTCTCCCGCCCGCAGTCGGTGTTTGCCTTGCAGAAAGAACTCAGCCGGGAGACCGAGCGCAGCTACACCAAACTGACCGTGGCCGAGAAGATGCGACTGCAGTTTGACAACATCGTCTCCGACAACAAGAAATCACCGCGCAAGTCGACCGTGGCCGGCACGAAATTCAAATGAAGTTTTCGGTCTACCAGATCAGCCGTCAGGGAGGTCGTGAGCGCAACGAAGACCGGATGGGCTATGCCTACACGCGCGAGTCCGGGTTGTTCGTGCTGGCCGACGGCATGGGGGGACATCCCGAGGGGGCGATGGCGGCCCAGCTGGCGTTGCAGACGCTTTCTGCCTATTTCCAGAAGGCCGCCAACCCGACGGTGCGCGAGGTGCCCGAGTTCCTCTCCAGCGCGTTGATGGCGGCCCACCACCAGATCATTCGCTACGCTGCCGAAAAAGGCATGCTCGACACGCCTCGGACGACGCTCGTGGCGGCCGTGATGGAGCGGGGCAACATGCACTGGGTCCATTGTGGTGACTCGCGCCTCTACCTGGTCCGCAACGGTGAGCTGCTCACCCGCACCCGGGATCACTCCTACATGGAGCAGCAGGCCCACCTGGGTCGGGCCACGTCGCACATCAATCGCAACATTTTGTTCACTTGCCTGGGCTCACCGGCGAAACCGGTGTTTGACCTGTCCGGTCCGGTGCAACTGCAGCAAGGCGACCGCGTGTTGCTGTGTTCCGATGGTTTGTGGGGCACAGTAAAAGACTTTGAAATCGCCTCCGAGCTGACCAACCAGTCGCTGGAGCATGCCGTTCCTGATCTGGTGGAAATGGCACTCAAACGCGGGGGGCCACGCTGCGACAACGTCACGGTGCTGGCGATGGAGTGGGAAACGCCGGGCGAGTACCAGACCACGCGCATATCCACCGAAGACATTGAAGACGGCGTGTTTGCTTCCACGATCCAGTCGGGCGTGCCAGATTCGACCATCGAAGACATGGACGATGAGGCGATCGAGCGCTCCATCGCCGAAATCAACGAAGCGATCCGGCGCACCGCTGAAAAGAATTCCTGAGGACGGGCTTCCCCGCGCCGCCTTCGGCGTCACGCCACCGGGGGCCGTGCGAAACGGGTTTCCGCCGCCTTCTCAGTTGAGCGCCTGTCGCACCCCGTACCCCCATTCTTTTGAATCACCCAACCTGAGGTTTCCATGACTGTTTCTTCCCGACCCGGCCAACGGGCTGCCGACGCCCTTCGCCCGGTCAAGATCACCCGCAGCTACACCATCCACGCTGAAGGATCGGTGCTGATCGAATTCGGCAACACCAAAGTGCTGTGCACCGCTTCGGTGGAAGAAAAAGTGCCTCCGCACAAGAAGGGCAGCGGGGAAGGCTGGGTGACGGCGGAATACGGCATGCTGCCGCGCGCCACCCACACCCGCAGCAGCCGCGAGGCGGCCAAAGGCAAACAGAGTGGGCGCACCCAGGAGATCCAGCGCCTGATCGGTCGTTCGCTGCGCGCCGTGTTCGACCTGAAGGCGCTGGGTGAGCGCACCATTTCGCTCGACTGCGACGTGCTGCAGGCCGACGGCGGCACGCGCACCGCCAGCATCACCGGCGCCTTCGTGGCGGCGCAAGACGCGGTGAACAAGCTGCTGGCCGAAGGCAAGATCACCGTCTCGCCGATCAAGGGACCTGTGGCTGCCATTTCGGTGGGCCTTCTGGACGGCCAGCCGCTGCTCGACCTGGAGTACGTGGAAGACTCGGTCTGCGACACCGACATGAACGTGGTGATGACCGGCGCCGGACATTATGTGGAAGTGCAGGGCACCGCCGAGGGCGTGGCCTTCACGCGTGCGGAGATGGACGCGTTGCTGGCGCTGGCCGAAAAGGGCATCGGCGAACTGGTGGTGCTGCAGAAGCAATCCCTCGGATCATGAGGCACCCACGCTCGTCACTTCGTGCGATGGCGACCCCCTTCGGAGGCGCGGTCTTGTTTGGGGCGGCGGTTCGCCGCGACCGCTCATGAAGCTGGTGCTCGCCTCCAACAACAAGGGCAAGCTGTTTGAATTGCAGGCGCTGTTCGCGCCGCTCGGTGTCGAACTGGTGCGCCAGTCCGAGCTGGGCATTCCCGAAGCGCCCGAGCCTCACCGCACCTTCATCGAAAACGCGCTCGCCAAGGCGCGCCACGCGGCGCAGGTGAGCGGCCTGCCTGCCCTGGCCGACGACGCCGGGTTGTGTGTGGAGGCCTTCGGTGGTTTGCCGGGCGTGGACACCGCCTACTATGCGACGCAGTTTGGCTATCCCAAGGGCGATGACCACAATGTGCGCGCCTTGCTGGAGCAGATGAACGGTGTGAGCGACCGGCGCGCGGCGCTGGTGAGCACGCTGGTGGCGGTGCGCAGCGCCGACGACCCGGAGCCACTGGTGGCCTCGGGCCGGGCGCCGGGACTGATCACGCGCGAGCCCATCGGCGACAAGGGTTTCGGTTTCGACCCCGTGATGTTCCTGCCGCAGTTCGGTTGCACCTTTGCCCAGTTGAGCGACGAAAAGAAGAACGCCAACAGCCACCGTGGCAAAGCCGCCCAGCAGATGCTGGAGCTCATGCGCACGCGCTGGTTTCAACCACCCGAAGCATGAGCGACACACCCCACTGGAGCGACATCCGCCACTGGATGCGCCCCGGCACGCTGCAACTGCAGGGCCTGCCGCCGCTCTCGCTCTACATCCACCTGCCCTGGTGCCTGAAGAAGTGCCCGTACTGCGATTTCAATTCGCACGAATGGAGCGCCACGTCCGCGCCCGGTCAGTCCATGCCGGAGCAGGCCTACCTGGATGCACTGCGTGCCGACCTGGAGGCGGCACTGCCGCTGATCTGGGGTCGGCAGGTGCACAGCGTCTTCATCGGCGGCGGCACGCCGAGCCTGTTTTCGCCAGAGGCCATTGACCGCCTGCTGGGCGATGTGCGTGCGCTGCTGAAGCTGGATGCCGATGCCGAGATCACGCTCGAAGCCAACCCGGGCACGTTCGAGAAGGACCGCTTCAAGGCCTTTCGCGCGGCGGGCGTCACGCGCCTGTCCATCGGCGTGCAGAGCTTCAACGACGCGCACCTGAAGGCGCTGGGTCGCGTGCACGACCGGGCGCAGGCCATGGCTGCGGTGGAAGAGGCGGCGCAGGCGTTTGACACCTTCAACCTCGACATCATGTATGCGCTGCCGGGGCAGACGCTGGCGCAGTGCGAAGACGACATCCGCACCGCGCTCTCGTTCCAGCCGCCGCACATCTCGATCTACCACCTGACCATCGAACCCAACACGGTGTTCGCCAAGTTCCCGCCCCAGGTGCCGGAAGACGATGACGCCTACGCCATGCTCGACCGCATCACCGAGCTGACGGCCGAGCAGGGCCTGGGGCGCTATGAGGTGTCGGCCTATGCGCGAGCGGGTCACCGGTGCTGGCACAACCTGAACTACTGGCAGTTTGGCGACTACCTGGGCATTGGCGCCGGCGCACACAGCAAACTGAGTTTCGCCCACCGCGTGGTGCGCCAGGTGCGCGCGCGCGAACCGCGCCTGTACATGGACAAGGCGCGCGCGGGCGATGCGGTGGTGAGCGTGGAAGAGGTGACGCGCAAGGAGTTGCCGTTCGAGTACATGCTCAACGCGCTGCGCCTGCGCCACGGCTTCGAGTTGCAGCAGTTCACGGACCGGACCGGCTTGCCGCTCTCCAGCATCCAGCCCGCGCTGGACCAGGCCGTGCAGAAGGGCCTGATCGAATCGGCAGGCGGTGTGGTGACCCCGACCGAACGGGGTTTCGATTTTCTCAGCGACCTGCAGGGCCTGTTCCTGTCGAACTGACCGGCGTCCATCGCGGCGCCTGTGCCCTGAAAGCAAAAACCCGGCGCGAGGCCGGGTTTGCTGTTCTTGGCGGAGAGCCAGGGATTCGAACCCTGGAACCCTTGCGGGTTGCCGGTTTTCAAGACCGGTGCAATCGACCACTCTGCCAGCTCTCCAAGGCGTCGATTGTAAGTGAGAGCGGTGTGCCGCCCGGCATTCAGACCACGGCGTCGACGGGCTGCAGCAGCATGCCGCGCTGTTCGATGAAGCGCACCACCTCGTCCAGGCCCGAGAGCGTTTTCAGGTTGGTCATCACCCAGGGGCGGCGTGCGCTGTCGGGCCGCATGCGGGCGGTGTCGGCTTTCATCACCTCCAGGTCGGCGCCTACATGGGGCGCGAGATCGGTCTTGTTGATGACGAAGAGGTCGCTCTTGGTGATGCCGGGGCCGCCCTTGCGCGGAATTTTTTCGCCCGCCGCGACGTCGATCACGTAGATGGTGAGGTCGGAGAGTTCCGGGCTGAAGGTGGCGGCCAGGTTGTCGCCGCCGCTTTCGACAAACACGATGTCCGCATTGGGGTGTTCGCCCAGCATGCGGTCGATGGCTTCGAGGTTGATGGAGCAGTCTTCGCGGATCGCGGTGTGCGGGCAGCCGCCGGTTTCCACGCCCATGATGCGGTCGGCGGGCAGTGCGCCGCTGACCGTGAGCAGGCGCTGGTCTTCCTTGGTGTAGATGTCGTTGGTGATGGCGATCAGGTCGTACTTCTCGCGCATGGCCTTGCACAACATTTCCAGCAGCGTGGTTTTGCCGGAGCCGACGGGTCCACCGATGCCCACGCGCAGCGGAGGCAGGTGTTTGGTGCGGTTCGGGATGTGGTGCAGGGCGCTCATGGTCTTGTCTCCGGGGCTTCAGGAACGGAACAGGCGGGAGTATTGGGTTTCGTGTCGCGCCGACAGGATGGCCAGCCCGGGTGTGAAGGCCTGGCGCTCCGCGTCTTCCAGTGCCAGGGCGTGGTCCGCCGCAGCGGGGATTTCGCGCGCCAGGCGCGCGAGCATGCGTTGCCCCGCGCTTTGGCCCAGGGGCACGGATTTGATGGCCGCCTGCACCATGTTCTCGGCCCAGCCGAAGGCAAAGCCGAGCAGGCTGTCGCGTGTGCTGGCGCCGCTGCGGGCCACGGCGCAGGCCATGGCCACCGGGTAGCTGGGCGGGTTCAGGCCGGCGGCCAGCAACTGTTCGAACACGCCCGCGCCGAGTTCGCCCAGCGAACGCGCCCACTCCAGCATCGAGCGGCCCATCTGCTCGGTCTGCAGGCGAAACTCGTGCGTCTCGCGCGTGCTCAGTACCCAGGTGTTGAGCTGCTGGATGCGGGGCACGTCGCCCGCCTGCCAGGCGGGAATGGCCTGCGCCACCACGGCCAGGTCGCAGCGCGCCAGGCCCAGGTGCAACTGGTCGATCAGCCAGCCGGCGGCGCTGGCTTCGTCGCTCACCAGCCCGGCGTCAATGGCCGCCTCCAGCCCTTCGGAATACGAGAAACCGCCCACCGGCAGCGCCGGCGAGGCCAGCCACAGGAGGTGCAGCAGGCCGCCGGCCGCGCGCGCGGGCGGTTCAGCCGTGGTCATGGTCATGGTGACCGTGGCCCGCGTGGCCGTGCCCGTGGTCATGACCACCATGGGCATGCGCATGACCATGGTGGGCGTGTCCACCCGCCGGTGCGCTGCCGTGCGCTGTGTAGGCGCCCCCTTCAGGCTCGAAGGCCTCTCGCACCTCGGCCACGTTCAGGTGCATGGCGCGCAGCATGTCGGCCAGCACGTGGTCGGGCTCGATCTTGAGGTGATCGGGCTTCAGCTCGATGGGCACGTGGCGGTTGCCCAGGTGGTAGGCGGCACGCATCAGGTCAAACGCGCCGTCGTGGTCATGGCCGTGACCGTGGTCGGTGCAGGCAGTGATTTTCAGCACGGCTTGCGGGGCTGCCACGACGCGCAGCAGGGAACCGTCTTGCGTGATCAGCACGTCGCCACCCCGGACGACGGTGCCCCGCGGCAGAAACACCCCCACGCTGCGGCCATTGGAGGCGGTGGCGTCGAAGCGGCTTTTCTGGCGCACATCCCAGTCCAGCTCCAGGTGCGCGGCGCGGCGCACCAGCGCCGGCGCGAGACCCTGGCCTTGGGGGATGAGCTTGGAAACTTGAAGCATGAAAAGACGAGCAATAAAGTTCTAGAACAGGAAGTATCGTTGAGCCATGGGCAGTTGGCTGGCGGGTTCACAGGTCAGAAGCTGCCCGTCGGCGCGCACGGTGTAACGCTGCGGGTCGATCTCCATCTTCGGCAGGTAGCTGTTGTGCACCATGTTCGCCTTGGTGACGCTGCGGCAGCCCTGCACCGCCACCGTGGTCTTCTGCAGGCCATAACGCTCGCCGACCCCCGCGCGCAGGCCGGCTTGCGAAACGAAGGTGAGGCTGCCCTTGGCCAGCGCGCCGCCGAAGGCGCCGAACTGCGGCCGGTAGTGCACCGGCTGCGGTGTGGGGATGGAGGCGTTGGGGTCGCCCATGGCGGCCAGCGCGATGCTGCCGCCCTTCAGGACTAGCGCCGGCTTGACGCCAAAGAACGCCGGCTTCCAGACCACCAGGTCGGCCCACTTGCCGACTTCGAGCGAACCGACGATGTGCGACATGCCGTGCGCGATGGCCGGGTTGATGGTGTATTTGGCGATGTAGCGCTTGACGCGGAAGTTGTCGTTGCGTGAACTGTCTTCCGGCAGCGTGCCGCGCTGGCCCTTCATCTTGTCCGCCGTCTGCCAGGTGCGGATCACCACCTCGCCCACACGGCCCATGGCCTGGCTGTCGCTGCTCATGATGCTGATCGCGCCCATGTCGTGCAGGATGTCCTCGGCCGCGATGGTCTCGCGGCGGATGCGGCTCTCGGCGAAGGCCAGGTCTTCGGGGATGCCGGCGTCCAGGTGGTGGCAGACCATCAGCATGTCCACATGCTCGTCGAGCGTGTTGACGGTGTAGGGCATGGTCGGGTTGGTCGAGGAGGGCAGGAAGTTGGCCTCGCCGACCACGCGGATGATGTCGGGTGCGTGGCCGCCGCCCGCGCCTTCGGTGTGGAAGGCGCAGAGCGTGCGGCCTTTGGTGGCCGCGATGGTGTCTTCCACGAAGCCCGATTCGTTGAGCGTGTCGGAGTGGATCGCGACCTGCGTGTCGGTTTCTTCGGCCACATCGAGGCAGTTGCTGATGGCGCTGGGCGTGGTGCCCCAGTCTTCGTGCAGTTTCAGGCCGATCACGCCCGCGTCGATCTGCTCGCACAGCGGCGCGGGCTGGCTGGCGTTGCCCTTGCCCAGGAAGCCCAGGTTCATGGCGAAGCCGTCGGCCGCCTGCAGCATGCGCTCGATGTGCCAGGGGCCGGGCGTGCAGGTGGTGGCGAAGGTGCCGGTGGCCGGGCCGGTGCCGCCGCCGAGCATGGTGGTCACGCCCGAGGCCAGGGCCTCGTCGATCTGCTGCGGGCAGATGAAGTGGATGTGGCTGTCGATGCCGCCGGCGGTGACGATGCTGCCCTCGCAGCTGATGACCTCGGTGCCCGGGCCGATGACGATGTCCACGCCCGGCATGGTGTCTGGGTTGCCCGACTTGCCGATGGCCACGATGTGCCCGCCCTTGAGGCCGATGTCGGCCTTGACGATGCCCCAGTGGTCGATGATGAGCGCGTTGGTCAGCACGGTGTCTACGGCGCCTTCGGCACGCGTGTGCTGGCTCTGCGCCATGCCGTCGCGGATGGTCTTGCCGCCGCCGAACTTGGCTTCTTCGCCGTAGCCGCCAGCCGCGAGGGTGAAGTCTTTTTCCACTTCCACGATCAGGCCGGTGTCGGCCAGGCGCACGCGGTCGCCGACGGTGGGGCCGAACATGTCGGCATAGGCGCGTTTGGGGATGCTGGCCATGAGGTTCACCTGGGTTCTGGCAGGCGCACGAGATTGAACAAGGTTACCGGTGACCGCGCGCAACAGGCGCAACCTGGCAGGGGGTGCGCCGGTAACCGAAGTTCACAACAGTATCTTTTTCGTGCGAGCCGTGCCGCGGGTTGATGTTCAAATCTTCTGGGAAATTTTGGGTGTGCTGGACTTGAGCATGAACTGTGCCAGTGAGGCGGGTGTTTGAGTGGGCAGACGGTGTTTGTGGCGGTTGGCAAAGTGGGTTCGAGATGGCAATGAGAAACGGTGAACGGACATGGACCGGAAGCCTGGTGGCATGGGGATGTGTCTCGGTGTGGCTGCTGGGGGTGGCGGGCCTGACCGGCTGCGGAGGCAACGAAGCCGCCGAGGTCGCGGACAGCAAGGCGGTGGCTGCGGCTGACACGAGCGTCGCAGAGACCGCCGAGCGGGACCCCTGGCTCAAGGCGTCCGAGTTGAACGCGGCTGAGGTGCAGCAATCGGGCTTGAGCGCCGGAGAAGACGGGACCCCCTCGACGGATTTCGCTGCCAAGGCATTGACGCCGGTGAACGTGTACCGCTTCTTCAATCGCCACAGCGCGGCGCACTTCTACACGGCCAGTGCCACCGAGCGCGACAGGGTGATCGCCACCCTCCCTTCCCTGGCGTACGAAGGCCTGGCGTTTCAGGCCAGCGGCACCGCCGACAGTGCGCTGAGCCCGGTGTACCGCTTCTTCAATGGCCAGACGGGCGTGCACTTCTACACCATCAGCCAGTCCGAGCGCGACCACATCGTGGCCAACCTGCCGCAGTTCACCTACGAGGGCGTGGCCTACCACGCCAGCACGGTGGCCGGGACCGGGTTCCGGCCGCTCTACCGGTTCTACGTCGCCAGCCGCGGTTTCCACTTTTTCACGACCAGCTCCGCCGAGGCCGGGCAGGTGATTGCCAGCCTGCCTCAGTACCGCTACGAGGGCATTGCCTATTACGTGCTGGGAGAGGCCGAGCCTCAGCCCCCTCCGGGTGTGGGCTACCACGGCAACCCCGTGCCTGTGCCGCCGGAGGGTCGGGTGGTGGACACCAACCAGCCGAATCACCTGATCGGCAGCGGCACGCCGGCGAGTTGCACCGGGGAAGCGGTTGTGCAGGCCGTGGCCCTGGGCGGCAAGATCCGGTTCAACTGCGGTCCGAACCCGGTGACCATCACCCTGCCCCGCACGGCCAAGGTGTTCAACAACCGGCCCGATGTCACGCTGGACGGCGGCGGGCTGGTGACGCTCAGCGGTGGCGACAGCGTGCGCATCCTCTACCAGAACACCTGCGATTCGGCCCAGGTGTGGACCACATCCCATTGCAACAACCAAGAGACGCCGCGGCTGACGGTGCAGAACATCGGGTTCACCCAAGGCAACTCGATCGGCCAGCTCACCGACGGGGGCGGCGGCGGTGCCATCTTCGTGCGGGGCGGGCAGTTCAAGATCGTCAACAGCGTCTTCACCAACAACCGGTGCGAGACCACCGGCCCCGACATGGGGGGCGGCGCGGTGCGGGTGCTGAGCATGTACCAGAACAACCCGGTGTACGTGGTGAGCAGCACGTTTGGCGGTGGCCTGGGCCTGGGCAACCGCTGCTCCAACGGCGGCGCACTCAGCGGCATCGGCGTGTCCTACAGCGTCTACAACAGCCTGCTGACGCACAACGCCGCGGTGGGCCATGGCGCCAATCCGGCGCGTGCGGGCACACCCGGCGGCGGCAGTGGCGGGGCGATTTACAACGACGGCAACTTCTTCACCCTGTCGGTCTACGGCAGCATGGTCAGCGACAACTACGGTGTCGAGGGCGGCAGCGCGGTGTTCTATGTCAGCAACGACCGCAGCGGCCTCATGAACCTCAGCGACTCGGTGTTTGTGCGCAACCCGGCCACGAATTTCGGCACCGCTGGTCTGCCGGGCTTCTTCGTGCTGGCCGCGCCCGGCCAGCCTGTGGTCACGCGCACAAGCATCTCGAACTGACCCCCGCGCCGCTTGCGGCGTCACCCCCTGCCGGGGGGCGGCACCAGAGGCCCGGCAAAGCCGGTTCCTCGGTGCCTCTGGCATGTGGCGCTAGTTCAGCTTTCCTTGGGTGAGGCCGCGAAAGCCGAACACGATGCGGTCGCCGGCAAAGTCCACCAACTCCACCGTGCGTTGTTGTCCGGGTTCGAAGCGCACGGCGGTGCCCGCCGCGATGTTCAGGCGCATGCCCTTCGCTGCATCGCGGTCGAAGCCGAGCGCAGCGTTGGTTTCGGCAAAGTGGTAGTGCGAGCCCACCTGCACCGGCCGGTTGGCCGTGTTCTGCACCACCAGCGTGAGCGTGCGGCGGCCAGGGTTGAGGGCGTGTTCGCCGTCGTCGATCAGGTATTCGCCGGGGATCATGGGCGCTCCCTCACTTCTTCGACAGCCAGACCGCCAGCGCGATCAGGCCGGCCACCGCCACAAAACCCAGCGCGTCGGTGGGGTGCCAGTGGCTGCCGAACAGGCCGTGACCGTCGTGGGCCAGGGCGGGCAGGGTGGTGAGGGCAGTGACGAGGGTGAGCAGGTGTTTCATGGCGGACTCCGGGAATCAGGCGATCGGATCGTGTACGGTGACGAGCTTGGTGCCGTCCGGGAACGTGGCCTCGACCTGGATGTCCGGGATCATCTCGGCGATGCCCTCCATCACGTCGGCGCGCGTGAGCACGTTGCGGCCCTCGCTCATGAGCTGGGCCACGGTCTTGCCGTCGCGCGCACCCTCCATCACGGCGGCCGAGATCAGGGCCACGGCTTCGGGGTAGTTGAGCTTCAGGCCACGCGCCTTGCGCCGCTCGGCCAGCAGGGCGGCGGTGAAGATCAGCAGCTTGTCTTTCTCTCGAGGGGTCAGTTCCATGGCGCGTTCTTTGGTCGTTTGATGGAACCTGTGAGCAAATTCCGTGCCCCTGCCCTCAGAGCCGGGCCAGCAGCTCCGCCTTCTTGGTGCTGAATTCGCTGTCGGTCAACATGCCCTTGGCGTGCAGGCCGGCCAGGCGTTCGATGGCGGCAAAGATGTCTGGTGAACCCGCGTCGGGTGGGTTGTTGGGCTGAAAGCCGCCAGACACCGGTGCGGGGGCTGGCACGGCCATGCCGTCGCGCGAGACCACGGGCAGGCTGGCCACGTCGATCAGGCCGTACTGGCTGGAGAACGACAGCGTGCCGCCGGCGGATTGCTGCTGCGAAAAACCGCCGATCTGGTGGTCCAGCGTGTCGTACACCGTGACCGAGCCGTGGACCTCGATCGCCAGGCGCCGCGCCTGCGCGAAGCAGGCGTAACGCACGTGGTTCTGCGCGCCGGTGCTGTTGGGCCAGCGCAGGTCGGCCGGCCACCAGTCGCCGCTGGTGCCGGGCTCGGGTGGCACGAACAGGCTGTTGGCGCCGAAGCCGTTGTCGCCCTGATATGGAGAACCAACCGAATGGTTCGCCTGAATCTGGTGGTGGCCGCTGCCGCCCTGGCTCTGGCTTTGAAAGCTGCCGCTGTGCAGCAGCTCGGGCTGGTTGGCAATCAGGTCGGACAGCTCGCTGCAGAGGTTGTCGACCCGGCCCTTGAGGTGGTTGTTGAACATGTCCGAGACCATGGTCATGCCGCCGCGCATCCACTGGCCCGAGCCGCTGAATTCGGGGTGGCTGAACTGGGCCATGCTGCCGTTGCCGTGGATCACGGATTCGAGCATGGAGAGCGTGGCGTCGAAACTGAAGCCATGGCGCTGGGCGATGTCGTTGAGGGTCTGTTGGCCCTGGGGGGAGAGTTGCCGCATGCTGAGGGTGTCCGGTGTGTGGCCTTGCAGTTTCGCAGACCCCCATGAAAAACGCAGCCGTGGCACGAATGCTGCACAAAGCCGTGAGTGAACCTTGAACCCACCGTCCCAGTCAGCGCACCCCCTTTGGGCGAGGCACCTCAGCGCATCATCAAGGTGCGCCGCGACTACAACAGCTGGGTCGGCCGCGAGACCATGGAAGACTACGCGCTGCGCTACACGCCGCAGCGCTTTCGCAAGTGGAGCGAATGGCGCGTGGCCAACACGGCGTTCGGTGCCGCCTCGTTCCTGATCCTCGAAGCCGTCGGCGCCACGCTGCTGGTGCAGTACGGCTTCGTCAACGCCGCGCTCGCCATCCTGGTCACGGGGCTGATCATCTTCCTGGCCGGCCTGCCCATCAGCGTCTACGCCGCGCGCTACGGCGTGGACATGGACCTGCTCACGCGCGGCGCGGGCTTCGGCTACATCGGCTCGACCATCACCTCGCTGATCTACGCCTCGTTCACCTTCATCTTCTTCGCGCTCGAAGCGGCGGTCATGGCCTATGCGCTGGAGCTGGCGCTGGACATCCCGCCGGCCTGGGGTTACCTGATCTGCGCACTGGTGGTGATCCCGCTCGTGACCTACGGCGTGTCGGTCATCAGCCGCTTCCAGGTCTGGACCCAGCCGCTGTGGCTGGTGATGATGCTCGTGCCCTTCGTGGCGGTGTGGACGCTTGATCCCGGTGCGTTCTCCAATGTGGTGCATTACGGGGGCGAATCTGGTGCGGGCGTGGATTTCGATTGGCACCTGTTTGGTGCCGCGCTCACGGTCGGCATCGCGCTCATCACGCAGATGGGGGAGCAGGCCGACTACCTGCGTTTCATGCCGGCGCCCGAAAAAGGCCGGGCATGGCGCTGGTGGGCCGGCGTGCTGGCCGGCGGGCCGGGCTGGGTGATCCTGGGTGTGCTCAAGATGCTGGGCGGCGCGCTGCTCGCCTACCTGGCCATCAGCCACATGGTGCCGCCCGACCGCGCGGTGGACCCGAACCAGATGTACCTCGCGGCCTACGAGTACGTGTTCCCGAACTACGGCTGGGCGGTGGCGGCCACGGCGCTGTTCGTGGTGGTGTCGCAGCTCAAGATCAACGTCACCAACGCCTACGCCGGCTCGCTGGCCTGGAGCAACTTCTTCTCGCGCCTGACGCACAGCCACCCCGGCCGCGTGGTGTGGGTGGTGTTCAACACCCTGATCGCCTTCATGCTGATGGAGATGAACGTGTTCCGCGCGCTGGGCGAGGTGCTGGGGCTCTACAGCAACCTCGCCATCGCCTGGATCATGGCCGTGGTGGCCGACCTGGTGATCAACAAACCCCTGGGCTGGAGCCCGCCGGGCATCGAGTTCAAACGCGCCCACCTGTACGACATCAACCCCGTGGGCGTGGGCGCCATGGGCCTGGCTTCGGCGCTGTCGATCGCGGCCCACATGGGCCTGATGGGCGACACGGCGCAGGCGTTTTCGGCGGTGATCGCGATGGTGACGGCGTTGATCGCTTCGCCGCTGATCGCCTGGGCGACGCGGGGGCGGTACTACATCGCGCGCGCTGCAGAGGACTCGGGTGGTTGTGGCGCCTGCCCTCACCCCAGCCCTCTCCCAGGGGGAGAGGGGGCAACGCGGGGATGTGCCGCCGCGGTCTCAGGTGTCACTTCGCTCCAGCGCTGTGTCATCTGTGAGCGCGAGTACGAAGCGCCCGACATGGCGCACTGCCCTGCTTACCAGGGCCACATCTGTTCGCTGTGCTGCACGCTCGATGCGCGCTGTGGCGACCTCTGCAAACCCCACGCGCGCCTCTCCGAGCAGTGGCAGGGCGCCTTGCGCACGGTGCTGCCGCAGCGCATGTGGCCTTACCTCGAAGCGGGTCTGGCGCATTACCTGCTGCTGATGCTGGTGGTGGCGCCGGTGCTCGCGGCCGTGCTCGGCCTCCTGTACCGGCAGCAGGTGCAGGGCCTCGGGCAGGGGCTCGAAGCAGTGGCCGACGCGAGCCTGCTCGATGCCGCGCTGCGCACCGGCTTCCTGCGGGTCTACGCCGTGCTGCTGCTGATCGCGGCCACGGTGGCCTGGTGGCTGGTGCTGGCGCACAAGAGCCGCGAGGTGGCGCAGGAAGAGTCGAACCGGCAGACGCGCCTGCTCATGCACGAGATCGAGTCGCACCGCCAGACCGATGAACAGCTGCAGCGCGCGCGCCAGGCCGCCGACCTGGCCAACCAGGCCAAGAGCCGCTACATCAGCACCATCAGCCACGAGCTGCGCACGCCGCTCAACAGCATCCTCGGCTACGCCCAGCTGCTGCAGGAGGACGACGACATCGCGCCGCACCGCGCGCAGGCCATCAAGGTCATCCACCGCGGCGGCGAACACCTGCTGTCGCTGATCGAGGGCACGCTGGACATCGCGCGCATCGAGTCCGGCAAGCTCAAGCTCGATGTGAAACCCATGGCCTTTGCCGACGCCATGCAGGAGGTGGCGAGCATGTTCGAGCTGCAGGCCGCGGCCAAGGGCCTGCGCTTCACGTTCGAGAGCGGCAGCCGCCTGCCCGACGCCGTGCGCGCCGACGAGAAGCGCCTGCGCCAGATCCTCATCAACCTGCTGGGCAACGCGGTGAAGTTCACGCGCCAGGGCGAGGTGCGGCTGCGTGTGGCGCACGCGCGCGAGATGGCCGTGTTCGAGGTGCACGACACCGGCCCCGGCATGGCCGAGCAGGAGCTTGACCGGGTGTTCGAACCCTTCGCGCGCGGCCAGGCCGAGGCCGCTGCCGCGACCGGTGCGGGCAGCACCGGCACCGGTCTGGGCCTGACCATCGCCAAGATGCTGACCGACCTCATGGGCGGCGAGATGACGGTGCGCAGCACCCTGGGCGAAGGCACGGTGTTCAGCGTGCGCCTGTTCCTTCCCGAGCTGCACGGTGCCGTGGTGCGGCGCGAGATCGTTGCGCCGTCGATCACCGCTTACGAGGGCGAGCGCCGGCGCGTGCTGGTGGTGGACAACGAAGAGAGCGATCGCGAGCTCATCGCGCGCTGGCTGCAGCCGCTGGGCTTCGAGGTGACGCTCGCCACCAGCGGCCACGACGCGCTGGCCATCGTCGATGCGCTGAATCCGGCGGGCGAGGGCGCGCCCCACGCCATCTTCATGGACCTCGCCATGCCCGGCATCGACGGCTGGGAGACCGTGCGCCGGCTGGGTGCGCGCGGCTGGGGCGGTGTGCCGCTGGCCATCGTCTCGGCCAACGCCTTCGACAAGGGCCTCCAGATCGAAGGCGAAGGCGACCTCGGCCACAGCCCGCAAGACTTCTTCGTGAAGCCGGTGCGGCGCGACGACCTGCTGGCCTGGCTGGGTCAGCGCCTGGGCCTGCAATGGATCACGGCTGAGGGTGCGACGCAGAGCGGGCAGCGGGCGCATGCGCCTCAGGCGCCGGCCGCCAGCAGCGCGGCCGAGCTGGCGCCGCTGCTCGAACTCGTGCGCCTGGGTTACTACAAGGGCATCGTCAACTGGCTGGACGACTGGGTGCGCCAGCGCCCCGAGCAGGCCGACTTCGCCCAGGGCCTGCGCACCCTGGCGCGCGAGTTCCGTTTCGAGGCGATCGAACAGCGTCTGCAACAAAGCGCCACGCTTCCGTGATGAATACCGACACCCCTTCCCCCGAGCGCCTGTCGGCGCAGTTGCCGTCGCCCGATGCCCTGGTGGTGCTGATCGTGGACGACGTGCCCGACAACGTGGCGCCGCTGCACGACGCACTCGACGAAGCCGGCTACACCGTGCTGGTCGCGCTCGACGGCGAGTCCGCCATCCGCCGCGCCACGCAGGCCCTGCCCGATGTGATCCTGCTCGACGCGGTGATGCCAGGCATCGACGGCTTCGAGGTCGCGCGCCGCCTCAAGGCCGACCCGGCCACCGCGCAGATTCCCATCATCTTCATGACCGGGCTCACCGAGACCGAACACCTCGTGGCCGCGCTCGACGCGGGCGGCGCGGACTACGTCACAAAACCCATCAAGCCGCGCGAGGTGATGGCGCGCATGGGCGTGCACCTGCGCTCGGCGCGCCACGCGCGCCAGGGCGCGGTGGAGCGCAGCCAGGCGCGCTACGCGCTCGATGCCTTCGGCTACGCGACCATCACCGTGCGCGAGCGCGACGGCCGCCTCATGTGGCAGACCCCGCTGGCGCGCGACCTGCTGCAGCGCTACTGCGGCACGGTGGCGCCCGACACGCCGCCCGAGGTCTTGCAATGGTTGCGCCGTCACCTGGGCGAGGCCCAGGCCCAGCGCGAGCCACCGAGGCTCACGCTGGAACAGGGCCCGCGCCGCCTCACCTTCCGCCTGCACCAGCGCGTGGGCGACCAGGACGGCGCCGAGACGGTGGAAGCGCCAGGCGAAGGCGGCGACTGGCTGATCGTGATGCAGGAGACCTCGGACGCCGCCGTGCTCGAAGCCCTGGTGCAGTCCTTCGGCCTGACGGCGCGCGAGGCCGAGGTCTTGTACTGGGTGGTCAAGGGCAAGATCAACCGCGACATCGGCGACATCCTCGGATCGAGCCCCGCCACGGTGAAGAAACACCTGGAGCGCATCCACGCCAAGCTGGGGGTCGAGACACGCACGGCGGCGGCGGCGATGGCGATCAACCGCGTGCCGCTGCTGGGGTAGGGAATCCCCCCCGCGCGCGTCAGGGCGTCACGCCAAACCGGTAGACCGTGCGCGCCCAGTACGGTCGCCCGACCGACACCCGCTTGAGCGGAAACGCCGGGCAGTTCATGGCGTTGGGGTACTGCTGCGGCTCCAGACAAATGCCGGCGCGGGGCCGGTGCACCACGCCGTGCTTGCCCACGTCGGGCACCGCGCCCGTGCCCAGCGGGTCGGCGGTGTAGACCTGCAGCACCGGCTCGGTGGTCCAGACCTGCAGCGTGCGGCCGCTGGCTTCGCTGCTCAGCGTGGCGCACAGGCGCTCGTCGTCGGTGCCGCCGGCGGTCAGCCGGTAGGCGTGGTCGATCACCAGCGGGGGCTCGCCGGGCGCCGCGCCACCCAGCCGGCGCGGTGAGCGAAGGTCCAGCGGGTGACCATCGAGCGGCGCGAGGGCACCCGTGGCCACGTTGTCGGCGTCGGCGACCAGGCACGCGCTGGCGCGGACCATCAGCCCGTGGCCGTCGATGGGGCGGCCGAAGCCGTCGAGGTTGAAGAAGATGTGCGGCGTGAAGCTGGCCGGCGAGGCCGGGCTGGCGTTGCAGACCGCAACCGCTTCGTGCTCCACCACCAGCGCGTGGTCGTCGGTGAGGCGGTAGCTCAGCGTCAGGTCCAGGATGCCCGGGTGGCCATCGTTCGACGGTTCGAAGCGCAGCCGCAGCGTGAGCTGGTCGGGCGCGTCCTGGTGGGCCGAAAACACGCGGTGGCGCGAACCGTTCGGCCCACCGTGGATGGCGTGTGGACCGGCGTTGGCTTGCAGCGGGTAGGCGGTGCCGTCCAGCGTGTAGCGCGCCTGGCCGATGCGGCCGGCGTAGCGGCCGATGAACGCGCCCATGGACGGCGCGCCGGCCTGCAGCGCGGTGAGGCTGTCGTAACCCAGCGCCACGTCGCCCAGCACACCGTGGCGGTCGGGCACCAGGATCTGCAGCACCTTGGCGCCCAGGTTGCAGACCGCCACTTCCATGCCACTGGCGTGGCGCAGGCGGAACAGCGCGACCGGCTCACCACCGACTTCACCGAAGAAACGCTGCGGGTCCAGTCGGAGGTCCATGTCCGTGTTCAACCCCGGCGTCACACCCGCTGGCCCACTTCCACCCGCTCGCGTGTCCAGCCGCGCGCCTGCTCGCTCAGCGACAGGCCCAGGCCGGGCCGCGTGGGCACGAGCATGCGGCCGTTGGCGATCTGAATGCGCTCGTTGAACAGCGGCTCCAGCCACTCGAAGTGTTCGACCCAGGGCTCGGTCGGGTAGGCCGCGGCCAGGTGCACGTGCAGCTCCATCGCGAAGTGCGGCGCCAGCATCAGGCCCGCGTGGTGGGCGAGGCCGGCCACCTTCAGGAAGGGCGTGATGCCGCCGACGCGCGGGCCGTCGGGCATCAGGTAATCGGCCGCGCGATGGCGGATCAGGTCCCAGTGTTCGCCGGCGCTGGTCAGCATCTCGCCGGTGGCGATCGGGGTGTCGAACTGCAAGGCCAGCGCGGCGTGGCCCTCGTGGTCGTAGGCGTCCAGCGGCTCCTCGATCCACACCAGGTGGAAACCTTCGAGCGCGCGGCACATGCGCTGCGCCGTGGGGCGGTCCCACTGCTGGTTGGCGTCCACCATCAGCGGCACGCCGTCACCCAGGTGCTCGCGCACGGCCTGCACGCGCTGCATGTCGATGCGGCCGTCGGGCTGGCCCACCTTGAGCTTGATGCCGCCGATGCCTCGCGCCACCGAGGCCGCGGCGTTGACCTTGAGCTGGTCGATGGGCGTGTGCAGGAAACCGCCCGAGGTGTTGTAGCAGCGCACGGACTCGCGGTGCGCGCCCAGCAGCTTGGCCAGCGACAGGTTCGCGCGCCGCGCCTTCACATCCCACAGCGCCACGTCGAACGCGCCGATGGCCTGGGTGGCCAGGCCGCTGCGCCCGGCAGACGCCCCAGCCCAGCACAGCTTGTCCCACAGGCGCGCGATGTCGTTCGGGTCTTCGCCGATCAGGGCGGGCGCGATCTCCTGCGCGTGCGCGAACTGCCCCGGCCCGCCGGCCCGCTTGCTGTAGCTCAGGCCCAGGCCCTCATGGCCTTGCTCGGTCTGCAGTTCGACGAACAGCATCGCGATCTCGGTCATGGGCTTCTGGCGCCCGGTCAGCACCTTGGCGTCGCTGATCGGGTGGGCCAGGGGCAGGAAACACGAGGAGATGCGCATCCAGGCGATGCGGTCGGCGGGCGGGCTCATGGGCGGGCAGCTCCTGGGCTTATTGCGGCTTGATGCCGGCGGTCTTGATCACCTGGGTCCAGCGCGGCAGCTCGCTGGCGACGAAGTCCGTGTAGGGCTTGGAGCCCTGCACCGGCACCACGAAGCCGGTGCTCTCCATCTTCTGCCTGATGGCGGGCGAGGACATGACTTCCTTGAACGCGGCTTCGAGCTTGGCCACCACCGGCGCGGGCGTGCCCTTGGGCACCGACATGCCGGACCAGCTCAGCGCCTCGAAGCCGGGGTAGCCGGATTCGGCGACGGTGGGCACGTCCGGATACAGCGAGTTGCGCTGCAGGCTGGAGACGGCCAGCGGGCGCAGCTTGCCGGCCTTGATGTGGGGCAGGGCCACGTCCTGGTTGATGAACATCATCGGGATCTCGTTGCCCAGCAGCGCGCTCATCATCGGGCCGCCGCCGCGGTAGGGGATGCCGGTCATGAAGATGCCGGCCGTCTGCTTGAACAGCTCCATCGCCATGTGGCCCGAGGCCGCGTGGGTGTAGCCGTAGTCGAGCTTGCCGGGGTTGGCCTTGGCGGCCTTCACCAGGTCGGCCAGGGTCTTGTAGGGCTGGCTGGCGTTGACCACCAGCACGTTGGGGCCGCTGTGCACGTGGCTGATGTGGATGAAGTCCTTGACCGAGTCGTACTTGAGGTTGGGGTCCAGGCCGTGGGCCACGGCGTTCTGGCCGACGCCGGTCTGGATGAGGGTGTAGCCGTCGGCGGGCGCCTTGGAACCGCGCTCGGTGCCGATCACACCGCCCGCGCCGCCCACGTTCTCGATCACGACCGGCTGGCCCAGCGCCTTGGCCAGCGGCTCGGCCACCATGCGGCCCATCACGTCGCTGGTGCCCCCGGGCGGGAAGGCCACGATGATCTTGATGGGTTTGTTCGGGTAGTCGCTCTGGGCCAGGGCGAGTTGGGGCAGGGCGGTGCCCAAAGCGGCCAGTGCGGATGCGGCGATCAGTTGTCGGCGGTGGTTCATGGTGTGTCTCCGTGGTGGATGGAAAGAGTCGCCGGTCGTGTCGCCGGCTTCAAGGGAAAACAGTGTCGATTCTTGGTCCTTGATAGGGCCGTAGCGCGACCCCTCCGCACGAGACAGCGGCACCCAGGGCACCGCCGGGCCGGCTCCGCCGGACGGCCAGTGCCGCCCCCCTTGGGGGGTGACGCGAAGCGGCGCGGGGGGGGGTCATGTGATCGGCGCCGGGTTGAACAGCACCAGCGCGTTGTGCAGCTTCCAGCGCTCGGCCCAGGTCTTCTGGCCGCTGGCCACCGCGAGCATCAGCTCGAAGAGTGCCTGGCCCACGCTCTCGATCGTGGCATCGCCGCTCGCGATCTGCCCGGCGTTCAGGTCCATCAGGTCGTGCCAGCGCCGCGCGAGGTCGTCGCGCGTGGCGACCTTGATCACCGGGCACTCGGCCAGGCCGTAGGGCGTGCCGCGGCCGGTGGTGAAGATGTGCAGGTTCATGCCGGCGGCGAGCTGCAGCGTGCCGCAGATGAAGTCGCTGGCGGGCGTGGCGGCGAAGACCAGGCCCTTCTGTGTCACCTTTTCGCCCGGGGCGATCACGCCGTGGATCGGGCCGTTGCCGCTCTTGACGATGGAGCCCATGGCCTTCTCGACGATGTTCGAGAGGCCGCCCTTCTTGTTGCCGGGCGTGGTGTTGGCGCTGCGGTCGGCCTGGCCGCGCGCCAGGTAGGCGTCGTACCAGCCGAGCTCGCGCACGATCGCGTCGGCCACGTCCTGCGTCGCTGCGCGGCGCGTGAGCTGGTCCACCGCGTCGCGCACCTCGGTGTTCTCGCTGAACATCACGGTCGCGCCGGCGCGCACCAGCAGGTCGGTGGCGTGGCCCACCGCGGGGTTGGCCGTGACGCCGGAAAACGCGTCGCTGCCGCCGCACTGCACGCCCACCACCAGGTCGGAGGCCGGGCAGGTTTCGCGCTGGCGCCGGTTCAGGCGCTCCAGGTGCACGCGCGCTTGCCGAAGGATGCTGTCGATCATGGACATGAAGCCCACGTGCGCCTCGTCCTGCAGCGTGACCACGTCGAGCTCGCTGCCGCGCTGGTCGCTGATCGGGATGGCCCCCGGCGGCAGCAGGCGCTCGGGCTGCAGCTTCTCGCAGCCCAGGCTCAGCACCATGACCTCGCCGCCGAAGTTGGGGTTGCTCGCGATGTTGCGCAGGGTGCGGATGGGGATGATGGCGTCGGGCGCATCGATGGCGACGCCGCAGCCGTAGGTGTGCTCCAGGCCCACCACGCCGTCCACGTTGGGGTAGAGCGGCAGAAGCTCGGTCTTGATGCGCTCCACCGCCACGTCCAGCACCCCGGCCACGCACTGCACGGTGGTGGTGATGGCCAGCAGGTTGCGCGTGCCCACGCTGCCGTCGGCGTTGCGGTAGCCCTCAAAGGTGTATCCGTCCAGCGGCGGCAGATCGGCCGGCGGTGTGGGCGCGGGCAGGCCCTGCAGCGACACCGCTTCGGGCATCACCAGCCGCTGTTCGTTGACCCAGCCGCCGGCGGGAATGTCCACCGCCGTGTGGCCGATCACCACGTTGTAGCGGCGCACGGCGCTGCCGGCCGGCAGGTCGGTCAGCGCGACCTTGTGGCCCTGGGGCACCGTCTGCACCAGCGTGGGCCCGCCGGGCAGGGCGGTGCCTGCGGGCAGGCCGCCCTGGTTGACGACCACCGCCACGTTGTCGGCGGGGTGGATGCGGATGGTGCGGGGGGCGGGGGTGTCCATGGCGGGTGCGTCGGGTGGAAAGGTCAGGGGGCCGGCGAGGGCAGCGGTTCACCGGCCAGGCCGGCGCGCAGGTTGGCGAGCGTGAGGTCGGCCATGGCCTGGCGCGTGTCGAGCGTGCCGCTGGCCATGTGCGGGGCCAGCACCACCTGTTCCATGTCGATCAGGGCCTGGGGCACGCGCGGTTCGTCGTCGAACACGTCGAGCGCGGCACCGCCCAGCTCACCGCTGTGCAGGCAGGCGATCAGCGCGGCCTGGTCCACCACGCTGCCGCGCGCCACGTTCACCAGCAGGCCGTGGGGGCCCAGGGCGCGCAGCACCTCGGCGTTGACCAGGTGGCGGGTGTCGGCGCCGCCGGCCACGGTGAGCACCAGGAAGTCGGCCCACTGTGCGAGCGCGAGCAGCGAAGGCTCGTGGCGCCAGCCCACGCCCTCGGCCGGGCGGCGCTTGGTGTAGGCGATGTCCATGTCGAAGCCGGCCGCGCGCCGCGCCACGGCCTGGCCGATGCGGCCCAGGCCCACGATGCCCAGGCGCTTGCCGCTCACCTTGGTGGCGAGCGGGAAGCGGCCCTGCAGCCAGTCGCCGCGCCGCACGAAGCGGTCGGCCGCGGCGATGCGGCGCGCACCGTCGATCAGCAGGCCCATGGCGAGGTCGGCCACACAGTCGTTGAGCACGTCGGGCGTGTAGCCCACCGGCAGGCCGCGCGCGCGGCAGTCGGCCAGCGGCAGCTGGTCCAGACCCACGCCGAAGGACGACACCACGTTCAGCGCGGGCAACTGCGGCAGCCACGCGGCCGGCACGCCCACGGGCGCCGAGGTCACCACCGCGGTCACGCGCGCGGCGTCGGCGGCGTTCGCCAGGGGCGCGTCGGCGGTCAGGGCCTGCGCGGGCAGCACCTCGTGGTGGTCGCGCAGCGTGGCGTCCAGCGCGGGCATCAGGGGGCCGATCTGCAGGATCACGGCGCGGGGAGCAGCGGGGGCGGTCATGCGGTGGCGAAAGCAGAAAGAGAGATCAGACGGAGAAGGGTCAGACGGCGCCGTGCGATTCGACGTAGAGCGCGTACAGCGAATGGCAGCTGGCCATGTAGAGGCGGTTGTTCTTCGGGCCACCGAAGCACAGGTTGGCGCAGCGCTCGGGCAGGCGGATGTGGGCCAGTGGCTTGCCGGCGGGGCTGAACACCCTCACGCCGTCCAGGTCTTCGGGCTTGCCCCTGAGCTCGTAGACGTTGCGGAGGTTCAAGTAGCTGGGCTCGGCGTTCAGCGCGCCGTTGCTGCCCCAGCCGCACCAGAGGTTGCCGTCGCGGTCCACCTTGAAGCCGTCGAGCGCGCCGAAGTCGGCCGCGTCGATCAGCTTGGTCTTGTTGGCCACGCTGCCGTCGGCGTTGACGTCGTAGGCCCAGATGCTGCGGTTGGGCGTGCCCTTCCACTCCACCACGTAGAGCTTCTTTTCGTCGGGGCTGAAGGCCAGGCCGTTGGGGTTGACGAGGTCGGTGATGACGGCGCCGAGCTTGCCGTCGGGGGCAATGCGGTACACGTTGGTGGTGGCCTGCTCGGGCTTGGCCCGGCTGCCCTCCCACTCGCCGTTGATGCCGAACAGCGGGTCGGTGAACCAGATGCTGTTGTCGCTCTTGACCACCACGTCGTTGGGCGCGTTCAGGCGCTTGCCTTCGAAGCTGTCGGCCAGCACGGTGAGCTTGCCGTTGGTCTCGGTGCGGGTGACGCGGCGCGTGACCGAGTGCTCGCAGGTGATCAGGCGGCCCTGGCGGTCGCGGGTGTTGCCGTTGGCCCAGTTGGCCTTGTCGCGGAAGACGCTGAAGGCGCCGGTCTTCTCGTCGAACTTCATGATGCGGTTGTTCGGGATGTCGCTCACCAGCAGGTGGCCCGGTGCCCCGTCTGCCCCGGGGAAGTAGGCCGGGCCCTCGGCCCAGCGCATGCCGGTGGCCACCTGCTCGATGGTGCTGCTGTAGATGCGGTATTTGGCGAACGACGGGTCGAGGATCTGCACCGACGGGTCGGGGTAGCGTTGGTTGGGCGTGAAGGCGAAGGCCTGCGCGAAGGCGGGCGCGCCGGTGGCGGCCAGGCCGGCGGCGCTGGCGGCTTTCAGGAACTGGCGGCGGGCGTCTTGGGCTTTGTTGATCATGTTTGTCTCCTTGTGTTCTTCGTGTGGTTCTGGCGCGTCTTCAACGGACCATGCAAGGGCGCTTGTTGTCGAAGGTCCAGCCCGGGATCAGGTACTGCATGGCCATGGCGTCGTCGCGCGCGCCCAGGCCGTGCTGCAGGTAGAGCTGGTGGGCCTTCTCGACCTCGGCCATGTCGATCTCAATGCCCAGGCCGGGCTTCTTCGGCACCTGCACGTAGCCGCCTTCGATCTTCATCGGCTCCTTGGTCAGGCGCTGGCCGTCCTGCCAGATCCAGTGCGTGTCGATGGCGGTCACCTTGCCGGGCGCGGCCGCGCCCACGTGCGTGAACATGGCCAGCGAGATGTCGAAGTGGTTGTTGGAGTGGCTGCCCCAGGTCAGGCCCCAGTCGCGGCAGGTCTGCGCCACGCGGACCGAGCCGGCCATGGTCCAGAAGTGCGGGTCGGCCAGCGGGATGTCCACGCTTTGCAGCGCCAGCGAATGGGCCAGCTGGCGCCAGTCGGTGGCGACCATGTTGGTCGCGGTGGGCAGGCCGGTGGCGCGGCGGAACTCGGCCATCACCTCGCGGCCGCTGAAGCCGTCTTCGGCGCCACACGGGTCTTCGGCGTAGGCCACGATGCCGCGCATCTTCTCGCCCAGGCGGATCGCGTCCTTCAGCAGCCAGCCGCCGTTCGGGTCCAGTGTCACCCGCGCGTCGGGGAAGCGCTGGTGCAGCGCGGTCACGGCCTCGACCTCTTCGTCGCCGCTGAGCACGCCGCCCTTGAGCTTGAAGTCCTGGAAGCCGTAACGCGCTTGCGCCGCCTCGGCCAGGCGCACCACGGCCTCGGGGGTCATGGCCTTCTCGTGGCGCAAGCGGCACCAGTGATCGGCGTTGTCCGGCTCACTGGCGTAGGGCAGGTCCGTTTTCAACCGGTCGCCGACAAAAAACAGATAGCCCAGCATCTGCACCGCGTCGCGTTGCTGGCCTTCGCCGAGCAGGGCCGCGACCGGCACGCCCAGGTGTTGCCCCATCAGGTCGAGCAGAGCCGACTCCACGGCCGTCACGGCGTGGATGGTGGTGCGCAGGTCGAAGGTCTGCAGGCCACGCCCGCCGCTGTCGCGGTCGGCGAACTTCGTGCGCATGGCGTTCAGGATCGCCTGCAGGTTGCCGACGGTCTGGCCTTCGACCAGTGGCCGCGCGTCCTCCAGCGTCTGCCGGATCTTCTCGCCGCCCGGCACCTCGCCCAGGCCGGTGTGGCCCGCGTTGTCGGTGACGATGACGATGTTGCGCGTGAAGAAGGGCGCGTGCGCGCCCGAGAGGTTGAGCAGCATGCCGTCCCGGCCAGCGACCGGGATGACACGCATCGACTGGACGATCGGTGCGGTCATGACGTGCTCAATCCGCCTTGATGTTGCGGGAGGTGATGAGCTTCTGCCAGCGGGCGTATTCGCTGGCCTGGAAGGCGGCGAACTGCTCGGGCGTGTTCAGCACGATCTCGAAGCCCAGGTCGGTCAGCTTGGTGGCGGTGGCCGGCTCCTTGATGATGGACACGATGGCCTCGTGCACGCGCTTCTTGATGTCGGCCGGCAGCCCCTTGGGCGCGGCCACGGCCTGCCAGGACTGCACGCCCGCGTCCTTCACGCCGCCTTCTTCCAGCGTCGGCACATCGGGCAGCAGCGGTGAGCGCTTGGCGCTGGTGATGGTCAGAGCGCGCAGCTTGCCGGCCTTGATCTGCGGCATGGCGGTGTTGATGTTCATGAACGACGACTCCACCTGGTTGCCCAGCAGGTCGCTCATCACCGGGCCGCCGCCCTTGTAGGGCACGTGCACGCCCGAGGTGTTCGTCTGCTGCCAGAACAGCTCGGCGGTCAGGTGGTCGCTGGAGCCGTTGCCCGACGAGGCGAAGGTCATCTTGCCGGGGTTGGCCTTCTGGTACGCGATCACGTCGGCCAGCGACTTGTGGGCCGAGGCGGCGGGCACCACCAGCACGTTGGGCGCCTGCACCACCACGGTGATCGGGTCCAGGTCCTTGAGTGCGTCGTAGCTCACCTTGATCAGGTGCGGCGCGATCACGAAGGGGCCCAGCGAGGACACGAACAGCGTGTGGCCGTCGGCCGGGGCGCGGGCCACGAAGGTGGCGCCGATGGTGCCGGTGGCGCCGGCCTTGTTCTCGACCACGACGGTGGCGCCGCCGAGCTTCTCGCCCAGCTTGGCCGAGATCTGGCGCGCGATCAGGTCGGTGGAGCCGCCGGGCGGGAAGGGCACGACCAGGGTGATGGGTTTGTCCGGCCAGGCGAAGGCGGGCAGGCTGGTGGCGGCGGCCACCAGCAGGGTGATGAGGGACTTTTTCATGTCGGGTACCTGGTTGAATTACTGTTCGAGGGTGATTTTTTCTTCGCGCACGACCTGCGCCATTTCGGGCAGCTCGGCCTTGATCCAGGCGGCGAATTCGGCGCTGCTCATGTTCGACGGCTCCAGGCCCAGGGACTGCAGCTTTTCCTTCACGTCGGGCAGGGCCGTGATGCGCTGCACCTCGGCGTGCACCAGGTCCACCACGGCCTTGGGCGTGCCGGCGGGCGCCAGCAGGCCTTGCCAGCTGCCGGTCAGGAAGTTGGGAGAGGTCTCGGCCACGGCCGGTGTGTCGGGCAGCTCGCTCCAGCGCTTGGCCGACGACACCGCCAGCAGCTTGAGCTTGCCGGCCTTGACGTGCGGGTAGGTGGCGACCATGCCGTTGAAGGTCACGTCCATGTGGCCGCCGACCAGGTCGGTCATGGCCTGGGCGCCGCCCTTGTAGGGCACGTAGTTCCACTGGATGCCGTTGCGGCGCGCGAACTGCACGCCGGCCAGGTGGGTGGCGCTGCCGATGCCGGCGGCGGCCGCGAAGTTCAGCTTGCCGGGGTTGGCCTTGGCGTACTTGACGAACTCGGCGATGTTGTTGGCCGGCACTTTGGAGCTGACCACCAGCAGGTGGGGGGAGTAGCCGACCATGGCCACCGGCACGAAGTCCTTCTGCACGTCGAACGGCAGCTTGTACAGCGCCGGGCTGATGGTGAGGTTGCCCACGTCCATCAGCACGAAGGTGTAGCCGTCGGCCGGCGACTTGGCGACCAGGTCGGCGCCGATGTTGCCGGCGTTGCCGGCCTTGTTCTCGACCACCACCGGCTGGCCCAGCTTCTCGCTCATCTTCTGGCCGACCAGGCGGGCCAGCACGTCGGAGGTGCCGCTGGCCGGGAAGGGCACCACGATGCGGATGGGTTTGTTCGGGTAGGCCTGGGCCAGGGCGGCGGTGCTGCCCAGGGCGAGGGTGGTGGCCGCAGCGGCCAGCAGGAAATGGCGTTTGTTCATGGTGTCTCTTTACGTTGCGGTTGGTGTGGGGCGGGAGTGAGGGGGAGTCGAGGCCAGGGCGCCGCGGAACCGGCTTCGCCGGGCCGCCAGCGCCGCCCCCTGGGGGGTGACGCCGCAGGCGGCGCGGGGGGGGTTATTGCTCTCCCAAAGCGTCGATCAGCGCCTTGAGTTCGTCCATCTCGCCCGGCTTGAGGTCCGACAGCGGTGCGCGCACCGGGCCGGCGCCGTGGCCGACCAGCCGGGCGCCCGCCTTGATGATGCTCACGCCATAGCCTTCGACGCGGTTGCGGATCTTCAGATAGGGCATGAAGAACTGCCTGAGCAGGCGGTGCTGCGTGGCCATGTCGTCGGTGCGCACGGCTTCGTAGAACTGCATCGCGGTCTTCGGGATGAAGTTGAAGACGGCGGACGAATACACCGGGGTGCCCAGCGCCTTGTAGGCGGCGGCGTACACCTCGGCCGTGGGCAGGCCGCCCAGGTAGGCGAAGCGGTCGCCCATCGCCATGTAGATGGAGGACATCACTTCGATGTTGCCCAGGCCATCCTTGAAGCCGATCAGGTTGGGGCAGCGCTCGGCCAGGATGGCCAGCGACTCGGGCGTGAGCTTGGTGCGGTCGCGGTTGTAGACGATGACGCCGAACTTCACGCTCTTGCAGACCTGCTCCACGTGGGCGATCAGGCCCTCCTGGCCGGCTTCGGTCAGGTAGTGCGGCAGCAGCAGGATGCCGTGGGCGCCCAGGCGCTCGGCTTCCTGTGCGTGGGCGATGGCGGTGCGGGTGGGGCCGCCGGCGCCGGCAATGATCGGCACCTTGCCGCGGCAGGTGTCCACCGCGGTCTTGATGATCTGGCCGTACTCCTCACCGTACAGCGAGAAGTACTCGCCCGTGCCCCCGGCCGCGAACAGCGCGCTGGCGCCGTAGGGCGCCAGCCATTCCAGGCGGGCGGCGTAGCCCTTGGCGTTGAAATCGCCCTGGGCGTCGAAGTCCGTCACGGGGAAGGACAGTAGGCCGGAGGACATGATTTGCTTGAGGTCTTGGGGGGTGTATTGCATGGTGGTTCTGCCTGGGTGGGTGGAGAAGGTGGGTATGGGTGGTTTAGTTATAGGATGTCAGACAACTGGTGCGATTGTGGGGAATTGAAGAGGAGGGCGTCAAGGGCTTCCATGCACGTATGTGGAAACCCCTTATCCCCCGTCAGAACCGCGGTTGGTGACCGGTGAAGCCAGGGTCGTACTTGCGCATCTGCCCCAGGTCGTCCCGGTTGCGGATGGTGGTGTTCAGGTAGTTGTCAGACAACCTGGCCAGGGCCTCGCGGTCGATGGACACGCCCAGGCCAGGCGTGGTGGTCACGCGCAGGCTGCCGTTTTCAAACCGCAGTCGTCCGCCCTGCACCACCTCGTCGTCCTGCCAGGGGTAGTGGGTGTCGCAGGCGTAGGAGAGCTGGGGCACCGAAGCGGCCAGGTGCGTCATCGCCATCAGGCTGATGCCCAGGTGCGAGTTCGAGTGCATCGACAGGCCCAGGCCGAAGGTCTCGCACATCAGCGCCAGGCGCTGCGTGGCGCGCAGGCCGCCCCAGTAGTGGTGGTCGCTCAGCACGATCTTCACCGGACAGCCCATCTCGGCGTTGCGGCGGAATTCCTTGAGGTCGGTGACCACCATGTTGGTGGCCAGCGGCACCTCGCACGCGGCGGCCACGGCGGCCATGCCGTCCAGGCCCGGGGCCGGGTCTTCGTAGTACTCCAGCACGCCGCGCAACTGCTCCACCACCTTCAGGCTGGTGGCCACGGTCCAGTTGGCGTTGGGGTCGATGCGCAGCGGCGCGCCGGGGAAGGCCTGGGCCAGTGCCAGCAAAGCGGCCACTTCCTGCTCCGGTGGCAGCGCGCCGGCCTTGAGCTTGATGCTCTTGAAGCCGTACTGGTCGATCATGCGGCGCGCCTGCGCCACCATCTGTTCGGGCGTGATGCCCTCGCCGAACGGGTCGGGCGGATAGGGCTTGTCGATGTGCTCGGCGTACTTGAAGAACAGGTAGGCGGAGAACGGCACGGCCGGGCGTGCCGCGCCGCCCAGCAGGTCCACCACCGGCGCGTTCGCCAGCTGGCCCTGCAGGTCCATCATGGCGACCTCGAAGGCGCTGATCACCTTGGCCACGGTCTTGGACACATGCGTGCCCGGCGCCAGCGAGACCTGCTGGCCCAGGAACTCCGAGGCGGACATCTGCCTGGGCGCCACCAGCGCCGCCACGCGGGTGTCCATCTCGTTGAGCGCCCAGGGCGACAGTCCGGTGAGCGCGGGCGCGGCCTTGGCCAGCGCGTCCAGCATGGGCAGGTCGCCGTAGCTCTCGTTGATGCCGACCAGGCCGGAATCGGTCTCGATCTCGATGATCGAGCGCAGGGCCCAGGGCTCGTGGATGCCGGCCGCGTTGAGCAGCGGCGGGTCGCGGAACGCGATGGGCGTCACGCGCACATGGCGGATGGCGTGGGAGGTCATTTCAGCAGCAGCCCAGGCAGCCAGAGCGACAGCCCCGGGATGTAGGTGACCGCGACCAGCACCAGCAGCAGCGCGCCGAAGAAAGGCATGAGCGCCTTCACGACCTGCTCCATCGGCAGCTTGGCCACGGCCGCGCCCACGAACAGCACACCACCCACGGGCGGGGTCAGCAGGCCGATGCCGAGGTTGACCATCATGATCATGCCGAAGTGCACCGGGTCCACGCCGATGCTGGTGATCACCGGCAGCAGGATGGGCGTGAGGATCAGGATCAGCGGCGCCATGTCCATCAGCGTGCCCAGCACCAGCAGCAGCACGTTGATCAGCGCGAGGATCACGTAGCGGTTGTCCGACAGCGCGGTCAGCGCGGTGGTGATCTGCAGCGGGATCTGCATCAGCGTCATGATGTAGCCGAAGCTCGCGGCGAAGGCGATCAGGATCATCACGATGGACAGCGTCTTCACCGTGCGGTGCACCAGCTTGGGCAGCTCGCGCCACTGGTAGTCGCGGTAGATGAACATCGTGACGAAGAAGGCCCAGACCACGGCGATGGAGGCCGACTCGGTGGCCGTGAACACGCCGCTGAGAATGCCGCCCAGGATGATCACCATGGTCATCAGGCCCCACAGCGCGTCGGCGCAGATCTTGAGCGCCTCGCGCATCGGGATCACATCGCCCTTGGGGTAGTTGCGCTTGCGCGCCATGTAGAGGCACATGACGGCCAGCGTCAGCCCCAGCAGCAGGCCCGGCAGCACACCGGCGATGAACAGCGACGCGATCGACACCGTGCCGCCCGCGGCCAGCGAGTAGATCACCGCGTTGTGGCTGGGCGGAATCAGGATGGCTTGCACCGAACCGCTGACGGTGACGGCGGTGGCGAAGTCGCGCGGGTAGCCCTTCCGCTCCATCTCGGGGATCAGCACCGTGCCGACCGAGGCCGTGTCGGCCATGGACGAGCCGGAGATCGCACCGAAGAAAGTGGAGGCCAGGATGTTCACCAGCGAGAGGCCGCCGCGGATGAAGCCGACCAGCACGTTGGCGAAGGCCACCAGGCGCCGCGCCATGCCGCCTTCGGCCATGATGGCGCCGGCCAGCACGAAGAAGGGAATCGCGAGCAGCGAAAACTTGTTGACGCCGTTGGCGATCGCGATCATCACCGCGTCGAGCGGGATGTCGATGTACCAGGCGCCGATCAGGGCGGCCATGCCCATGGCGTAGGCCACGGGGGTGCCGATCAGGATCAGCACGAAGAAACTGCCGAGCAGGACGTAGGGTTCCATCACGCGGCTCCTGTTTCTGCGGATTCGTGATCGAACGTGACCACGGCGCGCTGGCTCTGGTCACCCAGGAACATGTGTTCCAGCACGAAGAGGGCGGTCACGGCGCCGCCGATCGGCACCGGCAGGTAGCTGAAGCCCACGGGCATCCAGGGCAGCTCGGGGATCGACTGGCCCCAAGTGCCCATGCACAGCTTCACGCCGTACCAGAGGGTGAAGAGGCTGATGGTCAGCATCAGCGCGTGCACCACGCCGCGCAGCGGATGGCGCAGACTTTCGGGCAGGCGGTCGGTGACCATGGCGACGGCGATGTGGCCGCCCGCGCGGTAGCTCACCGCAGCGCCCAGAAAGGTGAACACCACCATGAGCAGGATGGAGATGGGCTCGGGCCACTGCGAGCCGGTGCCCAGCACGTAGCGCGAAAAAATGCCCCAGGGGATGAAGAGCGACATCGAAACGATGCACGCCCCCGCGACCCAGATGCAGGCCAGGTAGACCAGGTCCAGAAAACGCGAGACAGGGTGTCCGCTCGGTGGGTGGTGACTCATAAGAGCTTCAAGAAAAAAAGTGACAGGGCGAGCGCGTCCAGCACACACCGAGGAACCGGCTTCGCCGGGCCTCAGGTGTGGTCCCCCTGGGGGGAAGCCGCGAAGCGGCGCAGGGGGGATTTACTTGACCGCCGCGATGCGGTTCATCAGGTCCACGTGCTTGGCGCCGTACTTGGCGCGCACCGGGGCGGTGGCGTCAAAGAAGGGCTTGTTGTCGATGGCGATGAACTCGACACCGGCGGCCTTGAGCTTGCCGGAGTACTCCTCCACGCTCTTGTCCCACAGCACGCGCTGCTCCATCTGGGCTTCGCGGGCCAGCTTCTTCACCAGCGTCTGGTCGGCCGGGGTCAGCTTGTCCCAGGTCACCTTGGACATCACCAGGATCTCGGGAATGATCAGGTGGTTGGTCTGGCTGTAGTACTTGGCCGGGGTGGTGTAGTGGTTGGCGGTGAAGTAGCTCGGCGGGTTGTTTTCCGCGCCGTCGATCACGCCGGTCTGCAACGAGGTGAACACCTCGCCGTAGGCCATGGCGATGCCGTTGCCGCCCATGGCGTTCATGGTGTCCACGAACAGCGGGTTGCCCATCATGCGGACCTTCTGGCCCTTGAGGTCGGCGGGCGTGCGCACCGGCTTCTTGGTGTAGAGGCTGCGCGCGCCACCGTCCATCCAGCCCAGGGCCACCAGGCGCGCCGGGCTGGCCGTGACCTTGGCCAGCAGTTCGTCGCCCACGGGGCCGTCGATCACGGCGCGCATGTGCTTGATGTCGCGGAACACGAAGGGCATGTTGAACACGTCCACCTCGGGCACCACCGGGCCGATCACGCCCAGCGAGATGCGGGCCATCTGGATCGCGCCCAGCTGCACCTGCTCGACGGCTTCCTTCTCCTGGCCCAGCACGGCGCCCGGGAAGGTCTGGATCTTGATGCGGCCCTGTGTGGCGGCATCGAGCTTCTTGCCCATGCTTTCCACGGCGGCCACGGTCGGGTAGCCGGCGGGGTGCGTGTCGTGCGACTTCAGCACGGTCTGTGCGTGGGCGGTCAGGGGCAGCAGGGTGGCCAGGACCATGCTGGCAATGAGTCGGCGTTGCAGTTTCATTGATGTCTCCGTTGGGTGGTGGTTGAGGTGAAAAAAACCGTGCCGGCGCATCAGGCGATGCAGCGCGGCTCGTCCAGGCCCCTCACGCCTGGACGCAGTGCAAAAACGCCCCCGGCCAGCGGCTGATCGGTGAGATCACCGCCGGGCCGGATGGACGTGACGAACAGGGTGTCGAGCCCGGCGCCGCCGAAGGCGCACATGGCCGGCTTCTTGACGGGCACGGCCAGCGAGCGGTCGAGCCGGCCCTCGGGCGTGAAGCGGTGCACCAGGCCCGCGTCGTTGCCGCAGATCCAGTAGCACCCGTCAGCGTCCACCGCCGCGCCGTCGGGCCGCCCGGGCAGGGGCTTGAAGTCGATGAGCACGCGCGGGTTGTGCGGCGTGCCGGTGGGGGTGTCGTAGTCGAAGGCCCAGACGGTCTGCACGTTCGGGTGCGAGTCCGAGAGGTACATGGTCTGGCCGTCGGGGCTGAAGGCCATGCCGTTGGGCGTGATGAAACCGCCCTGCAGTGCGCGCAACTCCGCGCCATCCAGTGCGTACAGGCTGCCCGAGGCGCGCGCCAGCGACATGTCCATCACCATGGTGCCGGCGCGCAGCCGGCCCTGGCGGTCACAGCGGCCGTCGTTGAAGCGCATGCCCGGCTCGGGCTGTTCGATGCGCGTGATCCAGTCGCAGCCCACCGTGCCGTCGGCCTGCGGTGTCAGCCGCGCCACGCCGGTTTCCATGGCCGCGATCCACTGCCCGTGGGGCAGGGCGTCGCTGCCGGCGGCGAGCGCGATGCAGCCGGTCTGTTCGGGCGTGGGCCACTGCAGGGTCTGGCCGCTGGCGCTGTGCCAGCACCAAAGCGCCCGGCCCGGGATGTCGACCCACCACAGGCTCTGGCGCGCGCTGTCCCAGACGGGGCTTTCGCCCACGCCGTTGCGCGCGTCCAGCACCAGTTCGGCTTGTTCGCTCATGGCCGGTTCAGGCTTTCTTGAACGGGTCGGCTTTGACGAAGCCGCCGCCTTGATACACCGCTGCGGGATCGTTCAGGTCGGGCGCGCTGGTGCGGGCGAACACCGCGTCGCGGAACACGTCCGAGCTGTCCTGCGGCACGTAGCCGATGTGGCGCGCACGGCTGTTGTCCCACCAGGTGACGGCGTTGTCCGACATGCCGAACACGATGCTGTGGCCCAGCACCGGGGTGGAGAGGCAGGCGCTGATCAGGCGGTGCAGGTCGTCGAAGCTCAACCAGGTGGCGAGCATGCGGCGGTCGCGCGGCTCGGGGAACGAGGAGCCGATGCGCACGCAGGCGGTCTCTATGCCGTAGCGGTCGAAGTAGAAGCGCGAGAAGTCTTCGCCGAAGGCCTTGCTCACGCCGTAGTAGCTGTCGGGCCGCGCCGGGTGGTCGGCGGTGAGGGTCTCGCTCTGCTGGTAGAAACCGGTGACGTGGTTGGAGCTGGCGAACACCACGCGCTTGACGCCGTGCTTGCGCGCCGCTTCGTACAGGTGGTACACGCCCAGGATGTTGGCCTGCAGGATGGCCTCGAACGGCGCCTCCACCGAGATGCCACCCAGGTGCACGATGGCGTCGCAGCCGGCCACCATGGCGTCGACCTCGGACGGATTGGCCAGATCGGCCAGCACCACCTCCTCGCCGCCCTGGGCCTCGCCGACGGGCGACTTGTCAGACAACCTGAGCACATCGCAGTTGGCGGCCAGTCGCGGGCGCAAGGCGGCACCGAGGCCGCCGGCGGCGCCGGTCAACAACAGTCTGTGGTGCGTTTTGATAGGGTTTACCATGACAATGAAGGCTTTTTTGAGAGGGGTTGCACAGACGTCTGGGGCTTTGCTACAGTTCGTTCATCCCGCCGATGTCTGTTGTGTGTTGTCAGACAACTGGGCGGATTGTGAAAACCCCCGCGCTGGCTGTCAAGGAAAAAACCATGGACCCCGTGAAAACCCTAGGTGAGGAGACCGCTGTCACGGTCGCTGCGCCCGACCGCCCCCGCCGGGCACGCGGCCTGGTGTCCGAAATCGTGGCCTCGCTGGGGGCCGACATCCAGGAAGGCCGGCTGATGCCCGGGCACAAGCTGCCCACCGAGTCCGAGCTGGTGGGGCGCTTCGACGTGAGCCGCACGGTGGTGCGCGAGGCGATCTCGCGCCTGCAGGCCTCGGGCCTGGTCGAGACGCGCCACGGCATCGGCACCTTCGTCATGGCCCCGCGCGCCGTGCAGGCGAACTTCCGCATCGCGCCCGAGGACGTGGCGACCGCCGCCGACGTGATCGAGCTGCTGGAGCTGCGGATCAGCCTGGAGAGCGAGGCGGCCGCGCTGGCGGCGCAACGGCGCTCGCCCGAGAGCCTGTCGGCGATGGCGGCGGCGCTGGCCGCGTTCAACGTCGCGATCCACGCCGACTCCGACGCCGTGCCCTCGGACTTCCAGTTCCACGTGGAGGTCGCGCGCGCCACCGGCAACCGCCACTTCGCCGACCTGATGACCTACCTGGGCACCATGATCATTCCGCGCACGCGGCTCAAGACCGCCGCCAGCGCGCCCGAGGGGCGGCTGCCCTACCTGGAGCGCGTGCACCACGAACACGAGAGCATCCTCGACGCCATCCGGCGCCACGACCCCGAGGCCGCGCGCGCCGCGATGCGCACCCACCTCTCCAACAGCCGCGAGCGCCTGCGCCGAGCGCAACCCGAAGACGGTGAACCCCCAAGCGGGCTCCCGCCGCCGGCGGGAGCCCGGGGCTCCGCCGCTGCGCGGGTCGCTGCCCCCTGAGGGGGCTGACCCGCCTTGGGGCGGCCCGGCGGGTCGCCACTCTTTGTCCCTGCTTTTCTTTCTTCTCTGTATCTACAAACATGAACACCCTGCAATCCATCAACGCCCGCACCGGCGAAGCCCACGGCACCCCCCTGACCCCGTCCACCGCGCAGGACATTGACCGCGCCGCCACCGCCGCGCACGCCGCCTTCGACGCCTGGGGCCGCAGCAGCGGTGAACAGCGTGCGGCCCTGCTGCGCGCCCTCGCCGACGGGCTGGAAGCCGAGCGCGAGACGCTGGTTCCCCTGGCCGACCTCGAAACGGCGCTGGGCCCGGTGCGCCTCAACGGTGAACTCGACCGCACCACCTTCCAGCTGCGCCGCTTCGCGGACATCGCCTTGCGCGGCGAGCCCTTTGCCGTGCTGGACGATCCGGCCGTCGCCGGCGGACCGCCCGCCGGCCACCCGGCCATGGTGCGCCAGCGCGTGCCGCTGGGCCCGGTGGCGATGTTCGCGGCCAGCAACTTCCCGTTCGCCTTTTCCGTGCTCGGCGGCGACACCGCGTCGGCGCTGGCCGCCGGCTGCCCGGTCGTGGTCAAGGCCCACCCCGGCCACCCCGGCCTGTCGCAGGTGGTGTTCGCCATGATCCAGCGCGTGCTCCAGGCGCAGGGCCTGCCCGCAGGCCTGATCGGTTTCGTGCAGGGCGCCGGCATCGAGGTCGGTGTCGGCCTGATCCGCCACCCGCTGATCGCCGCGGGCGCCTTCACCGGCTCCACCCGCGGCGGCGCCGCGCTGCAGGCCGAGGCCAATGCGCGCCCGCGCCCGATCCCGTTTTATGGCGAGCTGGGATCCATCAACCCCCTGGTCGCGCTGCCAGCCGCGCTCGCCGCCAAGGGCGCCGAACTGGCGACCACGCTGGCCGGGTCCATCTCGCTGGGCTGCGGCCAGTTCTGCACCAACCCCGGCCTGCTGGTGCTGGTGGACGGCCCCGAAACCGATGCCTTCATTCAGCAGCTGACCCCAGCGCTCGCCCAGCAGAAGCCGCACCCGATGCTCACCGCCGGCATGCGCAAGGCCTTCGACGCCGGCGTCCAGGCGCTGGTGGACGCCGGCGCGTCGTCCCTGCTGCAGGGCGAGGGCGTGGCCCCCGCGCCCGGCCCGCAGTTGCTGCAGGTCAGCGCCCAGCGCTTCATCGAGCACGCAGAACTGCGCGAAGAGGTGTTCGGCCCGAGCAGCCTGATCGTGCGTTGCGCCAGCCTCGCCGAGGTGCCGCAGGTGCTGGCCGCCGTGGGCGGCAGCCTCACCGTCACCGTCTGGGGCGCCGACGAAGACACGGCCGCGCACCGCGCCATCGTGCGCAGCGCCACCCAGATCGCCGGTCGCGTGCTGTTCGCCGGTGTGCCCACCGGTGTGGCCGTCACGGCGGCGCAGCAACACGGCGGCCCCTGGCCCGCCAGCACCTCGCCCATGACCACCTCGGTGGGCGACGCGGCGCTGGAGCGCTTCCTGCGGCCGGTGTGCCTGCAGGACGCGCCGGTGTGGCTGCTCGCGCGCGGCGGCGTGCCGTGCTGAGCGACCACCCTCCCGACGCCCGCAGCACCCGCTTTGTCAGCCGGCCACGCAACGTGGTCTGGATCGCCACGCTCTGCTGCCTGCTCTGGGGCAGCGCCTACCCGGCGATCAAGGGCGGCTACGCGCTGCTGGACATCGCCCGCGGCGACACGGCGGCGCAGCTGGTGTTCGCGGGCTGGCGCTTCCTGCTCGCGGGTGGCCTGCTGCTGGTGATCGCGCGCCTGATGGGCAAACCGGTGACGGCGCTGGCGCCCGCGCAATGGCGCCAGGTGAGCCTGCTCGGGCTGGCGCAGACCTCGCTGCAGTACGTGTTCTTCTACGTCGGCCTGGCCCACACCACGGGCGTGAAGGGCTCCATCCTCAACGCCACCGGCACCTTCTTCAGCGTGCTGCTGGCGCACTTCATCTACGCCAACGACCGGCTGAGCCGGCGCAAGGCGCTGGGCTGTGCGGTCGGCTTCGTGGGCGTGATGGTGGTGAACCTGCGCGGCGCGCAGGGGCTGGACGCCAGCTTCACCCTGCTGGGCGAAGGCTTCATCGTCATCGCGGCCTTCGTGCTGTCGGCCGCGAGCATCTACGGCAAGCGCGTCTCCCAGCGGCTGGACCCGATGGTCATGACCGCCTGGCAACTCGCCATCGGCGGGCTGGTGCTGCTGCTGGGCGGGCTGATCGGTGGCGGTGCCATCGCCGGCTGGAGCGCCGGCTCGCTGGCCTTGCTGGGCTACATGGCCGTGCTGTCGGCCGCGGCGTTCGCGCTCTGGGCCGCGCTGCTCAAGCACCACCGGGTGGGGCAGGTCACGGTGTTCAACTTCCTGATCCCCGTGTTCGGCGCGCTGCTCTCGGCCCTGTTCCTGGGCGAGGCGGTGTTCGAGTGGCGCAACCTGATCGCGCTGGTGATGGTGTGCGGGGGCATCTGGCTCGTGACCACCGAAGCCGCCGCGGCGCCCGCACCGGCCGGCTGACACCGCGTTCGGTCTGCCAGCGCACAGACGCGCTGCGCACAGGCGCCTAAGGTCCGTCCATCTCATTGATGGACGGACCCCCATGCTGAAAAACAAAGTGGTGATCGTCACCGGTGCCGCCTCCGGCATCGGCCGGGCGATCGCCCTCGTGGCCGCCCGCGAGGGTGCGCACCTGGTGCTGGCCGATGTGGACGCCCACGCGGGCAACGAGACCTTGAATCAGGTGCGCGAGCTGGGCGCCGAGGGCCTGTTTGCGGCCTCCGATGCCGGCAAACCCGACGACGCGCAGGCGCTGGTGGACCAGACCATGGCCCATTTCGGCCGCCTCGATGCGGCCTGCAACAACGCCGGCATCGGCGGCGCCAGCGCGCTGCTGGCCGACTACCCGCTCGACGCCTGGGACCAGGTGATCCGGGTCAACCTCTCGGGTGTGTTCTACGGCATGAAGCACCAGATCCCGGCCATGCTGCTCAACGGCGGCGGCGCCATCGTCAACACCGCGTCCATCCTCGGCATGGTGGGCATGGCCACGGCGCCCGCCTACACCGCCGCCAAACACGGTGTGCTCGGCCTCACGCAGGCGGCCGCCATCGCCTACGGCGGCCAGGGCGTGCGCGTCAACGCGGTCGGCCCCGGCTTCATACACACCCCCATGGTCCACGCGCTCGAAGACGACCCCGACACCAAGGCCGCGCTGATCGCCGCACACCCCCTCGGTCGCCTCGGACTGCCCGAAGAGGTGGCCGAGCTGGTGGTGTGGCTCGCCTCCACGCGGGCCTCCTTCGTGACCGGCTCTTACCACCCGGTCGATGGCGGCTACCTCGCCCGCTGAACCTGTTTTTTTCTGGAGCACCTCATGAACCTTCGCCACCCCATCCGAACCGCCGTCCTCGTCACCAGCCTGGGCGCCCTGGCCCTGCTCGGCGCCTGCAGCAAGCCCGCCGAGCCCGAGGTCGTGGCCACGCCCGCGCCCCCCATCACCCTGGGCACCCAGGTGGACGACACCGTGATCACCTCCAGCGTCAAGTCGCTGCTGCTGGCCGACGACCTCGTGAAGTCCTTTGACCTGCAGGTCGAGACCCGCAAAGGCGTCGTGCAGCTCAGCGGCTTCGTGGACAGCCAGGCCCAGATCGACCAGGCCGTGTCCCTCACCCGCGCCGTGGCCGGCGTGACCGACGTCGAGAACGGCGTGACCCTGAAAGGCGGCTCGACCACGGTCGGCACCAAGATCGACGACGCCTCCGTGACCGGCCGTGTCAAGACCGCGCTGCTGGCCGACCCGGCCATCAAAAGTTTCGACATCAGCGTGGTGACGTTCAAAGGCGAGGTGCAGCTCACCGGCTTCGTCAACAGCCAGGACCAGATCGAACAGGCCGGCAAGCTCGCCAGCGCCGCCGAAGGCGCCACCGGTGTGAAAAACGAACTCATGATCAAGCAGTGAACACCATGACCAACTCCCACAAGCTCACCTCCATCGCGGAGCTGCGCAGCCAGGCGCGCCAACACATCGAACAGGGCGCCGTGACCGCCGGCTACGACGCCGACCGCCCGAAGGTCCTGCAGCTGCTCAACGAAGCGCTGGCCACCGAGATCGTCTGCGTGCTGCGCTACCGGCGCCACCACTTCATGGCCAGCGGCATCCACGGCCAGAGCGTGGGCGCCGAGTTCCTGGTGCACTCCAACGAAGAACAGGCCCACGCCGACCTGCTGGCCGCGCGCATCGTGCAGCTCGGCGGAGAGCCCGACTTTTCGCCCGACACCTTGAGCGAGCGCAGCCACGCCGAGTACGTGCCCGCCGAGAGTCTGGCCGAGATGATTCGAGAGAACCTGGTCGCCGAGCGCATCGCCATCGACAGCTACCGCGACATGGTGCGTTACCTCGGCGACAAGGACCCGACCACCAGCGTGCTGCTCAAACAGATCCTGGCGGTCGAAGAAGAACACGCGGACGAACTGGCCGACCTGCTGGAAGGCATGCCGGCGCACGGGGCCTGATTTTTCTGGGTGATGGATCTCCCTTGGGGGCCATGCGGTAGCGCATGGCCTCTTTTTTATGGCGTGTCCGATCCGATGCGTTTGATCACCCGGTCAAAGTCGCTTTCAAAGAGCCGGTCTTGCACGATCCGGTACTTCTCGAACTCGGTTTCCGCGTGCGCCTTGGCCAGCTCAGCGGACACCTTGCCCGCATCCCGCAGGATCTCCCGGTCCCAGAGTTTCAGAAAACCGTTCAGACGTGTTTCCCAATCCTGCATGGTCATGGGCATGCGGCGCATCGCCTGAAGCTCGGCCATGTCCAGATACGCGGAAACGATGCGATGCATCTGCGCCAGCTCGAATTCCGATAGGTAGTTCTTCGCGACCGACACGTCGTATTTGTGGATCTTGCTCTGGGGTGCACCTTCCCAGTGGGTCAGACCCATGTGGTCCTTCTCGTGGTCTGTCCGGCCAACGATCAGCTCCGCCGCCGTCTGCCCGTGGATGGCGAAATGCAGCTTGTTTTGCACGGCGGCAAAGAAGCGCTGGGTCGCTGTGGCCGAGGCGTCGTAGTCGAGCGCGGTGGCGTAGATGTCGGTGATCTTTTGGTAGAACTTGCGCTCGGACACCTGGATTTCACGGACCTTCTCCAGCTGCCGCTCGAAGAAATCCTCGGTCAGCACGCTGCCACCGCTCTTCAGGCGCTCCGAGTCCATCACCCAGCCCTGGATGGTGTAGTCCTTGACGATCCGGTTGGCCCACTTGCGGAACTGCACTGCCCGTTCGTTTTCGATCTTGAAACCCACTGCAATGATGGCCTGCAGGCTGTAGTGGTCCACCTTGCGCTGGACCTCTCGCTCGCCCTCGGTTTGAACCGTTAAGTACGGCTTAACAGTTGCCTCGCGCTCCAGCTCGTTGTCTGCGTAGATGCGTTTCAGATGTTGGCTGATGGCCGGTACCGACACGTCGTAGAGCGTTGCCATCATCTTCTGGGTCAGCCAGAGGTTTTCATCCTCGTAGCGCATCTCCACACTGGTGCTGCCGCCACCCGTGGCCGCAACGAAGGTCAGGTACTCCGCCGCCGAGGATCGAACGAGGGAGACCTCTTTTTTCTTGACGGTGTTTGAAGGGGGTTTCTTGCTCATGGTCCGGATGCCAGCATGGCCGGTGGTGGCAGATCATCATAGCGATGACCCCGGCACCATTGCCGGTTGAAAGCGCCCCCTGAAAGTCGTATCAACTGACCACGTTTGCTTGTGACGGTGTGGTCGCAACATCCTTGCAAATCTGGAATCCAACTCCACGATTGCAAGGATAAAGAGGGCCGACGGCCCCCTTCCCGCTGCCCTCCGCACCCCGCATACGCCACCCGGCGTACATACGCCTCCAAGGGTTCTCCCTAGCATCCCCTTTGTCCGCTGCGAATCCCTCTTTCGAGGGCGGTCCGGCGGCCAGAGTCACCCCACCAACGGATGTTTTTTAGAACCCCTGGAGAAGCGCCATGATGCAACGTCGATTCACCCTCAAAGCCCTGACGGTCGCCACCGCCCTGGGCGCCTTCTGCCTCTCGGCCCACGCGGCCGACACGATCAAGGTCGGTGTGCTGCACAGCCTGTCGGGCACGATGGCCATTTCGGAAACCGTGCTGAAAGACGTGGCCCTGATGGCCATCGACGAGATCAACGCCAAGGGTGGCGTGCTCGGCAAGAAACTCGAACCCGTGGTGGTGGACCCGGCGTCCAACTGGCCGCTGTTCGCCGAAAAGGCCAAGCAGCTGATCGACCAGGACAAGGTCGCCGCCGTGTTCGGCTGCTGGACCTCGGTCTCGCGCAAGTCGGTGCTCCCGGTGTTCGAAGAAAAGAACAACCTGCTGTTCTACCCGGTGCAGTACGAAGGCGAAGAGCTGTCCAAGAACGTGTTCTACACCGGCGCAGCCCCCAACCAGCAGGCCATTCCCGCCGTGGAATACCTGATGAGCAAAGACGGCGGCTCGGCCAAGCGCTGGGTGCTGCTGGGCACCGACTACGTCTACCCCCGCACCACCAACAAGATCCTGCGCGCCTTCCTGAAAGCCAAGGGCGTGAAGGACGAGGACATCATGGAGGAGTACACCCCCTTCGGTCACTCCGACTACCAGACCATCATCGCCAACATCAAGAAGTTCGCGTCCGCCGGCAAGAAGACGGCCGTGGTCTCCACCATCAACGGCGACTCCAACGTGCCGTTCTACAAGGAACTGGGCAACGCCGGCCTGTCCGCCAAGGACGTGCCTGTGGTCGCTTTCTCGGTGGGTGAAGAAGAGCTGCGCGGTGTGGACACCAAGCCGCTGGTGGGCCACCTGGCCGCCTGGAACTACTTCATGAGCGTGAAGAACCCGACCAACGCCGAGTTCACCAAGAAGTGGGCCGCCTACGCCAAGGCCAAGGGCATCGCCGGCCACAAGGACAAGCCGCTGACCAACGACCCGATGGAAGCCACCTACATCGGCATCAACATGTGGGCGCAGGCCGTGGCCAAAGCCAAGTCCACCGACACCGACAAGGTCATCGCCGCCATGGCCGGCCAGACCTTCAAGGCCCGGGTGGTTTCACGTCCACGATGGACAAGGAAAACCACCACCTGCACAAGCCGGTGTTCATCGGCGAAGTGAAGGCCGACGGCCAGTTCAACGTGGTGTGGAAGACGCCGGGTCCGGTGGTGGCCGATCCGTGGAGCGACTACATCGCCGAGAACAAAGGCAAGGCCAACGTTCCTGTGAAGAAGTGAGGGTCTGACGATGCGCTGGCTGCGTTCCTGCCTGGTGTTGCTGTGCCTGTTGGGCGCAGCCAGTGTGCAAGCCCTCACCCCCGCCGACGCGCTCGCGCTGGCGGCGGGTGAGAGCGATGCCCGCATCGCCACCCTCAACCGCCTCGCGGCGGCCCCCGATGAGAAGGCCGTGGCGCTGATGCAGGCGCTGGCCAACGGTGCCGTGAAGGTGCAGGGTGAGCAGGTGCTCATCCTGGCCGACGACGGCAGTGGCACCGACGCCGTGTCCGGCGCGGCCGTCACCCCGGCTGACGATGCCGAAGACGCCATCGTGAACAACCGCATCCGCAGCGCGCTGGAAACGGCCCTCGCCGTGCGCGACCTGTTCCGCCCCGACCCCGGGCCGCAGCGCGAAGCTGCCGCCCTGCTGCAACGCAGCGCTTTTGATGAACCCGACGCCAGCCAGTTGCCGCTGGTGGAAAAAGCCCTGGCGGGCGAGCTCGACCCCGCCGCCCGCGACAGCCTGGAGCTGACGCGCGCCGCCATGCAGCTCGCCAGCGAAGACGAAGCGCAGCGCCTGGCCGCCGCGCAGACTTTCGCCAAGATGGGCCAGCCCGCGCTGCGCCCCCTGCTCGCCAAACAGCTCGACGTGGAATCCAGCGCCGCCGTGAAGGCCGCGCTCAGCGCCGCCCTGTCCTCGCTCGACCGCAGCCTGGCCGTGAGCAGCGCGCTCTCGCAGGCCTTCACCGGCATCAGCCTCGGCTCCATCCTGCTGCTCGCCGCGCTCGGCCTCGCCATCACCTACGGCCTGATGGGCGTGATCAACATGGCGCACGGCGAGCTGATCATGATCGGCGCCTACGCCACCTGGCTGGTGCAGGCCTTCTTCAAGGAAGCGCTGCCCGGCCTGTTCGACTGGTACCTGCTCGCGGCCCTGCCCGTGGCCTTCACCGCGTCGGCCCTGGTGGGCGCGGCCATGGAGCGCACGGTGATCCGCTTCCTCTACGGCCGCCCGCTGGAGACGCTGCTCGCCACCTGGGGCATTTCGCTGGTGCTGATGCAGGGCGTGCGCACGCTGTTCGGCGCACAGAACGTGGGCGTGGAAAACCCGAGCTGGATGAGCGGCAGCGTGACGCTGCTGGGCAACCTCACGCTGCCCTGGAACCGCATCATCATCATCGCCTTCGCGGCCGCCGTGCTGATCGGCGTCACGCTGCTGATCACCCGCACGCGCCTCGGCCTCTTCGTGCGCGGCGTGACGCAAAACCGCCCGATCGCCAGCTGCATGGGCGTGAACACCGCGCGCATCGACACCTACGCGTTTGCGCTCGGCTCCGGCATCGCCGGCCTGGCGGGCTGCGCGCTGAGCCAGATCGGCAACGTGGGCCCCGACCTCGGCCAGAACTACATCGTGGACTCGTTCATGGTGGTGGTGCTCGGCGGCGTGGGCCAGCTCGCCGGCACGGTGTACGCCGCACTGGGCCTGGGCATCCTCAACAAGTTGCTCGAAGGCTGGGCCGGCGCGGTGCTGGCCAAGATCGCGGTGCTGGTCTTCATCATCGTCTTCATCCAGAAACGCCCTCAAGGAATTTTCGCCATGAAGGGCCGAGAAGTATGACCACCCCCGTCGCTTCGCTCCGCCCCTCAAGGGGCAACGCCCTGCGGCCCGGCAAAGCCGGTTCCGCGGCGTTCCCGGCTTTGAGCCTCGCTCGCATGGATCTGCGCTCATGACAACCGCTTCAATATCCCTTCCCGCCCGTGGCCCGCTGCTCACACGCACCGGCTGGAGCGGTGCGCTGGTCGCGCTGCTGGTGGTCTGCGCCGTGGCGCCCGCGCTCAACCTGCTGGTGCCCGAGGGCAGCGCGTTCCACCTCTCCGACTACATGGTCGGCCTGCTCGGCAAGATCATGTGCTACGCCATCTGCGCGCTGGCCATGGACCTGATCTGGGGCTACACCGGCATCCTGAGCCTGGGCCATGGCCTGTTTTTTGCGCTCGGCGGTTACGTGATGGGCATGTACCTCATGCGCCAGATCGGCACCGACGGCAACTACAAAAGTGAGCTGCCCGACTTCATGGTCTTCCTGGACTGGAAGGAGCTGCCCTGGCACTGGGCGCTCTCCGACAGCTTCATCGCGACCCTGCTGCTGATCGTGCTGGTGCCGGGTTTCGTGGCCTTCGTGTTCGGCTACTTCGCCTTCCGCTCGCGCATCAAGGGCGTGTATTTTTCCATCATCACGCAGGCCCTCACGTTTGCTGCGCTGCTGCTGTTCTTCCGCAACGAGACCGGCATGGGTGGCAACAACGGCTTCACCGACTTCAAGCGCATCCTCGGCATGCCGCTGGCCACGCAAGAGATGCGCATGACGCTGTTCGTCATCACCGGCCTGGTGCTGCTGGGCTTCTTCCTCTGGGCGCGCTGGCTGGTCAACAGCAAGTTCGGCCGGGTGCTGCAGGCGGTGCGCGACGCCGAGAGCCGCGTCATGTTCTGCGGCTACAACCCGCTGCCCTACAAGCTCACCATCTGGACGATTTCGGCCGTGATGTGCGGCATCGCCGGCGCGCTCTATGTGCCGCAGGTCGGCATCATCAACCCGGGCGAGATGAGCACCGCCGCCAGCATCGAGATCGCGGTCTGGGCCGCGGTGGGCGGCCGTGCCACGCTGGTCGGCCCCATCATCGGCGCCTTCATCGTCAACGGCGCCAAGAGCTGGCTCACCGTGAGCTTCCCCGAGTACTGGCTGTACTTCCTGGGCGCGCTGTTCATCGCCGTCACCTTGTGGATGCCGCAGGGTGTGGTGGGGCTGGTGAAGAAAATCCGTGGAGCGAAAGCATGACGCCCGATCTGATGGAAGAGGGCGCGCAGCGCTTTCAGAAAATTCACGCGCTCGACACCTCGCGTCAGACCGAGTCGGGTGGCCGCTCAGCAGCCTACGGCCGCATCGCCAGGGCCGGTGAGGTGGACACCACGCACGGCCGCATCCTGTACCTCGAAGACGTTCATGTGAGCTTCGACGGCTTCAAGGCCATCAACGGTCTGAGCCTGGACATCGCGCCCGGCGAGCTGCGCTGCATCATCGGCCCCAACGGCGCCGGCAAGACCACGATGATGGACATCATCACCGGCAAGACCCGGCCCGACAAGGGCACGGTGTTCTTCGGCAGCACCATCGACCTGCTGCGCTACCGCGAGCCCGAGATCGCCGCTTTGGGCATTGGCCGCAAGTTCCAGAAGCCCACGGTGTTCGAGCAGCTGAGCGTGTTCGAGAACCTGGAGCTGGCCCTGGCGACCGACAAGCGCGTGCGCCACAGCATGGTGTTCCGCCCCACCGACGAAGAGAAAGACCGCCTGGGCGAGGTGCTGACCACCATTCACCTGGCCGACAGCGCGGCGCGTTTGGCGGGAACCTTAAGCCACGGGCAGAAGCAGTGGCTGGAGATCGGCATGCTGCTGATGCAGGACCCCAAGCTCTTGCTGCTGGACGAGCCGGTCGCGGGCATGACGGACGAAGAAACGGAGCGCACGGCGCAGCTGTTCCTGACCCTGAAGGGCAAACACTCGCTGATGGTGGTGGAGCACGACATGAGCTTCATCCGCACCATTTCGGAGAAGGTCACGGTGCTGTGCGACGGCTCGGTGCTGGCCGAAGGGACGTTGGACGAAGTGCAGGCCGATGAACGCGTGATCGAGGTGTACCTCGGTCGCTGAAGCAACCCCGGAGATGATCATGAGCCTGCTCAAAGTCAAAGACGTCAACCAGTACTACGGCGGCAGCCACATCCTGCGCAACGTCAATCTCACCGCCGAACTCGGCCAGGTCACGGTGGTGCTGGGCCGCAACGGCGTGGGCAAGACCACGCTGCTCAAATCGCTCATGGGCCTGGTGCCCATCAAGAGCGGCGGCATCACGCTCGATGGCGTGGCCATCGACAAAGCCACCCCCTACGAACGCGCCCGCATGGGCGTGGGCTTCGTGCCGCAAGGCCGCGAGATCTTCGGCCGCCTCACGGTGCAGGAAAACCTGCTGATGGGCCTGGCCTACAAGAAGGGCAGCACGCCGATTCCGGCGGAGCTGTTCGAGCTGTTCCCGGTGTTGAAGCAGATGCTCGGCCGCCGCGGCGGCGACCTCTCGGGCGGGCAGCAGCAGCAGCTGGCGATCGCGCGCGCGCTGGCCGCCGGACCGAAATTGCTGATCCTCGACGAACCCACCGAAGGCATCCAGCCCAACATCATCAAGGACATCGGCAAGGTGATCCGCATGCTCGCCGACCGCGGCAACATGGGCATCGTGCTGGTGGAGCAGTACTACGACTTCGCCGAAGAGCTGGCCGACCGGTACGTGGTGATGGAGCGCGGCGAAGTCATCGCCAGCGGCCCGGGCAGCGAGATGCAGAGCAAGGGCATCCGCCAGCTCGTGGCGATCTGATCTGCCCCCCGCCGCGCTTTGCGCGACCCCCCAAGGGGCGGCACTGGCCGTCCGGCGAAGCCGGCCCGGCGGTGCCCTGGCCTGTGCACCCTTTCATGCCTCGGGGTGGCGCTCCGGCACCACGGAAAACGACAGCGCTTTGAAGGCAGGTCGGTGTGAGGGGGTGACGGCGCCAGTGCGCCGGCGCGGGGATGGGTCTACCCCATCGAGTTCACGCTGGCCAGCAGGCCTTCGCTTTTGGCGGGCGGCTTGTAGCCCGCCGGCAGCGACATGCCGCCCGCCGCGCGCCCGGTGTGGCTCTGTTCGCCCAGCCCGGCGTGGATGTCGGTGGTGCGGTAGCGTTCGCGCAGCGTCTGCGCCTGGAGCCTGAGGGCCGCGTGATCGGGAATGCGTGCCTCGTGGCGGTGCAGCACCAGGTGGGCCGATTCGATCAGCTTGGCGTTGAGCGTCAGTTCGCCGTGTTCGAGCAGCCGGAGCACCGCCGCCTGCGGGTCGCCCTTGAGGCTCAGGGTCATGGCCTCTTCGGTGAGCTTGAGGATCTGCGCATGGGCGGCGTGCACGCGGTTGATGAAGTCGTTGCGACCCACCGCCGCACAGGCCAGCAGCTCGGTGAGCGCGCGGCTGGTGCAGAAACGCATCGCCATGGTGTCCACCGCCGCGTCCACCTCGTAGAGCTGGATCGAGCGCGCCGCGAGCCGCGTCATCAGCGCGAGCAGGTTGCTGCCCGTTTCAAAATCGAACGAGGGTTGAGCGATGGTCTTGGCCATGCGGCGCACTTCGGCGAGTGCGCGTGCCGTCTGGTGGTCCTGGATCGCCAGCAGGGCCTCGATCACGTCGAGCAGGCGCTGGTTGCGCGCGCTGCTGCCGGGGTGCCTTTCCCGCAGGTGTTCGAGGTGGTCCCGGCAGCGCTGCAAACCCCGTTGGTCGTTGTTGTCCAGCCTGGCGAAAGACAGCAGGACGAGCGCCTGGGCGTCGTAGAGCTTGGAGTCCAGGCCGATGCGCGTGGCGCGGTCGAGCAGCTCCACGCCCTCGTCGCGCTCGCCCGCGTACCAGGCCATCATGCCGTGCTTGAGCAGGCGGTTGACCGACGAGGGGGTGAGCTGGGTGGCCATCTTGAAGGTGGCCAGCGCGTTCTTGAAATGGCCCAGCTCGAACTGCGCCCGGCCCATGATGTCGTAGGCGTCGGTGTAGCCGGGCTCGGTTTCGATCAGGCCCGCCAGCGTGGTGGTGGCGCGCTGCGGGTAGCCGGCTTCGAGCTGGGCGCGGGCCACGCCGAGCCTGGCCCAGGGCAGCGTCTTGGCCTCGACCACCGCTTCGTAGAGCTTCTCGGCATCGGCCATGTGGCCGGTGCGCAGCATCAGCTCGGCGCCGATGCGCGCGGCGTAGAGCCAGTAGGGCTTGCGGGCGACAAAGTGCTGTATGCACAGCTCGCCGGCTTCGTCGAACCGCTCGGCCTCGATGGCGGTGAAGATCTCCCGGAGCACCTGCTTGCGCTCCCGAGCCTGGCGGATGCGTTCGACCAGGCCGGCCGCCGTGTGGGGCTTGAGCAGGTAGGCGTCGAGCGCCGATTCGGCCGCCTCGGCGACCTTGCTGTACGAGGCCTCGGAGGTCACCATCACGAACACCGTGAAGAACGGCAGCAGCTGGTTGCGGCGCAGGTCGTCCAGCAGGTCCTGGCCGGTGGTGTCTTCGCGCTCGAAATACTGTTCCGAGATCACCACGTCGTAGGTGCCCATCTCCAGCTTGTGACGGGCATCGACCAGCCGTGCGCACTGCACGATGACCCCCACGCCCGCTTCACGCAACTGGTTCACGATGATGGACCGCGATTGCGGATTCCCGTCGATGACGAGTGCTCGGGCGTCGTGGAGTTCGGTCGCGACGGGGTCCATGGGCAGATCGTGTGGGGCGGTTCGGCGGGGGAGGTGAAAGGGAGCGCGGAGCGCCCGGTGTCCCGCCACCATTGTGTGACGCCCGCCGGGGCACCATCGGCCGAACAGGACCCCAAAAGCCGCCCTGTTCGGCGCCAGGGAGCGCTGCCCGCTCAGACCCGCCAGATGCGGGGCGGGGTGGCCGCCACGCCCCAGGCGGCCGTGCGCAGCGCCGCCCAGGCCTGCTGCAGGCCGAGCATCAGCGGCTCCACCAGCGGCGCCATGGCGCGCAGCACCAGCATCTGCGGGTTCGGGCAGGTGGCGGCGGCCTGCACCCCCGCCGGCCACCCGGCGATGGTCGCGCGCACGGCCTCCAGCAGTGCCTCCTGCCGCGCGCGCCCGAGCGGGTGGCCGCAGGCCAGCAGCAGCGTGCCCATGCAGCGCTGCCCGCCCAGACCGAGCGGCGATTCGAGCAGACGGGTGTCGGCGGCGTCGATGCGCGCCTGCTCCAGCCAGAGGCCGGGCAGCTCCAGCCGCTGGCAGAAGCGGCCTTCAACGAAGGGCTGGCCGGCGGTGGGCAGGCCCAGCGCGGTGACGTCCCAGGCCAGCAGCTCGGCGCCGTCGGCCAGCGTCGCGGTGAGCGTGTTGTGGGCCTGGCAGCCGGGGTAGGCGATGGCTTCGAGCGGCAACCACTCCAGGCGCGCGCCCGCGTCCAGCGTCAGCGCCACCTGCTGGGTGGTGGGCGGGCCATCGCTGGCATAGAACCGCGTGGCACCCGGGGTGCTGATGAGGCCGTGTGCCCCGCTGCCCACGTGCACTTTCACGTCCAGCACATCGCCGCCGACCAGCCCGCCGGGCGGGTGGATGATGACGTTGTGACAGATCGCGTCGCCCTCGGGGTAGAGGCTCTTGAAGATGCGCAGCGGGCCGGTGTGATCGTGGCGCAGCACCGTGCGCGAGGCGTCGCGGCGGTAGTCGAGATTCAGGTGGGCGTGCCAGGGCATGAGTGAGTGTAGGTTCCCCCCGCGCCGCTTCGCGTCACCCCCAGGGGCGGCACTGGCCGTCCTGCCAAGCCGGCCCGACGGTGCCCTGGGGAGCTTCCCTGCGGCTTGGGGGTGTGTTGGGCTGCCCCGTCAAGGGCTCGGAGTGTCCTGTGCTTTGTGGCGCTGCGGTGTCCAGAAATTGCGGTGCGGCGCGAGCAGCTCGGCCTCCATTTCGGGCAGCGGTCCGATGACTTCGATGGCCTTCTGCCCGCGCGCGATCACCTCGCGGCAAGGCAGGGACAGCGTGGGGTTTTCTTCGTGGTTGCCGGTGAGCGCGAGCAGGGCCTCTTCGCTCGCGCCATAGACGACGCGCCCGATGTTGGCCCAGTAGAGGGTGCCGGTGCACATCGCGCAGGGCTCGAAGGTGGTCACCAGCGTGCAGCGCGCGAGGTATTCGCCGGGCCAGTTGTCCGCCGCCGTTCGCGCCAGCGTGGACTCGGCGTGGTTCACCGTGTCGATGTTGCCCTGCTCGGCCAGCACCGTCTCGCCATCGGGCGCGACCAGCAAGGCACCGAACGGGTGGCGGCCCATGCTCGCGGCGCGGAGGGCGACTTCGTTGGCGCGGCGCAGGTGGCGGGCAACTTGATCAGTGTTCATGTGGTGATATCAAACAGTCCTGTCGGAGCGAAGTGCCTTCCACCCAGGGGCACCGCGGAACCGGCTTCGCCGGGCCGCCAGTGCCGTCCCCCTGGGGGGAAGCGCCGTCAGGCGCGCAGGGGGGTCATCCCTGACTACCGCGATGTGCCCAGCCCGTGGTGTGTTTCTCCACGAAGCTGAACAGCTCGTACATGGCCATCGCCATCGCGCCCACCACCAGCAGGCCGCTGAAGGCCAGGCCCATCTGCATGGAGCTGCCGGCGGAGATCAGCAGGTAGCCGATGCCTTCGTTCGACGCCGTCATCTCCGACACGGTGGTGCCCACGAAGGCCAGCGTGATCGCGACCTTGAGCGAGCCGAAGAAATAGGGCATGGAGCGCGGCAGCCCGACCTTGGTCAGCACATCCCAGCGCCGGGCGCCGAGCACGCGCAGCACGTCTTCCAGCTCGGGCTCCAGCGTGGCCAGGCCGGTGGCGATGTTGACCATGATGGGGAAGAAGCTGATGAGGAAGGCGGTCAGGATCGCCGGGCCGGCGCCGATGCCGAACCACACCACCAGGATCGGCACGAAGGCCGCCTTGGGCAGCGCGTTGAACGCCGTCATGAGTGGGTACACCGCGGCGTACGCCAGGCGCGAGCTGCCGATCAGAAAGCCCAGCAGCACACCGACCACGATGGCGATGCCGAAGCCCGCCATCGTCACCCAGAAGGTGCGCCAGGCGTGGCCGAGGATGGTGGTCTTGTGCTCCAGCGTCTGTTCCCAGATGCGCGAGGGGCTGGGGAAGATGAATTCCGAGACGCCGAAGCCGCTGCAGATCACCTCCCAGACCACGACGATCGCGAGCAGCAGCAGGAAGGGCGACCAGCGTTCGACTTGTTTTTTGTTCATGGTGTGGATTCCTACGTCATTTCAAGATGCTGATGCGATACGCGTGCCGCAGACCCAGCCCAGAACACCGCGGAACTGGCTTTGCCAGGCCGCTGGTGTTGCCCCCCTCCGGGGGGTGACGGCCGTCAGGCCGGCGCGGGGGGGCGCCGCAAGGCGCCGATGTGGCCGCGCAACTCATGGACGATGTCGGTGAACTGCGGCGTGTAGGTCACTTCGAGATCGCGCGTGCGCGGGATCTCGATCTCGCGCTTCACCACGAAGCGGCCCGGGCTCTTGCTCATGCAGTACACCGTGTCGGCCAGGAAAACGCTCTCGCGCAGGTCGTGCGTGACCAGGATGACGTTGAAGCGCTGCGCTTCCCAGAGGTCACGCAGCGTGCACCACAGCTCCTCGCGCGTGAAGGCGTCGAGTGCGCCGAAGGGCTCGTCGAGCAGCAGCATCTTGGGTTCGTGGATCAGCGCGCGGCAGATGCTGGCGCGCTGCTGCATGCCGCCCGACAGCTCCCAGGGAAACTTCTTCTCCATGCCGCCCAGGCCCACGCTGGTGAGCAGGCGGCTGGCGCGCGCTTCGAATTCCTTGCGGCGGTCCTTGAACTGGCTGCGAAAGGGTTCGACGATCTCCAGCGGCAGCAGCACGTTGTCGAGCGTGGTGCGCCAGGGCAGCAGCGACGGCGCCTGGAAGGCCATGCCCGAGATCTTCAGCGGACCGGTGACCGGCTGGCCGTCGATGGTGATCTTGCCCATGCTCGGCATCTTCAGGCCGGTGGTGAGCTTCATGAAAGTGGACTTGCCGCAGCCCGAAGGGCCGACGATGGCAATGAACTCGCCCTTCTTCACCTGGAGGTTGATGTCTTCGACGGCGAAGAGGTTCTTGGCCAGCAGGTCGTCGTTGTAGGCGAGCCAGACCTGGTCGAAATCGACAAAGGGTTTTTCGGTGGAGGGGGCGTCGGTCATGGGTCGGTCCGGAAAAAAGGCCAGCCGTCACGCAAGGACGCTGGCCCAGGCCAAGGAGGCAGGCGCGGTCCGCGCTTATTTCTTCGCGGGGGGCAGCACGTTGAGTTCGGCCGCGCTGGGCAGCATGGAGCCGTTCCACACCGCCTTGGGGTCCACGCGGTTCTTGGTGCCGTAGGCGTCGGACACCTGCGAGGCCATCAGCGCCATGCGGCCGGGGTTGATCTGGCCGAAGCCTTCCTTGCGCGCATCGGGGCTGGCGACCACCGAGTCCACGGCGAGCTGCAGGCGGCGCGTCTCCAGGGCCACGTTGATGATGCCGTCGCGCGCCTTGACGGTTTCGATGCCGGCGGCCGGGTTGGCCATGACCTCCTTGGCGCCCTTGGCGAAGGCGGCGAGGAAGGCCTTGACGGCGGCCGGGTTCTCCTTGATCAGCTTGGGGCTGGCGATCACCACGTTGCCATAGAGCTTCACGCCGTAGTCCGCGTAGGGCAGGATCACCACGTCTTCGGCCTTCACGCCGCGCGCTTCCAGGTTGAGCAGCGAGGTGAACGAGAAGCCGGTGATGGCGTCGATGTCACCGCGCACCAGCATGGTTTCGCGCAGCGGCGGGTCCATCGAAGTCCAGGCCACGTTGGTGACGGCGTTGGCCTTCTGGAAGATCGGGAAGGCCTTGCGGCCGGCGTCGAACACCGGGGCGCCGAGCTTCTTGCCGTTCAGGTCGGACGGCTTGGTGATGCCGCTCTTCTTGAGCGCCAGCACCGCCGCGGGCGTGTTGTTGTAGACCATCATCACGGCCACCGGCTTGTTGGGCGCATCCGGGTTGTTGGCGTGGAATTCCATCAGCGCGGCCATGTCGGCAAAGCCCATGTCGTAGGTGCCCGAGGCCACCCGCGTCACGGTGCCACCCGAGCCGTTGCCGGAGTCGATGGTCACGTCCAGGCCGGCGGCCTTGTAGTGGCCCTTGGCGGCCGATTGCAGGAACAGCGCGGCCGGCCCTTCAAAGCGCCAGTCGAGCTGGAACTTGATGGCGGTTTGTGCGTGGGCCGTGCCGAAAGCGGCTGCGGCGGCCAGGGCGGCGGTGGTCTGGATGAAGTGGCGCTTGTTCATGGGTTCTCCGGTCGGATGCGTTGAGGGCACAGGCAGACAGCCCGCGCACCCCAGCCACACAGCAAAAACGGTGCCAGCGGCGGGCGGTGGGAGCGGGCTGAACAGAAAATGTATATACAGATTCTTGGCGGTGCGGCGCCCGGCGTCATCCTGACTAACCCTGAAATGGTGCAATCGACCGCGTGGTCGCACCAAAAGAAGGCGGCATCGCACACGGAAAAGGGCCCGTGCGGCATGGCGCCACAGGGCCCTGGGGCGGGCGTTCGGGGGCTGCTTCAGCCGCGCGGGCTGGCGGCCGCGGCGAGCGCCGTCATGTTGAGCACGCGGCGCACCGTGGCCGCGGGCGTGAGGATGTAGGCCGTGCGCGCCACGCCCATCAGCACCGGGCCCACGGTCACGCCACCGCTGGTGGTGGTCTTGAGCACGTTGTAGAGGATGTTGGCGGCGTCCAGGTTCGGGCAGATCAGCAGGTTGGCCGAACCGCTGAGCGTGGAGTCGGCCATGTAGGCCTTGCGGATCTCCGGGTTCAGCGCCGCGTCGCCGTGCAGCTCACCGTCGCATTCGATGCCCGGGTGCTGTGCCACGAAGAGGTCGCGCGCGGCCCGCATCTTCCTGGCGGACGGGCGCTTGCTGGAGCCGAAGCTGGAATGCGAGAGGAAGGCCACCTTGGGCGGGATGCCGAAGCGCTGCACCTGCTGTGCGGCCATCCAGGCGATCTCGGCCAGCTGTTCGGCGCTCGGGTCTTCGTTGACGTAGGTGTCGGCGATGAACAGCGGGCCGCGGTCGGTCATGAGCGCGTTGACGGCAGCGTAGTTGCTCACGCCGGGCTGCTTGCCCAGGATCGCATCGATGCGCTCCAGGTGGGTGTTGTAGCTGCCCACCAGGCCGCAGATCAGCGCGTCCGCATCGCCCAGCGAGACCATCAGCGAACCGATGATGGTGTTGGAGCGGCGCACCGCGGCCTTGGCCACCTCGGGCGAGGCGCCGTTGCGGGCCATGAGCTTGTGGTACTGCTCCCAGTACTGGCGGAAACGCGGGTCGTCTTCGGGGTTGACGTTCTCCACGTCCACCCCCAGGCGGATGCGCAGGCCGGCTTTCTCGATGCGCGCGGCGATCACGGCGGGGCGGCCGATCAAGATGGGCTTGGCCAGGTTGTCGTCGATCGCCATCTGCGCGGCGCGCAGCGCGCGCTCGTCTTCGCCGTCGGCGTAGGCCACGCGCTTGCGGTTGTCGGGCAGGGCCTTGGCGGCGTTGAAGATCGGCCGCATGAGGATGCCGGTCTGGTAGACGAAACGCCCCAGGCTTTCCTTGTAGGCCTGCATGTCGGCGATCGGGCGCGTGGCCACGCCCGAGTCGGCGGCGGCCTGCGCCACGGCCGGCGCGATCTTCAGGATCAGGCGGGTGTCAAAGGCCTTGGGGATGATGTAGTCGGGGCCGAACACCAGCTCCTGGCCGGCGTAGGCGGCGGCCACCTCGTCGCTGATCTCGCTCTTGGTCAGGTCCGCGATCTGGTGCACGCAGGCCATCTTCATTTCTTCCGTGATCTTGGTGGCGCCGCAATCGAGCGCGCCGCGGAAGATGTACGGGAAACACAGCACGTTGTTGACCTGGTTCGGGTAGTCCGAACGGCCCGTGGCGATGATGCAGTCGGGCCGCGCGGCCTTGGCGATCTCGGGCCGGATCTCGGGCTCGGGGTTGGCCAGCGCCAGGATGATGGGCTGCCGGCCCATGCTGATCACCATGTCGGCGTCCACCACGCCCGCGGCGGAACAGCCGAGGAACACGTCGGCCCCGTTCATGGCGTCGGCCAAGGTGCGCGCGGTGGTGCTGCGGCAGTAGCGCTGCTTGGATTCATCGAGCTTGCCGGCGACAGCGTCGGCGCGCTCGGTGTGGATCACGCCTTTGGAGTCGCAGACCAGGATGTTTTCAATGTTGACACCCAGGTTGACCATCAGGTCCAGGCAGGCGATGGCCGCAGCGCCCGCGCCCGACACCGCCATCTTGATCTGGCCGATGTCCTTGCCCACGAGTTCCAGACCGTTGATCAGCGCCGAGCTGGAGATGATGGCCGTGCCGTGCTGGTCGTCGTGGAAGACCGGAATCTTCATGCGCTCGCGCAGCTTCTTTTCGATGTAGAAGCACTCGGGCGCCTTGATGTCTTCGAGGTTGACGCCGCCCAGCGTGGGCTCCAGCGCCGCGATGATGTCGACCAGCTTGTCCGGGTCGCGCTCGGCGAGTTCGATGTCGAACACGTCGATGCCGGCGAACTTCTTGAACAGGCAGCCCTTGCCCTCCATCACCGGCTTGCTCGCCAGCGGGCCGATGTCGCCCAGGCCCAGCACGGCGGTGCCGTTGGTGATCACACCCACCAGGTTGCCGCGCGAGGTGTATTCGGCGGCCAGCGACGGGTCGGCCTCGATCGCCAGGCAGGGGTAGGCCACGCCGGGCGAATACGCCAGCGACAGGTCGCGCTGGTTGGACAGCGGCTTGGTCGGGTTGACGGAAATCTTGCCGCGGTTGGGCGAGCGGTGGTACTCAAACGCGGCGTCGCGCAGGGCTTGTTCGGCGGGGGTCATGGTGTCTCCAGAATCGGGCCGCCCGGCTCGGGCGGGCGGTCATTGTGGCACGCGGTCGACCAGCGATCTGCTGGGACATTCCACAGAGGGGTCAGGCTGCCTGCAGCAGGTCGAGGAGCGTGCGCGCCACCACCTTGGTGGCGCGGCGCAGGTCCTCCAGCACCAGGTTCTCGTCGGCACGTTTGGCGTTGGATTCGCGCACCGTGCGTGGGCCGGCGCCGTAGATCACCCCGGGAATGCCGTGTTCGCCGTAGATGCGCACGTCGGTGTACAGAGGTGTGCCCACGGCCGGGATGGCCTCTCCGAACAGCTCGCTGGCGTGCTTCTGGAGCGCCGCGACCAGGGGCTTGTTGCCGGGCAGCGGCTTGAGCGCACGCGCCAGCAGGATGCGTTTGACATCCACGCTGATGGCGCGACCGCCGCGCGGAGGCTGGAAGCTGGCCGCCGCTTCTGCGATGGTGCGGCGCAGGGCGGCTTCCACCTCGATCGGGTCTTCCTCGGGGATCATGCGGCGGTCTACCTTGAGCACCACTTTGCCGGGGATCACGTTGGTGTTGGTGCCGCCGCTGATCTGGCCCACGTTGAGGTAGGGGTGGGTGATGCCCTCGACCTTCGAGGTGACCTTCAGGTAGTCGGCGTTGAGCGCGTACAGCGCGTTGAGGATGTGCACGGCGCCCTGCAACGCGTCGGTGCCGCTGTCGGGAATGGCGGCGTGGGCCATGTCGCCGTGCACCGTCACCTCCAGCTGCAGGCAGCCGTTGTGCGCCACCACCACCTGGTAGCTGAAACCGGCCGCGATCATCAGGTCGGGCTTGGTCAGGCCTTTGTCCAGCAGCCACGCGGGGCCGACTTCACCGCCGTACTCCTCGTCGTAGGTCACGTGCAGCTCGACGCCGCCTTTCAGAGGGGCACCCAGCGACTCCAGCGCGCGGATGGCGAATGTGAAGTTGGCGATGTCGCACTTGCTCACCGCCGCAGCGCGGCCGTAGATCTTGCCGTCCACGACCTCGCCACCGTACGGGTCGTGGGTCCAACCCTCGCCGGGCGGCACCACGTCGCCGTGCGCGTTGAGTGCGATGGTCTTGCCGCCACCACCGAAGCGGCGACGCACGATCAGGTTGGTGATGGTCTCCAGGCCGGCGGCTTTCACCTCGGCTTCGGGCACGGCGTGTTTTTCAGCGTTCAAACCCATGGCCGCCAGCAGCTCGGCCGTGCGCTCGGCGTGCGGCGTGTTGTTGCCGGGCGGTGTGTCGGTGGGCACGCGGATGAGTTCCTGCAGGAATTTCACCTCTTCGTCGAAATGGGCGTCAATCCAGGCGTCGAGTTGCTGTTGGGGTGTGGTCATGGGGCGATGAGGGGTGAGGGGTGAGGGCGTCGACAGGCTCGGCCCGAACGGTGAAGGGGGTGTCAGTGGCCCGCGGCGAGCTGGTCGAGCAGGAGCGAGAAGGCGCGCACGCACAGGTCCATGTCGTCGCTGGTGGTGGACTCGAGCGGGTTGTGGCTGATGCCGCTGTTGAGACCGCGCACGAACAGCATGGCCTGCGACATGACCTCATGCAGCTTCATGGCGTCGTGGCCGGCGCCACTGGGCAGGCGGTGCAGCGGCACGCCGAGCGAGGCCACGGCGGCTTCCCAGCGCGCCTGCCATTCGGGGGCGCTGGGCGCGGCGGCCGCGCGCATGGTCTCTTCGGCCCGAGAGCGCACGCCGCGGCGTGTGCAGATGGCCTGCAGCTGCGTGAGGATGTCGCGCGCCAGCGCATCGCGCTGCGCATCGTTCGGGGCCCGGATATCGAGCGAGAACCTGCAGGCGCCGGGCACCACGTTGATGGAGCCGTTGGGCACCTGCAGCATGCCGATGGTGGCGACCGAGTCGCCGTCGGCCGCGGCGCGCTGCTCGGCGAAGAGCGCGAGCTCGGCCACGGCGCAGGCGGCGTCGCGGCGGCGGTCCATGGGCGTGGTGCCGGCGTGGCTGGCCATGCCGATCACTTCGCCCAGGTAACGCACGCTGGCGTTGATGGAGGTGACGATGCCCAGCGGAAGATTCAGTTCGTTGAGCACCGGGCCCTGTTCGATGTGCACCTCGACAAAGCCGAGGTATTTCGACGGGTCGCGCTGCAGCGCCCCGATGGCGTCCAGCGTGGCGGGCAGGCCGGCGTGCTGCATGGCCGCGCGCATGGTGATGCCGCCGGCGTCCTGCTGGTCCAGCCAGGCGGGGTTGAAGTGACCCGTGAGCGCGCCCGAACCCAGGAAGGTGGCCTTGTAGCGCTGGCCTTCTTCTTCGGCGAAGCCCACGACCTCGATGGCGAACGGCAGGCGCCGGCCAGCTTGTTTCAGCTGCTGCACGCAGGCCATGGGCACGAAGATGCCCAGGCGCCCGTCGTACTTGCCGCCGTTGCGCACGGTATCAAAGTGGCTGCCGGTCAGCAGGCCGGGGGCATCGGGCGTGTGGCCGTGGTAACGGCCCACCACGTTGCCCACCGCGTCGATGCGCGCTTCATCAAACCCCAGCGCCAGCATCTGCCGCTGCAGCTGCGCCGCACAGGCCCGGTGCGCATCCGTCAGGTAGGTCACCGTGAGCTGGCCGAGCTCGGCATAGCCGGGGTCGGTGTGGCGCGCCAGGTCTTCGTGCCAGTCCCAGACCGCGTTGCCCAGCGCCGGCTCGAAGCCGAACTTGTCGTTCAGGCGGATCTCGGCGATGCGGTGGATGTGGCGCAGGCACTCGGCGCGCTCGAAGTCCACCGGGTGGTGCAGGCGGCGCTCGAAGGTGGCGATGATCTCCGCCTTGCTCAGGCCCGTTCCGCGAGGGCCGCGCACCGCGAGGATGAAGGGGAAACCATGCTTCGCGTTGTAGTCGGCATTGAGCTGCTGGATGTGCGCGAACTCCTCGGGTGTGCAGTTCGTCAGGCCGGCCTTGGTCTGCTCATTGGTGGACTCGGCGGTCAGTGACTGACTCACCATGGCCTTGCCCGCGAGCTCGGGGTGGGCGCGGATCAGCGCGAGTTGCGGTTCCACACCGGCTTCGGCCAGCACACGCACCATGGCGTGCTTCAGCGCGGCCAGTGACGCAAACGGGCGCTGCTTCAGGGCAGCCTCGGCGATCCAGGGGGAATGCTCGTACAGGCCGTCGAGCATCGACGCGGCCTCGGCCAGCGGCGCCGCGTTGAGTTGGTCCAGGGTGAAGGGCATGGCGGTTCAGGCGGCGTTGAGGGGGTGCGTGGCTTTCCAGTGCCGCGCGATGTCCAGGCGGCGCGCCACCCAGACCTTGTCGTGCGACTGGATGTGGTCCAGGAAGCGCTGCAGCGCGGTGATGCGACCGGGGCGGCCGAGCAGGCGGCAGTGCATGCCGATGCTCATCATCTTGGGGCGGTCCAGCCCGTCGGGGTTGCCCTCGGCGTAGAGCGCGTCGAAGGTGTCCTTCATGTACTGGAAGAACGGGTCGGCGTGTGAGTAGCCCTGGGGCAGCGCGAAGCGCATGTCGTTGCAGTCCAGCGTGTAGGGCACGATGAGCTGGTGCGTGTCCGTCCCGTCGCTCTTGCGCACCTTCATCCAGAACGGCAGGTCTTCGCCGTAGTAGTCGCTGTCGTACTCGAAGCCGCCGAAGTCGGCCACCAGGCGGCGCGTGTTGGGGCTGTCGCGGCCGGTGTACCAGCCCAGCGGCCGCTCGCCCGTGAGGCGCTGAATGATCGCCATGGCCTCGGCCATGTGGGCGCGCTCGGTGGCTTCGTCAACGTTCTGGTAGTGGATCCACTTCAGACCGTGGCAGGCGATGTCGCAGCCCAGTGCCTGGAAGGCCGCGGTCAGCTCGGGGTGTTTCTGCAGCGCGGTGGCCACGCCAAACACGGTGAGCGGCAGGCCGCGCTGTTCGAACTCCCGCAGGATGCGCCAGACCCCGGCCCGCGAGCCGTACTCGTAGATGCCTTCCATGCTGATGTGGCGCTCGGGGAACGACGCCGGGTTGAACATTTCCGAGAGGAACTGCTCCGAGCCCGCGTCGCCGTGCAGCACCGAGTTCTCGCCGCCCTCTTCGTAGTTCAGCACGAACTGCACCGCGATGCGTGCGCCATTCGGCCAGCGCGCGTGCGGCACATCTCGGCCATAGCCAACCAGGTCGCGGGGATAGGGAGCGGTGGAGTCGTAGATCATGAGGACAGCGCCATCGAGATGTCGTTGGACGGTAATTTGCGGTCGAAGGTCAGCCCTTCTTCCACGTGCATCAGGTGTTGATTCATTAGGCGCACGGCGCCTTCTTCGTCTTTCGCGGCCAGCGCCTTCACGATGGCGGCGTGCTCTTCGTTGGAGTGTTCGGCCGCGTTCGTGCTCTGGTACATCAGCGTGATGAGGGCGCAACGCGAGATCAGCTCACGCAAGAGTTCTGCCAGCACCTGGTTGCCCATGAGCTCGGCCATGCGCACGTGAAAGTCGCCCAGCAGCTCGGTGCGGCCGGGCACGTCCTGGTTGTCCACGGCCTGCTTTTCCTGCGCCACGTGCTCGCGCAGGGCCTTGATCTTGCTAGGGGTGACCTGGCGCACAAAAGCACGGGTCATCCCGGCTTCGAGCATGCGGCGCACGGCGAACACCTGCTTGGCTTCGTCCACCGACGGCGCCGCGACAAAGGCGCCGCGCGCGGGCTCCAGCCGGATCAGGCGGTTCTGCGAGAGCTGGAACAGGGCCTGGCGCACGAGGGTGCGCGACACGCCGAAGTGGTCAGCGAGCTTCTGCTCGGCCAGCTTGGTGCCCGGGTGCAACCGGTGCTCCACGATGGCCTTGGTCAGGGACTCGACGATCAAGCGGGTGCTGGAGGTTTCCATGCGGGCATCATAGTCAGAAAAACAAAAAGTGTATACACTTTCAGTCGACTGAATTCAACCTGGGAAAGATTATGGGCCTCAGCACACATGTTCTGGACACGATGAATGGCTGCCCTGCGGCGGGCATGGCGGTCGAGCTTTACACCACCGACGGCGACGTGGCCACGCTGGTGAAGCGCTTCGCGCTCAACGCCGACGGCCGCAACCCGGACGGGCCGCTCTACGACAACGCGAGTCTGAGAAAAGGCACCTACCGGCTGGTGTTTGACGTGAAGGGCTACTTCGCGGCCCAGGGCGTGGTCTTGCCCGAGCCGAACTTCCTCAACCGTGTGGCGCTGGACTTCGGCGTGGCGCACACCGACCAGCACTACCACGTGCCGCTGCTGGTGAGCCCGTGGAGCTATTCGACTTATAGAGGCAGCTGACGCTGCACCCCCCGCAAGATATGGCTCCCCCCGCGCCGCCTGCGGCGTCACCCCCCAGGGGGCGGCACTGGCCGTCCGGCAAAGCCGGCCCGGCGGTGCCCTGGGTCAAACTCCCTCTCCGGCGTGAGGTGCCTTCGCCCAGAACGCGGCGGAACCGGCTTTGCCGGGCCGCACCGCGTTGCCCCCTTGAGGGGGTCGCGCGCAGCGCGGTGGGGGTGTTACTTGCTTCTTTGTCCTTCGGTCAACGTGTCGAGCTGGAAGTTGCCGCTCTTGTCCCAGAGCCACACCTCGGTGTAGGTCACGCCGCCGAGGCGCACCGGGGCGGGGAAGGGGGCGGCGTCGTGCACCGTGCGTTCGATTTCCTGCACCACATCGGGCGCGTGGCTGGGCGCCCGCATCCAGTTGAGGCGCCGCACCAAGCCCCGGTTGTCGAGCTCGACCTGGAGCACGCCGACCGCGTGCATCAGCGGCGGCATCTTGCCTTTGAAAATGCGGTGGGCGTTCTTGCCGTAGAGGTGGCGGGCGCCGTCCTGACGGTAGTCGCGCGGGGTGATCGCCTCAGACACCAGGGTCGGCGGTGGGAGGGAAGGTTCCGCGATGGGGGCTTCGATCACCGGGGGCAGGTCGGGCAACGATGCGTCGGGCGCCGGGGGTTTGGGCGCCGCGCAAGCCACCAGCAGCATGGCGGTACAGACCGCCAGCAGGCCCGCCGTGCGCCGGAGCGCCGATGGCCAGACGGCTGAGAACGAGGGTGCGGTCGGTGATGTGCTCATGGCGGTCCTTCGATGGGGTTTTCCTGGCGGCACGGCCCTGCGGGAAGGCCGCCGGCCGTCCCGACCCGGAGCCATACGGGCAGAGAGATGAAGTGTATGGGGCTTTGCCCATCCCCCCTAGCGGGGTGCCGGTGGATACTGCGCGCTCGCGTTCAAGTTGACGTTTCCTTACCGATTGTTCGGCAATCACGCCACACCTGCCCATGGAACTGGAGTTTTTTCTACAGCGCCTGTCCGTTGAGGCCGCCGTCCTGGTGACCGTGGTGCAGGCGCGCGGCTCGGTGCCGCGCGAGGTCGGCGCCTGGATGGCAGTCTGGCCCCTGGGGCAGCTCGGCACCATCGGCGGTGGCCACCTGGAATGGGACGCCTTGCGCCGGGCGCGGGAGCGCCTGGTCTCGGGTGAAGGCAGTGCCTGGGAGCACAGCATCACGCTCGGCCCCAGCCTCGGGCAGTGCTGCGGCGGCGCGCTGCGGCTGCGTTTCGAGCCCGTGGGGCCTGCGCAGGTGGCGGCGCTGCGGGAGCGGCTGGCGCCCGCCCTGATGCCGCTGGCGCTGTTTGGGGGGGGGCACGTGGGGCGGGCGATTGTGCAGGCGCTGCAGCCCCTGCCGTTTGCCGTGCGCTGGATCGACAGCCGCGACGGTGTGTTTCCCGAACCGCCGCCGGCAGGGGGTCAGATCGAGCACGCCGACCCCGTGCAGTCGGCGGTGCGCGAGCTGCCCCGTGGCGCGATGGTGCTGATCATGAGCTTCTCCCATGCCGAAGACCTCGACATCGTGGCCGCCTGCCTGCAGCGCCAGCGCGCGCAGGCCGACCTGCCCTTCGTGGGGCTGATCGGCAGCCGCACCAAATGGGCGACGTTCCGGCGGCGCTTGTCGGAACGTGGTTTCGCAGACCGCGAGCTGGACCGCATCACCTGCCCCATCGGGCTGCCGGGCATCGTGGACAAAGCCCCGGCCGTCATCGCGGCGGCGGTCGTGGCGCAGTTGTTGCTTGTTCGTGACGCCGCCGCCCCGGCCTGAGCCGCGGTCGTCTGGGGGTTTTCACGGGCTCGTCTGTTTTCAAAAAGTGTATACACTTTGAGGTCTGGTCGCAGCGGAGCTGGGTGTCTTTCTGGTGAAAGCACGCCATCGCGGCCCTCAGTGAACTCAGAACGCCCGCGGTGGTGAGTTGCAAACCCTGACGGCCGGGTCCGTCATGTTGAGGTGCCATGGAAACCTACCTGCTCGATTGGGCCAACCTGCTGGTGCGCTGGCTGCACGTGATCGTCGCCATCGCCTGGATCGGCTCTTCCTTCTATTTCGTCTTTCTCGACAGCAGCCTCACGCCGCCCGAGGACGAACAGCTGAAAAAAGACGGCGTCAGCGGCGAGCTCTGGGCCGTGCACGGCGGCGGCTTCTACCACCCGGTGAAATTCGCGGGCGCCCCGCCGAAGCTGTCCGAGCACCTGCACTGGTTCTACTGGGAAAGTTATTCCACCTGGCTGTCGGGCTTCGCGCTGTTCCTCGTCTCCTACCTCTGGAGCCCCAGCGTCTATCTCATCGACCCGCGCATCATGGAATGGAGCCCCGCGGGCGCGATTGCCGCCGCGCTGGCGTTCCTGGTGGTGTTCTGGCTGCTGTACGACGCCATCTGCCGCACACTGGGCCAGAGCAAGAACGGCGACGCCAAGGTCGGCGCGCTGGTGCTGGTGCTGGTCTGCATCGCCGCCTACGCCGCCACACAGATGTTCGCGGGGCGCGCCGCCTTCCTGATCGTGGGGGCCATGCTCGCCACGACCATGAGCGCCAACGTGTTCTTCTGGATCATCCCCGGCCAGCGCACCGTGGTGGCCGACATGAAAGCCGGGCGTCCGATCGACCCGATCCACGGCCAGCGTGGCAAGCAGCGCAGCGTGCACAACACCTACTTCACGCTGCCGGTGCTGTTTGCCATGTTGAGCAACCACTACAGCTTCACCTACGCGAACGAACACAACGGGGTGGTGCTGATCGGCATGATGTTTGCCGGCGCCGCCATCCGCCAGTTCTTCGTCATGCGCCATGGTTTCAAGCTCGGTCGCAACGCCCACCCCTGGCCCTACGCCGCCGTGGGCGTGGTGGTGCTGCTGGCGCTGATTGTCTGGCTCAGGCCCGCGCCGGTGGCTGCGGTGGCCGTGCCCGACTCGGTGAGCTACGCCGAACTCAAGCCGGTGATCGAGCAGCGCTGCGTCATGTGCCACGGCGAAGCGCTGCAGTCCAAGGGGGTGAGGCTGGACTCTGCCGGTGCGGTGAAACAGCACGCCCAGATGGTCTACCAGCAGGTCGTGGTCATGAAGCTCATGCCCATGAACAACGCCACCGGCCTGACCGACGCCGAGCGCGCGCTGTTTTCCAAGTGGTTTGAGGGTGGTGCACGGGTGGAGTGACCGCGGTGCCGAGCGGCGACGATGATCTGCGGTAACCTCGGTGCCGCCGTCACAACCACCCCTCCAGCACCATGAAAACCAAAGCCGCCGTCGCCTGGAAAGCAGGCCAGCCCCTGACCATCGAAACCGTGGACCTCGAAGGCCCGAAATTCGGCGAAGTGCTGGTCGAGATCAAGGCCACCGGCATCTGTCATACCGACTACTACACGCTCTCGGGCGCCGACCCCGAAGGCATCTTCCCCGCCATCCTCGGCCACGAAGGCGCGGGCATCGTGGTCGACGTGGGCCCCGGCGTGACCTCGCTCAAGAAGGGCGACCACGTGATCCCGCTCTACACGCCGGAATGCCGCCAGTGCAAGTTCTGCCTGAGCCGCAAGACCAACCTCTGCCAGCTGATCCGCGGCACGCAGGGCAAGGGCCTGATGCCCGACGCCACCAGCCGCTTCAGCATGGACGGCAAGCCCCTCTTCCACTACATGGGCACCAGCACTTTCAGCAACTACACCGTGGCCGCTGAAATCTCGCTGGCCAAGATCCGCGAAGACGCCCCGTTCGACAAGGTCTGCTACATCGGCTGCGGCGTCACCACCGGCATCGGCGCTGTGATCTTCACCGCCAAGGTGGAGGCGGGCGCCAACGTGGTCGTGTTCGGCCTCGGCGGCATCGGCCTGAACGTGATCCAGGGCGCGAAGATGGTGGGCGCCGACAAGATCATTGGCGTGGACCTGAACCCCGCGCGCGAAGCCATGGCCCGCAAGTTCGGCATGACGCACTTCATCAACCCCAAGGACCACGCCAACGTCGTTGACGCCATCGTGCAACTCACCGACGGCGGCGCCGACTACAGCTTCGAGTGCATCGGCAACACGAAGGTGATGCGCGACGCGCTGGAGTGCACACACAAGGGCTGGGGCCGCAGCATCATCATCGGCGTGGCCGAGGCCGGCGCCGAGATCAGCACGCGTCCGTTCCAGCTGGTCACCGGCCGCAAGTGGGAAGGCTCGGCCTTCGGCGGCGCACGCGGCCGCACCGACGTGCCCAAGATCGTCGACTGGTACATGGAAGGCAAGATCAACATCGACGACCTCATCACCCACAAGCTCAAGCTCGAAGACATCAACAAGGGGTTCGACCTGATGAAGAGCGGTGAGTCGATCCGGTCGGTCGTCGAGTATTGAGCCCACCCCCATCGCCCGCTCACTGCGTGTAGCGGGGTCCGCCCCTCAAGGGGCAACGCTGGCGGCCCGGCGGAGCCGGTTCCACGGCGTTCTGGGGAATTTCCCTTCTGACTTCGAACAACTCTGGTGCTTCCATGTCTTCTTTATTCGACCGCCTTGAACTGGTCAGCGAACACGGCAGCTTCGGTGGCGTGCAGCGCTTCTACAAACACGCATCGGGCGAGATCGGCCTGCCGATGCGTTTCGCGCTGTTCCTGCCGCCGCAGGCGCTGGCCGGGCAAGCGGTGCCGCTGCTCACCTTCCTCGCGGGGCTGACCTGCACCGAAGAAACCTTCACCATGAAGGCCGGGGCGCAGCGTGTGGCGGCCCAGCTCGGGCAGGCCTTGCTGATGCCCGACACCAGCCCGCGCAACACCGGCGTGGACAGTGAAGACCACCACTGGGACTTCGGCGTGGGCGCAGGGTTCTACCTGGACGCCACGCAGGCACCCTGGTCGGGCCACTGGTGCATGGAGAGCTACCTGCTCAAGGAACTGCTGCCGGCCGTGACGGCAGCGTTCAACCTGGACAACAAACGGCAGGGCCTGTTCGGCCACTCCATGGGCGGCCACGGTGCGCTCACCCTCGCGCTGCGCCACCCGGGCGTGTTCCAGAGCCTGTCGGCGTTCGCGCCCATCTGCGCGCCCACGAAGTGCCCCTGGGGTCACAAGGCGTTCACCGGTTACCTGGGGCAGGACGAGAGCACCTGGGCGGCACACGACGCGAGCCTGCTGATGGCGCAGCAAGCGTCCGCACCGTACGCCGGCGGCATCCTGATCGACCAGGGCCTGGCCGACAAATTCCTCGCCGAGCAGCTGTACCCCGAAGCGTTTGAGGCGGCCTGCGCGCAGGCCGGCCAGCCGCTGACGCTGCGCCGCCACGCCGGCTACGACCACGGCTACTATTTCATCAGCAGCTTCATCGAAGACCACCTGCGCCACCACGCGACGGCGCTGGGGTGAACCGGGAAGATGAGCCGAGCGCTGCAGCGCGCTTCAGCCCTTCTCCCAGATCACCAGACTGCCCGAGGCCTCCCAGGCCTCGTAGTGTTTCGCGTACAGGTCTTCGATGCGGTTGCGCTTGACCTTGAAGGTGGGCGTGATCACGTCGTTGTCCACCGTCCAGGCGGTGGTGGTCACCACCAGGCACTGCAGCCGCTCGTGCGGGTCCAGCGTCGCGTTGATCGCCTTGACGTGTTGGGCCAGCGAGGCCTCCAGATCGGCACGACCGGCCGTGTCTTTGGCCTTGGCGGCGAAGTCGGCGTTGAGCATCACGATGCCCAGCGGCTGGCCCAGGTTGGCGCCGGTGACCACGCAGGCCTCCACCGCTTCGTGCATGACCAGCTTGTCTTCGATGGGCGCGGGCGCCACGTACTTGCCCTTGCCGGTCTTGAACAGGTCTTTCACCCGGCCGGTGATGCGCAGCAGGCCCTGCGCGTCGATGGCGCCCTTGTCGCCGGTCTTGAGCCAGCCGTCGGGTGTGAAGACCTCGGCGGTCTTCTCGGGCTCCTTGTAGTAGCCCATCATCAGCGCCTGGCTGCGCATCTGGATCTCGCCGGTCGCGGGGTCGAGGCGATGCTCCACGCCGGGGTAGGTCGGCCCCACGGTGCCTTGCTGGTTCTGGCCCTGCACGGTGATGTGCGAGAGCGCGAGGTTCTCGGTCATGCCGTAGCCCTCGTTGATGTCCTGGCCCAGATGGCTGTACCAGGTCAGCAGTGCGTGCGGCATGGGCGCCGCGCCGCCAGCAGCAAACGTGCACTGGTCCAGGCCGAGGGCCTTTTTCACCTTGCGCCGCACGAGGCCACCGATGATCGGGATGCCCAGCAGCCGGTTGAGCTTGGCCGGCGGCATCTTGTGGTGGATGCCCTGCTGGAACTTGACCCAGAGGCGCGGCACCGAGAAGAACACCGTGGGCCTCGCACGCTGCAGGTCGGCCGCGAAGGTGTCCAGTGACTCGGCGAAATAGACGTGCATGGCCGTGCGCAGCCAGCCATGCTCCACCAGCATGCGCTCGACCACGTGGGCCAGCGGCAGGTAGGACAGCATGCGGTCGTCGCCGCTGAGCGGGATGCGCTGGATGCCCCGGTCCAGCGCCCAGGCGAAGTTGCCGAAGGAGTGCATCACGCCCTTGGGCATGCCGGTGGTGCCCGAGGTGTAGATCAGCGTGGCCAGCTCGTCTTCGGCCCGCACGGGCGACCCCTGCAGCGGCTGGGTGCGCGCGATGACCGTGTCCCATCCCTCGTAAGCGGCCACTGCGTCGTCCGGCGACAGCGGGTAGCTCAGGCAGGGCAGACCCGCGGGCACGCCGGGCTTCATGTGCGCCCAGCCGTCGAGCTTGCCGATGAAGCAGGCCTTGCTTTCGCTGTGTGTGAGGATCTGAGTGATGGTCTCGGGCGCGAGCGTGGGGTACAGCGGCACCGACACATAACCCGCCATCCAGATGGCCAGGTCGCTCATCATCCACCAGGCGCAGTTCTTCGAGAGGATCGCCACCTTCGAACCGGGCGCCCAGCCTTGCGCCTGAAGGTGGGCCGCCATGCGCCGACTCTGGTCGGCCACCTGGGCCCAGGTGAAGTCCTGCACGGCGCCGCCGCCCATGGGCTGGGTCAGGGCCACCCGCGACAGGGCGGTCTTCTCCCAGTGGTACAGGCGTTGCAGGGCAAGGTAGTCGGGTGAAATCTTGGTCATGCGGGTCTCCAGGTGAATGCCGGAATCTACCGGGCCTGACCGGTGTTCGGGCAGCGGGCTTTCCCGCGTGCTCTCTAGAGCGTGCACTCCAGTTTGGTGCGCAGCCCTGATCTGGATCAACGATGGCATGGGCCGTGTACAGGCCAGAAACTCAATGCTCTGGCGGGTTCGACAGGTACCGCTGGCAGACATGGCGGGCCGTCGCCACGTAGCGATGGCTGCGTTCCCGTGCGCCTTCTTCGCCCAGACGGGGCACGATCCACCCGACGTAGGTCACGGCCCGCAACGCCAGGAACAGGTCGAGCGAGCGGGTGTCGATGGACCTCACGCTCAGGTAGCCCTGCAGCAGAGCCTCTTTGAGCTGGGAGAAATGGGGCAGGTCCAGAAACTTGAGCAGCGTGGTGGCGAGATCGAACACCCGATAGCCCCATCCCCCATCGTCGAAGTCCAGGATCCCCATCCGCCCATCGCTGATCAGCACGTTTTCGCGAACGAGGTCGGCATGGATCAGGCCGCGGTCGAGGCCAGCGTCCATCTGGCGCAGGTCTTGCGCTGCCCGGGTTCTGAAAGCCTCAAACAAGGCCGTGTCTTCGGCAGACAGCCCGGGATGCGCCCAGAAGCGCCCCCAGAGTGGTGCCTCACCCACCAGCCCTTCGGCGTCCCAGGCGACGCGCGAAAATTCAGCCGGTTTGACCCAGGCATCGGAAGCCGCATGGAACAGCGCCATGTCCCGACCCAGGTGCTGGAACAGCACTTGCGCGTCGGCGTCGGAGCAGCCGCTCAGCAGCGTGCCCAGGGTCTGGCCGGGCAGCCAGGTCAGCAGATCGACCAGATGGCCGTCCGCCTGTTCGAGCAACTGCCCCTTGAGCGAAGGAACCGGTCTCGGCACCAGAATCCCCGCTCGATCCAGCGCCGCCATCCACTGCAATTCGGATTCGAGTTCGATGCGGGTCCGGTAGCCGGGGCGCTTGATGCGCAGGGCATGGTCGCCAGAGGCGTCGGTGACCCGGTAGACCTGGTTTTCCCGACCGGCGATGAACTGCAGGCGCGCACCACCCAGGCCCCATTCGGCGGCCGCCGCCTTGGCGAGGTCCGTCATGACTGAGGCGCCAGCTCGGCCAGCACCTCGTCCAGCGTCTGCACCAGCAGGCCCAGGTGTTCTTCCGAGAAGGTCATCGGCGGGCGGATCTTGAGGGTGTTCTTGTGCCGCCCCAGCTTGGACAGCAGCACGCCCCGCTCGCGCATCGCCTCCACCACCTGATCGGCGAAGCCCGAGGCGGGCTCCTGCGTGGCCTTGTCCTTCAGGAACTCGACGCCAAACACCATGCCGCTCTGGCGGACGTCGCCGATGACGCCGTGCTTGCTGGCCAGTTCGGCCAGCGCCTTCGCGGCCAGGGCGCCGATCTTTGCTGCATTGGCCTGCAGCTTGCGCTGCTGAATCTCTTCCAGCACGGCCATGGCGGCGGCGCAGGCCACGGGGTTGCCACCAAAGGTGTTGAAGTAGCGGTAGGAGTTCCGGAAGCGCTCCATCACCTCCGGCCGCGTGACCAGACCCGCCACCGGGTAGCCGTTGCCCATGGGTTTGCCCATGGTCACCACATCGGGCGTCACGCCCTGTTTCTGGTGGGCCCAGAAGTGGCTGCCGCTGCGCGCGAAGCCCGACTGCACCTCGTCGCAGATCAGGAAACCGCCAGCCTCGCGGACCACCTGCTCGGTCGCGCGCAGCCAGCCGGGGGCCTGGTCGGGGAAGCCTTCATTGAGGAACAGCGGACACACGATCAGTGCCGCGAAGCCGATGCCCGAGCGCTCATGCTCAGCAATCTGTTCCTGCACCTTGGCCGCAAAGCGCAGCCCCTGGGGGTCGTCGATGCGCAAGCTGTCGGGCGCCTCGACATGGCGCACGTACTGGTCAAGCCCGTAGCCGTATTTCGGCGCATTGCCGGTCGACAGTTGGCTGACCAGGCTGGTGTTGCCGTGGTAGGTGGCATCGGTGGCGATCACACCCCGCTTGCCGGTCATGGCCTCTGCCATACGCAGCGCGATGTCGTTGGCCTCGGAACCGGTGCAGGTCAGCAAGGCGTTGGACAGCTCGCCGCCATAGGTGGACGTCAGCTTCTCAACGTAGTTCACCAGGTTCTCGTGCAGGTAGCGGCTGTGCACATTGAGCTGCGCGCTCTGCGAACAGATCGCTTCGACCACCCTGGGGTTGCAGTGCCCAACGTGCGGCACGTTGTTGTAGCAGTCGAGGTAGCGACGACCTTCCGCGTCCCACAGCCACACGTCCTCGCCCTTCACGATGTGGACCGGTCGTTTGTAGAAGGTGGAGACATTCGGCCCGAGAAGAGAGCGCCTTCTCTCCATCAATTCGGTTTCATTCATTGCAGATTCCATCAAAACAGCCAACCAGAAAAAACGAGTTCTGGCGCCGCCGGCGCCAGAACTTCTTCAGCCAACGCCGGACCTCAGGAGATCACGTCCTGGATCAGGCCCTTGTTTTCCTTGTGGCGAACGATCGCGAAGGCATAGCCCACCACCAGTACACCGAACGGCAACAGCGCCATGAACCAGCCCAGACCATTCATGGCCCAGGAGGTGGTCGTCGGGTCCAGGCCTTCAGCGACCGCCCCCGTCAACAGGCCGAACCGCGCCAGCAGAAGGTAGAGCCCGACCGACAGGCCAACGGTGGCCAGCACCGGCGCAATCAGCGACTGAAAAATGTTCGCGTCACCGGGCACGCGGCGGAACCAGGCGATCACCGCCAGGCAGACCAGGATCTCGATCAGCAGGATCGAGACCACCGCCAGACCGGAGAACCAGAAGAACATGTTGAGGATGGGGTCCAGGCCCGCCACCGCAAAGAGGGCGATCACGGCGGCGGTGATCACGGACACGATGATCGAACCGGCCGATGGTGCACCGCGCCGGTTGACCCGGGCCACCGCGGCGGGCAAGGTGCCGCCGCGGCCCAGGGCAAACAGGTAGCGCGCGGCGGAGTTCTGGAACGCCAGCATGGCAGCAAACAGACTCGAGAGCACCAGGCTCTTCATCAGCGCGGACAGCCAGTCACCCACATACTGGCCCGCCAGCGTGAACAGCACGTTGGCGGGGTTGACCAGGGGCGCGCCGTCGACCGACGACAGCTCGACCACACGGTCCATCACCTTGCCAGCACCGAGGCCACTGACCACGGCGAACGAGGTGAAGGCGAACAGGACGGTGATCAGCACCACCGCGACATACGTCGCCAGCGGCACGGTGCGCTTGGGGTCGATCGATTCTTCGCCGTAGATGGCGGTGGCTTCGAAGCCCACGAAAGAGGCGAACGCGAAGGCCAGCGCGATGCCGGCGGAACCCGACAGACCACCCGCCAGGATGTTGGCCGGGCTGAAGGACGCCGCAAAATTCCAGCCCTCCGGCCCACCCTGCAGGAAGATCGCCACCGCCGTGACCACCAGGCTCAGGAGCTCCAGCCCCATCAGCAGACCCAGCACGTGCGCACCCACGTCCACGCTGCGCAGCGACAGCCAGGTCACCGCCGCCCAGGCCACCAGGGACCATCCCCACCAGGGCAGCCCCCCGACCTGCTCGGCCATCAGGCCGCCGAAGAAGCCGAAGATCGACAGGTGGATGGCCAGGTAGGCCAGCAGGGAAACGAAAGCCGAGCCCACGCCCAGGTGCAAGCCCATGCCGCGACCGATGTACGCGAAGAACGCGCCCGAGTTGGTCACCTGGTGGCTCATGGCGGCGTAGCCCACGCTGAACAGCAGCAGGATCAGACCCGCCAGCAGGTAGGCGCCCGGCGCTGCGGCGCCATTGCCCAGCAGGATGGCGGCAGGCAGTGCACCGGTCATGCCCACCAGCGGCGAGGCGGCGGCGACCACGAAGAAGACGATGCCGATCACGCCCAGGCGACCGGAGCGCAGGGACTGTTCTGCGCCCGGGGCGGGCCCGGACGATGCAAGTGAAGTGGAAGCGGTTTTCATGGACTTGTCCTGAAGGATGGGGGAGGACGGGCTCAGAAGCCCTTGACCAGGCTCAGCACCAGGCGGTTGTCACCGGCACCGCCCAGCTGCGCCTTGCGGGTGGCGCCCGACAGCGTGGCGCCCAAGGACAGGCCCTCGCCCAGGTCGCGAGTCACGCCCAGGCTGTAGTCGCCGAAGTCGCCGGCGATCTTGTTGCGCATGCCCAGCGTGCCCTGCAGCTTCCAGGCCTCGCCGATCGGCTGGGTGTAGGCCAGGCTCAGGCGACCGAATTTCTCGATCACGCCACTCACGCCACGTGCGTACTTGACGGTCACCGGCCCCCAGCTCAGGCTGGCATAAGCCTCGTTGCCGTTCCAGCCCCCGCCGCTGCCGGGGTAGATGAAGCTGATCAGCCCGACGTCGTAGGACAGCTGCTCGGTGATGGCGCCGCGGTGGCCGCCGTAGAGATCGATTTCCAGCTTCGCGTCGCCGAAGCGGCCGGTGGAGTTCCAGTTGCCCAGGTAGAAGCCGTTGTCGAAGCTGGTGTCGACGCCGCCCTGTAGGGCGGGGCGAACCTGTTTCCCCTTGGGGTTGTCCTGGTCCAGACCGTTGGACTTGTACAGGGACACGACGCCCAGGTTGTAGCTGGTCTCGGCCAGCGCGATGGTGGGGGCGGTCAGGCAGGCCGCACTGCATGCCAGAAGGGTGAAGGCGCGTTTCATGGGTCGTTCCTCGTTGTTGTATGGGGCTGCTTCGTTCCGCTGGCCTTTGCAGCCAGGGGTGGACGGATGCTAGGGACGCACCGCCAATCGGGTTATCAAAACTGCGCACGATGTGGTCCGGGTTTCTCCCAATCGGCCTGGCTGCTGCTACGCTGCGCGCCATGAGCGACCCCATTGAAGAGGCCCAGGAAGACGCTGAAGCGCCTCGCTGGGCACACTCCCTGCTGACCTTCGACATGGACGCCCACGCTAGGGCCCAGGGCGACTGGGCGTTGCATTACGAACAGCTGTCCAGCGGCCGCTTTCGTGGCGAACTGGCTCTGGTGCAACTCGAAGGGGTGCGCCTGACGGGCGAGAAGACCAGCCTCGCGCTGCGCCAGCGCGGGCGGCTGGGCGAGCAGGTCTACGGGTTTGCGATGTCGGTGGCGCCCACCGGGGATGTGTACTTCGACGGGCGCAAGGTGCACCCGGAAGCCATCCTCTGCGGCAGCGGGAGAGAGATCGATTTCGTCACGCCGCCGCAGCACCACCTGATCGCCTTGACGGTCGAGCGGGGCCTGCTCAACGGGCTCTGGGAGCGCATGTACCAGAAGCCACTGGCCACCTGGCTGGAGCGCCAGGTCGAGTTGCTGCCCACGCCGGAAAGCGCTGCGGCGCTGCGGGGAAAGCACCTGCAAGCACTGAAAGAGGCGCTGGCGCTGGCCCAGCACTTCACTGATGCCTCGCCCCTGAACCAGTTGCGTGACGACATCCTGATCGAATGGATCGAGGCGCTGCCGCCCAGCGTGGACATCTCGGATCTGGATTCGCTGGCGCGGCGCAAGCGCATGGTGGACAAGGCCTGCGAGCTGATGATGGCCAACCCGGACGAGCCACCTTCGATCCTCGCCGTCTGCAGCCGTGTGGGCGCGAGCCGGCGAAAGCTCAACTACTGTTTCCAGGACGTGCTGGGCACCTCGCCCACGCAGTACCTGCGGGCCTTGCGGCTCAACGGCGTGCGGCGCGGTTTGCGTGAGGCGGGGCCGGGGGCGACGGTGCAGGACGTTGCCGCGCGCTGGGGCTTCTGGCACCTGGGGCAGTTCTCGCTGGACTACAAGAAGCACTTTTTCGAGCTGCCTTCGGAGACGCTGGCGCGGGCCCGGAAGAGCAGGGGCTGATTGCTCGGTTGGTTCTCTTGCTGGTGTGTGCTGGCGCCTGTGCTTGCAGGTGTGACACCTCGCGGGCTGCGGCAGGCGCTGCCCGGTGGGGGCTCATCCGGGGTGGTCGGCGCTGCGCGCCGACTCTGCTGTGTCCGCCCGTCTGAGGCCGGCGCGGCCCAACTCGCTGCGTTCGCTGACGCTCTCTCCGCTCAGACAAGGGCCGCGAGTCAGACAACGAAGCGCGCACTGGCGCGCCCGGCCCCAGACGGGCGGACACAGCCACCCCGGAAAATCGCCCCCACCGGACAGCGCCCGCCGCAGCAAGAAGCGTTGTCTCGTTCTACCGGTGGAGCACCCAAACCCTTGTTGCCAAGGCGTGTGCGCTCAGGCCGCAGCGCGCCTTGTGAGGCGCCGAGAAGCGCAGTGGCCGTGGCCGCGCGCGCAGCGCGCTTCGTCAACTGACCCGTCGCCATGTCTGAGCGGAGAGAGCGCCAGCGAACGCAGCGAGTTTGGCGACGGGCCACGGCCGCGAGCATCGCAGGGAAGTCGGCGCACCGCGCCGACCGCCTCACCCCAGCGCTGCGGCCTGAGCGCACACGCCTTGGCCGCGAGGTGCCGCGAGCAAAACACACGAAGAGGCGAAGAGCTTGGGGTAAACCCGTAAGCCAGGTTTGCGCATTTCCGATCACGCCCAGCGGGCGGTGACCGGCACAGTGCGCAGCATGACTTCTTCCTACCTTTCCCCAGCCCTGCACGTGGCCGGCCAATGGCTCACACAAGCCTCGGGCGGCGAACGCCCGGTGATCAACCCCGCCGATGGCAGCGTGCTCGCCATGCTGCCGCTGGCCGGCACCGTCGAGCTGGCCGCGGCCGCCGAATCGGCCCGTCGCGGCTTTGAACAATGGCGCCGTGTGCGCCCGCACGACCGCTATGTGATCCTGCGCCGCGCGGCCGATCTGCTGCGCCAGCGCGTGGACCCGATCGCCACCGTGCTCACGCTGGAGCAAGGCAAACCCTTGAGCGAAGCGAAGCGAGAGGTGCTGCTGTCGGCCGACATCATCGATGTCCAGGCCGAAGAGGGCAAACGCCTCTATGGCCGCACCGTGGCGCCGCGCGTGGACGGCATCCTCTCGCACACCGTGAACCGCGTGCCGGTCGGCCCGGTGGCGGCGTTCACGCCCTGGAACTTCCCGGTCAACCTGCCCAGCCGCAAGCTCGGCAGCGCGCTCGCGGCGGGCTGCAGCGTGGTCATCAAACCGGCCGAGGAAACACCCGCCAGCTGCATGCTGCTGATACGCTGCTTCCTCGATGCGGGCGTTCCTGCCGATGCGATCAACCTCGTCTGTGGCGATCCGGCGCTGGTTTCTTCGTTCCTGATCGAGCGGCCCGAGATCGCCAAGGTCTCGGTCACCGGCTCGGTGGCCGTGGGCAAGCTGCTGGGTGAGCATGCCGCGCGGCACGTCAAGCGCTTCACCGGCGAACTCGGTGGCCACGCACCGGTGATCGTGTGCGAAGACATGGCCGAAGGCGCGGGGCTGGACTTCGTGCTCAAACAGTCGGTCACCGCCAAGTACCGCAACGCGGGCCAGGTCTGTGCCTCGCCGATCCGCTTCTACGTGCCGCGCGCGCAGCTCGCCACCTTCAGCGAACGCTTCGCCGCCGCCGCGCAGAAGCTGCAGCTCGGTTCGGGGCTGGACGCGGCCACGCAGATGGGGCCGCTGTCGCACGAGCGCCGCGTCGAGGACATGGAGCGCTTCGTGGACGACGCCGTGGGCCTGGGCGCGCGCCTGCTCACCGGCGGCCACCGTGTGGCGCGGCCCGGCTTCTTCTTCGAGCCCACCGTGTTCGCCGACGCGCCGATCAGCAGCCGCGTGATGCAGCAAGAACCCTTCGGTCCCATCGCCGTGATCCAGCCCTACGACACGCTGGATGCCGCCATCGAACAGGCCAACGCGCTGCCCTACGCGCTCGGCGCCTACGCCTTCACGCGCGACCTGCACACCGCGCACCGCCTGGGCGAAGCCATCGAGGCCGGCATGGTCGGCATCAACCACTTCGGCGTCTCGCAGCCCGAGCTGCCGTTTGGCGGCCACAAGGAGAGTGGCCTCGGACAAGAGCAGGGCGCCGAGGGCATCACGCACTACACCGAAGTGAAAACCATCACCGTCGGCAGACCTTTTTGACCACCCCCATCGCTTGCTCGCTGCGCGTAGCCGCTCAGCCCCTCAAGGGGCAACACCAGCGGCCCGGCAAAGCCGGTTCCGCGGTGTTTGCTGGGCAAGACATGGGTTTTATTTGAAAGCACATTCATGAACACCACCGAGCAACTCAAGCAAGACAACGGCCAGTTCCTCTGGCACCCCATGGCCCACCCGGCCGCGATGAAGAAGGCCAAGCCCGACATCGTGGCGCGCGGTGAAGGCTGCTGGATCTGGGACGTGGACGGCCACAAGATGCTCGACGGTGTGGGCGGCCTCTGGGCCAGCAACCTGGGCCACAGCACGAAACCCGTGCGCGACGCCATCGTGGCTCAGCTCGACGAGCTGCCGTTCTACAACGTGTTCCGCGGCACCACGCACCCGCGCGCCATCGAGCTCTCGTCTCGCCTCGTCAAGCTGATGGAGCCCGACGGTGTGTCGGCCGTGCTGTTTTCCAACGGCGGTTCCGACGCGGTGGAAGGCGCCCTGAAGATCGCGCGGCAGTACCACAAGCTGCGCGGCGAGAAGGATCGTTTCAAGTTCATCAGCCTGCGCCAGGGCTACCACGGCGTGCACTTCGGTGGCATGAGCGTCAACGGCAACACCAACTTCCGCCGCGCCTACGAGCCGCTGCTGCCCGGCTGCTTCCACATCGACACGCCCTGGCTCTACCGCAACCCCTACACCGACGACCCGCTGGAGCTGGGCGAAATCTGCGCCGAGCTGCTGGAGCGCGAGATCGTGTTCCAGGGGCCGGACACCGTGGCCGCCTTCATCGCCGAGCCGGTGCAGGGCGCGGGCGGCGTGATCGTGCCGCCGGCCAACTACTGGCCGCTGGTGCGCAAGATTTGCGACAAACACGGCGTGCTGCTGATCGCCGACGAGGTGGTCACCGGCTTCGGCCGCACCGGCCACCTGTTCGGCACGCGGATGTGGGGTGTGAACGCCGACCTGTGGTGCCTGGCCAAGGGCATCAGCTCGGGCTATGTGCCGCTGGGCGCCACCGCCATCTCCGCCAAAGTGGCGAAGGTGTTCGACGAAGACAAGACCGGCCAGGCTTCGGTGAGCCACGGCTACACCTACAGCGCGCACCCGGTGGCCGCCGCCGCCGCGCTGGCCACGCTGGACGAGGTCGAGCGGCTGGACGTGCCGGGCAACGCAGGCCGGGTCGGCGCCGTGATGCAGGAGCGCCTGCGCAAGCTGGAGCAAAGCTGCAGCTTCGTCGGCAACGTGCGCGGCGTCGGCCTGATGCTGGGCATCGAAATGGTGGACGACAAGGCGCTGCGCACGCCCATGCCGCGCAGCAGCGACATCCCGGCCCGCGTGGCCAAGGAGGCCTACCGGCGCGGCCTGATGGTGCGCATCTCCGGCCCCAACCTCATCCTCTCGCCGCCGCTGGTGATTTCGCTGGAAGAGGTGAACCATCTGTGCGATGTGCTCGAAGCGTCCTTCGCGGCTGTGGAGGCCAGCCTGTGAGCCCCACACGTGCGGGTCGCGCACCGGTCATCCTGCTGATCGGCACCGTCGACACCAAGAGCGACGAGATGGCCTACCTGCGCGAGTCGGTCGAGGCCTGCGGTGGCACCGCTCTGGTGATGGACGTGGGCGTGCTCGGCCGTGGCGGCTTCACGCCCGACATCCTGAACACCGAGGTGGCAGCCGCCGCCGGCGTGACGCTGCAGCAGGTCATGGAGACAGGTGACGAGAACACATCCATGAAGCTCATGGCCACCGGCGCGTCGCTGATCGCGACCCAGTGGTATGTCGAGGGCCGCTTCGATGGCCTGCTGGCGCTGGGCGGCACCATGGGCACCGACCTGGCGCTGGACGTTGCGAATGCGCTGCCGCTGGGTTGCCCGAAGGTGGTGTTGTCGACCATCGCCTACTCGCCGCTGATCCCGCCCGACCGCATCCCGCCCGACCTGATCATGCGGCTGTGGGCCGGTGGCCTGTACGGGCTGAACCGCCTCTGCAAGGCGGCGCTGGGCCAGGCCGCGGGCGCGGTCGTGGGCGCCTGCCTGGCGCGCCGGGTCGAGTCCGACCCGCGCCCCGTGGTGGGCATGACCTCGCTGGGCAGCAGTGCGCTTTCCTACATGAAGAAGCTCAGGCCCGCGCTGGAAGCGCGCGGCTATGAGCTCGCGGTGTTCCACACCACCGGCATGGGCGGCCGCGCGTTCGAAGACCTGGCGCGACGAGGCTACTTCGCCTGCGTGATGGACTTCAGCCTGCAGGAGCTGGTCAACGACCTGGCCGGCAGCTGCGTCAGCGCGGGCAGCGAGCGCCTGCTGGGCGCGGGCCGGGCGGGCGTGCCACAGATCGTGGCGCCCGGTGCCACCGACATGGTCGACTTCGCCGCCTGGACGCGTTGCCCCGAACGTTTCGCCGGGCGACCTGTGCACGACCACAACCGCCTGATCGCCTCGGTCTGTGTGGACCAAGACATGCGCCGCAGCGTGGCGCGCGCCATCAGCGACCGCCTGGCCGAAGCCACCGGCCCCACCTGCCTGCTGCTGCCCACGGGCGGCGTGGAGCAGTGGGACCGCCCGGGCGAAGCCCTGCACGACCCCGAGGGCCTCAAGGCGTTTGTGGACGAGATGGTGCACGTGATCTCCCCCGAAACGGTGTTCCAGCCCGTGGCGGCGCACATCAACGACGATGCCTTCGTGCAGGCCGCGCTGCAGGTGTTCGACGCCTGGGTGGCGGCCGGACTGGTGCCGCCAGGTGTGGTGAATGCGGGCGAAGAGAGGAAGGCAGCATGACGGCCAAAGCCTTGGTGCTGGACTTCGGCGGCGTCATCAGCCGCATGCTGTTCGAAACGCATCCCCTGACCGAACAGGCGCTGGGCTTGGCGCCCGGCACACTGACCTGGCGCGGTCCCTTCGATCCCGCCACCGACCCGCTCTGGCAGGCCATGCAGGCCGACCAGCTCAGCGAGCGCGACTACTGGATGGCCCGCACCCGCGAGGTCGGCCGCCTGGTGGGCGAAGAGTGGGATGCGATGGAAACCTTCGTGCAGCGCGCACGCGGCGCCGACGTGCAGGCAGTGATCCGCCCCGAGGCGGTGACCACCATCGAAGCGGCCCAGGCGGCCGGCAAGCGCCTGGCCATCCTCTCCAACGAGCTGGACCTGTTCTACGGCGCCGACTTCCGAAGCCGCCTGCCGCTGCTGCAGCACTTCGAGCTGATCGTGGACGCCACCTACACCGGCATCCTCAAGCCCGACCCGCGCGCCTACACGGCCGTGACCGAGGCGCTGGGGCTGCCCGCCAGCGAATGCGTGTTCGTCGATGACCAGAAACGCAACGCCGACGGTGGTGTGAAAGCCGGCATGCGGGTGGTGCATTTCGATGTGTTGCAACCGGCCGCGTCGTTTGCGAAGGCGCGGGAACTGTTGGGGCTGTAGGCGTTCCCAATGGGCATCATTCCGCCTCGAACATGACCTCAGACCACAAACTTCCCCGCCGCGCGCTGGTGGCCGCCACCGGCGCCGGCGCAGCCCTGCTGACCCTGGGCGCCTGGTTGCGCCAGACCCCGAACGCACAGGCCCGGACCATGCCCAGCACCTTGCGCCCCATGACCGGCCCCGCGCCGGCCCTGTTCATCGGTCACGGCAGCCCGATGAACGCGATCCAGAGCAACCGCTTCACGCAGACCCTGACCCAGTGGGGCGAGGCGCTCGGGCGGCCCAAGGCCATCCTCATGGTCTCGGCGCACTGGCTGAGCGAGCGCGACACGCGCGTGTCCACGACCGCGAAGCCGCCCATGATCTACGACTTCGGGGGCTTCCCTGCGCCGCTGTACGAGGTGCAATACCCCGCGCCGGGTGCGCCGACCGAGGCGCTGAAAGCCGCCGCCCGGCTGGCGCCGCGCCAGGTGGGGCAGGACGCCGCGCGCGGCCTGGACCACGGCACCTGGAGTGTGCTCAAACACCTGTACCCGGCGGCCGATGTGCCGGTGTTTCAGCTCTCGATCGACATCACGCGCGACGGTGCCCACCACCTCGCCTTGGGCCGGGCGCTGGCCGCGCTGCGCGGCGAGGGCGTGATGATCGTGGGCAGCGGCAACGTGGTGCACAACCTGCGCATCCTCGACGAGAGCTCGGGCGAAACCACCCGGGCCAGCACCGGTTGGGCCCAGACCTTCGACGACGCGGTCAAGGAGGCCATGGACGCCGGGGACACGAAGGCCCTGGCCGAGTGGGAGTTCCTCACCGAAGGCGCCCGCACGGCCGTACCCTTCCCGGACCACTACTTCCCCATGCTCTACGCGGCCGGCGCCGCGCAGTCGGGCGAAATGCCGCGCCATGTCTTCGAAGGTTTCCACGAAGGCACGCTGTCGATGCGCTGCGTTCAGTGGGGTTGAGGCACGCGTTACCGAGGAAGCGACCCTGGACCCGGCCATGTACCCCGAGCTCAAGGGCCAGATCGACGAAGACATCTGGAACGAGGGCGGGCGCCGGCGCTGAGCGGGTACCGGGCCCGTGTCGCGTTATGCTGGCGCCATGAGCCCGAACCCGTCCATCCAGCTTCGCGAATTCGTCACCGGTGGTGACCCCGCTGCCCAGCCCGCGGCCAGCATCATCGTGCTGCACGGCCTCGGCGCCGACGGCAACGACTTCGTGCCGATCGCGCAGGAGCTTGACCTGAGCGCCATCGGCCCGGTGCGTTTCGTGTTTCCCAACGCGCCGGTGCGGCCGGTCACGATCAATGGCGGGTACGAGATGCGCGCCTGGTACGACATCCACCCGCCGAGCGCCGACCCCGCCGTCCCGCGCCAGGAAGACGAAGCGGGCCTGCGGGGTGCCCAGGCCATCGTGCAGGCCCTGATCGACCGCGAGACCGGGCGCGGCGTGCTGGCCGAGCGCACCGTGCTCATGGGTTTTTCGCAGGGCTGCGTGGTCGCGCTCATGGCCGGGCTGCGTGCGCCGCAGCGGCTGGCCGGGCTGGTGGGGCTCTCGGGCTACCTCGCCCTGGCCGAGCACACCGCATCGGAAGTCCACCCCGCGAACCGCACCACGCCCATCTTCCTGGCGCACGGCGCAGACGACGACGTGGTGGTCCCGGAGCGAGGCACCGCCGCGCGCGACGCGCTGACCTCGCTCGGGTACGCCGTGGACTGGCACAGCTACCCGATGGGCCACTCGGTGTGCCCCGAAGAGGTGGCCGACCTCAACGCCTGGCTGCTGCGGGTGCTCGCGCCCCGCTGAGCGGGCGGCCGCCATGTGGGCGGCGACGTGGCGTTTGTTTGTGAAATCTGCATCTGTGTGCAACCGCAGGGCCTCCATCCGCCGGTTTCGTTTCATCTGCGCCCGGCGCGCGCTTATGCTGGACCAATGAACGCGCCAGATCTTTTACGCCAGACCATCCAGTTGCAGGAATTCGTGACCGGACGTGATCCGTCCGCCGCGCCCGTGGCCACCCTCATCGTGTTGCACGGGTTGGGTACCGAAGGCGGTGACTTTGTGCCCCTGCTGCGCCACATGGACCTGTCGGCTGTGGGGCCGGTGCGCTGCGTGTTGCCCGACGCGCCGATGCGAACCATGAGCATCAACGGCAGCGACATGCATGCCTGGTACGACGCCGCGCCACCCGTCGCTTCGCGCCACGCGTCCCAGCCGGCGGACGAGGCCGGCCTGCGCGCCTCCCAGAGCCTGGTTCAGGCGCTGATCGAGCGGGAAGAGGGGCTGGGCATGCCCTCCGAGCGCATCGTGCTGATGGGGTTTTCGCAGGGTGCCGTGCTCGCGCTGCAGACCGGCCTGCGCTCGCCGCAGCGCCTGGCCGCGGTGGTGGCGCTCTCGGGCTACCTGCCGCTGAACGCCCGCACCCTGCAGATGGAGTCGAACATCGCCAACCAGCGCCTGCCCATCTTCCTGGGGCACGGTGAGCACGACGAGGTGGTGAGCCTCGACCGCGCCCGGGCCGCACGCACCGTCTTGCAGGTCATGGGCCACCTGGTGGACTGGCACCTCTATGACATGGGTCACGAGGTGAGCGACGCCGAGCTCGCGGACATCGGCGCCTGGCTCACGGGCGTCTTGAGTGTGGTCTGAGACCGTCTTCAGGGTTCCGGAGCGCGCGCCCCGAGGCATGAAGTGCCCCAGCCCAGGGCACCGCCGGGCCGCCCTTCGACAAGCTCAGGACTGACGGCCAGTGCCGCCCCCTGGGGGGGGTAGCGCGAAGCGCTGCGGGGGGGTCAACGTTCTGCGATGTAGTGCGACATGTGGGCGCTCTCGCCGGGGGCGAGGAAGGTCCGCACCTCCACCTCCAGCGCATGGTCGGCCACGGTGGCGCGGGCGCGCTGGTGCAGGTAGTCGGCCCATGAGGTGACGATGAAGCGCTCCACATAGCGCGAGGGTTCGCCCAGGTCCTTGTAGATGCGCCAGAAGGTGGCGCCGTCGCGGCGGCGCGGGGCTTTCATCTGGCTGATGGTGTCGAGGAAGGCCTTGTCTTCGCCCGAGCGGATGCGGTAGCCCACCTCCACCGCCACCGGACCGGCCTCGGGGCTGGGTTCGGCCTCCACAAACAGCTCGTCCCACGGGGTGCCCTGGGTCACTTCGTGGGCACCGCCCACGCGCAGCGGGAACGGGCGCGCCAGCAGCAGGCCGGCGGCCATCAGGGCACCGGCGGCCACCAGCGCGGTGGTGAGGCCGGCGATGTCGGACACCGCGCCCCAGAACGCCGAGCCGATGGCGAATGCGCCCAGCGAGGCCACGATGTGCAGCGCCACCGCGCGCGAGCGCACCCAGGGTGGGGCGCTGGCCTGGGTGGCGGTGTTGAAGGTGGACATGGCCGCCATCCAGGCCGCGCCGCCCACCGCCATGGCGACGTACACCAGCGCCGGCACGCGCACCCAGGCGGCCAGCAGCATGACGGCGGAGAAGGCCACGCAGGCCGCGGCGATGATGGCGTCGAGTCCGAAGCGGCTGCGCAGGCGGCCGATCACCAGGCCCGAGGCCACCGCGCCGGTGCCCATGCAGCCCATCAGCAGGCCGAAGCCCTGTGCGCCGGTGCCGAGCTGGCGCTGCGCGATCACCGGCAGCAGCGCCCACAGCGCCGAGCCGGCCGCGCTGTAGGCCATCACGCGCACCAGCTGCGCCAGGATGATGCGCGAGTGCCAGGCGAACCGCAGGCCGCTCAGCGTGCCGCCCCAGAGGCGTTCGGCCGGCAGGCGCGAAGGCGGGTGCGCCTTCGGCGGCCAGCGGCGGATCGACTCCCACATCACCGCCGTGGTGAACACCGTGACCACAAACACCCAGCCTGCGCCCATCCAGGCGAACAGCAGGCCGGCCAGCGTGGGGCCGATGGCGCGCGCCGCGTTGTAGGCGATGCCGATGGCCGTGATCGCCTGGGGCCACTCGTCGCGCGGCACCGGGTCGATCACCGACGAGTTCCAGGCCGGGGTCAGCACGGCCGTGCAGCAGCCGCACACGAACACGAGAAACAGCACCGTGGCCGGCCCGCCCCAGCCGCCGAGCACCAGCCCGGCCAGCAGCACGCAGGCGACCACCTGCGCGATCAGCGCGCCCGAGATCAGGCGGCGGCGGTCGGTGGTGTCGGCCAGCACGCCCGCGGGCAGCGCCAGCAGGAACATGGGCAGGAAGACCGCCGTCTGCACCAGCGCGGCGAGGAAGGACGAGCCGGTCAGCTCGACCATGAGCCAGGCCGCCGCCATGGTCTGCATGCCCGCGCCAATGAAGAAGACGGCGCCGCAAAGCCACAGCCCGCGGAAAGCGGGCTGTCGAAGGGGACTCCAGATGGAGGGGGAGGGGGTCATCGGGCCATTGTCCCGCAGGGCCTCAGGCTGTGCGCGCCGAGTCGGCCAAAGCCCTGGCCAGCCGGTTGTGCCGCTCCACCAGCGGCCCCAGGTCCACCGTGGTGAGCCGGCCTTCGCGCACCACCACCCGGCCGTTGACCACGGTGTAGGCCGCGGGCGGGCTGGCGCAGAGCAGCAGGCTGGCCACCGGGTCGTGCACCGCGCCGCCGGCGAAGCCCAGTGTGCGCAGGTCGAACAGGGCGAAGTCCGCGCACATGCCCACCGCGAGGTGGCCGATGTCCTGCCGCCCCAGCACCTGCGCGCCGCCGCGCGTGGCGATGTGCAGCGCGTCGCGCGCGGTCATCTCGGCCGGGCCGAGGTCGCAGCCGAAGAAGATGGTGCCGTCGCGGGTTTCGGGCGGCTGCAGTGCGCGGCCCACGCGGGCCAGCAGCAGCGCCTGCCGCGCTTCGTTGACCATGTGCGCGGCGTCGTTGCTCGCGCTGCCGTCCACGCCCAGGCCCACGGGCACGCCCGCGTTGAGCATGCGGCGGATGGGCGCGATGCCGGAGGCGAGGCGCATGTTGCTGCAGGGGCAGTGCGCGACGCCGGTGCGCGTGGCCGCGAAGAGCGAAATGCCCTCGTCGTCCAGCTTCACGCAGTGCGCGTGCCAGACGTCGTCGCCCAGCCAGCCCAGTTCCTGCGCGTATTGCGCGGGCGTCATGTTGAACGTGTCGAGGCTGTAGGCGATGTCGTGGTGATTTTCGGCCAGGTGGGTGTGCAGGCGCACCCCTTGCCCCTTGAAGCTGCGCGCGAGTTCGGCGCTCTGCTTCATCAGCGCCGGGCTCACCGAAAACGGCGAACACGGCGCGAGCGCGATCTGCACCATGGCGCCGTGCGCGGCGCTGTGCCAGGTTTCGATCAGGCGCTGGCTGTCTTTCAGGATCGCGTCTTCGTTTTCCACCACGCGGTCCGGTGGCAGACCGCCCGCACTCTGGCCCACGCTCATGCTGCCGCGCGTGGCGACGAAGCGCATGCCGATGCGCTGCGCGGCTTCGATGCTGTCTTCCAGCCGCACGCCGTTGGGGTAGATGTAGAGGTGGTCGCTGCTGGTGGTGCAGCCCGAGAGCAGCAGCTCGGCCATGGCGACCTGGGTCGAGACCTGCACCATCTGTGGCGTGAGCCCGGCCCAGATCGGGTACAGCCCGCGCAGCCAGCTGAACAGCTCGGCATCCTGCACGCCGGGAATGGCGCGCGTGAGGCTCTGGTACATGTGGTGGTGCGTGTTCACCAGGCCGGGCGTGACGAGGTGGCCGCGTGCGTCGATGGTGTCATCAGCCGCTTCGCGCAGCACCGGCGGCAGCTCGGCGGCGGGGCCGATCCACTCGATCACGTTGCCGCGAATGAAGAGGCTCGCGTCCTCCAGTTCCCTTCCATTGGAGGGTTCGGCATGGTCGAAGGTGGCGATGCAGTCGGCGTGTTGGATCAGCAGGTTGGGCATGGTCTGCGGTGTGATGGGGCTGCGCGACAATTCGCCGCATGCGAGCATTTTGTGCCAAGCCCCCCCGCTCGGTCGAATCAAATGCAAGACAGGAGACGCGCATGACCAGCCCTTCCCTTCACGAACCGCGCGCCGTTCTGCGCCACCTGTACGACGTGGCCGTGCAGCGCGCGCTGCCGCTGCACAACACCGCCGCCCGCCTGCCATCTCCCCCGAAGGGCCGCACCCTGGTGCTCGGCGCCGGCAAGGCCGGCGGTGCCATGGCGCAGGCGGTCGAAGCGCTGTGGCCGGCCGACGCGCCGCTCTCGGGCCTGGTGGTCACGCGTTACCACCACATCCCTCCGCGCCCCGAAGGACTGCCGCAGCGCATCGAGGTGGTGGAGGCCTCGCACCCCGTGCCCGACGCCGCCGGCCTGCAGGCCGCGCAGCGCATCCTGAAACTCACCGAAGGCCTGACCGCCGACGACCTCGTGTTGTGCCTGATCTCGGGCGGCGGCTCGGCCCTGCTCACGCTGCCCTGCGACGGCCTCACGCTCGAAGACAAACAACGCATCAACCGCCAGCTGCTGGAGAGCGGCGCGCACATCGGCGAGATGAACACCGTGCGCAAGCACCTGTCCGCCATCAAGGGCGGGCGCCTGGCCGCGGCCTGCGCGCCGGCGCGCGTGGTCACGCTCACCATCAGCGACGTGCCGGGCGACGACGTGAGCGTGATCGCCAGCGGCCCCACGGTGGCCGACGCCTCCACCTGCGCCGAGGCGCTGGAGATCCTGCGCCGCTACGGCATCGAGGTGCCTGAAGCGGTGAAGGCACAACTGCAAAGCGGTGCGCTGGAAACGCCCAAGCCCGGTGATGCCTCGCTCGCCGGCATCCAGACCCACCTGATCGCCACGCCCCAACAAAGCCTGGACGCCGCCGCCGACGCGGCCCGCGCGCTCGGCCTGAACGTGGTGGTGCTCAGCGACGAGATCGAAGGCGAGTCGCGCGAGGTCGGCAAGGTGCACGCCGCGCTCGCGCGCTCCACGGCGCTGGGCCGCAGCAGCTTCGCCACACCCTGTGTGATCCTCAGCGGCGGTGAAACCACGGTGACCGTGCGCCCGCGCGCCGAAGGCCAGAAGAAAGGCCGTGGCGGCCGGGCCGGCGAGTTCTGCCTGGGCCTCGCGCAGGCGCTGGGCGGGCAGGCCGGTGTGTGGGCGCTCGCGGCCGACACCGACGGCATCGACGGCGTGGAAGACAACGCTGGCGCCATGGTCACGCCCGACACCCTGGCCCGCGCCGCCGCGCTGGGCCTGAAGATCACGGACCACCTGGCCCGCAACGACGCCTACGGCTATTTCGAGCCGCTCGGCGATCTGGTCATCACCGGCCCCACGCACACCAATGTGAACGACTTCCGCGCCGTGCTCGTGGTCTGACATGCACGTTTGTGCATGAATGATTTCTTGTTTGTGCACGGTATGATGCGCCCATGCACACGGACGTACCGCTCCAGCGCCGCGACCTGATCGCGGGGCGCCTGGCCCAGGGCCAGCCCGTGGTGGCCGCGGCGCTGGCCGCCGAATTCCAGGTGTCGGAAGACGCCGTCCGGCGCGACCTGCGCGCGCTGGCGGCCGAAGGGCGCTGCCGCCGCGTCTACGGCGGGGCGCTGCCGCCCCTGCCCGGCGCCACACCGATGGCGGTGCGCATGGACGAAGGCCGCGAGCGCAAGGCCGCGCTGGCGCGGGCGGCGGTCGAGACCATCGAACCCGGCGAATTCCTGTTCCTCGACAGCAGCAGCACCAACCTGGCGCTCGCCGCCTGCCTGCCCGAAGACCACGCGCTCACGGTGGCCACCAACTCGGTGGACATCGCCGCCACGCTGCTGCGCCGGCAGGACGTGCAGCTCATCATGGTCGGCGGCTCGGTGGACCCGCTGGTGGGCGGCTGCATCGACGCCACCGCCGTGCTGGCCGTGGGCCAGATGAACATCCAGCGCTGCTTTCTCGGCGCCTGCGGGGTCACGGTCGAGGCCGGGGTCTGCACCGTCGATGCCGCCGACGCCGCCTTCAAGCGCGCCCTGCGCGCGGCCAGCCGCCGTTGCGTGGCCATGGCCACCAACGACAAGCTGGGCCTGCAGCTGCCGCACCGTGTCACGCCCGTGCGCGAGCTCGATCACCTCGTGGTCGAACACGACGCCGATTTTCAGACCCTCAAGGCCCTGGCGAAGCAGGGCACGCAGATCCTCAAGGCCGCCCGCCCGCGCTGACGCCGTTTCGGCGTCTCGCTGCCGTCGAAGGCGGCGGGGGCCGGCGTGCAGGACCGTGGGTTCCTGGTGATGGCGATCGAGGTGAGCACGCCCGTCGCGCCTCATCCGGGGCGGTTGCGCCATGGACTTGCCATTTGTTACAGGCGGCCGCCAAGTAAAATCCGGCCTCGCCCCCGGGCGGACTGGCCGGTGGAACACCCGGCCCATCCGTCTCCCCCACCCCGGTGAACGCACCGGGGCCGGTGTGAGGGGGCGCCCGACGCGCCCCAGGTGCGTCAACCCCGCCCTCCGGGCACCCGCCGTCCGCTGCCAGCCCCGCTGTGCGGCCGCCCCATCTGTAGCCATTCGAAGGCAGCGCCCCTGTGGCGCGAAGGACCGTTTTCTTGCGCAGCAACTTCAACCGCCCGGCCCTGGTGCGACAGCTCGCGGGCTTCCTGCCCGAGGGCGCGCACGCCCTGGCCGACGCGTCCCGGCAGGACCTGGCCGAGCGCCTGGGCCAGTGGCTGAACGTGGCCGACGCCATCACGCTGAGCTCGGCGCACCCGTCCATCGCGGCGGTGGGCGCGCGCGCGGCGCAACAGCCCACGCGCGCGCCCACCGCCACCGCCGAGGCGTTGCCAGCCGAGCTGGAGCGTGTGCGCGCCACGCTGACCCGCTCCATCACCACGCGCGATCCGAAACACCGCCCCGACCCGAACGACCTCGACACCGAGTTCGCCCTGTTCCACCAGCGCCACCAGGACCAGCAGCGCCGCATGGAGATGAGCGTGGACGCGCTGCGCGAGCACGTGCGCCAGACCCTGGCCAAAGGCGAGCCTCGCCTGGCCCAGCTCGCCGCGCTTGACGCCGTGATGGACCAGATGCTCGGCGGGCGCGAACAGCGCCTGCTCGCCGGCCTGCCCGCCCACCTCAAGGCGCGCTTCAAGGCCCTGCGCCAGGTCGCCGCCGCGTCCGACACCCCCGACGACCTGCGCTGGCTGCAGGGCTTCGAGGCCGAGCTGGAGCAGACCCTGCTCGCCGAGCTGGAGCACCGCCTGCAGCCGGTGGTGGGGATGATCGAGGCCCTCGAACCATGAACTCCGTGGCCACCCTCACCCCAACCCTCTCCCGCCAGCGGGAGAGGGCGTTGACTCCCTCTCTGCTCGGTATGGCGGCGCCAGCTGCCCACCCAGCAGCGCACCGTGCCTTCACTCCCTCGCCCCTCTGGGGAGAGGGCTGGGGTGAGGGGCCGCCCCCGCCCAAAGCGCCAGGCCAACGCCCCACACCGAATCTGAGCCTTTGAAAACACAAGCCATGCCTTCCTCCTCCTTTTCCAGTCGCGCCTTGCTCATCGGCGCCTTCCTCCTGGGCCTGTTCGCCATCGGCTGGGTGGGCTTCGGCTTCATCGGCACCGCCAGCTGGCTCGCCCTGGGCATGACGGTGGCCATCGCCGCCGCCTACCTGCTGGGCGCGCAAGAAATCCGCCGCTTCCGCAGCGCCAGCACCGGCCTCGCCCAGGCGCTCGCCACCATCCCGCAGCCGCTGGGCAGCCTCGCCGACTGGCTGGCCCGCGTGCCCGCGCCGCTGCAGAACGCCGTGCGCCAGCGCGTCGAGAGCGGGCGGGGTGCGCTGCCCGGCCTGGCGCTCACGCCCTACCTCATCGGTCTGCTGGTCATGCTCGGCATGCTCGGCACTTTCCTTGGCATGGTGGTCACCTTCAAAGGCGCCGTGTTCGCGCTCGAAGGCTCGGCCGATCTGGGCGCCATCCGCGGCGCATTGGCCGCACCCATCAAGGGCCTGGGCATTTCCTTTGGCACCTCGGTCGCCGGTGTGGCCAGCTCGGCCATGCTGGGCCTCATGTCGGCCATCGCCCGCCGCGAGCGTTTGGATGCGGCCCGCGCGCTGGAGCAACACACCGCCGGTGCGCTGCGCCCCTTCACCGCCGCCTTCATCGCCGCAGAGAACCGCGACCACACCTTCGCCGCGCTGCAGCGCCAGGCCGACGCGCTGCCCCAGGTCGTCACGCAGCTGCAGGCGCTCATGGAGCAGGTGGAGCGCCGCCACCAGCAGCTGGATGAACAGCTCACCGCCCGGCAAGACCAGTTCCACCGCGAAGCCGCCGCCGCGTACACCGGCCTCGGCCAGTCGGTGGCGCAGACGCTCAACGAGAGCCTGTCGTCCAGCGCCCGCGTGGCCAGCGACAGCATCAAGCCCGTGGTGGAAAACGCCATGGCCGCCATCGCGCAGGAATCCACCCGCCTGCACGAGCGCGTGAGCGCCGCGGTGCAGACGCAGCTGACCGGCCTGTCCACCCAGTTCGCCGCCACCACCGGCACCGTGGCCGAAGGCTGGAACGCTGCGCTGCAGAACCACGCTCGCACCAGCGAGCAACTGGTGAGCGGCCTGGGCAACGCCTTGGAGCAGTTCAACACCAGCTTCGAGGCCCGCGCCGGCCAGCTGCTGGCCAACGTGCAGCAGACCACGGCGCAGCAGCACAGCGAGCACGCCCAGGCTGAAGCGCAGAAGCTGGCCGCGTGGACCACCGCGCTGCAAGGCATGGCCAGCAGCCTGCAGGCCGAGTGGCAGCAGGTGGGCGCGCACCACCTCGCGCAGCAGCAGGCCGTGTGCCAGACGCTGGAGCACACCGCCAGCGCCATCCAGCACAGCGCCAGCGAACAGGCCATCCGCAGCATGGAGAGCGTGGCCCGCCTGCTGGCGCAGAGCGAAGCGCTCGTGTTGGCCCGCACCGAGTCGGAAGCGCAGTGGACGCAACAACACGGCCAGCGCATGGATCAGCTTGCAGCCCTTTGGCGCAGCGAACTCAGCGCCCTGCGCAGCGAAGAAGCCGCGCGCGGCCAGTCCGCCGTGGATCGCCTGGGCAGTCTCCAGGCCGAGCTGGCCTCGCAACTGCAAACCCTGCGCACCGAAGAAGCCGCGCGCCAGCAAGCCACCGCCGAGCAAGCCGCTGCGCTGCACAGCGACATCAGCACCCAGCTGCAAGCGCTGCGCACCGAAGAAAGCACGCACCTGCAAGCCCTGCGCAGCGAAGAAGCCGCGCGCGGCCAGGCCGCCGTGGAGCGCCTCGCCAGCCTGCAAGCCGAGCTGGCCACGCAATTGCAAACCCTGCGCGCAGAAGAAGCCACCCGCCAGCAAGCCGCCGCCGAACAGGCCGCCGCGCTGCACAGCACCATCAGCACCCAGTTGCAAACATTGCGGGCCGAAGAAGCCACCCACCTGCAAACCCTGCGCAGCGAAGAGGCCGCGCGCGGCCACGCTGCCGTGCAGCGCCTCGGCGAGCTGCAGGCCGCGGTCACACAGCACCTGGCCACGCTCGGCACCTCGCTCGAAGCACCCATGTCGCGCCTGCTCGAAACGGCTTCCGAAGCGCCCAAGGCCGCGGCCGAAGTCATTGGCCAGCTGCGCGGCGAAATGAGCCGACTCACCGAGCGCGACAACGTCGCCCTGCAGGAGCGCACCGAGCTGGTGGCCCACATCAGCAGCCTGCTGCAGAACGTGCAGCAGACCACGGGCGAGCAGCGCGCCGCCATCGAATCGCTGGTCGCGTCCGCCACCACCGTGCTCAACCAGACCGGTGCGCAGTTCGCGCAGACCCTGGGCGCGCAGGCCGGCAGGGCCGACGAGCAGACCGCGCAAATCGCCACCAGCACCGCCGAACTCGCTGCGCTGGGAGAAGCCTTCCAGCAAGGCGTGGCGCTGTTCAGCAGCACCAACGAAAAGCTCGTCGACGGCCTGCAACGCGTCGAAGGCGCCATTGGGCAGCACATGGCGCGCAGCGACGAACAGCTCGCCTACTACGTGGCTCAGGCGCGCGAGGTGATCGACTTGAGCATCAGCGCGCAGCAAGGCATCGTGGAAGACATGCGCCTGCTGCGCACCAGCAAGCCCGTGGCCGCCAAGGCCGCCGCGCCTGCGGTACAAGGGGCCGCGTGATGAACTCCAGCGTGGACGACACCGCCATCGACGACGGCCTCGGCGAGACCGCGCCCGTCTGGGCCGTGTTCGGCGACCTCATGTCCGGCGTGGTCGGCGCGTTCGTGCTCATCCTCATCGGCGTGCTGCTGGTGCAGATGGACCTGGTGAGCAGCCTGCAGTCCGAGATCGCCAAACGCCAGCAGGAGGAAGCCCGCCGCATGGCGCTGGAAAGAGCGCTCGCCATTCCGCTGCAGAGCGGCCGCGTCACGCTCAACAACGGCCGCATCGGCATCAGCGGCAGTGTGCTGTTCGACTTCAACTCGGATGAATTGCGCCCCGAAGGCCAGCAGCTGCTCAAGAGCCTGGTGCCGCCGCTGGAGGTGTACCTCGGCGAGCGCGACGAGATGCTCATGGTGAGCGGTTTCACCGACGACAAAACCGTCGTCAAAGGCCCCCACCAGCGCTTCGAAGACAACCTGGAGCTCTCGGCACAGCGCGCGCTCACCGTGACGCGCACGCTCGTCAAAGAAGGCATGCCGCGCCAGCGCGTGTTCAGCGCCGCCTTCGGCGCCGAACAGCCCGTGGCCAGCAACGCCGATGAAAAGGGCCGAGCGCTCAACCGCCGCGTGGAAATGGCCCCCGTGCCCCGCGCCGCGCCCACGCCGAGCACGGCCGCGCCTGCGGTGGTTACCGCCAAGCCATGAACACCCGCGGCGATCCTGATCGTCTCCCTCCCCCAAAGGAGGAAGGAGCCAGCCCAGCGCAGCGGGCTGCACCTTCCCCCCTCGCCGCCCTCAACGCCCACATCGCCCAGGCCAGCCAGGCCGCAGCGGGCGGACACCCACCCAGCGGCGGGAAGTGGCCCGAACTGCGAAGCGCCCAACGTTTCCGCGAGACCTGGGAGCGCCTGGGCGCCGAAGCAGCCGTGGTGAAGGCCACGCACCGCGCCCCCGAAAACGCCGGCCCGCTGAACTCCCACATGCTCGTGCTGCGCACGCTCGGCCTCATGCGCGAGCTCTCGCCGCACTACCTGCGGCGCTTCCTCTCCCACACGGAAACCCTGCTCTGGCTGGAGCAGGCGCAGGCCCTGCTCAAGGCGCCGGCTGGCAAGGGCAAGGCGGTGAAGGCGGCTCGACAGAAGAAGTGAAGACGCCGGCCATGGCGGCTCGGAAAGCCCATGGGGCTGGTGCAAGAACAAGTGGGGGCGTATCGTGGCAACCCCCCGCGCGCTCATCGCTGAGTTCCCTGGCCCCGACCGGTCGGCGACCGATGGCCCCGCTGTGCAACACACAGGAGAACCCCATGTCTTACATCGACGGTTTCGTGATCGCGGTCCCGACCGGGAAACAGCAGCAGTTCATTGCCCACGCCAACACGGTGGACAGCGCCTTCATCGATCACGGCGCGACGCGGGTGGTCGAGTGCTGGGGGGCCGATGTGCCCAAAGGCAAGACCACCGACTTCCAGGGCGCGGTGGCGGCGCAGGACGACGAGACGGTGGCGTTCTCGTGGATCGAGTGGCCCGACAAGGCCACGCGCGACGACGTGATGGGCCGGATGGCCGAACTGGCCAAGACCGACGAGCGCTGCGACCCGGCGAAGAACCCGATGCCGTTCGACGGCAAGCGGATGATCTATGGCGGCTTCGAGCCGATCGTCGAACAAGGCGGAGCGGCCGCCGACAGCTACGTCCAGGGCTTCGTCATCCCGGTCCCGGCGGGCCGGCGCGAGGACTACCGCAAGCTGGCCGAAGACGCGTGGGTGATGTTCAAGGATTGCGGTGCGTTGCGCGTGGTCGAAGCCTGGGGCGACGACGTGCCCGATGGCAAGCTCACCGACTTTCGCCGCGCCGTGAAGGCCGAGCCGGGCGAGAACATCGTGTTCGCTTTCATGGAATGGCCGTCGCGCGAAGTCTGCGACGCCGCGCACGACAAGATGATGACGGACGAGCGCATGAAGCCGCCCGAGGGCATGGACTGGCCGTTCGACGGCAAGCGCATGATTTTCGGCGGGTTCACCCGCGTCGTGACGATGGAGCAATGACATGAGCAACCCCAAGGGCGATTTCATCTGGTACGAGTTGCTGACCACCGACGCCGACGCTGCGCAGCGCTTCTATGGCGATGTGATCGGCTGGAAGGCGAGCGACAGCGGCCAGCCGGGCGTGGACTACCGCATCCTCGACGCGGGTGACGGCCTGGCGGGTGGCCTGATGCAGATCAATCAACAGATGCCCGGTGCGAAGCCGGTCTGGCTCGGTTATGTCGGGGTGCCCGACGTCGACGCCGCGGTCGCCGACTGGACGGCCGCAGGCGGCAGCGTGCAGATGCCCGCGATGGACATCCCGAACGTCGGGCGGATCGCGATGCTCGCCGATCCGGACGGCGTGCCGCTGTACGTGATGCGTGGCGCCAGCGATGCGAGCAGCACCGCGTTTCGCGTCGCCGATGCGCGCCATGTGCGCTGGAACGAGATCGCCGCCAAGGACGATGCGGCGGCGCTCGGTTTCTACCAGGCGCGCTTCGGCTGGGCAGCGGTCGACACCATGCCGATGGGCGAACTGGGCGACTACCACCTGCTCGCCGCCAACGGGGTCCGCACGGGCGCCTTGATGCGCAGCCCGGCCGGCCAGGAACCGCGCTGGCTCTACTACTTCGGGGTCGATGACATCGATGCGGCGATGGAGCAGATCAAGGCGGGCGGCGGCCAGGTGCTCAATGGCCCGCACCAGATTCCCGGCGGCGAATACAGCCTTCATGCGCGCGACCCGCAAGGCGCTGCCTTCGGCCTCGTCGGCCCGCGGATTGCGCCGCGGTGACCGGGCAGCCGCCCCCGAGCCAGGCGGCACGCCCGTGAAGAAACAGGCGCTCAGGGGCGAGCGGCAAGCCCGGCGCCGGCCTGTGCGGCGAGCCAGTCCTTGAAACAAACGGTACCCAGGCGAGGGTTGGCCCCGGGCACGAGCGTGCTGTCCTGGATCTCGGCGCCGAAGTAGCGTGCCTCTGGATCGGCGACGACGGTGCGGGGGGCGCGAATGGCCGTCAGGTAGGTTTGCACCAGATCGGACAACCGGAACCGTTCGGGGCCGGCCACCTCGATCACGCCGTTGACCGGTGCCGCGAGGGCCGCTTCGGCCACGGCGGCGGCGATGTCGCCGGATGCAATCGGCTGGATGCTGGCCGGGGACAGCTTGACCGTCTTGCCGTCGGCTGCCGTGCCCGATTGCGCGATGCCGGCGACGAACTCGAAGAACTGGGTCGATTGCACGATGGTGTACGGCACGCCGCCCTGCCGGATCAGCCGTTCTTGCGCGGCCTTGGCCCGGAAGTAGCCGCTTTGCTGGAGCCTGTCGGTGCCCACCACCGAGAGCGCCACGTGGTGCCCGATGCCCGCGGCCCGTTCCGCGGCCAGCAGGTTGCGGCCCGAGGTCTCGAAGAAGGCGAGCACGGCTGCGTCTTCGAACGATGGCGAGTTCGCCACATCAATCACCACCTGAGCGCCCGCCAGCGCGTCGGCCAGGCCCTCGCCCGTGAGGGTGTTCACCCCCGACTGCGGTGAGGCCGCCAAGGCCTCGTGTCCACGCGCTTGGAGCAGGGCGACGAGCTTGGAACCGATCAGGCCGGTTCCTCCGATCACAATGATTTTCATGATGAGGTGTCCTGGGTTCAGTTGAGGTTGGCCTTGTCGAGGCCGAACGCGGCGTCGTACGCCCCGGGCACGGTCTTGAAGGCCACGTTGGCGCGGTTCCACGCATTGATCGACATCACGATGAAGGTCAGGTCCGAGAGCTCTTTTTCGGAGAACTGCGTGCGCACCCGCTCATAGAGTTCGTCGGGCACACCGTGCTCCGGTATTCGGGTCAGCACCTCGGTCCAGGCGAGTGCTGCGCGCTCACGCGGAACGAACAGCGTCGACTCGCGCCAGATCGCCAGATGGTGCAGGCGCAGGGGCCGTTCGCCGTGGATCGTGGCCTGCTTGATGTGCATGTCGACACACAGGCCGCAACCGTTGAGCTGTGAGGCCCGGATCTCGACCAGGTGGCGGATGCCCTCCTCGATGGCGCTGTGGTTCAGTGCGGTGCTGAAGGCGACGAACTTCTTGAAGAATTCGGCGGACTGTTCGGCGTAGTTGATGCGTTGGGTCATGGTGAGCTTCGCTTTCATTCAGGGTTGTGAGACACACCCTGAAGACGCGCGAACCCTGCCGGTTGTGACAAACCTCGTCAGACCGGTTTCAACGCCATCGCCATGTGGCGCAGCTTGTCCGGGTTGCGCTGTGCGTGGATGCGCACGATGCGCTCGCCGTCGGTCTCGAAGGATTGCACCGATTCGAGAACGCCATCGATGAAACGCAGCAGGCCCCACTGCCCGTTGATGACCGCGAGCTCGACCTGCACCGCTTCCTTGAAGCGCAGACGGGTCGCATAGAACAGTTGAGCAATGCGCGCGCCACCCAGAAGGGGTTTGCCGAAACTCGGGACCTTGCCTCCACCGTCACCGATCAACTCGGCGTCCTCGCTCAACAGGGACTTCATGGCGTCGAAACTGCCATGGGTCAGGGCTTCTGCGAACTGGCTGAGCACACGAAGGTGCGCCTCGGGTGCCACGGTGAAGCGGGGCCGGGCTTCGCGCAACTGGGCCTTCGCGCGGCTCACCAGCTGGCGGCAGGCCGCTTCGCTCTTGCCGATGGTGCGCGCCACCTCGTCGTAGTCCGCGTCAAACACCTCGCGCATCAGGAACGCCGCCCGCGCTTCGGGTGTCAGGCGCTCCAGCAGGGTCAGAAAGGCGACGGAGAGGTCTTCCGCGCGCTCCAGCACCTGATCGGGCGATGGGGGTGATTCCGCCAGTTGCGGTTCCGGCAACCAGAAGCCCACGTAGTGCTCCCGCTGCACTTTGGCCGAGCGCAGGCGGTCGATGGCCATGCGGGTGGTGGTGGTGACCAGCCAGGCCTCGGCGTTCTCTATGGTGGACCGGTCGGCATCGTGCCAGCGCAGCCAGGCGTCCTGGACGACCTCTTCGGCCTCGGCGATGGAGCCGAGCATCCGGTAGGCAATGCCCTGCAGGCGCCGGCGTTGGCGCTGGAAGGTGTGGGTGGCGTCGTCCATGGTGGCGTCAACCTTACATGATGGTCGGGTGGGAAGTGGGGTCGCAAAGCTGTTTGCTGCATCAGACGTTTGTGGCCGGCGTTTTGTGACATGGGTGGTCCACAAGTTGGTCTGTGTGTTCGCAGCATTGCCCGGCCTGGCCCGGCCCGGCGTCATGTCCCCCGGGCGTCGTTCCACCGCCAGCGCCTCGTTGCACTTCTCGAAACAGCGGCCGCGAACACCCTCCAGCAAGGGTGGTGCCACCAGCCGCACCGACCGCGGTGCCTTGTCCGGGTGTATTCCGGCGTTCCCAGGGTGTCTTGAGTCCGCCGGAATGGACGGCATTGCCAAAGATGCCCTCGTGGGCGAGTGGCTTCAAGGACCCGCCGTGGTCGGTGCGCGGGTCCATGTCACGGTCAAAGGCGGGCGCACCCGGCATCGACGCACGGCTCAAATTCCATCGCTGCATCCGCGAGCGCACAGTCCGCTCTGTATCCGTCTGTAAAACCCCGCCAAGAACCCCAATGGCTCTCCCATGCAGGGGATGACGCTCTCCCATGTGGGGGATGCCGCCAACGCCGATGACTCGCACACTGAAGGCGCTCGTTTCCCACGACGCACCCGGCGTCTGCGGACCGATCTCCCACCCCCATCACCGAGGAGTCGCCATGGCCAAAACACCCAACCCGGGTGCGGACAGCAATGCCCCCACCACCCCTTCGACCGATCGCGCCGCCGCCGCAGCGGCGCGTCTGTCCGCCGATTTTGATGCCGTGGAATCAGCGGTCATCGGCAAGCTCGGCGCCGCGCGACTGGCGGCATTGAGCGGCACACCGGTCAAACGCCTGGCCGGTCAGCCGATGGCCGAGCTGAAGGCCAGGCTGGGCCATGTGCTGGACCCGCGCTGGCTCTTCATGCAGCGGGTGTGCGGCAAGGTGGTGCGCACCGACGCGACCACGGGCCGCGTGATGCCTGTGCCGCTGGCCACCGTGCAGGTGGAAGACACCGACTGCTCGCTGTTCGCCTACCACCCCATGGGTTCACAGTGGAGCTGGCTGTTCCCTTTCAAATGCCGGCGCGAGGTGATCGCCACCGTGAAGACGGACGCGTGCGGCAACTTCTGTGTCTGGATTCCGCGCTTCGACATCGACTGGGTGCTGCGCTGGCGCACGCTGCGGCTGTGTTTTCCGGTGCTGTTCGAGCGCCCGAACTGGCGCGAACTGCTGGACGATCTGCGTGAGCGCATGCCGGTGCTCACCGAGCGCGACCCGCGAGGTCCCGTCCCCGGGCCGGACCCGGCGCCCGACTTTGCGGCGCTGCGTCGCAGCGCGCTGATGAGCGACTCGCGTGCGGCCGAGGCCCTGGCTCGCTTCGAAACCATGCCGGGCAGCGCCTTTGGCGAAGACACCTCGGCGCTCGACCAGGCGCTGGACGCACCGGCCGCGCTGCGCATGGCGCCGCCGCTGCCTGCCGACTTCCTGGCCGACACGGACAAGAAGGACGGGCTGTCGCGCGTGGCGCTGGACAGCGTGGCCGCGCAGCTGAAGCTGGACCCAAAAGGATTCGAAGGCTTTGACCCTAGGCGCTGGATCGGCCCGATGCGGCGGTGTGTGAACGTGCGCATGCCGGAGTGGGTGCCCATCATCGACGTGCCCGACATCACCTTCCGCGTGCTGCAGGACGTGAACGGCGACGGCGTGGAAGAGGTGATCTACGGCGAGAGCCACTTCGACGTGCGCTGGAACGCCGGCAACCTGCCCTTCGTGACGCTGGAGGCGGACCCGAGCGCCCGTGTGGCGCCCGACTGTTTGCCCGACGCGCAAATCCCTTGCGGCAACGCGCCCGCCATTGTCATGGCCGGGCGCTTGCCGCTCACCGGCGACCCGAGCACCTTCGATGGCGCCACGGGCTACAACCTGCGCACCAACCGCCCGCACCCCTCGGGCACCAGCGCCGATGCGCTGCCCAACCCGGCGGCTCGCTCCCCGGCCCACGGCAAGCTGTCGCTGCTGGGCTGCCACCGCACGCACCCGGGGGCCACGCACTACCGCGTGCTGTACCGCCACCGCGCGCCGGGCAGCGCAGCCTTTGGCCCGCAGACGCCGTTTGTGGGCGTGAGCTGGTGGCTCTATCGGCTCAATGGCGCCGGCGTGGGTGAGTGGCACGCGCCCACCAGCGACGCCAACGGCTGGTACCCGATCAACCTGCCCGCCGGGCCCAACAGCTGGCTGCCCAGCGAACAGCTGCTGCTCGACTGGCCCACGGGTGGCGCCTATCCCGATGGCACCTACGAGCTGGTGCTGCAGGTGGGCACGCCGCCCGGCAATGTGCTGTCGAGCGCGGCGCCGGTGTTGATGGCGGTGGACAACCACGCGCCGGGGTTCGTGTTCGACATCGCGTGGCGCAAGGCCGGCGACAGCGACTGGCTGCCCATCGGCGGCAACTGCCCGGTGGTGCGCCGTGGTGCCTCGGCGGTGGCGGTGGAGTTCCGGGTCACGATGGACGTGCACAGCGAGCACTTCCGCAACGCCTACTTCCACCCGACGGTCTGCGGCAACGTGGGCATGGTGCGCACCAGCGGCGTGGGCGGCGGCGACGGGCCGCTGGGCTTCGAACACTGGCACACCTCGGTGGGCGACCAGGGCGGGCTGATGCAGGCGGTGTACACGCTGCCGGCCAATGCAGCCCAGGGCACCTACGGCTTCTTTGCCCGCAGCGTGTCGCGTGCCTTCGACACCAACGAGGTCATGGCGCCGCCGACACCGGCCTTCGAGTACGAGGCGATGCGCGTGTACCAGGACACGAGCCGCGTGTTCGCGGTGTTCAACGCCGACTGAGTCTGCGCATGGAACTCGGCTTCGGCCCGGAGCCACCGTGGTTTGAAGCGGTGCTCTCGGTGCTGGCCGTGTGGCGCCTGGCCCGGCTGGTGGCGCTCGAGCGGGGTCCGTTCGACCTCGTCTCTCGCTTGCACGTCGCCGCGGCCGGCACGCCGCTGGCCGATGGCCTGGCCTGTGTGCACTGTCTCGGTGTCTGGCTGGCGATGCCGCCCGCGGCCCTGCTGGCGCCCGGCTGGGTGGGGGGCTTGCTGCTGTGGCTGGCCTTGGCCGGCGGTGCGAGCGCGATGGAACTGGCTGTGGGAGAACGATCATGAGCTGCTGTCAAAGACCCCCGGTGACCATGCCCGACCGCTGGGCCGCTGCGGGTTCGGCTCCACCGCCGGCGGTCACGGCGGTGATGCCCGAGCGCCTGCGTTTCAACGGCGCCCGGGCGCTCAGCCTCCCGGTGGGCCACCGCCGGGTGCTGGCCCGGCCGGGGGAGGAGCTGCAGGGTCTGAGTGGTGCCGAGCGCGAGGTGTTGTGGCGCACCGGCCTGTTCGGTCCGGTGGTCTGAGCGACCGCTTCACGCCGTAGGGAAAGTGGTCGTCTGCTGGGCGGGCAGTTTGGTCATGGCGGTGTTGAACAGGGCGTGTGACCGCCACCCGCTCAACCAGCCCTTGAGGGCTGACAAGGGGTGCGCCTCCAACCACCCTGGCTCCACCGCAGCGAACTGTCGCACGAACGGAAAGATGGCGATGTCGGTGGCGCATGGAGTTTGGCCGGCCAGCTGGCCGGTGCTTTGCAGCTGCGCGTTCAGCGGCTTCAACAGCACGTCCACCGCCTGCTCGCGGTGATGCGCTCTGGAATCCACGCCATCGAAGCGCTCGGGGTATTTGTAGCGGTCCAGATGGTGTTTGAACGCGCCATCGCAGACCGCCAGCAGCTCGAGGTTCGCGGCGCTTTGCGCACGCGCCCACCAGCCCTCGACGTCGCCGGTTTCCACAAAGGCCCAGCGCATGATGTCCAGGCTCTGTTCCAGCACCTGCCCGTCTGGCAGCCGCAGCACGGGCACCGTGCCCTTGGGTGAGAGGGCCAGCATCTCCGCGGGTTTGTCGCGCAACACGATCTCGAACGCATCAAACGCCACGCCCGCCTGCAACAAGGCCATCCGTGCGCGCATGGCGTAGGGGCAGCGCCGGTAGGTGTAGAGCAGCGGGGTGGGGGTCATGGGGGGCTGCGGTGTGCTTCGTTGTGCCAGACAGGCGAGGGTTGGGCAAGGCCGGCGCTTCACTTCACATACCGCCGCAAGCCCTTCACCAGCGCATCAAACGCCGCCTTGCAACGCGGGCTGTTGCGCAGGCCTTCGTGCATGGCCACCCAGGTGGTCAGCTTCATGGACAGCCGCGTGGGCAGCACGCGCACCAGGTTCGGGTCGCGGCGGGCGAGGGCGGTCTGGCACACGCCGATGCCGGCGCCGGCGCGCAGCAGGGCCAGCTGGGCCAGATCGCTGTCGCAGCGCCAGTGGAAGTTGTCGCGTTGCCAGATCGGCAGCTTGGTGGCGGCGCTGCGCAGGAACGGGGTCTCGCGGTCGAAGCCGATCAGCACATGGTGGGCCAGATCGGCCACCGACGCGGGCTGGCCATGGCGTTCGAGGTAGCTGCGGTGGGCGTGCAGGCCCAGCTCCACGTCGCCCACGCGGGTGGCGAGCAGCACGTCTTGCTGGGGCGGGGTCATGCGCACGGCGATGTCCACCTCGCGGCGCACCAGGTCTTGCAGGGCGTTGCTGGTCACCAGCTCGACGCGCAGTTCCGGGTGTTGCGCCTGCAGCGCAGCCAGCAGGGGCGGCAACACCTCCACGCCCATCACTTCGCTGGCGGAGATGCGCACCGTGCCACGCACGCCTTCGCCCAGGCTGCGCGCGCTGCGCTCCAGCGAGGCCGCCATGTTGTGCATGGCTTCAGCGCCGTCGCGCAGCGTGAGCGCGGCTTCGGTGGGCAGCAGGCCGGCCTGCGAGCGCGTGAACAGGGTGGTGCCCAGCGCGGCTTCGAGCAGCGCCACATGGCGGCCCACCGTGGGCTGCGTGAGGCCCAGCGCCCGCGCCGCGCCGGAGAGCGAGCCTTCTTCCAGCACCGCCAGCAACGAGCGGTACAGCTCCCATCCAATGGTCTTGTCCATCAAAAAACGTATAGCGGCTGTTCAGGCTTGGGCAATTTCTTTTTGCCCGCGAAACGCCGACCATAACCCCATCACTGCCCCATCACCACTTTTTCAGGAGTTTTTCATGTCGGATTCATCAACGGTCTTGGTGCTCGGTGCCAGCGGCGGCATCGGCGGGGAAATGGCCCGCCTGCTGCTGGCGCGGGGCTGGCGGGTTCGCGCCATGAAGCGCGGGCTGGGGGTGGCGCGTCTCGAGCAGGGTGGCATCGAATGGGTAGAGGGCGACGCGCTGCAGGCGGCCGACGTGATGGCCGCAGCGCAGGGCTGCTCGGTCATCGTGCACGCGGTGAACCCGCCCGGCTACCGCCGCTGGGCCGAGTGGGTGCTGCCCATGATCGACAACACCATTGCGGCCGCGCAGGCCCAGGGCGCCACGGTGGTGCTGCCGGGCACGGTCTACAACCACGGGCCCGACGCGTTCCCGCTGATTGCCGAAGACGCGCCGCAGAACGCCCACACCCCCAAGGGCCGCATTCGCGTGGAACTGGAGCAGCGCCTGGCCAGCGCCGCACAGGCGGGTCGCATGAAGGTCATCGTGGTGCGCGCCGGCGATTTCTTCGGCCCCCGCGCGGGCAACAACTGGTTCAGCCAGGGCATGGTCAAGCCCGGGCGCGCGGTGCGCAGCGTGAACACCCCGGCCGCTGCCGGCGTGGGCCACCAGTTCGCCTACCTGCCCGACGTGGCCCGCACCATGGCCGAGCTGCTGGACCGCCGCGACACCCTACCGGCCTTCGCCAGCTTCCACATGGCGGGCCACTGGGACGCCACGGGCACCGCCCTGGCCGAGGCCGTGCAGCGCGCCGTGGTGCGCCGGGGTGGCGCAGTGCCGGCCATGCGGCCGTTTCCCTGGTGGCTGGTGCAACTGGCCTCGCCCTTCGTGACCACCTTCCGCGAACTGCTGGGCATGCGCTACCTGTGGCAACAGCCGGTGCGTCTGGACAACCGCCGGCTGGTGCAGCAGCTGGGCCACGAACCGCACACCCCGCTGGACGAAGCGGTGGAGGCCACGCTGGTGGGTCTGGGTTGCCTGCCGCCGGATGGCGTGCCCATGCCGGTGCAAGGGGCACACGCCTGAAGGGGGCGGGCGCGCTCACCGCGTACCATCTCCCCATGACCCAAGACACCCAAGACCCGATCCACGAAGACCGCGTGTGGAGCGACGAGCACTGGACCGCTCGCGTGATCAAGAACGAAGACGACGATGGCTGGGCGGTGGCCATGTTTCTGGACGGCCAGGTCGAGCCCGCGCTGGTGGGCCCCTGGACCATGGGGCGCAACAAAAAGGACCCCAAGCCGCTGGACACCAGTGCGTTCAACACGCTGGTGAAGACGGCCAAGGAGGTGATCCGCCGCTCGGAACAGCAGCGCCACGCCGAGCTGAACAAGAGCGTGAGCATCACGGTGGGTGGCCAGCGCATCCGCGTGGAGCTGGCCATCGTGCCCGACGAAGAGGGCGCCACCGCCACCCTGCGGGCGCTGAATGAATTCGACGAAGAGCTGACGCTGGTGTCCGCGCCGCCGACCTTCAAGCTCAACGCAAACAGCGCCGAGGCCTGGGTGGTCTCGGGTTTCGAAAAGCCGCGCTCATGATCGACGGACTCATTGCCGGCCGCCTGATGGGCGACGCCTCCCGCCGCGTGGACAAGGCGGGCCGCACCTACATCGTGGCGCGCGTGCTGGCGCGCAACAAGATGGACGAGGAGTTCATCGTCAACGTGATCGCGTTCGACGAAGCGCCCTGCGCGGCGCTGCTGGCGCTGGCCGATGGCGAGGCGCTCACGCTCTCGGGCGCGCTGACACCCAAGGTGTGGACCGACAAACAGGGCATCGCCCGCCCGAGTCTGGATTTGATCGCCGCGCAGGTGATGACGGCCTACCACGTGAGCCGCAAGCAGGCGGCGCTGGGTGGGGCTGAGGGCGAGTCGCTGTAGCCACAGGTCCCGCCCGGGGTGACCTATTCACCTCCCAACACAAAAAAACAGACCATTCGCCGCCCGGGGGGCCATAATGCACTCCGCGCTGGCCATCGAGTCCGCGCATTTTCAAGGTGATCGGTCAGTTTCGCGCGCTACGGCGGCACTCTCGGGTTTGTTGAGCTTTCGGGACCCCATCGCTTTTGTGTTTCTGTTTTTTTGGAGTCCCCTATGGGCAATAAACTTTACGTCGGCAACCTGCCGTACACCGTCCGTGACGAAGACCTGCAACAGTCCTTCAGCGAGTTCGGCTCGGTCACCAGCGCCAAGGTCATGATGGAACGCGACACCGGTCGCTCCAAGGGCTTTGGTTTTGTCGAAATGGGCAGCGATGCCGAGGCACAAGCCGCCATCAAGGGCATGAACGGTCAGTCGCTGGGTGGCCGCAGTGTCACGGTGAACGAAGCCCGTCCGATGGAAGCACGTCCTCCCCGCACCGGCGGCTACGGCGGTGACCGTTCGGGCGGCGGCGGTGGTTACGGCGGTGGCGGCGATCGCTCCGGTGGTGGCGGCTACGGCGGTGGCGGCGATCGCGGCGGCTACGGCGGTGGCGGTGGTGGTCGCGGCGGCTACTGAGCCCTGCGCACCTGACGGTCTCAGCCCCGCGCTGAGACCAGCCAAAAGGCTTCGGAACTTCGGTTTCGAGGCCTTTTTTCTTGGGCGCTTGGGGCGCGTCGTCCAGCCGCCTGCCACGGTGCGGCACAGGCGCTGCCGGGCCGGCTTTGCCGGACGGCCAGTGCCGTCCGTTGGGGGTGGCGCGAAGCGCTGCGGGGGTGTTTCGCTTCAGGTGTGGATGTCCCTGGTGAAGAGATCGTTGAGGCCATGGTCTGGGAGGCGAATGCCTTGAGCATGGTGGTGGCTCCTCTCGGGTGGTGGGGTGGCTGACAGGAAATCGTGCCGCCGGACACAAGGCGCAGATGCGGCCTGCGCGCGGTTATGCTGCACGCCTCGGGAATGACCCCGGGAGGATTTTCCGAACGCCATGGACATTCACCGACCGCTGCCTTGATCGATCTGTCGAGCCTTTCCCATGCACCGCTGTGGCCCGAGCCACCGTCCATCGTGGCCGCGCGCGCGAAGATGGCCATGCGGCTGTCCTGGATGACGGCGGCACTGGGGCTGGGCTTGTTCGCGGTGGATCGCTTCACGGGCGTGCCCGCCACGGCGGACAGCATGATGACGCTGGTGCTGGCGGTCATGGGCGCGCTGTCCTGGGGGCTGCTGAAGGTCCGCCGCTACAACAGCGTGGCGTGGCTGCTGGTGGTGTTCCTGTTCGGCATGGCGGCGGCATCGACCTGGTTTTTCGGGTCGGTGCGAACGGTCAACATCGCGCTGATCCTGATGGGGCAGGTGGCGTCGGGGATTTTCCTGAGCCGCCGTGGCCTGGTCTGCACCACGGCCGCCGCGATCGCCTTGCTGGGGGGGCTGACCTGGGCCGAGGCCGCGGGCCTGCTGGCCGGCCAGCCGCGTTTTGTGGTGGGCTGGCGCACCTGGATGACACAGAGCATGAGCCTGGTGGGCGTGGCCGCGATGATGTACCTGAACCGGACGCAGATGCACATGGCGCAGGCCATGCACCTTCGCGAAGCGACGCAGCGCCTGAGAGCCCAGCTCGACCGGGACCTCGGGCAGGACCGGTTCTCGCGCCTGTTCCAGTCCAGCCCCACGCCGATCTTTGTGCAGTCGTCGCGCACGGGCTTGATCCTGGACGTGAACAAGGCCTTCGAGCGCACGCTGGGCCACGCGCGCAAGGACGTGTTGAACCGGCGCGACGGGTTCCTGTGGTTGCCGGACGAGGAGCACCAGCGCTTTGTCCGCGCCCGCCGGGCCTCACGGCGCATCGGGTGGCACCCGATCACGGCGCTGTGCCGCGACGGCCGGCCGCTCGCCCTGCAGATCAGCAGCGAGCGGGACGACGACCCGGACGACGGGTTGCTGATCACGGCGTTGCGCGTGCCCGGCAGCATGACCGGTGGGTTGCCGACCTTGCATGCCCCGCTGGAGCCCTGGCCCCATGCTTGATTCGCGCCCCCTGGAAGACCCCGCCGACATCCGCAAGGACCAGCGGCGGCGCAGCCGCCGCAGCGCGCGCTGGGTGATGGTGGCCATCGCGCTGTTGATGCTGGGCATGGCGCTGGTCGACCACCTGCTCGCCCCACCCGGGGAGTCGCGCTCGTTCATCTCCCTCTCGTTGGGCGGGGTGGCGTTGCTGTACCTGATGCTGCAGTCGCGGCCACGCCGGTGGGAGAGCCCGCTGATGGTCATGGGCGTGCTGGTGTTCACCGTCTGGGCGGTGCACAGCTACGGCTCGGTGCGCTCGGCCTCGACCCAGGCCCTGCTGGGGGCGGTGGTGATGGCGGGCACCTACCTGAGCCTGCGCGCGCTGTGGGCGACCACCGCTGCGGGCGTGCTCATCCTGGGCGGGTTGACCTGGGCGGAGGCCGGTGGGCATCTCGTGAAAGCCGGCTTCGCGCCCGACCTGCGGTTCTGGCTGATGGGCAGCGTCATCATCGCGGTGATCGGGGCGCTGCTGCACCACACGCGCAAGGCGACCGACGAGGCCTACCTGCGGCAGCTCAACCAGATGGAAGAACGCCTGCGGCTGGAGCACGAGCGGGACCGGTCCCAGCGCCGGTTCCAGCGCATCTTCCGGCTCAACCCCACCGCGCTCATGATCCAGTTTGCGGGCACACGGACCGTGCTCGAGGTCAATCCGGCGTTCGAGCGTGACTTTGGCTACCCGGTCGATCAGCTCGTGGGCCGGTCGGCCGGGACATTCTGGGCCGACGAGCCGTCGTGGCAGGCGCATTGCCAGCGCCTGTTCGAAACGGGGCGCACCGGGTGGCAGAACGCCGACTGGCGGCGGTCCGATGGCCAGGTGATCGAGGTGCTGGTCAGCAGCGAACTGAACGAAGACCCGGGCGGCTTGATGATCCTCACCACGGTGGTGGATGCGCCAGACGCGCAGGGCGCCAGCGGCGCGCTCACCGCCTGATGCGGTGCCCGGTCTTGAACACCCACCACACCACACCCAGACAGGCGAACATGAACATCAGCGTCATGCCGGTGCTGATGCCGATGTGCACGTCGGCCGCGCCGTAGAAGGCCCAGCGCAGGCCGCTGATGAGGTAGACCACCGGGTTGAACAGCGACACCGTCTGCCACGGCTCGGGCAGCATGCTGATGCTGTAGAACGCGCCGCCCAGGAAGGTGAGCGGGGTGATGACCAGCAGCGGGATCACCTGCAGTTTCTGGAAGCTGTCGGCCCACAGGCCGATGATGAAACCGAACAGGCAGAAGGTGATGGCCGTGAGCAGCAGGAAGCCGACCATCCACACCGGGTGCGCGATCTCATAGGGCACGAACGCGCGCGCGGTCAGCAGGATCAGCACGCCGAGCAGCAGGCTCTTGCTGGCCGCCGCGCCCACGTAGCCCAGCAGCACCTCGACCCAGTTCACCGGCGCACTCAGCAGCTCGTAGATGGTGCCCGACCATTTGGGCATGTAGATGCCGAAGGCCGCGTTGGAGATGCTTTCGCTCAGCAGCGAGAGCATGAGCAGGCCGGGGATGATGTAGGCGCCGTAGCTCACACCGCCGATGTCACCCATGCGCGAGCCGATGGCCGAGCCGAAGACGATGAAGTAGAGCGAGGTGCTGAGCACGGGCGCGATGATGCTCTGCGCCCAGGTGCGGAAGGCGCGGTTCATCTCGAACATGTAGATGGCGCGCACGGCGTGCAGGTTCAAACCCATCATCTTCAAACGCTCGCTTTCTGTTGGTCTTTTGGTTCGTGCACCAGGCTCACGAAGATGTCTTCGAGCGAGCTTTCGCTGGAGCGCAGGTCTTTGAAGCCGATGCCCTGCGCGCCCAGCGCGGCCAGCAGCTCGGCGATGCCGGTGTCGTCTTTCTGCGCGTCGAAGCTGTAGGTCAGCGTGAGGCCGTCGGCCGAGAGCGCGAGCGGCCACGGGGCCAGCGAGGGCGGCACCGCCGCCAAGGGGTGCTGCAGCGAGAGCGCCAGCTGCTTCTGGCCGAGCTGGCGCATGAGCACCGCCTTGTCTTCCACCACGATCAGCTCGCCCTTGCGGATCACGCCGATGCGGTCGGCCATGTCTTCGGCCTCTTCGATGTAGTGCGTGGTGAGGATGATGGTGGTGCCCGCGTCGCGCAGCTCGCGCACCAGGCGCCACATGTCGTGCCGCAGCTCCACGTCCACGCCCGCGCTGGGCTCGTCGAGGAACAGGATCTTGGGCTCGTGCGAGAGCGCCTTGGCGATCAGCACGCGGCGCTTCATGCCGCCCGAGAGCGTCATGATCTTGTTGTCTTTCTTGTCCCAGAGCGAGAGGTCTTTCAGGATCTTCTCGATGTAGGCCGGGTTGGGCGCCTGGCCAAACAGGCCCCGACTGAAGCTGACCGTGGCCCACACGGTTTCAAACGCGTCGGTGTGCAGTTCCTGCGGCACCAGGCCGATGGTGGCGCGGGCTTTCCGGTAGTCGCGCACGGTGTCGAAGCCGTCGGCGGTGATCGTTCCCTCGCTGGCGTTGACCATGCCGCAGATGACGCTGATGAGCGTGGTCTTGCCCGCGCCGTTGGGCCCGAGCAGCGCAAAGATCTCGCCGCGCCGGATGTCGAGGTTCACGTTCTTCAGCGCCTGGAAGCCGCCGGCATAGGTCTTGCTGACGCCGTGCACGCGGACGATGGCGTCGGCGGAATCGACCGCGACTGGGGATGGGGTCATGGTGGGCTGGCTGTGTTTGGGGGTGGGTTGCCGCGCGATTCCGGGCCTCTTGGGGGCGGTGGCAGCGGGGTGGGAAGGGTCCTTTATACCGGTCCGCGAACGGCCTTGCAGCGCCGGGGTTGAGCGCGCACCCGGGGGCGCGGGCGTTGGCCGGCCCGCGCCAGGGCCTCTTTCCCCCGGTCCAGCAGGGATGCCCTCGACGCCCGCCAGTGTCCGCTGCCGCACAGACGGTGACCGGCCGCCCTCCCCACCATCGTGCGATGACACGCCTGACCACGTCCCCGTCGCCCGCGCGAGCGGGCCATGCCCCGGCAGACACGCTGTTCACCCAGGTGCTGGCCCACCTGCCCGAAGGCATTTGGGTCTGCGATGTGCAGAGCCACACCCTGCACCGCAACCCGGCGGCGATCGCCATCTGGGACGGTGTGCGCGACGCCGACGTGAGCCGCTTTCCCGGCTGCCTGGGCTGGTGGGCCGACACCGGCCGCCCGATCGGCGACGACGAATGGGGCAGCACGCGGGCCCTGAAGGCGGGCGAAGCGGTGATGGACGAGCGGGTGGAGATCGAGACCACCGAGGGCGTGCGCAAGGTGCTGCTGACCTCCTACATCCCCTTGAAGGGCGGTGACGGCGCGTGCCCGGGTTGCCTGGTGCTCATCAAGGACATCACCACGCTGCACCGCACCGAGCACCGCCTGAGTGGCGCCGAGGCCTCGTTGCGGGTGCTGTCGCAGCGGCTGCTGCAGGTGCAGGAGGCCGAGCGCCAGCACATCGCGCAGGAGTTGCACGACGACATCGGCCAGGTGGTCGCGGCGATGCGGCTGCACCTGGCGCACATGGTCGAGGTGGCCGGCGGCGACGCGATGGCCGGGATGGCGGGCCGCGTGCTGCAGATGTCGGACCAGCTCGGGGTGCGCGTGCGCCAGATCGGTCGGGGCCTGCGCCCGCTGGAACTGGACGACTTCGGCATCCTGGCCGCGCTGCGCAGCCTGGTGGCGTCGCTGGGACAGCTGCCGACGCTGGTGGTGCGGCTGCAGGCCGAGGGCGGGGCGCTGCGCTACCCGCCCGGGGTGGAGACGGTGGCCTTCCGCATCGTGCAGGAAGCGCTGAGCAACGCCATGCGACACAGCGCCTGCACGGCGGTGGACATCCGGGTGACCCTGACGCCTGACCGCCTGCAGCTCAGCATCACCGACGACGGCGTCGGCTTCGAGCCGGAGCGGGCGGTGGTGGCCGCGCTGCGCAACGGGCACATCGGCCTGGCCGGCATTCAGGAGCGCGCGCGCCTGGCGGGCGGTTCGTGCGAGCTGCGCTCCGGGGCCGGGCAGGGCACCACGGTGCACGCGGTGTTTGACACCGGCGCGGAGGCGCCCTGAAAGGGCTGCGGATCGACGATCACGCCCGGTTTCGCGCAGGGCAGGGGACAGGTCCGGCCTGACCAGCGGCCTTGTGCCCGGCGGAGGACAGAACCTATACTGGCATTTTGTACAGTATTGAAGCATGACCACCGTCCGCATCCCCGTGCAGGCCATCAAGGGCCGTGGCGTGGCCCAGCAGCAGCCGCACCGCTTCGAGCGCGACACCCGCGCCGCGTTCGACGACGGCTGGGGCACGCTGGACGATGCCGCGGCCGCGGGCGAAGAAGCGCCCGCGCCGGCCACGCAGGTGACGTTTGAAGACGCTAAGAGCGCCATCACCCGCAACGATTCGCCCGACATCGGCTTCACCCTTGGCCTTAACCCCTACCGGGGCTGCGAGCACGTTATGGAGCGTGAGAAATTGCTTTACCAGGAGCAGTGAAGGAGTTCGGCGACCGGGCTCCATTTCCAGAGTTGCTTCTTACCTGCTTGTCTGCGCCCCTGTGGGACAGCTCACTTCACCCATCAATGTTGAAGCAGGCGAGACTTTTCCACGGCGGCGGTCGTCGCCTGCGACGAACGGACCGCCGCGGTGGGAAAGTCGTCGGTGGAGCGCCAAGTGCTGGGAGGGGGTCAGGGGGAGGGATATCGCTTGTGGATAACCTTGATAGGCAATTCCAATAGCGGTGGTTGTCGATGAGATACAGGTCAGCTCTAGAGGCGTCTTCTTGCCCCTCAAGAATTTCTGCATCGCAGCTCTCTGTCTGCCAGTGCATTCATTCACTGTAAGGGGCTGTCACTGCCAGTGATGCACCAATTGCCTCCCTTACTAGGTAGGGCTGTCTGCGGCATTAAGAACACCTCAAAAGGCATCATGCTTAGCTAAGAGAGAGGAGCTGCTCGCGGCCGTTCCTCCATGAAACTGGCTTCATAAAGCTATCCCTCAAGCAATCTTCCTCACGAAGACGAAACACAAGCGGGCCAACGTCAGTCGATTCATCCGGCAATGAAACCCAAGCCTCGCGGATTACCTGCACTGACCAGTCTTGTCGGCTACCCTTCGACGGTGACACCCTGCTAACTCCCCTGTGAGCATTGGCAGGAACAGCACGAAGAACATCAAGGAGCGTCAACTCCCAAGCGATAGCCGTTGTTTGCACGACTTCAGCATCCGAATACGTCACCACATAGTCGAACAGAAACCATGGAGAACGAAGAGACATCGTCATAGCCTCCCAGGCCTTCTCTCCAGGGCTTATGAGCCCTAGCGGCATTGGATGCTCAAACTCGGCTTTTGTGACAAACATGAGTGCTCCTCTTCTCTAGCGAACCAGCAAGAACGGTTTTGTAGTGTAGACTAAAAACAGTAGATAATTAAGCGGTAGAGGTTTGGTCTGTAGAGTTTTAGAGTGAATGTCGGCACGCTTCTGTGTCATGAAAGAAAGACAGAAGCCGAAACTCCCCACTGCTCGCCAACTGATTGCGCTCAACACCAAGGTTCTCCGTGAACAGGCTGGTTATTCGCAGGAAGGACTAGCTGCAGTGGCCGGGTTCCACCGCACATACATCAGCCAGGTCGAACGAAGCGTTGCGAACGTTTCAGCAGACGGACTGGACAAGTTGGCTTGCGCACTTGAAGTGCCGGTTCAGAGGTTGCTTCAGTTGGCCGCCGAAACAAAGTAGACCTGGCTACTACGACGCATCAGATGAGCGCTTATCTGTTTGGGTGACGAATTTGTGGCCTGTGTCGGTGCTTTGAGTAGCGCCCAAGTCATGGAACCTCGTTCTCAAGCTCAGGAATGCATAGCTATTTGCCGGTCGGTTGCGTTGACGCCGAGGTGGCTTTCGCGAAGCAACAAACTCATAGGAGCTCGAGGTAAAAAAGTCGTCGCTACTTCAACCAGGTGGAAGTATTCAGACAAGGACATTGAGGTAGCTCTCGAGCACTCGGATTGCAATGGTTTGCATTGGGGCAGGTGGGCCCCATGTTCTTCGTGCTGCCTTGACAAACTGACGTCGTGGCACGTGGCGCGAGTCCGGAATGGAACACGCTCCAGAGCCGCAGGCACTCAGGCCACCTCGCAAATCAGGCATTCGGGCTGGGCTTGGCTTAAACCAACCTGCCTCCATGAAAGCCGGGGCGAATCAAGTCCACTTGCGGGCTACACTGAACGTGAATCGGACCGGAGGGGAAAGAGTGAAAATCGTTTCTGTCGGGGAGAGGCTTAAGGCTGCGGGGCTTGACGCGCCACAGCTGAACGCTTTGCAAGCTGATGACACGCTATACACGCTAATCGCTCACCAGCCACTTGGCAGAATTCGAATTACAGCGGACTCGATAGGAAACGCTGACCAGGCGGAGGCGAAGCGACAAGCCGACGCTCTCCTGAGCCTAGCGAGCAAACCCGGGGACCAACCGGACCTACTCGTTTGTCCGGAGTACAGCCTTCCGTGGGACTCTTTGCTTGAGGCGGTCGAACAAGGCCATATTCCCGAATCGGGCAAGCTTTGGGTTTTGGGCTGTGAAAGCCTACTTCTAGGTGGTCTCGACCTTGTTCGCGAAAGGCTCGGCGACAGGGCAGTTGTCCTTGATGACGATGTCTTCCCGTTTGCCCGAACCACCCAGAAATACAGGAATCCACTCGTCTACGTATTTATAGCCAAAGTTTCGGGAGGCTACTCGGAGCGCCTTGTGCTCCTAGTCCAGTACAAGACTGCGCCGTCAGGTGACCCAAACAACACCGAAGCATCCGGCATGCTTCAAGGCGTAAACGTCTATGCATTCGGGAGCCTTCCCGCCGAAGTGCGGCTCATCACTCTCGTGTGCTCGGACGTTTTCGGTTTTGAGAAGGCGCTGATAGACCAGTACTACGAGGGACTCCTTCTCTTGCACATTCAGCTCAACAACAGTCCTCGTCACCTGCTGTACAAGAAGTACCGACAAGAGCTGTTTTCAGCGGCAGGGAACACAGAGCTTCTTTGCTTGAACTGGGCTGACAAGGTGGTCTCGTTTGGCGACACCGGCGAGCATCCATGGAACAACATCTGTGGGTCAGCTTGGTATCTTCTCTCGACCGAGACAAACCTTTCTGACGAATGGATTCGTGAGAATCACAAAAACGGCGTGTACTACACACGTCACGAGCCAATTCGTGCCCATGCCCTGCAGTTTCACTATCGGCCGAGAGTGTTTCTGTTTCAGGCAACCAAGGTCTTTCACCACGCCATCCCAAAGCCACGGTCAACGCGTTCTGGTCCGCACGCCGTGAAGACATTTTTGTGGGAGAAAGACCTAGGCAGTTGGGTAGAACCGAATAAACCGGAGGAGTTTCCAGACGACGGATTCGGGGAGCAGTTGATGGGGGCCTGCACCGAGGAAATAAATCTCGACGACATCCGTCACCTGTACCAAAAGGGGCCAGTTGCCGTTGAGCGGGCGCTGGCTATCACGGCGGGAAGATTCGGCGTACGTCCCGACTGGTACATTCCTTCCCGCATCGATTCCATGCAGCTGTGCGAACATGAGTTGGTTCGCAGGGTCACGGTCACGCAGGACCCCGCACCGGAAGCGCGACATTTTCGAAGCGCCAGGCTTGCAACAGTTCGAGCTATCGCAGAACTCCGTAGCTCCAGCTACGCCTGGCCAACTCCCGTGGAGTTCCTCCGTCAAGGCTTCAATCTCGACTGGAACTTGCAGTACCCTAATCGGAACGTGGTTGCGTTAGACGGAACACTTGCCACAGTGGTTCATGCAGGTCTTGTGGGCGACCTTCGCGAGTTGGACTTGCTAGACCAGCAGGTGCGTAAGACCCTGGCAGGGCCTCCTCGTGAGCCCGACCGCGTCTTAACGAACGAACAGCATGAGCGTTTCGCCCATGAGCACTACGCAACCAACGCGGAACGCTACTGCATTCTCTATGCCGCAGCAGCTGGCACTAAGCACTTCTTGAGCGCTCGCAGCACGTCGTTCACGAGGCCTGCCGGGCAGCCAGATGTCGACATTGGCACTCCGTCGTTCAACCGCCTTGCAGCGAATCCGCAAGGAGCTCAGGGATGAATCTTCAGTCCGCACGAGAGAAGCTGGGACAAAAGTTTGCTGATGTCTCGGAGGTCGCAGCGGGTGTACTTCGAGGGGTTCGTCGCAATGGGAAACGCGACGTAGCTGCGTACGTTTTTGACTTGAACAACCGCCTTCCGGAAACAGTCGGCGGCTTGAGCGAATACCTCGACGAAGTGATGGGGCCGGCGTACTTCAACCGGGACGCCTCACCGGACCTCCGCTGGAACAGCTACCTGTACTTCGTCGTCGATGGGGGGCATGCAAACAACCCCGAGTTCCAGGTTGCCAAACGAAACCTTGAGTCCGACAGGAGCTACGCGCGCAAGTTCGTTGTCGCAGAGGAAGAGCTCGACCGTGTGCTGAGTGAACTCGACTCTATTGCTGTGACAGACGAGTCTGCGAGTTCTACCGATATCGTGAAGGCCTGGTCAGATGGGCTAGGTGCGGTCGGGCTCGCGGACATACTAGACGGCGACCGTCCTATAGCGGACGTTGTGCGAAGTATCTCGTCGGGCACAGCCAAGCAGTCCGTTCGGACTAAGAAGACGACCGGTGCAGAGGCAAGTCAGAAGCTTGTTGAGACACACATATCGAGCATCGACCTGAAGGCTTTTCGTCCATATCCTAGGCAACGCCTCTTTGAAGGGCTTGGAAGAGCCAACCTGGTCTTTGGGACAAACGGCGCAGGAAAGACCTCGCTCCTTGAAGGTCTGGAGTTCCTATATTGCGGCGCGAATCGACGTTCCAAGGCATCCACAACCACGACGGTGCAAGGGTTCCTGGCATCCGGTAGTCCGGTCAAGACATCCGCGAATCAGGTGCTCTCGGATTTCAAGACACGCCAACGGCTCTGGTATGGCGCAGACGACAACAGTCATCAGAACAAGCTGCCGAATCAGTTTGCGCGTTTCAACTTCCTCAACACCGATGCAGCGGCGGAGCTGACCCTGCTCAAGGAGGACTCGACGGTTAGCCATGCCGAGAGTCTGGCTGCGCTACTCAGCGGCCACGAGGCGACGCTGATGTGGCGACGCATCCAAGATGTACGTAAAGCGGTATCGGAAGAACTTCGCTCCAAGCGCTCCGAGCGCGCGCTGGCGGAATCCGACCATAAGGCCAAGGACCAGGAACGACGGGGGCTCGAGGCAGTACCCGAGCAGTCCGACGCAGCGTTCTCCATCTTAAAAAAGGACCTCGAACGCATCGGTTGGCGGGAGGCGCCAGTGAGCAAGCAAGTTGTCACTGAAGAGTTCGTTGACACTCTGTCGGATATGGCATCCGAGCTGGGCAATGTTCAGAGGATTGACTGGCTGCCGAAGTCGTTGAGTCCGGACGCAATTGCTGAGGAAGCGTCGAAACTGCTGCGTGCAACTGAAGGGGTGAAGGCGAAGCTCGCCGATGCCAGTGACGACGAACAACGACGCAGCGTCCTTGGAAAAAGAAGGGATAGCGCCAAGGAGCGATTGGCTGCCCTGCAAGCGGTCCCGGCATCTGCCTACGCCGAGCTCAAGGAGCTTTCATCAAAGCTTCGAACCGCTGATGAGGAGCTCGCCCGGCGCTCGCAGGCACAGGCTTCCTTGCCGACAATCGCGCCACCTGAAGGCTGGGAGTCGGCATGGGGAAGCAGCCTCTTGTCGGCAGCAATCTCTGCCTCGAAGGCAAAACTCGCTGAAACCGCGAAGCGGCTAGAAGACGCAAAGCAGAGCCTAGCGGCAACTACGCGGACGCAGTCGGACTTGCAGAGTGCGATGACAGAATTGCAAGCTTGGGCGCAGAGAGTCGTGGCGCATCGACACTCCGACGCGAGCTGTCCCGTTTGCGGCACAGCGTTTGCGCCTGGTGAGCTGCTTGGCCGCATTCAGTCACTCACGCTGGCACCGGCCGACGCATCGGAAGCGAACCTTCGGCTGCAGATTGACCAGCTGACCGCAATCCTGGCCCAAACCTCGAACGAGGCCGCGTGGCTGGCCCAGCTAGACAAGTACACACGAACAGACTCCGAAGTGGGCGCTCCATGGACCGTCTCCGCAGCGCAGCAGTCCGTCTTGATGTTGAGAGACCGGCAACGCTCGTTGACAGAGACCAGAGACGAAGCTCGCAATGGCCTCGATGCATACGCCCGCCTCGGTTGGACAGTGAGCGCCATCGAGGCGCTTTGCTCGCCAATAAACGGAGAAGACGCGTCGAGACCAGAGTCGCTGGTCCCATTGGAAGCACAACAGCGACTAGAAGAGTACTTGCGGGGTCTTCAGGCCAGCGACGAAGAGGTGGCGAAGAGGATTACGGAGAGAAACAACGAGCTTCGCAAGCGCCTTGACGAGGCAGGCATCCCTGTCAATGCATTCCTCTCAGATGCTGTCGCGCAGTTGGTGGCACGCCAACGGCTCATACAGAACACGGCCGAAGGCTGTGGGATGGTCTCCAGTCAGTTGGACCTGCCGCCCACGGCCGACCTGAGTCTTCTGTTTTCTTCGCTGGAAGCCGCAGTACTTGGTGCAAAAAAGGTCCTCGCTGCACTCCAGACCGAAGGCAATTCGGCGACTCGCTTGGCCTCGCTGCGGACGCAAGTGGCACAGCTAGCGGCGCGCCTGGGTCGCGTTCGGGATTCAATAGAAAGACTTGCGAGCTCACTGAGGGTTCTTGATGACCTTATCGAGAGCCAATCGCTAAATATGGCTAGCGCTGCCATCGTCGCAGCGACGCACACCGTTGCAGACAGCATCTTCAAGCGGATACATGCGCCCAGCGAATACATGGTCACCGCTGAAGAACGGACGCCTCTACGGCGGCGGGACAACCAATCAGCCGTCCAACTTAATCAAGTTAGTACAGGACAACGAGCTGCTTATGCCCTGTCTCTGTTCTTGGCAATGAATGCACAAGTCAAGACAGGCCCGAAAGTGATTCTTCTTGATGACCCAATCTCGCATATCGATGATTTGAACGCCCTGTCCTTCCTCGACTACCTGCGAAACCTTATCTTGAAATCGGACCGACAAGTCTTCTTTGCCACGGCCGACGAAAAAATCGCAGGCCTGTTCGCTCATAAGTTTGGTTTCCTTGGCGACGAGTTCAAGACCATCGAGCTCACTCGACCCTAGACCCACTCATATTCCTTCAAAGAGAACGGGACTGCTCCCGGTCTAGTAGAACCTAGCCTCAAGCCGGTGGTCGCTCGAACGCCTCAGGGCTGATGCAGCCCAGATGACTGTGGCGGCAGGTTCAGTTGAACAACGCTTCGACGTAGCCGAAGACATTGGCTACATACCCCAGGGAGAGGCTGAGGCAAACTACTACCGGCAACTCGCCAGTCAAACTACAGAGAATGGCGGCATGACCTAAACCAAACAGCCGCTGGGAATACCGAGGCGATTCAGGTGTTGCCTTCAGGCCGACATCACTTGAAGACATTGGTGCACTATGTGCATTTGAGCTTCTGCTTTCTTTGCTCGCGGCAGACACTCGGCTCCTGTGGCTCTGAGAGGGTCAAGAGTCCTTTTCGGGTATTTCTGGCCCTCTCTTCTGCGGCGGCATACGCAGCTTGCTCATGAGGGGCCTGCTCTTCTCGATACTTGACTGTGTGCCAGGCCAAGCCTGCTTCGACCAGTCCCATAGCGACGTCTTTGCCCTCAGGTGTATGTACACGACATACCTGGCGTTCGTACCTGTCAACCTTGTAGCAGTCCACAGTGGAGCCAGCCGGGGTGTTGGAGCGCAGTAAGTCGCGGGATACACGCCAATAGCTTTGCCCCACTTCAGGTGCGTCTATCCCTGCAACTCGGATTCGAAGTGTCCCCGCCTCGGTCACACATGTGAACGTATCCCCATCATGAACGTTGCGCACCTCGACGCAGGTTTGCACACCGGCGGGCTCGGAGGCAAGTACTTCGCTCATGGACACTGCCAGTAATGCGCCGACTACCCCTTGAAGAAATCGTTTTTTGGCTCTCATCGTCAGTGTTGTACAACACCTAAGACCAGAGAACTTCTTCTCCAGCCTGAATGTGAATAGGTCACAAGATTGGCTCGCTGTTCAGGTGATAACGTGTTCCTGTTTGAAATAAACCGGCTCCCTAAACGACCACATGGCGCGCCCAAAACGCAAGACTGAAGCGACCACGCTGAAGATGACCCTGGAGGTTCGCGACCTCTGGGAGCGCTGTGCCGCGCAAGAGCACCGGTCGCTGACCAATATGTTCGAGGTGATGGTCCGTGAGTACGCCCGCCGGGCCAAGCTCCCTCCCGCAGCCCCGACCCCCGACTCCACTGAACCCAAGTAAGCCCAGGACCCATGGCCCAAAACTTTTCCGAACTCGCCAACCTCATTTGGTCCGTCGCCGACCTGCTTCGCGGCGACTACAAGCAAGCCGACTACGGCAAAGTCATCCTCCCCTTCACGCTCCTGCGTCGCCTGGAATGCGTTCTGGAGCCGACCAAGCAGGCCGTTCTCGCGGAGTACGAAAAGCGCAAGGACTCGGGCGTCAGCATGGACGTGTTCCTCAAGCGCAAGAGCAAAGAGGCCTTCTACAACACCAGCGTCTTCGACCTGCCCGGCCTGCTGGCCGACCCCAAGTTCGTGCGCTTGAACATGGTGAAGTACGTCTCGGAGTTCTCTTCGGACGCCCGCGATGTGTTCGAGCGTTTTAAATTCCTTGAGCGCGTCGGCGAGCTCGATGACAAGGACCTACTGTTCAAGCTGGTGCAGCTGTTCGCCCAGGTGGACCTGCACCCCGACACTGTGCCCAACGAAGTGATGGGCCAGGTGTTCGAAGAGCTCATCCGGAAGTTCGCGGAAGCATCCAACGAGACGGCTGGTGAACACTTCACCCCCCGCGAGGTCATCCAGCTCATCGTGCATTGCCTGTTCGCGGGTGACGACGAGGCGCTGTCCAAGCCTGGCGTCATTCGCTCGATGTACGACCCCACTGCGGGCACCGGCGGCATCCTGTCTGTCGGCGAGGCGGTGGCACGCGCCATCAACCCCTCCGCCAAGTTGGTGCTCTTCGGGCAGGAACTCAACGACGAGTCCTACGCCATCTGCAAGGCGGACATGCTCATCAAGGGGCAGGACCCGAAGAACATCGTCCGCGGCAACACCCTGTCGGCCGACGGCTTCCCCAACGAGACGTTCGACTACGGGGCTGCGAACCCCCCGTTCGGGGTGGACTGGAAGAAGGTGCTCGAAATGGTCAAAGCCGAGCACGAGCGCCGGGGCTACGCTGGCCGCTTCGGCCCTGGCCTGCCGCGCGTGTCCGATGGCTCGCTGCTGTTCCTGATGCATCTCATTTCGAAGATGCGTCCAGCCGCAGAAGGCGGTGGTCGCATCGGCATCGTGCTCAACGGTTCCCCTCTGTTCACCGGGGATGCCGGCTCAGGTGAGTCCGAAATCCGCCGCTGGATTCTGGAGAACGACCTCCTGGACGCCATCATCGCGCTGCCCAACGACCTGTTCTACAACACCGGCATCGCCACTTACGTCTGGATTCTGGACAACGACAAGCCCAAGGGGCGCAAGGGCAAGGTGCAGCTCATCGACGCGACGCGCATGTACGCCAAGATGAAGAAGAGCCTTGGCAGCAAGCGGGTGCTCATGACGGACGAGCAGATTGGCGAAGTGGTCAAGGCCTACTCGTCGTTCGCCAAGGAGTCGACCTTCGCTCTTGAATACAAGGAACCGGTCAAGGCAGCCGACCCGACCAAGCTGACGGAGCCTGAGCCCCCGCGCGTTGTCACCAAGGTCTTCGACACGACCTACTTCGGCTACCGCAAGGTGACGGTAGACCGGCCCCTGGCTGCGGGCAAGGAGGGCAAGTTCAAGAAGGGCGAGAAGCCCTACGACAAGGACCTGCGCGACACGGAGAGCATCCCGCTGTCGGAGAGCATCGAGGAGTACATGGCTCGCGAGGTGTTGCCTCACATTCGCGATGCATGGGTCAATACCGCCATCGTCGATGACAAGGATGGCCTGCCCGGGAAGGTCGGATACGAAATCAACTTCAACCGGTACTTCTACGTCTACAAGGCCCCGCGCAAGCCCGAGGTCATCGCCGAGGAGATACGGAGGATGGAGGAGCGTTTTGTGGAGTTGATGAAGGGGGTTGTAGTTTGAGCCGCAGTTTCTTCACCGGAGCGCCTGACCGTTGGCCCACTGCGCCCCTTAAACACGTGACTCTCCTGAACCCAGAGGCCCTCCCCGAGACAACTCCCGGAGACACTGAGTTGTCCTACGTCGACATCGCAGCGTTGGAAGGAGGTGACGCATCAGCAGCATTAACGCCGAAGCTGCTGACATTTGAGACGGCCCCAAGTCGAGCTCGAAGAGTTCTTCGCAGTGGAGACACCGTCTTGTCAACCGTTCGCACATACCTAAAGGCTGTAGCGAATTTTCCTGAGGCGCAGCCTGGCCTTATCGCGTCAACGGGTTTTGCGGTACTTCGACCAAACGGAAGACTTCGTCCGCGATTTGCATATTGGGCTGCACTGTCTGAACCGTTTATCGAAAACGTGGTTGCTCACTCTGAGGGGGTCAGCTATCCAGCAATCAACCCTTCCGTTCTTGGCTCACTGCATTTGCCAGTGCCGTCGCTTACTGAGCAAGAACGCATCGCCAACTTCCTTGACGACAAAACGGCACGGATTGATGCGTTGATTGCGGAGAAGGAGCGGCTGGTGGAGCACTTAGACGCGGGAGGCTTTGACCTTTTGCATCAAGCCGTGACCAAAGGACTGAAGCCGACCCGTCTGACAAATTCTCGTAGGGAGTGGATGGGGGCTATTCCAGAGCACTGGTCCGCCCCCTACATCAAGTTCGTGGCCCAAGTGGAGTCTGGGCACACCCCTAGCCGACAAGTACCCGAGTACTGGGAGAACTGTCACATACCCTGGTTTGGATTGTCTGATGTTTGGCAGATTCGAGACGGTGTCAAGGAGGTGGTTGCTGAAACTTCGGAGTTGATAAGCGACCTGGGACTAGCCAATTCTTCTGCGAGGCTACTTCCGAGCGGGACTGTGATTCTTTCCCGAACTGCATCTGTCGGTTTTTCAGCAATCATGGGCGTTCCAATGGCAACGACACAGGACTTCGTGAACTGGATTTGTGGACCGAAAGTCTTGCCAGACTACCTCTTGTATGTGTTCAGGAGCATGCGCTCTGAGTTTGAGCGACTGAAGTTTGGCTCTACCCACTCCACCATCTACATGCCCGATATCGCGAAGATGGCCCTGCCCCTGCCACCCCTTGAGGAGCAACGGGAAATTGTGGCCTTCGCCCGAGAACGAAAGAAGCGGCTAGAGGAGTTGAAGGGCTTTGCTACCGCGGAGCTGATGAAGCTTCGGGAGTACCGCACCTCTTTGATTTCAGCCGCTGTGGCCGGACAGTTGGACGTTGGCAGTTTCGAGGCTGCGAAAGCATGAGCATCCTCTCGCAGCTCTTCGGTGCAGTCCGCGGCACAGCAGTGGCGGCCGAGCACGGAGGCGCACCAGAGCGTATCGACCTGGAGCACGGAATGGTCCGTGTTCCGCGGCTTGGCTTCTTCGGGGTGCCCTACTCGGCTCTCGGGGGGCGGTGGATGGTTGGGTGCCGGGATTCGGATGGCAAGAGCAGGGGTGGTGGAAGAGACTCGGGCAACGGCCAGGTCGTGCTCATCGACCTCCAAGCCAAACGAGTAGCGCTCACGCTCGACAAGATTGCCCGCCCCACCCATGCCGCAGTGGCCGACGACGGGTCTTTTCTGATTCTCGACACGGGATTTGGAATGAATCTGGAGGGTCAGTTGGTGGCCTTTTCGCGGGAGGGCGTTGAACGCTTCCGCAAGAAGTACCAAGCCAACCTGTACACCGTCGACGTGTCTCAGTGTGGGCGCTACGCGGTGGCCCAAACCTGCAACGCTCCAAAGTCTCCGCACAGCAACCTGCTTGAGTGCATTGACCTGTCGAACGGGTCGCTGCTGTTCTCGATTTCGCCCGCCACACCCTGGACAAAGCAATACCGATTCGAAGTCGTCGCGGGGCAGTTGAGCCGGTTGCTGGTCAATCCGGATGGCATGGGCTGGTTTGCCTACTCAGCTTCCGGCGCGTTCCTCGATACGGGCGAATTCAGGACGGCCGAGCTTTCGAAGGGGGACTACGGCACCAGGACGATGGCGGTCGAACGTCTCCTGGAAGCCACCCCAGGCGTCGATGCCGCAACAAAGGCGCTTGAGGTGCTTGACGGCGTGCTCGCCGAAGTGGAAGGGAAGCATCCTGATTGGACCGCACGAGCCTACCGGCTGGCAGGTGAAGCGCTCGAGCGGCTGAATCGAACCGGGGACGCGATTGGCGCCTACGAGTTGGCACTCTCCCTCAACCCGAAGGTGGGCTGCAAACGAAGGTTGGACGTCTTGCGAAAGACGATTCGATAGACTCAACACGAAAATCAATTCAGGGAGTGAGATGAGCCTCGCATCAAATAAAGCGGCCCTAGCCGCAATCGCCGTCGCTGCCGCCGGCATCGGTGCCTATTGGCACTACTCGCCGTACTTGGTCATGAAGTCGCTGCGGGCAGCTGCCGAAGCCCGCAATGCGGATGCTTTCAACGAGAAGGTCGACTACCCCAAGCTGAGGGAGAGCCTCAAGGGGCAGATGGCCGCCATGGTTGCTGACAAGATTGGCACCGGGGCCAGCACAGGCAATCAGTTCGAGGCGATGGGGTCGGCGATGGCCCTTGCGCTCATCAACCCCCTCATCGACGCCATGGTTCGGCCAGAGCTGGTTATGAAGGCCATGAGCAACGGCGAGCTCAGCCTGAAACCCGGGAGGGCGGAGACCAGACAGCCTGGCGAACCCAAGCAGGAGCCGAAGTGGGATGTTGAGCGAGTCAGCATGAACAAGGTCATCGCCTATGCCCAGGACGCGAAGGACTCTGGGGCGGCGAAGTTCGGGGTGGTGTTCGAGCGGAGTGGCTTCGCGGACTGGAAGCTCACTGAGCTGCGGATGCCTACGCCCCCTTCTGAGTAGTCGCAGAATAAAACCCAAGCCTACAAGTCTGAAAGGATGCTAGATGGGCTACAGAGGACGAAGATACCGCCGCCGCTCAGGCAATGAGTTCGGCTCGATGGTCGGAGATACCGCGGCTATCGCCAACAGCTTTGGGCCTCGCGGGGCACTTGTTGTCGGTGTCGTGGGCTTCATCTTCTTTTACTTTCTCGTCCCCGCGCTGGTCACTGCTTGGTTGGAGCACAACCAGGCAAAGATGTCCACCGGGGTTACGGGCCAGGTCTACCGAAACCTGCTGGAGGCCATCTTCTCCAAGCGCTTCATCCGTCCGTCTGAACTGGCTGGAATTGCCGTTCTCCTGCTTGGCGTTGGCCTTGCCATCTGGAAGGCAGTGACTCAAGACTCCCTGTCGAGGACCGGCGAACGGGACGCCAGCTTCTTTTCAAGACTTCTCGCGCGCTTTCTCGACTGACAAAATCGACCATGCCAACCATCTACAACGTACACACCGAGCACCAGTTCGAGAACGACATCTGCGCCCACCTTGAGAGCAACGGCTGGTCGGTCCGCACTCATCTCAAGAACGCCACCTCCTACAACCGTGAGCAGGCGCTGTTCGTTGAGGACCTGTTGGGCTTCGTGCAAGACACCCAGCCGCAGGAGTGGGCGAAGTTCAAGCGTTGGCACAACGGTCAGTCGGAGTCCATGTTTGCCAAGCGGGTGGCTGAGCAGCTCGACCGCCACGGCACCCTACACCTGCTGCGCCATGGATTCAAGGACCGTGACGCCAAGTTCTTTCTGTGCCAGGCACGCCCCGCCCACCACAAGAACCAGGCACTGTGGGACAGCTACGAGAAGAACCGGCTGACGTGCATCAGGCAACTGCACTACAGCCTGCACAACGAAAAGAGCATCGACTTGGTGCTGTTTGTGAACGGCCTTCCGGTGGCCACGGCCGAGCTCAAGACAGACCTGACGCAGAGCATTCAGCACGCCATCACCCAGTACAAGAAGGACCGCCTGCCGCGCGACCCAAAGGCGAATGAGCCGGAGGCGCTGCTGCAGTTCAAGACCCGGGCGCTGGTGCACTTCGCGGTGTCATCCGACGAAGTCTTCATGGCCACCAAGCTGGAGGGGGACAAGACCTTCTTCCTGCCGTTCAACCTGGGCAATCCTGACGGCATGGGTGGCGCCGACGCGGGCAACCCGCCGGCGCAGGGGTACTCCACCTACTACCTGTGGGAGAACGTCTGGAGTCGCCACTACTGGATTGACATCCTGACCAACTTCCTGCACCTGGAGGTCAAAGAAGAGGAAGACCCGAGAACAGGCCGGAAGGTCGTCAAGGAAACCCTCATCTTCCCGCGCTATCACCAGCTCGACGCAGTGCTGCGCCTGGTGAAGGCGGCTGCGGAGGAAGGGGCCGGGCACAGCTACCTCATCCAACACTCTGCCGGCTCGGGCAAGTCCAACTCCATCGCATGGACGGCCCACCGCCTGGCCAACCTGCACGACGAGAAGGACCAGAAGGTCTTCGATTCGGTCATCGTGGTGACCGACCGTCGCGTGTTGGACCGTCAGCTGCAGGAGACCATCAGCCAGTTCGACCACAAGGCCGGGGTCGTCCAGAAGATTGACGAGAACTCGGACCAGCTGGCCAAGGCACTCAACAGCGGCACCCCCATCGTCATCACGACCATCCAGAAGTTCCCCTTTGTGCTGTCCAAGGTGCAGGGGATGAAAGACCGGCGATTTGCCCTCATCGTGGATGAGGCCCACTCCGGGCAGTCCGGCACCGCTGCCCAGAAGCTGCGCCGCGCCCTGACCACCGAGGCGTCCCCGAAGACGGTGTCGGTTGAACTCGATGGCGAAAACGTCGAGGTTTCGGTGGACGTCGAAATCGACCCGGAGGACGTGACCTCCGAGGACATCATCAACGAGGTAATGAACTCGCGGGTGCGGCCCAAGAACGTCTCGTACTTCGCCTTCACAGCCACGCCCAAGGCCAAGACCATGGAGCTGTTCGGTCGCCCGGGGCCATCTGGTCTGCCCGAACCCTTCCACGTGTACTCGATGCGCCAGGCCATCGCCGAGGGGTTCATCTTGGACGTCCTGCGCAACTACACCAGCTACAAGACCTACTACAAGCTGCGCACCGAGTCCGACGAAAAGCTGGTGCCCAAGAACCAGGCTCGGAAAGCGCTGGCGCGCTTCGCCATCCTCCATGAACACAACCTCTCTCAGCGCGTGGCGGTCATCGTGGAGCACTTCCACGAGCACGTGGCCAAGAAGCTGGGTGGGAAGGCCAAGGCCATGGTGGTCACCGACAGCCGCCTGGCGGCCGTGCGCTACAAGCTGGCGATGGACAAGTACCTCAAGGCCCAGGGCTACGACAAAGAGATGCGAGCACTGGTGGCGTTTTCCGGAAAGGTCGAGGACCCCGACTTCAAGGGTGAGGAGCACACCGAGTCCAGCATGAACCCCGACATCAAGGGCCTGGAGCCCTCCGATGCATTCAAGGACGACCTGTACCGGTTGCTGCTGGTGGCCAACAAGTACCAGACCGGCTTCGACCAGCCGCTGCTGCACTCCATGTACGTGGACAAGCGCCTGTCGGGGGTGCTGGCGGTGCAGACGCTCTCCCGCCTTAACCGCACCTACCCGGGCAAGGAAGACACGTTCGTCCTGGACTTTGTCAACGACCCGGCCGAAATCCTTGCGTCGTTCCAGCCCTACTACCGCGGTGCGCAGCTCGAAGAAGTCACTGACCCCAACATCGTCCACGAGCTGCAGACCAAGCTGGACCAGGTCGGTGTCTACACCCGAGCCGAGGTCGAAGGGCTGGCAGACGCGTTCTTTGACCCCAAGCGCAAGCAGGCCACCCTCCATGGGTTTCTCAAGCCTGCCAAAGACCGCTTCGATGCGCTGGAGGAAGACGACGAAGAGAAGGCAGACCAGTTCCGCAAGGACCTGGGCACCTTTCTGCGGATGTACGACTTCCTCAGCCAAATCATCCCGTACAACGACCCTGACCTGGAGAAGCTGTACACCTTCGGCAAGAACTTCATGCCCCGCATTGAGAGCAAGGAAGGAGGGGCAAGCCTCATCGAGCTGGATGCAGACGTGCGACTGACTCACTACCGGCTGCAGAAGCTCGGGGAGCAGCAGCTCGACCTGGCCACCGGAGAGGTGGTCAAGCTCAAACCGGCTTCGGAAGCCGGTACCGGCAAGGCGGTCGACGAGGAGAAGGTCCGTCTGGGTGAGGTGGTCAGCCGCATGAACGACCTGTTCTCGGGGACCCTGACCGAGGGCGACCTGGTGGGCTACGTCACCACCATCAAGGGCAAGCTGATGGAGAACGAGGCGCTCGCGGCCCAGGCGGCTAGCAACACCGAACAGCAGTTCGCCATGGGCGACTTCAAGGACGTCTTTACGGACATCATCATTGAAGGTCAGGAGGCTCACAACAACATCGCCAACCAGCTGCTCAAGGACGACCGCGTGTTTGCGGCGATGCAGGGGATGCTGGCCAAGATGGTGTACCAGGCGTTTGCGCAAAGAGCGCAATGACCATGTCTGACTCGTACTATTTCGACTGAGTCCTTTCAGGCAGCCAAGACTCACACTCCTTCATCGACCGATTGTTTTTCAATGCTCAGTATTCGTAGTGTGCGAGCGGGGAGTTTGTCAACACGGAGTACGGATTCATCACCCACGCAAAGCCCAAGCAGGGCTTGTGCAAGCGGAGTTGCCTCATTGAGAAGGCCAAGTCGAAGATTGCTTGAACTATCAACAATCTGAACTGTGTGACGTTCGAAGGGGTCTGCGACCACCTCGTACGTCACGCGGTCCCCAAGCTCTACGAACAGGTCAGTGGGGCTCGATGCGCCTGAGCCCGCCAAGCTTGTGTCATTGAAAAGGCGGGGTACTTCCAAGTTCTCTGCAAGTTGCTCGTCAGCAGATGTGAGCTCTTCGAGGTCCTCGTCACTGAATGGCGCAGGCAGTGCAGCATCTTCATCAAGCCGATGTTCAAGGAATCCTACGAGTCGGTCGGTCTGCCCCACGGGGTCTGTAAACCAGTCTGTTGACCACACCCGAATGATGCGACCTCGCCAACCAAGAGACTCCAGTACTTCCTGTCTAATGCGGTCGCGGTCGCGTGCAGACAGGCTACTGTGATAAGTCACACCATCACACTCCACTCCAGCAAGGAACTCGCCGCGACGCTCGGGATGCCGTACACCTAGGTCAACAAAGTAGCCGGCGACCCCAACCTGTGACTCTGTTTCATACCCACGATTCCGCAAGGCATCGGCCACGGCAATTTCAAAGTCACTGTCCGCTTCACGCCCAGTTGCGACACCACGAACGCTGGGAAGCAAGCCTGTTTGAGCGAATTCGAGGTACTCGCGTAAGGCCTTTCTACCGAGCGACACCTTCTCATCAACCACAACATCCGTCGGCAGCATCGAGGTGAAAAGGTCGATGCGTCGTCTTGCTCTGGTAAAGAGCACGTTCAGACGACGCCAACCATCTGGGCGATTGATGGGGCCGAAGTTCTGCCTAACGGCAGAACCATCTGGCGGCTTTCCGAACGTCGTGGAAACGAAGATGACGTCCCGCTCATCGCCCTGCACGTTTTCCAAGTTCTTGACGAAGAACCCCCACCCGGCTTTCTCATGACGGTCAAGATACTCCGCAGCTCCGGGAAAGTTACGCAGCTTCTTGTCCAGAAGGTCCTCTATGAGCTCGCGTTGCGTTTGATTGAGTGTCACAACGCCGAGAGACTCTTCAGGGCACGACAGCATGTGCTCGAAAACGGCATCTACGACACGTTGAGCCTCAGGGATGTTGCGACGGTCTTGGTATATGCCTTCACGAACGTAGCGATAGTTCACGCCAAGACGTCTGTTGCGTTTGTACGGGGACGGAAAAACCACTAGGCGGCCATCGTAGAACTGAGAGTTAGAGAACGCTATCAAGGACTCGTGTTGTGACCGATAGTGCCAGCGAAGCGTGCGTACTGGTCGATAGAGGTGCTCGCAGATACCGAGAATGCTCTCCACTCCGTCCACAATTGCCGGTTCTGCGTCCGGGTCTTCGTTGTCGTCCTCCATAAGACGACCGAAAAAGTTTGTCGGAGGCAACTGCTTGGGGTCTCCCACGACGACCAACTGCTTGCCCCTGGCAAGTGCGCCCAGTGCGTCCTCTGGCCGGAGCTGCGATGCTTCATCCATGACCACCAAGTCGAATTGCAGATACCCCTGCTCAAGGTACTGTGCTACTGAGAGCGGTCCCATCATGAAACATGGCTTGAGCTCCAGGAGCGAGCGGCCTGCACGTCGCAGAAGTTGCCGGATGGGAATGTGCCGCTTTTGCTTCTTCGTTTCCTTGGTCAAAAGCGCCATCTCAGTCAGGTCCCCAACACGACCTGAGCTCACTCCCTGGAGCAACCGTTTGGAAGAGTCCACTTTGTAGGCGTACATCTCGCCATTGAGAGCAATCAGCTCTTTGTCCAGCTTAGCGAACTCAGTTCTGAGTCGCTCATGGCCAGAGCCAGTAAATTTGGCTAGCTCTCGGTGGTTGGAGAGCACTCCACGCGAAAGCGTCTTGAAGAAGACGTAGTCGAAAGCCTGAACAAGAGAGCTCGACTTGAGTGAGCCGTTGGCTACTTGCTGAATCAATTCGCCAACACCGAGAGGGTCAGCCTCATTGCATGCAGCAAGATACTTTGACCAAGGAACAAGCGCTTCACCAGCTGCTAGCGCACGTTCAAGGCGCTTCTTTGCATCTGCAGGTGTCGGCGCGCCGTCCCACTTTGTCCAGTCAAGCTCACCCCACTTCTCGATGTTGCTCATCGTTTGGTGGTAAGACTTGATGGCAGAGTTGGCATCGGAAATCAAACGTGCGACCGTTGGCGCAGCTTTTTTGGAGTCTGCTTGAAGTAGTCGGTTCGCAACACCATCAGGGAGGTGCTGAGACACAGCGAAGACATCACTTCCCCAAGTCAGGCAGACAAGGAGCTGCGATTCGTCCGTAGCCTCGCCGCGCAGATAGCCACCAAGCAACCTCACCAAGCTCTGGTCGCTAGCGACAGAGGCCTCAACCCTCGTGGCCTCAATCCCGGATTGAATGGCCTCGACAGCATCCTTTGTAGACACTCCAGACTTGGCTGCCGGTATCAGTGGTTCAACTAGGCCGCATAGTGCGGCCAGTTGTCGACTTCGGGTATCAATCCAGTCATGTAATGAGCCGAGCATGGGAACCTCGTTGGAGGAAAGCACCGTGCTCGCACTCGTATTGAAGTCCACTAGAACCTGAAGAATGTTCAGCGTCGACTGTGGCGACTCGCTCTCCCCACATGCAAGCGATACACACTCTCCCAGTGCTCTTGCGGCATCCGTCGTTGTTTGGAGGTGGGTGACAGCCTCTCGCAGGTTTTGGTACGAAAGCGGAGACGACGACAAACCAAGTGTCGCGCCGGCTTGTGCCAGTTGATTGGGTGCTTGAATCAAGGCTCGAAGAAGGTCGCTGTGCTCACTGATACGGCGCCGGAGTTCAACCAGCTCTTGCGCTCGCTTAACAGAGCCTGTTGGACGCACCACACCCTTGAGAAGCGCTGCTCCTGCTGACAGGTTATTTCCGTACTGGTCTAGCGGAGTGAAAAGCTCGTCAATTCTTCGAACCCGTGCTAGTGCAGGGTCTATTCCCGGAAGCGAATGCACCAACTGAGAGAGACGGTGGAGCTTTGACACCCACCCTTTGACCTTTGCACTACTTCCAGCAATGAGCAGGATGTGCTGTTCTGGAATGGAGACCAGGTTGATGTGCTGACCAGCCTCTGTTGTCAGCAGGGAAGATGTTCCTGTTCGAATCCACTCATGGATGCGTCTGGCCTTCGTGAAGTCAGTCTCCATGCCGTTGAACAGGGGACCCATGACAGACTTGAACTGCTCATTCGCACAGAACTCTCGTTGTGAAGCCTTCCAGGAAAGCACGGCGGAGAAGTGCTCGCTCATCACCTCTGAGGAAGCGTTTTTCTTGTGTTTTGTCGTGCCCTTGAATGCATTTTTTGCTCTGCGCCAATCCGAGCGAAAAACGTTGAATAGACTGTCTCCCCGTCTAAACGTCTGGACATAGATGCGAAGAGACTCCTCTTCCGGCAGGGTATCCAAGTGGAAAGCAGAAGTTACTTTGGAGGCTTTGTAGGCAATGCTTTTGTATGAGTCCTCAGCTCGAATCGCGATGTCTGCGAAGTCAGTACGCTCAAGGCCTGGGCCTCGAAGAGGCAGCAATTCTCTGGGTGCTGACTCCATGACAGAGAGCAGTACCTCTATCGAATCGAGCCAAGACTTTGAGACTTCAATTGGTATCCCTAGTCGAGAGAAGAATGTTTTTAGCTCATCGGCAGCCTGGCTGGCCCCGGCAACTACCTCAGAGGTCTCCCTTGCGGTCGCTGCGAATTGCTCTGCTGTCCAGTCTCCCCAGCCACCCGAGTTCAGTCGTCTCAACTCTTCAAGCAAGGCGTCATCGAGGACTGCTTCGGGAAGCAGCTCTGGCATGCCTCTGCCGTCGAGGAGGGACTGCAATTCCTCTGTGCGCCCTGCGAAGGGGACACCGCTCGCTTTCAACACGGAGGCGACTTGGTCAAGCGACGTGTGGACATCTCTGACAGTGCGCGAAGCAGCTGTTCCAATCGCAATCAGTTCGGGTCCGGGAGTGAGCATCCACTGAGAGCATTCGACATTGCCTGCTACTGAAGCAAGCCGACGAAGAACGTTTTCGACATCTCTAGGCTGATGAAGCTCTCTGCCGCTCGCGAGCTTTGTCAGTCTTTCCAGGAGTTCCTTGAGTCGCATTCCTGAAGAAAGTACTTCTGATGGCGGCCGGCTCAAGGCTTCCTCGGTAAGGACTGGCCAACCTTCTTGAACAGCGCACTTGAATTGGTGCATGTCGGTTGGTTGTTGGTGAGTAAGGCGCTCAACTGAGCGCCTTCTCAGTCCTCGAATACCCTCCAGCAAAGACGAAAGCCGCAGCAACTCACCCCTCACCCTTTCCGCGGAGCTAGCCCCGTCAACGAACATCGACTCAAGCAGCTCTCCTTCCAAATTCGAAGGGACTGAGGAGAGGGTCTCGACAGCATTCAGTGCGTCATTGAGTTGTCTGATGGTCCACGAAGAGCCGTCAAATATTGGGCCCAAATCACATGTGGCACTTTCAGCTTTACCGGCGTGCACCAGTGCCTGTTCAACGGTGCGCAGAATCGGAAGCTCATCTCCCTTGATGAGAAGTCCTGGCTGAAAGCCAAGCCAAGGGCTCTCTTGGGGCGGACAGTGAAGCTCATCAAGTGCATTTGCTGCGTCGCTCAAGACCATACGGCACTTGTCCAGTTGGCTTGCATCCCAACCATCTGCTCCCTGGATTGAGATGCCAGCCACGGCGTCTAGCTCGTCTTCAATGTGCTGGCGCTTCCGCTCCGTAACCCAGAACACTGTGTGAACTGAAAGGTCAAGGCTGTTCCCAGTCGTGCTTCCCAGTAACGCGGAGTACGAGTTGAGAGCTTTTCTCTTCTCACGGAGAACGGAAACATGTGACTCATAGCCGCTTGGCTTGAGGTACCGCCTGGTCATGCGTTGCTCGACGCTTTCCAGGAGCTGCTTCTTCTGTGTCTTGTGACTGTGGAGCTCTAGGCAAAAATCCCCAAGTTTCGCTTTCTCCAGCCGTTGCTTTACGACCTCCAGAGCAGCCAACTTTTCTGAGACGAACAGCACTTTCTTACCGCCAGCAATCGCGGAAGCAATGATGTTTGTGATGGTTTGAGACTTGCCGGTTCCCGGTGGTCCGTTGATGACCAGGCTTTTTCCGCTCTTGACGTCGATGAGAGCGCTGTGCTGGGACGAGTCTGCGTCGTAGATGAGCGGTAGCTCTCCGTCGTCGTGGCCGTCGATGTCGTAGTCCTCGGCGTGAAACGCACCACTGGCCTCTACGCGCCCACCCTCAAAAATGTTGCGCAGCAATTCACTTGATAGAAGGCCCTGTGACTTTGCTGGGTCCAGGTCCGCCCAGATAGCCAGCTTCCCGAAAGACAGGAATCCAAGTGAGAGCCTGCGCCTGACCGTCCAGTTTCGCCGCTTTGATACCGCTGCTTGAATCTTTGAGAAATAGTCTTCCGGGGTGTCTTCTTCACCTAGCTCTGGCAATTCGAGACGGAACTGCTGCCGGAACTTTTCCCGTAGAGTGAAGTTTTCAGCAATATCTTCACCGGAGTGGCTGAGCTCATACAGGTAGGTTCGTGATTCATCGTCTAGCTTTCCTCGAACTAGGTTGACTGGCATTGAGAGCAGCGGGGCGTGTACTGCCTTTTCAGAGTCTTCGCTGTCGAAGTACTCCAGGAAGCCGAACATGAGATACAACATGTTCGTGCCAGTCTCTTCGATGACTGTGCGCGCCTCTGACGAGATTTTTCGAACACCTTTTTCCAAGTCAGCCGGGTACTGAAGTACTTGAAGACCAGGCAGGCGCCTGTAAGTGGTTGCCTCAGTTGAGGGCGCAATATCAACGGTTGTTCCAATGTCCAGTTCGCGAGCATAGATTCGAGCTTCCGGCTTCTTGCCACCCTCGTACCGCCTCATCGGCGGGTCTGGAACGTACAGCAGCGCAACCGACTTGCCTTCTTCGAGCCTTTCAAAAAGAAGGTTCAAGTCTGGACTATCAACAACCTGGAGCGAGCGGCCCTTGGGGTGCTTGTAGTTCAGCAGCCGATTCCGCATTGACAAGTCCAGCAGCCGTGTCCTCAGCTTGGCAAGCGCGTCGCCTACTGCGAGCTTGCCGCTGAATAGTTCACCCGCCAGCTTACTGGCGTCATCCTCTTTGTAGAGACTCTCGTCGGACATGCACACCCCTGCCTTTTTGGTTGTCTAACGGAACTGTTTGGAGGGCATCCAAAAGCTCTGCCGAATTCAAAAATTGTTACATGCATGGTAGCTGCTCAGGACTCTAAGACATGAGTGAATCTCTTTACCAGGTTCGTATGCGCCTTACGGCTTGGAGCCACTACCTTGTCAGCTGGTACGGTTGGTCTTGGGTAACAGGGGCGATATTTCTTCCCGGTTCAACAGCGCAATCTGCAAGACCTCCGGTGAAGCCGCCTGGTCATCCAGCAAGCCCAGGCGCTTGAGCGTGTAGAAGAGCAAAGCCTGCCTGCATTCGAGCTCCACGCTTCCGTCCGTCATGCCGTAGTCCAGCTCAATCACCTTCTTGGCGGCTGGCGAAAGGTCAGTGCATGGCCCAAGTTTCAAAGTGACTATCCGATGCCACGCCTCATCCTCAGATGCGTCCACGGCTTCCAGCACGGTTGACTTCACTTCCAGGATTCGAGCCACAACGAAGTCCAGGAACTGCTCTCGCCGGTGGCAGAAGGCCCTGATATGCCACCGAAACCCGTCATGAGCAACCGCATGAGCGGACTCCGGGTCAGGCGGACCTCCTGTCGTTCGCGCTCATCACGGGCGAGCACCTTCCCGTGGTGCTGGCAGTGGGGCACGGTCCATGCGTCAAACCCCTGCGGCCAGAAAGCCTGGATGCATGGCGCAACCCCGACACCAAAGACTTGCGAGGGGCGTATCGCTTGCTGGAGGACCGTCAACCCGTGGCTTTCAGCCACACCCTTGTGGGATGAGGTGCTTCTAGTCCAGGGCCTGAACTGAGAGTGTCGCGCCCGGACTGGACATGTTCGATGTCGGCATGAAGCAGGTGCGAGATGTGACCGTGGGCTCGACACCAGAAGTCAAGAACATCCTAGACCCCGCTCTACGTGTTATTTCCCAAGTGACTGCTGAAGCTTCCTCGCGTGCTTCAAGAGTGACTGGGTAAGGCTTGCTTCACTGTCGACAAAGCGCTGCGTCGGCACAGGAATTGAGATGGCGGCCAGCTCCCCTGAAGGGCTCCGAATGGCTGCAGACACAGCCGAAATGCCGATGGAGTTCTCTTCTCGGTCGTAGGCAACTCCAGCCTTCCGTATGGCTTCAATTTCTCGCTCCAGCATCTCCCAGGAGGTGATGGTGTTCGGCGTCGCGGGCAGGAGCTTGATGCGACGCTTCAGGCGGTCAATTTCGCTGTCTTCCATCGAGGCCAGAACAGCCTTCCCATTGGCCGATGAATGTAGAGCGAAGGACAAACCCACCGCAGAGACAGCGGTCAGTCGATGCGTGCCAGCGACTTGGTCTATGAACACAACCTTGTCTTGGTCAACCAGAGAGAGGTCCACGGTCTCCCCGCACTCTTTTGCCAGCTCTTCCAGCGTTTTCCTTGCCACCTCTGCGATGTGGAATCGCGTCGACGCAGCAAGGGACAGAAGCGCGGGACCAAGACGAACTCCGCTGTAGGACGTGGCAGCCAACACAAAGCCTTCGTTGTCAAGCGCGTCAACGATGCGCTGAACCGTGGAACGAGGAAGGTCTACGGCCTTCGCCAGCTCGCCCAATGAGAGCCCATCAGGTCGGTGTTCTAGAGCTCGCAGTAGCGAAGCCATGCGCGCGATGACCTGAATGCCCTGGCGCTCCTGTGTCGGCGATTCACTCAATTCTTCAGTGGCCATCTGTCTCGCGTGAGAGGGGTTCACGGTGTTTGTTGAAAGGCGTGATTGACCTGAGCCTTTTCTTGCGCCCAGCAACGACAGCGAAGAGAGACGAGCCCTCACTTCATCGCGTGAGTTTTTCATCTTCTTCTCGGAAGTCCGCAGTTTAGGGCAAGCGTTTTTTTCATCGTTTCAACCTCTCGTATGGGGACTACAGAGCACTACGTAGACCACACCTTCGCGCCCCCAGCCTCCACGGCAAGACGGGCGGTTCGTAGGGAAAACACCAATGTGTTCGCACTCAACTTTAACCACAATGCGATGCAACTGTACCGCCAGGCGGTTAAGTAAAAACCCTGTATCGACTCGATTCGCAGCAAAAAGTCGGGTGGAGCAGGTTCTTCAAACCTTTAAGGAGCAGGCAATGACGATTAACGTCCGGGGCACCGATTACGAAGAGAACCTCAGCAACAAGATGGGGCTTCAGTTCTACGACTTGAGCCATCCGTGGGGTCTGGGGCAGCCCTGCTGGCCCTACTTCGAAGACGTGAAGATTGAGCGTCTTCACAGCATGGCCAGGTCGGGCGTGCTGACTCAAAAAATCACGACCGTGATGCATTCGGGCACGCACATCGACGCCCCAGCTCACGTGGTCGAAGGAACGGCCTTCATGGATGAGGTGCCGCTGCCTCACTTCTTCGGTACAGGTGTTGTGGTGTCCATCCCAAAGGGGAAGTGGGAAGTCATCACGGCTGAGGACCTTGAGAACGCCTCACCTCAAATCCGCGAGGGCGACATCGTCATCGTCAACACCGGTTGGCACAAAACCTATGGCGACAACCGCCAGTACTACGCCTACTCCCCGGGCTTCTACAAGGACGCCGGCGAGTGGTTCGCCAAGAAGAAGGTGAAGATGATTGGCACCGATACCCAGGCGCTGGACCATCCCCTGGGTACCGCCATCGGCCCCCATGGCCCAGGTTGGCCCAACGGTCTCCTGCCCGATGTGAACCGTGAGTACGAGCGCGAAACCGGTCGCAAGGTCATTGATGACTTCCCGTATTGGGAGCCCTGCCACCAGGCCATCCTCAAAGAAGGTATCTGCGGCATCGAAAACGTCGGTGGCGAAATCGACAAGGTCACTGGCATGCGTGTGACGTTTGCTGCCTTCCCGTGGCGCTGGACCAAAGGCGACGGTTGCATCGTTCGCTTGGTTGCCATCGTCGACCCGTCCGGTCAGTACCGCATCGAGTCGGGCAAATAAGGGGCTTGAGATGAAGGTAACCCGCTTCGCCGACGCAAAGCCCTACGTGGCTCCGAACCACTACGAGATGGTGTCCCTGCGCCTGCAGGGATTTGAGGCAGACGGTCCCGAGAAATTCTGGACAGGGCTGTCGCACTTTCTACCAGGTGGCGGAGCGGGTCCTGATTCGTCTCCTCTTGAAAAGGTCTACGTCCTTCTGTCCGGCGAGCTCACTGTCCGAGCAGCAGGACAGGAAATCGTCCTTGGCCCGATGGACAGCTGCTGCATCCCGGGTGGAGAAGAGCGTGAAGTGAAAAACACAGGCAACCACGTGGCCTCGATGCTGGTCGTGATGCCCTACCCGGAGAGTTCGAAATGAGCGAAAACTGGCTCAAAAATCCGCAGTCACTTTTCGACGTGCGGGGCAAGGTCGCTGTCGTGACCGGTGCATCTGGCGCATTCGGGTCACTTGCCGCCAAGGTGCTGGCGGGTGCGGGCGCAAAGCTGGTGCTGGCAGCGGGCAACAAGGCCGCGCTTGAAGAGACCGCAGAAGCTTGCCGCGCATTGGGCGCAGAGGTGCGGACAATCGCAAAGCGTCCGAATACAGAAGCTGACTGCGAAAGCATCATCGCCGCCGCAGTAGAGGCTTGGAACCAGCTCGACATCCTTGTGGTGGGTTCGGGTTTGAACGACCCATGCCCCATCACCGAGATGGAACTCGAGCGCTTTGAGAGCGTGATGGATGGCAACGTCACCAGCACCTGGTTGCTCTGCAAGGCCTTTGGAAAAGAAGTCATCCCGCGCAACACGGGAGGCAAAGTCGTCTTGGTCTCATCCGCTCGCGGAAAGTTGGGGCATCCGGCTGGGTACACCGCCTATTGCGCCTCCAAGGCTGCGACCGATGGACTGACGCGTGCACTGGGCTGCGAATGGGGCAAGTACGGCATCACGGTCAACGCCATCGCGCCGACGGTATTCCGCTCGCCTTTGACTGCCTGGATGTTTGAGGATACGGAAAAAGCAAAGACAGTCAGAGATGGTTTCCTCGCACGTGTTCCGCTGGGCAGGCTGGGTGAACCGGAAGATTTGGCTGGTCCGCTGCTGTTCCTTTGCTCTCGCGCTTCAGCCTTCCACACCGGGCACACCGTCTACGCAGACGGTGGATACACCGCAGGTTGAACGCATGAAAAACAACGGACAAGTCGCCATCATCGGCGCAGGCCTGATGGGGCATGGAATCGCCCAGGTCTTTGCAAACGCGGGCCACCTCGTCATGGTCCATGACGTAAACGCAAGCAGCCTTGCGACCTTGCGCGGCCGAATTGCTCAGAACCTCAGCGACCTCGGCCAAGACGTTACTGCAGTCGAACGAGTATTTCCCGTCGAGGACTTTGGTGAGTGCGTCACGGGTGCGAGCGTTGTCTTTGAAGCAGGCCCGGAAGACCTCGAGTTCAAACGAAAGGTGTTCCAGCGGCTTGAACTGATGGCGCCGAGAACGGCGCTCTTGGCAAGCAACACATCGGTGATGCCCATCACCGACATCATGCGGGGCCTTGAGACGGGTGACCGGGCAATGGGCACCCATTGGTGGAACCCTCCCTATCTGGTGCCCTTGGTTGAGGTGGTCAAGACCGCCGACACGAACCAAGCATATGCACAGCAGATGTTTGACCTTCTCAAAGCCGTAGGGAAGACACCCGCGATGGTTGAGAAAGATGTCGCTGGCTTCATCGGAAACCGTCTGCAGCATGCCTTGTGGCGCGAGGCGATTTCACTGGTGGAAAACGGTATCTGCGACGCCGAAACAGTCGACACGGTCGTCAAGGCCAGCTTTGGTCGGCGTTTGCCAGTGATTGGCCCGCTGGAGAACGCTGACCTGGTGGGTCTCGACCTCACGTTGGCGATTCATCAAACCGTGTTGCCGGCCATCGAACACACACCGGGTCCTTCGCCCTACCTCAAGCAGTTGATTGCCGATGGTCGCATGGGCATGAAGACAGGTGAGGGATTCCGCAAATGGACAGCAGGGGAGCAGGCGGACCTTCGACTGCGTGTGCTCAACCACCTCAAAGCAATGAACGCGGCCGAAGGCCGTTGAAGGAGAAAACTCGTGGCCAAGAAATCCAAAAAAGTCATCATCACTTGTGCGGTAACGGGTGCCATTCACACACCCTCGATGTCACCATACCTGCCGCTCACGCCTGCAGACATTGCATCGCAGGCCATTGACGCTGCTAACGCTGGCGCGTCCATTCTTCATCTGCATGCACGAGACCCGAAAGATGGCCGGCCCAGCGCTGACCCGGACATCTTTGCTGAAATCCTGAGCCCCATCAAGGCGGCAACAGATGCGGTCATCAACATCACCAGTGGTGGCTCCACCAAGATGACTCTTGCGGAGCGCCTGGCGCCGCCGTTGCGGTTCAAGCCAGAGATGGCCTCTCTGAACATGGGTTCGATGAACTTCTCAATCCACCCTGTCGCCAACAAGATTAAGGACTGGAAGTACGACTGGGAGCAGGCATACGTCGAAGGAACCGAAGACATCATCTTTCGGAACACTTTCAGGGATATCCGTCACATCCTGAAAGACTTGGGTGATGGCTGCGGAACGCGCTTTGAGTTCGAGTGCTACGACGTCGGGCACCTCTACAACCTAGCGCACTTCGTCGATGCAGGCTTGGTGAAGCCGCCGTTCTTTGTCCAGACCATCTTTGGCATCTTGGGCGGCATTGGCCCTGACCCGCAGAACGTCACGTTCATGCGAGAGACCGCCAACCGGCTCTTTGGCGATGACTACGAGTGGTCAGTATTGGGTGCAGGCCGCCACCAAATGTCACTCCTCACCTATGCGGCCATTCAAGGCGCCAACGTGCGAGTCGGTCTGGAAGACAGCATCTACCTTGGCCGCGGCCAGATGGCCGAAAGCAATGCAGCACAGGTCACCAAGATTCGCCGAATCCTTGAAGACCTTGGATACGAAATCGCCACACCAGCGGAAGCGCGAGAGATGCTGGCTCTCAAAGGTGGCGACAACGTCGCGTTCTGACCTAACGACAACTGACCAGGAGACATAGATGAAAAAGAAGTTCATTCCGGCCGCATGCGTCGCAGCGCTCTCAGCTGCTTTCGTCCAGACCGCATCGGCACAAAACGCAGATGGCGGTGCAGACGACAAGGGAGGTTTCTCACCTTTCGAGTCAATTGAGCAAGCAACAGGCATCAAGGTGCACGGATTTGCTCAAGTCGGATATTCCCGCAACAACAACACAACGTCTGAGCAAGCCAAGAAAGGGCACACCAACTTTCCGGTGGTCGGCCCGAGTGACGAGGGTTTGCAGTTGAACGCTATCCAACTTGCGTTTGACAAGCCGATGCGCTCGAACATTCTTCCTCGGATTACGCCCTTGCCAGGACCCGTGCCATGGGAGTTCTCGTGGGGATTCCACGGTGAACTTCTCTATGGACGAAACGGTCTGCCGGCTCAGATGCTGGGCTTGGACTCCAAATGGAGCGTGAACGAGACTGACGCTGGTGTCATTCCGGGAAGCAATCATCAGAACTACCTGGCCATGCCACAGTTGTATGGCGAGTTCTACTTTCCTGTCGCTCAGGGAATGACCCTGATGGTCGGTCGGTTTGGTACCGGTGTCGGTCGAGACATCCCGCCGGAATGGCGGCCTGGCCCAAACTTCTTCTACTCAAAGACCTACGCCATGGTTTCCCAGCCAGACCAGGTTGCAGGCGCACTGGTCTCTGCAAACCTCTTGCGCAATGAAAGCGGATTTCTAGCGGGCGAACTCGGTGTGGTCAACGGCCGCCAGAACTGGAAAGACAACAACAGCGACAAGAGCCTGCTTGGCGCATTGCGGTGGCGAAGTGGTGACATGCAAACCTGGGTCGACTACAGCTTCATGCATGGCAATGAACAAAACTCGCCTGGTGCAGCACCTCAGATGCCCATTGCTCGGCTCATCTCCCCCCGAGGCCAGATGCGCGACCACCACTCATTGGCACTGGTGCTGAATCCTGCGGATGCCTGGCAGGTCAAAGGTGAAGTCCTCTACGGGAAGCAGGCTGGCGACGGAAAGATGGACACCGTCGACGTCTTGACTGGCCCAGGGTTCTCAGGCGGCTCCTACTCCGGTTTGAACGCTCAGATTCAGTACAAGGCCAGTCCAGTTCTGCAATACGGCGTGCGCTTTGAAACCTTCAAAGACAGCAAGGGTGTCGCTCTTTTCCCGGTGACGGCAGCACCCAGCACGTTCAACGCCGTGACCCTGGGACTGCGCTACGACCTCAACAAGAGCGTCGTCTTGCGCTCAGAACTCCGACACGACTGGCAGTCCGGTAGCCCTGTGAAGGCCTTTGGCGGTGGTACTGCGAAAAAGCAAACCACTCTGTCGGCTGACATGCTCGTTTATTTCTGAAGAGTAACCACCCATCCGTTCACACATCAACTACGGCAGGAGACAAACATGAACCCCATCTACAAGAACACATTGAAGGCACTCTCTATCAGCATGTTGGTAGGTGCTGCAGTATCGGCAATGGCTGCGGACGAAATTGTTATCGGCGCGTCCATTCCTCTGTCCGGCCCCCTGGCTGGTTTCGGGCTCTATCAAAAGTGGGGATACGAGACGGCGGTCAACGACCTGAACAAAGCAGGTGGTATCACGGTCGATGGCAAGAAAGTCACGGTCAAGCTTGTTGTCCGTGACGACAAGACGGACCCCAACGTCACCGCCAGCAACACGGAAACCTTGATTTCCCGAGACAAGGCTGTGGCCATGTTGGGCTCGTGCACCCCGGCGCTGGTCAACGCTGGTGCGTTGGTTGCTGAGCGCCGCAAGGTGCCGCTGGTGGCAGGCTGCGACCCTTTGCAAGCGTTCAAATCGGTGCGTAAGTGGCAATACGCCTGGGTGATGTTCTTTGACGAAACCGAGCTGGCAACTGCACCCTTTCGCATGATGTCGGACCTCAATCTGCAGACCAACAAGAAGGTTGTCGTCCTGGCTGACAACGGGCCGGACGGTACGCTGGTTGGGGGGAAGATTTGGCCGGAGACGGCCAAGGCCGGAGGGTATACGGTCGTTCAGAACACATCGTTCCCCACGGACTCCCAACAGTTCACCTCCATGGTTGCTGAAGCGAAGTCGAACGGAGCAGACGTTGTGCTCGTGGATGCCATTCCGCCTCAAGCAATTGCCATGAGAAAGCAGATGGCCTCTGCTGGGTACACGCCCAAAATTCTGGTGATGGAAAAGGGAGCAGAGCCTGAGTTCTTCGCGCAGGCCACCGGCAAACTCGCAAATGGAGTCCTTGTCGGTGGCTACTGGGACCCCAGCTTCCCCTATCCGGGTGCAGCTGACTTGGCAAAGCGCTTCGAGTCTGAAACCAAGCAGACCCAAAGCCAGCACATTGCTGACTCTCACGCAGCTGCTCAGGTTCTCTTGGATGCCATTGCTGCAGCAGGTACAACCGACCGCGAAAAAATCAACGCAGCCATCGCCAAGACCAACAAAAGCTACGTCATTGGTCCGGTGAAATTCGATTCTTTCAACACCTCGGCCATTCCTGTGACAGTGATGCAGTGGCAAAACGGCAAGGCAGTTGTTGTGTGGCCGAAAGACCGCGCGAACGGCAAGTTGTTGTTCCCTCTCCCTGAATCGAAGTAAGTCGACTGTTGCCACCAGCGGAGCGGACATGCCAAATTTCGATGTAGTTGTCAGCAGCCTGGCTTCGGGCTTCCTCCTCGGGGGAATCCTGGCCTTGATTGCCCTTGGACTCTCAATTTCTCTGGGTGTCATGCGGCTGGTCAACCTGGCGCATGGCGAGCTCCTGGTGTGCGGTGCGTACCTGAGCTATTTTCTGTTGAGCTATGCCGGCATCGACCCCATCATCGGCTTGCTGCTGGTGGGAGCCATCATGGCTGCCATTGCCTTGCCCTTCCAGCGGCTGTTGATAGCACCGTTGGCGGGCAAGGGCATGGAGGCCCCAATGATGACCATGTTCGGGGTTTCCATCATCTTGCAGAACGTGCTCCTTCTTGCTTTTTCGGCAGACACAAGAGCTATCGAAGCCCCATATGCCGCCCGACCTTTGAGCATCGGTCCCATCACGGTTTCAGAAATCTATGTGATTGGATTCGTTGTCTCGGTAGTTCTGGTGGGGTGCGTTCACCTGCTCGTCACGAGAACAGCCTTCGGTCGTGAACTCCGGGCGAGTTCAGCCGATGCAACGGCTGCGTCCGTGATGGGTGTGGATGTCAAGCGGGTGCACGCGTTGACTTTTGCTCTTGGTGCTGCCTGTGCGGCGATGGGTGGCGTACTCATCGGAACAGCCTTCTCATTCACGCCTAGCACCGGCGCTACCTACCTGCTCATCAGCTTCGCAGTGGTGGTCTTGGGCGGTGTCGGCAACATTTTCGGGACATTGATTGCAGGTATTGCCATGGGGCTGCTGCAAAGCCTGGGAGCGGTGGTTTTTGGAGACGGCTATCGCGACCTGGTCGGTCTCGTGTTGTTCCTGCTGGCATTGGCTCTTCGGCCGCAGGGTATTTCAATGTCGGGAGGTCGGTGATGCTCGTCTCAAATCACGAACCAACACCTTCATCGTTTGAACTGGCAAAAATGTCTCGTCTTTCTGCGTACCTATTTTTGCCAGCATGCCTGGTCGCACTTGCGGTCAGCGCTCCGGCGATGTCGGACTATGCGCTGGAAATTGGCTTCAGGCTGCTCTTGCTCATCACCTTGGCCGAAGCATGGAACCTGCTCGCAGGCTATGGCGGGCTGGTTTCCTTGGGGACTGCATCGTTCGTCGGCATCGGTGCCTACGCACTCACTGGCTTGATGAACAAAGTCGGTGTCCCTTTCTATCTCGCGATACCCGCCGCCGGCATGGCAGCGGCATTGCTTGCGTTGACCGTGTCGCGAGCGGTTTTCCGTCTTCGCGGGCTCTACTTCACGGTGGGAACGCTGGCACTTGCAGAGGCGCTGCGCATGTTCATGGTGAACTACAGCGGGTTTGGTGGAGCCTCTGGTTTGTTCCTGAGTGTTGACCCACCAGGATTGCTCGACTTGTTCTGGATTGCGCTGGCCATTTTTGCAGTGACATCCCTGGCGATGACAGCTGCCACCAGCTCCCGCTTCTCGATACTGCTCAGGGCTGTGCGTGATGACGAAGATGCTGCAGCGCAAATCGGGGTTCGTCCATTTCGAATCAAGCTCATCGCCTTCCTGGTAGCCAGCTTCCTGATGGGTATGGCAGGCGCGCTTCAGGGCCTCAAGGTGGGGGCTGTTGAGCCCTACGGCATGTTCGGTATCCAGTGGACAGTCAACGTACTCTCCATCGTCATCATCGGAGGTCAGGGACTGCGAGCGGGCCCCATAGTGGGCGCTCTGTTTGTTGTGTTGCTCTCGGAACTTTTGGCTGATTACCCTGCCTTGCATCTGGCCATCACGGGTCTCATTCTGATTGTCGTGATTCGCTTTGCACCCAAGGGACTCGTTGGGTTGTTCCAACGACGTCAACGTGCACTCGGAGGCACACAATGAACGGCCCCCTTATCGTTGCTGAAGGCTTGGTCAAAAAGTACGGAGGCGTTGTTGCGACAGACAACGTATCGCTCGAGCTTGGCCGAGGTCAAGTCATGGGAATCATTGGTCCCAATGGAGCGGGAAAGTCGACCCTGATTGGTTTGCTGGGCGGCGCGCTGACGCCGAGCCAAGGTCGCATCGTTTTCAATGGCGAGGATGTGACGGAGCTATCTGCCTCCCACCGGGCTCGGCTAGGCATCGGCCGCACATACCAGATACCACGACCGTTCCTCGACATGACCGTCCGCGAGAACCTTCTGGCTGCCCGTTTTTCATTGCACCCATTCGAAGCGGGTGCCAAGGCTCACCAGGCTTGCAACGCAATCCTGGAAAGATGTGGCCTTGCCGATGTGGCCGACCTCAACGGGCGGGACATGCCTTTGCTGCGTCGCAAGCGGCTTGAGGTCGCACGCGCCTTGGCACTCGAGCCCAAGCTTCTACTGCTTGATGAAGTTGGGGCTGGCCTGGTCGACTCTGAGGTGAGCGAGCTCATTGAGTTGATTAAGTCGCTGCGACATGATGTTGATGGAATCATCATCATTGAGCACGTCCTGCGTGTGGTTCGCGAGTGCTGCGAGCGACTTCTTGTCATCAACTTTGGCAAGAAATTTGCAGAGGGTGCGACGTCGGAGGTAATGGCCAGTGACGAGGTTGCCGCTGTGTACTTGGGGACTGCTCATAGTGACAAAAAGCCGGCGCAGCCCATAAGCAAGGATTCGGGAGGTCTAGGCGCATCTAAGCCATCGCATGCGGGCGCTGTTTCGGGGCTCGTTGGAGCAACCGGCATGGAAGCGGGTGCGGCAACACAGCCAATTCTTGAGTTACGTGGCGTGCATGCGGGATATGGACAGGCGCGAGTCTTGAACGGTATTGACCTTCAGGTTCGTCCTGGTCAGGTGGTCGCGATTCTCGGAACCAACGGTGCTGGCAAAACCACGTTGTCTCACGTCATCAGCGGAACCATACGTCCCACGGAGGGGCAGATTTTGGTTGATGGCGTTGATGTCACTGGTGCCCCGTCTCACAAATTTGCTCGCCTGGGATTGGCTCAATGCATGGAGGGGCGGCGCATCTTCGCTCCGCTGACTGTTGAAGAAAACTTGTTGCTCCCCGCACGCAGTGTCGCTGCACACGACCGGGCAGAGCGCTTGGAACGTGTTTACACGCTCTTTCCTGACCTGAAGAAGATGCGCCTGAACGGGGGAACGTCCATGTCGGGCGGGCAGCAACAGATGTTGGCCATTGGTCGCGCTCTGATGTCACGCCCTCGCATGGTCCTGTTTGATGAAATCAGCCTCGGGTTGGCTCCCATCATGATGGACCGACTTTATGAAGCTCTCTTTGAGCTTCGCCAAGCGGGATTGACCATGCTGATTGTTGAGCAAGATGTCGAGCGAGCGTTGGAGCTCGCAGACGATGTTCATGTGATGGAGCATGGGCACTTCGCACTTTCTGGGACAGCCAAGGCGATTCGGGAAGACCCGCGCCTGAGGCATCTCTACATTGGTACAGCAGATTAACAAGGAGATAGATATGCAACTCAACGAAGTGAACCGATTGCTGGACCCGACGCCAATGCCGCTTGAGACGGGATATGAGCGATTGCCCGATGGTGTTTTACACGTTGCATGTCGCACAGACTTGCACGGGTGTACCGGTGAAATGTTTGAGTGGTGGTTCCGGTCACGTCCAGATACTCAGCAGTATGTCTGGTGGCATCCAGTGGACCATGTGTTCAGCGACTGGATTGGTGGGAGCACGGATACGCACGTCGGTTCAATTCACAAAGTGGAGGAGTACTTCACTGGATTGCCCGCAGAAAAGCTGCTCATTCAGTTCCGCTCAAACGACGAGTTTTTCGATGCGTCGGCGTACGCTGCAGCACGCAAGGATGGGCGCGTGACGGGCTCCGTGTGTGGTCGTGTCGGTATGAGCTGGGAGGCTCCACGTCTTCCAGATGACAGAATTCTTGGAGGTCGACTGCTGCACATCACTCGAGATACCCCATGGGGGTGCGCTCTGAGAAGTCACTTCTATCTCGGCCAGGACCTACCTTCAATTGGAAAGTCAGCTCAAGAAGTTGAAGAAATAGTGCCTGATGCACTGGGCATCGCCTTGCTGCAGCATTGCTACAACGAGTTCACGTTCCTTTCGCGCTTCCTACCTTCTCTGTTCATCGCAGAAAACCGGAAAACGCATGCTGTGAACGTGCCGTGGTAACGAGCTAGACCACTCTTGCACTCCTCGTGAATCGCGCGATGGAGTGTTTGTAGTCTGCGCCCAGCCTTCCTGTGCGAAGCCGTGCGTTGCTGTTGTCTTCCCCACCTACTTGCAGTGCCGGCGACCTCCTATGGGACCCTCCCAGCATCGACTTGCCTTGGCGTTGCTATGGGTGACTCCAGCTATATGGTCTTCAAACTACATCATCGCTCGAGCTGCTTCAGGGGTGGTTTCACCACACACTTTGGCGCTTGGTAGATGGCTGCTGGTCTTTCTGCTGCTGCTTCCGTTCGTATGGACCGACAGAGCGAGCATCCATGCTGCATGGAAGACCGAATGGCGGCGGATGTTGATTCTTGGCGGCCTCGGCATGTGGGTCTGTGGCGCTTTTGTGTATATCGGCGCACAGGGGACATCGGCGACCAACATCGGATTGATATACGCAGCAACTCCCGTGGGGATAGCTCTCATGAGCAAATGGGTTCTCAAAGAGAGTTCGAGCGGAGCGCAACAGGCTTCACTTGCAATGGCACTGCTCGGTGTGTTGGTCGTGATTGGTCAAGGCAACCCGCTCAACCTGCTTCTCGTTCGTTTTGCATGGGGTGATATCTGGATTTTGGTTGCTGCAGTTTCGTGGGTGGCCTATACGGTGCTTCAGCAGCGTTGGCCTTCAGAGCTCTCATCTCAATCGCGCCTCTGGTGTATCACTCTTGGAGGACTGGTCGTTCTATTTCCTTTCACCCTCCTTGAGTACTTCTTGGTGCCGCCGCCGCCCCTGTCTGCCAAAGCCATCATCCTGGTGGCGCTCGCCGGGATTCTCCCTGGCTTCCTCTCGTATCAAGCCTACACATTGATGGTGCGTGAGTTGGGTGCTTCGAAGGCGGGTGTGGTGATGTATCTAAGCCCCATCTACGCTGCTTTCACAGCTTGGTGGTTCCTCAATGAGGCCCCCCAGTGGTTTCACGCCCTTGGCGCTTCACTCATCTTGCCAAGCGTCTACATCGCAACGACAAAGAGGTCATCTCATGAACATTAACCGTCGCTCCAAAAACATCACCGAGGGCATTGCACGGGCCCCCAACCGTTCGATGTACTACGCCATGGGGTACACATCAAGTGACTTCGGCAAACCAATGATTGGTGTGGCCAACGGCCACTCGACCATTACCCCCTGCAACTCCGGGCTCCAAAAGCTCGCGGATGCGGCCATCAATGCGCTGATTGCCTGCAACGCAAATCCGCAGGTCTTCGGCACACCGACCATCAGCGACGGTATGGCGATGGGGACCGAAGGGATGAAGTACTCACTGGTCTCGCGCGAAGTAATTTCCGACTGTGTGGAGACTTGTGTCGGTGGACAGTGGATGGATGGAGTGCTTGTCATCGGCGGATGTGACAAGAACATGCCGGGTGGACTGATGGGGATGCTCAGGGCAAACGTGCCAGCAATCTATGTCTACGGTGGAACGATTCTCCCTGGCAAGTACAAGGGGGAAGACTTGAACATTGTCAGCGTGTTTGAGGCCGTGGGTCAGTTCACAGCCGGGAAGATGACGGAGGAGGACTTCTGTCAAATCGAACGTCGTGCAATCCCCGGAAGTGGTTCGTGTGGTGGTATGTACACCGCCAACACCATGTCCTCAGCTTTTGAAGCTCTGGGGGTCAGCATGCCCTACAGCTCGACCATGGCGAATGTGCACGACGAGATTGTTGAGGCGACAAAACTTGCAGCAAAAACGTTGGTCGAAGCGGTGAAACGTGACCTCAAGCCGAGAGACATCGTTACCCGTAAAAGCATAGAAAACGCGGTTGCAGTCATCATGGCCACAGGTGGCTCCACCAACGCTGTTCTTCATTTTCTGGCAATCGCCCACGCGGCTCAAGTTGAGTGGTCCATCGATGACTTCGAGCGCATGCGGAAGAAGATTCCTGTGCTTTGTGACCTCAAGCCCAGCGGGAGATTTTTGGCTGTTGATTTGCACACGGCGGGGGGTATCCCAGCCGTGATGAAAGTGTTGCTTGATGCCGGGTTGCTCAACGGGGACTGCATAACCATCACTGGGAAAACAGTGGCAGAGAACCTTGCCAACATCCCGCCTCTTCGGTCTGACCAAGACGTCATTCGTCCAATCGCCAATCCGATGTACGCAGAGGGGCACTTGGCCATCTTGCGCGGCAATCTGTCACCGGAGGGAAGCGTGGCGAAGATTTCGGGATTGAAGAATCCAGTGATTACTGGACCAGCAAGGGTGTTTGATGATGAGCAAGCTGCACTTGCATCCATCATGGCCAAGAACATCAATCCAGGTGACGTCATGGTTCTTCGGTACCTGGGTCCAAAGGGCGGCCCAGGCATGCCTGAGATGCTTGCTCCCACCAGTGCACTCATCGGACAGGGACTCGGCGAAACTGTGGGTCTCATCACCGATGGCCGCTTTTCAGGCGGGACTTGGGGAATGGTGGTTGGACACGTTGCGCCCGAGGCCTATGAGGGCGGAGCCATAGCGCTTGTCCAAGAGGGTGATTCGATAACCATCAATGCGCACACCTTGACTCTGCAGTTGCATGTTTCTGACACTGAGCTGCGCGAGCGAAGGGCCAACTGGAAGCAGCCCGAACCACGGTACAAGAGGGGGGTACTGTCCAAGTTTGCGAGGAATGCCTCAAGTGCCAGCACCGGCGCAGTTCTGGATGGGGATTGACCGAGCCAACTCATGGGGTCGGCTGCACTTGCTCGCATGAGCGCGTGCTGAAGTGCCACCTGGACCGGACCGAGAAAGAGGACTTGAGCATCGAGCTCAATCACATGAAGGGCCGCCAGGTGGAGCCCAAAAATTCAAGGGGACCACCGACATACTGCCTCAGGCTCGGCAGCGAGACGTTCAATTTACTTGCGCTTGAGCGTTACCTGCGGACGCTTTTGGTCAGGTGCTGTGCTCAGCTCTTTAGACGATGTTGCGCAGAGGTCAGTTCGCAACACCGAATGAGTCTTCTCAAGACACACTAAATGAGAACGCATTGAGTGTGTATGCGACCATCGCGTAGTACCCGATGACACCGACAACCTCCACCAGAGTTACCTCTCCCAACTGAGAAGATGCTTTGGAGTAGGTGGTCTCTTGCAGCGTCTTTGTGTCCAGTAGTTCGATGGTCACATCTGCAAGCAATCGCTGCCGTGACGTTGCCAAGGGCGGCACTCCGCCGGTTCGAATAGCTGCAATTACCTCGCTTGAAAGGCCAGCTTTCTGCGCTATCGGCTCGTGAATTTGTTGCTCTGCAGTACATGCATAGTGAGCGGCAACGTACAGGATGAGTAGTTCAGTCTCTACATGTGACAAGTTCGTACCGAACCGACAGAAGGCCCCTAGCTTTTGAGCTGGGTCCGCCAAACCAGGGCTGAGCAGCCAAGCCAAGAACGGACCTTCGACATTGCCTCGGGTACGAACGATGTCCTCGAAAACCAGTTGCTGAGCCGGAGTCAAAAGACTCGGCTCAGGAAGTTTGAGTCGAGATTTCATGGTCAGTATTGTTCGGGCTCTTGGCCGTGTGTCGTCATTGAGGCTTGACTCCGGAGGCAGTGATGATTTTTGCCCAACGCTCGGTCTCTCCGACGACCCATGCCTGTGCATCGTCTGGTGATTTACTGGGGGTGATGATGGTGGAGGATTTGGCCAAGGCCTCCTTGACGTCGTCACGCTTGAGGGAGTCATTCAAGGCCTTGTGGAGCTTTCTGACGACTTGAGCAGGTGTTTCCGACGGCACAAAAAGCGCTTGCCAGGAACTCGTCAGATTCCCCAATCCCGCTTCGGCAGCCGTAGGGACATCGGGAAGCTCGGGAAGACGGTGGGGTGTGGAAACCGCATAAGCGCGAAGTTTGCCGCTGGTGACCAATGGCAGTGCACCTCCCAGATTGACCAATCCCAAGTCGATTTGCCCGCCAATCAGCGCCGCGAAGCCGGGGCCTGCTCCCCCACTGAAGGGTACAGCGAGCATCTTGATGCCGGCAAATCGTTCGAGTTCCACCATATCGAAATGAGGGCCGCTGGCAACACCTGGCAACCAATAGGTCACTCTCTCCGGATTGGCCTTGGAGAAGGCTAGGAACTCTCGCCCAGTCTTAGGTGCAAAGTTCGTACTTGCAACCAGTACCGACGGTGTCAGTCCTATCAGCCCGAAGGCAGTCAACTCTTTGCTCGGCACCACCTGAAGTCGGTCTGCATAACTGGTCTGGTTCATTGCGTTCGTGGAAATGTTTCCGAGCAGAAGCGTGTAACCGTCCGCAGCCGAGCGCACGACATGGGTCAGCGCGATGTTGCCAGCTGCGCCGGGCTTGTTCTCGACCACGACCGGTTGACCGAGGATTTGGCTCATGGCCAGTGCCAGAGGCCGTGCGATGGCGTCGCTCGCACCCCCAGGTGCAAAGGGAACAATGATTTTGACCGGCTTGCTTGGGAAGTTGTCCTCCGCGCTTGCCAATGTTGTTGCGATGCCCAGCGCTACAGCTGTGGCCAGGGTGATTAGCTTTTTCATGTCGTCTCCTAGTGGTTATGTGAACGAGAAAATATCGCGGTCAATCGCGCGATGAGTGGGGAATGTTTTCCGCAAATGAACTCCATGCAGCAGCAAATGCTTTTGGGCATTCAACCGCTGATTGATGTGCGGCCGGAAGCAGAACCAACTTGGCTCCACTGATGCTGGAAACGAGTTGCTGAGCCTCCATCGGAGTAGTGGCAGAGTCCTGCTCTCCAGCGACCACGAGTGTCGGCACGTGGATGCGATGCAGAAGATGCAACTGAGAAAGGTCTCTCACCAAAGCGGCGCATCCGATAAAACCATCCACGGATGTTGTCGTCGCGATTGAACGCATCTTCGACACTTCAAGCGAATTCGACCCCAAGAAGCCCGGCGTGAACCATCGCTTCAGGGTGGGTTCGACCAGCGGAAGAAGGCCTGTCCCACGTGCTGCGGTCAAGCGCTCCTCCCAAGACTGGGGGGTACCTTGCACTGCCGTTGTGTTGGCCAGCGTTAGCGAGTGAAGGCGTGCGCTGTGGTGGGCGCCTACCCATTGGCCAAGCATCCCTCCTAACGATGAGCCGACAAAATGAACCCGCTCAATGTTCAACTCGTCTAGAAGGGCAATGGCGTCCAGAGCGAGCTCTGGCATCGCATACGGAAGTTGACCAACGGTCGTCGACCCGTGCCCCCGGAGGTCATATCGCAGTACCCGCCAACGCTGCGACAAGAGTTCGGCAACGCCGTCCCACATGACATGAGAGGTCAGAATCCCGTGTGCCAACATGACAACAGGGGAGGCCTCGGGCTCGTCCATCCGAAATCGGACATCGAGGTCCCGGACTCGAACTGTTTGAAGCCCGTTCATCTCAAGCCACCACGGCCTGTTCCTGGTGTTCCGAACGGGCAATGGCTGCGTTGACCCTGGGCATCACCTCTTCAGCCATCAGCGTCATGGAGCGCTTTGAGAGGACTGGGTCGACCCAGTCGTGGCATGCGTACAGCAGCGTGCCGAAGTCACCAATCTGTTCTCGGAAGTTCAAGATTTGCTCGACGACACTATCCACAGTGCCTGCGATGACCAGTTTGTCGGTGACATACTCGGGCGTGATTTCACTGTCTGGCTGACTTTGGTCCAACTTGAAAAGGTTGGAGCGACCGGAGAAGCCGACCAGTTTGCGCACGAGCTGCTTGAAGTAGAAGTGGTAGGGCCCTTCCACACTTTTGCCGTAGCGCTGTGCAGTGTTTTCGTTGTCGGCCACGAAGATGGATTTGGCAACGCGCCACTCTGATGCAGAGGCTTTGGCACCTACTGCCTCACGACCTTCCACATACTTTGGCCAATGGGTCTTGACCCATTCGGGCAACAAAAAGTTGGCAGATATGGGTTGCCAGCCTCGTTTTGCCATCTCCGTCACACCTTGTGAAAAAGGCGCGACTGCGGTGCCCACGATTCGGGGATGAGGTCTTTGATAAGGCTTGAGAATCAGACCTTGTCCGATTTCGGGAATGGCGGTGTTCATGGTGGACACCTTGAAGAACTCACCTTCCAAATCAAGCGGGCCGTCGGTCTCCCAGATTTTTAGAATTTGATTGATGCTCTCGACGAAGATGGCATTGCGATTCTTTTGGTGGTTGCCAAAGACCTCTGCGTCCGACATCAGGCCACCTGGGCTGATGCCCATGATGAATCGTCCCTTGAGAATGTGGTCCAACATCGCCACCTGAGCCGCAACTGCTGCAGGGTGGGTGTTCGGGAGATTGATGGTCCCGGTACCCAGAACAATGTTGCGGGTGTCGTGCGCGAGAGAAGACAAGAACATGAGGCAGGACGTCACGTTCTCAGCAATGTCCGTGACATGCTCACCCACATACGCTTCGCAGTAGCCCAACTCGTCTGCGAGCAAGATAGCTTCCCGGTCCTCAGCAAGAGTCTCCCAGGCGTTTCGGCCAGGGGGGTGAAGCGGCATCATGAAAGTACCCAGTTTCATTGGAATCTCCGTATCGTGTTTGTCAAGCCGCAAGCGGTATCGCTGCAGCCGTAAGTCGTTGGGTAATGGACGTCGAGCATCCGAGCAGGCCAGTGCATAGACGACTGTTTTCTTCGATATCGATTCGGCCGGCGGCGCCGATAGCTGTCAGCGCAAGCACCATCGCTCCAGATGGGTCGAAAACAGGCACGCTGACAGCACTGATGGCGGTTCCATAGAGAGCCTGGAACTCATCTGTTCCTACCAATCGCACGACACCTGCAGCTCGAAATTCCGCGAGACGCTGCGGGAGCTGCTCAACGTCAAGGAAATGCGATTCGTTTCCGAGCTCGGCCAGTTCTGCATCCAGGAAGTCTGCAGTGAGGTCGCGCGGAAGCCAGGTGGCAAATGCAAGTCCTGTGGCGGATGTGTGCATCGGAAGCACCAAGCCAGTTCGCAGCTTTTCACTGATAGGCTGCGAAGATTCTTCCCAGCGAATCATGGTGGGCCCATGGTTGCCCCATACCCCTAGCCCCAAGGTCTGGTCAAGCTCGTGTGACAGCTCAACCATTGCACGAGTGGCAAGGCGTATGGCCGTAAGCTGGGCAACATTGCAGGCCCCCTTGTCTTTGCGTGATACCCCCAGGTCATGCGGCCCCGCCATCAAGTAGCGCCCGTCGCCGAAGACCAAGGGCTGGCTTGGATGACGTGCAATGCGCTCCACCTCTCCGAGAAACACCACGTGGTCACCGCCTGGGTAGGTTTGGACGCGGCGGCATTCAAGATGTGCGGAGCAACCTTGGATAAGTGGGACTCCACCAAGTCCGGCTATCACAGATGTCTCGGCAAACTTGTCAACGTTTGCGCGGGAGAAGCGGTTGGATATGGCTACTTGGTCGTCGGAGAGGATGTTGACGGCGAACCTCTCTGCTTCATTGAACACAGGGTGGCTCGGTGACGTCTTGGATTGGCTCCACAAGATGAGAGGTGGGTCGAGCGAGACTGAGCTGAAAGAATTCACGGTAAGGCCGTGAAAAGCACCCTTGGAGTCCACGGTTGTGATGACCGTCACTCCTGTAACGAAAGTCCCCAGCACTTGGCGGAGTTGCTTTGCGTCGAACGGACTGTCGAACTGCGGCATGGCTTAGCCCTCAACTCGCTCAATGCCACCACTCTGCGCCGAGCGGAAGATGGCTTCCAAAGCGCTGACATTGGCAATCATCTGCTCGCGCGGCACGGGGTATGGCACTCGACCAAGCGCGGCATCTGCGAATGCCTCAAGGTTGAGCAGCACGGCCGGCGCTGGCGGGATGTCCACTGACTTCAAACGCTGGCCCCGCAGACAGGTGGTCAAAGTCCAACCCTCTGGAGCTTCCGGATGTGTCTTGTCGCGCACCTCTGCCCATCCTTGGGAACCGTACACAGCAAAGCGGCCGGCGAAGGGAGTCGCCAAGATGGCGCTGATGAGGGCGTGCCCGCCGCGTTTGAAGGTGACCAGAGCCGCCAGCGTGTCACCGTTTGTCAATGGGCTTCCGAGTTGTTTCACGCTGGCATGGACGGTTTCCGCCTCACCGAAAACACCCACAGCCAAGTCCAGCAAATGGATGCCCGTTGCGGTCATGGGGCCAGCCGGCGACTCCTTGCCCGACAGGCGCCAGTTGTCTTTGGCGAGTGCCAAGAACTTGTCTTGGCTGAAGTTCGCTTCAACCTGGAGGGGCGTACCCAAGGCGCCTTCCTTGAGCAGACGCATGATTTCCTGGATGGGCGGCTCGAAACGTTTTTCATGACCCACAGCCAGCGCTACGCCCGCCTTGTCAACAGCTTCTATTGCCTTCAAAACGTCCGCACGCGTCATGGACAACGGCTTTTCGCAGAAGACATGTTTGCCTGCACGCGCTGTGGAAAGGATTTGCTCGGTATGCTGCGTGTGAGGCGTACAGAGCACTACCCCTTGGACTGAATCGTCTCGTAGCGCTTCTTCAAGGCTGGTCGAGAAACGGATTCCCCGCTCAAGTGCAAACGCTCGTCCTACTTCGCTGACGTCCACGACGTGGACGACCTTGAGCTTCTGTCCCTGGGAGAGTAGGTCCACGATGATTCGGCCCCACCATCCAAGGCCAATGACTGCGACGTTCAACATGGTTCAGCCAATCCTGTGGCCAACGCCGTCGACGATGCTCTTGGCAGAAATCACCTCGGAGTCTTCAATGATTTCGACCTTGTGGGGAACGTTTGGCGGGATGTGAACCGCTTCACCTGGGCCGACTTCGAAGACTTCTCCGTTCAGCGTGACGCGGCTTCGCCCAGAGAGGATGATGGAAATCTGCTCGTGGGGATGCGAGTGCATCTGCGCACCTTCACCGGCCTTGTACTTGAGCACGCCGATTTCAATGTGCTCGCCTGTGATGAGCTTCCCGAAAGCGCTTGAATGCTTCGGTGTGACGAACTCGTCCTTGACGTCCTGCAGGGTGATGTGTGCCATTGCGTGTCTCCGAAATTGAATTGCTTGTTTGAGGGGAATGCCTGCCATCAGGACCGAGGGGGCACGATGGGTACGAGAAGGTATGAAGCCCTGCCGCCGCCGGTGTGCAACGTGACGGCGTTGTCAAAGAGTGCAGAAGGACGGTCACGGACATCGTTGTGCGTCATGCCCCCGGTGCCTCGCGTCGCGTAATAGAACTGCTGACCGAACTCTTCGACGTCTCCTTCGTATTCGTAGTCTTTTCCCCGAACAGAAAGGCCAAGCGTCCACCCCTTGGGCAATACGATGCAGGTCGGTAGGATTTCGATGTCGAGTTCGTAGACTTGACCTGCCGTCAATGGCTCAACCTTGTCGTGTGGGTGATAGGGCTGCCATGGTTTGCTGCGAGATGGGTCCACGCGGCGATGGGACGCACGCAGCCATCCCATCGCAATGGGCGTGTTCGGGTCCAACGCGCCCTGAAAGGTCAGCTCCTTACCGGAGGGGTCAAACACTTGAACGACCAGGAAGAGGTCTGCATCTGCCGTTGTGCTTTCGATGAACAACTTGGCAGCGATGGGGCCGGTGATTTCCGTCTCTTCAGACAGGGGCGGTGTGCGAAAGGTCAAACCTTTGCCGGTCGACTCGTACCTTGAATTTGCTGTTTGTGGTGGCAATCCCGCTGCCATAGCCGATTGACTCGCATCAAGATAGAACTTCGTCCAACGAGTGCGCCCTATGGGCCACTCATGCTCGTCACGCCGTTGGAATCGACCGTCAACGTTGCGGATGTTGAGTTGCACGCGTGGGCTCCTGTCCCAACCGTTGTCAATGCCTTTGAGAAAGTGGTCGAAGAAGCGCTTCTGCAACGTCAGGCCGTAGCTCGCAGAGAACAGTGACCAGTGGGAGTCACCGTGTACCTCGAGCCACTTCTGCTTGGACGGCGACTCGGTGAAGCCGTTGAAGTTGCCTCGCGGGTGTATACCCATGCCCCCCCAGTTGGCGCAGGAAAGAAATGGCAAATCTATTTCGGTCGGGTCTGGTGTACGGCTCTGCCAGAACGGTCCATCCAGAGGCCACTCCAACGATTGCTCATATAGGTCATGCCGATGACTGGTCAGTTCAGCGTCCGACTTGTCCACCGGCCCGGCGATGGACTCGCCTGTGTTGGGGTTGCGTTTGGCCCGGCTGCCGAGACCGTACTGCACCGTGACGGCCTGAATCGCTGCCCACTTCTTGGAGAACTCGTTGAGGATGCCGCCGTGATAGGTGGGGTCGCGGTAAAGGTCGATGAATCCCTCCCACGGAATGACAGCCTTGAGACCTTTAGGTCGACGCTCAGCTACGCGCCATGCCATGTTGGCAAAGTAGGAGATACCCAACACGCCCACCGTGCCATCGCTCCAAGGCTGCTCGGCAGCCCACTCGATGCTCGAGCAAAAGTCTGCAGTTTCCTGAGGTGACATAGGGTCAAGCACCCCTTCGCTCCAGCCGGCACCTCTTGAGTCAACCCGAACCACCGCATAGCCATGGGGCACCCAGCGCTCTGGGTCGGATACTTCCCATGATTGGTATTTGTTGGTCGAGCCTTCAAGGACATCGGGAAAATCATTGACCATCTTCTCCCACTGCATCGGGTAGCCATCCTGGTAGGACAGTCCCTTCGCGTAGACGCCGTGCGAGATGATGACCGGGGCGCGCAAGTCCTCAGCGATGGGGCGAAAGACGTCCGCTCGAAGCACAGTGCCATCGGACATCTTGATGGGTGCGTTCCAGGTGATGCGCATCCCGTCCCGGACTTCTGTCCGGGTATGGATGTCTCCCTTGCTGTCCAAGGTCATTTTTGGACCTTGATGCCGTGCAGGCTGTGTGAAGCGTCCTTGACGGTGAAGAACTTCGCGTCCTTCTCCGTGGGAGTGCAACCACAGTGAATGGTGTTGGCGGGGATGTAGATGAGTTCGCCGGGATGGGCTGTGTGTCGCTCACCTTCCACCAGAATTTCCATCACGCCTTCGAGCACGTAAATCCATTGCTCGTTGGGGTGAGAGTGAGGCTCCGACTGCTTGCCGGCGGGCGCCGTCATCAGAGCAACAATCATGCGGTCGCCCTCAACACAACCTCCGTACACGGGCGAGTAGTCTGGGCCTCCCAGAATCTGGTTCACCTTGGAGAAGTTGAAGACATACTCCCCCGATTGAGCGCGATAGGCTCCTGGTGTTTGGGCCTGCAGTTTCTGTTTGTTTTCGGCGATTTCGTTCATTTCGTTGCGTCCTTTTGCTGCTGTGGACTCAACGATACGTAGAACAAGCGCTCAGCAAAAATCGTTTCGCCAGATGCGATGTATAGTTCTGGCCTATGCCTACATCCAGCCGCCTGCGACGCATCGACCTCAACTTGTTGGTTGCGCTTGATGCGTTGCTGACTCTGCGCAGCGTGACCGCCGCAGCCAATCAACTTCATGTGACGCAGCCATCGATGAGCGGTTCACTGGCGAGACTGAGGGAGTACTTCGGAGACCCTTTGCTCGTTCCAGCAGGACGCAAGTTAGAGCTAACACCTCTCTCGGAAATGTTGCTCGATTCGGTCAAGGAGACGCTGGAGATAGTTGAGCGTACGATTTCGCTTCGCCCGGGGTTTGACCCGGCAACAGCGAAAAGGCACTTTCAAATATGTGCCTCAGAGTCCACGGTTTTGACCCTTCTTGCCGAGGTCATGTGCCGTGTCGAAGTGCTCGCTCCTGGTGTCACTATCGAACTGCTTCCTGCTGACCCTGGACAAATTGAAGAACGACTCAACCGCCGGGAGCTTGACCTGGCGTTCGTGATTGAAGGCATGCGCAATGAAGCGCATCCACACTCGCTGGTTATCAATGACACGTTCCACTGCATCGTCTGGACAGGCAACAAGCGGGTCAAACGCAGTCTCAACCTCGACCTGTACCTTGCATTGGGGCATGCCGTTACACGCTACGGCTTTGACAGGCGACCTGGCTTCGAACAGTACTCGATGGACCGACTTGGTGTTCAACGCAGAGTCGAGCTCAGCTGCACGACACCCGCTTTGCTCGGGCCGCTCGTAGTCGGTACACAACGCATCGCTACGGTTCCGACACGCCTGGCACAACAACAGGTTCAGGTACTGCCTCTCAAGCTATTTTGGCCGCCAGTCGACATCCCTCCGCTACGTATCGTCATGCAGTGGCACAAGACTCGCGAAAGCGATGGCGCAACACGATGGCTGCGCGACTTGGTAGTTGAGACGTCAAAGGGTATGAACTACGAGGTCTGAGTGAGACCGAGATGAGAATTTCAAAGCGGGGGTACAGCCATCTTTGGTTAGCGATGAAAAGGGGATTCTTCTCAAAATCATGGAACTAGGAATCTCTCTGGGCCATATACGGTTAGCAGTGAAATGGCTACTCCCTCGCAACAGGCAGCTTGTAGACGGCCCGAGAGTCCCGGCTCATTCTGTATCCGTTCGCTCCAGAAGCACATTAAAAAACGTGGTCTCGAACGAGTCCTCGCCAAACTCGTCTTCGAAAGTAAAAGTGACTTCAGTTGTTCTGCTCGTTGGGTTCGTTTGAACGCTGTAGACGCGCCCGCAAAGAAGGTATCTCGTGACGTATGTTTGGGACTCGTCGCGAGCAGTCGAAATCGCGTCATGCACGCAACTATCGCTCTGCAATTCGCCGACATCCAAGTTCATGTGCCGACGCAACACGCACTCCAATGCGTTGACGGGCGCACCTCTACTTACTGCAATGACCTCGCGATTCACACGTACTGCGCCGTGATTCCAATTAAGACCCAGAACCTTTTGCACTTCGGCTTCGCAAAAATCAAACATCAACATACGTTCTCCTGTAAACAGCGGCGCGACGACGGTCGACGCTCATTGACATATAGGCACTGTTTTTATTTTTCAGCTTGTTTACACACGTTTTAGAGTTGCTTGAACGGGCCACGGGCAAGGAAGGAGAGCCGCACTTGGTTTGAAGGCCTCTGCGCTGGGAGAGCGCTAGGCTCATGGGCAGCTTTCTCACCTCCTGCACCTAACTTTGCACATAGTCGGTGGAAATTGCGTATCGTTGGGTGACATGAACAGTTTCCGCAGACAACAAGCACCTACCGGGTTTCCGGGGCACTCAAACAGAAGACCAGAAGCACTGTCTGAGCAGCGCTACCAAGACCTACTCAAAAATGCCAGTGCCTTCTTCGCTTCGGCTGTTGTCGCGACTGATGTCGAGCGACTGGCGGCCATCGGTGAAATAAACGAGCTGATGAGGAGGCACGGTTTGACCGTCGACGACTTGAAGTAGAGAGTGGGCGACTCCCACAGCCGGGCGGACTTGGGACCGGAAGTCTGGAATCTTGTCATCGTGACAAGATTGCTGACGAGGTTCAGGGGGTAATGACAAGAAAGCCCCGAGCCTTCCCGGCACCATTTCGACGACCTACAACTCAAGCTACTCAGACCTCAAGCACGAGCGCACACTGGTAGCTCGGGTTCTCGAATATCAAGTCTTTTTCGAGGTCGCACGAGCTCGCGTTGCGAGGGTAGCCCCGCGGGTTGGCGACCACTCTGCAACAACCTACGGTGTAGTCAAAAGAGTCGTGGACATGCCCGTGCAGCCAAAGGGATGGGCCTTGCTGGAGCAAGTCGGTAAGGTTGCTAACAAAAGCCGCGTTTGTTGGGTCTCCAACGTAGCGTGGGTGTACAGAAAGCGGGTGTGGCCCGTGGTGCGTAATGACGACGGTTATACCGTCGTACGGCCGCGCGAGTTCAGCCGCAAGCCATGCTCTCGAAGTCTCGTGCTCACGCAGGGCATCTGCTGCCGAGAAATAGCTCCCGCTCTCCGTCCTGATTTGACGGTGGTCTGAGATGCGCAATTCAGCGTTTGCCATCAACTGCCTTTGCGTCCTGTTTGACCGCAGCCGGTAGTCCGTCCATAAGGTACACCCAAGAAACCGCACGCCACCGAAGTCGACCGCTTCTCTCTCCAGGAACCGTACAGAGGTGTTTTGCGCAGTTTCGCGAAGTGCGGCTACTGTGGCCTCCCAAGTTGAGCCGTAGGCCTCGTGGTTTCCGGCGACGTACAGGACGGGGACGGGCCAGTCGCGAAACAGGCGAAGTGCGTTGGCCCCCCGCCCAACGTCACCTGCGAGAACAAGTACGTCTGCCCCATACGCAGGTGAAATCGTCCGAGCGCCTGGAAACCAGTTCTCAAGATGCTCCAAGTGCACGTCGGACGTCAGTTGAATGCGCACGATGAGTCGCTATGTTGCTGCTCTCGATAGCGAGAGGACAGTAAGTTTTGCTGCATATGGTCTTTCGGGTTCTGCAATGAAGCTGAAGTGCTACTACAACACGAGCGCAACTGCGCACGAACGCGGATAGCCGCCTTCGCAATGCACGACCACCGCAGAAATCTCGGGCGTCAATGCTCTCATAAAGTCGAGAATCTGATGAGCATGTGCAACAGAGAATCCACTGACCATACTTGCGATGGTTCGAGGCGTGAGTGACTTTCCGCGCAAGGTCTTCATATTGGCATGCATTGAAAGCACCTAGTCATTGAGCTGATTCACCAAGTCCAAGCAGATGTTGTACCTAGCGAAGTGCCCTTCTTCAGTTAGACCGGTTGGTGGTTTACCCGTCACTGTGGAATAGACGTGGTGGCGAGGGAAGGCAGCAAGAGTCAGGCACGGCGAAAAAGCAGGAGGCGCTGTTTCAGCGCATCCAGTACACCCGGTGCACTGATACCAAGTACTTGGTCGCAATGAATCAAAAAATTCCGGTACTCTGGCACCCAATTTTCAAGGTCGTCATCAAGCGCAACCCAATTTCGAGGCTTTCTGCGTGCTACATCATTCATCACTTGAATTCCCCGCGGCAGACTTTCAAAGCCCTGGCGATTCATCCGCGAGTGAAACGTGGCTCCGATGACGCGCTCGCGCAGGGAGGGGCTGAGTCTTCTTACTGAACCGCTGAATCGTTGGTAGCGAACCCACGACGTTGACAGCACGATTCGTACTTCGGGAAATGACGCGAGCACTTCTTCAAGCAGCGGAACGTGCTCAAACAACTGGTATCCAGGCGTCTTGATATACACGCCGCGCCGAGGATGCCACCAAACATCTTCGTGATGGAGTACGCCGTCGAAATCCAGATAGAGCACGGTTTCGTCTAGACCGCGCAATGGTTTCAAGTGACTAGGCATTCGCCGGACTTTCCTTCGGCGTTGAATTTGAGGGCGGGGTACCAAACAGCAGCTTCCGTCCGGCCCTGTTTTGCACCGGCTGCAGATGTGCATCACGCAACTGCGGGTCTCCCTCAAGTTGCAGCAAGAACAACCCTATCTCATTGGACTCATCACGCGTGGGCGCCCAGATGCGCTGAATCCAGTTCATCTCCCAGCGAGCTACTTGCTCGCCATGCTTCTGGATGCGGGCTATGCCCAAGCAGTTTCCTTCCGGAATGGAAGCCAGGATGTCGAGCAGGGTTGACTCCCACCCGACCAGCATCGTCTGAGGCACTCTCTGGTCCTCAAACTCCGCCTCGTACACGAACAAGTACCAGGGCGACTCCAGGGAAAGCGTCACAGCCCGCCAGTATTTTTGGTTTGGGCCAATCAACTCACGCGGCATGAATTGTTCGAATTGGGGCACGGTGACAAACAAGGCACTCTCCAGAAGGTAAAAAAAACCTCCTAAATTGTGGCGTAAAACGAGTCACTTGCCAACAGATGAACCACAAACTGTTTAGGTGCTTGGCCAGGATGACCCCACTACCTCAGCGTCTAAACCCCTCTCGGTACTCGCAGCAAACGTGCGATTCCTCAGGGCAGAGGCGAACTGGAGCACTCGAGAGTTCGCCCACCACGGGGGCCTGAGTCTTGCCACCCTGTACGGCATCGAACACGGCAAACAGAACACGGTGCGCCTGTCCACCATCGAAAACCTCGCCAAGGCATTCGGGGTCCATGTGAGTGTCCTCTTGACCCCTGGACGTGAGCCCAGACGCCCATGGGTAGACGAAGACTCCTTGCATCGTGCAGCCGCAGCACTGGTTGCCCGCCGTACGGCGTTGGGGTGGACGCAGGAAGAACTGGCTGCAGTAGCGGACGTCTCCAGGGACATCGTGGCCAAGATTGAGCGGCAAAGTCGAAATCCCACGCTGGAGGTGTTGCACAGGCTCTCTGCTGCTCTGGGAGTCGAGGTGCATGAATTGTTTGAGAACGATGTCGCAAGCCGCTGAGGGGTTTTCTGGCTACTAGAAACGAAGACGACTTTTCCACCGCGGTAGTTGGTCCGCCGCACTACCGCTGAGGCAAGAGCACACAGTGCTCTTGCCTCACGGCTTCAGGGTCTGCCATCAAGGCCGAGCCCTCAATGTTGCCTCTATTGCCTCGAAAACCGCGCTCGCGCTAACCAGCGGCGAGCATCCTGCTCAGTCAGCAGCAACTCGGCCGGAACCCATTGGACACGGACGTCCCCTGGCTCCAATCGGCCCACTTCGACTTCTGTCGAACTGAGGCGTCGAACCCCAACGAGCCGCCCTCCGCCAGTAACAGGAAGAGCGTGCGACGCCCAAAAGACCACCGGTGTGGTGGGCGCTGTCGGGTTGTTTCTTTGATGGGGGCTTCCGCTGCGCTGGTCAGAGTTGCCTGCGGCAACGGCGGCGCGGGAATAGCGAGTGTGTGTCATACGAACTCCAAAAATTGCCGACACTCAGGCGCACTAAGGGTGCGTGTGCCGACTTCATGCGGGAGTTCGAGTTCGCTATGTCATGCCGAGATTGTGCCTCGATTGCGAGCTGATGTGATGAGAAACGAGTCGCGGTCCGGTCCGACGGCGCTCTGGGCAAACACCCATTGGTGCTGAGCATCGTCCCAAGACCTACGCCCTCGCAACGGGTACATCAGCCAAGCAGGTCGTGTATGCAGGCGTGCGTCGCTCCTGCTTCATTGTCCAAACCCTATTCACGCCAGGCTTGCCCGTGCTTCCTGCGTGCACAGTCCCCTTGCCGAAGCGAGTGTTGATGACGTCCACAGCCGCCATCAGCCGCGACCGGTCACGTGTTGCTGGCTCCTCGTTGGGGTCGCACAAGTCCAGCTCTTGCTGTTGCACGCTCGCGGACTGCAGGTCAACCAGAATCACGCCAGCCTTGATGAACTGGTAACCGGCGACGTACATGAACCGCATGCCATCGGCCGCGGCCTTGGCAAGTGCCAGGGTGTCGTCAGTTGGCCGACGCAGAGGCACTACAACGCTGCGTGAGCACTGGGGTCCAGGCCTGTACGGCGAGGTGTGCATGAACACCAGCAGCTCGGTGGCAAGGCTGTTTTGCTTCCTGAGCTTCTCCGCCGCCCGCGCCGCGAACTCACTCACCGCCTCAATCAGGGGGCCCAGTTGATGAACAGGCTTGCCAAACGAACGTGTGCACGCAATCTGTTGCTTCGGACCGGGGGCATCGTCAAGGTCGATGCACGGTAGGCCTTGCAGCTCTCGCACAGTTTTCTCAAGGGTCACGCTCCAGCCCCTTCGCGCAGTGGCTGGGTCCATCCGGGTCAGTTCGAGCACCGTACAGATGCCGCCCTCTTTGAGCTGTTTGGAGATGCGAGGGCCCACGCCCCAGACGTCCCCCACGTCCGTGGCTTGGAGCACGTCGTCCAGGTCCTGCGCTGGCAGCGCCGACATGTTGAACACCTGGGCGAACTCCGCAGGATAGCTGCCAGGCTTGCGCTCGGCAATCTTTGAAATGTGGTTGGCCAGTTTCGCCAATGTCTTTGTCGGCGCGATGCCGATGCAGGTTGGGAGACCTGTCCACTGCAGGATGCGCGCACGCACTTTGCGGCCGCGCGCCACCAAGTCGCCACGCACACCATGCAGGCCGACGAAACTTTCGTCGATTGAGTAAATCTCCTGCGTTGGGCCAAGTCCCGCAGCCAGCGTCATCATGCGGTCGCTCATGTCTCCGTACAGCACGAAGTTGGCCGACAACGCCACCAACCCCGCCGACTCTTCCAGGTGCCGGATTTGAAACCAGGGGGCGGCCATCTTGATGCCCAGGTCTTTGGCCTCGTTGCTGCGTGCGATGGCGCAACCGTCGTTGTTCGACAAGACAACGACCGGGCGACCGTTCAAGCTTGGCCTGAACACCCTCTCGCACGAGACATAGAAGTTGTTGCCGTCGACCAGCGCGTACATGGCGGGCTCCCTTGCATCGGTGCCGCCCGCTCAGACGACGAAGCGCTTGATGCTGCTGGTGACCACACCCCAGACCTCGACGGTCTGCCCATCTTTGGGAATGATGTCCGGGAAGGTGGGGTTCGCAGCCTTCAGGCGCATGCGGCCAAGGCGCTGGTGGAGCTGCTTGACAGTGAACTCCCCGTCGACTGTGGCAACCACGATGTGACCATGAACCGGGCGCACAGCGCGGTCAACCACGAGCAGGTCACCGTCGTCGATGCCTTTCTCCCGCATGGAAATACCACGTGCACGCCAGAAGTAGGTCGACTGGGGGTGCTGAATCAAGATTTGGGTCAGGTCGAGCCGGTTGACCTCAAAGTCCTCTGCAGGGGACGGAAACCCCGCACGGATGTACCCTGCGGCGATGGGCAGCATCAACGACGCGGCCGACAACGCCACGGGTTCAGACATGATGCGAATACTGTTCATACATCCAGTATACGGCTTTGGCCCTCTGCACACCAGAATGCCCCTATGTGTTCCAACTACGACGCCTGCACCAGCACCGAGCGCTTGAAGCTGCATTTCGGGGTAACGCTTCCCCCCGGAATAAACCTGCGCACGGATGTCTGGCCCACCTACCAGGCGCCCTTCGTTCGACGCCACCCCAATGCTGATGTGGGTGATGATGCTGTGCCCCCGCGCGAAGCGATGGTGGGTTTGTTCGGCTTGGTACCGCACTGGGCTGGCGAGGTGGCCTTCGGCCGGCGCACCTACAACGCAAGGTCCGAGACGGTGGCCGAGAAGCCCAGTTTCCGGGACGCGTGGCGCAAGGGCCAGCACTGCATCGTGCCAGTGGAAGCGGTAGTCGAACCGGACTGGCGCTCCGGGCATGCGGTACCAACGAAAATCAAGCGCAAAGATGGCTTGCCGATGGGCATCGCCGGCTTGTGGGCGTCCAAACGGCTGGAATCAGGCGAGGAACTGCTGAGCTTCACGATGCTCACGGTGAATGCAGACGACCATGAGCTTTTCAAGCACTTTCACAAGCCCGGCGATGAGAAGCGCATGGTCGTCATCCTGCACGAGCACCAGTACGACGACTGGCTGACCGCACCACCGTCGAAGACGATGGACTTCATGCGCCAGTACCCAGCGCATCTTTTGTATTCCACGCCAGACCCAGACCGCGGAAAGAAGAAGCGATAGCGCAGTGTTGGCGCGAGGTGGCACCGCACTCTTCCTACGGAACGAAGCCGGTGAAGGCGCGACCATCTGGGAATGGGTTCGCTTTCACGACACAACTTCCAATCAGATTGAATCCATCGAAGCGGGCATCACTGTCTCCAACACCCAGATAAACGCAACTGACTTCTCCAACGGGCCGGTAGCGAAAGGTGGCCGAACTCGCTGACCTCGCTATGCCGCCGCTGTCGCAAGTTCCTCTATCTGAGCAACTAACGAAGTCAGCTCTTCGCATACGGGGGCCTCGGCATCGGTGAACACCTGGGAGAGGGAGCGGTAGTACCAGAGGGTGCCTTCCTTCTTGGCCGTGAACCTGTCGAAGACCGCGAGCCCGATTGAGTTCAGGTCTTCAAGAATCGCGCGAGCGTTGCTGAGCTTGTCGCACCCACTCACCATCCATACGTCCTCACCCGCTGACGCGAGGTGGGCTAGGTAGGCTTCTTTCCGCTGTTGCCAAGGTGCTTTCTCGCCAGTCGCGTCTGGCGTGCCGTCGGTACAGCCGCGCACGATTGCGAGTACTCGGGGGCCAAACTCTGCTGCGATTTCAGATGCATAGTGCTCACCGCCGTCCTCTAGGACATCGTGGAGCAACGCAGCTATTTGCTGGTCTTCGTCACCGCCATATTGGGCCACCAGCGCGGCTACGGCCACGGGGTGGGTGACATACGGAATCGATGTGCCTTTGCGTACTTGGCCTTCGTGGGCACGAGCTGCGAGCGCAAGTGCATTTGAGTAGCGGGAGCTGGACATGAGTCCTCCTTTGCATCGGTCGTTGGAGGCATAGTACGTGATTGAAAGGCCTACTTGGAGCCCCATCCAAGCGACTGCCCTTCGCCTTCTTGGAATTCGAGTGTGAACCGAGAACTGGTATGCGGTACGGTACGGTACGGTACGGTACGGTACGGTACGGTACGGTACGGTACGCGATAAGGTATGAAGTGACGGTATTTCGCAGTTTGGGACTTGCCGCTCTGACATGACCGAGCAATAATCTCTCTGCGCAACTAGCAAGGTTTAAGTCCTACCGTCTGCGGGCAATCAATGCCTACGGGAAACATGAGGGTCACGCAGACCCCCAATATCTAGTTTCGCTTCGTATGGCCTACAAGGAAGGCCAGCAGTCCTCGACTGCAAACAGTGCACGGCTATGCAGACGCCCGAGCACTCCGGTAATCGTCAATCGACGTTCTGGAGAAGCTCGTGTCCGAAAATTTCGCATCGCCTACTGAAAAACTCATTTCTGGTTCAGCTGGTCACGTCACCCTTGAGGACGTCAAGAGAGCTGTCGAGAAGCTCAAGGCTGCAGGAGAAAAGGTCTCCACAGGAACTGTGCATGCGGAGCTAGGGAGAGGCTCCAAGACCACCATCTGTAAGCACTACGCGGCGTTGAAGGTGTCTATTGAGGCTTCTACGCCAGTGGTGCCCGCCCCGTTGTCTCCAGCGCTCCTTACGGACATTGGAAACGAAATAAACAAGCTGGTGAAAGTTCGTACCTCGCAGCTGTCTGATGAGCTGGAGGACGTTCAGAAGTCGCTGTTGGCGGTGGTTGCTGAGAGCGAGAGCTACAGAGCGGTGGCCATTGAAGCGAATTCGCGCACCGCTGCCCTCCAACTTTCTTTTGCTGAGCAGACTGGTGCTCTGGAGACGTTGCGGGGGCGAGTCGAGTTGCTCTCAAACGAACTTGCCCAACTCGGCGGCGAAGCAGAAAGCGCTAGGCAGTCGCTGGCCATTGCACAGGAGCGCCTTCGTGCTTCGGAAGAGCGCGTCGAGCGGCTTGAGTCCGAAAGAGAGCGAAACAGGTCGGAGCTCTTAGAAGTTCGAGCTGAGTCCACAACGCTGAGAGCCCAGCTGGAAAAGAGTCTCCGGGAGTGCGTGTCCTTGCAGGTGACCGCCGAATCGAATCGTCAAGCTGCTGAACGTCTTGAGGTCGCTCTTGGAGAGCAAGACCTTTTGCAATCACAGTTGGTTGAGGCACGAAATCGTCTGGCGAGTTCCGAGGCGCAGCAACTAGGTTTGGCCGAGCGTCTAAAAGACTCCCAAGCGGCTCAGAGCCGTGCTGAAGGTACTTGCGAGCTGCTGCTGCAGAAAGTGCTGCTCAACAGAGTCTTTCAGACTGAGCCAGACAACCCGGCTATCCCGCTGAACGAGGGAGGACAGAAGGGGCCGCCGCAATGAGGGACTTCTTGTTCGGTGAGCGAAACCAACCGCTTCGCGATACCAAGTCTCTGATGGAAGAGGAAGCAACTCCTCACAGTCGGACGCTGAACGAGATTGAACCTGCGCAAAGGTGGTCAAGCTGGCTCGCGCTTGTTGGAGCCACCAAGCCAGCAAGAGGCGGCAGCGAACAGCCGCAGGGTAGTCCCATGGAGGGAGTCGTGTATTTGGTTCACGACGCGGAGGCACATGACCGCCTGGTGCGGTACTACTGCGAGCCCTGCTACGGCTTCATGACTGCGAAACATTTCGAATCGGTGCATTGGAACGCGACATGGTGCCTGACCCTCGCGAGCTTAAAGGTCTGTTGCCAACGCTCCTCAAACACGAGGAACCAATTCGCCGACCGCATGCGACTACCTACCTTTCCCAGAACGTCTGCGGCTTACCCGACGCGCCGGTTTCACTTCCCCAACCCATACGGAAGGAATCAATCGAGCGTTCTTATCTGTGGCGGAACGAATAAGTGCGGTGGCCAGACGCAGCCGGAGACTTCGCGCGAGTGGCCGCACTGGTCCTCTGCTTTCCAGCTTCGAGCGATGGCATCGAAGGCACTTGCGAGCATCTCTGTGTAGCTGCTGCCGAGAGAGGGCAGGCGTTGAAGGATGCCTGCGAGCACATTCTTACACTTGAAAGTTGAGGGGTTATGGCTCAAGAGAATCGAGATGAATCTGATTTCCCGCAATGGGTCATCAAGCACACAGAGCGAGGGACGGGTGAGGCATTGCCGCCAGACTTTCCCTACATCATCGACAACGTGAGCGGCGATATCTGTCAAGTGGCTTTGCTGTACATGGCAGAAAAACATCTCACACGGAATCTCGTGTTCAACGCGAACACAGTGGGTGCTTACACAAGCGACCTGTTGGACTGGATGCGATTCGGTGCAAGGTTCGCACTTCGTTGGGACAAGGCCACTTGGGCAGATTTGGGGCACTACGTTGACAGCCTGAACTTGGTATCGCCGCACCACAACGAAGCCTTTGAGCAGTCCACAGTTTCAAGGCGCCTAGTGCCAATTCAGCAGTTCTACCAATGGGCTTCAGAGAACCTTCCAGACTTGTGTGCTGAGGCCCCGGAGGGCACCTTGTTCAAGTCGGCGAACGTGGCGGACTTTCTTGATGACCGTCGCAGGGAGCTCAGACAGCGAGTTGATTACGGGAAGCAGTCGACTGAGGACATCTCGCTACCAAATGTCATGCAGCCGAGCGAGGTCGAGGCGGTACTAAAGGCAATAGGCCCCACGCCAAGGCAGCTGACTTGCGACAAGAGCACTGTTGGCGACAGTTCGCCTGCGGCTCTCCACGAGGAGCACGACAAACCCACTGCGACCTCCGTAGCTCACCTTGGCATGGACATCGGATGCCAAGCTGGACTGAGAGTCGGGGAGGTCGTCGGGCTACGCGTGAAGCTCTTCGTGAAGTTCTATGGAACAAAAATTCTGCCTAACCGCCACTACGAAGTCGGTCCGTTCCGCAGAAAAGGGGGGAGGTTAAAGACCGTGAAGTTCCACGGAGTGCTGCTTCAGAAAGTCTTGGACTACATCGATGTCGAACGCAAGCAGGCTACACGAGGATGCGGGGCAGACCATGGCGTCCTCTTGGTTCACAAGGATGGCCGTTTCCGAGGACTGCCTATCACCAAGAGTACCCTGCAGCGGCGCTTCTCTAGAGCGTGCGTCGTGTCTGGTCTGACTAGGAGCGTCTCGAAGGTCAGGCCCGTGGACGGTGATTGGCAGAGAACAACGACTGTTGTCGAGAAGCGGGCGGCCTTCACATTTCACGACCTTCGGCACACGTTTGCTGTCTGGATGTACTACGCCCGAAAGTCCGACGGTGACGTGGAGCCGTGGAAGTACATCCAAGAGCAACTGGGTCACGAAGATGTCGCCACAACCATGGATTTCTACCTGAAGGTAACGCAAGACTTCGAGGCATACGTGAGCGACAAGTTCATCGCAACATTGAACACGGTTGCCGCTGTGATTGCCAGTGACAGCACGGTGGAGGCAGCGTAATGGCGCGCAATTCGAAGACCACACGTCGCGCCAGTCGGTTCGAGCAACTCACACCAGACCAAGAGAAGGAATACCGGGGAGAAACAGGCAGTCTGCTGCTGACCGGCAAGTTGCGGTCTTTCACAGGCAAGAAGGCGCTGCTTCCCTTCTTCGAAACTGCGCTGAACGGCTTTGAGGCCGATGTAGCAGGCTTCCGTGATGCCTCCGCCCTGACGCACGGATTTGTACTCATGTGCAACGCACGCCGAAGCGTCCGCCACAAACGAGCCTACGAAGGGTTTCGAACGAGTCTTAACCACGGGATACTGAATTTCGCCAGGGTTAAGCACCTGAGCGACAGACCGCTCGGTGAATGGCCGGTCGACCTGGGTCGGCAATTCGCAAGGTGGCTACGCGAAGAGGCGCTCACGAAGCAAGGAAAGCACCTCAACCCGAACACGGCCAGGAAGTATCACGGCGAATTTTGTAGTCTCTTTGCAGAACTGGGCGAGAAAGCAAAGACCGACAGCATATTGCCCAAACTAGAGTCATTCCCCAACAACCCCTTCTCGGGGGCGCATGGTGAGACGGAGAAGACCAAATCACTTGGTTTGCCCAGCCTCATAGCTATCTTGCGCGCCGCCAGGGCTGATTTCCGAGACGTGGTACAGAGAGTGCGCCACGCTCAGGCACTATTCAAAGGGCCTGAGGTTTTGCCCGACCTTACGAAGAGAAGCAAGGCTCGGTACCGGGACATTGATGCGCTACTCTGGTACTTGCATAAGAAGTACCCGTCGCGTTTTCCGACCTATACCAGCTGGCAGGAGACCGACCGTCCTCTCTTCGACGCTATCAATAGGCTCCACGGTGGATGGGGCAGAGTCGGCGAGTACTTTCAGCCATTCGCGCAAAGCTGTGTGGCTCCAATTCTCCTTCTGACAATTTACGGCCACTTCAATGTGGAGCCGCTTCGCGCTCTACGACGCAGACAAGTGCGCAGGATTTCAGTTCTGCGCAACGAACACCTTGAAGTGCGCGTAGCGGTACAGCCAGGAAAGAACAGAGGGACGCCTTATAGGAGGAGCTTTCCCGTCGATGACCTGGACTTCGCTTCTCCCAGCTCCATCCTCAGCTTCATGATGGAGTGGACTGGTCGCATCCAACAAGAAGCTGGCATCTACTCAGAGTGCGTATTCCTGTTCATGACCAATGAAGGGAAAGTGAAGGCTTTTGCGACAGCGACGCTTGACGGGCGGTCCGGAGACTCCAAGTGGATACACCATCTCAGGGAGTTCTGTAAGCGCCACGAACTTCCTGGTTTCAACCTGCGGGAACTGCGACAGACTTCCCTTGACTATGGCCGGTTGATATCCGAAAACGATATTCGTGAGATTGCAGCTCTGAAAGGCGGTTCCTCTGAATCCGTCATCGATTTTCACTACAGGAGCGACGCAGCAGAGAGTCGAGCTCAAGCAAGTGTTGGTGAGCTGCAGGGGAACAAAGAGCGATATGTGCGCAGCGGCGGCAAGAGTCACCACCTCGGAGCCAACAGCAAAGACATCACCGCCGCGACACCGGGCTGCAGCTGCGCGGACCCTTACGACTCGCCGATTGCCGGCGAGGTCAGGGGGTCACTGTGTGGAGCCTTCGGCTGCTGCCCCGGATGCCCACTTGGCTCGCCCCTAGTCGGGTCTGCCCACGCGCTGGCTAGGCTACTTCAGTTGCGAGATGCCTACATCGAAGCGAGGTCGAACCTGCCGCTGGAAAGGTGGGTGACTCGGTACAAGCGCTCACTTGAAGTTCTCGAAGGAGGTTGGCTTCCCATGTTTGATGACCCGCAGCTCTGGGAGCACGTCAGGCGCATGTCGCTTCAACCAATCGGAGTCATCGAATGAAACGTGCTGTAGAACCCGTTCAGAAGTGGGCTTCAAATCCGTCGCTCGGGCACGCATTTGTCGACCTTACAGGCGAGAACTTCAGCTTCTGGCCAGCTCTTGTCTGGAAATTCCGACACACAAACCCAGCCAAGTCGGTTGTCCATTTTGGCTGGAATTTTTCACTGCCGAGCGGAGGCATGTCGACTGACCCAGAGCACGTAGTTTTGCTTGAAAGCTTCAAGACTGTGGTCTGGGGAATGTTGACAAATGAGGAATATGGCAAGTCTTTGAGCGTCGGGACATTGATGCCAATGAGCGGGGGCGTCCGTGAAGCTTTCCGCTGGTTCGTTTGGAATGGACTTCAGGATTTCTCTCAGTTGTCCTCAAAGGTGCTTAGTGCGTACCTTGATGTACTCCCGCAGCTGATAGTGGACAAGGAGGGTGTGTATGTCGGGTTCTGTGCGGAGGGGTACAACTTCGGTCACCACAGTCCATCGATGCGCAAGGGCGAAGCAGCTCAGTATGGAGATGATTTCGAGAATGACGAAGAAGGCAACTACGAAGGCGTTGATGAAGGGTTGCCTGGCAGAGCCGTGGGCGACGGAGTCGGCGCACCTGCGCACCAAGCCGCCGGAAATGGATATGAGGGCGATAGCGAAGCGCTAGTCGGCGAAGACGTAGAAGGTGACGACGACGGAGTTTCGTACAGCCAGGTTGCGAACCGTGTCGCGGTGCTCTACTACGTGCACGCCCAGCGCAAACTCCTAGCGAGCCGAAATCTGCCTGCGCTGTTGGAGACGCCATTTAAAGGGAAGACCTTCGGTGAGGTGAGCTCGAGCATCACGCGACACGTCATCAACCGCATTCCGGCTTTGCCGCAGTCTGTCAGTCAGCCGCTGCTCACTGAGGTCTTCAAGTGGGTCGACCACATGGGACGTCGGATTGGTGACGTTCACAGCACCTTTCACTTGGTTCGAAATGGAGATGCGAGGTTGCTGGAGGATGTATTTGACGAGCTGGACGCTGCTGGTTTCAGTATGTCTCGTTTTGCCCTATTGCCATGGCGAGAGCGGTTGGAGGAGCGTGTCCAGGGCTTGGAAGACCCCATCAGCTTTGGGCAACACAGGTTGCGTTTGGCGACGCTACTCTACAGGGATGCGTGTGTCCTGGCTGTGCAGTACCTCGCGGGACTTCGCATCTCTGAAGTTTGTTCTGTAGTGGTCTCTCGTGACAAGGTCGACGGCCTGCCTTCATGCTTGTACAAGCGGGTGTCTCCCGACGGGATGTCGGAGCTCTATTTCTTGAAGGCAATGCTGGTCAAAGGCCGACCACGCCCAAAAGCCAAGGACTGGGTGATTGGCTGTGTACCGTGCGGAAGCGACCAGGTTCCGGTGGTTGTACGAGCCCTTGACCAGTTACACGACGTGATATCACCGTTCTTGTCCGACGAGGAGGAGACTCCGCTCTTTTTGCACTACTCCAACAGATGGGGAATGCCAAGAAGCAAGGACAGCCTAGTGCAGGCGTCTGGAGTTGACTTGCAGAGGGGGTGCCGACGGTTCATCCGATGTTTTGTCGACTTGTCCAGGCTGCCTGACCATGACAACTTCGGCAACAACTTGGTCCCCTATCGGGAGTCCAAAGGAGAGTGCATCAGGACTCACCAAGGACGCAAGACTTTTGCCGACTACTGTCTGAAGACCCGCAAGTCATCAATGTCTGCGTTGAGCTTCCACTATGGACATCTCAATGAGTCAATTACCTACAAGGGCTACTACGAACCCATCCAGAGGTTGGCCGACGAGGTGGAAAGCATGGCGCATAGTGCGACTGTGGACTTCTTTGTCAGCCGCAGCGAGAGGAAGACTGTCTTCGGGAATATGGCAGAAGCTGTGGACCGCTTTCTCGCCGAAAACAAGCTTGACACCATCACAGACATCGCTGTGCTACGCATCAAAGTTAAGGAGTTGGTCATTGCGCACGACCTCCGAATTTTCTTCAATGACTTTGGCAACTGCTTTGTCAGCGTGGCGCCGCTGGAATCTCGCTGTCAACAGGCTGCCGGGGGCGGGTCGTGGATGCTACGTAAGCCGAACTACAAGACTCGCCACATCACCATGTGCGCTGGCTGCAATTGCTTCGTCTTAGATTCCACGCATCAGCCGTACTGGGAGAAGCGTGTTGAGGACTGGAGTTCCGCGGCAAAGGACCCCACGAACAGAGTTGCCGTCAATCGGCATCTGCAGTCTTTAGCGGTTGTTCGCTTGTTTAAAAAGTTGAGGTAATCCGTGGAACCACATGCTGCCGCCCCATCAGTTGTTGTCGCCAAGCTTCTGGATAACTTTGTTCCGCAGGAGCCGAGAGAAGCGAAGTTTGCCCATGCCCTGCGGAGTTTGGTTGCCCTTCAGAATTTTGACTCGAGAATGAAGCTGAGGGGACCACGTCTAGACATATCAGCCATTGCTCGTCATGCTGAATGTTCGCGGAACTTGGTTAGTCACGACGGCTGTGAGCTACCTAGTGCGCGCGATTTGATTCTGGACGCTCTCAGGCTGCTGTCGGAGTACAGCTTGCAGGTTCAATGTGACTACCTAAAGGAAGAAATCAAGCGCCTGAAGGTGCGCCTTGACCGGCAAGACTCGATTCTGGCGAATCGTGTCGTGGCATTCCGCAAGGCGAAGACCAACGTCGAGCCAACTCCAAAAAATCGGTATACATCGGAGCAGGTTCGCAAAGCGGTGCAAATCGTTCCAATGGGAGAACTCTGATTGGCCAGCGCTATGTACATGGTGGAAATAGCGTTCCCTGAGCGTCTGAAGGGCCAGGCACGCGGAAGAGAGATATTTCCGGCGCTACTGCGCGATGCTGCAAGCCGAAGCGACGAATTGCAACGTTAAAGCGTTGACGCAGGAGTGCGGCGTACTGTCCAGTTCCCCGCATCCTTGTTCCGAAAGTTGGGTCGTAGTCAGCCCCGCCTCGCATTTGCCTTATCAGGCTCATGACATGAGCAGCACGGTCAGGAAAGTGTTCGTTCAGCCACTCCAGAAAGAGGTCGCGTACTTCAAGAGGTAGTCTGAGAACAATCATGCTCCCTGATGTGGCACCGGCCGCTGCAGCTGCTTCCAGAATGGACTCCAGGTCCTTGTCATTGACAGCAGGAATCATGGGCGAGGCGAACACCGACACGGAAACTCCAGCAGCGGAGAGCTCTGAGATGGCTCGCAAGCGGCGGTGAGGTGCGTTCGCCCGTGGGTCCAGTATCCTGGCGAGCGCGGGGTCTATCGTTGCTAGTGAGATATTGACCCGTGCCAGCCCCTTGGCTGCCATGCCCGCAAGAATGTCTATGTCACGCGTCACCAAGGCCGATTTGGTTGTGATGCTTACCGGTGCGTTGAATTCGGCGAGAACCTCGAGCACAGAGCGCGTGATACGCAACTCTCGCTCCGCGGGCTGATAGGGGTCTGTGTTGGCACCAAGCGCGATAAGACTGGGACGGTAGGCTGGCCGGGACAGTTCCTTGCGCAACAGAACTGCAGCGTTCGTCTTTGCTTGTATTTTGGTTTCGAAGTCCAGTCCAGGGGACAGACCTAAGTAGGCGTGTGTAGGTCTCGCATAGCAGTACACGCACCCGTGCTCACAGCCTTGGTAGGGGTTGATGCTTTGCTCGAAACCTAGGTCTGGGGAATCGTTGTGGCTCAGGATTGAGTGAGCTTCGACCAGGCGCACATCAGTGGGCCTGTGGGGCAATAGTTCGTCGGGTTGTTCTGCGGTTCGCTGCTCTTCGAAGTGCGCGAGGTTCTTCTCTCGCCCCCATGCTTCGAACCGGGAGCGCACATTCGAGCCAACGCCACGGCCCTTCACGAAGTGAACAATTCTCTGTCCGTCTTCCACGGTAAACCTTGGTACGAAGTGTGTTCGGCTGTTGGTGTTATATCTGTATATAAATACAGTATACACAAGCCTCTGTGGGTATCGTCCGATGGAGCTAGGTCAACTCGGTGGTGCCCCGTTGTTACAGCTCTTCGAAATGGGCGGTCTCTCCGGGAAGCAGATTTCGATGAAACATAAGTATGGGCTGCGTGTACTGCTACGCAAGGCCCACGCACAGCTACCTCAACCTCTCGCCGGGGCTCGATTTCGAAACCCGGCTGGTGGCCAAGCGCAACATCGCCGAGGTCTTGCGCGCCGAGTTGCTGCGCCCGGCCTACGCGCCCGACCTGCTGGCCATCGGCACCGTGACCGACGCCTACCAGCCCATCGAACGCGGGCTGCGGCTGACCCGCCAGGTGCTGGAACTGCTGCACACCGCCAGTCACCCGCTGGCCATGGTGACCAAGGGCAGCGGCGTGGAGCGCGACATCGACCTGCTCGCGCCCATGGGGCAGCAGCGCCTGGCGGCGGTGTACGTGACCATCACCACGCTGGACGCCAAGCTCGCCCGCATCCTGGAGCCACGCGCCGCCGCGCCCCACCGGCGGCTGCGCACCATCCGCACCCTGGCCGAGGCGGGCGTGCCCACGGGCGTGAGCGTGTCGCCGCAGATCCCGTTCATCAACGACGACATGGAGCAGGTGCTGGAAGCGGCCTTTGAGGCGGGGGCACGGCGCGCGTTCTACCAGGTGCTGCGCCTGCCCTGGGAGCTCTCGCCCATGTTCCGCCAGTGGCTGGAACAGCATTACCCCGACCGCGCCGCGCGGGTGATGGCGCGCGTGCAGGACATGCGCGGCGGCAAGGACTACGATGCCGACTTCGCCACCCGCATGAAAGGCCAGGGCATCTGGGCCGACCTGCTGCGCCAGCGCTTCGTGAAGACCTGCGACCGGCTCGGCTTCAACCGCACACGTGAGCCGCTGGACACCACGCAATTCCGCCCGGCAGCGCTGCGCGGGCAGGGCGATCTGTTCTGAACCGTCGTCCATGAGGCCGGCGCGCGCCACCCAGGGCACCGCCGGGCCGGCTTTGCCGGACGGCCAGTGCCGCCCCCCTTCAGGGGGGTCGCGCGCAGCGCGGCGGGGGATGCTCCTATACCTACCTCATGATCACGCAACCGTCCTCGTCCCACTCGACCCGGGTGATGCCCGGCTCCAGGGCTTCGAGCTTGCGCCGCTCCAGCGCTTCGGCGCTGACCTGGCCCTGGCTGGCCGCCCACGCCATGGCCTGGTCCTGCTGGGACCGTTGCGCCACGCTGGCGGCGAGGGCCGCCGAGATGTGGCGCACCAGTTCGTCGGTGTCCCAGGGTTTGGTGAGGTAGCGGTAGAGGCCAAACTGGTTCACGGCGTCCTGCGCGGTGCTGAAGTCCGCCGTGCCCGTCAGGATCATGCGCAGGCACCCGGGCTGGATGTCCGCGGCCATGGCCAGGAGCTCCATGCCGCCCATGTGGGGCATGCGCAGGTCGCTGACGATGACGTCAAACCGTTGCGCCAGCAGCGCCTCGATGGCTTCCGATCCGCTGTGGCAGGTCACGATCTTCACCTGGTTCCCCAGGGGCGCGCGCAACGCCCGGTGCAGGGAACGGACGATGGGCGCCTCGTCATCGACGAGGAGGATGCTGCCTTGAAGGGGATGGTTCATGGTCGTTCCAATCAGAAAATTCACGCGCAGGACATGACTTGCAGCTCGGCGTTGACGCGCTCCGCCAGATCGAGAAGGCGCTGCTCGCTGGTGCCCAGGACGGACCACAGCGGGTCTGCCAGCAGGGACTGAATGTCGGTGGGGGAGGCTTCCAGACCATGGGCCATGTGGTCGGCCAGGCGCACCAGGTCGGTGAGCGTCAGCCGCTCCCCGGCGGGGATGGGCGCCGTGGCATGGTGGCCGGCGATCGCTTCGACGAGGCTGGCAGGGAAGTTCCATTGCCGGGCCACCGCGGCGCCGACCTCGGGATGTGACACGCCAAACACGTGCTGCTCCGCCTCGTTCATGGACATGCCTTCCGAGCGGCAGATCCGCAACGCCTGTGCTTCCTGCACCGGACTGGTCATGGCCAGCACCAGCTTGCCCACGTCGTGCAGCAGGCCCAGCAAGAAGGCCTCACCGGTGTCCAGCGACGCGACCTTGGCCAGCTCCCGGGCCGCGAGGGCCGTGCACAGTGTGTGGCGCCAGTAGGTGTCGAAGCAGAAGCCCTCGCAGCGCAAGGCCCCCAGCGTGGCCTGCAGCGACACCACGGCCAGCGTGCTCGCGACCGTGCGCAGGCCCAGCATCTGCACGGCGTCGCCGATGCGCGAGACCTGGCCCGGCGCGCCATAGAAGGCGGAATTGGCCAGGTGCAGCACACGCACCGTCAGTGCCTGGTCGCGCTCGATCGCCTCGATGCAGGCCGACGCGGGCGTGTCGTCTTCGCTCAGGACCTTCACCGCCGCCATGAAGGCGCTCGGCAACGAAGGCAGTTCACCGATGCAGCGTGCCCAGGCGGCTGTCTTCAGCCCGGCGGCCGGGGCGTCCAGGGTGGTGGTGCTCACGCCAGGCTCCCCGACGCCACCGCCACCGCCATGGCCTCGGTCTGCAGCTGCACCAGCACCAGCCGACCCAGGGGGTGCCGCTGCCCGGGCATGGGGCGCAGCCAGACCCTGGCGGGGTGCCCGTCGATGGCGGTGCGGAACCCGTCGTCGTCGCAGGCCGCAGACGATGCCAGCGCGGACAACACCCGCTGCATCGAGGGCAAGGGCTCGAGCCCCAGCGCGGACGACCAGTGCGGCCACTGGTGCACGGCCAGGCGATTGACGTAGGCCAGCATGCCGTCGTCGCCGATGCCGAACACGGCCATGGGCAACGCGTCCAGCGCGTCCCGGGAGGCACCGGCTGCGTTCTGCATGGCCCGCCGAAGCTCGCTCTCGTCGTGCACCATGCGTTCGAGCCGCTGATTGGCGAGGGCCAGTTCGCGGTTGGCCTGTTGCACCGCTTCGCCCAGACGGCGGTTCTCTGCGGCGAGTTCGCTCTGCTCGAAGGCCTGCGCCACGTGGTTGCGCAAGAGATCGTCGTCCCAGGGCTTGGTCAGGAACTTGTACACGGCACCCTCGTTGACCGCCTCGATGATCGATTGCAGATCGGTGTAGCCCGACAAGGTGATGCGCACGGTGTGGGGGTGCAGGCGCCGGGCCTCACGCAGGAACTCGATGCCGGTCATGCCAGGCATGCGCTGGTCCGAGAGGATCACCTCCACCGCCTGCTGGGCCAGCAACGCCAGCGCCTCGGTGCCACTGGTGGCGGTGAGGATGTGGTACCCCTCGCGGCGGAACAGGCGCTTGAGCGCCGACAGGATGGGCGCTTCGTCGTCCACCAGCAGCAGCGTGCGCGGGTGGGCGTGCGGGCTCGGCAGGCCCCCGGTGTCGCCTGTGCCGTGCGGCCGCAGCGAACCCACCGGGCCCGCCCCGCTCAGCACCTGCTCGAAGGGCGTGTTCATGACGCTGGGACCCACAGCGGTGGCTTGGCGTCTTTGGCCAGTGACTGGGGCCCGTCGACCGGGAGCCAGACGCGGATGGCGGTGCCCCGGCCCAGGGCCGAGTGCACCTGGATCGCGCCGCCGTGCTTCTGGACGATGGAGAACGACAGCGACATGCCCAGCCCCGTGCCCTTGCCCACGTCCTTGGTGGTGAAGAAGGGCTCGAACATCCGCCGCTGAACCTCGGCGCTCATGCCGCAGCCGGTGTCTTCCACCTGCACCCAGGCCCAGCCCTGCTCGACGCCGGACAGCAGCGTGATGGTGCCCCGGTCGGTGATCGCGTGCGCCGCATTGACGACCAGGTTCATGAACACCTGGTTGAGCTGCGCGAGCAGGCAGGTGACCAGCGGCAGCGGGGCCAGCTGCTTGATCACCTCGGCCTTGTATTTCACCTCGTGGCGCACGACGTTGAGGGTGGATTCCAGTCCCGCGTTGAGGTCCGACTGCGCCCAGTCGGATTGGTCGACGCGCGAGAAGTCCTTGAGGTCCTGAACGATCTTCTTGACCCGACCCAGGCCTTCGGCGCATTCGTCCAGCAGCACGGGCAAGTCTTCGCGCAGGAAGTCGATTTCGATGTCCTCGCGCTTCTTCGCCAGCGCACGGACCATGGCCGGATCGCCGGGTGCGGCCAGCGTGGCATCGCAGGCCTCGCTCAGGCCGAGCAGACCGTCGACGTACTGGCGCAAGGTGTTGAGGTTGGAACTGACGAAGCCGATCGGGTTGTTGATTTCATGCGCCACACCCGCTGCCAGCTGGCCGATCGACGCCATCTTGTCCTGCTGCAGCAACTGGTTCTGGGCTTCTTCCAGCTGGCGGTTCATCGTGTGCAGTTCCGTGACCCGCGCCTGCAGCTGGGCCTGGGCATCGCGGATGTCCGAGCGGTCCTGCATCATCCACCAGGTGCCCTGCGCCGTGTCGCTCGTGTCCGCCACGTGGGCGTCCATCTGCACCCAGATGGCATGACCATCGGCGTGGCGCAGCCACATCTCGCTGTGGATCGGATCGCCCTGCGACAGCCTGGGCCCCGCGTAGCGGCCGAAGCTGGCGTAGTCCGCATCCGACAGGTAGACCGCTCGTCCCGGCAGGCCGATCATGTCGCGCCCGATGTAGCCGAACATGTCGGCCATGGCGGGGTTGACCCGCTGGATGATGCCGCCGCTGGTGTAGGCGACACCGATGGGCGAGTTGACGATGAACATCTCCAGGTTGCGCGCGGTCGCCGCCAGCTCCGCCGAACGTTGCCGGACGGTTTTCTCCAGCTCGTTGCGGTGCTGCAGCAGGGCGTCTTCCGAGACGCGGCGGGCGGTGACGTCCTGCAGGGTTTCGATGGCGCCGATCACCCGGCCCTGCGCGTCGTGCAGCGGTGCGGCGGTGAAGAACAGCCATTTGCCCGATGGGCCGAACTGGGGGAAAAAGGCCTCGACCTCGACCCCACCGGGGGTGGTGGACGACAGGGTCATGTGGCCGCCGTAGTACGACTGCAGCGTGGCCTCGTCGACCCCGTCGACGATCATTTCCGCGAGCAGGGGGCGCTTCTCGGGGTAGAACGCCTTCCAGCCGTCGCACGAGCCGAGCACCTCGCTGCGCGGGATGCCCGTCATGCGCTCGCAGGCCGTGTTCCAGTGCGTCACCCGGTGCTGCTTGTCGATCACCAGGGACGGCACCGAGGCACCGTCGATGATCTGCGACAGCATCTTGGTCATCTTGAGCAGGCTGCTCTGCACGTGCATCACGTCGCTGAGGTCGACACAGGTCACCACCACCTGGGCGTGGTCGTCGAAACAGACCCGGCGTGCGTGGATCTCCACCGGGCGAAGTCCGCCGTCCAGGGTCACGATCGAGGCCGACACCACGGGGGGGTGCTCGCCGTGCACCGCGCAGTCCTGCAGCGCCGAGCGCAACGGGGGGCGCGAGTCCACGTCCACCAGGTCGAGCAGGGACAGGCCGGCCAGCTCGCCGGCGCTGCGGGCGCTCAGGCGGCACAGCGCGTCGTTGGCGCTCAGGATGCGCCCCGCGTCCAGCAGGGCCGAGGGCACGGCCACCGCGTGCACGATTTCCCGTGCGATGCTGGCGCCCGGGGTCTGTTGCTCAGGCGCTTCGGTCATCATGATTCAAGCCCGGGGCGATTTGACGGGCTTGACGTCGGATGGCAGGGAGTCGCTTCGCACCCACAGCGTGAGCCGGACGCCCTCGCGCGAGGCGAAGGCCGTCACCTGTCTGACCACCCGCTCGTCGAACACGTAGCCCGCAGCCAGCAGCGTGGCGCCTTTGGCCGACAACACCGCTCGCGCCAGCACCATGCCGGGGCGCAGATCGTGTGCAGCGATCTGCGCGTCGTTCTTCGCGGCCGTGGCCAGGTCTTCGGCGACCTGGAGCAAGGCTTCGACCACGGCTTTGTCGTAGTGCGTGCCGATGCCGCCCCTGATCAGGTCGTGGGCGCGGTCCACCGGGAGGTGGAGTTCCCCCATGGCGCCGTGGGTCAGCTCGTCCAGGTCGCTGGCGGCGGTCACGATGCGCGCGCCCATCGTGATCTCGGTGCCCGTCAGGCCGTCGGGAAAGCCCTTGCCGTCGACCCGTTCGTGGTGCTGCCGCACGATCTTCGCCACCCCCTGCAGCTGGGCCAGTGCCATCAAGGCGGTTTCGCCCTCGATCGGGTGGCGCCGGTAGCGCTGGTGATCGTCCGCGGTGTAGGTCGACATCGGCTTGCCCAGCATGGTGTCGGGAAACCCGATGGTGCCGATGTCGTGCACCAGCGCGGCCAGATAGACGTCGCGCACCTCGCGCTCCGTCAGGCCCAGGCGCTTGGCGGTCTCCCGGCTCAGGTCCGCCACGCGGCGGGCGTGACCCGGGTGGCTGCCCCGCAGTTCCATCAGGCTGGAGAACACGTTCACCGCGAGCACGAAGGTGTTGTCCAGGTCTTCGTAGGCCGCGTCCAGCATGCCGTTGATCTGCTCCAGCTCGGCGGTGCGGGCCATCACCCGGGATTCCAGGGTCTGGTTGGCGTGCTGCAGCTGTTCGTTCTGACGCTGGGTCAGCTCGGTCAGTTCGGCGTTCTTCTGTTCCAGGCGGCGCCGGGTCAGTGCTTCGCGCACCACCAGCACCAGCTCATGGTCGTCCCAGGGTTTGGCGATGTAGCGGTGGATGGCGCCCTGGTTGATGGCGGCGATCGTGGACGCCATGTCGGCGTAGCCGGTCAGCAGCACCCGCACGATGCGCTCGTCGTGGTGCTTGACCAGTTCCAGGAAGCGCGCGCCGTCCATTTCCGGCATGCGCATGTCTGAAATGACCAGGTCCACCCGGTGGGTTTGCAGCAGCGCCATGCCGGCGGCGGCACTGGTCGCCTGCAGCGTGCGGATGCCCTGCGCGCGGAACACGCGACGCAGGGCGCTGAGGACAGAGGCCTCGTCGTCGACGGTCAGGACCGTCGGCATGTCGGAAGACCCTTCGATCACCTCGGGCGAAAGCGGCTCTGGGAGCTCGATGGTGGACATGGCGTCATGGAACCTGGGAGTGATCAGCCTGTTTCGACCAGCCCGCCCCGCACTTGAGGGTTCCCTCCGAGAGCCCCCCCTCGGCTCATGGGCATTCGGCCCGGCGGCGGGGTGCTCCGGTCAGCCGAGCAGCGCGAGGGCGTCCACCCGCCAGTGGTGCAGCGCCTCGTAAAACCCCTCCCACACGCAGCCGTTGCAGCCACGCCCGCAGCAGGCCGTGGGCTCGGGGGGCGGCGGGCGCAGGGCGGTGTCGAGCTGAAGCCGCCGCTCCCGCAGCGCGCGGCCGCGCAGGTGGGCGATCAGCGCGTGCGCGGTGGCCAGGTCGCCCAGCGGGATGCGCGCCGGGTCGTGCGGGGCGAAGCGGGGCTGTTCCTGGCCTTCGAACCGGCCGTGTTCGGCGAACATGGTGGCGGGGCGCACCCACAGGCCCCCGGTCTTCAGGCCCTCGCCGTACAGCGCGCGGTACAGGGTCATGCCTTGCAGGGTCTCGCTGCAGCGCACGGTACTGATCACCTCGTACCAGCCGCCCTTGTAGTGGCGGTAGAGGCCGGGGGGCGTGGCGTTCAGCGGGGGCAGGTCGTGGTCGGTGGGGCTGGTCATGTCGAGAAAGGGGTCAGTCGCTGGCGCCGGCGATCAGCCGGCCCATGCGGTGGGCGAGCTCCACCGCCGACTGCACCTTGAGCTTCTCGAAGATGTTGGCGCGGTGGAACTCCACCGTGCGCTGGGCGATGCCCAGGTGGTCGGCGATGTTCTTGTTGTAGTGGCCCTGCAGCAGCTCGTCGAGCACCTCGCGCTCGCGCGCGCTGAGCGCGGCCAGCGCCTGCTGGAAGCGCAGCTTCTCCTGCGATTCGGTGTGCAGCGTCACGGCGGCCTGGCGCGCGGCCTCCACCTTGTCCACCAGCAGGTTGTTCTGGAATGGTTTTTCGAGGAAGTCCCAGGCCCCGTTCTTCACCGCCGCCACCGCCATGCTCACGTCGCCATGCCCAGTGAGGAACAGCACCGGCCAGGGCCAGTGTTGCGCCTTGAGCTGCTCGAAGGTGGCCAGGCCCGAGAGCGGCTCCATGCGGATGTCGAGCAGCACCACACAGCAGGCGTTGGGCACCTCGCCCGTGCGCACCGCCTGCAGGAACAGGTCGCCGCCCGCCCAGCTGCGCGTGGGCAGGCTGCGCGAGTCGAGCAGCCAGGCCAGCCCGTCGCGGAAGTCGGTGTCGTCGTCAACGATGTGGACGGTGGGGTTCATTGCGTGGGCAGCCAGAGGGTGAATTTTGCGCCCAGCAGGTCGGCGCTGTCCGCCAGCTCGATGCGGCCGTGGTGCGCCTCGGCGATGGAGCGGCAGATCGCCAGGCCCATGCCCATGCCGCCGGGCTTGTGGCTGGCGAAGGCGTCGAAGACCGTGACCCGTTGCTCGGGGGGCACGCCCGGCCCGCTGTCGGCCACGCACACGCCGACCTGCTGCTCCCCCGGCAGCAGGCTCACACGCACCCGTGCCGGCGTGCGCCCGCTGCGCGCCGCCCACTCGCCCGCGTTGAGCACCAGGTTGTGCAGCGCGTTCTCCAGCAGCAGCGCGTCGGCCGGCACGGTGGGGCCGTCGCCCGCGGCCAGGCTCAGCTCCAGCGCCACGCCCTCGGGCAGCGGCACGCTGTGGGCGACGCGCGCCACGAAGGGCGCCAGCGCCATCGGCAGGCGCGTCATGTCCTGCCGGCGCGCGAAGGCGTTGATGCGCTGGATCACGCGGCCCGCTTTGTCAGCCATGCGCTCCATGCGCTCGACCACCGGCACGATCTCGTCCAGCGTGATGCGCCGCTCGCGCACGCGGTTGAGCAGGCCGGTGGCGAAGCCGCTGAGCGCGCCCAGCGGCTGGTTGAGTTCGTGCGCCAGCGTGGACGCGACCTCGCCCATGGCCACCAGCCGGCCCGAGGCCTCCAGCAGCTCCTGCTGCCGCGCGGCCAGGCGCTCGACGCGCTGGCGCTCGGTCACGTCCAGCACCGAGCCGACCCAGCCCACCACCTCGCCGCTGGCCAGGGTGAGCGGGCTGCTGTGGGCCAGCACATTGATCGGTGTGCCGTCTCGATGCAGCAGTTGCAGCGTCACGCCGGCCTGCTGCGTGGCGAGGTCGCTGGCAGCACGTTGCAGCTGCGCGAACTCGTCGCCCTGTGCTTCGGGCCAGTAGGGCGGTGGGCCGGTGTGGGTGATCAGCTCAACGGGCGACCAGCCCACCAGCCGCGCAAACGCGGGGTTGGCGTAGAGCAGACGCCCCTGCGTGTCCCAGGCGCGCAGGCCGAGGGTGACCGAGCGTTCCATGGCGGTGCGCAGGGCCAGCTGGGTCTGCAGCCGGCCCTCGGCGCGCTGGCGGCGCGCGGCGTCGCGCCACAGGGCGAGCAGCGCCAGCAGCATGCCGGCCAGGCAGAGCATGGCCACCGCGAAGAAGGCGCGCGGCGCGAGCGGGGCCGCGTCGCCGCTGGGGGTCACCTGCAGGCGCAGCTGGGCACCCGGGAGGTTGATGGGGGCGATGTAGCGGCGGGGGGTGTCGCCCACCGGCGCGGCGCTGTCGTCGGCCAGGGCGAGCGCGTGGTTCTGCAGGAACCAGGCGGGGATGAGTCCGGTGAGCAGGCGCGCCACGGGCACGGCGGCCACCTGGTCACCCACGAAACGGCCCTGCTCGAAGTGCGGCACGGCCAGCCAGAGCAGTGCCTCGCCGCCCGCCGACACCAGGGGGCCGGCGTAGGCCGGGCGCTGCAGGCCACGCGTGGTGTCGAGCAGCGTGCTCAGCGCCTCGGCGTGCGCGGGCTGCTGCGCCGCCGCCTGCAGGTAGGCGGGCCAGGGGCGGCGGTCGCCGGGGGTGGCCGCCGGCACCCAGCCCTGAAAGGCCAGCAGCTCGGGGCTGCGCCACCAGGGGCCGCTGGGCGGGGCCGTGGCCCGCGGCCCGCCGGGCTGCGCCTGCAGGGCGAGCGCGGCGAGGTCGCCTTCGAGCCGCCGGAAATGGAAGCGCAGGGTCTGGTCGAGCCACTCGGCGTCGGCGGTGCGCCGGCGGTCGGCCTCGCGTGCTTCCTCGGCGCGCAGGAACAGCCACATCGCCACCGCCGAGGCCGCCACCAGCAGCAGCAGCGCACCCAGCCAGGTCATGGCGCGGCGCGTCAGGGCCGCGGCCTGGCGCGTGTCCAGGTCCAGCGTGTCGAAATCCAGCGGGGTGTCGGTTGCCATCGCCTCGTTAGCATAGCGAGCATGTCCGCCACGCCCGTTCCCCGTTCACCGCGCGTCCTGCGCCGGGCGGTGCTGGGGGCGGCCTGCGCGCTGGCCGGCGGCTGGGCAGGGGCGGCGCGGCCTGCGGTGCTGCTGCGGTTCTCGCATGTGGTCGCGCCCGACACACCCAAGGGCCAGATGGCGCTGCGCTTCCAGTCGCTGGTGCACGCGCGCGCGGGCGGCCGCATCCGGGTGGAGGTGCACCCCGCCTCGCAGCTCTGGGGGGACGACGACGAGATCGAGGCGCTGCGCCTTGGCGCGGTGGAGATGCTGGCGCCCTCGCTCTCGAAGTTCGGCATGGCCGGCGTGCCCGAGTTCGAGGTGTTCGACCTGCCTTACCTGTTCGCCGACCTGGGGCAGGTGCGCCGCGTGACGCAGGGTGAGGTGGGGCGCGGGCTGCTGCAGCGCCTGGGCCGCCAGCAGATGCTGGGCCTGGGTTTTCTCGACAACGGCTTCAAGCAGATGAGTGCCGCGCGCCCCCTGCGCACCCCGGCCGACTACCGGGGCCTGCGCGTGCGGGTGCAGGCCTCGCGGGTGCTGGGCGAGCAGGTGCGCGCGCTGGGCGCGCAGCCGGTGGTGCTGCCCTTCGGCGAAACGCAGCGCGCGCTGGCCAGCGGCGTGGTGGACGCGGCGGAGAACCCGCTCTCCAACTTCCTCACGCAGGGGCTGGCCGCGCTGCAGCCGCACCTCACGCTCACGCAGCACGGCTACCTGGGCTACGCGGTGGTGAGCCACCCGCGCTTCTGGGCCAGCCTGCGAGTGGCCGACCGCGAGCTGCTGGACACGGCGCTGGCCGAGGCGCTGGCGCACGGCAACCGCCTCGCCGCCGAGCTGGACGCGATGGCCCTGGCGACGCTGCGGCGCACGCCCGGCCTGCAGGTGCACGGGCTGACGCCGGCCGAGCGCAGCGCGCTGCGCCGCCACCTGCAGACCGTGTACGACGGCTTCCAGCGCAGCCTGGGATCGGCGCTGCTGACCGACGTGCAGCGGGCGCTCGACCAGCGCTGAAACGCCGCTTGAAACCGGTCGCTGCGGGGCGTACGTAGTTCTACGACTGTTGAACGCCACAGTTGGCGCGACGCGGGCCCCTGCGTATCGTCCCGCCTGTCCCGAACACCGGGCACTTGCAGGCGCCGGCAGCCGACACACCCGGCGCCCCACTTCGTACAAGTTCCGCTGGAGACAAACCCCATGGCCACGAGCCCCGCGCGCAAACCGCTCTACAAATCCCTCTACGTCCAGGTCCTGTTCGCCGTCACGGTGGGCGTGCTGCTGGGCCACTTCTACCCCGCGCTCGGGGAGCAGATGAAGCCGCTGGGCGACGCCTTCATCAAGCTGATCAAGATGATCATCGCGCCCATCATCTTCTGCACCGTGGTGGTGGGCATCGCCGGCATGGAAGACATGAAGAAGGTCGGCAAGACCGGCGGCCTGGCGCTGCTGTACTTCGAGGTCGTGTCCACGGTGGCGCTGCTCATCGGTCTGCTGGTGGTCAACCTGATCCAGCCCGGCTCGGGCATGCACGTGGACGCCGCCACGCTCGACACCAAGGCCATCGCGGCCTACACCGAGCCCGGCAAGATGAAGGGCACGGTCGACTTCCTGCTGGGCGTGATCCCCACCTCGGTGGTGGATGCGTTCGCCAAAGGCGACATCCTGCAGGTGCTGCTGTTCTCGGTGCTGTTCGGCTTCGCGCTGCACAAGTTCGGCGGCCGCGGCACCATGGTGTTCGACTTCATCGAGAAGAGCTCGCACGTGCTGTTCGACATCGTCGGCATCATCATGAAGGTGGCCCCCATCGGCGCGTTTGGCGCCATGGCCTTCACCATCGGCAAGTACGGCATCGACTCGCTGTTCTCGCTCGGCAAGCTCATGGGCACCTTCTACCTGACCTGCCTGCTGTTCGTGTTCCTGGTGCTGGGCCTCATCAGCCGCTTGCACGGTTTCAGCATCGTGAAGTTCATCCGCTACATCAAGGAAGAACTGCTGATCGTGCTGGGCACTTCGTCGAGCGAGTCGGTGCTGCCGCGCATGATGGAGAAGATGGAAAACCTGGGCGCCAAGAAGTCGGTGGTCGGCCTGGTGATCCCCACCGGTTATTCGTTCAACCTCGACGGCACCTCGATCTACCTGACCATGGCCGCGGTGTTCATCGCCCAGGCCACCGACACGCCCATGACGCTGACGCAGCAGCTGACCCTGCTCGCCGTGCTGCTGCTCACCTCCAAGGGCGCGGCCGGCATCACCGGCAGCGGTTTCATCGTGCTGGCGGCCACGCTGTCGGCGGTGGGTGGTGTGCCGGTGGCCGGCCTGGCGCTGATCCTCGGTATCGACCGCTTCATGAGCGAGGCCCGCGCCCTGACCAACCTGGTGGGCAACGGCGTGGCGACGCTGGTGGTGGCCAAGTGGACCGGCGACCTCGACATGCAGCGCCTGCAGCAGGGCCTGGACCATCCCACCGCGCAGGAAGCCGACGAGCCCGAAGAGATCCTCGACCAGCAGGTGGCGCACATGGCGGTGGGCGACGCCAGGTCCTGAGCAAGGTCTTGCGATCACAAAAAAAAGCCGCTCATCGAGCGGCTTTTTTGCATGGGGGCTTCTTCCGGGATCAGAGCTTCACGCCACCGATGTAGCCGTCGTAGCGCCACTCTGAGAACTTGCTCCACAGCACCTGGTCGCGCTGGAAGGCGCGCATGTCCTGGTGGATCTTCTTGAACTCGGGCGACTTGGCTTCGTGGGCGGCGAACACCTCCATCGAGGCCTTGTAGCCCGCGTCCATCAGTTCCTTGCTGAAGGGCCTGAGCTTGGTGCCGCTGGCCACCAGGCGCTTGAGCGCCGCCGGGTTCTGGGCGTCGTACTTGGCGGTCATGTCGCGCGCGGCCACGGCGCCCGCGGCGCGCACGATGGCCTTGTTCTCGGCCGACAGCGCCTCGAAGGCCTTCTTGTTGATGAAGAACTCCAGCTCGGCGCCGCCTTCCCACCAGCCGGGGTAGTAGTAGAACGGGGCCACTTTCTGGAAGCCCAGGCGCTCGTCGTCGAAGGGACCGACGAACTCGGTGGCGTCCAGCGTGCCTTTTTCCAGCGCCTGGTACACCTCGCCGGCCGGCATGTTCTGGGCCACCACGCCCAGCTTGGCCATGGCCTCGCCGAACAGGCCGCCGCCCATGCGCATCTTCAGGCCCTTGAGGTCGGCAGCGGTCTTGATCTCCTTGCGGTACCAGCCGCCCATCTGCGTGCCGGTGTTGCCGGCGCTCATGGAGGTGATGTTGTACTGGGCGTAGAACGCGTCCATGTACTTCCGGCCGTTGCCGTGCTCCATCCAGGCGTCCATGTGTCGGGCCGTCAGGCCGAAGGGCACGGCGCAGCCGAAGGCAAAGATCGGGTCCTTGCCCGTGAAGTAGTAGGACGCGGTCTGCGCCATCTCCAGCGTGTTCTGCTGCAGGGCGTCCACCACGCCGAAGGCCGGCACCAGGTCGCCGGCCGCGTGCACCGAGACCTCAAACTTGCCGCCCGAGAGCGCCTTGACGGTTTCCGAGAACTTCTCGGCCGAACCGTAGATGGTGGGCAGCGACTTGGGGAAGCTCGACGCCATGCGCCAGCGCACGGCGGCCTGGGCATGCACGGCCGGTGCGATGCCGGCGGACAACACGCCGGCAATGCCAGCGTTCTTGATGAGGGAACGACGATCCATGGGGTTTCTCCGGAGGATGAAAAATGCCGGTGCCCCGGTGCGGCTGGCGCACCGGTCGCCCGGCGGTGACGAAACCCGTGAACCTTACCAGAGCCGAGGGTTAACCCTTTGTGGCTACAGGTGATCTGCCGGGCAGCGAGGCAGGGGGCAGGTCGGCGTCATGGGGCTCCCTCGCGCGAGACTGCTTCGATCGGTTGAATCAGTGCTGAATGGCCGCGTCAATGAGCCGGGGACCTTCGCGGCCGGGTGTCGGTAAGAGGCTCATGCTCGCCTGAGCGGAGTCACCCGCTGCCGTCGGTCTGAACGGCGGCGATCACCGTCAGCGGTCATTCAGCGAACGACCACCCGTGCGGCTGCTTCACCCCCAAGACAGGGTACTTGCTGGTGTGAGGCAACAAGTTTCCGATGAAGGTCCGGTTTCGCCCAGCGCGAACTGGCACTTCCGACCCGTTGCTGTCATTCCCCAGTCTCCCAAAAACGGTCCTTCAGCCGTACAACTGCTCGGTGCTGAGGCTACAGTGCATGTACCGAATGCGCTCACGCAATTGGTCCGAAATCCGCGTGGAATGCAGCACAGGAGTGCTGGGTTTCATAGAACTTTTATAACTGGACACAATCCGGCATATTGGGCGACAAGCGACTTTCAGGAGGGACGCATGACCAACCTATGGAGCAGAATCCAACATATAGAGCAGGCTTTGCTCTGGATATATCGTTACATGATGAGGAAGTCTACCCATGGATTTAAAAAATTACGCAGAAATAGTTTACTTCCAATTCTACCGGAAGGTTGAGGAATTGGATTTCTTTATCACAGAGGCTGCTGATAACGCATTTAGCTACAAGGATGCTCCGGCTCCAAAGGATAATTTTTACTTTGATAAGATGCAGTTTACCTTCTCTGCTTGCATTAATGCCCTTGTATCAACTTGGGAAATTGCTAAATTAAGTAAATCCTTGGCTAATGAGTTAGGCGGTCTTTCTGAAAGGGAAGGGTTGGTTTCCGAGATGAATCTTGAGAGTAATCCTCAAGTTTTCGCTGAGTATTTTGATTGCGATCCGGCTGTGCACTATTGGTTTCGCTTCATGAAAGACGCGAGGAATGCAAATGCTCACGATGGCTCGTTTGCATTAAATGGTGGTAATATTGAGGAATTCCTATTTCAAACTGACTTGCATAGGTTCAAATGGGATGGAAAATCTAAACGGTTTGCATACGTAGTCTCGGAGTCTCCGAAGGGAAATGCTGTTTGTGTGATATTAAAAGCGGCGATTGCTCTCGTGCCGGCTTTTGAGAATAAACTAGAGCGACCTATCCTTTCCCTCGGCGACCATTATGCCTCCGCAAAGTTTAAGCTTGAATCCATCGTGGGTCTGCTAAACAATTTTCGAGGGAAAGAGTCCGAATTAATAGGGTCTATGGTTCAAGCCCAGATTGGTGGTCAGAAAAATCGTAGCTGTGAAAAGCAACTTGAATCATGGGCTCGAAAACTCGAGAGCATGTAACAATGCCAATCACGGCGACGTCTACTGCATTGCGGCTTCGCCTCCATTTCGTGGCCGCGCGTGCTATTGGCGTTGAACGACTCTTACCCGTTTGACGGTCGACCGCTCCTGGCCGGGAATACCAGTTCGCGGCCGCTCCAGGAAGCCGACACTCGCTGTAGAGCCGGACCGAACGACCGCTTCCTCAGGTGACCGCCGGCGCAAGTCGACCCGGAGCGGGCATCTGGCACGGCGTCGCAAAACCGTCGTTCCCAGTTGCTGCGGTCGGCAGGTTTTGCCGCTGCAACTGGGTGCTCTCAAGTAAACTGCCCAACGGTTTTCATGCCCGCCCCGTCAATCCGTTCAGGTGCCGGGAGACAAGTCGGGATTGTCTGATCTGCTAGACATGTTCGGGCATACAACGAGACGCTTTACAGGTTTGATTCAAACACATTATGGGGATGCCGTGTGACCTTTTTTAACGATTGCCTGCGGTGTTATCTGCCGTTTTGCGGGTTTAAATCAAAGTTAGGCGTAAAATAAGAGATCGATGATTATGGAAGTTAAAAAAGCGTTTGAAATCCTAGGTCTTCATGAGTCCGCAACGGAGTCAGAAATCGAAGCTAGCTTTAGAAGTCTTGCGCTCGCACGTCATCCAGACAGGGGTGGGTCAGATGCCGAGATGCAGGAACTAAACACAGCTAGATCAGTGGCGAATTCCGTCGCTCGTAATACTGCAATAATTCCTATCAGCGTTGTGAAGGATATCGTTGCGGCGACAACCAATGCACTCACAATAAGATCCGAAATATCGCGCGACATTGGCGTTGCCGTATCGCAGATAAAGGAGAAGGCAACAGGACAGCTAAAGCAGTCTAGACAGATGGCTACGCTTGTTGGTGGGGTTTCGGCTGCGGCATTGTTCCTTGGCAAGGACTTGCCGGAAGCGTTTCTCGGTTCGCTTGCCGGGCCAGATATGTCAGCCGTGTTCTCCATTGCATTTCTATTTGTTGGCATGATAACTGCCGTGATGTATTGGAAAATCACCAATGAAATAGATCAGATGGAAAGGTCGACTGATGAATTTTCCGCGTATCTATCAAGTAGACCTAACTACGCTTTATTTATGGACCATGTTACGCAAGGCTATGACAACTGGACTCACGATGAGTTGGCAGAGTATCTCGAGCGTCGTTCGTTTGCTGGGGTGTTAAAGGAGCGCAATTGGGCTCGGCTTGCATATCAGATTGGTTCAGACGTTCTTGCACGGCTGCTAGTATCCAAGGGACTCGAGCTTGATCTTCTCAAGCGAGAAGAAATTACGGATGGGCGCCGCCTTATTGAGCGATATTCATTGGCACTGAAAAATACGGGGCGATGACGCTCAACAATTCGCTGCAGGCCCGACGTCCCTGACGGGTCGCGGCCTGAGCTCATACGTTGAACGACCGCTTTGCCGTAGCTGCGAAGACTGGATCTGGCCGGGAGCGTGAGCACGCGGCAGTGCCGGGAACATGACCTTCGCTGTCAGAGCGCTCGCCAACCAAAGCCAGGCGTCGGCACTGTCCACGAACAGCCACTGCCGGCCAGCGCCTGCCGTTCGATGCGCCGAAATGGGCGACAGGTCAGCGCCCATGGTTGAAGTTGACCTGCAGCCCAAAGGAGCGTCGAAGGCTGGTGGGGCCCTTCACAATCAAGACCTGACCCCGCTTGTTCGAGACGCCCACCTTTCATCATGGATAAATTCTTGCTGCAGCAGCAGGTGCTGGAACGGCTCGCCGAAGACCTGCTGCAAGCCGAACAGGCAGTTCGGACTGCCCATGAAACGGCGACCCACGAAGAGAACGTCGCCGAAAACAAATACGACACATTGGGACTCGAAGCCGCCTACCTGGCCACCGGCCAGGCTCGTCGCGCCGAAGCCATCCGCCAGGCGATGGCCCATTGGCGCCAATTCCGCCCGCGCCCCTATGACGCCAGCACAGGTATTCAGCTTGGCGCGCTGGTCTGCCTGATCGATTCCGACGACAAGCAGCAACAGTTCTTTCTCGGCCCGGATGGGGGCAGCATGACGTTGGTCAGCGGCGCTCAGCTTGTTCAGGTCATCAGCAGCGAAGCCCCTTTGGGCAGGGCCATGCTGGGTAAATGCGAGGGGGATGAGGTGTCGATACAGGTCGCTGCCATCCGACAGCAGTTTGAGGTGCTGCGGGTTCATTGAGCCGCCAGCAAGCCAGCGGTCCGGGTGTTGATGCTGCCGCTGGGTCGCCCTGCGAGGGCCCGCTGGCGTTGTTCACACATTCTCAGGTGGGCAACATCGGGTGCGGCAGCGGGGGCACGACCCCAGGTTGGCGGTTTGCAGCGCCCAGTTGCCAGGCGTTGAGCCAGGCGGGCAGTGTGTTCGACGGCTCCGCACCCAGACCGCGCACCACGCAGCCGCCCGCCGCGCCGGTTGCGGCCACGGCCTGCAGCTGCGCGGGTTCGAGGATGCCGCCGATGCCCACCACCGGCGCGGGCGCCATGTGGGCCCACCAGGCCAGGTTGTCCAGGCCTTGCGGCAGCCAGGGCATGTCCTTGGTGGTGGTGGGCCACACGGGGCCGCAGGCGATCAGGTCGGGCGCCATGCCCGCCGCGCGGCACAGTTCCCACAGGCTGTGGGAACTCAGGCCGAGCTGTACTCCGCTGTCGCGCGCGGCCTGCAGCTGCGCGTGGTCGTCGGGCGTGAGCGCCAGCAGGTCTTCCTGGCCCAGGTGCAGCGCGCGCGCGCCGGCCTGCAGCGCGAGCCGCCAGTGGTCGTTGACCACCAGCGTGGCGCCGGCGGCATCGGCCGCGCGCTGGCAACGCTGGATGGCCTGCGTGAGTTGGGCGGACCACACCTCGTCGTCCAGGCCCAGCGGGCGCTTCATGCGCAGCTGGACCGTGGGCACGGTGGGCCGCGCGCGCAGCACGGCCTCCACGCGCTCGGCGCTGTCCACGATGGCGTAGACGCCGGGCGCCGGGCCCTGGTGCGGCGCAGGCCAGGCGCCGGGGGCCTGTTCGTCCAGGCTCAGGTGGGGCAGCAGGGACGGATCGGTGCCAAAACCCGGCATCGCGATGACAGGCCCGGCGCCCTGGCCCACGGCGCGCGCGTGGCGCAGCGCGTGCGTGGTGGCCATCTTGGCGAGCACGGCGGCGTCGGCCGCCACGAAGCCCCGCGCGAGCGCGGCGGCCAGTGCCGTGGCGAAGGTGCAGCCGGTGCCGTGGTGGTGCGCCGTGTCCACGCGCGGCAGGCTCAGCCAGCCCCGCGCGTGCGGGGTCTGCAGCCAGTCCAGCGAGCGCTGGGGCGTGGCCGTGTCGCCGCCGGTGATCACCACGGCCTGCGCGCCGAGCTGCTGCAAGGTGGCGGCGAGCGCGGGCACGGTGCTGCTCCCTTGGCCGCCGAGCAGGACCACCGCCTCGTTCTGGTTCGGTGTGATCACGTTCGCGCGCGGCAGCAGCTGTTCGCGGTACGCCTGCAGCAGCTCTTCGTCGGCGAAACCCGCGCCGGTGCTGGCGCGCAGCACCGGGTCGATCACCAGCTTGAGCGGTGCGCGCCGCCGCAGCCGATCAACCCAGGTGGCCACCAGCCGCGCGTGGGCCGCGCTGCCCAGCAGCCCGGTCTTGATCACGCTGGGCGGCATGTCGTCGGCCAGCGCGGCCAGCTGCGCCTCCAGCAGCTCGGGGGGCACCGGCTGCACCTGCGTGACGGCCACCGTGCTCTGCGCGGTGACCGCCGAGACCACCGGGCACAGGTGCACGCCGAAGGCATCGGCCGCGCGCTGATCGGCCGAGAGGCCGGCGCCGCCACCGCTGTCGGTGCCGGCGATGCTCCAGATGATGGGGGTCATGGTCAATTGATCAGAAAGGGATGCCCGCTGACGGGTGTGCTCGCCACCGCCATGTCCTGCGGGGCCATCACGCCGGCCTCAAAGGCCGCGCGGCCGGCCTCGATGGCCAGGCCGAAGGCGCGGGCCATGCGCGCCGGGTCCACCGACTGGCTCACGGCGGAGTTCAGCAGCACGGCGTCAAAGCCCAGCTCCATCGCGGCGGCCGCGTGGGACGGCGCGCCGATGCCGGCGTCCACCACCAGCGGCACGCCGGGCAGCCGTGCGCGCAGCGTGCGCAGTGCGAACGGGTTGATCAGCCCCTGGCCCGAGCCGATGGGCGCGCCCCAGGGCATCAGCAGCTCGCAGCCCGCGTCCAGCAGGCGCTGGCAGGTCACGAGGTCGTCGGTGCAGTAGGGGAACACGGCGAAGCCGTCGCGGGTGAGCTGCGCCGCCGCCTCCACCGTGCCCCAGGGGTCGGGCTGCAGGGTGTGCTCGTCGCCCACCACTTCGAGCTTGATCCAGTGCGTGTCGTAGAGCTCGCGCGCCATGTGCGCCAGCGTGACCGCTTCGCGCGCGGTGCGGCAGCCGGCGGTGTTGGGCAGCAGGCGTGCGCCTTGTTCGCGCATGGCGCTGCGGATGATGCCGATGAAGCCGTTGTCGCCGCCCGCGGCCAGCGTGCGCTTGAGGCCCACGGTGACGATCTGCGTGCCGCTGGCGGCGATGCTCTCGGCCAGCACCTGCGGTGACGGGTAGCCCGCGGTGCCAAGCAGGAAGCGGCTCGTGAGTTCGATGCCGTAGGGCGACCAGTTGTTTGTCGTTGTGCTCATGTATTCACCCACCCACGATGGCTTGAAAGGTCAACACGGTGTCGCCGGGTTGCAAAACGGTGGCTTCGCGTTGCGTGCACGGGATGAACTCGCCGTTCACCGCCGTGGCCACCTGGGTGGCTTGCACCCCTTGCGCGGCCAGCAGCGCGGCCAGCGTCAGGTCCTTGGGGCAGGGCAGGGTGAGTTCGTTGAAGCGCAGTTGGGCTTCTGCATGCGAAAGGGTTTCAGGCATGGGCATTCCTGTGGGGTGAACCTGGGTCAGTGGTTCTGTTGTGTTTCAGGCGTTGGCTCAGGCAGGCCCCTCACCCCAGCCCTCTCCCCAGAGGGGCGAGGGAGTGAAGCCTCCGCGCCCGCGAGCTTCAGTGCGTCCTGCACCAGCGCCGGCGCGAGCAGCCAGCCGTGGCGGAACAGGCCGTTGATGCGCAGCAGGCCGGGCTCAAAGTGGGTGTCGGGCTCGTTGTCGGGCAGGGCGGGGCGCAGGTTGGTCTCCAGGTGCACGATGCGCGCCTCGGCCAGCTCCGGGATCACGCTCTGCGCCGCGGCCATCAGCTCCACCGCGCTCTTCAGGCTCACCGGCGAGCGGTCTTCGCTCTCGATCTCGCTGGCGCCGATGACGATGTGGTCGCAGGGGCGCGGCACGATGTAGACGCGGTGGCGCGGGTGCAGCAGGCGCACCGGGCGGTGCAGCGTCACGCCCGGCGCCTGCAGCCACACCACCTCGCCGCGCACGCCACGCACCGGCGCATCGGGCCGGGCGCCCACGCCGCGCACGTCGATGGCCAGGTCGAAGCGCGGCGACGAACCGTCCTCCAGCCGCAGCTGGCCCGGGCTCACCTCGCGCACGCGGGTGTTCCAGCGCCAGCGCACGCGGGGCGACGCCGCGCACAGCGCCGGCAGCATCTGCAGCGGCAGGATCTGGCCCTCGCCCGGCAGCAGCCAGGCGTGCAGGCGCGGGTCGATGCTGGGCTCCAGCGCGGCCAGCGCCGCACGGTCCAGGGCCTGCGGCGCGGGAAGCCCGGCGGCCAGGGTGGGCGCGGTCTCCAGGCGCGCGAGCACGCGGCGCGCGGCGCCCAGGTCGCTGCCGTGGGCCAGCAGCAGGCTGCCGAGCGCGCGGAAGTGGATGTCGGCCGGCGCCGTTGCGCCCGGCGCGGGCGCGCAGGCGGTGCAGGTGCCGCAGGCCTCGGGCAAGGCGCTGGCCGACGACGGCGCGTGGCTCAGCGCCTGGGCGATCTCGCGCCACAGCGCGATGGAGCGCCAGCCCAGCTCGGCCACGCGCGGACCGCTGGTCTCCAGCTCGGCGAGCGGGCTGAGCATGCCCGCGGCCGTGAACGCTGCGGCGCCCCGGCCGTCGCTGGTGGCCTGCGGCCCGTCGGCCGGGTCGAACACGGTGACCTCGTGTGTGGCGCCCAGCCGCCAGGCCAGCAAGCGGCCCAGCAGGCCGGCCCCTGCGATCCCGATGGACGCCATGGCTCAGCCCTTGGTGGTCAGCGAAGGATCTGAGCCCCCAACCCTGGCTTCGCCAGTCCCCCCAAGGGGGTGCTGTCGTTCTTGGGGCGGCCCGGCGAACGACGACACCGGCACGTAGAACTCGCCGCCCACGGCCTTGAACTCCGCGCTCTTCTGCGCCATGCCTTCGCTCAGGGCTTGCTCGTCGCTCACGCCTTTGGCGGCGGCGTAGTCGCGCACGTCCTGCGTGATCTTCATGGAGCAGAACTTCGGACCACACATGGAGCAGAAGTGCGCCTCTTTCGACGAATCCTTGGGCAGGGTTTCGTCGTGGTAGTCCTCGGCGGTCTGCGGGTCCAGGCCGAGCGCGAACTGGTCGCGCCAGCGGAACTCGAAGCGCGCTTTGCTCATGGCGTCGTCGCGCGCGCGGGCACCGGGGTGGCCCTTGGCGATGTCGGCGGCGTGGGCGGCGATCTTGTAGGCAATGATCCCCTGCTTCACGTCGTCGCGGTCGGGCAGGCCCAGGTGTTCCTTGGGCGTCACGTAGCAGAGCATGGAGGTGCCCATCCAGCCGATCATGGCCGCACCCACGGCCGAGGCGATGTGGTCGTAGCCCGGCGCGATGTCGATGGTCAGCGGGCCCAGCGTGTAGAACGGCGCCTCGTGGCAGTGCTTGAGCTGCTCGTCCATGTTGGCCTGGATCAGGTGCATGGGCACGTGGCCGGGGCCTTCGATCATGGTCTGCACGTCGTGCTTCCAGGCCACCTGCGTGAGCTCACCCAGCGTCTTCAATTCGGCGAACTGCGCTTCGTCGTTGGCGTCCGAAGCACTGCCGGGGCGCAGGCCGTCGCCGAGCGAGAAGCTCACGTCGTAGGCCTTCATGATCTCGCAGATCTCTTCGAAGTGCGTGTAGAGGAAGTTCTCCTTGTGGTGGGTGATGCACCACTTGGCGAGGATGGAGCCGCCGCGCGAGACGATGCCGGTGCGGCGCTGCGCCGTGAGGTGGATGTAGGCCAGGCGCACACCGGCGTGGATGGTGAAGTAGTCCACGCCCTGTTCGGCCTGCTCGATCAGCGTGTCGCGGTAGATCGCCCAGGTCAGGTCTTCGGCGACGCCGCCCACCTTTTCCAGCGCCTGGTAGATAGGCACCGTGCCAATGGGCACGGGCGAGTTGCGCACGATCCAGTCGCGCGTGGTGTGGATGTTTTTGCCGGTGGACAGGTCCATCACGTTGTCGGCGCCCCAGCGGATCGCCCACACCAGCTTGTCCACTTCTTCCTCGATGCTGGAGGTCACGGCCGAGTTGCCGATGTTGGCGTTGATCTTGACGCCGAAGTTGCGCCCGATGGCCATGGGCTCCACTTCAGGGTGGTTGATGTTGGCCGGGATGATGGCGCGGCCGCGCGCCACCTCGTCGCGCACGAACTCGGGCGTGAACACCTCGGGAATGCGCGCGCCCATGGGGTTGCCGCGCAGGCGCGCTTCACGCGCCGGGTCGCCCAGGTACTCGCGCATCCACTCGCGCTTGCCGTTTTCGCGCAGGGCCACGTACTCCATCTCGGGCGTGACGATACCTTTGCGCGCGTAGTGCATCTGGGACACGTTCATGCCGCTCTTGGCGCGGCGCGGCGTGCGTTGCAGGCCGGCGGCCTCGGCGCGCAGGGCTTCGATGCGTTCGATGGTGGTGCCGTTCTGCGCGGCCTCGTTCTTGATGCCGTCGTCCAGCGCGGCGCGCTGGCGGCCTTCGTAGCTCTCGGTGTCGCCGCGCGCCGCGATCCAGGCGCCGCGCACGTCGGCCAGGCCGGTGCGCACGTCGATGGCGGCGGCTGGGTCGCTGTAGGGGCCGGAGGTGTCGTACACCGTGACCTGCTCACCGTTGGACAGCAGGATCTCCCGCATGGGGACCTGGATGCTGGCTTGCGAGCCGGGCACGTAGACCTTGCGCGAAGCAGGGAAGGGCTCGCGGCTGAGGGCGAACTGGTCGGCGAAGGGAATCTTGTCGGGGGCGTTCATGGCGGTCTCCTGTGTGGGGCTGTGGATGCTCCGGAGACCGCCCGTCAAAACATGCACCCGGGTCCACCGCTGGTGTGGACGGACCCGTCGCACGAGGGACGGGTGGGGGATGCAGGCCCTGGGGGCTGCGCTCTTCTTTCGCTGGTACTAGCCAGATCAAGTTCACGGGTTCGGTTCTTCAACCATCTCAGCGCTGGACCTTTCGGTCTGTGCACCCCGGAGCAGGACGGAGTGTAGCGTGGTTTCCGGCGGGCGCCGTGCGCTGACCCCACGGGGTCCAGGCCCATCGTGGCGCGGCGGCGTCCTCCAGCGCACAGACCGGGGTGCCATCGCTTGGTAGGCTGGAGGGCCGTGGCCCGCCGCCGCCCCGCATCCTGAAAGCACCCGCTCCATGACCTGGTTTCACTGGCTTCTCTTCACCGCCGGCGCGCTGGCGCTGCTGTGGGCGGCGCTCACCGCCGGGGGTGCCTGGCGCTGGAACGCCGCCACGCGCGCCTTCATCGCCCGCCTGGACGCGCAACGCCTGCCGGCCTCGGCGGCCCGCTACGACCCGCGCGAGATCGAAGGCCTGCCCGCGCCGGTGCGGCGCTACTTCAGCACCGTGCTCACACCGGGCCAACCCCTGGTCACCACCGCCACGCTGGAACACACCGGCAGCTTCAACCTGTCGGTCACCGGCGAACAGTGGAAGCCCTTCACCTCGCGCCAGCGGGTGGTTGTGCAGCGCCCCGGGTTTCTCTGGGACGCGCGCATCGCCATGGCGCCCGGTGTGGCCGTGCGCGTGCACGACGGCTACGCGGACGGGCAGGGCCTGCTGCACGCGGCCGTGTTCGGGCTGTTCGATGTGGCCGACATGCAGGGCGGCGGCGAGCTGGCGCGCGGTGAGCTGATGCGCTTCTTGGCCGAAGCCGCCTGGTACCCCACCGCCCTGCTGCCCAGCCAGGGGGTGCGCTGGACCGCCGTGGATGACCACTCGGCGAATGCCACGCTGAGCGACGGGGCGCTTTCGCTCACCCTGCTGTTCCGCTTCGATGACGCGGGCCACATGGCCTCGGTGCGCGCCGAGGCGCGCGGTCGCCTGCTGGGCCAACAGGTGCGCATGGCGCCGTGGGAAGGCACCTGGTCCAACCACCAGCGCGTGGGCAGCATGACCGTGCCGCTCACCGGTGAAGTGGCCTGGCTGCTGCCCGAGGGCCGCAAGACCTACTGGCGCGGCACGGTCACCTCACTGCGCCACGGTCGGTCTGCGTGAGCCGGCGCGGGCCCTTCTGGCCCACTTGATGCCCTCGAACCAGAACACGCTGAACAGGCCCAGCCCGCCGGCGGCGGCCAGCTCGTGCATGGGCAAGGGCGCAAAGCGCAACACGCCCACCGCCCAGGGCACATAGAGCGCGGCCAGCAGCAGCGCCAACGCCAGACCCACCACCACCCAGAGCGTGGTGTTCGGCGTGCGCAGCGTGGCCCAGAGCGGCCTCGTGGCCGATCGGTTGGACAGGATGAGTGCCAGGTTGCCGATCACCAGCGTGGCAAAGGCAAAAGCGCGGGCCTCTGCCTCGGGCAGCCGGGGCGCCGCCCAGGCAAACGCGCCCAACACCGCCGCCAGCACGCCCAGGCCCTGCAGCAGCGCCAGCCACAGGGTGACGCCGCCAAACAGCGGTGCGTTGGCGTCGCGCGGCGGGCGCTGCATCACGTCGCTCTCGGCGGGTTCGTTTTCAAAGGCAATCGAGCAGGCCGGGTCGATGATGAGTTCAAGCAGGGCAATGTGCATCGGGAACAGCAGCGCCGGCCAGCCGAGCAGCACCGGCAGCAGCGCCATGCCCGCGATCGGCACGTGCACCGCCAGGATGTACGACATGGCCTTGCGCAGGTTGTCGAAGATGCGGCGCCCCAGCCGCACCGCGCGCACGATGGCCGCGAAGTCGTCCTCCACCAGCACCAGCGAGGCCGACTCGCGCGCCACGTCGGTGCCGCGCTGGCCCATGGCCACGCCCACATGCGCCGCGCGCAAGGCCGGCGCGTCGTTCACACCGTCGCCCGTCATGGCGACGATGTCGCCGCGCGCTTTCAGCGCCTGCACGATGCGCAGCTTCTGCTCGGGCGCGATGCGCGCGCACACGCTCACGCTCGCCATGCGCTCGCGCAGGGCGGCGTCGCTCAGCGTCGCCATCTCGTCGCCCGAGAGCACCTCGGCGGCCGACTCCGCCAGGCCCGCCTGCCGCGCGATCGCCTGCGCCGTGGCCGGGTAGTCGCCGGTGATCATCACCACGCGGATGCCGGCCGCGCGGCACTCGGCGATGGCGGCGGGCACCTGCGGGCGCACCGGGTCTGCGAGGCCCAGCAGGCCGACGAACGTGAAGTCGAAATCGTGCTCGTTGGCGGGCCAGTCCTGGCCTTCGAAGCGGCCCTGGGCGACGGCGAGCACGCGCAGGCCCTCGGCGGCGAGTTCGTCCACCACGCTGGCAATGTGGGCCTTCTGCGCGTCGTCGAGGTGGCACAGGTCCACCACGGCCTCGGGCGCGCCCTTGGCGGCCACGGTCTGCACACCATCCTGTGACGAAGCCCACACATGCGACATGGCGCGCAGCGCGGGGCTGAGCGCGTAGGTCTGCACCAGCCGCCAGTCGCGGTGCAGGTGCTCGGTGTCGGTCAGGAAGCGTTCGCCCAGCTGGTGAAACGCCTTCTCCATCGGGTCGAACGGGTCCACCACGCTCGCCAGGATCGAAAACTCCACCAGCGTGTGGAAGGCCTCGGGCAGCGGTGAACCGTCCCCGGCCTCCAGCGCCAGCCGGTCGGCGAGCGCCACGCCGCCCGCCGCCAGGTGCGTCACCGTCATGCGGTTGCCGGTCAGCGTGCCGGTCTTGTCGCTGCACAGCACCGTGGTCGCGCCCAGCGTTTCGATCGCGTTGATGCGGCGCGTGAGCACGCCTTCTTTGGACAGGCGGCGCGCGCCCAGCGCCGGGAACACGGTCATCACCACCGGGTATTCCTCCGGCAGCATCGCCATGGCCAGTGCGATGCCGGCCAGCAGCGCCTGCAGCCAGTCGCCCCGCACCAGGCCGTGCACCAGCACCAGCGCCAGGCTGAGCGCCAGCGCCAGCAGGGCCAGGTTGCGCACGAGTTGCGCCGTCTGCTTCTGCAGCGGTGAACGTTCTGTCTCCAGCGTGCCCAGCGCCGTGCCGATGCGCCCGATCTCGCTGCGCGCGCCGGTGGCCATCACGCGCGCCAGCGCGTGCCCCTGCACGATCAGCGTGCCCGCGTACACGCTGGGCAGGTCGTCGCCGCCGGGGCGGGCTCGGGCGGCGTCGTCGGCCTGCGGGTTCGCCGCCAGCTCCGGTGTCAGCGCTGCCCGCTTGCTCACCGGCACCGGCTCGCCGGTCAGCAGCGATTCGTCCGCCTGCACGCCGTCGGCCGACACCAGCAGCGCGTCGGCCGGCACGCGGTCGCCTTCGCTCAGCTGCAGCAGGTCGCCGCGCACCACGTCGCGCCCGGCAATGCGCTGCGGCACACCGTCCCGGATCACCAGCGCGCGCGGGCTGGTCAGGTCGCGCAGCGCTTCGATCGCGCGCTCGGTCTTGCCCTCCTGGTACAGCGTCAGCCCCAGCGTGATGACCACAAAGCCGAACAGCGTCAGGCCCTCCTGCAGGTCGCCGAACACCATGTAGAGCGTGCCGGCCGCGAGCAGCAAGAGGAACATCGGCTCTCGCACCGTGTCGAGCGCGATGGACAGCAGGCTGCGCTGCTGCCCGCCCGGCAGGGCGTTGGGGCCGTCTTCGGCGAGGCGCTGCGCCGCGTCGGCCGCGGACAGGCCAGGCCCGCTGCCAGGGGCCGGTGTCGCGGGGGTGGGTGCCGGGGCGGCGGGTGGGGTGGTGGTCAAGGTGTTGCTCAAGGGGACGCAGTCATCGATGATGGCATTCTGAATCTGACGTTGGCGTCGTGCCTGGTCGGTGCGGTCTCGAACAGACGCATCGCCGCGCGAAGGCCATCTTCGGAGCCGAACCACCCACCCCAGGAAGGACCCCCCCCATGTATGGATTCACCACCACGCTCAGCGGCGTCTCGTTTGACGATGCGCTCGCCAAGACCACGCAGGCGCTCAAGGCCGAAGGCTTTGGCGTGCTGAGCGACATCGACGTGCAAGCCGCGATGAAAGACAAGCTCGGCGAAGACATGCCGCCCTACCGCATCCTTGGCGCGTGCAACCCGCCGCTGGCTTTTCAGGCCTTGCAGGCGGTGCCCGACATCGGGTTGCTGCTGCCCTGCAATGTGATCGTGCGGGAGGTGGAGCCCGGCCAGGTGGTGGTCGGCTTCCTGGACCCGCAGGTCATGGTGAAGCTGGTCGGCGGCGCCGGCGTGAAAACCGTGGCCGACGAGGCCGAACAGCGCCTTCGGAGGGTCTGCGCCAGCCTCGGCGGGAACGCCGTTTCGCCCTGAAGGCAACGCTCGCCCCGGGGCCTGACCCGCGCTGAAGCGCCCGGGGTGCCTCCGCGCGGTCCCGCCCGATCCGTTCCTCCCCCCGGCCTGAAGCGGCCGGATCGCCTTCGGCGAGAATGTGCGGCCTTCTCGGAGGGAGAAGGGATCCACAGGGAGGAACCATGAAGAAACTGGTCTGGCTGGCCGCGCTGGTGGCGCTGTTTTACGGCCACAGCCGCTGGATGTTGTCGGAAAGCCGGGCGCTGCGCTGGATCGAGTCGCACGAGCAGGCGGTCTTTGAGCAGAAAGAGGGCGTCTGCAATGACTTCAGCTGGGACACCGAAGTGAGCGTGCGGGCGGTGCACGCCAAGGGCGAGTGGCAGCTGGACGGCGACAGGGCCTATGTGTGCGACTACATCAAGGCCGCAAACGCCACCGTGCGCCTGCTCAAGCCGCAGATCCACACCGACACCGACCTGGTGAGCGTTCAGCGCTCGGGCTTTCCCTGGATGTCGGCCGAGGTCAAGGTCCGGCAGAACACACGCTTTGAACTGCCCGGCATGCCCACGCTGACCGAGGCGGGCGAGACCACCTACGTCCTGCGGCGCACCATCAAGACCGTGCAGATCGCCAAGATGACGACCCGCAGCGAGGGGACGTTCCCCCGCTGAAACCCACCACACAAGAGGAAGAGGAACCCATGAGAAAACTGTTCTGGATCGGCGTGCTCGCCGCCGCGTTTTACGGCCACAGCCGCTTCGTGTTTTCAGAGCCGGCCATGATGAGCTGGATGCAGAAGCAGCAAGACCTGGCCCTGAAGGGCGCGGACGGCATGTGCGACGCCTACGCCCAGGACGTGCAGGTGAACCTGCGCATGCAGACCGAGCGCGGCGAGACGGCGGTGGAGGGCGGCAAGGAAGATCTCTGCAACCACCTCAAGGACGCCAGCGCCGCCCTGCGGGTGACCCAGCCGAGCCTGAACATCAACAACGAGCTGCTGAGCCTGGAACCCTCGGGATTCCCCTGGATGTCGGCCACCGTCAAGCTGCGCCAGACCTCCACCCTGCGGATGCGCGGGGCGCCCTTGATGACCGAGGTGAGCGACAGCACCTACGTGGTGAAGCGCACGCTCGAAGGTCGACAGATCACCTCCATCGACTCAGACAGCACGGTGTCGCTGAGCCGCTGATCGCGGGTCTGTCTGGGAGGGGGCAAGACCACCCGCTCCGTCCCGCTCACCGCTGTCGTCCTGCCCCGTGGCCGAGCGGTTTGCGCAGGCGGCGCCCCGCTGATAGGGGCCGGTCAGGCGGGCGCCCAGCCGGGCGCGGTCTGCAGCAGGTGGCGGCGGAACACCTGCGCAATGGGTGAGAGCTGCTTCGCGCGCGGGTGCACCAGGTGCCACTGCGAGCGGATGGGGAAGCCGCTGACGGGCAGGACGCACAGGTCCTGGCCGAGCCCGCCGTCCTTGAGCGCGTGACGCGAGACGATGGCCACACCCAGGTGGCCGGCCACCGCTTCCTTGATGGCCTCGTTGCTGCCCAGTTCCAGCTTGAGCGCGGGTTCGAAGCCTTGCTGGGCAAAGTGCCGGTCGGTGGCCAGGCGGGTGCCGGAGCCACGCTCGCGCAGGATGAAGCGCTCGCCCTGCAAGGCCGTGAGGGCGACCCGCTGGCGCTGCGCGAGCGGATGGTTGGCGGGGGCGATGAGCACCAGCGGGTTGGCCAGGAAGGTCTGGTCGACCAGATCGATGTCGGCGGGCGGCTGCGACATCACGTAGAGGTCGTCGCGGTTCTCGCGCAGGCGCTGCACCACGCCGTCGCGGTTGAGCACCTCCAGCGAAATTTCAATCTCGGGGTGCAGTGCGCAGAAGCCGCCCAGCAGGCGCGGCACGAAGTACTTGGCGGTGCTCACCACGGCCACGCGCAGCCGACCCCGGGTCAGCCCCTGCATGGCGTTGACCTGCTGGCCGAAGCGTTCCCACTCGTCGACGATGGCGCGTGCGGTGCCGGCCAGCTGCAGGCCCGCCTCGGTCAGGAAGACCTTGCGACCGATCACCTCGTACAGCGGCAGGCCCACCGATTCGGTCACTTCGCGCAGCTGCATGGACGCCGTGGGCTGCGTGACGTGCATCGCCCGTGCGGCCGCGCTCACGCTGCCGGTGTCGGCCAGCGCGAGGAACAGCCGCAGCTGCCGGAACGTGATGGTCATAGATAAAAGTCGATGGATCGGTGGTGAAGAATCGATTTTACGGAATGCAGACAAATGCCCAGAATCGCGGCGTTCCGAAAGAAACCCATGAACCTGCACACGCTGATCGACCCCGCTGTCCTGTTTTTTGTCGTCGGCGCCGCCGCTGGCCTGCTCAGGTCCAACCTGGAGATCCCGGCCTCCATCTCCCGCTTCCTGTCCATGTACCTGCTGATGGCGCTGGGCCTCAAGGGGGGCTTTGCGCTGGCCGCGTCGGGGCTGAACGCGCAGGTGGGCGCGGGGCTCGCGATCGCGGTGGCGCTGGCGGTGGTGGTGCCGCTGGCCGGGTATGCGGTGCTGCGCTGCCTGGTGTCGGGCTTTGACGCGGCGGCCCTGGCCGCCACCTACGGCTCGGTCAGCGCGGTGACCTTCATCACCGCCACCGCCCACCTGGACCAGCTCGGTGTGGCGCACGGCGGTCACATGGCGGCGGCCATGGCGCTGATGGAGTCGCCCGCGATCGTGCTGGCCGTGCTGCTGGCCAACCGCTTGCGTCAGGTGCCGGCCGAGGGCCTGGTGGTGTCTGCCGGCGGCGTGGCCGCGCTGGCGCCGGCGCCCGCGGTCGCGGGTGGGCACGGGGACTGGCGCAAGCTGCTGCACGAGTCGTTCACCGACGGTTCGCAATTGCTGCTGCTGGGCGCCTTGCTGGTGGGCATGGTCACCGGCGAGGCGGGGCGCGAGGCGATGCAGCCGTTCTCGGGCGACCTGTTCAAGGGCATGCTGGCCTTCTTCCTGCTGGACATGGGCCTGAAGGCCGCGCGCAACCTGCCCGGGCTGCGCGGGTGTTCGCCGTGGCTGCTGGGGTACGGGGTGCTGGCGCCGCTGCTGCATGCGGCGCTGGCCTGGGGCCTGTGCCGCCTGGCCGGCCTGCCGGCGGGCGACACGGCGCTGCTCATGACCCTGGCGGCCAGCGCGTCCTACATCGCCGTGCCGGCGGTGGTGCGTTATGCGATCCCGGAGGCCAACCCCTCGCTGTACGTCGGCCTGTCGCTGGGGCTGACCTTCCCGCTGAACATGCTGCTGGGCATCCCGCTGTACACCCAGGTGGCGATGGCCGGTTGACCGGTGCCGCTGCACAGATGGGCCATGGCGGGACGGCATGTTGTCCTACACGCACTTGCGGTGGCTTCCGATGAGCGCGCGCCGGGTGGATTCCTAGACTGAGCGCACTCGGTTGGTTAGCGCACAGACCCGCCGACGTCTTCCCCCCACGCTTGCGTGAACATTGAAAAGGAATCCCCATGAACAAGCACAACCTCAACCGCATGGCCCTGCTGGTGGCGTCGGTCACCCTGGCGTCTGCCGCCGCGGCCCAGACCGTCGACAACTGGACGAACGGCGGTGGCGACCTGGTCTGGCGCAACGGCAGCAACGAGCTGTGCTGGCGCAACAACCACTGGACACCGGCCACGGCCCACCCGGACTGCGACGGCGCCATCAAGCCGCTCCCGCCCGTGGCCGCCGCGCCGGCCCCCGCACCGGAACCTGCCCCCGCACCGGCCCCGGCACCGCCCGCTCCGGTGGTGGTGGCCCCCGCACCGGTGATGGCCATGACCCTTCAGGCAGGGACCCTGTTCGACTTCGACAAGTCGGTGATCAAGCCGGCCGGCAAGGCCGCCCTGGATGGCCTGGTCGCTGACATGGCCAAGGTCGACGTCGAGACCGTCATCGCCGTGGGCCACACCGACGCGATCGGCACCGACACCTACAACCGCTCGCTGTCCATTCGCCGCGTCGAGGCGGTCAAGGCCTACCTGGTGAGCAAAGGCGTGCCGGCCGACCGCATCAAGACCGAAGGCAAGGGCGAGTCGCAGCCGGTGGCGTCCAACCAGACCCGCGACGGTCGCGCCCAGAACCGCCGTGTGGAGATCGAGGTGGTGGGCACGCAGAAGCCTTGATGACCGAGGGCGGGTTGTCACGGTCCCGCCCACGAAATTCAGGCGGCCGCGCTGCCCTCCGCGAGCTTCACCACCGCCCACAGCACGCGGTTGGCTGGCGTGGGCACGCCGAGCGCCTCGCCGCGTCGAACCACCTGGCCGTTGAGGAAATCGATTTCGCTGGGCTTGCCGCGCATCAGGTCCTGCGCGGTGGATGAGAACTGGCTGGGCATGGTCTCGGCGATGCGGCGCACGGCGGCGTCCACGTCGCCGGGGAGGTTCACGCCGTCGGCCGCGGCCACGGCGCGGCACTCGGCGACCACGTCGCGCATCACGTCCCGCACGCCGGGGCGTTGCACCAGCTCGCCGTAGGGGATGCGGCCCACGGCCGAGAGCGCGTTGTAGGCGCAGTTGAGGATGAGCTTGGCCCAGAGCGCGCCGCGCACGTTGTCGCTGACCTCGGTGGGCACGCCGGCGGCGATGAGGGCCCGGGCCACCACGTCGCTGGTGGGCGAGGGCTCGATCACCAGTTCACCGCGCCCGTGGTGGCGCAGATGGCCGGGGCCGGCCATCTCGGTCGCCACGTAGACCACGGCGGCGGCCACGTCCACGCCCGGCAGCACCGCGCGCAGCCGCTCGGCGTTGTCCACGCCGTTCTGCAGGCAGAGCACCAGCGCGCCGGGTTGGAGATGCTCGCGCATCTGCGCACCGGCCGTTTCGGTGTCGGTTGACTTCACCGCGAACAGCACCAGGTCGGCATCGGCCACGGCGGACGCTTCGGTGCTCGCGGCCAGCGGCACCGCTTCATCGAAGCTGAGGGTCTGCATGCGCAGGCCATTGGCCTGGATGGCCTGCACGTGCTGCGGCCGACCGATCAAGGTGACACGGTGGCCGGCGCGGGCCAGCATGCCGCCGTAGAAGCAGCCGACGGCGCCAGCGCCTAGCACGGCAACGGAAAGGGAAGGGGATGTGGAAGCCATGTGTGATTTTAGGAACGCGCGGGCATGTGCGGCTTGCGGTTGGCATTGCACTTGCTAAAGTGGGTGCAGAGGCAGAGCGTTGCTCGGGCATGCGCGAAAGACGCTCAGCCTCTCAGGCCACGGGGCCGACACCGCGTCGGCTCCGGCGGGTTCGCCAGCGATGGCTGTTTCCAAGCTTCCAAGGTGTGCACATGTCTGCAGAAACCCCGTCGTCGGAATCCCCCGTGGCCGTGGCGCCTGCGTCGCCCAACACGCCGCACCCGCGCCACATCCGGCTCACCTCGCACTCCGGCGGGTTCGGCGCGCTGCCCATCGTGTGGGGCGCGGCCACCGCGCGCGAACGCGGGCCGGTGGTGGGCACCACGCTCAACGTGTCGAACCGCAACGTGATCGGCACCCACAGCGGCAGCTACAGCGTGTACCGCGCGCTGGCCGTGGCGGCGGGGGCGCTCAAGCGCGAGCACCGCGCCGACCTCACCAACACCGCGCCCACCGACATCATCGGCCCCTACCCGCAGTGGGCCGACCCCGGCAAGATCGTCAGCATGGACCCCTGGGGCGCGGTGATCGCCGACGCCTACGCCACCGAGCTGGAGGCGGGCTACGACATCCGCCCGACCATCGCCGTGACCAAGGCGCACGTGATCCTGCCCGAGGTGATCGACGCGCTGCAGAAGGGCCGCCTGAAGCCCGACGGGCAGTTCCTCACGGCGGGCGGCGCTGCCGTCGTCACCAAGGTGGCGGTGGAGCCGGTGTGGTACCTGCCAGGGGTTGCCAAGCGCTTTGGCTGCACCGAGGCGGTGTTGCGCCGCGTGCTGTTTGAAGAGACCGGCGGCATGTACCCCGAGCTGGTCACGCGCTCCGACCTGGAGGTGTTTCTGCCACCCATCGGCGGGCAGACGGTCTACATCTTCGGCAACCCGCGCGACCTGGCCGACGCGTCGGTGACGCTGACCGCCCGCGTGCACGACGAGTGCAACGGCTCCGACGTGTTTGGCTCCGACATCTGCACCTGCCGGCCCTACCTCACGCACGCCATCGAAGAGTGCATCCAGGGCGCGCAGCGCGGCGGTGTGGGGCTGGTGTCGTACTCGCGAAAGGAAGGCCGGGCGCTCGGCGAGGTGACCAAGTTCCTGGTCTACAACGCGCGCAAGCGCCAGGTGGGCGGCGACACGGCCGACCAGTATTTCGCGCGCACCGAGTGCGTGGCCGGTGTGCAGGACATGCGCTTCCAGGAGCTGATGCCCGACGTGCTGCACTGGCTGGGCATCACCAAGATCCACCGGCTGGTGTCGATGAGCAACATGAAGTACGACGCCATCACCGGCTCGGGCATCGAGGTCGGCGAACGCGTGAACATCCCGGACGAACTGATCCCCGCCGACGCGCGCGTGGAGATGGACGCCAAGATGGCGGCGGGTTACTTCACACCCGGCGTGGTGCCCGACGCCGACGAGCTGAAGATCGCCAAGGGCCGGGGGTTGTTGTGAGCGCCGCAGCACGGAGGGTGACCGAATGACCACCGACGCCCACACGGCCGCCGGCGCGGCCCACGCGCTGCGCTCCACCACCGCCGTGCGCGAGCGTTCGGGCCAGCTGCTGGCGCGTGCCCGCGCCGGCGAATCCGACTGCTTCACGGTCAACGACGGCGCGCTGGCGCTGGCCGCCAGCACCGTGGCCGAACTCACCCACGCTCGCTTCCCCGACGGCGGCATCCCGTACCACAGCCGCTGGCGGCACTTCGAGGCCGGCGGGGTGGACCGGGCGGGCCAGCTCGACGCGCTGCTCGGCCCGGTGGACGCCGCGACCCGTGCGCGCGCGCAGATCGACATGGCGCTGGTGAGCGTGTTGCTCGACGCCGGCGCGGGCCCGCGGTGGAGCTTCCGCGAGGCGGACAGTGGCCAGGGCTTCGCCCGCTCCGAGGGCCTGGGCGTGGCAAGTTTCCACGCCTTCACCTCGGGCCTGTTCTCCAGCGATCCGGCGCAGCCGCTGCGGGTGGACGCCGCCGGTCTGGCCGCGCTCACGGCGGCGCAGCTGGGGGCGGCGTTCCAGGTGGGCGACGACAACCCGCTGGTGGGCCTGGAGGGGCGGGCCGCGCTGCTGCGCCGCCTGGGCGCGGTGCTGAGTGCGCAGCCGTCGGTGTTTGGCGCGACGGGGCGGCCCGGTGGCCTGTTCGACGCGCTCACCGCGAACGGGGCGGGCACGGTGGCGGCGCACGCCATCCTGGTCCTGCTGCTGGACACACTCTCGGGCATCTGGCCGGCGCAGAACGCCATCGGCGAGCAAGCGCTGGGCGACTGCTGGCCGCACCCGGCCGTGGTGGGCGAAGGCCTCACCGCCGGCTGGGTGCCGTTCCACAAGCTCTCGCAGTGGCTCACCTATTCGCTGCTGGAGCCGTTTGAATGGGCGGGCGTGCGCGTGACCGGGCTCGATGCGTTGACCGGACTGCCCGAGTACCGCAACGGCGGCCTGCTGATCGACGCGGGTGTGCTGCGCCCGCTGCCCGCCGACTGGGCCACCCGGCCCTGGCAGGCGGGCGATCCCTTCATCGTCGAGTGGCGCGCGCTCACCGTGGCCCTGCTCGACGAACTCGCGCCGCTGGTGCGCACCGAGCTGGGCCTGAGCGCCGAACAGATGCCACTGGCCTGCGTGCTCGAAGGCGGCACCTGGGCCGCGGGCCGCCTGCTCGCCCAGCGGCTGCGCGACGGCCTGCCGCCGCTGAACATCGTGAGCGACGGCACCGTCTTCTAGTCTTCCCCCACAACAACACAAGGCACAAACATGAGCAACGTCCACCTCATCGACCACCCGCTGGTGCAGCACAAGCTCACGCTGATGCGCCGCAAGGACGCGAGCACCAACAGCTTCCGCCGCCTGCTCAACGAGCTGTCCCTGCTCATGACCTACGAGGTCACGCGCGACATGCCGATGCAGGACATTGAAATCGAGACGCCGCTGGAGACCATGACCGCCAAGGTCATCGACGGCAAGAAGCTGGTGTTCGTGTCCATCCTGCGCGCGGGCAACGGCATCCTGGAGGGCATGCTCAACGTCGTGCCGGGTGCGCGCGTGGGCCACATCGGCCTCTACCGAGACCCCAAGACGCTGACCGCGGTGGAGTACTACTTCAAGATGCCGTCCGACATGCCCGAGCGCGACGTGATCGTGGTGGACCCGATGCTGGCCACCGGCAACTCGGCCATCGCCGCCATCGATCGGCTCAAGGAGACCCGGCCGAAGTCCATCAAGTTCGTCTGCCTGCTGACCTGCCCCGAGGGCGTGGCCGCGCTGCAGAAGGCCCACCCCGACGTGCCGATCTACACAGCGGCCATCGACCGCCAGCTCAACGAACACGGCTACATCCTGCCCGGCCTCGGCGATGCGGGCGACCGCATCTTCGGCACGCAGTGACACCGCCCATCCTTGAACGACCCGCGCCCCACCGGAGACCGACCCCATGCCCGACCTGCAGACCCTGCTGATGTTCGCCACCGCCTCGCTCGCGCTGGCGGTGATTCCCGGCCCCACCATGCTGCTGGCCCTCTCCAACGGCATGGCGGGCGGCATGCGCCGCGCGGGCTGGGGCATCGCGGGGGCCACGCTGGGCAGCGGCATCGTGATCGCGGTGGTGGCCGTGGGCCTGGGCTCGCTGCTGGCGGCGTCGGCCTGGCTGTTCGAGGCGGTGCGCGCGGTGGGCGTGCTCTACCTGCTGTGGCTGGCGGTGCAGCTGTGGCGCAGCCCGCCGCTGGACCTGCAGGCCGCCCTGGCCGAGGTGCCGGGTCGTCAGGCCCTGGGCCGCGCCGCTTTTCTGCGCAGCCTCACGGTGGCGCTGTCCAACCCCAAGGCCCTGCTGTTCTTTGCGGCCTTCCTGCCGCAGTTCGTGGACCCGGCATTGCCGGTGGTGGCGCAGTATGCGGCGCTGGGCGCGCTGTTCGTGGTCATCGACGCCGGGGTGATGGTGGCCTACGCCGTCGCCGGGCGGCAGGCGGTGCGCTGGTTGTCGCAGGCCGGTCTGCGCTGGCTGCACCGCGGCTGCGCCGTGGGCATGGGCTTGCTGGCCGCCTTGCTGGCGGGTTACCGCCGCCACGCCCCCTGACCGGGACCGCCCATGCTCGACCTGCTCATCACCCAGGCCAGTCTGCCCGACGGCCGCACCGGCATGTCGGTCGCGGTGCGGGGCGGCCGCATCGTTGAGGTGCGCGAGGGGCTGCAAGCGCCGGCCCACCAGACGCTGGACGCCGCCGGCCAGTTGCTCTCGCCGCCGTTCTGCGACCCACATTTCCACATGGACGCGACGCTGAGCTACGGCCTGCCGCGCGTGAACCAGAGCGGCACGCTGCTGGAGGGCATCGCGCTCTGGGGTGAGCTCAAGCCGCTGCTGACCGAAGAAGCCCTGGTTCAGCGCGCGCTGACCTACTGCGACTGGGCGGTGGCCAAGGGCCTGCTCGCCATCCGCAGCCATGTGGACACCAGCGACCCCAGCCTGCTGCCGGTGCGCGCGATGCTGGAGGTGAAGCGCCGTGTGGCGCCGTACCTCGACCTGCAGCTGGTGGCGTTCCCGCAAGACGGCGTGCTGCGCGCGAAAGGCGGCCTCGACAACCTGAAACGCGCGTTGGGTCTGGGCGTCGACGTGGTGGGCGGCATCCCGCACTTCGAGCGCACCATGAGTGAGGGTGCGGCCAGCGTGAAGCTGCTGTGTGAGCTCGCCGCCGAGCGTGGCCTGCCGGTGGACATGCACTGCGACGAGAGCGACGACCCGCTCTCGCGCCACATCGAGACGCTGGCCTTCGAGACCCAGCGCCTGGGTCTGCAGGGCCGCGTCAACGGCTCGCACCTCACCTCCATGCACAGCATGGACAACTACTACGTGAGCAAGCTGATCCCGCTGATCGCCGAAGCCGGCGTGAGCGCGGTCGCCAACCCGCTGATCAACATCACCCTGCAGGGCCGGCACGACAGCTACCCCAAGCGCCGCGGCATGACGCGCGTGCCCGAGCTCATGGCCGCCGGGGTCACGGTCGCTTTCGGCCACGACTGCGTGATGGACCCCTGGTATTCGCTGGGCAGCGGCGACATGCTGGAGGTGGCGCACATGGGCCTGCACGTGGCGCAGATGACCAGCCAGGCCGGCATGCGCCAGTGCTTCGATGCGGTGACGGTCAACGCCGCGAAGGTGATGGGGTTGGGTGGCCACGGCATCGAAGCCGGGAAGGACGCGAGCTTCGTGCTGCTGCAGGCGCGCGACCCCATCGAGGCGATCCGCCTGCGGGCCACGCGCCTGAAGGTGTGGCGCAAAGGGCAACTGCTGTCGGAGATGGCGCCTGCGTCTGCGCGCCTGAACCTGCCGGGCCGGCCCGGTTTCACCACGTTCGCCCGGTAGGGACGGCAGAGCGCACCCGCGGCAGGTGCATTGGCCTTGGTCTGGGCGCTGGCGCACAGAAGACAGGGCTGACATCGCTCAAGCTTCTTGGTCACGCCCCGTCTGGGCGCGGCGCGATCCTGCGCCTCCCCGGCAGCGCTTCACGAAAGACCCCCCGATGTTTCCAGAGTACCCAGACCTCATCACGAGCCTCAAGACCACCGACGGCCACTTCACGCGGCTGTTCGACCAGCACAACGAACTCGATCAGAAGATCCAGAACATGGAGGACGGCATCGACATGGCCACCCCGGACGAGATCGACACGCTGAAACGCGAAAAGCTGCAGCTCAAGGACGAGCTGTACGTCATCCTCAAAAAGGCCAGCGACGGGAAGACCAGCGACGCCTGACACCCCCAGCCGATGTTTCAACCGTTCCAGGAGGACCCATGGTCACCATGATGAAAGCCGCCGTCTTTGTCGAGAAAAACCGCATCGAGCTGGTCGACAAACCCATCCCCGATGTGGGGCCCAACGACGCCCTGATGCGCATCACGACCACCACCATCTGCGGCACCGACGTGCACATCCTCAAGGGGGAATACCCGGTCGCCAAGGGCCTGACCATCGGCCACGAGCCGGTGGGCGTGATCGAAAAACTGGGCAGCGCCGTGATGGGCTACACCGAAGGCCAGCGGGTCATCGCAGGCGCCATCTGCCCGAACTTCAATTCCTACGCGGCGCAGGACGGCGCGCCCTCGCAAGACGGCAGCTACCTGATTCCCCAGGGCCTGTGCGGCTGCCATGGCTTCAAGGCCACGGCGGGCTGGCGCTTCGGCAACCTGATCGATGGCACCCAGGCCGAGTACGTGCTGGTGCCCGATGCCCAGGCCAACCTCGCGCCCATCCCGGATGGGCTGACCGACGAGCAGGTGTTGATGTGCCCCGACATCATGTCCACCGGTTTCAAGGGCGCGGAGAACGCCGGCATCCGCATCGGCGACACCGTGGTGGTGTTTGCGCAAGGCCCCATCGGCCTGTGCGCCACCGCGGGCGCGCGCCTGCTGGGCGCGTCCACCATCATCGCGGTGGACGGCAATGACCACCGCCTGGACATCGCGAAGAAGATGGGCGCCGACCTCACGCTCAACTTCAACCACTGCGATGTGGTCGACGAGATCATGAAGATCACGGGCGGGCGCGGTGTGGACGCGTCCATCGAGGCGCTGGGCACCCAGTCCACCTTCGAGTCGGCCCTGCGCGTGCTCAAACCCGGCGGCACCTTGTCCAGCCTGGGCGTCTATTCAACCGACCTGACGATCCCGCTCACAGCGTTCGCCGCCGGCCTGGGCGACCACCGCATCGTCACCGCGCTGTGCCCGGGCGGCAAGGAGCGCATGCGCCGGCTGATGAACGTCGTGGCTTCGGGTCGCATCGACCTGGGCGTGATGGTGACGCACCAGTTCAAGCTCGACGACATCGTGGCAGCGTATGAGCTGTTTGCACACCAGCGCGATGGCGTGTTGAAGGTGGCGATCAAGCCCTGAGGCTGGCGGGAGCCCGGGCGTCGGAAATCCGTTTTTGGTGTGGTGGGTGAAACGGATTTCCGTTCGCTCAGGCGGCTTGTGAGCGTCACAAACGCGGTTTGAGAGGGGTTTTGGGCCACATTGGAGCCCCATTCCTAGGGTTAATACTCACTGGCATGGCCTTTGCGCTGACAACCCCCAAACACCCCATGACCATGACCCGTTGCCTGCCCCCCTTTCTGCTGATGTGCTGCGCCCTGGGCGCACAGGCCCAGACGCCGGTGCTCACGACGCTGCAGAAGATTTCGCAGACGGCCACCATCAACCTGGGGCACCGGGAGTCCTCGGTGCCGTTCTCGTACTACGACGGCCGCCGCCAGGTGGTGGGCTATTCGCAGGACCTGATGCTGGCGGTGGCGGACAGCATCAAGAAGGAACTCAAGCTCCCGGCGCTCGCGGTCAAGCTGGTGCCGGTGACCTCCCAGAACCGGATCCCCCTGGTGCAGAACGGCTCGGTGGACCTGGAGTGCGGCTCCACCACCCACAACCGCGAACGCGCGCGCCAGGTGGCGTTCTCGGTCTCCATCTTCCAGACCAGCTCGCGCTTGCTCACCCGGGTGGACTCGGGTGTCACCGATCTGTCTGATCTCGGTGGGCGGCGCGTGCTGGTCACCGCCGGCACCACGAGCGAGCGCCAGCTCATGCTGCACAGCGAGTCCACGGGCCTGAAGGTGGACATCGTCTCGGCCAAGGACCACGGCGAGGCGTTCGAGCAGCTGCAGAGCGGGCGGGCCGTCGCGTTCCTGATGGACGAGGCCTTGCTCTACGGGCTGCGCGCGAAGACCGACCGGCCCGAGGACTGGCGCGTGGTCGGCAAGCCGATGGCGACCGAGGTCTACGCCTGCATGCTGCGCAAGGACGACACCGCGTTCAAGGCCGTGGTGGACCGCAGCCTGACGCGGCTGATGCAGTCGGGCGAGGCGCTGAAGGTCTACCGCCGCTGGTTCCAGAGCCCGATTCCGCCCAAGGGGCTGAACCTGAACTGGCCACCGCCCGACGCCTTGCTCGACCTGTACCGGTCGCCGACCGATCAACCTCTGGGATGACCACCATGGCCTGTCTGAACCGGTTTTTCTGGGCCGCGGCCCTGGCGTCGGCGCCGCTGTGGGCGGCGGCCGGCCCGGTGCTGGACCGCATCCAGAGGGACGGCAGCATCGTGCTGGCCCACCGCGAATCGTCGGTGCCGTTTTCTTTCGTCGACGCCGACAAGAAGCCGGTGGGTTATGCGATCGACCTGTGCCTGAAGCTCGCCGAGGCCGTGCGCAAGAAGCTGGCGCTGGAGACGCTCACCCCCCGCTTCGTGCAGGTCACGCCGGCCAACCGCATCGCCATGGTGGAAGAGGGCAAGGCCGACCTCGAGTGCGGCTCGACCACCAACAACGCCGAGCGCCGCGAGAAGGTGGCCTTCACGGTGCCGCACTACATCACCGGCGCGCGCTACCTGGTGCGCGCGGACAGCGCGGTGCAGGTGGTGCGCGACTTCAAAGGGCTGAAGCTGGTCTCCACCAAGGGCACCACGCCGCTGAAGGCGGTGAACCGCGCCAACAACGAGTACCTGCTGGGCATCACGGTTCTGGAAGCCGACGACCATTCGCGCGCCCTCGAGATGGTGGAACGGCGCGAGGCCGACGGTTTCGTGATGGACGACGTGCTGCTCTACGGCCTGGCCGCGGGGCGGCCCAACCCGGGCCAGCTCAAGGTGGTGGGCAAGTTCCTGACCATCGAACCGCTGGCCATCATGCTGCCCAAGAACGACCCGCAGTTCAAACAGCTGGTGGACGACGAGATGAAGCGGCTGATCCGTTCCCGGGAGGCGCACGCGATCTACGACCGCTGGTTCAGTCAGCCCATCCCGCCCGCCAACAAGCCCTTGAACCTGCCCATGAACTACCTGCTGAAGGACTTCTGGAAGTACCCCACGGACCAGGTGCCCGGTTGAGCCGGCCACGGTCATTCTTTTGTTTCCCCCACCCTCCCAACCTTTTGGAGCCTGTATGAAAAAGTCTTTGTTGATTGTTGCCGCCCTCGTGGCCAGCTCGGCCGCCGTGGCGCAGACCACCGACACCCTGAAGAAGATCAAGGACAGCGGGTCCGTGACCATGGGCGTGCGTGAAAGCTCGGGTGCCCTGTCCTACACGCTGGGCGACGGCAAGTTCGTGGGTTACCACGTGGAGATCTGCCAGAAGGTGCTGGCCGACGTGCAGAAGCAGCTGGGCCTGGCCAAGCTGGACATCAAGTACCAGCCGGTGACCTCGCAGAACCGCATCCCGCTGGTGCAGAACGGCACCGTGGACATCGAGTGCGGCTCCACCACCAACAACGCCGCGCGCCAGAAGGACGTGTCCTTCGCCGTGACGACCTTCGTGGAAGAGGTGCGCATCGCGGTGAAGGCCAACTCCGGCATCACCTCGATTGCCCAGCTCAACGGCAAGAAGGTCGCCACCACGACCGGCACCACCTCCGTGCAGACCCTGCGCAAGAACGAACGCGCCACCGGCGTGAACTTTGAAGAGGTCTACGGCAAGGACCACGCCGACAGCTTCCTGCTGCTGGAGAGCGGCCGTGCCGACGCCTTCGTGATGGACGGCGCCATCCTGGCCGGCAACATCGCCAAGGCCAAGAACCCGGCCGACTTCAAACTCGTGGGTGAGGTGCTGTCGGTGGAACCCATCGCCATCATGATCCGCAAGGACGACGCCGCCTTCAAGAAGGCCGTGGACGACAGCCTCAAGGCCATGATGAAGTCGGGCGACGTGGCCAAGCTGTGGACCAAGTGGTTCGAGCAGCCGATCCCCCCGGCCAACACCAAGGTCGGCATGGTCGCCAACGAGAACACGAAAGCGGCCTGGGCCACCCCGAACGACAAGCCGATGGAAGACTATTCCGTCAAGAAGTAAGGCCCCCACACTCCGCCGCTGCGCGGGTCGTTGCCCCAAGACCGGGAAGGGCCCCGGTCTCCGCCGGGTCCGGGGGCTGATCCGGCTTGGGGCGGCCCGGCGCCGGATCGGTCTCTCCGGCGTCGGGTTTGTTTTCTTATTCAGTTGAACTGGGGAATTCACCATGAGCACATGGGATTGGCAGGTGTTCTGCAAGGACACCATCGACGGTGAGGTGCGCCCCAGCTGTTTTGGCGAGGGCGGCGACATCACCTACCTGGACTGGCTGCTCTCGGCCTGGGGCTGGACGCTCAGCGTCGCCGTGCTGGCGCTGGTCGTCGCGCTGGTGGTGGGCGCGGTCATGGGCATCTTCCGCACCACGCCGAGCAAGGTGCTGGTGGCCATCGGCAACGTGTGGACCGAGCTGTTCCGCAACATCCCGCTGCTGGTGCAGGTGTTCCTGTGGTACCACGTGCTGCCGTCCCTGATTCCGCCGCTGCGCGAGGTGCCGAGCTTCATCCTGGTGGTGTTCGCGCTCGGCTTCTTCACCTCGGCGCGCATCGCCGAGCAGGTGCGCGCGGGCATCCAGAGCCTGCCCAAGGGGCAGCGCTACGCCGGGCTGGCCATGGGCCTGACGCTGTCGCAGACCTACCGCTATGTGTTGCTGCCGATGGCGTTCCGCATCGTCATCCCGCCGCTGACCAGCGAGAGCATGAACATCATCAAGAACTCCTCGGTGGCGTTCGCGGTGTCCATCGCCGAGCTGACCATGTTCGCCATGCAGGCGCAGGAAGAAACCTCGCGCGGCATCGAGGTCTACCTCGCGGTCACCGGCCTGTACTTCATCTCGGCTTTCGTCATCAACCGCATCGCGCTGTTCATCGAACACAAGGTGCAGGTGCCCGGCATGATCGGGGGGCATTGACATGAATCTCGACTTTTCTTTTCTGGACGGGTCGGTCCTGTCGAGCTTCGTGCTCAAGGGCCTGATCTTTTCGGTGCAGCTCACGCTGATCGCGATGGTCGGTGGCATCCTGCTCGGCACGGTGCTCGCGCTCATGCGCCTCTCAGGCAAGAAGTGGCTGGTGATCCCGGCCGCGTTCTACGTGAACACCCTGCGCTCCATCCCGCTGGTGATGGTGATCCTGTGGTTCTTCCTGCTCATTCCGCTGCTGATCGGTCAGCCCATGGGCGCGGAGCTCTCGGCCATGATCACCTTCACGGTGTTCGAGGCCGCGTACTTCTCGGAGATCATGCGCGCGGGCATCCAGAGCGTGCCCAAGGGCCAGGTCAACGCGGGTTACGCGGTGGGCATGACCTACGGCCAGACCATGCAGCTGATCGTGCTGCCGCAGGCCTTCCGCAACATGCTGCCGGTGCTGATGACGCAGACCATCATCCTGTTCCAGGACACCTCGCTGGTGTACGCCATCGGTGCCTACGACCTGCTCAAGGGCTTCGAGGTAGCGGGCAAGAACTTCAACCGGCCGGTGGAGACCTACCTCGTGGCCGCCGTCGTCTATTTCGTCATCTGTTTCTCGCTGTCGATGCTGGTGCGTCGCCTGCAGAAGAAGATCGCCATCATCCGCTGAAGGAGCAGAGCCATGATCGACATCAAGAACGTTTCCAAGTGGTACGGCAGCTTCCAGGTGCTGACCGACTGCACCACGGCCATCCAGAAGGGCGAGGTGGTGGTGGTCTGCGGCCCCTCGGGCTCGGGCAAGTCCACCCTGATCAAGACAGTGAACGCGCTGGAGCCTTTCCAGAAGGGCGACATCGTGGTGGACGGCATCAGCATCGCCGACCCCAAGACCAACCTGCCCAAGCTGCGCAGCCGCGTGGGCATGGTGTTCCAGCACTTCGAGCTGTTCCCGCACCTGTCGGTGACCGAGAACCTCACGCTGGCGCAGATCAAGGTGCTGGGCCGCAACGCCGACGAGGCCAAGACCCGCGGCCTGAAGATGCTCGACCGCGTGGGCCTGATGGCGCACAAGGACAAGTTCCCCGGCCAGCTCTCGGGCGGACAGCAGCAGCGCGTGGCGATCGCCCGCGCGCTGAGCATGGACCCGATCGTGATGCTGTTCGACGAGCCGACCTCGGCGCTCGACCCCGAGATGGTGGGCGAGGTGCTGGACGTGATGGTCAAGCTCGCGCAAGAGGGCATGACCATGATGGTCGTCACCCACGAGATGGGGTTTGCCAAGAAGGTCAGCCACCGCGTGATCTTCATGGACGCCGGCAAAATCGTCGAAGATTGCCGGCGCGACGAGTTCTTCGGGAACCCGGACGCGCGCTCGCCACGGGCCAAGGAGTTCCTCTCCAAGATCCTGGCCCACTGAGATCTTCTGCCTGAGGTCGCCATCCACCCAGCACCGCCGTCCGGTCCGCCCCCATCCCCGCCGCGCCACCGGCCCGGGGTGGCCCTGCGGCGCGCGCTGCTGGCGCTGGTGGCGCTGGCCCTCATCGCGGCGGGGGGTTTCTGGGTGTACGAGCGCAGCTTCGCCCAGGGCGCGGCCAGCCTGAAGGCGGCCTCCAACGGCCGGCTCGATCTGTTCGCCTCGGTGGTCGAGGCGCGGGTGCGGCGCCTGGAGCCGGTGCCGGCGACCATCCAGCTCAACCCCGTGGTGGTGCGGCTGCTGCAGGCGCCCGGCGCGGCGCACGCGCTGGCCGCCAACGACTACCTCTCGCGCCTGAACGCCCACCTGGGCAGCCTGGCGGTGTTCGTGCTCGATGTGCGCGGCGTGGTGCTGGCCTCCAGCAACACCGCGCTGCGCGACGACAGCCTGCGCGGCGAGGACGTCTCCTACCGCCCCTATTACCTGGAGGCGCTGGCCGGGCGCTCGACGCGCCATTTCGCGATCGGCAGCGGCGGCCACGCGGGCTACTTCGCCTCGCACCCGATCTACGACGGCCCCCGGGTGGTCGGTGTGGCTGTGATCAAGATCGGCCTGGACGCGCTGGAGCAGACCTGGCCCATGCTGGGGGCGCCGGCGCTGGTGGCCGACGCCAACCAGGTGGTGATCCTGTCCTCGCAGCCGCAGTGGCGCTACACCTCGCTCGCGCCGCTGCCCACCGAGCGCCGGGTCGACCTGCAGCTGGCCCAGACCTATGGCGCGCTGCGCCTGCCGCTGTTTCCCCTGAGCGTGGAGCTGTCGGTGGACGAAGACTCGCAGGAGGTGCAGGGCCTGCTGCGGGGCGACGAGGCCAAGGTCTCGGCGGCGCTGGGCCAGGCGCGTGGCCAGGCGGACTTCATGGTGCTCGGGCGCTCGCTCGACGGCATGGACTGGCGGGTGCTGATCTTCACCAGCCTGGCCGCGGTGCGCCACCAGGCCTTGCTGGACGGCATCGGCGGCGCCGTGTCGGTGGCCTTTCTGTTGCTGCTGGCGCTGTACTGGGCGCAGCGCCAGCGCATCGAGCGCCAGAAGCTGGGCGCCAAGCGCCAGCTGGAGCAGGCCAACGCCGAGCTGGAGCAGGAGGTGGGCCGCCGCACGCAGGAGCTCACCGACGCCAACACCCTGCTGCGCAAGGAAGTGGCCGAGCGCGAGCAGACCGAGAAGACCCTGCGCGCCGCGCAGAACGAGCTGGTGCACGCCGGCAAGATGGCCGTGCTGGGCCAGCTCGCGGCCAGCATCACGCACGAGCTCACGCAGCCGCTGGGGGGCATCCGCACCCTGTCGGGCAACGCGGCCGAGTTCATGCGCCGCGGCAACCACGGCGCGGCGCAGGAGAACCTGTCCATCGTGGCCCGGCTGGTCGACCAGATGGCGCGCATCATCGACCCGCTCAAGAGTTTTTCGCGCAAATCGAGCTCGCGTCCCGAGGCGACCGACGTGGGCCGCATCGTGGAGCAGGCCCTGTTTTTGTTCCAGCTGCGCCTGCGGCACGAGCAGGTCGAGACCGACAACCGCTGCGAACCGGGGCGCTGGATCGCCTGGTGCGATGCCAACCGGCTGGAGCAGGTGCTGGTCAATCTGGTCGGCAACGCGCTCGACGCCATGCGCGACGCACCGCGCAAGACGCTGCAGATCACCGCCGAGCTGCGCCCGGACCAGGTGCCGCCGGCGATCGCGATCCAGGTGCAGGACACCGGCAAGGGCCTGAGCGAGGCCGACTTCGCCCACCTCTTCGAGCCCTTCTACACCACCAAGGCCACGGGCGCCGGCCTCGGGCTGGGCCTGGTGATCTGCCGCGACATTGCCGCAGAATTCAAGGGCAGCCTGACGGCGCACAACGCCCCGGGCGCCGGCGCCTGCTTCACGCTCACCGTGCCGCTCTGGCAACCCTCCATGCACCCGAAAATTCCCCCCACGCCATGAACCGCGCCCTCACCGTTCTCCTGGTGGAAGACGACGCCGCCGTGCAGCTGGGCTGCGTGCAGGCCCTGCAGCTGGCCGACATTCCCGTGCGCGCCTTCGATTCGGCCGAGGCCGTGCTGCCACACATCGGCCCCGGCCTGGCCGGCGTGGTCGTGACCGACATGCGCCTGCCCGGCGCCGACGGCCTGTCGGTGATCTGCGAGGCGCGCGACATCGACCCCGACCTGCCCGTGATCATGATCACCGGCCACGGCGACGTGAACCTGGCCGTCCAGGCCATGCGCAGCGGCGCCTACGACTTCATCCCCAAGCCCTTTTCGCCCGAGCAGCTGGTGGAGGTGGTGCAGCGGGCGCTGGAGAAGCGCCGCCTGACCCTGGAGGTGGCCAACCTGCGCCGCGCGCTGACGCTCAGCGAAGGCCTCGAAGGCAAGCTGGTAGGCCACTCGCCGGCCATCGCGCGCGTGCGGCAACTGGTGACCGAGGTGGCCGACTCGCCGGTGGACGTGCTGATCCGAGGCGAAACCGGCACCGGCAAAGAGGTGGTGGCGCGCGCGCTGCACGACCACTCGCGGCGCCGCAACGCGCCCTATGTGGCGCTCAACTGCGGCGGCCTGCCCGACAGCCTGCTCGACAGCGAACTCTTCGGCCATGAACCCGGCGCCTTCACCGGCGCGCAGAAGCGCCGCATCGGCCGCATCGAACACGCCAACGGCGGCACGCTGTTTCTCGACGAGCTCGAAAGCATGCCCATGGGCGTGCAGGTCAAGCTGCTGCGCGTGCTGCAGGAGCGCTGCATCGAGCGCCTGGGCTCGAACCAGAGCATCCCGGTGGACGTGCGCGTGGTCGCCGCGACCAAGGACGATCTGCTGGCGCGCGCGCAACAGGGCAGCTTCCGCGCCGACCTGGTGTACCGGCTGAACGTGGTCAACATCGAGCTGCCCGCGCTGCGCGAGCGGCGCGAAGACATTCCCATGCTGCTGGAGCACTTCATGCTGCTGGCCGCCAGCCGCTACGACCGGCCCGAGCCCCGGCTGCCTCAGGCGCAGCTGCGCCAGCTGATGGCGCGCGACTGGCCCGGCAATGTGCGCGAGCTGCGCAACGTGGCCGATGCGCTGGTGCTGGGCGTGGGACCGCAGTGGGTCTCGCCGCATGCGGCGCCGTCCGACCCGACCACGGGCGGCGCGACCGGCGAACCGGGCCTGGCCGAGACGGTCGACCAGTTCGAACGCAGCCTGATTGCCGACGCGCTGGAGCGCCACGCCGGCAACGTGGGCCAGACCGCCAAGGCCCTGGGCGTGCCCAAGACGACGCTGGTCGACAAGATCCGCAAGCACGGGCTGCGGTAGGCCCACCGGGTTTCATGAAACACCGTCCCGGGTGTCCACGGGTCTGAAGCGCCTCCGACGCCGTGCCGGTCCAGCTGATCGAGGGCTACTTCGTGGCGGTTTCCCGGGCATGGGGCCAGTTCACGATGCCACCCCAGACGAGGACATGTGGGTACCCGTCGGCCCGCATCTTCTCGCCCGCGGCGGGCGACTTCATCCCGCCGTGGCAATAGAGCACCAGGTACTTGTCCTTGGAGGGCGGTGCCTTGATGTCTGCGGTGATGCCGCCCGGGATGTTGATCGCCGTGGGGATGTGCCCCGCCGCGTACTCGGCGGGAGAGCGCACATCCACGATGACAAAGCGCGGGTCCTTGCGCTCGATGAGCTTTCGCAAGCCTTCGGGGGTGCGAAGGTCTTTGCCCAGCCCGTCCGGCAAGGTGTCGGTCTGGGCCCATGTGGGTGAACCGAGCGGCAGGGCCAGCAGCAAGGCAATGAACGACAGCCTTTTCATGGTGAAACCTCCATGGCGCCCGCAGGGGTTGAGACACTGGTGTTTTTATAGACCCCTGGTTCCCCAAGATGTTGAGGAAAGTCAACCGGAGGCCTGATGGTGTCCATCGGACCATGTTGGCTGACCACACGGGACGCCATCCACCGCCCCAGCCCCCACGCCGATTCAGTTCCCCACCGCTCTCAACACCTCTTCCGCGGTCGCGGGTGCGTTCATCGCTTCCGGCCGCCCGCCGGCCTGGGTCACCGCGTCGCGCAGTGCTTCAAAGACGCTGATGGCCAGCATGAACGGGGGCTCGCCCACGGCCTTGCTGCCGTGCACGTTGTCCTCGCGGTTGGCCTCGGGCCAGAGGTCCACCCGGAAATGGGCGGGCACGTCGCCCGATGTGGGGATCTTGTAGGTGCTGGGCGCATGCGTTTGCAGATAACCCTTGCCGTTCCACACCAGTTGTTCGGTGGTCAGCCAGCCCATGCCCTGGACGAACCCCCCTTCGATCTGGCCGATGTCGATCGCCGGGTTGATGCTGTGGCCCACGTCGTGCAGGATGTCCACCTTCAGCACGCGGTACTCGCCGGTGAGGGTGTCAATGGCGACTTCGCTGACCGCCGCGCCATAGGCGAAGTAGTAGAACGGCCGGCCGGTGAGGGTGGTCTTGTCGTAGTGGATCTTGGGCGTGCGGTAGAAGCCATCGCTCCAGAGCTGGATGCGGTTGGCGTAGGCCGCGCCCACCACGTCTTCCCAGCGGCGTGTGGTCTTGTCGGTGATGACCTGGCCACCTTCGAAGCGCACGGCACCCGCGCCCACGCCGTCGAGCCCGGCCACGAAGGCCGCCAGGTTGTCGCGCACGTGGCGGGCGGCGAACTGCGCGGCGCGGCCGTTCAGGTCGGTGCCGCTGCTGGCGGCGGTGGCGCTGGCGTTGGGCACCTTGCTGGTGTCGCTGGCGGTGGCGAGCACGCGCTCGAACGGCACGCCCAGTTCGTCGGCCACGATCTGCGCCACCTTGGTGTTCAGGCCCTGGCCCATCTCGGTGCCGCCGTGGTTCACCATCACGCTGCCGTCGGTGTAGACATGCACCAGCGCGCCGGCCTGGTTGAACAGCGTGGCGGTGAAGCTGATGCCGAACTTGACCGGCGTGAGCGCCAGGCCCTTCTTGATGACGGGGCTCTGCGCGTTGAAGGCCTCGATCTGCTCGCGGCGTTCGCGGTAGCCGCTGGTGAGCGCGAGCTGCGTGATGAGTGGTTCGAGGATGTTGTCCTCCACCTTCATCTGGTAGTGGGTGACATTCCTGTCCTCAATGCCGTAGAGGTTGCGCAGCCGCACGTCCAGCGGGTCCAGGCCCAGCGTGCGCGCGATGTCGCCCAGGATGCGCTCGATCACGATCACGCCCTGCGGGCCGCCGAAGCCGCGGAAGGCGGTGTGGCTCTGCGTGTTCGTCTTGCAGCGGTAGGAGTGGACCGCCACGTCTTCGAGGAAGTAGGCGTTGTCGGCGTGGAAGATGGCGCGGTCGGCCACCGGGCCCGAGAGGTCGGCGCTGAAGCCGCAGTTGACCAGCATCTCCAGCTCCAGGCCGCAGAGCAGGCCACTGTCGTCAAAGCCCGCGCGGTAGTGGTAGGCGAAGGGGTGGCGTTTGCCGGTGATCATGAAATCGTCGTCGCGGTCCAGCCGCAGCTTGACCGGGCACTTCAGCTTGTTGGCCGCGATGGCGGCCCACACGGCCAGGTGGCCGGCCTGCGTTTCCTTGCCGCCAAAGCCGCCGCCCATGCGCCGGCATTCGACCGTGACCGCGTGGTTCGACAGCCCCAAGGCGTGCGACACCCAGTGCTGCACCTCGCCGGGGTGCTGCGTGCTGGTGTAGACCCACCACTGGTTCTGCTCCAGCGGCAGCACATAGGCGATCTGGCCCTCCAGATAGAAGTGTTCCTGGCCACCGACCTCGAAGCGGCCTTCGAGCTGATGCGGCGCACGCTTCAGCGCCGCTTTGGCGTCACCGCGCTGCACGTGCACGGGCGGCAGCACGTAACTCTCCAGCGCGTGCGCCTCGTGCACGCTGAGCACGGCGGGCCGTTCTTCGATGTTCAGCTTCACGAGCCGCGCGGCGCGGCGCGCGGTCATCACGTCGTCGGCCACCACCAGCGCCACCACCTGACCGATGAACTGCACGGTGTCGAGCGCGAACACCGGCTCGTCGTGCGCAAAGGCCGCGAGGGTCGTGTCGCCGGGGATGTCGCGGGCGTCGATCACGGCGCGCACGCCGGGCAGGGCCAGCGCGGCGGACACGTCCACGCCGCGCAGGATGCCGTGCGCCACCGGCGAACACACCGGCGCCGCGTGCAGCGTGCCACGCACCTCGGGGATGTCGTCGATGTAGGTCGCGGCACCGGCCACCTGGGCGCGGGCGCTTTCATGAAAGCGGGATGTTCCCGCTGCGCGCGTGGCCAACGCCTTGTTCACCACCAGCTTGAGATCGGGCGCGTTCATGCCAGCACCTCCAGGGTCTTGAGGCTTTCAAGGTTGATGCCCTGCAGGCCCTGGCTCTCCAGCCAGAAGCGCCGCAGCAGGTTGCCCAGCACGGTCTGGCGGTAGGCGGCGCTGGCGCGCATGTCGCTGATGGGTTGGAACTCGGCGCGCAGCGTGGCGGTGGCGGCCATCACGGTGTCGGCGTTCCAGGGCTGGCCGAGCAGGGCGGCTTCGGTCTGGCGCGCACGGGCCGGGGTGGCGGCCACGCCGCCGGCGCCGATGGAGACCTGTTGCACCACGCCGGCCTTCACCGTCATCTGGATCGCGAGGCAGACGGCGGAGATGTCGTCGTCGAAGCGCTTGCTGATCTTGTACACCCGCAAGAGCTGTTCAGCCCCCACGCTCCCCACTGCGTTGGGTTCGCTGCCCCCCGAGGGGGCGCTCGCTGGCTTGGGACGGCCCGGCGCGGCGCTCGGCGCGTGCCCCGTCGGCCGCGGCACCTTGATCCAGCACAGCAGCTCGTCCGCCCGCATCACGTTCGTGCGGTAGCCGGTGTAGAGGTCTTCCAGCCGCAATTCACGGTGGGCGATCTCGCCGCCTGCGGCGGTCTTCTTCCAGCGCATCAGCACCACGCTGGCACCCAGCGCGATCAGCAGCGGCATCGAGTCGCCGATGGGCGAACCGTTCGCGACGTTGCCGCCCAGCGTGCCCGAGTTGCGCACCGGCAGGCCGGCGAAGCGCTGACTGAAGGTCTTGAGCTGGGGGCGCTCCTTCACCAGCGCGGCAAAGGCATCGGTCAGCGACACAGCGGCGCCGATGGCAATGTGGTGCGGGTAGCTCTCCACGCGTTGCAGCTCGCGCGCCGCGGTCACGTCGAGCACGCGCTCAAAGCGTTTGTGCATCTTGGTCACCCACAGGCCCACGTCGGTGCAGCCGGCCACGACCTGGGCCTTGGGGAACTTCGCCCGCTGTTGCAGCAGCGCGGCCAGGGTGGTGGGGCGCAGGTAGGGCTCATCGCCGGTCTGTTTCGGCTTCAACGCCTTGAGCGCCGCCAGTGTGGCCGCTTCGTCCACGGCACAGTCGGCGGGCAAGGGCAGGCTGCCCATTTTTTCAGCGGCGTCAAGAATGGGGCGGTAGCCGGTGCAGCGGCACAGGTTGCCCGAGAGATCGACCTGCGCCTGTTCCCGGGTGATGCCCTGACCGCCGCCCCCGTGCGCCGACGGGCCGCCCCTAGGCGCATGAGCCCCCTCGGGGGGCAGCGAACCACACGCAGTGGGGAGCGTGGGGGCGATATGTGTCTGGTACATGCCGAACAGGCTCATGACGAAGCCCGGCGTGCAGAAGCCGCACTGGCTGCCGTGGCACTGCACCATGGCCTCCTGGGCTGGATGCAGTTCGCCGGTGCCAGCGGCGATGTCCTCCGCCGTCCAGACCGCCATGCCGTCCACCGAAGCGGCCAGCCGGATGCAGCTGTTGATGGCCCGGTATTGCAGCTTTCCGTTGACCGCCTCGCCCAGCACCACGGTGCAGGCACCGCAGTCGCCTTCGCCGCAGCCCTCCTTGGTGGCGGTGAGGTGCAGGTCCTCGCGCAGCACCTCCAGCAGGGTGCGGTCGGGGGCCACGTGGCCGAGCACCACCGGCTGGCCGCGGCGCAAGAATCTCAGGGTTTGTGCGGGGTTTTGGGACTTCATGCGCCGCAGCATAGCGCCGCGCCCATGGCACAACATATGCTCTCTCGTATGGGCAGAATGCCCAACAGCCCATTTATCCACATACTGAACGGGTATGAAATACGTCTCCATGTTCGACCGCATCGACCTGCACCTGATCCGTGTGCTGCACACCGTGCTCACCGAGCGCAGCGTGTCGCGTGCGGCCTTGCGCCTGGGCATGCACCAGCCGGCGGTCAGCGCCTCGCTCAAGCGGCTGCGCGAACTCGCGGGTGACCCGCTTTTGGTGCGCTCTGGTGCCGGCATGGTGCCCACCGTGGCCGGCTTGCGCATGATCGAGCCGGCGGCCGACATCCTGCGCAGCGCCGAGGTGCTGTTTTCCGACGCGCGCAGCTTCGACCCCGCGACCGCCAGCCACAGCTTCAGCCTGGCGGCCAGCGATTACCTGGACCCGCTGTTCCTGCCGCAGCTGGTGGCCCAGATCAAGGGCCTGGCGCCGCACTGCCCGATCGACATCCACCCGCTCTCGGCCGACTCCGACTACCGGCTGCACCTGGCCCAGGGCGACGTGGACGTGGTGATCGGCAACTGGCCCAAGCCGCCCGACGACCTGCACCTGGGCCGCCTGTTCGGCGACGAGGTGGTGTGCCTGGTGTCCAGCCAGCACCCGGCCGCGCGCCGGGGCTGGGACGTGGAGGCCTGGCTGGCGGCCGAACACATCGCGCCCACCCCCACCCACCCCGGCGCGCGCGGCGTGATCGACGACCACCTGGCGGCACAGGGCCTCACACGCAACATCACCGCGCGCTGCCCGCATTTCGGCCTGATCCCCGCCATGGTGGCCGGCAGCCTGCTGGTGCTGACGACCGGGCGGCAGTATTGCGAGCGTTTCGTGGACCGGCTGCCCGTGCAGATCCTGCCGTGCCCGGTGCCGTTTCCGCGCCTGATGTACTACCAGCTGTGGCACGAGCGCACCCACGCGTCCAGCGCTGCGCGCTGGTTGCGCGAACAGATCAAATCGGTGGCTGCGGCCTTGCGTCGCCCCGATGCCGACGCGGCAGCAGCCTGAACACCCCAAGAGGAGACCCCGTGACCACTCCCCGACTCCAGCTCACCGGCATCACCAAACGCTACCCCGGCGTGGTGGCCAACAACGGCGTCTCGCTCAGCGTGGCACCGGGCCAGATCCACGCCGTGCTGGGCGAGAACGGCGCCGGCAAGTCCACGTTGATGAAAATCATCTACGGCTCGGTCAAGCCCGACGAGGGCTCGGTCATGTTCAACGGCCGGCCGGTGCACGTGCGCAACCCGCAGGAGGCGCGGGCGCTGGGCATCAGCATGGTGTTCCAGCACTTCAGCCTGTTCGACACGCTGACCGTGGCCGAGAACGTGTGGCTGGGGCTGGACAAGTCGCTCAGCCTGCCCGAGGTCAGCGCCAGCATCGATGTCACCGCATCGGCGTACGGGCTGGACATCGATCCCAAGCGCCCGGTGCACACGCTCAGCGTGGGCGAGATGCAGCGCGTGGAAATCATCCGCGCGCTGTTGACCCGACCGCAACTGCTGATCCTCGACGAACCGACCTCGGTGCTGACGCCCCAGGCGGTGGAGAAGCTCTTCATCGTGCTCAACAAGCTGGCGGCCGAGGGCTGCAGCATCCTGTACATCAGCCACAAGCTGCACGAGATCCGCGAGCTGTGCACCGCCTGCACGGTGTTGCGCGGTGGCCAGGTCACGGGTGTGTGCGACCCGCGCGAAGAAAGCAACGCCTCGCTCTCGCGCCTGATGATCGGTGCCGAGCCGCCGGCATTGAACGTGCGCGAACTCAAGGTGGGTGCCACGGTGATGGAGGTGAAAGACCTCAGCATGCCCAGCGATGACCCGTTCGGCACCGACCTGCACGACATCGCCTTGACCGTTCGCGCGGGCGAGGTGGTGGGTATCGCGGGCGTGTCGGGCAACGGCCAGGCCGAGCTGCTGTTTGCGCTTTCGGGCGAAGACACCCACGCGCCGGCCGGCAGCATCTCGGTGGGCGGCAAAGACGTTTCGCGCTACGGCCCGGGCAAGCGCCGCGCGCTGGGCCTGCATTTCGTGCCCGAAGAGCGGCTGGGCCGCGGCGCGGTGCCCACGCTCTCGCTCGCGCACAACCTGCTGCTGTCGCGCCGCGACACGCTGGGGGCGGGCGGCTGGCTGCGTCTCGGCGCGCTCAAGGTCCAGGCGGCCGACATCATCCAGCGCTACAACGTCAAGGCCAACGGGCCGGACGCGGCGGCCAAGTCGCTCTCGGGCGGCAACCTGCAGAAGTTCATCGTCGGCCGGGAGATCGAGGCCAAGCCCAAATTGCTGATCGTGAGCCAGCCCACCTGGGGTGTGGACGTGGGCGCTTCGGCGCAGATCCGCGGCGAGATCCTGGCGCTGCGCGACGCGGGTTGTGCGGTGCTGGTGGTGAGCGAAGAGCTGGACGAGCTGTTCGAGATCAGCGACCGCCTGCACGTGATCGCCAAGGGGCGGCTCTCCCCCAGCCTGGACCGGGCCGACGCCACCATCGAGCGCATCGGCGAGTGGATGTCCGGCCTCTGGGACACCAGCCACAACAACAAGAAGGAGACCGCCCATGCTGCGGCTTGAAGTCCGCCCCCAACCCTCGGCGCGCTGGGGCTACGCCTCGCCGCTGCTGGCGCTGGCCATCACCGTGGTGATCGGTGTGATCCTGTTTGCGCTGCTGGGCAAAGACCCGGTGCGTGGCCTGCAGGTCTTCTTCTGGGAGCCGCTCAAGAGCACCTACGCGCTCTCGGAGCTGATGGTCAAGGCCACGCCGCTGCTGATCATCGCGCTCGGGCTGGCGGTGTGTTTCCGCTCCAACGTGTGGAACATCGGTGCCGAAGGCCAGTTCGTGATCGGCGCGGTGTTCGCGGCCGGCGTGGCGTTGCTCGCCGGGCCCGACACCGGGCGCTGGATCGTGGTCGCCATCCTGCTCGCGGGCGTGGCGGGCGGCATGTTCTGGGCCGGCATCACCGCGCTGCTGCGCGACCGCTTCAACGCCAACGAAATCCTGGTCAGCCTGATGCTGGTGTACGTGGCGATCCAGGTGCTGAACTTCCTGGTCTACGGCCCCTGGAAAGACCCGCTGGGCTACAACTTCCCGCAGACCAAAACCTTCGACGCCGTCACCCAGATCCCCAAGCTGATGCAGGGCTCGCGCGTCAACGTCGGCCTGCTGCTCGCGCTGGCCGGCGTGGCCGCGGTCTGGGTGTTTCTGTTCCGCACCTACGCCGGCTTCGCCCAACTGGTGGGTGGCCTGGCCCCGGCGGCGGCGCGCTACGCCGGCTTCTCCTCACGCAAGGCGCTGTGGATCGCGCTGCTGACCTCGGGCGGTGCCGCCGGTCTGGCCGGTGCGCTGGAGGTGGCCGGGCCGATTGGCCAGCTCACGCCCTATGTGCCAGCGGGCTACGGCTTCGCCGCGATCATCGTGGCCTATGTGGGGCGGCTGCACCCGGTGGGCATCGTGTTCTCGGCCATCCTGATGAGCATGTTCTACATCGGTGGTGAACTGGCGCAGTCGCGCATGGGCCTGCCGAAGTCGATCACCGGCGTGTTCCAAGGCCTGCTGCTGTTCGCGCTGCTGGCCTGCGACACGCTCATCGCATACCGTGTGGTTTGGAAAAAGTAAGGAGTACGAAACATGGAATCCATCGCACTCCTGATCGGCGCCTCGCTCAACGCGGGCACCGTGCTGGCCATCGCTTCGCTGGGCCTGCTGATCAACGAAAAGGCCGGCATCGTCAACCTCGGTGCCGAGGGCCTGATGCTCTGCGCCGCGCTGGCGGGTTTTGCCACCGTGGTGCACACCGGCAGCACCGTGGCGGGCTTCGCGGCCGGCATGGCGGTGGGCGCCTTGCTGGCCGGGGTGTTCGGTGTGCTGGTGATCTGGCTCAACACCAACCAGTACGCCACGGGGCTGGCGCTGTCGCTGTTTGGCGCGGGGTTTTCGGCCTTCGCGGGCACCAGCTTCGTGCAGGCCAAGCTGCCTTCGCTGCCGCCTTTCACCATTCCGGTGCTGGCCGACATCCCGCTGCTCGGCCCCATGCTGTTCCGCCACCATCCCATGGTCTATGTGTGCGTGGGGCTGGTGCTGGGCCTGATCTGGTTTCTCTACCGCACGCGCGCCGGCCTGGTGCTGCGCAGCGTGGGCGAGAGCCCGGAGTCGGCCCACGCGCTGGGCTACCCGGTGCGCCGCATCCGCCTCATGGCCGTGATGGCCGGCGGCGGGCTCTGCGGTCTGGCCGGGGCTTACGTGTCCACCGTGTACACGCCGCTGTGGGTCGAGGGCATGATCGCCGGCAAGGGCTGGATCGCACTCGCGCTCACCACCTTCGCGACCTGGCGACCGGCACGCGTGTTGCTTGGTGCCTACCTGTTTGGTTTCGTGACCATGCTGCAGTTTCACCTGCAGGGCATCGGTGTGAACGTGCCCAGCCAGTTCCTGACCATGATGCCGTACCTGGCCACCATCGTGGTGCTGGTGCTGATCTCGCGCAACCCGACCTGGATCCGCATCAACATGCCCACTTCGATCGGGAAGCCCTTTTACCCTGGCGCATGATGAAGCTCCCCCTGCGCCGCCTTCGGCGTCACCCCCAAGGAGGCGACACCGGCCGTCCGGCAAAGCCGGCCCGGCGGTGTCCCCGGAGGGGTGGGCCTGCGCATAGACTCGTGTTTCAATCCCATTTGTTGTTTCGATTTCTTTAACCCACCCACCAAGAGGTTTCCATGACAGAACTGAGCAAACGTTCCCTGATCAAGGCCTTCGCGCTGACCGCGCTGGCCAGCGCCACGCTGATCGGCTGCGGCAAGAAGGAAGAAGCGCCCGCACCCGCCGCGGCGCCCGCACCGGCGCCGGCCGTTGCCGAGGCACCGAAGGCCGAGCCGTTGAAGGTCGCGTTTGCCTACGTCGGCCCGGTGGGTGACGGTGGCTGGACGTTTGCCCACGACAACGCCCGCAAGGCGATCGAAGCCGAGTTCGGCGACAAGATCGTGACCAGCTTTGTCGAAGGCGTGCCCGAAGGCCCCGACGCCGAGCGCGTGATCCGCGACATGGCGACCCAGGGCAACAAGCTGATCTTCGGCACCACCTTCGGCTACATGGAGCCCATGCTCAAGGTGGCGCCCGACTTCAAGGACGTGAAGTTCGAGCACGCCACCGGCTACAAGACCGCCGAGAACATGCGCACCTACGACAGCCGCACCTACGAAGGCGCGTACATGGCCGGCGTGATCGCGGGTTCCATGACCAAGACCAACACGCTGGGCGTCGTGGCCTCGATCCCAATCCCTGAAGTGATCCGCAACATCAACAGCTTCACCTTGGGTGCGCAGTCGGTCAACCCCAAGGTCAAGACCAAGGTGGTGTGGGTGAACGGCTGGTTCGACCCTCCGAAAGAAACCGAAGCCGCGACCTCGCTGATCAACGGTGGCGCCGACGTGCTGATGCAGAACACCGACTCGCCCGCCGTGCTCAAGACGGCCGAAGAAAAAGGCAAGCGCGCCTTCGGCTGGGATTCCGACATGACCGCCTACGGCCCCAAGGCCCACCTGGGTTCTGCCGTGATCAACTGGGCTCCGTACTACATCAAGGCCACCAAGGACGCGCTGGAAGGCACCTGGAGCACCGGTGGCGTGTGGTGGGGCCACAAGGAAGGCGCGATCGACATGGTGTCCATTGCCGAAGACGTGCCCGCTGACACCAAGGCCAAGATCGAGACCATCAAGGCCGGCCTGAAAGACGGCAGCTTCTCGATCTGGAAGGGTCCGATCCTGGGTCAGGACGGCAAGGAAGTGCTGGCCAAGGACGTCGTCGCCGACGACAAGTTCCTGGGTGGCGTGAAGTTCTACGTCAAGGGCGTCGAAGGCAAGGTGCCGAACTGACCCACCCCCGCCGCGCCGCAGGCGCGACCCCCTCAAGGGGGCGATGCGAGTGGCCCGGCGGAGCCGGTTCCACCGCATCCTGGGAAAGGCCCTTCGCCCCGGACACCTGGCAGATCGACCACCGTCGGACCTGCGGTGCCCTGGCCCAAAGCCGCTGCATCCGCAGCGGCTTTTTTGCTTGAGGAGATCCCATGATCGAGAAACAACTCTGGCACCCGGTGATGGCGTCCATGCACCTGCGGGACGAACCCGCGGCGGTGGAGCTGCTGGGTCAGCCGCTGGTGCTCTGGCGCGAGCCGGCGCACGACCATGGGCACGACGCCCTGGTGCACGCCTGGGCCGACCGCTGTCCGCACCGGGGCGCGAAGCTCTCGCTGGGCCGGGTGCTCCACCACCTGCACGGCGCGCGGCTGGAGTGCCCCTACCACGGCTGGCAGTTCGCGGGCGATGTGGCGGCCCGTTCGGCGCACGGTGAAGCGGTGGCGGTCGGGCGCTGCGCCCATGTGCCGGCGTCGCCCACGTTCGAACCGCCGGCGTCCCACTGCGCGACGGCGTTTGAAGCGGTGGAGCGCCACGGCCTGGTGTGGGTTCGCCTGCAGCGGCCGGACCGCACCCACGTGCCCGCCGCCCTGGCCGAACCGCCGGTGTTCGAGCCATGGACCGACCCGGTCTGGCGCCAGCTGGTCTGCGGTCCTTACGAGGTGCAGACCAGCGCGCCGCGCCTGGTGGAGAACTTTCTCGACCTGAGCCACTTCGGCTTCGTGCACGAAGGCTGGCTCGGCGCGCGCAGCCACGCGCAGGTGGACACCGGCCGGGTGGAAGAGGGCGAGGGTGGCGTGGCGGTGAGCGACTGCAAAGCCTGGCAGCCCAAGGGCTACGCGGGCGCCGAAGAGGGTGGCTGGGTGGCCTACCGCTACGAGGTGCCCCACCCCTACGCGGCCATCCTGCGCAAGGACGCGGCCGAGGGCGACCCGGTGAGCAACGCCATCGCGCTCTTCATCCGCCCCGACGGCCCCGAGGCCTGCACCGCCTGGTTCGCCATGGCCACGCTGGGCGACTTGTCGGACGACGAAGAACTGCGCGCCTTCCAGGACGCCGTGTTCGCGCAAGACCGGCCCATCGTGGAATCGCAGCAACCCAAAACCCTGCCCATCGGCAAAGACAGCGGCGTCGGCGAGGTGCACGGCCCGGCCGACCGCATGTCGAGTGCCTACCGCCGCTACCTGACGCGGCTCGGCATCTCACTGGGTGTGTGCGGACGGCCCTGAAATCGGACGCCCGCCACCGGGCGACTTCGGTCAGGCAGGCCTCTGCTGGAACGGTGCTTCTTGAAACAAAGAAGAGGTACCCCGTGCCGTCGATTCAATGTATTTGATAATAATTCGCATTTATAATGGGGCGCTTCACCCAGCACCTCCACATCCCGACGTCTGCGCGTTGACGGGATGCCGTCATCTCATCGGTATCGATCCACCCGTGCTTGAGCGCTACTACCAAGAGCTGCTGAATTTCTGTTCTCGCACGGTGCGCAGCCGCGATGCTGCGGTCGACGTCGTGCAGGAAACGTATGCGCGGGTCCTCGCGCTTCAGCACGCCGGCCAGTCCGTGCCGGAGCCCCGGGCGTTGCTGTACCGCACGGCGCGCAACCTCCAGATCGACCTGCACCGCCGCAGCGAGGTGCGCGGCGAGACGTTACACGCGGATGCGGAAGCCTCTGCCGCCGAGCTCGATCAGCTTGCGGCGCCTCAAGCCGGTGAACCCGATGTGGCCGCCGCCTCGACACAGGGCGTCCACGCGCTTCTGGCCACCATCGACGCCTTGCCGCTGCGCTGCCGGGAGGCTTTCATCCTCCACAAGTTCGACGGAATGTCGCATGCAGAGGTGGCCGAGCAGATGGGCATTTCGCGCAAGATGGTCGAACAGCATGTCAAGCTGGCCATGGAAGCCTGCAGGCGCTGCAGGGCGCAACTGGACGGCACAGCCGAGGCCACCGCTGAGCCGACGCTTCGTCGAAGAAAACCTGCCCGCAAATGAATCTGTCTGCACGCCTGGTTGCCCGGCATGGGGTTTGGGCCTGCTGGTGCGTCTACATCCCAGAGCCGATCACCACGCCATGAGTACCCCGCAGCCAGCCCAGGCGCCAACCGCACCTTCCACAGACACCGACGATGTGGCGCTGGACTGGTTCGTGCGACGTGCCGGTGGGTCGCTCGACGCTGCGGACGAAGCGGCGCTTCAGTCCTGGCTGGCGGCGGACAGTGCCCATGCGGCGGCTTTTGCACGGCACCAAGATGACTGGCGCATCCTCGACGCGTTGCCGGCGGACGGTGTGCGCACGCTGAAACAGAACCTGGCCGACGACAGGACCGCATCCGCCCCCACCGTGCCGCGTCGGCGTGCCTGGTGGCGTGGGTTGGCTTTGTGGGTGCCGCAGGCGGCGGTGGCCAGTGTGGCGCTCTCGGTGGTCTGTGGGGGTTACCTGGCCTGGAATCATTGGCAGCAGCAACCGGTGTTCACGCAGCAATTTGCCACCGGGAGGGGGCAACAGCTTGAGGTGGCCCTGCCGGAGGGCAGCCATCTGAGACTGGACACGCTCACCAGAGCCGATGTGACGATGTACCGCGATCGACGCGAGGTTCGGCTGCCGCAGGGGCAGGCTGTGTTCCAGGTCCAGGGCGATGCGGCGCGTCCCTTTGATGTGCTGGCGGGTCCGTTGCGCATCACGGTCGTCGGCACCCGGTTTTCCGTGCGCCACACGCCCGACGTGCCTGGCCGCGAAGGTGTCCACGTGGCCGTGGAAAAAGGACGTGTGCGGGTGGTGCGCGCAACGCCGTCCGGCGGAGGTGAATCGCCTGTCGAACTGGTCGCTGGGCAACAAATTTCCAGCGACAGGGCGGGCTTGCTGGGTGCCGTGTCCGTGGTACCCGCTGCGGGTATCGCTCCCTGGCGTGAGAGCCGCGTCAGTTTTGACGATGTGCGGCTGGACCAGGCGCTGGCGGAGTTCGAGCGTTATGGCCCGGTTCCGTTGACCGTGCGTGAGCCCGCCGTCGCCGCGCTGCGCGTGACGGGCACCTTCAACCCGCGCCGGCCGGACAACTTTGCCCGTCTCCTGCCGCGGGTTCTGCCCGTGCAGCTTCGCGAGCGAGAGGGCGGGGTCGAGGTCGTTCACGCCGCTCGATAGCCGGCGATCAGCGGGCCCCACCTTCCCTGCGGCCCATTTTTTTTCAACACCCGACATAGGGTTTCGCCGACCCCGTGCGTCTACATGAGAAAGATTCTTATTCAACTTTCTCTCGGAGATTGCACGCATGCCCTGTTCACGCATCCACCTGCCCTCGGTGGCCCTGGCTTTGGCCCTCGGAAGCCCGGTGGCCCATTCCCAGGATCCTGGCAACACGCGAGCCTCCACACCCGTGCAGATCCAAGTCGCGGTCCAGCCCCTGGCCCAGGCGCTCAATGACCTGGCGCAACAGACCCGGCTCGAACTGGTGGTCCAGCCGGCGCTGGTGGCGGGCAGGACGGCGCCGGAGGTGTCCGGCCGGCTGACGCCTCAAGCCGCTCTGGAGCAACTGCTGGCTGGCAGCGGTTTGGTGGCGACCCTGGAGCGTGGCATTTTTGTCGTCAGGGCGGCCCCGGCGAGATCGGACGCAGCGAGTCTGCCCACGGTGGTCGTGCGGGCCCGCGCCGAGCAAGAAACCGCCACCAGCGCTGGGGTCGGCTACATCGCCCGGCGCAGCGCCTCGGGGTCCAAAACCGACACCCCCATCATCGAGACGCCCCAGTCCATTTCGGTGGTGACCAAGCAGCAGCTCGAAGACCAGAAGCCACGCAGCATCCCCGAGGCGCTCAACTATTCGCCCGGCGTTTTCACCGGTCTCGTGGGCGCATCCAACCGCTACGACTATGTGGCCCTTCGGGGCTTCAAGGACAGCAGCGTGGACAGCACCCAGCTGGACGGTCTGCGCATGCTCAGCGACCAGGGCAGCTACACCTCCATGCAGGTCGATCCCTTTTTCCTGGAGCGCATCGACGTGGTTCGAGGGCCAGCTTCCGTGCTGTACGGGCGCGCGACGCCAGGCGGCTTGGTGGCGCTCACCAGCGCCACACCGCTGTACCAGCCCTTCCACCAGGTCCAGCTCACCACAGGCAACCGACATCGGCAAGAGGGCACGATCGATCTTTCAGGGCCGGTCGACCAAGAAGGCGTGATGGCCTTCCGGGTTTCAGGTCTGGTGCGCTCGCTGGACTCGCAGTTCAGCACCGTCAAGGAAGAGCGTCAGGCGCTGGCCGCGTCGTTGGAGGTTCGCCCCTCGGATGCCACCCGGGTGCTGCTTCAGGCCTACGTGCAGGATGATCCGGAAGGCAGCTACCACAGTGGTGTCCCGGCGGATGCCAGCCTCAATGCCAGCCACAACGGTCGCCTGATCTCCCGCTACTTCTTTGATGGCGATGCCAGCGTCGAAAAATTCCAGCGCAAGCAGCGCTTCCTGGGCTACCAGCTTGAACACGCCTTCAACGATCAATGGAAGTTTCGGCAGAACTTCCGCAATGTCTCGGCAGACACCACGCTGCGGCAGATCTACGGCTACGGCTGGGCCAGTGCCAACGAGCTGACCCGCTACTACTCAGGCGCCGATGAGTCGACCAGCGGCAACACCATCGACAACCAGCTGGAAGGCCACTTCCGGACAGGCGCGCTCAAGCACACCCTGCTGACCGGGCTGGACCATCAGAACCGCCGGGTGACCGGGCATTGGGCATCGGGCAGTGCGTTGCCGATCAACGTGCTCCATCCCAGCTACGGTGCGCCGGGCTTGACCGGTTTGACCAGCGACCCCATCGAGCGCCGTCTTGAGCAGACAGGCCTCTACCTGCAGAACCAGACGGAGCTGGACCGCTGGCGGTTCACGCTGGGAGGCCGTGTGGACGAGGCCAAAGTGTCGAACCAGATGGGTACCGGCGATCCGGCCCAGTGGCGTGGATCCAAGTTCACCCAGCGAGCCGGTGTGGTGTACCTGTTCGACAACGGCGTTGCACCGTATGTGGGCTATTCGGACGGATTCAACCCGAGCCTGCGCAGTGACCAGCAAGGCAACAACCTGCCGCCCGCTGAAACCAGGCAGGTGGAGGTGGGCGTGCGTTACCAGCCCAAGGATTCGAGCACCCTGCTGTCTGCGGCGGTGTACGACCTGACCCAAAAGAATGTGGCCACGCGTCCCGTGGGCGTTTTCTACTTCGAGCCCACGGGCAAGGTGCGCTCAAGGGGTCTGGAACTGGAGGCCCGCTCGCGGGTGAACAAACAGGTGTCGGTGCTGACGAGCTACACCCTCACCGACATGACGTTCGTCGAGTCATCGGATGGCTTCACGGGCAACACACCCTACCAGGCACCCCGCCACATGGCCTCGATCTGGGGCGACTGGAACTTCATGCCGGGCTACACCATGGGTGCCGGGGCGCGCCATGTCGGCTCCAGCTGGGTCGACAACGCCAACAGCCTCAAGGTGCCTTCGCACACGCTGGTGGACCTGATGTTTCGCGTCGACCTGGCGCAATGGAGCCCCTCGCTCAAGGGCGCCAACCTGCGCCTGAGCGTCAACAACCTGTTCGACAAGGCCTATGTGGCTTCGTGCTACAGCCAGCAGTACTGCTATTGGGGTGACGCGCGCAGCACCACCGCGACCGTGACCTATGAGTGGTAGTCGCTCGCTTCGGCCGGACCTTCACGTGCCGCCCACCAGCGCGCCAGTTCATCGGGAGTTGTTTGCAGTGAACAAAAATATCTATGACTTTGTGGCGATCGGGCTCGGACCTTTCAATCTGAGCCTGGCGTGCCTCACGGAGCCCCTCGCCGACGTGAAGGCGGTCTTTCTGGAGCGAAATGCGGAGTTCAACTGGCATCCCGGCATGCTGATCGACGACACCACACTCCAAAACCCTTTCCTGGCCGATCTGGTCAGCATGGCCGACCCCACGAGTGCCTTCAGTTTTCTGAACCATTGCAAGGAAGAGGGCAAGCTCTATTCGTACTACTTCCGCGAGAGCTTCTACCTCACGCGGGCGGAGTACAACGCCTACTGCCGTTGGGCGGCGGCGCGCCTGACCAAGGCGCGCTTCGAGTGCGACGTTCAAGCGCTGGCCTACGACCCCGACCAGGGCTGCTACGTGGTCACCGGTGTGCAAGGACCGCAGCGCGAGCCTTTCATCATGCGCTGTCGAAAGCTCGTGCTGGGCGTGGGCTCCAGGCCGCTGCTTCCCCCATGCTGCGCGTCCGGCGGCCACCGCTTTCTGCACACGGCCGACTACATCGCGAGCAAGGCTGAACTTCAGCAGAAGCGCTCCATCACCATCGTCGGCAGTGGTCAAAGTGCGGCCGAGGTGTATCACGACCTGCTCAAGGAAGCCGACGGGCACGACTACCACCTGACCTGGATCACGCGCTCAGCGCGCTTCTTCCAGATGGAGACCACCAAGCTCACGCTGGAGATGTTCTCCCCGGACTACATCGATTACTTCTACCACCTGGACGACGGCAAGAAGGAACGCATCGTCCGTGCGCAGGACAGCCTCTACAAGGGCGTCAACGCCAGCCTCATCAACCAGATCTACGACCTGCTGGACGACAGGCGCAAGCAGGGCAGGTTGCGCACGCACCTGCTCACCAACTGTGAGCTGCAGGCTTGCCGCCACGACCCGGTCGAAGGACGGTACGACATCGAGTTCCAGCAACTCGACTGCGAGAAGCGCTACGCCCATCGCAGCGAGGGGCTGATATTCGCCACGGGCTACCGGGAAAACATTCCGCCCTTCGTCGAAGGCATACGGCACAGGTTGCACTGGGACGAGCGGGGCCGCTACCGGCTGGCGCGCAACTACGCCGCCGATGTCAACGGCAACGAGATCTTTGTGCAGAACGCCGGACAACACACCCACGGCATGACCAACCAGGATCTGGGCATGAGCTGCTACCGCAACTCCTACATCCTGCGTGAGCTCACGGGTGTGGAGCACTACAAGATCGAGCGGCGTGTTGCCATACAGGACTTCGCGGTGCCGTCCACCGCGGACTTCGTCCCGCTCTGAGGCGCCCGGCATGAATCTGAGAGTTCACATCATCACGATGACGGTGTTGGCCGTCATCAGCGACGCCATCCTCATCCCCTTCTATCCACAGTTCTTCAGCGCACGCTACGGCATCGAGAGCCCCGTGCACGTGGGCGCCTATGTGGCCGCCATCTCCATCGCCGTCATGTGCACGCTGCCCTTCTGGGCGCGCGTGGCGCGGCGGGTCGAGCCTGTGCATCTGCTGGTCTACACCCAGTTTGCGGCGGGCACGTTCAGCCTGCTGAGCGACTGGGCGCCCACCGTGGAGACCTATTGGGTGCTCTCGATGCTGATGTTCATGTGCAAAAGCAGCTATCTGCTGATGTACCCGTACCTGATGCGCCTGACCCCCAAGGAGCAGCACGCGGGCACCATCGGCATCTTGTCGGTGGTGGTGCATTTCGGCGCCATCTTCGGGGCGGTGGTGGGTGGTTTCGTGTTGCAGACCTGGGGGCCGTGCGCCAGCATCCTGGCCATGGCCGCAGGGGACTATGTCCAGATGGTGGTCTGCCTCTACCTGATCCTCAGCGGCAAGTTCGTGCGCGTCAACACCGGCGAGCACGCGCAGACAGAGGCCGCCGCAGCCCGCCGCGATGGGCTGCTGGCCCGCTTGCCCATCCTGAAGCTGGCCCTGGTGATGCTGATGTTCGACTTCAGCGCTTACCTGATCCGCCCGTTCTTCGCCCTGTACTGGCAGGCGATGACCGGCAACGACAGCGAGCTGGTGTCCGGCATGGCCTTCGCCATTCCGGGCGTGGTGGCCATCGTGGCGCTGCGGCTTCAAGCCTGGATCCGCGCACGCGGCGGGCACCTGCCTGACCACACGGTGGGCAACCTGCTGCTGGGCGCGGTCGGCCTGTTGCTGCATGCGGCGTCCGATCCCGTGCTGATCGTGTTGGGGCGCGTGCTGTACGGGTGGGCCTTCTTCCAGATCATCGTCAAGCTGGAGGTCAACCTGTTCCGCCTGTCCACGCCCCAGCGCTATGCGAACGACTACGCGATCACCAACTTCTTTCAGAACATGGGCGTGCTGTTGTCTTCGTTCGCGGCGGGCGCCATCGTCAAGCAATACGGGCTTCACGTGCCTTTCCTGCTGGCGGCCGCTGGCTTCGTTCTCACCGCGCTGCTGGACCGCCTGATTCTCAAGGTGCCCAGCGCCGGACACATCGCGCAAAGCGCCAAGGAAGCCCATCCAACGCCCCTGGAGGAACCCGCCCATGTCCACTGATGTGCTCCACCGCCGCGCCAGTGCGCTTCACCGCTGCTACCGCGATGAGGCGGGATTCGATTTCCGCCCGCTGCGCATTCCCGAAGACATTCCCACGCTGCACCGGTGGTTCGTTCAGCCGCGCGCCGCCTTCTGGCTGATGCAGGACAAGACCGAAGCAGAAGTGCGCGAGGCCTACCAACGCATGATGGACTCCGGCACCGCCACGGCCTACATCGGATGGGAGGGTGAGCGACCGGCTTTCCTGGCCGAGTGCTACGACCCTGCGCAAGACCGCATCCGCGCGTTCTACCCCGTGCAGCCCGGCGACCTGGGCATGCACATCTTCATTGGGCCACCCGAGCGACGCATCGCTGGCTACTCGCGCTGCGTGTTCCATGCCCTGATGCGCTTCATGTTCGAGCACCTCGGTGCGCAGCGCATCGTGGTGGAGCCCGACGCCACGAACCACAAGGTCCACGCCCTGAACCGCTCGGCGGGCTTTGTCCACGACCGAGATGTGGCCTTCCCCGAGAAGATCGCCAGCCTCGCCTTTTGCACCCGACGAGATTTTCAACAGGCCACGGCCGCCACCCAGGAGGAATTCCATTCATGAACGTCACCATCGCCCATCAGATCGCGCACGACCCGGCGCAATTCGCCTCCCACCTGAACCCGGAGGTCTGGGCACAGGCCAACCGCCTGCTGCTGCGCAAAGCCATCGCGGAATACGCCCACGAGTTGATCGTCGAACCCGAGCCGCTGCGTCCTGCCCAGGCTGGTTTTTCGCTGTACCAACTCTTCTCGGACGACGGCACCGCTCGCTATCAGTTCGAGGCCCAGCGCCTGGCGCTGCGGCATTGGTACATCAAGCCGGAAACCATCCACAAACAAGTCAACGGCGCTGATCGGCCGCTGGACGCGCTGCAGTTCATCATCGAATGCCGCCAGCGCCTGGGGATTCGCGAGGACCTGCTGCCCATCTACCTCGACGAGATCAGCAGCACCTTGTTCGGCAGCGCCTTCAAGCGCATGAAGGCCGACGCGCCCAGCAGCGCCCAGCTGGCCGAAGCCACCGACTTCCAGACCATTGAGGTCGCCATGACCGAAGGCCACCCGGGGTTCGTTGCCAACAATGGGCGGCTGGGTTTCACCGCAGCCGACTACCGCGCCTACGCGCCGGAAGCGGGCTCGGCGATCCGTTTGATCTGGCTGGCCGTGCACAAGGAGCATGCCGCCTTCTCCAGCATCTCCACGCTCAGTTACGACCAGCTATTGGCCGAAGAACTCGGGCAGGACACGGTGGACGGCTTTGTCCGCGAGGTGGCGGCGCTCGGCGTGGACCCGGCCGACTACCACTTCATGCCGGCCCATCCCTGGCAGTGGTTCAACAAGCTGTCGATCGCGTTTGCAGGCTATGTGGCCCAGCGCAAGATCATCTGCCTGGCCTACAGCCAGGACCACTACATCGCCCAGCAATCGATCCGCACCTTCTTCAACACCAGCGACCGCAGCAAGCGCTACGTCAAGACCTCGCTGTCCATCCTGAACATGGGCTTCATGCGCGGTCTGTCGCCCTACTACATGTCGGGCACGCCGGCCATCAATCAGTTCATCAAGGAGCTGGTCACCGGGGACGCCTTCCTGCGCGCGAACGGCTTCACCATTCTCCAGGAGGTGGCCGCCATTGGTTTTCGCAACCACCACTACGAGGCTGCGATTCCGGTCGACACGCCTTACAAGAAGATGTTCTCTGCGCTGTGGCGGGAAAACCCGCTGCCGCTCCTTCAACCGGGCGAGCGCCTGATGACCATGGCCGCGCTGCTGCATGTCGACAAAGACGGTCACGCCTTGCTGCCCGAGTTGATCCGCCGGTCCGGTCTGGATACCGTCGCCTGGCTGCAGCGCTACCTGGCGGCTTACCTGACGCCGCTCCTGCACTGCTTCTACAAGCACGAGCTGACCTTCATGCCGCACGGCGAAAACCTGATCCTGGTGCTCGACAAGCACGTGCCGGTGCGGGCCATCATGAAAGACATCGCTGAAGAATGCGCCATCCTCAACATCGAAGCCAGGGCCTGGTTGCCGGAGCGCGTGCAACGCCTGGCTGTGGAGGTTCCCGACCACTTCAAGCTGCTGGGCATCTTCATCGACGTGTTTGACGGCGTGCTGCGTCACATCAACCAGGTGCTGGTGGAAAACGCCTGCTGCAGCGAAGAGGACTTCTGGCGCGCGGTGGCGGACTGCGTTTCCGACTACCAGGACGCCCACCCGGAACTGGAGGAGAAGTTCGCGCACCACGACATGTTCGTGCCGGAGTTCCTGCATTCCTGCCTGAACCGCCTGCAGCTCGGCAACAACGTTCAGATGGTCAATCTGTCTGACCCGGCTTCGAGTCTGAAGATGGCCGGCAACCTTGTGAATCCGATTGCCGGGTTTCGGCGACGCGCCGCCGCGCGGACCGAACCGATCGAAGAAAGCCTGGCATGAGCCTGGACAGGCGGGCCGGGGACGCGATGCCGGACTGTGCATCGAGCCCTGCGTGGTCGTGTGCACCCAATGCCGACCTCGCCCGCGTGTTGCAACTGGCCGCACGCATCGCGCCCGCGCTGCGGGGCGTGCAGGGCAGCGCGCCGCTGCCCGGTGCGTTGCGCCACGACGATGTGGCGGCGGACAGGCCGGGCGCGCTTCGGGCACTGTGCAGGCACTGGGCGCAGTCGTACCCGGAAGCCGGCGCGCACTATGTGGCGCTGCGCTGCTGGGGGCTGGCGATCTGGCAACCGGTTTATCTCTGCGTGATGGCTGCGCACCTCGACACGCATGTGCCGAGGCTTGCCGGTTTGGCGCAGCCCGTGGTGAAGGGCTTTCCCAGCGGGTTTCAACTGCCGGTTCATGCGCCTGTGAAGGGCGCAGCGCTGCCTTCGCGCATCCGTCTGGCGGCCGCCGAACTGAATGGGCTGTGCCCATCCATGCGCACCGCACTGACACCGCTGGTGGCCTTGCATGCCCGCGCCGCCGACCGATTGCAGGCCGAGTGTGTCTTGGGCGCGCTGCTGCTGGTGCACCGCAGCGCGCCCGGTCTGCACGACGCGGATGAAGTGGCTTCGTTGGGAGCGCACTGGCTGGCGCAGCTCGGCATTCCCGGTGGCTGCGGCTTTTTTGCCTACCGGGCACGTGACGGGACGCCCGCACTCGCTCTGGACCGCAAAGTGTGCTGCCACCACTTTCGCCGCCATGACGGCGAGACATGCAGCACCTGCCCCAAGCTCCCGATCGACAAGCGCATCGCCCGATTGCAGGCCGATCCTTCGTAGTTCCGGGTCACTGTCCTTGCGTTGCCGCCGCCCTTGCAGGCCGGTGCGCACCGCCACGCCCTGGAGAATTCCATGAACGACATCGCCCGCCTGGCGCATGTGCTTCCGGCGTCCCCTCAGTTGCCTGTGGGCGCCTACTTTGACGAGACCCTGTTTGCACACGAGCAGGCATTGATCTTCAATCAGTCCGCTCGTTACCTGGGTCACGAAAAGGCCGTTCCCCAGTTGGGCGACTGGCACAGGCTGGTGCAGGAAGATGGAGGCCGCGTCCTGGTTCGCAACCCGCAGGGCGTGGAACTGATCTCCAATGTCTGCCGGCATCGCCAGGCGCTGATCCTGGGCGGGGAGCCCGGTAACGTGGCAGGGTCGGTCAATGCCAGGGGCAACCTGGCCGCCGCCGGCGGGCACATCGTCTGCCCGCTGCATCGGTGGACCTACAACGATCGGGGCGAGTTGTTGGGCGCACCTCAGTTTGAAACCAAACCCTGCAAGAACCTGGAGCGGTTTCCGCTGCGCAACTGCCATGGACTGTTGTTCGAAGGGGCACGTGATCCGGCCCAGGACATGGCGCCCCTGTTCGCGCGGCCCGAGTTCGACTTCTCTGGTTTCGTTCTCGATCACGTGGAAATCCACCAGTGCAACTACAACTGGAAGACCTTCATCGAGGTCTACCTGGAGGACTACCACGTCGCCCCTTTTCATCCCGGCCTGGGCCGCTTTGTCAGTTGCGATGACCTGAGCTGGGAGTTTGCCGATTGGTACAGCATGCAGCGGGTCGGCGTGCACGACGCGTTGAGCTCGCCGGGTTCGGACATCTACAGCGCCTGGCACGACCGCCTGTTGAGCTATCGAACCGGCGCGCCCCCCGATTTCGGTGCGGTGTGGGTCACCTACTTTCCCGCCCACATGATCGAGCTGTATCCGCACGTGGTGGTGTTGTCCACGCTCTATCCCAAGGGGCCTCAGGACACCGTCAATGTGGTCGAGTTCTACTACCCAGAGGAAATCGTCGCCTTCGAGCGCGAGTTCATCGAGGCACACCGAGCGGCCTACATGGAAACGGCCAGGGAAGACGATGAGATCGGTGAGCGCATGGACGCTGGTCGCCGCGCGCTGCTCGCGCGAGGTGCCTCTGACGTGGGACCGTATCAGTCGCCGCTGGAGGACGGCATGCGGCATTTCCATGAGTGGTATCGCCGCACCATGGGTGCTTCAGGCCCAGACTCGCGCCTAGGCTGTGGCGTGCAGCGCCCAGAAGTGGACAAGTGCGTACAAGCCGCAGATCAGCGATGAACCCAGCATGAAGGGTGTGCGCATCGTCGCCATCCAGGGTGCGAGCCCCAAGACCACGGCAGCGCGAACGGCATAGACACCGGTGATCGCCCACACCACCTCACGGCGCCACGGCAGCGCGTCGCAGCACCCGTCCAGCGACAGCGTGTAGAGCCCGAAGCCTGCCAGCGCCAACGCGATGCCTGCGGTGAGCAACGACGGTCCCGGGCGGCCCTGTTCGGCCCACCGCGCCATCCGCTCGCCGGCACCAAAGAACCGGTACCAGACCGGGCCGCCGGCAATGATGGCGATGTGCAGGGCAGCGGCCAGAAAGTCCAGGCCAGCGGCCCACACCGAAGGGGTCATGGCCGCATCCCCTGGGTCGAGAGCAGCAGGTACAGGGTGTGGTCCATCTGCGTCGCGTCCTCGGGCGTGACCAGGGTTGGCAGGTGCTGGATGCCGATCAGTTGCGCATAGCCCATCCTGGCCATCAAGCGGGCCTGGACCGGCCCCACCCCCATGCCCTGCGCGAGGTCCGTCAGGTAGGCGATGCGCTGGGCGTCGACGGCCTGCACCGTGGCGGCCACCTCGGGATGGCTGTTGCCCCACGCCCGCAAGGCCACTTCGGGCCTCATGTCTTTGCTGAACACCAACTGGCTCAGGCGCTCGCTGCGCAAGCGCGGGTCGTCGAGCCCGGCCACCGCGTCAATGAGTTGCTGCGTGTAGGTGTTTTTCCAGTGGGCGAGCAGGGCGCTCACATAGGCGGGCTGGCTGGCGAAGTGGTGATAGAACGACCCTTTGGTCACACCCAGCGCGTGGCACAGGGTGTCGATCCGGAGTTGCTGCGGACCGCCATCGCCGACCAGATGCAGGCCTTTTTCCAGCCAGTCGTTGCGGGTGAGGGGGTGCACCATGTTCATGCCGCGCTGCGGGGCCGGCTGGGCGGCCAAGTCATGCGCAGGCCGAGTGCGATAGACAGCCAGGCGCCCGAGACGGGCAGCACGTGGGCGACGAGCAGCCAGCTGCCACGTTGGTATGCCCACATGAAAACCTCCGGTTCGATGGATTGAGAAGGCGAAACATACCATACGGTATGGTATTTCTGGCTGTATTTCTCAAGGAGAGGTTCGAAGGCCTCTGCGTATCATGTGCGGCAGCACACCCTTCCAGAGAGCCGCCCCGCCATGAACGCCATCGAACTCGCCCGCGCCGTCCCCAAGGCCGAGCTGCACATCCACATTGAGGGATCGCTGGAGCCCGAGCTGATCTTCGCGCTCGCGCAGCGCAACGGCGTGAGCCTGCCCTACGCCAGCGTGGAAGCCCTGCGTGCGGCCTATGCCTTCACCGACCTGCAGAGCTTTCTGGACATCTACTACGCAGGTGCCAGCGTGCTGCTCCAAGCGCAGGATTTTCACGACATGGCCTGGGCCTACTTTCTGCGCGCCAAGGCCGACAACGTGATCCATACCGAGCTGTTCTTCGACCCGCAGACCCACACGGCGCGCGGCGTGTCCATGGGCACCGTGATCGAAGGGCTGTCCAGCGCCTGCCAGAAGGCCGAAGCCGAGCTGGGCATCAGCTCGGCGCTGATCCTGTGCTTCCTGCGCCACCTGAGCGAAGAAGACGCTTTCGCCACGCTGGACGCCGCGCTGCCGTACCGCGAGCACTTCATTGGCGTCGGGCTGGACTCCAGCGAGATGGGTCACCCGCCAGAGAAGTTTGAGCGCGTGTTCGCGCGCTGCCGCGAGCTGGGCCTGCACCTGGTGGCCCACGCGGGCGAAGAGGGGCCGCCCGAGTACATGTGGCAGGCCATCGACCTGCTCAAGGTGCAGCGCATCGACCATGGCGTGGCCGCCCTGCAGGACCCGCTGCTCATGGCCGAGCTGGCCCACACGCGCCTGCCGCTCACGGTGTGTCCGCTGTCCAACCTCAAGCTCTGTGTGGTGGCCGATCTGCGCGACCACCCGTTGAAAAAGATGCTCGACGCGGGCCTCTGCGTGACCATCAACTCCGACGACCCGGCCTACTTCGGCGGCTACATGAACGCCAACTTTGAGCAGACCACGCAGGCGCTGGCGTTGAGCCGGGATGACGTGATCGCGCTGGCCGGCAACAGCTTCGAAGCCAGCTTCATCAGCGCCGAGCGGCGCGCGGACTGCCGGGCGGCGTTGAGCCAGGCGGCGGCGGACTGAACGCCGGGCGGTAGAATCGACACCCCAGCGAGCCGGTGCTTCCCCGGCTCGCTTTTTTTGTCCAACCGGAAGCCATGTCGAGGAACACCATGTACAAAAACCTCGTGGCCCGGCGCGCCTGCGCCTTGGCGGTCACCAGCTTTTTCTTTTCTTTTCCATTCACCGCCCAGGCCCAGACGGCCGCCACGGCGAGCGCACCGCTCAAGGCCGCTTTCGTCTACGTGGCACCGCTCACCGAGGCCGGCTGGGTGCGCCAGCACGACCAGGGCCGCAAGGCCGTGGAGGCGGCGTTGCCCGGCAAGGTGACCACCACCTATGTGGAAAACGTGGCCGAAGGACCGGACGCCGAACGGGTGATCCGCGATCTGGCGATGCAGGGCCATCAGATCATCTTCACCCCCAGCTTCGGCTACATGGAGGCCACACTCAAAGTGGCGCGCGAGTTCCCGGGCGTGAAGTTCGAGTCGGTGACCGGTTACAAGACAGCGCCCAACGTGGCCACGTCCAACGCGCGTTACTACGAAGGCCGTTACCTCGCCGGCATTGCTGCGGGACGTATGGCCACGCAGGCTGGCTATGTGGCGGGTTTTCCGATCCCCGAGGTGGTGCAGGGCATCAACGCCTTCACGCTGGGCATGCGTTCGGTCAACCCCAAGGCCACGGTGCGCGTGGTCTGGCTCGGCGAGTGGTTCAACCCCTCGCGCGAACGCGACGCCGCGCTCACGCTCATGAACCAGGGCGCCGAGGTGCTGGCCTTCCACACCGGCTCCAACGCGGTGATGGTGGCGGCGCAGGAGCGCGGCAAGCTGGCCGTGGCCTACCACTCGGACATGCGCAAGGTGGCGCCCGACGCGCAGATCGCCGCCGTGACCCACCTCTGGGGTGACTACTACACCCGCCGTGTCCAGGCCGTGATCGACGGCAGCTGGAAGAGCGAGAGCGTCTGGGGCGGTGTGAAGGACGGCATGATCCGCGTCGATGCGTTCGGCAGCAAGGTACCCGCTGCGGTGCAGGCCGAGGTGCAGAAGCGCCAGGCCGACATGGCCGCTGGCAAGCTGGCGGTGTTCGCGGGCGGCAAGGCCGGTGTGCAGGACAACGCGGGTCAGCCGGCGATCCCCGCTGGCAAGGCCCTGAGCGACGCCGACATCCTCGGCATGAACTGGCTGGCCGAGGGCGTGATCGGCCAGATCACGCGCTGAAACCGGCTGCGGGAGGTGGCGTGATTTGCGTCACGCCGCATGGGGACTATTGGCCCACCGGTATACGGGTGCCAGGTGACGCGGCTAAGCTCGGCCGCACATGAAAGCCTACCGAGCCGCCCTCCTGCGATTTGACGACCAGCACCAGCCCGTGTACGACAGCGACGGGTTGCTGGTGATCGGGCCCGATGCCACCGGCCGCAAGGTGGTGCGTGCCGCGGGCGACCATGCGAGCCTGATGGACCGCTTCCCTGGCGTGGCCGTGGAAGACCTGCGGGGGCGGATCATCGCGCCGGGTTTTGTGGACATGCACATCCACTACCCGCAGACCGACGTGATCGGCGCACCCGCCGCCGGCCTGCTGCCCTGGCTGGAGCAGTACACCTTTCCTCATGAGTCGCGGTTCAGTGACGAAGGCCATGCGCGCGAAGTGGCGGGGTTCTTCTTTGACGAACTGCAGCGCCACGGCGTCACCACGGCGCTGACTTTCGCCACCTCGCACCCGCAGTCGGTGGACGCTGCGTTCAAGGAAGCCCGGGCCCGAGGTCTGCGCTTCATCACCGGCAAGGTGCTGCAGGACCGCCACAGCCCCGATGGCGTGCGCGATGACACCGAGCAGAGTCTGATCGACACCGAGACACTGATCGGTCGCTGGCACGGCGTGGACCGCCTGGGCTATGCCATCACACCGCGTTTCGCGCCCACCAGTTCTCCCGCCCAGTTGCGCGGCGCGGGCGAGCTGGCCGCGAAGTACCCCGATGTCTGGATCCAGTCGCATGTGGCGGAGAACGTGGACGAGGTGAAGTGGGTGGCCGAGCTGTTCCCGCGATCGCGCAGCTACCTGGGTGTGTACGGCGACTTCGGCCTGCTGCGCGAGCGCGCCATCTACGCCCACTGCATCTACCTCGACGCCGCCGACCGCGCGCTCATGTGCGAGACCGGTGCGGCGGCGGCCATCAGTCCCACCAGCAACCTGTTCCTGGGCAGTGGCTTCTTTGACCACGCGGCCGCCGACGCCGCCGGCATGCGCTATGGCCTGGCCAGCGACGTGGGCGGGGGCACCAGCTTCTCGCCCTTTCACACCATGCTCGCGGCCTACTGCGTGGGCCGGGAAGGCCAGAGCAAGACCGGCATGAGCCTGACGCCGGGCCAGCTCTGGTGGCAGCACACAGCGGGAGCGGCTCAGGCGCTGGGTCTCGATGGTGTGGTGGGCAACCTGCAGCCCGGTTGTGAGGCCGACTTCGTGGTGCTCAACCCCCGGGCCACCCCGCTGCTGGCGCGCAAGACGGCGCAAGCCAGCAGCCTGGACGAGCTGCTGTTTGCGCTGATCGTGCTGGGCGACGACCGCGTGGTGGAGCGCACCGTGACCGCCTGAAGGACGTTCGCCTTCACGCTTCGCCGCCGCGCGGGGTGCTGTGCGGCCCGTCGCCGGATTGTTCGTTTGCCGACTGCCTACAATCCTCCGCAACTTCGGAGCACACACAATGAGCATCAAGAGCGACAGATGGATCCGCCGCATGTGCGAGCAGCACGGCATGATCGAGCCTTTCGAACCGGGTCAGGTCCGGCAGAACGCCGCGGGCGAGAAGATCGTGAGCTACGGCACCAGCAGTTACGGTTACGACATCCGCTGTGCGCCCGAATTCAAGGTCTTCACCAACATCCACTCGACCGTGGTGGACCCGAAGAACTTCGACGAGAACAGCTTCGTGGACATCAACAAGGATGTCTGCGTGATCCCGCCCAACAGCTTTGCGCTGGCGCGCACGATGGAGTACTTCCGCATCCCGCGCAACGTGCTCACCATCTGCCTGGGCAAGAGCACCTACGCGCGCTGCGGCATCATCGTCAACGTGACGCCTTTCGAACCCGAGTGGGAAGGTTATGTGACGCTGGAGTTCAGCAACACCACGCCGCTGCCGGCCAAGATCTACGCCGGTGAAGGCTGTGCCCAGGTGCTGTTTTTCGAGAGCGACAAGGACGACGTCTGCGAGACCAGCTACAAGGACCGCGGTGGCAAGTACCAGGGGCAGGTCGGCGTCACCCTGCCCAAGACCTGACCTTCGAGTCCTTTGGCCCTGTGTGGTCATTTCCCTTGCAGACAACTGTCATGCGGGAAAGGACTTGATTGGGTAAAATCGATCCGACTTTGTCGATCTCGTTCTGCCGAACCGCAGAACGTATCTGGAGCGCCATCCTGCGCTGTATGGATTCTTGATCCTTCCGACCCGCATGTCTCAATCTCCTGCCGCCGTTTCACCCGATCCGATCCCGCTCGGGCAACCCCTGCCCCACCGCAAGGTCATCCGCAGCTGGCTCACGCCGATCGCGGAGCGCCGCACCGCGATCGCCGTGCTGTTGCTGGTGCTGGATCTGGCCGTGTTTTCCGGGCTGATCACGGGCGTGGTGCTGTTCGACGCCTGGTGGGCCAAGCTGTTGTGCGGCCTCGTGGCCGGCTTCGTGATTGGCCGCCTGTTCATCATCGGGCACGACGCCTGTCATCAGAGCTACACCCCACACCGTGGTCTGAATCGCGTGCTCGGTCGCATCGCGATGATCCCGTCGCTCACGCCCTACAGCCTGTGGGAAGTCGGTCACAACGTGGTGCACCACGGTTACACCAACCTCAAGGGCGTCGATTTCGTCTGGGCACCGCTGACCAAGGAAGAGTTCGAGGCGCTGACGCCCCGTCGTCGCCTGATGGAGCGCATCTACCGCAGCGGCTGGGGCCCGGCGCTGTATTACCTGGTGGAGATGTGGTGGAACCGCATGTATTTCCCCCGCAAGAGCTACATGGGTACACGACGCGCTGAGTTCACCTGGGACGGCGTGTTTGTCACGGCGATGGCCGCCTTGTGGGTGGCCGCCCTGATCGGCGCGGCTTACGCGACCGAGCAATCAGCCTGGGCGCTCGTGGGCTTTGGTTTTGTCGTGCCGTTCCTGTTCTGGAACGCCATGATCGGCTTCGTGGTTTATGTGCACCACACCCACACTGCGGTGCAGTGGCACGATGACAAGCACGCCTGGGCCAAGGCGGCACCGTTTGTGTCGACGACGGTTCACATGACCTTCCCCATGAAAATGGGCGCGATGATGCACCACATCATGGAACACACGGCCCACCATGTGGACATGAGCATCCCGCTGTACAAACTCAAGAATGCCCAGAAGATCCTGGAAGAGACCCTGCCCGGGCGCATCATCATCCAGCACTTCTCCTGGCGTTGGTACTTTGAAACGGCGCGCAAGTGCAAGCTGTACGACTTCACCCGACGCTGCTGGACCGATTTCCAGGGCCAGCCGACCAGCGAATTCAAGCCCGCGGTGGTCTGAGCCCGCGCTCACATGTCCTTTCACCAGCGCTGCCCCGGCAGCGCTTTTTTCTGCCCGCTTCCTTTGCATAATGACACTTTGCCCCTGACCACCGCCCTCCGAGGAGACAGATCATGAAATGGGAGAACAACCGCCAGTCCGACAATGTCGAGGACCGGCGCAATGGGTCCGGTGGTCTGGGTGGGATGCTCGGTGGTGGAGGCGGGGGCCAGCGGCGCGTGGGGGGCCGGGGGATCGGTCTCGGCACCATCGTGATCGCCCTGCTGGCGGGCTGGATTTTTGGCATCAATCCCATGACCATCCTGGGCTTTCTCGGCGGAGGAGGAGGGCTCACACCCGAGACCACCCAGAGCGCGCCAGCGACGGTCAGCACCGGGAAACCTTCGGACCAGATGGGGCAGTTCGTGTCGTCCGTGCTGGCGGGCACCGAAGACGTCTGGACCACCGTGTTCCAGCAAAGCGGTGCCCAGTATCAGAAGCCGCGTCTGGTGCTTTTCAGTGGTGCCACGCCCACCGCCTGCGGCACGGGCCAGTCTGCCATGGGACCGTTCTATTGCCCTGGCGATCAGAAGGTCTACATCGATCTGAGTTTCTACGAGACCATGCGCCGCCAGTTGGGTGCCCCCGGTGACTTTGCGCAGGCCTACGTGGTGGCTCACGAGGTGGGGCATCATGTGCAGAACCAGATGGGCCTGACGGAGAAGATGGAACAGGCCCGTCAACGGGTGAGCGAGCGCGAATACAACGCACTGTCGGTCCGGCTGGAGCTTCAGGCCGATTGTTTCGCCGGCATCTGGGCCCACCACAACCACAAGAGCAAGGCCATTCTGGAACCGGGTGACGTGGAGGAGGCACTGAACGCCGCCGCCGCCATCGGTGACGACGCCTTGCAGCGCAAGAGCCAGGGGCAGGTGGTGCCTGACAGCTTCACCCACGGCACCAGCGAACAGCGCCAGCGCTGGTTCAACACGGGGCTGGAGTCGGGCAGCGTGAAGGCGTGCGACACCTTCAACGCGCGGGCCATCTGAACGGTGTTTCGCCCTGTGCAGGGCGAATACTGGGTGAAAAACGCCCAAAGTGAGACAATAACGGGTTAACGCGTATCCAGCGGACGGTCTTGTTCCGCACGCACAGCAATGACCCAATCCTTCTCTCAACTCTCCCTGTCTCCCCTTCTGGAGCGCGCCGTGGCCGAAATGGGCTACGAGAACATGACGCCGATCCAGGCGCAAGCCATCCCCGTGGTGCTGCAGGGGCGTGACGTGATGGGCGCGGCCCAGACCGGCACCGGCAAGACCGCTGCGTTCACTCTGCCGCTGCTGCAGCGCATGATGAAGCACGACAACACGTCCACGTCACCTGCTCGCCATCCGGTGCGTGCGCTGGTGCTGCTGCCCACGCGCGAGCTGGCCGACCAGGTGGCCGAGCAGGTCAAGCTCTACGCCAAGTACACCAACCTGCGCAGCACCGTGGTGTTTGGCGGCATGGACATGAAGCCGCAGACCGCCGAGTTGAAGAAGGGTGTCGAGGTGCTGGTGGCCACGCCGGGCCGCTTGCTGGACCACATCGAAGCCAAGAACTGCGTGTTGAACCAGGTCGAGTACGTGGTGCTCGACGAAGCCGACCGCATGCTCGACATCGGGTTCCTGCCGGACCTGCAGCGCATCCTGAGCTACCTGCCCAAACAGCGCACCACGCTGCTGTTCTCGGCCACGTTCTCGCCCGAGATCAAACGCCTGGCGAACAGCTACCTGCAGGACCCGGTGACCATCGAAGTGGCCCGCTCCAACGCCACGGCGTCCACGGTGGAGCAGCACTTCTACCGCGTGGACGACGACGACAAACGTGGCACGCTGAAAAAAATCCTGCAGGAGCGCGGCATCAAGCAGGCGTTTGTGTTCGTCAACAGCAAGCTCGGTTGCGCGCGGCTCGCGCGTTCGCTGGAGCGCGAAGGCCTGAACACCACGGCCCTGCACGGTGACAAGAGCCAGGACGAGCGACTGAAGGCGCTGGAAGCCTTCAAGAGCGGTGCCGTCGATCTGCTGGTCTGCACCGACGTGGCCGCGCGTGGCCTCGACATCAAGGACGTGCCGGCGGTGTTCAACTTCGACATCCCGTTCAACGCCGAAGACTATGTGCACCGCATCGGCCGCACCGGCCGTGCGGGCGCCTCGGGCCTGGCGGTGTCGTTCGTCAGCGCGCGCGACGCGCGCCTGATGGGCGACCTGGAGAAGCTGCTGGGCAAAAAGCTGGAGCTGGAAGCGCTGGAACTGGAGGCGGACAAACGGCCTGCCGGGCACTTCAACGACGGTCAACGTGTCTGGCAACAGCCCGAAGAGGCCCGCGAGCAGCGTGAGATCCGTGAAAGCCGGGGCAGCCGCCCCGAGCGCGAAGCGCGCGCGCCATCCGGCCGTCCTCCCGTGCGCCCGGCCCGCGCACCCGCCGATCCGCTGTTCGACAAGCCGTATGAGCCGACCCTGAGCGCCGAGGCCACGCCGTCGTGGGAAACGGCACAGAAGCCGACCAGCCGCCTGTCGCCCAACATCAAGCCCCGCAAGAAGGTGCCCGCGCTGTTCAAGAGCGCGCCCGCGCCAGTGGCCGAGAACGGTTGAACCCCGTCAGGGGGTGCCCGGTTTGCGGGCCTGGGCGCATTTCACTGAAATGCGTTCCACCTCGGCCGGCGTCTCGCCCAGCCGTGCCGCCGTGAGGCACCCGCCCCACACGCAACCCGTGTCCAGGGGCAGCAGGTTCGGTCGCCGCACATCGCCCAGCGTGGACCAGTGGCCGAAGGCGATCGGCACGCCGGCCGTGTGCCGTCCTGGCACGTCGAACCAGGGCATGAATCCCTCGGGGGCGGCGTTGGCGTCGTCCTTGGTGTCGAACTCCATGACCCCTTGCGCCGAGCAGAAGCGCAGGCGGGTGAAGGTGTTGACGATGACGCGCAGGCGTTCCGCGCCTTGCCAGCTGTCGCTCCAGAAGTCGGGCTGGTTGCCGTACATGTCCCACAGAAAGCGGGCCCAGTCCGGGCTGCGCAGCACCGCTTCCAGCTCCCCGGCGAGGGCCAGCGTCTGCGCCAGGTCCCATTGCGGCAGCACGCCGGCGTGCACCATCAGCCAGCCGTGGGCGTGCAGTGCGATGGGGCGCGTGCGCAGCCAGTCCAGCAGATGGTTGCTGTCGGGTGCATCGAGGATCTCGGCAACGGTGTCGTTGCGGTGGGGTTTGCGCACGCCGTGCGCCGTGGCCAGCAGGTGCAGGTCGTGGTTGCCCAGCAGGCTGTGCGCGGCGCCGTCGAGCGCGATGAGCCGCCGCAGCACGGCCAGCGACGCCGGCCCCCGGTTGACGAGGTCGCCCAGCAGGTACAGCGTGTCGCGGCTGGGAGAGAAACCGATCTTGTCGAGCAGGCGGCCCAGGGCGTCGTCGCAGCCCTGGATGTCGCCGATGAGGTAGTTGGCCATGGGGCGATTGTCCATGGCCCGCGCATCGAGACAGGCGTGGCATTTTTCTGGGAGACAATTCCCCTCAAGCCATGGACACCCTGCTCATCATTTTCCTGACCCTGCTCAACGGCGCCTTCGCCATGTCCGAGATGTCGCTCGCGGCCAGCCGCAAGGCGCGGCTCGCTGCGATGGCCGAATCGGGCGACAAGGGGGCGCAGGCCGCGCTGAAACTGCTGGAGCATCCGACGCAGTTCCTTTCGTCGGTGCAGGTGGGCATCACCTCCATCGGCATGCTCAACGGCATCGTGGGCGAGGCGGCCTTCAGCGGCGATCTGTCGCTGGCCTTGCAGGGCTGGGGCCTGACGCCCGGGACCGCCGAAGTCAGCGCCACGGCCATCGTGGTGGCGGTCATCACCTTCGTGACCATCGTCTTCGGCGAGTTGGTGCCCAAGCGCATCGGGCAGCTGTACCCGGAAGCCGTGGCCCGCGGCGTGTCGCGCCCGATGACCTTCGTGGCCAAGGCGGCCAAGCCCTTTGTGTGGCTGCTCACGCACACCACCCAGTGGGTGCTCAAGCTGCTTCGCATCGACACCAACGCGCAGCAGCATGTGACGGAAGAAGAGATCAACGCCAGCTTGGAGGAAGGCGTGGACGCCGGCATCATCGAAGAGCACGAGCACCAGATGGTGCGCAACGTGTTCCTGCTCGACGACCGGCAGCTCACCTCCATCATGGTGCCGCGCGATGACATCGCCTGGCTGGACGCGGAAGACCCGGTGTCGGCGGCGGTGCAGAAGGCCTGGACCACCGGCCACTCCTGGTACCCGGTCTGCCGTGGCGGGCTGGACGATGTGGTGGGCGTGATCCACCTGCCGCAGATGCTGGCGCTGCAGGCCGATGGCGTCGAAGACGCGATCATTCGCCACGTGCAGCCGGCGGTGTTCGTGCCTGAGACGCTGACCGGCATGGAGCTGCTGGAGCAGTTCCGCGAACGCTCCACGCGCATGGTGTTCGTGGTGGACGAATACGGCGTGGTGCAGGGCGTGCTCACGCCGCTGGACATGCTCGAAGCGATCACCGGCGAGCTCTCGCCGCACGAAGACGTCGAAGCCTGGGCCACACAGCGAGAAGACGGCGCCTGGCTGGTCGATGGCGCGATGCCGGTGGCCGAGTTGAAGTCGCGCCTGGACATTGACGAACTGCCCGACGAAGACAAAGGGCGCTACGCCACGGTGGCCGGCCTGATGCAGACGGTGGCTGGCGAACTGCTGGAGCAGGGCGCCGCCGTCGAATGCGCCGGCTGGCGCTTCGAGGTGCTGGTGCTCGACGGGCGCCGCATCGATCAGGTGCTGATCCAGCCCGGCGAGACCGAGCCCGACTGATCCGACTGACCGTCAGCGCGCCCGGCCTGGCGTGGGCTGGTGTTCAAACATCCAGTCCTTGAACGCCAGCGCCGCCGCCGAGAGCCGCTTGCCGCGCGGGTACACCACGTGCCAGCGGCGGATCAGCGGAAAGCCCACCACATCGAGCTGCACCAGCTCGCCCAGCGCCAGCTCCGCCGTGACCGTGTGGGTGGAGAGCACGGCCAGGCCCAGCCCGCCCGCCACGGTCTGTTTGATGGCCTCGTTGCTGCCCACCTCCAGCCGGTTCTTCAGCGTCACGCCCTGGCTGGTGAAAAACTTTTCGGAGGTGAGCCGTGTGCCCGAGCCGGGTTCCCGCAGGATGAAGGGTTCGCTGGCCAGACGCTTCGGCGCGATGCGTTTTTTGCCCACCAGCGGGTGGTCGGGCGGCGCCACCAGCACCAGCGGGTTGTCGGCAAACGGTTCGCTCACCACGTCCAGCTGCTCGGGTGGCTGGCCCATGATGCAGAGGTCGTCCTGGTTGTTTGCCAGGCGTTGCAGCAGGTTCTCGCGGTTGCCCACCACCATCGCCACCTCGATGCCCGGGTGCGCGGCACAGAAGCCGCCCAGCAGCTTGGGCACGGTGTATTTCACGGTCGTGAGGATGGCCAGCTTCAGGCTGCCGCGTTCCACGCCCTGGAGCGCTTCCAGATCCTCTGACAGCCGCTCCATGCGGGTCTCGATGTCGGCGCAGGCGTCGGCCAGGGTGCGGCCGGCCGCCGTCAGGTAGATCTTCTTGCCCAGCTGTTCAAACAGCGGCTGGCCCACGGTTTCGGAGAGTTGCTTCACCTGCAGCGAGAGCGTGGGAGGCGAGAGGTGCAACGCCTCGGCCGCGCGCGCGAAGCTGTTGTGCTGCGCCACCGCGTGAAAGATGCGCAGCTGGTGCAGGGTGGCGTGGCGCAGGTTCAAGGCGGCTCCTTGATGATTTGGAAAGTAAAACGTTATCGTCATAACATTTTACTTTTATTTATTCTTGATCCGTCCAAGAATTCGTCCCATTCCATCCCAACACAAGGAGCAATGCAGATGGCGACGAAGACCTACAACGCGGGCGTCAAGGAATACCGCAGCACGTACTGGGAACCCCACTACACCCCCAAGGACACCGACATCCTCGCGTGTTTCAAGATCACGCCGCAGGCCGGCGTGGACCGCGAAGAAGTGGCCGCCGCCGTGGCCGCCGAGTCGTCCACCGGCACCTGGACCACCGTCTGGACCGACCTGTTGACCGACCTGGACTACTACAAGGGCCGCGCCTACCGCATCGAAGACGTGCCGGGCGACGACACCTGTTTCTACGCCTTCGTGGCTTACCCGATCGACCTGTTTGAAGAAGGTTCGGTCGTCAACGTGCTGACCTCGCTGGTGGGCAACGTGTTCGGCTTCAAGGCCCTGCGCGCCCTGCGCCTGGAGGACATCCGCTTCCCGATCGCCTATGTGAAGACCTGCGGCGGCCCGCCCCACGGCATCCAGGTCGAGCGCGACATCATGAACAAGTACGGCCGCCCGCTGCTGGGCTGCACCATCAAGCCCAAGCTGGGCCTGTCGGGCAAGAACTACGGCCGCGCCGTGTACGAATGCCTGCGCGGTGGCCTGGACTTCACCAAGGACGACGAGAACGTCAACAGCCAGCCCTTCATGCGCTGGCGCCAGCGTTTCGACTTCGTGCAGGAAGCCATCGAGAAGGCCGAGCGCGAGACCGGCGAGCGCAAGGGCCACTACCTGAACGTGACCGCGCCCACGCCCGAAGAGATGTACAAGCGCGCCGAGTACGCAAAGGAACTGGGCTCGCCGATCATCATGCACGACTACCTGACCGGTGGTCTGTGCGCCAACACGGGGCTGGCCAACTGGTGCCGCGACAACGGCATGCTGCTGCACATCCACCGCGCCATGCACGCCGTGCTCGACCGCAACCCGCACCACGGCATCCACTTCCGCGTGCTGACCAAGGTGCTGCGCCTCTCTGGCGGTGACCACCTGCACTCCGGCACCGTGGTGGGCAAGCTCGAAGGCGACCGCGCCTCCACGCTGGGCTGGATCGACATCATGCGCGACGATTTCATCAAGGAAGACCGCAGCCGCGGCATCTTCTTCGACCAGGACTGGGGCTCCATGCCCGGCGTGATCCCGGTCGCATCTGGCGGCATCCACGTCTGGCACATGCCGGCGCTGGTCAACATCTTCGGCGACGACTCGGTGCTGCAGTTCGGCGGCGGCACGCTGGGCCACCCCTGGGGCAACGCCGCCGGCGCCGCGGCCAACCGCGTGGCGCTGGAAGCCTGCGTCAAAGCACGCAACGAAGGCGTGGCGGTGGAGAAGGAAGGCAAGACCGTGCTGATGGACGCTGCCAAGCATTCGCCCGAACTCAGGATCGCCATGGAAACCTGGAAAGAGATCAAGTTCGAGTTCGACACAGTGGACAAGCTCGACCTGGCCCACAAGTGATCACGCCCCACCGATTCTGAAAGGAACCCACCATGAGCATGCAAGACTACAACTCCCGCCTGTCCGACCCGGCCAGCCGCAAGTTCGAGACCTTCTCCTACCTGCCAGCGATGACGAAGGACGAGATCCGCAAACAGGTCGAGTACCTGGTGAAGAAGGGCCTGAACCCGGCCATCGAGCACACCGAGCCGCAGTACCTGATGGACTCCTACTGGTACATGTGGAAGCTGCCCATGTTCGGCGAGACCGACGTGGACAAGGTGCTGGCCGAGTGCGAGGCCTGCCGCCAGGCCAACCCGGACAACCACATCCGCCTGATCGGCTACGACAACTTCACGCAGTCGCAAGGGGCCAGCATGGTCATCTTCAGAGGCAAGACCGTATGACGATCAACCCACCCTGCGCCCACGAGCGGGGCGCGGGGTGGCCGACGCAGTGAGGTCAAGGAGGAGCCGGCCGCAGGCCGGCGGGGGACACGAACGGAGTTGGCCGCCCCGTGCCACGCGGTGCAGGCCAACGAAGCAACGGAGACGCACATGAACGACACCCTCGACGCCTACAGAGTCGCGCAACAACCCTACTACCGCCCAGTGGCCGACGAGGTCGAGCTGTACGAGGCCGCCTATTCGGTGCGCATGCCCATGATGCTCAAGGGCCCCACCGGCTGCGGCAAGACGCGCTTCGTCGAGTACATGGCGTGGAAGCTCAACAAGCCCCTCATCACCGTGGCCTGCAACGAAGACATGACGGCGAGCGACCTCGTTGGCCGCTTCCTGCTCGACGCGCAAGGCACCCGCTGGCAGGACGGCCCGCTGGCCACGGCCGCGCGCCACGGTGCCATCTGCTACCTCGACGAAGTGGTCGAAGCCCGGCAGGACACCACCGTGGTCATCCACCCGCTCACCGACAACCGCCGCGTGCTGCCGTTGGAGAAGAAAGGCGAGCTGGTCAAAGCCCACCCGGACTTCCAGATCGTCATCTCCTACAACCCGGGCTACCAGAGCCTGATGAAGGACCTCAAGCAGTCCACCAAACAGCGCTTTGGCGCGCTGGATTTCAACTACCCCGAACACGACGTCGAGGCTGAGATCGTGGCCCACGAAACCGGGGTCAGCGCTGACGTCGCAGGCAAGCTCGTCGGCATCGCAGAGCGCGCCCGCAACCTCAAGGGCCACGGTCTGGACGAAGGCATCTCCACCCGCATGTTGATCTACGCGGGCAGCCTGATCGCCAAAGGCGTGGCCGCGCAGGCTGCCTGCCGCGTGGCCTTGGTGCGCCCGATCACGGACGATCCGGACATGCGCGACGCGCTGGACGCAGCCGTCGCCACATTTTTTTGACCCCCCCCCGCGCCGCCTTCGGCGTCACCCCCCAGGGGGCAACGCTGGCGGCCCGGCGAAGCCGGTTCCGCGGCGTTCTCGATGAAACATCGGTCCGCCAAGATTTTTGGTTCTTTGTGAAGGCCCGTCTGTCATGAGCGTCCACCTCCACGACCACGCCGAGTGGACCGACCAACTCGATCCGGTCTCGCGAGAGTTGCTGGAGCGCAGCTGGCCGGACGCGACCAGGGTGTTCTCCGCGCGTGGGCTGGACAACTACGTGAAGGGTGCCGCCGCACTGCGCGGCCTGGGCCGGGGTCATGAACTGGTCAACGCGTGGATCGACGGCGCGCCGCAGGTGGCGCAGGAAATCGGCGAGGACGTGGTCGGTGAACTGGCGACCACCGCGCTCATGCTCGCGTCCAAGACCTCGGGCGCTGTGATCGAGCTGGTGCTGGCCACCGCGCCCACCGCCGCGCGCCGCCTGGGCGATGGCGCGCTGTTCCTGCAGTACCTGCAGTTCCTCAACATCCTGGTGGCGCAGGCGCCGCGTGGCCTGCGGCCCATGCTGGGCCAGCTCGACGCGCTGTTCGGTCAGCTCACGCTCGGCGGTCTGCGGCGCTGGGCCACCTGGGGCGCGCAGGCGCATCGCACGAACCACGAAGAGCAGATCGCCTACTTCGGCCTGCAGTCCAAAGAGTCGCTGGCCATGCTGCAGAAGGAGCGCAAGGGCACGCTGCTGGTGGACGTGCAGCGGCGCATCAACATGTACCTGCGCGCACTCTGGGGGCGCGACTTTTTCATGCGCCCCACGGCGGGCGACTACGAAAGCCGCGAAGGCTACCGCCCCTTCATCGAGGACCACTTCATCCACCTGCCCGATGCCTACGACGCTGTCGACGGCAATGCCGGCCCGGTGGACGCCATACAGCTCTACCGCGCCGCCGCCGCACACGCCGCGGCCCACGTGGTGTTCACCCGCCAGCCGATCTCGGCCGAATCGCTGAACCCCTGGCAGATGGCGCTGATCGGTCTGGTGGAAGACGCGCGGGTGGAGGCGCTGACGCTGGCGCGCTTTCCCGGCCTAAGCCCGCTCTGGGCGCAACTGCACACCGCGCAGGCCTCACAAGACAAGACAGCGGGCGACTGGCTCAACCGCCTCGCACGTGCGCTGCTCGATCCGGCTTTCGAGGATACGCACCCCTGGATCAACCAGGGCCGCGCGCTGCTGGCCGAGACCCTGCCGCGCATGTTGGCCGACCCGCACGACAACACCGTGTCGTGGGAGCTGGGCGTGCAGCTGGCGCACAGCTACCGCGAACTCACGCAAGGCCCCAGCTACCAGCCACGCACCGACTTGCAGACCGCGGCATACCGCGACGACAACCGCTACTTCTGGGCCTTCGACGGGTTTGACTTCGAACGCAGCATCGCCGCCGGCCACGAGCCGCCGCAGCAGCTGCGCAAGCAGGTCAACCTGATGGAGTTCGTCAACGAACTCGAGGTGGAAGGCGCGGGCGACGACGCGCAGGAAATCTGGGTGCTCGGCACCGAGCTGTTTCCCTACGAAGACCTGGGCGTGTCGTTCAACCAGAGCGAAGGCCGCGAGCCGGTGCTGTCGCCGGTGCACTACGGCGAGTGGGACCACATGATCCAGCTCGAACGCCCCGCCTGGGTCACGGTGCAGGAGCGCCGCCCCAAGGCCGGCGACGCGGCGGTGATCGACAGCATCCTCTCCGAGCACCGGCGCCTGATCGGCCGCATGAAGCACATCCTGGACGCCATGCAGCCGCAGGGCGTGCAGCGCATCCGCAAACTGGAAGACGGCGACGAGATTGATTTGAATGCCGCGCTGGCCTCTGTGATCGACATGCGTTTGGGTCGCCAACCCGACCCGCGCATCATGATGCGCAGCGTGCGCAAGACGCGCGACATCTCGGTGCTGGTGCTGCTCGACCTCTCGCAATCGACGAACGACAAGGTGGCGGGCCAGGAGCACACGGTGCTCGACCTCACGCGCTCGGCCTGCGCGCTGCTGGCCGATGCGATCCAGAAGGTGGGCGACCCCTTCGCCATCCACGGCTTCTGCTCCGACGGCCGGCACGACGTGAACTACTGGCGCTTCAAGGACTTTGACCAGCCCTACGACGATGTGGCCAAGGCGCGCCTGGCCGGCATGGAGGGGCAGCTATCCACCCGCATGGGCGCGGCCATCCGCCACGCCACCGCCGCGCTGAAGGCGCAGCGCAGCAGCAAGAAGCTGCTGCTCGTCATCACCGACGGCGAACCGGCCGACGTGGACGTGCGCGACCCGCAGTACCTGCGCCACGACACCAAGAAGGCGGTGGAAGAAGCCGGCCGCCACGGCGTGATCACCTACTGCATGAGCCTGGACCCGCGCGCCGACCAGTACGTGCGCCGCATCTTCGGCGAACGCCACTACCTGGTGGTGGACAAGGTGGAAAAACTGCCCGAGAAACTGCCGGTGCTCTATGCTGGCCTGACCCGATAACCTGGATACCCAACATGAGCATGATCCACAGCCGCCAGCAGACCTACGCCGGCATAGCCAACGAGGAGCACCACGGCATGACCATGACCGGGCGCATCATCCGCGACGCCTGGGTGTTTGGCATCGTGCCCGAGGGTGAGGGCTTTGCCGGCAAGGGCGCGGGCGATCTGCAGAACCTCTTTGAGGCGGTGCACAAGGCCTGGGAACCCTACGGTCAGTTGCCCAGCCACCTGCCGCCCGAACTGGCCGAGCGCCATGCGCGCATCCACGCCGAAGCGGTGACGCGCGCCAAGGCCATGGGCTGGGACGCCGAGCTGGGCGACGACGACTGAGGCCGCTGTCCGGTGCCAAACGCTGGATACGGGCCAGCGCAGGCGCTGCGGCTATGCTCGGCAGTCCCCCGCCGACCCCGACCCAGCCCTCTCATGACCGCCCGCCTGATCCGCTTCAACAAACCCTATGGCGTGTTGAGCCAGTTCACGGCCGAGGGCAAGTGGCGGGGCCTCAAAGACCACATCGACCTGCCCGGCGTGTACGTGGCCGGGCGGCTGGATGCCGACAGCGAGGGTCTGCTGCTGCTCACCGACGATGGCCGGTTGCAGGCCCGCATCGCCGACCCGCGCTTCAAGATGGAGAAAACCTACTGGGTGCAGGTGGAGGGCGTCCCCGGTGAAGCCGCGCTGGCCGCGCTGTGCAGCGGCGTGGTGCTCAACGACGGCCCCACGCTGCCCGCCAGGGCGCGCCTGCTGGAGCCGCCCCCGGTGGTGTGGGCGCGCCACCCGCCCATCCGCGAGCGCAAGGCCATCCCCACCGCGTGGATCGAACTCATCATCCGCGAGGGCCGCAACCGCCAGGTGCGGCGCATGACCGCCGCGGTGGGCCACCCCACGCTGCGGCTCATCCGCGCCGCCATCGGGCCATACACGCTCGACGGGCTGGCGCCCGGCGCCTGGGCGGGCTGAGTCGCCGCTGGGGTTGCGCGCGGTCAGACCGCGCGCCGCGGCGCCAGGTGCACGCCCGCCAGCATGCAACGCACCGAGCCGCCCGCCAGTTCGATGGTCGGCACGTTCAGTGGCAGCAGGCGGGCCGAGCGTTCGATGAAATGGCGCTGCTCGGCGTTCAGGCTGGCGGCGGCGCGTGCGGACAGCGCCAGCACGCGCCCTTGTGGTGTCGACAGCTCGATCGCATTGCCTGCGAAGTCGGCCACCTGCCGCAGCGTGATCGGCAGCACTTCGCGCCCGGTTTCTTCCAGCCGCTGACGCACTTCTGCAGCGCGCTGCGGGCTCACGATGGCGTCGAGGGCCACCAGCGCGAAACGCGTGGCGATGCACATGAGCACGTTGGTGTGGTAGATCGGCTGGCCCTGCGCATCGGCGGTGTCGAACACCAGCGGCTCGTAGTTGAAGTGCGTGGCGAAGCGCTCCAGCGCCACTGGGTCGGCACGGTTCGAACGCGCGGTGAAGGCCACGCGCGCCAGATGGTCCAGCACCATGGCGCCGGTGCCTTCGAGAAACAGGCCGTCGTGTTCGAGGCCTGAATAGTCGATCACGTCCTGCACGCGGTAGTGCTGCTTCAGGAATTCCAGCACGTCGCTGCGCCGCTCGCGCCGCCGGCTGGGGTTGAACATGGGGTACACCGCCACATGCCCGCCCGGGTGGGTGGAGAACCAGTTGTTGGGGAACACCGAGTCGGGCGTGTGGTGCCGGCCGTCGTCGTCGAACAGGTGAACCGTCACGCCCGCTTCCCGCAGGGCGTCGGCGGCGAGGGTCACTTCGTCGTATGCGCGCCGCGCGGTCTCATCGGCGGGGTGGTCTGGAGACGACTGGAAGCTGTTGTCGGCCGCCGTCTCCGGGTTGGGCGTGAAGTGGCGGGGCCGCACCATCACCACGGCCGACGGGGCCTGGATCGACAGGGGAGTTTCAAAGGAATGCATGCGCTGACCCGATGGGCGTTCAGGCCACGAGGCGCACCGGGGCCTGAATGGAGGCCACCGGCGCGGCCGCGTTCAGCATGCCGAACAAATTCTTGGGATCGGCCAGTTGCGGGATCAGCGCGATGCGCTCGCCCATGCCCAGGCGCAGCGCGCTGTCCATCATGAAGCGCAGGGCCGAAAAGTCTTCGAGCGCGAAGCCCACCGAGTCGAACACGGTGACCTGCTGTGCGTGGTCGCGCCCGGCGCGCTCGCCGCGCAGCACCTGCCAGAGTTCGGTCACGGCGAAGTCGGCCGGCTTGTGCTGGATCTCGCCTTCCACGCGCGATTGCGGCTCGTACTCCACGAACACCTTGGCCGCGTCGAGGATGTCGCCGTGCAGCTCGGTCTTGCCCGGGCAGTCGCCGCCCACGGCGTTCAGGTGCATGCCGGGTTGAATCATCTCGGGCGTGAGGATCAGGGCCATGGCCTTGTCGGCGGTGACGGTGGTCACGATGTCCGCGCCTTTGACCGCGTCGGCCGTGCTCTGGCAGATCGTGATCGCCAGTCCGCTGCCTTGCAGGTTGGCCACCAGCTTGGCGCTGGCGGCGGGGTCCACGTCGAACACGCGCAGGGTGGTGATGCCCACCAGGTGCTGGAAGGCCAGGGCCTGGAACTCGCTCTGCGCGCCGTTGCCGATCAGCGCCATCACGCGGCTGTCGGGCCGGGCCAGGGTCTTGGCGGCCAGGGCCGACATGGCGGCGGTGCGCAGCGCGGTGGTGAGTGTGAGCTCACTCAGGAACAGCGGGGCGCCGGTGTCCACGTCGGCCAGCACGCCGAAGGCCATCACGGTGGACATGCCGAAACGCGTGTTGCCGGGGTGGCCGTTGACGTACTTGAAGCTGTAGCGGTGGTCGTCGGCCACGGGCATGAGCTCGATCACGCCGTCTTTGGAGTGCGCGGCCACGCGGGCGGTCTTGTCGAAATCGGCCCAGCGCAGGAAGTCGGCGTGGATGTGTTGTGCCATGTGCTGCAGGCAAAACGGCAGGCCCTGGCGGCGGATCAGTTCGGCGGCTTCGGGCGCGCTCAGGTACAGGGTGCCGGCGTCGCGGAACTGGGTCAGTTGGGTTACGGCATGGGTCTGGGCGGTGTTTTTCATGGTCGTCTCCTGGGGAGTGCAATTCGATTCCAAGAGTCTGCCGGGAAGGCGTGGCAATGAAAATCGGCAACAAAGTAAATAAATGGCAGAAAATTGGCCAATTCGGCAACTCTGATTGGCGTTTTGACCATGGACCAGCTCGACCAGCAACTCATTGCCCTGCTGCGGCAGGACGCCCGGCTCTCCGTGGCCGACCTCGCGCACAAGCTCAAGGTCTCGCGCGGGACGGTCACCAACCGGCTGCGCAAGCTCGAAGACACGCAGGTGATCGTGGGCTACACCGTGCGCCTGAAACCCGAGGCGCAGCCCGAGCGCATCAGGGCCTGGATGAGCGTGCAGGTCGAGGGCAACCAGACCCGGCTGGTGATCGCCAGCCTGCTCGGCGAACCCGGCGTGGCGGCGCTGCACGACACCAACGGCCGATGGGACCTGCTGGCCGAGCTGGAGGTGGGCTCGATGAAGGAACTGTCCGACGTGCTGGAGCGCGTGCGCCTGATCAGCGGCATCCGCGGCACCGAGACCAGCATCCACCTGGCCAGCTACCGCTGATGCCGGCGACCCCGGAGGCGAACCGTGGGTGTCTGGCAGGGTGTGTCCAGCGGGAGATTCCCGTAACATCTGTTGACGTGCTGGTCGATGGGCCTGCCGGGGCCGTCAGTGTTGACCCAGGTATCGATACAGAAAGGCACACATGCCGGCTCCCGTCTCCAACGATTTTTCTGGCGAGTTCTCACCGCTGTTTGATCCCCCTCTGCAGCCGGTCGACGTGGTGGATGCCCTGTCGGTGCAGGACTTTGACCAACACTATCGGCGCCCTCGGCGGCCGGTGGTCATCAACGATGGCGCTCAGTCGTGGCGAGCCTTGCAGCGCTGGTCGGACCCGGCTTACCTGGCGGCGGCGGCGGGCCACCGGAACACCTTTGTCCGGGACCTTGATGCCTGCAATGTGGATGGGGAGAGTTACCACGAGGCCTACCGCGAGGTGGCTTTTGGCGAGCTGGTGGAGCGCCTGTTTTCTGACCAGCCGCCCGCCTGGTACCTGACCCAGGGGCTTGTCATGCGGGGCAATGGACTGGGCGCGATGATGGCCCGGCGTACCTGGCCTGCTTCGCTTCCAGAGTTGGCCAGCGATCTGACGCCGCCTCCCTATTGGCCACTGGATGCGCTGGCCCAGTGCAACCTGTGGATGGGGCCGGGAAACCAGTGCAGCGGCATGCACTACGACGAGTTTGACAACCTCAATGGTGTTGTGCTCGGCAGCAAGCGGTGGCTTCTGTTTCCGCATGACCAGGCGGCGGTGTTGCTGAACGGATCCCAGGTGCGTCAAACCATCGCGCCCGGGTTTCATGCTGGAGAAGTCGATCGATTCGCGGGTGGCAGGACAGGTGCACGGGGATACGAGTGTGTGATCCGTCCTGGTCAGTTGTTGTATGTGCCGGCGGGCATGTGGCATCAGGTGTTTTCAGGTCCCGGGCCAGGCCTCGCCGTCAATTACTGGTACCTGAGTCTGCCGCGCGACGCGGTGCGCGCGGCCGTGTTGCACGCCAGGCGCTTCAGCGGCTTTTCGAGGCGCAAGCGCTTTTTGCTGGCGCTTGGCGTGATCGGCGTGCAGGCCACGATCAAGACGATTCAATACGGATTCGGGCGGCGTGCGCCCGCAGAGGTGGAGATCGGCCCGCCCGGGTACGGCCTTTAGTGCCGGCCATCGGCCTTTTGACGGCGCCCAGGGCGGACGAATGGCTTGTCGTTCGAGGGCGTTTCAGGGAGGTGCCGCCACCTTCACCCGCCACCAGGTCGGCAACAGGCGCCGCACGTCGGCCCGCGCGAAGCGGTCGTCCAGCAGCCACAGGCTGCCCCGGTCCTGCTCGCTGCGGATCACGCGCCCGGCGGCCTGCACCACCTTCATCAGCCCGGGAAACAGGTAGGTGTCGTCGTAGCCGTGTCCGCTGCGCGCCTGCAGCCGCGCGCGCATCTGCTCATTCACCGCGTTGACCTGCGGCATGCCGAGGGTCGCGATGAATGCACCGACCAGGCGCTCGCCGGGCAGGTCGATGCCCTCGCCGAACGCACCGCCCAGCACCGCGAACCCGATGCCCTGTCCGCCCTCGACGAAGCGCCCGATGAAGGCGGTGCGCTCGGGTTCGCCCATGCCACGCGACTGCGACCACACCGGCATGCCGGGATGGCGGGTCGTCAACCGGTCCAGCGCCTGTTGCAGGTAGTCGAAGCTGCTGAAGAAGGCCAGGTAGTTGCCCGGTCGCTCGGTGTACCGGGCGGCGATCACCCGCACCAGCGCGTCCAGCGAAGCGCTGCGGTCGTGGTAGCGGGTCGAGATCCAGGGCGCGACACGCACGTCAAGCTGCTCCGCCGCAAAGGGCGAAGGCAGGTCGATCCGCGCGGTGTTCTCGGGCAGGCCCAGCATGTCGGCCACGTGGTCCATGGGCGTGAGCGTGGCGGAAAACAGGGTGGCACTGTGGGCGGCTTTCCAGCGGTCGGCGAGCAGCGGCCCGGGCACGAGGTTGCGGATCGAGACCGTGGGCAGCGGGCGGCCTCGGCCGATCTGTGGCGCGGTGCTGCGGGTGAGGTCGCACAGCGAATGCTCGGCAAAGGTCTCGGCCACGCGCAAAAAATGCAGCGCGTCGAAGGTCCAGCGCTGCAGCGGGCTGTCGGGCGCCTCGGTCGGGTGCAGGGCCATGTGTTCGGTGAGCGCGGCGCAGGTGGTCTGCAGCGCGGCGAGCCATTCCCCCGGCACGTCGTCGAGCAGCTCGTGCTCGCCCGCGTGCTCGCGGGCCAGGGCGCTCCACCGCCGCTGCAGCGCGTCCATCGGCTTTTTCAGGTGGGGCGGTGCGTCGTGGCGCAGGCGCTGGAAGGTGGCGGGGTCGAGCGCGGCGCTGTGCATCTGGCGCGCGCGGTCGATCAGGTTGTGGGCCTCGTCGACCAGCAGCGCGACGCGCCAGGCGTGCTCCTGGGTGAGCGCGTGCCAGTGGGCGCCGATGTCGAAGAAGTGGTTGTAGTCGCCCACCATCACGTCGCACCAGCGCTGCATTTCCTGGCCGAGGTAGTAGGGGCAGATGCCGTGGGCCAGCGCGATGTCGCGCAGCGCCGCCTGGTCGAGCCAGCCCGCGCGCGCGGCGGCTTCGCGGGCGGCCGGCAGGCGGTCGTAGAAGCCGCGCGCCAGCGGGCAGGCGTCGCCGTGGCAGGCCTTGTCGGTGTGCTCGCAGGCCTTGTCGCGGGCCACGCGCTCCAGCACCCGCAGCGGCAGCGCCACGGGCGCACCCAGCCGCTGCAGCGCGTCCAGCGCCAGCTGGCGGCCGGTGGTCTTGGCCGTCAGGTAGAACACCTTGTCCGTGCCTTGTGCGGGCGTGGCGCGCAGGGTGCCGAACAGCGAGGCGATGGTCTTGCCGATGCCCGTGGGCGCCTGTGCCAGCAGGTGCCGGCCACGGGTGTGGGCGCGGTAGACCCCGGCGGCCATGTCGCGCTGCCCGGTGCGGAACGCGGCGAAGGGGAAGCTCAGCCCAGAGAGCGCCGCATCGCGCGCGCGGCGCTGCGCCTGCTCGCTGCGCGCCCAGGCCATGTAGCGGGTGCAGAGGTCGCTGAAAAAGGCCTGCAGTGTGGCGGCATCGCAGCGGCGCGTGAGCAGGGTTTCTTCGGCGCTGTCGATGTTGAAGTACACCAGCGCGAGCTCGATGCCAGGCAGCGAGAGCTGCTCGCACAGCATCCAGCCGTAGACCTGCGCCTGCGCCCAGTGCAGGGCCTGCTGGTTGGCGGGAATGCGGCCCGCGTCGCCCCGGTGGGTCTTGATCTCTTCGAGCCGCAGCGCGGCGGTGTCGAACCCGTCGGCCCTGCCCTGCACGGTCAGGCCCCCGAAGCGGGCGCTCAGGGGCAACTCACGCTGGTAGCCCGCGCCGCGCCGCGCCGTCACGCTCTGGTGCCCGGCAATGCCCTCGACCCCGCTGGGCGAAGGCGTGAAGCGCAGGTCGAGGTCGCCGCTGCGTGCCGTGAAATGGCACAGCGTGCGCACCGCCACGGCGATGGGCAGATCGGTGCTGGGTGTGCCTGGCAGGGGAAGGGAGGGCGTGTTCAAGCGGGTCCTGGACGGCCCTCACGCCGGGCCCGGGTTGACAGGCATGTTACTGGATATACAGTCAGTCTTTATGTCCGACAACACTGCAACCCCACCGGCCTGGAGCCGCCTCCACCACCGCCGCCTGCGCGAGATCTACCGCTCGGCGGGCTGGCCTTGCCAGGACCAGATCGAGGTCGAGCTGCTGGCGGCCGGGCTGGTGGAGCGACGCACGTCGGACGGGCTGCACGACAGCCTGCGCGTCACTGACGCGGGCATCGCGCGGCTGGCCCAGGTGTTCGCCAGCAACAAGGCCGCGCGATCACCGCACGAGACACTGGTCGAGCAGGTGGCCACGGCCATGGGCCGGGCCGGGCGCCTGGCCTGGCGCGGGCTTGTGTTGCGGGTGGCGTTGCCCCGGGCCCTGCTGGTCGGCGAGCCCGATGCAGAGAAGCTGGTCGCCGAACCGCCGGCCCGAATGAACCCGCTGTGGGACGACCTGAGCGAAGCTGCTGCAACCACAGACCACGCCTGGTGCATGGCCTGCCCCGACGTGTTTTCCATCCGCCACAGCTCGGTCGAGGCCTACCTGCAACCGGTGGTGCACGAGATCAAGGTGAACCGCGCCGACCTGCTGGGCGACCTCAAAAAGCCGGCCAAACGCGCGGCCTACCTGGGCATGGCCGGGGCCTGCTGGTACGTGCTGGGGCAGGACGCCAAAGGGCGGCCCATCGGCGCGCCCGACGAGATTCCGCCCGAGTGCGGTGTGATGCTGGTGGAGCAGGGTGTGCTCCGTGTCGCCCGAGAAGCGCCGCGCCGCGCGATGGAGCGCCTGCCGTTTCACGTCTGGATGGCGCTGGCCAAGGCCGGGCCGGCGTGGCGCGAAGACGAGGCGGCGCAGCAGCCGCTCTGAACGGGGCCGTCGGTGTCGGTGGGTACAATCGCGGGGTCATTGGGGAGTAGCCGCTCTTCACCCTGAAGAGGTTTGCGTCAACACACTTGGTCCCTCCCGGACCATGGCGCACACAGTTCCCGAACCTGGCAAGACCTTTGACCACAACGCCCCGCATGCGGCCGGGGGTGTGTTGTGGTCAATCGTCCTTGTACCGGCCCAATGGAAATCCTCCTCATGGAATCCCTGCTCGTCTCCACCGGTGTCGTTGCCCTGGCCGAAATCGGCGACAAGACCCAGTTGCTGGCCTTCATCCTGGCCGCCCGCTTCAAGAAACCCCTGCCCATCATCGCGGGCATCCTGCTCGCCACCATCGTGAACCACGGCCTGGCCGGTGCGCTGGGCGCCTGGATCACGGCGCAAGTCAGTCCCGAGATCTTGCGCTGGGTGCTCGGCGCCTCGTTCATCGGCATGGCGGTCTGGACCCTGATCCCCGACAAGATCGAGGAAGAAGAAACGAAGGTGGCGCACAAGCTGGGCGTGTTCGGCGCCACGCTGATCACTTTCTTCCTCGCCGAAATGGGCGACAAGACCCAGATCGCCACCATCGCGATGGCGGCGCACTACGCCACACCGGTGCTGGTGGTGATCGGGACCACGCTGGGCATGCTGATCGCCGACGTGCCCGCGGTGTTCGTGGGCGACCGTCTGGCCAACAAGATCCCGATGAAACTGGTGCACGGCATCGCGGCGGCGATCTTCGCGGTGCTGGGCGTGGCGACCTTGCTGGGCGCCGGCGCCAGTCTGGGCATCTGATGCGTTTGCAGCGCCATCGGCCCGGCAGGCCTGTGATAGCCTCTCCCGAGGTCCCGGATCGGTCGGTGGCATCGTGTGGTGATGCCACCGTTTGTGACGGGAAGCCCTGGGAGCAGGACGTTGGCGCGACCCCCATGCCAGCGCACACCAGCGTCGGGGCAGCCGACCAGAACGAGGTATTTCCATGAGTGCAGGCAAGGGTTGGCGGCAATGGCCCGCCATCCTCGATTTCACGGCCGGCCTGAAGTGCTGGCCCATCATCAGTTTCATGGCCCTGAGCGATGTGCGCGCACGCTACAAGCGCAGCGTGCTCGGGCCCTTGTGGCTCACGCTGGGCACGGCCGTCGGCTCCATGGGCCTGGGGCTGCTCTGGAGCGAGCTGATGAACGTGCCCGCCGCACAGTTCGTGCCGACGCTGACGGGCGGCCTGATCCTGTGGCAATTCATCGCCGGTGTGCTGAGCGAGTCCACCACGGTCTATGTGCGCCAGGCGTCCATCATCCGCAACCTGAGCCTGCCGCTGAGCATCTACCCGCCGCAGCTGTTGATGCGGCACGTGGTGAACCTGTTGCACAACCTCCCCATCTTCCTCATCGTCGCGCTGGTGTACCGCGTGCCCGTGAGCTGGGCCACCCTGCTGGTGGTGCCGGCCCTGGCGCTGCTGATTGCCAACCTGTTCTGGATCAGCGTGCTGATCAGCGTGCTGGGCGCGCGGTTCCGCGACCTGGAGCACATCGTTGGCGCGGTGCTGCCGCTGCTGATGTTCATCAGCCCGGTGTTCTACCGGCCCAACTACCTGCCGTTCAGCGAGCGCATCCTCTGGTTCAACCCGCTGTCCCACGGCATCGAGCTGGTGCGCTCGCCCTTGCTGGGGCATGCCCCGCCGCTCTTCGTCATCTGGGTCAACCTGGCCCTGTTGCTCGGCGGCTCGCTGCTGGCGTTCTGGCTGTTCAACAAAAAGCGCGATCGCATCGCGTTCTGGATCTGATTCATGGCACGCCTTTCCCTGTCGAACGTGACGGTGCAGTACCCGGTGTACAACAGCCGGAGCTTTTCATTGCGCAACCACCTGGTGCGGGTCAGCACGGGCGGTCGCATCGAGAGCGAAGCCGGGCAGGTCAACGTGGTGACCGCGCTCAAGGACGTGTCGTTCGAGCTGAAAAACGGCGACGCGGTGGCCCTGATCGGTCACAACGGCGCGGGCAAGAGCACCATGCTGCGCACCCTGGCCGGGGTCTACACCCCGATCTCGGGCACCATCGAGCGCGAGGGCCGGGTGTCGACCATGCTGGAACTGGGCGCGGGCATCGACGGTGAGTTGTCGGGCTACGAGAACATCACGCGCATGGGGGTGTTGCTCGGCATGAGCCTGAAAGAGATCGAGGCGCACACCGCCGACATCGAGGAGTTCTGCCAATTGGGCGAATTCCTGGAGCTGCCGGTGCGCACCTACTCGTCGGGCATGTCGACCCGGCTCATGTTCGCGGTGGCCACCACCGTGAAACCCGACATCCTGCTGGTGGACGAGATCTTCGGCATGGGCGATGCCGAGTTCCAGGTCAACGCAAAAAAGCGCATGGAAGCGCTGCTGCAGAGCGTGGGCATTTTTGTCTTCGCGACCCACAACAACAAGCTGGTCGACCGCTATTGCAACCGCTTCTTCCGGCTGGAACACGGCACCGTGCGCGAGATCGAGCGCAGCGAAGCGGTGGCCGCGTAGTTCGCCCGCCGATCCCGGGTTTCAGTAGTGTGGCGGCAGCTCGTCGCGCAGCGAGCGCTGGCGCGGCATCCCGTCGTCGCTCGCCTGCCGGCGCAGCTGCACCAGCTCGCGCAGCAGCAGGTCGATCTGGTCCTGCTGCTTCACCACCATGTCGTTGAGCGTGTCGAGCAGGTCTTCGGTGTAGCTCTGCTTGATTTCAAGCTGCGTGAGGCGCTCGTCGGTGCGGTCGGTCATGGGGACGTCTCGCGCGCTCAGGCGGGCAGGAAGCCTTCGACCGACAGGTAACGCTCACCGGTGTCGTAGTTGAAGCCGAGCACCACGGCGTTGGCCGCCAGCTCGGGCAGCTTCTGCGCGATGGCCGCCAGCGTGGCGCCCGACGAAATGCCGACCAGCATGCCTTCTTCGCTGGCGCAGCGCCGCGCCATCTCGCGGGCCGGCTCGGCGTCCACCTGGATCACGCCGTCCAGCAGCGCGGTGTCGAGGTTGCCCGGGATGAAGCCCGCTCCAATGCCCTGGATCGGGTGCGGCGAGGGGTTGCCGCCGGAGATCACCGGCGAGGCCGAGGGTTCCACCGCGTAGACCTTGAGCTGGGGCCATTTCGCCTTGAGCACGCGGGCGCAGCCGCTGATGTGGCCGCCCGTGCCCACGCCCGTGATCAGGGCGTCGATGCCCTCGGGGAAGTCGGCCATGATCTCCTGTGCCGTGGTTTTCGCGTGCACCTCGGTGTTGGCCGGGTTGTCGAACTGCATGGGCATCCAGGCGCCGGGTGTGCTCGCCACGATCTCCTGCGCGCGCGCGATCGAGCCCTTCATGCCTTTCTCGCGCGGCGTCAGGTCGAAGCTGGCGCCGTAGGCCAGCATCAGGCGGCGGCGTTCGACCGACATGCTGTCGGGCATCACCAGCACCAGCTTGTAGCCCTTGACGGCGGCCACCATGGCCAGGCCGATGCCGGTGTTGCCCGAGGTGGGCTCGACGATGGTGCCGCCCGGCTTCAGTGCGCCCGAGGCCTCCGCGTCTTCGACCATTGACAGGGCGATGCGGTCCTTGATCGAGCCACCGGGGTTGCTGCGCTCGGACTTGATCCACACCTGCTGCGTGGCGCCGGCAAACAGCTTGTTGATGCGGATGTGGGGCGTCTGTCCAATGGTCTGGAGGATGTTCTGGGCTTTCATGTCGGGTTCCTTCGGGGTTTATTTGGGCTGCAGTTCAAGCGAGGCGGAGTTCATGCAGTAGCGCAGACCGGTGGGCGTCGGCCCGTCCTCGAACACATGGCCGAGGTGCGCGCCGCACTGGCTGCACACGGTTTCCACGCGCACCATGCCGTGGCTGCGGTCGGTGATTTCGGTGATGGCGCCGGGGACGGCCTGCGAGAAGCTGGGCCAGCCGCAGCCGGCGTCGAACTTGGTGCCGGCGTCGAACAGCGTGTTGCCGCAGCAGACGCAGTGGTAGCTGCCGTCGGCCCACACGGTTTCGTACTTGCCCGTGAAGGGGCGCTCGGTGTGGGCCTTGCGCGTGACCTCGAAGGCCGCCGGTTCGGCGCCTTTTTCGGCGAGCAGGGCGCGCCATTCGGCATCGGTTTTCTGGACAGGGAACGTGCTCATGGGCATCTCCGAAAGGCCCGCGTGGGGCGTTGCAAGTTGCAGGGCGATGGAACATTGTCCCCCGGATGACTTGAACCCCCTCTCGGGTCGGCTATCGGGAGCAACCCGCTATGAAGGGCGCTGTCGGTTGAGGCATGATGCTGGGTGAATTTGTGCACGACCGTTCGTTTTTACAGAAACCCGATCCAAGGAGACCTCCCATGCTGGGACAGATGCAAAGCCAACCGCTGCTGATCTCGTCGCTCATTACCCACGCCGAGCGCCACCACGGCAGCACCGAAATCGTTTCCCGTCGCGTCGAAGGCGACATCCACCGCAGCACCTGGGGGCAGGTTTCGCGGCGCGCGCGCCAGGTGGCCAATGCGCTCGACAGCCTGCACCTCGCCTTTGGCGACCGCGTGGCCACGCTGGCCTGGAACGGCTACCGCCACCTGGAACTGTATTTCGGCGTCAGCGGCACCGGCCGCGTGCTGCACACGCTCAACCCGCGCCTGCACCCCGAACAGCTGGCCTGGATCGTCAACCACGCCGACGACCGCGCGATCTGTTTCGACATGAGCTTCCTGCCGCTGGTGCAGGCGGTGGCGGGCAAATGCCCGGGGGTGAAACACTGGATCGCACTGTGCGACGCCGACAAGCTGCCGGCCGACAGCGGTCTGCCCGGGCTGGTGAGCTACGAGGCCTGGATGGGTTCGCAGTCCGAAAAATACCTCTGGCCCGACCTGGACGAAAACAGCGCATCGAGCATGTGCTACACGAGCGGCACCACGGGCAACCCCAAGGCCGCGTTGTATTCGCACCGCTCCACGCTGCTGCACGCCTACGGCGCGGCGCTGCCCGACGCGCTGGGCTGCTCGGCGCGCGACAGCATCCTGCCGGTGGTGCCGATGTTCCACGTCAACGCCTGGGGCCTGCCGTACTCGGCCGCGGCCGTGGGCTGCAAGCTGGTGTTCCCCGGCCCGGCGATGGACGGCAAATCGGTCTACGAACTGATCGAATCCGAAAAGGTCAGCATGGCTGCGGGCGTGCCCACGGTGTGGCAGATGCTGCTGGGCCACATGCAGCAGAACAACCTGCGTTTCTCCACCATGAAGCGCACGGTGATCGGCGGCTCGGCCTGCCCGCCGGCCATGATCAACGCCTTCAATGACACCTACGGCGTCGAGGTGCTGCACGCCTGGGGCATGACCGAGATGTCGCCGCTGGGCACGGTCTGCACGTTGAAGAACGCGCAGCTGGTGCTGCCCGCCGAAGAGCAGCTCAAGGTGCGCCTCAAGCAGGGCCGCGCGGTCTATGGCGTGGACATGAAGATCGTGGACGAATCCGGCAACGAACTGCCCTGGGACGGCAAGGCCTACGGCGACCTGCTGGTGCGCGGGCCGTGGATCATCGCGAGCTATTTCAAGGGCGAGGGCGGCGACCCGCTGCGCTACGACGACGCGGGCAAGGGCTGGTTCCCCACCGGCGACGTGGCCACCATCGACGCCGACGGTTTCATGCAGATCACCGACCGCAGCAAGGACGTGATCAAGTCCGGCGGTGAGTGGATCAGCTCCATCGACGTGGAGAACATCGCCATGGCCCACCCGGCCGTGGCCATGGCGGCCTGCGTCGGCATGAAGCACCCCAAGTGGGACGAGCGCCCGATCGTGGTGGTGATGAAGAAGCCCGGCGCCGAGGTGACGCGCGAGGAATTGCTGGCGTTCTACGAAGGCAAGATCGCCAAGTGGCAGGTGCCGGATGACGTGGTGTTCGTCGACGCGATCCCGCTCGGCGCCACCGGCAAGATGCAGAAGATGACGCTGCGCCAGCAGCTCAAGGACTACGTGCTGCCCGGGCTGTGAGCGTTTCGTTGGCGCGTTGGACGCGGCGGCTGCTCGGCCTGTTCTGTCTGGCGCTGGCGCCGCTGTCCGTTGGTGCCCAGCAGGGTCAGGCGGTGCGCATCGCCTTCATCGATCCGCTGTCCGGGCCGGCCGCGGACATCGGCCACAACAGCCTCAAGAGCTGGCAGTTCGTGGCCCAACGCCTGAACGACAGTGAAGACCGAACCGGTGTGCGGTTCGTGATCGCCGGTTTCGACAACAAGGGCTCGCCACGCGAAAGCCTGAACGTGCTGAAGGCGGCCATCGATCAGGGCTTCCGTTATGTCGTTCAGGGCAACGGATCGGGGGTGACGGCCGCGCTGTCCGACGCGATCACGCGCCACAACCAGCGCCTGCCGCACAAGTCGGTGCTGCTGCTCAACTACGCCGCGATGGACCCCGCGCTGACCAGCGAAAAATGCAGCTTCTGGCACTTTCGCATCGAGCCGGACACGGCGATGAAGATGCGGGCACTCATGTTGTTTCTCGAGCAGCAGCCCGAGATCCGCAAGGTGTACCTGCTGAACCAGAACTACGCACATGGCCAGCAGTTCTCGCGCTTCTTCCGCGAGGCCGTCGCCGCGAGCCGCTTGCCCATCGAGGTGGTGGGTGACGAGTTTCACGCGCCGTTTCTCGTCCGGGACTTCAAGCCGCAGGTCGACCGCATCCGTGCGTCGGGCGCGCAGGCGCTGGTGACCGGGAACTGGGGGAGCGACATGGTCAACCTGGTGCGCTCCTTGCAGGCACAGAAGTCGACCCTGCCCCTGCTGGCCTACTACCCTGCGCTCAAAGGCGTGCCGACGGAACTGGCGGCGGGCACGGTCGGTTTCCCCGTGTACCAGGTGGCCCAGACCCACAGCAACACCGGCGGCGAGCTCGGGCGCGTGGCTGCGGCATTCCGTGTCCGTCATGGCGAAGACTTCGTGGTGTCGTCCAGCCACGATGGCCTTGTGATGCTGCGTGACGCGATGGTTCGCGCCCGTTCGATCGAGCCGCTGGCGGTGGCCAGGGCGCTCAGCGGATGGGGCTTCGAGGGGGCCAATGGCCCGGTCACCCTGCGTGCCGAGGACCACCAGCTGCAGGCCGGATTGTTCGTGTCGCGCTGGCAGAAAACCGATGCCCGGTTCCCGATCGCGGCCGAAGCCACGGGACACACCTTTGCCCCGGTGATGGCCATCAACGCCGCTCAGATCGCCCGGCCCAGTGCCTGCCAGATGGAGCGCCCCTGACGCCGGACGCCGTGGGGGCAGGGCCGATGGAGCGCCGTCCAGTCGCCTGTGCGATAGGGGGTAGGGGCAATCCCTGAGGGGAGGCACAGGCATAGCGGCTACGCTGACGTTTTTACCCGTTCAAGGAGTCTTCACGTGAAATTCGCCCTTCAATCTGTCGCCATTGCCGCCCTGTCTCTGACCATGATGGGCGCACATGCCCAGAAGGGCGAAACCGTCAAGATCGCGCTGATCGACCCGCAGACCGGCCTGATGGGGCCGCTGGGCATGAACCAGATGCGCAGCTGGCAGTTTTTTGCCGAGAAGTTCAGCGCCAGCAACCCGGCCGGCGCGAAGTTCGAGATGGTGGCGTTTGACAACAAGCTCAGCCCGGCCGAGAGCCTGAACGCGTTCAAGGCCGCGCTGGATCAGGGCGTGCGTTACATCGCCCAGGGCAACGGCTCCTCGGTGGCCGGTGCGCTGATCGACGCGGTGAACAAGCACAACGAACGCAACCCCGGCAAGGAAGTGATCTTCCTCAACTACGCCGCAGTGGACCCCGATTTCACCAACAGCAAGTGCAGTTACTGGCACTTCCGTTTTGACGCCGACACCTCCATGAAGATGGAGGCGATGACGACCTTCATGAAGGACCAGAAGGACGTCAAGAACGTGTACCTGCTCAACCAGAACTACTCGCACGGACAGCAGGTGGCGAAGTTCGCCAAGGAAAACCTGACCCGCAAGCGCCCGGACGTGAAGGTGGTCGGCGAAGACCTGCACCCGCTGGCCCAGGTGCGCGACTTCGCGCCCTACATCGCCAAGATCAAGGCCTCGGGCGCCGACACCGTGATCACCGGCAACTGGGGCTCCGACCTCGCGCTGCTGATCAAGGCCGCCAACGAAGGCGGCTACACCGGCAAGTTCTACACCTACTACACCGGCGTGACCGGCACCCCGACCGCACTGGGCACGGGTGGCGAAGGCAGGGTGTTCCAGGTGGCCTACTCGCACTACAACATGGGTGGCCAGATGGGCCAGTGGATGGCCGACTTCAAGACCAAGTACAAGGACGACATGTTCACCGGCGCCATTCCCTCGGCGTTCAACGTGCTGAGCGCCGCCATGGCCAAGGCCAAGTCGACCGACCCGGTGAAGGTGGCGTCCGCCATGGAGGGGCTGAAGGTCAACAACTACAACGGCGAAGTGGAGATGCGCAAGAACGATCACCAGCTGCAGCAGCCGCTGTACCTGACCGTCTGGCAGAAGGCCGACAAGAAGCACCCCTACAGCCCGGAAAACACCGGCATGACCCTGGCACCGGTGAAGGAGTTCCCGTCCTACGTGTCCAGCACGCCCACGAGCTGCGACATGAAACGGCCAGGGTAAAGGAACCACCCCCGCGCCGCCTGCGGCGTCACCCCCTCAAGGGGGCAACGCGGTGCGGCCCGGCGGAGCCGGTTCCGCCGCGTTCTGGGTGAAGGCACATCGCGCCGGAAAATCACCTGAACTTCCTGCTCTGATCGCATCAGGTTGACGAGATCGCCAGGCCATACTCGGCTTGGTGCTCTCTTTTTTGAATTCTCTTTCTCCCGTTTCGCCCTCGAAAGGCCTGATCCATGGAGTTCTTCATCATCTCCATGCTCAACGGCGTGAGCTACGGCTTGCTGCTGTTCATGTTGAGCTCTGGTCTCACCCTCATCTTCAGCATGATGGGGGTGCTCAATTTCGCGCACGCCAGCTTTTACATGCTGGGTGCCTACATCGGCTACTCGGTGTCGCAGCTGGTGGGCTTCTGGCCCGCGCTGATCGTGGCACCGCTGGTGGTGGGGGCGCTGGGCGCGCTGTTTGAGCGCCTGACCCTGCGCCGGGTGCACAAGTTCGGTCACGTGCCCGAGCTGCTGGTCACCTTCGGCCTCTCATACATCGTGCTGGAGCTGGTGCAGCTGATCTGGGGCCGCACGGCGGTGGAGTTCACGCCGCCCGAGCTGCTGCGCGGCCCGGCCTTCACGCTGGTGCACGACGCGCAGGACCAGCTCTCGGTGTTCTGGGGCGCGGTGGGCAGTGATGTGTGCAGCGTGGCGGGCACCATCTGCTCGCCGTTTCCGGCCACACGCGCCTTCATGATGCTGGTCGCGCTGCTGATGCTGGTGGCCCTGTGGCTGCTGCTCACGCGCACCCGCATCGGCCTGGTGATCCAGGCCGCCCTGACCCACCCCGAGATGGTGGAGAGCCTGGGCCACAACGTGCCGCGCGTGCTGATGCTGGTGTTCGGCGCCGGCACCGGCCTGGCCGGTCTGGCGGGCGTGATCGGTGGCAGCACCTTCGTGACCGAGCCCAACATGGCGGCCACGGTCGGTTCGGTGATCTTCGTGGTGGTGGTCGTGGGCGGCATGGGCTCGCTCTCGGGCGCCTTCCTGGCCTCGGTGCTGATCGGTGTGATCCAGACCTTTGCCGTGGGCCTCGACCACTCCTTCGTCAGCGTGGCGCAGCAGTTCGGCATGCAGCTGTCCGATGCCATGAAGGACAACTCGGTGCTCAAGCTCACGCTGTCGCAGGTGGCGCCGATCCTGCCCTATTTGTTCCTGGTGCTGATCCTGATCTTCCGCCCCAAAGGCTTGCTGGGTACGCGAGAAGGATGACCCGACATGTCTAAAACCCATTACGAATTCAAACCCTGGAACGTCGGCCGCTGGATCGTCTGGTCGCTGTTTGCGCTGCTGCTGCTGGTCGCGCCGCTGGTCTTCAGCGGCAACCTGTCCATCACCATGCTGTCGCAGATGGGCATCGCCATCATCGCCTGCCTGTCCTACAACATCCTGCTCGGCCAGGGCGGCATGCTGAGCTTCGGCCACGCGGTGTACACCGGCCTGGGCTCCTACATGGCGATGCACGCGCTGAATGCGGCAACGGACGGCCAGATCCCGATTCCCGTGAGCCTGATCCCGCTGGTGGGCGGCGTGGCGGGGCTGTTCTTCGCCATCCTGTTCGGCTACGTGACGACCAAGAAGGCGGGCACGCCGTTTGCCATGATCACGCTGGGCATGGCCGAGCTGGTGTTTGCCATGTCGCTGATGTTCTCCGAGTTCTTCGGCGGCGAGGCCGGCGTCTCGGGCAACCGGGTGGTGGGCGAGGCCTTCATGGGCATCAGCTTCGGCCCGCCGCGGCAGGTGTATTACCTGATCGCGGTCTACACCTTCATCAGCGTGGGGCTCATGTTCGCCTTCACGCGCACGCCACTGGGCCGCATCCTGAACGCCGTGCGCGACAACCCCGAGCGCGTCGAGTTCATCGGCTACAACACGCAGAAGGTGCGCTACCTTGCCTTCATGATCGCGGGCTTTTTCGCTGGCATCGCGGGCGGCCTGGGCGCGCTGAACTTCGAGATCGTCACCGCCGAGGTGGTGGGCGCGGCGCGCTCGGGCGGCTACCTGCTGTTCACCTTCCTGGGCGGCGCCACCTTCTTCTTCGGCCCCATCATCGGTGGCGTCCTGATGGTGCTGGCGGCCGTGCTGCTGTCGGAGCTGACCAAGGCCTGGCTGCTGTACCTGGGCCTGATCTTCCTGTTCATGGTGATGTACGCACCGGGCGGCATCGCCAGCCTGATCATGATGAACCTGCGCGTGGCCTCGTTCGGCAGGCTGCGCGAGGTCTGGGTGGCTTACCTGGCGCTGGCCGTCACGGCGCTGGTGATCCTGCTGGGCGCGGGGGCCATGGTGGAAATGATCTACCACCTGAAGCTCGACGCCGCCATGGGCGACGACCTGAAATACCTCGGCATGACCCTGCACCCGAGCCAGGTGGGCAGCTGGTTCGGCGCGGCCTTCGTCACGCTCACCGGGCTGGGCATCTTTGAGCTGACGCGGCGCCAGTTCCGCCTCCAGTGGGCCGCGATCCAGACCGACATTGAAAAAGAAATCAAGCGCAGGGAGACGTCATGAGTGCAGCGACCGCAACCCAGGTGCCCCCGCACGACCAGACCATGAGCCACGTGCACGCTGGTGGCTACGCGCTGGAGCTGCGCGACCTGCGCAAGAGCTTCGGCAAGACCGAGATCATTCGCGGCATTGATCTGGCGGTGCGCCCCGGCGAACGCGTGGCCATCATCGGCCCCAACGGCGCGGGCAAGTCCACGCTGTTCAACCTGATCTCGGGCCGCTTCGAGCCCACCAGCGGCGAGGTGGTGCTCAACGGCACGCGCATCGACGGCAAGAAGCCCTTCGAGATCAACCGCCTGGGCCTCTCGCGCAGCTTCCAGATCACCAACATCTTCCCCAAGCTCAGCGTGTTCGAGAACCTGCGCTGCGGTGTGCTCTGGAGCCTGGGCTACAAGTACACGCTGTTCCGTTTCCTGGCCGGCATGGACGACGCCAATGAACGGGCCGAAGAGCTGATGAAGATGATCCGGCTCGACAAGAAGCACGACACCCTGGCCATGAACCTGACCTACGCCGAGCAGCGTGCGCTGGAGATCGGCATCACCATCGCCGGCGGTGCCAACGTGATCCTGCTCGATGAACCCACGGCCGGCATGAGCAAGAGCGAAACCAGCCGCTTCATCGACCTGATCCGCGAGGTGACCGTGGGCAAGACCCTGCTGACGGTGGAGCATGACATGGGCGTGGTGTTCGGCCTGGCCGACAAGATCGCGGTGGTGGTGTACGGCGAGGTGATTGCGTTCGACACGCCCGAAGCCGTGCGCGCGAACCCCAAGGTGCAGGAGGCCTACCTGGGCTCCGTGCTGGCCGACGAACAAGCCGCGGCCGTTGGTCATTGAAGGGGCTGAAGATGCTGAAAATCGACAACCTTCACGCCTACTACGGCAAGAGCCACGTGCTGCACGGTGTCTCGTTCGACGTCGGCCAGGGCGAGATCGTGGCCCTGCTCGGGCGCAACGGCTCGGGCCGCTCCACCACCGCCAAGGCCATCATGGGCCTGGTCGACTGCACTGGCGACATCGCCTGGAAAGGCCAGCCCATCCAGGGCAAGAAGCCGTTCGAGATCGCGCACCTGGGGATCGGCTATGTGCCCGAAAACCGCGACATCTTCCCCAAGCTGACCGTGGAGCAGAACCTGCTGCTGGGCCAGAAGGGCAAGGGCACCGGGGCGCGCTGGAGCTTCAACGACATGTACGCCATGTTCCCGCGCCTGAAGGAGCGCCAGCACACCGAGGCGGGCGTGCTCTCCGGCGGCGAGCAGCAGATGCTGACCCTGTGCCGCACGCTCATGGGCGACCCCGACCTGATCATCATCGACGAGCCCACCGAAGGTCTGGCGCCCAAGATCGTGGAGCTGGTGGGCGAGTACCTGCAGAAGCTGAAAAGCCGGGGCGTGTCGGTGCTGCTGATCGAGCAGAAGCTGACCATCGCCATGGCCATTTCCGACCGGGCGCTGGTGATGGGGCACGGCAGCATCGTGTTCCAGGGGACGCCGGATTCGTTGCGTGCAGACCCCTACACCCGCAAGGAATGGCTGGAGGTCTGACCTGACCTGCTGGCGACAGCCGGCGCTTGCCGCACCGCACAAATTCCATAGAATCGCACGACCGTTCGTTTTTTCGGGCGTGCCCCTTTCCCGATCCACACAGAGGAGATTCCATGACCGCTGAGTACCAGGTCCACGGCGATGTCGCCGTCATCACGCTGAACAACCCGCCGGTCAACGGCCTGGGCCTGTCCACCCGCCAGGCCATCGTCGAGGGGCTGGAGAAGGCCGAGAACGATGCCGCGGTCAAGGCCATCGTGCTGACGGGCGCCGGCAAGGCGTTTTCGGGAGGCGCCGACATCCGCGAGTTCGGATCGCCCAAGGCGATCCAGGAACCCAACCTGCTGTCCGTCATCGTCCGCGTCGAAAACACCACCAAGCCGGTGATCGCGGCCGTGCACAGCGTGTGCATGGGCGGTGGCCTCGAACTGGCGCTGGGCGCGCACTACCGCATCGCCGCGCCGGGCTGCAACGTCGCCCTGCCGGAAGTGAAGCTGGGCCTGATCCCCGGCGCGGGCGGCACGCAGCGCCTGCCGCGCGTGCTGGGCGTCGAAGCCGCGCTGAACATGATCGTCAGCGGCGAGCCGGTCAAGAGCGAGATGCTCGCCCAGCTGCCCGGTCAGAAGCTGTTCGACAAGCTGGCCGCCTCGCCCGAAGCGCTGGCCGCCGAAGCCCTGGCCTTCGCCCGCGAGATGGCCGCGAAACACGCCGACGGCTCGGCCTTCCCGCTGGTGCGCAACCTGCCCTGCAAACACAAGGACGGCGACGCCTACTTCCAGTTCGCGCGCAACATGGTCTTGGGGCTGTCCAAGAACTTCCCGGCGCCCGCCAAGTGCGTGGACGCCGTGGAAGCCGCGACCAAGAAAAAATTCAACGACGGCATGCTCTTCGAGCGCGAGATCTTCATCAACCTGATGTGGACGCCCGAGTGCAAGTCGCTGCGCCACCTGTTCACCGCCGAGCGCGCCGCCAGCAAGATCCCCGACGTGCCGGAAGAGACGCCCAAGCGCGAGATCGCTTCGGTGGCCGTGATCGGCGCCGGCACCATGGGCGGCGGCATCTCCATGAACTTCCTCAACGCCGGCATCCCGGTGAAGATGCTGGAGATGAAGCAGGACGCGCTGGACCGTGGCATCGGAACCATCCGCAAGAACTACGAAGCCCAGGTCAAGAAGGGCAAGCTGAAGCAGGACAAGTACGAGCAGCGCATGGCCCTGCTGTCGACCACGCTGAGCTACGACGAGATCGGCTCGGCCGATCTGGTGATCGAGGCCGTGTTCGAAGAGATCGGCGTCAAGGAAGCGGTGTTCAAGGAACTCGACCGCGTGATGAAGCCGGGAGCCATCCTGGCCTCCAACACCTCGACGCTGGACGTCAACAAGATCGCGAACTTCACGAAGCGCCCGCAGGACGTGGTGGGCATGCACTTCTTCAGCCCCGCCAACGTGATGAAGCTGCTGGAAGTGGTGCGCGGCGACGCGACCGCCAAGGACGTGCTGGCCACCGTGATGGCCATCTCCAAGAAGATCAAGAAGACGGCGGTGGTGTCCGGCGTCTGCGATGGATTCATCGGCAACCGCATGATCGAGCAGTACGGCCGCCAGGGCGGCTTCCTGCTCGACGAAGGCTGCACGCCCGAGCAGGTGGACAAGGCGATGGAGAAGTTTGGCATGGCCATGGGCCCGTTCCGCATGGGCGACCTCGCCGGCAACGACATCGGCTGGGCGATCCGCAAGCGCCGCTACACCGAAAGGCCCGACATGAAGTACAGCAAGACCGCCGACCTGCTGTGCGAGAGGGGCCGCTTCGGCCAGAAGACCGGTGCCGGCTGGTACGACTACGTGCCGGGCAAGCGCGACGCCATCCCGAACGCCGAGGTGGTGAAGATGATCGAAGACCACCGCGCCGCCGCCGGCATCACGCCGCGCAAGATTTCCGATGAGGAGATCGTGCAGCGCCTGGTGTTCTCGCTGGTCAACGAAGCCGCGCACATCCTCGAAGAGGGCATCGCGAACAAGGCCAGCGACATCGACGTGGTCTACATCTTCGGCTACGGCTTCCCGGTCTACCGCGGCGGCCCGCTGAACTACGCCAACGAAGTGGGCCTGTTCAACGTGGTCCAGGCCATGAAGCGCTTTGCGAAGAACCCGCTGGACGACGCGAAGTTCTGGACGCCCGCACCGCTGCTTGCCAAGCTGGCCGCAGAGGGAAAAAATTTCTGATGACCGCACGAATCCAGATTTGAGGAACCCATCATGACCAACGCCGTCATCGTCTCCACCGCCCGCACGCCCCTGACCAAGAGCTGGAAGGGTGCCTTCAACATGACCCACGGCGCCACGCTCGGCGGACACGCCGTGCAGCACGCCGTGCAACGCGCCGGCATCGACGCTTCGGAAGTCGAAGACGTGATCATGGGCTGCGCCAACCCCGAGGGTGCGACGGGCGCCAACATCGCGCGCCAGATCGCGCTCAAGGCCGGCCTGCCCATCACGGTCTCGGGCATGACCGTCAACCGCTTCTGCTCCTCGGGCCTGCAGACCATCGCGCTGGCCGCGCAACGCATCATCGCGGGCGAAGGCTCGGTCTACGTGGCCGGTGGTGTGGAGAGCATCTCCTGCGTGCAGCAGGAGATGAACCAGCACATGCTCAAGGACCTCGCGCTGGAAAAGATCAAGCCCGAGATCTACTGGAACATGCTGCAGACCGCCGAGCAGGTGGCCAAGCGTTACAACATCAGCCGCGACGCCATGGACGAGTACGGCGCCGCCAGCCAGCAACGCGCCACCGCCGCGCTGGAAGCCGGCCTGTTCAAGGCCGAGATCGCCCCCATCACCGTGACCGCCGGCGTGGCCGACAAGGTCATGGGCCTGATGACGAAACAGGTCACGGTGGAGAACGACGAAGGCATCCGCGCCGGCACCACCAAGGAAGGCATCTCCGGCCTGCGGTCGGCCCTGCCGGGTGGCCTGGTCACGGCCGGCAACGCCAGCCAGTTCAGCGACGGCGCCGGCGCCTGCGTGCTGATGGACGAGACCCTGGCCGAGAAGCGCGGCCTGCAGCCGCTGGGCCGTTTCCTGGGCTTCGCGGTCGCCGGTTGTGAGCCGGACGAAATGGGCATCGGCCCGGTGTTCGCCATCCCCAAGGTGCTGTCGCGCCTGGGCCTGAAGGTCAGCGACATCGACCTGTGGGAACTCAATGAAGCCTTCGCCGTGCAGGTGCTGTATTGCCGCGACAAGCTGGGCATCCCGGCCGACCGCCTGAACGTCAACGGCGGCGCCATCGCCGTGGGCCACCCCTACGGCGTGTCGGGCCAACGCCTGACCGGCCACGCGCTGATCGAAGGCAAGCGCCGCGGTGCCAAGCGCGTCTGCGTGACGATGTGCATCGGCGGCGGTATGGGTGCTGCTGGCATCTTCGAAGTTCTGTAAGTGAGGCCCACCCCGTTGCTTGCCCACTGCGTGTGGCCGCATCCCCCTCAAGGGGCGACACCAGCCGTCCGGCGAAGCCGGCCCGGCGGTGTCCCACGACGGGATCACTTCGCGCGTTGCGGGGTGTGCTCCGGCATGGTGGAAAGCTGAAATGCCCGAGATGACCGTCAGTCCCGAGGTCTTCCTCGCCATGGGCCGCGAGGTCTTGGCGAAGCAGCCTTTCTCGGTGCTGATCGGGGCCGAGCTGGTGGCGCTCTCGCCGGGGCGCTGCGAGCTGCAGGTCCCGATCACCGAAGCCGTCCAACAGCAGCACGGCTTCGTGCACGGTGGTGTGCTCAGCTACGCCGCCGACAACGCGCTCACCTACGCCGGTGGCACGGCGCTGCGTGTGCCCGTGGTCACCTCCGAATTCAAGATCAACTACCTGCGGCCGGCCATCGGCGAACGCCTGATCGCGCGCGCCGAAGCCGTGCACACCGGCAAGTCGCAGGCGGTCTGCCGCTGCGACGTGTTCGTGCTCAAGGACGGCGTGGAAAAACTCTGCGCCGTGGCCCAGGGCACCATCGCCGCGTTGCCTGCGGCCACGGCCTGAGCGAGCGGTGGCGCCGGGGTTCACCCCATGGCTCTCGCGCGCCAACAGCGCCACACTGCAGGGATGACCCACTACCGCATCGGCTCCGGTGCCGGCTACGCCGGTGACCGCATCGACCCCGCGCTGGACCTGGCCGAGCACGGCGAGCTCGACGCCCTGGTGTTCGAGTGCCTGGCGGAACGCACCATCGCCCTGGCCCAGCTGCGCCGCGCCCACGATCCACAGGCCGGCTACGACCCCATGCTCCAGGCGCGCATGCGTGCGGTGCTGCCGGCCTGTGTGCGCAACGGCGTGACCATCATCACCAACATGGGCGCGGCGAACCCGATGGCGGCCGGGCAGGCCGTGCTGGACGTGGCACGCGAACTGGGCATGCCGCGCCTGCGCGTGGCGGTGGTGACGGGCGACGACGTGTTGCCCTGGATGTTGGCGAACGATGTGCCGCTGATGGATTCGCCCGACACCGTGCGTTCGCTGGACGGGCGCCTGATCTCGGCCAATGCCTACCTCGGCGCCGACGCCTTGTTGCCCGCGCTGCAGGCCGATGTGAACGTGATCATCACCGGCCGTGTCGCCGACCCGTCGCTCTTTGTGGCGCCGCTCATGGCCCACTTCGGCTGGGCCGCGGACGACTGGCATCACCTGGGTCAGGGCCTGCTGGTGGGGCACCTGCTCGAATGCGCGGCCCAGGTCAGTGGTGGTTACCTGGCCGATCCGGGCCACGTGGACGTGCCCGATCTGCACCGCGTGGGCTTCCCGCTCGCCGAAGTCTCGGCCGATGGCAGCGCGGTCATCACCAAGTTGCCAGGCACCGGCGGGCGCGTGGACCGGTTGAGCTGCACCGCGCAACTGCTCTACGAAGTGGAAGACCCGGCGCACTACCTGCAGGCCGATGTGGTGGGCGACTTTTCAAAGGTCCGTTTCACGCAGCTCGAGCCCGACCGGGTGCAGGCGCAGGGCGCCAGCGGTTACGCGCGCCCCGAGCAACTGAAAGCCACGCTGGGCTACCGTGACGGTTTCATCGGCGAAGGTCAGATCTCCTACGCTGGTCCGGGCGCCCGGGCGCGCGGCGAACTGGCGCTGTCCATCCTGCGGCTCCGGCTGCAGGATGCCACGCTGTCCCACGGCCTCGCTGGTCTGGAACACCGCGCCGAGCTGATCGGCGTGAACGCGATGCACGGCCCTCAGCTGGGCGCGGATCGCGAACCCTACGAGGTGCGCGTGCGGCTGGCGGTGCGCTGCGCAACGCGCGCGCAGGCCGAAGCGGTGGGCCAGGAAGTGGAAGCGCTGTACCTCAACGGCCCGGCGGGCGGTGGCGGCGTGATGCAGTCGGTGCGCGAGGTGATCGCCGCGGCCTCGGCGCTGGTGCCGCGTTCGGGGGTACATGTTCGCTGCGACATCCTCGAACTGAGCGCGGAGTCTTGACATGACAGCACCGTCCAGAAAAGCATCCCCCAACCGCACCCTGCGCGACATCGCACTGGCCCGCTCGGGCGACAAGGGCAACCGCGCCACGCTCAGCGTGATCGCGCTGGATCCGGAGGACTACCCGGTGCTGGAGCGCCTGCTCAGCGCCGAGCGTGTGCAGGCCCACTTTGCCGGCGTGGTGCATGGCCCGGTGCAGCGCTACACCTTGCCCGATCTCGCGGCGGTGCATTTCGTGATGTTCGACGCCCTGGGCGGCGGCGTCACGCGTTCGCTGGCCCTCGACGCCCACGGTAAAACCCTGAGTGCCGCCGTGCTGGATCTGCCACTCTGAGACCTACACTGACCTCGCCTTTTTGATACCAACCGAAGGAGACTCTGATGCGTTCTGTGTTCCGATTGCTCGCCACCACCGCCGCCGCGCTGGTGTGTTCATCCACCGCCCTGGCACAGGCCTGGCCCGACCGGCCGATCAAGGCGGTCGTGCCGTTTGCCGCCGGCAGCGCCACCGACACCATCGGCCGCGCCTTCGCGCTGAAGATGCAGGAGTCGCTGGGGCAGACCATCGTGGTCGACAACAAGCCTGGGGCCAACGGCCTGCTGGGTGCCGACGCGGTGGCCAAGGCCGCACCCGACGGCTACACCATCCTGATCGGCACCAACAGCACCAACGCCGCGCTCAAGAGCCTGATGAAGAAGCTGCCCTACGACCAGGACACCGCGTTTGCACCGGTGGGCTACATGGGCTCGGTGCCGCTGATCATGGCGGTCAACAACGACGTGCCGGCCAAGACGCTGAAGGAGCTGGTGGACATGGCCAAGGCCAAGCCGGGCAGCATCAACTTCGCCAGCGCCAGCACCTCGCAGCTCGTGTCCACCGAGATGATGGCGGGCATGGCCGGCATCCAGCTCACCAACGTGTCCTACAAGAGCGGCCCCGCCGCCATGACCGACCTGATCGGCGGCGTGGTGCAGATGTTCAGCGCCGACTTCGCGGTGATGCTGCCGCAGGTGAAGGCGGGCAAGGTGCGTGGTCTGGCGGTCACCTCAAGCAAGCGCTCGCCGGCCGTGCCCGAGCTGCCCACCGTGAACGAGGCGCTGGGCTTGAAGGACTATGAGCTGATCGCCTACTTCGCCGTGTTCGCGCCCGCGGGCACGCCGCCCGAGGTCGTGGCCAAGCTCAACAAGGCGGTGAACGACGCGGCCAACAGCAAGGACATCCAGGACAAGTTCGCGGGCATCGGCTTCGCGGTCGAACCCGGCACCCCCGCCGACCTGGCCAAGCGCAGCGTGGCCGAGACCGCCAAGTGGGCCAAGGCGATCAAGGACGCGAAGATCGAGCCGCAATAAGCACCGGGGGAGCCCCGCCGGCGCGGGGGGGCTTCCTCAGGGCGCTGACTTGGCCCAGCTCGCCATCAAGGTGTTGGACGGCAGGTGTTCGTCCAGCAGCTTGCGCGCCGTCTCGATGCCGGCCACCGGCAGACCGGCCGGGTCAAGTTGGCCGATCTGCACCAGCACGCTGGCCTGGTCCCAGTAGATGTGCTCGTGGTAGAGCTTGTCTCCCCGGAACTTGACGATCGCCACCAGGGGGATCTCGACCCGTCTGCCCGTGGGCGCGATGCCGGGCAGCATCCAATCGATCTCGCAGGTGTGGGTGAAGCAGAACAGCAGCTCGTCGACGATCTGCGTCGCGCCGATGGTGCGCGAGATCGGCACCAGCGTGGTGTCGGGCGGGTTGCTGTTGACGAAGTGGTGCTGGTAGAAGCGCGACAGCATGGTGTGGCCCACGCCGCCGGTCATGGTGGGAATGTGGTTCACGTACGGCTCGGCCACCATGGTGGCCATGGTGGCGGCCACGTCGCGGGTGGCGAACTCGTGTTCGCAGTGTTTGTCCCACAGGGCCGAGAAGTCGGGGTGGGGGCCCATGGCGGCCTTGAAGGCGGCCACGCTGCGCTGGTGCGCCATCAGCGCCGAAGGCTTGTGGAAGTGGTCGCCGCCCTGCCGGGCAAACGCATGGTCCACACCGGGGTACACGTACAGCTCGGTCTGCTCGCGGCCCGACAGCGCCGCCAGGATCGCGGCGCGCGCCTCGGGCGGGCAGAAGGCGTCGTTTTCGGCGATGTGCAGCACCAGCCGGCCGCGTTGGCTCTTGGCGTCGTCCAGCGCCTTTTCAATGCCCACGCCGTAGTAGCCCACGGCCACATCGGCATCGGTGTGGCAGGCCGCCAGGTAGGCCAGCTTGCCGCCCAGGCAGAAGCCCAGCACACCGGCCTGGCCCGTGCACTCGGGGCGCTGGCGCAGCGCGTTCAGGCTGGCCTGGATGTCGGCCACGCCCAGGGTTTCGTCGAAGCCCTGGTAAAGACCGAAGGCGCGCTGGAAATCGGCCTCGGTGTAGCCCAGCTGAATGCCGGGCTGCTGGCGCCAGAACAGGTCGGGCACCAGCACCACATACCCTTCTTCGGCGTAGTGGTCGGCCACGGCGCGCATGGTGGCGTTGACGCCAAAAATTTCCTGCGCGAGCACGATGCCGGGGCCATGGCCCGAGGGTGGCAGGGCGAGGTAGGCGTCGAAAGATCCGCTGCCGTCGCTGGCCGGGATGCGGATGTGTTGGGCGGTGGGTGTCATGCGGTTTCTCCAAGGTCTGCGAGGGTGGTGTATTGGCCGTCCGAGTACAGCAGCGGCGCTTCGTTGCGCGGGCTCAGCAGCACCGCCTTGATCTCGCCGATCATGGCGGCGTGGCTGTGGGCCACCATCATTTCGTCCACGACGCAATCGAACACGGCCAGCGCGTCCAGCAGCACCGGCGCGCCGGTGGCCAACGTGCCCCAGCGACCGGGCTCGAAGCGCTGCGACTGCGGGGTGGGCGCGCCACCGAACTGCTGCGCCAGGTCGAGGTGGCGGTAGGCCAGCAGGTTCACGCTCATGCGCCGGCTTTCCGCGATGGCGCGGAAGGTCGAGCCCTTGAGGTTGACGCAGGCCAGCAGCCGCGCCGGTTCGGCCGAGAAGGACGTCACGGCGGTGGCGGTCAGGCCGGCCAGGGTCTGGCCATCGTGGGTGGCCACCAGGGTCACGGCGCCGGTCAGGCGGCGCATGGCCAGGCGGAAGTCGGACAGCGGCAGGCTGGCGCTGTGGCGCAAGGCCTGCAAGGGGGGCAGGGTGCCCAGTTCGGCTGCGGTCATGGGACTGCCCTCCGTGCTGCGCACCGCGGGGCTGAGCGCCTTTGGAACGGCCGGGCGGTGTTCATGCCGGCACCGCGTCGAGGTAGGCGTCGACCTTGTCCGGCGTCATGAAGAAGTTCACGAAGTCGGTCGGGTTGTTGAAGCCGTTGGCGATGCGCCGGGCCACCCGGGGTTCGCCAACGGCCGCGCCCAGCACCTTGAGCACGTGGGGCGGTGGCGGCGACAACAAGGCGTTGGTCCAGTCGGTGGCGAAGTGGCCGTAACTTGCCCAGAAGTCCTCGAAGGTCTGCTGCATGAAGGTGGCGTCAAAGGGCTGGTCGCCGTGCGCCACGATGGCATGCTCCACCGCGTTCGCGAACTTGGCCGCGTTGTTGGAGCCCTGGCCGGTGATGGGGTCGTTGAGCATCACCGCGTCGGCCATGCCCATCACCACCCGGCCGCTGGGCAACTGGCCCACCGGCTGGCGCACCGTGGGGGCGAAGCGCCCGGCCAGGATGCCGTTGGCGTCGGTCAGTTCCACCTGGGTGCAGCGGGCCGCTTCCCAGGGCAGGAACTTCGCCAGGATTTCTTTCGAGCGGGCCAGGTGCTGGGCCGGCGTCGTCACGTCTCCCCAGCAGTCCATGGGACCGCTGGGCACGCCCTCGAACACCATGATCTCGCAGGGGCCGCTGACCGTCAGCGCCGGGAACACGAAGTACTCGCCCACGCCGGGGATGAGGTTGAAGTTGACGGCCGAGTACTCGGGGCGGGGCGCCATGCCGTGCACATAGGTCAGCGCCAGGGCGCGCTGCGGCTTGTCGTAGGGGCTGCGGCGGGCGTCGCGCTGGAACATCTGGGCGATGGCGCCTTTGCCGGCGGCCACGATCACGAGGTCGTGGTCCTGCGTCCAGCGCTCCAGGTCGTCCATGCCGGCTTCGTGCATCAGCAGCTCGCCGCCCAGGCGGTCGAACTCGGCCATCCAACCGGGCACCTTCACGCGCTGGTCGACCGACTGCGCCTTGTGGTCCAGCCGGTGGCCCCAGCTCATGGCCTTTTCGCCGGGCAGCTCGGGGTGGGGCACGGTGAACGAGATGCCTTCGACCGGCGGGCAGTCGGGCTCCCAGAAGTTGAGGCCGCGGTCGCGTTCGAGCTGCAGGCTGTCGTGGAACATGCACTGGCTGGACAGCACCTTGCCGGTGCGCATGTCTTCGGGCGTGCGGTTGCTGGTGATGCTGACGCGGTAGCCGCGCTGGAGCAGGCTGATGCCCAGTTGCAGGCCGGCCTGGCCGGCGCCGACGATCATGATCTTGCGCATGGTGTTGTCTCCTGGTGGTGTGGGGGAAAAACGAGGCTCAGGCCATCAGTTTCGGGATGGCCGGTTCGTGCGATTCCGGGCCCATCGCCGAATAGCCGCCGTCCACGGCGTAGTCGGCGCCTGTGACGAAGCTGGCGTGGTCCGAGCACAGGAACAGCACCACCTGGGCCACCTCGTCGGGGTCGCCGACGCGCTGGAGCAGGTGGAAGGGGGCGGCCACGCGGTCGGTCTTGGCGCGGTCGCCGTGGGTCAGCTGGTTCATGATGGCCGACCAGGTCCAGCCGGGTGACACGCTGTTGACCCGGATGTGATCGGGCGCGAGGTCCATGGCCATGTTGCGCGTCAGCTGCACCAGCGCGGCCTTGCTGACCGGGTAGAGCCAGCGCCCGGTCTGGGCCACGCCGGAGGAGATGCTGGTGAAGTTGACCACCGCGCCGCCCCCGGCCTTCTGCATGTGCGGGTGCACTGCCTTGAGCATCATCACCGCGCTGGCCACGTTCACGTCCAGGGCCTGGTGCCAGTCGGCGCGGCCCGACCGCAGCCCCTCGTCCACGTACGAGCAGGCGAGGTTGACCAGGAAGTCGACGCCGCCGAAGCGCGCGGCGGTCTCGTCCGCACAGGCCGTCACCTGGGCGTCGTCGGTGATGTCGGTCGCGCGGAACCACACGCCCTCACCGCAGCCATCGGCCACGGCCTGGCCGCCGGCGGTGTCGATGTCGGCCAGCGTGACCCGCACGCCCTGGGCGTGCAGGGCCCGCACCACGGCGGCGCCGATGAGGGTGGCACCGCCGGTGACGATGGCGGTCTTGCCGGACAGTCCGAGAAAAGTGGCTTGGGGCATGGGGGTCTCCTGGGCTTGAAACAAACGCCGCGGGTGGCGGTGGGGGCCAATGTAGAAACCAGCGGGTCCCGGTGGCATCCCGTTTGCGCAGCCACCGTCCCAAAAACGAGAAATTGGAGGGCGTGCCCGCTCCTGGCGCGTCGTCGCGGGAAAATCCCGTGGCGCTCCGCTGCGTGATTTGTTAGCGTCAGCGCCATGTTGTCGCCCTACCGTTACCCGCTGGCCAGCCACGCGCTGTTTCACACGCGGGACGTGGACCAGGCGCGCGAGGCGGTGGCGCGCGTGTTCTGCCCCCACATGCTCAACCCCTGCGGGTCGGCCGTGGTGCTCGACGCGCGCCACCACAGCGCGCCGGTGTGTCAGGACGTCAGCCTCAACTACGTGCAGTACGGTCCGGCGGTGGACATCGAACCCGGGCAGCTCGGCAGCTTCTACCTGCTGCAGATTCCGTTGCGGGGCAGTGCCGAGGTGCACTGCGGCGGGCAGCGGGTCACGGCCCGCCCGGGAGTGGCCTCGTTGCCGTCCCCCAGCGAGTACCTGAAGATGCGCTGGGCCGACGACAGCCCTCACCTGATCCTGCGCCTGTCGCAGGGGGCCGTGGTGCGTCAGATGGAGCAACTGACGCAAACCGCCGTGCACCGCCCGCTGGTGTTCGGGCTGGGCCTGGCCATGGACACGCCGGCGCTGGCGCCCCTGGCCGGGTTTGTGCGTTACCTGGCCGAAACCCTGGAGGTGGACGCCGGGTTCGCCGGCTCCGCCCTGGCACGACAGGCAGAGGCCTACCTGCTCAGCACCCTGCTCATGCAGGCGCCCCACAACTACAGCGAGGCCCTGTGTGGCGACACCCGGCGCCCGCTGCTGCCGCGCGCCGTGCGACGGGCGCAGGACTTCATGCAGGCCAACGTGACACGGCCCTTGACGCTGGCCGACCTCTGCGGGCACCTGCACGTGAGCGCGCGCAGCCTGCAGCAGGCCTTCGTGGCCCACACCGGCGAGTCGCCCATGGTGTACTGGCGCAACCTGCGCCTGGACAAGGTGCGCGAGCTGCTGCGCCGGGCCGCCGGCCAGGCGTCGACCGACGTGACCGTGACGCTGGTGGCCGCCGAGCACGGCTTCCTGCACATGGGCCACTTCGCGGCGCAGTACCAGCGCCGTTTCGGCGAGCGCCCGGTGGACACCCTGAAGACGCCGCGTGCTGTCATGCAGGGGTCAAGCCCGCGCGCCTGAGCGCATTACAGTTGGCGCTCCCTGATCGAGGAGCCCCATGAGCTTGCGTCCCACCATCGACTTTTTGCTCCATCACTGGCTGGGCGCCGAGGCGCTCAGCCAGCGTGAACGTTTCGCCGACCACTCGCGCGAAACCTTCGACGCCGTGCTCGACACCTGCGAGCGCATCGCGCGCGAGAAGTACGCGCCGTTCAACCGCCTGGTGGACACGCAGGAGCCGCACTTCGATGGCGAAAAGGTCATCCTGCCGCAGGCCACGCACGATGCGCAGAAGGCCTACGCCGAGAGCGGCATGCTCAGCGCCGCGCAGGACTACAGCGTCGGCGGCATGCAACTGCCCTACACCGTGGAGGCCGCGGCCAACGCCTTCTTTGCCATGGCCTCGGTCAGCATCGGCTCGGGCATGTTGACCACCGGCAACGCCAACCTGCTGATGAAACACGGCACGGATGCGCAAAGGCACGTGTTCGCGCTCAACGAATTCAATGGTCGCTTCTCCGGCACCATGTGCCTGAGCGAACCGCAGGCAGGTTCTTCGCTCAGCGATGTGGTCACGCGCGCGCTGCCCGACGGCGAGGGCTTCGAGGCCGACCCGCTCGGCCCGCGCTACCGCCTCAAGGGCAACAAGATGTGGATCTCGGCCGGCGAACACGAGCTGACCGAGAACATCATCCACCTGGTGCTGGCCAAGATTCCCGATGCGGACGGCAAGCTGGTGCCCGGCGTGAAAGGCATCTCGCTCTTCATCGTGCCCAAGAAGCTGGTGGATACGGAAGGGCAGCTGACCGGCGAACGCAACGACGTGGCGCTGGCCGGCCTGAACCACAAGTGCGGCTGGCGCGGCACGACCAACACCCTGCTGAATTTCGGCGAGGGCAAGTACCCGGTGCGCGGTGAAGCGGGCGCCGTGGGCTACCTCGTCGGCCAGCCCGGCCGGGGCCTGCAGTGCATGTTCCACATGATGAACGAGGCGCGCATCGGTGTCGGCATGGCGGCCACCATGCTGGGCATGGCGGGCTACCACGCGTCGCTCGACTACGCGAAGAACCGGCCGCAGGGCCGACCCATTTCAACCGGCGGAAAGGACGCTGCCGCGCCCCAGGTCCGCATCATCGAACACGCCGACGTGAAACGCATGTTGCTGGCGCAGAAGAGCTACTGCGAAGGCGCGCTGGCGCTGGAACTCTATTGCGCGCGCCTGGTGGACGAGCAGCACACCGGCCGCCCTGAGGCGGCCGACGACGCGCGACTGCTGCTGGAGGTGTTGACGCCCATCGCCAAGAGCTGGCCCAGCGAGTGGTGCCTGGAGGCGAACTCGCTGGCGATCCAGATCCACGGGGGTTACGGCTACACGCGCGACTTCCCGGTTGAGCAGTACTGGCGCGACAACCGCCTGAACATGATCCACGAAGGCACGCACGGCATCCAGGGCATGGACCTGCTGGGCCGCAAGGTGCTGATGGAGAACGGCAAGGGCCTGCAGCTGCTGGCCGGCCGCATCAACGCCACCATCGAGCGTGCGATCCAGGTGCCCGAGCTCGCGGCGCACGCCAACGCGCTGGGCCAGGCGCTGGCGCAGGTGGGCGCGGCCACGAAAGCCGCCTGGGCCACCGCCAACCCGACCGAAGCACTGGCCAACGCCGTGCCCTACCTGCAGGCCTTTGGCCACACCGTGCTGGCCTGGATCTGGCTCGACGTGGCGCTCGCGGCGCATGCCTCTGCGGAGTCGCCCACGCGCACCGGACGTCTGGGTGCCATGCGTTTCTTCTTCCACTACGAACTGCCGAAGATCGGCGCCTGGCTGCAGGTGGTGCGCGAACGCGACCTGACCTGTGCCGAGCTGCCCGAAGACGCTTTCTGATTCCCCCATCCCACCCATTCCATCCATCTCAGGAGACAACCCATGACCCGAACCGTCACCCAACTCTTCGACCTCAAGGGCAAGACCGCCCTCATCACCGGCGGCTCGCGTGGCCTGGGCCTGCAGATGGCCCATGCGCTGGGCGAAGCCGGTGCCCGCGTGGTGATCAGCTCGCGCAAGGCCTCGGATCTGGAGGAGGCCACCGCCGAGTTGCAGGCCGCCGGCATCGACGCGCGCTGGATCGCCGCAGACTGCTCGCTCGAAGAAGACATCCGCCGCCTCACCAGCGAAACCCTGCAGCGCGTGGGCGAGGTGGACATCCTGATCAACAACGCCGGCGCCGCCTGGGGCGCACCGGCCGAAGATCACCCGCTCGAAGCCTGGGACAAGGTGATGAACCTCAACGTGCGCAGCTACTTCCTGCTGAGCCAGCTGATCGCCAAGGCGAGCATGATCCCGCGCCGCAGTGGCAGCATCATCAACACCGCCAGCATCGCGGGCCTGGGCGGCAACCCCTCGGGCATGAAGACGATTGCCTACAACACCTCCAAGGGTGCGGTCATCAACTTCACCCGTGCACTGGCCGCCGAGTGGGGCGAACACGGCATCCGCGTCAACGCCATCTGCCCGGGCTTCTTCCCGAGCAAGATGACGCAGGGCACCCTGAAGGCCATGGGTGAAGAGAAGCTGGCGTCGCACGCCCCGCTTCGCCGCCTGGGCGACGACGAAGACCTGAAGGGCCTGACCGTGCTGTACGCGTCGGACGCGGGCAAACACATCACGGGGCAATGGTTGGCGGTGGACGGTGGCGTATCGGTCATCACAGGAGGTTGAGTGGAGTTCTCGGTTCACATTCCTTTTGTCGAGTTGCTTGGCTTCGAGCTGCAGAAGTTCGAAGGCGGCGAGTCGGAGATCGCTTTCGCGCCGAAACACGAGCATGAAAACTCGTTCAACGTGGTGCACGGCGGCGCCAGCATGACCCTGCTCGACGTGGTCATGGCGCACGCCGCGCGTTCGGTGGAGCCGGCCATGGGCTGCGTCACCATCGAGATGAAGACCAGCTTCCTGCGCGCGGCCAAGGGGCCGCTGCTGGCCAAGGGCAAGCTGCTGCACCGCACCGCCACCATGGCCTTCACCGAAGGCAGCATCTTTGATGCCGCCGGCAAGCTCTGCGCCCACGCCACCGGCACCTTCAAGTTCGTGCCGCGCCTGCCGGTGGGCAAGTCCACCAACGCCCTCAATACCCTGAAGACCGACTGACCTGCCGGTCGTCACCCACCCCGGAGAAACCACATGCCCGCCAACCAACAGATCCTGCTCGACAACCGCCCGCAAGGCGAAGCCACTGTCGACAACTTCAAGCTCGTCACCACCGAGACGCCAGCCCTCGCCGACGGCCAGGTGCTCGTGAAACACCACTACCTGAGCCTGGACCCGTACATGCGCGGCCGCATGAACGACAGCAAGAGCTACGCCGCGTCGCAGCCGCTGGGCGAGGTCATGATCGGCGGCACCGTGGGCGAGGTGGTCGAATCGCTGCACCCCAAATTCAAGGCCGGCGATCAGGTGGTCGGCATGGGCGGCTGGCAGCAATACAGCGTGGTTGATGCGAACCAGCCCGGCGCGCTGCGCAAGGTGGACACCACGCACGTGCCGCTGTCCTACTACCTCGGCGCGGTCGGCATGCCGGGCGTGACCGCGTGGTACGGCCTGGTGAAGATCATCAACCCCAAGGCCGGCGACACCGTGGTCATCAGCGCCGCCACCGGCGCGGTGGGCAGTGCCTACGGGGCCCTGGCCAAGGCCCGTGGCTGCCGCGCGGTGGGCATCGCCGGTGGGCCGGACAAATGCAAGTACGCGGTCGAAGAGCTGGGCTTCGACGCCTGCATCGACTACAAGTTGCACAAGGACATGTACTCACTGGCCAAGGCGCTCAAGGAAGCCTGCCCGAACGGCATCGACGGCTACTTCGAAAACGTCGGCGGCATGATCCTCGACGCGGTGCTGCTGCGCATGAACGCCTTCGGCCGCATCGCTGTCTGCGGGATGATCGCCGGCTACGACGGGGCTCCGCTGCCGCTGGCCAACCCGGCGCTGATCCTGGTGAACCGCCTGAAGATCGAAGGCTTCATCGTCAGCGAGCACATGGAGGTCTGGCCCGAGGCGCTGACCGAGCTGGGCACGCTGGTGGCGCAGGGCAAGCTGCGACCGCGCGAGACGGTGGCGCAAGGCCTCGAGAACGCGCCCGAGGCTTTCCTGGGTTTGCTCAAGGGCAAGAACTTTGGCAAGCAGCTGGTGAAAATTTGACCCCCCCGCGCCGCCTGCGGCGTCACCCCCCAGGGGGCGCCACTGGCGGCCCGGCGGAGCCGGTTCCGCGGTGGCCTGGGTTGAAGACACCGCTTCTGTTTGAGGAGTTTTCATGAGTGCCACCCATGAAGTGTTCAACCAGGTGGAGCCGCTGGTGGACTACAACCTGTTTGATGGCAACCAGGCGATGCAGGATGCGCTGAAGTTCAACGCGCCTGCGCTGAATTCGTCGCACCTGCAGGCGCTCGGCGCCACGGTGGGCAGCGCGGAGATGCAGCAGCACGCGCGGCTGGCCAACGTGTTCATGCCGCAGCTCAAGAGCCACAGCCGCTTCGGCCACCGCATCGATCAGGTGGAGTTCCACCCGAGCTACCACGCACTGATGTCGGCGGCGACGGCCGCGGGTTTGCATGGCACGCCTTGGGCGCAAGCCCGCCGCGACGCCGGGCCGCCCCAAGGCGCGGCAGCCCCCTTGGGGGGCAGCGAACCACACAACGTGGGGAGCGTGGGGGCACACACCCTTCGTGCCGCCGGCTTCATGCTCTTCACCGAGCTGGAGCCGTCCATGCTCTGCCCCATCTCCATGAGCTACGCGGTCACGCCCGCGCTCAAGGACAACCCGGCCATCTACCGCGACTGGGCGCCGCAGCTCACCAGCCGCGCCTACGACCCGACGCTGAAGCTGTGGAAAGACAAGGCCGGCGTGACCATGGGCATGGGCATGACGGAGAAGCAGGGCGGCTCGGACGTGCGCGCCAACACCACGCAGGCCGTGCCCGATGGGGCAGACCACTGGGGCCAGCGCTTCAGCGTCACCGGCCACAAGTGGTTTTTCTCGGCGCCCATGTGCGACGCCTTCCTGATCCTGGCGCAAACGCCCTCCGGCCTGTCCTGCCTGTTCCTGCCGCGTGTGCTGCCCGACGGGTCGATGAACCAGCTCTTTATCCAGCGCCTGAAAGACAAGCTGGGAAACAAGGCCAACGCGAGTTCCGAGGTCGAGTTCGCCGGCGCCACCGCCTGGCTCGTGGGCGAAGAGGGCCGGGGCGTGCCGCAGATCCTGGCCATGGGCACGATGACGCGGCTGGATTGTGCGCTGGGCACCAGCGGCCTGATGCGCCAGGCGCTCTCCATCGCGCTCAACCACACGAGCCAGCGCAAGGCCTTCGGCAAGAAGCTGATTGACCAGCCGCTGATGAAGAACGTGCTGGCCGATCTCGCGCTCGAATCTGAAGCGTCCACCGCTCTGGCGCTGCGCCTCGCGCGCAGTTTCGACCGACCGGGGGATGAACACGAGCGCGCCATGCAGCGGCTGCTCACGCCGGTGGCCAAGTTCTGGATCTGCAAGCGCGGCAGCCACTTCGCGCAGGAGGCCATGGAGTGTCTGGGCGGCAACGGCTATGTGGAAGAGGGCGGCGAGGGCGTCATGGCGCGCATCTATCGCGAGATGCCGGTGAACTCGATCTGGGAAGGCGCCGGCAACATCATGGCGCTGGACCTGCTGCGCGCGCTGCGCAAAGCCGATGCCGCCGCCGCACTCGCGCACGAACTCGCGCCCGCGAAAGGCATGCACGCGGCGCTGGACCACCTCGCCGCCAGCCTGCCCACCCGCGTGGAACAGATGGCCACCGAGATGGAGGCCCGCCGCCTGGCGCAGGACGTGGCGCTCGCCGTGCAGGCCGCGCTGCTGGCGCAGACCGCGCCCGCCGCTGTGTTCGGCGCCTTCTGCGATTCGCGCCTGGCCGGCCACTGGGGCCACAGCTTCGGATCGCTGGGTTCCAGCGTCGATTTCGATGCCATCATTCAGCGGGCGATGCCCACATGAACCAGCAAATACCCGTTCGCCCTGAGCTTGTCGAAGGGCTCACCCATCCAGCGAAGTGAGGCTTCGACAAGCTCAGCCCGAACGGATACTTTGGAGACACCCATGCCCGACCTGATCCTGCACCACTACCCCATGTCGCCCTTCGCCGAGAAGGCGCGGCTCATGCTCGGCTTCAAGGGCCTGGCCTGGAAGAGCGTGTTCATCCCCAGCGTGATGCCCAAGCCCGACGTGGTGGCGCTCACCGGCGGCTACCGCCGCACGCCGCTGCTGCAGATCGGTGCCGACATCTACTGCGACACGGCCCTGATCGCCACGGTGCTGGAGCACCTCAAGCCGCCGTTCGCCGGGCCGCCCCAAGAACGGCAGCACCCCCTCGGGGGGCCTGGCGAAGCCAGGGTTGGGGGCGAGGTTCCCGTGCTGTTCCCCGAACACCTCAAGGGGGTCACTCGCATCGTGGCGCAGTGGGCCGACAGCGCGCTGTTCTGGGCCGCCATGGGCCACACGCTCAGCCCCAAGGGCGCGGCCGCGATGTTCGGCAGCCAGCCGCCCGAAGTGGGCCAGGCCTTCGCGGCCGACCGCAGCGCCATGCGCAACGGCATGACCGGCCTGCGCGCGGGCGATGCCGCGTCGGCCTACCGCAGCTACCTGCGCCGGCTCGCCCACATGCTGCACGAGCAGCCCTTCCTGTTCGGCGACACGCCCTGCATCGCCGACTTCGCGGCCTACCACCCGCTGTGGTTCACCCGCGTGGTGAATCCGGCCATGGCCGGCATCCTGGACGCCACGCCCGGCGTGCTCGCCTGGATGGACCGCATGGCCGCGCTGGGCCATGGCCAGCCGGCGAAGTTCACGTCCACCGAAGCCATCGCGGTGGCCGCAGCGGCCGAGCCCGCGCCGCTGGCCGACGAGGCCTTCCAGGACGACCACGGCATTCCGCTGGGCAGCCGCGTGACCGTGGCCGCCGAGAGCTTCGGCCCCGAGACCACCGAAGGCACCCTGCTCGCCGCGACCCGCACGCACTACACGCTGGAGCGCACCGACGAGCGCGCGGGCCGGGTGCACGTGCACTTCCCGCGCATCGGCTACGTGCTGAAGGAAGTGCGCGCTTGAGCGGCCAGACCGTGCCCTCCCGCAGCGCTGCCCTGCAGTGGCGCTGCCTGCCGTTTGCCGCCCTGTCGGCCGACACCCTGTACCGCTTGCTGCGCCTTCGCTCCGAGGTGTTCGTGGTGGAACAGGCCTGCGTGTTCCTTGATCTGGACGGGCGGGATGCGCAGTGCCTGCATCTGCTGGGCGAGGTGGTCGGTCCAGACGGTGTGGTCCACCTGCACGCCAGCACCCGCCTGGTGCCGCCCGGCGTGGACTTTGCTGAAGCCAGCATTGGCCGCGTGGTCACCGCGCCCTCCGCGCGCGGTGGCGGCATCGGCCACACGCTCATGGCCGAGTCGGTGCGCCAGCTGATCGCGCTGTGGGGCGAGCAGCCCATCCGCATCGGCGCGCAGGCGCATCTGGAAGCCTTCTACAACCGCCACGGCTTCGTGTCGGACGACAAGCCCTACATCGAAGACGGCATCCCCCACATAGAAATGATCCGGCGCTGAGCCGACTCAACACCCAGGAGACAACACCATGATTTCAGATTTCAAAGGCAAGACGGCGGTGCTCACCGGCGCGGGCTCGGGCTTCGGCCTCGAATGCGCCCGCATCGGCGCGAAGCTCGGCATGAACCTCGTGCTGGTCGACGTGCAGCAGGACGCGCTGGACACAGCGCAGGCCGAGATGGAAGCCGCCGGCGCGCCAGTGCTGGCCCGCAAGGTCGATGTGTCCAGCGCCGAGCAGATGGAGGCCCTCGCCGCCGACGTGGTGCAGCGTTTCGGCGCGCCGCACTTCGTGTTCAACAACGCGGGCGTGGGCTCGGGCGGCCTGGTCTGGGAAAACTCGGTGAAGGACTGGGAGTGGGTGCTGGGCGTGAACGTGTGGGGCGTGATCCACGGCGTGCGCCTGTTCACGCCGCTGATGCTCGCCGCCGCGAAAGCCGACCCCGCCTACCAGGGTCACATCGTCAACACCGCCAGCATGGCGGGCCTGCTGACCCCGCCCAACATGGGCGTCTACAACGTCAGCAAGAGCGCCGTGGTGAGCCTGACCGAGACGCTCTACCAGGACCTGAAGCTGGTGAGCGACCAGATCAGCGCCAGCGTGTTGTGCCCGTATTTCGTGCCCACCGGCATCGGCCAGAGCCAGCGCAACAAGCCAGCCGGCCTGGCCGACGAACAGCCCACGCAGAGCCAGCTGATCGGCCAGGCCATGACCGACAAGGCGGTGGGTTCGGGCAAGGTCACCGCGGCGCAGGTGGCGCAGATGGTGTTCGACGCCATCGCCGCCGACCGCTTCTACATCTACAGCCACCCCAAGGCGCTGGGCAACGCGCGGTCGCGCTTCGACGCCGTCGTGGCCGGCAGCAACCCGCCCGACCCGTTCGCCGAGCGGCCCGAGATCGGCGTGGCGTTGCGGCAGGCGCTGCGCGCGGGCTGACCACTGCCATGAACAGCGGCCGCGGCCACACGCTGTTCGACACCGCCATCGGCACCTGCGGCATGGCCTGGGGGCCGGCGGGCATCACGGCGGTGCAGTTGCCCGAGCCCACGCCCGAGGGCACGCGGCAGCGGCTGCTGCGCAACCTGCCCCAGCCGGTGCCGGAGGCCGACCCTCCGCCCCTGGTGCAGTCGGCCATCACCGAGCTGAAAGCGGCCCTGCGCGGCGAGCGGCCGGCCGATCTGCGCCACCTGCCGCTGGACATGTCCCGCCTCACGCCCTTCCTGCAGCGCGTGTACGAACGCGCCCGCGCCATCCCGCCCGGCGAGGTGCTGACCTACGGCGAACTCGCCGCCGAGATGGGCGACAAAAACCTGGCCCGCGCCATCGGCCAGGCCATGGGCGCCAACCCGTTCGCACCGGTCGTGCCCTGCCACCGCGTGCTGGCGGCGGGCGGCCAACCCGGCGGCTTCTCGGCCAGCGGAGGGGCCATCACCAAGTGGTGCCTGCTGGCCATCGAGGGCCACCGGCCCGGTGGCGAACCGTCGCTGTTCGACTGACGATCCTTCGCTGCGGTCAAAGGTTGATCCGGTGGCGCCGGGCGGCATTTTTGCTGCACTGCGACAATCCCCCGATGCTTTCTCGTTATCTCAAGATGGCCCTGGTCCTGGGCCTGCTCTCTGCCATCGGACCGTTCGCCATCGACATGTACCTGCCCGCGCTGCCCGACATCGGGCGCAGCCTCGGCGCCGAGGTGGGGGCGGTTCAGCTGACCCTCACCGCGTTCTTTCTCTCGATCGGCCTGGGGCAGTTGCTGTACGGCCCGGTGTCCGACATGGTGGGCCGCAAGCCGCCGCTCTACGCCGGCCTGGCCCTGTTCACCCTCGCCAGCATCGGTTGTGCGCTGGCCACCGACATCCACACCCTGGTGGCGCTGCGCTTCCTGCAAGGGCTGGGCGCGGCGGCCGGCATGGCGATTCCCCGTGCCATCGTGCGCGACCTGCACACCGGCGCGGAGGCCGCGCGCCTGATGTCGCTGCTGATGCTGGTGTTCAGCGTCTCACCCATCCTGGCGCCGCTGGCGGGCAGCGGCGTGATCGCGCTGACCGGCTGGCGCGGCGTGTTCTGGGTGGTGGCGCTGGCGGCGGTGGCCGGCATGTTGCTGGTGCGCGGTGCGCTGGCCGAAACGCGCAGCGAGGCCGAGCGCGTGGACAGCAGCCTGGGCAGCGCGCTGCGCGCCTACGGTGTGCTGCTGCGCGACCGGCATTACCTGGGGCTGGTGCTCATCGGCGCCTTCGCCATGGCGGGCTTCTTCGTCTACCTGGCCGGGTCGCCCTTTGTGCTGATCAACCACTACGGCCTGACCCCCACGCAATACAGCCTGGCCTTCGGGCTCAACGCCGCCGCGTTCATTGGCTCCGCGCAACTGACCGGCCCCCTGGGGCGGCGGTTCGGGCTGGTGCCGCTGGCGAAGTGGGCCGTCACCGCCTGCGGGCTGGTGATGGCGACGCTGCTGGCGTATTACCTGGGCGGTGGTGACCGGCTGGTGGTGCTGGTGGTGCTGTACTTCGTGGCCAGCGCCTTCATGGGGCTGGTGATTCCCACGGTGTCGGTGCTGGCGCTGGAGGCGCATGGCGCGATTGCGGGCACCGCGTCGGCCCTCATGGGCACGCTGCAGATGCTCTGCGGCGCGGCGGCCATGGGCATCGTGGGCCTGTTCGCCAACGGCCGGCCGCTGCCCATGGTGGCGGGCATGGCGTCCGGCGCCCTGACCGCGCTGGCGCTGACCTGGGTCACGCTGCGCGTTGACCTGAGCCCCCACGCTCCACCGCTGCGCGGGTCGCTGCCCCCCGAGGGGGCTGGGCCTGCCTTGGGGCGGCCCGGCGACAGGCCCACCTGAAGGCTGTCAGGGGCCTGGGGCCTCACCAGCCGCCAACCCCTCCGCCAGCGCCCGGGCCGACAGCGGCGCACAGCCCTCGGCCTTGTTGCTGATCGTCACGTAGGCGTTCTGCCCGGCGCCCGTCACGCCGCGCACCGTGCGCACGATCAGCTCGCGCGTCTCTTCGTCCACGTCGTGGAGGCGGTCGTAGGGTTCGTAGGAGCGCTGCGCGTCCTCGTAGCCGTAGGCGCCGTGCAGCGGGTTCAGGTTCCAGCGGCAGACCATCGGCCCGGGCCAGAGCGCGCGCAGCAACGGCAGCTGCTCGGCCAGACGCGGCATCTTGGCGTGCAGGCCCAGGCAGTAGGTGGCGCCGGTGTCCTTGAGCACGGCCGCCAGCTTCGGCGCGATGCTGGGCGAGAGCCACTCCGGGTCGCGCACCTCCACCGCCACCACGCCGTCGGGCGTGGCGCCGCGCACATCGGGCAGCGCCTTGAGCATCGCGCGCAGCCGCTCCAGCAGCAGCGGCAGGCGCTGCAACTGCGAGAAGGGCAGCGGGCTGAGCTGGAACACCAGCGCGCCCACCTTGTCGCCCAGCCCCGCCAGCGCGGGGGTGATGAATTCCTGCGCGGCCAGCGCCGGGTCCAGAAACGCCGTGTTGGGCTGGCGGCCCTGGCCCTGTTCGCCGCGCACCAGCGCGTCCGTCACCAGCGCCGGCGCCTTCACCACGAAGCGGAAATCGTCCGGCACCTCGCCCGCGTAGCGCGCGTACTGCCCCTCGGTCAGCGGGCGGTAGAACGAGCGGTCGATGCCCACGCAGCGCAGCAGCGGGTGCTGCGCGTAGGCGCTCAATCCGTTCTTGGCCAGCACCGCCTCGCTGTACGGCCCCTCGTCCCACACGATGCCGGCCCAGCCCGGGTAGCTCCAGGTCGAGGCGCCCAGGCGGATGCGTGGATTCAGGTGGGCGGCGAGGGCGCGGGTGGCGCCACCGTGCGCGAGCGGCCACACCTCGCTGGCTCGCCGGCGGGGCGCAGCGGGCGCGGCCGTTGCCTCCGCCGGTGCGGGCGCCGTGGCGGGCGGCGGAAGGGGGGCCGGCGGAGCGCCGAACAGGTCGTGCTGCATGCTGCAACGGGTGGTTTCCGGGGTGGGTGAGCGAGCCGGGATGTTAGCCCCCCCCTTGGTGCAACAAGCCCGCCCGCGACGGGCGCGGCGCGGTGTCCCCGGTGCCCACCGCGCACCCCGCCGTTCGCCGCCCGGGCACCTGCGCCTGCGCGAATGTCTGTCGGTTGGGGTGTGCTTACGTTTGCATACCTGATTGGTGGTGTTTTGTCGCTTGTAGACAACGTTCTTTGGATGTTCGAGCGCCGATTTTGAGACAAAAAACAGAGGAGAAACCCGAACGGTTGTTACAAATAGAGCGGATAAACGGTTCTTTTAGAAGATAAACGGTGAGTTTTGTGAGAAAAATCACCCAAAGTAGTTACTTCATGACCGGTGGAGGCCTAATTTGTAACAATGAATACCCTTGGGGGTTGCGGAAGTTGTTTGGGAGGCGCAGAGTGTATCCATGAGTTACAGAAAGTGTGTTTTGTGACTTATTTTGTTGCACAAAGTACGCGTTTCCAAGGGCTCATGCCGTCATTGGTCGCTCATGGGGGGTGGCTGATGGATTCAACCTTTGCTTGGAGCTGGACATGAAGAACTTCTTGAATGCAAGCCGCCGTTTTCTGCGTGACGAAGAGGGCGTCACCGCCATCGAATACGGCCTGATCGCGGCGCTGATCGCGGTCGTGATCATCGTCGGTGCGGGGCTGGTGGGGACCAACCTCAACACCCTCTTCACCGGCATCTCTGGCTGTCTGGAGACCCCGGCGACAGGCGCCATCTGTGGTTGATCACGGGTGATGCGTGTGGCTGACCGTGAGCCTGAACCAAGGGCCAGCGGTCAGGCCACCCGCTGCAGGCGGTGCATGAGTCCCGCCGCACCGAAGCAACAAACACACAGGACTTCACCCATGACCAGGCGATCCAGCGGTTCCCGCCAACGCCAAAAAGGCGTCAGTGCCATTGAGTACGGCCTGCTGGCCGCACTGATTGCCTTGGTGGCCATCGTGGGCATCGGCGCACTCGGCAGTGCCAACGGGGCAGGGTGGGACGCCTGGGTGGCCCAGGTGGTGGCGGTGATCGCAGGCCTCTGAGCCTGGAGGGCGTTCGGCGTTCATGGCTGCCATCACCGGAGACGCACCGGTCGCAGCGCGGTTTCATACAGACAGGCAAGCGGGTTCATTTCGGTCCATCAACCAGAACAAGGAGTTGGGCATGACCATCGACATCGCACCTGGCCATTGGCAGGTAGGGGGTTTGAGCCTGCTGGCGCTGTGTCTCGCGCTGGCCGCGCTCTCCGACGCGCGGCAACGCCGCATCCCGAACGCACTGGTGCTGGTGGCCTTGCTGGCCGGTCTGCTGTGGAACGCCTTCGGTCCGCAACCCTTCAGCCAGAACCCCGGCCTGTTCTCTCCCTACCCCGGTGCCCTCGGCGTGGGGTCCGGTCTGCTGGGCGCGCTGGTGGCGCTGCTGCTCTTTCTTCCCTTCCATGTCCTGCGCGTCCTGGGCGCCGGTGACGTGAAGCTGTTTGCCGCCGTCGGTGCCTTCGCCGGCCCGGCCGCGAGCGTGAACCTGGCCTTGTGCGTGCTGGTGGCCGGTGGCCTGCTGGCGCTGGCCCGGATGGCCGTGGCGCGCAACGCCCGCCTGGTGATGCAGAACACGCTGGCCTCGCTGGGGCAGCTGCTGCCGGGCTCGGCCGGCTCCTTTGACGCCCGCACCCAGACCGCCTGGCGCATGCCCTACGCCGTGGCCATCGCCGGTGGCGTCGCCGGCTACGCCGCCTGGACCCTCTCGGGTCGGGCCCCCCTGATCGCGTTCGGTTGATCGAGCCCGCCATGACCGAACTTGCCCAGCCCTCGCCCTCGCTGCTGCTGAAGTCGGCGCCGGTCGACACCTTCGGCGACGGCCCCGATGTGGCCGGTCTGCCCGCCAGCTTCCTGGTGGACCTGGCGCTGCGCCACCTCTCGCGCAAGGGCGAGCTCAAGCTCTATGCGCTGGCACAGGCGCTGGGCCTGGGCGTGACGGCGATCGACGGTCTGCTGGCACAGATGCGCACGCTGGCGCTGGTCGAGGTGCCGCGCCGCGGCACGCTGGAGGGCGACATCAGCTACACGCTGACCGACCTGGGCCATCGGCGCGCGCGCATCGCCTTCGACCGCTGCCAGTACCTCGGTCCGGCGCCGGTGCCGCTGGGCGAGTACGTGGCCCAGGTGCGCGAGCAGGACACGCAGCTCTTGCCGGTGCGCGAGCTGCGCCTGCGCGCGGTGCTGGCCAGCATGGTGCTGCCCGCCGCGCTGCTGCCCAGCCTGGGCAGCGCGATGAATTCGGGCAAGGCGATCTACCTGCACGGCGCCAGCGGCACCGGCAAGACCTTTCTGGCCGAGCACCTGGTGCGCACGCTGGAGGGCCAGATCTGGGTGCCGCACGCGATCTGTGTGGACGGCGAGGTGGTGCAGGTGTTTGACCCGCTCGTGCACCGCGAGGCCCGCGACGATGCCGTGGCGGTGCTCGGCCGTGGCCTGCAGCGCGACCTCTCCAGCGACGGGCGCTGGGTGCGCTGCGAGCGGCCGGTGGTGATCGTCGGTGGCGAGCTCATTCTGGACACCCTGGACCTGGCCTACGACCCCCACACCCGTGTGCACACCGCACCGCCCCAGCTCAAGGCCAACAACGGCATCTTCGTGGTCGACGACCTGGGCCGCCAGCGCGTGAGCCCGACCGAGCTGATGAACCGCTGGATCGTGCCGCTGGACCGCCATGTGGACCACCTGACGCTCAGCACCGGCACCAAGTTTTCGGTGCCCTTCGATGTGCGGGTGATCTTCTCCAGCAACCTGCCGCCCGACAGCCTGGTCGACCCCGCGTTCGCGCGCCGCCTGGGCTACAAGATTCAGATCGAGCCCCTGGACATGGAGAGTTACCGCGAGGTGGTGGCCCAGGCCTGTGCCCGAGCCGGCGTACCCGAGCACCCGGCCGGGGTGGCGCACCTGATCCACACCCTGCACCCGCGCCACGGTCAGCCCTACCTGCCGTGCATTCCCTACGACGTGGTCAGCAAGATCGCCGATCTGGCGCGCTACCGCCAGCGCCCCCCGCGGCTCACGCCCGAGGCCCTTGACTGGGCCTGGCACAACTATTTCGGTCTGCCGGCGCTGGACGCCCCGGCCCATGACCGGCCCCTTTCAGGAGAGTGACCATGCAAAGCAAACGGGCGATTTTCATGTTGCTGTTGTCCTTGGTGGCGGGCGCGGCGGCGGTCGTGCTGGCCGCCCGATGGCTGGGGCAGCAGGCCAGTGGCGACCGGACGCAGGTGCTGGTGGCCACCCGCGACCTCGACCTGGGGCAGGGGATCACGGCCGAGATGCTGCAGCCCGTCGCCTGGCCCACCGACAACGTGCCGACCGGTGCGTTCACCGACCCCAAGCTGCTCGAAGGCCGGGTGGTGCGCAACCCGATGTTCAAGGGCGAGCCGGTGCTGGAGCCCAAGCTGGCGCCCGTGGGCACCAAGGCGGGGCTGGACTCCATCATCAAGCCCGGCCACCGCGCGATCTCGGTCAAGGTCAACGAGGTGGTCGGCGTGGCCGGTTTCCTGGCGCCCGGGAGCTACGTGGACCTGCTGGTCAACATCCGCGACGACCGCGAGACGGCGGTGTCCCGCGTGGTGCTGGAACGCATCATGGTGCTGGCGGTGGCGCAGGAAGCCCGCCGTCCCGACGAGAACAAGCCCAAGGTGGTGAACGCCGTGACGCTGGAGGTCACGCCCGACCAGGCCGAGAAGATCGACCTGGCGCGCAACGTCGGCACGCTCTCGCTGATGCTGCGCAACCAGGTGGACACCAAGGACGATGTCAACACCGTCGGCGTGCGCCGCGAAGACCTGTTTGGCGACGCCAAGCCGACCCCCGCGCCAGTGGTCGCTGCGGCGCCGGTGCGCCGTGCCGCACCCCGCCCGGCGCCCCGCCCGGCACCGGCGGCCGCTCCCGCCGCCCCGCCCGTCGCCACCGTCGAGGTGATCCGGGGCACCCAGAAATCTTCCGCCAGTTTCTAAGGAGCGAGCGATCATGAACACCCCACTGCTGCGCGTTCTCAGTCTCGCCCTGACCACGGCCGGCCTGCTGGCCCCGGGGCTGGCACAGGCCCAGACCGCCGTCACCCGCGGCGTCACCACCACCCGCGTGGCCGCGCCACCGCCGGCGTCGGCCGACATCAGCACCGACCTCGCCACCGTCGGCCCCTCGATGGACCTGACCGTCGGCAAGTCCACCCTGCTGCGCATGCCCACCGAGGTCACCCGCATTTCGCTGGGCAATCCCACCGTCGCCGACGTCACCCTGATCAGCCCGACCGAGCTGTACCTGCTGGGCAAGGCCTATGGCTCGACCAACCTCATCGTCTGGCGCAAGGGCGCGGGCGCGACGGCCATCGACGTCAATGTCAACATCGACTTCAAGCGCATGCAGGCCAAGCTGCGCGAGCTGCTGCCCGCCGAAACCGGCATCCAGGTGCGCCCGGCGGCCGACTCGGTGATCCTCTCGGGCACCGTCTCCAGCGCGGTCAAGTCGATGGCGGCCGAGGAGATCGCCAACGCCTTCGTGCGCGATGTCAACAAGAGCCTGGTGATGCCCGTGGTGGCCGGCGACAACCGCGCCGAGTCGGGCACCAAGCTGTCTGTGTCCACCAGCGGCGGCGGCTCGGGGGTGTCGGCGGCGGCGCGCACGGCGGGCGCCCGCGTCGTCAACCTGCTGGGCGTGGCCGAGGCGCAGCAGGTGATGCTGGAGGTCACGGTGGCCGAGGTGTCGAAGAAGCTGCTGGACAAGATGGGTGTGAACCTGCTGTCTTCGCGCACCAACAACAACTGGACCTACACCCTCGGTGGCGTGTTCGGCGGTGACGGCCGTGGCCTGCTCGGCGCGGTCAAGGACATGGGCCACACCACCATCAACATCGACGCCGAAAAGAGCGACGGCCTGGTCAAGATCCTGGCCGAGCCCAACCTGGTCGCGATCAGTGGCCAGGAGGCCAGCTTCCTGGCCGGCGGCAAGATCTTCATCCCGGTGGCACGCAGCAACGAAGCCACCGGCGGCACCACGATCACGCTGGAAGAAAAGGAATACGGCGTCGGCGTCAAGTTCACGCCCACCGTGCTGGAGGGGGGCCGCATCCACCTCAAGGTGGCGCCTGAGGTGTCGGAACTCTCGCAGACCGGCACACCGTTCACCACGGTGGCGGGCGTGACCTCGATCCTGCCGAGCTTCACCACCCGCCGCGCCTCGACCACGGTGCAGCTGATGGACGGGCAGAGCCTGGCCATCGCCGGCCTGATCAAGAACAACGCCCGCCAGGCGCTGGACGCCGTGCCCGGGCTGGGCGAGGTGCCGGTGCTGGGTGCCCTGTTCCGCAGCAACGAATTCCAGGGCGACCGCAGCGAGCTGATGTTCGTGATCACGCCGCGCCTGGTCAAACAGCTCGACCCGGGTTACGCGCTGCCGACCGACAGCTACAAGCCGCCCAACCGGGGCGAGTTCTTCTTCGGCAACCAGATGGAAGGCAGTGGCCGGTCCGACATGGCGCCGGGCCGTCCCGCACCCCAGGGCGCCGGCCACCTCGAAGTGAAATAAGGAGCGCCTACCATGAACCACCCCATCCTCTCCCTCACGCGGACCACCCTGGGCCTGGGCGCGACGGTGCTGGCGCTGGCCGGCTGCGCCAGCTCCACCCCCGCGCTCGATGCCAGCTTCGGCAACGCGGTGCGCGAAGCCCGCGCCGCCCAGACGCTGAACCCCAAGGCCAGCGCGCAGAACACCCAGCCCGCCCTGGGCATCGACGGCAAGGCCGCCAACGAAGCGCAGGGCCGCTACGTCGATTCGTTCAAGACGCCGCCCCGGACCTTCGAGGTCATCAACATCGGCGGCTCGATCACCGGCGAGTGAGCAGGACCGGGCCTTCGGGGAGAACCACATGCACGCAAGACGCTTCCGCCACCCCGCCGCTGCCCGCCAGCGCGGCGCGGTCGCGATCATGCTGGGCCTCACGCTGGCGGTGCTGATCGGGTTCGCCGGCCTGGCCCTCGACCTGGGGCGGTTCTTCATCATCAAGACCGAGCTGCAGAACGCGATGGACGCTTGTGCGCTCGCCGCCTCGACGCAGCTGCGCCCGGGCCAGAGCGACCCCAACGCGCTCGACCGCGCGATCGCCTACGGACGGGTGTTCACGACCGGCGGGGTGAGCGTCAACCCGCTGGAGGGCAACATCGACGCGATCCGGAACCGGGTGAACTTCCAGACCGACACGGTCAATGTGCAGACCGAGAACATCACCTTCTCCGAGGACCTGGCCGGCCCCTATGTGGCGCAGGCGTCGGCCGACCCGAACACCGCTGCTTTCGTGCAGTGCAGTCTGCCGCTGACCGACATCCCGGTGTTCTTCATGCGGGTGCTCAACCCGCTGCTGACCACGCAGACGGTGTCGGCGCGCGCGGTGGCCACGCTGGCGTCGTCGGCCTCGGCCTGTGCGATTCCGGTGGCCGCCTGCAGGTCGGCGACCGGAACGGCGGCCAACAACTTCGGACTGAGTGTCGGGCAATGGCTGATCCCCCCCGCCGGCCCGGGCTCCCCCTACGGTACCGGCAACTTCGGCTGGATCGACTTCACCCCGCCGGCCGGTGGCGCCTCGGAACTGGCCTCCCTGCTCTCGGGAACGGGTCAGTGCAATGCCTCCGTGGGCGACGAGGTCGGCGAGTCGGGCATGGTGGCGTCGGCCGAATCCCACTGGAACTCGCGTTTCGGCCTGTACCGTCCCGGCGCCGGCAACCCGCAACAGGCGAGCTCACCACCGGACTTCACCGGTTACGGCTACACCCTGTCGAACTGGCCGGCGGGCGCCAACGCCTACGCGGGCGTGCAGGCCGGGGTGCCCAACTACCGCACGGCGCTCGCGGGCACCATGCCCTACCAGGTGAGTCCGCCCAACCCCTACAACCGCCTCACGCAGGCGCAGCACGCGTCCCAGGGTCGGCACCGGCGGGTGCAGGTGGCGCCGGTGGTGGACTGCAGCGCCTTTGACGGTTACCCGGTGATCGAGGGCTGGGCCTGCGTGCTCATGCTCAACCCCATGCTGGGCAGTTCACCGGTGCCGGCGATGGAGTTCCTGGGGCTGAGCACATCCCCGGGCAGCCCTTGCGCCACCAACGGCGAGCCCGGCACCTTCGGCCCCCTGGTGCCCCAACTGGTGCAATGACATGGCACGCGCACACCAGACCCAACGGGGCGCGATCGCGGTGGAGTTCGCCATCGTGCTGCTGCCCATGCTGATCCTGTGTTTCGGCATCACCGAGCTGGGCCGGGCGCTGTACCTCTACAACGGCCTGGTCAAGGCCTCCCGGGGCGCTGCGCGCCACCTCTCGCAGCAGAACCTCGCCAGCCCACCCGCCGGCTTCACGGCCGATGGCCTGCGCCTCAACGCGCGTTCGCTGGCGCTGTGCGGTGCCTTCGATTGCGCGGACCGGCCGCCGCTGGTGCCCAACCTGACGCTGGCCATGATCAGCGTCTGCGACCCCGTGCTGTGTCCGACGACCCACGCCAACATCTCGACCGGCCAGGGCACGACCAGCCTGGTCACCGTGACGATCGGTGCCGGCGACAACCGCTACCCCTTCACGTCCGTCGTGCCCTGGGTGGTGCCCAGCATCAACTACTCGCCGGTGGGCATCACCATGGCGGCGAGCACCAATTGAGGCACGGCATGATCCAGCCAACCCGCCTGTCTGCCAGCCGCCGCCTCGGGCAGCGCGGCGTGGCCGCCGTCGAGTTCGCCATCGTTTCGCTGGTGTTCTTCACGCTGCTGCTGGGCATCATGGAGTTCGGTCGCTGGCTGTTCCTGCTCAACGGCGCCAACGAGGCCACGCGCCTGGGCGCGCGGCTGGCCGTGGTGTGCAGCATCGACGACGACGAAAGCCACCTCACCGGCATCCGCGCCCGCATGAGCGCGATGACCGGCGGCGGCATTGCGGCCGACCGCATGGTGCTGGACTACGAGCCAACCAGTTGCACCACCGACACCTGCCGCACGGTGACCGCCCGCATCGTGGACGCGGATTTCACGCCCCTGATTCCGTTCTTTGGCCTGCCGCTGCCGATCCCCGAGTTCCCGACCAGCCTGCCGCGCGAGTACATGAACAGCACCGGCAACCCGGTGTGTCCCTGAACCTGCAACGGCCCCTTTCCTTTCAGATTGTTTCGCATGACCACCAAGTTCTCTCTGATCTGTGCCACCGCTGAACAACGCCAGCGGGTGTTGAACGAATGCGCCAGCCCGTCCGGGGTGGAGATCACGGTGCATGTGGGGGGGGCCCGCAATGCGCTGGCGGTGATGCAGAAAGAGCAGCCCGACGTGCTGCTGCTGGACCTGGATCAGCCCGACGAATCGGCCTACGAGCTGATCGACGCGGCCACACAACGGGTTCCGGGCGTGATGGTGCTGCTGGTGACGGCCGACGCGTCGATGAACGCGCTCAAGCGCGCGATGCGGGCCGGGGTCCGCGACGTGCTGGAAGCGCCGCTGACGTCCGACACGCTGAAGCTGGCGCAGGACTACCTGCGGGATGCCCAGGCGAACTCGTCGCGCTTCTCCGATCGCTCCGGCGAGGTGCATGCCTTCCTGTCGGCCAAGGGGGGCTGCGGCGCCACCTTCCTGGCGACGAACCTGGGCTACCTGCTGGCCAAGAGCGGCCGCCGGGTGCTGCTGATCGACCTCAACCTGTACTTCGGCGATGCCGCCACCTACCTGACCGACCGCAAGGCGCCGGCCAGTGTGGTGGACCTGGCGCGGCAGGCGCACCGGATGGACGCCGCGCTGCTCGATGCCAGCGTGCTCAAGGTGCGCGAGAACCTGGACTTGCTGGTCGCGCCCGAGTTGCCGTACCAGCTGGAGGGCGTGACCGCGGACAACGTGGCCGCCATGATCCGGCTGGCGCACACCGAGTACGACTTCATCCTGCTGGACCTGGGGCGCACCCTGGACCCGGCCACGATCAAGGCCCTGGACATGGCCGACCGTGTGGTGCTGATCGTGGAGCAGACCCTGCCGGCGCTCAAGGACGCCCGCCGGATGGTCACCGTGTTCGACGAGCTGAGCTATGGCAAAGACAAGTTGCGGCTGGTGATCAACGGGTATTCCAAGAGCGCGCTGATCCGCACCGAGGATGTCGAGAAGACCATCGGCCTCAAGGTCACCCGGCACATTCCGGCCAGCGAAGAGGCGGTGCTCAACGCGATCAACCGGGGCGACCCGCTGCCGCGCATCAGCCCCCGCGACCCCGTTTCGCGTGCCCTCCAGCAGTGGGCACAGGATGTGTCTCCGGCCCATGTCCGGCCGGAAAAGAGCTGGTTTGCCACCCTGACCGGCGGCATGTGAGTTGTCCGACCGGCAGCCGCCCCGCGTGTCCACCGACCGAAAGACCGACATGAACCTTAGAGACCTCTCCCACGAGTTGCGCAGCCCGCTGCGGCCCGGCGAGCCGGGGCGCGATGCCGCAGAGCCTGGCCAGGACCAGGCGGCCTTCCACGCCTTGCGCAGCCGGGTTCACCACCAGCTGCTGGGCCGCATCGACCTGGAGGTGATGGGCACGATGAAGCCCGATCGCCTGCGCGAGGAGCTGGGCATCCTGGTCGAGCAGCTGCTGCTGGAGTCCGGTGCCGCGCTCAACGCGATCGAGCGGCGGCGCATGGTGGTGGAGATCCAGGACGAGGTCATGGGCCTGGGGCCGCTGGAGCCGCTGCTGGCCGACCCGACGGTGTCGGACATCCTGGTCAACGGCCCCTTCCAGGTGTTTGTCGAACGGCGCGGCCGCCTGGAGCTCACCGGTGTGGCGTTCTCCGACGCGGACCACCTGATGAAGATCATCGACAAGATCGTCTCGCGCATCGGGCGCCGGGTCGACGAGTCCAGCCCGATGGTGGACGCCCGGCTGCAGGACGGCTCGCGCGTGAACGCGATCATTCCGCCGCTGGCGCTGGACGGGCCGCTGCTGTCGATCCGCCGCTTCGCGGTGGTGCCGCTCACGATGCACGACCTGATCGACAAACGCTCGATCACGCCCTCGGTGGCCGAGCTGCTCTCGGCCATGGTCAGGGCGAAGATGAACATCCTGATCTCGGGCGGCACGGGCACCGGCAAGACCACCTTGCTCAACGTGCTGTCGGCCTCGATCCCGCACCACGAGCGCATTGTGACCATCGAGGACGCGGCCGAGCTGCAGCTGCAGCAGCCCCACGTGGTGCGGCTGGAGACGCGCCCGCCCAACATCGAGGGCAAGGGGGAGGTGACCCAGCGCGCGCTGGTGCGCAACAGCCTGCGCATGCGCCCGGACCGGGTGGTGCTGGGCGAGGTGCGGGGCGCCGAGGTGCTGGACATGCTGCAGGCCATGAACACAGGTCACGAGGGCTCGATGGCCACGGTGCACGCCAACTCGCCGCGCGACGCGCTGACCCGCCTGGAGAACATGGCGACCTACGGCGGTGCCGCGATCCCGCAGGACGCGATGCGCCAGCAGATCAGCTCGGCGATCAACGCGGTGGTCCAGATCGCGCGCCTGAACGACGGCCGGCGCAAGCTCATCAGCCTGCAGGAGATCACCGGCATGGAGGGCGACGTGATCACCATGCAGGAGATCTACCGCTTCACGCAGACCGGCATGGGCCCGGACGGCACGGTCAAGGGGCACTACCGGGCGACCGGTGTGCGCCCCAAGTTCATGGACCGGCTCAAGGCCTTCGGGCTGTCGGTGCCCGACGCCACCTTCGATCCGTCGCTGATCTTCGAGTGATGCCATGAACCTCAGCCTGACCTTGTTCGTGCTGTTGGGTTTTCTGGCGGTGGTGCTGCTGCTGGAGGGCGCCTACGTCTACTGGAGCGACACCAAGAGCCCCGAGGTGCGGCGGGTGGAGGAGCGCCTGCGCGCGATCTCCGCCGGCGGGCATGTGGGCGAGGTGGAGCTCAAGCTGCTGCGCCAGCGCATGCTCAGCGACAGCCCGGCCGTGCAGCGCATCCTGCTGAGCATTCCCCGCGCCCACCAGCTGGACCGGCTGATGCAGCAGGCGGGCGACCACAACACGGTCTCGCACTTCCTGGGCGTCTGCGCGATGCTGTTCTCCGGCGGTGTGCTGCTGGGTCTGCTGCTGCGCTGGCCCTGGTTCCTGCTGCTGGGGGTGGCCACGCTGCTGGGCCTGGTGCCGCTGCTGCTGCTGGTGCGCCGTCGCAACAAACGGCTGCGCAAGATCGAGGCACAGCTGCCCGAGGCCATGGACCTGATCTCGCGCGCGCTGCGGGCGGGGCATGCGTTCCCGGTGGCGCTGGCGATGGTGGGCACCGAGTCGCCGCAGCCGGTCGCCGCCGAGTTCCGCATCACCTCCGACGAGGTGGGCTTCGGGGTGTCGGTCGAAAGTGCCCTGAGCAACCTGGCCGCGCGCGTGCCCAGCCCCGATGTCCGCTACTTCGTGATGGCGGTGGTGATCCAGCGCGAGACCGGCGGCAACCTGGCCGAGCTGCTGGCCAAACTCGCCGAGCTGGTGCGCGAGCGCTTCAAGCTGTTCGCCAAGGTGCGGGTGCTGGCGGCCGAAGGCAAGCTGTCGGCCTGGATCCTGACCCTGCTGCCGTTCGGGGTCGCCACGGTGATCGGCCTGCTCAACCCCGGTTACCTGCGCGTGCTGTTCACCGACGAAGCCGGGCTGATGCTGGTCTATGGTGCCCTCGCGCTGATGGCACTGGGCGTTCTGGTGATGTGGCGCATCATCAACATCAAGGTCTGAACCATGGCCCAACTCACAGGCACTCAATGGTCGTTGCTGGGGCTGGTGTTCCTGGCGGTGGTGGGGCTGATCCTCGGCCTGGGGCTGTGGTTCGGCCGCCGCTCGGGGGTGCAGGAGCGCCTGAACCAGATGGAGGGTCCGGCCGAGAAGACCCTGGGCCTCGAAGGCAACGTCGAATGGCACGCCAAGGTGGTCAAGGCGGTCGGACCGATGGCCAAGCTCTCGGCCCCCAAGGAGGGCTGGGAAGATTCGAGCCTGCGGCTGCGGTTCATGCACGCCGGCTTGCGCGAGAAGAGCTGGCCGGCGCTGTTTTTTGCCGCCAAGACGGTGCTGGCGCTCGGCCTCCCGGCCCTGTTCCTGCTGGGCACCGGTGCGGCCGCGGTCAAGATGGGCACGTACCCGCAGGTCTTCATGCTGCTGCTGCTCGCGACGATCGGCTACTACCTGCCCAACGGGGTGCTGGCGCGGCTGGTGGACTGGCGCAAGACCGAGGTGCAGGACGCCTTGCCCGACGCGCTGGACCTGATGACCGTGTGCGTGGAGGCCGGCCTGGGGCTGGACGCGGCCATGAACCGGGCGGCCAGCGAGATCGGCCTGCGCAGCGTGGCGCTCGAAGAGGAGCTCAACCTGGTGGCGCTGGAGCTGCGCATGGGCGTCAAGCGCGAGCTGGCGCTGCGCAACCTCGCGCTGCGCACCGCGGTGGACGACGTGGCCTCCTTCGTCGCCATGATCGTGCAGGCCGACCGCTTCGGCACCAACGTGGCCGAGGCCTTGCGCATCCAGGGCGAGACCATGCGCACCCACCGCCGCCTGCGGGCCGAGGAACGGGCCGCCAAGATCCCGCTCAAGCTGCTGTTCCCGCTGATCTTCTTCATCTTCCCGTCGCTGATGCTGGTGCTCATGGGGCCGGCCATGATCAGCATCTACCGTGTCCTGCTGCCCACCATGGGCGGCAATGGTTGAAGCCTGCACAAGGAGCACCGCACCATGAAACTCAAGACCACGTTCGCCCTGCTGCCCCTCGCCGGTCTGTTCGGCTGCGCCAGCCTGGTGCCCGCCACGCGCGAGCCACCGGTGGTCCGGTTCGCGCAGGCGCCGGTGATCACGCCCCAGATGTCGGCCGCTCAAAACAGCTACGCGCAGGCGCGCCAGGCGCATGAGCTGGGCCAGCTGACGACGGCGGCGCGGCACTACCGGCGGGCGCTCGATCTGGCGCCCGACCATGTGGGGGCGCTCAATGGGCTGGGCGTGATCCTGGCGCAGGACGGTCGCACCGCCGAGGCCATCGAGCTGCTGGTGCGGGCGCGGGATCTGGACCCCAAGGCGGGGCACATCCACAACAACCTGGGCTACACGCTGCTGCGCGAACAGCGGCTGGACGACGCCGACGTGGCGCTGCGCATGGCGCGCGAGCTGCAGCCGCTGAGCCAGCAGACCCTGCGCAACCTGGCCTTGCTGGACCAGGCCCGCCGCGAGCAGGCGCTGGCGGCCGCCGCGCCGTTCCAGTCCACCGATCCGGCGGAGGTGGCCCCGGTGACCACCGCCGTGGCCGTGGAGCCCGTGACCGGCGGGCATGTGCCCCAGATCGTGGCCGTGGCGCCGCAGGTCTACGAGCTGCGCCTGTCGAGCACGCTGTCCAACCTGAACCTGGTGGCCCAGGCCGAGCCGGCGGCCGCGCCGGATGTCCGCGAGATCGCCGAGGTCCAGCCCATGCCGGAGCCGCAGCCAGGGCACCGGCTGGTGTTCACGCGCGAAATGGCCTCGTTCACCCGCTCGGTGACCGCCTCGGCCGATGGGGCGTCCCGGCTGGAGGTCTCCAACGGCGCGGGTGTGGCGCAACTGGCCCGCCGCACGGCGGACCGGCTGGCGCAGGACGGCGTGGTCTCCGCCCGGCTGACCAACGCCAGGCACTACCGCTTCCCGCAAACCCAGATCGAATACCTGCCGGGACAGGACGCCGCGGTGCAGGCGGTGGCAGACCGCCTGCCGGTGCAGGTCAAGCTGGTGCCGGTCGCGCGACTGGACCGCCACATGAGCCTGCGCCTGGTGCTGGGCAAGGATGCCGCCGGACGGGCGATTGCGGCCTGGCTCGGTGGCGACGCTGCCCAGGTGGCCCAGACCGCGCCGGCGGTGCGACCGATCAGCTGATTCTCAGCGCGGCGCCAGCGCCGGCGCCTTGACCACGAAGCCAAAGTCGTCCGGCACCTGGTCGGCGTGGCGCGTGCACTGCCCTTCGGTCCGCGGGAGGTAGAACGACCGGTCGACGCCCAGGCAGTGCAGCAGCGGGTGCTGCGCGCAGGCCGACAGGCCGTTCCTGGCCAGTACCGCTTCGGTGTACGGTCCCTCGTCCCAGACGATGCCGGAACAGGTCGTCTTGCATCGGCGGGTTGATGAGTAGTGGGCCGCGGGTCGTCGTCGGGATGTTCGCTAGGCTTTTCGCACCCCGGAAGGACTGAACCGGCTGCGGTACTCGCCAGGGGTCAGTCCCACGATGCGGGCGAAGACCTTGCGAAATGCGCTGGGGTCGCTGTAGCCCACTTCCCAGGCAATGCGCTCGATGGACAGGGTACCGAACTGCAACAACTGCCGGGCATGGCCAACGCGCAAGCGCTGGCCATACTCTGTGGTGGTCATGCCGGTCGCTTTCTGGAAGCGGCGCAGAAAGGTTCTTTCCTCCAGTTGCGCACGGGCCGCCAGGGTGGGCAGGGACATGTCCTTCGCTGCGGTGCTTTGCAGCCAATGTTGCGCCTTGAGGATGGCGGTGTCGCCATGCGTCAGCCGGGGAGAGAACACGCTGTAGTAGCGTTGCTCCCGGCCTGGCGGGTCGATCAACAGCATCTGGGCCGTCTCGATCATGACGGTGGGGCCGAGGAAACGATCGACCAGACGCAGGCCCAGATCGGTCCAGGCCATGACGCCCCCGGCCGTGATGATGTCTCCGTCGTCAATGACGAGCCGGTCGGTGTCCAGTCGAACGCTGGGGAACCGGCTTTGGAACAGTTCGGCGTGATTCCAGTGCGTCGTCGCCGTGCGCGCCGACAGCAGCCCGGTCTCCGCCAGCAGGAAGGCGCCGGCGCACACCGAACCCAGCAGCGCGCCGTTTGCATGGCAAGCCTGCAACCAGGGCACCCACGGTGCTGCGGCCTCCGCGCTGATGGGGGCTGCCAGGGTCGGCGGCGCAATCAGCGCCGACACATGGCCGCTCGCCAGTGGGGCGCTGTCCCAGACACGCGTGGGCGTTTCGCCCGGGCCGGACAGCTGCCAATGGCTGATCCGCAGGGGAAGGCGAGGCTGTCCGCTGTGGCCCACAGCGATGCTCCCCGCGACCCCGAGCAGGTCGGTCAGGCCCAGCACCGCTGATGACTGCGCTTCGGGGTAGAGCAGCAGGCCCACTTCGGTCACAGGTTCGTCGAGCATATGTCGGTATTGGACACGAATATGTCGATGGCGACACTCGTCGGCGTGTCTTGGCCACCGAACAATCAGGGTTCCGTCCCCCCAACACCACCAGGAACCACCCATGAGCAAACGCGCCGTCGTCGTTGTCGATCTCCAGAACGAATATCTTTCCACCGGCAAACTGGCCTTGGTCGGCATCGAGCAGGCCGTCTCCAACGCTGCCCGTGTCGTCGCCGGCGCCCGGGCCAAGGGCGACCTGATCGTCCATGTTCGCCACGAATCCGCCAGTCCCGATGTCCCGTTCTTCGTTCAGGGCAGCGATGGCGTTCAGATCATTCCGGCGGTGGCCCCGCAAGAGGGCGAAACCGTCATCGTGAAAAACCACCCCAACGCGTTCCTCAAGACCGGGCTGAAGGCGCTGCTGGATGAACACGGCATCGAGGAAACCGTCATCACGGGTGCCATGAGCCACATGTGCATCGATGCGACCACCCGTGCGGCGTCTGACCTCGGCTACAAGACGACCGTCGTGCACGATGCCTGCGCCACGCGCGATCTGGAGTTTCTGGGCCAGACCGTGCCCGCGGCCCAGGTGCACGCCGCGCAGATGTCCGCACTGGGTTTCGCCTACGCCGCGATCGTGACCACGGACGCGTACCTGGCGTCTTGAGCGCCACGGCCATCCGGCCGCGGGTCACTGCCCCCAGAAGGCGTCTTCCTGTGGCTGGTCGCTGGAGAACAGCCGCACTTCAACGATCTTGCCGCCTTCAACACGAACGAGGTCCACGCCCGGCTGCCTGAGCTGGACGCCGTTGGCCTCGCCCGCGAACTCGATGGTGATGGCCACCCAGTCGCCAGTGGCCATGAAGTGATCGGCGCGGGTGATCGCGAACGTGCCCTTGGAGACTTCCATCATCTTGCCCAGCATCGGGCCCACGGCGGCCATGCCGCGGTGTGTGCCCGAGAACTGGTGGTTGCCCGGCTGGTGCCAGATCACGTCGGGCGAAATGAGTTGGCCCAGCGTGGCCTGGTCGCCGGTTTGAATGGCTTTGATGTAGGTCTTGGCGATGTCGATGTTGCTCATGGTGCGGTTCCTTGTTGGAGGATGGTGTGGTTGGCGTGTCCGTTCCCGGTGTCTCCAAGCGGTCCATGCTTGGTTCTTCCAGAACGTCAACGGAGGGTGATTGTTGGACAACGGAAGCCCAATGAAACGGTGATTTCTCGACAAGTTGTGATACTTTCTGGACATTGTTGAACCCACCCCTGATGGAGACTCCATGCAGCACCGCCCGCGTCGGGACGGTCCCCGGTGAACCCGGCCATTCAGCGCCTGGGCTATCGGCCGCAAGAGAGCCACCCGCTGGACCTGGAGGTTTTTTCGGTGGCCGACCTGAGGGATCGGGCCAAGGAGCAGCTGCGGACCACGCACCGGTACGAGTTCCACGCGCTGGTGGGCGTCACACAGGGCCAGTGCGCCCAGATGGTCGACTTCCAGTCGATCCCCTGCGGGCCGGGGTCGCTGCTCGTGCTGCGAGCCGGACAGGCCCACAACTACGGGCCGCACCAAGACTGGGATGGCTGGAACGTGTTGTTCCGCCCCGAATTTGTCGTGCCCGTTGCAACCACCTCACACGGGCCCCAACTCGCCCCCGATGTGGAGAGGCTGCCCGAACACATGGTGCTGAGCAGCCCGGACATGGCGGTCGTGACCGGGCTGGTTCAGCAGATGCGTGAGGACGCGCTGATCAACGCACCGAAGGAAGACGTGCATGCCCTGCTGCGCCATCAGCTCCATGCGCTGCTGACACGGCTGAGCATTCTGCAAGGCAGAACGCAGACCCAGCAGCCACTGGCCACCCCTGCAGCCCAACGCTTCTCGCGGTTCCAGCGCTTGGTGGAAGAGCGCTTCACGCAGTGGCATCAGGTAGGGAACTATGCCGGCCACCTGGGCTGCACCGAAAAGAGCCTGGCCCGGGCCGTGGCCGCGTCCACCGGCGCGACGGCCAAAGCCTTCATCGCCGGGCGGATCGCGCTGGAAGCCAAGCGCCTTCTGGTGCACACGGACCTGTCCGCCGCCGCCATCGCCGACAAGCTGGGATTCGACGAGCCCACCAATTTCAGCAAGTTCTTCAGGCGCGAGGCGGACGATTCACCCGCCGAATTTCGGCGCCGGCAAAGGATGTTGCTTTGATATTGAGAGCCGCCAGCGCGTCCGTCAGCAGCGCCAGGGTGGCGTCGTCCGGGAGCAGGGGGAGGACTTGGCTGGACGGCGGCGTGGAGTGGTGGGCGTGGTGTCGTCTTCGGCCGCTTCGGGTGCGGCAGCAGGCTGCTTTGGTTTTGCCGGCGGCGGCGCGGGCGGCGCGCCGAACAGGTCGTCCTGCATGGGGTGTCCTGGCTCGCCGCTCACCGGGCCGGCGTGGTCCCCGCGCCGTCGTCAAACGCCGCGCGCACGGCCGCCACCAGCCGCTCGTGCACAGCGTAGAAGGCGCCGCCTTCCTCAAAAATCGCCGGCAGCTCCTGTCGCAGCGTGCCGCTGACCACCCATTGGCTTTGGTGCAGCGACCGGATGATGCGGTCGGCATCCGCGTCCGGCATCTCCACCCAGCGCTTGATGGCGGCGCGCGCGGCGTCGTGCTGGCGCAGCAGCAGGGCCTCCTCCGCCATCTCGTGTTCCACCGTCTGGCGCAGCAGCTCGCTCAGGTAGCGCGCATGGGCCGTCAGATCGAGGTAGCGCCAGACGTGCTGCGCGTCGTCGGCCTGCAGGAACTCGAAGTTCGTCTCCACCCCATCGGCGCACACCCGGTGCGCCCCGAAGCGGTAGCCGTCGGCATAGGCCCGCATGAACGGCCGGGACACCACCTCCAGCACCTCGTCGTACTGCGCCCGGCCTTTGGCCGAGCCTGCGATGGTGGCCGACACCGGTACCACGATGTTGGGCGGCACCACCTTGTCTGCCGCCAGCAGGTGGTTGACCAGAAACCGGTGCACCCGACCGTTGCCGTCGGCCAGCGGGTGCAGGTACACAAAGGCGAATGACACCGCCGCCGCGCGGGCCACGCTGTTCGCACCCCGCGTGCGCCGCTCATACAGCCGCAGCGCGTCGAGCATGCCCGGCACCCGGTCTTCGCCCGGCGCGATGTAGTGCACCAGCTGCGCGCGCAAGCTGCTCTGCCCCACAAACACCGGCGACTGGCGGATGCCCACCCGCAGCGCGTGCGGCCCCAACACCGCCTTCTGCAGGCCCAGCAGGTGCTCGGGCGACATGGGGTCGTCCAGCCGGCCGCTGAATTCAGTGATCGCGGCGGCAAAGCGGCGCACCTTGTGATCCTGGTCCGCCTCGTGCTCCACGGCGAAGCTCGCACGCGACTCCTTGAACGTCAGCCAGGCCGCGCTGCGCAGCAGCAGCTCCGGGCCATAGGTGTCGTCCAGCCGTTGCACGCCGGCCCCCACGTCGTACAGCCAGCCACGCTCGGCCTCGGGCCCCAGCACCACCAGCGGGCAGAACTCGGGCGGGCCGGGCAGGTTGTTGTTGACGCGCCAGCGCCGCACCCGCTCGGGTCGAGACGCTGTCAGGTACTGCCCACCGTCGATGGCGTCCACATAGCCCATGTTGGCCGCCGTGTCGGGCACATCCAGCCGCCGCCCGGTGAACCACTCATACATGAAGGCGGTGCGGCGCGCGTAGCGGCCGGTGGGCTCTTCCCGCACCCAGGCCGCCACCTCGGCCGGGTCCAGCGCGGCAAACAGGCGAGAGAAGAACTCGAAGTGCAGCCGCTCGTACTTCAGCCCGAACTCGAAGTGCCCGCGAAAGCTGTCGGCCGGCTGGTACTGGGCCGGCCAGGTGAGTACCTCGTGGCCATCCGCCACCTCGCGCTGGCGCACCGCCCCCAGGCGGCTGCGGCTGAACAGGGGCTGCACCAGGCGGATGCCGTGGACTTGGGCCAGGCGTTGAAAACCGAGGAAGGTGTCGGCCATGGTGGTGTTTGGATAGGGGGAGCGCTATTTTGATAGAAAACGGAATTTTTTCCACCAAAACGTTAGAACGGTGATCGCAGGGTTGGGCGACTGCCCACGTGCTCGCCGCGGGTTATCAGCAGTTCAGGATGCGGAAGGTGGTTGCCAACTTGTGACAAGACGTTGCAGAATGGCCGCTCGAACGGACAACAATCAATAACGTTCTAGACCAGAGGGAGGCCATGGTCCATCTACATCCGACGCCGCTTCGAAGCTGGCCCGAACCATCGGGCTGTCAGGCTTTTGCGTACAGCGGCAGCAATATCATGTCAGGCGCCCTACATGGCATACGAAATGGGCGCACGCGCGCAAATTTCCGGATTAGCGCTTGCAGGCAAAAGGCAAGGCCTGACCCAATACTGCTCGTTTAGGGAAGGTCTGCACAACACCCGCTACGGCGCGAGGTGATGCATGCAATTTCAAATGATGGCGATTTCAGGCTCACGAGGGCGCTTTGTTGGCCGATTTCGCCCTGATTCGTGGCCGTTGGCCGCATTCGGACGCACTCATCCTCGGGTCTCCTTCAAAAGCGTTCGGCGCACCATCCAGATGTTGGACAACGCAAACAGGGTGTGCAGCTGCGCCGTGTTCTTGGCCAATCCCCGGTAGCGCACCTTCACATATCCGAACTGGCGCTTGATCACCCGGAACGGGTGTTCGACCTTGGCTCGGATGCGCGCCTTGGTTTTCTCCAGCGCTTCCATGATCGAGCCCATGGGCGTTTCCTTGTCCAGCGCCTTGCGATGGCTGGGCATCATGGCCACGTACCAGTGGACCTCGGGATGGTCCTTGATCACCTCATCGCGCTTGTGAACGCCCCGGTAGCCAGAGTCGGCAAAGACATCGGTTTCGTCGCCGTGCAGCAGTTCGCTGGCCTGGGTGATGTCGTGCGCGTTGGCCGCTGTGGCCTTGACGGTGTGCACCAGGCCCGATTCGGCATCGACCCCAATATGCGCTTTCATCCCGAAGTGCCACTGGTTGCCCTTCTTGGTCTGATGCATCTCGGGGTCGCGTTCGCCGCTGTTGTTCTTGGTCGAGCTGGGGGCGGCAATGAGCGTGGCGTCGACGACCGTACCGCTCTTGAGCAGCAGGCCTTTGTCGGCCAGGGTGGCGTTGACCGTGGCAAGCAATTGCAGGCTCAAGTTGTGTTGTTCGAGCAGATGGCGAAAGCGCAGGATGGTGCTCTCGTCAGGCAAGTTCTCCTCACCCTGGTCCAGCCCCGCAAACTCTCGAAACATGGGCGTGTCGTACAGCGCCTCCTCCATCGCCGGGTCGGACAGGTTGAACCACTGCTGCAGGAAGTGAATGCGAAGCATGGTTCGCACGGCAAACGGCGGACGACCACCCTTGGCGCCAGGCGTTGGTGCATGCTGTGCAATCAGCGACACCAGCTCGGTCCACGGCACTACCAGGTTCATCTCGTCGAGGAACTCGCGCTTGCGCGTTCTCTTGGTCTTGCGCTCGAATCCGCTCTCGCCCAGGCTCATTTGCTTCATGACGTCACTGTCTCACATCGGCCCACGGCGCCGCGGTTTTGCAGACCTTCCTTAGCCTGATTTTCGATCCCAAAAGTTTCCGTAGGCTATTAATTTTATTAAGTAATTTTTTCTTAACCGAACAGTATTGAGACCTGATCCCCATGCGATTGAGAGTGGACCGGCATGCACATCACTACACATGGGCATTCAAAGGATCACGACCTCCCATAGCAGTCTTCTTTGGTGTGCTTTTCACCTGTCTACCACGACTGGGGAATGGTCGGGACGACGAGTGGTACGTATGATCTTCTCTGACCTTGTAACTATGACCTCCTGTGTTACCCAAACGGGATAAACCCATGACTCAGATCAAACACTACGACAACTTCGATGAAATGATGAAAGAGTTGGAAGGCAAGAGGCGTCCAATTCACCTGCTAACAGGCAATGGCTTTAGCATGGCTTATGATTACAAAATTTTTTCATATAACGCCTTAGCCAATTTCGTAGAAAAGGCGGGCGATCCAATCGTATCAATCCTATTCGAAGCGCTGAAGACGAAAAATTTTGAGCTAATAATGGAGCAACTATCAACATTTTCCCTGCTTCTCAAGGCTCTAGACGCAGAAAAAAAACTTCAAGATAAGGTAGCCGAGGCGCACGCGAAATTAAAGCTCAACTTATTGAGCGCAATTAAGGAACTTCATCCTGAACATGTGTTTAAGATTGAGGATGGCTCAATAAATAGATGTGCAACATTCTTGAATGCATTTCTAGGAAAAGGAGGGCAAATCTTCAGTACAAACTATGACTTGCTCCTGTACTGGGTACTGATGCGAGCTGAAATTGAAGGGGCAAGCGATGGTTTTGGAAAGGAACTACTGAACCCCGCTGAAGTAGCTAACAGGACCGAGGAACCGGAGTATTCCGAGCTGATATGGGGACCAAATCGCTCAAGCCAAAATGTGCACCACTTGCATGGGACCTTGCCAATCTTTGACTCAAGGACTGAAATTGTTAAAGAGAAATACTCCAGCGAAGGATATTTACTCGAGAATGTCGGGAAGCGACTTGATTCTGGTCACTATCCAATATTTGTTACTGCCGGAAACGCACAAGATAAGCTTGATCTCATAATGCACAATCGCTACTTGACGTTTTGCTATGAGCGACTTTGTGAAATTGATGGATCGCTAGTCACCTATGGTTTTGGATTCGGCGAATATGATGATCACTTAATCGAAGCGCTAAACAAGGCGCATCATGCCCAACACAAGAATCCTCCTAAGCTGTGGAGCATTTATATTGGGGTTTATTCGGACTCTGACCGAGAGCATATCAATAAAAATGCGAACAAATTTCACGCGCCCATAAGGACCTTCGACGTGAAGTCCGTCAATCCGTGGCACTGACAGTAATAGCCCTGTTCTCTAGCCTGCTAGGGAAGGTCTGCACAACACCCGCTACGGCGCGAGGTGATGCATGCAATTTCAAATGATGGCGATTTCAGGCTCACGAGGGCGCTTTGTTGGCCGATTTCGCCCTGATTCGTGGCCGTTGGCCGCATTCGGACGCACTCATCCTCGGGTCTCCTTCAAAAGCGTTCGGCGCACCATCCAGATGTTGGACAACGCAAACAGGGTGTGCAGCTGCGCCGTGTTCTTGGCCAATCCCCGGTAGCGCACCTTCACATATCCGAACTGGCGCTTGATCACCCGGAACGGGTGTTCGACCTTGGCTCGGATGCGCGCCTTGGTTTTCTCCAGCGCTTCCATGATCGAGCCCATGGGCGTTTCCTTGTCCAGCGCCTTGCGATGGCTGGGCATCATGGCCACGTACCAGTGGACCTCGGGATGGTCCTTGATCACCTCATCGCGCTTGTGAACGCCCCGGTAGCCAGAGTCGGCAAAGACATCGGTTTCGTCGCCGTGCAGCAGTTCGCTGGCCTGGGTGATGTCGTGCGCGTTGGCCGCTGTGGCCTTGACGGTGTGCACCAGGCCCGATTCGGCATCGACCCCAATATGCGCTTTCATCCCGAAGTGCCACTGGTTGCCCTTCTTGGTCTGATGCATCTCGGGGTCGCGTTCGCCGCTGTTGTTCTTGGTCGAGCTGGGGGCGGCAATGAGCGTGGCGTCGACGACCGTACCGCTCTTGAGCAGCAGGCCTTTGTCGGCCAGGGTGGCGTTGACCGTGGCAAGCAATTGCAGGCTCAAGTTGTGTTGTTCGAGCAGATGGCGAAAGCGCAGGATGGTGCTCTCGTCAGGCAAGTTCTCCTCACCCTGGTCCAGCCCCGCAAACTCTCGAAACATGGGCGTGTCGTACAGCGCCTCCTCCATCGCCGGGTCGGACAGGTTGAACCACTGCTGCAGGAAGTGAATGCGAAGCATGGTTCGCACGGCAAACGGCGGACGACCACCCTTGGCGCCAGGCGTTGGTGCATGCTGTGCAATCAGCGACACCAGCTCGGTCCACGGCACTACCAGGTTCATCTCGTCGAGGAACTCGCGCTTGCGCGTTCTCTTGGTCTTGCGCTCGAATCCGCTCTCGCCCAGGCTCATTTGCTTCATGACGTCACTGTCTCACATCGGCCCACGGCGCCGCGGTTTTGCAGACCTTCCCTAGGTGTCGCATCCCGGATGATTGCCTAGACCCCAGACGGCTACGCCGACTGGTTGGCCGATCTGAACAGCCGCATCCACAGCGCTCAGCAGCGCGCGGCTCTAGCGGTGAGCCGCGAGCTGGTCTTGCTGTACTGGCAGATCGCGCGCGACATCCTGGCGCGGCAGGCTGAGCAGGGCTGGGGCACGAAGGTGATCGAGCGGCTGGCGCACGACCTGCGCATGGCTTTCCCGGACATGAAGGGGTTTTCTCCCCGCAACCTCAAGTACATGCGGGCTTTCGCTGAAGCTTGGCCCGAGGCTGAATTTGTGCAGCAGGCTGTTGCACAAGTTCCCTGGGGCCACACCCTGGTCTTGCTGGACCGGTTGAACACGGAGGCTGAGCGCCGCTGGTACGCCGCCCAGGCCATCGAGCACAACTGGTCGCGCAATGTGCTGGTGATGCAGATTGAAACCCGCCTGCTGGAACGCAGCGGTACGGCAGTCACCAATTTCCCCGCCAGCCTGCCCAAACCACAGTCCGATCTGGCGCACGAGTCGCTGAAAGAGCCCTACCGCTTTGACTTTCTCGGTCTGACCGACGAGGCACAGGAGCGGGATATTGAGCATGCCTTGGTGAAGCACGTCACCGAGTTCCTGCTGGAGCTGGGCGCGGGATTCGCCTTCGTCGGGCGGCAGGTGCTGCTGGACGTGGGCGGCGACGAGTTTTTCATCGACTTGCTGTTCTATCACCTCAAGCTGCGCTGTTATGTGGTGATTGAATTGAAGGCAGGCAAGTTCAAGCCCGAGCATCTGGGACAGCTGGGCTTTTATCTGACCGCGGTGGACCGGCAGGTGAAAAGCGAGCAGGACAACCCGACCATCGGCCTGTTGCTGTGCAAGAGCAAGAACAAGGTGGTGGCCGAATACGCCCTGGGCGACAAGACGCAGCCCATGGGCATTGCGGAATACAAGTTGCTGGAATCGCTGCCTGCAGAGTTGCAAACCAGTTTGCCCAGCATCGAGCAGATTGAGCGGGAGTTGGGGGACTTGCCGGACTGAGTCTGCGGATGGGAGCCAGTAGCTCCAGGAGGCTCCCCACCCCTGTGGCAAACTCGCCCGCTTCGTATGAAAACGGGTCGTCGTGGCCCCGAGGGACATGCAAAAAATCATCGCGCAGCTTGCGCAGGAAATCCGGGTCGGTGTCCACCAGGTCAAGGCCGCTGTGGAGCTGCTCGACGGCGGCGCCACCGTGCCTTTCATCGCCCGCTACCGCAAGGAAGTCACCGACGGGCTGGACGACATCCAGCTGCGCGAGCTGGAGGCGCGGCTCAGCTACCTGCGTGAGCTGGAAGACCGCCGTGGCGCGGTGCTCAAGGCCATCGACGAGCAGGGCAAGCTGACCGACGCGCTGCGCGTGGCGATCGCCCAGGCGCCCACCAAGCAGGAGCTGGAAGACCTGTACCTGCCCTTCAAGCTGAAACGCCGCACCAAGGGCCAGATCGCGCGCGAGTTCGGCATCGAGCCGCTGGCCGACAAGTTGTTTGCCGACCCGTCGCTGGACCCGGCCGCCGAGGCGGCGGCGTTCACCAAGCCCGCCGAGGTGTTGGACGACGGCAAGCCCGGTGCCGACTTCTCCACCGTGCCCGCCGTGCTCGACGGCGTGCGCGACATCCTCTCCGAGCGCTGGGCCGAAGACGCTGCGCTGCTGCAGAGCCTGCGCGAGTGGCTGTGGACCGAGGGCCTGTTGCAGAGCAAGCTGGTGGCCGGCAAGGACGAGAACCACCCGGACGTGGCCAAGTTCCGCGACTACTTTGATTACGACGAGCCGATCGGCCGCGTGCCTTCGCACCGTGCGCTGGCCGTGTTCCGGGGCCGCGCGCTGGAGATCCTGGACGCCAAGCTGGTGTTGCCCGAGCCCGAGGCGGTGGTGAGCGCGACCACCGGCAAGCCCGCGCCCACCGTGTCGCTGGCCGAGGGCCGCATCGCCCTGCACCTGGGCTGGAGCCACAAGGGCCGCAAGGCCGACGACCTGCTGCGCAAGTGCGTGGCCTGGACCTGGCGCGTGAAGCTCAGCCTCTCCAGCGAGCGCGACCTGTTCGCCCGCCTGCGCGAGAGCGCCGAGGCGGTGGCGATCAAGGTGTTTGCCGACAACCTGCGCGACCTGCTGCTGGCCGCGCCGGCCGGCCCGCGCGTGGTGATGGGGCTGGACCCGGGCATCCGCACCGGCGTGAAAGTGGCCGTGGTCGACGCGACCGGCAAGCTGGTGGACACCGCGACCGTGTACCCGCACGAACCCAAGCGCGACTGGGACGGCTCGCTGCACACGCTGCTGCGCCTGTGCGACAAACACGGCGTGAACCTGATCGCCATCGGCAACGGCACCGCCAGCCGCGAGACCGACAAGCTCGCCGCCGACCTGATCAAGCTGATTCAGAAGGGCGCCGCGCCCGACCACCCCTGCCACGGCCTGCAGAAGGTCGTGGTCAGCGAGGCCGGCGCGTCGGTGTATTCCGCCAGCGAATTCGCCTCTCAGGAAATGCCCGACGTTGACGTGAGCCTGCGCGGCGCGGCCTCCATCGCTCGCCGCCTGCAGGACCCGCTGGCCGAGCTGGTGAAGATCGACCCCAAGAGCATCGGCGTGGGCCAGTACCAGCACGACGTGAACCAGAGCGAGCTCGCGCGCACGCTGGACGCGGTGGTGGAAGACTGCGTGAACGGCGTGGGCGTGGACCTGAACACGGCCAGCGTGCCGCTGCTCTCCAAGGTGTCGGGCCTGTCGGCCACGGTGGCGAAATCGGTGGTGCGCTGGCGCGAGGCCAACGGCGCTTTCAAGAGCCGTCAGCAGCTCATGGAGGTCAGCGGCCTGGGCGCCAAGACCTTCGAGCAGGCGGCGGGTTTCCTGCGCATCCGGGGCGGCGACAACCCGCTGGACATGACCGGCGTGCACCCGGAAACCTATCCCGTGGTCGAGCAGATCATCGCGAAAACCGGCCAGCCGGTGGCCACGCTCATGGGCCGCGCCGACATGCTCAAGACGCTGCGCCCGGAGCTGTTCGCCAACGAGAAATTCGGTGTGATCACGGTCAAGGACATCCTGACCGAGCTGGAGAAACCCGGCCGCGACCCGCGCCCGGACTTCGCGGTGGCGCGCTTCAACGACGGCGTCGAAGACATCAGCGACCTGCGCGAGGGCATGATCCTCGAAGGCACGGTGTCCAACGTCGCGCAATTTGGCGCTTTCATCGACCTCGGCGTGCACCAGGACGGTCTCGTCCACGTGAGCCAGCTGGCCAACAAGTTCGTCAACGACGCGCGCGAGATCGTCAAGACCGGCGACATCGTGAAGGTCAAGGTGATGGAGGTGGACGTGGCGCGCAAGCGCATCGGCCTGTCCATGCGGCTGGACGCCACGCCCGCGAAGCGCGAACCCGGCGCGCCGCGCGACAACCGCTTCGAGCCGGCCCGGGGCGGGCCGCGCGCGGGCGGGCAGGGCGGTGGCCAGCGCCAGCCCGAGCCGGCCGGCGCCATGGCCTCGGCTTTCGCCAAGCTGCAGGGCGTGGGCAAACGCTGAACGGCCGTTTCGCGGGACGGGCGCGGTCCGTTTCGCGGGGCCGGGGGCGGGCGGGCCCGGGGCCCTGCCGGGCGCTGTGGCGAGCCTCAAGTTGCCGTCGGGCGGGTCGATAGAGAGGGAGTCACACCCCCCTTTGTCACGACCTTCGGACTTCAGACCATGCAACTCGAAGCCCTGCTCAATTACCCCCGGGCCCTGCCGGCCATGCCGCGCGCCGTTTCGGACCTGCTGGCGGAGATGAACCTCGAAGACCCCAGCCCCAAACGGGTGGGCGAGCTGATCGGGCGCGATCCCGCCTTGACCACGCGCGTGCTGCGCCTCTCGAACTCCGCGTTTTTCCGCGTCAGCCGCAAGATCGGCAGCGCCGACGAGGCCGTGGCCCTGCTGGGCATGACCCATGTGCGCTCGCTGGTGATGGCGGCGGCCCTGGGTGCGGGCTTCAAGAACGTGCCCGGCATCGACCTCAAACAGTTCTGGCGCTACAGCCTGCGGGCGGCCGACATCGCGCGTTCGCTCGCGGGCGTGCTGCACCAGAACCAGGGCAATGCGTTCACTGCAGGCCTGATCCACGCCATCGGCGTGCTGGTGATGCACATCGCCATGCCCGACCGCATGCTGGCGCTCAACGTCAGCACCCTGCCGCTGGACCTGAACCGGGCGTCCGCCGAACAGGCGCTGCTGGGTTACAGCTACGCCCAGGTGGGCGCCGGCATGGCGGAGAAATGGCAGTTCCCGAACGAAATGGTGTCGGCCCTGGCCAACCAGCTCACCCCCTTTGAGGGTGAGGCCTACGACCCGCTGGCCGGGTTGCTGCACCTCGCCTCCTGGCGCGCGCGCGCCGAGGAACTGCAGCTCGACAACAACGGCATGGCCGCGACCTTTCCCGACATGGTCGGGCTCACGCTCGGGCTGGACCTCGACAGCGTGCTGGGCAAGGACCCCGCCGAGTGGTCCTTCAGCCAGGCCCTGGCCGCTTTCATCGAGTGAATCCGGCGCCGGGCCTCAAGTCCACCACGCCTTGGACGAAGCGCTCCCCACCGTTCCACTGTTTTCCATCCACCGGGAAATCGCCATGCAGCTCGACAAACTCCTCAAACAGCCCCATGCGCTGCCTTCAGCGCCCAAGGTCGTGCGAAAGCTCATGGACACCTTCGACCGGGAAGAGGTGGATCTGCTGTACGCCGCCGACCTGATCGAGTCCGACCCGGTGCTGACCGCGAAACTGATCAAGACCGCCAACTCGGCCTTTTTCGGTCTGCACCGCACGGTGGGCAACGCCCGCGAAGCCATGAACATGATGGGCCTGATCAAGGTCCGCGCGCTCGTGATCGCCACCGCGCTGGGCGACGGTTTCCACCGCCTGGGCAGCGTCAACCTCAACCAGTTCTGGCGCTACAGCATCAACTCCGCCAACCTCTCGCGTTACATCGCGCTGCCGATCAAGATCGACGAAAACACGGCTTTCACCGCGGGCCTGGTGCACGGCATCGGCGAGCTGGTCATGCACGTGGGCATGCCCGAGGCGATGATCGACCTGGACCGCAGCGTGCCCGTGCTCGACCTCAAGCGAGCCCGCGCCGAAAAAGGCCTGTTTGGCTACAGCTACGCCGAAGTCGGCGCGGCGCTGGCCCGTGAGTGGCGCTTTCCCAAGAAGATGATCGACGCCATCGAGCACCAGGTGGCCCCGTTCGACAACGAGGTCTACGAGCCGATCGCCGGGGTGATCCACATCGCGTCCTGGCGCGCGCGGGCCGAGGAGCTGTCGTTGGGCAGCGAAGGCCTGATCAACACCTACCCCGATCCCATCGGCCTGGTGCTCGGCATCGACCCCGACACGGTGATCGGCGAAGAAATCCCCTCCCTGACCCGTCACACGGAAAAGTCCGAGTCCTTCGCGACCGTCTGAGCGGCGCACGCTCCGGCGCCATCGACGACAGGTTCAGGCCTTGAGCTTGAGCATCATGGCCACGGCGCTGGCCATGGCCTGTTCGATCATCAGCACCTTGGTGAACTCCTCGCCGTGCATCAGGGCGTCGGTCCACTTCTCCGTGCGAAGCGACTGCTTCCAGGCCGGCGTCTGGGTGGCGGCGATCACGATGTGGCGCAGCTGGTTGCGCTCGGGCTCCGAGATCTGGCCCGGGCCGAACACGGCGCGCCAGTTGCCGAGGTCGGTGTTGACGCCGAGTTCGTTGAGTGACGGGATGCCGTGCAGCGACTTGCGCGCCGACACGGCCAGGGGCGCGAGGCTCTTGTTGTCGATGCCCGCCTGGAACTCGCTGTAGCTGGAGATGGCGACCTGGGCCTCACCCTTCTCCAGCAAGGCCATGGCTTCGCGCCCGCTGCTCGTGGGTAGGTACTTCAGCTGGCTCACATCGAGACGCAGCTGGCGCGCGATCATGCCGGCCAGCATGTGATCGACCCCGCCCGCCGAACCCCCGGTGAACGCCACAGACGACAGGTTTTTGCGCATCGCGTCCTTCAGCGCGTTCATGTCGGCGAGGCGGCCCCCGGTGGGGGTCACCAGCACCATGAAATCGTTGGTCAGGCGGGCGATCGGGCCGACCTGGGCCAGCGTGACCGCCGGTCGGTTCACCGCGATGGCCCCTAGCATGACCATGCCCCCGATCAGCAGCGCCGAGGGGTCGCGGTTGAAGCGCTCCACGAAGTCGGTCAGACCGAGGGTGCCGCCTTTGCCGCCCTTGTTTTCATAGACCACCTGCTGCGCCAGACCGGCCGACTGGATCGCGGCACCGAGGGCGCGCCCGGTCTGGTCCCAGCCGCCGCCGGCACCACCCGGGATGTAAATGGTCAGCTTCGCGAGTGGTGTGGGCGCGTGCACCGGCCGGGCGGTGGGTGCCGCCTGCTGGGCGAACGACGGGGAATGGACAGCCCACAGCGCAGTGGCCGCGCCACAGGTTTTCAGCCAATTTCTGCGGATCATGGGCGGTGCCTCGTCGGGTGATGGAAGGGCATTCCATTCGACCGGGAAAGGCTGTCATTCGCCTGTCAGTCGCCCCCGGGAGAACCCGATGTCCGAGGGCGTGGAGCGCGGGCGGGCCCGATGCGGCTCGCGCCCGGCCTCAGGCCTTGAGTTTGAGCATCATCGCCATGGCGCTGGCCATGCCCTGCTCGATGACCAGCCGGCCGGCGAAGTCCTGCCCGTGCAGCAGGGCGTTGAACCACTTGTTTTTCTCCAGCGCCTGCGCCCAGGCGGGGTGCTGGGTGGCCAGGACCACGATGCGGCGCAGGTTCTCGCGTTGCGCCACGTCGATGCGCCCGGGGGCGAACACCGCGCGCCAGTTGCTCAGGTCGGTCTGCAGGCCTTGTTCGTGCAGGGAGGGCACCCCGTAGAGCGCTCGGCGGGAAGACATCGCCAGCGGCGTGAGCTGGTTCTTTTCAATGCCGGTCTGGAATTCGCTGTAGCTCGAGATCGCCACCTGTGCCTGTGCCTTCTCCAGCAGTGCGGCGGCTTCGGGGCCGCTGCTGGTGGGCAGGTACTTGAGTTGCGTCACGTCCTGCCGCAGCTGGAGGGCGATCATGCCGGCGAGCACATGATCGACGCCGCCGGCCGAACCGCCGGTGAACCGCACCCCGGCCAGGTTGGTGCGCATGGCCTGGCTCAGCGCCGCCACGGAGTCCGGCTGCTGCCCCGTCCGGGACACCAGCACCATGAAGTCGTTGGTCAGCCGCGCGATGGGGCTGACCTGGTCCAGCGTGGCTTTCGACTGCCCGAGCGCGATCGCGCCCAGCATCACCATGCCACCGACCATCAGCGCCGCCGGGTTGCGGTCGTGGCGCGCGACGAAGTCGGCCAGCCCGATGGTCCCGCCCTTGCCGCCCTTGTTCTCGTAGGTCACCCGATCGGCCATGCCGGCGGCCTGGATGGCCGCGCCCAGGGCTCGGCCGGTCTGGTCCCAGCCGCCACCGGCGCCGCCGGGGATGTAGATGTGCAGCTCGGGCAGGCGGGTGGGGGCCGGCCCAGCGGCGAGTGTCTGGGCGAACGCGGCGGGGCCCATGCCGAGCAGGCACGCGCTGGCGCCGCCGGCCGTCAACAAGCTTCTTCGATCCATGTGCAGACTCCCTTGCGTATCGGTTCCAATGTGGGCTCCATTACAGGTGAGCCAGCTGTCAGTCGGCTGTCAGCGGGCTCCGTCTGCCGACCCTGCGCCACCGTTCATCCTTTCGGTCCATCCGCACCGCGTTGCCATGCCTGCCTTGCGCCTTTATGCCGGTCCAACGGCCCGCTCCCACATCGAACGCCATGGCCTGCGTCCGCAGGACGTGGGCGCCATCCCCGCGGCGGCGGGTGGCCCCAAGGGACTCATCCTCGGGCCGCTCGACCGTTTCATTTTTGGGGAGTGGCTGCCGCGCAGCCAGCAGCCCGTGGACCTGATCGGCGCGTCCATCGGCGCCTGGCGCATGGCCACGGCCTGCCTGGACGACCCCGTCGCTTCGTTGATGCGGCTGGAGCGCGACTACATCGCCCAGCACTTCGAGCTGCCGCAAGGCCAGAAGCGCCCCACCGCCGAGCAGGTCAGTCGCCAGTTCGCCCGCAACCTCCAGGTGTTCTACGGCGGGCGGATCGACGAGTTGTTGCGCCAACCGCGCTACCGCCTGCACATCGTCACCTCGCGCGGGCGCCATGTGCTCGCGCGCGACGGTGCGCTGCGCACGCCGCTGGGGTATCTCGGTGCCTTCGTGGCCAACGCCCTGGGGCGCAAGGCCCTGGGCGCCTGGCTGGAGCGCGTGGTGTTTTCTTCGCTGCACGGTGACGCGCCCGCCGCGCTGCCCTTTGGCACGCAGGATTTCCGCACCCGCCAGATCGGTCTTCACGCCGGCAACTTCATGGACGCGCTGCAGGCCAGCTGCTCCATCCCTTTCGTGCTGCGCCCGGTGCACGCCATCGCCGGCGCGCCACCCGGGCCGTACTGGGACGGCGGCATCACCGACTACCACCTGCACCTGCGTTACCAGACGCCCGACACCGCGCCGCTGGTGCTGTACCCGCATTTCCAGCGCGCGGTGGTGCCCGGCTGGCTCGACAAGCGCTGGACGGGCCGGCACGCGGCCAGCCCCGCGCTGGACCGCATGGTGGTCATCGCGCCCGACCCGGACTGGGTCCGGACCCTGCCCCACGGCCGCCTGCCCGACCGCAGCGATTTCAACCGCTACGGCCAGAACCTGGCCGCGCGCGTGCAGGCCTGGAGTGCGGCCACGGCCGCCGCCGTGCGGCTGGCCGACGAGTTCGCGCAGTGGCTGGAGCGGCCGGACCTGTCGCGGCTGGAGCCGCTGTGAGCCCCGGGGTGCGCATTTTTGCGGCCCAGCGCTACCGGCTGAGCACGCTCACCCTGCGGTCGGATGCGCTCATCCTCGTGCTCAGGGGCCGCAAGTCGCTGCATGCACCCGGGCAACGTTTCGATGCCGGTCCCGGGCAAGCGGTGCTGATCGCGCGGGGCTCGCAGTGGGACGTGGTCAACGACCCGCGCGGGCAAGGTCGCTACGAGGCTCTGGTGCTGGCCTTTGACGACGACATGGTTCGCGATACCGAGGCGCTCGCGCACACGAAAGAAACCGCTGCGATGGCAGGCGCCAGGGTGGTCGCCGTGGACGACGAGCTGGACGGTGCGGTGCGCCGCTGTCTGCCCGCGACGAACGCCACGCTGTCCGATGCTTTGGTGCGCCATCGGGCCAAGGAGGTTCTGTTGCTCCTGGCCGAGCGTGGGCATCGGCTGGTGTCCACCCTCGGGCTGGACTGGGGCGAGCGGGTTCGTCGGCTGGTGTCTCAGCGTCCCGACGTCGACTGGAATGTGGCCGCGCTCGCCGACGCGTTTCACCTGAGCGAATCCACCTTGCGCCGCCGCCTGCAAAGCGAAGACCTCTCGCTGGCGGCGCTGGTGCGAGAGGTGCGGCTGGAGACCGCCTTGGGCCTCTTGCAAACCTCGACCTTGTCGGTGGGCGAGGTGGCGCAACGCTGTGGCTGGGCATCGCACAGCCGCTTCAGTGCGGCGTTCCGCGAGCGCTGGGGTGTGCCGCCTTCCGTCGTTCGACATTGACCGGTCGCGCACAGCGATTGACGGAAACCGGGCAGCGCGCGGCCCGAGAAGGGGCGAGCATCGAGCTCTGTTCACACCTTCATGGAGCTTGCATTTGAAACCCGCCCTCTTTCTTCTTCTTGCCGGCCTGGCCGGTGCCGCCGGTGCCGCCGACTTCACCCTGAGCAGCCCCACGGTGAAACCCCATGGCACGCTGGGTGCCCCCCAGGTGTTCAACGGTTTTGGCTGCACAGGTGGCAATGTGTCGCCGGCGCTCGCGTGGCAGAACCCGCCTGCGGGCACGCGCAGCTTTGCGCTCACCACCTACGACCCCGACGCGCCCACGGGCTCGGGGTGGTGGCACTGGGTGGTCTACAACATCCCGGCAACGGTCAGCGCATTGCCCGAAGACGCTGGCCGCGTCGATGGCTCGCGCCTGCCTGCGGGCGCCCAGCAGGGCCGCACCGATTACGGTGTCGCCGGCTTTGGCGGTGCCTGCCCACCCGTGGGCGACAAACCGCACCGCTACCAGTTCACCTTGCACGCGCTCAAGACCGATCGCCTGGAGGTGCCTGCCAATGCCTCGGCGGCGCTGATCGGTTTCATGATCTCGGGTCAAAGGCTGGGCAGTGTGACGCTGCAAGCCACCTACGGGCGCTGAGGACGACGCCTTCCCCGTTGCCGTGTGGCTCGACAACGGGGTGTGGGTGTTCATGCACAAAGACGGAAGATCGGAGGGGGCGCCGATAATCGGGTGATGCCCCGCTACCTCACCGCCGCTCTCTACAAGTTCGTCGATCTGCCCGACTTCGCCGCGCTGCGCGACCCCCTGCTCGCGGTGTGCGAAGCCCACCAGGTCAAGGGCACCTTGCTGCTCGCGCGCGAGGGCATCAACGGCACCATCGCCGGCCCCGAGGCGGGCGTGCGGGCCGTGCTGGCGTTTCTTCATGCCGACCCGCGCCTGGCCACCCTGGGGCACAAGGCCTCGTGGTCGGACAAGCCGCCCTTCCTGCGCATGAAGGTGCGGCTGAAGAAAGAGATCGTCACCCTCGGTGTGCCCGAGCTCGACCCGAACCGCACGGTGGGGCAGTACGTGAAACCGCAGGACTGGAACGCGCTGCTGGCCGATCCCGACGTGCTCGTGATCGACACCCGCAACGACTACGAGGTCGCCATCGGCAGCTTCAAGGGCGCCATCAACCCCGACATCAAGACCTTCACCGAACTGCCGGCCTGGCTCGATGCGCAGCCCGCGCTGCAGGACGGCAAGAAACCGAAGGTCGCGATGTTCTGCACCGGCGGCATCCGCTGCGAGAAGTCCACCGCGTTGATGAAGATGCGCGGTTTCGACGAGGTGTATCACCTCGAAGGCGGCATCCTCAAATACCTCGAAGAGGTGCCGCCCGGGCAGAGCACCTGGGAGGGCGAGTGCTTCGTGTTCGACGAACGCGTGAGCGTGGGCCACGGGCTGCGGCCCGGCCCCCACGAGCTGTGCCGCTCATGCCGCTGGCCGCTGGGCGAGGCAGAGAAGGCGTCGCCGCTGTACGTGAAGGGCGTGAGCTGCCCGCATTGCCACGACCAGCGCAGCCCCGAGGAGAAAGCACGGCTGGCCGAGCGCCAGCGCCAGGTGGAGCTGGCCGAGGTGCGCGGCGAGGTGCACGTGGGGGCGCGCATGCCTTCGCGCGAAGGTCCCTGAACGCACCGCACGGCCGACCCCTCACGCGGCGGTTGCAAAGTGCGTCGCTTCGGTAAAGCCGGTAACGCTTCCCAACACCCAGGGTTTTGGGGTGGATTCGTCAATAGACTGACCCCCTTTGCAACACCCCAGGAGTTTTCATGAAGCGTTTCATTCCCCTCGTTGCCATCGCCACGCTCGCCACCGCCTCGGTGGCGGCAAATGCCCAGGGCCTGTACGGCGAACTCGGCTACACCCCTCTGAAGCTCGAAGGCAACGTCTCTGGTGTGGGCGTGACGTCCAAGCCGTCCAACGTGCGCGGCATCATCGGCTACGAGCTCAACGACAACCTCGCGGTCGAGAGCATGCTCAGCCTCGGCCTGCGTGACTCCGCCGTGAAGGTGGGCGGTTTCAATTCGGGTGGCAAGGCCGAGGTGGACAACATGATCGGTGTGTTCGTCAAACCCAAGGTCCATGTCGGCGAGGGTCTGGAAGTGTTTGGTCGCCTCGGCGCCACGCGGGCCAAGCTGTCCATCGGCAGCGAGAACGCGAGCGACACCTCCATCGCCTACGGTCTCGGCGCGAGCTACCACATCAACAGCCAGCTCTCGGTCAACGCCGATTACATGACGTACCACGACAAGGACGACGTCACCCTCAAGGGCTTCACCGTCGGCGTCGGCTACAAGTTCTGACCCGGCGGGAGCGTGACGGTGGTGCGGCTCAGCCTCTCAGCCGAGCTGCACCGCCTCGCCCTCGGGGTTGAAGGGGATGAACGCCTGCAGGCGCCCCAGGCGGATTGCCTCCACCATGTCCTGCAACGGTTTCTCGGCGTCTTCGCTGGTGGGCGCGCGACCCGAGCGGCCCGACAGGGCCGCTGCGAACACCATGCCCCAGTCCGGCCCCATCTGACGGGCTTCCTGTTTGAACTGCTCGAACGACACGATCTCGTCCGGGGCTTTGTCCACGCACATCTGAGGCACCAGCGCACCGCCCTCGCCACGTTCGAAACCCGCGCGTTCGGCGGGGCTCGCGTCGTCGGGCAGCTCGATGCCCGCGAACACGAACAGCAGCCGCTGCGGCTGGGGTTGTGTGCGGGCGGCGCTCAACAGGTCGTCAAAGGTGGCAATGTTCATGGTGTCCTGACCGTTTCAGAAATAAGAGAAGAGGGGAGCACGGAGGGTGCCTCAAGGTTCAATGATCTGTCCGTCGTGTTCGACATAGGGCTGGTATGGGCCGGTGCCGCTGTGGGTGGACACCGAGGCGGCCACGAAGTCGCCCTGCTGGGCATCGAACACATGCACCTCGCCATCTTCGATCACATAGTGCCATCCGTGCAGGGTGAGGCGCCCCGCCTCCACCTCGCGCCGCACCATGGGGTAGCCCATGAGGCGCTCCAGCTGCAGCACCACGGACCGCTGTTCGGTGCGGTGCAAGGCCTCCCGGCTGGGTTGCACCGGCAGCAGGGCCTCGTCCATCAGCCGCAGCCATGAACGCAGCGCCACCGCTTCGGCGGGTGCGCCGTCGTAGGCGGCCCGGACCGCCCCGCAGTGGCTGTGTCCACACACGATGATGCGCTCGACGTGCAGGCTGAGCACCGCGTATTCGATCGCGGCCATGGTGCCGTGCAGGCCGTGCGACTGGTCGTAGGGTGGCACCAGCGCGCCCACGTTGCGCACCAGGAACAGCTCACCCGGCGCCGCGCCCGTGAGCAGGTAGGGCACGAGGCGCGAATCGGAGCAGCCGATGAACAGCGTCTTGGGGTGCTGCCCCTGCGCCACCAGGTCCTGAAAGCGCTGCTGGTGCAGCGGAAAATAGTCCTCGTGGAAATCGCGCAGGCGCAGCAGCAGCTCGTCGGGCATGTCGGCCTCGGTCCTACTGGACGAGCGGACTGTCGGCGCCCTCCAGCTCGACGCCCTCCACCTGGGCCTGTCCCACCAGCAGCTGCATGTACTGGCGCAGCGCGGTGCTGCGCGACTGCAGCGCGAGCCGGCTGGCGATCTGGTCGCGGACCTGCTCGAACTCGGGCAAAACGCCTTTCTTGCGACCCAGCACCTCGATGATGTGCAGGCCGAAGCGCGTGTGCACCAGGCGCGGGTGCACGCCCATGCCCCAGCGCGAATCGGTCTGGAAGAACAGTTCGTTCGCCAGCTCGGGCGCGCAGGCCTCCGGGGTCACCCAGCCCAGGTCGCCGCCCTGGGCGCCCGAGGGGCAGTTCGACAACTCGGCCGCCAGTTGCGCGAAGCGGCCCGCAGGCACGTCCTTGCGCGAGAGCTCCAGCAAGGCCGTCTCGGCGCGCTGCGACAGCGCGTGCACGTTCACGCCCGGCGTCACCGCGAACAGGATGTGCCGCACATGCAGCGCCTGCCCGACGATCAGCCGGTTTTTCTGCGCCTCGTAGTGACGTCGGCATTCGTCTTCGGTGGGGTCGGGTGAGGTCACGGCCTGGTCGAGCATGGTCTCGATGACCTGGCGCTGCGCGTCGTCCGGCTGCTGCGCCACCAGACCCCTGTAACGCGGCAGCAGGCCCTGTTTCACCGCTTCCTGCATCAGCAGCTCGGTGTAGGCGCGCTCGCGCAGGGTCTGGGCGTCGAGCGCCTCACCGGGCTCGTGCAAGGTGATGCCATTGATGCTGGCCACCTGGGGTTGGGCCAGGTCGGCGCAGGCGCAGCTGCTGCTGCCGCAACCGACGGAGGAAGATGGGCTCATGGTGGTGTCCTGATTCATGGCGGGGTCACTCAGCGCTGGCGCGTGGTGTCGGCGTTCAGGCCCAGCTTGCGGCTGCGCACCACCTGGTAAGGGCGGACGATGTAGGCCAGCGTGCCGAAGCCGCTCCATACGTGCACCAGACGCGAGAAGGGGAAGAGCAGGAAGATCGTCATGCCCAGCACCAGGTGCACCTTGTAGGGCCAGTCCAGCGCCACCAGGCCGGCGGCGTCGGGGCGGAAGGTCACGATGCGCTGGGCCCAGTCGGCCAGCGCCAGCATCACGCCCGCGTCCTTGTGGCCGAACGAATACGGCAGGGTGATCAGGCCCAGCACCAGCTGCACCCACAGGATGATCAGGATGCCGAGGTCGGTGCGGTGGCTGGTGAGGCGGATGCGGTCGTCGAAGATGCGGCGGTGCAGCAGCAGCGTCAGGCCGATGAAGCAGATCACGCCGGCGATGCCGCCCGCGGTCACGGCCACCAGCTGCTTCTGTTCGGCGGTGATGAAGGGCTCGTACATGAAGTGCGGCGTGAGCAGGCCCACCGTGTGACCCCCGAACAGGAACAGGATGCCGATGTGGAACAGGTTGCTGCCCCAGCGCAACTGGCCCTTGCGCAGCAGCTGCGACGAATCGCTTTTCCAGGTGTACTGGTCGCGGTCGAACCGGGCCAGGCTGCCCATGAAGAACACCGCCAGGCAGATGTAGGGATAGACGGTGAAGAGGAAGTTGTGCAGCGGGTTCATGCCTGCGCTCCTTGGGAAGGTTGGGGTGACTTTCTGACGATCTGGATGGGCTGGGGCTGGTTCGGCTTGGCCTGGCCTTCGGTCGAGCATCCACCGAACACCTCGGGCTCGGCCCAGCTCTCGTCCATCTCCGGCTCGGGCGCGACGGCCACGGCTTCGGCTTTCTCGCCCGCCAGCTCCAGCACCGCCGCCAGCACGCTGGCGTAAGGGCTCTGGCGACCGGCCAGCGCGCTGAAGATCACGCGCACGATGTGCGCGATCTCGCCCATGAATTCACGCGCCTGCTGGGGCGGCTGCGTGGACGCGAATTCGAGCACCACCGGCAAATAGTCGGGCAGCTCGCTGGGGCCGAGGAACAGTCCGGCCTTTTCGTAGGTCTGGATCAGGTCGATCATGGCCGGGCCACGGTCGCGCGAATCGCCGTGCACGTGCTCGAACAGGTGCAGCGCGGTGCGGCGACCGCGGTCGAACAGCTCGACGTACTCGGACTCGACGTCCAGCGCCGGCTGGGTGGCCAGGTGCCTGAGCAGCGCGTCGAGTTCGGCCAGCCGCGCGGCCGGCAGCGCCGCTTCGTCGCGCAGCGCCTGCCGCAGCTCGGCCGTGTGCTCGCGGAACGCCGCGTCGGGGTAACGCAGCAGGTGCGCCAGCACGCGCAGCGTGAGGCGGGCCTGTGGAGGGGAGGGAGCAAACAGGTTCATCTCATGCTCCCAGCTTGATCGGGATGGTGCGCTTCTTTTCAGAACCGAACAGACTGGTTTCGGTCTGGCCTTCCGAGCAGCCGTTGCCGAAACTGAAGCCGCAGCCGCCCTTCACGTTGAAGGTGTTTTCGGCGTACTCGCGGTGCGTGGTCGGGATCACGAAGCGGTCTTCGTAGTTCGCGATCGCCATGTAGCGGTACATCTCTTCCACCTCGCGGGCGGTCAGGCCCACCTGGTCGAGCACCTCCTGGTTGACCAGGCCGTCCACGTGTTTGGTGCGCTGGTAGGAGCGCATGGCGAGCATGCGTTCGAGCGCGCGCACCACCGGGCCGGTGTCGCCGGCGGTCAGCAGGTTGGCCAGGTACTTGACCGGAATGCGCAGCTGCGACACGTCCGGGATCTCGCCGTTCTGGCTCAGCATGCCGGCGTTGGCCGAGGCGGTGATGGGCGAGAGCGGTGGCACGTACCAGACCATGGGCAGGGTGCGGTATTCGGGGTGCAGCGGCAGGGCCACCTTCCACTCCACCGCCATCTTGTAGACCGGGCTCTGGCGGGCCGCGGCCATCCAGGCATCGGGGATGCCGTCGATGCGCGCCTGCTCGATCACCTTGGGATCGTTCGGGTCGAGGAACAGGTCGAGCTGGGCCTGGTAGAGATCGATCTCGTTGGGCGTGCTCGCGGCTTCGGCGATGCGGTCGGCGTCGTACAGCAGCACGCCGAGGTAACGGATGCGACCGACGCAGGTTTCGGAGCACACCGTGGGCTGGCCGGCTTCGATGCGCGGGTAGCAGAAGATGCACTTCTCGGCCTTGCCGCTTTTCCAGTTGTAGTAGATCTTCTTGTAGGGGCAGCCGCTCACGCACATGCGCCAGCCGCGGCACTTGTCCTGGTCGATCAGCACGATGCCGTCTTCCTCGCGCTTGTAGATCGAGCCCGAGGGGCACGAGGCCACACAGGCCGGGTTCAGGCAGTGCTCGCACAGGCGCGGCAGGTACATCATGAAGGTGTTCTCGAACTGGCCCATCATGTCTTTCTGGGCCTGCTCGAAACCGTCCATGTTCGCGTCTTTGCTGCGCTTGCTGAACTCGCCGCCGAGGATCTCTTCCCAGTTCGGGCCCCACTCGATCTTCTCCATGCGCTTGCCGGTGATCAGCGAACGCGGGCGCGCGGTGGGCGCGTGCTTCATCTCCGGCGCCGACTGCAGGTGGTCGTAGTCGAAGGTGAAGGGCTCGTAGTAGTCGTCGATCTGCGGCAGGTTGGGGTTGCTGAAGATCTTCATCAGCAGCGACCACTTGCCACCCTGCTTGGGCACGATGGAACCGTCGGCCTTGCGGACCCAGCCACCGTTCCACTTGTCCTGGTTTTCCCACTCCTTGGGGTAACCGATGCCGGGCTTGGTCTCGACGTTGTTGAACCAGGCGTATTCCACACCGGGCCGGCTGGTCCAGACGTTCTTGCAGGTGACCGAACAGGTGTGGCAGCCGATGCACTTGTCCAGGTTGAGCACCATGCCGATTTGTGCGCGAATTTTCATGTTTGACTCCAAATGAAGGGCAGTGGGCTCAGGGGTTCTCGCCTTGCGACTGGTACGCACGCACCAGGTGGTCGTCGGCCGGTGTGTCGAGCCAGTCGACCTTGTCCATCTTGCGCACCACCACGAACTCGTCGCGGTTGGTGCCGATGGTTCCGTAGTAGTTGAAGCCGTAGCTCAGCTGCGCGTAGCCGCCGATCATGTGGGTGGGCTTGAGCACGATGCGGGTCACCGAGTTGTGGATGCCGCCGCGCACGCCGGTGATCTCCGACCCGGGGGTGTTGATGATCTTTTCCTGCGAGTGGTACATCATCACCATGCCGGGGTTGACGCGCTGGCTCACCACCGCGCGGGCCGCCACGGCGCCGTTGATGTTGAACAGCTCGACCCAGTCGTTGTCCACGATGCCGGCGCTCTTCGCGTCCTCTTCGCTGAGCCAGATCACGGTACCGCCGCGGTTCAGCGTGAGCATCATCAGGTTGTCGCTGTAGGTGGAGTGAATCCCCCACTTCTGGTGCGGCGTGATGAAGTTCAGCTGGATCTCTTTGTTGCCGTTGGGCTTGATGTTGTGGATGCCCTCGGTGGTCTTCAGGTCCACCGGCGGGCGGTAGCTGCCGAAGCCCTCGCCGAAGGCGATCATCCAGGGGTGGTCCTGGTAGAACTGCTGGCGACCGGTGAGGGTGCGCCATGGGATGTATTCGTGCACGTTGGTGTAGCCGGCGTTGTAGCTCACCGTCTCGCTCTCGATACCGCTCCAGGTCGGCGAGCTGATGATCTTGCGCGGCTGCGCCTGGATGTCGCGGTAACGGATCTTCTCGTCTTCGCGGTAGATCGCCAGGTGGGTGTGGTCGCGCCCGGTCTGCTTGCCCAGCGCTTCCCAGGCCTTCACGGCCACGTGGCCGTTGGTCTCGGGCGCGAGTTGCAGGATGGTTTCACAGGCGTCGATGTCGGTGACGATGCGCGGCATGCCCTGCGACACCCCCTCTTCCAGCGTCTTGCCGTTGAGCTGGCCGAGCTGTTCGACCTCGGTGCCGGTTTTCCAGCCGATGCCCTTGCCGCCGTTGCCCAGCTTGTCGAGCAGCGGCCCCAGGGCCGTGAAGCGCTTGAAGGTGTTGGGGTAGTCGCGCTCGACCACGGCGATCTGCGGCGCGGTCTTGCCGGGGATCAGGTCACAGTGGCCCTTCTTCCATTCCTTGACCTCAAAGGCCTGTGCCATTTCCCCGGGGGTGTCGTGCATGATGGGCGAGAGCACCACCTCTTTTTCCACGCCCAGGTGGCCCACGCAGACCTCGCTGAAGGTCTTGGCGAAGCCCTTGTAGATCTCCCAGTCCGAACGCGACTGCCACACCGGGTCCACGGCCGCCGACAGCGGGTGGATGAAGGGGTGCATGTCGCTGGTGTTGAGGTCGTTCTTCTCGTACCAGCTCGCGGTCGGCAGCACGATGTCGGAGTACAGGCAGGTCGTGCTCATGCGGAAGTCGAGCGTGACCAGCAGGTCCAGCTTGCCTTGCGGCGCGTCCTTGTGCCACGTCACCTCGGCGGGCTTGGCGTCGTCCTTGCCGAGGTCCTTGCCCTGCACACCGTTTTCGGTGCCCAGCAGGTGCTTGCAGAAATACTCGTGGCCTTTGCCGCTGGAGCCCAGCAGGTTGGAGCGCCAGACAAACATGTTGCGCGGCCAGTTCTGTGGTGCATCCGGGTCTTCGCAGCTCATCTCCAGCGTGCCGTCTTTCAGCGCCTTGACCACGTAGTCCTTGGCGTCCAGGCCGGCAGCCTGCGCGTCCTTGACGACCTGCATCGGATTCGTCTTGAGCTGCGGTGCGCTCGGCAACCAGCCCATGCGCTCGGCGCGCACGTTGAAGTCGATCATGCTGCCGCTGAAGGCGGCCTTGTCGGCAGCGCTCAGCGTGGGCGACACGATCTCTTCCATGCCGAGCTTCTCGTAGCGCCACTGGTCGGTGTGGGCGTAGAAGAAGCTGGTGCTGTTCATCTGGCGCGGAGGGCGCACCCAGTCGGTGGCAAATGCCAGCGGCACCCAGCCGGTTTGCGGGCGCAGCTTTTCCTGGCCCACGTAGTGCGCCCAGCCGCCGCCGCTCTGGCCGATGCAGCCACACATCATCAGGAGGTTGATGACGCCGCGGTAGTTCATGTCGGCGTGGTACCAGTGGTTCATGGCCGCGCCGATGATCACCATGGACTTGCCGTGCGTCTTGTCGGCGTTGTCGGCGAACTGGCGCGCGACGGTGATGACCTGGTCGCGTGGCACGCCGGTGATGCTTTCCTGCCAGGCCGGGGTGTAGGCGGCGTTGTCATCGAAGTTCTTGGCACCACTGCCCAGACCGCGGTCGATGCCGTACTGCGCGACCTGCAGGTCGAACACGGTGGCCACCATGGCGTAACGCTCGTCACCGGCCTTGCCCAGGCGCAGGCGCACGGCCGGTACCTTGGCGTGGTTGATCTCGCCGTTCTGCGCGTTGGCGGTGAAGTGGGGGGTGGCGTTGCCGCCGAAGTACGGGAAGCCGACGTCCACCACCTGGTGTTCCTGCTCACCGTCTTCGATCACCGACAGCTTGAGCTTCACGTCGGTGTTGCCGCGCGCTTCCTTGGACTCCAGGTTCCACTTGCCTTCGTCTTCGCGGCCGGGCTCACCCCAGCGGAAGCCGATGGAGCCGTTGGGCAGCACCGCCTTGCCGTCGGTGTCGAAGGCCACGGTCTTCCACTCGGGGTTGCTCTTCTGGCCCATCTTGCCGTTGAAGTCGCTGGCGCGCAGGTAACGGTCGGGCACCATGGTCACCGTGCCGTCGGGCAGGGTGTGTTCCTTCAGCATCACCAGCAACGGAAGGTCGGTGTAGCGGCGGGCGTAGTCGTCGAAATAGCTGGAGCGCTGCTTGCCGCCGTCGGGGAAGTAGAACTCTTTGAGCGCCACATGGCCCATGGCCATGGCGAGCGCGGCGTCGGTGCCCTGCTTGGGGTGCAGCCAGAGGTCGGAGAGTTTGGCGACTTCGGAATAGTCGGGCGTGACCGCCACCGTCTTGGTGCCCTTGTAGCGCACCTCGGTGAAGAAGTGGGCGTCGGGCGTGCGGGTCTGGGGCACGTTGGAACCCCAGGCGATGATGAACGAGCTGTTGTACCAGTCGGCCGATTCGGGCACGTCGGTCTGTTCACCCCAGACCTGCGGGCTGGCGGGCGGCAGGTCGCAGTACCAGTCGTAGAAGCTCATGCACACGCCGCCAATCAGCGACAGGTAGCGCGAGCCGGCGGCGTAGCTCACCATGGACATGGCGGGGATGGGCGAGAAGCCGATGATGCGGTCGGCGCCGTGCTGCTTGATGGTGTAGACGTTGGCCGCGGCGATGAGCTGGTTGACCTCGTCCCAGGTGCTGCGCACGAAGCCACCCATGCCACGCACCTGCTGGTAGTCGCGACGGGCGTTGGCGTCCTGCTGGATCAGCGCCCAGGCGTCCACCGGGCTCTTGCTCACCTTGAGCGCAGCGCGCCAGCGTTCGAGCAGGCGGCCGCGCACCATGGGGTACTTCACACGGTTGGCGGAATACAGGTACCAGCTGTACGAGGCCCCACGCGCGCAGCCGCGCGGCTCGTGGTTGGGCATGTCCCAGCGGGTGCGCGGGTAGTCGGTCTGCTGGGTTTCCCAGGTGACGATGCCGCCCTTGACGTAGATCTTCCACGAGCAGGAGCCTGTGCAGTTCACGCCGTGGGTGCTGCGCACGATCTTGTCGTGGGCCCAGCGGTTGCGGTAGCTGTCTTCCCAGGTGCGGTCTTCGTTGGTCGTCAGGCCGTGGTTGCCCGAGAAGGCTTCCTTGGGCAGGGTGAAGTGGGTCAATCGGTCCAGAAAGTGGCTCATGGGGCGCTCCGGTTGGTGTGTGTGGTTGGGGTCATTGGCTTCTTATTCGGTTGTTGGTTCGGCTCGGGTTGCAGGCCTGCTTTTGTGGGGGCCGAGGGCAGTGGGGTGAACGGTTCCGTTCGTGTCCCCCGGCCGGCGGCCTCCTCCTTTACCTCACTGCACCATTCACCCCACTGCCCTCGGCTGCCCGCGCGCCTGTGCGCACTGAGCGAAGACATCTGCGCGCCGACTTCGCTCGCAGACTCAGGACGGCGTGGTGCTCCGCTTCGGTAGGTAAAAGGAGGAGCCCGAAGGGCGGGGGACACGGACGAAGCGGAGTGCCACGCCGTCCTGAGTCCCGAGGCAACCATGGAACGAACTGAATTCATGGGTTCTTGATCTCCGCACCCGCGCGCAGATAGAACCACCAGTTGAGGACCAGACAGACGGCGTAGAAGATGGCGAAGCCGTACATGGCGAACTGCGGTGTACCGGCCTTGATCTGCGCGCCGATCACCACCGGCGCGATGAAGGCGCCGTAGGCAGCGACGGCCGAGGTCCAGCCCAGCACGGGGCCGGCCTGCTGGCGGTCGAAGATGACGCCGATGGTGCGGAAGGTCGAACCGTTGCCGACACCGCTGGCGAAGAACAGCACGATGAACAGGCCGATGAAGGCGGGGAAGTACTGCTCAGGCGTGGCCGAGCCGTAGGCCTGCATCATCACGTAGCCCACCGCGCCGGACGCGATCACCATCACGGCCGAGATGATCTGGGTGACGATGGAGCCGCCGACCTTGTCGGAGATCCAGCCGCCGATGGGGCGCACGGCGGCGCCGACGAAGGGACCGATCCAGGCGTAGGTCAGGGCCGAGGGCGCGTTCGGGTTCTTCAGCGTGTGCGTCATGACACCGGCGGCATCGGGGATGTGTTGGAAGCCGAAGATCACCGTGATGGCCAGCGGCAGCACCATCGAGAAGCCGATGAAGGAACCGAAGGTGACGATGTACAGCGCGGTGAGCGACCAGGTGTGCTTGTTGCGGAAGATCGCGAACTGCTTGGAGACGTTTTCCTTCATGGCGCCGAAGGCGGCCACGCGCATCATGAGCAGGGCGAGGATGATGTCCAGCGGGATCGCGATCCACATGTTCAGGATGCCGAGACCGGTGGGCGCTGGCAGGTACAGCCAGAGCATGAAGATGGCCGGGATGAAGGCCAGCGTGTACAGGTACGTGACCTTGGCGAACGCGACGAAGGGGTTGCCGGTGTCGGGCGACACGGTCTTCAGGTTGTTCATGCCGAACCAGGCCAGGATCGACAGTGGCACCAGCGAGATCACCCAGGCGAAGCCGGCGTTCTGGATCCAGGTGGGCGTGCCGGCGGCGATCTTGCCGAAGATCCAGCCGCTGTCTTTCACCAGCGTCATGGGCTCACCGCCGAAGGCGCCGAGCAGCGGCAGGGTCATCACCAGCGGGATCACGATCTGCATCGTCGTCACACCGAAGTTGCCCAGGCCGGCGTTCAGGCCCAGCGCGGTGCCCTGCAGCCGCTTCGGGAAGAAGGTGCTGATGTTGGACATGGAGGAGGCGAAATTGCCGCCACCCACACCCGACCACAGCGCGAGCAGCTGGAACACCCACAGCGGCCACTCGGGGTGCTGCAGCGCCACGCCGGTGCCGATGGCCGGGGCCAGCAGCATGGCGGTGGTGAGGAAGATGGTGTTGCGGCCGCCGGCCAGGCGCACCAGGAACGACGCCGGGATGCGCATGGTGGCACCCGAGATGCCCGAGATGGCGGTCAGCGTGAAGAGTTCGGCCTGGGTGAAGGGGAAACCCAGGTTGAGCATCTGCACGGTGATGATGCCCCACATGCCCCAGACCGCGAAGCCGCACAGCAGTGCGGGCACCGAGATCCAGAGGTTGCGGTAGGCGATGCGGCTGCCCGTGCTGGCCCAGAATTTGTCGTCCTCGGGGCGCCAGTCCTGGATGTCGGCACCGCTGTGTGTGGGGGTGTTCATGGTGGGTTCCTGGCCGTTGCCGGCTCAGTTTTGAAGGGAAAAGGATTTGGCATCGGCGCCCATGACCTGGGCCTTGCGCACCTCGGTCCAGTACATCCAGATGAGCGAGACCCAGACCACGCCATACATCAGCATGAAGGCGCTGGAGCGGATGCCGGTGAGGTCCATCAGTGCGCCGAACATGATGGGCAGGATGAAGCCGCCCATGCCGCCGGCCAGGCCGACGATGCCGCTGATGGCGCCGATGTTTTTCGGGTAGTCGTCGCTGATGTACTTGAAGACGCTGGCCTTGCCGAAGGCCCAGGCGATGCCCAGGATGAACATCAGGCCAGTGAACATGTAGACATTGAGGCCGATGTGGAAGGTCTTGGGGCCGTCCACGGTGGCGATGGTGAAATCGGTCTGCGGGTAGCTCAGCAGGAACAGGCAGATCCAGCTCACCCACATCACCCACCAGGTGACCTTGTGCGCGCCGAACTTGTCCGAGAGGATGCCGCCGATGGCGCGAAGCACACCGCCGGGCAGCGAGAAGCAGGCCGCGAGCAGGGCGGCCACACGGATGTCCAGGCCGAATTCACCCACGTAGTATTGCACCATCCAGAGCGAGAGCGCCACGTAGCCACCGAACACGATGCTGTAGTACTGGCAGTACTTGATGACCTTGGGGTCTTTCAGCGCCTTGAGCTGGTCGGTGAATTTCACGTTGCTCGGCACCAGGTGCGACGGGTCGCTGTGGCTGAAGAGCCAGAACAGGATCACGGTGCCCAGCATGATGGCCGCGTAGACCTGCGGCACCATGGTCCAGCCGAAGGCCACCAGCAGCACGGGTGCGACGAACTTGTTGACCGCCGCGCCCGAGTTGCCCGCGCCGTACACGCCCATGGCCATGCCCTGGCGGTTCTTGGGGAACCAGCGTGCCACATAGGGCGTGCCGACCGAGAAGGAGCCGCCCGCCAGGCCCACAAACAGGCCGATGGTGAGGAAGTGCCAGTAGGCGGTGGCGTAGCTCATCATCCAGATCGCTGGGACGGTGAGCGCCATCAGGATGGCCATCACGATGCGGCCGCCGTAGCGGTCGGTCCAGATGCCCAGCGGCACCCGCACCAGCGAGCCGGTGAGCACCGGCGTGGCCATCAGCAGGCCGAACTGGGTGGAATTGAGGTCGAGCGCTTTCTTGATCGGGATGCCGATGACGCCAAACATCATCCACACCATGAAACACACGGTGAAGGCCAGCGTGCTGACGATCAGGACCGACCAGGCTTTTCTTTCGTTGCGAAGTTCAGAGGCCATGTTCTTTCTCCAGAGACATGGCATGACTGTCCGGTGTTTCCCCCGCGCCGAACATCCGCCGGAGGGTGCCCGGCCAGCAGCAGAAGGACGATGGCCGCCACAGCGGCCATCGTTCGGAAGAACTACCCCGGGGCCGGAATCAACCCGGTTTGATCTGGATCAAGTGGATCTCCACCATCTCAACCCGCCGGCGTGCGACCCGCAGCGCATGAAGTGACCCAAGGCCCAGGCCAGCGCGGAACCGGCTTTGCCGGGCTGCTGCTGGCGCCCCCTTGAGGGGGGCGCGAAGCGCTGCGGGGGTGGGCTAAACCATTCCGTGGTTCGTCGCGAACACGGCGGCCTGCACCCGCGAACTCAGGCCGAGCTTGCGCAGGATGTGCTGCACATGGATCTTCACCGTGGTCTCGGCGATGTCGAGCGCGCGCGCGATCAACTTGTTGCTGTCGCCGCGTGCGATCAGCAGCAGGATCTCGCGCTCGCGCGGCGAGAGCAGGTCCGGTGACGGGCCGCTGACCGGTTCCAGGGGGGCCGGCGCGCTCTCGGCCGGGCGGGCGCGGAACACCGAGACCAGCTTGGTGAGCATCTCGGGGCTGATCACCGATTCACCGTCGAGCACCTTGACGATGGTGTCGCCCAGGTGGTCGGACTCCACCGTCTTGAGCAGGTAGCCATCGGCACCGGCGCGCAGGGCGGCGGCCAGGTCGTTTTCGTTTTCGCTCACGGTGAGCATCAGGATGCGCGTGCCCGGCGCGGCGTCTTTCAGGGCGGGGATGGCGTCCACCCCGCGCACACCGGGCAGGTGGTTGTCGAGCAGGATCACATCGGGCCTGGGCGCCTGCGCCAGGCAGCGCAGGGCCTCGCCGATGTCGCCCGCCTCGCAGACCACCTCGAAGCGCTCGTCCTGCGACAGCAGGGCCCGCAGGCCGCGGCGGAACAGGTTGTGGTCGTCGACCAGCAGCAGCTGGATGCGGGGCGCGGGGGCTTGGGTCATGGGGCGGGCAGGGTCTCGGACAGTTCTTGCAGGTTCAGGCCCAGCGTGCCGATGCCACGGCCGCTCACCGGGTACGGGGGCAGGGTCAGGGTCACCGTGGTGCCCTGGCCGGGGCTGGACACCAGCTCGACGCTGGCACCGATGCGTTCGGCGCGCTCGCGCATGATCTTCATGCCAACGTGGTTCTCGCTGCGCTGCTGGCGGGTGTCGAAGCCGGCGCCATTGTCGCGCACGGCAAAACGCCAGCGCTCGGCCTTGTGCACGTCGAGGCTGACGTGGCTGGCACCCGCGTGCTTGCGCACGTTGGACAGCGCTTCCTGCAGCACATGCAACACCTGCACCTGCACATCGGGCGGCAGGGGCAGGCCCTGCCCCTCAAGCTGCAGGCGCGTGGGCAGGCCGGTCTGGTGCTGGAACTTCTGCAGCGTTTCCTGCAGCGCGGCCTCGATGTCGTCGGTGTTGGTGCGGGTGCGGAAGTGCACCAGCAGCTCGCGAACGTCGTTGATGCTTTCCTTCAGCCCGGCATCCAGTTCGTCCAGTGTGGAGCTCACCTTGTCCGGCTGCTGCTTCTGCACCGCGCCGCGCAGCAGGCCGGCCTGGATCTTGAGGAAGGCGAGCGACTGGGCGATCGAGTCGTGCAGCTCGCGCGCGATCAGGGCGCGTTCTTCGCCCACCGCGGCCTCGCGCTCCAGCGCCGCGGCGCGCAGGCCTTCGAGCGCGCTGGCCAGGTGGCTGGCGAGCGCGTCGAGCAGTTCGGTTTCGTCGGCGTTGAGGTGCACCTCGCTGCGGAAGAAGAGGTCGATCTCGCCGATCAGCCGCTGTTGCAGGCGCACCGGCACGCTCACCAGGCTTTCATAGCCCGCGCGCGCGCAGTGGCGCATGGGCGCATCATCGTGGCTGTGGATGGGAATGACCCGGGTGCGCGCGTCGGGCTTCAGGTTGCCACAGGCGCAGGCGCCGGCCAGCAGGCTGCGCTCTTCCTCCTGCATCTCCTGCGGGAAGCAGTCGGACGCCAGCATCAGGTAACGCTGGTTGGCTTCGTCGGACCAGCGCACCGCGACCGCGTCGGCCTTCATGACCTGGCGCACCCGTTGCGAAAAGCCGCGGGTGAGCTCCTCGATGGTGTTGGCCTGCGCGAGAAAGGCGCTCACTTCGTACAGCGCTTCCAGCCGGGCGCGCTGGGCCTCGATGCGCTGCGTCTTGGCCTGTACCTTGGCCTCCAGCCCTTCGTAGAGTGACTGCAGGGTGCTGGCCATGCGGTTGAACCCGGCGGCCACCTGACCGAATTCGTCCTGCGTGTCGACGTCGATGCGGGTACCGAATTCACCCCCCTCCACGCGCGCCAGCACCTTGCGCAGGTGCGCCAGCGGGTTGATCACATAGAGGTAGCCGGTGTAGAGCATGATCACCGCGCTGCAGATGGCCAGCGCCATCATCACGAACTGGAACAGGTTGAGGATGGCGGTGTAGCCCGAGAGCTGCTTCTCGATCACCAGCACGAAGTGGTCGATGGCATCGACGAACTCGCCCGCGGCCTGCAACGAGCGCGCGGCGTCGGGCGGCACCTCGCCCCGCCACAGCGGGCGCTGGTTCTGCCAGAGCGCTTCGACGGTGACGAACTGCTGGCCCACCTCATCGTTCCAGGGCACGAACAGCGGGCGGCTCGGGTCGCCGCGGCGCAGCAGGCCCAGGCTTTGATCGAACTGGGACACCAGGGACTGGATATCGCCGGCCGGTCGCTGTGCCGCCACCGCGCTGTTGAGGCGCCAGATCTGCATGCGCATGCGTCCGGCTTCGTTCACCGCGGCGGCGCCGCCTTCCAGTTGCCAGGTCACCCAGAGCGTGAGGCCGATCGAGGCCAGTGCGATGACCAGCAGGCTGGCGCCGATGCGGATCAGCTTGATCGAGAGGGAGACGGTGGATGCCATGGCCATAGGTTAGCGGCTTTGCACCGGCCCGGATACCGGCGGCGCCACCACGGTGCCTGAGACCCCGGCACCAGCAAGGGCATGCCGCTGGGCAAGCCCAGGCATGAATATGCATCTAAAATTCATGTTTCAAACCGCGCCCCCGACGACATGTCCACCCCCCCCGAACCGGCGGCCCAGCCGGTGTTCATTCCCCTGCTCGACCAGCAGCAGAAGATCTACCCGCGCTCGGTGAGCGGCCGCTTCGCGCGCTGGCGCTGGGTGATGGTCTGGCTGACCCAGATCGTCTTCTATGGCCTGCCCTGGCTGCGCTGGAACGGCCGCCAGGCCGTGCTGTTCAACCTGGAGGAACGGCACTTCTACGTGTTCGGCCTGGTGCTGCAGCCGCAGGATTTCATCTACCTCGCGGCGCTGCTCGTGCTCTCTGCGCTGGGGCTGTTTTTCGTGACCGCCATCGCAGGCCGCGTGTGGTGTGGCTACGCCTGCCCGCAAACGGTCTACACCGAGATCTTCCTGTGGGTCGAGCGCCGCATCGAGGGCGATCGCAGCGCCCGCATGCGGCTGGATGCGAAGCCCTGGGGGCTGGAGAAGATGGCGCGCAAGGCCGGCAAGCAGGCGGCCTGGATCGCCATCGCGCTGTTCACCGGTTTCAGCTTCGTCGGTTACTTCATCCCCATTCACAGCCTGGCCGAGCAGAGCCTGGCGCTCACGCTCACGCCCTGGGCCACCTTCTGGGTCTTCTTCTACGGCTTCGCCACCTACGGCAACGCGGGCTTCCTGCGCGAGCAGGTCTGCAAGTTCATGTGCCCCTACGCGCGCTTCCAGAGCGCGCTGATCGACATGGATTCCATGGTCATCGCCTACGACACGAAGCGCGGGGAGAGCCGCGGTGCGCGCTCGCGCAAGGCCGACCCCAAGGCCCTGGGACTGGGCGACTGCATCGACTGCACGCTGTGTGTCCAGGTCTGCCCGACCGGCATCGACATCCGCAACGGCCTGCAGAACGAATGCATCGCCTGCGCGGCCTGCATCGATGTCTGCGACGAGGTAATGGACAAGATGGGCTACGCCCCCGGCCTGATCCGCTACTCGTCGGGCAACGGCATCGAGCAGGGCTGGTCGCCCGCCCGCATGCTGAGGCGGGTGTGGCGGCCGCGGGTGCTGATCTACGCGGCGCTGCTGCTGGTGCTGGGCAGCGCCTTCGTCTGGAGTGTCGGGCACCGCAGCGACTACGGTGTGGCCGTCAGCCGCGACCGCGGCGCGCTGGCGCGCCAGACCGGCAACGGTGACGTCGAGAACACCTACCGGCTGCAGATCACCAACAGCCTGGAGCAGGCCAGTGGCTACACCGTGCGCGTCTCGGGCATCGAGGGGCTTCGGCTGGACACGGCCGCAGGGCTGCTGGTCGGTGCGACCAGCACCCACAGCATGGCGGTGCGGCTGGTGCTGCCGATGGCCTGGGCGCAGCGCCACAGCGGGGAGACGCTGCCGGTGGTGTTCCAGATCGAGCCCGACACGGCCGGCGCACACGAGCCCGTCGAGGTGAAGAGCACCTTCATCGTGCCGCGCTATTGACGTGGCGGGCCGGGCGCAGACCCTGCGCAGGGGCTTGGCGCAGGGGCGCCAGGCCCGCCCAGGGACCTACGCCCTCGTTTGCCAGACCGCTGCGCTCCAGGTGGGCGCGGCGGATTGGATGAGCTTGAGAATCTCGGGCGGAAGGTCGCTGGGCCCGGTCAGCTGGCGAACCTCCAGCACGTCGTCGGAGCCCCACCCTGAGGGCGCGCGCAGCGCCCACTCAATGGCTTCTTCGAGCGACTTCACCTCGATGATGTAGAAGCCGCCGACCAGCTCCTTCGACTCGGCGAAAGGACCGTCGACGAGGTGCCGCTTGCCCTGCGAGACCGCAACACGCGCGCCCCGCGCCGCAGGGTTCAATCCCTCCGACGCCACCAGGATGCCCGCCTTGTGCATGTCTTCGTTGAACTGCATGTAGGCCGTGAAGAGCTTCTCGTCGAAACCCGTCGGCGGGTCTGTTTTGGTGTCGCCCGTGCCTGCCTGTGCTGTGATGATGAATCGCATCGTCATGTCTCCGTTGGTTGGTGCCGCCACTGACACGACGAACGGTAGCGCTTCAGATCGACATGGGCACCCACTTTTTGTCCGCCAGGCGCCCAGGAAGGTGGGCACGGTGGCCGGCAGGCAGATGCCCGTGGGGAGAGCGCAAAAGAACAAGAACTTCTACAGATCCGGCAACCCCGGTATGTGTTTCATCAACTGCACAACCTTGCGCGCACCAGCCCCCGGCTGCGGCATGGGTTCCAGCAGGTCGGCCAGGGTCACGCCGTCGAGCACGGCGAGGTAGCTGTCCATCGCGCGCTGCAGCGTGCCTTTGAGGCGGCAATGGCCGTCGAGGCGGCAGGTGTTGTGTTCGCTGTCAAAACACTCGACCAGGGTGAAGTCGGTCTCGGTCAGGCGGATCACCTCGCCCAGCACGATCTGGTGCGCCGGCTTGAGCAGGCGCAGGCCACCGCCGCGCCCGCGCGTCGTGTCCAGCAAGCCCATGCCCGAGAGCGTCATCACGATCTTGGTCAGGTGGCTGCGCGAAATGCCGTGGGCCTCGGCGATTTCGCTGATGGTGGCGGGCTTGTCGCGCTGCGCGCAGGCCGCACAGTACATCAGCACCCTCAGGCTGTAGTCGCTCCAGTGGGTCAGTCGCATGCCGTGATCTCCTGCGGGGTCGTTCTTCCGGATACCCCGTGTCGTTCTGTGGAAATATTCACTTGGTATGAATTTTATCTTCTAATACATGCATTCAATGTGCATGTTTAAAGGACGCCCCGTGAACCACACCCCCACCGTTGCCATCCCCACCACCGACCGCGCGCAGCAGGCCATCGGCCAGATCGCCGTCGATCTGCCGGGAGCCACGGCCGTCTTCCGCCGGCTCAAGCTCGATTTCTGTTGCGGTGGCCAGGTGCCGCTGAAGCAGGCCTGCGACAGCAAGGGTCTCCCGCTGGATGCGGTGCTGGCCGAGCTGGTCTCGCTGGAGCGCTCCAGCGAGCCGCCCGTCACCGAGTCGCCGGAGGTGATGATCGATCACATCCTGGTCCGCTACCACGCGGTGCATCGCGAGCAACTGCCGGAGCTGATCCGCATGGCACGCCGTGTGGAAGCGGTTCACCGCGAAAGCCCCGACGTTCCCCACGGTCTGGCGGAACACCTGGAGGCGATGGAGGACGAGCTGCTGGACCACATGGACAAGGAAGAGCAGATCCTGTTCCCGATGCTGCAGGCGGGCAGCCAGCCGCAGGCCTCAGGCCCCATCCATGTCCTGCGCGAGGAACACAACGGCCACGGTCTGATGCTGGAACGGCTGATGGCGCTGACCGGTGACGCCACCCCCCCGAGGGGCGCCTGCAACACCTGGCGCGCCCTGTACGCTGGCATCGCGCAGCTGTCGGACGACCTGATCAACCACATCCACCTCGAAAACAACCTGCTGTTCCCGTTGTTCGAGCCGGCGCCCCAGGCACCTCAGGTGGCGGCCTGAGCCTCGGCGCGGCGCCGCATCGACCCGCTCGCTGCGGCGCTCATTGGGCTGACCTCACGCCGTCGGCTGCAGGCGCAGCAGGCGCCCGTATTTTTCCGCCAGGTGGCCCTCCGCCCGCTCCAGCATGAAATAGCGGAACGCTTCGGCCGCGGGTGACAGCAGCTTGGAGAGCGTGTGCACCACGTTCCAGGCGCGCACGATGGGCGTGTCTTCCACGTCGAGCGTGGCAATCAGCCCGTGCTCCAGCTCCAGGCCGATGGTGTGCAGCGACAGGAAGCTGATGCCCATGCCCGCCATCACGGCCTGCTTGATGGTTTCGTTGCTGCTCATCTCCATCACCACGCGCGGCTCCATGCGCGACTTCTCCAGGAACTTCTCCATCGCGGCGCGCGTGCCCGAGCCGCGCTCGCGCAGGATGAAGCCGTAGGGTTTGAGCGAATCCACCGTGGGGTGACCCACCTTGAGCAAGGGGTGGTCGGTGGGGGCGACGAACACGTGGGGGTGCGCGGCAAAGGGCTCGGCCCGGGTGGCCAGCTCCTTGGGTGGGCGGCCCATGATGGCGATGTCCACCTCGTTGCCGTGCAGCATCTTCACCAGCTGCTCGCGGTTGCCCACGGCGAGCCGGATCTCCACGCCCTCGTGCTCGTGCTGGAACTCGGCCAGCAGCCGGGGCAAAAAATACTTGGCGGTGCTGACCATGCCGATGGTGAGCGTGCCCGTCTCCAGCCGCTGCAGGCGCGCGGCGGCGTCCTCGGCGTCCTTGAGCGTGGCGATCACCTTGCGTGCGTAGACCAGCATGTATTCGCCCGCCGTGGTCAGCGCGACCTGGCGGCCGGTGCGCTCGAACAGGGGCAGCCCCACATGGCCCTCCAGCTCCTTCACCTGCATGGTCACGGCCGGTGGCGTGAGGTGCAGCACCTCGGCCGCGCGCGCAAAACTGAGGTGTTTGGCGACCTCGGTGAACACCCTGAGCTGGCGGAAGGTGGCGTTTCTCATTCAGCAATCACTTAATTGAAAATGCATTAATCGTGAATTTACCTTATTTGATGACATCCCTATAGTCCGTCCATCTGCCCGACTGCCGGGTCCTGAAGCCAGGTGAACACCATGTTGAATGCACTGATTTTTGATGTCGATGGCACCCTGGCCGACACGGAGAGCGTGCATCTGGAAGCGTTCAACCACGCTTTCAAGGTCGAGGGACTGGGCTGGCACTGGACGGTGGAGCAGTACACCCGGCTGCTCGACATCTCGGGCGGCAAGGAGCGTTTGCTGCACCACTGGCGCAGCGTGGACCCGGACCTCAAAGAGGTGGACGCGGGCGCGGTGCGCGACACCATCCACCGCCTGCACGAAACCAAGACCGCTTACTACGAAAACGCGGTCAACAACGGCGCCGTGCACCTGCGCCCGGGCGTGCTGGCCCTCATGAGCGAGGCGCGTCGCCTGGGCCTGCAGCTGGCCATCGCCACCACCACCTCGCCGGTCAACGTCGCCGCGCTGCTGCGCTCGGCCATCGGCACCGACTGGCGCTCGCACTTTCTCGCCATCGGCGATGCCAGCAACGCCCCGATCAAGAAGCCGAACCCGCAGGTCTACATGAAGGTGCTGGCCGAGCTGGGCCTGCGCGCGGCGGACTGCGTGGCCTTCGAAGACTCGGCCAACGGCCTGCGCGCCGCCCGCGCCGCGGGGCTGGACACCGTGATCACCCCCAACGGCTTCACCGCCCACCACGACTTCACGGGCGCGCTGCGGATCGTGCCCGACCTGAGCGGCGTCAATGTGGCCCGGCTCAAGGAGTGGCACAACCGCTGAAACGCCCTTGCGATCGTTCTCTTCACATACCCCGTTTCCCATGACCCTCCGCATCGCCCCTTCCATCCTGTCCGCCGACTTCGCCCGCCTGGGCGACGAGGTGCGCGCCATCGAAGCCGCCGGCGCGGACCTGGTGCACTTCGACGTGATGGACAACCACTACGTGCCCAACCTCACCATCGGCCCGCTGGTGTGTGAGGCGATCCGCCCTCACGTGAAGATCGGCATCGACGTGCACCTGATGGTCGAGCCGGTGGACGCGCTGATCCCGCTGTTTGCCAAGGCGGGCGCCAACATCATCACTTTCCACCCCGAAGCCAGCCGCCACGTGGACCGCACGCTGCAGCTGATCCGCGACCACGGTTGCAAGGCCGGCCTGGTGTTCAACCCGGCCACGCCCCTGTCGCTGATGGACCACGTCATGGACAAGCTCGACGTGCTGCTGCTGATGAGCGTGAACCCCGGTTTTGGCGGGCAGGCCTTCATCCCGTCCACGCTGGCGAAGCTGCGTGCCGCCCGCCAGCGCATCGACGCCCACACCGCTGAAACGGGTCGCGAGATCTGGCTGGAGGTGGACGGCGGCGTGAAGGTGGACAACATCGCGCAGATCGTGGCCGCCGGTGCCGACACCCTGGTGGCGGGCAGCGCCGTGTTTGGTGCGCCCGACAACGATGGTGGCTACCGCACGGTGATGAAAACCCTTCGCAAGAATGCCGACCCCCATGCTCCGTCGCTTCGCGAGTCGCTGCCCCCCGAGGGGGTGCGTTCTCAGCTTGGGGCGGCCCGGCGCTGAGAACCGCCCGCTGTCCCACCGAATTCCAGCAACTCCCCGAAAGCTTCCCATGACCACGCGCCGCCGCTTCACCCTGACGCAGTACCTGATCGAACAACGCCGCCGCTTCCCCGGCGCCAGCGGTGACTTCAACGCGCTGCTGCTCGACGTGGCCCTGGCCTGCAAGGCCATCGCTCGCACAGTGGCGTTCGGGGACCTGGGCAGCATGCTCGGGCAGCCCGCGCCCGAGGTCACCACCAGCGTCAACGTGCAGGGCGAAGAGCAGAAAAAGCTCGACGTGATCAGCAATGAGTACTTCACGCAGATGACCGAGTGGGGCGGCCACCTCGCGGGCATGGCGTCCGAAGAGATGGACCACCCGTACCAGATCCCGCCCACCATGCAGCGCGGCAAATACATGCTGGTGTTCGACCCGCTCGACGGCTCCAGCAACATCGACGTGAACGTGACCGTGGGCAGCATCTTCAGCGTGCTGCGCGCGCCTCAGGACGTGATCGACAGCGGACGCGACGTGGTCGAGGCCGACTTCCTGCAGCCCGGCGCCCAGCAGCTCGCCGCCGGCTACGCGCTCTATGGGCCGACGACGATGCTGGTGCTTACGGTGGGCAACGGCGTGGCCGGCTTCACGCTGGACCCGAACCTCGGGCAGTTCATGCTCACGCACCCGAACCTGCAGATCCCCGAAGACACGCACGAGTTCGCCATCAACGCGTCCAACAGCCGTTTCTGGGAAGCGCCGGTCAAGCGCTACGTGGACGAGTGCCTGGCCGGCAAGACCGGCGCACGCGGCAAGGACTTCAACATGCGTTGGATTGCGAGCATGGTGGCCGAGGCCCACCGCATCCTCATGCGCGGCGGGATCTTCATGTACCCGCGCGACACCAAGGACGCCAGCAAACACGGCCGCCTGCGCCTGCTCTACGAAGCCAACCCGGTGGGCATGATCATCGAACAGGCCGGCGGCCGCGCCAGCACCGGCCGCGAGCCCGTGCTGAGCGTGAAGCCCACCGAGCTGCACCAGCGCATCGGCTTTGTGTTCGGCAGCAAGAACGAAGTGGAGCGCATCGAGCGCTACCACCGCGAGCCCGGGGCGTACAAGGACGACGCGAATCCGCTGTTTGCCGAGCGCTCCCTTTTCAGGGATTGACCACCCCCATGGCCCGATTCACCCTTCCTTCTCTTCACCATTAACCCACCATCTGCCCCTGCAGTGCCTTCGTCGAGGACACCGCCGGGCCGGCTTTGCCGGACGGCTGGTGTTGCCCCCTGGGGGGTGACGCCGCAGGCGGCGCGGGGGGTAAGGAATACACATGTCTGAACGCCACCCCATCATCGCCATCACCGGCTCCAGCGGCGCCGGCACCTCGACGGTCACCCGCACCTTCCAGAACATCTTCCGCCGCGAGAGCGTGACGGCCGCCATCATCGAGGGCGACAGCTTCCACCGCTACGACCGCAAGGAGATGAAGCTCAAGGCCGCCGAAGCCGAGAAGGCCGGCAACAACAACTTCAGCCACTTCGGCGCCAACGCCAACCTGTTTGGCGAGATCGAGAGCCTGTTCCGCACCTACAGCGAAACCGGCCAGGGCAAGAGCCGCAAGTACCTGCACAACGCCGAAGAGGCCGCGCCCTACCAGCAGGAGCCGGGCACCTTCACCGCCTGGGAAGACCTGCCGGCAGGCACCGACATGCTGTTCTACGAAGGCCTGCACGGCGCGGTGGTCACGCCCGAACACAACGTGGCGCAGTACCCCGACCTGCTGGTGGGCGTGGTGCCGGTCATCAACCTGGAGTGGATCCAGAAGCTCTACCGCGACAAGAACATGCGCGGCTACAGCGCCGACGCGGTGACCGACACCATCCTGCGCCGCATGCCCGACTACGTGCACTACATCACCCCGCAGTTCCAGCACACGCACGTGAACTTCCAGCGCGTGCCGATCGTGGACACCAGCAACCCCTTCGTGGCGCGCGACGTGCCCACCGCGGACGAGAGCATGGTGGTGATCCGCTTCGCCAAGCCCAAGGGCATCGACTTCCAGTACCTGCTGAACATGATCCACGGATCGATGATGAGCCGCGCCAACACCATCGTGGTGCCGGGCGGGAAGATGGAGCTGGCGATGCAGCTGATCTTCACGCCCTTCATCTGGCGAATGATTGAGCGGCAGAAGAGGCACGCCCCCCGCGTCGGCTGACGCCGCCACCCCCCCACTGGGGGGCAACACCTGCGGCCCGGCAAAGCCGGTTCCGCTGTGTTCTGGGCTTGCTCCACCTCTTTCTGTGGGAGTGGGCCGCATTCGAATTCAGACCGCCGAGGACACCATGAACAACCCCTCTCCCGAACTCGCCCGACAGATGGCGAACGCCATCCGCATGCTCGCCGTGGACGCGGTCGAAAAGGCCAAGTCCGGCCACCCCGGTGCGCCCATGGGCATGGCCGACATTGCCGAGGTGTTGTGGCACCGGCACCTGAAGCACAACCCGGTGAACCCGCACTGGCCCGACCGCGACCGCTTCGTGCTGTCCAACGGCCACGGCTCGATGCTGATCTACGCGCTCCTGCACCTCACGGGCTACGACCTGCCGATGAGCGAGCTGCAGAACTTTCGCCAGCTGCACAGCAAGACCGCCGGCCACCCCGAGGTGGGCATCACCCCCGGCGTGGAAACCACCACCGGCCCGTTGGGTCAAGGCCTCGGCAACGCGGTGGGCATGGCGCTGGCCGAGAAGCTGCTCGCGGCCGAGTTCAACAGGGAAGGCCATGTGGTGGTGGACCACTTCACCTACGCCTTCCTGGGCGACGGCTGCCTGATGGAAGGCATCAGCCACGAGGCCTGCTCGCTCGCGGGCACGCTGCGCCTCTCGAAGCTGGTGGCGTTCTACGACGACAACGGCATCTCCATCGACGGTCATGTCGAAGGCTGGTTCACCGACGACACGCCCCAGCGCTTCGAGGCCTACGGCTGGCACGTGATCCCGACCGTGGATGGCCACGACCCGGCCGCCATCGAGGCCGCGCTGATCGAGGCGAAACAGCAGGGCGCGCGCGCCGACGGCAAGCCCACGCTGATCTGCTGCCAGACCGTGATCGGCATGGGCTCGCCCAACAAGGCCGGTACTCACGACGTGCACGGCGCCGCGCTCGGCACCGCCGAAGTGCAGGCCACGCGCGATGCGCTGGGCTGGACGGCCGCACCGTTCGAGATCCCGGCCGACATCGGCGCGGCGTGGAACGCCAAAGACCGTGGTACCGCCGCCGAGACGGCCTGGAACACCCGCTTCGCGACCTACCGCGCAGTCTTCCCGGAAAAGGCTGCCGAGTTCCAGCGCCGCATGGCCGGCGACCTGCTGCCCGCCTTCGCAGAAAAATTGCCCGAAGTGCTGGAAGCCATCGCCGCCAAGGCCGATGCCTTCGCCACCCGCAAGGCCAGCCAGAACGCGCTGGACGCACTGGCCCCGCTGGTGCCCGAGTTCTTCGGCGGCAGTGCGGATTTGACCGGCTCCAACCTCACCAACTTCAAGGGTTGCGTGAAAGCCGGGCGCGACGCCTGGGGCAACCACATGAGCTACGGCGTGCGCGAGTTCGGCATGGCCGCCATCATGAACGGCATGGCCCTGCACGGCGGTTTCATCCCCTACGGCGGCACCTTCCTCACGTTCAGCGACTACAGCCGCAACGCGATCCGCATGGCCGCGCTGATGAAGCAGCGCGTGATCCACGTGTTCACGCACGACTCCATCGGCCTCGGCGAAGACGGCCCGACGCACCAGTCGGTCGAGCACGTGCCCAGCCTGCGCATCATCCCGGGCCTGGACGTGTGGCGCCCGGCCGATGGGCTGGAAACCGCCGTGGCCTGGGCCAGCGCCATTGAGCGCAAGCACGGCCCGAGCGCGCTCTGCCTCTCGCGCCAGAACCTGCCGCGCCTGAGCGACGCCAGCATGGTCGAGAAGATCCGCCAGGGCGGCTACGTGCTGGCCGAAGGCAAGAACCCGCAAGCCGTGATCGTGGCCACCGGTTCCGAAACCTCGCTGGCGATGGAGGCCCATGCTGCGCTCGCGCAAGAAGGCATCAGCACCCGCGTGGTGTCCATGCCCTGCAGCAACGTGTTCGATCGCCAGTCCACCGCGTACCAGGACAGCGTGCTGCCGCTGGCCCTGCCCACGGTGGCGGTGGAGGCCGCGCACCCGGACTTCTGGCGCAAGTACGTGGGCCGCACCGGTGCGGTGGTGGGCATCGCGACGTTCGGCGAGTCCGCCCCCGCCAAGGACCTCTACGCGCACTTCGGCATCACCGTGGCGGCGGTGGTGGCCGCGGTCAAGGGGCTGCTGTGATGAGCGGGTACCCCTACGACCTGATCCTGTTCGACCTCGACGGCACGCTGATCGAGACCGCGCCCGAGATCGCCGACGCGGTGAACGACACGCTGAGTGCGCTGGGCCACCCCTCGGTGTCGCAGCAGGCCGTGAATGACTGGATCGGCCACGGCACGCGCGAGCTGCTGATCCAGGCCCTGGCCCAGGTGCTGGGCGGCACCACGCAACAGGTGCGCGAGGCCGAAGCCTTCCCCGCCATCGAGGCGGAGTTCGGCCAGCACTACCAGCGGCGCTGCGGCACGCGCAGCCACCTGTACCCGCAGGTGCGAGAGACGCTGATGGCCCTGCGCGCGGCCGGCGTGAAGCTGGCTTTGATGACCAACAAGGAGGGCCGTTACACCCAGACGGTGCTCGACGCGCACCAGCTGGCGCCGCTGCTGGACCACGTGATCAGCGGCGACACGCTGCCGGTGAAAAAGCCCAACCCGGCGGGCATTCACGACTGCCTGCAGCGCTTTGGCGTGACGCCGGATCGTGCGCTGTTTGTGGGCGACTCCAGCATCGACGTGGCCACCGCGCGCAACGGCGGCATCGCCGTCTGGGCGCTACCGTACGGATACAACATGGGCAAGCCCATAGAGTCCAGCCATCCGGATCGTGTGATCCCCGACCTTTCGGCGTTGACCACCCAGCTGCCGGTCCGCCCCACCGCGGCCCCTGTCTGAACGCCTTTTTTCTTTTCATCCACCTTCAGAGACTTTCACCCCATGACCATCCAGATCGGTATCAACGGCTTCGGGCGCATCGGGCGCATGGTGCTCCGCGCGGTCACGCAGGAGGCCGAGTTCAAGGACATTCAGGTCGTCGGCATCAACGACCTGCTGGGGCCCGAGTACCTGGCCTACATGCTGCAGTACGACAGCGTGCACGGTCGTTTCAAGGGCACGGTGGCCGTGGAGGGCCACCACCTCGTGGTCAACGGCCAGAAGATCCGCCTGACCGCCGAAAAGGACCCAGCCAACCTGAAGTGGAGCGAGATCGGTGCCGACGTCGTGGTCGAGGCCACCGGCTTCTTCCTGACCGCCGACACCTGCCAGAAGCACATCGACGCCGGCGCGAAAAAGGTGGTGCAGTCCGCCCCATCCAAGGACAGCACGCCCATGTTCGTCTACGGCGTGAACCACGCCAAGTACGCGGGCGAGGCCATCGTCTCCGCGGCGTCCTGCACCACCAACTGCCTGGCGCCGGTGGCCAAGGTGCTCAACGACAGCTTCGGCATCAAACGCGGCCTGATGACCACCGTGCACGCCGCCACCGCCACGCAAAAGACCGTGGACGGACCGTCCCACAAAGACTGGCGCGGTGGACGAGGCATCCTGGAAAACATCATTCCCTCCAGCACCGGCGCCGCCAAGGCCGTGGGTGTGGTGCTGCCCGAGCTGAACAAGAAGCTCACCGGCATGGCCTTCCGCGTGCCCACCTCCGATGTGTCGGTGGTGGACCTGACGGTGGAGCTGAACCGGGAAGCCAGCTACGAAGACATCTGCCAGGCCATGAAGGCGGCCTCGGAAGGTGCGCTCAAGGGCGTGCTGGGCTACACCAGCGACAAGGTGGTGTCCACCGACTTCCGCGGCTGTTCCATGCCGTCCATCTTCGACGCCGACGCCGGTCTCGCCCTCGACAGCACCTTCGTCAAGGTCGTGGCCTGGTACGACAACGAGTACGGCTACACCTGCAACATGATGCGTTTCGTTCAGCACGTGGGCAGCCACTGATCGAAGGGAACAGCGATGAAATTCCTCCGATTCAGCGACGTGTGCGCCAGCGGCTTTGCCCGCAGCAAACGCGTTTTCATCCGCGCCGACCTCAACGTGCCGCAGGACGACGCCGGCCACATCACCGAAGACACGCGCATCCGCGCCAGCATCCCGGCCATCCAGATGGCGCTGGACGCCGGGGCCGCCGTCATGGTCACTTCCCACCTGGGCCGCCCCACCGAAGGTGAGTTCAAACCTGAAGACTCGCTGGCCCCCGTGGCCGCCCGCATGGGTGAACTCATGGGTCGCAGCATCCCGGTGGTGGCCAACTGGGTGGACGGCGTGAGCGTCGAACCCGGCCAACTGGTGATGCTGGAAAACTGCCGCCTCAACGTGGGCGAGAAGAAGAACAAGCCCGAGCTGGCCGCCAAGCTCGGCAAGCTCTGCGACATCTTCGTGCACGACGCCTTCGGCACCGCGCACCGCGCCGAAGGCACGACCTACGGCATCGCCGAAACCGCGCCCATCGCCTGCGCCGGCCCGCTGCTGGCCGCCGAGATGGACGCCATCGGCAAAGCCCTGGCCAACCCGAAGCGACCCCTCATCGCCATCGTCGCCGGCAGCAAGGTCAGCACCAAGCTCACCATCCTGCAGGCCCTGGCCAAGAACGTCGACGGCCTGATCGTCGGCGGCGGCATCGCCAACACCTTCATGCTCGCTGCGGGCCTGAAGATCGGCAAGAGCCTGGCCGAACCCGACCTGGTCGGCGAAGCCCTGGCCGTGATCGAGGCCATGAAAGCGCGCGGCGCGGCCGTGCCGATCCCGACCGACGTGGTGTGTGCGAAGAGCTTCAGCCCCGACGCCGAGGCCACGGTGAAAGCCGCGACCGACGTGGCCGACGACGACCTGATCCTGGACATCGGCCCGCAAACCGCGCAACTGCTGGCCGAACAACTCAAGAAGGCCGGGACCATCGTCTGGAACGGCCCGGTGGGCGTGTTCGAGTTCGCGGCGTTCGAGAACGGCACCAAGGTGATCGCGCACGCGATTGCCGAATCGAGCGCCTTCAGCATCGCGGGCGGTGGCGACACGCTGGCGGCGATCGCGAAGTACGGCATCGAGAAGCAGGTGGGCTACATCTCCACCGGTGGTGGGGCGTTTCTCGAAGTGCTGGAGGGCAAGACGCTGCCGGCGTTCGAGGTTCTGGCCAGAAGAGCCGAATGATGCCCCCACGCTCCGCCGCTGCGCGGGTCGCTGCCCCCCGAGGGGGAGCGATTTGCCTTGGGGCGGCCGGCGGCAAATCCCCTGATTTTTTCAATCCCACGGAGACATACCCATGGCCCTGATTTCCCTTCGCCAGCTGCTCGATCACGCGGCTGAACACCACTACGGCCTGCCGGCCTTCAACGTCAACAACATGGAGCAGGTGCAGGCCATCATGCAGGCCGCCCACCAGGTGAACAGCCCGGTCATCCTGCAAGGCTCGGCGGGCGCGCGCTCCTACGCAGGCGAGCCCTTCCTGCGCCACCTGATCGCGGCGGCCATCGAGATGTACCCGCACATCCCCGTCTGCATGCACCAGGACCACGGCGCCACGCCCGCCATCTGTGCGCGCTCCATCCAGTCGGGCTTCAGCTCGGTGATGATGGACGGCAGCCTGCTGGCCGACGGCAAGACGCCGGCCAGCTACGAGTACAACATCAACACCACCCGCCAGGTGGTGGACCTGGCCCACGCCTGCGGCGTGTCGGTCGAAGGTGAACTCGGTTGCCTGGGTTCGCTGGAAACCGGCAAGGCCGGCGAAGAAGACGGCCACGGTGCCGAAGGTGAACTGGACCATTCCATGCTGCTGACCGACCCCGATGAGGCGGCCGACTTCGTGAGCAAGACCCAGGTCGACGCGCTGGCGATTGCCATCGGCACCAGCCACGGCGCCTACAAGTTCAGCAGCAAGCCCAGCGGCAAGGTGCTGCGCATCGACCGCGTGAAGGAAATCCACCAGCGCATTCCCAACGTGCACCTGGTGATGCACGGCTCCAGCAGCGTGCCGGAAGACTGGCTGGCCATCATCAACCAGCACGGTGGCGACATGGGCCAGACCTACGGTGTGCCGGTGGACGAGATCGTCGAGGGCATCCGCAATGGTGTGCGCAAGGTCAACATCGACACCGACCTGCGCATGGCCAGCACCGGCGCCATTCGGCGGCACCTGGCCGAAGACCGCAAGAACTTCGACCCGCGCAAGTTCTACAAGGAAGCCACCAAGGCGATGCAGGCGATCTGCGCGGCGCGCTACGAGGCCTTTGGTGCGGCGGGCATGGCGTCGAAGATCACGCAGGTGCACAGCCTGGAGACGATGCAGAAGCGGTACGACAAGGGTGAGTTGGTGGCTCGGGTGGCTTGATTCTTCTTTGTTGCGTTGAGGCGCCTGTGGCGAGCCGGGTCTCGCCCCGGCGGGCGACTCACTTTTCTTTGCTTCGCCAAAGAAAAGTAAGCAAAAGAAAGGCGAGCCGAAGTCCGGGGCCCTGCGGGCTTCCTTGCGCTGCTCGGTGCGCTCGGGAGGCGCGCAAACTCGGCTATCGCCTCAAACAAGCGCGCCTCTTTTTCCGAGCGCCCCTGCGCTGCTCAGCCCGGCCACACGGCGAAGCAAGGGATCGGGATCGGGCTTCCCCTCCGGCGCGAAATGCTCCAACCCCAGGATGCGGTGGAACCGGCTCCGCCAGGCCACTCGCATCGCCCCCTGGGGGAAGTGCTGCAAGCGCGGCGGGATTGGGAATCAGTCTGCCAAAGAAGGGAAGCGGCCTCAGCACACGCCGAAGATCCGGCTTTGCCGGTCCAAGGGCGTGGCCCCCTGGGGGGTGACGCGCTGCAAGCGCGGCGCGGGGGGAGCTCTACTTGCTGCTGACGTATTCGGCGACCGCCGCCATCTCCAGCTCCGTCATCTTTTCCACCACCGCGTGCATCACCGCGTTGTCGTTGGTCCGCTCGCGCTTGTTGAACGACTTCAGCTGGGTGTGGATGTAGCCCGAGAACTGTGTGGCGAGGCGGGGCAGGGTGGCGGTGCCTTCGGCGGCGCTGCCGTGGCAGGCCACGCAGGCGGGCACACCGCTGAACTTGTTGCCGTTGTGGAAGATGTAGCGGCCCATGGCCGCGAGCTGGGGGTCTTTCGGCTCTTCACGCGGGATCGACATCTTCTCGTAGTACTTGCCCAGCGCCAGCATCTCGTCGGGCGTGAGCTTGCTCACCATCTCGGCCATGGCCGTGCTCTTGCGCTGGCCGCTCTTGAACGCCGTGAGCTGCTTGGCGATGTACTCGGCGTGCTGCCCGGCCAGGCGCGGAAAGATCTCGCTGGTGGACTCGCCCTGCGCCCCGTGGCACAGGAAACACGAGCCCCCCGCGATCTTCTTCGCGCGGGCTTCGTCGGCCTGAGCGAACGCGCCCGAGGCGGCGAGCAGAAAGGCTGCCCCGAAGGCGACGCTGCTCAAGGACTTCACACGACTCATCGATTTCAAGGTATTTGCTCCACCGCGCCGAAACGCGATCCAAGATGCACGAAGCAGCGCCACCCAGAGCATCGCGGAACCGGCTTCGCCGGGCCGCAGATGCTGCCCCCTTCAGGGGGTGACGCCGAAGGCGGCGCGGGGGTGAGTCACGTCCTGTGGCGCGGGGGGTTATGCCAATGTGTCCGCCCAGATGTTGCGCGCCCAGGCGTGGGCGTAGCGGCCTTCCAGTTCGCTGGCCGCACTCGACACGCCACCCGCACCGGCCACCGGCAGCATGGTCTTCTTCTCGGCGTCGTAGCGGTGCACGCTGGCCACGTGCACCACGTCTTCGTCGGTCACGAAGCTGTAGCAGGTGTTGGCGTAGATGGGCAGCTGGGGCGGTTCCTTGCCCTGCAGCAGCGACACGACCGCCGCGGCACAGGTCTTGCCGTGCTGGTTGGCCATGTGGCCGGACTTGGGCATGCCCGCGGCGATCTGGATCGAATCACCCAGCACGTGGATGTTTTTCCGGGCCTTCGATTCGAAGGTAAGGAAATCGACCTCGCACCAGCGGGCATTGGCCGTGGCCAGCCCGGTCTTCACCGCGATGTCGCCGGCGCGCATGTTGGGGATCACGTTGGCCACGCCGGCCTTGAAGTCTTCGTTGAACTCGAACTTCAGGGTGTTGGTGGTGGCGTCCACGTCGATCACCTTGTGCTTGGGGCGGTAATCGATCATGCCCTTGTAGTGCTCGTCCCAGGCCTTCATGAACAGGCCCTTCTTCGAGGTGATGTCGTCGTTGGCGTCGAAGATCACCACCTTGCTTTTGGGCTTGGCCTTCTTGAAGTAGTTGGCCACCATGCAGGCGCGTTCGTAGGGGCCGGGCGGGCAGCGGTAGGGGGCGAGCGGGATGGAGAGCGCGTACACGCCGCCATCGGGCATGGCTTCGAGCTGCTTGCGCAGGGCCACGGTCTGGGCGCCGGCTTTCCAGGCGTGCAGCACCTTCTCCTTGGCCTCCGCCTTGCCCATGCCGGGCAGGGTGTCCCACATGAAGTCGACGCCGGGGGAGAGGATGAGCCGGTCGTAGGGCAGTTCGCCGCCCGCCGCGAGCTTCACCGTGCGTTTCTCGGCGTCGATGCTGGTGACCATGTCGCGCACGATCTTCACGCCATGGCGTTTGCTCAGGTTGTCGTAGGGCGTGGTGACGTCGGCGATGGTCTTGCTGCCCTGGATCACGAGGTTGGAGATCGGGCAGGAGACGAAGGCTGCGTTGGGCTCGACCAGGGTCACGTCGATGCCCTGGTCGGAGAACAGGCGCACGTACTTGGCGGCGGTGGCGCCACCGTAACCGCCCCCGACCACCACCACCTTGGCGCTGCTGCCGCCCGTGCTTGCGCAGCCGGCGAGTCCACCGAGGCCAGCGACGGCCGAGCCTGCGCCCAGCGTTTGTACAAATTGACGACGTTGCATGGTGGGCTCCTTATTTTTTCTGGGCGGCGAAGTAGGCGGCGATCTGCGCGAGCTGCTCGTCGGTGTAACCCTTGGAGAGCTGGTGCATCAGGGTGGCGGGCTTGCGGCCGGTCTTGAAGTCCATCAGCTTCTGGATCAGCTCGTCCTTGTCCTTGCCGGCCAGGGACTCGTTGCCCGGTTGCGCGCGGCCCTCGGTGCCGTGGCAGTTGGCGCAGGCGGCGGCCCAGACGCGCACCTGGTTGACCTGGGCCTGTGCCGCGAGGGCCGCGGTGCACAGCGTGCCCACAGCCAGCCATTTCGCTGTTCTGATCATTCTTCTCTCCGGGATGGGGGTTGATGAAACGTGCTCGGCAAACTGTAACTGCAGCAGAAATGGCTGAAAAATCAGTGATTTCGCATATGCTGATTCTTATCGTAGTGTCCGGTTTTGGCATGCAAAAGGGTGAAAACCCTAGCGCCTCCGCCACCCCCGGGCGACAGGCCCGAGACCGCAGGGACGGGTGGCCGGCGCACCGGACGGGCCGGAAGGGATGTGGCTCGGGGTTTGTACCAATGTTTATATAGGCAAACACTGATATAGTTGTTTGACTGAAATCAACAGCGGCAGGAGACGACCCGGTGGACCAGATGCAAGCGGTGTTCGAGTGTGCGGCGCGCCCATCCAGCGTGCCGAGTGGACCTGCACGCCAGCCCCTTCTGCGCGCCCACGGCCTTCAAACCTGCTCCGCCTCACAGAAAGAACCCGCACGTGTCTAAAGACCTGAGTGACGTGATCGGTCGCGTCTTGCCGGCGCCCGAGAATTTTCTGAGTCCCGAGAAGCTGGAAGCGGCCCGCAAGGCCCGACGCCGCTTCATGGGCAACGCCCTGGCCATGGGCGCCGGCGTGGCGGCTTCGACCGCCGCAGCCACCCGCGCCATGGCGGCCGAGGGCGAAGAAGCCATCCTGAAGCTGCCCGAGCACAGCACGGGCCTGGGCCAGTCGGTGGTGACCGACGGCTACGGCAAGCCGAGCAAATGGGAGGCCAACCTGCAGCGCCGCCAGAGCCCGGGTCTCACGCGGGTGAACCAGGCCTCGGTGAGCTTCACGCCGCTGCAGGGCCTGTTCGGCATCATCACGCCCAGCGGCCTGCACTTCGAGCGCCACCACCAGGGCTGGTGGGACATCGACCCGAGCAAGCACCGTCTGATGGTCAACGGCCTCGTGAAGCGCCAGCGCGTGTTCACCATGGACGACCTGATGCGCCTGCCCAGCGTCTCGCGCATCCACTTCATCGAGTGCGGCGCCAACACCGCCACCGAGTGGGGCAACGTGGCCGTGCCCTCGGTGCAATACACCCACGGCATGACCTCGTGCTCCGAGTTCACCGGCGTGCTGCTCTCCACGCTGCTCGAGATGTGCGGTGTGGACAAGAAGAACGGCAAGTTCGTGCTGGCCGAAGGTGCCGACGGTTCGTCCATGACGCGCACCATCGACATGGACCGCGCCATGGACGACTGCATCGTCGCCTGGGCCATGAACGGCGAAATGCTGCGCCCCGAAAACGGCTACCCGCTGCGCCTGGTGGTGCCGGGTGTGCAGGGCGTGAGCTGGGTCAAGTACCTGCGCCGCATCGAGGTGGGCGACCAGAAGTACGCCACCAAGGACGAGGCGGTGCACTACATCGACCACATGCCCGACGGCACGCACCGCCAGTACACCGGCATCCAGGAATGCAAGAGCGTGATCACCACGCCCTCGGGCAGCCAGACGCTGCTCGACAAGGGCTACTACAACGTGACCGGCCTGGCGTGGTCGGGCCGCGGCGCGATCAAGCGGGTGGACGTGAGCGTGGACGGTGGCCGCAACTGGCGCACCGCGCGCCTGGAAGGGCCGGTGCTGCCCAAGGCGTTCACCCGCTTCAACATCGACTGGGTGTGGGACGGCAAGCCCGCCATCCTGCAAAGCCGCGCCATCGACAGCACCGGCTATGTGCAACCCAAGATCAACCAGCTTCGTGCGGTGCGCGGCACGCGCTCCGTGTACCACCAGAACGCGATCCAGAGCTGGCTGGTGTCGGAAAACGGTGAAGTCTCCAACGTTCAGGTTTTCTAAATGAACACCCCCGTCATTCACTCCCTCCGGTCGTTCACTCCCCCCCTCAAGGGGGCAAAGCCTGTCGCCCGGCAAAGCCGGTTCGACGGCTTTCTGGGCTCACAGGGCATCGCTGCGCTTGCCCTTGCTGTTCTCGGCAGTGTTTCTGTTTCATCGTTCGCACAGGACAAACCTTGGTCCAGCATGGGTCGCGACGCGACGCCGGCCGAGGTGAAGGCCTGGGACATCGATGTGCGTCCCGACTTCAAGGGCTTGCCCGCCGGCGCCGGCAGTGTCTCGCTGGGCGAGACGGTGTGGGAGGGCAAGTGCGCGTCCTGCCATGGCACCTTCGGCGAGTCGAACGAGGTGTTCACCCCCATCATCGGCGGCACCACCAAGGACGACATCAAGACCGGTCGTGTGAAGGGGCTGGAAGAGGGCAAGAGCATCGTGCCGCAGAAGACCACCTTCATGAAGGTGGCCACGCTCTCGACCGTCTGGGACTACATCAACCGCGCCATGCCCTGGAACGCGCCCAAGACGCTGAAGACCGACGAGGTCTATGGCGTGACCGCCTACCTGCTGAACCTCGCCGAGATCGTCCCGGGCGACTTCACGCTCAGCGACAAGAACATCGCCGAGGTGCAGAAGCGCATGCCCAACCGCAACGGCATGGCGTTCTACGAGCCGATGTGGAAGGTCAACGGCAAGGGCGACGTGAAGAACGTGGCCTGCATGAAAAATTGCGCCATCGACCCGGTCGTGCATTCTTCGTTGCCCGCCTTTGCCCGCGACGCCCACGGCAACATCGCCGAGCAGAACCGCGTGGTCGGCCCGGTGCGCGGCGCCGACACCACCAAGCCCGAACCCAAGGGGCCGGTGGGCTCCGGCCCGGCACCCAAAGCGGTGGTCGTGGCGGCGGCGCCGTCCGGTGACGCGGCGGTCAAGGCGCTGCTCGCGTCCAACGCCTGCACCGCCTGCCATGGCGTCAAGAACAAGATCGTGGGCCCCGGCTTCAACGAGATCGCCGCCAAGCACAAGGGCCGGGCCGATCAGGAGGCTTACCTGACCGGCAAGATCAAGGCCGGCGGAACGGGTGTGTGGGGCTCGGTGCCCATGCCACCCCAGGCTCAGCTGAGCGATGCGGACGCCAAGGCCATCGCCCAGTGGATTGCCGCCGGCGCCCCGTGAGCGACATATTTGATTTCAGGAATATGCGCATTTGCTCGTAAACCCCATTTCTCGTCATCCAAGGAGACCTTACGCTGTGAAGATGAACCTCAAACACCTTGTACTGGTCGGCATGGGCTGGCTGGCCAGCGGGAGCGGCTTCGCTGCGGACCCCGCTGCGGCCAAAGCCCTGGCCGCCAAGAGCGCCTGCCTGGCTTGCCACGCGGTCGACAAGAAAATCGTGGGTCCCGCCTACCAGGAGGTGGCGGCCAAACACAAGGGCCAGGCCGATGCCGTGGCCAAGGTCGCCGCCCGCATCAAGTCCGGTGGTTCGGGCCTGTACGGTGCGGTGCCGATGCCTCCCCAGGCCGCCCTGAAAGACGACGAGCTCAAGCTGCTGGCCGAATGGGTGCTGGCCGGCGCGCCCGACAAGTAAACTTTTCCCACTTTTTTTCAGGAGTTCGACATGAACCAGACCCGTCGCCAAGCCCTCCAGTCCACCGGCGCATTTGCCTCGCTGATCGCCCTGGGTCTCGTGACCCAGAGCCAGGCCCAGGCCGCCGTGGACAACGCCAGTTTCCAGGTCAAGACCCTGGAAGACGCCTTGAAGGCCATCGGTGGCACCCCCGCCACCAGTGACCAGGTGTCGGTGGTCTCCCCCGACATCGCCGAGAACGGCGCCGTGGTGCCCGTGGGCGCCACCAGCAAGCTCGCCAACACCACCGAGATGTACCTGATCGTCGAGAAGAACCCGACCCCGCTGTCGTGCGCCTTCTTCATCCCCGCCGGCACCGCCGCCGACGTGCAGACCCGCCTGAAGATGGGCCAGAGCACCAACGTGGTGGCCGTGGTCAAGGCTGACGGCAAGCTGTTCTCGGCGTCCAAGGAAACCAAAGTGACGCTGGGTGGTTGCGGCGGCTGATCGCCCATACCCCACCGTTCCATCCCACATCTTTTTTGAATTGACAGGAGTCCCTCATGGCTGATCCGATGCGCATCCGTGCCGCCCTCGCTGGCGACGAAACCACCGTCCGTGTGCTCATGTCGCACGTCATGGAACCCGGTACCCGCAAAGACGCGGCCGGCGCCCTCATCCCCGCCCACTTCATCCGCGACGTCGAGGCCACCAGCAACGGCAAAACCGTGCTCAAGGCCATCTTCAGCGGCTCCGTGTCGCAGAATCCCTTTCTGTCCTTCAAGTTCAAGGGCGGCGCCAAGGGCGACAAGATCGTCGTGAAGTGGACCGACAGCAAGGGCGATTCCCGCACCGACGAAGCCGCCATCGCCTGACCAGGCCTCGTTGGCGTTGGACGGCCAGCCACGCAAGTCGCTGGCCGTTTTGATTTTTTCACTGCACAACAAGGAGACTTCCAGATGAAACAGAACGAGGTTTACCGCCGCACGCTCGCGGCCGTCACGCTGGGGCTGGCAGCGGGCGCCGTGTCGGCGCAAGGCAACGCCGCCATCGACGGCATCAACAAGTACCGCGAGATGCTGCAGGACGGCAACCCGGCCGACCTGTTCGACATGAAGGGCGAAGAACTCTGGAAGCAGAAGCGTGGCCCCAAGAGCGCCTCGATGGAGCAGTGTGATCTGGGCAAGGGCCCGGGTGTGGTCAAAGGCGCCTTTGTCGAGCTGCCCCGCTTCTTCAAGGACACCGGCAAGGTGATGGACCTGGAAACGCGCCTCATCCACTGCATGGTGACGCTGCAGGGGTTCAATGAAGCCGAGCTCTACAAGGCCGCCCCCTCGATCGGCAAAGGGGAGGGCGCGAACCTCGTGGCCCTGACCACCTATGTCTCCGCCACGTCCAAGGGACTGCGCTTCAACCTGCCCCACAGCACCGAGCAGGAAAAGACCATGTACGACGTGGGCAAACGCCTGTTCTTCCAGCGCGGTGGCCCGCACGACTTCGCCTGCTCGTCCTGCCACGGCGTCGACGGTGGCCGCATCCGCCTGCAGGAGCTGCCCAACCTGACCAAGAACCCGGGCGACGGCGTGGGCGTGGCGGCCTGGCCGGCCTACCGCGTGTCGAACTCGCAGATGTGGACCATGCAGAAGCGCCTGAACGACTGCTACCGCCAGCAGCGCTTCCCCGAGCCCAAGTTCGGCAGCGACGCCACCATCGCACTGCAGGTGTACATGGGCGTCAACGCCAAGGGCGCCGAGTCTGTCGTGCCGGCCATCAAGCGCTGATCCGCAGGAGAAACCCCATGAAAAAAACCTTCGCTTTTGCCCTGTTTCCCCTGGCCGCCATCGCCCTGAGTGCGTGCACCACCGGCATCGGTGGGGTCGACCCCGACAAGGCGCACGCCGACGTGGTGGCCGCCTCGTTCCAGCCCAACGGCATCGCCACGCTGGCGTACCTCAAGCAGGACGAAGCCAACCGCCTGTGCAGCGCCGCCGACGTGGCCGGCAAGCCACTGGACGAGAAGACCGCCAAGGCCATCGAAGCGGCCGAGCTCAAGACCGTGAAGATGCCCAGCGACGGCAAGTTCCTCGGCGACTGGAAAGAGGGCGAGAAGATCGCCCAGAGCGGTCGCGGCCTGACCTGGACCGACAAGGCCGGTGATGCGAATGGCGGCAATTGCTACAACTGCCACCAGATGGACAAGAAGGAAATCTCCTTCGGCAACCTCGGCCCCAGCCTCTACAACTACGGCAAGCTGCGCGGCGTGACCGACCCGGCCAGCGCCGCGGCCAAGCCCGTCGTGGAGTACACCTGGGGCAAGCTCTGGAACTCGCGCGCCTACAACGCCTGTTCGCAGATGCCTCGCGCCGGGCACAAGGGCATCCTGACCGAGCAGCAGATCCAGCACGTGATGGCGCTGTTGCTGGACCCCAAGTCACCAGTCAATCAGTAAGTGCGTGGCCTGCGCGGGTGTCCACACCCGCGCAGGCCCTCCGGCAAAAAAATTTGCCGCAAATATCAGCGATCAATTGAAAAGGAATGTTTATGAGCTTCAGCCGCCGTGAATTCATGCAGGTGCTTGCCGTCGCCAGCGCGGGCGGCATGGCCCTGAACCACCAGGACGTGCTCGCCGGCCAGCCGGGTGCGGCCCTGAAGATGTACGACCTGCCCAAGTTCGGCAACGTCAGCTTCCTGCACTTCACCGACTGCCATGCGCAGCTGATGCCCATCCACTTCCGCGAGCCCAATGTGAACCTTGGTGTGGCAGAGGCCGTGGGCCGCCCGCCGCACATCGTGGGCGAGCAGCTGCTCAAGCACTTCAACATCCGCCCCGGCACACCCGAAGCGCACGCCTTCACCTACCTCAACTTCGAGAAGGCCGCCAAGACCTATGGCAAGGTCGGCGGCTTCGCCCACCTCGCCACGCTGGTCAAGCTGCTCAAGGCCAGCCGCCCCAACGCCCTGCTGCTCGACGGTGGCGACACCTGGCAGGGCAGCGCCACCGCGCTGTGGACCAACGGCCAGGACATGGTCGACGCCTGCAAGCTGCTGGGCGTGAACGCCATGTGCCCGCACTGGGAATTCACCCTGGGCGAGAAGCGGGTGCAGGAAATCATCGAGAAGGACTTTGGCGGGAAGCTCGACTTCCTGGCGCAGAACGTCAAGACCAACGACTTCGGCGACCCCGTGTTCAAGCCCTACGTCATCAAGGAAATGAACGGCGTGCCCGTGGCGGTGATCGGCCAGGCCTTTCCCTACACGCCCATCGCCAACCCGGGCTACATGGTGCCGAACTGGACCTTCGGTATCCAGGACGAGAACATGCAGAAGATGGTGGACGAGGCGCGCGGCAAGGGCGCGCAGGCCGTCGTCGTGCTCTCGCACAACGGCATGGACGTGGACATCAAGATGGCCTCGCGCGTGACCGGCATCGACGCCATCCTCGGTGGCCACACGCACGACGGCATGCCCGCGCCCATCGTGGTGAAGAACGCCAAGGGCCAGACCCTGGTGACCAACGCCGGCTCCAACAGCAAGTTCCTCGGTGTGCTCGACTTCGACGTGCGCGGCGGCAAGGTGCAGGACTTCCGCTACAAGCTGCTGCCCGTGTTCGCCAATCTGCTGCCCGCCGACGCCGAGATGCAGGCCTACCTCGACAAGGTGCGCGCGCCCTACAAGGCCAAGCTGGACGAGAAGCTCGCCGTTTCAGAAGGCTTGCTCTACCGCCGTGGCAACTTCAATGGTTCGTGGGACCAGCTCATCGTCGACGCGCTGATGGAGGTGAAGGGCGCCGACATGGCCTTCTCGCCGGGCTTCCGCTGGGGCACGACCATCCTGCCGGGCCAGAGCATCACGCGCGAACTCATGATGGACCAGGTGGCCATCACCTACCCGACCAGCACGCTGACCGAGATGAGCGGCGAGACCATCAAGACCGTGCTCGAAGACGTCTGCGACAACCTGTTCAACCCCGACCCCTACTACCAGCAGGGCGGCGACATGGTGCGCGTGGGCGGCCTGGCCTACACCTGCGACCCGAACGCCGGCTCGGGCAAGCGCATCAGCAACATGACGCTCAAAGGCAAGGCCATCGAAGCGGGCAAGACCTACAAGGTGGCCGGCTGGGCGCCGGTGGCCGAGGGCGCCAAGGGCGAGCCGATCTGGGACGTGATGGAGGCCTACTTCAAGAACCACAAGACCATCGCGCCGCGCAAGATCAACACACCCAAGCTGGTGGGCATGCAGGGCAACCCCGGCATGGTGCTGTGACCGACAGCGGCCCGCCCGGGCCGCTGCGGTTCAGCCGCGGGATTCGAGCGAGCGGTTCAGGCGCAGCGCGCCCAGCGTGCAGGCCGCGCCCGAGAGCAGGTAGAGGCTGACGAAACCCAGACCGAAGTGGGCCGACAGGCCCAGTGCCACCAGCGGCGCGAAGGCGGCGCCGAACAGCCAGGCCAGGTCCGAGGTGAGCGCCGCGCCGGTGTAGCGGAAGCGGGGTGCGAAGTTGGCCGTGACCGTGCCCGAGGCCTGGCCGTAGGACAGGCCCAGCAGCACGAAGCCGATCAGGATGAACAGGTCCTGGCCCACTTCGCCGCCGTTGAGCAGCGTGGGGGCGAAACCGCTGAACACGCCGATCAGCACGGCCAGGCTGCCCAGCGTCTGGCGGCGGCCGTAACGGTCGGCCAGCCAGCCCGAGGCCACGATGGCACCGGCGCACAGGAAGGCGCCAACGATCTGGATGCCCAGGAACCCGGTGATGGACTGCTGCGCGTAGAGGTGGATCCACGACAGCGGGAACACCGTGACGATGTGGAACAGGGCGTAGCTGGCCAGCGCGGCGAAGGCGCCGATGAACACGTTGTGGCCCTGCGAACCCAGCAACTCGGCGGTGGACACCGGTTCGAACTCCTGCCGGTCGAGCAGGCCGTCCTGCTCATGGGCGCTCACCAGCTGCAGGCGCGCGAACAGCGCCACCACGTTGATCGCGAACGCCACGAAGAACGGGTAGCGCCAGCCCCAGGACAAAAAGTCCGCCTGCGACAGGCTGCTGTACAGGTAGGCAAACAGCGAGCTGGCGAGGATGAAACCCACCGGCGCGCCCAGCTGGCCCAGCATGGCGTACCAGCCCCGGCGGCTTTCGGGCGCGTTCAGCGCCAGCAGCGAGGGCAGGCCGTCCCACGAGCCACCCAGCGCCAGGCCCTGGCCCAGGCGCAACACGGCCAGCAACGCGATGGCGACACCGCCCAGGCTGGCGTGGCCGGGCAGGAAAGCGATGCCCGCCGTGCAGGTGCCCAGCAGGAACAGGGCGATCGTCAGCTTGGTGGCGCGGCCCCAGCGGCGCTGCACCGCCATCGACAGCACCGTGCCGATGGGGCGGGTGACGAAGGCCAGCGCGAAGATGGCAAAGGCGAAGAGGGTGCCGTCGAGCCGGCTCAGGTGCGGGAAAAACACCGCCGGAAAGACCAGCACCGAGGCGATGCCGTAGACGAAGAAGTCGAAGTATTCCGAGGTCCGTCCGATCACCACCCCCACGGCGATGTCGCCGGGGCTGGCCCGTTCGTGGGCGGCGGGCGTGGGGGGCACGGGCGGGGGGAATGCGGCGGAACCGGCGGGATCAAGGGTGTGGCTGGGCATGGTGTCTCTCGGGGTGGCGGCCTGTGCAGGGCAATATATCTTGAGAACGCCTATCGTGACTTTGACTTTGGCGCTTTGACATAGGACAAAACGTCCTATCGATGTTTCGGCCGAACACCGCTAAATTCCCGCCTGTCCCGCCACTGGGGTTTACCCGAGGCGGTTTGTCGAGACCTTGTTCAGGCCCGCATGCGCACCCCCACCTTCTTTCGTTTTGCCACTTTGCTGACGCTCGCCGGTTTCCTGGCGGGCTGCAGCAAGCTGGTCGTGCTCAACCCCGCCGGCGACGTGGCGGCCCAGCAGGGCAACCTGGTGATCGTGGCCACGGTCCTGATGCTGCTGATCATCGTGCCGGTGATCGGCGTGACCCTGCTGTTTGCCTGGCGCTACCGCCAGGGCAGCCCGCACGCCGAGACCGACTACGCGCCCGACTGGCACCACTCGACCAAGCTGGAGCTGGTGATCTGGGCCGCGCCGCTGATGATCGTGATCGCGCTCGGCGCGATCACCTGGATCAGCACCCACAAGCTCGACCCCTACCGCCCGCTGGACCGCATCTCGGCCGGCAAGGCCCTGCCCGCCAACGTGAAACCGCTGGTGGTGGAGGTGGTGTCGCTGGACTGGAAGTGGCTGTTCGTGATGCCCGAGCTGGGCATCGCCACCGTCAACGAACTGGCCGCACCGGTGGACCACCCGATCCACTTCAAGCTGAGCTCCAGCTCCACCATGAACGCGTTCTACGTGCCCGACCTGGCCGGCATGATCTACACCATGCCCGGCATGCAGACCGAGCTGAACGCCGTCATCAACAAGCCCGGCGTGTACCGGGGCATGTCGTCGCACTACAGCGGCTCGGGCTTTTCGGGCATGACCTTCAAGTTCCACGGCCTGAGCGAGCAGGACTTCGCCCAGTGGGTGGCCAGGGCCAAGGCCGAAGGCCCAGCGCTGAACCGCGCGTCGTACCTGGCGCTGGCCCGGCCCAGCGAGCGCCACCCCGTCGAGCGCTTTTCGTCGGTGGAGGACGGTCTGTTCGACCGCGTGGTGAACCTCTGCGTTGAAGAAGGCAAGGCCTGCATGCACGAGGTCATGGCGCAGGACGCCGCGCGCCAGCGTGCCCACGTCAGCGGGCGGGCGCTGGAGCTGGCCGCCCGGCAGGACATCTGCACCGTCGCCGACGCCTCGCTTGACCTCACCGCCCGCCGCTGAACGCCGCCCGATCCATGGGCCCTTGCGACCCGACCACCACCTGTACCCCCAATGTCTGCTGATTCAACTCCTGTGACCAACCACTGGCTGCTCGGGCGCCTGACCTGGGACTCGATCCCGATGACGCACGAGCCCATCCTGCTGTGGACCTTCGTGGCCGTGGCGCTGGGCGGCCTGGGCGTGTTCGCCCTGCTGACCCGCTACCGCCTGTGGGGCCCGCTCTGGCGCGACTGGTTCTGCAGCATCGACCACAAGAAGATCGGCATCATGTACATGGTGCTGGGCATCGTCATGCTGCTGCGCGGCTTCTCCGACGCGCTCATGATGCGGCTGCAGCAGGCCATGGCCTTCGGCGACAACCTGGGCTACCTGCCGCCGCACCACTACGACCAGGTCTTCACCGCCCACGGCGTGATCATGATCTTCTTCGTGGCCATGCCGCTGGTCACCGGGTTGATGAACTACCTCGTGCCGCTGCAGATCGGCGCGCGCGACGTGGCCTTTCCCTTCCTCAACAACTTCAGCTTCTGGATGACCACCGCCGGCGCCGTGCTGGTGATGGTGTCGCTGTTCCTGGGCGAGTTCTCCACCTCGGGCTGGCTCGCGCTGTCCAACCTGGGCAACCAGAACCCGGGGGTGGGGCTGGACTACTACATCTGGGCGCTGCAGATCGCGGGGGTGGGCACCACGCTCTCGGGCATCAACCTGCTCGTCACCATCGTCAAGATGCGCGCGCCCGGCATGGGCCTGATGAAGATGCCGGTGTTCGTCTGGACCTCGCTGTGCACCAACGCGCTGATCGTGGCCTCGTTCCCCGTGCTCACGGCCGCGCTGGTGCTGATGAGCCTGGACCGCTACGTCGGCACCAACTTCTTCACCAACGAGCTGGGCGGCAACCCCATGCTCTACGTGAACCTGATCTGGATCTGGGGCCACCCCGAGGTCTACATCCTGATCCTGCCGGCCTTCGGCATCTTCTCCGAGGTGGTCGCCACCTTCAGCGGCAAGCGCCTGTTCGGCTACACGTCGATGGTCTACGCCACGGTCTGCATCACCATCCTCTCGTACCTGGTGTGGCTGCACCACTTCTTCACCATGGGCTCGGGCGCGAGCGTGAACAGCTTCTTCGGCATCACCACGATGATCATTTCGATCCCGACCGGGGCCAAGATCTTCAACTGGCTGTTCACCATGTACCGCGGCCGCATCCGCTTCACCGTGCCCATGCTGTGGACGGTGGGCTTCATGGTGACCTTCGCCATCGGCGGCATGACGGGCGTGCTGCTGGCCGTGCCACCGGCCGACTTCGTGCTGCACAACAGCCTGTTCCTGATCGCCCACTTCCACAACGTCATCATCGGCGGCGTGCTGTTCGGCCTCATGGCCGGCATCAACTACTGGTACCCCAAGGCCTTCGGCTACAAGCTCGACGAGTTCTGGGGCAAGTGCTCGTTCTGGTTCTGGCTGGTGGGCTTCTGGGTCGCGTTCACGCCGCTGTACGTGCTGGGCCTGATGGGCATCACGCGCCGCGCCAACCACTTCGAAGACCCCTCGCTGCAGATCTGGTTCGTGATCGCCGCCGTGGGCGCCGGCCTGGTGGCCCTGGGCATTGGCAGCTTCCTGGTCCAGCTGGTGGTCAGCTACCTGCGGCGCGAGCAGCTGCGTGACCACAGCGGCGACCCCTGGGACGGCCGCACGCTGGAGTGGGCGACCTCGTCGCCGCCGCCGCCCTACAACTTCGCCTTCACGCCCGTGGTGCACGGCGTGGACGCCTGGTGGGACATGAAGAAACACGGCTACCAGCGCCCGCTCGGCGGCTTCAAGGCCATCCACATGCCGCTGAACACCGGCGCCGGTGTGGTGCTCTCGGTGCTGTCGCTGGTCTGGGGCTTCGCGCTGATCTGGCACATGTGGCCGCTGGCCATCGCATCGTTCGCGGCCATCGTGCTCGGGGCCATCGTGCACACCTTCAACTACCAGCGCGACTTCCACATCCCCGCGAACGAAGTGACCGCCACCGAACACGCACGCACCCAACTGCTGGCCCGCCATGTCTGACCTCGCTCTCACCCCCGGCGCCGCGCGCGCCTACCACCTCGACCACGAGCCGCACCCCGAGAACGGCACCGCGCTGGGCTTCTGGCTCTACCTGATGAGCGACTGCCTCATCTTCGCCGCGCTGTTCGCCACCTACGGCGTGCTCGGCCGCAGCTACGCGGGCGGCCCGAGCGGCGCCGAGCTGTTCGACCTCAAGCTGGTGGCGATCAACACCGCCTTCCTGCTGCTCTCGTCCATCACCTTCGGTTTCGCCATGCTGCAGAAACAGCAGGGCAGGAAGGGCGGCACGCTGGCCTGGCTGGCCGTCACCGGCGTGTTTGGCCTGTGCTTCCTGGGTGTGGAGCTGTACGAGTTCGCCCACCTGATCCACGTGGGCGCCACGCCGCAGAGCAGCGCCGCCATGTCGGCCTTCTTCACACTGGTGGGCACGCACGGCCTGCACGTGACCTTCGGCTCGATCTGGCTGGTGGTGCTGATGATCCAGATCGCCCAGCGAGGCCTGACCCGCGAGAACAAGCGCCGCCTGATGTGCCTCTCGATGTTCTGGCACTTTCTGGACGTGGTCTGGATCGGCGTCTTCACCTTTGTTTATCTGATGGGGGTGCTGTGATGAGCGCACACGAGAACACCATTCACCACAGCGACCATGACCATGACGATGGCCCGCACAGCACGCTCTCGGGCTACCTGATCGGCTTCGTGCTCTCCATCATCCTCACCGCAATCCCCTTCTGGCTGGTCATGAACGGCGTGATCAGCCACCGCCCCACGGCCGTGCTGGTGCTCGGTGGTTTCGCCGTCGCGCAGATCCTCGTTCACATGGTGTATTTCCTGCACATGAACGGCAAGGTCGAGGGCGGCTGGACGCTGGTCTCCACCATCTTCACCGTGGTGTTCGTGGCCATCGCCATCGCCGGCACGCTCTGGGTCATGTTCCACATGAACGAGAACATGATGCCTTCGCACGGCGGCCACATGGCCCACCCGAATCCGGCCGAACCTCACCGCACCCCATGACGCAGCGAGGCGGCCTGCTGTGGCTGGCGGGTGCGCTGCTGTTCGGCGTGTTCATGGCGCTGGGGGGCTGGCAGCTCCAGCGCCTGGCCTGGAAGAACGATCTGGTCGCCCGCGTCGAGGCCCGGTTGCGCGCCGCGCCGGTGCCGCCTCCCGCCGTGGCCGAGTGGCCGGCGGTGCAGGCCGACCCCGGTGGGTTTGAATACCGCCGCCTGGGGCTGGAGGGTGAGTTCCTGCATGCCGGCGAACAGCTGGTGCAGGCCAGCACCGAGCTCGGGGCCGGGCACTGGGTGCTCACCCCGCTGCAGCAGCGCGACGGCAGCCTGGTGCTGGTCAACCGGGGCTTCGTGCCCTCGACGGCGCAGTGGCGTGCCACCCGCGCCTCGGCCCACTGCGACGGGCCGGTGAGCGTGACGGGGCTGCTGCGGCGCTCCGAACCCGGCGGCGGTTTCCTGCGCCGCAACGACCCGGCCGCCGGGCGCTGGTACTCGCGCGACGTGCCGGCCCTGGCCGCGGCCGTGGGCCTGCCGCCGTCACGGGTGGCGCCGTTCTTCGTGGACGCCGGGGCGGACGCGCCCTGCGCCGGCGCACAGGGCCCGGTCGGTGGCCTCACCGTGCTGCGCTTCACCAACAACCACCTGGTCTATGCGCTGACCTGGTTCGCCCTGGCCGCCATGACGGTGGCCGCCGTGGTCTTTGTGCGGCGGGACGCGGCCCGGCGACGCCTTCACGGACAATCCCGGGGGCCCGCCTGATGTTGCCGGTGGGCGCCCCCAGCCCCATGGTGAATGCCGCCCCGTCCCACCCCAGCACCGTCGGCCCCGACCACGCCGCCGGCCTGAAAAACCTGCAGCAGCTGATCCAGCTGCGCTGGCTGGCCCTGTTCGGCCAGATCGCGACCGTCGAGGTCGCCTTCCACGGCATGGGCATTCCCATCCCGCTGCGGCCCATGCACTGGGTGCTCGCGGGCCTGGCGGCGTTCAACCTGCTGTCGCTGCTGCGCTGTCGCAACCAGCGGCCGGTGACCAGCACCGAGCTGCTGCTCACCCTGCTGGTGGACGTGGGCGCGCTGACCGCCTTGCTCTACCTCAGCGGCGGCGCCACCAACCCCTTCGTGTTTCTGTTTCTGCTGCAGGTGATCCTCGGCGCGGTGCTGCTGCCGGTCTGGGCGACCTGGATCATGGTGGGCGTGACCACGTTGTGCTTCGCCGGGCTGGCGCTGCTGGCCCTGCCGCTGCCCCTGCCGCTCGACCACGACCGGGGCCTGGCCAGCCCCTACACCCAGGGCATGCTGATCTGCTTCGTCCTCAACGCCGTGTTGCTGGTGGTGTTCATCACCCGCATCGCAGGCAACCTGCGCGAACGTGACACGCGGCTGGCCCTGCTGAGGCAGCGCGCGGCTGAGGAAGAGCACGTGGTGCGCATGGGCCTGTTGGCCTCGGGCGCGGCCCACGAGCTGGGCACACCGCTCTCGACGCTGGCCGTCATCCTGGGCGACTGGCAGCACCTGCCGCACTTCAGCTCCGAGCCCGAGCTGGCCGACGACGTGGCCGAGATGCAGGCCCAGGTGGCGCGCTGCAAAGCCATCGTCAGCGGCATCCTGCTCTCGGCGGGCGAGGCGCGGGGGGAGTCGTCCAGCGAGACCACGGTGTGCGCCTTCCTCGACCACGTGGTGCAGGCCTGGCGCGAGCGGCGGCCCGGCGCCCACCTGCAGTACCACAACGCTTTCGGGCGCGACCTGCCCATGGTGGCCGACTCCGCGATCCAGCAGATGATCGGCAACGTGCTGGACAACGCTCACGAGGCCTCGCCCGACGCGGTGTGGTTCGAGGCCCGCCGTGAAAACGGTTTGCTGACGCTGACGGTCTGGGACCAGGGCCCGGGGTTCGCGCCCCACCTGCTGCCCCAGATCGGCAAGCCTTACCAGTCGAGCAAGGGGCACCCCGGCGGCGGGCTGGGGCTGTTCCTGGTGTTCAACGTCGCGCGCACACTGGGGGGCGCCGTGGCGGTGCGCAACCTGGAAGAGGGCGGTGCGCAGGTGCGCATCACCTTGCCGCTGCTGGCCATCACCCTGCCCGAGGACGAACCCCATGGCACCTGAAGACACCGCGCCCAGAGAGCGTCTGCTGATCGTCGAAGACGACGCGGCCTTTGCGCGCACGCTGGCGCGCTCCTTCGAGCGCCGGGGCCACGAGGTGCGGGTGGCCGCGAGCCACGAACAGTTGCTGGAGCAGCTGCTCAGCTTCGCGCCGACCCGGGCGGTGGTGGACCTGAAGTTGCAGGGCGAGGCGTCGGGCCTGGCCTGCGTGCGCACCCTGCTCGCGCGCGACAGCAGCATGCTGATCGTGGTGCTGACCGGTTTCGCCAGCATCGCCACCGCCGTGGAGGCGATCAAGCTCGGCGCCTGCCACTACCTGGCCAAACCCTCCAACACCGACGACATCGAGGCCGCGTTCGGGCGGGCCGAGGGCACGACCGAGGTGGCGCTGACCAACCGCCCGAGCTCGATCAAGACGCTGGAGTGGGAGCGCATCCACCAGGTGCTGGCCGAGACCGGTTTCAACATCTCGGAAACCGCCCGGCGCCTGGGCATGCACCGCCGCACCCTGGCCCGCAAGCTGGACAAGCAGCAGGTCAAATAAGCGGGTTTCCGTGTGGCAGGCACACCGAATGAAACGGTGCAGCCCAGCCACCCAGGGCACCGCCAGACGGCCAGTGCCGCCCCCTGGGGTAGCGCGAAGCGCTGCGGGGGAGTCACTTCTCGGCCAGCCTTCGGATGTCTTCGGGCGTGCCGTTCCACACCTCGAAGAACCCTTCGCTCTGTTGGATCTGCATCCAGGTGGACCACTTGGTGCGGGCCAGCGCCGGGTCGGCCACGGCGAGGTCGTTTTGCTCCACGCCCATGGCCAGCGAGCCGCCGTGCTGGTAGCCCGGTTGCGCCTGCGCCAGCCGCACCGTGGCCTGGATGCGCCGCAGCTCGGCCTGGGTGGCCGGCGGCAGGCTGTAGACCAGCCAGCGGCGGCCCGGGCCGGGCGCGTCGAGGCCGAGCGTGGCGCCGCCGGTGGTGGTCATGGCCAGCGGCAGTTTCTTGTCCACCGGCTCGAAGGCGCCCGCCACCTTGGGCGTCAGCTTGAGCAGCAGGTAGGGCACGGCGCCGGCTGGCGGCGTGAGGCGCGCGTCCACCTGCAGCGCCACCATGAAATGCGCCGGGTTGGCGTCGAGCATCTGGCCCGAGAGCTGGGCCAGGCGCGGCAGCGAGCGCAGCGGAATGCCGCCGCAGCCGGCGAGGGCCGCGCCGGCCGCGAGCACCAGGCTGCGGCGGGTGAGGAACGACAAAGGGGAGGGTGTGTGTGACATGGCAGACCTTGGGTTGATTTGACAAAAATTATCATAAAACAATAAAATATTGTCAAATGACAATCACAAACCACGGCCCACGAGGCCTGTCTGACGGAGCCAAGCCATGACCACGAACCCCCGCCCCACCGCCGTTCCCTCGCTGCAATCCGTGCGCCGCATCAGCCGCTGGATGGTCGCGGCCTGCTGGGCGATCCTGTTGCTCTTGCCGCTGGCGCTGCTGGTCTACTGGGCCACGGCGAGCGATGCGGTGCTGGCGGGCCACGCCAGCCTGCCGTCGGGCGCGGTCCAGGGGCCCTTGCTACCCTGGCAGCGGCTGGCCGCCGGCGCGGTGATGGGGGTGCCGCTGGCGCTGCTGCTCATGGGGGTGTGGCAGGCACGGCGCTGCTTCGAGATGTTTGCCCAGGGTCAGGTGTTCACCGCGCAGGCCACCCACCTGTTGCGGCGCTTCGCGGGCTGGGTGGCCTGGGCGGCGCTGGCCGCGCTGCTGGCCAGTTCGGTCACCTCGGTGCTGCTGACCCTGCACCACCCGCCCGGCATGCGCCACCTCGCGATCAGCATCGGTTCCGACCACGTGTTCACGCTGTTTTTCGCCGGGCTGGTCTGGCTCATGGCCGCGGTGATCGGGCAGGGCCAAGCGATGGCCGAAGAAAACGAGGGCTTCGTCTGATGCCCATCGTCGTGCAGCTCGACGTGATGCTGGCGCGGCGCAAGGTCAAGTCGCGCGACCTGGCCGAGTTCGTCGGCATCACCGAGGCCAACATGTCCCTGCTCAAGCAGGGCAAGGTCAAGGGGGTGCGCTTCGAGACGCTGGAGAAGATCTGTGCGTACCTGCAGTGCCAGCCTGGCGACTTGTTGGTGTTCGTGCCTGATGTTGAACCGCCGGTGGTGCCTTGAGGGGCCTGCCTCTGTTTTCTCGTTGCCCTTTTCGTCTTGCCGGTCTTGCTCGTTGCACCTCGCGATGCCAAGGCGTGTGCGCTCAGGCCGCAGCGCTTGGGTGAGGCGGTCGGCGCTGTGCGCCGACTTCCCTGCGATGCTCGCGGCCGTGGCCCGTCGCCCAACTCGCTGCGTTCGCTGCGCTCTCTCCGCTCAGACAGGGGCGACGAGTCAGTCAACGATGCGCGCTGCGCGCGCGGCCACGACCCCTGCGCTTCTCGGCGCCTCACATGGCGCGCTGCGGCCTGAGCGCACACGCCTTGGCAGAAATGTGTTGGCAATCCAACGGTGGCCCACCCCAACGCTTCTTGCTGCGGCAGGCGCTGTGCGGTGGGGGCGATTTTCCGGGTTGGCTGTGGCCGCCCGTCTGGGGCCGGGCGCGCAGGTGCGCGCATCGTTGTCTGACTCGCGGCCACTGTCTGAGCAGAGAGAGCGCAGCGAACGGCGCGAGTTTGGCCGCGCTGGCCCCAGGCTGGTGGGCACAGCGGAGTCGGCGCGCAGCGCCGACCACCCCGGATGAGCCCCCCGCCGGGCAGCGCCTGCCGCAGCATTGCGAGGAGCAGCCACCGCCAACTCAGCAGCAGCGCCGCAAAAACCCTTTAAAGAAAAGCGAACTCTCCCAAGCCTCAGAAACGCAGGCCCAGGTTCAGCGAATACCCGTCCACGCTCGCACCGCCGCTGTCGAGGTAGTTCATGTGGTCCACGCTCAGCGAGAGGTGGTCGGTGGGCATGAGGCGCAGCCCGAAGCCGTAGGAGAGCTTCTTGTCTTCGCCGGAGCCCAGGCCCTGGAACGTCACCTTGGTGCGCGCCATGCCGACGCGACCGAACACCTCCACCGGGCCAAGGCCGAACTTCGGCGTCAGGTACACGCCATAGAGCTGGTTCACCTTCGCCGTGGTGCTGATGCCGCTGGAGCCGCTGTTCTTCACGCTGCTGCTGCGGGCGTTGAGGCCACCGATGGCCTCGATCGCGAAGCTGTCGATGAGCTGAAAACCCACCAGGCCCCGCAGCATCACGGGCTCGGCGGTGGCGCGCAGGCCGATCACCGGCACCGACAGGCCGAGCGAGAGCGGCGAGTAGCCGATCTCGCCGTAGACGCTCTGGGCCTGTGCCCACGGTGCGCTGCCCGCGGCCAGCAGGGCCGCCATCACCAAGTGTTTTTTGTTCATGTTCGCTCCGCTGAAAATGGGGTTGACCGATTCTAGGAGCCCGCCCCCCGCCTGGCGCGGTGCGGGCGGTGGCCGGTGCTCTGGCTTCGATAATCGGTCTTTCCCCGGCACGGCGCCGCCGATGCCACCTCAAACCCTCTGGTCTTTGCATGCACACCCTTGAACAACTGCGCAGCGGCGCGCTCGCCGGCACCCGTCGGCTTGACCTGAGCGCGGGCCTGACCGAGCTGCCGGAGGAGGTGTTCGCGCTGGCCGACACGCTGGAGGTGCTCAACCTCAGCGGCAACCGCCTGAGCACGTTGCCGCCCGAGCTGTCGCGCCTGAAGAAGCTGAAGATCATCTTCTGCTCCGACAACCCGTTCACCGAACTGCCCGAGGTGCTGGGCGACTGCCCGGCCTTGCAGGTGGTGGGGTTCAAGGCCTGCGAGATTGCCCGCGTGCCCGCTGCCGCCCTGCCGCCGGCCCTGCGCTGGCTGATCCTGACCGACAACGCCATTCACCACCTGCCCGACGCGCTGGGCGAGCGCCCGCTGATGCAAAAGCTCATGCTCGCGGGCAACCGCCTGAGCGCGCTGCCCGAGGGCCTGGCCCACGCCGAGCGGCTGGAGCTGCTGCGGCTCTCGGCCAACCGCTTCGAGCAACTGCCCGCCTGGCTGACCGCTTTGCCGCGCCTGGCCTGGCTGGCGCTCTCGGGCAACCCGCTGGGCTGGACCGTGCCCGCGCCCGCACCCTTGCCCCGGGTGTCCTGGGCCGCTCTGCAGATGGGCTTGGCGCTGGGCGAGGGCGCGTCGGGCCGCATCTCGCGGGTCGAGGCGCCGGGCCACGAGACGGGGCTCGCGCTCAAGCTGTTCAAGGGCGCGGTCACCAGCGACGGCCTGCCCGAGCACGAGCTGGCGGGCAGCCTCGTGGCCGGCCAGCACCCTGCCTTGTGCACGCCCGTGGCCGAGTTGTGTGAGCACCCGCAAGGCACGCCAGGCCTGCTGTTGCCGCTGATCCCGCCGGGGCATGTGCACCTGGCCGGGCCGCCCAGCATGGACAGCTGCACGCGCGACGTGTACGCCGAAGGCTGGCACATCGGCGCGCCGCAGGCGCTGCGGCTGGCCCGCACCATCGCCGGCGCGGTGGCCCACCTGCACCAGCGGGGCGTGGTGCACGGCGACCTGTACGCGCACAACATCCTGTGGAACCCCGCGAGCGGCGAGGCGATGCTGAGCGACTTCGGCGCGGCAACGCTGTTGCCCGTGGGCCGGCCGGAGCTTCGGCGGGCCTTGCAGGCGCTGGAGGTGAGGGCCTTTGGGTGCCTGCTGGAGGAGCTGGTGGCGCACGCCGGCGCCGGCGATGGGCCGGTGTGGGCCGCTCTGGATGGGCTGGCGCGGGCCTGTTTGCAGACCGATCCGGTGCTGCGTCCCACGATGGACGACGCGGTTCTGGCGCTGGGTCGGGTGGGCGACTGAGCCACCTGCCCCGACCTGATGCAGGAGCGAGCCCAGGCATGCCCACTCTTCCTTGAGAACGGGGTGACGCCATCGGCCCGCGCGAGGTGCTCGAACACCCATCGCTGCCATGCGCTGTGCGGCGCTTCGCGCTACAGTCGGCACCACATTGCGCCAAGCCACCTTCAGGCCTTCTGGCGTGCAATCAACAGGGGGGATTGACATGGCGTGGCTGGTTCTGGGTCTGGTGTTGTTTCTCGGCGTGCACAGCGTCTCCATCGTGTCGCCCAGGGGGCGCAACCGGCTCGCGGCGCAGATGGGCGAAAACGCCTTCAAAGGCATGTACTCGGTGGTCTCGGCCGTCGGGCTGGTGCTCATCGTCTGGGGCTACGGCCTGGCGCGCGAAACCCCGGTGATGCTCTACAGCCTGCCCGGCGGCTTCCGGCACCTGGCCGCGCTGCTCATGCTCCCGGTCTTCGTCTTGCTGTTCGCGGCCTACCTGCCCGGGCGCATCCAGCGCGCCACCAGACACCCCATGCTGCTCGCGGTCAAGCTCTGGGCGTTGGCCCACCTGCTGGCCCAGTCGGTCACGGGCGGCTCGCTGGCCGACGTGCTGCTGTTCGGTGGCTTCCTCGTCTGGGCCGTGGCCGACCGCATCTCGGTGAAGCGCCGCGCGTTGGCCGGGCTGATCCGCAGCGCGCCGGCCTTGCCCGCCACCGGGGCCAACGACGCCATCGCCCTGATCGGCGGACTGGCGCTCTATGGCCTGACGGTGATGTGGGCCCACGCGGCACTGTTCGGCGTTCGCCCCTTCGGCTGACCCTGGGAAGCCCGGGAACCATGGGGGCTGGCAGGGGCTCCCACCGCGATCGCTTGAAACACAGGAGAACCCCATGACCCGTGCGTCCCTTTTTGCCATTCCGCTCGCGCTGTTGTTGGCGGCGAGCGCCAACGCGGCCAAGCTGCGCATCGAGGTCGTGGCCAGCGGCCTGCAAAACCCCTGGGGCCTGGCCTTCATCGACGGTGGTCGCCTGCTGGTCACCGAACGGCCCGGCCGCATGCGCGTGGTCGCGGCCGACGGCACGCTGGGCGCCCCGCTCGCGGGCCTGCCCAAGGTCGATGCCCAGGGGCAGGGCGGCCTGCTCGACGTGATCACCGACCGCGACTTCGCGCGCAACCGCACCCTCTACTTCTGCTTCTCCGAACCCGGCGCCGGCGGCAACTCCACCGCCCTGGCCTCGGCCCGCCTGTCCGACGACGCCACCGCGCTGGAGGGCGTGAAGGTCGTGTTCAGCCAGAAGCCCAAGTTCGCCAGCAAGGCGCACTTCGGCTGCCGCATCGTCGAGGGCAAAGACCACACGCTGTTCCTCACGCTGGGCGACCGCTTCGCCCGCAAGGACGACGCGCAGACGCTCGACAACCACCACGGCAAGGTGGTGCGCCTGCGCAAGGACGGCACGGCGCCGCCCGACAACCCCTTCACCACGCGCCCCGGCGCACTGCCCGAGATCTGGAGCTACGGCCACCGCAACCTGCAGGGCGCGGCCCTGGGCCCCGACGGCCGGCTCTGGACCAGCGAACACGGCCCGCAGGGCGGCGACGAAATCAACCACCCCGAGGCCGGCAAGAACTACGGCTGGCCGGTCATCACCTACGGCGAAAACTACGGCGGCGGCGCCATCGGCCAGGGCATCACCAGCCAGGCGGGCATGGAGCAGCCGGAGCATTACTGGGTGCCGTCCATTGCACCCTCCGGCATGGCCTTTGTGACCAGCGATCGCTACGGCAAGGCCTGGAAGGGCAGCATGCTGGTGGGTTCGCTGAAGTTCCAGCACGTGGCCCGGCTCACGCTCAGCGGCACCAAGGTGGTGAAGGAAGAAAAACTGCAGGCCGACATCGGCGAACGCGTGCGCGACGTGCGCGAAGGCCCCGACGGTTTCATCTACCTGCTCACCGACGCGCGCAACGGGCGGGTGCTGCGCCTGCTGCCTTGACACCGACGCAAAAACACCACCCATGCTCCGCACCCTCAAAGACCTGTTCGACGCCTTCACCGCGCCGGCCGCGCCATCCTCGCCCACCGAGCGCCAGCACACCGTGCAACTGGCCACCGCCGTGCTGCTGGTGGAGGTGATCAAGGCCGACCCCGCCACCGGGCCCGACGAGCAGGCCGCGCTGTTCGCGGCACTGAACACCAAATTCGCGTTGACACCGGACGAACTCGCGCGCCTGGTGGAGCTGGCCGAGGCCACGGCCCAGGGCCTGTACGACTACCACCGCTTCACCAGCACCCTGAACGAGCAGTTCACCCAGGAACAGAAAATCCAGGTGGTCGAGGCCATGTGGCAGATCGCCTTTGCCGACGGCCACCTCGACGTGCACGAGAACCACCTCATCAGCAAGGTCGCCGGCCTGCTGCATGTGACGCACGGTGAATACATCGCGGCCAAGCTGCACGCCAGGGAGGCCGCCAGCCACTGAGGGTGGGCTGCCCTGGGCAAGGTGGCGCGTGGTCCTTGCCGTTGGACGCAAGGACTTCGCCGTTTGAACGGCCGATGCACCGGCACCTTGCGCCGCGTTGCCGCACTCGCCCGGGCATGGGCATGGGCATGGGCTCCAGCAGCGCCACCCCGATGTGCAGGTGCACCAACTCACCACGACTGCACGCTCTGGCGCGCTTTTGCTCCCAAAGCTCAGCGGGCGAGGACAGTGGCCGCGCGCTGGCTCGAAGCGTTGGCTGATTGACAGAGCCTGAGGTTCACCGCAGGCAGCATGTCGCCGGCGGTTTGGGTCGAGCGGTATGGGGACTGACGCGTGTCGGCTGTCGGCCAGGAGCCGGTAGTTCACTCAGTCGCGTTCAACGCCTGGTCAAGGCTGGGTCCGGACATTCAATTTTGACAACTGGGGTTTTTCGAGTCACCGCAACCGGTCGTTCACCATCCCGGATATCAAGTGACCGCTCGACTGCCTTCAACGGTCATCGGCTTAACGCAGTCACACCAGTATCCTGCAACTTTCCGTGCTGAAATGGCATGATTGGCCAACGCCTGTCGTCTAGCTTCTAGGCATTCGCTCAATAGCACTCATAGGAAACTCAATGTCAGCCAAGCGAAAAGTCAAGGATGCCCTCAGTGCAGTAGAAGACGCTTTGCGTGCATTGAGGAGGGCAGCTGAAGTTGCGCCAGGCGAGGCCAACATTGCACGCGCAATCCGGGAGCTTCGAGACGCAGAGACTCTTCTTGAACGTGCTGCTAGGGAAGTTGGTCGCCTGGAGTCGCAGTAGCACGCCGAGAGGCTGCGTGGACCGTGGCCAGAGGCTGGCGAACGCTGCCGCAGTGCAAAGCAGTCACCCGACGTCGAGTCAGTCTGGCATCGAGATTGATTTCAAATGCGGTCAATGATCGCACATGGCCCAACTCGATAGAGTGACTTACACACACGAAAGACCTGCTCGCCAAGGTGCTCTCGATCCGGGTCAAGTTCAAGTACTCATTGCCTCAAACGAGTCGCCACTCATGATGCAGTCCTCTGGCAGCAGGCCAGAACTCTTCACCTTTTCCCGCGCAGATGATTCGTCTGCGGTGAACAGTACCAAGACCAAGTCGCGTTTCGCGCGAGTGCAGCAAACGTAGAGCAACCGCCGGGTGCGGGCCAAGATGTTGTCTTCGCCCGCGTCAATTTTCTTTTGATCGTTGGGACTCAACGGTGTAATCCCGAAATATTTCTCGTAGTTGTAGAGATTGAAATCGCTCTCTTCCTCGTCCATAACGACGAGGACACGGTCGAACTCGGCCCCCTTGACGCCATGCTGGGTTGCGAAAGGGGACTCGGAGGCCACATACCTCCGGTATGGCCACATCTCCGCTGCCCCACACTCTAGGAACGCCAAAACCGCCGCATCACTGGATGCTGAACCCCCGCCTTGTTCTTCCTCGTTTTCACCGCCTTCGGTCGCAGCTGGACTTGTCGCAGCAGTCGGTCCACCGACGCTGGTGTGGTCGGCGTTCTCCTCCGACTCGTCAAGCATCAAGTCGAGTGCTCGCTGGTAGCGTTGATCAAATGTGAAGAGACCGAATTGTCGGAGGTGGTCGAGAACCTCTCGAATGCTAGCCGCAGCAGGCTCCATCAGCTCGACCAAACGCAGCACCGACGCCCTGATTTCTCGTAACGACGCTGCTACATCCTTGCCCGGCTGAGCTCCCTCTTTCAGGCGAGGAGAAAACTGCCTGAGCAAGTTCATCGCCGTGAACTCGTCGTTGCTCTTCATCGCAGTGACGATTGGAAGGACAAACGCCGTGAACGGCCTTAACGGCCAAGCAGTAGCGTCCTGGAAACCCTGCTTCATCGACGCCGGTGCGCCGTCGTTTAGCGCAGCGTAGATCTCACCGAATCCCATCCGCTTGGCAGCCATCCTATGGACGATGACGAGAACCTTTACATCCTCGGCTCGATCACCACGCCAGCCGTCGTCGTCATTGGCTCGGGCGGTCCATTCTCGGACTTGACTCAGGGCTTGCTGTCGGTCCAGTGACGATGGCAGCACAAAGAGTCGTGCTGTGCCGACGATGGGTTCCATTGCAGCTCCGTCGACCTCCCTCATCGCCCCACGGATCTGCTTCAATCCATCGTCCGGTTCACGTACAGCATTTGCGACAGCCAGAACGGACTGTGCGCAACGGTAGTTTTCGGGCTTATCGATGTCCATCCAGCTACCGTCGTGGGTGACATTGCCGATGCCCGTGAGATAAATCTTCTGCATCGGGTCGCCGAAGAATCCAAGGCAGAACTGACCACGCATGTCGACCTCGACGCGCTTGAAGGACTCGACCACGTCCACCATCGTGTCCTGGCTCTCATCAACAAAGATGAATGGAAAGCCAAGCGCCACAAGCCGGCGAAACAGCGGGCGCTCCATCATCAGGAAGTTCGCAATCTTGATGATGTCGTCGTGACCGAGGATGCCCTTTGGATAGTCGCTGCCCATGCCGTAGGTAAACGCTTTCACCTTAGGCATTGCAATGCGCTGGGCGGTATACCTCTGCACATCCCGTGCGTTGTTCTCTTTGGTCTGTGCCCGCGTGCGATTGCTGAAGTTTGCTGCGTCTTCGCCCAGCTGTACAAGCCGCGCTTCAATGTTGGCGACTACCCAGAGCTTTATGTCGGATTGGAACGACTTGATGATGGACCAGTAGAAGCTATGGATGGTCGAAACCCGAACCAGCGGATTGGCGTCCACATCTTCTGAGACCTCCTTAGCTGCAAGGTCCGTGTACGTGATGCATGCGACCTGCTGCTTCTTCCGTCGGAGCGACGGTCCGTGCACCTCCAAGACGCAGGCCAACGCCTTGATGAGCGAGGTGGTCTTGCCGGAGCCCGCACCGGCGCGCACAACGAAAGACTGGGGTGGCTTCGATCCAATGCATGCCCGAATTGTCTTGTCCGCCTCTGTGTCCGAGCTCAAGAGGCGCTTACTCATGGGAGGCCTCTCCTGCTTTCATTACAACCGCAGTGACACCTTCGACGACCTGTATCGCCTCAGATGCCGAAGCCAGCGCCAACTCGGCTTCGGCTTCATGTGCTACTTGTGCCTCAAGCCAACGTAGGCCTTCAGCGATATAGCGCGGCACCTTCCATTTACTCTCCGGCCCACTGGCGAGAACCTCCAGAGCGAAGCGCATTTTGTCGAAGTTTTTACTGGTAACCCTTTTGTGAAGTCGTTGGGCGAGGTCTCTTGGCGTCGTAGGCGGCGGACGCAGGCGCAGGCCCACACGCTGGTTGGTCTTGTCCTGCACCCAAGCAGAGTTCTCAAGACCGAACGCTTCTTCAAGCGTCCGACCGCAGAGGTCCTCCGAGGCGTCGCCAACCGTGACCTTCGTTCGGATCTGGTAGGCAACGCGGACCAAGGCTCCTGCGGCGTCGGCAAGGGCGAGAGTCTTTTCCCCCTCAAGGACGACAAGTAGATCGGCAACCGTCTGTTTCTGCGGAATCCAGCTGATGAGCGTCTGGTTGGCGGTCAACGCCCCGGGCTCTTCGGCGAAGCAAGTAGATCCCTTCTTCTTGCTGACTTTCTTGTTGCCCAAGTCATCTTCGCCATCATTCACCTCAAAGGTTTTTGGCGAGTTCTCATCGTCATCCGGCTCGGTCTGATCATCCCCGTCCTCAACATCTTCAGCGTCAGCGACGGCTACCGCCGCTTTCGGGAGAACGCTGTCGATGTCCGTGATGACAAGTGTGGTGATGCCCACAAACTCGATGAGCTCTTTGAAGCGATGCGCGAACGCGCCACCGACCTCGAGAATGGTGAGGGCGCTGGAGCGCAGCCGCTTGGCCGTCGTCTCGATCATCGCGGGCATCAGTAGACGCTCGACATTCCCCTCGACCAGAATTGCGGCATCAGAGAAGAAGAGGTCGCAGTGGGTGAGCTTCAGATACCGCTGCAAGAACTCGCGGGATGCCTTCTCACTTTCGGTTGACTTGAACCTCGACAGGTTTTTGACCTCCGTAAAGCTATCGAGAGCATCGCTCACCCTGCGGAAGTAGCGAATCGGTCCGAAGCCACGCTCATAGAGGATGTGCGGCGAATGGGTGGTCACCACCAGCTGGGTCGCGAAGAAGCCATCATCGTCAGCGGCGTCTTGCCCGAGCAAGGTGAGGACGTTGCGGATGAAAACCTGTTGCACCTGGGCATGCAAATGGGCCTCAGGTTCTTCAATGAAAATGAGGTGGAGCGGAGGGCGGTCCTCGTCATCTTTCCATCGTTCGTGGAGGTCAAGCAGTTCGACCACCATGTAGATGAGATTCTTGTAGCCCAAGCCGTTGTAGCTGTCGGGAAGTTGCGCCTTCTCATCTCCCGGCAGCACGTAGTGCACGCGGGTGGCGTCTTGGTTGAGTACCTTGCTAGGGTCCAACTGGGCGCGGATGATGATCTCCGGGTTTTTAATGCCAGGGTAACCAAGCTTTGAGAGCCGTTCCAAGGTCTTACGGAACACCTGCTCAAGGTGGTCGTTCAATCCTTTTTCTGACGAGGACAGCGCCTTGAGCATCGCATGGTCATCAGCCCGCTTCTCAAGGTTGCGCTCATAGAAACGGCTCAAGCGTTTGGAAAGGTTTTCGTCGCGCGCACTGCTCCCGCTCCCAGTGCTGTCCGAGTCAGGATCGTCAAGGTGTCTTTGGGCCCGAAGGAAATCCACTTTCAAGAGGGACTTGAGGATCGTTGCGCCTCCCGGATCAACGGATGCGGGCAGGGGCTCATAACTCGCATCGCGCTCTTTGAAGCTTTCAAACTGGCGCTCGTCGAGTACGTAGTACCGCAGCTGGTATTCGTTGGCAAGCTGATCTGCGAGGTATTTGGTGAGCGTTTGGGGCCAGGGCTGATAGTCGGCACCAGCGACGTTTGATGCGACGGCCGCAGCATTTGCTGCATCTCTTTTTTCTCGAAAACGCTTAATGACTTCGTAAGAGCTCCCCGGTTCGAAGCAGATGCGGATGCCGACGAAGCGGCCCTCCCAGTCAGTACTAGGAAGGAGAGGCATGGCCGCGACCAGGTCTTGCGCGCCGACGGTGAACCAGAGATCCAAGGAGATGGTCGGAAGGGCGACCGGGTTGTCGGTATCAGGCGCTGCTTCGCCGATCTCATCGAAGGTTTTCCACAAGGGAGCACTGAAATCGAAGAGCTTGAATTTGCTCTTCTTCCCCTCGATCATCATCTGGAGGCCCTGCGCGGTGGACGTCTTGCCGCTGTTGTTTGCACCGACGAAGATCGAAATCTGGTCGTCAAGCTCGACAACCACGTCGCGCAGGCGACGGTAGTTCCTTAAGCGATAGGCATGCAGCCTCATGTATTTCTCCCTGTTACATATGTTGTTGTAACAGGATTGTTGCGCATGTGAAGCCGAAGTTTCGCTTTCGCAAATGCTCAGCGTCGCTTCAGGGTCGAAACCGCCTGTCCAGGTGATACCGAAGCGGTCGGTCCAGCTTCTCAAGCCATGTCGCTAAGGTCCTATGACCGCAGTACCACGCACTGCTGCCGCTCGGGCCACTACACGTCGCTAACTGAACAGCCGCTTCGTGGCAATCAGCATGAGCCTACCCGGCAGCGTCCACAGGCGGCTGTCGCTGCAAACTTGCCAGTCACCAGTGAGCATCCGCTTGAAACTGGGTGCGTATATTCAAATTTGAAGACGGCGCATTGGTGAGGCACCACACCCTGCGTTCACCGAGCGAGGGCGCAAGCGACCGCTCGACGACCCAAAGCGGTCTCAGCGATCAGCCGGCGTTGTCCGGTAGCCTTGCACTGAGCCATTGCCCGTCCGCACGAAATTGACCAGTCGGCCCTCGGCGCAGGTCGGCCGATGAACGGCCCCTCTGCATTGCAACAGTTGATGATCCCCATCAATCTCGGCGCCGATCCATCCTTTCGCTCAAACGCATGGGCGCGAGTAGGCAATAGCTCTGGACAAGCAGATCCTGCACTTCTTCCCAATCGGTTGACGCATCGATGGATAGGCCGACGATGTTGTCAAACCAAGGCGGGCGAAAGAACGGAGCACGCCTGAACCGTGGCGCATCGATGGCCGGACGCGGGCCGCGAACGGTCAGCACGCAGAGGGGGCCGGCGGAGCCGGCCGCCTTGGCATAGGCCGGCGGATAGCCCGCTTCGATCATCAGCACGTGCGCGAAATTCTTCTTGGCGACGACCCATCGGATTCCGACCCAGGCCTGCTGCTCGGCCGCTTCGGGCAGGTCCAGGCAGACGAGTCGCAACTGATGAAGGACAGGCGGAGGAACGGTTGTCACGTTCGTACGGTTCAAGAAGGTTGATGAAACCAGCATGGCGAGCGCCGTATCGTCAGCGTTCGCGCGGGTACCAGAACGCGTCGGCGATGCGCTCCATGCCTGCCCGCTGGTAGAAGGCCGCCGCCTCGGGTACCGACAAGAGGATCAGTGCCACTTGAGGGCCGAGGTGCCGCCGCACTTCGTCGAGCAGGCCCTGGCCGATGCGTTGGCCCTGGGCCACGCTCACCACGGCGAGGTCGGAGAGATAGCAGCACCACGCATGGTCGGTGAGGCAGCGCGCCACGCCCACCAGCGGACCGCCCGCCACGGCGAGCCGGGCGGTGACGATGAGATCGGCCGCCGACAGCATGGCTTGCAAGCGCAACAGGTCGCCGGTCGGACGGATGCGGCCGAGCCCCGATTCGTCGAGCACCCGCCTGAACGACTCCGCGTCCAGCGTGGGTTCAACCCCATAGAAAACCGTGGGCTTGGTGGGTGAACTGATCGAGCTCATGCCCGGTCCAGCTCGAAAGGCGGCACCTGCCGGCCGTCAATGTCGGTGAAGCCATATTCGGCTGCGAGATCGGCAACGCGCAACACGCGGCCGGTCTTGTCCATTGCTTGCGTGTCGGCGGCCAGCGCGGCGACGGCGCGCCCCAGGTAGCGCGGCGACTCGGTCTTCGAGAGCGCTGGGCGTTCGCGCCAGTTCGTCTCGTCGGCCTGGTGCCCGGCCAGCACGAACTCGGTGCGCATCCAGCCGGGGGAGACGGCGATCGAGGCCACGCCGTGCGGCTTCAAATCCTGTGCCATGCCGAACGCCAGGCGACACATCGCTGCCTTGGCCAGGTCGTAGTACAGATTGCCGTGCATGTAGCGATCACGATCCCAGAAAGTCGTGGTCACGATCAGTCCATGCCGCTGGCGCACGAGCATGGGGGCCGCGCAGCGACTGGCCAGCAGGTGATTGCGCACGCCGTGATCGAACATCGTGTCCCAGTGGGCGAACGGGTGCTCCCAGAAGGGAGCCACGAAGACGCCGTTGAAGCTCTCGTGCCCGCCCCAGGCGTTGTTGACCAGCAGGTCGAGTCGGCCCTGGTCCCGCTGCACCCGTTCGAACAGCTGAGCCACATCGTCTTCTCGCGTGTGGTCGCACCGCACCGCAATGCCTTGTCCGCCCAGGCGAGTCAGATCCTCCGCTGTGTCTTCGATCGAGCCCGGAAGCTGGGACAGGTGCGAAAGCGCCATCAACTGCGTGTAGGTCGGCGCCGGCTCCGCGCGGGTGCTGCGCCCCGTGACGTAGACGGTGGCGCCGGCGGCTCCGAGCTCGAGGGCAATGCCCCGGCCCGCACCTCGGCTGCCGCCGGTAACGACCGCGACCCGGCCGTGCAACGGTCGATCGACTGGTTTGTCTGCCATTGAAGCTCCTGTTTGCTGCCCAGACTCCAGGTTAGTCTGGACTCAAGCCACGATCTTGGAAGAACCCGAAATCGCCACGCGGCGGAACTCCATCGGCGTGCAGCCGCAGAGGGCCTGGAACTCGTTGATCAGATGCGACTGGTCGTAGTAGCCGGCCTCGAGGGCCACATCGCTCCACTCGGGCTTGGTTTGCCGTCGCAGCGTACGAAGGCAGCCGTGCAGGCGAGCCAGCCGGCGCCAAGCACTCGGTGACAGGCCGATGTGCGTATTGAACAACTGCTGCAGGCGGCGTTCACCGACGCCGACGGCCGAAGCCACTTCGCGCACCGACAACTGCCCTGCGGCTTCGATCAGCAGCCGCAGGGCGTGCGTGGCGGTGAGGTGCACGGCTGGCGTGCTGTGCCGCAAGCGGTGGGCCAACTCGGTTTGCAGGACATCGATGCGTGCGGCGTCCGAGGTTTGCTCGTGCAAGCGACTCAACAACCCACCACTGTCCTGCTGCCAAAGCGCATCGAGTGGCACGGCCGTGCCGGCGAGTTCGCCGGCGGGCACACCGAGCAGCACCCCGGCCGCACCGGGATGCAATGTGATCGCCAGTCCGTGGGCATGGCCACGCTGGCTCACCCGCGCAGGCGTTGCCGACGGCCCGAGAACCAGCATCGCCGGAGCCGGCGCTCCGTCGCTGCTCGGTGACTCACCCAGGTTGACGACAAGCCGCACCGCGCCGTCGGGAATCACGCGTTCCACGACCTCCTGGCCCGGCGCAAAGGTCTCGCGGTACGACAGGATATTGGACAGGTATGGTCGCAGCGTCGACTGCACCTCGTAAGCGCGCAAGGCTGCCGAGGGCACGGTCGACTCCGGGCCGTGCAAAGGATCCTCATCAAGGCGTACGAACTGGCGTTGCACCATCGGGCAGAGTTTGCCCGATTTAGCGAAGGCGGGCGCAGTTGCTAGACAACAGCCGTGCCATCCTGTGACCTGCCCCCGCCAGCTGTACCAGACTGAAGTTAGTGAAGTCCTTGGTCAGCGGCGCTCAACTCGTTCAGGTCATCAGCAGCGAAGCCCCGTTGGGCATGGCCATGCTGGGTAAATGCGAGGGTGATGAGGTGTCGATACAAGTCGCTCCAGTCCGACAGCTGTTTGAGGTGCTGTGGGTTCATTGAGTCGCAAGGATGCCGCTGTGAGGCCCAGACCGTGAATTCACGGGGGCAACATCAACGGCTGCAACCGCTGGATGGGTGAGATCGATGGCATTGAGCCTTGGTAGGGGCCCTCGAACTCGACGGTAAGTGGTCGGTATCGGGCCTGTTCTCAGCTGGCGCGCAGCGCGCTTTTCCTCTGAGATGGGGAGCAATCCCACATAGGAAATCGCTTCCTCATATTTCGAGGCGGTTCAGGGCAGTCTCCGGGTCCAGCTGGTCCAGCAACCTCATGGCGACGTGCCCAGCCAATGCGCTCTTGTCGCCAAGTTCCTGAAATCCTGGGACGACGACGAGCTGTGCTCCAAAAAACAGCAATTGCGTCTGCTGCGCCGCCAGACGATCCTGCAGATTGTTCGACAACATCCATTCCGCCAAGGGGCGCGAGGGCGTCGGTACGGTGTCGCCCGAATGCAGCGCGCACAAGACGTTGACGACCGCCCCGCCACCCTTGGCGGACAGCACGGGCGCGAACGCATCGATCAGCTTCAGAGTCCTGCTCACCGTTGGCGATCTCCGGTGGCTTCCCTGGGCGTCAGCACCTTCATCCGATGGAGCGCCATTCGGCCCGAGAAGCAGACAGTTGATGAGCAGGTTCACGTCGGACAGTTCACGCGCAAGCGCGCCGATGTTCCCCCGTCTCTCAAGATCCACCCACAGGGGTGTTGCACCTGTCGGCCAAGTGTCGAAATGCTTGAATTGCGCGTCTGCGTACACCTTGGCCACATCGCGCGCCAGCAAGCCCCGCACGACAGCGGTACCCACGGCGCTGCCAGCTCCGACAACGAGAGCCACGGCCCCCTTGAGCCTCATGCAGGGGAATCCAGTGAGGCATCAGACAACGATGCTTCAACCAGGTTCGTCTGCGGCGACAGCCATCTGCACCCACGCGGCGAAAACGGCCAGAGGTCAATAGAGGTCCAGTCCATGGGTTGGGTCCTGATCAGGGGCTGCGTGTGCAGCCGTGAGGTGGAGGGAAGAGATCGTGTGAGGCGGTACTGCCTATGAGCGGGCGCTGGCCGCGCTCAGACAAAGTCGATGTGCTTGCGCAGCGGCAGCTCGCGAATGCGCTGGCCCGTGGCGGCGAAGATGGCGTTGGCCAGCGCCGGTGCGGCCGGTGGCACGGTCGGTTCGCCGATGCCCTTGATGCGGCCCGCGCCCGTGGTCTGCAGCGCCCTGGCCGCGATTTGCGGCACCTGGTGCATGCGCAGGCTCGGGTAGTCGTGGAAGTTGGTCTGCTGGGGCATGCCGTCCTCGTACGTGAGTTCGCTGAACATCGCGTGGCTCAGGCCGAACAGCATGCCGCCGGTCATCTGGGCTTCGAGGTTCACCGGGTCCAGCACCTGTCCCACCTCAGCCACCACGAAGGCCTTGTCGATGCGGATGCCTTGGGGCGTGGCGGTCACCTCCACCACCTCGGCCACCGGCACGCCGAAGGACAGCGCAAAGGCCACGCCACGGCCGCTGCCCTTGGGCAGCGGTGTGCCCCAGCCGGAGAGTTCACCCACGGTCTGCAGCACGCGCCGGGACGGCTCGTGCGAGCACAGGCGGATGCGCTCGGCCAGCGGGTCTGCACCGGCGGCCACGATCAACTCGTCGAGAAAGCCATCGTGCAGGAACCCATTGGCCGATGCGCCCACCGAGCGCCAGGAACTCACCGGCACCATCTCGGGCACGCGGTAGCCCGTGACACGGTAGTGCGGGATGGCGAAGGGCTGATCCCATGCGCCGGCCACGATCCACATGTCGGGGCCAGGGGTCGGGATGTTCAGTCGCCCGAACTGCGACGCACTGACCGACGCCGACGCGATGCCCAGGTCGTAGGCGTGCACCTTTCCCGCCTCCACCGCGCCGCGCGCCCGCGCAATGAACTGCGGGCGCGGGTAGTCGTGCGTCATGTCTTCTTCGCGGGTCCAGGTCATCTTGATTGGCAAGCCGGGGTGGGCCTGGGCCAGTTCCACGGCCTGGCGCGCAAAGTCGTCCTCCAGCCGGCGGCCGAAGCTGCCCCCCATGATCTGCACATGCAGGTGGATGCGGTCTTCGGCCAGGCCGGTCTGGGCTGCCAGCGCGGTCACGGTAAAGCGCGGGATCTGCGTGCCCGTCCAGACATCGAGCCGCCCGTCCTTGAGCATCACGACGGCGTTCATCGGCTCCAGCGGTGCATGGGCGAGGTAGGGCACGCGGTATTCGGCCTGCAGAACGAGCTGCGGATCGGTGGCCTTCAATGCGGCGTCGACATCGCCTTCGTCCTTCGCGCGGCTGTCCTGGCGCTCGGCCGTGAACGACTCGCCCGCCTGCTGGAACATGGCTCCTGTGGTGGCCGGGTACGGCGCTGCCCCCCACTCGATCTCCAGCAGATGGGCTGCCTGGAAGGCGCGCCAGGTGTTGTCTGCGATCACGCCCACGCCGCCGGTGATGGGCACCACCTTCAGCACGCCCTTGGCGGCTTCGGCCTTCTTCGCATCGAAGCGCTGGATACCGCCATCGCGGCGCGGGTTGGTGCGCACCGTGGCGTACACCATGCCTGGCATGCGCAGGTCGATGCCATACACCGCCGTGCCGGTGGACTTGGGCACGATGTCCAGGCGCTGCATGGGCTTGCCGAGCAGCCGCCATTCGTTGGCCGGCTTGAGCGCCACGTCGGAGGGCGCCGTCAGCTTGCCTGCGGCGGCCGCCAGCGCCGTATAGGGGATGCGCTTGCCGTCGGGCATCAGCACGTGACCGTCGGCGGTCTTGAGTTGCGCCACCGCGACCCCGGTTTGTTGGGCGGCTGCGGCCAGCAGCATCTGCCGCGCAACGGCGCCGGCCACGCGCAGCTTGTCGAAGGCATCTGCCACGGTGGAGGAACCGCCGGTGAGCTGAACGCCCAGCAGCTTGCCCATCACGCCGGCCGCGCCACGCCCGGTGTTCGCCATGAAGCTGTCGCTGGTGGCGGCAATCGGGAAGCCTTCGGCCATCACCACGCCGTTGAAGTAGGCGGCCGAGGGCGGCCCAGGATCGACCTTGAACTGGCCCCAGGCCACGTCCAGCTCTTCGGCGATGAGGGCTGCCTGGACCGAGTACGCGCCTTGTCCCTTGTCGGCACGCGGCGTGATCAGCGTGATGCCGTCGGCATCGATGCGCACGTAGGGGTTGAGCGAGACCGCACCGTCAGGCAGCGCGTCCTGCAGCGGGTTGGCCGGGGCGCGCTTGTAGAGGTAGGTGCCCACGGCCAGGCCGGCGGCGACGCCACCAGCGCCAATCAGGAAGGTGCGTCGGGCGATGCGTGCGATGTTGGGCATGGCTCAGGCTCCCCTCAGGTTGGCGGCAGCCGTTTTGACGGCCTGGCGGATGCGCGGATAGGTGGCGCAGCGGCACAGGTTGCCGGACATGGCCTGGTCAATCTGCGCGTCGGTCGGGTTCGGCTCTGTGGCCAGAAAGGCGGCGGCCGTCATCATCTGGCCCGACTGGCAGTAGCCGCACTGGGCCACCTGGTGCTCGATCCAGGCCTTCTGCACCGCGTGCAGGGCATCGGGCCGGCCGATGCCCTCGATGGTGGTGACCGGGCTGGTCACCGCGCCCACGGGCACCGAGCAGGACCTCACGGCGACGCCGTCCACATGCACGGTGCACGCACCACATTGCGCCAGGCCGCAGCCGTACTTTGGCCCGGTGACGCCGAGTTCATCGCGCAGCACCCACAGCAGCGGCATCTCGGGCTCTATGTCGATCTGGTGGACGACGTTGTTGACGGTCAGTTTCATGGTTGAGCCTTTCGGTGGATATCAGCAAGCCAATGCGGCCTGCGAGCGGTCACCGTCTTGACGGTGCAGGATCGATTTCCGGGATTGCGCATGGATCAAGGCGATTGCGCGAATGCCTTGTTGACCAGGCGTTCCACGCGGGGCGCGACGATCAAGAGCACGGGGATCGCGACCACGTAGCCCAATCCCCAAGACCTGATCCAGAGGTGGGTGAAGTCGTGCCTGAAGCCCAGGTTCATCAGGATGACGGCAAAGGAGATCACCCCCGTCGTGATGAGGCCCATGGTCAGGGCGAACACGATCTTTGGCGGCAACGCGCGGGTGTCGCCGGCGTCGACACCCTTCGTGGCGACGAACAGCCTCGCAATGAGCCCCTGCAAGCTGGGCGCGACCGACAGGATGATCGGAACGACGATGAGGTAGGCCAGGCCCCACGAGCGCATCCAGACCTTCAAGAACAAGCCTCCAAACCCGAGATTCAGGTAGATGAGCGCGAATGTGATCAAGCCTGTGGTGACGCCGCCCATCAACAAGGCAAATGCAATTCGATTCTTCATATGGTGATCCGGTGCATGAGGTGTTGCGGGCGTCGGCGGCGCAAGGTGTCGAGGCACTCAGGCACGGGACACTTCGCTCTTCGTCCACGTGGCGACCATGGGCTGCGTGGGGGCTGGCGCTTGCACTGCGCTGTCACGCCGCACACGGAACCAGGCGGCATAGAGGGCTGGCACGAAGACCAGCGTGAGCGCCGTGGCCACCACAAGCCCGCCCATGATGGAGATCGCCATCGGCCCCCAGAACACGCTGCGCGTGAGCGGGATCATGGCCAGCACCGCCGCCGCGGCCGTCAGCACCACGGGGCGCGAGCGCCGGACCGTGGCATCGACGATGGCCGTCCAGGGCGCGACACCGCGCGCGATGTCCTGGTCGATCTGGTCGACCAGGATGATCGAATTGCGCATGATCATCCCGCCAAGGGCGATCACCCCCAGCAGCGCCACGAAACCGAACGGCGCCTGAAAGGTCAACAGCGCGGGGACGACACCGATGATCGCCAGCGGCCCTGTCATGAACACCATGAACATGCGCGAGAAGCTCTGCAGCTGGATCATCAGCAACAGCAGCGTCACGGCGAACATGGCCGGGAAGACGGCGAACAGCGCGACGTTGGCCTTGTCGCTCTCCTCGATGGCACCACCTTCCTCGATGCGGTAGCCGGTGGGCAGGCTGTCCACGATGGGTTTGAGCGAGGGTCGGATCTGCTCCGTGGCATACGGGCCCTGGACGCCGTCCGCCAGGTCGCTGCGCACGGTGAGCGCCATGTCGCGGTTGCGCCGCCACAGCACCGGCTCCTCGAAGCTTGGCTCGATGCGGGCGATCTGCGACAGCGGAACGGTCACGCCACTGCGCGAGAAAAGCTGCAGGTCGCCGATCTGACCGATGCTCTTGCGCTCCTCGGGCGTGGCCCGCACGACCACGTCAATCAGTTCCTCGCCGCGGCGGATCTGCGTGACCGGCGCGCCGTCCAGCGCGGTTTGCACCAGGCCCTGGATGTCGGCGCTGGCCAGGCCCAGCTGGCGCGCCTTGTCCTGGTCGACCTGCACCTTGACCGAACGCACCTGTTCGTTCCAGTCCAGCTGCGTGTCGCGCACCAGCGGGCTCTGACGCACCACATCGCGCACCTTGTAGGCGATGTCACGTACCACAGCCTTGTCCGGCCCGACGACACGGAACTGGACCGGGAAGCCCACCGGTGGACCGAACTCCAGCCGCGTGACCCGTGCCTGGACGTCGGGCAGCGCCTCGTCCTTGGCAAAGAGCTCAATCAGCCGCGCGCACCCGCTCGCGCTGCTCGATACCGGCGGTCTTGACGACGACCTGGGCGAAGCCCGGGTTCGGCAGCTCGGGCTGGATCGAGAGGTAGAAGATGGGTGTGCCGGCACCGGTGTAGGCGGTGAAAAACTCGACGTCGGGGTCCTTGGCCAGAACCGTTTCCAGCAACTTGACCTGACGCTCCGTGGCGGCAAAGGACGCACCCTCGCGCAGCCGCAGCTCGACCAGCAGTTCGGGGCGTGCCGCGGTCGGGAAGAACTGCTGCTGCACCTTCAGCATGCCCGCACCGGCCGCTCCGAGCAGCAGCACGGTCAGGCCCAGCACGATCCAGCGGCGCTGCACGGCCCAGTCGACGACGCGGCGCAACCGGTGGTAAACCGGCCGGTCGTACACGTCGTGGTGCTGGCCCTTCCCCAGGTTCTTGGGCAACAGCTTCACACCCAGGTAAGGCGTGAAGACCACCGCGACCAGCCACGACAGGATCAGCGCGACGCCGACCACCCAGAAGATGCCGCCCGCGTACTGGCCTGCGATGGACTTGGCAAAGCCGACGGGCATGAAGCCCGCGGCGGTGATCAGCGTGCCCGTCAGCATCGGAAAGGCGGTCGACGAGTAGGCGTAGGTGGCCGCCTGAAGGCGGTCCACGCCTTGTTCGAGCTTCACCACCATCATCTCCACCGCGATGATCGCGTCGTCGACCAGCAGACCGAGCGCGATGATCAGCGCACCCAGCGAGATGCGGTCGAGGTTCCAGCCAGCGGCGTACATCACCGCCGCGACCAGGCCCAGCACGAGCGGCACCGAGGCCGCCACCACGATGCCAGTGCGCCAGCCCAGGAAGAGGAACGAGACCGCCAGCACGATGGCCAGCGCCTCCAGGAAGGCGCGCTCGAATTCCCAGATCGAGTCGGCGACCACGCGCGGCTGGTCGGCGTACTGCTGGATCTCCACACCGGCCGGCAGCTCGCTGCGGATCTGCGCCAGGCGCTGTTCCATCGCCTTGCCGAAGTCGGTCACATTGCCGTTGCCCTTGAGGGTCACACCGATGGCCAGCACTGGCACGCCGTTGTGGCGAATGGTCATGCTGGGAGGGTCCTGGTAACCGCTGCGCACGGTGGCCACGTCGGAGAGCCGCAGCAGCTGGCCGCCGACCTCCAGCGTGACGTTGGCAATGTCCTGCACGCCGTTGAATGCGCCATCCACCCGCACCTGCACGCGGTCGTGCGGGGTGTCGGTCGATCCCGCCGGCGCCACCAGGTTCTGACGCGCCAGCGCGTCGAACACGGCCGATGGCGGAAGGCCGAGGGCCGCCAGCCGGCGCGTGGAGATCTCCACGTACACGCGCTCGGCCTGCTGGCCCAGCACATCGACCTTGCCGGCACCCGGCACGCCTTGGAGGCGGCGCTTCACGTCTTCGGTGACCGTCAGCAGCTCGGCCATCGAGAGCTCGGGCGCGCTCAGTGCATAGAGCACGCTGTAGCGGTCGCTGTACTCGTCGTTGAAGAATGGTCCGCGGACCCCCTCGGGGAGTTCCTGGCGCACGTCGCCGATCTTCTTGCGCACCTGGTACCAGGCCTCGTCCAGCTCGGCCTTGCTGCTGCCGCCCTTCATCCAGAGCGTGATGCCGCCGTAGCCCTGGCGCGCGAAGCTGCGCACGTAGTCGAACTGGTCCAGCTCCTGCAGTTTGCGCTCGATGCGGTTGAGCACCTGGTCCTGCACGTCCTGCGCTGTGGCGCCAGGCCACACCACGATGGCCGTCATCTGCGGCACTTCGAAGGTGGGGTCTTCCAGGCGCCCCAGGCGGCTGAACGAAAACAGACCCACGACCAGGGTCAGGATGATGAGGAACAGCACCATGGGCTGGTGCGTGACCGCCCATTCGGAGAGGTTGAAGCGTTTCATGAGCGGCTCTTGGGGGTCTCGGTCGTGGCGGTGTCGGCGGGCCGCTCGATGGCACGCACGGGGATGCCAGCGTCGAGCTTCTGAGCGCCGACGCTGACCACGCGGCTTCCCGCGGCAAGACCGCTGACCCGCACCGAGGCTTCGTCGATGGCGACCACCTTGACCGGCGTGAACACCAGTCCGGAACCCTGTGCATTCAGCGTCCAGACGCCCTCGGGACCACTGCCCTTGACCAGCGCGCTGACGGGCAGCGAGACGGTGGCGGGACCGGCCTGGGGCGCTGCCAGCGTCAACTGCACCGTGCTGCCCAGCGGCAGCGCCGACACCTGCGCGCGCGATTCGGGTGTGGCGGCAAAGCGGGCGCGGTAGGTCCGGCCCTGCGCGCTGGCCTGGGGCGACAGCTCGCGCAGCGACAGGCGCAGCCGGGTGTTGGGGTCGGCCCACGGTGCAGCGGTCGCCGTGAGGCTGCGGGCGCGGCCTACCCAGTCCTCGGGCAGGTCCACCACCACCTCGTGCTCGCCTTCCCTGGCCAGCGCCATCACGGGCAGCCCCTCCGGCACCACCTGGCCCCGCTCGAAACGGATCGCCGTGACGACGCCGGCGTAAGGCGCGACCAGGGCGGCATAGCCCTCGCGGTTGCGGGCCAGCTCCAACTGCCGTCGCGCCTGGTCCAGCCGGGCCGCGGCCGCGTCGGCGCGGGCCTTCTGGCGCTCATGGTCGGCCGTACCCACCGAGCCGTCGGCCAGCAGGCGGCGAAAACGCGCCTCGTCGGACGCGGACTGCTGGGCATCGACCGACGCTGCCTGCACCTGGTCGGCCGCGGCGTTCACCGCCAGCTGGTAGTCGGCAGGGTCCAGTCGGGCGAGCACCTGGCCCTGCTTCACGCGGTCGCCCACCTCCACGAGCCGTTCAACGACCTTGCCGCCGGTGCGGAAAGCGACTTCGCTCTCGACACGCGCGCGGACCACCGACGTGAACGTGCGTGCCTGCGCCGAGGCCGTGGGGGCCACGGTCGTCACGAAAACAGGTTTGACGACCACAGGAGATCGGGGCGGTTCGCTGCAGCCGGCCATCAGCAGGCTCGCGGCCGCCAGGGCCGTGAGCGACAGGTTGGAAAGGGTTGGGTTCACGGGGAAGTCCTTGAGGCAAGAGGTCTCGGGGCCGGGGCGTATCCACCCCCCAGGGCCTTGTAGAGCTGAACGTCGGCCAGCGCCTGCTGCAGGCGGCTGTCCGACAGGGCAAGTTCGCTGGCCAGCACGGAGCGCTGCACATCCAGCAGCACGAGCAGGTCGATCTGGCCTTCGCGCCGCAGCGATTCGGCGCGCAGCAGCGAACGGCGGCGGTGCTCGGCGGTGAGCGTCAGCGCGGCACCGCGCTCGGTTTCCTGCGAGCGCACGAGCAGGCTGTTCTCGACCTCCTGCACGGCCACCAGCACCGCCTTCTGCCAAGCCAGCACGGCCTCTTCGGCGCGGGCCGTCTGCACCTGGATGCCGGCCTCAATGCGGCCGGCGTTGAAGATCGGCGCGGCCAAGGCCAGTGCGACATTGGAGAAGTGCACCGGCGCGAGATCCAGCGCGTTCAAGCGCAGGTCCTGCCGACCCACCAGAGCGCTCAGGAACAGCCTGGGCCACCACTGCGCGCGGGCTTCGGCGCTGCGCAGCGCTTCGGCGCCCACGCGTGCCTCGGCAGCGGCCAGGTCGGGCCGGCGCCGGAGCAGTTCGCTGGGCTGGCCAGCGGCGATGCCCCTGGCGGCGGGCCAGGCGAAGGCCGGGTCGGTGCCCACGACCGGGACCGACGGGTTGCGGCCCAGCAAGACCGCCAGCTGGGTCTGTGTGGTGCCGACCAGCATCCGCAATGCGGGTACCTGGGCGTCCAGCGCATCGGCCTCGGCGCGGGCGCGGTCCAGGTCAAAGGCGCTGGCCAGTCCCTCGCGTACGCGGTTTTCGACCAGTGCGGCGGTCTGGCGCTGGGCCGTCGCCAGCGCCTGCACGGTGCGCAACCGTTCCTCGGCGCTGCGCAAGATGAAGTACTGCCGCCCCACCTCGCTCGCCACCAGCAGGCGGGCACCGTGAACGCCCGCGGCAGCGCCTTGGGCATCGGCCTGCGCCGCGTCGCGCGCCGCGCGCACCCCGCCGGCGAGGTCGATCTCCCACGCGAGGTCCAGACCTGCGCGCAGCGCACGCGTGTCGGGCATGCCCTGCTTGACCGGTTCGGGCACCCCGCTCTGGCTGCGCGAGGCGGCCACTTGCACACCCACGGTGGGCCACAGCCGCGAGGCCTGTGCATTGGCACCCGCGCGCGCCTGCCCGACCCGCAACAGCGCCATGGCCACATCCTGGTTGGTGGTCAACGCCTCCTGCACCAGCCGCGACAGTGTGGTGTCACCAAATCCGTCCCACCAGGCATCGCCCGGGACCGATGCGGCGGTGGCAGCGGGCAGCTCGTTCGCATAGGTCGCGGCCAGCGGCACGGACGGGGCAGGCCTCTCAGGAGCGGTGGTTGAGCAAGCGGATAGGATTAGCAGCGATACCGCTGCCAGCGCAGATCGGCTCGCATCAACACGAGGGCTGCCCGTGCGGCTCAGTGGAAACATCATGGAAGTCAGCCTGATTTAGTGGACTTGTTGGTCCATTAATTTTAGCGGACAATACTGTACTGTCAAGTCCACATTAAAGACAATGGCAACCAACGACGACGATCTCGCAACCCCGCCGCGCCGAGGCCGCCCCCGCGATCCCGAGCGCTTGCGTCGCATCATGGAAGCGGCACGCAACCACTTCTATGCGCACGGGCTGGAGCGCGCCAGCGTGGACGCCATCGCGGCGGAAGCGGGCGTGTCCAAGATGACCGTCTACAGCCACTTCGGCTCGAAAGAGGGGCTGTTCGAAGCGGTGGTCCGTGACCGGACGGATCGCGTCATGGGAGGCCCCGAAGGTGTCGAAGCGCTGGACCCGTTGCAGCCGCACAAGGCGCTGCAGACAGTGGCCGAGCAGTTCCTGGCGCTCACGCGCGAGGAGCACACACTCGGCAAGTTCCGCTCGTTGTACGGCGCCGCCAAGGCGCAGCCCGAGGCTTGCCGGGCGTTTTACCGGCAGGGCCCCGAGCGACTCAACACCGAACTGGCCGCATACCTTCAGCGCGCCAACGACGCTGGAACACTGAAGGTGAAGAACCCCCGGCTGGCCGCTGATCTGTTCCTGGGGATGTTTCTCGGCGATGGGCACATGCGCGGCCTGTTGATGTTGGACATGCCCGACGCGCGCGAAAACAAGGCCTTGTTTCGCGAAGCGGTGCGCGTGTTCCTGGCGGGGTACGCGGTCGCCGGCTGATCAGGCCAGGCCGAAGGTCTTCTGCACGCTGTGCACGATGGCTTGTGACGCGAGGTTCCGATCTGCGTCATTGGCGGCGATCAGATTTGCCATCTGAGGTGCGTTGAGGTCTGGGGCTACGCTGAACAAGTCGGTACCGTCAGTCCAGGTGATGGGGAAGCGGTCGGTGACGTGACGTAAACCGGGTCGCGAAAGCCCTGTGACTGCAGTACCTCATTCGGCCGCCATTCGGGCAAGCGCCGGTTGCCGTACCCAACGGCCGCTACGTTGCAGTCAGCGTGAGTGCAACCGCCGTCGACGACCGACTCCAGTCGCTGCACATCTGCCGGTCGCCAATGCGTCTCGGCTCCAGGCGACCACCCCGACCAGGGCCCTTGGCGAGGATTCGCCGGGCCTCCAGGCAAAATCCAGATGATCGGGGCGAGCTTGGCGTCGGGCCTGCCGGGAATCCCACCTTGAAGAATGGAGCAGCATCAATGGCACTGACGAAGAAGGGCGAGTTCTGGTATGGGACGACGTCGGGCGACACCCAAGCCGAGCTGCGCAGCTACAGCGTTGCGAATCGCCATGAGGCCACCCGGTTTGCCGCGTCCAAATGCGACTGCGGGTGCCGGAGCTTCGCGCTGCAGACCGATGAAGAAGCCGGCGTGGCCATCCGCACCTGCACCGACTGCGGGCAGGAACACCTGATGGGCGACAGTGCGGAATACGTTGAAGAAGCCGTGCCCGAGGCGCACGAGTGCGTGTGTGAAAACGAGGTGTTTGAGCTGATGTCCGGCGTCTCCGTGTACGAGGGCACACATGACGTGCGTTGGTACTACATCGCTTGCCGCTGCGTGGAATGCAATCTGGTCGGGGTCTTCGCAGACTGGAAGTGCGAAGGGGGTGATGCGGCGGCCTTCCTGGCCAAGGTATGAACGGCCGAACCCCGCAGAGATCAGGTTCGCAGGCGCTGGCTCACAGATCCTTCGCCAGCCGCAACCCGCTGAACTGCCAGCGCGCCTCGGTCGGGAAGAAGTTGCGGTAGCTCGCGCGGAGGTGCTCGCGCGGCGTGGCGCAGGAGCCGCCGCGCAGCACCATCTGGTTCACCATGAACTTGCCGTTGTATTCGCCCACCGCACCTGCCCAGGGGCGGTAGCCGGGGTAGGGCAGGTAGCTGCTGGCGGTCCACTCCCACACGTCGCCGCCCATCTGCTTCAGGCCCGGGCCGCTGCGGGACAGCGGCATCGGGTGCAAAGCGCCGCTTTCCAGGAAGTTGCCCTGGGTGTGCAGCGCGGTGCCGAGGGATTGCGCCGCGTGCTCCCACTCGGCCTCGGTGGGCAGGCGGATGGGTTCGCCGTCCTGCGCGGCCCGCCAGCGCGCGTGGGCGTCGGCCTCGAACCAGCTGATGTGCACCACCGGCGTGTGCGGGTCGATGGGCACACGCCCGTGCAGGGTGAAGTTGGTCCAGCCGCCGTGCACGGCGGGATCGCCATCGCGCTGCCAGTACAGCGGCGCTTCGATGTGCTGCGTGCAGCGCCAGTCCCAGCCGGCGGCCATCCACCAGCGCGGATCGTGGTAACCACCGTCGTCCATGAAGGCCAGCCACTCGCCGTGGGTGACCGGCCGGTTGGCCAGCGCGTGGGGGCTCAGCAGCGCCGCGTGCGCCGGGGTCTCGTTGTCGAAGGCGAAGCCGTCGCCCGCGTGGCCCAGCCGGGCCGAGCCGCCCGGGCACGCCAGCCATTCCAGAGGCGCGGCCACGACGCTGCTGAGCGGCCACTGCGGGTGGTACACCGGGTTCAGCGGGTTCATGGCCAGCAGGTGCTTGAGGTCGGTGAGCAGCAGCTCCTGGTGCTGCTGCTCGTGCTGCAGACCCAGTTCCATCAGCTCGCCCAGTTCGTCGCTCACCACGCCTTGCAGCAGCGCGGCGATGCGCGCGTCCACGTTCGCGCGCCAGGCCCGGACCTCGGCCAGGCCGGGTCGCGTGATCAGGCCGCGTTGGGCGCGGGGGTGCTGCTCGCCCACGCCCTGGTAGTAGCTGTTGAACAGCACGCGGAAGGCGGGGTGAAAGGGCTGGAAGCCGGGCTCGAAACGTTCGAGGATGAAGGTCTCGAAAAACCAGGTCACGTGGGCCAGGTGCCACTTGGTGGGGCTGGCGTCGGGCATGGACTGCACCTGGCAGTCCGCCTCGCTCAGGGGCGCGGCCAGCGCCAGGGTCTGCGCGCGCACCTGGGCGTAGCGCTGGGCCAGCGCGCTGGCGCTGAGGTGGTGGCGTGGCTGGGTGTTCATGGTGAGTCTCCCCGGTGGTTGCCGCTGGCGATGCCGTCCGTGCCCCACGGACGTGATCACCACAGCCGCGCACCATACGCCACCTGGGGCCGCGACACCAACGCAGGCCCATCACCCCAACGGCAACGGGGCCGATGCGCCGCGGCGCGAGGGGGCCGCTTCAGCGTGTCATCCAGCGCCTTGCGCCGAGGCTGGCCGCGTCCACCAGCGCCACCAGCAGCAGCATGGCGCCAAGGATGGTGGCGGTCTTGCCCATGTGGAACAGGCCCATGTGGAAGGCCAGCAACTGGCCCAGGCCGCCCGCGCCCACCACGCCCAGCACGGCGGCGGCGCGGATGTTGTTTTCCCAGCGGTAGAGCGTGTAGCTCATGAGTTGCGGCAGCACCTGCGGCAGCGTGGCGAACAGCACCACCCGGACGTTGCCCACGCCTTGCGTGCGCAGCGCCGCGCCGGGGCCGGGCGGTGCGTTTTCCATGGCCTCGGCAAACAGGCGGCCGAGCACGCCGGTGGTGTGCAGCGCCAGCGCCAGCGTGCCGGCCAGTGGCCCGAGGCCGGCCGAGATCAGCAGCAGCGCGGCCCACACCAGCTCGGGGATGCTGCGCAGCGCGTTGAGCAGCAGGCGCGTGGGCGCGCGGCCCCAGGCCCGGTGGCCCTCAAACAGGCGGCTGGCGGGCAAGGCCAGCGCCAGCCCGGCCACGGCTGCGAGCAGGGTGCCCAGGGCCGACATGGCCAGGGTTTCCCAGGCGCCCAGTGCCACCTTGCGGAGGAAGGCGGGCGAGGTGTCGGGCGGGAAGAACTCACCGAGGAAGCGGCCCATGCTCCGCGCCGCGTCGAGCGAGAAGAACTGCGCCCACTGCAGGTCCAGCGACCAGAAGCTGGCGACCACCAGCACCAGCAGGCCGGCCATGAACCAGCAGGCCTTGCAGCGCGCGTCGAACAGCGGCGGCGGCAGCTTGTAGGTCTCGTTCGCGGCGCGGGGTTGGGCCGACATCATGTTGAACCTCCGGCGCGACCTGCGTCACGGACAGCAAATGAGGCGACCAGCACCCACCGCGGAACTGGCTTTGCCAGGCCGCTGGTGGGGTCCCCCCTCGTGAGGGGGGAAGACGCGAAGCGGCGCAGGGGGGTCATCCCAGTGCCTTCCTGAGCCAGGCACTCAACCTGTCCGCCAGCGCCACCAGCGCCATGAACACCAGCAGCATGGTCGCCACCTCGCCGCCGCTGAACATCTTCATCGAGTTGTCCATCTGCTGGCCCAGGCCGCCCGCGCCCACGAAGCCCAGCACCACCGAGGAGCGGATCGCGCACTCCCAGCGGTACACGGTGTAGCTGGTCAGCTCGGCCGCGCTGGCGGGCAGCAGGCCGTAGAAGAAGGCCTGCAGGCGGCCGGCGCCGTTGCGCAGCAGCACCTCGGTGGCGTGGGTTTCGCCGCTCTCCAGAATCTCGCTGTACACCTTGCCGAGCATGCCGCCGTAGGTGAGCGCAATGGCCAGCACCCCGGCCGTGGGCCCGAGGCCGACCACGCGCACGAACACCAGCGCCCAGACCAGCTCGGGGATGCTGCGCAGCACGATGAGCAGCCAGCGCACCGCCTGCCGCAGCCAGAACGGCCCACGCGCCATGCGGCCCGAGAGCGCCGAGATCGACAGCACGCGGGTGGACAGCAGCGTGAACGGCACCGCCAGCACCAGCGCCAGCGTGATGCCGGCCGTGGCCATGGCCACGGTGCGCCAGGTTTCCTGCGCCACCATCCACAGGAACTCACCGCTGTGCGCCAGCGGCCAGAAGCTGGCGATGAAATGCCCGCTGACCTTCAGGCTCTCGGGCGCCAGCATCACCCAGGGCCTGAACTCGGTGGCCACCAGCAGCGGCCACAGCATGACCAGGCAGGCGCCGCTCCAGAACAGGCGCGAGAGCCAGGCCGGGTCGCGGTCAGGGGAAAGGCGCAAGTGCAGCTCGGTCACGACTGATGTGCCCGAGGCCGGGAGCAACCGCAGAACCGGCTTTGCCGGGCTGCTGGTTGCGCCCCCCTGGAGGGGGGTGACGCGAAGCGGCGCAGGGGGTGCTTCATGGTTACCGACAGTGCATCACCACCGGCAGCGGTGGGGGCGGCGGGGCCGCGTCCAACGGAGCCGGGCCGTGCAGCTCGTCTTCGTGCTGGTCGTACAGGCGGGCCAGGTGCTCGCGCGTGACCTGCGCCGCCGGCAGGTCAAACGCCAGCGCGCCGTCGCGCAGGCCGACGACGCGCGGGAAATGGTCGAGCGCCACCTCCACCTGGTGCAGCGTGGTCACGAGCGTGGCCTGGCGCTCGCGGGCGCCCGCCAGCAAGCTGTGAATGGCCTGCCGCGCGCGAGACGGGTCCAGCGCCGACAGCGGCTCGTCGATCAGCCAGAGCGAGGCGGGCGCGAGCAGCGCGCGCGCCAGACCGACGCGCTGGCGTTCGCCGCCCGAGAGCCGGTCCACGCGTTCAAACAGCTTGTCGGCGAGGTCGAAGCGGTCCAGTGCCTCGAAGGCTGCGGGGATGTCCGCCGGGTAGAACAGCGAACGCAGGCTCTGCCACAGGCCCATGGCCGGCAGGCGACCCGCCAGCACGGACGTCACCACGCGCTGGCGCGGCGGCAGCGGGGGCACCTGCGGCGCGAGGAAGAGCCGCCCACGCAGGCGCTGCAACTCGGCGCGCGGCAGCTGCCAGGGGTCCTGCCCGTCCAGCCGCAGCGAGCCGGTGGCCGGCGGCATGGCGCAGGCCAGCACCTGCAGCAGCGTGGTCTTGCCCGCGCCCGAGGGGCCGATGACGGCCACCTGCTCGCCCGGCGCGACCCGCAGGTCCAGCGCCATGAGCGCGGGGGCGGCGCCCGCCTTCGCCGCCGGGTGGCGGGCGCTGGCGCCTTGCAGTTCAAGCTTCAAGCGCGGTGCTCTGGTTCACAGCAGCTCGGCGCTGCGCGCGGCGGCTTCGATGCCCTTGTAGTTCTCGGCCTTGGTGGGCACGAACTTCGTGGCGCGTTGCAGCTCCAGGATCTCCTTGCCTTCGGGCGTGGCCTTGCTGAGCGAGGTCAGCGCGTCGGCCAGCTTCTGGCGCGTGGCGGCCGGCATGTCGGCGTGCACCGACCAGTTGTAGTCAAAGTAGGGCGGGGTGGTGTAGATCACGCGCACCTTGGTGGGGTCCACCTTCTTGTCGGCCACGAACTTTTCCCACACCGAGATGTTGAGCGCGCCGCCCTGCACCTTGCCCGAGGCGACGGCGGCGATGGTCGCGTCGTGCGCGCCGCTGAAGGCCACGCGCTTGAAGTCCTTCTCGGGGTTGATGCCCTGCTGCAGCAGGAAGCTGCGCGGCATCAGGTGACCGCTGGTGGAGCTCTGCGAACCGAAGGACACGTCCTTGCCCTTGAGGTCGGCCAGGCTGTGGATGGCTGGGTCGCTGGTGATGAAGACGGATTTGAATTTTTCGTCTTCCTCGCGCTGCACCAGCGGAACGATCTTGCCGCCCGAGCGCACGTTGGCCTGCACAAACGTGAAGCCGCCGAACCAGGCCATGTCGACCTTCTTGTTGACCAGGGCCTCGACCGAAGCGGCGTAGTCGGTCACGGGGGTGAACTCGACCTTCATGCCGAGCTTGGATTCGAGGTATTTCACGAGCGGTGCGGCCTTGCGCGCCAGCTCGGTGGGGGCTTCGTCGGGGATCGCGGTGACGCGGAACACGGCTTGTGCCTGGGCCAGGCCGGTGAAGGCGGTGCCCGCGGCGAGCACGGCGCAGGTCAAGAGTGCGCGTCGGGTGCGGGAGAGGGTGGGGTGTGTCATGGTGTATCCGGTGAAGAGGGATGCGGGAGGCGTATTAGACCGCGTCGCCACGCTGTTCCGGTGCCCAGGGGTCTTGGGGCAGGCCTTGGCCCGCAAGGCCTTGGTGGGCCGGCGTGGTCCGCGAGGGGACACCGGTTTATAAAGCGGTGCGTCGTCCACACAGGTCCCACCATGCCACCACTGCCCACCGCCCCCCACTTTGTGCAGCTGCACCAGACCGACCACGCCGCCGTGCGCGCCGAGCTGGCGACGGGTTTGCAGGCGCGGCCGGCGCACGTGTCGCCCAAGTTCTTTTACGACGCACTGGGCTCGCGCCTGTTCGACGCCATCACCGAGCTGACCGAGTACTACCCCACCCGCACCGAGGCCGGCATCTTCGCGCAGCACGGCGCCGACATGGCCCGGCACGTGCCTCCGGGCGCGGTGCTGATCGACCTCGGGGCCGGCAGCTGCGCCAAGGCCGCCCGCCTGTTCCCGGTGCTGCGGCCGGCGGCCTACGTGGCGGTGGACATTTCGGTGGATTACCTGCGCGAGGCCATGGGCGCGCTGCAACAGCGCCACACCGGCTTGCCCATGCTGGGGCTGGGCATGGACTTCTCCGCCGGGCTGGCCTTGCCGGGCGCCGCCACCGACTGGCTGGCCGGGCAGGGCGTCGAGCGCGCGCCGCGCTGCGTGTTCTACCCCGGCTCCAGCATCGGCAACTTCAACCCCGCCGAAGCGCTTGCCCTGCTGAGCCAGGCGCACGCGGTGTGCGCCGGGGGCGGGCCGGGCGGCGGTCTCCTGATCGGGGTGGACCGCGTGAAGGACAAGGCCATCCTGGAACCCGCCTACGACGACCCGCTCGGTGTCACCGCCGCCTTCAACCGCAACCTGCTGCTGCACGCCAACGCCCTGCTGGGCACCGACTTCGCCCCCGCGCGCTGGCAGCACGTGGCCTTCTTCAACGACACCGACTCGCGCATCGAGATGCACCTGCGCTCCGACGGCGCACAGACCGTGCGCTGGCCCGGTGGCGAGCGCCACTTCGCCGACGGCGAGCGGCTGCACACCGAAAATTCCTACAAGTGGCGGCCCGGCAGCTTCGATGCGCTGCTGCGCGAAGCGGGCTTCGGCCCTGCCACCCACTGGACCGATGAACGCGGCTGGTTCAGTGTGTTCTGGGCGCCCGCCTGATGGCACAGCCTCTTCAGGCGGACACGCTCCGGAACCCCGAAAAAATGTCGTTGCGCTCGGGGCTGAAGTAGTTGCGGTACTTCGGGTGGCGCATGCGCGCCGAGGTGGCGTGGCTCGCACCCTTGAGCACCGGGCGGCCGTCGAACCAGGGCGCGGAGTAGTCCAGGTAGGGGTGGGCCACGAAGCCTGGGAAGGGCGCGAAGGCGCTGGCGGTCCATTCCCAGACGCGGCCCCAGCCGAACCCCGGGTCTTGTGCCGCGACCTCCCACTCGGCCTCGGTCGGCAGGCGCCGCCCGGCCCAGGCGCACCAGGCCTGTGCTTCAAAGGCGGTGAGGTGGCTGGCCGGCGCGGCCAGGTCCAGCGGCCGCCAGCCGCCAAACACCTGCTGCTCCCAGCCCTGGGGGCCTTGCCGCAAGTGGCGCGGCGCCTGCCGCTCCTGGGAGAGCCGCCAGATCCAACCCGGCGCACCCCAGAAACGGCGTTGGGCGTACGAGCCGTTTTCAACGAACGGCAGGTACTGCGCCCAGGTGACGGGCTGGGCGTCGATCTCGAAGGCGCCGACCTGCACGCCGTGCGCGCCGAGTTCGTTGTCGAACGCAAAGCCGGGGCCGCTGTGGCCCAGCGTCCAGTCCGTGGCGCAGATCTCCAGCGACGGCGGCCGCTGCGGCGTGGCCGGCGCGACCGGGTGGGGGTTCTGTGGATCGAAACCCAGCGTCTGCGCCATGTAGACCGCGGCCTCGGCGTGCATGTCTTCGTGGAACAGCGCGAGGCGGAAGAAGTACAGGCCGGTGTCGTCGTCGGGCGCGTCGGCGAGCAGGGCCAGCGTGTCGCGAAGGCTGGCCGCGAGGTCGTCGCGCACGGCCTGTGCATCGGGCAGGTCCAGCCGCCAGCGCGCGTCGTGCGGCACCTCGCTGGAGTTGTACAGCGCGTCGGCGTCCACGCCGCGAGTGGCCTGGCGCGCGGGGCTGCGTGCGGCGTCGGGGCGGGCGTTCACGCCCAGGTGGCGCTGCGGGTTTCGCGCCAGCCACCAGTCGGCGAACCAGCCCACGTGGCCCAGCTCCCAGAGCGGCAGGTTCAGCTCGCTTGCGCAGGGCACGCGCAGGCCGGGGCCGAGCGCGGCTTCGCAGGCGGCGAACTGCGACAGGCTGCGCGTGCGCGCGTCGCGCAGCGCCTCCGCGAGAAAGGCTTTGCCGCCGCTGCGCGCGGACACGGCATCGGACACAATCGCTGGCGTCAGCTTCACACCCATGAAAAAGCCCTCCTTGTGCATCGTCACCCCGGCCCTGGCCGATGCCAACAACGGCAACTGGCAGACCGCGCGCCGCTGGGCGCACCTGCTGTCGGGCCATTATGTGGTGCGGCTCGCGAAACAGTGGCCCGACGGGGCGGCCGATGACGACACACACATCCTGCTCGCGCTGCACGCGCGGCGCTCGGCCGCCAGCGTGGCGGCCTGGGCGCAGGCCCACCCGGGCAGGCCGCTGGTGCTCGCGCTCACCGGCACCGACCTCTACCGCGATATCCAGGGCGATGCCAGCGCGCAGCGCTCGCTGGCGCTGGCGCACCGGCTCATCGTGCTGCAGGAACAGGGGCCCATGGCGCTGCCCGAGGCGCTGCGTGGCAAGTGCCGCGTGGTGTTCCAGTCCAGCACGCGGCGCCAGACGCTGGTCAAGACCACGGCCCACCTGCGCGCCGTGGTCGTGGGCCACCTGCGCGACGAGAAGTGGCCGCAGACGGTGTTTGAAGCCGCGCGCCTGATCGGCCCCGACGAAGGCATCTTCATCGACCACATCGGCGCGGAGCTCGACCCTGCCCTGGGCGCCGCCGCCCGCGCCACCCAGCGCGACCGCCCGCACTACCGCTGGCTCGGCGGCCTGCCGCACGCGGCCACGCGCTCGCGCATCCAGCGCGCCCATGTGCTGGTGCACCCCAGCCGCCTGGAAGGCGGCGCCCACGTCATCATGGAGGCCGCGCTCTGCGGCACGCCGGTGCTGGCCTCGCGCATGGACGGCAACGTGGGCATGCTCGGCGCCGGCTACGGCGGCTACTTTCCGCCCGGCGACGCCGCCGCCCTGGCCGCGCTGCTGCGCCGGGCGCGCGACGGCCTGGCGCTTGGCACTGGGCTTCTCTCGACCCTGCAGGCGCAGTGCGCGTCGCGGTCCGCGCTGTTTGAACCGGCCGCCGAGCGGGCCGCGCTGCTCAACCTGCTGGCCGAGCTGGCCTGAGCGCCGCGGGCAGGGCCCCGGCAGGCCCCCGCCGCCTGGCCGTTGCCTGCCGGGCCGGTGGGGATGCATTACCCTCTCCACCTCTTGAGAGTGCAGCGCCGCTGCCGGCCTTCGGGCCGGATCGCGTGCGTGATGTCCCCTGCCGCTTGCCCGCAGGCGCACCCGAGACCCGTTTCCGCAACCATTCCATCCACTTTTCATCTGGATCTGCACCATGACGAACACCGCCCCTGCCCAAGCCCTGCTGAACCAACTCGACGAGGTGGTCACCTCGGTCATCGACGCCGCGGCCATCGAGACCGACAAGCTCGGGCAATTCCCCGCCAGCAGCCTGGCCGCCCTGCGCAGCGCCGGCCTGCTGGGCCTGATCAGCGAGGCCAGCGTCGGGGGCGCCGGGGGTGACCTGGGCCACGCCAGCCAGGCCGTGCGCCGCATCGCGCAGTCCTGCCCGTCCACGGCCATGATCCTGGCCATGCACTACAGCGCCGTGGCCGTGATCGAGAAGTTCGGCGACGAGGCCACGCGCAAGGCCATCGCCGCCGGCCAGCACCTGAGCACGCTGGCCTTCTCCGAAGCCGGTTCGCGCAGCCACTTCTGGGCGCCGGTCAGCACCGCCCGCGCCGACGGCAGCGACGCCGTGCTCGACGCGAGCAAGAGCTGGGTCACCGCCGCCGGCCACGCCGATTCCTACGTGTGGTCCAGCCAGCCAATGGCCGCCACGGGTGCGAGCAGCATCTGGCTGATGCCGCGTGAGACCGCGGGCCTGTCCACCGTGGCGCCGTTTGACGGCCTGGGCCTGCGCGGCAACGCCTCGTCGCCGGTGCGCGCCGAGGGCGTGCGCCTGCCGCAGACCGCGATGCTGGGTGCCGACGGTGGCGGCTTCGACGTGATGATGGGCACGGTGCTGCCCTGGTTCTCGGTGCTCAACGCGTCGGGCTCGGTGGGCATGATGGACGGCGCGATCACCCGCGCCGCCGCCCACGTCAACGCCACCCGCTTCGCCCACCTGGGCACCAGCATCGCCGACCTGCCCACCGCGCGCGCCTACATCGCCCGCGCCAAGATCCAGGCCGACAGCGCCGCCGTGCTGCTGGACGACACCATCGCCGCCATCGCTGGTGGCCGCGCCGACGCCATGCTGCGCGTGCTGCAGGTCAAGGCCCACGCCGCCGAGTCCGCCCTGCAGGTCACCGACCTGGCGATGCGCGTCTGCGGCGGTGCCGCCTTCCGCAAGGAGGTGGGCATCGAGCGCCTGTTCCGCGACGCGCGCGCCGCCTCCGTGATGGCACCCACGTCCGATGTGCTCTACGATTTCATCGGCAAGGCCACGCTGGGCATGGACCTGTTCTGAACCCGCACCCCCTGAAAGATCCCCACCATGTCAAACACACTGGTTCTCGGCGCCGTCGCCTACGCGCCCAAGGTCGTCACCATCTGGGAAGGCTTCAAAGAGTTTTTCGTCCGCAACGGCTTGCCCTTCGACTTCATCCTTTTCTCCAACTACGAGCGGCAGGTCGAGGCGCAGTTCCGCGGTGAGGTGCACGTGGCCTGGAACTCGCCGCTGGCCTGGCTGCGCGCCGAGCGCATGGCCAAGGCGCGGGGCGTGTCGGACCAGGTGCGCGCCATCGCCATGCGCGACACCGACTGCGACCTCACCTCCGTCATCGTGGTGCGCAGTGGCGCCGGCATCCAGACCCTGGCCGACCTGCGCGGCCAGCGCATCGGCGTGGGTGCGATCGATTCGCCGCAGGCCACGCTGATCCCGCTGCAGTGGCTGCGCGAGCAGGGCCTCGATCCGGACACCGCCATGACCGTGGTGCGCCACGACGTGCTGGGCGGCAAACACGGGGACCACGTCGGCGGCGAACGCGACGCCGCGCGCGCCCTGATCGCGGGCGAGGTGGATGCCGCGGTGATGATCGACGGCAACCACCTGCAGTTCACCCAGGAAGGCACGCTGCCCGCCGGCCGCACCACGGTGCTGGCGCGCACGCCGGCCTTCGACCACTGCAACTTCACCACCAGCCCGGGCGCGCCCGCCGACCTGATGGCGCGTTTCGAAACCCTGGTCCGCGCCATGTCCTTCGACGACCCGCAGGTGCGCCCGCTGCTGGAGCTCGAAGGCCTGCGCGAATGGAAGGACGGCCGCACCAGCGGCTACGCCTGGCTGGACCGCGCCGTGAACGCCACCGGCTTCTACGACGCACAGGGGAACATCACCGCCCATGACTACCGCTACTGACACCGCCACCAGCGGCCCGGTGCTGGAACTGGGCGCCCTGGGCATGGACACCGGCGCCCACGTGCTGGTGGCGCATGCGCTGCGTCAGCGCGACCCGGCGTTGCCGTTGCACGTGCGCGGCAGCCACCCCGAGCTGGGTGTGCACCTGAGCGGCTGGTGCCGCAAACGTGGCTTGGCGGTGCAGAGCGGCGGCGGCGAACACCGCATCGCACCCGGCCCGGGCGAAGCGCAGCGCTGGCGTGGCGCGCAGCGGGCCGGCGCATCCGACCCCACAGCGTCCGGTGCGGTGGTGTCGATGCCCAGTGCCCGCTGGGGCGTGGCCGCGCGCGGCGCGCTGGTGGAAGCGGGCGCGCCCGAGTTCCACTTTCCGCTGTCCGACAAGGCCGCGCTCTGGGCCGACGACGCCGCGCGCCTCTACGCCGCCGCCGTCGCCGCGCAGTGGGACCCGAACGAGGCCATCGACTGGGCCGCGCCCTTCGAGCTGCCCGACGAGGTGGAAGACGCCGTGGTCCAGGTGATGACCTACCTGGTGGAGAACGAAAACGCGGCCCTGCTGGTGCCCGCGCGTTTCCTCGGCCAGATGCACCCGCACTTCCGCGAGGTCTTGCAGTGCCTGGCCATCACCATCGCCGACGAGGCGCGGCACGTCGAGGTGTTCACGCGCCGCATCGGCCTCAAGGGCCGCGGCCCGGCCCTGTCGACCGCGGGCGCGCAGGCCTCGCTCAAGACCCTGTTCGACGAGCCCGAGTTTTCGGTGGCGTCGTTTCTGCTGTCGGTGCTGGGCGAAGGCACGTTCGTGAACCTGCTGAACTTCCTCAACACCTACGCGCCCGATCCGGTCACGCGCCAGATCTGCCGCCTGGCCAGCCGCGACGAGGCGCGCCACGTCGCCTTCGGCATGTCGCACCTGGCCTGGCAGATGGCGCAGGACCCGGACCTGAAACACCGCCTGAACGCGGCGGTGGAGCGGCGCTACGACGAACTCGCCAGCACCGACGGCCTGAACGAAGAGGTGTTCGACGGGCTCATCGTGCTGGCCGCCGGCGCCTTCACGCCCGAGGCCGTGGCCACGGGCCACGAACGGGTGCAGCGCCTGAAACAGGAAATGGCCGACGGCCGGCGCGCGCGCCTGGCCAAGCTGGGCTTCGCGCCCGAAGCGGCGCAGGCCCTGGCCGAGCGGCACACCCGCAATTTCATGTGAGCGGGGCGGCGGCCACCGGCCGCGCCGCCCATGGTCGACAATGTTGGCTCGCCGCTCTGGACGCGGCCACCTGCCCCCTCCGGAGTCACCGATGAACGCCCCCACCCCCGCCGCAGCCACCGAACCCCGCCTCACCAGCCTCTCGCACGGTGGCGGCTGTGGCTGCAAGATCGCGCCCGGCGTCTTGAGCGAAATCCTCAAAGGCACGGCGGCGATGCCCATGCCCAAAGAGCTGCTGGTCGGCATTGAAACGGCGGACGACGCGGCGGTCTACCAGCTCAACGATGAGCAGGCGCTGATCGCCACCACCGACTTCTTCATGCCCATCGTGGACGACCCCTACGAGTTCGGCCGCATCGCCGCCACCAACGCCATCAGCGACGTCTACGCCATGGGCGGCACGCCCATCATGGCGCTGGCCCTGGTGGGCATGCCGATCAGCGTGCTCAGCACCGAGACCATCGGCCAGATCCTGCAAGGCGGGCAGGACGTGTGCCGCGCCGCCGGCATCCCCATCGCGGGCGGCCACACCATCGACTCGGTCGAGCCCATCTACGGCCTGGTCGCCATGGGCCTGGTGCACCCGAAACGCGTGAAGCGCAACGCCGACGCGAAGATCGGCGACCGCCTGATCCTCGGCAAGCCCATTGGCGTGGGCGTGCTCTCGGCCGCACTGAAGAAGGACGCACTGCCCGCCGAAGGCTACGCGCAGATGATCGCCAACACCACGAAGCTCAACACCCCCGGCCCCGATCTGGCGAAGCTCGACGGCGTGCACGCGCTGACCGACATCACCGGCTTTGGCCTCGCCGGCCACGTGCTGGAGATGGCGCGCGGCTCGAACACCACGGTGAAGATGGACATGGCCCGCGTGCCGCTGATCACCGGCGTGCTCGGGCTGGCCGCGCAAGGCATGGTCACCGGCGCCAGCGGCCGCAACTGGGCCGCCTACGGCCACGAAGTGCGCCTGGGCGCCGGCCTGCAGCCGGTGGACCAGGCCCTGCTGAGCGACCCGCAAACCAGCGGCGGCCTGCTCGTGGCCTGCGCGCCCGAGGCGGTGGCCGAGGTGCTGGCGATCTTTGAACGCCACGGCTTTGCCGAAGCGGCCGAGGTGGGCGAGATCGTTGCCGCCGAGGCCGATGGTGTGCGCCTGCGCGTGGATTGAATCACGCGCACCCACCCTCGCTCCGAACGCTGGTGGTCACAAAGGAGAACCGCATGAAGCCGCGCCGCACCTGGAACGTGTTCGCCTGGATCGTCGGCCTGTACGGTGCGGTGCTGTTGCCCGGTGCCTGGTTCCCGGGCTATCTGGACAGCCCCATCGGCGTGCTGGCCGCCATCCCCTACCTGTCGGTTTACCTGTTCCATGCGCTGGGCGTGCCCTGGCTGCTGCAGAACAACGGCGCCTGCGGCTGGGGCTGGTGCAGGCCGACGCCGTTCGGCTGGGCCTTCCTGCTCTGTTTCTGGCTGGGGCTCGCCTGGGGGCTGGCGCGCCTGTTGTCGCGGCCCGTGTCGTCGCCATGAAGGATTCGCCATGAAAGCGCTCGAACTCAAAATCCCGCCGCCGGTGGTGGCGCTCTTGCTGGCGCTGGCCATGTGGGCGCTGGCCGCGCTCGGGCCCGCGCTGCCCTGGCCCGAGGGCATCCGCCGCGCGGTGGCCCTGGTGCTCGCGCTGGCGGGCGCCGGCTTCGACCTCATGGGCCTGATCGCCTTCTTGCGGCGGCACACCACCATCAACCCGCTCGCCCCACGCAAGACCACGGCGCTGGTCACCACCGGCGTCTACCGTTTCACACGCAACCCCATGTACGTGGGGCTGGTGATGTTCCTGACCGCCTGGGCGGTCTGGCTCGCCGCCGCCTGGCCGCTGCTGGGGCCGGTGGTGTTCGTGCTCTACATCACCCGCTTCCAGATCCAGCCCGAGGAACGTGTGCTCACGTCTTTGTTCGGCGAGGCCTACACGGCCTACACCCGGCGCGTGCGCCGCTGGCTCTGAGAACCTGAAAGGCGCCCGCCCATGAACCCCGTGCCCCGCATCCTCGCTTTCGACATCTTCGGCACCGTGGTCGACTGGCACGGCAGCATCGTGCGCGAAATGAGCGAACGCCATCCGCAGGTCGACGCCAACGCCTTCGCGCTCGCCTGGCGCGCGGGTTACCAGCCCGCCATGGCGCGCGTGCGGTCGGGCGAACTCGGCTGGACACGCATCGACGAACTGCACCGCCTGATCCTCGACGGGCTGCTGCTGCGCTTCGGCCTGGACCATCTGGGTGAAGCCGAACGTGCCGATCTCAACCGCGTCTGGCACTGGCTCGACGCCTGGCCCGACAGCGTGGCCGGGCTCACGCGGCTGAAGGCTCGCTTCACCATCTGCACGCTCTCCAACGGCAACATCGGCCTGCTCACCGACATGGCCAAGCGCGAGGGCCTGCCCTGGGACTGCATCCTCTCGGCCGAGGTGTTCCGCGCCTACAAGCCCGACCCGCGCACTTACCTGGGCGTGGCGCAGACCTTCGACGCCGCGCCGGTCGAGGTGATGCTGGTCGCGGCCCACCAGGACGACCTGGCCGCCGCGCGCGCCTGCGGCCTGATGACCGCGTACATCGAACGCCCGCTGGAGTTCGGCGCCGGGCAGCCGAAAGACGTGTCGCCCGCCCCGGCCAACACGCTGCACGCGCGCGACCTGCTGCACCTCGCCGACCAGCTCGGCTGCTGACCGGCCGCCAGGGCCGCCGCCCTGAGCGCCACCGGCCGTTCCGCATCCGGCAACCGCGGCCGGTGCGCCCATGTCCCCACAACCGCATCGGGTTTTGTCAATCAATCTAATGATCGTTAGAATGACTGCATGAACAACCGCCAACTCAAAGACCTGCTGTACGAACAGGTCGCCCGCATCGGCAAAGCCCTGGCCAGCCCCAAGCGGCTGGAGCTGCTGGAAATGCTCGCCCAGGGCGAAAAGTCGGTCGATGCGCTCGCGGCCGAGCTGTCGATCGACATCAAGCTCGCCAGCGCCCACCTGAAAGCGCTGCGCGACGCGCGGCTGGTCACCAGCCGGCGCGAGGGCAAATTCATCCACTACCGCCTCACCGGCCCCGACGTGGCGGGCCTGGGCGTGAAGCTGCGCGAAGTGGCCGGCGAACACCTGCTGGAACTGCGCCTGGCGCTCGACCAGATGGCCGCCCACCCGGGCCAGCTGGCACCGGTGGACCGGCGGGCGCTGATGGAGCAGGCCCGGCGTGGCGAGGTGGTGGTGATCGACGTGCGCCCGAGCGACGAATACGCCGTGGCGCACCTGCCGTATGCGCGTTCCATGCCGATGGCCGAGGTGGAACGGCACCTCGCTTCTTTGCCGCGCGACAAGGACATCGTCGCCTACTGCCGCGGTCCGTTCTGCCTGTTGTCCGACGAAGCCGTGGCCCTGCTGCTCGCGCGTGGCTACCGGGCGCGCAAGGTGTCCGACGGCGTCAGCGAGTGGCAGGCCGCCGGCTTGCCGCTGGAAAGCTGAGGCGCTGGCCATGAACGCCTTCGAGACCTGGGTGATGGCGCACGAGCCGCTGATCCGCATGGGCTTCTTCTTCGGCGTGTTCGCGCTCGTCGCCCTGTGGGAACTGGCGTCTCCGCGCCGCGCGCTCAAGCTCAGCCGCCGGCAGCGCTGGACCGCCAACCTCGGCACCGTGCTGCTCAACACGGTCATCGTGCGCCTGGTGTTCCCGACCGCGGCGGTCGGCATGGCCGCGCTGGGTGTGGAGAAGGGCTGGGGGCTGCTGAACCACTTTGCCGTGCCGTTCTGGCTCGCGGTGCCGCTGGCCGTGGTGGCGATGGACTTCGTGATCTGGCTGCAGCACGTGATGGTGCACGCCGTGCCCGCGCTCTGGCGGCTGCACCGGGTGCACCACGCCGACCTCGATTACGACCTCACCACCGGCACGCGTTTCCACCCGCTGGAGATCGTGCTCTCCATGGGCATCAAGTTCGCCACCATCACGCTGCTGGGTGCGCCGGTGCTGGCCGTGGTGATGTTCGAGGTGCTGCTCAGCGCCTGCGCCACCTTCAACCACGGCAACATCCGCCTGCCTGCGGCGGTGGACCGTGTGATGCGCTGGTTCCTCGTCACGCCCGACATGCACCGCGTGCACCACTCGGTGGAAGACGACGAGAGCAATTCCAATTTCGGCTTCAACCTCACCTGGTGGGACCGCCTGTTCGGCACCTACCGCGAGCAGCCGCGCGCCGGCCAGCTCGGCATGACCATCGGCATCCGCGACCACACCGACCCGCACGAGGTGGCGCAGCTGGGCGGCATGTTGCTGCTGCCCTTCAAAGGACGAATCACCGACTACGCGATCAACCGCCGTCCCTTCTCCGAGCCGGGAGCAGGGGTGAAACGCTGAGCCCGTTCAAACCGGGTGGGTGAAGACAGCTGCCCAAAAAATGTCTCATTTCCCGGAAAATATCAGTTCATGCTGATTTGCTACCACTTTAAACAGGAGACCCCATGAAACTGCACCCACTGGCGCTCGCCGCCTTCACCGCCGCCACCCTGCTGCTGACCCCCGCCGCGCACGCCGACAACAAGGCCATTGCCGTCGACGAGATGGAGGCGTACCTCGAATTCGTCGACTACGGCGGTGGCGTGATCTTTGCCGAGCAGATCCCGGCCGAGGAGTGGAAAAAGATGCTGGTGATCGACGCGCGCGACGCCGGCCAGTTCGCCAAGGGCCACATCCCCGGCGCCATCCACATGGACTGGCGCCAGGTGCTGGCCCAGCGCCACACCATCCCCAAAGACAAACCCGTGCTGATCTACTGCAACACCGGCTCGCTCTCGGCCCAGGCCGGTTTCGCCATGCGCGTGGCAGGCTGGGACAACCTGCGCATCCTGCAGGGCGGCATGGAGGAGTGGAAGGCCAAGGGCGGGTTCGACGCGGCGGCGAAAGCGACGGCGACGGTCAAGCACTGAGAGGCCAGAAAACGCGGTGGGTGGGGCCACCCACCGCGGTCAGATCAAGCCCGCGTAGGCACCCCCATCGAGCTGCAGGTTCTGCCCCGTCATGAACCCTGACCGGGTGCTGCACAGAAAGGCGCAGGCCGCGCCGAACTCGGCCGGATCGCCGAACCGTTTGGCGGGCACGGTGTCGGTGATCTGGCGCCGCGCGTCGTCGAGCGAGATGCCCTGTTCCTGCATCAGGCGCTGCGCCATGAACGCTTGCCGCGGTGTGTCGAAGCGCTCGGGCAGCAGGTTGTTGAGGGTCACGTTGTCGACGATGGCCTCGCGCGACAAGGCCTTGCACAGCGCGGTGAGGGCGGCGCGGGCCGCGGTGGACAGCCCCATGGCCGCGTGCGGCGACTTCACCATGGCCGAGGTGATGTTGACGATGCGCCCGAACCGGCGCTCGCGCATCCCGGGCAGGATGGCCTGGATCAGGAAGGTCGCCGCGAGCAGGTTGCTCTCCAGCGCCCCGATCCACGCCGCGTGGTCCCAGTCCGCCAGCTGGCCGGGTGGTGGGCCGGCGTTGTTGTTCACCAGGATGTCGGGCGCCGGGCACGCGGCGAGCAGCGCGGCGCGCCCCGCCTCGGTGGCGATGTCGGCCTGAACGGGGGTCACGGTGGCACCGGTCTCCCGCCGCAAGGCCTCGGCAGCCCGCTCCAGTTTGGGCAGGTCCCGGCCATTGATGAAGACCTCGCAGCCTTCCTGGGCCAAAGCAAGTGCACACGCGTAGCCCAGGCCTTGCGACGAAGCGCACACCAGCGCCTTCTTTCCTTGAATGCCGAGATCCATACCGTCTTTCCGTGGGTGGGCCTGTCAATGCCGGGTCATGACTGTCTGCGTGCCGCGTGGCATCACGGCGCGGGCTGCAGGTCCGCGAAGCGCCTGCCTTCCCGCACCAGCTGTTCCAGCAAAGGCGCGGGTTGCCACCAGTGGCCGTACCGGGCGTGCAGCTGCTGGATGTCGGCCAGCACATTCGCCAGACCGATGCGGTCCGCCAGGTACATCGGGCCGCCGTGGTGGGCCGGGAAACCGTAGCCGGTCAGGTAGGTGATGTCGATGTCGCTGGGCCGCGAGGCAATGCCGTGTTCCAGCAGGCGGGCGCCCTCGTTGACCATGCCGTAGAGGCAGCGCTTGATGATGTCGTCTTCGCTGATGGGCTGGCGCACGATGCCCATGCGCGCCGACTCGTCGACGATGAAGCGCTCCAGCTCGGGGTCGCGCTGCGGCGTGCGGTCGCCGGCCTCGTAGCGGTACCAGCCCTTGCCGCTTTTCTGGCCCAGGCGGCCCTGGTCGCAGAGCTTCATGATCAGGTCGTTCCAGCGCCGGTCGGTCGGTCGCGTGGCCATCTGGGCCTTGCGTGTCTGGTAACCCACGTCGTTGCCCGCCATGTCGTGCACCGCGAAGATGCCCATGGCGTAGCCGAATTTTTTCAGCGCCGCGTCCACCTCGTGGGGCAGGGCGCCGTCTTCCACCAGGAAGTGGGCCTCGCGGGTGTAGTGGCGGAACAGCGCGTTGCCGATGAAGCCGGGGTAGATGCGCGAGAGCACCGCGATCTTGCCCATGCGCCGGCCCAGGTCCATCAGCGTGGCGATCACGTCGGGCGCCGTCCGGGCGCCCCGCACCACCTCCAGCAGCTTCATGACATGGGCCGGGCTGAAGAAGTGCGCGCCGACCACGTCCTGCGGGCGCGAGGTGACGGCGGCGATGGCGTCCACGTCCAGCCCCGAGGTGTTGGTGGCCAGGATCGCACCGGGCTTGCAGTGGGCATCGAGCTGGCGAAAGATGTCCTGCTTCAGGCCCATGTCTTCGAACACCGCCTCGATCACCATGTCGGCGTCTTTCACATCGGCCATCTGCAGCGAGCCGGTGATCAGCGCCAGGCGCTGGTCCATGTCGGCCTGGCTGAGCTTGCCGCGCTTGACGGTGGTGGCGTAGTTGTCTTTCACGCGGGCCAGGCCGCGCTCCAGCCCCTGTTCGCTGCTGTCGATCAGGGTCACGGGAATGCCGATGTTGGCCAGCGACATGGCGATGCCGCCGCCCATGGTGCCGGCGCCGATGACGGCGACCCGGTGGACCGGGCGCAGCGGCGTGCTGGCCGGGATGTCGGGGATGTTCGCGGCCTGGGCGGTGGCCATGCGGGCGTGGGCTGCTGCGCGGGCGCGTTCTTCGTCGCTGACGGTGAACAGGTCAATGGTGCTCATGGCGATCTCTCAGGCCTGGTTGTCTTGCAGTTTTTTGGCCTTGCCGTCGACGAACTCGCGCAGGCGGGCCTCGGCCTCCGGCGGACGCGCGCGGGCGGAGTTGAGCTGCTCGACGAAGAGGCCGTCGTCGTGCGACATGTCGTGGATGCGCGGCAGCACGTTGATGATCATCCAGTTGGTGTCCAGGCTGTTCTTGCCGATACGCTCAGCCAGTTCGGTGGCCTTGGTGAGGGCCTCGCCGGCGGGCGTGACGTAGCGCACCACGTGTTCCTGCAGGCCCTCGGCGGGCGTGAGCAGGCGGCCGGTCAGCATCATGTCCATCATCACGGTGGTGCCCACCACGCGCTGGATGCGCACCGTGCCGCCACCGCCCACGAAGATGCCGCGCTGGCCCTCGGGCAGGCCGAAGAGCGCGGTGTCGTCGCACACGCGCACGTGGGCCGCCATGGCCAGCTCCAGGCCACCACCGACCACCGCGCCGTGCAGCGCCGCCACAAACGGAATCGGGCCGCGGGCGATCAGGTCGAACACCTCGTGCCAGTTGTGGCGCTTGCGTTTGCGCGGTGCCTTGATCTGGCCGGTGGCGCGGGCCAGCGCTTCGGCCAGGTCCAGGCCGGCGCAGAAGTTGCTGCCGTGCCCGAACAGCACGGCCACGTCGGCCTCTTCGTGCGCACGCAGCACCGCCGCGCGCAACTCATCCACCAGCGGGTCGTTGATGGCGTTGCGTTTGTCCGGGCGGTTCAGTCCGATCAGGGCGATGGCGCCGTCGAGTTGGTAGGTGATCAGGGGTTCGCTCATGGGGCTGCTTTCAGTTTGAAACGGGGAGGCCGGGGGCTCAGAGATCGAGCACCAGCTTGTGGGTTTTGGCGCCGGAGCAGCAGACCATCATGCGGTCGCCCACGGCGCGTTCGGCATCGGTCAGCACCAGGTCGCGGTGGTCGGGGATGCCTTCGAGCACGCGCACCTCGCAGGTGCCGCACACGCCTTCGCGGCACGAAAACGGCGGCTCCACCTGGAGCTCGATCAGACAGTCGAGGATGGACTTGCCGGCGGGCACCTCCAGTGTCTTGCGGCTGCGCGCCAGCTCCACGGTGAAGCCACCGCCGGTGGCGGCGGCTTCCTTGGCCGCGAAGTACTCGCGGTGCACGCGCTCGGGCGGCAGGCCGGCCGTGGCCCGCTCGTAGGCTTCGAGCATGGGCAACGGGCCGCAGCAGTACACGTGCGCCCCGGCGGGCAGATCGGCCACGATCCGGCCCAGGTCCAGCATCTGTCCACCGGGTGCCTGATCAAAGTTGAGCCGCACCTCGGCGCCGGGCTGGCCCTGGTGAGCGGCCAGCATGTCCAGAAAACCCGCGTGCTCCCGGGTGCGCGCGGTGTAGTGCAGCCGCCAGGGCGTGCCCAGCGCCTGCGAGCGGGCGATCATGCCCAGCATGGGCGTGATGCCGATGCCGCCCGCGATGAACACGTTGAACGGAGCGCCCTCGTCGAGCGGGAAGTTGTTGCGTGGCTCGCTGATGGTGAGCACATCGCCCGCGCGCAGGGCTTCGTGCACATGGCGCGAGCCGCCGCGCGATTTCGGGTCGCGGTTCACGCCGATGCAGTAGCGCTGCGTTTCCCTGGGGTCGTTGAGCAGCGAATAACTTCGCACCAGCGGGCCGCCCGGGGTGTTCAGGTGCAGGTCGATGTGGGCGCCGGCCGTGAACGCCGGCAGGCGTTCCGCCGGGGGCAGGGGCACCAGCTCGAAGCCGAGGATGTGCTCGGCCTCGAAGGTGATGGAGCGCAGGCGAACCTGGAACGTGGATGAAAGGGTCACGGGTCGGTCCTTCAGAGGTCCAGCGCTGACATGGGCTGGATGGCCACGCCCGTGGCCTGCTCGTGCGCCTGCTGAACCCAGGCCGGCTGGCCGGCGTGGAAGATGAAGTGGTTCAACAGCCGGGCCCACTTGGGGTGCCGCTGGTAGTCGGCCAGGGGCAGGCCGTGGAGGAAAAAATCGCGCGAGTCGCTGGGCAGCTCCATTCGCTGGTTGCGCTCGGGGTCGCGCAGAACGCCCTTGGGATCGCGCCCCGCCTGCACCGCGGCCATGTCCTCGAACAGCTGGCGCCGCAGCATCGCAATGCCACGGTCGCTGGCGCCCAGGTGTTCCTTCGTGCGGTCGGCGATGCGGCCCTGGCCGACCCAGGCCACGATGTCCTGGTTGATCACGTGGCTGGTGAGCCAGCGGCCATCGGTGTCCTGGATCGGGCTGACCCAGGTGGGGATGCTGGCTTGCGTGTAGGGCTCGGCCTCGCGTGGCACGCGGATGAACGACCAGGTGACGCTCAGCGTGTTCTCATCGTCCACCGGCACGCGCCACTCGAAGTGGTCGCCGAGAAAGAAGCCGTTGGGCCACAGGCAGACGCGCCCGATGGTCCAGAGCGGGTGGCGCTCGTCGGTGTCGGCGGTGATGCGCTTGTACAGAAAACCGTGCTCGAATTCCTCGAAGGCCAGCTTCAGGTGCGTGGGCGCGTAGCCGTCCCCTTCGGGCCCGGCCGTGCCGCGCAGGCGGCGGCTCCAGTTGGCGTGCATCCACTCGAAATGCACCGGGTCGATGGAGTTCTCCTGCGTCTGCAGCCAGTTGCAGGGCACTTCGGAAAACACCGCCTGCACGAAGCCGTTGGGCCAGTGAAAGGGCGCCCAGTCGGGCAGTTCGGGCGCGGGCAGCGGGCCCATGTAGGCCCACAGCAGGCCGGCGAGCGGTTGGACTTTGTAGGCTTTGAGCTTGACCTTGCATTTCAGGCGGGCCTGCGGATCCACCTGCTCTTCGTAAGGCTGAGCCACACACTGTCCATGGGCATCGTATTGCCAGCCGTGGTAGTTGCAACGGATGCCGTTGGCCTCGACAAAGCCGTAGCTCAGGTCGGCGCGGCGGTGGGCGCACTGCCGGTCCACCAGGCCGTACCGGCCCGAGAGGTCCTTGAACAGCACCAGGTCTTCGCCCATCAGGCGCACGGCCTTGACGGCGTTGCGCTCCAGTTCGTCGATGCCGGCAACCGGGTGCCAGTGACGGCGCAGCACCTCGCCCATGGGGGTGCCCGGCCCCACCTGGGTCAGCTGCCGGTTCTTGTCTTCACTCAGCATGGCTCACTCGGCCTTGAAGCCGGAGGCCTTGATGATGGGTTCCCAGTGGGCCAGCTCCGCGCGCTGCAGCTTGTCCATGTCGGCGCCGTTGCGGTAGTGCGGCTGCACCCACAGGCGCTGGGCCATCTGCTCCCGGACCTCGGGCATCTGCAGCACCTGCTGGATGGCTTTCTGCATGCGCTCGATCTCGGCGGCGGGCGTGCCCGCGCGGGCCCACATGCCGGTCCAGCCTTCGCCCGAGGTGACGTCGATGCCCTGTTCGGCAAAGGTCGGGATGTCGGGCATCAGCGGTGAGCGCTCCTTGGTGAAGATGCCGATCACGCGGATCTTGCCGGCGCGGTGGTGCGCCATCATGCCGTCCATGAGGCTGATGGCCGAGGGCACGTGGCCACCCAGCAGGTCGTTCACCATCGGCGGCGAGCCCTTGTAGGGGGTGACGGGCAGGTCGATGCCGGCGGTCTTGGCCAGCTGCTCGCCCAGGAACGCGTTTTGCCCCCCGAGGCCCGGGGAGCCAAAGCTGCTTTTGCCGGGGTTCTTCTTGACCCATTCAACGAACTCGCGCGCGTTCGTCGCACCGGTGCTCAAGGCCACGCCCATGCCCAGCGGGTACGAGGCCACGGTGGCCACCGGGGTGAAGTCCTTCACGATGTTCCAGCGGATCTGGTGACCGAACACCAGCATCTGGAAGGTGGGGGTGGCGTTGGGGGCCACCATGAAGGTCAGGCCGTCGGCCGGCGCCGCCAGCACCGCGTCGGCGGCCATGCGACCACCCACCCCGGCCTTGTTGTCGATGATCACCGGCTGCCCCAGCAGGTTGGGCAGGCGGTCGGCGACCACCCGGGCGATGGCGTCGGTGGCACCACCCGGCGGGAAACCCACGAGGATGCGGATGGCGGGTCGGGTCTGTGCCCAGCTGGCCTGGGGCAGCGCCAGCAGGGCGCCACTGGAGAGCAAGAGGTGACGGCGATTGAGTTTCATGGGTTGTCTCCTGGATAAGGACATGCCCGGGCCAGACGGTCCGGGGGTGGCCCGAGGTGTCTGTGCACCTTTCGGACCGGCGAAGGGGAGCGGGTCAGGCGTCGGCCATGGCGCGCCAGTCGGCGCCCGTGGGCAGCACCACGCCCACCGAGCGGATCTTTCGGTAGTCCAGGTCGGGGTGGTGGGCCATGGTGGGCGCCTTGCCCTCCATGAATTCGCGCGCGGCCTTCAGCAGCGCCTGGCGCACGCGGATGACCGCGCCGTCGGCCGAGCAGAGTTGCTCGTCGGTGCGGTCGGCGATGGGTCCCTGGCTCAGGAACATCGCGAAGTCTTCGGTGCCCAGGTGCTGGGGGAAGCCGGTCTTGTGGCCGCGTTTCATGATGTCGCGGTTCTGGCCCCAGTTGTCTTTGGCGGCGCCCGGTGGCAGCGGCGGGAAGTTCCACACGTCGGGCGTGGCCGACATGATGGTCATGCCCAGGGGACGGTGCGGGTTGTAGTGCACGAACCAGGCGCGGTGCGTCACGTCGTCCACCGGGGTGGAGAAAAACACCGTGGTCGGGCCCTGCTCGTCGGGCGGGCAGATGATGCCGTACCACGGCATGACGAAGTTGTTGACCCGCGCGTAGGTGTTGCCGTCGGGCAGGGCGCGCAGGGCGGCGTAGCGGTAGCCATAGGGCCGCTCCTCGAACTCCAGCTTGGGCGCCAGCGCCTTGGTCATCAGCATGCGCTGGTTGCCGCCACCGGCCGTGAGCTGGGTGGTGGACTCGTGCAGCACGCCCACGTGGGAGGAGTCCATGGACGCTTCCACGCCCTGCACCCAGTTGGTGGGCACCTCCACACTGGTCACCGAGCGCTGGCTCGCCGGCAGGTCCATGAACGGCAGGTCGGGGAAGGGCGGCGGCGTGTCGCCCGTGCCCAGCCAGACCCAGATCAGGCCGCCGCGGTCCACCGCGGTGTAGCGGTTCACCCGCACGTGCTGGCAGAACTGTTCCTGGTTGCCGGCGTGGTTCGGGGCTTCCACCACCTCGCCTTTGACGTTGAACTTCCAGCCGTGGTAGATGCAGCGGATGCCGTTGTCCTCGTTGCGGCCCAGCGCCAGCGAGGCCTTGCGGTGCGGGCACTGCTCGTCGAGCACACCGACGTCGCCGTTGGTGGCGCGGAAGGCGATGTAGTTCTTGCCCAGCAGGCGCACGCGCACCGGCGCGCCATCGGCCTCCAGCTTGAAGGATGGCACGGCGGGCATCCAGTAGTGCTGGCGGATCATTTCACCCATGGGCGCGCCGTTCTCGACGCGGGTCAGCAGATCGTTGTCTTCTTTGCTCAGCGGCATGTCGTGTCTCCTCAGCAGTCTTCGTCTTTGCGGAAGGCGCGCGGGTACACGCGCCGGCAGTTGCACTCGAAGATGTTTTTCTTCTGTTCTTCGGTCAGCCAGCCGATGCCTTCGATGACCGGCTTCATGTCGTCGTAGTCGCGCCCGGTCAGCGGGTCGCGTGCGCTGCCGGTGCCGGGCTTTTCGGTGCCGAACATCACGTTGTCGGTGCCGGCCACCTTGAGCAGCAGCTCCATCGCTTCGGTGCTGTAGTTGCAGGTGTCGAAGTAGAGCTTCTTGAGCTGTTCGTCGAAGGTCTCTTTTTCACCCTTGCGCACGTTCCACGAGCGGAAACGGCCCATCTGGTAAGGAATGGCGCCGCCGCCGTGGGCCACCACGATCTTGAGGTCGGGGAAGGTGTCGAAGGTCTTGGCGCCCAGCAGCGAGACGATGGAGATGGTTTCCTCGTTGAGGAACTTGAGCGTGTAGGACTCGCGTTCGCTGCAGCTGCTGGCGGAATGGATGAGGCCTGGCACGTCGAGTTCGACCATCGCCTGGTAGAGCGGGTGCCAGTAGGGGTCGCCCATGCCGGGTGGGTCGCCCAGGCCTTCGGTGGCGTCGGGGTTGATGAGGCAGCCGACAAAGCCGAGCTCGTTGACGCAACGCCGGAGTTCCGGGATGGCGCGCACGTCGAGCGGCTCGTCCATGAACTGCGGCAGGCCGGCCACGCCGCGGAAGCGGTCGGGGAACAGCTTGACGAACTCGGCGATCAGGCCGTTGCAATGCTGGGACCAGAGCTCGGTGACCTTGCCGGGCTTGACCGAGTGCAGCTGCAGGTAGGGGCGCGGCGAGATGAACTGGATGTCGGTGCCGACCGAATCCATGATGCGGATCTGATCCTCGGCCACCTTGCGGATCGAGGCGTCGGGAATCTTGGGCAGGGTGTAGGGGTTGGCACGCCCACCGACAAGTTCTGCCATGAAGCGGAAGCTCTCCGGCGGCATGTGAATGTGGGCGTGGGAATCGATGATCATGAAGCGGCGTCTCCTGTGGAAGTGGTGAGGGGTTTACGAAACGAAGGCCATGACCTCGATCTGCAGCCACAGGCCGTGCTGCAGGTCCTGCACCACGATGTGGCGGGCCGGGCGGTCGTGCGGGTCCGGGAAACAGGCCAGCCACTCGGCGTTGAGGGGCTCACGCACCGAGTTGTCCTTGATCGTCACGCTGAACTTCGCCACGTCGTCCAGTGAAGCCCCGCCCGCCTGCAGCACCGCCCGCAGGTTCGCAAACGTGTGGCGCACCTGGGTGGCTGCGTCGGCGGGCAGCTGGCCCGTGGCCGCGTCCTTGCCCGACACCGCCGAGGTGCAGAGCAGCGGGCCCACACGGGCCGCGGCCGGAATGGGCGCGTTGTGCGAAGCACCGGGGACATCGATGGAGCGTGGGGGACGTGACATGGGGCGGTGGGTGATGTTGGGCCGGGCGCGTCAGGACTCGCCGGCTTCGGTTTCGAACAGGCTCATGGGCATGCGGGCCAGGAACTCGGAGAACCCGGTAGAGCCCGAGGGCACGTGCAGGATCATCTGGTGGGCGGCCGTGGCTTCGTCGCCGTCCTGGATGGCGCGCGCCACCTTCAGGTGGTCCTGCATCGACTTGTTGATCTGCGCCTTGGTCACGAAATTGCGCAGGCTGTAGCGGTAGATCTGTCGCCGCGCGTTGCGAATCAGGTCGGCCAGGTAGGGGTTGCGGCTGCCCACATAGATCACTTCGTGGAAAGCGGTGTTGGCCAGGGCGTATTCCTCGGTGCCGCCCTGGATCGCGGCGTCCTGGCACTGCTGCAGGGCCGCGTCCAGCTGGGTGCGCAGCGCGTCGTCCACCCGTCGGGCCGCCAGCCTGGCGCACACGCCTTCGAGCTCGCCGATGGTTTCCATGATGGCGCGCACCTGGCTGATGGACAGGCGGGCCACCGACATGCCCTGGCGCGGCGCGATGCGCACCAGATCGCGCGCGGCGAGCTGCTGCAGCGCCTCACGCACGGGGGTGCGGGAGACCTGGAAACGCGCGGCCAGCGCGCGCTCGTCCAGCGGGCTGCCCGGGGGCAGCTTGCCGGATTCGATCTCCTCCTGCAGCGCGTTCCGGATCTCGTTGGCCCGGCCGCCGCGCGGGCGCGCATCGTCGCTCGGCACCGCGGCATCGGGGTCGGTCAGGGGGTCGAGTTGGACAAGGTTTTCCATGGGCATGGCAAATATACCTCCAAGTTGTTGTGGTATGCAATAGAAAATTAGATGAATGCCACAAATGGCGACTCAAGCGGACAGTGCCCATCCTAACCAGCACAGGTGACGTGCAGGGGAAAAGCGCCTCTTTCATGGGGAAAGTGATGGCAATTTTTGCGGTATTTCATGTTCTTTCCCTTGTCATGGGGGCTGAAGGCGGCCTCGGTGTAAACCCTAGGAAATCCATTTTGCACGCTGTGGTGTATTGAAAACACCTTTTATGTATGCCAGAATTGGCAACAGAAACAAGCTGTCGGTACACCCAGCAGCCGGTTTCGACATACCAGTCTTCCCTTCCGCATTCGCGCCACCCGCGCCGCATGAAGCAACGCCCACCGGGGGCACCGCCGGGCCGGCTTCGCCGGACGGCCAGTGCCGCCCCCTGGGGGGTGACGCGAAGCGGCGCGGGGGGTGTCTCATCCAGATAAGGTGTTTTTGCATGTCTCAGCCTGCTTCAGCGTGTGCGTCGGTGGCCTTGCCGGTGGACCGGATCCTCCGGCCGCGCTCCATCGTGATCGTGGGTGCCTCCGCCGACCCGCGTTCGTTCGGCGGCTTTGTGCAGGGCAACCTGGACCGCTTTGGCTACGACGGCGCGCTGCACCTGGTCAGCCGCAGCAGCGATGAGATCCAGGGCCGTCCCTGTGTGAAGACCATCGACGCGCTGCCCGAGGGCATCGATCTGGCGGTGCTGGCGATTCCCGAGTCGGGCGTGATGGAGTCGGTGAAGGCCCTGGCCGCGCGCCGTTGCCACGCGGCGGTGCTGTTCGCTTCGGGCTACGCCGAGGCGGGCGAGGAGGGCCAGGCCCGGCAGCAGGCGCTGGCCGAGGCTGCGCGCGCGGCCGGCATCCTGCTGGTGGGCCCCAACTGCATGGGCTTCACCAACCTGGCGGCGGGCGTGCCCGTCACCTTCGAGCCGCTGGCGGCGCGCGAGCGCGAGCAGCGCCCCGGGGTCGGCGTGGTGGCGCAAAGCGGCTTCATGGCCGCCAACCTGCGCGACGCGTTCCTCGCCCGCGGCGTGCCCGTGACCTCGGTGTTTTCCACCGGCAACGAGGTCTCGGTCTCGGTCGAAGACGTGCTGGCGCACCACATCGGCGATGAGCAGACCCGCGTCGTCACGGTGTATGTGGAGCAGATCCGCCGTCCGCAGCTGTTCCTGCAGCTCGCTGCGCAGGCGCGGGCCGCGGGCAAGCCGCTGGTCTTGCTGATGCCGGGGCGCAGCGCCCGGGCCCGCGAGGCCGCGCAGTCGCACACCGGCGCACTGGCCGGCGACCACGCCACGGCCAGCGCGCTGCTCCGGCGCGAGGCGGTGGTGGTCGTCGGGTCGCTGGACGAGCTGCTCGACACCAGCGCCATCCTGCTGCGCTACCCGCAGCCGCCGGCGGGCGGCACGGCCTTCATGACCGGCTCCGGCGCCATGAAGAACATCGCGCTCGACTTTGCCGACGACCTCGGCCTGGCGCTGCCCGAACTCACCGCGCCGACCGTCGCGAAACTCACCGCGCTGCTGCCGGCCTACGCCGTGCCCGAGAACCCGCTGGACTACACCACCATCGGCGTGCGCCAGCCGGGCCTGATCGGCGAGCTGCTGCTGACCCTGCTGGACGACGAGCGCATTGGCAACCTCGTGCTGGCCATTCCGGTCGGCCCCGAGATGGCGCAGCGCGACAAGGCCGAGCACATCGTGCCCGCCATCGCGCGCGCCACCAAGCCCGCCGTGCTGGTGCTGACCGGCGACGGCAGCGCCGTGGAGCCGTTCTTCACCGACGCCATCACGGCCAGCGGGGTGCCGCTGTTCCGTTCGGCCGACCGCGCCCTGCGCGCCATGCGCCAGGTGGCCGCCTACGGCGAGGCCCTGCAGCGCGCCGCCCGCGCCACCCGCGAGCTGCCGCCCGTTTTGCCCTTGCCGGGCGCGGTGCCGGCCAACGGCATCTTTCCGGAATACCAGGGCAAGGCCTGGCTGGCCCAGGCCGGCCTGGCGGTGCCCAAGGGCGCGCTGGCCACCAGCGCCGACGAGGCGGTGCGCATCGCCGCCACCGTGGGCTACCCGGTGGTGCTCAAGGCGCAGGCCAGCGAGTTGCCGCACAAGAGCGATGTGGGCGGTGTGCTCGTGGGCCTGGCCGATGAGGCCGCCCTGCGCGCGGGCTGGACGCGCCTGCACGCCAGCGTCGCGGGCCACCGGCCCGAACTGGTGCTGGACGGCGCCCTGGTCGAGGCCATGGGGCCGCGCGGGCTGGAGCTGGTGGTGGGCGCGAAGCGCGACGCTGAGTGGGGCCCCGTGGTGCTCGTGGGCCTGGGCGGCATCTGGATCGAGGCGCTCAAGGACGTGCGCCTGATCCCGGCCGACATGGCGGTGGACGACATCGTGGTGGAGCTGGGCCGCCTCAAGGCCGCGGTGGTGCTGCAAGGCATCCGCGGTGCGGCGGGTGTGGACCTGCACGCGATTGCCCGGGTGGTCGCGCAGGTGGGCGCGCAGATGCGGGCCAACCCCGCCATCACCGAGATCGACATCAACCCCCTGGTGGCCTACCCCGCCGGGTCGGCCCAGCCGGTGCTGGCGCTGGACGCGCTGGTGGTGGCCACGGCCGCCTGACCAGCTGAGAGAGAGCCGACCATGAAACTTCAGTTTTCCGCCGCCGACGAGGCCTTCCGCCTGGAAGTGCGCACCTTCGTCAAGGAGCATCTGCCGGCCGACATCCGCCGCAAGGTGGAGCTGGGCCTGCGCCTGGAACACGCCGACTACGTGACCTGGTTCCGCATCCTCGAAGCCCGTGGCTGGCTCACGCCGGGCTGGCCGGTGGAGCATGGCGGCCCCGGCTGGAGCCACGTGCAGCGCTACATCTTCGATGAAGAGACGCTGCTGGGCGGCGCGCCGCGCATCATCGCGAGCGGCATCCAGATGCTGGGGCCGGTGCTGCACGCCTTTGGCACCGAAGAACAGAAGCGCAAGTACCTGCCCGACATCCGCCAGAGCAACACCTGGTGGGCGCAAGGCTTCTCGGAACCGGGCGCTGGCTCCGACTTGGCCGCCGTGCGCACCACCGCCGTGCTGGAGCCCGACGGCCAGCACTTCGTGGTCAACGGCCACAAGGTCTGGACCTCGTACGCCCAGTGGTGTTCGATGATGTTCGCGCTGGTGCGCACCGACCCCAATGCCAGCAAGCCGCAGGAAGGCATTTCCTTCCTGCTGATCGACATGGCCTCGCCCGGCCTCACCGTGCGCCCGATCCGCATGCTCGAAGGCGGCACCGACCTCAACGAGTGTTACCTCGACAACGTGCGTGTGCCGGTGGAGAACCTGGTGGGCGAGCTGCACAAGGGCTGGTCCTATGGCAAGTACCTGCTGGGCCACGAGCGCACGGGCATTGCCGGCATCGGCTCCTGCAAGCAGCAGCTGGCCCGCGCCCGCCAGCTGGCACAGCAGCAGGGCCTGGGCGACGACCCGGTGCTGCAGGCGCGGCTGGCCCAGTTCGAGGTGGAGCTGATGGCGCTGGAGTTCACCGCGCTGCGCCTGCTGAGCGCCCACCAGCAAAGCCGCACACCCGCGGTGGAGGCCTCCATGCTCAAGGTGCGCGGCACCGAGCTGCGCCAGGCCATCTTCGAGGCGCTGCTCGACATCGCCGGCCCCGATGCGGTGCCGTTCTCGCTCGACGCGCAGAGCCTGGAGCACCTGGACGAGGCGGTCACCGACCCCACGCTGGTGGCGCTGGCCGCCAACTGCCTCGACGCCCGCAAGCTCACGATTTACGGCGGGACCAACGAGGTGCAGCGCAACCTGATCGCCCGGGCCACGCTCGACGCGTTCTGAGCCCTGACCACCGCCGCAGCCCCAAGGACACGCAATGGATTTCTCTCTGAACGACGACCACCTGGCGCTGCGCGAAGCGGTGCAACGCTTCTGCGACGGCGAGTACCCCGCCGAACACCGCGGCAACGCCGAGACCCCCGAGCAGGCGCAGGGCCGCTGGGCCGGCATGGCCGGGCTGGGCCTGCTGGGTTTGCCCTTCCCGGCCGACGCCGGTGGCAGCGAGCAGGGCCCGGTGGAGGTGATGCTGGTGGCGCAGGAACTGGGGCGCGCCCTGGGCGGCGGCGCCTTCGTGGCCAGCACCGTGATGGCCGGCCAGTTGCTGATGCGCCTGGGTTCAACCGAGCAACAGCAGCGCTGGCTGCCCGGCCTGGCCAGCGGCGTGCTGCAGGCCAGCGTCGCGCTGTACGAAGACGGCGCCCGCTACGACTGGCAGCGCGCGCAGCTGCAGGCCCGCGCCACGCCGCAAGGCCATGTGCTCCACGGCCGCAAGACCGGCGTGCTGCAGGGCGACAGCGCCGGCCTGCTGCTGGTGGTGGCGCGCACCGGAGGGCAGGGCGACGAGCGCCAGGGCCTGACGGTGTTCGCGGTGGACGCCGACGCGCCCGGCGTGCAGGTGCGGGGCTTCGACACGCTGGACGGCCGCCGCGCGGCCCACGTCACGCTGACCGATGTGGTGGTGGCGTCTGATCGCGTGCTCGGCGCGCCCGGCGAAGCGGCCGACGCGGTCGAGGCCGCGCTCGACGCGGCCATCGCCGCCCTGTGCGCCGAGGCCGTGGGCGTGGTGGACGCGCTCATGGTGCACACCGCCGAGCACCTGCGCACGCGCAAACAGTTTGGTGCGCCGCTGGCGAAGTTCCAGGTGATGCAGCACCGCATGGCCGACATGGCCATCGCGCTGGAGCAGCTGAAGTCCATGGCCTGCGTCGCCGCCATGGCCGTGGACGCGGGCGAGCCGGCCCAGCGCCGCCGTCTGGTGTCGGCCGCCAAGGTGCTGGTGAGCCAGTGGGGCCGCCAGCTGGGTTTGTCGGCGATCCAGATGCACGGTGCCATGGGCATGACCGACGAGTGCCGGGTCAGCCACTGCGCCAAGCGCCTGATCGTCATCGGGCAACTGTTCGGCGACGCCAGCTGGCACCTGAAGCGGGTGTGAGAGGGCGCTCGCTGGCTGTGCGAGGTGTGTTTTTTCAGCCGTCATTTCAACCACAAGGAGACAAGCACGATGAACCGCAAGACATTCACCGCCGTCCTGGCCGCGGCCCTGCTGGGACTGGGCCTGGGCGCGCAGGCCCAGGACAAACCCACCATCAAGTTGCTGGTGGGCTTCCCCCCCGGCGGTGCCTCGGACAGCCTGGCCCGCCTGATGGCGGACAAGCTGCGCGAGGAGCTGCAGCAGCCCGTGATCGTGGAGAACCGACCCGGCGTCGGCGGGCGCATCGCTGCGCAGGCGGTGAAGACCGCCGCACCCAACGGACAGACCTACATGGTGGCGCCCAACGCCACCCTGGTGTTCCAGCACCTGACCTACCCGGTGGCCACGCTGGGTTACGACATGACGACCGACTTCACCTCGGTGGCGCAGCTCACCTCCTACCCCATGGCCATGGTCGTGCACAACAGCCTGGGCGTGAAGAACGCCAAGGAGTTCGCGGCCTGGCTCAAGGCCAATCCCACCAAGGGCAACTTCGGCACGGCCGGGCAGGGTGGTGATACCCACTTCAACGGCCTGCAGTTCGCCAAGATCGCGGGTGTTCCGATGCAGGTCGTGCCCTACCGTGGCAATGGCCCGCTGGCCACCGACCTGCTGGGCGGGCAGATCCTGATCGGCAACATGTTGGCCGGCGACGCCCTGCAGTATGTGAAGGCCGGCAAGCTGAGCTACGTGGGCGTGTTCGCCGCCAAGCGCTCGCCCCTGTTGCCCGACGTGCCGACCATGGCCGAGCAGGGTTTTGACACCGGTGGCAGCGACGGCTGGATGGCGGTGTGGGGCCCGGCCAAGCTGCCCAAGGCCGAGCTGGAGCGCATGCAGAACGCGATCAGGAACACGCTCGCCGACCCGGTGATCAAGGAGACCCTGCTGAGCAAGTTCCTGCAGGTCGCCGACTACCGCAACGGTGCCGAGGTGGACAGGCAGCTGCAGGCCGAGCTGGCGCACTGGGGCCCGGTCATCAAGGCCTCGGGCTTCACGCCCACCCCCTGATCGCACGGTCGCAGGGCAACAGCCATGGAAGAAGTCGACTACATCGTCGTGGGCGCCGGATCGGCGGGCTGCGTGCTGGCCAACCGCCTCAGTGCGGACGGCCAGACCAGCGTCCTGCTGCTGGAGGCGGGCGGGGAAGACCGCCACCCGCTGGTGCGCATGCCGGTGGGGTTCATGAAGGCCCTGCAGCGCCGTTCACTCACCTGGGGCTATGAAAGTGAACCCGAGCCGCACCTGAACGGCCGGCGCCTGCCGATCCCCCGGGGGCGGCTGCTCGGCGGCTCGTCGTCCATCAACGGCATGTTCCACATCCGGGGGCACCGGCGCGATTTCGACGAGTGGCGCGACCTCGGCTGCACCGGCTGGGGCTACCAGGATGTGCTGCCGTACTTCCAGCGCTCCGAGAGCAACTGGCGCGGCGCGGGCGCTTTCCATGGTGGCCAGGGCCCGCTGCAGGTCCGCCACATCGACACCCGCCAGCTGCTCGACGGGCCGCTGCGCGCGGCGGCCGTGAAGGCCGGGCACGCCGTCACCGACGACTACGACGGCGAGCACAACGAAGGCATCGCCCGCGGCGACGTGGCCATCGACGCGCGGGGCCGCCGCAGCAGCAGCGCCCGCGCCTACCTGCACCCGGTGCGCGACCGCGCCAACCTGCGGGTGCACACCCGCGCCTCGGCCACGCGCGTGCTGATCGAGAACGGTCGCGCCGTGGGCGTCGAATACACCCGCAACGGCCAGATGGTGCAGGCCCGCGCGCGTTGCGAGGTGGTGCTCAGCGGGGGCGCCTACAACTCGCCCCAGCTGCTCATGCTCTCGGGCATCGGGCCGGCCGCGCATTTGAAGGACCTGGGCATTCCCGTGGTGGCCGACCTGCCCGGCGTGGGCGGCAACCTGGTCGAGCACCCGCGCATGATGCTGATGTACCGCGCCAGCGCGCCGGTCACCTTCATGAACCAGCTGCGCCTCGACAAGGCGGTGGGGTCGGTGCTGAAGTGGGCGCTGTTCGGCAAAGGTGCGTTCGCGACCCAGATCTGCAGCGGCACGGTGCTGCTCAAGACCCGCCCGGAGCTGGACCGCCCCGACATCCAGCTGCTGTGCAACCCGGTGCGCTTCGACGCCGGCCTGTGGTTCCCGGGCCTGATCCGGCCCAAGGAGCACAGCTTCTACATCACGGTGTGCCAGCTGCACGCCAAGAGCCGCGGCCGCGTGAGCCTGCGCTCGGCCAGGCCCACCGACGCACCGTTGATCGCGCTGAACCTGTTCTCCGCGCCCGAAGACTTCACTTCGATGCGAGAGGGTCTGCGCGCGGCGCGCGACATCTACGGCATGAGCCCGCAGGCCGAGCTGATCGACGCCGAGACCATCCCGGGGGCGCATGTGCGCAGCGATGCGGAGATCGACCAGGCGATCCGCGAGTTCGGTGGCATCACCCACCACCCCGTGGGCACCTGCGCCATGGGCGTGGGCCCCGACGCCGTGGTCGACCCGCAGCTGCGTGTGCGCGGTGTCCAGGGGCTGCGCGTGGTCGACGCTTCGATCATGCCGACCATCCCCGGCGGCAACACCAACGCGGCCACCGTGATGATCGCCGAGAAGGCGGCCGACATGATCCTCGGGCGCCGCCTTCCCCCCGCTCCCTCCCTCTGAAAGCCCCGCCCGTGAACACCCCCCACACCGCGATGCCGCCCCTGCTCCAGCAACCCCTGCGCCTGTTGATCGACGGGCAGTGGGTGGGCTGCGCCTCGGGTGCCCGCATGGACGTGATCAACCCGTCCACCGGCGAGGTGCTGGCGCAGGAAGCCCTGGGCGGCGCGGCCGACATTCACCAGGCGGTGCAGGCCGCGCGCCGTGCGCTTGAGGCCGGCCCCTGGGCCCGCATGCGCCCCGCCGAGCGCACCCGCCTGCTGCTCAAGCTGGCCGACGCGCTGGATCAGCACGGCGACGAGCTGGCCCTGCTGGAGACGCTGAACACCGGCAAGCCGCTGAAGGTGGCTCGCCTGTTCGACGTGGGCCACGCCGCCGAATGCCTGCGCTACAACGCCGGCTGGGCGACCAAGCTCAACGGCGAAACGCGGGCGGTGTCGCTGCACGGCGACTGGCACGCCTACACCCTGCGCGAGCCGGTGGGCGTGGTGGGCCTGATCGTGCCGTGGAACGTGCCGCTGGCCATGGCGGTGAGCAAGATCGCGCCGGCCCTGGCCGCGGGTTGCACGGTGGTGCTCAAGCCCGCCGAGCTCACGCCGCTCACCGCGCTGCGCCTGGGGGAGCTCATCGTGGCGGTGGGCTTCCCGCCCGGTGTCGTGAACATCGTCACCGGCCTGGGCACCGAAGCCGGGCAGGCGCTGGTGGCGCACCCGGGCGTGGACAAGGTGTCGTTCACCGGCTCCACCGCCGTGGGCAAGGCCATCCTGGGCAGCGCGGCCGGCAACCTCAAGCGCGTGGCGCTGGAGCTGGGCGGCAAGTCGCCCGTGTTCATCTTTCCCGATGCCGATCTCGACCGCGCCATCGACGCCGCCGCGCGCGGCATCTTCAGCAACACCGGCCAGGTGTGCGCCGCCGGGTCGCGCCTGTTCGTGCACCGCAGCGTGGCCGAGCGTGTGGTCGAGGGCGTGGCCCGGCGCGCGCGGCAACTGCGCGTGGCGCCCGGCCTGGTGGCCGACGCCGAGATCGGCCCGGTGATTTCGGCCCGCCAGCGCGAACGCGTCATGGCCTACGTCGCCAGCGGCCGTGCCGAGGGCGCCGAGGTGGTGGCCGGGGGCGAGGCCATCGACGGTGCCGGCTATTTCATTCAGCCCACGGTGATGGTCAACACCGCGCCCGCCATGAAGGTGGTGCGCGAAGAGATCTTCGGCCCGGTGCTGTGTGTGCAGCAGTTTGACGACGACAGCCTGGAGCAGCTGGCGGCCCGCGGCAACGACACCGACTTCGGCCTCTCGTCGAGCATCTGGACGCGCGACCTGCGCACCGCCCACCAGATGGTGCGGCGCCTCAAAGCCGGCAACGTGAGGGTCAACGCCGCCGCCGCGCTCGATTTCGCCATGCCCTTTGGGGGCTACAAGCAGTCGGGCTGGGGTCGCGAAAACGGCCGCGAAGGCGTTGAGGCCTACACCGAGCTCAAGTCGGTCGCCATCGACCTGAACTGATGGCTCACTTTTTTTCACTCTTCAAATAACCGACCCCGGAGACACCACCCCATGCCGATCACCCCCCTGTTCCGTTCCGCCCTGGCCTGCCTGGCCCTGGGCGCGAGCCTGACCGCCGCCGCCCAGACCAGCCCGCCCATGAAGATCCTGGTGGGCTTTCCGCCCGGGGGGTCGACCGACACCGTGGCCCGCCTGCTGGCCGAGAAGATGTCGGTGGTGCTCAAGCAGACCATCATTGTCGAGAACAAGGCGGGCGCGGGTGGCCGCCTGGCCGCGCAGGCGCTCAAGGCCAGCCCGGCCGATGGCCTGACCTACATGATCGCGCCCAACGCCACGCCGGTGTTCCAGACCCTGCTGTACCCGCCCGAGGTGTTGAAGTACGACATGCTCAAAGACTTCACGCCCGTGGGCATGGTGGTGTCCTACCCGCTGGCGCTGGCCGTGGGCCAGCAGACCGGTGTGAAAACCGCCAAGGAATACGTGGCCTGGGTCAAGGGCAACGCCAAGGACAGCAGCTTCGGTTCGGCCGGGGCGGGGGGCCACACGCACTTCAGCGGCATCCAGCTCGGCAAGGCCATCGGCGTGGACCTGCAGGTCATTCCCTACCGTGGCAACGGCCCGCTGGTGACCGATCTGCTGGGCGGCCAGGTGCCGGCCGGCGTCATGACCGCCGGCGACATCCTCACGCACCAGAAGAGCGGCAAGGTGCGCGTGGTCGGCGTGTTCGGCGCCCAGCGCTCGCCCCTGCTGCCCGACGTGCCCACCTTCAAGGAGCAGGGCATCAACATCGACACCGGTGACGCCTGGACCGGCATGTGGGCCCCGGCCAACGCACCCAGGGACAAGCTGGCCCAGGTGCAGAACGCCCTGAAATACGCGCTGGCGCTGCCCGAGGTGCGCGAGACCCTGATCCACAAGGCCACGCTGAACCCGGACTTCCGCCCCGCCGAAGAGATGGACCGCCTGCAGCGCAAGGAGCTCGCGTACTGGGGCCCGGTCATCAAGGCCACCGGCTTCACGCCCGAGCAGTGACGCGCGCCTCTCCACCCACCCGAAGAACACCACCATGAGCCTCAACGGATCCGCCTGCATCGTGGGCGCCTACGAACACCCCACGCGCAAGGCGGACGACCTGTCCGTGGTGCGCCTGCACGCCGACGTGGCCAAGGGCGCGCTGGACGATGCCGGCCTGTCCAAGAGCGACATCGACGGCTACTTCTGCGCCGGCGACGCGCCCGGCCTGGGCACCACCACCGTGGCCGAGTACCTGGGCCTGAAGCTGCGCCATGTGGACTCGACCGAGTGCGGTGGCTCGGCGCCCATCCTGCACGTGGCGCACGCGGCCGAAGCCATCGCCGCCGGCCGCTGCAACGTGGCGCTGATCACCCTGGCGGGCCGCCCGCGCGCCCAGATGGTGGCGGCCCAGGCGGCGGCCAAAGAGGGCAAGGGCGGCCGGTCGCCGCTGGCCCTTCGCCCGCCCGACCCCGACGCGCCGGAGCTGGCCTTTGAGCTGCCCTACGGCCCGGCCACGCAGAACCTGTACGCGGCCGTGGCCAAGCGCCACATGTTCGAGTTCGGCACCACGTCCGAGCAGCTGGCGTGGATCAAGGTGGCCGCCTCACACCACGCCCAGCACAACCCCAACGCCATGTTGCGCGACGTGGTCACGGTGGACGACGTGGTGAATTCACCGCTGGTGAGCGACCCCCTGCACCGGCTGGACTGCTGCGTCATGAGCGACGGCGGCGGTGCGCTGATCGTCGCGCGGCCGGAGATCGCCCGCGAGCTGGCGCGCAAAAGTGGCCGCCCGCTGGTGATGGTGCGCGGCACCGGCGAAGCGCCCAAGCACGGCATGGGTGGCCGCATGGACCTCACGTATTCGGCCGCGGCCTGGTCGGGCCCGATGGCGTTTGCCGAGGCCGGCGTCACGCCCGCCGACATCCAGTACGCCTCGCTCTACGACAGCTTCACCATCACCGTGCTGATGCAGCTCGAAGACCTGGGCTTCTGCAAGAAAGGCGAGGGCGGGCGCTTCGTGATGGACGGCAACCTGATCTCGGGCGTGGGCAGGCTGCCCTTCAATACCGATGGCGGCGGCCTGTGCAACAACCACCCGGCCAACCGCGGCGGCATCACCAAGGTCATCGAAGCCGTGCGCCAGTTGCGCGGCGAAGCCCACCCCGCCGTGCAGGTGCCCAACTGCGGCCTGGCGCTGGCCAGCGGCATCGGCGGCGCGCTGGCCTCGCGCCACACCGCCGCCACCCTGATTCTGGAAAGGGTCTGAACACCATGAGCACCCCTGACACCCTGCAAGACAAACCCGCCCGCCCGCGCCCGCCGCTGGCCCGCGCAAGATTCCGGCGCCCCGCGTGCTGCCCGAAACCCTGCCGTACTGGACGGCGGCCGACGAGGGCCGCCTGCTGATCAAGCGGTGCAAGGCCTGCGGCGAAGTGCACCACTACCCGCGCGACATCTGCCCGCACTGCCTCAGCGCCGACACCGAGTGGTTGCAGGCCGCAGGCACCGGCACCGTGTATTCGTTCAGCACCATGGGCAAGGGCGAAGCGGCCTACACGCTGGCCTTTGTCACATTGACCGAAGGCGTCACGCTGATGAGCAACCTGGTGGACTGCGACCCGGCGGCGGTGGTCATCGGCCAGGCCGTGCGCGTGGTTTTCAAGCCCAGCGACGGCGGTCACCACGTGCCCATGTTCACTATCGTTTGAGATCACCGCCCATGACCACACCCGAACCGACCCCGCCGCGCAAAGGCCCGCTGTCGCGCTTCACCATCCTGGACGCGTCGCGCGTGCGCGCCGGCCCGACGGCCATCCGCACCTTTGCCGACTTGGGCGCGCGCGTCATCAAGCTGGAGATTCCGCCGGGCGCCCCCGGCGGCGACGACATGATCGGCGGGCGCGACCACAACCGCGCCGACTACGAAAACCTGCACCGCAACAAGGAAAGCCTGACCCTCAACATGAAGGAGCCCGAGGGGCTGGCCATCCTGCAGGCGCTGGTGAAAACAGCCGACGTCTTCATCGAAAACTACCGGCCCGATGTGAAGTACCGCCTGGGCATCGGCCCCGACGAATTGCGCGCCATCAACCCCCGGCTGGTGTACGCCAGCATCTCGGGCTTCGGTCAGGACGGCCCCTACGCCAACTGGCCCGGCTTCGACTCCATCGCCCAGGGCATGGGCGGTCTCATGAGCCTGACCGGCCGGCCAGAAGACGGCCCCATGCGCGTGGGCATTCCGATCGCCGACCTGTGCTCGGGCCACTTCTGCGCCCAGGCCATCATGGCCGCGCTGCTGGAGCGCGAGGTGTCGGGCGAGGGCCAGTGGGTGCAGACCTCGCTGCTCGAATCGCAGATCGCCATGCTCGACTTCCAGGCCGCGCAATGGCTGATCGACCGCAAGGTGCCCAAGTCCACGGGCAACGAGCACCCGCTGACCGTGCCCACCGGCGTCTTCCCCACCAGCGACGGTTTCATCAACCTGGCCGCCATCGGGCAGACCATGTGGAAGCGCCTGTGTGTGGCGCTCGATGCGCCGCAGCTGATCGACGAGCCCGGCTTTGGCTCCGACCCCGAGCGCGTGCAGAACCGTGCCCGCGTGAACGCCGCCGTCGGCGCCGCGTTCAAGACCCGCACCACGGCCGACTGGACCGAGCGCCTGCTGAAGGCCGGTGTGCCGTGTGGCCCCATCTACACCGTGGACCACATGTTCGAGGACCCGCAGGTCAAGCACCTGGGCATCGCCCGCCCCATGCACCACCCGGAGCTGGGCGACATCGAGGTCGTGGGCCTGCCCATGCAGTTCTCGCGCCACCCGCGCGACGAGGGCCCGCTGCGGCCTGCACCTCACCAGGGCGACCAGACCGAGGCCATCCTGAGCGGTCTGGGCTACAGCCCGGAACGCATCGCCGAGCTGCGCGCGCAGTGTGTTGTCTGACGTATTTTCAAAGGCTGTCTCATGGCTCGACTCGTCGCCGCTTTCGGCTCTTCCCACAGCATCATGCTGGTCTCGCAGCGCGAAGACTGGCAACACGGCTTCCGGGTGATCGACACCAAGAACGTGCACTACTACGACAAGTGTGGCCACAAGACCGACTACGAGGCCCTGCTCGCTGCGGCGCCCGCCGGTGCTGAAGCCATGGTCACGCCCGAGAAGATGGGCGAGCGTTATGACGCGGCCGAGGCCGCCATGGACCAGCTGAGCCAGCGCATCCGGGACGCCCGGCTGGACGTGCTGCTGATCGTGGGCGACGACCAGACCGAGCTGTTCCGCACCACCAACAACCCGGCCTTCGCCATCTACTACGGCGAGACCATCCGCAACACCGCGCGCGAGCCGGCCTCGCCCAACGACAACTGGGTCAAGTCGGCGCGCATGTGGCGCCACGAGCCCGAGGTGGACCGCGACTACCCGGTTCAGAGCGACCTCGCCGAGTGGTTGATCCGCCAGCTGTGCGACCGCGATTTCGACATCGCCGCGATGGACGGCCTGGAGCGGGGCCAGTTCGAGGGCCACGCCTTCCAGTTCATCCATCGCCGCCTGCTCAAGGAGCAGGTGCTGCCGGTCATACCGGTGATCCTCAACACCTTCGACCCACCCAACCAGCCCACACCGCGCCGCTGCGTGGCGCTGGGTGCGGCGCTGCGCGAGCTGATCGCGGCCTGGCCGCAGGACCTGCGCGTGGGCGTCATCGCCTCCGGCGGCCTGAGCCACTTCGTGGTGGACGAGGCGCTGGACCAGCAGGTCATCACCGCGATCCGGAACAAGGACAGCGCCGCGCTCGTCGCGCTGGACCCGAAACTGCTGCAGGCCGGCAGCTCGGAGATCCGCAACTGGCTGGTGGTGGGCGAGATGGCCCGCGACCTCGACCTGGAATGGGTCGAGTACCAGCCCGGCTACCGCAGCCCGGCCCTGACCGGCACCGGGCTGGCCTTCGCCGCGTGGAAGACATTGACATGACCCCCCGCGTCGCCTTCGGCGCCACCCCCTGCGAGGGGGGCAACACCAGCGGCCCGGCAAAGCCGGTTCCGCGGTGTTTCTTGGCTGGTGCCGCCTCACGCGCTTTGGCACAACACACCACAGGAATGAAAACCATGACCGACCCTGAAGTTCAACGCCTGCGCCGGCTCGATGCCTGCGCCGTCTCCGATGCCCTGGACAAGCTGCAGCTGCCCGGCGTGGTCACGGGCCTGGCCCAGCGCAGCGGCGGGGGCCGCATCGCCGGGCGCGCCGTCACCATGAAGGTGGGCCCCGGTCAACCGCCGCCCGGCCCGGCCCGGCACCTGGGCTGCACCGCCATCGAACAGTCGGGCGCCGACCACGTCATCGTGGTCGAGCAGCGCTCGGGCCTGGAGGCCGGTTGCTGGGGCGGCCTGCTGACGCTGGGCGCCAAAGTGCGCGGCGTGGCCGGTGTGGTGGCCGACGGACCCTTGCGCGACGTGGACGAAGCCATGGCCTACGAGTTCCCGGTGTTCAGCCGCAGCCTGACCTCGCGCACCGCGCGCGGCCGCGTGGTCGAGCTGGGCGTGCAGGTGCCCGTGACCATCGGCGCGGCGCAGGGCGGCGAGGTGACCGTGATGCCCGGCGACTATGTGCTGGCCGACCGCAGCGCGGTGATCTTCATCGCCGCCGCCGACATTCAGCGTGTGCTGGAGGCCGCCGAAATGATCGTGGCCAAGGAGGCCGCCATGGCCAAGGCGATCCTGGCCGACACGCCGATCGGCGAGGTCATGGGCGGCAACTACGAACACATGCTGAGCACTTGACCCCCCCCGCGCCGCCTGCGGCGTCACCCCCCCAGGGGGCAACACCTGCGGCCCGGCGGAGCCGGTTCCGCGGTGTTCCCGGTTTGACATCTCTTCGCACACCCGTTGTGCAGCCAACAGGAGCCTTTGAATGAGTGATACCGACAACAACGTGGCGCGTGCCGCCCGGCTGGACACGCCGACCTTGTCCGACGCCTTGGACAAGCTGGGCATCGTGGGCCAGTGCTACAAGATCAAGCCGCGCGACGCCAGCTTCCGCATGGCGGGCCGCGCCTGGACGCTCAAGTACGGCCCGGCCGCCCAGCCCTGCGGCACGGTGGGCGACTACATCGACGACGTAGCGCCCGGCAGCGTGGTCGTGCTCGACAACAACGGCCGCGAAGACGCGACCGTCTGGGGCGACATCCTGACCGAGATCGCCCACCGCCGTGGCATCGCCGGCACCGTCATCAACGGCATCAACCGCGACACGCACCTTTGCCTGTCGCTGGGTTACCCGGTGTTCTCCATCGATCACTGGATGCGCACCGGCAAGGACCGCGTGCAGGTGGAAGCGACGGGCGTGCCGGTCAACATCGGCGGTGCCCGCGTGGCGCCCGGCGACATCCTCAAGGGCGACACCGACGGTGTGGTGGTGATCCCCAAAGAGCACGAAGACCGGGTGCTGGCCGTGGCGGAAGAGATCGAGGCCGCCGAGAACCACATCCGGGAGGCCGCGCGCAGCGGCGTGCGCCTGGACGAGGCGCGCAAGCAGTTCAAGTACCACCAGCTCCAGACCCGCGAGACCCCATGAAGCCCCACGACGCCACCCTCACCATCCGCCGGGACTTCCCGCGCCTGAGTCCCGAGCTGCTGGCCGCCGCCGCCCGGCTGCCCACCGCCACGCTGCACGAAGCCGGCAAGAAAATCGGCGCCTTGCCCTCGGCGATCAAGCCGGTGGCGCCGCAGTTCCGCTGCGCCGGCTCGGCACTCACCGTGCATTCCCCTGGCGGCGACAACCTCTGGCTGCACCGCGCGCTGGACATCGCGCAGGCCGGCGACGTGATGGTGGTGTTCGCCAACGGCGCCCACGAACACGGCTACTGGGGCGAGATCATGACCACCATGGCCCAGGTGCGCGGCATGGCCGGCCTGGTGATCGACGGCTGCGTGCGCGACGGCGTGCTGCTCGGCGAGATCGGCTTCCCGGTGTTTTCGCGCGGCCTGTGCATCCAGGGCACGGGCAAGGATTTCGGTGCGATCGGCTGGATCAACCACCCGGTCACCATGGGCCACGTGGTGGTGAACGCCGGTGACCTGATCGTCGGCGACACGGACGGCGTGGTCGCGATCCCGCACGCGCGCGCGGCCGAGGTGGTGGCGGCCGGCGAGCGGCGCGAAGCCGAAGAAGCCGCCATATTGCGCCGCCTGCAGGCGGGCGAAACCACGCTGTCGGTGTACGGCTGGCACTGAGCTGACACACTGCTCCAAAGAGAGAGACACACCATGATTCACCGTCGTTCATTCACTGCGGGCCTGCTGGGTGCCGCTTCGCTGGGCGGCCTGACGGCCCGGGCCCAGTCACCGATCTTGTCCAGGCCGGCGCGCATCCTCGTCGGCTTTCCGCCCGGCGGTTCGGCCGATCTCGTGGCACGTGCGCTGGCGCTGCAAATGGGCGGCTATGCGCCGTCGGTCATCGTGGACAACAAGCCTGGCGCGGGCGGCCGCATCGCGCTGGAGACCCTCAAGTCCAGCGAGGCCGATGGCACGACGCTGCTGGTCACGCCCGCGTCCATGATGGTGGTCTATCCCCACATCTACCGGCGGCTGAGCTACGACCCGCTGGCGGACTTCGTGCCCGTGGCCTCGGTCGGTTCGGCGCAATTCGTGGTGTCCGTGGGTCCCATGGTGCCGGCCAGCGTCACCACGCTGGCGCAGTTCATCCAGTGGTGCCGGGTGAACACCGCGCAGGCCACCTATGGTTCTTCCGGCGCCGGTTCGATCCCGCATTTCACGGGCGTGGCCCTGGGCAAAGCGGCGAAACTGGACTGGATGCATGTGGCCTACAAGGGCGCAGCGCCGGCGCTCAACGATCTGCTCGGCGGCCAGGTGGCCGCCAACGTGGGGGTGCTCTCCAACACCCTTCCGCATGTGCAGTCGGGCAAGCTGCGCGCCCTGGCCGTGAGCGGCCCGGTGCGCAGCCGCTTGCTGCCCGACGTGCCCACCCTGGCAGAGGCCGGTTACAAGGATGCCCAGGCCACCGAATGGTTCGGTGTCTTCATGCCCGCCAAGGCCTCGCCCGACGCGGTGCTCAAGCTCCGGGAAGCGCTGCGTGCAGCCCTGCGAACCAGGGGGCTGGCCGATGCGCTGACCAAGGCTTCTTTTGAGCCTGCCAACCCGGACAGCACCGCCGACTTTGCCCAGCAACTGCGCGCCGACCATGCCCGCTGGGGTGCCGTGGTGACTTCCTCAGGCTTCACGCCCGAGGATTGAGCCCCTTCTGTGAATGCCCTTCAACAATGCCCGCATGACTGCCCCTGATCCGATCATTTCTTCCGCGCCGCTGCTGTCCGTGGAGGCGGGTGTCGCCACCCTCACGCTGAACCGGCCCGCCCACCGCAACCGCCTGGAGGCAGGCGACCTGCGTTGCCTGCTGGGCCAGTTCGAGCAGATCAACGCCGACCCGGCCATCCGTGTGCTGAAGCTCACGGCCAACACCCAGGGGCAACCCCGGCCCGTGTTCTGCGCCGGGTACCACCTCGGCAGCTTCAACGAACAGGACAACGATCCCCAGCTGTTCGAACGGGTGGCCAACGCGTTGGCCGCGCTGCGGCCCATCACGGTGTGTGCGCTCAACGGCAGCGTGTACGGCGGCGCCACCGACCTGATGCTGGCCTGTGACCTGAGCGTGGCCCTGGCGGGCACCGAGTTCCGCATGCCCGCCACCGCGCTGGGCCTGCACTACTACCCGGGGGGCCTGCAGCGCTATGTGGCGCGGCTGGGCCTGACCGGGGCCAAGCGCGCCTTTCTGTCGGCGCGGCCGTTCAGCGCCGAGCGGCTGTGGCAGACGGGCTGCCTGGAGGCGCTGGTCGAGGCTGAAGACTTCGACGCCACCGTTCAACAGCTGGTGGGCGAGATCGCCGAGCTGGCGCCCCTGGCGGTGCAGGCCACCAAGCGCTCGCTCAACGAGATCGCGGCCGGTCAGATGGACATCGAAGCCATGCGGGCCCGCGAAGCCTTGACGGCCGCCAGCCAGGACTTTGCCGAAGGCCGCCTGGCCTTCCAGGAAAAGCGCAAGGCCCGGTTCACAGGGGCGTAGCGTGGGTGCAGCGACGGGCCTTCCGTCGCACGGGTGGGGTGGACAGCAAGGCGGCTGGGACGCTCAGTCGTTCTTCTGCGCCGCCTTGATCTGCCGGATCGCCGACACGTCACCCAGGAACACCTGCAGCACGTCCTTCTCGTCCTGCGTGAGGTCCGGGCTGTCCAGCAGCTTCGCCTTCTTCACGACCAGCTCCAGCGCCTCGGCCAGGTGCCCGATCTGCCGGCCGTAGCTGCCCACCCTCTCCAGCGCCGCCTGCTCCACGGCCGGGTTCGACGACGAGCCGAGATTCACGTTGAACAGGTGGAACTGCCAGTTCGGCAGGATGGGCTGGGTCAGGCTGGTCGGCGCGAGCTGCAAGGGCATGGTGACGGTTTGCATGGTGGGTTCCGGGTGGTTGGCGGGATGCGGGCGCGCATGCAGAAACGGTGCCACCTTGGCGGAGGCTGTCCCCTGAGCGGGGGACGCGTTGGCCTGGGCGCTCAGGTGGGGGGCTCGGTGGCGCGGAGCTTACGAAGCAACAGCGTGGCCACCATCGCGGCGGCGGCGGGGAAGACCACCGCATAGCCGACGACACCGATCAGGCGGACCTGCATGTCACCCAGCGCCACACCCGCCAGCCCGGCCAGCGAGAGGGCGGCGCTGATCACCAGCAGCGCGCGCACGCGGCCGGCCAGCCCCACGCCCTGCACGGCGGGCGCGAGGCAGAGGGCCCCCAGGGGAAAGAAGACATCCCAGGCGAGGATGTCCAGCGCGTACGCCAGCGAAGGCCAGCGGAACGAAAACACCAGGGTGGCCCAGGGCGCGTCGGCGAAGGCCTCCTGCCCGCCCAGCACCAGGATGCAGAAGTGCACCGCGCTGGTGGTCAGCGCGCACAGGGCGAAGAACACCAGGCCCAGCAGTGCCCACGGCCAACGCCCAGGCGACGCCGAGCAGCCGATGGCCATCGCCAGCGCCACCATCGCGGGCGCGATGAACAGGATCAACAGCTCCAGCAGGGCGAACCAGGGCTGCTGCACCGGGTGGTCGGGCGAGGGCAGCGTGGCCAGGCCGATGGCCAGCACCACCAGATAGACGAAACACAGCGCAGCGACGGCCGCGCCTGAGACCACCCCCAGGCGCCAGGCCTCGAACGGCCTGCGCAGCTGGTGTGGGGGTGCCGGTGTGTCAGCGGCGCTGGCAGTGGGATGGCCGGGGTTCACGAGGGGAGGAGGCTGCGCCGTCCGAGGGGATGGGGTGGGCCTGATTGAACCCGGTGTGGGGGCGTCTGCCAAGCGCCGCGCGGCGCCAGCGGGCATGCACGCGGCCAATGGTTGACGCGGATCAACGACGCGCCGCCTGTCGCTCCTACAGTGGAACTGGTCATTCCGACACAGGAGACACCACCATGAGCATTTCCCGTTCTTCACTGAAAGCCCTGGCCCTCGTGGTCTGGGTGTCGGTTGCCGGGGCGCAGCCCACCACCACCGACGGCGTCATCACCGACGAAAAAGGCATGAGCCTTTACTGGTGGGACAACGACCTCACCGTGCCGGGCAAAAGCGCGTGCACGGGGGTGTGCACCTTGAGCTGGCCGCCCATGCTGGCCAAGGACGGCGCCCAGGCGGTGGGGGACTACTCGCTGATCGTTCGCGACGACGGCAAACAGCAGTGGGCCTACAAAGGCCGGCCGCTGTACCTGTGGGCCAACGACAAGAAGCCCGGGGATCGCTCGGGCGACGGCTTTCGCGGTGGTGTCTGGCACCTGGCCAAACCCTGAGGCGGCGGGCCGGTCCGCCACAGGCGGGGTGGCTCAGCCGCCGACCGGCGTGCACAGCTCCACAAGGATGCCGTCCGGGCAGCGCACATAGGACACGACCTGTCCCCAGGGCTTCTGTGATGGCGCCGCCATCTCGCGCGCGCCGGCCGCGATGGCCCTGGCGTGTGCCGCCGGCACATCGTCCGTGACCAGCGCGATCTCGAAGCCCAGCGGCTGCGGGGAACTGTCGGCGTGCACATGCCCACCTTCGAAGTTCATGTCGCCCAGCGCATGGGCCGCGAACGACAGCGTGGTCTCGCCCGTCTCGAGCTCGCCGTAGGTGCCGCTCTCGTGCAGGAACTTGGTTTGCAGTCCGAAGGCGTTCTCGAAGAAGGCCAGGGAGGCGGCGACGTCGGGGACGTAGGTGATGGTGTAGCCGAGTTTCATGGGGACTGGAGGTGGTGTTGAAAGGAACGCTCGTTTGCGAGGCCGGTGGCGGCATGATCCGCCTCGCCGGCCCATTTGTGAAGCGCCAACGGGCTCCGGGTGAACACCACCCCGGAGCGGAACCTGGCCACCGCGCGCGCGGTCAGCGCACGCGCAGCTGCGCGTTGGCGGACGGGGCCAGGGTGCGGGTCGGGCTCAGGTTGTCCACGAAGTCCAGTTGCACCGCGTAGCTGCCGGCCGGCGGGGCCAGCCAGGTTTCGGTCTGGCCGTCGGTGAAGTCCATCACCTGCGGCGCTCCGCCGCTGGCCGGCTTGAGCGTGAGGCGGAAGTGGCCGGTGTCTTTTTCCTGCTGTTCGGCGTGCGCCACGTTCAGGCCGGACACATGGAACTGCAACAGCACCGGCGTGCGCGCCTCGGTGCCCGACGGCAGCAGGAGCTGGATGCCCGGGGTCTGCAGGCTCTTGGGGTCGGTGGCGTTCTTCTGGCGCACGGTGATCTTCACCGGTTTGCTGAACACGAAGTGCGGCAGGTGCCCCTTGTCGGCCAGCAGCATGCGCAGCGTGTAGGCCCCGGGGGCGAGTGTCAGCACATGCTCCATCTGCCCTTTGCCGAAGTGGATGTACTGCTCGTTGAACGGCAGGGGCTGCTTGAAGTTCAGGGGCAGGTCGCGGTTGACCAGCAGGTGGTGGTGGCCGCTCTTGGCGCGGGCCGCCTTGGTGATGGGCGCCAGCCCCCAGCCACCGGAGAGCCCGAACTTCAGCACGAAGGGGGTCTCGATCACGTCACCGTCCTTGAGGTTGGTGAAGTAGGCCTCGGCGTTGGCCCGGGGCGTCGGGGCCTGCCATGGGTGGAGCGTCGGCGCGTCGGCCGGGACAGGTGCCTGGGCCAGGGTGGCCCCCGACAACATCAGCAGCGCGGAGGCGGTCAGGCGGTGGAGTGCAGGGGTCATGGGCGGCAGGCGACAGGTGGTGGGTTCGGGGGCCACGCATTGTGCGGGCGGGACCATTCACCTTGCTGCGGCGGGGGTGGCGTGCCGTGTGTGCGCTGCCACGAAGGCCCGATCGATGCGGTCTTTCCACGCCCACGCCCAGGCACCCTCGGCGTGCAGTGGTCCCCAGCTGGCGATGGCGTGGCCGGCGCCGCAGGACAGCAGGTTGAGCGTGTGCTTCGGCGGGTGGTGTGGCGTGAGCGCGCTGCCTTCGTGGGCGGCCAGCAGGTTGGTGGCCAGGGTCGGGCCGGCGCGCACCGCGTGGACGCCGTGCCTGGGGTGCGGCGCGTCGGCCCGGGTGGCCACGTCGCCGGCCGCGAACACGTTGGGGTGGCTGGTGCTTTGCTGGTGTTCATTGACGAGCACGTGCCCGGCCTCGCACAGGGCCAGCCCGCTGCCTGTCAGCCAGGCGGGGGCGTGGGTGCCGATGGCGAGCAGGGGCAGGTCGCAGGCCAGCTCGGCCCCGCCGCCCAGCCGCACCACGCCGTGGTCCATGCCCACACAGGTGTCGCGCAGCACGGTGATGCCGAGGGCTTTCAGGCGGCGCAGCACGCGCCGCTGAACCCCCCGGGGTTGATCCTCCGCAGGTTCGGTGCCGCCGGTGATGAGCGTGAAGCGCGCCCCCGCAGCGCCGTGCAGCCGGAGGCACTGCTCGGCCGCGAACAGCAGTTCGAGACCGGCCGCCCCGGCGCCGACCACCGCGATGGAGAGCGGACGGTTCACCGCCCGTTCCATCACCTGGGGCCAGAGCGTCGCGAAAACCTCGACGGGTCGCACCATCAGGGCGTGTGTCGAGGCGCCCGGCATGTCGGCCTCCAGCCGGGTGCGGTCGAAGACGGCGCCGGTGTCGATGGACAGCAGGTGGTAGGTCAGCTCGGACGGTGCCAGGTCTTTGCCGGTGGGGCCGACCAGCACGGTCTGTCCGGCCGCATCCAGCGCGGCGCAGCGCCCCTGCACACACCGGGCCCCGGCGGCCTTCACCAGCGGCTCCAGGGGAATCTGGCAGTCCTTGGCGCTGTAACGGCCCACCATCAGCCCGGTTGTCATGCCGCTGTGGGTGTGGTGGGGGTAGGGGGTGAGGACGGTGACGTCGAGGTCGGCGGGGCGGTTTTGCGCCAGGCGGGCCAGCACCTGCAGATGGGCAGGGCCGGCGCCGAGCAGGAGGAGCTTCTTGATTCCGTGGTGCATGGGCACCGATGTTACGGGTTGTGACTTCAGGGCTCTGTGGCCTCAGATGTCGTCGCGTCGAACCTCGTAGATGACTTCGCCGTGCTCGACCCCGGGAAAGGGGTGTGGAAAAGCCGGGAAGACCGTCTCGACCTGTCGAAAGCCCACCTTCTCCAGCACCCGCCGCGAGCCGGTGTTGACCGACATGGTCTGGGCACGGACCCGGCCAAAACCCCGACGGCCCAAGGCCTCTGCCACCAGGGCCCGCGCGCCTTCGGACGCATGGCCCTGGCCCCAGGCATCGCGTCGAAGCCGATAGCCCAGCTCGGCGGTCCTGACCCCATCGACCCAGCCATCGTCAAACAGCGCGAACCAGCCGATGAAGGCGCCTGTGGCGCGTGCATGCGCGGCCAACACCTCGGGCTCGGTGCCCCGTGGGGTCAGGAAGTCGCTGTCGGGACAAGCTTCCTCGGGCACGGGGCGGCCCCCATTGAGAAAGCGCATGACCTCGGGGTCTGCCTCCAGTGCCACGAGGTCGGCGCGGTCGGCGGGTGTGACCGGTCGAAGTGCCAGACGGACGGTGTTCAGGCGGCGTTCGGCAGGGATCGACATCACCCATCGTAGCTGCGGACAACGCGCATGGCAGACCCGCTGAGCCGAGGCAGGGGCGAGCTCAGGGGTTCGAGGGCGCTGTTTGCAGCTCGGCCACCCAGCCCAGGCTGCGGCTGGCGGTGTTGTCGCTGTCGGCGCCGATCAGCACGGTGCTGACCGTCGGAACGCCGGTGCGCTGGGTCTGCGCCCCCTGCGGCAGTTCGTCGGCGAACAGGGTGATGAAGTCTTGCGCCACGTCGCGGTCTTCAGCGACCCACTGGCCCGCTGGCGTCTCGCTGCCGCGCAGGCTGATGTAGCGCACGCGTCGCGAGTAGGGGTTGGCGCCCTGCCGGCCGGCGGCGTGGCCGCTGTCCCAGACGTAGCAGAGCGTGGCCGCGGGCAGGGGCTCGCCGCTGACGCTGCGCGCCATCCGCAGCACGGTGCGCTCGACGAAGGGCACGCGCTCCAGCGGGTGATCGAACATCACGCAGACCTTGAGCGCGGCATCGTCGCCGGCCTTGGTGGTCAGGTCGGGCGGTGTCTGGCCGCCCGAGAGCGGCTGGTCCAGCCGCCAGCGCCACCGCAGGCGGGCGGGGGGCGCGTCTTTCAGGTCGTGCACCAGGCTGCCGTAGGACGACGCGGTGGCCACCTGGAGCGCGGGCAGGCCGTCCACCCGCTCTGCGTTGAACCGCGTGGCCGGCAGGTCGGCCTGTCTCTTCGGGAAACCGACGAAACGCCAGGCCGGGTTGAGTGCCCCGTCGGCTTGCAGCAGCGGCGGCAGCGTTTGCGAGGCGGCGGCCAGGGGAAACAGTGCGCTCAGCGCCAGCAGGCGGCGCATGGTTCAGCGACCTGTGTCGTTCAGCGACCAGTCGTAGTCGAGAAAGCCCACGCCCAGCGTCTTCGCTTTCAGCGCGGCCCGCTCGGCGGGCTGGTCGCTCAGCTGTTCGGCGTAGGTCGCGAACACGTCTTCGACCTGCTTGAAGCCGCCGTGGCCCTTCTCGAAGTCTTCCCTGAACCACTTGAAGATGCTGCTGACCTCGACCTGATTGCCCCTGACGCGGTTGCGGGTGCGGTCGCCCATGAAGCGGCGCATGCCGTCTTCGAGCTGGGCTTCGAGCTTGGCGGCGGTGAAGGCCTCGTCGCGCAGCGCCGGGCAGCCGATGCTGGCGCAGTTGACGGCGGCGTGCACGCGCGGTTCGTTGTAGCGCGGGCGCAGCTGCTCGTGTTCGATCCAGTCGAGGTGGCGCTCTTCGCCCAGCAGGGTGAAGAACTTCTTTTTCCAGGCCGACTGCACGAAGGAGCCCAGGTCCTTGATGGATTGGAGGTCCGGGTACTTGGTGAGGATCAGCTCGACCGTGAACGCGTTGTAGGCGTTGATGAGGAAGGCCATCTGCTGCGCCTTGCTCCAGCCGTCGAATGTGGCCCTGGGCATGGCACTCATGCTGTCGAGCACGGCCTTGAGCGCGGCGCGGTCGGCGGCGAAGCCTTTGTAATTCGCGCGCGACTGCTTGCCATCGGGCAGCCAGCGCACGTGCTTTTTCAGCAGCGCGTCCCAGGCGGCGTAGGTGTGGTCGAAGGCGGTCTGGGCGTGCGTGGCCAGCGGGGCGATGGCGGTGGCGGCGAGCGCATGGATGAATCGGCGGCGGGTGGTCATGTGGGGGTGGACTCCGTTTCGGCCCGCAAGGTTCACGCGCGGGGTCAACCGCGGCGCCAGTCGTGGAACTTCTTCACCCAGGCCAGCAGCTGGTGCGGCTGGTGCGCGCGCTTCCATTCGCCGGCCACGTACTTGTTGGCCTCGGCCAGCGTGGGGTAGGTGTGGATGGTGCCCAGCACCTTGTTCAGGCCCAGGCCGTGTTTCATGGCCATCACGTACTCGGCCAGCAGGTCGCCCGCGTGCGTGCCGACGATGGTCACGCCCAGAATCGTGTCCTTGCCCGGCACGGTGAGCACCTTCACGAAGCCGTGCGCCTCGCTGTCGGCGATGGCGCGGTCGAGGTCGTGAATGCCGTATTTCGTGACCTCGTAGGGGATGTTCTTTTCTTTCGCGTCCTGCTCGTTCAGGCCCACGCGCGCCACCTCTGGGTCGATGAAGGTGGCCCAGGGGATCACGCTGTAGTCGGCCTTGAACTTCTTGAAGTCGCCGAACAGGCCGTTCACCGCCGCGTACCAGGCCTGGTGCGCGGCCACGTGCGTGAACTGGTAAGGCCCGGCCACGTCGCCGGCGGCGTAGATGTTGGGGTAGATCGTCTGCAGGTATTCGTTGGTCTCGACGGTCTTGTTCGTCGGGATGCCCAGGTCTTCCAGTCCGTAGCCGGTCAGGCGCGCCACGCGGCCGACGGCGCAGAGCAACTGGTCGAATCCGATGCGCTTTTCTGCGCCCGCGTGCTCCACCACCAGGGTCTTCTCGCCGTTCACCAGCTCGCAGCGCAGCGCCTTGTGGCCCGTCAGCACGGCCACGCCGTCGGCTTCGAGCGAAGCCTTGGCGAGCGAGGAGACTTCCTCATCCTCGCGGATCATGATGCGCGGCGCCATCTCGACCTGCGTCACCTGCGAACCCAGGCGCGCGAAGCTCTGCGCCAGCTCGCAGCCGATGGGGCCACCGCCCAGCACCACCAGCCGCTTCGGTATCTCATCCAGTTTTGCGAACTCGTCCCAGAGCGTGTCGCTGGTGACATAGCCCACTTCGTCGAGCCCCGGCAGCGGCGGCACGAAGGGCCGTGCGCCGGCCGCGATGACGATGCTGCGCGCGGTGAGCGTTAGCGTGCCGCCCCCGTTCAGCGCGATCTCCACCGTCCACGGGTTCACCAGCTTCGCGTAGCCCTGCAGCACCTCCACACCCAGGCCGGTGTAGCGCTCCACGCTGTCGTGCGGCTCGATGGCGGCGATCACGTCGTGGATGCGCTGCATCACGGCCTTGAAGCTGAAGGTGGGCGTCGCGTCGTTCAGGCCGTAGTTCGAGCCGTGGCGCATCTGGTGCGCGAGCTTGGCGCTCTTGATCAGCGCCTTGCTCGGCACGCAGCCGTAGTTCAGGCAGTCGCCGCCCATCTTGTGCGCCTCGATCAGCGTCACCTTGGCCTTGACGGCGGCGGCGATGTAGGCCGAGACCAGGCCACCCGCGCCCGCGCCGATCACGATCAGGTTGCGGTCGAAGGTCTTGGGCCGCACGCTGGCCCACTTCGCATAGACCTTGCGCTTCTGCACCGCCTCGACCACTTTGCGCGCGATCAGCGGGAACAGGCCCAGCAACACGAAGCTGCCCAGCAGGCCGGGGCTGAGGATGCCCTGCAGCGATTCCAGCTGGCCGAGCTGGGTGCCCGCGTTCACGTAGACCGCCGTGCCGGCCAGCATGCCGAGTTGGCTCACCCAGTAGAAGGTCCAGGCCTTCATCTTCGTCAGGCCCATCAGCAGGTTGATGACGAAGAAGGGCACGACCGGGATCAGGCGCAGCGTGAACAGGTAGAACGCGCCGTCTTTCTGGATGCCCTTGTCCATGTCGGCCAGGCGCTGGCCGAAGCGGCTCTGCACGCTGTCGCGCAGCAGGAAGCGCGCGGTCAGAAACGCCAGCGTGGCGCCGATGCTGGACGCGAACGACACGATCAGCAAACCCCAGCCCAGGCCGAAGATCGCGCCGCCGGCGAGCGTGACGATGGTGGCACCGGGCAGCGAGAGCGCGGTGACCGCCACATAGACCAGGAAGTAGCCCAGCGCCAGTTGCAGCGGCTGCGTTTCGCGCAGTTCAGCGAACGTGGCCTGGCTCTGTTTGAGGAAGTCGAGGCTGAAGTAGCGGCCCAGTCCGAAGGCGAAGAAGGCCACAATGCCCAGCAGAACCACCAGCAGCAACAAGATTTTCCGGATGCCCACGACCATTCCTTTGTGTGTTGTTGAGTCGCCGAAGCTGCGACATTCTTACACCGGGGAGACACCTTGATCAGACAAGCCATCGGGCGTGCGCTGGCGCGCTACCTGACCAAGCCGGGCCAGTCGGCGGCCATTGGCTTTCCGACCGACCAGCGCCTGCTGGCCGCGGCGCTGCGCCCGGCCGATGTGGTGCTGGTCGAAGGCACCACGCGCGTGAGCACCGCGATCAAGTACCTCACCCAGTCCACCTGGTCGCACGCGGCGCTCTGCGTCGGGCCCCTGCAGCCCGGCGGCCCGCTGATGGTGGTGGAGGCGGACATTCGCGAGGGCGTGCGTGCCGTGCCGCTGAGCACCTACGCGGGGCTGCACTGCCGCATCTGCCGGCCCGCCAGCCTGCGCATCGACGAGGCCGAGGCGGTCTGCCGCTTCGCGGTGCAGCGCATCGGCCACCGGTACGACCTGAAGAACATCCTGGACCTCGCCCGCTACCTGTTTCCAACGCCGCCGGTGCCGGTGCGCTGGCGCCGCCGCCTGCTGGCCCTGGGCAGTGGCGACCCCACGCGCGCCATCTGCTCCACCCTGATTGCGCAGGCCTTCGAGTCGGTGCTCTACCCCATCCTGCCCATCGTCGAAGAGACCGCGGCCGACGATCCGAACTGCGACGACTGCGTGCGCCAGGTGCTGCACGTGCGCCACCACAGCCTGTTCACGCCGCGCGATTTCGACGTGTCGCCCTATTTCGAAGTGGTCAAACCCACCCTGGCCGCGGGCTTTGACCACCGCGCGCTCGAGTGGTCACCCTCGGCCAGGGCGTCACTGGAAGCTTGATCGGTTCGGTGGCGGGCGTCATGGCGTTCGGGGTATGGTTGGCCGATGCGACCCGACACCCAGTCCTTGCCCCGTCCCGCCACCGATGAGCCACAGCCGCTCTGGCACGCGCAGGCCACCGTCCAGGTGTTGCAGCACCTGGAGAGTTCTTCGCTGGGTCTGACGGGCGCTGAAGCCGCCACCCGCCTGGCCATCCACGGCCCCAACGGGCTCGCCGCCGCGCCGCGCCCCGGCTGGCTGCGCCGCTTCGCCAGGCAGTTCCACAACCTGCTGATCTACACCCTGCTGGTGGCGGCGGCCATCACCCTCTGGCTGGGCGACTACCTCGATGCGGCGGTGATCTTCGGCGTGGTGCTCATCAACGCGGTGATCGGCTTCATCCAGGAGGGCAAGGCCGAGCGAGCGCTCGAAGCCGTGCACGCCATGCTCGCCAGCCACGCCATGGTGCTGCGCGATGGCGAGCGCCACGAGATCGACGCGGCCGGGCTGGTGCCGGGCGACGTGGTGCTGATCGAGTCCGGCACCCGCGTGCCGGCCGACCTGCGCCTGCTCTCGGCCAAGAACCTGCGCATCGACGAGGCCGCGCTCACGGGCGAGTCGGTCCCGGTCGACAAGGACCCCGCGCCGGTGGCCGCCACCGCGCCGCTGGCCGAGCGCGGCGGCATGGCCTACGCCGGCACGGTGGTGGCCGTGGGGCAGGGCGCGGGTCTGGTGGTGGCCACCGCCGGGCACACCGAGATCGGCCGCATCGGGCGCCTGGTGTCCGGGGTGCAGTCCCTGGCCACGCCGCTCACGCGCCGGCTCGACCAGTTCGCGCAGCAGATCACCTTCTTCATCTTGCTGGTGAGCGCGGTCACCTTCCTGTGGGGCAGCCGGGTGGGCGGCCTGCCGCCGCTGGACATCTTTCTCGCCGTGGTCGGCCTGGCCGTGGCCGCCATTCCCGAAGGCCTGCCCGCCATCGTCACCATCACGCTCGCCATCGGCACCGCCGCCATGGCCCGCCAGCGCGCCATCGTGCGGCGCCTGCCCGCCGTGGAAACGCTGGGCTCGGTGGGCGTGATCTGCACCGACAAGACCGGCACGCTCACCAAGAATCAGATGACCGCCGTGCGCCTGCTGCTGCCCGGCCAGCGTGTGGAGGTGAGCGGCGCCGGTTACGCGCCCGAGGGCGGCTTCCACGAGGGGGGCCAGTCCATCGACGCCGGTCAGAACGAAGGCGTGATGCGTCTCGCACGCTGCGCCTTGCTGTGCAACGACGCACAGCTGCACCACAGTGAAGCCGCTGGCTGGGCGCTGGCCGGCGACCCCACCGAAGGTGCACTGATCACGCTCGCGCGCAAGGCCGGGCTGGACCCCGCGCAGGAAGCCGCGCGCACGCCGCGCATCGACAGCATCCCGTTCGAGTCCGAACACCGCTACATGGCTACGCTGCACCACGACCACGCGGGTCGCGTGTTCGCGCTGCTCAAGGGCGCGCCCGAAAGGGTGCTGGCGCTGTGCGTGCAGGAGGCAGCAGGCCAGCCGCTGGAACAGGCCGCATGGCAGGCGCGCATGGACGAGGCCGCGGGCGAAGGCCAGCGCGTGCTCGCGCTGGCCGAATGTGAGCTGCCTGCCGGCACGCGCGAACTGGGCACCAGCGACATCACGCCGCGCTTCACCCTGCTCGGCCTGGTGGGGCTGATGGACCCGCCGCGCCCCGAGGCCGTGGCCGCGGTGGCCGAATGCCAGGCGGCCGGTGTGCGCGTGGTCATGATCACCGGCGACCACGCCACCACGGCCGCCGCCATCGGCGCCAGCCTGGGCCTGCGCGAAGGGCAGCCCATCAGCGGTGCCGAAATCGACACGCTCGACGATGCCGCCCTGAGCGCGCGCCTGGCGCAGACCGACGTGATCGCCCGCGCCAGCCCCGAGCACAAGCTGCGCCTGGTGGCCAACCTGCAGGCGAGCGGCCAGCTCGTGGCCATGACCGGCGACGGCGTGAACGACGCGCCCGCCCTCAAGGCCGCCGACATCGGCGTGGCCATGGGCCAGCGCGGCACCGACGCCGCGCGCGAAGCGGCCGATCTCGTGCTCACCGACGACAACTTCGCAGCAATAGCGGTCGCGGTGCGCGAGGGGCGCACGGTGTTCGACAACATCAAGAAGTCGCTGCTGTTCATCCTGCCGACCAACGGCGGCGAAGCCGGCCTGATCCTGATTGCCGTGTTCGCGGGCCTCGCCATGCCGGTCACGGCCGCACAGATCCTCTGGGTCAACATGGTCACCAGCATCACGCTGGACATGGCGCTGGCCTTCGAGCCCGCCGAAGACGGTGTGATGCAACGGCCGCCGCGCCCGGCGAGCGAACCGCTGATCACGCGCCTGCTGTTCGCGCGCGTGGTCTATGTGAGCCTGCTCATGATGGGCGCGGCCTTCTGGGTCTATCACTGGGAGCTGGGCCGTGGCAGCGGGCTCGACGTGGCGCGCACCGCCGTGGTCAACATGCTGGTGATGAGCGAGGTGTTCTACCTCTTCAACGTGCGCCACTTCACCGCCAGCGCCTGGCGCTGGGAGACGCTGGCGGGCAACCGGATGGCGGTCTGGGCCTGCGTCATCACGCTGGTGCTGCAGGCCCTGTTCACCTACGCCCCGCCGATGCAGGCGCTGTTTGGCACGGCGGCGCTGGACGCCGCGTCGTGGGCGCTGATCGTCGGGCTGGCGGCCGGCAAGTTCGTGCTGGTGGAGATCGAGAAGGCCGTGCTGCGGCGCTTCGGGGTGCGGCGGATGTGAGGGCCGTGGGAACGGTCGCGCCACTCAGCTGGGGTGGCACGCACAGGCCTCGCCGTGCGCCGCGGCCACCAGCTCGTGCAGGATGCCGCACCGATCGCCCTGGTGTTCGCCCTGGCAGCGCGAGCGCAGCTGCACCAGCTGGCGCTCGAGCGCGCGCATGCTTTTCAGCCGCGCCCGCACCCGGCTGAGCTGTTCATCCACCAGCTGGTTCACGTCGAGGCAGTGCCGCGCCGGGTCGTCCACGAAGGCCAGCAGGCGCTTGATGTCCGACAAGGGCATGTCGAGCGCCCGGCAGTGGCGGATGAACGACAGCCGCTCCAGGTGCGGCCCTTCGTAGTCGCGGTAACCGTTGTCCGAGCGCGCGGGCGCGGGCAGCAGCTGTTCTTTTTCGTAGAAGCGGATCGTCTCCACGTCCACACCCGTGGCCTGGCTCAGTTCCTTGATGCGCATGGGGGATGCCTGTGTTCGAAATGGGGTGTTGACACTGTAGCGACTCCAGGGTTTCCAATCAGGCCCAACGAAAGGAAAACCCCATGTCTGCCCACTGCTGCGAACACGACACGCCGAAACCGGCGGCCCTCACCAACCTGCCGCGCTACCGCCGCATCCTCTGGATCGCGATGCTGGTCAACGCCGCCATGCTGGTGGTGGAGCTGGCCGCCGGCTACCGCTCGGGCTCGGTCTCGCTGCTGGCCGACGCGATCGATTTCGGGGGCGACGCGCTGAACTACGGCGTGTCGCTGGCGGTGCTCTCGGCCGCGCTGGCCTGGCGCGCGCGCCGCCATGCTCAAGGCCGTCAGCATGGTGGCGTTCGGCCTGTTTGTGCTGGGTCGCGCGCTCTGGAGCCTGTGGACCGGGCAGGTGCCCGATGCGATGACCATGGGTGTGGTGGGTGTGCTGGCGCTGGGCGCCAACCTGGCCGTGGCCTGGATGCTCTACGCCTTCCGCGAGGGCGATGCCAACATGCGCAGCGTGTGGCTCTGCACCCGCAACGACGCCATCGGCAACATCGCCGTGATGCTCGCGGCGCTGGGGGTGTCCGGCACTGGCACCGCCTGGCCCGATCTGCTGGTGGCCATGCTCATGGCCACCTTGGCGGTGCGCGGGGGCTGGCAGGTCTGGCGCCAGGCGCGCGGTGAGCTGGGGGCCGACGACGGCCACCGCCATCAACCGGGTCATTCACACTGACCCGGCGGTACCGCGGTGGGGGATCAGCCGCCCGCGGTGAGTTCACGCACCACGTTGGCCACCGACTCGGCGTCGGGCAGGTGCGACAGGGCGCCGATGAGTTCGTCGCGCACCTGGCCCAGCAGCGCTTCGAAGCGGGCGGCGTCCACGTTCAGGGCGGTGGCGAACGACTGCACCAGCGCACGCTCTTCGGCGCTCAGGCGGCCGTCGGCGTAACCGGTCATCAGGCACATCAGCACCACGGTGTCGGCCACTTCCGCCGGGCTGCCGGCCATGGCCTGGGCGTCAAAGGCGTGGTTGCCCGAGAGCATGGCCGCCGTGGTCGGCATGTCGGCCTGGCGCGAGCTCTCGTAGAACTGGCCGATCAGCGCCGCTTCGGCGGGGTGGATGCCGTCCACCAGGGCCACGGACAACATGGCCTGGGTCAGCTGGATGACCTGGGTGGCGCTCAGGTTCTGGTCTTGGATCGCTTGCATGGTGGTGCTCCTTGTCGGGTGGGGAAGTCAGCGGATCAGCGTGTGAGTGCCCGCCGTTTGGCGGCGATCAGGTTGCTCTGGATGTCGGCGATGGCCATGTCGCGGTAGCGCTTGGGCAGCATGGAGCGGCGCGAGGTTTCGGACACCGCGAGCAGCTCCATGAACTCGATCATGTCGCGCTCCTGCGGCGGCATGAAGTCGGCCGCGGCCTGGTTCAGCGCGTCGGCGTTCAGCGGCGTGGCCTGGTTGCGCGCCAGCTCCACGGCCAGCAATGAGAGCGCTTCGAGGTCGGCGTTGGAGTAGCCGGTCAGCGTGTCGCACAGGGTCAGCAGCTCTTCCATGCTCGCGACGCAGGGCTCGTCGTAGCGCGAGAGCACGGCCTGCAAGACCTGCACGCGTTCGGCTGCGGTGTCGCAGTAAAAGAACGGGATCTTGCGGTCCAGCCGGCCGGGGCGCTTGATGTCGGAATCCAGCTTGTCGGGGCGGTTGGTCATCATCACGAACAGCACCTGGCCCCGGTTCTCGGGCTCGGCCATGAACTCTTTGAGCCGGGCGATCACGCGCGAGCTGGTGCCACCGTCGCTGTCTTCGCCGCCACCGTTGCCGAAGCTGCGGTCGCCTTCGTCGATGATCACCGCGATGGGCCCCATGGCCTTGACGGTGGCGAGCACGCGCTCCAGGTTGGCCTCGGTGGACCCCACCCACTTGGAGCGGAAGTTCTTCAGCGCCACGGCCGAGAGGCCCGCCTCTTTCAGGAAGGCCTTGATGACAAAGGTCTTGCCCGAGCCCATGGGGCCGACCGCGAGCAGACCCATGGGCGTCAGCGTGGTTTCGCCGGCCTTGAGGTTCTGCGCGATCGCCATCAGCTCGTGCTTGATGTGCTCGTGCCCACCGACGGCCGAGAGGCCGTGTTTGGGCTCGATGAACTCGATCAGGCCCGCGCATTCCTTCTCGATCATCTCGCGCTTGCGCGCGTGGATGACCTTCAGCACCTCCTGGTCGGCGTCGCCGGTGGGCAGGGCCTTGCCGGGCTCGATCAGGCGCGTGATTTCGGCCGGCGTCATGCCGGCGGTGATGGTGGCCAGCGTGTCGGCGCGGGCGGTGGCATCGGGCGTGCCTTCGAGCAGTTTGCCGATCAGCGCGCGGCGCTCGGCCTCGCTCAGGCCATGGCCCTTGGAGCCCGCCAGGATGTTGGCGAGCTGCACGGTGCGCAGGCCGCTGGTGCGCTCGGAGAACAGCTCGACCTGGTGTTCGGTGAGCTTGGGCGCGAAAAAGCCAATGACCTTTTTGCGCAGCGGCAGGTCGGGCATGGGTATCTCAATCGCCGCGACCTTGGGGTTGGACAGCAGGCCCGGGTTGATCGCGTTGAGCGACTCGGTGATCAGCACGACGATGTTGTCGCCCTGGGTCAGCGTCTGGTCGAGCGACCAGCGGTGGAACACCAGGTAGGTCTGGCGGTCGGTCTGCGCCATGAAGCTCGGGTCGCCGGCGGGCAGCAGCGCGTCGGCGTAGGGCACGATGACGGCGGTGGACGGCTGCGCGCGCATGCGCTGCTCCAGCGCGTGCAGCGAGGCCAGCAGGTCGGGCTCGGTGCCTTCTTCATGCTGGCGCAGCAGCGCGCGCTGCTTGTCTTCGCTGGTGCCCGACAGCACGCGGATGCCACGCTCCAGGCTCACCTCGCACACGTGCTGCTTGGTGTCCTTGAACAGTTCTTCCACCAGGAAGGTGCCGAGGTTGTGCAGCTTGTCGCCGACCAGGACGTTGTCGAAGACGTTGCGGTAGAGCACGAAGGTGGACGCTTCGCCCGCCAGGTACTTCTGCCGCAGGACCTCGGCCCAGCGCGGCAGATCGTGGCGGGGGGATGCGGGTGCTTTCATGCGCGGGGCGGCTCAGAGGGTTTTGGTGGGGGCGGCTTGCGCGGCGGCGCGGGCCTGCTTCATGGCTTCGAGCTGGGCCTTGGCGGTCACGCTGCCGCTGCTCTGGCGCAGCTTGTTCAGGCGCACGTCGAGGTCGGAGTTCTGCAGCTCGGCGCCCAGGCTGGCCTGCGCCACCTGGCCCTTGATGTGCTCGCGCACGGCGCCCAGCGCCTGCACCTCGGCGTCCACCGAGAGGCCGTCCAGCTGGCCCTGGATCTTGATGCGGGCCTGCGCGCTGTGCATCTGCGCCAGCATGCGCTCCTTCTCGGCCTTGAGCTTGTCGATCTCGGACTTCACCTGGATCAGCGAGTCCTTGGCGTTGTCGGCGTCGGCGGTGGCCTGGGCGGCGTCGGCGCGCAGCTCGGTGAGGGCCGCGTCCAGCGTGTTCTTCTTCTGGATCAGCACCACGGCGAGGTCGTCCTGGTTGGTGGCCATCGCCGCTTCGAGGTCGGCGGTCACGGCAGCGAGTTCGCGCTCATGGGCCTCCAGGCGCGAGGTGATGTCCTGGCGGCGCGCGATGATGGCACCGGTGGCGGCCTTGAGCTGGGTGTACTTCTGGATCATCGAGGCGATCGCGTTCTGGTAGGCGATCTCGGGGTGCTCTTTTTCGATGTCCGAGACCCACAGGGAGATGAAGCCGGTCCAGAGGTTGGCGAGGCGGGCGAAGATTGCGTTGTTGGCCATGGGAAGCTCCTGGTTGAAAGCGGGGGTGTTGGGGTTCAGGTGTTCTGGCGCTGCGCGGCCTGGCGGGCGGCTGCGCTGTGGGCATTGCGAGAGGCGCTGGTGCGTGAGGTCTTGTTGCCAAAGGCCGCGAGGTCGGCATCGTCGAATTCGGCCGCCACCTCTTCGGCGATGCGCAGGCGCGAGAGCGAGTCTTCGAGCTTGCTGCCCATGTCGGTGGCGTAGGGCGAGGTGATCACCAGCTGGTACACCTCTTCCATCTTGTCGGGCATGGCGACCAGCGTGGCTTCGAGGGCGCTGCGCCGCACCGCGAGGCGGCGCGACCGGTTCAGCACCTCGGTGTATTCGGCGAGCGTGGCGCGCAGCTGCCGCGCCTCTTCGTCGCCCAGCGCGGGGTTGCGCAGCTGCGCCTCGACGTTGGCGATGCGGCGGTTCACCTGGTCTTCGCTGGTGGGGTCCTTGCGCCGGCGCAGCGAGGCGTTGACCGCGCAGAGACCGAGGTAGTCCACCGTGAGCGTGTCGAGTTTTTCCACGTCCTGCCGCGTCAAGGTGGTCTGCCGGTCGCCCGCCGTCTGGTAGAGCGCCTGCACGCGTTCCCACATGTGCTGGTAGGTGGCCAGCGCGTCGGACTCGCCGCGGTCGCTCAGCTCGGCGATCAGCAACTGACGACGTTGGCTGAGGCTCTGGTGGTGGGCCTCGCGGTCGACCCAGGCCTTGAACGAGGGCAGGCTCGGCACCATCAGCGCCGCCAGAATTTCGGTGCCCACCGCCAGCGTGCCGACCAGCGCCAGCCCCGCCAGCCCCATGGGGATGGACGCAAAGATCGCCACCACGCCGGCCGCCAGCAAGGCGGTGCGGTTGGCGGGGTGGCGCAGGAAGGCGCCCAGGTAGGAAGGCTTGTCGCTCAAGGTCGTGGGGCCGGTGTCGTTCGCGGATTCACGGGCGTTCTCACTTGGCGAAGCGCGACCAGATGCGGTTGATCTCCTGCTCGTCCTGCTCGGACAGCACCGGGATCGGCGACGAGCGGCTCAGCGAAGTGGTGCTGGGCACCACGGCCGGGTTGCTCTTCACGCTCGCGCTCATGAACTCGCCGGCCTTCAGGTTGGCGTTGGCATAACCCACGGTGTTGGACACCTTGGCGATCACCTGGGGCCGCATCAGGTAGTCGATGAACTGGTGCGCGGCGCGCTTGTTCTTCGCGTTGGCCGGGACGGCCATGGCGTCGATGGCGAGCAGGCCGCCGTCGGCCGGCACGCGGTACTCGACCGCGCCGCGCGACTTGCCCTGCGCCTGCACCGCGTCGCCCGAGAAGCCGATGGCGACGCAGAGCTTGCCGTTGGCCAGCGAGTCGATGAACTGGTCGGTGGGGATGACCTTGACCGTGCCCGCGAGGCGCTCCATCACCTTCTCGGCGGCGGCAATCGAAGCGCGACCATTCCACTTGGGCTGGCCGCCGGCCATGGCGGCGAGCGGGAGCACGTCGGATGCCGAATCGACCACGCCGATGCCACACGACTGGAAGCGCTTGGCGATGGCCGGATCGAACACGGTGGCCAGCGCGTCCATGGTGTGGCCGGGGAAGGCTTTGCTGGTCAGCTTGGGGTTCCAGGCGATGCCGACCGTGTACCACATGTAGGGCAGGCTGTAGGCGCCGTCCTTGTCCCATGCGCGCAGGGTGGCGTCCACGCGCGGGTCGATGTTGTTCAGGTTTTTCAGGCTGGCTTTGTCGAGCTTGCCGAGCAGGCCCTTGGCCGCCATGCCGGGCACCGCATTGGCCGTGGGGAACACCACGTCGTAGGGCGTGCCGGCCGCGCCGAGGCGGGCCTGCAGGTCGTCGTTGTCCGCGAAGATGTCGTAGACCACGCGGATGTTGAATTCCTTCTCGAAGTCCTGCAGCACGCTGGGCTCGATGTAGTCGGGCCAGTTGAGCACGCGCACGGTTTCCTTGGCACCCGCGCCTGCGCCGTTCACCGCGCGGCGCAGGTTCATCAGCACGGTCGAGGTGATCAGGCCGTCCACGCTCACGCCCTGCGATTCCTGGAAGGCCTCGGTGGCGACCTGGGTCTGCGGGCCGAAGGTGCCGTCCAGCGGGCCGGCGTTGAAGCCCAGCTTGCCCAGCAGGATCTGCGCCTCGCGCAGGCCCGCCGCGTCCACGATCTTTTCTTTGCCCTTGTAGTTGCCGCTGGACCAGTTCTGGCTGGTCCAGATGTGGCGGCGGATGGCGTTGAGCAGCGCGTCGTTGACTTCGCTGGCGGGTGCCGTGCCGGTGCGCGCGGCAAAGGCGCGCATGGCGTCCAGCGTGGCCGGGGTCAGCGTGCCCGAGGGCGTTTCGCGCAGCAGACCCAGGCGGGCCAGCAGGCGCTGCGCCGACTCGACCTTGGCGTTGCGCGCGCCGGCCGGCGCCGCGGTTGGGGCTTTGGGTTCAGCGGTGCCGAAGACGAAGCCCTGGGCGTGGGTGGAACCGGTCCAGAGGCCGCTGATCAGGGCGGCGGCCAGGGCGATGTGGCGGATGTGCATGGGGTGTCCTTGGAAAGAGGGCGTGTGCGGCCTCACTGGCCGGGCGCGAAACAGATGGTGTTGCGGGACTGGGCCAGCTGGAAGAGTTTGGCGGCGGCGTCCTGGTCGGCTTTGATGCCGCCCTGGCCCTTGAGCGTCATTTCGCCGAGGTGGCAGGCCGCACCGGCGTCGCCGCCCTGTACCGCCTGCTCCAGGTGCTGGCGGGCCTGGGCGAAGTCGCCGCTCTCCATGAACTGGCGGCCTTGCGCGGCGTGCTCGGCCGGTGACAGGTCGCCGCTGCTGTTGCTGACGGCGGGTGCCTCGATGGGGGCCGGTGGCGTGTTCGGCGGCGTCGAGATGACGCTGGTGGTGGGCGTTTCCGATGGGGTCGGGCTGGTGGTGGTCGCGGTGGACGCTGGCGCTGCGGGGCCGAAGCCGTCCTTGAGCGCGAAGTTCCACACGGCCGAGGCCATGGCGCCGATCACGGCGAGGCCGATCAGGCCTTTGGAAAGGGGGGTCAAGCTGGCCATGGGGTCATTCCTTGGGGGCGGCGACGGGCGCAGCGAACTGCGCCGAGAGGTTCTGCAATTGCTGGCCAAGCTGCGACAGGCTGGCGAGTTGGCCGGCGGTGTGTTCGCGGGCGGCCTGGAGCTGGGCTTCCTGACCCGCGATGTCCTGGGCGGCACGGGCCACCTCGCGGTTCATCAGGGCGTCGAGCTCTGCCATTTGCTGGCGGATGTCTCCCACGACTTTTTCACGCTTGGCGGTCACGGTCTCGATCCGCGCCAGCGTGTCGCGTTCCAGCGCCTGCAGGTTGAGCTGCAGCAGCTCGGCGTGCATGGCCAGCGCCTGGGCCTTGGTTTGCGCGTCGGCCAGCGGGTCTTCGATGGTCCATGACTCGTCGGCCGCGTCCATGGCTTTGATGGCCATCAGCCGGGTGCCGGGGTCCATCGCGCTCAGGCCCTCGATCAGCCGCAGCAGGCGCTCGGCGGGGTAGAGCGACACCGGCACGCCCGCCTTGGCGTAGATCTCGTCGAGTTTCAGGGGGGCACCAACGACCGGCATCGCGGCTTCGGGCGGTGGCGTGGCGGCGGGTTCCGCCGGCACGGCCGGGTTGGGCGCTGGAGGAGGCTCCACGCTGTCGTGGGACGTGTCCATGCGGACCAGCCCCGCCTTCTCCAGAAAGCCCATCACGCCCTTCATGTCTTGTTCTCCAGCATGGTGTTCATACGCAGTGCCTCCGCACAAGGGCTCCCCGATGGACGCGCCGTGGGGCGGCCTGAGAGAACCTCGCAGGGAGTTTACGGCAACGCTGGTGGGCACTGCGGGCTGGATGGGGTGCGGTCACCCAGTGTGGGATGGGGCAGAAGCGCTCAGCGGAACCGCTGCCAGCCCCAGCCGATGCGCAGCACGATGGTGATGCCGCACAACACCGCGAAGCCGTAGGCGATCTGGGGGAACCACTGTGGCCACAGGCACATGGCGGCGAAGGCGGTGATGGTCTCCGTCGCTTCGGTCAGGCCACCGAGAAAGTAGAAGCTCTTGTCAGGGAACGCCACCGAGTGCAGCTGCCGCTTCTCGGCCACAGCCGCGAAGGCGAGGAAGCTGCTGCCGGTGCCGATGAAGGCGGCGAGCAACACGGCAGCGGGCAGGGCGTTGGCGACAGGGTTGGCCAACGCGAAGGCCAGCGGGATGGCGGCGTAGAACAGGAAGTCGAGCGTGATGTCGAGAAAGCCGCCGCGGTCGGTGGGCCGGGTGGCGCGCGCCACGGCGCCGTCGAGTCCGTCCATCAGGCGCGAGAGCAGCAGCAGCGCCAGGCCCGGCAGGTACTGCTGGAAGGCGATGGCACCGGCCGCGGCCATGCCGAGGGCGAAGCCGGCGACGCTGATCGCGTCGGCCCCCACCCCCAGGCGCACGAGGCCGCGCGCGGCCCGCGTCATGAGGGGTCGCAGCGCCTGCTGAACGGCCTTATCCAACATGGGCCAGCTCCACGACCCGTGTTGGGTCGGCGATGTCGGCCGCATCGTGCGTCACCAGCACGGCGGGGATGTGGCGCGCGCGGATGTGGTCGAAAACGAAGGCGCGGAACTGGTCCCGCAGCGCGGCGTCGAGTTTGGAAAACGGCTCGTCGAGCAGCAGCGCTTTGGGTTGCGCGAGCAGGGCGCGCATGAGCGCCACGCGCGCGCGCTGCCCGCCCGAGAGCGTGGCCGGGTCGCGCTCGCCGTAGCCGCTCAATCCCGCTTCGTCGAGCGCCTGCTGCACCTGGGCCAGCCGCTGCGCGCGCGGGCCGGGCGGTACGGCGAAAAGCAGGTTCTCGGCCACAGTCATGTGCGCGAAGAGCAAAGCGTCCTGGAACAGCAGGCCGATGCCGCGCTGCGCAGTGGGGAGGTGGGTGATGTCTTCGCCATTGAGCCGGACCGATCCGGTGCAGCGCAGCGCCTGCGCGCCCTCGGCCACGCTGCCCAACGTGCCGGCGATGGCGGCGAGCACCGAGCTCTTGCCGCTGCCGCTGGCGCCCATGAGCGTGAGGATCTGGCCCGGCCGCACCTCGAAACGCAAGTCCTGCAACAGCGTGCCTTGCGCGCTGCCCAGGGTGGTGATGTGGACCGAGAGTGTCATGTGGTGGCGACTTTAAAGCGGCGCGGGCGGCCGACCCAGGCGGCGATGCCGAAGGCCAGCACCGGCAGCAGGAACTGCAGGCCCGCGTAGGCGCTGGTGAGCGAGCGCTGCGCGCCGGCCGCGAGCGTGACGGCTTCGGTGGTGACGCTGGAGAAGCGGCCCGCGCCGATGTACAGCGTAGGCAGGTACTGCGCCACGCTGACCGCGAAGCCCACGGCGGCGCTGGCGGACAGCGCTCGTCGCAGCAGCGGCCACTTCACGCGCAGCAGGAAGCGCCAGCGCCCGTGGCCCAGGCTGGCGGACAGCGCCTGGTAACGCGGGTCAAAGCCCAGGTAGGCGGGCGAGAGCGCGAGCAGCACATAGGGCAACACCATCGCGGTGTGCGCCAGCAGCAGGCCGCTCCACTGGCCTTCCAGCCGCAGCCACAGCGCCACACGGTACAGGCCCACCACCCACAACACGGCGGGCAGCACCAGCGGCAGGTTGAGCAGCGGGCGCATGGCGGTGTCCCAGTGGCGCGGGGCGAGTTCGAGCCAGGCCACGCACCATGCCAGCGCCAGCACGGCGGCCGCGAGCGCGAGGACCAGCGTGGTGCTGAGGGTGCTGCGGCTGGACCAGACGCTGTGCCAGGCCTGGGTGGTGAGCGCCTCAGGCCAGAGCGCGGGGAAGGGCCAGACGCCGGCGATGCTGCCGATGGCGAGGGTGAGCAGGACGGCGGCGTAGAGGGCGGCGAGCAGCCAGAAGCCGAAGGCGGTCTTGGTGCCGCCCAACCCACGCCGTTCGGGCTGAGCCTGTCGAAGCCATCGCACGATGCTGGCCCTTGTTCGTTTGAGCCCTTCGACAGAGCCTGTCCTGAGCTCGTCGAAGGGCTCAGGGCGAACGGACGGAGTTGGCGAGCGCTTTGGTTCATGACCGCGCTCACCGTTGCCCAGGCGTGCGCGGTGCGTGGCAACGGCTTGCAGCGCGCGCCAGCCCAGCGCCGACACCAGCACCACGATGGCCAGCACGCCCCCCGCCGCCGCGCCCTGCGCGTTGATGGCGAGATCGGCGTCCTGCAGCCACTGCCAGGCCAGCACCGCCAGCGTGGGCGGCGAGGCGGGTCCGATGACCAGCGCCATGTCCACCACAGTGAGGCCATAGGCCAGCACCGCGAGCAGCGGCCAGAACAGGCGCGGCGCCAACTGCGGCCAGACCACGCGCCAGTAGGCGCGCTGCGGGCTGTAACCCAGCGTCTGCGCCAGCGCGTGTTCGGCGCGCCAGCGCTGGCGCAGGTCGTCGCGCTGCAGCTGGGTGGCGGCGGTCCAGAGCAGGAAGGGGATTTCTTTGGCCGTCAGCGCGGCGATCAGACCCAGGCCCCAGGGGTCCTGCGTGGTCGGCCAGGGAGGGGGGAATTCAAAGCCGGTGAGCCAGGGCGAGGCGGCACGCAGCAGCCAGCCACTGGGCGCGATCAGAAACGCCAGCCCGATGGCGAAGGCGGCATGCGGCGTGGCCAGCATCACAGGCAGACCGCGCAGCAAACGGTTCAGCGATTGGCCGACGAAGCCTTGAGCCAGCAGTGCCGCGGCGCCCCACCAGGCGAGCGCGGTGGAGGCCAGACCGGTCCAGATGCTGTAGGTCAGGGCACGCTGCCATTGCGGGTCTTGCCAGAGCGCGTGCCAGGCGCTGGCGTCGAACAACGCACCGAGTGCCAGTGCCGCTGTGGCGAGGAGCGGCAGGGCAGCGAGCAGGAGCAAGGCCAGGGCTGCGGGCAAGCGCAAGTTGTTCATGCGCGCGCGATGAACGCAGACTCATCCGGAGCGAAGTGCCCGGACCCAGAACGCGGTGGAACCGGCTTCGCCGGGCCACTTCGCGTTGCCCCCTGGAGGGGGTCGCGCGCAGCGCGGCAGGGGTGCCTCATGAATACCGGCGGGTCCATTCCTTTTCCAGAGGCTCCACCCACGAAGCATGCGGTTCGGGCAGCGCAGGCGCGGTCTGCTTCACCTGGCCGGGCAGCGGCGCAGCGGCGAATGCCGCGCGCTCGGCCGCGGGCAGCCTGGCGAGGTCCAGCACCGTGGGGTCGCCCCAATGAGCAATGTCGGCCTTGCGCGCCTGCGCCTTGGGAGAGAGCAGGAAGTTGGCCACCACCATGGCGCCGGCGCGGGCCTGGGCGTTGTAGGGGATGGCGACGAAGTGCGTGTTGCCCACGGTGCCTTTGGCGAACTGCCAGCTGGTGGTGGTGGCGGGCAGGCGTTTGGCCACGATCTCGTTGGCCGCGTCGTTGGGGTTGAAGGTCAGGGCGATCAGCAACTCGCCGTCGCTCACCATCTGGCGGATGGCGCCGGCGTTGGCCGGGAACTGCTTGCCGCCACGCCACAGGTGGGGGTGCAGCGCATCGAGGTAGGCCCAGAGCGGCGCGGTCACGCCGGCAAAGGCCTCGGGGGTGAACGGGCGGGCCAGCGCTGCAGCGTCGCGCGTGTGTTCCAGCAGCACCTGCTTGATGAAGGTGGTGCCGTGGAACGCAGGCGGGCGCGGGTAGCTGATGCGACCGGGCTGCTTGCGGGCCAGGGCCAGCAGTTCGGCGGTGCTTTGAGGCGGCTGAGGCAGGCGCTGGCTGTCGGCAAAGAAGGTGAGCTGGGCCATGCCCCAGGGCGACTCCAGCCCGTCGGTGGGCACGGAAAAATCGTTCAGCGTGGTGGGCTTGCCGGTGGTGTCCACATAGGCGAAGTTCGGCAGGGTCTGGGTGAACGGCGCGCCCAGCAGGCCGTCGCGCTTCATCGCGGCGAAGTTCTCGCCGTTGATCCAGATCAGGTCCACCGTGCCTTCACCGGCCTTTCGGCCCGCGGCCTTTTCGGCGCGCACGCGCTTGACCACATCGGCCGCGTCGCTGACCTTCACGTGCTCCAGCTTCACGCCGTGCGTGGCCAGGAGCTCTCCCGCGGCCCACTGGATGTAGGCGTTGATCTGCTCGCTGCCGGCCCAGGCGTTGAAGTACACGGTCTGGCCGCGCGCGGCCTTTTCGATGTCGGTCCAGGCGGGCGCGGCGGTCTGCGCCCAGGCGGGTGGCAGGGCGCTGCCGGTGGCGGCACCGGCAGCGAGCAGGAGGTGGCGGCGGGTGAGCGCGAGGGTGGGGGCAGGGGTCGTCAAGGGGCGGTCTCCAGCAAGGGGTGCGTGAGCTTAATTCATCGACAGGGACCGGGCGTCGCGCGGGGTCAGCCAGCGGTCCAGACGCGGTTGGAGCCAGGCGCCGTCGACCGACCACTTGCCCACGCCGTAGAGCGCCAGCGCGGCGAGCAACACCCCCCAGGTGATGTGCTGCTGCAGGGCGGCGGGCGCGATCTCGCTCAGGCTGAGCACGGCCATCACGTTGACCACGCTCAAACCCAGCGCCGCAAAACGGCCGGCCAGACCGAACAGCAGCAGCACCGGCAACACCAGTTCACCCGCCGTGCCCATGACGGCCGCAACCTCGGGCGACAGCAGGGGCACCTTGTACTCCTCGGTGAACAGCAGCAGGGTGGTGTCCCAGTCGCGGACCTTGGTCAGGCCCGAGAGGAAAAACACCTGGGCCATGTAAGCGCGGGCAGTCAGCGCGGCCAGCGGGCGGGCGCTGTCGAGGGTCGCGGTGAGGGTGCGCCAGACGGTGAGGCCGCTCTGCAGCAAGGGGGTGATCATGGGGTGGTCTCCGTGGGGGTGTTGGGGTTCGGATGGGCCAGGCTGTGCACGCCGATGACCAGTCCATCGGTCACGGCGGCGGTGAGCCAGGCGGAGAAGTCGAATGCCTCGGCCGGATCGGTGTCGGCGCAGGCCGCGTCGAGCGACTGAGGCAGATCGGCGCCGCTCAGCAGGGCTTGCACCAGGGCCGCCGAGGTCGGCGAGATGCCGGTGATGCGCGGGCGCAGGCCCTGGCGCCACACCAGGGCGTGTTCGCCCCGGCCATTGCGCAGGCGCTGTGCCGCCTCGGCCAGGCTGGGCGTTCCATGCAGGTGCGCGGTGATCAGGCTGGCCACGGGGTGGGGGCTGGTGATCACGGCGGTGCCGGGCGCGAGCGTGAGCGCCAGCCCCTGAGGGTCTTCCTGCCCCAGGCGCGCGAAGCTGGGCAGATCGGGTTCGGCATCGGGCGAGCCTGCGGCGCGGTGCAGCGCCCATTCGGCGTCTGCCACATCGCTCAGGTAGGGCGCATCGGCGAGCTGTTGATTGGTCTGCAGAAAGCCGGGCAGGGCATCGCCCCACTGCGCCAGGTCGCCGCAATGCGGCGGGTGGTGGTGCCACAGGTCGCGCGCCAGCAGCGCGAAGTTGTCACCGCCGATCAGCGCCGCGATGACCGGGTAGGCCGCGAGCAGCGAACGTTCGGCGAGGGCATGGCCGTTGGCGCGGTAGGCGGCGAGGCCGCGGGCGGTTTGCGGGTGGTGCGCGCCGAGCAGGCCCCACAGCTGCTGTTCAGCGGTGTCGGCGTCTGCCGTGCCAGGGCGCACAAACAGCGCCTGCAACAGGGCCTGCTGCTGTTGCGCCAGCGATGACAGGGGCTGTGCGTTCATGTCACCAGCTCCAGTGGTGTCAGGGCCCGCCGGGCGGCCGCGCGTGCGCGCGAGGCTTCATCGAGCAACACGTCCAGCCCGGGCACATCGGTGTCCCATTCGATCAGCGTCGGCACCGCGCCGAAGCGCTGCACCGCGTGGCGGTAAAGCGCCCAGACGGCATCCACCACGCGGCTGCCGTGGTCGTCGATCACGATGTCGCCGCAGTGCACATGGCCGGCGAGGTGCAGCTCGGCCACGTGGGCGGGGGCGATGGCGTCGAGCCAGCGCCGGCAGTGGTCCAGCGGGTCACCGGTTTCGCCGCGCAGCTGCGCGTTGAGCGCGTTCACATAGAGGTTGTTCACGTCCACCAGCAGCTGGCAGCCGGTGCGCTGCGCGAGCGTGTTGAGGAAATCCGGTTCGTCCATGTCTGCATCGCGCCACTGCACATAAGCCGAGAGGTTTTCCACCGCGATGGGGCGATGCAGGCGGTCCTGCACGCGGTTCACGTTGGCGCACATGGCGTCGAGCGCCTCGTGGCTCATGGGCACGGGCAGCAGGTCGGCCGCGTGGTCGCTCGGGCCGCGTGCGAAGCTGGCGTGGTCGCTCACGCGCACGGGGTCGATGGTCTGCACCAGGCGGGCCAGCTGGTCAAGGTGCCAGGCGTCGACGCCGACGGCCGAGCCCAGCGACAGGCCCACGCCGTGCAGGCTGACCGGGTAGTGTTTGCGGCCTTCGCGCAGCACCGCGAGCGCGGCGCCACCGGGTGCGAAGAAGTTCTCGGAATGGACTTCGATGAAGCCCAGGGCAGGCTGCTGCTCCAGCAGCGCCGCGTGATGCGGGTGCCGCCAACCGATGCCCACCTCGGGCGCTGAGGGTGGGTGCCCGTGAGCGGGGGCGGTCATGGTGGCGGACTTTCTCAGGCGAGAAATGCGGCGCGGATCAGGACTTCTTCATGCCCATCTTGGCTTCGTCCATGCTCATGCCGTTCATGCTCTTGCAGGTGCCGGCGGCGACGTATTTCCACTCGCCCTTGTCGTTGTCCACCTTGGCCTGGCCGGCACACGAATGCGAGCCCGAGAGGTTGGCGCAGTCGTTCTGGCCGGCCTTGGCGATGCCGAAGCATTTTTCCTTGGCGGCGTCCTGCGCCAGCGCGGGCGAAGACAGCAGGGCGAGGGACATCAGCGAGGTGGCGGCGGCGGCGATCATGGTGCGTTGGTTCATGGTGTGACTCCTGAGGGTTGAGGGTGGGTTCAACCGGTTGACTTGATGAAGCGTCTGGCCGGTTGAAGTTGAGTCGCGGTGCATCGGGTCTTCTTACATCGGGTGATCAAAAAATCGCTTTCCTCACAGAAGCTCGGCAATGCGGTCCCAGGCTTCGGGTGGAATGCGTCCGCTGTAGCGCTCCACCAACCGGCCCCGCTTGTCGATCAGACAGGCGCTGGGCAGCTGCTCGGGGCGGCCCATGCTGTCGAAGAAACCGGGTGCGCCCGCCCACAACGAAGCGAACTGTTGTGTGGCAGGCACGGTCTGCTGGACCAGCCGTTCATAGTCTGTGAAGTCTTGCTGCCGCGCGTCCATGTTCACGCCCAGCAGCGTGAACGGCTGGGCCTTCCAGCCTGTGAGGTTGGCGCGCAACTCACGCATCTTGTCGCGGCATACCGAGCAGCCGGTGGACCAATAGAACACCAGCACGACCCGCCCGCGAAGACCGGCAAGGCGCAGGCGCTGGCCGCTCAGGTCAGTGCCCTCCAGCGAGGGGACGCCGGTGGTGTCAGGAGGGGCGGCCAGAAGCTGACTCGAGTGGGCAAGCAGCGTCATGAGCATGAAATGCCGACGGGTGGACATGGCCGGGGGTGGGTGCGGGTGCGACATAGGGGTTTCTCCGATGAGAAACTTTTGTCGCCCCGTTTCTCCACTTCTTACACTTGCGGGCGACATCCCACCCACCATGCCCCCGCAGACCCCCTCCGACTTCGAGCAGCAACTGGTTGACCTGCGCAGCTATCTCATGCGTTTTGCGCGCCTGCAGCTGCGCAACGACGCCTGGGCCGAAGACGCGGTGTCGGAAACCCTCATCGCCGCGCTGGCCAAACCGCAAGCCTTCGAGGCTCGCTCCCAGCTCAAGACCTGGCTGGTCGGCATCCTCAAACACAAGATCATCGACTCGATACGCCGCCGACAGCGCGAGGTGACGCTGGACAACGGGTCGGACGATGACAATGCGGACCCGCTGGAGCACATGGCGTTCAACTCCGATGGGCACTTCGCGGAAAAGCCGGCCGACTGGGGCAACCCCGAGCAGGGAAGACCGCGAGCTGCCCTTGGCCGAGCAGCTGGCGCTGCGCATGCACATGGCCATCTGCGCGGCCTGCCCGCTGTTTGAGCGCCAGGTGCTGACCATGCGCAACGCCATGAAACAGTGGCGTCACTACGGCGCCGATGACGACAGCGCCTCTTGAGCGCGGCGGAGTTCAGTTCAACTCAACAGCGCTTGCGCGAATTCCTTCGCGTCGAAGGTTTCCAGGTCTTCCAGCTTTTCGCCGACGCCGATGAAATAGATCGGCACGGGCTTTTCGCGCGCGATCGCGCAAATCACGCCGCCCTTGGCCGTGCCGTCGAGCTTGGTGATGATCAGGCCGGTCAGGCCCAGCGCCTCGTCAAACGCCTTCACCTGCATCAGCGCGTTCTGCCCGGTGTTGCCATCGATCACCAGCAGCACCTCGTGCGGCGCCGTGCCATCGGCCTTCTGCACCACGCGCTTGATCTTCTTCAGTTCTTCCATCAGGTGCAGCTGGGTCGGCAGGCGGCCCGCCGTGTCCACCAGCACCACGTCCTTGCCGCGAGCCTTGCCGGCGCTGACCGCGTCAAAGCTCACGGCGGCCGGGTCGCCGCCTTCCTGCGTGATGATTTCCACCGTGTTGCGGTCGGCCCAGACGGCGAGCTGCTCGCGCGCGGCGGCCCGGAAGGTGTCGGCCGCGGCCAGCAGCACCGTGGCGCCTTCGTTGGCCAGGTGGCGCGTGAGCTTGCCGATGGACGTGGTCTTGCCCGCGCCGTTGACGCCCGCGACCATGATCACCGTGGGCTTGTGTTCGCCGATCACCAGTGGTTTCTGCAGCGGCGCCAGCAGGTCGGCAATGGCCTCGGCCAGCAGGCCTTTCACGGCGGCCGGGTCGGTGGTCTTGCTCTCTTTCACGCGGCGCTTCAGATCGGCCAGCAGGTGCTCGGTCGCCTTGACGCCGGTGTCGGCCATCAGCAGCGCGGTTTCCAGCTCTTCATACAGTGCGTCGTCGATCTGCGTGCCGGTGAAGACGGTGGCGATGCTGGAGCCGGTCTTGCGCAGGCCGGCCTTGAGCTTGTCGAGCCAGCCTTTGCGCGGTGCCGCGACCGGCTCGGGCGCCGCAGGCGCCGCCACCGGGGCGGCGACAGGTGCTGCGGGCGCAGAGGCGGGTGCGGCGGTGGGGGCGGGCGCGGGGGATTTTTTTCGGAAGAACGAGAACATGTTTCAATCTTTGGAGTCCACCACATTCTATGAAACGCCTCTTGCCCACCCTCTCGACCTGGTTCCGTGCTGTTTGGATCGTTGGCATGGCTGCCTGGATGGGGTGGGGCCCGGCGGTGGCGGCGCCCGCCGCAGAGCCGGCGCAATCCTTCACGCTGTCCAACGGCATGACCTTGATCGTCAAGCCCGACCGGCGTGCACCGACGGTGGTGCACATGCTGTGGGTGCGCGTGGGGTCCATGGACGAGGTGGACGGTACCTCGGGCGTGGCCCACGCACTGGAGCACATGATGTTCAAGGGCACGCCCAGCCTGAAGCCCGGCGAGTTTTCGCGCCGGGTGGCCGCGCTGGGCGGGCGCGAGAACGCCTTCACCAGCCGCGACAACACGGCCTATCACCAGCAGGTGCCGGCCCAGCACCTGGAGGCGGTGATGCGCCTGGAGGCCGACCGTTTTGCCCACAACCGCTGGGAAGACGACGAGTTCAAACGCGAGATCGAGGTCATCAAGGAAGAGCGGCGGCAGCGCACCGAGGAGTCGCCGCGTGGCCGCATGTTCGAGGCTTTCAACGCCATGTCCTACCTGGCCAGCCCTTACCGGCGGCCGGTGATCGGCTGGATGAGCGACCTCGACGCGATGACGCCGCAGGATGTGCGCGACTTCCACCAGCGCTGGTACGTGCCCGGCAACGCGGCGGTGGTGATCGTGGGCGACGTGGACGTGGCGCAGGTGCGTGCCCTGGCCGAGGCGATCTACGGGGGCATCGCCGCCCGCCCGGTGCCGTCGCGCAAGCCGCGCCTGGAGCCCGAGCAACAGGGGCCGCGCCGCATGGAGTACCGCGCGGCGACCGAGCAGGCGCTGGTCGCGCTGGCGTACCCGGTGCCCGGCCTGCGGGACCCGCTGGCGCAGGACCCGGCGAGCCAGGACGCGTTGGCGCTGGCGGTGCTGTCCGCCGTGCTCGACGGGTACAGCGGCGCACGGATGGACCGGGCCCTGGTGCAGGGCGAAAAGGGACCGCGCGTGGCCGACAGCGCCAGCGCGTCGTACGGCCTGCTGGTGCGCGGCCCGGCGCAGTTCTCGCTCACCGCCGTGCCCGCGGCGGGCGTGAGCGCCGATACGGCGATCCAGGCCCTGCAGGCCGAGGTGGCGCGCGTGGCCCGCGACGGCATCAGCGACACCGAGCTGCGGCGGGTCAAGACCCAGTGGGCGGCCGGTGAGATCTACAAGCTCGACTCGGTCGTCAACCAGGCGCAGGAGCTCGGCACCTACTGGGTCAACGGCCTGGACATCCAGAGCGGTGAACGCCTGATGGCGCAGCTGCGCGCGGTCACGGCCGAGCAGGTGCGCTCTGTGGCCCAGCGCCACTTTTCGGACGACCGCCTGAGCACGGCGGTGCTCGTGCCCGATCCCACGCGCCGCGCGCCCGCGGCACCCGTCGGCCCGCGCCCGGTGTTGGGACGGCATTGAAAGTGACCATGTTGCACACCTCTCTTGCGGCCAGCGTTCGCTGGTTTCTTGTGATCGTCGGGGGGCTCGCTATGGCGATGTCCGCGCAGGCGGCCATTCCCATCCAGCACTGGACACACGCCAGCGGTGCCCGGGTCTACCTCGTGGCCAGCCCCGCGATCCCCATGCTCGACGTGCAGATCGACATGGACGGCGGGTCCCTGCGCGACCCGGCGGCCCAGGCCGGCCTGGCCAGTGCCACGGCGTCGCTGATGTCCGCCGGTGTGGCGGCGCACCAGGGCCAGCCCGCGCTCGACGAGAACCAGCTGAGCGAGGCCTGGGTGGACCTGGGCGCCCAGATGGGCACGCAGGCTGGCGGAGACCGGTTCAGCGTGTCACTGCGCACCCTGACCGAGCCCGACCTGCTGGAGCGTGCGGTGGCACTGGCCGCCCGGCAACTGGCTGCGCCCGCCTGGCCCGATGCGATCTGGCAGCGCGAACGCCAGCGTTGGCTGTCCTCGATGAAGGAGGCCGAAACACGGCCGGGCACGCACGCCGGCCGCGCTTTTGCACAGGCGGTGTACCGGGATCATCCTTACGGGCGCGAGGTCACCGCAGCCACCTTGGGCGCCATCACGGTGGACGACATGCGGTCCTTCTACCGGCGCCATGCCGCCGCCTGCCGGGCGCAGGTCAGCCTGGTTGGCGCCATCGACCGCGCCACCGCCGAGCGCATCGTGGACCGCTTCATGGCGGCACTCGCGCCGCACGGCTGCGAACCGCTGTCCAGGGTGACGCCGGTGGTGCCGTTGGCGCAAGCCGTGGAGCGGCGGCTGCCCTTCGACGCCGCACAGGCCCAGGTGCTGGTCGGACAACCCGGCCACCGCCGCAACGATCCCGACTTCTTCCCGCTGTTTGTGGGCAACTACATCCTGGGTGGTGGCGGTTTCGTCTCGCGCCTGACGACCGAGGTGCGCGAGAAGCGGGGCTTGAGCTACAGCGCCTACAGCTACTTTTCGCCTGGCCTGCACGGGGGCGCCTTTCAGGTCGGGTTGACCACGCGCCCCGACCAGGCCGAACAGGCGCTGGGGGTGGCCCGCGAGGTGGTGAAGCGTTTCGTCGACGAAGGGCCGACCGACACCGAACTGCAGGCCGCCAAGGACTACCTCATCAACGGTTTTGCGTTGCGCATCGACAGCAACCGCAAGCTGCTGGACAACGTGGCCAACATCGCCTGGAACGGTCTGCCGCTGGACTACCTGGACACCTGGACCGCGCGCGTCCAGGCGGTGACCGTGGCCGACATCCGCCGGGCATTTGCCCGCGTGCTGCAGCCGGACCGGATGGCGACGGTGGTCGTGGGCGCGCGTTAACCCACCCCCGTCGCGCTGCGCGCGACCCCCATAAGGGGGTCGATGCGATGCGGCCCGGCAGAGCCGGTTCCGCCGCATCCTTGGCTGGAGCATTTCGCGCCGGAGATGAGCGAGCCGTACACCCCGAGCAGCGAGTGAGCGCACCACGCCGGCTTGGTAAGCTCAGGGCATGAAAAAATCCGCTCCACGCCCCACCGTCAACGCCCCCCACGAGGTCCGCATCATTGGTGGCCTCTGGAAGCGCAGCAAGCTGCCGGTGGCCGACCGGCCCGGTCTGCGGCCCACGCCGGCGAGGGTGCGTGAGACGCTGTTCAACTGGCTGGGGCAGGACTTGCGCGGTTTCCGGTGCATCGACGCCTTTGCGGGCACCGGTGCGCTCGGTCTGGAGGCCGCTTCGCGCGGGGCGACCGAGGTGGTGCTGGTGGAGCAGGACCCGGTGCTCGCGCGCGGCCTCACTGCCGTCCGGGAACGGCTCAAGGCCGACACGGTGCGCGTGGAGCGGGGCGACGGCGTCGCGGCCTTGATGCAGCGGCGCGGGCAAGGGCTGGACCTGGTGTTTCTCGATCCGCCGTTCGGAGACGGCAATGACGAGCTCTACCTCGCAGCGCTGCGCGCGGCGCGCCAGTGCGTGCGCGATGAGGGTTTCATCTACCTCGAAGCCCCGCGCGCATGGGGGGCTGACGAACTGGCCCAGCTGGGCTTGCAGGTGTACCGGGCAGGCCAGGCGGGCGCGGTGGCCTTTCACCTGCTGCGGTTGTTGCCCGCACAGTGAGAGCGCTCGCGCATAATTCCGCCATGAACGCCGACGCTTCCCGCTCCGCGCGCTCACCGCGTGTGGCGGTGTACAGCGGCACTTTTGATCCCTGGACCCTGGGCCACGACGATGTGGCTCGCCGCGCCGCGCAACTGTTTGACGAAGTGATCGTCGCGGTGGCCATGGCCCACCACAAGAAGACCCGTTTCAGCCTGCAGGAGCGCATGGGCCTGGTGGCCGACGCGGGCGCCGCGATGCCCGGCCGGGTGCGGGTTTTGCCCTTCGACGGCCTGATCATGGACTTTTGCCGCCAGCAGGGCGCCCACGCGGTGGTGCGCGGCATCCGCAACATGACCGACTTCGACTACGAGGCACAGATGGCCGCGATGAACCGCAAGCTGTACCCGGCGGTGGAGACCGTTTTCCTGCTCCCGCAGGCCGAACTGCAATGCATCTCCAGCACGCTGGTGCGTGAGATCGCGATGCTCGGTGGCGATGTGTCGCAGATGGTCAGCCCCGCGGTGGCGCAGCGCCTCCAACCGCAGCCTGTGCAGGCATGAAGGTGACGCCATGGCCCTGATGATCACCGACGAATGCATCAACTGCGATGTCTGCGAACCCGAGTGCCCGAACCAGGCGATTTACATGGGTGCGGAGATCTATGAGATCGACCCCGACAAATGCACCGAGTGTGTCGGGCATTTCGACGAGCCCCAGTGCATGCAGGTATGCCCTGTTGATTGCATTCCGGTGAACCCGGCGCACGTGGAAAACCGTGAAACGCTCTGGCAGAAATACCAGCGCCTGACCCAATCGGGTCAACCCTTCTCCGGGGCGGATGAGGTGCCACCTTCGGCCCCCCCCTCCGCCGCTCCCGCAGCGGGCTGAGGGCCCGCACCGTCGGCTCTGGGTGTCCTCGGCGGCTTCGGGCGTGGGGGTTTGCTGGTGTGGATCAGGGCCGTGGCCTTGTCCATGTCGCCGGCAATCAGATTCGGCAGGGCCTTGAGCGTCCGGTCCAGCGTTTGTGCAATGGCGATGCGGTCATCGGGCGAGGGTTTTTTCAGCACCCAGTTGGCCACATCGTTCTTGTTGCCCGGGTGACCGATCCCGATGCGCAGGCGCCAGTACTCGGCGCTGCCCAGCTGTGTGTGGATGTCGCGCAGACCGTTGTGTCCGGCGTGGCCGCCGCCCTTTTTGAGTTTGGCTTCACCCGGCGGCAGATCCAGCTCGTCGTGCACCACCAGCACCTCCTCTGGCGCGATCTTGAAAAAGCGCGCCACCGAAGCCACCGATTTTCCCGAGAGGTTCATGAAGGTCTGCGGCTCGACCAGCCAGACGCTTTGTCCACCGACACTGGCCCGCGCAACCAGACCAAAGTGGCCGCGCTCCATTTGCAAAGGAACTTTCAGCAAGCGGGCGGCTTCGTCCACCCACCAGAAGCCCGCGTTGTGGCGCGTGTGTTCGTATTCAGGGCCGGGGTTGCCGAGGCCCGCGATGAGCTTGATCATGGGTGGATTATCTCAAGGGCTGAAATGACAACGGCCCGCCGAAGCGAGCCGTTTTGAGCAGCGAGAAGAGCGTTGTGCTTACTTCTTGCCCTTGCCCTTCTTCTTGTCGTCGACGGCTGCAACCACGGGAGCGGCAACCACTTCGGCAATCGGAGCCACCATGGTGGCCAGGGTCAGGTTGCTGCGGCCGTGCAGAACCAGCTTGATGCCCTTGGGCAGCTCGATGTCACCGGTGTGGATGGCAGCGCCCGTCGTGGCTTTGCTCAGGTCCACCGTGATGTGTTCGGGCAACTGGGTGGCCAGGCACTCGATTTCGATCTCGGTCATGACATGGCTGACCACGCACTTGTCGATCTTCACCGCAGGCGATTCTTCAGCACCCACGAAGTGCAGCGGCACCTTCTTGTGCAGGCGGGTCTTGTCGTCGACGCGCTGGAAGTCGATGTGAAGGACTTGCGGCTTGTAGGGGTGGTACTGCACGTCGCGCAGCAACACCTTCTGGACCTTGCCTGCGAGTTCCATGTCGAGGATGGAGGCGTGGAAGGACTCTTTCTTCAGCGCGTGCCACAGGGCGTTGTGATCGAGTTCGATCATCTCGGCCGCGGCTTCACCACCAAAAACGATACCGGGCGCGCGACCGGTGATGCGCAGACGGCGGCTCGCACCCGTACCCTGCTTGGCGCGCTCAAAAGCGACAAATTGCATGACTGACTCCTGTTGAGGGGTTCCGCGACCAGAACGCCTCGGGTTGAAAAAGGCCGCCTGCTTTCAATGCGCAGGGCGGCCCGCTTTTTGTTGCGTTCAGGCCTTAGAAAAGGTTGTCCTGATCAGCAAACAAACTCATGACCGACTCGCCCGAGGCAATGCGCGCGATGGTTTCGGCCATCAACGGTGCCACGGAGAGCTGGCGGATCTTGGCGCAGGCCTGGGCGGCTTGCGACAGAGGAATGGTGTTGGTCACGACCACCTCGTCGAGTGCGTTGCCTTTGGCAATGCGTTCGATGGCCGGGCCGGAGAAGATCGGGTGCGTGCAATAGGCGTAGACGCTCTTGGCGCCACGTTCTTTCAGCACTTCGGCGGCTTTCACGAGCGTGCCGGCGGTGTCGATCATGTCGTCCATGATCACGCAGTTGCGGCCTTCGATGTCGCCGATCACGTGCATCACTTCGGAGACGTTGGCCTTGGGGCGGCGCTTGTCGATGATGGCCATGTCGCAGTTCAGCTGCTTGGCCAGTGCGCGTGCGCGCACCACGCCGCCCACGTCGGGCGAAACGACCAGCAGGTCGGTGTAGTTCTTGGCGCGCAGATCGCCCAGCAGCACCGGCGAGGCGTAAATGTTGTCGACCGGGATGTCGAAAAAGCCCTGGATCTGGTCGGCGTGCAAGTCCATGGTCAGGACACGATCGACGCCGACCGCCTGCAGCATGTTGGCAACCACCTTGGCGGTGATCGGTACGCGGCTGGAGCGTGGGCGGCGGTCCTGGCGAGCGTAGCCAAAGTAGGGGATCACGGCCGAGATGCGCGAAGCCGAAGCGCGTTTGAGCGCATCGACCATGATGATGAGCTCCATCAGGTTCTCATTGGTCGGCGCACAGGTGGACTGGATCACGAACACTTCGCGGGTGCGCACGTTTTGCGTGATTTCAACCGTGACTTCACCATCGGAGAAACGGCCCACGTTGGCGGAGCCGAGGTGCGTGCCCAGGTGCTGCGCAATTTCCGCAGCCAGCACGGGATTGGCATTGCCGGTGAAGATCATGAAATCCGGGGGCTGAACTTGCATGGTATTCCCAGCTGTATCAACGGCCAGGGCGCTGGCCGTGCAGCGGCATCGCCGCTGCGTGTGTTTCATGAAAAATGGTGGCAGGGGAGGAAGGACTCGAACCCTCGCATGCTGGAATCAAAATCCAGTGCCTTTACCAACTTGGCGACTCCCCTACTCAGGACCCCTGTGCAGCTTGCGTTGCACAGGCGACCCAAAAAATGTCGCAGGTTGCGCATTCACTGACCGGGCTGGTGCGCGACCCGATTCTAATCGGTGCACCAGTCAAGCAATGGATGTGCATCCATGTTGCTGCATTCGTGGACCACCCAGTCATCCGGCGCACCGGACAGATCCACTGACTGCAGCATTTGCGCAAACACCGCAGTACCTGATCCGGTCATTCTGCCTCGCAGACCGCGAGCCGAAAGCCAATCCAAGCACTCCACCACATCGGGGCACAAGGCCTCAGCGACGGGTTGCAGATCGTTGTGACCGAACGCCAGGAGGTCCTGGAGATCGCAAGCCAACAATCCGTGTGTGTTGTTTGCAGCAAAGCCTTGGATTGTAGCAGTTTTTGTGGCCCGTTGCAGATTTGGTGCACTGAAAATGGCCTGAGTGGATGCGCCGGTCGCCGGTTTGACCACGACGAAGCGCGCCGGAGGCAATGAGATGGGGATCAATTGTTCTCCCACGCCCTCGACCCAGGCGTTTCTGCCACCAATGAAAAACGGCACATCGGCGCCCAGACGAAGGCCGATGGCGGCCAGCTCGGCGCGCTTCAAACCCAGGCCCCACAGGCGGTTGAGCGCGATCAGGCAGGTGGCCGCATCGGCCGAGCCGCCGCCCATGCCCGCCTCGGCCGGAATGCGTTTGTCGAGCCGGATGTGTGCGCCCATGTCGCAACCGGTGGCTTGTCGCAAAGCGCGTGCGGCTTTCAGGCAGAGGTCTTCCGGGGGAAGCTTGCCTGGCTGCATGTCCTCGCGACTCAAGCTGCCGTCGTTGCGCAGATCGAAGTGCAAGGTGTCGCACCAGTCAATCAGCATGAACACCGACTGCAACAGGTGGTAGCCGTCAGGGCGCTGCCCCGTGACGTGGAGAAACACGTTGAGCTTTGCGGGAGCGGCAACGTTCAACAACTGCCGCAAGGGTGCTTGGAGCGAAGTCATGGTTGGAACACGATGCGCAATTCGGCCGTCGGGAGCGGCTGTGTTCGTCTGGCGACGATGCGCCCGGAGGCTTGTCGGGAGAGGTCTGCCTGCCAGCCGTTGACCGACGCACCGTGTCCGCGCAGCCAGGCAAACAGGGCTGCCACGGGCAGTGCATGGCCGCCCAGCTCGGTGGTCAAGGTGTCCAGTGTCGGGCGCCTGGTGATTTTGTCGCCCTGGAGCAGCTCTGCGCCTTCGGGTGTCCAGCGAACGGTGGCCAGCGCGGTGCCCAAGGGGGAGTTGAGCTGCAGCTCCCCCGTCTGGGGCGTTCCACGCAGGTCAAAACCCGCCGAAAAAGATTGGGGTGGATCGCTGTCCACGGTGAGGGCCAGACGGCCATTCCAGTAGGGTGCTCCGTCGAGGGATGCGGTCGGTGCGGGTGTGGCACACGCAACGAGCAGCAAGGCGGCGCCACATGCTCCCACGGCACATCCGCGCCGCATGGCGCGCCAGGCGGTCGCCAGGATCATGGTTTGACGCGCAAGCGCTGCAGGGTGCTTTGCAAGGTTTCGTTGTCGCTGGCGAGCAGCAGGCCTTCCCGCCAGATCTTGAGTGCTTCGTCGCGTTGCCCTTGCGCCCACAGCACCTCGCCGAGGTGGGCTGCGATCTCGGCGTCCGGTCGCTTCGCGTAGGCGGCCCGCAGGATTTCCGTTGCACGGCCGGCGTTGCCCATGCGGAACTCGACCCATCCCAGGCTGTCCTGGATGTAGGCGTCGTCGGGCGCCAAAGCCACGGCCCTCTCGATCAACTGTTTCGCCTCGGGCAGCCGCAAGCTGCGGTCGGCCAGCGAATAGCCCAGTGCGTTGTAGGCGTGATGATGCTCAGGCTTGATGGCAATCACCTGGCGGAAAAGTCGCTCCATCGAGTCGATCTGGTTGACCTTCTCGGCCATCATGGCCTGGTCGTAGATCAAGTCACTGTCCTGGGGAAAGCGGGTCACGGCCTCGGCGTACACCTCGTACGCTTTTTGCCACTCCTTGAAGTCGCGCAGCAACTGGGCTTCGGCCACGAACTTGAGCCTGGCATCCTCAGGGCGGCGTTCCGGGTGGTTGCGCAACAGTGCCCTTGCCTTGGGCATCTGCCCCTGGTGCGCCAGCAGCGACGCTCGACGCATCTGTGCCGCCATGATGTCGTCGGCGTTTTCGATGCGGTCCAGCCAGGCGTTGGCGGCGGCGAAGTCCTTTTTCTTCTCAGCAATCTGCGCCATCAGCAAGTAGGCCTGGGTCAGACCCCGTGCGGCACGCTCGTCGCCTGCCTGTCGGGCCAGGCCCATGTAGGTTTGCAGCGACTGCGTGGCAGCCGGCAGGCGGTTGCTCTGCACCTGCAATGTGGCCAGCAGCAGCCAGGGCTCCATGACCTCTGGCTGCAGGCGGGTCAGTTGGTCCAGTTGAACCAGTGCCTCAGCGTTGCGCTGCAGGTCAAACAGGATGCGCGCGTAGGCCATGGCCACAATGGGTGAGCCACCTGCAGTGGGCGGGCTCGCCTTGAGTTGGCCGCTCACGACGGCCTCGGCTGCGCCCTGACCACGCTCCATCAGTTCCAGCGCAAGCAACGCCGGAAAGGCGGACGCAGGTTCGGCGGCATGTCCGCTGCGTGCAGAAGTCAGGGCTTGAGGCAACTGGTTGTCCGCGAGCTCCATGTACCCGATCGTTGTCCAGGCGGCCGCCGAATGGGCAGGGGATTTCAATGACGGCGCCAGGGCTTCACGAACCACCTTCAATGCCAGCGCCTTGTCTGGCACCCGGGAGAAAATCTGCGGGATGCTGTTGATGGCATCGTTGCGATTCGCGGCGGGCGCTCGCTCGACCAGCTTGCGCAGCACCGGCCCGGTTTCGGTCACCCGATTGAGCGCCAGCAGGATCTGGAGCTCGAAGCGATCTGCGTCGGTCGATGCAGGAATCGCCTGGGACCAGGCCCGGGCGGCGGCCAGAGCGGCTTCGCCCGAGCGCGCCTCCAGCGCAATGTCCACGGCGCGGCGGTACAGAAGGGGATCTTCTTGTTTTCTCGCCGCGTCCAGGATCAGCGAATAGGCCGTACCCGGTTCTCCGGCGGTCACATTGAGCTCGCCCAGCAGCAGCTGGTAGAACAACGGTGCGCTGAGGCTGGAGTTGTTCACCGTCGCCTCGGAGGACGTTTCGGGTTTGTCCTGGGCCAGCACCATCAGCGGCGAACCCAGCAAGCTGAGGCACAGCAGACCACTCACGGCCATCCGGTGGGCACGGCGCTGATGGCCACGTTGGCCGGGGTTTTGCAGGGTGTTCATCGGGTCATGATAATGGAACGGTGGTGTCCGACAGGGAGTGAGTCACTTGCTGTCGCCAGCGTTCCGATGGTCTCAAAAAATAGTTGTTCCATGCCTGAATTGCCCGAAGTTGAAGTCACGCGCCGCAGCTTTGCCGACCGCATCGCGGGCGCGACAGTGTTGGGCGTGGCGATGGGGAAGCCCTTGCGTTGGCCACTGGGCTGCGAGCCATCGACCCTGGTCGGGCGCGAGGTGAAAACCGTCGGCCGACGGGGCAAATACTTGGTGATCGAGCTGGATCAGGGCCTGCTGCTGTTGCATCTGGGCATGTCGGGCAGCCTTCAGTTTGCGTCCAGCCTGCCCGAGCGTGGTGTGCACGACCACTTCGAATGCCAGACCAGTCGGGGCCTGCTGCGCTTGCACGATCCTCGGCGGTTCGGTGCTGTGGTTTTCGCGGATTCGGTGGACGACCCGCGCGCCAGAAAGCTGCTGGACAGGCTGGGAGTGGAGCCGTTGGAGCCCGGGTTTGATCCGCGGTCTTTTCACCAGGCGCTGCGCCAGCGCCGCGCCAGCATCAAGCAGGTGCTGCTCGCGGGGGACATCGTGGTGGGCGTGGGCAACATCTATGCCTCTGAGGCGTTGTTCTTTGCCGGCATCCGCCCCACACTGCGGGCCGATCGGCTCAGTGGGCCCCGGGCTGCGCTGCTGCACGGTGCGGTGATCACCGTTTTGCAGCGGGCGCTCGCCTTGGGTGGCAGCACGCTGCGCGACTTTTCCAGTGCCGACGGGCAGAGTGGCTACTTTCAGCTCGATGCCATGGTGTATGGCCGCGAGGGGCTGTCTTGCCGCGTTTGCGCCACGCCGATCCGGCAACTCAAGCAGGGGCAGCGATCCAGCTTTTTCTGCCCGAGCTGCCAGAAGGCCTGAGGGCCTGAGGGCGCGATGCTATATTGGTTCCAAACACACCCCACCGGCACATGAGCTTCAATCAGGAATTTGACGAGCACGGCGCTTGGCGCAAGCAGTTTGCGCTGCGGCTCAAGCTGATGTCCGAATGGCTCAGCGACCACGATCTGCTGGAGGCGGGGGTGCGCGAGCGGCTGGATCAGCTGCACGTCCAGGTCAAGAACGACAAGATCATGGTGGCCTTCGTCGCCGAGTTCTCCCGGGGCAAGTCCGAGCTGATCAACGCGGTGTTTTTTGCCGGATACGGGCGGCGCATCATGCCCGCGAGCGCCGGTCGCACCACCATGTGTCCCACCGAGCTGGGGTACGACGCCGAGATTCCGCCTTGTTTGAGGTTGTTGCCCATTGAAACCCGGCTGCAATCCAAGTCGCTGCTGGATTGGCGCAACTCGACCGCCAAATGGGAGCGGGTGGATCTGGATGTCAACGATCCCCAGCAGCTCGCGCGGGCCATCCAGAAGGTGGCCGAGGTGCGCCGCGTCAGCCGGTCCGAGGCGGCCGCACTCGGTTTCTGGAACGACGAATTGCCCGACGACAACCCGCCGGTGGGCGCGGACGGTCTGGTGGAGGTGCCCAAGTGGCGCCACGCGCTGATCAACATGGCCCATCCCCTGCTCAAGCAGGGACTGGTGATTCTGGACACGCCAGGACTGAACGCCATCGGTGCCGAGCCGGAACTCACCGTGAGCCTGTTGCCGCAGGCGCACGCGGTGGTGTTCATTCTGGCGGCCGACACGGGCGTGACCAAGTCCGATCTGGCGATCTGGCGCCAGCACATCACCGGGCTGGCCGACGGTCAGGCCACCCGCCTGGTGGTGCTCAACAAGATCGACACCATGTGGGACGCGCTGAGCTCGCCCGAACAGGTGCAGCTGCAGGTCGCTTCGCAGCGCACGGACTCCGCCGATGTGCTGGGCTTGTCGCCACGGCAGGTGATCGCGGTGTCGGCGCAAAAGGGCTTGCTGGCGAAAGTCAGCCGCGACGACAAGCTGTTGCAGGCCAGCAACCTGATGGAGCTGGAGGCCGCGCTGGGCAGTGACATCCTGGGGCAGCGCCGCCAGATTCTCGGGGCGGCGGTGGCGTCTGGCGTGCAGGCACTGCGACAGGAAACCGGCCGCCTCGTGCACACGCGGGCGCGCGATCTGGTGGAGCAGGTTCAGGAGCTGGAAGGCCTTCGCGGCAAGAACACGGGTGTGATCAAGCAGATGCGTCTGCGCATCGAGCAGGAGCAGGCCGACTTCGACGCCAGCGGTGCCAAGATCCAGGCTGTGAGATCGGTGCATCTGCGATTGCTCAAAGACCTGTTTGCCCTGCTCGGCACCACGCAGCTGAAGACCCATGTGAGCGCGCTGGCGCGTGCGCTCAAGCAGCCGGGCATCAAGCTGGGGGTGCGGCGAGCCTATGGCAACACCTTTGAGCACCTGCGCGCCGACCTGTTGCGTGCCGATCAGTTGGCCACCGAGATCCAGTCCATGCTGGAGGGCAGTTTCAAGAACCTGAACGCCGAGTACGGGTTTTCGCTCCAGCCACCCACACCGCCGCAATTGAGCCAGTACCTCAAGGACCTGGAGTTGATCGAAAAGAGTCACCTGCAGTACCTGAGCCTGGGCAACGCGCTGCGCCTGGCGCAGCCCGAGTTTGCCGAACGCCTGGCGCGAGCGCTGATGAGCCGCCTGCGGGTGGTGTACGAAACGGCGGTCAACTCGGTGGAGCTCTGGAACAAGTCGGCCGCAGCCCAGCTGGATGCCCAGCTGCGCGAGCGCCGCCGCAATTTCAGCCGCCGCATCGAGGCGGTGTCTCGCATCCAGCAGGCCGCGAGTGGCCTGGATGACCGCATCCGTGAGCTTCAGGCCCAGCAGGCCCAGCTCAATCTGGTGGACGTCAAGCTGGCCGAACTCACCGGCCAGCTGCTGGCCGCACCCGAAGACACCTCCGCCGAAGCTGTCGCGGCATGAGCCGCGTCGCCGAAGGGGCCACCGGCTTTGCACCGGCGCTGATCCGTTGGCAACGCCACAGCGGCCGGCACGGCCTGCCCTGGCAGGGCACGCGCGATCCTTACCGTGTCTGGCTGTCTGAAATCATGCTGCAGCAGACCCAGGTCAGCACCGTCCTGGGCTACTACGACCGTTTTCTGCAACGGTTCCCCAACGTCCATTCGCTCGCCGCAGCGCCCGCCGACGACGTGATGGCGCTGTGGAGCGGACTGGGCTACTACAGCCGCGCGCGCAACCTGCACCGCTGCGCGCAGGCGGTGGTGTCTGAACACGGCGGGGTGTTTCCGTCCAGCGCAGAGGCGCTGGAGACCTTGCCCGGCATCGGTGCGTCCACCGCTGCGGCGATCGCGGCGTTTTGCCACGGTGAGCGGATTTCCATCGTGGATGGCAATGTGCGCCGCGTGCTGAGCCGCCTGCTGGCGTTTGATGGTGATCAGTCGCAGACAGCTCCCCAGCGCGCTTTGTGGGACATGGCGCAGGCCCTGTTGCCCACCGAGCCCACCGCGGCCGACATGGTCGCCTACACGCAGGGACTGATGGATCTGGGGGCCAGCATCTGTTCACGCACCCGTCCGGGTTGCGAGCGCTGCCCGGTGCAGTCCCTGTGCCTCGCCCATTTGGCGGGCACGGTGGAGCGTTACCCGGTCAAGACACGCAAGCTGTTGCGCCGGCACGAAAGCTGGTGGCTGTTGATTTGGCGTTGCGCTTCGCCGGACGGGCAGAAGGTCTGGCTGGAGCGTCGGCCAGCGCGTGGCATCTGGGCCGGCTTGTATTGCACGCCCGTGTTTTCGGGCGAGGCACTCGCCAGCGAGTCACCGCGGCTCGCCGGTCTCGTCGTGCATGAGCTGTCGCCCATCGTGCACAGCCTCACCCACCGCGAGTTGCGTCTGCATCCTTTGCTGGTGGACGTGCCATCGGACCGGGCGATGAACTCTCACGCGGATGGGCAGTGGGTTTTGCTGGACCGGCTGGAACAAGTTGGCTTGCCCACACCATTGCGCTCCCTGCTGCCGCAGTTGCCCGGCTGACCCTCAGGGGCCAGGCACCGCTGCGCGCGCTGGCGCCACGGGCCACCCATCCACTTCGCGATGGCGCAAGCGCGTCGCCCAGGCCACGGAGAACGCCTGGGCCAGTCGCTCCACCAGATAGACCGACCGGTGTTGTCCGCCCGTGCAGCCAATCGCCACCGTCACGTAGCTACGGTGGTCCTCCAGCATCTGGGGCAACCAGTGGCGCAGGAAGTCACCGATCTGCCGCTCCATCTGCGCGACCTCCGGGTACTCGGCCAGGTAAGCGGCCACCGGCGCGTCGCGTCCGGTGAGCGGACGCAGCGCGGCTTCGTAGTGCGGGTTGGGCAGCATGCGGACGTCGAACACGAAGTCGGCGTCCATGGGGATGCCGCGCTTGAACGCGAACGACTCGAACACCAGGGTCAGCGGCGCCTGTTGTGCACCGAGCAGTTCCTTGATGTGGCTGCGCAGGCGCGCCGGCCTGATCAGGCTGGTGTCGAGCACCAAGGCCTGCTCGCGCAGCTCGGACAGCAGTTCACGTTCGTATTCGATGGCGTCGGTCAGCGCACGGTGTTCGTCGTCCGACTGCTTGAGCGAGAGCGGGTGGCGTCGGCGCGTTTCGGAGAATCGGCGCACCAGGGTGTCGGTGGTGGCGTCGAGAAACACCGTGCTCAGGTGGATCTGCTGCCCGGGTTGTTTGAGGAGATCGGCCAGGCGGGCAGGCAGTCCGGGCAACGACGCGGCACTGCGCACGTCCATCGCAATGGCCACCTTGCTGGCCCGGTGGCTTTGCTCCAGCGCGATGAAGGACGCGAGCAACTCGGGCGGCAGGTTGTCGACGCAATAGAAACCCAGGTCTTCGAGCGCGGTGAGTGCGACCGATTTCCCCGAGCCCGACATGCCGGTGATGAGCACCAGCTCGATCTCGACGGGGGGCTTGCTGGACGGGGGCGGGGTGTTCATGCGGCGAGCAGCTCGCGCGCGTGCGCCAGCGAAACTTCAGAGCGGTCGTTGCCGCCGAGCATGCGCGCGACTTCGCTCACGCGTTGTTCCTGGTCGATCACAGTGACCGTGCTGTGGGTGGATCGCCCGTTCTGGCGCTTGCTCACCAACAGGTGGTGATCGCCGCAGGCCGCGACCTGCGGCAGGTGGGTCACGGCGAGCACCTGGCGGTCCCGGCCGAGCTGGCGCAGCAGCTGCCCCACGGTGTGCGCCACGGCACCACCGATGCCCGAGTCCACCTCGTCAAAAATCAGGGTGGGCGCCTGGCCCAGGCGGCTGGTGACCACCGAGATCGCCAGTGCGATGCGCGACAGCTCACCGCCCGAGGCCACTTTCCCCACCGGGCGCGGGCTGACGCCGGCGTGACCCGCCACGAGAAACTCCACCTGTTCCCAGCCACTCGCCTGCGGCTCGTCCAGGCGCTGCAGGGCCACCTCAAAGCGGCCACCCTGCATGCCCAGCGTCTGCATGGCCTCGCTCACGGCCTTCGACAGTTTGGGGGCAGCCTGCTGGCGTTTTTTGCTCAGCACGCTGAGTTCTGCTTCGAAGCCTTGCCAGGCCTTGCGTTCGGCGGCTTTCAGGCTGTCGAGGTCCAGCGCCTGGTCGATCTGCGCGAGTTCGGTTTTCCAGGCCGTGTGCAGCTCGGCCAGTTCTTCGGGTGGGCGCCGGTAGCGTCGGGCCAGAGACATCCACAGCGACAGGCGCTGGTCCAGCGCTTCGAGGCTGGCAGGGTCCTGGTCGGCGTGGCGCGCGTACTGGTGCAAGCTGTGCACGGTGTCCTGCACCTGGGCCAGCGCGGCCTCCAGCGCTTCGATCGGTCCGCCGAAGGCCGGCTCGATGTGGGCCTGGGCCTGCAACGCACCCAGGGCACGGTGGATCAGGCTGGCGGCGCTGCCTTCTTCGTCGTCCAGCGCCGCCACCGCCAGCTGGGCGGCGTCCTGCAGCCCTTGGGCATTGGCCAGGCGGCTGTGCTGTGCGTTGATGTCTTCCCATTCGCCGGCCAAGGGCCGCAGTTTGTCCAGCTCGCCGATCTGCCAGGCCAAGCGCTCGCTTTCCAGCTGCAGGGTGTTCTGCCGCTCGATGGCGGTGTCCAGGGCCTTGCGGTGCTGGCGCCAGCGTGCCCACAACGCCGAGGCAGTCGAGGTGTCGATGCCGGCGTAGGCGTCCAGCAGGCCGCGCACCGCATCGTTGCGGGTGAGGCTTTGCCAGGCGTGCTGGCCATGGATATCGACCAGATCGTCTGCCAGTGTCTTGAGCTGTGCCATGGTGGCGGCACTGCCATTGATCCAGCCCCGGCTGCGGCCCTCGGTGTCCACGGTGCGGCGCAGCAGCAGGCTGTCTTCGCTTGAGAACCCCTGTTCTTCCAGCCAGGGCTTGACCGACGCCGGTGTGTCGAATTCGGCCGCGATCTCGCAGCGGGTGGCACCCTCGCGCACCACACCGCTTTCGGCGCGGGCTCCCAGGGCGAGTTGCAGCGCGTCGATCAGGATGGACTTGCCCGCACCGGTTTCGCCGGTGAGCACGCAAAAGCCCTGATCAAGTTCGAGGTCCAGCGACTGCACGATGACGAAGTCGCGCAAAACGATGCGTCTGAGGCTCATGGGAGGAATTGGAAACGGAGGAAACAGCGGTCGTATTCTGACCGCTATTTCACGCGCCTTCGTTCCAGTGCAGTTTCTTGCGCAGTGTGTCGAAGTAGCTCCAGCCCTGCGGGTGCAGCAGACGCAAGGTGTGCTCCGAACGCCTCACCACGATGCGGTCGCCGTGCATCAGGCTGGTGAGCGACTGCATGTCGAAGTTGGCGCTGGCGTCCTTGCCTGAGACGATTTCCACCGCGACCTCACAATGTGCCGGCAACACGATGGGCCGGTTCGACAAGGTGTGCGGCGCGATCGGCGCCATCACCCAGCCGTCGATGGCCGGGTGCAGCAGCGGTCCGCCCGCGGAGAGCGCGTAGGCCGTGGATCCGGTGGAGGTGGCGATGATCAGGCCGTCGGCGCGCTGGTTGGCCACGAAGTGGCCATCGACCTCGACCCGCAGCTCGATCATGCTGGCCACGCCACCCCGGTTGACCACCACATCGTTGAGTGCAGTGGCCTCGAACACACAGCGACCGTCGCGCCAGACGCTGGCGGCCATCAGCGCACGCGTGTCTTCTTCGTATTCGCCCCTGAGGATCGACCGCAGGTTGTCCCGGTAGGTGTCGAAGGGGATGTCGGTGATGAAACCCAGGCGACCCTGGTTGATGCCCACCAGGGGCACCCCGTAGCGGGCGAGTTGCCGCCCGATGCCCAGCATGGTGCCGTCGCCGCCGAGCACCAGCGCCAGATCGATGGACTGGCCCATGGCCGGCACGTCCAGCGCGGGGTACTGCAGCAGGCCGGTGTTGAGCGCTGTCTCCCGCTCCAGCGACACCTCGCAGCCTTCGTCATGCAGGAAATGAGCCACTTCCTCCACCACGTCGCGCGAGCCCGGGGCCTGGTATTTGCCGACGATGGCCACGTGCGCAAAACGCAAAGTCTTTCCGTCGGGCATGGACCCGTGGCGATGGGGGGAGGGCAGGCTCATGCACAAATTACAACATAGGCATTGGTGTGACCCGCCCACAAAAACCCTTGCACATGGACCGCCGCCACTTCGCTGGCGTCCGTAAAATGAAGGCATGTTGGATGACCGCGCCAAGTTGCTGCTCAAAGCCCTCGTCGAGCGATACATCGCCGACGGCCAGCCTGTGGGGTCGCGCACGCTGGCCAAGGCGGCCGGCATGGAGTTGTCGCCAGCGACCATCCGCAATGTGATGAGCGACCTGGAAGAACTGGGCCTGATCGCCAGCCCTCACACGTCGGCCGGTCGCATCCCGACTGCGCGCGGTTACCGGCTGTTCGTTGACACCATGCTCACGGTGCGTCGCGAAGGACTGGTCAGTGCGGACGAGATGGGGGCCGCCGGCATCGAGGCCGGTGCCCAGCCGCAGCGGGTCATCAGCCACGCGGCGCAGATGTTGTCCAGTCTGTCGCAGTTTGTCGGTGTGGTGATGGCACCCAGACGCACGTCGGTGTTTCGCCACATCGAGTTTTTGAGCCTGTCCGAACGTCGCGTGCTCGTGATCCTGGTCTCGCCCGAGGGAGATGTGCAGAACCGCATCATCCACACACAGGTCAGTTTCAGTCAGTCGCAGCTGCTCGAAGCCGCCAACTTCCTCAACGCGCACTACGCGGGCCTCACCATGGAAGAAGTGCGCGCGCGACTCAAGACCGAAGTGGATGCGCTGCGCGGCGAAATCGCCCAGCTGATGCAGGCGGCCGTCGACATCGGGACCGGAACTGGCTCGGCGCAAGAGCACATCGTGGTGTCTGGGGAGCGCAACCTGCTGTCGGTCAGCGAGTTCTCGAGCGACATGGGCCACTTGCGTCAGCTCTTCGACCTGTTTGAACAGAAGACCCAGCTGATTCGCCTGCTGGATGTGTCCACCCAGGCCGACGGCGTGCGCATCTACATCGGCGGCGAGAGCCAAGTGGTGCCGTTCCAGGAGCTGTCTGTGGTGACCGCGCCGTATGAGGTGGATGGCCAGGTCGTGGGTACGCTGGGCGTGATCGGCCCGCAACGCATGCCCTACGACCGCATGATCCAGATCGTCGATGTGACCGCCAAGCTGGTGGGCAATGCGCTGAGCCACAACAAATGAGCGGGTTGGCCCGGGCCCTACAATGCGTGCCTTGCCGGGCCGTTAGCTCAGTTGGTTAGAGCAGAGGACTCATAATCCTTTGGTCGTTGGTTCAAGTCCAACACGGCCTACCAAAAACCGTGCTAGAATACGAAGCTTAGCGGCTGTAGCTCAGCTGGATAGAGTACTTGGCTACGAACCAAGGGGTCGTGGGTTCGATTCCTGCCAGCCGCACCAAATGAAAAGCCTGCAGCCACAAGCTGCAGGCTTTTTTATTTTCCGATCGCATTCTTTCCCTGCCTTCACTGTTCATGAGCAAGGCCTTCACCCGCGAGACCGACAACGACGCAGACGACGAGCTCCCCGCTTCGCCAGCGTTGCCCACCGGTGTCAACTACATCACCCGTTCCGGCTACGACCTGCTGCGCTCGGAGCTGTTCGGCCTGATCGACGATGAGCGGCCCAGGATCGTGGAGATCGTGCACTGGGCCGCCAGCAATGGCGACCGCTCGGAAAATGGGGATTACCTGTATGGCAAGAAGCGTTTGAGGGAAATTGACCGGCGCATACGTTTTCTGACCCAGCGTCTGGAAATCGCCGAGGTGGTGGACACCTCGCTTCATCACGGGGGCGATCAGGTGTTTTTTGGCGCGACGGTGGTTTACTCCGACGACAGTGGCGCCGAAACCACGGTCACGATCCTGGGGGTGGACGAGGCCCGAAGCACACACCACGAGATCAGCTGGGTGTCTCCAGTCGCTCGTGCGCTGCTGAAGTCGCGCGTCGGCGACGTGGTGCGATTGGTGGTTCCCGGTGGTGTGCAGGAGCTGGAGGTGCTCTCCGTCACTTACCCGGCACCTGCCACCTGAGTCTCCTCAGGGCTTGAGGCGTTGCGCCTTGAGCACGGAATTCGTGCGTTTGAGGCTGCGCAGCACTTCCGCCAGGTGCACCCGGTCCCGAACCGCCACCGAGAAACGGATGTCGGTCGCCGTCTGCGCGGGCTCGTCGCCCATGTCCACGTGGGTGATGTCGGCTTCGGCGGCGGCGATGGCCGAAGCCACGCGGGCGAGCACCCCTTTGCCATTGGTCACGGTCACAATCACTGTGGTGTCAAAAGCACGCACCGGGTCGTCCGACCATTCCACCTGCAGGAAGCGCTCGCTGTCACGGGCCAGCAGGCGCCGTCCGGTCGGGCAGTCTTCGGCGTGCACGATCAGGCCTTCTCCACGGCCCAGGTAGCCGACGATGCGGTCGCCGGGGATGGGTTTGCAGCAGGAAGCGTATTGCACCGACAAGCCTTCGCTGCCATCCAGACTCACCACGCCTTGTGACACCGATTCGTTCTCGCCCGAGGCGTAGCGTTCGGTGCTGATCAGGACCGCGTCGGGTTTGAGGCCGGTTTCTGCCAGCAGCACCGCCAGTTTTTTGCCGACCATGTTGGCAATGCGCTTGCCCATGCCGATGTCCGTGAGCAGCTCATTGCGGGTCTTGTTGCCGGTGAAACGCAGCAGTTTGTCCCAGGTGGCCTTGTACTCGCCGCTTTCAGTTGGCAGGGTGGCGAGCCCCTCGGAGCGCAGGGCCTGCGTCAACATGCGCTCACCCAGTTCGTTGGCCTTTTCCTGTGCCAGCGTTTTCAGGTGGTGCCGGATCTTGGATCGTGCGCGGCCCGTCTTGACGAAGGACAGCCAGGCCGGGTTGGGCTCGGCGGTGTCGCTGGTGACGATCTCGATGATGTCGCCGTTGGCCAGCTCGGTGCGCAGCGGGCGCTGCTCGCCATTGATGCGGGCGCCGACGGCCCGGTTGCCCACGCCGCTGTGGATGGCGTAGGCAAAGTCCATCACGGTCGCGCCCCGCGGCAGCGCCATGATCTTGCTCTTGGGCGTGAACACATAGACCGCATCGGGAAACAGGTCGATCTTGATGTGGTCCCAGAACTCGCTCGCGTCGTGGGTTTCCTGCTGGATGTCCAGCAGCGACTGCAGCCACTGGGTGCCCAGGCGCTGCGACATGTCGCTGTTGGGTTCGCTGGCCTTGTAAAGCCAGTGCGCCGCCACGCCCGACTCCGCTACAACATCCATGGCGTGGGTGCGTAGCTGGAATTCGATGTTGGTACCGAACGGGCCGATCAGCGTCGTGTGCAGCGACTGGTAGCCGTTGACTTTCGGGATCGCCACGTAGTCGCGGAACTTGCCCGGCACCGGTTTGTAGAGCTGGTGCAGCAGACCCATGCCGGTGTAACAGTCGCTCAGGTCGGGCACCACGATGCGGAAGCCGTAGATGTCGGTCACCTGCGAAAACGACAGGTGCTTGGTGTCCATCTTGCGGTAGACCGAATACAGGGTCTTCTCGCGACCCACGATGCGCACCGACATGCCATGTCGGGCAAACGTCGACTCGACCTCGCGCTGCACCCGGCTGATCAGGTCCTTGCGGCGGTTGCGCGACTTGTTGAGTGCCTTGGACAGGACTTCATAGCGCCAGGGGTGCAGGAAACGGAACGCCAGGTCCTGCAGTTCGCGGTACGTGAAATTGAGTCCCAGCCGGTGAGCAATGGGTGCGTAGATCTCGAGGGTCTCGTTGCTGATGCGTTGCCATTTGTCGCGCGGCATGTCACCCATGGTGCGCATGTTGTGCGTGCGATCGGCGAGCTTGACGAGAATGACCCGCACGTCCTTCGCCATCGCCAGGAGCATCTTCCGGAACGATTCGGCCTGGTTCTGCTCTCGCGTGTCGAAGGCCAGCTTTTCCAGCTTGGTCAGGCCGTCCACGAGGTCGGCCACCGGTGCGCCGAAGCGCTCCACCAGTTCGGCCTTGCTGACACCACAGTCTTCCATGGCATCGTGCATGAGCGCCGCCATGAGGGCCTGGGCGTCCAGCTTCCATTCTGCGCATTGGGCGGCCACCGCGATCGGGTGGGTGATGTAGGGGTCGCCGTTCTTGCGCAGCTGGCCCAGGTGGGCTTCGTCAGCGAAGCGGTAGGCCTTGCGGATGCTGTCGATGTCACTCGGGCCGAGGTAGTCCAGCTTGCCCACCAGCGCGGCAAAGCTCGCCGCCGCCGCGCTCGCGGCCGGTTGCGAGGGCTTCACGGGGCGTTTGGAACTGCCGGATTCGGCTTGGGTGATCATCCCGCTACTTTAGCTTGAGATGCCTGCCACTGCCGGACGCCGTTCGGATCAGCCTTTCTGGGCGCAGCGGCGGAGTTTGGGGGCTGTCACCTTGCCGGTGGCACGAGGATCGTGGGTTTGGCTTCGGGCAGCAGATCGGGGTAGTCCCGGCTGAAATGCAGGCCCCGGCTTTCGTGCCGCAGCATGGCCGACATCACGATCAGATCGGCCACCTGCACGAGGTTGCGCAGCTCCAGCAGATCCCGGGTGACGTGGAACTGGGCGTAAAACTCATGAATCTCGCGCTGCAGCAGGGTGATGCGGTGGGCCGCCCGCTCCAGGCGCTTGTTGGTGCGCACGATGCCGACGTAGTCCCACATGAAACGGCGCAGCTCGTCCCAGTTGTGCGAGATCACGACCTGTTCGTCGGCGTCCTTGACGCGGCTGTCGTCCCACAGGGGAATGTCGGGGCTGGCGACCACGGCCGCGGTCTGGATGGCCTTCACGGCGGCCTGGGCGAACACCATGCACTCCACCAGCGAATTGCTGGCCAGGCGGTTGGCGCCGTGCAGGCCGGTGCAGGTGGTCTCGCCCACGGCGTACAGGCCTTCGAGGTCGGTGTGTCCTTCGAGATCGGTCACCACGCCGCCGCAGGTGTAGTGCGCGGCGGGCACCACGGGAATGGGCTCTTTGGTGATGTCGATGCCCAGCTCGGCGCAGCGCGCCAGGATGTTGGGGAAGTGCTCTTTCAGGAACTCGGGGCTCTGGTGCGAGATGTCGAGGTGCACGCAGTCCAGGCCGTGGCGCTTCATCTCGTAGTCGATGGCGCGGGCCACGATGTCGCGCGGTGCGAGTTCGGCACGCGGATCGTGGTCGGGCATGAAGCGGTGGCTCCCCAGGTGCGGTGGCAGCTTCAGCTGCCCGCCTTCGCCGCGCACGGCTTCGGTGATCAGGAAGTTCTTGACATTGGGGTGGTACAGGCAGGTCGGGTGGAACTGGATGAACTCCATGTTGCCCACTCGGCAGCCCGCGCGCCAGCCGGCAGCGATGCCATCGCCGGTGGCGGTGTCGGGGTTGGTGGTGTAGAGATACACCTTGCCCGCGCCGCCGGTGGCCAGGATGGTGTGGGGTGCGCTGAAGGTTTCGACCTCGTCGCGGTCCACGTCCAGCACATAGGCCCCGTGGCAGCGCACCGACCCGTTGCCGGCCTTGTGACCCGGCAGTTTGGCGTCGGTGATCAGATCGACCAGCATGTGGTTCTCGAAGAACGTGATGCCGGGGGTGGCTCGCGCGAGCTTGCTGAGCGTGGTGTGCACGGCCGCGCCCGTGGCGTCGGTGGCGTGAACGATGCGGCGGTGGGTGTGTCCGCCTTCACGGGTCAGGTGCAGTTCGCCGTTTTCGGTGGAGAAGGGCACGCCCAGTTCCTGCAGCCAGGCAATCGCGCCCGGCGCGTTCTCTACCGTGAACTGCGTGGCCTCCAGGTCGCACAGCCCGGCGCCGGCCACCAGCGTGTCGTCCACGTGCGAGGCGTAGCTGTCGCCCTCCGCCAGCACGGCCGCGATGCCGCCTTGGGCCCAGTTGCTCGAACCGTCGGAGATGCCGCGCTTGGTGACCACCGCCACGCGGTGGGTGGGCGCGAGTTTCAGGGCGGCGGTGAGACCGGCCAGACCGCTGCCGATGATGAGGACGTCAAAGGAATGGTGGGCGCTCATGGCGTGTCGGAAATGGATGGAGTGGGACGGGATGAGGCATCTCTCAGGGAGAGCCACTGCCTCAATTGGGGGTGTAAGCGAGCCTGACGTAGATGGGCGCAAACGCCTCGGCCTGGGTCAGCTCGATCAGCGTTTCCTTGGCCAGTTCCAGCATGGCGATGAAGGTCACGACCAGCACCTGCTGGCCGCGCGAGGGATCGAAAAGCTCGCCGAACTCGACGAATTTTCGACCCTGCAAATGGCGCAGCACGATGCTCATGTGTTCGCGCACCGAGAGCTCTTCTCGGCTGATCTTGTGGTGCTGCACGAGCTTGGCGCGTTTCATGATGTCGCGCCAGGCGCTCTGCAGGTCGATGGCGCTCACGTCGGGGAAGCGCGGCGCCAGCGCCTGCTCGACGTACACCTGCGCGCGCAGGAAGTCCCGGCCGTATTGCGGCATTTCCGACAGCCGCTGTGCGGCGAGCTTCATCTGCTCGTACTCGAGCAGGCGGCGCACGAGTTCCGCGCGCGGGTCTTCGGCTTCTTCGCCCTCGGCCGTCTTCTTGGGCGGCAGCAGCATGCGCGACTTGATCTCGATCAGCATCGCCGCCATCAGCAGGTACTCGGCCGCCAGTTCCAGGTTGCTGGCGCGGATCTCGTCGACGTAGCTCAGGTACTGGCGCGTCACCGCCGCCATCGGGATGTCGAGAATGTTGAAGTTCTGCTTGCGGATCAGGTAGAGCAGCAGGTCCAGCGGGCCTTCGAAGGCTTCGAGGAACACCTGCAACGCATCGGGCGGGATGTACAGGTCCCGCGGCATCGAGAACAGCGGTTCGCCGTACAGGCGGGCGAGCGCCACCTGATCGACGACCGCCGGCAGCAACGCGTCCAGCCCCTCAGGGGCCGCATCGAGCGTGCTGGCCTCGTTGCTCATCAAGGGGCGGCCACGGGCGGATCAGGTGTGGTCCGAGCCGGTCTGGTAGACGTAGGGCTGCTGGGGCACCTGGGCTTGCACGGCCTTGATCTGGAAGTCGCGATCGATCTGCTTGTCCCACAGCAGCGAGCGGCCTTCGCGCTGCGCCTGCTCCAGTTCGGGGTGGTCGGCCTTGAGCTGGTCGATGAACTGCGTCGCGTCAGACGTGTAGTGCGGGCGGGCAAAGAAGGACATGGCGGGCAGTGCGCAAAGCGCTGTGGACGGAAAACCGGTGATTTTACCGGGCCAGGCGCCGTGGCCCTGGCCCCAGTGTCCTCATTGACAGGTGTGCAGCCGCTGGTGAAAGCCTGAACGTTCGATCAGAGAGCGGGGTTGGGCGTTCAATCCGACGATGCCCATGTGGCCGCCGCGCTTTTGGACCGCCTTGTGCAACTGTTCCAGCGCGTCCAGACCGGTGGTGTCGAGCGAAATCAGCTGGGTGGCATCGAGCATGAGGTTGACGCCAGCGGGGCCGCCTTCGACATCGGCCACGATGGGATCGATTTTGGCCACCGCGCCAAAGAACAGCGAACCATAGAGCCGGTAGGTCAGCTGGTGGGGATGCCGGGCCAGCACATCGGCCCGGAAGATGTCGCTCTGCCGCCGCACGAACAGGAAGCAGGCCATGACCAGACCCAGCTCGACAGCCACCGTGAGGTCAAAGACGATGGTCACCAGGAAGGTGGACACCATCATCAGGCGGTAGTGGTTGCTGAAGTGCTTGAGGCGGCCGAACTCGCGCCATTCACCCATGTTCCAGGCGACGAACAGCAACACCCCTGCGAGCACGGCCAGCGGGATGTGCTGGGCCAGCGGCGCGGCGATCAGCACCACGGCGGCGAGCGTCGCGGCGTGCACCATGCCAGCCACGGGGGAGACCGCGCCCGAGCGGATGTTGGTGACGGTGCGAGCGATGGTGCCGGTGGCCGGCATCCCGCCAAAGAAGGGCACCACCACGTTGGCGATGCCCTGGGCCATCAGCTCCTGGTTGGGGTCGTGCTTGCGGGTGTTGCTGAGCTGGTCGGCCACGCGCGCACACAGCAGCGACTCGATGGCCCCGAGCAGTGCGAGGGTGAGGGTGGGCGTGACCAGCAGGCGAACCGTCTCCCAGGAAAAGGCCGGCAACTCGAACGCCGGCACGCTTTGCGGGATGCCGCCGAAGCGCGAACCGATGGTCTCCACCGGCAGGCTCAGGGCCCAGGACCCCAGCGACAGCGTGACCAGGGCCACGACCGGCGCCGGCAGCCGCGAGGTCGCCCTGAGTGCGCTCACGGTTTCGATGCGGTCGAGCTGTCGGCGGAATTGTGAATCCACCGCCCACAGCCTCGGCCAGAGAAACAGCCCGATCACACACAGCACCCCCAGCGAAAAAGCGTAGGGATTGACGCTGTGAACATGCTGGGTGAGGGTGGCTATCTGGCCGAAAAAATCACCCGGCATCCTGGCGATGTCCAGGCCCAGCCAGTCGCGCACCTGTGACAACGCAATCAGCACCGCGATGCCGTTGGTGAAGCCAATCACCACACTCACCGGCACATAGCGCACCAGCGTGCCCAGCCGGAACAGGCCCATGAGAAACAGCAACACGCCGGCACTGGCTGTGGCAATCAGCAGGTTGGCCACGCCATAGCGCTCGACGATGCCGTAGACGATGACGATGAAGGCGCCGGCCGGGCCACCGATCTGCACCGAGGTGCCACCCAAGGCCGAAATCAGGAAGCCCGCGATGATGGCGGTCCACAGGCCCGCCTCGGGTTTGAGACCGCTGGCGATGGCAAAGGCCATGGCCAGCGGCAGTGCCACGATGCCGACGGTGGCGCCAGCGCCCATGTCTTTGGCCAGCTTCTCGCCGTTGTAGCCTTTGATGTCCTGGATCAGTCGAGGCCGGAAGGGCGCCAGTGGGGGCAGGTGGTTCAGCATCTTGAAATGTTACGGTTGGCAACCGATGCCCCAGCTTACAGGCGGATGGCGCGCAGATGGGGGTTTACACTGAGTTTTTGCCCTGATCTGGTGCTCCCATGACACACCCGTTGATGCATTTCACGCGCCACCCGGCACGCTGGGCGCTGGCGTTTTCTGCAGCGTTGCTGATGACCGCCTGCGACCAGCAAGCGATTGGCGAGCTGGAAGAGGGCGTCTCAACCGAGGAAGATGTGCGCGAGCGCTTCGGCCAGCCCGAGGCGGTGTGGGACGGACCGGACGGTGCACAGGTCTACGAATACAACCGCCAGCCCGCGGGGTACCAGAACTACCAGATCACCATCGGCCCGGACGGCAAGATGGCGGCGCTGCGACAGGTGCTGACGGAGCGCAATTTCGCCCTGATCCAGCCGGGCATGCCGATGGAGGAGGTGCGCAAGCTGCTCGGCAAGCCGATGAAGATCACCACTTACGACCTCAAGAAAGAAACGCACCACGACTGGCGCTACCGTGACGGGCCGAACGAGAGCGACAGCAAGGTGTTCACGGTGATTTTCAACCCCGACATGCGGGTGTTGTCGACCCTGAGCGTGCGCGACCCGGATCTCGACCGGGGTCGTTGAGCGACTTTCAGGTGGCTCTGAGGCGCTGCCAGTCGTCGAGCGCCGGGCGCATGACCAGCAGCAACAGCATCAGGGCCAGCGGCACGGTGCTGATGTAGCCCAGGTGTTTGAAGCCCAGGGCGCCGGCGATGCCGCCCACCAGGAAACTGATCACCAGTTGGGCGTGCACACGCAGGCGTTCGCGGTCAGCGCGCACCGGTTGCATGTCCGGGTGGCGGTTCACATACAGCAGCTTGCCCAGCTCGATGCCCAAGTCGGTGACCAGGCCGGTCACGTGTGTGGTGCGGATTCGCGCCTGCGAGATCTTGGTGATCACGGCGTTCTGCAGACCCATGATGTAACAGAGCAGCAGCACCGTGACCGGCAGGAACACCGTGTGCCACAGGCTCATGGCGGCTCCAAAGATGCCGAACACCAGCAGCAGCGCCGCTTCGATCAGCAGTGGCAGGCCGTAGGCGCTGCGCAGCTGCAGCCGCATGCCCCAGTTCACCAACCAGGCGGTGCTCATGGCGCCCAGCAGAAAGGCCAGCACCGCGGCCAGTGCTGCGCCGGCCAGCACGAACTGGCCCAGCACGAGGTGGTCCGCCATCGACGAGACCATGCCCGTCATGTGCGAGGTGTACTGGCCCACGGCCAGGAAACCGCCCGCGTTGGCCGCACCGGCCACGAAGGCCAGCACGGTGCCGAGCTTCAGGTCGGCCTGCGGCGTGCGCTGCAGGCTGGTGAAACCGCGGATGGGTTCAAACACGTGTTGTCGTTTCAGCGAACCCGCATGCCCGGGGTCGCACCTGGCCAGGGGTTGAGGATGTGGATGCCGGGTTCGGCGTTCTCGTCGGCGTGGCTGGCGGCGAGCACCATGCCTTCGCTGACGCCGAACTTCATCTTGCGCGGCGCGAGGTTGGCCACCATCACGGTGAGCTTGCCCACCAGGTCTTCGGGACGGTAGGCGCTGGCGATGCCGCTGAAGACGTTGCGCGTGCGGCCCTCGCCCACGTCGAGCGTCAGGCGCAGCAGCTTGGTTGAGCCCTCCACCGCTTCGCAGTTGACGATCTGTGCGATGCGCAGGTCGATCTTGCTGAAGTCGTCGATGGAGATGGTGTCGGCGATCGGTTCACCGCCGGGCACCACCAGCTCCACGGCGGGTGCGGGTGGCGGCTCAAACAGAGCGTCAAGCTGCTTCACGTCCACACGTTGCATCAGGTGCTGGTAGGCGCCGATGCGGTGGCCCTTGCCGAGCAGGCGGGTGGCGTCGGCGAACTGCAGCGGCTCGGTGTTCAGGAAGGCTTCCACGTCTTTCGCCAGCGCGGGCAGCACGGGCTTGAGGTAGAGCGTGAGCAGGCGGAAGGCTTCGATGCAGGTGGTGCACACATCGTGCAGTCGGCCTTCCATGCCTTCCTTCTTGGCCAGCTCCCAGGGCTTGTTCTGGTCCACGTAGGCGTTCACGCGGTCGGCCAGCAGCATGATCTCGCGCAGCGCCTTGCCGTATTCGCGTTCGGCGTAGAGCTCGGTGATGCTCGGGGCGGCCACTTCGAGGTGGTCCAGCAGCGCATCGCCATCGGCCGAGACTTCGCCCAACTGGCCGTCGAAGCGCTTGGCGATGAAGCCGGCCGCGCGCGAGGCGATGTTGATGAACTTGCCCACCAGATCGCTGTTGACCCGGGCCATGAAGTCCTCGGGGTTGAAGTCGATGTCTTCGTTCTTGCCGCTGAGCTTGGCCGCCAGGTAGTAGCGCAGCCACTCGGGGTTCATGCCGAGTTTCAGGTACTTGAGCGGGTTCAGCCCGGTGCCACGGCTCTTGCTCATCTTCTCGCCGTTGTTGATGGTGAGGAAGCCGTGCACGAACACCGCGTTGGGCACCTTGCGGCCGCTGAACTTGAGCATCGCCGGCCAGAACAGGGTGTGGAAGGTGATGATGTCCTTGCCGATGAAGTGGAACTGCTCGGTTTCGGGCGAGGCCATGAAGGTGTCGTAGTCGCGCCCTGTCTTGTCGAAATAATTCTTCAGCGAGGCGAGGTAGCCGATGGGCGCGTCGAGCCACACATAGAAGTACTTGCCCGGTGCGTCCGGGATTTCAATGCCGAAGTAGGGCGCATCGCGGCTGATGTCCCAGTCGCCCATCTTGGGCTTGCCGTCTTCGCCGGGTTCGATCCATTCGCTGATCTTGTTCAGCACCTCGGGCTGCACCGCGCCGCTCTGCGTCCACTGGTCCAGAAAGGCCATGCAGCGCGGGTCGGAGAGTTTGAAGAAGAAGTGGTCCGATTGCTTCAGCACCGGCGCCGCGCCCGAGAGGGCCGAGTAGGGGTTCTTCAGCTCGGTGGGCGCGTAGACGGCGCCGCAGTTCTCACAGTTGTCGCCGTATTGGTCTTTCGCGCCGCACTTGGGGCACTCGCCCTTGATGAAGCGGTCGGGCAGGAACATGCCCTTTTCAGGGTCGTAGAACTGCTCGATGGTGCGGGTCTCGATCAGGCCGTTGGCCTTGAGCGCGCGGTACACGTCCTGCGCGAGTTCGTGGTTTTCCGGGCCGTCGGTGCTGTGCCAGTTGTCGAAACCGATGTGGAAACCGTCCAGGTAGGGCTTGCGGCCCGAGGCGATGTCGGCCACGAACTGCTGCGGTGTCTTGCCGGCCTTTTCGGCCGCGATCATGATCGGCGCGCCGTGCGCGTCGTCGGCACAGACGAAGTGCACCTCGTGGCCCTGCATGCGCTGGAACCGCACCCAGATGTCGGCCTGGATGTATTCCATGATGTGGCCGATGTGGAAGTGGCCGTTGGCGTAGGGCAGGGCGGTGGTGACGAACAGGCGACGCGGGCTCATGGCAAGGGGCTTTCTTTCGGGGGAACCCGCGATTTTAGGCGGGGCATGGTCCGGGCGTTAGACTTCGGGCCACTTCTGCCAATCCCCCACGTTTTTCCCCTCTGGAGACCTCTCGATGGCTGTCGACCAACAAGCGCTGCTCAATGCCCTGCAGACCGTGACCGATCCGAACACGGGCAAGGATTTTGTGTCCACCAAAGCGCTGAAGAACCTGAACGAACAGTACGGCGACGTGTCGTTCGACGTTGAACTCGGTTACCCGGCCAAGAGCCAGATCCCGGCGCTGCGGCGCGAGTTGATCGCCGCCGCCAAGGGCGTGGCCGGTGTGGAAAACGTGTCGGTCAACATGACCAGCAAGATCATTCCGCACGCGGTGCAACGCGGCGTGCAACTGCTGCCCAGCGTGAAGAACATCATCGCCGTGGCCTCGGGCAAGGGCGGTGTGGGCAAGAGCACCACGGCGGTCAACCTGGCGCTGGCGCTGGCTGCCGAGGGTGCCAAGGTCGGCATCCTGGACGCCGACATCTATGGCCCCAGCCAGCCGATGATGATGGGCATCGAGGGCCGTCCCGAGAGCGCCGACGGCAAGACCATGGAGCCGCTGGAAAACTACGGCGTGCAGGTCATCTCCATCGGTTTCCTGGTCGACAAGGACGAGGCCATGATCTGGCGCGGCCCCATGGCCACGCAAGCGCTGGAGCAGCTGCTGCGCCAGACCAACTGGAAAGACCTCGACTACCTGATCGTGGACATGCCGCCTGGCACCGGCGACATCCAGCTCACGCTGAGCCAGCGCGTGCCGCTGACCGGTGCGGTGATCGTGACCACGCCGCAGGACATCGCCCTGCTCGACGCGCGCAAGGGCATCAAGATGTTCGAGAAAGTGGGCGTGCCCATCCTCGGCATCGTGGAAAACATGGCGGTCTATTGCTGCCCCAACTGTGGCCACACCGAACACATCTTCGGCGTCGATGGTGGCAAGAAGATGGCGGCCGAGTACGGCATGGACTACCTGGGCGCGCTGCCGCTGAACATGAGCATTCGCGTGCAGGCCGACAGCGGCCGCCCCACCGTGGTGTCCGACCCCGAGGGCGAGATCGCCACGTTGTACAAGACCGTGGCGCGCCAGGTGGCGATCAAGATCGCGAAGCAGGCCAAGGACTTCTCCAGCAAGTTCCCGAGCATCAAGATCTCGAAAGAGACCTGATCTGCCCGGGCCCATGGGCGGAAGGCAGCGTCGAAAAAAAAAGACTGGCTGAGCCAGTCTTTTTTTCGTCCTCCGGGCGGAGGGGACTCAATACCGCAGACGGCCGTCGGCGTCGATGATCGCCAGCTCCACGTAGTTGGACCCGTTGTGCGACCTGGGTGAGTACTGGGCGGTGAAGCGCCCGAAGGCGATTTCGCCCGCACCCTCCATGGTCTTGATGAAGCTGGCGGTGTTCAGTTCGCGGCCTGTGCGCTTGAGGCCTTCGACCAGCAAGCGGGCGTGGACAAAGCCCTCGAACTGCGCCGCCGAGGGTGGCACATCGGGTGACTTGGCGGCGTGCAGCTTCAGGTACTCGGCGACCACGGGCACCGTGTTGTTGCGCAGCGAGGGCATGATCTGCGCGAGGATGATGCCCCGCGCCTTGTCTTTCAGTTCGCGGTTGATGCCGTCCGGGTTGGCGACCGAAAAGCCGTAGAGCACCGGCCGCGCGGCGGTCGCCTGCAGGGCCTTGACGTAGTTCGTGAACGTCAGCCCGGCGGTGCCGACGATGACGGCCTGCGGGTTGGCCTGGGCCGTGGTCGCGGCGGCCGCGGCGAAATCGGGCGCGGCCGGATCGACCTTCACCTCGACCACCAGCGGCAGGTTTTCCGCCACCGAGGCTTTTTTCACCTCGGCCAGCAGGGCCTTGCCCAAGCCGTCGTCCTGGTAGAAGAAGGCGACCCGCTGGACGCCTGTCTGCTTGAGTTGCGACAGCATGCGCACCGACTCGTTGGCGTAACTCGCGCGCACGTGAAACACGTAGGGGTTGAAGTTGTCGCGCAGGGCCGAAGCGCCGGTCACCGGGCCGAACAGGATGGTCTTCGACTCCTTGAGCAGGGGCAGCACGGCCGCCGTCTGGGCGGTGCCAGTGCTGTTGAAGACCATGAAGACCTTGTTGTCGGCCAGCAGCTTCTGGGTGTTTTCCACGGCGCGCTTGGGATCGAAGCCGTCGTCAAGGGTGACGTAGCTGATCTTGCGTCCGTGCACGCCGCCGCTGGCGTTGACGGCGTCGAACAGCAGCCGCGAGCCTTCGCCGTATTGCACGGTCTGCGGGCCCAGCGGCCCCGAGAGCACCGCCGAGGCGCCAAGCCTGATTTCGGTGGGCGTGACGCCCGAATCGTTGGCGTGTGCCCCGGCTGCGATCAGCCACCCACACGCGACCATTGCCCAACGAACCATGTTGCCTGCCCCTTGTATTGACGTCAGAAGGCAGGGAGTATGGTTATGACTTGTAATGAAAACAAGGCGGGTCTGATCGGGGTTTTCCCGCGTTGGTGGACACGATCCGATCAGCGGGTTTCAGGCCGGGTTCAACGGCGCACGAGCAGGCGCTGGTTTCCAGTTCGCGCAGCTTGAAGCGCTGGATCTTGCCGGTGGCCGTCTTGGGCAGCTCGGCCATGAACTCGATGAAGCGCGGGTATTTGTAGGGCGCGAGCTTCTCTTTCACGAAGGCCTGCAGCTCGGCTTCCGTCGCCTGGGCGCCGGCCTTCAGCACCACGTAGGCCTTGGTCTTGGTCAGGCCCTCGTCGTCGTTCTTGCCGATCACGGCGGCCTCCAGCACGGCCGGGTGCTGCACCAGCGTGGCCTCCACCTCGAAGGGGCTCACGTAGATGCCGCTGACCTTGAGCATGTCGTCGTTGCGGCCGGCGTAGGTGTAGTAGCCGTCGGGGTCGCGGGTGTATTTGTCGCCGCTCTTGGTCCAAGGGCCCTGGAAGGTGTCGCGCGACTTGGCGCGGTTGTTCCAGTACATGAGCGCCGCACTCGGGCCCTGGATGTAAAGGTCGCCGATCAGGTTGTGGCCGGTGATCACGCTGCCGTCCTCGTCGCGCAGCTGCACCTCGTAGCCCGGCACGGGTTTGCCGGTGGTGCCGTAGCGCACGTCGCCCGGGCGGTTGGAGAGGAAGATGTGCAGCATCTCGGTGCTGCCGATGCCGTCGATGATTTCGCAGCCGAAATGCGCCGTCCAGCGCTCGCCGATGTCGCGCGGCAGGGCCTCGCCGGCGGAAGAACACAGGCGCAGCGCCACCGCGCTTCTGGGCGGCAGGTCGGGCGACGCCAGCATGCCGCCGTAGCCGGTGGGTGCGCCGTAGAACACCGTGGGCTGGTGGTCGACCAGGCGCCTGAAGGTGGCCTGCGGCGTCGGCCGCTCGGCCATCAGCACCACGCTCGCGCCCACGCTCAGCGGGAACGACAGGCCATTGCCCAGGCCGTAGGCGAAGAACAGCTTGGCGGCCGAGAACACGGTGTCGCTCTCCTTCAGCCCCAGCACCGCCTTGCCGTAGAGCTCGGCCGTCCAGAAGAGACTGGCCTGCGTGTGCACCGTGCCTTTGGGGCTGCCGGTGGAGCCCGAGGAATACAGCCAGAAGGCGGGTTCGTCGCCGTGTGTGTCGGCACCTTGGCCCGGGGCGTGGGCGATGGTGACCGCCGTCTGATCGAGCGCGCCAGCGGGCAGCGGGTCTTTGGCGCGAGAGACGATCAGGTGCTTCACCTCGTGGCCACCCGTGTCCAGCGCGGTCTGCAGCGTGGGCAGCAGCGCGGCCGACACGAAGGCCGCCTGCGCGCGGCTGTCGGCCAGCATGAAGGCGTAGTCTTTGGCGGTGAGCAGCGTGTTCACGCACACCGGCACCACACCCGCGTGCAGCGCGCCGAGGAACGCGACCACCCAGTCGCTGCAGTCGTGCATGAGCAGCAGCACGCGCTCTTCCCGTTTCAGGCCCAGCGCCTGCAGACCGGCCGAGAAGCGCTGCACCTGGTCGGCGAGCTGGCCGTAGGTGAGCGGGCCAGCGTCGTCGATCAGCGCGGTCTTGCCGGCACGGCCCGCGTTGAGCGCGATCAGGTGGCGCGCGAAATTGAAGCGCTCGGGTGGGGCGGCGGTGTCGGTGTGGCTCATGACTTGTCTCCTGTGTTTCTATCTCCGACGGTCTGCTGTCCGGAGCACGGTGTCTCGATTTCAGAACACCGCGGAACCGGCTTTGCCGGGCCGCTGGTGTGGCCCCCTTCAAGGGGGTGACGCCGAAGGCGGCGCGGGGGTGGTCTCGCCCTTTGCGCGGGGGGGTCAGTATTTCAGTGGGGTGGCTGTGGCGGCGAGCGCATCGAGCGCCGCCGTGCTGCCCTGCACCGCCGAACGCCGGTGGTAGAAGCCGAGCGCGCGCAGGCCGCCCAGCTCTTCGCCACCACCGGCGCGGCCCGGGCCGCCGTGCAGGCTCATGGGCATCACGTTGCCGTGGCCGCTCTGCATGGCGGCCACGTCGGGTGAAATGGCGTGCACGCGGCCGTGGCACGAGCCGAGCTCGGCGGCGGCGCGGGCGATGAAGGCCGGGTCTTCGCTGTAGACCGAGGCCACCAGCGAACCGTCGCCCCGGCGGATCAGCTCCCAGGCCTCGTCTTCGTCTTCGTAGGCCATCAGCGTGGCGACCGGGCCGAACACCTCGACCTCGTGCAGGGTGGTGGCCTGGCCCGGATCGCGGTGGCCGAGCAGCGTGGGAGCCACGCAGGCGGAGGTGGCCGGGTCGGCGTCGATCAGGGCCACCTCGCTGCCGTCGAACAGCATCTCGGACTCATGCAGCAGCTCGGTGATGCCGTGCAGCACGCTGTGTTTCTGCTCCATGCTCACCAGCGCGCCCATGCGCACGCCCTCGCTGCGCGGGTTGCCCACGGTGACCTTGGCCAGCTTGGCGGAGATGGCCTGGGCCACCTCGTCGAACAGCTCCAGTGGCACGAAGATGCGGCGGATGGCGGTGCATTTCTGACCGCTCTTGACCGTCATCTCGCGCACCACCTCGTTCACCAGCAGGTTGAAGGCCTCGCTGCCTTCGGTGGCGGCCGGATCGAGCAGGGCGCTGTTCAGGCTGTCGGCCTCGATGTTGCAGCGCACCGAATCGGCGACCACCGCCGGGTGGCTGCGGATGATGCGCGCGGTGGCGGCCGAACCGGTGAAGCTGACCACGTCGAACGGTTGCAGCTGGTCCATCAGCCCGGCAGACGATCCGCACACCACCGACAGCGCTCCTGCTGGCAGGATGCCGGCGTCCACCACGTCTTTCACCATGCGCTGGGTCAGCCAGGCGGTGGCGGTGGCGGGCTTGACGATCACCGGCACGCCCGAGAGCAGGGCCGGCGCGGCCTTTTCCCACAGGCCCCAGCTCGGGAAGTTGAAGGCGTTGATGAACAGCGCCACGCCGCGCGTGGGGCTCAGGATGTGCTGGGTCTGGAACACCGGGTCTTTCGCCATGCGGATGCGCTCGCCATCCAGCAGCAACTTCGCGTCGCCCAGGGCCTCGCCCTGTTTGGCGTAGTAACCCAGGGTGAAGATGCCGCCGTCGATGTCCACCGCCGAGTCCTTGGTGGTGGTGCCGCAGTTGGCGGTGGCGATCTCGTAATAGGCGTCGCGGTTCGCCTGCAAGACCTTCACGATCTCGCCCAGCAGCGCGGCGCGCTGCTTGTATGTGAGTGCCCGCAGGGCGGCGCCGCCCTGTTCGCGCGAGAAGGCAAAACCCTCGGCCAGGTCCAGCCCGGCGCTGCTCACGCGCACCAGGGGCGTGCCCAGCACCGGGTCGTGCAGCGTGGCCGCGTGGCCTGCGCCGTCTTGCCAGCGGCCGGCGAGGAAGTTGGGGAGCAGGGGGGTGGTGTTCATGTCGGGTCGGGATGAGGGTTGATCGGCAGGGCTGGTCGGCCCGGGGGATTGACGCTATAAATGCACTATCTTGCGTCTTGCCATTCATGCATTAAAGTGCATGTTTCTTCGGAATGCAAGCCCTCTAGGGATAACCCTTAAAGCACCGACACCCATGAAAGAACCGGCCACCCTCGATCTTGCACCCGAAGCCGGCCCCGGCCCCGCCGAGGCCGACGAACCGCCGCGCCACCCGTTTCTGGTGGCGCTGGGCGAGCGGGTGCGCACGCTGCGCTCGCGCCGCGGCATGACGCGCAAGGCCGTGGCGCTGGCGGCCGACGTGTCCGAGCGCCACCTGGCCAACCTCGAATACGGCACCGGCAACGCCTCCATCCTGGTGCTGCTGCAGGTGGCGCAGGCGCTGCAGTGTTCGCTCACCGAACTGCTGGGCGACGTGACCACCTCGTCGCCCGAATGGCTGCTGATCCGCGAGCTGCTGGAGAAGCGCAACGAGGCCGACCTGAAGCGCGTGCGCCTGGCCATCGGCGGCCTGCTGGACGGTCATGCCGCGCCGGTGAACGACGCCGGTCGGCAGGCCCGCATCGCGCTGATCGGCCTGCGTGGCGCGGGCAAGTCGACCCTCGGGCAACGCCTCGCCGACGACCTGGGTTACGCCTTCATCGAGCTCAGCCGCGAGATTGAAAAATTCGCGGGTTGCAGCATCAACGAAATCCATGCGCTCTACGGCACGCCGGCCTACCGCCGCTACGAGCGCCGCGCGCTGGAAGAGGCGATCCAGATCTACCCCGAGGTGGTGATCGCCACGCCGGGCGGCCTGGTGTCGGACGCCGCCAATTTCAACCTCCTGCTCACGCACTGCACCACCGTCTGGCTGCAGGCCGACCCGGCCGATCACATGGGCCGCGTGGCCGCGCAGGGCGATACGCGGCCCATGGCCGCGAGCCGCGAAGCCATGGAAGATTTGAAACGCATCCTGGCCGGGCGCTCGGCCTTCTATTCCAAGGCGGACCTGCACTTCAATACCAGTGGCATGGGCGTGGACGATGCCTTTGACGGCCTGCGCACCCAGGTGCGGGAGGTGCTGGGCATTTTGTGACATGCATAAAAATGCATTGACGGTTTGAAGAAGCTGCAATATTATTCACATCACTCGGTGCCCACCGGTGATGGAATGCAGGTCGGCACCCCTTGTTTTCTCGCACCGCGCCACCCCACAAACAGGAGACAGCCATGACCGCAGCCACCACCCCCATCACCACCGTCGATTACCGCACCGACCCCGGCCAGTACCGCCACTGGAAGCTCAGCTTTGACGGCGCCGTGGCCACGCTGGCCATCGACATCGACGAAGACGCCGGCATCCGCCCCGGCTACAAGCTCAAGCTCAACAGCTACGACCTGGGCGTGGACATCGAGCTGCACGACGCGCTCAACCGCGTTCGCTTCGAGCACCCCGAGGTGCGCACCGTGGTCGTCACCAGTGGCAAGGACCGCGTGTTCTGCTCCGGCGCCAACATCTTCATGCTCGGTGTCTCCAGCCACGCCTGGAAAGTGAACTTCTGCAAGTTCACCAACGAAACCCGCAACGGCATCGAAGACACCAGCAAGCACAGCGGCCTGAAGTTCCTCGCTGCACTCAACGGCGCCTGCGCCGGCGGCGGCTACGAGCTGGCCCTGGCCTGCGATCAGATCCTGCTGGTGGACGACCGCTCCAGCGCGGTGAGCCTGCCCGAAGTGCCCTTGCTCGGCGTGCTGCCCGGCACCGGTGGCCTGACCCGCGTGACCGACAAGCGCCACGTGCGCCACGACCTGGCCGACATCTTCTGCACCACCAGCGAAGGCGTGCGCGGCAGCAAGGCCGTGGACTGGCGCCTGGTCGACGCCGTGGCCAAGCCGCAGCAGTTCGCCGCCGCCGTGAGCGAGCGCGCCGCCAGGCTGGCCGCCCAGAGCGACCGCCCGGCCGGTGCCAAGGGCGTGAGCCTGCCACGCGTGGAGCGCACCGACAGCGCCGACGGCATCGGCTACACCCATGTGAACGTCGCCATCGACCGCGCCAAGCGCAACGCCACCATCACGTTGAAAGCCCCGAGCGGCGCGCAGCCGACCGACATCGCCGGCATCGAAGCCGCCGGTGCCGCCTGGTACCCGCTGCAGATGGCGCGCGAACTCGACGACGCCATCCTCAACCTGCGCACCAACGAGCTGGACATCGGCACCTGGGTGCTCAAGACCGAAGGCGACGCCGCCGCCGTGCTGGCCAACGACGCCCTGATGCTGGCCCACAAAGACCACTGGTTTGTGCGCGAGACCATCGGCGCGCTGCGCCGCACCTTCGCCCGCCTGGATGTGTCTTCGCGCAGCCTGTTCGCGCTGATCGAAACCGGCTCCTGCTTCGCCGGCACGCTGGCCGAGCTGGCCTTCTGCGCCGACCGCGCCTACATGCTGGCCCTGCCCGACGACGCCGACAAGGCGCCCAAGCTGCAGCTGAACGAGTTCAACTTCGGCTTCCTGCCCATGGTGAACGACCAGTCGCGCCTGCAGCGCCGTTTCTACGAAGAAGCGGCGCCGATGGAAGCCGCACGCGGCGCCATCGGCAAGGCCCTCGACGCCGACGCCGCCTTCGCGCTGGGCTTGGTGACCGCCGCGCCCGACGACATCGACTGGGCCGACGAGGTGCGCATGGCGCTGGAAGAGCGCGCCGCCATGTCGCCCGACGCCCTCACCGGCCTGGAAGCCAACCTGCGTTTCGCGCAGAAAGAAAACATGGCCACCCGTGTCTTCGGTCGCCTGACCGCCTGGCAGAACTGGATCTTCCAGCGCCCCAACGCCGTGGGCGACAAAGGTGCGCTGAAGGTCTATGGCAAAGGCGACAAAGCGCAGTTCGACATGAATCGGGTTTAAGTACCCCCCGCGCCGCGCTGCGCGCGTCACCCCCCAGGGGGCGATGCGAGTGGCCCGGCAAAGCCGGTTCCACCGCATCCCCAGCTCAGACATCCCGCCCTCGACCCGTTTTTCAGTTTCACCGTCCAGTCAACCACAGGAGACACTCATGTCCACCATCGACTACAGCGACAAGATCCCCAACAACGTCAACCTGAGCGAAGACCGCACGCTGCAGCGCGCGCTGGAGCAGTGGCAGCCCAACTACCTCAAGTGGTGGGACGACATGGGCCCGGACGGTTCGCAGAACTTCGATGTCTACCTGCGCACGGCGGTCAGCGTCGATCCGCAGGGCTGGGCGCAGTTCGGCCACGTGAAGATGCCCGACTACCGCTGGGGCATCTTCCTGAACCCGGCCGAGCAGGACCGCAAGATCCACTTCGGTGACCACAAGGGCGAAGCCGCCTGGCAAGACATCCCCGGCGAATACCGCGCCAACCTGCGCCGCATCATCGTGACGCAGGGCGACACCGAGCCTGCATCGGTCGAGCAGCAGCGCCACCTGGGCCTGACCTGCCCGAGCCAGTACGACCTGCGCAACCTGTTCCAGGTGAACGTGGAAGAGGGCCGCCACCTGTGGGCCATGGTCTACCTGCTGCACAAGTACTTCGGCAAGGACGGCCGTGAAGAAGGCGAAGCCTTGCTGGAACGCAACAGCGGCAACGCCGACAACCCGCGCATCCTGGAAGCTTTCAACGAAGAGACGCCGGACTGGCTGAGCTTCTTCATGTTCACCTACTTCACCGACCGCGACGGCAAGTTCCAGCTGTGCGCCCTGGCCGAATCCAGCTTCGACCCGCTGGCCCGCACCACCAAGTTCATGCTGACCGAAGAGGCGCACCACATGTTCGTGGGCGAGTCGGGCGTGAGCCGCGTGATCAACCGCACCTGCCAGGTGATGAACGAGCTCAAGACCGACGACCCGGCCAAGCTGCGCGCCGCCGGCGTGATCGACCTGCCGACCATCCAGCGTTACCTGAACTTCCACTTCTCGGTGACCATCGACCTCTTCGGCGCCGACGAGTCGAGCAACGCCGCCACCTTCTATTCCACCGGCTTGAAAGGCCGCTACGAAGAAGGCAAACGCGTCGATGACCACGTGCTCAAGGGCCAGTTCTACAAGGTGCTCAACGTGCAGAACGGCCAGCTGGTCGAAAAAGAAGTGCCGATGCTCAACGCGCTCAACGAAGTGCTGCGCGACGACTACATCAAGGACAGCATCGGTGGCGTGGAGCGCTGGAACAAGGTGATCGAGAAGGCCGGCATCCCGTTCCGCCTGACCGTGCCACACAAGGCCTTCCACCGCAACATCGGCCTCTTGAAGGGCGTGAAGGTCGCGCCCGATGGCCGCGTGATCTCCGAGTCCGAATGGGCCGCCAACCGCGACAACTGGCTGCCCAGCGAAGGCGACCGCGCCTTCGTCGCCAGCCTGATGGGCCGCGTGGTCGATCCCGGCAAGTTCGCCAACTGGATCGCACCCCCGGTCATGGGCATCAACCGCCAGCCGGTGGACTTCGACTACGTAAGGTTTGCGTGACACCCCCCTGCGCCGCTGACGCGGCTTCCCCCCTCTCTGGCGCGCCTGCGGCGCTTGGAGGGGGGACGATGCGAGCGGCCCGGCGAAGCCGGTTCCACCGCATCCCCGTGTAGGGCGCGCGCTCCGGAGAGGTTTTTGCCGTTCCGTCTCGTCTCTCTTTTTCCTCTTCCTTCGTGCGCCAGCAAGCATGGGTTGGGGTGACCGACGCAGTGAGGTAAAGGAGGAGCCGACCGCAGGTCGGCGGGGGACACGAACGGAGTTGGTTGCCCCAGCCCATGCGGTGCCACCACGAAGTCACAAGAGACACGAACGGAGTTGGTTGCCCCAACCCATTCGGTGCCCCCACGAAGTCGAAACACGTCAGACAATAGAAGAACGACCAGCAAGAAGCACGGAGACCCCAGATGACCGCCACGACGCAAGCCGCTGTGATCAAACAGCACCTGATCGACCCCGAGATCTGCATCCGCTGCAACACCTGCGAAGCCATCTGCCCGGTGCAGGCCATCACGCACGATTCGCGCAATTACGTGGTCGACGCGGAAAAATGCAACTGGTGCAACGACTGCATCTCGCCGTGCCCCACCGGCTCGATCGACAACTACCGCACCATGCCGCGCATCAAGGCCTACTCGCTGGCCGAGCAGCTCACCTGGGACAACCTGCCCGCTGAACTGTCGGCCGCCGAACGCGCGGCGCTGGCCGGCGATGCCGTCGGTGAGGTGGTTGAAGTCGAGGTCGAACCCGCAGCGCCCGCGCCGTCCGACCCCACCGACCCCACCGGCCAGACCGCCTTCAACTCCGCCCAGTACGGCGCCACCATCCCGCCCTGGAGCGCCGCCCACGCCTACACCAACCTCTACGGCCCCAAGGCCGCCGAGAAGACCGTCACCGCCACCGTCACCGGCAACGTGCGCGTCACCGAGGTCGGCAAACAGGCCGGCCACGACTACGACACCCACCACATCGTGCTCGACTTCGGGTCCATGCCCTTCCCCGTGCTCGAAGGCCAGAGCATCGGCATCGTGCCGCCCGGCACCGACGACAAAGGCCGGCCGCACCACGCGCGCCAGTACTCCATCGCCAGTCCGCGCAACGGCGAGCGCCCGGGCTACAACAACCTCTCGCTCACCATCAAGCGCGTGCTCGAGGACCACAGCGGTCAACCGGTGCGCGGCGTGGCCAGCAACTTCATGTGCGACCTGAAGGTGGGCGACACGGTGCAGGTCATCGGCCCGTTTGGCACCAGCTTCCTGATGCCGAACCACCCCAAGTCCAGCATCGTCATGATCTGCACCGGCACCGGCAGCGCCCCCATGCGCGCCATGACCGAGTGGCGCCGCCGTCTGCGCGCGTCGGGCAAGTTCGAAGGCGGCAAGCTGATGCTGTTCTTCGGCGCGCGCACGCAGGAAGAGCTGCCGTATTTCGGCCCGCTGCAAAACCTGCCCAAAGACTTCATCGACATTGAGTTCACCTTCAGCCGCACACCGGGCCACCCCAAGCGCTACGTGCAGGACGCGCTGCGCGAACGCGCCGCCGACCTGGTGCCGCTGCTGCAAGACCCCAACGCCTGCTTCTACGTCTGTGGCCTCAAGGCCATGGAAGAGGGCGTGGTGCTCGCCCTGCACGACGTGGCCACACAGGCCGGGCTCGACTGGGACACCGTGGGCGCCGCGCTCAAGCGCGAAGGTCGCCTGCACCTGGAGACCTACTGAGGCCCCGGTCCTGGCCTGTTCTGGAGGGGCCAACCTTCGACGGTTCGCCCTTTCCGCAGCGTCGGGCGCGGGGTTTTGCGGCGCACCCAGTCCGTTGAGCGCCGCCCATGGCGTACATTGCGGTCTTCTTATGCAAGCCGCCACACAAGACCTTTCTGCGCCTTCGGGTCGCCCCTCCCTCGACGTGGAGGTGGTCATGCGCCGTGAACCCGTCACCGGGCCCATGGCGCGCTGGCAGACCCACCGCTGGGTGCTGGCCGATGTGTTGCCCACCGCCGAGCCCCGGCTGCTCCCCTTCGGGGCCGCGCCCGCCCAGCCCGGTGCGCCGCGCGAGGTGGAGCCGCTGCCCGGCGCCCAGGTGGTGGACGGCGCCAGCTACTGGCTGTTTCCCGGCCACCGCATTGAGCTCTTCCGTGACGACGCCGAAGGCCTGTTCCTCAACCTGTCCAGCCCCTTGCCCTGCTTCTGGGTGTTCTGGCGCGCCGACGAGGATCAGCTGCAGGAGGGCGAGCCCATGGCCGTGCCGCAGATCGTGACGCTCAGCTACCACGACGCGGGCCGCTGGCTCGACGCCCAGGAGAAGGTGGAGCAGGTGCCCGCGCCCGAGGCGGTGGTGGACTGGCTGAGGGCCTTCGTGGACCAGCACCGCCAGGCCGAGCCCAAGCGCCGCCAGCGGCCCGCCAGTTTCAAGTCGCTGACCGACCGCTTCGGTCAGCCCGCCCGCGTGAGCACCGACAAGACGCTCCGGGGTGGCGGCCCAGGCCCGCGCGAAGGGGGTGGGGCATGACGCTGCGCATCGGCATCAGCGCCCGTTTGCTGCACGAGCCGCCGCCGGGGCTGGGCCTGCCGCAAAAGCGCCTGCAGTTCCTGGAGAGCTCCATGGCGCACTGGGTCATGGCGCACGGCGCGATCGCGCTCATGGTGCCGTTCGTGGACGAAAACAGCCCGCACCTGGCCAACCGCGTGCCCATCGGCGACGTCGTGGACCTGCTGGATGGCCTGGTGCTTCAGGGCGGCATCGACGTCTGCCCCGAAACCTACGGCGGCGAGCTGCTGCAGCCGGAATGGGCGGGCGACCCGGTCCGCGACCGCTACGAGCTGGCCCTGCTGCGCGGCTTCATCGAGGCGCGCAAGCCGGTGCTGGGCATCTGCCGCGGCGCCCAGCTGATCAACGTGTACCACGGGGGCACCCTGGTGCAGGACATCCCTTCTCAGCGCCAGAGCCCGGTGCAGCACCAGGACCTGGCCCACTACGACCGCCTGCAGCACGAGGTTCAGTTCGAGCCCGGTCTGCTGCTCGACCGGCTCTACGGCTCCGCCCTGCACCGCGTCACCAGCATCCACCACCAGTGTGTGGATCGCCTGGGGGAGGGCCTGATGGTCGAAGCCCGTTGCCCGCAGGACGATGTGATCGAAGCCATCCGGGCCACCGGGCCGGGCTTCGTGCTCGGCCTGCAGTGGCACCCCGAATTTCACCTGCTGCCCACCGAAGCGCGGCAGGGCCTGATCGACAGCGGGCCGGTGATGGAGGCCTTTCTGCAGGCCACGCGCGAGCGCGCCGACCGGCTCCGCAAGCACCCATGAGCGCCGTGCCGGGCCGCCCCCAGCCAGCTCGCACCGCAGCTCGACGAGCGAAGGCCATCCCATGAGCGGTTCCGACGACGACAGCTTCTTCTCCCGCTGGTCGCGCCGCAAGGCGCAGGTGCGCAGTGGCGAGCCGGTGGTCGAGCCGGTGCCTGCTGCGCCCGCCGTGGTCGCGGCCGTGGCTGCCCCGTCCGCTGTGCCGGTGGTGTCCGACCCCCCGGTGGTCGAAGCCGCCCCCGTGCCGCCCCCGCCCACGCTGGAGGACACGCAGGCCCTCACCCCCGCCTCCGACTTCAGCCGCTTCGTGGCCAGGGGCGTGTCGCCCGAGGTGCGCAATGCTGCCGTGAAAAAACTGTTCGCCGACCCGCACTTCAACGTGATGGACGGGCTCGACATCTACATCGACGACTACTCCAAACCGAGCCCGCTGTCGGCCGCCGACATGGCGAAAATGGTCAGCGCCCAGTTTTTGAAACTGGTGGACGACCCCGAAGACAGAGACAAGAAGACGCTGGCGACCGATCCTGTTGTGGCCCCCGAAGCCACCGCCACGGACGCCAGCGCCGAGCCCCCACCGGCCACCGAAGCCACCCGCGCGCCAGACGCGGCAGAACCCGAAGAGACCCACGATGACCACGCTGATCTGCAACTGCAACCAGACCATGCCCCTGGACCCCAAGGCCCTGGGCCAGGCGCTGGATGAAGACCTGACGCTGCACACCACGCTGTGCCGCCGCGACGCTCCCGCCTTCCAGAAGGCCACCCGCAACGCCGATGAACTGGTGGTGGCCTGCACGCAGGAAAGCCGCCTGTTCTCCGAGCTGTCCGATCAGACCGAAGGCGCCGTGTCGCTGCAGGCGCGGCCGATCCGTTTCGTGAACATCCGCGAGACCGGCGGCTGGGGCCGAGAGGCCGCGCAGGCCACGCCCAAGATCGCGGCCCTGCTCGCCGCCGCGCGCCTGCCCGAGGCCGAGCCGGTGCCCACCGTCACCTACACCAGTGAAGGCCGCCTGCTCATCATCGGCCCGCTGGAGCGCGCCGAAGCCATGGCCGCGCTGGTGAACGACGCACTCGACGTGACCCTGCTGCCCACCGGCGGCAGCGGCATGCAGGCGCGCCAGTACCCCGTGCTCGCCGGCCAGCTGCAGAGCCTTCGCGGCTGGCTCGGTGCGTTCGACGTGGTCGTCAGCGCCAGCAACCCCATCGACCTCGACCTCTGCACCCGTTGCAACGCCTGCGTGGCCGCCTGTCCTGAAGGCGCCATCGGGCTCGACTACCAGGTGGACCTGTCGCTCTGCAAGTCCCACCGCGCCTGCGTCAAGGCCTGCGAAGCTGTCGGCGCCATCAACTTCCAGCGCGATCCGCAAGAGCGTGAAGAGAAGTTCGACCTCGTGCTCGACCTGCGCGCCGCGCCGGGCTTCACCCAGCACGCGCTGCCGCAGGGTTATGTGCACCTGCCGGCCTCGGCCGACGCCATGGCCCAGGTGCGCGCCGTCACGCAATTGCGCGATCTCGTGGGCGAGTTCGAGAAACCGAAGTTCTTCACCTACAAACAGAAGATCTGCGCCCACGGCCGCAACCAGAGCGTGGGCTGCAACGCCTGCGTGGACGTGTGCTCGGCCTCTGCGATTTCAAGCGACCTGAAACGCAACCAGATCGTCGTCAACCCCAACCTCTGCGTCGGCTGCGGCACCTGCACCACCGTCTGCCCCACCGGCGCGCTCAGCTACGCCTACCCGCGCGCCAGCGAGCAGGGCGTGAAGCTGCGCACCCTGCTGGCCACCTACGCCAAGGCCGGCGGCAAAGACGCCGCCCTGCTGCTGCACAGCCAGGAAGCTGGCGCTGCGCTGGTCAACGACCTCGGGCGTTTGGCCCAGCTCGACAAGACCGTGCGTGGCGTGCCCGCCCGTGTGATCCCGCTGCCGCTGTGGCACACCGCGTCCACCGGCATCGACCTCTGGCTCACGGCGTTTGCCTACGGCGCGGGCCAGGTCTGGGTGCTGATGACCGGCGAAGAAGCGCCGCAGTACCACGAAGCTTTGCGCGAGCAGATGGCCGTGGCCGAATCCATCGTGCAGGCGCTGGGCTACAGCGGCCGCCACTTCAAGCTCATCGAAGTGCGCGACGCGCGCGATCTGCCCGCGCTCGACACCGAGCTGGGCGAAGCGGTCGCGCAGGGCGTCACCAAGGCCGCCAGCTTCGCGGTGCAGCCCGAAAAACGCGCCACGCTCGACCTCGCGCTCGACCACCTGCTGCAAGACAGCGCCAGCCGTGCCGCGCGAACGAAAGAGGCCGCCATTCCGCTGCCCGCCGCCTCGCCCTTTGGCAGCCTCAACGTCAACCGCGACACCTGCACCCTGTGCCTGAGCTGCGTCAGCGCCTGTCCGGCCAGCGCGCTGCAAGACAACGCCGAACGCCCGCAACTGCGCTTCATCGAAAAGAACTGCGTGCAGTGCGGTCTGTGCGCCACCACCTGCCCTGAAAACGCCATCACCCTGCAGCCGCGCCTGCTGCTCAGCGAAGAGCGCCGCCAGCCGCGCGTGCTCAACGAAGCGTTGCCCTACCAGTGCATCCGCTGCAGCAAACCCTTTGGCACGCTCAAGGGCATTGAAGTGATGCTCGCCAAACTCGGCGGCCACGCCATGTTCCAGGGCGAGGCGCTGGAGCGGCTGAAGATGTGCGGCGACTGCCGCGTGGTGGACATCTATTCGAACCCGGGCGAGACCAAGATCACCGATCTTTGAAGCCCCTTAGCGATTGCAAGAAGCTGCCATGAACGATTCCATCCCCGTGTCTTCCGCCCTCGACGAAGAAACCGCCCGTGCCGAGGTCTACGGCCTGCTGGCCGCGCTGTTCTACGCGCCGCCCAGCCCCGACCTGCTGGCCCAGCTGCGCGTGGCCGTGACAGAAGCGCCCGCAGCCGGCGGCTTTCTCGAAGAACCCTGGCGCCAGTTCATCGGCACCGTGCGCGAGCTGAGCGATCCGCAGGTGGCCGCCGAATACGACGCCCTGTTCGGCGGCGTCGGCAAGCCCGAGATCTACCTCTTCGGCTCCTGGTACCTCAGCGGCTTCCTCAACGAAAAGCCGCTCGCCGCGCTGCGCGGCGACCTGGCCGAGCTGGGCCTGTCGCGCGACGAGTCGATGACCGAAACCGAAGACCACTTCGCATGCGTCTGCGAGGTCATGCGCTACCTGATCGCGGGCGACGACGTCGAAGTCGCCAACCTCACCCAGCAGCAGAAGTTCTTCAGCGCCCACGTGCTGACCTGGGCGCCCGCGATGTGCGAGGCCATTGCGGCCCACCCCAAGGCGCGGTTCTATGCCGCGCTGGCGAGGTTCACGGCTGCGTTTGTCAGTGTGGAGACGCAGGGGTTTGATTTGATGGTGTGAGGGGGCTGCTTGCTCCTGCAATCCCTCAAAGCTTCGCATACTCTCGTAGGACTTCAAGCTCTTGCAGCAGCGTCGGGTTGCACGTGTACTCGTGCTCTCCCAAGTAATTCGCGCTGTGCTCGTTTGGTGGAGCAAGAACTGCCTCTGGGGGAACAATTGCCTGCAGAAGAACACCTCCTGACTCCAGCGCGTTGAGTCCCCGGGCGAAACGCTCTGCAACCGAGAGATCAGGAGTCCAACAGAACCCGATCTGGTTCGAATTGAATAGGAACCGACACTCGCCGCGATAGAGCTTCAGAACTGGGCCGACGTATCCTGGAAGTGCGCGCTTCAAGACGCGCAGTATCAGTGCGTCGTCTCGGATTTTTCTCCGCAGATGCCCGCCGCTTTCAATCCAAAGCGAGTGAATCCGGTTTTTGGAGAAAACAAAGTGAGCGTTTTCATCAATGAGCTGAAACGCTTGCCTCCATATTGCTGCATCAACGTCATAGATGTTCTCGCCAAAGCAGAATTTCTCGGCGAGTGCTTGCGGACCGATCATTGATTTTTCATTGGCCCTGACAGCCACACTCGTTTCACGGAGACTGGGTATCTACACAGAAACAGGCCGCACACCCAACCGAACCCCCAGCGCCCGAGCCACCTTGACCACGGTATCGAAGCGGGGTTTGGCACCCGGCGTCAGCGCCTTGTAGAGACTCTCACGGCCGAGTCCTGCATCCTTTGCCACTTGTGCCATACCGCGTGCACGGGCCACGTCGCCGAGTGCGAGCAGCAGCAGATCGGTATCGCCGGTTTCAAGAACCGCATTCATGTACTCGGCAATCGCCGTGTCGTCGCTCAGGTACCGCGCGGCATCGAACGGGACCAGTTTGGATTTCATCTTGGTGGTGCTCATGGTTCCAGCTCCAATTGAGTCAGGAGCTTTTGTGCTCTCTTGATGTCCTTGGCCTGTGTTGACTTGTCACCGCCCGCGAGCATGACGATGAGGATGTTTTGTCGTCGCGTGAAGTAGAGGCGGTAGCCCGGTCCGACGTCCACGCGCATCTCCGACAAACCATCGCCCACCGACTTCCAGTCGCCCAAGCTGCCCGCTTCTGCCAAGCGAAGGCGGGCAGCGATCCGAACCTGAGCCTTCATGTCCTTGAGGGCATCAAGCCAGTCGCGGAAGTCTTCAGTCTGGAGAACGGTGAACACGGCACAATCGTATCCAGTTGGATACGATTGTCAAGCTGAGCCTGTTTGTTGAATTCGAGAAATGCCTCAACCCCCAGGCCGCCCATCCCGCGTATTCACCGCCGCCGGCGCCTGCGGTTCCGTCAACAGCCGAACGCTGAACACCGCACCGCTCTGGCCGTCTTCGCGGTTCCCCGCGTTGATGCCGCCGCCGTAGCGCTCCACCAGGCCCAGGCTGATCCACAGGCCCAGGCCGTTGCCGTCGTTCTTGGTCGTGAAGAAGGGGCGGAACAGCCGTTCTTCCACGCCGGGTGCCAGGCCCGCGCCGGAGTCCTGCACCTGCAGCAGCGCGCCGCGCGCCCCGTGCTCGTTGGCCCAGTCCTGCGTGCTCAGTCGCAGCGTGCCGCCTTGCGGCATGGCCTGGATGGCGTTGATGAGCAGGTTGATGATGACCTGCTGCAGTTCCTGGCGGTTGAAGCCCACGCGCTGCGTGGCCTGCAGCTCGCGCACGACCACGATGCGCGTCTGCGCCAGCAGGTGGGCCACCAGCACCAGGCAGTCGTGCACGGTCTGGTTGAGGTCCAGCGTTTCCACATAGCCCGCGTATTCGGTGGGCCGCGCGTACTGCAGCAGCTGGGTGACGATGAGGCGCATGCGCTCGACCTGTTCGTCCAGCAGCTGGAGCTCGGCCTTCACCGGCAGCGCGTGCCCGCCCAGCGTGTCGCGCATGAGGTCGAGGTTGCCCTGCATGACCGCGATGGGGTTGTTGATTTCGTGCGCGATGCTGGCGGTGAGCTGGCCGATGGCGGCGAGCTTTTCGCTTTTCACCAGCTGCTGCTGCGCCTGTTGCAGCGAGGCGTTGCTGGCCTCGAGTTCGAGGGTGCGCTCGGCCACCTTGGCGTCCAGCTCTTCGCCCCAGCGGCGCAGGGCGGCGGTCTTGTCGTCGATCACGTCGAGCAGCTGATCGAGGTGGCCGGCCAGCGCGCCGAGTTCGTCGCGCGCGGGCAGGGCGCCCACGCGCGCGGCGGCCTCGCCGTCTTTCACGCGCTGCATGGTGCGGTTCATCTGCTCGACCGGTTTGAAGATGCTGCGCGCCCAGCGCACCGAGAACCAGGCCGAGACGGCCATCACGCCGAGAAAGATCAGGCCCATGAGCGCGAGCATGGCGTGGCGCACCAGGCGGAAGGGCGATTCGAGGAAACCCACGTAGAGCATGCCCACGCGCTCGCCCGCCGCATCGAGCAGCGGGTCGTAGGCCGACACGTACCAGTCGTTGACCACGAAGGCGCGGTCCAGCCAGGTCTGGCCACCGCCGAGCACGCGCTCGCGCACGGTCTGCGAGACGCGGGTGCCGATGGCGCGCTGGTCCTGGAACAGGCGCACGTTGGTGGTGATGCGCACGTCGTCGAGGAAAAGGGTGGCCGTGCCTTCGCTGCCGAAGGGCAGGGCGCCCTCGGGGTAGACGATGCGGTTGATGTGGTCGATGAAATCGAGGTTCTGGTTGAGCAGCAGGCCGCCCACCAGCAGGGCCAGCGGCTGCTCGTTCGCGCCCAGCACCGGTTGCAGCGAGAGCACCACCATGGCGCGGTCTTCGATGCTGCGCGCGTCGGGCGCGGCGTTGCGCGTGGGCACCAGCGGGATGTGCAGGCGCGGCAGCAGCTGCGGCGCCATGGCGCTGAGTTCGTCGCGCGTGAGCCGCACGATCTGTGCGGCGCGCGGGCGCTCGCCGGCCGGGCGCGCCGCCTCGAACAGGCGGGCGAGCGCAGGGGGCAGGGGCGTGCCGGGGCGGGCGCCCTGGGCGCTGGCCAGGGGCTGGCCGTCGGGCCGGTAGAGCAGCAGGAAATCGAGGTTCAGCTCCTGCCGGGCGGCGGCGAGCGGCTGGCTCAGGGGCGTCCCGGCCGAGGCCGTCTGCAGGCTGTGCAGCAAGCGCTGCGAGCGCGCCACGCCGCGTGTGCCGCTGCCCACCTCGATCAGCACCTGATCAAAGTAACCGCGCGCCACCGCCAGGTCGCTGCGCACCTTGGTGATGAGCAGCCGGTCGTAGGTGACGCTGCTCCACACCGCGATGGCCAGCACCAGCAGCGGAAACACCACCAGCAGCGGCAGCAGCGCCATGGCCAGCAGCTTGTTGCGCACCGAGGTGGCGAGCCAGCCGGGTGTGCGGCGGATCATGCGAGGTCCGTTCCGGCGTAACGTGTTCCATCCAAGAACCCTTTGGGCCCGGCTTTGCCGGGCCGCATCGGGTCGCCCCCTTGAGGGGGGCGCGCGCAGCGCGGCGGGGGTGCCTTCACAAGTTGTTCCATTCAGCGACGCGCCGCTCCAGCGTGCGGCGCGACACGCCGAGCAGCTGGGCGGCGCGCGTCTTGTCGCCCTGCACCGAGTCCATGACGGAGAGGATGTGCCGCTTCTCCATGGTGAGCAGGTCCATGGGCGCGGCGCTCGCGCTGGCCGTGGCGCGCTGTGCGTCGCCGGGGTAGAGGGCGGAGACGTTGAGCGAGCCGAGGATGAGCGAGCGCTCGATCAGGTTGCGCAGCTCGCGCACGTTGCCGGGCCAGTGGTACTGGTGCAGGAAGTCCATCTCCTGCGCGCTGATCTGCAGCGGCGCCACGCCCAGGGCGGGCGCGAGCTGGTCGACGAAAAACGCCACCAGCGCGGGAATGTCCGACATGTGATCGCGCAGCGGGGGCAGGTTCAGGTCCACCACCTGCAGCCGGAAATACAGGTCTTTGCGGAAGCGGCCCGCGGCCACTTCGTCGGCCAGGCGGCGGTTGGTCGCGGCCATGATGCGCAGGTTCAGCGGCACCAGCTGTTCGCTGCCCACCGGGCGGATCTTCAGGTCTTCGATCGCGCGCAGCAGCGTGGCCTGGATCGGCAGCGGCAGCTCGGCGATTTCGTCGAGGAACAGCGTGCCGCCCTGCGCGTAGTGAAACAGCCCATCGCGCGCCCGCGTGGCGCCGGTGAAGGCGCCGCGCGCGTGGCCGAAGAGTTCGCTCTCGATCAGCTCGGGCGACACGGCCGCGCAGTTGACCGGCACGAACGGCCCGGCCGACCGTGGGCTCTGCGCGTGCAGTTCGCGCGCCACCAGCTCTTTGCCCGTGCCCGATTCGCCCTGCAGCAACACGGTGCTGTGCACGGGCGCCACGCGCGTGATCGACGTGCGCAGGGCCTGCATGGGGGCCGAGTCGCCCACCAGGGCCGAACCTCCCGTGGCCGGCACCACCGCGCGGCGCAGCACGAAGTTCTCGCGCCGCAGGCGGGCGCGCTCGTGGCATTGTTTGACGGCGTTGAGGATCTGCGGCACCCGGAAGGGTTTGAGGATGAAGTCGGAGGCGCCGGCGCGCAGCGCCTCGATGGCGGTGTCCAGGTCGGCGAAGGCGGTGATCAGGATCACCTCGCCCGTGAACCCCTGTTCGCGCAGTTCCTTCAGCCAGGTCACGCCGTTTTTGCCGGGCAGGGAGATGTCGAGGATGACCAGGTCCACGTGGTGACCGCGCAGCCACTCGGCGCCTTCTTCGGCGCTGCTCGCGCTCATGACGAAGTGGCAACGCGGGGCGAGGGTCTTGACGAGGAAGTTGAGCATGCCCTGCTCGTCGTCCACGATCAGGATCGACCAGTCGGGCCAGCCTTCCAAGCTTCGTTCGGGGACAGGGGGGAGAGAGGGGTGTTCCACCCGCCGTCATTCTACGGATGATGCCGAGCAAATCACTTGGGTATTCCCTGGAATCCGACGGTTTCCAGGGTGGATGGTCGCGCGCTCATGGCACCCCGTTGCGCGACAAATTGTCGCAACGCCCATGCCAGTTTGACGCGAGCTCATCCGGCCGTCTGTTTCCCGCCTCAGGGTATTCCCTTTGGGCCCGGGGCTGGCTCCCCGCTCTGCGGAGCGCGCCGGCCTCTGCGCTGCCACGTCAGCCGGGTGGCACGGTTTTGGCTATGAAGTCGCTAGCACACGTGGCGCGCTCGACCGTTGCTGGCCAGCCGCGTGTCAAGGGGCGGCCCGGCCCGTTGTTCGGTACCGATGGCCGCTTGCGTGCGGGTGGAGCGGCGGTTAGATTCGCCTTATGCAAAAAGCCCACAAGTCGCGTCAGGGGACGTGCAACGGGCGCTGTTCAACCAGGAGACATGCATGCACAAGCCGCCATCCGAGTCCCATTCCCGCCTGAGCCGGCGCACCCTGTTTGCCGGTGCGGGCACCGTGGGGGCGCTGGCCGCTGCGGTGAGCCTGATGCCGGGCGCCACCCCCGAAGCACCCCCTGAAGCGGCCGCTCCGCGCCCTGCGCCGGAGCGTGGCGGTGGTTACGCACTGACGGACCACGTCAAGCACTACTACAAGACCACCCAGATCTGAGCGCGCCGGAGACCCACATGTTGCTGACCAAAAAATCTTCCGGCACCGGCGCTCAGGGCGCCCGTGCCCACAGCAGTTTCGTCCACAGCCTGCAGCGCGGTCTGTCGGCGGCCCTGCCCACCATGGACCGCCGCGCGTTCCTGCGCCGCTCGGGTCTGGGCGTGGGCGTCGGGCTGGCCGCGACCCAGCTGACGCTGGTCAAGAAAGCCAAGGCCGCCGACGGCAAGTCCATCGACGGCAGCGGCAAGATCGAAGTCAAGCGCACCATCTGCACCCACTGCTCGGTGGGTTGTGCGACGGACGCCATCGTCGAGAACGGTGTCTGGGTGCGCCAGGAGCCGGTTTTCGATTCGCCCATCAACCTGGGTGCCCATTGCGCCAAGGGTGCGGCCCTGCGCGAGCACGGCCACGGCGAGTACCGCCTGCGCTACCCGATGAAGCTGGTGGACGGCAAGTACCAGCGCATCAGCTGGGACACGGCGCTGGAAGAGATCACCGCCCGCATGAAGAAGCTGAAGGAGGCGAGCGGGCCTGACTCGGTCTACTTCGTGGGCTCGTCCAAGCACAACAACGAGCAGGCCTACCTGCTGCGCAAGTTCGTGAGTTTCTGGGGCAGCAACAACTGCGACCACCAGGCGCGCATCTGCCACTCCACCACGGTGGCCGGTGTCGCGAACACCTGGGGCTACGGTGCGATGACCAACTCGTACAACGACATGCAGAACAGCCAGTGCGCGCTGTACATCGGCTCCAATGCCGCCGAGGCGCACCCGGTGTCCATGCTGCACATGCTGCACGCCAAGGAAAACGGCTGCAAGATGATCGTGGTCGACCCGCGCTTCACCCGCACCGCCGCCAAGGCCGACGAGTTCGTGCGCATCCGTTCGGGCACCGACATCCCGTTCCTGTTCGGCTTGCTGCACCACATCTTCAAGAACGGCTGGGAGGACAAGCAGTACATCAACGACCGCGTCTATGGCATGGACAAGGTGCGTGAAGAGGTGCTGGCCAAGTGGACCCCGGCCGCCGTGGAAGAGGCCTGCGGCGTCAAGGAAGACCAGATGTTCAAGGTCGCCAAGATGCTGGCCGAGGCCAAGCCGGCCACCATCGTCTGGTGCATGGGCCAGACGCAGCATTCCATCGGCAACGCCATGGTGCGCGCCTCGTGCATCCTGCAGCTGGCGCTGGGCAACGTGGGCAAGAGCGGCGGTGGCACCAACATCTTCCGCGGCCACGACAACGTGCAGGGCGCCACCGACGTCGGCCCCAACCCCGATTCGCTGCCGGGCTACTACGGCCTGGCCGCCGGCTCGTGGAAACACTTCGCTGCCGCGTGGGGCGTGGACTACGAATGGATCAAGAAGCAGTACGCCGAAGGCACCATGGAGAAGCCCGGCATCACCGTGTCGCGCTGGATCGACGGCGTGCTCGAGAAGAACGAGCTGATCGACCAGGACCCGAACATCCGCGGCATGTTCTTCTGGGGTCACGCGCCCAACTCGCAGACCCGTGGTCTGGAGATGAAGCGCGCCATGGACAAGCTGGACCTGCTGGTGGTGGTGGACCCGTACCCGTCGGCCACCGCGGCCATGGCGGCCATGCCCGGCAAGCCCGAAGACCTCAACCCCGACCGCGCGGTGTACCTGCTGCCGGCGGCCACGCAGTTCGAGACCAGCGGTTCCTGCACCGCGTCGAACCGCTCGCTGCAGTGGCGTGAGAAGGTGATCGAGCCGCTGTGGGAGAGCCGCAGCGACCACATGATCATGCACCAGTTCGCCGAGAAGCTGGGCTTCGCCACCGAGCTGTCGAAGAACTACAAGATGCAGAAGGTGCACGGCATGGACGAGCCCGTGCCGGAAGACATCCTGCGTGAAATCAACCGGTCGGTCTGGACGATTGGCTACACCGGCCAGAGCCCCGAGCGCCTGAAGGCCCACATGCGCAACATGGGCGCCTTCGACGTGAAGACGCTCAAGGCCAAGGGCAAGGTCGTGGACAAGGAGACCGGCTACGACATGACCGGCGACTATTTCGGTCTGCCCTGGCCCTGCTATGGCACGCCCGAGATCAAGCACCCGGGCTCGCCCAACCTCTACGACACCTCCAAGCACGTGATGGACGGCGGCGGCAACTTCCGCGCGAACTTCGGCGTGGAGCGCGAAGGCGTGAGCCTGCTGGCCGAAGACGGCTCGCACTCGGTGGGTTCGGAGATCACCACCGGCTACCCCGAGTTCGACCACGTGCTGCTCAAGAAGCTGGGCTGGTGGGACGACCTGAGCGACGCGGAGAAGGCCAAGGCCGAAGGCAAGAACTGGAAGACCGACCCGACCGGCGCGATCATCCGGGTGGCCATGGCCCACGGCTGCCATCCGTTCGGCAACGCCAAGGCACGCGCCGTGGTCTGGAACTTCCCCGACGCCGTGCCCCAGCACCGCGAGCCGATCTACGGCATCCGCCCCGATCTGGTGGCCAAGTACCCGAGCCACGACGACCAGAAGAGCCGCTGGCGCCTGCCCATCCTCTACAAGTCGCTGCAGCAGAAGAACATCGACGACAAGGTTCACGAGAAATTCCCGCTGATCATGACCTCCGGTCGCCTGGTCGAGTACGAAGGCGGTGGCGAAGAGACCCGCTCCAACCCCTGGCTGGCCGAACTGCAGCAGGAGATGTTCGTCGAGATCAACCCGGCCACGGCGGCATCGCGCGGCATTCGCAACGGCGAACGCGTCTGGGTGAGTTCGCCCACCGGCGCCCGCATCAACGTGCAGGCGCTGGTCACCGAGCGGGTGAACGATCACACCGTGTTCCTGCCGTTCCACTTCTCCGGCCGCTGGCAGGGTGAAGACATGAAGGCCCACTACCCGGCAGGCGCGATGCCCGTCGTGCGGGGCGAGGCTGTCAACACCGCCACGACCTACGGGTACGACATCGTCACGATGATGCAAGAGACCAAGACGACGGTCTGCAATGTAGAGAAGGCGTGAACATGACCCCCACGCTTTTCACTTCGTGTAATGCGCTGCCCCCCGAGGGGGCGCGTTTTCCCTTGGGGCGGCCCGGCGGGAAAACCACCGAACAGGAGACACCATGGCAAGAATGAAATTCATCTGTGACGCCGAGCGTTGCATCGAGTGCAACGGTTGCGTCACGGCCTGCAAGAACGAGAACGAAGTGCCTTGGGGCGTGAACCGCCGCCGTGTGGTCACGCTCAACGACGGTGTGCCCGGCGAGAAGTCGATTTCGGTGGCCTGCATGCATTGCAGCGACGCCCCCTGCATGGCGGTCTGCCCGGTCAACTGCTTCTACCGCACCGACGAAGGCGTGGTGTTGCACGACAAGGACGTCTGCATCGGCTGCGGCTACTGCTCTTACGCCTGCCCGTTCGGCGCACCTCAGTTCCCATCGCAGGGTACCTTTGGCGTGCGCGGCAAGATGGACAAGTGCACCTTCTGCGCCGGTGGCCCGGAAGAGCACGGCAGCGCCGCCGAGTTCGAGAAGTACGGCCGCAACCGCCTGGCGGAGGGCAAGCTGCCCGCCTGTGCCGAGCAGTGTTCGACCAAGGCCCTGATCGCCGGCGACGGTGACACCGTGGCCGACATCTTCCGCACCCGTGTGCTGCGCCGTGGCAAGGGCGCCGAAGTCTGGGGCTGGGGCACGGCCTACGGCACCGCCACCAAGGAAGGCGCCAAATCATGATGCAGCAAGTTCTCCCCCGCATCGCGCTGGCCGCCGCCGCGCTGGCCTTGGTCGCGTGTGGCGAAACGCCGCAGGATCTCACCGGCCAAGGGGTCAAGCAGGATGGCGCCCCCTACGCTGGCGTGGGCAGCAGCCAGTACGCGCAGGCCGGCTGGAAGGTCGGCGACAAGGCCAGCTGGGAGCAGCAGCTCAAGGCGCGCGCCCAATATGGGCAAAACGACTACACGCGCATGGGCGCGAAGCCCTGACGGAGGGACAGCCATGACACGGCCCTCCTTTTTCGCTTCTCCACACGGCTGGCGCGGTGGCCTGATCGCTGCCCTGCTGGCACTCAGCGCTGGCTGGGCATCCGCTCAAACGGCTCCCGGCGCCGCCGCGCCCGCCGATGCAGCGCAGGTCGCACCGGCAGCACCGGCCGTGGCCGGCGTCAAGAGCGCGAACATTTTCGAGATCGCGCCCGACGCCAGCACCGACCCCCAGTACGCCGAACAGACCAACGCCGAACGGCGTCAGGTGCAACCCGGCAACAACGCGCCGATGTGGCGCGACGTGGGCAAGGGCGTCACCGGTTACAGCAGCCTGCCGCTGAGCCAGGCGCCCGAAGCGGGCAACCTGATCCAGCCGTTCGTGCAGTACCCGGGTTCGCGCCTGACCAACGCCGGCGAGGCCTGGCGGCAGGTGCGCAACGACTGGCTGATCCCCTACGGCGGGGCGCTGCTGTTCATCGTGTTGCTGGCCCTGGCCATCTTCTACATGACCAAAGGACCGCTGGGCGGGCACCTCAAGGACACCGGTCGCACCATCGAGCGCTTCACGCCGCTGGAGCGCGCGGCGCACTGGTCCAACGCGGGCGCCTTCATCGCGCTGGCGGGGTCGGGCATCGTGATGGCCTTCGGCAAGTTCTTCCTCCTGCCCGTGATCGGCAGCACGCTGTTTGGCTGGCTGACGTTTGCACTGAAGAACCTGCACAACTTCGTGGGCCCGCTGTTTGCCGTGTCGCTGCTGATCGTGATCGTGACCTTCATCAAGGACAACATCGCCAACGCGGCCGACTTCGTCTGGCTCTCCAAGCTGGGCGGCATGCTGGGGGACAAGGAAGTGCCCTCGCACCGTTTCAACGCGGGCGAGAAGGGCCTGTTCTGGTGGGGCATCACGATCCCCGGCATCGTGGTGGTGGGCTCCGGCCTGTTCCTCGACAAGCTGCTGCCCGGCATGTTGTACCTGCGGGGCGACATGCAGATCGCACACATGCTGCACCTGGTGTGCGGGCTGGTGATGATGTCTCTCCTCATGGGCCACATCTACATGGGCACGATCGGCACGAAAGGCGCTTACGGCGCCATGAAGACGGGCTATGTCGACGAGGCCTGGGCTCAAGAGCACCACGAGCTCTGGTACGACGATGTCAAGGCCGGCAAGATCCCTGCCCAGCGCAGCCAATCAGCCGGACCGTCGGTGGGCGATGCCACCGCCAAGGCCTGACCCCTTAAGGACATTTGCGATGAAATCATTCCTGCTCGTTTCCCTGCTGCTCACCGCCTCGGTCGGCGCCATGGCCAAGTTGCCCGCCCCCGTGCTGGACGACGCCGCCAAGGCCAAGGCGGAGGAGGCCAAGGCCAAGACCGCGCACACCGGCAAGGTGGACGGCTACAAGCTGTGTCTGTCGATGGACCGTGCGGCCGCGCACTACGCCAAGACCGCTGCCGCTTCGGGCAAACCGGTGAAGCCGGCCACGGCGACGCCGCCCTGTGCCGATCCCGGCCCCTTCGTCTGGCCCGCGCCCGCTGCGGCGGCTGCCCCGGCCGCGGCTCCTGCCACGCCCGCAGCCCCTGCTGCCGCCCCGGCCAAAAAATCCTGATGCGGCGCCTGAACGCCCGCTGATGCATCATGTGGAAGGCCTTCGGGCCTTCTTCCTTTTGTGAATTCCCCGCCGTGACCCTTGTTGACCCCTCCCCCGTGCCGATCCTGCCCCGATTGACCCAGGCCATCGCACCGCTCACCCGGGCGGTGGCGGTGGTGGACGAGTACGGCCAGCCCGGCACGGTGTCGATCCCCGCCGAGCGCGACCTCACGGTGTACGTGGACAAGCGCGAACTCGTCACGCTCATGACCCTGGGTGCCCACCCCGAGTGGCTGGTGCTGGGCTTCCTGCTCAACCAGCGCCTGGTGGGTTCGGTGAGCGACATCGAGTCCATCACGGTCGATTGGGAGGTGGGCGCCGCCGCCGTGGTCACGCGACACGGCATCGACCGCATCGAAGAACGCACCTCCAAACGCGTGGTCACCACCGGCTGCGGCCAGGGCAGCGTGTTCGGCGGGTTGATGGACGAGATTCACCGCATCGCCTTGCCGCCCGACGCGGTGCTGCGCCAGTCGCAGCTCAACCGCATCGTCAACACCATCCGCCTGAAAGAAAGCACCTACAAGTCGGCCGGCTCGGTGCACGCCTGCGCGCTGTTCGTGGACGACCAGCTGCAGCTGTTTGTCGAAGACGTGGGCCGCCACAACGCGGTGGACACTATCGCCGGCTGGATGGCCTTGCAGGTCGACCTGCCTCTGGGGCAAAAGGTGTTCTACACCACCGGTCGCCTGACCAGCGAGATGGTCATCAAGTCGGCGCAGATGGGCGTGCCCCTCGTGGTGTCGCGTTCGGGCATCACGCAGATGGGCCAGCAGATCGCCGAGCGCGTGGGCCTGTGCGCCATCGGCCGCGCGACCCACACGCGCTTTCTCTGCTACACGCACCCGCAGCGGCTGGTGTTCGACGCGATCCCGGCCGCCCCGGTGGCGGAGCGCAGAGCGGCGCCGGTCGCACGATCCGAAGCCGCATAAACTCAGGTCAACGCCGGCCGTTGGGGCCAGCCCCCACCCGCCGAGAGAGCCTAGCCGATGAGCCGCGACGTCCACATCATTGATCACCCCCTGGTGCAGCACAAGCTCACGCTGATGCGCCGCAAGGACACCAGCACCAAGAGCTTCCGCGAGCTGGTGCACGAACTCTCGGCCCTGCTGGCCTACGAGATCACGCGCGAGATGCCGATGCAGACCATCGAGATCGAGACACCGCTGGAGAAGATGCAGTCGCGCGTGATCGACGGCAAGAAGGTCGTGCTCGCGTCCATCCTGCGCGCGGGCAACGGTTTTCTCGATGGCATGCTGCAGGTCATTCCCGGCGCACGGGTGGGCCACATCGGCCTGTACCGCGACCCGGCCACGCTGCAGGCGGTCGAGTACTACTTCAAGATGCCCAGCGGCATGGAAGAGCGTGACGTGATCGTGCTCGACCCCATGCTGGCCACCGGCAACTCGGCCGTGGCCGCCGTGGACCGGCTGAAACAGACCAAGCCTCGCTCGATCCGCTTCGTGTGCCTCGTGACCTGCCCGCAGGGCATCAAGACCTTCCACGACGCCCACCCCGACGTGCCGATCTACACCCCGGCGGTGGACCGTGAGTTGAACGAACACGGCTACATCGTGCCGGGCCTGGGCGACGCGGGCGACCGGATCTTCGGGACGAAGTAGAACCACCCCCATCGCCGGTTCACTGCGTGTAACCGGCTCCGCCCCTCAAGGGGCAACGCGAGCGGGCCGGCAGAGCCGGACCCGCCGCGTTCCCGGCTTCTGCGCCTCGCGCTCCGGATGCGCCGCGCTTTTGAATCGAACTCCTTTCGTTGGTTTTTCGTGTCCTGGTTCCGGGCGCGTCGCTCGGGGAATTGCTGCCTTCGTGGGTGCGGTTCAACCCGATGCGTTAAGGTCGCGCCATGGACCATCGACCCCCTTCCTTCTGGCAACTCGGCTGGCGTTCCCTTTGGCGCGACTGGCGCGCGGGTGAATTGCGGTTGCTGCTGCTGGCGGTGACGCTGGCGGTGGCGGCGCTGACGGCGGTGGGGTTTTTTGCCGACCGGTTGCAGGGTGGGTTGACGCGGGACGCGCGGGCGCTGATCGGTGGCGATGCGGTGATCCAGAGCGACAACGCGCCCCCGCCGGCCTTTGAGGAGCAGGCGCGCAGCCTGGGCCTGCAGACGGTGCAGACGCTGGGCTTTCCCACCATGGGCCGGGCGCGCGACGAAGACGGCGGTGCGGCTCGGCTGGTGGCGCTGAAGTCGGTGGCGCCCGGTTACCCGCTGCGCGGCGCCTTGCGGGTGGCGGACGCGCCCGAAGCCGCCGATGGGGTCACGCGCGACATTCCGGCGCCGGGCACGGTCTGGGTCGATGCGGCCTTGCTGGCCGCGCTCGACCTGAAGATAGGCCAGCCGTTGCTGCTGGGGGATTCGAGCTTCACGTTGGCCAAGGTCATCGTGGTCGAGCCCGACCGGGGCGCGGGTTTCATGAGCTTCGCGCCGCGCGTGATGATCAACGCCGCCGACCTGCCGGCCACCGGCCTGGTGCAGCCCGCGAGCCGGTTGAACCACCGGATCGCGGTGGCCGGGAACGACGCCGCGGTCAAGCGCTTCGTGACCTGGGCCGAGGCCGAGATCGCCAAGCCCGAGGTGCGGGGCCTGCGCCTGGAGTCGCTCGAAGGCGGGCGGCCCGAGATGCAGCAGACGCTGGCGCGCGCCGAAAAATTCCTCAACCTCGTCGCGCTGCTGGCGGCCCTGCTGTCCGCCGTGGCGGTCGCGATCGCGGCGCGGGGCTTCGCGCAGCGCCACCTCGACGACTGCGCCATGATGCGCGTGCTCGGCCTGTCGCAGGGCGCGATGGCGCGTGCCTACGCCTTCGAGTTCATCGTGGTCGGTCTCGCGGCCAGCGTGCTGGGCGTGCTCGCCGGCTACGCCTTTCATCATGTGTTCGTGCTGCTGCTGGCGGGGCTGGTCGAATCGGCCTTGCCGGCCGCGAGCGTCTGGCCGGTGTTGCTGGGCCTGGGCATGGGGCTCACGCTGATGCTGGCCTTCGGCCTGCCGCCGGTGCTGCAGCTGGCGCAGGTGCCGCCGCTGCGCGTGATCCGTCGCGACGTGGGCCAGCTCAAGCCCGCGACGCTGGCCGTGCTGGGCCTGGGCGTGGCGGGTTTTGCGGTGCTGCTGCTGGCCGCCAGCCGCGATCTCAAGCTCGGTGGCATCGCCGTGGGCGGCTTTGCCGTGGCGGTCGCGGTGTTCGCCCTGGTCAGCTGGGGCGCCGTGTGGCTGCTGCGGCGCAGCGTGAACGAAACCACCGCGCCGCGCGCGCTGGTGCTCGCCACGCGCCAGCTCTCGGCGCGCCCGGCCTATGCCGTGGTTCAGATCAGCTCGCTGGCCGTGGGCCTGCTCGCGCTGGTGCTGCTGGTGCTGCTGCGCACCGACCTCATCGCCAGCTGGCGCAACGCCACACCGCCCGACGCGCCCAACCGGTTCGTCATCAACGTGCAGCCCGAGCAGGGCGCGGCCTTCCAGCAGGCGCTGCGCGACGGAGGCATCGCCAAGTTCGACTGGTACCCGATGATTCGCGGCCGCCTGGTGTCGGTCAACGGCCAGCCGGTGCAGCCCGACAGCTACGAGAGCGAGCGCGCGCAGCGCCTGGTGGAGCGCGAGTTCAACCTCTCGCACACCGAGGTGCAGCCGCCGCACAACGAGGTGGTGCAGGGCCGGTGGACCGCCAACGAGGCCGACGGCCTGAGCGTGGAAGAGGGCCTGGCGGAGGAGCTGGGCCTCAAGCTGGGCGACACGCTGGGCTTCGACATGGCCGGCGTGGCCGTGAACGGCCGCATCACCAGCCTGCGCAAGGTGGACTGGGGTTCCATGCGCGTCAACTTCTTCGTCATCTTCCCGCTCGCGGAGATGCCCGACGTGCCCGTCACCTACATCAGCGCTTACCGCGTGGCCGACAGCGACAAGCGCTTCGACAACACGCTGGTGCGGCAATTCCCGAACATCACCAACGTGGACATGAGCCAGACCATCGCGCAGGTGCAGCGCGTGCTGGGCCAGGTGATCCGCGCGGTCGAATTTCTGTTCGCCTTCGCACTCGCCGCCGGGCTGGTGGTGCTGCTGGCCACGATCACCGCCACGCGCGGCGAACGCGAGCGCGAGTTCGCGGTGCTGCGGGCCGTGGGCGCCAGCTCGAAGCTGCTGCGCGACGTGCAGCGCATCGAGCTGTTGGGCGTGGGCCTGCTCGCGGGCCTGCTGGCCTCGGTGGTGGCGATGGGCGTGGGCTGGGCGCTGGCGCGCTTCGTGTTCGAATTCAGCTGGCAGCCGTCGCTCTGGGTGCCGCTGGGCGGCGCGTTGGCGGGCGGTGTGCTGGCGCTGATGGCTGGCTGGTGGGGCCTGCGCAGCGTGTTGCGAACCCCCGTTGTTGAAACCTTGCGCCGCGCCGCGGTGTGACCCCGATGAACGCTTCTGAATCTCCCGTTTCCCCCACCACCCCGTTTGAATGGATCGGCGGCGAAGCCCGCGTGCGGGCGCTGGTGGACCGCTTCTACGACCTGATGGACATCGAGCCGGGTTACCGCGAACTGCGCGCCGCGCACGGCAGCACGCTGGACGACGCGCGGCAGAAGCTGCACTGGTTTTTGTGCGGCTGGCTGGGCGGCCCGTCGCACTACGAAGAGCGCTTCGGCCACCCGCGCCTGCGCATGCGCCACATGCCGTTTGCCATCGGCATCGTCGAGCGTGACCAGTGGCTGGCGTGCATGGACCAGGCGATGGGCGAGACCGGGGTGCCTGAGGATCTGAGGGGCCGGTTGAAAGACAGCTTCTTCAAGACCGCCGACTGGATGCGCAACACGCCTGCCTGAAGCCTTCCGTGGGTTTCTGGCGAGCCACGGCTTGTGGTGGGTGCAGAGGCTTCCTCTCTCCTCGCGCTTGCTCCGTCGCACCTCGCGCAGGCCGATGGCGTCACCCCCGTTCTCCGGCCCACGCTCGCCGTCGGATGGTTGTGCGCGCAGCCGCTACGGCGTCAACCCTGAACGGGTGCGCGCCCTCTGTGGCAACGGCGAATGGGGCCTGCGCCCGGGGCAGCCGCCATCGTCCTCAAACACAGAAGGGCGTGCCAGCGGGCTCGCTCAAACATCACGTCGGGGCAGGTGGTTTGGGTGAGCGGGCGCAGTCCCCATTCGCCGTTGCCACAGAGCGTGCGCGCTGCAACGGTGTTGATGAAGCAACGGCAGCGCACCCTCGCAGCCGCCCGAGAGGTGGGATGGAGAACGAGCACCCGGACCACCTGCCCCTGCCCACCCGCAACATGCGCCGAAGGGCGAAACCCAAGGCGCTCAGCGCCCCACAGACTTGAGCAGCACCACCAGCGCCCCGGCCCCGCCCTCGGCCGGCCGCGCCTGAACGAAAGCCATCACTTCCTTCTTCTGCACCAGCCAGCGCAGCACCCGGCCCTTGAGCACCGGCGCGCGGCCCGGCGAGCCCAGGCCCTTGCCGTGCACCACGCGCACGCAGCGCAGGCCCAGCTGGTGCGACTCGCGAACGAAGCGGCCCAGCGCCTCGCGTGCTTCGTCCACCCGCAGGCCGTGCAGGTCGATCTGGCGCTGGATGCTCCAGTGGCCTTCGCGCAGTTTGCGCATCACGTCCGGCCCCAGCCCATGGCAGTGGTAGCTCAGCTGGTCATCGGTGTGCAGCAGCGTTTCCACATCGAAATCGTCCGACAGGGCCTCGCGCATCACGGCGTCTTCGTCGAGCTGGCGCTGTCGCGGCTCGGGTGGCACATGGCGCGGCGGGTGCACCGCGCGCCGCGCAGCGGACAGCGGCCGCACCGGGCCGACCGCCAGTTCAAACAGTCGCTTCTCACGGTCCAGCCGCTGCAGGCGCAGGCGCTCCGCCTCGCGCGCCGCCGCCTCGGCGGCCGCCCGCTGGGCGATCACCTGCTGCAGCGTCTTGAGTTCGGACAGCGAGCGCAGTTTCATGGTGGCGCGATTCTCGCGCAGGAGGAGTAACCAATGCCTTGAAGCCGGCATTGCCGAGCAAGATGGCCCAGAGGCAGCCGGAGCGCGTGCCCAACCCAGCACACACCGAAGATCCGGCTTCGCCGGTCCAAGGGTGTGGTCCCCCAAGGGGGGAAGCCGCTCAGCGGCGCAGGGGGGTCAAATCAGACCGAGCTCTGCCATGGACGCCGCTTGATCCCGTGTGACGATGAAATGGTCGAGCACCCGCACGTCCACCAGCGCCAGTGCCGCCTTGAGCGTCTGCGTGAGCGCCTCGTCGGCGCGCGAGGGGCGGGCTTCGCCGCTGGGGTGGTTGTGCGCCAGCACCACCGAAGCCGCGTGGTGGTGCAGGGCCCTAAGCACCACCTCCCTGGGGTACACGCTGGTCTGGGTGAGGGTGCCGCGAAACAGCTCTTCGAGCGCGATCAGGCGGTTCTGGCTGTCGAGGAACAGCACAGCAAACACCTCGTGCGCTTTGGCGCCCAGCTGCAGTTGCAGGTACTCGCGCACCGCTTTCGGGCTGTCGAACAAGGGCTTCTGCTGCAGCTCCTGTGCCAGCGCCCGGCGAGCCAGTTCCAGCACCGCCACCACCTCGGCGCGTTTGGCCGGCCCCAGGCCCTTGATCACCTTCAGCGCTTCGGCGCCGGTGTGCAGCAGGCCGCCCACGCCACCGAAGCGGTCGAGCAGCTCCTGGGCGAGCTGGATCACGTGTTTGCCGGCCATGCCGGTGCGCAGCAGCAGGGCCAGCAACTCGGCATCGCTCAGGGCCGAGGGGCCGCGTGCGAGCAGTTTTTCGCGCGGTCGCGCGTCGCTCGGCAGGCTCTTGAGTCCGGTGCTGGCAAGGCCATTCATGTGAGTTGTTCCCTGGGTGTGCCCGCTTTTTACAATAGCGGCTGTTGCGTGGCGGGCACGAACCGGCGGTTTTCCGCGGTTTCGGTCCACCATCCCCTCTGTTTCATCCCCCATTTGTCCATGACCCAAGTCCAAGACGGCTCTTTTCTCACCCTGCACTACCGCATGTCCGGTCCGCAGGGCCAGGTGATCATCGACACGTTCGAGGGGCAGCCCGCCACCTTGAGCCTGGGCTCGGGACAGTTGTCGCCGGCCATCGAGCAGCGCCTGCTGGGTCTGGAGGAGGGCACGCGCACCGTGATCGAGCTGGCCGCCGGCGAAGCTTTCGGCGAGCGCCAGCCCGAGATGGTCCAGTGGGTCGCGCGCAAGCTGCTGAGCGAGCTGGGCGACCCGCACGAACAGTACGTGGCCGGCGACGTGGTGCAGTTCCCCACGCCCGATGGCCTGGGCAGCTACGCCGGCTCGGCGGTCGAGGTGCGCGAAGACGGCGCCGTGCTGTTCGACTTCAACCACCCGCTGGCGGGCCAGCCAGTGAAGTTTGAAGTCCAGCTGATTGGAGTTTTGGATTGACCCCCCTGCGCCGCTTCGCGTCACCCCCCAGGGGGCAGCATCTGCGGCCCGGCAAAGCCGGTTCCGCGATGCCCTGGGTTGCAGCACTTCACGCCGAGGACTTTTCTGTATGAGTGAGATTCTTCTTGCCGAACCGCGTGGCTTCTGCGCCGGCGTGGACCGCGCCATCGAGATCGTCGAGCGCGCGCTGGCCAAGTTTGGCCGGCCGATCTATGTGCGCCACGAGATCGTTCACAACACCTATGTGGTCAACGACCTCAAGGACAAGGGCGCGATCTTCATCGAGGAGCTGTCCGACGTGCCGCCGGGCGCCACGCTGGTGTTTTCGGCGCATGGCGTGAGCAAGGCGGTGCAGGACGAAGCCCGCGCGCGTGGCTTCCAGATCTTCGATGCCACTTGCCCGCTGGTGACCAAGGTGCATGTGGAGGTGGCCAAGCTGCACAAGGAAGGCTTCGAATTCATCATGATCGGCCACAAGGGGCACCCCGAGGTCGAGGGCACCATGGGGCAGCTCAGCGAGGGCATCCACCTGGTGGAGGACATTGCTGACGTGGCCCGGATCCAGCCGGCCCAGTGCGAGAAGCTGGCCGTGGTCACGCAGACCACGCTGTCGGTGGACGACACGGTCGGCATCCTGGAGGCGGTCAAGGCGCGTTTCCCCATGGTGCGCGAGCCCAAGCAGCAGGACATCTGCTACGCCACCCAGAACCGCCAGGACGCGGTCAAGCTCATGAGCCCGCAGGTGGACATCGTGATCGTGGTCGGCAGCCCCACCAGCTCCAACAGCAACCGCCTGCGCGAGGTCGCGATCAAGCTCGGCACGCCCAGCCACATGGTGGACAACGCCGACGAGCTGCAGGCCGGGTGGTTCGAGGGCAAGTCCCGCGTGGGCCTCACGGCCGGGGCGTCGGCGCCCGACATCCTGGTGCAGCAGGTCATCGAGCGCCTGAAGGCCTTTGGCGTCATCGCCGTGCGCCGCATGGACGGCCTGACGGAAACCATCAAGTTCCCGCTGCCCAAGGGGCTGAAGATCACGGGTGACGGCCCGGTTGAACACATACATTAGCCCCCCCCGCGCCGCCTTCGGCGTCACCCCCCAGGGGGCGCCAGCAGCGGCCCGGCGAAGCCGGTTCCGCGCTGGCCTGGGTGGGGCGATGCCTCTTCGCAGCCGGACGTGCTGCAAACCTACAATCTTCCCCATGCTTGACATCCTCCAACTCAGAAAAGACCTGGACGCCGTGGTGGCGCGCCTGGACACCCGCAAGTCGCCCCAGCCTTACCTGGACGTCGCCGCCTACCAGGCGCTGGAATCTGAGCGCAAGACGCTGCAGACCCGCACCGAGGCGCTGCAGAGGCAGCGCAACAGCCTGTCCAAGCAGATCGGCATGCTCAAAGGCAAAGGCCAGCACGCCGAGGCAGACGCGGTGATGGCGCAGGTGGGCGAGATGAAGGCCGAGCTGGAAAGCTCCGCCGCCCGGCTGGAAGTGATCCAGGCCGAGCTGCAGAACCTGCTGCTGGCCGTGCCCAACCTGCCGCACGAGAGCGTGCCGGTGGGCGCGGGCGAAGACGGCAACGTGGTGGTGCGCAGCTGGGGCACCCCGCGCACGTTCGACTTCGAAGTGCGGGACCACGTGGACATCGGCGAGAAGCTGGGCCTGGACTTCGACACCGGCGCCAAGCTGGCCGGCTCGCGCTTCACCTTCATGCGCGGCCCGATCGCCCGCCTGCACCGCGCGCTCGCCCAGTTCATGCTGGACGTGCAGACGCAGGAACACGGCTACACCGAGTGCTACACGCCCTACATCGTCAACGGCGAGACGCTGCGCGGCACCGGCCAGTTGCCCAAGTTCGAGGGCGACCTGTTTGCCGTGAAAAAGGGTGGGCAGGAGGGCGAAGAGATGCCCGACACCCAGGCGCTGTACCTGATCCCCACCAGCGAGGTGACGCTGACCAACGTGGTGCGCGACACCGTGTTGTCCGAGGCCGAGCTGCCGATCCGGATGACGGCCCACACGCCGTGTTTCCGCTCCGAAGCCGGCAGCGCCGGGCGCGACACGCGCGGCATGATCCGCCAGCACCAGTTCGACAAGGTCGAGATGGTGCAGATCGTGCACCCCGAGAAGAGCTACGAAGCGCTCGAAGCCATGACCGGCCACGCCGAGGCCATCCTGCAGAAGCTGGGCCTGCCCTACCGCGTGATGAGCCTGTGCACGGGCGACATGGGTTTTGGCGCCAGCAAGACCCACGACCTCGAAGTCTGGGTGCCGGCGCAGGGCACCTACCGTGAGATCAGCTCGATCTCCAACTGCGAGGCCTTCCAGGCCCGCCGCCTGCAGGCGCGCTTCAAGAACGCCCAGGGCAAGAACGAACTGGTGCACACGCTCAACGGCTCGGGCCTGGCCGTGGGCCGTGCGCTGGTGGCGGTGCTGGAGAACTTCCAGAACGCGGACGGCAGCGTGACGGTGCCCGAGGTGCTGCGGCCCTACATGGGCGGGCTGGAGCGGCTCTCGCCGGCCTGATGGCACTCAAACGCCCATGAAAAAAGCCCCGCACTGCGGGGCTTTTTCTTTGTGGCTGGGAGGTGCTCAGTTGGGCTTGTCCGAGCGCTGGCGAAAGCCCTTGGCCTGCATGCAGTGTTTGACCAGTTCCTCGGCCTGGTCTTCCTTGACCTTGCTCAACCCCGTCTGGAACTTGCATTCGGACTCGATGTTGGCGGTGTCAAAGGCGCTGACTTCGTTCTTGAACCAGTAGGGCTTGGACGTGGAGCAGGCGGTCAGCAGGAGGCCGGCGGCGGCGAGGGCAAACAGGGCGCGGGTCAAAAGAGTCTCCAGAGCGGGCGGGCAGGGGGTGGGCAGGCCCGCATTTTGCCTGCATTCGCTGCGATCTTTCGTCATTTCCCCGGCGAATCCGCGACTTATCCGTCAATAAACAACGCCGGGTCCACCATCGCACGGTTGAGCATCACGCCCCAGTGCAAATGCGGCCCGGTGACGCGGCCGGTCGCGCCCACCGCGCCCAGGCGCGCGCCCGCCGGCACCGCGTCGCCGACCCGCACGGCGATGGCGCTCAGATGGCAGACCATGCTGAGCAGACCGCCACCGTGGTCGAGCCAGACGGTCTGGCCGTTGAAAAAGTAGTCGCCGGTGTCGATCACCCGGCCCGCCAGCGGTGCCACCACCGGTGCGCCCTGCGGGGCGGCGATGTCCATGCCGCTGTGCGGGTTGCGCCCCTGACCGTTGAACAGCCGCCGCAGGCCGAAGGAGCTGGAGCGCCGCCCCGGCGTGGGCACGCGCATGCGCAACGTTGTTGGCAGGGGCTCGCTGAAGGTCGCGATCACCCGTTGCTGGTGGTCGCGCTCGCGCTCGAAGCGCGCGAGGTCGTCCGGCGACAGGTCCACCGTCCTGGGCGCCACCTTCAGGCGCTGCTCGGCGTAGCGTTTGGGGGCCACGCGGTAGGCCAGCTCGCGCGGTGCGCCGCCATCAACCGGCACCGCGATGCGCGCCTCGCCCGGTTCGGCCGCCAGCGGGATACCGACCAGCGCGGTCCACCCCGCCGGGTCGCCGAGCACGAGCAGGGGCAGCTCGCCCGCCAACGCGGCCGGGCGCTGGCTGGCTGGCCCGAGCGGCACGTGGGCCACGCCGCCAGGCACGGCCGACGCCATGGGCCAGGCGTGGCCATCGGCGCTGGCCCACGCCGGGAGCGCATCGAGCGCGAGGCCCGCGGCGCCGAGCAGCACGGCCCGTCGGTGAAAGCTCGGGGCGCGCATCAGGCCGCCGTCCACGCACCGCCGTCGGCGCTGGAGCGGATCACCGCATCGACAAAACGCATGCCCATCCAGCCGTCGTGCGCGTTGGGGAAGTGCAAGGCCAGCGGGTCGGGTGTCTGGCCGGCTCGCCGCGCGGCGATGGCCTCGGCCGCGTCCGAATACAGGTTGGCGAAGGCCTCGGGGAACCCTTCGGGGTGGCCAGCGGCCACGCGCGTGGATCGCAGCGCCAGCGGCAGCGTGCCCGGGCCGCGCGGTGTGAGCAGCTGCGCGGGCGCGTCCAGCGGCTTGAAGCTCAGCACCTGCGGGTGTTCCTGCTGCCACTCCAGCGTGCCGCGCGAGCCGCTCACGCGGATGCGCAGGCTGTTCTCCACGCCAGCCGCCGCCTGCGTGACCCAGAAGCTGCCGCGCGCGCCGCCGTCCAGCCGCAGCAGCGCGCCCGCGAAGTCGTGCGCCGTGCGATCGGGCACCACGCAGCCCAGTTCGGCCGCGACCTGCTCCACCTCCTGCCCGGTGACGAAGCGCAGCAGCTGGTGGGCGTGGGTGCCGATGTCGCCCATGACCAGCGACGGCCCGCCGCGCGCCGGGTCGGTCTTCCAGGCCACGCGGCCCGGGCCAGGCTTGGCGCGACCGCCCTGGACGTACTCGACCTGCACCATGCGGACCTCGCCGAGCTGGCCTTCGGCCACCATCGCGCGGGCCTGACGCACCATGGGGTAGCCGCTGTAGTTGTGCGTGAGGCAGAACACGAGGCCACTCGCCTGGGCCTTCTCTCGCAGTTGTGCCGCTTCGGCCAGGGTGTTGGTCATGGGCTTGTCGCAGATCACGTCGAAACCGTGGCCGAGCGCCGCCATCGCGTAGGGAAAGTGGCTGTCGTTGGGCGTCATGATCGCCACCACCTCGGCGCCGTCGGCGCGCGCCGCCTCAGTGGCCATCAGCGTCAGCGCGTCGGGGTGGCAGCGGTCGGCGGGCAGGCCGAGTTGCGCGCCGGCGGCCACCGAGCGCTGTGCGTCCGACGACATCGCCGCGGCCACGATCTGATAGCGGTCGTCCAGCCGCGCGGCCTGGCGGTGCATGGGGCCGATGAAGGAGCCCGGCCCGCCGCCGATCACGGCCAGGCGCAGGCGGCGGCCCAGCAGGGCGACCACGGGGTTGAGGTGGGGGGCGGCAAGGGTCATGGTGCGGTCGGGTGGTGGAGGGTGGTGCGGAGTGTCTGGCGATTCTGGCCCCATCCGGCGCGCGCCGGGGTGTGAACTACCATCGACCGCATGACCGTTCACTTCGAGACCCTCCACCCCGCCACCTTGTACCCCGATGCCTTCGGCGTGGAGGCGCCCGACACGCCCGTGAACCGCGACCTCTGGCCGCGCCAGCTGGGGGTGTTCATCCGAAAGCTGGCGGTCGATGCGCCCGCGACCGAGGTGGCCCCGAGCGCCGTCGAAGGGACGACCGACGAGGGGGTGGCGGAGGTGGCGGCGGAGGGCGTGGTCGCGCCGCCCCCGCTCGCGCTGGAGCGCGTGGTCGGGCAGTTCGGCCTCGTGCCGCGCTGGGTGAAGTCCGCCTCCGACGCCAAGCTGCGTTCGCCCAAGCTCGTCAACGCGCGCAGCGAAACCGTGACCACCTCCAACAACCTGCGCGAGGCCTGGCTGGCCGGGCAGCGCTGCATCGTGCCGATGATGGCGTTTTTTGAGGACGACCTGCGCAGCGGCAAGGCCGTGCCCACGCGTATCGCGCGCGTCGACGGCAAGCCCATGGGCGTGGCGGGTCTGTGGGAGCGCTGGACCGGTGCCGACGGCGCCGAAATCATCAGCTTCACGCTGCTCACCGTGAACGCCAACGCCCATGCGCTGATGCACCGCTACCAGCAGCCGGGCGCCGAGAAGCGCATGCCGGCGATCCTGAACGAGGGCGGCTACAGCGCCTGGCTCAACGCCGGCCATCCCGAGAAGGCGCGCGAGTTTCTGCGTGCCTACCCGGCCAACTGGCTGCACGCGAACCCGGTGCAGAAAAAATAAAGCGCCGTGGCCCCCAGAGGCGGGGCCACGGCGCTGGCGGCCCGATCAGGCCGGTTTCGTCAGCTTGCCGGCCAGCAGCTCAGAGACCCAGCCAAACGCCGCGCCCACCGCGATGGACAGGATGGTCGGCAGGATGGCAGCCGTGGGCGTCATGTCTTTGCCCAGCAAGATCAGGCCCGCCACCGAGGCGAAGCCGTACACGCTGGAGGGAATGGTGGACAAAAAGGGCAGGTGCGCGGCCAGCACGATCACCGCCGCGCCGATGCCCACGGCCACCGGCGCGGCCAGGCCACCGAGTGCGCCCAGTGGCCCGATCAGCATCACCGAGCCCATGCCCACGACCGCGCCAAACGACATGCAGACCACGGTCTTGATCAGGCCGTCGGCCTTGCCCCCGTTGTGGAAAAAACTGGCCCAGGCCACGAAGGCCTGCCACACCTGCATTTGAAACGCGGCCAACGGCCCCAAGAAAAACCAGGTCGCGACCACGGCCAGCAGGCCAATCGAAACGGCCAATGCAAACAACACGCTCATGAATGTCTCCTCGTTGGTGGAATGTCAAACAAACGTCCCACCCCAACGGGGCGGGACGCCACCAACGAGTCAACTTTCGTGCCATCGCGGCCCAGGCTGTCTCAATGTGAGAGAGCCGCTGATTTGATTGAACATTCGCCGTGTTCAGTGCGGCGCCGTGCCGCACTGCACCATGTACCAAAGACGGCGCCGCGCCACACCGGCTGTGCGCGAAAGGAGCAGTCTGGGTGGAACAAAGGGTGCCCGCCCGCCCCGTTCACACCTCACTTCACCGTGATCGTGATGCGCTCGCTCGCCACGATGGGGTGGTGCGGAATGTGGTTCTGGTCGCCCAGCACCAGTTGCAGCGTGTGCTGGCCGGGCTTGAGGTCCAGCGACACCTCGGTCTGACCGGCGCCGAAATGCCGGACGTTGTCGTTGGCGGGCAGCGGGGCGTTGGCGTCCCATTCGTTCACGTTCACCAGCAGGTGGTGGTGGCCCGTGCCCGCCTTCTCGATGCCGGCGGGCGCCACGCCCATGCCGCTCAGGCCGAACACCACCTTCACCGGGCTGCTCACCGTGGCGCCGTTGCCCAGGTTGACGAAATACAGCTTCGCCGTGGCGGGCGCCTCGACCTTCTTGTAGCCCCCGGCCAGGGTGGGCGTGCTGGGCGTGACCTTCGCCGGCGCGGTGGCTGCCGCGTTGGGGTTCATCGCGCCGTGTCGCATGCCGGCGTGGTCGTGGTGCATGCGGTGGCCGCAACCCACGAGGGCGACAACGGCGGCGGTGGCGAGGGTGAGGCGGATGCATGACATGGGGCTCTCCTGAGGGGTTTGTCGGGACCGACAGCATAGGCTTTCACGGCCGCCACGCAACCCGTGGACCATGGGGAATACCCCGGCTGATGGGTGTTCGATGGCGTCACCCAGGCGACTCCCGCCCCTTGGTTTTTCTCAGGGTAAACGCGATGAGCACTGGCAACCGGTGGTCGACCGGCGTACAACGGCGTGCGGAATTTCACACAAAAGACCTCCCGGCCCGGGCGGTTGACCTCAGGAGACTGTTCATGACGCCTTTCTTTGCCCGCCGGCTCACGGTGGTCCTGTCGGCCGTGCTCGCGCCCGTGATGGCGCTCGCCGACGGCGTGTCGGTGCGTGACGACGACAGCGCCAGCCTGTTCCCGAGCAACCGCCACACGGTGGTGGACTTCTCCAACGCGACCTTCCGCCGCGTCAAGCTGCCCAGGCCCGACTGCGCGGTGCGCGTGAGCGACTGCCAGGACATCGACGTGATCAACACGCTCGACGGGTTCTCCACCCAGCCGCGCATCACGGTGCCGTTCACCGGCGACATCGACCTGGCCACGGTCAACAGCAACACCGTCTTTCTCTACAACCTGGGCGACACGCAGAGCCTGCGCGGTTTCGGCGACAAGGTGGGCATCAACCAGGTGCTCTGGGACCCGGCGAGCAAGACGCTGGTGTTCGAGCCCGACGAACTGCTCGCCGAGCGCTCGCGCTATGTGCTGGTCGTGACCAACGGCGTGCGCGACGCCAGCGGCAAGCGCATCAAGCAGAGCGATGCCATGGACGACCGCGGTGGTGGCTTCCGGTCGTTCGGGCGGCAGGGCGGTGACCACCACCGGGAAGCGCGCGACGCGGCCCGTGCGGTGCGCGTCGGGCGGGGCCTGTCGGTGGTCGCCGCGTCGCTGTTCACCACGCAAAGCGCCACCAGCGATCTCGTGAAGATCATGCGGCAGATCAAGGCCAGCACCCCCGCGCCGGCCAACTTCATGATCGGTTCGAACAGCGCGGGTGCCGTGCGCGCGGTGTTCCCGGTGGCGGGCATCTCGGGCATGTTGTTCAACCGCCAGACCAGCGCGGCTGCCGGCGGTCTGACGCCGCAGGCGATTCCGCTCGGGGCGCTGCAGGTGGTGCCGGGCGCGGTGGGCCAGATCGCCTATGGGCAGTACAGCTCGCCCAACTACCAGACCGCCGGGCAATACATCCCTGCCACGCCCACGCTGAGCGGGCGCCCGGTGCAGCAAGGCACGCAGAACCTCGTGTTCCAGCTCTTCGTGCCCGCCGGTGACAAACCCGCCGGCGGCTGGCCGGTGGCGATCTTCGGCCACGGCTTCACCGACAGCATGTACGGTGCCCCGTGGACGGTGGCCTCGGTGTTTGCGTCGCGGGGCATCGCCACGCTGTCCATCAACGTGGTGGGCCACGCGGGTGGTGCGGGCGGCGCGCTCGCGGTCACCCAGGGCACGGGCCAGCCGGTGAGCGTGCCCGCGGGCGGGCGCGGCATCGATCAGGATGGCAACGGCCTCATCGACTCCACCGAAGGTGTGAATGCCGCCGAGCCTCGCACCATCATCAGCAGCCGCGACGGCCTGCGCCAGACCGTGATCGACCTGATGCAGCTGGTGCGCCAGGTCGAGGTCGGCATGGATGTGGACGGCGACGGCAGCGCCGACCTCAACGCCCAGCGCATCTACTACGCCGGCCAGTCGTTCGGTGGCATCTACGGCACCATGCTGCTGGGCGTGGAGCCCAACCTCAAGGCCGGCGTGCCCAACGTGCCCGGCGGCTCGATCACCGAGGTGGCGCGCCTCGGCGGCTTCCGTTTCCTCACCGCGTTGGCGCTCGCGACGCGCCAGCCGCAACTGCTCAACCTGCCGCCCACGCCCGGCCTGCCCGTGCCGTTCAACCTGAACTTCAACGAAAACATGCCGCTGCGCAACCTGCCGGCGGTGGTGAACAACGTGCCGGGGGCGATGGACATCGCGCAGGTGCTCGACCGTTTCGAGTGGGTGCAGCAGTCGGGCAACCCGGTGTCGTACGCCTCGCTGATCCGCCAGCAACCGCTGTCGGGCAGCGCGGCCAAGCCGGTGATCGTGCAGGTGGCCAAGGGTGACCAGACCGTGCCCAACCCGACCAGCACGGCCATCGTGCGCGCCGGTGGCCTGGAGGCACACACCACCTATTTCCGCAACGACCTGGCCTACGCCGCCAACCCGGCCGTGGGCAAGAACCCGCACACCTTCCTCACCGGGCTCAGCAGCCCGGCGGGCCCGGTCAATGCGGTGCTGGGGCAGACGCAGATCGCGGTGTTTTTCCAGAGCAACGGCGCGACCGTGATCGACCCCGACGGCCCGGGTGCCCTGTACGAGGTGCCGATCACCCCGCCGCTGCCTGAGGGGCTGAACTTTATTCCTTGAATCCCCCCGCAGCGCTTCGCGCTACCCCCCAGGGGGCGGCACTGGCCGTCTGGCAAAGCCAGCCCGGCGGTGCCCTGGGCTTTGGGCTGCTTCACTCCTCAAGGTGGCGCTCCGGCGCCGTCATCAATGGGTACGGATGCGTTTGTGCGCTTTTCGCCTTTCGCTCACGCGCGAACCCAGACCAGCAGCAGGTTGTTTGCCGGCATGACGTGGCGGGCTTGCAGGCGCAAGCCGGCGGCTTGGGCTTCGGCTTCGACATCGGTGAGCCGCCGGATGCCCCAGTCGGCGTTCTCGGCGCGCAGGCTGGCGTCGAACCGGCGGTTGCCTTCGGCGGTGGGCACGCCGTCTTCGAGGTACGGGCCGTAGGTCACGAGGCGGCCGTGTGCCGCGAGGTGGCGCGCCGCGCCGCGCATCAGCCCGCCGCAACAGGCCCAGGGCGCGATGTGCAGCATGTTGGCGCAGCAGATCAGGTCGAAGGGCGGCGTGCCGTCGGGCAGCCACGTCGCGTCCCTCACATCGATCCGCACCGGCGCCTGCACGTTGGGCAGCCCGGCCGCCGCGACACGGGCGGTGATGGCGGGGAACAGGTCGTCGGTCAGGTCACTGGGTTGCCAATGCCAGCCCGGCAGGTGTTGCGCGAACCAGGTCACGTGCTGCCCGGTGCCCGAGGCCATTTCGAGCGCTCGGCCCGCCTCGGCGAGCAGGGGCCTGAGCGTGTCGAGGATGGGCTGGCGGTTGCGTTCGGCGGCGGGGCTGAAGGGCAGGTCGTCGAACAGCGGTGGCGCGGGAGGGATGCGCATCACAGCGTCTGCTGGTAACGCGCCAGCATCTCCTGCTGCGTCTCGGCCACCACCTCGTCGCCCCGGAACTCGCGGATCTGGTCGCGCATCATCTCGCCCATGCTTGGCAGCGTGGCGCGCTGAACGTGGTGCGCCGGGTTCCAGAGCGACGAGCGCATGAGCGCCTTGGCGCAGTGCAGGTAACAGGCCTGCACCGTCACGCGGATCACCAGTTTGGGCATGCGCTGCGGCTCGGCGGCGAGCACCCGGTCGGTTTCCAGCGTCGAGATCAGTGCCCGGCCGTTGACGCGCAGGGTCTCGTCCATGCCCGGCAGCATGAACAGCAGGCCCAACGGCGCGCCCTGCTCGCCGTGGCTCACGATGTTCTCCAGCGTGTCCAGGCGGTTGTTGCCGGGGGCGTCGGGGATGAGCAGGGTGTGCGCGTCCAGCGCCTTCACGAAACCCGGCGCCCCGCCGCGCGGCGAGGCGTCCATCGAGCCGCCAAGGGCGCCGCTGGCGATCACCACGAAAGGCGACAGCGCGATCAGGCGCGTGGCGTGCGCGTCGAGCTGCGGCATCTCTTTTTTGGCCGAGCGTTCGCGGACCGGGTCGTGTAGCGCGCGCAGCGCGTCGAGGGAGGTGATGTTCATGGCGATGGGGGTGCAATAGGGTGGGTCTGGCGAGAGTGTGCCGCCAAAGGCCGGCGCAGCGCATACATTCCCCGCATGACCCTCCCGTCTTTCAATCCGCCGCAGCCCCACACCGACCACGCGGTGTCCCGCCTGCGCAGCTCGCGACTGGCCGCGAGCAGCAAGCCCTATGTGGCGCGCGGCTCGGGCCTGGTGCGTTGCCCCGGCTGCCGCCTGATCGTGAGCCACTGCATCTGCGCCCTGCGTCCGGTGGTGCCCACGCGCGCGGGCGTGTGCCTGCTCATGGGCGACATCGAGGCGCTCAAACCCAGCAACACCGGCTGGCTGATCGCCGACGTCGTGGCCGACACCTGGGCCTTTGGCTGGGCGCGCACCGCCGTCGCCCCCGAGCTGCTGACCCTGCTGGCCGACCCGCAGTGGCAACCGTATGTGGTGTTTCCCGCAGAGTACGCGGAGGCGCAGCAGCGCGTGGTGACCGAAGTGCCCGCCGCCGTTCAGGGCCCTGATGGCAGCGTGGGCAAACGGCCGCTCTTCGTCTTGCTCGACGGCACCTGGTCCGAGGCGCGCAAGATGTTCCGCAAGAGCCCGTACCTCGACCGCCTGCCGGTGCTCAGCCTGCACCCGGAGCAGGTGTCCAGCTACCGGCTGCGCCGCTCGACCCAGGAGCACCATTTCTGCACCGCCGAAGTGGCCGCGCTGTGCCTCGCGCTCGCGGGCGAGACGCGGGCCGCCGAATCGCTGGTGGCGTGGTTCGACGTGTTCAGCGAGCGCTACCTCTGCATCCGCGAGCAACTGCCGCTGAACCTCGGGAGCGAGGTGCACCAGCGGCTGGCGCAGCTGGCGGCGGCGCCCCTCAGTCCGGCGCCAGCAGACGCAGCCGCGCCGTGAACTGCCCGTAACAATTGTTGGTGGCCCCGGCGGCGACGCCGATGTCGTCCGCCTCGATGGTCACGCGCAGGAAGACCCGGTTGCCTTCGATCACGCCGGCCCTGAACTCGTCGGTCACGTTGATCACCGGGTTGGTGGTGAAGGGCACCCAGAAGCGGTCGTTGCCGTCGTCCGCCAGCTCGCTGGTGGTGATCCAGGGGCGCCCATAGCTCTCTGGCCCGGGAACCCAGCCACTGCGGGGAAAGCCCTTGATCTTGAAGCGGCAGGTGCTGCGCGTCGCACCCGACCAGGTGCCCGTCACGCCGGTGGACAGTGGCCGCGCTTCGGTCACTTGAACCGGTGCTGCCGGGCGAAAGCTCAGGATTTCAAGGAGCGCCGTGGTCGCGTTGACCGGCATGCCGGCGTCCAGCGTGCCGATGAACATCATCACGCCCTGCACGTTGGCCGACTGCTGCCGGTTGCAGGGAAAGGGTTGTGCGCCGGGGAAGTAAACCGTTCGAAAACCCGCGAGGACGCTGGCGCTGGAATACGGTGTTCGATCGGTGATCGCCAGCAGTGGCGTGGTATCGAGACCGCAGAGCGGCCCGCTCTGCTGCTTGGCCAGCCGCTCCATGGAGGTGTGGTGGGGTGAAACAATTTCTTGCTCGCGGCAGCCGGCCAGCGCATACGCCAAGCCCAGCAAGATCATCCAGCGGCAGTGGGTTCTCATGGCAACTCCTTCGTGCGTGGGTGGCGCAAAAAAGGCCACCCCGGGTGCGAAGTTTGAGCCGCTGATTGAGTTTCGGCATCCACCGTGGGGTGGAGGTGGGCGGCCCTTCAGGTGCCGCAGAAGGTGCGGTAGCCGGCGCTCTGTTCGGCGCTGGCGGGCTGGGCAAACAGGGCGCCGTTCGCCCGCTCGTCATACGGCCGCGTGATCACGCCGAGCAGCGCTTCGAACGGCGCCAGGTTGTCCGATTCCGTGGCGGCGTCCAGCGCGTGCTCGACCAGGTGGTTGCGCGGGATGTAGATCGGGTTGACCGCGTCCATGCGCTGCGCCACCTCGGCCGCTGGCTCGGAGCCCAGGCGGGCCTGCCAGCGCGTGAGCCAGCCCGCCAGACCGTCGGCCTCCGAACCGAACAGGGCCTGCAGCACTTCGGGCTGGCCGCGCAAGACGCTGGACAGGCGCCGGAAGCCGAGCGTGAAGTCCACCGCGTGGCGCTGCATCAGCGCGAGAAAGTCGTTGGCGAGGTCGCGGTCGGCTTCGTCGTCACCCGTCGCCGGCAATCCGAGCTTGCCCCGCATGCCCGCGAGCCAGTGGTGCGAGAAGCGGTCGGGGAAGGCCTGGAGCACCGCCATCGCGCGCTCGGCGGCCCGGTCTTCGTCGGTGTCGATCAGCGGCAGCAGCGCCTCGGCCAGCCGGGTCAGGTTCCACTGCGCGATGCTGGGCTGCTTGCCGTAGGCGTAGCGGCCGCGGGTGTCGATGGAGCTGAACACCGTGTCGGGGTCGAAGGCCTCCATGAAGGCGCAGGGGCCGTAGTCGATGGTCTCGCCCGAGACCGTCATGTTGTCGGTGTTCATCACGCCGTGGATGAAGCCCACGCCCATCCAGCGCGCGAGCAACACGGCCTGCCGCTCGCACACCGCGCGCAGCAGCGCCAGGTAGCGGTCTTCAAGGTTGGTGAGCGACGGGTCGTGCCTTGCGATCACGTGGTCGGCGAGGCGCGTCAGCCGCTCGGTGTCTTGCCGCGCGGCGAAAAACTGGAAGGTGCCCACGCGGATGTGGCTGGCCGCCACGCGCGTGAGCAGGGCGCCGGGCAGCGGGCGCTCGCGGTACACCGCTTCGCCCGTGGCCACCGCCGCCAGCGTGCGCGTGGTCGGGATGCCCAGTGCGTGCATGGCCTCGCTGATCAGGTACTCGCGCAGCACCGGCCCCACGGCCGCCTTGCCGTCGCCGCCGCGCGAAAACGGCGTGCGCCCCGAGCCCTTGAAGGCGATGTCACGCCGCTGGCCCAGCGTGTCGATCACCTCGCCCAGCAGCAGCGCGCGGCCGTCGCCGAGTTGCGGGGAGAAGCCGCCAAACTGGTGGCCGGCGTAGGCCTGGGCGATGGGCTGCGCGCCCTCGGGCACCACATTGCCCGAGAGCACGGCCACCCCGGCCTTGGAGGCCAGCGCGTCGGGGTCCAGCCCCAGCTCTTCGGCCAGCGCGCGGTTCAGGCGCAGCAGGCGCGGCGCCGGCACCTGGGCCGGCCGCCACGCCACGGCCATGCCTTCCATGGTTCGCGCATAGCTGTTGTCGAAATGGAATACCGGTGGGGTGCTGACGCTCACGCTCTCTCCAGGTGGGGAATCGATTCAGGCCCCCATTGTCCCGGGATCGGGCGGGCTTGTCGGGACAAGGCCTTTGCACCCGACACCGCTGTCTGGCGCCGCGCCACCCAGGGCACCGCCGGGCCGGCTTCGCCGGACGGCCAGTGCCGCCCCCTTGAGGGGGGCGCGCGCAGCGCGGCGGGGGTGTGTCACCTCACCCCGTCACTTCGGCCTCCACCAGCTGCGCCAGCAGCTGCATCGTCTGCTGCCAGCCGAGGTAACAGGCCTCGACGGGGATCATGGCCGGAATGCCTTGCTGCACCGCCGTGAACTCGGTGCCGCAGGAGACGGCCTTGAGCGTGATGGTGGTGATCATCTGGCCGGGCAGGTTGGGGTCGTCGAAGACGTCGGTGTTGACGATGCGCTCGTTGGGCACCAGCTCCAGGTACTTGCCGCCGAACGCGTGGGTCTGGCCGTTGGCGAGGTTGGTGAACTGCATGCGGTAGATGCCGCCCACGCGAGCGTCCATCTCCAGCACCCGGCCGGTGAAGCCGTGCGGCGGCAGGAACTTGGCCATCGCGTCCGGGTCGAGGAAGGCGCGGTAGATGCGCTCGGGCGGTGCCGTGAGAACGCGGTGCAGGGTGACGGTGCCGGTGGTCATGGGTGGGGTCCTTTCGGGGAGGTGGAGACAGGAGTGTCGGCGAAGCGGTGCATGAAGAGAGGCTTCACTGGCACGACGTTTGACCCGTGCAGAAATCGACACGGAAGGCGCAGCAGGTGCCCTCCTGGCCGTCACCGTGTCTCCCGCGGCGCCGCGAGCGCCGCCCCCCGGGTCCACCACCTTGGCAGCGCGGGCCGCCGTGCCTATCATTGTTTCACGGACCGGCCGCCACGCGCGCGCCGACGGGCCGTCGGTGCAGGGGGTTCACGCTTGGAGCAGACGACATGAACGACGTTGACCAGCTACCTTCGATCAAGCAGGGCCAGTGGTTCTACGGGGGCCTCACCACCTGCCCCGTGCGCATCGTGCGCCACCACACCCTCTATGGCTCCGGCGACACCGACGACCCGCCCGAGCTGTTCAGCGACCGCGAGGTGGAGTGTTACTACATCCGCTACCACGTGCCCGCCGCCGCCCAGCCCTGGCTGGACGGGGGCGCGGCCCTCTCGCTGCGCGAGGCCGTGTTCCTCGCCGAGCGCAAGCTCGGGCCGGTCGTCACCTGGGTGGACTGACGCGATGGCTCGTGGTGCCCGGCCGGGATGTCAGTCGCCGGTGGCTTCGACCAGCCGGACCCGGTAGCTGGCCAGGCCCTGCGCCCAGGCCACCAGGCGGTCGATGTTGGGGTGCTTGCCCGGGTGCGCGTGCGCGTCGGCGGTGTGCTCCGCGTACCACTGCAGCCCCAGCGCTGCCGCCTCGGGCGTGATCTGGCCGCCGTGTTGCGCAGCCAGTGCGGCGTACACCGCGAGCGAGCCGGTCTGGCCCGGCCTGTTTTCAATGGTGGCGATCACCTGGCCGCGCGCGTCGAGCAGCTGCAGGGCGGCGAGATGGGTGGTGGCGGGGAGCTGTTTCAGGCGGTCGGCGAAGTTCATGGTGGTACGGTGTGGGTCGGAGCGGCCGGATCATGGCATGGCGGGCAGACCCTCTGCCCCTTGGCCCCTGATCCCGCGGGTTCTCCGGCCCCTGCCCATCTGCCATCCGATCACCCACCCATGAAGCGTTCCATGACCACGCCCACCACCTACCCCATCGGCACCCCCGGCCAGGCCTGGGGCCCCGCAGAAGTCGCCGCCTGGCGCGCGCAACTGGTGCGCCAGCGCAGCTACGCCGACGACGTGCTGACCGTGTTCGAGCGGCTGCGCGCGCGCTTCGAGGTGTTGCCCTACGGCGAGGTCGTGCACGGGAGTGATGTGCACCCGCTCTTCGCCCTGCAGAGCCTCGAATGGCAACCCGGCCTGCCGGGCGTGCTCGTGACGGGCGGTGTGCACGGCTACGAAACCAGCGGCGTGCATGGCGCGTTGCGCTTCCTCGACCAGCACGCCGAGGCCTACGCCGGGCGCGTGAACCTGTTGGTGGCGCCGTGTGTGAGCCCTTGGGCCTACGAGCGCATCCACCGCTGGAACTTCGACGCGATCGACCCGAACCGCTCGTTCAAACCCGGCAGCCAGGTGCCGGAGTCCGCCGCGTTGATGCGGCTGGTGCAGCCCCTGCTGGGCCAGTTCGCGGCGCACATCGACCTGCACGAAACCACCGACACCGACGCGTCGGAGTTCAGCCCGGCCAAGGCGGCGCGCGACGGGATGTCCTACACGCCCGTGCACATCCCGGACGGTTTCTACCTCGTGGACGACACCGAGAACCCGCAGCCCGCGTTCCAGCAGGCCATCATCGCCGCGGTGGAGCGCGTCACGCACATCGCGCCGCCCGACGCCCAGGGCGGCCTCATCGGCACGCCCCTGTTCGAACGCGGCGTGATCCGCTACCCGCTGAAGTCGCTCGGCCTGTGCGCCAGCCTCACGGGCGCGCGCTACACCACGACCACCGAGGTCTACCCCGACAGCCCGCGCTCCACGCCCGAGCAGTGCAACGCTGCACAGACCGCGGCGGTGTGCGCGGCCATCGACTTCGTGCTCGCGCAGAGCTGAGCGCGCACCAGCCGCCCGCTCAGCCGCAGACGAACACGCTCAGGTACAGCGGCGTGTTCGTGCGCACCTGGCGCAGCGGAACCGGTGGGGCCGGCTCGGCCGAGAGCGCCTGCTGCAGCTGCTTGGCCACGGCCGCCTCGCTTGCGTCTTCAAAGCGGATTTCGGTCTGGATCACGCCGTAGCCCGGGCTCGCGTTGATCGACGGCGCGAGCTCACGCACCTTCACCGCCTTCACCTTGCCCTCCATCTGGCGGGCAAAACCCTCGGCTTTGGCTTTGAAGGGGCTCGCGGCATCGCCGCTGCAATAAAACATGTCCAGCCGGTAGGCCGACAGGTTCTCGAGGTTGCCCTCGGCTTCCTTGCTCCACAGCACCGCCTTCTCACGCAGTTCCTCGTGGTACAGGCGGAACGCTTCTTCCTGGCTCAGCGCCTGGTTCATCGCGTCGCGCTGCTGCTCGGGCGCGCGCATGGCGAGCGAGCGCAGCAGCCCGATGCGCAGCTCCACCTCGGCCGGGTCCATGGTGGAGAGCAGGCTCTCCACCAGCGTGCGGGTGGCGGCGACGTGTTCGGCGTTGCCCTCGCGCAGCGAGAGCGTGACCTTGTCGAACAGCTGGAACCGCAGCTGCTCCCGGGACGCGCGCTCTTCGCGCTCGTCCTTGCTGGCTGCCACCTCGGCCTGGAAGCTTTCGAGCGACTGGCGCTGCTGCTGCGAGCTGTAGTTCAACCAGAGCCCCATGACCGCGAGCACCATCGTCAGAAGCAGGTTGAGCTTGGGCAACCACTGCATGTCGATGGCACTTCCCCTGGCTGAATGAACTTCTTTCTCGCTCATGGGACCTCCTGAGGTGGGTTGAAGGTGCGACGTTACCGCCAAAGCGGCCGCGGCGGTGGGGCGCACTGCCGTGGCCGCTTCCCGCGCACCGGCTACCGGTTCGCGGCGGTCGTGTGCGTGGGCGGCTTCTGCCAGCGGATCACCGGCTGCCGCGCGTCGGGCGTGTCGCTCTTGCGGGGCGCCTGCTTCTGAATCACGATGCGCGACGCGCCCGTGATGCGGAACACCAGGCCCTGGGTGGCCGCCAGCTCGATGCGGTCGGTGCCGAAGCCCTTCTCCTGCACGTCCACGTAGCGCGTCTCCAGCTGCTTGATGCGCTTCGCGATCTCGTCGTTGAAAACGACCTCGATCTCGCCCGCCGCCGCCCCGATGGTGTTCTGCAGCGTGTAGCGCGTGGGCTCCAGCAGCGCGACCGCAAACAGGTCGCCGTCGTCCAGTCGCCTGCTGTCGAACACGGGCTTGCCGTCGGCGTTGTGCACGACCACCGAGTAACCCTGGCCCGACGACGCGTGGAACAGCACATGGCCCTGGGGCGACACCGTGCCCATGCTCGGCGCCGCGCCCTTGCAGCCGCAGGCCTCGGGCTGCTGCCGCCCCGGGCGGGCCGCCAGCGCCAGATCGATGTCGTGCTGCATGTCCGTCGAGGTGGCGTCCACGTCGAACCCGACCTCGGCGACCGGCCGCCCGTGCGACATCACCACCACCCGGTGACGGCCAACGGTGCCGAACTGGTGGATCACCATCGCCAGCACGCCCAGCGCACCGCTGTCATGTGTCGATGTGTGGAAGAGTTGTTGGTTCAGTCTGGCTTGCATGTCATCACCCCACGTTTCCTTCAAGGACCATTTCGACGTCGTTGTTGAACACCTTCAGGTCGCGAATCGGGACCTTCACGGGGATCAGCATCGTTGGATTGCCCGGGTTCGGGTTGGCCGCCGCCTCCAGCATGGGGAAGGGGTCTTCGATCTGGTGCAGCGGCGACTGGTTGGCGAGGTAGTCGGCCACCATCTGCAGGGCAAAGTCGAGCAGGCCGAAGCTCACGTTGAGCAGGTCGGAGATCCACTCCTGGATGTCGTCGGCGATGTCGAGGATGGCCCGGATCAGGTCGATGACGGGGCCGAGGATCGCCCGGACGATGGCCCTTGCCCAGCCGGGCAGGAAGCCCAGCAGGTTGTCGATGGCGGCGTCCACCGCGTTCTCCAGCAGGTCGCCCACGATGTCGGCGATGTCGAAGACGTCCACGTCGAGGAACTGCGGGTCCACGAACAGCTGCCAGTGGTTCGCCAGCGAGGGGCTGGCGTCCTGCGCGTCCCAGTCGTTCATGCCGGCGGGCCGCGCCGGGTTCGTGGCGTACCTGGTGAGCAGCGAGCCGGTGACCGAGATCTCGGAGGTGATCAGCCCGCCCAGGGGCAGCGTGAAGCTGATGTCCGGGTCGGCGCTGAACGCGCACAGCCGGGGCGCACGCACCAGGCAACCACCGAAGGGGTTGGGGATGATGCAGAAACCACCGACGCAGACCTCGGGGATGTTGAGGCCCAGCGAGAGGTCCAGCTGGTCCCACTTGATGTCCAGCTCCTTGACCTGGACCGTGTTGTCGGCCCGCAGGTCGATGCTGCCGCCTTCGAGGTGGGCGTCCACCGCGTAGGACGCGCTGAACGGGCCGAAGTCGGCGCTGTCGGCGTGCGTCAGCCGGAAGTTGTCGCGCAGCGTGTCGAACAGGGCTTTGAATGTGGCCTCCGAGGCCGCGATGGTCAGGTGTGCCATGTCAGTTCACCTCCGAGTGGATGAAGACCTTCAGCTGATCGTCTTCGATGGCCGGGTTGTTCGGCACGCTGGCCGAGACCGGCACCGCCGACAGCGTCACGTTGGTGGGTTGCGGGAACAGGTCGGTGGCGCCCTGGGTGAGGTTGAGCGGCGCATGCTCCAGGAGGATGCGCAGGCCCGGCAGCACCACCAGCCGCATCAGCAGACCGAGGTAACACTCCAGGCTGTTCTCCAGGCCCTTGGGCTCAATGTCCACGATCTCGAAGCCGTCCATGAACGGTTCGAGGTAGGGCTTGCCGTGGTGGGTGGCGATGCGCACGCCGCCGTGCACGTAGGCCTCCAGGCAGAAGCAGTGGAGCTGCCGCGTGGGCAGCGCGACGATGGGGGTGTCGCGCGGCGGGTCCTTGCCCTCGGTGGGCCGGCCCGGCACCTTGGGCGGTGGAACCAGCCGGTCGAGCAGCTCTTTGTCCGGGCAGCCGATGCCGCCGCAGAGCCCCACCTTGATCGCCAGCCGCTGGGCCTGCAGGGGCGGGTTGAGCTCCGGCGGCAGAGCAATGTCTTTGCCCGGATGGAAGTCGATCTGCAGGTCGACCAGCTGCACCGCGAAGTTGACGCCGAAGTTCGTGCCCGGGATGGGCAGCGGGTCGGCGATGGTGACCTTCGGGTTGTTGCGCAAGGCCACGATCGGGTGCGCGTCGATCTCCTTGCACAGGAGTCGAGGGTGGTTGGCCACGTCGGCCGTGGCGTGGTTGAAGAGCGAAGGTCTTTGTCGCCGGACATGACCGAGGATGCGGTTGAAGCCCTCTTCATGGAAAGACGCGAAGATGTCGCAGTTGTCTGTGAAAGCCATCTGATCACCCCTGGAGAACGGGCGGGGGAAGGCAACCGGAGCGATGGCTGCGGCCACTTCCCTGACCCTCGCGCCGAACCCCGGCGCGGGACGGGTCACGGCCAGTCGTGGCCCGGGTGTCAGGTGTAGGTCAATGCCCGGTCGGGCGGTATCCCTTGCGAGGGGGACGGCGTCCCTCGCATGGGAGAGGGGGGTGAAACCAGGTGTGTCCGGGCCGGGTGTTCAACGCACCTCGACCGCTTCCACCTCGATCACGCCCTCAAACAGGTCGATGGCCGTGGCCGCCACCTGCGCCGTGTCGACGTAGGCGTACGCCCCCACGCCCACCGCGCCCGCGATCGGCACCCAGCGCGCGACGCCCCTGCCCAGGGCCCGCTGCGCCAGCGTCGCGCCGATGCGCCGCGTGATCGCGCGGATCAGCAGCGGCGAGGCACGCCGCACCAGCGTGCGCTGGCCCACCCGCACCACCAGGTCGCGCACGCCGTGCGCCGCCGTGTGCTGGAACAGGCAATACACCACCCGCTCCGGTGTCAGCGTCGGCTGTTGGCCATACAGCGCGGCGATGTCGGCCACCAGCTGTTTCTGGATCTTCCAGACCCCCACCATCTCGGGCAGGATGGTCAGCCAGCCCAGCGGCCCCGGCGGCAGCGCCATCGCCCCGGCCGCCAGCGCCGCCTTCGCCGCCGCCGCGTTGGCCTTCTTGCGCGCGTCGTCGGCCGGCGCCTTGCTCTTGTGCTCCTTCGAGATGGGCACCCGGCCCATCAGCGACAGGATCGCCTGGCCGATCAGGTGCGAGCCCGAGGCGTCGGGGGTCTCGGCTTCGATGGCGGGTTTCTTGCGTGTGGCCATGACAACTCCTTGGGGTGAGGTGATGCGCTCACTGGACGGCCCCCCGTGCGCCGCACTGCGGGACTGAGCGCCTTCGCAACGGCCGGGCGGCACCCATTGCGCTCCAGCCTGTGCAGCATATCCTTGCAGGCCCGACACAGGCCATCGCATGCACTCCCACACACGCTCATCTCGTTCCCGCGTGCTGCTCACGGGTTTTGACGCCTTCGGCGGCGCCACCCTCAACCCCAGCGGGCTCGCCGTGCAGGCGCTGCATGGCCGGCAGGTGCGGGGCCACACCGTGGTGGCGGCGCAGCTGCCCACGGTGTTTGGCGCTTCGATGCAGGTGCTGGACGCCTTGCTGGCGAAACACCAGCCCGCGCTGGTGATCTGCGTGGGGCAGGCCGGTGGCCGCAGCGCGATCTCACTGGAGCGCGTGGCCATCAACGTGGACGACGCGCCCATCCCGGACAACGCCGGGGCCCGGCCCGTCGACATGCCCGTGGTGCCCGGCGCACCCGCCGCCTATTTCAGCAGCCTGCCCATCAAGGCCATGCTGGCCGCGTTGCAGCGCGAAGGCCTGCCCGTCGAGGTGTCCCCCAGCGCCGGCAGCTTCGTCTGCAACCACGTGTTCTACGGCCTCATGCACGCCCTCGCCACCCGGCCCGATCTGCGGCTCACGCGCGGCGGCTTCGTGCACGTGCCCTGGCTGCCCGAGCAGGGCACGCCCGGCCTGCCGCTGGCCGACGTGGTGCGTGGCCTGCACGTGGCCTTGCGCTGCGCACTGGCCGGGCCCGGCCCCGCTCAGAAGTAGAGTGCCACCACCTCGTTCACCGCGTCGTCCATCAGCACCGGCAGGGCCAGCACCGACCGGGCACCGATCGCCTGCAGGGCGGTCGCATCGGCCGGCGTGCCCGGTGTGGGCAACACCGTGCTGGCCTGTGCCACACCGGTGCACCAGGCGGTGCCGATGGCTCCCAGTGCCTCAAGCTTGTGCACGGTGCCGGCCGGCAGTTCGCCGGCGGATTCGCAGAAGCCCGAGCTGCGCACCAGGCCGTCGGGCTGCCCGGGCGGCTGAGCCCAGACCTCCACCCGCAGGGCAATCGGCGTGCTGGGCGCCGACAGCAGCGCCAGCACCCAGGACGACGTGCCACGCACGCTGCAGGGCACGGCCAGCGCCCGGTCGATGCCCAGGGCGAGCGCCGCCTCCTTGCGCAGGAACCGCCTGGAGCGGGCAATGTCGGCGATGCAGACGGTCTCGCCCTTCTGCCAGGCCAGGCCGGGTGCACCGGCGCCGCGGGGCAGCCAGCCTTCGCGCGTCAGCGCCTCCAGTTCGGCGGCGTGGCCGCTGGCGCCAAAGTAGCCGTCCACCAGCGCCATGTCGGACGAGATGCGCCCGTCGTTGCGCCACAGTTCGACCGTGCCGACCGACGACGCTGCGCCGCCCATCAGCAGCACCACCACGCACTGCAGCGCCTCGCCGCGGAACACGGGGCAGGCGACGGCGCAGGTCAGGTCCAGCGCCCTGGCGGCCGCCGCCCGCTTGAAATAGCTGCCCGAGAGCTCGCGCATCATCAGCGGGTGGCCCACTTCCCAGGCGCGGCCGGGCAGGCCCTCACCCCGCGCAAAGATCATTTGCCGCGTGATCGCCTCAAAGGCCGCAGCCCCCGGAAACAGCCCACTGGAGAGTTCCAGCGACACCCCGTCTTCGGTGGGTGTCCAGACTTCGGCCAGGCGGATGAAGGTGTTCATGCCCAGCCCCAAGCAAATCGCACGCCAGCACGCCAGCAGGCCAGCCCGAGAGACGCCATGCCCCCGCCCGCCGCAACCGGCCGAAGCCGGCGGCGCCCGGTGTGACACAGGATTGCAACCTGTTTGCCGTAGAACGGGGCATGGCCAAGACCCCGAAGCTCCCCCGTTCGCCCCAGCCCTACGTGCCAGCACCACTGTGGGACCCCGCCACCTGCCAGGCCCTGATTCACCAGCTCTGGGCCTTGCGGCGTGACATGCTGGAGGGCGAGCAGCGCTGCGCCGCGGTGATCGAGCGCGTGGGCCCGCACCAGCGCGAGAGCGCCCGCAACCTCGTGCATTTCCTGGCCCTGCGCGCCACCGACCTGCGCGCCCTGCAGGGCCAGCTGGCCTGGCTGGGCCTGTCGTCGCTGGGCCGTTCGGAATCGCATGTGCTCGCCAGCGTGGACAAGGTGCTCGGCCTCCTGCACCGCTTGACGGGCCAGCCCTGGCACGACCGTTCGGCGGAAGAGCCCGTGGGCAGCGTCAGCGGGCCCATCCTGCTGCGGCGCCACACCGAGCGCCTGCTCGGCCCCGTCTCACGTGAACGCCAGGTGCGCATCATGGTGACGCTGGCCAGCGAAGCCGCCACCGACCCCGGCCTCGTGCGCCGCCTGGTGGATGCCGGCATGGACGTGGCCCGCATCAACTGCGCGCACGACGACGCCAAGGCCTGGAAGGCCATGGCCAAACACGTGCGCCGCGCCGCCAAGGTGGCGCAGCGCGAGGTCAAGATCCTCATGGACCTGGGTGGCCCCAAGATCCGCACCGGCCCGCTCCCCGCAGGGCCGAGGGTGCTCAAGCTCAAGCCGGTGCGCGACGAGCTGGGCTATCCGCTCCAGCCCTGGCGCCTGCGCATCGGGCCTGCGGGGTCCGGGGCCGCGCCGGGCGCTGACGCCCAGGTGCAGGTGGACGCCGACTGGCTGGCGCGCCTGCGTGTGGGCGGGCAGATCCACCTGACCGACGCGCGCGGCAAGAAGCGGCGCCTGCTCGTGGTCGAGACCGGTGCCGATGGCCTGGTGACCGAAGGCATGGACACCTGCTACCTCACCCCCGACACGCCGCTCTCGTTCAAGGGCCCGCACGGGCGGCGCGTGCACGCGGCCTACCCCGAGGGCATTCCGCCCACACCCGGCGCGCTGCGCCTGCACCGGGGCGACGTGCTGCAGCTCACCGCCGACGAACCCGAAGACAGGGCGCACGACGCCGCAGCACCGCGCATCGCCTGCACCCTGCCGCAGGTGATCGGGCAGGTGAAGGTGGGCGAGCGCGTGTGGCTGGACGACGGCCGCATCGGCGGCGTGGTGCGCAAGGCGTCGGCCAAGGCGCTGTCGGTGGACATCACCCAGGCCCGCGAGGGCGGCGAGAAGCTCATGGCCGACAAGGGCATCAACTTCCCCGACAGCGAGCTGGATTTGCCCGCGCTCACCGACAAAGACCTGGAGGACCTGCAGACGGTGGCCCAGGTGGCCGACCTCGTGGGCCTGTCGTTCGTGCAGCAACCCGACGACGTGCACCACCTGCTCAGGGCGCTGAAGGCGCTGGATGGCGAGCGGGTGGGCCTGGTGCTCAAGATCGAAACCCTGCAGGGCTTCGAGAACCTGCCCGAGCTGCTGCTCGCCGCCATGGCGGCGCCCTCCGCCGGCGTGATGATCGCGCGCGGCGATCTGGCCGTGGAGTGCGGCTACGAGCGACTGGCCGAGGTGCAGGAAGAAATCCTCTGGTGCGCGGAGGCCGCGCACATGCCGGTGATCTGGGCCACGCAGGTGCTGGAGACCCTGGCCAAGACCGGCGTGCCCTCGCGCGCCGAAATCTCCGACGCCAGCATGGGCGTGCGCGCCGAATGCGTGATGCTCAACAAAGGCCCCTACATCGCCGACGCCATCCACATGCTGGACGACATCCTGCGCCGCATGGCCGGGCACCAGACCAAAAAAACGCCGCTGCTCCGTGCCCTGCGCGCCTGGGCGGCGGAGCAGGGTGCGGGCGCGAAGGCCTGACGGACCACCGCCGCCACACGCCCAACCTGCCTTCCATGCGAGGTGCCGCGGTTGTTTCTGTTTGTGAAACAACCGCACAACCCGTCGCGCGCGGGCGCTTAATGGGGCGTTGCCCAGCCTGGCCACATCGGCCAAGCCGACCCCTGGCCCTTCCACAAGGAGAAACCTCATGACGAAAACACCCCGATCCGCCCCACGCCTGGCCGCCACCCTGGGCCTGTGGCTCCTGCTGGCGCCGCTGGCCCACGCCGCGCCCGCCATGGACCGCGCCTCCATCGACGCCCAATACCAGCGCGACCGCAGCGCGTGCGCGGGCAAACAGGACCCCTCGTCGCGCGAGGCCTGTCTGCGCGAAGCCGGCGCCGTGCGCCAGGATGCGCTGCGCGGCAAGATCGGCGACAACACGACGCCGGGCGACTGGCGCCGCAACGCCTTGGCGCGCTGCCAGGCCCACCAGGACGCCTTCGACCGTTCGCAGTGCGAGCGCCGGATGATGGGCGAGGGCCAGGCCCAGGGCAGCGTCGAGGGGGGCGGCTTGTTGCGCGAGATCACCACCACCATCGAGCCCGCGGCGCCGGGGACGGTCACGGCCCCGAAGTGAGCGCCGGTCGGGGCCGGCCTTGGCTTTGACCCGAGTCAGGCCTGCCAGACCCCGAACCCCGCCGAGCGCAGGTCGATGCCGATCTCGACCTCGCGCTCCTGCGCGTCTTGGTAGCGCATCGGGTTGAAGCCCTCGTACAGATCGGGCAGCAGGCGCAGGCCGTATTTCTGCGCGTAGGCGTTCGCCTGGATGCCGGCCTTGTGTTTGTCGAAGCGCACATCCGGGTCCAGGCCGGTCATGCCCACGTACACGCAGGGCTTGCCGTCGATGTACCCAGGGTTGCACCTGCGGAACCTGGGTTCCAGCAGCACGTCCGGGTGCAGTTCGATGACGTAGACGTGGTGGTGGGGGCGGGGCATGGTGTGCATCACGCGGTGGATGAACAGATTGTCACCCTGCTGGCGGACGCGGGCTAAGACCCGAACTGCGCAGCATTTGCAGGGCTCTTGTGCGCTTAGGCGAACGGCTTCGGCCCCTATCCTTGGCGAACCCCAGACTGGAGCATTCCCACATGACCATCGCGTTGCACGACATCGAAGAGCGCACGAACCTCACCGGCAACAACAAGTTTGAATTGCTGTTGTTCCGCCTGGGCGGAGCGCCGGGGACCGACCGCCGCGAGCTGTATGGCATCAACGTCTTCAAGGTGCGCGAAATACTGGTCATGCCCACCATCACCGCCATCGCGAACGCACCGCCCCACGTGAAGGGCATTGCCAACATCCGCGGGCAGATCATCCCCGTGATCGACCTGTCCGCCGTGGTGGGCTGCGTGCCCAGGCGGGGCCACACCATCCTGATGGTGACCGAATTTGCGCGGACCACCCAGGCCTTTGCCGTGGAAGAAGTGGACGAAATCGTGCGGCTCGACTGGAGCAACGTTCTGGCCGCCGACGGCAACGGCGGCGGTCTGGTGACCAGCATCGCCAAGCTCGACGGCGACACCGAAAAGGGCCGCCTGGTCCAGGTGCTGGACGTGGAGCAGATCCTGCGCAACGTCATGCCCACGGTGGAGGAAGCCATCACCCCCGCGTCGGTGGGTGACGCGGTGAGCCTGCCCAAAGGTTCCATCATCCTCGCGGCCGACGACTCGCCGGTGGCGCGCATGATGATCGAGCAAGGGTTGAACGCCATGGGCACACCCTTTGTCATGACCAAGACCGGCCAGGAAGCGTGGGACCGCCTGCAAGCCATGGAAGTCGCGGCCAACGCCGAAGGCAAAACGGCCCACGACAAGGTGGCGCTGGTGCTGACCGATCTGGAAATGCCGGTGATGGACGGGTTCACGCTGACGCGCAACATCAAGAACGACCCGCGCTTCAAGTCGATCCCGGTGGTGATCCATTCGTCGCTGACGGGAACCGCCAACGAAGCGCACGTGAGCTCGGTGGGCGCCGACGCCTACGTGGCCAAATTCGTGGCGTCTGAACTGGCCGCCACCATCCGGCAGGTGCTGATGCACTGAGCGGTACGGTTCAAAGGCGCGACCACCGGCGCATGCTGCGCCATCAACGCCACCACCCAGTCAATGAACGCCCTCAACTTGGCGCTGACGTGCCGGTTGGGCGGGAACGCCACGTACATCGGCATGGGGTCGGCGTGCCAGCCCGCAAACAGCGGCACCAGTTCGCCGCGCACGGCGTGCGCCTCGGCCATGTAGTGCGGCAGCCAGAGAACGCCCATGCCCGCCACGCCCGCGGCCAGGTAGGCGTTGCCGTCGTCGACGGCGACCACGTAGGTCCCCTGCACTTCGATGTGTTCGTCCTCAAGCCGCATGGAGATCGGCGCCACCTTGCCACTGCGGGGACCCATGAACCCCACCGTGCGGTGATGCGTGTCTTCGAGTTCTTTCGGGTGCTGCGGCCAGCCGGCACGCTCCAGGTAGCTCGGCGCCGCGTACACGCCCATCTGCAAATCGCCCACGTGGCGCACCACCAGCGACGGGTCAGTGACTTCGCCGCCGCGCAACACGCCATCCACGTTGTCCCCGATCAGGTCCACCACCCGGTCGCTCACGCCCATGTGCAGCTGTATCTCGGGGTAGCGCGCGTGAAAGGCTGGCAGGGCCGGCATGAGGAGCAAGCGCGCCAGCGGGCTCGGCACGTCCACGCGCAAGCGCCCCTTGGGCGACGCCGCGGCGCTGGAGAGGCTGGTGTCGGCATCCTCCAGATCGGCCAGCAGGCGCACCACGCGCTCGTAGTAGACGGCGCCGTCGGCGGTGACCTTCACCTGCCGCGTGGTGCGGTTCAACAGCTTCACGCGCAGCCTCGCCTCCAGCTGCTGCACCAGCTGCGTCACGGTCGTCTTGCTCATGTGCAGCGTTTGCGCCGCCTTGGTGAAGCTGCCTGCTTCCACCACGCGGGCGAAGGCCTGCATCGCATCGAAACGGTCCATACCTGCTCCTGATACCTCTTTGATTGTTTGGGAATGTCAAACAGTCATTGTGCGACTGGCCTGTTTATCCGCGGGCCTTGAATGCCTAGAGTCCACACATCCCCACCCAACCAAGAGGTATGCCATGTCTGCACGTGATGTCGTTTTCCCGCCCGGGCGCCAGGCGCTCTATGAAAAGAACCGCTACTCGCCGGCGATCCGGTCCAACGGTTTTCTGTTCGTCTCGGGGCAGGTGGGCAGCCGGCCCGACGGTTCGACCGAGACCGATCTGCAGGCCCATGTCGGCCTCGCGTTTGACAACCTGAACGCGATCCTCTCGGCCGCCGGCTGCACGTTCAAGGACGTGGTCGACGTGACCGTCTTCGTCGTCGATCCCGAGTCGAATCTTGAAACCATCTGGAAGGTGTTCGGCGAACACTGGGGCGAAGCCCCGTACCCCACGCTCACCGGCGTTGGCGTGACGTGGCTCTATGGCGCCCAGTTCGAGATCAAGGTCATTGCCAGGCTGCCGGAAGCCAGCGCAGCTGACTGACGGCTTCGCACTTTGACGGAGAAGCACGTCTGCCGGTTCAAACCACCGGGTTGCAGATCTTTCCGGTTTTCCAACTCTGGGTGGGCAGTTTCAGGCCTTGTGCGGCCAGTTGCTTGCGGGCGTGCGCGGTGGCTTGCTTGAGCGCAGCCTCAATGCGCGCTTGTTCGCCGCGAGGGTTGGGTTTCTGGGGCTTCATTCCAATTCGCGGAGCGCATCGACCAGCGGCGGCAGTGCGTTCTTTACCGTGTCCCACACCAACTCCAGATTGATATCGAAATAGCCGTGCGCGATCCGGTTGCGCATGCCACGCATGTTCCTCCAGGGAACCTGTGCATTCGCATTCGCAAACTCGGGGTAACGGTCCATCACCTTGGTGGCTGCTTCTCCTAGCACGATCAGGCTCATGATCACCGCTTGCTGGGTGCGCTTATCGGCCAGAAAGTCGTCCTGGCTCATGCCTTCTGTGAAAGCAATTGCGTCCGCAGCGGCTTGCTGCATGTGCTCCAGAAAATCGGGGAGACGTGGATCGCTCACAGCGGGCGCGCTTCGGCCAAAACCTGATCGCGGAACTTGGCAGGCAAATCTTTGGGCGTGAGCACATCCACCTGCAGTCCCATCAACTGTTCCAGTTCGTCCTGCAGTCCGCCCAAATCAAACAGCGTTGCGCCTGGCAGCGGATCGACCAGCAAATCAAGGTCGCTACCCTCCGCGTCGTGGCCATGCAGCACCGATCCGAACACACGCATGTTGCTCACGCGGTAACGAACCGCCGCGTTGCAGACGGCGTCGCGGTGCAGGACAAGGGCTTGGGAAGGGCGCATGGGCGTAGTGTAGGTGGCCAAGGTTGACAGGTAAACGGCTCGGTGATTCTCTCTACAGAGCCCGTTCTCACCCCGCCTTCATCACCAGCGTCCGCTTGCAGCGCGGGTAGTTCTTGCAACCCCAGAACGCAGCGCCACCGTTCTTTGGCGTGCGCTCCACCATCTTCACGCCGCAGCTGGCGCAGGTGGGCTTCCAGTATTCGCCTTCGTAGGCCACCTCCAGCAGGCGGGCCTGCTGTTCCGGCGTGCGCTGGGCGATCAGCTTGAGCAGGCCGATGCCGTCCTGCGCGTTGATGCCGTGGGCCTTGGCGAATTCCAGTGCATCCGCCGTGTAGCGCGAGGTGGTCGCGTAGGTGCCGCGCTTCAGGCCCTTGGACGCCATCACACCCAGGAACTCGCGCATCTCCTTCACGCCCACGGGCTTGCCTTGCCAGTGCTTGCACTGCACCACCGCGACCGGCCCGTCGGCGTTCTTCGAATGCAGCCAGATGTCCACCCCGCCGTCAGCGCCGTGCGACTGGCTGCGCGTCTCGAAACCGGCCTGCGCGAACAGCGTTTCGACCACGGCCTCGAAGCGGCGCCATTCGATCGCCGACAGCACGTCCTTGCTCCAGGTGCTGTGCACCACAGGCGGATCGCTGGAGAGCAGTGACGGCTCCTTGCGCGCCTGGGCTGCCACTGGCAAAGGCCCTGACGACGGCGTTGGGGTCGAACCGCGTGACTTCAGTGATCGGATCAGCGCATGAACCGCCAACAGCACCGCGCCCAGCCCCATCGCGAACAAGGCGGGCGTCTTCATGCCCTGGGCCACGATGTTCAGCACCGGGTTGCTGGTCGGCATGATCGACGCCACCCACAGCCCAGCGCCGAGCACCAGAACCGTGAGCCCCTTTTCCAGGAGCGGTTCCGGACGGCGTTTGCGTGAATTCCTGCCGGGTTGTTGTCGGCGGCCCATTGATATCCTTCCTGCATCGGTCAGGCCCGCATGATGCCGCAGCCTGGAACAGGGAGAAGAAGATGAACATCCGATGGCGTGCGAACACGCACGCTGCTGATTCGGCCCGATGGGCCATCGTTCTGATCACAGGCTTGGCGACCAGCGCGGTTGTGCAAGCGCAGGCGGTCTATCGCTGCGAGACCCAAGGCCGCATCGGCTATTCCCACGAACCTTGCGTTGGCGCCAAAGTCATCGACACCACACCCACGCAAGGGTTGGACAAGTCGACGGGCGCCAGCCGCAAAGGGCGCGATGTGCAGCGCGAAGAAATCAAGCGATCACTCAACGAAGCCATGCGCCCGCTGACCGGCATGTCTCACGAGCAGACCAAGGTGTTCGAGCGGCGCTTCAAATTGCCGGCCAGCGCGCAGGCTGAATGCAAGCTGCTTGATCTGCGGCTTCCTGATCAGGAGCAGATTGTGCGAAACAGCGCACAAGCTGCGAGGGCCGAGGTGAAATCGGTTCAATGTCAACACAATGGGGAAATCACATGAAGAGAACGATGAGGAAATTCGGACTGGCAGGGTGGATCCTGTTGGGCAACTTGGCTCAGGCACTGGCGGGACAGGAAGTCACCGTCGGTCGAGTGGACCTGCAGCTGCCAGGCGAGGGGTGGCAGGTCTATTCGGTTGAAGACAAGGGAATCACGCTTTCTGGCAGTGGATATACCTACCAGCAGACCACCGACTTCAAGGTCATCGCTCACCACGGCACCGACAAGGTTCTGGACGCGGTCATCCTGGTCAGGGCCAACGAATCGGGCAAAGGTCGGTTTTCCGGTGTCTCCTATCCGGACGCGAAATGCACAGGATCTCCTCGGGTGTTTGCCGAAGGCGACCAGGGCGGGCCTGCTGCAAGATCATTCCGGTGTCTGAAAATCTGGCGACAGTCGATACCCAATGTGTCGTCCGGCATTCCCCGGCCGGCCCTGGAGTGGCTGGCGAAAAATGGCTGGGACTTTCCACCCACCATGGACATGGTTTCCGCGACCCAGTACGCGCACAGCGGGGCGTTTGCCTCGGTGTTGGTCTACCTGAGGCCGATCGCGACGAAACCGGTCGTCACCCAGACGCGAGATCTGCCCAGCGCTTTGCCCGGCGGGCTGGTCGAAGACATTGCGCATTGGGGCCGGGAACTGCAGGAAGCGGTCAGCGACAGCGTCTACAGCATTCGCGGCAAGCTGCCGATGCCGAAGTTTGAATTTGTCGACGTGGCGATGGATCCGCCCAAGTTGCCTGCGAACACGGAGCCTGCTGCGCGACCGGCCCAACCCGCGTCCCCGGCTCCTTCGGAACGCGGTTGAGCTGGCTTACACCCGGAGCCCTGTTGGGTGATGGCCGCGCCTGAGACGACATGGCGGCCAAGACAGCATCAAGGTGTTGAACCTGCGCGTGACAAGCTTGGAGCCCCCGTGGTGGCTATGGTGGACGCGGGCCACATGACCGCAGATGGTGAAGAAGCCCAGCTGTTTCAAGTTTGAGAAACACTCATATCTGCGTTGCAGCTTTGGCGACCGAGACCAGCCCCAGCGTGTCAGAAGAAGTGGATCAAGCGGTTCAAGCTGTGAAAGAAGTCGTTCAGCAGCGAACGGTCGAATGGCCAAAACCCCAACAGCAACACCAGCAAGAAGGTGGTGGTCGTGAGCACCTTGGAGGCAGACGCGGCCACCAGCAAGGGCTTGGGAACGGGCCTTCCCCTTTTCTGCAAATACGCAAGCCGGAAATACAGAGCCACACCCACGCATGCACTCACAAAGCCAATGCGGAAAACCAGCTCCAGATACAGACCTCCCATGTCGCTAAGCCTCCCTCTGTGGATCAACGCTGAGACTGTTGCGGGCGGTGAAGGGCGGTGATGGACAGCGGTTGGTCGCTTGATCCGGTGCGGCCTTTACGCCGCCGCCAGCGCATCAGCCACGCGCTGCGCCGCCAAGATCAGATTCTTCACCAGCCGCTCGTCCACCTCCAGCAAGCCTTCGTACTCACCCAGGTTGCGTTTGTTGTGGCACAGGTCCAACACCCGCCAGACCTCGGGCCCAAGCCCCAGCGTGTGCGGCAGCACCTGAAAGACGATGTAGCGGTTGGCCGCGCGATAGCCCTTGGCGCGCAGCGCGGCGAGGCACAAGGCGTGGGCCGCGTTGTAGGCCAGGTCAAAGCGGCTCTCCAGCGCCAGCGCGGTGTTGCCAGCGTCCACCAGCCGGGCGCGGCCCGTGCGCAGCAAGCCAGCAATCTCGGCCGCGTCGGGCGGTTCCGGTTTGAGCGAGCCGCCGGGGCGGCTCAGGTTTTCAAGTGGGTTGGCTGGGCTCATGTGGCGCTGATTCCTCCTGGCCGATCAGCCATATCTTTGGCTGTTGCATCACGCGGTTGACGAACGCATTGTCGCCCTGCAGCCGGGCTTGGAAATCGGCGGCGGAATACAGCGCCGGGTTGATGGTGCGGCCCAAGCTCTGGCTGGCGCCCTCCAACGCAGCGAACACATCGCCATAGCCCAGCGTGTCGCTCACCACCAGCAAGTCCACGTCGCTCGCGGCCGTGTCTTGTTGCTTGGCGATGGAGCCAAACACAAAGGCGCGCTCAATCTGCGGCGCCAGCGGCGCCAGCGCAGTGCGCAACACATCGGCCAACCCCATCGTCTTGAGCACCAGCCCGCGCAACTCGGCAAACACCGGCGACGCCGCATTGGCCTGAAAGTGCTTCTGGTTGCCTTGCTTGCGCACCGTGAGCAAACCCGCGCCCGCCAGATCGGCCAGCTCGCGCTGCACCGCGCCCGCGCCCGACTGCGCCAGGCCGATCACCTCGTTCGTGTAAAAGCTGCGGTCCGGCGCACCGAACAGCACGGCCAGCACGCGCTGACGCACCTTGGGGAAGAGAGCGTCGGCTGTGGACGAGGGAGAAGGCGTGGATTTAATACCCATATTGGGTTCAATCATACCTAATATGGGTTTATGTGGCGATTCTTGCTACGCCACTGCACGCGGGTCACGCTTCATACACAGGCTCGCGGTGGCGGTTGATGCTGGAGAGCACGTAGGGGTTGCGCACCGCGCCCGGCTCGACCAGATCCACACCTCGGCCCAGCAGTTGTTCCAGCTCGGCCTTCGCGCCGTAGAAGCTGTGCAGATCGGGCTGCGCGTCTTTTGCGAACTCCACCAGAAAGTCAGGGTCGCTGCTCGCGGGGTCAAAGTCATCGGCACGCGCCGCCGAACCAAACACCTCCAGCCGGCTGATGCGGTAGCGCAGGCAGATGGCGGCGATGGCCGCACGGTGTTGGGCGATGGCGGGGTGCATGCGGAACTCCATCGTTTCGATGTTGAGGCGTGTGAGGCAGCGCTGTATGGTTTCTAGAATGGAACGGCCAGCAGCATACGAGAACAGGGAGCCACATGAACACAAAAGCCGCCGCCAATGGAGCCGCCGGCGAAACCACTTCACCAGACCAGCCGCCAGACAAACTGACCTTCAATGACGCGGCGCGCGCGGGCAACCGAGCGTTGGCCCTCGTGAGTGATTTCCCTTGGGTTGGCCTCGGGGTGCTCAGCACCTGTTTTGGTGTGCTGATCATGTACGCCTACTTCCGTGGCATGGGTCATATGCCTGCAGACTTCGCCACCGTGCTGGGCGCTGGCGTGGGCATTGCCGGGGTGACGTTTGTCTACCTGCTTGCGGTCATGTTGGCCCTGATCGCGCCTCATGCCGCCTTCGCATTGATGGAGTCCCTCAAGACGGCGCCTTGGCGCCCATGGTCGGGACCGTTGAAAGACACCAACAACCTGCTCATCGGCGCGCAGTTACTCAGCGTGGGACTGTTTTTCGCCTATTTGGCTTTTGGGGTGTGGCGCGACTGCGTACCCGGCCTTGCGTATGTGCTGATCCCGGCAGGCATCCTGTTTGCTGTCGGCGGTGCCATCGTGGCGCATGCGGGGTGGAGTCGTTCTGTATGGCGGTGGACGACGACTTTGAGCTTTGTGCAGTTGCTGCTGCTTTCTTCGCTGCCCCTGCTGGTGCTCAGCGATCTGTTGATGCCCACTGGAACGACCTCTGTTTGGGACTACCTGCTCTGGCTTCTGGTTTGGCTGGGGTTCATTGCCGTGCTCGGATATTTACCCAAAGAAGTGCCACTCTGGGCTGTCGCGATGGTCGTTTCCTTTCTGTTGCCGGCAGTTCTTTGGGGCGCACCTTTTCTTCGAGGACATGGCGACTTGTTCCCGCAGCGCGTCATGGAGATGGCGGGCATCCGAACCACCAAGGTGGTTGAGCTGAAGGTGCCCCAAGCCACCTGCGAACTGATTGCCGCTACAGCCCGCTTTGGCCCGACGGGCCAAGCCGTGACACCTTGCGGAGCCGGTGCGCCATGGGTCACAGTGCGTGCCCAGGTGCTCTCCAACCTGGGTGCCAGGTGGTGGATCGAAGTCGAGCAGGTGGGCGACTTGGCCGTTGATCCGACCGAAGTGCTTCGCATGAGCATCCCTGCCGAGGGCGCCCAGCTTGTGCAGCGCAGGCCGGCCACCACGCCAGAGCGGCGCAGCCAGTGCAAAGCCACGTCCTGAATACCAGCACCAACGGTTCACCGGCCACATACGCCCCACACCACCAACATCTCCCATGAACACCGTCGCATCCCGATTCAACGGCACGCTCACCAAATGGAACGCTGAGCGGGGCTTTGGCTTCGTGGTGGCCGACCATAGCGATCAGGAACTCTTCGTGCATGTGTCCGCTTTCCCACGCGACGGGCGGCCTCCCGTCATCGGCGAGCCGCTGTCGTTTGAGATGGAGCTGGACAAGGAAGGTCGGAAACGGGCGGTGAGGGTGCGCCGGCCGGGAGCCCCGGAACCCAGAGCACCTCGGCGGCACGCACACGATCAGGTTCGGCATCAGGCCCGCCGAGCGCCCGAGCGGAATGAATCGAACTCGTTTGGCACGCGCTTCGTGGCGATGCTGCTGGTCACTGGCCTGGGTTGGTATGGCTACACCCAGTACATCGAGCGGGCCGAAATGACAGCGGCGGAACCCCAGAGCGTGATAAGCAGCCCGGCGCAAACCGCCGCACCCGAGATCAGACAGCCAGCGTTTCAGTGTGATGGCCGCAAGCACTGCTCGCAGATGGGTTCATGCAGTGAAGCCAAGCAGTTTCTGAACAACTGCCCGGGCATGGAAATAGACGGGGATGGTGACGGCATTCCGTGCGAGCAGCAGTTGTGCACGGGGCCTTTTGACGGGTGATTAGTGGCTCAGCATCGAATCCTGGTGCTTCGCTGCCGCATCAGCAGTGAAAGGCAGATCGCCCGCTTTGGGGCAAAACACAAGACCCCGTTGCCTACTCTGGTCTTTAACGGCTTTTAAAGTCGTTCGAAAGCTATGCGCTGCAGCCTAGTTTCCAAAAGAGCTCGATGCGAAAGTGAGATTGAATGATCTAGTTGATGCAATGCAGTGTCAGCTAAATCTACTAGTTTCGCAAGAATTGTCCTCTCCCTTGCAAGTTCTCTTTTCAAGAATCGACGTTCAGATAGGGTGAGGCTGGTAAATGCAATCAGACCAGATAGGAGTAAAACTAAAAAGATCGTTGCCACTAACAAGGTTAAGGGTCCTTTCAGAAATTCTGTATCACCAATACGAATTTCCAATCTCGAGGCCAGTAAGAGTCCCAAAGGCGTACCTACGGAAAAACCGGTCATTCCAATAAATATTCTGAATTGTATTCTTTCAAGGCGACCTAATAGTTCCTGAATTCTGGCTTCTATTTTTTCCGCAAAACCGATAATTTCCTCGGTTTCTTTTAACAACGAGTGAGCATCAGTTTCCATGGTCTACCTTAGGATGTTGTCAAGCGCACTAGTTAGATGAACTCTGGTGGCGTGATGTTGAATTTGGTCAAATGTGGATTTAATTATGATGCCGTTATATGCTTGATGCATTGGCCAAGAGCAGCTTTGTAGAGTTGTACAGCCGAGTTCACGTGAATTGATGTGCTTTATTAATTCACGAAGTAATCTGCTAAACTCACTCTGCCCATTTTCAGCATAGTATTGGGTTGCTGATATTAGCTCACCAGTTTGAAACAAGTCGATCTTGTTAATGACTATGACGATGTTTCGGATCTTTAGGAGTGTAGATGGAACTTCTTTGATTATACTTGTGAAGTATGCGAAATGACTACTCTCGGATTTGATTCTGTCATTTCGGTACTGTTGAAGCGAAATATTGGCGAAATTGTTGGGTATGTTGTTTGGTTGTCTTGGGTTTTCAAAGTTGTATCCAAAGTCGACGACATATACTATCGTGCTTGGACTATTTGCGCTGAGGGATTTTTTAAAGTCATCCTTTATTCTTTCAAATATGAACTGTTGGCCTGGCGCAATTTTTGCGATCTTGGCATAGCTTTCGCCGAGGAGCAATATACCAGTTTCTGTTCGATACGAAGTAATTGGGGGTTGTTGAGAAGGCTTAACTTCATCAAGCAGGAAACGCAATAAGCTCGATTTCCCAGCATTTGGTTGTCCTAGTACCCAAATATCTGCATGTGCATCATTTAGTTTTGTCCATGCCCTTTGCTTTAGATAGGAAAGAAGCCGTCTTTGCTTGAAAGCTAGCCATCCTACGCTGAACACCGCTTTTATTTGTGCAATTTCCAAGTGGCACCCTCATCTTAATTGCGTATCAAATCAACGAATCTTTCAACCCAGTCGGTTGAACACCGGTTTTTCTCCAAGCAACGTGAACCACTCAGTCCGCCACAAAGTAACCAAACCGCTCGAACTGGCTTTTTCGTCCGGCTTCGCGGCGGCCAGTGGGGGCTCGGGGTGACTGGGATCACGTGTTGTCTTTTACCTTGGAGAGTTTCATGTTGGCAAAAGATAAGACATTTCACCACTATCTGGGCTAATTTGAATCTAACTTTGAATATCCCTAGTCGGATTTTCTGTGGGCGGCTGTTGCCCCAACAATTTTTTTTGTTAGTGCAGAGACCTCATCGGCTAGATGTTGATATTCTTCGGTGATCTGCTCTTGGCTTTTGTTGGATAGGAAGAATAGTTTTTTTGCTGCTAACCGAATGGATTCAACTAAGGTTGATTCTGATTCGAGTCGATTGATGGTGGTCCATCTGTCAATCGCTCCACTAGATAGCCCAAATAGCTCTTCTTGCCAAACACAAGAGTTTACTTCAAGAAGAATTTCTCGTTGCGTTGCTATGCGGTTATTAAATTCGCTCACCTTAATTCCTCATTGAAAGTAATTTGTCCATCCAGGTCGAAATTTCTGAGGCTGCAGTTTTTGCGCAAAGAATCTCTGCTTCAGAGAGGGTTGGCCCGTACCCTCTAGTGGATAGGATTCGAGCTCGTTCAAAAATATTGAATATATTTTCACTAACTGGTAATGGATGATCTATTAATAGAGGTGATTTTCTGGAGAAAATCGGGTCATGAGTGAAGGAATGGCATGTTGCAAAATTTCGCATTGCCAAAAACATGCACGATATATTAAATGTGGCGTTTTTAGCTGACTTTTGAAGTGCATAATTGGATTCAGAAAATAAACTTCTAAACTTTAGGCAGTCAGTTGCTGTGTTTTTGTATGGATTTGGTATTCCAATGTCCGCCAGATAGTCAGAGCCATCGCTTGAGTATATGAGGCGAGACTCAAGGTGTAAATGCCAGGCAAAAGGATTGCCTTCGTTCCAGAGTTGATCAATTCTTTTATGGGTATAAATAGAGAATTTTTGAGGATCAATTTCAGGTCTGAACTTATTCACGCAAGCAAGTAGATCGATGTCGGAGCCTGAATCAACCTCGCCTCTACACAGGGACCCGAAGGCGTAAAATTGAGTCTTCATCTTCTACCGAATCGCTTAATCAGTATGGCTGTTAACAATGCTACTCCGACGAGTCGAGTGGCTGTTATGAGTGCAAGAATGCCAATTGAATACTCTTGTGGACTGGATACACCAAGGAAAACTCCAGGGGCTCGTTTGACGCTTTCCCAATGGTCCGCAATATTTAATATATTTCCGAAGAAAGCTGTGTTGTAGAGTGAAATTGCAAGGATGGTCAGAACTAGAGTTCGTGCTAACTTAACAATGCTCTCGCCGTTCCCCCAGATGAAGTCCAAAACCCAAAATTCAAGCCATTTCAAGAACTGTGAAAATGCCTTGAACCCAGTGTATTTTTTTTGGTAATAAGATTCTTTTGATCGCCAAGACTTGTAGAGATAAATTGATGTTGCTTCCAGTTCTAATGAGATTGCCTTATTTACCGCTTTTGCGTCGCCTACCTGTTGATAGTTCATTCTTAAGGTTCGTGCGAATCTCATCCTTAGATTTTCAGGTCTAGGTGCTTCGCTATCTAATATGTCATCATCGATTTGACAGCGTTCAAAAACTGCATATTCAAATTGACACCCTGTGAATGAGGATTGATGAAAATTAGACCCAATAAATCGGCAGCCAGTGAAGTCGCATGAATCAAATGTACAGTTGTTTAGATAGCAACCATCAAAGATGCAGTGTTTGAAAGAAACTTTTTCAAATCGAATTTTCTTTGCATTGAGGCGGAGGAAGACTTTGAAGGCGAATTTTTTTGGTTCGACGAGTACGTCGGCGGAAACATAGAAGTCAGTAATAACTTCGCGATTACCGCGTTTGAGTGAGGCGCTCGTTACAGATGCTGCTATAGGTGAATTTTTGTCGATCATCTCCGCCGCAATGCTGATTGCACCACCTGCACTGGTTTCATTCATCACAAAGGTGCTCCCGATTTAGATTTCGACTGCATATCAGTTTGAGTCTTCTACTTTCCCCAACTATCCTTCAACCCAGTAACCCTATTAAACACCGGCTTGCTACCCGCCACGTGATCCACCCGATCCGCCACAAAGTACCCAAACCGCTCGAACTGGAATTTTTGATCCGGCTTCGCAGCGGCCAGCGACGGCTCCACGAAGGCGGTTACCACCTTGAGGCTGTTGGGGTTCAGGGCTTCGATGAAGTCTTTGCCGCCGGCGTCGGGGTTGGGGTCGCTGAACAGGCGGTCGTACAGGCGCACTTCGGCGCTCACGCCGCTGGCCACGCTGACCCAGGTGATGGCGGCTTTGGCTTTCACGCTGTCGGCGCCGGGGGTGCCGCTCTTGGTGCCGGGGATCACTTTGGCGTGCACTTCGGTCACTTGGCCGCTCGCGTCTTTGGCGCAGCCGGTGCATTCGATGACGTAGCCGCCTTTGAGGCGCACCACGTTCCCCGGAAACAGGCGCTTGTAGCCCTTGGGCGGCACTTCTTCAAAGTCTTCGCGTTCGATCCACACTTCCTTGCCGATCTTGAACACGCGATCCGGTGGCGGGGTCTGGCCTTCCGGCACGGCGTGGTGGGGCAGGGCGGGCTGGGTGCAGTCTTCGGTGTAGTCGTCAGCGCCAAAGGCCTCTGCCCAGTTGGTGAGCACCAACTTGACGGGGTCGAGCACGGCCATGCCCCGGTGGGCCTTGTTTTCCAGGTCTTCGCGCAGGCAGCCTTCGAGCGTGCTGTAGTCGATCCAGCTGTCGCTCTTGGTGACGCCGATGCGTTCGGCAAAGAGCTGGATGCTTTCGGGCGTGTAGCCGCGGCGGCGCAGGCCGACGATGGTGGGCATGCGCGGGTCGTCCCAGCCGCTGACTTTGTGGTCGTACACGAGCTGCGCGAGCTTGCGCTTGCTGGTGATGACGTAGGTGAGGTTGAGGCGGGCAAATTCGTACTGGTGCGGCGCGGGGTGGGCGAGCAGGCCGCCTTCGCACAGGCGGTCCATCAGCCAGTCGTAGAACGGGCGCTGGTCTTCAAACTCCAGCGTGCAGATGCTGTGGGTGATCTGCTCCAGCGCGTCCTCGATGGGGTGCGCAAAGGTGTACATGGGGTAGATGCACCATTTGTCGCCGGTGTTGTGGTGCGTGGCGCGGCGGATGCGGTAGATGGCCGGGTCGCGCAGGTTGATGTTGGGCGAGGCCATGTCGATCTTGGCGCGCAGCACCATGGAGCCGTCTTCGTGCGCGCCGTCGCGCATTTCGCGGAAGCGGGCCAGGTTTTCGGCCGGCGTGCGGCTGCGGAAGGGGCTGTCCACGCCGGGTTTGCCGAAGTCGCCGCGCGCGGCGCGCATCTGCTCGCTGGTCTGTTCGTCCACATAGGCGTGGCCGGCTTCGATCAGGTATTCCGCGGCGCGGTACATGAAGTCGAAGTAGTCGCTGGCCTGGAAGAGGTGGTTCTGGCCGTTGGCTTCCCACTTGAAGCCGAGCCACTGCACCGCGTCGAGGATGGAGTTGACGTATTCGGTGTCTTCCTTCTCGGGGTTGGTGTCGTCAAAGCGCATGTGGCAGACGCCGCCGTAGTCGCGCGCCAGTCCAAAGTTGAGGCAGATGCTTTTGGCGTGGCCGATGTGCAGGTAGCCGTTGGGCTCGGGGGGGAAGCGGGTGCGGATCTTGGCCGGGTCGGGCTGGCCGGCGGCGTGGTGGGCGGCGTCGCCCGGGGTGCCGGCCCAGCGGCGCTGGCTGTAGGTGCCTTTGTCCAGATCGTTTTCGATGATCTGTCGCAGGAAGTTGGAGACCTTGTGCTCCTCGCCGGCTGCGGCGGCGGGAGGGTTGTTTTTAGCGGGGGAAGAGGGGGTGTTGGAGCTCATTCACCCATTCTAGGGCGGCGGGCTCAGCGGGCGAGGGCAGGCTCCTGCGTGCGGGCCGGCTCAGGCGCCGCTGGTGCGGTCTTCTGCGCTGGTGCCTGGTCCGCTTGAGCCATGAGGGCGATGGAATCATTGGCATCGGTATTGGCCGCCAGCCTTGCGTCGATCTGGCCTTCCTTGATCGGTCCTCCATTGGCCTGGGCAAAGCGGATCTGGCCATCCGCCAACTTGAGGTGGGTAATGCCGTTCAAACCCTGCTTATGGGCTTCGGCCGCCAGGGCGACGACGGTGTTGTCCATGCCCTGATCCCAAGGGAGCTGGTACCGCTCGGCGGTGGCGCGGACGTGCTGCGCGCTGTCTTTCAGCAATCTCAGGCTCTCGGTCGAGAGCTCGCGCGAGGGGCGCAGTTTTAAGAAAGCTTCTTCCGGAGGCGATTCCGAAGGTGCATGTTTGGTGGCGGGCTGGTCGGGCAAGGGATGGCGCGTCAGCGCTTCCTGCAGATAGCCGTTGTGGAGCGCTGACTCCCAGGCGGCAGCATTGGCCTGGCGGTCGGTGAGGCCTTTGGGCGTCTTGGTCGCATCACCTGTGTTGATGATGGCCCCCGCTGCTTTTGCATCGGTTCTGGCCTTGTTGTTGCCATGGACCGTGGTCTTCCAGTACTGAATCGCCAGCGTTTCGGCATTGCCTTGCTCGGCTGCAAGCTCCGGGTGATTGATCAGATCAAGGCCGGTAGCTTTCTGCGAGGCCCCGTAGTTTCCGCGTCCGGTGAGCTGTATGTAGCCTCGTCCGCGAAACCTGTACCCGTCACCAGGCTCTGTGTTCCCCAGCAAGCGTTCACCCTCTGGCACTCCGTAGACCTGTTCGGCAATCGCTTTCTGGCGCTCCGTTCGATCGGGAATGCGAGAGATCTCCGCTGCCTTGACCGGCGTCAGTCCATTGCGATCTCCGAACACGTCGTAGAGGCGGCTTCCGCTGTAGTTCAAATTCTCTTCGAGACGCGAAAAGTTCTGGCTCTCATGTTGCACCTGCCCCATGAAATTGGCCAGCTCCCTTGGGTCTGTGATACCGCTGCGGAAGGCGGCGACCAGCAGCGACTCGGCGCGCGGGCGTGTTGTGCGGTCCAGGTTGGGAATCAAATCGTTGGGCATTGCCTAAGGAAGGTCTGCAAAACCGCGGCGCCGTGGGCCGATGTGAGACAGTGACGTCATGAAGCAAATGAGCCTGGGCGAGAGCGGATTCGAGCGCAAGACCAAGAGAACGCGCAAGCGCGAGTTCCTCGACGAGATGAACCTGGTAGTGCCGTGGACCGAGCTGGTGTCGCTGATTGCACAGCATGCACCAACGCCTGGCGCCAAGGGTGGTCGTCCGCCGTTTGCCGTGCGAACCATGCTTCGCATTCACTTCCTGCAGCAGTGGTTCAACCTGTCCGACCCGGCGATGGAGGAGGCGCTGTACGACACGCCCATGTTTCGAGAGTTTGCGGGGCTGGACCAGGGTGAGGAGAACTTGCCTGACGAGAGCACCATCCTGCGCTTTCGCCATCTGCTCGAACAACACAACTTGAGCCTGCAATTGCTTGCCACGGTCAACGCCACCCTGGCCGACAAAGGCCTGCTGCTCAAGAGCGGTACGGTCGTCGACGCCACGCTCATTGCCGCCCCCAGCTCGACCAAGAACAACAGCGGCGAACGCGACCCCGAGATGCATCAGACCAAGAAGGGCAACCAGTGGCACTTCGGGATGAAAGCGCATATTGGGGTCGATGCCGAATCGGGCCTGGTGCACACCGTCAAGGCCACAGCGGCCAACGCGCACGACATCACCCAGGCCAGCGAACTGCTGCACGGCGACGAAACCGATGTCTTTGCCGACTCTGGCTACCGGGGCGTTCACAAGCGCGATGAGGTGATCAAGGACCATCCCGAGGTCCACTGGTACGTGGCCATGATGCCCAGCCATCGCAAGGCGCTGGACAAGGAAACGCCCATGGGCTCGATCATGGAAGCGCTGGAGAAAACCAAGGCGCGCATCCGAGCCAAGGTCGAACACCCGTTCCGGGTGATCAAGCGCCAGTTCGGATATGTGAAGGTGCGCTACCGGGGATTGGCCAAGAACACGGCGCAGCTGCACACCCTGTTTGCGTTGTCCAACATCTGGATGGTGCGCCGAACGCTTTTGAAGGAGACCCGAGGATGAGTGCGTCCGAATGCGGCCAACGGCCACGAATCAGGGCGAAATCGGCCAACAAAGCGCCCTCGTGAGCCTGAAATCGCCATCATTTGAAATTGCATGCATCACCTCGCGCCGTAGCGGGTGTTGTGCAGACCTTCCCTAACCTCACCGAACGGTGCTGTTGTTCACTGCTTCGACTTTCGGTTCTTGACCCACTCCGGGTTGTCGACCATTCTGGACATGAATGATCCCAGGTGCGCCCCGTCGTTCCGAAGCAGACACTTTGGTTCCAGCGCCGTGGTGCCCTTCGACCACCAGCCCGTTGGCGACCGGTCTGCATCGATCGTCAGCTGATCCATGGGCTCAACATCTCTCCCGATCGAGAACGAAAGAAACGCCCCACTTTCCGTTTCGACAAACATGTTGTGCTGTGCAGTCACGGACACGGTCTGTGTCATGTACCTCTTGTACTCCTTGGGGTCTCGGGGATGTGTGAACTGAACCTTGCCCTGTTTCGACCCGACCGCCACATACGCATACCCAGGGTTGTCCTCGGGCTTGCCCTGGAACTCGTTGAATCCAGGCGATCCACACAGCGAGAGCAGTCGGTGGTCCGCCAGTTCGCACGAGAAGCCGACGACTTCTTTGGGCTTGCAAAGATGGGTTGCGGTTTCGCCTTGCAGGGTGATGCCTGCGGCACAGGCGCTCAGCGAAACAGCGGCGAAGGTTCCCAGAAGCACCGTTACCGCAGCGCGGCAGCGAGAGCGTGGCTGTTTGTTCATGGTGGTTTCCATCCGCCGATGCGATGAGGCGGGGTGTGTGACAGGTGGCCGCATTGTGCCGTTTGCAATGCCCTGTGCAATCCCGCAAATGGGGCAACAAACGGCGCTGCGTCAGAGCGCCCGGACCACGGCGTGATTCATTTGGGCGATGGCGCGAAACCCGGCGCTGATGCGCTCGTCTTGCGTGGCGGCCCGCCAGAAGCGCTGCGCCAGTTCGCGCGCCCGGGGCCAGACGGCGAGCGTGTGCACGCTGGGCCGGGGTGGGTTGGCGGCGAAGTCGCGCGGGACGATCTCGCCAGCCACGGGCGCGTAGAGCATGGGCAGCATGTCGTAGGCGGGCGCGAGCTGCCAGCTGTTGGCCTGCAGCAGCAGGGAGATGTTGCCGTGGTGGCGGTCGGTGTTGGCGATCAGGGCGCCGTAGGCGTCGAGCAGGCAGAGGGTGTCGACGTCGGCGGGGGTGAGTCGGTCGGCGCCGGCCATGTCGACGCGCTGCGCGGTGTCGACCCAGTTGGTGCCCTGGCCGATGTACTGGCGGTCGTACACGTCGAGCGAGACCATGCCGACGCGCCCTTGCAGCGTGCGGTCGAAGCGCCGGCTTTGCAGGAAGACGCGGCCGGCGGCCAGCACAAGCTCGGTGGGCGCGGCGGCCACGCCGGCCTCGGCCAGGGTGTGCAGGGCCAGCGCTTCACACACCAGCAGGTCGCGCCAGCGCTGGTCGGCCGGGGCGTCGCCGGCGGGTGAGAACTTCACCAGCACAGGGTGACCGTCGCGCAGCGCGCTGAATTTGGGCTGTTCGCCGCCCGCGCTGGAGCCGGCGTGGCTGCTGCCCAGGGCTTGGAGCGCGAGGCGCGGGTAGTCGGTTTCGGCGTCGCTGATCGACAGCGCGGCGCCCCGGCGGGCCAGGAAGCGGTCGAAGGCCGGCGTGCCGACCAGCAGGTTGCCCGGCAGGTCGTCGCCCGCGTTGACGAGCGCTTTCAAGATGTGGTCATCGCTCCAGTGCTGCAGGGTGGCGGGCAGTTGCAGCGCGGGGTGGGCCTGCGCGAAGCCGCGGCCGAGAAAGCCCTGGGGCCGCATGTCGTAGATGAACCAGGGCAGGCTGTCGTGAAAGGCGCTGCGGCCGTGGGCTTCGTCCATCCAGAAGCCGCTGCCGGCCAGCGGAAACAGCGTGCCGAAGGGGCGCACGCTGCCGTCGGCATTCACCTCGTGCACCGGCACGCGGCGGCCCACACCGTCCACCTCGCGCGGCAGCAGGTAGCGCTGGGCGCGCGCCGCGCCGACCTTGACCACCTGGCCGGTGGCGGCGAGGGCGTTGAGCGCGCGGGAGACGGTGGCCTGGCTCACGCCCAGGCGGTCTTGCAGTTGCGGGCTGCTGGCGTGGCCGCCGAGCTGGCGCAGGGCGGTGAGCAGTTGCTCGCTCGGGTTTTGAGTGGCTGACATGAATAGATTTGTGAATAGATTTATTGGCGCCATGGTGGCACAAAAATCCATTCACATCAAAGGTTTTATCCTGCCTTTCGATGGGCAGAGGCCGCCAACCTGAATGCTTTCAAAGCGTGGTGTGGCCCCAGCCGGTGAGCTGCACCAGCCGCTCCAGCGCGAACGCGCCGAGCACCGAATTGCCTTTGGAGTCGAGCTCGGGCGACCACACGGCCACCGTGCCCACGCCGGGCACCACGGCCACGATGCAGCCGCCCACACCGGTCTTCACCGGCAGGCCGATGCGGTAGGCGAAGTCGCCCGCGGCGTCGTAGGCGCCGCAGGTGAGCAGCAGGGCGTTGACGCGGCGGGTGTCGTCGGCGCTCAAAAACTGTTCGTCGGCTTCGCCGCTGCGCCCGAGGTCGCGCCCGCCGTTGGCGAGGAACATGGTGGCCTGCGCGAGCTGGGCGCAGCTCATTTCGGTGGCGCACTGGCGGCAGTAGTTGTCGAGCACCAGCTCGGGGTCGTTGTGGAAGTTGCCGTGGCTCTTCATGAAATAGGCCATGGCCATGTTGCGGTGCGCGGTGTCGCGCTCGCTCTGGGCGATGCGCGCGTTCCAGTAGAGCGCGGGGTCGTCCACCAGGCGGCGCAGGGCGCCGAGCAGGGCGTAGTCGAGGTGGGCGTAGCGGCTGGTGAGGATGTCGGTGATGACCAGCGCCCCCGCGTTGATGAAGGGGTTGCGCGGGATGCCGTTTTCCGTCTCCAGCTGCACGATGGAATTGAACGCCGCGCCCGAGGGCTCGCGCCCCACGCGCTTCCACAGGTCGTCGCCCACCAGCTTGAGCGCCAGCACGAAGGTGAACAGCTTGGTGATGCTCTGCAGCGAGAACGCGGTGTGCGCGTCGCCCACGGTGTGGCTTTCGCCGTTGCACAGCGCCACCGCCATGCCGAACTGCCGCGGCGCCACCTCGCCCAGCGCGGGGATGTAGTCGGCCACGCGGCCCTGGCCATAGAGGGCCTGGGCTTCGGTGTGGATTTGCTCCAGCAGGGCGGGAAGGTGAGGCGGCGTGGCGGTCATGGCGCATTCTAGGAAGCGCGGAGGCCACGGTATGCCGAGCCTGGCGGCCGGGATGCAGCGGGCGCATGAAGGTGGGAAAGGCAGGGTATCCCCCAGCGGTGTGAGGCCGTCCCTGTGTGCGAAAAGCCGCGCCGCCGGGCGCTGCAGCCGACAAGGGGCGCACAAAGGGGGTGTCAGCGGCGGCCGGTTTCCGCTATCGTCACAGGCGGTTTCGAACATGAACAAGGAGGTTGCGTGGCCATTGAAAAAGACGACCCGGACACCTTCGTGATGGAAGGCCAGTCGGAGTGGGAGGCCACGCACGTGGACGACGTGTTCCTGCCCTCGGTGCAGGTGCAACTGGGCTGGAGCGACGTCGAAGCCGCGGTGGCGCAGGGCGCGATCGTGCCCACGCAGGCGCACGCACTCTGGGCCACCTGGGCGGCGCCGGGCAGCCCGCTGCGGCGCGGCGGTGATGCCGCCGACACGGGTTTTCAGCCCACCGTGGACGAGGCGCCGTGGGTGGCCGACCCGTTGGACGACGGCGAGCCGGACGGTCGCGGCAAACTGATGCTGGCCGTGGCCTTGCTGCTGGCCGCGGCGGTGGGCGCGGGGCTGATGTACCTGCTGGGCCGCTGATTCAAAGGCCCCCGGGGCCACCCCTCAATCGGGCTGGCCCCAGCCTCTTGCCGGCGCGTGCTGGCGCTGGCGTTGCAGGTCGGCCTGCATCTGCCGCTCGAACTCTTCCCTCGCTTCGCGCAGTCGCTTGACGTAGTCGTCGCCGTCGCCCTCGTGGCGGATGGTGCGTGTCGCCTTCACCATGCTCTCGGAATGGCGGCGGAAGTCGTCGGCGAGCTGGCGCGCGTGGAAACGGTCGAAGCCGAGCAGCTCCAGCGTGGCGCGGGCGCTGCGCAACGAGCTCTCCAGCAGCTCGCGCTGCACGTGGTGCACCTTCGCGTCGGCCAGGTGCTGGGCGTGCACCGCGTCGTAGGCCCGGGCCACGATGGGCAGGCCGGGGTGGGCCGTCTGCAGCTCGTGCACCAGGCGGGTGACCTGTTCCGCGTCGTCGATGGCGATCACCACCGCGCGCGCGTTCGCCACGCCGGCCGCGTGCAGCAGGTCGGGCTGGGTGGCGTCGCCGAAATACACCTTGTAGCCGAAGCGGCGGGCCGAATCGACCGTGTCGGCGTCGTGGTCGATCACGGTCGGGCGGATGCCAGCGCTCAGCAGCGTGCGCGCCACGATCTGGCCGTAGCGGCCAAAGCCCGCCAGCAGCACCGGCGCCTCGGGTTCGTCGATGGTGTCGGCCGGGCGGCTGCTGGCCTCGGGGCGGCTGTAGCGGTCGAAGGCGATCAGCAGCAGCGGTGTGCTGACCATCGAGAGCGCGGCGATCAGCGTGAGCAGGTCGGCGTCGGCGGCGGGCAGCACGGCCGAGGCCTTGGCCGCCGCGAGCACCACGAACGCGAACTCGCCCACCTGCGACAGCAGCACCGCCAGCAGCGAGCGCTGCGAGCCCGCCAGCTTCACCACGCGGCCCAGCAGCCACAGCCCCAGCGCCTTGAGCGCCACCACCACCACCAGGCCCACGATCACCTGCACCGGCGCGGAGAGCAGCAGGCCGAGCTGCATGCTCATGCCGACCGCGATGAAGAACAGGCCGAGCAGCAGGCCCTTGAACGGCAGGATGTCGTTTTCCAGCGCGTGGCGGTACTCCGAGCTGGCCAGCAGCACGCCGGCCAGGAAGGCACCCAGCCCCATCGAGAGCCCCACGCGCTCCATCAGCGCGGCCACGCCCAGCACCAGCAGCAGCGCGAAGCCGGTGAACAGCTCGCGCACGTTGATGCGCGCGATGTAGCGCATCAGCGGGTAGGCGACAAACCGGCCGAACACCACCACGCCGACGACGGCGGCGATCTGCAGCCACACGCCGCCGCTGTGCGCCGCGTGGGCCGGCTCGGCGGCGGGCGCGGCGCTGCCGAGCACGGCGGCGAGCGCGAGCAGCGGGATCGCGGCGATGTCCTGGAACAGCAGCATGGCGAAGCCGCTCTGGCCCACCGGGCGCGACATCAGGTTGCGTTCCTGCAGGATGGCCACGGCGATGGCCGTGGACGAGAGCGCCATCGCCAGCGAACCGACCAGCGCCGCCTGCCAGGTCCAGCCCACCAGCAGGCCGACGGGAAAAAGCAGCGCGGCGCACAGCAGCATCTGCAGCGCGCCGCCGCCGAACACCGCGCCGCGCATGGCCCACAGGCGCTGTGGCTCCAGCTCCAGCCCGATGACGAACAGCATCAGCACCACACCGAGTTCGGACACGTGCAGGATGGCGGCGGGGTCGTTCACCACGCCCAGGCCGACCGGCCCGATCACCACGCCGGCCACGAGGTAACCCAGCACCGAGCCCAGCCCGGCGCGCACCGCCAGCGGCACGAACACCAGCGCGGCCAGCAGGAACAGGATCGCCTGGGTCATGCGGTGGCTCCCGCGGTGGTGATGTCGGCGAGGTGCTGTTCGAGCAGCCGTTGCAGACCGCCGCAGCAGGCGCTCACCTGCACCACCGTGTTGGCGTGGCCACCGTGCACCACGTAGGGCGGCAGCCAGTGCATGCCGCAGAAGCGGGCGGTATTTTCGATGGGCGGCAGGAAATCGGCGAAGGGACGGCCGTGGCTGCCGCCGGGTGCGTATTCGCTGGCGGTGGCGCCCGCGCTGGTGACCCACCAGGCGGTTTTGCCGCGCAGGGCCTCGCCGCCTGGCCCGTAGGCCCAGCCGTAGGCGAGCACCTGGTCAAACCAGTGCTTCATCAGCGCGGGCACGCTGTACCAGTGCACCGGTGTGAGCCAGACCACCAGGTCGGCCGCGAGCAGGGCGCGCTGCTCGGCGGCGACGTCGATGTCGAAATCGGGGTAGAGGTCGTAGAGCGGGCGCACGGTCGTGTCGGGCTGCGCCTCGAACACCTGGCGCATGGCGCCGGTGATGAGCGAGCTGCCCGGGCGCGGGTGGGCATGGATGACCAGGGTGTGGGGCATGGGCGGTCGGCGGAGGGTGGCCTGGGGAGCCGCCACCTTATCACTGGCCGAAGCGCGGACCGTCGGTCAGAAAGGTGGTTTCTTCGGGCGTGCTGACGCGGCCGAGGGCCGCGTTGCGGTGCGGAAAACGGCCGAAGCGCTGGACGATGTCGCTGTGCTGCTCGGCAAAGCGCAGGTTGCCGGCCAGCGTGGCCTGCAGCTCGGGCGGGCTGGTTCTGTGCAGGGCCTGGAAACGCAGCACGCACTCGTCCTGCAGCGCCGGGCTCTCGGCGTGCATCAACGGCATGTAGAGAAACACCCGGGCCACCCGGGGCAGCTCTTCGTTTTGTCCGCGCGCCAGGGTGTGCATCACCAGGCGCTGCGCCCGCCCGTCGCCCGCGAAGGCGCGCGGCTGGCCCCGGTACACGTTGCGGGTGAACTGGTCGAGCAGCAGCACCAGCGCCAGACGTTCATGGACCCGCTGCTCCCAGTCGACCAGCCCGCCGTCGAGCGCCTCATCCACCAGCGCCCCGAAGCGCTCGCGGATCAGGGCGTCCTGCCCGGCGCCGCCGCCGAACCAGAGTGCGTTGCGGTCGTCGGAGGGCCAGTCCTGCGCCAGGCCGTCGCCGAACCAGAAATCAAGCACCTCCTGGGGACTGGGGGAGTGGGGTGGGGTTGGGGTCGCGGAAGGGAGCATGGGCGTTGTTACGAAAAGCTACGAGTTTGACCGTGCGTGAGGTACAGGTTACCGGGAATGTGTTTTTAATCCTTTCATGGCGCCTGAATTCCGGCACCACAACAAGGAGACCCACGATGACAACCCTTCTTCCGAGCATTTCGCGCACTTCGCCTCTGGCACGCGGCCTGGCTTTGGTGAGTCTGGCAGCGGGCGCCTGGGCGCTCTCGGCCGGCATGAGCCAGGCACATGCCCGTGACGTGTATTGGTCGGTCGGCGTGAACGGCCCCGGTGTGACCATCGGCGCGTCCAACGCACCGGTGGTGGTCCACCAGCCGCCGTCTTATTACTACCCGCAGCCTGTGGTGGTGCACCAGCCCCCGCATTACTACCGCCCCCGCCCGGTGGTGGTGCATCAGCCGCCGCCTTACTACTACGCGCCACCGGTGGTCGTCCAGAGCGGCTGGGTTCAAACCCCGCGCTGGCGTGAGCACCCGGGGCGCGGCCACGGCCGCTGGGATCACGACCGCCATGATCGCCATGACCGGGACGACGACCGCCGTGGTCGCGGCAGAGGTCGCGACTGACCCCCTGAGCGCATCGGGAAACGCGCCGCCAGCCGCCTTCAGCGGTGGCCGCGCGCGATCCGCGCCGCCAGCCGCGCGGCCACCCGGGCGGTCAGGCCGTCCCGGTCCTGACCAGGGTTGAGTTCGGCGATGTCGGCGGCCGCCACGCGGCCTGACGCCAGCACCTGATCGATCAGCCGCTCCACGTGCGCGAGCGGCACCCCCAGCGGCGCGGGTGCCGACACCCCCGGTGCCTGCGCCCCGGGCAAGACATCCAGACACACCGTGAGGTACACCGCGTCGCAGGCGGCCAGATCGGCGGCCAGCGCGTCCTGCGCGACCGTGAGCGCGTCGCTCGTTTGCAGTGCATCGTCCAGCCAGTACCGCACACCCAGCTCCCCGGCCCGGTCGAACAGGGCCTGCGTGTTGGCGAACCGGCTGATGCCCAGCACCCGGTAGTTGAAGGCCTGACCCAGGGCCTGGCACCGTTCGGCGATCTGCCGGAACGGCGTGCCCGAGTTGCCCTGGGCGGCGGTGCGCAGGTCGAAATGCGCGTCGAGGTTGACGATCAGCAGGCGCTGGTGCCGCCCGGCCTTTTCCAGGCCCTGGAAAGTGCCCCAGGCAACTTCATGTCCACCCCCCAGCACCAGCGGCAGGCTGCCGCGCGCGATGGCCTCGGCCACCCGGTTTCCGAGTTGGGACTGGGCGACTTCGAGCGCGCCGTCGTCGCAGGCCACGTCGCCCGCGTCCCACAGCGCTGGCTCGCCCATCACCGGCATGTTGGCCAGCGCCGTGCGCAGCGCCTTCGGCCCTTCGGCCGCGCCGGGGCGCCCGCCGTTGCGGCGCACACCTTCATCGACGGCAAAGCCGATCAAGGTGACGCCGCCCCGGCTGTGAGCATCGGCGGGGCGCACGCGCTGGTGCCAGCGCGTGCTGTCGCCGGTTTCTTCGGCGTCGATGCGGCCGCGCCATTCAAAAGCTTCTGTCGGATTCATGTGCGCTCCAGGCCCGCCGCGATGACGCGGCGGCAGGGGTTGCGGCCAAACCAGTAGGCCAGTTCGTTCGGGTGGTCCAGGTCCCAGGCCACGAAGTCGGCGCGCTGGCCGGCGATGAGCTGGCCTCGATCGCGCAGACCCAGCGCGCGCGCGGCGTGCAGTGTGATGCCCTGCACCGCTTCGAGCGGTGTGAGGCGGAACAGGGTGCAGGCCATGCTGGCCATGAGCAGCAGCGACAGGCCCGGCGAGGTGCCGGGGTTGTGGTCGGTGGACACGGCCATGGGCACGCCGGCCGCGCGCAGCGCCGCGATGGGCGGCAGCTTGGTTTCACGCAGGAAGTAATACGCGCCGGGCAGCAGCACGGCCACGGTGCCGGCCGCTTTCATGGCGGCGATGCCGGCGACGCTCAGGTGTTCGAGGTGGTCGCACGAGAGCGCGCCGAACGAGGCCGCGAGCGCGGCGCCGCCCTGGTCGGAGAGTTGTTCGGCGTGCAGCTTGACGGGCAGGCCGAGGGCTTTGGCCGCTTCAAAGACGCGGCGCGTCTGGGCGGGTGAGAAGCCGATGTTTTCGCAGAACGCGTCCACGGCATCGACCAGGCCTTGGGCGTGCAGCTCGGGCAGCCAGGCGCAGACGGCGTCGATGTAATCGTCGGGCCGGCCCTCGAATTCGGGCGGCAGGGCGTGGGCTCCGAGGAAGGTGGTTCTGACGGTCAGCCTTCGGCACTCGCCCAGGTGGCGCGCGACGCGCAGGCAGCGCGCCTCGGCCTCCAGCGAGAGGCCGTAGCCCGACTTGATCTCCAGCGTGGTCACGCCTTCGGCCATGAGGTCTTGTGCCCGTTGGGTGGCGCTGGCCAGCAGGGCGTCCTCGCTCGCGTTTCGCGTGGCCGCGACGGTGGAGCGGATGCCGCCGCCCGCGCGCGCAATGGCTTCGTAGCTCGCGCCCTGCAGTCGCTGCTCGAACTCGGCCGCGCGCTGGCCGCCGTAGACCAGGTGGGTGTGGCAGTCCACCAGGCCGGGCGTGAGCAGCGCGCCGCCGAGGTCGACCTCGTGCGCTGGATGGGCATGTGAAGGAAGGGCACGGTTCGGGCCGACCCAGGTGATCTGGTCGCCGTCGGTGAGCACGGCGCCATCTTCGATCAGGCCCCAGCCGTCGGCGCCCTGGGCGGGGTCGAGCGTGGCGAGGCGGGCGTTGTGCCAGAGGGTGGTGGTCATGGGCTCAAGCCTTCGGGAATGTGGTGCAGCCACCAGCCAGTGGCTGGTGCAGGGTTGTCGGGTTCGAAGCGCCAGTCGCCTGGCGGCGGCGTGTCGAACCAGAGCAGGCTGAGGGCGGGCAGGGCGCGCTGCTGGTCGCCGTTGCGCCAGCGGCCGGGCACGCGCGCGAACAGGCCGGCCTGGGCGCCGGCGGGGGCTGACCAGGCGGTGCCGGGCGACACGGTGGCCATGCCGCCCGCGCCGCCGCGAACCATGAGGTTGAGGTCGCGCACCGGGCCGCCGGTCAGTTGGCAGCCGGGCGCCGCAGCGCCGTCGAAAGCCAATGGCGTATCGCCCGGGCGCAGCGCCAGCGATTGTTCGGAGAAGTCCAGCGCCACGCCCTCGCCCGAGATCAGCACGAACCAGCGCCTTACGCCGGGGAAGGCCGAGAACGGTCCGTCGGCGGCGATGTCGGCCACGCTGATGCGCAGCCGCCAGTCCGCTGGATCGGGCCAGGCCAGCAGCTCTCGCGTGACCCCACCGCCGTTGCGCCACCGCGTGGCCGGGGCGCTGTCGACGGTGATGGTGCGCGCGGTGGTCATGGCGCGATCAGTTCGCCCAAACAGAAGCGAACAGGTCCTGGTGCGCGGCACCGGCCGCACCTTCCAGCACCAGCCGGCGGGCGGCTTCGATGTCGGGCGCGAACAGGCGGTCCTTGTCGTAGAACGGCACCTGGGCGCGCAATGTGGTGTGCGCCTGAGCCAGTCGCGGCGAGGTCGCCAGTGGGCGGTGGAAGTCCACGCCCTGCGCGGCGGCCAGCCACTCGATGCCGAGGATGGTGGCGGTGTTGTCGGCCATCTCGGCCAGGCGGCGCCCGGCGTAGGTGGCCATGCTCACGTGGTCTTCCTGGTTGGCGCTGGTGGGCAGGCTGTCGACGCTGGCGGGGTGCGCGTGCGACTTGTTTTCCGAGGCCAGCGCGGCGGCGGTGACGTGGGCGATCATGAAGCCGCTGTTGAGGCCCGGGTTGTCCACCAGGAAGGGCGGCAGGCCTGAGAGCGTGCTGTCGATCAGCAGCGCGATGCGGCGCTCGGAAATGGCGCCGATCTCGGCGATGGCCAGGGCCAGCGTGTCGGCCGCGAAGGCGACCGGCTCGGCGTGGAAGTTGCCGCCCGAGAGCACCTCGTTGGTGTCCACGAACACCAGCGGGTTGTCGGTGACGGCGTTGGCCTCGGTCAGCAGCGTGCGCGCGGCGTTGTTGATGAGGTCGCGGCAGGCGCCCATGACCTGGGGCTGGCAGCGCAGGCTGTAGGGGTCCTGCACGCGCTCGTCGTTGTCCAGGTGCGAGAGGCGGATCTGGCTGCCCGCGAGCAGGGCACGCGTGGCGGCGGCCACGGCGATCTGGCCCGGCTGACCGCGCACCGCGTGGATGCGCGGGTCGAAGGGCGCGTCGCTGCCTTTGGCCGCGTCCACGCTGAGCGCGCCGGTCACCGTGCCGGCTTCGAGCAGGCGCTCGGCCATGAACAGGCCGTGCAGCGCGAGCGCGGTGGAGACCTGCGTGCCGTTGATCAGCGCCAGGCCTTCCTTGGCCGCGAGCGTGAGCGGGGTGATGCCGGCGGCCTTCAGCGCAGAGGCAGCGGACACCCACTCGCCGTTCACGCGCACCTCGCCTTCGCCCATCAGCGCCAGCGTCATGTGCGACAGCGGCGCGAGATCGCCCGATGCGCCGACCGAGCCCTTGACCGGGATGCGCGGCGTGATGCCGGCGTTGAGCAGGGCGAGCAGCGTGTCGATGACCACCGGGCGCACACCCGAATAACCGCGCGCGAGGCTCGCGGCTTTCATCAGCACCACGAGGCGCACGGTGGCGTCGCTCATGGGTTCGCCGGTGCCGACCGAGTGCGACAGGATCAGGTTGCGCTGCAGCAGCTCCAACTGGTCGTCGGGAATGCGCGTCTTGGCGAGCTTGCCGAAGCCGGTGTTGATGCCGTAGGCCGCATCGCCTTTCTGCACGATGGCGTGGATCGCCGCGGCCGATGCCGCGATGCCCGCTTGCGCGTCGTCGCTGAGCTGGACGCGCAAGGCCTGTTGCCAGACGGTGCGCAGATCGGCCAGGGTCATCTGGCCGGGTTGGAGGGTGAGGGTGTGGGTCATGTGTGAGTGTCTCTTTCCGGGGCCGGGTCAGGCGATCATGGGCAACTTCAACCCTTGTTTTTTCGCGGTTGCAATCGCCAGCTCATACCCCGCATCGGCGTGGCGCATCACGCCCGAGCCGCAGTCGTTCACCAGCACGCGCGCCAGGCGTTCGGCGGCGGCGTCGGTGCCGTCGGCCACGATCACCATGCCCGAGTGTTGCGAGTAACCCATGCCCACACCGCCACCGTGGTGCAGGCTGACCCAGCTGGCGCCGCCGGCGGTGTTGAGCAGGGCGTTCAGCAACGGCCAGTCGCTCACGGCGTCGGTGCCGTCTTTCATGGCCTCGGTTTCGCGGTTGGGGCTGGCGACCGAGCCGGTGTCCAGGTGGTCGCGGCCGATCACGATCGGGGCCTTGAGTTCACCGTTGCGAACCATCTCGTTGAAGGCCAGGCCGGCGATGTGGCGCTCGCCCAGGCCGAGCCAGCAGATGCGCGCAGGCAGGCCCTGGAAGGCGATGCGCTCGCGCGCCATGTCGAGCCAGCGGTGCGTGTGGTGGTTGTTCGGGAACAGTTCCTTGATCTTGGCGTCGGTCTTGTAGATGTCTTCCGGGTCGCCCGAGAGCGCGACCCAGCGGAACGGGCCCTTGCCTTCGCAGAACATGGGGCGGATGTAGGCGGGCACGAAGCCGGGGAAATCAAACGCGTTCTTCACGCCCTGGTCGAACGCGACCTGGCGGATGTTGTTGCCGTAGTCCACCGTGGGGATGCCCATGGCCTGGAAGTCCAGCATGGCCTGCACGTGCACCGCGCAGCCCTGCGCGGCCTCGGCGGTCAGGCGGGCGTGTTGCGCCGGGTCCTTCTGCGCGGCCTTCCACTGCGCCACGCTCCAGCCCACGGGCAGGTAGCCGTTGATGAGGTCGTGCGCCGAGGTCTGGTCGGTGACGAGGTCGGGTCGGATGCCACCGGCCTTCGCCCGCTTCACCAGCTCGGGCAGCACCTCGGCCGCGTTGCCCAGCAGGGCGATGGACACGGCTTCTTTCTTCGCTGTGTGTTCCTGGATCAGCTCCAGCGCGTGGTGAATGTCGCGCGCCTGCTTGTCCACGTAGCGCGTGCGCAGGCGGAAGTCGATGCTGCTCTGCTGGCACTCGATGTTGAGCGAGCAGGCGCCAGCCAGTGTGGCGGCCAGCGGCTGCGCGCCGCCCATGCCACCGAGACCGGCGGTGAGGATCCAGCGGCCAGACAAATCATTCTTGTAGTGTTGCTTGCCGGCTTCGACGAAGGTCTCGAAGGTGCCCTGCACGATGCCCTGGCTGCCGATGTAGATCCAGCTGCCGGCGGTCATCTGGCCGTACATGAACAGGCCTTTGCGGTCGAGTTCGTTGAAGTGTTCCCAGGTGGCCCACTTGGGCACCAGGTTGCTGTTGGCGATCAGCACGCGCGGGGCGTTCGAATGCGTCTTGAACACGCCGACTGGTTTGCCCGACTGCACCAGCAGGGTCTCGTCGTCGTTGAGGTCTTTCAGCGACGCGAGGATCTGGTCGAAGCAGGCCCAGTCGCGCGCGGCGCGGCCGATGCCGCCGTAGACCACCAGGTGCTGCGGGTTCTCGGCGACCTCGGGGTCGAGGTTGTTCTGGATCATGCGGTAGGCGGCTTCGGCGATCCAGTTCTTGCAGGTCAGCGTGTTGCCGCGCGGGGCGCGGATGACGCGGGTGGGGTCGAGGCGGGGGTCGGTGTTGGTGTTCATGGGGAACTCCTGAAAAAAGCGGTGGGAAGAAGGACGGAGGTCAGGCTATCCAGCCCTGGGCAAAAGCGATGTGGCCGGCGCCGGCGGCGAGCAGGATGCTCAGCGCGGTGCGCACGAACCAGACACCGACCATCTGGCGCAGCGAGATCGGGATGCGCGTGGCCAGCACGCAGGGGATCGAGCCGGAGAAAAACAGCACCGAGCTGACCGAGACCACGGCGGCGACGTAGCGCACCACCGGGTCGGCGCCCTTGAGCTGGAGCGCGGGCAGGAACATCTCGGCCAGGCCCGAGGCCAGGGCCTTGGATGTCGCCACCGGTTCGGCCAGGCCACCGAGCCACACGAAGGGCAACAGCAACAGCCCCAGCAGGTCGAACACCGGCGTGTAGCGCGCCAGCAGCAGGCCGATCAGGCCGACGGCGAGGATGGTGGGCACCACCGCGCTGGCCATGGCGAGGCCGTCGCGCAGGTTGTCGCGCAGCACGCGCCACAGCGGCGGCGCGCCGTGGGCCTGGGCCAGGCCGGCGTCCCAGGCGGCTTGCCAGCGGTTGCGGCCGACGGGCAGGGTGTCGCTCACACCGCCGGTGTTGTCCATGCGCGAGATCGGTGGCAGCCAGGCGGTGATGGCGGTGACGGCGAATGCGATCACGAAGGTGGACCAGAAGTAGAAGTTCCAGGCGTCCATCAGGTTCAGCGTCTTGGCCACGATGATCATGAAAGCGGCCGAGACGGTGGAGAAGCCGGTGGCGATGATGGCCGCTTCGCGCGCGGTGTATTTGCCGTCGAGGTAGACGCGGTTGGTGATCAAGAGGCCCACCGAGTAGCTGCCGACGAAGGAGGCCACGGCGTCGATGGCCGAGTGGCCCGGCGTGCGCCAGATCGGCCGCATGACGGGCTGCATCAGCACGCCCACCAGCTCCAGCAGACCGAAGCCGACCAGGAAGGCCAGCGCCACCGCGCCCAGCGGCACGATCAGGCCGACGGTGAGCGCGAGCTTGTCGAACAGGAAGGGCAGCATGTCCTTCTGGAACAACACGGCCGGGCCGGTGCCGGTGAGGTACATCAGCGCCAGCACCAGGCCCAGGACCTTGAGCGCGCTGAACACGGCGGTGGTGGTGCTGGCGCGCCAGCTGCCCCGGGCGAAGGGCGCGGCCGCGCCCCAGGCCATGAGCGCCAGCACCAGCGCGATCGACAGGCTGCGCTGCTGCTGCGCGAGGTAGGTGGCGGCGTGGTCGAACAGGATGGTGGTTTTGCCGGCGATCTCCAGCGGCAGGAAAAACATCACCAGGCCGATGCCGCTGTAGGCCAGCAGGCGCAGGAAGGCGGCGGGGGCGGGCGGGCTGGACGCCGTGGCGGTGCGGGTGTTCATGGTCGGTCTCCTCGGGGCGGTGTCGGTGGTCTGTCTGTACATATCAAAAATCATGTCTTCGATATGTATATACAACTTTATCTGGCCATAATGACTGCTGTCAATACCACTTCATCGGTTTGCACCCCCGTAGAAACCCTATGTCGAACGGTTCCAACCCCTTGCCCGCCGCGGCCGCCGATGACCGCAAGCCCGCCTATCTGCGGGTGAAGCAGCATGTGCTGGCGCAGATCCAGGGAGGGGTCTGGAAAGAGGGCGATGCGATTCCCGGTGAAGAGGCGCTGGCGCGCGAGTTCGGCGTGTCGCGCATGACGGTGAACCGCGCGATCCGCGAGCTGAGCGACGAGCAGATCGTGGAGCGGGTGCAGGGCTCGGGCACCTACGTGGCGCAGCAGAAGTACCAGGCCACGCTGGTCGACATCCGCAACATCGCCGAAGAGATCGCCGCGCGCGGCCACGTGCACCGCAGCGAGCTGCACAAGCTGGAGCGCATCAAGGCCGGCGAGGCGCTGTGGCGGCAGTTCGGGGTGCCGCCCGAGCAGGCGCTGTTCCACTCGGTGGTGGTGCACTTTGAAAACGGCCAGCCGATCCAGGTGGAGGACCGCCACGTGAACCCGGCGGTGGCGCCCGATTACCTGGCGCAGGACTTCGCCACCCAGACGCCCAACGCCTACCTGATGCGGGTCGCCCCGCTGGAGGGTGTGAAGTTCGCCATCGAGGCCTGCCAGCCCCCGCCCTGGGTGGGTGAGATGCTGGGCATGCCGCCCGGCGAGCCATGTCTGGTGTTGCGCCGGCAGACGCAGTCCATGGGCCGTGTGGCGTCGGTGGCGGCGATGTGGCACCCGGCGTCGCGGTACCAGTTCACGGGCAGTTTCTAGGCGACGCCGAAGTCCAACGTCTCGCCGTCGGCGGGTGCATACACGCGCGCGCCCAGTCCGGCGTGGTTGGCCGCCGCGCGCAGCTGCGAGCGAGTGACAGGGCAGTGGCTGATGGCTTCGAGATGGTTGACCACCACCGTGCCCTGCGCCAGGTGGGCAAAGGCCATCACCTGTTCCAGGCCCATGATGATGTCGCCGCCCACATCGAAGCGCGCGCCGCCACCTGGCACCACGCAGATCTGGGGCTGCCGCTGTTGCACGAAAGTTTCGATCTCGGGGGTGAGAACGGTGTCGCCTGCCAGGTACAGCGAAGGCTCACCGGGCAGGGTGATGTGGTAGCCCACACCGTGCTCCATGAATCGACCCACCAGACCGTGGCCGTGGGTGCAGCGCACTGTGCGGATGCTGCCTTCGAAAAAGGGCACGCCTTCGGCGTGTCCCTCGGGCAGGGCCTCCACTCGCAGGCCGCGTTGGCGCAGATATGGTGCATCGTGTGGGGTGCAGATGACGGGAATCCGACGCTCGCGCAGCCAGCGCTTGCCGACGGCGTCCAGATGGTCGAAGTGGCCCTTCTGGCAATGCGTGATCAGGCAGTGGGTCACCTGGTCCAGGACGCTGTCGGCATCGGCGGGCAGCGCCACTGTGGGGTTGCGTTCACGCACGCCGTCGAGCAAACGCAGTGGAGGCAGGGCGCCGCGTGGGGCCAGCATGGGGTCGACCAACACATGGCGTTCGCCCAGGTGCAGGACCAGGGTGGCATTGCGGAGTTGGGTGATGCGCATGGTGGATTCCTTTGGACAGTGCGTCCATTGTGGAACCGGTCCCCTGATTGTTACCATGGCGGTATCGCCATGTTGTATGGTGATTCCGCCGAAAATCATCTGCAAAAAAAATCCGTCCCATTCCATGCCACCGACACCTGCACTCCCCACCCTGCGCATCGCGATCCTGGCTTACCCCGGTTGCGTGGGGGCAGAGATTTTTGCGGTGGTCGACGTGTTGCGCTTGGCGGGCCATCTGGCACGCGCGCTGCGCACTCCGCCGGCGATGAGGCTGGAAGTGCAGGTGGTGGGATTGCGGGGGCGTCGTGTGTCCATGGCGGGAGGGTTGGTGCTGTCGGTCCAGGCGCCCCCAGCGGCCATCGATGTGCTGATCGTGCCAGGGCTGGACATCGACCGGCTCGACGACTGGGAGGCGCGACTGGCACCGCTGCAGCGGGAGCTGGCCTTCATACGCAAGACCTTTTCAAGAGGCTGTGCAGTAGCGGGCGTGTGCGTGGGCGCTTTCCTGCTGGCGCAGGCGGGGCTGCTCGATGGCCGCCGGGCGACCACGGCTTGGCTGTGCGCTCCACAGTTGGCGCAGCGCTATCCGCAGGTCCGACTGGTGCAGGATGCGGTGCTGGTGGAGGACGGCGCTGTGCTCACCACCGGAGCGGTGAGCTCGGTGTTCGATCTGGCACTCCTGCTGGTGCGGCGCACACTTGGCGCCCAGGTAGCGGCGGCCACGGCCCGGATGGCCTTGCTGTCCGATGGCCGCAGCTCGCAGGCGCCTTATGTCGACGCCAGCCTGCGTCCCCCGGCCCTGCCCTCGTTTGCCCAGTCGGTGGCACAGTGGCTCCAGACGCGGCTGGCCGAACCCTACGATCTGGCGCGCTTGGCGCGAGCGTTCCACGTGAGCCCGCGCACCCTGCTGCGCCGGGTGAAGGCCGAGAGCGGGTACCCACCTTTGGTGTTGTTGCAGCAAGCCCGTGTGGAAGAAGCCAAGCGGCTGCTCAGGGAGACCCGCTGGAGCCTGGCCCGCGTCACCGAGGCGGTGGGCTACGGCGACGTTCCGACCTTCTCGCGCCTGTTCGCCGCCAGGGTGGGTGAAACCCCGGCGCGCTACCGGCGCCGGGCCACTCTCACATCGCCTTGAACTGCCCCGCGTAAAGCCGGCTCACAGGCCACGACTCGGTGCGCCCGCGCAGGTGCAGGCTGAGCTTGCCGGCTTCGTCGCGGCTGACGCTGTGGATGGCGGTGGCGCGCACCACGGTACCGCGGTGCACCTGCCAGAACAGGCTGGCGTCGAGCTGCGGCGTCAGGTCTTTGAGCGGGGTTCGGATCAGCAGCTCGGTGTCTGCGGTGAGCACGCGCACGTACTTGTCGGCGGCCTCGAACACCAGCACCTCTTCAATGGGCACCAGCCGGATCTGCTGTCCCACGCTGGCCTGGATCACGCGCAGTGGCTCGGTCGCGGCGGCCGCCGGTGCCAGCAGGGCGCGCAGCTGCTCCAGCGCCTGATCGATCGGTGCCGCTGCCCCCTGCGGCCGGGGGGCCAGCCGCTGCTGCAGCCGCTGCACCGTTTGCGCGAGCCGTTCGGGCCGCACCGGTTTGAGCAGGTAGTCCACCGCCTGCGCTTCGAAAGCCTCGACGGCGTACTGGTCGTAGGCGGTGACGAACACGATGGCGGGAAACGGCGTGTCGGCGGGCCACTCGTCGGCCAGCTCGGCGGCGGCCTCCAGCCCGCTCTGCCCCGGCATGCGGATGTCCAGGAACAGCACATCGGGCCTCAGCGCCAGTCCCTGCGCCACGGCGGCCGCGCCGTTGCCCACGGTCGCGATCACCCTCAGCTCGGGCCAGGCAGCGGCAAGTTCGGCCTGCAGCGCGGCGGCGAGCAGGGGTTCGTCTTCGGCGATCAGGGCGGTGGCGTTCATGCGGCTTCCTCTTGGCGCAGGGTCAGCGGCAGGTGCAGGCGGACGGTCGTACCCTCGCCGACCTGGCTGGTCAGTTCGACACGCCCCAAGCCCCGCGGCAGGCTGGCCACACGCTCGCGCACCTGCGCGAGACCGAAGCCGCTGGCGTTGTCACGGCCGTTGACCTGCGCCGGCGCGTCGGTGTTCATGCCGACGCCGGTGTCCCGCACCTCGATCAGCAGCCCGTTCGACCCTTCGCGCCGCGCGGTCACCGTGATGCTGCCGCCGTCGAGCTTGGGCTCCAGCCCGTGGCGGATCGCGTTCTCCACCAGCGGCTGCAGCAACAGCGGCGGCAGCGGATGGCGTTGCAGGCCGTCGGGCAGTTGCAGCGAAAAGGCCAGGCGCGGCCCCATGCGCACGGCCATCAGCTCCAGGTAGTCGCCCAGGCGGGCGAACTCGTCGGCCAGCGTGTGGCCGCCGCTCACCGCGTCGGTGCGCGAGGCCTTGAGCGTGGCACGCAGGTAGTCGTTGAGCCGGTCGAGCATGTGGATCGCGCGCGGCGGGTCGGTGGCGATCAGTGCGCGCAGGTTGGCCAGCGTGTTGAACAGCATGTGCGGTTCCAGCTGTGTTTCCAGCAGCTTGAGCCGCGCCTCGGTGGCCTGCTTGTGCATGTCCAGCGCGCGCTCGCGTTGCTGGAAATAGAAGAGGAAGGCGAAGCTCACGCCCAGCGAAGACAGCCAGAAACCCCAGAAGCGCTGAGGCGAGAGCCTGAAAAGCTCCCAGGTGGAATGGCCGGCGTAGGCGTCACCCACCGCCGTGCCCGCCGCGTAGCCCAGCAGCATGCACACCGGCATGTACACCAGGGTGCGGGCCGACCAGGCCCAGTAGTGCGGAGGGTTGATGCGCAGCCAGCGATGCAGGGCGATGCGCACCGGGTCGCAGAGCAACCAGATCGAGGTGCTGATGGCAAAGGTGTACACCAGCGAACGGTCGAGCTGGTGCGACTGAGGGCTCGATATCCAGAGGAAGAGGGCGATCAGCGGCGCCACGCCCCAGACCACCAGCCCGCGGCGCACCACACCGGCGCGGGTGACCGGAGGCAGCCAGCGCAGGAGCAGGTCGGAGGCGGATCGGGTCATGGAGGCTCAGTCTCTCAGGTGCTGGCGGTGGAAGCTGGCGATTTTTGCATGGGCCGTTTCGCGCTGGCGCGCATCGAAGCCGGGCACCGGTAGGCCGCCGCGCACCTGCAGGGCCGCCACCTCGCGGGCCACCGATTCCGGCCAGGGCCACAACAAGTCGAAGTGGCCCGCGCCGGGCAGGTCGGCCAGCAGCGTGCAGTGTCTGCAGTTCGCCAGCAGGTGCGCCGAGTGGAAACGCGGAACCAGAACCTCGTCGCGCTGGGCGCTCACCACACCCACCGGCACGCGGATGCGCGCCAGGCTCTCGGGGCTGAAGATGGCGGCCAGCGGGACGGCGAGCGTGATGGACGCGACGCGCGGGTCGGGCCGGGGATCGGCGTTGTCCGGCGTGGGGGTGCGTCCGCCGCGCGGGGTGGTCAGGTCGGCGGGCAGGAAAAAATCGGGCACGTAGCGGGCCCGGTCGTGATTTGCCTGACGCTCGGCGCGCGCCGCGCCGTCCTTCGCGCCCTGATAGCAGAAGGAAGCGTCGTCTTTTGCATGCGCGTTGCAGTGGCGCGCGAGGTTGATCGTGCGCCACTGGCCCCCGGCCAGCGCAATGCCGGTCACGCCACCGGCCGACATGCCGTGCACACCGACGCGCGAGAGGTCGAGCCGCGCGGACCACAGCGGGTCTTTCGCCAGCGCGTCGATCACCTGGCTCACTTCGCGCGGGCGGCGCTCGAACGCCACGGGGCCGGCATCGCGCGTGTCTTTGTAGTTGTCGCCCGCGTGCAGGGGTTGCGCCACCACGAAACCCGCGCGCGCCAGCGTGGCGGCGAGTGCGTGGTCGGCGATGGCGCTGCCGCCCGTGCCGTGAGAGATGACGATGAGCCGCTGGCGCTGGTTCAGCGGCGCCGCGTTGCGCGCGACGTCGATGGTGAAAGCACCGAAGGATTGGGTCCTTGACCCAGCCTGCGTCGGGTAGACCAGCGTCACGGGCAGGGCGCCGACGCGCCACTCGCTCATGCCCACCTGCGCCTGCGCAAGGCCGGCGGCGGCCAGGGGCAGCGTGGCGATGAGGGCTTGCAGGGCCCGGCGGGGCGAGCGCAGGCGGTGGGGGCTCATGGTGCGGCTCCTCGGCGGGGCGTTCAGCGGTGGGCGGCCGTGGCCAGCAGGCGCTCGCGCTCCTTCTGCACCAGATGTTCGCGCAGGGCCGAGCCTTTGCCGATGGCGAACACGCGCAGGCCGTGCATCAGCAGGCCCAGGCCCCAGCCCAGCGCGGGTGCGATGGGCCAGAAGCGGCCTTGGTGGGCGCCCAGCAGGGCCAGGCCGCCGATCACGATGACGTAGACGGTGGCGTGGGTGACCCAGCCCAGCCGCGCGCCAGCGCGTTTCTGGGCGAGGCGTTCCAGCTCGGGGGACAGAGAGAGGGTGGCGGGGATGGCGTTCATGGTGGGCTCCTGGGGTGTTGGACAGCGGGGGTGATCAGGCGGTGGTGCGGGCCTGGGCGAGGCGCCAGAGGGTGAGCGGGCGGGCGGCGAACAGGCCGCTGAATGCGCCGTAGGTGGCGGCCAGGCCGAGGGCGAACCTCGCGTCGTGGCGCAGCCCCGGCTGCATGGCCAGCTCCACGCCCACGCCGTACTTCACGAGGAAGATCGAGAGGATGGTGAGCAGGGGAACCACGCTGCCCGGCAGCTGAAAGCGCCCGGTGGTGGCGTCGTAGCGGGTGCCGGCGCGGGGGGCCCGCAGCGAACCGACGACCAGCATGGCGCTGGCGGCCAGCAGCCACACCGCGAGCGCCAGGCCCGCCGAGGGGCTGGCCGACAGATCGGCGCCGAGGCTGACCGCCGAAAACAACGCCAGGCCCAGCGAAGGCAGCGCGGCGCGGCGCCAGCCGATCTCGCGCTGGCGCAGCTGGATCAGGCCGAGCAGCACCAGACCGGCGAACAAGCCCCAGACCCACACCGGCGTGCGCTGCACGATGCTCAGGGCGGCGGCGGGCTGCTGGAGCAGCAGTTGGATCAGCATGTCGGTTCTCCTGGGCGGTGTCGATGGGGTGGACTGTGCCGACCGTGGGCGGGCCCCGCCACCGGCCTGCGACGGATCGCGGGTTCCCGGGCGCGAAACGCGGCCGTGGGGGTGCGAACGGTGGGTGCCCGGCACGCTTCCTACAATGCACCGGCACGCCAGCGCCCCGAGCCTGGCGCTTTCCGCTTCAGGAGGACCCTTCCATGCACACCGTGAACACCGCTCGCCGGGCCTGGGCCGCCGGCGCCTTTTTTCTCATCGCGCTGACCGGCTGTGGCGTGATGCAGCCCGGGCCGCGCCAGATCGACGTGTCCGAGGCCCAGTTGCAGAGCCGCATCGCCAGCCAGTTCCCCGTCAGACAGCGCCAGCTCGGGCTGTTCGACGTGACGCTGGAGCAGCCGCGCCTGCGCCTGCTGCCCGAAGAAAACCGGGTGGTGACCGAGATGACCTACGCCCTGGGCGTGGCGCTGACCGGGGTGGCACCGGTGAAAGGCCAGCTGGAGCTGAGCTACGGCCTGCGCTACGAGCCCAGCGACAGCACCGTGCGCCTGCACCAGGTGCGGGTCGAGCGCCTGGGGGTGGACGGCCTGTCGGCCGCGCAGGCGGCCCAGGTCAAGAAGATCGGCGGGTTGATGGCCGAAGACTTGCTTAAGGAAGCGGTGGTCCACCGCGTGAAGCCCGAAGACCTGCAGTCGCTGTCGGGTCGCGGCTACAAGCCGGGTGTGCTGAAGGTGGTGCCGGGTGGGCTGCGCTTGCAACTCGATCCTCTGGACATGAAGTGATCCCCCCGCGCCGCGCTTTCAGCGCGTCACCCCCCAGGGGGCGATGCGAGCGGCCCGGCAAAGCCGGGACCAAAGCATCCTGGGCTGGCGCCCCTTCTCCTGTGGCATCGCTTCGATATCGAGGCGTGCTGGGATGAACGTGTTTTTGTTGTCGAGTGGTTTTTTGACGGGAATCTGAAATGGACGTTGTGTTGTTGATCAAGGCCGCCATCATGGGTGTGGTGGAGGGGCTGACCGAGTTTTTGCCGATCTCGTCCACGGGCCACCTGATCCTGGCCGGGAGCCTGCTGGGTTTTCACGACGAGCGGGCGAAGGTGTTCGAGATCGCGATCCAGACCGGCGCGATCTTCGCGGTGATCATCGTGTACTGGCAGCGCCTGCGCGCCACGCTGCTGGGCCTGGCCTCGCAGCCCACGGCGCAGCGCTTCACGCTCAACGTGGTCATCGGCTGCCTGCCCGCCGTGGTGCTGGGCCTGTTGCTCGGCAAAGCGATCAAGGCGCACCTGTTCACGCCGACGGTGGTGGCCACGGCGTTCATCCTGGGGGCGTTCGTCATCCTCTGGGCCGAGCGGCGCCAGCAGGCCAGCGTGCGCGTGCACGACCTGGACGACATGACCCCGATGGACGCGCTGAAGGTGGGACTGGCGCAGTGTTTCGGCCTGATTCCGGGCACCAGCCGCTCGGGCTCCACCATCATCGGCGGCATGCTGTTCGGCCTGTCGCGCAAGGTGGCGACCGACTTCAGCTTCTTCCTGGGCATCCCGATCCTCATCGGGGCCGGCGCCTACAGCCTCTACAAGGCGCGCGACATGCTCTCCATGGCCGATCTGCCGCTGTTTGCGGTGGGCCTGCTGTTCGCGTTTCTCAGCGCCTGGGTCTGCATCCGCTGGTTGCTGCGCTACGTGGCCAGCCACAGCTTCGTGCCGTTCGCCTGGTACCGCATCGCCTTCGGTGCGCTGATCCTGCTGACCGCCCACTTCGGCTGGGTGGACTGGAAAGCTTGACGGAGCCTATTCAACGCCGTCGGGCAGCGTGAAGCAGAAGGTGGCGCCTTGTCCGGGGGTGCCTTCGGCGCGCATGCTGCCGCCGTGCCGCTGCACGATGCGGCGCGCCGTGGCCAGACCGATGCCCAGGCCCGCGAACTCGTGTGGTGGGTGCAGACGCTGGAAGGGCTGGAACAGCTTGCCCGCGCGCGACATGTCAAAGCCCGCGCCGTTGTCGCTCACACAGTAGTGCCGCAACCCGTCCGCGTCCTGCGAGAACACGCGGATGTGCGCATCGGCTGCCTCCGCCGTGTACTTCCAGGCGTTGTGCAGCAGGTTCTGCATGAGGGCTTCGATGAGCGCCGGATCGGCCTGAAGCTGGAGGTCGGGTTCGACCGTCCAGTGAACCTGGCGCCCGGGGTCGGCGGCGGCCAGCTCTTCCAGCTGCCGCGTGGCGACGCCGCTCAGGTTGACCGGAACCCGCTGCACCTCGCCACGCGCGTACTGCGACAGCTTGAGCAGGCCGTCGATCAGTTCACCCATCTTCTTGCTCGCGCCCATGATCCGTTGCAGGTGGCCGCCACTCGCGCCGCCCAGCGACGGGTGGTCCTCCAGCAGGGCCTGGGCGAAGCCGTTGATGATGCGCAGCGGGGAACGCAGGTCGTGGGCCACGGCGTAGGAATAGCTTTCCAGGTCGTCGTAGGCGCCTTTGAGTTCGCGGGTGCGCTCCTGGATGCGCTGTTCGAGCGAGGCGTTGAGGCGCTGGACCTCCAGCTCGGCCAGGGTCCGCTGGGTGATGTCCTGCGTGACCCCGAAGGCGCGCACGGCCCGGCCGTCTGCGTCGCGCTCGAACTCGGCGCGCACGCTGAACCAGCGGTCCTGCCCGTCGATCAGCGCGCGGTACGACGCGTTGTATTCACGATGCCCCTTCAGCGCGAGCACCCACTCGCTCCAGAAGCGCGCCTGGTCGTCCGGGTGCAGCAGGGCCATCAGCTGCTGCCCGGTGAACACGGCGCTGGGCAGACCCAGCCGCAGGTGAGAGCCACCCACCGCATGGAACTTCAGGTTCGTGACGTCGGCCTCCCAGCTGGCAAACCCGGCCAGGGTCTGCGCCTGCCGCATCAGGCGTTCGCTGGTGCGCAGGGCCGCTTCGGTGGCCTTCACGCCGGAGATGTCCTGCACCACCGAGATGAAGTAGTCCGGGCGGCCGTCCGGTTGCCGCATCAGCGCGACCGTGAGCTGGGCCCACACGGTGTGACCGTCCTTGTGGATGTAGCGTTTCTCCATCGAGAAGCTGGTGCGCTGGCCGCTGAGCGTCTGCAGCTGCAGCGCCTTGTCCGGGGCGATGTCGTCCTCGTGGGTGATGGTCTGAAAATCCAGCCGCAGCAGCTCCTCTTCCGTGTAGCCCACCAGCTGGCAGAAGGTCTGGTTCACCCGCGTCAACCGGCCGTCCAGCGCCACATGCGAGATGCCCGCTGCGGCGTGCTCGAAGGTGTCCAGAAAGCGTTGCTGGCTGAGCTTCGCCTCCTGATGCGCCTCGCGCAGCCGCCGGTATTGCGTCTGCATCATCCAGATCGAACCGATCACCACGAGCTGGTTGATCAGGTGCCAGGCATTGAGCCAGAAGGCCTCGACCGGGTCCTTGATGGCCATCGACAGGTAGGGCTCGACCATGAAGAAGTTGACCAGCACCATGCCGATCACGGTGCTGAGCAGCCCGGCGCCGAAGCCGCCATAGAGTGCGGACAGCGCCACCGCCAGCGACGCCGTGATGAAACGGCCGCCCGAGTCGGCCGGCGCCAGGGCGGTGCGCAGCCAGATGGCCAGCAGGGTCAGCATGATCGCCATGCCGTAGCGCCGCCAGGGGCCGCGCCCATGCGGCAACCACTTCGGATCGCTGTGCGGGGCCGTTGGGACCGGGGTGGCGGGAGCGGTCGGGTGGGATGCCATGTACAGGAAGCATCGTACCCGTGCGCGATTCCTTTAGGTTTTCATGGCGCGCAGGCACCGGTCGATGGCGGTCGCGGTGTCCTGCGGGTGTTCCATGGGGAACAGGTGGCTGCCCGGCAGCAGTTGCAGGCGCTCGGGATGTGGGCCCACCAGGCGGTGCGTCATGGCCATGCCGACCTGTTTCATTTCCAGCGACTCGGTGCCACCGAGGAAGGCCACCGGGCAGGTCAGCGGGTGGCGCCGCAGCAGGCGGTCGAGGTTGTGGGGCAGGGTGTTGTAGATCGCGGTTTCCACCTCGCGGTGGAACCCGAGCACGCGACGCAAGCCCTGTGCGGTGGCCTCGTCGTGGGTGCCGTGCGTGATGTAGTCGCGCAGCACCTGCGGGTCCCAGCAGGCAAAGGCCTTTTTCCGCGCGAAATGCTCGTGCGCGGCGTGGGCGTCTGGCCAGGTGTTGCGGCGCTGACGGCTGATTTTGCCGGGCGAGATGGAGCCCACCAGCTGCGTGCGCTTGGCCAGCTCCAGGGCCCGCGCGCGCCAGCCGCCGAGCACCGGCGAATCGATCAGCAGCACGCCTTTGACCGCATGCCCGCCGAGCTGCGGGTGGCGCGCGGCGCACATGATGCTGAGGAAACCACCCAGCGAATGGCCCACCAGCCAGGCGCCCTGACCGTGCGTCTCGATTTCCGGGGCCGCAAAGTCGGCCAGCTGCTGCACCAGGTGGGGCCAGTTGCTGGTGACCGGGTAGGCCGGGTCGTGACCGAACTTCTCCAGCGCCCGCACCGAATAGCCGCGCGCGCGCAGCGACTTGAACAGCACGGCGTAGGTGCTGGCCGGGAAGCTGTTGGCGTGAGAAAAAACAATAAGGGACATCGAGAAAGGTGCTCATTGCCGTTCAACCGGCGCGAAGTGTCCAACCCAGGACACCGCCGGGCCGGCTTCGCCGGACGGCCAGTGTCGCCCCCTGGGGGGGTGACGCCGAAGGCGGCGCGGGGGGTAAATCAGATCATCAGATCAGCTTTTCTTTTGCGTTCGAAATTTTCTTGAGCGGCTGATTGCGCCCCGTGTTGCAGATCAGCGGCACCTCGGTGTGGGCGCCATCCCAGGTCGGGTCTTCGATGCTGTCGAACACCTCGCGCAGCTTCTGACCCCAGGTGCTGTGGACCATGCGGAAATAGGGGTTGTTTTCGTCGATGCAGGTGATCTTGTCGCTCTGCAGCTGGTTGGCCTCATAGACCACCATGTCCAGCGGCAGGCCGACCGAGAGGTTGGACTTGAGCGTGGAGTCCATGGACACCAGCACGCACTTGGCCGCTTCGTCCAGCGGGGTGTCGGGGGTGATCACGCGGTCCAGCACCGGCTTGCCGTACTTGGATTCGCCGACCTGGAAGAACGGCGTCTCGGCCGTGGCTTCGATGAAATTGCCCGCCGAATAGACCTGGAACAGGCGCATGCCCTCGCCCCGGATCTGGCCACCGAAGATCATGGACACATTGAAGTCCACCCCCGCGCGCTGGAGCGATTCACCGTCGCGTTCGTACACATGGCGCACCGCCGCACCCAGCACCCGCGTGGCGTCGAACATGCTCTTGGCGTTCCAGATCGTGATCGGGTCGCCACCTTCATGGTCCAGGATCTGCTCGACCTGCAGGATTTCGCGGATCGACTGCGAAATGGACAGGTTGCCGGCCGAGAGCAGGCACATGAAGCGCTCGCCCGGCATCTCGTAGACGATCATCTTGCGGAAGGTGCTGATCTGGTCCAGGCCCGCGTTGGTGCGCGAGTCGGACAGGAAAACCAGCCCGGCATTGAGTTTGACGGCGACGCAGTAGGTCATGGTTGCAGGCTGAGTTTCTTGAGTTGGTAGAGCTGGTCCAGCGCTTCGCGCGGGGTCAAGGCGTCGGGGTCGATGCCCTGCAGCGCGGTCTGCAGGGGGTGGATCTGGGGTTCGGCGCTCGGTGGCGGCGGGGCAAACAGGTCGACCTGGCTGCGGCTCTGCTCGCTCTGGCTCTCCAGCGCGGCGAGTGCGTGGCGCGCGTGCTGCACCACCGCGGCCGGCACGCCGGCGAGCCTTGCAACTTGTATGCCGTAGCTGCGGCTGGCCGGACCGGGCTCGATTTGGTGCAGGAACACGATGCCGCTCTTGCCACCGCCTTCGACCGCGCTCACGTGCACGTTCACCGCCGCGTGGTGGCCGGCCGGAAACTCGGTGAGTTCGAAGTAGTGGGTGGCGAACAGCGTGAATGCCTTGGCCTTGTCGTGCAGATGCGCGGCGATGCCGCCGGCCAGCGCCAGGCCGTCAAAGGTGGAGGTGCCGCGGCCGATCTCGTCCATCAGCACCAGGCTCTGGGGAGTTGCGGCATTGAGAATCTGCGCCGCTTCGGTCATCTCGACCATGAAGGTCGATTGCGCGTTGGCCAGGTCGTCGGCCGCGCCGATGCGGGTGTGGATGGCGTCGATCGGGCCGAGGCGGCAGGACGTCGCCGGCACGTAGCTGCCCATGCTGGCCAGCAGCACGATCACCGCCACCTGGCGCATGTAGGTGCTCTTGCCGCCCATGTTGGGGCCGGTGATGACCTGCATGCGCTGCTTCGGGCCCATGACCGTGTCGTTGGCGATGAAACTGCCGCCGGTGGTCTCGTTCAGGCGTGCTTCGACCACCGGGTGTCGGCCGCCGCGGATCTCGATGCAGGGCTCAGCGACGAACAACGGAGCGCTCCAGTTGAGCGTGAGCGAACGTTCGGCGAGGGCGCACAGCGCGTCCAGCGCGGCGAGTGCGCGCGCGAGGCGGGTGAGCGTATCAATGTGCGTCTGCAGCTCGTCCAGCAGGTGCTCAAAGAGCCACTTCTCGCGCGCCAGCGCACGCTCCTGCGCGCTGAGTGCCTTGTCTTCAAACGCCTTGAGCTCGGGCGTGATGAAGCGTTCGGCGTTCTTCAGCGTCTGGCGGCGGCGGTAGTCGTCGGGCACCTTGTCCACCTGGCCCTGCGTGACCTCGATGTAGAAGCCGTGCACCTTGTTGAACTGCACGCGCAGGTTGGCGATGCCGGTGCGCGCGCGTTCGCGGGTTTCCAGGTCGATCAGGAAGCCGTCGCAGTTGGTCTGGATGCCGCGCAGTTCGTCCAGATCGGCGTCGAAGCCGTCGTTGATGACGCCGCCGTCGCGCACCAGCGCGGCCGGCTCGGGCAGCAGCGCGGCCACCAGCAGCTCGGCACAGCCGGCGGGCGGTGTGAGGTCGGCGGCGATCTGCAACAACAGCGCAGGTCCGCCCTCAGGCAGGCCGTGTTGCAGGGCCTGGGCGAGTTGTTGGGCGCGACCCAGCGTCTGGCCCAGGCCGACCAGTTCGCGCGGGCGCACCTGACGCAGCGCCGTGCGCGCGGTGATGCGCTCGACGTCGCTGGCGCCCTTGAGCGACTGGCGCAGCGTTTGGCCCAGGCCGCCCCTCAGCAGGGCGATGGCGTCGAGCCGGGCTCGCGCTTCCGAGCGTTCGCGTTTCGGCTCCAGCAGCCAGCTGCGCAGCGCCCGGCTGCCCATGCCGGTCTGGCAGACGTCGAGCAGGGAGAACAGCGTGGGGCTGGTCTCGCCGCGCAGGGTGTGGGTGAGTTCGAGGTTGCGCCGCGTGGTGATCGGCAGGTCGATCAGCTCGTCGCTGCGCGCCACACGCAGGCTTTTCACGTGGCTGAGCGCGCGACCCTGCGTGTGTTCGGCGTAGTCGAGCAGGGCGGCGGCGGCGGCGTGCGCATCGCCCAGGCCCTGCGCGTCCCAGGCGGCCAGGCTGGCGGCGCCGAGCTGTTCGAGCAGCTTGCGTTCGCCCAGCGCGCCGTCGAACGCCCAGGCCGGGCGCAGCACCGCCACGGTGCGCTGGCCGCTGGCCAGCGGCTGGGCGGCGAGCGCCTGCACGTTTTTCTCGAATCCGGGCGTGACCTCGGCGCTGTAGAGCAGCTCTCCGGGCGCGATGCGGGCGATCCAGTCGGCGAGTTCATCGCTCGCGCACTGCGCGAGGAACACGATGCCTTGCGTGACCGACATCCAGGCCAGACCGACGCCGGTGCGCGCCCCCGGGTGCACGGCCATGAGCACCGCTTCGGTCTTGTCGGACAGCAGCTCGCTGTCGGTCAACGTGCCGGGCGTGACCACGCGCACCACCTTGCGCTCTACCGGACCCTTGGCGGTGGCCACGTCGCCCACCTGCTCGCAGATGGCGGCCGATTCGCCGAGCTTGATGAGGCGCGCGAGGTAGTTGTCGATGGAATGGAACGGCACGCCGGCCATCACCACCGGCTCGCCGGCCGACTGGCCGCGCTGCGTGAGCGTGATGTCGAGCAGGCGCGCGGCTTTTTCAGCGTCGCCGAAAAACAGCTCGTAGAAGTCGCCCATGCGGTAGAACACCAGCGTGTGTGGATACCCCGCCTTGATGGCCAGGTACTGCTGCATCATGGGTGTGTGTTTGTCCAGCGGGGCGTTCAAGGCGGGCTCGTGGGGGCGTGAAAGAGACAACCGGCTACTTTATCAGGCTGTTTTTCACGGACCGGCGCCCCCTCTGATGCCCCACAATGGCGCGAACGCCCCCACCAAAGCTTGTATTGCAGCGCATGGTTCCCGCCGACCCCGATCCCGAGACACCACCCAGCGCCAGCTTGCCTTGGGAGCTGGTGTTCAGTGCATCACCCTTGCCGACCAGCCTGAGCCGGGCAAGCGATGGCTGCATGCTCGCGGTCAACGACGCCTGGCTGGATGTGGTGGGACTGACACGGGAGCAGGTGATTGGCCGCACCACGGTGGAGCTGGGGCATTGGCCGAGCGAGGCCGCCCGCCAGCGGTACCTGGAGGGCCTGCGCATGGGCCCGAGTCACCAGATGCTGTGCCTCCATCAAGGCCAGACGCGCCGTGTGCGACTGCAGTCCACCTTGCTGGACGTGGCACCCGAGCCCCTGTTGCTGGTGGTGTTGAGCGAGATCTCGCGCGAACACGAAGCTGAAACGGCTCTGCAGCAGGCCAATCTGGAGCTGCAGCAGCAGGTGGAATTGCACGGCGCCGTTGAAAAGCTCGCCCGGGCGGGGCACTGGACGAACGCCCAGAATGACCAGGAGGTGATCTGGTCGCAGGGGCTGTACGACATCACCGGGGTGGCGCCGAGGCCCACGCTCCAGCGCATCGAAGGGCGCGGGGGCATCCACCCGGACGACCTGCCGGCCTGGCACGCGGCCCGGGAGGCGCGGGACGGGCGGGTGGTTGAGTTCCGCTGGCAGTGCCCGAACGGCGAGCGGCGCTGGATGCGAACGCGCATCAGCCAGACCGCCGTGGCGGGCAATCCGCAGACCGACTTTGGCGTGGTGCAGGACATCACGGCCGAGAAGGAGGCCGGCCAGGCCCTGGCAGGCCAGCTCGAATTCATCCAGAACATCACGGCCCGCGTGCCTGGGGTGCTGTTTCTGGCCCGGGTGCGGCCCGATGGCAGCAGCAGTTTCCTCTACATGAGCCAGGCGGCGGTCGACCTGCTGGAGATGGAGGCCGGGGACCTCAAGCGCGAAGGCAACCTGTTTTTCTCGCGCGTGCATCCCGGGGACAAAAAGGCCTTGATCGTGTCGATGGAGCAGGCGGGCCGTGAGCGCACCTTCTGGCGGGGCGTGTACCGCGTGCTCCTGCCGAGCCGGGGGTTGAGGTGGTACAGCGTGGAGGCGTTGCCACAGTGGGAGGCCGATGGCTCGACGCTCTGGCACGGGTTCACGACCGATGTGACCGAGTCGCGGCTCGCGGCGCAGGCGCTGGAGCGCCAGCACCGCATGCTCGACGCCGTGCGGAAGGCGCAACAGGCGTTCATCGAGGCCGACGACAAACGGCAGGCGTTTGAAGCCCTGCTCTCGGCCTTGCTGTCGGTGACCCACAGCGAATACGGTTTCGTGGGTGAGGTGCTCTACGACGCCCATGGGCAGCCCTACCTGAAGACGCACGCCATCACCAACATCGCCTGGGACGAGCGCACCCGCCGCATGCACGACGAGCAGGTCGATACCGGTCTGGAGTTTCGCAACACCCGGACCCTGTTCGGCCACGCCCTGCTCACCGGCGAGACGGTGATCTCCAACGACCCGCGCAGCGATCCGCGCGCGGGTGGCCGCCCGTCCGGACACCCCGGCATGTCGGCTTTTCTGGGGGTGCCGCTGGCGGTGGGCGACCAGCTCGTGGCCATGATCGGCCTGGCCAACCAGCCCGGCGGTTACAGCGAGGCCGACGTCGAATTCCTGCAGCCGCTGCTGGGCGCGGTGCGGCAGCTGGTGCTGGCCTGGCGCGGTCACGCCGAGCGCCAGCGTGCGCGCGAGCAGTTCCAGGCCACCAGTGCCTTGCTGGCCGAAAAGAGCGCGGCGCTGCAGGCGACCTTTGACAGCATGAGCCAGGGGCTGACCATGGTGGACGCCGATGGCCGGGTGCGGTTCTACAACCGCCGCATGCTGGAGCTGCTGGACCTGCCCGAGGCCCTGCTGGCTTCCCAGCCGCGGATCAGCGAACTGGCCGCGTTTCAGGCCGAGCGGGGCGATTTCGGCAGCGACTTCCAGCTGCTGGACCGGGCACTGCGCCCTTTCGTGGGGCTGGAGCCGCGGTTGATGCCCCCCGAAACCTATCTGCGTCGCACGCGCCAGGGGGCGGTGCTCGAAATCTTCTCGCGGGCCTTGCCCGGGGGAGGCATGGTGCGCACCTACACCGACGTCACGTCCTATGTGCAGGCCGAAGAGGCCCTGCGCGACGAACGCCAGCGCCTGCAGTGGGTGCTGGAGGCGACACGCCCGGGCATCTGGGAGACCAATGTCCAGACCGGAGCGATGGAGATCAACGATCGCTGGGCCGAGATGCTGGGCTACACCGTGGCCGAGTTGCTGCCCACCACCTTCGACACCTGGCGCCGCCTGGTGCACCCGCAGGACCTGGAGCGGGCCGAGCGCGTGCTGCACCGGCACTGGGGCGATGAACAGCCGTATTACGAGTGCGACATCCGCATGCGCCACAAGAACGGCCAATGGATCTGGATCAACGACCGCGGTCGTGTGCACCGGCGTGGCACCAACGGCGAGGTGCTGTACATGTCGGGCACCCATCTGGACATCAACGAACGCGTGGCGGCCCAGGAACAGGTGCGGGCCCTCAATGCCAGCCTGGAGCGGCGCGTCGCCGAACGCACCGCCGAGCTGGAGCGCTCCATGAAGGACATGGAAGCCATCTCGTATTCGATCGCCCACGACCTGCGAGCACCGCTGCGCTCGGTGAACGGCTTTGCCGCGCTGGTGGCCGAGATGGACGGTGACCGCCTGAGCCCCGAGGGCCGGCAGATGTTCGAGCGCATCACCCACTCGTCGCGCAACATGGGTCAGATGATTTCAGACATGCTCGAGCTGCTGCGCGTGGTGCGCGTGGAGATCGGTGCGGTGCCGGTGGACATGAACGCCCTGGCACGTTCGGTGACGGAAGCCCTCGCGCCGGCCGTTCCGCACGCACAGATCCGTGCGCTGCCCCTGCCCGCGGTGCTCGGAGACGCGGCGCTGCTGCGGCAGGTGCTGGTCAACCTGGTGGACAACGCGCTCAAGTACTCCCGTCACCGCGCCGACCCCTGTCTGGAGCTGGGCTTCGATGCCGAGCGTTCGGCGTTTTACCTGCGCGACAACGGCATGGGCTTCAACATGGCCCATGCCAACAAGCTGTTTGGCCTGTTCCAGCGCCTGCACACGGGCGCGGACGCGCCCGGCGGCACGGGCGTGGGGCTGGCGATCGTGGCGCGCTCCCTGGAGCGCCACGGCGGGCGCATCTGGGCCGAATCCACCACGGGGCAGGGCGCCACTTTCTGGTGGACGCTGCCCCTGGCCTGAAGTGAAGCACCCCCGCCGCGCTGGGCGCACCCCCCTCAAAGGGGTGGCACTGGCCGACCGGCAAAGCCGCCCCGGCGGTGCGCTGGGGGACAACGTTCGGTAGAAGGCTCAGAACGGCGCGGTGGACTCCGAGGGGGGCGTGTCGTCGGCGGGCTTGTCGTCGCCGGCGGCATCGGGCTGGGCCGCCGCCGAGGACTGGCGCAGCGAGGCCTTTTCGCCGGCGCTGGCGAACTTGCTGTACTTGCCGGTGATGCCCACCAGCTGGCCGTAGATCTTGGGGTTGGCGGCCAGGCATTCCTTTTGTTCCAGGAAGTTGGCTTCGCCGGTGAAGTTGCCCACCAGACCGCCGGCCTCGGTCACCAGCAGCGCGCCTGCGGCCACGTCCCAGGGCGAGAGACCCATTTCAAAGAAGCCGTCGGTGAAGCCTGCGGCCACATAGGCCAGGTCGAGCGCGGCCGAGCCCGGGCGGCGCACGCCGGCGCACTTGGGCATCACGTCGCCCAGCATCTGCATGTAGGTCTGGAAGGCGTCGCCCGGACGGAAGGGGAAACCGGTGGAGATCAGGCAGTCGCGCATGGCGATGCGTTTGGCCACGCGGATGCGGCGGTCGTTCATGTAGGCGCCGCGACCGCGCGTGGCGCAGAAGAGGTCGTTGCGGCTCGGGTCGTACACCACGGCCTGCTCCAGCTTGTTGCCCACCATGAGCGCGATGCTCACACAGTAGACCGGGAAGCCGTGGATGAAGTTGGTGGTGCCGTCCAGCGGGTCGATGATCCAGACATGGTCTGCGCCACCGTGTTTGCCCGGGCGCTTGCCCGATTCTTCGGCCCAGATGGCGTGGTCGGGGTAGGCGGTGAGCAGGGTGTCGATGATCGCTGCCTCGGCCGCGTGGTCGACTTCGGTGACGAAGTCGTTGGTCTGCTTGGCAGAGACCCGGACCGACTCCACGTCCAGCGCGGCGCGGTTGATGATGGTACCGGCGGTACGGGCGGCCTTGATGGCCACGTTGAGCATGGGGTGGAGTGTGGACGACATAAGTTGTGAGCCTTTGCGCCGCAGCGGGGCTGCGAGCGTGACAGTGGAAGAGCGGGAAGGCTGGACCCCAGGCGATGCGGGGCGGCGACAATCGGGGATTTTACCGTTTCAACACACCAAACACCTCACCGGAGCAAGTGCCCCACCCAGCACACACCGCAGAGCTGGCTTTGCCAGGCTGCTGGTGTGGCCCCCCTGGGGGGTGACGCGAAGCGGCGCGGGGGGATTCCAAATGAAGACGAGATTCATCCTGATCCAGACCAGCCACGCCGGCAACGTGGGCGGTACCGCGCGCGCCATGAAGGTGATGGGCTTTGACGACCTGGTGCTGGTGGCGCCGCGCTGGGCCAACGTGTTGCGGCGCGAAGAAACCATCCAGCGCGCCAGCGGCGCCAACGACGTGCTGGACAAGGCGCGCATCGTGGACACGCTGGACGAGGCGCTTGACGGCATCGAACACCTGTGCGCCACGGCCATGACGCCACGCGACTTCGGCCCGCCCACGCGGCAACCGCGCGAGCACTTTGCTGCGCTGCTGGGCACACCCGAAACGCCTGCGCCCACCCGCCCCGGTGGCGTGGCCTTCCTGTTCGGCTCCGAGCGCTTCGGCATGCGCAACGAAGACGTGTACCGCTGCCACAGCTGCCTCTCCATCCCCACCGATCCATCGTTCGGTTCGCTCAACCTGGCCGCCGCCGTGCAGCTGATCGCCTACGACTGGCGCCAGGCGCTGGGGGGCTACGCCTTGCCGCCCGCCAGCACACCCGAGCGCCCGCTGGCCGATGCGAAAGCGCTGGCCGGCATGCTGCAGCACCTGGAGCAGGCGCTGGTGGCGGTGGACTTTCTCGACCCGGAGGCGCCCAAGAAACTCATGCCGCGCCTGAACCAGCTGTTCAACCGTGCCGCACCGACCGAAGAAGAAATCCACATCCTGCGTGGTGTCGCCAAGGCCATGCTGCAAACCGCCGCGCAGGCGAAGCGATAGACTGACTGCCCGATTCCAACAACAAGACCCCATGTTCGCCCGCATCCGTTCCGACATCCAGTGCGTCCTCGATCGCGACCCCGCGGCCCGCAGCACCTGGGAGGTCATCACCTGCTACCCGGGCCTGCACGCCGTCTGGCTGCACCGCCCGGCGCACTGGTGCTGGACGAACGGCCTCAAGTGGCCGGGGCGGTTCATCTCGCACGTCGCGCGCTGGCTGACCGGCATCGAAATCCACCCCGGTGCCAAGGTGGGCGACCGCGTGTTCTTCGATCACGCCATGGGCGTGGTGGTGGGCGAGACGGCCGAAATCGGCGACGGCTGCACGATCTACCAGGGCGTCACGCTGGGCGGCACCTCGCTCTACAAAGGCACCAAACGCCACCCCACGCTGGGCAAGAACGTGGTGGTGAGCGCGGGTGCCAAGGTGCTGGGGGGCTTCGTGGTGGGCGACGGCGCCAAGATCGGCAGCAACGCGGTGGTGATCAAGCCGGTGCCCCCGGGCGCCACGGCGGTGGGCATCCCGGCCCGCATCATCCCGAGCAAGTCTGGCGAGAGCGCCGACGTGACCGAGGCGAACCCGAAGTTCCAGGCCTACGGCATCACGCAGGAAGACGACCCACTGTCGCAGGCCATGCGCGGCCTGATCGACAGCGCTGCCGGCCAGGATCATCAGATCACGCTGCTGTGGCAGGCGGTTGAAACCCTCTCGAAGCAGCAGAAGGGCGACTGCGTGCCGTCGGACGCGGCGCGCAGCGAATGCTTCGAGGCCGAGAAGCTGAATCAGCTGGTGGGCAAGTGACCGCAGTCGGGCAGCGACGCGGCGTTGCCCCGTGGCGCATGCCCGGCGTGCGTCATCTCCGCTGACAGCCATCCCCTCAGGCCGTTGTAGAAGGCCAGGCCCTGAGCTCGTGCGAGATCACCGGTGGTGAGCACCGCTTCGCGCAGGCGTCCTTCGGCCAGCAGCTCGGCCCGGTAGGTGCCTGCCAGCAGCCCGCTGGACAGTGCGGGGGTGAGCCAGACCCCATCCAGCCGGACCGCCACGTTGCCTCGGGTGAATTCGGTGATCTCGCCGCGTTCGTTGAGCAGCAGGTGGTCGAAGACGCCGGGGTCGGTGGGGGCCAGCGCCTCGTAGTGCGCGCGCCGCGTGGTCTTGTACCGGATGAATTCCTTCAGTGCGCCGCTGGTGGGCAGGGGGGCGGGGGCCAGCGCCACGCGCACCGGCTGGGCGGTCTCGGTCATGGGGAAAGCCTGCACATCGATCCCGCCCCGGGCGTCCAGGGTCAGGCGCACGCGCCACAGGCCTTGCGCATGTCCCGCGGCCAGCCGTGCAAGGCGTTCGCGCAACGCCGGCAGATCGCAGGGGTGGCCAAAATGGCGGGCGCTGTCCTGCAGCCGCTGCAGGTGGCGCTCCAGCAGCCAGTAGGTGCCGTCTTCCAGGCGCAGTGTTTCCAACAGGCTGAAGGGTTCGCTGACCCGGTGAAGCAGGTGGCTCTTGGTCATCAGTTCTTCCCATTCGGCCGCCGGATCGGCGCAGACGGTCAACCCGCTGCCCACGCCGTACCGGGCCTGCCATTCGGTGGTGGTGTCTGTGCGCTGCAGGGTCAGGGTGCGGATCGGCACATTGAAGCTGGCGTGCCCGCCCGGACGGACCACGCCCAGCGCGCCGCAATAGAGGCCCCGGGCGCCCGACTCCAGGCGCTGAATCCAGCGCATGGCCTGCCGCTTGGGGGCGCCGGTGATGCTGCCGCAAGGGAAGAGGGCGCGGAACACCTCGGTGAGCGTGGTGCCCGCGCGGGCCTGGGCCGAGAGGCTGGAGGTCATTTGCCAGACCGAGGGCCAGGCCTCGGCCTCCATCAACCGGTCCACTCGCACGGTGCCCGGCCGCGCGATGCGGTTCAGGTCGTTGCGCAGCAGGTCCACGATCATGACGTTTTCGGCACGCTCCTTGGCGCTGGCCAGCAGGCGCTCGCGGGCAGCGGCGTCCAGGGCCGGGTCGGCCTCCCGGCCGGCGGTGCCTTTCATCGGGCGGCATTGCAAGCGGCCACCCAGCGGATCGGGTTGCCAGTCGAAGAACAGCTCGGGCGAAGCGCTCAGCACGTGGCGCTGCCCGCCGTCCAGCCACAGCAGGTAGCCCTCGGGTTGGCGCTCACGCAGCGCGCGCATCCAGGCCGATGGCTCGCCGGTGAGCGTGCCCGTCAGGGCCGTGGTCAGGTTGATCTGGTAGGCCTCGCCCGCGGCCATGGCCTGCTGCGCCCGTTCCACCTGCTTCAGGTAGTGGGCGCGGGACTCGGGTAGGGTCCAGTGCGCGGTCCCCCGTGTTTCTGACAAGGGGGTGGGGCTGGCCAGCGGGGCCTCGTACACCCCGAACCACACCAGGGGCCAACCTGGGTCGGGCGCGTGCGCGGGCAGCGCGGTGTCGAAGGCCGGCGCGGCCTCGTAGGACAGGCCGCCGATGCACCAGCGGCCCGCCTCCGCCTGGGCCTGAACCCGCTCCAGGGCGGGCAGCACCTCGGCCATGGCCCAGGCCTCGATCACCTCGATGGGGTCGCCGAAGCTGGCGCAAAGCCGGCCACCGGGCACCGCCTGAGGGGCGGTGTCGGGGAAATCGATGAGGGCCCGCAAGGTCGAGCGCTACCGTCCGGCGACGTTCAGTGGTGGTGCCCGTGGGCACCGTGCGCGTGGCCGTGGGCCACCTCTTCGGCCGACGCCGGCTGCACGTCCACCACCTTGACCGCGAAGTGCAGCGTCTGCCCGGCCAGCGGGTGGTTGCCGTCGAGCAGCACCGTGTCACCCTTGATCTTCATGACCGTGAACACCTGCTGGCGCCCCTGGTCGTCCACCCCTTGCAGCTGGCCACCGACCTTCACGCCGGGCGGGAACTCGCTCTTGGGGATGCTGGTGGCCAGGCTCTCGTCGCGCACGCCAAATGCGTCTTCGGGCGGCAGCGCCAGGGTGGCGGCGAAGCCCTTCTCCTGACCTTCCAGGGCCTTCTCGATGCCCGGCAGCGTGTTGTTGTAGCCGCCGTGCAGGTAAGCGCGCGGCTCCTTGCCGTCCTCCAGCAACTTGCCCCGCGCATCGGTGGCGCGGAAGGTGATGGTGACGATGGTGTCTTTGGTGATTTTCATGAGGAACTCTCGGAGTGAAATGCCTTCTTCGTGGGCACCCGTGGAACCGCCCTTCGACAAGCTCAGGACGGGCCACCAGGTGCGTCCCCCCACCGGGGGGAAGACGCGAAGCGGCGCAGGGGGGCTACTTTTGTTTCGGTCGCCAGGCCTTGCAGACCTGATCGTTGGTTTCGAGGTAAGGCCCTTCGATCAGGTCGATGCAGTAGGGCACGGCCGTGAAGATCCCGTTGACCTTCTGGCTGCCGTCCGGGTTCTTCAGGCCTTCCAGCGTTTCGGCGATCGCCTTGGGCTGCCCCGGCAGGTTGATGATCAGGCTCTGGTCGCGGATCACCGCCACCTGGCGCGAGAGGATGGCGGTGGGCACGAAGGCCAGGCTGATCTGGCGCATCTGTTCGCCAAAACCGGGCATCTCCTTGTGGGCCACGGCCAGCGTGGCCTCGGGCGTCACGTCGCGTTTGGCCGGACCGGTGCCGCCGGTGGTGAGCACCAGCGCGCAGCCGGCGTCCACCAGCTGAATCAGGGTCTCGCTGATCTTCGCCTGCTCGTCGGGGATCAGGCGCGGCTCGAAGGTGATGGGGTTTTTCAGCGCGCGCGTGAGCCAGTCCTGCAGCGCCGGCAGGCCCTTGTCTTCGTAGACACCGCTGCTGGCGCGGTCGCTGATGGAGACGATGCCGATGCGCACCGGCGCGGGGGTGAGGGTATCGGTCACGGCTCAGTCCTCCTGCGGTTCTTCGGCGTCGTCTGCCGATGCGTCGTTGGGCGTGAGCGCGGTGCGCACGATCTGGAAGATCTCGCGGTAGGCCTTGCCGTGGCGCAGGGCCTCGCCCGGGCGCTCCGTCACGGCCTGCGCGTCCTTGCGCGCCTGGCGGATCAGGGCGCGCAGGTGCTGCACGTCGGCGGCCGGGTCCTGTTCCAGCCAGCGCGTGAGCGCGTCGTCGTCGGCGATCAGCTTGTCGCGCCACTGTTCGGCCTGGTGCAGCGCCAGCGTGGCCTGGGCCGAGGGCTTGCGCTGTTCTTCGAGCGCGGCTTCGATGGCGCTGATGACGCCGTCATCCAGCTTGCGCATGAGCTTGCCGATGAACTGCATCTGGCGGCGCCGGCCTTCGAAGTTGGTGATGCGCTTGGCGTCGGCCACGGCATCGATCAGCTTCTCGGACAGGCCATGCGTCTCGATCAGGCGCGTCATGAGACTGGCGTTGAGCGTGAGCAGGTTTTCGCCGAGCAATTGGAGGCGGTCGCTCTCTTTTTTCAGGTCGGTCTTGCTCATGTCGACCGAACCCTTGAGCTCGCGCTTGAGTTCCAGGTCGAGCTCGCTGCCCTCGGCAACGAACTGGCCACGGACGAAGTAGCCTTTGGTGGGTTTGCGGGACATCGGGTTTCTTCAAATGGGCTTGTGCAGGGCCTGCAGCAGCCAGAGGGGGGCGGCAAGTATCATAGCCGTCGACATGAAAAAAGCCCCCAACACCCCGTCCCAAGCCCCTTCCTCCACCGCCAGCCAGCCGCTCGCCGGTTTCCAGTACGCACGCAGCCAGTTCGAGGAGCTGGTGGACCTCGCGCTGGGCCATGCCAAAAAGCTGGGCGCCACCGACGCCGGGGCCGAGGTGTCCGAAGGCGCCGGCCTGAGCGTGTCGGTGCGCAAGGGTGAGCTGGAGAACGTGGAGCGCAACCGCGACAAGTCGCTCGGCGTGACGGTGTACCTGGGGCAGAAGCGCGGCAACGCCTCCACCTCCGATTTTTCACCCGCTGCCGTGCGCCAGACGGTGCAGGCGGCCTACGACATCGCCCGCTTCACCGCCGAAGACCCGGTGGCCGGTCTGCCCGACCCCGAAGACATCGCCGACAGTTACCCCGACCTCGACCTCTTCCACCCCTGGGCGATCGACTCCGAAGAGGCGCTGCGCATCGCGCTGGCCTGCGAGGCCGCGGCCTTCGCCACCAGCAAGAAGATCAGCAACAGCGAAGGCGCGGGCGTGTCGGCCCAGCAGTCGCACTTTTTCACCGCCCACATGCGCGGCGGCGAACGCGGCAAACCCGGCATCTTCAGCGGCGGCTACGCCAGCTCGCGCCACAGCCTGTCGGTGGCGCCGATCGCCGGCAAGGGCGCGAACATGCAGCGCGACCACTGGTACAGCTCGATGCGTTCGCCCGACGACCTCGCCACCCCCGAAGCGGTGGGCCGCTACGCCGCCGAGCGCACGCTCGCGCGCCTGAACGGCCGCAAGATCGCCACCACCGAATGCCCGGTGCTGTTCGAGTCGCCGCTGGCCGCCGGCCTGCTGGGCGCCTACGTGCAGGCCACCAGCGGCGGTGCGCTGTACCGCAAGACCACCTTCCTGAACAACAGCCTCGGCAAGCGGGTGATGGCGAAACACCTCGACATCGTCGAAGACCCCCATGTGATCAACGGCAAGGGCAGCTCGCCGTTTGACGACGAAGGCGTGCGCACCGTCAAACGCAAGGTGCTGAGCGCGGGCAAGGTGCTGGGCTACTTTCTCTCCACCTACTCGGCGCGCAAGCTCGGCATGCGCACCACGGGCAACGCAGGTGGCTCGCACAACCTCACGCTCACCAGCCGCCTGACCCAGCCCGGCGACGACCTCAAGGCCATGCTGCAGAAGCTCGGTCGTGGCCTGTTCGTCACCGAGCTGATGGGGCAGGGCGTGAACTACGTGACCGGCGACTACTCGCGCGGCGCCTCGGGCTACTGGGTGGAAAACGGCGTGATCGCCTACCCGGTGCACGAGATCACCATCGCGGGCAACCTCAAGGACATGTTCCAGGGCATCGAGGCCGTGGGCGCCGACGCCTACAACTACGGCGCCAAGACCGTGGGCTCGATCCTCATCAACAAGATGAAGGTGGCGGGAAGTTGAAAGCCCCCAAGCGTCCCGCGCCTCCCGGGCGCAGGCCGGGGCTCCGCCGCTGCGCGGGTCGCTGCCCCCCGAGGGGGCTGTGCCGCCTTGGGAGCGGCCCGGCGGCGGCCCTGTTCCGTTGATTCGGTTCCTTGGTCATGCGTCCCGAAGCCCTGGCGCTGCTGGCGGCCGCCTGCTGGGCCGTCTCCAGCCTGTTCTCCGCGCCACCCGCCCAGCGCCTGGGCGCGTTCGCGTTCAGCCGCTGGCGCATGGTGTTTGCCTCGCTGATCCTCTGGGGCCTGGCGCTGGCCAGTGGCGGCTGGCGCAGCCTGGACATGGCCACCGTCGCCCTGCTGGGGCTCTCGGGCGTGGTCGGCATCTTCATCGGTGACACGGCGCTGTTCTCCTGCATGAACCGGCTCGGGCCACGGCGCTCGGGCGTGCTGTACGCCACCCACGCGCTGTTCTCCTGTGTGCTGGCCTGGGCCTGGCTGGGCGAGACCGTGTGGGGCTGGGCCTTGCTGGGCAGCGGCCTGCTGGTCGGGGGCGTGATGGTGGCCGTGGCCTGGGGCAAGCGCGGCGATGAAACCCACGCCTGGGAGCAGACGCGCGGGCCGCTGGCCATCGGGGTGGGGCTGGGGCTGCTCTCGGCGCTGTGCCAGTCGCTGGGCACCTTGATGATCAAGCCGCTCATGGTCACCGGCGTCGATCCGGTGGCGGCATCTGCCACGCGCATGAGCCTGGCCCTGGGGGCGCACACGCTGCTGTTCGCGTCGGGTTGGTCGGGTGCGCGGGCGCAAGCGCCTTTGCGGCGGCAGGACGCCTTCCTGATCTTCATGAGTGCGGCCGTGGCCATGGCGCTGGGCATGACCCTGATCCTGATCGCGCTGCGCGACGGTCAGGCCGGCCTGGTGGCCGTCATGTCCTCGGTCACGCCGGTACTGATCCTGCCCTTGCTGTGGCTGGTGTACCGCCGCCGGCCGGCGACGGGCGCGTGGCTCGGCGCCGCGCTGGCCGTGGCGGGCACGGCCTTGATCCTGGGTTGAGCGGTCGCAGCGGCGGAGTGTGGGGGCCCTATTTCTTCCGCTGCACGAACAGGTTGCGTTTCGCGTCCTCCGGGTAGGCGAAGGTCACCGAGCCGCTGCGCACCTTGCCCATCACCAGCATGTTGGGTGTGACGGCGTCCTTGTCGTCCAGGCTGAAAGGCTTGTCGTAGGTCGCGACCACCCCGTAGTACACGCGCGGGATGTTTTCCAGTGCCCCCTTGACGGCCGGGCCAGTGAACTTGCCGTCCCGGATGCCGAACAGCGCGTAGGTCAGCAGGTAGGTGCTGTCGTAGGCCTGGGCGGCCGCCATCGGCACGGCGATCTTTTGCTTGAACTTGCGCGAGTACGCGCTGAGAAAGGCCGCGCGCCGCTCATTGCTGGGTTCGGCGATGAAGGTCTGTGCCATCAGTGCGCCGTCGCCGGCCGCCTTGGCGCCATCAATGAAAAACGGAAACGAGAGGGGCCAGGCGCCCACCTGGGGCACGTCCCACTTGAGGTCGCGCCGGCCGTTGGCAATCGCCGCGTTTTCCGGGCCGACGGTGTAGCTGAACACCACGTTGGCGCCCGCGGCCTGTGCTGCTTTCAACGGCTCCTTCAGGTCTTTCACGCCCAGCGGAAAGCGCGCCACGTGCACCGCCTTGAGGTTCTTCGCCGCCAGCGCGGCCTCGACGTCCTTCAGCCCGGCCTCGCCGTATCCCGTGGTGTCGGCAAAGATGGCCACCTTGGTCCAGCCGCGTTTGACCAGGTCGTCCACCACGAACGGGGCCTGGATCGAGTCACGCGCCGAGGTACGGAAGATGTAGCTCTGGGGCGCGGGGAATCTGGCGGTGAGCGGTGTGCCGGTGGCGCAGGGGATGATCAGCGGCACCTGGGCGGTCTGGTAGGCCTCCAGCGACTTGGCGGCCACACCGGTGTTGCAGAACCCGATGGTGGCCACCACGCCGCCACCGACCAGCGCTTGCGAGCCTTTGAGGCCAACGTCGGGGTTGCCTTGATCGTCCTGGACCACCAGCTCCAGCGGGCGGCCCAGGTAGCCGCCCACGGCGTTGATTTCCTCCACCGCCAACTGCACGCCGTGCAGCATGGGGCTGCCGAAATCGGATGACGGGCCGCTGAAGGGCCCGATGACCCCGATCTTGACCGTGGGGTTGGTCTGGGCGGCCGCCGACAGGGCGACGGTGGCGGCCAGCAGGCCGATGGCTTGGGAGAAACCGGGACGCTGTCGCTGCATGGGGCACCTTTCAAAGTGCCGCGAGTGTAGGAAGCGCCAGGCACCAGCGAAGTCGCGGTTTTCCCTGAGAGAGACCCCGGTGGTCAGTGATCCGTCAGCCTGTGGCGACCGCCGGAGGGGCTGCCCCTGCCTTATCCGGCCAGCGCGGCCTTGACGGCGGCCGAGACCTGGCCCATGTCGGCCTTGCCCGCGAGGCGGGTTTTCACCGCACCCATCACCTTGCCCATGTCGCCCGGGCCTTTGGCGCCCAGTTCGGTGACGATGGCCTGGACTTCAGTGGCCACTTCCTCGGCCGACAGGCGCGCGGGCAGGTAGGCCTGCAGCACCTTCATCTCGGCGCTTTCCTTGTCGGCCAGGTCCATGCGGTCGGCCTTGGTGAAGGCCTCGATGCTGTCCTTGCGCTGCTTGATCAGCTTGTCGACGATGGCGATGACCATGGTGTCGTCCAGCTCCACGCGCTCGTCCACTTCCTTCTGCTTCATGGCCGCGGTCAGCAGGCGGATGGTGCCCAGGCGCTCGCTGTCCTTGGCGCGCATGGCGGCTTTCATGTCTTCGGTGATCTGTTCTTTGAGGCTCATGGTGTGCTTTCTGTGGTTCGCTGAACCCGCGATTGTCTCAAACCATTTCCAGTGAGAGCAATTCCTCCACCGTCTGCCGGCGGCGGATCACACGGTGGGCATCGCCGTCCACCAGCACCTCGGCCGCGAGCGGACGCGTGTTGTAGTTGCTGGACATGGAGGCGCCGTAAGCGCCTGCGTCGTGCAGCACCAGCAGGTCGCCCACGCGGGCTTCGGGCAGCTCGCGCGTGAGCACCACGCCGCCTTCGGCCTGGGTGAACACGTCGCCCGATTCACACAACGGGCCGGCGACCACGGTGGTGGTCTGGGGGCGCGGGTTGTGATCGGCTGGGATCAGGCTCATGCCGTGGAAGGCGCCGTACATGGACGGGCGCATCAGGTCTGAAAAGCCCGCGTCCACCAGGGTGAAGCGGTTGCCGCCCATGGGCTTGGTGGCGCGCACCTCGGTGAGCAACACGCCGGCCTCGGCCACCAGGTAGCGGCCGGGTTCGATCTCCAGGTGCACGGCGTGGCCGAGGTGGGCGGCGATCTCGCGACGCGCGGCGTCCCAGAGGCTGAAGTAGTGCGTGGTGTCGATGGGGGCTTCGCCCTCGCGGTAGGGGATGGACAGGCCGCCGCCCGCCGAGATGGCCTGCATGTCTGCGCCGCAGCCTTTGACAAGGTCCACCATGGCGCTGCACACCTGCTGCAGGTGACCGTAGTCCACGCCCGAGCCGATGTGCATGTGCAGGCCCACGAGCCGCAGCCCGTGCTGCGCCACCGCCGCCAGCGCGGCGGGCAGCTCGGTGTGCCAGATGCCGTGTTTGCTGTGTTCGCCGCCGGTGTTGGTCTTGTTGCTGTGGCCGTGGCCAAAGCCCGGGTTGATGCGCAGCCAGACCGGATGGCCGGGCGACGCGGTGCCCAGCTGGTGCAGCATGTCGATGGAACCGGCGTTCACCGGAACTTGGTGCTGCACCACGGTGGCCAGCGTGGCGTGGTCGAACAGGTCGGCGGTGAAGACGATGCCCGAGGCACCCTGGGCATCGGGTGCTGCGGTGTAGCCGGCGGCCAGCGCGCGTTCGATCTCGCCGCGCGACACCGCGTCCACCACCACGCCCTGCTCGCGCATCAGGCGCAGCAGGTGGGTGTTGGAGTTGGCCTTCTGGGCGAAGCGGATGGTGTCAAACGCACGCAGGTCGGCGATGCGCTGGCGGATGGTGGCGGCGTCGTAGACCCAGAGCGGGGTGCCGTGCTGGCGGGCGAGGGACTGGAGGAGGGCGGGGGCAAAAGGGTTCATGGCGCCGATGATCCGGGTTCTTGTCATATTGAGCAATGCCAGATAATCCACTGACCATTCAATTTCGATATGAAACTGACCCACCGCCAGATTCATTTCTTCCGCGCCGTGATGGGCACCGGCCACGTCACGCGCGCGGCCGAGCTGCTGCACACCTCGCAACCCACCGTCAGCCGCGAGCTGGCGCGGCTGGAGCAGGTGCTGGGCTTTGCCTTGTTCGAGCGGGTCAAGGGGCGCCTGAAGCCCACGGTGCGGGCGCTGGCGCTGATGGACGAGGTCGAGCAGTCCTACGTGGGGCTGGAGCGCATCGCGGCCACGGCGGTGGCATTGCAGGCCTATGCCCAGGGACGCTTGCAGCTGGCCTGCCTGCCCGCGCTCTCGCACGCGCTGTTGCCCGACGCGGTCCGGCGTTTTGTGCAGCGCCAGCCCGAGGCGGCTGTGAGCCTGACGCCGATCGAGTCGCCCCAGCTGGAGGCGGCGCTGTCCGAGCAGCGTTTCGACCTGGGTCTGAGCGAACGTCATGAAGCGCCGGCCGCCTGCAGCCTGCAGACGCTGCTGGTGGCGGACGAGGTGGGTGTCTTGCCCTCGGGCCACCCGCTGGCGCAGCACGCGCAGTTGCGGCCTGCCGACTTTGCAGGGGAATCGTTCATCAGCTTTGCGCCGACCGATCCCTACCGGCAGCAGGTGGACGCGCTGTTCGCTGCGGCCGGCGTGCAGCGGGGCCTGCGGTTGGAGACGCCGAGCGCGGTGTCGGTGTGTGCGCTGGTGCGCCAGGGGCTGGGTCTGGGTATCGTCAACCCGCTGACGGCGCTGGAGCTGGCGGGTAGCGGGGAAGAAGGGGGTCTGGTGGTGCGCCCACTCTCGTTCAGCATCCCGTTCCACGTGGCGCTGATCCGGCCCAGCTGGCGGGCGGCGCACCCGCTGCGCGAGCATTTCGAGGCGGCACTGGTCGAGGCGGCCGAACACCTGACGCGGCGGCTGGCCGGCCAGCAGAAGAATGCACAGGCGTAAAAAAACCCGCTGCGGCGTCCCGAGCGGGTTTTTCGAAGTGCTCTGAAATCAGAACAGCTTCTTGGGCAGCTGCATCGAGCGGATGCGCTTGTAGTTGCGCTTGACGGCGGCGGCCTTCTTGCGCTTGCGCTCGGCGGTGGGCTTTTCGTAGAACTCACGGGCGCGCAGGTCGGTCAGCAGGCCGAGTTTTTCGATGGTGCGCTTGAAGCGACGCAGAGCGACGTCAAAGGGCTCGTTGTCTTTTACACGGATGGTCGTCATTGAAGGAGAAAGTCCAGAATGCACAGAAAGAGGATGAACGGGAAGATCGGGCCCAGGCATCGTTTCTGCAAAGTTCCCCCGCCTGTTAACTAGTATTGGCCGACGGGGGTTTGCCAGCAAAGCCTTGGATTATAGCCTTGTCGGCCCGGTTTGCCAGCTCCCGGTCGGTTTCCGGGGAAAGACGATTCGCCGCCGGGCCGCCCCAAGGCGAATCAGCCCCCTCGGGGGGGCTGCGACCCGCGCAGCGGCGGAGCGGGGGGGGTCAGAGCCCCACGGCGCAAGCGTGGGCGCTGGCCCAGGCCCACTGGAAGTTGTAGCCGCCGAGCCAGCCGGTCACGTCCACCACCTCGCCAATGAAATACAGCCCGGGCTGTTTCGACTCCATCGTCTGCGACGAGAGCTCGCGCGTGTCCACGCCCCCGAGCGTGACCTCGGCCTTTTTGTAGCCTTCGCTGCCGGTCGGGGTGAGTTCCCAGCGCGAGAGGCGCTCGGCCAGCCGGGCCAGGGCCTTGTCCGAGGCCTCGCTGATGGGGCGTTGCCAGTCCTTGTCCTGCGCCACCCAGGCGTCGGCCAGCCGGCTCGGCACCAGCGTGGCCAACTCGTTGGCGATCAGCTTGCGCGACGTGGCCTTGGCGCGTGCCAGCGCCGCGGGCAGGTCCAGCTCGGGCGCCAAGTTGAGGCGGATCGGCGTGCCTTCGCGCCAATAGCTGGAGATCTGCAACACCGCCGGGCCGGAGAGGCCGCGGTGGGTGAACAGCAGGTCTTCGGCGAAGCCGATCCTGTGTTTTTTGTCGCCGGTCTCGATGAGTACCGGCAACGACAGGCCGGACAGACCCGCGTAGGGCGCCCAGGCGTCGCCGTCAAAGGTCAGCGGCACCAGGCCGGGGCGCGGCTCGACGGTGCGCAGGCCGAACTGCTTCGCCACCCGGTAACCGAAGTCGGTGGCGCCGATCTTGGGGATGGACAGGCCGCCGGTGGCGATCACGACCGCCCGGCTCGACACGGGGCCGCGATCGGTGTCGATGTCGTAGGCGCCGTCGGCCGCCACACGCAGGCCTTTCACGCCGCAGGGCTGCCAGCGAGTCACACCGCCGGCTTCACATTCGGCCAGCAGCATCTGGATCAGGTCCTCGGCCGAACGGTCGCAGAACAGCTGGCCCTTGTGCTTCTCGTGGAAGGGGATGCCGTGCTTCTGCACCAGCGCGATGAAGTCGGCCGGGGTGTAGCGCGAGAGCGCCGAGCGGCAGAAGTTGGGGTTTTCGCTGACGAAGTGTTTGTGCGGCTGGCGCACATCGATGTCGCGGTTGGTGAAGTTGGCGCGGCCGCCGCCCGAGATGCGGATCTTCTCGGCCACCTTCTCGCTGTGGTCGAGCACCAGCACCTTCAGGCCGCGCTGGCCGGCCACGCCCGCACAAAAAAGGCCGGCCGCTCCCGCGCCGACCACCACCACATCGAACTGTTGCATGGCCCGCAGTGTATGCGGGCAGGCAGCTTCCTCAGGCCGCGAAGCGCTGGGCGCGTGCCACCGGTTGCGCCAGCGCAGCCACGCCATGCACCACGTCACCCACCACGATCACCGACGGGCTGCCCAGGCCTTCGCGCGCCAGGGTCGTGGTGAGATCGCCCAGCGTGGTGACCGCGTGGCGCTGCTGCGGCAGGCTGGCGTGCTGGATGATGGCCAGCGGCGTGCTGGCGGGCAGGCCGGTCAGCAGGTCGGCCTGGATCTGCGCGGCGCTGGACACGCCCATGTAGATCACCAGCGTGAGCCTGGCGTCGCGCGCGGTGGCGGCCAGGGCCTGCCAGTCGGTGCCGCTGTCCCCCGGTTTGGCGTGGCCGGTGATGAACACCACCCCGTGGGCGTGGTCGCGGTGCGTGAGCGGCGCGCCGAGCGAGGTCAGGCCGGCCAGGCCGGCGGTGATGCCGTTGAGCACCTGCACCTCGATGCCGGCGGCACGCAGGTGTTCCACCTCTTCGCCTCCGCGGCCGAAGATGAAGGGGTCGCCGCCCTTCAAGCGCACCACCACCTCGCCTTCGCGCGCGGCCATGATCATGAGCTTTTCGATGAAGGCCTGCGGCGTGCTCTTGCAGCCGCCGCGTTTGCCCACGTGCACGATGCGGGCGCTGGCCTGCGCATGCACCAGCACCGCGTCGCTCACCAGGTCGTCCACCAGCAGCACGGTGGCCGCGGCAATGGCACGGGCGGCCTTGAGGGTGAGCAGTTCCGGGTCGCCCGGGCCGGCGCCGACGAGGGTGACGGTGCCGGGGTTGAACCGGGTCTGCGAGGTGATGACGGTGGCGGGTGCGTTCATGGTGGGCTGACCGCCGGGTGGCGGTTTGTCTCTGTGTGGGGCTGGCGCTGCAGCTCTTGCAGGATGTGTGCCACCTGCAGCGCGATCGGCGTGGGCACGGGCTTGCGGCCGTCGAGCACGTCGCGGATGTAGGCGGCGGTGTTGTCCGCGTCCACCTCGCGCGGCAGTTCGGGCAGGCTGGCGAGCGAGCCCTCCTGCGCCGGCTGCAGCAGGTGGCGCTCGCCGTCGCGGAAGGCGTCCATCTGCGGCGTGCGGCGCGCATCGGCCACGGGCTCGCCTTCGGTGCCACGCAGCAGCAGCGCGTGCGCGCCGACCAGGGCAAAGGTCTGCGCCATCGACACCGCGTACTCGGGGTGGGTGTAGCTGCCCACGATCAGCGCCGGGCCTTCGCAGGGGTTCATGAGCTTGACCAGGCTGTGCGCCGGGTTGCGCAGGCCGACGGCGCGGCGCACGTCGAGCAGGCGCTTGAGGCCGGGGCTCAGCACCTCGGTGGGCAGGTAGGCGCAGTCGCCGGCACCCAGGGTTTCGGTCCGGGTGGCGGCGGGGTGGCCCAGCGCGGCGAACACCGCTTCGCTGGTGATGCGTTTGTCTTCGGTGGCGGTGCCGTGCACCAGCACCGCCGCGCCCTCGCGCGCCAGCAGCAGGGCCAGCAGCGGGGTGAGCACGGGCAGCTTGCGCGCCCCGTTGTAGCTGGGCAGCACCACGGTGGTGAGACCGTTGTCCGGTGCGAGTGCCATGCGGGCGTGCGCGGCGTCGAGGAAACCCGCCATCTCTTCGGGCGTTTCGCCCTTGATGCGCATGGCCAGGCAGAAGCCGCCGATCTCCAGGTCGGTGACGGTGCCGTCCAGCACCTGACCGAACAGGTCGGTGGCTTGTGCGCGGTTGAGAGAGCGGGCCCCGTCTTTGCCGCGCCCGATTTCTTTGATGTAGTGACTGATGCTCATGGGGCGCGATTGTCCGGCAAGGCACATGACTTCGGGTGATATGCCAACGGTGCCTCAGGCGACCTGCAGCACGTGCCCGGTCGACGGCTGGGCGCGCACCAGGCGCCGCAGTTCGGGGATGCAGGAGCCGCAGTTGGTGCCGCACTTCAGGCTGCCCTGCAACGCGGCCAGACGCTGGTCGTCGCTGCCCCGGCTGGTCTGGAGGTGGGCGCCGATGTCGTCTGCGCTCACGTTGAAACAGGTGCAGACCTGCTTGCCCCGGGCCACCACCGCCACCGGGGCCTTGGCGCCGGGCATCAGCAGCAGGCGGCCGTAGGCCTCGGCGGGCAGCTCGTCCTGCAACAGCGGCTTGATCCAGGCCTCGGCGCGCACGTCGCCCGCGAGCACGAAACCTTCGAGCCGGGTGGCGCCTTCCGTGCGCAGCAGGCGCGCGGTGCGGCGCTGGCCCAGGCGCTTGTCCACGTAGCGCAGCGCGTCGGTGCCGCCCAGGCCGAGCAGGGCTTCGATGCGTTCGATCGTGGCCAGGTCGGGCGCCTCGTGTGCGGCGGCGCGGAACAGCACGCCGGTGCGCTCGCGGCCGAACGGCACGCAGGCCGCGAATTCGAACGAGGGCATGACCGCGCGCAGCTCGGCCTGCGCGGCGAGCGCGCGGTCGGCCGGCAGCCAGGCCACGGCCAGCAGGTTCCAGGGCAGCTCGGCCTTGAGGATCTTGACCGCCGCGTGCTTGAGCTCGGGCTGTTTGGAGGTGGGGCAGTAGGCCGAGGTGGTGAGCGCGTTCACGCCCGCCAGCGGCTCGCCCATGCTGCTGCGCCCGCTCAGGTACTCCGCACCCCAGTGCATGGCGATGAAGGCCTGCGACAGGCCGGTCTCTTTGCTGGCCTGTACCGGCAGCACGATGGAGCCGCGCTTGCTGGTCACGTGCACCAGATCGCCTTCGGTGAGGCCACGGCGCTCCATGTCCTGCGGGTGCATCTGCACCGTGGGCTCGGCGACGTGGCCGAACAGGCGGCCGAGCGTGCCGGTGCGTGTCATGCCGTGCCACTGGTCGCGCAGGCGGCCGGTGGTGAGCGAGAACGGAAAGCGCGATTCGCGCGGCTCGGCCAGCGGGTGGAAGGGCATGGCGGCGAAGCGGGCCTTGCCATCGGCGGTGGGGAACACGCCGTCGGCGTAGAGGCGGATCTTGCCCTGGGTGTCGCCTTCGCGCAGCGGCCATTGTTGCGGGCCTTCGCTCTCCAGCATGGCGTACGACAGGCCGGTGATGTCGAGGTCGCGGCCCCGGGTGGACTCGCGGTGTTCGAGCCAGATGGACTCGGCGTCGGGGTAGGGGAACAGCGTGGGCTGGCCGGGGCGCAGCGTGGCTTCGAGCCGCTGTGCGAAGTCCACCACGATCTTCCAGTCGTGCCGGGCTTCACCGGGTGCCGGGATGGCCGCGCGCACGCGGCTGATGCGGCGCTCGCTGTTGGTGACCGTGCCTTCTTTTTCGCCCCAGGTGGTGGCGGGCAGCAGCAGGTCGGCCCAGTCGCAGGTGGCGGCTGTCGCGTAGGCCTCTTGCACCACGACGAACTCGGCACGTTCCAGCGCGCGGCGCACGGTGGCCTGATTGGGCATGGACTGCGCCGGGTTGGTGCAGGCGATCCACAGCGCCTTGATCTCGCCGTCGGCCGCGGCCTCGAACATTTCCACGGCGGTCTTGCCGGGCTTCGAGGGCACGTCGGCCACACCCCAGAGCGCGGCCACCTCGGCGCGGTGCACGGGGTTGGCCATGTCACGGTGCGCGCTCAGCAGGTTGGCGAGGCCACCCACTTCACGCCCGCCCATGGCGTTGGGCTGGCCGGTCAGGCTGAAGGGGCCGGCGCCGGGTTTGCCGATCTGGCCGGTGGCCAGGTGCAGGTTGATGAGCGTGGCATTTTTCGCCGTGCCGCTGCTGCTCTGGTTCAGGCCCTGGCAGTAGAGGCTGAGCGTGGCGGGCGAGGTGGCGAACCACTGTGCCGCCGTGAACAGGTCTTCCTTGGGCACGCCGCACACCTGTGCCACGTGTTCGGGCGTGCACTCGCGCACCAGCGCCTTCAGCTCGTCGAAGCCGGTGGTGTGCGCGGCGATGTAGCCGGCGTTGATCCAGCCTTCCCACAACATGATGTGCAGCAGGCCGTGGAACAGCATCACGTCGCTGCCCGGTTGCAGCGGCAGGAACAGGTCGGCCAGTTCGGCGGTGTCGGTGCGGCGCGGGTCGGCCACGATCACCTTCATCGCCGGGTTCTTTTTCTTCGCTTCTTCGATGCGGCGGAACAGCACCGGGTGCGCATAGGCCGCGTTGCTGCCGACGATGAACAGGCAGGCGGCGTGGTTCACGTCGTCGTAGCAGGCGGGCGGCGCGTCGGCGCCCAGCGTGGCCTTGTAGCCCGCCACCGCGCTGCTCATGCACAGGCGCGAGTTGGTGTCCACGTTGTTGGTGCCGATCAGGCCCTTGGCCAGCTTGTTGAAGACGTAGTAGTCCTCGGTCAGCAGCTGGCCGCTGATGTAGAAGCCCACCGCATCGGGGCCGTGTTCGGTGATGGTTTTGGCGAAGCGGTCGGTGGCCAGGCTCAGCGCCGCGTCCCAGTCCAGCGGTGTGGGCGCGGCCTTGCGCGCCAGGCGCTGCAGCGGCTGCAGCAGGCGGGTCTGGCGCGTCAGCTCCGGCGTGGCCGTGAGGTGCAGCGTCGTGCCCTTGGTGCACAGCTTGCCGAAGTTGGCCGGGTGGTCCGGGTCACCGCGCACGCCGGTGATCTGCTGCCCCTGGCTTTCGATGAGCACGCCACAGCCCACACCACAGTAGGGGCAGGTAGATCGGGTGATGGACGTGCTCATGGTCATGCGCAGGTGTCAGCCGCAGCGCCGGGCCGCCCCAAGCCAGGCTGCGCCCCCTCGGGGGGCAGCGACCCGCGCAGCGGCGGAGCGTGGGGGTCATCGTTCTTGCGTCGTGCCGGGCCGGCGATGGGGCGGGTTTCGTCCAGCGCCTGCGTGGCCAGTTCGTTGGCGTCCAGGAACACCTGGCCGTCTTCCACCTTCACCGCAAATTTCGGCGTGCAGCCTTCGTCGGGCGCGGCGGCCTGGCCGGTGCACAGGCCGATGGTCCAGTTGTGCAGCGGGCAGGCCACGCTGGTGCCGAACACGATGCCTTGCGACAGCGGGCCGCCCTTGTGCGGGCAGCGGTCGAGCAGGGCGAACACCTCGTCCTGGTCGTTGCGGAACACGGCGACATCGAGGCCCTGGTCGCGCGCCACGCGGCGCGAGCCGAGCACGGGGATGTCTTCAACGCGGCAGATGGCTTTCCATGGGTTCATGTCAGGGTCCTCAGGTTTTGATGGCGGCGAACAGACCGGTCACCCGGTCCATCACGCTCAGCAGGTTTTCACTCGTCACGAACACGTCGGACAAAGGTTTGGGGGACGCTCCAGCGCTCTGCATGCGCTGCAGGGCCTGGTCGAAGAAGAACCACTGACCGTCGGCCAGCTTCAGTTCGTCGCGGATGCGGTCGGTCGCCTCGGGGGCCTTGCGCAGCAGGTCCATGGCACTCAGAAACTCGGTGCGGGCCTTGCCAATCTCGGTGGCCGCGGTCGATGCATCGACCGGCAGCGTGGCGGCGAAGTAGAACTTGGCCATGCGCTGCGAGAGCATGCGCTGACGGCCGGCCACGTTGACCAGCTTGCCCACCGGGCGGCCGGAGGCGGCTTCGTACTGCTCCGTGCCCTGGTGCGCCAGCGCCAGCACGCGGGCATCGGCCTGCAGCACGGCGGCCGCGCCCGGCTTGCCCGGCGTCACGCCCACGAGCGCGGTCTTGTAGTCGCTCCAGGCGCCTTCGAGCTTCACGTAGGTGTCGCGGATGTCGTTCGATGGTGCGTAGGCCTTGAGCTCCACGAGCTGGCGGTCGAACAGGGCCATCGACTTGTCGAGCACCCCCTGCGCGGCGGCGCTTTCGGTCTTGTGCACCAGCGCCAGCCAGGCCTTGCCCATGCGCTGGCTCAGCATGCGCTGGCGGCCTGCCTTGTTGATGGCATCCCCTAGGTCATTGACCTGGGCATGCACACTCAGCAGGGGCAGACCCACTGCGGCAACGATCAGCGTGCGACGGTTCAACAGATTGGTTTTCATGGTGCAGCTTTCAAAAAAAGACGCCAGTGTCCTGAAGAGCGCCATTCTCAAAAATGCAGTAGTTGAAGAATTTCATGGATTGCCGTGGTCAGTGCTCACAGATTGATGTACATCAACCTCCGCTCAGGCGTTCACTGCCGCAAACTGGCGGGTATCGACCTGGGCTTCCTTGAAGTCGAACCACGGATCGGGCTCGCCGTCGAGCGCGAACTGCAGGCGCTCCCACAGCGCCTTGCGGCCGGCGGCGTCGTCGAGGATGCGCTTTTTCACGTAGTCCAGGCCCACGCGGTTGACGTAGTGCACCGTGCGCTCCAGGTACCAGCCTTCCTGGCGGTACAGCTCGCAGAAGGCGCCGGTGTACTCCATCACCTCCTCGGCGGTTTTCACCTTCACCAGGAAGTGCGCCACCTCGGTCTTGATGCCGCCGTTGCCGGCGATGTACATCTCCCAGCCCGAGTCGACGCCGATCACGCCCACGTCCTTGATGCCGGCCTCGGCGCAGTTGCGCGGGCAGCCCGACACGGCGAACTTCACCTTGTGTGGCGCGTACATGCGCCACATCGCGCGCTCCAGGTCCTTGCCCATCTGGGTCGAGTCCTGCGTGCCCATGCGGCACCACTCGCTGCCCACACAGGTCTTCACCGTGCGCAGGGCCTTGGCGTAGGCGTGGCCCGAGGGCATGCCGATGTCTTTCCAGACGTTGACCAGGTCTTCCTTCTTCACGCCCAGCAGGTCGATGCGTTGTCCGCCGGTGACCTTGACGGTGGGGATCTTGTACTTGTCCACCGCGTCGGCGATGCGGCGCAGCTCGTCGGCCGTGGTCTCGCCGCCCCACATGCGCGGGATCACCGAGTACGTACCGTCTTTCTGGATGTTGGCGTGCGAGCGCTCGTTGATGTAGCGGCTCTGCGGATCGTCCTTCGCCTCCTTGGGCCAGGTGCTGATCAGGTAGTAGTTGATGGCCGGGCGGCAGCTCGCGCAGCCGTTGGGCGTCTTCCAGCCCAGGTGCGAGAACACCGCAGCGGTGGTCAGCAGCTTGCTGCCGTCGGCCAGCGGCGTGCGGATCGCTTCGCGCACCGCTTCGTGGCCGTGGTCGGTGCAACCGCACATGGCCTTGAGCTTGGGCGTGGCCGAGTAGTCGCCGCCGGCGGTGAACATGAGAATCTGCTCGACCAGGCCGGTGCACGAGCCGCACGACGCGCTGGCCTTGGTGTGCTTCTTGACCTCGTCCAGGGTGAACAGGCCCTTGTCGCGGATCGCCTTGCAGATGGTGCCCTTGGTCACGCCGTTGCAGCCGCAGACCTCGTCGCTGTCCTTCATGGCGGCGGCCTTGTTCTGGCCCTGGTGGCCCACGTCGCCGATGTTGCTCTCGCCAAACATCAGCTTGTCGCGGATGTCGGCCACGCTGCGGCCGTCGCGCAGCAGCTTGAAGTACCAGCTGCCGTCCACCGTGTCGCCGTAGAGGCAGGCGCCGATCAGCTTGTCGCCCTGGATCACCAGCTTCTTGTAGACACCGCCCGAGGGGTCGCTCATCACGATCTCTTCGGTGTCGTCGCCGCCGGTGAAGTTGCCGGCGCTGAAGAGGTCGATGCCCGTGACCTTGAGCTTGGTCGAGGTGAGCGAGCCGGTGTAGCGGCCGATGCCGAACTCGGCCAAGTGCGTGGCCAGCACCTTGCCCTGTTCGAACAGCGGCGCCACCAGGCCGTAGGCGATGCCGCGGTGCGCCGCGCATTCGCCCACCGCGTAGATGCGTGCGTCGGTCATGGTCTGCATGGTGTCGCTCACCACGATGCCCTTGTTCACGTGCAGGCGCATGCTTTCGGCCAGCGCCGTGTTGGGGCGGATGCCCACGGCCATCACCAGCAGGTCGGCCGGCAGCTCGGTGCCGTCCTTGAAGCGGATGGCTTTCACGCGGCCGCCCTTGCCGCCGTCCTGGTCGCCCACCAGCTCCTGCGTCTGCGCGCCGATCAGGAACTTCATGCCGCGCTCTTCCAGCGAGGCCTGCAGCATCTTGCCGGCCACGTCGTCGAGCTGGCGCTCCATCAGCCAGGGCGCCACGTGCACCACGCTCACTGTCATGCCGCGCTTCATCAGGCCGTTGGCCGCTTCCAGGCCCAGCAGGCCGCCGCCGATGACCACCGCGTGTTTGTAGGTCTTGGCGGCGTCGATCATGGCCTGGGTGTCGGCGATGTCGCGGTAGGCCAGCACGCCCTCCAGGTCCTTGCCGGGGATGGGCAGGATGAAGGGGTTGGAGCCGGTGGCCATGATCAGGCGGTCGTACTCGGCCGACACCTTCTCGCCGCCGGGGCCGACCGCGTGCACGATGCGCTTGATGCGGTCCACCTCGGTCACCTTGAAACCCGCGTGCAGGGTGATGCCGTGGTCGGTGTACCAGGACCAGTCGTTCAGCACGATCTCTTCCAGCGTCTGCTCACCGGCGAGCACCGGCGAGAGCAGGATGCGGTTGTAGTTGGGGTGGGGCTCCGCGCCAAACACGGTGATGTCGTAGAACTCGGGCGCGATCTTCAACAGCTCTTCGAGCGTGCGCACACCGGCCATGCCGTTGCCCACCATCACCAATTTGGATTTCTTCATTGCGGCTACTCCAGTTGCGGATCACTTGGGTTGGGTGCATGCGGTGTGCGAGCGCGATCACGCGCAGGCGCCGTGGCACCAGGGAAGGTCAGAGGAAAAGGGTTTCAATGGCCGTTGGCCAAGGCCAGGCTTGCCAAGTTGCAAGTCCGGTATCACGCTGCACACGTCGTTGTATGCAGAGCCCCGACGCTGCGGTCGGGGTCGAGCGCTTCGTCACGCTCACCACGAACAATGCAAAAGCTGTGCCATATGATCCGGCGCTGGCCGGGACGGCACCGCGGGGTGCCGTGTGCAGCGGGCGCGCGCCTTGCATGGAACCCGGTGTGGCTGCTTCAAGTCCTTGATTCATATGACATCTGTGCTGGTTTTTCTGGCGGGTCCCCAGGGCTCGACCCCGTTGGTGAACGACCTCGCGTCCGTGGGCGCCGAGGTGGTGGCGGTGCAGGGCGCCGGCAGCAATTTGGTGCGGGAGGTGGTGCGCCATGCACCAGACATGGTGGTGGCCAACCTGCCCCTGCCCGATGAGGCGTGGTTCGAGGCCTGCAAGGCCCTGGCTTCGGTGGCGCCTTGCCCGGTGCTGGTGTTCACCGCCGACGGCGACGCCGCCCACATCGAGCGCGCGGTGGCCTCGGGCGTGCACGCCTGGGTGGTCAACGGCTACGGCGCCCAGCGCCTGCGCCCGCTCATGCAGCTCGCGCAAGCGCGCTTCAAACGCGAGCAGGCCCTGCTCGAAGAGCTGCGCGACGTGTCCACCCGCTTCGAGGAGCGCAAGGCCGTGGAGCGCGCCAAGGGCATCCTCATGAGTGCGCGCCAGGTGTCGGACGACGCGGCCTTCGAGATCCTGCGCACCGCCTCCATGCACAGCAACCAGCGCCTCGGGCAGGTGGCGCAGCACATCATCCAGTCGGCCCACTTCGCCGAGGGGGTCAACCGCGCCGGGCAACTGCGCATGCTCTCGCAGCGCCTCGTCAAACACTGGCTGCTGCGGCTGGCGGGCGTGCAGGCCGCGCACCACCTGGCGCTGCAGGCCGATTCGGCCGGGCGCATCGACGCCAACCTGGCCCTGCTCGGCAAAAACCTCTCACAACCCACCTTCGGCGACCTGCTCGCGCAGGTGGTGGCCACCTGGAAGGCGCTGAAGAAGGCGCTGAAGGCCGAGCCCGCGCCCGATCAGCTCGCGCCCATCAACGCGCTGGCCGAGCGCCTGCTGCAGGACGCCGAGCGCCTGACCGCCAGCCTGGAGAGCGCGGGCAGCGTGGCCCCGCTGCGCATGCTCAACATGGCCGGGCGCCAGCGCATGCTCTCGCAGCGTTTCGCCAAGGCGGCCTTGCTCGGCGTGCTGGAGACGGCCGAACAACCGCAGCACCAGGCCGACGGGGAGGCCGCGCGCCAGGCGTTCGAGCAGGGCCTGGCCTACCTGAACGGCCTGCCGCTCTCCACGCCCGAGATCCGCCGCACGCTGGAGTCCGCCGCGCAGGGCTGGCAGCAGGTGGTGGCCGGCGCCGACCACGTGCGCCGCCCGGCCGGGCGCGACCGCCTGCTGCGCCTCGAAGGCCTGGCGGCGGCCAGCGAAAGCCTGCTGGACGACTTTGAGCAACTCTCGGCGCAATACGAACGCAGCATGCAAATGCTCATGGGGTAGACAGGACGCCCCCTGCGCCGCGCTTGCAGCGCGTCACCCCCCACTGGGGGGCGACACCAGCCGTCCGGCAAAGCCGGCCCGGCGGTGTCCCTGGGTTGGCGCGGCTTCATGCACACGGACTCACGCTCCGGCTGCATTGAAGGGTTGCACCAAGTTTGGGCACTTTTCTTGCTAACGTTGGTGCATGGCTTTTCAACTTGACATCGGCTTTGTGTGCCAGACCGGCCGCAAGGCATCCAACGAGGACTTCTGCGCCGCCATGCTGCCGCCAGAGGGCCAGGAAGACATGGGCTCCATCGTCGCCATCGCCGACGGCGTGAGCACCGGCGGCATGGGCGGCGAGGCGGCGCAGACGACGGTCACCAGCCTGGTGCGCAGTTACCACGACACGCCCGAAACCTGGGACACCACGGTCGCGCTCGATCGCATCATTGGTGCACAGAACACCTGGCTCGCCGGCATCAACCGCCGCCGCCAGCCCGCCATGGGCCTGACCACGCTCACCGCGCTGGTGCTGCGCGGCCAGTCGTACACCGTGGCCCATGTGGGCGATTCGCGTTGTTACCTGCTGCGCGAGGGCCAGATGGTGTTGCTCACGCACGACCACGTCGTCAACCACCCCGACCTGCACCACCAGCTGCTGCGCGCTGTGGGGCTGGAGGACCACCTCGTGGTGGACTACCTGCAGGGCGATGTGCAGGTGGGCGACACCTTTGTCATGCTCACCGACGGCGTGCACGGCAAACTGCGCGAACGCCAGCTCGCCGAGTGCGCGGCCCAGGCCGATGCCCAGGCCGCCGCCGAACGCCTGGTGGCCGAGGCGCTGTCTGCCGGCAGCGACGACAACGTCACCGCCATGGTGGTGCGCGTGCAGGGCCTGCTCGACCCCAACCTGCAGGACGCCGGCCGCGCCGCGCAGAGCCTGCCGATCCCGGCCAAGCTCAAGGTCGGCGAAGTCATCGACGGTCTCACCGTCACCGCCACCGTGGCCGACAACGGCATCAACCTGCTCTACCAGGTGCGCGACCCGGCGAGCCAGGCGCTCTACGCCCTGAAAACACTGCACCCCGCCCGCGCCCACGACCAGGACGAACGAGCCATGCTCGCGCACGAAGCCTGGCTCGCCAAGCGCATGATGTCGTCGCGCGCGGCCGATCACCTGGTGGCCATCCACGACCACCTGCCCAGCCGCCGGCCGCGCAGCGCCTGCTACCTGCTGTACGACTGGCACAGCGGCGAAACCCTGCAGCAGCTGCTCGACCAGCAGCACAAGCTCGGGCCGGTGCAGGCCGTGAGCGCCGCCATGCAGACCCTGCGCGTGCTCGGCCTGTTGCACCGCCAGGGCGTGATCCACCGCGACATCAAGCCCGCCAACCTGCACCTGGGCGACGACGGCGTGTTGCGCGTGCTCGACCTCGGTGTGGCGCTGAGCGGGCGCGAGCCACAGAGCATGCGCCGCCTGCACGCCGGCACGCCCAGCTTCGTCAACCCCGAGCAGTGGGGCCACCACAGCAAGGCCGGCGGCGGCGCCACCGAAGGCGAACCCGAGCTGCCCGACGCCCAGAGCGACCTCTTCGCGCTCGGCGTCACGCTCTACCAGCTGCTCACCGGCAAGCTGCCCTACGGCGAGGTGCTGCCCTACCAGCTCGGGCGCTACTACCGCGACCCAACCGCCCCCAGTCGCCACAACCCCGAGGTGCCGATCTGGCTCGACCACGTCCTGCAGAAGGCCGTGGCGCGCGACAAGGCCCAGCGCTTCGAGACCGCCGAGGAGTTCCTGCTCGCGCTGGAGCGCGGCGCCTCGCGCCCGCTCACCGTACCGCCCGCCTCGGCGCTGCTGCACCGCGACCCCACCATGTTGTGGAAGCTGCTGCTGGGCTTCAGCGTGCTGTTCAACCTGCTGCTGGTCTACTGGCTGCTGTTTCTGCCCAAATAACGCGCCTCGTTCGGAGCACCTCCATGGAAAACATCGTGATCATCGGCTCGGGCCACATGGGCGCCGGCATCGCCGCCATCTTCATCGCGGCGGGGCACGACGTGGTGGTGCTCGGCCGCCAGTTGCCCGCCGTCGAGGCCCGCCTGCCCGCCGTGCGCGCGCTCGCCGCCAACCTGCCATCGTCCGGGGTGACCGGCCAGATCAGCGCCGGCCTGGTGGACAGCTGGAACGAGTGGAGCGGCGTCGGCCTCGTCATCGAAACCATCCCCGAACAGCTCGCCGCCAAACAGGCGCTGTTCGCCGAGCTCGACCACCGCGTGCCCGCGCACATCCCCATCGGCAGCAACAGCTCGGGCTACGGCATCGATCAAATGGCGGCCGGTCTGCAGACCACCGACCGCATGCTCAACGTGCACTACTCCATGCCCGCGCACATCGTGCCCATGGTCGAGGTGGCGCTCGGTGCGCACACCCGCCCGCCGCTGGCCGAAGCCGTGTGCCGCCTGATCGAGGCCACCGGCAAGAAGACCACGCTGATCAAGAAGTACATCCCCGGCCTGCTCATCAGCCGCCTGCAACACGCGCTCATGCGCGAAGCGCTCTCGCTGTTGGACCAGGGCATCGTCACCCCGCAGGCCATCGACGACGCCGTGCGCTTCGGCTTCGGCTTTCGTTACGCCGCCATCGGCCCCATGGCGCAGAAAGAGATGTCGGGCTGGGACACCCATGTGGTCTCGGGCGCGGCCGTCTACCCCAGCCTCTCCAACATCGATGCGCCTCCCGCCTGCGTGACCGAGCTCGTGAAACAGGGCCGCACCGGCATGAACCAGGGCGCCGGCTTCGAGCGCTGGACACCGGCCGAGGTGGCCGAGTTCAAGCGCAAGTACGAGTTGCGGCTGCGGGCGGCGTTCGAGGTGCTGGGGGTGGCGCCGGATGATGGCCCGCCATGAAGCACGCCCCTGTGATCCCCTGTCCCAGGCCGAGACGGGGCCTGTGCCTCTATCCGGGGACGGGACGCTCCGAAGGCGTGGTACCACTGGGTCTGCCAAAACGACCCAGCCCCACCTCCATCAAACCTTCAGCACGGCGAAGCAGGAACAGCACATCCAGACCCATGCGCTGTGCCATGGCCAGACCCTCGTCGGGACCCGCCACCAGCAGGGCCGTGGCCCAGGCGTCCGCGTGCATGCAGGTGCGCGCCAGCACGGTGACCGATGCCACGCCGTTGTTCACGGGGGCGCAGCGGCGTGCGTCCATGGTGTGCGTGAGGCGCGCATCGCCCACGTCCAGGTAGCGTCGGTAGTCGCCCGAGGTGGCCACCGCCAGATCCTCCAGCTCGATGACGCCGTGTACCGCGCGGCGCCCGGGCTCCGGGCGTTCGAGCGCCACAGCCCAGGGCACGCCGCTGGCCTGAGCGCCCACGGCGCGCAGCTCACCATCCAGCGCCGCCAGTGCATGCCGCACACCGTGCTGTTGCAGCACGGTGGCCATGCGGTCCACCGCGTAGCCCTTGGCAATGCCGCACAGGTCGAGTTGCAAGGTGGCGCGCTTGCGGGCGCGGCCTGAGGGCCTGTCCAGCTCCAGGCGTCCGTGCGCAGGGAGCGGTGTGGACTGGCGTGCGGCCCGGATCGCTTGCGCGTCGGGTGCATCGCGCACCGCACCAAACCCCCAGGCATCCACCAGCGCCCCCACGCACGGATCGAATGCACCCGCGCTCAGTCGGTGGACATCGAGCGCGCAGTCCAGCACCTCCAGGATGTCAGCGGGCAGGTCCACCCATTCGTCCACGGGCGCGCGGTTCAGGCGCATGAGGTCGCTGTCCGGTTTCCAGGGCGACATCTGCTCATCCACCTGCTCCACCGCAGCGGCGAGGTCCTGGCGCAAGGCCGTCAGGTCCATGGTGTGGTCGGCGTCGACCGTGGCAGACCAGCGTGTGCCCATGGTCGGGCCGTGCAGGGTGGTGCGCTGGCAGGCCGCAGCGTGTTCATGGGGCTCAGAAGACATCTTCGGCATAACGCTCCTTGGCTTTCAGCGTCGATACGCTCAACTGCAGTGGCGCCAGCACCACGTCCAGCGTTTCGGCCACGCCCTGTGCCATGGCGCGGCTGCCGCAGACGCGCACGATGGCGCCCTGTGCCACCAGGCCGCGCACGCGCTCGGCGTCTCGGCGCAGGGCGTCCTGCACATAGCCGCCGCCGTCGGGCACGCGGGAGAACACCGTCTGCAGCGTGGCCAGGCGCCCTTCGCCGAGCCAGCGCTGAATGTCGGCGCCGAAGTAGAAGTCCCGCGCCGGGTCGCGCCCACCAAAGTACAGGTGCATCGGGCTGCGTCTGTCGTTGCGGCGGATGAAGCCAGCCAGCGGCGCCACACCGGTGCCCGCCCCGATCAGCAGCACAGGCCGCCGCGTTCGCGGCAGTGCGAAGCCGGGGTTGGGCCGGATGAAGGCGGTGATGGTGTCGCCCATCTTCAGGCCGAGCAGGTGTGTGGAGCACAGGCCGCCGGGCATCTGGCGCACGCAGATTTCCACGAACCCGTCTTCCCAGCCCGACGCCAGCGAGTAGTAGCGCGGCACGGCCGAGCCCGGCGGCACGATGCCCAGGAGATCGCCGGCAGCAAACCGCGCCAGACCCTGCCCGCGCAGGCGTGCGCCCGGTCCTTCTGCAGGCCACGCAAAGCGCAGGATTGCCGTTGCCTGCCCGGTGACACCGGGATGGTCCTGGCGCGCCATGAGCGTGAGCGCCGTGGTGGGTGGCACGCGCGGTACATGCTCCAGGACCAGGGGTTCGTTCAGCGCCTGCGCCAGTGCAACGCCCCAGCGCGCGAACTGCTGGCCCGATTGCTGGTGGATGCCTTCGATCGGCAGCAACGTGGGCCAGCCCTTTGCGCGCAGCGTCTGATCCAGCGCCACGGCAAAGGCGCAGAAGGCCGGGAACTGCCGGTCGCCAAAGCCCAGCACCGTCACCGGCACAGCGCTGGCGCTGAGCCCGGCGATGTGCTTCAGGGCGCCGCTGGCGTGGGCCGGGGCCTGGCCCTCGCCATAGGTGGCTGCCAGCACAAACACCTGCCGCGTGGCGGGCGTGGTTTGAAAGTTCTCCAGCGCGCTGGTGTGAACGCGGTGTCCGCCCCGGCTCAGCGCGTCTTGCAGCGTCTGGGCAAAACCCCAGGTGCTGCCGCCTTCGCTGGCCACGAAGATGAGCACGTCGGCCTGTGCCAGCGGGGTGTTGCCGGTGAGGTGTGGCGTCTGGCGGCGCGCTTGCCACCAGATGACCACGCCCGACAGCCAGAACAGCAGCACGCTGGCGCCCGCGAGCCCGAGCACCACGGCCCAGGGCCAGGCCGCTTCGCCCGTGTGCAGCACCACGGCCCAGTCGTAGACACGCTGCGCCAGGGTGGCGTCCTGCCAGGCCAGTATCTGGCCCGAGTACCGGTCGATCCAACCCTGACCCTGGGCGGTGACCACGTTCCAGGTGTCTTCCGGGTCGGTGGGGCCGGGAAAATTCAGCTTGCGCAAATCCCGCACCGCAAGGCTTTGCAGCGTGGCCAGCTGCGCGCCGGGCAAGGCTGGCTGGCCGGTGAGCACCGAGAGCACCTCAGGCTCGGCCCGGGTGTCCAGTTCCACCAGTCCCAGGGTCGAGGCGCTCATGGTCAGCGCCGTGAGCGATGTCAGGCAAAGCACGGCGAGCACCACACGGCCCGCGACCACGTGGATGCGCTGCGCCAGCGAGCCACGCACCCGCGCCGCCAGCTGCCGCCAGCCGCCCATGCGACGCAGCAACAGCACCAGGGCTGAGACGCACAACATGGCCATGGCCAGCGCAATGCCCGCTGCACCCCAGCGCCCGGCGTCGCCCAACAGCAGCGAGCGGTGCAGGTTCTTCACCCAGCGCGGCAGCGCCGAGGCCTGCCACGCACCCAGCACCTGGCCATCGGCCGGGTCCACGTGCTGCGCCTGCGGCTGGTCGCCGGCAAAGCTGAACACCACGATGGCCCCCGAGGGCAGGTGGCGAATCTCTTCCGCGCCCGGGATGGTGCGCGTCACGCGCTCCACCAGCGTGGCCACGGGCAGATCGCCCGGTGCGGCGGGCGCCTGCCACGCCTGCTGCACCGGGTCGATCGCCAACACAGAGCCGGTGATGCCCAGCACCACAGCCAGGGTGCCCACGGTCAGGCCCAGCCAGCGGTGAATGACTTTCCAGCTCATGCAAGTCCTTTTACTGAAGCTGGAAGGTCACCGACTGGATGTACTGCTTGCCGGCCTGGGGCTTGCCGACGTTCGCTTTGGTCAGCGGGATGCGGACCTCCGAGGGGCTGTCCCGCATGTCTTCCACCGCGGCGTCGATGCGGATTTCATAGCCCGCATCCATCAGTGCGTCCGCCAGATCGGCGGTGACCTTGAGCGTGCGCCCCGCGCCCACGCTGGCGCCGGTCACGCCATCCAGGCGCTTGGCGTCACCCGCCGAGAGGCGGCTCCAGTCGGACAGGTGCTTGTGGTACTTGGCCTTGCCGCCGGCCACCCACAGCGTGCGCACGTAGGCGCCTTTGGCATCGGTCAGGTACGCGGCCAGGTAGGCGCCGTCGCCGCCGTAATTCTTGAGCTGGGCGGTCAGCGTGAGCGGGCGGCTGTGGGCCAGGGCGGGAAGGGCCAGCGCGCAGGCGGTGGCCAGAATGGTCATGAGGGGTTTGGACATGGTGATGCTCCTGTGGGATGGGTTTACTCGATCTGGCCGCGCGGCGCGCTGCCAGGGGCTGAAACAGGTGATGGCAGGGGCGATGGCACGGCGGCGCCGTCCGGTGGCGGCGGTCGGGTCTGCCGCGCAGCACCGTCCTCACCATGATCGCGTTCCCGGGCACGCTGGTGCTGGTCTTGCTTCATCTTCAACACCTTCAGGGTTTCCGGGTCGATCTTGGCTTTGAAGCTGCGTCCCTGGGCATCCGTGCCGAGAATTTCATAGCAGCCGTCGTCGATCTTCAGGCGCTGGATCTGCCAGCCCTGTGCAGCGGCCATCTGCCGCACGGCCTCACGCGTCTGCCAGCGATTCAGCGGCGCGTCGCAATCGTCACCGGCCCATGTGGGCAGGGCGGCCAGGCCCAGGGACAGCACCAGCAGGCCGTGCCGCAAAGAGGGGTGGGATTTCATGAGAGGCTCCTTTTCAACGCGTGGGCGCATGACAAACGGCTCGCGGCGCAGGCTCCGAACGGCTGCGTGAGGATTTGACCCAACCCGCCACGGCGTGCTTGTTGATTGGCATTGTGGAAAAACCACCTTGTATGCATGCTGAACGGCGGATTCATCTTCTGTTCATTGTGCAGAAGATAAAAATCTGCTTCAGTCAAGGCGCTGCATATTGGCCTTGCACTCGAATCCGCTCTTGCCCTGGCCCCGCCAAGCGGTCGCCAATGCCTGGGCTACGATCCTCGCAGCTGGCTCTTCAGCCTTGAACCCGCCATGTCACAGGAGCTCAACGTGTCGCTCATTTGGTCCCATTCCACCGACGGTCTCGACTGGGATGAACTCACCGCTCTGTACGCCGCTGCGCCGCTCGGAAACAAAAATCCGATCGGGCTGAAGACCGCGTTCACCAACAGCATGTTCAAGTGTTTCGTCTACGACGGTGAAAAGCTCGTCGGTGTGGGGCGGGCGCTGGCCGATGGCGTCGATTGCTCGTACATCTGCGATGTTGCGCTGCTTCCCAGTCATCAAGGTCTGGGGCTTGGAAAACAGATCGTTGCCCGACTGGTGGCGCTGTCCCGCGGACACAAGAAGATCATTCTTTATTCGGTGCCCGGCAAAGAGTCGTTCTACAAGACGCTGGGTTTCAAACGCATGAACACCGCCATGGCGATCTTTGAGGATCAGGCGGGTGCCCAAGCGCGGGGGTATGTCAACGAGACCTGACGCTGCGCTCCGCCGCCGCCCACGCTGCGGCTCAAGCCAGCGCCTCTGCCTGCGAGGTGAAGCGACGCGAAGCGGCCGCGCCCACCCACGTGAGCACACCGCCCAAGGCCACCAATGCCGCTGCCACCAGAAACGTGAGGCGCAGGCCCGCCGTCAGCTGCTGCGCGCTCGCCGTGGCCACCAGGGTGGTTGACGCGCCGAAGCTGAACACCGCGCCCATGGCCGATGCGCCGGTGATCAGGCCGAGGTTGCGCGAGAGATTGAGCAGGCCCGACACCACACCCCGCTGGTCCGCCGTGGCGCTGGTCATCACCGCCGTGTTGTTGGCCGACTGGAAGCTGGCGTAACCTGCCGTGATGAGGCCGAGCGCGCCCGCGTAGCCGGTGGCGCCCCAGGTGGTGGCCGCGATCGGCAGCGTGGCGGCGCCCAGGAACATCAACACCAGCCCCGCCACGCCCACCGGGTGCGAGCCGACCCGGTCCACCAGGCGTCCAGCCGGCGCGCCGAACACGGCGGCCACGGCCGGGCCGGCCGACATCACCAGCCCCATGTGCGTCGCGTCGAGCTGGAGCGCCCCCGTCAGATAAAACGGCCCCACCACCAGGGTCGCCATCACCACGCTGGTGACCAGCGCGCTCGCGGCAAAGCCCGCGGTCATCACCGGGTGGCGGAACGTTGCCAGCCGCACCAGGGGCGCTGCCACCCGGGCCTCGGCGAAGACAAAGGCGCCCAGACCGAGCAAGGCCAGCAGCAACAGGCCCGCGTTGACGGGGCCGAAGGCGCCGCGCCCGAGCGTCATGGCCAGCGAGTAGGCCGCGAGGCTGAGCGCCAGCAGCACCGTGCCGACGGGGTCGAAACGCACGGGCTTCGCGGCGTTGGAGGCCTGGTCGGGTGGCAGGTGGCGGTGGGCCATCACCAGCGCCAGGAGCCCCAGCGGCACGTTGATCCAGAACACCGCGTTCCAGCCGCAGACACCGATCAACAGGCCGCCCAGGGTGGGGCCGAGCGCGGTGCCCACCGCCGACACGGTGCCCAGCAGCCCCATGGCGCTGCCCACCTGGTGCCTGGGCACGCGCTCGCTGACCAGGGCCATGCTCAGCGCCATCATGGTGGCGGCACCCAGGCCCTGAACCACGCGTGCGGCGATCAGCTGCCACAGGGTGGTGGACGCAGCGCCCGCGAGCGACGCCAGGGTGAACACCCCCAGACCCCACAGCATGAGCCGGCGCCGGCCCACCAGGTCGCCCAGGCGGCCCACCGAAACGATGACCACCGTGATCGTCAGCAGGTAGGCCAGCACCACCCACTGCACCGCCTGGAACGACGCGGAAAACGCCTGCGCCAGGGCGGGCAGGGCGACGTTGGCAATGCTCGTGCCCAGCGACGACAGCAGCATCGACAAAGACAGGCTGAACAGCACACGGTTCAGAGCCGGTGCCGAGGGGGTGGCGGCGGTGGCGGGGGCCGCTTCGAGGGGGGTGGGAAGGGACATGGCGGGCTCCGGAAAAAGGATCACCCGATGCTAGGGAGCGGGTCGTGCTGGCGGAAGGCGCGTGCCGCGCAATCCACCCGTGCAGCCAACGCCATGGGTGGGGCCTGCGTGCTATGTTTCCGGCATGACCCCGCTCGACTTCAACCTGCTGTTGACCCTGGACGTGCTGCTGACCGAGCAGAACGTCGCCCGAGCCGCCCAACGGCTGAAGCTGAGCCCCTCGGCGATGAGCCGTGCCTTGGCGCGCCTGCGCGAAACCACGGGCGACCCGCTGCTCGTCAGGGCCGGGCGTGGCCTGGTGCCCACGCCCCGCGCGCTGGCGCTGCGCGAGCGCATCGGCCCCCTCGTGCAGGAGATCGAGGCGGTCATGCGCCCGCTGAACGCCCTCAAGCTGAGCGAACTTGAACGGACGTTCACGCTGCGCAGCAGCGAGGGCTTTGTGGAGAACTTCGGTGCGGCGCTGATCCAGCGGGTGGCCGCAGAGGCGCCGAATGTGCGGCTGTGTTTTGTCCGGAAACCCGACAAGAGCAGCACGGCGCTGCGGGACGGGACGGTCGATCTGGAGACCGGCGTGGTGGGCGCCACGATGGGGCCTGAAATCCGCGCGCAGGCGCTGTTCCGCGACCGGTGGATCGGCGTGGTGCGCCACGGGCATCCGCTGCAACACGGAGCGCGCATCACGACAGAACAATTCGCCCAGGGTCGCCACATCGCCGTCTCAAGGCGCGGGGTGGTCGGCGGCCCTGTCGACGAAGCACTGGCGCCTCTCGGGTGGCAGCGCAACGTGGTGGCCATCACAGGCGGCTTCGTGGCCGCCCTGGCGCTCACACGCGGCACCGACCTGATCGCCTGCGTGCCCGAGCGCCACACCCAAAGCCTGCGTGGCGATCTGCACAGCTTCGCGCTGCCGTTCCCCGTGCCGGCGTTCTCCGTTTCCCTGTTCTGGCATCCGCGGCAGCAGGCCGACCCGGCGCACATGTGGTTGCGACGGGTGGTGCTGGAGACCTGTGGCGAGCAGGACGATGGTGATCAGACAGGCCGGGGTCTGCCCGGTTCGGCAACCCGGTGACGTTGAAGGAGATCGGTGATCATGAGAATGATGGTTGTGTTGTTGGCTTTGTTGGTGGTGGGGCTCCTGGTCGCCCGTCAACTGGGCGACGGCCCGCCCGCCCAGGTGAAGCAGCCGGCGGCCGTTTCGGATGTGGCGGTTCCCGTGATTCCTACCGTACCCGTGAGGCCGGAGGATGTGCCCGGGTTTGAGCGGCAGGTGGAGGGCTACGTCAACGATCTGGCGGCCGAGCGGGCCAAGCAGATGGAGCAGGCGGAAACGGGGAAATGACGGGGTAGCCTGGTGGTTGTCATCGCGCGCTGGCCGGAGGCAAAGGGCCCGCGCCCCCGAGGGCTGCTCCGCTCAGCTGGCTTCAGTCAATCTCAGTGGTTTCATGTCGACCCAAGTCGGTCGTCTATGGATACGGCCGTTTAGGGCGACGCTGAATAAGTCCCCGTGGATGCGGGCGCCTGCTGTCGGGATGGGCTGCAAGGCGCAAAACGCAGACGGGCCGGGCGGCCCGGCGAGGCTTTGCAACGCCGCAGACCGCCCGAGAGCAGGATGCCCGCTCCACGAGGGACTTATTCAGCGTTGCCTTAGACTGCCCCACGGCGCGCGCGTGGGCGTGCCATGGTTGCCGCCTTCTCAGCCGCCCAACCGTCACCCAGGGACCCCGATGCAGATCCTCACAAGCTTGTTGACGCTGATCGTGCTGGCGAGGGTGCTCGGGCACCTGCTCACGCGCTGGGGCCAGCCGGCCATCGTCGGCGAGATGGTGGCGGGCATCGTGCTCGGGCCGGCGGTGCTCGGGCTGGTCGAACCGAACCCGGCGCTCTCGGGCATCGCGTCGCTGGCGATCTTCCTGGTCGTGCTCGACGCCGGCCTGGAGATGAGCTTCAAGGGCGTGCAGGCCGCCATGCGCGGCCGTGGATTCATCGTCGCCGTGGTCGCTTTCTTCCTGCCCTTTGGCGCGGGTGCCGCCGTGGCCTGGGCCTTTGACCAGGACCTGATGCGCACCATCTTCCTGGGGCTGTGCATCTCCATCACGGCGATGCCCGTGGCGGTGAAGATGCTCGACGAAATGGGCTTGCTGCAAACGGCCATCGGGCGCTATTCGGTGTCCACGGCGGTCATCAACGACATCCTCGCGCTGTTCATCCTGGGCGTGCTGCTGGCGTTGCCGGCGCAGTCCAGCTGGGCGGCGATCTTCGCCACCGGTGGGATGGTGACGCTCAAGCTGCTGGTGCTGGCCCTGGCCGTGCTGGGGCTCAACGCGCTGCTCAACCTGCTGCACCGGCGCGGGGTCGAGGTGTCGGCCGGGCCGGAGAAGCTGGCCGCCATGTTCGGCCCCGAGGCCGTGTTCGGCATCGTCATCGTCTTTGTGCTGGCCTTCGGATCGCTCAGCGAGAGCCTGGGCTTCCACTTCGTCATCGGGGCGTTTTTCGCGGCCTTGTTGCTGGACAAGCGCCAGTTCGTGGCCGCGCGTTATGAGGACCTGCGCCGCACGCTCAGCTCGATCACGGGCGGCTTCCTCGCGCCGGTGTTCTTTGCCTACCTGGGGCTGGAGTTCCAGATCTCGGCCCTGGCCGATGTCGGCTTCGTCGCCGCGGTGCTGTTCGCCGCCATCGCGTCGAAGGTGCTGGCGGGCTGGCTGGGCGGGCGCGCCATCGGCATGTCCAGCCGCGAGGCCCTGGGCCTGGGTTTCATCCTCAACGGCCGGGGCGCGATGGAGCTGGTGGTGGCCAGCATCGCGCTGGAGCGCGGCTTCATCGGCCAGGGCATGTTCTCGGTGCTGGTGCTGATGGGCGTGGTGACCACGCTGCTGGCGCCCATCTCGTTCAATGCCATCGTGGACCAGCAGATGCGGGAGCGTTACCGCGACACCGGCCAGCTGTGAGGTCGTGCGGGCCGTGTGGCCCGGCGAGGGGCCCCGGTCTCAAGGCAGGGGGTAGGGCTGCCCGTCCGGGGTGTTGAGCGCGATGTCGCGGTAGTGCGCTGGCCAGGTGTCGGGCGGGTAGCTGCCCGGGTCGCGCGGGGCCAGGTGGTTGACGATGTCGAAGTGGTTGACCTTGTGGCCCACCACCTCGTTGTCGAGCCGTGCGGTGCCGCGGATGTGCGACATGATGGAACGGCACAGCAGCGAATACGACCAGGCCGCCGAGCCGATGCCGTCCAGGCCGACGCCGGGGAAATACAGGTTGGCGGCGTCCAGGCTGCGGAAGATGCAGCCGCAGCGCGCGGTCAGGGCCTCCAGCGTGGGGATCGACGCGATGGCGGGCAGGTCGAAGTACGACAGGTCGACGCTGTAGCCGGTGCCCCAGAGCAGCAGGTCCGCCTCGACACGCTGCCCGTCCGACAGCGTGACCGTGCCGCCGGCGATGGCGTCCACGCTGGCGCGGTGGCGTTCGATGTCCGCAAAGTGTTCCAGCATGCCGGGGCGCCCGGGAATGAGCTGGTCGTGCCGCACGTCGAAGTCGTGCGCGGGCATCAGGTCGGTGATGCCGAATTTTTCGTAGCGTGCCCGCATGTCGGCTCCGATGGTGGCGCTCTGCTGTTCGTGCCCCATGCCGCTGGCCTGCAACCTCGCAAACCCGCGCACGCTGCCGGCGATGTGCTTGGGCTTGAAGGTGGGCACGAACCACCGCGTGCCACGGAAGGCCCAGGCCACCCGCCGGGCGCCGTGCTGGAAACACTGGTCCAGCAGGTCGAAGGCCGAGGCCCCGCCGCCGACCACCAGCACGTCGCGGCCGGTGAGCAGGCCCGGGTCGCGCAAGGTGCTGGAATGGAACTCGCGCACCGTGCTGGCGGTGCGCGCGCACGCGGGGATGACCGGCGTGTTGTGTGCCCCCGTGGCCGCCACGAGGTGCCGCGCGTGCACCTCACCCGCCGGCGTCGTCAGCGCCCAGCCCGCGCCGTCCTGGCGGGCCCCGTGCACGGGCGTGTTCAGCCGGATGCCGTCGGCCAGGTCGAAGCGCTGAACCCAGGCCTCGATGTTGGCCAGGATGTGCGGCTGCGTGACCCCCTGCAGCGGCAGATCGCCGAGCGTCCAGTCGGCGGCGCTGATCTGGATGTCCTGCCACGCCGGGAGGTCGCGCCACAGCCCGCCGACCCGGCCCTGCCGCTCCAGCACGACGGCCGCGAGCCCGGCCTTGCGCGCACAGGCCAGGGCCACGACGCCGGCCAGGCCGCCGCCCACGATGGCCACGTCGAATCGGTTGCGGGTGCTGTCCATGGGAGCCTCCTGCGTCAGGGGGGGTACACGCGGTTGGGGCGATGGCACCGGGTTCGACATCATCGCCCCTGCGCGGTCTTTTGGGGAGGGTGCTGTCCGCTGGCATCGGCCTTGTTCGCCCCCGGTGCGCCATCCCTGCGCCTGGCTCCGTCGCACCAGGCGCAGGCGGGTCGAAGCCGTCAGGCCGTGACCCTGGAGGGCGCACGCCGCCAGCCCCGCAGCAGCAAGGCATTGCCCACCACGCTCACGCTGCTCAACGCCATGGCCGCCCCGGCCACCACCGGGTTGAGCAGGCCGGCCGCCGCGAGCGGGATGCCGATCACGTTGTAGGCAAAGGCCCAGAACAGGTTCTGGCGGATCTTGCGGTAGGTGCGGCGCGAGATGTCGATCGCGTCGGCCACCAGCGCCGGGTCGCCGCGCATGAGCGTGATGCCGGCGGCGTGCATGGCCACGTCGGTGCCGGTGGACATGGCGATGCCCACGTCGGCCGAGGCCAGGGCCGGCGCGTCGTTGATGCCGTCGCCCACCATGGCCACCGACCGGCCACCTTCCTTCAGGCGATTCACGATCGCCGCCTTGTCCGCGGGCAGCACCTCGGCCTCGATGTGGTCGATGCCCAGCGCCCGGCCCACGGCCCGCGCGCTGCCCCGGTTGTCGCCGGTGAGCATCACCGTGTGCACGCCCAGCGCCTGCAGGCTTCGGATGGCGTTGATGGCGCTGGCCTTGGGCGCATCGCCAAAGGCCAGCAGGCCCACCAGCACCGGCGCGGCCGTCACGTCGGCGAGCCACGACACCGTGCGGCCTTCGTCCTGCAGCTGGCGCGCCGGCCCGGCCAGGACCGATGTGTCCACGCCCAGCTCCTGCATGTAGCGCGGACTGCCCAGGCGCAGGGCACGGCCCTGCACTTCGGCCGACATGCCGCGGCCGGGCACGGCGCTCACCTTGGCGGCGGAGAGCAGGGTCAGGCCAGCCTGTTCGGCGGCGTTCATCACGGCACGGGCCAGCGGATGCTCGCTGCCTGCCTGGATGGCGGCACTCCACGAGAGCAGCTTGTCTTCATGGCCCGGTGCGGGGAGGGCGGCCACCAGGGTGGGCTTGCCCTCGGTGAGGGTGCCCGTCTTGTCGAAGGCCACGGTGTGGATGCGGTGCGCCACCTCCAGCGCTTCGGCGTCCTTGATCAGGATGCCCTGGCGCGCGGCCACCCCGGTGCCGGCCATGATGGCCGTGGGCGTGGCCAGCCCCAGCGCACACGGGCAGGCGATCACCAGCACCGCCACCGCATTGAGGATGGCCTGCTCCCAGTGGCCGGTGGCCAGGCCCCAGCCCAGCAGCGTGAACGCGGCGATCAGCAGCACCACCGGCACGAAGACGGCGCTCACGCGGTCCACGATGCGCTGGATCGGCGCCTTCTTGGCCTGGGCCGATTCGACCATGCGCACGATGCGCGCGAGCGTGGACTCGGCGCCCACGGCGGTGGTCTCCACCAGCAGCAGGCCCTCGGCATTGACGGCGCCGCCGGTGACCTTGTCGCCCGCGTGCTTGGCCACCGGCAGGCTCTCGCCGGTGATCAGCGATTCGTCCACCTGGCTGGAGCCGGTGGTGATGACACCGTCCACCGGGATGCGCTCACCCGGGCGGATCACCACGGTGTCGCCGAGCTTCACGCGCGACATCGGCAGGTCCACATCGCCATGGGGCGTGCGCACGCGCGCCACCTCGGGCCGGAGGGCGTTGAGCGCCGCGATGGCGGCGGTGGTCTGGCGCTTGGCGCGAGACTCCAGCCATTTGCCCAGCAGCACCAGCGTGACGATCACTGCCGAGGCCTCGAAGTACAGGTGCGGCGTGCCATGTTCGGCGTGCTTGAACAGCAGGTAGACACTCAGGCCGTAGCCGGCGCTGGTGCCGAGAGCCACCAGCAGGTCCATGTTGCCGGCGCCGGCGAGCACGGCCTTCCAGCCCGCGCGGTAGAAGCGCGCGCCCAGCCAGAACTGCACCGGTGTGGCGAGGGCAAGCTGCAGCCAGCCGTTGATCGTCCATTCGATGCCCAGCAGCATGGCCAGCATGGGCAGCACCAGGGGCAGGGACAACGCGGCGGCCAGCGCCACCGGCCACCAGGGTTCGCCCTTGCGCGGCGCGGGGACGGGCGTGTCGGCCAGTGCGGGCGGCGCGGCGTGGTAGCCGGCCTTCTCCACCGCCGCCAGCAGAGCAGACAGGGCGGTGCCAGACGTCTGCACCGTGGCGCGCTCGGTGGCCAGGTTCACGCTGACCTCGCTCACCCCGGCCACGGCCTTCAGCGCTTTTTCAACGCGGGTGACGCAGGACGCGCAGGTCATGCCTTCAATGGGGAATTCGTGCTCGGTGAGCGCCAGGGTGGCGGTGTTCATGGTCAGGCTCCTTCAGGGGTTGGGAGCCCGGATGTTTGGGCCTGACACGGTGGCAAGCGCAAGCGCCTCGGTGCGCCATCAGCAGCGCTGGACCTTGCCCCCGTGGCAACGCCCAGCATCCGGGGCTTCATCAACCCACTGGAGCCCTCCATGCACCAATTCCACCTGCCCGACATGACCTGCGGCCACTGCGCCGGCACCGTCAACCAGACGCTCAAGTTCATCGACCCCGCCTGCGAAGTGCAGGTGGACCTGGCCCGCCACACCGTCCGCGTGAAGAGCCAGGAGGCACGCGAGGCGCTGGCCGAAGCGCTGAGCGAAGCGGGCTACCCGCCGGCCGCATCCACCGCCTGATCCCGCCTTGAACCGCCGTTCGTCAGGGCCTTCTCATGAAGGCCTTGACCTTCCCATGGTGTCAAGCTGCACCATGGCCCATCGTTGTCAACCCCAGGAGCGCGCCATGCCCCGCCTCATGAACATTGGTGAAGCCGCCACCGCCGCCGGCGTGTCGGCCAAGATGATCCGCCACTACGAACACATTGGTCTGCTGCCCCAGGCCGAACGCAGCGAGGCCGGCTACCGCCTGTACGGCGAGCGCGACGTTTCGGTGCTGCGGTTTGTGCGGCAGTCACGTCAGCTGGGCTTTTCCATGCCGCAGATCGCCGCACTCATCGGCCTGTGGGGCGATGCCCAGCGCAGCAGCCGCGAAGTCAAGGCCGTGGCGCAGCGCCACCTGGCGGATCTGGAAGAAAAGCGGCGCGAAATCGAACAGATGATGGAAGGGCTTGCTGACGTGATTCACACCTGCCAGGGCGACGACCGGCCGGACTGCGCCATTCTGGACAAGCTCTCGCTGGGCAGTGCGGCCGAATTGCCGCCTCGCCACCAGCCCCAGGTGCGCAAGCGCACCGGCAAGGTGGAAGTCCCCGGCACCACGGCCGCCAGCCACATCGACCTCATGGCCTGGATGCGCGGCGTGCAGGTGCACCATGGCGCACACTGAGCAGGTCGGAACGACGCGGCCGCGGCAGCGCAGCGGTGTGTTCGCTGGCCCACCGACGGCGATGGCGTCTTTTCGCACACTGCTTCCATTGCGCTGCGTTCCAGGACTGCCTTTCTTGATCTGAGTCAAGGCGACCAGAACGCCTGGGTTTAGCCTTGGGCCGTTGCCCCTCCCACCCTGAACGAACATGCACCTGTCCCGCCGCTCACTGCGACACATCACCAGGATGATCCTGGTGATGTGGCTGTTTGCGTTGGGCGCGGGTGTGGCCAATGCCTGCCTGCTGAACACGTCGAACCACGGCGGTCAGCCATCGTTCTCGGTGGCATCCCCCGGTACGCCCGTCGCCCACGCTCACCAGAACGAAGCGCCGAATCCCGGCAGCGCCGGATGCCTCAAGTTCTGCGACGAACCCAAGCTGGCCATCAAGAAGCTGGAGCAGTCCCTCAGCGATGGTGACGCGGGCATGGTCGGCGCGCTGCCCCGGGCACCGGTGCTGGCAGTGGCTTCGCCCACCGCCTTCCGACTTCCGGTGCTCAGCCACCGACCCGCGCACCTGGCCTTGCCCATCGCTGCGCGACCCCATCGTTTGACGCTGTAGGACGCATCGCGGGTTACCGCGATCCGCGCTCCTGCGTTCTGGCCGGCCCTGGCGGCCCGCCCCTTTCCGGACTTCCCCATCGTGACGCCATCACTGGCGGCACCCGCATTCATTCACAGGACACCACCATGAACAAACTCATCACCCTCATTGCGCTCACGACCACCGCCTTCCTGACCGCATGCGCGAACCCGACCCCACCGGGCACGGGCCCCGCACCAGCGGCAGACGCCGCAGCGCATGCCGAGCACCATCCAGCCACGGCAACGGCACCGGCCCCTTCGGCAGCTGCCCCGGCAGCAGCTCCCGCCATGGACGATCGCATGAAGAGCATGCAGGCGATGCGCGACAAGATGATGAACGCCAGGACGCCCGCCGAACGGCAGGCCTTGATGGACGAACACATGAAAGCCATGCACGCAGGCATGGCGATGATGAAAGGCATGAAGGGCATGGGGAACATGCAAGGCATGCAAGGCATGCAAGGCATGTCGGGAATGAAGGACATGCCCATGATGAAAGACATGGCCAAGCACCATCAGATGATGGAGCAGCGCATGGAGATGATGCAGACCATGATGGAAATGATGATGCAGCGCATGCCGGGTGCTGCCATGCCTCCTGCGGGAAAGTGACTGTCCGCCCACTGGGGCCGCTGGCTGGTGAATACCGGCCAGCGGCCCCACCTTGAGCGCGGCCGAATCTGCCCGGGTGTTGCGGCTGCGAACGAGCGCTTTTGCCTGCCACCCGGACCGGCACCCTCTGAACGTCAAACTGGAGAATCTCTTGAACCCCAAAACACCAACCTGGAAACTGGCCGCCCTGTCGGTGTCGCTGGTCTTTGTCAGCCTGTCGGCCTTCGCCGCAGATCGCAAGATTTTTGTGGCCAACGAGGACGCGGGCACCGTGAGCGTGATTGACGGGGCGACCTTCAAGGTCACCCGCCACATTGCGGTGGGAGCGGGGGCGCACAACGTCCAGGTGTCGCCCGATGGAAAGCTGGCCTGGGTCACCAACAATGGCGCCATGAAGGTGACTGCCTCAGGCAAGGGCCATTCTGGCGCCGGACACGGCGCCATGGCGCACGCTGGCGAGGTCTGGGCCATCGACACCGGTACCGACGCGGTGGTGGCGCGGGTGGTGGTGGGCAAGCACCCGGCCCACGTGGTGGTGTCTGCCGACAGCCGCTGGGCCTATGTCACCAACGGTGGCGAGAACACCGTCAGCGTGGTGGACACCGCCTCGCTCAAGGTCGTCGACACCGTTCCCACCGGCGAGTACCCCCACGGCATCCGGCTGAGCCCGGACGGCAAACACGTGTATGTCGCCAACCTGAAAGGCAACACGGTGTCGGTCATCGACACGGAAAGCCGCCAGGAAATCGGCCGGATTCCGGTGGGCAAGGGCCCTGCCCAGGTGGGCTTCACACCCGACGGCCAACTGGCCTTCGTGTCTTTGTCGCAAGAAGCCAGCGTTGCCGTCATCGACCCGGCCAGCCGCAAAGTGATCCGCCAAGTGTCTGTCGGCGAGGTGCCGATCCAGCTCTATGCGACCCCCGACAACCGCTTCCTCTTGGTGGCCAATCAGGGCAGCCGGAAGAACCCTGGCAACACGGTGAGCGTGATCGACCTTGCCAGCTTCAGCACCCAACAGATCCCGGTGGGCAGTGGCGCCCATGGCGTGGTGGTCGGGACCGATGGTCGCCACGCCTACGTGAGCAACCTCTACGCCAACTCGGTGTCGGTCATCGATGTCCAGACGCGCCGGTCCGTGGCCACCGTGCCGGTGGGCGCGGGGCCCAATGGCATCAGCGTGACCCCCTGAGCCGCCCCTGCATGAGCGGCACCGGCAGGGCCAGCCAGCCGTTTCAGGCGTCAGTGCACCGTCGCACTCATCGCATTCAGGGATTCCGCACGCGCCGGCACCGCGCAGCTCAGGGGTGCCAGCGCGGCCTGGATGCGCGCCATCTGCGCAGCGCTGACCAGTCCGCCCAGCACCTTCTGGAAGCGCGGCTCCAGGGTTCCGGAGACGATGTACTGCCAGCGGTAGGCCTTCAGCAGCGTGGCGTTCACCTGCGCGGCACGCTCGCCGTCCGGGGCCATGCCGCTGACGGTCAGGAAGTACGCCGCGTCGGCCTGGGCCTGCCCCTGCAGGATGCCGTCGACGCCGCCGACCAGCGCGATCAGGTCGTCCACCGCCGCGTCGCGCTGGGCATCGGACGCCAGCCGGGCGTCTTCGCGTGCCCATTCCAGCTCGTCGATGATCGCGTGCTGCGACTCTTCCTTCCAGTGGAACAGGAACACGTCTTTGAACAGCGGTGACAGGTCCTGAGCGGCGTCGATGCTGGCGCGGTAGTGCGCCTGCGAGAACAGTTCGATGTGGCAGATCAGCGCCAGCACGGCCCAGCTGCTCTTGCACAAGACGAACCCAGCCACGTCGTTGGGCGACACGTCGAAGCGGTAGCCGGCCGGCATGTCGGCGGCCACCAGCCGTTCGATGCGGCGGAACAGCTCCTGGTGTTTCAGCTCCTCGTCGGTGAAGCGCACGATGGCCTCCAGCGCGGTCTGGTCGCCGAGCCAGTGCTCGCGGCTCACCTCGAGCATCTTGGCGCTGATGAAGCGTTCGACCAGACCGAACATGTTGGCGTAGGTGCGGCCCTGCACCTGGCTCAGGAACCGGTGCTCGGCCGGGCTCAGGAAGGGCAGTTCGTCGGCCAGCGACAGACCGTCGGGCAGGAAGGTGTGGGCCAGGTCGAAGCGGCGGCCGCGGATCACGTCGCGGTCGATGTCCCAGCGGATGCGTTTGGAGACTTCGATGGTCTTGGCGTAGCGCGGGATGTCCAGGGGGGTGGATGGGTTTTGCATGGTGTTTCCTCTCGGGGTTGGATACGTCCTGTCGACGTGATCGAAGGATTCACCGTTGCGCGCGCCGGCGCATGGGGCGGATGTCCCACGCCCTCCATCGGGTAGAGGATGGCGCGCGCCTGGGTCTAGGACGGGCGACCCATGCGCGAGACAATCGCGCATGCCCGCTGTCCAGCGTGCGCCACCAAACCTGCGCCAGAGCCTGCGCTTCTGCACCGCGGCCGACGGCACGCGCATCGCGATCGCCTCCATCGGTTCCGGCCCGCCGCTGCTGCGGGCCGCGCACTGGCTGAGCCATGTCGAACACGACCTGCACAGCCCCGTCTGGCGGCCCTGGTTGGCCGAACTCGCGCGCGATCACCAGTACATCCGCTACGACCAGCGCGGCTGCGGCCTGTCTGACAGCGCGGTGGCCGACTTCTCGCTCGACGCCTGGGTCGGTGATCTGGAGGCCGTGGTCAACAGCCTGGGCCTGCGCCGCTTCCCGCTGATCGGCATGTCGCAAGGTGGGGCGGTGGCCATCGCCTACGCCGTGCGACACCCCGACAAGGTGTCTCATCTGGTCCTGCCCGGTGCCTACGCGCGCGGCGCGCTGCAACGCGCCACCAGCGATGCCGAGCGGCTGGAGGCACAGACCCTGGTCAACCTGATCCGTCTGGGCTGGGGGCGCGACAACGCCGCCTTCCGTCAGGTGTTCACCAACCAGTTCATCCCCGGCGGCACGCCAGCGCAGCACCAGTGGTGGAACGAACTGGAGCGCCTGACGGCGAGCCCGGAGAACGCCGCGCGCACGCTCGAGGCCTTCCACCGCGTCGACGTGACCGACCTGGCGCGCCAGTTGCGCGTGCCCACGCTGGTGCTGCACGCGCGCGGCGATGCGCGTGTGCCGTTCGACGAGGGGTTGCGGCTGGCGGCGCTGATCCCGGGGGCGCGCTTCGTGCCGCTGGAGAGCGACAACCACGTGCTGCTGGACACCGAGCCGGCGTGGTCCACCTTCCTGGCCGAACTGCGCGGTTTTCTGGGCCATGCGCCGGTCGATGCCACCGACGGCGCCGGTGATGTGACGCTGACACCGGCCGAGCGAGAGGTGTTGCGCCTGGTGGCCCAGGGCCTGGACAACCCCGTCATCGCGCAGCAGTTGAACAAGAGCGAAAAGACGGTGCGCAACCAGGTGTCGAGCATCTTCGACAAGCTGGGCGTGCGCACGCGGGCGGAGGCGATCGTCTACGTGCGCGATCGCGCGCCCTGAGTTGCTGGAAGTACCCCAGCAACGCCGCCGACGGTATCGGTGGCGGCTCGAAGCGGGTTCAGCTCGCCTGCATCGGCTGGAACCGGTCCGCGCGGTCGACCAGGCTGCGCATCTGGTCCGCCGCATGGATGGTGACCGTGTGGGGCGTGTAGCCCGGCCGGGGCGAGATGTAGCTGGCCATTTCCCGCACCAGCGCCTGTTGCTCGGGCGGTGCATTCGCCAGCAGGGCGATGACCATGTTTTCCAGCGCGATCACGCGCACGCGCAGCTGCACCAGCTCGGCGTTGGTGAGGGCGGGGCTGTCGACCGGTGTGGGGTGCAATGACTCGGACATGAGGGGCTCCTGCGGTGGGGCGCGCGAGGCCGCGCCAGGGTCATTGTGTGCCGGCGCGGGGCGTTGGACAACCGGGTCTGTGCGCTGGCGCCCGGGCCACTTCTGTTGTTGACGCCGGCGTCAGCCGGCTCTCAGAACAGCACGCGGCTGCGCAGCGTGCCCGGCACGCCCGCCAGCTCGGCCAGCGCCCGCTCGGAGTGCGCGGCGTCGATGTCCATCACCACGTAGCCCACGTCTTCGCGCGTCTGCAGGTACTGCGCCGAGATGTTGATGCCGTGGTCGGAAAAGACGCGGTTGATGCCGGAGAGCACGCCGGGCACGTTGCGGTGCACGTGCAGCAGGCGGTGTTTGCCGGGGTGCGCGGGCAGGGCCACTTCGGGGAAGTTGACGGCCGAGGTGGAGGTGCCGTTGTCGCTGTACTTCACCAGCTTTTCCGCCACCTCGATGCCGATGTTTTCCTGCGCCTCCAGCGTGGAGCCGCCGATGTGCGGCGTGAGGATCACGTTGTCCAGGCCGCGCAGCGGCGATTCGAAGGTGTCCTTGTTGCTGTGCGGCTCTTCGGGGAACACGTCGATGGCGGCGCCGAGCAGTGCCTGGTTGTTCAGCGCGCTGGCCAGCGCATCCACGTCCACCACGGTGCCGCGCGAGGCGTTGATGAGCACGGCGCTGGGCTTCATGCGCGCGAGTTGCGCCGCGCCGATCATCCACTGCGTGGCCGGTGTTTCGGGCACGTGCAGGCTCACCACGTCGGCGGTGGCCATGAGCTCGTCCAGGCTGGTGAGCGGTTTGGCGTTGCCCAGCGGCAGCTTGGTCGCCACGTCAAAAAACACCACGTGCATGCCCAGCGCTTCGGCCAGCACCGAGAGCTGCGTGCCGATGGCGCCGTAGCCCACGATGCCGAGTGTCTTGCCGCGGATCTCGAACGAGTTGCTGGCCGATTTCAGCCAGCCGCCGCGGTGCGCCACGGCGTTCTTCTCGGGGATGCCGCGCATCAGCAAAATCGCTTCGGCCAGCACCAGCTCGGCCACCGAGCGGGTGTTGGAGAAGGGTGCGTTGAACACCGCGATGCCACGCTCGCGCGCCGCGGCCAGGTCCACCTGGTTGGTGCCGATGCAGAAGCAGCCCACGGCGGCGAGGCGGTGGGCGTGGCTCAGCACTTCGGCGGTGAGCTGGGTGCGCGAGCGGATGCCGACGAAATGGGCGTCGGCGATCTTGGCCAGCAGTTGGTCGTCGGGCAGGGCGCCGGGCAGGCTTTCGATCTGGCTGTAGCCCGCCGCGCGCAGCACCTCGACGGCCGAGGGGTGGATGCCCTCCAGCAGCAGGAAGCGGATCTTGTGCTTGTCGATGGAGGTCTTGGGGCCGGGCTGGACGGCTTGGGTCGGGGTGGTGGTGGTGGCGTTCATAGTTGACTAATGTAGTCGGGTATGGCGCCCAAGGCCATTTTGGAGGCCTTCGTCCCCGCGCCGCAGGGGGGATTTTTCGCGGGTGTCAGGCCGGGCCGGCGGGGGTCATGAACAGGGCGGCCACCAGGTCCGACTGCGTGACCATGCCCACCAGCCGGTCCTGCTGATCGAGCACGGGCATGTGGTGCAGGCCCCCGTCGGAGAAGCCGCGCACCAGGTCGGCGATGGCCTGTTCGGGGCGGGCTGTGCGCACCCTGCGGGTCATGATTTCTTCGACCCGGCGCGCGGTGTTCATGCGCGGCACGCGGCTGGGCGCCGGCGCGCTCTGGCCGATGAAGAAGTCGTGCAGCGACACGATGCCCACCAGCTGCTGCTCGGCGTCCACCACGGGCAGCGCCTTGATCTTGTGGTGCGCCAGGCGCGCCCAGGCTTCGTCGACCGAATCGCCGGGGCCCACGCTCACCACGTCGCGCGACATGATGTCCTGGCAGCGCACGCCGTTCCAGTGGCGGCGCTGCGCGTGCAGTTGCGCGCGCGTCATGATCTCTTCGAGGTCGTGGCGGTCGATGTCGAGCAGCTCGCCGAACGAGGCCAGCGCGGCGTCCAGGTCCTCCTTGTGGAAACCCGCGCGCTGGGTGGGCAGCGGGTCGCTGGTGTCGTGGGGGCGGCTCCGGGTCACGCCGTGGTGCGGGTAGCTGCGCCCCATGGCGTTGTTGAACAGCAGGGCCAGCGCCAGCATGACCGCCGAATCGGCGGCCACCGGCCAGAGCGCAAAACCGAAGCCCAGCTGGTGGATCGCCGGGCCACCCAGCACGGCCGTGAGCGCCACCGCGCCGCCGGGCGGGTGCAGGCAGCGCAGCGCGAACATGGCCGCCACGGCGCCGGTGCCCGCCACTGCGGCGGCCAGGCCCGTCGAGCCGAGCCACTGGTGGCAGGCCACGCCGATCAACGCCGAGAGCACGTTGCCGCCGATGATGGACCAGGGCTGCGCCAGCGGGCTCGCCGGCACCGCAAACAGCAACACCGCCGAGGCGCCCATGGGCGCAATGAACCAGACGCTGGAGGTGCCCAGCGCGTGGCGGCTGAGCCAGTCGGTGCACAGCAGCCCGAGGCCCACGCCCACGCTGCTCAGCCAGAGCTCCCCGCGACCGATGGTCAGCGGGGCCGGGTAGAACGAACGCAGCCAGTTCAGCAGCGGATTCAAGGGCGGGCTTTCAGCGACCGTGTGTCAACGCTGACCGGATCAGCCTGCGGCCTCCATCCCGTTGCGTTGTTTGGTGGGTGCGGTGGCGGGCGACACGAGGAACGCCAGCAGCGCGCGCACCGCGTCGGGCTGCGTGGAGGCCGTGGCCAGGCCGGCCGAGAAGGTGGTGATGATCTGGATGTCGGCGGGCAGCGGGCCGAGCACGTCGATGCCTTCCAGGCTCATGAGTTCGCTCAGTTGCTGGAAGCCCAGCTCGACCTCGCCTTGGGCCACCAGCGAGCCCACGGGCACGCCGGGCGGGGCTGTGACGATGCGGTCTTTGATCTGTTCGGCGATGCCCCAGCGCTCGAACAGTTTGGCCAGTTGCACGCCGCTGGGGCCGGTGGAATAGCCCAGGGTGCGCGCGGCGAGCACGGCCTGTTTCACGGCGGCTTCGCTGGCGATGTCGGGGTGCGGCGCGCCGCTGCGCACGGCCAGCGCCACGCCGGAGCGCACCACGTCCACGGTGCTGCCGGCCACCACCTTGCCGTCGGTGGTGAGCTGGGCCACCGCGTTGGACGCGAGCGCCACGATGTCGAAGGCCTCGCCGGCCCGCACCCGTTTGGCGGCGTCCACACCGCCCACGGATTCGAGTTCGATCACCGCGTCCGGGTGCGCCTGCCGGTAGAGGGCGATCAGGTCGGCCAGCACCTGCTTGGTGGCCATGGAAGAAATGATGCGGATGGGGGACGCCATGCGGGCAGCTCCGGGAGTGCAAGGGGTTGGAACGCGCGCCGCAGCGGCGCGGCGCGAACCCGTGCAATTTAACCGCAAGCCAACGGCGCGGTATTCCTCAGGCTGCGCGCGCGCGCCCGCCTTTCTCCGCCCAGGTGCGCGTCCACCGCACCTGCATGGTGCGCATCACGCCCAGCATCAGCACCGAGAAGATCGCCATGATCACGAAGCCGGAGAGGAAGCTGTCGGTGTGCTGCTTGGATTGGCCCATCATGGCCGGCACCAGGCCGCCGCCGAGCGCGCCGATCTCGCCGATCATCGAGCCGGCCACGGCGGTGGACATGGGCCAGCGCAGCGGCACCAGCTGGAACAGCGCGCCGTTGCCCGCGCCCAGCGCGGCGAAGCAGACGATGAGCAGCAGCGTGGTCAGCACGATGGAGTGCGACGACAGGCCCACGCCCACCAGCGCGACCGACACCACGACCAGCACCACGGTCAGCGTGTTCACGCCGCCCCAGTGGTCGGAAATCCAGCCGCCGAAGATGCGCACCACGGCGCCCATCAGCGCGGCCAGCATGGTGAGCTGACCGGCCTGCACCTTGCTCACGCCGAACTGGTCGTAGTAGTAGGTGGGCAAAAAGGTGGTGATGCCGATGAAGCCGCCGAAGGTGACGACGTAGATCAGGCTGAACACCCAGCCGTCTTTTTCCAGCAGGCAGGCCAGGTGCTCGCGCATGCTGGCGTGCACGTCGCGGTCGGGCGGCTCCTTGGCCATGAAGGCCACCACCAGCATGGGCACGATGGAAGCGAGGGCGGCGAAGCCGTACACCGTCTGCCAGCCGTAGGCCTGCGCGAGCGGCGGGGCCAGCAGCGCGGCGATGGCGGTGCCGGCGTTGCCCGCGCCCACCAGACCCATGGCCAGGCCCTTGTATTTCGGCGGGTACCAGCCCGAGCCCAGCGACATGGCCACACCGAAGCTGGCACCGGCCACGCCCAGCAGCAGCGCCATCTTGAGCATGTCGTCGTAGGTCTGCACGAAGAAGTAGCCGTACGACATCGTGACCGTGATCAGCGCCAGCTCGACCAGCGTGGCGGTCTTGCGACCCACGTACTGCGCGAGCAGGCCGAGCGGGAAGCGCATGACGGCGCCGGCCACGATGGGGATCGACAGCAGCAGGCCCTTCTGCGCGGCCGTGAGGTTGAACTCCTCGCTGATGAAGGGCGCCATGGCGCCGTTCATGACCCAGATCACGAACGAGAACGTGAGGTAGAAAAACGCTGCAAACAGCGTCGGTGTGTGCCCGCTTTTCAGGAACGTACGGAAGCCCGCCATGGCGTGGACCTTTGTGAGAGAGGTGGGGTGGGAAGTGGAGCCCTCGCAGCGGCGCCCATGGCCGAGGCAGGCCAGAGGGATGCGCAAGGGGCGCACCGGTCGGCCGGAATCGGCGACAGGATGCAGCACAAGAGGCCTTCGTCAGCCTCTGCGGATATTCAGCAATATCCATGCCCGATCAAGGGGCGGTTGGCGGGGCACGGAGGACCCGCCATGCACCATGCCTGTGTCGTCCACCGCCCGCGGCACCAACAAAAAAGGGGCATGCCCTGAGACATGCCCCTTTTTGGGGTTGGCCGCGCGCTGGTCAAGCTGCCTTTTCGACGTGCGCCTGGCGCGTGTAGAGAAAGTCGATGACCGCTTTTCTGTGGTGCTGGTACTGCGGGTCGTCGGCCAGGGCCACGCGGTGGCGCGGGCGTGGCAGGTCCACGTGCAGCACCTCGCCGATGGTGGCGGCGGGCCCATTGGTCATCATCACGATCTTGTCGGACAGCAGCACGGCTTCGTCCACGTCGTGCGTGACCATGACCACGGTGGCCTGCGTGGCCGCCACGATCTCCAGCAGCTCATCCTGCAGCTTGGCGCGGGTCAGCGCGTCGAGCGCGCCGAAGGGTTCGTCCATCAGCAGCACCTTGGGCTCCATCGACAGCGCCCGGGCAATGCCCACGCGCTGCTTCATGCCACCCGAGATTTCGCCGGGGCGCTTCTGTGCGGCGGGCGTGAGACCCACCAGGGCCAGCGCGGCTTCGGTGCGGGCCTTCAGCTGGGCCTTGCTTTCGGTGGCGGCGAACACGCGTTCCACCGCGAGATACACGTTCTCAAAACACGTGAGCCAGGGCAGCAGCGAGTGGTTCTGGAACACCACCGCGCGCTCGGGGCCGGGGCCGGCGATCTCGCGGTCGGCGCAGAGCAGCACGCCGTGGGTGGGCGTGGTCAGGCCGGCGATCAGGTTGAGCAGCGTGGACTTGCCGCAACCCGAGTGGCCGATCAGCGCCACGAACTCACCCTTGGCCACCGTGAGGTTGATCTCGCGCAGCGCGGGGAAATTGCCCTTCTTGGTCTTGAAGGTCTGCTCGACGTTCTGGATGTCGATGTACTTGGCGTCGTTGCTGTTGCTCATGACTTGACTTCCTCGAACGTGAACAGGGTGGCGATCTTGATGAGCGCGAATTCGAGCAGCAGGCCGACGATGCCGATGACGAAGATCGCGATGATGATGGAGGAGACGTTGAGGTTGTTCCACTCGTCCCAGACCCAGAAGCCGATGCCCACGCCGCCGGTCAGCATCTCGGCCGCGACGATCACCAGCCAGGCCGTGCCCACCGCCAGGCGCACGCCGGTCAGCAGGTAGGGCAGCACGGCGGGGAACAGGATCTTGGTGAAGATCTTCCACTCGCTCAGGTTGAGCACACGGGCCACGTTCATGTAGTCCTGCGGCACACGCTGCACGCCCACCGCGGTGTTGATGATCATGGGCCAGATCGAGCAGATGAAGATGGTCCAGATGGCGGCCGGGTCGGCGCCCTTGAACACCAGCAGACCGATGGGCAGCCAGGCCAGCGGCGACACCGGGCGCAGCAGGCTGATGAGCGGGTTGAACATGCGGCTCAGGAACTCGAAGCGGCCGATGGCGAAGCCGGCGGGAATGCCGACCGCTGCGGCCAGGCCGAAGCCGATGGCCACGCGCTTGAGCGAGGCCAGCACGTTCCAGCCCACGCCCTGGTCGTTGGGGCCGTTGCTGTAAAACGGGTCGGAGAACACCTGCACCGCCTGCGCCCAGGTCTCGGCGGGTTTGGGGATGCCGCTGTTGCCGGTGCTGGCGATCAGTTGCCAGAGCAGCACCAGGCAGGCCAGCCCCAACACGGGTGGCAGCACCGCCATCCACACGCCCCGGAAGTCGCGGCTGGCGGCCGAGGGGCGGGCGCTGACCGCGGGCGTCGCAGGCGCTTCGGTTTTGGGTTTGCTCATGGCTTTGCCCATCGGTGAGTGGGAGCTGGTGACCGGCGGTGCCGAAGCCTCCAGCGGTGAATGAAAAACGGCGCTGACCATGGTTTTTCCTTAGAAGTGAAACAACGAGGGGCGAAATGTCTTAAGCCGGGAACGCCGCGGAACTGGCTTTGCCAGGCCGCCAGCGTTGCCCCCTTGAGGGGGTCGCGCGCAGCGCGGCGGGGGTGGGTCAAGCCTTGATGCGGAACGCATCGGCGTACTTCGCCGGGTCCTTGCCGTCCCAGACCACGCCGTCCATCATCTTCACGCTGCGCATGTCCGACTTGGGCAGCGGCGTCTTGCTGGCGCTGGCGGCTTCCTTGTAGACGTCGATGCGGTTGACCTTCTTGGCCACGGCCAGGTAGTCGGGGTGGGTCTTCATCAGGCCCCAGCGCTTGTGCTGGGTCATGAACCACATGCCGTCGCTCAGGTAGGGGAAGTTCACCGAGCCGTCGTTGTAGAACTTCATGTGGTTCGGGTCGTCCCAGGTCTTGCCCATGCCGTTCTGGTAGCGGCCCAGGATGCGCTGGTTGATCGCGTCCACGCCGGTGTTCACATAGGCGCGCTGGGCGATGGTCTCGGCCATCTTGTTCTTGTTCTGCAGGCCGGCGTCGATCCACTTGCTGGCTTCCAGGATCGCGGCGGTCACGGCGCGCGCGGTGTTGGGGTTCTTGGCGACGAAGTCGGCCGTGGTGCCCAGCACCTTCTCGGGGTGGTCTTTCCAGATGTCCTGCGTGGTGTTGGCGGTGATGCCGATGCCGTCCATGATGGCGCGGTGGTTCCAGGGCTCACCCACGCAGAAACCGTCCATGTTGCCCACGCGCATGTTGGCCACCATCTGCGGCGGGGGCACCACGATGGCGCGCGTGTCCTTGAACGGGTCGATGCCGGCGCTGGCCAGCCAGTAGTAGAGCCACATGGCGTGGGTGCCGGTGGGGAAGGTCTGGGCGAAGGTGTATTCGCGCTTTTCGGCGGCCATCAGCTTGGCGAGCGAGGGGCCGTCCACGGCGCCCTTGTCGGCGAGCTTTTTCGACAGCGTGATGGCCTGGCCGTTGTGGTTCAGGTTCATCAGCACGGCCATGTCTTTCTGCGGGCCCGAGGTGCCGAGCTGCAGGCCGTAGACCAGGCCGTAGAGCACGTGCGCCATGTCGAGCTCGCCATTGACCAGCTTGTCGCGCACGCCGGCCCAGCTGGCTTCCTTGGTGGGCACGATGGTCACGCCGTACTTCTTGTCGAAACCGAGGACGTTGGCCATCACCACGCTGGCGCAGTCGGTCAGCGGGATGAAGCCGATCTTGACCTCGGTCTTCTCCGGCGCGTCGGAGCCGGCGGCCCAGACGCCGCTGTGGCCCAGGGTGGAGAAGAAGGTGGCGGTGGCCGCACCCTTCTTGATGAAGTCGCGGCGCGAGGCGCTGGCCGGGGCCGGTGCTTCGGGCGTGGCGGCCACGGTGGGGGGTGTGGTGCTTGAGGTCATGTCCAACTCCTTGCTGATGAATAAATCGAAAAAATCGGTGGCCAAAAACAAAACGGCGCCCATTTCCAGCCCAGCGTGATGGGGCTTGAAATGGACGCCGTTGTCCTGTGTCTCGGGAGACTGCGGGGTTTGTGCCGCCATTGGCACAGGTCCCGTTGAGAGGATCTAAGCAGGGAGCGTGCCAGGCCTCGGTGGGTGGCCCGGTGCGGTCGGAAGATGCTTGATATTCAAGGGAAAAACGGGCTTTGGCCCGGGGGCCGGGCGCCGCGCGAGCCTGGTGGCGGTGGCGAGGTGGGGCGGTGCTCCAGGCTTCAGCTTGGTGCGCCGCAGGGGCGGGGCACAGGTTTTGTGCGCCGCAACACCCCGGCGCCGGTCGCCCCCGGTCAGCGCCGCCGTTCGGGCAGCACCTCGGCCATGGACAGCACCGCTTCGGCCACGTCGATCAGGCGGCGGTTCTGGTTCATGGCCATCTGGCGCAGGGTCTTGTGGGCCTCGGCCTCGCTGAGGTTGCGGTGCGCCATCAGCAGGCCCTTGGCGCGCTCGACCAGCTTGCGCTCGTTGAGGCTGGCGCGCACGGTGTCGAGCTCGTCGCTGATGGCCTGCAGGCGGCGCGCCTGGTCCTGCACCAGGTCGAGGATGGAGCGGTCGAGCTGGTGGCCGTAACCCTGCGTCGGGTGGCTGCCGGCCACGTGGTCGGGCACCGGGTGCTGGAAGAACGAGAGCGGATCGGCCGGCTGGGTGGCGTCGGGGTCGAGGCCCTCGAACGCCAGCAGCTCGTCCAGCGCGGCCTGGGTCTTGTGTTCGCACAGCCGCTGCAGGCTGTGGGCGAGCCGGTCTTCCACCGTCTTCATGCGGTCCATGCGCACGCTGCAGCAGTCGAACCAGGGCTGGCTCTGGTTGGCGTCGAGCGGGCTGCCGTCGGTGGCGGTGCAGAGCACGCGGCGCATGCGCTCCAACTCGGCGCGGGCGGCCATGGTGTCGCGGTCGGCCGTGGCCCAGAGCGTGGCGAGTTCGTCGCTGGCGAACTCCTTGAACACCTGCAGGCAGCGTTCCTGCGAATCGATCAGGTGCAGCAGGCGCTGCTGCTCGGCGCTCTCGGCGCGTCCGCTGGCGTAGAGCGCCGAGCCCGCGGCGCGTTCCTGGCCGGCGAACTCCTTGCCCTGCATGAAGTTGAACAAGGCCACCAGCTGACGCGAGATGGTCGGGTCGCTGGCGCTGTCGGCGGCCTCGAACACCACCGCCAGCAGGCCGGCGATCAGGCGCACATAGGCCTCGGTGGCCTGGCGCGCCGTCCAGGCCTGGGTGTCCACTTGCTCGCGCAGCGCGGGCAGGGCGTCGAGCCCCTGCAGCACGTAGGCGATGCGGCTGAACAGGCGCGCGCCGTGGCCGAGGTGGGCGTCGAGGTTGGCGAAACAGCGGCGCAGCTCGGTCTCTGTGGCCTGGCACTCGGTGATCTGCTGCTGGCGCGGTTCGGCGAAGCGGCTGCCCTGCGAGGCGAGGAACAGGTTGGACAGGCCGCGCTCGCGCTGCAGGCCGTGCACCAGCCGGCCGGTCACGTTCACCAGCGCGCTGGTGAGCGCGAGCTGGCGCAGGGCGTCGATTTCGCAGCGCTTGGCGGCGATCAGGAAATTGAGTCCCGATTTCAGGGACGAGGGGGTGGAGGGCATGCTGGTGGGGAAGCCTGCAATAACTGTGCCTCAGGCGGCGCGGAGGGGGTTGGCTCGTCGGCCGCAGGCCGCCGCTGGTCTCGGGCGGTGCGCGCCCGCGCGCGGGATGGGTTGAAATGCGCCTTCATTTTGCACAAAGACCTCCGTCTCTCACCGTCCGGGCCTCACCATGAATCTGTTCGCGCGTCATTTGTCCCTGGCACCCCGGGTGGGTCGAGGCAGGCTGGTGGTGGCTTTGGGGCTGTGTGCCGGTCTGCTGGTGGCCTGCGGCGGCGGTCAGTCGGGGGGTGATGCGCAGGGCCCGGGTGCCGGCGCCCCGGCAGTGGCCCGTGATTCGGGTCAGCCCATGACCGAGGCCCAGGCGCTGCAAGCGGGCGCGGCGCTGAATGCGAAGAGCCTGCAGGACGCCCTGGCCCGGGCCCGGACCCTGCCCGCGACCAGCGCGGTGGCGCCGGGCGAGGTGGCGCCGATCGGTGCCTACACCCTGGGCGAGGTCTCCCGCAAGGCGGTCGGCCGGGTGGCCGTTTTCCGCTTCTACAACACCGGCACGGGCGCACATTTCTACACCACCGATGTGGGCGAGCGCGAGCAGGTGTACCGCACCGCGCCCTCCATGAGCCCGGAGGGCGAGGCGTTTTATGCGGCCAGCGCCCCCTCGACCGGCCTGAGCCCGGTACACCGCTTCTTCAACACCCAGACGGGCGTGCACTTCTACACCGTCAGCGAGGAAGAACGGGACAGCGTGGTGGCCAACCTGCCCCAGTTCAACTACGAAGGCGTGGCCTACCACGCCAGCCTGGTGCCGGCGGCCGGGTTCAAGCCGCTGTACCGGTTTTTCCTCATCGGCCAGGGCGTGCATTTCTACACCGCGAGCGAGGAAGAGAGCCAGTCGGTGAAGGCCAACATGAGCGCGACCCATCAATATGAGGGCGTGGGCTACTACGTGATGGACGCGGCCTGCGCCAGCCCGCCCTGCGGCAGCACCGGGCCCAACCGGCCGCGCGTCTTCATCCCGCTGCACGGCAACAACCAGCTGGCCGACGAAGCTTCGCTGGACGCGGACTGGACCTACGTGCGCCAGAACGCCCATGGCATCTGGGGCAACAACGCCAACATCTCCGACGCCCAGAGCGCCAGCCTCATCCGCAAGATGGCCACGCGCAACCTGATCACCGAGTTCCCGGTGCCCTCGGGCACGTCTGCGTGGCTGCCGCTCAGCGCGTTCAACAACCTCCAGGAGCTCTACCCCGACCTCGACCAGAGCCTCAACCCCGAAGCCATCGCCTTCTACACCAGCGACACCAGCCGCTGGAACGGGCGCACCGTGGCCCAGGCCGAAGCGATCTACACCGACCCCGCCGCGTCGGCGACCCGCCGGTACGGGGCCGTCTACACCGGCTGGCAGCCGCAGAACTTCGACCCGACCAACGCCAAGTACATCTACAACAACCCCAACGCTTTGATGGCCTTCCGCAGCAGCAAGGGCACCTTCATCGAGTGCCCGCTGGGTGGGTGCACGAGCGGGAAGCTCGGAGAAGCGTTCCGCCGGGCGATCCGCGAAACCCACGTGCGCGGGCGGCCCTTCATCTGGTTCGCCAGCAACGCCAACAGAACCACCCCGGGCTGGCTGGCTTCGTTCCAGGCCACCTACAACGCGGTGGCCAATGAAGGCCTCTGGCGCCCGGAAGACGTGATCGTCATCATGAACTACGGCGGTGTGTATCCGATGCTGCCCGAGGCGGTGGGCGGTGTGGCGGCCGACACGTCCACCGGCCTGGCCTACTGGGCCCTGCAGCAGCGCGCCGCGGCGACGCCCTGACGGCGCCCGCTCAACGCCCCCTCACGCCATCGCGGACCGTTCCATCACGGCGCTGGAGCCGTCCCGGGGCCGTTCGGCTTGCAGCGCCGGGGCCGTTTCCTGGGGCTGCAGCTGCGCGCGCAGCGCCACCACCCCGCCGATCATGATGAGCGCCGGCGGGCGCACCTGGTGGCGCAGCGCCAGCGCGGGCAGCTCGGCCACCGTGCCGGTGATGCAGCGTTCTTCGGGCATCGTGGCCTTCTCCACCAGCGCCGCTGGCGTGCCGGGCGGCAGGCCGTGGGCGAGCAGCTGGCGGCAGATCTCGGGCAGGTTGTTCACCCCCATGTAGAGCACCACGGTCTGGCGCGGGCGCGCGAGCATGGCCCAGTCCATGTCCAGGCCCTTGTCGTCGCGCGTGTGGCCGGTGGCCAGCACCAGGGCGCAGGCGTGGTCGCGGTGGGTGAGCGGGATGCCCACCGAGGCGGCAGCGCCCTGCGCGGCGGTGAGGCCCGGCACCACCGTGAACGGGATGCCCTCGGCGGCCAGCGCCTGGGCCTCTTCACCGCCCCGACCGAAGATGTAGCCGTCGCCGCCCTTGAGGCGCAACAGCGAACGGCCGCCGCGCGCCAGCTGGACCATGAGTTCGATGATCGAGGCCTGGGGCAGGGTGTGGCGCGACGACTCCTTGCCCACGTAGATGCGCTCGGCATCGGGGCTGAGGTGGTCGAGCACGGCGGGGCTCACCAGGTGGTCGTAGAGCACCAGCTTTGCGGCCTGCAGCGCCCTCACGGCCTTGACCGTGAGCAGTTCCGGGTCGCCAGGGCCCGCGCCCACCAGCGTGACGGTGCCGGGCGCGGTGGCCTGCGGGGAGCGATCAGGGACCAACAGGTGGCCGAGGTGGACCAGGTTCATGGGGGTGCTCCGTTCTCGTGGCTTTTCTTCTCTGAACAGGGCCCATTGTTCTGACGCCTTGATGGCCTGTCCTTGAACCAGTTCAAGGACAGGCCGCGTTCCCGCCTTGACGATCTCTCCTGTTCGCCACGGTCTTGGACAGCAGCCGGGCGAATGGGTCCAAAGCCCCAACCGGGACGGCCACATCAACAGCTGATCCACGACGGAGAGAGAGAAACCCATGAAACCCAGAACGATCATTCGCCTGACCACGCTGGCCATGGCTGCCATGCTCGGCGCCGGCGCTTTCGCGCAGACGGCCGACAAGAAGGTCAGCCCGGCCGAGGCGAACTATCAGGCGGGCAGTTCCCCCATCGGCGCCGAGCCCATGGTGCAGAGCGTGAACCCGAAGGCGCCGCCCATGACGCAGGCCGAGTTCGATGTGGCGCGCAAGGTGTACTTCGAGCGCTGCGCGGGCTGCCACGGCGTGCTGCGCAAGGGCGCCACCGGCAAGCCGCTCACGCCCGACATCACCGTGGGCAAGGGCACGGACTACCTCAAGGTCTTCATCGCCTACGGCTCGCCGGCCGGCATGCCGAACTGGCAGACCAGTGGCGAGATGACCGAAAAAGAGGTGGACATGATGGCGCGCTACATCCAGCACGAGCCACCGACCCCGCCCGAGTTCGGCATGGAGCAGATGAAGGCGACCTGGAAGGTCATCGTGCCGCCGGAGAAGCGGCCGAAGAAGAAGATGAACAACTTCAACATCACCAACATCTTCAGCACCACGCTGCGGGACACGGGTGAAGTGGCGCTGATCGACGGCGACACCAAGAAGATCATCAACATCGTCAAGACCGGCTACGCGGTGCACATCTCGCGCCTGTCGGCCTCGGGCCGCTACCTGTTCGTGATCGGGCGCGACGCCAAGATCAACATGATCGACCTCTGGATGGAGATGCCCGACAACGTGGCCGAGATCCGCACCGGTCTCGAAGCGCGTTCGGTGGAGACCAGCAAGTACAAGGGCTTCGAAGACAAGTACGCGATCGCCGGTTCCTACTGGCCGCCGCAATTCGTGATCATGAACGGTGACACGCTGGAGCCGCTGAAGATCGTGGCGACCCGCGGCATGACCGTCGACAAGCAGGAGTACCACCCCGAACCGCGCGTGGCCTCCATCGTCGGCAGCCACTACAAGCCCGAGTTCGTCGTGAACGTGAAGGAAACCGGCCAGACGCTGCTGGTGGACTACTCCAACATCGACGCGCTCAAGGTCACCACCATCGGCACCGCGCGCTTCCTGCACGACGGCGGCCTGGACTCCACCAAGCGCTACTTCATGGTGGCGGCCAACAACAGCAACAAGATCGCTGCGGTCGACCTGAAGGAAGGCAAGCTGACCCAGCTGATCGACGTGGGCAAGATTCCCCACCCCGGTCGCGGTGCGAACTTCACCCATCCGAAGTTCGGCCCCGTGTGGTCCACCGGCCACCTGGGTGACGAGACCATCTCGCTCATCGGCACCGATCCGGTCAAGCACCCCAAGGAAGCCTGGAAGGTCGTTCAGACCCTCACCGGCCAGGGCGGCGGTGCGCTGTTCATCAAGAGCCACCCGAAGAGCAAGCACCTGTATTCGGACACGCCACTGAACCCCGATCCGAAGATCTCGCAGTCGGTCGCGGTGTACGACATCAACAACCTGGAGAAAGGGTTTGTCGTGCTGCCGATCGCCGAGTGGGCGGGCATCAAGGACGACGGCGCCAAACGCGTCGTGCAGCCCGAGTTCAACAAGGCGGGCGACGAGGTGTGGTTCTCGGTGTGGAGCGCCAAGAACAAGGAGAGCGCGCTGGTCATCGTCGATGACAAGACGCTCAAGCTCAAGGCCGTGATCAAGGACCCGCGTCTGATCACGCCGACGGGCCACTTCAACGTGCACAACACGCAGAACGACGTTTACTGATCTCCCCCCTGCGCCGCTTTGCGGCTTCCCCCCTGAGGGGGGACGGCCCTGGTGGCCCGGCAAAGCCGGTTCCACGGGGCCCTGGGTGGGGGCACTTCGTCTTCGTTGCGTTTCTTCTGGAGTCTTTATGAAAAAAGTGAATCTGCTGTTGCTGGCGTCGTTCATGGCGCTGGGTTCGGGCGCTGCCTTGGCCGACGGCGAGGCCGCCTTGACCAAGTCCGGTTGCATGGCCTGCCATGCGAAGGACAAGAAGCTGGTCGGTCCTTCGTTCAAGGACATCGCGGCCAAGTACAAGGGGCAGGACGTGGTGGCCAAGTTGTTTGACAAGGTGCGCAAGGGCGGCTCGGGTGTGTATGGCCCGATTCCCATGTCGCCCAACGGTCCGGACAAGATCGCGGATCAGGACCTCAAGGACGCCATCGCGGTGATCCTCAAGTCCTGATCCGGGAGGCCTGCCGTGCTGCGCTTCGCTGCTGTCCTGTCTGCGCTGTTGCTGGGGCCTGTTTCGGCCTTCGCACAGTCGGGGCCTGCGCCCGATGCTTCGCGTTCGCGCGAGCTGGTGCGCATGGTGCGGCAGGACTGCGGCTCGTGCCACGGCATGCGCCTGACCGGCGGCCTCGGCCCGGCGCTGACGCGCGAGGCCCTGGCCGACGTCCCCATTGACAGCCTGGCCGCCGTGATCTTCCACGGCCGGCCGGGCACCCCCATGCCGCCCTGGAAGGCGATGCTCAGCGAGCCCGAGGCGCGCTGGATCGCGCTGCGCCTGCAGCAGGGCTTTCCTGAAGAAGTGGTGAAAGCACCATGAAACGCCGTGAATGGCTCGCCGCTGCGGCCACCCTGTCTTCCATCGGCGCGCTGGGCGTGTTGCCCGGCTGCGCGACCCAAGTCCTGCGCGGCACCGGCGACCTCGGCGTGGTCATCGGCCGCGCCAACGGCACGCTCTACCTCGTGGACACCACGGCCCAGGCGCTGATCGGCGAGGTGCCCGGCCTGGGCGACCTGTCGCACGCTTCGGTGGTGTTCTCGCGCGACGGCCTGTTCGCCTACGTGTTCGGGCGCGACGGTGGCCTCACCCAGGTCCACCTGCTGGAGCGCCGCATCACCCGCCGCGTGATGCAGGCGGGCAACTCCATCGGCGGCGCCATCAGCGCCGACGGCACGCTGGTCGCGGCACAGAACTACACGCCCGGCGGTGTGAAGGTGTTCGATGCGCGCACGCTGGAACTGCTGGCACACATCCCGGCCGAGTACGGCCCCGGCAAACTGTCCCGGGTCGTGGGCCTGGTCGATCTGCCGGGCCGGCGTTTCGCCTACAGCCTGTTCGACGCCAACGCGATCTGGGTCACCGACTGTTCGGACCCCAAGAACCCCAAGACCACCAAGTTCGAGAACATCGGCCGCCAGCCCTACGACGCGCTGGTCACGCCCAATGGCCGCCACTACATCGCCGGCCTGTTCGGCGAAGACGGCCTGGCCCAGCTCGACCTCTGGGCCACCGATCCGAAAGTCCAGCGCATCCTCGGCGGTTACGGCAAGGGCCAGGAACCGCTGCCGGTCTACAAGATGCCGCACCTGCGCGGCTGGGCCGTGGCCGGGCGCCGCGCCTACCTGCCCGCCATCGGGCGCCACGAGGTGCTGGTGGTGGACACGGAGACCTGGGCCGAAGTCGGCCGCATCCCCGTGGCCGGCCAGCCGGTGTTCGTGATGGCGCGGCCCGATGGTCGCCAGGTGTGGGTGAATTTCTCCGTGCCCGACTACCACCGCGTGCAGGTCATCGACACGCAGAGCCAGGCCATCGTGCAGACACTGGAGCCCGGCAAGGCCGTGCTGCACATGGAGTTCACGCCGCGGGGCGAAGCGGTGTGGATCAGCAGCCGCGACGACCACCGCGTGAGCGTGATCGACACGCAGAGCTTCGCCACCCGCGCGCGGCTCGACGTGCCCGCGCCCAGCGGCATCTTCTTCACCGCGCGTGCTGCGCGTGTGGGGTTCTGAACCATGAGTCCGGACGATCTCGCGCTGCTCAACCCCTGGCAACACGGCTTTCCGCTGGTGCGGGAGCCCTTTGCCCACCTCGCCCTGGCGCTGGACCTGAGCGAGGCCGATGTGCTCGCGGCCTGCGAGCGGCTGCAGCGCGCGGGCGCCATCAGCCGCATCGGTGGCGTGTTCGCGCCGGGTGCCGGCGGGGCGGCGCTGCTGGCGGCGATGGCGGTGCCCCATGACCGGCTGCACGAGGTCGCCGCCACCGTGTCGGCCCACCCGGGCGTGAACCACAACTACGAACGCGAGCACGCCCTCAACCTCTGGTTCGTCATGACCGGGCGCGACGCGCCGGCCGTGGAAGCGGCGATGCGGATGCTGGAGCGGGCCACCGGCCTGCCCGCGCTGCGCCTGCGCATGCAGCGCGCCTACCGCATCGACCTCGGTTTTGATCTGCGCCACCGCACCGCCTTGATGCCCATGCGGGTACCACGCGTGGCCCGCGCCGAACCCATTGGGGCGGACGAGCGGCCGCTGGCCGAGCGCGTGGAGGCCGGCCTGCCGATCACCACGCGCCCCTTCGACACCTGGGCCGACGACACCGGCCGCCCGGTCGAGGACCTGCTCTGCACGCTGCAGCGCTGGCTCGACGCCGGCACGCTCAAGCGCTTCGGCGTCGTGGTGAGGCACCACGAGCTCGGGTTTGCCGCCAACGCCATGACCGTGTTCGACGTGCCCGATGAATCGGTGGACACCTGCGGCGAGGCGCTGGCGCGCCAGCCCGGCGTGACCCTGGCCTACCGGCGCGAGCGCGCGCCGCAGTGGCCCTACAACCTGTACTGCATGGTGCACGGCACCGACCGCGCCGTGGTGCAGGAAGTGATCGACCGCGTGGTGCCCGCCGCCGGGCTGGACGCACACCGGCACGCCGTGCTGTTTTCCACCCGCCGTTTCAAACAGACCGGCGCGCACCGCTTTCGCGCGCTGGCTCCACCGCCGCAGGAGGTGTCCCATGCTTTCGCCGGATGACGTTCGCCTGGTCGGTTTCCTGCACGGCGGCTTCCCACTGAGTGACCGGCCTTTCGCCGACGTGGCCGCCCAGCTCGGTTGCAGCGAAGACGCGGTGATCGAGCGGCTGCAGAACCTGCTGTCGCACGGCGACCTGACCCGCTTCGGACCACTGTTCCAGATCGAACGCGTGGGTGGCCGCTTCGTGCTGGCCGCCATGGCCGTGCCCGAGGAGCGCTTTGATGCGGTCGCGGCCCAGCTCGATGCGATGAACGAGGTGGCGCACAACTACCGCCGTGAATCGGCCCACCCGGACCAGCCCGGCGCCACGCCGCTCAACATGTGGTTCGTGCTGGCGGTCGAGTCGGCCGAACAGATCGAGCCCGTGGTCCACCGCATCGAAGCGGTGACCGGTTTGCCGGTGTACGCATTCCCCAAGGAGCGCGAGTTCTTTGTGGAGCTGAAACTGCCTTTGTTCGCAGGAGGCGCCCATGGCACTCGATGAACTCGACCGCCGACTGATCCGCGCCACGCAGTCCGGCCTGCCGCTGGTGCCGCGACCCTACGAAGCCGTGGGGGCCACGCTGGGCATCAGCGGCGAGCAGGTGCGCGAGCGCCTGCAGGCCATGCTCGACGCCGGCCTGATCCGCCGCATCGGCGCCGTGCCCAACCACTACCGCCTGGGCTTCACCGCCAACGGCATGAGCGTGTGGGATGTCGCCGACGACGTGGTCGATGAGCTTGGCGAACGCATCGGCCTGCTGCCCGGGGTCAGCCACTGCTACCGCCGCCCAAGGCGCTTGCCCGTGTGGCCGTACAACCTGTTCGCCATGCTGCACGGCCGCTCGCGAGAAGAGGTGGAACAGCAGACCAGCGAGATCGCTTCGATGCTCGGCAGCGCCTGCCGAGCGCACGACATCCTTTATTCGACCGCGATCCTGAAAAAGACCGGATTGCGGTTGACCGACTCCTGAAACGAAAGCCTCACCATGTTTCGCATCAGCCAGTACATGCGCGAAATCGCCGAAGCCGAACAGACCGGCCGGTACCCGACACCCGCGCCCCGCGTGCGGCAGCAGCCCGGAAAGGGTGCTGGTGAGGCTGCGAGTCAAAGGCCTGGTCCGGTCGTCATTTGGAATCTCATCCGGCGTTGCAATTTGACCTGCAAACACTGCTACGCCCTCTCCGCCGACCACGAGTACGCCGGCGAGCTGAGCTGGAGCGAAGTCGTGACGGTGATGGACGACCTCAAGGCCTTCCGCGTGCCGGTGCTCATCCTCTCCGGTGGCGAGCCACTCATGCGGCCCGACATCTTCGACATCGCCAACCGCTCGCGCGCCATGGGCTTCTACACCGGCCTGTCCACCAACGGCACGCTGATCGACGCCCCCATGGCCGACCGCATCGCCGCGACCGGCTTCGACTACGTGGGCATCAGCCTGGACGGCCTGCGCGAGACGCACGACCGGTTCCGCCGGCTCGACGGCGCGTTCGACCGCAGCCTCGCCGCCGTGCGCCTGCTGCACGCGCGTGGCGTGAAGGTGGGCCTGCGCTACACCATGACCGCGCTCAACGCACAGGACTTCGCGCCGCTGCTGGACCTGATGCGCAGCGAGCAGGTGGACAAGTTCTATTTCTCGCACCTCAACTACGCCGGCCGCGGCAACATCCACCGCGGCCAGGACGCGCAACACCTCGCCACGCGCGACGCGCTGGACCTGCTCTTCGAGCGCGCCTGGGACGCGGCCCGGCGCGGGCTGGACGAGGAGTACGTGACCGGCAACAACGACGCCGACGGCCCCTACCTGCTGCAGTGGGTGCAGGCGCGCTTTCCGCGCTGGGCGGACGCGCTGCGCGAGCGCCTGGTGGCCTGGGGCGGCAACAGCAGCGGTGTCAACGTGGCCAACATCGACAACCTCGGCCACGTGCACCCCGACACCATGTGGTGGCACCACACGATCGGTGACGTGCGCCAGCGCCCGTTCTCGCAGATATGGAGCGACACCAGCGAGCCGCTGATGGCGGGCCTGAAAGCGTTTCCGAGGCCGGTCGAAGGTCGCTGCGCCAGCTGCCAGCACTTCGCCATCTGCGGCGGCAACACCCGCACCCGAGCGCAGCAGCTCACCGGCAATCCCTGGGCCGAAGACCCGGGCTGTTACCTCACCGACGAAGAGATCGGCGCGGTGGCCGGCAGCGATGCGGGCCGCCTCGCGCTCACGCCGTTCCGCAAAATTCACATCCTGCGCCAGGAGGCCGACCATGCCTGACACCCCGAAGCGCTCCTTGCGCGAGACCCTGGCCAACGTCGCCCGCGCCTCGCTGGTGCTGGGCCTGTGCTGGATGGGCGTGGACATGGCGGGCGCGCAGACCACCCCATTGGCCCCCAACGCCGCCGCGCTCTACACCCAGCACTGCGCCGCCTGCCACGGCGAGCAGCGCACCGGCCTCATGGGCCCGGCGCTGCTGCCCGAGAGCCTGGAGCGACTGCGCCCGGCCGAGGCGCTGAAGGTCATCGCCCAGGGCCGGCCGGCCACGCAGATGCCGGGCTTTGCCGGGCAGCTCAGCGCCACCGACATCGCCGCGCTCGCCGCGCACATCCGCACCCCGGTGTCGCCCGCGCCCGTGTGGGCCGAGGCCGACATCCGCGCCTCGCGCACGTTCAACCCGGCGCCCGCGGGCGAGCCGGCGAAGCCGCTGTGGCGCGCCGACCCCATGAACCTCTTTGTGGTGGTGGAGGGTGGTGACCACCACATCAGCCTGCTCGACGGCGACAAGTTCGAGGTCATCACCCGCTTTGCCAGCCGCTTCGCGCTGCACGGCGGCCCCAAGTTCACGCCCGACGGTCGCTACGTGTTCTTTGGTTCGCGCGACGGCTGGATCACCAAGTACGACCTCTGGCGCCTGCGCGTGGTGGCCGAGGTGCGGGCCGGGCTCAACATGCGCAACGTCGCGGTGAGCGGCGACGGGAAGTGGGTCATGGCCGCCAACTACCTGCCGCACAGCGTGGTGCTGTTCGACGCCGACCTGAACCTGCAGAAGACCTATGCGGCGGCCACGCTGGACGGCAAGCAGACCTCGCGTGTCTCGGCGGTGTACGACGCCACGCCGCGCAACAGCTTCGTGGTCGCGCTCAAGGACATTCCCGAGCTCTGGGAGATCTCGTACAACCCCAAGGCCGAACCGATCTACGACGGCCTGGTGCACGACTACAAGATGGGCGAGGCGATCGCCAAACCCGGTTTCCACGGCGTGCGCCGCACGCCACTGGACGAGCCGCTGGACGACTTCTTCTTCGACCAGAGCTACCGCCACGTGCTCGGCGCCACGCGCCCCAAAACGGCTGAGGGCTCGGCCACCGCGCAGGTGGTGAACCTCGACGCGCGCCGCAAGATCGCGGACCTGCCCATCGCCGGCATGCCGCACCTGGGCTCGGGCATCACCTTTGCGTGGAACGGCAGTACCGTGCTCGCTTCGCCCAACCTCAAGGGTGGCGCCATCGACGTGATCGACATGAAGACCTGGAAACCCGTCACCACCATCCCCACCCCCGGGCCGGGCTTCTTCATGCGCAGCCATGAAAGCAGCCGCTTCGCCTGGACCGATTCGATGATGAGCCCGACCGCCAAGGACACCATGACCATCATCGACAAGACCACGCTGCAACCCGTGGCCACGGTGAAGGAGCCCGGCAGGACGCTGGCCCACATCGAGTTCACGAAAGACGGCCGGTACGCGCTGGCCAGCGTGTGGGAGATGGACGGCGCGCTCATCGTCTACGACGCGGCCACGTTCAAGGAAGTCAAGCGCCTGCCCATGAGCAAGCCGGTGGGCAAGTACAACGTGTGGAACAAGATCACGCGCTCCGAGGGAACGTCTCATTGAGCCCCCTGCGACGCTGCGCGCCTTCCCCCGGAGGGGGACGCAACCAGTGGCCCGTCCTGAGCCTGTCGAAGGGCGGTTCCACGGCTGCCCTCGACGAGGCACGCGCTCCGGACGCGCTGTCGGTTGAACCCCGCCTGGCCGGCGACGGCGTGGTCTGGCTGCTGGTGCTGGCCGAGCTGCTGACCTTCGGTCTGCTGTTCGTGTCGTTCGCGTTCGCGCGCTGGCGCGAGCCTGCGGTGTTCGCACAGGGGCAAGCTGCGCTCAGCCTGCACACCGGCGCGCTCAACACCCTGCTGCTGGTGGCGGCCAGCTGGGCGGCCGTGCGCGCGGTGCGGGCCTTTGAGGCGGATCGGCGCGAAGCCGGCGCCCGCTGGCTGTTGACCGCGCTGGCCGGTGCCATCGGCTTCCTGGTTGTCAAGTCGCACGAGTTCGTGGGCAAGGTGCGGGCCGGTTTCGACTGGGCCACCGACGCCTTCACGCTGCTCTACACCCTGCTCACGGGCTTTCACTTCCTGCACGTGGTCGTGGGCGCCCTCGTGTTCGCGCTGCTGTGGCGCAAGGCGCAGGCCGATGCCTACGGCCAAGCCAACCACATGGGCCCCGCCTCGGGCGCGGTGTTCTGGCACATGGTGGACCTGCTGTGGATGGTGCTGTTCCCGCTGGTCTACGTCATTCGATGAGGGGGCAGGGCATGCGATTCACAAGGGCAGACACCGTGTTCGCGCTGCTGGTGCTGGCCACGGTGCTGAGCTGGTGGCTGGGCGAGGGCGCCGCCGCTTCACTGGGCCAGCTGGGGCAGGCCGCCACCGCAGCGGTGCTGGCGCTCTCGGTCTTCAAGGGCGCGCTGATCGCGCTCGACTACATGGAGCTGCGCACCGCGCCCGCGCTGTGGCGGCGTGCGGTGATGGGCTGGCTGGCGGTGGTGATCGGGCTGGTCCTGCTGGCCAGCCTGCTGCCGCGGGCGTGAGCCTTCAGCGCCCGCGCCGCACCGCGCGCACCATCACCGCCCCAAACAGCACGAAGGCCAGCGCATGGCCCGCGCCCGCCACGGCCAGGCCGGCGGCCCAGCCAGCGGGCGCGGCCACGGTCCTCAGCGCCAGGCTCAACCCCAGCACGCCCAGCGGCAGCAGCGCCCAGCGCGTGGGTTCGGGCCGCCAGCCGGCCAGGGCCGGCAGCATGATGGGCGCGTGGCCGAACACCATGGCCATCACGAAGCCCAGCCACAGCCCGTGCCAGGCCACCAGGTGCCCGGCCAGTCCGAGGCCGGCCGCCAGCAGCAGCCAGCCGTAACCCACCGAGAGGCAGATCGCGGTGTGGCCGGCCCAGCCCTTGGCGCGCCACTGCTTGGTGGCCACGTCGAAGCGCAGCAGCCAGAGCGCGAGCGCGCCCAGCGCCAGCCACCACAGCACCAGCGCCACGCCGGTGGCGCCGAACGCTGCCAGCGCCACGGCCAGCGCCAGCGCGCCCCAGCCGGCGAGGAAGGCCTGCGCGCTCCAGCGCGGCAGACGCACCAGGCGCGTGAGCTCGCGCCGCTCGCCCGCGATGGTCAGCACCAGGAAGGCGCTCCAGCCCAGGCGGGCCAGATCGGGCTGAGCGAAGGCAAAACCCAGCGTGCCCGCCAGCAGGGCCAGCGCCCCCGAAGCCTCCACCGCCAGCGGCAGCGACATGGCGCGGCGCCAGCCGGCCCAGGCGTACAGGCCCACCAGGCCGATGGCCGAAACCACCCACAAGGCCTCGGCCGGGCGCCACCAGCCGCCACCCCAGGCCAGCAGGCCGCCGATGGCCGCGAGCGCCGGCACCCAGAGGCCGCGGCGCAGCGCCACCGCGCGCTCCAGCGCGATCAGGCTGCCGAAGAAACCGGCCATCATGACCGCGCCGTGCGCCGCCACCGCCAGGGCGCCGGTGGGGCCGTGGTCGCCCGCGGGCAGGCTGCCCAGGCGCACCAGGCCGCCGCCGAGCGCGCCCAGCAGGTTGAGCACGGCGAGCAGGGCCACCACGCCCACCGACCAGCGGGGCAGGGGAGGCGGCTCGGGCGCACGCACCTGTGGGGAAGGACTCACCACCCGAAGCGCTCCCGGAGCGCGGGCGCGAGCCGCTCGGGCGACCATTCGGTGTCCCAGTCCATGTGCACGTCCACCGTGGTGCCGGGCGGGCAGGCGCGCTGCACGGCGGTCTGCGCGTCGTCCACCATCACGTCGGCCATGGGGCAGGTGGCGCTGGTGGGAATGAGGGTCACGGCCACGGCGCTGCCGTCGATCCGGACCTCGCCGACCACCCCCAGGTCCACCAGGTTTTCGCCCATCTCGGGGTCGTCCACCTGGGCCAGGGCGGTCATCACGGCGGCGTGCAGGTCGGTGTCGGTGTTCATGCGGGGTGCTCCTGGCCCGGTGCGGCGGGCGGTGGGATTCACTGTAGAGCCAACCCGCCGGGTTTCAAGGTGCGGGGTCGGGAATGTGTGTGGTTCCTTGAACTGGTTCAAGGACGATACCTGAGCAAAAAAGGAGGATACCGCCATCGCCAACCGATGGAGGGTTCCATGAGCCAGAGTCAAAGCGGGTTTACCAAACAGATGGCCCGCAACATGTTTTACGGAGGCAGCGTGTTTTTCGCGCTGCTGTTTGCGGTGATCGTGTTCGACACGGAAAGCCGCATCCCCGAGCGTTCCAACGCCAAGGCCATCACCCCCGCGGTGGTGGCGGGCAAGAAGATCTGGGAAACGCGCAACTGCATCGGCTGCCACACGCTGCTGGGCGAGGGCGCGTACTTCGCCCCCGAGCTGGGCAACGTCTACAAGCGCCGCGGGGGTGACTTCATCAAAGGCTGGATGCAGGCCATGCCCACCGGCGCACCGCACCGCCGCCAGATGCCGCAGTTCAACCTGAACGAGCAGCAGCTCAACGACCTGGTCGAGTTCCTGAAGTGGACCGGCGAGATCAACACCGAGCAGTGGCCGCCCAACATCGAAGGTTGAGAGGAGAAAACACCATGACCATATCCACACTCAAATACCAGAGCCAGTCGGTCTCGAAGCCCTACTTCATCGCCGCCATGGCGCTGTTCGCGGGGCAGATCCTCTTCGGCATCGGCCTGGGCCTGCAATACGTGATCGGGGACCTGTTCTTCCCCTACATCCCGTTCAACATCGCGCGGATGGTGCACACCAACCTGCTGATCGTCTGGCTGCTGTTTGGCTTCATGGGCGCCGCCTATTACATGATTCCCGAGGAATCGGAAAACGAGCTCTACAGCCCCCTGCTGGCCAAGGTGCTGTTCTGGGTCTTCCTGGCGGCCGGCTCGCTGACCATCGTGGGCTACCTCACGGTGCCCTACGCCAAGCTCGCCGAACTCACCGGCAACGACCTGCTGCAGACCATGGGGCGCGAGTTCCTGGAGCAGCCGCTGCCGACCAAGCTCGGCATCGTGGTCGTGGCGCTCGGCTTCCTGTTCAACGTCAGCATGACCGCCCTGCGCGGCCGCAAGACCAGCATCACGCTGGTGCTGCTGATGGGCCTCTGGGGCCTGGCGATCTTCTTCCTGTTCAGCTTCGTCAACCCGGAAAACCTGGTGCGCGACAAGATGTACTGGTGGTTCGTGGTGCACCTCTGGGTGGAAGGCGTGTGGGAACTGATCCTCGGCGCGCTGCTGGCCTACGTGCTGGTCAAGACCACCGGCGTGGACCGTGAAGTGATCGACAAGTGGCTGTATGTGATCGTCGCCTTCGCGCTGATGACCGGCATCCTGGGCACGGGCCACCACTTCTTCTTCATCGGTCTGCCCGGCTACTGGCACTGGATCGGTTCGATCTTCTCGGCCATGGAGCCCATTCCCTTCTTCATGATGACGGTGTTCGCCTTCAACATGGTGCAGCGCCGCCGCCGCGACCACCCCAACCAGGCCGCCGTGCTCTGGGCGCTGGGCACCGCCGTCATGGGCTTCCTGGGCGCCGGTCTGTGGGGCTTCGCCCACACCCTGAGCCCGGTCAACTACTACACCCACGGTTCGCAAGTCACCGCCGCCCACGGCCACCTGGCCTTCTACGGCGCCTATGTGCTGGTGGTGATCACGCTGATCAGCTACGCCATGCCCACGCTGCGCGGCCGCATCGCCAACAGCCAGAAAGCCCAGGCCTACGAGATGTGGAGCTTCTGGATCATGACCATCGGCATGAGCATCATGGTGCTGGCCCTGACCGGCGCCGGCATCCTCCAGGTGTGGTTGCAACGCATGCCCACGAGCGGTGCCATGAGCTTCATGGCCACGCAGGACCAGCTGGTGCTGTTCTACTGGGTGCGTGTGGCCGGTGGTGTGGTCTTCCTGCTCGGTCAGCTCACCTACTTCGCGAGCTTCTTTGTCGGCGGGAACCATGTGCTGAAGGACAACGTCACGACCACCACTGGCGGTGGCGGCATGCTCGGCGCCCGCCCGGCACAACGCGCCTGAACCCGAGCGAGTGAACGCCATGGACCACAGCGACATCCACCGCCTGGCACAGGTGCCTTTCTACGCCGAGCAGGCGGGTGAGGCGACGCTCTTCGAGCACGCCTTCCGCCAGCGCCTGCCGGTGCTGATCAAGGGCCCCACGGGCTGCGGCAAGACGCGCTTCGTGGAGCACATGGCGGCCCGCCTGGGCCGGCCGCTCATCACCGTGAGCTGCCACGACGACCTGAGCGCGGCCGACCTCGTGGGCCGCCACCTCATCGGTGCCGACGGCACGGTGTGGCAGGACGGGCCGCTGGCCCGCGCCGTGCGCACCGGCGCCATCTGCTACCTCGACGAGGTGGTGGAAGCCCGCAAGGACACCACCGTGGTGCTGCACCCGCTGGCCGACGACCGGCGCGTGCTGCCCATCGAACGCACCGGCGAACAGCTGGTGGCACCACCCGGTTTCATGCTGGTCATCAGCTACAACCCGGGCTACCAGAACCTGCTGAAAAGCCTGAAACCCAGCACCCGCCAGCGCTTCATCGCGCTGAGCTTCGGCTACCCCGAGCCGGCGGTGGAGCGCGCCATCATCGAAGCCGAAACCGGCGTCGATGCCGTCCTGGCCGAGCGCCTGGTGCGGCTGGCCACGGCCTTGCGGCGCCTGACCGACCACGACCTCGAAGAGACCGCGAGCACGCGCCTGCTGGTGATGGCCGCGCGCCTGGTGGCCAGCGGCCTGCCGTTGCACATGGCCTGCCGCTCCGCCATCGTGGACGCCCTGACCGACGATGCCGAGACCGCGGCGGCGCTGGGCGAAGTGGTGTCGGCCGTCATCGGCTACGCACCATGAATCACCCCCCTGCGCCGCTCCGCGTCTTCCCCCCTGTCAGGGGGGACCGCACAAGTGGCCCGGCAAAGCCGGTTCCACGGTGCGCGCTGGCCGGTGCACCTTCGATCCTGGCCCTACATCAGTCTCTCAGCGCTGTGGCGCATTGATCTCTTTTTGCGGCGGCGGCGCTGCGCTCCCTCCTCTGTTTGTCACACCATGCAACGCCGCCGCCTCTTCTTTCAACTCGGCTTCTTCGCACTGTTCCTGCTGGCGCCCGCGCTGGACCTGCTGCGCTTCGACCTCACCGAAGCCCAGCTCTGGTTTCTGGGGCAGCGCTGGAGCCTGGGCATCGACGCCTTCAGGGCCGGCGAGATCAGCGCCAACGAGGCGGCGATGCGCATCTTTCTGCGCGCCTTCCTGCCCGCCATCGTGGTGGTCGTGGCCTTTCTGGGCGTGGCCTGGCGCTACGGCCGCCTGTACTGCGGCTGGCTCTGCCCGCACTTCACCCTGGTCGAGACGCTCAACACCGCGCTGCACCGCGCCTGCGGCAAGCTCAGCGTCTGGGACAAACACCGCACGGCCCGCGCCGGGGTGAAGCCCTCGGCGCGCTGGTGGCCCGTTTTCGGTGTGCTGTGCCTCGCCTTTGGCTTCATGTGGGCCATCACGCTGCTCACCTACCTGCTGCCGCCGGCCACCATCTGGGGCAACCTGTTCGCCGGCACGCTCACGCCCAACCAGGCGCGTTTCCTGGTCATCGGCACCGCCGTGTTCACGGCCGAGTTCGCCTTCGCCCGCCACCTGTTCTGCCGCTTCGGCTGCGCGGTCGGTCTGTTCCAGAGCCTCGCCTGGATGGCGAACCCCAAAGGCATGGTGGTCGCGTTCGACCGCGACAACGCGCGCGACTGCCGCACCTGCACCACGGCCACCCACCCGCAAGGCTCGGCCTGCGACAACGGCTGCCCGATGCGCCTGCACCCGCGCAACATCAAACGCATGATGTTTTCGTGCGTGCAGTGCGGCCAGTGCCTGGACTCGTGCGACGAGACCCAGACCGCGCAAGTGCGTGAGCCGCTGCTGGAGTGGAAGGTGGGCGCCGACGCGGTGCGCGAAACCCTGCGACAGCGCAAGGCCGAACTCGATCAACAGAAAGAGAGCACCTGATGGAAGAGTGGGTCGGCCAGCAATGGCACCGTTTCATCCACCGCGCGGCGAGCCGCCAGCACGCGCACGCCGCCGTGCACCTGCCCGATGTGCAGCGCGCCATCGGCATGCTGTTCCGCGCTGCGGGCGGTGCCCACGGCGTGCGCCTGGCGCCCGCCACCGACAGCCGCAGCGGCGGCCCGCGCGACTGGCTGCAGCGCATCGCGGGCAGCGGCACGCACGCCGCCACCGGCCGGCTGGAGACCGAGGCGCTGTCGCTGCCACCCACCGTGGCGGTGTTCGATGACGCGGCGCTGAACCGCGCGCTCTACCTCTGGCTGGCGGCGCAGGGCGCCTGCATCGAGCCCACGGGCGACTGGCTGGGCGACAACGTGCGCGCCAGTGCGCGGGTGCTGCGGACCTTTCCCGGCCTGGCGGCGCGCCACCGGGAGGTGCTCGCCGCCCAGCTCGCACTGCGACCCGATCCGGCGCGCCTCAAGGGAGCGACCGCCGAGGCCGAACGCACCGTGCAGCAGGCACTGCGCGGCTTGGCGCCCGCCGCACGCAGCGGCCTGCAGCCGCAGGACGTGGCCCCGGTCTGGCTCTGGCTCGACGCCGGTGGCGAGCCTGCGGCCGCGGTGGCGCGGCCCGACGGCGAGGCGGCGACGGGCGATGCCCGCCAACCCGCCGTTCAGGACGCGCGCCGCCGCCGCGCCCAGACCGTGAGCGATGAGCGCGACAAGGCGCCGCTCATGATGTTCTTTCGCGCCGAGTCCATCCTGTCCTGGGGCGAATTCGTCAAGGTCAACCGCGCCAGCGACGACGATCCCGACGACAACGCCGCCGGCGTGGCCAACGACATGGACGTGCTGGCCATCGCACCCGACGGCCAGAGCACGGCCGCGCGGGTGAAGTTCGACCTCGACCTGCCCAGCGCCGCCGCCGACGACCGGCCGCTCGGCCCTGGCATCCGCCTGCCCGAGTGGGACTTCCGGCGCAACGCGCTGTTGCCGGAGCACTGCGCCCTGCAGACCCTGGTGGCCACACCCGCCGAGCCCTATGTGCCGCCCACCGCCTTGCGCACCACGGCACGGCGCGTGCGCCGCCGGCTGGAGATCCTGCGGGCAGGCACCGGCCGGCAGCGCGCGCAACCCGAGGGCGACGAGATCGACCTCGACGCCTGGGTGCGCCACCGCGTCGACGCTGCCGGTGCGCCGCACAGCGAATCGCCGGCCGTGTTCACCCGGCGCGTGCGCACCGAGCGCAGCCTCGCCACGCTGCTGCTGGCCGACCTGTCCCTTTCAACCGACGCCTACGCCACCCAGACGGCGCGTGTGATCGACGTGATCCGCGACGCGCTCTACGTGTTCGGTGAAGCGCTCAGCGCCAGCGGCGACCCGTTCGAGATGCTGGGCTTTTCGTCCGTGCGGCGGCAGAACGTGCGCATCCAGCACCTGAAGGATTTTGACGAGTCCTGGAACGCCTCGGTGCGCGACCGCGTGGGCGCCATCAAGCCGGGGTACTACACGCGCATGGGCGCGGCGATCCGCCTGGCCACGTTGCGCCTGGGCGAGCGCCCGGAGCGCCAGCGCCTGATGCTGATCCTCACCGACGGCAAGCCCAACGACCTCGACGTGTACGAGGGCCGCTACGGTCTGGAGGACACGCGCCACGCGGTGCAGGCCGCGCGCGAGGCCGGGCTGATTCCGTTCTGCATCACCATCGACGAAGCGGCCCACGACTACCTGCCCATGCTGTTCGGCCAGCAGGGCTACGCGCTGGTGCACCGGCCACAGGACCTGGTGGATCGGCTGACGGGGGTCTACACCCGTTTCATGCGCCAGTCGTCCCACTGAACACCACGCCAAGCGGGTACAGTGCGGGGCCGATCTCCCCCACCTCACGCGCTTGCGCACCCTGTGCGCCCCGGCCATGGACATTGCCCAGTTCGACCTGCCCCGTTACCTCTCCATGCTGCCGCTGTTTCAGGAAATGAAACCGCCCGAGTTGCAGCGCCTGGCCCAGGGCTGCCGCCTGCGCCAGCTCACGCGCGGTGACGACGTGTTTCACATCGGCGAGCCGTGCAACGAATTCCACGTCACGGTGGCCGGCCAGATCAAGCTGTTCGCCCTTTCACCGGCCGGGCAGGAAAAGATCATCGAGATCGTCGGGCCGGGCAACAGCTTCGCCGAGGCGCTGATGTTCACCGACAAGCCCTATTTCATCAACGCGCAGGCGCTGACCGACACGCTGCTGCTCAGCGTGTCCAAGCAGAGCGTGATGCAGGAGATCGAAACCGATCCGCGCTTCTGCATGCGCATGCTCGCGGGCCTGTCGCGGCGCCTGCACGGCCTGGTGAACGACGTGCAGGCCTACGCGTTGCACAGCGGTGTGGAGCGCGTCATCGGCTACCTCATGCGCGACCTGCCCGATGCCGGCAAGGGCGGCACGGAGGACGAACTCGCGCAACGCGTGACCCTGCCGGTGAGCAAGGCGGCGATCGCCTCGCGGCTGTCGATGACGCCCGAGTATTTTTCGCGGGTGCTGCACGAGCTGGAGGCCAAGGGCCTGATCGTGATCGACAAGCGCGACATCCACATTCCCGATCCGCAGCGGCTGACCCGGTACCCGGTGGATTGACCCCCCCGCGCCGCTTCGCGTCACCCCCCAGGGAGCGATGCGAGTGGCCCGGCGAAGCCGGTTCCACCGCATCCTGGGTGAATAATGCGCGCGCGCCGGACCGGGATGCCCGCTCTCAGCCCTTGTACTTGGTGGCACCCGTACACTCCCCGCCATGCTGATTCTGGGATTCGAATCGTCTTGTGACGAAACCGGTGTGGCCTTGGTGGACGCCAGTGGCAGCGCCGTGCCGCGCCTGCTCGGCCATGCGCTGCACAGCCAGATCGAGATGCACCAGGCCTACGGTGGCGTGGTGCCCGAGCTGGCGAGCCGGGACCACATCCGCCGCGTGCTGCCGCTGACCGACGCGGTGCTGGCGCAAGCCGGCCTGCCGCTGTCGGCCGTGGACGCCATCGCCTACACGCGAGGGCCGGGCCTGGCCGGGGCGTTGCTGGTCGGTTCGGGCGTGGCCTGTGCCATGGCCATGGCGCTGGGCAAGCCGGTGGTGGGCGTGCACCACCTGGAGGGGCATCTGCTGTCGCCGTTCCTGAGTGCCGACCCGCCCGAATTTCCGTTTGTCGCGCTGCTGGTGTCGGGCGGCCACACGCAACTGATGCGGGTGGACGGCGTGGGCCGCTACGAGCTGCTGGGCGAAACCATCGACGACGCGGCCGGTGAAGCCTTCGACAAATCGGCCAAGCTGCTCGGTCTGGGTTACCCCGGAGGCCCGGCGCTGGCGAAGCGGGCAGAACAGGGCAGCGCCACCGCCTACAAATTCCCGCGCCCGCTGCTGCACAGCGGCGACCTCGATTTTTCGTTTGCCGGCCTGAAGACGGCGGTGCTGACCCAGGTGAAGCGGCTCGCGCACGCGCGGCCCGAAGGCCCGGCCACGCCGCAATTGGCCGAAGCGCTGGACGCGGCTCAGATCGCCGACGTGGCCGCCAGCGTGCAGGCTGCCATCGTCGAGGTGCTGGTGAAAAAGTCGCTCTCGGCCATCGAATCCACCGGGCTGAACCGCATGGTGGTGGCCGGCGGGGTGGGTGCAAACGCCTTGCTGCGTGAGCAGCTCAACGCCGCGTGTCAGAAGCGGCGTGTGCGTGTGCACTACCCCGAGCTGCACCTGTGCACCGACAACGGCGCCATGATCGCGCTCGCCGCCGGCCTGCGTTTCCAGGCCGGGCTGCTGCCCGACGCGGCGGCTGCACCGGCCTACCACTTCGATGTGCGGCCGCGCTGGCCGCTGTCGGCGCTCGGCTGAACGCGCAAGCCCGGAAGGGCCAGGTTGGTGTGTCTGCGCGGAGCTCCATTTGTAATTATGAATTACACTAACAGGTCTTGTCGCCCAGGTGACACTTGACGCCGAGCGTTCCCGCCGGCAGGTTCGAACAAAGGAGACCTTGCCCATGAATTTCACGACCCGTCTGCGCCGTCGCGCGCTGTCCACCGTCCTGCTGGCGGCCACCTGTGCCTCGGCCGCTCTGGCGCAGGGCACGGCGGCGCCCGCGGCCGCCCCCATCCGCATCGGCATGATCGAAGGCCTGTCCGGCCCGTTCGCCAACACCGGTGAGGCGGTGTACCGCAACCTCGTGTGGGCCACGGAGCGCGTCAACGCCCGCGGCGGGGTGAAGCTGCCCGGCGGCCACCGGCCGCTGCTGATCGAGCGTTTTGACAGCAAGGGTCAGACCGAGGAGGCGCTGTCGGCTCTGAGATCGGCCATCGACCGCGACATCACGGTGGTGACGCAGGGCAATTCGTCGGCCGCGGCCTCGGGTCTGATCGATGCCATCAACAAGCACAACGAACGCGATCCGGCGCGCCAGGTGCTGTTCCTGAACTACTCGGCGGTGGACCCGGTGCTCACCAACCAGAACTGCAGCTACTGGCATTTCCGTTTCGACGCCCACGCCGACATGCGCATGACCGCGCTCATGAATGTGCTGCGCGACGACAAGGACCTGAAGCAGATCTACCTGATCGGCCAGGACTACAGCTTTGGCCAGTCGGTGTTGCGCGAAGCCCGCAGCCAGCTGGCCGCCAAGCGCCCCGACGTGAAGATCGTGGGGGACGAGCTGCACCCGATGGCGCGCGTGAAGGACTTCGCCCCTTACGCGGCCAAGATCAAGGCCAGCGGCGCGCAGGCGGTGCTGACCGGCAACTGGGGCAACGACCTGACACTGCTGGTCAAGGCGGCCCGAGAGGCCGGTTTCGAGGGCTCGTTCTACACCTTCTACGGCAACGCGCTGGGCGCGCCGGCAGCGATCGGTGACGCCGGCATCGGCAAGGTGATCGCCGTGGCCGACTGGTTCCCCAACGTGCCCACCAAAGAGTCCGAGGCCTTTTACCAGTCGTTCCGCCAGCGTTTTCCCAACCCGGCCGACGACTACGTGCACATGCGCATGCAGCTCATGGTCGAGTCGCTGGCCCAGGCCATCGAGCGGGCAGGTTCGGTCAAGGCGGCCGCCGTCGCGGCCCAGCTGGAGAAGGTCGAGGTCCAGCTCGCGGGCCAGACCGCGCGCATGCGCGCCGCCGACCACCAGTTCCAGCAGCCGCTGGCCGTGGCGGTGATGGACCGCCAGGGAACGCCCGGCGTGAAATTCGACGTGGAAGGCTCGGGCTACGGGTTTCGCGTGATCCGCAATCTGACGCCGCAGCAGGCCGAGCAGCCGCACGGCTGTAACATGGCCCGGCCCTGATCGAGGGCCGTCATTGGGGAGCTTTCATGCGGGCAGTGGTGGAGAGTCTGGAAGAGTCGCGCATCCGCGAGGTGGCCAATGAAGGCCTGGGGCGCAGCGATGTGCTCAAGTTCTGGTTCGGCGAGAGCGACGAGGTCACGCCGGCCTTCATCCGCGAGGCGGCCATCGCCTCGCTGCATGCCGGCGAAACCTTCTACGCCCACAACCTGGGTCTGCCCGAGCTGCGCCAGGAAATCGGTGTCTACACCCATGCCCTGCACCCCCAGCACACGACCGACCACTGGTTCGATCGCATCGCCGTCACGTCCGGAGGCGTCAACGGCCTGATGCTGGCGTCGCAGGCGCTGGTGGACGCTGGGGACGAGGTGGTCGTGGTCACGCCGGCCTGGCCCAACCTGGTGGCCCAGCCGCAGATCATGGGCGCCTCGGTGAAAACCGTGCCACTCCAGGTGGTGCAGCAGGGCGGCAACGCCGGCGCCTGGGTGCTGGACATGGCCGCGCTGCTGGCCGCCATCACCCCGGCCACGCGCCTGCTCATCGTCAACGCGCCCAACAACCCCACGGGTTGGACGCTGACGCGCGACGAGCAGGCTCGCATCCTCGCCCACTGCCGCCTCACCGGCACCTGGGTGCTGGCCGATGAGGTGTACGAACGCCTGTATTTCGCAGGGAATTCGGGCAACGGCGCGGCGCCGAGCTTTCTCGATGTGTCCGAACCCGAAGACCGGCTCATCGTCGCGCACAGCTTTTCCAAGAGCTTCCTCATGACCGGCTGGCGCCTGGGCTGGCTGGTGCTGTCCCCGTCGCTGACCCATGCCGTGGGCAAGCTGATCGAGTTCAACACCTCGTGCGCGCCGGTGTTCGCCCAGCGCGCCGCCGTGGTGGCGCTGCAGCGGGGAGCGGAAGTCACGCCCGCGCTGGTGGCCCACCTGCAGGGTTGTCGCGACACGCTGGTGCCGCTGCTGAAAGCTGTGCCCGGCGTGACACTGGCTGAGCCCAAAGGCGGCATGTACGCCTTTTTCCACCTGGCAGGGCACGACGACTGCCTGGACACCGCCAAGCGCCTGGTGCGCGAAGCGGGTCTGGGTCTGGCGCCCGGCAGCGCCTTCGGCCCCGAAGCGGCCGGCTGGCTGCGCTGGTGCTTCGCCAGCCGCGATCCCCAGCGCCTGGTGCAGGGCGTGGATCGCCTGCGCGCCTGGCTGGCCGCTCAGCGCTGACCGCTGCTGGGCTATAATTCGCGGTTGCCATCTTCACGGAAGGCAATTCACGCCCGTTGCGGCGGCCGGACCTGAAAGCGTTTCAGGGGTTGGCAAGCTGCGACGGGACGCACGTAACTCCAAGGAATCCGACATGATCGAAAAATCCGTCAAAGCCACTGTTGTGGCCGACAACGCCCGCGCTGCCAACGACACTGGCAGCCCCGAAGTGCAGGTCGCCATCCTGACCGCACGCATCAACGAACTGACCCCCCACTTCAAGCAGCACGCCAAAGACCACCATGGTCGCCGCGGTCTGCTGCGCATGGTGAGTCGCCGCCGCAAGCTGCTGGACTACCTGAAGTCCAAGGATGCCGACCGTTACGTCGCCCTGATCGCGAAACTGGGTCTGCGCAAGTAATTTTGGACTTGGCATGACATGCAAAACGCCTGAGTTGGTTCGCTGGCTCGGGCGTTTGTCGTTTGTCTGCCGCCTTTTTTGATTCCGGAGAGCCAGCAACAGAGCGAAGCTGTGTCATTCCAAAGGCGATGTGTGCCCTCGGGCACGCGACAGTGCCTCTGGAATGGCATCGTGTTCTGGGTTGAGTTTCCGGGTTTTGTGCAGACCGTCTGCACGCCACGCCGCCCCCCGTTTTGAAGGGCGGCACCAAGGAGAAAACCCATGAGTCTTTTCAACAAAGTCACCAAGACCTTCCAGTGGGGCCAGAACACGGTCCGCATGGAAACCGGCGAAATCGCCCGCCAGTCCAGCGGCGCCGTGCTGCTCGACATGGACGGCACCGTCGTGCTGGCCACCGTGGTCGCCAAGACCGACGCCAAGGCCGGCCAGGACTTCTTCCCGCTGACCGTGGACTACCTCGAGAAGTCCTACGCCGCCGGCAAGATCCCCGGCAGCTTCTTCAAGCGCGAAGGCCGCCCGAGCGAATTTGAAACCCTGACCAGCCGCCTGATCGATCGCCCGATTCGCCCGCTGTTCCCCGAAGGTTTCTTCAACGAAGTGCAGGTGGTCATCCACACGCTGTCGCTGAACCCTGAAGTCGATGCCGACATCGCGGCCCTGATCGCCACCTCGGCCGCACTGTCCATCAGCGGCATCCCGTTCAACGGCCCGATCGGTGCCGCCCGCGTGGGCTATGTGAACGGCCAGTACGTGCTGAACCCCGGTCAGACCGCCCGCAAGGATTCCCAGCTTGACCTCGTGGTCGCCGGCACCCAGGCCGCCGTGCTGATGGTGGAATCCGAAGCACAGCAACTGTCTGAAGAAATCATGCTCGGCGCCGTGGTGTTTGGTCACGAGCAGGGCAACATCGCCATCGCCGCCATCAACGACCTGGTGCGCGACGCCGGCAAGCCCGAGTGGAACTGGACCGCGCCCGCAAAGGACGAAGCGCTGATCGCCAAGATCGACGATCTGGCGAAGGCCAAACTGGAAGCCGCTTACCAGATCCGCAACAAACAGGCACGTACCCAGGCCTGCCGCACGGCTTACGCCGACGTGATGTCGGCCCTGAAGGCCGAAGGCATGGCCTTTGACAGCGTGGCCATCGAAGGTCTGCTGTTCGAGATCGAGGCCAAGATCGTGCGTGGCCAGATCCTGGCTGGCGAGCCCCGCATCGACGGTCGCGACACGCGTACCGTGCGCGGCATCGAAATCCGCAACAGCGTGCTGCCCCGCACCCACGGCTCGGCCCTGTTCACCCGCGGTGAGACGCAGGCGCTGGTGGTGGCGACCCTGGGCACGGACCGTGACGCGCAGCGCATCGACGCCCTGTCGGGCGACTACGAAGACCGCTTCATGCTGCACTACAACATGCCTCCCTTCGCCACCGGCGAAACCGGTCGCGTGGGCAGCCCGAAGCGCCGCGAAATCGGCCACGGGCGTCTGGCCAAGCGTGCGCTGATCGCCGCGCTGCCGAGCAAGGAAGACTTCCCCTACACCATGCGCGTGGTCTCGGAAATCACCGAGTCCAACGGCTCCTCGTCGATGGCTTCCGTCTGCGGCGGCTGCCTGGCGTTGATGGACGCAGGCGTGCCCATGAAAGCCCACGTGGCCGGCATCGCCATGGGCCTGATCAAGGACGGCAACCGCTTCGCCGTGCTGACCGACATCCTGGGTGACGAAGATCACCTGGGCGACATGGACTTCAAGGTGGCCGGCACCACCAATGGTGTGACCGCGCTGCAGATGGACATCAAGATCCAGGGCATCACCAAAGAGATCATGCAGGTCGCATTGGCCCAAGCCAAGGAAGCCCGCATGCACATCCTGGGCAAGATGCAGGAAGCCATGGGCGAGGCCAAGACCGAAGTGTCGGATTTCGCGCCCAAGCTCTTCACGATGAAGATCAATCCGGAAAAAATCCGTGACGTGATTGGCAAGGGCGGCGCCGTGATCCGCGCGCTGACCGAAGAAACCGGTTGCCAGATCAACATCGACGAAGACGGCACCATCACCATCGCCGCGACCGAAGCCGCCAAGGCCGACGAAGCCAAGCGCCGCATCGAGCAGATCACCGCCGAAGTCGAAATCGGCAAGGTCTACGAAGGCCCGGTCACCAAGATCCTGGACTTCGGCGCCCTGATCAACCTGTTGCCCGGCAAGGACGGCCTGCTGCACATCAGCCAGATCGCCCACGAGCGCGTCGAGCGTGTGACCGACTACCTGAGCGAAGGCCAGATCGTCAAAGTCAAGGTGCTGGAGACGGACGAAAAGGGCCGAGTCAAGTTGTCCATGAAGGCCTTGATCGACCGCAACGCCGCGCCCGCCGAGCAAGCCGCTCAGCAACAGCAGCAATAAGCCGACGGGTTCAGGCACGATGCAAGCCGTTGAGATCAGCGCTTTTGGCGCACCCGAAGTCCTGCGCCTGACCGAACGTCCGGTGCCGGTCGCGGGTGCGGGCGAGTTGCTGATCCGCGTGCGAGCGTCGGGCGTGAACCGACCCGATGTGCTGCAACGCAGCGGTGCCTACCCGCCACCGCCCGGCGCTTCCGACCTGCCCGGTCTGGAAGTCGCGGGCGTGATCGAGTCGGGTGACGCGGCCGCCATGGCTGCCGCGGGATTCAATGTCGGCGACCGTGTGTGTGCGCTGGTGGCTGGTGGGGGATACGCCGAGTACTGCGTGGCGCCGGTGGGCCAGTGCCTCCCTGTGCCGGCGGGTTTCGATGACGTGCAGGCCGCTTCACTGCCCGAGACCTTCTTCACCGTCTGGAGCAACGTGTTCGATCGGGCGCGTCTGCAGCCCGGTGAAACGCTGCTGATCCAGGGCGGCACCAGTGGCATCGGCGTGACCGCGATCCAGCTGGCGAAAGCCTTGGGTGCGCGCGTGATCGCCACCGCCGGCAGCGACGAAAAATGCGCCGCTTGCCTGTCGCTGGGTGCGGACCACGCCATCAATTACAAGACGCAGGATTTCTCGGTCGTGTCGCGCGAGCTCACGGACGGGAACGGCGTTGACGTCGTTCTGGACATGGTCGCGGGCAGCTACGTGGCGCGTGAGGTCGAGTGCTTGGCGGAAGACGGCCGGCTCGTCATCATCGCGGTGCAGGGCGGCGTGAAGGCCGAGTTCAATGCAGGCCTCGTGCTGCGGTGTCGTCTGGTCATCACTGGGTCGACACTGCGTCCACGTCCAGTGGCGTTCAAGGCGGCCATTGCCGCTGCCTTGCGTGACAAGGTGTGGCCGCTGCTGGAGCAGGGGCAGATCAAGCCCGTCATCCACAGCGTGTTTGATGCATCGGCGGCAGCGCAGGCACATGCGCTGATGGAAACCAACCAACACGTTGGCAAGATCGTTCTGCGCTGGTCCTGAGCAAGTCTGGAAAACAAGATGAGAAAACTGATCGCAGGCAACTGGAAGATGAACGGCTCGCTGGCCGCCAATGAAGCGCTGATCAAGGCCATGCTCGATGGTTTGCAGGGCGCTGCGCCTGCAGCCGACATGGCACTGTGCGCGCCCGCGCCTTACCTGGCGCAAATGCAGGCCCTGCTGCAAGGCAGCCCGATTGCCTGGGGCTCGCAAGACGTGTCGGCCCACGAGCAGGGTGCCTACACCGGCGAAGTGAGTGTGGCCATGTTGAAAGACTTTGGCTGCCGTTACGCCATCGTCGGCCACTCGGAGCGTCGCCAGTACCAAGGTGAAACCGATGACGTCGTTGCAGCGAAGGCCCAGCGCGCGCTGGCTGCCGGCGTGACGCCCATCGTTTGTGTCGGTGAAACGCTCACGCAGCGCGAAGCCGGTGAAACAGAATCGGTCGTGAAGCGCCAGCTCGCCGCCGTCATTCACGCGGTGGGGCATTGCATCACCGAGATCGTGGTGGCTTACGAACCTGTCTGGGCCATCGGCACGGGCAAGACGGCCACACCCGAGATGGCGCAGGCTGTGCACGCCGTGCTGCGCGCCCAGCTGGCCGCGGCCTCGACCAACGCCAAGCGTGTGCACATCCTCTACGGCGGCAGCATGAATGCGGCCAACGCCGCCAGCTTGCTGGCACAGCCCGACATTGACGGTGGCCTCATCGGCGGTGCATCGCTCAAGTCGGCCGACTTTTTGCAGATCGTGGCCGCCGCAGCCTGAGGCTGACGCGGACCCCATTCGATATCCGGAGAAACAAATGAACATCCTGTTGACCATTCTTCAAGCCGTGCAGATCCTCGCCGCGATCGGCATGATCGGTCTGATCCTCATGCAGCACGGCAAGGGTGCCGACGCGGGTGCGGCCTTCGGTGGTGGCGCTGGCTCGGCCAGCTTGTTTGGTGCATCGGGTGGTGCCAACTTCCTCTCGCGCACCACGGCGGTGCTGGCCGGCTTGTTCCTGGCAGGGACGTTGGGATTGGCTTATTTCGGGAACCTGGCTCCTGCTGCGGCACGCTCAGGCAGCGTGCTCGAAAACGTCGCACCTCCTGCGCCTGCTTCGCAGATTCCGGGCACGGATTCGGCGCCGGCAGCGGCCAGTGCTGCTCCCGCTGAAGTACCTGCTGTGCCTGCCACGGGCGCGGCACAGATTCCCGGCAAGTAAGGACGCTGAAAGCCTTGGATGACGCAGGACCGTGCAAGGTTTGCAGCGGGTCCGCGTCACTCTGAAAATCCATGGGCTCGCCCGAAAACCGGGGTGGTTTCAGGGTAAACTCTATGGGTTGTCAGCAAAGCCCGCACTGTTCCTCGCGGACCTGACAATGCAGATCCAGCCGACGTGGTGAAATTGGTAGACACGCTATCTTGAGGGGGTAGTGGCGAAAGCTGTGCGAGTTCGAGTCTCGCCGTCGGCACCAATCAGTGGTAATCATGGCGATCGTGGCCATGCGCAGCGGAACCGACCCAAATGAGTCTCGAACAATACCTGCCCGTGCTCTTGTTCATTTTGGTGGGTGTGGCCGTTGGTGTCATTCCGCAGGCGTTGGGCTACATCCTGGGGCCCAACCGCCCGGACGCCGAAAAAAATTCCCCATATGAGTGCGGCTTCGAGGCTTTCGAAGACGCTCGCATGAAGTTCGATGTGCGCTATTACCTGGTGGCCATCCTCTTTATTCTCTTTGACCTCGAAATCGCTTTCCTCATCCCGTGGGCGGTGGCGCTGACCGACATCGGCTCCGTCGGGTTCTGGGCGGGGGTGGTGTTCCTCATTGATTTGCTTGTGGGTTTCGTCTACGCGTGGAAAAAAGGCGCGCTGGATTGGGAATGAGCATCAACACCTGTACGACACGCAAGCTGCAAGCAGCGCACCGGAGCGGAAGATGATCGAAGGCGTATTCAAGGAAGGTTTTGTCACCACGAGTTACGACTCTGTGGTGAACTGGGCCAAGACCGGATCGCTCTGGCCGATGACCTTTGGTCTGGCCTGCTGCGCAGTGGAGATGATGCACGCGGCCACGGCGCGATACGACCTGGGTCGTTTTGGTGCGGAGGTTTTTCGCGCCAGTCCGCGCCAGTCCGATCTGATGATCGTGGCGGGCACCCTGTGCAACAAGATGGCACCTGCCCTGCGCAAGGTCTATGACCAGATGGCTGAGCCGCGCTGGGTGTTGTCCATGGGCTCCTGCGCCAATGGCGGTGGCTATTACCACTACAGCTACTCGGTGGTGCGCGGTTGCGACCGCATCGTGCCGGTGGATGTGTACGTGCCCGGTTGCCCGCCGACCGCCGAGGCCTTGCTGTACGGGATCATCCAGTTGCAGCAGAAGATTCGCCGCACCAACACCATCGCGCGGGCCTGAGTGCCGCTGCAGCCCACAGGTTCAGAAAGACGGTCCATGAGCGACACCGCTATCTCTTACACCACACCGCCTGCGGCCATTGCGGGCGTGCTGACTGCCTTGCTGGGGGCGCGCGCTCAGTCGATCGATGTCGAACGTGGCGAGGTCACGCTGGTGGTCTCGGCGAACCACTATCTTGACGTCATGCAGACCTTGCGTGATGCGCCTGAAACACGCTTCGAGCAGCTGATCGATGTTTGTGGCATGGACTACTCCACCTATGGTGATGGTGTTTGGGAAGGGCCCCGGTTTTCGGTCGTGGTGCATCTGCTGTCGGTGAGTCTGAATCATCGCGTGCGCGTTCGTGTGTTTTGCCCGGACGACGACTTCCCGGTGGTGGCATCGTTGTCGGGTCTTTGGGCGTCTGCCAATTGGCCTGAGCGAGAGGCGTTCGACCTTTTTGGCATCGTGTTCGAGGGTCACAGCGATCTTCGTCGCATCCTGACCGACTACGGTTTCATCGGTCACCCCTTCCGCAAGGACTTTCCGATCTCGGGTCATGTGGAGATGCGCTACGACGCCGAGCGTCAACGCGTGGTCTACGAGCCGGTCACCATCGAGCCCCGGGAGATCACCCCGCGTGTGATCCGCGAAGACAACTACGGCGGTCTGCACTGATATGGCTGAGATCAAGAACTACACCCTGAACTTCGGTCCGCAGCACCCGGCTGCGCATGGCGTGCTGCGCCTGGTGTTGGAGCTCGATGGTGAGGTCGTGCAACGAGCCGACCCGCACATTGGTCTGCTCCACCGCGCCACCGAGAAGCTGGCCGAGCACAAGACCTTCATCCAGTCGCTGCCTTACATGGACCGGCTGGACTACGTGTCGATGATGTGCAACGAGCACGCGTACTGTCTGGCGATCGAGAAGTTGCTGGGCATCGAGGTGCCGCTCCGAGCGCAGTACATCCGTGTGATGTTCAGCGAGATCACCCGGCTGCTCAATCACCTGATGTGGCTGGGTTCCCATGGCAACGACTGTGGGAGCTCCACCATCCTGATCTACGCGTTCCGCGAACGCGAAGACCTTTTCGACATGTACGAAGCGGTGTCGGGTGCGCGCATGCACGCGGCCTACTTCCGGCCGGGCGGTGTGTACCGCGACCTGCCGGACACGATGCCGCAGTACAAGCACAGCAAGATCCGCAACGCCAAAGCCATGGCGGAGATGAACACCAACCGCCAGGGATCGCTGCTCGACTTCATTGACGACTTCACCCAGCGGTTTCCGACCTACCTGGCCGAGTACCACACGCTGCTGACCGATAACCGCATCTGGAAGCAGCGCACGGTCGGCATTGGTGTGGTACCCCCTGAGCGTGCACTGAACCTTGGCATGACCGGTCCCATGTTGCGAGGCTCAGGTATCGCCTGGGATTTGCGCAAGAAGCAACCGTACGAGGTGTACGACCGCATGGACTTCGACATCCCGGTGGGCAAGACCGGCGACACCTATGACCGCTACCTCGTCCGCATGGAGGAGATGAAGCAGTCCAACCGCATCATCAAGCAGTGTGTGGACTGGCTGCGTGTGAACCCCGGCCCGGTGATCACCGACAACCACAAGGTGGCGCCGCCTTCACGGGAATCCATGAAGTCCAACATGGAAGGCTTGATCCATCACTTCAAGCTCTTCACGGAGGGTTTTCATGTGCCTGAGGGCGAGGCGTATGCGGCCGTCGAGCACCCCAAGGGTGAATTCGGCATCTACCTCGTGAGTGACGGTGCCAACAAACCTTATCGCCTGAAAATCCGTGCCCCTGGCTTCACCCATTTGTCCACCCTGGACGAGATGGCCCGCGGCCACATGCTGGCGGATGCGGTGGCGATCATCGGCACCATGGACATCGTTTTTGGAGAGATTGACCGATGATCTCTGGCAGCAAACCCGTGAGTGCGGCCACGCTCTCCGACGCCACCATCCAACGCTTCGCACGCGAGGTGGCTAAGTACCCGGCCGAGCAGGCACAGTCCGCCGTCATGGCCTGTCTGTCCATCGTGCAGCAGGAGCAGGGCCATGTGAGCCTGCAAGCCGAGAAGGCGATTGCCGCCTACCTGGGCATGCCGGTCATGGCCGTGCACGAGGTCACGACCTTCTACAACATGTACAACCAGCGGCCGGTGGGCAAGTTCAAGCTCAACGTCTGTACCAACCTGCCGTGCCAGTTGCGTGACGGCGAAAGGGCGCTGCACCATCTGGAGCAGAAGCTCGGCGTGCACATGGGCGAAACCACCGCCGATGGCCTGTTCACCTTGCAGCAGAGCGAGTGCCTGGGTGCCTGTGCCGATTCCCCAGTGATGCTGGTGAACGACCGCCACATGTGCAGCTTCATGAGCAATGAGAAGCTGGATCAGCTGATCGACGGCCTGCGCGCCGCGGAGGGCAAAGCATGAACGCCGATCAGGTGATTGCACAGTTCAACGCCACTGGCGTGCAGACCTGTTTTCACGACCGCCACATCAACCCGCAGATCTATGCCGGGCTGAACGGCAGCAACTGGTCGCTCAAGGATTACGAGGCCCGCGGCGGTTACCAGGCCTTGCGCAAGATCCTGGGGCAAGACGGTTCTGCTCCGAACCCGGAGACCGGCGTGACTGGCCTGACGCAAGATCAGGTCATCGCCACGGTCAAGGAATCCGCGTTGCGCGGTCGTGGCGGCGCCGGTTTTCCGACCGGACTGAAGTGGAGTTTCATGCCGCGCCAGTTCCCGGGGCAAAAGTACCTGGTCTGCAACTCGGATGAAGGTGAACCGGGGACCTGCAAGGACCGCGACATCCTGATGTTCAACCCGCACATCGTCATCGAAGGCATGGCGATCGCGGCGTATGCCATGGGCATCAGCGTGGGCTACAACTACATCCACGGCGAAATTTTTGGCGCCTATGAGCGCTTCGAAGCCGCGCTGGAAGAGGCGCGTGCCGCGGGCTTCCTCGGCAACAGCATCATGGGCAGCAACTTCAGCTTCCAGTTGCACGCTCACCATGGTTTTGGTGCCTACATCTGCGGTGAAGAGACTGCGTTGCTCGAATCGCTCGAAGGCAAGAAGGGTCAGCCGCGCTTCAAGCCGCCTTTCCCGGCCAGTTTCGGTCTGTACGGCAAACCGACCACGATCAACAACACCGAAACCTTTGCGGCCGTGCCTTGGATCATCCGCCATGGTGGTCAAGCTTACCTGGAGTGCGGCAAGCCGAACAACGGTGGCACCAAGATCTACTCGGTCAGTGGTGACGTCGAGTTGCCCGGCAACTACGAAGTACCGATGGGTACACCATTCGCCAAGCTGCTGGAGCTGGCCGGTGGTGTGCGCAAAGGCCGCCAGCTCAAGGCGGTGATCCCCGGTGGTTCGTCTTCGCCGGTGTTGCCTGCGTCCGTCATCATGGAATGCACCATGGACTACGACTCCATCTCCAAGGCCGGGTCCATGCTAGGCTCGGGTGCGGTGATCGTGATGGACGATTCTCGCTGCATGGTCGAGTCGCTCAAACGCCTCTCCTATTTCTACATGCACGAGAGCTGTGGCCAGTGCACGCCGTGCCGCGAAGGCACTGGCTGGCTTTGGCGCCTCGTGGACAAGATCCACCGGGGCGAGGCAAGGCCTGCCGACATGGCGCTGCTGGACAACGTGGCCGAAAACATCATGGGTCGCACCATCTGCGCCCTGGGCGACGCGGCAGCCATGCCGGTGCGCGCCATGCTCAAGCATTTCCGGCCCGAGTTCGCGGCCATGATCAAGGCCGACGCCACCGCCTGAAACGAGACGAGAAACCATGGTTGAAATCGAACTCGACGGCCAGAAGGTCGAAGTGCCACCGGGCAGCATGGTCATGCATGCGGCCGAAAAGGCGGGCACCTACATCCCGCATTTCTGCTACCACAAGAAGTTGTCCATCGCGGCCAGCTGTCGCATGTGCCTGGTGGAAGTGGAAAAGGCGCCCAAGCCCATGCCCGCCTGTGCCACGCCCGTGACCATGGGCATGATCGTGCGCACCAAGAGCGACAAGGCCATCAAGGCCCAGCAATCGGTGATGGAGTTCCTGCTCATCAACCACCCGCTGGATTGCCCGATCTGTGACCAGGGTGGGGAATGCCAGTTGCAGGATCTGGCCGTGGGCTACGGCGGAGGCGCGTCGCGCTACGAAGAAGAAAAACGCGTGGTGTTCCACAAGGACGTGGGGCCGCTCATTTCCATGGAAGAGATGAGCCGCTGCATCCACTGCACCCGCTGCGTGCGCTTTGGTCAGGAAATTGGCGGCGTGATGGAGCTGGGCATGTCGCATCGGGGCGAACACGCCGAGATCGAAACCTTTGTCGGCCAGTCGGTGGACTCCGAGCTGTCGGGCAACATGATCGACATTTGCCCCGTGGGTGCGTTGACCAGCAAGCCCTTCCGTTACAGCGCCCGTACCTGGGAGCTGTCGCGCCGCAAGTCGGTGAGCCCGCACGACTCCACCGGTGCCAACCTGATCGTTCAGGTGAAAAACCACAAGGTCATGCGCGTGGTGCCGCTCGAAAATGACGCGGTGAACGAATGCTGGATCGCCGACCGTGACCGTTTCTCGTACGAAGCCGTCAACAGCGAAGACCGCCTGACCTCGCCCATGCTCAAACAGGGCGGCGAGTGGACGACCGTGGACTGGCAGACCGCTCTGGAATACGTGGCCAATGGCCTGAAGCAGGTCAAGGCTGACCATGGCGCGAACGCGATCGGTGTGTTGGCCAGTCCGCACAGCACACTCGAAGAGCTGGCCTTGGCTGGTGCCTTGGTGCGCGGTCTGGGCAGCCAGAACATCGACAGCCGTCTGCGCCATGCCGACTTCTCCAACACCGCCGCTGCCGGGTCCGCCCGCTGGCTGGGCATGCCCATCGCATCCCTGTCGACCCTTCAACGCGTCCTGGTGGTGGGCTCCAACCTGCGCAAGGACCATCCCCTGTTCGCGCAACGCATCCGCCAGGCGACCCGCAAAGGGTGCCAGGTCAGCGCTCTTCATGCCCAGCCCCAAGACTGGGCGATGCCAGTGGGCCACGAGGTGCTGGTGGACAGCTCGTCGTGGGTGTCGGCTCTGGCCGGCGTGGCCGTCGCCGTGGCGCAGGAGGCCGGTGTTCAGGCCCCCGTGGCCGCAGAAGTGACGGACGCTGCACGGGCCGTTGCCAAGTCCTTGCTGGGAGGCGAGCAGAAAGCCATTCTGCTGGGCAATGCCGCTGCTCACCATGAAAAAGCGGGGAGCTTGTTGTCGCTCGCCAACTGGATCGGCCAACAAACGGGCGCCACCGTGGGCTACCTGTCAGAGGCTGCGAACACCGTGGGTGCCCAGTTGGTGCGTGCATTGCCGGGGCAGGATGGCCTGAATGCCGGGCAGATGCTCGGCGGCGGTCTCAAGGCGGCCATTTTGCTCAATACCGAGCCTGCCTTTGACAGCGCTGCGGGTGACTCCGGCCTGAAGTCGTCCAGCATGGTGGTCACGCTCAGCCCCTTCAAAGCCAACCTGGACATCAGCGATGTGCTGTTGCCCATCGCCCCGTTCACCGAAACGTCCGGTTCATTTGTCAATGCCGAGGGTCGTCTGCAAAGTTTCCATGCGGTGGTGAAACCGCTGGGCGAAACGCGCCCCGCGTGGAAAGTGATCCGCGTGCTGGGCAATCTGATGGGGCTGCCTGGCTTTGATGCGGAGTCTTCGCAAGCCGTGTTGGCGGCCGTGCTGCCCGGCGTCAGCGCCGGGGAAGTGGTCGCCGCAGCCCGGCTGTCGAATGCCGACGCAGGCCTGGGTCCAGCCGCTGCTGATCAAAGCCCTTCAAAGGTTCAGCCTTGTGTGGCGTCCATTTATCAACTGGACTCGCTGGTGAGGAGGGCCTCCTCTCTTCAACTGACCGCAGACGCCCGCGCCGCCGAAGGAGCACACGCATGATCGACGCGATGTACAACGGCGGGATGGGTCTGTTTGCGGCTCCTTGGTGGGGTGGCGCTGCCTGGCCCGTGATCTGGGGTCTGATCAAGATCGTGGTGGTTCTCGCGCCGCTGATGGGCGCGGTGGCGTACCTCACGCTCTGGGAACGCAAGTTGCTCGGCTTCATGCAGGTGCGCCTGGGGCCGAACCGTGTGGGCCCGTTCGGTTTGCTGCAGCCGATCGCCGATGCCGTCAAATTGCTGACCAAGGAGATCATCAGTCCGAGCGCTGCCGCGCCGGGCCTGTTCCGCCTGGGGCCCATCATGGCCATCATGCCCGCGCTGGCCGCGTGGGTGGTGGTGCCATTCGGTCCCGAGGCCGTGATCGCCAACGTCAACGCTGGCATCCTGGTCATCCTGGCCATCACGTCGATCGAGGTGTATGGCGTGATCATTGCCGGCTGGGCATCGAATTCCAAGTACGCCTTCCTGGGCGCGCTGCGCGCGTCGGCTCAGATGGTGAGTTACGAGATCGCCATCGGCTTCTGTTTCCTGGTGGTCGTCATGACCGCTGGCAGCCTCAACCTGGGCGACATCGTGGCGTCCCAGTCGCGCGGCTGGGCCGCGTCCCACACGCTCACATTCCTCTCCTGGAACTGGTTGCCGTTGCTGCCGATCTTTCTGGTCTACCTGATCTCCGGTGTGGCTGAAACCAACCGGCATCCCTTTGACGTGGTCGAGGGCGAAGCCGAGATCGTGGCCGGTCACATGGTCGAGTACTCGGGCATGGGCTTTGCCATCTTCTTCCTGGCGGAATACGCCAGCATGTGGCTGGTCTCCATCCTGGCGGTGCTGATGTTCCTCGGCGGCTGGTTGCCCCCGATCGACAGCGCGCTGTTCAACTGGATACCCGGCTGGATCTGGCTGGGCATCAAGACCTTCGTGGTGGTGTCCATGTTCATCTGGATCCGTGCCACTTTCCCGCGCTTCCGTTATGACCAGATCATGCGTTTGGGCTGGAAGATCTTCATTCCTGTCACGCTCATCTGGCTGCTGCTCGTCGGCGGTCTGATGCAGACCCCGTGGAACATCTGGAAATAAGCAGGGCGATCCATCATGTCCACCACCGCCGTTGCACCCTTTTCCCTCCGTGACTTCTTCAAGAGCTTCCTGTTGCTGGAACTCTTCAAGGGCATGGCCCTGACCGGTCGTTATGCGCTGCGCCGCAAGATCACTGTTCAATTTCCTGAAGAAAAAACGCCGCTGTCTCCCCGCTTTCGTGGACTGCACGCCCAGCGCCGCTACGAAAATGGCGAAGAGCGCTGCATCGCCTGCAAGCTGTGTGAGGCCGTGTGCCCAGCGATGGCCATCACCATCGAAGCCGGTGAACGCGAAGCCGACGGCACCCGCCGCACCACGCGCTACGACATCGATCTGACCAAGTGCATCTTCTGTGGCTTCTGCGAGGAAGCCTGTCCGGTGGACGCGATCGTGGAAACGCACATCCTCGAATACCACGGTGAAAAACGGGGCGATCTGTACTTCACCAAAGAGATGCTGCTGGCCGTGGGCGACCGGTTCGAACCCGAGATCGCCGCCGCCAAGGCCGCGGACGCGAAGTACCGCTGAAGCAGGCGAAAGACAAGAACCATGGATTACCAGACCGGCTTTTTTTACCTGTTTTCAGCGGTGCTGCTGTTTGCGGCCTACCGCGTCATCACCTCGCGCAACCCTGTGCACGCGGTGCTGTATCTCATGCTGGCTTTTTCGCAGGCATCGGCGCTCTGGCTGATCCTCAAGGCCGAATTCCTAGGTCTGACACTGGTCCTGGTGTATCTGGGCGCGGTCATGGTGCTGTTCCTGTTTGTCGTGATGATGCTGGACATCAAGTTCGACGACGACCGCTGGGGTTTCTGGCAGAACTTTCCCTTGGCGGCCACCCTTGGCGGTCTTGTGGCGGCCGAACTGATTGCCGTGCTGTGGGTCGGGTTCCCGACCGTCACGGCACCCGTTGCGGGGGTGGCTCAGGCTGCCGATGTGTCGAACACCAAGGCGCTGGGTCGCTTGATGTACAGCGAATACCTGTACCCGATCGAGGTGGCCGCCGTGATCCTGCTGGTGGCCATGGTGACGGCGATTGCGCTCACCCTGCGCCAGCGCAAGGACAGCAAGGCCATTGATCCAGGACAGCAGGTGCACGTGCGCGCCAGCGACCGCCTGGTCGTGGTGCCGATGGCTGCCACACAAAAAACTGCGCCCGTTGAAGCGGTCGCTGCCGAGGAGGGCAAGGCATGAGCCTCACACTGAGCCACTTTCTGTCGGTGGGCGCCATCCTGTTCGCCCTGTCCGTCATCGGCATCTTCCTGAACCGCAAGAACATCATCGTGTTGCTCATGGCGATCGAGCTGATGTTGCTGGCGGTGAACATGAACTTCGTGGCGTTCTCTCACTACTTGGGGGACATGCACGGCCAGGTCTTTGTGTTCTTCATCCTCACGGTCGCGGCGGCCGAATCGGCGATTGGTCTCGCCATTCTCGTGCTGCTGTTCCGTGCCAAGTCGTCGATCAGCGTCGAAGAACTCAACACCCTCAAGGGTTGAAGCCCATCCCGAAGAGGCAAGAACACCATGAGCACCACTCTCTCTGCAAGCACCCTGCTGGCCGTTCCGCTCGCCCCCCTGGTGGGTGCCGGGCTGGCCGGCATCCTGGGCACCACCTTTGGCGGCAACGTCATCGGTCGCCGCACCTCGCACACGCTCACCATCCTGGGTGTGCTGATCGCCTTTGTCATCTCTGCCATGACGCTCAAGAGCGTCGCGGTCGATGGTGCGCGCTTCAACCAGACTGTTTACGAGTGGATGGTGGTGGGTGGCCTGAAGATGGAAATCGGCTTCATGGTCGATGGCCTGACCGCCATGATGATGGTGGTGGTCACTTTCGTCTCGCTCATGGTGCACCTCTACACCATCGGCTACATGGAAGAAGACGCCGGCTACAACCGCTTCTTCGCCTACATCTCGCTGTTCACCTTCTCCATGCTGATGCTGGTGATGAGCAACAACCTGCTGCAGCTGTTCTTTGGCTGGGAGGCGGTGGGTCTGGTGTCGTACCTGTTGATCGGTTTCTGGTTCAACAAGCCGACGGCCATTTTCGCCAACATGAAGGCCTTCCTGGTCAACCGCGTGGGTGACTTCGGCTTCATCCTCGGCATTGGCCTGATCGTGGCCTATGCCGGCACGCTGAACTACACCGAAGTGTTCGCCAAGGCGCCCGAACTCGGCAAGCTGGGCTTTCCCGGCACCGACTGGCTGCTGATCACCGTGATCTGCATCTGCCTGTTCATCGGTGCCATGGGCAAGTCGGCCCAGTTCCCGCTGCACGTCTGGCTGCCCGACTCGATGGAGGGCCCGACCCCGATTTCCGCGCTGATCCACGCCGCCACGATGGTGACGGCGGGCATTTTCATGGTGGCGCGCATGTCCCCGCTGTTCGAACTGTCGGACACCGCTCTGAACTTCATCATGGTGATCGGTGCCATCACGGCCCTGTTCATGGGCTTCCTGGGCATCATCCAGAACGACATCAAGCGCGTCGTCGCCTACTCCACGCTGTCCCAGCTGGGCTACATGACGGTGGCGCTGGGCGCCTCGGCCTACTCGGTGGCCGTGTTCCACCTGATGACGCACGCCTTCTTCAAGGCCCTGCTGTTCCTGGCCGCCGGCTCGGTGATCATGGGCCTGCACCACAACCAGGACATCCGCTGGATGGGCGGTGTGCGCAAGTACATGCCCATCACCTGGATCACCTCCCTGCTGGGCACGCTGGCCCTGATCGGCACGCCGCTGTTCTCGGGCTTCTATTCCAAGGACTCGATCATCGAGGCGGTGCATTTCAGCAACCTGCCGGCTTCCGGTTTTGCCCACTTCGCGGTGCTGGCTGGTGTCTTCGTGACGTCCTTCTACTCGTTCCGCCTGTATTTCCTGGTGTTCCACGGCAAAGAGCGTTTTGACCAGAACCCGGATGCGCACCATGGCCACGATGACCACGGGCATGGTCATGGCGATCACAAACCTCACGAAACCCCCTGGGTGGTGACCGTGCCGTTGCTGTTGCTCGCGATTCCTTCGGTGGTGATCGGTTTCATGACCATCCAGCCGATGCTGTTCGGGGACTTCCTCAAGGACGCGATCACCATCAACTCGGCCGCGCACCCGGCCGTGGCGAAATTCGCGGAAGAGTTCCACGGTCCGCTGGCCATGGCCTTGCATGCGTTCTCCACCGCACCGTTCTACCTTGCCCTGTCTGGCGCGGTCATCGCCTGGTACATGTACCTGATCAACCCGGCCGTACCGGCCGCCATCGGTCGTGCCCTCAAGCCCGTCATCACGGTGCTTGAAAACAAGTACTACATGGACTGGTTCAACGAGAACGTGCTGGCCCGTGGCGCACGCGCGTTGGGCACCGGCCTGTGGAAGGGAGGCGACCAGGGCGTGATCGAAACCGGGGTGGTCAACGCCAGCTGGAAGCTCGTGGGCGCCTTCTCGTCGTTCGTGCGAGGTGCACAGAGCGGGTACCTGTACCACTACGCGTTGATGATGATCGTGGGCGTGTTCCTGTTCATGACGTATTTCGTGTGGCTCGCCAAATAAGGAGAAGAACAAGATGGGTTTGCTGAGCCTTGCGATCTGGGCACCGATTGCCTTCGGAGCCGTGCTGCTGGCCTTGGGTCGGGATGATCAGGCGCACGCGGTGCGCTGGCTGGCGCTGCTGGGGGCTTTGCTCTCGTTGGCCGTCACGGTACCTCTCTACACCGGCTTCAAGCTGGGGACGGCCGCGATGCAGTTTGTGGAGAAGTCCACCTGGATCGATCGTTTCCATGTCAACTACCACCTGGGTGTGGATGGCATCTCTCTCTGGCTGATCCTGTTGACCGCCTTCATCACCGTGGTGGTGGTGATCGCCAGCTGGGAGTCCATCACCGAGCGCGTGAACCAGTACATGGGTGCGTTCCTGATCCTGTCGGGCCTGATGATCGGCGTCTTTTCCGCGCAGGACGGCATGCTGTTCTACGTGTTCTTTGAAGCCACGCTGATCCCGATGTACCTGATCATCGGCATCTGGGGAGGTCCGAACAAGATCTACGCGGCGTTCAAGTTCTTCCTGTACACGCTGATGGGCTCGCTGCTGATGCTGGTGGCCCTGATCTACCTGTACACGCAGTCGGGCGGCAGTTTTGATCTGGCCACCTGGCACAAGCTGCCGCTGGGCAGCACGGCGCAGACCCTGCTGTTCTTTGCCTTCTTCGCGGCCTTCGCGGTGAAGGTGCCGATGTGGCCGGTGCACACCTGGCTGCCCGACGTGCACGTCGAGGCACCCACCGGCGGCTCCGCCGTGCTGGCCGCGATCATGCTGAAGCTGGGTGCCTATGGTTTCCTGCGCTTCTCCCTGCCCATCCTGCCCGACGCGTCGCACGAATGGGCCTGGCTCATCATCACGCTGTCGCTGATCGCCGTGGTCTATGTGGGCCTGGTGGCCATGGTCCAGAAAGACATGAAGAAGCTGGTGGCTTATTCATCCGTCGCTCACATGGGGTTTGTCACGCTGGGTTTCTTCGTGTTCAGCGACTTGGGTGTCTCGGGCGGCATCGTGCAGATGATCGCCCACGGTTTTGTGTCGGCTGCCATGTTCCTCTCCATCGGTGTGCTGTACGACCGTGTGCACTCGCGCGAGATCTCCAGCTACGGTGGCGTCGTCAACACCATGCCGAATTTTGCGGCGTTTGCACTGCTGTTCACCATGGCCAACTGCGGGTTGCCCGGAACGGCCGGCTTTGTGGGCGAATGGATGGTCATCCTCGCGGCCGTGAAAGCCAACTTCTGGATCGGCGCCGCCGCCGCTTCCGCGCTGATCTTCGGTGCCGCCTATTCCTTGTGGATGTTCAAGCGGGTGTACCTGGGCGCCGTGGCCAATGGCCATGTGAAAGCGTTGACCGACATCGGTCGTCGCGAGTTCCTGGTCATGGCGGTGCTCGCGATCGCCGTGCTCTACATGGGCGTGTACCCCAAGCCCTTCACCGATGTGATGGACGCTTCTGTTGCCGAGCTGCTGCGCCACGTGGCCATCTCCAAGCTCAACTGAACCGTGCCGACAACAAACAAAAGAGAGTCTTCACCATGAACGACCAAAGCAGCTGGGTGCTGGCCTTTCCCGAGATATTTTTGCTGGTCATGGCCTGTGTGATCTCGCTGGTCGATGTCGCGGTCAAGTCACGCCTGCGTGGCACCACCTACGTTCTGACGCTCTTGACGCTTGCCGTGGTGGCCTATCTTCAAGGCGCTGCTGCAGCAACGGGTCAGACCTTGCTGGGTTTTGGTGGCATGGTCATCAGCGACCCCATGGGGCAGTGGCTCAAGTGTTTTGCCGCTTTGGCCGTGCTGGTCACGTTGGTGTACGGCCGCCGCTATGCCGGGGACCGCGACATGTTGTCGGGTGGCGGCGAGCTGTTTTCGTTGTCGCTCTATGCGCTGCTGGGCATGTTCGTCATGATCTCCGGCCACAACTTCCTGGTCATTTACCTGGGCCTGGAGTTGCTGACCCTGTCCAGCTACGCGCTGGTGGCTCTGCGCCGCGACGATGTGCAGGCCACCGAAGCCGCCATGAAGTATTTCGTGCTCGGCGCGCTGGCCAGCGGTTTCCTGCTCTACGGACTGTCGCTGGTGTACGGCGCGACGGCGTCGCTCGATGTAGCCGAGGTGATGAAGGCCATCGCTGGCGGCGAGGCCACACTCAAGGGATCGCCGCAGGTGCTGACGCTGGGGTTGGTGTTCGTCGTGGCCGGCCTGGCCTTCAAGCTGGGCGTGGTGCCGTTCCACATGTGGGTACCCGACGTGTACCACGGTGCACCCACGGCCGTCACCCTGATGATCGGAGGGGCGCCCAAGCTGGCCGCGTTTGCCATCGTGATTCGTCTGCTGGTGGAAGGCCTGGCACCCTTGGCGGTCGACTGGCAACAGATGCTCGCGGTGCTGTCGGTGGCTTCGCTGCTGATCGGCAACCTCGCGGCCATCGCCCAGACCAACCTGAAACGCATGTTGGCCTTCTCCACCATCGCCCAGATGGGTTTCATGCTGCTGGGTTTGCTGGCCGGTGTGGTGGCCACAGGCCAGGGGCTGGACAGCAGCAACATGGCCAACGCCTACGGCTCTTCGATGTTCTATGTGGTGACCTATGTGTTGACCACGCTCGGCACCTTCGGCGTGATCCTGTTGCTCTCGCGCGGCGGCTTCGAATCGGACAACGTGAGCGATCTGGCCGGTCTGAACCAGCGCAGCCCGTTGTACGCGGCCGTCATGGCGGTGTGCATGTTCTCGCTGGCCGGTGTGCCGCCCATGGTGGGCTTCTACGCCAAGCTGTCGGTGCTTCAGGCCCTGCTGGCGTCTTCGCAACCGGTGTACATCGGCCTGGCGGTGTTCGCCGTGATCATGTCCCTGATTGGCGCGTTCTATTACCTGCGTCTGGTCAAGGTGATGTATTTCGATGCGCCCACCCAGACCGCTGGCATCGCTGCTGGCCTGGACGCGCGTTCGGTGCTCTCGCTCAACGGTGCGCTGGTGCTGGGTCTTGGCCTCTTGCCCGGTGGCCTGATGGCCCTGTGCGCCCAGGCGATCACGGCCCTGATGGCCTGACCCTTCGGTTCTGGCCTGTGGCGCCGCTCACGGCGCTGCATCCGGGGCCCTTTCTGCCCATATGAACCACTCCCTTTCCATCTGGCTCGTCTTGCTGGCGGCCGTGGCCGGCGCCAATCTGCCATTCCTCAATCAACGCTGGCTCGGGGTGATTCCGCGGGCGTCTGCCAAGTCGCTGGGCATTCACTTGCTGGAGCTGGTGATCTGGTACTTTCTGGTGGGCGCTTTGGGCCTGGCTCTGGAACGTTCCGCAGGCCAGATCGCGCCCCAGGGCTGGGAGTTCTATGCGACCACAGCGGCGCTGTTCTTGACGCTGGCGTTCCCGGGTTTCGTCTACCGCTACCTTTTCAAGCGGCGAGGCTGAGGTTGGGCATGGGGTCAGACACCCACTTGCGCGAAGTACCGGTGGCGCGCACCGAACTGCTCAAAGGACATTTTCTTCACGTCGTTCGCGACACCGTGCAGCTGCCCTCTGGCCGGGAGGCGACGCGCGAATATGTGCTGCACCCAGGCGCGGTGATGGTGATCGGTTGGCTGGATGATGGCCGTCTGGTGATGGAGCGCCAGTACCGCCACCCGCTGCGCGAGGTGATGGTGGAGTTTCCGGCCGGAAAGCTGGATGCCGGCGAGGGGAGTCTCGCGTGTGCGCGGCGTGAGTTGCTCGAAGAAACCGGCTACAGCGCGCGCGAGTGGGCCTTTGCCGGCCGGCTGGCACCGACCATTGCCTACTCCGACGAGATCATCGACATCTGGTTTGCGCGTGGGCTCTCTGCGGGCGAGCGACAGCTCGACGAGGGCGAGTTTCTCGACGTGTTCAGCGCCACGCCCGATGAGTTGCAGGCGTGGTGCCGGAGCGGCGCCATCATCGACTGCAAGACCCTGGTGGGCGCGCTGTGGTTGCAGAATGTGCTGTCCGGGGCATGGACTCTCGACTGGTCAGGGACCATGCCACCAGCGGTGGCTCGATAATTTCGGCCATGAAGGTTCTCAACTTGCAATGCGCGCACCAGCACGAATTCGAAGGCTGGTTCGGCTCTGAAGCCGACTTCACCGACCAGCTCGCGCGTGAGCTGCTGAGCTGCCCGTTGTGTGGCGACACAGCGATTCAGAAGATGCTTTCCGCGCCGCGCCTGAACCTGCGTGGCCATCGGGACGACAAAGCGCCTGTGGAGCCCCCTGACGCCATGGGTCGGGTGGAACTGGGTTTTCCCGCATCCGGTTCACCGTTGCAGGCCCAGTTGCTCAAGGCCATGCGCCAGGTGCTGGCGCAGACCGAAGACGTGGGCGAGCGCTTCGCCGATCAGGCCCGGGCCATGCACCATGGCGAGGTGGCGCAACGCAACATCCGTGGCCGCACCAGCCCCGAGGTGGCGATGGAGCTGATCGAGGAGGGCATTGACGTGATGCCGCTGCCCTCGCTGCCTGGGCTCAAGGACACGCTGCAATAGCTGTCTCCCCCCGCGCCGCCTACGGCGTCACCCCCCAGGGGGCGGCACTGGCGGCCCGGCAAAGCCGGTTCCGCGGTGCCTTGGGATGAACTCCCCATCGCCTGTTCCTGTGCGCCTCCGGCGTGCATGCCTTCGCCAAGGATGCGGTGGAACCGGCTCTGCCGGGCCACTCGCATCGCCCCCTTTGAGGGGGTGACGCCGCAGGCGGCACGGGGGTGATTACGGGTACAAGCCCCGCAGGTCGCGCGCGTGCAGGATGCGCTTGCAGGCCACGATGAAGGTGGCCGTGCGCAGGCTCACCTTGTTCTCTTCGGCCACCTGCCACACGGAGGCGAACGCGCCCTTCATGATCTTCACCAGGCGTTCGTTGATTTCGTCCTCGCTCCAGAAGAAGCTGGAAAAGTCCTGCACCCACTCGAAGTAGCTCACGGTCACGCCGCCGGCGTTGGCGATCACGTCGGGCAGCACCAGGATGCCGCGGTCGTGCAGGATGTCGTCGGCCTGCGGCGTGGTCGGGCCGTTGGCGCCTTCGATGACCATCTTGGCCTGGATGCGGCCGGCGTTGGCTTCGGTGATCTGCTGCTCCAGCGCGGCGGGGATCAGGATGTCACAAGGCACGTCCCAGAACGCATCGTTGGCGATCACCTCGGCCTGCGGGAAGCCCGCCACCGAACCCATGCGGGCCACATGCGCCATCAGCAAGGGCACATCCAGCCCCGCTTCACGGTAGATGGTGCCGCCATGGTCCTGCACCGCCACGACTTTGGCGCCGGCCTCGGCGAACAGCTTGCCCGCCACGCCACCCACGTTGCCGAAGCCCTGCACGGCCACGCGCGCCTGGCTGATGTCCATGCCAATGTGTTTGGCGGCTTCGCTGCCGACGGTGAACACGCCGCGGCCCGTGGCTTCGCGTCGGCCGAGCGAGCCGCCCAGGTCCACCGGCTTGCCGGTGACCACGCCGGTGGCGGTGGAGCCTTCGTTCATGGAGTAGGTGTCCATCATCCAGGCCATGATCTGCTCGTTGGTGTTCACATCGGGCGCCGGGATGTCCTTGGTCGGGCCGATGATGATGCCGATCTCGCTGGTGTAGCGGCGCGTCACGCGCTCCAGCTCACCCTTGGAGAGCTGCCGCGGGTCGACGCGGATGCCGCCCTTGGCGCCGCCGTAGGGCACGTTGACAGCCGCGTTCTTGATCGACATCCAGGCCGAGAGCGCCATCACTTCCGACAGGGTCACGTCCTGGTGGAAACGCACACCGCCCTTGCCCGGACCGCGGCTGGTGTTGTGTTGCACGCGGTAGCCCTCGAAGTGCGCCACGGTGCCGTTGTCCAGGTGGATCGGCACGTCCACGATCAGGGTGCGCTTGGGTCGCTTGAGCGTGTCCACCCAGCGCGCCAGATCGCCCAAGTAGGGCGTGACCCGGTCCACCTGCTGCAGGTAGATGCCCCAGGGGCCGATCTTGTCCGGATTCAGGTAGGAGGGCAGGGCGTTGGTGAAGGCGGCCGGGCTGTTGGCCGCGGCGCCTGCGGGGTGCGGGGCTTGTGACATGGTGCTGGGATTCCTTGTGGGTTGCGCCCATCCGGCTCCCCGGATCGACTGGCGCGACTGTACGGAGGGCGTTCCGCACTGTCCAAGGCTGTGTTGCCATGCCTTTATGCGGCGAATGCATAACCAGCCCGATGGCCCGATTCACTCAATCCGACGCTGCACCCCAGACCTGCCGCGCCACGCGTGCCATGTTGTCGCCCAGGGCGCCGTCCACCTCATGTTCGCTCATGCCCACGGCGCGCAGGGCGCCGGGCAGCTGTTGCCAGGTCTCGATGGGGGCGTAGCGCATCTGGCTGATGCCCTTGCCGTAGCCCGCGCTCGCTGGCCACCAGAAGCCGGGGTCGAAGTCACCCGGCGGGTCGTCGTTCAGCCCGGGCTCGCTGAAGCCGATGTCCAGGCCCAGGCCGACGTGCTGGGGGCCGACGAGGTTCGCGATGTGGGCCATGTGGCGTGCGATGTCTGCTGCGCCCGGTGTCTCGCAGCCGAGGAACTTCGATACCCCCGAGATGCAGACCACGCCACCGGTGGCGGCACAGGCCCGGATCTGCTCGTCGCTGATGTTGCGACCGTGCTCGGCCAGCGCCAGCGGGTTGGCGTGGCTGAACACCACCGGGTGGCGCGAGTGGGCCATGATGTCCAGCGTGGTGCGACGCTCGGTGTGGGCGCAGTCCATGAGCACACCGGCGTCGTTCATCGCGTCCACCATGCGACGCCCGAGCGCGGTCAGACCTTGCGGCGTGTCATGGCAGCCGCCCGCCACGGTGTTGTTGCGGTTGTAGGCAAAGTGGATCTGCCGCACACCGAGATCGCGGTACAGCGCCACCATCTCCGGCCGCTCCAGCAGGGGCAGCGCGCCCTCCAGATCAAACACCACCGCGAGTTTCCCCTCGTTGCGTGCCTGTTCGATGTCGGCTACGGTGCGCGGCATGACGTAGCGTTCAGGCGCTGCCAGCAAGCGTGCACGAAAGGATGCGATCACCGCCAGGATCTGGCCGAGCGGGTTCATGTCCATGCCCACATTGATGCAGACGCAGTGCACGCCGTTGGCGCGGTAGCGCTCCAGGGACGCGAAGCTGGCATCGGGGTGCAGGGGCAGGCAGGTGTGGGCTTCCCAGCGAATCATGGTTTTCCTAGGGTGAACATGGGGCGCATGCGATGGCACCGATTTTGCAAGGCTTGAAGCGCGTCAAGTGGAGCCTTCGTGTTGAACGGGTGGCACCACCGCAGGTGACAGGCCTGTGACGATTTGTACTGATAATGAATTTTTCCTGAACAGGGGCCGCATCTCGCGGTTCCGCAACAACGAAGGATGACCCATGTTTGAACTGAAGAAACTGACCCTGGCCCTGGGCCTGTCTGCGGTGGCGATGGCCTCGCAGGCTGCCGGCACCCTGATCTACTGTTCCGAAGGCAGCCCCGAAGGATTCGACACCGCACAGTACACGGCCGGCACCACGTTCGACGCCGCTGGTCACGCGATGTTCAACCGCCTCACCCAGTTCAAGAAGGGTGCCACCGATCTTGAGCCCAGCTTGGCGCAATCGTGGACCATTTCTCCCGACGGCCTGGTCTACACCTTCAAGCTGCGCAAGGGGGTGAAGTTCCACACCACCGACTACTTCAAGCCCGGCCGCGACATGACCGCCGATGATGTGATCTTCACCATTGAGCGCATGGTCAACAAGGAGCACCCATTCAACAAGGCCTACCCGGCGGAGTTCCCCTACGCCTCGGATGTGGGCCTGGAAAGCAACACCGCGTCGGTGAAGAAGACCGACGACCTGACGGTGGTCCTCACGCTCAAGAAACCCGACCCCGACCTGCTGGTCAAGCTGGCCATGCCGTTCGCCTCGGTGTTGTCCAAGGAATTTGCCGACAAGCTGGTCGCCGAAGGCAAAGCCTCGCAGATCAACCAGCAACCCGTGGGCACCGGCCCCTTTGTGCTGCGCCGCTACGAGAAGGATGCCCAGATTCGCTACGTCAAGCACAAGGATTACTGGAACGCCAAAGACGTGCTGGTGGACAACCTGATCTTCGCGATCACCACCGACGCTTCGGTGCGCTTCCAGAAGCTCAAGGCCGGCGAGTGCCACATCATGTCGTTCCCGAAGCCGCAAGACATTGCCGCGATGAAGGCTGACCCCAAGCTCAAGGTGGATACCGCACCCGGCTTCAACATCGGATACCTGAGCTACAACACCGAAAAAGCGCCGTTGAACAAGGTGGAGGTGCGGCAGGCGCTGGACATGGCGATCAACCGCAAGTCCATCATCGATGCCGTGTATCAGGGGCAGGGTCAGGAAGCGTCCAACCCGTTCCCGGCCTCACTGTGGTCCTACAACAAGGGCCTGAAAAACGCCGCCTACAGCCCTGAGAAAGCCAAGGAACTGCTGAAGAAAGCTGGCGTGGCCGAGGGCACCGAGATCACCTTGTGGGCCATGCCGGTGCAGCGCCCCTACAACCCCAACGCCAAGCTCATGGCCGAGATGATCCAGGCCGACTGGGCCAAGGTCGGCATCAAGGCCAAGATCACGCAGTACGAGTGGGGTGAGTACCTCAAGCGCCTGAAGCAGGGCGAGCACGACACCGGCCTGATCGGCTGGACCGGCGACTACGCGTCGCCCGACAACTTTCTGGGTGTGCTGCTCACCTGCGAAGCCATCGGCGGTTCCAACTACGCGCGCTACTGCAGCAAGGACTTCGACGCGCTCGTGCTCAAGGCCCGCAACAGCGTGAACCAGAAAGAGCGCACCGACCTGTACATGAAGGCCCAGGAAGTCTTCAAGAAGGACATGCCGTGGTCCACCATCGCCCACTCGACGGTCAACCAGCCCATGCGCAAGGAGCTCAACGGCTTCAAGATCAGCCCGTTCGGTGACTACAACTTCGAAGGCGTCAGTGTGAAGTGACCCCTCGCGCCGCCTGCGGCGTCACCCCCCGGGGGGCAACGCGAGCGGCCTGGCGAAGCCAGTTCCGCCGCGTTCTGCGCTCAGGCACGTTGCTCCGGCTGAATCGCAGGCGTCATCTTTGACGCCTGCTTTTTTTAGGCTGTTCTGAAAAATCCAAGAGGTGTTCCCTCATGCTGAGCTACATCCTCAAACGCTTGATGGTGCTGATCCCCACGTTCCTGGGCGTCACGCTGTTGACCTTTTCCCTCATTCGCCTGATTCCCGGTGACCCGGTGGAGGTGATGATGGGCGAGCGCACGCTCGACCCGGCCCTGCACGCCGAGGCCTTGAAACGGCTCGGGCTGGACCAGCCGCTGTATGTGCAATACGGCCGTTACCTCGGTGAACTGGTGCAGGGCAACCTGGGTCAGTCGCTCAAGACGCAGGCCAGCGTGTGGAGCGAGTTCAAGGCCTTGTTTCCGGCCACGCTGGAGCTGGCGCTGTGTGCGCTGTTGCTGGCGTTGGTGCTGGGATTGATCGCCGGTGTGCTGGCGGCCGTGAAGCGCGGCACCTGGCTGGACCATACCGTCATGACGGGTGCGCTCACGGGTTACTCCATGCCCATCTTCTGGTGGGGCCTGCTGCTGATCCTGATCTTCTCGGTGGGGCTGGGCTGGACGCCGGTGTCTGGCCGGCTGGACCTGATGTTCGATGTGCCGCCGCAGACCGGCTTCATGCTCATCGACGCCTGGATCGCCGAGCGCGCCGACCCCGAACTCAACAACGGTGCGGTGTGGGACGCGGCACGCCACCTCATCCTGCCCGCCATTGTGCTGGGCACCATCCCGCTGGCGGTGATCGCGCGCATGACGCGCTCGTCCATGCTGGAGGTGCTGCGCGAAGACTACGTGCGCACCGCGCGCGCCAAGGGGCTCTCGCCCATGCGCGTGATCTTCGTGCACACGCTGCGCAACGCGCTCATCCCCGTGCTCACTGTGGTGGGCCTGCAGGTGGGCACGCTCATGGGCGGCGCCGTGCTGACCGAGACCATCTTCTCCTGGCCCGGCATCGGCAAATGGCTCATCGACGCCATCGGCCGGCGCGACTACCCCGTGGTGCAGAACGGCATCCTGCTCGTGGCCACCCTCGTCATCCTGACCAACTTCGCCGTGGACCTGCTCTACGGTGTCGCCAACCCCCGCATCCGGGTGCAAACATCATGAGCCCCCACGCTCCACCGCTGCGCGGGTCGCTGCCCCCCGAGGGGGCTGATCCGGCTTGGGGCGGCCCGGCGCCGGATCGTCGCTCACTCTACCGCTGCGCGGAGATCTTTGAATGAACTTTGCTGAATTCTGGCGAGCCTTCTCGCACAACAAGGGTGCCGTGGCCGGCCTGGTGTTCATGGTGATCGTGGGCCTGCTCGCCATCTTTGCGCCCTGGGTCGCGCCGCACAGCCCTATCGAGCAGTACCGCGACAACTTCCTGCAGGCGCCGGTGTGGGCCGGTGGCAGCAGCCAGTTTCTGCTCGGCACCGACGAGCTCGGCCGCGACCTGCTCTCGCGCCTGATCCACGGCGCGCGGCTCTCGCTGCTGGTGGGCCTGGTGTCGGTGGTGATGGCGCTGATCCCGGGCGTGATCCTGGGGCTGGTGGCCGCGTTCGCCGGCAAGTGGGTGGACGCCACCATCATGCGCGCCATGGACATCGTGATGGCCTTGCCCTCGCTGCTGATGGCCGTGGCCATCATGGCCATCCTCGGCCCGGGCCTGCTCAACGCCATGATCGCCATCGCGCTGGTGTCGCTGCCGGCCTATGTGCGCCTGGTGCGCGCCTCGGCGCTGAGCGAGCTGCAGCGCGACTACGTCACCGCCGCGCGCCTGTCGGGCGCGCGCACGCTGCGCCTGATGTTCGTGACCGTGTTGCCCAACTGCACCGCGCCGCTGATCGTGCACGCCACCATGAGCTTCTCCGCCGCCATCCTCGAGATCGCGGCGCTGGGCTTCCTGGGCCTGGGCGTGCAGCCGCCGTTGCCCGAGTGGGGCACCATGCTCGCCTCGGCGCGCGACTACATCGAACGCGCCTGGTGGGTGGTGACGCTGCCGGGTCTGACGATTCTCTGGTCGGTGCTCGCGATCAACCTGGTGGGTGACGGGCTGCGCGATGCGCTGGACCCGAAGCTCAAGTCAGCATCTTGAAGCCCAGGGAACACACACCATGAGTCTTCTTGACATCCAAAACCTGCGCGTCGAGTTCGGCGCCAAAGGCCGAGCCTTCCGCGCGGTAGACACGCTCGATCTGCAGCTCGATCAGGGCCAAGTGCTCGGCATCGTGGGCGAATCGGGCTCGGGCAAATCGGTCGCCATGATGGCGCTGATGGGGCTGCTGGCGGGTCAGGGCCGGGTCACTGCGGATCAATTGCGGTTCGACGGAAAAGACCTGCAGACCATCAGCGACCGGCAGCGCCGCCAGATCCTGGGCAAAGACATGGCCATGATCTTCCAGGACCCGATGACCTCGCTCAACCCGAGCTTCACCGTGGGCTTCCAGATCGAAGAGGTGCTGCGCGAACACATGGGGCTGCGCGGCGCGGCGGCCAAAGCGCGCGCCATCGAGCTGCTGGAGATGGTGGAAATCCCCGGCGCCGCGAGCCGGCTGGAGAGCTACCCGCACCAGTTTTCGGGCGGCATGGCGCAGCGCGTGATGATCGCGATCGCCATCGCCTGCAACCCCAAGCTGCTGATCGCCGACGAGCCCACCACCGCGCTGGACGTGACCATCCAGGCGCAGATCATGGAGCTGCTGGTGCAGCTGCAGCAGGCGCACCACATGGCGCTGATCCTCATCACCCACGACCTCGCGGTGGTGGCCGAGGTGGCCCAGCGCGTCGCGGTGATGTACGCCGGCCAGGTGGTGGAGCAGGGCGAGGTGGCGCGTTTGTTCCGAGCGCCCACGCACCCCTACACGCACGCGCTGCTGCAGAGCGTGCCCGAGCACAGCCGCGGCGCGCGCCGCCTGCACACGCTGCCGGGCATCGTGCCTGGCCAGTTCGACCGGCCGGCGGGTTGCCTGCTGTCGCCGCGCTGCCCCAAGGCACAGACACGCTGCCACAACGAACGTCCAGACCTGCACGAGCAGGAAGGCGTGATGACACGCTGCTTTTTTCCCATGACGGCCGAGGAGGCGCTATGAGCGGCAATGTGATGCAGGCCGAATCGCTGACGCGCCACTACGGCGTGGCGCAAGGCTTCATGAAGCCCAGGGTCACTGTCAAGGCGCTGGTCGATGTGTCGTTCGAGCTGAAGGCCGGACAGACGCTGGCCGTGGTCGGCGAATCGGGCTGTGGCAAGAGCACGCTCGCGCGCCAGCTCACCCTGATCGAGCCGCCCACCGGCGGCCGCTTGCAGGTCGGCGGCGAGTGGGTGCAGCCGGGCGACCGCGCGCAATACAAGCGCCTGCGCAGCCAGGTGCAGATGGTGTTCCAGAACCCCTACGCCTCGCTCAACCCGCGCCAGAAAATCGGCCACCAGATCGCCGAGCCGCTGCTGCTCAACACCACGCTCAGCGCCAGCGAGCGCAAGGCCAAGGTGCTGGCGAGCCTGGAGCGCGTGGGCCTGCGCCCTGAACATTACGACCGCTACGCCCACATGTTCTCAGGCGGCCAGCGCCAGCGCATCGCCATCGCGCGCGCCATGGTGCTGCAGCCCAAGATCCTGGTGGCGGACGAGCCCACCTCGGCACTGGATGTGTCGATCCAGGCGCAGGTGCTCAACCTGTTCATGGACCTGCAGGAGCAGCTGCAGACCGCCTACGTGTTCGTCTCGCACAACCTCGCGGTGGTCGAGCACATCGCCAACGATGTGATGGTGATGTACCTGGGGCGCGTGGTCGAGGCCGGCCCCAAAGCCACCATCTTCGCCAACGCGCTGCACCCGTACACCCAGGCTTTGCTGTCGGCCACGCCGTCGATTGACCCGGCGCAGCGCCAGAAGAAGATCAAGATCCACGGCGAGCTGCCCAGCCCGCTGAACCCGCCCACGGGCTGCGCCTTTCACAAGCGCTGCCCGAAGGCGGATGCGCGTTGTGAGAGTGAGTTGCCTTTGTTGCGGCCTCTGGAAGGACGGCAGGTGGCTTGCCACCACGTTTGAGTCTTCTGGCTCTTGGTCGTTGCGCAGGGTAAGCGCTTTGCCTTCGGCGCTCGTGTCGGGCTGGCAGGGGCAGGTGGTCCGGGTGCTCGTTCTCCGTCCCACCTCGCGGGTGTCTGCCCGGGTAGGCTGACGTGGCTTCATCAACACCTTTTGTTGCGCTCCGCCGCGTGGGCAACCGCGAATGGGGACTGCGCCCGCTCACCCAAACCACCTGCCCCGACGTGACGTTGGCGCGAACCGCAGGCCGACCCACACGGTTTTGAGGACGATGGTGGCATCCCCGGGCGCAGGCCCCATTCGCCGTTGCCACAGAGGCCACACGCCCAAGCGGGGTTGACGCGGTGATGGCTGCGCGCCCACTCAGCCGACGGCGAGCGTGGGCCGGAGAACGGGGGTGACGCCATCGTCCTGCACGAGGTGCAGGTTCAACTGTTCCCGGACCTTCCCGCAACGCATCTTCAATGCGAGCGAGTTCAAGCGTTGAACTGCAAAGCCGCCAACCCCGCGTACACCCCACCCTGCGCCACCAGTTGCGCATGCGTGCCCTGTTCCACCAGCCGCCCATGGTCGAGCACCACGATGTGGTCGGCCTGTTGCACCGTGGCCAGGCGGTGGGCGATGACCAGCGTGGTGCGGTCTTTCATGGCCGACTCCAGCGCGGCCTGCACCATGCGCTCGCTCTGCGCGTCCAGCGCGCTGGTGGCTTCGTCCAGCAACAGCAGCGGCGGGTTCTTCAGCATGGCGCGGGCGATGGCGATGCGCTGGCGTTGCCCGCCCGAGAGGCGCACACCGCGCTCGCCGAGGAAGGTGTGATAACCCTCAGGCAGCTTGCAGAGGAACTCGTCGGCAAACGCCGCGTGGGCCGCGGCGCGCACCTGATCGTCACTCGCGCCGGGTTTGCCGTAGCGGATGTTCTCCATCGCACTGCTGGAGAAAATCACCGGGTCCTGCGGCACGATGCCGATGCGCGAGCGCAGCTCGTGCAGGTTCAGCTGGTGGATCGGCACGCCGTCGAGCGCGATCACGCCCGAGGCCGGGTCGTAGTAGCGCAGCAGCAGGCCGAACACCGTGCTCTTGCCCGCGCCGCTCGGCCCCACCAGGGCCACGGTCTGCCCGGGTTTCACGTCAAGCGAAAAACCCGCCAGCGCCGCCTGTGCGGGTCGCGACGGGTAGTGGAAGGTGATGTCATCAAACCGCAGCGCGCTGCCGCCCTGCGGCGTGGCCGCGGCCACCGGCACCTCCGGCGACTGCACCGGTGATTCGAGGCTCAGCAGCTCCATCAGCCGCTCGCTCGCGCCCGCCGCGCGCAGCAGGTCGCCATACACCTCGCCCAGCACCGCCACCGCGCCGGCCAGGATGACGATGTAGACCACGGTCTGGCCCAGGTGGCCGGCGGTGATCTCGCCGGCGATCACGGCCTGCGTGCCCTGGTACAGGCCCCACAGCAGCAGGGCGGCGGTGCTGATGATGATGAAGGCCACCAGCCCGGCGCGCGCGCGGCTGCGCTTCACGGCGGTGCCGAAGGCGTGTTCGGTCGAATCGGCGAAGCGCCGCGATTCGCGGTCTTCGGCGGTGTAGCTCTGCACGATGGGGATCGCGTTCAGCACCTCGGCCGCGATGGCGCTGGAGTCGGCCACGCGGTCCTGGCTGGCGCGCGAGAGCTTGCGCACGCGCCGGCCAAACCACATGCTCGGCAGCACCACCAGCCCGATGATCAGCGACACCTGCAGCATCACGTAGGGGTTGGTCCACACCAGCATGATCAGCGCGCCGATGCCGGTCACCGCGTTGCGCAGGCCCATGGAGAGTGACGAGCCCACCACGGTCTGCACCAGCGTGGTGTCGGTGGTCAGGCGCGAGAGCACCTCGCCGGTCTGCGTGGTCTCGAAGAACTGCGGGCTCTGGCGCAGCACGTGGCTGTACACCGCGTTGCGCAGGTCGGCGGTGACGCGCTCGCCGATCCAGCTCACGAAATAGAAGCGCACGGCCGACGAGATGCCGAGCAGCACCGCCACGCCAAAGAGCTGCGCGAAGTGCCCGCGCAGCGCCATGGCCTGATCGCCACGTCCCGGTGTCACCAGCCCGCCGTCGATCAGGTGGCGCAGCGCCCAGGGAAACAGCAGGGTGGCGGCCGCCGCGAGCATCAGGAACAGGATGGCCAGGCCGATCTGCAGCCGGTAGGGCCGCATGAAGGGGCGCAGACCGCCCAGGGAGGCGGGCGTGGACGACTTGGGGCGTTCGGTGGCGGATGCGGTGCTCATGGGTCGAGTGTGCCGGTTTTCGTGGGGTGCCATGCCTCAGGGCGCCCCGTGCCGGTGTTAGCATTTCCGGCTTACATCCGTACACAAGTACACAAAAAAGGCAGGGAATGGAACCGACAGACGAATTTGAAGAAACCGAGCGCTTGACGCTGGAGCCGGCGCCGCCATCCGGCCCGCAGACGCTGGACATCCGCTTCACCGGATCGGGCAGCGAGTATTTCCGCATCTGGATCGTCAACCTCCTGCTCACGCTGGTGACGCTGACCCTGTACCTGCCGTTCGCCCGCGCGCGGCGCATGGCCTATTTCCAGAACAACACGCTGGTCGGCGGTGACCCGCTGGGTTTTCACGCCGATCCCTGGAAGATGTTTCGCGGTTACCTGCTGGTGCTGGTGCTGGGCGTCAGCTACTCGGCGGTGTCCAACTTCATGCCGACCCTGTCCTGGGTGGCCCTGCTGGTGTTTGCCCTGCTGTGGCCGGCGCTGTGGCGCGCGTCGCTGCAGTTCCGCCTGCGCAACACCAGCTGGCGCGGCGTGCGGCTGGCCTTCGTGGGTGACCTGAAGTCTGCCTACCTCGCCATGCTGCCCTTCTTCATTCCCGCGCTGGCGTTGGCGCTGCTGGTGCCCGACATGAGCGACCCCGAGGTGGTCTCCGAAGAAGCGGCCCAGCAGGCCGCGATCACCGTGGGGCTGGTGGTGCTGGGTTTCATGGTGCTGGTGCCCTGGTTGTGGGCGCGCATCAAGGCCTACCAGCATGGTGGATACGCTTTTGCGCAGGAGCGCACCGGGTTCACCGCCGGCGCCAAACGCTTCTACGGCCTGTCGATCAAGATCGCCGGCGTCTCCCTGCTGGTGCTGATGGGGCTGGGCACGCTGATGGGCGTGCTGTTTGGTGCGTTGGTGTCGCTGGGCATGGCCAGCCTGGGCGACCTCGTCAACCCGGGCGAGGGTGCGGGCATGCTGTTCATGGTGGGCGCGGGTGCGGTGATCGCCATGGTCTATGTGCTCTGGCCGCTGATCGTGGGTTCCTACATGACCTCGCGCTTCCAGAACCTGCTCTGGTCGAACACACGCAGCCCCCGCATCCGCTTCACCAGCCAGCTCAGACTCGCGCCGCTCATGCGCGTGAACATCGTCAACTGGCTGCTGATCGCCCTCACGCTCGGGCTGTACTGGCCCTTTGCCAAGGTGCGCTCCGCGCGCATCCGCCTCGAAGCCATGAGCGTCCAGGTGGAAGGCGACGTGGACCGCTGGGTGAGCGACTCGCTGCAGCAGCCTGCGGGGGTGATCGGCGACGCGGCGGGTGACTTCTTCGGCATCGACATGGGCCTGTGATGGACGGCATGGCCGTGACCCTGAGCACCCGTTGGTTCGACGGCCGCAGCCCCCGGCCTCAGTCGGTGACCCTGCGCGTCGACGGCGATGAGCTGCTCCTGCGCACGCAAGATGGTGCGGTCGAGCACCGCTACCCGCTGGCCCGGGTGCGCTGGCCCGAGCGCCGCACCCACGGGCAGCGCCAGACCGAGCTGCCCGACGGCAGCCTGATCCAGCACGCCGACGCCGCCGAGTGGGACGCCTGGTGGCAGGCCCAGGGGCATCGGGAGGGCGCGGTGGTGGGCTGGATGCAGAGCTGGCGCGCGACGCTGGTGGCCATGGCCGGCACCGTGGCGTTTCTGGCGGCGGCCTGGGTCTGGGGCGTGCCCTGGCTCAGCACCACCCTGGCCCACCTGGTGCCGCAGGCGCTGGAGGAGCGCATCGGCGAGGCCAGCATGTCGCAGCTCCAGTCGATCTTTCTGACGCCGAGCGAGCTGCCCCAGAAGCAGCAGGACGCCCTGCGCCAGCGCTTCGCGGCGGTGGTGAAGGCGAGCCACCCGGACGGCGACGCGCCGCCCTGGAACCTCTCATTCCACAAGAGCGACATCCTGGGCGCCAACGCCTTTGCCCTGCCGGGCGGTGCCATCGTCATGACCGACGACCTGGTGAAGATGCTGGAAGACCGGCCCGACGCCCTTGTGGGCGTGCTGGCACACGAACTCGGCCATGTGCAGCACCGGCATGGGCTCGACATGCTGGTGCGCTCCAGCCTCGTCAGCGCCTTGGTCGGTGTGGTGCTGGGTGATGCGAGCAGCTTCCTCGCCACGGTGCCCGCCACGCTGGTGACCCAGTCCTACAGCCGCGACGCCGAGCGCGAGGCCGATGCCCATGCGGCAGCGTTGTTGCACGCCGGGGGCATCTCCCCGGCGGAAATGGCGGTGTTTTTCGAGCGCATCCAGGCCGAGGAGCGGCAAGGCGACGCCGATGCCGATGCCGGCAGTGACGCGGCGGAAGAGGGTGGCGATGCCCTGCCGATCTCGATCGCCAGCCACCCGGACCACGCCGAGCGCATCCGGTTTTTCCGGGAGTGGAAACCCTTTCATTGAGCCCATCGGCCGCTTCAGCGGCGCGGGCTTGGGCGCTCCCGAGGGACGCGATAATCGGGGGTCCCCATTTCAGCGCCCCGTCAGTCATGCGAACTCCGTCCACGCACGCCCCAACATTCCCCTGGTTCCGCCGCCTGAGCCTCGTGCTGCTGGTGGCCATGCTGGCCGCCTGCGGTGGCGGCGCTTCCGACCAGAGTGCGGACGACAGCGTCGCCACCCAGAACACCCCCCTCGTGTCGGGCAAGACCGAGCTGGATGCCTGGGCAGACTATGCCGACTCGGGGCAGACCTTGCCCATGCCCACGGCCGAGGAGGAGATCGAGGCCCAGCTGGGGGTGGCGGCCCGGCTCAACCGGCAAGAGCTGGAAGCGGCCCGCCAGGAGGCGAACCAGAGGAAATCGGCGGTGTCCGGGCAGGCGACCGCCAAGGCCTTCGTGGGCGAGGTCCTGGCCTACCGGTTTCTCAACACCCGGACCGGGGCGCATTTCTACACCGTCTCCGAGGCCGAGCGGGACCAGGTGATCGAGACCCTGCCCCAGTTCCACTACGAGGGACCGGCCTTCACGGTCAGCACCACCCCGCAGGACGGGCTGCTGCCGGTCTACCGGTTCTTCAACACGGCCACCGGCGTTCACCTCTACACCATCAGCGAGGCGGAAAAGGCGCACATCCAGGCCAACCTGCCGACCTACCAGTTCGAGGGCGTGGCCTACCACGCCAGCGCGGTCGGTGGTGTCGGTTTCAAACCCCTCTACCGCTTCTACCGGCCAGACCGCGGGTTTCACTTCTACACCGCCAGTTTTGAGGAGCGCGACACCGTCATCGACACGGCGTGCGCCTACCGCTTTGAGGGCACCGCCTATTACGTGCTGGACGCATCGGCCACCACCGAACCGCCGGCCGCGTACATCAACAGCGTGGTCATGGTGGTCGGTGACTCGCTGTCACAGGGCTATGGCGTCAGCATCAACGGCAACCCCTACAGCTTCGTCACCAAGGGCAAGGTCTGGACCGAGACGCTGGCCTCCGCCATCAAGACCCGCACCGGGCACAACTGCAACCGCGTGGTCAATGTCAGCATAGGGGGCATGCGCACCGACCAGGGCGCCAGCCGCATCCAGGGCTGGGTGAACCAGCACGCACCCACCCATGTGATCGTGGCGCTCGGCACCAACGACGCCTGGCAAAACCGCTCCTTCAGCAGCATGCAGGTCGGCCTCAACGCGATCCACCGGGTCAGTCAGGCCGCAGGCAGCAGGGTGTACGTGATGGACTTCGCCTTCTACCCCAAGGGCACGGCCTACCGCCAGAGCATGACGGGGATGTACCAGCAGGTGGCGGCGAACAACCAGAGCACCTATTTCTTGGGCTCGGCAGGTGTGCCGGCCACCAGCACCTACTACCACCCGGATTCGGTGCATTTGAAGGACGCGGCCCAGCCCACCGTGCAGGAAAACGTCTGGCAGGCCCTGTTGCCCACCCTCTGAGCCGCCTTACCTCGGCAGCTGCTGGCTCACCACGCGGGTGTGGGCTTCTTCGAGTTCGTTGATCAGCCCGTCGATCTGTTCCATGAACTGGTCGCGACTGGCGTGGGGGTTTCGTGTGATCAGGGCGGTGGAGCGGTCGGCCAGACCGTTCTCACCCGCCTGGCGCGCCCAGCGCCGCACTTCGCAGTAGGCCAGCAGGGCCAACCGTCCCATGTCGCCGTTGCGGCGCGCATGGACCATGTCCCCGAGGATGTCCTCGAGTCCGAGTTGCAATGGAGCGGTGGAATTTGCCATGGTGCAGTGCAGCATTATGGGTGGCTTCCTCACCGATGACAACCGCGCCCACCGCCCTGCAAGGCCATTGGCCCGGCACAAAGACCGCGCGTGCCCCAGGTGTTGCGTCCGGCGGCGGCGTGTTCTTGGCCGTTTGCTGTAAGGATGTGGTTGCCCGGACGACCCAACTGTCTCCGGGCCGATGAGCGGCGCCGTCCGGCGCACCGCCCGACACCTCGCAAGGACACTGTGATGGAAAGACGCACCATGTTGAAGCATTTCGCCGGCTGGCTGGCCGGCCTGTCGCTGCCCGCCACCACCCTGGCCGCACCGCCGTTTCCCCTGAGCAAGACGGCGGCGCAGTGGAAGGCCCTGGTGTCGCCCGCGGCCTACGGCGTGCTGTTCGAGCACGGCACCGAGCGCGCCGGCAGCAGCCCGCTCAACGGCGAAAAGCGCCCCGGCACCTTCGTGTGCGCCGCGTGCCAGTTGCCGCTGTTCGACGCCGCGCACAAATACGAGAGCGGCACCGGCTGGCCCAGCTTCTGGCAGCCGCTGGCGGGCGCGCTGGGCACCTCGACCGACTACAAGGCCTTCTACCCGCGCACCGAGTACCACTGCTCGCGCTGCGGCGGGCACCAGGGCCATGTGTTCAATGACGGCCCCAAACCCACCGGCAAACGCTATTGCAACAACGGCGTGGCGCTGGCTTTTGTGCCGAAAGAGCAGGCCTTGCCTGCCCTGCGCACTTGAGATTTCCCTTGAAAGACACCATGAACCCCAATCGCCCGATCCTGTCTGTTGTGGCGGCCCTGCTGCTGTCCACCGCCCCGCTCACCCACGCCGCCACGGCCACCGCCGTGTTCGCTGGCGGCTGCTTCTGGTGCATCGAAAAAGACTTTGAACAGCTGCCCGGCGTGGTGGCGGTCGAGTCGGGCTACACCGCCGGCAAGACCCCCAACCCGACCTACGAGCAGGTGAGCAATGGCCACACCGGGCACACGGAAGCCGTGCGCGTGACCTACGACCCGGCCAAGGTGAGTTATCCGCAACTGGTCGAGTACTTCTGGCGCCACATCGACCCCACGGTCAAGGACCGGCAGTTTTGCGACATCGGCTCGCAGTACCGCAGCGGCATCTACTGGGGCAACGCGGCCGAACGCCAGGTGGCCGAGGCGAGCCGCGACGCGTTGCTGAAGAGTGGCCGTTTCAAGACCATCCACACCGAGCTCGCGCCCGCCAGCGCCTTCTACCTGGCCGAGGACTACCACCAGGACTATTACAAGAAAAACGAGCTGCGCTACAGCTACTACCGGCTGTCGTGCGGACGCGACGCGCGCGTCAAAGCACTCTGGAAGTAGGCCCGACACCGGCGGCGCGCACAGGCCCGCGGGCGGCCAGGAGCGACAGGCGCGTGTGTCGGGGTGGCGCTTGACTCAGGTCAGTGCTCGCGGCACCGTGCTTTGAAATACTGGGGGTGTGTGCCGCCGCCATGTATGGTGGCGGTTCTGTCCGATCCTTCACCCTGTTCGTTTCCATGCCAACCCCTGCTCCCGACCGTGAACCGGTCTTCGTGGCCCGCGGCCTCACCAAGGTCTACGGCGAAGGCGAGACCGCAGTGCACGCCCTGCGCGGCGTGGACCTGGACGTGGTGCGCGGCGAGTTCGTGGTGCTGCTCGGGGCCTCGGGCAGCGGCAAGTCGACCTTGCTCAACATCCTGGGCGGGCTGGACACGGCCACCAGCGGCTCGGCGCAGTGGACGCACGCGGGCGAGGTGCACGAGCTCACCGGCGCCGACGACGCCGAGCTCACGCGCTACCGGCGCGAGCACGTGGGCTTCGTGTTCCAGTTCTACAACCTGATCCCCAGCCTCACGGCGCGCGAAAACGTGGCGCTGGTGACCGACCTCGCCGACGACCCGATGCGGCCCGAAGACGCGCTGGCGCTGGTGGGGCTGGGCGAGCGCCTGGACCACTTCGTGTCGCAGCTATCGGGCGGCGAGCAGCAGCGCGTGGCCATCGCGCGGGCCATCGCCAAACGCCCCGCGGTGCTGCTGTGCGACGAACCCACCGGCGCGCTCGACTGCGCCACCGGCGTGATGGTGCTGCAGGCCATCGAGCAGGTGAACCGCGAGCTCGGCACCACCACCATCGTCATCACCCACAACGCGCCCATCGCCGAGCTGGCCGACCGCGTGCTGCGCCTGGCCGACGGGCGCATCGTCGAGACCCGCGTCAACCCGCAGAAGGTGGCGGCGTCCACGCTGCGCTGGTGACACCGCGATGAAAGCGATCCACATCAAGCTCTGGCGCGACCTCACGCGGCTGCGCGCGCAGGTGGCGACCATCGCCATGGTCGTGGCCATCGGCGTGGCCGGTTTCGTGGGCATGTTCTCGGTGCACGAATCGCTCCAGGGTTCGCGCGACGCCTTCTACCGCGACAACCGGCTCGCCGACGTGTTCGCGAACGTCAAGCGCGCCCCGGTGCACCTGCGCGAGCGCCTGGCCGCCTTGCCCGGCGTGGCCGAGGTGAAGCTCGACGTGGTGTTCGACGCGCAGATCGACCTGCCGGGCGTGCTGCCGCCCGTGACGGGGCGTTTCATCGGGCTCGACCTCGCGCGCGTGCACGCCGGCCGCCAGGGCCTGAACGCGCTCACCTTGAAGCGCGGGCGCTGGCCCGAGCGCGACGGCGCGCTCGAAGCCCTGGTGAGCGACCGTTTTGCGGCGGCGCGCGGCCTGAACCCCGGCGACACCGTGCACGCCATCTTGAATGGCAAACGCGAGGCCGTGCACCTCGTGGGCACGGCGGCCTCGCCCGAGTACGTGTTCGCCTCGCAGGGTGGGGCGCCCGACGACACCTCGTTCGGCATCTGGTGGATCGACGGCGCGCGCATGACGCAGGCCTTCGACATGCAGGGCGCGTTCAACCTGGCCTCGCTGCGGCTCGACGCCGGGGCCTCGGTGGCGCCGGTGCTGGCCCAGGTGGACCGCCTGCTCGAACCCTACGGCGCCATCGGATCGACGGGGCGCGACAAGCAGCTCTCGGCCAAGATCGTCAACGACGAACTGGCCTCGCTCAAGGTCATGGGCACGGTGCTGCCGGCCATCTTTCTGGCCGTGGCCATGTTCATCCTCAACGTGGTGCTGAGCCGGCAGGTCGCCACGCAGCGCAGCCAGATCGCGGCGCTCAAGGCGCTGGGCTACAGCGACGGCGCGATCGCCTGGCACTACATCCAGCTCGCGCTGGCCATCGCCGGGCTGGGCCTGCTGGTGGGGCTGGGCTTCAGCGAGGCCATCGGGCGCGGCATGCTGCTCTTGTACGACGAGGTGTTCCGCTTCAACGGGCTGCGTTACGTGACCACGGTCTGGCTCGTGGTGGCCTCGGTGTTCATCGCCTGCGCCGCCGCCGCGGCCGGCACCTGGAGCGCGATCCGCGCGGTGGTGCGCCTGAGCCCGGCGCAGGCCATGCAGCCGCCGTCGCCACCGAGCTACCAGCGCACGCTGGCCGAGCGCCTGGGCCTCGGGCGCTGGGTCAGCACCGGCGCGATGATGGTGATCCGCAACGTCGAGCGCCGCCCGCTGCGCGCGGCCTTCACCGTGACCGGCATCGCGCTGGCGGTGGCGCTGCAGATCTCGGGCGCGTTCTGGCTCGACGCCATCGCGCACATCGTGGACGTGCAGTTCCGCCAGGTGCAGCAGGGCGACGTGCTGGTGAACTTCCGCCGCCCGGTGCCGGTGGGCGTGGTGCAGGACCTGCAGCGCCTGCCCGGCGTGCTCGACGCCGAGCCCTACCGCACCGAGCCCGTGCGCGTGAGCCTGGGCGGGCGCACCGTGGACACGGCCCTGCTGGGGTTCCGCGGCGACGCGAAGCTGATGCGCGTGGTCGACGAACAGCGTGGCGCGGTGGCGCTGCCGGCGCACGGCGTGGTGCTGAGCGCGCTGCTCGCCAAGGAACTGGGCGCGCGCGTGGGCGACCGCGTCGAGATCGCGTTCCGGCTCTGGAGCCAGACGCGGGTGCCGGTGGTGGTGGTGGACGTGGTGCACACCATGTTCGGCCAGCAGCTCTACATGAACCTCGACGCCATGAACCGGCTCGCGCGCGACGGCGACGGCGTGGCCGACGCGGCGCTGCAGGTGGACCCGCTGGCCATGGACGCCTTCTGGGGCGCGGTGAAGGCCGCGCCCATGATCAACTCGGTGTTCGACAAGGCCGGCTCCATGGCCGCCTTCGACAAGACCACCTCGCGCAACATGGGCATCTTCAGCGGCATCCTCACGCTGTTTGCGGTGGCGATGGCGGTGGGCATCATCTACAACGCGGCGCGCATCTCGCTGTCCGAGCGCGCCTGGGAGCTGGCGAGCCTGCGCGTGCTGGGCATGACGCGGGCCGAGGTCTCGGTGCTGCTGCTGGCCGAGCTGGGCGCCGAGCTGCTGCTGGCGCTGCCCGTGGGCGGGCTCGCGGGCTGGGGGCTGGCCACGCTGATGATGCAGCTGATGTCGTCGGACAGCATCGATTTCCCCGTCGTGATCGAACCGTCCACCTACGCCTCGGCGGCCCTCATCGTGCTCGCTGCGGGTGTGGCCAGCGCCTTGCTGGTGCGGCGCAAGATCGACCAACTGGACCTGGTGTCCGTATTGAAGGTGCGTGAATGAACGACAAGAGCAAGGCTTCCAACACATCGAAGAAGTCCCGCCGCTGGCTGTGGTGGGGTTTGCTGGGGGTGGCTGCCGTGGGGCTGGTGGTCGCGGTGTACCGGCCGCGCCCGCTGCGGGTCGAGGTGGCCACGGTCGCCACCGGCACCTTCCAGCAGGCCATCGAAGAAGACGGGCAGCTGCGGCTGAAGCACCGCTACGTGATCACCGCGCCCACCTCGGCGCAACTGCTGCGCCCCACGCTCCAGGTGGGCGACGCGGTGAAGGCCGGCGAGGTGGTGGCCACCTTGCAGCCGGTGGCCCCGCAGATGATCGACGCGCGCACGCGCAGCGTGTTGCAGCAGCGCGTGGGCAGCGCCGAGGCCGCGCGCCGCGCCGCCGCCGCGCAGGTGCAGCGCGCGCAGACCGCGCTGTCGCTGGCCACGCTCGAAGCCAACCGCGCCAGCCAGCTCGCGAAAGACCAGTTCATCGCGCCCTCGGCGCGCGACCAGGCCGAGCTCGCCCGGCAGGCCGCGTTGCAGGCGCTGAACGCCGCGCGGGCCGAGCAGGCCATGGCCGACTTTGCGCTGGCCGAGGCCCGCGCCGGGCTCAGCCTGGCCGCCCCTGCGGCCGCGCAGACCGCCGGGCTGTGGCAGATCAAGAGCCCGGTGAACGGCCAGGTGCTCAAGCTGCACCTGGAGAGCGAGGCCCCGGTCACGGCCGGCGCGCCCCTGCTGGTGGTCGGTGACACGGCACAGATGGAGGCGGTGATCGACGTGCTCTCGGGCGAGGTGCGGCAGGTGCGGCCCGGCGCGGCCGTGGCGCTGTCCACCGGCAGCGGTGCGCCCGCCATGTCGGGCCAGGTGCTGCGCGTGGAGCCGATGGCGTTCACCAAGGTGTCGGCGCTGGGCATCGAAGAGCAGCGGGTGAACGTGGTCGTGGCACTGGCGCCCGCTGTGGGCGAGGCCGCGCGGCTGGGCGACGGGTTTCGCGTCGATGCGCGCATCACCGTGTCGTCGCAGGCCGACGCCCTGCTGGTGCCGAGCGCGGCGCTGGTGCGCGACGGCGAGCGCTGGCGCGTGTTCGTGGTGGAGGCCGGCCAGGCGCGCGCACGCAGCGTGCAGATCAGCGACCGCAACGCCGACGTGGCGTGGGTGAAAGAGGGCCTGACGGCGGGCGAGACCGTGGTGCTGTACCCGGGCAGCGTGATGACGGACGGGCAGCCGGTGAAGACGAAGTAACCCCCCGCAGCGCTTCGCGCTACCCCCCCAGGGGGCGACATCAGCCGTCCGGCAAAGCCGGCCCGGCGATGTCCTGGGCTGGGGTGCTTCATGTGTGGCGGATCTCGCTCCGGGAGGGGGGACTGCGTGTTCATCTCACCTGCTCACCTCAAGGTGCGGCAGCGCACAGACGTTTTGTGGCGTGGGCTTTACTGTGAAGACATCGGCGATGGACAGATCGCTGAACCCTCCCGAGGCGTGGCCCCTGGCCGCGCTGTCCGATCCCTTCTTCACAGAAAGCCCACCATGAAACTCACACAACGCTTCTCTTTCCTGCTGCTCGCCGCCGCCGCTTTCACCTTCATCGGTGGCTGTGCTTCCTCGACCACCCAGGAAAGCACCGGCCAGTACGTGGACGACACGGCGATCACCGCCAAGGTGAAGGCCGCGATCTTCAAGGAAGACACGCTGAAGTCCGCCGAGATCAACGTGGAAACCTTCAAGGGCGCGGTTCAGCTCAGCGGCTTTGTGGGCACCCAGTCCGACATCGATCGCGCGATCCAGGTCACGCGCGCCGTGAGCGGTGTGCGCACGGTCAAGAACGACATGCGCCTGAAGTGATCGGGCACCCGCCCGCTCATCGCCATCCCACCCGCATTTCAAAGGCATTCTCATGAACACCACCAACGACAACTTCAAGCACCTGGGCGATGACGCCGCCACCCTGGCCAGTGCCGTCGCCCAAGGGACCGAACACGCCGTGCGCTCCGCCCAGGAAGGCCTGACCGTGGCCCGTGACCAGTCGGGCGCCGCGCTCAAGCAGTTCGCCCAGCACACCGAAGCGCTCGCGCACGACGGCATGGAGGCGGTCCGCGAACGCGCGCACCTGCTGCGTGAAAAGTCGATGCACGCCAAGGACGTGACCACGACCTACATCCAGCACGAGCCGGTGAAGTCGGTGCTCATGGCCGCCGCCGTGGGCGCCGCGCTCATGGGCCTGGTGGCCTTGTTCAGCCGCCACAGCGGCACCGGCCGCTGACCGCCGAGGCGCGCTCGTGATCCACCCGGTGTTTCGCCTCGCCGCGGCGCAGCCCCTGTGGCTGGCGGAGCACGCGGCGGCCTACGCCAGCCTCGTGTCCGAAGAGCTGCAACTCAGTGGTCGCTGCCTGCAGCGGCGCCTGGGCCTGCAGCTGGCCGGAGCCGCCCTCCTGCTGGTGGCCCTCACGCTGGCGGGCGTCGCGGTGCTGTTGTGGGCGTCGTTGCCCGGTGAGGGCACACGGGTTCCCTGGCTGTTCTGGTTGACGCCGGTGTTGCCCGCCGTGCTGGGGGTGTGGGCCTTGCTGCTCGCCCACCGCCAGGCCCCGAGCGGTTCGATGGACCGCCTGCGTGGACAGATGGGCCAGGACCTGGCGCTGCTGCGCTCACCACCGGCCGCACCATGAAACCGTCGCACCCCCTTCCCGCCACCGATATGGCGACCCTGTCTTCGCTCGCCAGCCCGGCGAGCGTGCGCCTGAATCAGAACCGCGAGCGCCTGGCCCGCTGGCTGGCCAGCGACCGCGCCCAGCGGGCCCGGCCGTCGCTGATGGGCTGGGTCGCCAGCGCCGCCTGGCCTTTGATCAAGGGCCTGCGCGAGCACCCCTCGGCCTCGCTGGCCGCGGGCGCGCTGTTCCAGCGCCTGCTGCGTCCGGCGCCGGCGACGGTGGTGATGCCCGCGCCCATGGCGACCCCCCCGGTGCCGGTGCTGGTCCAGGGCCTGGGCCTGGTCCGCCGACACCCGCGCACGGTGGTCGCCGTGGCCGCTGTGGCGGGCGCCGTCTGGCTGTGGCGCCGCTCCACCACCCGTCCCCCCCAGCGTTGAAAGAAGGACATCCCATGCTCTACACCATCGCCGTCGTGCTGCTCATCCTCTGGCTGCTGGGCCTGGTCACGTCGACCACCCTGGGCGGTTTCATCCACATCCTGCTGGTGATCGCCGTCGTCATGGTGCTGCTGCGGGTGATCACGGGACGCAGCCCGCTGTAGGTCCCGCCCGGCCGCTGTGTGCGGTAACGAACAGACCCGGTGGGCGGGGTCGGGCAGGGTCGAGGCTTGCCGCCCATGGGGCGGTGTTCACGGAAGTAACGATGTCAGAGACCCCTCCCCGCAGCGACGCCGCCGAGCCCGGCCGCCACAACGCCTTGCTCAAGGCGGGTGCGCTGCAGACCGCCATCCTCAACAGCCCCAATTTTTCGATCATCGCGACCGACGAGAAGGGCATCATCCAGCTCTTCAACGTCGGGGCCGAGCGCATGCTGGGCTACCGCGCCGACGAGGTGATCAACCGCGTGCGCCCGAGCGACATGCACGACCCGATGGAGGTGAGGGCCCGCGCCATGGCGCTCAGCGTGGAACTCGACACACCGATCGCACCGGGCTTCGAGGCCCTGGCCTTCAAGGCCTCGCGCGGCATCGAAGACATCTACGAACTCACCTACATCTGCAAGGACGGCAGCCGCTTTCCGGCCATCGTGTCGATCACCGCGCTGCGCGACGACTACGGCGACCTCATCGGCTACCTGCTGATCGGCACCGACAACTCGGTGCGAAAGCGGGTGGAGCAGCAGCTCAACGAGGCCGTGGACGCGGCCGAGAAGGCCAACCGCGCCAAGACCGATTTCATCTCCAGCATGAGCCACGAGCTGCGCACGCCGCTCAACGCCATCCTGGGGTTTGCGCAGCTGGTGGAGTCGGGCACGCCCGAGCCCACCCCCACGCAAAAACGCAGCATCGACCAGATCCTGAAGGCCGGCTGGTACCTGCTGGAGTTGATCAACGAGATCCTCGACCTGGCGCTGATCGAGTCCGGCAAGCTCTCGCTCTCGGGCGAACCGGTGTCGCTCACCGAGGTGCTGGCCGAGTGCCGCGCCATGGTCGAGCAGCAGGCGCAGCAGCGCGGCATCGGCATGGTGTTTGCGCGGCTGGAGGCGCCGCGCTACGTGAAGGCCGACCGCACCCGCCTCAAGCAGGTGCTGATCAACCTGCTGTTCAACGCCATCAAATACAACCAGCGCGGCGGCCATGTCACGGTGGCCTGCACGCTGAGCCCGCCGGATGCGGTGCGCATCAGCGTGCGCGACACCGGTCCGGGTCTGGCGCCCGCACAGCTGGCCCAGCTGTTCCAGCCCTTCAACCGGCTGGGCCAGGAGTCGGGCGGCGAAGAGGGCACCGGCATCGGCCTGGTGGTGACGCAGCGGCTGGTGCACCTGATGGGGGGCGAGATCGGTGCCGACAGCACGCCCGGCGTGGGCAGCGTGTTCTGGGTCGAGATGGCGCTGACCGAAGCGCCGCAGGCGATCGCGCAGGGCGACGCGCTCCCCGCCGACGCACCGCGCCCCGACGCGCTGCCCGGCACGCCCCAGCACACCCTGCTGTACGTGGAGGACAACCCGGCCAACCTGGAGCTGGTCGAGCAGATCATCGGGCGGCGTACCGACATGCGCCTGCTCGGCGCGGCCGATGCCAGCCTGGGCATCGAGTTCGCCCGGGTGTACCAGCCCGAGGTGATCCTGATGGACATCAACCTGCCGGGCATCAGCGGCATCGAGGCCATGAAGATCCTGCGCGCCGACCCGGTCACCGCGCACATCCCCGTCATCGCGCTGAGCGCCAACGCCGTGCCGCGCGACATCCAGCGCGGTCTGGACGCGGGCTTCTTCAACTACCTCACCAAGCCCATCAAGGTCACCCAGCTCATGGACGCGCTGGACGCGGCCCTGCGGGTGGCCGAAGCCACCAGCGGCCCCGCCGCGCACCAGGAACCCGCATGAACCTCACCCCTCTGGAGCGGCTCAATGCGCGCATCCTGATCGTCGACGACCAGCCGGCCAATGTGGCCCTGCTCGAAGCCATGCTGGCCGATGCCGGCTACACCCGGGTGTCCAGCACCACGGAGCCCGACAAGGTCTGCGCGATGCACCGCAGGGCGCCGTTCGATCTCATCCTGCTCGACCTGCAGATGCCGGGCATGGACGGCTTCCAGGTCATGGAAGGCCTCAAGGCCAGCACCGCCGACGACGACTACCTGCCGGTGCTGGTGATCACCGCCCAGCCAGGCCACAAACTGCGCGCGCTGCAGGCCGGCGCCAAGGACTTCGTCAGCAAACCGTTTGACCTGGTCGAGGTCAAGGCGCGCATCCACAACCTGATCGAGGTGCGCCTGCTGCACCGGCAGCTGGCGCGCCACAACCAGCACCTGGAGCAGCGCGTGCTGGAGCGCACCGCCGAGCTGCGCGAGAGCGAAGCGCGCTACCGCGCCCTGACCGAGCTGGCGACCGACTGGTACTGGGAGCAGGACGGCGAGGGCCGCTTCACCAAGGTGTCGGGCCCGGTGCTGGAAATGCTCGGCCTGCAGGTGGACACGCTGAACGGTGACGGCGGTGCGGCGTCGCCCGGCGGCGACGGCTGGAACCTGACACAGCGCAAGACGCTGCAGGACCGCATCGCGGCGCGCGCCCCGTTTCTGGACATGGTGCTCAGCCGGACGCTGCCCGACGGCACGACCCGGCAGTACCGCGTGAGCGGCACACCCATGTTCGACGCCGGCTGCACGCTCGTCGGCTACCGGGGCTTTGGCGTCGAGATCGTCGGTTCACCGAAGTGAACCCAAGACCCCCACCCGGAGCGAGATGCCTGCGCTCCTTCCGGAGCGAAGTGCCCCCCGCAGGATGCGGTGGAACCGGCTCCGCCGGGCCACTCGCATCGCCCCCTGGGGGGTGACGCGAAGCGGCGCGGGGGGAGCCCTCACTCCCTCGGTTCACCGTCCCCGGTCACGGTGACGGTGCGGCCGGGGGGCGAGCTCATCTGCACATGGTGCGTGACGCCCCGGAACTGGTAGCTCACGTCCCAGTAGGCGGGCTCGCTGCTGGCGGCGGTGTTGCTGCAGCGCTGCACGTCGCGCGTGTTGCCGTAGCGGTCGTTGCCGACGTTGGAGCCGATGTAGGCGCCGGCCACCGCGCCGCCGGCCGTGGCAATGTCCTTGCCCCGTCCGCCGCCGACCTGGTGGCCGAGGATGCCGCCGATCACACCGCCGACGATGGCGCCGCCCACGTTGGGCTGCTGGCGCTGGGGCGCCACCGCTTCGCGCTCGATCCAGCAGCGCTGTGCGCTCTGGCCCATGACCGCGCGCACCGAGGTCACCTCGGCTTCATACAGCCGTTCGCGGTCGCGGCGGCGGTAGTCGGGCCGTTGTTGCTGGCTGGGGGTGTTGTAGACGGGGTTCTGCGACACCGGCTGCTGTTCGTACACCGGGTAGGGCGCGGCACAGCCGGCCAGGGTGAGCACGGCCAGGGCCATGACGCCGAGGGCGGCGGGGCTGCGAAACGTGAGTTTGGACGTGGGGCGCATGATGGTCTCCTGTTGGGGTGACTCACGGTAGGCGTTCTGGCGGGCCGGGTCTGTTCGAAGGCGCACAGACCCGGAAGGGTGTTCGCCGTACAACCTTCACTCAGCTCCGACCTCTCCCCGTTCCCCCTCTCCGAAAGCGCCCATCATGTCCAACACCTCCCCTCTCGAACCCCGCTGGGACACCGCTTCCATGGGCCTCCCGGCGGACATCTCCTCCACCGAGCGTTCGGCGCTCAGTGACCACCTGAGCCTGTGCGGCGCCCTGCGCGGTCCGCTGCAGAGCCTGCAGGCCGGTGCCAACGAAATGCGGAGCATGCTCGCTGGCCGCGTGGTCACCTCGGCGCTGGTGATGGTGGTGCTGGTGGGCGGTTCCTGGTTGATGCTGTAAGTGGCAGATGCACGCCTGTCGGCCCAATGGAGCTGGGTGCCGAAACGGCTGGAACGCACACTGGATGCCGCGCGCGGCCTCGCGCTGGACCCCATCCGCTCCGAGCTGTTCGGGGTCGAGCGGTTCGAGCAGCACGGCCGCAGCCTCGGTGCCACCCACCGCGCCGGCCCCGCCCGTTTTGGCCAGGCCACGTTTTACCCGCGCCTGCAGAGCAATGTGCGCACCCTGCGCGCGGCGCACCAGTTCATCGCGCTCGAAGCGCTCGACGGCAACGACATCAGCCCGGCGGCCGAGTGGCTGCTCGACAACTTCCACCTGATCGAGGGGCAGCTGCGCGAGATCCGCGAAGGGCTGCCACCGCGTTATTACCGCTCCCTGCCGGTGCTGCAGGACGCCCCGCTGGTGGGGCTGCCGCGCATCTACGGCGTGGCCTGGGCCTTTGTCGCCCACACCGACAGCGCCTTCGATGAAACCCTGCTGGTGCACTTTCTCGACGCCTACCAGGAGGTGCGCGAACTCAACCAGGGCGAGCTCTGGGCGCTGCCCACGACCCTGCGCGTGGTGCTGGTGGAGAACCTGCGCCGCCTGGCCGACCGCATCGCCAGCCACAAGGCCGCGCGCGAACTCGCCAGCCTGAGCGCCAGCCGCATCGACACGCTGAGCCTGTCCAACGTGCAGGACATGCGGGTGCTGATGGACCGTCGCGGCGTGGGCCAGGTCTTTCTGTCGCACCTCGCCCAGAGCCTGGTCGGGACGGTGCCGGCCGCCGACGACGCCACGCTCGCGCAGGTGCGCGCCTGGCTGCAGCAGGCCGTGCCCGACCTCGCCGCGCTGCAGACCCAGCAGCACGCGGCCCAGGCCGCCGACCACCTGAGCGTGGGCAACGCCGTCACCGCGCTGCGCCTGATCGGCGCGGCCGACTGGGCCGGCGTGGTCGCGCGCACGAGCCGGGTGGTCCGCGTGATGCTGGAGTCGCCGGTGTTCGAGGCCGAGGACGACGCCACCCGCAACACCACGCTGCACGGCATCGAGCGCCTGGCGGCCCAGAGCGGCCAGGGCGAGGCCGCGGTGGCGCAGGTGCTGCTGGGCCTGATGCGCCAGCACGCCGACCACACCGCGCTGGCCTCGCACTGGCTGCAGGGCGAAGGGCGCGGGGCGCTGGAGCAGACGCTGGGCCTGAAGCCCGGCGCGGCCAGCCTGTGGCGCTCGACCCTGAAGGTGTCGCGCACCCCCGCCTACCTCGGTGCCCTGCTGGTGGGCGCGCTGCTGCTCGTGGCGGCGCTGCTGCACCAGCCGGGCTGGCTGTCGGCCGGCTGGCCCACGCAGCTCGGCACCGTGTTCGTGGCGCTGCTCATGCTGCTGCCCGCGTCGGAGGCCGTGGTGGCGGTGGTCAACCGGCTGATCAGCGAATCGGTCAAGCCCTCGCACCTGCCGCGCCTGCTGCTGGCCGGGGGCATACCGCCCACCGCCCGCGTGATGGTGGTGGTGCCGGCCATGCTGACCCACCGCGCATCCATCGACCAGCTGGTGCACCGCCTGCAGTTGCACCACCTGGCCAACGCCGAGGCCCACGCGCAATTTGCCCTGTTGAGCGACTGGGCCGATGCCGACACCGAACACCGCCCCGACGACGACGACCTGGTCGAACACGCGAAAGCCGGGCTGGCCGCGCTCAACGCGCGCTATCCCGAGGCGCCGGGCCATCCCCCGCGTTTCCTGCTGCTGCACCGGGGCCGCGTGCAAAGCGCCACGCAGCGCAACTGGCTGGGCTGGGAGCGCAAGCGCGGCAAGCTGGAGCAGCTGGTGAGCGCACTCGCCACCGGCACGCCCGGGCCGTTCTTCGACCTGGGCGAGCTCTCTCGCATGGCGCCGGACACGCGCTACATCCTCACGCTCGACAGCGACACGCAGCTGCCACCGGGCCGCCTGCGCACGCTGGTCGGCGTGGCCGAGCACCCTCACAACCGGCCCCGGCTCGACCCGACCGGGCGGCGCGTGCTGCAGGGCTACGGCATCCTGCAGCCGCGCGTGGTGCCCCCGCTGGCGGAGGACGGTGTGCGCACCGCCTGGCAGTGGCTGTTCGACGGCCAGGCCGGCATCGACCCCTACAGCGCCATGAGCTCCGACGTCTACCAGGACCTGTTTGGCGAAGGCAGCTTCACCGGCAAGGGCCTGCTGCACGTGGCCGCGCTGCACGCCGTGCTGGCCGACCGCATGCCGACCGAGCAGGTGCTCAGCCACGACCTGCTCGAAGGCGCCCTGGTGCGCTGCGCCGTGGTGACCGACGTGACCCTGATCGAGCCCGACCCCGGCCACGCCGATGCCGCCGCCGCGCGCGGCCACCGCTGGGCGCGGGGCGACTGGCAGCTGCTGCCTTTCCTGCGGCGCCCTCGCGACTGGCCTCTGGGCGCCCTCAACCGCTGGAAGCTGCTGGACAACATGCGCCGCTCGCTGGTGGCACCGGCCTCGCTGCTGTTGATCGGCCTGGCGATGCTGGGCGTGGGCCTGTCCTTGCCCGTGGCGCTGGCGCTCACGGTGGCCGCCTACAGCGCGGGGCCGCTGATGGGTGCGCTCGCGGGCTGGGTGCCCGGCCAGTGGCACCTCGCGGGCGAGCGTTTCGTGGCCACGGCCGCGGTCGACCTGCTGCGCGCGGTCGGCGGCGGGCTCTGGCAGCTCGCCACGCTGCAGCAGCAGGCCTTCGCGTCGCTCGACGCCGTGCTGCGCACGCTGTACCGGCTGGCGCGGAGCCGGCGGCACCTGCTCGAATGGACCACCGCCGAGGCCGCCCAGGCGGGCCTGAGCACGCGCCTGTGGCCCACGCTGCGGCGGCACCGCGCCGAGCCGCTGGCCGCGCTGCTGTGGCTGGGGGGCCTGTGGCTGAACGCGCTGTGGCTGATGGGGCCGCCACCCAGCGCCCTGACGCTGCTGGTGCTCGCGCTGTGGGCGCTGGCCCCGCTGCTGGTGTGGGGGGCCAACGCGCCGTGGCCGCGCCGGCACGGTGCACTGAAGGCCGCCGACCGCGAGCTGCTGGACGGCGTGGCGCGCGACACCTGGCGCCTCTTCGAGCGCTGCGTGGACGCGCAGAACCACCACCTGCCGCCCGACAACCTGCAGGTCTCGCCCTACGAGATCGTGGCGCACCGGACCTCGCCCACCAACATCGGCCTCTACCTGCTGAGCACCGCCTGCGCGCGCCAGTTCGGCTGGATCGGCACGCAGGAGCTGCTGGCCCGGCTGGAGGCGACCTTCGCCACCCTGCAGCAGATGGAGCGCCACCGCGGCCATTTCCTGAACTGGTACGACACCGAAACCCTGCAGCCGCTGCTGCCGCGCTATGTGTCCACGGTGGACAGCGGCAACCTCAGCGCGCACCTGCTCACGGTGGCGCAGGCCTGTATCGAACTCGCGCGCGACCCGCACGAGGTGGCGCTGGGCCTGCAGGCCATCGAGCGCTCGCGCCAGCGGCTGTTGCCCCACCTGCCGATGCTGCAGACCCTGCTGCACCAGCCGCTGCCGCACACCGCCATCGCCTGCCTGCTCGACACCCCGCAGCCCGCGCCGCACGAGGCGGTCGCGTGCGCCGCGTTCCGCGCGCTCCTGGTCGAAGCCCAGGCGGAACTGGGCGGCCTGCTGCATTCGCGCAACCCCGCCATCGTCAACCACGCCGCCACGCCCCAGGACCAGCTGCGCTGGCTGCTGGCCGACCACCTGGCCATGCTGGCTTCGGCGCAGCGCGATGTGGCCGCCCAGGGCGCGGGGGGCTGTGAACGGGCCACCGGGCGCCTGCTGGCGCTGGCCGGGCAGCTGGAGAGCATGGCCTGGGAGGCCGACTACCGCTTCCTCTACCACCCCAAACGCCACCTGCTGCACATCGGCTTCCGGCTCGACGAGCAGCAGCTCGACACCAGCTTCTACGACCTGCTGGCCTCCGAATCGCGCACCACCAGCCTGCTGGCGATCGCCAAAGGCGACCTCCCGGTGCGCCACTGGGCGGCGCTGGGCCGGCCGTTCTTCGCGAGCGGGCGGCGCGCGGTGTTGCGCTCGTGGTCGGGCTCGATGTTCGAGTACCTGATGCCCACGCTGGTGATGGCGCAGCCCCGCGACAGCGCGCTCCACGAGGCCGCTTCGTCGGCGCTGCAGGAGCAGATGGCCTTCGTGCAGGGCACCGTCATGCCCTGGGGCATTTCCGAGAGCGCCTACGCCGGGCAGGACCACACCCTGGCCTACCAGTACGCGCCGCAGGGCGTGCCCCGGCTCGCGCTGCGCCGCACCCCGGTGGCCGAGCGGGTGATCGCGCCCTACGCCACGGCGCTGGCCACCCAGGTGGACGCCGGCCTGGCCTGCCGCAACCTGCGGCGCTTGAGCGAGCTGTCGGCGCGCGGGCGCTACGGCTTCATCGAGGCACTGGACTACACGGTGTCGCGCCAGACCCACGGCGAACGCTTCACCCTGGTCAACACCTTCATGGCGCACCACCAGGGCATGAGCATCGTCGCGCTGGCCAACGTGCTCTGCGGCGGCGTGGCGCAGCGCTGGGGCATGGCCCACCCGCGCATCGAAGCCGTGTGTTCGCTGCTGCACGAGCGCGCGCCGCGCGAGCTGCCCGGTCTGCCACCGCCGGAGCGCCTGCCCCAGCAGGGCCAGGCGCGCCGCGCGCCCGACCATGTGCGCACCCTGCACCCCGGCGCCCAGGCGCTGGAGCCCACGCACCTGCTGTCCAACGGCCGCTACAGCCTGACGCTGCGCTCCAACGGCGCGGGCTGGAGCCGCTGGGGCCAGACCGGCATCACCCGCTGGCGCGACGACGCGCTGCGCGACGCCTGCGGCGCCTTCGTCTACCTGCGCCTGGGCGGCAGCGGCGCGCCGGTGTCGGTCACGCGGCACCCCGCGCCCGACCCCGAGGCCAGCTACCAGTGCCGCTTCCACACCGACCGCGTGTGTTTCGACGCCACCTGGCCCGAGCTGCGGGTGTGCACCACCGTCTGGGTCAGCCCGGAGGACGACATCGAGCTGCGCAAGGTGGTGCTCGTCAACCGCAGCAGCGAGCCCATCGAGCTGGAGCTGATCTCGGCGCTGGACATCACCCTCACCAGCCACGCGGCCGACGAGGCCCACCCCGCGTTCTCCAACCTGTTCGTGAAAACCGACTGGCTGCCCGCGCAGCAGGCGCTGCGCTGCGTGCGCACGCCCCGCCTGCAGACCGAGAGCACGCTGCAGGCGGCGCACTTCGTGGCCAGCGCCGAGGGCGAGGTGCTGGGCCTGCGCTGCCAGACCGACCGCGCCCGCTGGCTCGGCCGGCTGCACACGCCGGGCCAGCCGCTGGCCCGCATGGACGCGGTGCCGCTGCAGGCCGCGGCGCTGCACACCGGGCTGGACCCGGTGGCCGCGCTCGGTGTGCGGCTGCGGATCGCGCCCGGCGCGCAGGCCACCGTGACCTTCGGCACCGCCGCCAGCGACGACGCGGCCACGCTGCTCGCGGTGGTCGACAAATACCGCCAGCCCAGCTACGTGGAGCGCTCCTCGGTGGTCTCGGCCACGCTCGCCGGCATCCCGTCGTTCGGGAACCGCGCCCGCACCGACCACCTGCCCGTGCTGCACGCGCTGACCACCGCGATGGTGCTCACGCTGCCCCGGGCCGACGGTCCCCCCGCCCCCGGCGCGGTCGCGCCCCCGGCCGCGCCGCCGCTCAGCGACCGGCGCACCTTGTGGAGGCTGGGCATTTCGGGCGACCGGCCGCTGCTGCTGGTGCACGCCGCAGCGCCGCAGGGCCTGGCGCTGCTGCGCGTGCTGGCGCTGGTGCTGCGCGAGTGGTCGCGCGCGGGCGTGGCCTGCGACGTGGTCGTGGTCAGCCGCGAACCGCATTCGTACCAGATGCCGCTGCAGCGTGAGCTGGCGCTGCTGCGCGAACAGCACACCGCCGACCTGCAGGCCCGCCCCGGGCAGGCCGTGACCGGCCTGCACCTGTTGCGCTTCGACGAGCTGTCGCCCGAGCAGGTCAGCACGCTGCAGGCCCTGGCGCGCATCCAGCTGCAGGCCGACGGCCAGGCCCTGTCGCACCAGGTGCGCGCCTGGTGCGACCGCCACGAGGCGCCGGTGCCGCGCCTGTGGAGCGGCCTGAGCCTGGCGCCCGAACCGGTGCCGCTGCGCCTGGGCGAGTCCGCGACCGTGCCATCGACGGGCCGCTTCACCGGGCCGCGCAGCGACTTTGCCTTCGAGGTCGGGGCCGGCCTGGCCCCGGCGCGGCCCTGGACCAACGTGCTGGCCAACCCCGGTTTCGGCGCGATCGTGTCCGAGAGCGGCGGGGGCAACACCTGGGCCCTCAACAGCCGCCTGAACCAGCTCACCGCCTGGGCCAACGACCCGGTGGGCGACCCGCCGTCCGAGTGGTTCCTGCTGCAGGACCGCCGCACCCGCGAGGTCTGGAGCCTCACCCCCTCGGCCTGGGGCGCCGACGCCACGCGTTACCAGGTGGCGCACACCCAGGGCCTGACCACGATCCGCCACCACCGCGGCGAGCTGGCCGTGTCGGTGAGCTGGTGCGTCGACCCGGACAGCGCGGTCAAGCAGGTGCGCATCCGGCTCGAGAACCTCGGCGCGGGCAAGGCGCACCTGCGCGTCATCGGGCTGGTGGAGTGGATGATGGGCGAGAAGCGCAGCGACCGCGCCACGCTGCGCTGCAAGCCGTATTTCGTGAGCCAGCCGGGCGCGGGCCTGATCGGCCTGCTGTGCACGCAGACGGAGGCCGCCGGCGGCTTCGGTGGCGGCACCGCCTTTTTCTGCGAGTCGCACGAAGGGGTGGACGACCCCGAGGGCCTGGACTGGACCTGCGACCGCCGGGCCTTCTTCGGCGCGCAGGGTCAGCTGGTGCTGCCGCAGCGCCTGGGGCAGCAGGGCGGGCAGGGGCTGGACCCGTGTGCCGCGCTGTCGCGGCCGGTCACGCTGCGCGCCGGGGCCACCCTGGAGCAGGTGTTCCTGCTGGGCTACGCGCCCGACGCCGACGCGGCCCGCACCCTGATGCGCCAGGCCCGCCAGACCACCGCCCCCGAGCGCGAACGCGCCACCCAGGCGCGCTGGGACGGCCTGCTCGGTGCCGCCCAGGTGACCACGCCCGACCCGCTGCTCGACGCCATGGTCAACCGCTGGCTGCTCTACCAGACCGTGTCCTCGCGCCTGTGGGCCAAGGCCGGCTTCTACCAGGCGGGCGGCGCCACCGGCTACCGCGACCAGCTGCAGGACGCGATGGCGCTGGTGTGGGCGCGGCCCGCGCTGCTGCGCGACCAGATCGTGCTGTGTGCCTCGCGCCAGTTTGAAGAAGGCGACGTGCAGCACTGGTGGCACTCGCCCGGGGGCGCGGGCGTGCGAACGCATTTTTCAGACGACCTGCTGTGGCTGCCCTACGCCACCGCCCACTACCTGCAGGCCACCGGCGACACGGCGCTGCTGAACCAGCGCGTGGCCTTCCTCGAAGGCCCGGCGGTGCCCGAGGGCGCGGAAGACCGCTACGACACGCCCGCCATCAGCGAACAACAGGCCAGCGTGTACGAGCACGGCGCACGCGCCATCGATCACAGCCTGCGCGTGGGCGCCCACGGCCTGCCGCTCATGGGTGGCGGCGACTGGAACGACGGCATGAACCGCGTCGGCAGCGAAGGGCAGGGCGAGTCGGTCTGGCTGGCCTGGTTCCTGTGCAGCATCGTCACCGACTGGCTGCCGCTGGCGCACGCGCGTGGCGAGGTGGAACGGGCGCAGCGCTGGGACGCCGCGCTCAGGGGCTGGCGCCTGGCCCTGAACACCGCGGCCTGGGACGGCGCCTGGTTCAAGCGCGCCTTCTTCGACGACGGCAGCCCGCTCGGCTCGGACGGCCAGGCTGAGGCCCGCATCGACCTGATCGCGCAGGCCTGGGCCGTGCTGAGCGAGCAGACCCCGCCCGAGCGCCAGCGCCTGGCGATGGACGCCGTGGAGGCGCACCTCGTGGACACCGGGCACGGCCTGATCCGCCTGCTGGAGCCGCCGCTGCAACACGCCAGCCCCAGCGCGGGCTACATCCAGGCCTACCCGCCGGGCGTGCGCGAGAACGGCGGGCAGTACGCCCACGCCGGCGTCTGGGCGCTGATGGCCGCCGCCAAGGTGGCGCTCGGCGAGCCGGGCGACACCTTGGCCCGCAACACGCCCTACCGCTACTTCACCTGCCTGAGCCCGGCGCACCGCGCGGCGCACCCGCAGTGGGGCGCGGCCTACGGCGTGGAGCCCTATGCGATGGCGGCCGACGTGTACAGCGCACCGCCCTACACCGGGCGCGGGGGCTGGAGCTGGTACACCGGGGCGGCGGGCTGGCTGCACCGCGCGGCGCTGGAATCCCTGCTGGGCCTGCACCTGAAGGCCGACGACCTGTGGTTCACGCCCTGCCTGCCGACCCACTGGCCGCGCGCCGAGCTCACGCTGGAGCGCGGCGGCCGCTCCATGCACTTCGTGCTGGTGCGCGGCGAACCGCTGGCGGCACTGGCCGCCAGCACCGAGCCCCACACGCAGCTGCTGCAGGTGGGTGAGCGCCTGCGCTGGACCGACCTGCCGCAGCACAGCGGCTTCGTGATCCCCCTGCCGCCCGCCCCCTGAGCGGGCCGGCGCGGTGCCGGTCAGCCGCCACGGCGCACCACCGGGATGCTCACCGGGGGTGGTGCCTTGTGGCTGTCGGTGTGAAACACCCGGTCCCAGAACCCGCTGGTGACGCCAAAACAACAGCCGTGCGCCAGGTGGTGGTGTTTGGCGTGCCAGTATTTGCGGCGCTGCAGCCAGGCGATGCGGGAGGCCCCGTGGTGCAGGGCGTGGTGGGTGAAGGTGTAGGCCAGGTAGCCGGTCAACGCCCCCAGCGTGACCGCGCCGCCGAGCCAGGGGCCCAGCAGCGCCCAGGCGGGCACCCACACCACCAGTCCGATCAACGCGGCGCCGAGCAAGGTGGGGATGTAGATCAGGGCGGTCGGCTGGCGGTGGTGTTCGAGGTGCCAGCCCTCGAACAGCGGCAGGCGGTGCAGCACGAAGCGGTGCAGCGCGTATTCGAGGGGGCTCCAGGCCACGAGGCCCGCGGCGACACCCGCGCCCATCGCCAGGCCCATGCCCGCCGGTGTGCGCCAGGCCAGCCACACGCCCAGGCCGAGCACGGCGACGCTGCCCAGCCACAGGTCGTTGCGGTGGGCCTGGCGGCGGTGTTCTGTCCGTGACAGCGGCATGCAGGCTCCTTGTCGGCGCCCCGAAGCCGGGGATCAGGGGCGCATATTGCCGGTCAGGCGATACAGAGTCTGTGCACTGGCGTACACAGCGAATCGGTCCACGTATGTGCGTTGCCGCACATACGGCGCACACTGTGCTCCGCATACTCCCACCAGTCACACCTTTGGCCCCGGGGCAGCCGCGCCCTTACCGCGAGATCACCCATGGGAAGTCCCCCCGTTCAATCCAGCAACCACCTGCTGGCCGCAATGCCCGCGCCCGAGTGGCAGCGCATCGGCCCCTTGCTGGAGGCGGTGGACCTGCCGCTGGGCCTGGTGCTGTACGAATCGGGCAGCAAGATGAGCCACGTGTATTTCCCCATCAACGCCATCGTCTCCCTGCTGTACGTGATGGAAAACGGCGCCTCGGCCGAGATCGCGGTGGTGGGCAACGAAGGCCTGGTGGGCATCGCCCTGTTCATGGGCGGCGAAACCACACCCAGCCGCGCCGTGGTGCAGAGCGCGGGCAAGGGCTACCGCCTGCGCGCGGCCGACATCAAGGAAGAGTTCAACCGCTCCGGCCCGGTGCTGCACCTGCTGCTGCGCTACACCCAGGCGCTGATCACGCAGATGGCCCAGACCGCGGTGTGCAACCGCCACCACTCGCTGGACCAGCAGCTTTGCCGCTGGCTGCTGCTGAGCCTGGACCGCCTGAGCAGCAACGAGCTGGTGATGACGCAGGAGCTGATCGCCAACATGCTGGGCGTGCGCCGCGAGGGTGTCACCGAAGCGGCGCTCAAGCTGCAGAAGCTCAACCTCATCCGGTACGCACGCGGCCACATCACCGTGCTCGACCGCGACGGTCTGGAAGACCGGGTGTGCGAGTGTTACGGCGTGGTCAAGAAGGAATACGACCGCCTGCTGCCCGGCCAGCTCGCGGTGTAGCGGCTGGCCCCGGCCCCTGTTCGATGCTGCACAGACCCCAACCTGAACCCCACCCGGAGCCCTGCATGATCACCGTTGCCAACCGCGCCACCCCCCAGTCGATCACGCAGGAGCAGCAGGAAGAGGACATGACCAGCGAGGGCGCCCCGCCCGCGGGCCAGGTGCCCGGGCCGCTCCACCCGACGCACACCAGCCCGATCACGCGCGTGACCCTGCACCTGGAGCCCGCCGCGGACCGCGATCGTTACGTGATCAGGAGCTGAACCCCGGCTTCAGCGGGCGTTGCCGGTGGCCGGCGCCATGCCCGTGAGCCAGGCGCACAGCGCCACAAAGACCATGAGGTCCAGCACGGCGCCGAAGCACAGGTAGAGCACGGGCACGAAGAGGGCCGAGACGTGCTGCACCACCAGCGCGTGCAGCAGGGCCTGGTGCGGCAGCATCACGGCGAAGTACGCCACCACGAGCACCGGGCCGAGCAGCTTCTGGCGCAGCGGCATGTGCAGCACGCCCCAGCCCAGGGCCAGCAGCGGCGGCGTGGCCAGCATCAGGTAGAAGCCCGCGTTGAGCAGCGCGGCCAGGTGGCCGGTCACGGCCGCGGCCGTGATCACGCCGGTGACCGCGTCGGGCGCCAGCGCGCCCGCGGGGCCCTGCTGCCACTCCAGCGAGGTGGCGCCCCCGGTGCGCACCAGGCCCAGTGGCAGCGCCAGCCGTTCGCTCCACCACAGCATGCTGCCGTGCCAGGCGGCCATCAGCTGGGGCCTGAGGGCCAGCAGGGCGGCGCAGGGCAGCGCCGCCAGGAGCAGGAATTCCAGGGCGCCGCGCGGGCTCACGCGCAGGCTGAAACTGCCCCGCTCGCCCGCGCTGGCGCTGCGCCGGGCGTCGACCAGCCGTGCGCTGGCGGAGCGGATGGCGTCGCGCTCGGCCGACCCCGGGATCAGCAGGCTGGCCGGGCTCACTGGACTACCCTCTCTTCCCCGTTGGATGAAAGGCGGTGCAGGGTTGTCCACGGTGGCGGTTGGTCGGCGCTTGCGACGAACCGACCGAGCGCCGCGGTGGGCAACCCGTGTTTGACGTGTTGCCGTGTCCAGGCGGATCGTTCGAATTGACTTCCGTGCCCTTGCAGTGACTGCCTGCGGCGCTCGCCGTACGACGGCCCGCATGAGACCCGCAGCCTGCAAGGTGCCGGAAGACCCAGACGGGCTACAGGGTGTTGCGCCGCACTGACCTCAGGGTGTGAGCGCCGATCAGTGAGCGTCCCGCGTGGGCTTCCGGCACGGCCAGTCATACCGCAACTTGCAGGAGTTTGTCTATGAATTCCATCTTCGCCGGGCTGGATTGGGCCAGCCAAACCCACGCCGTGTGCGTCATCGACGAGCGCGGCGCCGTTTGCAAGCAGTGGGAGGTCGCGCACGATGCCGACGGCTTGCGTGAACTCTTGCGCCAGCTGCGCGCCTTGCACGTGCTGCGCATCGCCATCGAGCGTCCCTCCGGGCTGCTGGTCGACGCCTTGGTGGAGGCCGGCTTCGAAGTCGTGCCCATCCACCCCAACGCCGTCAAGGCCAGCCGGCCGCGCTACCGCAGCCACGGCGGCAAGTCCGACGCCTCTGACGCCTACTTGCTGGCCGACCTGCTGCGCACCGACGGCCACCGCTTCAAACCGCTGGCCGCGCAGTCCGACGAGATCCGCGCGTTGCGTGCCTTGGTGCGCGGCCGTGATGACCTGGTGGCCACCCGCGTGCAACTGGCCAACCAACTGCGCGCCCTGCTGGAGTCGTACTGGGCCGGTGCCGCCGAGATCTTCGCCGATGTGGACTCGCCCATCGCGCTGGCCTTCATCCAGCGCTACCCGACGCCAGAGGTGGCCAGCCGGCTTGGCCCCAAGCGCATGGCCGCCTTCTGCTCCCAGCACGCCTACTGCGGCCGGCGCAGCGCCGAGGAATTGCTGCAACGGCTCAGGCAGGCCCCAGCCGTTGGCTTGGGCGAGCTGGAGATGGACGCCAAGGGCGAACTCGTCTGCAGTCTGGCGCGCACCCTGAGCACACTGGTCGATCAAATCCGGCTGCTGTCGGGCCGCATCGAGCACCAGGTGGGCGCCAGCGACGATGGCCGCATCCTCATGAGCTTCCCGCGCGCCGGGCGCATCTGTGCCGCACAGATTCTGGCCGAGCTGGGCAGCGTGCGTGAGCGCTTCGACTCCGACGAACACCTGGCCGCCGAGGCCGGCGTCGCACCGGTCACCTACGCCTCGGGCAAGCACAAGGCCGTGACCTTCCGCTGGGCCTGCAATCACCGGCTGCGCCGTGCCCTGACCACCTTGGCCGACAACTCCCGCCATGCCAGCGCATGGGCCGCCGACGTCTATGCGAACGCGCGTGGCCGAGGCTGCGACCACCCTCACGCCATCCGCATCCTCAGCCGCGCCTGGTTGCGTGTCATCTGGCGCGCCTGGATCGACCGCAAACCTTACGACCCCGCCGTCCACGGCGGGCTTCAAACCATGCTCAAAATGGCGGGGGGTTGACACAGGGTGTCTCATGCCAGCCCCCAGACCAGACCGGTCTGCGCGGCGCGGACGCTGCCGTGCGCGGTCACGCCGTCGTCGGCCAGGATCACCTGGGCGCTCATGCGCGTGGGCGCGCGCAGGCTGCCCAGCCGCACCCCGACGCCGAGCTGCAGCATCGATTCGGACACCAGGGGCCCACCGATGACGGCCTCGTTGAACACGCGGATGCCGTGGTCCGAGACGACGCTGCCGGTGACGTGCGCGTGTTCACCGATCACGATGCCCTTGTGCGCTTTCACGTCGCCTTCCAGCAGCGCGCCCGCCCCGATCGACAACACGCCGGTGACCAGCAGCGAGCCGGTGAAGCGTTGTCCGCCCTGGATGATGCAGTCGCCGTCCACCTGCCAGCCCTGGGGTCCCCAGGGCCGTGCGTCCTTGAGCGGCGCGTGCGCCGGGAGCCGGCGTTGGCGCAGGTCCCTGTCGGGGTGTTGATGGGTGCGCGGCCGGCCAAACACGATCACCGGCGCCTGCACCCACTGGAAGCAGCAGTCGTGGGCCAGCGCGATGCCATGGTCCGACGTGAGGCGGCGCGCGGCCACGCAGGATTCGCCCAGCAGCAGCGTCTTGTCGGCATGGGCCCAGGCACGGACCCGGCTGCGCGGGCCGAGCACCAGGTGGCCATCGGCCAGCACCTCGTGGAAGTCGCTGTTTTCGCGCAGCTGCAGGTCGGCGGCATGGGCCGGTCTGCGGCCGTGCGTGGCCGGGTCGGGGTGCGGGATTCGGGCGCCGACCTGCGGGCGGTGGTGGCTGGTGGCCAGCGGCCGGTGCCCGCGCACCAGGGCCTGTTTCAGCGACCCGCTGGCGAGCGCGCCGCCGCTGCCGAACAGGGTGCCCAGCTGCTGCAGCAGCAGGCTGGCCGGGTCGTCACCGCCGGCCCTGCGGCGGGCCTGGCGATGGGTGGGCCTCAGCCACGCCCGCCAGACGGGGTAGAAGGGCAGCAGCAACAGGACGGCGCAGGTCAGCAGGAACAGGGTGAGCACGAAACCCGGCGCGGTGTTCATGGTGGCACCCCCGCCCTGCGGGCGGCGGCGCAGGGCCTCGCGGTCGGCAGCGCATGGCGGTTCTGTTTCACGGCGCATCCCCTTGCAATGGAGTGGCGATTCTGTGGAGGCCACCCAACGGAGGTCTGTGCGTCAGCGTACAGAACGATACAGGTGTCAGCGAATGTGCCTGCGTCACGCATACACCCCAGCCGGAACGGTGCACGGGCGGGTGTTCAGCGTGGCCCTCACGTGACAAGGCCCGCCACCGGTGGTGCACCGGGGCGGGCCTTGAGGGCAGCCCCTGACGCCTTCGCGGCGGCAGGGGTTGCGCGGACGCTCAGCGGGTGGCGTTGACTTCGACTTCCACGCGGCGGTCGGGCTGCAGGCAGGCGATCAGGCTGGCGCGGGACTGCTTGTCCGGGCAGTCGCCGGCCTGGGTCACGGGCGAGCCTTCACCCTTGCCGACGGCGTTGATCTTCGAAGGATCGAGCTTGCCGCGGGTCACGAGGTAGTCCTTGACCGTCGAGGCGCGGTCGTTGGACAGGGCCTGGTTGTATTCCGTCGAGCCCATGCGGTCGGTGTGACCTTCGACCGTGATCGACTGGTAGCTGGTGCCCTGGAGCTGGTTGCTGAAGGTGTCGAGCGCGGCCATGCCTTCGGGGCGCACGGTGTCCTTGTCAAAGCCGAACAGGGTGTCGGCCGAGAAGCTCACGCGCTGCGGTGCCGCCGGTGCGATGGCCACCGGTGCGGGCGCCGGGGCGATCATCACGGGCGCCGGTGCGGGCGCGGGGGCCACATAGACCGGTGCCGGTGCCGCGGCAACGACGCGCGGTGCGGCACGGCCGAACGGGAACACCAGGCTCACCGACGTCATGTCGATGTTGTTGCGGCGACCGGTGGAATCCTTCACGCGGTAGCGCTCCACTTCGCCGCGGATCCACATGGCCGGGCTCAGCTCGTACTGCAGGCCCACGCCCACCTTGAAGTTGGTGTTGTTGTGCTTGGTGCTGGCGGCGATGCCCGCGTTGGCGCCGGTGCCGCTGTAGTCTTCCTTGGACCAGGCGTGGTGTGCGCCCACCCGGGCCAGGCCGGCGAAGCGCTCGGTGAAGGGCAGGGTGCCCACCACGTCGAAGTTCAGGCCGCGCACCTTGGTGGCACTCGAAAACGAACCCGCGGGTGAGGTGGTGGTCGTGAAGCGGCTCTTGCCCAGGCTGTACAGGCCGGTTTCCAGGGCGATGTTGCGGTTGATCTGGTAGCCGCCAAACACCTTGAATGCGTTGTCGTTGCGGTCACTGGAGCTGGAGAGGGTGTCCACGCCGGGCAGCAGCACGCCGGTGGTGCGGGCGGTCTCGTTGGCCGAGCGCGCGATGCCGGCGCCGACGCCACCATAGAAGTGGCTGGTGTCCTGCGCGAACGCGGGTGCGGCGAGCAGGGCACCGAGGCCGGCGAGCGCGAGAAGACGGAAGGGGGGGCGGTTTTTCATGGGGGGCTTTCTTGCGTGGTGAACGCGTTGCGCGGAGTGCGTGCTCCGTTTGTAAAAGTCTGCTCACAGGCCGTCCGTGCGGTGTCGAACATGTGCTGATTCGCAACACGGTGTCGCTCTGTGCGCTGGCAGACAGTGATGGCGCGCGGTGTGCCCCAGACTGTTTTGGGATGGCGTTGGCACGACGTGCCGCATGCCTTTCAGACGCCATCCCTTTGGGTGTCGCTGAACGAACCCTGAACCCATGCCCCATGGCACTTGCCCAAAACCTGTTGATCCAGCGCTTGCCCCCTTTGGAACGCGAGCGCTTTCTGGCCCTGTGTGAACCCTTTGAGTTGACGCTGTCTGCGGAGCTCAGCGCGCGAGGGCAGCCGCTGAGCCATGCCTATTTTCCGTTGACGGGGTTTGTGTCGCTGGTGGTCGAGGTGGACAGCTACCCCGGGCTGGAGGTGGGCATGGTGGGGCGTGAATCGATGGTCGGCTCGGAGCTGCTGCTGGGCATGGCGCCCACGCCGTGGCGGGCGCTGGTGCAGGGTGCCGGGAGCAGCCTGCGCGTCGGCGCGCAGGTGCTGCGCGATCAGATCGACAGGAACCCGGCGCTGCGCGAGGTGATACAGACCAGCCTGCTCGTGAGGCTGCACCAGCAGGCGAGGGCCTCGGCCTGCGAGCGATTTCACATGATCGGCCCGCGCCTGGCGCGCTGGCTGCTGATGAGCCAGGACCGGGCCAAGACCGACAGCTTTCACGTGACCCACGAGTTCATGGCGCTGATGCTGGGTGTGCGCCGCGTGGGCGTGACCGTGGCGGCCGGGGGATTTCAGCGCAACGGCATCATCCGTTACCACCGGGGAGACCTGACGGTGCTGGACCGTCCGGCGCTGGAGGCCGAGGCCTGCAGCTGCTACGCGACCGACAAGTCAAACCACACCGAACTGACGAGCCGCCGCCAACGGGCCTGACGGGGGAGCCCCGGGGCCGGTGGTCAGCCCCGGGCGCACCCGCTCAGTGACTCACTTCAGCCAGGCGTCGTCGGCCTTCGCTTCCCAGTCCTTGAGCTGCTGTTCGGCCTCGTCCTTGGCGATGCCGTAACGCTCCTGGAGCTTGCCGGAGAGCTGGTCGCGGTGGCCCGCGACGACGGTCAGGTCGTCGTCGGTCAGCTTGCCCCACTGGGACTTGACCTGCCCGGTGAGTTGTTTCCAGTTGCCTTGAATGGTGTCCCAGTTCATGTGAGTCCTTTGGTTGCGGTGAAGAAAGGCTTCACCAAGGGCCATGATGGGACGGCGCGCTGCCGTGGTCTGTGCGCCATCGAACCAAGCCCGTGCCGACCCGCCCCGGGTCACAACACCAGGCGTTTCGCGTAGCCCGTCATCTCCAGGTAGCCCCGGCCCACGCGCCGGCCGTTGCTGTCGAACAGGTCGGACAGGCCTTCCCAGTACACGGTGCCGGTGCTGGCGTCGCCATCGAGTTCCTGCGGGTCGATCACGGCCTTGACCGTATAGAAGTCGGCCGGCGTGCGGATGCGCCACTCCACGGGGTAACGCGCGCCGGTGCGCGGGCTGGTCCAGTGGCGCTGCGGCACGAAGTCCAGTTCGCCGGGGATGAAGCGGTACACGTCGGTGCTGCCGCCCGCGCGGAAAGATCCGCCGGCCCAGAGCTTGCTGCCGTCCTGGCGGCGCAGCTGGAAGGCGGTAAGGCTGTGGCCGCCGTCGAGGTTCATGCCGATCCAGTCCCAGCCCACCGCGTCGGGGTGCATCAGGGCCTCGCTCCATTCGTGGTCGAGCCAGGCGGTGCCCTGCACCTCGAAGGAGTTGCCTTGCAGGCCCAGCGTGCCGCGCACGGCGAGCTGCGGGTGGCTGACGTAGAAGCTGGCCTGCGAAGGGCTGGGCCCCTTGCGCGAGAAGCCCTGGTCGCCCTGCAGCAGCAGCGGCTGAACCGGCTTGGCCTGCAGCGCCATTTGCAGGGTGTCGCTCTCGATCCGCGTGGTGTAGGTGCCGTCGGGGCCGCGCCGCAGCGTCCAGTCGCGCAGGGCCACGTCGGTGTCCGCCGTGCTGGCGAACACGCCGCGCTCGCGCTGCGCCGGGGCCTCGCCGTTCCAGCGGCCCATGCGCTGCTCGTGCCACAGGCGGCCGCCCTGCACGTCGGTGATGGCCGCGTGGGCGAACAGCAGGTGCTTCGCCGCCAGCCGGCTTTGCAGCGCCTGCGTGCTGTCGATGCGGCTGCGGAAGAAGGTCACCTGGAAGCCGAACGCGCGGCCCGCGGCGTCGCGCGCCTGGCCAGTGAGGTACCACCACTCGGTGCGGGTGTCGTTGTGGCTGCCGTGGTCGCGCGGGAACACCAGCGGCCGGGGTGTCAAGACCAGCGCCGCGTCGCGGGCGAGCGACCAGGCGGGCAGGGCGGACGCGGCGGCGCCGATCAGCACCGCGCGGCGCGGCAGGCTCGTGGGCTTGAGGTGTAGGGGCTTGTGGTTCATGGGCGGGTCACCAGTCTTCTTTCACGGCCTGCACCGCGTCGCGGCTGGCGGCGGCCCGCCCGGCCAGCCAGGCGGTGAGCGTGCCGGCCAGCACCACGGCGGCGCACAGCGCGAGCAGGCGAAGCCAGGGCAGGGCGAGGTCCATGGTCCAGTGAAAGCTCTGCGGGTTGACCACATGCACCAGCACCACGCTCACGCCCAGGCCGAGCGCCAGCCCGGCGAGCGCGCCGAGCACCGTCCAGGCCAGGCCTTCGAGCGCGACCACGCCGAGGATCTGCCGGCGCGTGAGGCCCAGGTGGGCCAGCAGGCCGAACTCGCGCCGCCGCGCCAGCACCTGCGCGCTGAAGCTCGCCGCCACGCCGAACAGGCCGATGCCGATGGCCACCGCCTGCAGCCAGTAGGTGACGGCGAAGCTGCGGTCGAAGATGCGCAGCGAGGTGGCGCGGATCTGCCCGGCCGAGGCCAGCTCGATCAGGTCCTGCGCGCCGGTCTGCCGCGCCAGCGCGCGCAGGCCCTCGCGCACAGTGTCTTCGTCGGTGCCGGGGGCGAGGTGCAGGGCGAGGTCGTTGACGCGGGTGTCACCCGTGAGGCGCACGTGGTCGGCCAGGTCCATCACCACGCTGCCGTGCTGCCGCGCGTAGTCGCGCCAGACACCCGCCACGAAAAAGCGCGTGCCGGCGGGCGCCCGGGGGAAGGCGGGGGCCAGCGCGTCGAGCCAGCCACCGGGCCTCGCGCCGTGCAGGTCGAGCATGGCCTCGCTCACGTACACCGCCACGACTCGGTTGTCGCCGGCGGGCAGGGGCAGCGCCGGGTCGATCAGCGGCAGCCGCTGGCCCGGGTCGGCGCCCGGCGCCATCGCGAGTGGCCGCGCCAGCACGGTGACGGCCGGCAAGACGGTGTCCATCAGCACGCTGCTGGTGCGCAGCGGGTCGACGCGCTGCACGCCGGGCAGTTGCCGCACAGCGTTCACGAAATCGGGCGGCAGCGCCTGCCCGTCGCTCACACCCCCCACGCCGCTGCGCACATAGAGCTGCGCGGGCAGCACACCGTCGAGCCACAGCGTCACCGAATCGCGAAAGCTCGCCACCATCACCGTGAGCGCGACCGACAGCGCCAGGCTCGCGACCACGCCGCTGGTGGCCACAGCGGCCGTGTCGCGCTGCCGGCGCGAGCGCTCCACCGCCAGCATCGGCAGCGCGCGGCGCTGGACCCACGGCGCCAGCCGGTCGAGCAGGGCGCCCACCGCGAGCGGCAGCGCGGCGATGCCGCCGACCAGCAGCAAGCCCACCGACACATAGGCCGCCAGCGGAATGCCGGCGACCGGCGGTGCCCAGGCCAGCGCGCCGGCCAGCAGCACCATGGCGAGCGCCGCCGCGTGGTGCCTCGGGCGCGAGGCGCCACCGCCGCCCAGGCCCTTGAGCGCGAGCGCGGGCGCCATCTGCGCGGTGGCGCGCGCGGGCCACCAGCCGCCCACCAGCGCCGCGACCACGCCGAGCGCGCCGTAGAGCAGGGCCGCAGGCGCGCTCCATTGCAGCGCGGGCGCCACCCCCGAAAAATAGCCGCCGCCCAGATCGCCCCCGAGCACGCGCAGCGCCAGCGCGGCCAGCCCCGTGCCCAGCGCCACGCCCAGCGCACTGCCGATCAGGCCCAGGATCGCCGACTCGGCCAGCACCAGGCGCAGGCGCTCCGGCGCCGACAGGCCCAGCACACCCAGCAGCGCGAACTGCTGCTGGCGCCGCGCCACCGAGAGCGAGAGCACCGAAAACACCAGAAACCCGCCTGTGAACAGCGCCACCAGCGCCAGCACCGTGAGGTTGACCCGGTAGGCGCGCGAGAGGCTGTCCGCGCGCTGGCCGGCCTGCTCGGGCCGTTGCGCGACCACGTGGGGCGGCAGGGCCAGCGCCTGCAGCAGGCCCTCGGCGGTGGTGCCTGCCTGCAGCCGCAGGTCGATGCGAGAGAGCGCGCCGACACGGCCCATCAGCTGCTGCGCGGCGGCCACGTCCATCACCAGCAGCGGCCCGCCGGGTGCGTTGACCGTGCCGGCGATGCGCAGGGTCTGAAACCCCAGCCCGCTTTGCACGGCCACCGTTGCGGGCGCAGGGCCACCTGCGGCGAGGGACTGCCGTGCCGCGGGGTTGAGGAACACGGCGTCGGGCGCAAACAGGTCGAACCGCCGTTCGCCCGAAGCATCGGCGCCGGGTGTGGGCACCGGCATCAGCGCGGGCGACACACCGGCGACCGAGAGCGCGTCCACCCCCACCAGCCGCACCACCATGCGCTGGTCTCCAGCGCCGCGCAAGGAGGTGGTCGCCTCCAGCACCGGGCTGGCCAGGGCCACGCCCGGCGCGGCGTTCACCCGCTCCAGCAGCGCGTCGTCGAGATCGCCCTGGCGCGCGCGCAGCTCCAGGTCGGGCTGGCCGTTGACCGCACTCACCGCGCCCGCGAACTCGGCCAGGGCCGAGGCGTTGATCAACTGCACCGCGAGCGCGAGCGCCACACCCAGCGTCACCGCGACCACCGCCGAGGCGTTGCGCCAGGGGTGGTGGCGCAGTTCTTGCATCGAAAAAGTGGTCAACAGCGCGCGCATGGTTTGAGCTTAAGCCCATCCGTCCGTCTGGCGATCCGACCGGTGAATGCCCGGGCCGTGCGGTGCGTTCGACAGCGCACCGACGCCCGGGAGCACCGCACTTAAGATGCTTCTCCTCTTGCCGGGGAGCTCACCGCCCACCCAGCGCGCCACCGCGCTGCCCTTGCAGCCCCCACTTTTTTACGGTGATCCCCATGGTCCGCATCCACCTCGCCATCGACCTGAACTACACGGTCAACCCGCCCTCGGCGGACTTCATCTTCAACATCCAGGCGGCGCTCTCGCCGCAGCAGACCGTGGTCTGGGAAGAGCTGCAGGTCAGCCAGCCCGTGCCCCTGGTCATGCACACCGACGCCGCCACACGCAACCGCACCCTGCGCCTGACGGCCGGCGCGGGCCCGCTGCAGGTGCGTTACCGCGCCACGCTGGACATCCGGCACCACGAGGCCGCACCCGAGACCGTGTTCGAGACCCCCGTGGCCCAGCTGCCCACCGACGCGCTGCTCTACATCTACCCCAGCCGCTATTGCCAGTCGGACTGCGTCACCGCGCTGGCCAACTCGCTGTTCGGGCAGATGCCGCAGGGCTATGGCCGCGTGCTGGCGATCAAGGACTGGGTGCAGAGCCAGGTCACGTTCGAGTCCAACACCAGCAACTCCATGACCTCGGCGCTGGACACCCTGAACGACCACAAGGGCGTGTGCCGCGATTTCGCCCACCTCATGATCACGATGTGCCGCGCGCTCAACATCCCGGCGCGTTTCACCACCGCGATCGACTACGGCGCGGACCCGGCCCTGGGCCCGACCGATTTCCACGCCTATGTCGAGGTCTACCTCGGCCACCGCTGGTACCTGTTCGACCCCTCCGGCACCGCGATTCCCATGGGCTTCGTGCGCATCGGCACCGGGCGCGATGCGGCCGATGCCTCGTTCGCGACCATCTTCGGCGGGGTGCAGGCGCAGGCGCCGGTCATCGACATCTCGGCCCAGGAGAACCCGCAGAACGGCTGGCAGATGCCGGTGCACCGCACCGAAGCGCTGTCCACCGACAGCGGCTGGCACACCAGCTTCTGACCCTCCCCGGGGCCGCGCAGCGACGGGCGGGCCGCCTCCGCCCGTCCGTCGGCGCCAGGCCAGGGCCGCGCCTGTGGCCTAATAAGGGGTTTTCAACTTTTCTCTCTGGAACCGTCATGGGCAACAAAATCGTCACCGAAGCCGACCGCAAAGCCACTCCCCGTCCCACTCCCATGCCCGGCATGGCGCAGCCCATCGGCGGCCGTGGCCAGCGCGTGAGCCTGGAGCGTGGTGTCGCCACCCGCTCCAAGAAAAACCCCGGCAAGCGCCCGAGCAAGGGCGGCTGATCGCCGTTCCCCGACCTTCGCGGTCGGACGACAAAGGCCCGCAAGGGCCTTTTTGTGTTTTCAGGCCCCGTGGGGCCGTGGGCGTTCAGCGCCTGAACCGAAGCAGGCGCCCTTTGTAGGCCTCGCCGCTTTCGAGCCGGGTCTCGGCGGGCGTCATGCTCAGGCGGTAGCCCAGCGCGGCCATGGCCCGGCAGAAGGCGCTGCGGTTGCTGCGGTCCGGGTCGACGATGAGCACCCGGGCGTCCGGGGTGGCGTGCTGGTCAATGAAGCGCGCGAGCTGCGCCGGCTGCTGGCGCTCGTAGAGCACGTCGCTGCCGATGATCAGGTCGAAGCGGCCCAGACCGCTGGCGCCGTCGGCGTCGTCGAGCGCCCAGTTGCCGGCCTCGCAGGGCAGCGGGCCCAGGCCGTTGGCCTGCAGGTTCTCGTGCAGAAAGGCCCCGGTCAGCGGGTGCCAGTCGGTCACCGTCACATCGCCCTCTCGCCGGTGGATCACCAGACTGGCCAGCGCCAGGCCGGCCCCGATTTCCAGGATGCGTTTGCCGGCGATCGCGTGGCTGTGCATGAGCAGCGCCAGCACGCGCGCCGAGGGCCAGACCTGGCCGAACAGCGGCCAGCCCGAGGCGTCCATGCCCGCGTCTTCAGCGGCCCCCTGGGGGTCGGCGTATTGCTGTTTGTCGAGCAGGGAGCGGATGGCGTAGTCCCAGCCGCCGATGGTGATGGTCTGGTGCTTGACCTGGTAGCCGTGCATGGGGGGTGGTCTTCATGGTGGGTGGCGTTGTGAAACGGTTCTGATCGAACGGGCACAGCGCTTCCATGGAAACCACGGGCACGGGCATGCGGGGCCGAGGAGGCGATCTCGCGGGTGGCCCGCGGCGGTGGCGGGCGCTGACCACGGTACCACGGGTGTCAAGGCATGCAGCGCATGGCGGCGCCGCCGCCGGGTGGGGGTGTTCAGCCCCGGCTCATGGCCGGTGCGCGTGAGGACATGTCTGCGTGCGCCACCGCCTGGGCATCGGGCGTCGGGGCCGTGGCCAGGCGCTGCACCGACCCGTCCGCAGGCGTGTTGGCCGCCTGCCGGGCATCGATCCGGGCCTCTTTCAGGGTCAGGCCGTCTTGCTCGGCGAAGCGGATCTGCCCGCCGTCCACCTTGAGGTGGGTGATGCGATGCAGGCCCGCTTCCGAGCCCTTTTGCGCCAGTGCGTGGACCGTGTTCTCCAGACCCTGGTCCCACGGCAGTCCGTGTTGCTGAGCCAGCCGCTGCACATGGTCGCGGCTGTCGTCGAGCAACTGGCGCGACCCCTGAGGCAGGGCCGTCGGGTCGAGCGAGGCACCCTTGCGGTCGCGCTGCGAGGGCTCACCCGGGTCGTGCGGGCCGCGAATCGTGTCGATGGCGTCTTTGACGTTGCCGTCCAGGCCGCGAGACACGGCGGTCAACACGCCGCGCATCTGGCGCACGTCGTGGCGGTACTCGCCGATCTGCACCGACTGTTGCTGCGCCAGGCTGCGGGCCTGCGGATCGTCCAGGATGGAGCGGTCGGGCTGGCCTGCGGCATCGACGCCCACGAAGTGGTGCATGCTGTGGCTGCCCCCCATGGCCACCGCCGCGCTGAGGGTGCTCGGCGGCGTCATGCCCGCGGCCCAGAGCGCGGGGGAATAGGGGCGCAGCGGGTCGCTCCAGTGGGTCTTGTTGTCGTAACCCTTGGCCAGCAGCGTATCGACCTCCTGTTGCCGGGCGTAGATGCGGGTTTCGCCGAAGTGGGGGCTGGCGGCACTCACGGCGTCACCTGCCATCATGTGGTTGATCACCGAGTGCCCGCCCTCGGGAATGCGCCGCCCCAGGCTGGCGGCGCCATAGGCGTTGAAGGTCTCGCCCTTGAGGTCGAAATGGTGGGCGCTGACCTGGGCGAGCGTGCCGCCGAGGGAGTGGCCGGTGGTGGTGACGGGGCCGGAAGGGTAACCGTCGCCTTGGTCTTCTTTGGCCAGATTGATGGCTTGACGTGTCAAGGCAATCGCATCGTCGGCTTGAAGATTGGAGCGATTGAGCACCATGCCGCCGTCGGCCAGTGCGCCGTCCTTGAAGGCTTCGCGGTCGAATTCGGTGCCTCGGTGGGCAACCACGAGTTCCCCGGTGTCCCTGCGCTGGTAAATGGTGCCCTGGTAACCGGTCCTTGGGTTGTCCACATGAGCGCGAATGTAGAACTTCACGTCACCCGACTCGACAGAAGGAGCTGAATCATCGGCGCGCGCGTAGCTTCGGGCGGGCGTACTTCGATAGACGCGAAACGACAGATCCGCGTATTGCTGGCTGCTGATACTCATGGCTTGACCCGCACTTTGGCGGTGATAGAGAAGACGTTTTCACGAAAACCGGGCAAGAGGTCTTCAGGCTTGGAAACACCAGCGGAGCTCGAGGGAATGCCAGATTCGTTTTTCGTCTTTCTTTGAGGGTAATTGCCTTTCCAGTAGTACTTCCGGTATGTGGCGCCGTCCACGAACTCCTTTGCGTCCAGTGACAAGCCATATTGGGTGTCTTCCTCCGCCGCGCTGGCAGCGAAACCCGCTCCCGCGCCGCCCATCTTCCAACGGCAAACGCCCTTGCCGTAGTAGTCCTCGTCCAGCATGCCGTCCAGCGCCACCGTCATCACAAAGCGATTGGGCCCCATGGGTGTGACGGGCAAGCTCAGACCTTTGAACGGTGTGCCCCAGGTGCCAGCCCAGGCATTGGTGACGAAGGTGCAGTTGGGGGCCTGCGTCGCGCTGTAACCAGCGCTTCCCCGTACCGCCATCAACGGCCCCGGCGCATCGTGAATCTCGAACTCGACCTCGAACACCTGTTTGGGCGAGGGATTGACCTTGAACAGATGCGCCTGCTCCGACTTGTCGTTCTTCTGCGCCCCCGTGGCCTGTGCGGTGGTGGCGGAAGTGCCGGTTGGCTGCCCGGTGGGCGCGGTGGGTTGGCAGGCCATCAGCGGCCCCCAGACGGCAACGATGCAGGCCACTCGGCCCCAGCGGTGAAAAGGGAATTCATGCACACACACCTCCTTGATGTTTTTCGGCCATGACAAACGGCCCCCGGTTGTGTACACCGATAGGCCTACTGGAAGTATAGGTAAAGCCCGTGGGGCTTCTTGGCCTGCAGCCGGTGGTGGACACGGCCCCTCTCTCCAAAAAAGGGATGAGCGACGACTACAATCCGCAGCTTCACCGGGGGTGCCCACCACCCGCAGCGATGCGGGCAGCGGCTGAGAAATACCCCTCTCACCTGATCTGGGTTGTGCCAGCGTAGGGAGCGTGATGAGCCGGTCCGCTGTGGTGCAGTGATCCGTCCCTTTCAAGCGCTTCCAGCAGGCGTTTTTTTGACAAGGCGGTTTCACATGCAGCGGCGGATTTTTCATTGGGTTCTGGCTTCGTTGTCCCTTGCGGCGTTGTCGCCCCTCGCGCACGCGCAGGCCAAGCCGACCCTGCGTGTGCTCACCCACAGCTCGTTCGACTTGCCCAAGGAGCTGCTCGCGCAGTTCGAGAAAGAGGCCGGCACGAAGCTGCAGATCGTCAAGGCCGGCGACGCCGGCGAGATGACCAACAAGCTCATCCTCACCAAGGCCAAACCCATCGCCGACGTGGTGTTCGGCATCGACAACACGCTGCTCCCGCGCGCGCTCTCGGCTGGCGTGATCGAGCCCTACAGCGGCCCGGCGGCGCAGCGCGCGGCGGCTGTGGCGCTGGACGGCGGCGTGGTGCCGGTGGACTACGGCTACGTCACGCTCAACATCGACAAGGCCTGGTTCGCCAAGAAGGGCCTGGCGCTGCCCGCCTCGCTGGACGACCTGACCCAGCCCGCCTACGCCAAGCTGCTGGTGGTGCAGAACCCGGCCACCTCCAGCCCGGGCCAGGCCTTTGTGTACGCCACCATCGCTGGCCTGGGCGAAGAGGGTGCCTTCAAATGGTGGGGCCGGATGCGCGCCAACGGCTTGAAGGTGGTCAAGGGCTGGACCGAGGCCTACTACACCGAGTTCACGCGCAACGGCGGCACGCGCCCCATCGTCGTGAGCTACGCCAGCAGCCCGGCGGCCGAGGTCTTCTACAGCAAGGAGAAGATCACCGAGTCGCCCACGGCCAACCTGTTCCTCAAGGGCGGTGTGTTCCGCCAGGTCGAGGGCGTGGCGCTGGTCAAGGGCGGCAACCCGGCCGCCCAGGCCGCCGCCGGCCAGTTCATCGAGCTCCTGCGCTCGGCCCCGGCCCAGCAGGCGCTGCAGACCACGATGTGGATGTTCCCGGCCGAGGCGGGCGCCGCGCGCGTGGACGTGATCAAGGCGCACGCGAGCGAGCCGACGGCGTTTGACAACCCGCCCGCCGCCGAGGCCTCTGCCAAGGGCAAGGCCTGGATGCAGCGCTGGACCAAGACCGTCTTGAAATGAACCCCCTGCGCCGCTTCGCGGCTTCCCCCCTGGAGGGGGGACGCACCGGGTGGCCCGGCGAAGCCGGTTCCACGGGTGCCCTGGTCGGGGCACGTGCTTCGGCCCTCCGCCCTGGTTCTGCACGCTCATGCATGGCTTGAGATCGCGCTGGCTGCTGCCCGCGCTGCCGCTGGGCTTTCTGGCGCTGGTGCTGGTGGCGCCGGTGTGGCGCTTGTTGATCGAGGGGCTGGGGGCGGGTGGGCTGGAGGGCGCCGAGCCGGTGCGCTGGCTCGATGTCTGGCAGGATCATTTCCTGCGCTGGCGCATCGTGTGGTCGTTCGCGCAGGCGGGCATCACCTGCGTGCTGGCCTTGTTGCTGGGGCTGCCCGTGGCCTGGGTGCTGGCCCGGCTGGCGTTTCCCGGCCGCGCGCTGGTGCTGCGTCTCTTGATGCTGCCCTTCGTGGTGCCCACGCTGGTGGCGGCGCTCGGTGTGCTGGCGCTCTGGGGGCCGCGCGGGCTGCTCGGCGGGCCGCTGGCCGAGGCTGGCATCGAGCTGGTGGACACGCCCTGGCTGCTGCTCTACGGCAACCTGTTTTTCAACCTGTGCCTCGTGGTGCGCGCGGGCGTGGACGCGCTGGAGCAGGTGAGCGCGCCGCGCGTGGCCGCCGCGCGCACACTGGGCGCCACGCCCTGGCGCGCGTTCTGGCGCGTCGAATGGCCGGCCATCCTGCCCTGGCTGGCGTCAGCACTGTGTCTGGTGTTTCTCTACTGTTTCGCGGGCTTCGGCCTCGCGCTGATCCTCGGCGGGCAGCGCTACGCCACCGCCGAGGTGGAGATCTACACCCTGGTCGCACACGAGCTGGAGCTGGGCCGCGCGGGCGTGCTCGCGGTCTGGATGCTGGGGCTCACTGGCGCGGTGGCGCTGACCTACGCCTGGCTGGAAAAACGGCTGGCCGCGCCGGGGCGCGTGACGCCCATTGCGCGGCAACGCCCGGGCAGCCCTTGGCAGTGGGCGGCCGTGGCGGCCGCGCTGGGGGTGCTGTTCGTGGTGTGCGCCGCGCCGTTGCTTGCCATCGTGTGGCGTGCCGCTCAGGCTTTGGTGGCGGGGCAGGGCGCCGACGTGCTGATGGAGATCGAGACGCTGAACGCGTTGTGGAACACGTTGCGCTTCACCGCCATGGCGCTGGCGCTCGCCACCGCGCTGGGCCTCACGCACGCGCTCGCGGTGCGCGCGCTCGACGCGGCTTCGATGGCGCGACACGCCAGCGAGGCGCGAGGCTGGCTGGCGCTGGCCTGGCGCGCGGCGGCTTTTTTGCCGTTCGTGGTGTCGCCTGTGACCGTGGCCTTCGGCCTGTTGCTGCTCTACCCGGACCTGACCGCGAGCCTCGCCCTGCTGCTGGCGGCGTATGCGTTGCTGGCCTACCCCTTCATCGCGAAGTCGCTCACCGCCGCGCTCGACGGTCTGCCCGCGAGCTGCGCGCAGGCGGCGGCTTCGCTGGGCGCGAATCCTTGGCGCGTGTTCTGGCGGGTCACCTTGCCCATGGTGGCGCCCGCGCTGCGCCGGGGCATGGCCTTCGCGGCCGCGACCGCGCTCGGCGAATTCGCCGTCACGCTGTTTCTCTCGCGGCCCGAGTGGACCACGCTCACCACCCTGATCTACCAGCACCTGGGCAGGCCCGGCGCCGCCAACCTCGACGCCGCGCTCGTGCTCGCCTGTCTGCTGATGGTGCTCGCGCCGCTGGCCTTCATGCTGATCGAAGGCCCTGCACACATGGACAATGAACCCCATGCTTGAACTGCGCGACATCGCCAAACAATGGGACCACCGGCCGCTGCTCGCGGGCGTGAGCCTGAGCGTGGCCGCGGGCGAAACCGTGGCCCTGCTCGGGGCGTCGGGCAGCGGCAAAAGCACCTTGCTCAAGATCGTGGCCGGGCTGGAGGCGCCCGAGGCGGGGAGCGTGTGGTTCGACGGCGTGGACATCACGGCGCTGCCGCCCGAGCGGCGCGGCTTCGCGCTCATGTTCCAGGACTTCGCTCTGTTCCCCCACCTCAACGTGCAGGACAACGTGGCCTTCGGTCTGGTGGAACAGGGCGTGCGCCGCAGTGAGGCGCGTGATCGGGCCCGCATCATGCTCGCGCGCTTCGGCCTTGCCGGTCACGCATTGGGCAAGGTCTGGACGCTCTCGGGCGGCGAGCAGCAGCGCGTGGCGCTGGCGCGCGCGCTCATCACCGCGCCCCGCGCCCTGCTGCTCGACGAACCCTTCAGCGCGCTCGACACCGCGCTGCGCGAACAGCTGCGCGCCGAGTTTCGCGAACGCATCACCGAAGCCGGCATGACCGCCATCCTCGTGACGCACGACGAGCAGGAGGCGCGCGCCATGGCCCAGCGCGCCTGGGCGCTGCGCGAGGGGCGGCTGGTCGCGCTCTGGTGAGTGCTTTGCGCTCTCGCCTGCGTGCGGGAGATGGCTGGGGTGAGGGTGCTGACAGCGCTGGCACAATGAATCCGAACGCACCCCCGGGTGCATCCACCACACGCATCCAACGGAGGTTCACATGGGCTGGTTTTCCAAAAGCACCGACGGTTTTTTCCTCAGCACCACCACGCCGCCCGGCATCGAGCTGGGCCAGTACCTCGGTGTGGTCAACGGTGAGGCCATCATCGGCGCCAACATCTTCCGCGACATGTTTTCTTCCGTGCGCGACGTGGTCGGCGGCCGGGCCGGTGGCTACGAACGCGCGCTGGCCGGCGCGCGCGACGCCGCGATGGACGGCCTGATCGAGGCCGCGAAAGCCATGGGTGCCAACGGTGTGATCGGCATCGACTTCGACTACGAGGTCATGGGCGAGGCCAACGGCATGATGATGGTCGCCGTCAGCGGCACGGCGGTGAAGCTGGGCTGAGCGGTTCATGCCCATGGACGCCTACATCCTCATTGGCAACGCCAACACCCGCAAGACCTCGGTGGTGCGCAGTCTCACCGGCTGTTTCAACCGCAGCGTGCGCGACATCCAGCTGCAAAGCAACAAACGGCCACAGCGTTTCTACGCCCGGGTCGGCACCCTGCAGATCACCCGCACCTCGATCGACGACTTCATCCACGAGGTGACGCGCTCGCGCTGCGAGGCGGTGGTGTTCTGCCTCTCGCCCACGGCATACAAGACCGACCTGGAGACCTTCCCCGACGCCCAGGCCTACGTGGCCGCGCTGCGCGAACGGGGCTGGCACATCAAGGGCGTGGCCGTGCTCGGCCAGGACGGCGGCGGCGTGCGGGCACCCAACCTGCGGCAGTACACGCAGGCCCCCACGGCGCCGGTGAACGTGACCGCGCGGGATGTGCGGGCGCAGTTCGGCTGGCTTTGAAGCTCGCTCTGCGCACCGTGCAGTCGGGGTTGCTGACAGGCAAGACCGTCAACAGCGTGGCATGGGCAGATCCTTGCAGTGGCCGCAGTCGGCGTTGTTTCGGCCGCAGCTGCTAGAACCCCTGCCTCCTTGAGCCAGCCCTCCCCTGCAAGATGTCTTTCCGCATTCGGCGTAGCAAGCCACGCTGGCGTCATAGGCCTGCCGGGCGGCCTGGCAACCTGAGCGATCGTTGAATGCGGGCTTGTTGGGCCCGCCCGTTGGCGCGATGGAGACGGCCGGTGCGCCCGGTGTGGTGGCGTCGCCCATCTCGGCGCCGTTCGCATTGTTCCCCGGGTTGGGGACGAATCTGTCCGCGACGTTCGGTGGGTGCACATGGACCGGCAAGTCGCGTTTGTCCTCCGGTGTGGTGGCCGGATCCCCGAAGTGCTTTCGCCCGTCCTTGTCTGTCCAGGTGTAGACCTGGGCGATCGACATCACATGGGCGCACATGAGTACGCACCACAACAACGTTCGCCACCCTTTTTTCCAGTTCCGCATGCGGCCTCCTTGCCTTTGTTTTCAGGGGCTGTGCCCCTGTATGGGTCGCTTTTCTGAGTGCATTCTCCAAGGATTGTCTGGTGGGGCTATCGGCTACGCAGTGCCTTCAGCACCTTCTGTCCACCCCGCCCATCCGCCTCCATCCCCAGCCGGGTTTGCTCCACCCGGATGGCCTCCCGGCTCTTGTCGCCCAGCATGCCGTCGACCTCGCCGATGTCGTGACCGCGCAGGATCAGCAGGCCTTGCAGTTCGCGGCGTTCGGCGCGTGAGAGGCCCGGGTCGTCGGTGGGCCACGGGGTCGTGAACGGGCCGGCGCCGCGCAGCCGGTCGCTCAGGTGGGCAATGGCCAGGCCGTAGCTCTCGGCGGCGTTGTAGCTGTAGATCGCGTCGAAGTTCTTGAACACCAGAAAGGCCGGACCCTGCGCGCCCGAGGGCGTCATGAGGCCGGCCGATCCCAGGCCTTCGGGCAGCGGCGAACCGTCGACCTTGCGCAGGCCGCGCGCAACCCACTCGCTCATGGCGCGCTTGCTGCGTCGGCCCTCGTTGTCGGTGTTGAAGCCGGGCGGCAGCTTCACCTCAAACCCCCAGGGCTGGCTGCTCTGCCAGCCGGCCTTGGCGAGGAAATTGGCGGTGGAGGCCAGCGCGTCGCTGGTGTTGTCCATCAGGTCGCGGCGGCCGTCGCCGTCGAAATCGACCGCGAGGCGCTCGAAGGTGGTGGGCATGAACTGGGTGTGGCCGAACGCACCGGCCCAGGAGCCGAACAGGCGCTCGGGCGCGATGTGGCCACCCTGCAGGATGCGCATCGCCGAATAGAACTCGCCCTGGAAGTAGCTTTGGCGCCGCCCGTGGCACGAGAGCGTGCCCAGGGCCTGCAGCAGCGGGTATTTGCCCAGGGTCTGGCCGAAATTGCTCTCCACGCCCCAGACCGCGACCACGGTGGCCGGGTCCACGCCGTGGCGCTGCTGCACGCGCGCGAGCACCTCGGCGTGCTGTTGCAGCATGGCCTGGCCTTGCTGCACGCGTTCGTCGTCCACCAGGCCGCTGAGGTAGTCCCAGATCGGCATGCGGAACTCGGGCTGGTAGTTGAGCTTGTCGATCACGCTCATGTCGGGCGTGAGCCCGGCGGTGAAGCGGCGGTAGCTCGATTCGGAGACCCCGGCGGCGCGCGCGTCGGCCTGCAGGCCGTCGAGACAGCGGGTGAAGTCGGGTGTGGTTTGAGCCAAGCCGGGCAGGGTCAGCGCAAGCGCAGAGAGGCACAGAAGCGGTTTGAGGGGGTTCATGTTTCAGCAAAAGAACTTCGAGCGAGATGCATCATTCGTGAGCGGCCGCCGAACCGGCTTTGCCGGGCGGCAAGCCGCGCCCCCCAGGGGGGGTGACGCGCAGCGGCGCGGGGGGGACTTCGTGAACACTGCCATGTTCGGGCACCAGCGCGGACCAGCGAAGCTCGGTTTCGATGCGGTGGCGCAGCGCGTCGGAGGCACCCATGTCGCCGTGCGTCACGAACACGCGGCGTGGTGCGCCGGGCATGGCGCGCAGCCAGTCCATGAGTTGGCTGGCGTCGGCGTGGGCCGAGGCCGATTTCATCTGCACCACCTCGGCGCGCACGGGCACGTCCTGTCCGTGGATGCGCAGCTTCGTTGCGCCCTCCGACAGGCTGGCGCCGCGCGTGCCGGGCGCCTGGTAACCGGTGAGCACCACCATGTTGCGGTGGTGGCCGAGGTACTGCATCAGGTGGTGCAGCACGCGCCCGCCGGTGGCCATGCCGGCGGCGGCGAGCACGATCTTGGGGCCGTGCTGTTGCGCGATGGCCTTGGACTCGTCGGCCGAGCGTGTCATCTTGGCCACGTGTTCCATGTCGCGGCACTGCGCAGCGTTGAGCCGGTGTTCGCCCAGGTGGCGGTCGTACAGGTCGGTGGTGTGGATGGCCATCGGGCTGTCCAGGTACACCGGCAGGCCGTGCGGCAACACGCCGTTGGCCTTGAGCAGGGCGATGGCGTGCAGGATCTCCTGCGCACGGCCCACGGCAAACACCGGCACCACGGCCGTGCCGCCGCGCGCGGCCACGCGCTGCAACGAGGGGCCCAGCTCGGCCAGCACGTCCTCGTCCGGGTGCTCCCGGTCGCCATAGGTGGACTCGACCACCACCACGTCCGCCGCGGGCGGCTGGTCGGGCGGGTTCATCAGCGAGTCGTCGGGCCGGCCCAGGTCGCCCGAGAACAGGATGCGCTGGCCGCCCACCTCCAGCAGCAGGCTGGCCGCACCGAGGATGTGACCGGCGCTGGTGAAGCGCGCCGTCCAGCCGTGCAGCGGCTCAAAGGCCTGGTGCATGGGCACGGTGCGGATCAGCTTGAGGCAGTTCAGCGCATCGGCCTCGGTGTAGAGCGGCAGGGCGGGCGCGTGTTTGCTGAAGCCCTTGCGGTTGGCGAAATTGGCGTCTTCTTCCTGGATGTGGCCGCTGTCGGGCAGCAGGATATGGGCGAGGTCGCGCGTGGCGGGCGTGGTCCAGACCTTGCCGTGAAACCCCTCCTTGGCCAGCAGCGGCAAATACCCGCTGTGGTCGAGGTGGGCGTGCGTCAGCAGCACGGCGCCGATGTGGTTGGGCATCACCGGCAACGGGTCGCGGTTGCGCAGCCGCAGCTGCTTGTAGCCCTGGAACAGACCGCAGTCCACCAGCAGGCTCTGGTCATTGAATTCGACCAGGTATTTGGAGCCGGTCACGGTGCCGGCAGCGCCCAGAAATCGGATGTGTACGTTCATGCGGTTCATCTTACCCGTGGGGGTTCCGTGCAACCGCTGCGCAGGCCTTGAACGGCAACGGTTTTCTGCTTAGTTGATTTCCTCATTAACAACTGAAAACGTATTCGTTCCGGTTTGGTTGCCCGGCTTCCATGATCCGCTCCGTTGTTCATTCATCCCCGGAGAAAACCCATGACATCCCGCCGCACCCTCATCACCACCCTGTTCGCCGGCGCCGGCGCCGTCGCCGCGACCGGCCTGCCGGCCTGGGCCCAGCCTGCCCCCGTCACCCTGCTCAACGTGTCTTACGATCCGACGCGCGAGCTGTACGTGGAATACAACGCGGCCTTCGCCAGACACTGGAAGGCCAAGACCGGCCAGGACGTGACCATCAAGCAGAGCCATGGCGGCTCGGGCAAACAAGCCCGCTCCATCATCGACGGTCTGGACGCCGATGTGGCCACGCTGGCCCTGGCCGGTGACACCGACGCGCTGCACAACAACGGCGGCTGGATTCCCAAGGACTGGCAAAAGCGCCTGCCGCACAACAGTTCCCCATACACCTCCACCATCGTGCTGGTCACCCGCGCAGGCAACCCCAAGAACATCAAGGACTGGGACGACCTGATCCGCCCGGACGTGAAGGTCATCACCCCCAACCCCAAGACCTCGGGCGGCGCCCGCTGGAACTACCTGGCCGCCTGGGAGTTCGCCAAGCGCAAGTACGGCAGCGAAGCGAAAGCCAAGGAATTCGTGGGCAAGCTTTATGACAACGTGCCCGTGCTCGACTCGGGCGCGCGCGGCTCGTCCATCACCTTCGCCCAGCGCGCCCAGGGCGACGTGTTCATCTCCTGGGAAAACGAGGCCTACCTGCTGGAGAAGGAGTTCGGCAACAAGGTGGACTTTGTCTACCCCTCGCTCTCCATCCTGGCCGAGCCGGCCGTGACCGTGGTGGACAAGAACGTCGACAAGAAGGGCACTCGCGCCGTGGCGCAGGCCTACCTGGAGTACCTGTACACCGAAGAGGCGCAGGACATCATCGGCAAGAACTTCTACCGCCCGATCTCGGCCAAGGCCCAGGCCAAGTACGCCAAGCAGTTGCCCAAGCTCAACCTGTTCAAGATCGAAGAGGCCTTCGGCGGCTGGGAGCAGGCGGCCAAGCTGCACTTCGCCGACGGCGGCAGCTTCGACCAGATCTACACCAAGAAATAAGCGGTTCCACACCCGCTGTCACACACTGTCCAGGGAGCCTTTGCCATGTCCGTCCTGCTGATCGCCGGCAGTCCTTCCGAGCACTCGCGCTCGTCCAACTTGCTGAGCGGGGTGGCCCGCCGCCTGCATGAGCAGGTGGACGACCGCCGCCTGCGGGTCGAACGGCTGCAGATCCGCGACCTCTCGCCGCAGGCGCTGTTGCTGGCCGACTGGGGCAACCCGAGCGTGGTGCGCGCCATCGAACAGGTGGCCCACGCCCGCGCGCTGGTGGTGGCCACGCCGGTCTACAAGGCGGCCTACAGCGGCGTGCTCAAGGTCTTCCTGGACCTGCTGCCGCAGACCGCGCTCAAAGGCAAGGTGGTGCTGCCCATCGCCACCGGCGGCAGCCCCCACCACATGCTGGCGCTGGACTACGCGCTGCGCCCGGTGCTGCAGTCGCTCGGCGCCCGGCACATCCTGCCGGGCGTGTACGCGTCGGACAGCCAGATCCCCAAGGACGCCAATGGCGAGTACCAGCCGGGCGAGGAGATCCAGACCCGGCTGGACGACGCGGTGTCGATCCTGCTGCACGAGGGTCTGCGCTGGCCGGTGACGCCGGTGTTCGCGCCGGTGCCGTTCGCACAGGCGCAGTACAGCGTGTGACCCACCATGCCCCCGCCCGACCGCAACCCCCTGCCGCCCGAATACCCGGGAATGTCCGAGATGCGCTTGCCGTCGGACGGCATCACCCCCTTTGAGCGGGTGGTGAACCTGGCGGTCGCGGCCGGGCTGGTGGCGCTGGGCCTCTACGCGCTCTGCGGGCCGGGCTGATTCATCTCATTTTTTCCTCATTCTTTTCAGGAGTTTTTCATGTCCATTCAAGCCATCAACGTGCGCAACCAGTTCAAGGGCAAGGTGCGCGAAATCATCCGCGGCGACGTCGTCTCCGAGATCGATGTCGAGACCCCCTGGGGCATCGTGACCTCGGTCATCACCACCCGCTCGGTGGACGCGCTCGAACTCAAGGTGGGCTCCGATGTGGTGGCCCTGGTGAAGTCCACCGAGGTGTCCATCGCGAAGCTTTAGAACACCCCCGCCGCGCTGCGTGCGACCCCCAAGGGGGCGGCACTGGCCGTCCGGCAAAGCCGGCCCGGCGGTGCCCCTTGGCTGGGCTGCTGCTGCGGCGACACCGGGCCCCGGTGTCGCCTTTTTTTATCGCCACAAGAACCACCATGAACTTCCAACAACTGCGCTCGGTCCGGGAGACCGAGCGCTGCCATTTCAACCTCACCGAAGTGGCGGCGGTGCTGCACACCTCGCAACCCGGCGTGAGCCGCCAGGTGCGCGAGCTGGAAGAAGAGCTGGGGGTGGAGCTGTTCGTGCGCTCCGGCAAGCGCCTGCTGGGGCTCACCTCGGCCGGGCAGGCGCTGATGCCCATCATCCAGCGCGTGCTGCTCGATGCCGAGAGCCTGCGCCGCGCCGGGCAGGAGCTGCAGGGCCGCGAAGAAGGCCGCCTGTGCATCGCGGCGACCCACTCGCAGGCGCGTTACGCGCTGCCCCACGTGGTGCGCGACTTCCGCCAGCGCTACCCGCGCGTCACCTTGCACCTGCACCAGGGTTCACCCAAGCAGGTGGCCGAGATGCTGCTCGGTGGCGACGCCGACATCGGCGTGGCCACCGAGGCGCTGGCCGGCTACGAACAGCTGGTCACGCTGCCGTGTTACCGCTGGAGCCACAGCATCGTGGTGCCACCCGGACACCCGCTGCTGTCGCTGCCGCAGCCGGTGACGCTGCAGGACCTGGTGGCCTTTCCGATCATCACCTACGAGATCGGCTACACCGGCCGTTCGCACATCGACGACGCGTTCGCGCAGGCCGGGTTGCAGCCCGACGTGGTGCTCACCGCCATGGACGCGGACGTGATCAAGACCTACGTCGAGCTGGAAATGGGCGTGGGCATCGTGGCCTCGATCGCCATGGACGAAGAGCGCGACGGGCACCTGCGTGCCATCGACGCCGGCCACCTGTTCCAGATCAACCTCACGCGCCTGGGCCTGCGCCGCAACCACTGGCTACCCGGTTTCGCCTACGGCTTCATCGAGAGCTTCGTGCCCACGCTCACGCGCGAGGCGGTGATGCAAGTACAAGAAGCGGCTTGAAAAAAGCGGGGCACTGGTTCAGAACCAGGGCCCCGCATCAACCCCACATCACATGTCTGTCACGCGGCTCTGGCCTCCGGCTCGGCGTAGCGGCTCACCGGCCGCTCCAGGCCCAGGTTCTCGCGCAGCGTCGTGCCTTCGTAGGCGGTGCGGAACAGGCCGCGCTTCTGCAGCTCGGGCACCACCAGTTCCACGAAGTCGTCCAGCGACGCGGGCAGCACCGGCGGCATCACGTTGAAGCCGTCGGCCGCGCCGTTCTCGAACCACTCCTGCATGCGGTCGGCGATCTGCACCGGTGTGCCCACCACCACCCAGTGCCCGCGCGCGCCGGCCAGGTACTCGTAGAGCTGGCGCACCGTGTACTTCTCGCGCCGTGCGAGTTCGAGCACCACGTGCGCCCGGCTGTTGATGCCCTTGGGCGGCTCGGGGATGTAGGGCGGGCGCGCGTCCAGGTCCCACTTGCTGAGGTCCTCGCCCGGCCAGAACGTCTCCAACGTGGCCAGGCCCACCGAGGGGTGGATCAGCGCCTGCAGCTCGGCCCACTTGGCCTGCGCCTCTTCTTCGGTGCGGCCGATCACGGGCGAGATGCCGGGCAGCACCAGCAGCTGCTCGGGGCGGCGGCCGTACTTGGCCATGCGGCCCTTCACGTCGCTGTAGAAGGCCTGCGCCTCGGCCAGGCTGGTCCAGGCCGTGAAGATAGCTTCGGCGGTGGCGGCGGCCAGTTCCTTGCCGTCTTCTGAGGAGCCGGCCTGCACGATCACCGGGTGGCCCTGGGGCGGGCGCTCGATGTTCAGGGGGCCTTTGACCTTGAGGTGCTTGCCGATGTGGTTGAGCGCGTGCAGCTTGTCGGGGTCGAAGTACACGCCCGAGGCCTTGTCGCGGAGGAAGGCGTCGTCCTCGAAGCTGTCCCACAGGCCCTTGACCACGTCCACGAACTCGTGCGCGCGCTCGTAGCGCAGGGCCGGGTCCGGGTGCGCGTCCAGGCCGAAGTTGCCGTGCACGTTTTCGGCGCTGGTGGTCACCACGTTCCAGGCCGCGCGGCCTTCGCTGATGTGGTCCAGCGAGGCGAACTTGCGCGCCAGCAGGTAGGGGTCTTCGTAGGTGGTGGACGCGGTGGCGACGAAGCCGATGTGTTTCGTCACCGCCGCGAGCGCGGCCCACAGCGTGACCGGCTCGAAGTGCGAGAGCCGGCCCTGGCGGCTGAACGATTCTTTGTCGCCCTTGTGCCAGATGCCGGGGCTGTCGGCCACGAACACCTGGTCGAACAGGCCGCGTTCCGCTGTCTGCGCGAGCGCGATGTAGTGGTGAATGTTCACGCCCGCGTCGGCCTGGGCGCCGGGGTGACGCCAGGCGGCGATGTGGTGGCCGGTGGCCATGATGAAAGCGCCGAGGCGGAGCTTTCGTTGGGGTTGCAGTTGCCCTTGTGTCATGTTGGATGCTTCCTTGTTGTGTGGTTCAGAACGTCTTGTCGGCCGTGACCGTGATGCGGTGCAGCTTGCGGTGCTGTGGGAAGTAGTCGCCCACCGCGTAGTGCTGGGTCGAGCGGTTGTCCCAGACGGCCAGGGTGCCGGCTTGCCAGCGCAGGCGGGCCTGGAATTCGGGCACGCGCGCCAGCTCGAACAGCTGGGTCAGCAGGGCGTCGCTGGCCGAGCGCGTCAGGCCCTTGATGTGGCTGGTGAAGGTGGAATTGACGTAGAGGATCTTCTTGCCGGTGACGGGGTGCACGCGCACCACCGGGTGTTCCACTGGCGGGTACTTGGCGCGCGCGGCCTTGAGCTCTTCGCCGCTGGCGTCCTTGCGCAGCAGGTACTCGGTCCAGCCGCTGATCTCCCAGGTGTGCACCGCGGTCAGTGTTTCCAGGTAGGCCTGGAAGGCGGGCGGCAGGCTGTCGAACGCCTGCGTCAGGCTGGCCCAGATGGTGTCGCCGCCGGTGGCGGGGATCACCTGCGCGTACAGGCTGGTGCCCAGCGGCGGCTGCTCGCGCCAGGTGATGTCGGCGTGCCAGTTGTTGGCGGCGTAGCGGCGTTCGGCCGTGCTCTCGACGATCTCGATCTCGGGGTGGCTCTCCAGGCGCGGGAAGAAGGCCTTGACCTCGGCCACGTTGCCAAACGTGCGGGAGAAACGCACATGTTGTTCGGGCGTGAGTGTCTGGTCGCGGAAGAAGATCACCTCGTGTCGGGCGAGCGCATGGCGCAGCTCGTCCTGCGTGGCGCTGTCCAGTGGCTGGCGCAGGTCCAGGCCGTGGATCACGGCGCCGATGTTCGGGGTGTAGGGCTCGACCTTGAAGCGGGCGTAGGTGCTGGGCAGGTCGTTGAGTTGGGACATGAGAGAACTCCTGAGGGGGTGGTTTGAGGTGATCAGGTGCGGCCCGAAGTGCGCCGTCCTTTGGTCACTCTAGGCACCGGGGACCGCGCTGCGAACGAAGCATTTCGCATATCCATGCTCGGCAAAAACACATGAGCAAGCAGGTCTTCATACCGTGTGGTGATGAGCTCATGAAGCAAACATCGGCGCACTTGTTTATCCGGTTTCATTCGTTCCGCGAGCAAGGCTTCGTCCGTAGATTCCGTCCGGTCAACCACAACCGATTCAACCGGAGGAACCATGAATCCACGTCAACGTCTGGGCCTGCTCGCGCTGGCCTTCACCCTGTCCGCCGCAGGCACTGTGCAGGCGCAGACCGCCGAACCCCTGAAGACCATCCGCATCGGTGTCGCCACTGGCGGTGTCGGCAGCAACCCGGTGCGCCACGGCGGCACCACCACCGCGCTGGCCTACACCGACGGCGCTTTTGAAGAGGCTTTCCGCAAGGACGGTGTCGAGATCCGGTGGACCTTCTTCAAGGGCGCCGGCCCGGCCGTCAACGAGGCACTGGTCAACCGCCAGATCGACTTCGCCTGGCAGGGCGATCTGCCCGCCATCGTGGCGCGCGCCAACGGCGTGAAGACCAAAATCATCGCGGGCAGCGGGGTGCGCACCGGCCTGTACCTCGCGGTGCAGCCGGACTCGGGCATCCAGAAGCTCGACGACCTCAAGGGCAAGCGCGTGGCCTTGTACAAGGGCACGAACTTGCACCTGGCGGCGGTGGCGGCACTGGCCGCGCGCGGCCTCAAGGAGAGCGACCTCAAGCTCATCAACCTCGACCTCGCCAGCGCCCGCACCGCGCTGATCAACAAGGACGTGGACGCCGCCTTCGACTACGTGGGCGCTTTCGACCTGCGCGACAAGGGGCTGGTCAAGATCGTCTGGTCGGCCGCGGCCGACAACTACAAGTACACCCGCCAGACGCACCTGCTGGTCACCGACGACTTCGCGGCGAAGCACCCGCAGGCCGTGCAGCGCATCGTGACCACACTGGTGAAGGTGGCACACCGCTACTCGAACGAAGCCAGCCGGGCGGACCTGTTCGAACGCTGGGGCAAGACCGAGTACACGGAAAAGGTCTGGCGCGAAGACTTCATCGGCCAGCCGCTGCGCGTGCGCCTCTCGCCGCTGCTCGACACCTTCCTGGTGTCGCGCTACCAGGAGGCCGCCAAAGACGCCCACGCCCTCAAGCTCACCCGCTCGGTGCCCGAGATTCACAGCTGGTTCGACCGCCGCTACCTGAACGTGGCGCTCAAGGAACTGAAGCTCGAAGGCTACTGGCCTGCCTATGGTGCGGACGGACAGTTGTCGAATTGAGGAGATGCACCCCCTGCGCCGCTGCGCGGCTTCCCCCTCTGTTGCGTGCCTTCGGCGCTTCGAGGGGGACGCACCCTGTGGCCGGGCCAAGCCCGTTCCACGGGTGCCCTGGCCCCAGTCACGCGCATCGGCGAGGTGAACAGCGGACGCCGCACACGATAGGAGCGATCAACCATGTCTTCATTTTCTGGCGCGACCGTGTCGCTGCCGCGGTCTTCTGCGCCTGCACTGCGCGCGCGGGGGGCGCGCTGGCACCCACCGCTGCAATGGCTCTGGGCCTGGCCCTTCCCGCTGGCGGTGCTGCTGCTGTGGCACCTCTCGTCGGTGTGGGGCTGGGTGCCCGAGCAGGTGCTGCCACCGCCGGCGGCGGTGTTCCAGACCTTCGCCGACATGGCCGCCAGCGGCGAGCTGTGGAGCAATCTGCAGATCAGCCTGGTGCGCGTGTTCAACGGCTTCGGCCTTGGCCTGGCCGCGGGCCTCGCGCTCGGCTCGGCCATGGGCCTGTCGCCCAGCGTGCGCGCCTACGTGTTCCCGCTGTTCAAGGCCTTCAGCCAGGTACCGGTGATCGGCTGGCTGCCGCTGCTGATGCTGCTCGTGGGCATCGACGAGGGGCTCAAGTTCCTGCTGATCGCCAAGGCCACGCTGGTGCCCGTGACCATCAACACCTGCCAGGGCATCCAGGGCGTGCCCAACCGCTTCATCGAGGTGGCGCGGGTGTATGGCTTCACGCGCTGGCAGATGCTGACCCGCGTGGTGTTCCCCGCCGCCACCGCACCGATCTGGAACGGTGTGCGCTACGGCCTCACCCACGCCTGGCTGGCGCTGGTGGTGGTGGAGCTGCTCGCCTCGTCCGAAGGCATCGGTTTTCTCATCGTCTACGGCCGTCAGCTGTTTCAGCTCGACGTGGTGCTGGCCGCCGTGCTGGCGGTGGGCATCGTGGGCTTCGCCATCGACAAGCTGCTCTCGCTGACCGAGGCCTGGCTGCTGCGCTGGCGCAAGCCCGGGTTGTGAAAGGAACACGGTTCATGTCCATCAAAAAAACGTCTGTCAGAGTGCCGCCTGCGTTGCGCGGCTGGGTGCTGCCCGCGCTGATCCTGCTGGTCTGGTGGTGGGCCGTGGCCTCGGGATGGTCCACCTCGCCGCTGCTGGTCTCGCCGGGCGCGGTGTGGGACCGCGCGGTGCAGCAGCTCGACAGCGGCGAACTCGCGGTCGCCTTGTCGGCCAGCCTGTGGCGCATGGCCTGGGGTTTCGCCATCGGATCGGCCATCGGCCTGGTGTTCGGTGTGCTGCTGGGCGGATCGCGCTGGTTCGATCGGCTGGTTGGCCCGTCCTTCCACACGCTCAAGCAGATCTCGCTGTTCGCCTGGATTCCGATGCTGTCGATGTGGTTCGGCCTGGGCGACGGCGCCAAGATCGCCTTCGTGGCCATGGCCGCCTTCTTCCCGGTGGTGCTCAACACCTTCGAGGGCATCCGCAGCGTGCCGCGCGAGCACATCGAAGTGGCGCGGGTGTACGACTTCAGCCCCTGGCAGTTGCTGACCCGCGTGATCGCGCCATCGGCCGCGCCCTCGGTGTTCACCGGCATCCAGCTCTCGCTGATCTACACCTGGCTCGCCACGCTGGGCGCCGAGTACCTGCTCGCCTCGGGCAAGGGCATCGGCAACACGCTGATCGACGGCCGCGAGCACGTCGAGATGGACCTGGTCCTGTTCGGCGTGGTCGTGATCGGCCTCGTGGGCTTTGCCCTGAGCGCGGTGCTCGGCGCCGCGGAAAAACGGCTGCTGGCCTGGCGCGAGCGCACGGTGGCGCGGTACTGAAACACTTTGGAGAACACCACATGGCACACGCCGGCACCCTGTCCATCCAGGGCCTGAACAAGCAGTACGAAGTCAAGGGCGAAGCCCTGCCCGTGCTGCAGGACATTTCGCTCACCATCGAACCCGGTGAGTTCGTCAGCATCGTCGGGTCCAGCGGCTGCGGCAAGTCGACGCTGCTGCGCCTGATCATCGGCCTGGAAGAGGGCTACCAGGGCGAGATCCTGCTCGACGGCACGCGCATCAAGGGCACGAACCTCAACCGCGGCATCGTGTTCCAGGAGCACCGCCTGTTCCCCTGGCTCAACGTCGAGAAGAACATCGGCCTGGGCCTGCTCAACTCGGGCCTCACCGAAGGCCAGCAGCGCCAGACCATCCGCGAGCACATCGAACTGGTGGGTCTCCAGGGCTTCGAGACCGCCTACCCGCACCAGCTCTCGGGCGGCATGTCGCAACGCGTGGCGATCGCCCGCGCGCTGGTGAACCGGCCCGACATCCTGCTGCTCGACGAACCCTTCGGCGCGCTCGACGCCATGACCCGCGCCCACCTGCAGCAGGAGCTGCACCGCATCTGGGAGAAGGAGGGCATCACCATGATCCTCGTCACCCACGACGTGGAAGAGGCGATCTACCTGGGCGACAAGGTGGTGGTGATGGAGCCGCGCCCGGGGCGCATCCGCCGCACCATCCCGGTCCCGCTGGCCCACCCGCGCGACCGCACGTCTTACGCCTTCACGACAGTCAAGGAGACCGTGCTGCGCGAGTTCGGTGAACACAGCGCCGCCGAGCTGGCCGAGCCGCCGCTCAGGCGCGACGAGCCGGTGGTCGCCACGGCGTGGCGGTTCGCTGTCTGACGCGCGGCTCAGGCTTCGATCAACGCCCCACCGGCCACAGCGGCCTGCTTGAGGGCGCGGATGTCGTCCGGCCCCGTGCGGCAGCAGCCGCCGATGAGCCGCGCGCCGCGGCCGTGCCAGCGCATGGCCTGGGCGGCGAAGTCGTGTGCCCGGCCTTCGCCGTGCCAGACCTTGTCGACCGCGTCGTAGTGTTCGCCCGAGTTGGGGTAGACCACGATGGGTTTGCTGGTGTGCGAACGGGCCAGCGCCACGAGCGATTCAATGAACTCGGGGGCGGTGCAGTTCACGCCCACGGCGGCGATCTGGGGCAGGGCGTCGAGCTGCGCCACGCAGTCGGCGAAGGGCTCGCCCTGGCAGTTGTGCGCGCCGTCCCGGCAGGAAAAGCTGAGCCAGGCCTGCACGCCGGGAAACTCGGGCAGCAGGCCCGCGATCGCCAGCGCTTCATCGAGGCAGGGGATGGTTTCGCAGGCCAGCAGATCGGCCCCCGCGTGGGCCAGCACCTGCAGGCGCGGCCGGTGGAAGTCGGCCAGCGCCTGGCGCGAGACGCCTTGGTAACCCCGGTACTCGGAGCCGTCGGCGAGCATGGCGCCATAGGGGCCGATGGAGGCCGCCACCAGGGGGCGGCGGCGGCCCAGGCGGTGGGCGGGCTCGGCCCAGAAGGCGTCCCGGGCCTCGCAGGCCAGGCTCACCGAGCGCCGCATCAGGTCGGCCGCCTCTTCGTGGCCCAGGCCACGCCGTGCAAAGGCTTCGAAGGTCGCCTGGTAGCTGGCGGTGGTGGCCACGTCGGCACCGGCGAGAAAGTAGTCCAGGTGCACCTGCCGGATCAGGTCGGGCTGTTCGATCAGCAGCTTGGCGGACCACAGCGGGTCCAGCAGGTCGGCGCCACGGCGTTCCAGCTCGGTGGCCAGCGCGCCATCGAGCACGAACAGGCCCTGTTCGGCCAGCGCGGTTTGCAGGGGGGACATGGGTTCTGGGGTGGGCGTCATGACGTAGGAAAAAAGATGGAACACGTTCTCGTCGAGCGTAGCCATGGGGCAGGGTTTCGGGCCGCGAAGAAGAGGTGGAATCGCCTGAAAACGGCGTCCTCGCCCAGGCCAGCGCGGGCCGGCTACCGTCGGCCCGCCGGGCCGAAGCGCCGCTCGATCCGGCGCACGGCCAGCACCACCACCAGCGTGATGACGGCGTAGATGCCGCCGGCCACCACCAGCGCGTCGGTGGTGTACGAAGCGTTCGACAGCCGGCGCGCGACGCCGGTGAGGTCCAGCACGGTGATGGTGCTCACCAGGGCCGTGGCCTTGAGCTGGGCGATCACCTCGTTGCCCAGGGCTGGCGTGGCGATCCGCCAGGCCGCAGGCAGCACGATCCGGCGGTCGCACTGGAACGGGCTCATGCCCATGGCCAGGGCGGCTTCCTTTTCGCCGAGGGGCACGGCCAGGATGCCGGCCCGCAGGTCTTCGGCCATGTAGGCCGCCAGGTTCAGGCTCAGCGCGAGCAGGCCGCAATAGAACGCGTCTTCCAGCAGCCACCAGGCGGGCGATTGGCGCACGGCTTCGAACTGGCTCACCCCGTAGTACAGGATGAACAGCTGCACCAGCAGGGGCGTGCCGCGAAACGCCGCGCTGTAGCCGCGCGCCAGCCGCGCCGGCCAGGCCCTGCCGGAGGTGGCCGCGAGCGCCAGCGGCAGCGCGAGCAACAACGCCAGCAGCACCGAACCGCACAGCAGCTGCAGGGTGATCACCAGGCCTTCCCACACCTCCAGCACGCTGTCGGTGGGCAACTCCAGCCAGTCTTCGATGGGGGCGAAGTTCATGCCGTCCTCGCGTCGAAGCCCCGCCCGGCCCGGCGCTCCAGCCAGGTGAAGACCGGTTGCGAGGCGTGCAGGAACACGAAGTACACCGCCGCTGCCGCCAGAAAGAACAGGAACGGCTGGTGCGTGGCCTGGGCCGCCATGTTGGACTTCTTGAGCAGGTCTTCGAGCCCGACCACGGACACCAGCGAGGTGTCCTTCAGCAGCGACTGCCACAGGTTGCCGAGGCTGGGCAGGGCGATGCGCCAGGCCTGGGGCAGGCGCACGGCGAAGAAGGTCTGGGTGGGCGTGAGCCCGAAGGCCTGCGCCGCCTCGATCTGCCCCCGGGGGAGGGCCGCGAAGCTGCCGCGGAACACCTCGCTGGCGTAGGCCGCGAACACGATGGACAGGGCAAAGACGCCCGCGGCAAACGGGCTGATCTCCACCGCGCCGTCGAGGTGGTTGTTGATCAGGTTGGACAGCCCGAAGTAACAGACCAGCACGATCAGGAACTCGGGGATGCCGCGCAGCAGGCCCGTGCACAGCCGCACGGCGCGTCGCAGCGGCGTGCGACGGCTCAGGCTGCCGGCCGCGAGCACCAGCCCCAGGGCCAGGCCCACCACCAGCGAAGACAGGGCCAGTTGCACGGTGACCCAGGCACCCTGCAGCAACTGACCGGCGTACAGCCACAAATCGTCCATTCACCACCCAACACAAACAGCAAGACCAGGCCACCCTGCCGGACGGCCTGGTCCCAAGGGGCGCCAGCTTACTTCAGCGTGGGCGCGATGCTGAAGGGGAACACCTTCTTGTTCTCGGCCGCGAAGCTGCCGTCGGTCAGCACCTGTTTGATCGCGGTGTTCAGGCGCGTGCGCAGCGGGTCACCCTTGCGCACGGCGATGCCGGTGCCTTCGCCGAACATGGCCACGTCGTTCAGCGGCTTGCCTGCGAGAGCGAAACCCTTGGCCTTGCCGGTTTTCTCCAGCCACTCGTGGGCCACCGTGGTGTCGGTCAGCGCGGCCTGCACGCGGCCCGCCTCCAGGTCGAGCCAGATCGGGTCCTGCGAGGGGTAGGCCTTGATGGCGATGCCCGACTGGCTCTTGGGCAGGCGCTTCTTCAGGTAGGTCTCGTGGCTGGAGCCGCTGTAGATGCCGACGGTCTTGCCGCGCAGCGTGGCCGGGTCTTCGGTGATGCCCGAGCCGGCCTTGGCGACGTACTGCACCGGGGCCAGGGTGAACAGGTCGGTGAAGTCCACCACCTTCTTGCGCTCGTCGGTGATCGACATCTGGGCCAGCACGGCGTCGATCTTCCTGGCCTTGAGTGCGGGGATCAGCGCGTCGAAGTCCATCGTCACGTACTCGCACTTGGCCTGGATGTGTTTGCACATGGTCTTGGCCAGCTCGATCTCCATGCCCTTGAGCTCGCCCTTGGCGTCGCGGTACTCGAACGGCGCGTAGTCCGACAGGGTGCCGATGCGCACCACGTCCTCGGCGTGCGCGGCCCCGGCGAAGGACAGCACACCGGCCACCAGGCCACTCAACAGGGAACGACTCACGTTGTGATCTCCAGAAGAAAATAGTCGGACAACCGACGGACAGGGTGACCAGAAGGTCTTTTTTCAGCGCAAAAAGTGGGGCAAGTATCCGCGCCTGGATTGCGGCCGGGCGGCAAAAAATGCCCCTGGCGCGCGGGATGGCGGCGATTCGGGTCGCGTTGTGCGCGACGGCGACGCCAAGGCGCAGTGCCTAGAATCGCCGCATGGACACCGAACTGGACGTTTTTGACCGGAAGATCCTGGACCTGGTCCAGAAGGACTGCCAGCTCAACGCCGAGGTCATCGCGGAGGCGGTGGGTCTGTCGGCTTCCGCCGTCCAGCGGCGCCTGCGTCGCATGCGCCAGGACAAGACCATCAGCGCCGAGGTGGCGGTGGTGAACCCGCAGGCGGTGGGCCACACCATGAGCTTCCTCGCCGGGCTGGAGATCAAGGACAACTACGAGGCGCTGCCGCGCATCCGCCTGTGGGCACAGACCGAACCGGCGGTGCAGCAGGTCTACTACGTGACCGGCAGCTTCGACATCATGATGGTGGTCGTGGCACGCGACGTGAAGGCCTACGACGCGCTTGCGGCCCGGCTGATGGCCGAGGTGCCGCAGGTGGTCCGCATGACCACGCACGTCGTGATCGACGCGATGAAGGTGGGGCTGTACGTGCCGCTGGACCAGGGCTGAGCCTGCGTCACCCCGCCATATGCCGCGGGGCCATATACAAACTGCTTCACAGTCGTTGGTTTGCGCGGCGGTGCTGTCCACAATGCCTGCCATCAGACATGAAGGAGCGCATCCATGAGCACAGACAGACCGGGCGACCTCGCCACGGACTTCCCCCCGACATACGCCGCCCATCAGCGGTCCAGCCGCTGAGACCGGGGGCCGCATGTCTTCTCCCACCGTGATCATCGTGCCCGGCTGGCGCAACTCCGGCGCCGGCCACTGGCAAAGCCTCTGGACCGAACGCCTGCCGAACGTCTTGCGCGTCGAGCAGGACGACTGGGTCAGCCCGCGCCAGCGTGCCTGGGTGCGGCGCCTGACCGACACCATCGAGCAGGCCCCCGGCCCGGTGGTGGTGGTCGCGCACAGCCTGGGCTGCATCGCCACCACGCACCTGCCGCCCGAGGTGGCGGCCCGCATCCAGGGCGCGCTGCTGGTCGCGCCCGCCGACCCGGAGCGCCGCGGCGTGCTGGCCGACTTCGCGCCTGTTCCGTACCAGAAGTTGCCGTACCGCAGCGTGCTGGTGGCCAGCAGCAACGACCCGTATTGCCCGGTGCGCCTGGCCGGGGCCTACGCCCGCGCCTGGGGCAGCGAGTTCGTGCGGCTCAATGATGCGGGGCACATCAACGTGGAGTCCGGTCATGGCGAATGGCCCCTGGGCCTGGCCCTGTTGCAGTCGCTGGGCGCCGACGTCACACCCGCCCTTCCGGTGGCCGTGGCCGCCTGATGCCTTATTCAGCTCGCGAATAAGGAAACAAGAACAAAGTCGTTTGCCAATGAAGGCATGGATCCCAGAATCCCATGCATTCCCTCTATCGAAGTCCCCTCCCATGAAAACAAGCTTCCAGCTCACCCTCGGCGCCATCGCCTTCGCCGCCGCCTCGCTCGCCTCGGCCCAGACCACGCTGCTGAACGTGTCCTACGACGTGGCGCGCGAGTTCTACAAAGACCTCAACACCGCCTTCGTCGCGAGTCACAAGAAGGCCACCGGCAAGGACATCAAGGTCGATCAGTCGCACGCCGGCTCCAGCGCGCAGGCGCGGGCCGTGGCCGACGGCCTGGACGCCGACGTGGTGACCATGAACACCACCACCGACGTGGACTTCCTGGCCGAGAAGGGCGTGGTCGCCAAGGACTGGCGCCAGAAATTCCCGAACAACGCCGCGCCCACCAGCTCCACCATGCTGTTCCTCGTGCGCCAGGGCAACCCCAAGGGCATCAAGGACTGGGACGACCTCATCAAGCCCGGCGTGCAGGTGGTGGTGGTCAACCCCAAGACCGGCGGCAACGGGCGCATGGCCTACCTCGCGGCCTGGGGCCAGGTGCGCGCCAAGGGCGGCACCGACGCGCAGGCCGCCGAGTTCGTGGGCAAGCTCTACAAGAACGTGCCGGTGCTGGCGCGCGGCGGGCGCGACGCCACCGGCGTCTTCCTGCAACGCAACATCGGCGACGTGCTCGTGACCTTCGAGTCCGAGGTGGTGTCGGTGGACAACGAGTTCGGCAAAGGCAAGGTCGATGCGATCCACCCGAGCGCGTCCATCGTGGCCGAGAACCCGGTCGCCATCGTCGAGCGCACCGTGGCGAAAAAGGGCACGGCGGCCGATGCCAAGGCCTACCTCGATTTCCTCTATAGCGCCGAAGGCCAGGAGATCGCGGCCCAGCACAACATCCGCCCGCGCAACGAAGCGGTGCTGAAGAAGTACGCCGCCGCGTTCAAGCCCATCAAGCTGTTCACCGTCAACGAGTACTTCGGTTCGCTGGCCGAAGCGCAGAAGGTGCACTTCAACGACGGCGGGCAGTTCGACAAGCTGTACACCACAGGCAAGTAACACCCCCCGCGCCGCTTCGCGTCACCCCCCTCAAGGGGGGCGGCACTGGCGGCCCGGCAAAGCCGGTTCCGCGGTGCCCTTGGCTTGGGGCACGTCGCGCCGGTCGGTTTCGCTTTATTGGATATCCCATGACTTCTGCTGTGTTGCCCCCCGGGGTGGCGTCTTCTTCAGCTTCGCCTCGCCGCACGCCGGTGCGGGTGTTGCCCGGCTTCAACCTCACGCTGGGCTTCACGGTGTTTTACCTGTGCCTGATCGTGCTGATCCCGCTGTCGGCACTGGTCTTCAAGACCTTCACGCTGACCTGGCCGCAGTTCTGGGAGGCGGTCACCGCGCCGCGTGTGCTGGCCTCGTACCGGCTCACCTTCGGCGCCTCGTTCATCGCGGCGCTGGTCAACGTGGTGTTCGGCTTGCTGGTGGCCTGGGTGCTGGTGCGCTACAGCTTCCCGGGCAAAAAGATCGTGGACGCGCTGGTGGACCTGCCGTTCGCGCTGCCCACGGCCGTGGCCGGCATCTCGCTCACCGCGCTGCTGGCCGGCAACGGCTGGATCGGCTCGCTGCTGGAGCCGCACGGCATCCAGCTCGCCTTCAACCCCAACGGCATCGTGATCGCGCTGATCTTCATCGGCCTGCCCTTCGTGGTGCGCACGGTGCAGCCGGTGCTCGAAGACGCCGAGAAGGAACTGGAAGAGGCCGCCACCTGCCTGGGTGCCACGCGCTGGCAGACCTTCAGCCGCGTGATCTTCCCGAGCATCGCGCCCGCGCTGCTGACCGGTTTTGCCATGGCCTTCGCGCGTGCCGTGGGTGAATACGGGTCGGTCATCTTCATCGCCGGCAACATGCCCATGGTGTCCGAGATCACGCCGCTGATCATCATCAGCAAGCTCGAGCAGTACGACTACGCCGGTGCCACGGCCGTGGCCACGGTGATGCTGATCATTTCCTTCGTGCTGCTGCTGGTCATCAACGGTTTGCAAAGCTGGCAGCGCAAGCGTTCGGCAGGGAACTCCCAATGAGTCAGAACACCATCCGCAGCGCCCAGCGCGGCACCACCGAAGCGCCCTGGGTGCGCTACACGCTCACCGGCGTCGCGCTGGTGTTCATGTTCCTGTTCCTCGTGCTGCCGCTGGCGGCAGTGGCGACCGAGGCCCTGCGCAAGGGCTGGGACGCCTATGCCGAAGCGCTGCGGGAGCCGGACGCCTGGTCCGCCATCCGGCTCACCTTCATCACCGCGCTGGTGGCCGTGCCGCTGAACCTGGTGTTCGGCGTGTCGGCGGCCTGGTGCATCGCCAAGTACGAGTTCAAGGGCAAGTCCTTCCTCACCACGCTGATCGACCTGCCGTTCTCGGTGTCGCCCGTGGTGGCCGGCCTGATCTACGTGCTGGTGTTCGGCGCGCAGGGCTGGTTCGGCCCCTGGCTGGCCGAGCACGACATCAAGATCGTTTTCGCCGTGCCCGGGATCATCCTGGCCACCATCTTCGTCACCTTCCCCTTCATCGCGCGCGAACTCATCCCGCTGATGCAGGCCCAGGGCAACGACGAGGAGCAGGCGGCGCAGGTGCTCGGTGCCACCGGCTGGCAGACCTTCTGGTACGTGACCCTGCCCAACATCAAGTGGGGCCTGATCTACGGCGTGATCCTGTGCAACGCGCGGGCCATGGGCGAGTTCGGCGCGGTGAGCGTGGTCTCGGGCCACATCCGCGGCCAGACCAACACGATGCCGCTGCATGTCGAGATCCTCTACAACGAGTACCAGTCGGTGGCCGCATTCGCCGTGGCCTCGCTGCTGGCCCTGCTGGCGCTGGTGACCTTGGCCATCAAGTCGGTGGCCGAGTGGCGCATGGAAAGCGAACTCAAGGCCCAGGCCGAGCTGCCGCCCGAGCGGCCCACCCCTGCGCTGGGCGCCACCGCCGGCAGCGCCCACTGACCTTCACCGGGAATCCCCATGAGCATCCAGATCCGCAACGTCAACAAACACTTCGGCACCTTCCAGGCCCTGCGCGACGTCAACCTCGACATCGCCTCCGGCGAGCTGCTCGCGCTGCTCGGCCCCTCGGGCTGCGGCAAGACCACGCTGCTGCGCATCATCGCGGGCCTTGAAACGCCCGACACCGGCAGCATCCACTTCAGCGGCGAAGACACCACCGACGTGCACGTGCGCGAGCGCAACGTGGGTTTCGTGTTCCAGCACTACGCGCTGTTCCGCCACATGAGCGTGTTCGAGAACGTGGCCTTCGGCCTGCGCGTGAAGCCGCGCGGCGAGCGCCCGAGCGACGCGCAGATCAAGCAGAAGGTGACCGACCTGCTCAAGCTGGTGCAGCTCGACTGGCTGGCCGACCGCTATCCCTCGCAGCTCTCCGGCGGCCAGCGCCAGCGCATCGCCTTGGCCCGTGCCCTTGCTGTGGAGCCTCAGGTGCTGCTGCTCGACGAGCCCTTCGGCGCGCTCGACGCCAAGGTGCGCAAGGAACTGCGCCGCTGGCTGCGCCGCCTGCACGACGAGCTGCACGTGACCAGCATCTTCGTCACCCACGACCAGGAAGAGGCGCTGGAGGTGGCCGACCGCGTGGTGCTGATGAACAAGGGCGTGGTGGAGCAGTGCGGTTCACCGCAGGACGTGTGGGACCACCCGGCCAGCCCGTTCGTGTACGGCTTCCTGGGCGACGTGAACCTGTTCCACGGCCGTGCACATGAGGGCTTGCTGCACCTCGATGGCGTGGCCATTCACACGCCCGAACACGCCGGCGCGCAGAACGCACAGGCCTTCGCCTACGTGCGCCCGCACGACCTCGACGTGCAGCGCCACACGCCGGGCGCCAGCGGCATCGTCGCCACGCTCAGCCGCGCCATCGTGGTCGGCCCCATCGCGCGCCTGGAGCTGCAGCCGGTGGAGAACAACCACCCGGCCGGGCACGACCCGCTGATCGAAGCGCAGATCCCCGCGTTGCAGTTCCGCGAGCTGGGCCTGCAGGAAGGCGAGACGCTCGTGGTGTCGCCGCGCAAGGCGCGCGTGTTCCTGCACCCCGAAAAGGCCTGACGTTCAGCGCGCCCGCTCCGCGCTGAACGCGGCCACCTCGGTGGACAGCTGCCGCGCGGCCGCCTGCGCCGCCGCGGCACCGGCCACCGGGTCGTCGCTGGTCGCGGCCACGCTGACGTCAAACTCCCGCCAGGCCACGGCCTGGCGCGTGGCGCTGTTCAGCAGCACGGCGCGCACGCTCAGGCGCACCTGGCTGGGCCGCTGGCTGAAGTCCTGGTGCAGGCGCAGCAGCTCGGTTTCCAGCCGCCAGCCGCCCGCAGCGGCCGACGGTGCGCGCAGCACGGCGCGAAAGCCTCCCTGGTCCTGCAGCGCGCGCACCAGCAAGGGGGCGAGCATCTGCGCCGGTGGCTCCACCCACTCGTGGAAGGCGAAGGCCTCCATCTGTTGCGGCCGTCGCTGGTAGACCATGCGCCGGCTGTCGTAACCCGGAGCCGCGCGCGGCAGGTCCACCGTGAGCGTGGGCGCGTCCGCGGCCGCCGTTCGCGCGCTGGCCGCGGGAGCCGAAGCGGGGCCGGTATCCAGCGTGAAGCGCGTGGGGGCGGGGGCCGGCTTGGGCAACAAGGTGCCGGCGCAGGCCGCCAGCAGCGGCAGCAGCGCGGCGAGCCAGCACCAGCGGGCAACGCCGCCGGCGCGGCCGGGGGGCAGCGCGTGGCGTGCGGGGTGGGGGTGTGTCATGGCGGGCTTTCTCCGGGGCCGGGTGTCGGCGCGGGGTTGCCCAGCAGCAGGCTGCTGGGGTTGACGGTGGTCTGTTCGCTCAGGTGGCGCAGCGAGGCCGAGAGCTGGTTCAGTTCGGCCATCAGCCGCGCCAGGTCGGGCAGGGTCTCGCTGCCCACCTGCTGCACGCTGGTGGCCGCGGCGTCGGCGGCCGCGCCGGCGCGTTGGCTGGCCTGCCCGGCCACCTCGGCCATGCGCTCGACGGCCTGCGCGCTGCTCTCGATGCGCGCCAGCGTCGGCCCCAGCTGCTCGCCCGCGCGCGCGGTCAGCCTGGCGGTTTTGGCGGCATCGGCGATGCCCGCGCTGATCGCCGCCTGCTGCCCGGCCAAGGCGCGGGCCAGCGTGGCGATGTCGGCCAGGCTGGACTTCAGCGCGGCCTGGTTGTCGGCACCGAAGACTTCATTGAGGTTGTCCGAGACGCGGTCCACGTTGCCCAGCACGTTGGAGAGCACGTTCTCCAGCCGCGCGCTCAGCGAGGGCTTGAAGGGGATGGTCGGCGCCACGCCGTCGGCCCCGGCCAGCAGCGGCGGCGAGCCGGCGCTGCCGCCGCTGATTTCGATGTAGGCGATGCCCGTGAGCCCCTGCGCCTTCAGCACGGCCACGCTGTCCTGCTTGATCGGCGTGCCGCGCTTCACGAGGAAGTGCAGGCGGACCTGCTCCGAGTTCAGCGGGTCGATCTCGATGCGCGCCACCTTGCCGACGTCCACGCCCATGTACTTCACGGGCGCGTCGACGTTCAGCCCCGCCACCGATTCTTCGATCACCGCCTGGTAGGCGTCCACCGCCTGGCGGCCGCCCAGCCCGGCCGCGAGCCAGAGCACGCCGGCCACCAGCAGGGCGCCGAGCAGCAGCACGAAGCCGCCGACCAGTGGGTAGTTGACCTTGTCGTCCATGTCGCTGTGTCTCTGTGTCTGGGTCAGGCCAGCGCAGAGGCCGCCCGCTGTGGCTCCCCGCTCGGCTGGTTGAAATAGGCCGCGACCGTGGGGTGCGGGTGGTGCGAGAGCGCGTCCATCGTGTCCAGCGCGATCACGCGGCCTTCGGCCAGCACGGCGACCCGGTCGCACACCCGCCACAGCAGCGCCAGGTCGTGGGTGACGATCACGATGGTCGGCCCGAACAGCGCGTGCGTGGCGAGGATCAGGTCGTCCACGCCGCGCGAGCTGGCCGGGTCCAGGCCCGAGGTCGGTTCGTCGAGGAACAGCAGCTCGGGGTCGAGCGCGATGGCGCGCGCCAGCGCCGCGCGCTTGAGCATGCCGCCGCTCAGTTCGCTGGGCCGCTTGAGCCCGGCTTCGGGCGGCAGGCCGGTCAGGGCCAGCTTCCACTCGGCGATGCGGTCGATCAGCGTGTGGTCGAGCGCGCTGTGTTCGCGCAAGGGCAGGCCCACGTTCTCCCGCACGGTGAGCGCGCCGAACAGACCGCCGCGCTGGAACATCACGCCCCAGCGCTTGCGCAGCGCCAGGCCCGGGGCGGCGGCCAGCGAAGTGAGGTTTTCACCGAACACGCGCACCTCTCCCGAGGTGGGCGCCTGCAGCCCGATCATCTCGCGCAGCAGCACCGACTTGCCCGAGCCGCTGCCCCCGGCCAGCCCCAGGATCTCGCCGCGCTTCACGCTCAGGTCCAGCCCCTCGTGCACGGTGTGGCTGCCGAAGCGGGTGCAGATCTGCCTGAGTTCGATCACGGGCTCGTCGGTGGGTGCCATCTCAGAGCCCCATCAGGTTGAAGGCGACCGAGAACAGCGCGTCGGCCACGATGATCGTGAAGATCGACTGCACCACGCTCAGGGTCGTCTGCCGGCCCACGCTGTCGGCGCTGCCCGAGGTGCGCAGGCCCTGGAAGCAGCCGACGGTGGCGATGATGAGCGCGAACACCAGCGACTTGCCCACGCCGATCAGGAACGCGGTGCCCTGCATCACGCGGCCGAAGCGGTCGACGAACTCGCCGAAGCCGATGTCCAGCTGCGAGCGCGCCATCACCATGCCGCCGAACACGCCGGTGATGTCGGCGAACACCGTGAGCAAGGGCAGGGCGATGGAAAGGGCGATGATCTTGGGCAGCACCAGGCGCTGCAGCGGGTCGATGCCGATGGTGCGCAGGGCGTCGACCTCTTCGGCCACCACCATGGTGCCGATCTGCGCCGCGTAGGCCGAGCCGGATCGCCCGGCAATGATGATGGCGCTGATCAGCGGCGCGAACTCGCGCAGCATGGCGTAGCCCACCAGCTCCACCACGAACACGTTGGCGCCGTAGTGGCGCAGCTGGTCGGCGCCCTGGTAGGCCACCACGATGCCCAGCAGGAACGAGGTCAGGCCGATGATGGGCAGCGCATCGAAACCCCCGATCTGCACCTCGTGCCAGATCGCGCGCAGCCGCCACTTAGCTGGATGGCGCATCACCCGCGCCGCCGCGATCGCGGTCTCGCCGATGAAGTGCAAAAACGACTGGGCCTGTTGGGCGGCGGCCACCGCGCGCCGGCCGGTGTGTTCGAGCAGGCCGTGTCGCGGTTCCTGCGTCAGGGTCTGGTCCGCGCCCGCCTGCACCTGCTGCATCAGCGCCGCCGCGCGCGGCGGCCAGGCGCGCAGGGCCGGCGCCGCGCTGCCGGCCGGCAACCAGCGTTGCAGCACCCAGGCACCGGCCGAGTCGATGTCCTGCAGCGCCGAGCCGTCCAGCGTGAGCGGTGGCGTGTCCGCGACCGGCAGGGCCTGGGCGTTCAGCAGCGGCCCCAGGCCCTGCAGCGTCCAGTGGCCGTGCAGGGTCCAGACCCCGTCCGGGCCCTGCGCGAGCGCGGCCGGTGTCGGGGGGGCGCTGGGTTCGGTGGGCAAAGGCGCGGACATGCGGCTGCAAGGCTGCGCTCAATGGCCGCTGGTGTCGGTGCGCTGTCGCACACGACCGCCGGTGCACCGGCGCGGCATGGCGAGCGCCGTCGGCATCGGCACGCTCACGCCATGGTCACCGCGACGAAGGCCAGCATGAAGATCAGCAGGGCGGCCATGATCGGCAGGACGAGGGGCATGTAGCGGACAACCGCTTCGAAGATGTCTTCCGCCTGTTCTTCAGCGTAGGCGCGCAACTCCGGGTCGGAGTATTCCAGCGGATGGTTGGACATCGCCTGGTCCGGGGGTGGGTGGATGTGCTGCATGGCAAGCTCCTGGCAAAGGTTCACCGGCAATGCGGCGGGCGCCGCCCGCTTGAGCCAACGGCGATGCCGCAGCCACAGCGTGATCCTTGCACGCGCCCGCGTCAACCCCGCCGGGCCGCCTCGATCGCCGCGATGTCGATCTTTCCCATGTCCATCATGGCCACGAACGCGCGCTGGGCCGCCGCCGGATCGGGGTCGGTGATCGCGGCCATCAGGGCGCGGGGCGTGATCTGCCACGACAGCCCCCACCGGTCCTTGCACCAGCCGCAAGCGCTCTCCTGCCCGCCGTTGCCCACAATCGCCTGCCACAGTCGGTCCGTTTCGGCCTGGTCGTCGGTCGCCACCTGGAACGAAAAAGCCTCGCTGTGCCTCACCCCCGGCCCGCCGTTCATGCCCAGGCACGGAATGCCCATCAGCGTGAACTCGACCGTCAGCACATCGCCCTGCTGGCCGGCGGGATAGTCGGTGGGCGCACGAAGCACCGCCCCCACCGCGCTGTCCGGAAAGGTCTCGGCATAAAACGTCGCGGCGTCCAGCGCGGTGCCGTCGTACCAGAGGCACATGGTGTTCTTGCTCATCATCTGGATGCTCCTGAAGGGGGACAGAGGCGGGTCGCCAGGCCGCTGGCGTACCCTGTGGTACCGCACCAAGGGGCGGGTGTTCACCACAGCGCCGGTCAACGGGCATCGTAGCGACGGATGAACACGTCGGGAAGGCTTCAGCCCGCCTCAGAAGCCCACCGCCATCCCGTCCCGCCGCGGGTCGCTCGCCGCCACATAGCCCTCCGCCCCCGGGTCGCCCAGGCGCCAGATGTACTGGCCCGCGCCGAAGTCCTGGTAGGGGTCGTTGATGCTGCGGGTCTGGTGGCCGAGGTCCTTGAGGCCTTGCACCACCGCCGGGTCCATGGCCGATTCGACGTTGATGTGCCGCCCGGCGTCGAAGCGCCAGCGCGGTGCGTCGCAGGCGGCCTGCAGGCCCTGGCCGTGGTCGAGCAGGCGCACGAGGGTCTGCACATGGCCCTGCGGCTGCATGTTGGCGCCCATCACGCCGAAGCTCATCACCGGCTGGCCGTCTTTCGTGAGGAAGGCGGGGATGATGGTGTGGAACGGGCGCTTGCCTGGCGCCACGAGGTTGGCGGTGTTGCGGCCGGGGCCAGCGCTGAGGTTGAAGCCGTGGCCCCGGTTCTGCAGGCTGATGCCGAACGACGGCTCCACCGCGCCCGAGCCGAAGCCCATGTAGTTGCTCTGGATGAAGCTCACCATCATCCCGTTCTCGTCGGCGGCGGTGAGGTAGACCGTGCCGCCCTTGGCCGGGTTGCCGGCACCGAAGTCCTGCGCCTGCTTCATGTCGATCAGCTTCGCGCGTTCGCGCAGGTACGCCGGGTCGAGCATCTGCTCGGCCGTCACTTCCATGGTGCCGGGTTCGGCGACGAAGCGGTACACGTCGGCAAAGGCCAGCTTCATCGCCTCGATCTGCAGGTGCTGCGCGGCCACGCTGTCGACCTTCATGGCCGCGAGGTCGAAGTTCGAGAGGATGCCGAGCGCGACCAGCGCCGCGATGCCCTGGCCGCTGGGCGGTATCTCGTGCAGCGTGTGGCCCCGGTAGTCCTGCCCGATGGGCGTGACCCACTCCGGCTGGTAGGCCGCGAGGTCGGCTTCGGTCAGGGCGCCGCCGTGTTCGCTCGCGAAGCGCGCGAGCGCCTGCGCGATGGGGCCTCGGTAAAAGGCCTCACCCTTGCTTTCGGCGATGGCGCGCAACCCACGCGCCGCCGCCGGGAAGCGGAACAGCTCACCCACCTGCGGCGCGCGACCCCAGGGCAGGAAGGCCTGTGCAAACCCCGGCAGCGATTGCAGCTCGGGCGTGGCCGCGGCCCACTTCTGCCGCACCACCACCGGCACCGCGTAACCCCGCTCGGCCAGCTCCATCGCCGGCTGCATCAGGTCGGCGAACGGCAGCTGGCCGAAGCGCTCGCTCAGCGCCACCCAGCCCGCCACCGCGCCAGGCACGGTGACCGAGTCCAGCCCGCGCTTCGGCGGCGTCAGCGCGTCGGCGCCGTGTTTGCGGTGAAAGTAATCCGGCGTCCAGGCCATCGGCGCCGGCCCACTGGCGTTGAGGCCGTGCAGCTGTTGCCCGTCCCAGAGGATGCAGAAGGCGTCCGAGCCCAGGCCGTTGCTCACCGGCTCGGTGATGGTCAGCGCTGCGGCGGTGGCAATCGCCGCGTCCACCGCGTTGCCGCCCTGCAGCAGCATGCGCAGCCCGGCCTGCGCGGCCAGCGGGTGCGAGGTGCTGACGACGTTGCGCGCGAACAGTGGCAGGCGGGTGCTGGGGTAGGGATTGGGGGTGTGAAGGTTCATGTGTACAGATTCAGATCAAGGGCTGGGCTCTTACCATTGCGAACACGCGGCCGCCATGCGGATCACCGCATATTGAGCCATGCACCACTTCTTTGGGCGTTCAAATGTCTTCTTCATCTCCCGTCCCCATGTTTGACCAAGGGGACCCCAGCCGCGACATCCCGACCTGGGGATGGATCGGCACGGTGCTGTTTTTCTCGGGCATTTTTGTCTTGACCCAGGTGCTGGCCTATGTCGGGACAGGAGCTACCGCCACGGCCCTGTTCCCTGAGCTCAGCGAACAAATGCTGCAGGACTGGTTGACCGGATCGAAACAAAACGGATCGCTGACCGCCCTGTTCCTTCTGTTGTCGGCACTGATGGGCATTCCCCTGTTGCTGCTGGCGGCCCGCTTGCGAAAAGGCACGCGGCTGGCCCAATATTTTGCGTGGCAATCGGTGCCGTGGCAGGCGGCTTGGCGGTGGGTGATGGTCACGCTGGTCCTGGCCTTGTGCTGGGACCTGGTGGCGGCTCTGGTGGGGCGGCCGGTGGTCCATGACTTCATGCGTCAGAACATCGAGTCCGCCCATTCCCAACTGTTGCTGCTGCTGGCCATGGTGGTCGCTGCTCCTGCATTCGAAGAAGCCTTGTTTCGCGGTTTCGCGTTCGTGGGATTGAGCAAAAGCGCATTGGGCGCCCGAGGTGCCATCGTTGTGACGGCGCTGGTGTGGGCACTGATCCATCTGCAGTACGACTGGATCGACAAGGGGATGATCTTTTTGATCGGCCTGCTGCTGGGCTGGGCGCGGCTCCGATCCGGTTCCCTGTGGGTACCCCTGTTGATGCACGCGGCATTGAACGCCTTGGCGTACTTGGAGTGGGCGGTGCTGGAGAGGGTATTTGCTTGACCGATCACGATCAAGCCAGGGTTGAGTCACGCCGCTCGTCTCGCTCGTTTCGCTCATTTGCGTTTCGCGGTCTGTGCCTCAACCCCCGCTGCGCAGCAGCATCGCCGGGTTGAGTCGCATCTGCGCCAGCAGGTAGCGCGCGCCCATGCCCAGGCTCAGCGCGCTCACACCTGCCGCCGTCAGCAGCCCGCTCCAGTACAGCCCCGCCGGGCTCATGTCCAGCCGCCACTGCAGCAGCGCGGTGGCCAGCGCGCTGCCGGCCAGCAGGGCAAAGCCGGCGGTCACGGCGGCCAGCAGCGCGTATTCCCACACCAGCACGCGCCGCAGCAGTGAGTGCCGCGCGCCCAGCGCGTGCATCACCGTGGCGTCGTAGAGCTGGCGGCTGCGGCTGGCGGCCACCACGCTGGCGAGCACCAGCAGGCTCGCGGCCAGGCACACACCCGCCACCACCGCCAGCCCGCCGCTGGCGCGACCCATCAGCGCGCGGGTCTCGCGCAGCATCGACTCGGTGCGCGCGGTGGCGATGTTGGGCGCGGCTGCCGCCAGCCGGTCCTGCGCGTCCAGGGGCTGGTCGGTCGGCATCCAGGCCGCGCCCACGTGGCGGGTGATGAAGGGGTCCAGCACGCCGTCGCTGAAGATGGCTTCGAGCCACAGGCGTGACTGCATGCGCCGCTGGCTGTAGATGGCACTCAGCGTGGCCTCCACCGGCTGGCCCATGATCTCGAAGCGCAGCCGGTCGCCCACCTTCAGGCCCAGCCCGTCGGCCTCGGTGTCTTCCATCGCCACCAGTGGTTCGCCCGCGTGGTCCAGCGGCCACCACGCGCCACGGTCGATGACCACGTCGTCGAAGTTGCCGCTGCGGTCGCTCAGCTTGTGTTCGTCGTGCGACTCGCGGGCGCGCTGGCGGTCGGTTTCGTCGTTGCCGCTCGCGCGCAGCGCCTCGCCGTTCACGGCCACCAGCCGGCCCAGCACCAGCGGCGCCGTCTTCACCGCTTCCAGGCCGGGCGAGGCCTGCAGGGTCTCGCGCAGCAGCGGGAGCTGATCGGTCTGCACGTCGTAGAACACCAGGGCCGGCGCCTGCTCGGGCACCGTGTCGTTCACCGTGCGCAGCAGCGTGGCCACCACCAGGGTGCAGGCCACCAGCAGCGTGAGCGCCGAGCCCAGCGAGAGCAGGGCGGTGCGCAGCGGCGAATGCGGCTGCTGCAGGCCGGCCAGCGCCAGCTGCAGCGGCAAGGGCAGGGCCGGGTGGTGCTGCAGGCGCGCGGCGGCGCGGCGCAGGCCGCGCGTGGCGAGGTCGAGCACACCCAGCAGCGCGGCCGTGGTCAGCACGAAGGCGAGGCCAAAACGCGGGTCGGGCAGGGTGGCCACCAGCAGCGCCAGCGTGGCGCCGGCGACGGCGGCGGTGAGCCAGCGCGCGCGGCGCGGCGTGTGCAGCGCCTGCCCCTCCACGCCGCGAAACAGGGCGGCCGGGCTGACCGACAAGGCGCGCCCCAGCGCCGGCAACGAAAACGCCAACGCCGTCAGCACGCCAAACACCAGCGCCAGCAGCGCGGGCGGCCACAGGCTGTGCAGCAGCAGCGTCACCGGCAGCTTGTCGGCCGCCAGCTGCGCGCCGGCCAGCGCCAGGCCGATGCCCAGCAGCGCGCCGGCCGCGCTCGCCAGCACCGCGAGCAGCCCGATCTGCAGCAACACAAACGCGGCCAGCCGGCCGTCGCGCAGGCCCAGCGCGCGCAGCGTGGCCAGGCTGGTGAGCTTGCCCTGCAGGTAGGCCTGCACGCTGTTGAACACGCCCAGGCCGCCGATGAAGAGCGCCGAGAAACCGATCAGCAGCAGGCCCGAGCCGATCTGGCCCAGCACCTCGGCCATGCGGTCGCTGCGCTCGTCGAAGCTGCGGGTCTCGGCGTCGATCGCGGGGAAGGCGGCGATGAAGCTGTCGCGCCACGCGTTGGCCGGCTCGGTGGTGCGAACGCGGTAATGGTGCTCCACCCGGCTGAGCGGCTGCACCAGGCCGGTGGCCATGAGCGCGCCCTCTGCCACCAGCACCGGGGCCGCGCCCCAGTCGGCGCGCAGGCTGCGGTCGGGCTGGCGCACGGTGAGCGCGCGCACGGTCAATGACAGGTCGCCGACCTCGATGCGGTCACCGGGCTTCAGGCCCAGGCGCGTGGCCAGCGCGGCATCGACCGCCGCGCCCCACTGGCCTTCCCGCTGCGCAAGGGTGTCGGCCAGCGTGCCGGCCGGCTGCAGCGCCACCGCGCCGTACAGCGGGTAGGCGGCGTCGGCGCTCAGCAGCTCGATCAGCTGTGCGCGGCCGCTCTCCAGACGCAGCATGGTGCGCAGCTCGATCACGCGCGAGACGGTGCCACGCGCCTGCATCCAGGCCAGCGCCTCGGCGGGCAGCGGCTGGGGCGATTCGACCTCCACGTCGCCGCCGAAGATCAGCCGCGCGTCGTGGCGCAGCGCGTCGGCCACCTGGCGGTACAGGCCGCCGCCCGCCGCCACGAGCGACACGCCCAGCACCAGGCAGGCGACAAAGATCCAGAGGCGCCGGCCGCTGGCGCGCAGGTCGCGCCAGGCCAGGTCAAGCAGGAAGGGCATGGCTCGCCTCCGGCTGGCGGGTGGTCGGGGCCTCGCGCCCCTCCAGCGTTTCATGCAGCTGACCGTCGTGCAGGCGCAGCACGCGGTCGCAGCGAGCGGCGAAATCCAGGTCGTGCGTCACCAGCACCAGGGTCGTGCCCAGCTCGCGGTTGAGGCTGAAGATCAGCTCGCGCACCGCCCCAGCCGTCTGGTCGTCCAGGTTGCCGGTGGGCTCGTCGGCCAGCAGCAGGCGCGGCCGGTGCACCAGCGCCCGCGCAATCGCCACGCGCTGCTGCTCGCCGCCCGAGAGCTGCGAAGGCCGGTGGTGCATCCGGTCCCCCAGGCCCACGCGCTGCAGCATCTCGGCCGCCGCCTCTCGCGCGCCGCTGGCCCCCGCCATCTGCAGCGGCAGGGCGGCGTTGTCCAGCGCGCTCAGGCTGGGCAGCAGGTGAAAGCTCTGAAAGATGATGCCCACCCGCTCACGCCGCAGGTCGGCCAGGCCGTCGCTGCTCAGGCTGCCCAGGTCGGTGCCGTCGATGCGGATGCGCCCTGCGCCGGGCCGCTCCAGGCCCGACAGCAGGAGCAGCAGCGAGGTCTTGCCCGAACCCGAAGGCCCGGCAATGGCCACACTCGTGCCCGCCGCGATGCGCAGGTTCACATCGCGCAGCACCTGCACCTGGCGGGTGCCGATGGTGTATTGCATGGACAGGCCATCGGCCTCGATCAGGTGGGTGTGGGGCATGGGGGGTGTGAGGGGCTGGGCGGGGCAAAGTTCAAGGCCTGTGCATTCCGGGACGATTCCACTTGGAGTCGGGCGGTGATTCAGGCAAGGCCTGCCGCTAGAAGCTGGAGAGGATGGCTGGTCACCGGTGGCTCAGCCGGTGGATGGACGGCTTGGTTCTACCCTTGGCGACCTTTCGGGCGACCGAAAGCGCCAAGGACACCGGACGAATGAGGCTGAGGGGTTTCGCGGGTTGCATATACCTGTATAAATGACAGGTGTTCGCGCGCAACTGGTTGATTTGATTGCGCTTTCTGGGAAATGACGTGACCGGAATATCCAGCACAGTTCAGAATATCCCGCAAGTTCTGCGGGATTCATTACTTTAGGCGTCTCAATCGCAATGCGCACCACTCTCTCTGCTCGAAAGTACAAGCAGCTTGCGCTGGAGTCACTGCGAAACTCGCTACGTCTATTGAAAGACGCGATGTCGCTGTATCAAATCGGCTCGTATCCAAGTGCTTTTCAGCTCGCCGTTCTGTCTATGGAGGAGTACGCAAAGGCAAGATGGGTTGACCACATCTACTATGAATCGCTGACCAACACCGGCTTGCCCTGTGAAGAGCTTGAACAGGAGCTGTTGAAGTCGATGTATTCGCACACTGAGAAGCACGGGGCATTTCTTTGGGAGTACTTCGAGTTCTCGCCAAACCTTCTTCGCGCGGCGCGAGAAGGAAAGCTTGAACAGAAGAAGCAAGCTGCCACGTATGTCGGCCTTCCGAAGACCCGCAAGCGAGTTGATGTCAACGCACGAATTTCGCTTCCAAGCTCTATAAAACAGGCGGATGCCAAGCAAATGATTTCCATAGTCGCCACGGAGATCAAAGATGTGTACAGGCTTCTGGAGAAGAACGATCAGTACTTCGGGATCGAATCGCTTGACGAAGTGGTTATGTCACATGAGGCGATGTTTGCTTTCGCATGGCGTCACAGGTCGGGCCTCAAGTCGCCAAAGTTTCGGTCATCGCATGGCCTCAAACCACTCGGGGTGAAACGTGCGCCAAAAGCCGCCTGACCTTTCCATCGAGAGGACGCCACACGGCAAGCCGTGTGTCGCTTCTCATGTCAAACGATAGGCAGCACAACCGATGCCGTTCGACTCCACCCGTCTGCTGCGAGTGCGTCCGTACCTGTACCACCTGACAGCTGCGAACAATTTGCCGTCAATCGCCAAAGAGATGGAGCTTCGCTGCGCGCGGGCACTTCTCGAAGGCGCCGGCCTCTCGTACAGAGCTTCAACGAAGCGGCAAGAACACCTTCCCATACGGGCCAATGGCGGCACAACACTCATCCGCGATCAGAAGCCGCTGATTAAAGGCGCCATTGAGTTCGAAGAAGGCTGGAATATGGCGCGCTTTGTGGAGCACATCAACGAGCACGTCTTCTTCTGGCCTGGTCAATCGTCGGGTCCAATTGACCACGGTCTGAATCATTTCAAGCGTTACCGCGATGAAGGCCCGGTCATCCTGCGCTTGCCGACCGCCAGCCTGATCGCGATGAACCTCAAGTTCTCACGCTACAACTCAGGTGCGCCGCGCTGCTCGGGTGGTAAGTACAGCCCGCGTGGTGGTAGTACCTACCTGCCAGCGAGCGAGTTCCCTGGCACCCCATCTGAGATAGTTGAAGTCGTGTCTGTCCAAGCATGCCCCCTACCTAGCAGCGTGGAGGTGTCGTACAGCCCGGAAGGCCCTTGGCGGCCGCTGCGAAGTGCTGCCTAACCCTTTGCTCTAGCGGACGACCACTGGCCAGCGCGCTCGCCGGTGGTCGCCACTTAGCTCAAAAGTTGAGCGACTCCTTCAAGTCCCCGGCACCGCCCAAACGCGCTGCCCGCCAATCGCATGAAAGCACCTGCCAGGCGCAGCCGGCAGGGCGTGCCCTCCAGTGAACGCACCAAAGGCCGGCAGCACGGCCTGGCCCGGTTCGCTCACGAAGCAGGGCAGGCGCATCGCGTCGCGCGCGGGGCCGCTGAGGTGGCAGACCGGGTGCAGGTGGCCGGCGAGCACGAAGTGGGTGGCGTGGGTTTGTGGGTGGTGGCAGCAGGCGAAGGGGCCGAGCAGCCAGGGCTCGTCCACCACCTCGATGCGCGCCTCGGGCGGCGGGTCGCCCGCGCGGTGATCGTGGTTGCCGCGCACCAGGGTCATCGTCACGCTGCGGTGGCGTTCGCGCCAGTCGCTCAGGGCCTTGAGCACCGGGGGCGTGCGGCCGGTGGCCGCGTGCAGGAAGTCGCCGAGGAACACCAGCCGTTCGGGGCGGTGCAAGGCGTTGAGCTCGCTCAGCCGCGCGAGCTTGTCGCGCGTGGTGCGGCAGGGTCAGGCGTAGTCGTACGTGCCGCCTTTTTCCAGCGCACGCTTATAGGCCGGGCGGGCGTGGATTTTCTTGAGCCAGGCCATGGTGGCGGGCCGCGAGGCGCCCAGGCCGCCGCGCGAGACGGCGGCTTCGAGCGGGAAGCTCATCATGATGTCGGCGGCGGTCATCTGCTGGCCCGCGAACCAGGGGCGTGAGGCGAGTTCCTGCTCGATGTAGTCGAGGTGCACATCGAGCATGGGCTGGACTTTCTTGATCGCGATGCTGCCCAGCACGGGGATCTTGGACATGGCCAGGATGAGCAGCAGCATGGGCATGACCGAGCCCTCGGCATAGTGCAGAAACTGGCGGTAGCGGCGCTGGCCCACGCCGCTGTCGGCCGGGCCGAGCTGGCCGGTTTTCTCGACCAGGTATTCGCAGATGGCGCCGGTCTCCACCAGCTTCACGGCGCCGTCTTCCAGCACCGGCGACTTGCCCAGCGGGTGCACCTTCTTGAGCTCGGGCGGCGCGAGCATGGTGCTTTTGTCGCGCTCGTAGAAGCGGATGTCGTAGGGCAGTTCCAGCTCTTCGAGCAGCCACAGCAGGCGCTGCGAGCGGGAGTTGTTGAGGTGGTGGACGGTGAGGGTCATGGCGGCGGCTCGGGGGGTGGGGAAGGCCTGCATTGTGGTGCGTGGGCGGGAAGCTTGCACGCTGTGCGTGGCTGGCCCGCAGTGGGGCCCGGTGTGGCCATGCGGTCACCCGGCTTCACCGCATGGCCCGGACTGAGGTCAAGGGCGTGGGCGCGTCACCCACCAGGCCGATGCCACGATCAGCAGGCCACCGAGCCAGCCTTGCAGCGTGAGGCGGTCGCCCAGCCAGGCCACCGCGATCAGCGCGCCCCACAGCGGCTCGCTGCCCATCAGCAGGGCCACCCGCGAAGGGCTGGTGCGAGACGCCGCGTGGTTCTGCACGAAGAAGGCCAGCAGGGTGCACAGCAAGACCAGGAAGGCCATGGCGCCCCAGAAAGACGCACTGCTCGGCAGCGGCGTCCACACAGGGCCTTGCACGGTGACCATCAGCAGCCCCGAGCCCAGCGTCATCACGCCCATCTGCACCGCCGTCATCGTGAGGGCGGGCAACCCGTGGCGCTGTCCGTGGCGCCGCGTCAGGCAGACCATGACCCCGCGCAGGAAGGCGGCCAGCACCATGAGCGCATCGCCCCACGCCAGCGCCTTCACGCTGCCGCCATGCTGGAATGCCAGCAGACCCGCGCCCAGCAGCGACAGCGCTGCGGCGGCCATCACCGCGCTGGTGGGCCGGGCCTTGAGCAGCCACCATTCGCACAAGGGCGTGAACGCCACACACAGGCTGATCAGGAAAGCCGCGTTCGACGCGGTGGTGAGCGAGACCCCGAAGGTCTCGCAGACGAAGATCGCCAACAGGTTGGCGCCGAGCAGCGAGGCCCCGGCCAGCGCCGAAGGCCAGGACGCCACGGCCAGACCGCGCAACGCGGGCAACAGAAGCAGGAAGGTCAGGCCGAAGCGCAACAACAGGAACTGAAGCACCGGCACCTGATCGGTGGCGATCTTGGCGGCGCTGTAGCTGCCGCCCCAGACGATGGCGACGAGCAGCAGCAGCCATTCGGCGGATGGCAGGCGGGGCCATGGAGGACGGGACGAAACGGTGGCAAGCGACATGCCCGGATTGTTCGGCCGCACCCGCTGGCCGACTAGACTGCCCGCCAGAACAGGAGCTGTGCGCCGTGAGAACAGATGACGTGCTTGAAGTGATGAACGAGCTGGTGGCTTTTGTCCGCGTGGCGGAGGCCGGCAGTTTCTCGGCCGCGGCGCGGCAGCATGGGCAGACGCCGTCGGCCGTGAGCCGCCAGGTCGCGCGGCTGGAGAAGGTCATGGGTGTGGCCTTGCTCCAGCGGAGCACGCGGCAGCTGCGCCTGACCGAGGCCGGCCTGGACGTGCTGGAGCGTGGGCGCGAGATGGTGGCGGCGGCCCAGGCCACGGTGCGCGTGGCCGAGGGGCATGTGGGCGTGCCCAGGGGACGGGTGCGCATCAGCGCCCCCAAGGCCTTTGCGCGCCAGGTGCTGCAACAGCCCCTGCTGTCCTTTCTGCAACGTTGTCCCGAGGTGGACCTGCACCTGATGGTGGTGGACCGGCCGGTCGATGCGCTGCGCGAGGGCGTCGACCTCGTGATCCGCCTGACCGACGACCCGCCGCCCGGCATGGTGGCCCGTGCGCTGATGCCGGTGCGCCAGCTGTTGCTGGCCAGCCCGGCCTACCTGTCGGGCCGGCCCCCGGTGCGCACGCCCGAAGACTTGATGGCCCACAGCTGTCTCTCGCTGGGCGAACAGGAGCGCGACAACCGCTGGCGCTGGGTGCGTGGCGGCGATGTGGTGGAGGTGGCGGTCTCCGGCCGCTACACAGTCAACCACAGCGAGATGAGGCTGGCGGCGGTGGAGGCCGGTCTGGGCGTGGGCTGTGTGCCCGATTTTGTGGCTCGTGACGCGCTGGCCGCCGGCCGGGTGGTGCAGCTGCTGCCCGACTGGGTGTTCGACAACCACTACCAGGGCACGGCCTACCTGCTGTTCGCGGCCTCGCGCCACACCGCGCCCAAGGTGCGCGCGCTGATCGACCACCTGGTGGCTGCGCTGGGCCCCTGCGCTCAGCCGGTCTGACCCGGCAGCAGCGCCGCCAGCGTCTGCAGCGAGTCGGCTTCTTCGACCGGCTTGTCTTCGCGCCAGCGCAGCATGCGCGGAAAGCGCACCGCGATGCCGCTCTTGTGGCGCGGGCTGCGGCCAATGCCCTCGAAGCCGAGCTCGAACACCAGTGTGGGCCGCACGCTGCGCACCGGGCCGAAGCTCTCGATGGTGGTCGCGCGGATGATGGTGTCTACCCGCGCCATCTCGGCGTCGCTCAGGCCCGAGTAGGCCTTGGCGAAGGGCACCAGCTGCCGGCCTTCGGTGCCGGGTGGCGCGTTCCACACCGCGAAGGTGTAGTCGCTGTACACGCTGGCGCGGCGGCCGTGGCCGCGCTGGGCGTAGATCAGCACCGCGTCCACGCTCATGGGGTCGGTCTTCCATTTCCACCAGGTGCCGGCGGCCTTGGTGCGGCCCACACCGTAGCCGCTGGCGCGCTGCTTGAGCATGAAGCCTTCGGTGCCGCGTTCGCGCGCTGCTTCGCGTTGGGTGGCGAGTTGTGCCCAGGTGTCGCCGGTGAGCACAGGGCTGGCGATCAGCAGCGGGTGGTTGAGGTCCTGCACCAGCGCGTCCAGCGTGGCGCGGCGCGCGTGCAGCGGCTGCTCGCGCAGGTCCATGCCTTCGTGTTCCAGCAGGTCGTAGGCCAGCAGCGCCACCGGCAGCTCGCGCAGGATCTTGGGGCCCAGCGTCTTGCGGCCGATGCGCTTTTGCAGATCGGCGAAGGGCTGCGGCTTGTCTTCGCGCCAGACCACGATCTCGCCGTCGAGCACCGTGCCCTCCGGCAGCGCTTCGCCCAGCGCGGCGAGCTCGGGGAAACGCTCGGTCACCAGCTCCTCGCCGCGCGACCAGAGCCAGACCTGGCCCGCGCGTTTCACGAGTTGTGCGCGGATGCCGTCCCATTTCCATTCCACCTGCCAGTCGGCGGGCGGGCCCAGCAGTTGATCGAACCGATCCAGCGCTTCGTTGAACGGATGCGCGAGGAAGAAGGGGTAGGGCTGGCCGCTGGTTTTCTGGTCTTGCTCGATGCTGCTTTCTGGCGCCACCAGCGCCGCGTAGTCGGCCGCCGAGGGCTGGGCACCGATGTGCGTGTAGCCCATGAGCCGCTGCGCCACGCGCTGAGGTGCAACGCCGGCCACGGCCGCCAGCGCCTGCGTCATCTGCAGCTTGGACACGCCCACGCGGAAGCCGCCGGTGATGAGTTTGAAATAGATGAAACGCTGGTTGTCGGGCAGGGCGTTCCACTGCGCGCGCAGGCGTTCGGTCAACACGTCGGGCGGCAGGCCGCGCAGCGGCAGCAGGTGCAAGCTCAGCCACTCGGCCAGCCCGCGGTCCACCGGTGCACCGGCGGGCGGCAGCAGCAGCGACACCGTTTCGGCCAGGTCGCCCACGGTCTGGTAGCTCTCTTCAAACAGCCACTCGGGCAGGCCCGCCGCCGCCTGCGCCAGCTCGCGCAGCGCGCGCGTGGGCACGGTCTGGCGCGGCTTGCCGCCCGCCAGAAAGTACACCGCCCAGGCCGCGTCTGCCGCGGGCGCTTCGCTGAAGTAGCGCTGCAGCGCGGCCTGCTTCTCGCGCGTGGCGGTGCTGGCGTCCAGCTCGCGGTAGAGCGCGGCGAAGCGCTTCATGGCGTGTCGCTCCCGTCGACAGGTTCACCACCTTCGGCTCTGTGTCTTTGATCCTTGTTGGCACGCTCACTGAACCGTTCGGGCTGAGCCTGTCGAAGCCCTTCCGAGGCAGGCCCTTCGACAGGCTCAGGGCGAACGGGTACAGCGTCGGGCGACCCTTCGACAGGCCTGTCCTGAGCACCGCCGAAGGACTCAGGGCGAACGGACGTGGGGGCGTCCGCCGCGTCTTCGGCGCCGTACTCGGTCTCGAAGGCCTGCGCGTCCAGCCCCTGCTCGGTCAGCCAGCGCACCAGCACCGGCACGCTGCCGTGCGTGACGCGGATGTGTTCGGCGCCGGTTGCCTTGATGGCGCTCATCAGCCCCGGCCAGTCGGCGTGGTCGGACATGACGAAGCCCCGGTCCACGCCGCGTCGCCGCCGCGTGCCGCGCACCAGCATCCAGCCGCTCGCGAACGCGTCCACCGCGTCAGCGCCGAAGCGCTTCATCCACGGCGTGCCCTGGGCCGAGGGTGGGGCGAGCACCAGCGCGCGCTGCAGCGCGGTCTTGTCGAGTTCGGTCACGCGGTGGGTGGGCGGCAACTCGACGCCGGCTGCGCGGTACACCGCATTGAGCGGCTCCACCGCCCCGTGCACGACGATGGGGCCGATGCTGGCGTCCACGCCATGCAGCAGCCGCTGCGCCTTGCCGAAGGCGTAACACAGCAGCACCGAGGCACGGCCCTCGTCGGCGTTGCGGCGCCACCAGGCGTTGATGTCGTCGAACAGCACCGCCTGCGTGGGCCAGCGGTAGATGGGCAGGCCGAAGGTGGATTCGGTGATGAAGGTGTCGCAGCGCACCGGCTCGAAGGGCGCGCAGGTGCCGTCGGCCTCGGTCTTGTAGTCGCCCGACGCGACCCAGACCCTGCCGCCGTGCTCCAGCCGCACCTGGGCCGAGCCCAGCACATGCCCGGCGGGGTGCAGCGAGAGCCGCACGCCGTGGTGTTCAATCACCTCGCCGTAGTCCAGCGTCTGCAGGGTGATGTCGGTCCCCAGGCGCTGGCGCAGCGTGCCCGCGCTGTGCGTGTGCGCCAGGTAGTGCGCGTGGCCCCAGCGCGCGTGGTCCGAATGCCCGTGCGTGATCACGGCCCGTTGCACCGGTCGCCAGGGGTCGATGAAGAAGTCGCCCGCCGGGCAGTAAAGTCCTTCGGGGCGGGCGACGATGAGGTCGGGGTCGTTGAGTAACACCATGTTTTCTGCGAGAAAACGAGCTCTAAAAAATTGACCAGTCCATCGTATTGACCAAAAATCGCAGTCATAACAATTCAACAGGGACCCATCATGAACACACTGGCCATTCCTTTGGGGGCCACGGTAAAAGAGCCGCGCCTGAGCACCGCTCGCTTACCTGCCGACGCCTACGCCCACGAAGCGCAAACCACCATGCTGATGCGCTCGGGCGCGGCCTACCGGCGCGAGCGCATCCAGGCCGCCGACATGGTCACCACCGACGAAGCCGCCGAACTGGCGGGCGCCACGCGCGTGACCATCAACGCCTGGATCAAGGCCGGCCGCTGCATCGGTGTGGCGCACCTGCGGCGCGGCTACAAGCTGCCGCGCTGGCAGTTCGAGCCCTTCGTGTTCCCGCACCTCCAGCCGCTGTCGCAGGCGCTGGGTGCCACCGATGGCTGGCAGCTGCTGGCCTTCCTGGAGAGTCCGCACCCGGCGCTGGACGGGCAGACGCCCCGCGTGGCGCTGGAGCAGGGTGTGGATGCGCAGCGCGTGCTGGGCCTGGCCACCGCAGAGGGTCATTGACGACCCCTGCCCATGAAGCTCAAAGACCTCCAAGCGCCGCTCACCGAGCTGCCCGCCGGGCGGGCCTTCTTTCGTGTGCCGTTGCTGCGCGCCGTGGTCGACGCCGCGCGCCGCTCGGGTGTGCCGTTGCTGGCGGAAGACGCCTCTGTGTGAGGCGGGTCTGCGTGCGTTGGTTGACCCGCTCTCGATCACGGGGCACAGTGGCCACCCCGTCACACACCGGAGATCACCGTGTCCACCACCCCTCACGCCATCAACTGGTTTGAAATCCCCGTCACCGACTTCGCCCGCGCCAAGGCCTTCTACGAAACCGTGCTCGGCCGGCCCATCGAGACCATGACCATGGGGCCGTCCACCATGGGTTTCCTCTCCATGGGCCCGGACTCGGTGGGCGGCGCCATCGTGCTGGAAGAGGGCGCCACGCCCTCGCGCAGTGGCACGCTGGTCTACCTCAACGGCGGTGACGACTTGGCGCCGACGCTCGCGCGGGTCGAGGGCGCGGGCGGCTCGGTGACCGTGCCCAAGACCGACATCGGCAGCGGCTTCGGCTTCTTCGCCCACTTCATCGACACCGAGGGCAACCGGGTGGGTTTGCACTCGATGGCGTGAGGGCCGGCGAGCCGGTGCCGGTATGCTTTCCGGCATGACCTCAGCCCGCCACGTCCTCTTCCTCATCGCCTCCACCCGCGAACCCGGCCACGTCGGCAACACCGAGTGGCTGGCCCGCCAGGCCGCGGCCAGCCTGCCGCCCGATACCACACAGACCTGGGTGCACCTGGCCCGCGCCGGCATCCCCGAGTTCATCGACCAGCGCCACACCGTCGGCAGCTACCCCATGCCCGACGACGGCAGCGTGATGCGCAACCTGCTGGACCAGACACTGGCCTGCACCGACCTCGTCTTCGTCGCGCCCGTCTACTGGTTCAGCTTCCCCGCCACGCTCAAGGCCTACCTCGACCACTGGAGCGCCTGGCTGCGCGTGCCGGGCCTGGAGTTCAAGGCGCAGATGAGCCAGAAACGCTTGTGGCTGATCACCACCAACGGCGACCGGGCCAAGGCGCAGCCCATGATCGACTCGACGGCGATGTGCGCGAAGTTTCTGGACATGCCGATGGCCGGGGTGTTGTGGGGCAAGGGTGGGCCGCCGGAGGCATCCCAAGGAGATGCCGAAGCGGTGGGGCTGTCGAAGTCGTTTTTTTTGACGTGAAGCACTTGCGGGCCGGAGTCAACCATGCCAGACCCTTTCCATCTCCTCCGCTTCATGGATGCCCAGTCCGACAGTTACGAGACCGCGCTCGCCGAACTGAAGCAAGCCAGAAAACAAACCCACTGGATCTGGTTCGTGTTGCCCCAACTCCGGGGGCTGGGGCACAGCCACCACGCCCAGTTCTATGGCATCAGCGGAAAGGCCGAGGCAGTGGCTTACCTGGCCCATCCACTGCTGGGGCCGCGACTGATGGAATGCGTGCGCGTCATGAGGCAGCACGCCGGCCGGAGCGCGGAGGCCATCCTGGGCCCCGTCGACGCGCTCAAGTTCCGCAGTTGCCTGACACTGTTCGAGTCGGTGGCCCCGGACGCGTCCGAGTTCGCAGCGGCGTTGCAGCAGTTCTACGGTGGCGTTCGTTGCCCGAAGACGTTGGCGCTGCTGGCTGGGCCGAAGGGGGGCGTCTGATCCTGCCCGAGTGGCGGCTGATGCTCCGACGATCCGCTTCCTGAGCGCAGCCCTATAAAAATGGGGCGACGGTCACCCGTCGCCCCTTCCCATTTCTGAACCCCTGAGGGGCAATCAGCTGAAAAAGCTCTTCGCCTTTTCAAACCATCCCTTGTCGTTCGGGCTGTGCTTGTGGCCGCCCTTCTTGAACGACTCGTCGAGTTCCTTGAGCAGCTTGCGCTGGTGTTCGGTCAGCTTCACCGGCGTCTCGACCGCCACGTGGCAGTACAGGTCGCCGGGGTAGCTGCTGCGCACGCCCTTGACGCCCTTGCCGCGCAGGCGGAAGGTCTTGCCGCTCTGGGTGCCTTCGGGCAGGTCGATGGTGGCCTTGCCTTGCAGGGTGGGCACGTCGATCTCGCCGCCGAGTGCGGCGGTGGTCATGCTCACCGGCACTTGGCAGTGCAGGTCGTCGCCCTCGCGTTCGAAGATGTCGTGCTTGCGCAGCCGCACTTCGATGTAGAGGTCGCCGGCCGGGCCGCCGTTCTGGCCGGGCTCGCCGTTGCCGCTGGAGCGGATGCGCTGGCCGTCGTCGATGCCGGCGGGGATCTTGATTTCCAGCGTCTTCTGCTTCTTGATCTTGCCCTGGCCGCTGCAGGCGGTGCAGGGCTCGGGGATGATCTTGCCGCTGCCGTGGCAGGTGGGGCAGGTCTGCTGCACGCTGAAGAAGCCCTGGCGCATCTGCACCTGGCCCTGGCCGTGGCAGGTGGAGCAGGTCTTGACGCTGGTGCCGGGTTTGGCGCCCGTGCCCTTGCAGCTTTCGCAGTCGTCCCAGCTGGGGATGCGGATCTGGCTCTCTTTGCCGGCCGCCGCCTCTTCGAGGCTGATCTCCATGGCGTAGGACAGGTCGGCGCCGCGGTAGACCTGTCGGCCGCCGCGCTGGCCGCGCTGGCCGCCAAAGATGTCGCCGAAGATGTCGCCGAAGGCGTCGCCGAAGCCCGCGAAGCCTTCGGCGCCGGGGCCGCCGCGCATGTTGGGGTCCACGCCGGCGTGGCCGTGCTGGTCGTAGGCGGCGCGCTTCTGCGCGTCGCTCAGCATCTCGTAGGCCTCTTTGGCTTCCTTGAATTTTTCTTCGGCGGCTTTGGCCGTGTCACCCTGGTTGCGGTCAGGGTGGTGCTTCATCGCGAGCTTGCGATACGCCTTCTTGATTTCTTCGTCCGAAGCGTTCTTCGGCACGCCCAGAATCTCGTAAAAATCGCGTTTGGCCATGGTCTGGTGGGGATCTGTTGGAACACAAACGCCGCGTCAGGTTGCCCTGACGCGGCGGCGGGTTGAAAGCCGTGCGACGGGCGATCAGCCTTTCTTGACTTCTTTCACCTCGGCGTCAACGATGTCATCGTCTTTCGCGTTGCTGCCGGCGCTCTCGGCGCTGGCGCCTTCGGCAGCGCCACCGGCCGCAGCGGCCTCGGCCTGCGAGGCGGCGTAGACCTTTTCGCCCAGCTTCTGGCTGGCGGTCATGAGCGCTTCGGTCTTGGCTTCGATGGCGGCCTTGTCTTCGCCCTTGGCCGCTTCTTCCACGTCTTTCAACGCGGCTTCAATGGCTTCTTTCTCGCCCGCGTCGAGCTTGTCGCCGTGTTCGCTCAGCGACTTCTTGACGCTGTGCACCATGGCTTCGGCCTGGTTGCGGGCCTGAACGAGTTCGACCTTCTTCTTGTCGTCGGCGGCGTTGAGCTCGGCGTCTTTCACCATCTGCTGGATCTCGGCTTCGGAGAGGCCGGAGTTCGCCTTGATGGTGATCTTGTTTTCCTTGCCCGTGCCCTTGTCCTTGGCGCCCACGTGCAGGATGCCGTTGGCGTCGATGTCGAACGACACCTCGATCTGCGGCATGCCGCGCGGCGAAGCGGGGATGCCTTCGAGGTTGAACTCGCCCAGTGCCTTGTTGCCCGCAGCGATCTCGCGCTCGCCCTGGAACACCTTGATGGTCACGGCCGGCTGGTTGTCTTCGGCGGTGGAGAACACCTGCGCGAACTTGGTCGGGATCGTGGTGTTCTTGGCGATCATCTTGGTCATGACGCCACCCATGGTCTCGATGCCCAGGGAGAGCGGGGTCACGTCGAGCAGCAGCACGTCCTTGCGGTCACCGGAGAGCACCTGGCCCTGGATGGCGGCGCCCACGGCCACGGCTTCGTCGGGGTTCACGTCCTTGCGCGGCTCCTTGCCGAAGAACTCTTTCACCTTCTCCTGCACCTTGGGCATGCGGGTCATGCCGCCAACCAGGATCACGTCGTGGATGTCGGAGACCGAAATGCCGGCGTCCTTGATGGCCATGCGGCAAGGGGCGATGGTGCGTTCGATCAGCTCTTCCACCAGGGCTTCGAGCTTGGCGCGCGTGAGCTTGATGTTCAGGTGCTTGGGGCCCGAAGCGTCGGCGGTGATGTAGGGCAGGTTGAGGTCGGTCGCGGCCGAGCTGGACAGCTCGATCTTGGCCTTTTCAGCGGCTTCCTTCAGGCGCTGCAGGGCCAGCACATCCTTGGTCAGGTCGACGCCTTGTTCTTTCTTGAACTCGGTGACGATGAAGTCGATGATGCGCTGGTCGAAGTCTTCGCCGCCCAGGAAGGTGTCACCGTTGGTGGACAACACTTCGAACTGCTTCTCGCCATCGACGTCGGCGATCTCGATGATGGACACGTCGAACGTGCCGCCGCCGAGGTCGTACACGGCGATCTTGCGGTCGCCCTTTTCGGTCTTGTCCAGGCCGAAGGCCAGGGCCGCGGCGGTGGGCTCGTTGATGATGCGCTTGACGTCGAGGCCGGCGATGCGGCCGGCGTCCTTGGTGGCCTGGCGCTGGGCGTCGTTGAAGTAGGCAGGGACCGTGATCACGGCCTCGGTCACGGGCTCACCCAGGTAGTCCTCGGCGGTCTTCTTCATCTTGCGCAGGATGTCGGCGCTGACCTGCTGGGCCGAGATCTGCTTGCCGCGCACTTCCACCCAGGCGTCGCCGTTGTCGGCGGCCACGATGGCGTAAGGCATGAGGTTGATGTCCTTCTGGACTTCTTTCTCGGTGAACTTGCGGCCGATCAGGCGCTTGATCGCGTAGAGCGTGTTCTTGGGGTTGGTCACGGCCTGGCGCTTGGCGGACGCGCCGACCAGCACCTCACCGTCTTCCTGGTAGGCCACGATCGACGGCGTGGTGCGCGCACCTTCCGAGTTCTCGATCACCTTGGTGGTGTTGCCTTCCATGATGGACACGCAAGAGTTGGTGGTGCCCAGGTCGATGCCGATGATTTTTCCCATGTTCTCTGCTCCGGTTCAAATAAAAAGATGTTGAAAGGGGTGTGGATGCGGTGTGCATCCCTTGTGGAAGATGTGTGGATAACTCAGGTGGTTTTCAAGCCCCGGCCCACACAAATGCCTTTATCTGGGGGCTGCCACGGTGACGAGCGCGGGGCGCAGCACGCGGTCGGCGATCAGGTAGCCCTTTTGCAGCACGGCCACCACGGTGTTGGCCTCCTGCTCGGCGGGCACCATGCTGATGGCCTGGTGCTGGTGCGGGTCGAACTTCGCGCCAGCGGCGGGCGCGATTTCGAGCACCTTGTGGCGCTCCAGCGCGCTTTTGAGCTGCTTGAGCGTGGCTTCGGAGCCTTCGCGCAGCTGTTCGCGCGTGGCTTCCTGGATGCCGAGGCCGGCTTCCAGGCTGTCGGTCACGGGCAGCAGGCTTTCGGCAAAACTTTCCACCGCGAACTTGCGGGCCTTGCTGATCTCGTCTTCGGCGCGGCGGCGGGCGTTTTCGGCCTCGGCCTTGGCGCGCAGGAACTGGTCGGCCAGGTCGGCGTTCTTCGCTTTGAGTTCGGTGACTTCGTTGGTCAGGGAGGCCAGGGCGTCGGCTTCGGCCACTGCGGCAGCGGCCAGGGCCTCTTCCGGGCTCAAGGGAGTGGGGTTCTCGGGGCTTTCAGCGGGATGTTGTGGTTGGCTCATGGCGGATAAAAAAGTCGAGAAATCAAAGGCCGAAGCTGGCCGTGCGCGGTAACTGGGGGCTCGCGGGCCGGGTTCAAGGGGTGGCGACAGCCCAAAAGCCGTCCTCGGGTCAAAATCGGGGTTTTTCCACAGGCAAAGCCCATGAAACTCTTTCGACACGGCCCACAGGGCGCGGAACAACCCGGTCTGATCGACGCCAGCGGCGCGCTGCGCGACCTGTCGGGCGTGGTGGCGGACATCGGCCCGGCCACCCTGGGGCGTGATTCTATGTCCCGGCTCGCCGCACTGGACCCGGCGTCGCTGCCCCTGCTGCCCGCCGACACCCGCCTGGGCGCCTGCGTGGGCGCCGTGGGCAACGTGGTGTGCATCGGCCTGAACTACGCCGACCACGCGGCCGAGGCCGGCCTGAAGGCGCCCGGCCAGCCCATCGTGTTCAACAAGCACAACGGCGCCATCAGCGGCCCGACCGACGACGTGTGGCTCGCGCCCGGCTCGGACAAGCTGGACTGGGAGGTGGAGCTGGGCATCGTGATCGGCGAGCGGGCGTTCCACGTCAGCGAGGCCGAAGCCTTGAGCCACGTGGCCGGTTTCTGCCTGGTCAACGACGTGTCCGAGCGCGCGTACCAGATCGAATACGAGGGCCAGTGGACCAAGGGCAAGAGCTACCCCACCCATTGCCCCATCGGCCCCTGGCTGGTGACGCCCGACGAACTGGGTGACCCGCAGGCCGTGGACCTGTGGCTGGACGTGAACGGCGTGCGCCGCCAGACCGGCAACACCCGCACCATGATCTTTGGCGTGGCGCAGATCGTGAGTTACCTGAGCCGTTTCATGGCCTTGCAGCCCGGTGACGTGATCCCCACCGGCACACCGCCGGGCGTGGGCATGGGCATGAAGCCGCCGGTGTACCTGAAACCGGGTGACGTGGTGACCCTCGGCGGGCGCGGCCTCGGCGAGCAGCGTCAGGTGGTGGTGGCCAGCCCCGGCCGCTGATCAGGGCGCTGCGGAGGATGGCGCGGCGGCCGCGCTGGCCATGGCCGCCCGGGCTTGCTGGTGTGCCCACTTGCTGGCGAACTGTTGCACCTCGCCCATGCGGCGCGCGAGGTCGGCGCCCTGGTGGGTGAGTCGGTAGCCGTCGCCCGTGTGGTCGACCAGCCGGGCGGCGCGCAGCTCTTTCAGTCGGGTGTTGAGGGTGTTGGGGGTGACGCCACCCACGCTGTCCTGCAGCAGGCGGAAGGTCTGTGGGTGCCCGTCGCTCAGGGCCCAGATCACGCGCATCGCGAAGCGCGATTCCAGCAGGTCAAAGAGCTGAATCACCGCGGCCTTGTCTTTGGATGCCATGCTGTGTCTCCTGTCAGCCACCCTCTGCCGGGGTGGCTGAGGTCCACTATACGGACATCCGGCCCTTGCTAGCAGTTTGCTAGCTGCGTGCGGTGCAGCAATGTGGCGCAAAGGCCCACGATCAGGATTTACCCCGATTGCGCCCACCGGGGCGGGGCAGGGCCTTACGACCGGTAGACCCGGCTCAGCAAGACTTTGAGCGTGTCCAGCTCTTTCGCCGTGAGGCGGCTCGCCACGTCGATCTCCAGCTGGGTGGCGGTGGCCTGGGCGCTCTTTTGCAGCTTCTTGCCGGCGGGCGAGAGGTGCAGGCCCTGGGCGCGGCGGTCGGTGGGGTGGGGCCGGCGCTCGATCAGCCCGCGCTTGTCCAGGCTCTTGATCATGCCCACCAGGTTGGGCGGCAGGATGTCCAGCGCGGCGCAGAGCTGGCGCGAGGTGATGCCGGGGTTGTGGGCGATGAGCGTGAGCACCGAGAAGTCCACCGGGCGCAGACCGAACGGCGCCATGCGCTCCAGGAACACGCCGATCACGGCCAGCGCCGCGCGCCGGGCGTTGTAGCCCAGCAGGGACTCGAGGTAACTGGTGTCGATGCCGGCGTCGCTGTCGGTGGCGGCGGACGACTTGGGTGCCGGGCCGGTGGCGGTCTTGCGGGCAGCGCGCGGGCGGCGCAGGGTGTTGGCAACGGTCGTTTCGGGCATGGTTGCCAAGGATAACGGTATCGCGATCGGCGCTTCAGAGGGTTGTCACCCGGCGAGCGTGTGTTCCATCATCGCCAGCCGCATCTGGAACTCGGGCCAGACCCAGCGCCAGAAGCCGGTCTGTGCGGTCTGCCAGCGGGCGGTGTCGGCGCCAGGCGTGGCGCCGATGCGCGCCCAGGCCCAGGCCATGAGCAGCATGGCCACGGCGCGCAGGAAGTCGTCGGCGAGCCAGTGCGGCAGGTCGGCTGGGGCGTCTTTGGCGGTGGCGCACGGCAGCAGGCGCTCGCGCAGGAAGCTGCTGAAGCGGCTGAGCTCGGTCTTGACCCGCAGGGCCTGCACATCGTCGCCCAGCTCGGCGCCGACGTCGGTGAGCAGTTGCAGCAGGGCCGCACCGCCGTCGGGCAGGGTTTTGCGCAGCAGCAGGTCGATGGCCTGGATCTCGTTCGTGCCTTCGTAGATCATGGCCACGCGCGAATCGCGCACGATCTGCTCGATGCCCCATTCGCGCACGAAGCCGTGGCCGCCGAAGACCTGCAGGCAGGCGCTGGCGCCGTGGAAGGCCTGGTCGGTCCAGGCCGACTTGAGCACCGGCGTGACCAGCGTGCACCAGCGGCTGGCGAGGTCGCGGCGGGCGGCGTCGGCGTGGTGTTTGAGGATGTCGAGTTCCAGCGCCGTGCGGTAGGCGACCACCCGGCCGGCATCGATCCAGGCGCGCTGCGCGTCGAGGATGCGGCGCATGGCGGGGTGTTGTTCAATGAGATCTGCGTGACCGGCTGCCCCCACGCTTTTCACTGCGTGTAATGCGCTGCCCCCCGAGGGGGCTTGCCCGTCTTGGGGCGGCCCGGCGACGGGCATTGCCTTCGCCGAGCCGCCGGGCGCGCGCATCTGGCGGCGTTCTTTCGAGTAGGCGTCGGCCTTCTGCCAAGCGGCGTCGAGCAGGCCGATGCCCTGCAGGCCCACGTGCAGGCGCGCGGCGTTCATCATCACGAACATCGCGTTCAGGCCCTTGCCGGGCTCGCCCACGATCCAGCCCGGCGCTTCGTCGAAGCGCATCACGCAGGTGGGGCTGCCGTGCAAGCCCATCTTTTCTTCGATGCGCTCACACACGACGGCGCTTCTGGAACCGTCTTCGTAGAACTTCGGGATCAGGAACAGCGACAGACCCTTGGGGCCGGGCGGGCTGTCGGGCAGGCGCGCGAGCGCCAGGTGCACGATGTTGTCGGTCAGGTCGTGTTCACCGCCCGAGATGAAGATCTTGGTGCCGCTGAGGGCAAAGCGCCCGTCGGGCAGGGGAGCGGCTTTGGTGCGGCACAGGCCGAGGTCCGATCCGGCGTGCGGCTCGGTCAGGCACATGGTGGCCAGCCATTCGCCGGTGGCGACCTTCTCCAGGTAACGTGCCTTCAGCTCGGGCGATGCGTGGTGCTTGATGCATTCGTAGGCGCCGTGCAGCAGGCCGGGTGCCATGGTCCAGCCGTGGTTGGCGGCGCTCAGGTTCTCGTACAGCATGGCCTCCAGCGCGGCGGGCAGGCCCTGGCCGCCGTCCTCGGTGGCGCAGGCGAGCGAGGGCCAGCCGGCCTGCCAGAAGGCTTGGTAGGCGTCGCGAAAACCCGGCGGCATCGTCACCGATCCGGCTTTCCACAACGCGCCCACTTCGTCGCCCTCGCGGTTGAGCGGGGCGATCACCTCGCCCACGAACTTGCCCGCTTCGTCGGTCACCTGCACCAGCAGATCGCCATCGAAGTCGGCGTAGGCCGGCAGCGCGGCGAGCTGCTGCGGGGCCTGCAGCACATCCTGCAGGATGAAACGTTGTTCGGCGGGCTGGGGCTGGTAGGCGTTCATGGCGGTCGTGTGGGGTGGATCAGCGGTCGCGGGTGGCTGCCTGCGTCTTGTCGGGCGAGCCTTCGAGGCCGGCGAGCAAAGCCTTGCTGTTGCCGGGGATGACCATCTGGAACTTGTTGTCCACGGTGGTGTATTCGTAGTAGCCCATGCGTGCGATGGGCTGCATCTTGAGCACATCGACCATGCCGTTGCCGTCGATGTATTGATCGTCGATGTGGATGCCGACCACGCGGCCGAACACCACGTCCACCGTGCCCATGGGCGGGCGGCCGGGGAAGCGCACGGTGTTCAGGTACTCGCACTCGAACTGGATCGGCGAGCCCTTGACGCGCTTGGGCTTCACGAGGCGGCTGTCCAGCTTCTCCAGCCCGGCGCGTGCGAACTCGTCGACGCCGGCCGGCAGCTCTTCGGCACTGATGTTGACCGCCTCGCGCAGCGCATACGTCGCCATGTTCCAGACGAACTGGCCCATCTGCTCGGCGTTGCGCACCGAGTCCTTGCGCTCGCCCTGCGTGCTCTGGTTGGCGCTGAACATGACGATGGGCGGGTCGAAGGTCACGTTCTGGAACTGGCTGTAGGGCGCGAGGTTGTCGCGGCCCTGCGCGTCCACCGTGGAGATCCAGCCGATGGGGCGCGGCACCACGCAGGACTTGAACGGGTCGTGCGGCAGGCCGTGGGGGGTCTTGCCCGGTTCGTAGTACATGGCGGAGTTCCGTTCGGTGGACGCGTGGGGATCAGCGGCAGCTGAAGTTCGCGGCGTCTTCCATGTTGCCGCTGCCCTTGTAGGTGGCGACTGTCGGGTAGGCGCACAGCGGGCGGCTGCGGTGGGGCGCCCAGCTGGCCGGCACCTCGCTGTTGTCGCCGCCGGGGCTGCCCGCGCCGCGCGCCGTGGCCACCACGGCCTGCGGCGCCTGGCCATGCTCGACCCACTTCACCAGCGGCGACAGCAGATCGAACTGGTCGGTGGACGGGCCACCGCTGCAGTGCGCCATGCCGGGCACGGGGAAGAAGCGCGCGAAGCTGTCGGCCTGGCCACCCGAGGCCTTGTCCAGGCGCAGCATCCACTGGCGCGTGTCTTCGGCGGAGAAGATCGCGTCGGCCGTGCCGTGGTAGACCACCATCTTCACGCCCCGGTCCTTGAGCTTCGCGACGTTGACCGGGTTGTCATTGCCGGGCGGCGTCATGAGCGACATGCCCGACTCGCGGTACACCTCGTTGGTGGCGCTGAACATGGGCAGGCGGGCCGAGATGTCGACCTTGAGCGGGTCGAACATGCCCGGCGGCACGCTGAACACGGTGCCGACCGACAGCGGATCGAGCGCGACCGAGTTGGCGAACTTCCAGGTGCCCCAGTTGTCGCCGGCCAGTCCCGGGTCGTAGGGAAAGGCGGCGTAGATCGCCTGGCCCGAAGCGGTGCGGCCACCGGCGAACACGCTGGCGACCACGTCCTTCTGCGCCGCGCTGAGGCACTGCCCGTTGCGCTCGCCGGAGCAGGTGGGCACGTCGGTCTTGAGGTTGAACGCCGCCTGGCAGGCCTGTGTGGACTGGACCATGCCATCCTTCGCGCCGTCCAGCGCGTCGCACTTGCCCAGGATGGCGTCGGCCACCAGCTGGCGCTCGGCCTTGGTGAAGGCGCCGCTCAGGTCCGGTATCTTGGCGGTCGGGTTGAGCGGGTGCTGGGTGGTGGCGCCGGCCACGGCCAGCGGCGCCCACTGCTGCGCACCCCAGAGCTGGGCCAGCGCGGCGTTGGGCAGGCGGTAGCCGGGGGCACCGATCAGGTAGCCGTCGTAGGCCTGGCCGCGCGCGGCCTCGACCATCGCGTGGCGGCCGCCGTTGGAGCAGCCGCCCAGGTAGGAGCGGTCCGGCCCTTTGCCGTAGGCGGTGGCGATCAGGGCCTTGGCCATGGGCGTGAGCTTGGCCACCGCCTGGTGGCCGTAGTCCAGCCGCGACTGGGGTTCCAGACCGAAGTAGGGCGTCTGCGGGCCCGAGTGACCGGCGTCGGAGCTGATCACGGCAAAGCCCTGCATCAGCGCACCGGTCAGCGGGCCGCCGCCCAGCGCCCCTTCGGCCGGGCGCACGTTGCCGTCCAGCCCGCCGTTGCCCTGGTAGTAGAAGCGGCCGTTCCAGGCCTTGGGCAGGCGCATCTCGAAGCCGATGGCGTAGTCGCGCCCGTCGCTGCCCTTGCGCTTGTGCATCGCGCCCTTGACAAGGCAGTGCTCGGCCACCGGGTTGCCGCCGGTGGGCTGCGCCGGTGCGGCACCCTGCGGCAGCGGGCGCGAGTGTTCGTGCCCGCCGAGCCGCAGCGTGCCGGCGGCCACCACGGTCGCCGAGTCGATGGCGGTCTGGTCGTGCCGGAAGCTGGCCGCCAGGGTTTCACACTGCTGCAGGGGGGCGCCGCGGGCGACGCCGGCCGGGCCCCCGGCGGGTGCCGGGCCCATCTGGGCGCAGGCGCTCAGGACCAGGGCCGGCACGGCGACCAAGGCCAGGCGTGCGGATGCATTCGGATGCTTCATGGGGATGCCTCGTGCAAGGGAAGGAGGTGCGACGGCGCGATCAGGACTCGGCGGTGAAGCCGATCTTCTTGACCAGCGGGCCCCAGAGGTCGAAGTAGTACTTCATGCTCTTGGCCATGTCTTCCGGCGAGCCGCCGACCGGCACCATGGCGGAGATGGCCAGGCTGTCGATGACCGTCTTTTCCTTGAGCGCGGCGTTGATGGCCTGGTTGGCGCTGGTCACCACGGCCGCGGGGGTCTTGGCCGGCGCGTAGAAACCGAACCACTCTTCCACCACCAGGTCGGGGAAGCCCTGTTCGGCGAAGGTGGGCACTTCGGGCACGAAGGTCGAGCGCTGCTTGCCCGAGGTGGCGATGATGCGCAGCTTGCCGGCCTTGTGGTTGGGCAGGAAGTCGCCGTGCGGCGTGAACATGCTGGCGAGCTGGCCGCCGATCACGTCGGTGATGCCGGGGATGGAGCCGCGGTAGGGCACGTGCTTGAGGTCCACGTTCGCCTCCAGGCCCAGCAGCGCGCCGAGGAAGTGTGGCGTGGAGCCGGCGGCGGGCGAGCCGTAGTTGGCCAGCGTGGGGTTGGCCTTGCACCAGGCCAGGTAGTCCTTCACCGTCTTCACCGAGGCCGGCACCATCGGGCCGACGGCCAGGCCGTGCGCGAGCATCGAGGCCATGGCGACGGGCACCAGGTCTTTGAAGGGGTCGTAGCTCAGCTGCTTGTAGATGTGCGGGTAGATCGACATCATCGAATACGGCGTGAGCAGCAGCGTGGCGCCATCGGGCGCGGCGTTCTTCACGGTCTCGACGGCGATGCGGCCGGCCGCGCCGGTCTTGTTCTCCACCACGGCGGCGTTCTTGGTGTACGCCGAGCCACCCAGCTTCTCGCCGATGCGGCGGCTGGTCACGTCGGCGCTGCCGCCGGCGGGAAAGCCGTTGACGATCTTCACCTGTTCGAGCCCCTGGGCAAAGGCGTGTTGCAGGCCGAGGCTGCCCAGCAGGGCGGAGCCGGCGGTGGCCTGGATGATCTGGCGGCGGTTGAGGGTCATGGTGTTGTCTCCTGTTGTGGTGGTGGAAAAAGGACAAAAAAAATCAGGAGCACTTGGCCCTGATGTCGGCGGGAATCGGGATGGCCTTGATGCGGTCGGGATTGGCCGGATCGCGCATGCAGAACGCGCGGGTCTCTTCGCCCTCACAGATCAGCGTGTCGCCGCGCTGGACGATGTGCTTGTGGATCAGCACCTTCTCGCGCCATTCGGTGACGCTGGTGTGGATCTGCAGGCGCTCGCCGTAGGTGGCGGGGGTGAAGAATTTCGTGTGGATCTCCAGCAGCGGCGTGCCGATGATCCCCGTCGTCTTCTGCAGCTCGCGCCAGGGCGGCACGCCGCAGCGCACGAAGAAGTTGAGCGACGAGGCGTCCATCCACTTGCTGAAGTTCGGGAAGAAGACGATGCCGGCGGGATCGCAGTCGCCAAACATCACCTCGACTTCATAGACCACGGTTTTTGACATAAGAACAAAGATCGGAGCGAAATGTCTGAGCCAGGGCGCCGCGGAACCGGCTTTGCCGGGCCGCCAGCGCCGCCCCCTGGGGGGTGACGCCGCGCAGCGGCGGCGCGGGGGGGGTACCTGTTACCGCGGTGCCATTCTGAGAGCGCCGTCCAGGCGGATCACTTCGCCATTGAGGTGCCCGTTGCTCACGATGTGCGCGGCCAGCTGCGCGAACTCTTCGGGCTTGCCCAGGCGGTTGGGGAAGGGAATGCTCTTGGCCAGCGACTCCTGCACCGGCTCGGGCAGCTGCTTCATCAGCGGCGTGGCGAACAGGCCGGGGGCGATGGTGCAGACGCGGATGCCGTGTTGCGCGAGGTCGCGTGCCATGGGCAGCGTCATGCCGGCCACACCGGCCTTGGACGCGCTGTAGGCCTGCTGGCCCACCTGGCCGTCGAAGGCCGCCACGCTGGCGGTGAACACCATCACGCCGCGCTCGCCGTCGTCCATCGGGTCGAGCTTGGCGCAGGCGGCGGCGAACAGGCGGGCCGCGTTGTAGGTACCGATCAGGTTGACGTTGATCACCCGGGCGAAGTCTTCCAGCGGCGCGGCGTTGCCGTCCTTGCCGACCACGCGCTTGGCGCTGCCGATGCCGGCGATCTGCATCAGGATGCGCGCCGGGCCGTGCGCCGCTGCGGCGGCGTCGATGGCGGCCTGCATGCTCTCGGGGTCGGAGACGTTGCACGCGCAGGCCACGCCGCCAATGTCGGCCGCGACGCGCTGCGCGTTCTCCAGGTTCAGGTCCAGCACCGCGACCTTGGCGCCGAGGCGGGCCAGTTCGCGGGCGGTGGCCTCACCGAGGCCGGAACCGCCTCCGGTGACGAGGGCTGCGTGTCCTTGGATGTTCATCGTGATCTCCAGTTGAATGCGTCGAAGTGCGTGTCTTGGTCGGGAACACCGCGGAACCGGCTTTGCCGGGCCGCTGGTGTTGCCCCCCTTGGGGGGTGACGCCGAAGGCGGCGCGGGGGGTTATCTAGGCTTGAGGATGTAGCGCAGCTCATCCGCGTGCAGCTTGGCCACCGTGTCCGCGCGGTGCGACAGCACCGCGCGCTGGTTGATCGAGCCCTTGTCGGTGACCTCGCCGCGGTCGATGGTGGGCGGGTCGGCCAGCAGGCACAGGCGGGCGATGCGGTTGGCGCTGCCGGTGGCGTTGCGCGCCAGTTCGTCCACGATGGTCTGGAACTGCGCCAGCACCGCAGGGTGGTCCAGCACGTCATGCATCGAGGCGTCGGCCGGGAGGCCGGCGAGGGTGCGCACCGCCGGCGTGGGGAACACCATGGCGCCCACCTCCTTGAGGTTGATGCCGGTGAGCACCACGTCCTGGATGAAGGGCGCGCCGGCCGCGATGATCTTGCCGCGCAGCGGGCCCACGCTCACGAAGGTGCCGGTGGCGAGCTTGAAGTCTTCGGCGATGCGGCCGTCGAACTTCAGGCCCTGGTGCACATCGGTCTCGTCGATCCACTTCACCGCGTCGCCGGTCTTGAAGAAGCCTTCTTCGTCAAAGGCCTCGGCGGTGTCTTCGGGCTGGCGCCAGTAGCCGGGCGTGATGTTCGGGCCCTTGTAACGCACCTCGGTCTTGCCCTGCATGTCCACCAGCTTGAGTTCCATGCCGGGTGTGGGCAGGCCCAGGTCGCCGGCCATCACGTTGGGGTTGGTCACGAAGATGCCGAAGGGGCCGGACTCGGTCATGCCCAGGCCCGTGGCCATGACGATGCGCTCGCCGACCTCGCGCTCCTGGCTCTGAAACAGGCTGTCCCAGATCGGTTGCGCCAGCGCGGCACCGGCGTAGAAAAACATGTTGACCTTGGACAGCAGGGTCTTGCGCAACAGGTCGTCGGTCTGCATCGCGTTGGCGATGGCTTCGAAGCCGGTGGGCACGTTGAAGTACACCGTGGGCGCGATCTCGCGCAGGTTGCGCAGCGTCTCGCCCATCAGCGCGGGCGTGGGCTTGCCGTCGTCGATGTAGAGCGTGCCGCCGTGGTAGATCACCATGCCGAAGTTGTGGTTGCCGCCGAAGGTGTGGTTCCAGGGCAGCCAGTCGATCAGCACCAGCGGCTTCTCGGCGAGCACCGGCATGGACGTGGCCATCTGCTGCTGGTTGGCGCACCACAGGCGCTGCGTGTTGATCACGGCCTTGGGCATCTTGGTGGAGCCCGAGGTGAACAGGAACTTGGCGATCGTGTCCGGCCCCGTGGCGGCCATCGCTGCGTCCACGGCGGGCGTGGGTTCGGTGGCCATGAGCGCGGCAAACGAGGTGGTGTCGCGGCCCGGGACGGTGCCTTTGGTGGTGACCAGTTCGACGTCGTCGCCCAGCGTGGCGAGCATCGCGCGGCTGTAGCGCAGCGCGTCGCTGGCGAACACCAGGCCCGGGGTCAGGGTCTTCACCACGTGCTTGAGCTTGTCGAAGTCCTGGCTGATCAGCGAATAGGCCGGCGAGGTCGGGCAGTAGGCGATGCCCGCGTAGATGCAGCCCAGCGCCAGCAGCGCGTGCTCCAGGTCGTTTTCACTCAGGATCAGCACGGGCTTTTCGGCCGAGAGTCCCCGGTTGAGCAGGCCCTGGCCGATGCGCCGCGCGGCGTCGAGCGCCTGCGCAAACGTGATGTGCTGCCAGTCGCCGCTGCTGCCGTCGGCGTTCTTCACGCGGCGGGCGAACAGGGTCTGGTCGGGCCGCTCTTTGGCCCAGTGCACCAGCCGGTCGGTCAGACGCTCGGGGTAGGGGCCGAGCTCCTGGTCGGCGCGCAGGTAGTGCACACCGGTGTCACCGTCGCGCAAGGTGGCGCGGGTGACGCCGAATTTCAGGGGGCGGTACTTCGCTTCGCTCATGTCTTGTCTCCAGATGCTCTTGTCTCAGCGAGTCGGTGCAAATTGCTCCGGCGCGCACGTCTCAACCCAGGGATGCCGAGGAACCGGCTTTGCCGGGCCTCTGGCATCGCCCCCTTTCCAAGGGGGTGACGCCGAAGGCGGCGCGGGGGTTACTTCCTAACCTTTTCAGCCTTGCCTTGCAGGAAGGCCTGGACGCGTTCCTTGGCCTCCGGCGCGCTCTGCGCGATCGACGCCATCAGCGCTTCGGTGAACAGGCCGTGATCGGCCGGCTGCTCGGCGATGCGGGGCAGCGCGTGCATGAGCGCGAAGTTGGTCATGCGGGCGTTGGAGGCGATGCGCGTGGCCAGCTCGACGGCTTTCTCCAGCGCGGTGCCGGTGGGCACCAGGTACTGCGCCAGGCCGATGCGCTCACCGTCGGCGGCGTTGTAGACGCGGCCGGTCAGCATCATGTCGGTCATGCGCGCGGCGCCGATCAGCTTGGGCACGCGCACCGCGCCACCGCCGCCGACGAAGATGCCGCGCGTGCCTTCGGGCAGCGCGTAGAAGGTGGTCTCGTCGGCCACGCGGATGTGGCAGGCGCTGGCCAGCTCCAGGCCGCCGCCGACCACCGCGCCGTGCAGCGCAGCGACCACGGGCACGTTGCCCTTTTCCACACACTCCAGCGCCGCGTGCCACATGCGCGAGTGGAAGACGCCGTCTGACGCATCACGCTCGCTCAGTTCGGACAGGTCCAGGCCGGCGCAGAAGTGCTCGCCGGTGCCGTCCACCACCGCCGCGCGCACGCTCTGCGGCAGGTTCTGGAACGCGTCGCGGATGGCGAGGATCAAACCGTCGTTCAGCGCGTTGCGCTTGGCCGGGCGGTTGAGCGTGATCACGGCGACTTCGGCTTGTTCGCCGCGCAGGCTGACGGTCAGATCGGGGTGTGGGGTGTTCATGGTGTTTGGGGGTTTTGGAGCTTGTTGAGTGATGCGATTATTGTTATAAACAATAACCAAATCAAGAAAAACTCTGTTCTTCAACCCCCGTGTTTACCCCTAGTCCCAACCTTCATCAGGAGCCACCATGGACCACCAGAACCTGATTGCCATCGACATCCACACCCACGCGGAAGTGAGCTGCCGCAACCCCTTCGACAACTACGGCGAAGAGTACGACCGCGCCGCCGACAAGTACTTCGGCAGCAACCGCCGGCCCACCATCGCCGAGACCATCGCCTACTACCGCGAGAAGAAGATCGGCCTCGTGATGTTCACGGTGGACAGCGAGTCGCAACTGGGCCGCCGTCGCATCCCGAACGAAGAGATCGCGCAGGCCGCGCGCGAGAACAGCGACATGATGGTGGCCTTCGCCAGCATCGACCCGCACAAGGGCAAGATGGGCGCGCGCGAAGCCGAACGCCTGATCAAGGAAGAGGGCATCAAGGGCTTCAAGTTCCACCCCACGGTGCAGGGCTACCACCCCTACGACAAGATGGCCTGGCCGATCTACGAGGTGATCAACGCGCACAAGCTGCCCGCGATCTTCCACACCGGCCACAGCGGCATCGGATCGGGCATGCGCTGCGGTGGCGGCCTGCGGCTGGAGTACAGCAACCCCATGCACCTGGACGACGTGGCGATCGATTTCCCGGACATGCAGATCGTCATGGCCCACCCCAGCTTTCCGTGGCAGGACGAGGCGCTGTCGGTTGCCACGCACAAGCCCAACGTGTGGATCGACCTCTCGGGCTGGAGCCCGAAGTACTTCCCCAAGCAACTGGTGCAGTACGCCAACACCCTGCTCAAGGACCGCATCCTGTTCGGCAGCGACTACCCGCTGATCACGCCCGAGCGCTGGATGAAAGACTTCGAGGTCGCGGGTTTCAAACCCGAGGTGATGCCCGGCATTCTGAAAGGCAACGCGGTGCGCCTGCTGGGGCTGGACGCGGTGGCCTGATCCGGGCGGCCTGCTGCCGCTCGCTCGCTGCCCCGCTCAGGGGGCCTGCCGGCCCGCCAGGCCCAGGCCCTTGCACATCAGGCGGCGCAGGGTGCTGAGTTCGGCCGGTGTCAGGTGCGGCATGGCCTCTTCATCGGCGGCGCAAGCGTCCGGCTCGGCCGCCGCCAGCAAGTCCTCGCCCTCGGGCTGCAACCGCAGGCCCCAGGCGCGGCGGTCTAACGGATGGTCCTGCCGGCCGACCAGGCCGCGGCCTTCCAGTTCTCGGATGAGCCCCACCACATTCGACGATTGCAGGTCGAGCAGGCTGCACAGCTGGCTCGACGTGATGCCCGGCTGGCCGCGGATCAGCAACAGCACGGTGAAGGTCAGCGGACGCAGGCCGTGGCGCTGCATGCGGGCCTGGAACCGCTCGGTGATGGCCATCGAACTGCGGCGCACCACGTAGCCGAGAAAGTCCTCTGGGACGCGGATGGGGGAGGCCTCGACCGCTGGGCGGGGGCGGGTCTCGGATGGGGTCATGGCTCAGGATTCCGCCGTGAAGCCGATCTTGCGGATCAGGGGGCGCCAGGCCTCGACTTCGGACCGCTGCCAGCGCACCATCTCCTCGATGGAGGACCCGTGGGGGATCAACCCCACGGCCAGGATGCCGTCCTGCACCGCCTTGTCTTTGAGTGCCCCCGTGATGGCGGCGTTGGCCGCGGCGACCACGTCGGCCGGCGTGCGTGCCGGCGCATAGAAGCCGAACCACTCCTCGGTGGTCAGTTCGGGAAAGCCCTGCTCGGCGAAGGTCGGCACCTCGGGCACGAATGGCGAGCGCCTGGGCCCCGAGGTCCCCAGGATGCGCAGCTTGCCTGCCCGGTGGTTCTGCAGGAAGTCGCCGTGGGTGGTGACCATGGCCGCGATCTGGCCGCCGACCACGTCCACCACGCCGGGCACCGAGCCCCGGTAGGGCACGTGCCGCAGTTCGGTCCCGCTGTTGAGGCCCAGCAGGGCCCCGAGAAAGTGGGGCGTGGAGCCCGCACCCGGCGAACCGTAGTGGGCCTGCGCGGCGTTGCCCTTGCACCAGGCCAGAAAGTCCCGGACGGTTTTCACCGAGGCCGGCACCAGCGGGCCCACGGCCAGGCCATGGTGGGCGATGGCCGCGATCGACACCGGGGCAAAGTCCTTCGGGTCGTACGCGAGCCTGGGGTAGATGAAGGGGTAGTTGGCCATGGCCGAGACCGGCGCCATGGCCAGCACCGAGCCATCGGCGGGCGCGGTCTTGAGGGTTTCCAGTGCGATGCGCCCGCTGGCGCCGGGCTTGTTCTCGACCACGGCCGCATTGCGCGTGTAGGCGGTGCCCGCCAGCTTTTCACCCACGCGGCGCGCCACGCTGTCGCCCGAGCTGCCCGCAGGAAAGCCGTAAAGGATCCTGACCTGATCGATCCCCTGGGCCAGCACCCCCAGGGGCGCCAGCGACAGCGAGGTGGCGGAGGTGCCGATCAACTGGACAAAGTGGCGACGGGTGGGCATGCGGGTCTCCGGTGGGTGGACGTTGGGGCTCAGGGGGTGTTCAGCCGGGCGACCAGGCTGAGCCGGCCTTCGTGCAGGGCGTCCACCACGTCGGCCCGGTGCTTGAGCACGGCGCGCTGGTTGATGGAGCCTTTTTCGGTCAGTTCGCCGGTGTCGATCGAGAGCGGCGCGGTGAGCAGGTGGGCCAGCGCCAGCCGGTTGGCGCTGCCGGTGGACTGCGCGGCCAGGTCCTGCACCAGGGCCTGCATCCAGCGCTGCACCCGCGGGTCGGCGGCCACGGTGTCGAGCGGAACCGACTCGGGGTCCCCGGTGAGGCGGCGCAGGGCCGGCGCCGGAATGAGCAGCGCCCCCACCTCGTTGCGGTTCAGCCCCGTGATCACGGCGTCCTGCAGATAGGGCGCGGCGGCGCCCACGATGCGGGCCCGCAGCGGGCCGACGCTGACAAAGGTGCCGGTGGCCAGCTTGAAGTCTTCGGCCGTGCGGCCGTCGAAGCGCAGCCCCAGGTGGGGGTTGGACGGGTCGATCCAGGCCACGGCGTCGCCCGTGCGGAAAAAGCCTTGCCCGTCAAAGGCCGCCTCGGTCGCTTCGGCGTTGCGCCAGTAGCCGGGGGTGATGTTGGGGCCGCGGTAGCGGATCTCGGTCTTTTCCCCGACCGGTGCCAGCTTCACCTCCAGCCCGGCCGCGGGCAGGCCGACCTCACCCGCCCGGGTGTGGGGGCTGGTGACGAACAGGGCGAAGGGCGAGGACTCGGTCATGCCCAGCCCGGCCGTCATCACCACGCGTTCGCCCAGCGCGGCTTCGGCATGGCGGTGCAGCGCGTCCTGGATGGCCTGCGACAGCGCGGCGCCCGAGTACAGCTGGCAGCTGAGCCGGGCGTAGAAGTTGCGGCGGAGCTGCGGGTCGGTGTCCATGGCGCGGGCGATGGCCTCGTAGCCAATGGGCACATTGAAGTACCAGGTGGGCGCCACCTCGCGCAGGTTGCGCAGCGTTTCGCCCAGCAGCGTGGGGGTGGGCTTGCCTTCGTCGATGTAGAGCGTGCCGCCGTTGTACAGCGCCATGAAGAAGTTGTGGTTGCCGCCGGCCGTGTGGTTCCAGGGCATCCAGTCCACCAGCACGGGCGGCTCCTGGCCCAGGATCGGCATCGACTGCAGGATCTGCTGCTGGTTGGCGCACAGCATGCGCTGCGTGGTGATGACGGCCTTGGGCAGGTTGGTCGATCCGCTGGTGAACAGGAACTTGACGATGGTGTCGGGCCCGGTGGCGCGCATGGCCGCGTCCAGTGCCGGGGTCGGGGCCGTGGCCCGCAGTGCGCTCAGCGGCGTGCACCGGTGCGAGGCCAGCGCGTCAGCCCCGCCTTCGCTGAGCACCACCTCGGTGTCGGCCGGCACCGTCGCTTCGATGGCGGCGCGGTAGCGTGCGTCGGCGGCGTACACCAGCCCCGGCGTCAGGGTGTGCATGACGTGCCGCAGCTTTCCGTGGTCTTGGCTGACGAGCGAGTAGGCCGGCGAAATGGCGCTGAAGGGCACGCCGGCGTACATGGCGCCCAGGGCCAGGGTGGCGTGGTCCAGGCTGTTTTCGCTCAGGATCACCAGCGGGCGCTCGGCGCTCAGCCCCCTGTCCAGCAGGGCCTGGCCGATCTGGCGCGCGGCGGCCAGCGCGCCGCCGAAGCTCAGGTGCTGCCAGCGGCTGCGATCCGCCGGGTCGCGCTGGGCGTACAGCGGGGTGTCGGGCTGGCGCTCGGCCCAGGCATGCAGCCTGTCCGTCATGCGCGGAGGGAAGGCTTGCAGGTCCTGGTCGCAGCGGAGGTGGGTGTCGCTGCCCTCGTGGCGCACCACGGCTTGTGTGACCCCGAACGGGAAGTGGCGGTAACGCGCGGTGTGGGGAGCGGTCATGCGGTGGCTCCCCGTCAGACGGCTTGGACCTTGGGCCCGCTGCCGTCCAGAAAGGCCCGCACGCGCGCCTTTGCCTCGGGCGCCGACTGCACAATGGCCGCCAGCAAAGACTCGGTCAGGAGGCTGTGGTCGGCGGGCTGTTCGGCGATGCGGGGCAGGCCGTGCATCAGGGCGAAATTCGTCATGGGCGCGTTGCCGGTCACCGCCTGTGCGAGGGCCAGGGCCTTCGCCAGCGCCTCACCCTCGGGCACGTGGTACTGCGCAAAGCCCCGCTGCACCGCCTCGGCCGCCGGGTAGACGCGCCCGGTCAGCATCATGTCCAGCATGCGGTGGGTGCCGATCAGCCTGGGCAGCCGGACCGAGCCACCCCCGCCGACAAAGATGCCCCGGCTGCCCTCGGGCAGCGCGAAAAAGGCCGAGTCGTCGGCCACCCGGATGTGGCACGCGCTGGCCAGCTCCAGGCCGCCGCCGACCACCGCGCCGTGCAGCGCCGCGATCACCGGCACCCGCCCGAACTCGATCCCGTTCAGGATGGGGTGCCAGGAGCGCGAGTGGTGCAGGCCCTGCACCGCGTCGCGCTCGCGCAGTTCACTCAGGTCCAGGCCCGCACAGAAATGTGCGCCTTCGCCGTGCAGCACCACCGCGCGGGTGCGCTCGGGCAGTTCGCGGAAGGCCTGCCACAGCGCGGCCATCAGGCCGTCGCTCAGGGCATTGCGTTTGGCCGGGCGGCACAGGCGGATCAGGGCAACGGCGCCCTGGTGCTCGACCTGAACCTCGTCGAGTGCGGCGGCGGGGGCTGGCTGTGGGTTCATGGGATTCCGGGATAAACCTATGTGACATAGGAATATCGGGCAGACCCCGCGGCGCTGCCATGCGGACAAACCCGATGCCGCTGCACCGCGCCGCCCGCCGCCGGTTCACACCCGCGCCGGGCGATGGTCGGGTCAGCTCCCCCAGACTTCCCTGGCGGTTTCGACCACCAGCGCGAGCTTGCGGCGCTGGTCTTCCACCGCGATGTTGTTGCCGTGCACCGTGCTGGAGAAGCCGCACTGCGGGCTCAGGCAGAGCTGGTCCAGTGGCGCGTATTTCGCGGCCTCTTCGATGCGGCGCTTGAGCGCGTCCTTGCTCTCCAGCTGGCCGAACTTGGTGGTCACCAGGCCCAGCACCACCGTCTTGCCCGGCTTGAGGAAGCGCAGCGGCCGGAAGTCGCCCGAGCGGTCGTCGTCGTACTCCATGAAGTAGGCGTCCAGGTGCATCTCCGAGAGCAGTGCCTCGGCCACCGGCTCGTAGTTGCCGGCCGCCGCGTGGGTGCTCTTGAAGTTGCCGCGGCACAGGTGCATGGCCAGCGTCATGCCAGCCGGCTTGTGCGCCACCACCTTGTTGATGAAGCCGGCGTAGCGGTGTGGCAGCTCGTTGGGGTCGTCGCCGCGCTGGCGGGCGGCCTCGCGCATCTTCTCGTCGCAGAGGTAGGCCATGTTGGTGTCGTCCATCTGCACGTAGGTGCAGCCCGCGTCGGCCAGGCTCTGCAGCTCCTCGCCGTAGGCCCTGGCCACGTCGTCGTAGAACACCGGGTCCAGCTCGGGGTAGGCCTCCTTGCTGATGCCGGCGCGCCCACCGCGAAAGTGCAGCATGGTCGGCGAGGGGATGGTGACCTTGGGCACCACGGCGGGCAGGCCGAGCGCCTCGACCTGCGCCTTGAGGTACTGGAAGTCGGCAAGCTGGATGTTCTTGGCGTGGCGCACCTTGTCGATCACGCGGATCACGGGCGGCGCCAGCTCTTCACTGCCGTCGGGCCGGATGATGGTGACCGGGATGTCGGTCTTCACCCCGCCCAGCTGTTCCAGGAAGTCGATGTGGAAATAGGTGCGGCGGAACTCGCCGTCGGTGATGGACTGCAGGCCCACGTCGGCCTGGAATTTCACGATCTCGGTGATCGCCTTGTCTTCGACGGCGCGCAGCTGCTCGGCGGAGATGGACTTCTGGTTGAAGAACTGGTCGCGCGCTTCCAGCAGGTAGGCGGGGCGCAGGAAGCTGCCGACGTGGTCGGCGCGAAAGGGGGGTGTGGTGCGCAGGGTCATGGTGTCTCCGTGGGGGTGAATCGGTCCGACACGCATCGTAGTCAACACATCGCCGCTTGGGTTGGATACAGAGCATCATGGATTTCCCTGATACAGGGGTAATCCTGAGGGATTTTGGGGTGTTTCTGTATACATTGCGTATCCATGAACACCGTGCAAGACCGACCCCTTGATGCGCCCCCGGCCCCGGGTGCGACATCCGTCGAGAGCGCCCAGGTGCGCGCCTTGCTGTGCCTGCGCGAGCTCATCCTCTCGGGCGAGCTGGCCGGGGGCACGCGCATCGCCGAGCTGGCCATCGTCGAGCGGCTGGGCATGTCGCGCACCCCGATCCGCGCCGCGCTGGTGCGGCTGGAGCAGGAGGGTTTGCTCGAAGCCCTGCCCAACGGCGGTTTCGTGGTGCAGAGTTTCTCGGAGCGCGACGTGGCCGACGCCATCGAGCTGCGCGGCACGCTCGAAGGCCTGCTGGCACGGCTGGCCGCCGAGCGCGGCGCGCCGGCGGTGGTGCTGGCCGAGGCCCGCCAGTGCCTTGACCGCATCGACGCCCTGTTGACCGTGCCCAGCCTGGACGACGACGCGTTCTCGGCCTACGTGGCGCTCAACAGCCACTTCCATTCGCTGCTCTACGAGCTGGCCGACAGCCCGACCATCACGCGCCAGCTGGAACGCGCGGCCAGCCTGCCGTTCGCCTCGCCCTCGGGTTTCGTGCTGCTGCAGGCGCAGTCCACCCGCGCGCGCGACATGCTGGCGGTGGCGCAAGACCAGCACCGTCAGGTGCTGGATGCCATCGAGCAGCGCGAGGGCGCGCGCGCCGAATCCATCATGCGCGAACACTCGCGCCTGGCGCGTCGCAACCTGGTCGAGGTGCTCGCCGCCCACCCGGCCGAACCCCTGGCCGGCAACATGCCGGCGATCCGCATGATCCGGCGCCGGCGCTGAAAGCATTCATCCCCTTTTTCAACCCTAGGAGACACCATGAAATTCATTCCCCGTCGCACCGCCCTGGCCGCCATGGGTGCGGTCGCGGCCCTGGCCATGACCGGCACCGCGATGGCCCAGACGGTCACGCTGCGCCTGCACCAGATGCTGCCCGCGCAGGCCACCATTCCCGCCAAGGCGCTCGTGCCCTGGGCCCAGAAGGTCGAGGCCGAGTCGGGCGGCAAGATCAAGGTCCAGCTGTTCAACGCCATGCAGCTCGGCGGCACGCCGCCCCAGCTGTTTGACCAGGCCCGCGACGGTGTCGTGGACCTGACCTGGACGGTGCTGGGCTACACGCCCGGCCGCTTCAACAAGACCGAGGTGTTCGAGCTGCCCTTCATGAGCGGTTCGGCCGAGTCGTCTTCCAAAGCCATCCAGGAATACGTCGAGAAGTTCGCGGCCGACGAGTTCAAGGACGTGAAGCTGATCGCCGTGCACACCCACGGCCCGGGCCTGTTCCACACCAAGACGCCGGTGACCGGGCTGGAGAGCCTGCGCGGCATGAAGGTGCGCGGCGGCTCGCGCATCATCAGCAACATGCTGGTCAAACTGGGCGCCACCCCTGTGGGCATGCCGGTGCCAGCGGTGACCGACGCGCTGTCCAAGGGCACCATCGACGGCACCACGATTCCGTGGGAAGTGACGCCGTCGCTGAAGGTGACCGAGCTGGTGAAGAACCACACCACGTTCGCCGGCAAGCAGGGCCTCTACACCCAGACCTTCGCGTTCTCGATGAACAAGGCTTCTTACGACAAGCTGCCGCCCGACCTGAAGAAGGTGATCGACAACAACTCCGGCATCGCCACCGCCGCCATGTTCGGCAAGGCCATGGACGACGGCGACAAGGCGGGCCGCGCCATCGCCGAGAAGGCGGGCAACAACATCGTGGCGCTGGAGCTGGCCGAGACGCAGCGCTGGAGGCGCACGGCCGCGACGGTGGAAACCGACTGGATCAACGAGATGAAGGGCAAAGGCATCGACGGCGCCAAGCTGGTGTCTGAAGCCCGCTCGCTGATCGACAAGCACACGAAGTGAGGGAGTGAGGGCTCCGCGCCCCCCCGCACAGAAACCACCGCCCTCCGATGAGGGCGGTTTTTCTTGGAGCGTCGCCGATGGAGGTGCCGCGACCTCGGAGCGTCATCGCAGTTCGGCATTGAACCAAATGGTTCATGCCGGGTTGCGATAACTGAAAGTCGCCGCATCCGCTGGTCAATGCCTCGAAATCGCTGCACAGTCGGGGTCCAGCGCCAGCCATGGGTGGTGGTAACCAAGGGATTCCGATAGGGTAAATGCATTTACCCATGTTAAATTCTGCACTATAGTTCTTCTCCCGGATCGGCTGACGCTGTCCGTGGGAGGAAAATCGAAGCGGCTGGGCTGCCCACGTGGCGGCGCTTTCGCTTCTGTCTGTGGTTCTTTCTGGCGCGTGGGGTCTGGTGGGTTCGTCGCCACCGCTCCGGCGCGCCTTCGCTCATCGAGGTGATCCATTGAAACTCTTGTCCACTCTGGCGAAAGCCTGTGCCCTGCTGGCGGGTGTCCTGCTCACGCTCATCACGCTGGTGACCTGCGGCAGCCTGATCGGTCGCAACACCGTGGGCGTCTCGCTCGTGGGTGATTACGAACTCACCGCCGTCACCGCGGGTGCGGCCGTCGCGCTGTTCCTTCCGTGGGCCCAGCTGCGCCGCGGCAACATCATCGTGGACTTCTTCACCTCCAAGGTGCCTGAAGCCATCAACGCCCGGCTCGACCGCTTCGGCAGCCTGGCGCTCGGCCTGATCATGTTCCTGCTGGCCTGGCGCACCACGGTGGGCGCCCTCAGCTCCTACCGGTCCGAGACCACCACCATGATGCTCGGCTTCCCCGAGTGGATCGCGTACGTGGCGATGATCCCGCCGCTGTTCCTGACGGGCCTGATCGCCTTCTATCAGGCGTTCATTGGCAATTTCCAGGAGCAAGATCAATGAGTTCCCTGTCCATGGCGGGCGCCATCTTCGGCGTCATGCTGGTCCTGATGGCGCTGCGCGTGCCGATCGCGATCTCGATGTTTTCGGCCGGCGTGTTCGGCTACATCACCCAGGTCGGCTGGCTGCCGTTCTCGAACAACCTCAACGGTCTGGCCTTCGCGCGTTTCGCGAGCTACGACCTCTCGGTGATCCCGCTCTTCATCCTGATGGGCAACTTCGCCACGCAGGGGGGCATCTCCAAGTCGTTGTTCGAGCTGGCCGCCACCATCATGGCGCGCTTCAAGGGTGGCCTGGCCATGGCGGCCGTGATGGCCAGCGCGGCCTTCGGTGCCATCTGCGGCTCGTCCATCGCCACCGCGGCCACCATCACCTCGGTGGCCCTGCCCGAGATGAAGCGCCACGGCTATTCCGGTCGCCTGTCCACCGGCACGCTGGCCGCCGGCGGCACGCTGGGCATCCTGATCCCGCCCTCGGTGCCGCTGGTGATCTACGCCATCCTGACCGAGCAGAACATCGCCAAGCTGTTCGCCGCCGCCATGATTCCCGGCGTGATCGCCATGACGGGTTACATCATCGCCATCGCGATCTACGTGCGCGTGGTGCCCGGCCAGGCGCCCGAGCACGACGAAGAGAACATGCCCCGCCTGACCGCCAAGCTGCTGATGGGGGTGATGCCGATCGCGGTGGTCTTCCTGATCGTGTTCGGTGGCATCTACGGCGGCCTGTTCACCCCCACCGAAGGGGCGGGCGTGGGCGCGGCCTGCACCTTCGTGGCCGCGCTGCTCAAGCGCGAGCTGACCTGGGCCAAGGTCAAGAAGTGTTTCTATGCGACGGCCGAGGCCAGCGCCATGATCTTTATGATCTTCATCGGCGCCGACCTGATGAACTCGGCGCTGGCGCTGACGCAGGTGCCCGCGATGCTGGCCGAGGTGGTCAATGGCTGGGGCCTGTCGCCGTTGATGGTGGTCACCGCCATCCTGCTGTTCTATGTGGTGCTGGGCGCGGTGATGGACGAGCTGTCCATGATCCTGCTGACCATCCCGATCTTCTTCCCGATGATCATGGCCATGGACTTCGGCATGTCGCAGGAACTGACCGCGATCTGGTTCGGCATCATGGTGCTGATGACGGTGGGTTTCGGCCTGCTGGCGCCGCCGGTGGGGCTCAACGTGTATGTCGTGAACGGCATGGCCAAGGACGTGCCGATCAGCGAGAGCTACAAGGGCGTGATGCCCTTCCTGATCAGCGACGTCTTCCGCACCACGCTGCTGCTGCTGTTTCCGTCGATCTCGCTCTGGCTGGTGCAGTTCGTCGGCTAGGTTTCCCCCCAACACACTGGAGACAACACCATGACCCACCGTTTCTTTGCCCGCCGCCGCAGCGTGGTGCTGTCGGCCCTCTCCGCCGTGGCGGTGTTCGCCGCGCCCTTGGCGATGGCGCAGGCCTTCCCGAGCAAGCCGCTGCGCATCGTCGTGCCCTTCGCGGCCGGCGGCGCGGGCGACCTCACGGCGCGCATCGTGGCGGCCGAGCTGACCCTGTCGCTGGGCCAGCCGGTGGTGATCGAGAACAAGCCCGGTGCCGGCGGCGTGGTGGCGGCCAGCACGGTGGCACGGGCCGATCCCGACGGCCACACGATGTTCCTGATGTCCAACGGCACGGCCGTCACGGCCAGCCTGTACAACAGCCTGCCCTACGACACGCTCAAGGACCTGGCCCCCGTCTCCACGCTGGGCACCTTCGACCTGGCCGTGCTGGTGCCGGCCGATTCGCCGTTCAAGACCCTGGGCGAGCTGGTCGCGTTCGCCAAGGCCAACCCCAACAAGCTCAACGTCGGCAGCATCAACATCGGCAGCACGCAGAACCTGGCGGCCGAACTGTTCAAGTCCAGCGCCGACATCGACGTGCAGATCGTGCCGTTCAAGGCGACGCCGGAGCTGGTCGGTGCGTTGCGCGGCAAGCAGGTTGACGTGGGTGTCGAGATCCTCGGCCCCGCGCTGACGCAGATCAAGGCCGGTGCCTTCCGCGCCCTGGCCGTGACCGGCAAGAAGCGTTCGAGCGTGTTGCCCGACGTGCCCACGGCCGTGGAGGCGGGTGTCAAGGGCTTCCAGGCCTCGTCGTGGAACGCGCTCGCCGTGCCCGGCAAGACGCCGCGCCCCATCATCGACCGCCTGAACAAGGACATCGTCGCCGCGCTGTCCAAGCCCGAGGTGAAGAAGAAGCTGGCCGACCTGAACATCGACGCCGACATGAGCACGCCCGATGAAGCGGCTCAGTTGCTGGCCTCTGACATCCAGCGCTGGGGCAGCGTCATTCAGCGTGCCGGCATACCGAAGCAGTGACCCGATCCATGGACAGCTTGCGCATCGGACTGATCGGCTACGGCGAGGTCGGTCGCACCTTTTCTGCGGGGCTGAAGCCCGGCGCGGTCTGGACCGGGGCCTGGGACCTGAAGTTCGACGATCCGGCGCAGCGTGACGAGCCGCTGGCCCACGCTGCTGCGCAGGGCATCGAGGCCTGCGACGGCGTGGCCAGCCTGTGCGCGCAGGCCACGCTGCTGATCTCGGCCGTGACCGCCTCGAACACGCTGGCGGTGGCCGAAGCGGTCGCGCCGCACATCCGGCCGGGCAGCGTGTTCCTGGACCTGAATTCCGCCTCGCCCGGCACCAAGCAGAAGGCCGCCGCGCTGATCGACGCCACAGGCGCTCATTACGTGGAAGCGGGTGTCATGACCTCGGTGCCGCCCTACGGCATCCGCGTGCCCATGCTGCTGGGCGGCGCGCACGCCGCGCGCCTGCAGCCGGTGCTGGCCGCGCTGGGCATGGACGCGACGGTGGCCAGTGAAAAGCTGGGCATCGCCTCGGCCACCAAGATGTGCCGCAGCGTGATGATCAAAGGCCTCGAAGCGCTGGTGATCGAGAGCTACACCACCGCACGCCACCACGGCGTGGAAGACGCGATGATCGCCACGCTGCAGGAAACCTTCCCCAGCATCGACTGGCACAAGCAGGGCAGCTATTTCTTCAGCCGCGTGGCGCAACACGGAAAACGCCGCGCCGAAGAAATGCGCGAGGTCGCCCACACCGTGCGCGAGGCCGGCTTCGAACCCTTCATGGCCGCGGCCATCGCGCAGAAACACGACTGGATGGCCACGCAGGCCCGCGCCGGCCGGTTCGCCGACCTGGGCCCGAACCCGCCGTGGCAGGCCTTCGCCGACCGCCTGCTGGCCGCGCGCGAACCCGCCGCCAACGACGACCGGATCACGTAGCCCGCGTGTTGCCGTCGCGCGGGGCATTGCCCACCTGACCCCCACCCATGCTCGACATCCTGGCCATCACCGGCCCGATCTACCTCTGCATCGCCCTCGGTTTTGCGGTGACCCGCTGGGGCCTGTTTGCCAAGGCCGACATGCGTGTGTTCGGCAAGTTCGTGATCAACATCGCGCTGCCCGCTCTGCTGTTCAATGCGCTGTCGCAGCGCAGCGTGGGCGAGATCTTCAACGGCCGGTATCTGCTGGCCTATGCGCTGGGCAGCGGCCTGGTGCTGGCGGCGGCCTTTCTGTGGTCCCGCTTTGTCGCGAAGCGCTCGATGAGCCTGTCCAGCGTGATGGCCATGGGCATGTCCTGCCCCAACAGCGGTTACGTGGGCTACCCGATCCTGATGCTCACCCTGGGTGCGTCGGTGGCCGGCGTGAGCCTGGCGCTGAACATGGTGGTCGAGAACCTGCTGATCATCCCGGTGTTGCTGGCGCTGGCCGACATGGACCGGCACGAGGCCGGCCAGTGGCAGCGGGCCGTGCTCCAGACCCTCCAGGGCCTGCTGCGCAACCCGCTGATCATCGCCATCCTGGCCGGCATGCTGGTGTCGGTGCTGGGGCTGCACATCCCGTCGCCGCTGTCGCGCACCGTCACCCTGTTTGCGCAGGCCAGCAGCGCGCTCTCGCTGTTCGTGATCGGCGGCAGCCTCGTGGGCCAGCCCCTGAAGGGCCTGCGTCGCACGGTGGCGCAGATCGGCCTGGGCAAGCTGGTGCTGCACCCGCTGTGCATGCTGCTGGTGCTGACCTGGCTGGTGCCGCTGGACGACCCGCAATTACGCGTGGCCCTGTTGCTCACCTGCGCCATGCCCACCATGGGCATCTACACCATCCTGTCCCAGCGCCACGGCCACGAAGGCCTGGCCTCGGCCGCGCTGCTGGTGATCACGCTGTCGTCGTTCTTCACGCTGAGCGCCTTGCTCTGGCTGCTGCGCCACGGGGTGGGCTGGCTCGCCTGAACAAGCATGGCCCACGACGCCGGAGCGCTGCCCTCATGCATGAGCCGGTGCAGCCCAGGGCACCGCCGGGCCGGCTCTGCCGGACGGCCAGTGCGCCTTGCAGGCCGCAGCCTCGCCAGAGGCGAGGCTTCTTCGGGCCGTCCAAGCCTGCACAGGCAGGCTTGGAGCCGCGGCCCTCAGCCCCCTTGAGGGGTCGCGCGCAGCGCGGCGGGGGTGGGCTTTCACAGTCCCAGGCTGCGGCTCACCTCGGCAATGATGCCCAGCGCGGCACGCTGGGTGAGTGTGGCCGGGCGCTGCGAGCTGACGGCCAGGCTGGCGCGGGTGCGCAGCGGCGGGTTGACCGGCCGCGTGCGGTAGGCCGAGGGGCGGATCGAGCTGGCCACGGCGTGGCGCGAGAGCAGGGCGCTGCCCAAGCCGTCGGCGACCAGATCGAGGATGGCGGAGACACCGTCGATCTCCAGCGCGATCTGCGGGCGACAGCCGATGTTGGCCATCTCCGCCTCGACGTGCATGCGGATCGCGTTCGGCCGGCTCGGGATCACCAGCGGCAGCGCGGCCACCTCGGCCAGCGGTACCGGCGGCGGCGGCGGCTCTTCGGCCAGCCCGGGCGGGCGCGGCTGCACCAGCAGCAGCTCTTCTTCCAGCAAGGGGCTGATCTCGATGTCGGGCGCGGGCATGGCGTTGTAGAGCACCGCGATGTCGAGCCGGCCGGTGTGCAGCCATTCCTGCATGGTCGCCGAGAGGCCTTCGCTGATCGAGAGCTGCGCCTCGGGCAGCTGCGCGCGGAAGGCCCGGGTCAGCGGCACGGTCAGCACCCGCGCCAGGCTGGGCGGCAGGCCGATGGCCACCCGCCCGGCCAGCGCGCCCCGCACCCGCCCCAGCTCTTCGCGCGCACGCTCCACCTGGTGCAGGATGCCGCGGCCGTGTTCCAGCAACAGCTTGCCGGCGTCGGTCGGCGTCGCGCCGCGGCCGTTGCGCACCAGCAGGTTCTGGCGCAGTTCGACCTCCAGCAGGCGCACCTGCCGCGAGAGCGCGGGCTGCGCCACGTCCAGCGCGATCGCCGCCCGGGTGAAACTGCCCAGCTCGGCGACGCGCACGAAATATTCGAGTTGTTTGAGATCCATGCCAGCTCCGAAGGAAGGGATCTCATTGTTCCACTTTGCGATAACCGACGGCCAGCTATTCAAAAAAGAGCAGACCGAAGCGAAGTGCCCAGACCCCAGGATGCGGTGGAACCGGCTTTGCCGGGCCACTCGCATCGCCCCTTGAGGGGCGGAGCGGCCACACGCCGTGGGCAAGCGATGGGGGTGGGTCAGGCTGTGTGGAACCGGCTTTGCCGGGCCACTCGCATCGCCCCCGGGGGGTGACGCCGAAGGCGGCGCGGGGGGAGCCGTCGACTGGGGTCAGTCGATCTTCACGCGCCCAGAGGTGATGACGGGCTTCCAGCGCGCGATCTCGGCCGCGATGTATTGGCCAAAGGCCTCGGGGGTGGTCGGGTTGGCCACGGCCCCCTCGGCGCCCAGGCGCTTCTTGAGTTCCGGTGCGTTCAGCGCGGCGTTGATGGCCTGGTTGAGCTTGGCCACGATGGGGGCCGGGGTGCCGGTGGGCGCCACCACCCCGTACCACTGGTCGGCCTCGAAGTCCTTGAAGCCCAGCGCCTCGTTCACCGTGGGCACATCGGGCAGGGCCTCGACGCGCCGCTGGCCCGACACCGCCAGCGCCTTGAGCTGGCCGTTGCGGATCTGGCCGATGACGGCCGGCACGCCGGTGAACAGCACCTGGGTCTGGCCGGCCACGAGGTCGTTGACGGCGGGCGCCGTGCCCCGGTAGGGGATGTGGACCAGCGAGATGTCGGTGCGCATCTTCAGGTACTCGGTGGCCAGGTTGGCCGCACTGCCGTTGCCACCCGATCCATAGTTCAGGCGGCCCGGGTTGGCTTTGGCATGGGCCACGAAGGCTTTCATGTTGCCCGCCTGGGTCGAGGGGTGCAGCACCAGCACGTTGGGCACGTTGGCCACCCAGGCCACGGGGGTGAAGTCCTTCAAGGGGTTGTACGGCAGCCTGGGGTAGAGGCTGGGGTTCACGGCCAGCGTGCCGATGTGGCCCATCAGCAGAGTGTGGCCGTCCGGGGCGGCCTTGGCCACCTTCTCTGCCCCGATGGCGCCGCCCGCGCCCGGCACGTTTTCGACCACCACCGACTGGCCCCAGGCCTTGCCCAGCTCCAGGCCGATGGCACGCGCCAGGATGTCGGTGCTGCCGCCCGGCGTGAAGGGCACGACCAGGCGGATCGGCCGGGTCGGAAAGTCCTGCGCAACGGTGGCCAGCGGCAGGGCGGCCAGTGCGCTGGCGCCCAGTGCACCCAGCAGCTGCAGGCGGCGGACGCGGAGAGGGGTGGTGGTCATGCTTGTCTCGGTCTCTTTTGGGTGTTGAAGGGAAGGCCAGGGGCAATCTATCAGTTTGTCCGTGAACGGACCACGGCCCTGGCGAACAGCTGCTATGCGTCGCCGGCATTTCGATGGTTTTGAAATGCTCTTTTGCGATAGCTGGTAGTGGGTTATGCCTCTTGAGTGTGTGCCGGGTGGGGACCAGAATGCACCCACTTTCAAAGCCCTGACAGGAGACCTTCCATGAGCCAGCAAAAGCCCCTCATCATCGACTGCCACGGCCACTACACCACGGCGCCCAAGGCCCTGGAGAACTGGCGCAACGCGCAGATCGCCGGCATCAAGGACCCGGCGTCCATGCCCAAGGTGAGCGACCTGAAGATCAGCGACGACGAGCTGCGCGAGTCCATCGAGACCAACCAGCTGCGCCTGATGAAGGAACGTGGCTCCGACCTCACCATCTTCTCGCCGCGCGCGAGCTTCATGGCCCACCACATCGGCGACTTCAACATCAGCTCCACCTGGGCCGCGATCTGCAACGAGCTCTGCTACCGCGTGAGCCAGCTGTTCCCCGACCACTTCATTCCCGCCGCGATGCTGCCGCAGAGCCCGGGCGTGGACCCGGCCACCTGCATCCCCGAGCTGGAAAAGTGCGTCAAGGAATACGGCAACGTCGGCATCAACCTGAACCCCGATCCTTCGGGCGGCCACTGGACCAGCCCGCCGCTGAGTGACAAGGCCTGGTACCCCATCTACGAGAAGATGGTGGAGCACGACATCCCGGCCATGGTGCACGTGTCCACCAGCTGCAACGCCTGCTTCCACACCACCGGCGCGCACTACCTGAACGCCGACACCACGGCCTTCATGCAGTGCCTGACCAGCGACCTGTTCAAGGATTTCCCGACGCTGAAATTCATCATCCCCCACGGTGGCGGCGCGGTGCCTTACCACTGGGGCCGTTTCCGTGGCCTGGCGCAGGAGCTGAAGAAGCCGCTGCTGAAAGACCACCTGCTCAACAACATCTTCTTCGACACCTGCGTGTACCACCAGCCGGGCATCGACCTGCTGACCAAGGTGATCCCGGTGGACAACATCCTGTTCGCCTCGGAAATGATCGGCGCCGTGCGCGGCATCGACCCCGAAACCGGTCACTACTACGACGACACCAAGCGCTACATCGAAGCGAGCACCATCGTCGTGGGGGATGACCGCTACAAGGTGTACGAGGGCAATGCGCGCCGTGTGTTCCCGCGTCTGGACGCGGCGCTCAAGGCGAAGAGCCTCTGACTTCACTCCCTCTCCCGCTGGCGGGAGAGGGAATCAAAACCAGGAGATCGACATGTATCAACTCGGCGTCGTTTACCGCAACATCACCCGGGCCGACCGCGCTGCGGCCGACGGCCTGGCCGCGCTGGGCTCGGCCACCGTGCACGAGGCCATGGGCCGCGTCGGCCTGCTCAAGCCCTACATGCGCCCGATCCAGACCGGTGTGCAGGTCTCGGGCACGGCGATCACCGTGCTGCTGCAGCCGGGTGACAACTGGATGATGCACGTCGCAGCCGAGCAGATCCAGCCCGGCGACATCGTGGTCGCGGCCGTCACGGCCGAGTGCAGCGATGGCTATTTTGGCGATCTGCTGGCCACCAGTTTCCAGGCGCGCGGCGCCCGTGGCCTGGTCATCGATGCCGGCGTGCGCGACGTGAAGACGCTCAAGGAAATGAACTTCCCGGTGTGGTCCAAGGCGATCTCTTCCAAGGGCACCATCAAGGCCACGCTGGGCTCGGTGAACATTCCCATCGTCTGCGCCGGCATGCTGGTCACGCCCGGCGACGTGATCGTGGCTGACGACGATGGCGTGGTCTGCGTGCCTGCGGCGCGTGCGGCGGAAACGCTGGCTGCTGCGATCAAGCGCGAGAGCTTCGAGGGCGAGAAGCGCGACAAGCTGGCCTCGGGCGTGCTGGGGCTGGACATGTACAAGATGCGTGAGCCGCTGGCTGCTGCGGGCTTGCGTTATATCGACTGACTCCATCCCCCGTTCGGGCTGAGCCTGTCGAAGCCCTCGCGAGCCCTTCGACAAGCTCAGGGCGAACGGTGGTTTTGGCCTTTCAACGGCAGCTTGGGCAACCCAACACAGAGATCAACGCATGAGCAAACCCACTTCCGGTGACTTCACCAAAACCGCAGGCTGGATGGACTGGTACACCGGTCCGTCCAAACCCAGCTTCCAGCTGCCCGCCGGCGCGGTGGACGCGCACTGCCACGTGTTCGGCCCGGGGGCCGAGTTCCCCTACGCACCCGAGCGCAAGTACACGCCCTGCGACGCGAGCAAGCACGAGCTGTACGCGCTGCGCGACCACCTGGGCTTCGCCCGCAACGTGGTGGTGCAGGCCACCTGCCACGGCGCCGACAACCGGGCCATGGTGGATGCCTGCCTCTCCAGCGGTGGCAAGGCGCGTGGCGTGGCCACGGTCAAGCGCAGCATCACCGATGAAGAGCTGCAGAAGCTCCACGCCGCCGGCGTGCGCGGTGTGCGCTTCAACTTCGTCAAGCGCCTGGTGGACTTCACGCCGAAGGACGAGCTGCTGGAGATCGCCAGCCGCATCAACAAGCTCGGCTGGCACGTGGTCATCTACTTCGAGGCGGTGGACCTGCCCGAGCTGTGGGACTTCTTCACCGCGCTGCCCACCACCGTGGTGGTGGACCACATGGGCCGGCCGGACGTGTCGTTGCCGGTGGACGGCCCGCAGTTCGCGCTGTTCGAGAAGTTCATGCGCGAGCACGGCAACGTGTGGAGCAAAGTGAGCTGCCCCGAGCGCCTGTCGGTCACCGGCCCCAAGGCACTGAACGGCGAGCAGAACGCCTACACCGACGTGATCCCGTTTGCGAAGCGCATCGTCGAGCAGTTCCCCGACCGCGTGCTCTGGGGCACCGACTGGCCCCACCCGAACCTGAAGGACCACATGCCCGATGACGGCCTGCTGGTGGATTTCATCCCGCACATCGCGCCCACCGCCGAGCTGCAGAAGAAGCTGCTGGTGGACAACCCGATGCGTCTCTATTGGCCTGAGGAAGTCAGATAACACGCGTTCGGGCTGGGGCTGTCGAAGCGTTCGACAGGCGCAGGCTGAACGGATCACAGGAGCACACCATGTCCCTCGAAAAACCCTACCTCGACGTGCCCGGCACGATCATCTTCGACGCCGAGCAAAGCCGAAAAGGCTTCTGGCTCAACCAGTTCTGCATGTCGCTCATGAAAGCCGAGAACCGCGAGAAGTTCAAGGCCGACGAACGCGCCTACCTCGACGAATGGGCGATGACCGAAGAGCAGAAGCAGGCCGTGCTGGCGCGCGACCTCAACTGGTGCATGCGCACGGGCGGCAACATTTACTTCCTGGCCAAGATCGGCGCGACCGATGGCAAGAGCTTCCAGCAGATGGCGGGCTCGATGACCGGCATGACCGAAGCCGAATACCGCGACATGATGATCAAGGGCGGCCGCAGTGCCGAGGGCAACCGCTACGTGGGCGAGGACGGAGACGCACAACCCCATCGCCAACCCCAGGGCGCAGCAGGAAAGAAAGTTTGAACATGGCCAAGATCACCGCATCCGTTTTCACCTCCCACGTGCCCGCCATCGGCGCGGCCATGGACCTGGGCAAGACCAAAGAGGACTACTGGAAGCCGCTGTTCGCGGGGTACGACTACTCCAAGCAGTGGATGAAGGACAACAAGCCCGACGTCATCTTCCTCGTCTTCAACGACCACGCCACGGCCTTCAGCCTGGAGATGATTCCCACCTTCGCCATCGGCACCGCCGCCGAGTTCACACCGGCCGACGAAGGCTGGGGTCCGCGCCCGGTGCCCAAGGTCATCGGCCACCCCGATCTGGCCTCGCACATCGCGCAGAGCGTGATCCAGCAGGACTTCGACCTCACCATCGTCAACAAGATGGACGTGGACCACGGACTCACCGTGCCGCTGTCGCTGATGTGCGGCGAACTCGACCCGAAGAAAGACGCCTGGCCCTGCCCGGTGATCCCGTTCGCGGTCAACGTGGTGCAGTACCCAGTGCCCTCGGGCAAGCGCTGCTTCATGCTCGGCCAGGCCATCCGCAAGGCGGTGGAGAGCTACGACGACAACCTGAACGTGCACATCTGGGGCACGGGCGGCATGAGCCACCAGCTGCAGGGCGCGCGCGCCGGCCTGATCAACCGCGAGTGGGACAACGCCTGGCTCGACAAGATGATCGCCGACCCGGTGGGCTGCGCCGACACGCCGCACATCGACTACGTGCGCGAAGCCGGCAGTGAAGGCATCGAACTCGTGATGTGGCTGATCGCCCGTGGCGCCATGTCCGACATCGTGGACGGCAAGGTGCAAGGCCCTGCGCCGATCGTGAAGCACCGCTTCTACCATGTGCCCGCGTCCAACACGGCCGTGGGCCACCTCATCCTGGAGAACAACTGACATGACCATCAAAGTAGCCCTCGCCGGTGCCGGCGCCTTCGGCATCAAGCACCTGGACGGCATCCAGAACATCGACGGCGTTGAAGTCGTGTCGCTGATCAGCCGCGACCTGGAGAAGACCAAGGAAGTCGCCGACAAGTACGGCATCCAACACATCACCACCAAGCTCGAAGACAGCCTGGCGCTGAAGGAGGTGGACGCCGTCATCCTCTGCACGCCCACGCAGATGCACGCCGAGCAGACCATCGCCTGCCTGAAGGCCGGCAAACACGTGCAGGTGGAAATTCCCCTGGCCGACAGCCTGAAGGGTGCTGAAGACGTGGTGGCGCTGCAGAAGCAGACCGGTCTGGTGGCGATGTGCGGCCACACCCGCCGCTTCAACCCCAGCCACCAGTACGTGAACAACGAGATCACGGCGGGCCGTTTCAACATCCAGCAGATGGATGTGCAGACCTTCTTCTTCCGCCGCACCAACACCAACGCGCTGGGCCAGGCCCGCAGCTGGACCGACCACCTGCTGTGGCACCACGCCGCGCACACGGTCGACCTGTTCGCCTACCAGTGCAACAGCCCCATCGTGCAGGCCAACGCCATCCAGGGCCCGATTCACCCGGTGCTGGGCATCGCCATGGACATGAGCATCCAGCTCAAGGCCGCCAACGGCGCGATCTGCACGCTGAGCCTGAGCTTCAACAACGACGGCCCGCTCGGCACCTTCTTCCGCTACATCGGCGACACCGCGACCTACATCGCGCGTTACGACGACCTGGTCACCGGCAAGGAAGAGAAGATCGACGTGTCCAAAGTGGCGGTGTCCATGAACGGCATCGAGCTGCAGGATCGCGAGTTCTTCGCTGCCATCAAGGAAGGCCGCGAGCCGAACTCCAGCGTGGCACAGGTGTTCAACTGCTATCAGGTGCTGCACCAGCTGGAGCAACAGCTGAAGGGCTGATTCCACTCACGCAGGCTTTAGCATCGACGGCTCCATCCTCACGGCTGGGGCCGTTTCCATTTCAGGAGTTCTTTACATGCAACAACGCCAACTCGGCCCCTTCAACGTCTCAGCCATCGGCCTGGGCTGCATGAACATCTGCCATGCCTACGGCGCTCCGGTCTCCGAACAGCAGGCAGAGCGCGTGCTGCTGGCCGCGCTCGACGCGGGGGTGACGCACTTCGACACCGCCGCGCTCTATGGCTTTGGCGCGAGCGAAACGCTGGTGGGCAAATACCTCTCGAAACACCGCTCGAAATTCACGCTCGCCAGCAAGTGCGGCATGCAGGGCGTGCCCAACGCCGACGGTGTGAAGGTGCGCGTGATCGACGGCCGGCCCGCCACCATCAAGGCCACCTGCGAGGCCGCATTGAAGCGCCTGCAGACCGACGTGATCGATCTGTATTACCTGCACCGCTGGGACAAGCAGGTGCCCATCGAAGACAGCGTGGGCGCGCTGGGTGACCTGGTGCGCGCGGGCAAGATCCGCAGCGTGGGCCTGAGCGAAGTCTCGGCGACGACGCTGCGCAAGGCCCATGCTGAACACCCCATCGCCGCGCTGCAGACCGAGTACTCGCTGTGGACGCGCAACCCCGAGATCGCGGTGCTGCGAGTCTGCCGCGAGCTGGGCGTGAGCTTCGTGGCGTTCAGCCCGGTGGCGCGCGGTTTCCTGTGTGGGGAGCTGGATGTGAGCGCCTTCGACGCCAAGGACATCCGCCGCAGCATGCCGCGCTTCGCGCCCGAGAACCACGCCGCCAACCTGAAGTTGCTGCCCGCCTACAACGCCATCGCGGCCGAGGTCGGTTGCACGCCCGCGCAGCTGGCGATTGCCTGGCTGCTGCACCAGGGCGACGACATCCTGCCCATCCCCGGCACGACGAACGTGGAGCACCTGATGGACGACATCGGCGCGGCCAGCGTGGGGCTGTCGGCCGATGTGATCGCGCGCCTGAACACGCTGATCAACCAGCACACCGTGCACGGTGACCGCTACACCGCCCAGGCCAACACCGAGGTGGACACCGAGGTGTTCTGAGACAAAAAAAGACAACCGGCCTTGGCCGGTTGTCTTTGGCCAGGGCGGCGCTCAGCGCGCCTTGAGGAAGTCCCCCACCTCCAGCAACATCAGCTCGTTGTCGTCGGCCTGGTTCGGCTCGCGGCTGCTGGAAAACGGCAGGTTGTTGTCGTTGCCCACCACGATGTGCGTCGCGTCCACCACGTCCACGTTTTCGATCGTGAAGAAGGGGAAGCTCAGCACGCCGTTGGTCAGGGGCTTGCGGGCCAGCTTGTTCGGGTCGGCGATGGCCATCAGGTCGATGTGGCCGATCTTGCGCAGCGGGCTGCCCACGTTGGCCTCAGTCAGCTCGATCTTGACGATGCGCTTGAACTTTGCCAGGTCGTGGAAGCAGTCGGTGCGTTTCTGGCCTTCGGGGCAGGCCTTGTCGGCCGTGCCTTCGCCGTTGTCGCGCTCGATGATCAGGCCGGTGGTGGCATCGATCATGTTGAAGTCGCCGATGGCGTGGTGGTTGGCGTCGAGCACGTACTTCCAGTGGCGGCCGGTCCACTGCTCGGCCTTCACGTCGAACTCCAGCACACGCAGGAACTGTTTGCCGTCCAGCGCTTCGGGCGCCTTGGTGGCTTCGTCCCACAGCGCGCCTTCGAGCAGGGCATAGAGCTTGCTGCCGTCGGGCGATGAGGCCAGGCCTTCGTAGCCCTTGGAGCGGCGCGACTGGAACTTCAGTTCGCCATTCGGCGCGCCCGGGGTGATGACCGAAGGGTGGTCGGGCGAGACGATGGTCTTGCCGTCCACCTTCGTTTCATGGACGGCCCGTACCCGGCCCTTCATGTCGGCCTTGATGAGGTACGGGCCAAACTCGTCGCCGATCCAGAAGTGCCCGTCGGCGATCTGGAAGCCTTCGGTGTCGAAGTCGGAACCGGTGAGGTAACGCTGCTTGGTGCCTTCGTGGACGATGCGGAACGGCACCTTCTTGTCGGGGTCGTGCAGAAACACGGTCTGCAGGCGCTTGAACTGGCCGCTCTTGAAGTCCACCGTGTAGCGGTTGAGGAAGAGGGCGAAGTCGGGCGAGTTGGCCTTGGAGCCTGCACCGTTGTCGGTCAGCAGCCAGAAGCTGCCGTCGGCCAGGCGCTTGATGCCCGAGTGGCCCTGCACCGGCTGGCCCTTGAAGGGCAGCGAGACGCCGGTGGGGCGGCCGGCGGACTTGCCTTCAACGCTGCCGATCTTCTCGACCCGCTGGCCGGTGGTGAACTTGCCACTGACCTGCAGATCGGCCGGGGCGTCCTTGGGCGCGGCGATGAAGGTTTGCGCCGGCAGGATGGCGTGGCCCTTGAGCGTGGCGGGGAAGGTGGTCTGGGCCTGGGCGGCCAGCGGCAGGCTGGCGAGGGCGAGCAGGGTCGCGCTCAGGCTCAGGGACAAGGCGGGGGATCGGCGCATGGTCGGGGCTCTCGGTCGTCGGTGGTGGGAAGCGCCTGCAACGGTGCAGGCGGCCGCGCCACTGTGCCGGGCGCGTTTGACGCGACGGCGACGATCCCGTGGCAACGCCGTGACAGGCGCCGCCATGGCCGTACCGATCTCGTCAGTTTTTCATCACCCCGGAGCGCCACCCGCACCGCATGAAGCAGTGCAACCCAAGGGCACCGCCGGGCCGGCTTTGCCGGACGGCCAGTGCCGCCCCCCTTGAGGGGGGTGACGCGAAGCGGCGCGGGGGGCCTTTCAAGCTCCCCCGCGAAACAGCGAGAACCCCCAGGCCGTGAACTTGAAGGGCAGGTGGAAGTGCTGCGCTGTGTCGGCGATGTGGAAACGGTAGGGCACCACTTCGAGAAACGCCGGCTCCGGCACGGCCGCGCCCTGGCCGCGGTAGAAGGCGCCCACCTCGAACCGCACCTCGTAACCGCCGGCCGTGATGGCCTCGCTCATCAGCGCCGGGTGCTGCAACAGGCCGTTGCTGCCCACGGCGCCCTCGGCGATCAGCGGGCCGTGCGGCAGGCCGTCGGGCCCCAGGCGCTGCAGCGCCACGCGCAGGCCCGCCGCGACGCGGCCGCTGGCCACGTCCACACAGTGAATGGAGAGTCCGCCGTTCATGACCGGCTCAGTTCAGCCGCGCGCCCGAGGCCTTCACCTCCGGCGCCCACTCGGTGACCTGGTCGCTCACGAACTTGGTGAACTCGGCCGGACTCATCTTCTCCACCGCGACGCCGAGATCGGCCAGGCGCTTGGCCACGTCGGGCCGTGACACGACGTCGGCCACGGCGGCGTTGACCTTGTCCACCACGTCCTTTGGCGTGCCGGCCGGCGCCGAGATGCCGAGGAAGTTTTCCGCCAGCAGCTTGGGGTAACCCGCTTCGGCCACGGTGGGCACGCCGGGCGACATGGGCGAGCGGGTGCGCGAGGTCACCGCGATGCCGACCAGCTTGCCGTCTTTCATGTAGGGCACGTTCTGCGTGAGCGTGTCCACCGCAAACTGCAGCTGGCCGCCGAGCAGGTCGGTGTGCATGGGCGATGAGCCTTTGTAGGGCACATGCTCCATCTTCAGCTTGTACTGGTTCTTGAACATCTCGCCCACGATGTGGCCGATGGAGCCCATGCCGCCGCTGCCGTAGTTCACCGGCTGGCTCTGGGCGCTGATCCACTTCACCAGCTCGGGCATGGTCTTCGCCGGCACCGAGGGGTGCACCACGAACACGTTGGGCACCGAGCCGATGTGGGCGATGTGCGTGAAGCTCTTGACCGGGTCGTAGGGCGCCTTGTCCATCATGAACGGCGAGAGGCTCATGGGCGCGGTGTTCGACAGCAGCAGGGTGTAGCCGTCGGGCGCGGCCTTGGCCACCTCGTTGGCGCCGATGGTGCTGCCCGCGCCGGGCTTGTTCTCCACGATCACCGTCTGGCCCAGCTTCTCCTGCAGGCCGGGCTGCAGCAGGCGCGCCACGATGTCGGACGAACCGCCGGGCGCAAACGTGACGACGATCTTGATCGGCTTCTGCGGCCAGGCCTGGGCGTGGGCGGTGGCTGCCGCGAAGGGCAGCAGGGCGCTGGCGGCGAGGAGGAGGCGGTGGGTGGGGCGGGTGGGGTTCATGGCTGGGTTCCTGCAAGGGTGGGGACGGCGGGGCGAGACGAAAGGGGGGCGGGGGCGTCGGGCTGGACCACGCGGGCCAGCCGTCCGCGCATGACTTCGCAGATCTGCTGCAAGGCGGTGTGGCGTTCGGTGGCTTCGTCGTGGGCCAGGCGCTGGTCGAAGGCGTCGAACACCGAGGCCAGCGTGTCGTGCAGCCGCAGCGCGGCGATGAAGGGGTAACCGAAGCGCTCGCGGTAGCGCTGGTTGAGCGCGGCGATGCGCTGCACGGTGGCGGCGTCCAGGCTCAGCAGGCCCAGGCGGGTCTGTTCGTTTTGCGAGTCCGTGGTCATGGTGCCCGCCTGGGCCTCCTGGCCCGCGAGTTCCGGGTGGGCGCACAGCAGCGCGAGCTGCCGCGCGCCGTCGGCGCCGTTGATCACGCGGGCCATGGCGTCGAACAGCGCGGCCTGGCTGGCGAAAGGGCGCAGCGACCAGGCGCGCTCCGCAACCCAGGGCGAGTGCTCGACCACCGAGCCCAGCAGCGCATTGAACGCGGCCTCGTCCATTGAACGGAGCTCGGAGATGGTCAGTGGGGTGTGGGGCTTGGAGGACATCTTGGCCTGAAGTTTGAGGTCGCCTTGCGTTGCCGTCCATCGCACAATTTGACATTCATCATTCGAATAAACAGCACGATGAGCAGCCTCAACAGTCCCCTGCATCCGAAAGCGTTGCGTTACGTGGCGGCCGTGGCCCAGCTGGGCTCGGTCCAGGCCGCCGCGCGCGAGGTGTCGATCTCCGCCTCGGCCATCGACCGCCAGATCCTGATCCTGGAAGAAGACCTGGGCGTGCCGCTGTTCGAGCGTCTGCCGCGCGGCATGCGGCTCACGGCGGCGGGCGAGCTGCTGCTGGCGCTGTCGCAGCGCTGGAAGGCCGACCTCAACCGCACGCTGTCCGACATCAAGCAGCTGCAGGGCGTGAACCACGGCCAGCTGCGCCTGGCCGCCATGGACAGCCACGCCAACGGTTTCCTTCCCGATTTTTTGCAGGCGGCGGCGCGCGAGCACCCGGGCATCGTGATCGAGATCGAGATCGTGAGCCCCGACGAGGCCGTGACCCACCTGCTCAGCGGCGACGTGGACATCGCCGTGGCCTTCAACCTCAAGCCCCAGCGCGACCTGAACCTGATCTGGAGCGCCGAGCTGCCGCTGGGCTGCGCGGTGGCGGCCTCGCACCCGCTGGCCGCGCTCGCCGAGGTCGGCTTCAAGGAGGTGGCGGCCTGGCCGCTGGCCGCGCAGAGCCGCGCGCTGGCGATCCGCCGCTACCTGGAAAAGCGCCACGGCTGGCTGCTGCAGGAAGCGCGGCCACCGCTGGTGACGAACTCGCTGCAGCTGGTCAAAAGCCTGGTGCGCAGCGGCAGCCACGTGGCGCTGACCTCGGAGCTGGACGTGGGCCCCGAGGTGCTCGACGGCAGCGTGGTGTTCGTGCCGCTGCGCGACCGCAACGCGCAGGCGCAGAGCGTGTCGGTGGCCACCAGTGCCAGCCGCCCGCTGCCGCGCATTGCGCGCATCGTGGCCGAGTCGCTGGCGGTCCATGTGGACCTGCACCTGCAGCGGGTGCGCCAGGCCGGCGCCGATACAAAACGAAATGAACCGCTACCGCGCTGACACCCCGGGAAGGCGGTGTCCCGGCACCATCACGGTCATGTTCAACAGCTTCCTGAAAGGGGCACCCACATGAAAACCTGGATCAAACGCAGTCTCATTGGCCTCACCGCCGCCACCGTCGTCTTCGGCGGTCTCACCGCCTGCGGCTCGCGCGGCGACCACGCCCGCGGCTGGAGCGACGAACGCATCACCGAGGTGCGCGGCAAGGCCATCGAAAAAATCAGCAGCAAGCTGGATCTCAACGCCGATCAGAAAGCCAAGCTGGCTGTGCTGGCCGACGAAATGATCGCTTCGCGCAAGGCCTTCAAGGGCGGCTCCGCCGACCCGCGCGCCGACATGAAGTCGCTGGTGGCGGGTGACAAGTTTGACCGCGCCAAGGCCCAGACGCTGCTCGACCAGAAAACGCAGGTGGTGCAGGGCAACGGCCCCAAGGTGCTGGCCGCCTTCGGCGACTTCTACGACAGCCTGACCCCGGCGCAGCAACAGCAGGTGCGCGAGAAGATGGACCGGCGCGGCCATGGCTGGTGGGGCCGGGGCTGATCGCTCCCTTGAAAGCACCGGCCATGTCGCCCGCTTTCGAACCCATCCACCACCTGGCGCAGCAAGGCCGGGCCTATGCCCCGGCCTTGCTGGCCGGGGCCGACGACCCGCACGCCGAGCTGCTGGCCATGGTCTGGGGCCCGCGCTTCGACCGCCAGCACGCGCTCGACCTCTGGGCCCGGCTCTCGCAGCAACAACCCGCGGAGGCCTTGCCGCTGCTGCCCGCGCTGCTCTCGGCGGCCGACCGCTTCGACAGCCTGGGCGTGACCGTGCAGCACCGGCTGCGCCGCCTGATCGTGCGGCACCGTGCCCTGTCAGAATGACCCGATGAACCGCATCCTGCTGATCGACGACGACGAGCAACTCGGCCCACCGCTGGCGGTGTATTTCCAGCGCTTCGAGCTGCAGCTGGTGCACGCCACCCGGCCCAGCGAGGGGCTGGAGCGGCTGCGCAGCGGCGGCTTTGACGCCGCCATCCTCGACGTGATGCTGCCCGAGATGGACGGCTTCGAACTCTGCCGCACCATCCGCAAGGACAGCGACATCCCCATCATCATGCTCACCGCGCGCGGCGAGGTGATGGACCGCATCGTCGGGCTGGAGATCGGTGCCGACGACTACCTGCCCAAACCCTTCGAGCCGCGCGAGCTGGTGGCGCGCATCCAGACCGTGCTGCGCCGTCTCAAGCCCAACGGCAACGGCCACACGCCTGCCATGAGCGCCGCGCCCACGCTGCGTTTCGACGGGCTGGAGATCGACACCGCGCGCCGCAGCGTCAGCCGCACGGGTGAAACCATCGAGCTCACCGGCACCGAATACGAGCTGCTGCTGTTGCTGGCCCGCGAGCCCGGCAAGGTGTTCAGCCGCGACGACATCCTCAACCAGCTGCGCGGCCACGAGGCCGAGCTCTACACCCGCGCAGTGGACATCGTGGTCAGCCGCCTGCGCAAGAAGCTGGAGCCGCTGGACTGCATCAAGACCCTGCGCAACGCCGGCTACTCGCTGGCGCTGCGGCGTTTGACCTCTTGAGCCACCCCTCTTGAGCCACCCCTCATGACCGACGCCCAAGCCAAAAAACTGTCCTCGTGGAAGCGCGCCAAGCACCGCATCGCGCACTCCATCAAGCTGCGCATGGTGCTGGTGTTCCTGCTGCTCGCCGCGGGCGTGACCTTCGTGTTTTTCACCGGCGCGCAGAAGGCGTTTTCCATGGGCTGGCGCGAGGCCGCGCGCCCGTTGCTGATGGACTACGTGGACCGCATCGCCGCCGAGATCACGAACGGCGGTCAGCCCAGCGTGGAGCGCGCCCTGGCCGTCACCGAGCGCCTGCCGCTCACCGTGCGCATCGCCGGGCCGCAGGTGAACTGGGCTTCGCACCCCGGTCAGGTCGAGTCGGACTGGATGCGCGACAAGCCCGATGACGGCGGGCCGCGCAACGGTGAAAGGAACGGCGAGAAATGGGGCGGCGGCAAGGACTGGAACGGCATCCTCCAGCGCACCACCGCCGACGGGCACACCATCGAGTTCGGCCTCAACGACGTGGTCTTCGAGCGCCGCCCGCGCCTGATCGGCTACGCGCTCACCTCGTTGCTGGTGCTCACGCTGCTGGCCTGGCTCTACGTGCGCCGACTGCTCAAGCCGCTGGACGCGATCGGCGAAGGGGCTCGCCGTTTTGGCGCGGGCGACTTCAGCCAGCCCATCCCCGAGCGCTGCCTGCACGGCCCCGATGAACTCGGCGAACTGGCCGCCACCATCAACACCATGGGCCAGGACATCCACCAGATGCTGGAAGCCAAGCGCGCGCTGCTGCTCGCCATCAGCCACGAGCTGCGCAGCCCGCTCACCCGCGCGCGGCTCAACACCGAGCTGCTGCCCGAGAGCCCGGACGTGAACCCGCAGCGCGAAGCCCTGATGCGCGACTTGAAGGAGATGGCCGGCCTCATCACCGACCTGCTGGAGAGCGAGCGCCTGTCGGCCAAACACGCCGCGCTGCAGCGCGAGCCGGTGGCGCTGGCCGCGCTGGCCCAGGAGGTCGTGGCCGAGGTGCTGGCGCGCCAGCCCATGCGCCCCGACGCCAGGACCGAGATCGCCTTCCACGCCGACCCGACCCTGCCCCCGCTCGCACTCGACCCGTCGCGCATCCGCCTGCTGCTGCGCAACCTGCTGGACAACGCGCTGCGCCACAGCGCGGGCGCGCCGCTGCCGCCCGAGCTGCACCTGCGCGCGGATGGCCGGGGTCTCCAGATCGAGGTGCGCGACCACGGCCCCGGTGTGCCGGACGACCAGCTTCCGCACCTGGCCGAACCCTTCTTCCGCCCCGACACCGCGCGCACCCGCGCCCAGGGTGGCGTGGGCCTGGGCCTGCACCTGTGCAAGCTGGTGGCGCAGGCGCACGGCGGCACGTTCGCGGTGCGCAACGCACGGCCGGGCCTGGCGGTCACGGTGAGCTTGCCGGGTTAAGGCCACTCTGAACCAGCCGCCGCAGACCGCCTGCGGCAGGGATGCGCGCGCCACGATGAACTTGTTCAGCGTCGCCAAAACCCCCCGGGATTGACGCGGGTCAGACCGGGTGGCCGCGTCGTGTGCCATGCTGCAAGCATGAACACCCCCATGCTCCCCGGCTTCGCCAGCGCGCCCACCCGCTTCCTGTTCTTCACCGGCAAGGGGGGTGTCGGCAAAACCTCGCTGTCCACTGCCACCGCCATCGCGCTGGCCGACGCGGGCCAGCGTGTGCTGCTGGTCAGCACCGACGCGGCGTCCAACCTCGACGAGATGCTGGGCGTGCCGCTCTCCAACCGGCCGGTGGCCGTGCCCGGCGTGCCGGGGTTGCAGATGCTCAACATCGATCCCGACACCGCCGCCGAGGCCTACCGCCAACGCGTGCTCGCGCAGCTTGAGGCCGGCGCGAGCGAGGACGAACGCCAGACCGTGCGTGAACAGCTCTCGGGCGCCTGCACCACCGAGATCGCCGCCTTCGACGAATTCGCCGCGCTGCTGGCGGGCGAGGGCATCGATGATGACCACGACCACGTGATCTTCGACACCGCGCCCACCGGCCACACCTTGCGCCTTCTGAGCCTGCCCAAGGCCTGGACCGGTTTCCTCGCTGGCAACGACCGCGGCGCCTCCTGCCTCGGCCCGCACTCCGGCCTGAAGATGCAGGAGGCGCGCTTCAACGCCGCGCTGCAGGCCCTGAGCGACCCCGCGCTCACCACCGTGGTGCTCGTCACCCGGCCCGACCCGCGCCCCATGCTGGAAGCCGCACGCACCGCCGACGAGCTGCGCCAGCTCGGCCTGGCCAACCAGCGCCTCGCCGTCAACGGCGTGTTCCACGCCATCAGCGCCAGCGACCCCATCGCCAACGCCATCGAAGCGCTGGGCCGCCAGGCGCTGAGGGACATGCCCGACGCGCTCGCCCGCCTGCCACGCGACGAGGTGCCGCTGCGCGCCTTCGACACCGTGGGCCTGCCCGCGCTGCGGGCGCTGCTGCAAGGCGGTGACGTGACCGCCCCTGCGCCCGATGCGGCTACCCCCGCGCTGCCGGCCGAACCGCTCAGCCGCATGGCCGACGAGCTCGCCGCCGTGGGTCACGGGCTCATCATGGTCATGGGCAAGGGCGGTGTGGGCAAGACGACCATCGCCGCCGCGCTCGCCGTGGGCCTGGTGCAGCGCGGCCAGAGCGTGCACCTCACCACCACCGACCCGGCCGCCCACGTGGCCGAGGCGCTGAACGGCAGCCTCGAAGGCCTGAAGGTCGGGCGCATCGACCCCAAGGCCGAGACCGCCGCCTACATCGCCAAGATCATGGCCACGCGCGGCAAGGACCTGGACGAACCGGGCAAGGCCCTGTTGCTGGAAGACCTGCAATCGCCCTGCACCGAAGAGGTGGCCGTGTTCCACGCCTTCAGCCGAGTCGTCAACGAAGCGCGCAGCGCCTTCGTGGTGCTCGACACCGCGCCCACCGGCCACAGCCTGCTGCTCATGGACGCCACCGGCGCCTACCACCGGCAGATGACGCGGCAGTACGCAGGCCAGGCCGAGAGCAAGGGTCTGCACATCATCACGCCGCTCATGCGCCTGCAGGACGGCAGCATGACGCGCGTGATCATCGTCACCCTGCCCGAAGTCACCCCGGTCAGTCAGGCCGCCGCGCTGCAAGACGACCTGCGCCGCGCCCAGATCGAACCCTGGGCCTGGGTCATCAACAAAAGCATCGCCGCCACCGGCACGACCGACCCGCTGCTGCAGGCGCGGCTGGCGGGTGAAATCCGGCAGACCGAGCGGATCGCGGGCGGGCTGGCGAAGCGGACGTTTGTGCTGCCCTGGTTGCCGGAATCGCCGGTGGGGGTGCAAGCGCTGGGCGCATTGGTCCAGGCTTCCGGCCCATCTCCCGCGGCCTGATGGTCGGTGCGCTGGTGAACCGGTGATGCACCGGAACGCCCAGATTCAAAACGGTGCCGCATGAAAACCCTCCCCATCCGCCTCACCCCCGGCCAGGACCTGCGCGAAGCGCTCGAAGCCGCCGTGCGCACACAAGGCTGCCAGGCAGCGTTCGTGCTCTCGGGCATCGGCAGTCTGGTGGATGCGCGCATCCGTTTTGCCGGGGCCGACGAGCCGCTGCGCGTCTGCGGGGACTCGGAAATCCTGAGCCTGTCGGGCACGGTGGGGGTGGGTGCCACGGGCGATGGCGGTCGGGGCCATTCGCATCTGCACATGGCCGTGGCGGCCGCCACGGGCGAGGTGCTGGGGGGTCACGTGGCGCCGGGTTGCCGGGTGCGCACCACGGCCGAAATCCTGCTGGTGCTGTTGCCCGACTGGGCCTTCACACGTGAACCGGATGCCGCCACCGGCTTCGCAGAACTGGTGGTGAAGGCGCGCGGGGGCTGAGCCCCGTGCGCCGGCTCATGTCAGACGCTGGCGCTGCCGGTCAGGGGCCTGGCGGCAGGGCCGTGTCGCCTCAGGCCATGTCCTGTTCGGCAGGCGTTGCTTGCTTCGGCCGGAACAGCAGGCCGAGGCCGAAGGCCAGTGCGTCGGCGCCCATGGACGACAGGCGCATGACCACCGCCACACCCAGCGCGGTCTCGGTGCCGATCGCCGGGCCCATGAGGGTGAGCATCACGGCCTCGCGCACGCCCAGGCCACCGGGCGAACCCGGCACCAGAAAGCCCGCGGTCCAGGCCACGGCGAACAGCAGGATCATTTCCAGCCAGTCGATTTCCGGGTGCTGAAACAGCTCGGACGCCAGCAACTCCACCACGCTGCCGAGCGCGACAAACGACAGGGCGATCAGCCCGGCCACCATCACGGCCGTGACCAGCCGGGGCTCGGCCAGCAACTGGCCACGTCCCAGCTTGCGGCTGAAGCCGGGCAGCAGGCGGTTGACCACGCGAACTGCCACGAAGGGCGACCCCAGCATGACCACGGCGAGTGCCGCCAGGTAACCCGGGTGGTTGCTGTCGACCAGGCCTTCGTGCAGGTCGTTCACATAGAACATCAGCGCGGCCACCGCGAAGATGCCGCTGATGCCCAGCACCCAGAAGGTCTCCATGGCCATGGTGGCGATGGTTTTGCCGGCTGGCACACCGGCCTGTGAGCCCAGCAGCACCCGGCCCGCGAAGTGGCCCACATTGCCCGGCAGGTACTTGCCCATCTGTGACACGGCGATGATCTGCAGCGACCGGAGGTAGGGCAGGGCCACGCCCTGGTCGCGCAGCAGCAGCTTCCACATCAGGGCGATCAGCGGCACGCTGGTCAGGTTGCCCAGCACGGCCAGGCCGATGACCCAGGTCGCCGACCAGCCCCACTGCACCGGCGGCAGCTCGTGAAGGTTGTCCCAGAGCTGGAACAGGAAGTAGGTGCAGGAACCCAGCAACAGGGCCAGCGCCAGCAGCTTGAGGGCCCGGTAGCGGGCGGATCGAGGGGGTGTGCCGGCAGATTCTGCGGGGAGGGTAGACGCATCTGCGCGGGTCATGGGGGTGCGTCCTGGGGCAAAGTCAAAGCGCAAAATTTTATCGGCTGGCGCTCCCACGATCCGATACCGCTCAACGGGCCTCTGGCGGGGTGCTCAGCTCGATGCGCTCGCGCAGCCAGCGGTGCGCGGCGTCGTCCTGGTGGCGCCGGTGCCAGATCAGGTACATGGGCAGCGAAGGGCAGGCCGTGGGCACCTCGGCGCGCGCGAACTCGCGCAGGAAGCGACCCTGCAGCAGGGCGGGCGCGGTCGCCAGCAGCGGGCTACCGCGCAGGAAGGCGGGCAGGCCGGCGAAGCCCGGCACCATGACCGCAAAGCGCCGGTGCAGACCCCGGGCTTCGAGCGTTCGGTCGAGGTGCAGCGTGCGCCGGGGTTCGTAGACCACCGTGATGTGGTCGGCCGCGAGGTACTCGGCCAGCGAATGCGGGCCTTCCCGCACCGCCGGGTCCCAGTAAACGCAGTAGCGGTCTTCGAAGAGGCGCTTCTGCACGATGTCGCTGCCCTCGGGCGGGCGAGGGCTGACGGCGAGGTCGCAGGCGCCGTCGCGCAGCATCTCCAGGCTGGGCACGTCGGACGGGATGATGCGCAGCGCCAGCCCCGGCGCCTGCTCGCGCAGCTGGCGGGCCAGCGCGGGCAGCAGCACCTCGCGCTGGAAGTCGTTGGCCGCGAGCGTCACGGTGCCCTGCCAGCGCCGGGGATCGAACGCACCGGTCTGGGCAAAGCCCTGCAGCTGGCGCAGCAGCGCCCGCGCCTGCACGGCCAGCTCGCCCGCGCGCGCCGTGGCCACGATGCCGCGCCCGCTTTTGACGAACAGCGCGTCGCCGGTGATGGCGCGCAGCTTGTCGAGCTGGTGGCTCACGGCCGACTGGGTGACGCCGAGCGACTGCGCCGCACCTGTGATGCTGCCCGCCTCGACCACCGCCACCAGGAGCTGCAGCAGCCTGGCATCGAGGTCCGACCAATCGAAATCATTCATGTGTTTGATGATCATTCATCTGTTTATCTTTGGCAACGGGCTGGGAATACTCGTGCCTTGACACACGTCAAACCACACCACGCAGGAGACCGCAGTGAGCAAGACCATTCCCGGAACGACGCCGTTCGACGGCGGCGCGGCACAAAAGGGCTACGCCCTGAACAAGATGTGCTTTTCGTTCAATGACAAGGCCAACCGCGAAGCCTTTATCGCCGATCCCGAGGCCTACATGCTGCAGTACGGACTGAACAGCGAGCAGGCCGAGGCCATCCGTTCCAAGCAGGTGCTGGCCCTGATCGCGGCCGGAGGTAACGCCTACTACCTCGCCAAGTTCGCCGGCATCTTCGGGCTGGACATGCAGGACATCGGCGCGCAGCAGACGGGCATGACGAAAGAACAGTTCAAAGCCAAGCTCGTGGCTGCGAATCAGCAGTGCTGAACCCACAGGAGACACAGACATGGCACAACTCATCGGTGGCCTGGCCACATCGCACATCCCCGCCATCGGCGGCGCCATCCACAAAGGCATGCAAAACGAGCCCTACTGGAAGCCGTTTTTCGACGGCTTCCCGCCGATCCACCAGTGGCTGGGCAAGGTCAAGCCCGACGTGGTGGTGGTGTTCTACAACGACCACGGCCTGAACTTCTTCCTCGACAAGATGCCGACGTTTGCGGTGGGGGCTGCCGCGACTTACAGCAACGCCGACGAAGGCTGGGGCATTCCCACGCTGCCGCCGATCCCGGGTTGCCCGGAGCTCTCGTGGCACATCATCAACCAGCTGATCGCCAAGGAGTTCGACATCGTGACCTGCCAGGAGATGCTGGTGGACCACGCCTGCACGCTGCCGTTCAAGCTGTTCTGGCCCGAGCACGAGGTAGCACCGGTGCAGATCGTGCCGATCGACATCAACACGGTGCAGTTCCCGCTGCCCACGGCCAAGCGGGTCTACAAGCTGGGCAAGGCGGTGGGCGAGGCGATCCAGAGCTGGGACAGCAACAAGCGCGTGGCGGTGATGGCCACCGGTGGCCTGTCGCACCAGCTGGACGGTGAGCGCGCGGGTTTCATCAACAAGCAGTTCGACCTGCAGTTCCTCGACAGCATGGAGACGAATCCGGAGTGGGCGACGCAGTTCAGCGACCTGGAGCTGGTGGAGAAGGCGGGCACGCAGGGCGTGGAGTTGCTGATGTGGCTGGCGATGCGCGCGGCGCTCACGGCCGGTGGTTCGGGGGTGCGCAAGGTGCACAGCAATTACCACATCCCGATTTCGAACACGGCTACGGGGGTGCTGGCGTTGGAGACGGTCTGATCTGTCTTTGGGGTGTTTGTGTTTGAAGGAGGGAGCCGCTGGCTCCCTTTTTCGTTCGGGCTTTTGTACGGGTGCCGGAAGCGTCCGGTATCCGACTCCGCGAATGTCCCCCGGCGGCGGGAGGCCGCCTCCTCCTTTATTTCGCTGCGTCAGACACCGAACGCTTCCGGCACGGCGGTGATGTGGGCGCTTCTTGATGTTCTTGGCGAACCCAACCGTTCGCGGGATGGGAGTGTCGGGTGCTTGACGCAGCGAAATAAAGGAGGAGGTGGCCGAAGGCCGCCGGGGGACATTCGCGGAGTCGAGCACCCGGCGATCCCGTCCCACACCACAAAACCAGGCGCACCAAAGAAAAACGGGAGCCGAAGGCTCCCGTAGATCGAAACGAAACGCTGAATCAGATCACATCGTGTCGATGAAGCTGCGCAGCTTGTCCGAGCGGCTCGGGTGTTTGAGCTTGCGCACCGCCTTCGACTCGATCTGACGGATGCGCTCGCGCGTCACGTCAAACTGCTTGCCCACTTCCTCCAGCGTGTGGTCGGTCGACATCTCGATGCCGAAACGCATGCGCAGCACCTTGGCTTCGCGCGGCGTCAGGCTGTCCAGAATCTCCTTCACCACCTCACGCAGACCGGCCTGCATCGCCGCCTCGATGGGCGCGGTGTTGGCCTGGTCTTCGATGAAGTCGCCCAGGTGCGAATCGTCGTCGTCGCCGATGGGTGTTTCCATCGAGATCGGCTCTTTCGCGATCTTCATGATCTTGCGGATCTTGTCCTCGGGCATCTCCATCTTCTCGGCCAGGATGGACGCATCGGGTTCGAAGCCGTGTTCCTGCAAGTGCTGGCGGCTGATGCGGTTCATCTTGTTGATCGTCTCGATCATGTGCACCGGGATGCGGATCGTGCGCGCCTGGTCGGCGATCGAGCGCGTGATCGCCTGGCGGATCCACCACGTGGCATAGGTCGAGAACTTGTAGCCGCGGCGGTATTCGAACTTGTCCACCGCCTTCATCAGGCCGATGTTGCCTTCCTGGATCAGGTCCAGGAACTGCAGACCGCGGTTGGTGTACTTCTTCGCGATCGAGATCACGAGGCGCAAGTTGGCCTCGATCATTTCCTTCTTCGCGTCGCGCGACGTGGATTCGCCCGAGTTCATCCGCTTGTGGATGTCCTTCAGGTGCGCCAGCGGCACGACCACGCTGCTCTGGATCGTCATCAGGCCCTGCTGCAGTTCCTGGATGGGCGGGATGTTGCGCTGCATCACCACGCTCCAGGGCTTGCCGGCGGCGGCCTGCTTCTCGACCCACTTCAGGTTCAGCAGGTTGGCCGGGAAGTCGGCAATGAACTTCTCCTGCGGCATGCCGCACTTGTCCACGATGATGCGGCGCAGCTCGCGCTCTTTCTTTCGCACGTCGTCCACCTGGCTGCGCATGGTGCCGCAGAGCTTCTCGATGGCCTTGGCCGTGAAGCGGATCGACATCAGCGTTTCCGTGATGGCGTGCTGGGTCTTCACGTAGGTCGGCGTGCCGTAGCCTTCCTTGTCGTAGGTCTTGTGCAGCTTCTCGAACTGGTTGCGCAGGGTGTCGAAGCGGGTCAGCGCTTCGCGCTTGAGTTCTTCGAGCTTGCGCGTCAGGGCCTTGGAGCCGCCCTTGCCATCGTCGTCGTCGGCTTCGTCGTAATCATCGAAGTCTTCTTCGGCCACGTAGTCATCGGCCGCATCGGCGTCGGCGAAACCGTCGACCACGGTCGAGATCACGACCTTGCCGTTGCGGATTTCTTCGGACATCGCCAGGATGTCGGCGATGGTGGCGGGGCTTTCGCTGATCGCGGCCATCATGTCGTTCAGGCCGCCTTCGATGCGCTTGGCGATCTCGATTTCGCCTTCGCGTGTCAGCAGCTCGACCGTGCCCATCTCGCGCATGTACATGCGCACCGGGTCGGTGGTGCGGCCGAATTCGCTGTCCACGGTGGACAGGGCGGCTTCGGCTTCTTCTTCGGCTTCTTCTTCGGTCGCGGCGGTCGGGCCGGTGTTGTTCAGCAGCAGGGTTTCGGCGTCGGGCGTCTGTTCGTAGACGGCCACACCCATGTCGTTGAGCAGCGAGACCACCACTTCCAGCGTCTCGGCCTCGACCAGCTTGTCGGGCAGGTGGTCGTTGATTTCGCCGTGCGTCAAATAGCCGCGGGTCTTGCCCAGCTTGATCAGGGTCTTCAGGCGCTCGCGGCGGTTCTTGGCTTCTTCTTCGGACAGGACGGTTTCATCCAGACCGAATTCCTTCATCAGCGCGCGCTCCTTGGCCTTGCTGATCTTCATGCGCAGCGGCTTGACCTTCTCGGTCGGCTGTGCATCGCCGGTGACGACTTCTTCGACGACCTCTTCGGCCAGATCTTCTTCAATGTCGCTCAGGTCGGCGTCGTCCAGATCGCTGCCTCCCTTGCTGGCATCGGCTTTGGGCTTGCGGCCCCGTTTGGCGGCCGGCTTGTCGGCGGCGGCCTTGGCGGGGCGACCGGCCTTTTTCTTGGCACCGGTGTCGGCCAGCTCGGATTCGAGCTCTTCCGGGAGGGCCTTGCTCACGTTGGTTTTGGCGGCAGGCGCCTTGGCAGCGGCTTTGGGAGGGGTCTTGGGAGTCGTCACAACAGGGGCTTTCTTCGGAGGCGCTTTGGCTGGCGCTGCTTTCGCACTGGTTTGTGGTGCGGCTTTTGCGTGGGACACGACGGGCGTACTGGACTTCTTCGCAGGCATGAGGACCTCAAAAAAAATGTCAGAAAAAGAACCGGCAGGACTCACAAAAACCGACGACAAACCGCGTGGGGCAGACCATCCACGGTGGTTTTGTCGGGCACAACGCCCATCACTCGCCGGTGAGGATGGGCCTGCAAGCTGTGTGGGCGAACATTTGGTGTGCAGTCCTTGCGGGGTTCCGTCAGGACCGGGGCGGGTCGCTGAGGTGGCCAGGGGGATTCCCGTGTCGCCCCTGTCTGGGGGCAGGCCTGTGCCGGAGGTGCTGCTGTCGCGCTTGCGGTGCAAAACCCTAGATTATACCGGCGGACCGCTTTTCAAGGCCTTGATGCGTTCATTGACCCGCTTGTAGTCCTCGAAGGCCGAGGCGTCGCCCTGTTGCACCCGCGCCGCCAGCAGACCGGCCAGGGCTTCCAGGGCGTCGCCGCGCAGGCGGTCCATCACGTCGGCGAGCTCGGCCAGCTCCAGCGCCGAATCCGCGCCCATGGTGGCCTGTTCCACCTCGGCGCAGATGAAGGCTTCGTGCTCGTTGCCGCGCAGGGCCTCGCGCAGGGCGGACCAAGGTTGGGGGCCGTGTTCGTGCAGCTGCGCTTCGAGCCAGGCAAACACCGGACCGTGCGGGGCCGGCAGGTGGGCCAGCATCGCGTGGTCGTCGGCGGAGAGCGTGTCCCAGGCCTGGGCGTTGGCCAGCAGCAGGCCCACGGCGCGGTCGGCCCGGCTGCCGCCCGAGCGGCGCGAGCCCAGCATGCGCGGTGGCGGGGGAGGGCCCTTGCGCCATTTGCCATAGCCCTTGTTGCCGTAGCTGCCCTTGCCGTAACCGCTGTTGCCACCGCCGCCATACGACCCGCCGCTGGAGGGGGGGTACGACGGGGTGTAGCCACCTCCCTGGGCGTCGTCGTGGCCCTGTTGGTGGCTGCCGCCGTCGTAGCCGGGTTCCTGCGGTGCCGGTGCTTCACGGTTCGGGCGCGGGGAGCGCGCGCCGCCGTTGGACTGTTGCCAGAGCTGCAGCAGGTCGGCGCTGCCGATGCCGATGCCGTTGGCCAGCTCGGTGATCAGCTGGCGCTTCAAGGCGCCGTCGGGCAGGGCGTTCCACAGCGGGCGGGCCTGGCTGGCCATGCGGGCGCGGCCTTCGGCGCTGGTCAGGTCGCAGTCGGCGCTGGCGGCATCGACCAGAAAACGCGATAGCGGCACGGCCTCTTTGACGCACTGCGCAAAGGCTTCTTCGCCGTTGGCGCGGATGTAGCTGTCCGGGTCGTGTTCGGCGGGCAGGAAGAGGAACTTCACGCTGCGCGTGTCGGTGGCCAGGGGCAGGGCGGCGTCGAGCGCCTTGCGCGCGGCCCGGCGGCCAGCGCCGTCGCCGTCGAAGCTGAAGACCACGCTGTCGGTGAAGCGGAAGAGCTTTTGCACGTGGTCGGGCGTGCAGGCCGTGCCCAGCGTGGCCACGGCGTTGGCAAAACCCAGCTGGGCCAGGGCCACCACGTCCATGTAGCCCTCGGTGACGAGCGCGTAGCCCGCCACGCGGATGGCGGTGCGCGCCTCGAACAGGCCGTAGAGTTCGCGGCCCTTGCTGAACACCGGCGTCTCGGGCGAGTTCAGGTACTTGGGTTCGCCCTTGTCGAGCACGCGTCCGCCAAAGCCGATGTACTCGCCCTTGACGTTGCGGATCGGAAACATGATGCGGTCGCGGAAGCGGTCGTAGCGTTTCGCTTCACCGTCCTGGCCTTTTTCATCCTCGTGTGCGATCACCATGCCGGACTCGACCAGCAGCGCATCGCTGTAGTCCGGGAACACGCTGGCTAGGCTGCGCCAGCCCTCGGGCGCGTAGCCCAGCCCGAAGGTCTTGGCGATCTCGCCCGAGAGGCCGCGGCCCTTCAGATAGGACACCGCACGTGGCGAAGCCTTGAGCTGTTTCATGTAGGCGTGGGCCGCCTTGTCCAGCACATCGTTCAGCGTCACCTGCTTCTGGCGCTGCTGGGCGGCGCGCTCGCGGTCCTGCGGCGAGGCGTCGTCCTCGGGCACCTGCAGGCCGGTTTGCTGGGCCAGGTCCTTCACCGCCTCGATGAAGCTCATGCCGGCATGTTCCATCAGGAAACCGATGGCGTTGCCGTTGGCGCCGCAGCCGAAGCAGTGGTAGAACTGTTTGGTCGGGCTGACGCTGAACGACGGCGACTTTTCGCCGTGGAACGGGCACAGGCCCATCAGGTTGGCTCCGCCTTTTTTCAGCTGGACGTAGCGCCCCACCACGTCGACCACGTCGACGCGATTGAGCAGTTCCTGGATGAAAGTCTGCGGTATGGCCACGGGGCTATTCTCCCCCAACGATTTTGACGAACCCGGAGACCCGCATGACGAGCATCTACGACCAGGACCTGCCCCGCAACGAGGCCAACTTCACCCCGATCTCGCCGCTGTCGTTCGTCGAGCGCACCGCCGAGGTCTACCCCGACCGGCTGGCCGTCGTGCATGGCGCGTTGCGCCAGACCTGGAGCCAGACCTACACCCGCGCGCGCCAGCTCGCCAGTGCGTTGCAAAAGGCCGGTATCGGCAAGAACGACACGGTGGCCGTGATGCTGCCCAACACGCCGCCCATGGTCGAAGCGCACTTCGGTGTGCCCATGGCGGGCGCGGTGCTGAACGCGCTGAACACCCGGCTCGACCCGGAAGCCATCGCCTTCATGCTCGACCACGGCGAGGCCAAGGCGGTGATCGTGGACCCGGAATTCGCCGGCACCCTGGCCAAGGCGCTCAAGCTGCGCCAGGCCAGCACGCCGCTGCTGCTGATCGACGTGGAAGACGCGCTCTTCACCGGTGAATCCCAGCCCGTGGGCAGCACCACCTACGAGGCCTTCATCGCTGGCGGCGACCCGGCCTTTGCCTGGCGCCTGCCCGCCGACGAGTGGGACGCCATCGCGCTCAACTACACCAGCGGCACCACCGGCAACCCCAAGGGCGTGGTCTACCACCACCGTGGCGCGGCGACGAATGCGATCAGCAACGTGCTGGAGTGGGACATGCCCAAGCACGCGGTCTACCTCTGGACACTGCCCATGTTCCACTGCAACGGCTGGTGTTTCCCGTGGACGGTCGCGGCGCGCGCGGGGGTGAACGTGTGCCTGCGCCGCGTGGACCCGCAGGCGATCTTCGACGCAATGCGCGACCACGGCGTGACGCACTACTGCGGCGCCCCCATCGTGCACGGCCTGCTGGTCAATGCACCGGCCTCGATGAAAGAAGGCGTGCCCGCTGGCATCAAGGCCATGGTGGCCGGTGCGGCGCCACCGGCCTCGATGATCGAGGGCATGGAACAGATGGGCTTTGACCTCACCCATGTCTACGGCCTCACCGAGGTCTACGGCCCGGCCACGGTCTGCGCCAAACACGAGGCCTGGGACGCGCTGGACATCGGCGAGCGGGCCCGCCTCAACGCGCGCCAGGGCGTGCGCTACCACCTGCAGCGCGACGTGCGGGCGCTGAATCCCGAGACCATGTTGCCGGTGCCGCTGGACGGCGAGACCATGGGCGAGATCATGTTCAAGGGCAACATCGCCATGAAGGGTTACCTGAAGAACCCGAAGGCGACGGCGGAGGCGTTTGCCGGCGGCTGGTTCCACAGCGGCGATCTGGCGGTGCAGTACCCCGACGGCTATTTCAAGATCAAGGACCGCAGCAAGGACATCATCATCTCGGGCGGCGAGAACATCTCGTCGATCGAGGTGGAGGACGTGTTGTACCGCCACCCGGACGTGCTGGCCGCGGCGGTGGTGGCGCGGCCCGACGCCAAGTGGGGCGAGACGCCGTGTGCGTTTGTGGAGCTGAAGTTCGGCGTGCACACCACGCCCGAAGACATCGTGGCGCATTGCAAGAAACACCTGGCCGGGTTCAAGGTGCCGCGTTTTGTGGTGTTCGGTGAACTGCCCAAGACGAGCACCGGGAAGATCCAGAAGTTTGAGTTGCGCAAGCGGGCGGGGTCGGCGGCGGCCATCGACGTTTGACGTCCTTTCGCGCCAGCACCTCGCGCCCAGACTTCGCGCCCGCACCTCGCGCTGGACGATGGCGTCACCCCCGTTCTCCGGCCCACGCTCGCCGTCGGGCGGATGGGCGCGCAGCCGCTCCCTCGTCAACACCGGGCGGGTGAACCGCCTCTGTGACAACGGCGAAGGGGGCCTGCGCCCGGGGGAGCCACCATCGTCCTCAAAGACAGGTGGGCGTGCCTGCTGTTTCGCTCCAACATCACGTCGGGGTAGGTGGTTTGGGTGGGCGGGCACAGTCCCCATTCGCGGTTGCCACAGAGCGTCCGTGCTGCAACGGTGTTGATGAAGCAACGGCAGCGTGCCCACGCAGACGCCCGAGAGGTGGGACGGAGAACGAACACCCGGACCACCTGCCCCTGCCCACACGGCCGAGCGCCGAAGGAAGGGTGCAACGAAGAACCAAGCACCTGAGCAGCAGCAAACCAACAGCTGCCCCGCCAAAAGCACCCAAGCCTCAATCCCCCGCCACAACCCCCTCGCGCCGTGGATCGGCCCCGCCCAGCCACACCGGCCGGCCGTCCTTCACACCACGCTGGATCGCCTGCAGCCCGCTCGGCATCGGCGTTTCGCTCACCGTGTGACCCTTCTGCTGCAGCGCCTGCACGGTGCTCGCCGGGAAGCGGCCGGCTTCCAGCATGACCGGGCCGCCCAGCGTGCCGAAGTTGGGCAGGTCGATGGCGGCCTGGGGTGACAGACCACCGCCGAGCGTGCCCAGCAGGGTCTTGGCCGTGAAGTGGATGATCAGCGCGCCGCCCGGGCTGCCGGTGCTCATGAGCAGTTGCCCGCTCGCCTTGTCGAACACCAGCGTGGGCGACATCGACGAACGCGGCCGTTTGCCTGGCTCCACGCGGTTGGCCACGGGTCGGCCCTGCGCGTCGGCGGGGGTGAAGCTGAAATCGGTGAGCTGGTTGTTGAGCAGGAAGCCACCAGGGCGCGACGGGTCGGTCGTGACCATCAGGCGCGCGCCGAAGCCCGCCTCGATGGTCGTGGTCATGGCCAGCGCGTGGCCCCAGCGGTCCACGATGCTGATGTGGCTGGTGCCGTATTCCGGCTGTTCGGGCATGGGCGCGTGCGCGCTGGCCACCCCACCGGGCTGGCCGGGCGGGGCTTGTGGCGCCCGCTGCGGACCGATCAGGCGGGCGCGCTCGTCGAGGTAGCGCGTGTCCAGCAGGCTGTCCCAGCGGCCCGCGGGCGGCGCCACGAAATCGGGGTCGGCCAGGTGCAGCGCGCGATCGGCAAACGCCAGCCGCGACGCCTCCATGTAGCTGTGCAGCCATTCCGCGCCCGGCTCACCGCTCAGGGGCGCCGCGCCCTGCGGCGTGCGCGCCAGCAGGCCCATGATCTGGCCAATGGCCACCGCGCCCGAGCTGGGCGGCGGGAAGCCGCAGACGCGCAGCAGGCGCTGCAGGGCCCGGTGGTCGAAGCACAGCGCCTCGCGTTCCTTGGGCTGGTAGCGCCGCAGGTCGTCCAGCGAGAGGCGGCCCGGTTGCGCGGGGTGTTGCTGCGCCTTGGCCACAATGGCGCGCGCCACCGGCCCCTCGTGCAGCGCACGCGGCCCCTGCATGGCGATGTCGCGCAGCACCGCCGCCAGCGACGGGTTCTTCAGCACATGGCCCACCGGGTGGGGCTGCCCATCGGCGCGGTAGAAATAGGCGGCGGCCACCGGGTCGGACTTGAGCGCGGTCTCGGCTTGCAGCAGGCCGTGCAGCCGGGGGCTGACGGCGAAACCTTGCTCGGCGAGGGTGATGGCCGGTTCAAACAGCTTCGCCCAGGGCAGCTTGCCGTGATGCCGGTGCGCCAGCGCCAGCATGGCCACCGCGCCGGGGGTGCCCACCGAGCGACCACCGACCACCGCCTCCATGAACGGCAACGGTTGGCCGTCGGTGCCCATGAACAGGTTGCCATCGACCGCTGCAGGCGCGGTCTCGCGGCCGTCGTAGGCCTGCACGCGCCGGCCATCGTGGTGCAGCAGGAAGGCGCCGCCGCCGATGCCGCTGGACTGCGGCTCCACCAGCGTGAGCACCATCTGCACGGCGATGGCGGCGTCCACCGCGCTGCCTCCCGCGCGCAGCACCTGGGCGCCCGCGTCGGCGGCCAGCGGATTCGCGGCGGCCACCGCCTCGCGCGGGTAGGCCCATCCGGGTTTGGCGCTCCAGCCCGTGGCCGACTCGGGTTGCTGAGGCAGCATGGGCGGCTGGTACGCCCAGGGGGAAGCCGGTGGGGCGCTGCACGCGGCCAGGGCGACGGCGATGACCACCGCCGTCAAGGCGCGGCCCGCGATCCGGTGGGCCTGTGAAAAATGTGGCATGGACATGGCTTTCATGGGGTGGATCAGACACGGCTTGCCCGACGTCAAACAAATTGTTACTTTTTCAGGGTATGTTGATCCTGCTGGCACACGGGTGCCCAGCACGTGTTCTACAGGAGATTCGATGACCCTCACCATCACGCCCGGCTCCGACTCGGGGTCTTTCTGCGCCGCACCGCGTGCGCTGGTGCAGACCCTGCCGCAGCTGATCAACGCACAGGACACCCAGCGCCGGCGGCCGATCGTGGGTTTGAGCGAAGCCTTGCGTCAACTGCACCTGCTGGACGAGGGCATCCTGCGCGAGCTGGTGGCCGAAGACCCGGACCTGCTGCGCTCGCGCTCGGGCGACCTGGTGCAGCGCCTCCTGCTGACCGAAGACGAACTGCACCGCGCGCTGGCGCGGGTGGCGGGGCTGGTGGAGATCGAGGTGCTGGGGTTTGAGGGGGACCCCAAGGCCTTCGACCTGCTGCCGCTGCGCCACGCGCAGGCGCTGAACGTGGTGCCGCTGGGCATGGCCAACGAGCAGCTGTACATCGCGTCGTGTGCGCCCACGAGCGACGCCTTGCGCCAGCAGCTGCGCAGCCTGACCGGCCACTCGGTGGCGCTGGTCTGGGGCAGCCGCGAGGCCATCGAGCGGCGGCTGGAGGTGCAGGAGCGCGTGGAACGCGCGAACCACGCTCGCCACGCACCGGCCGTCGTCGACGAGCTGTGGCGCAAGCTGGCGCCGCCAGGCGCGGGCAGCTCCCAGGAACGGGTGCTCGTGGACGACCTGGTGATGCAGGCGATGGTGGAGCTGGGCAGCGGCGCCGAGGCCGAGCAGCTCGCCTCGGCCAGCGAGTCGGCCGGCATGGTGCGCCTGGTCAATCAGATGATCGCCGAGGCGCAGCGCCTGCACGCCTCCGACATCCACATCGAGACCAACCCGGGCGAGGCGCTGACGGCGATCCGGTTCCGGCGCGACGGCGATCTGGAGCCCTACCTGTGGCTGCCGGCGAAGCTGCGCGGCCCGCTGGTCTCGCGCATCAAGATCATGGCGCGGCTGGACATCGCCGAGCGACGCCGCCCGCAGGACGGCAAGATCGATTTCTCCGAATTCGGCGGCCAGGCGCTGGAGCTGCGCGTGGCGGTGATGCCGACCCACGACGGGCTGGAAGACGTGGTGCTGCGCCTGCTCGAATCGGCCAAGCCGCTGCCACTCTCGCGGCTGGGCCTGCAGCCGCGCGACCTGGAGACCATTGCGGGCTTCTCGCAGCGCAGCTTTGGCATGGTGCTCGCCGTGGGGCCGACCGGCTCGGGAAAAACCACCACACTGCACTCCATGCTGGCCGAGGTGAACACCGCCGAGCGCAAGATCTGGACCGCCGAAGACCCGATCGAGATCACCCAGCCCGGGCTGCGGCAGGTGCAGATGAACGCCAAGATCGGGCTGACCTTCGCGAGCGCCATGCGCAGCTTCCTGCGCGCCGACCCGGACATCATCATGATCGGCGAGATCCGCGATGCCGAGACCGCGAAGATCGCCATCGAGGCCTCGCTCACCGGCCACCTCGTGCTCTCGACCCTGCACACCAACAACGCCAGCGAAAGCGTGGTGCGCCTGCTGGACCTGGGCATGGACCCGATGAACTTCGCCGATTCGCTGCTGGGGCTGGTGGCGCAGCGGCTGGTGCGCGCCCTGTGCCCACATTGCGCAAGCACGAGCGCGCTCGACGACACGTCCTGGACGGCGCTGCTGGAGGAGTACCGCGAGGGCAGCAGCCTCGGCCTGCCGCAGGCCCAGGCCCGGCTGCTGGACGCCGCGGGCGTGGCCACCCCCGGCGAGGTGCGGGTTCGCCACGCGGTGGGCTGCGAGCATTGCGGCGGCAAGGGCTACAAGGGGCGCATGGGCGTCTACGAGATCCTGCAGAACAGCCGGGAGATCAAGCGGCTGATCCAGAACCGCGCACGGCCTGGCGAGATCTTCGACACCGCCGTGAACGAGGGCATGCGCAGCCTGCGCCACGACGCGCTGGAGAAGGTGGTGCAGGGCCGCATCGACCTCAAGCAGGCCCGGCTGGCCTACCGCTGAGCCAGGCTCTTCGAGAAGGCAGGAAGTGCTTCATACCGCTTTGAAGGCGAATCGGTATTGGTTTTCCATGGCGCCGGAGAGCGATCCCTGCGCATGAAATGGTGCCCACAAGGGCACCGCCGGGCCGGCTCTGCCGGACGGCCAGTGCCGCCCCCCTTGAGGGGGGGGACGCGAAGCGGCGCGGGGGGTGTCCCTCCTCAGCGCGGCGCCAGGCGGATCGCGCCATCGAGGCGGATCACCTCGCCGTTGAGCATGTCGTTTTCGATGATGTGTTTCGCCAGCTTGGCATAGTCCTGCGGCGTGCCCAGGCGGCTGGGGAAGGGCACGCTGGCGGCCAGGGCGTCCTGCACTTCCTGCGGCATGCCGAACAGCATGGGCGTGCCGAAGATGCCGGGGGCGATGGTCATGTTGCGGATGCCGTTGCGCGACAGGTCGCGCGCGATGGGCAGCGTCATGCCGACCACGCCGCCTTTGCTGGCCGCGTAGGCGGCCTGGCCGATCTGGCCGTCGTAGGCCGCCACGCTGGCGGTGCTGATCATCACGCCGCGCTCGCCGGTGGCTTCGGGTTCGTTCTTGCACATGGCTTCCGAGGCGAGACGGATCATGTTGAAGCTGCCGACCAGGTTGACCATGATGGTCTTGGTGTACACGGCCAGCGAGTGCGCGCCGTTTTTGCCCACGGTCTTTTCGGCCGGCGCGATGCCGGCGCAGTTGACCAGGCCCATGAGCTTGCCCATCGAGACCGCCTTGGCGACCACGGCCTGGCCGTCGGCTTCGCTGCTGACGTCGCATTTGACGAAAGCGCCGCCGATCTCTTGGGCGACAGCTTCGCCTTTTTCAGCCTGCATGTCGGCGATGACGACCGTGCCGCCGTTCGCAGCCAGCATGCGCGCCGTGCCTTCGCCCAGGCCCGATGCGCCGCCGGTGACGATGAAAACCTTGCCTTGAATGTCCATGGGTGTGCTCCTCGAATGGTGAATTGACGTTGACGTAAACGTCAATTATCGCCCAGGGCGCTCGGCGGGCTTCAGGCGGCCGGAAGTTCCAGGGTGACGTCGGTCCCACGACCTGGTTCGCTGGACACGCGCAGCCACCCGCCGTGCAGGTCGACGATGCGTTTCACGATCGCCAGGCCCAGGCCTTTGCCGCCTTCGCCGGTGGCGGGTGCCACACTGGACCGGCTCTGGTAGAAGCGATCGAAGAGGTGGGGAATGTCTGCGGCCGCCATGCCCGACCCGTTGTCGCTCACCCGCACCCTGACCACCTCGCCGTGTTCGCCGGTGTGGCGGCCGGCGCTCAGCTGGATCACGCTGCCGCGGCCCGAGAACTTGAGCGCGTTGTCCACCAGGTTGGCCACCGCGCGCTCGAACAGTTCGATGTCCACCGCCGCGAGCGCGGGGCGCTGTGCGGCGCCGGGGTCTTCGGCCACCTGCAGACGGATGCCCTGAAGGCGCGCGCGCTCGGCAAAGCGCATGACCACGTCGTCCAGCAGCTCGCCCAGGTCCAGCACCTCGGCGTTGAGCTGGAACGTCGGTTCGTCCAGGCGGGCCAGGTCGCCCAGGCTCTGCACGAGGCGGGCCGCGTTCTGCGTGTTGCGCAGGGCCACCGCGACCAGCCGGCGGTCGTCGTCGCGGGTGGCGTCGCCGGCCCAGCGGGCGTCGAGGGTTTCGAGGCAGGCGGTGGTGGCGGTCAGCGGGGAGCGCAGATCGTGCGAGAGGTTGCTCACGCCTTCGCGGCGGAAGTGGTCCAGGCGCCGCAGCGTGCTCCACTGCCGCCGCAAGGTCTGGAGCATCGCGTCGATGCCGCGCGCGAGTTGCCCGAATTCATCGTTGCCCTGGGCATCGGGCAGGTCTAGCGACGGGCCCGGCCCGTCCGGGTCGGTCGAGGCCATGTCGTCGAGCCCGGCCTGCGTGACCCGGCCGACCGATCGTGTGAGGCGCGACAGCGGGCGCGTGAGGGTGGCGGTGGCCCAGGTGGCGAGCAGGGTGGCGAGCGCCACCACCGCCAGCACCATCAGCGCCGCGGGCTGCGACAGCGTGCTGCGCAAGGCCGCCATGCGCCCCTCCCCGAACACGCGGGGGCGGCACACCAGGTACAGGTAACCATCGACCGGCCGGTCGGGCTGTATGGAGGCGAACCGCAGGGGGCGCGCCGCGATGACCACGCGCTTGTCCATGTGCTCGGGGTCGTCGCCGAGCACATAGGGCATGGGCGTGTCGCCCGCGGCCTCCAGCACCGGGCCGATGCGCACCTTGAAGCCCGGCGGCAGCGGGGTGGTGCCGGTGGTGCTGAGCACGGTGCCCTGGGTGTCCAGCAGGTAGAGCTGGGTGTCGGGTTCGTAGAGCACCAGGTTGGCGAGGAAGTCGGTGAAGTCCCCGCCAAAGCGCTCCCGCATGCCCAGCAGGTCGTTGTGCTGCGTGACCACGCGCTTCAGGAAGGCGTCGGCCCGGTAGTAGGCCGACTCGTGTTCGAAGCGCTCGTAGGCCAGCACGATGGCGACCACCACGCCCAGCACGGTGAACAGACCCGTGAGGAAGATCGTGAGGGCGATCTTGGCGCGAACCTTCATGGCTCAGCGCGACGGGCGTTCGCGCATCTTGTAGCCCGCGCCGCGCACCGTGAGGATGAAGTCCGGGCGCAGCGGGTCGGCTTCCAGCTTGGCGCGCAGGCGGTTGATGTGGGTCGTCACCGTGTGTTCGTAGCCGTCGTGCGTGTAGCCCCAGACGGCGTTGAGCAGCTGCCCGCGCGAGAACACGTGGCCGGGGTGCTGGGCGAAATGCAGCAACAGATCGAACTCCAGCGCCGTGAAATCGAGGTTCATGCCGCGCACCCGGGCCAGGCGCTTGACAGGGTGGATCTCCAGCTCGCCGTTGACCAGTGGGGCGCCAGCATCCGCGGCCAGGCTCTGGGCCGCCTGCGCCGCGCGCAGCAGCTCCGAGCGCCGCAGCAGCGCCTTGACGCGGGCCAGCAGCTCGGCGATGGAAAAGGGTTTGGTGAGGTAGTCGTCGGCGCCCAGTTCCAGGCCCAGCACCCGGTCGAGCTCGGTGGACTTGGCGGTGAGCATCAGGATGGGCGTGTGGTCACCGCGCGAGCGCAAGGTCTTGCACACCTCCAGCCCGTCCAGGCCCGGCATCATCAGGTCGAGCACCAGCAGGTCGTGTCCAGCCTCGGTCTGCAGCGCCAGCGCCGACGGCCCGTCGCGGGTTTCGCTCACGCCATAGCCGGCACCGCGCAGGTTCAGGGCGAGCAGGTCCCGGATGTCGGTCTGGTCCTCGGCGATCAGGATCTGCTTCATGGCATTCATGGGAATGGGTCCGCTGCGTGAGCGCTTTCTTACCCGATTGTTATCGAAATGTGATCTTTCGATAGCGGGCTGTGATCTGGGCTCACCACAGTGGAGGCATCCCATCCGAACCGGAGCCCGCCATGAACACCGCCCAGCTATCTGCCTTCTCCACACCCCCCACCGGCACCGTCTGCTGGACCGAGATGGTGAGCCACCGCAGCTACCTGATCCGGTTCGCCCGGCGCAAACTCCACGATCCGATGCTGGCCGAAGACCTGGTGCACGACGTGTTCGAGGCGGTGATGTCCGGGTGCGCGGCGTTTTCAGGCCGCAGCGCGCTGCGCAGCTGGCTCACCGGCATCCTCAAGAACAAGCTGGTGGATTTGATCAGGGACCGCGCCCGTTACCACGAGATGGACGCCGACACCGAAGACGACGAGGCCCTGCAGTTCGAATGCGCCGCCGCCCGCCCGGACGAACTCGCCGAGCACCGCGAGCGCCTGGCCTTGACCCTCGCTCGCATCGAACAATTGCCTCAAGGGCTGCGTGACGTGATGCAGTGGCGCGTGCTGCACGATGAAGCCACCGAGGTGGTGTGCGAGCGCTTGGCGATCAGCCAGGACAGCCTGTTCGTGCGCCTGCACCGGGCGCGCAAACTGTTGAATTGAACCACCCCCATCGCTTGTTCGCTGCGCGTAACCGCTCAGCCCCTCAAGGGGCAATGCGAGCGGCCCGGCAAAGCCGGTTCCGCCGCATTCTGAGTGGGATACACGTGCGCCGGAGAGGCGGTGGATCGTGAGAGGGGAAGTTGCCCCAGAACGCGGTGGAACCGGCTCTGCCGGGCCACTCGCGTTGTCCCCCCTCCGGGGGGAAGCCGCAAAGCGGCGCAGGGGGGTTACTTGTACCCAACCCGGTCCATCATCTGCTGCACCTTGGTCATGTTCTTCGCGACCACGCCCAGCGGGATCTGCTCGGCCTTGAAGTTGTCGCCGCCCATGGCCGTGATGGCCGGGTTGGCGATCTTCAGGCCCTTGGCGGCAGGGAACTCGTTGTTGCCGTTGGCGAAGTAGTCCTGGGCGAAGGGGCTGGCCAGGTACTCCATGAAGACGATGGCGTTGTCGCGGTTCTTGGCGTGTTTGGCCATGGCCGCGCCGGCGATGTTGACGTGCGTGCCGCTGGTGCCCTGGTTCGGGAACACCACGCGCACCTTCTCCATGGCCGAGCGCTCGTCCGGTTTGTCTGACTTGATCAGGCGCGCCAGGTAGTAGGTGTTGGTCAGCGCCACGCCACATTCGCCCGAGGCCACGGCCTTGATCTGGTCGGTGTCGCCGCCCTTGGGTGCGCGTGCCATGTTGTCCACCACGCCTTTGAGCCAGGCCTCGCCCTTAGCGTCGCCCAGGCGCTCGACCACGGTGGAGAAGAGCGACAGGTTGTAGGGGTGCGAGCCCGAGCGCGTGCAGACCAGGCCCTTGAGCTTGGGGTCGGCGAGCTGCTCATAGGTGGCCACGTCGGCGGCCTTGACGCGCAGCGGGTCGTACACGATCACGCGGGCGCGGGTCGAGAAACCGGTCCAGGTCACACCGTCCTTGGTGGCGTCGGCGCGCAGGTTGGCGGGAATGGCCGCGTCCAGCTTGGCGGACTTGAACGGCTGGAACAGGCCCTGGCTGTCGGCCGAGGCCATGCGCGCGGCGTCCACCAGCAGGATCACGTCGGCCGGCGAAGCAGCGCCCTCGGCGCGCAGGCGCGCCACGATGCCGGCGTCGTCCGCATCCACCCGGTTGATCTTGATGCCGGTGGTCTTGGTGAAGTTGTCGTACATCGCCTCGTCGGTCTGGTAGTGGCGGGCCGAGTAGAGGTTGAGCACCTTGTCCTGGGCCTGGGCGTTCAGGGCGGCGGCGCTGGCGGCCAGGATCAGCGTGAGGGAAGCAAGCTTTTTCATGGGGGCTTTCAGAGAGACGGACGTGGACAATGTGGGGCTGGATCCCCGGGCACGGTGCCTCGGGAAACCACGGGAATCGATGCTAACAGAAATGCGAATAGTTCTTGATAAGCTTTCTTTGATCTGGGTCAAAACCCGTTTTGGCTGGGCGTTGCCGCTGGCCTTGCTGGTGATGGGAGGCTGCAGCACCCCGCCCACCGTGCCACCGCCGACCGTGCCGCCACCCGTGGTGGAGGTGCCCCAGCGCGCGCCGCGCCTGGGTCTGGCGCTGGGGGGCGGCGCCGCGCGCGGCTTTGCGCACGTGGGGGTCATTCAGGTGCTGGAAGCCAACGGCATCCACCCCGACGTGGTCACCGGCACCTCGGCGGGCAGCCTGGTGGCTGCGTTGTACGCCAGCGGCAAGGACGCCACGGAGCTGGAACGCGCGGCCCTGAGCATGGACGAAGCCACCCTCACCGACTGGATACTCCCGCTGGTCAGCCGCGGCCTGCTGCGCGGCGAGGCGCTGGCGCGCTACGTGCGCCAGGCCGTGGGCGGCAAGCTGATCGAGCAGATGAAGCTGCCGCTGGGCATCCTCGCCACCGACCTCGGCACCGGGCAGGGCGTGCTGTTCCGGCGCGGCGACGCGGCGCAGGCCGTGCGCGCGTCCAGCGCCGTGCCCGGCGTGTTCAACCCGGTCGCCATCGCGGGGCGCGAATACGTGGACGGCGGCCTGGTCGCACCCGTGCCGGTGCGCCAGGCGCGCGAGATGGGCGCCGAGGTGGTGCTGGCGGTGGACATCTCGGCCGACCCACAGGACCTGCCGTCCAACGGCCTGCTGAGCCTGCTGCCCAAAACGACGGCCATCATGGGCCAGAGCATCAACCGGCTGGAGCTGGCCGGGGCCAACGTGGTGGTGCGACCGGCGCTGGCGGGGGTGGGCAGCGCCGACTTCACCTCGCGCCAGCGCAGCATCGATGCCGGGCGGGCCGCGATGCAGGCGGCCTTGCCGCGCCTCAAGCTGGAGTTGTCCAGGCACCGTGCACTGGCCAGCCACTGAGCGCTGGCTTGAAAGGCTGAGGCATAAAAAAAGCCCCGGCCTTGCGGCTGGGGCTTAAGGGGTCCGATGAAACCGAATTTCGAAAAGGACCCGAGGAGACAACCAGAAAAACCGGTCTTGGAAACCAAGCCCGCCCTTTCGAGGTCGAGGCCTGATCTTCCGATGTTTGAATCATGCCGGCCTTGATGGAGATCAAAACCCGCATGAAAGGGGCAAAGCCCCGTCAACTCAACGCTTCTTGGCGGCGGCCTTGGTGGCGCTCACGGCTTGCGTGGTCACGGTGTTGAAGTTGGCTTCGGCCATTTCGGTGGCTTGCTTGACAGCCTTCTGCACCGATTCCATGGCGTTGTTGGCGGCGGACACGGCGCTCTTCATCACGGCCACGGCGGTTTCGGAACCGGCGGGAGCGTTCTTGGAGGCGTTGTCCACGACCGACATGAACTTCTTCTGTGCGTCAGCAGCCTGGGCTTCTGCGGCCTTGCCGAATTCAGCGCTGGTGCCCGAAGCGATGTCATACAGGTGACGGCTGTAGGCCACGGTCTTCTCGGCCAGGGGCTGCATCAGGCTGGCTTGCAGCGTCAGCAGTTCCTGGGCGTCCTTGACGGACAGCAGGGCTTGCGTGCTGTTGGCGGACTCGCTCAGGGCGGCCTTGGTGGCTTGAACGTTCAGCTCGACCAGCTTTTCCACGCCTTCGAAGGCTTTCTGGGTCAGGCCGAAAATGGTTTCGATGTTGGCTTTTTGTGCGGCAACGATTTGTTCAGCGGTCAGCATGGTGATTACTCCAATAGGTATAAAAGGGACAGAGGGCTTAGTTGAGAGCTGCTCTGGAACTCCGCGCTGTCTCGACGCTGTTGTTCTCGTTCGCTTTGCTGCACTGCAACATGACCCGAATTATAGGGACAACCCGCGCGGCTGCAAGTGATTTTTGCTGCGCTGCAACATTCTAGGGTCGCTTTTCTAAACCGCAGCGGCCCCGCCGGGATTTATGGGCACGACACAATGGCCCACACCGCCAGAGTCCCCCCCGTGCACGTCTTTTACGCCGACCACTTCATCTTGCCGCTGCCTGCCGGGCACCGGTTCCCCATGGCCAAGTACGGTCGCCTGCGCGAGCGGCTGGCGGCCGAGTGGCCAGCCGTCCAGCTCGGTCAGGCCCTGCCCGCCAGCGACGGCGAGCTGGCCCTGGTGCACACGCCGGCCTACATCGGTGCCGTCCAGCACGGCACGCTGTCCCCGGCGGCCCAGCGCGAGATCGGTTTCCCCTGGAGCCCGGCCATGGCCGAGCGCGCGCGCCGCTCGGTGGGCGCGACCATCCAGGCCTGCCGGGCCGCGCTGTCGGGCGAGGGCCTGGCCGCCAACATCGCCGGCGGCACGCACCACGCCTACGCCGACAAGGGCAGTGGCTTCTGCGTGTTCAACGACGCCGCCGTGGCCGCCCGCCTGATGCAGGCCGAACACGCGCGCACCCACCGCGCCCGCGGGCCGCTGCGCGTGGCCATCGTTGATCTGGACGTGCACCAGGGCAACGGCACCGCGCGCATCTTTGCGAACGACCCCACGGTCTTCACCCTCTCGCTGCACGGCGAAAAGAACTTCCCCTTCCGCAAGGAGCCCAGCGACCTGGACGTGGAGCTGCCCGATGGCACAGGCGATGTGATCTACCTGGAGGCGCTGGAGCGCGCGCTCGACGAACTGGCGTGCCGCTTCGAACCGGATCTGGTGATCTACCTCGCCGGTGCCGACCCCCATGAAGGCGACCGGCTGGGGCGCCTGAAACTCACGTTTGACGGGCTGGAGGCACGCGACCGCCGGGTCATGGACTGGGCCTGGCAGCGCCGCCTGCCGCTGGCCTTTGCCATGGCCGGGGGCTACGGCACCGACATGGAGGCCACCGTGCAGGCGCAGGTGAACACCTACCGCGTCGCGCTCGGCTACCACGCGCGCTGGGCCTCGCTGGCCGGGCGCACGGCCAGCAGCGGAAACGCCGTGGCGACGCGGGCGACAGCCTCGACCGACACCCGCTGGCAGAATGCCGCGCCATGAGCCACCCCGCCACCCCCGCTGCCCGCCCGCAGGCCAAGGCCCGCGACCACTACCGCGTCTTCCGCCCCATCGGCACCCGCTGGAGCGACAACGACATCTACGGCCATGTCAACAACGTCGTCTACTACAGCTGGTTCGACACGGCGGTCAACGCCTGGCTGATCGGGCAGGGCGCGCTGGACATCCATGGCGGCAAGGTCATTGGCCTGGTGATCGAGACCCAGTGCAACTACTTTGCACCGCTGGCTTTTCCGCAGACGGTGGAGGCGGGCTTGCGGGTGGCGCACCTGGGGCAATCCAGCGTGCGCTACGAGGTGGGCCTGTTCGCCGAGGGCAGCGAGACCGCCGCGGCCTGTGGCCACTTCGTTCACGTCTATGTGGACCGCGACACCCGCCGGCCGGTGCCGCTGCCGGCGCCGCTCAAGGCGGCGCTCGAAACCGCCGTCTGACCGCGGAAGCACGCATTTCCGATCTTGGACATAATTGACGTTGACGTAAACGTCAATCACAACGGAGACCTTGCATGAGCCTCAACCCCCCGCCTGCCGCCGCCATGGCCGCGATCGATGCCGCCAGTGTGGACGCGGCCATCACCAGCCGCCTGTCGGCCCGGGCCTTCCTGCCGCAGCCGGTGCCCCGCGCAACGCTGGAGCACCTCCTGGAGGTGGCCGCCCGCGCGCCCTCCGGCACCAACACCCAGCCCTGGAAGGTCTACGTGCTGCAAGGTCAGAGCCGCGACACGCTGGTGGCGCAGTGCTGCGCCGCGCACGACGCGCTGCGCGCCGACCCCTCGCTCGCCGCGCAGTACCGCGAGGAGTACGACTACTACCCGGAGAAGTGGGTCAGCCCCTACATCGACCGCCGCCGCGAAAACGGCTGGAGCCTCTACGGCCTGCTCGGCATCACCAAGGGCGACAAGGACAAGATGCACGCGCAGCACCAGCGCAACTTCAAATTCTTCGATGCGCCCGTGGGCCTGATGTTCACCCTGGACAAGGTGATGGGCCGGGGCTCGCTGGTGGACTATGGCATGTTCCTGCAGAACATCATGGTGGCTGCACGTGGCCACGGCCTGCACACCTGCCCGCAGGCCGCGTGGAACGGCTTTGCCAAGATCATCCTGCCGCACATCGGCGCGGCCGAGAACGAGATGCTTGTGTGTGGCATGGCGCTGGGCTATGCCGATCCGGCCGATCCGGTGAACGGGTTTCACACGCCGCGTGAGACGGTGGCCAGCTTCACACATTGGCTGGAGTGACCTGCAGGCTCAGATCACCCGATCAAAGTGGTGGTGTCGGCTGCACCATCCAGGGCCAGCGCGGAACCGGCTTGGCCGGGCCGCTGCTGGCGCCCCTTGGGGGGGACGCCGCAGGCGGCGCGGGGGGCATCAATACGGGTCGGGCACGTAGCGCGGACGGGCGGCCGGGAAGGCGCTGGGCTCGCGGTCCCGGCCGGGGCGCTGGTAGGTCGGGATGATGCCCATGGCCATCAGGTTTTCGCGGCTGTCGTAGCGGATGCGCACGATCTCGTCGGGCCGGTCGTTGCGGCGCTCGAATTCGGTCTCGCCCACGCGATCCCGCTCCCGGTCGCCGTGACCCGTGCCCAGCTCCTGGCCGGGTTCGCTGCGGTGCGATTTGCCCTGCATGGACGACTTGCCCTGCGCCTCGGGCGCCGGCGCGCTGCGGCCGTAGGGGCCGATCTCGGGCACGGGTGGGCGGTACGGCGCGCGTTCGCGGAACACGGCCACACCGATCACCCCCACGTCGTCCGGGCGGCCGGTGCGGGCGGCGTAGGAGCGGGGCAGGCTGGTGAATTCGAAGGCAGCGATCTCACGGCTGCTCTTGCGCCAGCCGCTCACGTCGTAGCGCTGGCCCGGGGTCAGCACGTAGCCGGCCTGGTTGAAGGACGCGGTCTCGCCGCTGATCACGTTGACGCCGTCGACCGACACCACGTTGAGCAGGCGCCCGCGCGAGGCGTTTTGCAACTCCACGGCGTAGCGGGCGCCGGGTTCGCCGGCCACCCAGACATCGCCTTTGTGGCGGTACATCCGCAGCACCTCGCCGCTGTCGCGGTTGACGATGCGCACATCGGTGAGGCGGCCGATCGCCATGGCCGGCAGCGCGGTCAGCAGGCTCGCGCCGACGAGGGCGCCCAGGGCCATGCGGCGGGTGAGGGTGGCGGTCTTGGTGTTCATGTGGGGTCTCCTGACTCCGTGGTGGTTGGGAGATGCCAGTAAACCCCGGCTGGGTAAACCTTTGCCCCTCGCCATGAAAAGCTTGTGTAAACAGGTGTACGAAGTGGTGTGTGGCGGCGCGAGGGCTGAGAGGCTGAGCGTCTTTCGCTCATGCCCGCTCACCACCCCAAAACGCACCCGCTCTGCGTTGCAGATGCGCGCCATAGACCGAGCTATGGCTGTGCTTTTCGCCTTGATCGGGCACGCTTCGGGGCGTTGCTCGGACACGCCCGAAAAACGCTCAGCCTCTGACCGGGGCGCGGGCTGGAATAATCGCCACTCCGTTTTCATTTCTTCACAAGGACATTCCATGATCACCACCCCCAGCGGCCTGCAATACGAAGACACCGTGGTCGGTACCGGCGAGATCGCCCAGGCCGGCCGTCCGGTGCAGGTGCACTACACCGGCTGGCTCTACAACGACGGCGTGCAAGGCGCCAAGTTCGACTCCAGCAAGGACCGTGGCCAGCCCTTCGAATTCCCCCTGGGCGCGGGCCACGTGATCAAGGGCTGGGACGAAGGCGTGCAGGGCATGGCCATCGGCGGCACGCGCCGCCTGGTGATTCCCGCGGCGTTGGGCTACGGCGCGCGCGGCGCGGGCGGCGTGATTCCGCCTAACGCCACGCTGCTGTTCGAAGTGGACCTGCTGGCGGTCTGACGATTCCCCCCGCGCCGCCTGCGGCGTCACCCCCCAAGGGGGCGATGCGAGCGGCCTGGCGGAGCCAGTCCCGCCGCATCCCGGGTTGAAGGCACGCGCTGCGGAGGCTGCGGTTTTCCTACCCCGGCGCTCGCCCGGTGTCCCGACATTTGCATCCTTCCAAGGCATACCTCCATGACCTCTCGCCCAGCCATCCTCATCGCGCGCACCGTGTTTCCCGAGGTGGTGGAGCGCTTGCGGCAGCACTTTGAGGTGGACCACAATCACACCGACACGGTGCTCAGCCCCGCCGAGCTGGCGCAGCGCCTGCAGGGCAAGGCGGGGGTGATGACCACGGGCAGCGAACGCATCGACGCGGCGCTGCTGGCGGCGTGCCCTGGGCTGCGCATCGCGGCCAACATCGCGGTGGGCTACAACAACTTCGATGTGCCGGCGATGACGGCGGCCGGTGTGCTGGCCACCAACACGCCCGACGTGCTGACCGAGACCACGGCCGACTTCGGCTTCGCGCTGATGATGGCCACCGCGCGGCGCGTGACCGAGAGCGAACACTTCCTCCGCGCAGGCCTGTGGAACCGCTGGGCGCTGGACATGTTTGCCGGCGCGGAGGTGCACGGCAGCACACTGGGCATCCTGGGCATGGGCCGCATCGGCCAGGCCATCGCGCGGCGCGGGGCGCACGGTTTCGGCATGAAGGTGATCTACCACAACCGGTCGCGGCTCGACGCGGCGACCGAGGCCGAGTGCCAGGCCTCGTATGTCAGCAAAGATCAGCTGCTGGCACAGGCGGATCACCTGATCCTGGTCGTGCCCTACAGCGCCGAATCGCACCACGCCATCGGTGCGGCCGAGATTGCGCAGATGAAGCCCACGGCCACGCTGGTCAACATCGCGCGCGGCGGCATCGTGGACGACGCGGCGCTGGCCGTGGCGCTGCGCGAGAAGCGCATCGCGGCGGCGGGACTCGATGTGTTCGAGGGCGAGCCCAAGGTCCACCCGGACCTGCTGACCGTGCCCAACGTGGTGCTCACGCCCCACATCGCCAGCGCCACGCTCAAGACGCGCCGCGCCATGGCCGATCTCGCGGCCGACAACCTGATCGCCTTCCTCACGCGCGGTGAAGCGCTCACGCCGCTGAATTGAAATACCCCCGCAGCGCTTCGCGCTACCCCCAAGGGGCGGCACTGGCCGTCCGGCAGAGCCGGCCCGGCGGTGCCCTGGGTGGCGCCGTTTCATGCGTCTGGGTGGCGCTCCGGCGCCATGAAAAACGCGCAGAGGTCGGGTCCATCGGTGTGGGTCAGCGCAGCAGCGGCAGCAGCGCCGGGTGACCGGCCTGCTCGGCGGCGTCGGCGGCGCTGCGGCCCTGTGGGTCGCGCAACTGGGCGTCGGCGCCCGCGTCCAGCAGCAGCTTCACGAGGGCCGCGTCGCCGCGTTGCGCCGCCAGCATCAACGCGCTGCGCCCTGAGGCATCGCGGCCGTTCACGTCCACCCCCTGGGCCAGCAGGCGGCGCACGCTGTCCCCGTCACCGTCGCCCACCGCCTGATGCAGGGGCGGCGGTGCTGGAGCGCGCCGCGCTTCGGTGGCGACCTCGTTGCGGGCCCGCGCCGATTCCCTCGCCACCGCGCCCGCTCCGGCGCGTGCCGCATCGGCCGCTGCGGCGGAGGCCGCGGGCGGAACGGGTGATGCGGACATCGGCGCGGGGGTGGGTGCCGCTTTGGCCGTGGCGGCTGGTGCCGGCGGTGTGGCTGTCGCAGCCACGCTCGCCGGCTTATCCGGCGCGGCGGGGGACGCCGGCGCCTCCATGGGCGAAGGGGCCTGTGTCGCCGCCGTTGGTTCGGATGTCTGTGTCTCGCTCTCGCGGCTCGCCGTCGTCGGGGGATGCGCCCTGGCTGGCGCAGTGCGCGGGGCGGCGGGTGGTGCCGCGGCGGGCCGGGGTGCCTGAACCGGCGCGCTGGGCGCCGCAGCGTCGCGGGTGACCGGCGCGGCCTCGGTGAGGGGCGCTGGCGCCGATGCAGCGGGCGAAGGCGGGGTGGCGGCGCGGGGGGCCGGCGTGCCCAGCGCGGCCTCGCGCTCCTCGGGCGTGCCCCGGTCGAACTGCAGGACCAGCAGGCCCACCAGGCCCAGCACGGCCAGGCCACCGAAGGCCTTCCAGGTCCACACGCTGTCGTTGGCGGCGCTGGGTTTCGCCAGCGGCGGCGCAGGGACCCGCGCCTGCGCGACGCTGCGCGCATGGGCCAGCACCTGGTCCCGCAGTGCTGCGCCCGGTCGCGCGTCGTCGAGCGCGTTGGCCTCGCGGTAGCGTTGCAACAGCAGGTCGTCGTCTGTGGGCTTCTGGTCGTGGTTCATGCCAGCGCCTCCAGGGTCTCGCGCAAACGCGCGCGGGCGTAGCGCAGCCGGCTCTTGGCGGTTTCGCCGCTCACACCGGTGGCCTGGGCGATCTCGGCCACGCTCATGCCCGCTTCGGCCTGCAGCAGAAAGGCCTCGCGTTGCACCGCGGGCAGGGAGGCGAGCGCGTCCAGCAGGGCCTGGGCCTGTTCGCGCGAGCTCAACCGGCGCTCCGGGCCAAAGCCCGATGCGGCCGCCAGCGTGTCGGCCAGCGCGGTGCCGTCGTCGCTCTCGGCGTCGAGGCTGGCGTGGTGTTTGTGGGTGCGCCAGTGGTCCACGATGCGGTGGTGGGCGAGCGTGAACAGCCAGGTGCGGAAGCGGGCGCGGGCCTCGTACAGCGGCGCCTGCCGCGCCACGCTGAACCACACGTCCTGCGCCAGGTCGTCGGCCACGGCGTTGTTCTGCACGCTGCGCTGCACGAAGCGCCACACCGGCAAGGCATGGCGGTCGTACAGGGTTTCAAAGGCGCGGGTGTCGCCCGCTGCGTAGGCGTGCATGAGGTGTTCGTCGCTGGTGGCGCTGTCCGCTTCCATGCGACCGATTATGGTGGGGGCAAACAATCCACACGCACGCGGTGGCCCCGTCCAAGGACACCGCCGGGCCGGCTTCGCCGGACGGCCAGTGTCGCCCCCCCTTGGGGGGTGACGCCGCAGGCGGCGCGGGGGGCAACTCGTATCGCGCGGGGGGAGCGTTCAATCCGGATCCGGTGCGTACTGCAAGCGGCGTGACCCCGGGAACGGGTGGGGCTGGGCCACGGGTTCCACGTCCGGCGGCAGCACGCCCATCGCGATCAGGTTGATGCGGCTGTCGTAGCGGATGCGGATCACCTCGTCCGGGCGGGCGCTGCGGCGCTCGAAGCGGGTGTGACCGACCCAGGAACCCTCGCGCTCGCCGTGGCCTGTGCCCAGGCGCGGGGCCGGGTTGGCGGGGCGGCGCACGGCATCGGCCGCTTCGTTGTGGGACTGGCTCTTGGCGTTGCCCATGCCCGATGCGGGCGATTCGGCGGCCGACGCGGGCGCGCTGCGTTCGAGCGTTGAGCGCTCCGATTCGTTGAGCTCGCGGCGTTCGCGCCAGGTGGAGGGGGCCTCAGGCAGGGGCACGCTGGCGGGCGGCGGGGTGAGCTTCTCGCGAAACACGGCCACGCCGATCACGCCCACGTGGGCAGGTCGCCCGGTGCGCGCCGCGTAGGAGCCCGAGAGGTTCGTGAAGTGGAAGGCGGCGACCTCGGCGTCGCTCTTGCGCCAGCCGGTGATGTCGTACCGCTGCCAGGGGCTGAGCACGTAGCCGGTCTGCTCCAGCGCGGCGGTCTCACCAGACACCACGTTGACGCCATCGACCGAGACCACGCTCATCACGCGGCCGCTCAGTGCGTTGCGCACCGACACGGCGTAGCGCGCGCCGGGCCGACCGGCCACCCAGAACTCGCCCCGGTGCTGGTAGACCGGCAGGGTCTCGCCGCTGTCGCGGTCGATGATCTGGATGTCGGCGAGGCGCCCGACGGCGTGGGCCGGCAGTGTGTTCAGGACGGCGAGGGCGGCCAGCGCGGGGAGGGCGAGGCGGCGCAGGGTGCGGCGGGTGGTGTTCATGAAAGCTCCTGGAAACGAGGTTGAGGAGCTGACTGAAACGAACGGGGCGGGGTGATGGGGTTAAGCGCCGCTGGAATATTTGCAACAGGTTGTGCTGGGGCGTTTCAGCTCACGCGGTTGGGTTCTTGAAAAAGGAGGGTGACAGCACGTGGCGCGCCACCTTCGGCGCTCGGGTCGGGCGGGCAGGGGCAGGTGGTCCGGGTGCCCGTTGTCCGTCTCACCTCTCGGGCGTCTTCCCGTGTGCGCTGAGGTGGCTTCGTCAACCTCTTTTGCAGCGCTCCGCCGCGTGGGCAACCGCGAATGGGGACTGCGCCCGCCCACCCAAACCACCTGCCCTGAGGTGATGTTTGAGCGAGCCCGCAGGCATGTCCTTGCTTCGTTCAGGCTGATGGTGGTTCCCCCGGGCGCAGGCCCCATTCGCCGTTGCCACGGAGGCTGCACGCCCACACGGTGTTGGTGCGATCACGCTGGAGGGCCCATCCGTTCGACGGCGAGCGTGGGCCGGAGAACGGGGGGGCCGCCATCGGCCTGCGCGAGGTCTATGAACACCTGTCTTCGGAAGTCCAAACAAAGGGAAGTCAGCAGGCGTCGCACCCCGCCAGCGCCAAGGCCACGCCCGCGCGCGTGTGCTCGGTGAGGTGGTCCAGAAACACCAGGGTGCGTTGTGGCAGGAACTTGCGGCTGGGCAGGGCGGCGTAGAGCGTGAAGCGCCCCGTGATCCAGGGCGCCAGCACCCTCGCCAGCGCGCCGCTGGCCAGGTGAGGCGCGGCCAGCTCCACGGCGGTGGAGGTGATGCCCGTGCCGTCCAGCGCGGCGCGGATCAGGGTGTCGGTGTGGTTGGACCACAGCACGGGTTGCACGTCGAGTTCGACCTGTTGGGTGTCGTCGTCGCTGCGAAACAGGCGCCAGTGGCGGTTGCGCGGGCCTTCGGGCTTGATGCGCAGGCAATCGTGCTGTTGCAGGTCCAGCGGGGTTTGCGGCGTGCCCCGGCGCGCCAGGTAGGCCGGCGACGCCACCAGGATGGCCTCGGTCGCGTTGATCTTGCGGGCGATCACCTCGCCGTCAAAACCGTCGCTGGCCCCCAGCAGGGTGATGTCGTAGTCCTCGACCGGCGGTTCCCGGTGGCTGGCCACATCGATGTCGAGCTGGATTTGCGGGTAGCGCTGGTGAAAGCTCACGACCAGGGGCGCGAGCACGTGCGAGGCCAGCACGGGCGGTGCCAGCACGCGGAGCACACCCGAGAGCTGGTGGGTGTGCGAGCTCACGAGCGAGTCGGCATCGTCCAGGTCGAGCAGGATGTGGCGCACCCGCTCCAGGTAGGCCTCACCCGCGTCGGTGAGCGACTGGCGCCGGGTCGTCCGGTGCAGCAGGCGCGCACCGAGGTGCTCCTCCAGGTCGGCCACCAGCCGGGTCACCACGGCGGGCGACATGTCCAGCGCGCGGGCGGCGGCGGCAAAGCCGCCTTCGTCCACGACTTTGAGGAACACACGCATTGAGGTCAGACGGTCCATGGGGCGATTCTGGAGGGCATCAACGGATTGATTGTTGCTGATTTAACAACGGAGCATCGCTGATCTGGTGGTTTTTCTTCTTGGCATGAAATTTTAAAGTTCACCCATCGCAGCGAAAACGCTTCTGAAACACAACGCAAAGAAGCGATACCGCCACGAAAAGACACCCGGTCCACGGGCCGGCACGATCACTTCGCCACTCACCACTTCTTGAAAGGAAGCACCATGAAAGCCTCTTACCTCTCCACCATCGCCCTCGCCGTGGCCGCCCTGTCGGCCGGTCAGGCCTTCGCCGCCGACGCCGACGCACCCCTGACCCGCGAGCAGGTTCGCGCCGAGCTGGTGCAGGCCCAGCGCAACGGCGATGTCATTGCCGACAACGAATCCGGCATGACGCTGCGCCAGATGTACCCTGGCCGTTACGAAGCCGCCCCGGCGGTGCAGGCCAAGACCCGTGCCGAGGTGCAGGCCGAGCTGAAGGAAGCCCAGCGCACGGGCAACGTGATCGCCGACGCCGAGTCCGGCCAGACGATGAAGCAGCTGTTCCCCGGCCGCTACCCCGCCGCCACCGCGACGGCCGGCCTCAGCCGCGAAGATGTGCGGGCTGAACTGCGCGAAGCCCAGCTCAATGGCGACGTGATCGCCGACAACGAGTCGGGCCGGACGCTCAAGGAGATCTACCCGAACCGCTACCCGACCGCTGTGGCCCAGGGCAAGACCCGCGCCGAGGTGCTGGCCGAACTGAAAGAAGCTCAGCGCACCGGTGACATCGTGGCCGACGGCGAATCCGGCCGCAAGCTGAACGAGCTGTACCCCAGCAAGTACTCCAACTAACCCCCCTGCGCCGCTTCGCGGCTTCCCCCTGAGGGGGACCACGCCCTTGGACCGGCGAAGCCGGATCCTTGGCGTGTGCTTGGAGGACTGCCCTTCTGTCCCGCTTCTCCCCCTCCGTCTGGTACAACCTCGCGCTACACGATGGCAACAGGAGATGACCATGACGAGCTTCAACAAGGTGGTGCTGTACACCGGCACCGACGGGCGGGCCGGATTTCGCGAAGAGACCGTGGAACTCAGTGAAGGCACGCCAGCGGCGTGCCTTTCGCCGCTGATGCCTTCGGGCGGTTTTCAGCTGCGCGAGAGCCCGGTCGGGTTTCGCAGCCAGTTCCACTGCACCGGGGCGCCGCAATGGCTGTTTGTGTTGCAGGGGCGGATGGAGATCGGCCTGCAGGACGGCAGCTCCCGCACCTTTGGCCCGGGCGATCATTTCTATTCGGCCGACACGCTGCCCGAGGGCGCAACATTCGACCCGGCGGTGCATGGTCACTGGAGCCGGCAGGTCGGCGATCAGCCGCTGGTGACCCTCTTCGTGAGAGGGTGAAGCGCTGTTCGACGGGGCGGTCATGTCCGACACTGGCGCCGATCGCACCGCCATGGTCACCGTCGAATTCGCCCCCAGCCTGCGCCGCCATGTGGACTGCGCACCCCAGCAGGTCGCGCCCGGCGCCCTGCGTGAGGCGCTCGAAACCGCCTTGCGGGCCGCGCCCGCGCTGGCGCCTTATGTGTTCGACGACCAGCGCGCGGTGCGCAAGCACGTGGCCGTGTTCGTCAACCGGCAGCTGGTGCAGGACCGTGTGTCGCTGAGCCAGCCGCTGCAGGCGGGCGACCGGGTGCTGGTGGTGCAAGCCCTCAGCGGCGGCTGAAGGCGCCCAACGCAGCGAGGAGATTCAGATGCAGACGCTGTTGATCGCCACCCGCAAGGGCCTGTTTGTGCTGCACGGCGAGGGCGCCGAGTGGGCCATCGCCGCCCACCACTTCCCTGGCGAGCCGGTCACCAGCGTGCTGGTCGACGCCCGCGATGGCGCCTGGTACGCCGCCCTGCGGCTGGGCCACTTCGGCGTCAAGCTGCACCGCAGCGCCGACCGGGGCCAGACCTGGCAGGAGACGGCCGCGCCGGCGTTCCCCCTCAAACCCACCCAAGGCCCCGACGCCGACGACACCACGCCGTGGAGCGTGGACCTGATCTGGTCGCTCGCGGCCGGTGGACCCGATCAACCCGGCGTGCTCTGGGCGGGCTGCATCCCGGCCGGGCTGTTCCGCTCCACCGACGCCGGCGCCAGCTGGACCCTGAACACGCCCTTGTGGAACCAGCCGGGTCGCCGCGAGTGGTTCGGCGGCGGTTACGACCACGCGGGCATCCACTCCATCGTGGTGGACCCGCGCGATGCCAGGCATGTCACGGTCGCCGTGTCCTGCGGCGGTGTCTGGCAGACGCGCGATGCCGGCGCTCACTGGATTCTCACGGCCCAGGGCATGACGGCCGACTACCTGCCCGCCGAGAGCGCCGACGACGGCAACACACAAGACCCTCACTGCATGGTGCAGTGCGCCGCCAACCCGGATGTACTCTGGGTGCAGCACCACTGCGGCATCTACCGCTCGACCGATGGCGGCCAGCGCTGGGGCGGCATCGCGGCGCCCGCGCCATCGGGCTTCGGCTTCGCGGTGGCCTGTGACCCACACAACCCACAGCGCGCCTGGTTCGTGCCCGCGCAGGCCGACGTTTGCCGCTTCCCGGTGGACGGGCGTTTGGTGGTGACCCGCACCGACGACGGTGGTGCGAGCTTCCAGACCTTTTCCAGCGGCCTGCCGCAGACCCACGCCTACCACCTGGTCTACCGCCACGGGCTCGACGTGAGCGCCGATGGGCGGACGCTGGCGCTGGCCTCGACCACGGGCGGGCTGTGGGTGAGCGCCGACGCGGGCGAGCACTGGCACCCGGTGTCGAACGACCTGCCGCCGGTGGCGTCGGTTCGCTGGGCGTAATAGGTCCCCCCCCCCGCAGCGCTTCGCGCTACCCCCCCAGGGGGCGGCACTGGCCGTCCGTCCCGAGCTTGTCGGAGGGCGGCCCGGCGGTGCCCTGGGCGGCATGGTCCCATGCCTGTGGGTCGTGCTCCGGTATGGTCGGTAGCTGGAATCGAACGCAATGAGACGCGGTGGCGTCGTCGTTCAGCCCAGCTCTGGCAAGCGCAGCCGAAGCAGCGCGCGCACGAAACCGTGGTCGCTGCGGCTGCGGTCGCGGCCTTCGAACAGGTGGTCGTTGAACACTTCGACGCGCCGCACGTCACCGATGGCCGCGCGGCTGGTGGCCACGAACTCTTCGCTCACCAGCACCTGGTCAAGCACCTCGGGGTAGCCCTGGTGGATGTGGGAAAAGGCCACGTCGCGGCGCAGCGCGGCCTCGCCCATCACGTCCCAGGCGCTGAAGAGGGCGTTGTCGCGCGCGCCCTTGTCGTAGGCCACCTGCGAGGTGGCGGCGATGAGCTGGGTGGTCACGCTGTGCGGGCCGTCGTTGAGGTCGCCCATCACGATCAGCGGCAGCCGCGTGCGGTGCAGCAGCTCGACCACCTTCAGGCGCAGCGCCAGCGCTTCGCCGCCGCGCATGATCAGCGAGCGCAGCGAGCCCACGGCCTGCACCGTGGGGTCTTCCGTGTCTTCGATCGAGCGGCCGCTCGCGTCCTGCAGGTACTTGGGGCGCTTGGACTTGAGGTGGGCGGTGATCACGGCGACCTCCTGCCCGTGTTTCATCCGCAGCGTGGCCAGCAGCGGCGGGCGCTCGAAGCGCGTGTGCGGGCCGATGCCGGGGACCTGCAACACGGCCGCGGCGGGGAAGTCGGTGATCGACTGGAGGGACTCGACCTTCAGCCGCGTCACGAGGCCGACGCGGGGCGTGCCCTGGGCGCCCACCTGTCCCGGTCCGTTCTCGGCGCCGGGCACGCTGACCGTGCTGTACTGCAGACCGCTGCGGGCCACGGCAGCGCGCAGCGCGAGCTCGTCCCACACCTCCTGCACCGCCAGCACGTCGGCGTTGAGCACCCGGAAACGCTCGCCGAGCCAGCCCACCTTGCGCTCGAACTCGTTCTGGCTGTAAGGGTCCTGGCCGTCGTAGAAGTGGCGCCCGGGCTGCGCCAGGTTGAGCACGTTGCAACTGGCCACCATCAGGGTCGCGAAGCGAGAGGCGGGGGGCAGGATCAGGTTGGGCATGACCTCACTGTAACCAGACTCACCAGGCGCGGTGACCGGTTTTCCATGGCGCCGCCGGGCCGCCCTCCGACAAGCTCGGGACGGAGGGCCAGTGTCGCCCCCGGAGGGTGCGCGCGAGCCGCGGCGGGGGCGTTTCAGGTCAGGGCGTTGCCGGGTGCGGGATGTCCGTCAGCGGCAGGCGCACGCGCACGGTGAGACCGCCACCCGGTGTCTCGTCCAGCTCCACCCGGGCACCGTGCAGTTCGGCGATCTCGCGCACGATGGACAGGCCCAGGCCACTGCCCTTGCCATCGCCCGGCGCCAGCCTCACGAAGCGTTCCATCGCGCGTGCACGGTCGGCCGCGGGAATGCCCGGCCCGTTGTCACTGACCTCCAGGACGGTCGAGGGCCCCTCCGTGCGCAGGCTCACATCGATGCGCACCGGCGCGGTGGTGTGGTTCAAGGCGTTGTCGATCAGGTTGTCCACCAGGGTGCGCAGCGCGTGGGCGTCCACGTTCAATTTCAGCGGCTCGGCACCCGCCAGCCCCAGGTCGCAGCCCAGATGTTCGGCGCGCGCGGACAGCGCCGACACGGCCTGGCGCAGGAGATCGTCGAGTTGCACCGGGCCGAGGATGGGCTGCCGGGCGCTGGGTTCGAGGCGGGCGAGTTGCAGCAGCTGGGACGAGAGCCGGGTCGCGCGTTCGATGCCGGCGTCCAGCTCGTCCAGCGCAGCGGGCCACTCCGCCGGCCCCACCCGCCGTGCCAGCTGGGCCTGCAGCTTGATCGCCGCCAGCGGTGTGTTGAGTTCGTGAGCGGCGTCGGCCAGAAACCGCCGCTGGCTGGTCAACAGCGTGTCCACGCGCGACAGCAACTGATTGAGTGTCTGGGCCAGGGGCGCGATTTCGACCGGCAGCCCCGTGGTGTGAATGGCCTGCAGACCTTCCGGGCCGCGTTGTTCGATGTCGCTGCGCATGCTTTCGAGCGGGCGCAGTGCCCGGTTGACCCCGGCACGGGTCAGCAGGCCCAGTGCGGCGATGAGCAGGGCGAGCGGGACCAGCAGCCAGGGCATCAGGTCGTAGAAGTGCTGGCGGCGAATTTCGGTGGTCACCGCGACCTGGACCGTGCGCCCCTCCTGGGGCAGTGTGTAGAGGCGCCAGCTCTGGCCCTGCCAGGTGACGATGTGGTGTCCAGGCGTTTGCAACGGTGGGCCGATGTTGGGCAGAGAGGAATAGATCAACCCACCGGCGTGGTCCCAGATCTGGCTGACGAACTGGTCCAGGTCTTCATCGTCGTCCAGCCACCCCTCGCTGGTGGGGGGCGGTGGTGTGTGGGCAGGTGGGGGCGCAGGTGTTTCGTCGTGCCGGATCACCGTTTGCGCGATCTGCTCCAGACCGAGATCGCGCACATTGTTGAAGCCGCTCCAGGCCAGCCGGAAACTGAGCACGGCGACGACCACCGAGGTGATCAGCACGGCTGAGATCTGCCACAGCAGCAGGCGCGAACGGATCGAGTTCAAGGCACCTGCACCAGCTTGTAGCCCACACCTCGCACGTTGACGATCCAGGGCTCTCCGAGCTTGCGTCGCAGGTGGTGCAGGTGCACCTCCACCGCGTTGCTGACGATTTCTTCGCCCCAGCCATACAGCTGGCTTTCGAGTTGCGCCACCGAGAGCACCGCACCGGGCTGGCGCATGAACGCGGTGAGCAGATCGAATTCGCGTTGCGAGAGCGCCAGCGCCTTGCCCGCCAGCCGTGCCTCCCGCTCGATGGGGTGTACCTCCAACCGGCCCAGTTGCAAGTGCGGTTGACCGCGTCCCGCCGGGCGGCGTGCCAGGGCGTGGATGCGCGCGCACAACTCGTCCAGGTCAAAGGGTTTGCTGAGGTAGTCGTCGGCACCCAGGTTCAACCCGGCAACGCGGTCGGGGACAGCGTCACGTGCCGTCACCAGCATCACTGGCGTGTGCTGGCCCTCCTTGCGCATCCAGCGCAGGATCTGCAGCCCGTCCACCTGGGGCAGGCCGATGTCGAGCAGGACCACGTCGTAGCTGTGGGTGCTCAGCGCTTCGATGGCCTGGTTGCCCATGCGCACCCAGTCCACCTGAAAGCCGGCCAACGCCAGGCCTTTTTCCATGCTGGTGCCCAGCATGACATCGTCTTCCGCAAGCAGCAATTTCATGGATACGTCCCGGGCTTCCAGGCAGGCAGGCGAAAAAAAGGCGGGGATGAACCCGCCTTTTGGAAACAAACCCCTGAGAACAGGGCTTCACTTTCACCACCACAGCCGGCTTCACTTCATCTTCGACAACCATCGATTTTTGATGAAATCTGCCGCGGTGGCATCTTGATTCCTGGGGTCAGCGGATGCGTCCGTAGCTGGTGCGCAACGGGTCGGCCGGGCCGCCGCGCGGTGCGTCACCGCGGGGACCACCACGGCCGCCACCACCGCCACCCCGGTTGCCGTTGCGTGCGCCGCGGCCACCGATGGAGTCGATGCTGGTGCGCAGCGGATCGGGCTGGCCGCCCGGTGCAGCGGCGCGGGCGCGGGGTTCGCGGATGCGCAGCTGGCCCAGGTGGGCATTGGGGCCGGGCTGGCGCTCGCTGCCGTCTTCACGCGGGCCACGGTCTTCGCGGGGTCCGCGGTCGGCACGCTCGGCATTGCGAGGCGCATTGCCACCGCTGCGTGGCGGGCCATTGCGGGGACCGTTGGCCGGGCCGTTGCGGCCGGGGCCGCCATTGCGACGGCCGTCGGCGCGCTGACCGTCGCGGGCGCCTTCGCCTCGCGGCTGGGCGTCACCTTGCGCTGCCGGGCGCTGGCGCTGGCCACCGCCGTTGCCACGGGCACCTTGCGGTGCGTCGGCTTTTTTCTCGCGCACGCGCTGCAGCATCTCGGTGCGTGCGGCCTTGGCGGCAGCGGCCATCACGTCGCGGCTCGGCGGCTTGCCGGCGCCGCCCCAGATGGTCTGGCGGCCCATGGCGATCGGCTCGGCCTTCTCACCCGGCTCGGGCATGAACTCCTGGAAGATCTGCACCGGGATCTGCTGCTTGGTGAAGCGCTCGATGTCCATCATGAAGCCTTCTTCGTCCAGGCTCACGAGGTTGACGGCTTCACCGCTCTTGCCCGCGCGGCCGGTGCGGCCGATGCGGTGCACGTAGTCTTCGCTGACGTTCGGGATCTCGTAGTTCACCACGTGCGGCAGCTCGTCGATGTCGATGCCGCGGGCCGCGATGTCGGTGGCCACCAGGGCGCGGATGTCGCCGCTCTTGAAGCCGGCCAGCGCCTGGGTGCGGGCACCCTGGCTCTTGTTGCCGTGCAGCGCCATGGCCTGGATACCGTTCTTGGTCAGGTACTCGGCCACGTTGTTGGCGCCGAACTTGGTGCGGGTGAACACCAGCACCTGGCTCCAGTTGTGCTGGTTGATGATGTGGACCAGCAGGGCCTTCTTCTTGCCACGGCCCACGGGGTGGATCACCTGGCTGATGCGCTGCACCGTGGTGTTGCGCGGGGTCACCTGGATGCTCAGGGGATCCTTGAGCAGGTTGTTGGCCAGGTCACGGATCTCGTCGCTGAAGGTGGCCGAGAACAGCAGGCTCTGCTTTTCTTTCGGCACCAGGGCGAGGATCTTCTTCACGTCATGGATGAAGCCCATGTCGAGCATGCGGTCGGCTTCGTCGAGCACCAGCATCTGCACACCGGAGAGGTCCAGGAAACCCTGTTGCTGCAGGTCGAGCAAGCGGCCGGGGGTGGCCACCAGGATGTCCACGCCGCGCTTCATCGCATTGATCTGCGGGTTCATGCCGACACCGCCGAAGATGACGGTCGAGGTCAGCGAGAGGTGTTTGCCGTAAACGCGCACCGACTCTTCGACCTGGGCGGCGAGTTCGCGGGTGGGCGTGAGCACCAGGGCACGGATGGCCACGCCGCCGAATTTGCTCTTGGCGCGCTCACCGACGCTCAGGCGGTGCAGCATGGGCAGGGTGAAGGCGGCTGTCTTGCCGGTGCCGGTCTGGGCACCACCGAGCAGATCGCGCCCGGCCAGCACGGCGGGAATCGCCTCGGCCTGGATGGGGGTGGGGGTTTCGTAACCGTGCTCGCGCACAGCTTGGACGATGGCCGGGGCCAGGTTCAGTTCTTCGAAGTTCATTAAAGGTGTGGCGCCCGTCCAGGGCGCTGGGGGCATCTGCCTGTTCGGACCTTGTAAGGACCGTTCAGTAGAAGGCAGACAGGATTCAGAAGGTGGGTCCGCGGGTCCATGTTCTGGAACGCCGACCCTCCAGCAGGGTGCTGGTGTTGGAAGTCACTGATACAACACAACGTTCGTATTGTCGCACGTCTTTTCTCGCGGGCCACGGGAAGATGCTTGCCGGAAGATTCCGCCACGCTCACATAATGGTGCGGATTCTGGAATTTGCCCCGGGGTGCGGCCACCTTGCCGCGCTTCAATCCGCTGATCTCACCTCTTCTCAGCCCCGATGAACGCTCCCAAGATGCTCCGGTTGGGCATGGCCAACGACGCCAGCCACCTGCGCCCCACGCTGCAGGACTGTCTCGAAGCCGCGCTGTCGATTTCCGATTCGATGATCGATGAACTCCTCGAAGGCCTGCTGGCGGCGTTGGACCCCGATCGGGCCGGCGCCACGCCCTTGGCCGAGTTGCACCTCCAGCTGGAGCTGGTCGAGCGGCTCAGCGACGAGTCCGACGCGCTCAAGCGCACCTGGCACGAGCAGTTGCGCCAGGTGCTGTACCACGGCAGTGTTCTGGATGCTGCGGGACCGGCGGCGGTCCGGTTTGACGACCTGCGGCAGCTCGATGACCGGTTGATCGACGCCACCATCGGATTTGCCGTGGCCGAGCATGCGATCCGGAGCGCCAGCACCGAGCAGTTGCCCAGGCTCAATGCCCTGGTCAGCAGCCTGATGGGCTGGATGACCGTGCAACCCGAACTCAATCCGCTCAGGCCCGCTGCCTTTGCCCATGCCCTGCGCGAGTTGCTGGTTCGACATGTGCCTGACGACGAGCAGCGCAGCGCGCTGTTTTTCCCCGCGGCGGGCATGCTGGGAGAAAGCCTGCGGCAGGTCTATCGCGAGCTCATCCAGTGGTTGCTCGTGCACGGCGTGGAGCCGGTGGCTGGGCCTGCTCCGCTGGCCCAGCGCGAGCAGGGTCCGCAAGGCGCGGTGGGGCGGACGATGCTCACCCTCGGCCGGTTGCGGCAGCTGCTCGCGGGTGACCTGAGCCATGAGGAACCGATGGGCCAGGGGTTCGTGCACACGGTGCCGTTGTCCATGACGGCGCTGGAGGACATGGACCTGATCGAGCCGCTGATCCGCCGCTTGCGGCAGCGGGCGAGCTCCACGGAAGAGCAGCCGGCGAAGCCCGAACTGCCCATTGTTCTGGAGAACAACCTGGGCCGCCTGTTGGGGCAGGAGGTGGTTCGGCTCATGCTGGACAACCTGACGCAGGACGAGCGCTTGCTGCCGGCCATCCGCCAGCAGATTGGCCTGCTGGAACCCATCCTGATCAAGCTGTCGCAAGCCGACCCGCGGTTTTTCAGCGAGCGCCGGCACCCCGCGCGCCAGCTGCTGGAGGACATCACCCAGCGCAGCCTCGGATTCCAGGGGCAGAACGACGAGGGCTTCTCCCAGTTGCTGGAGTCGATCATCGACGCGGTGTATTCGCTCAACCGGGCCGCCGCGACCGAGGAGGTGTTTGCCCGTCTGCTCAAACGCCTGCGCCGGCGCTGGGAGCAGGACGATGCCAGCAAGAACCAGATGCGGGCCGAGGCCGCCCGCGCGCTGATGCACGCCGAGCAGCGGCACCTGCTGGCCGAACGGCTGGCCGCCGACTTCCAGCACCAGACGCAGGACAAAGACGTTCCCGAGTTCGTGCTGCAGTTCCTTTGTGGTCCCTGGTCGCAGGCCGTGGCCGAGTCTCAACTGGCCGGCGTGGCCTCGGTCGAAACGGACGAACCCATCGACCGCGTCGCGGAAGACCTGATCTGGAGCGTGCAGATCGATCTGATCCGGCGCGACACCGAGCGTCTGGTCAAGCTGGTGCCCCGCCTTCTGGGGCAACTGCGCCGGGGGCTGCAGCTGATCGAATACCCACCCGACCTGACGGCCCAGCTCTTCGACATGCTGGTGGCCGTGCACGAGCAGGCCTTCGACCGACCGGCCTCTCAGGAGCCCGGTGACGCACCGTTGGCGGCGGACATTCCCACGTTGACTGATCGGGTGGACGACCCGGTGGTTGCGCCCGTGGCCGCCCCTGCAGAACACGGCGAAACCTTCTGGATGGCCAACAGCGAGGCCGCAGATGCAGGTTACCTTTCCGAGGAGTCCGAAGACGCCACCCCCGATCCGGTGGACGCCCACAGCGCCGATCTGGCGACCGGCGCCTGGGTGGACCTGCTGGTTCAAGGCACCTGGGTGCGGGCCGAGCTCACCTGGCGGAGCCCGCACGGCAGCCTGTTCATGTTCATCTCCGCCAAGGGGCTGGCCCATTCCATGACCCGCCGCACGCTGGATCGCCTGCGCCATGCCGATCAGCTGAGGGTGGTGTCGCGGGGGGGCATGGTCGAGGGCGCGCTCGATGCCGTCGCCCAGCTCGCCTTGCGCAACCAGAGCGAAGCCGATGGCGACGCCGAGCCTGGAACCACCCCGTGACCACCACCACCTTTGGCTACAACGCGGCGCAGGACCGCATCTGGATGCGCGTGCACGACCAGGACAGCACTGTCTGGTTCACCCGCCGCATGGTCATCAGCATTTTTGGCACCGTGCTTCCCTCGTTCGAGGCGTCCACGCCGGGCGAGCAGGGTGGTGCCAGCCCCCGGGCCCGGGCGTCGATCGAACACGACCTGTCGCTCCACGAGGCGGCCCCAGGGCAACGTCCGCCGCAGATCCGTGCCGGCCTCGAGTCGCCGGGCAGCCAGAGCGATCCGCAGGAGCGCCTGTGCCAGAAGATCAGCACCCAGACCAGCAGCCTGTCCGTCAACATGACCTTCGACACCAGCAGCGGACCGCTGGTCCTTCGCCTGAGCCGCAAGGGCACGCACCTGTGGTTCCAGGGGCTGGCCATGGTGCTCCGGCAGGCGCGCTGGAACCTCCCCGACGCGCTGCCGGACTGGCTGCAGGCGGGGGTCTTGCCGCCGGCCATGCAGGCGCTGATCAGCAAGCCCCTGCCAGACAACCTGGATGGCGATTGAAGCACGGGCGATAATCGAAGACTTCTCTTTTTTTGCAGTACAGCGGCAGGACAGCAATGGCTCAATACGTCTTTTCCATGAACCGTGTCACCAAGACCGTGCCGCCCAAGCGGCAGATCTTGAAGAACGTTTCCATCAGTTTCTTCCCCGGCGCCAAGATCGGCGTGCTGGGCCTGAACGGTTCGGGCAAGTCCACGCTGCTGAAGATCATGGCCGGCATCGACAAGGAAATCGAGGGCGAGGCCATCGCCATGCCGGGCATCCGCATCGGCTACCTGCCCCAGGAACCCCAGATTTCACCCGACCAGACCGTGCGCCAGGCGGTGGAAGAAGGCATTGGCGGCGCCCTGGCCGCCAAGCAGCGCTTGGAAGAGGTGTACGCCGCCTATGCCGAAGAGGATGCCGACTTCGACGCCCTCGCGGCCGAACAGGCCGAGCTGGAAGCCGTCATCGCCGCCTCGGGCTCGGAAAACGCCGATCTGCAGCTGGAACTGGCCGCCGACGCGCTGAACCTGCCACCCTGGGACGCCATCATCAAGAACCTGTCGGGTGGCGAGAAACGCCGTGTGGCCCTGTGCCGCCTGCTGCTTTCCAAGCCCGACATGCTGCTGCTCGACGAACCCACCAACCACCTGGACGCCGAGTCCGTGGAGTGGCTGGAGCACTTCCTGCAGCGCTTCCCCGGCACCGTGGTGGCCATCACCCACGATCGCTACTTCCTGGACAACGCGGCCGAGTGGATTCTCGAACTCGACCGCGGCCAGGGCATTCCATGGAAGGGCAACTACTCCGACTGGCTGGACCAGAAGGAACGCCGCCTGGAGACCGAGCAGAAGTCCGAAGACGCCCGCACCAAGGCGATGAAGGAAGAACTCAAGTGGGTGCGCTCCAACGCCAAGGGCCGCCAGGCCAAAAGCAAGGCGCGTCTGGCCCGCTTCGAGGAACTGAGCGATGTCGATTACCAAAAACGCAACGAGACCAACGAGATCTTCATCCCGGTGGCCGAGCGCCTGGGCAACCAGGTCATCGAGTTCAAGGGTGTGTCCAAGTCATTTGGCGACCGCCTGCTGATCGACAACCTGAGCTTCTCGGTGCCCCCGGGCGCCATCGTCGGCATCATCGGCCCCAACGGCGCCGGCAAGTCCACGCTGTTCCGAATGATCCAGGGCGTCGAGACGCCCGATTCGGGCACGGTGGAGATCGGCCAGACCGCCAAACTGGCCTTCGTGGACCAGAGCCGTGAGAGCCTGGACGGCAGCAAGACCGTGTGGCAGGACGTGTCCGGCGGGCTGGACAACATCATCGTGGGCAAGTTCATCATGCCCAGCCGTGCCTACATCGGCCGTTTCAACTTCAAGGGCAACGACCAGCAGAAGCTGGTGGGCAACCTCTCGGGCGGTGAGCGCGGCCGGCTGCACCTGGCCAAGACCCTGGCGCAGGGCGGCAACGTGCTGATGCTGGACGAACCCTCGAACGACCTGGACGTGGAAACCCTGCGCGCGCTCGAAGAAGCGCTGCTGGAGTTCGCGGGCTCGGCCATGGTGATCTCGCACGACCGCTGGTTCCTGGACCGCATCTGCACCCACATCCTGGCCTGCGAAGGCAACTCGCAGTGGTACTTCTTCGACGGCAACTTCTCCGAGTACGAGGTCGACAAGAAGCGCCGTCTGGGTGAAGAGGGTGCTCGTCCGAAAAGAGCCCGTTTCAAAACGATTTGAAACGCCCCCCGCGCAAGGATGACCCACCCCTGCGCCGGCCCGATGCTCGGGCCGTCACCCCCTCAAGGGGGCAATGCCTGCGGGCCGGGAAACCCGGACCCGCGGCATTCTCGAATTGAATAACCCTCTTTCGTTGCACCATGGAACTCTCTGACGACACCGTTTTGGCCGACACCCGCCGCTGGATCGAGAAGGCGGTGATCGGGTTGAACCTGTGTCCGTTCGCGCGGTCGGTGTATGTGAAGAACCAGGTGCGCATCGTGGTGAGCCGGGCGCGACACCTGGATGCTTTTCTCGACGAGCTGGACCGCGAGCTGGACCTGCTGGTGAACACGCCGGCCGAAGCCATCGACACCACGCTGCTGGTGCACCCCACGCTGTTCCCGGATTTTTTCGTGTTCAACGACTTCATGGGCGTGGTGGACGACGTGGTGGCCGAGCACAAGCTGGAGGGCACCATCCAGGTGGCGAGCTTCCACCCCTTGTTCCAGTTCGAGGGTGTCGAACCCGACGACATCAGCAACGCCACCAACCGTGCGCCGTACCCGACGCTGCACCTGCTGCGCGAAGAGAGCGTGGAGCGGGCGGTGGCGTCCGACGGGGGAGATGCCGAAGCGATCGTTGAACGCAACATCCAGACCTTGCGGGCCCTGGGTGCCCCGGGTTGGCAGGCACTGTTGGCAAAGCCCTGAACTGGCCGGGGTTGGGCGCGCACATCCGGGTTTCGCGCAACGGGCTTGACGGGGATAATGGTCGACACACCAACCCTCACTCCATGTCTGGAGATGAAAGGTACCCGGCCGCATGGACGCCAGCCCGAACGAGTCCTTTGATGCCTGCCTGAAAGAAGCCCTTGTGCAAACGCGCGAGTGGATTCCTCGCTGGCTCACCAAGCTGCAGGAAGCACTGCAACAACGCGAAAGTGCCGCAAGCCGCCCGCAGGAAAAACAGTCCCTGGGTCAGGCCCGGACCACGCTGGAGAGCCACCGCGAGCTGATCGCTGCGCGCTTTCTCGAGGCTTTCGCCGAGTCGGTGGAAGGCGCCTTGCCGTCGACCGCGAGCAAGGCACGCAGCCTGAAGTCGCTGAGCTTCGACGAACTGGAGCTCATGGGCGATGAGCAGGTGCAGGAAACGGTGGAAATCGCCCGCGTGCAGCAGGTGATCAAGATGTCGGTCGACGAGGCGCTGAACACCCTCAACGCACGCATGAGCCGAGCCCGTGGCCTGCAGCGGGTGCGCACCGAGGCCAATCCGTTGCGCTCCGAGGTCGTGGTGATGGCCCTGATGCGCGCACTCAACGGCTTGCATGTGGATCCGGCGGTGCGTTCGCGCTGGTTGCAGACCGGCGCCGTGGCCTTTGGTGAGGAGCTGCGGGACATGTACGTGCGCCTGAGCTCGCTGCTCGACAGCTGGGGCATCGTGCCTGCGGGGTACACCGTCATCCAGACGCCTCGAGGCCGGACACCGGGACCAGCGGGTCCGGAGGGCAGCGCCCGCCGTGAATCGGATTCGACCGAAGCGGTGCGTGGTCCCGATGCGCTGCTCACCCTGGACCACCTGCACCAGTTGCTGGTGGGAAACCTCGACCAGTCCGGCAGCGGCCCCAGCGATCAGGGCGCCTCGGGTTCGGGCAACGCCATGGTGCGTACCCTGGCGGCCGAGGTGGTCACGCTGATGCTGCGCCGCCTGACCACCGATGAACGTCTGCTGGCCCCCCTGCGGGACATGCTGCAGGGCATGAAGCCGGCGCTGTTGCAGCTGGCGCGCAGCGATCCCCGCTTTTTTGCCGACCGGCACAATCCCGCGCGCCGCCTGCTCGACGCCATTGCCGAGCGCGGTCTGGCGTTCACCAGCGAGCAGGACTCGGGGTACACGCCGTTCGCCAAAGAGGTGCATGACATCGTGCGAGCGCTGCAGACCTCGGGGGCCGATCTGCCGGACCGTTTTCCCGGCTTGCTGGAGCGGCTGACGCGCTCGCGGGCCGAGGCCCTGGCGCCCAGGCAGGCGCAGGCCCGCGGGCTGGCCGTGCAGACCCTGATGCGTGTGGAGCAGCGCAACCTGCTGGCCGAACGGGTGGCGACCGAGTTCCGGGCGCGCAACGATTTCGAGCGTGCACCGGGTGTGGTGCGGCGTTTCCTGACAGGCCCCTGGTCGCAGGTGGTGGCTCAGGCGCGCATGGACGCGGCCGAAAAGTCGGTGGCGGCCGTGTCGTTGGCGTCTGCGGAGCGCTACACCGACATCGTGCCCGACCTGTTGTGGTCTTCCCAGCTGGCGCAGGCCAGTCGCAACCGCCCCCGCCTGATCAAGATCATTCCCGGCCTGTTGCGCACCTTGCGCGAGGGGCTGGACGCCATCGACTACCCGCGCGCGCAGAGCGAGGGGTTTTTTGCAGCCCTGATGGGCCTGCACGAGGCGGCCTACAAGACCCAGCGGGATGAGCCCGTCGAGGACTCGCCACCCAGCCATCAGTTCGAACTGGAGCCCGACGAGCCCTGGATGCATCCGGTCGAAGCGCGCGATACCGGCTTCATGGAAGACGCGCTGATGGACACGCAGCCCGCTTTCGTGGACACCGAGATCATGCCGCGAGACTGGCCCGACTCCAAAGAGGAGATGGCCGATGAGCGGGGCCAGGTCTTGCCCGTGGGCGCCTGGGTCGATGTCTGGTACGAGGGCCGCGCGCTGCGCTGTCAGGTCACCTGGGCCAGTCCCCACGGGACCATGTTCCTGTTCACCGGATCGGACGGGCGCTCCCTGTCCATGACGAAGCGGGGCGTGGAACGCCTGCTGGCCCAGGACCGGCTGCGGGTGGTGGCCAACCACGGCATGGTCGATGACGCGCTGGACGCCGTGGCGCGTCAGGCCTGGATCAACAGCGCCCGGCAACCGTAGGCGCCCTTGCGCCGGGTGCCCGCCGTTCGCACGGGGCCGTGCACTCAGTCTTTTTTCAGCAGCTTCTTGCGCACCAGTCCGATGTTGCTGCGCAGGGCGTACAGCTCGTCGGTGTGCGACAGCGGCACCACGACCTGTTCCACCTTCTCCTCCAGCCGGTCGAGCTGTTCCAGCAGGTCGTCGACCGGGGTGGGTTCGTCCTGGTGGTCCAGGTGGCGCTGCTCGATGCTGCGCAGTTCGGCGTACCAGCGGAACACGCGCGAGCGGATGCGGAAGGTGTAGAGCGGCGGCACGATGCGCGAGAGGGGCAGCGCCAGCGCGAGGATCAAGCCCATGGCCAGCCACATGCGCTCGACCAGGTTCGCCAGCCAGAAGGGCAGGTAGCGCTGCAGGAAGGGCGGGCCGTTCTTGATGGCGCGCACCGCCTCGGGCGAGATCGGTACCTCGCTGTGTTCCAGGTTCGGGTATTCGCGCGCCCGGCTGAACCAGCTGGCGCCGCCGTGCAGGCCGGTGGCGGTCTGGGCAAAGAGCTGGAGGATCGCCGGGTGGGTCTTGGCACCGGCGAGCAGGCCGGTGGTCGAGGCCACGAGGTGCATGTCGCGCTCAGGAATGTTCTTCGACAGGTCCACCACGCCCTGGGGCATGACCACGGGCGTGAGGTAGCCGAAGCGCCGCGAATAGGCCTCGCTCTGCGCGAAGTTCAGCAGGTGGATGCCCGGCGACTGCAGCAGCATCTGCACCATCAGCGATTCGGGCGCCGAGGCGAAGACCACGGCGTCGACCTCGCCGTTGAGGAACGCCACCGTGGCCGGCGTCTGCTCCAGCTCGCTGAGCTGGAGCTGGTGCCGGTCGATGCGGTTCACGTCGAGCAGGGTGGTGAACAGGCGCGGCACGCCGCTGCCGGCCGTGCCGACGTTGACGCGCCAGCCCACCAGGTCCCCGAGCGACTGGATGGTGGGTTGCTGACGCAGGCGAACGGCGGAGTCTTCGCGGTAAAACAGCCACAGCGGCTCCACGAACAGGCTGCCGAGCGAGGAGATCGACTCCTCGTCGTCGTAACCGATGTCGGCGCTGCCGCCTTGCACGAAACCCAGATCGGCCTGGCCGGTGCGCAGCAATTCGAGGTTGGCCGACGAGCCCTGGGAGGGCAGCAATTCCACGGTGATGCCGTAGCGCTTGAGGGCGTCGGCGTAGCGTTTGCCGAACTCGTCGTAGGCGCTCTGGGCCGGGCCGGTGGCGAGCACGACACGCTTCGGCGGGTTGGGGTCGAGCCACCAGTAGGTGAGCGCGAGCAGCAGCACCGTGAGCAGCGCGAACGGCCCGACGGACGCGGCCAGGTCGCGCAACGACAGCAGGGTGTAGCGGATGTTGCTGGGCATCCCGCTACCTTAGCATGCGTCTGTCAGCTGCAAGGCGGCAGCGACCCGCGCAGCGGCGGAGTGTGGGGGCTGCGGGCCAGCCGCCGGGCCGCCCCAAGGCAGGCCCAGCCCCCTCGGGGGGCAGCGACCCGCGCAGCGGCGGAGTGTGGGGGCTGCGGGCCAGCCGCCGGGCCGTCCCAAGGCAGGCCCAGCCCCCTCGGGGGGCAGCGACCCGCGCAGCGGCGGAGTGTGGGGGCAGCGGGCCAGCCGCCGGGCCGTCCCAAGGCAGGCCCAGCCCCCTCGGGGGGCAGCGACCCGCGCAGCGGCGGAGCGTGGGGGCTTGTTACCTCACATGCGGAAGATCTGCACCGATTCCTTCATCACCTTGGCCTGGGCCTGCAGCGAACTGGCGGCGGCCGCGAGCTCTTCGACCATGGCCGAGTTCTGCTGCGTCACCGAGTCGAGCTGGCCCACGGCCTGGTTGATCTGCGACAGCCCCAGGGACTGTTCCTGCGATGCGCCCGTGATCCCGGCGATCAGGCCGTTGACCTGCTGCACCGCAGTGACCACATTGCCCATGGTCTTGCCGGCGTTGTGCACCAGTTGGCCACCCTGCGACACCTGGCCAGCCGATTCGTCGATCAGCACCTTGATTTCTTTGGCGGCGGTCGAGGTGCGCTGGGCCAGGCTGCGCACCTCGGCGGCCACCACGGCAAAGCCCCGGCCCTGTTCGCCCGCGCGAGCGGCCTCCACCGCCGCATTGAGGGCGAGGATGTTGGTCTGGAAGGAAATGCCTTCGATCACCTGGATGATCTCGCTGATGCGGCTCGACGAGCGGCTGATCTGCTCCATGGTGTCGATCACGTGGACCATGGCCTCGTTGCCCTCACCCGCCACGCTGGCGGCACGGCTGGCCAGCACCCCGGCCTCGCGTGCCGACTGGGCGCTCTGTTCCACCGTGCTGGTGAGCTGATCCATCGAGGCTGCCGTTTCCTGCAGGCTGCTGGCCTGGGACTCCGTGCGGGCCGACAGGTCCTGGTTGCCACTGGCGATTTCATTGGACGCGACCTGCACGCCTTCGACTTCGTGGCGCACGTCGGACACCACGGCCTGCAGGTTGACATTGAGCTGGTTGAGCGCACGCGAGAGGTCGCCGAATTCGCCACCGGCCTGGCTGGACAGGCGGGCGGAGAGATCGCCTGCGGCCATGAAGTTGGCGAAGGTGACGGCCTGTTCCAGCGGCCCCACCATCATGCGGCGCATGAAGGCCGCCATGGCCAGCGCCACCACAGCGGTGACCCCATAGGCCACCGTGTGCCACACCTCGGGCAGCCCTTCGGTGGCGCTTTCCATGAGCTGCACGCCGAAGGCCAGACCCACGGTCATGGCCCCCAGCTTTTTGCCCAGGGTCGGGCGCATCCAGCGCTGCAGCCGACCCCGCAGGCCACGGCGCACCAGCTGGCCACCGCGCAGGCCGATCGTGGTCTGGCCGGACTCGGCCTCCGCTCGCATGCGGGCGTAGAGCGTCTCGGCCTGTTCGATCTGTTCGCGCGTGGGTTGGGTGCGCACCGACATGTAGCCCACCGGCTGGCCGTTTTGCACCACCGGCGTGGCGTTGGCCATGACCCAGTAGTGGTCGCCGTTCTTGCGCCGGTTCTTCACCAGGGCCGACCAAGGCGAGCCGCTTTGCAGCGTGGCCCACATGTCGCGAAAGGCCTCAGCCGGCATGTCGGGATGGCGCACCAGGTTGTGCGGCTGACCGATCAGTTCCTCACGCGAGTAGCCGCTGACGGCGATGAAGGCCGGGTTGCAGTAGGTGATGCGGCTTTGCAGGTCGGTGGTGGAAACCAGGGTGACCCCGCCTGGAATGGGGAACTCTTTGTGGGTGACAGGCAGGTTGGTGCGCATGGCGTGTGATTCGGTGGCGTTGGTATTCAACTTTCGTCCCACCGACCATGAACTTGAGTCCGTCTGTCTCAAAATGAGACCGTTCGGAGGGGGCAGCCAGTCTATGTGCGGTATCGAACACCCAAACGCCAGAGCTGCCCCTGAAATCACCCGCTGTTCCGGCTCAGGGCGCGGGCTGCAGGTCGATCACGGTGTAGGCGCCATTGACCTTGTCGACCGTGACCCGCACCTTGTCGCCGGCCTTGAGCGGGCCCAGCTGCGACGGGTCGCGCACCTGGAACACCATGGTCATGGGGGGCATCTCCAGGTTGGGGATGTCGCCGTGTTTCAACGTCACCTTGCCCGCGCCCACGTCCACGCGGCGCACTTCGGCGTCCACCATGGGCAGGCCGCTGGCCGGGGTCGCGGTGGTTGCCGGTGTGGTGACGGCCTGCGCCGCGTGGTGGTCGTGGTTCTGCGCCAGGCTGGGCAGGGCGGGGGACAGCAGCGCGAGGGCGATGACAAGGGTCTTCGGCATGGGGTGTTCTCCTGAAGATGGGGCGGCCATCAGCTGCGGAAATAGGACTGGTAGACGCGGGCGCTGCCGTTGGGCAGCACCAGCACCACGTCGTAGGGGTCTTTGCGGCCGCCGTATTCGGGGCCGTCCATGCCCGGGCTGCCCACCGGCATGCCGGGCACCGCGATGCCGATGGCCTTGGGTTTTTCGGTCAGCAGGCGGCGGATCTCGCGCGCGTTCACATGGCCTTCGACCACGTAGCCCCCGATCAACGCCGTGTGGCAGGAGCCGAACTGGTCGGGCAGGCCCAGGCGCTTGCGCACCGCGGTGTTGCCGGTCTCGAAGACCTGCACCTGGAAGCCGTCGCGCTGCAGGTAGCTGATCCAGTCCTTGCAGCAGCCGCAGTTGGGGTCTTTCCAGACCTGCAGCACCGGCAGGTCTTTGGCCGATGGCGTCGCGGCCCAGGCGGGCAAAGCGGTGGCGGCCAGCAAGGCCGGGGCGGAGAGGATAAGGGAACGTCGTTGCATGGTGTGCTCCTGAAAAAAATGGAATGGGTCAGGCGCGGGGCTTGACGCGGATGGTGCCGCGCATGCCCATCTCGTAGTGGCCGGGAATCAGGCAGGCGAACTCGAAGTCGCCGGCCCGGTTGAAGGTCCAGGTGATGTCGCCGCGTTTCCCGGCCGCCACGTGGGCCATGTAGGGCTCGTCGTGCTCCATGCCGGGGTGCTTCTTCATCATCTCGGCGTGCGCCTGCAGTTCTTCGGGCGTGCCGATCACGATCTCGTGCAGCACCTTGCCGCGGTTGGCCGCGCGCAGGCGCAGGGTCTCGCCCTCGGTGACATCGAGGTGGCTCGGGGTGAAGCGCATGTTGTCGCTCATGCGGATCTGAATGGTCCGTTTCGCTTCCGTCGGTTCGGCGGCGATGCCCCAGGGCTTCTGCTCCTTCACGACCGGCGCAGCGGCAGCGCCACGCTCGTGTTTCTCACCGTGGGCGCTGGCCGGGCGGTGCGCCAGCCAGGCGGCCAGGGGGGCGATGGCGAGCCATTGCTGGAAACGGCGGCGGGAGGTGGGGGTGTGTGTCATCGGTGTGGGTCCGTGTCGGTGGGTCTGGGTGTCAATGTGCATGGCCGCCACTGCCCTGGGGCTTGCGCACGGTGGCGCGGGTCGGCGCTGCGGCGGCGGGCTGCGGCGTGGTGGCGGGTGGCTGGACCGCCCGCGTGGTGGGGGTGGCCACCTCGCGCGCCTGCGTGCCGGGTGGCAGGGTGTACCAGCCCGGATCGCTGTAATCGCCAGCCTTCTGGTCGGCGCGCACCTTGAGGGTGGTGAACATGCCGCCCATCTCGATGGCCCCGTGGGGGCCGGTGCCGGTCATCATGGGGAAGGTGTTGGCGGGCAGCTCCATCTGCATCTCGCCCATGTCGGCCATGCCGCGCTCGCCCATGACCATGTAGTCGGGCGCCGTTTTCTGCAGGCGCTTCACCAGGCCGCTGTGGTCCACACCGATCATGGTCGGCACGCCGTGGCCCATGGCGCCCATGGTGTGGTGGCTCTTGTGGCAGTGCATGGCCCAGTCGCCCGGTTCGTCGGCGATGAACTCGATCTGCCGCATCTGGCCCACGGCCACGTCGGTCGTCACCTCGGGCCAGCGCGCGGTCTTCGGGACCGGGCCGCCGTCGGTGCCCGTGACCTCGAACTCGATGCCGTGGATGTGGATCGGGTGGTTGGTCATGGTCAGGTTGCCGATGCGCACCCGCACCCGCTCACCCAGCTTGGCCACCAGCGGGCTGATGCCGGGGAAGACGCGGCTGTTCCAGGCCCAGATGTTCTGCTCCAGCATGGTGTTGACCTGCGGTGTCATGCTGCCGGGCTCGACGTCGAAGGCGTTGAGCAGGAAGCAATAGTCGCGCTGCACGTCCTCGATCAGCGGGTGTTTCGCTTTTCCGTCGATCCTGGGGTGCGTGACCCAGAAGCCCATCATGCCCATGGCCATCTGCGTCATTTCGTCCGCGTGCGGGTGGTACATGAAGGTGCCGGGGCGCCTGGCCACGAACTCGTAGACGAAGGTCTTGCCCACCGGGATCTGCGGCTGGTTCAGCCCGCCGACACCGTCCATGCCGTTGGGCAGGCGCTGCCCATGCCAGTGGATGGTGGTGTGCTCGGGCAGGCGGTTGGTCACATGGATGCGGACCCGGTCGCCTTCCACCACCTCGATGGTCGGGCCCGGGCTCTGGCCGTTGTAGCCCCACATGTTGACCAGAAAACCGGGCGCCACTTCGCGCACCACGGGTTCGGCCACCAGGTGGAACTCTTTCACGCCGTTGACCATGCGCCAGGGCAGGGTCCAGCCGTTGAGCGTGACCACCGGGTTGTACGGCCGACCCGCGCCGGTGACGCCGGGCGGTGTCCAGGGCGCGGCGGTGTCGGCCGAGGTCTGTTGCACCGCTTCGGGCAGCGCGGCGAGCGCCACGCGGCTCACACCGGCGGCGGCCACGGCACCGAGCGCGGCGCCAGAGAAAAATTGACGTCTTTGCATGAGTCAGTGTCCTTGGGGGGCAGCGCCGGCGGGCGCCATGGTGGCGCTGGCGCCGGGGGGCTGGTAGGCACCGCCGGCGAGCAGCAGTTGCCAGTCGAGATGAGCGAGCCAGAAGTCGCGGCGGGCCTGGGCGGCCGCGGCCGTGGCGGCCAGGCGTTCGCGGCTGGCTTCCAGCAGGTCCCAGGTGCTTTGCAGCATGCCGTTGTAGCGCAGCAGGGTTTCCTGCTCCAGGGCGGTTTGCAGCGGCAGGATGACCGCGTGGGTCTGCTGCGCCAGCGCGTGCTGCGCCTGCAAGCGGCCCCAGGCTTCGCGCGCGGCCGAGCGCCGGGCCACCGCGGCGCTCAGCAAACCGGCCTCGGCCGACACCGCGCGTTCCAGCCCATGGTCGTTGGCGAGGCGGGTGTCGCGCAGGCTCAGCGGCGCGGTGGGCAGCGTGGTGGCATCGACGCCCGCGGCGCTCTCCTGCAACGCCCGGTCCCAGGCGGCGCGCTGTGCCGGGGTCGTGGCCTCGATGTCACGCACCGCGTCGATGCGCTGCAGCGCCAGGGCGGCGTCCTGGGCCAGCACACGGGCTTCGATGCCTTGGGCGTCACCCTCCAGTGTCGCGGGTGGCGCCGCCAGCTCGGCCGGCAGGCGCTGGTCGAGTTCGGCCACCGCGTGGCCCTGCCACAGGCCCAGCAGGCGGGCCAGCCGCTCGCGGGCACCCAGCGAGGCTTGTTGGGCTTGCAGCAAGGACGCCGTTTCCCGCGCCTCGGCAAGCTGTTCGCGCAGCAGCCGGGCCTGGCTCCAGTTGCCGGCCTGCACCATGCGTCGCCCGAGTTCGGCGGCGCTGCGGGCGGCGTCCAGCCGTGCCTGCTGCAGGCGCTGCGCCTGGCCAGCGGCGACCGCGTCCACCCAGGTGCGGCGCAGCTCGGCCACATGGGCCAGCAGGGCCCGGTGGCGTCCGTATTGCGCCAGGGCGCTGCCGCGGGGGCTGTCCAGCAGTTCGGGCCGCAGGCGCAGCGACTGGCGCAGCGCGTCATCGAGCGACAGCGGGCTGGGTTGGCCGGTGGCCTCGGCCGAGCCGCCGGTGTCCCTGGCCTCGGCGCGCAGGATGTCGATGTGCCCGCGGGGGAAGGCGGCCACACGTTCATTGGCTTCTCGCCACTGCTTCAGCGCGTCGGCCGGGTTGTCCGGCAGGGGCGGTGATGCCACGGGGGCGGGTCGGGCCGGCGCGGAGGCAACGGCCGGGGTGGGGGCGGCGGGGTCGGCGGCGCGCTGCGCTTCGGACACCGCCTGTGCACGGGCACCCATGAGCGGCAGGGCGAGCAGGCCCGCCCAGGCAAGATGGTGCAGCAGCGGACGGTGCCGCTGGAATGGGGTCATGGTCATCTCCTGAATTCACAAACCGGTGCGAACGCGGTCCCGCAGGGGGACGCGCGGACGCACCACGGGTGGGTGAGTTCAGGCGATGGGGGGCTTGTGGCCGCGCTGGAGCACGGCGCTGGCGAAGTCGCTGCGCTCGGGCGCCACGAGGGCCTGCGGCAGGGGCGCAGCGGCGGGCCCTGGGTGGGGGCCGGCGGTCATGGCCGGACCGTTGCAGACGTCGCACAGGGCGTGGGCCTGCTGTTCGTCCGCTGCGGCGTCTTCGTGACCGCTGGTGTCGGCCGCCGAGGTGTGCTCGGCGCAGTGCGCCGCGGTGCCGGGGGGAGATGGCATCGACACGGCCATGGCGTCACTCGCCCAGCCGCGCAGCGGGAGCAGGGCGATCAGAAAAATGAGCAGCCAGTGACGCATGCAGGGAATGATACCGGCGAGCGCCAGAAGTTCATTGCGGGACACGACCGGCGGCACCGGGGACGCAACGCCAGCGCGGCGCCAGTGGCGCTGGGTGTGCGGGCGGTCAGACCGGTCGGTGAGGAGACAGGCCGCCTTCCGGCGGTCTGGGGCCCTCAGTGCCCGAGGATCTTGGACAGGAAGTCCTTGCTGCGGTCGGTCTGCGGGTGGTTGAAGAACTCCTCGGGTGTGTTCTGCTCGACCACCTGGCCCTGGTCCATGAAGATCACGCGGTCGGCCACGGCCTTGGCGAAGCCCATCTCGTGCGTCACGCACAACATGGTCATGCCCTGGTCGGCCAGACCGATCATCACGTCCAGCACCTCCTTGATCATCTCCGGGTCGAGCGCCGAGGTGGGCTCGTCGAACAGCATGATCTTGGGCGTGAGGCACAGCGCGCGCGCAATGGCCACGCGCTGCTGCTGGCCGCCGGAGAGCTGCAGCGGGTACTTGTGGGCGTGTTCGGCGATGCGCACGCGCTCCAGCTGCACCATGGCCTTTTCAATCGCCACGTTGCGCGGCATCTTGGCCACCCAGGTGGGCGAGAGGATCAGGTTCTCCAGCACGGTCAGGTGCGGGAACAGGTTGAACTGCTGGAACACCATGCCGACTTCGCGGCGCACCTTGTCGACGCCCTTGAGGTCGTCGCCGACCAGGGTGCCGTCCACCGTGAGCTTGCCCTCCTGGTATTCCTCCAGCGCGTTGACACAGCGGATCAGCGTGGACTTGCCCGAGCCCGAAGGGCCGCAGATCACGACCTTTTCGCCCTTGGCGAAACTGAGGTTCACGTCGCGCAGCACGTGGTAGCCATTGCTGGCGTACCACTTGTTGACACCGGCGAACTGGATGATGGGGGCTTCTTGTTGGGTCATGAGAGGCTTTCGAAAAGAGACTCGACTTGATCGATGCGTGATGGATGGCGCGCGAGGGGATCTCGCCCAGAGGCACCGCCGGGCTGGCTTTGCCAGACGGCTGGTGACGCCCCCCTTTCAGGGGGGAGACGCGAAGCGGCGCAGGGGGTCATCTCACCTTGCTCACGGCGGTGCGTTTTTCAACCCACAGGCTGTAGCGCGACATGGCGAAACAGAACACGAAATAGATCAGCGTGATGAAGAAATAGGCTTCGAGCTTGAAGGGGCGCCAGTCGGCATCGGCGTTGAGCGCCAGGGCCAGCGCACCGGTCAGCTCGTACAGCGAGACGATGGTCACCAGCGAGGTGTCCTTGAACATCCCGATGAAGGTGTTCATGAGCGAGGGCACCACCATTGACAGCGCCTGCGGCAGCACGATCTTGCGTTGCGCCTGCCAGTAGCTCAGGCCCAGCGTGGCCGCCGCTTCGGTCTGCCCCTTGGGCAGGGCCTGCAGGCCGCCGCGCACCACCTCGGCCATGTAGGCGGCCGAGAACAGCGTGATGGCGATCACCACGCGGATCAGCACGTCCACGCTCACGCCTTCGGGCATGAACAGCGGCAGCATGAACGAGGCCATGAACAGCACCGTGATCAGCGGCACACCGCGGATCAGCTCCACGTAGAGCGTGCAGATGGTTCTGATGGCCGGCATGTGGGAGCGCCGGCCCAGCGCCACGAAGATCGCCAGCGGGAAGGCCATGGTCATCGACACCACGGTGAGCATCACGGTCAGCGGCAGGCCGCCCCACTGGTCGGTGTCGACCGCGGTCAGTCCGAGCACGCCGCCCTTCATGAGGATGAAATAGACCACCAGCATGGCCACCCAGATCGGGCCGAGCCAGCGGTTCCAGAAGCGCGGCATGCAGCTGATGCCCACCACGCCCAGCATCAGCGCGGTGGCGATCACCGGGCGCCAGTGCTCGGCCTGCGGGTAGCGGCCCATCACGATCAGGCGGCCCTTTTCGGTGACCACGCCCCAGCAGGCGCCGATGCCCCGCATGTTGTTGCAGGCCTCGAGGTGGGCGCCGAACACGGCGTTGAACAGCGCCCAGTCCAGGCTCTTGGCCACGGCCAGCACCACCACCGCCGCCACCAGCAGCGTCATGGCGCTGTTGAAGACGCTGGAGAACAGGTTGGCCCTGAGCCAGGCCACGGCACCGGTGCTCTTGCCCGGCATCGGGCGCGCAGGAATGTTCTGATAAATCTGTTGCATCTCAGTTCTCCACCGATCCGGTGTGCGATTCGCACCGCGTGAAAGGGCCCAACCGGGAGGCATCGCCGGGCCGGCTTGGCCGGACGGCCAGTGCCGCCCCCTTGAGGGGGTAGCGCGAAGCGCTGCAGGGGTGGTGTTTCATGCTCAGCGTTCCTGGATGGCGGCACTGGCGTTGAACCAGTTCATCAGCGCCGAGGTGATGAGCGAGAGCGCGAGGTACACCAGCATCACGATCGACAGGGCCTCGATGGCGCGGCCGGTCTGGTTGAGTGTGGTGTTGGCGATCGACACCAGTTCGGGGTAACCCACGGCCACCGCGAGCGAGGAGTTTTTGGTCAGGTTCAGGTACTGGCTGGTCAGCGGCGGGATGATCACGCGCAGCGCCTGCGGCAGCACCACCAGCCGCATCGAATGGCCCTTGTTCAGGCCCAGTGAAGCCGCGGCTTCATGCTGGCCCAGCGACACCGACGCGATGCCTGAGCGCACGATTTCGGCGATGAACGACGCGGTGTACAGCACCAGGCCCAGCAGCAACGCGGTGAACTCGGGGCTGAACACGGCACCGTTCTCGATCTGGAAATCGCCCTTCACGGGCAGGTCCCAGCCGGAGGGCGCACCACCCGCGAGCCAGCCCGCGACCGCGAGTCCGACGATCAGCGCCAGGGACACCCACAGCACCGGTTGTTGCTGGCCGGTCAGGTCGAAGTGCCGCTGCGCCTTGCGCGAGTACATGGCCGACGCGATGACGCCCAGCACGAGGCCGATGAGCGCCAGCGTCTGCCCCAGCTTCCACACCGGCCAGGGGAAGGCCAGGCCGTTCTTGCTCAGGTAGACGTGGCCCACCTGCCAGGCCTCTTCGAAGCTGGGCAGGATTTCGGTGAACACGATGTACCAGATCAGCAGCTGCAGGTAGATGGGCACGTTGCGGAAGAACTCGACGTAGCCGTAACAGAGCTTGCGCACCAGAAAGTTGGTGGAGAAGCGGCCGATGCCGATCAGGGTGCCCAGGATCGTGGCCAGCACGATGCCGATGACAGCCACCTTCAGCGTGTTGAGCAGGCCGATGGAGAACGCCGTCCAGTACGTGCTCATCACGTCGTACGGGATCACGGTTTCGCTGATGTCGAAACCGAACGGCTGACCCATGAAGTCGTAGCCGCTCTGGATGCCGCGTTCGCGCATGTTGCGCAGCGTGTTGCGCACCAGCAGCCAGCCTAGGGCCACCACCGACGCGATGGCGACGATCTGGTAGATGACGCTGCGGCCTTCGCGGCTGTTCCAGGACATCGAGCGCCGTTTTTTGGCGGGCAGCGGCCGCGCTTCAATCAAGGGCTGATGGGACATGGGAGGCAGTTCCAGAGTGAAAAGCTAAAAAAACGGCACAAGTGCCCTACGAAACCAGGTTCATAGAACACTTGTGCCTGCGGCGGCCAAGTGCCGGTGGGAACGGATCAGCGCAGCGGTGCCGCGTACATGAAGCCGCCCGCGCTCCAGAGGTTGTTCTTGCCGCGCGGCAGGTTGATGGCCGTCTTGGGGCCGACGTTGCGTTCGAACATTTCACCGTAGTTGCCCACGGCCTTGATCGAGCGGGCCAGCCATTCCTTGTCCAGGCCCAGGTGCTTGCCGAGGTCTTCGGTCGAGCCCAGCATGCGGCCGACCTGCGGGTCGGTGCTGGTCTTCATCTGGTCCACGTTGGCCTGGGTGATGCCGTATTCCTCGGCTTCGATCAGGCCGTTGAGCACCCACTTGCTGATGGCGAAGAACTCGTCATCACCGCGGCGCACCATCGGGCCCAGGGGTTCCTTGGAGATCAGGTCGGGCAGGATCACGTGGTCGGCCGGCACCTTGGCTTCCTTGGCGCGGATCGAGGCCAGGCCCGAGGCGTCGGTGGTGTAGGCCTGGCAGCGGCCGGCGAAGTAGGCGCCGGTGGAGGCTTCCAGCTTCTCGAACACCACGGCCTTGATGTTGAGCTTGTTGGCGCGGGAGAAGTCGGTCAGGTTTTTCTCGGTGGTGGTGCCGGACTGCACGCACACCGTGGCGCCCTTGAGCTGTTTGGCGCTGGTGATCTTGCCCTTGTTGACCAGGAAGCCCTGGCCGTCGTAGTAGTTCACGCCCACGAAGTGCAGCCCCAGCGAGGCGTCGCGCGACAGGGTGTTGGTGGTGTTGCGCGAGAGCACATCGACCTCGCCGGATTGCAGGGCCGTGAAGCGCTGCTGGGCCGTCAGGGGCACCCACTTGACTTTGGTGGCATCGCCCAGCAGGGCGGCTGCGACGGCCTTGCAGTAGTCCACGTCCAGACCCGTCCAGGCGCCGTTGCTGTCGGCGGCGGAGAAGCCCGCCAGACCCACGTTCACACCACAGACCAGCTGTCCACGCGCCTTGATGGCGTCCACGGTCTTGCCCGCGTGGGCGGGCAAGCTCACCAATGCCGAGGCTGCGCCCAGGCCCAGCACGGCCAGTTTCAGTGCATTCAATTTCATGGTTTCTCCGGTTCTCTGTAGAGGTTGATCGTCAGGTTGCGCCGCACCAGAAAGGGGCGGTTTGCACCCGCAGGGCGACTGTATTACCGCCTTGCGGGCCGGGACATCGGGGTTTACGTGGGAAAACTATGCGAAGAATGTATGACCGCATCGCTCCACCACCGACCACCGGTCCGAGGCCATCCCATCAGCAGGTTCCATGCCAGCGCCCCCGCCCGGCAACCCGTCCCAAGAGCGACAACCCTGCTGTGCTTTTCGCAGCACCCGACCGTATGCTGTGGCCGGAAACCCATCAGGAGACAAGCCGATGCCATCCCCCTCCGCTCCGCCGGTGCCGTCCGCTGCCGTCCGGCCGCACCACCGCTTCTGGCCCAAACGCCTGCCGCACCGCATCACCCCGCCGGCCACCTCGCTCTGGCACAACCTGGTGGTGAACGCGCAGCGTTACCCGGACAAACCGGCGCTGGTGTTTTTTGACCAGAGCACCAGCTACCGCGAACTGCTCGAACAGGCCGAACGCCTGGCGGCGCACCTGCATTCGCAGGGCGTGCGTTCGGGAGACCGCGTGATCCTGTTCATGCAGAACTGCCCGCAATGGATCGTGGCGCATTACGCGATCCTGCGTGCCAACGCGGTCGTGGTGCCGGTCAATCCGATGAACCGGGCCGAAGAGCTCAAGCACTACATCACCGACCCGGACGTGAAGGTCGCCATCAGCGCGGCCGACCTCGCGGGCGACCTGCTGCAGGCCAACGCCGCGCTGCCCGAGGCGCAGCGCCTGACGCACCTGGTGGTGGCGCACTACCACGACGCCATCGGGCCGCAGGCCGAGATTCCACCGGCCTGGACCGACTGGCTGGCCGCGCGCCATGCCTTGCCCGCCATGCCCGGCGGCACGGTGGCCGACTGGTCCGAGGCCCTGGCCTGCACCGTGGCGCCCCCGCCGCACGACCGCCAGCCCGCCGACCTGTGCGTGCTGCCCTACACCAGCGGCACCACCGGACTGCCCAAAGGCTGCATGCACACCCACGCGAGCATCATGCACAACGCGGTCGCGGGCTGCCTCTGGGCCGGCAGCACGGCCGAGAACGTGTCGCTGGTGGTGGTGCCCATGTTCCACATCACCGGCATGGTGGTGGGCATGCACGCCGGCCTGTACGTGGGCGCCACGGTGGTGCTGATGCCGCGCTGGGACCGCGACCTGGCCGGGCGCCTGATCTCGGCCTGGAAGGTGACCAACTGGAGCAACATCCCCACCATGGTGATCGACCTGCTGGCCAGCCCGCGCTTTGACCAGTACGACCTCTCCAGCCTGCAGTTCATCGGGGGTGGTGGCGCGGCCATGCCGCAGGCGGTCGCGCAGCGCCTGTTCGAACAGTACGGCTTGCGATACGCCGAGGGTTACGGTCTGACCGAAACCGCTGCGCCTTCGCACAACAACCCGCCGGACGCGCCCAAGCAGCAGTGCCTGGGCATCCCGTTCATGAGCGTCGAGGCGCGTGTGGTGGACCCGGAGACGCTGCAGGAAATGCCCCAGGGCGAGGCGGGCGAGATCATCATCCGCGGCCCTTCGGTCTTCAGCGGTTACTGGAAGCGACCCGAGGCCACCGAGGCGGCCTTCATTCAGTTCGAGGGTCAGCGCTACTTCCGCTCCGGCGACCTGGGCCGGGTGGACGAGGACGGTTATTTCTTCATCACCGACCGCCTGAAACGCATGATCAACGCCAGCGGTTTCAAGGTCTGGCCGGCCGAGGTCGAGGCGCTGATGTTCCGTCACCCGGCGATCGCCGAGGCCTGCGTGATCAGCACCAAAGACGGCTACCGCGGCGAGAGCGTGAAGGCCGTCGTGGTGCTGCGCGATGCCGCGCGTGGCCAGACGAGCGAGCAGGACATCATTCACTGGTGCCGCGAGAACATGGCGGTCTACAAGGCGCCGCGCGTGGTGCAGTTTGTCGATGCGCTACCCAAGAGCGGCAGTGGCAAGGTGATGTGGCGGTTGCTTCAAGAGAAAGAACCCTGAATAGAGACACCCCCGCCGCGCTGCGCGCGACCCCCAAGGGGGCGATGCGAGTGGCCCGGCGGAGCCGGTTCCACCGCATCCTGGGTTCAGGCATATTGCGCCGGAAGCTGTCCCCCCGCATTTTTCCACGCTTGAACGCAAAACCGCATGGTCACCCCCCTCGCATCGCTGCGCCGCCTCTGGCAACCGCGTCTGCCCCTGTTCTGGCTGGTGGTCGTGCTCAACCTGATGTCGTCGGCGATGACCTCGGCGTTGTACGTGCTGCAGCCCACCGGTGCGATGCGGCTGCTGCTGACCCTGTTCGCCCTGCTCAATACCCTGGCGGGCTGGTGGCTGCTGGCCCGCCTCTGGCGCGAGACCGCTCCATTGGAGAAGGACGAAGGGGCCTGATCAGGCGGCCGGCACGATGTGCCGGTAGGCGTGCCAGGTGGCATGCCCGATCACCGGGCCGGCGATCAGCAGCCCCAGGAACGCGGGCAGCATGGCGATCACGATGATGCCGGTGATGAGTGCGCCCCAGAACAGCATGACCCCCGGGTTCTGCAGGCAGGCGCGGATGCTGGTCAACCCCGCCGACACGGCGTCCACCTGGCGGTCCATGATCATCGGGATGGAGATCACGCTGGTGACGAAGATCAGGCTGGCGAAGACCCCGCCGACCACGCAGTAGGTGATCACGAAGCCGATGTTTTCCGGGTCGAGCAGCATGGCCAGCAGGTTGGCCTTGTCGGGCATGGTGTTGAAGCTCACCGCGAACACCACCAGGGCCGCGCGGCCCCAGAGCATTTCAAGGATCAGCAACACGCCGGCAAAGATGGCCATGGTGCCGCGCGTCGGCCGCCAGGCTTGCAGCGAGGCGCGCAGGGACGGGCGGTGGCTGTGCGTCTGCATGGCCTTGCTGGCGTCGTACAGGCCCAGGCACAGGAACGGACCCATCAGGAGAAAGCCGGCGCTGAGCGCCAGCAGGTACTCGGGCGCCGTCTGGAACAGCGCCAGCAGCGCGTGGCCCATGATGAAAAAACACAGGCCGTAGAACAGGCCGATGCGCGGGCAGCGCTTGAAATCGGCCCAGCCCAGCCGGAGCCACTGCAGGGGGTCGGTCAGTCGCAGGGTGGCGAGCTGAAGCGAGAGCACCGACGGGCCGCGCGTGGCCTCGTCGTCGGGTGCCTGCTCGGCGTTGTCTGCCGGTGCGTGCTCGTCGGCAGCTTCGGCGGCGTGTAGGGCTTCTGCCATGGGTGTCTCCGGTTGGGGAAACAATATAACCATTGACAAATATCACGCCGCCATGGTTTACCCCATGAGGGGGTGGGGTTTTTCTCGGCGCCAGGGCGATGCGGCTGGCGAGGTGTTCAGTGCAGGGCCTGGGCGGTGTGGCCGCCCGCCGCCCGCCTCGGGGCAGCATCGCCGGTGCCGGTGGGCTCACGCCGCATGTGCAGGGCCAGGGCCGCGTCGAGCGACTGGGTGTGTTTGGCGAACCAGACCGCCAGTTCCCCAGCCATTTCGCGCACCTCCGCCAGCCGGCCTGCCTGGGCCATGACCAGCCCTTCGCGCAACACGTTGAGCACCACCCGGTGCTGCAGGATGTGGTTCTCGGCGGACGCGAACCGGGTCTTTCGCATCCACGCGTCCTCGCGGCCGAAGTGCTGGACCGTGTGCTCCACCACCGCGCCCCAGGCTTTCGCCAGAGCGGCGTCGGGCGCGCTCTGGGCGAACGCGAGCAGGTCCACGAACTCGCGGTGCACCGCGTCCATGGGTTCAAAGTCCAGCAGCAAGGCATCGGACCATTCAACGGTGTTCATAGCGGTCTCCTTGGCAATGCCTGCAGCTTGACATTGCGCGCACGCGGTCGTTTTGATCCAGCGCAGAAACTGCGAAGGCGATGGAGAGGCGACCGAATGAGGCGCCGGTACACTGCCCGGCCATGACTCGACTTGCCTTTCCACCCCCTTATGTGCCCCTGAACGGGCTCGATCCAGCCCTCCGTGACGCGGGTTTTGCCCTCGTCAGCGCGAGCGATGTGCAGCGCTGGCTGCACACCGACGCCGAACAGCTGGCGGCCTTGCACGCCAGCTGGGACGACCTGCCGAGCGACGCCTACCTGATGGACGGCGGCCGCTACCGGCGCCGTCGCCACAGCTGCTTCGTGGTGGATGGCGGCGTGGTGCAGCAGGTGCCGCACCGCGCGCACTGGCAGCCGCTGGAATACAACGCCCTGCACGGCGGCATGCAGCGCTGGTTCGAGCCCATGGACCCGGCCGTGCTCGCGACGCCGCTCTGGCAGCGCCTGCTCGGCACGGTGGGGCAGGCGGTGTCGGCGCTGCGCGGAGAGCGGCCCTGGTTCGTGGAGGCGCACCCGTTCCGCATCGACACCACCGACGGCATCGGGCGGCCCACCCCCGAGGGCGCGCACCGCGACGGGGTGGACCTGGTGGCGGTGTTCATGCTCGGGCGCCATCGCATCAAGGGCGGCGAAAGCCGGGTGTTTGACGCGCACGGCCCCAGCGGCCAGCGCTTCACGCTCACCGAGCCCTGGTCGCTGCTGCTGCTGGACGATGAGCGCGTGATCCACGAGAGCACGCCGATCCAGCCGGTCTTGCCCGGCGAACTGGGCTGGCGCGACACGCTGGTGCTGACCTACCGCCGGGACGGCTTCCAGGGCGGCTGATCCTTCCGGCTGGCCTTGAACGACCGCGGTGCTGGGTTCAAGGTCTTGGCCCCTGGCGTGCGGGGCCATTTTGTTACGCCGTTTTTACGCCGTCGTTGCTTCAATCGAGGCCTTCGGATGCACCCACCCTGGGGTGGCGCCGTTCACCTCCCCGGTTCCCGCAACGTGATCGATCTCAACCAGCTTCGCCTTGATGTGGAAGCGCGCGTCGGCGTCGCGCTGTCCGACACCACGGAGCTGTTCAAGTTCGTGGACAACATCGTGAGCGATGGCCGGCGCGTCCGAACCGGTGCCGTGGCGCGCCAGCTGGCCCTGCGCCAGGTCCGCCGTGGCACCTCGCTGGGTGGTGGTGTGGCCGTGCCGCATGCCGCCGTGCGCCGGTTGCCACGCGCCCGGTTGATCTACATCCAGCTGCAGGCCGCGATTACCATGGACGCGCCCGACCATGAAGCCGTGCGAGACGTGCTGGCCCTGCTCGTGCGCTACCCACCTTCATTGGCTGACCACGCCTTGCTTGACTGCATCCGCGACCCTGACATGAACCCGGTGTTGATCGATCTGTTGCGCCGAGGCCGCTGCGCCGAGGTGGTGGAACGCCTGGCGCGCGCCGCATGAAGGCGGCCCTGTTGCTGGTGTGCGTGATGGCCGACGGCCAGGCCTTGCAGCTGGTCCGGCACGCCTGCAGGCTCAGACAGGCGGCGGGGGATCCCTGGCGGGTGCTGCACCTGGACACGGTGTCGGCCCGCAGCGCCAGCCAGGCGGTGAAACAGGATCTTGAACAGGCGCTGAAACTCGCCAGCGCCGAAGGTGCACAGATCGTGCACTCCAGCCTCCAGATCAGCGCAAGCGGGGACCTGCTGGAGCAGATTGCACAGCAGGCCAAGCGCGGCGCAGTGTCGCATGTCCTGATGGGCGATCAAGCCACGGGCACGGTCTACTGGCCGGGCTTCGGTGAGCGGTTGAGCGATTTCACCGAGATGTTGGGCAACCGCGTGCCCGATGCACAGGTGCACGTGCTGGTGGCGCGGCGCCCGTCGCGCCTGCCCAGCGGCAGGCCGGGTTTGAACGGGGGGCTGGACGCGCTGCGTTCGGCCCGAGGGTCGTGGTGGTACTGGCGTTTGCCGCTGGCGGTGCTGTTGACATGCACCGCGCTGAGTGCGGTGATATCGAGCCAGTTGCACCCCATCAACCTGATCCTGATCTACCTTGTGGGCGTGGTGTACGTGGCGCTCAAGCGCGACCTGGTCGCGTCGGTGGCCACCGTGCTCGGGGCGATCCTGATCTTCGACTGGATCTTCGTGATGCCACGCTGGTCACTCAAGCCCACCGACCCGGACTACTTCTTTACCTTCGCCATCACCCTGTGCGTGGGCCTGGCGGTCAGCCGCCTGGCGGTGCGCGCTCGCGAGGCAGCGGTGGGGGCGCTGGCCCTGGCCGACCGTGCACAGTCGCTCGGTCTGCTCGCGCAGAGCCTGTCGTCCGCGCGCACGTCCGAGGAGATCGTTCGCACGCTGCTGGATGAGATCGAGCGCGGCGTGGGCGCACAAGGCCAGATCCAGCTGGGCGAGGCGCTGCCACCCGACGCGCCGGTCCACACCGTCGCCCCCTCGCCCGATGGCGTGTACCGCTTCGGGCTCAACGGCGCCGATGGTCCCCTGGGCGTGTTGCAAGTGGCGCATTTGCCATTGGCTCGGCAGACCACCGAAGACCTGCACCTGCTGCAGGCGCTGTCCAACCAGGCCGCACTCGCGCTGGACCGATGCAACGCCGATCTGCGCAGCCGTCAGGCGGCGATCGATGCCGAGGCCGAGCGCGTGCGCAACACGCTGCTGGCGGGCATCTCGCACGACTTCCGCACGCCACTGACCGCCATCATCGGGGCCGCCACCACGGTGCTCACGCAGGGCCGGCAGATCACCGCCGATCAACACGACGCGCTGTTGCACCACATGCTCGACCAGGCCCAACGCCTGCAGTCCCTCACCAGCGACCTGCTCGACCTCGCCCGGCTGCAGGACGGTGCGGTGCGGCTCGAATGCGAATGGTGCCCGGTCGGCGAGCTGGTGCGCGACGCGCTGGCCATGACCCGTGCCGCGCTGGGAACGCGGCGGGTGGACCTGCAGGCGAGGGAGGACGACGTGGTGTGGTGCGACGCACGCCTGATCACCCAGGCGATGAGCAACCTGCTGCTCAACGCCGCACAGCATTCGCCGGCCGACAGCGCCATCGCGTTGGCGGTCGCCGTGGGGCCGGACACATGGGCGCTGAGCGTGCGGGACCAGGGCCCGGGGTTGGTACCGGGCCAGGAGGTCGAGGTGTTCCGCAAGTTCTACCGCGATGGCGCCACCCGCGCAGCGGCGGGCACCGGGCTGGGCCTGGCCATCTGCGAGGTCGTGGCGCGGTTGCATGGCGGCGGTATCACCGCACGCAGCGACGGTGGCGCCGTGTTCGAGATGTGGTTTCCCTGCCCGGTGGCCGAACCGCTGCCCCTGGAGCTGCCCGAATGAACCAGCCGCCATTGCTGCAGGTGCTGGTCGTGGACGACGAACCGGCCATCCGTGACCTGCTGCGGACCACGTTGCAGGCCGAGGGCTACGGTGTGATCGAGGCGGCCTCGGCGCGCGAAGGCGCCACGCTGGCGGGCAACCGCCGGGTGGACCTGTTCCTGATCGACCTGGGTCTGCCCGACGGCGACGGTGTGACGCTCATCCGCGACATCCGCGGCTGGACGCAGCGGCCCATTCTGGTGCTGTCGGCCCGCACCCAGGAGTCGCAGAAGGTCGATGCCCTGGACGCCGGGGCAGACGACTTCGTCACCAAGCCCTTTGGTGTGGCCGAGCTGCACGCGCGCATCCGTGTCGCGCTGCGGCATGCGGGCACCCCGGCGACCCTCGGCACGACATTGACCCTGGGCGACGTGACGATCGACCTGCTGGCCCGCACGGTCGCGCGGGCCGGGGAGCCGATCAGGCTGACCGCCACCCAGTGGCGGCTGCTGGAGGTGCTGGCACGGCACGCCGGGCGGGTGGTCAGCGGCCGGCAGCTGCTGCGCGAGGTGTGGGGGCCGGGCCATGGCGAGCAGGGGCACTACCTGCGCATCTACGTGCGCCAGCTGCGCCAGAAGATCGAGGTCGACCCGACCCAGCCGCGCTTCCTGCAGACGGAGACGGGCGTGGGTTACCGCCTGCTCCCTGACAGCGGCAGGGTCTGACGGGCGGCTGACGCCGGCCGTTGCAGCGACCGCATTTTTACGCGGCGTTTACAGCCCCGACCGTACGCTGCGCAACGACCCCGGGAGACCCCGGGTCGACCCGAACCACGAGGAGACATTGGCATGAAACGACTGCTGGCACTGGCCCGGCTGATCGACGCGTTCACGGACCGTTTTGCGACCGTGGCGTGGTGGGCCATCCTGGCCGCTTGCGCGATCAGCACCACCAACGCGGTGGTCCGCTACACGCTGGACTACAGCTCCAACGGATTCCTGGAAATCCAGTGGTACCTCTTTGCGGTCTGCGTCATGTTCGGCGCGGCCCAGGTGCTGCGCGTCAACGAGCACGTGCGCGTGGACATCTTCTACGGCATGTACCCCACGCGCATCAAGGTGCTCATCGACCTGATGGGCCTGTGCTTCTTCCTGCTGCCCATGACGCTGTTCATCGCGTACTCCTCGCTGCCGGTGCTGCTCAAGATGATCGCCAGCCAGGAGATGTCGAGCAACGCGGGCGGCCTGGTCCGCTGGCCCGCGATGCTGACCATCCCGCTGGGCATGTGCCTGGTGGCCTTGCAAGGCGTGGCCGAGATCATCAAGCGCGTGGGCTGGCTGATGCACGTGCACGACATGGACACCCACTACGAGAGGCCGCTGCAATGAGCATGGAAACCTTCGCTCCGCTGATGTTCGCGGGGCTGATCTTCGTCATGCTCATCGGCTTTCCGGTGGCCTTTTCGCTGGGTGTGCTGGGGCTGACCTGCGGCTTCTACGCCATCCACATGGGCTGGTTCCCGGCCTCGTTCATGGGCAACCTGCCGCTCAACCTGTTCGGCATCCTGTCCAACGACCTGCTGCTGGCGATTCCCTTCTTCACGCTGATGGGGGCGATCCTGGAGAAGTGCGGCCTGGCCGAAGACCTGCTGGAATCGATGAGCCAGCTGTTTGGTCCGGCGCGCGGTGGTCTGGGCTATTCGGTCATCGTGGTCGGCTTCATCCTGGGTGCCATCACCGGCACCGTGGCAGGCCAGGTGATCGCGATGGCCATGATCGCGCTGCCGATCATGATGCGCCACGGTTACGACATGCGCTACGCCACGGGCGTGCTCGCGGCCTCGGGCACCATCACGCAGCTGGTGCCGCCCTCGCTGGTGCTGGTGGTCATGGCCGACCAGCTCGGCCGTTCGGTGGGCGACATGTACAAGGGTGCGTGGGGCCCGTCGGTGCTGCAGGTGCTGTTTTTCCTGGCCTACACCTTCGTGCTCACGCGCCTGCGACCCCACGCATTGCCCGGCGTTCCGCCGGAAGCGCGCACCGCCAGTGGCTGGGCGCTGTGGCAACAGTGCCTGCGCGGCATCATCCCTTCGGCCTTGCTGATCTTCGCGGTGCTGGGCAGCATGGGCGGGCTTCCCGGCATCACCACCGCGATCTGCACACCCACCGAAGCCGGCGCGATGGGCGCGGCCGGCGCGTTTGTGCTGGCCGCGCTGCACCGCCGACTGAGCTGGATCCTGGTGCGCGACGCCATGATCGGCACCATGCGAGTCACCGCCATGGTGGTGTTCATCCTGATCGGCTCGCGCGTGTTCTCCCTGGTGTTCCAGGGCGTGGACGGTGGCGTCTGGATCGAGCACATGCTGGGCGACCTGCCGGGCGGCCAGACCGGCTTTCTCATCGTTGTCAACATCTTCATCTTCTTTCTGGCCTTCTTCCTCGACTTCTTCGAGATCGCCTTCATCATCCTGCCGATGCTCGGCCCCGTGGCGGACAAGATGGGCATCGACCTGATCTGGTTCGGTGTCCTGCTGTGCGTGAACATGCAGACCAGCTTCATGCACCCGCCCTTCGGTTTCGCGCTGTTCTACCTGCGCGGCATCTCCGATTCGCTGTTCAAGAACGGCGCCCTGCCGCGCAAGGTCCAGTCGCGCGACATCTACCTTGGTGCGATCCCTTTCGTGCTCCTGCAACTTGTGCTCGTGGTGGTGGTGATCTTCGTGCCACAGACCGTGACCGTCTTTCTCGATGAGAAGGTGGTGGTCGATCTGGACAAGGTGGAGATGCCGGCGGTGGAGGACACCATGGGCGCGGAGGAGGCAGCCGACACCGAAGAGCTGCTCAAAGAGATGGGGCCTGCGGCCGCACCGCCGGAGCCCGGCCAGTGAGCCCGCCGGTGTTCTCCCCGGTGCGGGGCCGCTCGTTTCCTCCCGCTGTCCAGGCGCTGGCCACACTGGCCATGGCCGGCCTGCTGGCCAGCCTGTGGGTTGCGCGCGGCGCGCTGGCGGGCATGGTGTTGCCTCCCGAGCTGAAGCTGCTGGCGGGGCTGGCCGGGCTGGTCGTGGTGTGGCACTACCTGCACATCCTGTTCAGCACCACGGGCATCAGCGGCGAGGCCCTGACTCAGGGATGGCTGTGGCGCAGCAGCGTGCAGCTCAGCGACATTGCCCAGGTGAAGCTGCTGCGGTTCAAACCGCTGGATGGGCTGGTGGCGCCGCGCCTGGTCGTGCAGACGCGTGGGTTCGGCCAGCAAAGCTTTCACGTGGCCGACCCGTCGGTGCTGGCGGTGATCGATGTGCTGGTGCACGGCCGGACCGTTTCGTCGGACGCGACCAGCGCCGAATCGCGCTTGGACAGCACCGCAGCCTGAGGCCACGACGGCCGAAGTGGCGTGCTTGAACGCTGCATGGCGCGCCGGTGCCGATCTGCCGACAGAGTGGTTTCCAGGGCCTTCGTCGAGTGCTTCAGCGGTGGCACCTCGGGCACCGGGACAATGCGTTACTGTGCAGGCCCACCGACCCGTGCGGGCACCCCCAACTTCAGAGAGAGGATGTTTGATGCTTTCATGGCCCACGCTCGTGCCGTTCGCCGCCGCTGCCCTGCTGGGGGGCGCTCTCATGGGGACGCCCGGTACCGCGCTTCTGGCGGTGTGTGCGCTGGCCCTGATCGGCGCAGTGATCGCGGCGGTGCACCACGCCGAGGTGGTCGCCCACCGGGTGGGTGAACCCTTCGGCACCCTGGTGTTGGCGGTGGCCATCACCGTGATCGAGGTCGCGCTGATCGTCTCGATGATGCTCGCCGGGGGTGAGGACAAAGCCACCTTGCCCCGCGACACGATTTTTTCGGCGGTGATGATCATCAGCACCGGCGTGGTGGGCTTGTGTTTGCTGGTCGGCGGCTTGCACCACCACGAACAGACTTTCCAGCTCGACGGCGCCAACTCAGCGCTGGCCGCCCTGGTGGCGCTGGCGGGCCTGTCGCTGGTGTTGCCCACGTTCACCACCAGCGCCGGCGTGGGGCTCTACACCGTGTCGCAACTGGCCTTCGTGGCGGTGTCCTCGCTCGTGCTGTGGGGGGCGTTCGTCTTTGTGCAGACCGTGCGGCACCGCGACTACTTCCTGCCCCCCACCAACGCGTCGAACGAAGACGTGCACGCCGCGCCGCCCACGGTTGCGCAGGCCTGGGCCAGCTTCGGCTTGCTGCTGGTGTCGCTGGTGTCGGTGGTGGGCCTGGCCAAGCAGTTGTCGCCCAGCATCGAAGCGGGCGTGGCGGCCATGGGCGCGCCCAAGGCGGTGATCGGCATCGCCATCGCGCTCTTGGTGCTGCTGCCCGAGACCTGGGCTGCGGTGCGCGCGGCGCGCGCCGATCGTTTGCAGACCAGCATGAACCTGGCCCTGGGCTCGGCCCTGGCCAGCATCGGCCTCACCATCCCGGCCGTCGTGCTCGCTTCGGTGCTGCTCAACCTGCCACTGGTGCTGGGCCTCGCTCCGAAAGACCTGGTGCTGCTGATGCTCACCTTCCTGGTCAGCACCATCACGCTGGCCACGGGCCGGACCAATGTGATGCAGGGGGCCGTGCACCTGGTGCTGTTCGCGGCCTTCCTGTTCCTGTCGCTGGTGCCTTGAGGGGAGGCACCCCCGCCGCGCTGCGCGCGACCCCCTCAAGGGGGCGGCACTGGCCGTCTGGCGAAGCCAGCCCGGCGGTGCCCTGGGCTGCATCGCCTCATGCGCAGGGGTGGTGCTCCGGCGCCAAAGAGAGCCGATACGGCTTCGCCTAAACGCACCATCCCGCTGCCTGGTGTCACCGGGTGTGCCCGCGCCGGTGGATGCGCTCCCGCGAGCCTTCGGGCGTGGTGTCGGCGTGGGCCGTGGCGGTGCGCCCGGCGGCGCGTTCGTCCGCGTAGAGGCGGATGTGTTCCGGCAGGCGCGCGAGCAGCCAGCGCAGCGCCATGGGCACGATGATCAAGTCGTCCAACACGCCGATCACCGGCAGCACATCGGGGACCAGGTCAACCGGCGAGACCAGGTACAGCACCAGGGCCGCCGCCCCGCCCTTGAGCCAGCCCGGCGCCTGCGGATGGCCCAGTGCGAACCACAGGCGACGCACATCACCCTTGACCACCGCCCACAGCACCGACAGTCGTTTCCACATGGCGTTTCTCCTGTAGAGCGCACACAACACACCGAATTGCCACCCGGCCAGGCCGGGCAGTCACAGCACAGTGTGGGGGCTGAGACCGCACATGCAAGAGCGGGTTCCCTGGTGCGGAGCAACGGTGACGCGCACCGTGCAAAAAGTCCGATTCCGTTGTTCAGCCAGTGTTCACAGATCCACCTCCGGCGTGCAATGTCTGAACCGAGAACGCTTTGGTCCCGGCTCCGCCGGGCCGCACCGCGTTGCCCCCTGGAGGGGGTCGCGCGCAGCGCGGCGGGGGTGTTCACCTCCTCACCGCGTTGGGGAAATACATCGCGGTCAGGCTGCGGCTGTGCACCGGCGAAAAGTTCTCGCCCACGGTCGCGGCGCCGCTGCCGTAGCGCCGCCATTCGCGCACCCAGTACAGGTGGTCGCAGACCTCCAGCAGGCCGATGGTTTCCCGGTCGCCGATCAGGATGCCGTGGGCGCGCAGCGCCAGCCGCTGCTTGGCATCACGCAGCCGCTGCAGCGTGGCGTGGGTGACGCCGAACTCGCCGTCGCTGACCACCAGCAGGTCGGCTTCCTCCCAGCCGGCGGTATGAACCAGTTCGATCGCCCGTTCGATCGGCGTCTGCACGTCGGTGCCACCGTCGAAGCTCTGGCCCATCAGGTCGAGCAGGTGCTCCAGGCCGGTGGCGTCGAGCGTGAGGTCGCGCTCCAGCAGCTCGCTGGGGCCGCCAAAGGCCAGCAGGCGGCAGGGGCGGCGCCCGGCGTGGGCGCTGCGAAGGGCCTGCAGCACGCAGGCCTTGGCCACGTTCTCCGGCGCATCGCGCATGGAGCCCGAGGTGTCGAGGCAGATGATCAGCGGGCCGCGCCCGGCGTGCGTGGGCACCTGGCGCCGGGGCTGCTGGTCGGGCCGGGGCAGGGGGCGCGGCGAGGTGTCGCGGGCGCGGTCGTCGTAGCTCAGCAGCTGGGCCTCGGCAAACCGCGCGCGCCACAGGCGGCGCAGGGTGGGGTGGGTGAGGTTCAGGCTCTCGCTGCCGGTCATGCGCGCGAGCTGGCGCGAGCGTCGCACGCCATCGATGGCGGTCGGCTCGGGCCGGCGCTCTTCTTCGTCGGCGGGGTGGCGCGCTGCGGGGGCTTGTGGTGCCGGTTCGGGGCGTGCGCTGACGGCCGGCGGCTGCCGGTGATCGGTCTCGCGGCGGCCCACGCTGTCGATGAAGGTGGCGAGCGTGGGCAGGCGCTGCAGCAGTTCGCCGATGCGGCGCGCTTCCTGCCACTCGCGGCGGTGCAGCTGGCCGGCCAGGTCGTCCCAGCGCAGGTGCGCCAGGTCGCCGAGCGATTGCAGCAAGGCCAGCACCTCGTCCCAGCCCTGGCGTTGCACGTCCCAGGTGGCGCGGAAGCCGGCGCTCATGCGCGCGATGGCCTGCGACCGGGGTTCGTCCACCGGGCGGTCGATCAGGCTGTCGAAGTGCCAGAGCAGGCTTTGCATCACCTGCTGGGTGAGCGGCGGGCTCTGGCGGGTGAGGGTCAGCAGGTCGAGCTCTGCAAGCAGCGGGCGCAGCGCCTGCGTGGCGGCGGCGTCCCCGAAATCGTGCGCCGGATCGGGCAGCGCGCCGTCCAGCAGCGCGCGGAGCCACAACACCAGTTCGGGCAGGCGGCGCGGCGCCTCGCCGCTGCTGCACACCACCGCCCAGCGCCAGAGTTCACGAGGCAGCGCGTCGAGCTGGTGGTAAGGCGCATCGGGGGCCGGGGGCACTCCCGCCAGGGCGCTGCCCGGTGGCCCTTCGGTGCGAACACCCGATGGCCGTGCATGGCCGACCGACCCGCCCGTTGGGGCCGAGCCGGGCGACGCTTTCACGAGGCTTCCCAGTGCACCGGCGGTGGCGCCACCGGGGTGGCGTTCGTGTCCACCGGCAGTGCTGCAAAGCCGTGGCGCGTGGACTGGTGCTGCGCACAAAGCACGGCGAGCTGGCCGCAGCGTTCGGCGTGCACCGCCTCGATCTGCAGCAGCCAGGACGGCGGCAGCCAGACGTGCGCGCGGGCCTTGCCCAGGACCGCGAGGGCCTCGTTCAGCCGCTCGTTGTGCAGTGCCACCAGCCGTTCCTGCAGCGCGTCGCACTGCGCGACGCGCGCTTCGATGTGCACCGGGCTGTAGCGGCGCTGGGCGCGTTCGCTGGTGATGCGCACCATCTCGCTCTCTTCGCCGGGCCGGGTGATGGCGCGCGCCAGCGCCAGCTTGCCCGCGCTGTCGTCCTGCGCTTCGGGCGGGGCGCGGCGTTCGGTGTCGAGCTGCTGCTCGAAGGCCATCACGGCGCGCTCCAGCCCGTCGATGGGCAGCGGCGCGGTGTGCGCCACGGCATCGAGAAAGAACCGTGTCCAGCCGGGCACATGGGCCGGGTCGGCCGCCAGCACAAACGGCAGCACCCACAGGTCCCATTCCCCGACGGCCGGGGCATCGCAGCTGGCGGCCTGCCATTGCAGCAGCGCCACGAGCTGTCGCCAGCGGCGGTCGGAGACCGTCTGGCCCGACGCGGCGGCGTGTTGCCGCGCCTGCAGCAGCAGATCCAGGGCGCCATCGCCCAGCGGCAGCGTCGCCGAACGCTGGCGAAGCGCTTCGATCTGTGCCAGGTCGATCAGGGCTTCGGCGTGCACAGGGCGGTCGTCGAAAGCCTCGGCTTGCAGCAACGCCGCGAAGTGGTCGTCGTCCACCGGCTGCACCGGCACGCGCAGCAGGAAGCGGTCATAAAACGCGAGCAGGCTGTCGTCCTGTGGCTGCTCGTTGCTGGCCCCGATCAGGCAGACCAGCGGCACCGGCACCCGCTGGCTGCCGTTGTCGAACTGGCGCTCGTGCAGCAGGCCGAGCAGGGTGTTGAGGATGGCCGAGTTGGCCTTGAACACCTCGTCGAGAAACGCCACTTCGGCGCTCGGCAGGTAACCCTCGGTCAGACGCTCGTAGCGGTCGTTTTCCAGCGCGCGCAGCGAGAGCGGGCCGAACAACTCCTCGGGCACGGTGAAGCGGGTGAGCAGGCGTTCGAAATAGTGCGCACCGGGCAGCAGGCGCTGCAGCCGTCGCGCCAGCTCGCTCTTGGCCGTGCCCGGCGGGCCGAGCAGCAACACGTGTTCGCCCGCGAGCGCCGCCAGCAGCAGCGCCCGGGCCGCCACGTCGCGCTGCAGCAGGCCACGCTCCAGCTCGGCCAGCATGGGCGCCCAGAGGGAGCCGGGGGGAAGTTGAAGCGTCATGGGATGCCACAGAAAGTGGAAAAACTCAGGGCACCAGTGTTTCCGGCACCCGCGCTCCCGTCAAGGCCAGCAAAGGAGAACCACGCCAATCACCGGAGCGCGTGCCCCACCCAGGATGCGGTGGAACCGGCTTTGCCGGGCCACTCGCATCGCCCCCCTCCGGGGGGTGACGCGAAGCGGCGCGGGGGGAGGGTGTTCACACCCGCTCGAATACCGCCGCGATGCCCTGCCCGCCGCCGATGCACATCGTCACCAGCGCGTAGCGGCCGTTGATGCGCTGCAGCTCGTACAGGGCCTTCACGGTGATCAGCGCGCCGGTGGCGCCGATCGGGTGGCCGAGTGAAATGCCCGAGCCGTTGGGGTTGACCTTGGCCGGGTCCAGGCCAAGTTCTTTCGTCACGGCGCAGGCCTGCGCGGCGAAGGCCTCGTTGGCCTCGATCACGTCCATGTCGTTGACCGTGAGGCCAGCCTTCTGCAGCGCCAGGCGCGAGGCCGACACCGGGCCCATGCCCATGATCTTGGGGTCCAGGCCGGTGTGCGCGTAGGCCACCAGGCGGGCCAGCGGCTTCGCGCCGCGCGCCTTGGCGGTGCCCGCTTCCATCAGCACCACGGCCGCGGCCGCGTCGTTGATGCCCGAAGCATTGCCGGCGGTCACAGTGCCGTTTTCCTTCACGAACACGGGCTTGAGCTTGGCCATGTCCTCGGGCTTGCAGCCCGGGCGGAAGTGCTCGTCGGTGGCGTAGGCCACCTCACCCTTCTTGCTCTTGAGCATGACCGGGACGATCTGGTCCTTGAAACGGCCTTCGGCGGTGGCGCGCTCAGCGCGGTTGTGGCTCTCGACCGCCAGCGCATCCTGCATCTCGCGCGTGATGCCGAACTGGGCGGCCACGTTTTCGGCCGTCACGCCCATGTGGATGGTGTGGAAGGGGTCGTGCAGCGCGCCGACCACCATGTCGACCATCTTGGTGTCGCCCATGCGGGCGCCCCAGCGGGCCGTGAGGCTGGCGTAGGGGCCGCGGCTCATGTTTTCGGCACCGCCGCCGATGGCGATGTCGCAGTCGCCCAGCAGGATGGACTGGCTGGCCGAGACGATGGCCTGCAGGCCGGAGCCGCACAGGCGGTTGACGTTGAAGGCGGGCGTGCCTTCGGCGCAGCCGCCGTTGACCGCGGCCACGCGGGAGAGGTACATGTCCTTGGGTTCGGTGTTGACCACGTGACCGAACACCACATGGCCCACGTCCTTGCCGTCCACGCCGGCGCGCGCCAGCGTTTCCTTGACGACCAGCGCGGCCAGTTCGGTGGGGGGCGTGTCCTTGAGGCTGCCGCCATAGGTGCCAATGGCGGTGCGGGCGGCGCTGACAACAACAACTTCTCGGCTCATGTTCATCTCCTGTGTGTGGAATGGGTGGCAGGTCGGAGGGACCGCTGATCGAACGATCAACGCGCCATGGTATGCGCGACTGGCTTACACGGGCCTTGTGCAGGCCACGCCAGCCCGCGCCAAGGCGTCAGGGGCGCTGGCGGGCGAGCACCTTGAGCCGCCCGTCGGTGGCTGGCGGGCGGGTCAGGAACAGCTCGCCCATGGCCGGGTATTCGCCGGTCAGTGCCGAGATGTTGACCTGGTGCGTGACCAGCACCAGGTTGCCGGGCGCTCGGTGGGCGGACAGGGCCTGCAGCACCTCGCGCGTCTGCGCGGGACCGGCGTCGCCCTGGAAAAAGGAGTTGATCGCTGGCCACACGCTGTGCGCGCCAAAGGCCAGCTGGGCGGTTTCGGTGCAGCGGCACCAGGCGCTGGAGCGCACCGTGGGAGCGCCCGCGCCCTGGGCCGCAAAGGCCTGCCCGACCCGGCGCGCCTGCGCCCGGCCCTCGTCGCTCAGGTTGCGCTGCGTGCGACAGTCACCCAGGCGGAATTCGGGTGGGTCGCCGGTGCCGGGCTCGGTGGTGGCGTGCCGCATGAGCACCACGCAGCCGCCCGCGCGCCACTGACGCCAGAAATCGCTGTCGTCGGCGGCGCTGGCCCAGCGCGTGGCCACGCCGAGCGCGGCGGCGCCCACCAGGCCGCGTCGGCGCAGGTCAGCCGCGCACATCGGCCACCGGCTCCTGGCCGAAGTCGGGGTGGTTCAGAAAGGCGAGCACGCGGGCCGCCGCGTCGTCGGGGCTGCTGAGCTGGCCTTGCCGTTGCAGCTGCACGAAGCGCTGCAGGTCGGGGAACGCCTCGGGATCACCCGCGCGCAACTGCACCTGCATGTCGGTGTCGATCACGCCCGGCGCGAGCGACACCAGCCGGGCGCCGTGCGGGCGCTGGGCTTCGTCCAGCGCGCTGCAGCGGGTGAAGTGGTCCAGGCCGGCCTTGGCGGCGCAGTAAGGCGCCTGGGCCGCCATGGCGCGGCGCCCGAGGCCGGACGAGATGTTGAGCACCTTGCGGTGCCCACGCCAGCCGGCGTCCACCCAGGCGCCGGTGGCGCGCAGGAACGCGCCGGTCAGCAACATGGGTGCTTCCAGCCCGACCCGCAGCGCGGCCGTCAGCTCCTCGGGTGGGCAGTCTTGCAGCGGGCCGATGCGCGGGATCATGCCGGCGTTGTTGATCAGCGTGGCGCTGGCCAGACTGGGTGCGTCGAGCTGGGACAGCCATGGCGCCAGCCGGGCGGCGGCGCCCGCGCCGTCCACCAGGTCCAGCGGCCATTGCATCACGGTGGCGCCCTGGGCGCGGGCCAGCTCGGCCAGCTCGGGGCTGGTCTGGCGCGACAGGCAGAGCAGCGCGCGGCCGGGGGCGATCAGCTGACGCGCCATGGCCAGACCCAGGCCACGCGACGCGCCGGTGAGGATGATCAGATCGTGCATGGCGCCAGTTTGCCAGGACGGGGTCTCAGAACGGGCAGGGCGCCTCGAATGACCGCATGTCGCCGGTGGCCGGGTGCGGAATCTCGATGGCCTGCGCGTGCAACAGCAGCCGGTCGGCCATGGCCTCCTGGGCCGGGCTCGCGTACAGCGGGTCGCCCACGATGGGGAAGCCGATGGCCTGCAGGTGCACGCGCAGCTGGTGCGAACGGCCGGTGACGGGCTCCAGCGCCAGCCGCGTGGTGCCGGGTATGGCGTTGCCGCCCGTGGCGAGGCACCAGCGCGTGAGGCTGGGCTTGCCGATGGCGTGATCGACGATGCTGCGCGGCCGAGCCATCCAGTCCAGGATCAGCGGAAGGTCGATGGTGTTCCAGCCGTTGTCGGGCAGTGGATTGAGCAAGTGGCCGGCGACCACGGCGAGGTAACGTTTGTGCACCCGGCGTTGCTCGAACGCCAGGCTCAGGCGCCGTTGCGCCTCGATGCCACGCGCCATGACCACCAGCCCCGAGGTCGCCATGTCGAGCCGGTGCACCACGAGGGCGTCGGGGTAGGCGGCTTGTGCGCGGGTGCTCAGGCAGTCCTGTTTGTCCGGCCCGCGCCCGGGCACGGCGAGCAGGCCTGCGGGCTTGTCGAAGACCAGCAGGCTCTCGTCGGCGTGCACGAGGTTCAGCAAGGCGTTCACGGCGTCGCTGGCGCCAGCGCTCGGCGGACCTCGTCTGCCGGCAGGCTGCGCGCGGCACCGAAGCCGGCCACCTGGCGCGCCCCGAGCAGCTGCAGGCGAACGAAACGGAAATCGCCCAGCGCCGTCATCGGCTCGGCCTCGGGGAAGCGCTGCAGGTAGGCCCGCCGCGCCGACAGCGCTTCGTCGGTGTCGGGCACGGCCGTGCGGGCGAGGGCGTCCAGGGTCACGCGCGGCAGGGCGTGCACCGGTTCATCCGCGGTCTCCGGGGCACACACCAGCATGGACACGCGAGGTGTGCGTTGCATGTGGCTGGTGTGGGCGGCCAGCGCGCTCACATGCAGGATCAGTTCATGCGCGTCAGGGTCGATGGCGAACGGCACCATCGACACGAAGACGCTGCCCGATGCGTCGAGGGAGCCCAGCGCTGCGGTGCGGCGCGACAGCAGCAAAGCCCTGAGTGCCGTGGTGAGGCTGTGTTCGCCCATGTTGGTGTGTCAGCGAACGGTGAGTTCGGCGCGCCGGTTGCGGGGTTCGGGCACGTCGTCCTCGGTGGGCACCACCGGCTCGCGCTCGCCGCGGCCCACCGCTTCAATGAGTTTGGCCCTGAAGCCGCGTTCCACCAGCAGGTCGCGGATGGCATGTGCGCGCCGCAGCGACAGCGCGTCGTTGTCTTCGGCCGAACCTTGCCGGTCGGTGTGACCGGTGATGACGATCTCGCCACCGCTGCGCGATCGGGCGGCGACCATGATCGCGTCGAGCCCGACCATCGACTCGGGGGTGAGGTCCGAGGTGCCGGGCTGGAAATTCAGGACGTGGCGTTCCGGGGGCGGCGGCTGCAGCGCAAACAGCATCGGGTAGCGCTCGCGCACCTCGGCTTCGCTGGAGAGCGCCTGCGCCAGCTGACCGTTGCGCCCGATCTCGGCCACCGCGTAGGGGCGGGCCAGATCGGTGCTGGCGGCGGGGGTGGTGACGCTCACCGCGCTCTTCACGCCCTCCTGGGGCAAGAGCAGCACCCGGTGGGCCGGGACGCAGGCCGCGCACAGGCAGGCCACCAGGGCAGACAGGAGCGATCGGGAGGGGGCTGGAATCATCGAAATCACCGGTGGCCGGAGTGTGTCAGATGGCACGCGGGTGTTGCCAGGAGGCATCATCGGCGCAGTCTACTCTGGTCGCTCCAGTGGTGACGCAGGTAGTGATAGAGCGGTTTCGGCGGGGCCGCTTCCACGATGAAATCGGTGCCCCGCACCCCCACCACCGAGGTGGGTGTGCGCACCTTGAAGCGTTCCGGATAGGCCTTGGCCAGCAGGCCCGTCACGATCCGAACCGACCCCTGCAGCAGGTCGAGCGCGAAGTTGCCGCTCTGCGTGGTCGAATCAAACTGGAACTGGCCGAGGTCCACCGTCGTGTTGGGCCCCATGGTCAGCACCGTGCCGTCCTTGAGCACGATGCTGGCGCCACTGGCCGGGCCTGTGCGCACCCGGTCACCCTGGCGCAGGGCGTCGCCCGGCGCGGGCGCTGCGCGGCCTGGCGCCTGGCCCAGCCGAATCTCGCCCTGAAGCTGTTTGAACGTGCCCGCTCGGGCCGTGTCGGCGGCGGGCGCCGCGGTCTGGGCAGATGCCAGCGACGCGCTCAGCAAAAGACCGGCCAGGAGGGTTCGATGGGCGCGCATCCGCGGCGGTGAAAACATGGGGCAACTCCGGGGCAACAAGGCACAACATGCCATCCTAGCGGGTCGCTTGTGTCCCGGGCAAGGGCATCGTTCACGCCCGGGCTCCCTACAATCGAGCCCCCGGCCGGAGCCTGAGCTCCCGCGCCGGCCACCCATGCAAACCCCCATGAACCTCATGCTCGCGCCGATGGAAGGCCTGCTCGACGCGACGCTGCGCGACGTGCTCACGCGCACCGGCGGCATCGATCGCTGCGTGAGCGAGTTCATCCGCGTGACCAACACGGTGCTGCCCGAGCGCGTGTTCTACCGCGTGGTGCCCGAACTGCTCAACGGCGGGCGCACCCGCGCCGGCGTGCCGGTGCGGCCCCAGCTGCTGGGCTCCGACCCGGCCTGCCTGGCCGACAACGCCGAGCGCCTGGCGGCGATCAGTCCGTTTGGCGTGGACCTGAACTTCGGCTGCCCGGCCAAGACGGTGAACCAGAGCCGGGGCGGCGCGGTGCTGCTGGACGAGCCCGAGCTGATCGGCCGCATCGTCGAGGCCGTGCGGCGCGCTGTGCCGGCCCAGGTGCCGGTGTCGGCCAAGATGCGGCTGGGTTTCAACGACGACCACCGGGCCGAAGACTGCGCGCAGGCGATCGCCCAGGCCGGCGCCGACGAGCTGGTGATCCACGCGCGCACCAAGGCCCACGGTTACCGCCCGCCGGCCTACTGGGACCGCATCGCCGAGGTGCGTGGAGCGTTGCCGTCGGGGCCCATGCGGGTGATCGCCAACGGCGAGATCTGGAGCGTGGCCGACGCCGAGCGCTGCCGCGAGGTGACCGGCTGCGACGCACTCATGATCGGCCGTGGCATGGTGACCGACCCGGGTCTGGCGCTGGCGATCAAGGGGCAGGGCAGCGTGCCCTGGAGCGAGATCACGCCTTTGCTGACGGTGTACTGGCAGCAGGTGAGCGGCCGGGTCGAGCGGCGCCACCGCGCCGGGCGCCTGAAGCAGTGGCTCAACTATTTGCGCAAGCGTTACCCCGAGGCGCAGGCGGCGTTTGACGCGCTTCGCACCTGCACCGAGCCGCCGCAGATCGAGGCCTGGCTGGCGTCCAACGCTGCCGTGCCGGCCTCGCCGGAGCGCCCCGTGGCGCCGGCGGCGCGCCGTTTCCTGCCAGAAAACGCCAACGCCACGCTGCCAGCAGGAATCGCACAGCCGTGTTAACTTCCGGCCCCGGACCCGAAAAGACCCCTATGACCTCTCTGAAACACCGGCTGCACGCCCTGGGTGATGAGCGCCTGCGCGGCATGAAGCGCGGCCTCGAAAAAGAAAGCCTGCGCTCACAGCCGGACGGCAAACTCGCGCTGACGCCGCACCCGGCGGCCTTGGGCAGCGCGCTCACCCACCCGCACATCACCACCGACTATTCCGAATCGCAGCTGGAGCTGATCACCGGCGTGCACGGCAGTGTGCAGGCCTGTCTCGATGAGCTGACCGAGGTGCACCAGTTCACGGTGCGAAGCCTCAAGGCCGCGGGCGACGAAATGATGTGGGCGTCGAGCATGCCCTGTGGCCTGCCCACAGACGAGACCATCCCGCTCGGGCGCTACGGCTCTTCGAACGTGGGCCGCGCCAAGAGCGTCTACCGCATGGGCCTGGGCCACCGCTATGGCCGGCGCATGCAGACCATCTCGGGCATCCACTACAACTGGTCGCTGCCCGGCGTGGACAACGACGGGTACTTTGCCCTGATCCGCAATTTCCGCCGTCATGCGTTCCTGCTGCTCACGCTGTTCGGCGCTTCGCCCGCCGTGTGCTCCAGCTTCGTCGAAGGCCGCCAGCACGAGCTGCAGCCGCTGGGCACCAGCGGTTCGCTGCACATGCCCCACGGCACCTCGTTGCGCATGGGCCGCCTGGGTTATCAGAGCGACGCGCAGTCCACGCTGGCAGTGAGCTACAACGGGCTGGAGGGTTACGCGGCCTCGCTGCACGACGCGCTGACCCGGCCCTGGCCTGCCTACGAAACCGTGGGCATCCGCAACCCGGGTGGCGACTACAACCAGCTCGCGACCACGCTGCTGCAGATCGAAAACGAGTTCTACGGCACCATCCGCCCCAAGCGTGTGATCTACCAGGGCGAGCGCCCGCTGCACGCGTTGCGCGAGCGCGGCGTGGAGTACATCGAGGTCCGCCTCATGGACCTCAACCCCTTCGAGCCCATCGGCATCGGCGCGCCCACGCTGCGTTTCCTCGACGTGTTCCTGCTGCACTGCCTGCTGAGCGACAGCGCGCCCGACACGCCGGAAGAGATTCGCGAACTGGCGCAGAACCAGCACCTCACGGCGGCCCGTGGCCGCGAGCCGGGCCTGAACCTGCAGCGCAACGGCCAGAGCGTGCCGCTGCAGCAATGGGGCCTGGAGATCATCGATCAGCTGGTGCCCCTGGCCGGGCGGCTGGATGCGCTGCACGGTGGCGACGAACACGCGCAGGCCGTTGCGCAGGCGCGTGCCTCGCTGCAAGCGCCCGACACCCTGCCGTCGGCGCGGGTGTTGCGCGCGGTGCGGGAGCGCCATGGTGATTCTTTCGTGGCCTTTGCGCGCGAGCAGTCGGGCGAGATCCACCGCCAGTTGCTGGCACTGCCCTGGTCATTGAAGCAGCAGGCCCGCTACGAGGCCATGGCGGCCAAGTCCTTCGTCGACCAGCGCGCCATCGAGGCCGCCGACACCATGCCCTTCGAGATCTATCGCCAGGAATACGTGTCGGAACACCGCCTGGGGCGTGCCCGGGAACCGAGCTCCGCGCTGGCCTGAGCGGTCGGGTCCCTGCGGTGCCTTGAAACCCGCGCTGCACGTGGGTGTACTGCGGACCTCACCGCAGACCGATAAGCTGGTTGTCTTTTCCACAGGAGACGCCCATGGCCCGGACACCCCGACTGACCGCTGCGGACTTTGATCAGGAACTGCTGATCCTCTTTGACGCCTACGTGCACGGCGACATCGACCGCCGCGGTTTCCTTGATCAGGCGGCCCGGTTCGCGGTGGGAGGACTGACGGCGGCGGGTATCCTCGCGTCGCTCAGCCCGGATTTCGCCATCGCCCAGGTGGTGCCTCAAGGCGATGCCCGCATCAGCACCGAGCGCGTGGACTTCGCCTCGCCCAATGGGCACGGCACCGTCAAGGCTTACGTGGCCAAACCTGCCAACGCCAACGCCAGCGGCAAGCTGCCCGCCGTGCTGGTGGTGCACGAAAACCGGGGCCTGAACCCGCACATCGAGGACATCGCCCGGCGCCTGGCGGTGGACGGTTACCTGGCCTTTGCCCCCGACGCCCTCACGCCGCTGGGCGGCTACCCAGGCGACGAAGACAAGGCGCGCACCCTGTTCGGGCAACTCGATCAGGCCAAGACGCGGCAGGACTTCATCGCCGCGGCGGGCGTGCTCAAGGCGCGGCCCGACAGCAGCGGGCGCGTGGGCGTGGTGGGCTTCTGTTACGGCGGCGGCATCTCGCACATGCTGGCCACGCAACTGCCCGACCTGGCCGCGGCCGTGCCGTACTACGGCAACCACCCGCCGGTCGAGGACGCGATCAAGGTCAAGGCGCCGCTGTTGATCCACTTCGCCGCCGTCGATGAGCGCATCAACGCCGCCTGGCCCGCCTACGAGGCCGCGCTCAAGGCGGCCGGCGCGAAGTACACAGCGCACCAGTACCCGGGCACCCAGCACGGCTTCAACAACGACACCACCCCGCGCTTCGACGCGGCCGCCGCCAAGCTGTCCTGGGAACGCACCATGGCGTTCTTCGCGCAGCACCTGCGCGGCTGACGCGGCCTCAATCGACCGGCGGCGCAAGCACCACGTCGCTGGTCGGGCACGCCACGCAGGGCAGCACAACGCCCTGCGCCTTTTCTTCGGGCAGCAGCCCCGGCCATTCCACCGTGTAGCGCACTGTGCCGCTCACCAGCTGGCCGATGCACGCGCGGCAGGTGCCGTTGCGGCACGACGCCGGCCACGCCACCCCCGCACCGAGCAGCGCCTGCAGCAGCGTGGCGCCGGCCGGCACCACCAACGTGTCACCCGTGTCGGGCAGGCGCAGTTGAACAGTGGTGGTCGCGGTCGGGGTGGACATGTGCACAAATCTAACCGAGCTGGCCTGGTCATGCGCAGTACCGGGCCATGTGCGCACTGCCTGTTGAACAGGCGATTTAAAGAATGTCCATGCGTGACAAGGACTTGGCGCCTTTTTACAAGGCTTGCCCACACTTATGCACAAGCTTGTCCAAGGTTTCACGGGAAAAGTGGATAACCACTGGGGTGCCACTGCCTGTTTCGCAGGCAGATTGAAGAACTCCTTAGGGCCACAAGCACTTGCGAGCGCCGTACATCGCTTGCGGGAGGTTATTCACAGGGTTGTCCAGTGAACGCGGGGACAACTCATCACCCTTTGTCGCAGGGTTGCGCTTATAGTGGTGGGGGTATTTTTGCCTTATCGAAGAAAGAAGCCATCCCATGAACAACGTGCAAGGACTCGACCGATTCATCCGCGCGCTGGTGGGCGTGCTCGCGCTGCTGCTGGCCTATTTCTGGCTCGGGGGCGTGTGGCAATGGGTGGCCCTGGGCGTGGGCGCGGTGGCGCTTGCCACGGCGGCGTTCCGCTTTTGCCCGCTTTACGCCGTGTTGGGTTGGCGCAAGGCGGCCACCCCGGCCCGGGGCAGCGGTGTGATGCCGCTGCTGGCGGGCGCGGTGCTGGTGGCGGTGGCCGTGGGGGGGGCCTGGGCGAGCCAGATGTTCAGCCGCAAGTTCTTCCTCGAAGACTTCAATGCCATGAACGGCTTCTACAAACAGACCCTGTTTCTCACCGGCAAGGCCGAACGCGAGAAAGCCGTCGACCAATACGAGCGGTTGCTCCCGGCTTACGCCGCTTTCCAGAAAAAATACACCGCCTGGCAGCCGCTGGCCCTGCGCGGCGACCCACAGTTCCCTGGGGACCTGGCCAGGGTGTCGGGGATTTTTCAGGGGGTGAACGACCTGGTGCGCACCGGCGACCTGCAGCAGGCGCACCTCGCGCTGGAGGGCGTGCGCCCGGTGTTTCAGGAGGTGTTCAAGCGCAACGGCTTCTCCATGCTCTCGGTCACGCTGGTGGACTTCCACGACGCGATGGAGCTGATGCTGGAGGCGGGCACCGCCAAAGATGCGGCCAAGCTGCAGGCGCTCTACCCGCAGGTGAACGACAAGATGAAAGCGGTGGAGGCCGAGGCCAGCGACGCCGACATCCAGACCATCCGCCAGAACCTGGATGCGCTGCTCAAGGCCGCGCAGGACGCCCAGACCGATGCGCTGCCACAGCGCGCCGACCAGCTCAAGACCAGTTTCGTGAAGGTGTACCTGCAGCGGGGCTGATCCCCTGCGGGCGGCGGCTCAGACCTCGCCGCCGAAGCGCTTGATCAGGTTGTCGATGTACTTTTCGACCAGCTTTTCAAACTCGCCCTCGACGATCGGGGCGACCACCATCTTCATCAGGCCGGGCAGGGGCACCTCCACCTCGCCCTGGATCGCCAGCGCGATGCTGGTGGACTTCTTGTTGTCCACGATGACCCAGCTGCCACCCACCAGCGAGTTGCCCACGCCCTTGACCGGTGTCCACTTCACCGTGCCCTTGGCCTTGTCGCTCACGTATTTGCTGGCGTAGATGGTCTGGATGTTGACCTGCGCCGTGCCGACTTTCTCCATTTCCCACTGGTAGACACCACCACCCATGTCGGTGAGCTTCTCGACTTTGGGAAAATGGGCGACCGAAGCCGGCACATCGGACAGCAGGTCGAACACCTCGGCGGCCTTGGCCTTGACGGTGAACTCGTAGCCCAGATCGATCTTGACGGTGATGCTCATGGGTCTCCTTTGGGGGCGTTGTGGAAAGATCGGGCCATTCTGGCACGCGGTTCCGCCCCGTCGATAGAGGCTTTCCCCCAGCGCACAATCCCCGCTCCGACCGAAAGAACACACAATGAGCATCCAGTGGTTTCCCGGGCACATGCACCTCACGCGCAAGGCCATCGGCGAGCGCGTGAAAGAGATCGACGTCGTGATCGAGATGCTCGACGCGCGCCTGCCCGGCAGCAGCGCCAACCCGCTCATGGCCGAGCTCACCAGCGGGCGGCCCACGCTCAAGGTGCTGAACAAGCAGGACATGGCCGACCCCGCGCGCACCGCGCTCTGGCTGGATCATTACAACGCCCAGCCGAACACCCGCGCCATCGCGCTCGACGCGAGCGACACCGCGCCGGCCCGCGCGCTGATCGAGGCCTGCTTCGCGCTCGCGCCCCGGCGTGGCGGCATGGTCAAGCCCATGCGCGTGCTGATCTGCGGCATTCCCAACGTGGGCAAGTCCACGCTGATCAACACCCTCAAGGGCAAACGCGCGGCCAAGACCGGGGACGAGGCCGGCGTGACGCGCACCGAGTCGCGTATCGCCCTCGCAGACGACTTCTACCTCTACGACACCCCCGGCATGCTCTGGCCGCGCATCGTGGTGCCCGAGAGCGGCTTCAACCTGGCAGCCAGCGGCGCGGTGGGCAAGAACGCCTACGACGAACAGGAAGTGGCCTACGAGCTGCTGGCCTTGCTGAAGACCGACTACCCCGCGCTGCTCGAAGCCCGCTACAAACTCGGCCGCACGCCCGAGGCCTACGCCCAGGCGCCCGAGGACGAGCTGCTGGAAGCCATCGGCCGTCAGCGCGGCGCGCTCGCGGGCGGCGGCAAGATCAACATGCAGAAATCGGCCGAAATCGTGATCGCGGACTTCCGCAACCTGCACATCGGGCGCATCACGCTGGAAACCCCCGAGCTGTTCGGCCGCTGGATGAGCGCCGGCCTGAAGTCCGACGCCGACCGCGCCGAGCGCAAGAAGGCGCTGCGAGAACAGGGCCTCATCAGCCCCGAGCGCAAGCCCAAGGTGGACAAGCGCGCAGCACCGCGCAAGCCGCGTTGAAATCCACCTTCACTGGAGTTGAAGCATGTCCACCATCGCCCCCGTCGAGAACCCCGAAGCCGATCTGCGCGTCAAGGCCGTGTTCGACGACATCCGCGCCACGCGCCAGACCGAATTCATCAACAACATGTGGCGCTACCTGGCGTTTGATCCGGCGCTGCTGGAGCAGACCTGGGCCGAGGTCAAGCGGGTGATGGCCACGCCATCGACGCTGGACCCGCTGACCAAAGAGATGGTCTACATCACCGCGTCCATCATCAACGGCTGCAGCTACTGCGTGCACTCGCACACGGCCGCCGCCACGGCCAAGGGCTTGACGCGCGAGCAACACGCGGAGCTGATGTCCATCATCGCGCTGGCGGCGAAGACCAACCAGCTGGCCACCGCGCTGCAGGTGCCGGTGGACCCGGTGTTTGACCGGGGGTGATCCTCAGGCGCCCTGCAGGGCGCCGAATTCTTCGGGGGGCGCCACCGTCACGCCGACGTGCAGCGCGTGGCGAGCACCCCCCTGGATGACGCCCCGCATCGGCGACACGTCGGAGAAGTCGCGCCCGGTGGCGAGGGTCACGTACTCCTCGCCCGGGCTGCCCTGGCCGCTGCGGTTGTTGGTGGGATCGAAGTCAAACCACAGGCCTTCGGGCGCGGCGGGTTCACCGTCGTCGGCCTCGTCGGTGCTGGCGGGCAGCGGCGCGTAGACCGAGACCCAGGCGTGTGAGGCGTCTGCGCCAATGAGGCGCGGCTTGCCGGGCGGCGGCTGGGTCAGCAGGTAGCCGCTCACGTAGCGCGCGGGCAGGCCCAGGCTGCGCAGGCAGCCGAGCATGATGTGGGCGAAGTCCTGGCACACGCCTTTGCCCTGTTTCAGTGCCTGCAGCGCCGGGGTGTTCACCTCGGTGCTGGCGGTCTTGTATTCCATTTCGGTGTGGATGCGTTCCATCAGCGCCTGCACCGCGTAGAGCAGCGGCAGGCCGGGCCTGAAGGCCGGGCGGGCGAAGGCGATGAAGGCGTCGTCGCGCGGCACATTGGGCGAAGCGAACAGGAATTCGCTCGCCGGGTCGTAGGGCGCGCCGGCGCGGTAGCGGAAGTGGTTGCGCGCGCGCTCCCAGCTCAGCGCGGTCCAGGCCGCGTCGTCGGGCAGGGGGCCGGGCTCATGGGTCTCGACCAGGCTGTCGGCCTCCACCACCAGCGTTTCGTGCGGCGCCTGCAACGAGAAAAACGTGCGCTGGTTGCCGAACACGTCGGTGGTCTGGCTGCGCGCGGCGGGCTCGGGCTTCACGCGCAGCGCATGGGCCTGCACCGCCTGCGTGGGTGTGTCCACCGGCGAGAGGTGCACCATGTGCTGCGCCATGTCCACGCTGCCGTGGTAGCGGTAGGTGGTGGTGTGCAAGATTCTTAAGAGCATGAACACCCCCCCGCGTCGCCTGCGGCGCCACCCCCCGGCGGGGGGCAACACCAGCGGCCCGGCAAAGCCGGTTCCGCGGTGTTCTTGGCGGGGCGCTGCTGCAGGGGTGGCAGATCGCGCGCCGGTTGGCGGGTGTTCATACGCTTTGATTTTTGCGGTCGGCGTGGCTGAAGTGCAGGCGGGTGATTTCTTCGGAGAGCTCACCGGCCGCGTCTTCGCAATCTTCGAGCAGGGTTTCCAGGTCGCCCCAGTGGCGCTCGCCTTCGGGGTGGCGCTGCCAGTTGCTCAGGTCGGCGAGCACCCAGGTGTCGGGGTCGGGCAGGCCCTGGGCGAGCACGGCGTCCTGCGGCGTGGCGCTTTGCGAGAGCTTGGCCAGGCGCGAGCGCAGGGTCTGCACCACCCAGGCCAGCGAGCGCGGGTTGTCGCGGTCCATCACCAGCAGGTCGATCAGGGCCACCATGTCGCGGCGCTGCTGGTACTGGGCGTGAAAGGTGATGGTGCTGTCGAACAGCGCGACCACGGCTTCGAAGCCGGCCTGGTCGTGCAGGCAGCCGTGTTCGAGGCCGAGCTGGAGCGCGCGCGAGAGGGTGATGAGGCGTTCGATGTGGCGGCCCACCGAGAGCAGGCGCCAGCCGCTGTCGCGCACCATGCGGTCGGTCTGTGCGCCGGTGATGGCGGCCAGCAGCTCGCTCGCGTTCTGCAGCGCGGCGAGGGCCTCGGTGTTGGCGTATTCGGCGTCGGCGGCCATCTCGGCGCAGTCGCGCGCAAAGCCGGCTTCGGTGCGCTCGATCAGGTTCCAGTGTTCCTGCGACAGGCGCTCACGCACCTGCGCGGCCGAGGCCTTGAGCGCGCGCAGGTTGAATCCCACGCTGAACGATTGCCCGGCCAGCGGGCTGCCCGGCTCGGGCGAGAGGCCGGCCATGAGCGAGCGCGCGAACACGCGGGCCGATTGTCCGGCGGCGGGCACGTCGGGCAGCACCAGCGAGTTTTCGTGGGCGGTGGCCGAGAGCCAGGCCATGAGCGGCTTCGAGTTGGGCTCTTCGCCGCCCAGGTGGGTGAGCACGATCTGGGCGAGGCGGATGCTGTTTTCGGCGCGCTCGGTGTAGCGCCCGAGCCAGAACAGGTTTTCGGCCGCGCGGCTGGTGACCGGGCGCTTGTGCTGGGCCAGCGCCATGGTGCTGGGCGCGCTTTGCAGCAGGCTGGTGTGGTCCACCGCGCCCTCGGTCTGCACCCAGCAGTCGGCGCTGCTGCCGCCGCGCTGCATCGAGGCCATGAGCTGGCCGCGCGGCGCCAGGCGCACCAGGCCACCGGGCAGCATGCGCCAGCTCTGCGGGCCGTCGGCCAGCGCGAACACGCGCAGCATGGCCGAGCGCGGGATCAGGTGCTCGCCGGTCCAGGTGGGCGTTTGCGAGAGCGGCAGCCAGGCCTGGACGGTGTAGTCGTCGGGGTGCCGCACCATGCGTCCCGACCATTCGTCGAGCTCGCGCGCTTTCAGGCTCTGGCCCATGGCGGTGTCGCGGCCCGACTGCGGGTAGGTGGGCTTGATCACGCTGTCCTTGAGCAGCGGCAGCACCTCGCGCAGCGCGGCGTCTTCGCCGCACCACCAGGTGGCGAGCGAGGGCAGGCGCAGTTCTTCGCCCAGCAGGTGGCGGCTGATGGCGGGCAGGAAGCCGAGCAACGCGCTCGATTCCAGCGGCGCCGAGCCCGGCGCGTTGGCCAGCAGCAGGTTGCCCGCGCGCAGCACCTGCAGCAGGCCGGGCACGCCCAGGCGCGAGTCGGTGCGCAGCTCCAGCGGGTCCAGCCACTCGTCGTCGAGCCGCTTGATCAGCGCGTGCACCGGCTCCAGTCCACTGAGCGTCTTGAGGTAGAGGCGCTGGTCGCGCACGGTGAGGTCGTTGCCTTCGACCAGCGTCAGACCGAGGTAGCGCGCCAGGTAGGCGTGTTCGAAATAGGTTTCGTTGTAGGGGCCGGGCGTGAGCAGGGCGATGCGCGCGTTCTCGCCTTCGGGCGCCATGGCCTTGATGCCGTCCATGAGCGCGCGGTAGCTCGCGGCCAGGCGCTGCACCTTCATGCCGGCAAACGCCTTGGGGAACTGGCGCGCGATGGCGATGCGGTTCTCCAGCAAATAGCCCAGGCCCGAGGGTGCCTGCGTGCGCTGGCCCACCACCCACCAGCGACCGTCCGGCCCGTGCGCCAGATCGAAGGCCACGATGTGCAGCCAGGTGCCGCCCACGGGCTTGACCCCCTGCATGGCGCGCAGGTAGCCCGGATGGCCTTGCACCAGGGCCGCCGGCAGCAGGGCGCGCTGGAGCAGCTCGCGCTTCCCGTACAGGTCGGCCATCATGGCGTTGAGCAGGCGCGTGCGCTGCAACACGCCGGCCTCGATCTTCGCCCAGTCCTGCGGGCTCACGATCATGGGGAACAGGTCCAGCGCCCACGGGCGCTGCTGGCCGGTGGCGGCGTCGGCGTAGACGTTGTAGGTGACGCCGTTGTCGCGGATCTGGCGCTGCAGGTTGTCGTTGCGGCGGTTCAGGTCGGCCAGGCCGTCGGTGCCGACGTGGTCGAAGAAACTGGCCCAGGTGGGTGCCAGGTCGTCGGTGCCAGGCAGACGCAACTCGTCGCGGTGGCCTGCGTCGGCCGCCATGGAGAACGACGACGCCCAGTCCCGGGGAGAGTCGGGGCTGAGATCGTCAAACAGGGAGTCTCTGGATTCTTCTGGGGTCACGGCTTTGGAGTATGCCCGCGCGGGCACTTCGGGTGGTGCCACCGGTGCATCTTCATCGCCTTGTCCCGTGGTGTCCTTCACGTGAGCATCTTTTTGTCAGCGGCGCCGCGCTGGAGGTGTCTTCAACCAGGCCAGCGCGGAACCGGCTTTGCCGGGCCGCTGCTGGCGCCCCTCGGGGCGGTGACGCCGCGGGCGGCGCAGGGGGTCAATGCCGGAGATCGAGCGTGAACGGGAACTCGCGGCTGTGCGTGGCCGGGGCCACATTCATCTTGCCCGTGGTGTGGCCCATCTGGAAGAAGCGCGACAGGCGCCGGCTTTCGGCCTCGTAGGCGTTGATCGGGAAGGTGTCGTAGTTGCGGCCGCCGGGGTGGGCCACGTGGTACTGGCAGCCGCCCATGGACTTGTTCATCCAGGTGTCCACGATGTCGAAGGTCAGCGGTGCGTGCGAGGGGATCGACGGGTGCAGCGCCGACGGCGGGCTCCAGGCCTTGTAGCGCACGCCCGAGACGAATTCGCCCACGGTGCCGGTGCTCTGCAGGGGCACGGCGCGGCCGTTGCAGGTGACGACGTAACGGCTGTCGTTGTAGCCGGAGACGCGCACCTCGATGCGCTCCAGCGACGAGTCAACATAACGCACGGTGCCGCCGGGTGCGCCTTCTTCGCCCATCACGTGCCAGGGTTCCAGCGCGCTGCGCAAGGTCAGCTCGATGCCGCGCGCGGCGATCTGGCCCACCAGCGGGAAGCGGAACTCGAAGTGCGGCTCGAACCAGGCCATGTCCAGCGGGTAGCCGAATTCGGCGAGGTCGGACAACACGTCCTCGAAGTCCATGCGGATGAACGTCGGCAGCACGAAGCGGTCGTGCAGCTCGGTGCCCCAGCGCGTGAGCTTCTGGCTGAACGGCTTCTGCCAGAAGCGCGAGACCAGGGCGCGCAGCAGCAGCTGCTGGGCGATGCTCATGCGGGCGTGCGGAGGCATTTCAAACGCGCGCAGTTCCAGCAGGCCCAGGCGGCCGGTGGGCGAGTCGGGCGAGAAGAGTTTGTCGATGCAGAACTCGCTGCGGTGCGTGTTGCCGGTGGCGTCGATCAGGATGTTGCGCAGCGTGCGGTCCACCAGCCAGGGCGGCATGAAGCTGTCGCCCCCACGCTCCCCCGCTGCGCGTGGTCCGCTGCCCCCCGGGGGGGCTGCCCCGCCTTGGGGCGGCCCGGCGGTGGGGCCTTGCCCGTAGCGGCTGCTTTGTTTGGCGATCTCCTGCAGCGCGATCTCCAGCTCGTACAGCTGGTCGTTGCGCGCCTCGTCCACGCGCGGGGCCTGGCTGGTTGGGCCGATGAACATGCCGCTGAACAGATAAGACAGCGAGGGGTGGTTGTGCCAGTAGGCGACCAGGCTGCCCAGCAGCTCGGGCCGGCGCAGGAAGGGCGAGTCGGCCGGCGTGGCGCCGCCGAGCACGAAGTGGTTGCCGCCGCCAGTGCCGGTGTGGCGGCCGTCGGTCATGAACTTCTCGGCGCACAGGCGCGTCTGGTGCGCGGCCTCGTACAGGAACTCGGTGCGCTCGACCAGCTCGTCCCAGCTGCTGCTGGGGTGGATGTTCACTTCGATCACGCCCGGGTCGGGCGTGACCTGCAGCATCTTCAGGCGCGGGTCGCGCGGCGGCGGGTAACCTTCGAGCACGATGGTCATGCCCAGCTTCTCGGCCGTGTCTTCCACCGCCGAGAGCAGGTCCAGGTAGTCTTCGAGCCGCTGCATCGGCGGCATGAACACATACAGGTGCTGCGTCTTGCCGCCACCGGCTTTTTCGGCCTTGGGTCCGTTGGCGCGGTGCGGGTCGCGCGACTCGACCACCAGCGCGGTGCGGGTGAGCCAGGCGGCCGATTGATTGCGCTGCGGGAACTTCGACGACAGGGCCTGCGCGGGCGCGGCGCCCGGGCCGGCACTTTGGCCATCGGCGGACGCGCCGCTGGCATGGAAGTCCGTGCCCTGCAGGGACACCATGCCGCCTTCGGCAAAACCTCCGCCCACCTGGTGCGGTGACACCTGGTGTTTCACGGTGGCGCCGCTCGGCAGCGGGTCGCGCGCGGTGTGTGGGTCCTGCTCGATGTGGTACGGGTAATCGGCGGCCGATACCCAGGGCAGCGAATCCAGCGGCAGGCGGTAGCCCATGGGCGAATCGCCGGGCACGAGGTACATGCGCTCGTCGCGGAAGAACCAGGGGCCGGTGGACCACTGCGTTCCCGACACGCGGTGGTAGGCGCTCTGGCCGTGTTGGGAGGGTGGTCCGTCGCCGTCGGCCTGCAGCGGCAGCACGTAGCCGACCGTGGCGTCCAGCCCTTGCGTGAACACACGGCGCAGGCGCGCGCGTTCCAGCTCGTCGTCGAGCTTGGCGTCGAAGGGGTCCACGTTCACCGGCAGGCGGCGTTCGCGCCAGAGGAAGTACCAGGTGTCCTCGTAGCCGGGGGTGATGTACTGTGTGGACACGCCGAGCTTGCGCGCGAGCGCCTGCGTGAAGCGGCGCGCGTCGTCGGCGTCGTACTTCGCCGGGTCGCGTTCGTCGGCCAGCAGGGCCGGGTTGTGCCAGCAAGGCTGGCCGTCGGCGCGCCAGAAGATGGACAGTGCCCAGCGCGGCAGCTGCTCGCCCGGGTACCACTTGCCCTGGCCCATGTGCACGAAGCCGCCGTGGCCGTACTGCTCGCGCAGGCGGCCCAGCAGTTCGGTGGCGTAGCCGCGTTTGGTGGGGCCGAGGGCGTCGGTGTTCCACTCGGCGGCGTCGCGGTCGGTCACGGCCACGTAGGTCGGCTCGCCGCCCATGGTGAGGCGCACGTCGTGCTTCACCAGATCGGCGTCGACCTGCTTGCCCAGCGCGACCACGCTGGCCCACTGTTCTTCGGTGTAGGGCTTGGTCACGCGCGGCGATTCGTAGACGCGGGTCACGCCCATGTGGTGCTCGAACTCGACCTCGCACTTGTCCATGGCGCCTTCCACCGGCGCGGCGCTGGAGGGCTGTGGCGTGCAGGCCAGCGGGATGTGGCCTTCACCGGCCAGCAGGCCGGAGGTCGGGTCGAGGCCGATCCAGCCGGCGCCCGGCAGGAAGACCTCGCACCAGGCGTGCAGGTCGGTGAAATCTTTCTCGGGGCCGCTCGGGCCGTCGATGCTTTTCACGTCGGGCGCGAGCTGGATCAGGTAGCCCGAGACGAAGCGCGCGGCCAGGCCGAGGTGGCGCAGCATCTGCACCAGCAGCCAGCCGGTGTCGCGGCAGGAGCCGCTTTTCAGCTTCAGCGTCTGTTCGGGTGTCTGCACACCCGGCTCCATGCGGATGGTGTACGAGATGTCGCGCTGGAGCATCTGGTTCACGTCGACCAGGAAGTCGATGGTGCGGCGCTTTTTCAGGTCCACCTGGGCGAGGTAGGCCTTGAGTTCGTCGGTCAGCGGCGCGGTGGCGAGGTAGGGCGCGAGCTCCTGGGTCTGCGAGGCTTCGTAGGTGAAGGGGTATTCCTCGGCACGCGGCTCCAGGAAGAAGTCGAAGGGGTTGTGCACCGCCATCTCGACCACCAGGTCGATGGTGACCTTGAACTCGGTGGTGGGCTCGGGGAACACCAGGCGGGCCTGGTAGTTGGCGAACGGGTCTTGCTGCCAGTTGATGAAATGGCCCGCGGGTTCGATCTTCTGCGAGTACGACAGCACCTTGGTGCGGCTGTGCGGCGCAGGGCGCAGGCGCACCACCTGGGGACCGAGTTTGACCAGTCGGTCGTACCGATAATGGGTGATGTGGCTCAGGGCAACGTGGATGGCCATGCTGGGATCACTTTCAACAGGGAGGCAAAAAATGGTGGTGCAGGCGACATGGCTGCCCGCAGGGCTCAGGCGTGGGCTAGCAAGTCCCGCGCCATCGCAGTATGAACGGGTGGCGGGTCGCCCGCCACCTTGCCGGACCTGAACATGGCCTGGGTCGCGCTGGCGGTCCTGCCCGGCTGGGTGCTGGGTGTGGCGCTTCAACTGCAGCAGGCGGTGCTGTGGCCGATGCGGGTGTACGCGATCGGGCTGCTGGGTGCCGCTGTCCTGGGTGGGCTGGCGCTGCGCTGGGGCCGACGCGGAAACGGGTGGCACGCCACCGGTGTCGCCATCGCCCTCTGCGCGGGCGCCCTGGCGGGCGCGGGACTGACGGGGGTACGGGCCGCGCATTTCGCGGCCCAGGCGCTGCCCCCGGCGCTCGAAGGCATCGACCTCGAGGTCACGGGGCGCGTGGCCTCGCTGCCGCAGCGCAGCGCCGACGGCGTGCGTTTCGAGTTCGCGCTGGAGTCCGCCGCCCGGGACGGCCAGCCCCTGCACCTGCCCGCCTTGCTGCAGCTGGGCTGGTACAGCCGGGGTGTGGTCGGCGCCGGGCCGGTCTGGCGCGCCGGCGACCGCTGGCGCCTGACCGTGCGCCTGCGCCGTCCGCACGGCAACAGCAACCCCCATGGGTTCGACCGCGAGCGCTGGCTCTGGGAGAGCGGCATCGGCGCCACCGGCTACGTGCGCAACGGACCCCGCGATCCTCGGCCGGCGCGGCTCGGCGCGAGCGGGTGGCACCCCGTGGAGGCCGCGAGGCAGGCGGTGAGCGAGCGCATCCACCAGCGGGTGGACGATCCGCGCAGCGCCGGTGTGCTGGCCGCGCTGGTGGTGGGTGACCAGAGCGCCATCGACCACAGCGATTGGACCCTGTTCCGAAGCACCGGCGTGGCCCACCTGATGAGCATCTCAGGCCTGCACGTCACCCTGTTTGCCTGGCTGGCCACGGCGCTGCTGGGGCGGCTCTGGCGGCGGTTGGGCCGGGCATGGCCGCGCGCCTTGCTGGTGCTGCCGGTCCCGGTGGCGGCGGGTTGGGGCGGCCTGGCGCTCGCGGCGGCCTACGCGCTGTTCTCGGGCTGGGGCGTTCCCGCCCAGCGCACGGTCCTGATGCTGGCCGTGGTGGTCGCGTTGCGACTGTCGGCGCGGCGGTGGCCCTGGCCCGCGGTGTGGACGCTGGTGATGGCGGTGGTGCTGCTGCTCGACCCTTGGGCGCTGATGCAGCCGGGGTTCTGGCTGAGCTTCGTCGCGGTGGGCATCCTGTTTGCCTCGGGTGCCCGGGGGGAGCGGGACGATCCGCTGGACGCGGTGCCCCACTGGCGGCGCTGGGGCGGGTCGGCGCTCGGCATGCTGCGCGAGCAGGCTGCCATCACCGTCGCACTCGCGCCCCTGTCCTTGTTGCTGTTTGGCCAGGTCTCTCTGATCGGGCTGGTGGCCAACCTGCTCGCGATCCCCTGGGTGACGCTGGTGGTCACGCCGCTGGCGCTCGCGGGCGTGCTGCTGTCGCCGTTGTGGGACGCAGCGGCGTGGGCGGTGCAGGGCCTGGGCATGTGGCTGGCCTGGCTGGCGCAATGGCCCTGGGCGGCGGTGTTTCGCGCCATCCCGCCCATGTCGCTGGCGGTGGCCGGGGTGGTGGGGGGTGTGCTGCTGGTGTTGCGCCTGCCCTGGGCGCTGCGCCTGGCGGGCGTGGTGCTGCTGTGGCCGGTGCTGGCATGGCAGCCGACGCGCCCGCCCGAGGGCGCCTTCGAGGTCATGGCGATCGACGTGGGGCAGGGCAGCGCGGTGCTGGTGCGCACCGCGAACCACAGCCTGCTCTACGACACCGGGCCGCGCCACGGCAGCGACAGCGACGCCGGCCAGCGCGTGGTGGTGCCCCTGCTGCGCGCGCTGGGCGAGGCGCCCGACACGGTGGTGGTGAGCCACCGCGACAGCGACCACTCGGGCGGCACGGCGGCCGTGCGCGCCGCCTGGCCCGGCGCGCGCTGGCTGTCGTCGTTTGGCGAGGGCGAGCGCTGCGTGGCGGGCCAGCGCTGGGCGTGGGACGGTGTGGACTTCGAGGTGCTGCACCCGGCGCCCGGGCTGTACGGCCCCGATGGGCAGGGGCTGCGATCGACCAACGCCATGTCCTGCGTGCTGCGGGTGAGCAATGCGAAGGAGGCTGCCTGGCTCAGCGGCGATCTGGACGCCGAGGGCGAAACCCGCCTGGCCATGGCGCGGCCCGAACTGCGCGCCAGCCTGATGCTGGCGCCGCACCACGGCAGCGCCAGTTCCAGCAGCCCGGTGCTGCTCAACACCCTGCGCCCCCGGCAGGTGCTGATCCAGTCGGGCTACCGCAACCGGTTTGCCCACCCGGCCCCGGTGGTGCTGGATCGCTACCGGGCGCGGCGGCTCACCTGGGTCGAGTCGCCCCAATGCGGTGCGGCCCTGTGGCGCAGCGAACAGCCCAACACGGTGCATTGCCACCGGCAGGCCGCGCGGCGCTATTGGCACCACTTTGATGCGCCCACCGGGCCGGAGCCCTCACCACCGGGTGAACCGGACACGGACACGGATGCTCCACCCGCCAGACCCATGGATTGATCGGTCCATTCCCTCGCGGGGAGGCGCACTGCTTTGGGGCCACTCTCACACCGCTGGCCCACTCCTTGCTATGCTGTCTGCAGGAGAAAAACGCCCATGAGCCGACCGATGTTTGACGAGATGAACGCTTCGCCTTCCGAGGTGCGGGCTCACTACCAGGCCTACGCCAACTGGCTGGCGCAGCAACCCGCAGAGGTGATGGCGGCACGGCGCGAGGAGGCGGAAATGATCTTCCGCCGCGTCGGCATCACCTTCGCGGTGTACGGCGCCAAGGACGAGGACGGCTCCGGCACCGAGCGCCTGATCCCCTTCGACCTGATCCCGCGCATCATCCCTTCGCACGAGTGGAAGCGCATGGAGCAGGGCCTGGTGCAGCGCGTGACCGCGCTCAACCGCTTCATCCACGACGTCTACCACGACCAGGAGATCATCAAGGCCGGCCACATCCCGGCCGACCAGATTTTCCAGAACGCGCAGTTCCGCCCCGAGATGATGGGCGTGGACGTGCCGGGCGGCGTGTACTCGCACATCTCGGGCGTCGACATCGTGCGTGCGCCCAACGCCCAGGGCGAGGGCGAGTACTACGTGCTCGAAGACAACCTTCGCGTGCCCAGCGGGGTGAGCTACATGCTGGAAGACCGCAAGATGATGATGCGGCTGTTCCCCGACCTGTTCGGCCAGAACCGCGTGGCCCCGGTCGCCCACTACCCCGACCTGTTGCTCGAAACCTTGCGCGCCGTGAGCCCCGCCACCACGGCCGAGCCGACGGTGGTGGTGCTCACGCCCGGCATGTACAACAGTGCCTACTTCGAACACGCCTTCCTCGCGCAGCAGATGGGCATCGAGCTGGTCGAGGGGCAGGACCTGTTCGTGAAAGACAACTTCGTCTACATGCGCACCACCAAGGGCCCGCGCCGCGTGGACGTGATCTACCGCCGCGTGGACGACGACTTCCTCGACCCGCTGGTGTTCCGACCCACGTCCACGCTGGGCTGTGCCGGCCTGCTCGGCGTCTATCGCAGCGGCAACGTGACCATCTGCAATGCCGTCGGCACGGGCGTGGCGGACGACAAGTCGATCTACCCCTACGTGCCCAAGATGATCGAGTTCTACCTGGGACAGAAACCGATCCTGAACAACGTGCCGACCTTCATGGGTCGCAACCCGGACGACCTGAAATACATGCTCGACCACATGGCCGAGCTGGTGGTGAAAGAGGTGCACGGCGCCGGCGGCTACGGCATGCTGGTGGGCCCCGCGGCCACCAAGGCCGAGGTGGACGAATTCCGCGCCGTGGTGCGGGCCAAGCCCGAGGGCTACATTGCGCAGCCCACGCTCAGCCTGTCCACCTGCCCCACGTACGTGGAGAGCGGCGTGGCGCCGCGCCACATCGACCTGCGCCCTTTCGTGCTGAGTGGCAAGGAGGTGCAGATGGTGCCCGGGGGCCTCACCCGTGTGGCGCTGAAGGAAGGTTCGCTCGTCGTCAACTCGTCACAGGGCGGCGGTACAAAAGACACTTGGATTCTGGAAGACTGATCATGCTTTCACGCACCGCCGACCACCTCTTCTGGATGTCCCGCTACACCGAGCGTGCCGAGAACACCGCGCGCATGCTCGACATCAACTACCAGACCTCCCTGTTGCCGCAGTCCGCCGCCGTGGCCCAGGTGGGCTGGGAAGGCCTGCTGGTCATCAGCGAGCTGATGCCGAGCTACACCGCCAAATACGGCCAGGACATCACGCCGCGCAACGTCATGGACTTCATGGTGCGCGACGAGTCCAACCCGTCGAGCATCTGTTCCTGCCTGCGGGCCGCCCGCGAGAACGCCCGTGCCGTGCGCGGCGCGCTGACCACCGAGCTGTGGGAAACGCAGAACGCCACCTGGCTCAAGCTCGCGGGCTACCTCAAGTCCAAGGAGTTCGAGCGCGACCCCGGCGCGTTCTTCGAATGGGTCAAGCACCGTTCGCACCTCTCGCGTGGCGTGGCGGTGGGCACCATGCTGCAGGACGAGGCCTTCCACTTCTACCGCATGGGCTCGTTCCTGGAGCGGGCCGACAACACGGCGCGCCTGCTGGACGTGAAGTTCCACGCGGTGCAGAGCGACTTCTTCGGCGCCGCCAGCGAGCAGGATCAGGAGTATGACTTCTACCACTGGAGCGCGATCCTGCGCTCGGTCTCCGGCTTCGAGGTCTACCGCAAGGTCTACCGGGACGTGATCACGCCCGAGCGCGTGGCCGAGCTGCTGATCCTGCGCCCGGACATGCCGCGCAGCCTCGCTGCCAGCATGAACGAGGTGGTGAGCAACCTGGCCGTGGTGGCCAACGACACATCGGGTGAAACGCTGCGCCGCGCCGGCAAGCTCAAGGCCGACCTGCAGTACGCCCGCATCGACGAAATCCTGTCCACCGGTCTGCACGCCTTCCTCACACAGTTCCTCGACCGCGTGAACGAGCTGGGTGGCCGCATCAGCCAGGACTTCCTGGTGCCGACGGTGCATTAGGTCCCCCCGCGCCGCTTCGCGTCACCCCCAAGGGGCGGCACGGGCTGTCCGGCAAAGCCGGCCCAGCTGTGCCCTGGGGCGCGCTGTGGCGCGCAGGGGTTGCCCTGCTCGCTGTGTGTCTTCTGGACGGCGGCGGCAGGTACCATGCGGGGCTCTTGGACAACCTGGGGCTTTTCCCTTGTGCCATCCCGGTACCCCATGAAACTGGTCATCCACCACAACACCCTCTACCGCTACAGCCAGCCGCTGCTCTACACGGTGCAGACCCTGCACCTGTGGCCCGTCAGCAGCGCCTGCCAGACGGTGGAGTACTGGGAGATCCGCACCCCCGGCACGCTGCACCCGCAGCCCGACACCGAAGGCAACCGCGTGCACAGCTTCAGCCTCGTGGCCCGGCCCGAGCAGAACCTGCGCGAGAACAGCATCTCGGCCATGGGCACGGTGGTGACCCACGGCGTGGCCGAGTTCACCGACCCGCCGACACTGCCGCACCCCTCGTTTTACCTGCGCTCCACACCGCTGGCTGAGCCGCACCCGCGCATGGCCCTGTGGGCCATGCAGACCGTGCCCTCGCTGATGGCGGCGCGCGCGCGCGGTGAGCTGCCCGGCGTGGCCGACCTCGTGGCCCTGGCCAGCGCCGTGGCGGACAAGGTGCAGTACCGCAAGGGCAGCACCGGCGTGGAGACCACCGCGCTCGAAGCGTTCGACTGGGAGCTCGGTGTGTGCCAGGACCAGGCCCATGTGATGGTGGCCGTGTGCCGCAGCATCGGCCTGCCGGCGCGTTACGTGAGCGGCTATTTCTACGCGGCCAACGAACCCGACCTCGCCAGCCACGCCTGGGCCGACGTGTGCCTGGACCCGGCCACGCGCCGCTGGATCAGCCTCGACGTCACGCACCGCTGCCCCACCGATCAGCGCCACACCCGCCTGGCCGCCGCCACCGACTACACCGCCTGCTTGCCGATCAAGGGGCTGCGCCGCGGCGGGGGCGAAGAAAGCATGGACGTGGACATCCGGATCGGACCCTGGGCTTGATCTGGAACACCCCCGCAGCGCTTCGCGCTACCCCCTCAAGGGGGCGGCACTGGCCGTCCGGCGAAGCCGGCCCGGCGGTGCCCTGGTGTGCACCGTTGCATGCCTCAGGTGGTGCTCAGGAGCCGTGGAATGGCTGACATTTCCAGGCGCTACTGGCGTTCCACCAAGGCCTGCACGGTTTGCCCCAATTCAATCACCGCCAGCGCGTAGTAGCTGCTCCAGTTGTAGCGCGTGATCACATAGAAGTTGTCGGTGCCCGCGAGGTAGGTGGCCGGGGCGCCGCCGTTGGCGGGGTCGCCGTTCTGCAGCTCGATCAGCGCCAGCTTGCCGGTGTGTTGCAGGGCGGGGCCTTCGAGCACCGCCCCTTTGGCGGTGAAGCTCTCGACCCCGAACGTGGGCAGGATGTCGGGGGCGAGCAGGCCGTCCTTGTCGAGCCGTGTCGCATCGAATGCGACGGGGTAGTGCGTGGGCTGGCCGGTCTGCCAGCCGTAGGCCTTGAAGTAGTTGGCCACGGAGCCGATCACGTCGGCGGGGCTGTTGAAGAGGTCGACCTTGCTGTCGCCGTCGAAATCAACGGCGAACTTGGTCCAGCTGCTGGGCATGAACTGTGGCCAGCCCATGGCGCCGGCGTAGCTGCCGCGCACCGCCTGAGGGTCCATGCCGGTGCGCTGGGTGAGGCTCAGGAACTGCTCCAGCTCGCCCCGGAAAAACTCGGTCCGGGCTTCGGCGCGGGGGTGCACGGCGGGGAAGTCGAAGGCCAGGGTGGCCAGTGCGTCGATCACGCGGAAGTTGCCGGTGTGCTGGCCGTAGATCGATTCGACGCCGATCACCCCGACGATCAGGCTCGCGGGCACGCCGTACTCGGTTTCGGCCCGGGCCAGGGCCTCGCGGTTTGTTTCCCAGAAGCGCTGGCCGGCGCGCACGCGGACGGGCTCGATGAAGCGGGCACGGTAGGCCGCCCAGTTCTTGTGGGCGCCACTCGGGGCCGGTGTCATCAGGCGGATCACGTTGGGCAGGCGTTGTGCCGCGCCGAGCTGTTGCCGCACCCAGTCCACATCCAGCCCGCGCCGCAGCGCGAGATCGTCGGCGAAGGCCATGGCGGCGGGCGAAGCACCATAGCTGGTCACCACGATCGGGGCGGGTGGTGCGCCGTCGGTGGGGGTGGATGTGGCTTGAGCGGGCGCACTCAGCAACGCCGCAGCGCTGACGAGTGCAGAACAGGTTGTTCGCCAGGCCAGCGTTTTTTGGTTGAAGGTCATCACCGTGTGTCTTTCTTGGGCCATGCCATGGTCCGGAACTCGGCCTGCAAGGCGGCGAGGGTGTCGGGGCTGTGCGCGGCGTAGCGCTGGGCTTCCAGCCGCAGCAGCCACGCGCCCAGGGTTTGCGTGAAACCGGTGTCGCCCAGGTGCTCCCGCGCCCACCGCGCCAGTTCGCGGGGGGTGTGGTGGGCGCCGGCATCAAGCCCCAGGCCTTGCAGCCGTTGCCGGCTGCGCGCGAGCAGGCGCAGCCAGGGGTCGTGTTGCTGACGTTCCCACAGCGTCCAGCCGGCACCGACGAGGCTCACCAGCACCACCACCCCGATCAGCACATAAGCCAGGTCGGTCCAGCTGGGCGACTCGAAGCCGAGGTTCTTCAGCAGGTCCAGCTGCTTGCCCTGGGTGTAGTTGAGCACCCACTGGTTCCAGCCGTTGTTGATGGCTTCCCAGACCTCGCGCAGGCGCTGGGCCGTGCCCGGGTCGATGGCGCCGATGGCGGAGGCAATGGCGCCTTGCGGCGCACGCAGCCGGTCCAGCGAACCGGTGCGGCCCGGCGCCACCGCCGAGGTCGGGTCGACCCGCACCCAGCCCTGGCCTTGCAACCAGACCTCGGCCCAGGCGTGGGCGTCGCGCTGGCGCACGGTCCAGTATCGATCGACGCCGTTGAGCTCGCCGCCCTGGTAACCCGTGACGATGCGCGCGGGGATGTCGAGGGCGCGCATCAGGATCACGAAGCTGGACGCGATGTGTTCGCAGAAACCCTCACGGCGGTCGAACCAGAACTCGTCCGCCGTGTGTTGCCCGTAGATCCCCGGGTCCAGGGTGTAGGTGTAGCCGCCGGTGCGCAGGCGCTCCATGGCGGCCCGGATCAGTGCCGCCGACGATGCCGGGCCGGTGCCGTGTTCGCGCCGCAGCTGCTGCGCCAGCTCGAGCGTGCGCGGATTGAAGCCGGCGGGCAGTTGAATCTGGTCCTGCAGCGCCAGGGCCGGTTCCAGTGGCCCGTGGCGGAACCGGGTGTAGGCCTCGGCGCGGTAGCGCACCAGCTCGGTCATGGGCCGCCGGGTGAACCACTGCAGCTCGGGTGTCATGAAGGCGCGCATGCCGGGCAGTTCGGGCGGCTTGTCCGCCGCTTCCAGCAGGAACACCCAGGGTCGCTGGTGCGGCTCCATCGTGACTTCGTAGCGGATGGGCTCGCCGCTCACAGCCAGATCGGCCTGCAGCTCCATGTGGGGTGGAAAGGCCGAGCGCAGCGGTTTCCACTCCACACCGTCGAAATCGGTGAGCACGGGGCCTCTGAAATACAGGTCCCGCTGCGGCGGCGGCGCACCATCGAAGCGCACGCGAAACGCGACCCGGTCGTCCAGCACCAGCTCGGCGATCTGGCCCACGCGCATCTTGCCGGAGAGGCCGCTGCGGCCTTCCATGCCGTCACCCGGCACGCCCCAGAGCGGTGACAGGCGGGGGAACAGCATGAAAGCCACCAGCATGATGGGCGCGCCCAGGGCGGCCATGCCCGCGGCGATGCGAGCGGCCTGCGCGAGCGGGGGCCGGCCCACGGGCATGTGGGCGTTGACCAGCGCGGTGAGCAGGCCCAGCAGCGCGATCAGGATGCCGGCCGCCGTGAGCAGCGACTGGGAGTAGAAGAAGTGGGTCAGCAGGGTGAAGAACCCGAGGAAGAACACCACGAAAGCGTCGCGCCGCGCGCGCAGTTCCAGTGTCTTGAGCGCCAGCAGCACCACGATCAGTGTCACGCCGGCATCTCGCCCGAGCAGGGTGCGGTGCGTGAGCCAGGTCGCCACCAGCGTCAGCGCGAGCAGGCCGATGCGCCAGCGCCAGCCCGGTAGCGGCCGCCCGCGCAGTGTCAGCACGCCGCGCCAGACCAGCACCCCGGCCGTGAGCGCCGTGCACCACCAGGGAATGTGGCCGATCTGCATGAACACCACCCAGGCGATGACGGCGAGCAGGAAGAGGGTGTCGCGCGTGTCCCGGGGCAGGGACGAGCCCGGATGAAAGGGAAACGACACGAAGGGGCGCAGGAGTTGTTTCATCCCGGGGACGCCTCCGCGCCCAACGCAACTGTCGGCGAATGAAGCGGTCCAGCCGGGAACACCGCCGGGCCGGCTTTGCCGGACGGCTGGTGTTGCCCCCCTTCCAGGGGGGTGGCGCCGAAGTCGACGCGGGGGGTGTTCATGCTCATACCAGCGCCAGTGCCTCCAGACAACGCGAGCGTTGCGACGGCCCCTGGTCGGGTGCCATCTCGCGCCCGGGGATGCGCAGCCCGTAGTCCAGCCCCAGGCGGTCGGCCATCAGCACCCAGGCGGTGAGGCGGGACAGGCGGGCCTCCAGATCGGTGACGCCGCAGTGAGCGTGGTCCAGCCAGAGCTGCTGGCGCTGGCTGGACAGGGTGTCGCGGCTGACGAGGTCGTCCCGGCCTGCCGCAAAGGCCTGCGCGGCCTTTTTCCAGACCACGGTCTTCTGCGGATCGCCGCGGCGGTAGGCGCGCACGCCATCGAACTCGCCGGTGGACTGATGGCGCGCACTGCTGGCGTGCCCGGGCTGCGGCTCGCCCGCGGGCAGCGGTGGCGGGTGCGCCTCGGGGGCCGGGTAGACCAGCACCTGCGCGGCCGGGCGCCAGACCGTCCAGACCCGGAACGTGCCGAGCGGAAAGAGCGTGACCGCCGTGAGCGCCGGCAGGGCGTGCAGGCCGCGGCGCGGTGTGGCCCAGGCCACCTGCAGCTGGGTGCTGCCCTGCGCCGGCACATCGGTCCAGGCGAGGTGGGCGTCGCCCGGGTGGTCGGGATCGGTGACGCCGAGACCGATGCCGTGGCGCGCGCCCTTGCGCTCGCTGGTGAGGCGGATGTCGAGCGCGGCGGCCTGGCCGGCGTGCACCGGCAGGGGCTGTGTCAGGTGCAGGGTCAGCCCGCGCAGGTTGCCGTGGCACAGGTGCATGCCCACCACCGCGCTGCCCGCCAGCAGAAAGGTCAGCAGGTAGCCCATGTTGAGCTGGTAGTTGATGCTGGCGACCAGCAGCAGGAGCAGCGTGAACGCCATCATCAGGCCCGCCCGCGTCGGCAGGATGTAGACGTTGCGCTGGGTCAGGACCAGCGTGTCCGAGCGCGGCATGCGCTCGTGGAACCAGCGCTGCAAGCGGTTGCGCAGCGCGCGCAGCGGGTGGCGCCATGGAAGGACAGAAGGTCGCAAGGTTGCGGTGTTCATGGCCGTGAAACCAGCGAGTGGGTGGTTGGTCTCCGGCGCGAGATGCCCTGACCCAGGATGCGGTGGAACCGGCTTTGCCGGGCCACTTCGCATCGCCCCCTTGAGGGGGGCGCGCGCAGCGCGGCGGGGGTGTTCCATCTCACGGCAGCGGCACGGCCTCGATCATGGCGCGCACCTGCTCGACCGAGCCCCGTCCGGCGTCGCTCACCGGAACCATGCGGTGCGCCACGGTCTGCGGCAGGATGGCGGCGATGTCGTCCGGCGCCACGTAGTCGCGACCCGACAGGAAGGCCTGCGCCTTGGCCGAGCGCACCACGGCCAGCGCGGCACGAGGTGACAGACCCTGCGCGAACCAGCGGCCCGAGCGGGTGGCGGCCACGAGGTCCTGCAGGTACTCCAGCACCGGATCGGCGGTGTGCACCGCCTGCACCGTGGCCTGCAACCGTGCCAGATCGGCGGGGGTGAGCACCGGCGCCATGTGTTCGATCATGTCGCGCCGGTCGGCGCCGCGCAGCAGCTCGCGCTCGGCGGCCCGGTCGGGGTAGCCGAGCGAGAGGCGCATGTGGAACCGGTCGAGCTGCGATTCGGGCAGGGCATAGGTGCCGAGCTGGTCGTGCGGGTTCTGCGTCGCGATCACGAAAAACGGTTCGGGCAGGGCGCGCGTTTCGCCCTCGACCGTGACCTGTTTTTCCTCCATGGCTTCGAGCAGCGCGCTCTGCGTCTTGGGGCTGGCGCGGTTGATCTCGTCGGCCAGCAGCACCTGCGCAAACACGGGGCCTGGGTGGAACACGAAGGCCTCGCGACCGCGCTCGTAGATCGACACGCCGACCAGGTCGCTGGGCATCAGGTCGGCGGTGAACTGCACGCGCGAAAACTGCAGGCCGAAGGAGCGCGAGAGGGCGTGCGCGAGCGTGGTTTTGCCGACGCCGGGCACGTCTTCGATGAGCAGGTGGCCACCAGCCAAAAGGCAGGCCACGCAGTCGGAAACCTGGGCACTTTTGCCCACAATGACCGTGTTAAGCTGGGTCAAAAGCTGCTGAATTTTCGAGTCGGCGTGCATGCCGTGAACCTTAACGTAAAAATGTGATGAGCCAGGCAACAGGTTATTTCACCCACAAGGATTGCTGGAGACATGAGATGGGCAACGGACACCCCGAATGCCCGGCCCGGCTCGATGCCATCGAGGACCGGTTGCTGATCACCGGGCTCGACACCGCGCTGGAGCGGCGCGAAGCCACCGCCGCTTCGCTGACCGATCTGGAACTGGCGCATGGTCGCATGCATCTGGCCGCGATCCGGGGCCTGAGCGACGGTCTTCGTGACGACATTGCCGCCGGCGGCCCCACACATGCGCAGATCGATCCCGACACGTCCATCAACATCCACTCCTGGGACGCGATCCTGATGGCGGCCGGTGCCGCCATCGATGCCACCGACGCGGTGCTGGCGGGCGAGATGGTCAACGCCTTCTGCGCGGTGCGTCCGCCCGGTCACCACGCGATGCGACACCAGGCCATGGGCTTCTGCTTCGTCAACAACGTGGCGGTCGCCGCCAAGTACGCGCTGGAGCGCCACGGCCTGAAACGGGTCGCGATCATCGACTTCGACGTGCACCACGGCAACGGCACGGAGGACATCGTGGCCGGCGACGAACGCATCCTCATGTGCAGCTTCTACCAGCACCCGTTCTACCCGCCTTGGGAGCACTCGACGGCGGCCAATCTCGTGAACCTGCCGGTGCCGGCCTACACCAAGGGCATGGACGTGCGCGAACTGATCGACATGATGTGGCTGCCCCGGCTGCATGCACACAAACCGCAGATGATCTTCATCAGCGCCGGCTTCGACGCTCATCGCGAGGACGACATGGGGCAGATGGGGCTGGTGGAGAACGACTACGCCTGGATCACCGAGCGCATCAAGGAAGTGGCGAAACGCCACGCCCAGGGGCGCATCGTGAGTGTCCTGGAAGGTGGCTACAACCTGGGTGCGCTGGCCCGCAGTGTGGAGGTGCATCTGCGGGTGCTGGCAGGGGTATGAATCGGTGATGTTGAAGCAAGTATTGAAACGCCTGCCGGGCTTGCGCGGGCTTGCCGCCGAGCTGCACGACCTGCGGATTCGCCTGGAACAAAGCCATGCGCGCGAGCTGGCGGGGCAGGCAGAGATGGCGCGGTTGCGCGACGCCCTGAGCGCCGCCGAAGCGCGCGCGCGCGCGCTGCAGCTCTGTGGCCAGAGTTCCGATCTGGACGACGCCTTTCTGACGGAAGCCGCCGAGCGGGCGCCCGCGTTTTGCGGGCACAGTGTGGTGTGGCCCTGGATCAAGGAGCACATCAACCGCCCGGGCCTGGAGGTGCTGGAGATCGGGTCTCGCCTGGTCGTGAGCCGTGCGCTCTGGAAGGACTACCTTCCCGACGTGAACTACACCGGCTTCGATTTCATGGACGGTCCCAACGTCGATGTCGTGGGGGATGCCCACAAGCTCGCGACGTACCTGCCGGGCCGGCAGTTCGACTTTGTCTTGTCCTGTGCGGTGTTCGAGCACCTGACCTGCCCCTGGCTGGTGGCGGAGGAGATTGCCAAGGTGCTGCGTGTGGGGGGCAAGGCCTACATCGAGACGCATTTTTCGTTCTCCGAGCACGAAACGCCCTGGCATTTCTTCCAGTTCAACAGCCGGGGCCTTGAGCAGCTGTTTCATCCGCGCCTGGGCTTCAGGGTGCTCGACAGCGGGCTGTCGACCCCCATCATTGGCCGTTTCGCCCGCGGGAGCCAGGGCTACCTGCTGGACCAGCCAGTCAACAACCTCTATTGCCATGCGGAGATCGTGGTCGAGAAGGTGGGGGAGCCCGAGCCCGGGTTCTCGTGGCGCGATGTGGCCGAGGACCTGCTGGTGAGCAGTTCCTACCCCGCGCCAGCCTGACCATCCACCGCCCCGTGCACGCAGAAAGGACCATGCCCGCATGACCCCAGACGGTTCCACCGACATCCTGCTTCACACCCGCGATCAACGCGGTGTGCACACCATCACGCTGAACGCGCCGCGCAGTTTCAACGTGTTGTCCGAGGCCATGATGGCGGCCTTTCAGCGCGCGCTGGACACCGTCGCGGCCGATCCGGCCGCCCGCGTGGTGGTGGTGGGCGCCAGTGGGCGCGCCTTCTGCGCCGGGCACGACCTCAAGGAGATGAAGGCGCGCCCCGAGCTGGCGTACTACCAGGCGCTGTTCGCGACCTGCTCGAAACTGATGATGAGCGTGCGCAAGCTGGAGGTGCCGGTGATCGCGCGGGTGCACGGCCTGGCGACGGCCGCCGGTTGCCAGCTGGTGGCGCAATGTGATCTGGCGGTGGCGGCGCAGGAGGCGAGTTTCGGTGTGAACGGCATCGACGTCGGCCTCTTTTGTGCCACGCCCAGCGTCGCCCTGTCGCGCAACATGGGGTCCAAGCAGGCGATGGAGATGCTGTTGACGGGGGATTTCATCACCGCCGACGAGGCCAGGCTTCGAGGGCTGGTGAACCGGGTGGTGGCTGCCGACGCGCTGGACGCCGAAGTGGCCGCCCTCGTCGACCGCATCCTGTCCAAGCCACGCGACGCCATTGCCATGGGCAAGACCCTGTTCTACCGGCAGATCGAGACCGGCATGGAGTCGGCCTACCAGCTGGCAGGCCAGACCATGGCCTGCAACATGGTGCACGACGTGGCGCAAGAAGGTGTGCAAGCCTTCATCGAGAAGCGCGCGCCGCATTGGTAGCCCTGCCGAAGCAGGCTCGCTGCGCGAAGCCGCACACCCTGGGACCACGCCTGCGCTCCGTCCTGTCGGCAGGCCGTTCCGTGGTGTGGCGGGAGCCGGCCCCTTTCAAAGGCACCTTTCTTTCAGTGACATCGAATGACTTCCTCCGTGACTCTCACCCCCACCCCGCCGCCCATTGACGACCTTCAGGGCTGGCTCGCCGGCTTCACCGAACCCACGGTCGGTGCCGAACTGGCCGCACTGGCCGCGTGCGTGATCCTGGCCTGGGGGCTCACTGCCGTGATGCGGCGTGCCCTGGGCATGAAGGATGAGAAGAGTTCGGTGCTGTTTGGCCACCGCCTGTTCGATGGCGTGATGTTCCCGCTGTTGCTGCTCACGCTCGCCTACATCGCGCGCACCCTGTTGTCCCAGCAGCTGCCGCTCGCCGTTTTCAGGGTGGCGATTCCGGTGCTGGTGTCGCTGGTGGCGATCCGTGTGGGCGTGAAGGTGTTGCAGGTGGCGTTTCCCCTGGCCACCTGGATCAAGCCGCTGGAGCGCACGATCTCCTGGGTGGCCTGGGGCGCCATGGTGCTGTGGGTCAGCGGGCTGCTGCCGGTGGTGCTCAACGAACTGGACCAGATCACCTGGAAGATCGGTGGCTCGGTGCTCAGCCTGCGCACGCTGATCGAGGGCGCACTGACCGCCAGTGCCGTGCTCATCCTCAGCCTCTGGGTGTCCGCTGCGATCGAGAGCCGCCTGTTGCGATCGGCCGTGGGTGGTGATCTCTCGCTGCGCAAGGCGGTGAGCAACGCCATGCGCGCACTGCTCATGTTCCTGGGCCTGATCATTGCGCTGACCACCGTGGGCATCGACCTGACCGCGCTGTCGGTGCTCGGTGGCGCGATCGGTGTGGGCATCGGCTTCGGCCTGCAGAAGCTGGCGGCCAACTACGTGAGTGGCTTCGTGATTCTGGCCGAGCGCAGCATGCGCATCGGCGACAACGTGAAGGTGGACAACTTCGAGGGGCGAATCAGCGACATCAAGGCGCGCTACACCCTGATCCGCTCCACCACCGGGCGCGAGTCCATCGTGCCCAACGAAATCCTGATCACCAACCGGGTCGAAAACCTGTCGCTGGCCGATGCGCGGGTGTGGCAGTCCACCGTGGTGTCGGTGGCCTATGACAGCGATGTGGACCTGGTGCGGCGCCTGCTCACCGATGCGGCGCTCGCCCAGCCGCGCGTGATGCGCGATCCAGCGCCGAGCGCGGCCCTTTCGGCCTTCGGCGCCGACGGCCTGGAGTTCACGCTCGGTTACTGGATTGCCGACCCGGAAAACGGGCAGCTCAACCTGCGTTCCGACATCAACATGGCGATCCTCAAATCGCTGCGGGGCAACGGGATCGAGATCCCGTACCCGCAGCGCATCGTGCACATGAAGCCCGGCCCGGCGCCTGAACCCCGCGCCTGATCAAGCGGTCATTTCATCAGGCTGGGCAGCCACAGGGAGATCGCGGGGAAGGCGATCAGGATGCCCAGGCGAACCACATCGGCCATCACGAAAGGCCACACCCCCCGGAAGATGGTGCTGAGCTTCACATCGGGCAACAGGCTGTTGATCACGAACAGGTTCATGCCCACCGGCGGCGAGATCATGCCGATCTCCACGATCGTCACGATCAGGATGCCGAACCACACTGGGTCAAAACCCAGCGCGGTGATCACCGGGAAAAACACCGGGATGGTCAGCAGCACCATCGACAGCTCTTCCATGGCCAGGCCGAGCACGATGTAGATGCCCATCATCATGATCACGACCATGATGGGGTTGGGGCTGAACTGCAGGATGAAGTCGCGCAAGTCGCCGGGCATCGACGTGAAGTTCACAAAACTGCTGAAGATCATGGCCGCGATCAGGATCGTGAACAGCATGGCCGTGGTGCGAGCGCTTTCCACCAGGATGTCGGTGAGCACGCGGGGCGTGAGCGCCCCCCGCGCCAGCGCAAACATGAAGGCGCCCGCCGCGCCCACACCCGCGCCCTCGGTGGCTGTGAACACGCCGCCATAAATGCCGCCGATCACCAGTGCAAACAACACCACCACACCCCACACACCACGGATCGCCGCCCAGCGCTGGGCCCAACTGGTGCGCTCGGCCGGTGGACCGGCGGAAGGGTCACGCCAGGTGATGAACACCACCGCCATGCAAAGGCAGGTGATGGCCACGATGCCCGGCAGGATGCCGGCAACGAACAGTTTGCCGATGTCTGTCTCGGTGATGATCCCGTAGATCACCATGATGGTGGACGGCGGGATCATGATGCCCAGGGTGCCGCCGGCGCCGATGGCCCCGGCCGCCAGTGAGTCCTTGTAGCCGTGCGTCCGCATCTCCGGGAACGCCACGCGCGTCATGGTGGCTGCGGTGGCGATGGACGAGCCGCAGATGGCGCCGAAGCCACCCGATGCAATCACGCTGGCCATGGCCAGGCCGCCGCGCTTGTGGCCCACGAAGGCGTTGGCCGCCGAGAACAGTTCCCTGGCCATGCCGGCGCGGGCGACAAAGTTGCCCATGAGCACGAACAGTGGAATCACCGACAGCACGTACTGGAAACCGGTCTCGAAAATGACCTGGCTGGTGCTGGCATACGCCGCAGGCCAACCCCGCAGCAAGCCCAGGCCCGCGATGCCCACCAGCGACATGGACACGGCCAGCGGCACCCTCAGCAGCGCCAGCAGGAAGACAGCGGCAAAACCCAGAATGGCTTCGGTCATGTCGCGGCTCCTGCCGTGGCGTCTTCCCGATCGGGTGGTGGCATGAACACGAACAGCAGGTGCACCAGCGCGGTCAATGCGAGCAGGGCCGCCATGAGCCAGGCCACGGGCGCGATGGAGAACTGGAGGTAGACGGTGGTGTCGCCGTATTCGGCAAAACGCTCGGCGCGCTGCGACATGAGCCAGGCCAGGCCGCCGAACGTGAGGGCGTTGACGGCTTCGATGGCGCGGTTCTGGATGCTCTTTAGCCAGCCGGGAATCAGGTGATCGAGCGAGTCGAACACCACATGCTCACCTCCGAACGACACGAGTGGCAGCGCGCCGAAGATCACGATCACCATGAGAATTTCGGTGATTTCCAGTCCGCCAGGGAGCGAATGGTCAAAGAATTTTCGGCCTGTCACGTCGATGAGCGTGAGCCACATGATGGTGAACAGCGCCACGGCGGCCATCAGGCCGGTGGACCACCGCAACAGCTTTTCCAGGTTCTTGAGCATGGGAGTGGGGTTCAAAAAACGAAACCGGCGAGGCAGTATGAACCACTGCCTCGCCGGCGATCGGATGGCGCGTCGGGTTTATTTCGCTTTGGCGATCTCGGCGCGGAATTCGGCCAGCACCGCCTTGGGGTTCTTCAGACCCTTGGCCTCCGCAGCGGCAGCCCACTTGTCTTCCAGTACAGCCTGCTTGGCCTTGACTTCGTTGATGAACGCTTCGCTGGCCTGTACGCGGGCCACGCCCTGGGTCTTCTGGACGCCGTCGCGAGAAGCGTCATCCACCTTGTCCCAGCCTGCACCGAAGCGGCGTGCCACGTAGTCACCCGACAGCTTGTCGACCACCGCCTTGTCTTCGGCCGACAGGGCGCTGTACTTGGCCGGATTCATCATGAAGACGAAGCTGGTGTTGTACAGGCCACCCGGGAAGGTGGTGGCATGCTTGATCATGCTCAGCTTGAAAGACGCGATGGATTCGTCGGGAAACAGGGTGCCGTCCATCACGCCGGTGGACAGCAGTTCGAACGATTCCGGCGCGGGTTTGAGCGTGGTGTTCCAGCCCATGAGCTTGGTCAGTTCATTGATGTTGCCGCCGCCGATGCGCCACTTGAGGGAGGCGGCGTCGGCCGTGGTCAGCACCGGCTTCTTGCTGTTGAAGATGATGCCGGGGCCGTGCGTGAAGACGCCCAGCACCTTCACGCCACGGTGCTCGCCCAGGGGCGCAAAGTACTTGCTGTAGATGCGCTGGTACGCCACCGAGGTGGCCATGGAGTTGTCGCCGAGGAACGGGAACTCGGCAACCTGTGTGTTGATGAAGCGCCCTGGCGTGTAACCGTCCACCGTGAAAGAGATGTCTGCCAGCCCATCGCGCACCGCGTCAAAGGTGCCCGGTGCGGCTGCCACGCCCTTGGGCAGGATGTTGCACTTCATGCGGCCCGCGCTTTCTTTCTCGAGCGCGTCACACCACTCCTTCTGGGCCACGCTCAGGGTGTGGGTCGGCGGCACCCAGCTGGAGGCGGAGAACACGGTCTGCGCAGAGGCTGAGGCGCCCATGAGCAGGGTGGCTGAAAGGGCTGCCGAAGCGGCGAGGCGGAATTTCATGCAGGGTCTCCGGGAGGGTGAATTTGGTTACAAAATATAAGCACAAGGCTTGATTTCACTATAGGCGAATACCCGTGTTTTCGCCCTACAGACTTACCCGAATTCGCCGACCGAACGGTTGGCGAATAGGGAAATCCCTTGCTTTGTCGTCCCGGCAGCAGACGGCAAACCAAGGATGCCGGATGATCCGGAACCTTGCTCTATAATGCTAAAAAAGCACGACCGTTCGATTTTTTAAACCCGGTGGTTGAGCCCGAAAAATCGTCGTCCGTCCGAGCACCGACATACAATCCAAATTGACGTGCACGTCAACTCGGGCACCCGTTTTTTTGTTTGTCCCCCCATCATCTGGAGCAACTGAATATGAAGGTCATCGTCCCCGTCAAACGCGTGGTGGACTACAACGTCAAGGTGCGCGTCAAGGCAGACCAGTCCGGCATGGACCTGGCCAACGTCAAGATGAGCATGAACCCGTTTGACGAGATCGCGGTCGAAGAAGCCGTGCGCCTGAAAGAGAAGGGCGTGGTCACCGAGGTCATCGCCGTCTCCTGCGGCGTCACGCAGTGCCAGGAAACCCTGCGCACCGCCATGGCCATCGGCGCCGACCGCGCCATCCTGGTGGAAACGTCTGAAGAACTGCAGCCCCTGGCCGTGGCCAAGCTGCTCAAGGCCCTGATGGACAAGGAGCAGCCCGGTCTCGTGATCCTGGGCAAGCAGGCCATCGACGACGACTGCAACCAGACCGGCCAGATGCTGGCCGCGCTGGCGGGTCTGCCTCAAGGCACGTTTGCCTCCAAGGTCGAAGTCGTGGACGGCAAGGTCAATGTCACCCGCGAAGTCGACGGTGGCCTGGAAACCCTGAGCCTGAGCCTGCCGGCCATCGTCACGACCGACCTGCGCCTGAACGAGCCGCGTTATGTGACGCTGCCCAACATCATGAAGGCCAAGAAGAAGCAAATGGACATCGTCAAGCCAGAAGACCTCGGCGTGGACGTGAGCCCGCGCCTCAAGACCCTGAAGGTCAGCGAGCCGCCGAAACGCGGCGCGGGCATCAAGGTGCCGGACGTCGCGACCTTGGTCGAAAAACTCAAGCTTGAAGCCAAAGTCATCTGAGGAACAACAACATGACCGCACTCGTCATTGCCGAACACGACAACGCCACCATCAAGGGCGCCACGCTCAACACCGTCACCGCCGCCGCCCAGTGTGGCGGTGAGGTGCATGTGCTCATCGCCGGCCACAACGCCGCTGGTGCGGCCGCCGCAGCCGCCCAGATCGCCGGCGTGTCCAAAGTCATCCACGCCGACGCCGAATACCTGGCCCACGGCCTGGCCGAGAACATGGCCGCCCAGGTGCTGGCCATCGCCAGCACCTACAGCCACATCCTGTTCCCGGCCACCGCCAGCGGCAAGAACATCGCCCCGCGCGTGGCCGCGCAGCTCGACGTGGGCCAGATCAGCGACATCACCAAGGTGATCGCCGCCGACACGTTTGAACGTCCGATCTACGCCGGCAACGCCATCGCCACCGTGCAGAGCGCCGACGCCACCAAAGTGATCACCGTGCGCACCACCGGCTTCGATCCGGCCGCTGCCACCGGTGGCTCGGCCGCCGTGGAAACCCAGGCAGCCCAGGCCGACAGCGGCAAGAGCACGTTCCTGGGCAGCGAGATCGCCAAGAGCGACCGCCCCGAACTGACCGCCGCCAAGATCATCGTCTCCGGTGGCCGCGCGCTGGGCAGCGCCGAGAAGTTCAACGAGGTCATGACGCCGCTGGCCGACAAGCTGGGCGCCGCGCTGGGCGCGAGCCGCGCCGCGGTGGACGCGGGCTACGCGCCCAACGACTGGCAGGTGGGCCAGACCGGCAAGATCGTGGCGCCGCAGCTGTATGTGGCCTGTGGCATCTCGGGCGCCATCCAGCACTTGGCCGGCATGAAGGATTCCAAGGTGATCGTGGCGATCAACAAGGACCCCGAGGCCCCGATCTTCTCGGTGGCCGACTACGGCCTGGAGGCCGATCTGTTCACCGCTGTGCCTGAGCTGATCAAGGCGCTGTAAGCACCGCACCACCGGCAAGGGCATCGTTCGCGATGCCCTTGTTGCATCTGTACTTCCCGAAGAACCTCTGGAGACATTCGAATGAGTTACGTCGCACCCCTCAAAGACATGCTGTTCAACATCGAACACCTGGCGCGCATTCACCAGGTGTCTGCGTTGCCCGGTTTTGAAGACGCAGGCCTGGACACTGCGCAGGCTGTGCTGGAGGAGTGCGCCAAGCTCAACGAGGGCGTGATCGCGCCGCTGAACTGGGAAGGCGACAAGTACCCGTCATCGTTCCACGACGGCCAGGTCACCACCACGCCCGGGTTCAAGGACGCCTTCAAGCAGTACGCCGAAGGCGGCTGGCAGGGCCTGCAGCACCCGGTGGACTTCGGCGGCCAGGGCCTGCCCAAGACCATCGGCTCGGCCTGCACCGAAATGCTTAACAGCGCCAACATGAGCTTCGCGCTGTGCCCGCTGCTGACCGACGGTGCCATCGAAGCGCTCATCACCGCCGGCAGTGACGAGCTGAAAGCCGTCTACCTGGAGAAGCTGGTGAGCGGCGAATGGACCGGCACCATGAACCTGACCGAGCCCCAGGCTGGCAGCGATCTGGCCGCCGTGCGCAGCCGCGCCGAGCCGCAGCCCGATGGCAGCTACAAGGTGTTCGGCACCAAGATATTCATCACCTACGGTGAACACGACATGGCACAGAACATCGTGCACCTCGTGCTGGCCCGCGTGACCGGCGCACCCGAAGGCGTGAAAGGCATCAGCCTGTTCGTGGTGCCCAAGTTCATGGTGAACAAAGACGGCTCGCTCGGTGCGCGCAATGACGTGCACTGCGTGAGCATCGAACACAAGATGGGCATCAAGGCCTCGCCCACCGCCGTGCTGCAGTACGGCGACCATGGTGGCGCCGTGGGTTACCTCGTGGGTCAGGAAAACCGTGGCCTCGAATACATGTTCATCATGATGAACGCGGCGCGTTACGCCGTGGGCGTGCAGGGCATCGCGATCGCCGAGCGCGCCTACCAGAAGGCCGTGGGTTACGCCAAAGACCGCGTGCAGAGCCGCCCGGTTGATGGCTCGCTCAGCGCCGCCGCGCCCATCATCCACCACCCCGATGTGAAGCGCATGCTCATGACCATGCGCGCCAGTACCGAGGGTTGCCGCGCCATGGCCGCCGTGGCCGCTGCCGCCTACGACGCGGCCCACCACCACCCCGATGCCGACGCCCGCAAGGACAACGCCGCCTTCTACGAATACCTGGTGCCGCTGGTCAAGGGCTACAGCACCGAGATGAGCCTGGAGGTGACCTCGCTGGGCGTGCAGGTGCACGGCGGCATGGGCTTCATCGAAGAAACCGGCGCGGCCCAGTACTACCGTGACGCCAAGATCCTGACCATCTACGAAGGCACGACAGCGATCCAGGCCAACGACCTCGTGGGGCGCAAGACCTCGCGCGACGGCGGCACCAACGCCAAGGCCATCGCGGCACAGATTCAGAAGACCGAAGCCGAGCTGGTGCAGCGCGGCAGCGCCAATGCGCTGGCCGTGGCCAAGCGCCTGACCGCCGCGCGAGAAGCCTTTGTGGACGTGGTCGAGTTCATTGCCGCCAACACCCGCAGCAACCCCAACGCCGCCTTCGCCGGCAGCGTGCCCTACCTCATGCTCGCGGGCAACGTGGTGGCGGGCTGGCAGCTGGCGCGCGCGCTGCTGGTGGCCGAAGACCAGCTGGCCGCCGGCACCGACGCGGCGTTCATGCAGGCCAAGATCACCACCGCGCGCTTCTATGCCGACCACATCCTGAGCCGCGCCCCGGGCGTGCGCGACAGCATCTGCGAAGGTGCGGACGCGGTCACGGCCATGGCGGTCGACGCTTTCTGACCCACCCGCGCCTTGTTGCTGCGGCGACAGGGCGCCCGGGCTGGCTGACCCAGAATCCAGCCAGCTTTTTGATCCACCACGGAGACACCATGACGACCCGCCAACGCTACCTGCCCTCGGTGCTGAAGAACATCCAGTTCCCGGTGATCGGCTCGCCGCTGTTCATCATCAGCAACCCCCAGCTCGTCATTGCCCAGTGCAAGGCCGGCGTGGTGGGCTCCATGCCCGCGCTCAACGCGCGCCCGGCCGCGCAGCTGGAAGACTGGTTGGCCGAGATCACCGAAGCCCTGGCCGCGCACGATGCTGCGAACCCTGACAACAAGGCCGCGCCCTTCGCCATCAACCAGATCGTGCACAAGAGCAACGACCGGCTGGAGCACGACATGGGTTTGTGCGCCAAGTACAAGGTGCCGATCATCATCACCAGCCTGGGTGCGCGCGAAGACGTGAACCAGGCGGTGCACAGCTGGGGCGGCGTGGTGCTGCACGACGTGATCAACAACGTGTTCGCGCACAAGGCGATTGAAAAGGGCGCCGACGGCCTGATCCCCGTGGCGGCCGGTGCCGGCGGGCACGCCAGCGTGAAGAGCCCGTTTGCCATGGTGCAGGAGATCCGCGAGTGGTTCGACGGCCCCGTGGCGCTGTCAGGTTCCATCGCCTCGGGCGGTGCCGTCCTGGCCGCCCAGGCCATGGGCGCCGACTTCGCCTACATCGGCTCGGCCTTCATCGCCACCGAAGAAGCGCGCGCGGTGGAGGGCTACAAACAGATGATCACCGAGAGCAACTCGGACGACATCGTCTACAGCAACTTCTACACCGGCATCCACGGCAACTACCTCAAGGGCAGCATCAAAAATGCAGGCATGGACCCGGATCACTTGCCCGAGAGCGACCCGAGCAAGATGAACTTCTCCACCGGAGAAGGCGCCAACGCGGCCAAGGCCTGGAAAGACATCTGGGGTTGCGGCCAGGGCATCGGCGCGATCCGCGAGGTGATGCCGGCGGCCGATCTGGTGGCGCGTTTCAAGCGCGAATACGCCGAGGCCAAGGCGCGCATCTGCGCCGGCTGAGCTTTCGACGCGAATAAAAAAGCCGGCCTCGATGGCCGGCTTTTTTGTGGGTCGCTGAAAGAGCTCATCGGTACCGGTCTTTCATGGCGCCGGAGCGAGAACCGCGACGCATGAAGCGGCGCAGCCAGGGCACCGCCGGGCCGGCTTTGCCGGACGGCCAGTGCCGCCCCCTTCAGGGGGTAGCGCGAAGCGCTGCGGGGGTGCTTCTCTTCAAGGCTTGAAGAACTCGCGGATGGCGTCGATCAGCGTCGGCGGGCCGGCGTATTCGGCGTTGGCGGTGTCGCCGATGGTGGCCACGGCGCCGCCGTTGGCCCACTCGCTGTAGAGCCAGTCGTCATTCACGCGCACCAGGCCTGGCGGTGGTTCGCCCTGCGGGTTGACCGGCACGCCCTTGAGCGCGGTGGCCATGTAGTCGGCCCAGATGGGGAGTGCCAGGCGGCCGCCCGATTCGTGGTCACCCAGGCTGCGCGGCTTGTCGTGGCCGAGCCAGACCACGGCCGCCACGCTGGGGTGGTAGCCCGTGAACCAGGCGTCGAACACTTCGTTGGTGGTGCCGGTCTTGCCGTAGATGTCGCTGCGTTTGAGCCGGGTCTGCGCGCGCGCTGCCGTGCCCACACGTGTGACGTCGTTCAGCAGGCTGCTCATCACATAGGCGTTGCGCGCGGGGATGGCACGGTTGTCTTCGGTCAGCGGCGCGGGTGGCGGTGCTTCGAACAGCACCTTGCCCTGGGCGTCGGTGATGCGCTCCACCAGCAGTGGCTCGACGCGCCAGCCACCGTTGGCCAGGGTGGCATAGGCGCGGGCCATCTGCATGGGTGTGACCTGCCCCGTGCCCAGCGCCATCGTGAGGTTGTCGGGCTGTTTGGCGGCGTCGAGCCCGAAGCGGGCGGCCCAGTCTCGGGTGCGCTGGGTGCCGGTGTGCTGCAAGACGCGCACGCTCACCAGGTTGCTCGATTGCGCCAGCGCCTGCCGCACGGAAATGAGTCCGCCGCTCTGACCGTTCGAGTTGCCAGGGCTCCAGCCGTTCGGCGCGGTGAAGGGCGAGTCGTCCACCAGCGTGGCGGGCATCACGCGCTCTTCCAGCGCCGCCGAGTACAGCAAGGGTTTGAAGGCCGAGCCAGGCTGGCGCCAGCTCTGGGTGACGTGGTTGAAGGGCTGTCGGGTGAAGTCAAAACCACCCACCAGCGCGCGCACGCGCCCGGTGCGCGCATCAAGCGCCACCAGCGCGGCCTCGGCATCGGGCCACTGAGAGATGGCCCAGGTCTTGTCGTTCTTCACGAGGCGCAGCACAGAACCACGCTGCACCTTGAGTGCCGCCTTGGCTTTCTGGCCCAGACCCGCCTGCGCCCAACGCAGGCCTTCGCCGGTGACGCGCACGCGCTCGCCGGTGGCCAGTTGCGCATCCACGGCCTTGGCGCTGGCCGACAGCACCACGGCCGAGCGCAGGGTGTCGTCGTCGCGGTGGTCTTTCAGGATTTCGGCCGCCGCACGCTCGATATCGGGCCCATTGCCGTTGGGCAGGTCTTCCTGCGCCTCGGGACCGCGCCAGGGGTTGCGCCGGTCCTGCGCGAGCACGCCGCGTTGCACCGCCGCGTGGGCAGCGCGCTGTTCAGCAGCGCGCAGCGAGGTGTAGACCTTGATGCCACTGGAATAGGCCTCGGTGCCAAAGCGGTCCACCACGGCCTGGCGCGCCATCTCCGCCACGTGGGCGGCGTCCACGCTGGTCTGGCCCGGCGTGCGCAGGGTGATTTTTTCGGCGCGGGCGGCGGCCAGCTGGGCGTCGTTGATCACGCCGACCACGTGCATGCGCTGCAGCACCACGCGCTGGCGCTGCGTGGCCCGCTCGAGGTTGGCCACCGGATTGGCGTAGTAGGGGTTTTGCGGCAGGCCGGCGAGCATGGCCGTTTCGGCGATGCTGAGCTGGTTCATCGGTTTGCCGAAGTAGATTTGCGCCGCGGCGGCAAAGCCATAGGCGCGCTGTCCCAGGAAGATTTCGTTGAGGTAGATCTCCAGGATGCGGTCTTTGCTGAGCGCGTCCTCGACCTTGAAAGCCAGCAGGATCTCTTTGGCCTTTCGCTCCACCGAGAGTTCTCGGGTGAGCAGCATGGTGCGCACCAGCTGCTGCGTGATGGTGCTCGCACCTTGCTTGCGACCGCCGGTCAGCATGGCCAGCGCGGCGCGCGCCATGCCCTTGGGATCGACGCCCGAATGCTCGCGGAAGCGTGCGTCTTCCACGGCGAGCACCGCGTCCTGCAGCAGCTTGGGGGTTCGCGACAGCGGCACGTACTCGCGCCGTTCGGCGCCGAACTGCGCGATCTCCACGCTGTCGGCCGTGAACACCTGCAGCGGCAGCTTGGGCTGGTAGTGGACGATCCTGTCGATGGGCGGCAGGTCGAACGTGGACGCGTGAACCGCTGTGGTGGTCAGCAGCAGCGGGGCGGGGGCAACAAACACCAGGCTGACGAGCAGGCGGCGCGATGAACACAAAGACATGGACCCGGATTATCCGGTTGGCAGGTGTGCCGAAGGTGAACCCGGCGTAACCGAATGTGCCATCATGGCCTTCGACGCACCGGTTCTGCGTCCGATGGCACACAATTGCTGCGGTGCAGCACAGGGAGCCCTCCATGTCAGAAGAACCCATGAAGGAGAGCGGTGAGCCGGTCTCCAGTCCCCCCGTCCCCCAGCCGGGACGTGGATGGCGCCTGAGCCGTCGCTGGGTCGCGGGCGGTCTGCTGTTGCTGGCCATGCTGGTGGCGGGTGGCCTCTGGCTGCTGGGGCATGAGGCGCACACCTCCCGACTGCAGGCCCGGGCCCTGACCCGCTACGCCGCCGATCTGACGTACCAGACCGAGCCAGGCGCCACTGACCAAGTGCGCTTCCCGGCGCACGGCCCGTTCGATCAGCGCCTGGGCTACACCGGCATCCCGGGCTTCGTGGCCCGGCTGGAGCCCCGCGGTTTTGCCATCACCGAGCAGGTGCGCCAGAGCCCGGCGCTGCTGGCCCATCTGGAGCGCGGGCTGAACGCCCCCTACACCGAAAAAACCCAGGCCGGGCTGACCGTGCTCGATTGCCGCCGCGTGCCGGTCTACAGCTTCCGCTACCCGTACCGGGCCTTCGAGCGCTTCGAGCAGGTGCCCCCGCTGGTGACGCAGGCCTTGCTGTTCATCGAGAACCGCGAGCTGCTCGACACCGACCGGCCGCAGATGAACCCCGCGGTGGACTGGGTGCGCTTCACCCGCGCCGTGCTCGGGCAGATCGGCCGCCGCATCGACCCCGAACTCGACACACCCGGCGGCAGCACCCTGGCCACGCAGATCGAAAAATACCGCCACTCGCCCGAGGGCATCACGCACAGCGCCCGTGAGAAGCTGCGTCAGATGGCGTCTGCCTCCGTGCGCGCCTACCAGCAAGGGGCCGACACGCTGCCGGTGCGCCGTCAGATCCTGCTGGACTACCTGAACACCGTGCCGCTGTCGGCCGCGCCGCGCCACGGCGAAGTGCACGGGCTGGGCGACGGCCTGTGGGTGTGGTTCGGGACCGACTTCGAGCGCGCCCGCGCGCTGCTGACACCCGGTGGAGACCTGGCCGCCGACCCCGCCGAACGGGCCCAGGTGCTGCGCCAGGTGGTGGCCCTGATGGTGGCCCACCGGCGCCCGTCCTGGTACCTCGCGCAGGGCCGCGAAGACCTCGACCAGACGACCGACGCCTACCTGCGCCTGCTCGCCGCCGAGGGCCTCGTCAATGCGGGCCTGCGCGACGCGGCGCTGCAGCAGCGGCTGGTGTTCCGCGACATGGTCCGTCAGCCACCACGGGCGCCCGCCAGTGCGGGCAAAGGCAGCGCCGCCGCGCGCGGTCGCCTGGCGGGGTGGCTCGGCACCTCGCTCTACACCCTCGACCGGCTGGATGCCCGCGCCGACACCACCCTGCATGGTGGCCTTCAGGACGCCGTCAGCCGCTACCTCGGCCGCCTCGGTGACCCGGAGTTCGCACGATCACAGGGGCTCATCGGCGAGCGCCTGCTGCAACCCGCCTCACTCGGCGCCGTGCGCTACAGCTTCACCCTGCTGGAGCGCACCCCGGAGGGCAACCAGGTGCGCGTGCAGACCGACACCACCAACCAGCCGCTGGACATCAACGAAGGCAGCAAGCTCGAGCTCGGCTCCACCGCCAAGCTGCGCGTGCTTGCGACCTATCTGGAGCTGGTTGCCGAGCTGCACGCCCGTCTGGCGCCGCAGGACCCCAAGACCCTGCGCACCATCACCTTCGACCGGCAGGACACGCTCACCCACTGGGCCGTGCAGCACCTGACCAGCAGCCAGGACCGCAGCCTGGAGGCCATGCTCGACGCGTCCCTGGAACGCCGCTTCTCGGCCGCCCCGGGCGAGCGCTTCTTCACCGGCGGGGGCCTGCACACGTTCAGCAACTTCAACGCCGACGACAATCAGCGTTCGCCCACCGTGCGCGAGGCCTTGCAGGCCTCGATCAACCTGCCTTTCGTGCGCGTGATGCGCGAATTGGTGCGCCACACCATGTACCAGGTGCCCGGCAGCACCGCGCGTCTGCTCGAAGACGACAAGGACCCCCGCCGCAGCGCCTACCTGGCCCGCTTTGCCGATCGCGAGGGCCAGACCTTCCTGCGCCGCTTCTGGCGCAAGACCGACCAGCGCAAGCCCGCGGAACTGCGCGAGCTGCTGCTCGACGGGTTGCGCCCCACGCCCGAGCGGCTGGCCGCGGTGTTCCGCTACCTCGAACCCGAGGCCAGCGCCGACGCGCTGGGCGCTTTCCTGCGCGAGCGCCTGGGCGAGAAGGCGCCCGACGCGACGCGTGTGGAGCGCCTGCACAGCCGCTTCGCCCCAGGCGCGCTCGACCTGCCCGACCGGGGGTACGTGGCCGGGGTGCACCCGCTTGAACTCTGGCTGGTGGCCTACCGCCTCAAGCACCCCGACGCCAGCCTGGCGCAGGCGCTCACGGACAGCGCTGAAGAGCGGCAGGCCGTCTACGGCTGGCTGTTCCGCACCCAGGTCAAGAGCGCGCAGGACACCCGCATCCACACCCTGCTGGAAGTCGAGGCCTTTCTCGACATCCACAGCCGCTGGGCCCGGCTGGGCTATCCCTTTGGCCACCTCGTGCCCTCGCTGGCGACCGCGCTGGGCAGCTCCGGTGACCGCCCCGCCGCCCTGGCCGAACTCATGGGCATCATCGTCAACGATGGCGTGCGCCTGCCCAGCCGGCACATCACCGGCGTGCACCTGGCCAGCGACACACCCTGGGCCACCGCGCTGGGGCGCACACCGGTCGAGGGGGAGCGCGTCATGGCGCCCGAAGTGGCTCATGCGCTGCGCAAGGCCCTGTCCGAGGTGGTGGAGCGTGGCACCGCGCGCCGCCTGTCCGGCAGTTTCAAGACCCAGGGCGGTGAAGACCTGTCACCGGGCGGCAAGACGGGCACCGGCGACAACCGCGTGGTGGTGCGCGGGCGGGCCACGCTGGCGCTCAACCGCACGGCCACCTTCGTGTTTCACCTCGGGCCGCGCTACTTCGGCAACGTCACTGCCTATGTCGTGGGGCCGGACGCCGCGAAGTACCGCTTCACCTCCGGCCTGCCGGTGCAGATCCTGACCTCGATGGGTCCGACCCTGATGCCGTACCTGGACCGTGCCCAGGGCCAGGCGTGTCCGCCGTGGCCGAGCGGTGCAGACCGCTCAGGCTGATCCCTTGAAGCGCGTGAGGCTCTGCTTGCGGAACTCGGTGGGTGTCATGCCCTTGATCTCGAGGAAGCGTCGGTTGAAGTTGGCGACGTTGTTGAAGCCCACCTCGTAACAGATGTGGGTCACCTGCTGGTCGCTGTCCATCAGCAGCTGGCAGGCGCGGCTGATGCGCACGCGGTTGACGAAATCGGTGAAGGTGTTGCCGGTGGCCTTGCGGAAGAAGCGGCTGAATTTGCTCTCGCTCATGCCCAGCTCGGCGGCGAGCGCGGCGGCGGAGTGTTCGTCGGCCAGGTGGTCGGTGATGCGGTTGACCACGGCGTCGATCTGGTCGAGCGAGGCGTCGTCGTTGGTGCTCTGCAGCTGCACGGCCGAAAGCAGCCGGTAGTCGTTGCAGGCGGCGAGGTCGCTCATGAAGTCGCAGAAGGCGGTGAAGCGCTTGAGGCCGCGCGAGCCCTTGACCTTGTGCCAGTGGGCGGCGGCCAATTCGGACATGCCGAAGAACTCGATGCCGTTCTTGGCGCGCTCCAGCAGCGGCAGCACCTCGGCCAGCTCGGGGATGGTGTCGCTGGCGCGCACCAGTGGCTCGTGTGAGAACTGGATCACCAGATCGCGCTGGGGCACACCGCCCTCGGGCAGGTCCATCGTGACCCAGTTGTGCGGCAGGCGCGGGCCGGTGAGCACCAGATGCCCGGGCTGGAAGGGGCCGATCCAGTCGCCCACGAACACCTTGCCGCTGGTGGCGGTGATCAGGTGCAGCTCGTACTCGTCGTGGCAGTGCCAGCGCGCCAGCGGGGTGGGGTAGCCGTGTTCCAGGCAGCGCACGAAGCCCACGTCGGCCGGCGACTCGTAGCCCAGATCGGGCGAGCGGCTGAAGTCGCGCTCCAGCTCGGGCTTGAGCTGGCGGGGGGCGGTGTTGAGCTTGGCGTGCATGGTGGGTTGGGGGGCGGCGGGCTGGTGGCGTGACCTTGGCACCGACAGTGCCCAGCGTCAAGGGCCGTGGTCTTTCATGAAGGCCTGCACGCGGCCATGGGCGTCGCGCAGGGCGCTCACCAGTCGCGGGTCGCTGGCCAGCTCGCCCCATAGCGTGGTGTCGGCCGCGAACGCGGCCACCGGGTCGGCGGCGTCGCAGATGGCGTGGGCCGCGGCCGGGTCCATGGCCTGGTCCTGGTAGGTGTAGGGAATCTGGCCGGCGTGCCAGCGCTGCAGGTAGGCCAGGAACAGGGCGGGCAGCATGGCCACGCTGTGGATGGTGCCCCCGCGGGCCAGCCGGTCGCGGATGGTCGGCGCGATCATGCCGGGGATCTTGGCGAAACCGTCCATGGCCACGCGCTGGTTGGTGTCGGCGATGGCGGGGTTGCCGAAGCGGTCAAGCACCACGTCGCGGTAGGCCTCCATGTTGATCGGGCAGGGCTGCAAAACCGGGATCGCGTCGTCGGTCACATAGTCGTGCGCCATCTTCCGGATGGCGGCATCGTGCGTGCCCTCGTGGATGTACTGGAAGCCCGCCAACGTGCCGGCCCAGGCGATGCAGCTGTGGGTGGCGTTGAGCAGGCGGATCTTGGCCTCCTCATGGGCCTGCACCGACTGCACCATTTCCACGCCGACCTTGTCCCACTCGGGGCGGCCGTTGATGAAGTTGTCCTCGATCACCCACTGGATGAAGCTCTCGCCCATGAGGGCGGCCGGGTCGTCCTGGCCGGTGGCGGCTTTCACGCGCTGTGCCACGTCGGGCGTGGGACGGGGCGTGATGCGGTCCACCATGGCGTTGGGGCTGCTGGTGTAGACGTTCACCCAGGTGAGCAGGGCGGTGTCGCCGAGTGCCTCGATGAACTGCAGCAGGCCGCCGCGTGAGCGGTCGCCGTTGTGGCGCAGGTTGTCGCAGTTCATCAGCGTCACCGGGCCAGCGTTGGCGTTCATGCGCGCGCGCAGCAGGGTGACGAGGCCGCCGTAGATCGTGTGGCCGGCCTGTCCGCTTTTCACGGCCGCCAGATCGGCGCGCAGGTCGGGGTACGTGGCCCAGTCCAGGCGGTTCCGGGCGTCGAGGTAATAGCCGGCTTCGGTGACGGTGAAGCTGATGATGCGGGTGGCCGGATCGGTGGCCACCGCCACCAGCGGGGCCAGGTCGTCCTGGTACGACAGCACGCGCTCGATGGACGTGATGCGCGTGTATCGGCGCTCGCCCTGCGGCGTCACGGTCTCCAGCGTGTAGGCGCCGCCCTGCGCCTGCAGCGCGGCGATGGTGTCGAGCATGTCGGGGCGCAGGTTGCCGCCGGCGATGGCCCAGCGGGTGTCACCGAGCTCGCGCAGCTGGTGCACATAGACGGCCTGGTGGGCGCGGTGAAACGAGCCCAGGCCCAGGTGCAGGATGGTGTTCATGGTGTGTGATGAAAGACAGGATCAGAGATCAAAATTCGTGGGCATCATCACGACGTCGCGGATCGTCATGCCGCGCGGGCGGGTGAGCATGAACAGCACCACGTCGGCCACTTCCGAGGCCTCGATCAGGCTGCCGCTGGCCTTGGCTTCGGCCAGCTTCTCGGCCGGCCAGTCGGCCAGCAGCGAGGTGATCACCGGGCCGGGCGAGATGGCGCCCACGCGGATGCCGTGCTTGAACACCTGCCGGCGCACGGTCTGCACGAAGCAGTTGATGGCCCACTTGCTGGAGGCGTAGACCGGCTCCCACGGCGTGGGGAAATGGGCGGCCAGCGAGCTGGTGACGATGATGTCGCCCGAGCCTCGTTGGATCATGTGCGGCAGCACGCCGCGCACGTTCTTCATGACCACGTTGATGTTCAGGTGGAGCATGCGGTCGATGGCGTCGTCGCTGGCGTCCACCAGGTCGCCGCCCACGTACAGGCCGGCGTTGGCGTGGAACACATCGATCCGCCCGCCCAGGGCGAGGACACGCTCGGGAAGGGCAGCGCACTGCGAGGGGTCCAGCAGGTCCAGCACCAGCGGCAGGGCAGCGTCGCCCAGCGCTTCGCAGGCCCTCGCCAGGGCCCGGGCGTCGCGGTCGATCAGCACGACCCGCGCGCCGGCCGCCGCCATGGCCTGGGCGCTGGCAAAGCCGATGCCCGATGCCGCGCCCGTGACGGCGGCCACCTGCCCGCTCAATGGGTGTGTGGGGCTCATGGGCTCAGGCGGCATGGCTGACCACGCGACCGCTGTTGTCGAACCAGTGGGCGTGGCGGGTGTCGATGTCGAGCGTGACCGGGTCGCCCGCGTGAAGGGCCGTGCGTTCGCTCTGGCGCGCCACGAGCTGCGCGCCATCGCCGGTGCTCACATAGATCAGGGTTTCCGCGCCCAGCGCTTCCACCAGTTCCACCTGCCCACGCACGGCACCCTGCTCGGCGGCGCGCACCGCCACGCTTTCCGGGCGCAGGCCGATGGAGCCGCCCACGGCGCCGGCCGGCGCCTGCTGCTGGATCAGCGCGGGCATCTGCTGCAGCGGCGACACGTTCATCTGCGGCGTGCCGATGAACTGCGCCACGAACTGGTTGGCCGGTTTGTCGTACAGCTCCAGCGGCGTTCCGACCTGTTCGATCAGTCCGTCGCGCAGCACCACCACGCGGTCGGCCAGGGTCATGGCCTCGACCTGGTCGTGCGTCACGTAGATGGTGGTGGCGCCGAGGTCGCGGTGCAGCTTGGCGATCTCCACGCGGGTCTGGCCGCGCAGCGCGGCGTCAAGGTTCGACAAGGGTTCGTCGAACAGGAACACCTTGGGTGCGCGCACGATGGCGCGGCCGATGGCGACGCGCTGGCGCTGGCCGCCCGAGAGCTCCTTGGGTGTGCGCTGCAGGTACGGCGTGAGGTTCAGGATGCGCGCGGCGTTCTGCACCTTCTCTTCGATGATCTTCGGGTCCACCTTGGCGAGCTTGAGCGCGAAACACATGTTCTCGTACACGCTCATGTGCGGGTAGAGCGCGTAGCTCTGGAACACCATGGCGAGATCGCGCTTGCTCGACGGCAGGTGCGTGATGTCGCGACCCTCCAGGCTGAGCGTGCCGCCGTCGATGTGCTCCAGCCCGGCGATCAGCCGCAGCAGGGTCGATTTGCCGCAGCCCGAAGGCCCGACGAAGACGACGAACTCGCCCGGCTGGATGTCCAGATCGATGCCCTTGATGGCACGGTGTTCACCGAAGAATTTTTCGATGCCTTTGAGTTGCAGGTAAGACATGGAGATGCTCCTCAGATGTTCGATGCCGCAGATGCACTGCGAGCGAAGGGTTTGTGTTCAGGGCGACCGCGGAACCGGCTTTGCCGGGCCGCGAGTCGCGCCCCCTGGGGGGTAGCGCCGAAGGCGATGCGGGGGGTACTCATTTCACAGCGCCGAAGGTCAAGCCCTGCACGAGTTGTTTCTGGCTGAACCAGCCGAACACCACGATGGGGGCGATGGCCATCAGCGAGGCGGCGGAGAGCTTGGCCCAGAACAGGCCTTCGGGGCTGGAGTAGCTGGCGATCAGGGTGGCGAGCGTGCCGGCTTGCGCGGAGCTGAGGTTCAGGCTCCAGAAGGCTTCGTTCCAGCTCAGCACCAGGCACAGCAGGCCGGTGGAGGCGAAGCCGCCGAGCGAGAGCGGCAGCAGCACCTTGGTGGCCTCCTGCCAGAGCGTGGCACCGTCCATGCGCGCGGCCTCCAGGATCTCGTTGGGGATTTCCTTGAAGCCGGAATACAGCATCCACACCATGATGGGCAGGTTGGACAGCGTGAACACGATGATCAGGCCGAGCTGGGTGTCGAGCAGCGAGCTCTTCTGCGCCAGCACATAGATCGGCACCAGCGCGCCCACGGCCGGCATCATCTTGGTGGAGAGCATCCACATCAGGATGTCCTTGTCGTGTTTGCCCTTGAAGAACGCCATGGCGTAGGCCGCGGGTGCGGCAATCGCCAGGCCGAGCAGGGTGGACACCACGCTGGTGACGACCGAGTTCCAGGCGTAGTGCAAATAATCGCTGCGCTCCTGCACCTCGTGGAAGTTCTCCAGCGTGGGCGTGAAGAACAGCTCGGGCGGGATGGCGATGGCCTGCAGCTCGGTCTTGAACGCGGTCAGCAACAGCCAGCCGAGCGGGAAAAACAGCAGCAGGGCCACAGCCCAGGCGGCGACGGTGCGCACCGCGTACGCGGGGGTGAAGGTGGATTGGCGTGCCATGGTGGTGTACCTTATTTGTCGAGGTTTTTGCCGACCATGCGGATGAGAAAAATGGCCGCGATGTTGGCCAGCACCACGGCGAACAGCGCACCGGCCGAAGCGACACCCGCGTCAAAGTTCAGCAGCGCGTGCTTGAAGATCAGGAAGGCGACGTTGGTGCTGGCGTCGCCCGGGCCACCGCCGGTGGTGGTGTAGATCTCGGCGAACACGCTGAGCAAGAAGATCATCTCGATCATCACCACCACCGCGACAGAGCGGCCCAGGTGCGGGATGTAGAGGTAGCGCAGCTGCTGCCAGTAGGTGGCGCCGTCCATGCGCGCAGCTTCGAGCTGCTCGCGGTTCATGCTCTGCAGCGCCGTCATGAAGATCAGGGTGGCAAACGGCAGCCATTGCCACGAGACCATGATGATCACGGAGAACAGCGGCAGGTCGGTCAGCCAGTCCACGGGCTCCATGCCGAAGAAGATCCACACCTGCGCCAGCACGCCGTAGATGGGGTTCATCATCATGTTCTTCCACATCAGCGCGTTGACCGTGGGCATGACGAAGAAGGGCGAGATCAGCAGCACGCGCACCAGGCCGCGTCCGGCAAAGGGCTCGTTGATCAGCAGTGCGATGGCCGTGCCGAGGATCACGGTGATCAGGATCACGCTGCCGAGCAGCAGCAGGGTGTTCATCACCGCCGTGCCGAAGGAGGCGTCGGTGACGAAGTACTCGAAGTTTTCCAGTCCGATGAAGCCGGTCTGGTCGGGCTGCATCAGGTTGTAGCGGATGACGCTGAAGTAGATGGTCATCACCAGCGGCACGATCATCCAGAGGAAGAGCGTGGCGATGGCCGGCGTGAGCAGCAGGCGCGGGATCAGGCGGTTCATGGGGGTGTCTCTGGACGGGGTGATGGAGCAAACCCGGGAGGCGGGCGCCAGCATTGAAAACACTGGCGCCGAATAAGCGTTCAGGCGGCGTAGCGAGCGGGCCGAGGTCGCACCGAGAAGCGCAGCCGTACTCTCGTACGGCGAGCATCACAGGTGCGAGATCGGGTCGCGCAGTAGCCGAATGAATGCTTATTTGTAGTAGCCGGCCTTCTTCATCTCCCGCTCGGCGGCGGTCTGGCTGGCCTTCAGTGCGTCGTCCACCGAGCTCTTGCCGGCGAGCGCGGCGCTCATCTGCTGACCCACCGCGATGCCGATGGCTTGGAACTCGGGGATCGCCGCGAACTGCACGCCCACATACGGGCTCTTCGGCAGGGTCGAGTCGTTCGGGTTGGCCGACTCGATGGCCTTGAGCTCAGCCGAAGCGAAGCGGGCGGCCTTCTGAAAGTCGGCGCTGGCGTAGGTGCTCTTGCGGGTGCCGGTCGGCACATTGGCCCAGCCGTTGGTCTTGGCGACGAGCTGCACGTAGTCCTTGCTGGTGGCCCAGCTCACGAACTTCTGTGCCGCATCGACCTTCTTCGAACCGGCGGGGATCGCCAGGTTCCACGACCACAGCCAGTTGGCGCCCTTGGGCGTCACGGCGGTGGGGGCCTGGGCAAACGCCATCTGGTCGGCCACCTTCGACTGCTTGGGGTCGCTCACGAACGAGGCAGCGATGGTGGCGTCGATCCACATGCCGCACTTGCCCGAGTTGGTCAGCGCCAGGATCTCGTTGAAGCTGTTGGCGCTCGACCCGGGCGGGCCGTAGTTCTTCAGCAGGTCCACGTAGAAGGTGATCGCGTCTTTCCAGGGCTTGCTGTCGAGCTGCGGCTTCCAGCTCATGTCGAACCACTGGCCGCCGTGCGTGTTGACCAGCGTGGTCAGAAAGGCCATGTTGTCGCCCCAGCCCGGCTTGCCGCGCAGGCAGATGCCGTAGACGCCGTCCTTGGGGTTGTGGATCTTCTTGGCCAGATCGGCGATCTGCGGCCAGGTCGGGCGGTCGGGCACCTGCACGCCGGCCTTGTCGGCCAGGTCTTTGCGGTACATCAGCATCGAGGACTCGCCGTAGAACGGGGCGGCGTAGAGCTTGCCACCGACGGTGAGGCCGCCGCGCACGGCGGGCAGCAGGTCGTCCACATCGTAGGCGGCATCGGTCTTGAGCTCGGTCAGCCAGCCCTTCTTGCCCCAGATCGGCGCCTCGTACATGCCGATGGTCATGATGTCGAACTGGCCGCCCTTGGTGGCGATGTCGGTCGTCACGCGCTGGCGCAACACGCCTTCTTCCAGCGTCACCCACTTGAGCTTGATGTCGGGGTTGGCGGCTTCGAAGTTCTTGCCGAGTTTCTGCATCTCGATCATGTGGCCGTTGTTCACGGTCGCGATCACGAGTTCGGTGGCGGCGTGCGCCATGCCGGCGCTCATGAGCGCGGCGGTGAGGACGGAAGCGAGGCGGAATTTCACGGTTTGTCTCCTGGAGGGATGGGGATGTCTGCTCAACGGTCATCGCTGAACCGTGGAGGAATTCTCGGTTTGATGCCGCGCGCAGTTTGTACGCAAAAGGGCGAGACTTGTACGATCTTGCATTCGAAGGCTGGGATTTACCCTGAGGGGTGGCGCAAAGTTTGGCAAATGAGGTGAGCGCACGGGCCCGCTTCCCGCTCGACACCCGCTTGCGGCACACTGTCGCACCCCACAGGAGGACCGCCATGACGATGAACTTCCTCAGCTCGCTCACCGGTTCTTTCGCGCAGCCTGCGGCCGAGAACCCGACCGTGGCCATGATCGAAGCCGCCTACCGGCATCACGGGCTGGCATGGCGTTACGTCAATGGCGAGGTGCCGCCCGAGCACCTGGCCGCCGCGGTGCGTGGCGCGCGCGCCATGGGCTGGGCCGGCTTCAACTGCTCGCTGCCGCACAAGGTGACGGTGATCGAGCACCTCGACGGGCTGGCACCCTCCGCCGAGATCATCGGCGCGGTCAACACGGTCGTGATGCGCGATGGCCTGTGGATCGGCGAGAACACCGACGGCCAGGGCTTCATCGAAGCGCTGCGACCGGTCGCTGAGATCGAAGGACAGCGCGTGATGCTGTTCGGTGCCGGTGGCGCCGCGCGCGCCGTGGCGGTGGAACTGGCGCTCGCGGGCGCCGCGCACATCGGCATCGTCAACCGCGGCCGCCTGCGCGGTCAGGAACTGGCCGACCTCATCACCACCAAGACCCAGGCCAGCGCCGAATACCTGCACTGGCACCCGGCCATGCCCATCCCGCCAGGCACCGGCATCGTGGTCAACGCCACGTCCATCGGCCTGTACCCCGCAGTGGACGACCAGCTTGATGTGGACTGGGCCACCCTGCGCCCCGGCATGGTGGTGGCCGACGCGATTCCCAACCCGCCGCGCACCCACCTGATCCGCACCGCCGAAGCCGCCGGCTGCACCGTGCTCGACGGCCTGGGCATGCTGGTGAACCAGGGCGCGATCGCCATCCGCCTCTGGACCGGCGTGGACGTGGACCGCAGCGTGATGCGGCGCGAGCTGGAGCGGGTGCTGTCCCTGGAATGAGTCGCCAGGCGGGGTCGATGGGCCGAACCGCTACGACGCGTTGCGGTCCGTCCGCAGCCAGGCGCTGACCTGGGCCAGGAGCACCGCGGGGGCATGGGTCGCGTCCACCCGCAGCACGCCCGGTTCCCCCACCGGCGACTCCAGCGCCGCGAACTGGCTGTCCACCAGGCTGGCCGAGAAAAAGTGGGCCGAGCGCGACGACACCCGGGCCTGGGCTTCCTCCCGTGTGAGGTCCAGAAACACGAAACGCAGGCCAGGGGCCGCGGCGCGCAGGTGCTCGCGGTACTTGTGTTTGAGCGCCGAGCAGGTGAGCACCGCCCCATGGGGCGCGGCGCGCAGGTGCTCACCCAGCAAGGTGAGCCAGCCGTCGCGGTCTTCGTCCGTGAGGGCGATGCCCTGGCTCATCTTGTTGCGGCTCTGTTCGCTGTGGTGGTCGTCGCCCTCGATCAGCGGCAGGCCCTCCGCCTGGGCCACGGCGGCGCCCAGGCTGGACTTGCCGCAGCCCGAGACCCCCATGATGACAATCGATGGGCCCATGCTTCAAGCCTTCAGCAAGGCATTCAGTTCGGCGCGCGTCGGCAGGCCGTCGGCGTCGCCCGGGAACTGCACCACGCGGGCGCCGATGGCATTGCCGCGCGCGGTGGCTCCGGCCGGGCTCAGACCTTCGAGCAGGCCCGAGATCACACCCACCGCAAACCCATCGCCGGCGCCCACGGTGTCCACCACGCGGGGCACCGGCACGCCGGGCACGTGACCCCGTTCGGTCGGTGTCGCGCAGAAAGCACCGTCGGGGCCCAGCTTGACCACCACACCTTTGGCGCCGCGCTCCAGGTAAAAGTCGGCGATGCCCTGCACGCTGTCGCGCCCGGTGAGCAGCCGGCCTTCTTCGATGCCGGGCAGCACCCAGTCGCTGTAGGTCGAGAGCTGGTTGAGACAGGCCACCATCTCGTCCTTCGAGCGCCACAGGGTGGGGCGCAGGTTGGGGTCGAACGAGATCGACAGGCCCGCCGCGCGCGAACGCGCCGCCAGCTCGAACACCACCTCGCGGGTCGAGGGCGTGACGCCGACAAAGATGCCGGTCAGGTGCAGGTGCCGGGCGCTGTTGCCGTAGGCACTGGAGAGCTCGCCGACCTGCATGTGGCTGGCCGCCGAGCCCTTGCGGAAGTACTGGATCTGCGGGTCGCTGCCGTCGTCGCTGCGCGACTTCAGCATGAAGCCGGTGGGGTGCTCCGGGTCCATCACCACCTGCTGGTGGTCGATGCCTTCGCGCTCTAGAACGGCGGCGATGTGGCGGCCAAACAGGTCCTGCCCCAGGCGGGTGAGGTAGCCCGTGCGCAGGCCCAGGCGGGCCAGGCCGATGGCGACGTTGAGCTCGGCACCGGCGGTGGTGCGGGTGAACGAGCTGGCGTCGTCCAGCGGGCCCGCCTGCTGGGCCGCGAACAGCACCATGGCTTCGCCGATGGTGATGACGTCGAGGGCCGGGTTCGGTGTGTTCATTCGAAACTCAGCACGACCTTCATCGACTGCGAACGGTCCGCGGCGAGCGCGAACGCACGACCCGCGTCGCGGAAGGGCAGGGTGGCCGACACCAGTGGCTTCAGGTCCACCAGCCGCTGGTTGATCAGTGACACCGCCACGCCGAACTCTTCGTGGAAGCGGAAGGCGCCGCGCACGTCGAACTCCTTGGCCACGATGGTGTTGAACGGCAGGGTCAGCTCGCTGCCCGAGAGGCCGAGCTGCACGATCAGGCCGCGCGGGCGCACCACGTCGAAGGCGGCGCGCAGCGCGGCGGCGTTGCCGCTGGCCTCGAACAGCACGTCGAACTGGCCTTTTTCAGCGGCGTAGTCGGCCAATTCACCGGGCGCCTCGGCCACGTTGATGACCCGGTCCGCGCCCACGGCGAGCGCCTTGCGCAGCGGCTGCGGCACCACGTCGGTGACCACAATGTGGGTCGCGCCGGCGCGGCGCGCAGCAATGATCAACATGCCGCCGATGGGGCCGCAACCCGTGATCAGCACCTTGCGGCCCAGCAGCGGGCCGGCGCGGTTCACCGCGTGCAGCGCCACCGCCAGCGGCTCGGCCATCGAGCCTTCGGCGTCGGAGATGCCATCGGCCAGCGGATAAGCCTGGGCGGCGTTGACCACCAGTTCCTGGCGAAACGCGCCCTGCACGTGCGGCATGCGCATGGCGCTGCCGAAGTAGCGCATGTCCAGGCAGTGGTTCTGCAGGCCGAGCTGGCAGAAGCGGCACTGCCCGCAGGCGTGGCTGGGGTTGACGGCGATGCGGGCGCCCACGGCGAGGTGTTTCACGTCGGGTGCCACCTCGTCCAGCACACCGGCCACCTCGTGGCCCAGCACCATGGGCTGCTGGATGCGGATGGCGCCGAAACCACCGTGCTGGTAGTAGTGCAGGTCGGAGCCGCAAATGCCACCGGCGCGCACGCGCACGCGCACCTGGCCGGGGCCCACGGCGGGGGTGGGAAGGTCTTCGACCCGCAGGTCGAGGGGGGAGTGGATGACAAGGGCTTCCATGATGGGTCGGCTTGGTAGGGGTGAGGGGGAAGAGGGGGCTCAGCGCGTCATCATCTGCAGCGGCCACATGACGATCTGCGGGAACACCACGAGCAGGAACATGACGAGGGCCTGCGCCACCATGAAGGGCCACACGCCCTTGATCGCGCCGCTCATGGGGATCTTGGCGACGCCGCACACCACGTTGAGCACCGTGCCCACCGGCGGTGTGACCAGGCCGATGGCGTTGTTCATGATGAACAGCACGCCGAAGTACACCGGGTCGATGCCGGCCTGGCGCAGCACCGGCATCAGCACCGGCGTCATGATCAGCACCGTGGGCGTGAAGTCCAGCGCGGTGCCGACCACCAGCACCAGCAGCATCAGCACGAAGGTCAGCAGCATCTTGTTGTCCATCAGCGGCTCGACCAGTTCGACCAGCTGCTGCGGGATGTTGGCCGTGGTGATGAGCCAGGCCGAGACGCCCGCGGCCGACACCAGGAACATGATGATCGCCGTGGTTTCGGCGGCGCGGTAGAACAGGTGGAACAGCTGTTTGAGCTTGATCTCGCGGTAGACCACCGTGCCCACGAACAGCGAGTACACCGCCGCGATCACGGCCGCCTCGGTGGGGGTGAAGATGCCGAACTTCAGGCCGCCGATGATCACGATGGGCAGCGTCAGCGCCCACAGCGCCTCGCGTGTGGCGGTGATTCTCTCGGCGGTGCTGCGTTTCGGTTCCGCCTGCACCTTGTCGTGGCCGATGGACCAGCGCCAGGCCAGCATGATCGCCACGCCCATCAGGATGCCGGGCACGATGCCGGCGATGAAGAGCTTGGTGATCGAGACACCGCCGGTCACGCCGTACAGGATCATCGCGATCGACGGCGGGATCACCGGCGCGATGATGCCGCCGCAGGCGATCAGGCCGCAGGAGCGGTTCACGTTGTAGCCGGCGTTGCGCATCATGGGCACCAGCACGGCGGCCAGCGCCGCGGTGTCGGCCACGGCCGAACCCGAGAGCGAGGCCATGATCACGGCCGCCATGACGGCCACATAGCCCAGGCCGCCGCGGATGTGGCCGACCCACGACATCGCCATCATGATGATGCGGCGGGTCATGCCGCCGGCGTTCATGAACTCGCCGGCCAGCATGAAGAAGGGCACGGCCAGCAGCGGGAAGCTGTTGGCGCCGTCCCACATGTTCTGGATCACGATCTGGGGGTCGGTGACGCCCATGTAGAACATCATCACGATGCCGCAGCCGATCAGTGCAAAGGCCACCGGCATGCCCAGCGCCATCAGGCCGAGCAGGGAAGCGATGAAGACAAAGATCGTCATGGTTTGGCTCCGCTGCCGGAGGCATGCTGGGCGGTCTGTGCGTTCATCTCCCGTTCGGCTTCGAGGGCATCGACCATGCCCTCTTCGTGCACGTCGATCAGTTCATCGTCAGACACCTTGCCCGCGATGAGCCGCACGAGGTTGGACAGGCAGATCAGGCCGATGGCCGAGCCCGTCAGGTAGCTCACGCCGAAGACCCACAGCATGCTCAGCTGCGCCACCGGCGAGGCGTTGCCTTCGATGATCTCGTGTTGAAGCCAGGTGCCGTAGACGATGTACACGCAGCACACCAGCATCACGGCCTGGCTCAGGCCCCAGCAGATCCGGCGTCCGAGCACGGGCAGGGCCTGCACCAGGATGTCCACCCCCAGGTGGGCGCGGCGGCGCATGCCGACGATGGCGCCGAGGAAGGTCATCCAGACAAACGCGAAACGCGGTATCTCCTCAGAGAGGTCGATGCCGGTGTTGAAGAACAGCCGCAGGATCACGTTGCCGAACACCATCACCAGCATGACCACCAGGCACAGCACCATCACGACCTCAAGCGCGCGCGTCAGGTGGTCGGCCAGGGCCTTGAACGTTTTTCCCATGGGATTCCCCGGGTTGAATGAAGGGAAGAAAGCCGGGTGGGCCGCACGGCGACCCACCCGGCGCGCCGGGCTTTACTTGGCGGCGCGGGCCTTGTCGATCTCGGCGTAGAAGCCCTTGACGAAGTCCTCGCCGATGATGGGCGCGAACTTGGCGACCACGGGCTTGACCTTCTCCTGAATGCGGGCGAGTTCGGCCGGGCTCACGGTGTTCATGGTCACGCCCGCGGCCTTGAACTTGGCGACCACGTCGTTGTCACCCTCGTCCAGCAGCTTGCGCTGCAGCAGGCCGGCCTCGGTGGCGGCCTTCTGGATGCCCGCCTGGTCGGCCGGCGACAGCGTGTCCCAGAACTTCTTGGAGGCCACCAGCGCCACGGGCGTGTACACGTGGTTGGTCACCGAGATGAACTTCTGCACTTCCTGCATCTTGTTGGAGTACATGTGCACCAGCGGGTTTTCCTGGCCGTCCAGCGCCTTGATTTCCAGGGCCGGGAACACTTCGGCGAAGGCCATGGGCACGGCGTTGGCGCCGATGGTCTTCCAGGTGTCGAGCGCCACCGGGTTGGCCATCACACGGATCTTCAGGCCGGCGACGTCTTCCAGCTTGTTCACGCTGCGCTTGCTGTTGGAGAGGTTGCGAAAGCCCATGCCGGTCCAGGTCAGGCCCACCAGGCCGGCGGGTTCGATCTTCTGGAAGATCGCCTTGGACGAGGCGCCGTCCAGCACCGCGTAGACCTCTTTCTCGTTCTGGAACATGAAGGGCAGGTCCCAGACCTGCACTTCCTTCACGCGGGTCGACAGCGGCGCGAGCGTGCCGATGTACAGCTCCTGCGTGCCCGACTGCACCGCCTGCAGCTGCTTCTCGTCGCTGCCCAGGGAGCCGCCGTGGTAGGCCTGCACCTTCACATTGCCCTTGGTGTAGGCGGTGGCCAGCTCGGCGAACTTGTTCATCGCCGCCGCCTGCGGGTGGCTCTCGGGCATGGCGTGGCCGATCTTGGCCTTGACTTCGGCCAGCGCGGCGGTGGAGCACAGCGCGAGCGCGGCACCCACCATCAGCGTCAGGCGGCGCAGGGTGAAATGGGATGAGGTTCTGGATGTCATGCTGTTGTCTCCTGCTTGGTGTGGTGTGGAATTTGGCGCAGCAGGCCCAAGCACCTGCGTCGCCGCGAAAACGGAAGGTTCAGGGGGTCTGCAGCGTGCCGTCGATCAGGCGCGTCTGCGTCCAGGTGGTCACGCCGGCATCGCACGGGTACTTGGCCGCTTCGGCTTCGTTGATGTCCACGCCCAGGCCGGGCTTGTCGTTGGCGTACACATAGCCCTGGCGGAACTCGGGCAGGCCGGGGAACACATCCAGCAGCGCTTCGCGTGGCCCCTTGAGTTCCTGGATCACGAAGTTCGGCGGCTCGGTGCCCGACCACTCCTGCACGCCGAAGTTGCGCGAGGCGAGGTCGATGTGGATGTTGGCCGCGTGCGCCAGCGGCGACATGTCGCCCGGGCCGTGCCACGCGGTGCGCACGCCGTACTGCTCGGCAAACAGCTGCAGCTTGCGGCCCGGCGTGATGCCGCCCACCTGGCTCAGGTGCACGCGGATGAAGTCGATCAGCCGCTCGGCGATCAGGCCGCGCCACTCGAACGGGTGGTTGAACAGCTCGCCCTGTGCCAGCGGGATGCTGGTCTTGTCGCGCAGCTGGCGCAGCCACTCGCCTTCTTCGAGCGCGATGGCGTCTTCGAGGAAGAACAGCTCGAAAGGCTCCAGCGCCTGAGCGAAGCGGATCGCGTCGACGGGCTTGAGCCGCTCGTGCACGTCGTGGCACAGCTCCACGTCAAAGCCCACGTGGCTGCGGATGTGGTCAAACATCCTGACCGTGTCGCGCATGTACTTTCGCGCGTCGAGGTACACGCCGGCCGGTGCGCGCTCGGGCGCGCTGCCGGGCGCGGCGCCGAAGCCACCGCCACCGTAGCCGCCGCTCTGGCAGCGGATGTGGGTGATGCCCTGCTCGCGGTACTTCTGGATGTTGTCGCACAGCTCGCTCAGGGAGCCGCCGTCGGCGTGGCGGTAGATCGGCACGCCCTCGCGCACCTTGCCGCCAAACAGCTGGTACAGCGGCATGTGGGCCAGCTTGCCCTTGATGTCCCACAGCGCCATGTCGATGCCGGAGATCGCGTTGTTCTCGATCGGGCCGTTGCGCCAGTAGGCGTTCTGGTGCATCAGCTGCCACAGCTCTTCGATGGCCTGCGCATCGCGCCCCACCACCAGCGGCTTGAGGTACTGCTCGACCAGGCACTTCACCGCGAGGTGGCGGTAGGCGAAGGTGGCGCAGCCCAGGCCGTAGAGGCCCGGCTGGTTGGTCTCGACCTTGACCACCATGAGGTTGATGCCCTCGGGGGCGGTCAGGATGACCTTGACGTCCGTGATCAGCGTGGACATGTCGTGCCTTGAAATGCGATGGGGAAGCTGGGTTGGCGTGGGTGCTCAGAGCACCGACAGCCAGCCGCCGTCCACATAGATGATCTGGCCGTTGACGTAGTTGGAGGCGGCGGACGACAGGAAGACCGCCGTGCCCACCAGCTCCTCGGGTTGGCCCCAGCGCTGCGCCGGGTTGCTGCTTTTCACCCAGGCGTCGAAGCTCGGGTTGTTCACCAGCGCCTCGTTCATATCGGTCAGGATGTAGCCGGGGCCGATGGAGTTGGCCTGGATGTTGAACTGCGCCCACTCCGCCGCCATCGCCTTGGACAGCAGCTTGATGCCACCCTTGGCCACCGTGTAGGGCGCCACCGTGGCGCGCGCGGCCTCGCTGGTGAGCGAGCCGATGTTGATGATCTTGCCGCCCTGGCCGCGCGCGATCATGCGGCGCGCCGCGGCCCGGCCCACCAGGAAAGCGGCGGTGAGGTTGGTGTCCATCACGCGTTGCCAGTCGGCCAGCGACAGCTCGACCATGGGCTGGCGGTGCTGGATGCCGGCGTTGTTGATCAGGATGTCGACGGCCAGGCCCTGCTCGTCAAAACCGGCGAAGGCCGCTTCGACCGAGGCCTCGTCCGCCACGTCAAAGGCGGCGCCCACCGCGTCCAGCCCCAGGGCCTGGAGCTTCTTCACCGCTTCGTCCACCACCGCCGCCTGGCGGCTGTTGATGATGACTTTCGCGCCCGCCTCGGCCAGGCCCTGGGCAAAGGCGAAACCGATGCCGCGGGAGGATCCGGTGATCAGGGCGGTGCGACCGCTGAGGTCGAACAGGGAAGGGCTGGTGGATTTCATGGCGGCGAATATATATTACGTATGATGTTTGAATCGTCATGGAAAACCCTAGGCGTTCGGACACTTCAACGTCGTTGATACTCTGGTAATGACCTGAACGTCTGGGCGTTCATATGTCATACCTCCTACAAAATCAAACATGAATCCACGCACTGCGCCTCGCGCCACCTTCCAGGAGCAGGTCCTGGACACGCTGGGCCGGGAAATCTGTTCGGGCCAGATCCGGCCCGGGCAGCTGCTGCCGCCCGAGGCCGATCTGTGCGCGCGCTTCGGCTTCAGCCGCATCGTCATCCGCGAGGCCATCAAGTCGCTGGCGGCCAAGGGCCTGCTGGAGGTGACGCGCCGGGTGGGCACCCTGGTGCTGGAGCCCACGCGCTGGAACCTGTTTGATCCGGACATCATCTTCTGGCGCGCCGAGTCCGCCGTGTTCGACCCCATCCTCTCTCGCGACCTGATGGAGATGCGCCGCGTCATCGAGCCGGCGGCTGTGCGCATGGCCGCGCTGCGCGCCAGCGACGAAGACCGTCGCAACCTGCGCGCGGCCTACATGGCCATGGCGCGCGCCGTCGCCGGCAAAGGCGACTACGTGAAGGCCGACCTGGCCTTTCACACCACCATCCTCTCTGCCTGCGGCAACCAGTTCGTGCGCCAGATGCAGGACGCCATGTCCGCGCTGCTGCGGGTCAGCTTCGACGTGATCACCACCAAGCCCGGTGGCCCGGCGCATTCGCTGCCGCTGCACGAAGCGGTGTGCGTGGCCATCGAGCAGGGCGACGCGGAGGCCGCCGAGCGGGCGGCGCTGATCCTGATCGACGGCGCCGAAGAAGACCTGCGCGAGCTGGTGCCGGTGCGAGTGCAGGAAGCGCGCTCCGCTCCCTCTGCGCCAGCGCTCGCGCAGGCGGCTGGCTGAGCGGCTGCTGCCACCCCGTTGTCAGCAGGCTCGCGTAGGCTGGTGGCATCTTCGGCAGACCACAGCTCACCATGACCAGCCAGCGCATCCACGATTTGCTCAGCGACATCCGCCTCACCAGCGAGACCCACTTCCAGCTGGTCTCGCAACTGCGCGCGCTCATTCAGAAAGTCGTGCCGGGCGCGACGGACGAGGTCAAGTACGGCGGCTTTTTCTTCTCGGCGGGCGGCGTGCCGTTCTGTGGCGTGTTTGTGTACAGCGCCCACGTGTCGCTCGAGTTCGGCCGCGGCGCCGCCATGCCCGACCCGCACCATGTCCTTCAAGGCTCGGGCAAGTTGCGCCGGCACATCAAGCTCGGCAGCGTGGACGACATCGCTGATCAGCATGTGGCGCTCTATATTCCGCTCGCGCTGGAGGCTGCGCGTCGCGCCTGACCCGCGTTGGGGGGCTTCACGCGGCGCCTATGATCGCGGGCTGACGCACCCACCAAGATTCCCCATGGCGCAACGCATCCTGCTGCTCGAAGACGAACCCGCCATCGCCGACACGCTGCTTTACACCTTGCGCAACGAGGGCTTCGAGGTGACGCATGTGCGGCTCGCGAGCGAGGCGCTCGCGGCCTTCCGCGCCCAGGCGCCCGACCTCGCCATCCTCGACGTGGGCGTGCCTGACGGCAATGGCTTTGACGTGTGCCGCGCCATCCGCAAGACCAGCGAACTGCCCATCGTCTTTCTGACCGCGCGCAGCGAGGAGATCGACCGTGTGCTGGGCCTGGAGCTGGGCGCGGACGACTACGTGAGCAAGCCGTTTTCGCCGCGCGAGGTGTGTGCCCGGGTGCGTGCCATCTTGCGGCGTTACGCGAACGGACTGTCGGCCGGATCGGGCGCCGCGCCCGCCGCCACCGTTGATTCGCCGGGTGCCCTGCCGCTGCGGCTCGATGAGGCCGCGCAGCGCATCAGCTGCCGGGGCGAGCTGCTCTCGCTCACCCGCTACGAGTACCTGCTGCTCGCCGCGCTGCTCAAGCGGCCGCAGCGCATCTTCTCGCGCACCGAGCTGATGAGCCTGGTCTGGGCCGACGCGCCCGACACGGCCGACCGCACGGTGGACAGCCATGTGAAGCTGCTTCGCGCCAAGCTGCGCGAAGCGGGTGCCAGCGCCGAACTGATCCAGACGCACCGGAACATGGGCTATTCGCTCACGCTGTCGGTCTGAACCGATGCGCATCGGCCTGCGTCTCCTGCTCGCCTTCTTCCTGGTGCTCGGCCTGGCGCTGTTCGTGGTGCTGCGCATCTTTCTCGAAGAGGTGAAGCCCGGCACGCGCCTCGCGATGGAGGACAGCCTGGTGGACGCGGCCTATGCGCTGGCCCAGCTGGCCGCGCCCGACATGAAGGCCGGCACCATCGCCACCGGCGGCTTTGCGCGGGCGATGACGGCGCTGCCGTCGCTCCGGCCCAACGCCAGCATCTGGGGGTTCCAGAAGAACCAGATCGATTACCGCATCACCGTCACCGACGCGCGCGGCATCGTGGTGTTCGACAGCCGGGGCCAGGACCTGGGCCAGGACCACTCGCGCTGGAACGACGTGCTCAAGACCCTGCGCGGCGAGTACGGCGCGCGCTCCAGCGGCGAGAACCCCTACGACGCCGACCGCACGGTGATGCACGTGGCCGCGCCCATCCGTGATGGCGAGCGGATCATCGGCGTGTTGACGGTGGCGCGGCCCAACCAGACGCTGGAGCCTTACATCCAGCGCAGCCGCGACCGCATCCTCCACTGGTCGTGGGGCCTGCTCGGCATCTCGCTGGCCATCGGCCTGCTGTTCACCTGGTGGATGGCCAGCTCGCTCTCGCGGCTGCGCGGTTACGCCAACGCGGTGGCGCGCGGCGAGCGCGCCGAGCTGCCGCGCATGGGCCGACTTTCGGGCAACACCGAGTTCAGCGACCTCGCGCAGGCGGTCGAGCGCATGCGCCTGAAGCTCGAAGACAAGGCCTATGTCGAGAACTACGTGCACACGCTCACGCACGAGCTCAAAAGCCCGCTGGCGGGCATCCGCGGCGCGGCCGAGCTGCTGCAGGAGCCGCTGCCCGAGGCCGAGCGCGAGCGCTTCGCGGCCAACATCCAGCGCCAGACCGAGCGCCTGCAGCAACTGATCGACCGACTGCTGGCGCTGGCCGACGTGGAGCAGATGCGCGGGCCGGGAGCGGTGGAGCCGGTGGACCTCGCGGCGCTCACGCGCGAACTGTTGCACGCCGCCGAGCCGCGCACCCGGCGCAAAGGGCTGCGCCCCGTGGACGAACTGGGCGAGGGCGGGTTTGTGCGGGGCAACCGCTTCCTGATCGCGCAGGCGCTGCAGAACCTGCTGGACAACGCCATCGACTTCTCGCCGCCGGGCGGGGCGCTCACGCTGCGCCTCGCTCAAGACGGCGGCCACGTCGAATGGTCGGTGCGCGACGAAGGCCCGGGCGTGCCCGACTACGCGATGGGCCGCATCTTCGAGCGCTTCTACTCGCTGCCGCGCAGCGACACGCAGGACAAGAGCTCCGGCCTCGGCCTGTGCCTGGTGAAAGAGGTGAGCGATCTGCACGGCGGTGAGGTTCGAGTGGAGAACGTGGAAAGCCCGCGCGGCTGCTTGGCCACCTGGCGCCTGCCGGTCTGACCCGGGCTGTCGGGCACACCCGACCCTACGGGGGAACCGGGGTGTCTCCCAGGTGGCTGCGCGGTGGTCATTTGATTGCATATGCAAATATTGCAACTACAATGAAAAAATGCCAAAAGCGCCACCCGAAACGTCCCTGCCTCAGGGCTGTACCAACCTCAAGCTGCGCCAGTTCATGCGCCGCATGAACCAGCACTACGACCTTGAAATGGCCCAGGTGGGGCTCAAGACCACCCAGTTTTCGCTGCTCTCTTGTGTGGATAAGCTGGGTCCGCTGCGCCCGGGCGATCTCGCGGCCGGGCTGAAGATGGACGCCTCCACGCTGACGCGCAACCTCAAGCCCCTGGTCGAGGCGGGCTGGGTCACGGTGACGGCGGGTGACAACGCGCGCAGCCGCCTGGTGAGCCTCACCGAATCGGGCCGGGCCAAACGCGCCGAGGCCCGGCGGCACTGGCGCGTGGCGCAAGACGGCATCAACCGCCTGCTGGGGGTGGACCAGGTGCTGGCGTTGCACGCGCTGATCGACCAGTCGATGGAGAAGCTGGCTCCGGCGTCGGAGGACGGCGATGAGTGAGCGCGCGGCGACCAGCCCGCAGGCGCTGCTGACCGGGCCCATCCTGCCCAAGCTTTTGCGCTTCGCGCTGCCCAACATGGGCGCCATGCTGGCGACCGCGCTGGCAGCCATCGCCGAGACCGCCTACGTGGGCCACTTCGGCTCGCCCGCGCTGGCGGGCATGGCGCTGGTGTTTCCCTTCGTGATGTTCCAGATGATGCTGTCGGCCGGTGCCATGGGCGGCGGCGTGTCGTCGGCGGTGAGCCGCGCGCTGGGCGCGGGTGACACCGCGCGGGCCAATGCGCTGGCGGTGCACGCGCTGTGGATCGGCCTGGCGGCGGGTGCGGTCTACACGGTGGTGATGCTGGCCGTGGGCGAGGCGCTGTTCGCAAGCCTGGGCGGGCAGGGCGAGGCGCTGGCGCAGGCCATGACGTATGCCAATGTGGCGTTCCTCGGCTCGGTGTTTGTCTGGCTGGTGAACACGCTGGCCTCGGTGATCCGTGGCTCGGGCAACATGGCCGTGCCCTCGATGACGCTGCTGGTCGTGGCGCTGCTGCAGGTGGCGCTGGGCGGCGCGCTCGGCCTGGGCTGGGGGCCGTTTCCCCGGCTGGGCATGGCCGGCGTGGCCACGGGCAGCGTGGTGGCTTACGGCGTGGGGGCGGCCTGGCTTTGGCTGTACCTGGTGTCGGGGCGCTCGCGCATCGCGCTCCAGGTCCGCCGCACGCCGCTGCAGCGCGCGCTGTTTGGCGACATCCTGCGCGTGGGCGCGGTGGCCTGCATCTCGCCGCTGCAGACGGTGCTGACCATCCTGATCCTCACGCGGCTGGTGGCGCAGTTCGGCACCGATGCGCTGGCCGGTTACGGCATCGGCACGCGGCTGGAGTTCCTGCTGGTGCCGATCGCGTTCGCCGTGGGCGTGGCCTCGGTGCCGCTGGTGGGCATGGCCATCGGGGCCGGGCAGATCGCCCGCGCCCGCCGCGCCGCCTGGACCGCCGCCGCGCTGGCCACGGGCATCCTGGGTGCGCTGGGCCTGGTGGTGACGCTGGCGCCCGACCTCTGGACGCGCCTGTTCACGCAAGACCCGGCGGTGCTGGCTTCGGCAGCGAGCTACTTCCAGTGGGCCGGGCCGGCGTACGGGCTGTTCGGTCTGGGGCTGTCGCTGTACTTCTCTTCGCTGGGCGCGGGTCAGGCGCTCGGCCCGGTGCTGGCGGGCACGCTGCGGCTGGTGATGGTGGCCGCCGGTGGCGCGCTGCTGGCCCACTGGCAGACGCCGGCCTGGATGATCTTTGCCCTGCTGTCGGCGGGCATGGCGGTGTACGGCATCAGCTCGGTGCTGTTCGTGCGCTACACGCCCTGGGGTGTCGAAAGGGCTTGAAGCCTGCTCACGATCCGCCGGGGCAAAGGATCGCCAAGGCGCCCGCAGGCGAACGCCGCTGCGAGGCCCACCCGGGACAGGTCCGGCCGCTGCAGGCTCTTTTTGTGTGCGTTTGTATCTGCACGAAAACCGAGCCAGACGCCGATGCACAGGCGCACAGCCATGGCACGAACTTGATCCGGTCGGTGTCCAGGCCATCTCATCTGGATGGACCACCCTGGCCCCCCAAACGGGGGATTCGTGGGCCAAGGCACAGGCATACCATTCGCGCCCCGGGAAGCCATCGCCACAGCGCGCTCCCGGCACAGCGGCGGACGATCGACAGCAGCACTGCATCGGGAACGGGTCGTTGGGAAGCAGCCAGTCGCACACGTGAATCTGCCACCCCATGTCTGAGCGGACAAGGTCCGCGCCTGCCAAGGAGTTTCATGATGACCCACCAGCACCACGCCCGCAGCCACGGGTACAGCACCGATAACGCCAACCCCACCCGCAGCAATCTGCAAAAGCCGGGCCGCTTTGGCCTGCTCTTCCCGGAGCTCGCCGCCGTGCCCTGGACCACCGGCAACCCGGCCCAGGACGACACGGTTCTGCGGGAACTGGGCGCGGCCATGCACGTGGCCGACCGCAAGGACGGCGTCATTCCCGCCGGCTTCACCTACTTCGGGCAGTTCGTCGACCACGACATGACGTTCGACCCCACCAGCCTGGGCGAGAACGCGGTGGATGTGGACGACCTCGTCAATTTCCGCACGCCAGCGCTGGACCTGGACAGCGTGTACGGCTCGGGTCCGCGTGACCAACCCTACCTGTACCAGCGCGCGACCACTACGGCCTCGGCGCAGATGCTGGTGGGGCCGGCGCAGACCGTTCCCCCTGCCGCACCCGGTGGCGGTGATGCCCAGGTGCAGGCACTGGACGGCCAGCTCTATGACCTTCCCCGTGTGGCCGACGGGCTGTCTGAAAGGACGGCCGTGCTGGGTGACAAGCGCAACGACGAGAACCTCATCGTGGCGCAGCTCCACCGCACCATGCTGCACTTTCACAACGCGGTCAGCCTGAAGTTTCCCGAGCTCTCGTTTGCCGATGTGCGCAAGGTCGTGACGCACCACTACCAGCAAATCGTCCTGCACGAGTACCTTCCGGCGGTGGCGGGCGCCCTGAATGTGGCCAACGCGCTCCAGGAGCTGAAGTACTACCTGATCGGCCCGGGCTACCTGGCCAGTTCGCCCTACATGCCGCTGGAGTTTGCGGGTGCGGCCTACCGGTTCGGTCACAGCATGGTCCGCCCGGCCTACAACTTCAACAAGGTGTTCAACTTTGCCGCCGGACCCCAGCTCGCGGACTTCCGGCTGGCCTTCACCTTCACGGGTGATGGGGGCTTTCTCGGCGGCACGCGCTACCCCACCAACTGGCTGCTCGACTGGCGGCAGATGTTCGATGGGCTGGGTGCCACTGCGCAGAGGGCCTTTGCCATCGACGCCGCGCTCACCGACCGCCTGCGCATCGGCAACGCCGCCGACTCACCGTTCCTGGCGCAACTCAACTTGGTGCGCGGCGCCAAACACTACAAGCTGCCACCGGGGCAGGCGGTGGCCGCACGCATGGGCATCGCACCACTGACCGCAGCGCAGCTCGAGTCTGGCACCGCAGGCGACGTGGTCAAGAAACACCATCTGGCCCATCAGACGCCGCTGTGGTTCTACATCCTGAAAGAAGCCGAGGTGCTGGAGGGTGGCAAACACCTGGGCCCGATCGGGGGCACCATCGTGGCCGAGGTGATCGTGGGCCTCATCAAGGACGACCCGGAAAGCGTGCTCAACGGAGGCACACCGCGCGCACTGCCGAAGGCGGGAGCCCACTTCACCATGACCGACCTGTTCACATTCGTCGAAAGCATGAAGGGCCAGGGCAACATCCCCGCGGCGGGCGTGATCAATCCCCTGGGCTGAGCAGCGGGCGGCGTTCTCGCGGGTTTCACACCCGCTTCACACAGCCTGCGCGAGCGCCGCACGCCCGTTTTCAAGAATCGCTCCGTCTTTAACCACGGAGCGAGAAGTGAACAAACACCCCCTGCTGAGCAAGCTGCTGATCATCGGTTTCCTGATGGCGCTGCTGGCCATTCCCCTGGCGCTCGTGCGCGACGTCATCGCCGAGCGCACGGCCAACCGCCACGATGCCACCCAGGCCGTGGCGCGCGCCCACGCCGGCGCGCAGACCATCACCGGCCCGGTGCTCTGGCTGCCCTACACCGAGACCTTTCTGCGCACCGTCAAGGTCGAGGGGCAGGTGGGCCAGACGCGCGAAGAGCTGGTGAGCGAAGAGCGTGTGTCGATCCAGTTCCCCAAGACGCTGGACACCCAGAGCCGGCTCAGCACCGAGACGCGGTTGCGCGGCATCTTCCCGGTCACGGTCTACACCAGCCAGCACGCGACCACCGGCCGCTTCGTGTGGAACGAGGTCACGCCCCGGCACCGGGGCGGCCAGCTCGCGCTGGGCCAGCCGCTGCTGCTGATGGGCGTGAGCGATGCGCGCGGCCTGCTCGCTGCGCCGGCGCTGCGGCTGGCGGGTCAGACGCTGCCGGTGGGCCAGGCGCCGGGCAGCAGCCCGCTGCCGCTGGCAGCCAAAGTGGACCTGGCCCAGCTGAAACCCGGCGCTGTGCTCGACCTGGATCTGAAGTTCGACCTCGCCGGCACCGGCCGCATCGGCTGGGTGCCGCTGGCCGACGAAAACAGCGTCTCGCTCAGCTCGCCGTGGCCGCACCCCAGCTTTGGCGGCGACTTCCTGCCGCGCACCCGCAGCATCGGTGCCAGCGGCTTCGAGGCGACCTGGCGCGTGCCTTCGCTCTCCAGCCAGGCGCAGGCCCGGTTCGGCCAGAAGGGCGAGAACGCGCCCGCGCTGGACCAGTTCTCCGTGGGCCTGGACGACCCGGTCGACGTGTACCGCCTCACCGAGCGCGCCACCAAATACGGCCTCATGTTCATCGTGCTCACCTTCGCCGCCTTCTTCGTGCTGGAGATGGTCAAGCGCTGGCGCATCCACCCCATGCAGTACCTGATGATCGGGACCGCAATGGTGCTGTTCTTCCTGTTGCTGTTGTCGCTCTCAGAGCACCTGGACTTCCGCTTCGCCTACCTGATCGCCAGCGCCGGCTGCATCGCCTTGCTCGCGCACTACCTGCGCCATGTGCTGGGCGGCTGGGGCGCCGGCCTGGGCATGGGCGGCATGCTGGTGGCGCTGTACGGCGTGCTCTACGGCATCCTGATCTCGGAAGACAACGCGCTGATGATGGGCTCGCTGCTGCTCTTCGGTGTGCTCGCCGCCATCATGGTCGCCACGCGCAAGATCGACTGGTACCACGTGATGGGCCCGGACGCCGAGCCGCCCCGTGCCGGCTTGGAAGCCACCCGCTCTTGACCCACGGGAGCACCATGGCGACCTACCTCCATTTCGCCCCGGCCATCGCACTGGCGGTGGCCGCCGGCACCCACCGCACGGGCTGGCGGCTCACGCTGGCGGGTGCATTCTTTGCGGTGCTGCCCGACGCCGACTTTGCCCTCGTCACGATGGGGCTCGACCGCTACAGCGGCCCCTTCGGCCACCGGGGCTTCACCCACTCCATCGCCTTTGCGCTGGCCCTGGGCGCGTTCGGCGGGCTGTGGGCGGGGCCGGGCTGGCGCCGGCGGCTGGGTGCGGCCAGCTTCCTGGCGCTGTGCACGCTCTCGCATCCGCTGCTCGACGGCCTGTTCGATCGTGGCATCTGCAACGCCTGGCTCTGGCCCTTCGACCACGCGCGCCTCTGTCTGGACTGGCGGCCGGTGCCGATGATCGGTGTGCCGTTGTTTGGCGTGGAGCGCTTTCAGCGCGAGCTGCTCTGGATCGGCGTGCCGCTGGTGTTGCTCACCAACGCGGCGCTGCTGCTGCGCGCGGGCTGGAGCAGCGTGCGCAGCCTGGCGATCAACGGGAGAAACCCATGCGCCACCCACGGATGAACCCCGCGCCGTCATCGCTGGGTGCCGCTTCCTGCAACACGCAAGCGCTCGCGCTGACGAGCGAGTTGCAGGCGGTGCTTGACGCGCTGCAATCACCCGCCCACGATGCGCAGTCGAACCCCGACCGGGCAGGGCGCGCTCAGCGGCTGCTGGCCAGCCGGGTGTTTCTGCTGAAACTGCGGCTGCACTGGATCACGTCCGCGCGGCCGCTCAATCCAGCGGCAGCGCCCCCGTGTTCTTCAGCTCGTTCAGGCACACGCTGGAGCGCACGCCGTTGACGCCGGGGAGCTGCGCCAGCGTGCCGAGCAGGAAGTCGGACAGGGCCTTCAGGTCGCGCGCCACCACCTTGCACACGTAGTCGAAATCGCCGGTCACGGCGTAACACTCCAGCACCTGCGGCATCTTGCCCACGTTGCGCTGGAACTTCTGCACCTCCTTGAACTGGCCCCGGTCCATGGTGATGTGCACGAAGGCCGTCACCCCCAGGCCCAGCCGGTCGGCGTCGAGCCGCGCTTCGTAGCGTTTGATGAAGCCCATCGCCTCCAGCCGCTTGTGACGCCGGTTGCTCTGCGCGGGGGAAAGGTGCACCTGCGCGGCCAGCTCCTGGTTGCTGATGCGCCCGTTGGCCTGCAGGGCGGCGAGGATGCGGCGGTCCAGGCGGTCGAGCGAGGACGGGTGCAAGGATTCGTCGTCGATGTCAGCGTTCATGAGAGATTCCACCGTCGTGGCAGGGTTTTGGCGGCATGGATGCAAGCCCATTGTCCCTGAAGCGGCGCAAACTGTGCAGCTTCAACAACGGCCCGCAGTGGCCGAACCGGAGACTTCCATGACCCCTCTCGATGTGCAGATGACCCGCGAGCTGCTGGCCGACTTGCCGGCCTGGACGGTGGACGCCGGGCGCGGCGCCATCAGCCGCTCCTTCCGCTTCCAGGACTTCGCCCAGGCCTTCGGCTTCATGAGCCAGATGGCGCTGGTGTCCGAGAAGATGGACCACCACCCCGAGTGGTTCAACGTCTACAACCGCGTGGACGTGACGCTCACCACCCACGACGCCAACGGCCTGTCCACCCGCGACATCGCCTGGGCCACCCGGGCCGACGCCGTGTTCGCCAGCCTGGTGCCACAGGGAGCGTGAACATGATCACCGTGGACGCCCCCCAGAAACATGGCCTGGCCGCTGGCGACGCTGGCCGCCCCGCCAACGCCGACTGGACCATCGACCAGGGCTGGGAGCGCTACACCGCCGCCGACCACGCGACCTGGAAGACGCTGTTTCAGCGGCAGGCGAAGCTGCTGCCCGGCCGCGCCTGCGATGAGTTCCTGCAGGGCATGACCGACTTGCCCATCGGCGCCGATGAAATCCCCGACTTCCGCCGCCTCTCCGAGGTGTTGATGCGGCGCACCGGCTGGCAGATCGTCGCCGTGCCCGGCCTGGTGCCCGACGACGTGTTCTTCGATCACCTGGCGAACCGCCGTTTCCCGGCGGGCAACTTCATCCGCCGGCCGCACGAGCTGGACTACCTCGAAGAGCCCGACGTGTTCCACGACGTGTTCGGCCACGTGCCCATGCTGATGAACCCGGCCATCGCCGACTTCATCCAGGCCTACGGTCAGGGTGGCCTGCGCGCCCAGGGCCTGGGCAACCTGGCGCAGCTCGCGCGGGTGTACTGGTACACCATCGAGTTCGGGCTGCTGCAACAGGCCGACGGCCTGCGCATTTACGGCGCGGGCATCGCCTCGTCGTTCACCGAAACCGTGTTCAGCCTCGACAGCCCCTCGCCCCACCGCATCCGGCTGAACCTGGAACGGCTGATGCGCACGAACTACCGCATCGACGACTTCCAGGAAAGCTACTTCGTGATCCGCGACCTCGACGAGCTGCTGGAGTTCACCCGCATCGACTTCGCGCCGCTCTACCAGCGCGCCGCAGCGGCCCCGGAGCTGCAGCCTGGCGACGTGTTGCCCGAAGACCAGGTGTTTCACCGCGGTGACGGCAGCCACCACCGTGCGAAAGCGCACAGCGCCTGAGCGGACGACAGCGGTGTGCGGGGTGTTCAACCCCGCACAATGGGGTGGCCCCCACTTTGGGTCAATCCCATGAACGAACCGACCCTGTTGACCGACATCCGCGACGGCGTGCTGACCCTCAGCCTCAACCGCCCCGACAAGCTCAACGCGATCAACAACCCATTGGCGTTGAGCCTGCTGGATGCGTTGAACAAGGGCGCCGCCAACGCCACTGTGCGGGCCATCCGCCTGCGGGGCCGTGGCATGGCCTTCTGCGCCGGCCGCGACCTCGGCGCGCCGCCCACCGAGCGCGACCTGGAGCTGGTGCAGACCGTCGCCGATGCCATGGTGCGCAACCCCAAGCCCATCCTGGCCCAGGTGCACGGCTGGGTGGTCGGGGCGGGGCTGGAGTGGATGATGTGCGCCGACGTGGTGGTGGCGGGCGAGAGCGCCCGCTTCAAGCTGCCCGAGGCCGGCCTCGGCGTGTTCGTCACCGGCGGCCTCACCGCGACCATGCCCGCCTCGGTGGGGTGGGCGCGGGCCAAGGCGCTGGCGATGCTGGGTGAGGCCTTCAGCGCCCGGCAGGCGGTGGACTGGGGGCTGATTCACAAGTCGGTGGACGATGCCGACCTGGACGGGGCCGCCCGGCAGACCGCCCAGACCCTCGCCGCCCTCAACCCCGAGGTGGCCTGGCAGTTCAAGCGCGTGTTCAACGGCATCGGCCTGGAAGCGTTCGACCGCGCCATCAAGGAAGAAAACAAGGTCCAGCGCATGCTGGGCGGAGCGATTCCCTCGCCACCGCGCTGAGCGCGACCGGCAGGTAACATGCCCCGCATGGACCGCCTGCAAACCCAATACCAACGCCTCTACCTGCCACCCACCCCCGACGCGGCGGGCGCCCCGGGGCTGATCGGCGGCGACGGCCGGGTGCGCGCGCTGGTGCTCGGCTTGCGCGGCCCCGCCGACTGGGACACGCTCGCGCCGGTGTGGCGCGGCGTGCAGGCCGATCTGGCCTTGCCCGCACCGGCCATCGCGGTCAACGGCGTCGATGCCCACGAGCTGTGGTTCTCGCTCGCCGAACCCGTGCCGCTGGCCGAGGCCTCGGCCTTCCTGCAGGGCCTGTGCCGGCGCTACCTGGCCGAGGTGAAGCCCGCGCGACTGCCGCTCTGGCCCGGCCCCGACGCCTCCACCACCTCGCCACAGCCCCACGCCACGCGCATCCCCGCGCTGCACCCCGACACCGGCCGCTGGTCCGCCTTCGTGGCGCCCGACCTGCCGGCCGTCTTCGGCGACGACCCCTCGCTCGACTTCCAGCCCGGCGAAGACGCCCAGGCCGAGCTGCTCAGCCGCCTGGCCAGCGTCCCGCCGGCCGCGTGGCAGGCGGCGTTGGCGCGCTTGCAGCCCGCAGCGGCCGTGGCTGTGCCGGCCCCCGCCGCGGTGCCGGCGCTGCCACCCGCCGCCAGCCCGACCCACCACGCGCTGAATGGCCCCTATCAGGACCCGCGCCGCTTCCTGCTCGACGTGATGAACGACCCGACGGTGGCGCTGGCCCAGCGCATCGACGCGGCGAAGGCCCTGCTGGCCAGCGGCGGCACCACCGGGTGACCACCGAGCAACGCACCATGCACGCACTCCCGGCCATCGACCCCGGTTCGCCGCTCCAGTTCGTGATCAACGGGGCCGCGGGCAGCAGCGGCGCAGACGCCCGTCGAGACACCCTTCAGGCCGCGCTGGACGCGGCCGGGCGCCCGGGCGTGCTGCACTTCTGCGAGCCCGGCGCACTGGCCGGTGTGGCGCGCGAAGCCGCCGACACAGCGCTCCGCACACGCACCGCCGTGGTGGCCGTTGGTGGCGACGGCACGATCAACACCGTGGCCCAGGCCGCCCACGCGGTGGGCTGCGCGATGGGCGTGGTGCCACAAGGCACCTTCAACTACTTTGCGCGGACGCACGGCATTCCCGCCGAGCCGGCCGAGTCCGTGGCGGTGTTGCTGGCCGCCGAGCCCGTGCCGGTGCGGGTGGCGGCCATCAATCACCGCGTGTTCCTGGTCAACGCCAGCCTGGGGCTGTACCCCGATCTGCTCGAAGACCGCGAGGCCTTCAAGGCCCGCTTCGGTCGCAGCCGCTGGGTCGCGCTGTGGGCGGGGGCCGTCACGCTGCTGCGCGCGCAGCGGCAACTGAATCTGCACATCGAGCGCAGCAGTGGGGTGCGCGACGTGCGCGCGCTGACCCTGTTCGTCGGCAACAACCGGCTGCAGCTGGAGCAGCTCGGTGTGGCCCCGCCATCAGCGGCGCACAGCGCCGCGCCCGAAGCGGCACTCGGCGAGCGCATCACCGCCGTGATGCTCAAGCCCATTGGCACGCTGGCGATGCTGCGCCTCATGCTGCACGGCGCCATGGGCAACCTCGGAGAGGCCGAGAGTGTGGAGCGTTTCGACTTCCGGCACCTGGTGGTGCGCCCCGGTTTCACCGGCCGCCGTCGGGGGGTGAAGGTGGCCTTTGACGGCGAGGTCACGCGCATGCAGGCACCGCTCGATTTCCGGGTGCTGGAGCAGCCGCTGTACCTCATGAAACCGGGGCCCGCTGACACCGCGATCCCCGTGGGTCAATCCCAAGTTCAGGAGACGATCCGGTGAGCGTGGTCCTGCACATCTCGGACACGCACTTCGGCACCGAGGTCCCGGCCGTGGTCGAAGCGCTGGTGCAGCTGGCGGCGGAGCAGCGCCCCGCGCTGGTGGTGCTGTCGGGCGACATCACCCAGCGCGCGCGGGCGGTGCAGTTCAGTGCCGCCCGCGCCTTCGTGGACCGGCTGGGCGCGCCGGTGCTGGCCATCCCGGGCAACCACGACATTCCGCTGTTCGATCTCTGGGCCCGGATGAGCGCGCCCCATGCCCGCTACGCCGCCGCCTTCGGCGCCGAGCTCGAACCGGTGCACCGCTCGGCCGGGCTGCTGGTGGTGGGCGTCAACACCACCCGCGCCTGGCGCCACAAACACGGCGAAGTGTCGCTCCCGCAGATTGAGCGCGTGGCCCGCGAGCTGGAGGGCGCGGGCGCCGAGCAGCTGCGCGTGGTGGTGGTGCACCAGCCGGTGGCGGTGGTGCGCGCCGAAGACGCCGTGCACCGGCTGCGGGGCCACCGCGAGGCGCTGCAGCGCTGGGCCAGCGCCGGGGCCGACCTGGTGCTGGGTGGCCACATCCACCTGCCGTACATCGCGCCGATCGAGGGCCTGGCGCGGCCCCTGTGGGCCGTGCAGGCGGGCACGGCCGTGTCCTCGCGGGTGCGCCCGGGGGTGCCCCAGTCGGTGAACCTGCTGCGCTGGGACCCGGCTGCCGGGGGCTGCCTCATCGAGCGCTGGGACCACGCGGCGGCGCAGGGGCGGTTTGTGCGGTCCGCCACCACCGAAGTCCGCCCCGCGCGCGCGTGAAAGCGCCGCCCCTGTCCACCCTGTCTGCCGCCCGACCGATGCACCCAGACCACCCCGCCGCGCACCCGGTCGAGAGGCTGAACGAAGCGTCCTTCGTCGCCCTGGCACTGACCAACCCGGTCAACGCCGAGCTGCTTCAGCGGCTGGGCGGCCTGGGCCTGCCGCAGTGCCGCCTGACCGCCGGCTGCCTGTTTCAGGCCGTGTGGAACCGGCAGGCGGGCAGGGCGCCCGGCTGGAGCGTGAACGACCACGATGTTTTTTACTTCGACGGCGACGACCTCTCGTGGGAAGCCGAGGACCGGGTGATCCAGGCCGTGCAGGCGCTCACCGCCGACCTGGGCGTGAAGGTCGAGGTGAAGAACCAGGCGCGGGTCCACCTCTGGTACCGCGACCGCTTTCAGGCCGACTACCCCCAGCTCACCCGCACCACCGACGGCATCGACCGCTACCTCGTGGCCTGCACCTGCGTGGGCATCGACGTGCGCACCCGCGCGCTGTACGCGCCCCACGGGCTGGACGAACTGCAGCGCGGCGTGCTGCGCATGAACCCGCGCTTGGCCCAGCCCGCCATGTTCCGCGACAAGGCGCGCAGCTACCAGCAACGCTGGCCCTGGCTGAGCATCGCGCCGGCGGAAGGAGAAGGCTGCCCGTGACCACACACCGCCTGGAGATCGATCACCTCTTCGTGTTCATCGAGCCCGACGGGCCCGAGATCGACGCCCTGCGGCGCCTCGGCCTCGTGGAAACCTACCGCCGCGCGCACCCGGGGCAGGGCACCGCCAACGTGTGTTTTGCCTTCGACAACCTCTACCTTGAGCTGCTCTGGCTCACCAGCGAAGCCGAAGCCCGCAGCGCGCCCATCGCGCGCACCCGCCTGTGGGAGCGCAGCCAGTGGCGCACGCTGGGCACCTGCCCGTTCGGCATCGCGGTCCGCGGCGATCTGGCGGGCGCGGGCGTGCCCGTCTGGGACTACCGGCCGCCCTACCTGCCGCCTGGCATGAGCATCCCGGTCGCCATCGGCAGCGACGACCCGATGCAACCCATGCTCTTCGTCTCGCCGGGCCGGGAGGCGCCGCGCGACTGGCCTGCGGAGCGCCGGGGGCGCCTGCAGCGGGACGCGGGGTGGGGCGAGGTCCGGGAGGTGGTGCTGCGGCTGGCGGCGGGCGTGGCGCCCTGCGCCGCGCTGGTGTCGCTGGCCGCCGCGTCGGGACTCACGCTGCAGCCAGGCGAGGGGCCGGCGCATGGCTTGAGCTTGGACCTGGTGGGGGTGGATGGTTCGGTGGCGAGAACGCTGTCGATACCCGATGGACGCCGGTGACGGTGTCACGCACAGGGTGAGCCGCCGTCCTTCGACCCGTTGTCGCCGGCCGCCCCCAAAGAGCGAGCCCTGCGTCACCGGAAGGGGCAGATAGAACATGTTGGCCGCCACGGTGCACAGACTCGCCTGGCGGCCGCTTCATGAGTCCTCTGTCCACCATCCTCGTCGCGACCGGTTTTTCCGCGCCTTCGCGATGCGGGTCTGCTGGTGACCGGAACCCGTGGTGCGGGGAGGGCCGTCGCCACGCCATCGACCTGGCGCAACCGATCGCGCCCCAGGCCTCGCTGGTCCTGATGCACGCCGTCGAAAGGCCCCACGAAGGGCAGATGCGCCGGGCTGGTCCGCCCACGCGCGCTTGCGCGTGATCCGAAAGTAGACTCCCCGCCATGTCACTGCTCCTGCTGCTGTCCCTGCCTTTCATCGGAAGCCTTGTCGCTGCGCTGTTGCCCACCAGTGCGCGCAACATCGGATCGCTCTGGGCCGCGGCCGTCGCTCTGGTGATTTCCGTGCAGGTGGCCTGGCTGTACCCGGACGTGAGCGCCGGCACCGTGGTGTCGGAGCGCCTGACCTGGCTCCCCAGCCTGGGCATCGATGTCGTCGTCCGCCTGGACGGCTTCGCGTGGATGTTCGCGATGCTGGTCAGCGGCATGGGCCTGCTGGTCATTGTCTACGCGCGCTACTACCTGTCGAGCGACGACCCGGCCGCGCGTTTCTATTCGCTGCTGCTGGGCTTCATGGGCGCCATGCTCGGCGTCGTCGTCTCGGGCAACCTGGTGCAGCTGGTCGTGTTCTGGGAGCTGACCAGTGTGTTCTCGTTCCTGCTGATCGGCTACTGGACCCACCGCAAGGACGCCCGCCGCGGTGCCCGCATGGCCTTCACCGTCACCGCCACGGGCGGGCTGGCGTTGCTGGCCGGTGTGCTGGTGCTGGGGCACATCGTGGGCAGCCACGAGCTCGACGTGGTGCTGCAGGCCGGCGACCTCGTGCGTGCCCATCCGCTGTACCCGATGGCGCTTGGTCTGGTGCTGCTGGGCGCGCTGACCAAGAGCGCGCAGTTCCCGTTCCACTTCTGGCTGCCGCACGCGATGGCCGCGCCCACACCGGTGTCGGCCTACCTGCACTCGGCCACGATGGTCAAGGCCGGCGTGTTCCTGCTGGCACGCTTGTGGCCCGTGCTCTCCGGCACCGACGAATGGTTCTGGATCGTGGGCGGCGCGGGCCTGGTCACGCTGCTGCTGGGCAGCTACGTGGCCATGTTCCAGAACGACCTGAAGGGCCTGCTGGCGTACTCGACGATCAGCCACCTGGGCCTGATCACGCTGCTGCTGGGGCTGAACAGCCCGCTGGCCGCGGTGGCCGCGGTGTTCCACATGATGAACCACGCGACCTTCAAGGCTTCGCTGTTCATGTCGGTGGGCATCATCGACCACGAGAGCGGCACGCGCGACATGCGCCGTCTCCAGGGTCTGTCGCGCAGCATGCCCGTCACCGGCACGCTGGCCATCGTGGCCTGTGCGGCCATGGCCGGCGTGCCGCTGCTCAACGGTTTCCTGTCCAAGGAAATGTTCTTTGCCGAAACCGTGTTCGTGAGCGCCAGCCCGCTCATCGAGCACGGCCTGCCGGCACTGGCCACCCTGGCCGGTGTGTTCGCGGTGGTGTATTCGCTGCGCTTCGCACACGGCGTGTTTTTCGGCCCGGCACCGCGCGACCTGCCGCGCAAGCCGCACGAGCCGGCGCACTGGATGCGCGTGCCGGTGGAGTTGCTCGTGCTGGCCTGCGTGGTCGTCGGCACGCTGCCGGCCTGGTCCATCGGCCCGGTGCTGGCACTGGCCGCCCAACCGGTGGTCGGCGGCACGCTGCCCGCCTACAGCCTCGCGGTCTGGCACGGCTTCAACACCCCGCTGCTGATGAGCCTGGTGGCCACCGTCGGCGGTCTGCTCGTGTACCTGCGGTTCGCCAGCCGCTTCCGGCAGCGCCGCCAGCGCGGGGCACCGTTGCTGCAGCGGCTGGACGGCAAACGCCTGTTCGAGAACGGGCTGGCCCGCGCCTCGGATGCGGCAAGGCACCTGACCCGCTGGCTCGGCACCCGCCATCTGCAGCCGCAACTGTTTGCCATGTTGCTGATCGCCGGCCTCGCCGGTCTGGGCTCGGCGCTGATCGTGCCGCTGACCTGGGGTGACCGCGCGCGCGTGCCGGCCACCCCCGAGTTCGTGCTGCTGTGGCTGATCGCGGGTGCATGCGCGATCGGTGCGGCCAACCAGGCCAAATTCCACCGGCTGGCCGCGCTGACCATGCTCAGCGTCGTCGGCCTCGCGATGTGCATCACGTTTGCGTGGTTCTCCGCGCCGGACCTCGCGCTCACGCAGCTGGCCGTCGAGGTCGTCACGCTCGTGCTGTTCCTGCTCGGCCTGCGCTGGCTGCCCAAGCGACGGGAGGTGGACGACCCGCGCACGGCCTCGCGCGCCTGGTGGCGCCGTCGCCGCGATCTGGTGCTCGCGGTGCTGATCGGCGTCGGCCTGTCGGCGCTGTCGTATGCGCTGCTGACACGCCAGGCGCCGCAGTCGATCTCGCCCTTCTTCATCGAGAAGGCGCTGCCCGAAGGCGGGGGCACGAACGTGGTCAACGTGATGCTGGTCGACTTCCGGGCCTTCGACACGCTGGGCGAGATCACCGTGCTGGGCATCGTCGGCCTGACGGTTTTCGCGCTGCTACGGCGCTTCCGCCCGGCGCGCGAGACGGTCGAGCCGACCGAGCAGCAACAGGTGCACGTGGACGCCGCGGGCATCGACCTGATCGATCGCGACGGGGACGGCGACCATCACCTGCCGCCTTACCTGGAGGTGCCGGCGGTGCTGGTGCGGCTGCTGCTGCCGGTGGCCGGGCTGTTCGCCTTCCACCTGTTCATGCGCGGCCACAACGAACCCGGCGGCGGATTCGTCGCCGGCCTGGTGGTGGCGATCGCCTTCATCGCGCAATACATGGTCAGCGGCACGCGCTGGGTCGAGGCGCGGATGCACCTGCTGCCCACGCGCTGGATCGCTGCCGGCCTGCTGATCGCGCTGGTCACCGGGCTGGGCTCCCTGGCGCTCGGGCACCCCTTCCTGACCACCCACACCGCGCACGTGAGCTGGCCGCTGGTCGGCGAGGTGCACCTGCCCACGGCGGCCCTGTTCGACCTCGGCGTGTTCGCGGTCGTCGTGGGTTCGACCCTGCTGCTGCTGACCGCCATCGCCCACCAGTCCCTGCGCGCGCGCCGCCGCAAGGGCATGGCCTTGGATGAAAGAAAGGACACCGGATGGAAGCCGTGATTTCGATCGCGATCGGCGTGATGGCCAGTGCGGGCGTGTGGTTGATCTTGCGACCCCGGACCTTCCAGGTGCTGATCGGCCTGACGCTGCTGTCCTATGCGGTCAACCTGTTCATCTTCAGTGTCGGCAGCCTGGCCGTCGACCGCGAACCCATCGTCAGGTCCGGTGTGGTGGCCGACCTCGTCAACTACAGCGACCCGCTGCCGCAGTCGCTGGTGCTGACGGCCATCGTCATCGGTTTCGCCACGACGGCGCTGTTCCTCGTCGTGCTGCTCGCGTTGCGCGGCCTGTCCGGTGGCGACCATGTGGACGGCCAGGAGGAGCGCCTGTGACCGTGGACTTCAACCACCTGCTCGTCACGCCCATCCTGCTGCCGCTGGCCACGGCGGCGCTGATGCTCCTGCTGGGCGAGGGCCGGCGCGGCCTGAAAGCGGTGGTCAACGTGCTGTCCACCACCCTCGGGCTGGCGATCGCCGTGAGCTTGCTGCTGGGCGTGGCCCGGCACGGTGCGCCGGCGGCCTTCGGCATCTACCTGCCGGGCAACTGGTCCGTGCCCTTCGGCATCGTGCTGGTCGCGGACCGGCTGTCGGCCCTGATGATGGTGCTGACGGGTTGCGTGGGTCTGGCCTCGCTGCTGTACGCGCTGGCGCGCTGGCAACACGCCGGGGTGTACTTCCACGTGCTGTTCCAGCTGCAGCTGATGGGGCTGTACGGTGCCTTCCTGACGGCCGACCTGTTCAACCTGTTCGTCTTCTTCGAGGTGCTGCTGGCCGCCAGCTACGGCCTGCTGCTGCACGGCGGCGGCAGCTCGCGCGTGCGCGCCGGGCTGCACTACATCGCCATCAACCTGGTCGCCTCGCTGCTGTTCCTGATCGGCGTGGCGGTGCTCTACGGCGTGGCTGGCACGCTGAACATGGCCGACATCGCACAGAAGCTGCCGGCGGTGCCGGCCGCCGACCGCGGCCTGCTGCATGCCGGGGCGGCCATCCTGGCCATTGCCTTCCTCGCCAAGGCCGGGCTGTGGCCGCTGAACTTCTGGCTGCCACCGGCGTATGCCGCGGCCAGTGCGCCGGCCGCGGCCGTGTTCGCCATCCTGACGAAGGTCGGCGTGTACGCCGTGCTGCGCCTGTGGACGCTGTGTTTTCCGGCAGATGCCGGCGCCTCGGCGGGCTTCGGCGGCGACGTCCTGGTGTGGGGCGGGCTGGTCACGCTGGCCTATGGTGCCGTCGGCATGCTGGCCTCGCAGCAACTGGCGCGCCTGGCCGCCTACAGCGTCATCGCCTCGTCGGGCACGCTGGTGGCGACGATCGGTTTCGACGCCCCGATGCTCAGCGGCGGCGCGCTGTTCTACCTGGCCAGTTCCACGCTGGCGGGCTGCGCGATGTTCCTGCTGGTGGAACTGCTGGAGCGCTCGCGCCAGGTCGAGGTCGGCCCTCAGCAGGTCGACGACGGCAACCACGCCTTGCCGGCCTTCTTCGACGCCGAGCCGCCACCGGGCACCAACCTCGACGACGATGAAGAGGCGCTCATCGGTCGCGCGATCCCGGCGGCGCTGGCCTTTCTCGGTCTCACCTTCACGGTCTGCGCGCTGGTGACGGCCGGATTGCCGCCACTGTCCGGGTTTGTGGCCAAGCTGGCCATGCTCACTGCGCTGCTCGGCCTGCAAACGCCGGCGGCCTGGACGCTGTTCGTGCTGCTGATCCTCTCGGGGCTGTTTGGCGCGATGTCGCTGATGCGGGTGGGCATGCGCCACTTCTGGACCACGCAGGACCGCCCGCCACCGCGCCTGCGCGTGATCGAGACCTTGCCGATCGCGGGTCTGCTGGCCGCGTCGCTGGCGATGGTGCTGCAGGCCGAAGCCGGGCTCACCTACACCCGCGCCGCCGCCGAGGCGCTGCACGCGCCCGCCCTCTACATCGACGCGGTGATGGGTGCGCAGCCGGTGCCGCGCGTGACGGGAGGTGCGCCATGAAGCGCCTGCTGCCATCGCCCTGGCTGTCGCTGGGCCTGTTCGGCGGCTGGCTGCTGCTGACCCGCAGCTTCAGCGTCGGCCAGGTGCTGCTGGGCGTCGTGGTCGCGGTGGTGATGCCGCTGCTGATGGCGCCCCTGCGCCCGCGCCCGGGGCCCTTGCGGCGCTGGAGCGTGCTGCTGCGTCTGATCCTGCGCGTCGGCCGCGACGTGCTGCGGTCGGCGCTGCAGGTGGCCGCCAGCGTGGTGCGCGCGGGGGCGCATCCGCCGCGCGGGACGTTCGTGGTCGTGCCGCTGGATCTGCACGACGTGCACGGCCTGGCGGCGCTGGCGATGATCACGGCCGTCATCCCGGGCACGGTCTGGACGGAGCTCGCGCCCGACCGCAGCGCCCTGCTGATCCATGTGTTCGATCTCGACGACGGGGTGGCCTTCATCGCGCACTTCAAGTCCGACTACGAACAACCGCTGAAGGAGATTTTCGAATGAGTCCCATGTTGTCGATCGCCATCACCACCACCCTGGTTCTTTACGCCGTCGCCATGGCCATCGGCGTGATGCGCCTGTTCATCGGCCCCTCCGCGCAGGACCGCGTGCTGGCGATGGATTTCGTGTACGTGGTGGGCATGCTGGTCTTGCTGGTGCTGGCCATCCGGTACGACAGCGAGATGTACTTCGAAGGCGCCCTGGTGATGGTGCTGTTCGGTTTCGTCGGTTCGGTCGCCATGGCCAAGTTCCTGCTGCGCGGGGAGGTGGTCTGACCATGCCCGCCCTCGCCGACATCCTGGTGGCTGCCCTGCTGGTGTGCAGTGGCGTCGTGGTCCTGGTGGCAGCGCTCGGCCTGTGGAGGCTGCCCGACTTTTTTCTGCGCATGCACGCACCGGCCCTGGCCTCCACGCTCGGTGCATGGATCGTCACCCTGGCCTCCATCGTGCACTTCAGCACGCGCGGGGCGGGCCTGAGCCTGCACGTCTGGCTGATCATCATCGTGTTGTCGATCTCGGCCCCGGTCACGACGATCGTGCTGGCGCGCGCCGCCCTGTTCCGCCGGCGCCAGGCCGGCGATGCCTTGCCAGGGCCACTCCAGCGGCGCCGCTGAACGACACCGACCCCGCCGAGGGTGGGTTCAGATTTGCGCAGGATCGGCTGCCAACATGGCAGCGCGCAAGGATCCGCCCGCCGGCGAAGCGGTCTGCCGCCATCGGTCGACATCCCAGTCCGTTCCGAGCAGCAACATGCGGGTCTGGAGGCTGTCGCGCGTCGCCTGATCGACGGGCGATGCCAGGAAGCCGATGTTCTTGTCGCGGATTTCGATGTATTCGAGGCGATGCCGCTGCGCCAGTGATCGCCACAGCGCGTGGGCCCCCGGGGACTGGCGCGCACCGCTGATCAGGCAGAACCCCTGATCGAGTGCCCATTCGTACACAGCGCTGGCAATGCCACGCCGCTGGTACCCGTGGGCGTACTTGGAATGCGGTGCCCGGACAACGCGATCCAGCCGGCGATTCACCTCGATCAGGCGGTTGAAGACGGTGTAGCCAGCCAGACGGCCGCGCGCCACGTCCTCCACGTAGATGTAGTGCTCGCCATCGGCCTCGCGGTGATGAAAGATCAAATCCGGGAACTGCGCCTGGGTGACCTTGTTGCTGTGGTTCAGGACGCCTGAGCGCGCCAGGCGCGCATGCAGCGAGGCCAGCTCATCCTCCACTTCCGACGAACCCCACTGCACATCCACGCGCAACTCCATGACCTGCCGCCGCTCAGAAGGGCGCGGCGCTTGCGTCCACGGGGGAATGCGGGCGAGAAGCGCGTGCCGGTGGGCGAACAAGGGCCACGACAGCATGGCCCACAGCCAGGGTTCAAACATCGCGAACCCCCGCCCACCAGCCGCTCATCAGCCCTTCGGGCTTCTCGCTGGCACACACCCGGGCACTGGTGTCCCAGTCCTCCACCTGCACATTCAGGCCCGCAAAGACGCCGTACCCTGCGCCCGCCCGAATGGTCCCGAACGCACTGAGGCTTTCGCCGGATCGGATCGCGCCGCGCGCCTGGATGGCACCCCCCGCCTTGATCCCCCAACCGGCCTCCAGGTGCATGCCGCCCTCGATGTCCGCGCCGGCCGAGAGGCCTTCGCTGGCGTGGACGCTGCCAGCGGCCACCAGACTGCCTCCCGCCACCAGGCCCTTCTCGCAGGCGACAGCGCCCTGCACGATCAGGTCGCGGCCCACCAGGGCCTGGCCACTCAGGCTCAGGCGACCGCCGCACCGCACATCCCAGGCGGCCCGCAGGTCGCCCTTGACGCTGAGGTCGCCCGCAGTCTCGACACCCCAGCCGGCCTTGAGGCCGCCGCCGGACGCCAGCCGGCCGTTGCTGCGAATGCCGCCCTCGCAGCGAATGTCGTCGCCCGACACCAGTGCTTCGCCGGCAAAAATGCTCCCGCCCACCTCGATGCGCTGTCCTGCGTGCACGACCGAATCGACATCGAGGTTGCCGCGCACCCGCAGCGAACCCGCGAACACGATGGCGGTGGCCGAGAGATGGTCGACGGTCAGCGTCTCGTTGGTGGGGCCGAACTGCGCGAGCAGCCAGCAGGCGTCGTTGACGCGGCCGGCGTTGACGAGGGCGTCCAGCAATTCCTGGTAGTTGCTGCCCTCCTGATGGTGGCGCAGGAACCAGCGAAACCCGTCCGCACACGGCTGTTTGGTCTTGATGAAATGTTTGGTGAGGTCCATGGTGTCCTCAGCAGCTGGCATTTGCAGGGGTGAGCACGCCCAGACTATCGAGCGGTGCAATCAGCACGTCGCCGTTCGAGCATTTGGCCAGGTGCTGTGCCACGCTGCCGGAGAGAAACCGCGACAGCGGGGAACGGCGGCTCTGGCCCACCACGACCAGTTCGGCCCGAGTGGCTTGCTGGTGCAGCGCGGTGGCGTGGGCCGGATCACCATGGCCGACGTCGAACGCCAGCGGGTGGCCCTGTGGCGCTGGCAGGGGAGCGGCCAACCCGTCGATGAGCTGCGTGAGGCGGTCTCGGGCCTGCTGGCGCGAGGCCGACCGGTTGGCCCAGATCACGTCGGGCGATGCGTTGACCGAACGCAGCCTGGCGTCTTCGATCGTGTCGATCGCGTGAAACAGCTTCGGCCCGGCGGGCGCTGAAAGCTGGCGGGCAAAGTGAATCAGGGGCGTTGATCGTGGCGACAGGTCGACGGCCACGAGCACCTGCGCGTAGGGCCGCAGCGCGGCCCGCCTGACCACCAGCAACGGACACCGGCTGCCGTGCACGGCCTGGTCGAGCGTGGTGCCGAGGTGAAAGCGCCTCCAGCTGCGCCGCGACAACGGCCCCATCACCAGCAGGGACGAGGCACCGGCCTCGGCCAGCACCTCGTCCAGCGACGCCGAGGCTTCAAGGGCGTGCACCTCGATCTCGTGGCGCCGGGCCAGCTGGCGCGCGCGTTGTGCCAGCCGTGCCAGGGGATGGGCGAGACGGGTGGTCGGGCCCTCGGCGAAATGGACCAGACGCAGAGGGGCCTGGTGTTGTCGGGCCAGCAGGGCAGCGCGCTCCAGCGCGTGCGCGGACAGCGCCGTGAAGTCGGAGACGGCAAGAATGGAGTCGATGTGCATGGGAAATCCTGGACGAACGAGGGCCTTCCCGCAGCGCAAGGTCTGCGGGGTGTGATCGATGGCGACGGGGCGGCTAGGTGGTGTAGTCGCCGCTGGCTTCGGGCTGGAACAGCAGCGTGAGAATCCTGGCCGCGCAGGCCTCCCCGTTGGGCGTGCGCCAGCGGGCGATCGCCCCCTCGCGCTGGCCGAGCAGGCTCGCCCCCACGGGGGACAGCACGGAGATGAAGCCCTGGTGCGGCTCGGCGTCAGCGGGGTAACACAGCGTGAGCTTCTGGCGCTTCTTGGACTCGAGGTCTTCGACGATGACCTGTGAGTACATCGTGATGATGTCGGGGGGGATCTCGCGCGAAGGAACGAGGTCCAGGGATTCGAGCGTGTCGAGCAGTTCGGGCGGGAGCTGTGCGCCGCGCAGGTTGCTCAGGCGAGCGAAATCGATCTCGGTGAGCAGCCGCTCACCCGCATGGTTCTTGTGCATGGTGCACTCCAACTGGTGCAGGCCCGCCGGAACAAGGCGACGCCCGCGATCGCGCTGGGCTGGGGCCCGGCGATGGTTGGATTGCGCAAAAGGGAGGAAGGGGTATCGCCGGGCTCAGGAATGTGCGGCCGGCTGGCGCAGTCCCGCCGAGCCCATCAGCTTGCGACCGGCCACAGCGTCACCCGCCGCGAGGGGCAAGCAAGCTGCCGTGTGGGCAGTGATGGTTGGGAGGAAGGCCATGACCGCATTGTAGGACGCCTTGCCTTGCGCTGTGCCCAGGTTCTCGTTTGTCCCCCGGCGGTGCCCGGTCATGGACCAGGCACCAGGCACGCGTCGGACCATATGAAGCAACTATAATTCGCATACGTTTCATATATAGGTGATCCATGGGTATCGTCAAAATTTCAGACCTGATGCACGAAAACCTTCGGGTGGCAGGCAACGCCCTCAGCCGGTCGATCAACGCCCAGGCCGAACACTGGATGCGGGTCGGCATGCTGACCGAGATGCACCCGGAGCTGGACTACCGCGACATCTGCCAGCTGCTGATCCGCGCCGAACTCACGGGGGGACTGGACATCACGGCAGCGGCCACGGCCACCACCGTCCCCGAAAGGCCCCGCGCACGCCCGGCGGGCAAACACTGATGGCGCGCGCCGTTCCCATCAAATCCGCCGAAGAACTCGACCGGTCGCGGCGGGCCGCCCAGCTGGCCGCCGAGGTGCTGGCCATGATCGAGCCCCACGTGGTGCCGGGGGTGAGCACCGAAGCGCTCGACCGCCTCTGCCACGACCACATCGTGAAGGTGCAGGGCGCGATCCCCGCCAACCTGGGCTACCACGGCTACCCCAAGACCATCCTCACCTCCGTCAACCAGGTGGTCTGCCATGGCATCCCCTCGCCCGACAAGATCCTGAAGAAGGGCGACATCGTCAACATCGACGTGGCCGTCAACATGGACGGCTGGTTCGGCGACACCAGCCGCATGTTCTTCGTCGGTGAACCCAGCACCCTGGCTCGCCGCCTGGTGGAAACGACCTACGAAGCCTTGCTCGCGGGCATCCGGCAGGTCAGGCCGGGAGCGACCCTGGGCGACGTGGGCCACGCCATCCAGTCGGTCGCGCAGCAGGCGCATTTCAGCGTGGTGCGCGAGTACTGCGGGCACGGCATCGGCCAGATCTACCACGACGAACCGCAGGTGCTGCACTTCGGGCAGCGGGGGCAAGGGCTCAAACTGGAGGCGGGCATGGTGTTCACCATCGAGCCCATGCTCAATGCCGGCAAACGCGACACGCGGCAACTGCCCGACGGCTGGACCGTGGTCACCAAAGACCGCTCGCTGTCTGCCCAGTGGGAACACATGGTGGCCGTCACGCCCGAGGGGTACGAGGTGCTGACGGCGTGGCCGGGTGGCACGGGGGCTTACGCGGCGGTGTGACACCTGCCGGGGCGGACAGGCATCCAGGTTCGACGGAGGGCGAGAACATGAAGATGGTCCTGACTTCGGCGAAAGATCCCGACGGGTACATCGCCTGTCTGAGCGGCTGGCCACAGCGCTATGTGCAGGCCTTGCGCTCGGTGGTTCGCCACGCCGCGCCGGAACTCGAAGAGCGGCTGAAGTGGGGGCACCTCGTCTACTTCGCCGATGGCCCGGTGCTGCTCATCCGGGCGGAACCCCATCGCGTGCTGTTTGGTTTCTGGGAGGGGCAGCGCCTGCGGCACATCGAGCCCCGCCTGAGGCCCGGCGGGAAGTTCCAGATGGCCACGCTGGAGCTGAAAGAAGACACGCCCCTGCGCCAGGAGACCGCCGTTCGCCTGGTCACGGAGGCCGCGAAACTTGCCCGTGCGGCAGGCGGTGCACCGTTCACGGATTGCTGATGCACCACGTCGTTGCAAAGCCCGACCACAAGGTGTTCGTCAAAAACTTCAAAGGGCAAACGGACCATGGCCAGGCCGTTCAGACCCTTGCAGCGCTGGGTGTTGCGCCCCGGGCGGTGGTGACTCCGGTGGCAGCCAGCACGGCCAGCGTGTTCTTCACCGCGGCCAAGCCCATGTTCACATAGGCATCGCTGGTGACGCCACCGATGTGCGGGCTGAGGATGAAACCGGGCTGCCCGTGAAAGATGTGCGGGTGGCTCATGGGCTCGATGCAGAAGCTGTCCAGCCCCGCCATGCGCACCTGGCCCGACAACACGGCCGCCAGCAGCGCCGGCTCGTCGATCAGGCCGCCGCGCGCGGTGTTCACCACGATCACGCCCGGCTTGCAGCGGGCGAGCGTCTGCGCGTTGATCAGGCCCTTGTTCTCGGGCGTCAGCGGGCAGTGCAGCGAGATCGCGTCGGCCTCGCGCCAGAGCGTGTCCAGGTCCACTGCCGTGACGTGCTCGGGCAGGTTCTTCGCAAACGGGTCGAAGCCGATCACGCGCATGCCCATGGCGTCGGCCATCTTGGCAAAACGCAGGCCGATGGCACCCAGGCCGACCAGGCCGACCGTGCGGCCGCCCAGCTCCAGGCCTTTGTGCGTGGCCTTGTCCCAGTGGCCGTCGTGCATGCGCTGGTTCAGCTGCACGACCGACTTGGCGCAGGCCAGCAGCAAGGCCAGGGCCTGCTCGGCCACGGCGGCGGCGTTGGCGCCCACGGCGGCGGTGACGGCGATGCCACGTTCGGCGGCGGCGGTTTTGTCGATGGTGTCGGTGCCGCTGCCGTGTTTGGAGATCACGCGCAGCGCGGGCGCGGCGTTCATGGTTTCGGCGTTCACGCCGCTGTATCGCACGATGATGCCCACCGGGTTGTGCGCGCGCGCCATGGCCACGATGTCGGCCTGCGTCGGCGTCTTGCCGGTGTAGACCACCTCGTGGTCTTCAAGCAGGGCCAGCGCCTGCGGCGCGAGGTCGGCGCCGGTGACGAGGATGACGGGCTTCGAGCTCATGAGGAAGCCTCAGTCCTTCGGGCTGCGGTGCGGGGGCTCACAGCGTCTCACCTTGCTTGAGCACACCGGCCGCCACCAGCGAGGCGCTCAGCCACGAGGCGGAGGTGTTGCCACCTTTGATCTGCGCGATGCGTTTGGCCTCGGCGTTCACCTTGTGTTCGGCCAGCGGCAGCAAATCGGCCAGCACCTCGCGCTCGACCACCACCACGCCATCACCGTCGCCGATGATGAAGTCGCCCGGATGCACCGTCACGCCGCCGATGCTGATGGGGTGGCCGATGCGGCCGCCGTTGTTCTTGGTCGGGCCGTTGGGGTTGGTGCCGACCGAGAAAACCGGGTAGTCCATCTCGTCGATCTCCAGGCTGTCGCGCACCGCGCCATCCACCACCACGCCGGCCAGGCCGAGCTGGCGGCAGGCCGTCATCATGATGGTGCCCATGAGGGCGGAGGTCTGGTCACCCTTGCCGTCGATCACCAGCACGTCGCCGGGTTTCGCCAGCGCCATCGCGGCGTGGATCATGAGGTTGTCGCCGGGGCGCACCTCCACGGTGAAGGCCGGGCCGGCCACCTTCATGCGCGGGCGCAGGGCTGTGATGCGTCCGTGCAGCGCGCCACGGCGGCCGTTGATGTCGGAAAAAATCGCCGGCTGGTACCGGGCCGCCTGCGCGACCAGATCGGGCGCGACACGCGGGAAGTCTTTGACGATGTCGGGCTGGGACATTTGTGGGCTCTCAGTTCAAGAAAGGGATATGGGTGGTCCATCAGGCCGGCGCGCGACCGGTGGCGAGCGAAGTGCCTGGGTCCAGGGCACCCGTGGAACCGGCTCTGCCGGGCCACAGGGCGCGTCCCCCTCCCAGCGCCGCAGGCGCGCCAGAGAGGGGGAAGCCGCGTCAGCGGCGCAGGGGGTGTCACTCCAAAATAGCGCCCGAGGCCTTGACGATCGGGGCCCAGCGAGCGAGGTCGCTCTTGATCAGACTGGCAAAGGCTTCAGGCGTGCCGCCCAGCACGTCGGCGCCCTGGTCGCTCAGCTTCTTTTTCACGTCGGCGGACTGCAGCGCCTTGTTGATCTCGGCGTTGAGCAGGGTGACGATGTCCTTGGGCGTGCCGGTCGGGGCCACGAAGCCGAACCAGGTGACGGCTTCAAAGTCCTTGACCCCCGCCTCCGCAATGGTGGGCACCTGGGGCAGGTCGTCGACGCGCTTCTGCGAGGTCACGGCCAGCGGGCGCATCTTGCCGTTCTTGATGTGACCGATCAGGGTTGGCACCGAAGACAGGTACAGCTCCACGCGGCCGCTGACCACGTCGGTGGACGCCTGGGCGGCGCCCTTGTAGGGCACATGGGTGAAGTCGACGCTGGCCGACTTCTGGAACAGCACGCTGGCGAGGTGCGCCACGGTGCCGTTGCCGGCGTAGGCCATGTTCAGCGAACCGGGCTTGGCCTTGCTGGCCGCCACCACCTCGGCCAGCGTCTTGAAGGGCGAGGTTTCGCCGACCACCATGACCAGCGGCGCGCTGGCCACCAGGCCGACGGGCGCCAGGTCCTTGATCGAGTCGTACGGCATCTTCGCGTACAGCGTCGGGTTGATCGCCAGGTTGCTGGTCTGGCCCAGGGCGATGGTGTAGCCGTCGGCCGGCGACTTGGCCACCACGTCGATGCCGATGTTGCCGCCGGTGCCCGGGCGGTTCTCGATCACGAAGGTCCAGCCCTTGGTGGTCTGGATCTTGTTGGTCACCTCGCGGGCGATCAGGTCGGTGCCGCCGCCCGCCGGGAAGGGCACGATCACCTTGATGGGTTTGGCGGGGTAGGCCTGGGCGAAGGCGGCGCCGGTGGCCAGCAGCAGGCTGGCAGCGGCAAGGGCGTGGCGGCGGGAAAGGTTCAAAGAGGTCATGTTTGTCTCCATGTGTCAGCGCTGGTCAGAAGGCCGCTGCGCTGTGTGTTTGCGGCTGGGGCGGACTGTACGAGCGTGTTTCATTCAATACAATGCAGTTTCGACAGTCGAAACGAAGGCCGATGCATGAAACCACCTGGAAAGCCCGCCACATCCCCATCGGCGGCCCCCGAAGCGGCGGAGAGCGAAGGGGCGGAGAGCGAAGCCAGCACCGGCAGCGTGACCGCCGTGACGCGGGCGCTGCGCGTGCTGGAGAGCTTCGGCATGGACGACCCGCAGCTCACCCTGGCCGAGATGAGCCGGCGCACCGGCATGCACAAGACCACCACGCTGCGCCTGGCCCGCACGCTCGCGGCCGACAACTACCTGGTGCAGAAGGAGGACGGCAGCTGGCGGCTGGGCCGAGCCGCGGGCTGGCTGGGCGCGTGTTACCAGGCGGTGTTCGACGTGCACGAGGTGGTGGAGCCGGTGCTGCGCGCGCTCACCGTGCAGACCGGCGAAAGCGCCTCGTTCTACGTGCGCGAAGGCCAGCAGCGCCAGTGCCTGGCGCGGGTGGACGGACCGCAGACCATCCGCCACCACGTGCGCGTGGGCATCGGCCTGCCGCTGGAGCTGGGCGCGCCGGGCCGGGTGATCCTGGCGTTTTCCGGCGAACCGGGCGAGCCCTACGAGTCGATCCGGCGGCGCGGTTTTCACCTGTCCATGGGCGAGCGCGAGGCCGAGGTGTCCAGCGTGTCGGCGCCGGTGTTCGGGCTGCACTGGCGGCTGCTGGGTTCGGTGTGCATTTCGGGGCCGACGGCGCGCCTGCCGGAGGCGCGTCTGCTGGAGCTGGCGCAGACCGTGATGACGGCGGCCAACGAGTTGTCATACGCCATCGCGGGCGCGCGCCGGCCCACGTCCCAGCTGCCACCCGGCGCTTCGGCGACGTGGCATCCCTGATCGGCGCGCAAAGACAACACACTGTTTCTTCGGGAAACCGCCGTTCACCTGGCCGCGAAGCAGAAGACCTCACGCTGTTCGTTGAGGAACTTGACGGAGCGGGCGCTCCAATCAAGCCACGGCGCCTTCAGCGCCGCGCCAAGTCGTCCAGCAGCAGCCGCGCCGTCGCCAGGTTCGTCGCGCACGGCACGTTGTGCACATCGCACGCCCGCAGCAGCGCGCTGATGTCGGGTTCGTGCGGCTGGGCGGTCATGGGGTCGCGCAGGAAGATCACGATGTCCACCTCGCCCACGGAGAGGCGTGCGCCGATCTGCAGGTCACCGCCGAACGGGCCGCTGAGCAGGCGCTCCACCGTCAAGCCCGCATCAGATTGAAGGCGCCCGCCGGTGGTGCCGGTGGCCATGAGCGTGTGTTGCCGCAGCAGGGCCGCGAACTCGCTGGCCAGGGCCACGATGGCGTCTTTCTTCTTGTCGTGGGCGATGAGGGCGATGCGCATGGTCGGAGAAGGTGCATTTGGGCCAGGAACGCCGAGGAACCGGCTTTGCCGGGCCTCAGGCGTTGCCCCCGGCAGGGGGGAGGTGCGAAGCACCGCGGGGGGTTTCCATTTGCTTCGCCATGGTTTTGCCCAGCTCCACGCCCCACTGATCGTAGGCGTTGATGCCCCAGATGGCGGCTTGCACAAACACCTTGTGTTCGTACAGCGCGATCAGCGCGCCCAGGCGGTGCGGGGTGAGCGCGTCGAGCCAGACGGTGCTGCTGGGCACGTCGCCCTTGAAGCTGCGCTGGCTCACGAACACCTCGGCCTGCTCGGCGCTCAGGCCTTCGGCCATGAGGGCCTGCAGGGTGGCCGCTTCGTCGCGGCCAACGGCCAGGGCTTGGGCCTGCGCGCGCAGGTTGAGGTTGACCACGCGGTGGTGTTCGGCAGCCAGCGGCAGGGGCGTGTCTTCGGTTTCGACCCCGACAAATTCCACCGGCACGCGGTGCGTGCCCTGGTGCAGCAGCTGGAAGTAGGCGTGCTGGCCGTCGATGCCGAGGCCGCCCCAGACGATGGGGCCGGTGTGTGTGTCGCAAGGCTGGCCGTCCTTGCGGATGCGCTTGCCATTGCTTTCCATGTCCATCTGCTGCACGAAGGGTGCGAAGCGAACCAGGCGGCTGGGGTAGGTCGAGAGCAGTTGGGTCGGGCAGTGCAGGAAGTTGCGGTTCCACACGCCGCTCATGGCCAGGATCACGGGCAGGTTCTGGTCCAGCGGGGCCGAGCGGAAGTGCGCGTCCATGGCCTGGCCGCCGGCGAGGAATTCGCGGAAGGCTTTCGAGCCAACGGCGATCGCGAGCGGCAGGCCGAGCGCGGACCAGATGGAGTAACGGCCACCGACCCAGTCCCAGAAGGTGAAGGTGTGCTCTGCCGGATAGCCAGCGGCACCGGACTTCTGCGGCGCGGCGGTGATGGCGACCAGGTGCGGGCTCTGCGCAGCGCCTTCGATGCCGGCGTCCTGCAGCCAGCGCCGCGCGGAGGCGGCGTTGGTCATGGTTTCCTGCGTGGTGAAGGTCTTGCTGGCCACGATGATCAGCGTGGAGAGCGGGTTCAGGCCGCGCAGCGTGCTGTGCAGGGCCCAGGCGTCGGGGTTGCTGACGAAGTGCACGCGCACGCCGCCAATCTTTCCGTTGGGGCCGTCGCTGCACAGCGGGGCCAGCGCGTCGGCCGCCATGCGCGGGCCGAGGTCGGAGCCGCCGATGCCGATGTTCACCACGTCGGTGATGGCGAGGCCGGTGCTGCCTTTGACCTCACCCGCGCGCACGCGGTCGGCGAAGGCGCAGACGCGGTTCAGTTCGGCCTGCACGAGTTGCTGGATGTCGTTGCCCCAGGGCGCATCGCCGCCGGTGGCGCCGGGTGTGCCGCGCAGGGCCGTGTGCAGCACCGCGCGTTGTTCGCTGGTGTTGATGACCTGGCCGTTGAACATGGCGTCGCGCTGGGCTTCGACGCTGGCTTCTTTCGCCAGCGACATCAGGGTTGACCAGATCGCTCCGTCAAAGGCCTGGCGCGTGAAGTCGACTCGGATGCCGGTGCCGTCGGCGGTGGCCTGCATCGCATCGCGGCCCGGCTGGGCCAGGCGCTCGCGCAGGTGCGGTTGCGGCAAGGCGGCGAGGGTGGCGAGTTGCTGCCAGGCGGGGAGGGTGGTGGGGGAAACGTGGGTGTTCGACATGTGACGTCCTTCCGGAGGTTCAGAGTGTGTCATGAGCCCAGAACCGTGCGGTCGCGGGCCAGGCCAGGATGCCTCGGATCCGGCTTCGCCGGGCCGCTGGCATCGCCCCGGGGGGTGATCCGAAGCGGCGCGGGGGGATCAGCTGGCCGCCAGCGCCGTGGCTTCGCGGGCCAGGCGGGTGATCTTCGCCCAGTCGCCTGCCTTCAATGCATCCGCCGGCGTGAGCCAGCTGCCACCGGCCATGGCCACGTTGGGCAGCTTCAAAAAGTCTTTCAGGTTCTCGGGGCTCACGCCGCCGGTGGGGCAGAACAACACGTCCGGGATGGGAGCGCCCAGCGCCTTGAGCATGCCCAGGCTGCCGGCCTGCTGCGCGGGGAACAGCTTCATGAGCGAGAAGCCCTGTTCGCGGCGGTGCATGACTTCGCCGGGTGTCATCACGCCGGGGATGAAGGGCAGCTTCGCGGCCTTCACGGCTTCGACCAGCGCGTCGGTGGCGCCGGGCGAGAGCGCGAAGGTGGCGCCGGCGTCGATCACGCGCTGCACCTCGGCCAAGCGGGTCACCGTGCCGGCACCCAGGTGCATCTGCGGCACGGCCTTGGCCACGGCTTCGATGGACGCGAGTGCGGCGTCGGAGCGCAGGGTGATCTCCATCACGTCGATGCCGCCTTCGAGCAGGGCGTGGGCCAGCGGCACGGCGTGGGCCGGGTCGGTGAGCACGATGACCGGCACGACGCGGGAGGTGAAAGCGGGGCGGGAGAAGCAGGTGGTGGTCATGGCAGCCTTTCGTGCAAAAGGAAAACGGGGGAGCCTGTCGGGATCAGCGAGGAACCGGCTTTGCCGGGCCGCTGCTGATGCCCCCTGGGGGGTGACGCCGCAGGCGGCGCGGGGGGTCAAGTGAACAGAGGCGACGCGCCGGATTCGGCGGTGCTGGCATGGGCGCGGAACAGACCAAACAGTTCGCGGCCGGTGCCGTGTTCGTTGTGGGTCAGATCGGGCAGCACCGCGCTGCGCGCGGCCAGCGTGGCGGCGTCCACCTCCAGCTCCAGCACGCCGCGCTCGCAGTCGAGCGTGATCCAGTCGCCGTCCATCACGCGGGCAATCGGGCCGTCGGCGAGCGCTTCGGGGCTGAGGTGGATGGCGGCGGGCACCTTGCCCGAGGCGCCGCTCATGCGGCCGTCGGTGACGAGCGCGACCTTGAAGCCTTTGTCCTGCAGCACGGCCAGCGGCGGCGTGAGCTTGTGCAGCTCGGGCATGCCGTTGGCGCGTGGGCCCTGGTAACGCACGACGGCGATCAGGTCCTTGTTGATCTTGCCGGCGTTGAACAAGGCCAGCAGGTCGGCCTGGTCGCTCACCACCACGGCCTGCGCGCGCACCACGCGGTGCTCGGGCTTCACGGCCGAAACCTTGACCACGCTGCGGCCGAGGTTGCCCTGCAGCAGGCGCAGGCCACCGTCGGCGCTGAAGGGCTCGGCCACGGTGCGCAGCACGGCGGTGTCGCCGCTCACCGTGGGCACGGGGCGCCAGGCGAGCTGGCCGTCCTGCAGGCAGGGCTCGTTCGCGTAGGCGCCCAGGCCCTGGCCCATGACGGTGGTCACGTCGCCGTGCAGCAGGCCGTTGCTCAGCAGTTCCTGCATGAGGAAGCCCATGCCGCCGGCCGCGTGGAAGTGGTTCACGTCGGCGCTGCCGTTGGGGTAGACACGGGCCAGCAACGGCACCACGGCCGAGAGTTCGGCGAAGTCGTCCCAGTCGATCAGCACGCCGGCGGCGCGCGCCATGGCCACGAGGTGGATGGTGTGGTTGGTGGAGCCGCCGGTGGCGAGCAGGCCGATGATGCCGTTGACGATGGTCTTTTCGCTCACGATGTCGGCCATGCAGATGGCGGGCTCGCCGGTCTTGCCGGTGTTGGCCAGCGCGCGCTCCAGCGCGGCCTTGCTCAGCAGCCCGCGCAGCTCGGTGCCGGGGTTCACGAACGACGACCCCGGCAGGTGCAGACCCATGATCTCCATGAGCATCTGGTTGCTGTTGGCGGTGCCGTAAAAGGTGCAGGTGCCGGGCGAGTGGTAGGCCTGGGCCTCGCTCTCCAGTAGCGCGTCGCGGCCGACCAGGCCCTGCGCGTACTGCTGGCGCACCTTGGCCTTGGCGTCGTTGGAGAGGCCGCTGGTCATGGGGCCGGCGGGCACGAACACGGTGCTGAGGTGGCCGAACTGCACCGAACCGATGAACAGGCCGGGCACGATCTTGTCGCAGATGCCGAGCATGAGCGCGGCGTCGAACACGTTGTGCGACAGGCCCACGGCGGTCGCCAGTGCGATCACGTCGCGCGAGAAGAGGGACAGCTCCATGCCGGCCGCGCCTTGCGTGACGCCGTCGCACATCGCCGGTACACCACCCGCCACCTGCGCCGTGGCACCCAGCGTGCGCGCGTGGCTGCGGATCAGCTCGGGGTAGTGCTCGTAGGGCTGGTGGGCCGAGAGCATGTCGTTGTAGGCGGTGATCACGCCCACGTGCGGTGCGCGCTCAGCATGGATTTTCAGCTTGTCGCTCGCGGGCAGGGCGGCCGTCGTGTGCGCCATGTTGGCGCAGCCCATGCCACCGCGCTGCGTGCCGTTCTTGCGCTGTGCGGCCGTGCTGGCGAGGTAGGCGCCGCGCGTGTCGGCGCTGCGTTCGGTGATGCGTTTCGTGACGCGTTCGATGGCGGGGTGCAGGGGCGTGGTCATGTGGTGTTCCGTTCAGGCGATCCAGACGCCGATGGGTGTGCTGGATTGGTTGAGGACCAGGGAAATGGGGAGCGATTCGTCGGCCTTTTCTGCGGCCTTGCGGTAGACGGCGAGTTTGCTCCCGCCGGCGATGGAGAGCACCAGCTCGCGAGCGGCGAGCAGGGCGCTGAGGGTGAACGTCAGGCGGGCGTGCGGCGCGGTGTCGGGCACCACCCAGGCCAGGCGTTGATCGGTGGCGATGGCGCGGGCATAGCCGGGCGCGCCAGGAAACAGCGAGGCGGTGTGGGCGTCTTCGCCCATGCCGAGCACGGCGACGTCCAGCGGCCAGGGCAGGGCGGCGATGCGCTCGCTGGCGTCGATCACCAGCGCGTCCAGCACCTCGGCGTTGAACGTCGGCGCGAGTTCGCGGAAGAACAGCAGGAAGCGGGCTGCGGCGGCTTTGCCCTGCAGCAGGTGGCGGGCGACCAGGGCGGTGTTGCTGTCGGCGTGGTCACGCGGGACCACGCGCTCGTCCACCAGCACCACGGTCACCTGGGACCAGTCCAGGTCCTGCTCGCGCAGCGCATCGAACATGGGGATGGGCGACTTGCCGCCCGAGACCGCCAGGCTCGCCTGGCCGCGCGCGGCGATGGCGGAGCGCAGGGTGCTGGCGATGTGCGCTGCGATGGCAGCGGGTGTGGCGCCGGGGTGTTCGGTCACCTGCATCAGGATTCCTCTACCCAGGAGGAGCCTTCGCGCGCCATCAGCGCCGAAGACGCCGCCGGCCCCCAGCTGCCCGCCGTGTAGGCCTTGGGTTTTTCGTTGAGTTGTTCCCAGCCGTTGATGATGGGCTCGACCCAGGCCCAGGCGGCTTCGAGTTCGTCGCGGCGCATGAAGTGCGTCAGGCGGCCCTTGATGACGTCGATCAGCAGGCGTTCGTAGGCCTCGGCGCGGCGACCGGTGAAGGCCGATTCGAGGTCCAGGTTCAGACTCACCGGGCGCAGCTTCATGCCGCTGCCGGGTTCCTTGGCCATCATCTGCAGCTGGATGTGTTCTTCGGGCTGCAGGCGGATCAGCAAACGGTTGACCGACTTGTGCGCCGAGTCGTTGAAGATGGTGAAGGGCAGTTCGGCGAACTCGATGACGATTTCGGACTGGCGAGCCGCCATGCGCTTGCCGGTGCGCAGGAAGATCGGCACGTTGGCCCAGCGCCAGTTGTTGATGTGGGCCTTGAGAGCCACAAAGGTCTCGGTGCCGCTGTCTTCGGGGATGTTCTCTTCTTGCAGGTAACCCGCAGCGGCTTCACCGCCCGAGGCGCCGGCGCTGTACTGGCCGCGCACCGTGTCGCGCGCCACGTCGGCCACCGTCATGGGTCTCAGCGAGCGCAGCACCTTGAGCTTTTCGTCGCGCACGGCGTCCGGGTCGAGCGAGACCGGTGGCTCCATGGCCACGATGCACAGCAGCTGCAGCAGGTGGTTCTGCACCATGTCGCGCATGGCGCCGGTGCCGTCGTAGAAACCGGCACGGCTGCCCACGCCCACACTCTCGGCCACGGTGATCTGGATGCTCTTGATCTGCGGGCTGCGCCAGAGCGGCTCGAAGATGCTGTTGCCAAAGCGCAGCACCATCAGGTTCTGCACCGTTTCCTTGCCGAGGTAGTGGTCGATGCGGAAGATCTGGTGTTCTTCGAAGTACCGGGCCACGTCGTTGTTGATCTGCTGCGCCGAGGCCAGGTCGTGGCCCAGGGGCTTTTCGAGCACGACCCGGGCGCGTTCGTCGATCAGGCCCGCGCCGGACAGGTTCGCGCAGATGTCCACAAACAGGCTGGGCGCCGTGGCGAGGTAGTACACGCGGTCGGAGCCGGGCTGCATCTCGGCTTTGAGGCCCAGGTAGCTGGCGGCTTCGGTGGCGTCGACACAGACATAGGTCAGGCGGCGCACGAAGGTGGCCCAGGCCTCGTCGGTGTAGGCCTTCTCGCCGATGAAGCCGCGCACCTTTTCCTGGATGAAGTTCAGGAAAGCGGCGCGGTCCCAGCTCTGGCGGCCCAGGGTGTGAATGCGGGTCTGCTCGGGCAGGTTGTTGTGCAGGTGCGCCATGTAGAGCGCCGGCAGCAGCTTGCGGACCGAGAGGTCGCCCACGCCACCGAAGATCACCAGATCGAGCGGGGCCGCCGGGGTTGGGTTGGAGCTGGATGTGGCCATGGGTCTAATAAAGTTACGTTGTTTTCGCGATGATAGTGTAATCAAGTTACACGCGGGTTTCGAATTCACATCGCCTTCATGCAAGCACCGTGCAAGGACACGGCACCCCTTCTCAGATCGCCCGGAACACCGGCCGGGCGCTGGCCACGCGGGCCTGCGCCTGGGCCAGGCTGGGCGGCACGCAGCCGGTTTCCATCACGCACAGGCTGGCGCTGGCGATGGCGTGGCCGAGGATGTGCATCACGTCGGCGGCGTCGAGCGACAGCTCGCTGGCGTTGCGCGCGGCCTGCATCGCCGGGCGCTGCAGCAGCGCGACCAGCATGCCGGCCAGGAAGCTGTCGCCCGCGCCCACGGTGTCGGCCACGGTGACCGGCACCGATTCGGCACCGTGCCAGCCGCTGCCGTCGCGGTTCAGGATCACCGCGCCCTTGGCGCCCAGGGTGAGGGCCAGCCAGCGGGCCGGTGTTTTCGCCATCAGCTCGCGGGCCGCGACCAGCGGGTCGGGGTCTGTGAAGCCCAGCGTGGCGAGGTCGTCGTCGCTCACCTTGACGATGTGTGCCTCGCCGAGCGCGGCCATCACGCTGGCCTGGTAGGCCGCCATGTCGGGCACGATGGCCGGGCGCAGGTTGGCGTCCACCACCACCAGCTTGCCGGCGGCGCGTTGCGCCTTGAGCCAGGGCAGGTACTTGTCGCTGTCTTCGGCCACCAGCGCCAGGCAGCCGGTGGCGATCACCGAGAGCTGCGGCTGCGCGGCGCACTGCACGCTCATGTCGACGGCGTTGACGTCGCGGTCGGCCACGCCCTCGCGGTAGAAGCTGTAGCTGGCCTTGCCTTCGGCGTCCAGGCTCACCAGCGCCAGCGAGGTGGGCTGGTGCACCGGGGTTGGGCGCGCCAGGGTCACGCCGGCCTCGGCGATGGCCTCGGCCATCAGGCGGCCGAAGCGGTCGCGGGAAAGCGGATTGAGGTAGAGCGTGCCCACGCCCTGCAGCCCGAGCGCGCGGGTGAGGTTGTAGACGGCGCCGCCGGCGCAGGGGCGCAGGCGGTCGTCGGCCTCGGTGATCATGTCGATCAGGGCCTCGCCGGCGGTGGCGACTTGAACAGGGGTGTGGGTCTTAGGGAAAACCATAACTAAATCCAGTTGATTTATTAAAGGTGTTCGAACTATAGTTCAGCCACTCCGCAGCCATCTTCGTGAAAACCCGAAGGCCCTGACTGCAGAGCAACGAGAAACATCCATCCGTCGGTCCTTCATCCATCCTCCTGAGGAGACACCTGTGAAAAAAATCGCTTCCACCTTCGTGTTCACCGCCCTGACCCTGGCCGTGGGCGCCGCCGCCGCCCAGGCCCAGCCCGTGATCGGCCTGATCACCAAGACCGAGTCCAACCCCTTCTTCGTCAAGATGAAGGAAGGCGCCGACGCCGAAGCCAAGAAGCTGGGTGCCAAGCTGATCGCCGCCGCCGGCAAGACCGACGGCGACAACGCCGGCCAGGTGACCGCGATGGAAAACATGATCGCTGCCGGCGCGAAGACCATCCTGATCACCCCCAGTGACGCCAAGGCCATCATTCCCGCCATCAAGAAGGCGCAAGCCCAGGGCGTGATGGTCATCGCCCTCGACAGCCCGACCGACCCGGCCACCGCCGTGGACGCCCTGTTCGCCACCGACAACTACAAGGCCGGCGTGCTGATCGGCGAGTACGCCAAGGTCGCCATGGCCGGCAAGAAGCCGGTCATCGCCACGCTCGACCTGTTCCCCGGCCACCCGGTGGGCGCCCAGCGCCACAACGGTTTCCTGAAGGGTTTTGGCCTGACCGCACCGGATGCCAAGAGCAACGACCTGGGCGGCGCCAAGGCCGGCGTGGCCTGCATGGCCGACAGCTTCGGTGACGCGGCCAAGGGCCAGACCGGCATGGAAAACTGCCTGCAGAAGAACCCCGGCATCAACCTGGTCTACACGATCAACGAACCCGCCGCCGCCGGTGCCTACAAGGCGCTGAAGGCCGCCGGCAAGGAAAAAGACGTGGTCATCGTGTCGGTGGACGGCGGCTGCGCCGGCATCAAGGACGTGGGCGCCGGCGTGATCACCGCGACCAGCCAGCAGTACCCGCTGAAGATGGCTTCCATGGGTGTGGCCGCTGGCGTGGAATACGCCAAGACCGGCAAGAAGGTCAGCGGCTATGTCGACACCGGCGTGACCCTGATCGCTGCCAAGGCGGTGAAGGGCGTGGACAGCAAGGACGTGAAGACCGGCACGGACCTGTGCTGGGGTAATAAATAAGGGACTCCCCCCTGCGCCGCTTTGCGGCTTCCCCCCTCTCTGGCGCCTTCGGCTTGGAGGGGGGACGGCAGCTTGGGCCGGCGGAGCCGGACCCTTGCTGCCCCTGGACCGGGAGCGCCTCGCTTCGCTTGGCGCTTTTCGCTCCTGACTCGCTTGACTGAAGGCCTGCGTCAGACGGGCCTCCGCTTGTAGCCGGTTGCTTCGCCTGTGCTGCAACCTCTTTTCATCTGATTGGACGGGCCACCGCCATGAATGCCATCAAAGCCAAACTTCCGCCCATGGGCACCCTCGGGCCTTTCATTGCCCTGCTCGGTGCCTGCCTGTTCTTCGCATCGCAGAGCGACCGCTTTCTGTCGCTGCAGAACTTCTCGCTGATTCTTCAGCAGGTGATGGTGGTGGGCACCATCGCCATCGGCCAGACACTGATCATCCTGACCGCCGGCATCGATCTGTCGTGCGGCATGATCATGGCGCTGGGCTCCATCGTCATGACCAAGATGGGCGCCGACTTCGGGCTCTCCGCGCCGGTGGCCATCATGCTGGGCATCGCCGCCACCACGCTGTTCGGTGTGGTCAACGGCCTGCTGGTCACCAAGGCCAAGCTGCCGCCCTTCATCGTCACGCTGGGCACGCTGAACATCGCGTTCGCCATCACCCAGCTGTACTCGGGCTCGCAGACCATCACCGACGTGTCCGAAGGCATGACCTGGCTCGGCAACTCGTTTCGCATCGGCCAGACCAACATCCTCTACGGCGTGGTGCTGATGCTCGCGCTCTACCTGATCACCTGGCTGTTCCTGCGCGAGACCGCGCCGGGCCGCCACATCTACGCCGTGGGCAACAGCCCCGAAGCCACACGCCTCACCGGCATCTCCACCGACAAAGTGCTGCTGGGCGTGTACGCGCTGGCCGGCGTGTTCTATGGCCTGGCCTCGTTGCTCTCGGTGGCCCGTATCGGCGCTGGTGACCCGAACGCCGGACAGACCGAAAACCTCGACGCCATCACCGCCGTGGTGCTGGGCGGCACCAGCCTGTTCGGCGGCCGCGGCATCATCCTCGGCACCCTGGTGGGCGCCCTGATCGTGGGCGTGTTCCGCAACGGCCTGACGCTCATGGGCGTGTCGTCCGTGTACCAGATCCTGGTGACCGGTGTGCTCGTCATCCTCGCCGTTTTGACCGACCAGATGTCCCGCAAAGGAGTGCGTTGAAATGACCATCGATACCAACGCTCCTCTGGTCATGAAGGCCACGGGCCTGACCAAACGCTACGGCCAGGTCACCGCCCTCGACGGTGCCGACTTCGAGCTGCGCGCCGGCGAAATCATGGCCGTGATCGGCGACAACGGCGCCGGCAAGTCCAGCCTGATCAAGTGCCTCTCGGGCGCCACCATCCCCGACGAGGGCGAGATCTTCCTGGACGGCCAGAAGATCCAGTTCAAGAGCCCGATCGACGCGCGCCGCGCCGGCATCGAAACCGTGTACCAGGACCTTGCCGTGGCCCCGGCCATGACGATCGCCGAGAACCTGTTCCTCGGCCGCGAAATCCGCCGCCCCGGCTTCCTGGGCAGCGTGCTGCAGATGATCGACAAGAAGAAGATGCTGGAAGAGAGCATCGCGCGCATGAACGACCTCAAGGTTGGCATCCGCTCCATGACGCAGGCGGTGGAAACGCTCTCGGGCGGGCAGCGCCAGTGTGTGGCCGTGGCCCGTGCCGCAGCGTTTGCTCAGCACGTGGTGATCATGGACGAGCCGACCGCCGCGCTGGGTGTGAAGGAGGGCAACATGGTGCTGGAGCTGATCCGCCGCGTGCGCGACAAGGGCCTGCCCGTGATCCTGATCTCGCACAACATGCCGCACGTCTTCGAGATCGCCGACCGCATCCACATCGCCCGCCTGGGCAAGCGCGCTGCGGTGGTCAACCCGAAGAAGATCAGCATGAGCGACACGGTGGCGGTGATGACGGGCGCGATGACGGTCGATCAGCTGCCGGCCGAGGTCCTTGCTTGAAAGACACAGATGCTCAAAGGCATTGATCCCCTGCTCAGTCCCGACATGCTCAAACTGCTCGCCGAAATGGGCCACGACGACGCCGTGGTGCTGGCCGACGCCAACTTCACCGCCATGAGCCTGGGCGCGGGCAAGCCGGTGTTGCGCCTGCCCGGCGTGGGCATGCTGCGCACGCTGCAGGCGGTGGTCAGCCTGTTGCCGCTGGCCGACGACGTGAGCCATCCGGTCGCCTACATGCAGGTGAGCGGCACGCCGGAAGGCTACCGCTCGGCCCTGCAGCGCGAAGCCGTGGCCCTGCTGGCCAACGCCGGCCTACCGCCCGAGCGGGTGGAGGCCGTGGAGCGCTACGCGTTCTACGAGCGCGTGAAGAAGGCCTACGCCATCGTCGTCACCGGCGAGCTGGAACCCTGGGGCAACTTCATCCTGCGCAAAGGCGTGCTGGGCCAGCCGCTGCGGGCCTGACGGAAGGGGCGAACGTGTCAAACTTGGGCACCGTGAATGACCCGCTCGACATCCCCTCCGTGGACGCCCCCGAACCGTTGACGGATGCCACCGGCGCGCCGCGCCTGCGCCAGCGTGGTTCCAACCAGGTGGGCATGCGCCAGTTCAACGAGCGCGTGGTGCTGCAGGCCCTGCGTGTGCACGGCAGCCAGCCCAAGGCCGAGCTCGCGCGCCTGACCGGTCTCACGGCGCAGACCATCGGCCTCATCACCGCCCGGCTGGACGAAGACCAGCTGCTCACCCGCGAGGCGCCGGTGCGCGGCCGCGTGGGGCAGCCTTCGGTGCCCGTCGGGCTGAACCCCGACGGTGCTTTTGCGGTGGGCATCAAGATCGGTCGGCGCAGCGCCGACTGGTTGCTGGTCGATTTTCTGGGCCGCGTGCGCCAGCGCCTGGTGCTGGACTACCCGTTTCCCGACGCCGCGTCGCTGCTGCCGGCGATTGAAGCCAACCTCAACCGCCTGCTCGATGGCCTCGGCCCTCTGCGCAGCCGCGTGGTGGGCGTGGGCGTGGCCGCACCGTTCCAGCTGGGCGGCTGGCACCGCATGCTGGGCCTGACGGAGGCGCAGGCCCACGACTGGAGCCAGATCGACCTGGCCACCGAGGTGCAGGCCCTGACCGACCTGCCGGTGAGCTACGCCAAGGACACCTCGGCCGCCTGCGTGGCCGAACTGCTGCAGGGCCGTGGCCGCGAGCTGCACAGTTTTCTCTACCTCTTCATGGACACCTTCGTGGGCGGCGGGCTGGTGATCAACTCCCACCTGCACCGCGGCGTCAACGGCAACGCCGGCGCCGTGGCTTCGTTGCCCTTGCAGGTGGCGGTGCCGGGTGTGAAGGAGCTGCCGCCGCAGCTGATCAGCCAGGCCTCGTTGTGGGACCTCGAGCAGCGGTTCCGTGAACACGCGCTCGACCCCATGGCGGCCTATGACGCGCGCGCCATGCAGGCGCCGTGGTTGCCTTACACCCGCGAGTGGATCGACCGTGCCGCGCTGGCGCTGGCGCACTGCATCGTGGCGGGCACCGCCTTCCTTGATGTCGAGGCGGTGGTGATCGATGGTGTGGTGGCGCCGGACCTGCTGCGCGACCTCTGGGCGCGCACCGGCGAAGCGCTCAAGGCCTACAACCTCGAAGGCCTGCAGGGCCTGCCGCGCCTGGAACTCGGCAGCATCGGCTCGGACGCGCGTGCGCTGGGCGGCGCGCTGCTGCCGCTGCACGCCTGCTTCGCACCCGACCGCGACGTTTTCCTTAAGACTTGACCCACCCCTGCCGCGCTGCGCGCGTCCCCCTCAAGGGGGCGATGCGAGTGGCCCGGCGGAGCCGGTTCCACCGCATCCTGGGTGTCAGGCACCTCGCTCCGCCTGGGTTCCTATTTGCCGGGGTTCTTGCAGGCCCTGCGCTGTGAGGTGCAACACGCGCTGCGCCCGCGCTGCTGCGGCTTCCGAGTGCGTCACCAGGATCAGAGCCGCGCCGCTGTCTTTGGCTTGCCGCTCCAGCACGTCCATCACCTGGCGCGCGGTGGTCGGGTCCAGGTTGCCCGTCGGTTCGTCGGCGAGCAGCAGGCGGGGGCGATGCACCAGCGCGCGCGCAATCGCCACGCGCTGCAGCTGACCGCCGGACAGCTGGGCCGGCAGACGTTCTCCGAGCCCCTCAAGGCCCACCGCCGCCAGCATCTCATTCACACGCGCGGTGTCAGGCTGGGCGAGCAACAGCAGGGGCAGACCGATGTTTTGGGCCACGTCCAGGTGAGGCAACACATGAAAAGCCTGGAACACGAAGCCCAGCTTCTCGCGCCGCCAGTGCGCGCGCTGAACCTCGCCCAGCGTGCCGAGGTCCACGCCATCGTGGGTGATCGTGCCCTCGCTCCAGTCGTCGAGCGCGGCCATGCAGTTGAGCAGGCTGGACTTGCCCACGCCCGATTCACCGACGATGGCGACGAACTCGCCGGGTGCCACGGTGAGGGAGACGCAGGAGAACACGGGCGTGGTGCCGTAGCGCTTTCCAAGGTTCTGGAGAGTGAGACTCATGCAGGGATTGTCCGTGACGGATTTGAACGGCCCGTCAGATGGGTGTGATACAAATGAATACATTCTGGGGCCCAGCCCCGGGTGACATTGATCAGGGAGAGCGCATGAAATTTTTTCGATCACTGACTGGCCTGTTGCTTGTCAGCGTCCTTGTCGCCTGTGGCGGCGGCACAGGCAACCCATCCCAAGAAGCCCCGTCGGAACGCGGCGCGACGAATGTGTCCGTCGCTGCTGCCCCCGATCTGACAAGCGGCAAGGCGGCAGGACTGGAGTCCCCTTCGTACGGCACTCCAGTCGAAGGTGCGGACCTGGCCTTGATGAAGCAGCGGCTGGCCAAGCGGTTCAATGGCCGATTCGCTGGCCAGCCCGACGCCCTCATGGGGGACCGCCAGCGGTACGCGGGTGCCAAGGCTTTTCAACCGGTGGCCCAAGCCTATGGCGGCACACCGGCCTCGGTTCACCGCTTCCTGAACATCCGCACCGGGTCGCACTTCTACACCATGTCTGCGGAGGAAAAGGCCTCCATCGAGCGGAACCTGCCCCAGTTCCGCTACGAAGGGCAAGCCTTCTTTGCGCTCACTGCCTCCGATGTTCCGCTCAGTCCGGTCTATCGGTTCTACAGCATCTACACCGGAACCCACTTCTACACCATCGACCCGGAGGAGAGGGAATATGTGCGAACCTATTTTTGGGAATACTTCAACTACGAGGGCATTGCCTGGTTCGCCACAACCTTTGCAGGTCCCGGTTGGACGCCCATGCACCGGTTCTTCAACAACGCGGCGGGGACGCATTTCTACACGGCGAGCGAAGATGAGCGCCTGAATGTGATCGCGACGGCGCCTCACATGGAGTACGAAGGCATTGGGTACTACGTTCGCACCAGTGGCGCAGCGTTGCCTGTTTCGCCGATTACCTCCAGCAACGCTGTGAGCCGTTTGTGCCCTGGTGGAGACACTGAGAGCTGTGAAACGGCAGCGCAGATGCCGCCAAGCAGTCATGTGGAGGGCAACCGGGAGGGCTCCAGTGGCATCAACCGTTTTGTTCAGTTGCCAGGCCAGCCGGAGACGGATTGCAGGGTCGACAAGGCCACTGGTCTGGTATGGGAGGTCAAGGCGGACAGTGGCCCGCGAAACTCAACTCGGCGGTTCCTGCACATCGACCGGACCGACCGACCGCAGGTGGTTGTCCTGTCTGCCGACTTTGGTCCGTCTGGCTTCACTTGGATTCATGTTCCCAGGACTCCGACCCAGGCTGAGCTCGACTTGGACGCAAACAGCCACGCCTACGTCGAGTACCTCAACACCATCGGGTTGTGTGGCTTCTCCGATTGGCGCATTCCGACCGCGTCCGAGCTGGTCAACGTGGTGAACTTCGAGGGTGAAGGAATTCTGGTTCCCGGCTCCTACACCCTTGGCACATACATTTCTGCCGACTCAGCCACATGGGACTACGACGTGACCTACGCTTCGGGCGACGTGCTGAGGCACAGCGTGGACGGTGTGGTGACGGTGAGCGCGTCTCCAAGCGGGTATTCGGTCAACAACCCGTATGCAGCAGGGAATTTTGTGGACTATGGCTTCAGGGCTGTGGAGGAAGCAGCCCAGGTGGGTACGAGTAACAACAGCAATCACCTCAATCTGATGCTGGTGCGCGGGCCTGTGGCTCCCAGCGCCTCACGGTATACGGCTTTGACGATTCCTTATGGCGGGGATGCGGCAAACAATGTGCTGGTGGACAACTGGAGCAAGCTCCAGTGGCGCCGTTGTGCTGAAGGCCAGAGCTGGACGGGCACCACCTGTGTCGGACAACCCCTGTCGCTGAACCTTTACGACGCCCTGTCACGGACGGCTGCATTGCCAGGCTGGCGCCTGCCTGGTATCAAGGAACTTGAATCACTCTACCGTCGTGATCCGGACACGTCGAAAGTGCAGATGGACCTCGCGGCGTTCCCGATGAATGGCTTCTCGCCGGGTGCATTGCCATTCTGGTCGATGTCTGTTCATTGGCGCACGCTCTTTGATTCGGTGCTGCAGAAGGCGGGCCGTACTGGCTACCAAGCCTCGTTTGAGGGGGTGCCGACAGGGATACCCTCGGCCGATGTGAGGAAGGTGTCTCGCTTCCAGCCCGGTTACATCCGGCTGGTCAGGGTGCACCCCTGATCCGAGTGATCAACCCAGCGTGACCGCGGCCATCACCTGCGCCAGCGCATCGGGCGCATCGCAGGCAATCACGCGCCGCTGCGGCATCGAGCGCAGCCAGGTGAGCTGGCGTTTGGCGAGCTGGCGGGTGGCGAAGATGCCGCGGTCGCGCAGTTCGACGAGCTGGGCCGCCGTGAGCGGCGCGTCTCCCACGGCGTCCAGCGCCTCCCAGGCCTGCCGGTAACCCACGCAGCGCATCGACGGCAGGTCCGGTTGCAGGTCGCCGCGCGCGCGCAGCGCCCGCACCTCGTCCAGGAAGCCTGTCTCCAGCATGGCGTCGAAACGCTGTGCAATCCGCGCATGCAGCCAGGCGCGGTCGGTCGGCTCCAGGCTCAGGAAGGCGCCGGGCGGCACCGGGTTGTGGTCTTTGCGCCCGCCGGTCTGGAGCGCGGAGATGGGCTGGCCCGACACCTCGAACACCTCCAGCGCGCGCTGGATGCGCTGACTGTCGTTGGCCGCCAGGCGCGCGGCGGTGGTGGGGTCGACGCGGGCGAGTTCGGCGTGCATCGCGGGCCAGCCCTTTTCTTTCGCGCGTGTCTCGATGGCCGCGCGCACGGCGGCGTCGGCGCGTGGCATGTCGTCCATGCCCTGCATCAGCGCCTTGAAATACAGCATGGTGCCGCCCACGAGCAGCGGCGTGCGGCCCCGTGCGCCGATCTCGTCGATGAGCCGGGTGGCGTCGCGCACGAACTCGGCGGCGCTGTAGGCCTGCAGCGGGTCGGTGATGTTGATCAGGTGGTGCGGCACCCGGGCCAGTTCGTCCGCCGTGGGTTTGGCGGTGCCGATGTCCATGCCCCGGTAGACCAGCGCCGAGTCGACGCTGATGATCTCGACCGGCCAACGCTCGGCGATGGCCAGCGCCGCAGCGCTCTTGCCGCTGGCGGTAGGTCCGGCGATGGCCAGGCAACGCGGACGCTCAGCCAGCATTGGGAGCCTCGGGGTTGAGGCGTTGTGGCGGCGCCTTGATCTCGCCAAAGCGCTGCACCAGCGTCCACGCGGTGAGCGCGATCAGCACGCTCCAGAACCACATGCCGTTGGTCAGCGGCAGCACGCTGACCGGGCTGGCGGCCAGGCTCTTGCCGAGCCAGCCGCCCATGAAGAAGGCCAGCACCATCATCAGGAAGCCGCTGACCGCCGAGGCCGCGCCCGCGGCCTGCGGAAACGGGCCGACGGCGCCGCTCTGGCCACAGGGCTGGTGCACGCCGTGGCCGAGCATGAACAGGTAGACCGGCCCCATGATGGCGGCCACGCTCTGCACGCCGAACAGGGCCAGCAGGCCCATCGTGGTTCCGGCGGTGAGCGTGCAGGCGCCGGCGAGCGCCACCGTCTTGCGCACGCCCAGCCAGGGCAGCAGGCGGCGGCAGGCGAAGGTGCCGACGATGTAGGACAGCGACATCGAGAACATGGCCAGGCCGTAGGCGGTTTTCGAGAGGCCGAGCACGCCGGTGAAGACGAAAGACGAGGCCGCGAGGAAGGTGAACAGGCCGCCGTAGGACGTGGCCGAGAGCAGGGTGAAGGCCCAGAAGGTGGGGTGGCGCACGATCTGCGCCCAGGTGCGCAGCAGCGTGAGCGGCTCCAGCGCGCGCGGGTTCTTCTGTGCCAGGGTTTCTTCGAAGCGCCAGGCCAGCACGGCCAGGGTGGCGGCGCCGAACACCGCGAGCGCCATCAGCGCCACGCGCCAGCCCGCGAGCTCGGCCAGCAGGCCGCCCACCGGCGCACTGGCGCAGGCGATCACGCCCAGCCCGGTCAGGCCCTTGGACATGATGCGTGCGCCCTCGGTGGGGGCGTACAGGTCGCGCACCACGGCACGGGCGCACATCACGCCCGCGCCCATGGCCACGCCCTGCAGGGTGCGCCAGACGATGAGCTGGTCCATGGTGGTGGCGAAGGTGCTGCCCACCGACGCGAGCACATACAGCAGCGTGCCGCCCAGCAGCACCGGCCGTCGGCCAAAGCGGTCGGACAGCGGGCCCCAGACCATTTGCGACAGGCCGAAGGCCAGCAAGAGCGCGGTCAGGGTCAGCTGGGCCTGCGGCATGGTGGCGCCGAAGCCCTGCGTGATGGCGGGCAGGGCGGGCAGGTAGAGGTCGGTGGTGACCGGCTGCAGACCGAGCAGCAGGGAGAGCACGAGCACGATCAGACCGGGCGACATGCGCGAGGGCGAGGCAGAAGCGGCGGAAACGGACATCCGGTCGAGGGTAGCAGATGGCCCATGTCTGACCGGCGTGACTTGCATGCGTCCAGAACGCGGCGGAACCGGCTTTGCCGGGCCGCACCGCGTTGCCCCCCTCAGGGGGGACGCCGAAGGCGGCGCGGGGGTGACTCAGTTCAACCCGAACAGTTCGGCCAGCGCCACGCGGTACTGCGGCTGGCCCATGGCGTTGGTGTTGTGGTGCGAGCCGCCTTCCACCAGCACGAACGCCTTCTTGCCCGTGGCCGCCTCGTACAGCCGGCGCCCCAGCTCGGGCGCGATGGTGCGGTCTTCGCTGCCGTGCACCACCAGCAGCGGCGCGCCCACCTGCGGCACGCGCTTGACCGCCTCGAAGCGCTGCGTGATCAGCGGCCCCACCGGCAGCCAGCCCCATTTGTAGGAGCTGACCACGTCCGGGATCGAGGTGAAAGTGCCTTCCACCAGGGTGCCAGTCTCGTCGTTGACGCGCGAGGCCAGGTCGATGGCGATGGCCCCGCCCAGCGAGTGGCCGAAGATGTAGCGCGGCCGGTCGGGGTATTTCTGCGCCAGCCAGTCCCAGGCCGCCCGCGCATCCTCATAGGCCAGGGTCTCGGAGGGCAGCTCGTTCGTGCTTTTGCCGAAACCCCGGTAGTCCACCGCCAGCACCGAAAACCCGAGCTCCTGCATGCGCCGCGCGCGGAAGGCCGAGCCGACCACGTTGAAGCGCGCACCGTGCAGGTAGAGCAGCACCGGCGCGTCCGTCTTGCGCTGGAAGTCCTCGTGCTCGGCCCACAGGCCGTGCAGCTTCGCCGGCTGACCGCGCTCTTCCGACGCGAAGTCGATCCACACGTCCTGCATGCCGGCGGCGGCTTCTTCGCCACGCCACCAGCTGCGGTCCGAGGGCTGGAAGATCCAGCCGCGCTGGCGTTCGTCGAGGTTGGCACAGCCGGCGAGCACGGCGGCGATCAACAGGGTGAGGGCGATCAGGCGTTTCATGACTGGAGATGATGCTGCCGGCCCCGGAAAAGTTCACCCGCCGTCCAGGCCGTCGGGCGGCCGGCGCGCCTTGGCGCCAGCCGGTCAGGTCACGCCCTGGGCCAGCATGGCGTCGGCCACCTTGACGAAGCCGGCGATGTTGGCGCCGTCGATGTAGCTCACGCGACCGTCGGTGCCCCGGCCGTGTTTGACGCAGGCGGCGTGGATGCCCTGCATGATCTGCAGCAGGCGGGCGTCCACCTCCTCGCGCGTCCAGGACAGGCGCATGGCGTTCTGGCTCATCTCCAGGCCCGAGGTGGCCACGCCGCCGGCGTTGGATGCCTTGCCCGGTGCGTACAGCACGCCCGCGGCCTCGAAGGCCTTGGCCGCGTCGATGGTCGAGGGCATGTTGGCGCCTTCGGCCACGCAGAGCACGCCGTTCTGGATCAGCGTGCGTGCGTCGTTCGCGTCCAGTTCGTTCTGGGTCGCGCAGGGCAGGGCCACGTCCACCGGCACCTGCCAGGGGCGCACACCGGCTTCGAACCGCACACCGGTGCGCGCGGCGTAGTCGCTCACACGGCCGTGGTGGTGGTTCTTCACGTCCATCAGGATGGCCAGCTTCTCGGGTGTGAAGCCGGCTTCGTCGATGACGGTGCCGCTGGAGTCGGACACGGTGAGGACCTTGGCGCCCAGCGCCATGGCTTTCTCGACCGCGTACTGCGCCACGTTGCCCGATCCCGACACCGAGACGCGCAGGCCCTGGAAGGACTTGCCGCGGGTCTTGAGCATCTCGTCGGCGAAGTACACCGTGCCGTAGCCGGTGGCCTCGGGGCGGACCAGCGAGCCGCCGAAAGACAGGCCCTTGCCGGTGAACACGCTGCCGGCGTGGTTGGACAGCTTTTTGTACATGCCCGCCATGTAGCCGACCTCGCGGCCACCGACGCCGATGTCACCCGCCGGTATGTCGGTGTCCGGACCCACGTGGCGGAACAGTTCCAGCACGAAGGCCTGGCAGAAGCGCATGACCTCGGCCGGACTCTTGCCCTTGGGGTCGAAGTCCGAACCGCCCTTGCCGCCGCCCATGGGCAGGGTGGTCAGGGCGTTCTTGAAGGTCTGCTCGAAGGCCAGGAATTTCAGTACCGAAAGCGTCACCGAGGGGTGGAAACGCAGGCCGCCCTTGTAGGGGCCGATGGCCATGCTGTGCTGGATGCGGTAGCCGCGGTTGACCTGCACCTGACCGTGGTCGTCCACCCAGGACACGCGGAACATGACGATGCGCTCCGGTTCGATGAGGCGGTCCAGCAGGCCCTGCTCGGCGTATTTCGGGTGGGCGGCAATGAAAGGCCAGAGGCTTTCCATCACCTCGGTGACGGCCTGCAGGAACTCGGGCTGGCCCGGGTTGCGGGCCTCGACGTGGGAAAGAAAACCGTGAACCGATGCGTACTTCATGCGTGTCATGCTCCAAAAAAGTGCATGACATTATGCGAAAACGGTATTTCGCATCCCAAAAGGCGCGCAATTGGTGTGACGTGTTTTCTTGTGGTGCGTCCTTGTGACGGGGGTTGATGGGTTGGCCCTGAATTGGTGCGAACCCGGGGGCTCAGCGCCCGCGCAGGAACAGCGCGTCCAGCTCGCGCATGCTCACCTGGCGCCAGGTCGGGCGGCCGTGGTTGCATTGGTCGGAGCGCTCCGTCACTTCCATCTGGCGCAGCAGGGCGTTCATCTCCTCCAGCGTCAGGCGGCGGTTGGCGCGCACCGCGCCGTGGCAGGCCATGGTGGCCAGCAGCTCGTTGCGGGCGCGCTGCACCACGGTGCTGGCGTCGTGCTGGCTCAGCTCGGCGAGCACGCTGCGCGCCAGCTCCACCGGGTCGCCCTGCGCCAGCGTGGTCGGCACGGCGCGCACCGCCAGGGTCTTGGGCGAAAACGGCACGATCTCCAGGCCGAGCATGGCGAGCACCACGCCGCTGTCTTCGGCGGTGGCGACCTCGGCGGGCGTGGCGGCGAACGTGGCGGGGATCAGCAGCGGCTGGCTGGCGAGTTGCTCGTTGTCCATCTGCTGCTTGAGCCGCTCGTAGACGATGCGCTCGTGGGCGGCGTGCATGTCCACCACCACCAGGCCCTGGGCGTTTTCGGCCAGGATGTAGACACCCTGCAGCTGCGCGATGGCGCGGCCCAGCGGCCAGTCGCCGGCGGGCAGGGGGGGGGCAGCGGAAGCGGCGTCCGCGGGCGCGGCCCGAACGGGCAGGAGGTTCGCTGGCATGGCCTCCGGGGAGTCCGCCCATTCCGCCGTTCGGGCCGGGTCGGTCGAGGTCCTTTCGGTGCTGGCGCCCCACAAGGCCCCGAGGTCGCTCACGCGCTGGCCGACGGTGTCGGGTGGTGTGTAGCGCTGGAACGGCAGCGGATTCTGCGCGGCGCCCAGCGTGGAGGGCAGGCGGTCGGGCGCTGTCCAGGTGGGCACTCCAGCCTGCGGCATGTGGTCGGGGGAGGCTTCGCCGGGCACCAGCGCCCCCTGTGCCGCCGCGGCGGCGGCCGCGCGTGGCACCGCCAGCGCCGATTCCACCGCGTGGCGCACGGCCTGGTGCACCTCGCGGCTGTCGCGGAAGCGCACCTCGATCTTGGTCGGGTGCACGTTCACGTCCACCCGGGTTGGGTCCAGGCTCACATACAGCGCGTACACCGGTTGTTTGTGGCCGTGCAGCACGTCTTCGTAGGCGCTGCGCCCGGCGTGGGTGATCACCTTGTCGCGCACGTAGCGGCCGTTGACGTAGGCGAACTGCCAGTCGCCGCGCGAGCGCGCCGCGTCGGGCACGCCGGCAAAGCCCCAGACGCGCAGGCGCTGCGGCTGGTCACCGGTATCAGTGGGGATGGCCAAAGGCCAGTTCACCGCCACCGCCTGCTCGATGAAGTCTTCGCCGAGCACATCGGCCAGGCGCTGGCGCAGCGCATCGATGCCGCCGCCGGGCACCGCGCGCCACTGCGCGGCCAGCTTGCCGTCGTGCCAGATGGCGAAACCCACCTCGGGCCGGGCCAGCGCGTGGCGGCGCACGGCCTCGATGCAGTGGGCCAGCTCGGTGGCGTCGGTCTTCAGGAACTTGCGCCGTGCGGGCGTGGCGAAAAAGAGCTCGCGCACCTCGACCGTGGTGCCAGGGCCGCGCGCCGTGGGCTGCAGCTCGCCGCTGCGGCCGTCGAGCAGCCAGCCGTGGGGCTCGCCGGCCGCGTCCACGCGGGTCAGGATGGAAACCTCGGCGATGGAGCAGATGGCGGCCAGCGCCTCGCCCCGAAAACCCATGGTGCCCACCGATTCGAGGTCGGAGAGGCTGGCGATCTTGCTGGTGGCGTGGCGCTTGAGCGCGGTCGGCAGCTCGGCGCGCAGGATGCCGCCGCCGTTGTCTTCCACGCTGATGAGGCGCACGCCGCCGGCCTGCAGCCGCACGGTGATCTGCGTGGCACCCGCGTCCAGCGCGTTGTCCAGCAGCTCGCGCACCACGGAGGCCGGCCGTTCGACCACCTCGCCGGCCGCGATCTGGCTGATCAGTTCGTCGGGGAGTTCGAGGATCGGGCGGCGGGTCGGGAGGGGGAGGGGGGCATTCACCGGAGAAATTGTAGGCGCCGGGGCCGCTGGGCCTTCACGTTGCCACTGGATAATCTCCCCCCATGGAAATAGTTCTGACCCTGATCGACTTCGTGCTGCACGTGGACAAACACCTGCAGGTCTTCGTGCAAACCTACGGCGCATGGGTCTATGCCTTGCTGTTCCTGATCATCTTTGTGGAGACCGGGCTGGTGGTCATGCCCTTCCTGCCGGGCGACTCGCTGCTCTTCATCGTGGGGGCGCTCTGTGGCGCGGGCCTGATCGACTGGTCGCTCGCGGCGGGCCTGATGCTCGCCGCCGCGATCCTGGGCGACCAGACCAACTACACCATCGGCCGCTACTTCGGCCCGAAGGTGTTTCAGTGGGAGAACTCCCGGTTCTTCAACAAGAACGCCTTCAACCAGGCCCACAACTTCTACGAGCGCTACGGTGGCGTGACCATCATCCTGGCGCGTTTCATGCCCTTCATCCGCACCTTCGCGCCCTTCGTGGCCGGTGTGGCCGACATGACCCGCAGCAAGTTCACGATGTTCAACGTGGTGGGCGCGGTGATCTGGGTGATCGGCCTCACGTCCGCCGGCTACTTCTTCGGCAACCTGCCCTGGGTGCGGGCCAACCTCTCCAAGATCATCTGGGCGCTGATTTTCGTGCCGGGGCTGATTGCGCTCTGGGGTGGCTGGAAGGCGCACCGCGACGCCAAAGCCGACGCCGCTGCCAAGGCTTGAGCCGGGCGCCAGCGCGGCCGCGCTGGCCTTACAAGGGTCGGGTGCGCGCCAACGGCGGGTTGGCGCTGAAGTACTTCACGATGCCCTTCATCAGGGCATCGGCCAGATTGGCCTGGTAGCTCTCGCTGTTGAGCCGCACTTCTTCATCCGGGTTGCTGATGAAGGCGGTCTCGACCAGCACGCTGGGGATGTCGGGTGCCTTCAGCACCGCGAAACCGGCCTGTTCGACGTGGGGCTTGTGCAGCTTGCCGACCCGGCCCACCTCGCCAAGCATGGCGCTGCCGAGCTTGAGGCTGTCCTTGATCTGTGCGGTGGTGCTCATGTCCAGCAAGGCGCGCTGCAGGGTCGCGTCCCTGTTCTTCACGTTGAGGCCCCCCACCAGGTCGGCGGCGTTTTCCTTGTTGGCCATCCAGCGCGCCGCCGCGCTGCTCGCGCCCTTGGTGCTGAGCGCAAAGATGCTCGCGCCCTGGGGCCGCGGCGTCATGAACGCGTCGGCGTGGAGGCTGATGAACAGGTCGGCGCGCACGCGCTGCGCCTTTTGCACGCGGACGCCCAGCGGAACAAAAAAATCGGCGTCGCGCGTCAGGTAGGCGCGCATCGGGTTGCCGTTGACGCGCGTGGCGTTGATGCGCTCGCGCAGGCGGTGCGCGACCTTCAGCACCACGTCTTTCTCTTTGGTGCCGCCGGGGCCGATGGCGCCCGGGTCTTCACCGCCATGGCCGGGGTCGAGCGCCACGATGATCAGTCGTTCGGTCTTCTTCACCGGCGCCGGCCTGGGGGTGGTGGGGGCCTCGGTCGGCTTGGCGGCGGGCCGGGGCTTGTTGCGGCCCGCGATCAGCTCACCCAGCGGGTCGGCCGGTGCCTGCGCCTGGTCGAGCTCAATGCCCAGCAGCTTCGCGGCCCGCGCGCTGGCCTCGTCCACCTCCAGAAAGCGCTCGCGGATCAGCGCGTCCAGCGGGTCCACCTCCTGCTCGGGGAACAGGTCGAACACCAGCCGGTGCTGGTAGGCCGCGACCGGTGGCAGGTTGAACACCTGAGGCTTGATCGGCTTCTTCAGGTCGATGGTCAGCCGGGCGAGATTGGGTCCCACGGGTGTGACCCGCATGCCCGCGATGTTCGGGTCGTCCGAGCGCAGCTTGGCCACCAGCTCGCGCATGCCGTCGAGCAGGTCGATGCCCTCGATCTCGACGGTCAGTTGCGGCGGGTCGATCACTGTGGTCTTGTGGGCCTTGAGCGCCGCGTCGGACTCGATGGTCACGCGCGTGTAGTCCTGGGCGGGCCAGATGCGCACGGCGATCACACGACCGGCCTGCGCGAGGTGGGGCGTGCCCAGCAGCATCACCAGCGTGCCTGCGCGCAACACCTCGCGGCGGCCGATGGGTTGGCTCATGCCTGGAGCGCCGCCAGCAGTTGCCGGCCGATGGGGGTGTGGGCCGTGACGCGCAGGATGCGTGGGCCGTCGGTGTCGTCGTCGGTGGATGTGGGCATCATGTCGTCGGGTTCGATGTGGATTTCAGCGTCGATCGCGGGCATCAGGCCCGTCGCCCGTTCGGGCCACTCCACCAGCTTGAGACCCGGGCTCGCAAAAAGTTCGCGAAAGCCCGCGTCTTCCCACTCGCGGGGATCAGTGAAACGGTAGAAGTCGAAGTGCCAGATGGCCAGCGGCGCGCCTGTCGGTGACAGCGGGCCGTCCACCGCGCTGTGCGGCTCGACCACGGCGTAGGTCGGGCTCTTGATGCGGCCGCGCACGCCCAGGGCGCGCAACAGGTGGCGAACGAAGGTGGTCTTGCCCGCGCCCAGGTCGCCTTGCAGCGTGAGCGTGGCGTTGTGGATGGCCGGGCATGCGGCCAGCCGCGCGGCAAAGGCCTGTGTGTCCGCCTCGCTGGCCCAGCGGCCACGCCACAGCGACGGCGCTGCCGGCGCGGGCGTTTCTACAATGGGCGGCACATGACGTCCGATTTCGATGCTGCTCAACTGGTGACTCAGATACAGGCCTGGGGCCAGGAGCTCGCATTGTCCCAAATCGGCGTGGCCGGCATCGATCTTTCTGCCGCCGAGCCCGGCCTGAGCGCCTGGCTCGCGGCCGGATTTCACGGTGAGATGGACTACATGGTCCGCCACGGCATGAAGCGCGCTCGGCCGGCCGAGCTGGTGCCGGGCACCGTGAGCGTCATCACGGCCCGGCTGGACTACCTGCCGCAACACACGCCGGAGGACTGGCAGGCACTCGAACTGCAGCGCCTGCAACGGCCCGGCGAGGCCATCGTCTCGCTCTACGCGCGGGGCCGGGACTACCACAAGGTGCTGCGCAACCGCCTGCAAAAACTGGCTGAACGCATCGAGGCCGCCATCGGCCCGCGGGGCCACCGCGTGTTCACCGACTCCGCGCCCGTGCTCGAAGCCGAGCTGGCCCGGCGCAGCGGCCAGGGCTGGCGCGGCAAACACACCCTGGTGTTGAACCGAGAAGGCGGCTCGATGTTTTTCCTGGGCGAGATCTACGTGGACATCGCCCTGCCGGCCAGCGCACCCGTGACCGACCACTGCGGCGCCTGCAGTGCCTGCATTCAGATCTGCCCCACGCAGGCCATCCTCGGCCCGCAGCGGCTGGACGCACGCCGTTGCATCTCTTACCTCACCATCGAACACGCCGGGCCGATTCCCGAAGACCTGCGCCCGCTGATCGGCAACCGCATCTATGGCTGCGACGACTGCCAGCTGATCTGCCCCTGGAACAAGTTCGCGCAGCGTTCCCCGCTCGCTGACTTCGACCCGCGCGACGGGCTCACGGGTGCGACGCTGGTCGAATTGTTTGCGTGGACCGAAGACGAGTTTTTGCGCCGCACCGAAGGCAGCCCGATCCGGCGCATCGGGCACGAGCGGTGGTTGAGGAACATCGCGGTGGCGATGGGGAATGCGCTGCGGGACACCATGGATCCTGCAACCGAGACGGCCTTGTTGGCGCGAGCGCACCACCCGAGCATGGTGGTGCGCGAACACGTGGCCTGGGCACTTGAGCAGCGCACGAAGGTGTGACGGGTGGTGTGGGGGGAGGGGTCTGCAGACACTTCACTGGCCAGCCTGAGCACTGAAGGCCACTCAGAATGATCCCGGCCGCCGTGTTCATGGCCCCCTGTACTTAGAGACACACAGGCGAGGGTTTTCTGCAACGCACGTTGTCGCTCGTCTTGACCGGGTATGAAACAAAAAGTAAACTAAATGCTGATAGTTGGCTTGCGTACATGCATCGCATGAGCTGGCTTCTTTCGATCATGCAAATGACTCTTCAAGTCTTATGCGCATTGTTTAATCATGGACCATATCTCTGATTTGGGGGTATGGGGAGTGGGGAATTTATGAAGAAGAAGCAAATCCTGTCACATATTCTTGCATTGACATCTGCGGTGTTTTTGGCTCAGGGGGCTTATGCAGGAGGCAAAGATGCGCAACCCAAGGTTGACCGTTCTGTCCAATCCGGACCGTTCAAACAGGGTGGCATCATCATCAAGTACAAAACGGGACAGTTGAGTGGTCAACAACTGACTCTGCAGCATGCAGGACAAAATGCTGCGGGCTTGGGGTTCGGCAACGCCAGCGCGTCGGCCAACAAATTTGGCATTACCTTGTACTTCGACAAGCCGTTGGCCACGGGTGCCTATCTGCTGAAGCAGAGTGCTCCGCTTTCCGGCAATCGACTCAATGAGTTGATTCAGGAAATCGCCAAAGACCCGGCGGTGGAGTATGTTGAGCCCGATGCCTGGATGCGCCGTCAGTTTGTACCGAATGACCCTGGTTATCAATCTTCCCAATGGCACTATGGGACCGGGGTTGGGGGGGTCAATCTGCCCGCTGCCTGGGATATCAGCCAGGGTTCTGGTGTGCGGGTTGCGGTGCTGGACACCGGCATCACCAGTCATCCTGATCTTGATGCCAACAGGGTCGGTGGTTATGATTTTGTTTCCGATTCAAGGGTGGGAAATGATGGAACGGGTCGCGACAATGATCCGTCGGATCCTGGTGACTGGGTGACCTACGCCGATTCTTTGGGGTTAACGTACGGCGGATTTTTTGAAGGTTGCTCTGAAGAGGCTTCCAGCTGGCATGGCTCCCACGTTGCAGGGACCATTGCGGCGGTGACCAACAACTCCACAGGCGGTGCTGGAGTTGCTTTTGGTGCCAAAGTGGTTCCCGTACGTGTGCTGGGGAAATGCGGGGGATTTTTTTCGGACATCGCTGATGGCATTGTCTGGGCGGCCGGCGGCAGCGTGGCGGGTGTTCCTGCCAACACCCATGCGGCTTCAGTGATCAACATGTCACTGGGTGGCGGGGGTGCCTGTTCCAATACACTCCAGGCAGCGATCAACAGCGCGCGCAGCCGGGGGGCGACTGTCGTTGTTTCAGCCGGCAATGACAGCGTCAGCACCGTGAATGCGCAGCCCGCCAATTGTGAGGGTGTCATTGCTGTCGCTGCGACGACTTCCTCGGGAGGCATTGCCAACTATTCCAATTTCGGCCCTCACGTCGGGTTGGCTGCCCCTGGCAGCAATGTTTATTCCACGATCAACAGTGGAACCACTTCACCTGCAGGACCGACCTATGCCAATTATTACGGCACATCCATGGCGGCGCCTCACGTTGCGGGTGTCGCTGCGCTGCTGCTCGCTCAAAACCCTGCATTGACGCCCAATCAGGTAGCTGCGCGGCTCAAATTGGGTTCAAAGCCGTTTCCTGCGTCATGCCCGCAGTGCGGTGCGGGCTTGCTCAATGCGTACACTGCTTTGGTGCCGCCTACATTTGCTGATGGAACTGTTTTTAGATTCTACAATTTAATCACGGGCATTCATTTGTTCACTCGTGGTTCGTCTGAGCGCGACTATATATTGGGTGCTCTTCCGTCTTATCAGTATGAGCGATCTGTGTTTTCGGTTAGGTCGGCTTCTGAGCCTGGATTGTTGCCTGTCTATCGATTTAGAAATAGGAACAATGGTGCCTATTTCTACTCCCTTGATCCGACAGAGGTAAACACGGTCAATAACATTCCATACTTCACGCTTGAAGGGGTCGCTTGGTATGCCAGAAGCCCTTCCGCTCCTGGCGTGGGCACCATTCCATTGCATCGATTCATGTACAAGCCAACCGGCTCACATTTTTACTCTTACTCTTCTTCTGAAGTGGCCTATATCCAGTCTTCGTTGTCTCATCTGTATCAATACGAAGGCATTGGGTTTTACGTCTGGCCACTGTGAGGCGCTCCTTGCGAATCGGTTAAGCGACGCGGTGTCGGTCTTTCATGGCTGATACCGCGATCGCAGTTCCCGTTTCAGCAGCTTGCCGCTGGGGTTCTTCGGCAGGGACGCGGTGAACACCACGCGTTTCGGGCACTTGAACGTGGCCATGTGTGCATTGCAGTGCGCCAGCACCTCGGCCTCGGTCAGCGATTGCCCGGCCTTGACCACGATCACCGCCGTCACCGCTTCGACCCACTTCGGGTCGGGCAGGCCGATCACGGCCACCTCGCTCACGGCGGGCAGGCGGTAGATCATTTCTTCCACCTCGCGGCTGGCCACGTTTTCGCCGCCGGTCTTGATCATGTCTTTCTTGCGGTCCACCACGGTGATGAAGCCTTCGTCATCGATCACGGCCAGGTCGCCGCTGTGGAACCAGTCACCATCGAAGCTGACCGCCGTGCGTTCGGGGTCGTTGAAGTAGCCCAGCATCAGGTGCGGCGAGCGGTGCACGATCTCACCGACTTCGCCCACGGCCACGTCCTGCATCGTGTCGTTGACCACGCGCGTTTCCACGTTGATGACCGCCTTGCCACACGAGCCGGGTTTGCGCAGCTGGTCCTCTGGCCCGAGCATGGTGGCGAGCGGCGCGATCTCGGTCTGACCGTACAGGTTCCACAGCCGCACAACCGGCAGGCGCGCGGCCAGTTCCTTCAGCACCTCCACCGGCATGATGGACGCGCCGTAGTAGCCCTTGGCCAGGTGCTTCAGCTTCCCGGCGTCGAACAGCGGCGAGCGCAGCAAGGCGATCCACACGGTGGGCGGGGCGAAGAAGCTGGTGATCCGGTGCTGCTCCAGCAGGGCGAGCAGGTTGTCGGGCGTGGGCTTGCTGGTGATGACGTTGCTGCTGCCGATGTAGATGGCCGGGCCGAAGAACACGTCGAGCTGAGCGCAGTGGTACAGCGGCAGGGCGTGCAGGGCGCGGTCGGTCTCGGCGATTTCGGCGTTGATCACGCAGCTCACGTACTGCCAGAGCACAGCGTCGTGCGTGAGCATCGCGCCCTTCGGCGTGGATTCGGTGCCGCTGGTGTAGACGATCTGGGCCAGGTCGTGGCTGCCGAGTGCGACCTCGGGCAGGGCCTCGGTGCAGGCGGCGAGGTCGTCGAACCGGTGCATGCCGGCGACGGGCTCGCTGGGGTCTTCGCTGGGCAGCCAGATGAATTGCTGGACCGCCGTTTCCAGCGCCGAAGCCTCGCGGGCCAGGCCAGCGAGGCCGCTGTCGGTGGCGAGCGTGCGGGCACCCGCGTGGCGCAGGATGTAGGCGACCTCGTCGGCCTTGAGCATGAAGTTGATCGGCACCAGCACTGCCCCCCGGCGCGCCAGCGCGAAGCGCAGCGCCGCAAAGCCATGTGAATTGCGCGCCAGCACGGCCACCTTGTCGCCTTCGCCCACGCCGATCTGGTTCAGGCCTGCCGCCAGCCGCGAGACCAGGGCATTGAACTCTGCGTAGGTCCACTGAGTGGCGCCGCAGACGATGGCGGCCTTCGTCGGCAGGCGAACGGCGGTGCGGTGCAGGGCGTCGGCGATGGTCTGGCGGCGCACGGCCGGAGAAATGGAATGGGTCATGGAGGCTCCTTTTGCAGCGGCGCCCGCCGATGCGGGCACGTTGAAAAGCATTGAATCCACAAACCGCACGCGCAGCCATGGGCGTTTTCACCAGCTGCGGGGGGCCAGCTGTCACCTGCATGACGCCCACGGGTCGCGCCGCTATGATCCGCCGCATGAACCTGCTTGCTTCCATGCACGACACGCTGCTGCGCTCGGGACGGCGCGTGTTGTCCGCCTGGGGCGCCTGGTGGCAGGTGCTGCTGATTGGCGCCGAGATCGTGGTGTTGTCGCTCTCGCCGTCGAGCTACGACGAGCCCGAGGAACGCCAGGCGATCATCGCGCACCTCTACCGCGCCAGCGCGCCCTTGCTGACCTGGTTCCTGGTGCTCTCGGCGCTGGTGAGCCTGGTGCTGATCCGCATCGTGGTGGCCACGGCGCTGAGCTACGGCCTCTCGCAGTACGCGCTGGAGCTGCTGGTGCGCACGCTGGTGCTGGAGCTGATCCCGCTGTACGCGGCGATGTTTGTCGCGGTGCGCTACACCATGCCCGAGTCGCAGCGCATCCGCCGCCTGCTCGCCGACGAACACCGAAGCGGGGTACGCCGTCCGCGCCAGCTGCTGCTGCGGGTGGACATGCTGCCGCGCGCGCTGGCCGGTGTGTTCTCGGTGCTGCTGCTGGCCGCGCTGAGCTGTTTCATCGCGCTGGTCCTGACCTACCTGAACGTGTACGGCTTCTCGCCCTGGGCGCTGGCCGACTACAACCGCAGCGTGGGCAGCGTGTTCTCGCCCGCGGTCACGCTGATCTTTGCCCTCAAGACCGTGTTCTTCAGCCTCGCCGTGGCCTTCGTGCCCATGGCCGCCAGTGCCCAGCGCGACGCCCAGGGTGGCTACACGCGCCGCAGCGACATCACCGAGTTCGCGCGCCTGCTCTCGGTGATCCTGCTGCTGGAGGTGGTGTCCTTGATGGGCAACTACTATTGATTCACCTTCCGGTTCCGCCCATGCCCACACCCACGCCACCCAACGGCCCCGTTCTCGATCCCTTGCCGCCGGTGAAGAACCTGGAGGTCAAGGCCGCGCTGCTGCTGCTCCTGCTGCTGATCCTGGTGGTGGGTTCTGCGCTGTACGTGATGTACGCGCGCGGCGCCTTCGAGCGCACGCAGCGGCTGGTGTTGATGTCCGATGACTCCGAGGGCGTGGTGGCAGGCATGGACATGACCTTCGCCGGCTTTGCCATCGGCAGGGTGGCGCAGCTGGAGCTGGCCGAGGACGGCAACGTGCGCATCCTGGTGGACGTGCCGACCAAGGACGCCAAGTGGCTGCGCAGCTCCAGCATTTTCACCATGGAGAAAGCCCTGGTGGGCGGCACCAAGATCCGTGCCTACAGCGGCATCCTGACCGACCCGCCGCTGGAGGACGGGGCGGTGCGGCAAGTCTTGCGCGGCGACGCGGCGGCCGAGATCCCGAAGCTGGTGGCCCAGGTGCGCGACCTGCTGGACAACCTCAACAACATGACCAAGGCCGATGCACCGTTGCAGCAGTCGCTGGCCAACGTGCAGATCGCCACCGAGCGCCTCAAGGGACCGCAGGGCGCGATGGGCCTGCTCATGGGCAACGACGACGATGCGAAGCAGCTCACGGTCACCCTGAGCAATGCCAACGCCGTGCTCGCGCGCACCGACGGGCTGGTCAAGCGGCTGGACTCGCTGGTGGCCAACGCCGACAAACAGGTGTTTGGCCAGGGCAGCGGCCCTGGCGGCACGGGCGGCGAGACCGGGCTGGTGGCCGACGCACGCACCACCGTGCAGCAGCTCAACGGCCTGCTGACCGATGCGCGAGGCAGCCTGCAGAAGGTCGACCAGCTGCTGATCGACGCGCAGGCCATCACCGCCAACACCCGCGAGGCCACGACCGACCTGGCCGGCCTGCGTGCCGAGGTGGACGCGAGCCTGCGCAAGGTGGAGGCGTTGATCAACGACCTCAACCGCAAGTGGCCGTTCAAGCGCGAGACGGAGATACAGCTTCCATGACAAGAAACACCCCCGTTGCTTGCTCGCTGCGCCCCGAATTGCCGCCGAAAGCGGGAATTCGCTTAACCGCATCCCCCCTCCAGGGGGCAACACCAGTGGCCAGGCGAAGCCGCTTCCACGGTGTTTCTGGTTGGGCTGCTTCTTCATTCGTCGCGCGTTGTTTTCCTGCGCTGATCGGTCTGACCCTGGCGGCTTGTTCCAGCACGCAGGTGCCCGACTGGCAGATGAACGCCAAGGGCAGTTCGGAGCGGGCCACCGAGGCCTGGCTCAGTGGCGACAGCCGGATCGAGGCGGCGGAGTTTGCTCGGGCGCGGGCCGAGGTGGCGCGCACCGCGCGGCCCGACCTGCTGGCGCGGCTGGAGCTGCTGCGCTGCGCCACGCGGGTGGCGGCGCTGGAGCTGGAGGCGTGCAACGGTTTCGATGCGCTGGCTGCCGATGCGGCGCCCGCCGAGCAGGCCTACGCTCGCTACCTGGCGGGCAACGCGCAGGCTGCCGATGCGGCCTTGTTGCCGTCGGCCCACCGCAGCCTCATCTCGGCTGGCCAGACGGATGTCTCGGCCATCGAAGACCCGCTGGCGCGGCTGGTGGCGGCCGGCGTGCTGTTGAGACGCGGTGCGGCCACGCCGGCCACGGTGCAGGCGGCGGTGGACACCGCGTCGGCGCGCGGCTGGCGCCGGCCCTTGCTGGCTTGGCTCAAGGTCCAGCAGCAGCGCGCCCAGGCGGCGGGTGCGGCGGACGAGGTGGCGCGTCTGCAGCGACGCATCGACCTCATGCTGCGCTGACCGCGGCGGGTGTCAAAAACCGCTCACTCCAGGTTTTCGTGGTGCCCCTCGGCACCCACCTTCCAGTAAGCCGCCACGCGCATGGCTTCGCGCGGATGGCCCTTGTCGGTGGCCAACACGTCGCGCATCCGGGCCATGACCGCCGCCTCGCCCGCGCACCAGACGAAGCCTTCGCCGGCGGGCAGATCCAGCTCGCGAACAGCGCTCACCAGATCGTCGGTCGACGGCACCCAGCGCACCTGCGCATCGGCCCGCGTGGCCATGACGCGCTGGTCTTCGGGGGTGGGCGCGTGGGCGATCACCTGCACGCGGGCGCCCGGGGACAGCTCTTCCAGCCGGCGGTGAATGGCGGGCAGGGCGGTGGCGTCGCCCACCAGGAGGTGCCAGTCGAAATCGGTGGGGATGATCATGGAGCCGCGTGGACCGCCGATGGTGGCCGGCATGCCGGGCTGGGCCTGGCGGGCCCAGTCGCTGGCCAGGCCACCGGCGTGGAGGGCGAATTCGATGGTCAGTTCGCGTTGTGCAGCGTCGAAGTGCCGGGGGGTGTAGTCGCGCCGATGCACCTCGCCCGAAGGGCCTTCGAACATGAATTTGAGGTGGTCGTCGAACGAGAGCGAAGTGAAACCGTCGAGCGTGGCGCCAGAGAACGTCACCGCAAGGAACCGGGGGCTGATCGTTTCAACGCGAGCGACCTGAACGTCGCGCCGGACGAGTTCGTGGCGGACCCGCTCAACGCGGCGGACGGGGGATGTGATGGACATGGATGGATGGAGTGATTTGATTGATAATGTCATCAATCATGACCAAAATTGATGACAATGTCAGCAAAGTGGGTATCTCGCCCGACGGCGATGTGCTGGAGGCCATGCACGCGGTGGTGCATGCTTTCCGTTCGAAACTGCTGCGTGGCGAAACGGACCAGCCCCGGGACCTGAGCCCGATGGAGGGCAAGGCGCTGGGCTACTTTGCCCGGCATCCCGGCGCCACGCAGAGCGACCTCGCCACCCATGCGGGGCGCGACCGGGGCCAGGTCGCCCGGCTGATCGGCGGGTTGAAGGACAAGGGCCTGTTGCTGGCGGTGCCCGACGAAGCCGACCGCCGCGTGTGGCGCCTGTCGTTGTCGAAAGAGGCGCAGGCCCTGCACAAGGTCATGCAACAGCGCCAGACCGTGCTGGCGGCGGTGGCCACGCACGGCATGAGCGAGCGCGAAGTCCAGCAGCTCATGGGGCTGTTGCGACGGGTCAGGGAGAACCTGCAGCAACACGGATGAGCCGCGCTGAACCATCAGGAAGCCTTCCGGCCACCCAGTCCGGGCAACCCTAGGGTTCGGGGAGCCGCAGCAACTCCGAACAGATGTCTTCCTTCAGGCGCATCAGCTTGGGGGCCAGCGCCGCGACCCATCGATCGACCCCTTCTTGCGTGGACACGCTGACATTGATGACACAAATGCCCTCGGCGGTCGGGAAGGCCGTGGCCAGTGCGACCACCTCCGGTTGCCAGCTGGCCCAGCAATAGCCCTTGGACCTCATGCTGTCCATCGACGCCTCGATGGCCTGTTTGACCTCTGGCCAGTGCCGGCCGTTGCGCCGTTTGAAGATGGGCTCCAGCAGCCGGTAGCGTTCCACCGGTGCCGTCGCCAGGTATGCGCGACCCAGCGAGGTGAGTTCCATGGGAACGCGCTGGCCCGACACCACGTTGCGCAGCGCGACGCGGCGGTTGTAGCGGATCGACTCCAGGTAGACCATCTCGTCGCGATCGGGGTAGGCAAGTCCGACGTTGATGCGTTCGCGCTCCGCCAGTGCGCGCATGCGAGGCGCGGCGATGGCCAGCACCTGCGAGCCCGAGCGCATGGCGTGTCCCAGGCTGAGCACCAGCGGCGCGAGCCGGTAGGCGCGACGGGCGCGGTCTTGTTGCAGCAGGCCGGCGGCCACGAGCGTCTGCGTGAGGCGGCTCACCGTGGAGTTGGACAGGCCGGTCCGCTCCGCGATCTCACCATTGCCCAGCAGATCCGACCCCGGCCGAAAGGCGCGCAGGATGTCGGCGCCGCGCAGCAGCGAGCGGTTGGAGGCCGAGCGGCCGGGGTTCTCTTCAAGTGGGTTCATGGTGTGCCTTGCAAGGGTTTCCCCTCATGTTTTCAACCGTCTCTGCCATTTTTGACGCATTCTAAATTCCACTGAGTGGAACTGAGTGGGTCTCAAAACAAGCCTGAGTCCCTAAGCTTCGGGTTCGGTCAACAAGGCCGATGCGGCGCCTCTCACGAGGCCGTGCCTGAAACCATCCTCAAGGAGACATCCCATGAAATCACTTCCCACTTCCCTGCGCGGACTCGCCAGCGGCCTGTGTCTGAGTCTGGCTGCCATCGCAGGCGTCGCCCATGCCGAATACCCCGATAGGACCGTGCGCATCGTCGTGCCGTTTGCCGCTGCCGGCGGAACCGATTTGATCGCACGCACCCTGGGTCAGGGCATGTCCAAAGAACTGGGCCAGACGGTGATCGTGGAGAACAAGCCCGGCGCTGGCACCGTGATCGGCACCGACCTCGTCGCCAAGAGCCCACCCGACGGCTACACGCTGGTGATCGCCACGCTGGCGCACGCGGTGAACCCGAGCCTGCTGACGAAACTGCCCTACAACAACGAGACCGCGTTCGCCCCCGTGAGCCTGATCGGCAAGGGCCCGAACGTGCTGGTGGTCCGTACCGAGAGCCCGTACAAATCCGTGAAAGACATCCTGGATGCCGTGAAGGCCGGCAAGAAGCTGACCTACGCATCGCAGGGCAACGGCACCTCGGCTCACCTGGCGGGTGAGATGTTCACCAACCTGACCAAGGTCGAGCTGCTTCACGTTCCCTACCGCGGCGCAGGCCCGGCCATGACCGACCTTCTGGGTGGCCAGGTGGACCTGTTCTTTGGCACGGCTGCAGCGGTGTCCAGCATGGTCGACCAAGGCAAGCTGCGGGCCATTGCGGTGACGACACCCGAGCCATCGCCCGCGTTCAAGGGTGTCCCCACGGTCGCTGCCACCGTGCCCGGCTACTCGGTTGAAAGCTGGTACGGATTCTTTGTGCCGGCCGGCACACCGGCCCCCGTGATCGCCAAGCTCAACACCGCCGTCAAGAAGGCGGCGCAAAGCCCTGAATTCGTGAAGAAGGTGGAGCACGAAGGCCTGGTGGTCACCGCTTCGGATCCCGCCGAGTTCGACCGCTATGTGAAGGCCGAGGAGGCGCGCTGGAGAAAGATCGTCAAGGAAAACAACATCCGGGCCGAATGAGCGACGAAACATCGAGCGATCGAACAACACCATGGACCACCACCTGATCGAACTGACGGTGAGCAGCGACATCGCCACACTCACCCTCAATCGCCCCGACAAACGCAATGCCATGAGCGACGGCATGCGCTCGGAATTCATCCACGCGCTCGAATCGGTGACCGCCGACAAGGCGATCCGCGCCCTGGTGCTGACCGGCGCCGGCAAGGGCTTCTGCGCTGGTGGCGACATCAGCGGGATGCAGAAGCGCATGAACGCCCCGGCGGGCGAAGTGGGCTTCAACGGCTGGCACCGCCAGCAGCGCGTGCACCACACGCAATCGCTGCTGCACACCTGCCCCAAGCCGGTGATCGCCGCCGTGAACGGCGTGGCCTCGGGCCTGGGCGCCGACACGGCGCTGGCCTGCGACTTCATCATCGCCAGCGAGTGGGCGAGCTTCGCCTGGTCGTATGTGCTGCGCGGCATCATCCCGGATGGCGGCGGCATGTACTTCCTGCCGCGCCGCGTGGGCCTGGCCAAGGCCAAGGAACTCATCTTCACAGGCCGCCAGGTCAAGGTGGATGAAGCGCTGGCGCTGGGCATCGTGGACCGCAAGACCAGCGCGGACACGCTGCTGGCCGACGCGCAGGCCTGGGCCGCCGAGCTGAGCCAGGCGTCGAGCACGGCCATCGCGCTGACCAAGACCATCCTCAACCAGAGCTTCGAGCTGACCTCGCACGACGTGTTCGCGCAGGGCAGCCAGGCGCAGGGCATCTGCTACACCAGCAGCGAGCACCGCGCTTCGGTGGAAGCGTTTCTGGCCAAGACCGCCGGCAAGGAGTGAAGACCATGGACGCCCCCATCAACGCGATCTCCCGTCTTCTGCAGCCGCGCAGCGTGGCCATCATCGGTGCTTCGGCCGACCCGGGCAAAACCGCTGGACGCCCGGTGGCCTACCTGCAGAAGCACGGCTTTGCCGGTCGCATCCTGCCGGTGAACCCCAAGGCCGACCGCATCGGCGACCTGCCGTGTTACGCCGACATCGCTTCGTTGCCGGAAACGCCCGATGTCGCCATCGTGCTGCTGGGCGCTGAGCGGGCCCACCTCGCGGTGAAGGAACTCTCGGCGCGCGGTTGCGCGGCGGCCATCGTGCTGGCCAGTGGCTACACCGAGACCGGCGAAGACGGCGCGCGCCGCCAGAAGCAACTGGTGGAAGCGGCCGGGTCCATGCGCATCCTGGGGCCCAACACCATCGGCCTGGTGAACCTGACCGACGCCATCGTGCTCTCGGCCACCGGAGCGCTGGAGATGGATGAATTTCCGGTGGGCGGCATCGGCGTGGTGTCGCAAAGCGGCGGCATCCTGGGCTCGCTGCTGTCGCGGGCCGCCGCGCGCGGCATCGGCCTGTCCAAGCTGATTTCGACCAGCAATGAGGTGGACCTGGAGCTGGCTGACTTCATCGACCACCTGGCGGACGATCCGGCCACGCAGGTGATCGCGCTGTACGTCGAAACCGTGCGCGACCCCGCCAAGTTCCGGGCCGCCTGCCTCAAGGCGGCGAGCAAGGGCAAGCCGGTGGTGGCCTTCAAGATCGGCCGCTCGGAAGCGGGCGCCCAGGCCGCCGTGTCGCACACCGGTGCCATGGCGGGCGCCGACCGCATGTACGACGCGCTGTTCAAGCAGGTGGGCGTGATCCGCGCGCATACCTTCAACGACCTGCTGGACATCCCCGTGGCCCTGGCGACAGGCCGCCACATGCGCGGCCAGCGCGTGGCGATTCTCACCAGCACCGGCGGCGCCGGCACGCTGGTGTCCGACGACCTGGGCGTGGCCGGTTTCGAGACCCCGGCGCCGGATGCCGCCACGGCCGAGGCGCTGCGCGCGCTGCAGACCGGCAGCGAAGCCGTGCTGGACCGCAACCCGATCGACGTGACCCTCGCCGGCCTGCGGCCTGACCTGCTGCGCGGCGCGATCCGTGCCCTGCTGGCCAGCCCGACTTACGACGCGCTGGTGATCATCGTGGGTTCGTCCAGCCTGGCCATGCCCGAGCTGATGGCCAACGCCATCCGCGACTGCCTGCCCGATTCGGACAAGCCCGTGATGGCCTATGTGAGCCCGCACGCGCCCGAGGTGGGCGCCTTGCTCACGCGCCACGGCGTGCCCGCTTTTGCCGCGGCCGAGAGCTGCACCGCGGCGCTGGCCGCCATGTACAAGGTGAGCAGTTTCGTCGCACCGGTCGAGGACACGGATGCGGGCAGCGCCGTCGACACGGGTGAGCTGCCTTCGGGATCGCTGGACGAGGCACAGGCCAAGCAGCTGTTCGCTCGTTTTCAGGTGCCCTGTGCCGCCGAGCGCGTCGTCACCACCCCGGCCGAGGCTGAAGCTGCCGCGCGCGAGCTGGGTGGCCGCGTGGTGCTCAAGATCCTCTCGTCGCAGATCACGCACAAGAGCGACGTCGGTGGTGTGGCCATCGGCCTCACGCCCGAGACCGTGGGTGAACGCCTGATCAGCATGACCGCCGACGTGCACGCCAAAGCCGGCGTGCGCCCCGACCGCTTCCTCGTGCAGGAGATGGTGGGCGGTGGCACCGAGCTGATCCTGGGCATGCACCGAGATGCGCTGGGCACGGCCGTGCTGCTGGGCATGGGGGGCGTGACGGCCGAACTGTTCAAGGACACCACCATGCGCCTGCTGACGCAGGACGCGCAGGGCCTCCACGCGCTGAGCCGCGCCGATGCGCTCTCGATGGCGAAAGACCTCAAGACCTGGCCGCTGCTCGACGGCTTCCGCGGCCGGCCCAAGGCCGACGTGGACGCGCTGGTGGATGCCATCGTGGCCTTCTCCCGCATGGCGGCGCAACTGGGGGACCGACTGGTGGAAGCCGAGATCAACCCGGTGTTCGTGCGCGCACAAGGCCAGGGCGTGAGCGCCGCCGACGGCGTGGTCGTGCTGGCCTGAGGGAGCCTTCATGACGCCACGCGTGCACCTGGAACGGGATGGCGAGATCGCCGTCATCGTGATTCACAACCCGCCCATCAACGCCGGCTCGGCCGCCGTGCGGCAGGGTTTGATGGCCGCCATCGAGACCCTGCGCAGCGACGACACGCTCGAAGGCGCGGTGCTCATCGGCGCCGGCAGCACCTTCATCGCCGGGTCTGACCTGCGCGAGTTCGGCCAGCCGCTGACCGAGCCGCAACTTCCCTCGGTGATCGCCGCCATCGAGGCCTGCGGGAAACCCGTGGTGGCGGCGCTGCACGGCGCCGCGCTGGGCGGTGGCTTCGAGCTGGCGCTCGGCTGCGATGCGCGCGTCGCCGCGCCGGGCACCGTGGTCGGTCTGCCCGAGGTGACGCTGGGCATCATCCCCGGCGCGGGCGGCACGCAGCGGCTGCCGCGCATCGTCGGCATTCCGCGCGCGATCCGTTTGATCTGTTCGGGTGAACGGGTGCCCGCTGCGGCGGCGCTGGAGGCGGGCCTGGTGGACCAGATCGCCACCGACGATCTGCGCAGCGCTGCGGTGGCGCACGCCAGGCAGCTCAAAGGAAAGAAGCAGCGGGTGCGCGAACGGGCGGTGCCCACGGCCCAGAGCGCGGACGTGGATGAAGCCAGCAGCGCAGCACTCAAGGCCGGCAAGCGCCGACCCGCGGTGCAGGCGGCCATTGATGCCATCACCGCCACGGCCCGTGTGGGCATCGACGACGGCCTGGCCAACGAGCGCGCCGTGTTCCAGCAACTGCGTGTCTCGCGCGAGGCCTTCGCGCTGCGGCACCAGTTCTTTGCCGAACGCGACAGCGGCAAGCACCCTTCACTGGACGGCGCCGTTCCACGCGCCGTGGAGCTCGTGGCCGTGATCGGCGCGGGCACCATGGGTTCGGGCATCGCCATCGCGGTGCTGGACGCGGGCTACCGGGTGCTGCTGCTGGAACGGGATGCTGCCGCCTTGGAACGTGGCGCACAACGCATCCACGCGCACTACGCCTCGCGGGTGCAGGGCGGCAAGCTCAGCGCCAGTGGGGCCGCAGCGGTTGAAGCCCGGCTTCAGACCAGCCTGGACTGGGCCGAACTGGCCGGCGCCGACCTGATCATCGAGGCCGTGTTCGAAGAGCTGGGTGTGAAGCAGCAGGTGTTCCAGCGCATCGACGCCGTGGCGCGTCCGGGTGCGGTGCTGGCTTCCAACACCTCGTACCTGGATCTGGACGCCATTGCGGCGGCCACTTCGCGACCGCACGACGTGATCGGTCTGCACTTCTTCAGCCCCGCGAACGTCATGAAGCTGATGGAAGTGGTGCGCGGACAGGCCTCTGCGCCCGGTGCGCTGGCCACCGGCCTCGCGCTGGGCAAACGGCTGAAGAAGCTGCCGGTGCTGACCGGCAACGCCTTCGGCTTCATCGGCAACCGGCTGTACGCGGCCTACCGCCGCCAGTGCGAGTTCATGGTCGAAGAGGGCGCCTGGCCCGAACAGGTGGACGCCGCGCTGCAGGCCTTCGGTTTTGCCATGGGGCCGTTTGCGGTGGCCGACCTGTCGGGGCTGGACATCGCCTGGCGCATGCGCCAGGCCCAGGCCGCCACGCGCGACCCGCTGGCCCGCTACGTGCACATCCCCGACCGCCTCTGCGAAGCGGGCCGCCTGGGCCGCAAGACCGGTGCGGGCTACTACGGCTACCCCGAAGGCAGCAAGGGTCCGCAGGTGGACGAGGCCGTGCATGAACTCATCGCGTTGTGCCGTGCCGAAAGAGGCGTGACCCCGCGCAGCCTGAGCGACGAAGAGATCGTGCGCCGTGCGCTGCTCGCCATCGTCAACGAGGCCGCGCTGCTGCTGGCCGAAGGCGTGGCCGAACGCGCCACCGACGTGGACGTGGTGCTAGTGAACGGCTACGGCTTCCCGCGCTGGGAAGGCGGCCCGGTGTTCTGGGCCCGCGAACGCGGTGCTGCCGCGCTGCAGGACGACATGCCTTGGCTGGCCGGGCTCTGCGGGCCGGGCTTTGTGGCCGGCGACCTGCGCCACCTGCTCACGACGGAGAACTGAAGATGCACGCCGTTGAAACATTCGCGCGCTTTGCCACGGGCTTTGCCCAGGCACCCCTGCCCGCCGAGGTGGCGCACCACGCCCAGCGCGCGGTGATCGACTGGTACGCCTCGATCTACCCGGGCCTCGACACCCCGGCGGTGCAGGTGCTGATGCAGACCATGGCCGACGACCTGGACCGCGGTGCATCGCACCTGGTGCAGGGGCGGTCAGCCACCACGCGCGCGGCCGCCCTGATCCAGGGCACGGCCGCACACGCCGCCGAGGTGGACGACAGCTTTCGCGATGCGATGTACCACCCCGGTGCGGCCACCATCGCAGCGGCCCTGGCCGTGGCCCAGTCCACGGGCGCCAGCGGCCCCGAGTTCCTGCGCGCCGTGGTGCTGGGCTATGAAGTCTCCACCCGCATCGGCGTGGTGATGGGCCGCCCGCACTACAGGTACTGGCACAACACCGGCACCATGGGCAGCTTTGGCGCTGCCGCCGCCGCGGCGAGCCTGCTGAAGCTGGACGAGGCCGCCTTTGCCCACGCACTGGCCATCGCCGCCACCTTCACCGCCGGTCTGCAACAGGCCTTCCGCCTGGAAGCCATGGCCAAACCGCTGCACGCCGGGCGCGCGGCCGAGGCGGGTGTGCTGGCGGCGCAACTGGCCGCGGTCGGCATGCGCAGCTCGCTCGATGTGCTGGAGGGCGAATCCGGGCTGGGCCATGCCATGAGCGAAGGGCCCGACTGGTCCGCCGTGGGCGCCACCCTCGGAGCCGACTTCCACATCACCCGCCTGACCTTCAAGAACCACATCGGTTGCGGCCACACCTTTGCGGCCATCGACGGCGTGCTGGCCTTGCAGCAGCAACACGGCTTCACCCACGCCGACATACAACACGTGGCGCTCGGCGTCTACCAGCCCACGCTCGACATCGCCCCCCATGTGGACCCGCAGAACGCCGACCAGGCGCGCTTCAGCCTGCACTACATGGTGGCCACCGCGCTGGTGCACGGCAGCGTGCGCCTCTCGGCGTTTGAACCAGATCGCCTGAACGACCCGGCCACGCGTGCGCTGATGCAGCGCATCCACAAGACGCTCGACCCCGCCGTGGACGCGGCGTTCCCGGGCCGGCGCGGTGCGCGTGTGACCATCACCCTGCGCGACGGTCGAACCCTGACGCTGCTGCAACCCGACCGCAAGGGCGACCCCGAACTGCCGCTGTCCGACGCCGACCTGGAGGGCAAGCTGATGGAGCTGGCCACGCCGGTGATCGGCGAAGCCGATGCCCGCGCGCTGCTCGACCGCATCTGGCAACTGCACCAGAGCGCCGAACTTCCTTGAAATGAAACGCCCCCTGCGCCGCTTCGCGTCTTCCCCCTCTCTCGCCTTCGGCGGGAGGGGGACGGCACCAGAGGCCCGGCAAAGCCGGTTCCTCGGTGCCCCTGGGTGGCGTTGCTTCGTGCGGTGTGATTGGCGCTCCGTCGCTGTAGACAACTGAAGAAAGAAACCATGACCCACGCTTTCATCTGCGACGCTGTGCGCACCCCCTTCGGCCGCTACGGCGGTGCCCTCTCCAGCGTGCGTGCCGACGACCTGGGTGCGATCCCTTTGCGGGCCTTGCTGGAACGCCACCCGCAACTGGACTGGGAAGCGGTGGCCGACGTGATCTACGGCTGCGCCAACCAGGCCGGCGAAGACAACCGCAACGTGGCGCGCATGAGCGCGCTGCTGGCGGGTATGCCCGTCTCGCTGCCCGGCTCCACGGTGAACCGCCTCTGCGGCTCGGGCCTGGACGCGCTGGGCACGGCGGCGCGCGCCATCAAGAGCGGCGAGGCCGAGCTGATGATCGCCGGCGGGGTGGAGAGCATGAGCCGCGCACCGTTCGTGATGCCCAAGGCGACCAGCGCGTTTTCGCGTGCCAACAGCGTGGAAGACACCACCATCGGCTGGCGCTTCGTCAACAAGTTGATGAAGGCGCAATACGGCGTGGACAGCATGCCCGAGACGGCTGAAAACGTGGCGACCGAGTTCAACATCTCGCGCGCTGACCAGGACCGCATGGCGCTGGACTCGCAGACCAAGGCCCTGGCGGCGCAGCAGGCCGGCGTGTTCGACGCCGAGATCGTGCCGGTGCATGTGCCGCAGAAGAAGGGCGATGCCCTGGTGGTGAACCGCGACGAACACCCGCGCGCCACCACGCTGGAAGCGCTCGCCAAGCTGAAAGGTGTGGTGCGGCCCGAGGGCAGCGTGACCGCCGGCAACGCCTCGGGTGTGAACGACGGCGCCGCCGCGCTGCTGCTGGCCAGCGAAGCCGCCGCCGCCCGCCACGGCCTCACGCCGCGCGCCCGTGTGGTCGGCATGGCCACCGCCGGTGTGCCGCCGCGCATCATGGGCATGGGTCCCGCACCGGCCACGCGCAAGGTGCTGGCGCTCACCGGCCTGACGCTGGCGCAGATGGACGTGATCGAACTCAACGAGGCCTTTGCCGCGCAAGGCCTGGCCGTGTTGCGCGACCTGGGCCTGGCCGACGACGATGTGCGTGTGAACCCCAACGGCGGCGCCATCGCCCTGGGCCACCCGCTGGGCGCGAGTGGCGCCCGCCTGGCCACCACCGCCATCAACCAGCTGCACCGCGGCGGTGGCCGCTACGCGCTGTGCACCATGTGCATCGGGGTGGGGCAGGGCATCGCGGTGGTGCTGGAACGGGTCTGATGACACCGCGGCGCATCACCGGCCCGTCCGGCCAACTTTGAAAGGCTGAGCCACCATGGATCTGCGTCAACTCCGCTATTTCGTGACCGTCGCTGAGGAGTTGAATTTCAGCCGCGCCGCGCTGCGCCTGCACATGAGCCAGCCGCCTTTGTCGCACCAGATCAAGATGCTGGAAGACGAGCTCGGCATCGTGCTGCTGGAGCGCAACCGACGCGAGGTCAAGCTCACGGCGGCCGGGCGCACCTTCCTCCACGACAGCCGCGCGCTGCTGGACCAGGCGCAGGTCGCGCTCCAGCGGGCCCGTCTTTCAGGGCAGGGGCGAACCGGCACGCTGCGGGTGGGCATGGCCACCTCGGCGATCGACCGCGTGTTGCCTGCGTTCCTGGCGGGTGTGCGCGAGCGCGGTGCGCAGGCTCAGGTGGTGTTGACCGACATGGGTTCGGAAGACCAGGTGCGCGCCCTGACACAGGACCGCATCGACCTGGGGTTCGTGCATGCCCGCGTGGTGGCCAAGGCACTGGCGCGCCGGCCGGTGCACATCGAAGGACTGGCCGTGGTCCTGCCCGAAGGCCATGCCTTGGCCGGGCGCAGCGCGCTGGGCCTGCTCGATCTGGCAGAGGAACCCATGGTCACTTTTTCGCGCGAGCACCGTTCGGCGCTGTTCGACTCGCTGGTGGCGGCCTGCATGAATGCGGGTTTCAGCCCGCGACTGGTGCACGTGGCGCGACACCCGATGAGCATGTTCCAGATGGTGCGGCAGGGGCTCGGCATCTGCGTGGTGCCGGCGTCCTATGCCAGCGCGGCAGGCAAGGGTCTGTGCGTCTTCGCCCTGCCACCCGAGGCGGGCGTGATCCAGATCGACGCGGTGTGGCGACCCGACATCACGTCGCCGCTGTTGCAGGAGGTGGTCGATGTCGTGCTGCCCGATCTGGTACCGACCATGGGCAGCTCGAACTGAGTCCGTGCGTCGAACTGCCGTGATTCAACCGTAGCTCAGGCCCTGACCACGGTGCGTGGTGAGCTCGGTGGGTGATGGCCGTTCACCGCTCCAAGGCAGATCAAAGGGCAAACGGCCCGTCGGCGCATGACGACCCGTCAGCACATCGAACAACGCCTCCGGGCGCAGACCGAAGTGCGCCACGATGGCCGTGGCCCAGGGCGCGATGCGGGCCAGGTCGGCGGGTCGCTCCAGGTAGATCGACACCACGGTCGGCACACAGGCGGCGATCTGGCGAAACGTCCGGACCGTGGGGTCATCTTCGGCAAAGCCCGTGTCACCTTCGCGGTAGCGGCGCCCGAAGAAATGTTGCGGGTGCAGCACCTCATGGGGCGTGGTCAGTCCGATGATGGCGAGGTCGGCGTCTTCGGGCCGTTCTGCCACCTCCAACCCGTACCGCCGGGCCAGCTCGGCATCGATCTGGTGCAGGTACAGCGTCGTCCTGCCGCGCAGCGGCAGCGTGGCCCTGTGGTTTTTCAGCAGGACCAGCGAGCGCCGTTGCGCTTCCAGCGCCATCGCCTGCGCGGCATCCTGGCCCACCAGGGACTCGGCCGCGTCCTCGTCGACGTAGGGGTCCTCGAACAAGCCCAGCGCAAACCGTTGGGTCATGATGCGGTGCACCGCTTGATCCAGTGTCGCCATGGGCAGCAGTCCCCGCTGGACCGCGTCGATGATCCCGCCCGGATCCTGCGCACCGCCAAACTGGTCCACACCGGCCAGCACCGCCTTGGCGAAACGCTCGCTCCTGGGCAGATCTTCCACCCCCCAGGGCATGGCAATGTCTTGCGGACCCGGCAGGCTCCCGGGTGGCGCTCCTTCGATGCAGGCGCGGCTGGCATCGTCGGTGATGTGCCAATCGGACATCACCACACCGGCGAAGCCAAACCGATGGCGCAGGACGTCGGTCAGCAGTTGCCGGTTGAAGCCCACGCCCACGCGTTCGATCTCACCCTGGGTCCCTTGCACGGTCAGGCCCGCGGGCGGCAAGCTGTAGGCCGGCATCACGGCCCCCACGGCGGCGGCAAAGGCGCCGGTGAATGGCACGATGTGCGATTCGATGTCGGCACTGCTGGCGCCCATGTGCCGGCCGTAGTGGTTGTGGGCATCGAAGCCATCGACCTGTGTGGCGCCGTAGCCCACCCAGTGCTTGACCACCGACACCACGCTCTCCGGCGACAGACCACGGTCACCCGCCTGCATGCCTTCTACATAGGCCCGCACCAGGCGCGCGGCCAGTTGGGGCTCGTTGCCGAAGCAGCCACTGCCGCGGTGCCAGCGCGGATGGACCGCGAGATCGGCCATTGGCGAGAGCGCCATCCGGATGCCCACCGCGCGGTACTCCTGCCGCACGCTCGCGGCATGGCTTCGCACCAGATCTTCATCGCCAATGGCCGCCAGACCGGCGGGGTCCGGCCACTGCGTGAAGGCGCCCGCCGCCACGCTGACCCCCTGCGATGCGGCGAACTGGTTGCGAGGGTCGGACGACAGCAGCGCCGGGATGCCCAGCCGGCCCGTTTCGGCGATGGCCTGGAGCTGGTTGTGCTGTGCAGCCATCTCGCGCACCCCGGTGTTCAACCGGTTCAGAAACGCCGTGATGTGGCGCCCGAGCACCATCTCGGACACCGCGGGGAACGCCCAGGCCACGCCGGCGCCGGGCAGCGTCGACGAGGCCGAGGACGGCGGGTTGGCGTGCATCATGGCGCCCCCCTTCTCGGCCAGGCTCATGCGAGCGACGAGGTCGCTCGCGCGCTCGCTGGCGGGCCGCCGCCAGTCCTCATAGGAGTCGAGCTGGCCGTTGCGGTTGTGGTCCTTGAACCGCAGGCCCGCCAGGTCCAGCCACGGGACATGTCGGGCCTGCAGATGCGCTTGCATGGTGGTCAGACCTAGGCGAGGGGCGCTGATCAGAAGCGGTGGCTCAGACCGAACTCGATGCCGCGGGAGGCCTGCCCGACCACGGCGGCCGGAGGCGTGCCCACGGCGAACTTGGCAGCGCCCTTGTTGGTGATGCGGGCGTAGGTGCCGTACAGGCTGGTGCGTTTGGACAGCGCGTGCACATAGCCCAGAGCCACCTGCGTGGCATCGTCGCCGCTGATCGAGGCCGCACCCTGCTGGCCGGAGGCGTCGGCGCGGGTGATGTTCGCGCGCACCGTGCCAGCCGACCCGACCGGCACATGGACGCCCAGCTGTGTGACGGTGCGCTTGGCCTCAAGGTACTCGTTGACCACCAGGCTGCCGAAGAGCTTGACGACGCCCAAGTCGTAGCGGCCGGCCAGCGAGGTGCGCTTGTGGTCGCCCGCGGTGGCGTCGATCACGCTGTAGGCGCCAGAGATGTTCAGCGGTCCGGCTGCGTAGCCGAGGCGGACGCCTCTGAAACCCGTTGCGGGAACGCCTTCGTCCGCAGCCCACATGGCGTTGGCGTAGAAACCACCCAGTGTCTTGGGCGTGTTGTAGGCCACCGAGTTGTCGGCGCGGGCCCAGAGACCGGTGCCTTCGATGCCGCTGCCGAACGCTGTCGAGTGGAACTTGCCCTGATCAGCGATCCCGCTGGTGCCAAAGGTGTCGTACTCACCGAAGGCGGTGTAGCCCGGTGTCAAGGAACGGCCCAGGACGACCTCGCCCATCGGGCCGGACAGGCTGACGGTGGTGCGGCGGTTCCAGAGGCGGGTGGCGTTGGCGGTGCCGTTGTCGAGGTTCACTGTGCCCTCGATCCATCCGCCCGCTTTCAAACCACCGCCCAGGTCTTCTTCCACCCGAACGCCGAACCGGCTGCCTGCCATGCCACCGCTGGCCAGGCTGCTGCCGGACTCAGAGCCGTTGCTGGTGTGGCGGATCGCCGCGTCGGCAACGCCGAAGACAGTGACATGGCTTTGTGCAGATGCGCTGGCCGCGGTCAGCAGGCCTGCCATGGCGATGGTGAGGTGGGTGTGTTTCAAGTGAATCTCCGGTGTTCGGTGTTGAGGGATGCCGGGGCCGGAATTTAGGTTTGCGCTCTGGAGCCGTCCAATACCGTTGGCATCCATCTCTGATTGCGTCCGCGAATAAGCGGACGGCCATCTGCTCAAGGCGAAGAGGAGGGCGAAGACAGGTTTGCGTTATCCGGTCGCGAGATATCTGTCGTTTCTCATCGGTATTGGACTGGGCATCGTCAGCCTCCTAAAGTTGGTGCTCCCAACCGAGGAATGACGATGAACTTGAATGCTGAACAACACGGGTCACTGGGGTCCGTCACTCGCCGATGGACTGCGCGGGCCCTGCTGGCTGTGGTGGTGTGCGCATCGGGTTTGGCTTTCGCCCAGTCCGAGTCGAGCTATCCCTCCAGGCCGATCAAGCTCATTGTTCCGTTCGTCCCCGGGGGGCCCAACGACATCGCGGCGCGACTGATTGCGCCTCACCTGGCCGAACGACTGAAGACCTCGGTCATCGTGACCAACATCGGCGGTGCGGGTGGACGCATCGGGTCCAAAGCGGTGACCGCTGCGCCACCCGATGGGTACACGATCATGATCGGTGGCACCAACCTCAACGTGGTGATCCCGGCCGTCTTCAAGGGGCTGGACTACGACCCGGTGAAGGACTTTGTTCCCGTGGGCGCCATCGCCACCGACGCCATGGTGCTGGCGATTCACCCGGGCCTGCCGGTGAAAAACGTGGCCGAGTTCGTGCAGTACAGCAAGAGCCATCCAGGCAAGGTGAATGCGGGCTCGGCGCCGGGTATCGGTCCGCATTTCGTGATCGAGCTGTTCAAGCTGCGCACGGGTGCCGACATGACTTTTGTTCCCTACAAAGGGGCCGCACTGGCGATCCAGGACACGCTGGGTGGGCACCTGGCGATGACCGTCACCAACAAGGCCGTTCTGCTGCCGTTGATACAGAAAAACCAGCTGCGAGCGCTGGCCGTGACCAGCCCCTCGCGCATGGCCGACATGCCCGACGTTCCCACGCTCAAGGAAAGCGGGGTGCTTGATGTGCCGTCGGTCAACTGGTATGGGCTGCTGGCGCCTGCGGCCACGCCGCCAGCGGTGGTTTCCCGCCTGCAATCGGCGCTGCGAGAGGTCGGCAAATTGCCCGCCGTGCTGGAGGGCATTCGAAAGCTGGGGCTCGAGCCCGAGTTCGAAGAGGACTTCGGTGCTGCCCTGGCCGCGCAGCGACGGGAGTGGGCGGTGATTGCCAGGGAGTCGCGCATCACGCTGGAGTGATGCCACCACCCCGCAGCCAGTCCAGCGATTTTCAAGAAGCCAACACCCAACATGACATCCACATCCCAACCCCGAACCTTCGTGCTCGTTCATGGCGCAGGCCATGGTGCCTGGGCATGGCGCCGCCTGGCCGACCTGCTGCGTGCCCATGGTCATCGCGTGCACACGCCCACGCTCACCGGGCTCGCCGAGCGTTCACACCTGATGAGCGGCGACATCACGTTGCAGACCCACATCCAGGATGTGGTGAACCTCTTCCGCTGGGAGGACATCGAAGACGCGACGCTGGTGGCCCACTCCTACGGTGGCTGGGTGGTCAGTGGCGCGGTCGAGCAACTGGAGACACGTGTTTCCGCCCTCGCGTATGTGGATGCGTTCCTGCCTGAAAATGGGCAGCGCGGCCACGACCTGCTGAACGAACAGCAGAAGGCCCAGCTGGAAGCGGCCAATGCCCAGGGGGACGTCTCCAGGCCCGGACCGACCAGCACCGCCCTGCGCATCCAGCGCCCCGAAGACGCGGCCTGGGTCGACGCCCACATCACGCCGCAGCCGCTGGGCGTTTCCATGGACCCGGTGCGACTGAGTGGGGCCCGCGAGCGTGTGCCACACAAGCTGTACGTGCGCACGCCCTTGTTCCCGCAGCCGGTCTTCGACGCGGCACTCGCCCGCTGTCAGGCCGATGCCGGCTGGCGCACTGCGGTGATGGACGGCTGCGGCCACGACCCGATGATCGACGACCCTGAAGGCCTGGCGGCACTGCTGGAAGGGCTGAAGTGACCGCCCGGCCTGTGCTGCGGGTGCTGGCGCCGCAAGCCTTCTCGCACGCGCTGGACGCGCTGGCCAAGCGCTTCACCGATGCGGGTGGACCGGCCGTGGAGATGGGCTACGGACCGGCGACCGGCAGCAGCGAGCGCGCCATCACGGCGCGACTGGATCGCGGCGAGGTGGCCGACGTGGCGCTGCTGCCGACACGGCTGCTCGAAGAACGATCACGCACCGGCCTGGTCCTGGCAGAGACCAGTGTCGAGGTGCTGCGCTCCGGCATTGGCCTTTGTGTGCAACAGGGGCAGCCTGTGCCCGATATCGGCACGGTGGACGCGCTGAGGCTTGTGCTGCTGCGGGCTCGGTCGGTGGCGCTCTCGCAGGCCGGCAGCGGCGAGTACGTGGCCGGTCAACTGTTGCAGCGTCTGGGCATCGAGTCCGACGTGTTGGGCCGCTGTCAGCGGTTCGCGCAAGAGCCGGTGGCCGCTGTGGTGGCGCGTGGAGATGCCGAGCTGGGCTTTCAGCAGATCTGCGAGCTGCTGCCCATGCCCGGTATCCGGTTGGTGGGCGCAATGCCAGAGGCCGTCCAGCACCGGACCGCAGTGTCTGCGGGGGTGCTCGTGTCGAGCGCGCAAGCGGAGCAGGCCTTGGGCTTTGTCCGGCACCTGCGATCACGCGCCGCCGTTCCCGTGCTGGCCGCAGCGGGACTGGATGCCGCTGCGGACCTGTGAGGGGTCGACCGGCCGCAGGCCGGGGTCCTCGCTGGGCGGCTTATTCGCTCTTGCGATCACAGTTCAATCCACACGGTATTGGACCGCTGGAAGCGTCCCAAATAGACTTTTTTCTCAGTGCAACAACGCAGAAAACCTCGCCCAAACTGGGTCAGGTGCCAACCATGAATGCAACCCATCAAGCACAGAAAACGGCGACCGGTTCCGCCGGTTTGACGGAGTGTGGCGTGTCCACGCACCCGTTGCCGACCGAGCGTGTGGGCATCAACGGCAAGGTACTGACCGCTGTCGAATTGCCGGCCGGATTCAACATGCGAGAAGGGCGCCGCCTGCGCATGCGCGAGGTCACCATTCAGCCCGGCGGCTTTCTGCCCATGCATTCGCATGCCAGCCGCCCCGCCGTGGCCTTTGTGCTGCAAGGCGTGATGACCGAATACCTCGAAGGCGAAGACCAGCCCGTGACGGTCCGCGCCGGTGAGTCCTACGCGACTTTCATGAAGCCGCACGCCTTGCAGAACCAGGGGTCGGTCCCGGTCGTGTTTCTCGAGATCGACCTCGTCTGACCCCCGCACCGCGGGTCACTTCCCGCTGTGCAAGCCCTGCATTTTCTGAACCTGAGCCTCACCATTCCAAGGAGACATTGACATGACATTCCCGTTCCAGATCCAGCCGACACCGCGCGCCACCCGTTGGGCCGCGTGCGCGCTGACCGTGTTGGCCACCACACCCCTGTGGGCCGCAGAAAAGGTGGAGGTCATCCACTGGTGGACCAGCGCCAGCGAAACGGCGGCGGTCGCGAAGTTCAAGGAAGCGGCTGCCCGGCGCGGTCTGGAGTGGGACGACCTGGCGGTGGGCGGGGGTGACAGCCAGCGCATTCTGCTCAAGACGCGCGTGGCCAAGGGCGATCCACCGACCGCGGCGCAAATCAATGGGGCCGTGCGCAGCTATGCGGCCAACCCCGACATCGTGGCCAACCTCGATGCCGTGGCCGCGTTAGGCAAGTGGGACGAGGTGCTGCCCGAGCCGGTGCGCCGCTATGCGCGGCTGGGGACCAAGAGCTACGTGGCGGTGCCCGTCAACGTTCACCGCCAGAACGTGATGTGGATCAGCACCGAGGCGATGAAGAAGATCGGCGCCACGGCCGCGCCCAAGACCTGGGATGAGTTTTTTGCCATGGCCGACAAGGCCAAGGCGGCGGGCATACAGCCACTGGCGATGGGGGAAGACATCTGGGTCAACTTCACCTTCATGCAGGTGGCCTTCACGACCCACAAGCCCGATGAGTACCGCAAGGCCTTCTATGAGGGGGACGATGCGCAGCTCAAGGGGCCAGGCATGGTCAAGGCCTTTGAGGTGATGCGCCGTCTGCGTGGCTATGTGGACCGCAGTGCCTCGACCCGAAAGTGGAACGAAGCCACCCAGATGGTGATTCAGGGCCGCGCCTTTGCGCAGGTGATGGGTGACTGGGCCAAGGGCGAGTTCACCGTGGCCGGCAAGCGCCAGGGCGCTGACTACCTCTGCGCCACGGTGCCCGGCAGTGGCCGGGGACATGTGTTCACGTCCGACGCCTTCCTGTTCTTCAAGGTCGCACAGAACGCCAAGGCCCAGGCCGATCTGGCGCAGGTCTTCATGGACAAGGACGCCCAGGTGGCCTTCAGTCTGGCCAAAGGCTCCGTGCCGGTGCGGACCGATGCCGACGTCTCGAAGTTCGACGACTGCGCCAAACAGAGCCACGCCGACCTCGTGGCCGGTGGCAAGGACGGCACGGCGGTCGCCACGCCCAACCTGTTCCAGTCGCCCGCACGCATCGGCGCGTGGCGCGACGTGGTGCTGTCTTTCTGGAACGACGACAGCATCACACCGCAGCAGGCGGCTGTGAGCTTCGCCAACGCGGCCAAGGCCAATCGTTGAGCGCGATCGATCAACCCAACACCGTCGCAACATGAGCGCCTCTTCACGACTCCTTCTGGACAAGTGGCTGCCCCAACTGGCCGTGTCGCCCGCCCTCGTGGTGAGCCTGGTGTTCTTCTACGGACTCACGATCTGGGTGGGCGCGGTGTCGTTCACAGACTCCGAGGGCGTGGTCACCTGGAACTGGGTGGGCTGGGAGCAGTACATCCGCCTGTTTGCCGATGACAGCTGGTGGCGCTCCCTGTGGAACCTGGCCAGGTACCTGCCGTTGGTGGTGGGTCTGCCGCTGATCCTGGGCTGCCTGCTGGCCATGCTGCTGGATCAGAAGGTGCGCTTTGAAAACGGCATCCGAACCGCTGTTCTGTATCCGTTGGCCTTGAGCTGGATCGTGGCCGGCACCATCTGGCGCTGGCTGCTGACCCCCGACACTGGCATCGAGAAGTGGCTGATCGGCGCGGGCTTTGAGGGGGCCGTGTTCGACTGGATCGTGCAGCCCAGGATGTCCATCTACGCACTCGTCATCGTGGCGGTCTGGGCCAGCACGGGTTTCGTGATGTCGATGTTCATCGCGGGGCTTCGCAGCATCGACGACTCGGTGATCAAGGCCGCCATGATCGATGGCGCCAGCAAACCGCGCATCTACCTGCGCGTGCTTCTGCCGACGCTGAGGCCCACCATCTTCAGCGCCGCGCTGATCCTCTTGCCCGCCGCGCTGCGCACCTTCGACCTGGTCGTGGTGCTCACCCAGGGTGGACCCGGGCAAAGCAGCGTGCTGCCGGCCTTCTACGTGTTCGACCGCTTCTTCCGCCGCGACCAGATGGGCCTGGGTGCCGCATCCGCCATGGTGCTTTTGATGACCTGCGCGATGGTTGCCGTGCCTTACATCCTGGGCGAGCTGAAGAAGCACCGCCACGACTGAACCCCATGGACCTCGACCTCTTTCCTCTGGGAGATTCGCATGCGTGAACGTTTGCCCGGTGAACGCCGTGGCCTGGGCCGCTGGCTCGTGTACGGCAGCCTGCTGCTGTCCGTGCTGTTCTTTGCACTGCCGGCGTGGTTTGCGCTGGTCAATGCCTTCAAACCGCTGGCCGACCTTCAGGCCGGCAACGTGCTCGGCCTGCCATCGCAGTGGACGCTGGAGCCCTGGGTTGAGGCCTGGAGCACCGCTTGCACGGGCGCATCGACGTGTGGCGGGCTCTCCCGCTATTTCATCGACTCGCTGCTGGTGGTGGTGCCCGCCACGGTCATCTCCACGCTCTGGGGTTGCTTCAACGGCTACGTGCTGGCTAAGTGGCGCTTTCGCGGGGTGGACCAGGTGCTGTTCCTCCTGATGTTCGGCATCTTCATGCCGGCGGCGCTGTTCGTGTTTCCGCTGTCGGTGGTGTTTTCGCAGCTGAACCTGTCGCACTCGCTGGTCGGTCTGGTGCTCGTGCACACGCTCTACAGCGTGCCGGTGGCGCTCTATTTCCGCAACTACTTCGTGGGCTTTCCGGGCGAGCTGATCAAAGCTGCGCGCATCGACGGGGCGGGCCTGTGGGTGATCTTCTGGCGGGTGGTCCTGCCTACCGCGAAACCCATCCTGGTGGTGGTCGGGATCATGCAGTTCACCGCCATCTGGAACGACTTCATCTTCGCGCTGGTGCTGGCGCCCAGCGATCAGCAGCTGGTCACGGTGGGCCTGAACAACCTGACCAACGTGCAGGAAGACGTGCCCCGCTACAACACCTACATGGCCGCTGCCGTGATCGCCGGCGCGCCCACCCTGGTGCTCTACATCCTGGCCGGCAAGTACTTCGTGCGCGGGCTGACCGCTGGCGCCGTCAAAGGCTGAACTTTCAAAAACGAGGAGTCATAGACCATGGCCAGTGTCAGCATTCGCAACGTGCGCAAACACTTCGGCAGCACCACCGTGCTGCACGGTATCGATATCGAGGTCGCCGACGGCGAGTTCCTCATCCTCGTCGGCCCGTCGGGCTGCGGCAAGAGCACGCTGCTGTCGATGATCGCCGGGCTGGACACGGTCAGCGAGGGAGACATCTCCATCGGTGACCGGGTCGTGAACGACGTCAGCCCGAAGGACCGGGACATCGCGATGGTGTTTCAGAGCTACGCGCTGTACCCCAGCATGACCGTGGGCGAGAACATCGCTTTTGCGATGGAGATGCGCAAGGTGCCCAAGCCCGAGCGCGACGCCGTGGTGGCGCGTGTGGCCAAGACCTTGCAGATCGATCAGCTGCTGGACCGCCGGCCGGCGCAGTTGTCTGGCGGGCAGCGGCAGCGGGTGGCGATGGGCCGTGCGCTGGCGCGCGACCCCAAGGTCTTTCTGTTTGACGAACCGCTGTCCAACCTGGACGCCAAGTTGCGCGTGGAGATGCGGGCCGAGATCAAGTCCCTGCACCAGCGCCTGAAGAGCACGGTGGTTTACGTGACCCACGATCAGATCGAGGCCATGACGCTCGGCGACCGCATCGCGGTGATGAAGGACGGTCGGGTGCAGCAGCTGGGTACACCGGAAGACATCTACGACCGGCCCGCCAACCTGTATGTGGCCGGGTTCATGGGCTCGCCCACGATGAACTTTCTGCCTGTGACGCTGCAGATCGAAGACGGCCGCTGGGTGGCCGACCTGCGCAACGCACAGGGTCACGCGAAGGTCGTGCTGGGCGCCGTCCGGGACCCCAGCTGGAACGGGCGCCAGGTGGTGCTCGGGCTGCGGCCTGAACACCTCCACGATGTGCAGCCTGGTCACACCGCTTCGCTGGAGGTCGTGTTCGACATGATCGAACCCACCGGAGCGGACACCTTCGGCTTCACCGAGATCAACGGCAGCCGCGTGGCGATTCGCCTGTCCCCCAAGCGGGTGCGTGCGGCGGGGGAGCGTCTGCATGTGGCGGTGGATGTTTCTGCCGTCTGCCTCTTCGATCCGGAAACGGAGCGCCTCATCGCGCCTTGAGCGAGCGCTTGCGCGCACCGAGAGGCGGATTTCACCAGCCAGGAGACCACACCATGACCACCACCCACACCCGCCGCTGGCTGCTTCAGGCCGCGGCCGCCAGCACACTCCCCACCAGCCTGGGCGCCTGGGCTCAGGCGGCCGAACCCTCAAAGCCTGCACTGCCGCTCTACAAGTTCGTCGTCGGTTTTGGTGCGGGCGGTGTGCCGGATGCGGCGGCCCGTGCCATGGCGGCCCGCATTTCGGAACGCTGGGGCATTCCGGCCCTTGTCGAGAACAAGCTGGGGGCCGGCGGCACGCTGGCGGCCCAGGCGGTGTTGAACGCGCCGGCGGACGGCACGACCATCCTGAGCGTGTCACCCGCGCACGCCACGGCGCCCGCCATCTTCAAGAAGATGCCCTACGACACGCTGCGTGATTTCACGCCGGTCACCCTGATTGGCGACGGTCCCGCGCTGATCGTGGCGCCCAAGGACCTGAAGGCCAAAGACCTCGCCGATCTCGTTGCACAGGCGAAGGCCCAGCCCGGCGCGTTGAACTACTCGTCGGCGGGCGTGGGCAGCAGCTCGCACTTCGCGGCGGCCTTGTTCTGCATGCAGGCGGGCATCGACGTGTTGAACATTCCGTTCAAGGGGGTCGGTGAGGCCATGACCGAAACCATTGCGGGTCGGGTGCACTTTCACGTGGCGCCCTATGTCTCGGCGATCAAGCTGGTGAACGAGGGCCGGGTTCGCGCACTCGCCGTGACCGGCGACAAGCGCCTTCCCGACCTGCCCGACGTGCCCACCGTCGCAGAGGCGGGCATCGCGGGCTACGAATGGAAGTTCTGGTACGGCCTGCTGGTGTCGGCCAAGACGCCCGCACCGGTGGTGGATCAGCTGCACAAGGACATGACGGCGGTCCTGCGCGTGCCCGATGTGCAGAAGCAGCTGATGGCCATGGGCGTGACGCAGTCCACGGCCTCGCCAGCACAGTTCCGGGCGCTGATCGAGTCCGAGATCGCCAAGTACGCGCGCATCGCCAAAGCGGCGAACATCCAGCCGAACTGAGGAGCCCGCGGCCATGCGAACCACCCTCAACGGCATCGAGGTCGAGTACGCCATTGACGGAGACAGCGGTCCCTGGCTGGTGATGTCCCACTCGCTGGGCTGCGACATTGCCATGTGGGACCTGCAGATGCCTGCGCTCACGGGGCGCTACCGTGTGCTGCGCTACGACACGCGCGGACACGGTCGCAGCGAAGCGACCGCAGGGCCCTACACGCTGGACCAGCTGGCCGACGACGCCGCCGCGCTGATGAAGCACGTCGGCATTCAGAGCGCTGTCTGGGTGGGGTTCTCCATGGGCGGCATGATCGGGCAGACGTTCGCGCTCAAGCACCCCTCGCTCACGCAGGCCCTGGTGCTGGCCGACACCACCAGCGAACACCATGCCACGCCGCAGTCCGTTTGGGACGAGCGCATCCGGGTGGCGCGGGAACAGGGCATGGCACCGCTGGTGCAGCCGGCCATCGGTCGCTGGTTCACGCAGGCCTACCGCGAGCAGCAGCCCGAGCAGGTGGCGGCGGTGGCACAGGCGATTGGCGGCACGTCGGTCGACGGGTGGGCCGGCTGCTGCGCGGCCATCTCGGGCGTGAACACCACGTCCCGCCTGCACGAGATTGCCTGCCCGGTGTTGGTGATCGTGGGCGAGCACGACATCGGGACGCCCCTGGCGTCGGCGCTGACCATCCACCGGGCGCTGCCCGACTCGGTGCTGGCGGTGGTGTCGGACGCCGCCCACATGACCTGCATTGAACAGCCCTCGCAGTTCAACCGAGCGCTGCGGCAGTTTCTGGACGCCCGGGTGGACCCGGCTTTCGGTCGGGAATAAGAGCCCGCTCCCCCCGGGGGTTGAGGAGAAGATTCTCCTGTCCCGGCCATGGAAAACCTTATGTGGTTTTCGCTTCAATTTCCACTGAATGGAATTGACGTGATGTGCTGGTGTGGCTTGCGCCCTAGAGTTCTCACAGCCTCCACGGTTCGTGTTCGACGGACCCAAGGGAGCCTGAAACACCTCGCCTTCCACAAACACCGGAGACCTCCATGCAACCATCTTTCACCCAGGGCCTCAAGGCCTTTGCCAAGGCCGCGACAGGCATCACCGTCGCATTGATCGTGGGCCTGTCCAGCGCCCACGCTTTCCCCGACAAGCCCATCAAGCTGGTGGTGCCGTTCGCTCCCGCCGGTGGCACGGACCTGATCGCCCGCACGCTGGCGGTGGAGATGGCCAAGGAACTGGGGCAACCCGTCGTGGTGGACAACAAGCCGGGCGCCAGCACCCTCATCGGCACCGACCTGGTGGCCAAGAGTGCGCCCGATGGCTACACGCTGGTGGTCTCGTCGATCGCGCACGCGGTCAACCCCAGCCTGATGCCGAAGATGCCCTACTCGACCGAGAAGGACTTCGCGCCGGTGTCCATGATCGTGCGCTCACCCAACGTGCTGGTGGTGCGTGCTGACAGCCCGTTCAAGTCGCTCAAGGATGTCATCGCCGCCGCGAAGGCCGATCCGGACAAGCTGACCTACGCGTCGCCCGGCAACGGCACCTCGTCCCACCTGGCCGGTGCGCTGTTCGCCGACATGGCCAAGGTCCAGATCAAGCACGTGGCCTACAAGGGGTCGGGCCCGGCGCTCACCGACCTGCTGGGCGGTCAGACCGACATGATCTTTGCCACCTCCGGCTCGGTGGGCAGCTTCATCGACAGCGGCAAGCTGCGCGCACTGGCCGTCACCTCGGCCGAGCGCTCCACGGCGTATCCCAGCGTGCCGACCGTGTCCGAGGCCGGTGTGCCCGGTTACGCCACCGAAGGCTGGTACGGCTTCTACGCGCCGGCCGGCACGCCCGCGGCGGTGATCGACAAGCTCAACGCCGCCACGCGCAAGGCCGCCAGCAGCGAGATCTTCAAGTCCAAGGTGGTGAGCGAGGGCATGGTCGTGCAGACCGGCACGCCGGCCGAGTTCGACGCCTTCGTGCGTGCCGAAATCGTTCGCTGGTCCAAGATCGTCAAGGCCGATGTGCTGAATAAGTGAAACCACCCCCTGCGCCGCTTCGCGTCTTCCCCCTCTCTCGCCTTCGGCGGGAGGAGGACGGCACCAGAGGCCCGGCGAAGCCGGTTCCTCGGTGCCCCTGGGTGGCGCTGTTTCATGCGGTGCGGCTGGCGCTCCGGTGCCGTGGAAAGCTGAAATGAAACCTGTTCTTCAAAATATCCGCGTTCTGGACCTGACCCATGTGCTGGCCGGCCCGTTCGCGGGCTACCAGCTGGCGGTGATGGGCGCCGAGGTCATCAAGATCGAGTCACCCGACGAGCCCGACCAGGCCCGCTACCAGGGCTCGGACGCCGCGCTCAACGACGCCGGCATGGGCACGGCGTTTCTGTCGCAGGCGTCGAACAAAAAGGCCCTGGCGCTCAACCTCAAGACCGAGGCTGGGCGCCAGGTGCTGCGGCAACTGGTGTTGACCGCCGATGTGCTGATCGAGAACTACCGCTCCGGTGCCTTCGATGCGCTGGGCCTGGGTTATGCGGACCTGTCGGCCATCAACCCGCGGCTGGTCTACTGCTCCATCTCGGCCTTCGGCAGCACCGGCCCCAAGCGCGAGCTGACCGCCTACGACGGCGTGGTGCAGGCCTACTCCGGGATGATGGCCATGACCGGCGAGCCGGGCACGGCGCCCGTGAAATGCGGTGCACCGGTGGTGGACTACGCCACCGGCACCACCGCCGCCATGGCCATCCTCGCGGCGCTGCTGCAGCGCAGTCAGGACGATGGCCTGGGCCAGTTCGTCGAGGTGGCGATGTGTGACGTGGCGATGATCCTCGCCAGTTCGCACCTGACCGGTTACCTCTGGAACGGGGCGCACCCGGAGCAGAAGGGCAACCGCTACCCCTTCGCCACCATCGGCTGTTACCAGGCGAGCGACGCGCCGCTGATGGTGTCGGCCTCCAATCTGCGGCAGCAGCGGCGGCTTTGGGAAGCGCTGGGGCGCTCCGATCTGGTCAAGCACAACAACCGGGACCGGATCAAGGGTTACGCCGAGGAGGCCAAAACCCTGACCGAGATCTTTGCCACCGAATCGGTTGACCATTGGGAGCCGCTGCTGCGGGAACACCGCGTGCCGGTGTCGCGGGTGCAGCGCATGGAAGCCATGCTGGCGGACGAACACGTGCGCGGGCGCAAGGTGCTGCACCGGTTCGCGGGCGACGCCGGTGCGCTGGCGGGCCTGACCGTTCCGGTGTCCGGCTTCCAGCTCTCGCGCAGCCCGGTGCAGGTCACATCGCCGCCGCAAGCCGTGGGCGCGCAGAACCACGACCTGCTGTCCGCTTTGGGCTACCCGTCTGCCGACATCGAAGCCCTGCGTGTCCTGGGCGTGATTTCCTGAGCGTCTTGCGCTCTCTGTCTTGAACTCAACGACTCCCATGAACCCACCTTCACAGCCCGCATTCATTCGGCGCCGCGAACTGATCCTGGCCGCGGGCCTGGCCTGTGCGTCGGTGCCCGCCCTGGCCCAGACCGCCGGTGCCTTCCCTGCCAAGCCGGTGCGCCTGGTGGTGCCGTTTCCCGCCGGTGGCGGCACCGACACCATGGCGCGTGCCCTCGCCGACAGCCTGTCGAAGATGTGGGGGCAATCGGTCATCGTGGACAACAAGGCCGGTGCCGGCACCGTGGTGGGCAACGACTTCGTGTCCAAGAGCGCGCCCGATGGCCTCACGCTGCTGCTCAACACCAGCGCGGTGGCCATCGTGCCGGGCCTGAACCCCAGGTTGCCTTACCCGGCCGAGACCGGGCTGGCGGCCGTCACCGTGCTCGGCCATGCGCCCAACGTGGCGGTGGTGCGGCCCGACAGCCCGATCCGGTCGGCCTCGGACTTTCTGGCGCAGGCGCGTGCCAAGCCCGGTCGCTTCACCTACGGTTCGGCCGGCAATGGCACCTCCACCCACCTGGCCGCCGAGTTGCTCAAGACCACCGCCAAGGTGTTCGTGATCCACGTGCCCTACCGGGGCGCCACTCCGGCCATGACCGACCTCATGGGCGGGCAGATCGACGTGGCCTTCGGCACCTTGCCCAGCGTCGCGCCTTACCTGGCCAACGGCAAGCTGCGCGCGCTGGCCGTCACCAGCGCAAACCGTTCGGCCCTGCTGCCCGACGTGCCCACCTTTGCCGAGGCTGGGCTGAGCGGCTACGCCGCGCCGGTCTGGTACGGCATCTTCGTGGCTGGCGGCACACCCGCACCGCTGGTGCAGCAGCTGTACCAGTCGATCCAGCGCGCGGCCGACAGCGAAGAGTTTCGCAAACGCATCCGCGCCGAAGGCCTGACGCTGACGCTGGACGCGCCGGCCACCGCCGACGCTCTCTACCGCGCCGACATCGCCAAGTGGAAGAAGGTGATCCAGGTCCAGTCCATCAAGGCGGATTGAGCATGGAGGGATGTGGTCCGTGCAGGGCGACCGCCTGCGCGCAGATCGCCGCACTGGAGTCGGTGTGTGAGCGCATCGCCCAGCCGATCCTCGGACACCACATGGTCTGGCGCCGGGTGGGGAGTGGCCCACCCCTGGTGCTGCTGCATGGCGGCCACGGCAGCTGGCTGCACTGGGCCCGGGTGATCCCCGAGCTCTCTTCCAGCTTCAGCCTGTGGATGCCCGACATGCCCGGCTACGGTGAGACCACGCTCGCGCCCACCGGGGGGCTCACCGAGCTTGTCGCCCAGTTGCGGCAAAGCCTGGATGCGCTGCTGGGGGCCCACGCGCCCATCCTTCTGGGCGGGTTTTCTTTCGGAGGTCTCGTCAGCGCCCAGCTGGCCGCACAGCGTGAGCATGTGCAGCGACTGGTGCTGATCGGTCCTGCGGGGCATGGTGGGCCGCGCCGGCAGACCGTCTCACCCATGCCCTGGCGACATCTGGACCCTGACCATGATCCAGTTCAATGGGCGAATCGCATGCGGCACAACCTGCTCGCGCAAATGCTGCACAGCGAGGCCGCCGTGGATGCGCTGGCGAGGGAGATCCAGTGGCACGGTTGCCTGAACACCCGCTTCCGCAGCAAGCCGTTCTCCCGCTCGGCGGCGCTGGCTCCGGCGCTGGGCCGCTACCCCGGGGAGGTCCTGACGCTCTGGGCCGAGCACGATGTCACCGCCGTGCCCCACGACATGACCGATGGTGTGGCACCGGATGGCGCCCCGCGCAGGCAACGGGTGGTGGGCGGTGCGGGGCACTGGCTCATGCACGAATCTCCTTCCACCACCGCCCGGCTGATGAAGAGGGGCTTGGGTGTTGAATGACACCTGGTCCCCTGGTTGCGCGTGAACCGTTCCCCGGAGCGGCGTTGAGGATCAGGTCGCCGCTGCCTCCGCATGGTGGCGCCTGGACAGCATCCGCATCCCCAGCGGCACCACCAGCATCAGCGCCGCGGCCACCCACAGGCCGACCGAAATCGGGCTCCCGACCAGGATGCCCGCGTCGCCATTGCTGATCGACAGCGCGCGGCGCAGGTTCTGTTCCATCATGTCGCCGAGCACAAAGCCCAGGATCAGCGGCGCCATCGGGATGCCCTGCTTGCGCAGCAGGTAGGCCGCGAAGCCGAGGGCCGTCATCAGCACCAGGTCGAACGTGGTGGCGTGCACCGCGTACACGCCCACGCTGCTGACCGCCACGATGCCGGGCACCAGCAGCCAGTTGGGCACGCTCAGCACCTTGGTGAACACGCCCACCAGCGGGATGTTCATCACCAGCAGGATGACGTTGGCCAGGAACAGCGAGGCGATCAGGCCCCACACCAGATCGGGCTGCTGGGTGAACAGCGCCGGGCCGGGTGTGATGTTGTAGAGCGAGAGCGCGCCCACCATCACCGCCGTGGTGCCCGAGCCGGGCACGCCCAGCGTGAGCATGGGCACGAAGGAGCCGGTGGCGGCCGAGTTGTTGGCCGCTTCGGGCGCGGCCACACCCCGGATGTCGCCTTTGCCGAACGTGCCTTCGGTGTCGGTCAGGCTCTTCTCCATCGAATACGTCATGGCGCTGGCGATGGTGGCGCCCGCACCGGGCAGCACGCCCACGCCGAAGCCCACCACGCTGGAGCGCAGCGTGCCCCACCAGGTGGCCTTGAGCTCCTTCCAGTTGAAGAGCATGCGTCCGGTCTTCGTCACCAGGCCGGCGCTGCTGTGGTGCTCTTGCAGCATCAGCAACAGCTCGCTGATGGAAAACACGCCGATGACGACGACCACGAACTGGATGCCGTCGGAGAGGTGAATGTCGCCACCGGTGAAACGGTAGACGCCCGAGTTGGAGTCGAGCCCGACGCACGACATCGACAGGCCGATGATCGCGGCCAGCCCGGCCTTGACCGGCGCGTCGCCCATGAGGCCGGCGATGCAAGCGAAGGCGAAACACATGAGCGCGAAGTACTCGGCTGGCCCGAAGGACAGCGCCCAGCTGGCGAGCAGCGGCGCCATCACCACGATGCCGATGGTGGCGACCAGCGAACCCACGAACGAGCTCCAGGCGGAGATCGACAGCGCCACCCCACCCAGGCCCTGGCGCGCCATGGGGTAGCCGTCCAGCGCGGTCATGATGGCGCCCGCGTCGCCCGGCACATTGAGCAGGATCGATGAGATGCGCCCGCCGTACTCGCAGCCGATGTACACGGCTGCCAGCAGGATCAGCGAGGTCTCGGGCGGCAGCTTCATGGCGAAGGCCAGCGGCATCAGGATGGCCACGCCGTTGATCGGCCCCAGTCCGGGCAGCAGGCCGACGATGGTGCCGATGAAGCAGCCCATCGCGGCAATCAGCAGGTTGGTCGGGGTCAGCGCCACGCCAAAGCCCAGGATCAGGTGTTGCAGGGTGTCCATGTCAGCTCCCTCCGAGAGCGGCAGACAGCGGCCCGGTGGGCAGCACCACGTCCAGCACCTTGTCGAACAGCAGGAACAGCACCAGGCCCAGCGCGGCGCCACCGGTGAGCGACTGTTTCCAGCTGCCGCCGAACGCCATGCCCACCGGCAGTGCCATCAGCGCCGTGGCCAGCGCAAAGCCCAGCCACTGGAACAGCAGCGCGTAGGCCAGCACGGCGGCCGCGCACAGCGCAGTGGCCTTCCAGGGCACGCCGCGAAAGGACTCGGCCCCGCCTGTGGGGCGCAGCACCAGCCACAGGCCAGACAGGCCCAGGCCGACGGCCAGCAGCAGCGGAAACGCGCGCGGGCCGACGGGTTCGTAGGAGATGGCGGCGGCGTAGTCTTGCGCGGCCCAGGCCATGGCGGCGGACGCGACTACACACACCGCGCCGAGGACGCGGTCACTCATGGGGGGACTCCGGTGAAAAGGGAGAAAAGGGCGGGCCACCGCGTGGGGTGGCGCCGCGAAGCAGGACCGTTGCGGCCCTGCGGGGGTTTACTTGGCGGGCACGACGTTCAGGCCGAACTCTTCGGCCAGCTTGCGGTAGCCGGCCACCTGCTTCTTGACGTAGGCGTCCAGCGGCGCGCCGGTCATCGCCATCGGGAACAGGCCGCGCTCGCTGCGCAGCTTGTCGTAGGCGGGGGTGGCCATCAGCTTGCTGAAGGTGTCGGCCCAGACCTTGTAGTCGGCGTCGTTCACCTTGGGGCCGAGGTAGAAGCCACGCACGATGGGCCAGTCCACGTCGTACCCCTGTTCCGTGGCGGTGGGGATGTTCGCCATGTCGCCGGTGAGGCGCTTGTCGTTCATCACCGCCAGGATGCGCACCTTGGCACCGGCCTTGATCTGCTGCTGGGCCTCGGCCGCGTCGCCGGTGAAGACGTGGATGTGGCCGCCCTGCAGCGCGGTCAGCGCCTCGCCGCCGCCTTCGAAGGCCACGTAGCGCATGGTCTTGGGGTTCACGCCGCCGGAGCGTGCGGTGAGCGCCGCCTTCATCCAGTCCTGGCTGCCCACGGTGCCGCCGGCGCCCAGCACCACCTTGGTCGGGTCGGCCTTCATCGCGGCCATCACGTCCTTGAGCGATTTGAAGGGCGAGTTCTCGGCCACCACCACGGCCCCGTAGTCGGTGCCGATGGCGGCGAGCCAGCGCACGTCGTTCTCGGTGTAGCGGCCGAACTTGCCCTGCGCGAGGTTGAGCAGTGAGCCGCCGGAGAACGCGACGATGGCGTTGGCCGCGTCGGGCTTCTGCGCGATCACGGTGTTGTAGGCCACGGCGCCGATGCCACCGGGCATGTACGTCACGCGCATCGGGTCGGCGATGAACTTGCCCTCCTGCAGCGCGCTCTGCACCAGCTTGCAGGTGAGGTCGAAACCACCGCCGGGCTTGGCGGGGGCGATGCACTCGGTCTTGTCCAGCGGGTTGGCGGTGGCGGTCAGGGCGACGGCCGAGACGGCGGCGGCGATGAACTTGGAAGCGATGCTCATGAAGGTGTCTCCTCGATGGGGTGGAAGCCTCGCAGCGGGATGTGCTGCGATGAGGGGACTGTAGAAAACGGGCACTTTCAGCGCGCTTTCAGACAAACGCCCAAAAACTGCGGGTTAACCCGAGATGGCCTCGGATGTCGGCGGCGCCGGCAGCGTGAGCGTGACGGCCAGCCCACGACCCTCCGGCCCCGCGCCCACCCACATCTCGCCACCATGCCGCTGCGCCACGGTGCGCACGATGGCCAGGCCCAGGCCGGAGCCGGGCAGGGCGCCACCGCCGCCCCTGAAGAAGCGTTCTCCGGCGCGCGCCAGTTCCTCGGGTGGCAGGCCGGGGCCGTTGTCCACCACCGCCAGCTGCACCGCGCCATCCGCTTCGCCGCGCACGACCAGCGTCACGTGGGCACCCGCGCCGCCATGGCGGATGGCGTTGTGCAGCAGGTTGGCCAGGGCCTCGCGCAGCAGGTCGGGCTCGCCTTGCAGCGGCACGGGGCCGTCGGGCGCGTCCAGGCCCAGGTCCACGCCCTGTTCGCGCGCCGGCCCCCACCACTGGCGCACCAGCGCTTCGGCCAGGGCCACCGCGTCGAAGGCCTGGCGCTGCGGTGGAGCGCTGTCGGCCCGCGCCAGCGAGAGCATCTGGTTGGTCTGCCGGATGGTTTCGTCCAGCTGTGCGCGGATGTTGTCCAGCACCTCGCGCTGCGCCGCCGGGTCGGCCTCGCGCTGCGCGTAGGCCACCTGCGTGGCCAGCGTGGTCAGCGGCGTGCGCAGCTGGTGCGAGGCGTCGTCGATGAAGCGGCGGCGCGCCTCGGTCTGCTCGCGGTGGCGATGAATGTGGTGGTTGATGGCCTGCACCAGCGGCCGCACCTCGGCGGGCGCGCCGGTGTCGTCCACCGGCGTCATGTCCTGCGGGTCGCGCGCGTCCACCTCCTGGCGCAGCCGGTCCAGCGGGCGCATGGCCCAGGCAATCGCCAGCGCCAGCAGCGCGCTGGCCGCGACCATCAGCAGCACGTCGCGCGCCAGCGACTGCAGCACCAGCGAACGCCGGAAGTGATTGCGCGCCTCCAGCGTCTCGGCCACCTGGATCACCACGCGCTGCGGTCCGGCCTGCCCGGCCAGCGGCGGGTTCAGCTCGCGCGCGTAGCTGCCCACGCGCACCGCCTGGCCCACATAGGCGCCTTCGTGGAACTGTGGCTGGCCGGTCTGCAGCGGCGAGGGCGGCGCGGGCAGGTTGGCGCTGCCGATTTCCACCAGCCCGTCTTCCGTGGCGACGCGGTAGAACACCTGGCCCTGCGCGGTCAGCTCGAAGAACTCGAGCATGCGGTAGGGCAGCTCCACGCCGATGCCGCCGCTGGCGGTGGAAATGCTCGAATCGATGGACTTCACCGCGCCCAGCAGCGAGCGGTCGTAGGCCGCGTCGGCCGCTTCGCTGGCGGTGCGCCAGGCCAGCCAGAGCTCGCCCGCGAACACGGCGCCCAGGCCCGGCAGCAGCAGCACCAGCAGGAAACGGCGGATGCTCGCGCGCGACCACGACAGCGGTGTCACGCGGTGCTTTCCAGCTGGTAGCCCAGGCCGCGCAGCGTGGCGATGCGAACGGGCGATGCCTCCAGCCGCTTGCGCAGGCGGTGCACCAGCACCTCGATGGCCTCGGGGTTCACGTCCTGCTCGTCGGAGAACACGCGCTCCAGCAGCTCGCGCTTGGACAGCGGCTCGCCCGGGTGCTGGATCAGCGCGCGCAGCACCGCGTGTTCGCGCGGCGTGAGGCTGAGCACCTCGTGCATCAGGCGGAACTGTTTGGACGCGCTGTCGTAGCTCAGCGGCCCGCAGGCAAAGCGCGGGTGCTCTTGCCCGCGCGAGCGGCGGATCAGCGCGACCAGCCGAGCTTCGAGTTCGGCCACGTCGAAGGGTTTGGCCAGGAAGTCGTCGGCCCCGCCGTGCAGGCAGTTCACGCGCTCCATCAGCGAATCGCGCGCGGTGAGGATGAGCACCGGCAGGCGCTCATCGGCCTCGCGCAGGTCGGACAGCACGTCGTGCCCGCCCAGGCCGGGCAGACCCAGGTCGAGGATGAGCGCGTCGTACTTGGTGGCCTTCAGGCTGCGGCGCACCAGCCGGCCGTCGTTCACCCAGTCGACATGGAAGTGATTCTGGCCCAGCGCCTTGACGAGCCAGGTGCCCAGTTCGGTTTCGTCTTCGGCGAGCAGGATGCGCATGGCGCGAGTCTGTCCGATGTTCAGGCGTAGAGCAAGGCGCCGGCCTCGCGAACGGCGGCGGCGCGGGACTCGCCGAGCACCTGCACCACCGGTTGCCAGACACTGGCGTAAGGCGGCAGGGCTTCGGGTGGAAAGGCGGTGTGCGGCCAGTCGGAGCCCCAGACCAGGCGTTCGCCCATCGTCTGCGCCACGCGCTGGATGTGGGCGTGCAGCGTGTCGTAGGGTGCGCTGGCCTGCAGCCGGTACCAGCCCGAGAGCTTGACCCAGGCGCCCAGGTCGGCCAGGCGCTGCAGGGCGGCCCAGGCGGCATCGTCGGCGCCGATGCCCGCGTGCAGGCCGGCGAGGTGGTCGAGCACGGCGGTCAGGCCGCTGCCTTCGTGCAACTCCGCGATGGCGGCGAGCTGGTCGGCCTTCGCATACCACTGCACGTGCCAGCCACGCGCCTTCAACCGGGGCGCGAGGGCGCGAAAGGCCTCGGGGCCGTTGCCCACCGGGGACACGAGGTTGAAGCGCACGCCGCGCATGCCCAGGCTGTGCATGGTGTCGAGTTCGGCGTCGGTCACGGCCGTGTCCACCACCGCGATGCCCCGGTGGCGGCCCGGCTCGCGGGCCAGCGCGCGCAGGATCAGGCCGTTGTCGGTGCCGTAGACGCTGGGTTGCACCAGCACGAGGTGGCCCAGGCCCAGCGGCGCGGCGGTGTGCTCGATCTCCGGCAGGTCGCGCAGCACCGGCCGGTAGTGGCCGGCCTGCGCCGGGTGCGCGGGGTCGAACACGTGCACATGGCAGTCCCAGCCCGTTGGTATGGGGTTTGTGCGCAGGCTCATCCGGTGGTGATGTTGCGTTCCTTGATCACCTTGGCCCACAGGGCCTGCTGGGCCGCGATGAACTTGCCGGCGCTTTGCTGGCTGGCGTCGGCGAACACGTCGCCGCCAAGCTGGCGGATGCGGCCCAGCACCTCGGCGTCCTCCAGCGCCTTGCGGATGCCGGCCACCAGAGCGGCCTTCGCATCGGCCGGCAGGCCGGCGGGGGCCAGGATGGGGTTCCACTCCAGCACCTCGTAACCGCTGACGCCGGCCTCGGCCATGGTCGGCACGTCCGGCAGTGAGCGGGCACGCAGCGCACTCGTCACCGCCAGCGGGCGCAGCTTGCCGGCCTTGATGTGGCCCAGCGAGGACGCGACGTTGGCGAAGAACAGCGGTACCTGGCCACCCATCACGTCGTTCATGGCCGGGCCGCCGCCGCGGTAGGCCACATGGGTGAGGTCCACACCGGCGCGTTGCTCGAACAGGGCGCCGGCCAGGTGCTGGGCCGAGCCGTTGCCGGACGAGGCGTAGTTCAGCGGTTTGGCCTTGGCCAGGCGGATCACGTCCTTCACGTCCTTCGCCTCGAAACTCGGCGTGCACACCAGCACGTTCGGGAAGGTGGCGAGCACGGCCAGCGGCGTGAACGCGGTGGCGCTGTCGTAGGGCAGCTTGGGGAACAGCGACGGATTCACGGCGAACGAGGACGCGTCGAGCAGCAGCACACTGCCGTCGGCGGCGGAACGGGCCACGTGGCCCGCCGCGAGCTGGCCGCTGGCGCCGGCCTTGTTCTCCACCACCACGGTCTGGCCCAGCGCGGCTTCGAGCTTCGGAGCGATGGTGCGGGCCATGAGGTCGGCGCCGCCGCCGGGCGGGTAGGACACGATCAGCGTGATCGGCTTGCCGCCGGCGATCTTGCCCTGTGCGTGGGCGCCGATCCAGGGCGCGGCCAGAGCGGCGCTGGCCGAGGCGATCAGGTGGCGGCGAGAGGGCATCCAGCCTTGGGCGTGCGTGTTCGGGTGGACCATGGGGGTTCCTTCAGGTGATGTTGACGGTGTAGTGGAAGGCGTGGGCGTCGCCGCGCGTGGTGCGCAGCTCGACGCAGCGGCCCGAGAGGTCGTAGGCCGAGCGCTGCACCTGCGCACAGGGATGGCCGGCGGGCAGGCCCAGGTGGCGGGCCTGCGCGGCGCTGAGCTGGCCGAAGCCGATGTCGTCCAGCGCGCGGTGGATGTGCACCTGCAGCTTGCGCGCGAACATGGGGTAGAGCAGGTCGTCCCAGGTGGCCAGGTCGTCGTCGGCCAGCGGCGCGAACAGGTCCAGCGGCAGCCAGAGTTCTTCGAACAGGCGCGGCTGGTCGCCCATGAGGCGCAGGCGGTGCAGTCGCAGCACCGGTTCTCCGGTGCCGATGCCCAGCGCCCGCGACACCGCGGCCGGCGCGTTCACCCGGCTGCGCTGCAGGATGCGCGAAGCCGGCACCTCGCCCGTGCCGCTGTCGAAGCGGAAGAAGCGCAGCATGGACGCGCCCGCCAGCCCCTGGCGCACGAAGGTGCCGCGACCGTGGATGCGCTCGATGAAGCCCTGTTCCACCAGCAGTTCCAGCGCGCGGCGCATGGTGCCCAGGGCCACGCCGTGTTCCTTGGCCAGCTGGCTTTCGGCGGGCAGGGCGGAGCCGGGCGACCACTCGCCCGCCACCACGCGGGCGCGCAAGGCGTGTGCCAGCGAGGCGTAGCGGCTGAGGCCGGGTTCGGTCGGCTCGACCAGGCGGAGAGGTGTGTTCATGGAGGGGAATATAGTCCTCTATAGGACTATCTGAATCAGGGAAATCCCTCGGAGACTTCGCGTGAAACGCTGGACGACATGGGACCGCCCGGGGCCCCTCGGGCAAGAAAAAAGCCCCAAGGCGTTGATTCCAGGGGGCTTTTGAGTGTTCCGGGGCGATGTCGGGGTGCCCGGTGGGCGGTGGTGGAGACGAGGAGGATCGAACTCCCGACCTTCGCATTGCGAACGCGACGCTCTCCCAGCTGAGCTACGTCCCCACGATCCAGCGCGATGTTAGCAAAGCCACCCCGCTTGCGGGGCATTCTTTCAGCGGGCGGTGACCTTGTCTTTGGGCGAACGCTCCATCGTGAGTTCCACGCGGCGGTTGTGCACGCGGTCCACCGGGTTGTCGCGCGCGGCGAGCGGGCGGGTGTCGGCAAAGCCCGAGGCCTCAAGCCGCTGAGGTGCGACACCGCGCTCGATCAGGTAGCGGGCCACGCTGGCGGCTCGGGCGGTGGAGAGCTCCCAGTTGGAGGGAAAGCGCTCGCTGCTGATCGGCATGCTGTCGGTGTGGCCTTCGACCACCAGGCGCAGATCGGGGTCGGCATTGAGCAGGGGAATCAGGCGGTCGAGCACCGGATAACCCGCGCCGGTGAGCGCTGCGGCGCCGGAGTCGAACAGGATTTCGCTGCTGATGCGGAACCGCACCGCGTCGTCTTCCATGGTCACCACGATGTCGTTGCCCAGCTGATCGAGCGGGAATCCGTTGAGCGTTTTGGGGGCCGGAGGGGCGGGCGCTTCGGGTGGCGGCACCACTGCGGGTACCGGAACCGGCAGTGGCACAGGCGGCACGATGTTCGCCACCGTGGGCGCTGTTGCTGCGGCGGCTTCCGGTTCGGCGGCGGCCGGTGCCGGGGCGGTGTCGATCGGCTTCTTGCTGTCCTTGGGGCCGGACATGGCCAGCATCACGACCATGAGCACGAGGATCAGGGTGATCACGTCCAGGTAGGTGATCAACCAGCCTTCTTCTTCGGGTTCGGCGCGGGTGTCCACGTGCCAGCGGCGGTAGCGGCCGACGCTGGTGGAGACCCTGGGCGTGCGCGTGGGGGTCGGGACGGGGTGGACGGTGGCTGGCATGGTGTCAGCGGCGAGCGGTTTGGGTTTGTCCATCAAAAATCTCGTCATCGAACTGCGCGACAAAGGCCTTGAGGGTTTCGCGCATCAGCGCCGGGCTGCGGCCCACACACATCATCGAAATGCCTTCGAGCACCATGTTCATGAGCACCAGCCGCTGCTCGGTGCGGCGCTCCAGTTTGACCGCGATGGGCTTGAACACCAGGTTGGCGAGCAGCACGCCGTAGAAGGTGGTGACGAGGGCGATGGCCAGTTGCGAGCCGATGGCCGTCATGTCGCCGTCGCCCACGAGGTCCATCAGGTTGATCAGGCCGAGCAGGGTGCCCAGCATGCCGAAGGCGGGCGCGTAGCTGGCCATGACCCGAAAGAGCTGCGCCTCGGCCGCCTCGCGCTGGCGCAGATGGGCGATGCGCCACTGCAGCAGGTCGATGATTTCTTCTTCGGGCGTGCGGTCGATCACCAGCTGCACGCCGGTGCGCAGGAAAGGGTTGGTCACCAGGGCCAGCGATTTTTCCACCGCCTGCAGATCGCCCTGGATCCACAGCCGCGAGAGACCCACCAGCTCCTCGATGTCGTTCTTGGTGTCCAGCCGGTCTTCGCGCATGACCTGGCCCACCAGGTGGAACACGCGCAGCACCTCGCTCAGCGGGTAGCTCAGGAAGGTGGCCGCGAGCGTGCCGCCGAGCACGATGGCGATGCTGGGGGCGTCGATGAAATTCCACGGGTTGTCGGATGCAAACAGCAGGATGACGGCCATCAGCGCGACGCTGGCCACCATGCCGATGAGGGTGGAGGGGTTCACGCTGCGGGTTCCTTGGGGGCTGATTTGCATACCCCGTCCATTCTCGGCACACCCCCGAACGGGGTGCGCCGGAAAAGGAGGGTTTCTGCCCCCCAGTTCTCTATCGCATGCCGTTGCGGCTGGCCAGCTCCATGAACAGGGCCGAGTGGTCCAGATCGGCCAGGCCGTGGTCGGCGGCCTGGGCGAACAGCTGTTCGAACAGGGCGGTGATGGGCGCCTCGAAGCCGATCTCGCTGGCGGTGGTGAGCGCGTTGCGCATGTCCTTGAGCTGCACGGCCACGGCCCCGCGCTTGGCGAAGTCGCGCTCGATCATGCGCTGGCCGTGCACCTGCAGGATGCGGCTGTCGGCGAAACCGCCGCTGATGGCCTGCTTGACCTTGCCCATGTCGGCGCCGCCTTTTTCGCACAGCAGCAGGGCCTCGGCCACGGCGCCGATGGTGATGCCCACGATCATCTGGTTGGCGAGCTTGGCCAACTGGCCCGCGCCGTGGGGGCCCACATGGGTGGCGCGGCCGAGGTGCTCGAACACGGGCAGCGCGCGCTCGAAGTCGGCGGGTTTGCCGCCGGCCATGATGGCCAGCGTGCCCGCTTCGGCGCCCACCGTGCCACCCGACACCGGGGCGTCCAGGTGGCTCACGCCAATGGCGGCGAGCCGGGCAGCGTGGTCGCGCGCCTGGCGCGGCTGGATGGACGACATGTCGATCACCAGCGTGCCCGGGCGCAGGCCGCCGGTCGTGCCCTGCTCGAACAGCACGCTCTCGACGATGCTGCCGTCCTCGAGCAGGCAGATCACGATGTCGGCCAGGGCCACGGCCTGCGCCGGGGTGTCGGACACCTCGGCGCCGAAGGGCTGCAGGCGATCCGCTTTGGGGCGGGAGCGATTCCAGGCAAAGACGCGGTGGCCGGCTTCGCACAGGCGGCGGGCCATCGGAAAACCCATCATGCCGATGCCGAGCACGGCGATGGAAAGCGGGGTGGGGGAAGCGTGGGTCATGGGAAAAGTGTAGGCGCAGGGTGCGCGCGGGATCGGTGGGAAGGGATAAAAAATGCGGTTTCCGGGCAGCGCCCGGAAACCGCATGAAGTGGTTCAACGAACCACGGAGTGATGGGGTGTGGCGCCGGTGGGGCGGGTGTCCATGTGGGCGCCCAGGTAGGCGCTGGCCTGGCCGCTGTGTTCCCGCATCAGGGCCTCGGCGCGCTCGCCGTCGCCCTGGGCCACGGCGGCGGCAATGGCCTCGTGTTCGTCCCAGACCGGGCCGCGCAGCGAATGGTGGCGCAGGGCCTCGCCCATGGCGCGGCGGATGTGGTGCCAGTGCAGCAGCGCGCTCTGCTCGATCAGCGGGTTGGCCGACCCCTGATAGAGGGCTCGGTGGAAGGCGAGGTCGGCGTCGATCATGGCCTTGATGTCGCCCCGGCCCACCGCCTCGCGGCCCCGCGTGATCAGGGCCGGGTCGATGTGGATGCGGCGGGCGGCGGCCAGGCGCGTGGCCAGCACGTCGAGCGCGCCGCGCACCTCGTAGACCTGGGCGATCCAGCCCGCGTCCAGCGGCGCGACCTGCAGGCCGCGGCTGCGGCCGTTGGGTGCGCCGGCCAGCGGCGCGTCGTGAACGAAACCGTCGCGCTTGAGCAGGCGCAGCGCCTGCATCACCGGCTGGCGCGACACCGCAAGGCGCTCGGCCAGCTCTTCCTGCGTGATCCGTTGCCCGGGCGCCAGCGAGCCTTCGCTGATGGCGTCGAGCAAGGCGCGGTAGACCTGATCCACCAGGTCGGGCGCGGTTTCGAGTTGCAGGAGTTGGGCGGTCATGTGTGTGTATTCTGTACTCCGTATACAGAATACACGAACTTCTCACGATGTGAGTGACAGGGTGTTTCACTGCGCTGCGGGACAATGCCGCCCATGAACGACGCCCAACACACCGACCCCGCCTGGCTCGACAGCCAGTACAACAACCGCGCCCTCGTGCCCGAGCATGCCCAGCACTTCGAGCGCTGGGCCACCGGGTCGAGTCAAGCCAGGGCCGAGCTGGGGGGCTTGCTGGACGTGGCCTACGGACACGAGCCGGGGGAGACGCTGGACCTCTTCCACCCGCGCCAGAAGGCTGGCGAGCCGCTGGCCCCCGTGCTGGTGTTCATCCACGGGGGCTACTGGCGCAGCCTGGACAAGGCGGACCACAGCTTCCTGGCCCCGGCCTTCGTGAACAAGGGCGCCTGTGTCGTGGTGCCCAACTACGCGCTGTGTCCGGCGGTGACGATTCCCCAGATCACCCTGCAGATGGTCAAGGCGCTGGCCTGGGTCTATCGCCACATCGCGGTGCACGGCGGTGATCCGCGCCGCATTTCGCTGGTCGGCCATTCGGCTGGCGGCCACCTCGCGGCGATGCTGCTGGCCTGCGAGTGGGACCGCTACGCGAGCGACCTGCCGCTCGATCTCGTGAACAACGCGCTGTCGATTTCGGGCGTGTTCGATCTGGAACCGCTGCGCCACACCCCGTTTCTGAGCGACGCCTTGCGCCTGACACCGGAACAGGTGCGCATGGCCAGCCCGGCCTATTTGCCGCGCGTGCCGCAGGAGGACGAGCGGGGCGTGTTGCTGAGCGTGGCGGGCGGTGACGAAAGCAGCGAGTTCCTGCGCCAGAACCGCCTGATCCGCGAAACCTGGGGCGAGGCCCTGGTGCCCATCTGCGAAACCCTGCCGGGCCTGAACCACTTCAGCGTGCTCGAAGCTCTGGTGCAACCGGGCCACCGGCTCAACGATCTCGCGATGCAGCTTTTGGACTGATTCCCACCCGCTGGACAGGACCACCCCCGCCGCGCTGCGCGCGACCCCCTCCAGGGGGCGATGCGAGTGGCCCGGCGAAGCCGGTTCCACCGCATCCTCGAACAAGACATCTCGCGCCGGAGGGGGAGTCCGCCTCAGGGCACCGCCGGGCCGGCTTTGCCGGACGGCCAGTGCCGCCCCCTTGAGGGGGTGACGCGCCCCTGGGCGCGGCGCGGGGGTGGGCCTACATGAACAGGTGTTCGCCCGCGTTCTCGCCACCGAGCACCACGTAATTCACCTTCTTCAGGTCGAACAGTTTCGTGCCGCCCGCGTAGCTGATCGAGCTTTGCACGTCCTGCTCCATCTCGATCAGCGTGTTCGCCAGCTTGCCTTTGATGGGCTCCAGGATGCGCTTGCCTTCGACGTGTTTGTACTCGCCCTTGTTGAAGTCGCTGGCCGAACCGTAGTACTCCTTGTACAGCTCGCCGTCCACCTCGACCGTCTTGCCCGGCGACTCTTCGTGCCCGGCGAACAGCGAGCCAATCATGACCATCGAGGCGCCGAAACGCACGCTCTTGGCGATGTCGCCGTGGCTGCGGATGCCGCCGTCGGCAATGATGGGTTTGGTCGCCACGCGCGCGCACCACTTGAGCGCCGAGAGCTGCCAGCCGCCGGTGCCGAAGCCGGTCTTGAGCTTGGTGATGCAGACCTTGCCCGGGCCCACCCCCACCTTGGTGGCGTCCGCGCCCCAGTTCTCCAGGTCGATCACCGCCTCGGGCGTGGCCACGTTGCCGGCGATCACGAAGCTGCTCGGGAGCCGCGCCTTGATGTAGCCGATCATGTCGCGCACGCTGTCGGCGTGGCCGTGCGCGATGTCGATGGTGATGTACTCGGGCACCAGGCCCTCGGCGGCGAGGCTGTCCACCGTGGCGCGGTCGGGCGCCTTCACGCCCAGCGAGATCGAGGCGTAGACGCCCGCGGCGTGCATGTCGCGCACGAACTGCACGTTGTCCAGGTCGAAGCGGTGCATCACGTAGAAGTAGCCGCTCTGCGCCATCCAGAGGCAGATCTTTTCATCCACCACGGTCTTCATGTTGGCCGGCACCACCGGCAGGCGGAATTTGCGCCCGCCCAGCTCCACGCCAGCGTCGCATTCCGAGCGGCTTTCCACGCGGCATTTGCGCGGCAGCAGCAGGATGTTGTCGTAGTCGAATATCTCCATAAAACCAGGCTCCAGAAAACTGTTGTGAATGAACAGGGAGAGCGCTTGGCTTGGGTCCGGTCTTCTGTCGGGCGGGAATCCATCCGGCCAAAAAGAAACCGGGCGCAAGAATCTTGGGCCCGGTGGTTGATTCTAGGCGCTACGGCCGGCGCGGCACAGGGCGGCCATCGGATGGCGGGCTTATAGCGTTCATACGCAGGGACATATAGACCCGGCGCGGTGCCCCGGCTTCCTACAATCGAAGCATGTTGTTTGAAGAATCCGTTGCCCCGTCCCCGCTGCTTGCGGGCCTCAATGCCGAACAGGGCGCCGCCGTCACCCTCCCCGCCGAACACGCGCTCATCCTGGCCGGCGCCGGCTCGGGCAAGACCCGTGTGCTCACCACCCGCATCGCCTGGCTGCTGCAGACCGGGCAGGTCACGCCCGGCGGTGTGCTGGCCGTGACCTTCACCAACAAGGCCGCCAAGGAGATGATGACGCGGCTGTCCAGCATGTTGCCGGTCAACGTGCGCGGCATGTGGATCGGCACCTTCCACGGCCTGTGCAACCGCTTCCTGCGCGCGCACCACAAGCTGGCCAACCTGCCGCAGACCTTCCAGATCCTCGATACGCAAGACCAGCTCTCGGCCATCAAGCGCCTGTGCAAGCAGTTCAACGTGGACGACGAGCGTTATCCGCCCAAACAGATTCAGTATTTCATCAGCGGCTGCAAAGAAGACGGCCAGCGCCCGGGCGACGTGGTCGCGCGCGACGAAGAGACGCGCAAGAAGGTGGAGCTGTACGCGCTCTACGAAGAACAGTGCCAGCGCGAAGGTGTGGTGGATTTCGGTGAACTCATGCTGCGTTCATACGAAGTTCTGCGCGACAACGACCCGGTGCGCGAGCACTACCAGCGCCGCTTCAAACACATCCTGATCGACGAGTTCCAGGACACCAACCGCCTGCAATACGCGTGGATCAAGATGTTTTCCGCACCGCCTATCGAGGGGCTCACGCCCTCCGGCAATGCGGTGTTTGCCGTGGGCGACGACGACCAGAGCATCTACGCCTTCCGCGGCGCGCGCGTGGGCAACATGACCGACTTCGTGCGCGAGTTCCGCGTGAAGCACCAGATCAAGCTGGAGCAGAACTACCGCAGCGTCAGCAACATCCTCGACTCGGCCAACCAGCTCATCAGCCACAACAGCCACCGCCTGGGCAAGAACCTGCGCACCGACGCAGGCGCTGGCGAGCCAGTGCGCGTGTACGAGGCGGTGAGCGATTTCGCCGAGGCGCAGTGGATGGTGGACGAGATGAAGCAGCTCGCGCGCGAAGACATTCCGAAGAGCGAGATGGCCGTGCTTTACCGCAGCAACGCGCAGAGCCGCGTGGTCGAAACCGCGCTGTTCAACGCCGGCATGCCTTACCGCGTGTACGGCGGACTGCGCTTCTTCGAGCGCGCCGAAATCAAGCACGCGCTGGCCTATTTGCGCCTGCTGGAAAACGCCAACGACGACACCAGTTTCCTGCGCGTGGTGAACTTCCCGCCACGCGGCATCGGGGCGCGCAGCATCGAGCAGCTGCAGGACGTCGCGCGCACCTCGGGCTGTTCGCTGCACGACGCAGTGAGCGCTGTCACCGGCCGCGCCGGCGCGGCCATCGGCGGCTTCGTGGCCAAGCTCGATGTGCTGCGCGAGCGCTCGGTGGGCATGACACTCTCCGAGATCATCGAGCTGGTGCTGGACCACAGCGGCCTGGTGGAGCACTACCGCGCCGAACGCGAAGGGCAGGACCGGGTGGAGAACCTGGAAGAACTGGTCAGCGCGGCCAAGAGCTTTGTGGGCATTGAGGGCTTCGGCCGTGACGCGGTGGCGCGCACGGTGGACGGTTCGCCACTGACGCAGAGCCCGGCCAGCCAGGGCATCGACCCGACGCTGCCCGTGGTGGACGAGCCGCTCGCCCCCGACGCCGACACCGGCGAAACCATGAGCCCGCTCGCGGCCTTCCTCACGCACGCCGCGCTCGAATCGGGCGACAACCAGGCCCAGGCCGGGCAGGACGCGGTGCAGCTCATGACGGTGCACGCCGCCAAGGGCCTGGAGTTCGACTGCGTGTTCATCACTGGCATGGAGGAGGGCCTGTTTCCGCACGAGAACTCGATGAGCGACCGCGACGGACTGGAAGAAGAACGCCGCCTGATGTACGTGGCGATCACGCGGGCGCGCAAACGCCTGTACCTCAGCCATTCGCAGACGCGCATGCTGCACGGCCAGACGCGCTACAACATGAAGAGCCGCTTCTTCGAGGAACTGCCCGAGGCCTGCCTGAAGTGGCTCACGCCGCAGCAGCCGGCCTGGAACCCGAGCGCAGCTGGAGCGGGCGGTGGCGGTGGCTGGCAGGGCAACCGGGGTGGCTACGGCACGCGGGGTGCGGGGGCGCCCGCCGTGCTGCAGCCGGCATGGTCACCCGGCTGGGCCTCGGGCAGCGACCCCAAAGGCCTGGGGGGCAAGAGCAACCCCGAGCCCGACCGCGGCACCGACCTCAAGGCCGGCATGAAGGTGTTCCACAACAAGTTCGGCGAAGGCAAGGTGCTGGCGCTGGAAGGTGCGGGCGCCGATGCGCGCGCGCAGGTGAGCTTTTCGCGCCATGGCGTGAAGTGGCTGGCGCTGTCGGTGGCCAAGCTCACGCCGGTGGACGACTGACGGCCCATGAAAAAAACCACCGGCGCCGAAGCGCCGGTGGCTGAAAAAACTTGCGCAGACTCTGATTGCCGCGTTGGCTACCCGCGCAAGACCCGGAGAAAACGATCAGAAGTCGTGGCGCAGGCCCAGGGCGAACAGGCGGGTGTCGGCCGTCTTGGTGCCCGAACCGTTTTTCACGTTGTGCGAACGCAGGCCGCCGTACAGCTTGGTGCGCTTGGACAGGGCGTAGGTTGCGCCGACGCCGAAGCCCGATGACTTGCCGGCGGTGGAGCCACCGATTTCGGTTTTGCTGGTGGCGTAGCCGACCGACAGATTGACATTGCCCAGGGGCACGTTGACGCCCACGGTCAGTTCGTTGTCGTCGCCCTTGGCGTCATTGCCCTTGCGCGTGTTGTAGCCACCGGAGAGGCTCATCATGCCCAGGTCGTACGAACCGGCGAACATCAGGTAGTCGTTTTCCTTGCCCTTTTCCTGCTGCAGGCCCAAAGCCACGTTCAGCGGGCCGTTCTTGTAGCCGACCTTGGCACCCACCATGTTGGCGTCGACGGTGGCGTCTTCGTCCAGCGCGTATTCGATGCCGCCGTAGACACCGCCCATCGAGGGGAGGGCGTAGGTGATCTTGTTGTTGAAGCGGCTGCTGTAGTCGCCGCCCGAGCCCCAGACGCCGTTGGCGGCGGGCGTGAAGGCCGAGTCGAACACGTTGCTGCTGTAGGCCAGGCCACGCACTTCGTCATAGATGGTGGAGCTGCGGCCGAGCTTCACTTCACCGAAGCCACCCGACAGGCTGACGGTGGACTCGCCCTTCCACATCGGGTCCTGCGAGGTGCCGGTGTCGGCGTCGAGGCGGTGCTCCAGCTTGAAGCCGGCCTTCAGGCCGCCACCGAGGTCTTCGGTGCCGCGAAAGCCCAGGCGCGAGGTCGTCAGACCGCCGTCGCCGCCGTTGAACAGCTTGGTCTGGCTGCCCTTGTCGAGTTCCTTGAGGCTGCCCACCGACAGGTCCACACGACCGTAGACGGTGACAGACGATTGCGCCATGGCGGCGCCCGAGGCGGCCAGCACGGCCAGAGCGATGAGGGATTTTTTCATGGGATGTTGTCCAGAAGTTGGGTGAATGTGGAGGCGGCGAAACCCCGCCGCTCCCCACACCCGCTGCCTTGGGCAAGCAGGTGGGTGTATTTCATCGGGCGACCGCAAAAGCTCTGTGACACTCTCATTTCTTTGCCATGAATGTTGCATTGCAACAACAAGCAGTATCAAGGCCTCCCGGCATTGACCCAGCGTGTCCAGCCGGCGCCGTCGTTGTCGTTCACCACCCACAGATCGCCCTTGAACACCACCATGCCCTCGGCCTTTTCCTGCAGGTAGTTGAAGTCTTTCCGCAGGTCGCGCACCAGGGTCTTCTGCAGCGTCGCGCCTTCCGTGACGTCGGCGGCCTTCACGCTGTAAATCCGCTTGACCTCGGCGTTGATCGCCTGGCCTTCACCGCCGCCCTTGTCGCGTTCGAGCAGCAGCAGGCGCCCGTCGTCGGTGAGCTGGATTTCAGAGAGCCCCATCCAGAACTGCTGCGGGTCTTTGCTGTGCCGGTCCAGCGGGTAGAGGGCGGTGGTCCAGGTGTCGGTGGGCAGGTGCAGCTTGAGGATCGCGGCCTGCGGCCGCTTGACATCGAAGCCCCGTTGAATGGCGATGTACAGCGTCTGCCCGTCGGCGCTCGCGGTCACGCCCTCGAAGCCCGTGCCGGTCTTGGGGCTGGCGAACCGGGCCTGCACGCTGGCGGGCAGCTTCACGCGCTGCTGCACCACGCCCGAGGCGTTCACCTTGATCAGCTCGTTGCCCTCGACCGTCGCGCCCTCCGAGGCGATCCAGAAACCGTCGGCCACCTTGGCGATGCCTTCCGGGTCCACCTTCAATGCCTGGCCGTCGGTGGAGGTGAGCATGGTGACCTGATCGATCACCATGCGGCCCTGAGGCACTGGCGAAGGGTCGATCCGGAAGATGCGCGACTGGCCAAAGGCGTTGTCGGGCACGGCGTACAGGTGCGTGCCGTCGGTGGTCAGGCCCGAGAGGGCGCCCCACGGCATGCTGGCGTCCTTCGCCACCAGTTGCGGCTCGCTCGCGGCGGGTGCGCCCTGCGCGTGAAAGCGGTAGAGGTTGAGCGAGCCGTCGCCCTCGTTGGCCGTGATCAGCAGCTGCTGGCCGTCGCGCCGCTTCGTGACCGTGATCAGGCCCTCGGGCGACAGGCCGGTCGGCAGCAGCTGAACGAAATGCGGCTGTTTCGGGGCTTCGACGCGGTGCACTTCGACGAAAGCACCGCGCTCAGAACCCGCGAACAGGTAGGGCTTGCCACCGAACGTGCCCGCCGCCACGCCTTCGATCTCCACACCCTTGGCCGCCGAGCGCCCGTCGGGGTAATGGCCGTGCAACAGCGCGTTGAGCTCGGTGCGCTCGCCGGTTTCATGGACGACCTCGCCGCGGGTGTTCATGAGCGTGAAACCGCGCGCACCGGGCAGCACGCCCTCTTTGTCCTTCTTGCCGTCGCCCTCGTTGGCGGTGGCAAACACACCGGGCGCGACCCACGCCACCGCGTCGGCTTCGCGGCGGGCCGTGAAGCTGTCCTTGAACAGCACCTCCTTGTCTTTTTTCAGATCGGCGTTGCCGCTGCGGACCACGTTGCCCATGGAGAACACGCGTTCCAGCCTGGCTCGCGCCGGGTGGCTCAGATCCAGGATCGCCACCGCATTGTTCTCCTGCAGCGACACCACCGCCTTTTGAGCGCGCGCGTCGACAGACACAAACTCCGGCTGCGGGTCGTTGGGGTAGACCACGCCTGCCGTGGCCTGCAGGGCCTTCACCAGTTCGATGGACTGCACGCCGGTGCTGGCGCCACCGTAGAGGTCTTGCAGGCCCACCACGTCGATGCGGCCCGGGCGCTGGCCGTCGAGCGTGGCGTCGCCTTTGGCGTCGGTTTCTTCGTCTTCGATCGCCACCACGGCGCGCAGCGTGCGGCCCTGGCCCACCAGGGCCAGCGAATCGGGGCCCACGCCCACGGTGATGTCCTTGACGTGTTGCACCGCGCGCGGGTTGCGGATGTCGTACACGCGCAGGAACCCACGGCGCGCGTTGCTCACGTCGTCACCCATGCGCACCGCCGCCACGGCGTAGCGGCCGTCCGGGCTGATGGCGACCGACGTGGGCTCGCCCACGCCCATGCGCTGCACGTCCACGCGCGGCAGCAGCACCGGTTGTTCAGGGCGTGTGATGTCGATCAGCCCCAGCACCCCGGCGTCGGCGCTGGTGTAGACCAGCGTCATGCCGTCGGGCGTGGCCGCCACGATCTCGGCCACGCCGTCCACCGCCAGGTGGTGGACCATGGCAAACGCGCCGACGGGTGGGACCGGCTGCGCCGAGCGCGCCAGCGAGGAGAAAGCAAGGGAAGCCGCGAGGGCCGCGGTCAAGGTGCAGAGACGAAGGGTGTGCATGAGAAGGGTGGGAGGCTGGGAACAAACCGAGCAGCCTACGGTTCCCATGTGTCACCACCGTGAAGTCGCGCCCTTCAACACGCCGTCGCGGTGTGTTGGGCGAAAAAAAACCCCTGCCGGCGGACGCGGGGCAGGGGTGGTGGGGCACGCGCCGCTGGGCGCGGTGGAGGCGGCAGGTCAGTCGGCTTTCGCGACCGCCGCCTTGGGGGCTTCGGCGCCGGGCTGGGCTTTCTGGAGGGTCTCCTGCATGGACAGGTCCAGCAACACGGCCTTGCTGGTGTAGTAGCGGTCGAGCCGCCACTCGGCCATGACCTCCATGGCCAGGTTGAAATCGTCGTAGTCCAGGCTGTACAGATCCGACAGCAGGAACGGGACCTCGGATTCCAGGGCGAGCACCAGGCGCGACAAGGTGTCGGCGGCCGGTTTTCCGGACTTGTTTTCGATCAGCTTTCGGGCTTTTTTCAGGGCTCTCATGTGAACTCGCTCTCTCTCAACGGTTTGTAAATGGTTGGTTAAACCAAAGACCTAATGGTTTACCCATGGCGCACAGCATACCGGCCAGGGCAGGGGTTTTGATGACAGAAATGTGACGGAGGCGTGAAGAGACCTGCCGCTGAAGGGCCTTCAGGGAGGTCGGATGAGAGCCCGTTGCAGGCGCTGCTCACGGGCGATGGGCCGGCATGCGGGCGGGGCAGCCGGGCACGGTCCGTGGTGAGGCTCAGCCCACGCTGAAGGTGACGCTCACGCCCGCGTGATCGCTGGGGAACACACCCGAAGGCTGCGCGGGTGCGTTCAGCACCACCGACGCGCCCACACAGACCACCGGTGCCTGGGAGCAGCTGGGCATGCAGAGAACCTGGTCCAGGTTCAGGCCCTGTCCTTCGGGCGTGTGGTACGTCACCTTGGCGCCCGCGCCGGCCTGCTCGTGCGCATCGACCAGGCCCCAGGGAGGCTCCAGAAACCGGGCCAGTTCAGGCGAGTCCATGGAGGCGTTGAAGTCGCCGCAGATCAGGGCGATGTCGTGCCGTGGCATCCACACCGGGCGGCCCAGCAGGGCGCGCAACTGTTCGGCGCGCAACGCACCGCCGCCCTCCAGGTGCGACAGGTGGGCATGGACCAGCAGCACCGACCGACCCGCCACCTCCAGCGAGCAGATCTGGGCCACCCGGCCCCCATCGGCCACCGATGAAGGCAGCTCGACCCGGTCGCCGGAACGGATGGGCGAGCGCGTCAGCACGGCCAGCGACGAGAAGCTGTCCACCCACCCGCCTTGAAACCAGCGCGGCTTGCGGCGGGCCGGGGCGGTGTGCAGGTGCATGCCCAGGTGCTGTGCCAGGGTTCGGGCGGTGTCGGTGCTGCCGTCGAGCGTGGCGAAACATTCCTGCAGCGCGAACACATCGGCGTCCAGGGCCTGCATCTGCTCGCACATCGTCTCCAGGCGCCGGGGGTAGTCTCCGTCGCACTTCCAGGTGTTGAACGTGACCACCTTCAACCGGGTCGGGCCTGTGTGCAGGCTGTTCGGCTCCGGGGTCATGCGGCGTACCGGGACAGGAAGCGCCGCAGGTCGCAGAAGTCGTCCATGCGCTCGGCCAGCGTGTCGTGGTCCCAGTCCCACCAGGCGGTGGACTCGATGGCGCTGGCAATGGATCTTGTGAAGCGCTGGCGCAGGACCTTCGCCGGAGCGCCTGCCGCGATGGCGTAGGCCGGCACGTCTTTGGTGACCACCGAGTTGCTGCCGATCACGGCCCCGTTGCCGATGGTCACGCCCGGCATGATCACCACACCGTGGCCGATCCAGGTGTCGTGACCGATGCCCACGCGCTGGCGGCGGCGCCACTCGAAGAAGCTCGCATCGTCTTCCGGCGCCAGGCCGTACCTGGCGCGGCGGTAGGTGAAGTGGTGCAGCGTGGGGCGCTCCATGGGGTGGAAGCCCGGGTTGATGCGCACCATGGCCGCGATGTTGCTGAACTTGCCGATGTCGGTCGACATGATGTCGCAGCCCCGCTCCAGGTACGAGTAGTCGTCGAGCACGCTGTCGGTCAGGCGCGCGTGGTCGCCGACCTCGGTGTAGCGGCCGAAACGGCAGTCCTGGATGACGGCCGTGGGGGCGATGCTGGGCGCCAGGCCGAGCTGCCTGGCTTCGCCGACGTTGAACGATGCGATGTGGGTGAAACTCATTGAGGCCATCCGGGCAGGTTCTGAAGGTGGCTGAGAAGCTGGCGGCCCGCGTCGTCCAGCGCACCGTCGTTCAGGATCTCGATGGCGTGGGTCGGCGGCAGTGCCTGCGTGCGGTGGATGCGCGCCTCGACCTCCGCCGGGCCTTCCCGGCCGCGCGCCAGCAGGCGCTGGCGCAGGGTGTCGGGGCTGGCGGAGATGTGCACCACGGCCACCCCCGGAAAGCGCGAACGGGTGGTGTCCAGGTGACCGCGGGAGCCGTTAACGAGCACCCAGTGGCCGTGATCGAGCGGCGCGGTTTCACAGTGGCGAATGCCGTAGTGAAGCCCGTTGGCCTGCCAGTTGAGCGCGAAGGCCCCCCGTTCGCGCAAGGCCAGGAATTGCAGCTCGTCCACCGCCTCGTGCACCTCGTCGCCCGGGCGCGCCGCGCGGGTGATGGTGCGCCGCGCCCAGTGGATGGCCGGCACGGGAGTCAGGTGGTGACGCACCCAGCCCAGCACGCTGTCTTTGCCGGCGCCCGAGGGCCCGACCACGTACACGAGGCGACGGCTCATTTGTGAAAATCCCAGCGCTCGACGAACACGAAATCGGCGCCCTGGGTGGGCTCCGCGAACAGCGACAGTCCATCGAAGGGGCAGGGCGGCAGCGCTTCGAACCAGGTCTGTGCCGCCTGCTCCAGGCGCTGCACCGTTGTCTCGTCAACACCTTGCAGGTGGCCCGTGAGCGAGAGGTGGCAGCGGTAGCGCTCCAGCACGTAGGGGTAGCCCCAGCGCACCAGCAGCGCGTCTTCCTGGGTGGACAGGTTTCCCTTGCGACGGCGTCGTTCGAGTTCGTCGGACGACAGGGGCGCCGCCAGCTTGGCCAGCTGGGTCACGCAGGCGCTGGCCACCGCGTTGATGGCGTCCTTGTTGCCTTCGGGGCACAGCGCCAGGAACCCGCCCAGCTTTCGCACCCGCAGGGCCGGCATGTCAAAGGCGGTGAAGGAAGCGGCCAGCGCCCGCAGCGCCTCGCGCAGGTCGTCCAGGCCCACGCCCTCGCTCAGCACAAACGGTGCTTTCAGCGTGGCGTGCCAGCCGTAGCGCCGGGGGTCGGCGGTGAGTCGCTGTTGGGGTTCGGGCGCGAGGCCGTCGAAGCGGGGTTGTGCCAGCGGGGTGCCGGTGGCCGCGTCGCGGCCCAGCCAGCGGCTGCCCGCTTCCCACCAGGCGGAGCCGGGCGGTGGCGAGAAGTAGACCGCGAAGCGGTGGGCGTTGCTGAAGTCAACGGTCATCGTGGGTCACCGTGAGCTTGACGCGGTCGCCCGCGAACCAGGTGCTGGCGAATTCGATCGGCACGCCCGCGCCGTCGACGTTCACGCTGGTGACGAACAGCACCGGTCGGTTGACCGGCTGCTTGAGCAAGGCCGCCACTTCCGGACTCGGCAGCTGTGCCGTGATGCGGCTCTCTTTGCGGGTGTAGTCCGTCACGCCGTGGGCGGTGAAGGCGTCGGTGATGGAGCCGGTCTCGCGCAACACCGCCTCCAGCCGCTCGAAGCGCGGCAACGGGAACACGCGGTCGCTCACGTGCAGCGGCTGGCCGGCGCCCACGCCCAGCACCTGCAGGCGCAGCACCGTGCTGCGCGCGGGCAGCTGCAGGGCCTGCGCCATCGCGGCGGTGGCGCGGGTGCGCTGAGCGTCCTGCACCTCGAAGCGCCCCTGCAGACCGGCCTGCGCCATGTTCTGCCGGTGGCGCGTGCGCTTGCCAATGATCAGGTCGACCGCGAAGTCTTCGACGTAGGTGCCGCTGCCCTGCGTGATGCGCACCAGGCCCTTCTGGCACAGGCTGGCCAGCGAGCGCCGCACGGTGTGGCGGTTGACGCCGTACTGCTCGGCGAGCACATGCTCCGAGGGCAGGCGCTGGCCGGGCTCGTAAACGCCGCGCGCAATGGCCTCGGAGATTTCGTTGGCGATGCGTGCCCAGAAGCTCTGGTTTTCGCGGGGGGTGTCCGGGGGGGACGTTGGAAAGGTCAGGAGTTTTGTCATGAAAGGGACATTCGGCGGGCCTACGCTCGGGGCCTGGATTCAATTTGTCTAGACGTCTTACAAGGTACCACGGACATGTTTCATGCATTTGACAGTTCGGCGCCCAACCGGCCGAAATCTCCGCTGACCCGGCCCGACTGGATGGCGCTGCTGGCACGCGCACCGATGCCGGTGCTCGAAGCTGCGCTCGCGCCCCACAGCTCGGCTGCACCGCGCTGGTTGCGCGCTCCCGAAACCGGCCTGATGATGGTGCAGGGCCGCGCGGGCGGCACTGGCGAGCGCTTCAACCTCGGTGAAGTCACCGTGACCCGCTGTGCGCTGCGCCTGCCCGGCACCACCCCGCAGGCGCCGGTGGGCGTGGCCTATGTGATGGGCCGCTCGCACCGCCACGCACAGCTCGCGGCGCTGGCCGATGCCCTGTTGCAGGACCCGTCGCAGCAGGCCGTTCTCGATGCGCAACTGCTGCAGCCGGTGCGCGAACACCTGGCGCATCAGCAGGTGCAACGCCAGCAGCGTGTGCAGAGCACCAAGGTGGAGTTCTTCACCGTGGCGCGCGAGTCGGGCGGTGCCGACGACGAAGAGGAGGGCGCTTGATGTCTCACGATCTGTCTTCGGTGGGGGCCGGTTTTTCCCACGAGGCCTTCGGCAGCCAGGCGGTGTTCCGCTCGGCCCTGCAGGCCCTGTCGCACCCCGGCCGCTGCATCCCTGTGGAGCACGACGCCGAGCTGCCCCGCCACGGCAACGCCGCCGCGGCGGTGTTCCTGCTCGCCATGCTCGACGCCGACTGTGGCCTCTGGCTGTCGCCCTCGCTGCGCGACAGCGACGCCGCGATGTGGCTGCGCTTTCACACCGGTTGCCAGCTGGTGGAGCACGCCGCGCAGGCCCAGTTCGTCTGGGTGGGCGCTGGCGATGCGCTGCCCGCGCTGCAGAGCCTGCGCCAGGGCAGCGATCAATGCCCCGACCAGTCGGCCACCTGCGTGGTCGATGTGGGTTCCCTGTCCGCCGGTGTCGATGCAGAAGCGCAGTGCTGGACGCTCAGCGGCCCCGGCATCCGCGACCAGGCGCTGCTCGGCGTGACCGGCCTGCCCGGTGACTTTGCCGCGCAATGGGCGCTCAACCACGGCGGCTTCCCGCGCGGTGTCGACCTGTTCCTCGCCACCCACGACCAGCTCGTGGGCCTGCCGCGCACCACGCGCATCCACACCCACTCCGCTCTGGAGGCCTGAGCATGTACGTTGCCGTCAAGGGCGGAGAAACCGCCATCCTCAACAGCTACCGCCTGCTGGCCGACCAGCGCCGTGGCGACCCGGCCCAGCCCGAGCTGGGCGTGGCGCAGATCCGCGAGCAGCTCAAGCTGGCGGTCGACCGCGTCATGACCGAAGGTTCGGTGTACGACCCCGAGCTCGCCGCGCTGGCCATCAAGCAGGCCTCGGGCGATCTGATCGAGGCCATCTTCCTGCTGCGCGCCTACCGCGCCACGCTGCCGCGCCTGGGCACCACCTGCGCGCTGGACACCGCGCGCATGGCGCTGGAGCGCCGCATCTCGGCCACCTTCAAGGACCTGCCCGGTGGCCAGGTGCTCGGCCCCACCTACGACTACACACAGCGCCTGCTCGATTTCAGCCTGCTGGCCAGCGGTGCCCCGGTGGTGTCGGGCGACGCGGTCGCTGCGGCCAGCGCCCAGCCCGAGGCCACGCCGCGCGTGGTGGACCTGCTCAACCAGGAAGGCCTGATCGAAACCCGCCCGGTGCCGCCGGGCGACCCGGCACCGGTGGACCTGACGCGCGAACCCCTGCGCTTTCCCGCCGACCGCGCCACGCGGCTGCAGAACCTCGCGCGCGGCGATGAGGGCTTTCTGCTCGCCATGGCCTATTCGACCCAGCGTGGTTATGCGAACTCGCACCCCTTCGTCGGCGAAATCCGCCTCGGGCAGGTGGCGGTCGAGATCGTTCCCGAAGAGCTGGGCTTTGCCATTTCCATCGGTGACATGGAGCTGACCGAGTGCGAGATGGTCAACCAGTTCGCGGGCAGCAAGACCGAGCCGCCGCAGTTCACGCGCGGCTACGGCCTGGCCTTTGGCCACAGCGAACGCAAGGCCATGGCCATGAGCCTGGTGGACCGCGCGCTGCGTGCCGACGAACTCGGCGAGGCGGTGTTGTCGCCGGCCCAGATGCCCGAGTTCGTGCTCTCGCACAGCGACAGCCTGGAGGCCTCGGGCTTTGTGCAGCACCTGAAGCTGCCGCACTACGTGGACTTCCAGGCCGAGCTGGAGCTGGTGCGCAAGATGCGCGCCGTGGCCGCCACACAGGTCGAAAACGCCACCACCCCCAACGAAGAGGCCGCCGCATGAACGCACCCTATGAAGCCGTAGCGCTGGAGCGCCTGCCCGAGCCGGCCGTCGAACGCGCCGCCGAGGTCAACTTCGCCTACCTCGACGAGCGCACCAAGCGCATGATCCGCCGCGCCATCCTGAAGGCCGTGGCCATTCCCGGCTACCAGGTGCCGTTCGGCTCGCGCGAGATGCCGCTGCCCTACGGCTGGGGTACCGGCGGCATCCAGGTCACCGCCTCGGTGATCGGGCCGGACGACACCCTGAAGGTCATCGATCAGGGCTCGGACGACACCGTCAACGCGGTCAACATCCGGCGCTTCTTCCAGCGCACCACCGGCGTGGCCACCACCACGCGCACCGTGGATGCGACGCTGATCCAGACGCGCCACCGCATCCCAGAGATCCCGCTGGTTGAAGGCCAGGTGCTGGTCTACCAGGTGCCGGTGCCCGAACCCATGCAGCGCCTGGAGCCGCGAGAGACCGAGACCCGCACCCTGCACGGCCTGGCCGAATACGGCCTCATGCACGTGAAGCTCTACGAAGACATCGCGCGCTACGGCCACATCGCCACCACCTACGACTACCCCGTACTGGTCAACGGCCGCTACGTGATGGCGCCGTCGCCGATCCCGAAGTTCGACAACCCCAAGATGCACATGAACCCCGCCCTGCAGCTCTTTGGCGCCGGGCGCGAGAAGCGCATCTACGCCGTGCCGCCGTACACGTCGGTGGAGAGCCTGGGCTTCGAGGACCACCCGTTCGAGGTGCAGCGCTGGGACGCCGCCTGCGCCCTGTGCGGCGCCACCGATTCTTTCCTCGACGAGGTGATCACCGACGACGCTGGCGCGCGCATGCACGTGTGCTCGGACTCGGACTATTGCCAGTCGCGCCAGCCGGCTGAGGGGGACCCGTCATGAGCCTGCTGATCCGCGAAGCCACCGAAGCCGATCTGCCCGGCGTGCTGGCGCTGTACGGGCAATCGGGGCTGGACAACGACGCCGTGCTCACCCTGGCACAGGCGCGCGAGGTGTTCCAGCAGTTTGCGCGCTACCCCAGCTACCGGCTCTTCGTCGCCTGCGAGCCGTCGTTTCCCGACACCGTGATCGCCACCTACGCCCTGCTGGTGATGCACAACCTGGCGCACAACGGTGCGCCGTCTGCCATCGCCGAAGACGTGGTCGTCGCTCCCGACCGCCAGGGCCAGGGCATCGGTCGCCAACTCATGGCGCACGCCATCGAACAGGCGCGCACCGCCGGTTGCTACAAGCTGGCCCTGTCATCGAACGCCAAACGCCAGGCCGCACACGCCTTCTACGAGTCGCTGGGCTTCCAGCGCCATGGTCTGAGTTTTGTGATCGAGACTTGAAATGAACACCCCTTTGTCTTCTTCCACCCCTTTGCTGCGCGTGCGCGGCGTGGCCAAGCGCTACGGCGACCATGTCGCGCTGCACGAAGCGTCCTTCGATCTCTGGCCGGGCGAGGTGCTGGCCGTGGTGGGCGAGTCCGGCTCGGGCAAGACCACCCTGCTCAACGCCATCGCCGCGCGCACCACGCCCGACGCCGGCAGCGTCGAGTTCCTGGGCCGCGACGGCCTGCTGCAGGACGTGCACGGCATGTCGCAGGCGCAGCAACGCCTGCTGGCGCGCACCGACTGGGGCTTCGTGCACCAGAACGCGGCCGATGGCCTGCGCATGGACGTCTCGGCCGGCGCCAACGTGGGCGAGCGCCTGATGGGCCTGGGCGAGCGCCACTACGGGCGGCTGCGCTGCACCGCCGAGGAGTGGCTGCAGCGTGTCGAGATCGACCCGATCCGCATCGACGACGCACCGCGCACTTTCTCCGGCGGCATGCGCCAGCGCCTGCAGATCGCGCGCAACCTGGTCACGCAGCCGCGCCTGATCTTCATGGACGAGCCCACCTCGGGGCTGGACGTGTCGGTGCAGGCCCGCCTGCTCGACCTGATGCGCCAGCTCACGCGCCAGATGCACCTCGCCGCGATCATCGTCACGCATGACCTGGCCGTGGCCCGCCTGCTGGCCCACCGCATGATGGTGATGCAGCGCGGCCGCGTGGTCGAAGCGGGCCTCACCGACCAGGTGCTCGACGACCCCCAGCACCCCTACACCCAGCTCCTCGTCTCTTCGGTACTGCAACCATGAACCCACCCCTGCTTCAGATGAAAGGGGTGGCCAAGCGCTTCACCCTGCACCACCAGAACGGCGCCGAACTCTCGGTGCTGCACAACGTCGATCTGGAGGTGCGCCCCGGCGAATGCCTGGTGCTCGACGGCCCTTCCGGCATGGGCAAGAGCACGCTGCTCAAGCTCATCTACGCCAACTACCGCGCCACCGAAGGCCGCATCACCGTGGCGCCCCCGGGCAGCGAGCCGGTGGAGGTGACCGAGGCCTCACCGCGCGAGCTGGTGCGGCTGCGCCGCGAAAGCATCGGCTACGTGAGCCAGTTCCTGCGCGTGATTCCCCGCGTGTCGGCGCTGGACGTGGTGGCCGAAGCGCTGGTGGAAGACAGCGGCGACGACCCGGCGGCGCTGGAGGCCGCGCGCGAACAGGCGCGCGCCTGGCTCACCCGGCTGCGCATCCCTGAGCGCCTGTGGGCCTTGCCACCGGCCACGTTTTCCGGCGGCGAGCAGCAGCGCGTGAACATCGCACGCAACATGATCAAGCCGCGCCCGCTGATGCTGCTGGACGAGCCCACCGCCTCGCTCGACGCGGCCAACACCCGCACCGTGATCGAGCTGATCCAGGAAGCCGCCGCGCGCGGCGCCGCGCTGGTCGGCATCTTTCACGACGCCCATGTGGGCGACGCCGTGGCCACGCGGCGCATCAACGTCGGTGATTTCAGGAGCGCCGCATGAATCACTCAGTGAGCCCGCCCATCGTGTACAAGAACGCTCGCATGGTGTTGCCCGACGAGGTGCAGACCGGCAGCCTGTCGGTGGAGGCCGGTCGCATTGCCGGATTCGGGTCCAGCAACAGTTCGCTGCCGCAGGCCATCGATCTGGAAGGCGACTACCTCATGCCCGGCTTCATCGAGGTGCACACCGACAACTTCGAGCGCCACCTGATGCCGCGCCCCAAGGTGCAGTGGGCCGAGATGCCGGCGCTGCTGGCGCACGACGCCGAGATCGCCGCCGCCGGCATCACCACCGTCTTTGACGCGTTGGGCGTGGGCGATGCCGACCACGAAAGCCTGCGCGGCACGGCCTGGAACACGGTGCTGCAGACGCTGGACGCTTGCACGGCCGAGAACGTGCTGCGCGCCGACCACCACCTGCACGTGCGCTGCGAGCTGCCGGCGCACAACACCATCGACCTGTTCCAGCCCTTCCACGGCCATCAGCGCCTGTCGCTGATCTCGCTGATGGACCACACGCCGGGCCAGCGCCAGTGGGAAAACATCGAACACGCCCGCATCTACTACACCGGCAAGAAGGGCTGGAGCCAGGAAAAGTTCGAGCACCAGGTGGCGCACGCCGAGCGCCTGCAGGCCCAGTACGCCGAGCCGCATCGCGACTACTTCGTGGACTACTGCCGCGAACACGGCATCGCGCTAGCCAGCCACGACGACACCACCGTCGCCCATGTGGAGCAGGCGCATGCCGAAGGCGCCAGCATGTCCGAGTTCCCGACCACACTGGCCGCCGCCCAGGCCGCTCGCGAGCGCGGTCTGCTCACGGTGATGGGCGGTCCCAACGTGGTGCGCGGCGGCTCGCATTCGGGCAACGTGGCCGCGGCCGACCTGGCGCGCCATGGCCTGCTCGACATCCTCTCCAGCGACTACGTGCCGGGCAGCCTGCTCAGCGCCGTGTTGCGGCTGGTGGCCGACGAGATCCTGAGCCTGCCTGAGGCCGTGGCCATCGTCAGCCGCAACCCAGCCCGCGCCACTGGTCTGGATGACAGAGGTGCCATTGAGCCCGGCCTGCGCGCCGACCTGGTGCAGGTGCGCGTGGTGAACATGCCCAACGGCGTGCGCCACGGCGTGGTGCGCGCGGTCTGGAGAGAAGGGCAACGGGTGCTCTGACTTGCAATCTTCTGTGAATCGTCAAACGACTGTCACAGGCCAAAACCACACTCAGCGTGTCTAGACGACTTTGGAGCCCACCCATGACAACCGCCCTGCGCATTCACCAGCTGAACAAACATTTCGCCAACGGCAAACACGCCCTGCGCGACATCAATCTGGAGATCCAGCGGGGCGAGATGGTGGCGTTGATCGGCGCTTCCGGCTCCGGCAAGTCCACGCTGCTGCGCCATGTGGCGGGCCTGGTGGTGGCCGATGCGGGCGAAGGTTCGCTGATCGAGATCGACGGCCAGTGTGTGCAGCAGGGTGGCCGTGTGCACCGCGACATCCGCAAGGTGCGCTCGCAGATCGGGTTTGTGTTCCAGCAGTTCAACCTGGTGGACCGCCTGCCGGTGATGGCCAACGTGCTGGTCGGTCGCCTGCACCAGATGCCTCTGTGGCGCAGCCTGACCCGCTGGTTCAACGCCCAGGAGCGGGCGATGGCCATCGAAGCGCTGGCCCGCGTGGGCATCGCCGAATGCCACGCCCAGCGCGCGTCCACGCTCTCGGGCGGCCAGCAGCAGCGCGCGGCCATCGCGCGCACGCTGGTGCAGGGCGCGAAGGTGGTGCTGGCCGACGAGCCCATCGCCTCGCTCGACCCCGAATCCTCGCGCAAGGTCATGGAAATCCTGACCCGCATCAACCGCGAAGACGGCTCCACCGTGGTGGTGTCGCTGCACCAGGTGGACATGGCCCTGAAGTACTGCCCGCGCGTGATCGCGCTGCACCAGGGCCAGGTGGTGTTTGACGGTGCCGCCTCGACGCTCACCCCGGCCCTGTTGCGCGAGCTCTACGGCATGCAGGCCGACGAAATGCTGATGGGCGCGCCACAAGCCCACGCTCCGATTCCCTTGACCCCGGTGCCCGAGCGCCACTGGCCGACACCGCTGGCGCAAGCGGCCTGAGCGCCGCGTTCATTCCCAAGTTCTCCTCCCACCTTTCCCCGTTCCCCACCCTTCCTGACGGAGTCATTCATGCTCAAGAAAACCCTGGCCGGCCTCGCGCTCGGCCTCACCCTCACCGGCGCCTTCGCGCAGGACATCAACTTCGGCATCATCTCGACCGAGTCGTCGCAGAACCTCAAGGCCGACTGGCAGCCGCTGCTCGACGACATGGCCAAGCAGACCGGCTTCAAGGTCAACGCCTTCTTCGCGCCCGACTACGCCGGCGTGATCGAAGCCATGCGCTTCAACAAGGTGCACGTGGCCTGGTACGGCAACAAGTCGGCCATCGAAGCCGTGGACCGCGCCAGCGGCGAGGTGTTCGCCCAGATGGTCAACGCCGACGGCACCGACGGCTACTACTCGCACCTCATCGTGCACAAGGACAGCCCGATCAAGTCGCTCGACGACGTGCTCAAGAACGGCAAGAGCTACAGCTTCGGCAACGGCGACCCGAACTCCACCTCCGGCTTCGTGGTGCCCAGCTTCTACGTGTTCGCCAAGAACAAGGTCGACCCGCGCACGCACTTCAAGATCGTGCGTTCCGCCAACCACGAAACCAACGCCCTGGCCGTGGCCAACCAGCAGGTCGACATCGCCACCAACAACAGCGAGAACCTCGACAAGATCGCGCAGAAGTTCCCCGAGAAGCGCAAGGACATCCGCGTGATCTGGACCTCGCCCCTGATCGCCCTCGACCCACTGGTCATGCGCAAAGACCTGCCCGAGGCCACCAAGGCCAAGATCAAGAACTTCCTGTTCACCTACGGCAAGACCGACCCGCGTGAAAAAGAGGTGCTGGTGAAGATCTCCAAGCTCTCGGGCTTCAAGCCATCGTCCAACGCCCAGTTGCTGCCGATCCGCCAGCTGGACCTGTTCGGCAAGCGCAACAAGATCGAGTCCGACACGGCGCTGAGCGAATCCGACAAGCTGGCCAAGCTGGCCGAGATCGACAAGCTGCTGGCCGCGCTGAACTGACCGTCCTGCCACCAGATCAAAGACCGTCCGTGGCGTGCCGCCACCGACGGTCTTTGTCTGAAGTGTGCTCCAAAAAATTCATTCCAACTCCACCACGATGTCCACCACGCTCAATGTCCACCGCCTGACACCGGCCGTGGTTCCCGCCCCGAAACGCAGCCTGACCTGGTACCTGTCGTGGGCCGCGCTCTTGTTGTTGCTGGCGGGCTCGTGGAAGGGCGCCGACATGCGCCCGCTCGACCTGATCCGTGACTCGGGCAACATGGCCACCTACGCGGCCGATTTCTTCCCGCCCGATTTTTCGCAGTGGAAGCTTTACCTGAGCGAGATCATCGTCACGCTGCAGATCGCGCTCTGGGGCACGGCGCTGGCCGTGCTCACCGCCATCCCGCTGGGCCTGCTGGCCTCCAGCAACATCACGCCCTGGTGGGTGCACCAGCCGGTGCGCCGCCTGATGGACGCGTTCCGCGCCATCAACGAAATGGTGTTCGCCATGCTGTTCGTGGTCGCCGTCGGCCTCGGGCCGTTCGCCGGTGTGCTGGCGCTGTGGATCCACACCGCGGGCGTGCTGGCCAAGCTGTTCTCGGAAGCGGTGGAGGCCATCGATCCGCAGCCGGTGGAAGGCATCCGCTCAACCGGCGCGAGCGCGCTGCACGAGATCGTCTACGGCGTGATCCCGCAGGTCATGCCGCTGTGGATTTCCTACATGCTGTACCGCTTCGAATCCAACGTGCGTTCGGCTTCGGTGGTGGGCATGGTGGGCGCGGGCGGCATCGGCGTCGTGCTGTGGGAAATCATCCGCGGCTTCCAGTACGCCGAGACCTGCGCCGTGATGCTGATGATCATCGTCACGGTGAGCGTGATCGACGTGATCTCTTCGCGAATCCGAAAAGTCCTGATTTGATGGCCCACCCCTGCCGCGCTGCGCGCGACCCCCTCAAGGGGGCGATGCGAGAGGCCCGGCAAAGCCGGTTCCTCCGCATCCTGAGGTGAGGCATTCCGCTCCGGAGCGTCTCGGGCTTTGGCCGCGCGTTCGCATCAGGCCGGCTTAAAGTCTCCACCATGCTGATCTCGCACCGCACTTCGGTGGTCGCCCGCCTGGGCACCGCGCAGACCCTGGCCTGGGCCTCGTCTTACTACCTGCCGGCCATGATGGCCACGGCGATGGCCACGGACCTGGGCGTGTCCGTGACGACGGTATTTGCCGCCTTTTCGTTTGCGCTCATCGTCTCAGCGGTGTTCGGTCGCTGGGCGGGGCAGTTGATCGACCACCACGGGGGGCGCCCGGTGCTGATCGGCACCAACCTGCTGTTCGCGGCGGGGCTGGCGGCGCTGGCGCTGGCGCAGGGGCCGGTGCTGCTGTTTCTGGCCTGGGGCCTGATCGGCGTGGCGATGGCGGCGGGTCTGTACGACGCTGCATTCGCCACGCTGGTGCGCCTTTACGGCCACGACGCGCGCAGCTCCATCACCGGCATCACCCTGATCGCCGGTTTTGCCAGCACGGTGGGTTGGCCGCTCACCGCCTGGCTGGAGCACGAGCTCGGCTGGCGCGGCGCCTGCCTGTGCTGGGCGGGCCTGCACCTGCTGCTCGGCCTGCCGCTCAACGCTTCGTTGCCGCGCAGCGCGGCAGCGCCCGGCGTGAGCCCGGTGGCGGCGGTGGTGTCACCCACCGCCGCGCCAGCGCCAGCGCCGGCGGTGGCGCCGGGCGCCACGTTCTGGCCCACCGTCCTGCTGTCGCTGGTCTTCGCCGTCACCTGGTTCACCAGCACCGCCATGGCGGCCCACCTGCCGCGCCTGCTGCAGTCCCACGGGCTGACGCTGGCGGCAGCGCTGGCTCTGGCGGCCCTGGTGGGGCCGGCCCAGGTGGCGGCCCGGCTGCTGGAGTTCGGCTTCTTGCGCAAGGTGCACCCCTTGCTGTCGGCCCAGATGGCGACGGCCGCGCACCCGGTGGGCGCCGTGCTGCTGATGGTGGTGGGTGGCCCGGCGGCGCTGCTGTTCACGGTCTTGCACGGCGCGGGCAACGGCATCCTCACCATCGCCAAGGGCACGCTGCCGTTGGTGATCTTCGGGCCGAAGGGGTATGGGGCACGCCAGGGTTTGCTCATGGTGCCGGCGCGGGTGGCGCAGGCCTTTGCGCCGCTGGTCTTTGGTCTGGCGATTGACCAGTTCGGGGGCGGCGCCCTCTGGGTGTCGACGGGCGTTGGCCTGGTCGGCCTGGCTGCGCTGGTGTGGCTGCAGCGCAGCGGCTCGGTGGTTCGGTGAGACCTCGCGTGCCAAGGCGTGTGCGCTCAGGCCGCAGCGCTTGAGCTCGGCGGTCGGCGCTGCGCACCGACTGCCCTGCGATGCTCGCGGCCGTGGCCCGTCGCCAAACTCGCTGCGTTCGCTTCGCTCTCTCCGCTCAAACAATGGCGACGAGTCAGATGACGAAGCGCGCTGCGCGCGCGGCCACAACCACTGCGCTTCTCGGCGCCTCACAAGGCGCGCTGCGCCCTGAGCGCACACGCCTTGGCCGAAAAGGTGTTGGCGCGCGACCGGTGGAATACCCAATCGCTTCATGCTGCGGCAGGCGCTGCCCGGCGAGGGCGATTTTCCGGGGTGGCTGTGTCCGCGCTTCTGGGGCCGGGCGCGCAAGTGCGCGCATCGTTGTCTGACTCGCGGCCACTGTCTGAGCGCAGAGAGCGACAGCGAACGCAGCGAGTTTGGCCGCGCCGGCCCCAGAAGCGCGGACACAGCGAAGTCGGTGCAGCCGACCACCCCGGATGAGCCCCCGCCGGGCAGCGCCTGCCGCAGCCCGCGAGGTGCTGCCTCTCGGACTTGGCCTGCAAAAGGTCTTCCATCAAAAAGTCAGAGCGCGTCCAGGGCAACGGCCGTTGAAGGCGCATGAAGACGTGGTGCCCCCTTGGCCGCAAACGCCAGGTGACCACCGATCACATGCGCCGCCACGCTGGGTGGCCGACCGGCCGGTGTGCGCACCAGCACGATGTCGGCCCGCAGGCCCACGGCCAGGCGGCCTCGGTCAGACAGACCGGCGGCATCGGCGGCGTTGCTGGAAATCATGGCCCAGGCGGTGGGCAGATCGCAGACACCGTCTTCGCTCAAACGGAACGCCGCCGGCAACATGGCCGGGTAGTAGTAGTCGGAGGTGAGCACGGTGCACAGGCCTGCACGCGCCATCACCGAGGCCGACACCGCGTTGTTCAGGTGGCTGCCGCCGCGCACCACGTTGGGCGCGCCAAACACCACCGGGTTGCCGTACACGCGGGCCAGCGCCGCCGTCTCGCGGGTCTTGGGAAATTCGGACACCGTGACGCCGATGGACTGGTACCACGAACGAACCTCGGGCGAAGGGTCGTCGTGCGAGGCCATGGGCACCCCGTTGGCCAGCGCGGCGGCGGCCAGGCGTCTGATGGAGGCGGAGACCTCGTCGTGCCGCGCGGCCACACGCCCGGCCAGCGCCTGCAAGGCCTCGGCCGACAGACCGGTGCGCTGCAGCACCGTCATGGCATCTTTCGGGTGCCCGAGCTTGCGCAGGATGTCGGGCGTGTGGTCGTTGAAGGCGAGCAGGTCGATGCGTCCCTCGGCCAGCCAGCCCAGCACCTCGTCCTCGCCGTCCAGGTTGTAGGTTTCGTGGCGCAGGTGCAGGCGCGCATCACACGAGAGGTGGTCTGCTGCGGCGTCCATCGCAGCCATCAGACGCACCAGCGTGTCACGGCTGCGCAGGCCGGGTTCCCATGAAAAGGTCACGCCGTGGAAAGCGGTGGAAATGCCGTTGGCCACCAGCTGCCGGTCGGTCTCGGCGAGGGCCAGCTGCAGGTCGAAATGCACGCCCGGGCGCGGCATGATCTGGCGCTCGAAGGCGTCGCCGTGCAGGTCGATGATGCCGGGCATCACCCGCAGGCCGCGGGCGTCCATCACGGGTGCGCCGTTGACCTCGCTGCCGATCTCCACGATGACGCCTTGGTCCACCGTGATGACCACGTCATCCTGAAAACCCGAGGGCAGAAGGGCGCTGCCGCCCGTGATTGCAAAGCGCTCCAGTGTGCTCATGTTGGGTGTCCCCGTGTTCGAAAAGCTGTCCAGCGTGCCCCATTTGTGTGACAGCGGCACGACGAAAAAGCGGCGTCATGCAAGTCATGAAATATTCATGTCGTCTACACAACTTTGTCACCCTGCGAGATCACGCTCTCGAAGTTGTCTAAACCACTTGGAGCTGCCTCATGAACTGGACCAAACACCTCGCCACCGCCGCCACGGTGATCGGCCTCACCGCCACGGCCTTCTCGGTTCAGGCGCAAACGCTGCGCCTCGCCGTCACCGACATCGTGGGGCTGGAAAACCTGCAGCGCGAATACGCCGGCTTCCAGAAGATCCTCTCGGACAAATCGGGCATGAAGGTCGAGCTGTTCCCCGTGCCCAACCGCACCGCCGCGGTGGAAGCGCTCAACGCGAAGAAGATCGACCTGGTGCTGACTGGCCCGGCCGAGTACGTGGTGTTCAAGAAGCGCACCGGCGCCAAGCTGGTGGTGGGCTTCAGCCGCCCCGAGTATTACGGCTCGGTGGTCACGCTGGTGGGCTCGGGCATCGACGGGGTGGAAGACCTCAAGGGCAAGAAGGTCGCGCTCGGTGACGTGGGTTCCACCTCGCGCCACCTGTCTCCTGTGCAGGTGCTGGCCGACCTGGGCCTCAAGCCCGGGCAGGACGTGCAGATCCTGCACATCAACCGCAACGTGGCGGTCGAGGCCATGAAGCGCGGCGACGTGGCCGCCATCGGCATCAACCGCACCGACCTGCCCGGCCTGTCCAAGAAGCACCCTGACGTGGTCTTCAAGGTGATCGCGCGCGGCCGCGACCTGCCCAACGACGTGCTGCTCGCCGGCACCCACGTGCCCGACGCCGTGGTCGGCCAGATGAAAAAGGTCTTCAGCGACAACTCCGAAGCGCTCATCGCCGCCGTGCTGATGGGACCGGACGAAAACCAGAAGTTCCAGGGCATGAAGTTCATCCCCAGCATCGCCGATGCCGACTACAACTACGTGCGCAAGATGTACACCACCATCGGCCAGCCGCAGTACGCCGCCTTCGTGGGCGATTGATCCCCCAGCCGCTTCACCAACAGCTTCATCACCATGTTGAACACGTTGTCGCCCGCCGCCACGCTCGTGGGCGGCGGGGTGTTGTCCGAGGCCGAGACCGTTGAGACCAGCGCTCCGCCCGCCGACCTCTGGGTGCGCGGCCTGACCAAACGATTTGATGCCACCGTGCCGGTGCTCGATGGCGTGGCTTTCCAGGTGAAGGCCGGCCAGCGGGTGGCGCTGATCGGTGCCAACGGCGCCGGAAAGTCCACGCTGCTGCGCTGCTGCATGCACCTGATCCCGCCCGACGGCGGCGAGGTGCGGCTGTTCGGCACGCCGCTGGCGGGGCTCGACGCCACGGCCCTGCGGCGCCTGCGTGCGCAGGTGGGCTTCGTGTTCCAGAAGCACAACCTGGTGCCTCGGCTCTCGGCACTCTCCAACGTGCTGCACGGTGCCTCGCCGCGCACCCCGCTGGCGCGGGCCTGGTTTCAGGGGCTGGCGCCGGCGGCGCTGCGCAGCGAGGCCCTGGCCTGCCTGGACCGCGTGGGGCTCGCGCACATCGCGCTGCGCCGGGCCGACAAGCTCTCGGGCGGGCAGTCGCAGCGGGTGGCGGTGGCGCGCGCCCTGATGCAGCGGCCACGTCTCATCGTGGCCGACGAGCCGGCGGCCAGCCTCGACCCGGTGGCCGGCGACGAGGTGATGGCGCTGTTTTCCGGGCTGGTGAAAGATCAAGGCCTGACCATGGTCTTCACCTCGCACGACCTGGTGCATGCCGTGAAATACGCCGACCGCGTGATCGCCCTGCAGCGCGGCCGCATCGTGCTGGACGCGCTCAGCCACGAGGTGAACGCGACCGAACTGAGGTCCTTGTATGCATAGCCCCTCCCAGGTGCCCGCCTCGCGCACCATGCCCGAGCGCTTCGAGCGCACCAGCGCGACCAGCTTCATGCTCTGGCTGATCGTGCTCGGCTTCTTCGCCTGGTCGGTCAACAAGACCGGCGTCTCGCTCGGTGACCTCTGGGGCGGCATTCCGCAGATGGCGCGCCTGGCCGGCGAGATGCTGCCGCCGTCCACCGCGCGGCTCGAAGCCGTGGGCTGGGCGCTGCTGGAAACCTTCCAGATGGCCTTCGTGGGCACGGTGGTCGGGGTGTTGCTGAGCGTGCCCATCGCCGTGCTGGCCACGCCGCACCTCTCGCCCCATCCGCTGGTTCACCACGCGGCGCGCCACCTGATCGCCTTCTTCCGCACCGTGCCCGACCTGGTGTGGGCGCTGCTCTTCGTGGTGTCGGTGGGCCTGGGGCCGTTCGCCGGCACGCTGGCCATCGTCATCGACAAGATCGGCTTCTGTGGCCGCTTCTTCGCCGAGGCCATGGAAGAGGTGGACCGCGGGCCGCAAGAGGCGCTCTCGGCCATGGGCACGGGCCGGTTGTCGCTGATCGTGTGTTCGGTGTTTCCCGCCGCCATGCCCTCGTTCATCAACACCTCGCTGTTCAGCCTGGAGAAGGCCACGCGCTCGTCGGTGGTGCTCGGGCTGGTGGGGGCGGGTGGCATCGGCATCGAGCTGAAGGTGGCGATGGACCTGTTCAACTACGACGAGGCCGCCACCATCATCCTGGCGATCTTCGCGCTGGTGGTGCTGGTCGAACGGCTCAGCGCCGTGCTGCGCAAGAAGGTGCTGTGAGTCAGGCCCCGGGCAGGCCAGACAGCCACCGCCGCACCTGGTCCGCCACCCAGCGCGGATCGTCCAGCGGAAGGTCGTGGCCCGCGGCCGGGTGGGTCACCAGCGGGCAGTGCCACGCGTCGGCGATGGCCTGCGAGCAGCGGCTGTCCACCAGCTGGTCGTGTTCGCTGGACAGCAGCAGCAGGGGAACGCCGGGGGCCTGCCGCGGCGCCCGGTAGCGGGCTGCGGCGAGCAGCTGGCGCACGGCGTTGCCGGCGCTCACCGGGCGGTGGCGGCGCACGGCCGCCCAGTCTGGAATCACCTCCTGCAGCTGATCCGGCTGGTTGCTGGTGAGCTGCAGCACCGTCTGTTCGATGGCTTCGGCCGTGCCCCGGCCGAGGGTCAGGCGCAGCAGGGCCGGGTGGTTGCCGGGCCGTAGCCGTTGGGGCAGGGGGCTGAACGGCCGCATGCTGGTGTTGATCAGCACGCAGCCAGCCAGTTCGTCGGGCGCCACGCGTGCCCATTCGGCCGCCACCATGGCGCCGAGCGACATGGCGAGCAGGTACACCGGGGTCTGAATGCCACGGCGGGCGCGTTCGTCGCGGCACGCGGCCACCATGCCGGCCACCGACAGCGGGCTGGTCTGGCGGTGGTGTGCGCCATTGCCCGGCAGGTCCAGGGTGTGAAGCCGGGCGTGGGGCAGGGCCAGTTTGAATTCGGCGGTGAAGCGGCCCCAGTGCGCCGCTTCGCGCGTCAGGCCTCGGAGGAGGATCCAGGTGCTCATGGTGTGTGTCTCCCGGGCGCTCAATACCAGTCGGCCAGCGCGTCGGCATGGCGCTGCGGACGCTGCTCCGCGGTCGGCGCCCAGAGGGCGTGGCTGCCCGCGGCCCGCGAGAGAAAGTCCAGCAGCGCCTGGTGGCGGCGCAGCACGCGCTGCTGGCGGTGGTTGATCAGCGGGTTGAAGATGCCCTTGCGCGAGAACAGCTGGCGCGGGTTCTTCTTGATCCACAGCCACGAGCCCATCTCCAGCGTCAGCGGCAGAAAGGTGGTCGCCGGATGCTCCGCGCAGGCCAGCTGGTACAGGTGGTCCCACAGGTCGCCGTGCGTCAGGTACTGCGCGCTCTGCGGCTCGATGATGTAAGGGTGCTGGCTGTGGGCCTGGACGAAGATGTCTTTCAGCGCGTGCAGCTCGGCCAGGTGCTGAATGGGCGCCCGGGTGTGGGCGAACGGGAACCACAGGCGGTCGCTGACGCCAAAGCCCGAGTGGCAGTCGAGCGCCAGGCTGAACGGGCGGCCCAGCAGCTCGCTGCGCACCACCTCGCACAAGGCCTCGGCCTCCACCTCCAGCGGGTCCCCGAGCCGCCCCCGGTACCACGGCAGGCCCGCGCTCAGGCGCTGCCCGCCCATCAGGTGCGGCACCTTCTCCAGCGAATCCACCGGCGCGTTGCGCATCAGGTCCACCCCGCGTGGGTTGGCACGGGTGGCGGCCCACATGCCGCCGGGGTTGACGATGGGCATGAACACCAGGCGCATCCGTTCGAGCTGGCGTTGCAGCGTGGTGTCCCAGCGCAGGCGGGTGACGATGTTCTGCAGAAAGGCGATGACCACTTCGGCCCCGATGCGCTCCAGCCCGTGCACACCCCCGAAGTAGCCCACGGCGGGCAGGCCGGGGTCGGGGTTGCCCAGGGTGATGGCGTGGATGGGAAACGACGGCCCCCCGGGCACACCCACGCGCCGGACCTCGCGGGCCTGCAGGTGGGCGCCGCCCTGTTCGATCAGCTGCTCGAGCGCCTGCAGCTCGGGGAGGGGTCGGTGGTGGGCGTTCATGGGGTGATCGTCACGTTGTTGTCACAGGGGGCCACTAGCGTGTTGTTCACTCCCCATTTTCCAAGGTATCGCATGTTCGTCCAGAGCCCGTTGCAGCGGCGCGAAAAGCGCCAGGAGACCCACCGGTGGGTGCACCTCGGTGTGATGGCCTGCGGATGGGCCACCGGCCTGGTGGAGTTCCTGGCCCTGCAGCGCTCGCGCCTGCAGCGGCCGCACCACCGGGTCTTTGATGTGAGGCGACCATCGGGCAGACCAGGGGGCTGATCCCTCCGGGCTGCCGCCCTGTGTCGGCAGCATATCGGACACAGACCCCGGTCATGTGACGACAATGTGAACGGTGTGTGACCCGGCAACGGGGCCACGCCAATGCGACAGCGCCCGAAACTGCCACGCCATTGCCACACAGCGTTCTTAGGATGAAGCAGCCCCGCCCCGCGTGGCGCACCGGCCTTCTCATCCCATCTTTCCTGAGGTACCTCATGCGACTTCCCCTCCTTGGTTTGCTGTTGCTCGGGTTCGTCTGTGGCTCCGCCATGGCCGCCCCACAGGGCGACAAACATGGCCGCCACGCCGACCGGCCCTCCCATGTCCAGCTCGGACCACGCCCGTTCTTCCTGGTGGACGACATGGCCGACAGCCCGCTCAAGAACCAGCTGAAGCAGTGTGCACAGCGTGGCCATTTCACCCCCCGCGACTGGTCCATCGGCCACCGCGGCGCGGCCCTGCAGTTCCCCGAGCACACCGTGGAGTCCTACACCGCGGCGGCGCGCATGGGCGCGGGCATCGTCGAGTGCGACGTGACCTTCACCAAGGACAAGGAGCTGGTCTGCCGCCACGCGCAGAACGACCTGCACACCACCACCAACATCCTGGTCACGCCGCTGGCGGCCAAGTGCACCAAGCCCTTCGTGCCCGCCACACTCGACGCCACCGGCAAGGTGGTCACACCGGCCACCGCCGAGTGCCGCACCAGCGACATCACGCTGGCCGAGTTCAAGACCCTGCGCGGCAAGATGGACGCGTCCAACAACGCCGCCCGCACCCCCGCCGAGTACCTGGGCGGCACGGCCAACTTCCGCACCGACCTGTACTCGGGCCCGAGCAGCGGCACGCTGATGACCCACGCCGAGAGCATCGAGCTGTTCAAGCGGCTGGGCGTGAAGATGACGCCCGAGCTGAAGAGCGCGAGCGTGACCATGCCGTTCGACGGCTTCACGCAGGACGCCTACGCGCAGAAGATGATCGACGAGTACAAGCGCGCCGGCGTGCCGCCGCGCCACGTGTTCCCGCAGTCGTTCAACATCAACGACGTGGTGTACTGGGTGCGCAATGAAGCCGCGTTCGGCAAGCAGGCGGTCTACCTGGACGACGCCAACACCGTGGCCGACCTGCCCGGCTACAGCGAGCTGGCGGGCTACAAGTCGATGGGCATCAACATCTGGGCGCCGCCGCTGTTCGCGCTGATGGCCACCGACGCTGCGGGCAAGATCGTGCCCTCGCAGGCCGCCCGCGACGCCAAGGCGGCCGGGCTGGGCCTCATCACCTGGTCGCTGGAGCGCGCCGGCATCCTGGCCGACGGCAACAACGGCTTCTACTACCAGACGGTGGACTCGGCGCTCACCAGTGAAGGCGAGATGCTGCGTGTGCTGGACGTGCTGGCCAAGGACGTGGGCGTGATGGGCGTGTTCTCCGACTGGCCCGCCACCACCACCTTCTACGCCAACTGCGCCGGACTGCGTTGAAGGGAAGCACCCCCTGCGCCGCTTCGCGTCACCCCCCTCAAGGGGGGCGGCACTGGCCGTCCGGCGAAGCCGGCCCGGCGGTGCCCCTGGGCTGCACTGCTTCTTACGTGGCGAGTGGTGCTGGGCTCCTGAAATGCTGATCTGAGATCGAGGTGGCGGGGCGCTCGGGCGCCCCGCCTTGCAACAGGCCGGCCAGGATCTCCGGGATTTCATACAGTGCTTGGTTGTGGATCTGGCGCACGCTGGCGCGGTAGGTGTCGAGGTCGCCCAGCAGCTGCGCCACGCCCCGGTCGATCAAGCGGAAGCTGCGCAGCACCAGGCCGACCCGGTTCTCCACGATCCACTGCGCGTTGTAGCGCTCCTGCGGCATGGTCCAGGCGTTGTTCACCACGATCACCGGCAGCCGCTGCTGCACCGCCTCGCTCACACTGCCCGGCCCGGGCTTGCCGATCAGGAAGTCCGCGAGCTGCATGTAGCGCGGGATGTCCACACTGAACCCCACCACGAGGCGCGGCGCCCCCTGGGGCAGCGCGCGCAAGGCGTCGGCGAGCTTCTGGTTGTGGCCGCAGACCAGGATCAGCTGCGTGTCGATCAGCCGCTCGGCGATGCCCAGCATGGCTTTCGAGCCGTGGCCACCGAACAGCACCAGACCGGTCGGGCGCCCCGGGTCCAGGCCCAGGCGGCGCTGTTCGTCGGCCCGGTTGAGGTGGGAGGGTCGGTAGAACTCGGGGCGCAGGACCATGCCCGAGGTGGCGTGCACGTGCTGCGCGTCGTGGCCGTGCGCCCGTGCCTGCTCGACCGCCCGGGGCGTGCCGCAGACCAGGTGTTGCAAGGGGTGGCGCTCGATCCAGAAATGGGGCGGGAAGTCGGCGAGATCGGTCAGCACCGTCACATAAGGCACGCCCGGCAGGGCCGCATCGAGGCTCTCGCAGAGCGCGCGGTTGAAGTTGGGGATCAGCGAGACCACCAGGTCGGGCCTCGTGGTCAACCAGTGCCGCCGCAGGCGCCGCAGCAGGGCGGGGTGCGCCACGCGGATCAGGCTTTGCAGCAGCTTGAGCTCCTGCGCCATGCCCAGGGTCCAGCCGCGCGCGAGGCGCTGGTTGTACCAGTCCTCCGGGGCCTTGCCGGTGATGCGCTGGAAGCGGCCAGTGGGGTCGAGCACCTCGAACAGGTTGACCAGGCGCACGTCCCAGGGACGGCCCTGTTCGCGCAGCACGGCCTGCAGCGCGAGCGCCGAGGCGCGGTGGCCGCCACCGGCGTTGAAATAGATCAGCTGGACCGTTGTCATGGTGTGTCGGTGGTTGGGTGGGCGGCGGTGTGCAGCAGCGCTTCGCCCATGCGGATGCGGTGGCCGCTCTGCAGCGAGGGGTCCAGCGCCAGGCCCGGCGGTGCCAGCACCAGGATGGTGGAGCCGTGTTCGAACCAGCCGAGTTCCTCGCCCTGCCGGTAGCGGGCCGAGCAGGGCAGCTGGTGGGGGCCGCGGTAGCGCAGGTTGAGCGGCACGTCGAGCGCGCGCAGGCGCATGCTGGCCACCAGGATGGCCGCCACGGGCACCAGCACCAGCAGGCCGCCATCCGCCCGGCGCAGCCGCAACACGGCGCGTTCGTTGCGGCAGAACAGCCGCTCCACGCGCTGGAGCGCGATCGGGTTGACGTTCCAGGTGTCGCCGCTGATGTAGGTGACGTGTTCGAGCGTGGCGTCACAGGGCGCGTGAAAGCGGTGGTACATGCCGGAGGTGAGGCGCAGTGTCACGTAGCTGCCGCCCTGCAGCTGCCGCGCCAGTTCGCGCCCGGGCGCGTTGTCGCCCAGCAGGTCGAGCAACCGGTAGGGGAAGCCCTTGGCCTGGAACAGTTGGGCGTCCGTGCCGTACTGCAAGGCCTCGATGCGGCCGCAAGCGCCCACGATGCCGTCGCTCGGGCTGGTCAGCACACCGGGCCGGCCGTCGAGAGGGCGCAGGCCGGGTTTGAGTTCTCGGGTGAAGCAGTCGTGCAGGCTGTCGAAATGCGTCTTTTTGGCCTCGCTCAGGTCCAGGTCGGAGAAGGTTTTCCAGACCGCCATGGATGCGTCACGCACCCAGGGGTGGCGGATGCGGCTCCACCAGCCCATGAAGCGCGTGAGCGCGATGCGCGGCACGCGGTTGGTCAGCAGGAAATTCAGGTCTTCGTTCAGCACCAGGCGCTGAGCGGCTGCTCTCAGGTTCATACGGGTGTCATGGGGGTGAAATAGAAACGCGGAATTGCAGTCACGGAGCAGTCATCGCCATGCCCTTCATCGAATACGCCCTCCCGGCCGCTGCGCTCGCGCTGGGTCTGCCCGCGCTCAAGCGCCGCCTCGACCTCTCGCGCGCCAAGCACCGCTCGCTCGCCGGCCATTCGCGTTTGGCCAAGCGGCTGGCGCGGCTGCTGCCGGGCTACGCCTACGACGAGGAACGGTTTTTCAGTTGCGACGGGGTGTCCGATGAGGTCGCGCAGCTGCGGCGCGCGGCGTTCGAGACGCTGTGCGCCGGCTTCGCCCAGCGCTACGCCAAGACCCTTGCGCTCACCGCACAGGCGCGCGAGGGCCTGGCCGATCTGCAGTTCACCGGCAAATACCGCGTGCCTTTCCAGTTCAGCCCCATCGTGAGCGAGCGCTTGAAGGTGGGCGCCTTCGTGCAGTCGGCCGAGGGCGTGAGCCTGACCGACCTCGACGGCAACCGCTTCATCGACCTGACGGGCTCCTACGGCGTGAATGTGTTCGGCGTGGACTTCTACAAGGCCACCATGGCCGAGGGCGCGGCGATGGCGCAGGATCTCGGGCCGGTGCTCGGCGCCTACCACCCCTGCGTGGCCGACAACATCGCGCGGCTGCGTGCGATCTCGGGGCTGGACGAGGTCTCGTTCCACATGTCGGGCACCGAGGCGGTGATGCAGGCCGTGCGCCTGGCGCGTTACCACACGCGGCGCCAACACCTGGTGCGCTTCTGTGGCGCCTACCACGGCTGGTGGGAAGACGTGCAACCCGGCCCGGGCAACCCGCTGCCCCCGCGCGAGACCCACACCCTGGCCGACCTGAGCGAACGCAGCCTGCAGGTCTTGCGCACGCGCAAAGACATTGCCTGCGTGCTGGTGAACCCGCTGCAGGCCCTGCACCCCAACCGCAACGCCCCGGCCGACTCGGCGCTGGTCGACAGCAGCCGTCAGGCCGGTTACGACAAGGCTGCGTACACGGCCTGGCTGCAGCGCCTGCGCGAGGTCTGCACCGAGCGCGGCATCGTGCTGATCTTCGACGAGGTGTTCCTCGGCTTCCGGCTCGCCCCGGGCGGCGCCCAGGAATATTTCGGCGTGAAGGCCGACATGGTCACCTACGGCAAAACGCTGGCCGGCGGTTACCCGGTGGGCGTGGTCTGCGGGCGCCACGAGCTGATGCAGCGCTACCGCCCCGAGCGCCCGGCCGATGTGTGTTTCGCGCGCGGCACCTTCAACGCCCACCCTTATGTGATGGGCGGCATGAACGCGTTCCTGCGCCGCCTGGACTCGCCCGAGGTGCAGGCCATCTACGACGGGCAGGAAGCGCGCTGGGACGCGCGCGCGCTGCGCTTCAATCAAACCATGGCCGCCGAGGGCCTGCCCATGCGCGCGACCCACCTGCACAGCATCTGGACCATCGGCTACACCGAGCCCTCGCGCTACAACTGGCTGTTGCAGTACTACCTGCGCTGGCACGGTCTGGCGCTGAGTTGGGTGGGCACGGGGCGCCTGATCTTCAGCCTGAATTTCAGCGACGAAGACTTCGAGCAGGTGCTGCAACGCTTCGTGCTCGCTGGCCGCGACATGCAGTCGCAGGGCTGGTGGAGCCAAGGCGGCGGGCAGAGCAACAAGGACATCCGGCGCGGCATCCTGCGCGAGGTGCTCGGCGCTCTGCTGGGGCGCTGAGTTCAAGGCGGGCGGTCGCGAGCGGTGCCGGTTCAGCCGCGCTGGCCGTGGTAGGCCGGGTCGATCCACTCGCCGCGCAGCAGGTGCAGCGGGGCCTTGTGGTACAGCTTGATGTCGTGGAAAGGGTCCGTCAGGATCTTGGTCATCCACACCAGGCCGGTCTGCACGTCCTTGATGAAAAACAGGTGCACTGTGCGGAACAGCAAGCCGCCCACCCCCAGCGCCAGCCACGCCATGCCGACCTGGCGCAGGTAGCCCATGGTGGTCTCGTGCGGCTCCACCAGGCCCATCAGATCGGGTTGCACCAGCAAGGCCAGGGGGGCCGCCACCCACAGGGCCATCAGCACCACCTTGCGCTGCAGGTTGTAGCCCACTTTGATCTCTTCTTTGTGTTCGTGGCTGGCCTGGTTGACGTGGTCGTAGCCCTTGGGCTCAAAGAAGAAATGGCCCGACTGGCGCGTCGTCATGGAGACCAGCCAGGCGATCAGCGCGGCGATGGCGGGGTCAACGAACAGCCAGCCATAGGCCACCAGAAAGCTGAGCGCGCTGACGAAGTGCAGGGCCTGGTTGACGCGGCTGTGGTGGTAGTAGCGGTGATCGTCCCAACGCTGGATCTCGAGTTGCTTGAAGAATTCGCTCACTGGGGTCTCCGGTGGTTTGAAGGGCCGGGTCAAAGGACCAGGGCCACCCATGATGTGAATCACCGATGAAAGGCCTGTGACACCACCTCGCTGTCATGGTGATCGCATCCATACGACACGCGGTGCGGGCCTGTCATCAAACTGTTGTGTCGCGTGGCGATCATGGGTGCATGGAAGCCGTCGCCTCACAGAACATCCTGATGCAGGAATTTCCCGCGTCCCGGCCCTCGCTGCGTCTCGCCGTGGTCACGGAAACCTGGCCGCCCGAGGTCAACGGCGTGGCGCTCACGCTGGCGCGGCTGGTGCAGGGGCAGTGCGAACGCAACCACCAGGTGCAGCTGGTGCGCCCTCGCCAGACCGTGAGCGAACGCGGGGCGGAGCACGCCGGTTTCGAAGAGGTGCTGATGCGCGGCATGCCGATCCCCCGCTACCCGCAGTTGAAGCTGGGCCTGCCGGGCAAGAAGGCGCTGATCGCGGCATGGGCCTTGCAGCGGCCGGACCTGGTGCACATCGCCACCGAAGGGCCGCTGGGCTGGTCGGCGTTGCAGGCCGCGCGCCACCTGCGCCTGCCCGTGACCTCCGACTTCCGCACCAATTTCCACAGCTACAGCGCGCACTACGGCCTGGGCTGGCTGAAGAAGCCCATCGTGGCCTACCTGCGCAAGTTCCACAACCTCACGCAATGCACCATGGTGCCCACGCGCGCGCTGTGCGCCGAGCTGATCAGCGGCGGCTTTGAGAACACGCGGGTGGTCGCCCGGGGGGTGGACACGCAGATGTTTCGCCCGGACCTGCGCAGCGCCGCGCTGCGCGCCAGCTGGGGCGCCGATGACGCCAGCCTGGTGGCGCTGGTGGTGGGGCGCCTGGCGCCCGAAAAGAACCTCGATGTCGCCATCCGGGCCTTCGATGCCATGCGCGCGAAGCACCCCTCGGTGAAGCTGGTGTTCGTGGGCGATGGCCCCGCGCGCGAGGCGCTGCGCCAGCGGTGTCCGCAGGCCACGTTCGCGGGGCAGCGCGGCCAGGACGAGCTGGCGCTGTTCTACGCCTCGGCCGACCTGTGCCTGTTTCCGAGCCTGACCGAGACCTTTGGCAACGTGACGCTGGAGGCGCTCTCCAGCGGCCTGCCGGTGCTCGCCTTCGACACCGCTGCGGCCTCCGAGTGGCTGGTGCACCACCACTCGGGCTGGCTGGCGCCTGTGGGCGACGCGCAGGCCTACGTGGCCTGCGCCCGCGAGCTGGCCGAGCACCCCGAGCGCATCGCCATGGCCCGCGCCCAGGCGCGTGGGCAGGTGGTGCAGCTGGACTGGCAACAGATCGCCGCCCAGGTGGAGGCCGTGTTCATGGAGGTCATGGCGCGGCACGCCGCGCACGCGCCACGGGTGAGGGCGCTGCCCGCTTTCTGAACCCCACCCCAGCGGCATTTGAACCAGCCACCCGCTTTCTGGAGGGTGGCTTTTTTTGCTTGCCGCTTCAGGGCAGGGCCACACCCGCCGCCGTGGTCACCGACTGGTGCGAGTAGTTCGCCGCCGCCGGGCGACCGATGCTGGCGTTGGCCTTCACGTAGTCCACAAAGGTCTGTGTGTAGAGCAGGAAGTTGTTGACGTAGTTGCCGGTGGCGTACACGGTGCCGAAGGTGGTGTAGCCGTCCTTGCCACTGGCAATGAAGTCGTTGGTGGCCACGGTGTAGGTGCGCGCCGGGTCGATCGCAGACCAGACCCCGGTCGCGCGGTTGCGCACCTCCAGCTGGCTGAAGCGTGAGCCCCTGGGCTGGCTCATGTCCAGGCGCCAGCGCAGCGCGGCCGCATACGGGTGCGAGCCCGACGACTGGCCGGCGTCCAGGTGGTTGGCCACGGCGTCCTCCAGCACGTCCCTAACCTGCTGCCCCGTCATGGGCAGTTCGACCAGCACGTTGGTGAACGGCAGCAGGGTGAAAGCGGTGTTCATGCTCAACGGCCCCGCCGGCACGGCGATGCGCACGCCGCCCGCGTTCTGGATCGCGATGTCGGCGGCCAGGCTTCCGGCGAGGAAGGCCTCGGCCACCACCTGCGCCGCGTCGCTGCCCCGGGCCAGGGTGTTGGCCGCTTCGCAGCCCGCCACGCCGCCCGAGCGGTTGGTGCTCTCACCCGGGACGCGCACCAGGCACAGCGCTTCGGTGGCGCTTCCAATGACCTCGGCCTTCCTGGCGGCCACCTGGTCGGCAAAGCCCGACAGCACCGCCGTGGCTGCCACATCGGGCTCGGTCACCTTCAGCGGCGAGGTCCTGAGCTGGGTCAGCAGTTGGGTGCGCGTGGTTTGATCCACGGCCACCCAGTTGCCGGCGCTGTCCTGGCGCTGGAACGTCGAGCCGATCAGCAGCGAGGCCTGCCCGGAACAGCTTTTCACCTCACCCTTGGGGTTGAAGTTCAGGTGGAGTTCGCCGATGGCCTTGCTGTATTCCCAGGCCTGGCCGATGCAGACCAGCTGACCGTCCTTGTTGCGCATCTGCGTGGGGTAGCTGCCCGAGCTGGTCAGGCCGTGCGCGCTGAAGTCGCCCAGCAGGCTGTGGGAATCGCCGCCGATGATGGCGTCCACATCGGTCAGCTTGCCGGCCATCACCTTGTCGGCCTCATACCCCTGGTGGGTCAGCAGCACGAAATGGCGCAGCCCCTGCTTTTTCAGGGCATCGATGGTTCGCTGGGCGGCTATCGTTTCGTCTTCAAACACCGTGGTCGCCAGGGGGCGCGACGAGTTGGTCGTCTTGCCTTTGATGTCGATGCCGATGATGGCCACCTTCACACCCTTGATCGACTTGAGCGTGTACGGCTGGATGTACTCGTTGGGCTTCGTCATGGCCAGCGGCGTGCCCAGCTGCGGCTTCACGTTGGCCGCCAGCACCGGGGTCTTGCAGCTGCCGTTGCGCAGGTGGTCCAGGAAGACCTTGAGCCCGGTGTCGCCGTCATCGAATTCGTGGTTGCCCAGTGCGAAGGCGTCGAAGCAGACGGTGTTCATCAGCGCCGCGTCGGCCTCGCCCTTGAAGAGCGTGTAGTACAACGAGCCGGTGATCGCATCGCCCGCGTGCAGCTTGATCACGTTGTCTTTGGCCTTGTAGGCACCGAACGCGCTGGTCACGCGCGGAAAACCACCCAGTTCCACCCGCGTCGGCACGCCCCCGATCAACAGCTCTGTGTTGGGGAAGGGGTCCAGCTGGGAATGGTGGTCGTTCACGTGGGCCAGGGTCAGCTGCACGGCGGGAAACGTCGGGTCTTGGTGCTTGGGCAGCAGCACGTCGGTCACTTCGCCACCGCCACAGGCGGCCAACAAGGTGACGATGCCCGAGCAGAGCAGCAGGCGTGGTTTGTTCATCGAAAGCAGGTTCATGGCCATCCCCTCCTGTTGAAGTGAATGGCCCCATGCTGGCAGCCGGTGGTGACAGTCATGTGACCCAGGGGGTCAATGACCGCGTGTCGCTGGTCCGGAGGGCGTCAGCCTGCCGGGGCCCCGCCCCGGGCGCGCCGCTTCAGCGAGCGTCGGACTTCGGCACGGCAGCCGGGTGAAGCACGCCGGGCGCGCTGTCCATGTGGCCGCGGCCGTCTTTCACGCCCCTCCGGCCCGCGATCTGCCAGGCGGTGCGCTGGTTGATGAGGCCGGCCAGGAACTCCAGCTCTTCGTCGGTGTGGTTGATCGCGCCGGCGGGGGTGATGACGCGACCGCCCTGGTCGGGTTGCACCTCGCCCCAGTACGACTGGTGGTAGTTTGAGGTGGACACCAGCTGTTCTCCCCGCGTTTCCAGTTCCACCGTGCCGTAGCAGTTGCAGAAGTAGGTGCGCAGGTCGGGCATGACCTCGGTGTACACCCCGGTGCCCCGGATGCCGGCGGTGAGGGTGGGCGTGGAGATGAGCCGGTTGCCGCCGCGACCAAACACGCTCACCACCGCGCCGGTCAGCAGGCGCAGCAGGCTCACGGTGTTCAGGGTGCGCCCCCGCGACACCGACAGGCGCGAGTTCTGGCGCACATGAAACGCCGAGTTGCCGATCACGAAAATCAGCCGCGAGCCGGGGCCCGTGAGGATCTCGTCGCCGCTCTGCACCGTCTGGTTCGACGACATGCGCTGACCGTTGAGCAGGACGTCGCCGACGAAGTCGACCACGTTGCTGCGCTGCTGTGCCAGTGCCGCCGGCATGCCGCCCATGGCCACCCAGGCCGCCGCCGCCGACAGCGTCTCACGGCGCTGAAACCAGAGCACTTCGTTGTCCGATCGACCCTGCAGGTGGTGGGTGGTCATGAGGGGGCTCCTTCGTCCGTGGGTGGTGGGGTGCCGTCCGGGTCGGTGGCGGTGTGGAAGCTGTCGCGGAAGGTGAAGTAGATCGAGGTGAAGAACATCGACGCCATGAACAACACCGCCGGGTACAGGATGATGGTGAGCACCTGCGCGCCGCCCAGCAGCGCGCCCACGACGGAGATCACCAGGCCGAGCAGCATGAACACGCCCATCCAGCCGAGCATGAACACCAGCAGCGCGCCCTTGTTGGCCCAGCAGGCCATGGCGCTGAAAAACAGGCTCTTGACCGGTGGCACGCCATGCCAGTGCAGCAGGGCGGGGGCGTGCCAGAACAGCATCTGCAGCGGCACCATCACCACCATCGCCACCCACAGCGACGGGCTGGCCAGTGTCGCCTGCACCATGGCCTCGGCGGTCATCTCCGCGGCGTCGGCCGCCACCGGGGCGCTGGTGTCCAGCAGGGCCGCCAGACCCAGCACCACCAGCAGGGCCAGGCCATAGAGCCCGCCGAGCACGAGCATGCCGCGGGTCTTCTCAGGGCCGGCACGGAAGGCGGTGACCAGCGTCGAAGGCATCGGAAAGCGGCCGTCGGCGGCTTCCCTGCTGGCGGCCATCAGGCCCAGGTTGGCCGCCGGGGTGAGCAGGGCCGAGAGCGCGGTGCCGATGAATGGCAGCAGCGCCAGCAGCGAGATCGCGACCATGAACAGGAAAAACAGCCCCGACATGGCCAGGGGCTGGCGCAGGAAGGTGCGCATGCCGAGCCTGACCCATTGCAGGCCGGTGGCGGCGGGAACGGAATGCAGTTTCATGGGGATCAGGCGGGCACGCCGCCGTCTTCCACCAGCGCCACGGACAGCGTGCGCGCCTGGCGCACGCGCTCGCGCAGCACATGCTCGAAGTGCGTCGGGTCGTGGGGCTTCAGCATCGAGGCCTCGCGCGGCAGGTGCCAGTCCCACAGGCGCGACAGCCAGAAGCGCAGGGCGCCGGCGCGCAGCATCGCCGGCAGCAGGCTGCGCTCGGCCGCGCTCAGAGGGCGCACCGCCTGGTACGCCCCCAGCATGGCCTGCGCGCGGGCCTCGTCGTGCCGTCCGTCGTCGCTCTCGAGGCCGTGGTGGATGCACCAGTCGTTGAGGGTGACCGCCAGATCGAACAGGAAGCTGTCGTTGCCGGCGAAGTAGAAGTCGAAGAAGCCGCAGAGGGCCTCGCCCTCGAACATCACGTTGTCGCGGAACAGGTCGGCGTGCACCGGGCCGCTGGGCAGCGCCTTGTACGCGGGGCTCGCGGCCACGTGGTTCTGGTAGGCCAGCTCGCTGGCGATCAGCGTGGCCTGGCTCTCGTTCAGGTGCGGCAACACCACGGGCACGGTCTGGTTCCACCATCCGAGGCCACGCAGGTTGGGCTGGTGCAGCTCGAAATCGCGGCCGGCCAGGTGCATGCGCGCAAGCATGTCACCCACGGCCCGGCAGTGCTCGATGCCGGGGGCCAGCTCGCTGCGGCCAGGCAGCTTGGCGACCACGGCGGCGGGTTTGCCCTGCACGGTGTGCACCAGCTCGCCCCGCGCGTTGGCCGCTGGCTCCGGCACCGGAATGCCTTTGCCCGCGAGGTGCTTCATCAGCCGCAGGTAGTAGGGCAACTGCTCGAAGCTCAGGCGCTCGAACACCGTCAGCACGTGCTCCGTTGCGACGCCATCCAACTCGGTGGTGGCGAAATAGTTGGTGTTTTCAATGCCGCCCTGGATGCCGCGCAGCGCGGTGAGTTCACCCAGGTTGAGGGCGCGCATCAACGCGGCGGCTTCGTCCGTCGGGACTTCGGTGTAAACGGCCATGAGGGAGGAGAAATCAGAAACTCAGAACGCGCCAGCGGCTGCGTCCGCTGCTGCCACCCTGGCCTTCGGTGGCGGTGTCTGCCGCGGGCAGCGGTGCCACCTCGTAGGCCGGTGCGCCGTTCTTGGGCTGCACGGCGATGCTGCGTGTCTGGCCGCCGACCCGCACCTCATCGATGCGCGAGAGCGCGTCCTCGTGGGTGATGCGCTCGATCGCCTTCTCCTGCCCGGCGGGCAGCGGGGCCGATTCGGCGGGAGCGGGGGCAGCGGGCGCGGTCTGCGCCAGCGCGGGCAGGGCGGCGCCCAGAGCGAGGGTCAGCAGCAGCGGGCGAAGCAGGGAGGGGGTCTGTGGGCGCATCCGCCCATTGTAGGCACGGGCCGCCGGTGGCGGGCGGCGCCCGGCGTGTGGATTCCCCCACAATCACGCCATGTCCGATCAAAAAACGCCCACCCCGAGCCTGTTGCTGGTTGACGGCTCCAGCTACCTCTACCGCGCCTTCTTCGCCGGCGGCGACGCCATGAGCACCACCTTGCCCGACGGCACGGTGCAAAAGACCGGCGCCATCCGCATCATGATCAACATGATGCAGAAGCTGCTGAAGGACCACCCTTTTGCCTACGGCGCCTGCGTGTTCGACGCCAAAGGCGGCACCTTTCGCGATGAGATCTACCCCGAATACAAGGCCCAGCGCAGCCCCATGCCCGACGACCTGCGCAGCCAGATCGCGCCGATCCACGAGGTGGTCCGCTGCATGGGCTGGCCCGTGCTCGACGTGCCGGGCGTGGAGGCCGACGACGTGATCGGCACCCTGGCCGTGACGGCGGCCCGGCAGGGCATCAATGTCATCATCTCCAGCGGCGACAAGGATCTGGCCCAGCTGGTCAATGAGCACATCACCATCATCGACACCATGAGCGGCAAGGTGCGCGACCTGGCCGGGGTGGAGGCCGAGTTCGGCGTGCCCGCCCGCCTGATGCTGGACTACCAGATGCTCGTGGGCGACCAGGTGGACAACGTGCCTGGCGTGCAGGGCGTGGGCCCCAAGACCGCCGTGAAGCTGCTGCAGGAATACGGCTCGGTGGACGCGCTGATCGCGCAGGCCGACCAGATCAAGGGCGCCGTGGGTGAGAAGCTGCGCAAGGCACTGGACTGGCTGCCCACCGGCCGCCAGCTGCTGACCATCAAAACCGACTGCGACCTCAATGGCTGGGTGCCCGACATGCCCTCGCTGGAGGCCATCCGCATCGGCCAGCCCCAGACCGAACCGCTCAGGGCCTTCTACGAAACCTACGGCTTCAAGGGCCTGGCCAAGGCGCTGGGCGGCGGCGAGGCCCCGTCTGCACCCCCTCGCCCCGCGGGGGAGAAGGCCGGGGGGAAGGGCACGCCCACCCACGACCTGTTTTCGGAGCCCGCCGACCCTGCAGGTGAAGTGCGCGCCGAGCCGCGCACCAGCGGTCTCGCCTACGACACCATCCTCACCTGGGAAGCTTTCAACACCTGGCTGGCCAAGGTAGAAGCCGCCGAGCTCGTGGCCGTGGACACCGAAACCACCTCGCTCGACGAAATGGTGGCGCAGATTGTGGGCATCAGCTTCAGCGTGACACCCGGCGAAGCCGCCTACATCCCGCTGATGCACGCCGGCCCCGACGCGCCCGAGCAGCTGCCGCTGGACGAGGTGCTCGTCAAGCTCAAGCCCTGGCTGGAGAACCCGGCGAAGCACAAGCTCGGCCAGCACATCAAGTACGACCGCCACGTGTTCGCCAACCACGGCATCGAGGTGCAGGGTTATGTGCACGACACCATGCTGCAGAGCTACGTGCTCGAAGTGCACAAACCCCATGGTTTGAGCAGCCTGGCCGAACGCCACCTGGGCCGCAGCGGCATCAGCTACGAAGACCTTTGCGGCAAGGGCGCGCACCAGATCCCGTTCGCGCAGGTGGACGTGGCCAAGGCGGCCGAATATTCGTGTGAAGACAGCGACCAGACGCTCGACGTGCACCGCGCCCTGTGGCCCCAGCTCGAAGCCGACGCCAAGCTGCGGTTCATCTACGAGCTCGAAATCGCCAGCAGCGAAACCCTCTACCGCATCGAACGCAACGGCGTCCTGATCGACGCGCCCACGCTCGCCAGGCAGAGCCACGAGCTGGGCCAGCGCATCCACGCGCTGGAGCAGGAGGCCTACGAGATCGCCGGCCAGCCCTTCAACCTGAGCAGTCCGAAGCAGCTCGGCGAAATCTTCTTCGACAAGCTCGGCCTGCCCGTCATCAAGAAGACCGCCACCGGCGCGCGCAGCACCGACGAAGAGGTGCTGGAAAAACTCGCTGAGGACTACCCGCTGCCCGCCAAGATCCTGGAGCACCGCAGCCTCGCCAAGCTCAAGGGCACCTACACCGACAAGCTCGCCCAGCTGGCGAACCCGCGCACCGGGCGTGTGCACACCCACTACGCGCAGGCCGTGGCGGTGACCGGGCGTCTGTCCAGCAACGACCCCAACCTGCAGAACATCCCGATCCGCACGGCCGAAGGCCGCAAGGTGCGCGAGGCCTTCGTGGCGCCCGCCGGCAGCGTGATCGCCAGCGCCGACTACTCGCAGATCGAGCTGCGCATCATGGCCCACATCAGCGGCGACGCCGCGCTGCTCAAGGCCTTCCACGAAGGCATCGACGTGCACCGTGCCACCGCCGCCGAGGTGTTCGGCATCACGCCCGCCGAGGTCAGCAGCGAACAGCGCCGCTACGCCAAGACCATCAACTTCGGCCTCATCTACGGCATGGGCACCTTTGGCCTGGCCAAGTCGCTGGGCATCGAGAACGCGGCGGCCAAGACCTACATCGACCGCTACTTCGCGCGTTTCTCGGGCGTCAAGCAGTACATGGACGACACCCGCGCCCTGGCCAAACAGAACGGGTACGTCGAAACCGTGTTCGGCCGCAAGCTGGTGCTGCCGGACATCCAGAACGCCAAGGGCGCGAAGCAGGCGGCGCTGGAACGCCAGGCCATCAATGCGCCCATGCAGGGCACGGCGGCCGACCTCATCAAGCTGGCCATGGTCGCGGTGCAGAAGGCGCTGGACGCCCAGGGCAGGGGCACCCGGATGATCATGCAGGTGCACGACGAACTGGTGTTCGAGGTGCCTGAAGGCGAGGTGGACTGGCTCAAGACCGAGATCCCGCGCCTGATGGCCAGCGTGGCCGAACTCAAGGTGCCGCTGCTGGCCGAGGTGGGGGTGGGGGCGAACTGGGATCAGGCGCACTGAGCGCTGGTGCCACTGCCGATCGCCAGACAAAATCTTCCTGTGTTGGCGAACCAATTGGCCTGAACCGTGATCCAGACCATGCCGTCCCCGACGGCTTCGTCGTCCCATCCCAACCCAGGAGAACCCCTTGTTCAATACCGATCTGATCACCGACAGCCAGGCGTTGCTCGACGCCCGTGATGCGAACAGCCAGCCCTCCCGCCGCACGGCCCTCAAGGCCGCCCTGGGCGTGGGCTACGCCGCCGCGGCCCTGCCCGTGATGGCGCAGACGGCCATCAAGACACCGACCGACGGACTGACCGCGGGCGAGGTGAGCATCGACGTGAACGGTTTCAAGATGCCGGCCTACCGCGCGGCGCCCGCCGGCAAGACCGGGCTGCCCGTGGTGCTGGTGCTGTCGGAGATTTTTGGTGTGCACGAGTACATCGCCGACACGGCGCGCCGCTTCGCCAAGGCGGGTTACCTGGCGATCGCGCCCGAGCTGTTCGTGCGCCAGGGCGACGCTCAGAGCTTCGGCGAGGTGGCCAAGCTGATGTCTGAAGTGATCGCCAAGGTGCCCGACGCGCAGGTGATGGCCGACCTGGACGCCACGGTGAAATGGGCGGCGGCCAACGGCGGCGACACCAGCAAGCTGGGGGTGACGGGCTTCTGCTGGGGCGGCCGCCAGGTCTGGCTCTACGCCGCGCACAACCCCAGCGTGAAGGCCGGCGTGGCCTGGTACGGCCGCCTCGTGGGCCAGGCCAGCGAGCTGAACCCCAAACACCCCGTGGACGTGGCCGCGAGCCTGAACGGGCCGGTGCTGGGCCTGTACGGCGCAGCCGACACCGGCATCCCCCTTGACACGATTGATAAGATGAAAGGCGTTTTGGCTGGCGGCAACGCGGCGGCCAAGGCATCGAGCTTTGTGGTGTACCCGGACGCCCCGCACGCGTTTCACGCCGACTACCGGCCGAGCTTCCGCAAGGAGCCGGCCGAAGACGGCTGGAAGCGGGCCACGGCCTGGTTCAAACAGCACGGCGTGGCCTGACAGCCGCTCCCGACGTCACCCCAAGGCCGCGCAAGCGGCCTTTTTTTCTGCCCTTTGAGCGGGCGCAGGGCACCTGGCAAGGGTGCCCCCTGACGAGTACCTTGGAACAAGAATGATCCTGTTGGCGATCCTGATCGGAACCGTGGCAGCCGGCGTGGGCAGCGTCTGGCTGGCCGCGCTGCTGAGTTTTGCCATGCTGGCGCGTTTCACCCAGCACATGCTGAGCCTCGCGGCCGGTGCCTTGCTGGCCACGGCTTTCATGCACCTGCTGCCCGAGGCGTTCGAGAGCCAGGCCAGCGCGCAGGAGCTGTTTGCCATGTTGCTGGCGGGGCTGGTGTTCTTTTTCCTGCTCGACAAGGCCGAGCTGTGGCACCACGGCCATGAACACCACCACGCCGAGTCGCACGGCAGCGCCCACCCGCACGACCATGGTCATGACCACGGCCATGCCGCGCACGCAGGTCACGCACACGGCGCGGACCATCACGGTCACCGCTCGGGCGGCTGGGCGGTGCTCGCAGGCGACAGCGTGCACGCCTTTGGCGACGGCATCCTGATCGCGTCGGCCTTCGTCGCCGACATGCGCCTGGGTGTGGTCACCGCGCTGGCGGTGCTGGCGCACGAGGTGCCGCACCACATGGGCGATCTCGTGGTGCTGCGCCAGACCTCGGGCACGCACCGGGCCGCGCTGGTCAAGGTCTCGCTCGCGGGCACGGTGACGGCGCTGGGCGGGACGGTGGGTTACCTGCTGGTCGCCCAGCTGGAGGACTTTCTGCCGTACTTCCTGGTGGCGGCGTCCAGCAGCTTTGTCTACGTGGCGCTGGCCGACCTGATCCCGCAGCTGCAGAAGCGGCTGGGCCTGCGCGAGACGGCCGCACAGATCGGCTGGCTGCTGGTGGGCATTGGCCTGGTGACCCTGGTGAGCAGCATGGCCCACGGGCATTGACGCTCAGGGCAGGGCGTCGCTGCCGAACGAGAACTCGAAGCGCGCGCCCTGACCCACGGCGCCTTCGCCGCGGATGTGTCCACCGTGGCGCTCCAGGATGCGGCGCACCGTCGCCAGGCCGATGCCCGAGCCCTCGAATTCGCTGCTGGCGTGCAGCCGGTTGAAGGCCTTGAACAGGCGCTCGGACCGGCCCATGTCGAAGCCCGCGCCGTTGTCCTGCACGAAAAACACCGGGGGCGCCCCCGGCGCGCTGTCGGCCTGGCCGAATTCAATGCGCGCGTCATCGGCGTTGGCCGTGTATTTCCAGGCGTTGCCGATCAGGTTCTCCAGCACGATGTGGGCCAGCCGGGGGTCGCAATTGGCGACCAGGCCACCGGCGACGGTCACCCGGACGTTGCGGGTCGGGTCCCGGTGCAGCTCCGAACGCATCACGTCCTGCGCCAGCTCGCTGAGGTTGGTGTTCATGCGCTGCAAGGTGCCCTGGCTCACCCGGGCCAGGGCCAGCAGGTCGGTGATGAGCCGGTTCATGCGCAGCACCGCGGTGTCCACCCGTTCAAACAGCGTGCGGTCGTCGTCGGTGAGGCGGTCGTGCAGCTGCTCGCGCAGCAGGTGGCTGAAGCCGTCGATCGAGCGCAGCGGTGACTTCAGGTCGTGGGACACCGTGTAGGCGAAGGAGTCCAGCTCGCGGTTGAGGTACTCCAGCTGCGAGGTGCGTTGCCGCACGCGCTGCTCCAGGGAGGCTTGCAGTTTCTCGATCTCTCGGTCGCGCCGCAGCCTCACCAGCTCGGCGTTGCAGCGGCTGACAAAGATGGAAAACAGGGCGCGTTCGTTGCGGGTCAGTTCCATCGGTTGGCGCCAGACCGCCGACAGCAGGCCGATGGCCGAGCCGTCGGCGTCGCGCAGCGCCGCCCCGGCGAAAGCCTGCACCCCGGCGCCCTCGAAGGGCGGCAGCAGGCGCAGGGGCGGGTCCGTGTCCTTCGGGCACAGGAACAGGCCGGTGTGCTCCATGGTCTCGATGAAGACCGTCCGGGCGAGGGGGTGGCGCCGGTGGGGGGCCTGGGCGCCCTGCCACAGCACCGACAAGGTGTCGAGTTGCTGGTGCTCCACCACTTCGCCGATCAACACACCGTCGGCGCCGATGGCACGGGCCAGGTGATCCGCGAGCGAGCGGAAGAAGGCCTCGCCGGTCTCCGCGGACACGCCCTCGGCCACGTTCATCAGCATGGCTTCGCGCTGCTTCTCTTCGGCCACGTTGAGGGTGAATGACAACGCGCAGGCCTCGCCGGCGATGTCGATCAACTCGGACCAGATCCGCACGTCCGCCGCTGCGCCCGACCGGGTGCGCATGCGGGTCTCAAAGGCCACCAGGCGCCCGTTGCGCTGCAGGGTGTTCAGGTAGGCCTGGCGGTCGGCGTCGGACAGCCAGACACCGACTTCCGTCGCGGTCTTGCCCGCGAACTCGTCCTGGGTGTAGCCGAGCACGCGCTCGTTGGCCGGGTTGACCTCGACGAAGCGGCCGTCGGACAGGGTGGTGATGGTCATGCCCAGCGGGCTGCAGTTGAAGGCCTTGGTGAAGCGCTCGCGTGACTGTTCCAGTTCGCGACGAGAGGCCTTTTCCGTGCTGATGTCGATCACCATGGTCATCACCAGGTGCTCGTCGCCGTGTTGCACCACCTCGGCGTACACCATGGCATCGAAGGGCGAACCGTCCTTGCGGCGACCGGTCGCCTGCAGGCCGCTGATCCGCCGGAGCAGGCGAAGCCTGGTTTGAAACGCCAGCAGTTCGTCGGTGTCGGCCCAGAGACCCGGCACGTCCTGGCCGATCAGTTCGTCCCGCGAATACCCAAACAGGTCGAGAAATGCGTCGTTGGCGTCGGTGATGGCCTGCTTCTCGACCGAATGCACCAGACTGGCCACCGGATTGTTGCGAAAGAGCACCCGCACCCGTGCCTCGCTGGCCCGGAGTTCGGCCTCCACCTGTCTGGCCAGCGTGAGCGCCCGGTGCTGTGCCTGAAAGGCCTCCAGCAGGCGCCGGCGTCCCAGGTTCACCGAGATGACCAGGCTGATGAGCACCATGGTCTGCATGAGCCAGACGGCCCAGCCGGTCTTGGTCTGGGGCTGCGGCAGGTGGCCAGCGTTTTCCAGGTAGTTCAGCACCGCCAGCAAGACCACCGCGAGCCCCGCGCTGGTGATCATGGCGCGCCGTGGCAGGAAGGTGCCCGCACCCACGACGGCCGCCAGCATCACCAGCGAGGCCATGCTGCGCACGGTGCCGTGTGCCGCGATCGCGGCCGCGGAACCGATGAGCAGCGTGTAGATCAGGGGGCCGGCCACACGCTGGCGGTGTCCCAGCTGGAACGCCAGCAGCAGCAACCAGGCCACGACCGTCAGCGCGCCGCCGACCATCATCAGGGGCGCGGCCCCGTCCCGCAGGTACACGCCGCCGGTCACGACCGGTGCCGTCACACCGATGCCCACCAGCAGGGCCAGCAGGGAGCGCTCCTGGTAGAGCTGCAGGGTCAGCGGTTGGCCCGGCGCCACCGGGTCTTCGTCGGCCAGGTTCCAGTTCATGCGGCGGCTTCGATCTGGACGGCCTGAACGCATGGGCGTTCCAGCGAGAAACGGAATTCGGCCCCCTGACCCACCTGGGCGGCGCCACTGATGCTGCCCCCGTGCCGTTCGACGATGCGTCGCACCGTGGCCAGGCCAATGCCGGTGCCCTCGAATTCGCTGGGCATGTGCAGCCGCTGGAAGGGTTTGAACAGCTTGTCGGCGTAGGCCATGTTGAAGCCCACGCCGTTGTCGCGCACGAAGAATTCACCCGGGGTGCCGGGCACCCGACCCACCTCGATCAGGGGGTCTGGCTGGTCGCGGGTGTACTTCACGGCATTGCCCAGCAGGTTCTCCAGGGCGATGCGGGCCAGCCGGGCGTCACACGGGCTGAGCAGCCCCGGCTCGATGTGCCAGCGCAGCGGCCGGTCCGGCTGTCGGGCCCGCTCGCCCGTCAACACCTGTTCGGCCATGGCGCTGAGGTCGGTGTGCACCAGTTCCATCTTGCCCTGGCTGACGCGGGCCAGCGCCAGCAGGTCGGCGATCAGCGTGCTCATGCGCTGGGTGGAGGCCAGCACCCGTTCGAACAGCTGTTCCTCGTCGGGTTGCAACCGACCCTCCAGCTGCTCGCCCAGCAGGCGGGTGAACCCGTCGATCGCGCGCAGGGGCGACTTCAGGTCGTGGGACACCGAGTAGGCAAACGAATCGAGCTCGGCGTTGAGCTTCTGCAGCTCGGCGGTTCGCAGGCTCACCCGTTGCTCCAGGGTCGCGTTGAGGTGGTTGATTTCGCGATCCCGCTGCAACCGGACCAGTTCGGCCGTGGCGCGGCTGGCAAAGATCGACATCAGCGCCTGCATTTCGGTGGTCAGGGCGATGGGCTGGCGCCACAAGGCTTTGAGCACGCCGATCGGCATTCCATCTTCGTCGCGCAGCGACTGCCCGACATAGGCCTCGGCCCGCACGCCCACGAGCGGCGCTTCACCTGGAAAGCGTTGTGACAGTCCGTTCTCGTGCACACACAGCGAAGCTTGTGCCAACGTCTGGCTGCAGGGCGAGCCGTCGGCTTCGTAAACGAAGTTGTCGCTGGGTGCCCCGTCCTTCCAGACCGAGAGCGTGTGCACGCGCTGGTCCGCGCGCAGCTCGCCCATGACCACCACGTCGGCGCCCATGGCCAGGGCCATGTGGCGTGTGAGTGCGCCAAAGAAGGCCTTGCCGGTTTCGGCGGTCATGCCCCGGGCCACGCCCAGCAACAGCGCTTCCCGGCGCTTTTCTTCGGAGATGTTGACGGTGCAGGACAGGATGCATTCTTCGCCGTCGATGTCGATGGCGACCGCCCACAGGCGCGTGTCGACGATGGTGCCGTCCCTGTGGCGCATGCGGATGTCGTGGCCGTTGACCCGGCCCTCCCGCCTCAGGCGGGCGACAAAGGCGTCCCGTTCGCGCGCGTCGAGCCAGGCTCCCACGTCCAGGGTGGTCTTGCCGCGCAGATCGGCGGTCTGGTAGCCCTGCACGCGGTCTTCCGTGCGGTTCACCTCCACAAAGGAGCCGTCTGACATGCGGGTGATCGTCATGTTCAGCGGGCTGAAGTTGAAGGCTTTGGAAAAGCGTTCCTCCGACCGCCGCAGCCGCTCCAGCGAGGCGATCTGGGCGCTGACGTCAGCGATGGTGGTGATGATCAGCTTGTCTTGCGGATCGTTGCCCATTTCGCTGGACACGGAGGCGTTGAACGTGCTCCCGTCCGAGCGCAGGCCGATGCAGTCGAAATGCTGGATTTTCCGGTGTTCGATCAGTTGCTGGAGAAACACCGCACGCTGTCCGGGCTCGGCCCAGAGCATGCTGTCATCGTGCCCCAGCACCTGGGCGCTGGTGTAGCCGTAGCAGCGTTCAAACGCGGGGTTGACATCCAGGATCACGCCGTTGCGGGCCGACTGGGCCACCATGGGGCTGGGACTGGTGCGGAAGATGCGGCCAAAGCGCTCCATGCTGCGATCGCGCTCCTGCTCGGTGCGTTTGCGCAACGCCAGCTCATCGGCCTGCTGCTGGTAGGCGGCTCGCGCGCGGGAGCGGCTGTAGAACACCAGCACCGCCACCACCACCAGCACGGCGGAGTGGGTGACCCACACCTTGGTGCCGACATTGAAATTGGGGGTGACCAGCAGACCGCGCTGCTCGGCGAGCGTGATCAGGCCCAGTGACGTGATGCCATACACCACCGAGCCGATGAGCGCCCTTCGTCCGAGAAAAACGCCGGCGCCCGCCACCGCCGCGACGATCACAAAGCCACCGCCGGCCCGCACCGAACCAAAGACCAGGATCTCCAGGCTCGCGGCCGTCATCACACCGAACACCATGAACAGCGATGTCTGGGTGGTGGTGGTGCAGCCACGGCGCAGCAGCCACAGGCTGCCCCAGCCGATGCCGGCGATCGTGGCCGTGACAATCGTCTCCAGCACGCTGTTGCCGGTCAGGTACACCAGCGGCATGAGCACGGTGGCCGTCACGCCGATGAGCAGGGCGATGGCCTGAAGCGTCGCCCTGATGTGGTTGGCCTCGGAGTGGGCGGTGGTGGGCGGCTTGGGGGTGGTCACGTGGAACGCGGTGTGTCAGCAGGGGGTGAGGGCGCTGGCAGCAGAAGAAATACCATCGCGGAACCTCTCACTTTTCGGCTCAAACGGCCAAAACTTGATCCCGTGCGCAGGGCAGGCCCGGCGTGTTGCACCACTCGCTCCAGCTGCCTGGAAACAGCGCGCTCCGGCCCAGGCCCGCGATCTCCATGGCCAAGAGGTTGGGGATGGCGCTCACGCCGCTGCCGCATTGGTGCACCACGGTCGCCGGATCGCGGCCCGCCAGCAGGCGTTCAAACTCGGCGCGCAGCTCCGCGGCGGGTTTGAAGCGGCCGTCGGGGGCCATGTTGTCGATGAACGGCCGGTTGAGTGCCCCCGGAATGTGGCCAGCCACCGGGTCCAGTGGTTCCACCTCGCCGCGAAACCGGGCCGCCGCGCGGGCGTCGATCACGGTGAGATCGGGGTGCCCCAGTCGCCGGGCGAGGTCTTGTGCACCGAGCACGTTCACCAGAGGGGGCTTCAACTCAAAATGCTGCGGGGCCGCGGTGGCAGGCGAGGGCCCGCTGGCCAGCGCCCCCCCGGCGGCCTGCCACGCGGCCAGACCGCCGTCGAGCACCGCCACCGCTTCGTGCCCGCACCACTTGAGCATCCACCACAGGCGGCCACATTGGCTGGCGCCCTGCCGCTCCATGACCACGGCCTGCTGGCCGTTGCGCAGGCCCAGCGCCCGGAGCCGGGCCGCGAAGGTCTCGCGCGAGGGCAGGGGGTGGCGGCCACCGCTGGCGCGGTCGGGGCCGGTCTTGTCGCTCAGGTGGTCGTCGAGGTGGACGTACACGGCGCCCGGGATGTGCTGTGCCTCGAACTGCTGCCGGCCCGAGTCGGGGTTCATGAGGTCGAAGCTGCAGTCCATCACCAGCCAAGGCTGGTCGCTGGTCATCAGCTGCTGGAGGTCGCTCGCGGAAATGAGGGTGCTGTACATGATGGCATTCTCAGCCAGTCTGGCTGAGGTGGCGATCCCACCAAATGACTACACCTCCGGCCAGCCCGCAAGGGCCTCCGGATTCAGTGGTCCTCAGCGGGAGAGTTGGGGATTGCGCGGGCGCGCAACACCGTGGCGGTGATGCCGCTCACGATGATGAGCGCCATGCCGAGCCAGCCCATCAGCGGCAGCTGGTCGCCGAAGATGAGCAGGCTGTAGATGCCCGCGAACACGATGCCCGAGTACTGCAGGTTGGCCACCACCAGGGTCGCACCGCGCGAATAGGCGCGCGTCATGCACAACTGGCCGCCCAGCGCCAGCAGCCCGATGGGCAGCAGCCACAGCGCGGCCGGCCAGGTCCATGGCGTGGCGCCGACAAACACCATGCCCAGCAAACCCGCCAGCACCGCGCCGATGGAAAAATAAAACACCGTGCGGCTTTCGGGTTCGCCCGCGCGGCTGAGCGCGGTCACCTGCAGGTAGGCAAAGGCCGCGAAGATGCCCGACAGCAGCCCGACCAGCGCGCCCAGCACCTGATCCGGGTTCAGGCTCGGCCGGAGCATCATGGCCACGCCGGCAAAGCCCGCCAGCACGGCCATGAACAGCGGGCCCTGCTGCCGCAACGGGGCATCCCGGCCCTGCGTCAGCAGCGCGCCGCCGAGCAGGAAAGTGGCGATCCAGACGCTGCTCATGTAGTTGAGCGTCATGGCCGTGGCCAGGGGCAGCACGGCGATGGCGTAGAACCAGGCGGTCAGCGAAATGGTGCCGACCAGGCTGCGCCAGACGTGCATCATCGGTACCGTGGTGCGCAGCGAAACGCCACGCGCGCGGGTGAATCCATACAGGAAGATCACGCCCACCATGCCCCGGTAGGCGACGATCTCGAAGCTGTTGAAATGCACCGAGGCAAACTTGATGCAGACCCCCATGCTCGCGAAGAACAGCGAGGCGAGCAACATCCAGGCCATGCCTATCCTCCCACGCCGCCTGCGGCGTCACCCCCCAGGGGGCGCCACTGGCGGCCGGGCAAAGCCCGTTCCGCGGTGGCCTGGGGCGAATGCGCGCGGATGATCACGCCGTTCGCATCCTGCCGCGATACCACTCGTGGAAGTGCTGCATGCCGTCTTCCATCGGGCTCTGATACGGGCCGACCTCGTTGTCGCCGCGCGCGAGCAGGGCTTTGCGCCCGGCGTCCATGCGCTCTCCGATCTCGTCGTCCTCGATGCAGGTTTCCATGTAGGCCGCGCGCTGGGCTTCGACGAACTCGCGCTCGAAGACGGCGATGTCCTCGGGGTAGAAGAACTCCACCCGGTTCAGCGTCTGGTTGACACTGATCGGGTGCAGCGTGGAGACGGTGAGCACGTGCGGGTACCACTCCACCATGATGTGCGGGTAGTAGGTGAGCCAGATCGCGCCGTGCTCCGGCGCGGCGCCTTGGCGGTACTGCATCAGCTGCTGGTGCCAGCGCTGGTAGACCGGGCTGCCGGCCTTGCCCAGCAGGTTCTGTGCGCCCACGGTCTGCACCGAATACTCGGGCTTGAATTCCCATCGCAGGTCGTCGCAGGTGACGAAGCCGCCCAGACCTGGGTGGAACGGCACCACGTGGTAGTCCTCCAGATAGACCTCGATGAACGTCTTCCAGTTGTAGTTGCAGGTGTGCAGCTCGACGTGGTCGAGCACCATGCCATCGAAGCTCAGCGCGGCGCGCGGGCCCATGCCGGCGAGGTCGGTCTCGATGTCGCGGCCGTTGTCCTCGAACAGCAGGCCGTTCCACTCGCGCAGCGGGTAGCGCTTCAGATCGAGGCAGGGGTCTTGGGCGAAATGCGGCGCGCCGAGCAGAGAGCCAATGGGGTTGTTGCCGTTCTGGCCACCGCTGTAGGTCCAGCGGTGCAGCGGGCAGACGATGTGACCGCCCGAGTGCCCGCTCTGGGTCCTGTTCAGGTTGCCGCGGCCCTTCAGGATGACGGCCTGGCGGTGGCGGCAGACGTTGGACACCAGCTCCACGCCTCGGGCCGTGCGCACGAGTGCCCGGCCTTCGCCTTCGTGGGGGAGGGCGTAATAGTCGCCGAGCTCGGGCACGGCGTTGGCGTGCCCCACGTAGCGGGGTCCGCGCTGGAAGATCGTTGCCAGTTCCTGCTGGAACAGCGCCTCGTCGAAATAGCTGGAAACCGGAAGTTGGCTTTCGGCCTGCTGGAGTTGAAGACTCAAATCAGACATGAAGGTCTTGACCTAAAGACTCCCCCTATGAAGGGGCAGGGTGAAGCGCGTAGCGAGTGAACGATCGGCGCGGGAAGGGTGGAAGTGCTGCGTCCCTCCGGGCGTTGGAGGCCCGTCAGTTGAGTGAGGAAAAAAGAGCGCGGATTGTACCCCGGGGGGGTGGTCGGGCGCGCCGGTGCGGCGGGGCATGAACACGAGGGATAAAATCCGGCGACGCCGCAGCTGTGTCGCGGCGGTTTGACGGGCCGCCCCCGTGGCCCCTTCCCACCTTTTGCATGACCACTTCCCCCACTGCCAAAACCACCCGTGCCACCAACCGGCCGGCCGCGATCACCGAGGCGGCCGCCAGTTACGAGGCCGCTCTGGAGGAGCTGGAGCAACTGGTGGCGCAGCTCGATGCCGGGCAGCTGCCCCTGGACCAGTTGCTGACCCGCTACCAGCGGGGCGCCGAGTTGCTCGCTTTTTGCCGTGCCCGGCTGGATGCCGTGGAAAACCAGATCAAGGTGCTCGAAAACGGCGAAGCCAAACCCTGGGACGCGGCATGAGCGGATTCGTGGTCTGGCGTTCCGCCCAGCAGGACCGCGTGGAGCAGGCGCTGTCGTCGTGGGTCGCCGCCGACGTACCCGCTGGCCTGGGGCTGGCCATGCGCTACGCCGTGCTCGATGGTGGCAAGCGTTTGCGGCCGCTGCTGGTGCTGGCCGCTGGCGAAGCGGTGCAAGGGGATGGCGCCGCCGCGTTGCGCGCGGCCTGTGCGGTCGAGCTCATCCACGCCTACTCGCTGGTGCACGACGACATGCCCTGCATGGACAACGACGTGTTGCGCCGTGGCAAGCCCACGGTGCATGTGCGGTTTGGCGAGGCCCAGGCCCTGCTGGCCGGCGACGCCCTTCAGGCGCTGGCGTTTGAGTTGCTGGTGCCCGACGACGGTTCGATGCCGCCCGCCCTGTCGGCCGCGCTGTGCCGCCAGCTGGCCCTGGCGGCCGGCGCGACCGGCATGGCCGGTGGCCAGGCGGTGGATCTGGCCAGCGTGGGGCTGTCGCTGGACCAGGCCGCGCTGGAAGCCATGCACCGGCTCAAGACTGGTGCCTTGTTGCAGGCCAGCGTGATGATGGGCGCGGCCACCGCCCAGGTGCAGGCTGGCGTGACCCGTGAGCTGTCGGCTTACGGCGCCAGTCTCGGGCTGGCGTTCCAGGTGGTGGACGACATCCTCGACGTCACCACCGACTCCACCACCCTGGGCAAGACGGCGGGCAAAGACGCCGCCAACGACAAGCCCACGTTTGTGTCTCTGATGGGGCTGCAAAATGCCCAGGCCTACGCCGACGCGTTGCTCGACCAGGCGCACGCGGCCCTGAACCGCAGTGGCCTGGCCCACACCGACACCCTTCACGCCCTGGCCGACTGGGTTGGCCGCCGCACCAGCTGAACCCGCAACCCGCCGCAATGACCACCCCGATCGCCATGAGCAACCTGTTGGCCTCCATCGATTCGCCAGCCGACCTTCGCCGGCTCTCACGCACGCAGCTGCGTCCCTTGGCGGACGAGTTGCGCGACCACGTGCTCCAGAGCGTGTCGCGCACCGGTGGCCACCTGAGTTCCAACCTCGGCACCGTGGAGCTGACGGTGGCGCTGCACTATGTGTTCAACACGCCTGAAGACCGTCTGGTCTGGGACGTGGGCCACCAGACCTACCCGCACAAGATCCTGACCGGGCGTCGCGACCGCATGGGCTCGTTGCGTCAGCTCGGCGGCATCAGCGGCTTCCCACGCCGCGACGAAAGCGAGTACGACACCTTCGGCACCGCCCATTCGTCCACCAGCATTTCGGCGGCGCTGGGCATGGCCATGGCCGCGAAGATCAAGGGCGAGAGCCGCCACTCGGTGGCCATCATCGGCGACGGCGCCATGACCGCCGGCATGGCCTTCGAGGCGCTGAACAACGCGGGCGTGGCCGAGGGGCGGCTCCTCGTGGTCCTCAACGACAACGACATGTCGATCTCGCCGCCGGTCGGTGCGCTCAACCGTTACCTCGCGCAGCTCATGAGCGGCCAGTTCTACGCCGCGGCCAAGAACGTGGGCAAATCGGTGCTCAAGGGCGCACCGCCGCTGTTCGAGCTGGCCAAGCGCCTCGAAGAACACGCCAAGGGCATGGTGGTGCCCGCCACGCTGTTCGAGAAGTTCGGGTTCAACTACGTGGGCCCCATCGACGGCCACGACCTTGATTCGCTGATCCCCACACTGGAGAACATCCGCCATCTGCTGGACCACAACAGCGGGCCGCAGTTCCTGCACGTGGTGACCAAGAAGGGCCAAGGCTACAAGCTGGCCGAGGCCGATCCGGTGGCCTACCACGGCCCGGGCAAGTTCGACCCGGCGGTGGGCCTGGTGAAACCCGCCACTGCGCCCAAGCCGACCTTCACCCAGGTCTTTGGCCAGTGGTTGTGCGACATGGCCGCGGCCGATCCGCTGCTCGTGGGCATCACGCCGGCCATGCGGGAGGGTTCGGGCATGGTGGAGTTTCACCAGCGGTTTCCCGGGCGTTATTTCGATGTCGGCATTGCCGAACAGCACGCTGTCACGTTCGCAGCCGGCCTGGCGTGCGAGGGCATGAAGCCGGTGGTGGCGATCTACTCCACCTTCCTGCAACGGGCCTATGACCAGCTGATCCATGACGTGGCGTTGCAGAACCTGCCGATGGTGTTTGCGCTCGACCGCGCCGGGCTGGTGGGAGCCGACGGCGCCACCCACGCGGGCGCGTATGACATCGCCTACCTGCGTTGCATCCCCAACATGGCCATCGCCTGCCCATCCGATGAGGCCGAGACACGCCAGCTGCTGTCCACGGCCCACGCCCAGAACCATCCCGTGGCCGTGCGTTACCCGCGTGGCTCGGGTGTGGGCGTTGCCGTTCCGGCCAGTCTGGACGGGCTTCCCTATGGAAAAGGCGAGGTTCGCCGCCGGGGGCGCGGCCTGGCGATCCTGGCGTTCGGTACGCTGCTGCACCCCGCGCTCTCCGTGGCGGAAACGCTGGATGCCAGCGTGGCCAACATGCGCTGGGCCAAACCGCTGGATCTGGACCTGTTGCGCGAGATGGCTCGCAACCACCAGGCGCTGGTGACGGTGGAGGAGGGCTGTGTGATGGGCGGGGCCGGCAGTGCCGTGCTCGAAGCCTTGCAGGCAGAGGGGATCAACATGCCCGTGCTCCAGCTGGGCCTGTCGGACGTGTTCACCGAACACGGCGACCCCGCACGCCTGATGGCGGCAGAGGGTCTGGACGCGGCCGGCATCGAACGTTCGATCCGTGCGCGCTTTGCCGATCTCATCGGAACCGGGCTCAAGGCCGCGGCCTGACACGGCCCGTGCCGGTCCGGTGGGCGGATGTGATGTCTTTTCACGCGATCGTTGAAGCCGATTTGATCGGACACCCTGTTGGGCCCCGCAAGCTTGCAGAAGCCTGAACAACCGGGGGCGGAAGCCGGTTTTTCGAGGGAAAACCCCCACCGGTGGGGGGGGGCGCGTTCCTACAATGGCGCGGACTGTGCAAGTCCCCGACCCCCTGTGGGCGGGAGTGAAATACCAACCACGGAGTCATTCAATATGGATCGTCGTTCCCTTATCAAGCACGCAGGCATTGCCGGCGTGCTGGCCGCAGGAGCTGCACCCGCCGTTCATGCGCAGGCCGCCATTCGCTGGCGTCTCGCCTCCAGCTTCCCCAAGGCGCTGGACACCATCTACGGTGGTGCTGAAGAGTTCGCCAAGAAGGTCAATGAAATGACGGGTGGCAAGTTCACCATCTCGGTTCACGCCGGTGGCGAGCTCATGCCCGCGTTCGGCGTGGTCGATGGCGTGCAGGAAGGCACCGTGGAGTGCGCCCACACCGCGCCTTACTACTTCTTCGGCAAGGACGACACCTTTGCCCTGGACTGCGCCATTCCTTTCGGCCTCAACAGCCGCCAGATGACGGCCTGGATGTACGAAGGCAACGGCTTGAAGCTGATGCGCGAGTTCTATGGCGCTTACAACATCGTCAACTTCCCCATGGGCAACACCGGGGCCCAGATGGGCGGCTGGTATCGCAAGGAAATCAAGGGCGTGGCCGACCTCAAAGGCATGAAAATGCGCATTGGTGGTTTCGCTGGCAAGGTGTTCACCCGCATGGGTGGTGTGCCGCAGAACATCCCTGGTGGCGAGATCTACCAGGCGCTGGAAAAAGGCACCATCGACGCCACCGAGTGGATCGGCCCGTACGACGACCAGAAGCTCGGCTTCAACAAGGTTGCCAAGAACTACTACTACCCCGGCTGGTGGGAAGGTGGTCCGCAGCTCACGCTGTATGTCAACAACAAGGCCTTCAACGCCTTGCCCAAGGAGTACCAGGCCATTGTTGAGGCCGCTGCTTCTCACGCCCACGTGGACATGCAGGCCAAGTACGACGGCCGGAACCCAGCAGCGCTCAAACAGCTGGTCGCCGCTGGCGTGAAGGTGCTGCCGTTCCCCAAGGCTGTGATGGACGAGGCCTTCAAGCAGTCCATGTCGCTTTACGCCGAACTCAACGACACCAATCCGAAGTGGAAAAAGGTGTACAGCGACTACGCGGCCTTCCGCAAGGACCAGAATCTCTGGTTCCGTTTCACCGAAGCGCAGTTCGACCGCTACATGCAATCGGCCAAGCTGTAATTCGCCTCCGGTGTCCGGTGAAAAGCCCCGCCACGGCGGGGCTTTTCACTCGGGCACACTGTGTGCGTCCTGGTGGTCGCACATCCCTTCGCCGTGCCGTCATGCGGACCGACAGGGGTTTCCAGCAGACGACAGACCGGCCTGTCGCTGAACATGCACTTGTGTGCGGGGTATTCCATGAAGTTCTTGCTAAGTGTTTCGCGTCTGATTGACGCTGTCAGCGAGCTGATCGGCAAGCTGGCGATGTGGCTGATCCTGGCCGCCACCCTCATCAGCGCCGGCAACGCCATCGTGCGCAAAATTTTCAACGTCAGTTCCAACGGTCTGCTGGAAATCCAGTGGTACCTGTTTGCGGCGGTGTTCATGCTGGGCGCGGGTTTCGCGTTCCTGCGCAACGCCCACGTGCGCATCGACTTCATCTCAAGCAAGTTCAGCGCCCGGGGGCGCAACTGGGTGGACGTGTTCGGCATTCTGGTGTTCCTGTTCCCCCTGTGCTACGTCGTGGGTACGCTGGGTTTCCCGCTGTTCGAGCGCGCCTGGACCACAGGTGAAATGTCGTCCAACTCGGGCGGTCTGATCCGTTGGCCCGTGTATGGCCTGATCCCGCTGGGCTTCACTTTGCTGGCTGCGCAAGGCATCAGTGAGCTGATCAAGCGCTTCGCTTTTTTGACGGGCAACGGCCCCGACGTGCTGGCCCATGAAGGTCCGAGCGACGAAGAACTTCTGGCCCAGCAGCTGCTGGAAGAAGAAGAGCAGGAACGCCTCAAACAAGAACAACAACTCAAGGGAGCGAACTGATCATGGTCGAATTCCTCACCGCCAATTTTGTGCCGCTGATGTTCGGTGGCCTGCTGGTGTTCCTGCTGTCGGGTTTTCCGGTGGCGTTCGCCCTCTCGGCCACCGGCCTGTTCTTCGGTTTCATCGGCATGGAGATCGGGCTTTTCCCCTCCAACCTGTTCCAGGCGCTGCCGCTGCGCGTGTTCGGCATCATGCAGAACGACACGCTGCTGGCCATTCCGTTCTTCACGCTGATGGGCATCATCCTGGAGCGCAGCCGCATGGCCGAAGACCTGCTGGCCACCGTGGCCCAGGTGTTTGGCCCGGTGCGCGGCGGGCTGGCCGTGGCCGTGATCCTGGTCGGCGCGCTGCTGGCCGCCACCACGGGCGTGGTTGCCGCTGCCGTGATTTCCATGGGCCTGATTTCGCTGCCCATCATGCTGCGCTATGGCTACAACCGCACCATCGCCACCGGCACCATCACCGCCTCTGGCACGCTGGCGCAGGCCATTCCGCCGTCGCTGGTGCTGATCGTGCTGGCCGACCAGCTCGGCCGTTCGGTCGGTGACATGTACTCGGGTGGTTTGTTGCCCGGTCTGATGCTGGTGGGCCTGTACCTGCTGTTCATCGCCGGCGTGGCGATTGTCAAGCCCGCCTGGGTGCCTGCACTGCCCGCTGAGGCACGCGTGTACAACGAACCCAACGGCAGCAGTGGCCACCGCTCGCTGCTGGTCTTGCTGCTGATCTGCGCCGCCGCTGGCTACGCCTGGTCGCAGGTGCACCAGTCCATCATCAACCCGATGATCGGACGGGAAATGGATGCGCCAGGCGATGAAATCGTCATCATGTCGCTCACCGTGGCGTCGTTCCTGGCGCTGGCGCTGGCCATCGTCAACAGCTTGTTCAAACTGGGCCTGCTGTCGCGGCTGGCCGGGCAGGTGACCTTTGTGCTGATCCCGCCGCTGGTGCTGATTTTCCTGGTGTTGGGCACCATCTTCCTGGGCATTGCCACCCCCACCGAAGGCGGCGCCATGGGTGCGCTCGGTGCGCTGATCATGGCCGGCTCGCGCAAGCGGTTGAGCTGGCCTCTGCTGACGCAAGCGCTGGAGAACACCACCAAATTGGCGATCTTCGTGCTGTTCATCCTGATCGGTTCCACGGCGTTCAGCTTCACCTTCAACGCCGCCGACGGCCACTTCTGGGTGGAGCACCTGTTTGCCAAGCTGCCGGGCGGTCAGATGGGCTTCCTGATCGTGGTGAACATCCTGGTGTTCATCCTCGGCATGTTCATCGACTTCTTCGAGATCGCGTTCATCGTGATCCCGCTGCTGGCACCCGTGGCCGAGAAGATGGGCATCGACCTGATCTGGTTCGGCATCATCATCGCCATGAACCTGCAGACCTCGTTCCTCACCCCGCCGTTCGGTTTTGCGTTGTTCTACCTGCGCAGCGTGGCAGCCCGCAACGATTACACCGATCACGTGACCAAGCAGCGCATTCCGGCGGTGACCACCGCGCAGATCTACAAAGGCTCGATTGCCTTCATCATCCTGCAGCTCATCATGGTGGCCGTGGTCGTGCTCAACCCGGGCTTGGTGACCGGCAGCCTCGAGAAAGCCACGGTGGTGGACGACGCTTCGGTGACCGACATGCTCAACAACATGCAGGACCTGCAACAGGAAGAAGCCGATCCGTCGGCCGAGGGTGCAGCCGCGCCCGAAGGTGAGTCCCAGGACGGCATGCCGGCGCCCGAGAACGAAGAAGAAGCCGATCCGGCCAAAGCGCTGGAAGAAGCGGTCAAGAAAGCCGAATAGATGCAGATTGACGTGAAAGTGCTGGACCCGCGCATGGCTGGCCAGCTTCCCGCATACGCCACCAGCGGCAGCGCCGGCCTGGACCTGCGCGCCTGCCTGGACGCTCCGCTGACGCTGGCGCCCAACGCCTGGCAATTGGTGCCCACGGGTCTGGCCATCCACCTGGCCGACCCGGGCTACGCCGCCATGATCCTGCCGCGCTCGGGACTGGGCCACAAACATGGCATCGTGCTCGGCAACTTGGTGGGCCTGATCGACAGCGACTACCAGGGCCAGCTCATGGTGAGCGCCTGGAATCGCAGTGATGTGGCCTTCACCATCGAGCCCATGGAGCGCATAGCGCAAATGGTGATCGTGCCGGTGGTGCAGGCGCGCTTCAATGTGGTGGACGAGTTCGTTGCGGCCAGCGAGCGCGGGGCGGGCGGGTACGGCTCCACGGGGCGAGGCTGAACCGCCATTCACCCGTCATTCCCAAAAGACAAAGGCTGCATTCGCAGCCTTTGTTCTTTCTGACGAGGAGTCAGTCAGACGTCAGTGCAGGGTGGGCGAAGCCACACTGGGGTCACCAGCGCCGTCGTCCCCATCAACCTGCATGCTGAAGAATCCGGTGCCCAGCGAGCCCTTGCCGATTTCACTGACGGTGGCTTCGCGCACCGCGTGCACCTTGAGTTTGATGCGCAGGGCGATGCCAGCCAGCGGGTGGTTGCCGTCCATGACCACGTGGTCCGGGTAGATGTCGCTCACGAAATAGAGGCGATCGCGCGGCGCGCTGGCACTGCAGCCCTCGGGCAGGCCTTCGAAACCCATGCCTTCTTCGATGTTCTCCGGGAACAGGTGGCGCGGCTCCAGAAAGAGCAGGCGATCGTCGTAGTCGCCAAAGGCGTCCTGGGGTTCGATCTGCAGTTCCAGGGTGTCCCCAGCCTCGTACCCTTGCAGAGCCCTTTCCAGGCTGGCCAGCAGGTCACTGCCGCCCACCAGGAACTCGACCGGTTCATCCAGCGTGTCCAGTTCTTCGCCCAGGGTGTCTTTGAGCGCCCAGGTCAGTGCCACGACGCATTGTTCGGTGATTTTCATCGGACAATTGTCCCATGACACAAGCCACCCTTTCCAGCGCCGCCACCTCTCCCGTCGACCAACCCAGCCAGATGCTTGGGGGACTGACGCAGGCGCAGTTCATGCGCCGCCACTGGCAAAAAAAACCCCTGCTGATCCGCAATGCCTTTCCGGGGTTTGAGCCACTGCTGAGCCGCCAGCAGTTGTTCGAGATGGCCGCGGACGAGGCGGTGGAGTCGCGGCTGATCGTGCACAAACCCAAAGGCTGGGCGCTCAAACACGGGCCGTTCGGTTCGCGGGCCTTTCCTCCGCTGAAGCAACCCCGCTGGTCGCTGCTCGTGCAGGGCGTGGACCTGCATCTGAACGCGGCTCATGAGCTGCTTCAGCGCTTTCGTTTTGTGCCGGACGCACGGCTCGATGACCTGATGATCTCCTGGGCCAGCGACGGCGGGGGCGTGGGCCCGCACTTCGACAGCTACGATGTTTTCCTGCTCCAGGCGAGCGGTCAGCGCCTCTGGCGCATCGGCCGGCAGAAAGACCTGTCACTGGAGCCAGGGGTTCCGCTGAAAATTCTCAGCCACTTTGAGCCCGAGGAAGAGCACCTGCTCAACCCGGGCGACATGCTGTATCTGCCGCCGCGCTGGGCGCACGACGGTATCGCGGTGGGCGATCACTGCATGACGTACTCGGCCGGATTTCGTGTACCGCAGCGCGGGGGACTGGCGGGTGAACTTTTGCAGCGCATGGCCGAAGAATGGGATGACGCCACGCTGTATCGCGATCCCGACCAGCCGGCCACTGCAACCCCGGCAGCCATGCCCGTCTCTCTGGAAGCCTTCGCCGCCGACGGGCTGCAGCGATTGCTGGCCGATCGCGCGTCGCTGGCCTGTGCGCTGGGCGAGGTGATGACCGAGCCCAAGCCCCGGGTCTGGTTTGACGAACCACTGACCGAGTGGTCGCCATCGGCCGTGGTGCTGGACCGGCGCACCCGCATGATGTACGACGACCGCCATATCTTCATCAACGGCGAAAGCTTCCGTGCGGGTGGGGCGGATGCACGCCTGATGCGCACGCTGGCTGACCAGCGGCGACTGGGCCTGGCACGGGTTCAGCGCGCAAGCGAAGGCGCCAGCGCGCTGCTGCAGGACTGGTTTGAGGCGGGGTGGCTGCACCCCCAATCCGAGGCCTGAATCGAAAGGACCGAAGCGATGGAACCCGAACAAGGTGCGAATGAACCGGTTGCGCTGCCCGTAGGGCGCTTGCAAGGTCGCCAGGCGTTTGTCGATCTGGTGCGCCAGGCCCTGGCCTGTGCCGCGCGAGAGCGGTGGGCGCACATCGTGCTCAGCGACCCTGATTTCGCCGATTGGCCTTTGGGCGAGCGTGCCGTGGTGGAGTCGCTTCAGGCCTGGGCCGGTCGGGGTCGGCACATCCGGTTCATGGCCCGGGATTTCGGTCGTCTGCGCGAAGAGCATCCCCGTCTGGTGCAGTGGCGGACCACCTGGGCCCATCTGGTCGAGGCCCATGCCTGCCGCGCGTTGTCGGGTGTTGACGTCCCCAGTGCGATCTGGTCGCCGGGCTGGACCATGGAGCGTCTCGACATCGATCGTTGCACCGTGGTGGCCAGCACCGAATCCGAGCGCCGAACGCAGTTGCACGAGCGATTGCAGGCTTGCTGGCAGCAGGGCAGCCCGTCGTTTGCGGCAACGACTCTGGGACTGTGACCAAAGGGTGACGGATTGTTTTTTTGCAACAGTCTTTGTCAACAAAAGAAAAAGTGGACAAGGGTAAATACGGATGGTTGATTGAAAGGTATCATCTCTTCCCAGTCTGCAGAGTGTCTACCAGCGCTCGCGCAGCAGGGTCAACCAAGCCCGGATCAAAGATTCGGGTTTTTTTATGGTTGATTCAAGATCACTTTGTTCATCCATCCTGAGGAATCACCATGAAAAAGACCGTCCTGCTCGCCTCCCTGCTCGCCGCCATCGCCCTGACCGCCTGCGGCAAGAAAGAAGAAGCGCCTGTTGCTGCCCCTGCTGCTGCCGTTGAAGCGGCCAAGGATGCTGCTGGTGCCGCTGCCGACGCCGCCAAGGATGCTGGCGCCGCTGCCGCCGACGCCGGTGCTGCCGCTGGTGCCGCTGCCGGTGCCGTCGCCGCTGGTGCTGCTGACGCCGCCGCCGGTGCTGCCAAAGATGCTGCCGGTGCCGCCCAGGACGCCGCTGCCACCGCCACCGACGCAGCCAAGGAAGCCGCTGACAAGGCTGCCGAAGCCGCCAAGGCCGCTGCCAAGCCTGCCCAGTAATTCGGGTGTCGGGCTTCGGCCCGAGCATGAAAAAAGCCGCTGTTCACACTGCGGCTTTTTTTTGTCTCAACGCAAACCGCTGATTCAAGCGGGACGGCCAGAGCGTGTGGCCGCCCTTTGTCGTCTATTTGATGTCGTTGGCCAGCAGTTGCACGATGCGCTGCGCGTCGGCCGAACCGTCGGGTTGTCCTTGTGCATTGAGCACCGACACGGTGGTGGTCGTGCCACTGCTGCGCACAGCGATGCGGTATTGCGCCGGTTTGGCCTGTGGCTCGCTGCTGCCGAACAAGCGACCGAAAAAGCCGGGCTTGGTTCCATCGGTGGTGGCCAGGGGCACGTAGCGAACGAAGTACATGCCCTGGGTGCGGTCACGGTCTTCCACGGTGAATCCGGTGCGGTCGAGCGACAGCCCGACGCGACGCCAGGCTCGGTCGAAGTCGTCTTCCAGTTGCAGGACGGGCAAGTTGTTGACGGTGGTCACGCGGGAGGTCGTTTGCGTGGGGGCTGCTGCCACCACGGCCTTGGCCTGGGCTTCATCCACGCCCAGCTTGATCATCAGGCGACGCAGGAATTCGGTTTCCAGCTCCACATCGGCGGGACGGGGCTGCCAGACCGTCTGGTCCTTTCTGGCATCGGTGTAGACCTCGATCATGCCTCGGTGGCTGATGTACACCTCGGTGCCACCGGCGGCGTTGCGCTCCAGCCGGGTGCGGAACTTGTCGCGCTCACCGGTCGAGTACAGGCTGTCAAAGACCTTGCCAAGGGTGGAGCGGATCACGTCCTGCGGCAGCTTGGCGCGGTTCTCGGCCCAGTCGGTTTCCATCACGCCCAGGTTCTCCTGACTCAGGGTGAGCACGAATCCGTTTTCCTGCCAGAAGTCCTTGACAGGTGCCCAGACCTTGTCGGCAGGGCGGTCGATGACGAGCCAGCGCAGATTGCCGGCCCGCTCGATGCGCACGTCGCCCACCTTGCTGACGGCCGTGTCGCTGGCGCCAGTGGCTACGGCGGGCTGCGCGGTCTGGTAGCCGCTCGCCGTCACCACCGAGCCGGGCACCTGGTAACGTGCGTCACGGCTGAGCTGGGTCAGATCGGGTGGCACGTCGAGCGTGTTGCCCTGGCGCGCACTCTTGTAGTCGATTTTGTCCTCCTGCAGCACGGAGCAGCCCGTGGCCAGCACGGCGGCCAGGGTCACCACCCCGAGGCGGGCCCGAGGCGCACGCCGAAGGCTGTTGGAAGAAGATGACATGGGGCGGGTTGGGGTGTGCATAGGGGGCTCGGTGTCTTCAGAAGGAAAGGGCCGCAGCTCAGTTGATCAGGCCGCTGCTTTTGAGCGCGGCCTCGACCAGGGGTTCCAGCGAACGGGTCATGGGTGTGAGCGGCAGGCGCATGGTCTCGGCGCACAGGCCCATGCGGGCCATGGCCCATTTCAGCGGTATCGGATTGGCTTCGACGAACAGATTCTTGTGCACCGGCATCAGGCGGAACTGGATGTCCATCGCCTGGCGGACGTCGCCGGAAAGAGCCGCCACGCAGAGTTCGTGCATCAGTCGCGGCGCTATGTTGGCGGTCACGCTGATGTTGCCCTGACCGCCACACAGCATGAGCGCCACCGCGGTCGGGTCGTCACCGGAGTAGATGGCAAAGCCCTCGGGTGCTTCGCGGATCAGCCACTGCGCGCGTTCGATGTTGCCGGTGGCTTCCTTGATGCCGACGATGCCGGGCACGGTGGCCAGGCGCAGCGCGGTCTCCACCGACATGTCGGCCACGCTGCGGCCGGGCACGTTGTAGAGCACCACGGGCAGGTCGCCGGTGGCTTCGGCGATGGCCTTGAAGTGCTGGTACTGGCCTTCTTGCGTGGGCTTGTTGTAGTAGGGCACGACCTGCAGCTGGCAGTCGGCGCCGACCTGTCGGGCAAACCTGGCGAGCTCGATGGCTTCGGCGGTCGAATTGGCGCCGCAGCCGGCCATGATGGGCACGCGCTTGGCCGCTTGCTCCACCGACACGCGGATGATCTCGCAATGCTCTTCCACCGACACCGTGGGGGACTCGCCCGTGGTGCCGACCACGCCGATGCAGTCGGTGCCTTCGGCGATGTGCCAGTCGATCAGCTTGCGCAGGGTGGGGTAGTCCACGCTGCCATCGGGGAGGAACGGGGTGACGAGGGCAACGATGCTGCCGGTGATGGGTTTCATGTTCTCTGTCTCGGTACAGGGGGCGCCGTGTCGAGGCACCGAAGGAAAAAAGGACCCGGGCGGCTCGCGCGCGAATCCCGCATTCTACCCAGCGGCATCCAGTGCAAAGCGCTGGGGCAGGGCGCCGGCGGACGGGCGTTTTCGCACCGCCGCGATGCGCTGGACGAAGCGCTCAGGGGCGTTGCAGAAGCCGTCCTCATAGGCCACGATGTGCAGGTCGGCACAGGCCCGCAGCAATTCGCCGTTTTGTAACAGGAAGTCGGGTCGAGAGGGCTTGCCCACGGTTTCATTGCCGGCGGCGAAGGTCTCGCAGATCAGCACGCCACCGTCGACCACGCTGGCGACGAGGGTGGGCAACAGCGGACGCCAGAGGTAGTTGGTCACCACCACGGCATCGAACCGTTCACCTTCAAAAGGCCATGGTCCGTTCTCGATGTCGGCTTCGACCGCTCGGCCAAGTCCTGCGATGGAGGCAATGGCCTCGGCCGAGCGGTCCACGCCCGTGACCTTGTGGCCGTGCGCGGCGAACCAGCGCAGGTGGCGCCCATGACCGCAGGCCACGTCCAGCACCGAACCGCCGGCCGGCACCAGGTGCGCCCAGCGCCGGACCCAGGGCGACGGTGCTTCCGTGCCGTGCATCAGAAACAGCTCCAGAGCTGGTCGGCGAGGTTCACCAGGAAATCCGGGCGGTTGTAGAGCGAGAGTGTGCCCAGCAGCGCGAGGACCACCCCGACCCACGTCAGCGCCCGGACGGCCACCGGCCTCACGCGGCGACCCCTGACACGCGCTGCGGCCCGCGGGTGATGGGCGACTCGCGCACCGGCAGGTTGATCAGTGCGGCGAACACGCCCAGCGCGATCGAGAGGTACCAGACGATGTCGTAGCTGCCGGTCCGGTCGTACAGGTAGCCACCCAGCCACACGCCCAGGAAGCTGCCGATCTGGTGGCTGAAGAACACGAAGCCGCCCAGCATGGACAGGTGCGCCACGCCGAAGATCTGCGCCACCACCGCGTTGGTCGGCGGAATGGTGGACAGCCAGAGCACGCCCATGACGGCCGCGAACACGTAAACGCTGGCCGGCGAGAGCGGCGCGATCAGGAAGGCGCTGATCGCCACAGCGCGGGCCAGATAGATGAACGACAGGATGTGGCGCTTGGGGAAACGCTGGCCCAGCACGCCGGCGGCGTAGGTGCCCAGCACGTTGAACAGGCCGATGAGCGCCAGCGCGTAGCTCGCCACCTGGGGCGAGAGGCCGTGGTCCTTCAGGTAGCTCGGCATGTGCACACCGATGAACACCACCTGGAAGCCACAGACGAAATAGCCCGCCATCAGCAACTGGAAGCTGCGGTATCTGAAGGCTTCTCGCGCGGCCTGAAGAATGGTTTGTTCCCGGGGTGGTGCCGCGCCGCCCACAAAGCCCGGTTCGCGCAGGAACAACGCCAGCGGCATGATCAGCAACACCGCGCCGCCGAGGATCAGCAGCGCCTCCTGCCAGCCGAAGGCGCTGATGAGCCAGCCTTCGACCGGCACCATCAGGAACTGGCCGAACGAACCCGCCGCCGCCGCCACGCCCATGGCCCAGGAACGTTTCTCTGCGGGGATCTGCCGCCCGATCACGCCGTAGATCACGGCGTAGGTGGTGCCCGCCTGCGCCGCCCCGATCAGCACGCCCGCGGTGAGCGCGAACGTGAGCGGGGTGGGAGAGAGTGCCATGCCGGTCAGGCCCAGCGCGTAGAGCAGCGCGCCCACCAGCAGCACGCGGAACGCGCCAAAGCGGTCGGCCGCCATGCCGGCGAAGATGCCGAACAGGCCCCATGAGAGGTTCTGGATCGCCAGCGCGAACGCGAAGTTCTCGCGCGTCCAGCCCTGGTCCTGGGTGATCGGCTGCAGCCAGAGACCGAACCCGTGGCGCACGCCCATGGAAAGGGTGACGATGGCGGCGCCGCAGGCCAGCACCTGCAGGGCGGACAGGCGGGGCGCGGTGAGGGCAGGGGGTGGGGAGGACATCCAGCGACTTTAGCGAAGTTGGCCGCGTGACGCTGTCACCGGGGGCGATGCCGCCTTGAAATTTCGGACCGCGATTGATGCGCTGTGGGCATCGGCAGGCGCGCGAGATGTGGTTGATCTGTATTTGCATCCAGTGGTTTGTGCAAGGATGCTTACAATCCGCCCCCATGGCATCCCAATCTCCCAACGAATATTCCGAAGGCTCGATCCGCGTCCTCAAGGGACTGGAGCCGGTCAAGCAGCGCCCGGGCATGTACACCCGGACCGACAACCCGCTGCACATCATCCAGGAAGTGCTGGACAACGCGGCCGACGAGGCCCTGGCCGGCCACGGCAAGAAGATCAAGGTCACGCTGCACACCGACCACTCGGTGAGCGTGGAAGACGACGGCCGCGGCATCCCGTTCGGCCTGCATCCTGAAGAGAAAGCTCCGGTGGTCGAGCTGGTGTTCACCCGCCTGCACGCAGGCGGCAAGTTCGACAAGGGCTCGGGCGGCGCCTACAGCTTCTCGGGCGGCCTGCACGGCGTGGGCGTGAGCGTGACCAACGCACTCTCGACCCGGCTGGAAGTGATCAGCTACCGCGAAGGCCAGGTGGCCAGGCTGGCGTTTTCAGCCGGTGACGTGATCGAGCAACTGGTGATCGCGCCCAAGGGCGAGGGCGACCGCAAGCAGGGCACCACCGTGCGCGCCTGGCCCGACGGCAAGTACTTCGAATCCGCCGCGCTGCCCATGGCCGAGCTGACGCACCTGCTGCGCAGCAAGGCGGTGCTGATGCCGGGCGTGCAGGTCACGCTGGTGAACGAAAAAACCAAGGACACCCAGGTCTGGCTCTACAAGGCCGGCCTGCGCGACTACCTGCAGCAGACGCTGAGCGGCGACCCGGTGATCCCGCTGTTCGAAGGCGAAGGTTTTGCCGACGCCAAGGACGACAACTTCGCCGACGGCGAAGGCGCCTCGTGGTGCGTCGCCTTTACCGAAGACGGCCAGCCGGTGCGCGAGAGCTACGTGAACCTGATCCCCACCAGCGCCGGCGGCACGCACGACAGCGGCCTGCGCGACGGCCTGTTCCAGGCGGTCAAGGCCTTCATCGAGATGCACGCGCTGCTGCCCAAGGGCGTGAAGCTGCTTCCCGAAGACGTGTTCGCCCGTGCCAGCTACGTGCTGAGCGCCAAGGTGCTGGACCCCCAGTTCCAGGGCCAGATCAAGGAGCGGCTGAACTCGCGCGACGCGGTGCGCCTGGTCGGCGGTTTCGTGCGCCCGGCGCTCGAACTCTGGCTCAACCAGCACGTGGACTACGGCAAGAAGCTCGCCGAACTCGCCATCAAGGCCGCGCAGACGCGCCAGAAGGCCGGCCAGAAGGTGGAGAAGCGCAAGGGTTCCGGCGTGGCCGTGTTGCCGGGCAAGCTGACCGATTGCGAGAGCCGCGACCTGGCCCACAACGAGGTGTTCCTGGTCGAGGGCGACTCGGCCGGTGGCAGTGCCAAGATGGGCCGCGACAAGGAATGCCAGGCCGTGTTGCCGCTGCGCGGCAAGGTGCTCAACACCTGGGAGGTGGAGCGCGACCGCCTGTTCGCCAACACCGAAATCCACGACATCTCGGTCGCCATCGGTGTCGATCCACATGGCCCGCTCGACACGCCCGACATGAGCGGCCTGCGCTACGGCAAGGTCTGCATCTTGTCCGATGCCGACGTGGACGGCTCGCACATCCAGGTGCTGCTGCTCACGCTGTTCTTCCGCCACTTCCCCAAACTGATCGAAGCCGGCCACGTGTACGTCGCGCGCCCGCCGCTGTTCCGGGTGGACGTGCCCGCGCGCGGCAAGAAGCCGGCGCTCAAGCAGTACGCGCTGGACGATGGCGAGCTGCAGGCCATCCTCGACAAGGCCGAAAAAGACGGCGTGGCGCGCGAGAAGTGCCCGATCAGCCGCTTCAAGGGCTTGGGCGAGATGAACGCCGAGCAGCTCTGGGACACCACGCTCAACCCCGACACCCGCCGTCTGATGCAGGTGACGCTGGGCGCGATGGATTTTGCGGCAACAGAGGCGCTGATCACCAAGCTCATGGGAAAAGGCGAGGCGGCCTCCCGCCGCGAGCTCATGGAGCTGCACGGTGACTCGGTGGAGGTGGACGTGTGATGCGCCGCGTGTTTCGCCTGCTCGTCGCGTCGGCCGTGGCCGGGCTGCTGCTCGCGGCCGTGCCCGCTCGCGCCGAGATCTGGGGCTACGTGGATCGCAAAGGGGTGACGCACTTCGCCGACCACCAGGTCGATCGCCGCTATGAGCTGTTCTACCGGGGTGCCAAGGCACAGGCCGTGTCGCCCAGCGGTCAGGCGCCCAGCGCGGTCAATGCGCCGCCCGGCGTCGGCGCACGCTTCGACGTGTCCCCCGATTTCAAGGCCGTTCGCCACCACATCCGCGAAGCGGCCCATGCCCATGGGCTGGAGTTCGAGCTGCTGCAGGCCGTGATCGCCACCGAGTCCGGCTTCAACACCCGCGCGGTCAGCCCCAAGGGCGCCGTCGGTCTGATGCAGCTCATGCCCGACACGGCGCAGCGCTTCGGCGTGCGCTCCAAAGCCGACCAGACACTGGAAGAGCGCCTGACCGATCCGCGCACCAACGTGCAGGCCGGTGCCCGCTATCTGGCCTGGCTGCTGAAGTACTTCAACGGCGAACTGGAGCTGGCCATCGCGGCTTACAACGCGGGCGAGGGCGCCGTGCTGCGCGCCGGCCGCAAGGTGCCCAACTATCCCGAGACCCGCGACTACGTGCGCAAGGTCACCCAACTTCACCAGAACCTGCTGCCGCCCCGCGCGGTGAGCGAGGGGCGGACAACCGTGTCACCCGCTGCAATGCAGCCCCGACGCGGCAGCCTGCCCGTGGCCTCGCTCTGATCTGATCCACACCGAATCCCCATGGACATCCTGACCCCCGACCTGGCGCCGGCCGAACCCGTTGAGCCCGGCGAAGACAACCTTGCCACCTACGCCCAGCGCGCCTACCTCGAATACGCGCTCTCCGTCGTCAAGGGCCGTGCCCTGCCCGATGTGTGCGACGGCCAGAAGCCGGTGCAGCGCCGCATCCTCTACGCCATGGACCGCATGGGTCTGGGCTTTTCCGGCAACACCGCGGCCAAGCCGGTCAAGAGCGCGCGCGTGGTGGGCGATGTGCTGGGCAAGTACCACCCGCACGGCGACAGCGCGGCCTACGACGCGCTCGTGCGCATGGCGCAGGACTTCAGCCAGCGCTACCCGCTGATCGATGGCCAGGGCAACTTCGGCAGCCGCGACGGCGACGGCGCTGCCGCCATGCGCTACACCGAAGCGCGCCTGGCCAAGATCACCGGCCTGCTGCTCGACGAAATCGATCAGGGCACGGTGGATTTCATCCCCACCTACGATGGCTCGTTCGAAGAGCCCAAGCAGCTGCCCGCGCGCCTGCCGTTCAACCTGCTCAACGGCGCCTCGGGCATCGCCGTGGGCCTGGCCACCGAAATCCCCAGCCACAACCTGCGCGAGGTGGCCGACGCCTGCGTGGCGCTCGTGAAGAACCCCCAGCTCACTGACGACGAGCTGTTCACCCTGATCCCTGGTCCGGACTACCCCGGTGGCGGCCAGATCATCAGCCCGGTGGGCGACATCGCCGACGCCTACCGCACGGGCCGCGGAAGCCTCAAGGTGCGTGCGCGCTGGAAGATCGAAGACCTGGCCCGTGGCCAGTGGCAGCTGGTGGTCAACGAGCTGCCGCCGGGCGTGAGCAGCCAGCGCGTGCTGGAAGAGATCGAAGAGATCACCAACCCCAAGGTCAAGGCCGGCAAGAAAGCGCTGAGCCAGGACCAGACCCAGCTCAAAGCCAGCATGCTGATGGTGCTGGACGTGGTGCGCGACGAATCCAGCAAGGACGCGCCGGTTCGGCTCGTGTTCGAGCCCAAGAGCAGCCGCATCGAGCAGAGCGAACTCATCACCGCGCTGCTGGCCCACACCAGCCTGGAAAGTTCGGCGCCGATCAACCTGACCATGATCGGCCTCGACGGCCGGCCGACGCAGAAGAGCCTGCGGCTGATGCTGGAAGAGTGGATCGCGTTCCGCCAGTCCACCATCATCCGCCGCACGCAGCACCGCCTGAACAAGGTGCTCGACCGCATCCACATCCTCGAAGGCCGGCAGCTGGTGCTGCTAAACATCGACGAGGTGATCCGCATCATCCGCCACAGCGACGAGCCCAAGCCTGCGCTGATCGAAGCCTTCAGGCTCAGCGACCGGCAGGCCGAAGACATTCTTGAAATCCGCCTGCGCCAGCTGGCCCGGCTCGAAGCCATCAAGATTCAGCAGGAGCTCAAAGACCTGCGCGAAGAGCAGGGCAAGCTGGAAGACATCCTGGGCAACCCGGCCAGCCTGAAGCGCCTGATGGTCAAAGAGATCGAGGCCGACGCCAAGACCTTCGCCGACCCGCGGCGCACGCTGATCCAGACCGAGAAAAAGGCCGTGGCCGAAATCAAGGTGGTGGACGAACCGGTCACGGTCGTCATCTCCAGCAAGGGCTGGGTGCGCGCGCGCACCGGCCACGGCCACGAAGCCGGCAGCTTCGCCTTCAAGGCGGGTGACGGCCTCTACGGCACCTTTGAGTGCCGCACGGTGGACCTGTTCATCGTCTTCGGCAGCAACGGCCGCGTGTACTCGGTGCCGGTCGCCAGCCTGCCCGGCGCGCGCGGCGACGGCCAGCCCATCACCACGCTGATCGAGCTGGAAAGCGGCACGCAGCCACTGCACTACTTCGCCGGCCCGGTCCATGCAACCCTTCTGCTCGCCAGCACCGGCGGCTATGGTTTCCTGGCCACCGCGGAAAGCCTGGTCTCGCGCCAGAAGGCCGGCAAGGCCTTCATCAGCGTGGGCGACGGTGAGACGATCTGCGCGCCGTCCCACGTGGCGAACACCTCGGGCAGCCAGCCGCTGCTGGCCGCCACGCACGTGGCCTGCGCCTCCACCGGTGGCCGCATCCTCACGTTTGAGATCACCGAACTCAAGGCCATGGAGAAGGGCGGTCGCGGCCTGATGCTGATCGACCTCGAAGCCAAGGACACGCTGGCCGGCGCGGCCGCCTACACGCGCAGCATCAAGATCGAAGGCATCGGTCGCGGTGGCAAGGAGCGCGACGAGACACTGGAGATCCGCAGCCTCAACAACGCCCGCGCCGCGCGCGGCCGCAAAGGCAAAGCGGCCGATCTCGGCTTCAAGCCGAACCGCGTGACGCGGGTGGAGTGATGAACATGGATGGGATCGGCCTGTTCGTGGTGCTGGCCAGCTTCGTGCTGACCTTTTTCGTGGGCCGCCTCATCGGCAAACGGCTCCAGGCCCGCCGCGACGCGAAGCAGGCCGCTGAGGCCGAGCGCGCACTGGCACAACAAAGCCGGCAGGTGCGTCGCGCGCAGGCGCGCAAGAACCGCCGCTGAACCGCCATGGCCCCGCCCCAGGTCTTTGGTCCCCACCTCAAAGGCTTTCCCATCGCTGGCGCGCCGCTCACGCGCGAGCAGATTCCCCAGCAAGGCTGGCAACTGCTGCGCGGTGACCTGGCCCTGCCGCTGGCCGTGCTCAAACACAGCGCGCTGCAGCACAACCTGCACTGGATGCGGGACTTCTGCGCGCAGCGCGGCATCGAGCTCGCGCCCCACGGCAAGACCAGCATGTCGCCCGAGCTGTGGGCCATGCAGCTGGAGGCGGACGCGTGGGGCATCAGCTTCGCGACCGTGTTCCAGGCGGTCGTGGGCGCACGCCACGGCGTGCCCGTGCTGCTGATCGCCAACCAGGTGGTCCAGCCCGCCGAGCTGGACGCGCTGGCGCTGCTGCACGCCGAACGTCCCGCGTTGCGCTCGCTGTTCCTGGTGGACTCGGTGGGGCAGGTGGACCTGATCGAAGCCTGGGCCACGGCGAGCGGCTTCAACGGCCGCTTCGAGGTGCTGCTGGAGCTGGGCATCGCTGGACAGCGCACCGGCTGCCGAACGGCGGGTGAAGCGCGGCAGATCGCCCAGCGCATCGCTGCCAGCCCGGCGCTGCAACTCGTTGGCATCGAATGTTACGAAGGCACCACCGCCAGCTGCGACCACGCCAAAGACCGCGCCACTGTGCAAGCCCTGATGGACCGTGTGGACGCGATCGCGCGCGAAGCCATCGCCCAGGGCTGGTTCACCCACGAAGAAGTCATCCTCAGCGCCGGCGGCTCTGCCATCTTCGATCTGGTGGCCGAGCGCTTGACGCCCCACCTGGGCCGCCCGGTGCGCGGCGTGCTGCGCTCGGGCTGTTACCTCACGCACGACCACCAGCGCTACCAGCGTTACCTCTGCTGCGTGGGTGAACGGCTGAGCCTTCGTGAAACCCTGAAGCCCGCGCTGGAGGTGCTGGCCTGCGTGCAGAGCTGCCCCGAGCCTGGCCTGGCCCTGCTCAGCATGGGCCGGCGCGACGTGTCGCACGACCTCGATCTGCCCTTGCCTATCTGGCGCTCTGACGCGAAGGGTGACGCACCGAGGGCCGTGCCCGCCCACTGGCGCATCGACGCCCTCAACGACCAGCACGCCTACCTGCGGCACGACCCGGCGGCGCCCCAGACCGAGTGGCCGCAACTCGGCGAAACCGTGGCCTGCGGCATTTCACACCCCTGTACGACCTTCGACAAGTGGCGCTGGATGCCGGTGGTGGACGATGCCTACCGCGTGGTGGATGCCGTCACCACCTGGTTCTGACGCTGTCGTTCGGGATCGGGCCCAGTCCCTGGCCGACGCAACGGGTCAGGCCGCGCTCTCGGCGTGCGCCCGGTAGTTGTTCAGGATCGCCTGCCAGCCGGCTTTCTGGAACTCCACCGGGTGGGTGTTTTCCGGTGTGAAGCTCACGGTCACCTCGGTGTGCCCGTCCCCCGTGTCGCGGAAGGTCGCCACCACCTCGCGGTCCGGGCCCAGCGCGTAGACCAGTCGCTGCTGCGGCACCACCTCGGTGTACGTGCCCTCGAAGTCGAAACCCATCGAGCCGTCGCGCGCCTCCATGCGAGTGCGCAGCACGCCGCCGACGCGCAGGTCGTTTTCCGCGCGCGGGCAGTGCCATTCCGGCGCAGCGAAGTTCCATTGTGTGATCGACCCGGGGTCCGTGTAGGCAGCCCAGGCGCGGGCGATGCTGCACCGCGGGCGGACTTCGATGGTGATGCGGGTGGGTTGCTCGGACATGGTGCCTCCTTCAGGGCTGGGTGAGGTGTTTCACAAATGGGCCGCGATGCGGGCATGGGCCCGCGGCGGCATCGGCGACAGCATAGTGCCCTGTCGGCCACCCTGCAGCAGCCCACAGTGCGCACAACTGCTGGACGCGGTCCATCAAAGGCCTTGCGTCGGCCACGGGCCATGTTCACTGCCGCTTGGCCCAGGCCGGTCGGGTGGGTAGAGTCCAGCCCATGAACATCGCCTACCTTCACCTCGGCGTGGCCATCGTGGCCGAAGTCATCGCCACCAGCTTCCTCAAAACGTCCGCCGGGTTCACGCGCTTCTGGCCCAGTGTGGTGACCGTCTCGGGCTACGGCGTCGCCTTCTACTTCCTGTCGCTGACTCTGGCCACCATCCCCACCGGCATCGCCTACGCCATCTGGTCGGGCGTGGGCATCGTCCTGATCTCGCTGATCGGGTGGTTCGCTTTCGGGCAGCGGCTCGATGCGCCCGCGCTCATCGGCATCGCCCTGATCATGGCCGGTGTCATGGTGATCAACCTGTTCTCCAAGGTCGCCGGGCATTGAGCCACGACCTGGCGGCGCGGGGGTGAAGCGGCCGGGTTGGGTGTGCGCCTCTAAAAATGCTGCAGTGCAGCAAAAACACTTGCCATCCTCGGGATTACCCGTAGAATCACACCCATGCTGCACTGCAACATAAATCGGGAAACCGAACCATGTTCACCGGCGGCCCCTGTGTGTCAACCCTCTTCAAGGAAACTGAAATGAACAACCCCGCTGAACAAATCATCGCCGCCAACAAAGCCAACCTGGAAGCCCTCGAAGGTTCCGCCAAGAAGGCCTACGTGGGCGTGGAAAAGCTGGTCGATCTCAACATGGCTGCCTCCAAGGCCGCTCTGGGCGAGTCGTTCAGCTATGCCCAGGCCGTGCTGTCTGTGAAGACCCCCCAGGAATTCATGACCCTGCAGACCAGCTTCTTCCAGCCCCTGGCTGAAAAATCGGCTGCCTACTTCCAGCACGTGCAGAGCATCGCCACCGAAGGCAGCGCCGATTTCGTCAAGCAGCTCGAAGCCGGCATGGCCGACGCACAGAAGGCGATCGGCGTGTCCGTGGACCAGCTGGTCAAGAACGCACCCGCCGGTTCTGAAGCCGCTGTGGCCGCTTTCCAGAGCGCGCTGACCCAGGGCCAGAAGGCCGTGGAAACCGCCCAGGCCACGATCAAGAAAGCCTCGGCCACCGCCCAGGCCAACTTCACCGCCGCTTCGAAGCAGACCACCGATCTGGTCAAGAAGGCCACCAAGGTCTGATCGACCCGGGAGCGAACGGCTCCTGCCAAAACAAAAAGAGGCTCCTTCGGGAGCCTCTTTTTGTTTTGGCCCAACTTCATTCCGTGACGGATGGCTGGTTCACGCGCCGGTTGTAGGCCAGAAACACACCGTCCCGCACCCAGCCGAGCGACGCATAGAGCGACTGCGCCCTCAAATTGGTGCGGGCCGTGGTCAGGTCCATGCGCACCATGCCGTCGGCGGCGGCCCGTGCCTCGGCCGCCAGCAACAGCTGCCGCCCGGCACCCCCTTCACGCGCTTGCGGCGACACAAACAGGTCGTACAGCGTGTAGATCGGCGCGGCCTCCACCGAGCAGAACGACGGGTACATCTGGCAAAAGCCCACCAGCTCGCCACCGGACGCCTGCGCCACCAGCACCACCGATTCGCCACGCTCGAAGCGCTCCGCCATGAAACGCTGCGCCAGGCCGGGGTCCGGCGCCTGTTCGTAGAACCGGCGGTACTGGTCGAACAGCCCGCCAACGGCGGACAGGTCGGCGGCTTGCATGGGGCGGATCGAGAGGGGCATGGGACACACAACAGTGGGTCAGACGGGTGCGTCTGGCGATCCGGTTTCTGCCATCCGCTTGAGCCGCGCCAGCGTCACCGGCAGACCGGCGTCCAGCTGGCGTTTCAACGCCGGACCGATCAGCCAGGACAGCGGCCCTGTGAGGGTGACCCGGTGCACCACCTCGGTCTGCGAGGGCCCGCGCGCGATCAGCTCGTGTTCGAACACCATGCGCAGCAGCAGGGGAATCCGCGACTCGACGGTGAACCCCCGATCCGGATCGGCGAAGGTCACCACCATGGGGACGGTGTTTCCCTTGCTGGGCGTCAGCGTGCCGCGTGAACCGGCGGCAAAGGGGCCGTTCAGCGTCGCGACCCGGGTGTCCGGGTCCCAGCGGTGCCAGTTCGCCACGTCGGCGTAGAGGTGAAAGATGCGGGCGGGCGGGGTGGCCACCGTGGTGCGGTGTTCGATGTCCGTGCTCATGCCAGTTCGTCGGTGAGGGGGGCCACGGGGGCCCCCGTGGCGTAGAAGAAGCCGCCCGCCACATGGTGCAGGCTGCGCAGCCCGTCGGGGCCCTTCTCGAAATGCCAGCGCCCGTTCGAAAACACCCGGTCGTCCGCCCAGGCGCTGAGCACCTCGGCCAGGATCAGGTCATGAGGACCCGCCACGTGCGCGGTGGCGGGCAGGATGCGGCACTCCATCCAGGCGATCGCGCCATGGACCAGCGGGCAACCGGTCAACGGTCCCGGTTCGAACGACACACCGCTCCGCTGCAGTTTGTCGGGGTGGTCTTTGCCGCTCTCGCCGCCAACGGCACGGGTGAGGTCGGCCTGGGCCACGCAGGGCACGCACACGCTGAGCACGCCCGAGGTGTCCACCAGCTCTCGGGTGAGCGTGGCTTTGTCGATGACGACCGCCACTTTGGGAGGTACGAAGTCCAGTGGCATGGCCCAGGCGGCGGCCATGAGATTCACGCGGCCACCGTGCGCGCTGCCCACCAGCACGGTGGGACCGTGGTTGAGCAGGCGGCTGGCCTTGTCGAGCGGAACGGGCTGCATGGGCATGTCCTCACTCACTCCCTGAAGTTGGTTGCTGGGTTACCCCAGTTCCGCGATCAGCTCGATTTCGACGCAGGCGCCCATCGGGATCTGCGCCACACCGAATGCGCTGCGCGCGTGGGCGCCGGCCTGGGGGCCGAACACCTCGCCCAGCAGCTCGCTGCAACCGTTGGTGACGAGGTGCTGCTCGGTGTAGGTGCCGGAGCTGTTGACCAAGCTCATGACCTTGACGATGCGTTTGACGTCGTCGAGCGTCTTGCCACCGGCCAGGCAGGCGGCGGCGAGGGTGCCCATGAGGTCGATGGCGATGGCGCGGGCGGCGGCCTTGCCTTCTTCGGTGGTCATGGTCAGGCCGAGCTGGCCGACCCAGGGTTTGCCGTCCTTTTTCGCAATGTGGCCGCTGAGGAAGATCAGATTGCCGGTCTGCACGAAGGGCACGTAGGCGGCGGCGGGAATGGCCACGGGGGGCAGGGCGATGCCCAGTTGGGACAGCTTGTCGTAAACGCTCATGAATGGCTCCTGAAGGCTGGGGAAGGGGCACCGCGACCAGGGAGGTGCAAGGGGTGCGGGCCATTCTATCGGCGGGGGTGGGTCGGGGTGGTCGTCAGCGGTTCTTCAGCGCACTGCTGGAATAATCGGGGGCTTTGTTTCGCGATCCGGTGCCCGGCCCTTCAGGCCTGCCCCGGCTCCCCATGAACCAGGCGACCGGCCGAGTCGCCCGCTGGAGACACCACGATGAAGACCCTTTCCCCGCGCGCTGTGGCGCGCCTGGCCGCCCTGGCCGCCGGCCTGCTGCCCTTGCTCGCTCAGGCCGCCGACATGGACGGCAGCCAGCTGTCCGTGCTCTGGGGCGTGCCGTTTGCCGGCATCCTGTTGTCGATCGCGCTGGTGCCGCTGGTGGCGCCGATCTTCTGGCACCACCACTTCGGCAAGGTGTCGGCGGCCTGGGCGCTGGCGTTCCTGCTGCCGTTTGCCGCGGTGTTCGGCGCGTCGGCCGCGGGCGCGGGCATTGCGCACGCGATGCTGGCCGAGTACATCCCTTTCATCATCCTGCTCACCGCGCTCTACACCGTGGCCGGCGGCATCTTCATCCGCGGCAACCTGCACGGCAGCCCGGGGCTGAACACGGCGATCCTGGCGGTGGGTGCGGTGCTGGCCAGCTTCATGGGCACCACCGGCGCATCGATGTTGCTGATCCGCCCGCTGATCCGCGCCAACGACCACCGCAAGCACGTGGTGCACGTGGTGGTGTTCTTCATCTTCATCGTCTCCAACGCCGGCGGTTCGCTCACGCCGCTGGGCGACCCCCCGCTGTTCCTGGGTTTCCTGAAAGGCGTGGAGTTTTCCTGGACGCTGATCCACATCCTGCCCGAGACGGCGTTCCTGCTGGCTGCGCTGCTGGCCTTGTTCTACGGCATCGACTGGTGGTACTACCACCGCAAGGAAGAGATCCTGCCGAAAGACCCGACGCCCGACGACCGGGCCTTCGGTTTCGACGGCGGCATCAACTTCGTGCTGCTGGCCGTGGTGGTGGCGCTGGTGCTGATGAGCGGGCTGTGGAAGTCCGATGTGTCGTTCAACATCGCCGGCACCGAGGTCGGCCTGCCCGGCCTGCTGCGCGACCTGGGCCTGATCGCGGTGACGGTGGCCTCGCTGCAGCTGACGCCGTCGGGCGTGCACGCCGACAACCAGTTTTCCTGGGCACCGATGCAGGAGGTGGCCAAGCTGTTCGCGGGCATCTTCCTGACCATCATCCCCGTGATCGCCATGCTCAAGGCCGGCGTGGACGGCCCGTTTGGCGCCGTGGTGCGCGCCGTGACCAACCCCGACGGTTCGCCGAACCCGGCCATGTACTTCTGGGCCACGGGCGTGCTCAGCTCCTTCCTGGACAACGCGCCAACATACCTGGTGTTCTTCAACACCGCCGGCGGCGACCCGGCCGTGCTCATGACCACGCTGGCCCCCACGCTGGTGGCGATTTCGGCCGGTGCGGTGTTCATGGGCGCCAACAGCTACATCGGCAACGCACCCAACCTGATGGTCAAGGCCATCGCCGAAGACCGCGGCGTCAAGATGCCCAGCTTCTTCGGCTACATGGCCTGGTCGGTCGGCATCCTGGTGCCGCTGTTTGCCATCATGACCTGGCTCTTCTTTGTTTGATGAACGGTACGATGCCCGAATGACCGACGACTTGCTCACCTGGACCGTGCTCGCGCTGGGCGTGCTCAACGCCTTGCTGGTGCTCTGGCTGCTGTTGCGCCGCCCGCCGGCCAACGCCGACGAAGCCGCACAGCGACAGCAACTGCTGGCCACACTGCAGGCGCAGGGCCAGCAGGCCACGCAGCGCATCGAGCGGGCGGAGAGCGAGCTGCGCCGCGAGATCAGCGACAGCTCGCGCGCCGGCCGGCAGGAGATCCAGCAGACGCTGGCGACCTTCCAGGACACGCTGACGCGGCAGGACGCCGAAGCCACGCGCACGCAGAACACCCAGCTCGACGCGTTTGCCCAGCAGTTGCTGCAATTGCGCGGCACGCTGGGCGACACGCTGACCCAGCAGCTGCAGGCCATCAGCCTGGGCATGGGCCAGCAGGCGGCCGAGGCCACGCGCACGCAGAACGCGCAGATCGACGCCTTTGCGCAGCAATTGGTGCAATTGCGCGGCACGCTGAGCGACACGCTCACGCGCCAGCTGCAGGACATGAGCGAGGGCAATGCGCGCCGACTGGCCGAGATCCGCACCACACTGGACGGCCAGCTGGCCCAGCTGCAGCAGAGCAACGCCGCCAAGCTCGACGAGATGCGCGCGACGGTGGACGAGAAGCTGCAGAGCACGCTGCAGGCGCGCCTGGGCGAGAGCTTCAAGCAGGTGGCCGACCGGCTGGAGCAGGTGCACAAAGGCCTGGGCGAGATGCAGACGCTGGCGCAGGGCGTGGGCGACTTGAAGCACCTGTTGAGCAACGTGAAGACGCGCGGCATGTTCGGCGAGGCACAGCTCGGCGCGCTGCTCGAACAGGTGTTCGCCCCCGACCAGTACGCGACCCAGGTCACCACCCGGCCCGGCAGCCGCAACGCCGTGGACTTCGCTGTTCGGCTGCCCGGTCGCGGCGACGACGGCGCCCCGTGCTGGCTGCCCATCGACGCGAAGTTTCCCAACGAAGACTACGAGCGCCTGCTCGATGCGCAGCAGCGCGCCGACGCCGAAGGCGCCGAGATCGCCGCGCGCGGGCTGGAGCAGCGCATCAAGCTCGAAGCCAAAAGCATGGCCGACAAGTACCTGGAGCCGCCGCACACCACCGACTTCGCGATCCTGTTCCTGCCCACCGAAGGCCTGTACGCCGAGGTGCTGCGCCGACCGGGGCTGATGGAGGTGCTGCAGCGCGAATACCGCGTCACGCTCGCCGGGCCGACCACGCTCATGGCCATGCTCAACTCGCTGCAGATGGGCTTTCGCACGCTGGCGCTGGAGAAACGCAGCAGCGAGGTCTGGCAGGTGCTGGGCGCGGTCAAGACCGAATTCACCAAGTTCGGAGACGTGCTCGCCAAGGTGAAGAACCAGACCCAGACCGTGCTCAACACCCTCGACAGCGCCGAGACGCGCAGCCGCGCCATGACCCGCGCGCTCAAGACGGTCGAGGCGCTGCCGCAAGACAAGGCCAGCGCGCTGCTGCCGCTGGACCCCGGCGACGACGGAGACACTTGAGCGCACCCCTGAAAGCCGGCCTGGCGCGGCTGATCGCTGCGCAGATCAGCCTGCACGCCTGCATGACCGGCTTTCGCATGGCCGCGCCGCTGATGGCGCTGCGCGAGGGCCACAGCCCGGTCGCGGTGGGCATGCTGCTGGCGCTGTTCGCGCTGGCCCAGGTGTTCCTCGCTTTGCCCGCCGGCCGCTACGCCGACCGCCGTGGCCTGAAGAAACCGGTGCGGCTGGCGGTGGGCGCGGCCACTGCGGGGGCCGCGCTGGCCGTGGCCTTCCCGGTGTTTGGCGTGTTGTGCGTCACCGCGCTGACCTGCGGGGGTGCCACCGGGCTGGCCATGATCGCGCTGCAGCGCCATGTGGGCCGGCTGGCGAACAACGCCACCGAGCTCAAGCAGGTGTTCAGCTGGATGTCCATCGGTCCGTCGATCTCCAACTTCATCGGCCCACTCGCGGCGGGCGTGCTGATCGATGCCTCGGGTTTTCGCGCGGCCTATCTGCTGCTGGCGCTGCTGCCGTCGCTGGCCTGGTTCTGGGTGCGCCGCGTGGTGGAGCAGGCGCCGGTGGCGCCCGAGGAGCGCAACACCAGCGGCTCGTCGTGGAACCTGCTGCGCGAGACCGGGTTCCGCCGGCTCATGCTGATCAACTGGCTGTTGTCTTCGTGCTGGGACGTGCACACCTTCCTGGTGCCGGTGATCGGTCATGAACGCCAGCTGAGCGCCACGGTGATCGGCGCCATCCTCGGCGCGTTCGCGCTGGCCGCCACCGCCGTGCGGCTGGTCATGCCCTGGCTGGCCGCGCACCTGCGCGAGCCGGTGGTGATCGGCTCGGCGATGCTGAGCACGGCGCTGCTGTTCGCTGTCTATCCGCTCGCCCACAGCGCCTGGGCCATGGGCGGGCTGTCGGTGCTGCTTGGTGTGGCGCTGGGGTCGGTGCAGCCCATGATCATGAGCACGCTGCACCAGATCACGCCGCGACACCGCCACGGCGAAGCGCTCGGCCTGCGCGCGATGGCGATCAATGGGTCGAGCGTGGTGATGCCGATGCTGTTTGGTTCGGTCGGCACGCTGCTCGGCGTGGCGGGTGTGTTCTGGATCGTGGGCGGGATGGTAGGCTTGGGCTGCCGTCTGGCCTGGTTGTTGCCTCGCGAGGCGGGGCCTCCGGCTCACTGATCCTCTGGCGTGCCACCCGGTCCGGGGGCATGCTTCAGCGCCGTCCCGGGAACTCGACCGCGGCGGTCGGTATCGTTCTTTGAATGCCGGTTGATCCATGGATCAGCCTTGACACCACCATGGAACCCTCACCGTGCTCCTGCTGATCGTCTTGCTCCCGCTGCTCGCGGGCACCGCGGCCACTTTCTGGCTCGGACCCCGGTCCCGTCTGGCGACGGCGCTGGCCGCTGGTGCGGTCACGGCCTCCAGTCTGGGACTGCTGCTGAGCCAGGCGCCGGGGGTGATGGCAGGCGAGACGGTGCGCAATGCCTGGGCCTGGGTGCCGGAGATCGGGCTGAACCTCACGTTCCGGCTCGACGGCCTGTCGCTGCTCTTTGCGGGCCTGATCCTGTTCATCGGCCTGCTCATCGTGCTCTACGCGCACTTCTACCTGAGCCCCAAGGATTCGCCCGGCAAGTTCTACAGCGAGATGATGCTGTTCATGGCGGCGATGCTGGGTGTGGCGCTGTCGGACAACCTGCTGCTGCTGGTGGTGTTCTGGGAGCTGACCAGCATCTCGTCGTTCCTGCTGATCGGTTTCTGGAGCCACCGGGCCGATGCGCGCGCCGGTGCGCGCCAGGCGCTGGCGGTCACCGGCGGGGGTGGTCTGGCCATGCTGGGTGGCTTCGTCTTGCTGGGGCAGATCGCGGGCACCCATGAGCTCAGTGCCATGGTGGCGAACGTGACGGCCATTCAGGCCGACCCTCGCTTCGTGCCCGCGTTGCTGCTGATCCTGCTCGGCGCCTTCACCAAGAGCGCGCAGTTCCCGTTCCACTTCTGGCTGCCCGACGCCATGGCCGCGCCGACGCCGGTGTCGGCCTACCTGCATTCGGCCACCATGGTGAAGGCCGGTGTGTTCCTGCTGATGCGCATGCACCCGGTGCTCGCCGGCTCGGGCTGGTTTGAGGTGCTCGTGACCGGCGCGGGACTGATCACGGTGCTGTTCGCAGCCTTCATCGCGCTCTTCAAACACGACCTCAAGGGCCTGCTCGCGTACTCCACCGTGAGCCACCTGGGACTGATCGTGTTCCTGATCGGGCTGGGCTCGCCGCTTGCTGCGGTGGCCGCCGTCTTCCATGTGTTGAACCACGCGACCTTCAAGGCCTCGCTGTTCATGATCGCCGGCATCGTGGACCACGAGACGCATTCGCGCGACATGCGCCAGCTCGGTGGCCTCTGGAAGTTCATGCCCTGGACGGCCACGTTGTCCATGGTGGCGGCCGCGTCCATGGCGGGTGTGCCGCTGACCAACGGCTTCCTGTCCAAGGAGATGTTTTTCACCGAGGCGGTGGTGGGCACCTCGGGTGTCTGGGCCTGGGTGGTGCCGGCGCTGGTGACGCTGGCGGGCGTGTTCAGCGTGGCTTATTCGCTGCGTTTCGTGCACGACACGTATTTCAACGGCGAGCTGGGGGACGTGCCCAACACGCACCCGCACGAGCCTCCCCTGGGTATGAAGTTGCCGGCCATGCTGCTGGTGACGATGTGCATCGGGGTGGGCCTGCTGCCGGCCATCACCTTCGGGCCACTGGTGCACGTGGCGGCCACGGCGCTGGTGGGCCAGCCGCTGCCCGAGTACCACCTGGCGATCTGGCACGGTTTCAACCTGCCGCTGCTGATGAGCGCGATCGCGCTGGCTGCCGGTGTCGGCCTGTACCTGCTGCTGGTGCGCGGCCAGCGCCTGCACCGCATTCAGTCCGAGGCCTGGTTCGGCCCGGCCACCGGGCGCCAGATCTTCGATGCGGTGATCGACGGCCTGTTCGGGCTCGCCGGCCGCGTCTCTGACCGCCTGGAAACCGGCTCGCTGCAGCGCTACCTGGTCTGGTTGATCGGGGCGGCCGTGGTGGTGGCGGCGACGCAGCTGGTGGGGCAGGGCATCGGTGCGGGGACGCGTGAACCGCTGCCCGCCTCGCCGCTGGCCATCGCGGTCTGGCTGCTGCTGATCGCGGCCTGCGTCGCCATTGCGTTCACGCACCACCAGCGGTTCCAGTCCGTGGTGCTGGTGGGCGTGGTGGGGCTGGTGACCTCGCTCACCTTCGTGAGCCTCTCAGCGCCCGACCTGGCGCTGACGCAACTGTCGGTGGAGGTGGTGTCCACCGTGCTGCTGCTCATGGGTCTGGCGCTGCTGCCGCAACACTCGCCGCGCGAGTCGTCGGCGCTGCGCCGTGCGCGCGATGGCGGCCTGGCGCTCGCTGGCGGCGCCGGCGTGGCCTGGGTGGCCTGGGTGCTGCTCACGCGCAACCACGATTCCATCGCCTGGTATTTCCTGGAGAAATCGCTGCCGGTAGGCGGTGGCACCAACGTGGTCAACGTGATCCTGGTCGACTTCCGCGGCTACGACACCTTCGGTGAGATCACGGTGCTGGGCATCGCGGCCATCGGCGTGCTCGCGCTGATGGACGGCATGCGCACGCGCCGGCCGCTGACCGATCCGCAAGGGCTGGCCTGGACCTTCGCCACCCAGCCGCTGCTGCTGCGCGTGGCGGCGTCGGTGGTGCTGCCGCTGGCGCTGGTGTTCACGCTTTACATCTTCATGCGCGGCCACAACCTGCCGGGCGGTGGCTTCATTGCCGGCCTGATCACGGCGGTGGCGCTGGTGCTGCAGTTCATGTCGCTGGGCCAGGCCAAAGCAGAGGCCATGCTGCGTGCGCAGGTGGGCCGCCGCTTCGTGCGTTGGATCGGCGCTGGCCTGTCCATCGCCGGCCTGACCGGCGCGGGCGCTTTCCTGTGGAGCCGGCCCTTCCTCACCAGCGCCCACGGGCACCCGCACGTGCCGCTGCTGGGTGAGCTGCCGCTGGCCTCGGCCGCGCTGTTCGACCTGGGGGTCTATCTCACGGTGGTGGGCGCGACGCTGCTGACCATCTCGGTGCTGGGCTCGGTGAGCCGGGAAGGCCCGGCCCACTCACCCGCTTCGGCCGGAGGCCATTCATGAGCATGGAATTCTTGCTGGCCACGGGCATCGGCTTTGTCACCGCCTGCGGCATCTACCTGATGCTGCGCGGGCGCACGTTCCCGGTGGTGCTGGGCTTGTCCCTGTTTGGTTACGCGGTCAACGTGTTCATCTTCGTGATGGGCCGCCTGTGGTCCAACGCGCAACCCATCCTGGTGGGCGAGGGGCCGGTGGCCGATCCGCTGCCGCAGGCCCTGGTGCTCACGGCCATCGTGATCGGCTTTGCGACCACCGGTTTCGTGATCGAACTGGCGCTGCGCAACCGCCATGAAAGTGACAGCGACCACGTCGACGGCCGTGAGCCCGCACGCGCCACGGGGCGCTCGCCTGCGGCCGAAGCCACCCACCACGGGGAGCGCCAGCCATGATGGAGTCGGTCCTGGCTTTCTGGCTGCAGCACGCTCCGCTGCTCTCGGTGCTGTTGCCTTCGTTCACCGCGATGGGCCTGCTTCTGCTGGGCGATCTGGGCGATCTGGGTGGCATGGCCGAGCAGGGCGGCGGGCACGACAGCGCCCGGGTGCGCTGGCGTCGCCGGCTGAGCCTGGCGTCGGTGGTGCTCGGCGCGGTGATGGCGGCTGGTCTGGTGTGGCGCGCGGCCGGCGGCGAGCTGTTGGTGTACCAGCTGGGAGAGTGGTCGGCGCCGTTCGGCATCGTGCTGGTGCTCGATCGACTCTCTGCCCTGATGGTGTTGCTGACCTACCTGGTGGCTGCGCCCGTGCTCTGGTACGCCACGGGCGGATGGGACGTGCGTGGGCGGCATTTCCATGCGATCTTCCACTTTCAGCTGATGGGCCTGAGCGGCGCCTTCCTGACCGGTGACCTGTTCAACCTGTTCGTGTTCTTCGAGGTGCTGCTGATCGCTTCCTATGTGCTGCTGCTGCACGGGCTGGGCCGCGAACGCCTGCGCATGGGGATGCACTACGTGGTGCTGAACCTTGCCGGGTCGGGCCTGTTCCTGATCGGGCTGGCGATGGTCTACGCCGTGACCGGCACGCTGAACATGGCCGACCTGGCCCTGCGCGTGGCCCAGCTCACCGGCGAATCGGCGCTGATCGCGCGTGCGGCCGCGCTGATCCTGCTGGTGGTGTTTGGCCTGAAGGCAGCGCTGGTGCCGCTGTATTTCTGGCTGCCCGGCACCTACGCCTCGGCGAGTGCGCCGGTGGCGGCGCTGTTCGCCATCATGACGAAGGTGGGGGTCTACAGCATCATCCGCACGCACTGGGGCATCTTCGGTGTCGAGGCGGGTGAAGCCAGCCTGGCCGCGCAGGCCTGGTTGCTGCCACTGGCGCTGACCACCAGCGTGCTGGGTGCATTTGGTGCGCTCGCCGCGCACAGCATGGGCCGCATGGTGGCCTACCTCACGGTCTCTTCCGTGGGCACCATCCTGGCCGGCGTGGGTCTGTTCACGCCCGAGACCCTGTCTGCCGCGCTCTACTACACGCTGCACAGCACCATCGTGATCGCGGGCCTGTTCCTGTTGGTGGAGCTGATGGCCGCGCAGCGCGGCGAGGCGGGCGACAGGCTGCGCCCAGCGGCGGCGCTGCGCGAGCCGGTGCTGCTGGGCATGATGATGCTGTTCGGCGCCGCGTCAGCGGCGGGGCTGCCGCCGTTGCCGGGTTTTCTGGGCAAGCTCATGATCCTGCAGAGTGCTTCCGGTCTGGCGGCGCAGGCCTGGGTCTGGGGTGTGGTGCTGACCGTGGGCTTCTTCAGCATGGTGGGTCTGGCACGCGCCGGGGTGATCGTGTTCTGGCACGTCCAGCCGGACGAGGGCGCATCCGTCGCGGAGTCCGGTGCCAGCGTCAAACTGCTGTCGGCAGCCTGGGCCTTCATGGCGATCACGGTGGCGCTGGCGTTGCTGGCTTCGCCGGTCAAACGCTACACCGACGCGGCCGCCGCGCAACTGGCCGACACCGCCGCCTACGCCGAGGCGGTGCTGGGCTCGCAAGGCGGGGCCGGGGCGCGCACCACGCGGCCCTACGACGGCACCCGCTCCACATCCCCCCTTCAGCCCGCCGCCGCGCCGGCGCCAGCCAAGGTCCTGCCATGACATCCGACGCATCCCGCACGGCGCCCCGCAGCAAACGTTACCCGGCCCGCGGCTGGTTCGCCCACCCGGTGCTCTCTGTGCTGCTGGGCTTGAGCTGGCTGGCGTTGTCGCACAGCCTGGAGCCGGTGCACCTGCTCTCGGCGCTGCTGATCGGCCTGGTCGTGCCGCGCCTGCTGAGCCCGTTCCTGACGCAGGCCAGCGCCGTGCATTGGCCGACGGCCTTGCGTCTCATGGCCGTGGTGCTGTGGGACATTGTGGTGTCCAACGTGGTGGTGGCGAGGCTGGTGCTGGGGCCCCTTGATCGCATGCAGCCGGGCTGGATTCCCGTGCCGCTGGCCAGCGACCATCACCGCGTCAACGCCTTGTTCGCGAGCATCATCACCACCACGCCCGGCACCGTGTCGGCGGTGATTGACGAGGAGAAGAGGGTGATCCTGGTCCATGCCCTCGTCTGCGAAGACGCTGCCGCGATGGCCACCGAGATGAAAAATCGCTACGAGGCGCCGCTGCTGCGCGTCTTCCACCTTGACCCCGGGAGCCTCACATGAATGTGCTCGACATGGCGCTGAACATCGGTATCGCTGCGGTGACGCTGGCTGTGCTGCTGTGCGCGGTGCGGCTGCTGCGCGGACCGAGCGCCACCGATCGCGTGCTCGCACTGGACACGCTCTACATGAACGCGGTGGCGCTCATCGTGCTGTTGGGCATCCGCTGGAACACGGCACTGCTGTTCGAAGGTGCGCTGCTGGTGGCGATGCTGGGTTTTGCCTCCACCGTGGCGCTGGCCCGCTACCTCAGCCGCGGCGACGTGGTGGAATGAGCCGAAGGGACCACCGCACATGAACCCCTTGATCGAATGGACCGCTGCCGCCGTGATCGTGATCGCGGCGTTCTTTCTGCTGGTGGGCGCCATCGGCCTGGTGCGCCTGCCCGACTTCTACATGCGCCTGCATGCACCGACCAAGGCGTCCACGCTGGGCGTGGGCGGGGTGCTGATCGCGTCGATGCTGGTGGCTGCCGCGCAGGGCCGTCCGGGCATCGCCGAGTTGCTCATCACGCTGTTCGTGTTCGTGACCGCACCGGTGTCCGCGAACCTGCTGGCGCAGGCAGCCCTGCACCTGAAGCTGCCATCGCGCGCGCCGGCGCCGGTCGACGCGGTGCCCGAGCGGTCCCCCGACTGAACTCAGCCGATCGGCAAAGGCACTGTGCGAGCAGGCCCTGTTTTGGCGCAAGCGGCCGACTCGCCGGGGTTCAGGCGCTCTGGACCGGTTTTGGGGGTGAAGGGTGGCCCGGTTTCAATGCAAAGCCCAGGCCACTGAGGTAGGTGTCGATGGTTTGCCGGCCCGCTTTCTGCAGGTCGAAGGCGCCGGGCTCGAGCAGCCAGTTCTGGATCAAGCCGTCAGCGATGACGTGCATGCCCAGCGCAGCGGAAGAGAAGGGCATGGCGAGTTTCAGGCCCTGTTTGTGTGCCGCCGCCTGCAGCACCTGCGCGGTCTGCTTCACACAGTCGTTGCGCACCTGCAGATGGCGTTCGCGCACCGCGTGCATCTCGTCGTTGTATTCCACCTGGTGCGTCGCGATCTCGAACACGCGGCGCGTCTGCTCGTCGGTGGCGGTCTTGTGCAGCGCTTCCTTGAGCGAATCGCGCAGAATGTGCAGCGGATCGTCGGACACGCGGGCGTTGGCACCGGCGCAGGCCATGGACTCTTCCAGCGGCAGGGTGACACGTTCCATCATCGCGTTGAACAGGTCGGCCTTGTCCTTGAAGTGCCAGTAGATCGCGCCGCGCGTGGTGCCGGCGGCGGTGGCGATGTCGTTGAGCGAGGTGCGCGAAACGCCACGCGCCTGAAACAGCTGTTCGGCTGCGTCCAGGAGCGAGTGGCGGGTGGCTTCGGCATCGGCCTTGGTGCGGCGGACCATGTGGTGTGCTCACAAAAGAAGAGACCCCGCGAATATACATACATTCGTGTGTGTATGTATACTGCGTCCCTTTTGAAGGTCTTGGCACGCGCCTTGCACTCCCCGATACCTGTCCTGATTCTCCGTCGTTCCATACATCACCTGTCGCCCAAGAGGTTATTCATGCCCGCAACCACCCCATCTTTCTCGCGGCGCCCGACGGCGTCGTCCATGACCACCGTGCGCCTGCGCCAGGCCCTGGTGCTGCTGCCGCTGTTGGCGGCCCTGGCGGCCTGTGGCCAGGCCGACGCCCCGGCGGCGGCTGGTGGTGCACCGGGCGGGGGCATGCCGGCACCGGAAGTGGGCGTGGTGACGGTCACCCCGGGTGACGTGGGCCTGCAGACCGAGTTGCCTGGCCGCCTGGAGGCCTCGCGCGTGGCGCAGGTGCGGGCACGCGCGGCGGGCATCGTGCAGCAGCAGCTGTTCCGCGAGGGCAGCGACGTGAAAGCCGGTCAGGCGCTGTTCCGCATCGATGCCGCCCCGTACCAGGCCACGCTGCAGAGCGCGCAGGCCTCGCTGGCCCGTGCCGAAGCCAACCTGGCCAACACCAAGGCGGTCGCCGACCGCTACAAGCCGCTGGTGGCCGAAAACGCCATCAGCCAGCAGGAGTTCACCACCGCCGTGGCGGCACAGAAATCCGCCGAAGCCGACGTCGCGGCGGCCCGTGCCGCCGTGCGCACGGCGGGCATCAACCTCAATTACGCGAGCGTGACCGCGCCGATCTCGGGCCGCATCGGCCGCGCGCTGGTGACCGAGGGTGCGCTGGTGGGACAGGGCGAGGCCACGGCGCTCGCCGTGATCCAGCAGGTGGACCCGCTCTACGTGAACTTCACCCAGTCGGCCACGGAAGCCATGCGCCTCAAGCGCGCGATGGAAGCCGGTCAGCTCAAGGGCGCGGGCAACGGTGCGGCCGCCGTGCGCGTGGTGCTGGACGACGGCAGCGAGTATGCCAAGCCCGGCAAGCTGCTGTTTTCCGATCTGACGGTGGACGCCACCACCGGCCAGGTGACGCTGCGCGCCGAGGTGCCCAACCCCGGCGGTGCGCTGCTGCCGGGCCTGTACGTGCGCGTGCGCCTGGAACAGGCGACCGCCAGCGACGCGATCCAGCTGCCGCAGCAGGCGGTGACCCGCTCGGCCCAGGGCGACACGGTGTCGGTGGTGGGTGCGGACGGCAAGATCGAGCAGCGCAAGGTGAAGGTCGGCGGCCAGCAAGGCGGCCAGTGGGTCGTCATGGACGGCCTGAAAGCCGGCGAGCAGGTGATGGTGGACGGCTTCCAGAAGCTGCAGATGATGCCGCCCGGCACGCCGGTGAAAGCGGTGCCATGGACGCCGCCGGGCGCAGCGCCCGCAGCGGCGCCTGCCGCACCCGCGGGTGCTCCAGCGGCAGGCACACCGCCAGCCGCTGAAACCAAGCCCGCAGCAGCCCCCGCTCCGGCAGCGGCCAAGTAAGGAGCAGCCGGCATGGCAAAGTTTTTCATCGAGCGCCCCATCTTCGCGTGGGTGATCGCGCTCTTCATCATGGTGCTGGGCGCGGTGTCCATCACGCAGCTGCCCATCGCGCAGTACCCGCCGGTGGCGCCCCCGTCCATCGTCATCAACGCCACCTACCCCGGCGCCTCGGCCAAGACGCTGGAAGACAGCGTGCTCTCGGTCATCGAGCAGGAAATGAACGGCGCGCCTGGCCTGATCTACATGGAAGCCGTGGCGCAGGCCAACGGCACCGGCAGCATCACGCTGAGCTTCGAGGCCGGCACCAACCCGGCCCTGGCCCAGGTGGATGTGCAGAACCGGCTCTCGCGCGCCACACCGCGCCTGCCGTCGGCGGTGACGCAGCAGGGCGTGCGCGTGGACAAGGCCAACAGCAACTTCCTGCTGTTCGCCATCCTGTCCAGCGACGACCCGGCACTGGACCCGGTGGCGCTGGGCGACTACGCCGCGCGCAGCGTGGTGCCGGAAATCCAGCGCCTGCCGGGCGTGGGCCAGGCCCAGCTGTTCGGCACCGAACGCGCCATGCGCATCTGGATCGACCCGGCCAAGCTGCTGGGTTTCAACCTCAGTGCGGCCGACGTGAGCAACGCGATCCGCGCCCAGAACGCGCAGGTCTCAGCCGGTGAGATCGGCGCGCTGCCCAACGTGGCGGGTCAGAGCATCGCGGCGACCGTGGTGGTCAATGGCCAGCTCGCCAGCGTCGAGCAATTCGGGAACATCGTGCTGCGCGCCAGCAGCGACGGTGCGACCGTGCGCCTGAAGGACGTGGCGCGCATCGAACTCGGTGCCCAGGCCTACGCCACGTCGGCGCGCCTGAACGGCAAGCCGTCCACCGGCATCGGCGTGCAGCTCGCTCCCAGTGGCAACGCGCTGGCCACGGCCGAGGCCGTGCGCACCAAGATGGCGGAGCTGGAGAAGTTCTTCCCCAAGGGCATGACCTGGAACATCCCTTACGACAGCTCCAAGTTCGTGAAGATCTCCATCCAGGAGGTGGCCAAGACGCTGGCCGAGGCGGTGGCGCTGGTGTTCCTGGTGATGTTCCTGTTCCTGCAGAACTGGCGCTACACACTGATCCCGACCCTGGTGGTGCCGGTGGCCTTGCTGGGCACGTTCGGCGGTCTGATGGCCCTGGGCTTTTCGATCAACGTGCTGACCATGTTCGGCATGGTGCTGGTGATCGGCATCGTGGTGGACGACGCCATCGTGGTGGTGGAGAACGTCGAACGCATCATGAGCGAGGAGGGCCTGCCGCCGCTGGAGGCCACGCGCAAGGCAATGGGCCAGATCTCGGGCGCCATCATCGGCGTGACCGTGGTGCTCATCTCGGTGTTCGTGCCGCTGGCCTTCTTCAGCGGTTCGGTGGGCAACATCTACCGCCAGTTCGCGGCGGTGATGGGCATGTCCATCGCCTTCTCCGCCTTCATGGCGCTGTCGCTCACGCCCGCGCTGTGCGCCACGCTGCTCAAGCCGGTGGAGGCGGGCCACGCCCACGCCAAGACCGGGTTCTTCGGCTGGTTCAACCGTGGCTTCGCGCGCACGGCCAAGGGCTACGAAGGCGGTGTGGGCAAGCTGCTGCCGCGCGCTGGCCGCACGCTGATCATCTACGCGGCCATCGTCGCGGCGGCGGCGGTGATCTACCAGCGCCTGCCCACGTCCTTCCTGCCCAACGAGGACCAGGGCAACCTGCTGGTGAACGTGCAGCTGCCGCCGGGTGCCACGCAAGAGCGCACGCTGGAAGTGATGAAGCAGGTCGAAGGCTTCATGCTCCAGCAACCGGAGGTCGAGGGCATGGTCGGCGTGCTGGGCTTCAGCTTTTCGGGCCAGGGCCAGAACGCGGCGCTCGCTTTCGTGACGCTGAAAGACTGGTCCGAGCGCACCGCGCCGGGCAGCGACGCGCAGTCGTTGGCGGGGCGGGCCTTCGGGGCGTTCTCCGGCATCCGCGATGCGTTCGTCTTCCCGCTCAGCCCGCCGCCGATTCCCGAGCTGGGCGCCTCCTCGGGCTTCAGCTTCCGCCTGCAGGACCGCGCCGGCCAGGGCCGCGACGCGCTGCTCGCGGCGCGCAACCAGATGCTGGGCATGGCCTCGCAGAGCAAACTGCTCACGCAGGTCCGCCCCGACGGCCTGGAAGACGCGCCCCAGCTGCAGATCGACATCGACCGCGACCGCGCCAACGCGCTGGGCGTGGGTTTTGACAGCGTCAGCGCCGCCATCGGCACCGCGCTGGGGTCCAGCTACGTGAACGACTTCCCCAACGCCGGGCGCCTGCAGCGCGTGGTGGTGCAGGCGGACGCCACGGCGCGCATGCAGCCCGAAGACGTGTTGCGCATCACCGTGCTCAACAGCAAGGGCCAGGCGGTGCCGATGTCGGCCTTTGCCACCACGAAGTGGGTCTCGGGTCCGATGCAGACCGTGCGCTACAACGGTTATTCCGCCATGCGCATCAGCGGCAGCGCCGCGCCGGGCGTGAGCACCGGCGAGGCCATGGCCGAGATGGAGGCGCTGGCGGCCAAGCTGCCACAGGGCTTCGGCTTCGAGTGGACCGGCCAGTCGCGCGAAGAAAAGCTCGCCGGCTCGCAGGCCATGATCCTCTACGGCTTCGCGATCCTGGCGGTGTTCCTCGCGCTGGCAGCGTTGTACGAGAGCTGGTCCATCCCGCTGGCGGTGGTGCTGGTGGTGCCGCTGGGCGTGCTCGGTGTGCTGCTGGCCACGCTGTTGCGCGGCTACTCGAACGACGTGTACTTCCAGGTCGGCCTGATCACGATCATCGGCCTCTCGGCGAAGAACGCGATCCTGATCATCGAGTTCGCGAAAGACCTGCAGGCGCAGGGCAAGGGTGTGATCGAAGCGGCGCTGGCCGCCGCCCACCTGCGCTTCCGCCCCATCGTCATGACCTCTCTGGCGTTCACGCTGGGGGTGCTGCCGCTGTTCCTGGCCTCGGGCGCCGGCTCGGCCAGCCAGCGCGCCATCGGCACCGGCGTGATCGGTGGCATGCTGACCGGCACGGTGCTGGCGGTGGTGTTCGTGCCGATCTTCTTCGTCGTCGTCCGCAGCTTCTTCAAGGGCAGCGAGCGCCAGCGTCATCACGATGCCGAACAGGCCGCGCACCATGGGGTGCATTGAGGTGAACACGTCCCTCCTGCGCCGCTTCGCGTCTCCCCCCGGGGGGAGCACACCCGCAGCCCGGCAGAGCCGGTTCTGCGGCGTGTGCGGGGCGGCACCTCTTCTTTCGTTGCATGGCGTGTTTCACGAAACGCGCTGGAGACATTGACATGACTTCTTCTTTGACCTTTCGCCGCAGCGCGATGGCCCTGGCGGTGCTGGTGCTGACCGGCTGTTCCTTCATCCCCACCCACGAGCGCCCCGCTGCGCCGGTGGCGGCGGTGTTCCCCGGCCAGGCCGCCAACGCACCGGCGGGTGCCGAGCTGGTCAGTTGGTCGGGCTTCGTTCAGGACGCCCGCCTGCGCGAGCTGATCGCGCTGTCGCTGCAGAACAACCGCGACTTGCGCGTGGCCACGCTCAACATCGAGCAGGTGCGCGCGCAGTACCAGATCCGCCGCGCCGACCAGCTGCCCACGCTGAACCTGGCCGCCTCCGGCAACCGCCAGCCCACGGCCGATGGCGGCATGAGCAGCACCTACACGGCGGGTCTGGCGATGGCCAGCTGGGAGCTGGACTTCTTTGGTCGGGTGGCGAGCCTGAAAGACGCCGCGCTGGCCCAGTTCCTGGCCAGCGAAGAGGCGCGCCGGGCGGCGCAAACCAGCCTGGTCGCGGCGGTGGCCAGCACCTGGCTGAGCCTGCAGGCCGATGAGGAACTGCTGAGCCTCACGCAAAGCACGCTCGCCACCCGCGAGGACTCGCTGCGCCTGACCAAGCTGCGCTTCGACAACGGCGCCAACTCGGCGCTCGACCTGCGCCAGGCCGAATCGCTGGCCGCCGCCGCGCGCAGCACGCTGGCCCAGCAGCAACGGGCGAAGTCGCTCGATCTGAACGCGCTGACCCTGCTGGTGGGCCAGACCCTGCCAGCGCACCTGCTGCCCTTCGGGCCCGGCGCGACCACCCAGGCACAGCTGAGCGATGTGCCCGAAGGCTTGCCCTCCGACCTGCTCAACCGCCGCGCGGACATCCGGCAGGCCGAACAGGCGCTGATCGCCGCCAACGCCAACATCGGCGCGGCGCGCGCCGCCTTCTTCCCGCGCATCTCGCTCACCGCGAGCGTGGGCACGGTGAGCAACCAGCTCTCGGGCCTGTTTGAAAGCGGCTCCTGGGGTTTCTCGCTGGCGCCCCAGGCGCTGTTGCCGATCTTTGACGCGGGCCGCAACCAGGCCAACCTGACGGTGGCCAAGGTGTCGCGCGACGTGGCCGTGGCGCAGTACGAGAAGGCCATCCAGACCGCGTTCCGTGAGGTCGCCGATGCACTGGCCGGTCGCGCCACGCTGGGCGAACAACTCATCGCCCAGCAGACCCAGGCCACGGCCGAAGCCGAGCGCTTCCGCCTCGCCGACCTGCGTTACCGCAACGGGGTGTCGAGTTACCTGGATGTGCTGGATGCCCAACGCTCGCTGTTCGCCACCCAGCAGGCGCTGGCGCAGACGAAACTGGCCCAGCAGCAGAGCCAGGTGGCCTTGTACAAGGCGCTTGGGGGCGGCTGGACGGAGTAAGTGAGCTACTGAGCGCTTCTTTGAAGCACTGTCCGGCTCGTCCGGAGCGAAGTGTCTTGCCCAGTGCACCCAAGGATCCGGCTCCGCCGGTCCCAGGGTGCGCCCCCCTTCAAGGGGGGACGCGCGAAGCGCGGCGGGGGGGGTGGTCAAGTCCCCAAACTGTAGAAGCGCAGGATCTGGTCCCAGGCGGCCTGAGGCTCGTCCACGAAGATGAAGAGCTTCAGGTCGTCGGGCGAGATCGTGCCTTCTTCCACCAGCAGATCCAGGTCGATCAGGCGCTTCCAGTAGGCCGAACCGAACAGTACGATGGGCACCGGCTTGGCCTTCTTGCACTGCACGAGGGTGATCACCTCGAACAGCTCGTCCAGCGTGCCAAAGCCACCGGGGAAGGCCACCAGGGCTTTCGCGCGCATCATGAAATGCATCTTGCGCAGCGCGAAGTAGTGGAACTTGAAGCTCAGCTGCGGGGTGATGAACCGGTTGCCCGACTGCTCGAAGGGCAGAGAAATGTTCAACCCGACGTTGAGCGCGCCTTCGTCGTGTGCGCCGCGGTTGGCCGCTTCCATGATGCCGGGGCCGCCCCCGGTGCAGATGAACATCTGGTCTTCCTTCGGGCAGCTGGCGCTGTAGCGGGCCACCAGGCGGCCGAAGGCGCGGGCATCGTCGTAGTAGTGCGCGTTCCGCAGAATCGCCTCGGCCTTGCGGATGGTCTCCGCGTCGCCACCGGCCTGGGCCTGTTCGAGCGCGGCCTGCGCCTCGGGCGCCTCCCGGAAGCGGGCGCTGCCGAACACCACGACGGTGTTCTCGATGCCCAGCGCCTGCTGGGCGAGATCGGGCTTGAGCATCTCCAGCTGGAAGCGGATGCCGCGCGTCTCTCGGCGCAGCAGGAACTCGGGGTCGGCAAAGGCCATGCGGTAGGCATCGGCCGCCAGGGGGTTGCCGTTGTTGGCGTGGGCCTGCAGGTCGGCCCAGGCGTCTGCAATGCGCCGTTCGCTCAGGTCTTGGGTGGCTTCCATCGGGTACTTTCAGTGGCAAAAAATGAAGGGGTGCATCACAGGCCCATAGCCAGGGCCAGCGGCACGAAGACCACGGCCAGCGCGTTGCCCAGCATGATCATCGCACCCACCTTGTCGGGCTCCTGGTGGTAGCGGTCGGCCAGCATGAACTGCATCACGGCGGGTGGCAAGGCGGCGAAAAGCAGCAGCTGGCCGCGCGCCGCGCCTTCGAGACCGAGGGCCCAGGCCAGCGGGATCGCAATGGCCAGGCCGATGAGCGGCCGCGCCAGCGCGCCGAGCAGTCCGAGGGCCAGGCCCGAACGGTTCAGCGCGGTCAGCCGAACGCCCAGTGCAAACAGCATCATGGGCAGCAGCGCGTCGCCCAGCAGCTTGAAGCCGGCGAGCATCACATCGGGCGGGCGCACCTCGGTGAGTGCGCTGAAGAAGCCCAGCGCGGTGCCGATCATCAGCGGGCTGGTGAGCAGGTCGCGGGTGCGCGCCGAGGCGCTGGTGATGCGCGCCCCGATCGAGAAGTGAAACAGGTTGCTGACCGAGAACAGCGCCACGGCTGCGCCGAAGTGCGCCGGGCCAAAGGCCAGCAGGGCGAGCGGCAGGCCCATGTTGCCGCAGTTGTTGAACATGACCACGGGCACGAGGGTGCGTGGCTGCGCGCCGAACAGCTTCGCCACCGGCCAGGCCAGCAGGCCCCCGCCCAGGATCAGCACCGTGCCACCGATCAGCAGCGGCAGGTGTTCGGTGATGCGGAAGTCCCTGGACGCCAGCGCCGAATACACCAGCACCGGCGCCAGCACATCCAGCGCGATGCGGTTGAACACCGCCATGTCCGGCACCTTGCGCCGCGCGTAGCCGTAGCCGACCGCGACGATCAGGAAGACCGGGATGATGACGTCGGCGATGCGGGACAGCAATTCCATACGGGGCACCTAGGGTAGCGTGAAAATGCAAAAGGCTCCCGAAGGAGCCTTTTCAACACAAGGTCTGAATCAGACCCGCTTGCGGTATTCGCCGGTGCGGGTGTCGATCTCGATCTTGTCGTCCTGGGCCACGAACAGCGGCACGGCGACTTCAAAGCCGGTGGCGATCTTGGCGGGCTTGAGCACCTTGCCGGACGTGTCGCCCTTGACGGCGGGTTCGGTCCAGGTGATCACGCGCTCGACGCTGGTCGGCAGTTCGACCGAAATGGCCTTGCCGTCATAGAACACCACTTCAACGGTCATGCCGTCTTCGAGGTAGTTCAGGGCGTCGCCCATGTTTTCGGCTTCGACTTCGTACTGGTTGTATTCGCTGTCCATGCAGACGTACATGGGATCGGCGAAGTAGGAGTAGGTGCACTCCTTCTTGTCCAGGATGATCTGGTCCATCTTGTCGTCGGCCCGGCAGACCACTTCGGTCGCCATGTTGTTCAGCAAGGCCTTGAGCTTCAGGCGCACGGTGGCAGCACCGCGGCCGCCACGGGCGTACTCGGTCTTCAGGACGATCATCGGGTCCTTGCCATGCATGATCACGTTGCCGGCGCGCAGTTCTTGGGCGATTTTCATAGGGATTCCAACAGTTGGGCCGCGGGTTCCGGCAGGGCGCTTGCGGCCTGCGGGAGGGTCTTGAGAGCTGCGATCTGCGCGGCGAGGCAGACGGCTGGCTGGAACCGGGAAAAAGCCAGAGGCCACACCGGTTTTCTGAAAAGCCTTCGATTTTATCGCTTTTCCAGCACGAATTCGAGCAGCTGTTCGCTCAATGACGGCTGGGTCAGCAGGCGCGCCCGCGCGGCCATCACGCAGTCGGTCCAGTCGCCAACCACGGCCCATCCGGGCCACACCTTGGCCGGAGAGGCCATGCCGTTCCAGGCGTGGTGCATCTCTCGCAGCGAGGCCGGCGCTTGCAGCCAGTCCAGGAAAGCGTCGAGCTTGGCGTGGTGGGCGTTGTCGTGCTGCGGGTAGATGTGCCAGACGAAGGGCTTGCCCGCCCAGAGCGCGCGCACCAGCGAGTCTTCGCCGCGCACGAAATTGAGGTCGCAACTCCACAGCAGGTGGTCGTAGTCGCGCTGGGTCAGGCGCGGCAGGCGGTGCAGGGCGGCGAGGCCGGTGTCCAACCCCTGGGCCAGGGCGTTGGCCACGGCGTCGCCCGCGCGGCCGGCGGTGACCAGCCAGTCGCAGGCAGCGTCACCCGACTGCTGCAGCACAGCGGGCAGGGCGGCGGGCTCGTAGCAGAAGAGGCTGGCGCGCGATCGGTCGGTGTGGGGCAGGCCGCGCGACGCCAGCCACGCGTTGCTGTCGAAAGCGCTTTGCCGGGCAGCCAGGTCGTTTTCCCTCAGCAGCCCACCGGTGGCGGGTGTGAAGCCGGGGTAGAAAAACCACTTGCCCACGCCGCGCATCGGCCCGAAAGACACCAGCGAGGGCAGGCGGTGCGAGCGTTCCACGTAGGACTCGGCGCTCATGTATTCCAGGTTGACCCAGACGGGCTCCCGTCCTCCGGCCGCGATGGCGTTGGCCCGGTGCTCCAGCGCTTCGGGCGGCGGGTGGCAGCCGAAGGTTTCGATCCAGACGTCGGACAACGGGAGGTTCGCCAGCAGGCCCGGCGCCAGCGGCGCGGTCCAGTGCAGTACTTGCACGCCCACCACATGGCCTTCGAGCGCACCGGGCACCATCCAGCCCAGGTCACCCGGTTCGTCGACCCACAAGCGCACCGTCTGCCCGCGCGCGGCGAGGTCGGCGCAGAAGCGCCAGCAGACGCCGATGTCGCCCAGGTTGTCGACGACGTGGCAGAACACGTCCCAGGTCAGGTGGGGAATGGGGTCGGGGCGTGAGGCGGCGGCGGGCATGTTCGCGATCTTGCCGCATTCCCCACGTGCCGAAGGCGGGTGACGGGCCGTTCACAATACCGCCCATGTCCAGCCCCGCACCCGAAGCCCCGCATTCCGAACAACTGCTCAGCGAAGTCGCGGCCCTGCCGGGGTTGCCCGGGGTCTACCGCTATTTCGACGCGCAAGGTCAGCTGCTCTACGTCGGCAAGGCGCGCAACCTGAAGAAGCGCGTCAGCAGCTATTTCCAGAAAAACCACGACGGCACGCGCATCGGCCACATGGTGGGCAAGATCGTGCGCATGGAGACCACGGTGGTGCGCTCCGAGGCCGAGGCGCTGCTGCTGGAAAACAACCTGATCAAGACGTTGAACCCCAAGTTCAACATCCTGTTCCGCGACGACAAAAGCTACCCCTACCTCAAGATCACCGGCACGCGCGAGACCTTCCGCACCGCCGGGGTGCGACCGGTGCCTTCGCTGGCGTTTCCGCGCATGGCCTACTACCGCGGCGTGGTGGACCGGCGCCACAGCTACTACGGCCCCTACCCCAGCGCCTGGGCGGTGAAGGAAACCATCACCCTGTTGCAAAAGGTGTTCCGATTGCGCACCTGCGAAGACACGGTGTTCACCAACCGCACGCGGCCCTGCCTGCTGTACCAGATCAAGCGCTGCACCGGCCCCTGCGTGGACCTGATCGACAGCGAGGCCTACGCGCAGGACGTGGCCGACGCCGAGCGCTTCCTGCGTGGCGAGACCCAGGCCGTGCTCGACACGCTGGAGGCGCGCATGATGGCGCACGCCGAGAAGCTCGAATTCGAGCAGGCGGCCGAGATCCGCAACCAGATGAGCGCGCTTTCCCGCGTGCTGCACCAGCAGGCGATGGACAACGTGTCCGACAAGGACGTGGACGTGCTCGCTGTCAAGGTGCTGGGAGGCCGTGCCTGCGTGAACCTGGCCATGATCCGCGGCGGCCGCCACCTGGGCGACCGGCCGTATTTCCCGGCGCACGTGGAGGACGCGACGCAAATTCAGAACCTGCTGTCCGAGGAGGGCACGGCGGTCGGCGACCCGGCCGAGCGCGTGGCGGTGCAGGTGCTCGAAGCCTTCATCGCACAACACTACCTGGGCACGGCCATGCCGCACACCCTGGTGACCAGCCATGCGGTGGGCAAGCCGCTGCTGGACGCCCTGACCGAGCAGCTGGGGGCGAAGGTCAACGCGGTGCACCAGCCGCGCGAACACCGCCGCATCTGGCTGGAGATGGCGCAGAAGAACGCCGACATCGCCTTGGCACGGCTGCTGTCGGAAGAAGGCTCGCAGCAGGCGCGCACCCGCGCGCTGGCCGAGGCGCTGGGCCTGTCCGACGACAGCCTGGACGAGCTGCGCATCGAGTGTTTCGACATCTCGCACACGGCGGGCGAATCGACACAGGCGTCCTGCGTGGTCTTCGAAGGCCACAAGATGCAGAACGCGCAGTACCGCCGCTACAACATCGAAGGCATCACCGGCGGCGACGACTACGCCGCGATGCGCCAGGTGCTGCTGCGCCGATACGGCAAGATCGCCGAGGCCTTGCGCGCTGAATCGGAGGAGGCCGTTGCGCCCGCCGAACCGGCGGATGCATCAGAGCCCGCTGCCGAAGGCGCCACCGATGCCACCTCGGGCTTGCCCACCGGGCCACGCATGCCCGACCTGGTGCTGGTGGACGGCGGCAAGGGGCAGGTGAGCATGGCGCGCGAGGTGTTCCAGCAACTCGGGCTGGACCTGGCGCTGATCGTCGGTGTGGAGAAAGGCGAGGGCCGCAAGGTGGGCCTGGAAGAGCTGGTGTTTGCCGACGGCCGAGAAAAGGTCTACTTGGGCCACGACTCGGCGGCGCTGATGCTGGTGGCGCAGATCCGCGACGAGGCGCACCGCTTCGCCATCACCGGCATGCGTGCGCAGCGTGCCAAGGTGCGCACGGGCGGCAGCAAGCTCGAAGACATTCCGGGCGTTGGTCCCAAAAAGCGGGCGCGTCTGCTGCAGCGTTTTGGTGGTGTGCGCGGCGTGGCCTCGGCCAGCGTGGAAGATCTGTGCACGGTGGACGGCATCTCGGCCGAGCTGGCCGATGCGATCTACCGGGCATTGCATTGACCCCCCCGGGCCGCCTGCGGCGTCACTCCCCGAGGGGGCGGCACTGGCGGCCCGGCCACGCCGGTTTCGCGGCGCCCTGGTGGCTGTACACCGCTCCCCCATAATCACGCCATGTTCTTCAACCTTCCCACCTTGCTGACCTGGGCGCGCATCGTCGCCATCCCGCTGATCATCGGGGTGTTCTATCTGGAAGGCATGAGCGCCAAAGAGCAGAACCTGATCGCCACCGTGCTGTTCGTGGTGTTCGCCGCCACCGACTGGGCCGACGGCTACCTCGCGCGCAAACTCAACCAGACCTCGGCCTTCGGCGCTTTTCTGGACCCCGTGGCCGACAAGTTCCTGGTCTGTGCCTGTCTGCTGGTGCTGGTGCACCTGGAACGGGCCGACGTGTTCGTGGCCCTGATCATCATCGGCCGCGAGATCGCCATTTCCTCGCTGCGCGAGTGGATGGCCATCATCGGTGCCACCAAGAGCGTGGCGGTGCACATGGTGGGCAAGCTGAAGACGGCGGTGCAGATGACCGCGATTCCCTTTCTGCTGTTCAACGGCACGCTGCTCGGTGTGATCGACACGCACCTGTGGGGCACCTGGCTGATCTGGATCTCCGCGGTGCTGACCGTCTGGTCCATGGTGTATTACCTGCAGAAGGCGCTGCCCGAGATCCGCGCCCGCTCGCGCTGATGACGCCGGCGCCTCAAGACAATGCGTGGCTGCGCGCCATGCCCTGGGTGTTCGTGCTGATCTGGAGCACGGGCTTCATCGTCGCGCGCTACGGCATGCCGCACGCGCCGCCCATGAAGTTTCTGGCGGTGCGTTACGCGCTGTCCATCCTCTGTTTCCTGCCCTGGATCGTGGTCGCCGGTGTGAAGTGGCCGAGCGACCGGCGCCAGGCGCTGCACCTCGCCGTCACCGGCGTGCTGATGCACGCGGGTTACCTCGGCGGCGTCTGGGCTGCGGTGAAGGCGGGCATGGGGTCGGGCCTGTCGTCTCTGATCGTCGGTATCCAGCCCGTGCTCACCGCCATCTGGCTCACCAGCGTGGGCGGGCAGCACGTGTCGCGCCGCCAATGGCTCGGCCTGTTGCTGGGATTTGCCGGCCTGGTGCTGGTGGTCTCGCGCAAGTTCGGCGCGGGCGGCCCGGGTGATCAGGCCAACTGGATCAACCTGTCGTTCGCCGTGATGGCCCTGTTGGCCATCACCGTCGGCACGCTCTACCAGAAGCGTTTTGTGTTGCCCTGCGACGTGCGCAGCGCCAACACGGTGCAGCTGGCCGCCGCGCTGCTGGTCACGCTGCCGCTGGCCTTGATGGAGTCCGAGTCCATGCAATGGAGTTCGGCAAACGCTGCGCTCAACGCCGAGCTGGTGGGCGCCATGGCCTGGTCGGTGCTGGGGCTCACGCTGGGCGGCAGTTCGCTGCTGTACATGCTGATCCAGCGCGGCGCGGCAGCCTCGGTGACGAGCCTGATGTACCTCGTGCCGCCGAGCACCGCGCTGATCGCCTGGCTGCTGTTTGCCGAGCCGATCACGGCGGTGACGATCGCCGGCACCGCGCTCACCGCTTTCGGCGTGAGCCTGGTGGTGCGGCCGGCGCGCTGACCCGACCCGGGCCCCGCTTTCGCCACGGTTCGTCCTCGAAGCGCGCGACCAGAAAATCCACCAGCAGGCGGATGCGGCGCGGCACCTGGGCGCGGTAGGGCGCCAGCCAGTGGATGTCGGCGTCGGGCATCGCGTATTCGCGCAGCACCCGCACCAGCGCGCCGCTCTCCAGCTGCGGCGCGATGTCCCACAGGCTGCGCAGCATGATGCCGTGACCGGCCAGGCACCAGTCGCGCACCATCTCGCCCGAGTTGCTGGAGAGCGGTCCGCGCACCGGCGTGTGCCGAACCTCGGATTCGCCCTCACGTTGCAGCCGCCAGTGGTCAAAACGCTGGCCCGGTCCGCCGCCGTTTTCGCGCACCACCAGGCAGGTGTGGGCCGCCAGATCGGGCAGCGAACGCGGTTCGCCGTGGGCTTTCAGGTAGGCGGGCGCGGCCACCAGCACGCGCTGGTTGGACGCGAGCCGGCGCGAGACCCATTCGCTGGCGCGATGGGCCGGCGCGTTCCAGAGCCAGATGGCGCCATCCCACCCATCCACCACCAGATCGGGCAGCTGTTCGGTCAGCTGCAACTGGATGTCCACCGCCGGGTGCCTCGCCTGGAAATCCGCCAATGCCGGCCCCAGCCACAAGCGGCCGAAGCCGAAGGTGGCGGCCAGGCGGATCGGGCCGGCCGGTTCGGTCTGGCGCTCGCGCAGCTCGGCTTCCAGTGCATCAAACCCGTGCAGCAGCTCGCTGGCGCGCTCGCACATCGTCTCGCCCTCGGCCGTGGGACTGACGCGGCGGGTCGTGCGCTGGAACAGGCGCAGGCCCAGCCGGGCCTCCAGCGCGGCCAGTCGTTTGGTCACGGCCGACGGCGCCACGCGCAGCGACCGCGCGGCCATCACCAGGCTGCCGTGCTGTCGCACGGCCAGGACGAGTTCAAGATCGGGACGGTCCAATTGTTTCCCTTTTGGAATCAATCAATTGACAGATTATTGCCTTAATGAGGGCTAAGCTTGCGCCCATGTTCAACGGCTTTCAGATCCACTCCGTGATCCGCGAGGGCGTGCACCTGCACACCCGCATCGCTGGTGAAGGGGCGCCGCTGCTGCTGTTGCATGGCCATCCGCAGACCCAGGCCATGTGGCACCGGGTGGCGCCCGCATTGGCCGAGCACTTCACCGTGGTGCTGATGGACCTGCGGGGTTACGGCGACTCGTCCCGCCCTGAACCTGATGCGGCGCACACCGCGCACAGCAAGCGCGAGATGGCGTTGGACGCGCTGGCCGTGATGGCGCAGCACGGCTACGACCGTTTCGGCGTGCTGGCCCACGACCGTGGTGCCCGCGTGGCGCACCGGCTGGCGGCCGACCACCCGCAGGCGGTGCAGCGGCTGATGCTGCTCGACATCGCGCCCACGCTGGCCATGTACGCACAGACCTCCGACGACTTCGCACGCGCCTACTGGCACTGGTTCTTCCTGATCCAGCCGCCGCCGTTGCCCGAAGCCCTGATCGCTTCCGACCCGGAGCGCTACGTGCGCAGCGTGATGGGCAGCCGCCACGCGGGTCTGGCGCCGTTCGATCCGGCTGCGCTCGCCGAATACCAGCGCTGTGCCGGGCTGCCCGGCACCGCCACGTCGATCTGCGAGGACTACCGCGCCAGCGCGGGCATCGATCTGGCCCACGACCGAGCCGATGTGGCCGCTGGCCACCGCCTGATGCAGCCGCTGCGCGTGCTCTGGGGCCAACACGGCGCGGTGGGGCGTTGCTTCGATGTGCTGTCGCTGTGGCGCGAACGCGCCGACCATGTGTCGGGCCAGGCACTGCCGTGTGGCCACTACATCGCTGAAGAGTTGCCCGAGCGGGTGATCGCCGAGGCCCTCACTTTTTTCACCCCTTGATCCAGAGGAGCATCCCATGAGCACCACCCACCGCATCGCGGTCATCGCCGGCGACGGCATCGGCACCGAGGTCATGCCCGAGGGCATCCGCGTGATGGAGGCCGCGGCCTCGAAGTTCAACATCCCGCTGCAGTTCGACCACTTCGACTTTTCGAGCTGCGACTATTTCGAGAAGCACGGCCAGATGCTGCCCGACAACTGGAAGGAGCAGATCGGCGGACACGATGCGATCTACTTTGGTGCCGTGGGCTGGCCTGACAAGGTGCCCGACCATGTGTCGCTCTGGGGTTCGCTGCTGATGTTCCGCCGCGAGTTCGACCAGTACGTCAATATCCGTCCTGCCAAGCTCATGCCCGGCGTGACCGCACCGGTGGTGCGACGCGACGGCAGCCCGCGCCAGCCCGGCGAGATCGACATGGTGATCGTGCGCGAGAACACCGAAGGTGAATATTCCAGCATCGGCGGGCGCATGTACGCCGGCACCGAACGCGAGATCGTGGTGCAGGAAACAGTGATGTCGCGCATCGGCGTGGACCGTGTGCTGCGCTACGCGTTCGAGGTGGCGCGCTCGCGGCCCAAGAAACACCTGACCAGCGCCACCAAGAGCAACGGCATCGCAATCACCATGCCCTACTGGGACGAGCGCGTGGCCGAGATGGCGAAACAGTACCCGGACGTGACGGTGGACAAGTTCCACATCGACATCCTCACTGCACACTTCGTGCAGCGCCCCGACTTCTTCGACGTGGTGGTGGGCAGCAACCTGTTTGGCGACATCCTGTCCGACCTGGGGCCGGCCTGCACCGGCACCATCGGCATCGCGCCCAGCGCCAACCTCAACCCCGACCGCAAACACCCCTCGCTGTTCGAGCCGGTGCACGGCTCCGCGCCGGACATTGCCGGCCAGGGGATCGCCAACCCGATCGGGCAGATCTGGTGCGGCGCGATGATGCTGGATCACCTGGGCTACCGCGATGCACACGACGCGGTGATGCGGGCGATCGAGGCGACGCTGCAACCTGGCAGCGGTGCACCCCGCACCCGCGATCTGGGTGGCACCGCCGGTACCTCCGATGTCGGCCTGGCCATCGCCGGTGCCCTGCTCGGTTGAACCTCACGAGGCGGTGACGGCAGGTGGCTCCAGTCACATTGGCGCAGGGGAGGTGGTGTGGAATCCGCATAGAATCTCGCCCTTCTGGCCATCGTTGAGCAAAGCCGAGACCGCCGTATTGACAGGGGTGCAGGCCGGTGGGTCTAATGAAGATGCGCATGTGGCGGCGAGCACCGACCAATGCGTCTCACGATCCAACCAGAAACATCAGGCTTTTTGCCCGGGATGCGAGCATCCCGAGGCTGGAGGCTTGTTTGAACGGACTTTTCACCACTTTAAGAGGGGCTATTTGTGAACAAAACAGAACTCGTCGAGCACATCGCCAAGCACGCCGACATTTCCAAGGCCGCCGCCACCCGTGCGCTGGATTCCACCATCACCGCCATTCGCACCACGCTCAAAAAAGGCGGCACCGTGTCGCTGGTGGGTTTTGGTTCTTTTGCCGTGACCAAGCGCCCGGCTCGCAAGGGTCGCAACCCCCGCACCGGCGAAGAGATTAAAATCAAGGCCGCCAAGGTGCCGAAGTTCCGTCCGGGCAAGGCCCTGAAAGATGCGCTGAACTGAAGCGTGTCTGAAGTTTTCCGGTGGGGTGCTTAGCTCAGTCGGTAGAGCGGCGCCCTTACAAGGCGTAGGTCGGCGGTTCGACCCCGTCAGCACCCACCACCATCAAGAAGGCGAACTCGGGTTCGCCTTTTTTGTTGTCGACACTCCGGTGTCGGCGTTCGTTTGATTTGCAGGATTCCAGGCATGTTCGATTCCATCCGCAATCACAAGAAGTACCTGATGGGCTTCCTGCTGATCTTGATCATCCCGTCCTTCGTGCTGTTCGGCATTCAGGGCTTCACTGACGGCAACCAGAGCGGCGAAACGGTGGCCACGGTGGATGGTCAGGACATCAGCAAGGCCGAGTGGGACCAGGCCCACAAGGTCGAGGCGCAGCGGCTCCGCGAATCCATGCCCAACATCGATGCCAAGCTGCTGGACAGCGATGGCGCTCGCTATGCATCCCTGGAACGCCTGGTTCGCGACCGCGTGCTGGCGGTGGCGGCCCAGAAAGACCACCTCTTCACGAGCGACCAGCGCCTGGCTCGGGCGCTGCAGGAAGACCCCAGCATCGCCGCGCTGCGCAAGCCCGACGGCTCGCTGGACGTGGAGGGTTACCGGCAGCTGGTCGCCCGTCAAGGCCTGACGCCGGAAGGCTTCGAGGCCCGCGTGCGCTCCGATCTCTCGGTGCGGCAGGTCACGGGCGGTGTGCAATCCTCCGGCTTCGCTCCACCAGCGCTGGCCCAGGTGTCCCTCAATGCGTTCTTCGAACGCCGCGAGGTTCGGGTGCTGCCCTTGGCCGCCAGCGACCATGCTGCCAAGGTCGTGCCCACCGACGCGGAGATCGAGCAGTTCTACAAAGACAACCAGGCCTTGTTCCAGGCGCCGGAGCTGATCGACGTGGAGTACCTGGTGCTGGACGCGGCCGGACTGGCGCAGAGCGTCACGCTCAACGAAGATGCACTGCGGGCCTATTACAAGGAAAACATGGCGCTGTTGTCGGGCGACGAAGAGCGCCGCGCGAGCCACATCCTGTTGAACGCACCGAAGAGCGCACCGGCTGCTGAGCGAGAGAAGATCCGCGCCAAGGCGCAGGCCCTGCTGGAACAGCTGCGCAAGGCGCCCGAGACCTTTGCCGCCGTGGCCAAAGCCGAATCGCAGGACCCCGGCTCTGCCAACAAGGGCGGTGATCTGGAGTTCTTTGGTCGCGGTGCGATGGTGAAGCCTTTTGAAGACGTGGTTTTCGCGATGGCCAAAGGCGCAATCTCCGATGTGGTCGAAACCGATTTCGGTTTTCACATCATCCAGCTCACCGATATCAAGGCACCCAAACAGCGCAGCTTTGAAGAGATGCGGCCCCAGATCGAAGCCGATCTGAAAAAGCAGCAAGGACAGAAGCTGTTCGCTGAAAACGCCGACAACTTCGGTAACCTGGTCTACGAGCAGGCCGACAGTCTCAAGCCGGCGGCCGACAGCCTCAAGCTGGAACTGCGCACTGCCAAGGGCCTGACGCGCGAGCCGGTGCAGGGCAGCGGCGTGCTGGCCAATGAACGCTTGCTGGCGGCGCTGTTCGCGCCCGAGTCGGTGCAGAACAAGCGCAACACCGAAGCCATCGAAACCGCTTCCGGTCAGCTCACGGCGGCGCGTGTGGTTCAACACACGCCTGCGCGCACGCTGCCTCTGGCCGAGGTCCGCGACAGCGTGCGTGCACGCCTGGTGGCCCAGCGTGCGGCCCAGCTTGCGAAGGAAGAGGGTGTCAAGAAGCTGGCGGCCTTGCGGGCCGGTTCTGATGCCACGGCCCTCCCGGCGTCTGTGGTCGTGAGCCGCGACAACCCGCAGGGTCTGGCCGCGCCGGTGCTCAAGGCGGCGCTGAGCGCCGATGCCAAACAACTGCCTGCCTGGGCCGGCGTGGATCTTGGCCAACAGGGTTATGCCATCGTGAAAGTGGAGAAGCTGTTACCCCGCGCCGCCCCTGCCGCGCAAAACCAGGAGGTGCAGCAGTACGCCCAGTGGTGGACTGCGGCCGAGACCCTGGCCCACTACGAGCTGCTCAAGGAACGCTTCAAGGTCAAGATTTTGGTGCCCGAGCCTGCACTTTGAAGCAGATCGCGTTCGAATGTCGAAAGCTTCGCGCTATAATGCGAGGCTTGCGGTGGCTGTAGCTCAGTTGGTAGAGTCCAGGATTGTGATTCCTGTTGTCGTGGGTTCGAGCCCCATCAGCCACCCCATATAGATCAAGTACTTAGCCCGGTTTCGACCGGGCTTCGTCGTTTCTAGTCCATAGAAAATTCCCACCGTGGGAATATCCTGTTTAGGTGTGCGCGATGAAACAGCACAACAGGGGATCAACTGAAAAACGCTAAGTTGGTTGATTCAGTTTGGATTGATCAGTGCCCCGACGAGCTTGGCCTCGAAAGAGGGCCCGAGAGCCAAGGAGTTTGTTCTTGGGTTTCCACATACAAGCACACCTATCTTGCGAAGTACCTTCACGCCACCAGGCATGCTTGGAAGGACTGGCCCAATAGGGTGCTGAAGGTTTCCTTCTGCGGTCCGGGGCGTATTCAGGACAAGAATGAGAGCATGACAAGAGAAACAGTTGGTCTGACAAAGGGTACGGTCACAGTGCCTGCCGCCTGACCACCTTCGTGCGGTCATACACCCGCGCCGTTGTAGCGGGGTTGGCGTGCAGATCTGGAAGCAGGCCATGCTCAGCCTTGTGTTCCGTGGTGTAGTGGGCGCGCAGGTCGTGGAAGGTGAATCGGTCCTCTGCCGTCATCACCTTGTCCTCGATGGCCTTGAGAACGCACCGCTGCCACAGTGTTTTGAACCCTCGGTCGGTGTATGCGTTGTTTCCTCGCGACGGGAACACATAGAGGCAGTCAACCCCGCGAGCGGCCCGAACCACCTTCAGGCGGTCAATCAGCGCCTGGAGTGTCGGCGTGATTGCCACCAGTTCGATCACCTCGCCGCGCTTCTTACCGCGCTGTTTGGCACGCTTCGTCCGCACCACCTTGGCTGCTTCGTCGATCTGGGGCCATGACAGGTCCAGGAACTCCACGCGGCGGTTGCCGGCCAGGCTGGCGTATTCAGCCATCATCCCAATGATCTGGCGTTGTGGTGTCTGGCGCTGCAGCCATTCCAAGAACTTGGCCAGCACCTTTGTGTCGGGAGCCTTGTCGCGTGGCTCGCTCCCATGTGGTTCCACGCCGATTGTGGCGTTGACGGTGCACACACCCAGCTTGATCCCGTGGCCGAACAAACGGGACATCAGAGACTTTTCGATGTCGGCCCGCCGGGGCGATTTGACCCGCTCAACGTGCACGTACCTAGCGACGGTGGTCGAGTCGATTGCAGAGATCTGCAGATGACCCAGCACCGCATCGATCTGCTTCCAGGCCGAGGCGTAGTCAGTGCGGGAGGCATCGGCCAGCTTAAGCCACCGAGGCGCCTTCTGGTATTGCTCCCACACCCATCGCAGGGTTCCGTAGCTGTCGCCTTGGCCGTTCAGGTCAAGGACCTTGCGGATCGCAGCGATTTTGTCGGTGCCAAGATTCATCGGCTTTCCGGCGACCGGGTGGAAGCGATAGGTGACGGTCTTTCCGTCGTTCCATGGCCGCGCCTCCATGCGCGGCAGCAGGCCCTCTGTGCTGCGTCGATCTCTGGGGCGTGGCATGCTGGGTTGCTCCTATTCAACTGAACTCATGCCGCCACTTTCCATTTCGGAGTGTTGCGGCCAGCGAGTGGCTCGGTGTAATAGCTGACGAGGCGACGTTCCCATTCTGTTCGTGCAACCAATGGACGCCCGTTCGGTCGCCGCTCGACGCGTAACCCCAGGCTGCGCAAATAGCGGCACTTGGCTAAGTTCTGGGTGAGGCCGCTGCAGATGGCATCGACTTCCTCGTCACTGAGGTCGGGGCGGGTGGTCATGAGAGACCAGTTTGCCGGGGTGATACGTTCGTGGACGTGCGAATGGAGCGTATCGCAGACCCCTTTTCGCAAATGATCCGTTTCTGAGCTCACCCACAATAGCCACTGATTCATAAAGTCAACGCTTGTCTTGCTGCCGCGCCTCGCTCAGGTCCCGATTTCGGCGTTCCATCTTCATCAGATCCGCGCTGTACATCAGGGTCCCGGCCACTCCAAAGAACATCAGCATGAGGCCAAGGCGAGCCAGCCAGCGGAAGTCCCCGCTGAAGTCCACCGTGTTGACCAGTACCGCCCCGATCACTGCCTGGATCAGAGAGGTGAGAAGGATGCTCCGTACCGTCAGAGGTTGCTTGACCAGACTCGCCATCTGGGGGTCCTCGATCAGGCGTTCCGTTTCGGTCTTGTGATGTTGCATGGTCATGTTCGGTTTCCCTTTGAGATTGAAGTGTGTTCATGGAAGAGTCGAATCCATCTTGATGCAAAAAGCCACGGAGTCAAGTTGAGGCCAGCTGATCGCAACCCGCAAGCCAGTAACCGCGCGCATTGGACATCACGCTGTCGGACATGCATTCAATCGTGTAGCCGGGCAAGCGATCCTGCAGAGCTTTCTCATAGAGCTTCGCACCACCACCCGCCAGCAACACTCGACTGAGCCGTGCCTTGTTCATGTCGATACGACCCAGGAACGCTGCAATCTCGCGCTTGGCCGCGTCGACGGCCAGCTTCTGATAGGGCGCCATGTCGATCACCTTGAATCCGAGGTTGATCTTTCCGGTGCTCAGACCTTCTTCAACCTGATCGAATTCAAGGCTGCCGGTCCCGTGGTCGAACCCGACCTGTTGGCTGACGGTACGAAGGATGTTGGAGACCCCGCCGTCGAAAGACCCGCTCAGCTTCAGTTCAGGGGACATACCGTTGCTGACGAACCAGTCCAGCGTTCGATACCCCGGATCGATCAGCATGGTGAGCTTCCCGGGTTGGTAGATGGGGTCATCTGGAGATGCATTCTGACCAGCGGCCCTCAGTCCACCGAAGGGCTGGGGCAGCACAAGGCATTGCAACGCCTTGACCTCGATGCTTGATGCACCAGAAGTGGTGTGCACCAGGTGTTTGGGTACGGGGATGGGTCGCGCCTGCATGGCGATCTCGTGCAGCCTGCGACCGCGGTTGGTGAAGCCGCTCACGGGCAGGCCAACAACCATCAGGTCGATGGTGTTGGTGAAGTGCCCGAGCTCGCGCATCGCCAGGTGGATGCTCGTTCGCAGGAGAACCTCGTGCTGGTCGGTCTCGATGTAGTTCGGATCGAGGAAGCGGGCCTCGACGCCCATGGTGGCCGCTGGGCCGGCGTAGTAGGCCTGACCGTTGTGCTCGATCAGGATGCGATCCGGTTGACTGGCGAGGCCTGCCGACTCTTCGTTGACCACCACGTTGGGCGTGATCGACCGAAAGCAGATCTCGCCCCAACGGGAGCGCCCCTGCTTGTCCAGGCTGTGGCTCCAGACGACCTTGGTGTTGCCGTAGCCAATATCGATGGCAATGACGGTACGCGCTTTCATGAAAATTGTGTCCTTTTGGAGTTAGGTAGGAGAGTTCTGTAGAAGATCGAGGTCGAAGGCCTTCAGTGCGTTCTTGAAGAGCTTTGTCCTGGCCGCGTCGCTGGTGGCTGGAATGTCCGAAGGGGCGGTGTCCCCACTCTGAGACTCCACCGTAGGAGATGGGGCGTAGGAAGAAAGCCTGTTCACGGACTCGATTGGGATAGCGGCGGGATGAGGGTCTAAACCGCTGGGCCCGCGACCAAGACTTCGGGCCATCAGGTTTTGATCCAGCTGGCCCGCTCGACATCTGGCATGCGCGCCAGCTGCTCAATCACGGGACGCAGTGATGGGTCCGAGCCGAGCAGTACAACTCGCACGGTGAACGATCTGGGGAGCGCGCCTGTGGTTTCAGGAAGGGAGAGAAACCACCTAGGCATGCTCGCCGTCTCATGGAGCATCGATAGCGCAGCGCAGCGCGGACGGCCCGGGCGCGATCGCCCTCATCTGGAAGGCATGCCAATCTCAAAAAGACAGGTTGGAGCCCAATTTCATCTTTGACAAAGGTGATTCGAAGTTTCACTTGGCTGTCCAAAAAATGCAGACTTTCGTGCTGGAGTGCTGACTTTCGTTAGCCAGTGCAGGGTTTCGGAGTTGATAGCCTTGAAGCGGCATTGGTGTGCTTGGTTTCGTTTTGGGTTGCCGACTTTCGTGCTGGAGTGCAGGGTTTCGGCGCTGATTCCGAAAACGAGTCTCCCAAAGCCACATAGCGTTTTTGAAACGAATGCTCGCTGCGAAACCAGAGCATTCGGGCAATCCGTGGACGCCAAAACCTTGCTAGACTTCGCGCACGCCCTCGAGGGCACAGATCACCAACGCCGCTTTCTGCGGGAGGATCTGAATGACCACCATGGTCAACAGGCTGAGTTCTCGCGTCCGGCTCCCACGCCGGCCTTTTTTTGGAGCCATCGCGGCTTCGCAGGACTACCTCAGCCACACAGATTTCAAGAATAGATCCATACAGAGTGTCAAAAACGCTGTGGAAACGTATTTGAAATCAACGACTTGCGAGAAAAACTAAGTGGCTGAGAGCCTACAGAATGGAATACTGACAGTGGGAAAGTCGGTGTTTTGACTGTGGTTGTCGCCAGTAACAACAACGAGCATCAGGAGCCCTGCCAGGTTGCACTGGGCGCCCGAGACAGCCTTCTTGATAGAGGGATATCGGTCGTGAGAATGGGTAGACACGTCTGAGAACGTGTTGATCGGGTGGGTAACGCCACCTGGCAAACAATGAGGGAGCCATGCGTCTCCCAACCCTCCTCACGGAGGGGTACGCATGCGCGCGGGCAGCGATATGTCCTGCTGGAATTGGAGAGTGCTTCGGCACGCCAGTCCAACCCTGGAACCGTGAGGACAGGGGGCTACGAGGTGAAGGTACAGCCTCGTGGTTAAAACGAATTTGTTTAAGTACAGTGCCGGTGTTTTTCGTCAGATTTTTGTGAGTAGTCGAGGTCCGGGTCGTGCCACTTGGGGTCCACCGCAACTTTGCGGACAAATTTGTCCGGTGATTGTTCGACGCAGGGGCGTTCATCTTGAGGACAGACGGACTTCCATGCCCGCTCCACGTCGCTGATATCCACGGGGCGCCCTTGGTCAGACGATAGGGTGTAGTTGACCGCCTTCCGCAGTATGGACAGGGCGTCCGCTGGCGCGATCGAGACGAACAACTCCGCCAGCGAGTTGGGTGTCACAGTGTCGGAAAAACGAACGTTCTTGCGCCTGTCGAACTCAGCCACCAGAAATACCGTCAGGTCGTCGCCGCTGAGCAGGGGGAGCAGGATCTTCTCTGCGAAGCGTCCACCACGGACGGCTGCCGCGTCGAGGGCCTCGGGGCTGTTGGTGGCGGCCACGAACACCAGCTCCGGTACCCTTCCCATGAGGCCGTCCATGGATTTGAGGATCTCGTTGGTCGCGCCGGGCGTGTGCGACATGGACCGGTCGCGCAGCAGTTCATCTGCCTCGTCCAAGAACACGAACGCAGGGCGATGGTCCGCAGCCTGATCGACCAGGGTTCTGAACTTGCGTGGGTCGCGCAGCACGTCGTTGGTGTTGACCTCAAAGACGTGCCAGTCACCCAGCTCGCGGGCCAGCGCTCGCACGAGTTGGGTCTTGCCGGTCCCAGGGGGGCCGTACAGCAGTACTCCGGATGGCGTCTCTCCACCCCGCTCAGCGATGGTCTCCCAGTTGCGCAGACGATGGAGGAGGGATGCCACCTCGACCTGAACCGAAGAGGGGAGCACCAGCTCGCTGACCTTGGCCCCCTCCCTGGGGATTGCGCTGGTGCGCCGGCTGGCCTCACGCGCGGCCAGCTTGAAGTCGACCAGCGAGGTGCTCGTCCCGCGAACACCGTGCCCGTTATCGCGCAGACGCTTGATCGTGCTTTCGATGAATGCGACCGAGCGGCGCTCCCAGAGTGCTGCCACCTTCTCGATGACCTCCTGCTCGGCCGTGATCTGGTGCTTGGCGCACAGCCCACGGATGATGGCGGTTCGCGCGGCTGCATCGGGGTAGGGGATCTCGATCCGGAAGTCGAAACGACCGTCGCGCACGATGGCAGCATCCAGGTTGTCCGGGTAGTTCGTGGCCGCAATGAGAACGGTCCGGTGCTTGCGGGCTTCGTCGATCAGGGCCAGCAGCGCGTTGACGGCCTTCTTGTCCTCGTGGTGCACGTTGCGGTCGCCGCCGCGGCTGGTCGCGATGGCGTCGAACTCGTCGAAGAAGAGGAGAGTCGGTTCCTTCTGGGCCTGTGCGAAAAGCTCTTTGAGGATCTCCGGGGTGCCGTTGACCCACTTGGTCACGAGGTCGGAGACAGCCAGCTTCATGAAGCGCAAACCCAGCTCGCCGGCGATGGCCTGTGCGAACACCGTCTTGCCGTTGCCTGGGGGGCCGTACAGCAGGATACCGTTGCGGTCAGCGATGGGGCCGGCCTTCGTGCGGTAGGCCGAAAAGGGCGTGATGGTGGTGCGAAGCTGCGCTTTGAGCTCCGCCATCCCTGCGAGCCCGTCCAGACCGATCATTGGGTAGGAAGAGGGGAATACGGGGGCAGCATCTTCCAGCCCTGCTGTGTCTCCCTGCTGGGTACGAGGAGAGGCCAAAAGGCCTCGGCCAAGGACCACGCCGCGCGGCCCGTATATGGCCGACTCCTGCACCGCTCGGGCGATCGACAGGAAAAATAGCAGCGTGAGAACTGGCATCAGCATCCAGAGCAATGAGGACTTCTGGAACGTGGTGACCCGGTAGGCATAGCCCAGGAAGAACCCCATCACGACCACGCCGACCGTCATCAGGTGTTCCATGGCGCGAACCACCTTCCAGTAGGCCGCATCGGTGCGGGCCACCATGGCGACGAAAAAGCCTGCCCAGTACCGGGCGGTCATCAGCAGCATCATGGTGGGCAGGATGCCCAGGAACACGGTGTAGGCCACGTACCCCAGTGAATCCACCCAGCCCGAAAACTGGAGGCCGACGTAGACAGCACCCAAGAGCAGCGCCAGTCGCGCGATTCGGAGACCCATCTGCTGGGCGTGCCGTTGTTGAAGATCGCTCAGCGTCATGCCGCACCCCCCTTGGGTTTCGAAGCGCCACGATCAGCGGTGACGGTGAAAAATTTGCGCTCGTAGCCATTGATCGACCGGTCAAGGATGCGCTCAACATCAGCGACCGCTGTGCCGGTGCCTCGAACATGAATCGTGCAATGCACAGGCTGCAGTGGGTAGAAAAAGCTGGAGAGGCGGTCGAACCTCACGGACGAGCAGTCCTTGCTGGAGGAGCACATCTGCAGGATCCGGTCCTTGGTGCCTGAGCCGTTCAGGATGCGGTCGAGAGGATTGCGACTGTGGTTGATCCACAGTAGCGTGAAGCCCGTCCAGGTGACGGTGATCAGCAGTGTTTTGAAGCTTGAGTTCATGCAAACAACATAGAACACAGGCGGTCAATGTCAAATTGGCGGATCGGGGACCCAGCTGCGTTGATCGTGTCCTGACACCGTGAATCCGACCGCGCTCACTTCGTCCACTTCGACAGCTCGCTGCCCTGTCGGTCTGGCCGCTGCTGCCAGGCTCATCGAGCGCGGTATCCCGTTCTTGGTCCTCGAAGCGGCCTCAACCGTCGGCACCAACGTCGTCGACTACGGCCATGTGCGGCTGTTCCCGCCTTGGCAACACCACGGGGACCCTTCGGTGGCAAAGCTCCTGGATCTGACCGGCTGGCAAGCGCCACCGTTCGACGGTTGCCGTTGGCTGGGGAGGTCGTGGAACGCCTCCTGAAGCCGTTCGCCCCTGCCGCTCGTCGCTCGTGCCATTCAAGGCCATCCTCTATGGCATTCCCTATGTCCTGGGCGCTCAGCGACCGGTACGCTGACAAGGCTAGTCGTTGCTGAGGAGGCCGGCCGGTCCTCATAGGCACGAACGTCGTACTCGCACTCGACCTGACCGTGCTCGGTCTGGCGCGGAGCCCTTGGGGACTCTTTGCGGCGTGGGTTGCGCTGTGGAATGGCGTGGGTGGCGTCAGTCCGTTTTCTGATCAATCGATCAATGGCGATTGAGATCGACCTCGCGGTGCACTCGCTGGAACTCCCTCACCGCGCCTGACACCGCACCGACGAGCGGCGCAAAAAACATGCGAATGCTGTCGTTCCATATCCTGCGAAAATCGGCAGTCCTCATGAAAGATTCCTCTCAAGGTATCCAGTGAAAACACATTGTGGTCTTGTCCCGGGTCGTCTGCAAGGTGCTTTAGACCAGATTGGAGCTGAAGCGCAGAGGATCAGTATCTGATCTTCACAGGCCCCAGGGGGCGTTGGCCAGGACGGTCGTGCCCTGAGTGGTGATGGGGCGGTTGCGTTGGGTCTTCTGAGCTGCCTGTGCGTCAGTGAACGACCAAGCGCATCGGAAACTTGCGTGCCTACGTTATCTGAGCGTAAGCGGTCATCGAACTACGTCTTCCCACTTCATCTACATCGCTGGCGCCGACGAATACCAATGCCCGGCGGGGCAGCGGGCGATCCACCGCTTTGGTCGAGAAGAGAGTGGGCTTCAGATCAGCATCTATTGGTCCAGTGCCTGCCCTGTCTGTCCGATGAAGGCTCAATGCACAACGAGCGAGTACCGACGCATCAGGCGATGGGAGCATGAGGAAGTCATGGACAAGGTCCAGCAACGGCTGGACCGGATGCCCAACGCCATGACGGTGCGCAAGAGCACCGTCGAACATGTCTTCGACAACCTCAAGCACTGGATGGGATGGACGCACTTCCTGACCCGAGGCATGTTGGCGCCGATTCAAATCTGACCAGGCGTGCCGATTGAATTTTGACCAGGGGCCTGCACCGGGTTTTTTGATGCCCGGTTGTGGATAACTATACGGTCATCGCTGCTTCTTGAATCTCCTTCTTGCTGCGTTGTGCATGGCCGCAAGCCAGCTGCGAAGGGCGTAGCCCGCAGCAGCCTGCTGGCGGCCAGGTAATTCAGAATGGCTCGGGCGTAGTGGCCTGGAGAGCCGACTTGCCTTTGTCTCGTGCCTGCTCACGTGCTTTGCCCTTGGCCTTGACCTGCGCTGAGCTGTGGCGGAACCGGTAGGACTCGTTGCCCGTCTCTACGATGTGGCAGTGGTGTGTCAGCCTGTCAAGCAGGGCCGTGGTCATCTTCGCGTCGCCGAACACGCTGGACCACTCGGCAAACGCCAGGTTGGTCGTGATCATCACGCTGGTGTGCTCGTACAGCCGGCTGAGCAGGTGGAACAGCAGCGCCCCGCCGGCCTGGCTGAACGGCAGATAGCCCAACTCATCGAGGATGAGCAGGTCCACATGCAGCAGGCTGGCAGCGATGCGCCCCGCACGCCCCTGGGCTTTCTCCTGCTCCAGCGCATTGACCAGATCGACCGTGGAGTAGAAGCGCACCCGTTTGCCGTGCTGGGTGATGGCCGCAATGCCCAGCGCGCTGGCCAGGTGCGTCTTGCCCGTGCCAGGGCCACCGATCAGCACCACGTTGTGGGCTTGGTCGGTGAACGCGAGGCTGGCCAGCTGACTGACCAGCACCCGCTCCACCGCCGAGGCCTCGAAGTCGAAGCCGGCCAGATCCCGGTGCATGGGGAATCGTGCCGCCTTCATCTGGTAGGACACCGAACGCATCGCCCGGTCCACCCCTTCGGCCTGCAGCAGGTGCTCCAGCAGCCAGCGTGCACTCTGCAGCGCCGCCGTCTCCCCTTGCCCCAGCAGATCATCCCAGGCGCTGGCCATGCCGTACAGCCGCAAGCTCTTGAGTTCGCTGGCAATCTCAGTTCGCATGGCCAGCCTCCTGGGCGTCGGCGGCGCGCAGCCGGTCGTAGCGGTGGGTGTCGGCACGTGGCGCCTCGCGCAGCGCCAGGGCCGTGTCCGCCGGTGGCGGACGCTGCGGATCACTCAGGCGCGCCAGCACGTTGCGCACGTGCTCCACGCTGATGTGTCCGCTGGGCGTGGCGTGTTCGAGCACCAGTTCCACCGCCACCAGCAGCGTGTCCAGCCCTGCCGTAGGCACCAGGGCCAGCACCTCCGAGAGCACCCGGTCACCACCGGTGTGGCGCATCAGGGCATGACGCAGTTGCGCCAGCGGCCGGGGCATATCGGCAAACGGTGCGCCGTTCCTCAGTGCCCCGGGCTTGCGCTGCACCAGCTCGATGTAGTGCTGCCAGTCGAACACCGTCTGCCCCCGGTTGAGCACCCGCTCGTGGCTGGCCACCAGCGCGTCCCCAGCGACCACGTCCACGCGGCCGGGATACAGCCGCGTGCTCACCATGTGCCCGGCCCACTCGCAGGGCACCGAGTAGCGGTTGCGCGCCACCGTTACCAGGCAGGTGCTGCTGACCCGCGCAGGGCGCTCCACGTAGCCGTCAAACGGCGCTGGCATGCCCATGAGGTGCTCGCGCTCGAGCTGCAGCACCTCGGCGATGCTCAGCTCCCGGTGCTGCGGGTGCGGCGTGTCCGCCCACACCGCCTTGCAGCGTTCGGCCAGCCACGCGTTGAGTTCGGCAAAGCTGGTGAACTTGCGCTCTCGCGCTTCCAGCCACACCCGTCGCCGGCTGTCCTGCACGTTCTTCTCCACCACCCCTTTCTCCCAGCCCGAGGCCACGTTGCAGAAGTCCGCATCGAACAGGTAGTGGCTGCACATGGCCGCAAACCGGGCATTGACCACCCGGCCCTTGCCCTTCTTGACCTTGTCCACCGCCGTCTTCATGTTGTCGTAGATGCCCCGGCGAGCCACGCCGCCGAGCGCCGCAAACGACCTCGTGTGCGCGTCAAACAGCATCTCGTGCCCCTGGCTGGGGTACGCCACCAGCCAGAACGCGCGCGAGGCGCACAGCTTCAGGTGCGCCACCTGCGCCTGGTGGTACACCCCGCCCACCACGATGCCTTCTTCGCTCCAGTCAAACTGGAACGCCTCGCCCAGCTCGAAGCTCAGCGGCACAAACGCCTTCGTGGTGTCCTTGCCCGAGTCCTGTCGCCACGCCCGGATGAAGTCCGTCACCGCGCTGTAGCCGCCCCGGTAGCCTTGGGCCTGGATCTGCACAAACAGCGCACGCGCCGTGCGCCGCTGATCCCGAGCTCGGTGGGCATCCGTCTTGAGCGCCGCCACCAGCGTCGCCTCGAACGCCGAGAGCTTGCCCACCTTCTGTGCCCGCTCATACCGCGGCTCCATCGCCGCCGGCGCCTTCAGCCACTTCTTGACGGTGTTCCTGGCCAAACCCGTCTTCCTCGAGATCTCGCTGATCGAGACCCCATCGCGCATCTTCATGCGCCTGACCTTGCCAATCATGTCCATGGTGATCACCTCGTTTGCTCCTGCCAAAAAATTCAGCAGTCGCGTGATACACCCTGGTCAATTTTGAAGCGGCACTCCCGCCTTCAGATGGTCAGTTTTCGGTCGGCGTCAACACCGAGGCATCCAGAACGTGGCAATCGAGATGAGCTTGAGCGTCTTGGCATACAACTACAAACGCGTTCTGAGCATCCTGGGCTTCGAGCGGGCCAAGAAAGCGATGCAGTTGTTGGGCGCATAGGCCCTTTGGCGGTCGCAGAAGGCCCCAATTACGGCCTAGAGCGGGCTCCAGGATCGCTCTGACGAGTCACAGATGCGGCCAACCCCGAAAAAACCAAAACAGCTGCTACCAGCGCCCGTGTCGCGCGAATTCCTTGCGAGCTATCACACGGCCTCGCTGCTCACCGGGCAGGCCATTCAACAGCGCAAGGCAGAGCACCTGGTGCAGGTCGTCCCATCTTTGGAAACCAGCTTGTAACTTTGGAACCGTTCAACCCTGAATAAAAATGTACCATGGAAGTAACTAATACAAAGTGAGGCGGCCAGATTTTGCTGGCCAGCACCCTGGTGCTGGCTGAAAGATCCGTTGGCTCACTTGTTCACCGGGTTCTACTGGAGTCGAAGCAATGAGCGCAAATGAGATCGTGAGCCGGTTCCCCGCGGCCGGGGACATGCCCGCCAGCGTCCGTGCCCCTGAGACCATCCACCAGACCAGCTACCTGGTGAACGGAGCCTTGGCCGAATGGACTGGTGCCTCCAGGAAGGTGTTGTCGCCCGTCTGTGTGCGGGAAGCCGATGGCACGCTGCGTCAGGTTGAGCTGGGTAGCTACCCGGAGATGGGGATTGAGCAGGCAGATGCGGTCCTGGAGGCTGCTTCCAACGCATTTGATCGAGGTCTCGGGTTGTGGCCCACGATGTCGGTCGCCCGGCGAATCGCCTGCATGCAGGACTTCGTCAACCAGATGCTCGCCAAGCGCGAAGAGATCGTGCAGTTGCTGATGTGGGAGATCGGTAAGAGCCTTCAGGACTCTTACAAGGAGTTTGATCGGACGGTGGAGTACATCGAGGCCACGCTATCCGCCTTGAAGGACCAAGACAACGCCAACTCCAGGTTCACCCATGTCGAGGGAACGATCGGCCAGATCCGGCGCACGCCTCTGGGTGTGGTGTTGTGCATGGGACCGTACAACTACCCGCTGAACGAAACCTTCTGCACGCTCATTCCTGCGCTGTTGATGGGCAACACGGTGGTGTTGAAGCCGCCGCAGTACGGAACGTTGCTCTTTCAGCCGCTTCTTGAAGCATTCAGGACGGCGTTTCCGCCCGGTGTCGTGAACACCATCTACGCACCAGGGCAGTTGGTGGTGCCGCACATGCTGTCGACGGGAAAGATCAGTGTGCTGGCATTGATCGGTTCGAGCAAAGTGGCCGATCACCTCAAGAAGCAACATCCGAAGTCCCACCGCTTGCGTGCCGTTCTGGGGCTGGACGCCAAGAACGCAGCGATCGTCTTGCCCGATGCCGATCTGGACGTCGCGGTCCGCGAGTGTGTACAGGGTGCCTTGTCGTTCAACGGCCAGCGCTGCACGGCACTGAAGATGCTGTTGGTACACCGTAACGTGGCGGATGCATTCACCACCCGACTGAGCCAGGCCGTTGCGGCGCTGAAGGTGGGGATGCCGTGGGAGCCGGGTGTGCAGATCACGCCACTGCCCGGTCCCCACAGAACCGCGTACATGACCGAGGCGCTCGAGGAAGCCAAGCGACTCGGGGCGAAGGTGCTCAACGAGAACGGCGGCCAGTACGCGGGGACTTTGTTCCTCCCCGCCGTGGTCTATCCGGTCACGCAAGACATGAAGCTGTACCGGGAGGAGCAGTTCGGGCCATTGGTGCCCGTCACGCCGTTCGATCATCTGGACGAAGCCATCGAGTACGTCATCACGTCCGACCACGGGCAGCAGGTCAGCATCTTTGGGCAAGACCCGGTGCAGGTCGGCAAGCTGGTGGACCCGTTGGTCAATCAGGTGTGCCGGGTGAATCTGAACACGCAGTGCCAACGCGGTCCCGATGTCTTCCCGTTCGGCGGACGCAAAGACTCTGCCGAAGGCACGCTGTCCGTCACCGATGCCTTGCGAGCCTTCTCCATCCGGTCCATGGTGGCAACCAAGTCCACCCCCCAGAACAAGGGTCTGCTCGACACCATCCTGCGAGAGCGCACTTCGACCTTTATCAGCACCGACTACATCTTTTAAGGAGAGGCTTTTGCCCAACATGAGACGCGCCAAGATCGTGGCCACCCTGGGGCCTTCCAGCGACAGCGAGGCCTCCATCGAGGCATTGCTGAACGCTGGCGCCGATGTCTTCCGCCTGAACTTCAGCCATGGCACCCATGAACAGCACGCGCTTCGCATGGCTCGCATTCGAGCTGTCGAGCGCCGGGTCGGTCGGCCCATCGGCGTGCTCCAGGATCTGCAAGGTCCCAAACTTCGGATCGGGGTGTTTCAAGCGGGTCCTGTCACGCTGAAAGCCGGGGACGGTTTTCGCCTCTCCCTGGCGCCGGTGATCGGTGACCAGAACGGGGTCCAGATGCCCCACCCGGAGATCTTCAAGGCCCTGGTTCCCGGGACGGATCTGCTGATCAACGACGGCAAGGTCCGGCTCCGGGTTGTGGATTGCAGTGACGAGCATGCCCAGACCACGGTGGTGGCGGGGGGCGTGGTGTCCGATCGCAAAGGGGTGAACGTCCCACAGGTGGTGCTGCCACTGTCTGCGCTGACCGAGAAGGATCGGCTGGACCTGCAGGTGGGGCTGGATATGGGGGTCGACTGGGTGGCACTGTCCTTTGTGCAACGCCCTGAAGACATGGCCGAACTGCGCTCGCTGGTTCAGGGACGCGCGGGGGTGCTGGCAAAGATCGAGAAGCCTTCCGCGCTGGAATCGCTCGACCAGATCGTTGCCTTGTCAGACGCCATCATGGTGGCGCGCGGCGACCTGGGTGTCGAGCTGCCAGCCCAGCGGGTGCCCCGCATACAGAAAGAAATCATCCGGGTCTGCCGAGAACAGGGACGCCCCGTCATCGTGGCCACCCAGATGCTGGAATCGATGATCGAGGCGCCCGTCCCCACCAGGGCTGAGGCGTCTGATGTGGCCACTGCCGTGTACGACGGGGCTGACGCCGTGATGCTGTCTGCCGAGTCTGCATCGGGTGCCTATCCCGTGGAGGCGGTGTCGATGATGAACAGCATCATCAACGAGGTGGAGTTGGACCCCGCTGCCAAGTCTGGCCGTGTGCTGGCGGGACATGAAAGCGGCAGAAGCGTCTCGGACGTGGTGTGTCGCGCCCTTCGGGTCGCTGCCGACGAATTGCCACTGGCCAGCGTCGTCACCTACACCCGCTCGGGTGCCTCCAGTGTCAGGGCATCGCGTGAACGGCCGAACGCGCCCATCCTCAGCGTGACGCCGGACCTGGGTGTGGCCCGTCGGCTGTGCCTCGCATGGGGCGTTCGCTCCGTGCACTCTGCGAAGTCCCTTGAGCAGGTGCCCGACATCGTCGACAACGCGTGCCAACTCGCCAGGCAGGTGGGGCTGGCTGCCGTGGGTGATCTGGTGGCGGTCGCCGCCGGTACTTCTTTTGGAACGGTGGGATCCACCAACTATCTTCACATCGCAAAGGCTTGAACCATGTCCATCATCAAACGCGTCACCGCCATTGAACAAATCGACTCCCGTGGCAACCCCACCGTGGGTGCGCAGGTCGAACTCAGCAGTGGCGTCACGGGGTTTGCGGCGTCCCCCTCAGGCGCTTCCACCGGGTCGAGGGAGGCGGTTGAGCTCAGGGACAAGGACGCTTCTCGCTACCTGGGCAAAGGCGTTCTGGGTGCTGTGCACAACGTCAACGGCGAAATCGCAAAAGCCATCGTGGGCAAGGACGCCACCGACCAAGCGGGCATTGACCAAGCCATGATCGAGCTGGATGGCACGCCGAACAAGTCCCGGCTGGGTGCCAACGCCATCCTGGCGGTTTCTCTGGCGGTGGCCAAAGCGAGAGCTGCCGATCAAAAATTGCCGCTGTACCGTTCATTGGCCCCGACTGCACAGGACTTCGTGCTGCCCGTGCCGATGATGAACATCCTGAACGGCGGTGCCCACGCCGACAACAACGTGGACGTTCAAGAGTTCATGGTGCTGCCAGCCACTGCCCCGTCTTTCAAGGAAGCGCTGCGCCAGGGCGTCGAGATTTTTCATGCGCTCAAAGCCATTCTGAAAAAGAAGGGCCTCTCTACCGCGGTGGGCGATGAAGGCGGCTTTGCGCCTGACCTGCCCTCCAACGTGGCGGCCATCGAGGCCATCCTGAGCGCCATCGAGACCACCGGTCTTCGCGTTGGGCTGGATGTTTTCCTGGGTCTGGATGTCGCCAGTTCGGAGTTCTACAGCAAAGGGGTTTACGCGCTCGCCGCGGAGCAGAAGTCGTACACCTCGGAGCAGTTTGTCGATTTTCTGGAGAGCTGGGTGCGGCAGTACCCGATTGTGTCGATCGAGGACGGCCTGGCCGAGGATGACTGGACGGGCTGGGCCCTGCTGACGGCTCGACTGGGGAAGAAGGTGCAACTGGTGGGCGACGACCTGTTCGTGACCAACACCGCCATCTTGGAGCGGGGCATCCAGCAAGGCGTGGCCAACTCGATCCTCATCAAGCCCAACCAGATCGGTACCCTGACCGAAACGCTGGCCGCCATCGACATGGCCAGCGCTGCCGGCTTCTCTTCGGTGGTGTCCCACCGTTCGGGGGAGACGGAGGACGTCACCATCGCCGACCTGGCTGTGGCGACCGCGGCCACGCAGATCAAGACGGGATCGCTTTGCCGTTCGGAGCGGGTCGCGAAATACAACCGTCTGCTGCAGATCGAAAACGAGTTGGGCACTCAGGCCCGGTACGCGGGCCTGGCGGCTTTTCCCATCCCGGTCGAGAAGCATTGATCGGGGCTTCCACTTCTCGGCTTCAGGGAACGAAGTTCTCCAACCGACCGAGGTGCTCGACCAAGCCACCCCGGTCCCGGGCTTGTCACTCCGCCGTGATCTTGGCGGAGGTGACGATGCGTTCGAACTGAACGGACTCCTTCTTGATGAAGTCCTTGAATTGCTGCGGGCTCATGGGGGCAGGTTCGCCACCCTGTTCACGCAGCTTCTTGGCCAGCTCGGGGTCCTTCAGCGCGGCGGTCACAGCGGCGTTGAGCTTCTGAACCACGGCGTCCGGCGTGCCGGCGGGGGCGAAGAGGCCGAACCAATTTTCCAGGGCGTACTTGGCCAGTGGCTTGTGCTCGGCCAGGGCGGGCAGCTCGGGTGCGAACGACGCACGGGTGGGTGAGGTCACCGCGATCGGCTTTACCTTGCCAGCCTGGATGAAGGACTTGGCCGCCGTGTAGCTCACGAAGGTCATGTCCACCAGACCGGAGGTCACGTCCACCAGCTGGGCTGCGGCGCCACGGTAGGGAATGTGAACCATGAAGACACCACCCAGCTCTTCGAGCAGTTCGCCGTTGAGGTGTTGCGGGTTGCCCACGCCGCTGGTGGAGTAGGACAGCTTGCCCGGGTTCTTCTTGGCGTGCGCGATCAGTTCTTCGGTGTTCTTCACCGGCAGCTTGTTGGCCACCACCAGCACGTTGGGCACGCGCACCACCAGCGTGACTGGCACCAGATCCTTGGTCGGGTCGTACTGCATGCGGCCCTTGTAGACGAAGGGGTTGATGGCGGTTTCACCGGCCGATCCCAGCAGCAGCGTGTGGCCGTCCGGCGCGGCTTTGGTCACGGCCTGCGCGCCGATCATGCCGCTGCCGCCGGCCTTGTTTTCCACAATGACCGTGCCACCCAGCGTGGTGCGCAGCTTCTCGGCCAGCAGGCGGGCGGTGATGTCCACGCCGCCACCTGCGCCGAAGGGCACGACGATGGTCACGTTGCGGGATGGGTAGTCCTGCGCTTGTGCAGGGCTGAGGGCGGCGATGCCCAGTGCGAGTCCGAGGGCGCGAGCGAGCGGATGCGATAGGAGCTTCATCGTAGGTGCTTCTGTTGGGTTGAAAGTTGCATTTTAGAGTCATTAAATACAAAATGCTGATGTGGAAAACCCGTGGTCCTGCCTATGCTTGGTCTGTATCAGCTATGAATTTTTTTGCGTTCCATCACTCATCCCATGTCCTTGGTTTTGCGTGTTTTGTTGCGGGAATTACTCTGGTGCAATGCCTGGTCTTCGACTGCCGCGGTTCCCAATCGAATGAAGGATGAACATGCTCGCGCGCCAGATACTGGAAGCTGTTCTTGATCAGGGGCTGGCCGAGGGGGCTCACCTGACGGCGGCCGCATTGGCCGGACGCCTGAAGGTGTCGCGCACCCCGGTCAGCCAGGCGTTGGTCAGGCTGCAAGAAAAGGGTGTGGTGGTTCATGAGCCGAACCGCGGCTTCTTTCTCGCCGCGTCGTTGGATCGGGTCGCCAGGTTGCTGGCGACGGAGTTCCAGGTCTCGCAGACCGACTCCTTGAGCGCGGCGTACTTTCAGCTGGCGGAAGACCGCCTCAATGGGGTCTTGCCCGACGAGGTGACCGAAGCTGACCTGAGGTCGAGGTACAGCCTCTCAGGCGGTCAGCTGCACACCCTGCTGCACCGGATTGCCGATGAAGGGTGGATGCAGAAACGCCCTGGCTACGGCTGGGACTTCAGTGCCATCCTGACCACCCCCGGCAGTCTGCTGAAGTCCTACCGGCTGCGTCTGGCGCTGGAGCCTGCCGCCTTGCTGGAGCCTGGCTACCACCTGGATCCCCAGGTGATCGCACGCCTGCGTGCCACCGAGCGGCGACTGCTGAACGGTGGCATCGAAACCGCCACGCCCGAGGAGTTGCACGACCGGGGCGTGCTGTTTCACGAGGCCTTGGTGCAGGCTTCAGGAAACGCGTTTTTCATCGACGCTGTACGTCGGGTCCACCGCCTGCGGCGCCTGTTGTCGTACCGGTCGATGAAGGACCGTGTGCGGTACGCGGCGCACTGCCAGCAGCACCTGGATATCCTGGATCTGATTGAAGCAGAGCGGCTAATGGACGCATCGGCCGCGATGAGCGAGCACCTGAACGCCACCATCAGAAATCTGGAAAAAATCCGCGCCTTGCTTGGGCCGGAGGTGACGCCCCAGCCACGGCAGGCCGAAAGGTCGATCCCGCGGCGGAGCGCGCCGCTACGGGGCGCTTAAACCAGCCCCAGCGCACCAGCGGTGGCACCGGCGACCAACAGCAGCATCAGGTTCATGCGGGTTTTGAGCAGCAGCACGAACGCCGTCAGGCACAACACCGCCAGCGCCAGATCGTGCAAGGTCATGGTCTTGGAGGGGTAGACGTACACCGCCGACGAAAACAGCAGGGCCACCACCACCGGCGCAAGGCCGTTGTGGAAGGCTTTGACGCTGCGCACCTCATGGTGCCGCTCCATCCAGCGCGAGGCGTACAAGGCCAGTACAGAGCTGGGGCCCACCATGCACAGCAGGCACAGCGTTGCCACCAGCGGCGCGGCCCAGACACCCAGCGAAAGCGACGACGCGTACCAGCCCATCAGGGCCACGAACAGGATGTTGGGGCCCGGCGCAACCTGCGCCAGGGCCACGGAGTCGCTGAACTGCGACGCTGTGAGCCAGCGGCTTTCAAGCACCAGGAATCGGTGCATGTCAGGCACCACGGCCATGCCACCGCCGACGGAGATGAGGGACAGCGTGGCGAAGTTCAGGCACAGGCTGGGCAGGTCGCTCCAGGCGAAAGCTGGGACGTTGGTCATCGTGCGCCTGGCTTCGGGTGGGCCCCAAGCCGGTAATAGGTCCAGGCCCAGGCGGTCAGACCCACGGAGCCCAGGATCCAGGGCAGGGGCCATCGCAGCACCAGCACCAGTGCCAGCGTGACGATGCCGCAGAACAGGCAGAAAAGCCGCCCGCCTGGATGCGCACGCATGGAGGGCAGCATCTTGGCCGCTGTGCTGGCGATCAACGCAGTGACCACGGCGGCGATGCCTTTGAGGGCACCCTGGACAGCGGTTATTGAGCCGTAGGACTCAAAGCCCACGGCCAGCAGCAGGACCAGAAGCAGAGGAAAAGTGAACAGGCCGGCCACCGCCACGACGGCACCGGTCCAGCCAAAGAACCGGTCGCCCACCATCACAGACAGGTTGACCACATTGGGGCCGGGCAGCACGTGCGCCACCGCCCAGTCGGCCAGGAAGCGTTCCGGCGTCAACCAGCCTCGCTTCTCCACCAGTTCACGGCGGGCGATGGCCATGACCCCGCCAAAGCCCTGCATGGACAAAATGCTGAAGGCCAGAAACATCTGCGAACGCGATGCGGGGCGTTTTTCTGTCAATTGCATTCCAGTTTCCATCTATTTCCGCCCGGATGGTCTTGTTGCTGGTGCGTCAGCCGAGTTGCTTTTTCAGAAGGGCCACAGCCGCATCGGGAGAGCTGAGCACTGGGCAGGCCAGCACCGACTGCACGTCATCGAGTGCTACAGACGTGGAAAATTGTGCCAGCATCACCGCGTCGCAATGAGCCAGTCGAGAGGTCGCTTCGACAAGCAGCTGGTTGTGCCGAACGGTATCGCCCGCCCGCGCGGCATTCATGGCCTCCGGCACGCAAACCGACTCGATGTCCACGTCGATGCCGCGGAGCTTTGCCGCTGCGCGAAAGTCCCTCTCCATGTTGGGCACGGCTGGCGCAAACGTGGCAAGCATGCCTATGCGGCGTCCTGCTTGCAGGGCCTCGTCGAACATGGCCTGGTCCGGCTTGAGCACCGGGATGGGTGCTCGTGCCGCAGCGGCCGCAATGGCATCACCAAACGCCGAGCAGGTAAACAACACGCCCTGGGCTCCAATGCCCACGGCATGATCCACCAAGCGCGCAATGCGCTCATGCAGCTCGGGAGTCAGCCGCCCCGCGCGCTCCAGATCGGCCGGCAGGCCATCGTCGAGCAGATTGCTGCGACGGACCTGCGGCCACAGGCGCTTGAACGCCGCTTCCACTGGTGCCATGGCCACCGGGACCGCGTGGACGAGAACCACGCGAGGCGCCGTTTCCTTGTCGCTCATGCGTCCTCAACCAGAACGGTCTTGCCGCGAAGCTTCATGACCTGCGGAATGCCCACCCAGAGCACAGCGATCGTGAGGAACACAATCGACGCAGGATCCGAGAGGAACTGGAACCAGTCGCCGTTGTACAGGTTCATGCCCCGACGCAGGTTGTTCTCGATCAGGGGGCCCAGAATCAGCGCCAGCACCAGCGGAGCGATCGGGTAGTCGTTCTTGGCCAGGAAGTAGGCCGCGACGCCGCTGGCGATCATCAGCAACAAGTTGAAAATGCTGACCTGCACCGCGTACACACCAAAGACCGAGATGGCCAGGATGCCTGGGATCAGGTAGGTGGGAGGTGTCTCGATGACCTTGGCAAACACCTTGACCAGGGGCAGGTTGAGCACCAGCAGCATCACGTTGCCCACCAGCATGCTGGCGATCAGGCCCCAGGCCACTTGCGGATGTTCCTGGAACAGCAGAGGTCCGGGGGTGATGTTGAACATGATCAGCGCCCCCATCAGCACGGCGGTGGTGCCGGTGCCGGGAATGCCCAGGGTCAGCAACGGGATCATGGCGCCGCCTGCTGCCGCGTTGTTGGCGGCCTCGGGGGCGGCCACCCCTTCGATGGCGCCTTTGCCGAAGTTCTTGCCGTTCTTGCTCAGTTTCTTTTCCACTGTGTAGGCCATGAACGAGCACAGCGTGGCGCCACTGCCGGGGATGAGACCTTGGAAGAAGCCAAGCAGCGAACCGCGCAGGATGGAGGGGGTGCTGTCCTTCAAGTCCTGCACGCTGGGCAGGAGGCTGCCCACCTGGATCGGTTCGCCAGATGCGTAGTCACGCGTGATGATGGTTTTGAAGACCTCACCCAGAGCAAACATGCCTACCGCCAGCGTCAGGAACTCGATGCCACTGTACAACTCGGTGTATCCGAAAGTCATGCGGGCGACACCCGAAATCGGGTCCACGCCCACGGTGGACAGGATCAGCCCGCACAGTGTCATGACAAAGGCTTTGAGCTGTGACTTGGCAGCCAGACTGCTCAGCGCACAGAGACCCAGAATCATCAGCGAGAACTGGGCGGCTGGGCCGAATTTCAGCGACAACTCGGCCAGGGGTAGGGCCAGGAAAATCAGCCCGATACAGGCGATCAGGCCGGCCACAAACGATGCAATGGCGCAGATGGCCAAGGCAACCCCGGCGCGCCCCTGCTTGGCCATCTGGTAACCGTCCAGGGTGGTGCACACTGAGGAGTTCTCGCCCGGGGTGTTGATCAGGATGGCCGTGGTCGAGCCGCCATACATGGCGCCGTAGTACACGCCAGCGAGCAGGATGATGGAGCTGGTGGCGGCATCGGCTGCCGGCATGCCGCTGGTGATGGAGGCGGTAACCGGAATGAGCAGCGCCACACCACTGATGGGGCCGATGCCAGGCAAGACGCCGACCAAGGTGCCCAGCAGGCAACCGATGAATGCAAACAGCAGGTTGATGGGTTGCAATGCAACCCCCAGACCTTGCGACAGGTATTGAAGAGCTTCCACAACGAGCCTTATGAGGGGTTATTCAAGAAACGGCAGGGGGGGCAGAGAGCCCAGAGCTACCTTGACGTACAGCAGGTAGACGCCGCCAGCAAACGCAGCTGAGATGACCGCAGACTTGAGCAGGCGGCCGCGCTCCATCGTCTGGATAGCGGCCAGCAGGAACAGGAAGGTGGAAATGACGTAGCCCAACTGCTCCAGCAGCAGGGAATAGGCCACCAGCAGGCCAACGAGGATCAGAAACTTGGTGTACGCACTGCGGTCGTCACTATCTTCATTTCCCCCGTTTATGCGGCCAGCCGGTTGTTTGCGCATGATCGTGGCCAGGTTCAGACTGGCCGTGATGATCAATGCGATGGCAAGCACCCTGGGAAGGATTTCCGGACCGATGTTTCCACTGGTCAAGTCGGTGGTCATGGTGCCTGAATGCCAGTAAAGCGCGACACCCAGGGCCACAAGAATCAGGTTGAATATTCGATCGAACATGGACTGGATCCTCAAACTTCATGCGCCATCGGCGCCAGAAACACATGACAGCCCCGGCGCCGTCCAGCGCTGGGGCTTGTCAAACACAGATTTTTAGAAGTTCAGGCCGCCTTACTTGGCCATACCGAGTTCTTTGTAGCTGTCGGTGTAGTCGCCCAGCTCCTCCTTCAGGTGGGCATAGAACCCTTTGGCGTCCTTGTACTCATTGAGGACGCCTTGCTTTTTGAGCTCCTCTTTCCATTCCGGCGTGGCCACCAGTTCGGCCACCTTCTTGCCCCAGTAAGCCTTCGCTGCGGGCGAGACGTCCTTGCCGACGAACACACCACGCCAGTTGGCGGTGGTGACGTCGAAGCCTTGTTCCTTGTAGGTGGGCACGCTCTTCATCACGTCGTCTTCGGTCAGTCGTGCGGCAGAGGAAACGCCCAGCACACGGACTTTGCCGGCTTGCACGTACTGTTTGATGGAGGACACATCGGAGGTCATGGCTTCACCGTGACCTCCGAGCAGCGCCGTCAGAGCCTCACCACCGTTGTTGTACGAGTTGTACTTGAAGGCCTTGGTGTCGACACCGGCCTTGCGCACCACCAGGATGGTGTTCAAGTGGTCCCAGGTGCCGGGTGCCCCGCCGCCCAAAAACTGCACGTTGGCCGGGTTTGCCTTGACCGCATCCACCAGTTCCTTGAGGTTCTTGAACTTGGAGTCAGCGCGCACAGCGATCACTCCGTAGTCGACCTGAAGCATGGCCAGGGGATGGATCTGGTCCGGGCCAATGGGGCTGTTGCCGTCGCGCTTGATGTGGTTGAGGATGAACGGGGTGGACGCGATCATCAGCTTGTGATCGTTGCGCGCTTCCTTGGTGGCGAACTCCACCGTGCCCGTGACCTGTCCGCCACCGGGTTTGTTTTCTACCGTGATGGGTTGGGTCACGATCTTCTTGGCGTCAAACACCTTCGCCATGGTGCGCGCCACCATGTCCAGGCCCCCACCTGCGCCGGCCGGCGCGACGATGGTGACTTGCTTGTTTGGAGCCCAGTCTTGGGCAAGAGCGCCCGTCGAAACAAGCAGTGCCGGAATGGCAGAAATCAGGTAGCGCCTGGTCCAAATTTTCATTTCATATACCTCTGAACGTTGGATGGATGGGGGTCTCCGGTGTGGACCGGTCTTGGACAGTCGTGCAGAGCCTGCTGGACGCGTTGCGCATGTGCGAAGTCATCTGTTCGAATAGTCTCAAGCAATGATAAAACACATTGCAAGGATGTTATCTCATGGAAAACACCGAGAAAATTGTTCCTAGTACTTTCTTAAAACATAAATAGGCTTGTCTTATTCGGTGGAGTTGAGGTCCTGTCGTCGTCTGCGGTCATGCATGGGCAACTGAAGGGGGGCGGGGGTTACGGAGAGATCTTCTTTTCGCGGATCAGTCGGCCCCATCGGTACGACTCTGCCGACATGAAGGCGTCGAAGTACATCGGCGGTCCGGCGCCCAATTCGTTCCCATTGCGGGTGATGGTCGAACCTACATCGGACTGGGAAAGAGAGAAAAGCAGTGCTTGGTTCAGCCGTTCGATGACGACATCGGGGGTGCCTGAAGGCGCCACCAATCCGAGCCAGTTCGATACTTCCATGCCATCGATGCCCAGTTCTCGAAACGTCGGTACGCCAGGCAATACCGGTGACCGGCGACGGCTGGCCACTGCCAGTGCCCTGACCTTGGGGGGAGTCTCTGACAGCAAGGCAACGGCGGACGGCACGCCGTCGAACTTGAAATCCACCTTCTTTTGAAACAGGGCCTCAGTCGCCTTGCCGCCACCGTCAAAAGGCACATGTTGTGCAGTAAACCCCACTTGCTGCTCCAGCAGCTCGACCGCCAGGTGAAAGGAGCCTCCGACGCCTGCCGAGGCATAACGCAGTCGGCCGGTGCCGTTCTTCGCCTTGTCCAACATTGCCTGGGCGGTGGCGAAGTCGGCGTCGGCGCTGACCATCAACACCAAGGGGCCACGCTCGATCATGCCGATGGCCCGCAGGTCCGTTTTGGGATTGAAGGGAAGGGCAGGATTGAGATGCCGGTTCACGGTCATCGGGGCCAAGTTGCCGAGCCCGAAGGTGTATCCATCGGGCCGAGCTTTCGCAATGAGATCGGTACCCTTATTCCCGCCATCACCGGCATGGTTCACAACCTGCACGGGCTGTCCCAGGTGGGTCGACATGTGTCGGGCGACCTGCCTGGCACGGGTGTCCGAGCTGCCACCTTCCGAGTAGGGGACGACGAGCGTGAGTGCTCTGGTCGGGAATGCGTCGGCTGCGAATGCGGCGCCCGATAGGGTCCACAGCAGGCCGGCCAAAAAACTGCGCGCGCGCGCTGAGTTCATCATGTTTGTCTCCTCTTCGGTGGATCCGTCGGGGTGAATGCGGCCCTCTGCGTGGCCTGCGCTTGAAGCGATCAGGGAATCAGGCGCCCTTGGCCTGTCTTGACTTGTTTGCGGTGTGATCCGTCTGCGGCCTTACCAGCTGGCCCCGAAATGTTCCCTGAGTTCGTCAATAGCGTCTTCGCTCAGGGGGGCTGGCTTGGGGCTGGCCTGCAACCAGAGCCGGGCGGTTTCTTCCAGCTCTTCCAGCGTGGCCATGGCAGCGGCTGGCGAGCTGTGCCAAACATTCGGGCCGAGCCGATCCAGCATCACGGCCCGAATCCGACGCCCGGCCGCCCCATGCCTGGCAATGGCCTGAACCACCAGTTCGCCCACCGCAGGGTCGCCCGGGCGGTGGTACGGGATCAGTGGCACATGGCCGACCTTCATCACGAAGTACGGCGTGATGGGGGGAAGCAGCTCGTCGGAGGTCCATGCACTTGTCAGGCTGGTGCCCACCAGGTGGGTCGAGTGTGTGTGGATGACCGACATCGCCTCGGCATCGGCCGCGTAAATGCTCCGATGAAGCACCAGCGTCTTGCTGGCCCTCTGGCCACTGAGCTGTGTTCCATCGAGTGCCACTTTGGCCAGTGCTTCCGGTTCCAGGAATCCGAGGCAGGCGTCGGTGGGTGTGATGAGAAAGCCGTCCGCCAGGCGGGCGCTGATGTTGCCCGCCGTTGCGTGTACGTAACCCCTGTCGAACAGGCTTTTGCCGATACGGCAGATCTCGGAGCGAAGTTCGGCTTCGTTCACAGCAACACCTCCTGGCCTGCACTCATGCCAGCACCCCGAACGCCTTGGTGAAGAAATCCGACGTGCCAAAGTTGCCGGACTTCAGCGCGATGTGCAGCCCTTGCGGTGCGGCCGTGTTTTCTCCGGTATGGCACCAGGGCACTCCTGGGTCGATCTGCGGGCCGATGCGCATGCTGGTAACGCCCAGGGCCTTGACGCAGGCGCCCGAGGTTTCTCCTCCGGCCACCACGAGTTGGCCCACCCCTTGCGCCACCAGCCCTGCTGCGATAGAGGAGAGGATGTGCTCCGTGAGTTCTCCTGCGGCCTGCACCCCCAGAATGGCCTGCGTTTCTTTTACGGCCTGAGGTTCCGCTGTCGCGTAGATCAAGATGGGTTCGTTCCCAAGTCGGGACTTGGCCCATTCGAGGCACGCACCCACGAGGTCTTCGCCTTTGGCCGCGCGCAGCGGGTGAATGGCGAATGAGGCGTAGCCCCTGGCTTTGAAAGTCGCCACTTGCTCGTTGCTCGCCACCGAGCAGCTGCCTGACACGATCGCTTTGTGGCCGCGCGCAGCTGGCAGCTGAGACGACTGCGAACTGGGTGCGATGCCGAAGTTCTGCGGTAGGCCAAGTGCCACACCAGAGCCCGCAACCAGTAGCTGCACGCCTGCGAAGGCGCGGCCCATGATGAGCAGGTCCTCGTCTGACGTGGCATCCACGATGGCCAGTTCGGTGCCCGATTGCCTGAGCAGGTCGATACGCTCTTTGACCGCGCCCGAGCCTGCGTGGACCGTGCGGTGGTCGATGAGGCCAACCTGTCGCTTGCATTGACGCTGCATGACTCGCACCAGATTCGGGTCGTGCATGGGCGTCAGCGGGTGGTTGCGCATGCTGCTCTCGCTCAGCAGGCCGTTGCCCACGAACAGGTAGCCATTGAAGATGGTGCGCTGGTTCTCGGGGAAAGCCGGGCAGACGGGCACGAAGTTCGCACCCAGTTCGTCCATCAGCGCTTCGGTCACCGGTCCGATGTTGCCCTCGTCGGTGGAATCGAAGGTCGAGCACACCTTGAAGTAGACCTGACGCGCACCGTTGGCACGCAGCCAGCGTCCGGCCTGGAGCGATTCCGCGACCGCCGCGTCAGGCACGATGGTCCGGGTCTTGAGGGCGATCACCACCGCGTCCGCATCGGCGGGCGGTGGCTCAGTCGGGATGCCGATGGTCTGGACCACCCGCATGCCCGACCGGACCAGGTTGTTGGCCAGGTCGGTCGCCCCGGTGAAATCGTCTGCGATGCATCCGAGGTACATGATGGACCTCGTCGGCTTAAGCGTTCAGGAGGGCCTGGGCCACCTTGTCGGCAAAAGCCTGGCAACCGGTCGAACCGCCCAGGTCTGGCGTGCGCGATGCGGGGTTTTCCAGCACCTTGTCCACGGCCACGTCCATCGCCATGGCGGCGGCTTCCAGTGCGGGCACGCCGCGCTTCTCGCCAAGCCACTGCAGCAGCATCGCGCAGGACAGAATCATCGACACCGGGTTGGCCTTGTCCTGGCCTTGGATGTCGGGTGCCGAGCCGTGCTGAGCCTGCGCGCAGCAGTGGGTGTCGCTGGCCATCATGGAGCCAGCCAGGCCCAGACTGCCGGAGAGTTCGCTGGCCAGATCGGAAATGATGTCACCGTAGAAGTTGGTCGCCACCAGCACGTCAAAGCGCTCCGGGTTGCGCACCAGGTGGGCGGTGGAGGCATCCACCAGCAGGTCGTTGAGGGTGACTTCGGGGAATTCCTTGGCCACGTCGCGCACGCATTCCATGAACAGACCGTCGGTCATGTGGAAGCTGTTGGCCTTGTGGATGGCGGTGACCTTCTTGTTGCGCTTCATCGCCAGTTCAAAGGCACGGCGCGCGATGCGCTCGCTGCAGTGGCGGGTGATCTTGCGGAAGGAAAGGGCCATGTCGGGACTGGGCATCAGCTCGGCCCAGCCGCGGGTCATGTTGCGGTCCGGGTAGAAGCCCTCGGTGGCCTCACGCATGATGACCAGATCCATGGTCTTGCCCGGACGCATGTTCGACTCCAGGAAGGGGCGGGTGCGGGCAGGGCGCACGTTGGCATACAGGTCCAGGCCAATGCGGAAGCCAGCCGAGACGTTGCGACCACCCTTCTCGGGGGCCGGGTAGTCGGCGTGCGACTGCGTGCCCAGGATGATGCCGTCGTAGGTACGGGCCTTGGCCAGCGTTTCGTCGCGCAGCGTCGTGCCGTGTTTTTCCAGGCTGGTGAAGCCCACGTCGTCGTGATCAAAGCTCAGATCGAGGTCGAACTTCTGGCTCGCGGCCGTCAAGACCTTGAGGGAAGCAGCAACGATTTCAGGACCAATGCCATCACCGGGCAGCACAAGAATCTTCATCTATGTCTCCATGAGAAAAGGCGGCACCGCGCCACCAGTTGACCCAGGAGTATAAAGTGATTTTGTACTTTGTCAACTATTAGTACAAACTCGTAGATCCATTTGGCTAGACGTTGACTTCCACCGGCGCAGATGATGGCTTGCCATCGGCGGCCTCGTCCGCGTCATGCAGTTTGATACTGCGCGCGACGTCCAGGTGCTGGCGCAGCTTGTAGGAGGCCTCGACCCGATCACCTCCTTCGATCAGGTCCAGCAGCATCAGATGTTCTTCACACTGTCGGTACAGGCGGCTCCGGTCCACGTTCACCCGGTACTCGACCAGGCGCCGCAATTGGTTGACGTTGCGGATGGACTCAAGAAGGAAGCTGTTGTTCGACGCAGCGACCAGGGTTTCGTGGAACTGGGCACCTGCGCGGAACAACTCACCGCGAGGCCATTTCTCAATGCCGCCGTCGAGCATGGCCCGCTGGTCACGGCGTATCCGGTCGAACGCGGCCTTGTCGATCCGGAAGCTGGGCTCCAGCAATGCTGCCGGCTCGATGATCATGCGGAAGCGGTAGCCCTCGCGGTAGGCGGTATCGGTGCTGAGGAAGGGGAGGAACACCCAACCACGACCCGGCTTGCGTTCGGCAAGTCCTTCGCGTCCCATGCGGTTGAGGACGCGCTGCACCTGCAGTCGGGACAATTCGTAGCGCTCCATGAGATCGACCTCGGTGACCTCTTCGGGGAGTACGCCGCTCAGGCGCTCTTCGGCCACGCGCATGTACAAAGCCTCGTCCGACTCATCGTCCGCCGGCATGTCCAGGCGCATCAAATCGGCAGCCCTCTGCTTGAGGAAGAAACCCCGGTTGGGACTGGAGGCGACCACCCCGGCCGACTCCAGGTACTGCAGGGCCTTGCGGATGGGTGAGCGCGACACGCCCAGTTCGTCGGCAAGCGCCTGTTCTCTCAGGCGCTGACCGGCAGGCAGGTCCAGCTTGCGGATGTATTCCAGGATGCCGGCCGCCACCGAGTTGGCGATGCCGCTGGGAGGGTGCGGCATCGCGCTGGTTATTTTGGCGACTCTGGGCGTGTTCATGGCGTTGGGTGTGCTTGTTGGGACTGACAAACGATTATGGACAAACCCACCGTAATCATGGCACGCAGGCATGCGTGGCATTGGCGGATGGACGGGGTGAATTGCTGCATTTGTGTATCAAAGACAATTTTCGTACAATATAAGCTCAATAAATCTTTTGTACAGATGAGACTTGCCCTGATCGCCCACGACCGGAAGAAGGACGACATGCTGGCCCTGGCGGGCAAGCACCTGTCTCTGTTGCGTCAATGTGCGTTGGTGGCCACCGGGACCACCGGAGGCCGACGTCCCGAGAGCTCGACCTGGAGGTGGAGTGTGTGCTCAGCGGACCGCTGGGCGGGGACCAGCAGATCGGCGCAAAGCTGGTGGCGGGGCACGTCCAGGCCCTGGTGTTCCTGCGGGATCCGATGACGCCTCAACCGCACGAACCGGACATCAATGCCCTGGTGAGGGCTTGCGACGTGCACAACGTACCCTGCGCCACCAACCTGTCCACCGCTGACATGCTGCTGGACTCATTGGCGATGAACCTCCCCAGCGAGACCGGGCAGGTTTGACCCGCGGTCCCGAGAGCTCGACCTGGAGGTGGAGTGTGTGCTCAGCGGACCGCTGGGCGGGGACCAGCAGATCGGCGCAAAGCTGGTGGCGGGGCACGTCCAGGCCCTGGTGTTCCTGCGGGATCCGATGACGCCTCAACCGCACGAACCGGACATCAATGCCCTGGTGAGGGCTTGCGACGTGCACAACGTACCCTGCGCCACCAACCTGTCCACCGCTGACATGCTGCTGGACTCATTGGCGATGAACCTCCCCAGCGAGACCGGGCAGGTTTGACCCGCGGATGGTCGTGCAGTCGCATTCCGTTTAGTGACTCAAACCCACGAAGCTCATGCACACGGGGCTGGCGCAATGAAGAGGTTCGCCCACGGGTGCCAGCAAGCCTGAGCGCTCATCTACCCGGAAGCGCACGATGGTGTCCGAGTCTTCGTTGAGCACGTAGAGCCAGCGGCCGGACGGGTGCAAGGCAAAAAAGCGGGGCGTGCGACCCAGGGTCGGTACGGTTTGCACCAGGCGCAGGTCGCCGCTGGCCTGATCGATCTCAAATACGGCCAAACTGTCTTCGCCGCGGTTGGAGGCATACAGCCAGCGCCCGCTGGGGTGGGCCTCGATTTCAGAGGCTCGGCTGTTGCCTGTGAAACGCTCGTTGAGCGACGACAACACCTGAAACGGTGTCAGCTCACCGCTGCCAGTGTCGAAGCGGTAGGCAGTCACAGTGGAGTCCAGTTCGTTGACGCAGTACAGCCATGACCCGTTCGGATGGAACACCACATGGCGCGGACCGGCCATCTCGCGACTGGAAACAAACGGGTTGTGCGCGGGCACCAGCTGGCCGTTCTCAAATTGGAACACGAAGACCTTGTCCAGCCCCTTGTCCGGCACGACCACAAAGCGTCCCGAAAGATCGAACGGGTTGAAATGCGGCTTGGAGAAGGGCTGTTCCTTCCGGTGCGGGCCGGGTTCGCCTACCAGCGGAACGAGCTGTGTCACCTGACCCAGCCGACCGTCGTCCATGATGCTCAATACGGCCATGGCACTGGTCAGGTGGTTGGAGACCACCAGCCGCTGATGGCTGGGATCCAGCGCCAGATGCACCGGGTTGCGTCCTTCGCAGGACACCTGATTGAGAAAGGTGAGCGCACCCGTTTCTGTGTGAACTCGGAAAGCGCTGACTTCCTGACTGTCGCCATGGATGGAGTACAACACCTGATGGCGGTCGCTGTAGGCTTGGAAAGATGGGTTCAGCAGGCCGCCTACGACGTCCGTGGGGGTCAGATCTCCGGTGGATTCGTTGACGTGGAAGATGCTGATGCCTTCGCCGCGAGCGTTGCGCTCGCGGGTGGTTCTGGAGCCGATGTAAGCCCACATGGTTCAGGCCTTCGCAGCGGGAGCCACTGACGCACCCTGGATACCAAAGCGGGCCAGTTCCCTGGCCACGAGACCTGAAGCCTTGGCGCTTTCCAGGAAATCAAACAGGCAGCGGGCGGCGTCTTCTCCACGCCCACGGGGCAGCCCCATGGCCTGTTCGATCACCATGAAGCGGCCGGGCAGGATACGCAGACCTTCAAAACGCTGCAGGTCGGCTTCAAGTTGCTGGCGCACGCCGGCGGCCACATCCAGCGCCTGTTCCATGAACACGTCCACCACCGTGGGCGACGAAGGCGCGCGCACGATGTGTGCCCGGTGCAGTTCGCGCGTCAGGAACAGGTCGTAAGCGCTGCCCTTGCCCACCGTGACGAGCACGCCTTCCTGATCCACATCGTCGTTGCAGGTGAAGGTCGAGCCTTCGCGCACCAGGTACGCACCCTCGATGAGGACGTAGGGCGCAGTGAAGTGGATGCCCTGACCGCGGATCGGATCGATGGCGAAGAAGCCGAAGTCAGCCTCTTCCCGGGTGACCGCATCGACAGACTTGCCGGCCGTGTCGAAAACCACCATGTCCAGGGGCAGGTCCAGATGCTGAGCGAAAGCTTGCGCTAGCGAGACAGAGACACCTTCGGGTTCGCCCGTGGTGGGGTTGCGGTGCACCAGCACCGGGTTGCCCAGGTTGATGGACGCGCGCAGGCGACCGGTGGGTGCAAGGGTTTTCTTCAGGGCGTCCGATACGGTGCTCATGGGAGATCTCTGTGAAGGTGCTGTGCGATGGTCTTTTCGAGGATGGCGGGAATCACGCCACCCTTTTGCAGCAGCTCGACTTCGAGCTGCGTTTCAACGGCGGCCTTGGCCGGAATGGATGTCGAGTTGCCGTCTCGACGGCGCAGGCGCACTTCGATGTCGCAGCGTGGGCTAAGTGCTGCGGCATCTGCGACCACCTCGATCTCGTCGCCGGGCTGGATGTTCAGGCTGCTCGGCGATACGCCGTGGGTCATGCGCACCGGCAGGATGCCCATGCCGATGAGGTTGGAGCGGTGGATGCGCTCGAAGCCGACCGCCAGCACGGCGCGCACGCCCAGCAGCCGCTGACCCTTGGCAGCCCAGTCGCGCGAAGACCCCATGCCGTAGCGTTCACCCGCGACGATGACGACAGATTGCCCTGCGGCCTTGTACCTTGCCGACGCCTCCCACAGGGGCAGTGTCTCGCCCGTGGGAATGTGCAGCGTGTGCGCCACCGGAGCGCCGGGCGCCAGCAGGTTGCGCAGGTTCTTGTTGTGAAAGGCTGCGCGCAGCATCACTTCCCAGTTGCCCCGCCTGGACGCGAACACGTTGAGGTCGCGCCGGTCGTCGCCACGCTCGACCAGAAAGTCGGCGACCAGGCTGTCGGGCGGTATCGCGCTGGCGGGAGAGATGTGGTCGGTGGTGATGTCATCACCCAGCACCAGCAGAGGGAAGGCGCGGTAGGTGCCCAGTTGCGAGCCTTCCTGGAGCGACGCGAAAGGGGGGCGTCGCAACGCGGTGGACGCCTCGTCCCAGGGATATCGTGGCGCGTCCGGCGCCTCGATGGCGTGCCAGAGCGGGTTGGCGCTGGCCCTGGCAAAGTCGGCCGCGTAGTCTGCCGGGGCTTGAGACAGGCGCAAGGTTTCGTCGATCTCATCAGCCGTGGGCCAGATGTCGGCCAGGTGGACTGGGTGACCGTCCGCTCCGGTCTGCAGCGGCTCATCGCGCAGATTGCGGCGGGCGTCGCCGGCGATGGCGAACGCCACCACCAGCAGCGGCGACATGATGAAGCTCAGTTCGATATCGGGGTGAACGCGGCCCGGGAAATTGCGGTTGCCCGAGACAATGGCCAGCGCCTTCACCTCGCCCCGCTCCTGCGCCAGGCGGATCGGCTCGGTCAGCGGTCCGGGGTTGCCGATGCAGGTGCTGCATCCATAACCCACGATGTTGAAGCCCAGTGCTGCAAGGTCGTCGGTCAGGCCGGCACGCTGCAGGTAGCTGGCCGCCGCGGGCGATCCGGGTGCCAGCGAGGTCTTGACCCAGTACGGCACCGTCAGACCCTTGGCCCTGGCCTTGCGGGCCAACAGACCGGCGGCAATCAACAGCCTTGGATCGCTGGTGTTGGTGCAACTGGAGATGGCGGCAATGCCCACGGGATGCAGTGGCATGTCCTCGCACGTTGCTTTGGGTTGAAAGCCGACCGCGTCCAGCGCCCGGCCCGCGTCCTGCAACGACAGCAGGTCCTGCGGCCGGGTCGGACCCGCGATGTGCACACCAATCTGGCCCAGGTCGATTTCGATGGTTTTGGAATAGACGGGGGTGGCGAGTGGGTCGAACCACAGTCCGGACGCTTGCTGGTGGGCGCGCACCAGCTCGATGTGTGCCGGGCTCCGGCCAGTGGCCGCCAGATAGCTCAGGGTGGCTTCGTCCACCGGAAAGTAGCCGGTGGTGGCGCCATATTCCGGAGCCATGTTGGCCACCACCGCCCGCTCGTTGGCCGAGAGGGTAGACACACCAGGCCCGTAGAACTCGACAAACTCGCCGGTCACATCCAGCGCACGCAAGCGCTGGGTCACGGTCAGGGCCAGGTCGGTGGCCTGTGCAGGTGCTGCCAACCGGCCCACCAATCGCACGCCCACCACGTCCGGGATGCGCAACATGGTGGGCATGCCGAACATGACGGTCTGCGCTTCCAGTCCGCCGACGCCCCAGCCCAGCACCCCCAAGCCGTTGACCATCGGGGTGTGGCTGTCGGTGCCCAGCATCACGTCGGGGATCAGCCAGGCCTGGCCGTCGCGTTGTTCGACGCAGCTGACGGTGGCCAACTGTTCCAGGTTGATGGTGTGCATGATGCCCGTGCCGGGCGGGTTGATGCGTACGCCGTCCAGTGCCTTCGAGGCCCAGCGCAGGAAGCGGTAGCGCTCACGGTTGCGGCGGATTTCGTGCTGCATGTTCAGCGTGATCGCATCGGGTCGGCCATAGACCTCGACCGCCAGCGAATGGTCGACCGAAACATCCACCGGCAGGGTGGGACTCAGCACCGCCGGGTCCACGCCGGCTTCGGCCAATGCATCCCGCATGCCGGCGATGTCCACCAGCGCAGGGGTGCTGGTGGTGTCGTGCATCAGCACACGGCCTGGCTGGAACGGGATCTCGGCTTCGCTGCTGGCGTGATCCAGCCACTGGAGCAGGTCGGACACGTGAACTTGTCGCTCGGCGCCCTGGGTGGTGCGCACCACGTTTTCAAGCAGCACGCGCAGCACATGGGGCAGTCGTGTCAGGGGGGGGCCCAGCAGGGCTGACAGGTTCACGTGGCGGTAGGAAACGCCATGCACCGTCATGGTGGTGCTGGACATGTCGGCAGGGATTGTCTTGTTCATGACATGATTTTGCATTTGAAGCAAATATAATGCAATATGGGTTCATGCCAAAACTTCTGAAAATGCTCTGAACCTTCAGTCTATCCACTCTAGGTTTTGCCTAAATCGCTCAGTGTGATGTGGTTTTTACTGATGGAGCAAACACTATGATTGCATCAAATAATACATGAATACAATAAAATCAATCCGTGGGGACGTCGTCCCACGGGTACTTTCAACCGTGTTCACTTGCTAGGAGACAAGACATGCAGCGTTCAAACACCCCCTTCACACCAGCGCGCCGTGCGGCCGTTATCGGACTGGCCGTCGCTGCGGTCATCTCCGGTAGCGCTTATGCCCAGTCGGGCTACCCGAGTCGCCCGATCAAAATCGTGGTGGCCTTCGCCGCTGGCGGCCCCAACGACGTGATGGCCCGCATCCTGGCCGAGCGCCTCCAAGCTCAGCTGGGACAGCCCGTCATCGTGGACAACAAGCCCGGTGCGGGTGGCACCATCGGTTCCGAACTGGTTGCCAGGTCGCCGGCGGACGGCTACACGCTGCTGTTCCCCAGTGCCCCGTTCGTGACCGCGCCCGCGCTCTATGGCGCCCGCCTCAAATACGACACGCTCAAGGACATCACCGGCATTGCGAAAGTGGCGGAATCCCCTCTGGTGATGATGGTGCCACCCGGTTCTCCCTACAAGTCGCTACAGGAACTGGTGAATGCCGGCAAGAGCAAGCCCAATGCATTGAACTACGGCAGCGGCGGGGTCGCCAGCACGCCGCACCTGGCGACGTCACTGCTGGAAGTGAGCACCGGTGCCCAGTTCCAGCACGTGCCCTATCGGGGCGGCGGTCCTGCCATGCAGGCGCTGGCGGGCGGGGAGATCAACATGCTGCTGGACAGCGTGACCACGGCCGGTCCGCAGGTGACCGGTGGCCGGGTGACCGCATTGGCGGTAACGGGCGAGAAACGATCGCCCAAGCTCCCTAACGTGCCGACCTTTGCCGAAGCGGGTTTCCCAAAATACGAGATGACCCACTGGGTGGGTCTGGCAGCGCCGGCGCAGACACCCAAGGACATCTTGGACCGCCTACACAAGGAAACCATCAAGGCCATGGGCACACCCGAATTGCGCGCGCGATTTGATCAGCTGGGCGCCACGCCGATCCTGGCATCGCGCGATGCGTTCAACAGCTTCCTGGCGCAGGAGGTCAAGACCTGGACCGAGGTCATCAAGAAGGCCAACATTCAGGCCGAGTGACCCGTTTGAGAAGCGCACACCATCTTGCACGTTGAGAGACCAACAGCACATGTCCGAGCAAACCGATACGCACGTTCATGTGTTCGACCCCTGGCGGTTTCCTTACGTGTCGCACCGCGCCTACACGCCGGGGGCCGCGACCGGCGCCGACCTGTTGCGACACCTCGAACGCATTGGTTGTGGTCGCGTGGTGTGTGTGCAACCCAGCGTCTACGGCACCAACAACGCTTGCTTGCTGGATGCGCTGACCATGCTGAACCAGGCTGGGGCGCAAGCTCGGGGGTCGGTGGTGCTCGATCGATCCGTCACACTCGGCCAGTTGGAGGCCATGCACGATGCCGGCGTGCGGGCTGTGAGAATCAACTGGGTGGTGCAAGAGTCCGGTCGATCCAACGATCCCGATGCACTCGTTCTACAGCTGCAAACACTGAACGAGCAACTCGGGTCGCTGGACTGGAGCATCGAGCTTTTTGCCCATCTAAAGGACATCCTGGACATCGCGCCCGAACTTGCACGGCTGAAGCGCAAGATCGTCTTGGACCACTTTGCGCTGCTCAAACCCAACGACAATCCGGTTGACATCCTGTCGTTGGCCAGGCTGCTCGACTTCACGCCCAACGTGTATTTGAAGCTGTCCGCTCCTTACCAGGTGTCGGCGCAGACTCCCGACTACAGTGACCTGGCCCCGGTGGTGCGCACCCTGGTTGCGGCGGGCCCAAAGCAACTGCTGTGGGGCAGCAACTGGCCACACACGAGTGGTCATGCACGGGATGTGGGCCACAAGCCGGAAGACATTGAACCCTTCCGCTACGAAGACGATGCTCACACGCTGGCTCTGACCCAGGCCCGTATAGGGTCTGCGCAGGACTGGCATCGCCTCATGGTCACCACTCCCTCGCAGGTCTTTGGGTTCTGACAACCGTGCAGCTGCACAGACTGGCCAGGGCTCTGTCTGCCATCCCATGAAACTCAGCGCACACATTGGATTCCTGTTCACCGAGCACCAGCCCCTTGAGCGCATTCGCCGGGCGGCAGCGGCTGGCTTCTCGGGCATTGAGTGGCCCAGCCTCTACCAGGAAGACCTGGATGAACTCAGCCAACTGGGCGTCGAGCTGAACCTGCATTGGCCCATCGTGGTGTTGCCTCAGGGGCAGGCGCACAAACAAGAACGGGGGCTGGCCGCTTTGCCCGGGCGCCAGTCGGAGTTCCGCGATGGGCTGGACCAGGCCGTGGCACACGCCCAGCGACTGGGAAGCCACTTGATCAACCCCATGGCGGGTGTGGGTGTGGACTTGGACGACCCGCGCGTGATGGCCACCTATCTGGAGAACCTATGGTTGAGCCAGCACGTGGCTCGGCGCCATGGCTTGGGTGTGGCCATTGAGGTCATCAGCGAGGTGTCGATTCCTGGATATGTACTCTCGGACTACCAGTATGTCGACAAACTGATCAAGGAGTTGCCTGGGCTGGGCTTGGTGTTTGACACATTTCATGCGGCCCAGTTGACCGGAGACCCGGTATCTGTGGTTCACGTACTGGGTAAGCACATTGCCCATGTGCAGCTGGGAGATCACCCCGGTCGCCACGAGCCCTACACGGGAATCATCGACTTTGCGGCCACGTTTCAAGCCCTGCGTTCAGTGGACTATGACGGCTGGTTCGGTTGTGAATACCTGCCCGCACAAGGCACTGAAGCGGGACTTGGCTGGATGGAGCGTCTGTCCGGCGTCCTGCCTGTGCTCGACCAAGGGGCTGCTTCACAGGTTTAAGGCGCTCCGGCGTGCACCCGGCTGACCGCAGGCATGTTGTCGAGGTCGGAGCTCATCACTCTTCAATCGCCCCACCGATCGAGCGCAGATGCTGGCGGAACGTCAGTTCAGGATCGGCCTCCCGGCCAGCAAGAAACTCATCGAATCGGGCTTGTGCCCTGAAGGTCGTGCCTTGTTGCATGCGGGCGGCTTGGTAGCGTTCGGTGTCGCGGATGCTGGCAGCGAGTTCCGCAACATCGGTTGCCCGATCCAGCGGAATGAAGATGAGACCGTCGTCGTCGCCCAGCACGAAGTCATCAGCATTGACGGTATGGGTGCCGCAGATGGCGGACGTGAGCGCCTGTGCTTCTTGTGTGTCCAGTCGCTGGGGGCCGGTCGGCAGGGTGCCCAGGCTGAACACGGGCAGACGAATGGTTTCAAGCTCCTTGGTGTCGCGGTGCAGGCCCCAGATCACGATGCCACGCAGGCCAGCTTGGGCCGTCTCCAGCGTCACAAGGTCACCGACGCACGCTTCGTCCGTTCGCCCGCCGTTGTCAACGACCATGACATCCCCAGGGGATGAGCGTTTGATCGCCTCCAGGAAGACGTCCACGCTGCCGTAGTGCCGTGCAGGGCACACCCGGCCCACCATATGACTGCCTCTCCAGACGGGCCGCATTTCCATGGGCGCGCACCTGACCGGTATGCCCAGCCGCAGACAGGCGTCCGCCACGTGCGGGGTTGTGAGATCGAGATAGGTTCTTTGAAGGCGAACGGCGTCCATGGTGGTGTCTCCTTGATGGATTCAGTTTTGGGTGGCTTCGCGCAAGTCACGAAGCAAGTGGTTTGATCGGTTGGTCATGGCGAGGGAGTAACGCCAGCCGCGGCCGATGCGGGTCGGACGCAGCGTACTGAGAGGTTCAATGGGGTTGTCGAAAATGTTGAGCGATGCCGTTCCCTCCCACACAGGGCCCGCCTGTACATTCTCGGCCTGCAACCGGACGAGCTCGTACACCGCCGGTTGATCGAGTTGACCCTCGAACATCGACGGAAAGTGGCGCAGCGCCACGATGGGACGGCGGCCAAAGGTCGCTGCAGGACCGTCTGCAGGCCGAGTCAGCGTCACGTGGCCCTCGGCAATCCGTCGGTCCTTGACGGTCACCGTGCCGGCGAACGATGCACCGGCTTCGATGCCCGGTGAAGCGATGGACTTCACCCCCATGGATCGGGTCACCCACACCGAGCCCATCTTCTTTGGGTAGCCCAGCGCCCATCCACGTGCCAGCGAGGTGTCCTGGTCAACCACGATGTAGGGGCAGTACTGCATCAGTTGGCCTTCGTACTGCACGCTGACCAGCACGATGCATTCCCGATACTGAGCACGGATGGGATCGAGCAGCTCGCCGCCCGTATCCGTGCACGCCTGCCAGTCGACAAAAGAAACCGTGGTGAGTCCGGGCTCATCGGGGTGAAGGCTGAGCCCTGGCGGGAGCAACGCCTCGACGGCGGCGGGATCCACCCAGCATTCGATGGTGGAGAAGTCTGCCGAGTAGTGCCAAGGGGGTGTTGGGGCAATGCTGGCAGCACCGTCTCGCGAGAAGGGGCCCATGAAGCCCTGGGCGGTGGCGAATCGTGTCATCTCTGGTTCCTGTTCTTTGTCTGAAGACCGTGTGATCCATCAACACTGCAGCTCATGGCCCCTGCTGCGACTGGCGCTGGCCTGCTGTGGTGAAAGCCGGCGGCTGATTGAGCGAGCGCCTGGACAAGTGGTCAGCCTTCACACCACTTGCGGTTGCTTCTGTGATGAAATTTATCGCTAATCAGCGGAAATTTGGTTGCGTTTTTAGCCTCATATGTATCCATGGTTAGCATCATGTGCTCGCAAAATTTCCATGCTTGAATCGCTGTGCCAATTTGAAAATCCATCTTTCGCAGCATGAATACAGACGCTCCAAAACCTCTCGATGCCATTGACCGAAAAATTCTTCGGGTCCTCCAGGAGGAGGGGCGCATTCAGAACGTGGACTTGGCTGAGCGGGTGGGCCTTTCGCCCTCACCGTGCTTGCGGCGGGTCAAACTTCTCGAAGAGTCGGGTGTGATCGAGCGTTATGCAGCGCAGCTGAGTCCGGCGAAGTTGGGCATCGGGCTCACCGTCTTCGTGCGGATATGGCTCAAGAGTCAGGACGCCAAAACCATTGACGGGTTCACGGCCGAGGTTCAACGGTTCGCTGAAGTCGTTGAGTGCCATCTCATGGCTGGTGACTGCGATTTCCTGCTGCGTGTTGTTGCGGCCGACCTCGATGCCTACAGAAGGTTTCAAGGCGAGCACCTGACGAGGATCGCGGGTGCCCAGAGTGTCAAGACCGAGATCCCGATGCAAAAAATTAAGTCGACATCGGCGCTGCCCATTTGATCGGCGTGCGCCGGTCGACTCCCATCGCCTTGTCGTCGCAATGACAAGCCAGTGCGGCCGTGGCGGAAACAATCAAGAGGCACGCTTTTCCGGGGCACCCCAGCAGATTGCCAGGCCAGCCAAAAACCTTCAGCCAAGGACCGCCGATGTCGTTGAACGTTCTTCTTGAACACCTTTTGACCGCAGATCAGCAGCCGTTCGAATGTGAGGACCTCGCGACGTGGCTGCCGTCATGGCGCGAAAAGCAGATCGCGCTGGCTGTACACGGCCCCTTCGTGGCAGCCGCCGCTGCGGCGGTTCGAGCTGACCGCCTCGCTTGGGCTTTTTTCAGTGGCTACCAGGGCGCCATTCAGACCACGTTTCCGGCCCAGGCCCGCCATGGCGTGGTGAGCGCCTTTTGCGTCAACGAGTCAGGTCGGAAGATCACGGACATCGAAACGGTAGTCTCCAACGCCAACGGCGCTCTGTCGCTTCATGGAAAAAAAGGGTGGACCCTTGACGGACCTGAAGAACTGCAACTGTTCGTCCTGGCGCGTAGCGCGGCTGGATTGGCCAAAGGCCCCGGCAGCCTGGCCTGCGTTCGAGTCCCGCTTCACACCCCTGGCATTGCCTTGGCGCGTCGACAACATCAAGGACCGGTTCCGGAGCTGACCCACGTTGAAGTCACGTTTGGCGATGTCGGGATTCCGTCTTCTCACGTTCTTCCCGGCGACGGCTATTCAGACTATGCCAAGCCCTTCAGACTCAGAGAAGATATCTTCGTGACGGGCTGCACCCTGGCCTACCTGTTGGGCGAAGGACGGTTGGCATCATGGCCCACCACCTGGGCGCAACAGTGCGTCGCAGCCATCGCAGGCCTTCACGGATGCTCAACGCTGGACCCGCACCTCGCTGAGACGCATGTTCTGACGGCTGGCGTTCTTTCAGGAGCGGGCGAAGTCATTCACGAGTCCGAATTTTTGTGGGGACGCAGTTCCCCGAACAAGTTGGCGCGGTGGCACCGGGACCTGCCGCTGCTCTCACTCGGGCGGGAGGCGCGCCGGCAGCGGGTGGTCAAGTCATGGCGGGCGATCGGTTGGACGGTGCCGGAACACTTCGGCCTTGGAGACCACACCTCCGGTTCATTGGTTGTGTAAGCGTCTCCTCGTGGCGACGCGCCCCTATCCGCCGGTGAAGATGTTCACTAACATTGATTCGAGATGGGCCTTGAGTGAACAGCATGAGTGCAAAAGTGAGCGACAGCATCGTCCAGTTTCTGGATGGGTGGGCGTGGTTCCGTGCCTTGCCTGCAGATCTTCAATCGCTGACCCTGGAAACCGCAACAGAGCAGCACGCAGAGCCCGGTGACTACATCGCCCGTGAGGGCATGCCCAGCACTTACTGGTACGGGTTGCTTCAGGGGTATCTGCAGATGTACGTGGTGGGCTCTGACGGTTCGGAGACCACTCTCTATTGCCTGCGGGAAGGCGAATGGGGCGGCGACGGATCCCTGCTCAAAAAGGAAATGCGGCGCTACGACTTGCGCGCGCTCACCACTGCACACATCTGCTGCATTCCGGTGCAGACGTTCGACACACTGCGCCACGCGTCGATTCCGTTCAACCACTACCTGACGGAGATCATGAATGCCCGAATGGGGGCCTTCGTGACCATGCTGGTGGCGTCCAGGTTGCTCAAGCCCGAAGTGCGTGTGGCGCGCGGGTTGCTGATGGTGGCCAAGGACCGGCACGAGGGTTTTCAGGCATTGGCAGTTTCACAGCACGAACTGTCATTGATCTGTGGGCTGTCACGGCAGCGGGTCAACGTGGCGCTGGGGGAGTTCAAACGCCGGGGACTCGTCAGCATCGAGGCCAACAAAGGCATGCTGTTTGTCGACGTACAAAGGTTGCGCGTGTATGTCCTGACCGAGGGTCAGGCGGGGTTCGAGTCCAGCTGAACACTCGACGCCAGTGCGGCTTTGAGCAATGGCAGCCGGTCACCACCCCAGAACAGTTCGCCTTGCCACACGAAGGTAGGGGCACCAAACACACCCAGCTGCTCTGCGCGAGTCAATGCCGTTTCCAGGTCGCTGGCGGCACGGCTCTCTTGGTATGCCGCCCAGTCGTCCGCACGCAATCCCGCTGTCACCAGCGCCGTTGTCAGCTGCTCGGGTGACTCAAGATCAAACTCCCTGCGCCAGAAAGCGGCCAGCAACGGGTCGCAAAACTCCCACAGTCGATGCTGTGTTTTGGCAAACAGCATGGCTTGGCTCGCCAGGGTTGCGTCCCACAGCTTGGTGGTGGCTCGAATGGTGAGGCCTTGTGCCTTGGCCAGGCGCCGACAGTCCATGTAGAGGTACTTCAGCTTCGCCACATCCCTGGGGCTGCGTTCTTCGATCTCCCCGCCATAGGCCGACTGAAAGTCGGTGATGAATGGCCACCAATCGAGCTGAATACCGCTTGATTTTTCCAGATCGCGGGCTGGCTGGATGGCCAGGTAGGAGTAGGGGCTGCGCAGGTCGATGAAGACATCAACGGTGCGGTCGCTTGGCTCGGGCATCTCCGGTTACCCCTTCTGAAACAGGTTGCGCTTGGCCTCATCGGATTTCGAAACGTCCACCCATTGCTCACGCAGAAGGTTGAGGGCACGGTCCAGCGCAGGCCGGGCGCGAATCCGGCTGTACCAGGCCTGGATGTTGGGAAATTCGTCCAGATCGATACCGGTCAACTTGTGGATCCTGATCCAGGGAAAGCAGGCCATGTCGGCAATGGAGTACGCACCGCCCAGGTATTCGTGGTGCTGCAGCCTGTCATCCATGACCTTGAGCAGGCGCCGGGTTTCCTTCTGGTACCGGGCGATGCCGTAGGGCACCTGTTCGGAGGCATACCGGAAGAAGTGTTGAGCCTGTCCCATCATGGGGCCCAGGCCGCCGACTTGCCAGAACAGCCACTGCATCACGTCGCTGCGCTCTCGCATGTCTTCTGGCAAGAACCGCTTTTCTTTCTCCGCGAGATACAACAGGATCGCGCCGGTCTCAAACACCGTGTGGCACGGTCCACCACCCAGCGGGGCGTGATCGACGATGGCCGGAATTTTTCCGTTCGGGTTGATGGCCCGGTAGGTGTCCTCGTGCTGCGCACCGGTCGTGATGTTGATCGGGACGATCCGGTAAGGAATACCCAGCTCTTCAATCAGGATGTGTACCTTGTGGCCATTGGGCGCAGACCAGCTGTAGAGGTCAATCATGGTTGTGATCAGCGTTTGTGCATGATTTCTTGGCGGCGACGGTCCTGTGCATGGCGATTGCCTTCGTCGCTCATGCCTGCGGGCAACTGGGCATCCAGCGCCACAGTTCGTTCCTGAATCTGACGCATGACCCCGTCCTTCAATGCCTTCTTGGACATTGCGTAGGCGGTGTTGCAATCGGGTGTGATGCAGCGTGCGTAGCCGATGGCGGTGTCGATGAGCTGATCCTCTGTCACGACCTGGTGGAAGAAGCCCAATTTTTCGGCCTCATCGAAGTCGTAGAGCTTGCCGCGCAGCGTGGTCAATGCGCCGACCTGATCCCCCAGGGCGTACTTGATGATCTCCACGTAGGCAGCCGGCATCGGGATGCCAATGGGCACTTCGTTGAGGCCGAACTTGGCTGTCTTTCGGGCCGCCACCCGGAAGTCGCAGTCCAGCGCCGTGATGAGTCCACCGGCGATGGCATGGCCGTTCACCGCTGCGACGGTGGGGCGGGGGTAGGTGAAGATGCGCAGGTTGGTCTCGCGGTAGGTCCGGTACCAATCTCGAATCTTGTCCGGGTCGCCGCTGCCGAAGATTTCGAAGCTGTACTGGAAGTCGATCCCCGCGGAGAACGCATTGCCTTGACCCGTCAGCACCACCGGCAGTTCACTGAACTCCTTCTCCAGTCGATCAAAAGCACCGTGCAGATCGCTGAAGAACTGGTCGTTCTGAACGTTCACCTTGTTGGTGTTCATGTGCACCACGGCGCACTCTTGAATGACTTCGATGTCCCATGCCATGTCGTTTCTCCTTGAAAGCTGCTCGTCTTGATTGACTTCACTGCAGTCTAGGGATGGCAAAAGAAGCATGTTGTCATTGCGACGACAACTCCACTCTTGATCAGTTGGTCGCTTCAGACATCCGCACATAGACGCCCTGGGGGAATTCTCTACTTCCGGGTGGTTCATGTTTTAAAGGGGACTTCAAACATGACGCACCAAGCTATGAACCTTTCGCGTTTGAGCGCCCGGGTGCTTACCACCTTGCCGGTCTCATCCACGGTATGCCTCTGAATATGATTCTTGGCCAAATCAACGACGACACGTGCAATCTTGCTCAAGGGACTGCTCCGTTCAAAGGTGCAGATTCACTTCCAAGCAACGTCAATCTTGGCACTCGATGCCGTTACCCGAAAGTGGGACGTCCCTTGGTATTCACGTTGGTGCCGGCGCGGGTGGGGCGTCCATCCAATTGCTTACTGTCGGCGTGGAAACGGTGCGCTGCAATCGCCGGTCTTTTGCCTCCAGGAAATCCAGCCGCGACTGGATCAGGTTGTCGGCGTGCGCTTCCGGGCCGATCCACCGGGTGCGCACAGCGATCACGCGCGCCACCTTGAAAACAGTCTTGGGTGGCACATCGGGATAACCCTGTGACAGCAGTTTTCAAGTTTGTCTACATTTCTTGTATGCAAGATTTGCGTGCAAGCAAACTCGCTGCCAACAATTATTGCTACTACCGGAGACTTCCATGCCCAAGTTTTTCCGCTCCCTGTTTGGCCAGGTTGTACTGGCCCTTGTCATCGGCGTGATCGTCGGCTTCCTGTGGCCGGAGTCTGCCGTCAAGCTCAAGCCCTTGGGCGACGGCTTCATCAAGCTAATCAAGATGCTGATTCCCCTGATCGTCTTTTGCGTGGTCGTTCACGGCATCGCAGGCGCCGGCGATCTCAAGCGGGTTGGCCGCGTCGGGGTCAAGGCGCTGATCTACTTTGAGGTGGTCACCACTATCGCGCTGGTGATTGGACTGGTACTGGCTTTCGTGTTCCAGCCCGGTGTTGGCATGAATGTGGATCCCAAACTGCTGGACGCCAAGGCCATGAGCGCCTACGCCGAAAACGCCGGCAAGCTCACCGGCGGCGGCACGGTGGAGTTTTTGATGAAGCTGATCCCCAACACTGCGGTAAGTGCTTTCGTCAATGGCGACGTGCTGCAAGTGCTGCTGTTCTCGGTGCTGTTCGGCTGCGCGCTGGCCATGCTGGGCAACAAGGGCCAGAAGGTGGTCGGTCTGATTGACGAGCTGGCGCACGTGCTCTTCAAGACCATGGGCATCATCATCAAGCTGGCACCGCTGGGCGTGTTGGGCGCCATAGCCTTCACCGTCGGCAAGTACGGTATCGGGTCACTCAAGCAACTGGGCATGCTGGTCGTGCTGTTCTATGCCGCGGTGATCATCTTTGTCTCCGTGGTGCTGGGCAGCATCATGCGGTTTTCCGGTTTCAGTCTCTTCAAACTGTTGAAGTACCTGCGTGAAGAACTCATGGTGGTGTTCGCAACCACCTCGTCGGACAGCGTGCTGCCGCAAGTCATGGCCAAGCTCAAGCGCATGGGTATTCGCGACTCCACTGTCGGCTTGGTCATTCCCACCGGCTACTCCTTCAACCTCGATGCGTTTTCGATCTACATCACGCTGGCGGCCGTCTTCATTGCCCAGGCTACCAACACACCCATTTCGATGACCGACCTGCTGACCATCCTGGCCATCTCGCTGGTCACCTCCAAAGGCGCGCATGGCGTGCCGGGTTCGGCCATCGTGGTTCTGGCCGCTACGCTGCAGGCGATTCCCGCGATCCCGGCCATCGGTCTGGTGCTGGTGCTGTCGGTGGATTGGTTCATGGGCATCGCCCGCGCCGTGGGCAACCTGATCGGCAACTGTGTTGCAACGGTGGCAGTTGCAGCCTGGGAAGGCGACATTGACCGCGAGCGAGCCCATGCGGTGCTCGATGACCGCTTTGTGCCCCCGATTGACGACGACATGGATATCGACGTGAGCCCCGTGCCTGCCAAGGCCTGACGTATCCCGGCCGAAAGTCCATCATGACCATCCCAAGTCCTTGCCACCGCCGGCTCATCTCAGGCACGGTGGTGGGCCTCGGCTTGCTGTATACAAAGACCCTGTTGGCGCAGCCTGTGCCCTCTAGAGCGGGCGACGCGCTGGATCAGATCATGACCCAGCGCCTGCTTCGAGTGGTGGAGCCCAAGGAGTTTCCGCCTTGTGCTTTCATCAAGAACGGCAACACCGAGGGATACGACATCACCATTGCGCACATGCCCGCCATCGGCATGAAGGTCAAGCTTGAACTGGTTCCGGTGCAGAGCGCGGACCGTCTCCTGCAGTAGGCTGGTGAGTCACAGGCGCAGACTATCAGCGCCATGGTCTGGTTCAAGACGACGCTGCCTTCGAGCTTCTTTAAACGTGCCGGGTCCTGAGCGGGCAGGTGGCTACACTCGTCAGCGTACATGAGCTCCAACCAAGTCCAGATCGCCCAACAGGTCGTCGAGTCCATCCTCGCGCAAAAACTCGCTCCCGGAGAGCGCTTGGGCGAGCAGGAATTGGCTGAACTGTTCGGTGTCAGCCGCACTCTGGTCCGCGAAGCGCTGATGCAGTTGCAGGCACGGGGCTTTGTGGAGGTGCGTACCCGCAAAGGCTGGTATGTCGTGGAGCCTTCCATCGAGGAGGCGCGCGATGCCTTTTCGGCCCGGCGCATCATCGAGACCGGCATCCTGCGCGAGGCCGGACGGCCGCTGCAGTCTGTGCTGCGCCGGTTGCGCCAGCATATCGCCCAGGAAGAACAGGCCATCGAAGAGGCCGATGCCGCAACCCGGGCCTTCCTGCTGGCCGATTTCCATGTCTGCTTGGCCGAATGCCTGGGCCACCGACTTCTGTGCGATGTCCTGCGTGACCTGACCGCGCGCACCACCTTGGCCGCGTCGTTGTACCAATCCAAACATGATGCTGGACAGTCCTGCGCCGAACATGCGGGCATCGTGGCCGCACTCGAGAAAGGCCAGCTAGAACTGGCTCGCCAGCGCATGCTTGAGCACATCGGCAGCGTCGAAGCCGCACTGGGCTCGTCAGCACCCGACGCCACACCCGCCAACGAACGGCTGCGCGCGGCGCTTTCTCGGTTGACGCGGCCGCCTCTGCGCAAAGTCCTCTAGGTAAGGTCTGCACAAGCCGGCGCTGATCGCGCGATATGAGACCGTGAAGGCATGAAGTAAATGAGCCTGAGCGAGAGCGGATTCGAGCGCAAGTCCAAGAGAACGCGCAAGCACGAGTTCCTGGACGAGATGAGCCTGGTGTTGCCTTGGGCCGAGCCGGGTTAGCTAATCGCACTGCGTGTCCCGGCGCCCGGCGCCAGGGGTGGGCGCCCGCGGTTTGCTGTCGAGACCATGCAGCGTATTCACTTTATCGATGTATGGCCCCGACGCCTTTTGCAAGTTTTTTTGACGATCAACGGTCTGCACACGTGTATTCGGCTTGCGTGCTCAGCCGACAAGTGTGCAGATGGCATGGACGTCTCCACCTGCACCGCCGTGATGGCGTAGGCCCATAGCCCGATACAGGGTGGGGCCTCGCGGTAACGGCGTCAAGGTGCCTAAGTGGAAGTTCGTCGCAACCACTGAGAACCGGAGGCCCCACCATGCAATCTACCGCAACGCTGCCAGTCATCGGAATGGATATTGCCAAGAACGTGTTCCAGCTCCACGTCGTGGATGCCGAGACCGGTGAAGTCACGCGGCACAAACTCAGGCGTGACCGGGTGACTACCTTCTTTGCCAATCGTCAGAGCTCGCTCGTCGCGTTGGAAGCCTGTGGCGGCGCGCACCACTGGGCCAGAACGATGCAGGCGTTGGGGCATGAAGTGAAGCTGCTGCCCGCCAAGCATGTCCGTCCCTTTGTCCTGCGCGACAAGACCGATGCACGTGATGCACAGGCCATCTGGGTAGCGGCCCAGCAACCTCACATCAAGGCCGTGCCAGTCAAGAACGAGCAGCAGCAAGCCTGTCTGACCCTACACCGCTTGCGCGCTCAGCTCATGAAGGTGCGGATCATGCAAACCAACGCATTGCGTGGCTTGCTCTACGAGTTCGGCATCGTGCTGCCGGAAGGACATCGTGTGTTGCTCAAGCGCATTCAGGATGAACTGGCCAAGGCGCAGGAGCGAGCTCGACTGCCTGAGGTGGTGGTCGCCAGCGTTCAGGATCAACTTCGTCGCATCGACAGCCTGCAGGTCGATATCGACCAACTGGACAAACGGCTGGCCTCGATGGTCAAGCAGAACCAGCACATGCAGGCACTGCAAGCCATACCGGGTATCGGCCCGTTGACGGCGACAGCCTTGGTGTCTACCGCGACAGACCTGTCCAGCTTTGAGTCAGGCAGGCAGTTTGCCGCCTGGTTGGGACTGACGCCCCGACAGACTGGCACCGGCGGGAAGACTCGGCAGTTAGGGATCTCCAAACGCGGCGACCCTTATGTGATGACCATGTTGATGCACGGCGCCCGCGCAGTCATTGCCAGGAGCCAGCGCAGCGGCTGGATCGAGAGGCTGTTACTGCGCCGCCCATACAGCGTGGTGGTCGCGGCGCTGGCCAACAAGCTGGCCCGAACAGCCTGGGCAGTCCTGGTCAAAGGCAAAGCCTTTGACCAGGTCAGATGGAATCCAGTTGACCTCGCCGCAGCCTGAGACCACCACGATGAACTGAACATACCAAACGCCAAGAAACCGTTTTGAAGGAGAGCACGCAGGAAGCGATGTGATGGGTCAACAGGTCGAACCGGGGTGGGGGCAATCCGATAAGGAAGCAGGGCATCCAGCCCGATGTGCAGACAGGAGCCTCACCCGCGAATGCCATCAGGGCCAGCATGACGAACACCCTGCACCGACAGGCCGAACTAAGACTGCAAACCCTTCAGACCTTCACGCCGCCGAATCTTGCTCTTCTGGAGACACCCATATAAGACCTTCCTTAGAGCGTGGAGTCCATCTGGAAGCGGCCGCGGTAGGCCCCCGGACTCATCCCGATGCGTTGACGGAAGAGTCTGGAAAAGGAACTGGTGTCGCTGTATCCGACCTGGCTCGCCACTTCTTCGACGCTGTGCGAACTGGTCTCGAGCAACGCGCGCGCAGCTTCTAGTCGAAGATCTTGGAGATAGGCCAGCGGCGTTTGATCCAGCACGCTGCGGAAGCGCCGGATGAGGGTTCTGTCGCTGACCGCGAGCGTATCGGCGAGCTCGGTGATCCTCAGATCCTTGGTCATGTTGCCCTGGAGCCAGCGCTGGGCTCGATGCACCAGCGCGTCGGAGTGGTTCTTTTGGGCGAGCAATGGAAGATAGGGAATCTGGCTGGTTTGACTCACGTCAATCAGCATGGCCTTCGCGCACTGCGACGCAATGACCGGCCCCGAGAAGCGCTCAATGACACGAATGGTCTGAATCAGATACGACGCTGACGCGCCCGCGCACATCAGGCGGTCAATCTCGGTGATCACAGGACGCAGTTGCAGGTCGACACGTGGAAACTTCTCCCTGAACTGCCGTTCAAGCCACCATGTGGTCGTTGCAACGCGCTCATCGAGTAAGCCTGTCTGGGCCAGGATGAAGGTACCCGTGCAGTTTGCGGCGACCCACGATCCTGCGCGCCATTGCGCCGTCAGCCAAGCACAGGCATCGGTCTGCCGGTCGAGGAACTGGTCGAACTGTCGGTGCCCACCATAGTGAAAGCTGGGAACAAACACCAAGTCATACCGTTCTCGCGGCCCCAACTTGTGGGTTTGCAGAGGCAGGCCATTGCTGGCAATCGCCGCTTCGCCCGACGGCGACACGAAACGCCACTCGAATAGAGCCGACGCCGGCGCTTGTTCGAGCCTTAGATGCGAATTCGCGATCTGAAGGATGTCGGCAAATCCTGCCACGCTGGAGGCGTAGCAGCCGTCGAAGGTGAGGATGGCGGCACGTGGCATTGGTCGTAAACGGCATAGAACATGTCAATTATGACAATTTACACCAAGGCGTGGAAATCCGCCTAATGAGCCCTGCTGGTCACTAGACCAGTGACTACAAAAAAAGGAGCACGGAGATGAGCGACATACCCCTTGAGTCATTGTGCAGCGACGTTCCCAGCTGCGATCAAGCCTTGCAGCCCCAGATGAAGGCGAACTCTCGCCAGGTCGTCGACGGAGAACCCTATCCCGCTTGTGACTGCTGCGACCGAATCGCCATAGTGGGAAGTTGCCACGGATTCGCTGTCGTCCCCGCCAGCCAAGCGCTGGATTTTTATCGTGGGTATGCGTTGGTGGCCGTTCCCGCCATCGCGATGGCAGTCGTGGCCAGCATCGCATATTTCGTTTTTGGACTTTCGTTCTGAGTGCCTCCACTGTTTGCATCTTGATGTGTGATGGCGAATTTGGCATAAACAAAGTCAATTTCGCCAATGTACGAACAGGGCTGCGTGTCGGCTAATAGAGGGGTGGCATCCCGACCGAGCAACAAATACAAGGAGTTCCCCATGAGTCTTTCACCGCGTGCAGCTGCCTCGCGCGAGACATATTTCAGTGATGTTTTTGCCGCCTGTGTCCAACATGCGGGGGTGCGGCATGTCTGAGGTCACGCCGCTGCCGGGAGCATTGCTGCGTCCTGCGAAACTCGAGGACCGCTACCAGCTGGACCGTGGTCCTGCCTACATCAGCGGTTCGCAGGCGCTGGTCAGGCTGCTGCTCAACCAGAGTGCGCGAGACCGCGCGGCAGGGTTGAATACCGCCGGATTCGTCAGTGGCTACCGCGGGTCGCCGCTGTCGGGTCTGGACCAGGTGCTCTGGGGCATCCAGAAGCTCCTCAAGGAAAAGCAGATCGAGTTCATCCCGGGCCTCAACGAAGACTTGGCAGCGACCGCCTGCTGGGGAACCCAGCAGTTGATGCAGCACCCGGAGGAGGCCACAGTCGATGGTGTGTTCGCCATGTGGTACGGCAAGGGGCCTGGCGTCGACAGAAGCGCGGACGCCCTCAAGCATGCCAATGCGGCTGGAACTTCACCGCATGGCGGCGCGCTCGTGCTGGCCGCCGACGACCACACGGCCAAGTCATCCTCGTTCGCGCACCAGAGCGAACAGTTGCTGGTTGCGTCGTTCATCCCCATTCTGTACCCGAGCACCGTGCAGGAATACCTCGACTACGGGATTCATGGCTGGGCAATGAGCCGCGCGTCGGGCCTGTGGGTGGGGCTCAAGTGCGTGGGGGATATCGTCGAGACCACATCGATCGCGGACGTTGATCCGTTCCGGGTCGAATGCCGGCCGCCCGAGGATTTCAAGGCGACGGAAGACGTCCACATCCGCTGGCCCGACGTGTGGGCGACGCAGGAGCCGCGGATCGTGCGCACCAAGCTGCCCCTGGCGCTGTCCTACTGCCGTGCCAACGGGTTGAACCGCATCGTGGCCAAGAGCGAAGGTTCCCGCATCGGCATCATTGCGGGCGGCAAGCCCTACAACGACGTGCGCGAAGCACTCAGGCTGCTCGGCATCGGCGAGCAGGATCTGGCCGCGAGGGGCATTGCCCTTTTGAAGCTCGGCATGGTCTGGCCCCTGGAGCCGCAGATCATCCGCGAGTTTGCGCAGGGCCTCGACGAGATCTTCGTGGTCGAAGAGAAGAGGGCGCTGATCGAGCAGCAGGTCAAGGACATCCTCTACCCGCTTGCCGCCAGCGGCGAGAAAGCGCCCCAGGTCGTGGGCAAGTCCAGTGGCGGCCTCCAATGCGCGGAATTCGAGATTCCGCATGGACAGCGCCTCTTGCGCGGAGATGCCGAACTCGGGCCCGTGGACATCGCGGCGGCGTTGCAGGCGCGGCTGCATGCCGCAGGCATGGACGCATGCCAGGCGCTCCCCTCCACGCCAGAAAAGGGAAAGCTCCTGGCACCCCTCATGCGCACGCCGTACTTCTGTTCCGGCTGCCCGCACAACAGCTCTACCAAGGTGCCGGTGGGGTCGCGCGCCACGGCCGGGATCGGCTGCCACTACATGGCCAACTGGATGGATCGCCGTACCGAGAGCTACACGCACATGGGTGGCGAGGGTGCTCCGTGGGTGGGGCAAAGCCGCTTCTCCAAGCGGCCGCACATGTTCGCCAACATGGGCGATGGCACGTTCTTCCATTCGGGCTCGCTCTCCATCCGTCAGGCCGTGGCGGCCAAGACGCCGATGACGTTCAAGGTCCTGTTCAACGATGCTACGGCGCTGACGGGCGGGCAGCCGCACGACGGACCGCTCACCGCACCGATGCTGACGCAACTGCTGCATGCCGAAGGCGTGGCACGCGTCGTGGTCGTCAGTGACGACATCGAGAAATACAAGGGGCACGAAACAGCGTTTGCGCCTGGCACGACCTTCCATCACCGGCGCGACCTGGACGCCGTCCAGCGCGAACTGCGCGAATTGCCCTTCGTGACCGCCTTGGTCTACGACCAGACCTGCGCCGCCGAAAGGCGCCGCAGGCGCAAGCGCAACAAATACTCGGATCCTCCGGTCCGCTACGTCATCAATCCGGAAGTGTGCGAAGGCTGCGGCGACTGCACCGTCAAGAGCAACTGCGTCTCCATCGAGCCGCTCGAGACGCCGCTGGGCCGCAAGCGCCAGATCAACCAGTCCTCCTGCAACAAGGACTACTCCTGCGCCGACGGCTTTTGCCCCAGCTTCGTGGCTGTGGAGGGCGGGGCCTTGCGCAAGAAGCCGGTCGGCTCCGGTGCCGGCTCCGAAGGCGATCCGGCAGCCTGGCCCGAGCCGGCCCATCCCCAACTGCCCGTGCTGGACACCAGCTACGCCGTGCTGGTCAACGGCATCGGCGGCACGGGCGTGCTGACGATTGGCAACATCCTGGGCATGGCGGCGCACCTGCAGGGCCTGCATTGCTCCGTGATGGACATGGCCGGCCTGGCCCAGAAGGGCGGCGCGGTGTGGAGCCATGTGCGAATCGCGGCAACGGCCGACGACGTCCATGCGCCACGCATACCGGACGCCGCTGCCGATGCGCTCATCGGGGGCGATCTGGTGGTGAGCGCGCATCCGGATTCCATCAGCCGGCTGAAGTCCAACTGCCGCGCCATGGTGAACACCAATGTATCGCCTACCTCCGACTTCCAGCGCAACCGCGACTTCAGCATGCCGAACGATGCGCTGTGGACCACCATCGAGCAGGCGTGCGCAGAGAAAAGCCTGGCCAAGATCCCGGCCCATGACATCGCGGTGCGCTACTGCGGAGATAGCGTCTATGCCAACATGATCTTGCTGGGTGCGGCCTGGCAGGCTGGGCAGGTGCCGCTGTCGCACGATGCGCTGCGCCGCGCGATCGAGCTGAACGGGCAGGCGGTGGATGCCAACTTGCGCGCGTTCAAGATCGGCCGGCAGTACGTGGCGTCGCCAGAGCGGCTGGTGGCGAAGCCCGCTGCGGTGGTGCAGTGGATTCCCAGGGCCGGCAAGGAAGACGTGCCGCAACTGGTGCAAGAACGCCTCGACCGGCTGGTGGCCTATCAGGGCAGCAGCTATGCGCAACAGTACGAAGACTTTCTGCGGACGGTACGCTCGTCCGGTGCCGCTAAGCCCGGCGGCTACGAACAGGCTGTCGCCAGGAATCTCTTCAAGCTGATGGCCTACAAGGACGAGTACGAGGTGGCGCGCCTGCATTCGTCTGCGGAACTGCGCAAGCTGATCGAAAGCCAGTTCGATGGCGAATACAAAGTGGGGTTCTCCCTGGCGCCGCCACTCTTCGCCCGGCGCGGCTCGGACGGCTTGCCGCGCAAGCGGCTGTACGGCGGCTGGATGGCGTCGGCGTTCACAGTCCTTGCGAAGCTGAAGTTCCTGCGGGGCACGCTGTTCGATCCGTTCGGATACACGCATGAGCGCAGGACGGAGCGCGCGTTGATCGAGGAATACATGCAGGGTATCCAGGCGACGCTGCCTTTCATCGCAGCCCAGCCGAAGCAGTGTCTGGAGCTGGCACGCATTCCTGAGCAGATCCGTGGGTTCGGGCACGTGAAATTGAAAGCCATCGAGGAGGCGCGTGAACGCCAGCGTGCCTTGCTGGGCGAGATTACCGGCAAGGACATTCCGCCGATGACCCACGGACACCGTTTGCAAGGAGCCTCGTCGTGAGTACGGAAAGTACCGAATCCATCCAGTGCAGTGTGCAGGACGGGGTATGGCATCTCTGCATAGCCCGGCCTGAAAAACGCAACGCGCTCACCATGCCCATGTTCGCGGCGATCGCCGAGGCCCTGAACGCCGCCGACGAAAGAGACGACGTGCGCTGCATTCTGGTGACGGGTGCGGGCGATGTGTTCTGCGCCGGGCATGACTTGAAGGCTTTCGACGAATGGCCTCAGCAGCCGCAGGATGCCGTGCCGACCTTCCTGCACGCCATCGCCGACGTGAGGAAACCTGTCGTGATCGCGGTGCATGGCTCCGCCACCGGGATCGGCGTGACTTGGCTGCTGCATGCCGACTGGGTGGTGACGAGTGCCGACGCGGCCTTGCGGCTTCCCTTCATCGACCTGGGCATTTGTCCTGAGGCGGCCAGCACGCTGCTGTTGCAGCGGGCCGTTGGCCTGCCGCGGGCCAAGCGCCTGCTCCTTGGCGGCGAGAAGTTCACGGGCGCCGAGGCATGCGAGTGGGGACTTGTCGCAGAGGTCTCGCCCGCGGCGGAGATTCATGCACGAGGCTGGGAGCGTGCAAAGCTTCTCGCTTCGAAGGATCCCACGATTCTTCGTCGCATCAAGGACTGGCTGCATCCCAGCAGCGAGTATCACCAACGCATTGACGAAGAGGTGATCGAAATCAACGCGGCCGTCGGCCGCCGTCGAAAGACAATGGAGAGCACGCAATGAAACGCGCACACATCGTTTACGCGCACCCCGAACCGAACTCGTTCGTCGCAGCCATGCGCGACATGACCAAGGAGGCCTTGGAGAAAGATGGCTGGCAGACGAGCGTGACCGATCTGCAGGCTATCAACTTCAATGCTGTGGCCGGTGCAGATGATTTTGGTGACAGGTCACGCGAGGACTATCTGGTCTATCCACTGGAGCAGCGTCATGCCTGGCAAAACCAGACCATCGACCCGCAGATTGCCACCGAGGTCGAGGCCGTGCGCAATGCTGATCTGCTCGTGCTGGTATTCCCCATCTTCTGGTACTCGGTACCGGCTCAACTCAAGGGTTGGATCGACCGGGTGTTCCTGTCCGGTGTCTTTTACGGTGGAACGCGGGTTTACGACCAAGGCGGCATGCGCGGCAAACGCGCGATGGTCGTAGCGTCTCTGGGTGGGCGGGACTACATGTTTGGCCCCGACTCGATCCATGGTGAACTGAAGGACATGCTCAAGCACCTCCTGCAAGGCACGTTGGGGTATGTAGGCTATTCCGTCCATGAGCCGTTCTTTGCGTACCACGTCCCCTACGTGGACAACACGGAGCGTACCGGCATGCTCATGAAGCTTTTCCACGCCGTGGAGAACATCGACAGCCGGCCGGTACTGCCCATGCCCAGCCTGGATGATTTCGACGACCAGTTCCGGCCCAAGGCGGCGCAGACTTCATCAACCTGACTCAAGAGCAGTGAGATGACCGAAATCATCGATGTATGGATGCAGCTTCCGAACAAGGCGTACTTGCTGGACCCTATGTTCGATTCTTTGCGTCGATGGCCGACGGCTTGGCGGACGTTGGCGCAGGACAACCCGGACATCTCGCACGACGAGGCGCTCAAGACATTCCGCGAGCAAGGTGTCTCGCGGACGATCGCGAGCGCGTGGTGGGGGCCCGCGGGGCCGATGATCACGAACGACGAAGTGGCCGCCGCGGTCAAGGCGCACGGCGGATATGTGGTCGGCGTTGCGTCCGTCGACATCAACAGGCCAATGGACGCGGTGAGGGAACTGCGCCGATGTGTGAAGGAGTTCGGCTTCAAGGGCCTGCGGGTCCTGCCCTGGCTGTGGGGGCTCCCTCCCGACGACCGCAGGTACTACCCCCTCTATGCCGAATGCGTCGAGCTCGACATCACGTTCTGCCTGCAGGTGGGCCATGCCGGCCCGATGCGGCCTTCGGAGCCTGGGCGGCCAATCCCCTACCTGGACAACGTCGCGCACGAGTTTCCAGAACTGCGCATCGTCGGCGGGCACATCGGCTTCCCCTGGGTGAACGAGATGATCTCGCTCATGATGAAACACCCGAATGTCTACGTCGACACCTCGGCCTACAAGGCTTCCCGTTTTCCCCCGGAGCTGGTGGCCTACATGCGCGGTCCCGGAAAGCACAAGGTGGTGTTCGGCACCAACTACCCCATGCTGACCCCCGCCGAATGCCTGAAGGATATCCAGGCGCTGGAGCTCGGAGATGATGTGCTCCAACGGTTCCTCGCGGGTAATGCGCGTCACGCGTTCAAGCTGGAAAAGTGAATCTACCGACCGCTATTTCGATTTTTCAACAAAAGGAGACGCCACATGGCATGGGATATCGAAGTCATTGATGAATGCGCCGTCGTGCGCATGAACACCAACAAGGTCAACGTCCAGAACGACCAGTTCTTCGCTGACCTGCACGCAGCATTCGATCGCCTCGAACACGAGTTCAGCGAGCTGCCCGTCGTCCTGACGGGACAGGGCGATGCGTTCTCGGCGGGTATCGATTTCCAGTACAGCTTCGAGATCTTCGGAAGCGGCAGCCTCGACAAGATCCGCGACTGGTACAAGGCCTACCGCGAAACCAATCTGCGCATCTTCCGGTACCCCCGGCCCACGGTGGCGGCCATCAACGGCCATGCCATTGCGGGTGGCCTGATCACTGCCCTGGATTGTGATTTCCGCGTCGCGGCCCGCAAGAGCGCGAAGTTCGGGCTCAACGAAGTCCCCATCGGCATTCCCATGCCTGCCGCCTACGTGGAGATCATCAAGTACGCCTTGGGCGACAAGGTGGGTGCGCTGACCACCTTGCGGGGCGAACTGTATGGTCTGGAAGAGGCCGAGCGACTGGGGTTCTTTCATGAAGTGGTGGAGCCGGACCAGCTGTTGTCCACGGCCATTCGCTATGCGCGCTGCATCACTCCCGACTGCAACGTCGCCTATTCGATGTCCAAGAAGGCGCTTCAGGATGCGACGAACAAGCAGATCGACGAGCGCACCGTTGCTCTCGATGCCTTGCTGCCGAATGGCATGAGCGACCCCGGCAACCGGCAGGCCCAGGATCGCCGTCGGCTCGAGATCATGCACAAGCGCAAATAGAGCGACGCGCAATGCGCGTCGTACCTTCAACGCGCATCTCATCTGGCAGACCGTTTTACCTCCGCCCCTTCACTGAGGGAGGAGGTCACTTTGCCATGGTTTTCAGAACAGATCTCTGTGTCAAGACCATTGACAGCGTTTCAACTTGCGATGGAGTGGACCGTATGCATCACATAGACATTCAAAAGCTTGTAGACGAAGCCAGATTCAACGGCTTCCACTTTGTTGTTCTCTTCTTGTGTGGCGTGATCATCGTCGCCGACGGCTACGACCTGGCCGTTGCGGGAATCGCGCTCCCGGCCATCATGAAAGACATGAACGTTGACCCGACAACGGCCGGGTTCATGACGAGTTCGGCGCTGTTCGGCATGATGTTTGGCGCAATGGGCCTGGGCATGCTTGCCGACAAGATTGGCCGTCGCTGGGCGCTTTCGATCTCGGTATTTCTTTTCAGCGCCTTCACTGCGGCTGCCGCCCTGGCGAGCGATCCCGTCACTTTCAGCGTCTTGCGCTTCATTGCGGGGCTCGGCATTGGTGGCGCATTGCCTTGCACGACTGCGCATATGACCGAGTACGCACCCAAGAAGCTGCGAGGGGTGCTGGCGACTGCGATGCTGTGCGGCTATGCGGTGGGGAGTGTGCTTGCCACGCTGATTGGCAAGCAGTTCCTGGAGATCTACGGGTGGCAGTCGGTGTTCTTCGCGGCAGGTGCACCGGTCATTCTGATTCCATTCATTCTGAAGTACATGCCTGAGTCGATGTCCTTCTTGATGAAGCGCAATGACAATGCAAGCCTTCGACAGATCGTGGCCCGCATCGCGCCGGGCCACTTTCTTCCTGCCGATGCGCGTTTTCAGATGCCAGTGGATGGCAAAGCTGATGGCGCGCCCGTTGGCAAGTTGTTTCAGAACGGGCGCGGCTTCAGTACGGTCATGTTCTCGGCAGCCTTCTTCACTGCGTTGTTCATGATGTATGCGCTGAGTACGTGGCTCGTCAAACTGATGGCCATGGCAGGCCACAGCGTTGGCTCCGCGCTGAACTTCCTGCTGATCTACAACGGCGGTGCCATCGTTGGGGCTGTGCTCGGTGGCTGGCTTGGCGACAAGCTGAACATCAAGTGGGTCCTGTGCACCTTCTTCGCCGCATCCGTGGTTTCGTTGACGCTGCTGGGTTATGGCGTGCAGCCGTTGGCCCTGGTTATCGCTGTTGTCGGCGCTTCCACGCTGGGCACCGGGATTCTGGTCTATGCCTACGCCGCTCAGTTCTATCCGGCTGCTGTCCGCTCCACTGGAGTGGGATTTGCTTCGGGCGTGGGGCGTGCTGGCGGGATTGCGGCACCGATCGGTATCGGCATGCTGATGTCCATGCAATTGCCCCTGGAGCAGAACTTCATCGCGATTGCCTTGGCGGGAGCCGTCGGCGTCGTCGCGGTGGCTTTGATCGACCACCACCGCGCCGCGTCTGTCCACGGGGCGGATGCGAAGGGGGGCGTTGCAGCCTCTGCACGTGCTTCATGAACCGTTGGTGAGCTATTGATATCGAGCGGGTGAAACGTGGTTCACCAGAGCATTGCCGTTCTCTTGAGAAAGGCGGCCAGGCGCTGTCACACGAAGGCATCCATTCGTTGAGGCGAGTGACGTTGGCGCTACGCACAGCTTCCAGGCGCGCGGGGCTTGGGTGAATGAACTATTGGAGACTGAATCGATGACCAAGTTAGAGACGAGCTATTCGCGTGGAGCGACGGACAAGCCACTGATCGAGCAGACGATCGGCGCCTTCTTCGACGAGATAGTCGGAAGGTTCCCCGACAAGGAAGCGGTGGTCTCGTGTCACCAAGGCATCCGGTACACCTATCTCGAGTTGCAGCGCGAAGTCAACCGGATGGCGAGCGCTTTGCTTCGAATGGGACTGGAGCCCGGTGACAGGATCGGGATCTGGTCGCACAACAACGTCGAATGGCTCGTCTCCCAGTTCGCAACAGCCAAAGCCGGGGTCATCCTCGTCAACATCAATCCGGCGTATCGGGTGGCTGAGCTGGAGTACGCGCTGAACAAGGTCGAATGCAAGGCGTTGATCATGATGCCAACCTTCAAGACGACCGACTATCTGGAGATGATCCGGTGCATCGCACATGAAGTGAGCCATGCGGTTCCTGGACGCCTTGAGTCCGCCAGACTGCCGTCGCTAAAAACCGTCGTCCAGATTGGAAGCGATACGGTTCCCGGTTTCATGCGCTTCTGGGATCTGCTTGCGATGGGCGACCCGGCCGATCAGGCCGTCCACTCCCTCGGGGCGCGATTGCGGAACACCGATGCCATCAACATTCAGTTCACGAGCGGTACCACGGGTTCTCCCAAGGGCGCGACCCTGACCCATCGCAACGTGCTGAATAACGGGTTCTTCATTGGCGAAGCCATGCGGCTGTCCCCAGACGACCGTCTTTGCATCCCGGTGCCGCTGTACCACTGCTTCGGAATGGTGGTCGGCAACCTTGCCGCTCTGACGCATGGCGCGACCATCGTGTACCCGAACGAAGCGTTCGAGCCCGTGTCGGTGCTGCGGGCGGTGCAAGACGAGCGGTGCACGGCGCTTCATGGTGTGCCAACCATGTTCATTGCCGAACTCGACCACCCGCGCTTCAAGGAGTTTGACCTCTCGACGCTACGCACAGGGGTGATGGCCGGCTCGCCATGTCCCATTGAAGTGATGAAGCGTGTCGTGAGCGAGATGCACATGGGCGAGGTGACGATCGCTTACGGCATGACCGAAACCAGTCCGGCAAGCTGCCAAAGCACCACGGACACCCCCTTGGAGAAACGTGTTTCCACCATCGGGAACGTGCTGCCTCACCTGGAGTTGAAAGTCATATCTCCGGAGTCCGGGGAGATTCTTCCTGTGGGGGCCGTGGGCGAGCTTTGCACTCGCGGTTATTCCGTGATGCGCGGATATTGGGAGGACGCAGCGAAGACCGCCGAGGCCATCGATGCAGAAGGCTGGATGCACTCAGGGGATCTCGCCACGATTGATGAGGACGGCTACGTCAACATCGCGGGCCGCATCAAGGATCTGGTGATTCGAGGCGGCGAGAACGTCTACCCGCGGGAGGTCGAAGAGTTTCTCTATCGCCATTCCGCCATCCAGGACGTGCAGGTGATTGGCGTGCCGGACCAGAAATACGGCGAGGAACTGTGCGCATGGGTTGTCCTTCGCGACGGTGCCACTCTCAGTGAAGATGAGTTGCGGGCGTTTTGCAAAGGGCAGATTGCCCACTACAAGATCCCTCGATACATCCGATTCGTTGAGAGCTTTCCGATGACGGTCACCGGAAAGATCCAGAAGTTCGTGATGCGGGAGATGATGAAAGAAGAACTACGTCTCAATGACGCGGCGTCTGCGTGAGTCGCGCCTGAGATATCTCTCGACCTGAGCGCCTGGGAGGGGTGCAAGGCGCTCTTGCTCTTTCTGGACTCCAGAAGCGGATGCTGGCGCGCATCCTTGCGATTCCGGATTGACGGAATACGCATAGAAACAGTCAATTTAGCCACTATCCGACAGAGGCTGAAGTTTCTAAAGTACTTGCCATCGGGTGCCATTCCGTCTTCATGCATCGACGCAATCCGACCATTTCTTCAGCTTCTCACAGGCCCTTCATGAATGCTCGCGAAATCTTTGTTGTCGCCACCGCTCGTACAGCCATCGGCACCTTTGGCGGTGCGCTGAAGGATGTGCCAAACACTCAGTTGGCAACCACTGCGGTCAAGGCCGCGTTGGAACGCAGCGGCGTTGCGCCCGACGCCATCGGGCATGTCGTCATCGGGAATGTGATCCCCACCGATCCGAAGGATGCGTACCTCAGCCGCATCGCCGCCATCGATGCGGGAATACCGGTAGAGACCCCGGCATTCAACGTCAATCGCCTGTGCGGCTCTGGGCTTCAGGCCATTGTCTCGGCGGCGCAGGCCATTGCGCAGGGCGACTGCGAGATCGCCATCGGAGGGGGCTCGGAGTCGATGAGCCGCGGACCATACATCGACACTTCGGCGCGCTATGGGGCCCGCATGGGTGATGCGACGCTGGTTGACTACATGCTCGGCATCCTGCATGACCCCTGGGACAAGATCCACATGGGCATTACCGCGGAGAACGTGGCGGAGCGCTTCAAGATCTCGCGCAAGCAGCAGGATGAACTGGCGGTTCTCAGCCAGCAACGCGCGGCCGCGGCCATCGCGACTGGCCGCTTTAAGGAACAGATCGTTCCGGTGGAGGTGAAGACCCGCAAGGGCGTGGTGCTGTTCGATACCGACGAGCACGTGCGGGGTGACACGACGCTCGAATCCCTTTCCGCGATGAAGCCCGCCTTCAAGAAGAATGGTCTGGTCACTGCTGGCAATGCGTCGGGTATCAACGATGGCGCGGGTGCCGTGGTGCTGGCGGAGGGCGGACGTGTGAACGCGCTGGGCCTCAAGCCGCTGGCCCGCTTGGTGGGCTATGCGCACGCGGGTGTGGAGCCTGCCTATATGGGTATCGGCCCCATCCCGGCTACGCGCAAAGTGCTGGCGCGCACGGGCCTGAAAGTCCAGGACCTGGATGTGATCGAGTCGAACGAGGCGTTCGCGGCACAGGCCTGCGCGGTGATTCAGGAGCTTGGCTTTGATCCGGACAAGGTGAATCCGAACGGCTCCGGCATCTCTCTGGGTCACCCCGTCGGCGCGACGGGCGCAATCATCACGACGAAGGCGATCGCTGAATTGCACCGCACTGGTGGACGTTATGCGCTGGTGACGCTGTGCATCGGTGGAGGGCAGGGCATCGCCGCCATCTTCGAACGTGTTTGACCTTGTGTCACTTCTCGCATGCGGCGTCGTGCCGCAGCGGGAACTCTCTGAAATCCAGGCATCGAGTTCGATGTCGAATCATGTAAAGGAACCCTTGTGCCTAATCCAATCCCCACCGTCAAGCTGCTGATCGGCGGCCAGTTCGTCGAATCCAAGACCACCGAGTGGCGCGACGTGGTCAACCCGGCCACCCAAGAGGTATTGGCCCGCGTGCCGTTTGCCACCGCTGAAGAAATCGACGCCGCCGTGGCCTCGGCCAAGGAAGCGTTCAAGACCTGGAAGAAGACGCCCATCGGCACGCGCGCCCGCATCTTCCTCAAGTACCAGCAGCTCATCCGCGAAAACATGGCCGAGCTGGCCGCCATCCTCACGGCAGAACAAGGCAAGACCCTGCCGGATGCCGAAGGCGACGTGTTCCGTGGCCTGGAAGTGGTGGAACACGCCGCCAGCATCGGCAATCTGCAGCTGGGTGAGCTGGCCAACAACGTGGCCGGCGGCGTCGATACCTACACCCTGCTGCAGCCGCTGGGTGTGTGCGCAGGCATCACCCCCTTCAACTTCCCGGCCATGATCCCGCTGTGGATGTTCCCCATGGCGATTGCCACGGGCAACACCTTCGTGCTCAAGCCCTCCGAGCAGGACCCCATGGTGACCATGCGCCTGGTCGAACTGGCGCTCGAAGCCGGCATTCCACCCGGTGTGCTCAACGTGATCCACGGCGGCGAAATGGCCGTCAACGCGATCTGCGACCACAAGGACATCAAGGCAGTCTCCTTCGTGGGTTCCACCAAGGTGGGCACCCATGTGTACAACCGTGCCACCCTGGCCGGCAAGCGTGCGCAATGCATGATGGGTGCCAAGAACCACGCCATCATCCTGCCCGACGCGAACAAGGAACAGTCGCTCAACGCCATTGCCGGTGCCGCATTTGGCGCGGCCGGCCAGCGCTGCATGGCCCTGCCCGTGGTGGTGCTGGTGGGCGAGGCGCAAAAGTGGATTCCCGAGCTGGTGGCCAAGGCCAAGACGCTCAAGGTGAACGGCGGTACCGAAAAGGGCACGGACGTGGGCCCGCTGGTGTCTTGCGCGGCGCTCTCGCGTGTGGAAGGCCTGATCGAACGCGGCATTGCGGATGGCGCCACGCTGGAGCTGGACGGCCGCAAGCCTGTGGTGCCCGGCTATGAAAAGGGCAACTTCGTGGGCCCGACGATTTTCTCGAACGTGAAGCCCGGCATGGCCATCTACGACCAGGAAATCTTTGGCCCGGTACTGGCTCTGGTGCCCGCCGCTGACATCGACGAAGCTATCGAATTCATCAACAGCAACCCCAACGGTAACGGCACGGCCCTGTTCACGCAGTCGGGCGCCGCGGCGCGCAAGTTCCAGGAAGAGATCGATGTGGGCCAGGTCGGCATCAACGTGCCGATCCCTGTGCCTGTCCCGCTGTTCTCGTTCACCGGTTCGCGCGCCTCCAAGCTCGGAGACCTCGGGCCCTACGGTAAGCAAGTCGTGCTGTTCTACACCCAGACCAAGACGGTGACGGAGCGATGGTTCGACGACAGCACCACGAGCCACGGCGTCAACACCACCATCAGCCTGAAGTAATGCGTGGCCGCCAGCACCTTGTCAGTGAGGGTTGGCAGCTATCTGAGAAGAGGCAAACGCGAGGAGACCGTCGTACATGGACTTTGAACTGACCGAGGAGCAAAGCGCCTTCGCCGACACGGCGCGCGCATTTGCTCAAGCCGAGTTGGAACCTTATGCAGCAGAGTGGGATAGCAAGCACCAATTTCCCCGCGAGGCGATCGCCAAAGCCGGCGGACTGGGTTTCTGTGGCCTTTATGCGCCCGAGAGCATCGGTGGCCTTCAACTGCCCAGGCTCGACGCCACGATGGTCTTCGAGGAAATGGCTGCGGTTGATCCCAGCACCACGGCCTTCATCACCATCCACAACATGGCCACCTGGATGCTGGGCACTTGGGGTGCTGACGGGGTGCGTGCCGAGTGGGGCGAAGCCCTGACCAGTGGACAAAAGCTCGCCAGCTACTGCCTGACCGAGCCCGGCGCGGGCTCTGACGCCGCCTCGCTCAAAACCCGGGCCGAACTGTCCGGCAACGAATACGTGATCAATGGCACCAAGGCCTTCATCAGCGGCGCGGGCAGCACCGACGTGCTGGTGCTCATGGCCCGCACGGGTGATGCCAACTCAGGCGCGAGCGGAATCAGCGCCTTTGCAGTGCCGGCCGATGCGGAGGGCGTCAGCTATGGCAAGAAGGAAGAGAAGATGGGCTGGAACAGCCAGCCCACGCGCACCATCAGCTTCGATAACGTGCGCATCCCGGCCGACCACCTGCTGGGCCGCGAGGGCGATGGCTTCAAGATCGCCATGAAGGGCCTGGACGGCGGGCGCATCAACATCGCCACCTGCTCGGTGGGCGCGGCCCAGGGCGGGCTCGCGCAGGCGCAGCAGTACATGCAGGACCGCAAGCAGTTCGGCAAGCCCATCGCGAGCTTTCAGGCACTGCAGTTCAAGCTAGCCGACATGGTGACCGAACTCGTCGCCGCGCGGCAGATGGTGCGCCTGGCCGCGAGCAAGCTCGACGCGGGCGACCCGAACGCCAGCATCTACTGCGCCATGGCCAAGCGCTTCGCCACAGACGCGGGCTTCACCGTGGTGAACGAGGCGCTGCAGCTGCACGGCGGCTACGGCTACATCCGCGAATACCCGCTGGAGCGCCTGATGCGCGACGCGCGCGTGCACCAGATCCTTGAAGGCACGAACGAGATCATGCGAGTGATCATCGGCAGGCGCATGCTCGAAGGCGACGCGCCGGACGTGATTCGCTAGATCTTGAATTCCCCGCATTGACCCCATTCCAGCATTCCCAGGAGATACACATGAAAGTCGCCTTCATCGGCCTAGGCAACATGGGTGGCCCCATGGCCGTGAACCTGCACAAGGCCGGCCACGCCGTCACTGCGTTCGATTTGAATATGGAAGCCTGCGCCAAGGTGCAGGCCGAAGGCGTGGCCGTGGCTACCAGCGCGCAGGACGCCGTGCAGGAGGCCGAAGCCATCGTGACCATGTTGCCCGCCAGCCAGCATGTGGAGGGCTTGTTCCTGGGCAGCGGCAATGGCCCCGGACTGCTGGCCTCCATCGCCAAGGGTGCGCTGGTGATCGACAGCTCCACGATCGCCGCCGCCACCAGCCAGAGGGTGGCCAAGGCCGCCGAGGCCGCGGGCATAGCTTTCATCGACGCGCCCGTCTCGGGTGGCACCGGCGGCGCCATCGCGGGCACCCTTACCTTCATGGTGGGGAGCAGTGATGTCAACCTAGAGCGCTCCCGTCCCCTGCTCGAAAAGATGGGCGCCAACATCTTCCACGCCGGCAGCGTGGGCGCAGGCCAGACTGCCAAGATCTGCAACAACATGCTGCTGGGCATCCTCATGGCGGGCACCAGCGAGGCCATCGCTCTTGGCGTGGCCAACGGCCTGGACCCCAAGGTGCTGAGCGAAATCATGCGCCGCAGCTCAGGCGGCAACTGGGCGCTCGAAAAGTACAACCCCTTCCCCGGTGTGCACGAGAACGCCCCGGCCAGCAAGGGCTACGCAGGTGGCTTCGGCACCGACCTCATGCTCAAGGACCTGGGCCTGGCGCAGGAAAACGCCATGGCCACCAAGGCCAGCACCCCGCTGGGCGGCTTGGCGCGCGCGATCTATGCGGCGCACAGCATCGCGGGGCATGGAGGGGAAGACTTCTCCAGCGTGATCAAGATGCTGCAAACGCAACGCTGACGCACGGCGCTGCAACAGAAATCGTAAGGAAAGGACATGGAAATGGCTGACTACCCTGGACTCAAGCTCGAAAAGCGCGATCACATCGCACTGGTCACTCTCGATAACCCTCCCGCCCATACCTGGACGCTGGAAAGCCTCGCAGCACTGACCCGGCTCGTGGCTGACTTGAATGCCGACCGCGAGATCTACAGCCTCGTGCTCACCGGCGCGGGAGAGAAGTTCTTTTCGGCTGGTGCAGACCTCAAGGTTTTCGCCGACGGGGACAAGGCGATAGCGCGTGCGATGGCACGCCGCTTCGGCGAGGCCTTTGAGGCGCTTGCGGGGTTTCGGGGGCTGAGCGTGGCTGCCATCAATGGTTTCGCGATGGGGGGCGGACTGGAATGTGCGCTGGCCTGCGACCTGCGCATTGCCGAGGAGCATGCTCAGATGGCACTCCCCGAGGCGGCAGTCGGCCTGCTGCCCTGCGCAGGCGGATCGCAGTGGCTTTCTTGGCAGATTGGCGAGGCTTGGGCCAAGCGCCTGATCTTGTGTGGTGAGCGTGTCAATGCCGACACTGCGCTGCGCATTGGATTGGTGCAGGAGGTGGTACCGCGTGGCCAAGTGCTTGAGCGCGCACTGGCGTTGGCCAAGTCAGTGGAACGACAAAGCCCAACCAGTGTCGCGGCTTGCAAGCAACTGATCCATGGTGCACGCACGCAGTCGCCGACTGCCACTCTGGTGGCGGAGCGCGAGGCATTCGTGGATCTCTTCGACACTCAAGACCAGCGAGAAGGTGTCAGTGCCTTCCTTGCCAAGCGCGCACCGCAATGGAGCAATGCATGAGCGTCCGCTTCGAGGAAATCCCCACTGGGTGCGGGCGGCGTTTTGGCCGTGCCACGCTGAGTTCGCCAGGCACCTTGAACGCGCTGTCGCTCGACATGATCGATCGGTTGGTGCCGCAGCTGACGCAGTGGGGGAACGATCCGCGTATCGCCTTGGTAGTGTTAGACGCCGAGGGCGATCGTGCTTTCTGCGCAGGCGGCGACCTGCAGCAGCTCTACGCCTCAATGCGCAGTACGCCGACGGATGAGGTGCCGAGCCAAGCCGCTTCCTTCTTCGAGCGCGAGTACCGGCTCGACTACCAGATCCACACCTACCCAAAGCCGATCCTGTGCTGGGGGAACGGCATCGTGATGGGCGGTGGCATCGGGCTGCTGGCTGGCGCCTCGCACCGCGTGGTCACGCCGAGCACGCGGCTGGCCATGCCAGAGATTTCCATCGGGCTGTACCCGGACGTTGGCGGCAGCTGGTTCCTGCGGCGCGCGCCTGGCAAGATTGGCCTGTTCCTGGCGCTCACCGGGGCCTCGTTCAACGGTACCGATGCGCGGTTCGTGGGCCTGGCAGATTTCGTGCTGCCGCATGAGCAGCACGGCGCGGTGCTGGCTGCCATTGCCGCCGGCCACTGGCTCGATGAGGGCGAGCAGAATGCTGCCCGGCTCAGCCACTTGCTGCGCGAGCATGCATTGTGCGAGGGCGAGGCGCAGTCGAAGCTGCGCCAGCACTACGACTTGATCGACCAGACCATTGGCCATGACAGTCTGGCCGACATCGCCGGGCGACTGCAGAGGCTGGCGGGACACGAGGACCCCTGGCTGGCCAAGGGCGCCGAAACCTTCATGCGCGGCTCACCGACCTCGGCGGCACTGTCGTTCGCGCTGTGGCAGCGTGTGTTGCACCTGTCGCTGGCCGACGTCTTGCGTCTGGAGTACCACGTGTCTGTGGCATGCGCGCGCTTCGGCGACTTCGCCGAGGGCATACGCGCCTTGATAATCGACAAGGATCGCAACCCGCGCTGGAAGCCTGCCACGCTCGCCGAGGTCACGCCGATCTACATGCAGTCCTTCATCCCCTCACCGCACCCGCTGGCCGACCTGGCGTGACGTGTCCGTTCCCGAGAGACAAGCAGCGTGCCCACCGAAAACCGGCAACGCCTGTTCGGCAAATGGACGCACAACTGGATGGCAATCGCCACCGTGGCCTCGGCCCCCAATCCGCGGGCCGATGATCCGCGTCCCACGCAACTGCTGCAGGGCGCATGGGATGTGCATACGCCGGTGCACATGGCGCATGCGGCAGGCGCCCTACATACGGCTGCAAGTGCGCGCGCAATCTATGGTGTTGAAGTTGAAACGGATCGAGCTCCATCACCGAGTCGCGAATTTCTGGAGTCACAGTGTGTGTGGCGAATACGGCATTGAATGTGTCATATTTGCCAATGGCTTTCAAGAGCAAGCCACCGGACACTGATGGTTCTTATTCCTCGGAATTCATCATGAGCAGACAGCACGTTGGCGTGATCGGCGCCGGAACCATGGGCCACGGCATTGCACAGGTGTGCGCACTTGCCGGACTCGATGTCACGATGCTCGACGTCTCCCAAGAGGCGCTCGGGCGAGGTATTTCAGCAATCACTGCCAGTCTGGAGCGGTTGGTAAAGAAGGAAAAGCTGCGTGCCGAGGACAAGGATCTTGTGCTTGCCAGGATCCGTCCGACGGTCTCCTACCCGGATCTGCGCGGTGCCAGCCTGGTGATAGAGGCGGCCACAGAGAAGCTCGACATCAAGCTGCGCATCCTGCGCGACATCGAAGCTGTGGTCAGTGACGATGCGGTGATTGCGACCAACACCTCATCCATCTCCATCACGCAGTTGGCCGCTGTCCTGGATCGACCGAGCCGTTGCATCGGCATGCACTTCTTTAACCCGGTTCCCATGATGGAACTGCTGGAGTTGATCCGCGGGTTGCAAACCTCCGACCAAGCGCATGAACAGGCCTCTGCTTTCGCCCGGACAATCGGGAAAAGTCCGATCACGGTCAAAAACAGTCCCGGGTTTGTGGTGAACCGCATTCTCTGCCCGATGATCAACGAGGCCATCTACGTCTTGCAGGAAGGGCTCGCCAGTGCCGAGGAGATCGACGTCGGCATGAAGCTCGGCTGCAATCATCCGATCGGGCCTTTGGCGTTGAGTGACCTGATCGGCCTGGACACGATGCTGGCTGTGATGCAGGTGTTCCATGAAGGATTCGGCGATCCGAAGTACCGGCCGGCGCCCCTGCTCAAGGAAATGGTGGATGCCGGCCGCCTGGGACGCAAGACTGGCCAGGGCTTCTACTCCTACGGCGGGCGTTGAAAAATTCGAGGGTTGGAGGCGCTGCACAGAGCCTCAATCCTCTTCCAGAGCTTTTTGATCGGGGTCGAATCATGAGAATTTCCAAGCGCGCTGAGCGCATCGAGCCTTTTTACGTGATGGAGGTGGCCAAGGCAGCCTCGCAGTTGGCGCGTGAGGTCGCTCATGGCGACAAGCCCATGGTCTACCTGACGATTGGCGAGCCGGACTTCACTGCGCCGCCTCTGGTTCAGGAGGCTGCCGTGCGCGCTGTGCGGAATGGCACGACGCAGTACACACCGGCTATCGGACTAGAGTCTTTGCGCGAGCGCATCAGCGACTGGTACAGGCAGTGCTTCGGCGTGAATGTCCCGGCACGCCGGATCGCGGTGACCGCGGGCGCTTCGGCCGCGCTGCAACTCGTTTGCCAAGCCTTGATCGAGGCCGGCGATGAAGTCCTGATGCCCGACCCGAGCTATCCGTGCAATCGGCATTTCGTGATCGCCGCCGAAGGCCAGCCTGTCATGGTGCCCACCACGGCAGCCGAGCGATACCAACTGAGTGCGGAGAAGGTAGAAGCGCACTGGGGTGACAAGACGCGTGGAGTGCTTCTCGCTTCGCCGTCCAACCCCACGGGAACGTCCATCCATCCGGACGAACTGCGCCGCATCCACGCCTGTGTCCAGGCCAAGGGAGGCGTCACGTTGCTCGATGAGATCTACCTCGGGCTGAGCCACGACGACGCTTTCGGTCAAACCGGCCTGGCCATTGACGAGAACGTGATCAGCATCAACAGCTTCTCAAAGTACTTCTGCATGACCGGGTGGCGCCTGGGCTGGGTGGTGGCTCCAGAACCTCTGATCCCGGTGATCGAGCGTCTCGCGCAGAACTTCTTCCTTTGCCCCAGTACCGTCGCCCAGCACGCCGCGCTGGCTTGCTTCGAGCCTGACAGCATCGCTGAGTACGAGCGCCGCCGCGCGCAGTTCAGGGCGCGCCGCGACTGGTTCATCCCGGCGCTGGAGAAGATCGGGTTCAAGGTTCCGGTGGTGCCCGATGGCGCGTTCTACGCATGGGCGGATTGCTCGTCGTGGTTCGATGCCTGGAATGTTTCGAACAGCTGGGATTTCGCGTTCGAGGCCATGAAGAGAGCCCACGTCGCGATCTCACCCGGACGAGATTTCGGCACGGCCGAGTCGGCGAGGTTCGTTCGATTCTCGACGGCAAACTCGATGGAGCAGTTGCAGGAGGCTGCGGCAAGGTTTGCTGTTCTGCGTCCGTGACGCTGAACAGCGGCGGGCAGCTTGGTACGCGTCGCAATCCATCCAGCGGCAGTCCAGTCGATCCACGCCCGCGCACGATTCACCCCAAAAATCGGCGATGACATAGGTTTCTCAACTGCTTTCAATGGGGCTCGACATGGAACAGACTCTGTGGTTCTTTGACCTCGTGTCGCGGTTCTCGTACCTGCATCACCACAAGCTTGCGCCCTTGCGGGAGAGGCTTGAGATGCGGGCAGTGTCCTTTTTCTGAGCGGGATTGCTGAAGCACTGCTGAAACGGGGGCGGCCGGCTCGGCAATCGGCGCGCTGTTCATGGCGGCGAAATTCTGTTCAGAGTGGGAGTTGAGACGTCAGCTTGATCTTTTGCATGGGGATCTCGGTCTTGACACTTTGAACTCCTTTTATGCGCGTCAGGTGCTCACCCTGGAAGCGTCTGTAGGCATCGAGGTCAGCCGCAACAACGCGAAGCAAGAAGTCACAGTCGCCCGCCATGAGATGGCATTCAACGATCTCGGGGAACCGCTGAACCTCAGTCGTAAATCCATCGATGGTTCGCGCATCCTGGCTTGTTAGCCAGATGCGGACAAAGACAGTCAATCCGATGCCGAGTTTTGACGGGTTCAACAGTGCGACGTACCGCTCGATGGCGCCGCATTCCTCAAGGATCTTGACGCGACGTAAGCACGGAGACGGCGATAGCCCCACCTTCTCCGCTAGGTCCACGTTCTGGATCCGCCCGTCTTCTTGAAGAGCCTGAAGTATTCGACGGTCAATTGCGTCTAGATTTTTGATGGTGTCGTTTTGCATGGCATTAACTTTCATAAAAATAAATTAATGAAGCACATTATGCCTAAATATTATGTACAAAAGGCACAAACGCAACAATATTCTATGAAGATTGGTCTAATATTGCTTTTGTGCTTGCCATTGTGGTGCGCCCTGAATCAAGGAGTTGAGGAGTGACGTCAAGTTCATCGCTGCGCTTTCCTGTGGAGAGCCATCTATGTCCGGTGGGTAAGGATCAGAGGGAGGCGCTGCTTCAAGCACCAGGTTTTGGCCAGGTTTTCACCGATCACATGGCCACCATCAAATACTCTAAGAATCAAGGCTGGTATGACGCAAAGATCGGCCCTCGCCAGGCATTGAGCCTCGACCCGGCAGCACTGGTGTTCCATTACGCGCAAGAGATCTACGAAGGCATGAAAGCCTATCGCCTGGATGGAGGTGGAACGGGGCTGTTCCGTCCCGAGGCGAATGCGCGCCGTTTTCGCCGTTCAGCCGCCCGTCTCGCCATGCCGCCGTTGCCCGAGGAGATGTTCATTGAATCGGTGCGTGCACTGGTGCGTGTGGACAACGCTTGGATTCCTTCTACTCAAGGCTTCGCGCTGTACCTGCGGCCGTTCATGATCGCAACCGAATCCGTTCTCGGGGTCAGAGCGTCGGCCGACTATCTCTACTGCGTCGTGGCATCGCCGGTTGGGCCATATTTCAGACGTGGAGCTGCCGCAGTGACGCTTTGGGTGTCGGACAACTTCACGCGCGCCGCGCTCGGTGGAACGGGTGACGCCAAATGCGGCGGCAACTATGCGGCCAGTCTAGCGGCGCAGGCCGAAGCAATCCGCGAGCAATGTGACCAGGTGATTTTCCTTGACGCTGTGGAGCGCCGCTGGATCGAAGAACTCGGCGGGATGAATGTCTTCTTCGTGTTCGCTGATGGATCGATCCAGACGCCTCCGTTGAGCGGCACGATCCTGGCAGGCATCACCCGCGAATCGCTGATCACATTGGCCCGCGACATGGGACTGGTTGTTCGTGAAGAGCCTTACGCCATTGACCAGTGGCAAGACGATGCCAAGAGCGGCCGACTGCTGGAGTCTTTCGCTTGCGGCACGGCAGCAGTGGTCGCGCCAATTGGAGAAGTCAAGGGACGCAAACATCGCTTCATCATCGGTGACGGTGGCCCCGGTCCCATCACCGAGCGACTGAAATCCGCGCTGACAGACATTCAATTGGGGCGTGCCCCTGACACCCATGGCTGGCTGGATCGGCTGGCATAAACAAGAACGGACCACTATGCGAATTTCCAAGGTAAAACTGAGCGCTTTGCTCGCGGCCGTCGTGCTGGCTGGCTGCGGCACCACAGCGCCTGCGCTCAACTACACCGTGCCCACGCAGCCTGAAGGCTCGTCCGGCTACACCGAGAAACCCGGCTGGCAAACAGCTAAGTTTGCCGTCGCGGCGGCCAATCCACTGGCCACCGACGCTGGTTTCCAGGTCCTCAAGGTCGGTGGCAGTGCCGTGGACGCGGCCATCGCCGTGCAAATGGTTCTCACGCTGGTGGAACCACAGTCCAGCGGCATTGGCGGTGGTGCGTTTCTCATGCATTTCGATGGCAAGTTGGTCGAGGCCTACGACGGCCGCGAGACCGCCCCTGCTGCTGCCGATGAGAACCTATTCCTCAAACCAGACGGAAAGCCCATGGCTTTCATTGAAGGCGTCGTGGGGGGGCGCTCGGTGGGTGTGCCTGGCACCGTGCGCATGTTGGAACTGGCCCACCAGCAGCACGGCAAGCTGCCCTGGGCCAGGCTTTTCCAGCCCGCCATCACCTTGGCCGAACAAGGCTTCAAGGTCAGCGCCCGGCTGAACACGCTGCTCGCGGCTGAACAGCACCTCAAGAAAGACCCAGTTGCAGCCGCCTACTTCTACGACGCCAGCGGCCAGCCCTGGCCCGTGGGGCATGTCCTGAAGAACCCAGAGTTGGCCCAGGTGCTTCGGGACATCGCGGCAGGGGGTTCCAAGGCGCTGCTCGAAGGCCCTGTGGCCCAGGCTATCGTGGACAAGGTACGCTCCCATCCGTCCAACCCCGGCCGGATGACCCTGGCCGACCTGTCCGGCTACCAGTCGCGCAAGCGCGAACCGCTGTGCCACGACCACGCCGTGCCGCCGCAGAAGGTGTACCGGCTGTGCGGATTCCCACCGCCCAGTTCGGGCGCCATCGCCATCGGCCAGATGCTGGGCGTCCTGCAGAACACAGCGGGTGCCGCGCTTCCCCTGGGGCAAGACGGCCTGCCCACCGCCGATTGGCTTCACTTCTACACCGAAGCCGCCAGGCTGGCGTTCGCCGACCGCGCACAGTACGTGGCCGATCCCGATTTCGTGGCCCCGCCTGCTGGCTCGTGGATGAGCCTGCTGTCGCCAGACTACCTGGCCCATCGCGCGCGGCTTATTGGCAACCAGTCCATGAAGGTTGCCCAGCCCGGCCACCCGGGAGGCACGCGGACCAGCTTCGCCCCCATGCCCGATCAGCCAGAGTACGGCACCAGCCACATCAGCATCGTCGATGCCCAGGGACGTGCCGTGGCCATGACCACCACCATCGAGGACGTCTTCGGCGCGCGGCAGATGGTCAAGGGCTTCCTGCTCAACAACGAATTGACCGACTTCAGCTTCGCACCGCGTGACACCCAGGGCAACGCTATCGCCAACCGCGTGCAACCGGGCAAGCGCCCGCGCTCGTCCATGTCACCCACACTGGTATTCGACAAAACCACCGGCCAATTGGTCATGAGCGGCGGCAGCCCCGGCGGCGCGTTGATCATTCACTACACGGCAAAGACCTTGTGGGGCACTCTGCACTGGGGCCTGAACGCGCAGCAAGCCATCAACCTGCCCAACTTCGGATCGGCCAACGGTCCCACGCTGCTCGAAGAAAAACGCTTCCCGGCAGCCACCGTCGAGTCACTCAAGGTTCGGGGCCACGAGGTCCGGGAGATGAACATGACCAGTGGTCTGCAGGCCATCCAACGTGTGCCGGGCGGCTATTTCGGTGGTGCCGATCCGCGCCGCGAGGGCGTGGTCATGGGGAACTGACGGCATGCACCCAACATTCAACCAATTCTGCCCATACCCGGACGCTACGCAAGCGCCGGGATGTTCGCTCATTTTTTTTAACTGAGTTCTATATGACACATTTCGCTGCCGCTCAGGGCTTCATGGGGCCTTTTTCCCATGACGGAAGAGCCAGCATCGCCCCTAATCCACCGTGGCATTACGCGGCCGACTTCGTCACGGTCGAGTGCTGGGCGGAGCCCTCAGCCATTGAGGCGCTGCTGCCGCCTGGTCTGAGTCTCCACCCTGACGAACGCGGCCTGATGACGGTCTCTTTCGTCGACTGGCAAGCCTGCACGGACACGGGCGGTGAGCTGCTTGATCCCATCCGGGCGCAGTACCGCGAGTGCATCGTGCTGGCGAGCGTTCAGTACGAGGGGAAGTTGATGCAGTACTGCCCCTATATCGTGGTCGATCAAGATACCTCGCTGGCTCGTGGCTGGGCTCTAGGCTACCCGAAGAAGATCGGCTCGGTGTGGATCACGCGATCGATGGGCGTACCCTCGATCGCGTCTCCCAAGTTGGAGCCCGGTGCGATCTTTGCAGGGACGGTGGCACTCAAAGACCGGCGTCTCGCGGAAGGTCACGTGAAGCTCTCCGGCCTTGCAGACAACTCGGCGGTCACATTCGGAAGCCGGCCTATCGTGGCCCTTCGACACTTCCCCTCGCTGTTCGAGGGGCAGCACGATCAGCCAGCGGTGTACGAACTGGTCCGCCTGCAAGCCGAGAACGTGCAGGCAAGCCCCGTCTGGACAGGGGAGGCGGAACTAACGGTCTTTGACTCTCCGACGGAGCCGCTGGCTGCCTTGCGTCCCACCCGGGTCGGTCGCGGATGGCGATATTCGATCGCCATGACAAACCGAAACAATCATCTGCTGCGGGACCTTCGCAGCCCCACAGAACTTGATTCATCCGAGGAGAAATGACATGGACACCGTAAAGCTTCAACGCACCTACCTGGACCTCACAACGCCCCACGTCGCGGATGCCTGCATGCGCCTGGGAATCGCGGTTCGCTGTGCTCCGGCGGGAATGCGACCACTCTGGAGCGGTACGCATGTTGTTGGCCGTGCACGCCCTTCGCGGCACTATGGCAGTGTCGACGTCTTTCTCGAAGCCATCGATCGATCTGCGCCTGGAGACGTGTTGGTGGTCGACAACGAGGGGCGCTTGGATGAAGCCTGTGTTGGCGACCTGGTGACGCTGGAAACGGCGCGTGCGGGCTTGCGCGGCATTGTCATCTGGGGTTTGCATCGCGACTCGGCTGAACTGCGAACCATTCGGCTGCCGATCTTCAGTCTGGGTACTTTGCCCGCTGGGCCACAGCGTCTGGAACCACAGGAGGCGGCCGCACTCTCAGCTGCCAGCTGCGGTCAGCATTCAATCACCACCGACGACTTCGTGCTTGGTGATGATGATGGCGTGATCTTTGTCCCCCTGAGCCACGCCCAAGAGGTGGCCGAACTGGCAACCACGATTCGGGACACTGAGCGCAGTCAAGCAGCGCGTATGCATCTTGGTACTACCTTCAGACAGCAGGCCCGCTTCGATGAGTTTCTGGCTGCTCGAAAGGCAGACGCGGGCGTGACGTTCCGGCAACATCTGCGCTCGATTGGTGGTGCGATCGAGGAGTGAGCCTGTCTCGCTGAAGCGTCGAGGAACAGCCGGAGGCGAAGTTCGTGGCGAAAACCTCATAAGCGATGCGTCGGCCGTCGATGTCGCCTTTGTAGCCTACGTCGCGTCAGTTAAGGACGGTTCGTTCCAAAACGACGAACAGCACGCTTGGTAGGGCCTGGGTACCCGTCTGCTCAATAGCAGTTCCCAGGCATATCTATCCCAGCAATCAGACCGGTGTCCTCTTCTGTTTGCCCGAAATCAGCGGCGTGGTACATCGAATGTCGGAAACGGCCAACAATATGGCGTTTCAGCCAATGTACGCCGGGGCTGCGAGGCGCAACACTGAGAGCGCAAAGTGCCCCACATGGAGCGTGGGTGCCGCACTCGCCAAAGTGTCTGTCCAACGACCATTCATGGTCTTCATTTTCAACTTTCATCATGAGCCTCGACTCCGTCAAACAGTTTATTGCCGAGCACGCCCCGGATCTTTCAATCATTGAAGTGGAAACAAGTGGCGCTACCGTCGCGATGGCGGCCACGGCGTTCGGTGTCGCTCCAGGACAGATTGCCAAGACGTTGTCTCTGTGCGTAGGCGAGCAAGTGATCTTGCTCGTCGCCCGAGGCGATGCTCGACTCGATAACAGAAAGTACAAAGATCAGTTTGGGGCAAAGGCCCGCTTCCTGGCGGCGAGCGAGGTGGAAAAGGTAACGGGCCACCCCATAGGAGGCATCGGGCCCTTCGGGCTTGCAAGTCAACTGGATGTGTATTGCGATGTCTCGCTGCGGCGCTTCAGCGAAGTGCTTCCCGCCGCTGGCGCAAGCAATGCAGGTGTCAGGGTAGTGCCTGAGCGGATGGCCCAACTGGTCAACGCACGTTGGGTGGACGTCATGCAGCATGAGAATGCTGCTGAATCGCTGGCTGGTTGAGGCGTTCTTCAGGTCAACAGGTCAGCTGTATCAGTACTACTCGAAAGAATGGGTGACTCCCTATGTCGGGCGGCGCCGCGAGGTGGGATGGAGTCCTTCTGCCGCGAGCGCCTGGTCCACTACACATGTCCGTGCAGGGTAGTTTTCGTCGAGGTGCTGAAGACCGCGAGCGGAAAGATTCGGAAGTTCAGGCTCCGCGGACAGGCTGGAAACAAAGAGGCCGTCACATCTCCATCGACTTGAAAACGCGCAGTCGAGGCAGAAATGGTCATGAGCACTCGCCCACCTTGGCCCGTAGCTTTGACGGGTTCAATGGCTTCAATGACAACTGCTGGCGAATCCTGCCTGGGATCGTCCAGTGTGGCTCTTGACTGGCGCGTGATTCAGCGACCGGCCCAGGTGGTCAGCAAGTGGTTGAAGGCATCGGCATTCTCATACTGCACCCAGTGCCCGCAGTCCGGGATCAATGTCTGGCGCGCGCACAAGGTGTTGTCGTTGCAAGCCGCACGGACCTCGGCCCATCGATCTCGGCACAGCACATCCTGCTCGCCCCAGATGCACTCGAAATCACACTGAAGTGCGCGCACGGTGGTGGCGCATGCGTCGGTGGTCACGAGCCTGCGGGAGCGCATGCGGTCGCGCGCGGCATTGGTCATTTGAAGGGCGATGGTGTCGTCGTTGATCTGCGCTGGTTCATGGATCATGATCGCCGCGAGGTTGGCGCGGTGTGCTGCGGCGCGTACTTCGGGAGAGAAGGTTGTGCGCATCGAGGGCAGTGGAATGCCACGCCCGTGGGCCAGCGGTAGCACCGGCAATCCCACGAGCAGCAGGCGGGAAACCAGACCGGGTTGTTCTGCTGCGAGCAGCGTGGCCACGAGTGACCCGAAGGAAAACGCCACGATCTCGTGGGGTCCTGGCCCCAGCACCTCGCCCAGTCCGAGCGCCAGCGGGGGCAACACCGCGTCTGCATCGAACCCACCGTGAGGGGACGCTGAGTCTCCGAACCCGGGCAGGTCGGGCGCCCAGACCTGGCGGCCGGCCAACAGCAGCGCCGGGATGTTTCGGACCCAGTGCGTCCAGCTGCCGCTGCCGCCGTGCAGCAGCACCACCGGTTGGCCCTCGCCCCAGCAGCGCCACACCATGACACCGTCGCCGCAAGGTGTCGTTGTGGTGCGCGACCGTGCCAGCAGTTCCTGCGCAGCGGCGGGCAGAGCGCCTGTTGCCCATTCCGGAGCGGCACTCATGCCCGGGCCCATTGCCGGGAAATGAAGCTGCAGGTCGCCAGCAACAGTTGCGCGCATTCCACCACGTTGTTTTCCATGCGGTGCCTTGGCCCGGCGATCGCCACGGCCAGTGTCTCGGAATGCACGTTGAGGAAGGCCGACACGGCCCACACATCCGGCACGTTTTCGCCCCGGGTGACGAAGTAGCCGCGCCGCCGGCTCTCCAGGATGTCGTTGATGAGCAGGTCGTTGTCGGTGATGGTCGCGGCCGTCACGGCGGGCAGTGGGCGCTCGGCCATCTGTGTTCGCAGCTCGGATTCCTTGAGGCTGCCCAGCAAAGCCTTGCCAATGGAGCTGGAATGCAGTGGTTTGAACTCGCCTGGTTTGGACGAGTAGCGGATCGAATGCGGGCTCTCGACCACCTGCAGGTAGATCACCGCGTCGCCCTGGCGTTTGCCCAGGATCACGGTCTCCCGCGAGGTGTCGCGCAGCCGCTCCAGCAAGGGCATCACGTGCTCGACAAACGGGTCGTGGTGGTGGATTTCGCTGGCGATGTCGAAGAAGCGCCGGGTGGGGTAGAGCGCTCGGGGGCGGCTGAGCGAGTACAGGTGGCCGCGCGCCGTGAGCGTGGCAACGATCGCATGGCAGCTGCTCTTGGGAATGCCGGTGATGTCGGCCAGATCGGTCAGTGACATGGGTTTCTGCACCTTCTGGAAGGCCTCAAAGATGTCCAGCACCCGACCCACAGCAGTGACCGCCACGCCACCGGAAGGGCCAGGTACAGCAGATCCATCAGCCTTGGTGTGTTCAGCTGGTTGAACAAGTTGTTCGAAATCCAAGGTTTTCTCCTTTGAGGTGGAAGTTTGTTCGAAATGTCGAATTTATATTCTTCCACAAGAACAGTTGCAAACCTAACATGCGCCCCATGCCAACCCAAACCACAGAAACAACCGACACTCAGGTGCGCGTCATCGAGCATCCTTATGGCGCGGTCTGGGTGACCGTGGACCGCGCCCACAAACACAACGCACTGGCCCGCCCGGTGCTGGCCGACCTGGCCACCGCCGTCCGGGAGGCCGGTCAGCGTGCCGACGTCCGCTACATCGTCGTGACCGGCGCCGGCGACCGCTACTTCGCCGCCGGTGGCGATCTGCGGGACTTGGCCAACGTGCGCGACGAACCCGCCGTGGTGGCCATGATGGACGACGCCTGCGCCGCCCTGGATGCCGTCCGCCATTGCCCGGTGCCGGTGCTGGCCTACCTGAACGGTGACGCCATCGGCGGCGGCGCGGAACTTGCGCTGGCCTGCGACATGCGCCTGCAGGCCGGCCATGCGCGCATCGGCTACATCCAGGCCAAGCTGGCCATCACCTCGGCTTGGGGCGGCGGCCCCGACCTGTTCCGGTTGGTCGGCCCGGCGCGCGCCATGCGAATGATGAGTCGCTGCGAACTGGTGGGCGCCGAGCAGGCGCTGGCCTGGGGCCTTGCCGATGCGGTCATCGCCGACGGGCCCAGCGGCGCCGACATCGCGGCCTTCACGAAACCCCTCGACGCCTGCCCGGCGCAGGTGCTGCGCGGCATCAAGGCGCAAGCCATCGCCTCCAGGCAGGGCCAGGGCTGGCAGCAGCACCGCCGTGTCGAACAGCAGCACCTGACCCAGACCTGGTTGCACGACGACCACTGGTCGGCTTCCGAAAAGCTTCTTTCCAAAGGCGCGTGATGAACATGAGAGACCAGAAACTCGCTGTTCCCCTGGCCGAGCCGGTGCTCAGCCCGGTCAACCGCAGCGGCATTCCGGTGCCGCCCAGCGTGGACGCCAGCGCCGTGCAAGCCGAGCGCATCGGCAACCCCGGCGAGTACCCGTTCACCCGGGGCATCTTCCCCGATGGCTACCAGGGCCGCCTGTGGACGATTCGCCAGTACTCGGGCTTTGGCACCGCCGAAGAATCCAACGAGCGCTACAAGTTTTTGCTGGACCAGGGCCAGACCGGCCTGTCGGTCGCGCTCGATTTGCCCACCCAGTGCGGCTATGACCCGACCCACCCCATGGCCCGCCCTGAGATCGGCAAGGTCGGAGTTTCGCTGTCCAACCTGAGCGAAGCCGAGATCCTGTTCAAGGACCTCGACCTGTCGAAGATCTCGACCTCGTTCACCATCAACGGCACCGCCGCCATCATCTACGCCATGTACCTGGCGGTGGCCGACAAGCAGGGTGTGCCGCGCAGCAAACTCACCGGCACGATCCAGAACGACATCCTCAAGGAGTACGTGGCGCGGGGCACCTGGATCTTTCCTGTGCGGCCCTCCATGCGGCTGATCGCCGACTCCATCCTTTACTCGAACGAGGTCACGCCGCGCTTCAACCCCATCAGCATCGCCGGGGCGCACGTGCGCGACGCTGGTGCCACCGCCGCCGAGGAGATGGCCTACACGCTGGCCAACGGGTTGGCCTATGTGGACGAGCTCCAGGCGCGCGGAGGTGACGTGGAGAAGTTTGCCAAACGCCTGTCATTTTTCTTCTATGTGCACATGGACTTCTTCGAGGAGATCGCGAAGTTCCGGGCCGGGCGGCGGCTGTGGGCCCGCTTCATGAAGGAGCGCTATGGCGTGAAGGACCCCAAGGCCCAGCACCTGCGCTTCGGTGTGGTGTGCGGCGGCTCATCGCTGGTCGCGCCTCAGCCCTACAACAACGTGGTGCGGGTGGCGGTGGAAACCATGGCGGCGGTGTTCGGCGGCGCCCAGTCGATCTTTACCTGCGCGTTTGACGAAGCCTTCCAGATTCCGACCGAGTTTTCGGCCGAGCTGGCGGTTCGCACCCAGCAGATGATCGCCTTCGAGAGCGGCATTGCCCGCACCGTGGACCCGCTGGGCGGCAGCTACTTTCTGGAGCAGCACACCGACCGCATGGAAGAGATGATCCTCAAGGTGATGGGTGAAATCGATACCTACGGAGGTGTCGAGAAGGCCATCGAAGACGGCTGGATCCAGATGCGTCTGGCCGAGCGCGGGCTGGAGCGCAAGCTCGACACCGACAGCGGGCACCACGTCATCGTCGGGCAGAACCACTTTCGCAAGACCGACGAAGAAATCAAGGTGGGCGAGGTCTTCAAGCTCGATTCCACCATCGCACAGCGCGCGCTCGACAAGTTTCAGCGCGTGCTCGACACCCGCAGCCAAAGCGCCGTCGATGCCGCGCTGACCCGCCTGTCCCAGGCTGCGGCCAATGACAGCGAAAACGTCATGCCCTACCTCGTGGACTGTTGCCACGCCTACGCCACCGTGGGCGAGATGGTGGCCTGTCTGAAAAAGGAATGGGGCGAATTCAAGGAGCCGGTGAACCTATGACACAAATCAAAGAAGCGCGTCCGCTCGCGGGCCGCCGCATCCTGATTGGCAAGCCCGGCCTCGACGGCCACGACATCGGCGCCAAGATCGTGGCGCTCACGCTGCGCGACGCCGGCGCCGAGGTGATCTACACCGGTCTGCGCCGCAGCCCCGCCCAGATTGCCCAGGTGGCGGTGGACGAGGGCGTCGACGCCGTGGGCCTGAGCATCCTGTCGGGCAGCCACAAGGAGCTGGTGGGTGACGTGATCGCCGCCTTGCGCGACGCCAAGGCCCATGACGTGAAGGTGTTTGTCGGCGGCACCATCCCGGCCGAAGACCAGGCCTTCCTGCACGAACTGGGCGTGGCGGCCGTTTTCACCGCCGATATGCCACTGGGCACCGTGGTGGCGAAACTGGCGGCGAGCTTCTCATGAGCGGCCCGCTCGCCGGTGTGCGCATCATCGAGGTCGGCCACATGCTGGCCGGCCCCTATTGCGGCCTGCTGCTGGCCGACATGGGTGCCGAGGTGATCAAAATCGAACCCCCCGAGGGCGACATCGCGCGCAAGGTGAGCCCGCATTTCATCGGTCCCCACAACGCTTACTTCACCAGCCTCAACCGCAACAAGAAAAGCGTGGTGCTGGACCTGGCCTCACCGGCCGGCCGCGCCGAGCTGGAAAGCATTGCCGCGAGTGCCCATGCGCTGGTGACCAACCTGCGGCCCTCGGCCATCAAGAAACTGGGGCTGACCTACGACGCGCTGCGCACCTGCAACCCGTCCCTTGTTTGCGTTGCGCTCACCGGCTACGGCCTGGAAGGCCCCTATGCCGAGAGCCCTGCCTACGACTACGTGATCCAGGCGATCACCGGCGTGATGTCGCTCACCGGCGAGCCCACGTCGCCACCCACCAAGGCGGGCTATTCGGCGGTGGACAATTCCGCCGGCATCGTGGCTGCCATGGGGCTGCTGGCCAAGCTGGTGGAGGGCAAGGGTGGGCAGGTCGATGTGGCCATGTACGACGTGATGCTGTCGCAGCTGAACTACCTGGCCGGCGCTGCGCTCAACACGGGCGAGGTGGTGGAGCGCCTGGCCAATTCGTCGCACCCCTACATGGTGCCGGCCCAGATATTCCCCACCGCCGACGGCTGGCTCACGCTGTTCATCACGCACGACAAGTTCTGGCGGACTTTCTGCAACGAGGTCGGCCAGACTGGCTGGATCACCGACCCGGTGTTCGCCACCATGGCCAGCCGGCGCGAGAACCGCAGCCGCGTGCTGGCGGCGATCGGCGAGGTCCTGATGCAGGCACCGGCCGCCGAGTGGGTGCGCCGCCTGGTGCCGCTCGGCGTGGTGGCGTCGGAAATCGGCACGCTGGTGCAGGCGCTGGACAGCGATCTGGCGCGCTCGCGCCAGATGGTGGTGGCGCTCGGTGATGGCAGCCATCCTCTACGTGCCGTGGCCAGCCCGCTGAAATTCAACGGCCATGTGCCCAGCTACGGCCTGCCGCCGTTGCTGGACCAGCACCACGCCGACGTGTTGGGTGGAGTCCGCGCGTGACACGCCCACCGCTGGACCGCCACACACTCGGCCGGGCACTGACCACGTTGGCCAATGCCTGCGCCACCGACCTGCTGCACCGCAGCCCGTCGCAGGCGCCGGCCCAGCTTGCGCGTCGCATCGGGCTGACCGGTGCGCCCGGTGCCGGCAAGAGCACGCTGGCGGGCCTCCTGGCGATGCACCGGGCAACGCATCTGGACAGCGAGCGCCGCATCGGCGTGCTGGCCATTGACCCCAGCAGTCCCCGCTCGGGCGGCGCGATCCTCGGTGACCGCATCCGCATGGACGAGCTGCAAGGCAGCGGCGATCTCTACATCCGGTCCATCGGTTCGCGATCCACGTCCGACGGCCTGTCGGACAACCTGCCCGAGATGCTGGACCTGATGGATCAACACGGCTTCGACGAGGTGCTGCTCGAAACCGTGGGCGTGGGCCAGGCCGAGTACGCGGCGCGCGTGCAGGTGGACACCCTGGTGCTGGTGCTGCTGCCCGACAGCGGCGACGTGGTGCAGGCAATGAAGGCCGGAATCATGGAGATGGCCGACATCTTTGTGGTCAACAAATCCGACCTGTCTGGCGCACAGCGCATGGCGGCCGACATCCAGCGCATCGCGGCGGTGTCACGGGTCGCCGCAGACCGCTGGCGCCCGCCGGTGCTGCTGGCTTCGGCCCGCCAGCCCGATTCGGTGGCGGCGCTGTCCGACACCATCGACCGGCACCAGCAGTGGCTGGTCCAGGCGGACCGTCACACCTCGCTGCTGGACAGCCGCAGCCGTTACCGCTTGCGCCGACTCATCGAGCGCCGCCTGAGCGAAGCGGTCAACGAACTGGATGCCCAGTTGCTGCGTGCCCCGATGGCGCAGCAGGTGGACGCGGTGCTGGCGGCTTTCGCCAGTTTTCAGTCACTTTAATTTGAACCAGGAGACAACAACATGATGAATCAATGGAAAACTTGGACACGTGGCCTTGCGGTGGTGGCGCTGTTCCCAACGCTGGGCTTTGCGCAGGCGCAAAGCCACGCTGACTGGCCGAACCGGGCGGTGAAGATCATCGTGGCGTACCCAGCGGGACAGAGCACGGACATTGCCACACGCTACTTCGCCGAGAAGCTCTCACGCGCGCTCGGCCAGGGCTTCGTCGTGGACAACCGCCCAGGCGCCTCCGGCAACATCGGCACCGCAGCCGCCGCGCGAGCCACCCCCGACGGCTACACCCTGGTCATGGGCGCCTCCGGCACCCACGCCATGAACCCCGCGCTGTTCCCCAACCCCGGGTTTGACGCCGACAAAGACTTCGACGCCATCGCGCTCACCGCCCTGATCCCCTTCGCCATCTCGGCCAGCGCCGGTGCGCCCGTCAACTCCCTCACCGAACTCATCGCACTGGCCAGGAGCAAGCCCGGCACGGTGGACGCGGCCATCCCCAGCGTCACCGGGCAACTGGTGCTGGAGATGCTCAAGCAGCGCGACGTGCCGCTCTTTGGCATCCGCTTCAAAGGCTCGGCCGATGCCATGACCGCCACACTGGGTGGCCACGTGCCGGTGCTCATCGACACCGTGGCGGCCACCCGCACCCAACTGGGCAAGGTCAAGGTGCTCGCGGTGACCACGACCACACCCATGGCCTCGATGCCCGGGGTGAAGACCGCCAGCGAACAAGGCCTGCCCAACTTCACCATCGCCGCGTGGAACGCGCTCATGGTGCCCAAGGGCGTGCCCGCCGAGATCCAGCTCAAGCTGGCCACAGAGATGCGCAAGATCCTGGACCTGCCCGAGACCCAGAAAGCCCTGGGAGACCTGGGCTTCGAACGCGCCCCGGCGCTCAACCCCACCGAACTCACCGCCTGGCTGCGCGAAGAGCGGCGCAACTACGCCCAGGTGATCCAGAGCGCGCACATGAAACCCGATTGAGTGGCGCCCCACACAGCACAGACCACACCGCACACAGGAGACAACGAACATGATACAGACCCAGATCCAGACCAGCCCGCTGCATTCCGACTTTGCCGTGCAGGTGCACGTGGCCATCCAGGACATCGTGGACGATCCGGCAGCCATCGCCGAACTCAAGGCCATCTGGCAGAAGTCACCGGTGATGATCTTCCGGCGCCAGGCGCTGGACGAGGCCGAGCTGGTGCGCTTCACCGAGCACTTCGGCAAGTGCGAGACCTCCGGGCGCAAAGACATCCAGTCGCCGTACCACGACCAGATCATCTACTTCAGCACATTGAAATATTCGGACGGGCGCTTCGTGGGTGGCTTCGCGGGTGGAGAGGACGTGGACTGGCACTCCGACCAGACCTTCCAGGTGCGCCCGGCCACCGGCGCCATCCTGTACGGCACGGAGGTGCCGCGCGACGGCGGGGACATCTACTGGGCCGACCAGTACGGTGCCTGGGAACGGCTGCCTCAAGACATCCAGCAACTGATCGAAGGGCGCAACGGCACCTGCCGCTACGCCAAGCGCTACGCGCTGCTCAACACGCTGGAGCTGCAGGACAAGGCCAGGGCCAACGCGATGCTGAGCCTGCCGGATGCGACGCACCCGCTGGTGCTGAGGCACCCGCACACCGGGCGCAAGGCGCTGTACGCGGACCCGACCACGCTGATCGGGATCGAGGGGCTGTCGGAAGAAGAGAGCGCGCGGGTGCTGCCGATCCTGTTCGCGGCGGGGGGGCACCCATCGCTGGCGTACCGGCACAAGGTGCACAACGGCGATCTGATGATGTGGGACAACGGCTGCACGATGCACCGGCGAGACCCGATGAAGCTGGACCAGCCGCGCCTGATGAAGCGCACCACCTTCCGCCTGGCGGCCACCGATTACTGCACTCCTCACGCTTGAGGCAGGGCATTGACCACACAGGAGCCAGGACATGACACGGGTATGCATTGTGGGAGCCGGCGCGGTGGGCGGCTATGTGGGGGCGCATCTTTCCAAGGCGGGCGTGGACACGGTCCTGGTGGACGCATGGCCCGAGCATGTGGAGACCCTGCGCCGTCAGGGCATTTCAGTGAGCGGCATGAACGGCGCGGGCTCGGTGGACACACCGGTGCGTGCGCTGCACATCGGCGACATGCACCAGCTGGTGCGGGAGCGGCCCATCGACGTGGCCTTCATCGCAGTGAAGTCGTACGACACGCTGTGGGCGACGCAGCTCGTATTGCCTTACCTGGCGTCCAACGGCTGCCTGGTCTCGCTGCAGAACGGCATCAACGAAGACGCCATCGCCAGCGTGGCGGGTTGGGGCCGCACCCTGGGCTGCTCCGTCAGCGCGCTGGCCGCCGAGCTGGTGGCACCGGGCCACATCGTGCGCAATTCACCGCTGGGCGACGAGAAGAAGCCGGGCATGCGCATCGGCGAAGTGCATGGACGGGTGACGCCGAGGGCCGAGTTGATCGGTGGCTTGCTCGCGCACGGCGACACCTGCAAGGTGACCCACAACCTCTGGGGCGAGCGCTGGTCCAAGCTCACCATCAACGCCATGCGCAACGGTGTGTGCGCACTGACCGGTCTCACCGGCAAACAACGCGACAACAACGACGTGGCGAGGAACCTCAGCATCCGGCTGGGCAGCTCCTGCATCCGCGTCGGGCGGGCGCTCGGTCTGGCGCTGGAGCCCGTGGGCGGGCTGGACCTCGACCTGCTGGCGCGCTCCGACGACGACCCGACCGCGTTCGACGCCATCACCGAGATGATCATGGCCGTGGCCAACTCGCGCAGCGATGCGCAACGCCCCTCGATGGGGCAGGACATCGGCAAGGGCCGCCGCACCGAGACCAATGACATCAATGGCCTGGTGGCACGACGTGGTGGCGAGGTCGGCATCGACGTCACGCTGCACCAGCGCGTGAACGAAACCATTCAGCGAATCGAGCGCGGCGAACTGACGCCCAGCCCGGAGCTGTTGAAGGCGATCGTGGCATGAGCGCCGCGCACCTGGCTTCCGCGCCGACAGCGCGCCCAGCGGCGTTTCGACTGCCTGCGGGTGCGTGCGACTGCCATTTTCATGTTTTCGATGCTGCGCGCTACCCCTATGCGCCGCAGCGGCATTACACGCCGCCCGACGCGACCTTGTCGAGCTACCTGACCTTGTGTGAGCGCTTCGGCATTGAGCGCAGCGTTCTGATCCACCCGACCGTGTTCGGCGCCGATCACCAGAGCTTCGAAGACATCCTGCGGCAACACGAGGGGCACATGCGGGGTATTGCGGTCGTGGCGCCCACCACGCCCGAGGCCGACATCGAGCGCTGGCACCGCCTGGGCGCGCGTGGCACCCGCATCACCACCATGTTCTCCGCCCCACCAGACATGCAGACGGTGGAGGGGATCGTGGCCAAGGTCAGGCCGTTCGGCTGGCATGTCCAGCTGCTGGTCGATGTGGTGCAGCAGCCCGACCTGGTCGCGCAGGTGCAGGCCATGGGCGTGACTGTGGTTGTGGACCACATGGGGCACCACGCGGCAGCAGCCATTGGCCAGAGCGCGGGCTTTGCCAACCTGCTCGCACAGCTGGCCGAGGGGACGGCATGGGTCAAACTGTCGGCCCCCTACCGTGTGTCGCCGCAATGCCATGCCGATGCCGACGTGCGGCGTCTCGCCGAACGGTACGTCAGGACCAACCCACAGCGCCTGCTGTGGGGAACGGACTGGCCCCACCCTTCCAGCCCGCATGCGGTGCCGGACGATGAGCAACTGGTGTCGCTGGTGCCCGACTGGCTGCCGGACGACCGTGTGCGCGAAACGGTGCTGGTGCACAACCCCACGCACCTGTACTGGCAAGAACCCTCACAAGGGTGATGAGCTTTTTCCCTTCAACACAAGGAGACAATGGTGACCTTCCGCAAAACTTTCATGTCCGTTTGTCTGGCCACTTTGGCCATGGTTCTTGCTGTGCCCACGGCCCTTGCTCAACCGGCCAAAACCGTCATCAAGCTGGGCTGGGCCACGGCGGATGGACCGCAGGACCCGTCGGCCATCGGTGCGCGCGCCTTCAAGACGGCGCTTGAAGCATCGAGCAAAGGCACGATCGAGGTGCAGCTGTTTCCCAACCGGCAACTCGGGGACGAGAAGCCCATGATGGAGGGCATGCGCTTCGGCACCGTGGACGCCGCCATCATCACCAACGCGGTGGTGGCGCAGATGGAACCCGGGTTCCAGCTCAACGATCTGCCTTTCCTGTACGCCAGTGAGGTCCAGGCCCGCACCGTGCTGGACGGCAACGTGGGCAAAGAGCTGTCCAAGCGCCTGGAGGCCAAGGGCATCACCGTGCTCGGCTACATGGAAGCCGGCTTTCGCCACATGATCAACAACAAGAAGCCCGTTCAGACGCCGGCCGACGTGATCGGGGTCAAGTACCGCGTCATGCAGAACCCGGTGTTCATCGACATGTTCACCTCGCTCGGTGGCTCTGCCGTGCCCATGGCCTGGGGCGAGACCTACACCGCCGTACAGCAGGGCATGGTGGATGGTCTTGAGCTGCCGCTGGCCTTCATCGACTCGCTGAAGGTCTACGAGGTGACCAAGTACCTCTCACAGACCAACCACACCTACACGGCCCTGGAACTGCTGATTGGCAACCGCACCCTGGGCAAGCTGTCGGCGGAGCAGCGCAAGGCCGTGACCGATGCCGCCAGGGTGGCCGTGGCCGAGCAGCGCAAGGCCAACTTTGAGCATGGTCTCCAGATGGTTGGTGTGTTGCAGAGCAAGGGCATGAAGGTCAACACGGTTTCCGACCCGGCTGCCTTCCGCAAGGCGGTGGCACCGATGTACGAAAAATTCAAGCCAGGCATCGGCGCCGACCTGATGACCATGGCCCTTGAACAGGTGAAGTGAATGGCGCTGTTCATGAAGCAGGGCACTGCACTGGCGCCCTTTGTGCACGGCACCTGTGATCATCTGTTGCGCCTGGTTCGCTGGGCCGTGCTGGGTCTCACAGGGGTCATGCTCGTGTCGCTGTCGCTGCAGGTGGTGATGCGCTACGTGTTCGGGCATGCCGCCAGCTGGACCGAAGAGCTGGCGCTGGCCTGCTTCACCTGGGGCACGCTGCTGGCGATTGCGGCCGGCGTGCGCGACGCCATCCATGTTCGCATGGATCTGCTGGTGGACCGCCTGCCCGAACCGCTGCGAACGGGCATGGAACGGCTGGTCTCGCTGGCCATCGCGTTCACCGGGGTGTTCACCGCCTGGTCGGGGGTGCGCTACGTGGCGGATTCAACGGGGTTCACCTCGGCCGCCATCGGTTACCCCCTGACCGGTCTCTACGCCGCTGCACCGGTGTGCGGCGTGCTCGTCGCGGTGTTTGCCCTCGAACATGCCCTGCTGGGGCCTGGCGCCAGGCCGGACGCTTCAACAACTCCCACCAACTGAACCATGTCCATCACCGCCTGGATTCTCACAGCGGGCTTCACCGGCCTGGTGCTGCTCGGGGTGCCCTTCGCGTTTGCGATCGCCCTCAGCGTGATCGCGGTCCTGCTCACCGTGGGCATCGAGCCCATGCTGCTGCCCCAGACCATCGTGGCGGGCACGCAGAGCTTCACGCTGTTGGCCATTCCCTTCTTCATGCTGGCGGGTGAGCTCATGAGCGCGGGCGGTTTGTCGCAACGCCTGGTGCGGGTGGCCGAGGTCTTCGTGCGCCACCTGCCCGGGGGCCTGGGTCTGGTGGTGATCGTGGCCGCGCTCATCTTTGCGGCCGTCAGCGGTTCGGCGCCGGCCACCACGGCGGCCATCGGTGCCGTGATGATCCCGGCCATGACCGAGCGCGGGTACAGCCGGGCCTACGCCACCGCGCTCGTGGTGAGCGCGGGTGTGCTGGCGCCGCTGATCCCGCCTTCCATCGCATTCGTGATCTGGGGGGTGATCGCGGAACAGTCGATCGCGAAGCTGTTTCTCTCGGGTGTGCTGCCCGGCCTGCTGATGGCGCTGGGCATGGCGGTCATTGTCGTGGCCCATGCGCTGCGCAGTCCGCAACCCAGGGAGCCACGGGCGACCTGGCCGGAGGCGGTGGCGGCCTTGCGCGAGGGTATGTGGGCGTTGCTCGCGCCGGTGGTGGTGCTGGGGGGGATCTACGGCGGGGCCTTCACGCCGACGGAAGCTGCGGTCGTCGCCTGCCTTTACGCGCTGTTTGTCGGTGTTGTGATCGAGCGCCGGTTGAGTTGGAGCCAGCTGCCACAGGTGGTGTCTCGTGCCATGGCCATCAGTGCCATCGTGATGGCCATCATCGTGGTCTCCAGCGGCTTTGGCTTTCTGGTCGCGCAGGAGCAGCTGGCCAACCAGCTGGCCAGCTGGCTGGCGCAGCATGTCCATGAGAAATGGATGATGCTGCTGGCGCTGAACATCGGCTTCTTCCTTCTCGCCGCCGTGATGGACGAGATCGCGATCATGGTCATCCTGGGGCCGATGCTGATCAGCATCGCCAACCAGTTCGGCGTTGATCCGATCCACTTCGGCGCCATGATGGTCACCAACGTGGCCATCGGCATGGCGGCGCCACCCATAGGGTATTGCCTTTTTGTGGGCATGGCCATCAGCGGGGTCAAGCTCTGGCCTGTGGCGCGGGCCATCACGCCCTTTGTGCTGATGATGCTGGTGGTGCTGGCGGTCGTCACCTATGTGCCGACCTTCGCTCTGGCACTGGTCAAGTGACACTCTCTTCGCCTGGACACACAGTATGACGGATCTGGTAGCGGCGCTGCGTGCGCTGGTGGGCGACGCCCATGTGCTGACGCTGCCCGACGATATGGCGGCCTACAACACGGACTGGCGCCGCAAGTACCTTGGACGGGCCAGGGCGGTGGTGCGGCCCGGTAGCACCGCCGAGGTGGCGGCCGTGATGGCGCTCGCCCATGACCGGGGTGTCGCCGTGGTGCCGCAGGGTGGCAACACCGGTCTGTCGGGTGGTGCCACGCCCGACGCCTACGGGCAGCAGCTCGTGCTGAACCTGTGCCGCCTGAACCGCATCCGCCACATCGACGCAGCCAACGACACCGTGGTGGTGGAGGCCGGGGTGACGCTGCAGGCGCTGCAGGATGCCGCGCGCGGGGCAGGGCGCCTGTTTCCGCTGTCGCTGGCCGCGCAGGGCAGCTGCACGGTGGGTGGCAACCTGGCCACCAACGCGGGTGGAACGGCGGTGCTGCGCTACGGCAACATGCGCGAGCTGACCCTGGGCCTCGAAGTGGTGACGCCGGATGGACAGGTCTGGAATGGCTTGCGCGCCTTGCGCAAGGACAACACTGGCTACGACCTGAAGCAGCTCTACATTGGTTCGGAAGGCTCGCTGGGCGTGATCACGGCGGCGGCACTCAAGCTGTTCGCGCCGCCCAGGGCCACGCTGACCGCGATGATGGCGCTGCCGTCGCTGACCGACGCGGTGACGCTGCTGACCCAGGCGCGCCTGGCGCTGGGCCCGGCACTCACGGCGTTCGAGGTCATATCGAACGCCTGCGTGCCCTTGCTGGCGAGGCACTTTCCCGCTCTGCGCTGGCCGTTCGCCACGAATCATCCTCTTGCTGTGCTGCTGGAGGTGTCGGATCACCATGGCGAAGCCGGTGCCCGGGATGCCCTGGAGCGGGTGCTGGGTCTTGCCATGGACGTGGGCACGGTGGTGGACGGGGTGGTGGCCGAGTCGCTGTCTCAGTCCCGGCAGTTGTGGGCGCTGCGTGAACACATCTCGGAGGCACAGGGGCTGGATGGGCCGCACATCAAACACGACATTTCACTGCCGGCGTCTCACGTAGCCACGTTCGTGGGCGACGCCGAGGCCTTGGTGGCCCGCGCCGCGCCGGGCGCCCGGGTCGCCTGGTTCGGGCACCTGGGGGACGGCAACCTGCACTTCAACGTGCTCGCGCCGCCGGGCAGTGATGCGGCGGCGTTTGCCGAGCGGCAGCCCGAAATCAACCGGCTGGTCCACGACCAGGTCGTCGCCTTTCAAGGTTCGATCAGCGCAGAACACGGCCTGGGGCAACTGCGCCGCGACGAAAATGCCCGCTACAAAAGTGAGCTTGAACTCGCGCTAATGCAGGCGGTCAAGCAGGCGCTCGATCCGCTGGGCCTGATGAATCCGGGCAAGGTGATCTCGCCCCAATGACGACCGCCGTCAGGGTAGGACGGCAAGTCTGGCGAAACGCCCTCATGCCGTGGGCAGGTGTCGTTGTTGCGAGGCCCTCACGGCCGCCAACCGGTACAGATCCTGAAGCTTGATGTCCTGGCTGGCCAATGCGACGCGCGAGCAATACGCCCATTGTTCGTGTGCCACCAGCGCGCCCGCCGCCACCGCCAGATCCAGCCGCAGCAAGGCCAGCCGGCCATGGCCGAAGGCGATGCTGCGGGTCAGCAGCATCAGTGCGGACTCCTGGGTGCGGGTGCGAGCAGCATCGCTCGCACCCGAGTGCAAGCCCTTGCGCAGATCGCGTTTGAGGGATCGGACGGCGTCTCGTTTCATGGTCGTTGGTAAGCTGTCGGAACGGGTGCCAGTTTGTCCCAGCGCGTGCCGCCCAGGCGCTGGCGCAGACCGAAGTTTTCAACGGTTGAAACAATGCAGGCACAGCTTCTGAAAAGTTCAATATGTGAAACTGAAATGGGCATGGGCATCCCTGTGCGGGTGACGGGGGGCTAACGTAGCGCCACCTGTCCTCGGCTTGCACCGGGGAGGGATTTACCAACCAGGAGACAGACATGGCATTGAGCACACGAATCACCCGGCGCGTCAGCGCCGCCTGCTTGCTGGCGACGGCGCTGATGGCAGCAGGACCAGCCGCCGCCGCTGACAACTGGCGCGCCTACACCTACAACGCCGTGGCCACGGTCACCTCGGTGAAGGGGCTCAATGCCATGCTGGAGGCGGTCCAGAAGGAAACGCAGGGCCAGCTCGCCGTCCGCCTGAACCTGGGGGGCACCTTGCCCATCGCCGCGACCAACATCACGCAGGCTGTGGGCGACAATGTGGTGCAGATGGGCGATGACGCATTTTTTGTCGGCAGTGTGCCCGTGGGTGGCATCGTGCGGCTGCCCATGTTTCTGCCGGCGCGCAGTGAATTCGAAAAGGCCTGGGACATCGAGTCCACCTACCTGCGGGCGGAGTTCAACAAACGCAACATCGTGCTGCTCGGACGCTACATCTTTCCTGAGAACGTGATGTGGTCGAAGAGGAAGCTCACCTCGCTGGCCGACATTGCCGGGCAGAAGATCCGCGTGATCTCGCCCGAGCAGGCCGAGTTCATCAAGGTGTTGGGGGGCATTCCCGTGACTCTGGGCACCTCTGAGGTGGCTGCAGGCATTGACCGCGGCGTCATTGATGGCGCGTTGACCGCCAGCTCGGGCTACGGCTACGTCTGGCGCGACCTGCTGAAGTACAGCTACCGCCTCAACGTGAGCTTCGTGGATTCGCTGATCCTGGTGAACAAGGATGCCTGGGACAAACTCTCGCCCGATACACGCACCAAAGTGCAAGCCCTGGTGACCGAACACACGGCCAAGATCTCTGCGGCCATGGCCGCAGAGGACCAGGAGCTCACCAAGAAGTTGGCTGAGGGAGGCATGGTCATCACCGAACCCAGCAAGGCCGAACTGGCCGATGCCGAGCGCCGCATCGCACCGTACTGGAAGGAGTGGGGCGAGAAGCGCCCGGCCGCCGCCGAGGCCTTGCAGAAGGTGCGCACCGCCGTGGGGCGCTGAAATGGGGGCCCCCTCCCGTGTCGAGGCCTTCGAAAACCTGGACTTTGACAGCGCCGACGCAGACGCCTTCAGCCCGGATGAAGGCCTTGCGGCCACCGTGTGCCGCTGGATCAGCCAGTGGATCGTGGTCGGTCTGGTGGTGATGATGGGTGCCGAGATGCTGGTTCGTAGCGCGTTCGGCTGGTCGATCCAGTTCAGCAACGAAGTCGGTGGCTACGCCCTGGTGGCCATCGCCTTTCTCTCGCTGGGATCGGGGCAGTTGATGCACGCCTACCACCGGGTGCACTTTGTCGAGAACCGGCTGTCGCCGGCCGGGCGCGCCCGGCTGCGGCTGGGTTTCGATCTGGCGGCCCTGGGGGTTGCCCTGGTGCTGTTCGGCGAGTTCGCGCGTTTCGAATGGATCACCTGGAAATCGGAAGACGTGGCGGCCACCAGTCTGATGACGCCGCTGTGGGTGCCGCGCCTGGCGATGCCGGTCGGTGCGCTGGTGCTCACCTGGGCGCTGCTGCGCACCGTGGCAGCAGACTGGAGGCGCCTGCGCGCGGTCTCCGGCAACAAGGACGTGTGATGTTTGGCGAATACCAGATTGTTTTCATCTTCGTGTTGTTCATCGGCCTGCTGGGGGTGGGCATGGCGGTGCCGTTCGCCATCTTGCTGCCAGGCCTGGTTTATCTCTACCTGCAGGGCGGCATCGGCGCCTTGCATGGCCTGGGCCTGACCAGCTGGGGCAGCATGGACGCCTACACACTGACCTCGATTCCGCTGTTTGTGCTGATGGCAGAAATTCTGCAAGGCAGTGGCCTGGGCCTGCGGGTGTACGGCGGACTGTCGCAATTGGTGCGCAAGGTGCCGGGCGGTCTGTTGCAGACCAATGTGGCGGGGTGTGCTGTTTTTGCAGCGGTCAGCGGATCGAGCATCGCCACGGCGGCGGCCATCGGAAAAGTGGCGTTGCCGCAGTTACATGCGCGTGGCTACGACGCCCGTCTGTCGACTGGTTCTCTCGCGGCCGGTGGCACGCTGGGCATCCTGATCCCGCCATCGATCGCGATGATCGTGTACGCCACCTTCACCGAAACCTCGGTCGCCAAGCTGTTCATGGCAGGCATCGTGCCGGGCATCGTGCTGACCTTGTTGTTCATGGCGTACATCGCCGTGGCAGCAGTGCTGCGCCCTGGTATCGCCCCGCGTGAGGAGGGTGCGCTGTCTCGGCAGGTCGTGCTGCGTGCGCTGATCGATGTTGTGCCTTTCATGTTGCTGATCGTCGGCATCATGGGTGCCATCTACACCGGCATTGCCACCCCGACCGAGGCCGCTGCGGCGGGTTGCATCTTTGCCTTGCTGATTGCGAAGCTGTTTGGCGAACTGCCATGGCACGAGTTCAAGGCGTGCCTGAAGCGCTCGACCCTGGCGGTGAGCAACATCCTGTTCATCACCTATGCAGCTTTCATCTTTTCTTACGCCATGAGCTATGCGGGCGTGGGTGAAGAGGTCACCAGTTTCATCATCGGAATGAAACTTAACAAGTTTGAGTTCTTCGTGGCGCTGTTGATCCTGTTCACGGTTCTGGGGGCGCTGGTCGAGAGCCTGGGCATGATTGTCATCACCGTTCCGCTGCTCTACCCGCTGCTGCACAACTATGGAATTGATCCGGTCTGGTTCGGCATCATCGTGGTGCTGTTCATCGAGATGGGCCAGATCACACCGCCGATTGGCATCAACCTGTTTGTGATCCAGAGCATCTCACGCGGGAATCTGTCCGACGTGGTGATGGGCACGGTACCGTTTCACCTGCTGATGTTCCTCTTGTTGCTGATGCTGGTGGTCTGGCCTGAGCTGGCGCTCTGGCTGCCCAGCCAGGTGTCTGGCGGCTGACTACTCACCCGGAAGGCGTCCCATGTTTGCTCCCCCCGAAAGACTGAAGGCCGAGGTGTTCACCCGCATCCCCGAGCGCTTCCGCTCCCACACCCGTGAAAGCGAATGGGCCCGCACCCAGCTGCACGGCGCCGCGGCGCCGGTGTTTCTGGAGGGGCCCTCATTCGACCGAGACGGCAACTTGTGGGTCGTGGACATCCCCTGGGGGCGCATCTTCCGCATCGATCCACAAGGCGGCGTCGAACTGGCGGCGGAGTACGACGGCGAACCCAATGGGCTGAAGTTTCACCCCGACGGCAGCGCTTTCATTGCCGACTACCGCCACGGCATCATGGTGCTTGACCCCCGCACCGGCCGTATCGAACCCCACCTTGAGCGAGCCCGGCTGGAACGGTTCAAGGGCTGCAACGACCTGTTCTTTGCCTCCAACGGCGACCTCTACTTCACCGACCAGGGCCAGACTGGCCTGCACGACCCAAGCGGCCGACTGTTCCGCCTGCGCCCGTCGGGGCAACTCGACGTGGTGCTGCAGGGCATTCCCAGTCCCAACGGGCTGGTGATGAACCTGGACGAGACCGCGATTTACCTGGCAGCCACGCGCGACAACGCCATCTGGCGCGTGCCGCTGATGGCCGACGGCACCGCCACCAAGGTCGGTGTGTACATCCAGATGTCTGGCGGCGGTGGGCCGGACGGCATCGCGCTGGACGAACAAGGCGGCCTTGCCGTGTGCCACGTCGGGTTCGGTGCGGTGTGGCTGTTCAGCCCGCGTGGCGAGCCGCTGTACCGCATCGACTCGCCCGAGGGGATCTACACCACCAATTGCGCCTATGGCGGCAGCGACGGCCGCACGCTGTACATGCTGGAGTCGCGTAGCGGCTGCGTGTTCGCCACACGCGTGCCGGTGGCCGGACGGCCGATGCACTCGCACGTGGTGCGCTGACGCAGCGAACACCGCGCGGCCTTGGTGCAAACCTGTATGGCGCTCGGTAGGTGCCGGTAAGACAATGCCAGCACCATGAACCTTGCACTTCTTGCGCTGGAGCAACCGGCCTCCGGCTCCGATCGCGCCGGTACACAGAGCCTGGGACGGGGCATCAAGCTCATGCGCATGATCGCCGCGCGGCCGGAGTTCGGCTGGCGCCTCTCCGACCTTGCCGCCGCATGCCACCAGGACAAGGCCACGGTGCACCGCATGCTGGCCTGCATGGTGGACGAGCGCCTGGTCGAGCAGCGCGCTAGCGATCGGCACTACCTGCCGGGCCCCTTGATGTACGAACTGGGTCTGGCGCTGCCCGAGCGCACCCAGTTTCATCTCAAGGCCGAGGTGGCGGTGCAGGCGTTTGCCCGACGCATGGCGGGCATTTCCTTGTTGTTGCTGCGCAGTGGGAACGAATACGTCTGCAGCGTGCGTGCGGGCAGCTTGCCGCTTTCGGGCCTGATGGTGCACCCGGGCACCCGCCGGCCCCTGTTCACGTCGGTGGGCGGTGTCGCGATCCTGCAGACATTGCCCGAGCGTGAGGTGCGTGAGGTGCTGTTGGACAACGTTGCCCAGGAGGTCGCGCGCCGTGGTGCCGGGCGGCTGGAAGCGCTGCAGAAAATGCGCGAGCGATCGGACCGTCACGGATTTGGTGTCAATCTCGGCGACGTGGTGCCGGGCCTGCACGCGTTTTCGGTGCCGGTGCGCGACGGTCGCGGTGAAGCCTTCGCCGCGCTGTGCCTGATGGGTACGGCCGAGCTGTATGGCGAAGATCGCCTGGCCTTGTTGCGCGACGAATTGCAGGCCGTTGCGGGCAAGCTATCGACCGAGGCCGCGACCTTCAACCTCTGAAGCGGTGGCGCGCGTGCGCCCAGTGTCCAGGCCGTACGTTCGACAGTGGGCCGTGCACAAGTTCAATATGTGAAACGACCGACGCGCAGGCACTTCGCGCCAGCGAGGTGCGCGCTTATGGTGGCGGCAGAGAGACAAAACGCCGCGCCATGAACATCCAATCTGCTGTCAACCTCGAAGACATGCGCCTGCTGGCCCGGCGCAAGTTGCCGCGCATCGCCTTCGACTTCATAGATGGCGGCGCCGACGACGAGCGCTGCCTGCAGCGCAACCGCGAGGCTTTCGGGCAATACCGGCTGTTGCCGCGCTATTTGCGCGACGTGAGCCAGCGCGACCAGTCGGTCGAGCTGTTCGGTCGCCGCTACAACAGCCCCATGGGCATCTCGCCCACGGGCCTGGCCGGTCTGTGGCGGCCCGACGCCGATCTGATGCTGGCCGCCGCCGCGCGCGATGCCAACGTGCCCTTCCTGTTGTCCAGCGCCGCCAACGCTTCGCTCGAAGACGGCATGCGGGTGGCGCCCGAGCACGTCTGGTTTCAGATGTACTGCACGAGCAACGAGCAGATCAACGAAGACCTGGTGCAGCGGGCCATCCGGTCGCAGGTGGGTGTGTTGGTGATCTCGGTGGACGTGCCGGTGAACTCCAATCGGGAGCGCAACCGACGCAACGGTTTTTCGAGGCCCCTGCGCATGACGCCCGCGGTGGTGCTCAATGCCATGGGCCACCCGGCCTGGGTGCTGCGTTACCTGCGCACTGGCGGTATTCCGATGATGCGCAACTGGATGCCCTATGCCCCGGACAGTGCCAGCGCGAGCCAGGTGGCCGACATGTACGGCACCTTGACGCCGGCGCCAATGGTGAACTGGGAACACATCCGCCGCATCCGCGATGTGTGGAAGGGGCCGCTGGTGATCAAGGGCCTGATGCACCCAGACGACGCACGCGAGGCGGTTGGCCTGGGCGTCAACGGCCTGGTGGTGTCCAACCACGGCGGGCGCCAGCTTGACGCCGCACCTTCGCCGCTGGAGGTGCTGCCTCTGATCCGGCACGCGGTGGGGGAGCGGGTGACCCTCATCCTCGACAGCGGCGTGCGCCGAGGCTCGGACGTGGTGATGGCGCGTTGCCTGGGTGCGCACTCCGTGATCTTCGGTCGACCGACGCTGTACGGCGTGGCCGCCGGCGCGCAGGCTGGCGTGGCCCGCGTGCTTCAGATCGTGCGCAACGAGGTGGACATGGTGATGGCGCAGATCGGTTGCCGCAACTTCAATGATCTGGATGCGAGTTACCTCTGGCCCGAGGTCCAATCGCGCGCTGACACCCTGAACGACGATTCAGCGTCCAACCTCTACAAGTTGCCTGGTTGCGAGAAGAGCGGCGCAACTACGCCCAGGTGATCCAGGCTGCCCACATGAAGCCCGACTGACTCGCGGGTGGACATCAAGACCCAACGACACAGGAGACAACGAAGATGAAATCCATTCAGACCAGCCCGCTGCATTCCGACTTTGCCGTGCAGGTGCACGTGGCCATCCAGGACATCGTGGACGATCCGGCGGCCATCGCCGAACTCAAGGCGATCTGGCAGAAGTCACCGGTGATGATCTTCCGGCGCCAGGCGCTGGACGAGGCCGAGCTGGTGCGCTTCACCGAGCACTTCGGCAAGTGCGAGACCTCCGGGCGCAAAGACATCCAGTCGCCGTACCACGAGCAGATCATCTACTTCAGCACATTGAAGTACTCGGACGGGCGCTTCGTGGGTGGCTTCGCGGGTGGAGAGGACGTGGACTGGCACTCCGACCAGACCTTCCAGGTGCGCCCGGCCACCGGCGCCATCCTGTACGGCACGGAGGTGCCGCGCGACGGCGGGGACATCTACTGGGCCGACCAGTACGGTGCCTGGGAACGGCTGCCTCAAGACATCCAGCAACTGATCGAAGGGCGCAACGGCACCTGCCGCTACGCCAAGCGCTACGCGCTGCTCAACACGCTGGAGCTGCAGGACAAGGCCAAGGCCAACGCGATGCTGAGCCTGCCGGATGCGACGCACCCGCTGGTGCTGAGGCACCCGCACACCGGGCGCAAGGCGCTGTACGCGGACCCGACCACGCTGATCGGGATCGAGGGGCTGTCGGAAGAAGAGAGCGCGCGGGTGCTGCCGATCCTGTTCGAGGCGGGGGGGCACCCGTCGCTGGCGTACCGGCACAAGGTGCACAACGGCGATCTGATGATGTGGGACAACGGCTGCACGATGCACCGGCGAGACCCGATGAAGCTGGACCAGCCGCGCCTGATGAAGCGCACCACCTTCCGCCTGGCGGCCACCGATTACTGCGTCCCCCACGCTTGAAGCAGGAGAACGCAAACATGAGCACTTCACAGGTGTATCTCAAGGTACGTCGGGTTACGGCTGAAGTTGTGGCAAAGGCGCGTGACGTGACCGTCGCCGACATCCACGAGTCCATGGGCACGCGGGGTCGGAGCGCCTTGCTCGGCGCGCGCCTGCGTCCGATCCGGGAGGGGCAGCCCAAGATCGCCGGCCCGGCGGTCACTGCGTTCTGCTGGCCCGGTGACAACCTCATGATGCATCGCGCGCTGTACCTGGCCCAGCCCGGCGATGTGCTGGTGGTGGTTTGCCAGGCCGAGCTGTCTGGTGCGCAGTGGGGCGATCTTGCCACCCGCTACGCTTTGCAAAAGGGCCTGGCCGGTGTGGTGGTGCAGGGCTGCGTGCGCGACGTGGACCAGGTCCGCGCGCTCGGCTTCCCGGTGTGGTCCACCCACATCTGGCCCATCCACCCCGACAAGTGCGGGCACGGTTTCGTCAACGCGCCGGTGGTCTGTGAGGGTGTCGAGGTGAGGCCCGGTGATCTCATCGTGGCCGATGGCGATGCCGTGATCTGCATCCCCCGCGACGACGCGGACCAGGTGGTCACCGCGGCCCTGGCCAAGATGCGCAAGGAGGACGAGGCGGCAGAGAAGGTTCGCGCGGGCGCTGCGGTGTGGGAGCTGAGTGGTGCTGCCGCGATTTACGCAGGCATGCAGGTGCAGGAGATCGACGCGGCTTTCGACGACTGAGGCCATGAGGCTCTGCGTTTTCGGCGCCGGCGCGGTCGGCGGTTACCTCGCTGCCCGTCTGCTGGCATCGGGGCAGCACGAGGTGTCTGTGGTGGCACGGGGCGAGCAGCTCCGGGCCATCGCCGCCGGCGGCATCACCTTGGTCACGCCGGAGGAAACCCTGGTGGTGCGGCCCGCGCTTGTCACCGACCGCGCCCAGGCCCTGCCTCCACAAGACGTGGTGTTCGTCACCTTGAAGGCGCATTCGCAGCCCGCTGCCGCGCAGGACATGGCCGCGCTGCTTGGGCCTGCGGGCACCGCCGTGTTTCTCAACAACGGGATCCCGTGGTGGTGGCACCACCGGGGGCCAGCGGTACCCGGAGAGCCTTTGCCCTTGCTGGACCCGACCGGCGCGCTGTGGAACGCTGTCAGACCCCAGCGCGCGCTGGGCGGTGTGGTTTATTCGGCCAACGAGGTGCTGCGACCCGGCGTGGTGCAGCATACCGCCAACAACCGCTGGGTGCTCGGTGAACCCGGCGGTGGGCTGTCGCAGCGCTTGCGCGTCATCACCGGCCTGCTGTGTGGGGCAGGGCTGAACGCCGAGGCGGGGCCCGACATCCGCACCGAGGTGTGGGCCAAGCTGTTGCGCAACGCACCCATGAATGCCCTGTGCGCGCTGACGCGGCTGCCCGTGAACCAGCTCGCGTTCGAGCCTGCGCTGTTGGGCATGTACGAAGCCGTGATCGATGAAGTGGCTGCGGTGGCGGCGGCCCACGGCGCCGATCTGTCTGACCGCATCGCGGTGGCTAAGTCGGCGCCCCGGCTGGGCGCAGCAGTGGATGGCCGGGCCGCACCGGTCATCCGCCCATCCATGCTGCAAGACACCGTGCTCGGGCGCGGCATGGAGATCGAACCGATTCTGGGTCAGGTGCAGGCGTTTGCGAGGGCGGCGGGCACCGCCTGCCCGGTGCTCGACCTGCTGCTGCCGCTGCTGCGCGGGCTTGACCGCTCGGCCGGCTTCACAGCGGCATGCGCTCGTCCTTGAGCACGCGCAGCACGAAGCTCGACTTGCTGTGGCGGATCCCGGGGATCTTGTAGAGCTTTTCGCGCAACAGCCGCTCGTAGTCCCGCGTGTTTTTCACCGCGATGCGGATGTAGTAGTCGTAGTCGCCCGAGATCAGGTAGGCCTCCATCACCTCGGGGATGGTGGCCAGCGTCTTGCCGAACGCGTAGAGCGCTTCGTCGGTATGGCTGTCCAGAGTGAGTTGCACGATGACCGTGTCTTGCCAGCCGAGCTTGGCGCGGTTGAGGTCGGCGGTGTAGCGCTTGATCACGCCTTCGGCTTCGAGTCGCTTGATGCGGCTCCAGCAAGTGGTGGGCGAGAGGTGCACCGCAGCGCCGATGTCCTGCAGCGTCTTGCGCGAGTCGGCCAGCAGTTCCCGCAGGATGGCCATGTCGAAGCGATCAAAGCTGACCGGTGATTCTTCGTCTGAATCAGGATTTAGAAGATTGATTTTTGCCTTTGCCACCGAAACACGCCCCATAAATGGAAAACATTCTGGCAGTTTCGCAGAAAAATATACGCATGAAAACACGCGCCACTGAACACCTTTCCGAAGACCCCCCGACCGAGGTCGAACCGGCTCGCAACGGTGCCGAGCTGCTGCTCGACACCCTGCTGGCGTGTGGCATCGACACCGTCTTCGGCTACCCCGGCGGTGCGGCGCTGCCGCTGTACGACGCGCTGTACCAGCGGCCCGCCCTGCGCCATGTGCTGGTGCGGCACGAGCAGGCCGCCGTGCACGCGGCCGAGGGCTATGCGCGTTGCACCGGCCGGGTGGGGGTGGTGCTGGTCACCTCGGGGCCCGGTGTCAGCAACACCATCACCGGCCTGCTGGATGCGCACAGCGACGCCATCCCGGTGTTGTGCATCAGCGGTCAGGTGGCCACGGGGGTGATTGGGACGCAGGCCTTCCAGGAGAGCGATGCCATCGGCATGTCGCGTCCGGTGACCAAGTGGAACCACCAGCTGCGCGATGCGCGCGAGGCGGTGGCCGTGGTCCGCAAGGCCCTGTACATCGCCGCGTCTGGCAAGCCGGGACCGGTGTTGCTGGACGTGCCCAAGGACGTGCAACTTCAGCGCGTCGATGCCGCGAACACGGTGGGTGAAGACGGACCGGCAGCGGCGCTTCCGCTGCCTTCCGGGGCGTCGCTCCGGCGCGCGGTCGAGCTGATCGGTGCCGCGCGCCAGCCGGTGCTGTACGGCGGCGGGGGTCTGATCAACGCGGGGACGGCGGCCTGCGAAGCGTTCACACAGCTGGCCCGCCAATGGCACCTGCCCACCACACTGACCCTGATGGGCCTGGGCGCCTTCCCGGCGTCGGACCCGCGCTTCCTGGGTATGCTCGGCATGCACGGCACGCTGGAGGCCAACCAGGCCATGCACCACGCCGACCTGATCATCTGTGTCGGTGCCCGATTCGACGACCGCGTGACAAGCAAGCTCGCTGACTTTGCGCCCCATGCCAGGAAGATCCACATCGACATCGATGCCAAAAACATCAACAAGGTGGTGAATGTCGAGGTGGCGCTGCACGGTGACTGCGGCGCCGTGCTCGGGGCCTTGCTGGCCGCGCTGCCCACGAAAGCGCCTGCTGCGCAGCGGCTGGACGCCTGGTGGCAGCGCATCGCCGGATGGCGCGGTTTCGACAGCCTGGGCTTCACGCCGCGCAGCGACGCCATCCTGCCGCAGCACCTGATGCAGGCGTTGCAACGGCAACTGGCCGACCGCGACGCCATCGTCTCCACCGACGTGGGCCAGCACCAGATGTGGGCCGCGCAACACCTGCGCTTCGAGAAGCCGAGGCGATGGTTGACCTCGGGCGGCGCGGGCACCATGGGCTACGGCCTGCCGGCGGCCATCGGTGCGCAGATCGCGCACCCCGAAAAAACCGTGGTGTGCGTGAGCGGCGACGCATCGATTCTCATGAACATCCAGGAGCTGTCCACGGCGGTGCAGCACGCTACACCGGTCAAGGTGGTGCTCTGCAACAACACCCACATGGGCATGGTGCGCCAGTGGCAGCAGTTGATCCACGGCAACCGGCTCAGCCACAGCTGGAACGCGGCACTGCCGGATTTTGTGGCGCTGGCCAGGGCCTTCGGCTGGGGCGCGCGGCGTGTGGATGCGCCGAATGAGCTCGCGGACGCGCTGGCCGAATGCCTGGCCTTTTCAGGTCCGTTTTTTCTCGACGTGCGTGTCGTGCAGCAGGAAAACTGCTACCCCATGATCCCTGCCGGCCGGGGCCACCAAGAATTGATGCTGAGTGACCAGCGCTGGTACCCGCAGGAGGCCGCAACCACCCGCTGACACCGCGTTCTTCGTCCACCAAGTTCCTGTTCGCGCAGCACGGCCATCCGCCGCGCAGCGCCCCCGGGCTGAGCGATCACCACCCCCGACCGCTCCAGCCTTCACGCGTCCTACCGGAGCCGCTTCATGAAAAACGTGTCACTCGATGACAAATACACCGCGACCACAGGTCGCATCTATCTGAGCGGTGTGCAGGCCCTGGTGCGCCTCATGCTCGTGCAGCGGCAGCGTGATGCTGCACAAGGCCTGAACACCGCGGGCTTTGTGTCGGGCTACCGAGGGTCACCGCTGGGCGGCCTGGACGAGGCGCTCTGGTCGGCCGAAAAGCACCTGAAGCAACACGGCGTCAAGTTCTTGCCAGGGCTCAACGAAGAGCTGGCTGCCACGGCCGTCTGGGGCACCCAGCAGTTGGACCTGACAGGAGGGAGCGAGCGTGACGGCGTGTTTGCCATGTGGTACGGGAAGGCGCCCGGTGTGGACCGCTGCGGCGATGTGTTCAAGCACATGGCCCACGCGGGCACCTCGCGCCACGGTGGCGTGCTGCTGGTGGCGGGCGACGACCACGGCGCTTACTCTTCCACACTGCCCAACCAGAGCGATCACCTGTTTGCCGCCTCCATGATTCCCATGCTCTACCCGCAGGGTGTGGAGGACTACCTGGAGCTGGGGTTGCACGGCTTTGCGATGTCGCGCTTTTCCGGTCTTCCGGTGGGTTTCAAGGCCTTGGCCGACACGGTGGAGTCGTCCGGCTCCATTGAGGTCGGCGATCACCTGCAGCCCTGTGTGTTTCCCGAAGATTTTGTGGCGCCCGACGGCGGACTGCACGCCCGGCTGTCCACCGACACGCTGGGCGTCCAGGCGCGCAAGCAGGAAGCGCTCATGCAGGACTACAAGATCTACGCCGCCATCGCCTACGCCCGCGCCAACCGGCTCAACCACGTCACGCGAGACGCGCCGAACGCGCGGCTGGGCATTGTGGCCTCGGGCAAGTCCTACCGCGATGTGCTCGAAGCGCTGGAGGAGTTGGGCATTGACGAAGCACGCGGCGCCCAGCTCGGGCTGCGCCTGTTCAAGGTGGCCATGCCCTGGCCGCTGGAGCCCGATTCGATCCGCGAGTTCGCCGACGGGCTGGAGGAAATCCTGGTCGTGGAAGAAAAGCGCCAGATCGTCGAGTACCAGCTCAAGGAGCACCTGTACAACTGGCGCGACGATGTGCGACCGCGCGTCATCGGCAAGTTCGACGAGCAGGGGGAGTGGGTGCATCCGCGCGGGCGCTGGCTGCTGCCCGCCACGACCGACCTCTCGGTGGCGCAGATTGCCCGGGTGATTGCGCAGCGTATCGGCCGCTTTCACCAGAGCGAAGCGATCCGCGACCGCCTGGCCCTGCTGGACGCCAAAGACACCATCCTGCGACAGGCCGTGGCCACACCCACCCGACCCGCGTGGTACTGCTCGGGCTGCCCACACAACACCTCCACCCGCGTGCCGGAGGGCAGTCTCGCGCTGGCTGGCATCGGCTGCCACGTGATGGCCACGGCCATCTTCCCCGAACACAACAAGACCACCACCCAGATGGGGGGCGAGGGTGCGCCCTGGCTCGGCCAGGCCTGGTTCTCCAGACGGTCGCACGTGTTTGCCAACCTCGGCGACGGCACCTACTTCCACTCGGGCTCGCTGGCGGTGCGTGCTGCGGTGGCTGCGGGCGTGAACATCACCTACAAGATCCTCTACAACGACGCCGTCGCCATGACCGGTGGCCAGCCGGTGGACGGGCCGCTGACGGTACCGCGCATCGTCCAGCAACTGGCCGCAGAGGGGGTGAGGCGCATCGCGCTGGTGGCCGAGGAACCCTCGCGCTGGGCGGACCGCGCCCTGTTTCCGGCCGACCACGCACTGCTGCGGTTCACGGTCAGCCACCGCGACGACATGGACGCGGTACAACAGGAGTTGCGTGAGTTTGAAGGTGTGTCGGTGCTGGTCTACGACCAGGTCTGCGCTGCCGAAAAACGCCGTCGGCGCAAGAAAGGCGAGTTTCCCCAGGCCGCCAGCCGGGTGGTGATCAACGAGCTGGTGTGCGAAGGCTGCGGGGACTGTGGGGTGGCGTCCAACTGCACGTCGCTGCAGCCGCTGTCCACGCAGCTGGGCTTGAAGCGCACGGTCGATCAGTCGTCCTGCAATGCCGACCTGTCTTGCATCAAGGGTTTTTGCCCGAGTTTCGTCACGGTGGAGGGCGTTCAACCGCGCAGGCCCAAGGTGGTGGAGCAGGGCGTTGCCACAGCCGGGCTGCCCTTGCCCGCGGAACCAGTGCAGAAGCGGCTTGAGGGCCTGCACAACATCCTGATCACGGGCATCGGTGGCACAGGGGTGATGACCGTGGGCGCGCTGATCGGCATGGCCGCCCACCTGGAGGGCAAGGGCGTGTCGGTGCTGGACATGACCGGCATGTCCCAGAAAAACGGCTCAGTGACCTCACACGTGCGGCTGGCGATGGCGCCGTCGTTGCTGCTGGCTCAACGCATCCCCACTGGCGAGGCCGACCTGATCCTGGGCTGCGACATGTTGACCGCCGCAGCGCCAGACGCCATCGGCCGTATGCAACCTGGCAGGACCGTTGCCGTGATCAACACCCACGAACAACCCACGGGCCACTTCGCCCAACAACGCGACTGGCAGTACCCTGCGGATGCTTTAAAAACCCTGATCAAGGACAGCACGGGCGATGGGGCGGTGTTTCTCGGCGCCACCCAGCTCGCCACGGCGCTGCTGGGTGACGCGATCGCCACCAACCTCTTCATGCTGGGGTTTGCTTTCCAGAAAGGGCTGGTGCCGCTGTCGTCGGCGTCGCTGCTCCGGGCCATCGAGATCAACGGCGTGGCGGTGAAGGCAAACCAGGAAGCGTTCATGTGGGGTCGCCGGGCCGCTGTCGATCTCGCCGTCGTCCAGCGCATGGCCGCCCCCGAGCAGGCCATCGTGCTGCAGCGGCCAGACACGCTGAAAGCGCTGGTGGCGCACCGTGCCGAGTTCCTGACCGCTTACCAGAACCCGCGCTACGCCCTTGAATACACCCGCTTCGTGGAGCGTGTGCGCGAGCTTGAGTCCAGCACCGTGGGGGGTGACCAACTGGCGCGCGCCGTGGCGGTCAACCTGTTCAAGCTGATGGCGTACAAGGACGAGTACGAAGTGGCCCGACTGTTCACCGATGGGGCCTTTGAAAAGCGCCTGGCCGAGCAGTTCGAGGGGCAGGGACGCATCACGTTTCACATGGCACCCCCCGTGCTGGGCCGGCGCGATGCGCACGGTCTGCCGGTCAAACAGGCCTACGGTTCCTGGATGCGACCTGCCTTGCGTGCACTGGCCTCCCTCAAGTGGTTGCGCGGATCGCGCCTGGATCCATTTGGACACAGCGCAGAAAGACGCGGAGAGCGCGCGCTCATCGTGCGGTACCGAAGCATTGTCGAGAAGCTGCTGGAGCGGTTGGGCGGCATGGACCCGGAAACGGTGCTGGCTGTGGCTCGCGTGCCCGAAGACATCCGTGGTTACGGACATGTGAAGGCGAAGGCGATGGCGGCGGCCGATGCCAAGTGGCAGCAATTGCTCTCAGGCGTTGAACGGAGTCGGTGATGTCCACTCCTTGCTTAGAGCCTGTTCACGATCTCTCGGCGTAGCCTGAAAATACCTGTGTGAGAAAGGAAATATGCCAGCGACATCAGCCGAGAGAAGTTTGAGGAAGTTCTGCCTTTGCGGCAGAGCGTTCGCCGACGCACAAAGCCCACGAAGGTGGATGTGTACGAGGTGTTCTGCTCGGTGCTGTATCTATCGCGAAGTGGCTGCCAGTGGAGGATGCTGCCAAGCGATTTTCCCAAATGGCGCACGGTGCATTCGTACTTTGCCAAATAGAGTGAGCCCGACCTGCAAGGCATCAGCGTGCTGGAGAGGGCTTAAAAAACAGGTTGGCGCGGTCCGCGAGAAACTGGGGTGCAACGCACAGCCGACGCTATTGATCGTGGACGCGCGGAGCGTGAAGAACACAGATGCGGCCGGCAGCAAGGGCTATGACGCGGGAAAGAAAGTCTCGGGTATCAAGGGCCGCATTGCCGTGGACACCCAGGGACTGCCCCATGCCATTGAGGTAACCCCAGCCAAGGTGACGGATCGCAAGGAAGCGTTGCAGACGAGACGTCGGGGCAAGGCAAGTCTGGGCGAGCGGAAGGTTCCTCAAATAGTCAAGGCGCAAGCAACTGCAAGGCCCGCGCCCGCACCAGTGCGGTCGCTCGGCTTTTAACCCGCAGCTTGCCGTACAGATTGGTGAGGTGCCATTTGACGGTGGGCAGTGACAGCGTCATGCGGTCCGCAATTTGCTGGTTGCTCAACCCCTGGGCCAGCAGTTCGAGCATCTGGAGCTCCCGTGTCGTCGGCGCTTCCACCGGTGGCCCTGCCACAATGGTCGCCACTGGCCGATCCTGCGTTGAATCCGGCGCGGTTCGCTCCCTCCATTGGGCGAGCAGGGCGATCTCGTCGGGCTGGGTGAGGCTCAGTGCCTTGTCCGACAGGCCGGCCAGGATCCGTGCCACTGTGGCGTGGCGCTCCAGAAACGGGTGCAGCAAGCGGCGACGGGCTGCCCTGGCGATGGCAAGATTCAGCGCTCGAAGTGCAAGCCGCTGCTGGTCTGCCTGTACGTGCAGTTCCGCCGCAAGCAGGTGCAGTTCGACCGCCTCCCTGGCCGAAGTGGTTTCTGATCGCAGTAATCGATTGATCTCTTGTAGGAGTGTCTGGCGGTTGCCTCCAGTGGAGGCCAGCATTCGCAGCGTCAGCAGGCGTTCCTGCGCTGACGACACGGAACCGGGCCGCACCTTCAAATCCAGCAGTTGTCGGCGGGCAAGCGTTTGCGCGTCGCCGACGCGACCCAGGTCGAGCAACCTCTGAATTTGCAGTATCGACAGTGCCCGCTGTGCACGTGGCGGGTAACTGCGTGCCACCGCTTCAAGAGCGTGGGGACCGAACACGTGATCGTCGCTACCGTCCCACAGTGCCACGCAGGCAGATAGTCCCTGAACTAAGGTTTCCGTGAGCCCGTGCTCCGAGGCTCGCGCCAGCCCGGCCATGGCCTTGATGTGCGCGATTTCCGTTTGCCCGCGATCCAGCAGTGCACGAGCGTGCACGAAATCAATGGTGGCTACGATGCCGGTATCCTCGCCGAGCGCGGCCGCGACAGCGGCGCGCAGTTGCGTGAGGATTTTGTCGGCTTCCACCGGTTCGCCGTCAACCAACTCGATGCACGCGCCCACGGTCAGCGCCCACGCGTGACCATAGTTTCCCGGTTTGACGGAACTTCGTGCCAAGGCTGTGCGGCACTGCTGCATGTAGCGGCGCGCCGCAGGGATGTCCTCCAGGGAGAGTTCGGCTGTCGAAGCCGCCGAGGCCACGGTGACGATGCCCATGGGATCGCGGTGCGCGCTGTCCTGCAACCAGCGTTGCGCTTCCTTGCGCACCGTGTCCATCATGTCCAGGTAGATTGCTACCACGGTACGAAGCAGACCAAGGCGTGCGTGAATGCTCTTCAATTGCCCCAGTGGATCGAGCTCGGCAAGCCGATGACCAAGCGCATCCATGGCGCGATGCGCGCGTTCGTACTGCAGGGTAAAGCAGAGCGACCAAACATACCAAGTATGCGCTTCAAGCGACAAGGTCACGCCGCACGCGAGCAGTTGTTCTACCCAGCGGATGTAGAGCGTGAGGCGACCTTGCCGGCCGGCCACTGGCCGTGCCACCCGGTCCAGCATTCGCGCGGCAAGAATCGGTGACGGCGCTTCAAGCGCTGCCTCGAGTGCAGCCACGTCGTCGCCCTGTTCCTCGTACCAGTGGGCCGCGCGTTCCAGTATCTCGTGGCGGCGTTCGCGCGGCAGGCGACGGCGGCCCTCGTCCATCAGGTACTGGCGCAGCAGTGTATGCATGCGAAGCCAGTTGTGGCTCCGGTCGAGTGGAAAGACGAGCAGGTTGCGGTCCACCAGGTCGCGGATCCATGCTGCCGCTTCGGGCCGGCCCGTCACATGCGCTGCCAGTTCGGCACTGAACTCCCGCAGCGGCGCGATCTCCACCATGAAAGTGGCACGCTCCACATCAAAGCCGGCCAGCACGCGGCGCGTGAGGACGTCCGCCATCTCACGGTCAGTGCCGCCAAAGCGCGCGAGCACTGAAGCTGCATCGCCTGATTCGGCCATCAGAATCTGCAGAAGCCGGACAGCAGCCGGCCAGCCTTCCGTCAGCTCCTGCACGCGGGCGACGGTGGCCACGTCGTGCGCCACGCCGGCCATTCGCAACACCTGCTGGACGTTCTCTCGGTCGAAGGCCATGTGAGCGGCATGGAGTTCGACCGCACCCAGTTCCATACGTGCACGCGTCGCATCGATGGCCAGGTGGTCAATTCCGGACAGGACCAGCCGCAATTGCGGCGGGCCGGCGAAGACGAGCCGCTCCAGCAGCGACTCCAACAACGGATCGGTGCAGAAGCTGAGGTTGTCCACAAACAATGTTGTCGGCCCCGCAAGCCGCTCCAGCAGGTAGAGCAGGCGCTCGATGGCCCGCTGCGGTTCGTCGACCGGCAAATCTGACGTAAAAGCAGCGCTACCCGCTGCGACCATGGCGGCCTGGGTGAGGTCGAGGATGGCGCTGACCGAGACGTCACGGTCATCCAGGGTGATCCACAGGCAGCGCTGGCCTCGATCCTGCATGGTCTGATGTAGGCGCCGCAGTATCACCGTCTTGCCGTAGCCGGGCGGAGCGCAGACCGTGACCAGCCGGGTCAGCATCACGTTGCGCAACAGGATCTCCGCTGCGCTGGGCAAGACTGCTTCAAACGCCAGTTGGGGCGGAGCCAGCTTGCCGCGTGACACGGCCACGTCGCGTGGTGGCTCGTCATCGTTGGGAGGGAACGGTGCGGTCGGCAGTTGCAAAGTGTCAAGCCTGAGGAGGGTTAAGACAGTAAATTGTGCTGACACGCACGGCGCAGTGCCCCAACCAAAGTATGGCATCCGATGCGTGTTTGCCCTAGACAGGGCTCTGCGTATGGGAGCAGGAACTTCGGGTTCTCCATGACGCCAGACCCGACTTTAGGTGGGCTCGCTGTCTGGCCACGGCTCCTACATTACCCCTAAAGAAGGAGACAGACATGACCGCGTTTACTTGGAGTGGACCGACCGCTTCAGCCCTCGTTTTCCGCGCCCTGCGCCGCTACCCTGAACGAACGGCGTTCTCGTGGCGCGGCGGGTCGCTCACCTATGCGGGCGCCTTGGACCTGATCGGCCGGCTGCAGGTTTCCTTTGCGCTGGAACCCGATCTTCCGTCGCGGGTCGCCATCCTCAGTGGGAACCGGGCGCAGGCGTGGTGCGTGGAAGCGGCCGTCCAGGCGATGGGCAGCGCGGTCACTTGGCTCCACCCCTTGTCCGGACTGCAGGAGCAACTGGACCAACTGGCTGATGCCGGCGCGCAGCACCTTGTGGTCGACGCAGAAGGATTCGCTGAGCGCGGCGGCGAGCTTGCCGCCGGGTGCGGCCCGAACACGACGGTCTGGTCCCTGGGCCCGGGTAGCTTCGGCCGCGACCTGCTTTTTCTGGCGGCCAATGCAGGTGCCGTGACAGCGCGGGACTTCTCGCGCCCAGACAGCATTGCCACGCTCAACTACACGGGCGGAACGACGGGCAAATCCAAGGGGGCGATGCGCCGCCAGCATGCACACGCCGCCATGTGGCGGGCCATCCTGGGCGACTTCGAGTTGCCCGCCGTTCCCCGTTACCTTGCTGCTGCCCCGATCAGTCACGTGGGCGGCACCAAGGTGGCCCCTGTCCTGCTGCGCGGGGGGACGGTCCAGCTGATGCCGCGGTTCGATCCGGGTGAGTTCCTGGTCACGGTGCAGCGCGAGAAGATCAACATGAGCTTGCTGGTGCCCACCATGGTGTATGCGCTGCTCGATCGCCCCGAATTGGATCGCACGGACTTGAGTTCGCTGGAACTGCTGATCTACGGTGCGGCGCCCATGTCCCCCACCCGGTTGACGGAAGCGCTGCAGCGCATCGGCCCCGTGTTCTCGCAGCTGTACGGCCAGACCGAGTGCTACCCGGTCAGCGTGCTGCGAAAGGCAGATCACGACCCGAAGCGGCCGGAGCTGTTCGCTTCCTGTGGCGTCCCGATCACGGCCACCGAGGTCTGCCTGCTCGACGACAAAGGTCAGCCTGTGCTGCCGGGAGAGCCCGGCGAGATCTGCGTCCGCGCGCCTCAGGCGATGGAGTCCTACTGGCAGCGTGAGGATCTGACCCGCGATGCCATCGTGGACGGCTGGCTTCATACCACCGACATCGCACGGGCCGATGCCAATGGCTACCTGTTCATCGTAGACCGGAAAAAAGACATGGTCATCAGCGGCGGATTCAACGTGTACCCGCGTGAAGTCGAGGATGTGCTCACGACCGACCCTTCTGTCGCTCAAGCCGCTGTCATTGGTGTGCCCGATGAAAAATGGGGTGAAGCGGTGATGGCGATCGTGGTCGCCCGCGCCGGAGCCACGATTGACGTCGAGCGCCTGACGCGCATGGTCCGCGACAGGAAAGGAGCGCAACACGCGCCCAAGCGCATCGAGGTGAGAGAAGCACTTCCCCTAACCGCGCTTGGAAAAGTCGACAAGAAGGCGCTTCGTGCACCTTACTGGACCGGCATGGAGCGCCAAGTCGCTTGAACGCCCAAAGCTCACGCCGTACAGACCAATCCTCACCACCATCCATAGCACATTGATCATGACACACCGCTTCCAACGCAGAACCATGGTGTTCGCCCTCGCCGCCGTTGCTACCCTTCCCAGCGCTGCGTGGGCCCAGAAAAAATACGACCCCGGCGCCTCGGACACCGAGATCAAGATCGGCAACATCATGCCGTACTCGGGTCCGGCTTCGGCCTATGCGACGGTCGGGAAAGCGGCAGCGGCCTATTTCGACAAGATCAACGCGGAGGGCGGGGTGAACGGTCGCAAGATCAAGTTCTCCTCGGCCGACGATGCCTACAACCCTGCAAAATCGCTTGAGCAGGTCCGCAGGCTGGTCGAGCAGGAAGAGGTGCTTGCCATCTTCCTTCCGCTGGGGACACCGACCAATTCGGCCATCCAGAAGTACCTCAACGGCAAGAAAGTCCCGCAGCTGTTTGTGGGGTCTGGCGCGACCCGCTGGGGCGATATCAAGGAATTTCCCTGGACCATCGGCCTGCAGCCCACCTACCAGGCCGAGTCTCAGACCTTCGCGGCGCATGCCCTCCAAGCCAAGGCAAGTCCCAAGATCGCGGTCTTGATGCAGAACGATGACCTCGGCAAGGACTACCTCAAGGGATTGATGACGGCGTTGGGGGACAAGGCGAAGTCGGCAATCGTCTCGCAGCAGACTTACGAAACGACGGATCCCACCATCGATAGTCAGTTGATTGCGATGAAGGCATCCGGTGCAGATTCGCTGATGATCTTTGCCACGCCGAAGTTCGCCGCCATGGCCATCAAGAAAGCCGCGGAGATTGGCTGGAACCCGAACCGTTATGTCGCGAGTGTTTCGGCATCCATCAGCTCCGTTCTCAAGCCTGCCGGCGTGGACGCATCCAAGGGAGCCTATAGCATCACCTGGATTCGCGAGCCGGCAGACGTCACCACGCAAGCCACGAAGGAATACCAGGAGTACGCCGCCCTCCTGAAGAGGTACTACCCTGAGGGTGACCCGACCGATTCACTCAACGTGATCGGCTACTGCTACGCCCAGGCGCTTGTTCAGACGCTCAAGCAGGCGGGGGACCAGCTCACCCGGGAAAACCTGATGAAGCAGGCGCTGAACCTGAACATGACCATGCCCATGTTGTACCCCGGTACCAAGGTCCAGACAAGCCCGACGGACGGATACCCCATCAAGGACCTGCACCTGATCCAGTTCAACGGAACGAAGTACGAAGCGGTCAGGACTGCAAAGTAAATTTTGCTGAGGCGGACAGTTTTTCAATCTGACAACAGCGAAGTGCGATGGATTTCAATCTGCCTCCGGAACTGGCCGCGCACCTGTGCGAGCTTGACCGGTTCATCGAATCGGACATCAAGCCGCTACAGGCGCGCGAAGACAACGAGCGCTTCTTCGATCATCGCCGTGAGTGGGCGAGCACCGACTATGAGCGGGGCGGCCTGCCACGTCATGAATGTGAAGACCTGCAGGGCCAGGTTTGTCGCATGTCCGACACGGCCGATCACCTGCGATTTGCGCTGCCGGGCGAGTTTGGCTGCAAGGACGACAACAACCTTGCCATGGCCGTGATCCAGGAGCATTTCGCCGAAAAAGGCCTTTCAAACGAAGTACAAAAGAACAAGCATGAGGCATGACAACGGGCCCGCAGATACCCCTCTGCTGAGAATCGATGGGATCTCTGTACGTTTCGGCGGCATCGTGGCATTGGATGGGGTGTCATTCGATGTGCAGAGCGGGCAGATATGCGGGCTGATCGGCCCGAATGGCGCCGGCAAGAGCACGCTGTTCAATTGTCTCTCACGCCTATACGACTGCCACACGGGCCGGATCGATTTTGACGGACACCCGCTGTCTGTCATGCCGCGCTACCGGATGGCGGGCATTGGTATTGGCCGTACCTTCCAGAACCTGGCGCTGTTTCGCACGATGACGGTGCGGGAAAACGCACTGGTGGGCTGCCACAGCCGGCATCACGCAGGCTTCCTGTGGAACGCATTCCGCCTTCCGGGTGCGGCACGCGTCGAGAAGGAGGCGCATGCGCGGGCGGACGCCCTGATCGATTTCCTGGATCTTCGTGGCGTCGCAGACCGGGCAGTGGCAGATCTGCCTTTCGGAACGCAGAAACGCGTTGAACTCGCGCGCGCACTGGCGGCTGAGCCCAAGCTCCTGCTGCTGGATGAGCCGGCGGCCGGACTCAATCACGAAGAGCTTGAGAGCCTGGGCCTGCTGATTCGGGACATCCGCGACAGGCTCCGTGTCACCGTGCTGCTGGTGGAGCACCACATGGGCCTGGTGATGGGCGTCTCCGACAAGGTCGTGGCACTGAATTTCGGCAAGAAGATCGCCGAGGGCGCCCCGGCGCAGGTGCGTTCGCATCCTGAAGTCATCCGCGCATACCTCGGCGCTGACGGGGAGGAGCAGGCGTGAGCCATATTCTTGAAGTACGCGGGCTGCGCGCGGCGTATGGGCCCACGCGCGTTTTGCAGGGCATCGACCTGGACATCGACGACGGCAAGGTCGTTGCGCTGCTGGGTGCCAACGGCGCGGGCAAGACCACTACCTTGCGCTCCCTGTGCCAGATGATGGTTGCCACCGAAGGCACGATCACGCTGGCGGGCCAGCGCATCGACGGCCGTCCGACCGAACAGATCGCCCGGCTCGGTGTAGGCCATGTTCCCGACGGGCGCGGCACCTTCCTGGGACTGAGCGCAGAGGAGAACCTGCGACTGGGCGCGTGTGCCCGCATCGGCCGCGAGGGTGCCCTGGACGACATGGAGCGAATCTACGGTTACTTCCCGCGTTTGAGGGAGCGTCGTGGCCAACAGGCAGGCACGCTGTCGGGAGGGGAACAGCAGATGCTTGCCATCGGCCGCGCGCTCATGGGCAGGCCCAGACTTCTGCTGCTCGACGAACCCTCCTTTGGGCTGGCGCCACTGATCGTCAAGGACATCTTCGCGATCATGCGGCGCATTAACCAAGAGCAGCACGTCTCCATCCTGCTGGTCGAGCAAAACGCCAAGCTCGCCCTCGACCTGGCCGACAGCGCCTACCTGATGGAGACCGGCCGCATCGTGATGTCCGGACCATCCCATGAAATCCGGCGCGACGACGCGGTGCGCCGCGCGTACCTCGGCGAATGAGCCGGGAAAGAACCCATACATGAGCACGTTTCTGCAGCAGCTGCTGGCTGGCCTGGCCACCGGCGGAATCTACGCCAGCATGGCGTTGGCGCTGGTCATGATCTACCAGGCCACGCATCACATCAATTTCGCACAAGGCGAGATGGCGATGTTCTCGACCTTCATCGCCTGGACGCTGATCCAGGCCGGCTTGCCCTACTGGGCTGCATTCGTCGCCACCGTTGTTCTGTCGTTTGTGCTGGCAGCTGTCGTGGAGATCGCGGTCATCCGACCCATGCATGACAAGCCGGCGCTCTCGGTGGTGGTGATATTCATCGGCTTGCTGGTGATCTTCCACAGTCTGGCGGGCTGGCTTTTCGGATACACCATCAAGGAGTTCCCGAGTCCATTCCCTTCTGATGCCTGGTATGGAAGCCCCATGATGTCCGCCCACAAAGTCGGGGCCATTGCAGTCACCCTGGTTGTCGTGGCGTTGCTGTTTTCGTTCTTTCGTTTCACGCCGCTCGGGCTGATGATGAGGGCAGCGGCGCAGAACGCCGCGTCTTCCCGGCTGGTGGGTGTCAACGTCGGCCGCATGCTGATGCTGGGCTGGGGACTGGCCGGAGCGATCGGCGCCGTTGCCGGGATGATGGTGGCGCCGGTCATCTTCCTGGACCCGCACATGATGACCGGCGTGCTGATCTACGCGTTCGCAGGTGCGCTTATCGGTGGTATCGACAGCCCCCTTGGTGCCGTGATCGGTGGCTTCGTCGTCGGCGTGCTTGAAAACCTCATTGGCACTTATGTCGTTGGGACCGAGCTCAAGCTCTCGGTCGCGCTTGTCATCATCGTTGGCGTTCTGATCGTGCGTCCAGCCGGACTGTTGGGCCGCACTGTCGTGACACGCGTATGAACAAAAGCTCCTTTTCTCCGGCCTGGATCGGGACGCTAACCGTTCTCGCCCTGCTTGCCATCGGCCTCACCTTTGTGGCCAAGGGCTTCCAGCTGTTCCAGGCCACGATGGTGCTGTCTTATGCGATTGCGCTGGTTGGGCTGAACGTGCTGACTGGCTACAACGGCCAGATCTCGCTGGGCCACGGCGCTTTTTTCGCCATTGGCGCCTACACCACCGCGATCCTGATGGATCACGGGGGCGCGCCCTACTGGACCACCGTGCCGGCGGCCGCGGCCGTTTGCTTGGCCATTGGCTACTTGTTCGGGCGCCCGGCGCTCAAGCTCGAAGGCCTGTACCTGGCCCTGGCGACCTTCGCGCTCGGCGTCGCCATGCCGCAATTGCTCAAATACAAGTACCTGGAGCCCTGGACCGGCGGCGTGCAGGGCATCGTCCTCACGAAGCCAGACGCACCTTTCGGATTGCCGCTCACTCCCGACCAATGGCTGTATATCTTTGCGCTGTCCGTCACTGTTTTCATGTTCGTCATCGCACACAACCTGCTGCAAAGCGGGACCGGACGCGCGATTCGGGCCATCCGCGACCATGCTCTGGCCGCAGAGGCGATGGGGGTGGACAACAGGCATTACAAGTCGATGACTTTCGGGGTTTCGGCCGCCTACACCGGCGTTGGCGGAGCACTGTCGGCCATTGCGGTGCAGTTCGTGTCACCCGACTCGTTCACGCTCTTCCTGTCGATCTCGCTGCTCGTGGGCATCGTGATCGGCGGCATTGGAACACTCTGGGGCGCACTCTTCGGCGCGGTGTTCATCATGTTCGTGCCGGCGTTTGCGGAGAAGGTCTCGAAGTCAGCGCCGTGGGCAATCTATGGTGTTCTGCTGATCGTCATCATGTTTGCGATGCCAGGCGGCGTGGTTGGCTTGCTGCGCAAGATTCAGAAGCGGCTGAACGGTCATGACTGATCGGGACGTTTCCATTCCAATGTGTCCCGCAGTGCTGCTTGACCGTCGCAATGGCATCGCCGTCCTAACGCTCAACCGCCCAGACCGGGCCAATGCGCTCGACGGCGAGATGGCTTTGGCGCTGGACGCGGCTGTCGACTCGCTGACCGGGGACGTGGGCCTTCGCGCGGTGCTGCTACAGGCAAGGGGCCGCCACTTCTGCGCTGGGGGCGACATCCGCGAGTTTGTTGAATCCATCGATGACCTCGGCAGCCGGATAGACGGGAGCATCCCTGCCGTGCATCGCATGATTCACCGGCTGGCCACCTTGCCAGTGCCCGTGGTCAGCGCCCTCAACGGACCGGTGGCCGGGGCAGGAATCGGACTGGCTTTGTGTGCCGACCTGGTACTGGCGGCCGAGTCGATGAAGCTGCGAGGCGGCTATTCGGCCATCGGCCTCACTCCGGATGCAGGATCGTCCTGGCTGCTTGCGAGACGGGCCGGTGAGGCGAGGGCCAAGGAGATCTTCTTCACGAACGAACCGCTGTCGGCGCGCCATTGCCTTCAGTTCGGAATTGTGTCGCAGGTGTTGCCCGACGCAGAACTCGATGCAGGCGCCAGGGCATTGGTCACCGCACTTGCCAAGGGAGCCACCGGGTCGTTCGCCCGGATCAAGGTGCTGGTCGACGGCGCGTCGCATCGCACGCTGCAGGAGCATCTTGAGCTGGAGCACCGCTACATGGGCGAGGCCAGCCGCAGTGCTGACGCGAGAGAGGGCGTCACCTCATTCGCTCAGAAGCGGGCACCGGTTTTCGGTAGCGGATTCCGTTAATACGCCGCAGTACAAGGAGGGCAAGGATGGAGTTTGATCCCTCCCGGCTCGACGCATTCATGCGCCGGGCGATACCCGGCCTGACAGGCACGATGGAACTGGAACGCATTGGAGGGGGGCAGTCCAATCCTACCTTCTTCCTCAGCTACGACAACCGGCGCATGGTCCTGCGCAAGAAGCCGGCAGGCAATGTCCTGCCTTCCGCGCACGCGGTCGACCGTGAGTACCGCGTGATGAAGGCGCTCGCCTGCAGTCGGTTGCCGGTGCCGGTTACCCTGCTTTTCGAGCCGGCAAGCGAAGTGATCGGCACACCCTTCTACGTGATGGAGCGGATGGAGGGGCGCATCTTTGCGGACAACTCCCTGCCCGGCATGTCGGCCACGCAACGCCGGGCGATCTATCTCGAGATGGCGGAGAAGCTGGCCGTACTCCATGGCCTCAATTGGGACGAGCTCGGGCTCGCTGGCTACGGAAAGGAAGGCACCTTCTTCGAGCGCCAGCTGCGCCGCTGGAACCAGCAATGGGCGCTTTCCAGGACGCGCGACAACCCGGCCATAGACGAGCTGCTGGCCTGGTTGCAATCGAACCTGCCAACAGATGACGAAACGGCCCTGGTGCATGGTGATTTCAGGCTTGGGAACCTGATGTTCCACCCTAGCGAGCCGCGGGTGGTTGCCGTGCTCGACTGGGAGCTCTCGACCCTCGGACATCCGCTGGCCGACATTGCGTTCAACACCGTCGCGTGGCGCACTCTGCCTTTTGAGTATGGAGGTATCCGTGGGCTCGACCTGGCCGGCCTGGGCATTCCATCGGAGCAGGAGTACCTCTCGCACTACTACCGGGCTGCTGGTCGCACCGCTGAAGCCACGCCGTTTCATTGGGCCTTTGCATTGATGCGGTGGGCCGTCCTTTTCGAAGGGATTGCCGCCCGTGCGCAGCATGGCAATGCTGTTGCGGGCGATGCCGCCGATGTGGGCGCTCTCGGCATGGCCATGGCATTGCGTGGACTTGAGGCGAGCCGTCAGGGTCTTCCATAAGTAAAGCCCAGACTTTAGTCAGGCCCCGATTTTTCCCCGAGCGCCTATCTTCAACCTTACTGAAAACGAACCTAATTATGCGAATCAATCTGGACTTCAAAGACCGCCACGCGGTGATATTCGGCGGCACCACGGGAATCAACTTCGGCATCGCCGATGCTTTCGCCTCGCGCGGCGCCACTGTCACGGTGGTGAGCCGCAAACCGGAAAACGTCTCTGCTGCCGTCGAGCAGCTCGGGAAGCACGGCGGGCAGGTGAACGGGCATGTGGCCGACGTGCGCGACTTCGACGCCGTCGGGCGAGTATTCGCATCAGCAGTAGAGCAGTACGGTCCGGTTGATGTGCTGGTCTCCGGCGCCGCTGGCAATTTTCTTTGCGAGGTCAACGAGATGTCCTCGAACGGCTTCAAGGTGGTCGTCGACATCGACCTGGTGGGTACCTTCCATGTCCTGCGCCAGGCCAGCGCCTACCTGCGCAAGCCAGGTGCGAGCGTCATCAACATCAGTGCGCCGCAGTCGGTGCTGCCCATGCGCTGGCAGGCCCATGTGTGCGCGGCAAAGGCCGGTGTGGACCAGCTCACACGCGTCCTTGCGCTCGAATGGGGTGCGGCGGGTGTGCGTGTAAATGGTATCTCGCCGGGTCCCATTGCTGGCACTGAAGGCGTGCGCAAGATGATGGGGACAGGCGAGGAGATCGAACGGGGCATCATTGCGACCGTGCCGCTCCAGCGCTTGGGCGAGCCAGACGACATCGCCAACCTCGCCTTGTTCCTCGCATCGCCCTACGCGGGCTATATCTCAGGCGCCACCATTGCCTGCGACGGTGCCAGCGTGCTGGATAACATCAAATCCACCGTCGAGGATGCCGGCCGCGCGCTCGCCGCGCAAAGGTAAAGCATGGACTTCGACCTGACGCCCGATCAGCGCCAGATCAGGGAACTCGCTGGCCAGTTCTCTGACCGCGAGATTGCACCTCGTGCGGCCCAAGCCGACCAGGACAAGTCATTTCCGATGGAGGTCCATGAAAGAGCCCTGGCACTTGGGCTGCTGGGCGTCAACTTGCCTGAGTACGCAGGAGGCCCGGGACTGGGTACGGTTGAACTGGTGCTTGTGACGGAGGCCTTCTGCAGGGGGTGCCTGGGCATCGGGAGCACCCTGTGCATCAACGCGCTCGCGACGGAGCCGATCGCAATTGCAGGGACGGATGCCCAGCGCCGCGAATATCTTGCGAGAGTCGCAAAGGGCGCACTGGCGAGCTTTGCGCTGACCGAGCCGGCGGCCGGGTCAGACGTATCGGGTATCCGCATGCGCGCAGACCGCAAGCCCGGCGGCTACGTACTGCACGGAAGCAAGATCTGGATATCCAACGCGAACCTGGCTGAATATTTCACTGTGTTCGCAAAGACCGACCTGGAAGCAGGGCACCGCGGCATGACGGCCTTTATCGTTCCGCGCGACAGCAAGGGCCTGTCGGTCGGTGCGCCGCTGGGAAAGCTGGGTCAGCGCGCTGCGCCGACCTGCGAGGTCTTCTTCGACCAGGTGTTTGTGCCGGACGATCATCGCCTGGGCGAAGAGGGCGCGGGCTTCGCGCTGGCCATGGCCGTGTTTGACCGTTCGCGTCCCATGGTGGCCGCATTCGGGGTTGGGCTCATCGAGCGCTGCCTTGAAGAGGCGCAGCGCTATGCGACGGAGCGCAAGAGCATGGGCAAACGGCTCATCGACCATCAGGCCGTCGCCCACAAGCTCGCCGAAATGCGGATGAGGCTTGAGTCCGCCCGATTGCTTACCTACCAGTCTGCATGGCTCGTCGACAAGGGCCGCAAGAACACGATTGAAGCGTCGATGGCCAAGGCAAGTGCGGCGGATTCGGCCATGTGGGCGGCCAGCGAGGCCGTGCAGATCTTTGGCGGCATGGGCTATTCCACCGAGTACCCCGTCGAGAAACTGTTCCGGGACGCCAAGGTGCTGCAGATCTACGAAGGCACCAGCGAGATCCAGCGCAACGTGATCGCACGCGAGTTGCTCAAGGCCTGAGCGCAGACCCGTCATTCCCACTCCTCCCCATTTACAGGAAGACCCCAATGGTCAATCAGGTCTTTGTCACGGGCGTCGGCATGGTGCCGTTCGTCAAACCCGGCAAGCACGAACCCTATCCCAAGATGGCGCAACAGGCGGTGTCGCTGGCCCTCGCTGATGCAGGCATTGGCTATGAGCTGATAGAACAAGCCTACGTCGGCTACGTCTACGGCGACTCCGCCGCTGGTCAGTGCTGTCTCTACGAAGTCGGCATGACTGGCATCCCCATCATCAATGTGAACAACAACTGCGCCACCGGCTCGACCGCGCTCTTTCTCGCCCGGCAGGCGGTGGCGACCGGCGCCGCGGACTGTGTGCTCGCGCTTGGGTTCGAGCACATGAGCTCCGGTGCGCTGGGTTCCGTGTTCACGGACCGGCCCAGCCCGTTTGACCGCTTCGACGAAGCCACTGACGTCCTGGTGGGCGAGGGTGAAATTCCTTTGGCTCTGCGCTATTTCGGCGGCGCCGGGCTGGCGCACATGCGGCAGTACGGAACGCAGCTCTCGACTTTCGCGAAGATCCGGGCGAAGGCCAGTCGGCATGCGGCCAACAACCCGCTAGCACTTTTTCGCACCGTTGTGAGTGAGGAAGAGGTCCTCGCCGCTCCGGTGATGTGGCCGGGCGTGATGACTCGGCTAATGGCCTGCCCGCCCACTTGTGGCGCAGCGGCGGTGGTGCTGTGCAGCGAAGCCTTCGCGCAGAAGCACGGCCTGAACCGGGCGGTCCGCATTCGTGCGCAGGCCATGACCACCGACGGCCCGCAGACTTTCGGCGCCGGCGACATGCGCGAGGTGGTGGGCTTCAGCATGGCCAAGGCTGCGGCGCAGAAGGTCTACCAGCAGGCTGGCGTGGGTCCGCAAGACCTGGATGTGGTCGAGCTGCACGACTGCTTCGCGCACAACGAGCTGATCAGCTACGAGGCACTGGGCCTGTGCGCCCAGGGCGGGGCCGAGCAGTTTGTCTGCGATGGCGACAACACCTATGGCGGTAAGGTCGTGACCAACCCATCGGGCGGCCTGCTCTCCAAGGGGCATCCGCTGGGCGCCACCGGGCTGGCCCAGTGCACGGAGCTGGTCCAGCAACTGCGCGGCACGGCGGCCGCCAGGCAGGTGCCTGATGCCCGCCTGGCCCTGCAGCACAACCTGGGCATAGGTGGCGCCTGCGTGGTCACCTTGTATGAGCGAGTGTGATCGACGTTCGAAAGGAAGTCCCGTGTACGGCAACATGATGCAGCAACCGCTGCTTATCTCCTCCTTGCTCCAGCATGCGGAGCGGCATCACCGCGATGCCGAGATCGTCTCGAGAAGAACGGAGGGTGGTGTCTTCCGGTATACCTACGCCGACCTGGCCGCGCGCTGCAGGCGGTTGGCAAACGTGCTTCAAGGCCTGGGCATCCAGCAAGGCAGCCGGGTCGGTACGCTGGCTTGGAACGGCTATCGCCACATGGAGTTGTACTACGCGGTCAGCGGCCACGGCGCCGTCGTGCATACGCTCAACCCGCGCCTGCATCCGGACCAGGTCGTCTGGATTGCCGACCATGCGCAGGACGAAGTGCTGTTCTTCGACACGACCTTCCTGCCGTTGGTGGAAGCCATCGCGGACCGCCTGAAGACTGTCAAGGCGTTCGTGCTCATGACGGAGCGGCAGCATATGCCGCAGGACAGCAAGATATCCAACCTGCTGTGCTACGAGGACTTGCTGGAGAACGCCAGCAGTGTGTATGCGTGGCCGGGCCTCGACGAGAACTCGGCTTCCGGCCTTTGCTACACCTCGGGAACGACCGGCAACCCGAAAGGCGTCCTCTACAGCCATCGTTCGACCATCCTGCACAGTTTCGCGGTCGCGCTGCCGGATGGGATGAACTGCTCGGCCACGGACACCATCCTGCCGGTCGTGCCCATGTTCCACGTGAACGCCTGGGGCCTGCCCTACGTGGCTTGCATGGTCGGGGCCAAACTCGTGTTGCCCGGCCCCAACCTGGATGGTCAAAGCCTGTACACGCTCTTCGAGGCGGAAGGCGTGACACTCGCTGCCGGCGTGCCGACGATCTGGCAAGGCTTGCTGACCTACATGCGCGAGAACGGCAAACGATTTACCACCTTGCGCCGCACTGGGATTGGCGGCTCGGCTTGCCCACCCTCGATGATCCGAACTTTCCAGCAGGAATACGGCGTGCAGGTGATGCACGGCTGGGGCATGACCGAGACAAGCCCGCTTGTGACGATGGGCGTTCTCAAGGACAAACATACGGGTCAGGATCCGGAAAAAACACTGGCGCTGCAGGCCAAGCAGGGACGCGCCATGTTCGGCGTCGATATCAAGGTACTGGGCGATGATGGCAATGAAATTGCTTGGGACGGTAAGACGCCCGGTGAATTGATGGTCCGGGGTAACTGGGTCGTCAGCAGCTACTTCCTCTCCGACGAGACGGCGACGCTGGTCGATGGCTGGTTTCCGACCGGAGACGTGGCGACGATCGATGCCGATGGCTACATGCAGATCACTGACCGGACCAAAGACCTGATCAAGAGCGGCGGTGAGTGGATCAGCTCGATCGAGGTGGAAAACATTGCCGTCGGGCATCCTGGCGTTGCCATGGCGGCTTGCATTGCCATGCCAGATCTCAAGTGGGCTGAGCGGCCTTTGCTGGTTGTGATCAGGAAGCCGCAAATGGATCTGCGGGAGGACGAGCTCCTGCAGTTTTTTGAGGGGAAGATCGCGAAGTGGTCAATTCCGGACGAGGTGGTTTTTGTCGATCAGATTCCACTGGGTGCGACTGGAAAGATGCTGAAGAACAAGCTGCGGGAATCCCTTGCCACTCACAAGATGCGCGTTCGTGCGAAGTAGTCGGTGCCGTTTCTGAAGAACATTCCATGCTGCTATGGAAGGTCTTACATGGACGTCTCCAGGAGAGCAAGATTCGGCGGCGTGATGGTTTGAAGGGCGCATGTACGGTACCTTCTGTCTGGCCGAGCCGCGGGCCGGCTGCGGTGTCTCCTGCCTGAGGGCCCTGCCCCGCAAGGATACCGCTGCTTGGCAGATCGATGTCGTCAAGCAGTTCGTCGCCTGCAGCAAAAATAGCTTGGTGGCTATCGTCATAGAAGTCACCGACATGTGCGCTGGTAAGTGGGGCACGAGCGCCTTCATCGTGTCGACGGCCGCACGAAACCCTGATCGGAGTAGAAGGGGGAGGGAGTGCTAGCTGGCGAGTGAGTGCTGCGCTGAAGGGTACAAGGACCGCTTGATACGGGAATGAGAATTTTGGGAGCTCCCTAGGTCGAAGCCATACCTTGGTCTGGCGCTATCAAGCCCTGATCTCTGCCTATCGTCCTTCCTTAAATACGAAAAGGAGGCTGCACCGACGAACTGAATTGGTTTGGGTCAGCCGACCGTTAAACGAACGAAAGAACGCGTCGGGTAGCGGCGCACGTTGACCTATAGGAGACTTGCTATGTCGATGACTTTGGAGTTTCGAATTCCCTTCGTGTTTGCCATTTCATTGGTCCTCGCTGCCTGTGCCAGCAACACGCCCGTTGCACCAGCCAGATCGGCCTGCGCGCAGCTCACAACGGTGAGGGTTCCCGCCTCTGCAATCGGGCTCCCGACTCAAGGAGCGACGGTCACAGCAGCGACACTCGTAGCCGCCAGTGGAGCAGGATCCAGCGCCGTGGTCGAGCATTGCCTTGTCACAGCGGCTATCAAACCGGTTGACCCAACGGCGTGGGACATCCGTTTCCAGATGGCGCTGCCGACGACATGGAACTCGAAAACAGTGACGCTCGGTGGCGGTGGCTACAACGGAACGATTCCGTCGGTCACTGGCAATCTTGGGGCGACCAGTAGAGCGATCTCGACGCCTCTGTCCCGCGGCTATGCCGTCTTTGGAAGCGATTCGGGACACCAAAACGAGACGCTGCCGGATCAAGGCGCCTTCGCCGTGAATCAGGAGGCCTATCGGAATTGGCAGGGCGACGCGCTTAAGAAGACGCGAGACGCAGCCGCTGTGCTGATCGAGGCGACCTACGGCGCCAAGGCGTCTCGGGCGTACTTTCTCGGCAGCTCGACGGGCGGGAAAGAGGCCCTGACCGTTGCGGGACGCTGGCCAACCGATTGGGACGGCGTTGTCTCGCTGTACCCCGCGAGACCGGTGGTTTCACACATCCTCGCGTTCATCCGGGCATCGCAAGCGTTCGCGGCCCCGGGCGCATTTCCAAACTACGCCAAGCGAGGCGTGCTTCGACGTGCCGCGCTTGAGGCGTGTGATGGTCTCGACGGTGTGGCGGATGGGGTGATCAGCTACGTGCAGCTGTGCAATGCACGGTTCGACCCCATGACGGCGTCGTTGGCAGGGGTGGCCGTGCGCTGTTCCGGCGGAACTGACACCGGGGATACCTGTCTCTCGGATGTGCAAATTGGCGCCTTCGTCACGATGAACTCTCGGTTGGACTTCGCCTTCCCTCTCGCAAGTGGCGAAACCAGCTTTCCCGGCTGGAACGCGTTCTTCTCTGACAGTGGAGCAAACGAGGCGTCGCTGTTCAACTCGGGCATCGCTGCGCGCGCCATCGGTAACGCCGCTCCTGGCTATCCTGCTACGTCGGCGATGTCCCGCGGCGCTGGCTTCGCGGATGGCTTCGTTCGCCACGCAGTGACGGGCGACGCGAACTACAACTACTTGACGATCAACGCTACTGATCCCGGCGCATACGCCGCCAGATTCAGCGCCCAGTCGGCGCTCGATATTGGGGACCGAGACCTATCGGGGTTCGCAGCGCGTGGCGGCAAAGTGCTTCTGATGCACGGCACCGAAGACCTGCTCATAAGTCCGCGGGTGACGCAGCTTTATTACCAGGGCCAGCAAGCGCGACTTGGCGCTGCTGCGGTGGACGCTTTCATTCGCTACTACGAGGCTCCGGGCTTCGGCCACGGGACAGGCACCTCGTTCCAGGTGTCTTGGGATCAGCTGACAGCACTCGAGAATTGGGTCGAGCGCGGCACCGATCCAGGTGTGCAGACGGTTACCGACGTTGCGGGCGTTCCAGGTCGCACGAGGCCTCTCTGCTTGTATCCGGCCTTTCCTAGGTACAAAGGGTCGGGTGATGTCAACCTTGCCGCCTCGTACACCTGCTCCCTCTGAAGTCTCCTTGAAACCCTGAGACACCCGGAAGTAGAGAAATTTCCCAGGGAAACAAGAAGCGCCTTGGCGACAAACCAGCGGTAATCAAGCGGGGGCTCACAATACACGCTTGAGTTGTAGGCACGCCCAGCCTCGATCCCTTGGATGTACTCAAAGTACAGTGTATAGAGATCTTTTCGAAAAGGACGACATCGGTCAGAAGTGACGAATGCTCACTTTTCTGTGGGAAGGGCCTCGCTAGAGGGCGCATTCGCGCTTGAGTCTCGATACCGCGAAAATTCCCGCAATTCATGCTGCGGGTCGCATCGATGCTTGAATGTGGCCCAAGCTTGTGATTCCTGTTGTCGTGGGTTCGAGCCCCATCAGCCACCCCAAAGAATTCCAGTAGTTTGCGCAAGGCCTTGATTTCTATAGGAATCAAGGCCTTGTTGCTTTAGGCTAAACGGCCGGTTGCTACACGGTCTGTCACACAACCCTTTGTGGAGCAGACCTTGAGAGTAGTTTCCGAAAACGTTTATGCGCGCGGCAAGTACGGCAACCTGTATGTGCGTCGCCGCATCCCCGCCGCCATCCGTGCGGCGTACCCCTCCCATCAAGAGCACGTTGTCCGCAGCCTCGGCACGTCAGACCGTGGCGCAGCCAAGGAACTGGCACGAGCCGAGAACACGCGCATCGACATCGAATTCCGGCATAAGCGCCAGGAACTGGAGTTGAGCAGGGCCTCCCTGGCTGCCAAGCGCATTTCCAAGTTCGATGACGAGGAGCTGCAGGCGGTCGCCAAGTTCTGGGTGCGCCAAGTGCTGCAGAACGACGACAGTCGTCGCCAGGCCGGGCTCGACGACGTCGAGTTCGACGAGCTTGGCGAACAGCTCACCACGCAGCGTGCCGAACTCGGGCGCATGCTGGCGCAGGGCAAGAGCCTGAATATCTTCCCAGCGCTGCACGGCTTCCTCTTCCTCTGCGGGCTCGACTTCAATCCCGACGAGAAAGAGACCAAGCGCATTAGCTACGCCTTCTTGCGCACCGTCGTCGAAACGCTCGACCATCAACTCACCCGGCAGCGTGGAGACATCGTCGACACGGACAAGGTCGCGCCAACGGCCGCGCATCCGCTTCACGTCATCGCGCCAGAGCGCGTTGCGGTGGACCCAGACCTGCCGACATGGGACAAGGTTTTTGCGACCTGGCGCGACTACGTCGACAACCGCCCGACGCCCACGACACTCGCTTCACAAACCGCGTGGCGCGACCTGCGTCGCTTTACCGCGACCCAAGGCGTGCAGATGCCGGGCGACGTAACGCCCGAGTTGATGACCGCCTTCGTGGAAGACATGCGGCCTCGCCTCGAAGTGCTTACCCTCAACGAGCGTCTGACCAAAATCCGGGGCATCTACAAGATTGCGGTCGGAAAGCATGTTCTGCGCGTTAACCCGGCGGCAGGCACGCTCGGCGTCAAGGAGAGTGGCGCCAAGAAGCGCAAGAAGCGCCGGCTGCCGTTTGATGCAATCGACCTGCAGACCCTTTTCGGCTCCGAGGTCTTCACCCAACACAAGCGCTCCAGGGGGCAGGCCGGCGAGGCCAGCTACTGGATTCCGGTACTGATGTACTACACCGGCGCCCGGCCCGAGGAACTGGCGGGTCTGGCGCTGAGCGACCTCGTGAACGACCCGAAGCTGGGTTGGTTCTTGAACATCGTCGACCGCCCCTGCGACGACGACCTCGACCTGTTCGATGACGACGAGGTGCCTGAATCCCACCGCCGCACCCTCAAAAACGCGGTTTCCATCCGGCGCGTGCCGATGGTCCAGCAACTCATCGACCTCGGACTGCTGCGCTACGTCGAATGGCTGCGCGCTCGCAAGGCGACAGTGCTTTTTCCAACGCTGAAGAAGGACTTCCACGGCAAGCTGTCGGGGTCGTTTTCGAAGTTCTTCGGTCGATACAAACGAGCGCTCGGCATCACCGACAAGCGCAAGGTGCTGTATTCGTTCCGCCACTGCATGAAGGACATGTTGGAAGCGGCGGGCGTCCCCTCCAAGTACCTGCAGCGCGTGCTGGGGCACACCACGGGCGACGGAAGGGTGACGGATGGCTACGGTTCCGACCTGCCGTTCAATCGCCTGGCCAATCACTTCTCACGCGTTAAGTTCACGTCCATTCCGGCGCAGCCCTGGGAGCCGGGGCGGGGCTCGGTGAGTTTGAAGGTCGAGGAGGACTGACAGGGAGAAGAACGGGGCGCGCAATGGCGCCCCGTTTCATATCGACATCCCTCGGCTCGATGGCCGATGCAGGTCGAGCGCCGCCTGCTTGATGTCCAGCCGCGACATCGCCCGAGGCAAAAGCTCCTTGTCGTCGGTGTAAAGCGTCACGCTGTGGCGGGCACGGCTAATAGCGACGTAATACAGGCTTTGATTTGCCATGGCCCCGCGCACGTCGGCGTCCACTAACACCCGGTCGCAGGTCTGGCCTTGGGCGGCATGCACCGTCGTGCAGTAGGCATGGTCCACCTGCAGTGGCCGGTTCATGTCCAGGGTCAGCGAGCGCTCTGGACCCACATTGACCTTCAGTTCGCCCGCCGCAAGGTCGATGGCCTCGATGGTGCTGATTTGGCCATTCACGACGCCCAGCCCGTAGTCGTTCGCCGTGAAGCGGATGCGGTCGCCGACTGCGACCTCGCGCTGCTCCGCACGATGCACGGTCACATGAGGCATCGCGGTCGGGCGCCACTGCACCGTCTGGCCGTCTTCGCGGCGCAGCGTGATGCAGCCCGGCGCCGTCTCTACGACCTCCGCCATGTCGCCTCGCCGCAGCCCGATGCTGTCGTAGTGCCGAAGTGCCTCGACGATGTCGCCGGGCGAATAGCTCAACGAGCTTTGCACCTGCGCTCGCGTCAAGTCGCGGCCCTCCAGCACAGTCAAGGCGACGCCGGTGCCGGCAAGCCCGAGTCGCTGGCGCACGCGCTCGTTGATGGCCTGCCGCGCGCGGTTCGTGCCGGCAACGGCCAGGGTCTGCAAACGTTCCTCGGGCAGGCGCGATGCGTAATCCCTGGCGATGCGCTCGTAGCGCTCTGTTGCGTGCGGCACTTCGGCAACAGTCGCGGATAGCTTCTTCAGCGATTCCTCAACCTTGCCCTCCGCCGCGTCCACCACGGCGCCCCGCAGCTTCTCGTTTTGCTGACGGAGGATGTCGGTCATACACGCCGTGGCCATCCCTTGCTCCTGGAGCTGGCGGAATGGCGCGCCGGCTTCGACCGCCTTGAGCTGGCCAGTGTCACCGACCAGCACCGCGCGGGCACCGGCTTCGTCGACAGCGGACAGCAGCACATGCATGTCCCGCAGGCTCACCATGCCGGCTTCGTCCACGACGACCACCGTCCGGTCATCCAGGCGTCGTCCGCTGGCAATAAAGCCCGCGATGGTCATGGCCTCGAAGCCGGCGGCTGATAGCTCTCGCGCGGCCGCCGCAGAGGGTGCCAGGCCGATGGCCTTGAAGTTCTCCCCCAGGTTCTCGGAGACCGTGCGCAGCATCGCGGTCTTGCCGGTGCCTGCGAGGCCTTGCACGCCCACGATGCGATTGCGGGTAGCCAACACCAATTCTGCCCCCCGCCGCTGGCCGTCCGTCAGGTGCGCGCCGAGCGACGGTGCCGAGGTCTCGCCCGCGCCGGGCGCGTCGAAGAGCCGTCCCTGTTGCGGCTCCCAGATGGCCGTCGCCAGCACCTCCCTGCCGCGCCGCTCGATGCCCAGCAGCTCCTGCTCCATCGCCTGCGCGCCCGGGGTCGTGAGTCGTTGCCCGTCGGCCGACGCCAGTAGCTCCCCGCCCCCGAGCCGGCACTCGATGTCGGCTTGCACGTCGTCCAATCCAAGGCTGCCGGTGCCGTGCGCCAGCGCTTCCTGCACGATGGCCAAGCGGCTGACGATGGCGCTGCGCTCGGTCAGGTGCGCCACGGCAAAGTCCACTGACTCGCGGGTGCGCACTCCGGCCTCTGCTCCTTCGCGCGCCCCTGCGAGCTGCAAGTCCGGCTTCCAGTTCACGCCGAGGGCGGCCGCCTTTTCGCTCCACGCCTCGCTCAGGCAGTCGCGCCGAATGCTGGCGTCCTTGGCCCGCCGCGTGCTCAGGCCGGCGATTTCGCGCATCTCAGCTGAGGCGGTTGCGCGGCTCTCGCCCTTCGCTGCCAGCGCGGCGTCGATGGCACGGCTGCGCGTGCTGAAGGCCTCGACCTGTTCGCGCGTGATGTGCGCCAACTCGAATCGGCCGTCCTGATGCGTGCGGTGAATGCGATAACCCAGTTCCTGCACCTGCATGGCCAACTCGGCGCGATACAGGACTCCGAGCAGCTTCTGCTGCTCATACAGGGCGTGTGCGTCGAGTGCTCGCCATTGGCCGTCCGGCCGCTGCGTCAGATTCAGCAACACGCAATGCGTATGAACCTGTGGGTCGAGCTCGCGGCTCAGGTCGTGGTCGAACCGGGCGGCGACCACATTCCGGCTAGGCAACGAGACCGTCTCTCCATCCTGCGTGCTGCGATACGCGGCAAGTTCGGCTTGCACGTACTGCAGCGCGTGGGTGACGGCCTGCCGATGCGCTTCGAGCAGTTCCGTGGAACCGCCGATTCGGGCCTGCATGCTCAAGGATTTGGGGGCGCTGAAGGTCAGGTCCAGGCCAGCGGTGCGCCCTTCGCCGCCGCGATGCATCTGCTGGCCGTCCGGCAGTCGGCCATCGAGCAGTGTGCGGAAGTCATCGCTGTCCACCTCCCCGCGCAGTCCCAAGGCTTCGGCACCCGCGCCCCACCAGGCCGAGGGCGCGCGCCCGTCCTCGCTGTAGTAGTCGTCGCTGCCCTCGTAGTAGCTGGCGGCGGACTCGGCGGAAACGACTTTGGCGAGCGTCAGCATGTGTCCTCCGCTACGAAAGCCTCGGTCACGTCCTCGCGAGATTGCGGCGTCAGGCGCAGCCGGCGCACAGGCTCATCCCCGGCAAGCGCCAGATATCCAGCGAGGTTCGGCAGGCCGGCGATTTCGCTGGCCATCACCAGCCGCTCCTGGGCATGCCGCAGGCTTTGCGACTCGCCGAGCCCGCTCGCCCCGTTGCTGCGGCTCAGCTCGTGCCGCAACACCTCGCGCTCGCCGAGGGCGCGTGACAGTTCATCGGCGGTGGCTGGGTCGCTTTTGGCGATGGCCAGCACGACGAGGTTGCGAAAGCAGGCCCGCAACACCGTCGCCGACTCCCTTCCATAGAGCCGGTCGAGCTGCGCCGTGCTCTGCAATCCAGCGACCACTGCCAGGCCATGCTTGCGGCCCAGCGTCAGCCCGGCCTCCAGTCCGTTCAACTTGCCCAGCGCGGCCAGCTCGTCGAGGACCAGCCACACGCGCCGCCTGGGGTCGGGCGGCAGCGTTAGCACGGCATTGGTCACGATGTCGACCCAGCTCGCCAGCAGCGGCGCCAATGCCGCTTGCATGTCCGCGCGCCAGGTCATGAAAAGGCTTCCGCCTTCTTGCTCCAGCCAGTTCCGCAGGCTGAAGCTGCCCGGTTTGACGAAGCGGTGCGGCGACAGATGCGCGGTCAGCACAAAGCGCGTGCTGGCCAGCGCCTTATCTGCCCCTTCATCAAAGAGCCCTGCCGCCGGGGTGCCCGCCAGCAGTGCGCCCAGCTCGCGCGCCGGTGCGCTGGTGCACCAGTGCAGCAGACGGTCGGTGCTCGTCTCACCGCTGCGCACCAGCGCTCGCAGCACTTCCGCGAGCAGGACTTGCGCGTAGTGGTGCCAAGGAGCGGACTCGCCATGCCCGGCCGGGACAACGCTGGCAGCCAGGCGGTCGGCGTCGAAGTCGGCGCGCAGCTCGCTGAACACGGTCCAGCCCTCGCTGCGGGCGTCGAACGGGTTCAGAAGCCGGTCGCCGTCCTGTGCGAAGTGGCGCAGGTAGCCGCCATTCGGGTCGCAGACGATGGCGCGGTCACCGCGTGCCCGGATGCCATCGAGCAGTTCCTCGATGAGCGTGCTTTTGCCAGCGCCGGTGGTGCCGGCCGCAAGCAGGTGCAGGGTTTCCTGCTCGGTGGGCCAGGGCTGGCCACCGAGCGTCAGGAGCCGATGTCCGGCACCGGACATGGGCGCAGAGTTGCTCGCTTTTGCTCGCCATGAGCAGCAGCGCTCCCAGGCCGCTTGCATCATCGGTCGCCTTCCCAACGGGAACCCCGCAGCCGCATCACGTCGAGTTCTGCCCGGCGCTGCCAGCGGCGGAACAACCAGCCGCCCACCAAGGTGGCGCTCATGGCGCCGACGAGAGCGCACAGCACAAGCAGGGTCATCGCCGTGCGGTCGGTCTCCCGCCCGAGTAGGGCAAGGCCGAGCACACGCCAGCCGTCCAGGGCAGGCAGGCCCAGGCCGCGCTCCCAAGCGGCGGTCCACATCACGGCGGACAACACCACAGCGAGCACCGTCCAGACCACCGCGCGGTCAACCGCGCCGAGCAGGTGGCGCAGGAATGCGTCGTGCGTCTTCATGCCACACCTCCGCGCTGCTGAGGGTTGCCGACGCGCGGCGCAAGCTGCGCCCGCACGCGCGCCAGAATTTGCGCGTCCCGTGCCGCTGCCAGTTCGCGCAGTAACAGCAGCATCTCTCGTTGGTCGGCGCCAGCGCCGTCGCCCTGCATCGGCGCTGGCGCTGGCGTCTGTCCAACCTGGCTGCGTAGCGCCGCCAACTCGGCGGCCACGTCCAGCGATTGGTGCACCGCCGTCACGGTGGCGCGTACATGCTCGGAGATGGTCACGCCCTGGGCATCGGCCCGCTGGCGCAGCGTTTTGTGCTCGTTTTCGCTCACGCGCACTTTGATGAATCGGCTGCGCTCGCTCACAGCTGGCTCCCCATGCCCAACGCCGCGCCAACACTGGGTGAGCTGGCTAGGAGGCCACAAATGTGGACCGCTTCATTTGGGGTTGTGGACCGCGCAAAGCCAGTATTGGCGCGGGTTTTCGACGTTTGAGACCCGCTATCGCAGATTGCAGGGGTGTGTGTCGTACTCAGGGCCTGCCTGGGCAGGATGGAAGGCTTCATTTGGGCTTCTCCAAAAGGTTGATGGATAAGCCGTATAGGCACGCGCTGTTTGCGTCGCGCGGCCATCGCACTCGGCCACGGTGGACCGTGAAACACACCTGTTGCACGGTAAGTTTGTGGGGAATGGCTGCCCGGGGAGGGCCGCTTCCGAAAAGACCAAGAATGCGAACCGCTGGATGAACCTGGACCTGAAGAGGACCCTAGTCAACCTCGGGGGCTTCTTGTTCAAGCCACCTTGCGCAGGCATAAACGCCGATGAGTAGCCCCAAAAAGTCCAGCTTGGTCAGCTGCCAGTGCAAGCCAAGCCGGTCTAAATGAGACCTGCCGGTATCATCAACTCATGCAGCCACTGAAATCTCCCGTCAAGTTCGAGACGAAGCCCAAACCAACCGGCATTGCCTCTGGCGGGTTCGGCAAGGCGTTTTCGGCATATTCCGCAGCGGACTCGACGCAACCCCTACTTCTCGCCGGGGATGCACTCCAGGTGCTTAAGGACCTTCCTGCCGACTCAGTCGACTTCGTCATGACCTCCCCTCCGTATTGGGGCAAGCGGGAATATGAGAACGGCGGGATTGGTTTGGAGTTGGACTACCGGGAGTATGTGCAGAACCTCGTTGCCATTTGCGCGGAGGTGAAGCGTGTTTTGAAGCCGACGGGGTCTTTCTGGTTGAACTTGGGCGATAGTTATGCTGGCAAAGGTCTTGTCGGTGTTCCTTGGCGGGTAGCTTTCGCACTGACCGACTCTCAAGGGTGGACGCTGCGAAACAGCGTCATCTGGAACAAGCTTAAGGGCGGCATGGACAACAGTAAGGACAGGCTGGCGAACGTCCATGAACCTCTGTTCCACTTCGTCAAGCAGCCCAAAGGTTATTTTTACGATGCGGATGCCATTCGCTCCAAGCCCCGCGAAGCTCAGATTGTGAATGGCGCGGTCGTGTCTGCGACCGGTGTATCTGGAGTCAGGTACAAGCGGCAACTCGAACTCTCTACGGGCCTCTCGCTCGACGAGAAGCGCAATGCCCTCGACGGCTTAGAAAAAATTCTCGGGGACGTGGCAGCCGGCAAGCTTTCCGACTTCAGAATGGTTATTCGTGGTCAACAGAGGACCACGCACTCCGACAGCGAGAAGCTTTCCGGTCGCGCGAAGGAATTGCGAGACAAAGGGTTCTACTTTTTGAAGTACCACCCGAACGGCAGTAAGCCCGGCGACGTGTGGGACATCATTCCTGAGGATACGCAGGGACGCTCAACTCACTTCGCGCCGTACCCCGTAGACCTTTGTCGGCGCCCACTCCTTGCGACTTGCCCTGTTGGCGGCATTGCGCTGGACCCGTTCTGTGGAACAGGTACCACCCTGTACGCCGCGCGGAGCTTGGGACGGAAATCAGTCGGCATCGACATTTCGACGAGCTACCTTGAACTCGCGCGCAACCGCTGCGACGCGCTTCTATGAGCAAGGTCGTAGAACTCTTTGGCCACGCCGCGACCAGCAAGGTGGTTGACTGGCAGCAAGTCGTTGCGGAACAACAGTGCCCGTTCCTGAAGAAGCGCTGCTACAAGGTGCGAAAGTCGGACCCTGGCGTGTCAATTGGTTCATGCACAGTCCTCTACGGCGCAGCACCTCCTGAAGCGGTACTCATCTGCCCCACACGACTCATTGACCGGGGCCAGATTTTTACGGACTGCCTTCACTTGCTGACGAATCACGAGCCCGGGAACGAGCTGCACGTGGTGTCCGAGGTGTCGGTGCCCGGTGGCAGCGTGGATTATTTTCTGGTGTCGGCTCGGGACGGTGTAGTGAAGGACTTCGTCGGGATTGAGCTCCAGACGCTCGACACAACGGGCACTGTATGGCCCGAGCGACAGCGCCTACTGCGAGAGTTGGGACTACCGCGTGCAGACGAAGCCGAGAACTCCACTAAGCCCTTCGGCATGAACTGGAAGATGACCGCGAAAACCATCTTGGTCCAGATGCACCACAAGGTTCAGACGTTCGAGCACATTAACAAGAAGCTCGTACTGATAGTTCAGGACAAGCTTCTCGCGTACATGTCGCGGGAGTTTAGGTTCGACCACCTTAAGAACCCAGCGATGCTGGGGGACTCGATGCACTTGCACGCGTATAGTTTTAGACCGAACGGCGAATTGGGGGAGCTGCGCCTTGCGATGAGTGCGCGAGTCAGCACCGATGCTGACGGTATTGCCGCATCCCTTGGTCTACAGGCTGAGGCGCGCATTGAACTCGCGCAACTCTTGGCCTCACTGCAGGCCAAGATTTCGGTCAAGACTCTCTTCAGGCCGGTTTAAGGTATTTTGGGCTTGGCTTTTGGTGCCCCTGTTGTTGCGAGGCGTGGAGCTCCCTCCCACTTGCTTCATTTGAAGCCACCTCGGCCTCCAGCGCTTTGGCGCGTTCCGGTTGCCTCTTTGACCACCGACGCGCTCACGATGGCGCGGACAGAGTTCAACTTCAACGCGCGAACGGCTGCGACTGATAGGCGCGCCTGGGACGCACATGATGCGTAGCGGCCTGTCGAGCGTTGTGAAAACACAACAGGCGCACTGAGATTGATGCTGTATTGCGTGCGCGCTTGTCACACAATCTGTATCCCAGACCCGTGTCGCACCGGCCGGAAAGCCGCGAAAACACTGGGGTTCGTAGATGGCCGATGGTCCCCCATCAGCCACCCCAAATGAATCACACACAAAGCCCGGTTTTCACCGGGCTTTGTCGTTTCTGGTCGCGATTTCAGTTCACCATCACCAATTTGCCCTTGACCGAGCGCGAACCCATGATGGCGTAGGCCCTGGGCAGCTCGCTCATGGGCAGGGTCTGGTCGATCACCGGCTTGATCTGGCCCTTCATGTACATGGCGGCAAGGGTCTGCATCATCTGCGCATTCGCCTGCGGCTCGCGTTTGGCGAAATCGCCCCAGAACACCCCCACGATGCTCGCGCCTTTGAGCAGCGCCAGGTTCAGTGGCAGGCTGGGGATGGGGCCGCTGGCAAAGCCCACGACCAGGTAGCGCCCGCGCCAGGCGATGGAACGGAAGGCCGGTTCGGCGAAGTCGCCGCCCACCGGGTCGTAGATCACATCGGGGCCCTTGCCGTCGGTCAGCCGCTTGATCTCGTCGCGCAGCGTGGTCTGTGGCTTGTGCACGCTGTAGTTGATGACCTCGTCCGCGCCCAGCTGCCGGCACAGGGCGCACTTGTCCTCGCTGGAGGCGGCGGCGATCACGCGCGCACCCGCCGCCTTGGCGAGCTGGATGGCGGCCGTGCCCACGCCACCGGCCGCGCCCAGGACCAGCACGGTTTCGCCGGCCTTGAGCGCGGCGCGGTCCATCAGGGCGTGCCACGAGGTGGCGTAGATCATGATGAAGGCGGCCGCGTCGACCGGCGGAAACCCCGGCGGGAGCGGCATGCACAGCGCAGCCGGGGCCAGCGTGTGGGTGCCGAAACCACCGGTGCCGCTCAGGCACGCCACGCTCTGACCCACCTGCAGGTGCTTCACGCCGTCGCCCACGGCGCTCACCACGCCCGCGTATTCCGAACCCGGCACGAACGGCAGTGGCGGCTTCATCTGGTACTTGTTCTGCACGATGAGCAGGTCGGGAAAGTTGAGGCTGGCCGCCTGGATTTGAAGCAGCACCTGCCCCGGTCCGGGGGTGGGCGTGGGCAGCTCTTTCCAGCTCAGGGCATCCACGCCCACGGGGTTTTCACAAAGCCAGGCATGCATCGGGTGGTCTCCGGTTGGTGTTTTCAGAGGGGCCATGATAGGCACGCACGGGCCTGCCGGGTGGGCGGCCGGGCGTGGTTTTGTCCCTCGCGCGACCCGGGGCGCGCGGCGGTGAAAGCGCGGCAGGGCGCCTAGAATCCTGCTCATGAAAATCCTCATCTCCAACGACGATGGCTTCCAGGCGCCGGGCATCGTGGCCCTGTACGAAGCCCTGAAGGGTCTGGCCGAGGTGGAGGTGGTGGCCCCCGAGCACAACAACAGCGCCAAGTCCAACGCATTGACCCTGCATTCGCCGCTGTACGTGCACACGGCCGCCAACGGGTTTCGCTATGTGAACGGCACGCCCGCCGACTGTGTGCACATCGCGCTCACCGGTTTGCTGGGCTACCGGCCCGACCTGGTGGTCTCGGGCATCAACAACGGCGCCAACATGGGGGACGACACCATTTACTCCGGCACCGTGGGCGCGGCCATGGAGGGCTACCTCTTCGGCATCCCGGCCATCGCGTTTTCTCAGACCGAGCGCGGCTGGGCGCACCTGGACGTGGCCGCACAAAAGGCGGCGGAGCTGGTGCAGCAGCTTATGCCCTCGCTGCCCGACGCGGCACACCGCAGCGCACCCTGGCTGCTGAATGTGAACATTCCTTGCCGGCCGGCCAGCGAGCTCAAGGGCTTCAAAGTGGCGCGCCTGGGGCGCCGGCACGCGGCCGAGCAGGTGATCACCCAGACCAGCCCGCGCGGCGACACCATGTACTGGATCGGCAGCGCCGGCCCGGCCAAGGACGACGCTGAGGGCACCGATTTCCATGCCACCGCCCAGGGGTTTGCCAGCATCACGCCGCTGAAGGTCGACCTGACGGACCACGATACGCTGCCGTACTGGGCGCCCACGGCCGCCGCCATGGGTGGGGGCGCACGTTGAAACGCACTCTGCCGCCCATCGGCAAGCTGTCCACCGCTGCGGCCACGCCCCGGCCGCGCCCCGCGTTTCCGGCGCGCCTGGACACAGCCCCTGCACCGCCGGTCCACAAGCCGGGTGCCTTGGCGGCGTTGCGCCCCGTGACGGCGGCGCCTGCTCCGGGTACCCGGGCCGCCGGCCACACCGCTCCAGTGGGCGTGGGCATGGATTCGGTCGCCGTGCGGACCGCGATGGTGCGCAAGCTGCAGGGGCAGGGCATCGTGCACGCGGGGGTGCTGGCGGCGATGCAGGCCGTGGAGCGGCACCGTTTCGTGGACACCGCGCTGGCCAACCAGGCCTATGAAGACACGAGCCTGCCCATTGGTCTGGGGCAGACCATTTCCAAGCCGAGCGTGGTGGCGCGCATGCTGGAGTTGCTGTGCCAGGGGCGCGAAGAGAAGCTGGGCCGTGTGCTCGACATCGGCACCGGTTGCGGCTACCAGGCGGCGGTGTTGAGCCACTTGGCCAGGGAGGTGTACAGCATGGAGCGGCTTCGGGGCCTGCACGACAAGGCCCGGGACAACCTGCGGGCTTTCCGCGTGGCGAACCTGCACCTGCTGTTTGGCGATGGCATGCTGGGCTATCCCCAGGGCGCGCCGTACGCCGGCATCGTGGCTGCGGCGGGAGGGAACGATGTGCCACAAGCCTGGATCGACCAGCTGGCGGTGGGTGGCCGGCTGGTGGCGCCGGCCGTGACGGCAGATGGCCAGCAGCATCTCGTCGTGATCGACAAGACCGCTCAGGGATGTGTTCGCTCGGTGCTGGAGCCGGTGCTGTTCGTGCCTCTAAAATCGGGCATTGCGTGAAGCTCCTTCTGCCCTGTGCGGCAGCGGGCTTTGGACAGCCAGCACCCGGGATCAGACCGGGTCTGACAATCAGGTGGGAACCAGTGATGAACAAGCGGAATTTGATGATGGCGCCCGACGGTGCCGGACGAGCGCGTTGGCGCGGTGTGGCCCTCTGGGCGGTGATGGGCGGGCTTCTGTTGACGGCGGGGTGCTCCACGAGAAAGCTGAACCAGCCCGCGCCGGTCGAAGACCGAACCCGCGCCGGCGCCGAAATCAAGCCCTTGCCAGGCGCCGAGAACGCCGGTAAACCCGGCTACTACACCGTGCGGCCGGGTGACACCCTGTACCGGATCGCGCTGGAAGCGGGTCAGGCACCGCGCGATGTGCAGGCTTGGAACAACCTTACAAACCCCAACCTGATCGAAGTCGGGCAGGTGCTGCGGGTGGCGCCGCCGGCCGCCAACCCGGCGGCACCCAATTCTGCTGCGGTGACCTCGGCCCCCGTGACCGCGCCAGGTGTGGTTGCCCGTCCGCTGACGCCGCCGGTGGCGGGTGCCACGCCCCCCGTCCCGGCGACACCGGGTGCTCCCGTGGCAGGGGCCCCGACCCTCGTCGCGCCCGCCACGGCACCTGAACCTGTGGCGGGTGCGGACGAGGTCAGCTTCGTGTGGCCAGCGCAAGGCACCGTCGTGTCCAACTTCGACGAGAGCAAAAACAAAGGCGTCTCGATCGCGGGCAAGGTCGGCGACCCGGTGCTGGCCGCCGCAGACGGCCGCGTGGTGTATGCCGGTGCCGGCCTGCGCGGCTACGGCAACCTGATCATCCTCAAGCACAACAACACCTACCTCACCGCCTACGCCCACAATCAGGCGCTGCTGGTGCGCGAAGACCAGACGGTCAAGCAAGGCCAGCGCATCGCCGAAATGGGCAGCAGCGACTCGGACCGCGTGAAGCTGCACTTCGAGGTGCGGCGCCAGGGCAAGCCGGTCGATCCGCTGGCCCACCTGCCCAAGCGCTGATCCGGGCCAGCGCATGGCCTGGCCGGTCCTCGTCTTCGACATCGAGTCGATCCCCGACGTGGAAGGCTTGCGGGCCCTCCGTGGGGCACCCGACGGCAGCACCGATGAGCAGGTCCATGAGGCCTGGCTGTCCGAGCGCAAGGACAAAGGCCAGAGCGATTTCATGCCACTGCACCTGCAGCGCATCCTGGTCATCAGCGTGGTGTTCCGCAACGCCGAGGGCCTGCGGATCCACTCCTTCGTGGACCGGGACGGCGCCAGCGAAGGCAAGGTGGTTCAGACCTTTTTCAACAGCATCGAAAAACACCAGCCGCAGCTGGTGAGCTGGAACGGCAGCGGGTTCGACCTGCCGGTGTTGCACTACCGGGGCTTGCGCCACGGCGTGGAGGCCAGCAAGTACTGGGACATGGGTGAGGACGACCGCGAATACAAGTGGAACAACTACATCAGCCGGTACCACATGCGCCATCTCGACCTGATGGACCTGCTGGCGATGTACAGCCCCAAGAACAACGCGCCGCTGGACGCCATGGCCAAGCTCTGCGGCTTCCCGGGCAAGCTGGGCATGGACGGCTCGCAGGTGTACGCGCAGTACCTGGCCGGTCAGACCGACGACATCCGCCGTTACTGCGAAACCGACGTGATGAACACCTACCTCGTGTATTGCCGTTTCCAGAAGATGCGTGGTGGTCTCACAGAGGCCGAGTACGAACAGGAAATCGCTTACGTGAAAGAGACGCTGGGCAACCTGGCGCCGACCGAGAGCCACTGGGACGAGTACCTGAAGGCCTGGGGCTGATTCGATCCCACCCCCGCGCCGCCTTTGGCGTCACCCCCAAGAGGGCAACGCGATGCGGCCCGGCAAAGCCGGTTCCGCCGCGTTTTGGGCGCAGGCGCTTCGCTCAGCGCAAGTGGCCGGTGTCTGCCTCTTTGGCAACCCGGGTCAGGCCCACGCTTGTGTCCTGAGACAATCGGGGCATGACATCGCCCCAAGCCCACGACAACAGCCTTCTGACCAACGCGCGTGACGACGCGCCCCACGCTCCCCATGCCGCCTTGCCCGACGGCTGGCTGGCGGTGGAATCCCTTGACATCGATGCCCAGGGCATTGCCCGCCGACCCGACGGCAAGGTGGTGTTCATCGACGGGGCACTGCCTTTTGAGGTGGTCAGCGTCAATGTGCACCGCAAGAAAAACAACTGGGAGGCCGGCGTGGTCACGGCGATCCACCGTGAATCGTCGCAGCGGGTGCGACCCGGTTGCCCGAACTTCGGGCTGCACGAAGGCTCGTGCGGTGGCTGCAAGATGCAGCACCTGCATGAGGCGGCGCAGGTGGCGGTCAAACAGCGCGTGCTGGAGGACAACCTCTGGCACCTGGGCAAGGTCAAGGCCGAGATGCTGCTGCGCCCGATCGAAGGACCGGCCTGGGGCTACCGTTACCGGGCGCGCCTGTCGGTGCGCCATGTGCACAAGAAGGGCGTGGTGCTGATCGGCTTTCACGAGCGCAAGAGCCGCTATGTGGCCGACATGAAGGTCTGTCACGTGCTGCCACCGCACGTGAACGCGATGATGATGCCGCTGCGCGACCTGATCTTCGGCATGGACGCGCGCGAGACCTGTCCGCAGATTGAACTCGCCTGCGGCGACGAGGTGACCGCGCTGGTGCTGCGCCACCTGGAACCGCTGTCAGACGGTGACCAGGCCCGTCTGCGGGCCTTTGCCGCCGAACACGGCGTGCAGTGGTGGCTCCAGGCCAAGGGACCGGACACGGTGAAGCTGCTCGATGCCGACGTGCCGCAGCTGTCCTATAGCCTGCCCGAGTTCGGCATCACCATGCCGTTCAAACCGACCGACTTCACCCAGGTCAATCCGCACATCAACCGGGTGCTGGTCTCGCGCGCACTGCGCCTGCTGGACGCGCAACAGCACGAGCGCGTGATCGACTGGTTCTGTGGTCTGGGCAACTTCACCCTGCCCATCGCCACGATGGCGCGCGAGGTGCTGGGCATCGAGGGCAGCGAGACACTGGTGGCGCGCTCGCGCGAGAACCTGGGGCTCAACCAGCAGGGCAGGGCGCAGCCCCTGGCGCCCACGCAGTTTGCCGCCCGCAACCTGTTCGAGATGACCCCCGAGTTGCTGGTGGCCGATGGGGTGGCCGACAAATGGTTGGTGGACCCACCGCGTGAAGGGGCGTTTGCACTGGCCAAGACCCTGGCCGACCTGCACCTGCAGCCCGAGTTGCGTGGCAGCTGGACGCCGCCGAAGCGCATCGTCTACGTGAGCTGCAACCCGGCCACGCTCGCACGCGATGCGGGCTTGCTGGTGCACCAGGCGGGTTACCGGTGCACGACGGCGGGGGTGGTGAACATGTTCCCGCACACCGCGCACGTGGAAAGCATGGCGGTGTTCGAGCTCGAAAAAACGGGTCGCTGAGAACGCCTCGGCGCTCAGGATTTGCGGGCCTTGGCGGGCTGTCCGGTTCCCTGGCCTTCCGACGCGTCGACTTCAGGGACTGACTCGGCTTCTTCGGGCGGGATGTCGGAGGGCATGCCGACGATCTGGTTGTCGCGCATGTACTGGTCCATGTCTTTCCAGCCGGCGAACACCGATGCCTTGCCGGCCTTGGGGTTGCTGCGGAAGCAGTCCTCGACGCTGCGGATCGCATGGCGGCAGGCGCTGCCGATGGCCATGCCTTCGGCTTCTTTCCGGGCAGCAATCTGGGGGGCAGTCTCGATGCCCAGAATGTCGCAGCCAGCCAGCAGGCTGGCGGCAGCGCAGAAGCTGAGGGTGAAGGCTGGGTGTCGCATGGTGTTTGAACGGGGTTGCCCTTCTTTTCGGCGCCACATCCTGGAACTTGATGGCTGATTCGCGGGAAGGCCGTGCACCACCGGTGCGGGCATGAAAAAAGGGACCCGAAGGTCCCTTTGTGGAGGTGAGCCGGCTCAGATCCGGATCAATCCCGCTCGCCGCCGAAGATGCCCAGCAGGGCCAGCAGGCTCTGGAAGATGTTGAACAGGTCCAGGTACACGGCCAGCGTGGCGGAGATGTAGTTGGTTTCGCCGCCGTCGATGATGTTCTTCAGGTCGTACAGCAGGTAGGCACTGAACACGAGGATGGCCATGGTGGCGATCACGGCCATGCCGATCGTGCTGCCCACGAAGACGTTGATGATGGCACCGATCATGATGGCCATGGCGCCGACGAACAGCCATTTGCTCATGCCCGAGAGGTCGCGCTTGATCACGGTCGAGAGGTTGGCCATGACGAAGAACACGCCCGCCGTGCCGCCGAAGGCGGTCATGATCAGGCTCGATCCGTTGCTGAAGCCCAGCACCGAGGCCAGCATGCGCGAGAGCATCAGGCCCATGAAGAAGGTGAAGGCCAGCAGCACGGGCACACCGGCCGCCGAGTGCTTGGTTTTCTCGATGGCGAACATGAAGCCGAAGGCGCCGCCCAGGAACACGATCAGCCCGAGGAAGCCCGTCAAACCGGCGGTGATGCCCGTGGCCACGCCGACCCAGGCGCCCAGCACGGTGGGCAGCATGGACAGCGCCAGCAAACCATAGGTGTTGCGCAGCACCTTGTTGCGTTGCAGGGCCGCATTGCCGGTGGCGCTGCCGAAGCGGCCAGAAGGTTGCAGTTGGTCGTTCATTGAATTTTCTCCTTGCGATCGGTGTGATCCGTGGGGCATTGTAGGCGGCTTGGAATTGGCTTGCTGCGGGAAGGCCGGGTCGGGGTAAGGGCTGTTGTGACCCGGGTGGGAGCAATGCATCGGTTATGGTTGCGCTCCTGTTGCGGCGCCGGTGCGCCCGCGCTTTCACCGGGGCCGATTCCCCACTTATTCTGGACACGCACATGAAAACCAAAGCCGTTCTCGAGATCGCCGACGTCAAACTCATCGCCGCCGCGGCCGAAGCCGAAGCGCTGAAAAACAGCTGGGCGGTGACCATCGCCATCGTTGACGATGGCGGTCACCTGTTGTGGCTGCAACGCCTGGACGGTGCGGCGGGCATCTCGTCGCACATCGCGCCCGCGAAGGCCCACACGGCCGCCCTGGGCCGCCGTGAGAGCAAAGTCTATGAAGATGTGATCAACCAGGGGCGCATGTCGTTCCTGAGCGCCCCTGCGATCCAGGGCATGCTCGAAGGTGGCGTGCCCATCATCAAGGACGGTCAGTGCATCGGTGCGGTGGGCGTGAGCGGTGTGAAGTCCAGCGAAGACGCACAGATCGCCAAAGCAGGCATCGCGGCCATCGGGTTGTAAAAAATGACTGGCTACCAGGACCTGCGGTCCCTTGGCTGGCCAAAAAACGACGCTCGGGGAGATGGCTTTCCCCGGGTCGCCCCACGATGAAAGAAGTTGGTTCCTGTCGATGGCCACCGGCGTGCGCGGGGAGCCTTATTTGGTGAGGATGAGTTTGCCCTGGCGCGTGGTCTGCAGCCGGTAGAGCGCGCCGTTGTGGGTGATGGCCACCGCCTTCTGGCCACGCAGCACCTCGTGGCTGGTGAGCAGAATAGGCGACGGGTTTTCGCATTCGGCGGGCCCCTCTGCGGCTTGGGCCTGGCCCGTATCGGGCACAGGTTCCTTGGGTGTGGCGTTGATCATCTGTCGATCCTCCTGGGCCGGTTCCACACAGCGGGATTCAAGGCGCCACCGGTTCGGTGATGAAGCCGATCTTGCGCACGCCGGCGCGCTGCGCGGCGGCCATGGCCAGCGCCACGCGCTCGTAGCGCACGGCCTTGTCGCCGCGAATGTGCAGTTCCGGCTGCGGATTCTGTGCCGCGGCGCTGGCGAGGCGTTGCTCGAAATCAGCGTCTTCCACCCGCGCTTCGTTCCAGTAGTAGACGCCGTCGGCATCCACCGACAAGCGCACGTTTTCCGGCTTGTCCAGCACCTTCTCGTTGCTGGCGCGGGGCAGGTCGATGTTGACGGCGTGCTTGATGACCGGCACGGTGATGATGAAGATGATGAGCAGCACCAGCATGACGTCGATGAACGGGATCATGTTGATCTCGCTGAGCATCTGGTCGCTGTCGTCCTGGGTTCCGATGGCCATGGTGATGTCCTGAAAGGGTCAGGCCTTCTTCATCGGCAGCACCTTCGCGTCACCACCCACGGTGACGCGGGCGCCGGTCACGAAGTAGGCGTGCAGGTCGTTGCCGAAACGGTTGAGGCGGTGGGTGATGCCTTTGTTGCCGCGCACCAGGGCGTTGTAGCCCAGCACGGCGGGGATGGCGACCAGCAGGCCGAGCGCCGTCATGATCAAAGCCTCGCCGATCGGACCGGCCACCTGGTCGATGCTCACCTGGCCGGCGGCGCCGATGCCCAGCAGCGCGTGGTAAATGCCCCATACGGTGCCGAACAGGCCCACGAACGGCGCGGTCGAGGCGATGGAGGCCAGCACCGTGAGGCCGCTCTGGGCGCGGGCCGTGAAGTCGTCCAGGCTGTTGCGCAGCGAGCGCTCGACCCAGTCGCTCATGTCCAAGCTGTCGTGCAGCTGCGGGCGGGCCTGACCGTCCTTGTGCAGGATGTGGCGGGTGGCTTCGCGGCCTTCGAGCGCCAAGGCGCGGAAGGGATTGCCATCGTCCTTGCCCAGCTTGTCGATGCCTTCGGCGAAGTCGGCGCTGTGCCAGAAGCCTTCGCACGCCTTGGCCTGCTGCCGCTGGGCGCGCTGGTCGAGCGCTTTCCAGAGAATGATGATCCAGGTGGCGAGCGACATGGCGAGCAGGACGATGGCGACGGTGCGGGTGACGGCGTCGCCCTGGGTCCAGACGTGGGCCAGGCCAGATGAGACGTTTTGCGGTTCCATGACGGTGAAAACTCCAGTGAAATCGGTGTTGGGGACGGTGCGCAGGGCGCGTTATTCAAGAACGAAATTGATCGGAATGTTGAACCACATCGCTTCAGGGGTTCCTGCGCGTTTGCCGGGCAGGTAGCGCCATTTCAAAACGGTCTGCAACGCCGTGGCGTCCAGCCGCTCGAAGCCGCTGGAGGTGCGGATCTCTGCCTTGCTGGCGGTGCCGTTCACTTCGATGAAGGCCCGCACGATCACCTTGCCTTGTTCACCCAGTCGTTTGGACAGCGGCGGGTAGGGCGGTGGCGCGTTGTTGAGGTAGTCGGCGCTGCTCGATGGCAACTCGATCTTGGGCGGTGCCGGTGGAGCAGGTTCCGCCACCACGACCGGCGCGAGCATGGGCGGTGCCGGTGGCTGGGGTTCGGTGGTGCCGGTGGGGGCCAAGGCGGAGGGCGCCGGGTCGGCAATGGCGATCGGCTGCGGGGCCTGCTTGGGCACCGGCTGGGGGGGCAAGACCGGCTTCTGGACGGGTTTTCGCTGAGGCTGCGGTGGTGGCGGGGCCGGCGTCACCTGGGGCTGGGGCAACTCGATCAGTTCGGCCAGCACCTCCACCGGCACCACGAGCTCGACCGCCCGGCGCAGCAGGCCGGTTTGCAGGGCCCACAGGCCCAGGACGTGAAAGCCGACCACGGCGATCACGATGAACAGGCGGCGGTCCATGCGGGGTGTCGGGGATGAAGCTTCTGAGGCTCCGGTGAGGGGGAGCGCAAGGCTGGCGCTGGCGGGGTTCATAGTGTAGGTCGATGGGGAGCCGCAGCACTCAGGCTCGGAGGACCCACCACACGGCGGCGAGGATCAGGATCAGGCTTCCGCCGAGGATGAACACGCTGCTGGTCATGGAGGCGTCCTTGGGATCGGTGAATGAAAGCATGTCGAAAGTATAAATGAGAATTGATCTCATTCAATTCAAAAGACCGAAAAATCATCGAGATCTGGTGGTGTCAGTGCCTGTCGGCTGGCCGCCCGAGGGACATGGCCGCCTCGGCCAGGGTCTGGCAACCGCAGAGTGCCATCGCGATCTCCAGCTCGTCGCGCAGCAGGCGGATGACGTGGGCCACCCCCGTGGCGCCGGCGTTGGCCAGCCCGTGAATGACGGGGCGGCCCACCAGCACGGCCGCTGCGCCAAGCGCCATGGCCTTGAGCACGTCGGTGCCGCGCCGGATGCCGCCATCCACCAGCACCGGCACCTCGCCACCGACCGCTTGCATCACCGCCGGCAGCAGCTCGGCGGTCGCGGGCATGGTGTCGAGCGTGCGCCCGCCGTGGTTGGAGACGATCAGACCGTGCGCCCCGGTCTGCACGGCGAGGCGCGCGTCGGCCGGGTGGGTGACGCCCTTGAGCAGCAGCGGCAGGCGCGTGACGGAGCGCAGCCAGGCCACGTCGTCCCAGGTGGGCGCGTGGGTGAGCAGGTCTTCGAACAAGGGGCTTTGACCGGGCCGCAGGGTCTGGGGTTTGGGCGGGCGCAGGCCCTGCAGGTTGATCGCGGTGATCCCGGACGGCAGCGCAAAACCTGCACGGCGTTCGCGGTCCCGCGCGCCGTTCACCGGGGCGTCCACGGTGAGCACCAGTGCCTCGTAGCCGGCGGCTTCGGCGCGGTGCACCAGGTCCCGTGTGAAGGCGCGGTCGGGTTGAAGGTAGAGCTGGAACCACAGCGGGCCCCGCTCCGCTTCGCCCAGCACAGTGTGGGCCACGTCTTCCAGCGGCACGCTGGCCTGGGTGCTGAGCACGAACCCGGCGCCGAGCACGGCCGCAGCCAAGGCCGTGGCCATTTCGCCGTGGGGGTGCGCCAGGCGCTGGTAGGCCATGGGGGCGATCAGGACCGGGTGGGCCAGTGTGCGCCCCAGCAGTTGCACCCGCGTGTGGCCGCCCGCCAGCGGGCGCAGCACGCGCGGGTGCAAGCGCAGGCGCTGCCAGGCCGCGACGTTCTCGCGCAGCGTGGTCTCGTCGGCCGCGCCGCCGTTGAAATAGGCGTCGGCTTCGGGGCTCAACGCCGTGTGCGCCAGCGTTGCATGGTCGGCCAGACTGACCAGGCCTTCGGGCAGGGTGGTGCGGGGCGAGGGGGGTTTGCCGTTCAGCCGAGCCGGCGCCGGGCCGCCCCCAGCCGGATCAGCCCCCTCGGGGGGCAACGACCCGCGCAGCGGCGGAGCGTGGGGGACATCGGGCCAGCCGCCGGGCCGCCCCAAGGTGGGCCCAGCCCCCTCGGGGGGCAGCGACCCGAGCAGCGGTGGAGCGTGGGGGTCCTTCACACCTCGGCCCACATGCGCAGCAGGTTGTGGTACGTCCCGGTGAGTCCTGTGGTCTCGTCGGTTTCGCCGTGTTGCTGGCGCAGGGCCAGGATGTTCATGTCGAGTTCGTGGAGCAGCCGGCGCTGTTCGTCGCTGCGCACCATGCTCTGCACCCACAAAAAGCAGGCGACGCGGTGCCCGCGCGTGACCGGCGTCACCTGGTGCAGGCTGGTGCCGGGGTAGAGCACGGCGTGGCCGGCGGGCAGCTTGACGCCGCGCGTGCCGTAGGTGTCGCTGACGGTCAGCTCGCCGCCTTCGTACTCGTCGGGATCGTTCAGGAACACGGTGCACGACACGTCGGTGCGCACGTGCTCGGTGGCGCCGGCGCCGGTGGCTTTGAGCCGGATGGCGTTGTCGATGTGGTAACCGTAGGTGTTGGCCTCGCCACCGTAGCGGTTGACGCGCGGCGTGAAGATGCGCAGCGGCAGGGCGGCGCTGAGGAACATCGGCGAGCGGTTCAGGCCGTTCAGCACCAACGCGCGGATGGTCTGTGCGGCCGGGCTGTCGTGCGGCAGTTGCTGGTTGTTCTTGACGGTCCGGGCCTGCGGGCCGGCACTGTCACGGCCGTCGGTCCAGGGTGCCTCCAGCAAGAGCTGGCGGGCGCGGACCAGGTCGTCTGGCGAGAGGATGTCGGGCAGGGTGATCAGCATCGTGGGTGGACGGGGTGTGTTGGGCACCCCTTTCAGTCAGAAAGCCGCCCCGGGCCGGGGGCTCGGGGCGGCGTTTGGAGACGCTCGGAGAGGCGGGGTCAGAACTTCAGGCTGGCGGTCACCTGCAGCATGCGGCCGGCACCGGGGATGTAGTGCGCGGGGTAGAGCTGGTCGGCGTAGAGCTTGTTGGTGACGTTGCTCAGGTTGGCCTTGAGCGTCAGGCGGTCGAAGTCGAACTTGTATTCGGCCATCAGGTCACCCGTGACGTAGGACGGCACGTTCCACTCGACACGCGTGGGTTTCTGCTGGCTGCGGAAGTTCAGGCCCGCGCCCACGCGCAGCTTCGGCGTGAGCTGGTAGGTGGTCCACACCGTGCCGCTGTGCTCGGGCGTGAGCGAAGGGCGGTCGCCCACACGTTCACCCGGCGTGCTCTGGGTGCAGGCACCCGTGGTGGGGCAGGGCGCCGCGTTGTCCACGCGGGCCACCGGGATCCACATGTAGGAGCCAAACACTTCCCACTGGGGCGTGAGGCGGCCGGAGATGTCGGTCTCGAAGCCGGCCACGTGGCGGCGGCCGCTGAGCGTGACGACGGGCAGGTCGGGGTCGGTGTTGCGTTCGTTGAGCTTGGTGGAGCGGAACACGGCCAGGCGCGTGGTGAAGCGCTTGTCGGCCGAGTCGAGCTTGGCACCGATTTCCATGTTGATGCTCTTCTCGGGCGGCGTGTCCACGTTGGACGCGCCCAGCGAGTAGGCGTCACCCGAGGTGTTGAACGAGGTGCCGGCCGAGGCGTGGAAAGAGTGCAGCGCCGTGGGCTGGAACAGCACGCCCACTCGCTGACTCATTTCAGAGACCTTCATGCGGTAGCTCTCGGCGGTCACCGGGCCGGGGGCGTTGTTGGGCAGGCCGAAGCTGTCGTAGTCACCGGTCAGGTGGTCGTAGCGCAGGCCGCCCACCAGCTTCCACTGGGGCGCCACCTGCACCGTGTCTTGCACATAGGCGCCAACACCTTGTGCCACGTACTGGTTGTTGACGCGCAGCACGCGGGTGGATTCATCCACCCAGGCGCCGTCGTCGGGTGTGCCCACCGTGGTGGTCGGCTTGGTGATGGTCACACCGCCTTGCGCGGCGGAGCGCGCCGCGTACACGGTGCGCTTCTCGCGCGACACGTCGGCACCTGCGATCAGCTCGTGCTTGAAGCCCAGGCCTTCGAACTTGGTGTTGAAGTCGGTCTGGGCATGGACGTTGTCCATGTCCTGAATCTTCAGGTGGTTGCCGCGGGTCAGCACCGTGTTGGCGCCGAAATTGCCCAGGTTGACGGCGGTGGGGCACTGCGGGTTGGTGACCACGCCGGTTTCGGCGTTGGTGTTCTGCGTGCACAGGCGGATGGCGCCCGAGCGCTGGTCGCGCTCGAACTGGCCCACACGCACCTGCGTCTTGAGCTCGCTGTCGCGGCTGAAGCGGTGGGTGTGACCCAGCGTGGCGATGGTGCCGCTGCTTTTGTTGTGGTCGCTGGCGGCGCCGTAGTAGGCGTCGGGTTCCAGCGGCAGCAGCACGCGGTTGGTCGCGCCACGGGTGGGTGCGATGAACGGCATGCCGTAGTTGATGCCGTTGTTGTTGTCGAGGTGGTAGAGGCTGGCGAGGACTTCGTCCTGTTCGCCGATGCCGTGGCGGTAGGCCACCGCCATGCCCTTCTTGTCCAGGCTGGAGCCGCTGCCGTTGTTGTCGGCTTTGGTGGCCATGGCGTTCAGGCGCAGCGCGGCGCTCTCGCCGGTCTTGATGTTGAAGTCACCGGTGGCGCGCACGTACTTGTGGTTGCCCAGGGTCAGATCGACCTGGTGTTCGTCGATCAGGCGCGGCAGCTTGCTGACCTGATTGACGGCGCCGCCGGTGGAGCCACGGCCGAACAGCATCGAGGCCGAGCCGCGCAGCACTTCCATGCGGTCGAGGTTGAAGGTGTCGCGGTCGTAGATCGCGGGGTCGCGCATGCCGTCGATGAACAGGTCGCCGGTGGCCTGCAGCGCGAAGCCGCGCAGGCGGATGTCTTCCTCGCCGCCTTCGGCCGCGAGGAAGGTGATGCCGGCGGTGTTCTTGAGGGCTTCCTTCAGGGTGTCGAGGTTGCGGTCGTCGATCAGCTTTTCGGTCACCACGGTCACCGATTGCGGGATGTCGCGCAGCTGCTGCTTGCCCTTGCCGATGGTGGTCTCGGTGGCCTGAAGGGCGTCTTTGCCTTCGGGGGCCATGGCCTGTTCACGCACCACGACGGTGGGCAGGGTGGTCTCGGGGCTGCTCGGCGCGGTCTGGGCGAGGGCGTTGAAGGAGCCGGCGAGCAGCATGGCACCCAGGGGGAGCATCACGCTCGGTGCGGTGGAGGAGGGGAGGGTGCTGCCGTTGCGCGGGGTTTTGGGGCGTTGGGACATTGAAGCATCGGGTGATCGGGTTGTCGGCTGGCTTCAACGCGCGGCGCTGTGGCTGGCTGGAATATTCATGCTATTGCAAACACGAACGATTCGCAATAAATTAACGCCAGAGAAACCTCATTCCTGCTTTTTTGTAGCAGCCGACCAACAGGGTGTGCCCCGGTGCCCCTGGTCACGTCGGGTGGGTGCAACTGCCGTCGCCATGCTGCAGAGCAACAAAAGCTATCGGCTTCATAAGGACTATCAATTCGAGCAATTGATAGCTGTGATCTATGATTCGCCCCATCGAGTAGTTTTTCAGCTTCCGATGACCGTCTCCCCCACCTCAACCAAGGAAACACCATGTCCCTGATCAACACTGCAGTCCAGCCCTTCAAGACCCAGGCCTTCCACAACGGCAAGTTCATCGAAGTCTCCGACGAAAGCCTGAAGGGCAAGTGGTCGGTCCTGATCTTCATGCCGGCCGCCTTCACCTTCAACTGTCCGACCGAAGTGGAAGACGCTGCCGACAACTACGCCGAGTTCCAGAAGGCCGGCGCCGAGGTCTACATCGTCACGACCGACACGCACTTCTCGCACAAGGTGTGGCACGAAACCAGCCCTGCCGTGGGCAAGGCCAAGTTCCCCCTGGTCGGCGACCCGACCCACACCCTGACCAACGCGTTTGGCGTGCACATCCCCGAAGAAGGCCTGGCCTTGCGCGGCACGTTCGTGATCAATCCCGACGGCATCATCAAGACCGCCGAGATCCACTCCAACGAAATCGCCCGCGACGTCAAGGAAACCCTGCGCAAGCTGAAGGCCGCCCAGTACACCGCCGCCAACCCCGGCCAGGTGTGCCCGGCCAAGTGGAACGAAGGCGCGAAGACGATCGCTCCTTCGCTGGAACTCGTCGGGAAGATCTAAACCCCCCTGCGCCGCGCCTTGCGGCGCGTCTTCCCCCCAGGGGGACAACGCGAGCGGCCTGGCAAAGCCAGTTCCGCCGCGTTCTGGGTGAACTGCAGCGCGATCCTCCGAGGTTGCGGTTGTCTCCCTTTCTCTTCTGGCAGTACCGCTGCCTCATGGGCTTCCGTCACGAGCGGTGGCTCATGCACCAGCGGCATTGGTTCCGCACATCCAGCTTTTTTCTTTTCTTCAGGAGTCCGCCATGCTTGACGCCACTTTGAAATCCCAGCTCCAGCAGTATTTGGGCATGCTGCGCCAACCGATCCGGTTGATCGCTTCGCTGGACGACAGCGACACCGGCACCGAGATGCGTGGTCTGCTGGACGACATCGTTTCGTTGTCGGATAAGGTCACGCTGGACACGTCGGGCGACGATGCGCGCAAGCCTTCGTTCGTGGTGGCCCGTGACGGTGAAACCCAGGGCGTGCGCTTTGCTGGTCTGCCGCTGGGCCACGAGTTCACTTCGCTGGTGCTCGCGCTGTTGTGGACCGGCGGCCACCCGCCCAAGGTCGAGGCCGACGTGATCGAGTCGATCAAGGCGCTTGATCCAGGTGCTCAGGGTGACTTCAGCTTCGAGGTCTACATGTCCCTGACCTGCCACAACTGTCCGGACGTGGTGCAGGCGCTCTCCTTGATGGCGATCTTCAATCCCAAGGTCAAGACCGTGGTGATCGAGGGCGGCGCTTTCCAGCAGGAAGTGACCGAGCGCGGCATCATGGCCGTGCCCATGGTGTTCCTGAACGGCAAGGTGTTCGGCTCTGGCCGCATGACGGTTGAGGAAATCGTCGCCAAGCTGGACACCCATTCGGGCGACCGCGAAGCCGCCAAACTCAATGCCAAGGATCCGTTTGATGTGTTGATCGTCGGCGGTGGCCCGGCCGGTGCTGCGGCCGCCGTGTATGCGGCCCGCAAGGGCATCCGCGTGGGTGTGGCGGCCGAGCGTTTCGGTGGCCAGGTCAACGACACCATGGCGATCGAAAACTACATCTCGGTGCTGGAGACCGACGGCCCCAAGTTCGCCGCCGCGCTCGAAGCCCAGGTGCGCCACTACGAGGTGGACATCATGAACCTGCAGCGCGCCGACAGGATCATCCCCGCTGAAGAGCCGGGCGGCCTGGTGGCTGTGCAGATGGCCAATGGCGGCGTGCTGCAGGCACGCAGCGTGATCCTCTCCACCGGCGCTCGCTGGCGCAACGTCAACGTGCCCGGCGAGCAGGAATACAAGAACAAGGGCGTGGCCTATTGCCCGCATTGCGATGGCCCGCTGTTCAAGGGTAAGCGCACGGCGGTCATCGGCGGTGGCAACTCGGGTGTGGAAGCTGCCATCGACCTGGCCGGCATCGTGCAGCATGTGACCCTGGTCGAGTTCGCCGACCAGCTCAAAGCCGACGCCGTGCTGGTGAGCAAGCTGAAAAGCCTGCCCAACGTGACGATCCACGTGAACGCGCAGACCACCGAGATCACCGGCGCCGACGGCAAGGTCAACGGCCTGAAATACAAGGACCGCGCGACCAACGAAGAGCACCTGGTGCCGCTGGAAGGCGTGTTCGTGCAGATCGGCCTGGTGCCCAACACCGAGTTCCTCAAGGGTACGGTGGAGCTCAGCCGCTTCGGCGAGATCGTGGTGGACGCCAAGGGCCACACCAATGTGGCGGGCGTGTTCGCTGCGGGTGACTGCACCACCGTGCCGTACAAACAGATCGTGATCGCTGCCGGCGAGGGCGCCAAGGCCGCGCTCAGCGCCTTCGACCACCTGATCCGCCAGCCGGTGCCGGCCGAAGCCGTGGCCGCCTGATCGTTCGGCCGAAGGCATGAAAAAAGCCGCTGGGGCGACCCAGCGGCTTTGTGCTTTCTGGCGGACCAGGTCCGCTGCTCAGGAGGTCAGTGACCCGAGGCACCGGAAGCGCCGATGCCGGTCTCCGAGCGAACCTGCTGGGCCAGGAAGCCGGCGCGATCGATCTTGGCCCGCTCGCTGCGGTCCAGCATGGAGAACAGCCAGATGCCCACGAAGCCGATGGTCATGGAGAACAGGGCCGGCGAGGTGTAGGGGAACCAGGCCGAGCCTTTGGGGTTGCCCAGCGTGGCTTCCCACACCGAGGGCGACACGATGGTCAGCGCCACCGACGAGATCAGGCCCAGGAAGCCACCGATCACGGCGCCCTTGGTCGTGCAGTCTTTCCACAGCACGCTCATGAACAGCACCGGGAAGTTCGCCGAGGCGGCGATCGCGAAGGCCAGCGACACCATGAAGGCGATGTTCTGCTTCTCGAAGGCAATGCCCAGCACCACGGCCACGATGCCGAGGCAGATCGTGGTGATCTTCGACACACGCAGTTCGGATGCGCTGTCGGCCTTGCCCTTCTTGATCACCGTGGCGTAGATGTCGTGCGACACGGCCGAGGCACCGGACAGCGTCAGGCCCGCCACCACCGCGAGGATGGTCGCGAATGCCACGGCCGAGATGAAGCCCAGGAACACGTTGCCGCCGACGGCGTTGGCCAGGTGCACCGCCGCCATGTTGTTGCCTCCCAGCAGGGCGCCCTTGGCGTCCAGGAACTGCGGGTTGGTCAGCACGAAGGTGATGGCACCGAAGCCGATGATGAACGTCAGCAGGTAGAAGTAGCCGATCCAGCCTGTGGCCCACATCACCGACTTGCGTGCTTCCTTGGCGCTGGGCACGGTGAAGAAGCGCATCAGGATGTGGGGCAGGCCGGCGGTGCCGAACATCAGTGCCATGCCGAAGCTGATGGCAGAGATGGGGTCTTTCACGAAGTTGCCCGGGCCCATGATCGAGAAACCGATCTTTTCGGGGTCCATGGCGGTGGCCGTGGCCAGATCCGTGGCGGCTTTGGCGGCAGCTTCCGGCGTCGTTGCCGTGGCGCTCGCCGCTTCAGCCGCGGCCAGTGCCGCGGTCTTGGCGGGGCCGGCGAGGGCGGCCTTGATTTCCACGGCCTTGGCGAACATCGCTTCGGGGCTGAAGCCGAAGTGCCACAGCACCATGAAGGCCATGAAGGAAGCGCCACCCAGCAACAGGCAGGCCTTGATGATCTGCACCCAGGTGGTGGCCGTCATGCCACCGAACAGCACATAGACCATCATCAGCGCGCCCACGATGATCACGGCGATGTAGTACTCGAGACCGAAGAGCAGCTTGATCAGCTGACCGGCACCGACCATCTGGGCGATCAGGTAGAAGGCCACCACGACCAGCGTGCCGGAGGCCGCAAAGATGCGAACCGGTGTCTGGTTGAAGCGGAACGCGGCCACGTCGGCGAAGGTGAACTTGCCCAGGTTGCGCAGGCGCTCGGCCATCAGGAAGGTGATCACCGGCCAGCCGACCAGGAAGCCGATGGAGTAGATCAGGCCGTCAAAACCGCTGGCCATCACGGCCGCGGAAATACCGAGGAACGAGGCGGCCGACATGTAGTCACCCGCAATCGCCAGGCCGTTCTGGAAGCCGGTGATGCCACCGCCCGCGGTGTAGAAGTCGGAGGCGCTCTTCGTCTTGGCCGCGGCCCACTTGGTGATGAACAGCGTGCCCACCACAAACAGGGCAAACATCGTGATGGCCGTCCAGTTGGTGGCCTGCTTTTCAGCCTGCCCGAGGTCGGCGCCGGCCGACCAGGCCGCAAATGAGACGCCAAACAGCGCGAGCAGCGTCAGGACGCGGCGTGTGTGGTTGTTGAAGAGGTTCATTTCATCACCGCCTTGGTCACTGCATTGGACAGCTCGTCAAACTCGGTGTTGGCGCGCTTGACGTAGATGGCCGTGATCACGATGGTGAACACGATGACGCCGAAGCCGATGGGAATGCCCATGGTCATTACGCCGGTGCCGATTTTCTGAGAGAGGAACTCTTTGTTGAAGGCCACGAGCAGGATAAAGCCGTAATACACGACCATCATCGCCAGCGTCAGCCACCAGCCAAAGCTGGATCGCTTGGCCTTGAGCTCCTGGTATTTCGGATTGCTTGCAATCCGTTGAACCAGATCATTTTCCATACCGTCTCCTTCTGTGGGTTTGAACAGAAGGCAGAGTAGGACTCACCACTTACGGTGCACTTACCCAAACGTGCACGCGCTTCCTTGCGGAGGGGGGACTTTCCCTAGGGTGTGATCGTGCGTTTTGTCAGACGTGCGTAATGTCTGAATGCATCAGACCCGCCCCGAATGAGCGCTCAGTACGCCAGCCGCTCCGGCCGGATTTCCTGCAGGATGGTGGTGGCGATTTCTTCGATCGACTTGGTGGTGGTGGACAGCCAGCGGATGCCCTCGCGACGCATCATGGCTTCGGCCTCGTTCACCTCCGCGCGGCAATTCTCCAGGCTCGCGTAGCGCGAGTTGGGGCGGCGTTCGTTGCGGATCTCGCTCAGGCGTTCCGGTGCGATCGTGAGGCCGAAGATCTTCTTGCGGTGCGGCACCAGGGCCGGGGGCAGCTTGCGGCGGTCAAAGTCTTCCGGGATCAGCGGGTAGTTCGACGCCTTCAGGCCGTGCTGCATGGCTAGGTAGAGCGAGGTGGGGGTCTTGCCGCTGCGGCTCACACCGACCAGGATCACGTCCGAGCCCGCCAGATCGCTGTGGCTCTGTCCGTCGTCGTGCATGAGCGAAAAGTTGATCGCCTCGATGCGGTCGTTGTATTCCTTGCTCTTGGACGCGTCCGAGAAGCGCCCGACGCGGTGGTTGGACTTGATGCCCAGCTCGTCTTCCAGCGGCTCCACGAAGGTGCCGAACATGTCGAGCATCATGCCGGTGCAGTGCGCCTTCACCACCGCCAGCACCTCCATGTTGACCACGGTGGCGAAGACCAGCGGGCGTCGGCCCTCGACCTCGGCCGTGTGGTTGATCTGGCGAACCGCCTGGTGGGCCTTGTCCACACTGTCCAGAAACGGCAGGCGCACCCGCCGCACCTCGGTCTCGAACTGCGCCAGGATGGCGTTGCCAAAGGTCTCGGCGGTGATGCCGGTGCCGTCGGAGATGAAGAAAACGGTGCGGTTGGGCATGGTGGACGGGCGCGGAGGTTTGGAAAAAATTTCAGGGAAGCCGTCAGCTGAATTCAGGCTTCGGGCTTCTGCCGGCGTGCCTGGCGCGGGTCGGCCCCCTACAATCATGTACTCGGTTGGTAACCATTATCCTGGTTCCCCGTCGCCCAGATTGTTGCCCCTTGCCCGGTGCACGACCCACAACAGAACCACAGGTCACCCGCTGGCGCATGGCATTCCCGGTTTTTTAACCTTAGGAGTCTTCCCATGTCCAACCTGTTTGGCGCGACCGATCTGGTCGTCCCCTTCGAAAAACTGCGAATGAGCGACGTCGAAGCCGTCGGCGGCAAGAACGCCAGCCTCGGCGAGATGATTTCGCAATTGCCCAGCGGCGTGAAGGTGCCCACCGGCTTCGCCACCACGGCGCACGCCTTCCGCGAGTTTCTCCAGTACGACGGCCTGACCGAGCGCATCAATGCCCGCCTGGACGCGCTGGACACCGAAGACGTGCGCGCCCTGGCCGAGGCCGGTGCCGCGATCCGGGCCATGGTGGAAAACCAGCCGTTCCCGGCCGACCTCGAAAAAGCCATCCGCGAGGCGTTCGTCACGCTGGTGGGTGACAACGACAAAGCCACCTTTGCCGTGCGGTCCTCGGCCACCGCCGAAGACCTGCCGGACGCTTCGTTCGCCGGCCAGCAGGAGACCTTCCTCAACGTGCACGGCATCGACGAAGTGCTGCACAAGATGAAAGAGGTGTTTGCCTCGCTGTACAACGACCGCGCCATCAGCTACCGCGTGCACAAGGGCTTCGCCCACGCCGACGTGGCCCTGTCGGCCGGCGTGCAGCGCATGGTGCGCTCCGACACCGGCGCGGCCGGCGTGATGTTCACCATCGACACCGAGTCCGGCTTTGAAGACGTGGTCTTCATCACCTCCAGCTACGGCCTGGGCGAGACGGTGGTGCAGGGCGCCGTGAACCCCGACGAGTTCTACGTGCACAAGCCCATGCTCAAGGCCGGCAAGCGCGCGCTGATTCGCCGGAACCTGGGCTCCAAGCTGATCCAGATGACGTTCACCACGGCCGAAGAAAAGGCCGGTGACAGCGCGCTCAAGGGCAAGCTGGTGAAGACGGTGGACGTGCCGGTCGAGCAGCGCAACCGCTACAGCCTGACCGATGCCGACGTCGAGCAACTGGCGCACTACGCGCTGGTGATCGAGCAGCACTACGGCCGCCCGATGGACATCGAGTGGGGCAAGGACGGCACCGACGGCCAGCTCTACATCCTGCAGGCCCGGCCTGAAACGGTGAAGAGCCAGGCCGCCGGCAAGACCGAGGTGCGCTACAAGCTCAAGGGCAAGGGCGCCGTGCTGGCCTCGGGCCGCGCCATCGGCCAGAAGGTCGGCACCGGCCCGGTGCGCCTGGTGCACAACATCAGCGAGATGGACAAGGTGCAGCCCGGCGACGTGCTGGTGACCGACATGACCGACCCGAACTGGGAACCGGTGATGAAGCGCGCCAGCGCCATCGTCACCAACCGCGGTGGCCGCACCTGCCACGCCGCCATCATCGCGCGCGAGCTGGGCATTCCTGCCGTGGTGGGCTGCGGCAACGCTACCGACCACCTGAAGGACGGCACGCTGGTCACGGTCAGCTGCGCCGAGGGTGACACCGGCCACATCTACGACGGCCTGCTCGAAACCGAGATCACCGAAGTGAAGCGCGGCGCCATGCCCGAGGTGGACGTGAAGATCATGATGAACGTGGGCAACCCCCAGCTGGCGTTCGACTTCGCGCAGATTCCCAACGGCGGCGTCGGCCTGGCGCGCCTGGAATTCATCATCAACAACAACATCGGCGTGCACCCCAAGGCGATCCTGGACTACCCCGCGATCGACGCCGATCTGAAGAAGGCTGTGGAGTCGGTGGCCCGTGGCCACGCCTCGCCGCGCGCTTTCTATGTGGACAAGGTGGCCGAAGGTGTGGCGACCATCGCTGCGGCCTTCTGGCCCAAGCCGGTGATCGTTCGCCTGTCGGACTTCAAGTCCAACGAGTACCGCAAGCTGGTCGGTGGCAGCCGCTACGAACCCGATGAAGAGAACCCTATGTTGGGCTTCCGCGGTGCGGCGCGCTACATCAGCGAAGACTTCCGCGAAGCTTTTGCCATGGAGTGCGAGGCCTTGAAGCGCGTGCGCGAAGACATGGGTCTGACCAACGTGCAGGTGATGGTGCCCTTCGTGCGCACGCTGGGCCAGGCGCAGCGCGTGACCGAGCTGCTGGCCGAGAAGGGCCTGAAGCGCGGCGAGAACGAGCTCAAGGTCATCATGATGTGCGAGATCCCGAGCAACGCGGTGCTGGCGAACGAGTTCCTTGAGTTCTTTGACGGCTTCTCCATCGGCTCCAACGACCTGACCCAGCTCACCCTGGGCCTGGACCGCGATTCCGGCCTGGAGCTGCTGGCCAAGGACTTTGACGAGCGCGACCCGGCCGTGAAGGCACTGCTGAAAATGGCCATCGGCGCCTGCAAGGCCCAGGGCAAGTACGTCGGTATCTGCGGCCAGGGCCCCAGCGACCACCCGGACTTTGCACAGTGGCTGCGCGACGAGGGCATCAGCTCGATCTCACTGAACCCGGACTCGGTGGCAGACACCTGGCAGTTGCTGGCTTCCACCGCGAAGTAAGCGCGCAGGACCCTTCTCATTAAGGCGGCCGGGCGACAGCCCTGTCGCCTTTTTTGTGCGCGACGGCGTAAGGCCGTGGTCAGTGCCTGGCGCACAATCGGTCTCAAAGGCGCCACCACGATGGCGCTCCCGAAAGAGGAGACACCCATGTTCCAAGGTCTGGACGCCCAACGCCTGGTGGCCCTGTTTGTGGCCGGCCTGTTGTTGTTCAACTTTCCGCTGCTGGCGCTCTGGGACCACGACGCCCGCGTGCTCGGCGTGCCGCTGTTTCCCGCCGCCTTGTTCCTGATCTGGGCGCTGCTGATCGCGGCGCTGGCCTGGGTCGTTGAGCGCTCGCCTGAAACGTCCGCGCCCGACGGCGCGGACTGACACCCTGCCATGTTGTCGGCCCCGCTGGTCATCGGCGCTTCGTTTGCCTACCTGCTGCTGCTGTTTGCGGTGGCCTACTGGGGCGACCGGCGGGCCGCGCAGGGGCGCTCGGTCATTGGCAATGCCTGGGTGTACGCGCTGTCGATGGCGGTGTATTGCACCGCTTGGACCTATTTCGGCAGCGTGGGGCGCGCCGCGAACACGGGGGTGTGGTTCTTGCCGATCTACCTCGGGCCGATGCTGGCCATGGTGCTGGCCTGGATGGTGGTTCGCAAGATGATCCGCATCGCCAAGACCTACCGCATCACTTCGATCGCCGACTTCATCGCCAGCCGCTACGGCAAGAGCCCGACCCTCGCGGGCCTGGTGACGCTGATCACCGTGGTGGGCATCGTTCCCTACATCGCGTTGCAGCTCAAGGCCATCGCCAGCGGTTACGCGGTGCTGACCTCGCCGCTGGGCCAGACTGCGGCGCAGCCCACCCAATGGTGGAGCGACAGCACGCTGTACGTGGCGCTGGCGCTGGCGGGTTTCACCATGGTCTTTGGCGCGCGGCACCTGGACAGCACCGAGCGCCACGAGGGCATGGTCGCCGCCATCGCCTTCGAATCCATCGTCAAGTTGCTGGCCTTTCTGGCCGTGGGTGTGTTTGTCGTCTTTGGCTTGTTTGACGGTCCGGGTGACCTGTTCGACCAGGCACAGGCCGTCGAAGCCGTGAACCGCCTGTTGCGGTTCGGTCAGGGGCAGCCCTTCGCTTACGCGCAATGGGCGGGCCTGACCTTGCTGGCCATGTTGTCGGTCATTTTTCTGCCCCGGCAGTTCCAGGTGATGGTGGTGGAGAACGTGGATGAGCGGCACCTGAAGCGAGCCGTGTGGGTCTTTCCGCTGTACCTGCTGCTGATCAACCTCTTCGTGCTGCCCATCGCTGTCGGGGGGCTGCTGCATTTCGGCGTGGGGCGCATGGACCCCGAAACTTTTGTGCTGTCGTTGCCGCTGTCCCAGGGACAACAGGGTCTGGCGTTGCTGGGCTTTGTGGGCGGGCTGTCGGCCGCGACGGGCATGGTGATCGTCGAAGCGATCGCGGTCTCCACCATGGTCTGCAATGACCTGGTCATGCCGCTTTTGCTGCGCAGCCACCGCCTGGGCGCGCGCGCCAGCGGTGACCTCACCGGTGTGCTGCTGTTCATCCGCCGGCTGGCGATCCTGCTCATCCTGCTGCTGGGCTACCTCTATTTCCACCTCGCAGGTGAGGCCTACGCGCTGGTGAGCATCGGCCTCATCAGTTTTGCCGCCGTGGCCCAGTTCGCGCCGGCCATGTTGGGCGGCATGTACTGGAAAGGCGGCACGCGGCGCGGCGCGCTGGCCGGGCTGTTGCTGGGATTCGGGTTCTGGGCCTACACGCTGATGCTGCCGTCGCTCGCCAAGTCGGGATGGCTGGCCGACGGCTTTCTCCAGCACGGTCTCTTCGGCTGGGTCTGGCTCAAGCCCGAGTCCTTCCTGGGCCTGTCGGGCCTGGACAACCTGACGCACTCGCTGTTCTGGAGCCTGCTGGTCAACATCGGCGCCTATGTCGGCGTTTCGCTCTGGCGCGTGCCGTCGGCGGCCGAGACCAGCCAGGCGCTGCTGTTCGTGGACGTCTTTCATCGCACCGAGGGCTCCCGCCCGGTGTTCTGGCAGGGGCGGGCCAAGGTGCCCGAACTGCAGTCGCTGGTGGGACGCTTTCTGGGCGTGGGGCGCGCGCAGCAGCTGTTTGCGGGGTACGCCCAGACGCTGGGGGTGGCGGGCATCGCGCACATACCGGCCGACGCGCGCCTGGTGCAGTTCGTCGAGACCCAGCTCGCGGGCGCCATCGGCAGCGCCTCGGCGCGCGTGATGGTGGCCTCGGTGGCCGAAGAAGAGAAACTTGATCTGGACGACGTGATGCGCATCCTGGACGAAGCCTCTCAGTTGCGCGCTTACTCGCACGCGCTGGAGGACAAGTCACGTTCGCTGGAGCGCGCCACGGCCGAGCTGCGCGAGGCCAACCAGCAACTGCAGAGCCTGGACCGGCTCAAGGACGACTTCATGTCCTCGGTGACCCACGAACTGCGCACGCCCTTGACTTCGATCAGGGCGCTGTCGGAGTTGATGCGTGACGATGACAACATGGACTTGCCGCAGCGGCAGCAGTTTCTCGGCATCATCGTTGCCGAGGCCGAGCGACTGAGCCGCCTGGTGAACCAGGTGCTGGACATGGCCAAGATCGAGGCCGGGCACGCCGAGTGGAACGAAGAAGCGGTGGACCTGCGCGAGGTGCTGGAGCAGGCGGCGGGCAGCATGGGCGAGATGTACCGGGAGCACGGGGTGGCCTTGGTGCTGGACCTGCCGCCGAGCGTGGGGCTGGTGGGTGCCGACGCGGACCGCATCACCCAGGTGGTGCTCAACCTGCTGTCCAACGCCCTGAAGTACGCGCCGCGCGAAGGCGGGCAGGTGCTGGTGCGCCTGCGCGATGCGGGCCCTTCGGTGGAGGTGGAGGTCCAGGACAACGGGCCGGGCATTCCAGAGGACCAGCAGGCCATGGTGTTCGAGAAGTTCCAGCAGGTGGCGGGTGATGCGCACTACCGGCCGGGCGGCACCGGCCTGGGTCTGCCGATCAGCCGCCAGATCGTGGCGCATTTCGGCGGTCGCATGTGGCTGCGGTCCGAGCCGGGGCAGGGGGCCTGCTTCGGTTTTTCGCTGCCGCACCGCGCGCTGGACGCGCTGCCCGAACAAGACAACCAGAGGAGCACAGAGACATGAGCACCAAAATCCTGATCGCAGACGACGAGCCCAACATCCTGATCTCGCTGGAGTTTCTGATGAAGCGTGAGGGCTACGAGGTGGTGCTGGCGCGTGACGGACAGGAGGCCGTGGACGCCATCGTGCGCGAGCGCCCTTCGCTGGTGCTGCTGGATGTGATGATGCCGATCAAGACCGGTTTTGACGTCTGTTATGAGGTGCGTTCGAACGACCTGGTGCGCGATACCCTGATCGTCATGCTCACCGCCAAGGGACGCGACACCGACGTGGCCAAGGGCCTGGCGCTGGGCGCCAACGCCTACATGACCAAACCCTTCTCCACCAAAGAGCTGGTGCAGAAGGTGCGCGAACTGCTGGAAGCCTGATCATGGCAGGACAGAAGACCACCGATCGCCGCCTCTGGTGGCTGCTGGGGGCGGCGGCCCTGATGTCCATGGTCTGGCTGATGCTCACGATCGGCTTGCTGGGCTTGACCCTGGAGGACGATGCACGCCAGACCGTGTGGGGGCTGCTGGGCGACCGACTGATGCTGGTCGTTCTCACCTGGGCCGCCGGCATGGCGGCCATTGCCTATGGTCTCAAGCGCTGGTTCGATCACTGGATCACGCCTTCGGTGCAGTTGGCTGAAGAGGCACAGGTGTTGCTGCGGACCGACGTGGTGCGCGAGCTGCCGCCCAAAGGCAACCTGGAAACCAAGGTGCTTGCGGGGCTGTTCAACCAGTTGGTGGCCCAGCGCGAAGAGTTGCGAACCGAGATGGACGCCAAGGTGCAGATCGCGGCACGGGACATCGAGCAGGAACGAAGCCGGCTCGCTGCGCTCATGGCCGAGCTCACGCAGAGCGTGGTGGTGTGCAACCTGGACGGACGCATCATTCTCTACAACCAGCGCGCCCGCTTGCAGTTCCGCGCTTTGTCGCAGGCACCGGGCGTGGCCGGTGGGGCCGAACTGATGGGGCTGGGACGCTCGATCTACAGCGTGTTCGACCGCAAGCTGGTGACGCATGCGCTGGAGAACATCCAGCAACGCATGCTGCGCGGAGCCGGCCAGCCGTCGGCGCAGTTCGTCACCACCACACCGGCGGGGCAGCTGCTGCGGGTGCAGATGGCGCCGGTGCGCCCTCCGCCGGTGGCCGGTTCTGACGAGCCTTCGCTCGACCTGACCGGCTTTGTGCTCATGCTCGACAACATCACGCGCGACTTCGAGGCCGAGTCCGCCAAAGACCAGGTGCTGCACACGCTCACCGAGCGCAGCCGCGCGGCGCTGGCCAGCATGCAGGCGGCGCTGGACATGCTCGACTACCCCGATCTCGACGCCCCCATGCGCGAGCGCTTCCTGGGCGTGATCCGGGACGAGACCACGGCCCTGAGCCGTCGCATCGGCGCGCTCGAAGCGGGTTCGACCGACAGCCTGAAAACGCGCTGGCCGCTGGAAGACATGCTGGGCACCGACCTCGTGACCGCGGCGCAGAAGCGGATCGAAACCGTCACCACACTGCCTGCCTCTGCCGCGGAGCTGGACGGGGCGCTGTGGCTCAAGGTCGAGAGCTTCTCGCTGCTGCAGGCCCTGGTGTCTCTCACGGGTCGCCTGGCCGACGAGTTCGAGGTGCGCTTTGTCCAGTTGCGTTTGCAGCCGGCCGTGGGCAGCCCGGGCAAGGCCTGGCTGGACCTGATCTGGAGCGGCCAGGCGATGAGCACGGAGACCGTGATGAGCTGGGAAATGGACCCGATGAAGGTCGGCAGCGAGACGGTGCGCCTGACGGTGCGCGACGTGGTCGAGCGCCACAACGGGGCCTTCTGGTTCGAGCGCGAGCGCCAGCGCCACCAGGCCTTTTTCCGCTTCCTGCTGCCGCTGGCCAATCCGCAGGAGCCGGTGGATGCCACGCCGCTGTCGAAGAACGACAGCCGGCCCGAGTACTACGATTTCGACCTTTTCAAGACCACCGAACAAACGCGCACGCTGGACGACCGCCCGCTCACCGATCTGGTCTACACCGTGTTCGACACCGAAACGACCGGGCTGAACCCGGGGCAGGGCGACGAGATCATCCAGATCGGCGCGGCGCGCATCGTCAACCACAAGCTGCTGCGCCAGGAGTGTTTCGAGCAGTTGGTGAATCCGCAGCGCCTGATTCCCGCCGCGTCGATACCGATCCACGGCATACGGCCCGACATGGTGATGGGCCAACCCACCATCGACCAGGTGCTGCCGGCCTTTCATGCATTCGCGCAGGACACGGTGCTGGTGGCCCACAACGCGGCGTTCGACATGCGCTTCCTGCAACTCAAGGAGTCGCAGGCGGGGGTGGTTTTTGACCACCCGGTGCTGGACACCTTGCTGCTGTCGGCCGTGATCCACCCGAACCAGGACTCGCACCGGCTGGAGGCCATCGCCGAGCGCTTCAACGTGACCATCGTCGGCCGCCACACGGCCTTGGGCGACGCCATGGTCACGGCCGAGGTGTTCCTGAAACTGATCCCGCTGCTGGCCGAAAAAGGCATCCACACGCTGGGACAGGCGCGCGAAGCGGCGCAGAAAACGTACTACGCCAGAATAAAGTATTGACCCCCCGCGCCGCTTCGCGTCACCCCCCAGGGGGCGGTACTGGCGGCCCGGCAAAGCCGGTTCCGCGGTGCCCTGGGATGGGCGCCCCCTCGCTCAACCTACGACATCTCCGGCGCGCGGCCCCAGCCAGGATGCGGTGGAACCGGCTTTGCCGGGCCACTCGCATCGCCCCCTTGAGCAACTGTGTTCAAAGTCAAGTGGATTGTTGAAGGGAAAGTTCATGCTTGAGCGAGCTCCATGAAGATTGATCTCTGAGCATGGCGTTGAGGATGGTCAGGAGCTTGCGCATGCAAGCAACAATGGTCACCTTCTTGGGTTTGCCTGCTTCCAGCAAACGGTCGTAGAAGGCCTTGATCGGTGGGTTAAAGCGCACAGCGCTCATGGTCGCCATGTAGACCACGGCCCGCACTTCACTGCGCCCGCCCCAGATCCGGCGCTTGCCGGCGCGCTGCCCTGAGTCGTTGGCCAGCGGGGCCACCCCCACCAGCTTGGCGATCTGGCGCCGCCCCAACTGCCCCAACTCGGGCAACGCCGCCGTCAAGGTCAGGATCGTTACCGGCCCCACACCCTTGACGCTGTCGAGCAAGCTTCGCTGACTCTTGAAGTGTTGATCCAGGTGCGAATCAATGTCCGCATCGATCACCTCAAGCTGTTTGTCCAGCGTCTTCAGCACCGTCTTGATGCTGCGCACCGCGCGCCCTTTGGCATGCTCCAGCCGATGACCTTCAGCCACGCTCATGTCCATGAGTTGGCGCCTGCGCGTCATCAGCTGCGCCAGCTCCAGGCGCTGTGCGTCCATCAGTGGGGTGATGTACTTGGCGCGGTCTTTGTGGCGTGCGAGCACGTCGGCAAAGTCGCGCAGCATGCGCGCATCGACCTTGTCGGTCTTGGACAGCTCGCCCATTGACTTGGCAAAGTCGTGGCTCTGGCGTGGGTTCACGCGCGCCACCGACAGGCCAGCGTTTTGTAGCGTCCACACCAGATCGCGCTCGTACCCTGCGGTGGCCTCGATCACGATCAGGTCCACGCCGGCTTCTTTGAACTGGCGCGTCAACACTTCCCATCCACCTGCGTCATTGGCCACTCGTTGGTGTTCAGAGCCCAGGCAGACATCGAGATGCTGCTTGGACACGTCAATACCAACATTGGGCTTTTGCTCGCGGTTCACTACCCCACCTTGCGGATGCATCGTCATGATTGGCAACTGTTCGGGTTACATGGTTGGATGAAAAGAGATTGGTGCGTTGACCAGGTGCTCAAGGACGAACTCGGGGCTCCAGGGGGTTGCAGGTTTGGCGCACCAACCGCCAAGGTTCACTCTTCAATAAACACAGAACGAAACATACAAGGGGGTCGCGCGAAGCGCGGCGGGGGTGGTTTACCTCCTCACATCCGATACCGCTGGCCCATCACGCTTTGCATCGTCTGCACCACCACGAACGCGTCTTTGAGCTGGTGGCGCTCGAAGTTGGACAGGTCGTCCGGGTTGATGTGGTTGTCGGGTGGTTGACCGGCCGCCATCTGGCGCGCCTGGTGCTGGATACGCAGGAAGGCCAGAAACTCCAGCGCGTCCTGCAGGTCCCGGGCGTTCTTCTCGTTGAGCCCGCCGCTGGCGGCCGCAGCGGTCAGCCGGTCGTGGGTGTTGATCTCGTTGTCGCCCAGGGCCAGTGCGTATACCCGGGCCAGGTCCACGATGGGCACCACGCCGTGGTGCTTGAGATCGATGGTGCCTTTGTGCTCGCCGCTTCGGATGGTGGAGATGCCTTTGAACATGCCCAGCGGCGGTTGGCGGAGCAGGGCGTTGCCGACCATGTGCGCCAGGAAAATCGTGTTGCCCCGGGTTTGCTGTAACACGCTGCGCCGCAGACCATCCAGCAGCCCGACGTTGCCGTGGACCGCACGCATGTCGAAGAACACGCAGGTCAGCATAAGCGCGGTCGGGTCGGGCTGGCTGGTCCATTCGGTGAAGGAGGTCAGCCAGCGCCGGCGCGGTTGGCGCCACTGGTCGGTCAGGGCCATCATCTCGCCAGGGCAGTACACGTAGCCGCAGGCGTCCAGGCCGTCGCACACGAAGCGCGCCAGGGCCTTGAAGTACGCGCCGTGCTGCGCCTCGTCGTAGGCGTCGTCCAGCACCAGGCAGTTGTCCTGGTCGGACCTGGCGGTTTGCTCGTTGCGCGCCTGGGAGCCGGCGGCCACCCAGACGTAGTCCACCGGTGCCGGGCCCAGTTGTGCCTCGCCCAGTTGCAGCAAGCGCGTGGTGATGGCGTCGGTGATGGCGGTGACGATGTGGCCGGTGTTGTAGGCCGAGGCTTCGGCGGCGGCGAGGCCTTGTTGCAGGCGCTTGACCTTGGCCGCGACGGTCTGCAGGCCTTCGACCGTGGTCTGTTTGTAGACATCACCTGCCAGATAGACCGCCGAAGTGCTGTGTTGTTCGGTCAGGTCGGTGGCGGTGATCATGCCGGCGATGCGCTGGCCGTTCAGCACCGGCACGTGGTGGATGTTGTGGCGTGCCATGAGCAGCAGCGCGTCGAAGGCCGGGTTCTTCACATCGACGCTCATCGGCGCCAGCGTGGCGATGTCCGCAATCGGTCGCGCGGTGTCCATCCCCATGGCAATCACCCGGTTGCGCAGGTCGCGGTCGGTGATCAGGCCAAACAGCAGGTCTTGCTCCACGATCAGCACCGAAGACACGCGCTGCTCGCTCATCACCTGCGCGGCGTCGCGGATGCTGGTGTGTGGGGAGAGTGTGACAGGCGGTCGTTTGATCAGCGCGCTCACGGGCGTGGTCATGAGGTTGAGCGCCGGGTCGCCGTTCGCATCACGGCGGGTCGCTGGCAGGCTGGACGTGTGAGCGCTCAGATCGGGGCTGGCCAGAAAGTAGGCCAGCGCCGGCACTTCCTTGCGCAGGGCTTCAGCGGTCAGGGCGTCGAGCCGGGTGTAGCGGCAGGCCGTTTCCGCCTGGGCGGCGCTGACCAAGAGGGACTCGCCCTGTGCCAGGCCAAACAGTTCTCCCGGCCGAAGACTCAGCACGGCCTCGCCATCGGGGTTTTGCAGCTGAACGGTGCCTTCGATCAACCAGTAAAGATGGGTCTTGAGCCGGTCGCCGTCGGCGATGAGCTCACCTGCGGCCGCGCTCAACTCGGGCAGTGCACGCGCCAGGGCGTCCTGGATACCGGCCGGCAGCAGCCCGAGGATGCGGTGACGGGAGAGGGCTTCGTGCAATGAGCGGGCATTGCCTGCGTCTTCGTTCATGGATGAACCGGGCCAGTTGGAGTGAGGTGTTTTTGATGCTACACCCCGGGGGCGGCAGCCTTTGCGGGTAAACCCTCTCGGTGTTTGACCTAGGGGTGGCGGGCATTGGGTTGATCTGTAAGTGTTCGGTAAGTCGAGGGCCAAGAATGGGCGCACGTTTACCCAAACCTTACATGTTGACACTCATTGCCTCCGTCAAATTGATTGCCGAAATCGCCCTGCTGGCGCTGTTTGGACAGTGGGTGCTGGGCTTGCTGGCGGGACAGAAGAAGGACAAAAACCTGTTCTATCAACTCCTGCAGCAGATCGGCAGGCCCTTCGTCGTGCTGGCCCGTTGGGTCTCGCCGCGCTTTGTGCTCGAACGCCACCATCCTCTGGTGGCGTTTTTGATTCTGGGTTTCGTCTGGATCCTGGCGACCGCAGCCAAGATATCCCATTGCCTGAAGATCGGGGTGCAACTGTGTCAATGATCACGTCCATCGACGCCTGGTTCGTGCGCTGGCAGGTGCGCTTGCTGCTGTTGGCCGGGCAGCAGCGCCAGGCCCTGGCCCGTGTCGATCAGTTGCTGGCCGATCAACCGCTGGAGCCCTATGCCCTCGCGACCAGGGCCCAGTTGCTGACCAACCTGGGCGACAAGCCAGCGGCCATCCTGACCCTGGAGCAGCTGGTGAAGGCCCAGCCGGCCCAGGCTTCGGGTTGGTACAACCTGGGTTATCTGTGCGAAGAAGAAGGCCGCCTCGAACAGGCCGAGGCCGCGTTTCGCCGCGCCACCGAGATCGAACCCGATCTGGACCGCGCCTGGTATGGGTTGGGCCTCAGTCTGATCCGTCAGCGTCACTTCGACGAAGCCATCGTGGCGCTGCGCAAGAACACCGAACTGCAACCCATGAGTCCCTACGGCTGGTACCAGCTGGCCCGGGTTCATGTGGATCGGCAAGAGCCCGACGAGGCGGCGAAGATCATTCGCCACCTCCGAAAGTTCGAGCCGAAGGTGGCGGCACAACTTGAGCGCGAGACAGGACTGGGCGCCGCCCTGACCTGACCGCTCCACCCGGCTCTGGCCGGATGGAGTACCTCGCATTCGCGCTGTGGCGCCCCAGAAGTGGTGGCCAGTCACAGGCTGGTCGCCGAACAACGCGGACCGTCTGCAGACCACCTGAGGAGACGGGTGGTGTTCGCGATCTGCCCGAAAGGGCGTCATTGATGGAGTCGATCAGATGGAATTGACAGATAACCACCGCCGGTATTGGCGGAAAAACCTCAACATCACCGCCGTATTGCTTGCAATCTGGTTCGTGGTGACCTTTGTTGTGAGCTTTTTCGCGAGAGACCTCAGTTTCAACTTTTTCGGTTGGCCTTTCAGCTTCTGGATGGGGGCCCAAGGGTCGCTGGTGGTGTATTGCCTGATCATCGGGTACTACGCTTGGTACATGAACAAACTCGACATCGAACACGGTGTCGAAGAGACCGAGGAGTAACACCATGGCAGGCATGTTCGAAACAGCGGGCGCTGGCGGCGGGTCCAACAAGGCCTTCAAGCAGCAGCTCAACAAGGTCTACAAGTGGTACACGGGGGGCTTTTTCGTCTTCGTGGTGACCCTGGCCATCCTGGAGCAACTCGGCCTCTCACGCGAGTGGATCGGCTTCATCTTCCTCCTGGCCACCATCGGCCTGTATGCCGGCATCGGCATCATGAGCCGGACCACCGACGCGGCGGAGTACTACGTGGCAGGGCGCCGAGTGCCCGCCATGTACAACGGTATGGCCACGGGGGCGGACTGGATGTCGGCGGCGTCCTTCATCGGCATGGCCGGTACCCTCTACCTGACGGGCTACAGCGGCCTGGCCTTCATCATGGGCTGGACCGGTGGCTACTGCCTGGTGGCGCTGTTCCTGGCGCCCTACCTGCGCAAGTTCGGCCAGTTCACCATCCCCGACTTCCTGGGTGAACGCTATGGAGGCAACCTGCCGCGCTTCATCGGCATCGTCGCGGCCATCCTGTGCTCGTTCACCTACGTGGTCGCGCAGATCTATGGCGTGGGCCTGATCACTTCGCGCTTGACCGGTGTGGCGTTCGAGTTGGGCATTTTTCTGGGGCTGGGTGGCATTCTGGTGTGCTCCTTTCTGGGCGGCATGCGGGCGGTGACCTGGACGCAGGTGGCGCAATACATCATCCTGATCGTGGCCTACATGATTCCGGTGGTCTGGCTGTCGGTGAAACAGACCAGCGTGCCCGTGCCGCAGGCAATCTACGGCTACCAGCTGGAGAAGGTCACGGCCAAGGAGAAGCTGCTGGCCAACGATCCCAAAGAGCTGGAGGTGCGCGAAATCTACAAGAAGCGCGCCGCCGATCTGGATGCGAAGCTGAAGGACCCGACCGTGGCGCTGGCCGCCGACAAGGCCGCGGCCGAAGCCAAGCTGGCCGAATTGCGTGCGGCCAATGCACCATCGGCCGACGTGGCCGCGGCAGAGAAAGCGCTGGCAGCCGTTCCCAAGGACGAGGCCGCCGCCAAGAAAGCCTGGTCGGCCGCCAAGACCGCAGCTGAGACCAAGGCCAAGCCGCTCAACGGCATGCCGGCTCACGCGGATCAGTTCACAGGCGATCCGAACGGTGACGAAAAGGCGCAGAAGACCTATAACGAGTCGCGTCTGAACTTCCTGGCGCTGATCTTCTGCCTGATGATCGGCACGGCCGCGCTGCCGCACATCCTGATGCGCTACTACACGGTGCCCAGCGTGAAAGAGGCTCGCCAGTCGGTGACCTGGTCGCTGTTCTTCATCTTCCTGCTGTACTTCACGGCACCCGCTCTGGCGGTGCTGGTGAAATACGAGGTGTTCCATGTGTTGATCGGCACGCCATTCGACCAGTTGCCACAGTGGGTGGCCGCGTGGAACAAGGTCGATCCGAGCCTGCTGTCGGTGGTGGACGTCAACAAGGACAACATCCTCCAGTTGAACGAAATGTCCATTGGTGGCGACATCATCGTGCTGGCCACGGCCGAAATCGGTGGCCTGCCGTACGTGATCTCGGGTCTGGTGGCCGCTGGCGGTCTGGCCGCTGCGCTGTCCACCGCCGACGGGCTGCTGCTGACGATCGCCAACGCGCTGTCTCACGACCTGTACTACAAGATGATCGACCCCAACGCCTCCACGGCGCGCCGAGTGACCATCTCCAAAATGCTGCTGCTGGTCGTGGCATTGATGGCTGCCTATGTGGCGGCGCAGAAACCGGCGGACATCCTGTTCCTGGTGTCGGCGGCGTTCTCGTTCGCCGCCGCAGCCTTCTTCCCGGCGCTGGTGCTTGGCATCTTCTGGAAGCGGGCGACAGGCATTGCCGCGTCGCTGGGCATGGTCGCAGGCCTGGGCATCACCTTCTATTACATGGTGACCACCCAGCCTTGGCTGCGCGGGATCTTCGGTGTCACCTCACCGATTGAGCTGTGGTTCGGCATCCTGCCGATTTCTGCGGGTGTGTTTGGCGTGCCGCTGGGCTTCCTGGTGATCATCCTGGTCAGCATGGTGACACCAGCGCCCAGTCGCAAGGTCCAGGAGCTGGTGGAGCATGTGCGCTATCCCAGCCTGAAGATGTCCTGAGACAGTAGGGGTGCGGGGCTGATGCCCCGCACCCCAGCCAGTCAGCAGCGTGCCGGTCTGTCAATCGACGGACCGGCATTTTTTTGCTAGAATCATGGGCTTCGCCTTGCTGCACCCCTGTTGACGCTGGGGGCAGCTTTTCAATCCACAAGGAGAGTCCATGCGTCATTACGAGATCGTTTTGCTGATCCACCCGGATCAAAGCGAACAGGTTCCAGCCATGCTGGAGCGTTACAAAGGCATGATCACCACCGGCAACGGCAAGATCCACCGCGTTGAAGACTGGGGTCGCCGTCAACTGGCCTACCAGATCAACAAGCTGTCCAAAGCCCACTACCTGTGTGTCAACATCGAAGCCGATCAGGCTGTGATGGCTGAGCTGGAGCACGCCTTCAAGTTCAACGACGCCGTGCTGCGCCACCTGACCGTGCTGAAGAAGAAAGCCGAAACCGGTCCTTCAAGCATGATGAAGTCGGTCGAGCGCGAAGAGGCCCGCAAACTGGCCCAGCCGGAGCAGCGCGAGCACCGTGAACCGCGGGAACCCCGCGAGCAGCGCGCAGAAGCCTGACCCGGGGTGTGACATCGCCAGCAGGTAACCAATTTCAATTGTTGGCCGCGGTGGTTCAGGTTCAAAGCCTGCGCTACACCCCGGCAGGCATACCCGCTGTGAACCTTGTGCTGGAGCACGAGTCCACGGTCACTGAAATGGACACCCCGCGAACGGTGAAGCTGCAACTGAGGGCCGTGGCCTTTGGTGCCATGGCTGAAACGTTGTCCCGACAAGGGCTCGAATCAGTTTCCAGCTTTCACGGTTTCCTGGCGAATGCACGCAACGGCAAAGGTGTCGTGTTCCATATTCAAGATTTCAGCAAAACATAGGAAAGGCCCATCATGGCTGCACCGAAACGTTTCAACAAAGACAAGCGCCCCAAGCGCAACACCCAATCGCTGCTGTTCAAGCGCAAGCGCTTCTGCCGCTTCACCGTGGCCAATGTCGAAGAAGTCGACTACAAGGACGTGGACGTCCTGCGTGACTTCATCGCCGAAAACGGCAAGATCATTCCCGCTCGCCTGACGGGCACCCGCGCGTTCTACCAGCGCCAGGTCAACACCGCCATCAAGCGGTCGCGTTTCCTGGCCATGCTGCCGTACAGCGACCAGCACCGCGTCTGAAAGGGAAACTGACATGCAAATCATTCTTCTCGACAAAGTTGTCAACCTCGGCGCTCTGGGCGACGTGGTCAAGGTCAAAGACGGCTACGCACGCAACTTCCTGATCCCCGCTGGCCGCGCCCGTCGTGCGACGCAAACGGCCATCGCTGAATTTGAAGCGCGCCGTGCGGAACTGGAAAAAGTCGCTGCAGCCAAACTCGCCGAGGCTCAAGCCCTGGGTGAAAAGCTGGCTGCGGTGGCCCTCAAGCTGTCACAAAAAGCCGGTGTGGACGGCCGCCTGTTTGGCTCCGTGACCAACCACGATGTGTCCGAAGAGCTGAACAAGCAAGGCTTTGCTGTGGCCAAGTCGCAAGTTCGCATGCCCAACGGCCCGTTGAAGAACGTGGGCGATTACACCGTGAGCGTGAACCTGCACACCGACGTCACCATCGACGTGAGTGTTTCGGTGCTCGGCGAAACCGCCTGAGTCCCGCCGGATCGGCGGTTCTTCCGCCGGTTGGCCACAAGGCCGCTGCCCTCGGGTCAGCGGCCTTTTGTTTTCCGGGGCGCAGTTATCCTCTTCGTTCCCCAGCCTGTGCACGGGTTGTCCACAGGCTTGTCCCATGACATCCGCGAGGGTGCGGCGTACCATCGTCGATTCAACAGGAACGCCATGTCAGCCGTTTTTTCCAACGCTCTCTCTTCTTTCGACACCGCCCTGGACGATGGCGGTTTCGGGGCCGACCAGCAGGTCGCCCAGTTGAGGGTGCCGCCGCACTCCATCGAGGCCGAGTCGAGTGTGCTGGGTGGCCTGCTGCTCGACAACCAGGCTTGGGACCGGGTGGCCGATCTGGTCAACGATTCCGACTTCTACCGCTACGAACACCGCCTGACCTATTCGGCCATCGCTGCATTGGTCAACGCCAGCAAGCCGGCCGACGTCGTGACGGTGTTTGAGCACCTGCAGAACCTGGGCAAGGCCGAAGAGGCCGGGGGCCTGGCCTACCTGAACTCGCTGGCGCAGTACGTGCCCAGCGCTGCCAACATCCGCCGTTATGCCGAGATCGTTCGCGAGCGCGCCATTCTGCGCAAGCTGGTGGCGGCCAGCGACGAGATCGCCACAGCGGCCTTCAACCCGCAAGGCAGGCAGGTGGCCAAGATCCTCGACGAGGCGGAGCAGAAGATCTTCAAGATTGGCGAAGAGGGCTCGCGCATGAAGGAGGGCTTCCAGGGGATGGACACCCTGGTGGTCGATCTGCTGGACCGTGTGCAGGAGATGGCCGACAACCCGATGGATGTGACGGGTGTGCCCACCGGCTTCATCGACCTCGACCGAATGACCTCCGGCCTGCAAGCTGGCGACCTGGTGGTGCTGGCGGCGCGCCCTTCGATGGGCAAGACGGCGTTTGCGATCAACATCGCGGAGCATGTGGCGCTCAACGAGGGACTGCCGGTGGCGGTGTTCTCCATGGAAATGGGGGCTTCGCAGCTCGCGGTGCGTATCGTTGGCTCCATCGGGCGCATCAACCAGGGCCACCTGCGCACCGGCAAGCTCACCGACGACGAGTGGCCGCGCCTGACCGAAGCCATCGAGAAGCTGCGCAATGTGTCGTTGCATATCGACGAAACCCCGGGTCTGACCCCAAGCGAACTGCGTGCCAACGCACGGCGTCTCGCGCGGCAGTGCGGCAAGCTGGGCCTGATCGTGGTGGACTACCTGCAGCTCATGAGCGGCTCTGGGGCGGCTGGGGGCGACAACCGCGCCACCGAGCTGGGAGAAATCTCCCGGGGCCTGAAGATGCTGGCCAAGGAACTGCAATGCCCGGTGATTGCTCTCTCGCAGCTCAACCGCTCGGTGGAACAGCGCACCGACAAGCGCCCCATGATGAGTGACCTGCGCGAGTCCGGCGCCATCGAACAGGACGCGGACATCATCATGTTCATCTACCGGGATGAGTACTACAACCGCGAAACGACCAAGGAGCCCGGCGTGGCGGAGATCATCATTGGCAAGCAGCGAAACGGCCCGACGGGCGTGGTCAAGCTGACCTTCCTGAACACGCTCACCCGTTTTGAAAGCCTCGCGGGTGGTGGTGACTTTTGAGTCATCGACCACACAAAGAAAAACCCGGCCATGCCGGGTTTTTCTTTGTGGTTGGGTGACGCTGGATCAGAGGACTTCACTGGCATAGTCGGCCAGCCTCGAACGCTCGCCGCGCGCGAGTGTGATGTGGCCACCGTGCGGCCAGCCCTTGAAGCGGTCCACCGCGTAGGTCAGGCCAGAAGAGCCTTCGGTCAGGTACGGCGTATCGATTTGCGCCAGGTTGCCCATGCAGATGATCTTGGTGCCCGGGCCTGCCCGGGTGATCAGCGTCTTCATCTGCTTGGGCGTCAGGTTCTGTGCTTCGTCAATGATGACGTACTTGTTCATGAAGGTGCGCCCGCGCATGAAGTTCATGCTCTTGACCTTGATGCGGCTGCGGATCAACTCATTGGTGGCTGCACGACCCCAATCACCCGCGTTCCCGCCATCGCCCTTGGCCAGGAACTCCAGGTTGTCGTCGAGCGCGCCCATCCAGGGGCCCATCTTTTCTTCTTCGGTGCCAGGCAGGAAGCCGATGTCTTCGCCCACGCTGACGGTGGCACGGGTCATGATGATTTCGGTGTAGCGCCGGTCGTCGAGCACTTGGGTCAGGCCACTGGCCAGGGCCATGAGTGTCTTGCCGGTGCCGGCCGTGCCAGCCAGTGTCACGAAGTCGACCTCGGGGTCCATCAGCAGGTTGAGCGCGAAGTTCTGTTCGCGGTTGCGGCTGGTCACACCCCACACGGCGTTTTTCAGGTGCGTGAAGTCCTTGAGGGTTTTGAGCACGGCGGTCTTGTCGCGGATTTCCGTCACGCGGGCGTACAGCGATGGTTCGCCAGGTGCTTCAAAATAGACAAACTGGTTGATGTAGAAGTGCCCCACCGCCGGCCCACTGACGCGGTAAAACGTGTGGCTGCCGCTTTGCCAGCTCTCGATGGTCTTGCTCTGGCGGGTCCAGAAATCTTGCGGCAGCGCCAGTGCACCGGCATACAGCAGCTCGCCGTCTTCGAGTGTCTTGTCGTTCTGGTAGTCCTCGGCGGCCAACCCCAGGGCCCGGGCCTTGACCCGCATATTGATGTCCTTGGACACCAGAATGACTTCGCGCTGTGGATGTTTGTCGCGCAGTGCATGCACCACGCCAAGAATCTGGTTGTCCGCCTTACCCTGTGGCAGGCTGCTGGGCAGTTCGGCGTTCAGCGGCTCGGTCTGGAAAAAGAGCAAACCCCGCGCGGTCTGGTGCCCCGTGGCAGAAAGCTTGAGCCCTTTGGCCATGTCGCTGCCTTGCTGCGCGGCGAGCGCGTCCAGTGTCCGACTGGTTTGGCGTCCATTGCGAGCGACTTCGGTCATGCCTTTCTTGTGCCCATCGAGCTCTTCGAGCACGATCATCGGAAGGTAGATGTCGTGTTCCTCAAAGCGGAACAAGCTCATGGGGTCGTGCAGCAGCACGTTGGTGTCGAGCACGAACAGGCGCGTTGCACCATGGTGGGGAGCCTTGCCACCGCGGCGACGTGCGCTCCCATGGGGCGTCAACGCAGCTGCCACGGGTGCTGGCAGGGGAGGTTGCTGCACAGCACGTTCGACGCGGGCGGTCTCAGGCTGAGGGGCTGCCACCGCGGCGCGTTTGACCTGTGGGATTGTTTCCGTCTTGCGAGAGCGAGAAGGCGGTTTGTTGGGCATGATGATCGGGTGCACCGAGGCCGCCGGCGCTGATGCTGCGACCTGCAGGGCCTGGGGTGGGGCTGGCAGTATGCTGGAGGCCCCTTCGTGGGGGTCCTCGCTGGATTTCAGGCTGTAGGCATCGGGCGCCAGAAGGGCTGCACGTTTGGAGGGGGCGGGTGGCAATGGCATGGGGGCTTGTTGGGTCAGCGCAAGGCAGAAAAAGAAAAAGCCGCCGGGGGAACCGGGCGGCTTTGCGGGCTGCAGGGGATGGGGGAGGGGATTGGAGCAGAGACGCTTCCCTGGGTCATGAATTCATTATGCACGACTGACTGAACCCGACCGTTCCCGGCGTCTTCGGGTCGATGGCTGTGTCAGGCGGCCTTTTTGAGGGCCTTGACCGCTTTGAGGACCTCTTCCACATGGCCGGGGACCTTCAGGCCGCGCCACTCCTGCTTGAGCACGCCATCAGCGCCGATCAGGAAGGTGCTTCGCTCGATGCCCTTGACCTTTTTGCCGTACATGATCTTGTTCTTGACCACGCCAAACATGTGGCACATCTTCTCTTCGGTGTCAGCGATGAGCTCAAAAGGAAGCTCGAGTTTGGTCTTGAAGTCGTCATGCGACTTCATGTTGTCTCTGGACACACCAAACACATGGGCGCCCGCCTTGACGAAGTCCTTGTACTTGTCACGGAACTGCATGGCTTCGGTGGTGCAGCCGGGCGTGTTGTCCTTCGGGTAAAAGTACAGCACCACCGTCTGACCCAGGTGGGTCTGGTTGCTGACCTTGATGCCGCCGGTGGCCAGGGACTCAAATTCGGGAATGGGTTTGTTGACAACGACTGCCATGCTGCGTGGACCCCTGACGTAGGTTGGTGGAGATGCGTTGGTTTTCCTGCTGTCCACGACTCCCTGGACAACGGCTGCTCTCGGGCGGCTGGGAGGAAAACAATCGGGTATTTTACCCTGAACGGCAGTCTTGGTCCGGCGTTCCTGGAAAGCCTTTTTCTGATGCCGTCAGAGCCGCAGGATTCAGGTGAGCTCTCCGGCCTCGATCAAAAGCGCCGCAATCACCCGCCGGCCTTCGCCCGCCAGGATGTTGTAGGTCCGGCATGCGGCGGCAGTGTCCATGGTCTCGACACCGATGCGGCGGTCCATCAGGCCCTGGACCAACGCGGGGTGGACAAAACGCAGTCTCCGTCCGCTTCCAAACAGCACCAGTTCTGGTGGCGGGGCGCCATCGGCGACCAAGTTGTCGAAGTCCACGGCCGACAGCGTCTCGAAACGGTTCACGCCCCAGGCGCTCAGTGTGCCGGATGCGTTCAGGATCAGGCTGCCTGTGTGGCGCTGCCCGTTCACGGCAATCCATCCATCACCATAGGCGGTGACCGAGAGGGCATCGGGTTTGTCGGCGTGCAGTTTCATGGGGTGGCGGTGTGCGGTGCAAGGGCCACGCTGGCGACGGAAGCGCTGTCGAACTGTGGTCAAATTGCAGGTTTTCCCTTGCGGGCCTACGTAATATAGCGCCCGAAGGTGATGTCCCTGATCCCCATGTGTCCGCCTGACTCCCACGGAGGGAATTTGAAAACCATCCAGAAATCCGCCAAGCTCGCCAATGTGCTCTATGACGTGCGAGGCCCGATCGTGGAGGCGGCCAAGCAGATGGAAGACGAAGGCCAGAAGATCATCAAGCTGAACATCGGCAATCTGGCGCCCTTTGGTTTTGACGCACCGGAAGAGATCCAGCAGGACATGATCCGCAACCTGCCGGAGTCCTCTGGCTACTCTGACAGCAAGGGCATTTTTGCAGCGCGCAAGGCGGTGATGCACTACAGCCAGCAGCAGGGCGTGGTGGGTGTGACACTGGACGACATCTACCTCGGCAACGGTGCCAGCGACCTGATCAGCATGGCAACCAACGCCCTGCTGGACGATGGCGACGAGCTGCTGGTGCCCGCGCCCGACTACCCGCTGTGGACCGCTTCTGCGAGCCTGTCCGGCGGCAAGCCGGTCCACTACCTCTGCGATGAAGCCAACGGCTGGATGCCGAACCTGGACGATATCCGCCGCAAGATCACGCCACGCACCAAAGGCCTGGTGGTGATCAACCCCAACAACCCCACAGGCGCCTTGTACAGCGATGAGTTGCTGCTCGCCCTGGTGCAGATCGCGCGGGAACACGGGTTGCTGCTGCTTGCCGACGAGGTGTACGACAAGGTTCTGTACGACGATGTGAAGCACACCGCGCTGGCGAGCCTGTCCACCGACGTGGTGACCCTGACCTTCAATTCGCTGTCCAAGGCCTATCGGGCCTGCGGATACCGCGCCGGCTGGATGGTGATTTCGGGCGACAAGACCTGTGCCAAGGATTACATCGAAGGCCTGAACATGCTGGCCAACATCAAGCTCGGCTCCAATGTGCCGGGGCAGTGGGCCATTCAGACGGCCCTGGGTGGCTACCAGAGCATCCACGATCTGGTCAAAGAAGGCGGGCGTTTGCGCCGTCAGCGCGATCTGGCCTACGAACTGATCACGGCCATTCCCGGGGTCAGCTGCGTCAAGCCGAAGGCGGCGCTGTACATGTTTCCCCGTCTGGACCCGGTGATGTACCCGATTCCGGACGACCGGCAGTTCTTCATGGAAGTGTTGCGCGCCACACGCGTGATGCTGGTGCAGGGGACGGGGTTCAACTACCCCGACCAACAACATTTCCGTATCGTGTTCTTGCCGCACGAGGACGATTTGCGCGAGGCGATCGGGCGTCTGGCGAAGTTCCTGGACGGCTGGCGCAAACGGCACGGCACCTGACGCCGTCATCAAAGGCCGGCGCCAACGTCATCAATGGCGTGGCGACAGGCCGATAGCATCGTATTTCCCCGGGGTGGGTGTGTATCCCCTCTGTTTTTGAGCGAATGAGACAAAGCATGAAACCGATCCAAGTAGGCCTTCTGGGCATAGGCACCGTGGGCAGCGGCACGTTCAACGTGTTGCAGCGCAACCAGGAGGAGATCAAGCGCCGCGCAGGCCGTGGCATTGAAATCACGATGGTGGCCGACCTTGACGTGGCGCGTGCCCAGAGCGTCGTCGGTCCGGACGTGAAGGTGGTGAACGACGCGCGCGCCGTGATCGCCAACCCCGAGATCGACATCGTGATCGAGCTGATCGGCGGCTACGGCATCGCCAAGGCACTGGTGCTGGAAGCCATCGCGGCCGGTAAGCACGTGGTCACCGCCAACAAAGCCTTGCTGGCCGTGCACGGGACCGAGATCTTTGCGGCGGCTTCGGCCAAGGGTGTGATGGTGGCGTTCGAAGCGGCCGTGGCCGGTGGCATTCCCATCATCAAGGCCCTGCGCGAAGGCCTGACGGCCAACAGCATCCAGTGGATCGCCGGCATCATCAACGGCACCACCAACTTCATCCTGTCCGAGATGCGCGACAAGGGACTGGATTTCGATGTTGTGCTGAAAGAAGCGCAGCGCTTGGGCTACGCCGAAGCCGACCCGACCTTCGACATCGAAGGTGTGGATGCGGCCCACAAGGCGACGCTGATGAGCGCCATCGCCTTCGGTATCCCGGTGCAGTTCGACAAGGCCTACGTCGAGGGCATCACCAAGCTGGGTGCGGCCGACATCAAATACGCTGAACAGCTGGGTTACCGCATCAAGCTGCTGGGCATCACCAAGCGCACAGCCCAGGGCATTGAACTGCGTGTGCACCCGAGCCTGGTGCCATCCAAGCGCCTGATCGCCAACGTCGAAGGCGCGATGAACGCCGTGGTGGTGCAGGGCGACGCCGTGGGCACCACGCTGTACTACGGCAAGGGCGCGGGCAGCGAGCCCACCGCCTCGGCCGTGATCGCCGATCTGGTGGACATCACCCGCCTGCACACCGCCGATCCGCTGCACCGCGTGCCGCACCTGGCCTTCCAGCCCGATGCCATGAGCGACCTGAGCGTGCTGCCCATGAGCGAGGTGGTGACCAGCTACTACCTGCGCCTGCGCGTGGCCGACGAGGCCGGCGTGCTGGCCCAGGTGACGGGTCTGCTGGCGAACGCCGGGATCAGCATCGACGCGGTGCTGCAGCGCGAGGCCGACGAAGTGGGCGGCGAGGGCGCGACGTCCACCGACCTGATCATCCTTACGCACGACACCCGCGAGGGCACCATGAACGATGTGCTGGCGCAGATGCAGGCGTTGCCCAGCGTGCTCGCGCCCATCACGCGGATTCGAAAAGAAGAACTGAACTGAGATGCTGTACCTCTCCACCCGTGGCCATCCGGACCGCAAGCACTTCTGCGAAATCCTGCTCGAAGGCCTGGCGCCCGACGGCGGGTTGTACCTGCCCGAGCGCTATCCGCAGGTGGATGCGGCCACGCTGGCGCGCTGGCGCGCGGTGTTCAACGGCGGCGCACCCGGCGGTTATGCCGCGCTGGCGTTTGAGGTGCTGTCGCTCTACATCGATGACATTCCCGCCGCCGATCTGAAGGCGCTGTGTGAGAAGGCTTACACCGAAGCGGTGTATGGCACAGCGGCCATCGTGCCGCTGAAGCAGCTCGAAGATGGCTTCTACCTCGAAGCCCTGTCCAACGGCCCGACTCTGGCCTTCAAGGACATGGCCATGCAGTTGCTGGGCCACCTGTTCGAGTACGAACTGGCGCGTCGCGGTGAAGCGCTCAACATCCTGGGTGCGACGTCGGGCGACACCGGCAGCGCGGCCGAGTACGCCATGCGTGGCAAGAAGGGGGTGCGTGTCTTCATGCTGAGCCCGCACGGCCGGATGAGTCCGTTTCAGCAGGCGCAGATGTTCAGCCTGATGGATCAGAACATCCACAACATCGCGATCGAAGGCGTGTTTGACGACTGCCAGGACATCGTCAAGAACGTCAGCAACGATCTGGACTTCAAGCGCAAGTACAAGATCGGTACCGTCAACTCGATCAACTGGGCGCGCCTGCTGGCGCAGGTGGTCTATTACTTCGCCGGCTATTTCCAGGCGACCACGGACGACGAGCAGAAGGTGAGCTTCACCGTGCCCAGCGGCAACTTCGGCAACATCTGCGCAGGTCACGTGGCCCGTCAGATGGGCCTGCCGATCGAGCGCCTGGTGGCGGCCACCAACGAAAACGACGTGCTCGACGAATTCTTTCGCACCGGTACCTACCGGGTGCGTGGCAGTTCGGACACCTACGAGACCTCCAGCCCGTCGATGGACATCTCCAAGGCCAGCAACTTCGAGCGGTTTGTGTTCGACCTGCTGGGTCGCGACGGTGCGCGCACGAAGAGTCTGTTCGACGACGAGTTGCGCCTGCACGGCCGCTTCGACCTCGGTACAGACCCGCTGTTTGCGCACGCCGCCACGCATTTCGGTTTTGCCAGCGGCAAGAGCATGCACGCCCACCGCCTCGCGACGATCAAGGACACCTTCGAACGTTTCGGCGTGATGATCGACACCCACACCGCCGACGGGGTGAAGGTGGCGCGCGAGCTGCGCCGCCCGGGCGAGACGATGGTCGTGCTGGAAACGGCGCTGCCCATCAAGTTCGCCGACACCATCCGCGAAGCGCTGGGGCGCGACCCGTACCGGCCCGCCCAGTTCGATGGCATCGAAGCCCTGCCCAAGCGGGTGCGGGTGATGCAGGCCGACACGGTCGCGGTCAAGCGCTACATCGTTGACCATTGCCCGGTGTGAGCACCGGCAACGTTCGCAGATGAAGGTCGTCGGCTTCGCCGGTTTTTCGGGCTCCGGCAAGACCACGCTGGTCGAGCAGCTGATCCCGGCGTTCAAGTTGCGCGGCCTTCGTGTGTCGGTGGTCAAACACGCTCACCACCAGTTCGATATCGACCATCCGGGGAAAGACACCTGGCGCCACCGGGAGGCCGGCGCCTTCGAGGTGGTGGTCGCTTCGGCGAAACGGCTGGTGCTGATGCGCGAGTTCGAGCGCGATCGCGAGCTGAGCGTGCACCACCTGCTGGCCGAGCTGTACGCCGGCGTGGACTGGGTGCTGGTGGAAGGTTTCAAGGACAGCGACCTGCAGAAAATCGAGGTCTGGCGCGCGGCCAGTGCCAAGCCCGCCCGCTACCCTGACGACCCGTTTGTCGTGGCCATCGCCACCGACAGCCCGGGACAGCTGCCCGAAGCGACCCAGCGGCCGGTGCTGGATTTGAACGATGCCGACGCCCTGGCCACCTGGCTGGTCGACAATGGAGATCGTTTCGACTACAACCCCGACGCCTATCTCTGACCACGCTGTTGCGCAGCACCTCTCACCACTGTCCATGACCGCTGCACCCCATCCCCAACGTGCTCCTTTGATGTCGCTGGACGACGCGCTGAACGGTGTGCTCGACCGCGTGACGCCGCTGTCGCGCACGGAGTCCGTGGCCACCTTCGAGGCCGACCGACGCGTGCTCGCCAGCGACCTGGTGTCTGCGATGCACGTGCCGCCGCAGGACAACTCGTCGATGGACGGTTACGCCGTGCGTGTGGCCGACGTGACCGAAAAAGGGGTGGTGCTGAATGTCAGCCAGCGCATCGCCGCCGGTCATGCGGCCCAGCCGCTGCAGCCGGGCACCTGCGCGCGCATCTTCACCGGCGCGCCCTTGCCGGCAGGTGCCGACGCAGTGGTGATGCAGGAGGACACGCGCGAGGTGGGTGGCGACTTGCACGCGGTGCACATCGACGTCGTGCCTGCGCCCGGTCAGTGGGTGCGTCGCGCGGGTGAAGACGTGACGCGTGGCGCTGTGGTGCTGCCCCGTGGCACCCGGCTGTCTCCCGCCAGCCTGGGCCTGGCCGCGGGCATCGGCATGGCGCACCTGAACGTGATGGCGCGGCCGCGTGTTGCCTTGTTTTCCACCGGTGACGAACTTGTGATGCCGGGTGAGGTGGCGCCGGAGGCGATGAAACCCGGTGCCATCTACAACTCGAACCGGTTCTTTCTGCGCGCGCTGCTGCAGCGGCTGGGCTGTGAGGTGAGCGACCTGGGCATCGTTCCGGACCAGCGCGATCTGACGCTCGCCGCCCTCAAGACCGCTGCCGACCACCACGACCTGATCCTCACCAGCGGTGGCGTGTCGGTGGGTGAAGAGGACCACATCAAACCCGCCGTGCAGCAGCTCGGCAGCCTGGACCTGTGGCAGATCGCCATGAAGCCGGGCAAGCCGTTTGCGTATGGCACGGTGCGGCGCGATGCGGGGGCTGGTGCTGATGCGGCGCAGCCCTGCCATTTCATCGGTCTACCGGGCAACCCGGTGTCCAGTTTCGTCACCTTCCTGTTGCTGGTGCGTCCCTTCTTGCTGCGGCTGCAGGGGGCCGAAGTGCCGGTTCTGCAGCCGGTGACGCTGCCCGCCCACTTCGACCTGCCGCGCGCCGATAAGCGCCGTGAATTCCTGCGCGTGCGCCGCAACGCCGCCGGTGGCCTGGACCTGTTTCCCAACCAGAGCTCGGGCGTGCTGACCTCGGCGGTCTGGGGCGACGGTTTGGTGGACAACCCGGCCGGCAGCACCATTGCCCACGGTGACCCCGTGGCCTTCCTCTCTTTCGCGGACCTGCTCGCATGAAAGTCAACCTGCGTTATTTCGCCTCCATCCGCGAGGCCATCGGGACCGGCAGTGAATCACTGGACACGGGGGCCACGACGCTGACCGCGCTGCGCGACGAGCTCATCGCCCGGGGTGGCGCCCACGCCGACGCCCTGGCGCGCGGGCGTGCGGTGCGCGTGTCGCTGAACCAGACCATGGCCGACGAATCGGCGGCGCTGGTCGAGGGCGCCGAGGTGGCCTTTTTCCCCCCCGTGACCGGAGGCTGAACATGAACGCCCGCGTCAGCATCCAGACCGAAGACTTCGACCTGTCCGCAGAAGTCGCCAGGCTGCGCGCGGACGAGAAGGGGGTTGGCGCCATCTGCTCCTTCGTGGGCACCGTGCGAGACCGCAACGACGGACAGAGCGTCAGCACCATGGAGCTGGAGCACTACCCGGGCATGACGGAGAAGAGCATCGAAGCCATGATCGACGAGGCCTTCAAACGCTTCGACATCTTCGGCGCGCGGGTGATCCACCGCGTGGGCTTGTTGCAGCCGCTGGACCAGATCGTGCTGGTCGCCGTGACCTCGGCGCACCGGGGCGAAAGTTTCCAGGCCTGCGAGTTCCTGATGGACTACCTCAAGACCCAGGCGCCATTCTGGAAGAAGGAGCAGACGCAGGACGGCGCTCGCTGGGTGGACGCACGCGTCAGTGACGATGCGGCGCTCGCCAAATGGGGCATCCAAAGCCAGAACGTCTGAGGCTTTGCCGATGACGGTCAAGACCTTGAGCCCCGCCGACATCGCCTCCATCGAGCGCGCCACGCTGACGGCGGTGGCGCCTGAGCGGATCGAAGCCATCGACGGTTGGCTGCTGCCCATGGACCACGGCACGGTCGGCCGTGCCCACAGCGCGGTGCCGTTGCACCATGGGTTCCACGATCCCGCCTTGATCGACGAAATTGCGCAGCGCTACCGGAGCGCTGGTCTGCGACCGGTGTTTCGCCTGCCGGACCTGCCCTCGTTCGATCCCTGGTGGCCGGCGCTGGCGGCGCGGGATTTCCAGCGCAAGCAGCCGACGCTGACCCAGACCGGCACGGTGGACGGTCTGCTGAACCTGGCCGGTGACACCGAGGGCGTGTCGCTGGACCAGCGCCCCGACGCGGCCTGGATGGCGATGTTTCTGGGGGAAGGGCTGGACCCTGTGGACGGTGCCAGCCGCTCGCGCGCCCTGTCGCGTGCCGAGGGCACGCTGTACGCCAGCCTGCGTGAAGGCGGGCAGACCCTGGCCTGCGGCGCCGCCTGTTTCGCCGACGGCTGGCTGAGCATGCATGGGCTGCGCACCGCCTCCAGCCAGCGCGGGCGTGGGCTGGCGGGTCGGTTGATCCGCGCGATGGCGCTGGACGCACAGCGCCGGGGCATTGCCCGAGCCTTCCTGCAGGTCGATGGCGCCAACGCGCCGGCACTCGCCCTGTACCGGCGGGCCGGCATGCTCACCGCCTGGACCTACGCCTACTGGCGGGCGCCCACGTAAAAGGGGTCTTGCGCGGTGGCAGGCGCAGGGCGGAGTCCGCACCTGCGGTTGACGCAGGTCAAACGCCACGTCAAAGCGCCTTGAAAACCGCGCGTTCAGCGCCAGATGCACTCCAATCAACTTTTTGCGGAGTGCCTTTTCATGCGACTCGACAAACTCACCACCAAATTTCAAGAAGCCTTGGGCGAAGCCCAGACGCTCGCGCTGGGCGCCGACCACGCCTACATCGACCCGGCCCACGTGTTGCTGGCCATGCTGCGCCAGACCGACGGGCCGCAGTCGCTGCTGCAGCGCGCCGGCGTGAACGTGCAAGGCCTGGCCAAGGCGGCCGAGGCGGCTGTCAAGCGCCTGCCCGAGGTGCAGGGGCAGGATCAGGTGCAGGTCGGTCCCGATCTGGCCAAGATGCTGCAGGCGACCGAAAAGGAAGCTATCAAGCGCGGTGACGAGTTCATCGCCAGCGAGCTGTTCCTGCTGGCGGTGGCCGACCAGAAGGGTGAACTCGGCCGCATGGCCAACGAAAACGGCCTGACCCGCAAGAGCCTGGAAACCGCGATCACGGCCGTGCGCGGGGGCCAGAAGATGGACAGCCCCGAGGCCGAGGGACAGCGCGAGGCGCTGAAGAAATACACCATGGACCTGACCGAGCGCGCCCGCCTGGGCAAGCTGGACCCGGTGATCGGTCGCGACGATGAAATCAGACGTGCCATCCAGGTGCTGCAGCGCCGCACCAAGAACAACCCGGTGCTGATCGGCGAACCCGGCGTGGGCAAAACCGCCATTGTTGAAGGCCTGGCGCAGCGCATCGTGGCCGGCGAGGTGCCGGATTCGCTCAAGGGCAAGCGGGTGCTGAGCCTGGACATGGCCGCGCTGCTGGCGGGCGCCAAGTTCCGAGGCGAATTTGAAGAGCGCCTGAAAACCGTGCTGAACGAACTGGCCAAGGACGAAGGCCAGACCATCGTCTTCATCGACGAGTTGCACACCATGGTGGGCGCGGGCAAGGCCGAAGGCGCGATGGACGCGGGCAACATGCTCAAGCCGGCGCTCGCGCGCGGCGAGCTGCACTGCGTGGGCGCGACCACGCTGGACGAGTACCGCAAGTACATCGAGAAAGACGCCGCGCTGGAGCGCCGCTTCCAGAAAATCCTGGTCGGCGAGCCGACGGTGGAGGCGACCATCGCCATCCTGCGCGGCCTGAAGGAGCGCTACCAGGTGCACCACGGCGTGGACATCACCGACCCGGCCATCGTGGCCGCAGCCGAGCTGAGCCACCGCTACATCACCGACCGCTTCCTGCCCGACAAGGCGATCGACCTGATCGACGAGGCCGCGGCCAAGATCAAGATCGAACTCGACTCCAAGCCCGAGGTGATGGACAAGCTCGACCGCCGGCTGATCCAGCTGCAGATCGAGCGCGAAGCCGTCAAGAAAGAAAAAGACGAAGCCTCGCAGAAGCGGCTGACCCTGATCGAAGACGAGATCACGCGGCTGCAGAAAGAGATCGCCGATCTCGACGAGATCTGGAAGTCCGAAAAGGCCACAGCCCAGGGCAGCGCCCAGGTGCGTGAAGAGATCGACAAGCTGCGCCAGCAGATCGAAAGCCTGACCCGCAAGGGCGATCTCGCCAAGGTGGCCGAGCTGCAGTACGGCAAGCTGCCCGATCTGGAAAAGCAGCTCAAGGAAGCCCAGGAAAAAGAGTCCGGCAAGGCCAAGGGCGGTGCGGGTGTGGGCCCGCAGCTGCTGCGCACCCAGGTCGGCGCCGAAGAGATTGCCGAAGTGGTGGCACGCGCCACCGGCATCCCGGTGGCCAAGCTGATGCAGGGCGAGCGCGACAAGCTGCTGGTGATGGAAGACAAGCTGCACACCCGCGTGGTGGGGCAGGACGAGGCGATCAGTGCGGTGGCCAACGCCATCCGCCGCTCGCGTTCGGGCCTGTCGGACCCGAACCGCCCGACCGGTTCCTTCCTGTTCCTCGGCCCCACCGGCGTGGGCAAGACCGAGCTGTGCAAAGCCCTCGCGGGCTTCCTGTTCGACAGCGAGGAGCACCTGATCCGCATCGACATGAGCGAGTTCATGGAGAAACACTCCGTGGCCCGCCTGATCGGTGCACCCCCCGGTTACGTGGGATACGAGGAGGGCGGCTACCTGACAGAAGCCGTGCGACGCAAGCCCTACAGCGTGCTGCTGCTCGATGAGGTGGAGAAGGCCCACCCGGACGTGTTCAACGTGCTGCTGCAGGTGCTGGACGACGGCCGCCTGACCGACGGCCAGGGCCGCACCGTGGACTTCAAGAACACCGTGATCGTGATGACGAGCAACATCGGCTCGCACCTGATCCAGGCCATGGTGGGGCAGCCCTACGACGACATCAAGGAAGCCGTGTGGGGCGAGCTCAAGGACCACTTTCGGCCCGAGTTCCTGAACCGCATCGACGAGACCGTGGTGTTCCACGCGCTCGACGCACAGCACATCGCGTCCATCGCGGCGATCCAGCTGAAAGCGCTGCAGGCGCGACTGCAGAAGATGGACCTGCGTCTGGAAGTGGCGCCGGCGGCCCTGGAGGAGCTGGCCAAGGTCGGCTTCGACCCGGTGTTCGGTGCCCGACCCCTGAAGCGCGCGATCCAGCAGCGCATCGAGAACCCGCTCTCGAAGCTGCTGCTGGAAGGCAAGTACCCGCCGAAGTCGGTGATCCCGGTGGATGTGGACCCGGTTCGCAACCCCGGGGTGTTCGAGTTCAAGCCGGCGCTGGCCGCCGACTGAGGCCTCTGGTCCGGGCACGCCGTGGTCCGGACCAGAGCCCCTGCGGCGTCAGCGAGCGGCTTTGGTAGAGTGTGCGGTATTTCACTCTTCGATCCGGTGCAGGTCAGCCACGTTCAAGGGCTTGCTGCGGTTCGATTTGCACTGGACGCTGGCGGGAAGTAAGCTGCCAATTTGTCTGAATCTCCGCTCGAACAGACGCTCCGATGAAGCCGCAACATGTCACCCTGCTCGACAAATGCACCCTGGAGGCAGAGCGTTGCGCACCTGAGATCCTGAAGCGCTGCATTGACGCCGCCACGGCGTCTCTGCAAAGCTCTGAAAATGCGAGCGAAAGTGGTCAGCAGCGACAGCTGTTGACCCAGGCGGCCTGGAGCCTGGCTCAGAGCCGGGCGGTGCTGATCCGTACCTACCCTCGCCGATTGCGTGAGGCCTTCAAGGCGGGCGACGGCGAAGGCGGCATCACGCAGCTGGCCGGGTTGTCCGACTCGTCCATGTTGAGGCTCGTCGACGATCAGGCCGTGACCGAGTCTCTGGAAGCGGTCCGCCTCCTGCAGAACCTGCTGCCCCTGGTGGAGCAGTCCCTGCCGGTGCTGGATGCGCGCATGAGTTCGCTGATCGGGCTGGATTCGGTGCGGGTGGAGAAAAACCCGCTCAGGCCCTCGGTGTTCGTTCGCGAGCTGCGTGAGCTCATGGCCGAGATCGAATCCGACGTGGCGGTGCGATCGCTGTGGCTGAGTCACATCGCCCACCCGCTTGGCCGTGAACTCGGGCAGCTGTACGAGCAGGTCGCCCTGATGCTGCAGCGGGCCAACGTGCAGGAAGCCAGCTACCGCATCCGGCTCGTGGACGATCCCGAAGCCGGTCGGCAGGCATCGTCTTCCGGCTTCGCGCCTGTCGAAGCGCCTCACGCCGGTGGAGGCCGAAACGCTGATGGTGCGGAAGGTACCGGCGGGCACGGCCTGGACGCGGAGGGCGGCATGAAAGCCCTCGGCCGATCGCAGTCACGCATCGGAAGCTCAGTCTTTCAGGCCTTTCTGAGCGATCCCAAGGCCTCGTTTGGGGGCCCGCTGGATCAAGGTTTTTACGACCAGGTCGACCAGGAGCTGCGCCAGGTCAGTGCCTCTGCGGGGAGCTCCGTGCCGGACGACACGGTCATCCAGCGCGAACAGGCGCGGTACCGCAACCTGCCTGCGGTGGACCGACCGGCTCGCGATGTGTCCGTCGAGTCCCCGCTGCGCGCTGACCGGTGGGGCGAGTACGGCCAGGCGCATGTGCGCAAGCGTGTGTTCCTCGAGCTCAAGCAGCGGGCCAAGAATGTGTCCCAGGCCCTCGGGCTGGACCTGGTTCGCAAACTGGTCAATCAGGTGGCACACGACCCCCTGTTGCTGGCCCCGGTGCGTGAGGCGGTGGTGGGGCTGGAGCCGGCATTGTTGCGCCTGGCGCTGGCGCAGCCGCGGTATTTTGGCGAGCCTGACCACCCGGCGCGGAGCCTGGTGGAGCAGGTGGCGCAGCGCAGTTTCCGCTTCAACGACGAGTTCGCTGACGACTTTGCGGCGTTCGCGGAGCCGGTGCGAGAGGCCTTCAATCAGCTCAACGAGCTGCAGACCGACGATGAGCAGCCGTTCGCCGATGCGCTGGAGCGTCTGCGTGAACGCTGGCACGAGGGCGACGCGTCGGCCCAAGCCGCTCGTGATGCCCAGCTGCAAGCCCTGCAGTTTGCCCAGGCCCGCCAGGAGCTGGCCGACCAGGTGGCATGGGAAATCAGCCTGCGCCCCGATGTGTTCAACGTGCCCGAGGCCGTGCTGGACTTTCTGTACGTCACCTGGCCCCTGGTGATCGCCTCCGCTGAGCTGCGCGAACCCGAGGCCGGGCCCGACCCGAAAGGCTACCGCGCGGCAGTGGGCACCTTGTTGTGGAGCGTCCGGCCTGAAATCCTGCGGCAGCCCAAAGAGGTGTTTGATGCCCTGCCGGGGTTGCTGCGCACGCTGCACTCAGGGCTGGACATGCTGGGCAAACCGGCCGAAGAAACGCAGAGTTTCTTCGATGCCCTCATCCGGCTGCACAAACCGCTGCTCAACCTGCGGCGCGCGCGCGCCCGAAGCGACACCGTGCAATCCGGGCTGACGCCGCTCGACGCCCTGGAAGAGGACGCCACGCCGGTGAAGCGCGTCGTGGGCAAAGGCATGCGCCCGGAAGCTGCACAGCAGCCCTGGCTCGCGCCGCAGGAGTTGGCCCGTGCGGGCTTTGAAGACACCCTGCAAGACGCCCAAGATGAACGCTCGCTGGAGGAGCCAGCGGCACCCCTTGCCGACGCCATGGTCGAAGGGGCCACAGGAGAAGCGTCTCTCGAGGGCGCCGGGGTGCCCGCGGCCGGGCTGATCGCTCAGTTGAGCGTCGGCAGCCTGGTGGACCTGTACTCGCGCGGAGAGTGGATCCGGGCCGAACTGATCTGGGTCAGCCGCCGCGCCACCTTGTTCATGTTCACGAGCCACGGTGGACGGGCTCATTCCATGACCTTGCGCAGTTGCGAAAAGCTGGTGGACAAGCGCTGGATGCGCCTGGTCGAAACGCGTGCGGTGGTGGATGGGGCCATGAATGCCCTCCTGAAACAGGCCCCGAAGGCGAACCATGGGGGGCGTCACGCGGAAGCGGTGCTGAACTGATCAGAGGAGCGGTGTTTTGATCTGGCGCGGCATATGATGGAACGATGACCTTGTCTCCTCCAGACATTCCCTTGCGGGCCCTCTTTGACGCGCAGTTTCAGGCCAGCCGCGCCCAGATCGAGGTGCCCATCGGCCTGCGCCGCGACCGCCTCCACCGCATGCGGGCCTTGATCGACACGCACGGCCTGGCGCTGGCCGATGCCGTACAGGCCGACTTTGGTGTCCGCTCCACGCGGCTCACCGAAGTGGCCGACTTCTTCGTGCTGCGCGCCCTGCTCGGCGACCTGGAGAAACACCTCGCGTCGTGGATGAAAACCCGGCGCGTGCGCACCCCTGTCTATCTGCAGCCGGCCAGCGGCCACATCCAGCGCCAGCCGCTGGGGGTGGTCGGCGTCATCGGTCCATGGAACTATCCGCTGCAGCTCACGCTGGGCCCAGCCGCCACCGCGTTGGCGGCGGGCAACCGCGTGATGATCAAACCCAGCGAGCTCACCCCCCACACCTCGGCCTTGCTGGCCACGGTGCTGCACGAGGCCTATGCGGCCGACGAGCTGTGTGTGGTGCAGGGTGGGGCGGACGTGGCGCATGAGTTCGCGAGCCTGCCGTTCGACCACCTGTTCTTCACCGGCTCGACCGGCGTGGGCCGCAAGGTGGCCGCCGCCGCCGCCGCCAACCTCACGCCGACCACGCTGGAACTGGGTGGCAAGTCGCCCTGCATCATCGACGCCTCGTGCGACATCACCAGCGCCGCCCTCAAGATCGCGCACGGCAAACTGCTCAACGCCGGTCAGACCTGCATCGCGCCCGACTACGTGCTGCTGCCGCGCGGTCGCGAGGCCGAGTTCGAACAGGCCTTTGCCACGGCCGTGGCGCGGCTGTTTCCCACCCTGGCCGGCAACCCCGACTACGCCAGCATCGTCAGCGACCGGCACCACGCACGCCTTCAATCGTTGCTGGCTGAAGCGCAGGCGCAGGGTGCCCGCGTGGTGGACATCCAGACGGGCGCCTCCCCGTCAGCGGCCAGCAGCCGCCAGATGAACCCGGCCCTGGTGTTCAACGCCCAGCCCGGGCAGCGCCTGATGACCGAAGAGATATTCGGCCCCATCCTGCCCGTGCTGCCCTACGACCGCCTGGACGACGCCATTGCCTCGATCAACGCGGGGCCCCGCCCGCTGGCGCTGTACTGGTTTGGCAGCGACACCGCCGCGCGCGACCGCGTGTTGCAGCACACGGTGAGCGGCGGCGTCACGGTGAACGACACGCTGCTGCACATTGCCCACGAGAACCTGCCATTTGGCGGCGTGGGCGAAAGCGGCTGGGGCGCGTACCACGGTGAAACCGGTTTCCTGCGCTTCACGCAGCAGAAGCCGGTGCTGGTGCAGTCGCGCTTCGCGATGGGCAGCCTGTTCTACCCGCCTTACGGCCAGCGCTTCGACCAGGTGATGGGGTTGCTCAAGCGCTGGCTTTGAGTGGCCGCTGCGTCAGCTGTTGAGGGTCGGGTCCACGTCGCTGTACATCACGAGCGGAATCGGTTGCAGGTAGCCCTGCTGCTGCAGTCCGTGGGCCAGCTCGGACACATCGCCCCCCAGCAACATGGAGAGCTCCCTTTCGCTGCGCCGTCCGTTGGCCATCAACAGCAGGCTGTGGGCCTGCCGCCCGATCTGGCCAGGACGCGCGAGCGCATCCCAGGCTTTGGGTGTTTTGGCGAACCGTTCGATGCTGACCATGTGAATACCCCTGAGCGTGTGACAACTGGTTAGCAAGATACGGGCCGGTTGTGACGGGGCTGTGACGGTCCTTCTGCACCCGATGGGTGGGCACTGTGCGCCGCGAACAGGCACTTGCTCACGCTCGCGCCCACCCAGGCACCGACATGAAGCCCGCCCAGCTCGACAGCACCCATTTGCGCAACCCGTCTTGCCGCACCTCACGCACGTGCGGGACCTGATTCGCGAGCCTGTCAACCGATACCGCGGGTCTGGAGCTTGCTATCCGCCTTGTGGCCCGTCGGATCCAGCCGACGGTGTGCGCCCCGGACCGAAGCGCGTCGGCGGCTGGCCCAGCGCGGCCCTGAACATCGCGGTGAAGGCGCTGTCGCTCGCGTAGCCGCTGGCCGCGGCCACCTGGCTGACAGGCGTGCCACGCGCCAGCATCGGCAAGGCGTGGGCCAGCACCACCTGCTGACGCCAGCGCTGGAAGCCCATGCCCAGTTCGTCGCGGAACAGCCGGGCCAGGGTGCGCTCGCTCGCACCACTGTGCGCCGCCCAGGCGGCCAGCGTGGCATGTTGGGCGGGCGCGTTCATCACGGCCTCGCACAGCGCGCGCAGCCGGCGGTCTCCGTGTTGCGGGTCGGGCATGGGCACTCCCAGCGGCTGCGTGGGCGCGTGCGCCATTTCGGCCAGCACCAGCGTGGCCAGCGCCTGCTGCTGGGCGATTTGCTGGGCGTGGTGCGGCTGGTCCATGCCGCGCACCAGTTCGCGCAGCAGCGGCGAGACCACCAGCACCCGTGAAGCGCGCCAATCCACCCGCACCACTGACGCGTCGATGTAGAGGGTGTGCAGCTGCGAGGCTTCGAGCATGGTGACCGCGTGCCGCGCCCCCGGCGGAATCCAGACCGCACGCGACGGCGGCACGATGGTGGTGGTCTCAAAAGCGGGCGTGTTGGCGGTCGGGTTCCCTGGCGTGGACACCGTGACCTGCAGCAGGCCACTGGCGCAACAGGCGAGTTGCCCCCAGGGGTGATGGTGGGGCTCGAACTGGGTGTCGTGCCCCATGGCGCGCGCCCGGCAACGCACCGGCCGGGCGGGGGTGGGCTCGAAGGGGTCGGTGTCCCCGACCGGGACGGCCTGTATCGGGCGGCGTGCTTTCATGGGTGGGGCAGAGTGGTTTGGCGGAAATTCGACAGGACTTGTCTTTTTATCGCAAACAGCCTTCTCCCGCCCACCCTAACATGAGTCTCATGAACACCGCCACCCTCAGCACCGCCGTTCCCGTCAACCCCGTTCCGCTCCAGCAGGACGCCGCCGTCATCGGCCTGGTGGGTCTGGCGCACGGCACCTCGCATTTCTCGCACCTGCTGCTCGCGCCCTTGTTCCCGATCTTCATGCGCGACTTCGGATTGAGCTATTCCGATGTCGGTCTGCTGATGACGATCTTCTTCGTGATCTCGGGCTCGGGCCAGGCCATGGCGGGTTTCGTGGTGGACCGCATTGGCGCGCGCCCGGTGCTGTTTGCCGCCATCACCTGTTTCCTGCTTGCGTCGCTGGTCGCTTCCATGGTCACCGGATACATGGGCCTGGTGCTGGTGGCGGCGCTGGCCGGTCTGGGCAACGCGCCGTTCCACCCGGCCGACTTCACCATCCTGAACCAGCGCGTGTCGGCGCCGCGCCTGGGCCACGCCTTCAGCGCGCACGGACTCACCGGCAACCTCGGATGGGCGCTGGCACCGGCGTTTCTGGTCGGCATCACCGCGCTGACCGACTGGCGCACCGCCTACCACGCCGCCGCGCTGCTGTATGTGGGCGTGCTGGCGCTGCTGTTCTGGCAGCGCGACAAACTGCGCACCGAGGTGCATGTGCGCCATGCGGATGCGCCCCGGGGCTCGGATCTCGCGTTCATGAAGTTGCCCGTGGTGTGGTGGTGCTTCTCGTTCTTTTTGCTCTCCACCATGACGCTGGCCGTGGTGCAGAGCTTTGCGCCGTCGATCCTGAAGGCGGTGCATGGTGTCAGCGTTGAAGCAGCCACTTTCACCATCAGCGCCTACATGCTGTGTGGCGCCTTCGGCATGCTGGTGGGCGGCTTTGTGGCGGCGTACACCAAGCAAAGCGACCGCGTGGTGGCTGGCTCCATGTCGGTCGGCGCGGCGCTGCTGCTGGTTTGCGCGACCGGCTGGCTGGGCGCCACCGGCACGATGGTGGCACTCGCCGCCACCGGTTTCGCCGTGGGCGTGGGCGGCCCCAGCCGCGACATGATGATCAAGAAAGCCACGCCCAAGGGCGCCACCGGCCGTGTGTATGGCACGGTGTACTCGGGTCTGGACGTGGGCTTCGCCGTGTCGCCCATGATCTTCGGCGGCTTCATGGACCGTGGCTGGTATGCACTCACGCTGACCGGCGCCGCGGTGACGCTGTTCATCTCGGTGTATGCGGCCATCGGTGTCGGCCGCAGGACGGCTTGATTTCGCTCGCGCGGCACAATGCCGGCATGACACAAAAACTCGCCGGCCACCTGCTCGTTGAATGCCTGATCGCCCAAGGCGTCACCCACGCCTTCGGAGTGCCGGGTGAAAGTTACCTTGCCGTGCTCGACGGCTTTCATGCCCACGCCGACCGCATCCGTTTCGTGACCAACCGGCAGGAGGGTGGAGCGGCCTTCATGGCCGAAGCGCAGGGCAAGCTGACCGGCCGCCCCGGCATCTGTTTCGTGACCCGGGGGCCAGGCGCGACCAACGCCTCCATCGGCCTGCACACTGCCTTCCAGGACTCGACGCCCATGGTGCTGTTCGTGGGCGATGTGGCCAGCGACGCGCGCGACCGCGAAGCCTTCCAGGAGGTGGACTACCTGAGCTTCTTTGGCCCCACGACCAAGGGCCTGGCCAAGCGCGTGGAGCGCATTGACGATGCGCGACGCATTCCCGAATACGTGGCCCGCGCGTTCGCCACCGCCATGAACGGCCGACCGGGCCCGGTGGTGCTGGTGCTGCCCGAAGACATGCTCACGCAGACGGTGGACATCGAGCCGCTACCGCGCGTGGAGCCGGTTCAGGCCTGGAGCGACCCGGGTGCGTTGCGCACGCTGCGTGAACTGTTGCTGCAGGCCCAGCGCCCGCTGGTGATCGCTGGCGGTGGTGGCTGGACGCCACAGTCGGCCGCCGCCTTGCAGCGCTTCGCTGAAAACTGGCAGCTGCCCGTGGCCAACGCCTTCCGCTTCCAGGACTGTTTCGACAACCACCACCCGAACTACGCGGGCGACATCGGGCTCGGCATCAACCCGGCGCTGGCCGCGCGGGTGCGCGAGAGCGATCTGCTGATCGCCATCGGTCCACGCCTGGGCGAGGCCACCACCGGTGGCTACACGCTGATCGAAGCGCCTGTGCCAATACAGAAGCTGGTGCACATCCACGCCAGCGCCGAAGAGCTGAACCGTGTCTACCAGGCCACGCTGGCGATCAACGCCACCATGAACGCGGCAGCGCGCAGCCTGGAGGTGTTGACCGCGCCACCGGGCGTGGTCTGGGGCCAGTGGACACAGGCCTGCCACGCCGATTACGAGGCCAACGTGGACGTGGCCAACGGTGGCATCGTGCTGCCCGGCAGCATCGACATGCCGGCCATCATCCACACGCTGCAGCGCCACCTGCCGGCCGATGCCGTGCTCACCAACGGCGCGGGCAATTTCGCCAGCTGGCTGCACCGCTTCTACCGCTACACCGGTCTGCTCAAAGGCCACAAGACCCAGCTCGCACCCACCAATGGCGCCATGGGTTACGGTGTTCCGGCCGGCATTGGCGCGGCCATCCTCACCGGGCGCACCGCCTTCACCATCGCGGGCGACGGCGACTTCCTCATGAACGGTCAGGAGCTGGCCACCGCCACGCAACATGGCGCCAAGAGCATCGTGCTGCTGCTCAACAACGGCACCTACGGCACCATCCGCATGCACCAGGAGCGCGAGTACCCGGCCCACGTGAGCGGGTCGGACCTGTGCAACCCCGACTTCTGCGCGCTGGCCCGGGCCTACGGCTACGCGGCCGAGCGCATCACCCTCACCGCCGAGTTTGAACCCGCCTTGTTGCGTGCGCTGGCGGCGCCCACCGGCACGGTGATCGAGGTGACGCTCGATCCCGAGGTCATCACGACGCGTGGCACGCTGTCTGCGATCCGGAACAAATCCCGCTGACAGGGTTTGATCTGTTGGTTTTTGGCAACGTGATGTGTGAATACATCACAGGCCATCGGGCAATGGCACACGGGTTGTAACAGGCCCCTGTCCCTAAGCTTTCCTCATCCCAAACACAGAGGAAAGCACCATGCAAGCCACCACCCAACGCAGCGCCAGTGACCTCTTTTTTCACACGGAACCACCGACACGCAACGAAGGCTTGGGACAGGCCTTGTTGTTGCGCGTGCTCGACGAAGTGGATTACGGCTTGCTCGTGATCGACGCCCAGGGCCGCATCCGCCACGCGAACCACCTCGCCCGGCACGAGATGGCCACGGGCCGGCTCATCATGACCCATGCCCGCGCCTTGCTGGGGCGCAGCACCGATCTGACGGCCAAGATCCAGGTGGCCCTGGAGCAGGCCCTGCGGGGTCAGCGGCGGCTGGTGCTGCTCAAGCAAGGCGAACAGGAGCTGTCCATGGCCTTTGTTCCCTTGAGCCACCCGCTGGAGTTCGATGCACCGTCGGTGCTGGTGTTGCTCTCGCGCCAGAACGCGTGCGAGAACCTCGCGCTGCGCATGTACGCGCGTGCCCAGAACCTGAGCCCCAGCGAAGAGTCGGTGCTCATCGCCCTGTGCCGCGGCCTGTCCATACCCGACATCGCGCGCGAACACGGCGTGGCCGAATCGACCGTGCGCAGCCAGATCAAGGCGCTGCGCGAAAAGACAGGCTGCAGCAGCATTCGCAACATGATGCAGCGCGTGCACAGCCTGCCGCCCGTGGTGCCCGCCTTGCGCGTGATCTCACCGATGCTTCACAATGCCATGGATTTTGCACAACCATGAGCCTGGATGCCCGCCTCCCCGTTCCTTCCTGCCAATGACGCGCCATCACCTCACATCAAGGCACTGGCAGCACTGGGCGTGCAGCGGCGCTACCGCAGCGGAGCCCTGCTGATCCAGGAAGGCGAATCCGGCGACACGATCTACATCGTCCTGCAAGGCCGTCTGCGCGCTTTTCTCGGGGATGGAAATGGCAAGGAGCTGACCCTGGGCTTCTACGGTCCGTTGGAATATGTGGGTGAGATGTCACTCGATGGCGGCCCGCGATCGGCCAACGTCGAGGCGGTCGACGCAACGACTTGTTCCGTGATCTCCCGCGCCGTGCTGCTGAACTACATCGCACAGCATCCCGAGTTCGCGCTGGAGCTCATGGCCCGGTTGATCCGCAGGGCGCGGCTGGCGACCCAGAGCGCCGGCAACGTGGCCCTCATCGATGTCTATGGGCGCCTGGCGCGCCTGCTCAACCAGCTGGCCCAGGAACCCGAAGCGTCTGGCGAGCGCCGACTCGGTGAACGGATGACCCACCAGGAACTGGCGCAGCACCTGGCGTGTTCGCGCGAAATGGTCTCACGCCTGCTCAAAGACCTGGAAACGGGCGGCTACATTGCCGTGCGAGAGCGCTGGATCTGGCTGCTCAAGGCCTTGCCGGCGCGCTGGTGAGCGTCAGAAGCGCTTCCTGGCGATCTGGGGAGAGGCGCAACTGGTGCCATACATCCGAACGGCGCCACCGCTCCGGCTGCCGGCACCCAGCACCCCCCACAGTGCCGTGCTCTCGTCGCTGACGGCCAGCTGATCAGGGACCTTCTTGACGCCATACCGCTGGGGCAAACGGGTCGAGTCCGGATCGGGCAGCCTGGGGCTGTAGCGTGCTGCCGGGTCGAACGCACTGGAGGCGAAGCGGACGCCGCCGACCGAGTCCGTGCTTTGTCCGGTCCCGATGCTGTTGAACACGCCGCTGCGCCGGATCGGCGTCGGGTTGTCCGGGTGGTCGATGAAGCTGTCGATGTTCCCGCTGGTGTCGTAGCACAGGTCCAGCATGGAGGACTGGCGGGCGCCTGTGTAGGTGCCCTGTGCCACATCGTCCCGTTCCACGTAGGCATCCAGCACGACAGGGTTGAACCCGCCGTTGCGGACCTTCACCCGCCAGACGCCAGCCGGAGCCAGTCGGTCTTCGGGGTGGTGCGAGGCCGTCGGGCACAGAGCGAGCAGGGCGCAGGTGCCGTGCCGCCCCAGCGCGGTCTTTCTCGGAAACACCAGCGCCAGCTGCGGAGCCGCGGACGAAGGCCAGCAACCTGCATGGCCGACCGCCATCGGCCCGAGCACCAGCCCGCCTGGAAGAGTGACCTCGATGCTGATGTCCTGCAGCGCTTCTTCGGGCAGGTCGGGGTCGCCGAGCCACAACTCGAGAAAACTCTGGGTCCGGTCGTCGGGCTGGATGTGCCAATGCAGTTCGGCGGGCTCACCCCCCGGCAGCAGCGTCTGATTCACATGGGTGCGGTCCTGGTAGCCGTTACCAGCCGGGATGAAGACCTGTAGCCGCTCAGGCGTGCACAGGGCGATCAGATGATCGATGGCCGCTTCCAGCACCGAGGTGCCGTCGTGGGGGCCGGCCAGCGTGCCCCAGCTGATGTTGACGAAGAGTCTCGCGTCGTCGGTCACCCGGTTCAGGATGTACATCAGGGCGTCCAGCACACTGACGTTCATCGCTCCACCCGAGGTGTCGATGACGTTGGACCAGTCCAGCTGCACCGCGATCAAGGGTGCGCGGCTGGCCTCGTCGTCGGCCGGTGTCATGTCCGGGGTGTGCGCCGCACTGCTCATGCGGGCGGTGGCCAGCCATGGGCCGGCGGCCAGACTCGCCACCACCGTCCCGTGGTTGACCGGGTGCTTCAGGTCCCAGCACTGCAGGTATTCGTACAGGTCGTCCTCGTCGACCGAGCCGTTCAGCGTGAACCGGTCCATGGCGGCGCGGATGTCGGCGGCCGTCAGTTCATGGCCGTAGCCCATCACCGGCGGCGTCGGGCCGGCGCGTCGCGGGTCCAGGCGGCTGCGCAGGCGGCGGCCGAGGCCCGGTCCGTGCGGACCGTCGAATTCGTCCTGGCGCCAGAAGTGGCGCACCCGCGGCTGTCCGTCGGGTTTCAGAAAGGCGGTGTTGGCCATGGCCAGGCCGCCGTCGATGATGCCGATCACCTTGCCTCCGACGGGCTCCGGACATGGGGGCGCGGCGTCACCGGGCAAAGCTGGGTCTGTCAGTGGTCCCGTGTGCTCCTCCACGGGCAGGCCGAGCTCATAGCGCCGGACGATGCCAGCCAGGTCCGAGCGCTTGCGCATCTCCTTGAAAAAGCCCTTTCGCGCGCGTGCCGTGCAGAAGCGGAGACCGGGCAGCAGCAGGTAGGCCTTGGGCACCTGCAACCACTTCACATGAGAAGCTTGCAGCAGGTCCTGAATGCCGAAACCGGGGTGGAGTTCGATGACGATCGGCAGCCACTTCGGCTGGGCCGCCGGGCCTTCGCCCAGCCGATAGCCTTCAAACCGATCGGCTTCCGCCCAGGCGAGGTAGGGGTCGGCGCCCTCGATGCTGCCCGTCAAGGACCAGTCCGTGCCGGTGACCTCGCCTTTGGGCAGCGGCAGCCAGGGCTGGGCAACGCCGCTCATGACCACTCCTTCAGGGCCTCCTGCCACAGCCAGCCCAAGGTGTCGGCCTGGGGCAGGGGCATCGCGGGGCCGCCCACGCTGTAGGCGCCCGCATCCAAGGGGTCGCTGAGCTTGAAGTCCTTGGGGGCGCCATCCGCCTCGACAAACTTGTCGCTGTCGAAGCCACGCAGCCGGACGCTGCCGCTGGTGGCGCGGGCCACAAAGAACTCGCCGAGGCTGGTGCCCAGCAGGCGACCGACCGCGCTGTCCACCGGGTAGTGCAATCCGGCCACCGTGCGGTTGACCGCGATGCGCGCCGCCAGGCGCTGCAGCTGCGTGCGGCTGTTCTGACCGTCGTTCTTGCCAGGGCGGGCCTGGTCCATGATAGCTTCCAGCAGGGTGGCCACCGCAAACGCTTCGGTGGAATGGCCGCTGGGCCAGCTGCCGTGTCCCGGCGTGGGGATCATGGGCTGGATCTGCGGGGACAGCTCGACCGGCCGCAGGGTCGCAAAGATGTGCTTGAGCCGCATCTCGACATGCACGCACAGGCCCAGCGCGATCTCGATCAGCTGGAGCGTTTTCTTGTGGCGGTGGGCCGTCAGCCCCAGCACCGCCGACCAGTAGCCGACCGGGGCGGTCAGCTGGTCCAGCACCTCGGCGGCCCGGTCTCCGCGCAGATCCGCGTAGGCCGCGACCAGATCCAGCTGCTGCTTGAGAAGGTTCTTTGACGGGCCTTGCAGTTGCACCAGTGTCCGGTTCTTGATCGTGGTCGCGCCGAGGTTGGCGAACTTCAGATCCGCCTGTTTGGTGCTCGCCGATGCGGAGACGGAAAGTCCCTCGACCAGTTCCTCGAAGCAGGTGGTTATCCGCGGACCGTCGGCCCAGAGGCGCAGGTTCTGATCCTGGTTGAAGCCGGGGGTGGATGGGTGCAGCACGGCACCGCCGAACGGACCTGCGATCGCAGATCGACTGATGGTCAGGGCATCGGCAGAGAACAAGCTGGCCCCGGAGACTCCGGCACTGACACCTGCGCTCACGCCGGCACTCACACCTGCGCTGACTCCTGCACTCACTCCCGCACTCACACCGGCGCTGACTCCTGCACTCATGGCATCTCCTCGTTGGTTGGATTCAGGTTCTGGGAAGTCCCAGCGACTCAAGAACACGTGCAGTGCGCTGCCGCAGCGGACTGAGGCTTCCTGAAGACAGGTACTGTGACAACGTCAGGTCCGGTTGCTGTGATCGAAGCAGAGCAAACGTTTCTTTCGCTTCCGCAGTCTGTCCGGACTCGAACTGGGCGGTCAGCAGGATCCTCAGATTGGGCAGGTGATACCGGTTCTTGTTGAGCGAGGACCGGCTGTAGTGGATGGCCTGGTTCAAGTCGCTGGTGGAGAGGTGGCAGCTGGCCAGCATCATTTCAAAGTAATACTTCTGCGGATCAAGCGGCGACAGTCGCAGCGCGTTTTCAGCCTGTGTGACCGATTCCTGGGGGGTGCCCCACATGGTGGACCAGACGCTCCGGTAGAGCCAGGCCATCGGGTCGTTGGGATTCGCGTGCGTGGCCTCCAGCAAAAGATGGTTCGATCCATCGACGTCCTTGCCAAGATGGCACATGGCGTGCCCCTTGACCGCGAGCGCCATAGCACTGTCAGGCACCATGTCCAGCGCTCGATCAGCAATATCGATCGCGCGCTGGAACGAGTCCTGAGGGTCCAGTGCCATGCCCTGTACCACCTGCATGATGTGCCACTTGGCCAGCCACGTCCATGGAGCAACGGAGCGCTTGTGGCGGTCCACCAGAGTCTCCAGCAGTTGCTGACTGCGCTCCAGATCCCGGCGGGTGGAGCGGTGCATGAGATTGATGGCGCCCAGCATCAGGGCGCTGCTGTCCAGCCGGGGAAGGGCCTGGGTCAGGGTGCGCTGCACCTCCGAGTGCAACAGCTGGTCGGCGCAGGTGGACGCCAAGGCGTTGATCAGCTCGCTCTCCTGCTGAACCACGTCCATCACGTCGCCGGTGAGCCGGTCGGCCCAGACCACCTCGTTGCTTCGCGTGTCGCTCAACTCTGCGGTCACCAGCACGCGGTCCCCCATCGCGACGTAGCTGCCCGACAGCACGAAGTGGGCGTCGAGTTGCCGGCTGGCGGTCTGGTTCGCGTCTTCCCGTCCTCTGAGCACCGAAGTCGACAGCCGTGAAATCACGCGCAGGTGCTGGCTGCGCGAAAGCTGCACGATGACACCATCGGCCAGCAACTCGCCAATGACGAAGTGTTCGGCGACATTGCCCCGCGAGACGAAAGGCAGGACAGCGATGGTGGCCCTGAAGTCGTCGGGCCTGGCCGGGGCTGCGGGTTTGAGGAACACGCCGGTTCCGGAGGGCGGCGAGAGTGTCCAGGTTCGCACCGGTTCTGGCCAGTGCTTGAGATAACACTCGCCCATGTCCTCCATGTCGCCATCGACGCCATCGACCAGTGCGTCGTGCACGTTCGCGGTAATGACCGTTTCGCCCGGGCCCGCAAGACCGGCCACGCGGGCCGCCAGGTTGACCCCATGGCCAAACACGTCGTGGTCGTCGACATAGAGGTGTGTGGCGTTCAGACCGGCCCGCAGCCACAGCTTGCTGTCGTCGTCTCGCCTGCGGTTGTATTCGTCGAAGAACCGATGGAGCCTGAGGGTGGCTTTGGCCGCCGGGGCGACCTCGTCGAATTCGACCAGGATGCCGTCGCCCAGGCTCTTGACCAGGCGTCCGCCGTGGCGGGGCAGCACCTCGTCGCGGGCGTGCTGAAGGAAGCTGTGCCAGTGGAACACCACGGACGCCTCGTTCGATGCCATCAGCCTCACGGATTCCACCAGGTCCATCACCAGCACCACCTTGTTCTGCATCAGCGGCAGCGGCGGTACCTCTGGGGACGGTGCCGTATTGCCGTGGGAGAGCATGGTGCTGGGGGGCGGCTGGCTTGTCATACCTCGGATGGGGGAAGTGCTGATTCAGTTTCTCACAATTGCTGTTGCCTGGTGCAGCGGGAGATGGCCAAAAAAAAGAGCCGGGATTGCCGGCTCTTCGCTGAAAGAGCGCCGCAGGCGCCCGTTCGGATCAAGAGATCACTTCAGGTGTTCGTTGATCATCTTGGTCATTTCGAACATCGAAGCCTGGGCCTTCTTGAAGATTTCCTTCAGCTTGGCATCGGCGTTGATCATGCGACGGTTGACGGCGTCTTGCAGCTTGTTCTTCTTGATGTATTCCCAGACCTTCTTGGTCACTTCGGTGCGCGGCAGCGGCGAAGCACCGACGATGGCGGCCAGCGCGGCGCTGGGCGTCATGGCTTTCATGAAAGCGGCGTTGGGGGTGCGCTTCTTGGCAGGAGCGGCTTTCTTGGCTGGGGCTGCCTTCTTGGCGGGAGCGGCGGCTTTCTTGGCCGGTGCTGCCTTTTTGGCCGGAGCGGCTGCCTTCTTGGCCGGAGCGGCCTTCTTCACGGGAGCGGCGGCTTTTTTGGCCGGTGCTGCGGCGGCCTTCTTGGCCGGAGCCGCTTTTTTAGCGGGAGCTTTTTTTGCAGTTGCCATGATGGTGTTTCCTTCTAGAAGTGGAATATTCACCAGCGGAAAACGCGCTTTCTCACTGGTGTCACGGATGCTAATGGACTTGCATCACCATTCCAAGGTGGGTTGTAGGTTTTTTTGCTGGTTTTCATAGGGGAAAGCGCGGTTTTTGGCCCCGAAAACAACAGTCGGTCGCCTGCGCGCTGCAAGCCTGTTGTCAGAGCGGGTGCCCATGCTCCAATTTGTCTCTTGAATCAACCCTTCGCAGACCTGCTTTTCACCATGAATCCGATGCCTGATTTTTCAACCTGTGACCTGTGCGATGTCCACAAAAGCGATGCCACCGGCGCGTTCCGCGTGCTGCCGCCATTGTTTCGCGACTTCGGTGGTTTGAAGCGGTTTGCAGGGCCGGTGGTCACGGTGCAATGCCTGGACGACAACAGCCTGGTCAAGGCCGCGGTGGAGGGGCCTGGTGAAGGGCGGGTGCTGGTGGTCGACGGTGGCGCTTCATTGCGTCGAGCACTTCTCGGCGGCACCCTCGGGGCCGCTGCGGCCCACAACGGTTGGGCCGGCGTGCTGATCGATGGCTGTGTTCGCGACGCGGCCGAACTGGCGGTGTGCCAGACCGGCATCCGCGCGCTGGGGCTCATGCCACTGCCGACCGAGCGGCGCCAGCAAGGGTTGCGCGAACTGGTGGTGCGCATACAGGGCGTCTGGGTGCGCCCGGGCGATTGGCTCTATGCCGATGAAGACGGCACCGTGATCGCAGACCGGCCGTTGCACGTGGCGGCTTGATCAGGCGGACAGGCCCTTGTAGAGCATGTAGGCCGCCAACACGTACAGGATGCCGGCGAACACGCGTTTGAGCGATTTGACCGGCAGTGCGTGGGCCGCTTTCACGCCCAGAGGCGCCATGAGCACGCTGGCGATGGCGATCACCAGAAGGGCCGGCAGGAACACGTAGCCCAGGGAACCGGCGGGTAGGTCGGCCACGCTCTGGCCCGAGATCACGTAGCCGATCGCGTTGGCCAGCGCGATGGGAAAGCCCAGCGCTGCGCTGGTGGCCACGGCGTTGTGGATGGCGACGTTGCACCAGGTCATGAAGGGCACGCTCACGAACCCACCGCCCGCGCCGACCAGTCCGGACAGAAACCCGATGGCGGTGCCGGCGCCGAGCTGGCCAGCGGAGCCTGGCAAGGTGCGTGAGGCCTGGGGCTTTTTGTCGAGCAGCATTTGCGTGGCGGAGAAGCTCACGAACGCCGCGAACAGCAGCGCCAGCGAGCCTCCTTTCAACACCGCAAACACCCCCAGGCTGGCGATGCCCGCGCCCAGCACGATGCCCGGCGCCAGGCGCTTGACGATGTCCCATCGCACGGCGCCACGCTTGTGGTGGGCGCGCACGCTGGAGATGGAAGTGAAGATGATGGTGGCCATCGAGGTGGCGATCGCCATCTTGACCGCCAGGCCAGGCTCCACGCCACGCTGGCCGAGGATGGCGCTGATGAAAGGCACCATGATCATGCCGCCACCGATGCCCAGCAGGCCGGCGAGGAAGCCGGTGGCAAGACCCAACATGGCCAGCTCGATGATCAGCAGGGGTTCGAGGGTCATACCAAGGGCTTGTCCGGAGAAGGTGTCTCCCTGCAAGGGCAGCCGTGGAACCGGCTTGGCCGGGCCACAGGCTGCGTCCCCCTTCCCGCAGGAGAGGGGGGAAGACGCGAAGCGGCGCAGGGGGGAGATCGGAATAAGGTGTCTGCAGTGCCACCGGACCGTCATCCTGAACCGGGGTTCAGGTGGGCCAGGGCAGCGTGACTTCGGGTTCATCTGACGCGAGATGCTCACACCCATCAGGCAATGTACCTAGCCCGTGCTCATGGAGCATTGGTTCAAGGAAATATAAAGCCCGGCGCGCACTGCAGACGGTTCAAATTGTAGGCGCTGCCAGCGCGTTGTGCCGGAAGTCAGCGCAAAAAATGCGCGTGAAACCTCGGTCTGTTCAGAGCAACTGGCCGTCGTGGCCCAGCGACTGATCGAGTCGTCGGATCAGGTCGTCCATGCGGGCCTGCGATGCGGGATCGACCGGCTCGCTGCTGGAGGGCAAACCTTGCTCGTGCAAGGGGGCCGGTTCCGACTGTGCGAAGGACGATGCCGAGAAGCTCTGGGCTTCCTTCTGTGAGAGTTCGAACGCGAGGTTCAGCGAGGCCAGCACGGCGATGCGGTCCCTGGCCTTGACTTTGCCTGCGTCGCGGATGCGGCACATCGCCGTGTCGACCCGCTCCACGGCATCCAGCAGGGACGACTCGCCGCCCGGGGGGCAGGCCAACAGGTAACTCTGACCCATGATCTGGACTTCGATCTGCTTGGACGCGGGCTTGTTCATTCGGTGTCCTTGGGCATGAAGTCGGCGTCGGCGGGAAGGCGATCGAGCAGGGCGTCGATGCGTGCGCGTGCCGCGTTGAGTCGTGATCTGAGCGAGTCGCGCTCGTTCTTGAGGCTGGCCACCTGGTCTAGCAACAGGGCGTTGGTGCGCTGCAGTTCTTCATGGCGCAGCAGCAGGCGCTCGACGCGCTCGGCGATCAGATCAAGGTGCTTGGGATCGGCCATGGTGACAAAGTGTAGATTTCTCATTGTAGGGTTCCCGCAAGAAGCCCGGGCTTACAATCCACCCCGTTGGTGCTCGCGGTGTGGTTCACATGCCGCAGTTCAACGGGAAGCAGGAGGGAACGTTCACACGAACCGACCTAACCTGCGCTGCCCCCGCAACGGTAAGCAGACGGGACCTCTGAAGCCTTTCAGTCGTCTCCGCTTTCATCCCGCAGCCACTGGTGAATCGGTTCAGACCGGTTCACTGGGAAGGCGATGAAGGTTGTTCTGTCAGCCCGGATACCGGCCAACAAGGTGATGGTGCGTCCTTCGCGGGACCCGCCGTCGTGACGCCCATGCGCTGTCGGGGAAGACGGCGAGGGCACATCAGCTTGTGATCTTTCATGAAAACCCGTGCTATTTCCGTGCGCCTGGCCGTGCTCCCGTTGGCCTGCGCCGCTGCATTCCCCGCCTTCGCCCAGGCGCCAGCCACCCTGCCCGAAACCGTGGTCACGGCGACCCGTTCACAGGTTCCCGTGACCGATGTGGTGGCCGATGTGTCCATCGTGGACCGCGAGCAGATCGAGCGCAGCGGTGCCAATGGACTGGCCGATGTGCTGTCGCGCGTGCCGGGCATCACCGTGACCCGCAATGGGGGTCCTGCTTCGACCACCAGCGTGTACCTGCGCGGTGCCGAGACGCGCTTCACCGCCGTGTTCGTCGATGGGGTCCGCGTGGATTCTCAGTCCACCGGAGGTGCCAGCTGGAACGCGATCCCGCTGGCACAGGTCGAGCGCATCGAGGTGTTGCGCGGCCCGGCGGCGGCGATCTACGGATCGGACGCTCTGGCCGGGGTGGTCCAGATCTTCACCCGCCAGGGTGAGGCGGGTTTTTTCCCCTCGGTCCACGTGGGCGTGGGCACGCACAACACGCGCGACATGAGCGTGTCGCTGCGCGGCGGGCAGGGCGCGGTGAGTTATGCGCTGGGCCTGTCGGGTGAACGCAGCGATGGTTTCAACTCACAGCCCACGGGCAACCCGGACCGCGACGGCTACCGCGGACAGGCGGTCTCTGGCCGGCTGGGCTGGAAGCTCGCGCCCGGCCACGAGCTGGACGCGACGCTGCTCGACAGCGAGCAGAAGGCGGGTTACGACGGCTACCTGCCCGGCCAGGACGACCAGAACCAGCAAGACCTCCGCACCCTGGGGCTCAACTGGTCGGCCGCCTGGAGCGACACCTGGAAGACCCGGGTGGGTGTGACACGCGGCATCGACCGTTATCAAACCACGCCGTCGCCTTACCTCACCAACACGCGCATCGACACCTACCTGTTGCGCAACGAGTGGCGCATGGGCACGGCCACCCTGAGCGCCGATCTGGAACGCCGTGAAGACCACCTCACGAACGGCAGCACCATCCCCGAACAAACCGCCCGCGACCAGAACGCGCTCGCGCTGGGCTACACGCTGCGACATGGTGCGCACACGCTGCAGCTCAACGCCCGACACGACGACGACAGCGAGTTCGGGGGCGAGTCCACCGGGGGCGTCGCCTACGCGCTGGCGTTCTCGCCCGCGTGGCGAGCCACCCTGTCGGCCGGCACCGCGTTCCGCGTGCCCACCCTGTTCCAGCGCTTCAGCTTCTACGGCACACCCGATCTGAAGGCCGAGACGGCCCGCAACTTTGAGGCTGGCCTGCGCTACCAGGCGGGTCACGACCGCGCTGGGTTCACGCTGTACCGCAACGATGTGAAGAACCTGATCGACTACGTGAGCGGGCCCGGCAGCTGCGCCAATGGCGTGGGCGAATACGCGGGTTGTTACGGCAACACGGGCCGGGCGCGCTACAGCGGTGTCACGCTCAGCGGCGGCACGCGAGCGGGTGCGGTCAACCTCGGGGCTTCACTCGACCTGATGCGCCCCAAGGACCAGGAGACCGGTCTGCGCCTCGCGCGCCGTGCGCAAACCCAGGCCACCCTGACCGCCGACACCCAGCTGGCCGGCTGGACCTTGGGTGGCGAGCTGCAGCACCTGGGCTCGCGCTTCGACGATGCGGCCAACACGATGCGCCTGCCGGCCCACAGCCTGCTGAACCTGACGGCCAGCACCGCGCTCACGCCCAGCTGGACACTGCAGGCCCGCATCGACAACCTGACCGACAAGGCCTACGAGTCGGTGCTGGGTTACGCCACCGCTGGCCGCACCTTGTACGTCGGACTCAACTGGTCACCACGCTGAGCCACAGCGCATGCCGATCACCATGGACACGGCACGCACCTGTCCGGCGCTGCTGATCGCCGCCCCGGCCTCGGGCCAGGGCAAGACCACCGTGACGGCGGCGCTCGCACGGCTGCACACGCGACAAGGCCGCCGGGTGCGGGTGTTCAAGTGCGGTCCGGATTTTCTGGACCCGCACTGGCACACGCTCGCCAGCGGCCACCCCGTGCACAACCTCGACCTCTGGCTCAACGGCGAGACCGACATCCGCGCGCGCCTGTTTGAGGCCGCGTCGTCGAGCGACCTGATCCTGATCGAAGGGGTCATGGGCCTGTTCGATGGCGAGCCCAGCGCGGCCGACCTCGCGCGGCGCTTCGGGCTGCCCGTGCTCGCCGTGATCGACGCCTCGGCGATGGCGGGCACCTTCGGCGCGCTGGCGCACGGGCTGCGCCACTACCAGGACGGCCTGCCGTGGGCGGGCGTGCTGGCCAACCGGGTCGCCAGCGAGGGGCACGCGCAGATGCTGCAGCGCTCGCTGCGCCCGGCGATGGCCGACGGCGATGCGATGGGCATCGACGCCGGCTGGCTCGGCGCCTTGAAGCGCGACGCGGGCTTCACGCTGCCCGAGCGGCACCTCGGCTTGACGGTGGCGTCCGAACTGCTCGACGCCATGGAGCGGCTCGACGCCGTGGCCGACGCGCTGGCGCAGACGCCGCTGGGGCAGCTCGACGACGCGGGCTGGCAGCGCTGGGCGGTGCGGTTCGACGCGGTGTCGCCCGCGCTGCCCGCCCCCCGGCTGGCGGGGCGCACGGTGGCGGTGGCGCGCGATGCGGCCTTCTGCTTCACCTACCCGGCCAACCTCGACAGCCTGCGCGCGCTCGGCGCCGAGCTGGTGTTTTTCTCGCCACTGGCCGACGAGCCGGTGCCCACGTGCGACGCCGTGTGGCTGCCGGGCGGCTACCCGGAGTTGCACGCGGCCACGCTGGCGAAGGGCGCGCGCTGCCGCGAATCCCTGGCCGAACACATCGCAGACGGCCGGCCCGTCTGGGCCGAGTGCGGCGGCATGATGCCGCTGTTCGACACCCTGACCACCGCCGACGGCGACGAGCATCCGATGTGGGGCCTGCTGCCCGGCCGCGTGGCCATGCAGAAGCGCCTGGCCGCGCTCGGGCCGCAACGCTGGGACACGGCGCAGGGGGAGCTGCGCGGGCACACCTTTCACTACTCGACCACCGAGTCGCCGCTGCCACCGCGGTTCCGGACCGAGGCGCAGCGCGCGGGCGGGCGAGGCGAGGCCATCTACGTGCAGGGGTCGGTGCGCGCCAGCTATTTCCACGCCTGGTTTGCTTCCAACCCCGAGGCGGCCGCCTCGCTGTTCCTTGAGGAGATTTTGTGAGCACACCGCACCTGGGACCGCAGCGCATCGTCTGCCTGACCGAGGAGACCACCGAATGGCTCTACCTGCTGGGGCAGGCGCACCGCATCGTCGGCATCAGCGGCTACACCGTGCGCCCGCGCCGCGCGCGCGACGAGAAGCCCAAGGTGAGCGCGTTCCTCAACGCCAAGATCGACAAGATCCTCGCGCTGCAGCCCGACTGCGTGTTTGGGTTTTCCGACCTGCAGGCCGACATCGCAGCGCAGCTGATCCGCGCCGGTGTGCAGGTGACGGTGTTCAACCAGCGCAGCGTGGATCAGATTTTTTCAATGCTGTTCCAGGTGGCGGCGATGGTGGGTTGTGCTGAAGAGGGCCTGGCGCGCATCGACGTCATGCGCCTGCGGTTGGCGGCCATCCGAGCCGAGGTGAGCGCGCTGGTGGCGGCGGGCAAGCGCCGCCCGCGCGTGTTTTTTGAAGAGTGGGACGAGCCGCACATCAGCGGCATCCGCTGGGTGTCGGAGCTGCTGGGCATCGCGGGCGGCGACGACGTGTTCCCCGAGCTGGCGGTGCAGTCGCTGGGCAAGGACCGCATCATTGCCGACCCCGCCGAGATCGTGCGCCGCAACCCCGACATCGTGATCGGCTCCTGGTGTGGCAAGAAGTTCCGTCCCGAGAAGGTGGCGGCGCGCGCGGGATGGCAGGACGTGCCTGCGGTGAAGAACGGCCAGCTGTTCGAGATCAAGTCGGCCGACATCCTCCAGCCCGGCCCGGCTGCGCTGACCGACGGCGTGGCGCAGATGCACAGCATCGTCACCACGTGGATGAACCGGCATGGCTGATCGGGCCCGCAGCGAATTCATCCTCGGTGGTCAGCGCAGTGGCAAGTCGCGCCGCGCCGAGGTGCTGGCGCGCCAGTGGCTGGAGCGTTCGCCCGATCACCGCGCCGTGCTGATCGCCACGGGCCAGGCCTGGGACGGCGAGATGCGCGAACGCATCGCGCGCCACCAGCGGGACCGCGCCGAGCGGGTGCCGGGCATGGTCACGGTGGAAGAGCCGGTGGCGCTGGCCCAGACCCTGCGCCAGCACAGCGACAACGGCACCCTGATCGTGGTGGACTGCCTCACCCTCTGGCTCACCAACCTGCTGATGCCCGCGCTGCCCGGCGAGGCCCTCGACGAACCCGCCGTGGTCGCTGCGGGCCACGCGCTGTGTGAGGCCATCGCCGCCGCGCCCGGTCCGGTGGTGCTGGTGGGCAACGAGATCGGCCTGGGCGTGATCCCCCTGGGGCACGAGGTGCGCCAGTTCGTGGACGCGCTGGGCCGCCTGAACCAAAACGTGGCCGCCGCGTGCGAGCGCGTCACCCTCATGACCGCGGGCCTGCCGCTGACCTTGAAAGACCCGACATGAATCCGATGCGCAACATCCTGACCGCGGTGACGCTGGTGGCACTGACGCTGCTGGCCCTGCCGGCCCGCGCCGCGCTGCAGATCACCGACGACCACGGCGTGGTGGTCAACTTCGAGCGCTCGCCGCAGCGCATCGTGAGCCTGCTGCCCTCGCTGGCCGAAACGGTGTGCGAGCTGGGGCAGTGCCAGCGCCTGGTGGGCGTGGACCGCTACACCAACTGGCCCGCGAGTGTGAAGGCCTTGCCGCAGGTGGGCGGCGGGCTGGACCCGAACATCGAGGCCATCGTCGCGCTGCGACCCGACGTGGTGCTCATGGCGACGTCGTCCCGCGCGGGCGAGCGCCTGCGCGCACTGGGCATCAAGGTGGTGGCGCTGGAGCCCAAGACGCACGCCGACGTGCAGCGCGTGCTGCTCAAGATCGGCCAGCTGCTGGAGGTGCCCGACGCGCAGAAGATCTGGCGCGCCATCGACGCCGCCGTGATGGCCGCCGCGCAGTCGCTGCCCGCCGGTGTGCGCGGTACACGGGTGTATTTCGAGGTCAACCCCGGCCCCTACGCTGCGGGTGAAAGTTCCTTCATCGGCGAGACGCTGACGCGCCTGGGCGCGAAGAACATCGTGCCCGCCTCGCTCGGGCCGTTCCCCAAGCTCAACCCCGAGTACATCGTGCGCGCCAACCCCGACCTGATCATGGTCGGCCAGCGCAGCCTGGACGGCATGGCGCAGCGCCCGGGCTGGATGTCCATGCGCGCCATGCGCGGGCAGCACCTGTGTGTGTTTCCCGTCGACGCTTCCGACGCGCTGGTGCGGCCCGGTCCGCGCATGGCCGAGGGCGCGCGCCTGATGGCGGGTTGCCTGGCCGAGAAGGCGCCTGGCGCGAAGAAGCCGGGGGCGCGTCCTTGAACGATCCGGTGCAGGGCCGCCCCAAGCCGGATCAGCCCCCTCGGGGGGCAGCGACCCGCGCGGCGGCGGAGCATGGTGGTCCTTCGACCCGCCGCGCGTCCTGGCTGGTGGGGGGCATGTTGCTTGCCGCGCTGGGCCTGACCGCGCTCGGCGTGTGCGTGGGCAGCGCGGGTTTCGAGAACCTGATCGGCCCGCTGCTGAACCCGCAAGCCGACCCGTCGGCCACCGCGATGGCGCAGCAGATCGTGTGGGAGATCCGCCTGCCGCGCACGCTGGGCGCCTGGGGAGCTGGCGCGCTGCTGGGCCTGGCCGGCGCGGTGGCGCAGGGCCTGTTTCGCAACCCGCTGGCCGACCCGTTCCTGCTCGGCAGTGCCTCGGGTGCCTCGCTCGGTGTGGCCCTGGCGCTCGCGGCCATGGGGGGCGGTGCGGGCATGTTGGGCGCGTCCATGATGAACGGCGGCGTGGCCGTGAGCGTGTTTTCCAGCAGCGCCTGGGTGCGCCTGGGCCTGACCGGCGCAGCCTTTGGCGGTGCGGTGCTGGCGGTGCTGCTCACGCTGCTGCTCTCGCGTGGCGTGCAACACACGCTGCGCCTGCTGCTGGCCGGTGTGGTGGTGGGTGTGGTGCTGGGGGCGATGACGCACCTGGTGCTGCTGTTTTCGCCCGAATCGCTGCAGGCCATGCAGGCCTTCATGCTCGGCTCGACCAGCTTCGTGGGCTGGACCGCCTGCGTGTTGATGATGACCGTGTGGGCGCTGTGCGCGCTGGCGGCCTGGCTGCTGGCGCGCGTGCTCGACGGCCTGAGCCTCGGCGACGCCACCGCGCGCAGCCTCGGCCTGCCGCTGGGCCCCATGCGCGCGGCGCTGGTGGCCGTGCTCGCGCTGGCCACCGGCACCGCCGTGGCGCAGACGGGCCTGATCGCCTTCGTGGGCTTGGCCGCGCCGCACCTGGTGCGCTCGCTGGTCAAGACCACCAGCGGCCGCCTGATGCTGCTGGCCAGCTGCATGGGCGGTGTGCTGCTGATGGCGGCCGACACGCTGGCGCGCTGGCTGATCGCGCCGCAGGAGCTGCCGGTGGGCGTGCTCACCGCGGTGCTCGGCGGCGGCTACCTGCTGTGGCTGATGCAGCGCAACACGCGCGTGTCGCGGGGGGCCGGGCTGTGAAGGCACCCGTGAACGCCATCGCCATCGAAGCGCGCGACCTGAGCGCGCGACTGGGCGACACACAGATCCTGCACAACATCACCCTGGCGCTGCCCGGTGCGTGCTGGACCAGCATCGTCGGCCCCAACGGCGCGGGCAAATCCACCTTGCTCAAGGCGCTGGCCGGTCTGCTGCCGCACAGCGGCGAGGTGGCGTTGCTGGGGCGGCCGCTGGCCGACTGGCCCAGCCGCCAGCGGGCGCAGCAGATGGCCTGGCTGGGCCAGAACGAGTCCAGCGGCGACGACCTCACGGTGTGGGACGTGGCCATGCTCGGCCGCCTGCCGCACCAGGCCTGGCTGAGTGCGCCCAGTGCCGCCGACCACGCGGCGGTGGAGCGTGCGCTCCAGGCCACGCAGGCCTGGGACTGGCGCGCCCGCTCGCTCGGCCAGCTCTCGGGCGGCGAGCGCCAGCGCGTGCTGCTCGCGCGCGCCCTCGCCGTGGAGGCCGAGGTGCTGCTGATGGACGAGCCCCTGGCCAACCTCGACCCACCGCACCAAGCCGACTGGCTGGACCTGGTGCAGGCGCTGGTGGCGCAGGGCAAGACGGTGGTGAGCGTGTTGCACGAAGTGGCCATGGCCCTGCACGCCGACGAACTGGTCGTGATGGCCCAGGGCCGCATCACCCACCAGGGCCGCTGCGCCGAGCCCGCGACCCATCGGGCGCTCGAAGCCGTGTTCGACCACCGCATCGAAGTCCACGCCCTGCAAGGGCAGTGGGTGGCTTTGCCCCGCGCCCGAGCGACCGACTGATTTTTTCAACCGCGTTGGGAACAACGCCCACAACCCAAGGAGCCGCAACATGCACATCGAACCCGGACTGGTGGACAGCACCAAGATTTTCCTGAGCTATGCCACGGCGACCGCCGCCCTCGGCTGTTCGGCCAAACTGGCCTGGGACATGGTTCGCACGGAAGGTGTGACAGCCCTCCTGGCGCGCTCGGTGATGGCCGCTGCGCTGGTGTTCGCGTTCTTTGAGTTGCTGCCCACGCACCCGGTGGGCGTGTCCGAGGTGCATCTGATCCTGGGCAGCACCTTGCTGCTGGTGTTCGGCGCCGCGCCGACGGCCATCGGTCTGGTGGTGGGTCTGGCCATCCAGAGCCTGTTTTTCGCGCCCGACGACCTGCCGCAATACGGCATGAACGTCACCACGCTGCTGCTGCCCCTGTTCGCCATCCAGGCGCTGGCCCGTCGCGTGATCGCGCCCGACACGGCCTATGTCGACATCCGCTACGCGCAGGCACTGAAGCTGTCGGTGGCCTACCAGGGCGGCATCGTGGTCTGGGTCGGTTTCTGGGCCATCTACGGCCAGGGCATGGGTGCCGAGAACCTGTCGAGCATCGGCACGTTTGGCGCGGCCTACATGACCGTCGTGTTGCTGGAGCCGCTGGTGGACCTGGCCGTGCTGGCCTTGGCCAAACAACTGCAGCGTCTCAAGGGTTCGCCGGTGGTCCAGCCCCGTCTCTACACCGCGGCCTGATGGGGGCGTTCATGGCGGCGATGGCGTGCGGATGGAGCGGGGCGGTCTGCGAAGGGGTGGAGCTTGGTTGAACCGCAAAACACCGGCCGGGTGTCGATCGTGGGCGCCGGCCCCGGGCCGGTGGATCTGATGACCCTGCGCGCGCTGGATCGGCTGCAGGCGGCCGAGGTGGTGGTGCACGACCGGCTGATTTCTGCCGAGGTGCTGGAGCGGATCCCGGCGGCGGCCCTGCGCGTGTATGTGGGCAAGGCGCTGGGCGAACACGCCGTGCCGCAGGAAGGCATTCACGACCTGTTGGTGCAGCACGCCAGGGCAGGGCGGCGTGTCGTGCGGCTCAAGGGCGGAGACCCCTACGTCTTCGGAAGGGGCGGGGAAGAGGTTCAAGCCCTGCAGGCCGCCGGCATCGCGTTCGAGGTGGTGCCTGGCGTCACCGCCGCCAGCGGGTGTTCGGCGGCCGCCGGCATACCGCTGACCCACCGGGATCTGGCGGGCAGCTGCGTGTTCCTGCCGGGGCACCTCGCCGACGACGAGGCCTCACACGACTGGCGTGCGCTGGCCCGCCCGGGGCAGACGCGGGTGTTCTACATGGGCATCCAGCGCCTGCCGCACATTGCCCAGCAGCTGATCGCGCATGGCCTGTCGCCCGACACCCCGGCGGCCATCGTGCGCGACGGCACCCGTCCTTCGCAGACGGTGCTGGCTTGCAGCCTTCGCCGGCTGGTGGCATCGGCCCCGGCCTACGGCCCCCAGCCGGGCTTGCTCATCATCGGTGAGACGGTGCGGCTGAGCCCGCACTTTCAGCCGGCGTGAAGCCGGACGGCCAGACCCATGACCGAATCCACACCACGCGTTGGGGAACCCCTTGCCCAGGTCAAGGGCTGGTGCCCGGGCGCCCTGCGGCCCATGGCGGCCAGCGATGGCCTGGTGGTGCGCATCCGCCCGCCCGCCGGGCGGCTGAGCATGGCGCAGGCGCAGGGCATCGCGGCGCTGGCCCAGCGCCATGCCAGCCCGTGGCTGGAACTGACCAACCGGGCCAACCTGCAGTTGCGTGGTGTCGGTGCGGCGTGCCATGCGCCCCTGCTCGACGGCTTGCGTGGTCTGGGCCTGCTCGACGAAGACGCTGCGAGTGAGGCGCGGCGCAATGTGCAGGTCCAGCCCTTGTGGACAGAGGGCGACGTGACACACGGTCTGGCTTTGCGGCTGGGTGAGTGGCTGGCAGGCCGGGACGCACCCGTTCTGCCGACCAAGTTCGGCTTTGCGGTGGACACCGGCGCTGCGCCGTGCCTGCGCGAGGCTCACGCCGACATCCGGCTGGAACGCCACGCCGATGGCGTGCTGGTCTATGCCGACGGGGCCGACTCGGGCGTGGTCGTCGCGCCGCAGGCGGCGCCCCGGCGCGCCCTGGACCTCGCACGGTGGTTTCTGGGCGCTGGCGGAGCGCCCGAGGGCCGTGGTCGCATGGCCGCCCTGCTGGGCCGTTGCGCGCTGCCGGCCGAGTGGCGGCAGACGCCGGTGCCCGCTCACGCCGTGCCCGCGCCGGGACCCGGACCCCAGGCGCCAGGTCCGATCGTGAGCCTCGCCTTTGGTCTTGTGCGGGCCAGCACCCTGGCGGCGCTGGGCGCGTGCGGTGCCTTGCGGCTGACCCCCTGGCGCAGCCTGCTGGTCGAGGGGGCGGCGCGTTTGCCCGAGGGCGCCGAGCTCATCACCGATCCCCTCGATGCCCGCCTGCGGGTGGCTGCCTGCACGGGCGCACCGGGCTGTGAGCAGGCGTGGGCGCCCACCAGGGATCTGGCGCTGGCGCTGGCATCAGCGGTGGGCCCCGGGCAGCTGCTGCATGTCTCGGGCTGTTCCAAAGGCTGCGCCCACCCGACAGCGGCCACCACCATCGTGGCCACCCGGCGTGGCTTCGACTTCATCCGGTTCGGCACCGCAGCCGGCGCGCCGGACCACCACGGGCTGGACCTGCCAGCGCTCGAACAACTCCTGCAACAAGAAACGGCCCATGCTGCACGTGTATGAACGGGATGGCGACGCCATCTACCGCCAATCTTTCGCGATCATCCGGCGCGAGGCCACCCTCAGCCGTTTCTCGGCGGTCGAAGAGCTGGCCGTGGTCCGCATGATCCATGCCGCCGGCCTGGTGGGCCTGGAGCAGCACGTGGCGTTCACGCCGGGGATGGCGCAAGCCACGCGCCAGGCCTTGCGGGACGGCGCACCCATCCTGTGCGACGCCCGCATGGTCAGCGAGGGCATCACCCGCCAACGCCTGCCATCGGACAACCCGGTGGTGTGCACGCTTCAAGACCCGCGGGTCCCCGCGCTGGCGCAGCAGCTGGAAACCACCCGCAGCGCCGCCGCGCTGGAACTCTGGCGCCCGCACCTGGCCGGTGCGGTGGTGGCCATCGGCAATGCCCCGACGGCGCTGTTCCACCTGCTCAACATGCTGCAGGACCCGGACTGCCCGCGACCGGCCGCGATCATCGGCTGCCCGGTGGGCTTCGTGGGGGCGGCCGAGTCGAAGACGGCCCTGATGGCCTCGAACGCGGCCCCCGCGCTGGTGGTGCACGGCCGCCTGGGCGGCTCGGCCATCACGGTGGCCGCCATCAATGCGCTGGCCAGCGAGCGGGAGATCTGATGGGCCGCATCATCTGTGCCGGCCTCGGGCCCGGCGATCCCGACCTGATGAGCGTGCGCGCGGATCGGCTGGTGCGCTCCGCGCAGCACGTGGCCTTCTTCCGCAAGAAGGGCCGACCCGGCCAGGCCCGAAAGATGGTGGAAACGCTGCTGGCGCCCGGTGTGACGGAGCACGCCATGGAGTACCCGGTCACCACCGAGCTGCCGTTCGACAGCCCGGCCTACATTCACTGCCTGGCCCGCTTCTACGACGATTGGGCGGCGCGACTGGCCGGCCTGGCCTGTCAGCAGGACATCGTGGTGCTGTGCGAGGGCGACCCGTTTTTCTATGGCTCCTTCATGCACCTCTACACCCGGCTGCAAGGGCGGGCCGAGGTGGAGGTGGTGCCGGGCATCCCCGGCATGGTGGGTTGCTGGTCGGCCACCGGCCAACCCATGACCTGGGGCGATGACGTGATGACGGTGCTCATGGGCACGCTGCCCGAAGACACCTTGGTCGAGCGCATGCAGACGGCCGACGCCATCGCCGTCATGAAGACCGGCCGCAACCTGCCGCGGGTGCGGCGCGCGCTGGCGCGGGCGGGCCGGCTGGACCAGGCCTGGCTGGTGCAGCACGGCACCATGCCTCAGCAGCAGATCGGCCGCTTGGCCGACACGCCCGACGAGGTGTGCCCGTATTTCGCCATCGTGCTGGTGCACGGTCAGGGCCGGCGGCCGGAGGTGGCCGAATGAGCGCAGCGCCGAGCCATTCCCAAGCCAGCTCGCACCGCAGCCCGCAGGGCGAAGGTACGCCCGTGAGCGCCGCCCGGCCGCTCCGAAGGCGCTCAGCCCCGCAGTGCGCAGCACGGAGGATCGTCCCGTGAGCGGCTGGCTCTGCATTGCCGGCCTGGGGCCGGGCGACGACGCCATGGTCACGCCCGCCGTCAGCCAGGCGCTGGCCGAGGCGACCGATGTGCTGGGCTACCTCCCGTACGTGGCCCGCGTGGTGGCCCGACCCGGGCTGCGCTTGCACCCGTCCGACAACCGCGAAGAGCTGGACCGGGCCCGCGCCGCGCTGGCGCTGGCCGCCCAAGGCGAGCGCGTGGTGGTGGTGTCCTCGGGCGACCCGGGGGTGTTCGCCATGGCCGCCGCCGTGTTCGAGGCCATGGAGGGGCGGGACGACTGGCAGGCGCTGGACGTGCGGGTGCTGCCCGGCATCACCGCCATGCTGGCCGCGGCCGCGCGGGCCGGTGCGCCCCTGGGGCACGACTTCTGCGTCATCAACCTCAGCGACAACCTCAAGCCCTGGTCGCTGATCGACCGGCGCGTGCGGGCGGCGGCGGGCGCCGACATGGCCATGGCCTTCTACAACCCCCGCTCCGCCAGCCGGCCCCACACCTTCGAGCAGGTGCTGGCGGTGCTGCGCGAGACCTGCGAACCCACGCGCTGGGTGATCTTCGCCCGGTCCGTGAGCACGCCGCAGGAGCAGTTGCTGTGCGTGCCCCTGTGCGATGCGCGGCCCGAGATGGCCGACATGCGCACCCTGGTCATCGTGGGCAGTTCCACCACGCGCTGCGTGGGGCGTTTCGTCTACACCCCGCGCTCAGCCTCATGAACGGCCGCCACGCCCAGCCATGCCAAGGCCTGCTGCACCGTGCCCACGGTGGGACGGTGGGGCAGGCTCGGCCGGTCGATCAGGATGACCGGGCAGCCCAGTGCGCGGGCCGCCGCCAGTTTGGCTGCCGCGCCAAGCCCGCCCGCGTTCTTGGCCACCACGTGGGTGATGCGGTGCCGCTGCATCAGGGCCAGGTCGTTGTCCAGCGTGAACGGGCCGCGGTCGATCACCACGGCGCCCCGTTCCTCGGGCAGCTCGAAGCCAGGGTCCACCAGGCGCAGCAGGTACCAGTGTTGGGTGTCTTCAAGGAAAGGCTGCACATGCTGCCGGCCAATCGCCAGGAACACCCGCGCCGGGCTGGCCGGCAGTGCCGCCACGGCGGCCGCCAGATCGGGGACGTGCTGCCAGCGGTCACCGGTCTGGGCCTGCCAGGCCGGGCGCTCCAGCGCCAGCAGGGGCAGCGCCAGCTCGCCACAGGCCTGCACCGCATGCCGGCTCATCTGGGCGGCAAAGGGGTGGGTGGCGTCGATCACATGGGTGATGGCCTCGGCCCGCAGGTGGTCGCGCAGGCCTTCGACACCGCCAAAGCCGCCCACCCGAGTGGGCAGGGGTTGCGCGAGCGGGGCATCGGTGCGGCCGGCGTAGGAAAACACGGCTTGCACGCCGGCACCGGCCAGGGCCTGCGCCAGCCGGCTGGCCTCGGTGGTGCCACCCAGCAGGAGGACACGCATCATGGCTGAGCCCTGGTTGTCGATCATTGGCGTGGGAGAGGACGGGTTGGCAGGACTGAACGATGTTAGCCGCGCCGTGCTGGCCAGCGCCCGCCACATCTTCGGCGCACCGCGCCACCTGGCGCTGGCGCAGGTGGCCGAGCGCGGCACGGCCTGGGACGTGCCGTTCGACCTTCAGCCGGTGCTGGCGCTGCGCGGTCAGCCGGTGGTGGTGCTTGCGTCGGGAGACCCTTTCTGGTTCGGCGCCGGCGGCCGCCTCTGCCAGCACCTGCAACCCGGGGAATGGACGGCGGACCCCGCGCCCTCGACCTTCTCCCGTGCCGCCGCCACCCTGGGCTGGCGGCTGGAGGGTGTTCAGTGTCTGGGGCTGCACGCCACACCGCTGGGGGCCGTCCGCCCCTGGCTGCGGCGCGGTCAGCGGCTGATCTGTCTGGTGCGCGACGGCGAGGCCCTGCAGGCGCTGGCGGCCTTGGTCAGCGGTCACGGTTTCGGGGCCGCGAGCGGCTGGGCGCTGGAGCGGCTGGGCGGCCCGCGTGAGCGCGTGCGTCCGTTCCGGCTGGCGACGCCGGACCTGCCCGATCTGCAGGCCCCGCTGGCGCTGGCCCTGGATCTGCACAGCGGACCGCCGGGCCTGCCCGCCACCAGCGGGCTGCCCGACGAGCTGTTTGTCCACGACGGGCAGATCACCAAGTCGCCGATCCGGGCGCTGACCCTGCGCGCCCTGGCACCGCGCCCGGGTGAATGCCTGTGGGATCTGGGCGCGGGTTCCGGCTCCATTGCGGTGGAATGGTGTCTGGCGGGGGGCTGCGCGCATGCCGTGGAGCAGCGGACCGGCCGCGCGGACCACATCCGGCAGAACGCCGAACGGTTTGGTGTGTCGCACCGGCTGAGCGTGCGCACCGGGGCTTCCCGGGACTGCCTGGCCGCGCTGCCCGCGCCCGACGCGGTGTTCGTCGGGGGCGGGTTTGACGGCGGTCTCTTTGACGCCATCACCGCCGCGGTGGGGCCGGGTGTGCGCCTGGTGGTCAACAGCGTGACGCTGGACACCGAGGCCTTGCTGCTGCAACTGCATGCCCGCCACGGCGGCGAACTCCTGCAGGTGGCCCTTGCACAGGCGCAGCCGCTGGGCCGCATGCGGGGTTGGCAGCCGGCGCGCCCGGTGGTGCAGTGGAGCGTGGTGCTGTGACGACCATGGTTGCCGGACTGGGCTTTCGCGGGCAGACCACGTGCCAGGCGCTGCAGCAGGTGCTGGCGCAGGCGGTGCGCGCGGCCGAACGCGGGCAGCGGGCGCCCGTGGTGCTCCGGGCCCTGGCCACCGCCGAAGACAAGTGCCACCACCCCGCCTTCGTGCAACTGGCGGCCGAACAGGGCTTGCCGGTGCACGCCGTGCCGCTGGCGCTGCTGGCGGCGCAAGACCTGCCGCCCCGCGACCGCGTGCCCGCGCGCTATGGATCACACAGCCTGGCCGAAGCCGCCGCCCTGGCGGCCGCGGGGCAGGGCGCCGTGCTCGCCGCATCCCGCCACATCAGCGCCGACGGCAGCGCCACCGCCGCCATCGCCCTGAACCTTTCTGAACCTCCTGTCACATGACCGTCCATTTCATCGGCGCCGGCCCCGGTGCCCCCGACCTGCTCACCTTGCGCGGACGCGACCTGATCGCCGCCAGCCCGGTGTGTCTGTACGCCGGTTCGCTGGTGCCCGAGGGCGTGCTGGCGCACTGTCCGCCGGGCGCGCGCATCGTCAACACCGCGCCCTTGTCGCTGGAGCAGATCGTGCAGGCGCTGCGCTCCGCACACGACCAGGGACAGGACGTGGCGCGCCTGCATTCCGGCGACCTGTCGGTGTGGTCGGCCATGGGCGAACAGCTGCGCGCCTTGCGCGAAGCGGGCATCCCCTTCACGGTCACGCCGGGGGTGCCGTCGTTCGCGGCGGCGGCCGCCACACTGGGCTGCGAGCTGACGCTGCCCGGCATGAGCCAGTCGGTGGTGCTCACGCGCACCAGCGGGCGCGCATCGCCCGTGCCCGAAGGCGAGGCCCTGGCGCAGTTCGCGCGCACCGGCGCCACGCTGGCGATCCATCTGTCTGTCCATGTGCTGCCCCAGGTGGTGCAAGACCTGTTGCCCCATTACGGGGCCGACTGCCCGGTGGCCGTGGTCTGGCGCGCCAGCTGGCCCGATGAACGCGTGGTGCGGGCCAGTCTGTCGGCCATCGAGGCGGCCATCGGCGAAGGCATCGACCGCACCGCGCTCATCCTTGTCGGGCGCAACCTCGGCGCGCAGGACTTCGGCCACAGCCGCCTCTACGCGGCCGACCACGACCGCCGCTACCGCCCGCTCGGCGCCGAGCCCCGCTTTCCCGCAGGTGCCGAATGAAGATTGAACTGAGCCTGATCGGCATCGGCACCGGCCACCCCGACCACATCACCCGCCAGGGAGTCGCGGTGCTCAACCGGGCGCAGCTGGTCCTGGTCCCGCTCAAAGGTGAAGACAAGGCCGATTTGGCCGACCTGCGCCTGCAGCTGTGCCGCGAGCTGATCACCCACGGCGAAGCGCTGGTCGCCACCTTCGACATGCCGGTGCGCGAGGGCGCCGAGGCCGACTACCGGGGTGCGGTCGACCGCTGGCACGACGCGACGGCGGCCATCTGGCTGGCCACCATCGAGCAGCACCTGCCCGAGGGCGGCCGCGTGGCCCTGCTGGTCTGGGGCGACCCGTCGCTGTACGACAGCACCTTGCGCATCGCCCGGCGGCTGGCCACCCACACCGAACTGACCACGACCGTGGTGCCGGGCATCACCGCGCTGCAGGCCCTCACGGCGGCACACGCCATCCCGCTCAACGACATCAACGCGCCGGTGCTCATCACCACCGGGCGGCAGCTGCGCGAGCGCGGCTGGCCCGACAGCGCCGACACCGTGGCGGTGATGCTGGACGGGCAATGCGCCTTCCAGACCCTGGACCCTCAGGGCCTGCACATCTGGTGGGGCGCCTTCCTGGGCATGCCGGACCAGCTGTGCATCAGCGGCCGCCTGGCCGATGTGGGGCCGCAGATCCTGCGCGAGCGGGAACAGGCGCGGGCCCGACACGGCTGGATCATGGACACCTACCTGCTCAAGCGAGCGAACGTCAACGGATCACACCATGCACATTGAAACACCCCCGGTCCTCCGCGACACCCCCAAACCCCAGGGCGAGCGCCGTGGGCTGGTGATGGTCCACACCGGCCACGGCAAGGGCAAGAGCACGGCCGCCTTCGGCCTGGCGCTGCGCGCCCACGGGCGGGGCAAGAAGGTCAAGGTCTACCAGTTCATGAAGGTGCCGACGGCCCGGTTCGGCGAGCACCGGCTGTTTGAGCAGCTGGGCATTCCCATCGAGGGGCTGGGCGACGGCTTCAGCTGGAAAAGCCGCGACCTCGACCATTCGGCCGAACTGGCGCAGGCCGGCTGGGCCAAGGCCGACGCCACCATCCGCGCCGGCGAGCACTTCATGGTGGTGCTCGACGAAATCATGTATCCGCTGCGCTACGGCTGGATCTCGCTGGACACGGTGCTGACCTGCCTGCGCGAGCGCCCCGCATCGGTGACCGTGGTGCTGACCGGCCGCAACGCGCCGGCCGAGCTGGTCGAACTGGCCGACACGGTGACCGAGATGACGCTGATCAAACACCACTTCAACGCCGGTGTGCCGGCGCAGCGCGGGATCGAGGACTGAGCCCGTCGCCACGCCCTTCGCCCACCGTGGCCCCAATCCTTTAACCGACCGATCATGAATCTCCAGAAAATTCCCGCCACCATCGTCACCGGCTTTCTCGGCAGTGGCAAAACCACGCTGCTGCGCAAGCTGCTCACCAACGCCCAGGGTCGTCGCATCGCGGTCATCGTCAATGAATTTGGCGAGCTGGGCATTGACGGCGAGCTGCTGCGCGGGTGCGGCATCGGCTGCGATGAGAACGGCGACGACAACGGCCAGCTGTTCGAGCTGGCCAACGGCTGCCTGTGCTGCACCGTGCAGGAAGAGTTTGCGCCCGTGATGGAACAGCTCGCCGCCCGCCGCGACCAGATCGACCACCTCGTCATCGAGACCTCGGGCCTGGCGCTCCCAAAGCCGCTGGTGCAGGCGTTTCAGTGGCCCGCGCTGCGCAACGCCTTCACCGTGGACGCGGTGGTCACCGTGGTGGACGCGCCCGCGGTGGCGGCCGGTGATTTTGCGGACGACCCGGTGGCGGTGGACGCCCAGCGCCGCGCCGACGACAACCTCGACCACGAGTCCCCATTGCACGAGTTGTTCGAGGACCAGCTGGCCACGGCCGATCTGGTCATCGTGCACAAGGTCGATGGCATGGACCCGGCGGCGCTCGATGCCGTGGAAGCCACCGTGCGCGCCGAGGCACCTGCGGGTGTGAAGCTGGTGCGCGCGTCGCACGGCGACGTGCCGCTGGACGTGCTGCTGGGCCTGCAGCGCGCGGTGGAAGACGTGATCGACGATCGCAAGACCCACCACGACGAGGAAGAAGACCATGACCACGACGCCTTCGACTCGGTGTCGATGGGGCTGGACGTGACCGACCGCGCCAGGCTGATCGCGGCGCTGAAGGCGCTGGTGCAGCGCCATCAAATCTACCGCGTCAAGGGCTTTGTGGCGCTGCCCGGTGCCGCCATGCGCCTGGTGGTGCAGGGCGTGGGCCAGCGCTTTGACAGCCACTTCGACCGCGCCTGGCGCGCCGACGAGCCGCGCGCGACCCGCCTGGTGCTGATCGGCGACCACCTCGACGCCGCCGGCCTGCGGGCCGAGCTCCAGGCCGCGCTGGCCTGATCACCCGTTCACGGAGCCATGCATGCACCTGCTCTCGACCCGACCCGGCGGCCATGTGGAAGACGGTGGCCAGGGCGTGGTGCGCGTGTCGCAGACGCCGGGCGACATCGTGGTGCTCACCGTGGCCGACACCACGCTGTCGCTGCTGGCCGACGCGGTGGCGGCGCTGCCGCCCGACTTCCCGACCGTGCGCCTGGCCAACCTGATGTGGCTGCGCCAGCCGGCGTCGATGGACATGTACGTGGACGACGTGTTGCGCCACGCGCGGGTGGTCGTGATCGACCACCTCGGGTCGCCGGCCGACTGGGCGTATGTGGTGGAGCAGGCGACCTCGCTGGCGCGCCGGCAGGGTCAGTGGCTGGCCCTGTTTTCTGGCGAGCAGCAGGAAGACCCGCAGCTGCTGTTGCGCGGCACGGCGGCGGTGGCGGACAGCCGTTGTCTCTGGCAATGCCTGCGCGAAGGCGGTCGCGACAACGCGCGGACCTTCTTTGACCTGATCGCGCACCGGGCCCTGGGGCTGGGAGCCCTGCCGGCGCCACCGCAGCCCATGCCCCCGGTGGTTCGCTACCGGCCGGCCCGGCCACTGCCCTGGCTGGCGCAGGCCCCGGTGGCGCTGCTGCTGTTTTACCGGGCCCACGCGCAGTCGGGCAACACGGCGGGGTTCGATGCGCAGATGGCGGCGCTGCACGCGGCAGGCGTGAACCCGCTGGCCCTGGCGCTGGATTCGCTCAAGTCGCCCGCTTCACTGGCCACCGTGCAGGCCCTGGCCGCCGAGCACGCGGTCGACGTGGTGCTCAACGCCACCAGCTTTGCCGTGGGTGCCATGGGCGATGACGGTGCCGACGGGGTGGACGCGCCGCTGCTGGCGGGCGATGCGCCGGTGCTGCAGCTGATCACCGCCGGCTGCGCGCGCGAGCAGTGGCAGGCCGACCCGCATGGCCTGCAGCCGCGCGACCTGGCCATGCAGGTGGTGCTGCCCGAGGTGGACGGCCGCATCGGCACCCGGGCCATCAGCTTCAAGGGTGTGGCCTGGCGCTGCGAGCGCTCGCAGGTGGATGTGGTGCGCTACCAGCCGGAAGCGGACCGCGTCGCTTTCGTCGCCGAGCTGGCCCGGCGCTGGTGCGCCTTGCGCCGCACCCCGCCGGCCGATCTGCGGCTGGCGCTGGTGCTGGCCAACTACCCCAACGACGACGCCCGCCTGGGCAACGGCGTGGGTCTGGACACGCCGGCCTCGGTGGTGGGCATCCTGCGGGCGCTGCAGGCCGAGGGTTGCGCCACGGGCGAACTGCCGGCGCACGGCGACGCGCTGATGGCGCGCCTGATCGAGGGCGTGACCCACAAGCTGGACGCCAACGACCACCGACCGGTGGGCCAGAGCCTGTCCATGGCCGACTATCTGGTCGACTTTGGCGCGCTCGCGCCGGAGCGGCAGGCCGAGGTGAATGCCCTGTGGGGGACGCCTGATCAGGACCCGATGCTGCGCAGCGGCCGCTTCATGGTGCCCGGGCTGCGCGTGGGCCGGGTGTTCGTGGGCCTGCAGCCGGCGCGCGGGCGCGACCTGGACCTGGTGGCCACCTACCACGACGCCGACCTGGTGCCGCCGCACAATTACCTGGCCTTCTACTTCTGGCTGCGCCGCGTCTGGCGCGCCGACGCCCTGGTGCACGTGGGCAAACACGGCAACCTGGAGTGGCTGCCGGGCAAGAGCGTGGCGCTGGGCGCCGGGTGCTGGCCCGACGCGATCCTCGGGCCGCTGCCCCACCTGTACCCCTTCATCGTCAACGATCCCGGCGAGGGCAGCCAGGCCAAGCGGCGCACGCAGGCGGTGATCATCGACCACCTGATGCCGCCGCTGACGCGGGCCGAAACCTATGGGCCGCTGCAGGTGCTGGAGCGGCAGATGGACGAGTACTGCGAGGCCATTTCGCTGGATCCGCGCCGCGCCACGAAACTGCGCCAATCCATCCTGGACCATGTGATTGCCAATGGCCTGCACGCCGACCTGGGCTTCGAGGCGCCGGCCGATGAGGCCGCGCGCCAGCGCCTGCTGGCGCGGCTGGACGCCTACCTGTGCGAGATCAAGGAATCGCAGATCCGCGACGGCCTGCACGTGTTCGGCCGCTCGCCCGAAGGTCGCCAACGTAGCGACACCCTGCTGGCGCTGGCCCGGTTCCCGCGCGGCAAAGGGCAGGGGCAGGCCAGCCTGCTGCAGGCCATGGCCCACGACTTGGGGCTGGACGGTTTCGACCCGCTCGACCCCGACTGGAACCAGCCCTGGACCGGTCCGCGTCCCGCGGCATTGGCGGTGCTGGGTGATGAGGCCTGGCGCCACGCAGGCCACACCCGCGACCGGCTGGAGCGGCTGGCCACCCGCCTGTTGGACGGCGGCGAGCGCCTGGACCGCGCCCGGTGGCCGCTCACCGCGCCGGTGCTGGACGAGGTGCACGAGCGGCTCGCGCCCCGGCTCGACGCCTGCGGCGAGCAGGAAATGACCCAGCTGCTGCGCGGCCTGCGAGGCCGGTTCGTGCCACCCGGACCGAGCGGCGCGCCTTCGCGCGGGCGGCCCGACGTGCTGCCGACCGGGCGCAATTTTTACGCGGTGGACACGCGCGCCGTGCCCACGCCCACCGCGTACGCCATGGGCGCGCTGGCGGCCGAGCGTTTGATCGAGCGCCACCTGCAGGACCACGGCACCTTCCCCGCCTCCATCGGCTTGTCGGTCTGGGGCACCAGCACCATGCGCACCGGCGGTGAGGACGTTGCGCAGGCCATGGCCCTGCTGGGCGTGCGGCCCAAGTGGGCGCCGGGCAGCGGGCGCGTGGTGGACATCGAGGTGCTGCCCATGGCGATGCGCCACCGCCCACGGGTGGACGTGACCCTGCGCATCTCGGGCTTCTTCCGCGACGCCTTCCCGAACCTGATCGACCTGTTCGACACGGCGGTCAAGGCGGTGGCGGCCATCGCCCCGGAGGACGAGCCCGACGACGTCAACCCGGTGCGGGGTCGCGTGGGGCGCGAGGCGGCCGAGGCGCGCGCCCAGGGGCTGTCCGAAGCGGCCTCGCTGCGGCAGGCCAGCTGGCGCGTGTTCGGGCCGCGCCCGGGCGGTTACGGCGCCGGCGTGATGGACGTGATCAACAGCGGGCGCTGGGAAGGCGCGGACGACATCGCCCAGGCCTACCTGCGCGCGGGCGCCTTCGCCTATGGCCAGGACGAACACGGGGCGGCCGCGCGCGCGAGTTTCGAGCGCTGCGTGGGCGACCTCGATGTGGTGCTGCAGAACCAGGACAACCGCGAACACGACATCCTCGACTCGGGCGACTACTACCAGTTCCAGGGCGGCATGGCCGCCGCGGTGCAGCACCTCAGCGGTCAGGCTGCCGCGCTCTACCACGGCGACTTCAGCACCCCTGGCGTGCCCCACATCCGCAGCCTGGGCGAAGAGCTGGCGCGTGTGGTGCGCGCCCGCGTGGTCAACCCCAAGTGGATCGCGGGCGTGCAGCGCCACGGCTACAAGGGCGCCTTCGAGATGGCGGCGACGGTGGACTTCCTGTTCGGCTTTGACGCCACCACCGGCCTGGTGGGCGACCACCAGTACGCGCTGGTCGCCGACGCGTATGTGCACGACAGCGCCAACCGCGCCTTTCTGGAACAACACAACCCGCAGGCCCTGCGCAGCATCGGTGAGCGCCTGCTCGAAGCCATGCAGCGTGGCCTGTGGCAAGACCCGCGCGAGCACCGGGAGCGCATCGAGCAGACCCTGCTGGCGCTGGAGCACCGCCTGGAAACCCAGGGCGAAGGACCCACGACATGAACACCACCGACACCACACTCCCCGAGCTGCAGACCGCCAGCCCTGCGGTCTATCCCTTTGCGGCCCTGATCGGCCACGCCGAGCTGCGCCAGGCGCTGCTGCTGGCGGCGGTGGACCCTGGCATGGGCGGAGTGCTCATCAGTGGTCCGCGGGGCACGGCCAAATCGACCGCGGCCCGCGCCCTGGCGGCCCTGCTGCCCGGTGCACCGTTTGTCAGCCTGCCGCTGGCCGCCAGCGTGGAGCAGCTCGTGGGCACGCTCAACCTGGAGGACGTGCTGCGCGACGGCCGCGTGCGGCTGGCCCCGGGGCTGCTGGCCCGTGCCCACGGCGGTGTGCTGTACGTGGACGAAGTCAACCTGCTGCCCGACGCGCTGGTCGATGCCCTGCTCGACGCGGCGGCCAGCGGCGTCAACACCGTCGAGCGCGACGGTGTCTCGCGCCAGCATCCGGCGCGTTTCGTGTTGATCGGCACCATGAACCCGGAAGAGGGCGAGCTGCGCCCCCAGCTGCTCGACCGGTTCGGGCTGTCGGTGGTGCTGGAGAACCCCGCCGATCACGGGCTGCGCCAGTCCATCGTCCGTGCGCGCCTGGACTTTGACCTGGATCCACAAGCCCTGCTGCGGCGCGCGGCCACCGAACAGGCCGCGCTGGTGGCGCAGGTGGTCGCTGCGCGCGAGGCCCTGCCCGCGGTGGACTGGAGCGACGCGGTGCTGGCGCACGCCACCGCGCTGGCCCTGCGCGCCGGGGTGGACGGTGTGCGAGGGGACCTGGTGCTGCTCAAGGCCGCGCGTGCCCGCGCCGTGCTGGCGGGACGGCGCCAGGTGACGCTCGCGGACGTCGACGCCCTGGCCGAGCTGGCCCTGGGCCACCGGCGTTCGGCGTCGGCCCCGCAGCGCCCCACGCCCCCGCGCACGGCGGCCGACCCCGCATCCGCCCCCGGCGCCGGGTCGGCGCCGGACCATTCACCGTCGGGCGCCGAAGGCGACTGGGGGGCCTTGCCCCCGCAGCCCGAAGGCCTGGAGCGTGTTCGCGGGACCGGAGGGCCTGTCGAAAAAAAAGCCTGAACCACCCCGCAGGCCGCGCACCCACGGTGCCTGGCCTGCGGCGGTGGTCATCCACGAACCCCGGTGCCAAGCCGCAACTGGCGCAGACCGGTGCGCTGGCCAGCACCGCGGCGGCGGGCCGCATCGACTGGTGCCGCACCCTGGTCCACAAAGGCCCCGCCGCGTTGCACCGAGACCACCTGCGGTGGGTGCGGCGGCCCGCCGAGGTGCCGACCCTGCACCTGATCGCGCTGGACAATTCCGGCTCGATGCGGCACGGCGGCCGGCTGGCGCGCGCCAAGGGGTTTGCGGCGCACCTCATCGACGACGCGGCACGCGCCGGCGACCAGGTGGGTCTGGTGCTGTTCGGTGGGCAAGGGGTGCAAAGCCTGCTGTCGCCCACACCGGCGCGGCGCTCGGCGCTGGGGCGCATCCAGCCGCTGGGCGGAGGCGGTGGCACGCCGCTGCGGGCCGGGCTGCGCCAGGTGCAGACCGAACTCCTGGCCCACCGGCGGCGTCACGGTGGCGGGCGCCGCCTGCTGTGGCTGCTCACCGACGGACGCAGCCTGGAGCAGCCGGACGCTCCCTCGGCGGCCGACCACATCGTGATCGTCAACTTCGACGACCCTGTTCGCCCCCTGGGGCGCTGCCCGGCCTGGGCCACGGCCTGGGGCGCGGAGCTGCGCCAGCCAGGAACCCCCTGACACCCGATGCCCACACCACCTGAACCCATGACCGAACTCATCATCTGCACCACCTGCCGCCCCGCCGGGGTCCCGCGCGACCAGCGTGCCCCTGGCGACCTCCTGTTCGAAGCGGTGCAGGCCGAACAGGCCTTCGGCGAGCAGCCCGAATGGGCGGCCGTGCGCGTGCGTGGCGTGGCCTGCACCGCCGGCTGCTCGCGCGCCTGCACCGTGGCCTTCCAGGCACCGGGCAAACACAGCTACCAGTTCGGCGACCTCGCACCCGCCGAGGGCGTTGCCCGGCAGCTGCTCGACTGCGCCGTGATGCACCACCGGGCGCCCGATGGCAACCTCGCCCGCGATGCGCGCCCACCGCTGTTGCGCAACGGCATCCTGTGCCGCCTGCCGCCCACCGTGGTTACCGTTGGAGAAGCCCCATGACGATCCAGGTGGCATGACGTGACCCAGGCGACCACCCCCGACCAGGCTTTCTCCCCGGCCGAGCGCGATGCCGTGTACCGCGCCATCTTCGAGCGCCGCGACATGCGCCACTTCGCCGGCGGAACGGTCGCGCCCGAGCGGATGCGCCGCCTGCTCACCGCCGCGCACCACGCGCCCAGCGTGGGCTTCATGCAGCCCTGGCGCTTCCTGCGCGTGGCCTCGCCCGCGCTGCGCAGCGGGCTGCAGGCGCTGGTGGAGCAGGAGCGCGTGTTGACCGCGCAGGCGCTGGGCGAGCGGGGTGGCGAATTCATGCGCCTGAAGGTCGAGGGCCTGATGGACGCGGCCGAGGTCTGGGTGGTGGCGCTGGCCGAGGGGCGCGAGCGCCATGTGTTTGGCCGCCGGACCCTGCCGCAGATGGACCTTGCCTCGACCGCCTGCGCCATCCAGAACCTCTGGCTGGCCGCGCGCGCCGAAGGGCTGGGCATGGGCTGGGTCTCGCTGTTCGACCCGGTGGCCGTGGCGGCGCTGCTGGGCATGCCCGACGGGGCCGAGCCCGTGGCCGTGTTGTGCATCGGGCCGGTGCACCGGTTCGACGAAGAACCCCTGCTCCAGCGGCAGCGCTGGGCCCAGCGCTGCGCATTGGACAATATCCTGTTTGAAAACGCCTGGGGCCAGCCCCTGGGCACCCGCGAATCGGTGACGGGGTGACCCCACCGCTGCTTGAACTTTGAGGAGACCACGATGACGACCGACACCACCCTGCTGCCTTCCACCGAGCAGACCCTGCATTTCCACGCCCCGCGCAAAGCCGCGGCGCCGTCGGTTGAGGCCCACCAGCAGGCCTGGTCGGTGGCCGAGGTGCAGGCCCTGCTGGGCCTGCCGTTGCCCGAGCTGATGCACCGCGCCCAGACCGTGCACCGCGAGCACCACGACCCCACCGAGATGGAGCTGGCCACGCTGCTGTCGATCAAGACCGGTGGCTGCCCGGAAGACTGCGGTTACTGCCCACAGTCGGTGCACCACGAGACCGGCGTGGAAGCCACCAAGATGATGACGCCCGAGGCCGTGCGCGAAGCCGTGCTCGGCGCCAAGGCGGCCGGCGCCTCGCGCTTCTGCATGGGCGCGGCCTGGCGGGCGCCCAACGACCGCGACCTGGAGAAGGTGGAAGAGCTGGTGCGCGTGATCAAGGACGAGGGCCTGGAGGCCTGCTGCACCCTGGGCATGCTCACGGGTGACCAGGCGCAACGCCTCAAGGGCGCGGGCCTGGACTACTACAACCACAACCTGGACACCGCGCCCGAGCTGTACGGCGACATCATCACCACGCGCGACTACCAGGACCGCCTGGACACCCTGGGCCACGTGCGCGGGGCCGGCATCCATGTCTGCAGCGGCGGCATCGTGGGCATGGGCGAGTCCCGCACCGGGCGCGCCGGCCTGATCGCGCAGCTGGCCAACCTGGCGCCGTACCCCGAGTCGGTGCCGATCAACCACCTGGTCAAGGTGCCGGGCACGCCGCTGGCCGACGAGCCCGACCTCGACCCGCTGGAGTTCGTGCGCACGGTCGCCGTGGCCCGCATCACCATGCCCAAAGCCAAGGTGCGCCTGTCGGCGGGGCGCCGGCAGATGGGCGAATCGACCCAGGTGCTGTGCTTCCTGGCCGGGGCCAACTCCATCTTCTACGGCGACAAGCTGCTGGTGACCGGCAACCCCGACGTGGAGGCCGACCAGGACCTGCTGACCCGCGTGGGCATGCACACCACGCGCGCGCACGCCTGACATCCCTGGTCGATGGCCGAGACCCCCTCAGTTCAAGGAGATTCCTCATGTTCCGCACCCTGCTGAAATCCAAAATCCACCGCGCCACCGTCACCCACTGCGAGCTGCACTACGAAGGCTCCTGCGGCATCGACGAAGACCTGCTGGAGGCGAGCAACATCCGCCCCAACGAACAGGTGCACATCTGGAACGTCAACAACGGCGAACGGTTCATCACCTACGCCATCAAGTCGCCACGCGGCAGCGGCATCATCTCGCTCAATGGCTCGGCCGCCCGGCGCGCCAGCGTGGGCGACCTGGTGATCATCGCGGCCTTCGGCATGGTGCACGAAGACAAGCTCGACGAGGTGATCCCCAAGCTGGTGTTTCCCGACGCCGCCAACCGCATCGTCGAGACTCGCAGTGAGCCCGCCGGTCCGCAGGCCGGCGACCCGGTCATCCTGCCCCTGGGCGCCGAGCTTTGACGCAGCCCGTGTCGGCCAACGCCGCCTGGCGCCAGCGCAGCCTGGCCGCCGTGTGGCACCCCTGCACCCAGATGAAGCTGCACGCGCCCGAGGGTGTGGCTCTGCCGCTGATTCCCGTGGCGCGGGCCGAGGGCGTGTGGCTGCACGACCACGAAGGCCGGCGCTACCTCGACGCGATCAGCTCCTGGTGGGTCAACCTGTTCGGCCACAACCACCCGGCGATCCGCGCCGCGCTCATTCACCAGCTGCACACGCTGGACCACGTGATGCTGGCCGGCTTCACCCACGGGCCGGTGGTCGAGCTGTCCGAGCGCCTGGCCGCGCTCACCGGCCTGGGCCATGCTTTCTATGGCAGCGACGGCGCCAGCGCCACCGAGATCGCGCTGAAGATGAGTGCCCACCACTGGCGCAACGCGGGCAAGGCGGAAAAATGCCGGTTCGTCGGCGTGGCCGGGGGCTACCACGGCGAGACCGTGGGCGCGCTGGCCGTGACCGACATCGCGCTGTTCCGCGAAGCCTACGCGCCGCTGGTGCGCCTGGCCGCCACCGTGCCCAGCCCTGACGCGCGGCAGGCCGCGCCCGGCGAAACCCCGGCCGACGTGGCCGAGCGGGCCGCCGCCGCCCTGGGCGACTGGCTGGCCGCGCACGCTCACGAAACCGCCGCGGTGATCATCGAGCCGCTGATCCAGTGCGCCGCCGGCATGGCCATGCACGACCCCGTGTACCTGCAGCGCGCGCGCGAGCTTTGCGACCTGCACCAGGTGCACCTGGTGCTCGACGAGATCGCTGTCGGCTTCGGCCGCACCGGCACGCTGTTCGCGCATCAGCAGGCGGGCATCCGACCCGACTTTCTCTGCCTCTCCAAAGGCCTGACCGGTGGCACGCTGCCGCTGTCGGTGGTGCTCACCACCGACGCGGTGTACGCCGCGTTCTACGACGATCAGGTGGCGCGCGGCTTCCTGCACTCGCACAGCTACACCGGCAACCCGCTGGCCTGCCGCGCCGCGCTGGCCACGCTGGACCTGTTTGAGCAGACCGACGCGCTGCGCCAGAACCTGGGCACCAGCGAGCGGCTGGCCGCGCAGTTCGCGCCGATCTCCAACCACACGCGTGTGCGCCACGCGCGACGCCAGGGCATGGTCTTCGCGTGGGACGTGACCAGCAGCCTGCCCGACTTCGGCCGCCGCTACGCCCGCCACGCGCTGGAGCAGGGGCTGCTGCTGCGCCCCATCGGCCACACGCTCTACGCCATGCCGCCCTATGTGATCGACGAGGCCGAGGGCGAGTTGCTGGCCCGGGGCGCACTGGCCGCGCTCGAAGCCACGCTGGCCGAAGAAACCGGCCCGGTGCCGGTGAGTGGGGTGCCCGATGGCGTTTGACGGCTGCTTCGTCACCGGCACCGACACCGGCGTGGGCAAGACCCTGGTGAGTGCCGCGCTGCTGCACACGCTGGCACGCCACCACGCCCGCGTGGTCGGCATGAAGCCGGTGGCGGCCGGCCTGGTGCAACAGGGCGGCGCGTGGGTGGCGGAAGACGTGCTGGCGCTGCGCGCCGCGTCCACCGTGGCCGTGCCGCCCGCGCTGGACAACCCGGTGGCGCTGCCCGAGCCGCTGTCGCCCCACCTGGCCGCCGCGCGCGCGGGCCGGCGCGTGGGCGTGGCCGAGCTGGTGGCGGCGCACCGCGGGTTGCGCGGCCTGGCCGACGTGGTGCTGGTCGAGGGCTCGGGCGGCTGGCGCGTGCCGCTCAACGAAGACGAGACCCTGGCCGACCTGGCGGTGGCGCTGGCCCTGCCGGTGGTGATGGTGGTGGGCCTGCGCCTGGGCTGCCTGAACCACGCGCTGCTGACCGCCGAAGCCATCCGCGCCGACGGCCTGCAGCTGGCCGGCTGGGTGGCCAACACCGTCGACCCGGCCATGGCCTGCCGGGACGAAAACATTCACACGCTGCGCCAGCGCCTGGGTGCGCCGCTGCTGGGCGTGGTGCCTTGGCAGCCGGTGCCGGACGCGCGCGCTGTGCAACTGGAACTGCCTGAAACATGGCGTTGAAAGGATGGCCATGAGCTGGCTGAATGAATTTGACGACCGCCTGGCTGCGCTGGACGCGCAGTCGCTGCGCCGCGTGCGCCGCGCGGTGACGCCCGAGCCTGGCGCCCGCCTGAGCGTGGACGGCGTGTCGCTGCTGGCCTTCTGCAGCAACGACTACCTGGGTCTGGCGCAAGACCCGCTGCTGCGCCAGGCGGTGCACGCCGCGGTGGACCGCTACGGCGTGGGGTCAGGGGCCTCTCCCATGGTCAGCGGCCACAGCGTGGCCAACGCGGCGCTGGAGCGCGAGCTGGCCGAGGCCGTGGGCCTGCCGCGCGCGCTGTATTTCTACGCCGGCTACGCCACCAACGCGAGCATCGTGCCGGCGCTGGTGGGCGAGGGCGACGCGCTGTTCTCCGACGCGCTGAACCACGCCTGCCTGATCGACGGCGCGCGCCTGTCCAAGGCCACGGTGCACCGCTTCCCCCACGGCGACCTGGCCCGGCTCGACGCGCTGCTGGCCGCCAGCCCGGCGCGCCGCAAGCTGGTGATCAGCGACGCGGTGTTCAGCATGGACGGCGACGTGGCCGACATCACCGGCCTGCACGCACTCTGCGAGCGGCACGATGCCTTGCTGCTGCTCGACGACGCGCACGGCTTCGGCGTGCTGGGGCCGCAGGGCCGGGGCGCGCTGGCCGCCGCCGGCCTCACCGGCGCAGGCGCTTCGCCGCGCGTGCTCTACATGGCCACGCTGGGCAAGGCCCTGGGCGTGGCGGGCGCCTTCGTGGCCGGGCCCGAGCGGCTGGTGGAGTGGCTGCTGCAGAAGACGCGCAGCTACACCTACGCCACCGCCGCGCCGGCCCTGCTGGCCGAGGCCGTGCGCGCCGGGCTGCGCTGTGTGCTGGGCGCCGAGGGCGAGCGCCGGCGCCAGCACCTGAGCGCGCTGATCGCGCAGCTTCGCGCGGGTCTCGCGCCCGGCGCCGACGCGGCGGTGGACGCCGCCGGCTGGGCACTGATGCCCTCGGACACCGCGATCCAGCCGCTGGTGATCGGCGACAACGCCGCCGCGCTGGACGTGATGAAGCGTCTGCGCGAACAGGGCCTGTGGGTGCCCGCCATCCGCCCGCCCACCGTGCCCGAGGGCACGGCCCGTTTGCGCATCGCCTTGTCGGCCGCGCACCAGGCCGACGACGTGGACCAGCTCCTGGCGGCGCTGCGCTCGGCCGCGGCCGGGCGGCTGGCCCGGGCCGACGCCGCCGCGCTGCAGGGCGCCGCGCCATGACCGACCCGCAGGCGCTGTCGCCGGAGGCCATCGGCGCCCTCGCGGTGCTGGTGGCGCTGGGCGTGGACCGCCTGTGGGGCGAGCCGGCGGCGCGCTGGCACCCGGTGGTGGGGATGGGACGTTACCTCGGCTGGGCCGGTGAGCGCATCGCCACACCGGTGCCCACGCCGACGGCGGATCGCTGGCGCGTGTTCGCGCGCGGCGCGCTGGCCTGGCTGCTGGGGGCCGCGCTGGTGGCGCTGGCCGGCTGGGCGCTGGCCCGCGCGCTGGGCGCAACGCCGGGGTGGCTGCAGGCGCTGGTGCTGGGCGTGTTGCTCAAGCCGCTGCTGGCCTGGCGCATGTTGCGCGATGAGGTGCGAGCCGTGGAGGCTGCATTGGCTGATTCGTTGCCGGCCGGACGCGAACGCCTGGCCTGGCTGGTGAGCCGCGACGTGAACGCGCTCGATGCGGCGCAGGTGCGCGAGAGCGCCATCGAGACCCTGGCGGAAAACCTCAACGACTCGGTGGTCGCGCCGCTGTTCTGGTTCGCCGTGGCCGGCCTGCCGGGCGCCGCGCTCTACCGCTTCGCCAACACGGCCGACGCCATGTGGGGCTACCGGGGCGAGCGCCAGGGCCGCGACTGGACCTGGGCCGGCAAGTGGGCCGCGCGGGCCGACGACGTGCTGTCGTGGTTGCCGGCGCGCCTCACGGCCGCGCTGCTCGGCGGGCTGGGCGCCGCCAGCAACTTGAAGCAACTGCCTTCGCAGGCCGGCCTCACCCCCTCGCCCAACAGCGGCTGGCCCATGGCGGCCATGGCGCTGGCGCTCGACGTGAGCCTGGCCAAACCCGGCGTGTACACCCTGCACCCGGCCGGCCGCAGCCCGCAGGCGGCCGACACCGCGCGCGCCCTGCGACTGGCGGGCCGGGTGGTGGGCGTGCTCGCGCTGCTGGCCGGTGTGGTGACCCTTTTCGCCGCAGGGAGGGCGTTCGCATGAGCGGCATTCACGGCGGCCCCGATGCCCTGGGCGTGCCTCGCTGGGACTTCTCCACCAACGCCAACGCCTGCGGGCCGTGCCCCATGGCGCTGGCCGCCGTGGCGGGGGCCGACGCGCAGCACTACCCCGACCCCGGTTACACCGCCCTGCGCGCCGCGCTCGCCGCGTTCCACGGTGTGGCGGTCGAGCGCATCGTGGTCGCGGGCAGCGCCAGCGAGTTCATCGCGCGCATCACGGCCGCCGTGGCGCGCTCGGGCGGGCGGCGGGTGTGGCTGCCCGCGCTGTCCTACGGCGACTACGCACACGCTGCGAAGGCATGGGGCCTGCAGCGGGTGAACGATCCCGCCCAAGCCGACCTGCTCTGGCTGTGCGAGCCCGCCAGCCCGCTGGGCACCGCCGAGCCCATGGCGAACGCCGTGGCGGAGCAGGGCGCTGTGGTGGTGCTCGACCGGGCCTATGAGCCGCTGCGCCTGAGCGGGCACGGCAGCCTGGGCGCCGAGGCGCTGGACCGCGTGTGGCAACTCTGGTCGCCCAACAAGGCGCTGGGGTTGACGGGGGTGCGCGGCGCCTACGCCATCGCGCCGCTGCGGGGTCTTGCCATGGCGCAGACACTGGCGCAGATGGCACCCTCGTGGCCGCTGGGCGCCCACGCGGTCGCGATGCTCACGGCCTGGGTGCAGGCCGATGCGCAGCGCTGGCTGGCGCAAAGCCGCGTGCAACTGGCCGAGTGGAAGACCGCTCAACGGGCGATGCTGCAAGATTCGGGCTGGCAGTGCCTGCCCAGCGAAGCCAACTACCTTTGCGCCCGCGCGCCGCAGCCGCTGAACGTCGAGGCCCTGCGCGCACGAGGCATCAAGCTGCGCGACACCACCTCGCTCGGTCTGCCCGGCCACTGGCGCCTGGGCGTGTTGCCACCAGCGGCCCGGCAGGCGCTGCACACCGCGCTGCTGGAAACCACGAAGGAGACCTCCCCATGACTGCGGTGTGTGTGATGGTGCTCGGCACCACCAGCGGCGCCGGCAAGAGCTGGCTGACCACGGCGCTGTGCCGCCACTACGCGCGCCAGGGCCTCAAGGTCGTGCCGTTCAAGGCGCAGAACATGAGCAACAACGCCCGGGTGGTTGCCCCCACGCTCCGCCGCTCACGCGGGTCGCTGCCCCCCGAGGGGGCTGATCTTCCTTGGGGCGGCCCTGCGGAAGATCGCTTGCCCGGTGGCGAGATCGGCAGTGCGCAGTATTTCCAGGCGCTCGCCGCCAACGCACAACCCGACGTGCGCATGAACCCGTTGCTGCTCAAACCCGAGGCCGATACGCGCAGCCAGGTGGTGCTGATGGGGCAGGTGAGTGAAGAACTTTCCACCATGCCCTGGCGCGGCCGCAGCGAGAAGGTCTGGCCGGCGATCACGGCAGCGCTGGACGCGCTGCGCGCCGAGAACGACGTGGTTGTGATCGAGGGCGCGGGCTCGCCGGCCGAGATCAACCTGCACGCCAGCGACATCGTCAACATGCGCATCGCGCGCCATGCGCAGGCGCGTTGCCTGCTGGTGACCGACATCGACCGCGGCGGCGCCTTCGCCCACCTCTACGGCACCTGGGCGCTGCTGCCGGCCGACGAGCAGGCGCTGATTCGCGGCTTCGTGCTCAACAAGTTCCGGGGCGACGCCACGCTGCTCGCGCCCGGCCCGCAGATGCTGCAGGAGCTGACCGGCGTGCCCACCGTGGCGACGCTGCCGATGTGGTGGCAGCACGGCCTGCCCGAGGAGGATGGGGTTTTCGATGACCGCACGCTCGCTTCCGGCGCGGTGCAGACAACGATCGCCGTCATCGCCTACCCGCGCATCAGCAACCTCGACGAGTTCCAGCCCTTGAAGAACGTGCCCGGTGTGCGCCTGGTCTGGGCGCGCAGCCCCGCCGACTGCGCGGGCGCCGACTGGATCGTGCTGCCCGGCTCCAAGGCGACCGTGGCCGACCTCGCCTGGCTGCGCACGCAGGGGTTGGACCGGGCCGTGGCCGAACACGCGGCGTCGGGCGGGGCGGTGCTGGGCATCTGCGGCGGACTGCAGATGTTGGGCGAGGCGCTGATCGACACGCATGGGATTGATGGCAACGCGCCCGGCCTGGGCCTGCTGCCGCTGGTGACCGCGTTCGACCCACAGAAAACCGTGCGTCACACGCAGACGCGTTTCACCGCGCTGGCAGGCCTCTGGGCGGCGCTCTCTTCAGTGAAAGCCGCCGGCTACGAGATCCACCATGGGCAAACCGCCCAGCACCCCGCCATGGCCGCCAAAGGCGACGTGGCGCGCGCCGTGCTGCCCGACGGCCTGGGCTGGCAGAACGCCGCCGGCAACGTGCTCGGCGTTTACCTGCACGGCCTGTTTGAAGACCCGCGCGTGCTGCACGCGCTGTTCGGCGCCAGTGCGCCCACGCTCGACAGCGTGTTCGACGGCCTCGCCGATTTCATCGAACAGCACGTCGAACCCGGCGTGCTGCCATCCCTCATCCAACCGGAGTGACCCATGAGCTTTGCCATCCCCACCCTCCAGGACATCGCCCAGCCCGCGCTGGCCGCGCGCCTGCAACACCTGCTGGACAACAAGACCAAGCCGCAGGGCTCGCTGGGTCGCATCGAGGCACTGGCGCAGCGCATCGGCCTGATCCTCGGCAGCGAAGCGCCCGAGCTGAACGAGCCGCAGCTGGTCGTGTTTGCCGGCGACCACGGCCTGGCCGTGCGCGGCGTCTCGGCCTACCCGAGCGACGTGACCTGGCAGATGGTCGAGAACTTCCTCGCCGGCGGCGCGGCGGTGAGCGTGCTCGCGCGCCAGCACGGCATCGGCCTCACGGTGGTGGACTGTGGCGTGCGCCATGACTTTGCGCCGCGCAAAGGGCTGGTCATCCACAAGGTCGCGCCCGGCACGGCGGACGCGCTCGAAGGCCCGGCCATGAGCACCGCGCAGCGCGACACCGCGCTGGCCCACGGCGCCGCGCTGGTGAAGGCGCTGCCGGGCAATGCGCTCTTGCTCGGCGAGATGGGCATCGGCAACACCTCGGCCGCGTCCATGCTGTTGTCGCGTCTGGCCGGCCTGGCCGTGGCCGACTGCACCGGCGCCGGCACCGGGCTCGATGCCGGTGCCGTGCAACGCAAGATCGGCATCCTGCGCGAGGTGCTGGATCGCCACGCCGAGGCGCGTGACCCCCTGGCTGCGCTGGCGGCGTTCGGCGGTTTCGAGATCGCCACCATGGTGGGCGCGGTGCTGCAGGCCGCGAGCGAGCGCCGCGTGATCGTGGTGGACGGTTTCATCGCCAGCTCGGCCGTGCTGGTGGCTGCAGCCTTGCAGCCCGCTGTGTTGCAGCGCTGCGTGTTCGCGCACCGCTCGGGCGAACGCGGCCACGCGCTCATGCTCGCGCACCTGCGCGCCGAGCCGCTGCTCGACCTGGGCCTGCGCCTGGGCGAGGGCTCGGGCGCGGCGATGGCCTGGCCGCTGCTGGTGAGCGCCTGCGCGATCCTGCGCGAGATGGCGAGTTTTGAGGCGGCGGGGGTGTCGCGGCAGGATGAGGCGCCGGTTGTCGGCGCTGCCCCGGTCTGAGGTCAAGGCCGTGGACAGCGGTGACTTCGAGCCAGGCAGCCGGGGAACCGGCTCCGCCGGGCCACAGGCTGCGTCCCCCGGGGGGGAAGACGCGCAGCGGCGCAGGGGGGTGTTCATGCCCCTTCGGCACTTTTTCATCGCCCTCCAGTTCTTCACCCGCATCCCGGTCACCGGCCGGCTGGCGGCCTGGGTCGGCTTCAGCCCGGCCATGCTGCGCGCCAGCGCCGCGCACTTTCCCGGCGTCGGCTGGGTTGTCGGCGGTCTCACGGCGGCGGTGTTCGCGGCCGTGTGGTGGTTTCTGCCTGCGCAGCCGGCAGCGCCCTGGGTTGCGGCGCTGCTCAGCACCGTGTTCAGCGTGATGCTGACCGGGGCGTTCCACGAAGACGGCCTGGCCGACACGGCCGACGGCCTGGGCGGCGCGGTGAGCCGGGAGCGCGCGCTGGAGATCATGAAAGACTCGCGCATCGGCTCCTACGGCGCGGTCGCGCTGGTGCTGGCGCTGCTGGGCAAGGTCGCGCTGCTGGCGCTGATCGCGCAGAGCGGTGGCGCGGCGGTGGCGGCGCTGGCGCTGCTGGCCGGTCATGTGACCTCGCGGCTCATGCCGCTGTTCATCATCCACACGCTGCCCCACGTGGGCGACACGCCTTTGTCCAAATCGAAGCCCTTGGCCGAGAGCATCGGTATCGGCGGCCTCGTGGTGGGGCTGGTCTGGTGGGGGCTGGCGATGGCGCTGGTCCTGTACCTGCTGCCCACCGTGCGCTGGGCACAGGCCGTGCTGGGCGCGCTGATCGGCCTGGCCTGGATGTGGCGCCTGCTGCGCCGCCGCCTGCAGGGCTTCACCGGCGATGGCCTGGGCGCCACGCAGCAGGTGTGTGAGCTGCTGTTCTACCTGGCGCTCGCCTTTTCATTGCCCGCGGTCGCGCCGTGAAACTCTGGCTGCTGCGCCACGCCCGCGTCACGCTCGACGCCGGGCTCTGTTACGGCGCCAGCGACGTGCCGGCGGACGCTGCGCTCACGCAGGCCGCTGCCGAAGCCGCCGCTGCGCTGCTGCCGCAGGGGCTGCCCGTCTGGGTGTCGGGCCTGGGCCGCGCGCAGCAGCTGGCCCACGCACTGCGGGCGCTGCGCCCCGATCTGCGTGGGCCGCTCACCGACATCCGCCTGAACGAAATGGACTTCGGCCACTGGGAGCTGCAGCGCTGGGACGCCGTGCCCCGCGCCGCCTTCGACACCTGGATGGCCGACTTCGCCCACCACCGCTTCGGCGGCGCCGAGAGCACGCAGCAGGTGATTGAGCGCGTGGCCGACGCGCTGCAAGGCCTTCGCGAGAGCGGGGCCAGCGAAGCGGTGTGGGTCACCCACGCGGGGGTGATCCGCGCGATGCAGTTCGTGGCTGAGCACGGGCGCGGACCGATCACCAACGTGGCGCAGTGGCCGCGCGAAGCGCCCGAGCCGGGCGGCCGCTGCTGCATGGACCTCTGATCAGGGCACACTGTGCCCATGGACGCTCCTTTGTCAAACCCCCGCGCCAGCCTGGCCCGCATGAAGGCGCTGGCGCTCGGCTTGCTGCTGCTTGCGGCGGCGGTGTACATCGTGGCCACGCTGCTCACTCCTCAGCACCCCGCCTGGGGCTATGTGGCGGCGGCGGCCGGCGCGGCGGTGGTCGGCGCGCTGGCCGACTGGTTTGCCGTGGTGGCGCTGTTCCGCCACCCGCTGGGCCTGCCGATCCCTCACACCGCCATCATCGTGGCCAACAAGGACCGGCTGGGCGCGCAGCTCGCGCGTTTTCTGGGCACGCACTTCCTCACCGCCGAACACGTGCGCCCCATGCTCGCGCGCTGGGATCTGGGGCAGGAACTGGGTCGCTGGCTGGCGCAGCCCGAGTCGGCCGCCCGCGCGGGCCGGTGGTTGCAGCAGGCCACGCCGGCCTTGCTGAACGCGCTGGACCAGACCCTCGTGCGCCAGTGGGTGGCGCAACTCGCGCAGCGCCTGCTGCGTCAGGTGGACGTGGCCACGCTCGGTGGGCAGGCGCTGGCCGCGCTCACGGCGCACGGCCACCACCAGCAGTGGCTCAACGGCCTGTTGCAGCAGATGGCGCACTGGGCCGAGCAAGAGGGCGTGCAAGAGCAGCTCACCGAGCGCATCGCGGGTGAACTCAAACAACTCAAGTACGTGGGCCTCGACCAGATGGCCGCGCGCCTGGCCACGCGCAAGCTGGTGGCAGCGCTCACCCACACCCTGGCCGACGTGGCGGCCAACCCGCAGCACGAGCTGCGCCACCGTTTTGACGGCTGGATGGCGCAGTCCATCCAGCGCCTGCAGAGCGACCCGGACTGGCAGGCCCGCGTGGCCACCTGGCGCGACGCCTGGCTGGACCAGCCGCAATGGAACCAGCCCATCGAAGCCTGGTGGCACGAGGTGATGCAGCGCCTGGGCAACGAGGCGCAGCAACCCGACAACGCTTTGGCCGAGCGCTACGCCAGCGTGGTGCAGACCGCCGGCCGCCAGCTGCTGGCCGACGCCACGCTGCGCGGCTGGCTCAACACCCAGGCGCAACAGGTGCTGCTGCGCGCGCTGGAAGGCAGCCGCGACAATATCGTCGGCTTCGTGGCACAGCGGGTGGAAGCCTGGGACGCGCACGACATGAGCCGCGTGCTGGAAGAGCACATCGGCCGCGACCTGCAGTTCATCCGCATCAACGGCACGCTGGTGGGGGCGCTGGTGGGGCTGCTGCTGCACGCCGCCACCGTGATCGCCATGGGCCTGCCGCTGGTACGGTCCTGGATGCAGCCTTAGCCTGTCGTCTTCGGCTTGAAATCGCAATACGCCGACACCGCGCACTGGTGGCACATCGGCTTGCGCGCCATGCACACGTAGCGCCCCAGCAAGATCAGCCAGTGGTGCGAGTCCACCGCGTAGGCGGGTGGCACGCGTTTCAGCAGCTGCTGCTCCACCGCCAGCGGCGTCTTGCCCGGGGCCAGCCCGGTGCGGTTGCTGACGCGGAAGATGTGGGTGTCCACCGCCATGGTGGGTTGGCCGAAGGCCACGTTGAGCACCACGTTGGCCGTCTTGCGGCCCACGCCGGGCAGGGCTTCCAGGGCCTCTCGCGTGCGCGGCACCTCGCCACCGTGGCGCTCCACCAGCATCTGGCAGGTCTGCATCAGGTGCTTGGCCTTGCTGTGGTACAGGCCGATGGTCTTGATGTAACCCTCCAGCCCTTCGAGCCCCAGCGCCAGGATTTTCTGCGGCGTGTTCGCCACCGGGAACAGCTTGCGCGTCGCCTTGTTCACGCCCACGTCGGTGGCCTGTGCCGAGAGCAGCACGGCCGTCAGCAGCTCGAACACGCTGGTGTACTCCAGCTCGGTGACCGGGTGCGGGTTGGCGGCGTGGAGGGTGGCGAAGAAGGCTTCGATGGCGGCGGGCTTCATGCCGCGCAGTGTAGCGGGGCGGTCCGCGGACGAGGCCTTGGGCCTGGCCTCAGTCGCGCGTCTTTGTCAGGTCCTTCGGCATGCCATGGACCACTTGCCTGCACGGACCTGGCGGCGTGATCAGGTGGCTCCTCGCGGGCGATGGGTGCCGTCAGCGCTCGAGCCAGGTCAGCAGGTTGCGCAGGCGCTTCTCGGTGCTGGTGTCAAAGCCCTGGATGCCGACGCTCTTGAGCACGTCGCGGCCGGGTTCGGTGTCGGGCAGCGCGCGCAGCGCCGACTGCATGGCCGCGATCTGCGCGGCGCTGAATGCCTTGTGCGCAATCAGGGGAAAGTAGGGCTGCGACACACTGGTGTGCAAGACGCGATGTCCGGTCTTGTCCAGGGAGTTGGCCACGCCCGAGTACGAGGCCACACCCCCCACATCCCCGAACTTGTTTTTCAGGTAGAACGGCACCGCCCCTTGTTCGCGCACCCTTTCGACGCGCTCTTTGGTCAGGTCGATGCCCCGGTCACGCAGCTCGGCGCTGCAGAACTTCGCCATGTAGGACGCCGCTCCGGGCAGCACGATGCGCTTGCCCTTGATGTCGGCCAGCGTCTGGTAGGGCGAGTCCTTCGGCACGATGAGCAGGCACTGCCCGTCGGGGCGGGCCGACGCCACGTACTGGTAGCCGTGGTCGCGCATGCCACGCGCCGGGTAGTCGCTCGGGCGCGCGATCGCCAGGTCGAAGCGGTTGTTCTGGAGCCCCTCCTCGAGCGCCGGGAACTCCCGGATGAAGACCACGTTCACCTTCTGGTCGATGCTCTGGCCAATCGCATCGGCCAGCCCCTGGTATTTGGCGATCACGCGCGCGTGATCCGTGCCGCCTGAGGAACCTTCGCTGATGGCCAGGACGAGGTCCCGCGACCACGCTGTTTCAACGCCCGTCAGCAATGAAATGCAAAGAACCAGTGGTTTCAGATATTTGCGCATTCAAATATTCCTGTTAACAAGTTTATGCATTCTATGGAGATCGGTACCCGAGCTGGCATCGGGCACAGCCGCCAACATCAGGGAGAACCCTTGGCCCGGCATGCCATGTGCGCCCGAGTCCTTTGGCAGGGCGATGGGTCTGCATCGCCTAAGATCACACGCACTGTGTGACCCTGGAGATCTGTTCATGACCCTGCCATTTGCCGACCGCCTCAACAACGTTGAAACCTCTGCCATCCGCGAACTCTTCAAGCTGCTCGGCAAGCCCGGCATCATCAGTTTTGCCGGTGGTTTCCCCGACAGCGCCATGTTCGACGTGGACGGCATTCGCGAGGCCGTGAACGCCGCGCTGACCGAAGAACCCGGCGGCGCCCTGCAATACGGCGCCACAGAGGGCTACAACCCGCTGCGCGAACAGCTCGCCGCGTTCATGACCAGCAAGGGCAACCAGGGCGTGAGCGCCAACGACCTCATCGTCACCACCGGCAGCCAGCAGGCGCTGGACCTGCTGGGCAAGACGCTCGTGTCGCCCGGCGACAAGGTCATCGTCGAAGGCCCGACCTTCCTCGCCACCATCCAGTGCTTCCGCCTCTACGGCGCCGAGCTGATCAGCGCGCCGGTGGACGGCAACGGTGTGAAGACCGATGAGCTGGAAAAGCTGATCGAAGAACACAAGCCCAAGTTCGTCTACCTCATCCCCACCTTCGGCAACCCCAGCGGCGCCATGCTCAGCCTGGAGCGCCGCAAGAAGGTGCTGGAGATGGCGGTGAAACACAACACGCTGATCGTGGAGGACGACCCCTACGGTGACCTCTACTTCGGCGATGCTCCGCCACCCAGCCTGCTCGCGCTGAGCGCCAGCGTGCCCGGCAGCCGTGAGCTGCTGGTGCACTGCGGTTCGCTCAGCAAGGTGCTGAGCCCAGGCCTGCGCGTGGGCTGGATGGTCGGCCCGGCCGAGCTGCTGGCCAAGGCGACCATGTGCAAACAGTTCAGCGACGCCCACACCAGCACCTTCGCCCAGGCCACCGCCGCGCAATACCTCAAAGCCGGCCGCATGCCCGCCACGCTCGCCAAGGTGCGCGCCGTGTACGCTGAACGTGCGATGACCATGGGCAACGCGCTGCGCCGCGAGCTGGGCGACGCCATCGAGTTCGTGCAGCCGCAAGGCGGCCTGTTCGTCTGGGCCCGCCTCACGGGCGCGGGCGGCAAGGTGGCCGACGGCGGTGAGCTGGCCAAACGCGCGATCGAAAAGGGCGTGGCCTTCGTGCCCGGCGCACCGTTCTACGCCACGAACCCCGACCACGCGACCCTGCGCCTCTCGTTTGCGACGGTGGGGGTGGAAAAGATTGAAGAGGGGGTGGGGCGGTTGGGCGCAGCGGTTTGATCTGTTGACTCCAACTTCTTCCATGCCCACAACCCCAGCACCGTGACCGGCTCTACACCATGATCCGTCCCGAAGCCCCCGCCGATGCAGACGCCATCGCAACCCTCACCACCGCCGCTTTCCTGAACGCGCCCCACACCAGCCACACCGAGGCTTTCATCGTCAACGCGCTGCGCCGCGCCGGGGCGATGAGTGTGTCGCTGGTGGTGGCGCAGGGTGGTGCGCTGGTGGGGCATGTGGCCACCTCGCCGGTGGTGGTGGCCGACGGCACGCCGGGCTGGCATGGGCTGGGGCCGATTTCGGTCTCGCCTGAACACCAGGGAAAAGGCATCGGTTCGGCGCTGATGCAGGCCGCGTTGCAGGCGCTGCGCGATCAGGGCGCGGCGGGCATCATGCTGGTGGGCGACCCGGGCTACTACCGGCGTTTCGGTTTTCGCCAGGAGCCGCAGCTGGTGTACCCCGGCATCCCACCGGAATACTTCATGGTGCTGCCGTTCACCGGCGCCTTGCCGCAGGGCACGGTGAGCTTCCACGAGGCCTTTGGCGCCACGTCCTGAATCCAGGTTCCAGGAGCACCCGCAGGGCCACGGCGAACCATTGTGCCGGGATGGAGCCTCCGGGGCTCAGGGCTTCCTGCGGCGTGGAAGCCACTGCCCGGCGAGTGACGGCCCGCGCGCCCCCGCGCCGGGTGTCCGGGTCTTGAGCAGGCTGCTGGGCAGGCTGCCCTGAAACAGCGGCAGCAGCGATTCCAGGCAGCGCACGGCATGGGTCTCGTCATGCAGCTGGCAGAGGTCGGCATAGAGCTCGGCGCGCGCGTACCAGAGGCCTTCGGCGTCCTGCGTGGACGCGATCTGCCGGTGCAGGTGGGGGTTGTGTTCGAGGCCGGCCTCCCCGTGGATGGCCATCATGGCCTCGCGGATGCGGGCGACAGCCGCATGGTCGTGCACCACCTTCTCCACGCCCAGCACGGCATGCACGCTGCCACGCAGGCTGTCCATCAGGCTGCTGGACAGGGCGTACAGGGTGTCGCTGGCGGAGGGCGATCGTTTGGGCACGCTGAAAGCGTAGGCAGTTTGGGTCCCGCACGCGCCCGGCGCGTGCAACGAGATGCTGGGCATGTTACACGCAGTACGGTCTGTTCAGTCTGCCTGTTCGAACTGATCTGGGTTGCGGCCCTTGAATGGTTTGTAAAACGCCTTGACGACGGCCATGTCGGCGTCGATGTCGCCGGTGGGTTGAAACACCGGTCCCAGGCCGCTGCGTTTGGTCGCGTAGTCCATGTAGGCCATGACGATCGGTACCCGGGCGCCGAGGGCGATGTAGTAGAAACCGGTTTTCCAGTAACGGGCCTTGCTGCGCGTGCCTTCGGGCGGCACGATGAGTTGCAGCGGGCCGTCGGCGTCGATGAGGGCCTGGCTGGAGGCGGCGACGAGGTTGGTGGACTGTTCGCGGTTCACCGGGATGCCGCCCAGCCACATCATGAGGCCGCGAAACGGCGGCTTGAAAATGCTCTGTTTGCCCATCCAGTACGGATTGAGGCGCAGCGCGAAAGCGACCATCAGCGTGTAGGGCAGGTCCCAGTTGCTGGTGTGTGGCGCAGCGATGAACACACTTTTGTCTGCGCCCTTCGGCAGCGCGCCTTCGATGGTCCAGCCCGTGAGCCGCAGAAAGGCCACCGACAGTCCGCGCAGCACAGTGTTGACGACCGGGGTGGTGAAGATGGTGCGGTGCATGGGCCGGCAGTATCGCCGATGACGCGGGCGCGACCGCCCGGCGCGGCCCTCAGGCTACCATCGTGCACACCTCAAAAAACAGGAGACGGATTGATGCCAACACCGCTGAACGTGCAGGGCCTTGAGGTTGTCGTTGAAGGCAGCGGCCCGACCGTGGTGATGCTGCACGGCTGGCCCGATTCACCCGCGCTGTGGGACGACACGGTGGCGGCCTTGCGCGACAGCCACCGCTGCGTGCGTTTTGCGCTGCCGGGGTATGACCTGTCAAAGCCGGCGCGCCCGGTGTCGGTGAATGAGATGTGCACGTTGATCGCTTCGGTGGTGGACGCGGTGAGCCCGGACGAGCCGGTGACGCTGCTGCTGCACGACTGGGGTTGTTTCTTCGGCTACGAGTACGCGGCGCGCCACCTGCACCGGGTCGCGCGTGTGGTCGGCGCCGACATCGGCGACACCAACACCGGGGCCTACCTCAAGTCACTCACGGCCAAAGAGAAGCTGATGATCGCGGGCTACCAGCTCTGGCTGGCCGTGGCCTGGAAGCTCGGCCTGCTGGCGCCCGGTCTGGCAAATCGCATGACCCGCTGGATGGCTCGCCAGATCGGCTGCCGCACGCCGCCCGAACACATCGGCTGGCAGATGAACTACCCGTATGCGATGCAGTGGTTCGGCTCGTTCGGCGGACTGCGCGGCGTGGCGCGGGTCGACAAGCTGCTCGGCCCGAAGCTGCCCACGCTGTTCTTCTTCGGCAAGCGCAAGCCCTTCATGTTCCATTCCGCGCGCTGGCTGGCGCAGCTGGCGACCACACCGGGCTGCGAGGTGAAGGGGCTGGACGCGGGGCACTGGATGATGAAACAGAAGCCCGCCGAGTTCAACGCCACGCTGCGCGCCTGGCTGGACAAGACACCTGCGCCGTCGCCCACCGAGGCGGTGAAAGCCAAGTGAACCCCGAAGACCTGGAGCGCCTGCTCACCGTGGAGATGCCCTACGGCAAATACAAGGGCCGCATGATCGCCGACCTGCCGGGCAACTACCTCAACTGGTTCGCGCGCGAAGGTTTCCCCAAGGGCGACATTGGCCGGCTGCTCGCGTTGATGCACGAGATCGACCACAACGGCCTCAGCGACCTGCTCACCCCGCTGCGCCAGCGGCGCCGTTCTTGAGAGGCTGAGCGTCTTTTGCTCATGCCCGCTCACCACGCCAAAACGCACCCACTCTGCGTTGCAAATGCGCGCCATGGCCAGCCATGGCTGTGCTTTGCGCCTTGATTGGACACGTTTTGACGTGGTGAGCGGCCACGCCCAAAAACGCTCAGCCTCTGAGCGCTGCGTGCACCATGGCCGCCGCCCAGGCGTCGTTGGCGGCGTAGACCAGCTGGGCATCGCTCAGGCGCGGGTTGGCCCAGTTGGAGGTGGCGGCCTTTTTCGACTTGATGAATCGCTGGTGGAACAGCACCGCGACCGCGCCCTTGACGCCCATGTCTTTGCGGTAGCCCTGCTCGCGGAAGATGTGGTTCAGTTCCAGCACGCCGGCGGGCTCGACCAGCAATTTGGACTTGATGCGCTTGGTGTCGTCGCCCAGGCCGAAGCCCGCCTTGGTGTGGCGGCCGTCGGCCAGCAGCCCGGCGACCAGCTCCAGGCAGGCCGGGTCGTGCAGCTGGAACACCCAGGCCTGCTCGCGGGTGGAGAGCTGCACGATGTGCGGCCCGTCGGACACCTGGTCCTTGAAAAAAGTGGGCTTGCTCTCTGTGTCGAAACCCCAGTCGGCGTGGTCGCGCAGCGCGGCCACCGCCTCGCGCGCCCGCGGCGCGTTGTCCACCAGGGTGATCTGGTGCAGCCCGAGGCGGCGGAATTCGGGCAGCAGGGCGATCTCTTCCTTGCTCGGGGTGGGGCGGGTGGTGTTCATGGGGGCACAACGGTGGGCACACGGATAATCGGGCATTGTGCAACGCGCTCCCGCGCCGCCCGCTGGCCATGACCTACATCCTCAAACTCTACGTGCCCGACGACACCCAGCCCGCGCAACGGCAGGCGGCCGAGCGGTTGTTCCGCCAGGCGCTGGAGGGCGCGCTGGGCGACGCGGCCATGGTGGTGCCGGTGTACAGCGCCTACCTGAACATCGTGGGACAACACGGGGAGGTGCCCGACACCGAGGCGCTGACGCTGGACGAGCGCTTGGTGCTCGAAACCTGGCAGCAGGCCGAGGCGGCCGCCATGGAGGCCGTGTTCGGCCCGCACCGCCACCTGGACGAAGGCGGCTACCAGATCGTGCTGGCCCCATAATCCGGGTCCGCTTCACGTCCTTCCAGGGCGCCACCCCCCTTTGCAGGACATCCCATGAGAAAATTTTTTGAGCTTCGCCCCGAAGGCAAGCACCCGGACCGCGTGCTCGAAGCCGTCAAGCACGAGATCCGCAAGTACATGAAGCGCGAGCGGCGCCGCGACTTGCCCGAGGGCGCGCACTTCTGGGACTTCGACTGCCGTTTCGGCGCCGACAAAGACAGCGCACAGACCGTGCACCCGGCCGAGCTGATCGGTGCGCTCGACGCGCTGGTGAAAGAGGGCGCGGTGCAGTGTTATGTGGAGCTGCTGGCCAAGCCGGGTGTGCGCCAGCCGCGCGCGCCGGGCTCAGCGCCTGATCACGCCACAGACCCCGGCGACGAAGCCGCCTGACATCCGGCTGGCCCGGCGCCGGCAGGGGCGTGGCTCAACCCGGCCTCAGTCCTCGCCTTTTTGAGCCGCCGCAGCCGCGCGCAACTTGTCCTTCTTGCTCGGGCGTTTGCCCTTGATGCCGCCGGTGCCCGCTTCCGCTGGCGGGGCCGGGTCGGTGGGCTCGAAGCCGGCGATGTGTTCCAGCGGCAGGCTCATGCCCTGGCGTTTCTCGATCAGCTGCCAGTGCGCCAGCGTGGCGGCGGTCACGAAACTCACGGCCAGACCGCTTTCGCCCGCGCGGCCGGTGCGCCCGATGCGGTGCACGTGGTCCACCGCCGAGCGCGGCAGGTCGTAGTTCACCACCACCGGCAGCTGGTCGATGTGAAGGCCGCGCGCGGCGAGGTCGGTCGTGACCACCACGTCCCAGCGTTTTTCCTTGAACTCTTTCAGCGTCTGCTGCCGTGCGCCCTGGCTCAGGCCCCCGTGGAACGAGGTGGCGAAGATCTCGCCATGGTGCAGCTTGCCCGCCAGCCGCTCGGCGGCGTATTGCGTGGCCACGAAAACCAGCACGCGCTGCCAGCCGTTGTCTTTGATGAGCTGGCGCAGCAGCTGCGTGCGGCGCTTGTCGTCCACCGCGATGGCGCGCTGCAGCACCACGGGCGCTTCGTCCTGCGTGGGCGAGGGCACGTCCACGCGCAGCGGTTCGTGCAGCAGCTCGCGGGCCAGCGTTTCCACCGCCGGCGGGAACGTGGCCGAGAAAAACAGGTTCTGGCGCTTTGCGGGCAGCAGCGCCAGCACGCGCGCGAGTTCGTCGGCGAAGCCGAGGTCGAGCAGGCGGTCGGCTTCGTCCAGCACCAGCAGCTCGACCGCGCCGAGCTTCAGCGCGTTGTGTTCCACCAAATCGAGCAGGCGCCCCGGCGTGGCGACCACGACATCGGCGCCGCCGCGCAGCGCCATCAGCTGCGGGTTGATCGACACGCCGCCGAAGGCCACGATCAGCTTGGGCCGGGGGGCCAGCTTCTCGGCCAGTAAACGCAGCACTTCGCCCACCTGGGCGGCGAGCTCGCGCGTGGGCACCAGCACCAGCGCGCGCACGCGGCGCGGCGTGTGTGCGGGGCCAGCTAGCCAGCGCTGCAGCAAGGGCAGGGCGTAGGCAGCGGTTTTGCCGGAGCCGGTCTGGGCGGTGGCGAGCAGGTCGCCGCCGGCGAGCACGGCGGGGATGGCGTCGGTCTGGACGGGGGTGGGCGCGGTGAAACCGAGATCGGCGGCGGCCTGGGCGAGGGATGGGACGAGCCCGAGGGAGGTGAATGGCATGTGTGGGATCTTTTGCCCAGTTTAACGGGCGCCCCTGGCGCGCAGCCTTCTGCGGTGGCCCGCGCTACGATGCGTGCCCATGAAAAACAAGTTGTTGTCCGGCGGGCTGGTGTATTCGACCGAGTCCGGCCGCATGTGCCCCGGCTGCCGTCAGCCGGTCGCCCAATGCACCTGCGGTCAGAAGGCCATCCCTCAGGGAGACGGCACCGTGCGCGTGTCGCGCGAGACCAAGGGGCGCGGTGGCAAGGCGGTGACGCTGGTGAAAGGTGTGGCGCTGGATGAGGCCGGGCTGACGGCGCTGGGCAAGCAGCTCAAGGCGGCTTGCGGGTCCGGCGGCACGGTGAAAGACGGCGTGATCGAAATCCAGGGCGATCACATTGAGCGGGTGATGGCCGCGCTGAAGGCGCAAGGTCACAGCGTCAAGCGTTCAGGTGGTTGAGAGACAGCGTCAGAAGAACCGCGCCCAAAGCAGCCGAAGGCGCATGCCCAGTTCGGAGGTGTAGCCGGCCGTGGGGGTGCGCAAGCGCCCGTGGGCGTCCACCACCATGAAGGCCGGTACCGAGGCCACCCCAAGCGCGCGGGCGATCTCGCTTCGCGGATCCACCGCGGTGGCCCAGGGCAGCTGGCGCTGCACCAACACCTTCCGAACCTTGTCGGCGGGCCCCGACTGCATGGCCACGGTCAGCACCGGGTGGTCGCGTGAAAGGCGCGTGACGCTGTGTTCTTCGGTGCGGCAGATCGGGCACCAGTCGGCCCAGACGTGCAGCGCCACCGGCTGGCCGGGATGGGCGGTGCGCCAGGTGGCAAGGGTGGTGTCTGTGTGGCTCCCGTCGGGCTGGATCAGCGTGAGAGCGAAGTCGGGCGCCAGGCCCGAAGGCACGTGGCGGGTCTGCCAGGCCTGCGCGCCAGCGAAGATCACCAGCACCATCAGCAGGGTGCCGAGGTGCGACTTCCAGTCGCGGCGCAGCGCGGCAAAGAGGCGTTTCAACACCTTCACAGTTCGCCCATGGTGATCAGCGACAGCACGTCGGGTTGCATCAGTTCGTCGATGCCTGGCTCGGCGGGCGCCCAGGGCTTGAGCCACAGCAGCGCCGCCAGCACCAGCGCCATCAGCGTGCCACTCCAGACCACCGGGTGCTCACGCCATCCCGCCTGCAAGGTGGCCAGCGGGCCAGCGTGCACCAAGGCCGGGGCGGCTGAGGTGCGCTGCTGCCATTGCACCATGGTGCGCGCCTCCAATGCGGCCAGGCCTTCCCCGGGCGAGTGCGCCAAAGAGTCGCGTAGGCTGCGCTTCAGGCGGGCGTCGCTGTCGGGTTCGGACGGGGAGGGACGGGTGTTCATGGGGTGCGCTCCTGGAGCTGGCGTCGGAGGGCGGATTTCGCCCGGTGCAGCAGTTGGTGTGCCGCGTTGCTGTCAAGTTCCATCGATCGGGCGATGTCGGCCACGTCGGCGTCGGCGTAGGCCCACATGGCCAGGGCCATGCGCTGGCGCGCGGGCAGGCGCGCCATGGCGGTCTGCAGCTGGGTGGCGCTCAGCGCGGGCAACGGGTCGGGGGCCTCGGACTGGTCGTGCTGCCAAGCGTCGGACAGCTCGGCCAGTTGCTCGGGGTCGGCGCTGAGTTCGCGGCGCCGGGTGAGCCAGGTCTTGCAGCGGTTGATGACGATGGTGTTGAAGAAGGTCGCGAGGGTGGCGCCGTGGGTGTCGCTCGGTCGGCTGCTCCACAGGCGCAGAAAGGCCTCCTGCACCACGTCTTCCGCGTCTTCCCGCCGCGCCAGCATCTGCATCGCCAGGCCCATGGCCTGCGGCGTGAGCAGGTGGACCAGGCCCCGGGCGCTGGGCGCGTGGCCGTCGCAGGCGGCGCGCCACAGCGCCCAACCGTCGCCTCGCGGCAGGCTCGCTGGGCCGGGTGTCAGCGCGCGGCCGACCCAGCGACCCAGGCCTTGAAGGGAGGCACTCAAGCCCAAGACGGCAGGGGGTTCGCTCATGGGTTCAGAGGCTGGGAGGGAATTGGGCGTGCCCGAATTGGCGTCCCAAAGCGCTGCCGGCAAGGCGCAAAGCACAGCCGTAGCTCGGGCTACGGCGCGCATTTGCAACGCGGCTGGTGGTGGTTTGGGGCGTCAAAGCGGGCATGACCGATTTCCTCTCAGCCTCTCAGTCGGCCGGGAGTTTTTCGCGCAGCGCCCGACGCTCGGCGGGGCTCAGCTTGTTGAGCATGTCGCGCCGCTGGCGCAGCAGCTCGCGGCGTTCGTCGGGGGTCATCTCGCGTACCTGATCGCGGCGCTCTTCGGCGAGGCGGCGTTTTTCTTCCGGGGCCAGTGCCTGCCAGCGTTGGCGCGTCTGTTCAATCAGGGCCTGCCGCTCCTGCGGTGTCAGGGTCTCCAGCTGCTCGCGCAGGCGCTGGCGGAAGGCCTGGCGCTCTGCGGGCGAGGCGTTCTTGAGCCGCTGCTTGATCTCGGCCTGCTGCGCGGGGTTGAGGCGCGACCATTCACGGGCGTCGGGCACGGTCAGGGGGGCGGCCTGCGCGGTGCTGCACAGCAGGGTGCAACAGGCCAGCCAGCGGACCAGCAGCGAACGGAAGGCGTTGTTCATGGTGACGGAGGGCGGGTGAAGGGCGTGTCTGCCACCGGTTCAACCCCGCCCGGTTCGGGTTCTTACGCCATACCCCAGCGTTTTACACGGGTTGAGCCTCGGTAGCGTAAGCCGCGGGTCCGGTGCTGGTTCAAAGCAGGCAAGGGCCACCCCGGCCCCGACACCCCAACCCAAAGGAAGCACCATGACCCACTGGCTCCAACCCCTGACCGCCGCCGCCCTCGGCCTGACCCTGTTCGCTGCTCAGGCGCAAGCGGGCGACCTGCAGTCCCAACGCATGGACAACCGGCAGGCCCGCCAGTCCCACCGCATCGATCAGGGTGTGGAGTCCGGTCAGATCACCCCGGTGGAGCAGGCCCGGCTGGAGCAACAGCAGCGCCACATCAACCGCTTGGAAGGCCGCACCGAGGCGGACGGTCAGGTGACCGGCAAGGAGGCCGTGCGCATGGAGAAGGCGCAGGACCGCGCCAGCCACAAGATCCGCCGCACCAAGCACAACCGACGCACGGCAGGCTGAGCGTCGCCTTGTGTTGCCCCGGGGTGCGCAGTCGGTCGCAGCCAAGCGACCGACCCCTCAGCGCAGGACTTCGAGCAGGCGGTCGAGACCGCCTTGATTGATGGCGACCATGGCCTGCTCGCGCACCTTGGGCTTCGCGTGGTAGGCCACCGACAGGCCCGCCACGCCCATCATCGGCAGGTCGTTGGCGCCGTCGCCCATGGCGATGCACTGGCCCGGTTCGATGCCCAGCAGCGAAGCCACTTCCAGCAGCGTGCGGCGCTTTTCCGCGCCATCGCAGATGTCACCCCAGGCCTGGTCGACCATGCGGCCGGTGAGCTGGCCGCAGTTGGGGCCACTCTCGATTTCCAGCACGTTGGAGCGGGTGAAGTCGATGCCCAGGCGATCGCGCACGCGGTCGGTGAAATAGGTGAAACCGCCCGAGACCAGCAGCACCTTCAGCCCCGCGGCCTTGCAGGCCTTGACCAGCGCTTCGGCGCCTGGGTTGAGCTGCAGGCGTTCGGCGAGCACCTGCTCCATGTGCGCCACGGTCACACCGCGCAGCAGCGCCACGCGCTGGCGCAGGCTCTCCTTGTAGTCGGTGATCTCGCCGCGCATGGCAGCTTCGGTGATGGCCGACACCTCTGCCTTGCGGCCGGCGGCGTCGGCGATTTCGTCCACGCACTCGATGTTGATGAGCGTGGAGTCCATGTCGAACGCGATGAGCTTGAAGTCCTTCAGGTTCAGCGGCGGCGTGAAGCCCTGGACGGTGAGGCCGGGGGCGAATTCGATGGTGGTTGAAGTCATCCCGGAATTATCGCGGGAGCCCGCACCAATGCTCCGCTCAGGACTTCGTTTGCGCCAGCACCTTGTTCATCGTTCCGATCTGCGCTTTCAGGTCACCGCCCACCAAATCTGCCACCGACTGCTGGTCGCTGGTGACGGTGAGGCCGGCCGCTTGCAGCCTGGCCTTCAAATCGCCGGTGCTGGTGCCGGCCACCTGGGCCAGCACGGTGATCGGGGCCTTGGCCAGGGCGCGCACCGGGGGCGCAAAGCCAGGCTCGCTGCCTGCGCTGCCGCCGGCCGGGATGAAGCTCAGTGCGAGCACGAGGGCGAAGGCGCCCATGACGATGCGGCCCGGGGTCTGGCTGAAATAGCGTTTGAAGGCTGGCATGTGCAGCAGCACGTGCAGCGAAACGCCGATCACCATGGCCCAGCTCAGCCATTCGTGCGCGGTCTTGTTCAGGCCACTGTCGAGGTGAAAGAACATCAGCACGCCGGTGACGGCGGACAAAAGGAATGCTCCGATCACGACGGGCGTGATCCAGGGGCGTTGAGTGGACAGGTTCATGTGGGTTCCCTTCGGTTCAGAAGCCGCCATGGTGCGGCGCCAACATGAAGTTTCCTGGCGCGCACGTGAACGGCAGGTGAACGCCGCGCCCCACGGCTCCGGTCCTTGATGCAGATCAAGCCGCGGCGGGCGCAGGCTCGGGCTTCAGCGGCTGCCCCAGCGAGCGCAGCACGTCGCGCACCAGTTGCACCCGGTCTTTCACCTCGGGCAGCGCTCGCTCGATGCGCAGCTTTTCGTTGCCCGCGAGCTTGATGTGCCGGTTCTTCTGGATCAGCTCGATGATGCGCATCGGTTCGATGGGCGGGTTGGCCTTGAAGGTGATGTTCGTGACACCAGGCGCCGCATCGACCTTCACCACGCCGTAGGGCGCGCTGATGCAGCGCAGGCGGTGCACGTCGATCAGCGTCTGCGCCTGGGCCGGCAGCTTGCCGAAACGGTCGACGATCTCTTCGAGCAGCGCGTCCACCTGGTCGGTGGTCTTGGCGGTGGCGAGCTTCTTGTAGAACGAGAGGCGCAGGTGCACGTCACCACAGTAGTCGCTGGGCAGCAGGGCGGGGGCGTGCAGGTTGATGTCGGTGGTGACCGACAGCGGCGAGAGCAGGTCGGGTTCGCTACCGGCTTTCAGCGAGCGCACGGCTTCGTTGAGCATCTCGTTGTAGAGCTGGAAACCCACTTCCAGCATGTTGCCGCTCTGGTTTTCGCCCAGCACCTCGCCGGCGCCGCGGATCTCCAGGTCGTGCATGGCCAGGTAGAAGCCGCTGCCCAGTTCTTCCATCTGCTGGATCGCGTCGAGCCGCTGCGCGGCCTGTTTGGTCAGGCCTTCGATGTCCGGCACCATGAGGTAGGCGTAGGCCTGGTGGTGGCTGCGGCCCACGCGGCCGCGCAGCTGGTGCAGCTGGGCCAGACCGAACTTGTCGGCGCGGCTCATGACGATGGTGTTGGCGGTGGGCACGTCGATGCCGGTCTCGATGATGGTCGAGCACAGCAGCAGGTTGTAGCGCTGCGCCACGAAGTCGCGCATGACCCGCTCCAGATCGCGCTCGGGCATCTGGCCATGGGCGATGGCGATGCGCGCCTCGGGCAAGATTTCTTCCAGCTTCTGCTTGCGGTTTTCGATCGTCTCGACCTCGTTGTGCAGGAAGTAGACCTGGCCGCCGCGCTTCAATTCACGCAGCACGGCTTCGCGGATCACGCCGTTGCTCTCGCTGCGCACAAAGGTCTTGATCGCCAGGCGGCGTTGCGGCGCGGTCGCGATGACCGACAGATCGCGCAGGCCTTCGAGCGCCATGCCCAGCGTGCGCGGGATCGGCGTGGCGGTGAGCGTGAGCACATCGACCTCGGCGCGCAGGGCCTTCATCTGCTCTTTGTGGCGCACGCCGAAGCGGTGCTCTTCGTCGATGATGAGCAGGCCCAGGTCCTTGAACTGCGTTTTCTCGCTCAGCAGCTTGTGCGTGCCGACGACGATGTCCACCGAGCCGTCGGCGATGCCTTTCTGTGCCGCGGTGATTTCCTTTTGCGAGCGGAAGCGGCTCATCTCGGCGATCTTGACCGGCCACTTGCCGAAGCGGTCCACCAGCGTCTGGTAGTGCTGTTCGGCCAGCAGCGTGGTCGGCGCGAGGAACGCCACCTGGCGCCCGCCGGTCACGGCCACGAACGCGGCGCGCAAGGCGACCTCGGTCTTGCCGAAGCCCACGTCGCCACACACCAGCCGGTCCATCGGGCGCGGGCTGATCATGTCCTGGATCACGGCGTGTATCGCGCCGCGCTGGTCGGCGGTTTCGTCGAAGCCGAAGTCGTTGGCGAAGATCTCGTAGTCCTGCGCCGAGAAGCGGAACGCGTGGCCCTGGCGCGCGGCGCGGCGGGCGTAGATGTTCAGCAGCTCGGCGGCGGCGTCGCGCACCTGCTCGGCCGCCTTGCGCTTGGCCTTCTCCCACTGCCCGCTGCCCAGGCGGTGCAGCGGCGCCTCGTCGGCGCTCACGCCGGTGTAGCGGCCGATCAGCTGCAGCTGGCTCACTGGCACGTAGAGCACCGCCTTGTCGGCGTATTCGAGGTGCAGGAACTCCATCAGCGCGGGCGTGCCGTCCGGGTTCTTTTCGCCCATGTCCATGTGGACCAGGCCGCGGTAGCGGCCGATGCCGTGCGCGTTGTGCACCACCGGGTCGCCTACATTGAGCTCGCTCAGGTCCTTGATCAGCGCATCGACGTCGCTGACCTGTTCCTGCTTCTTGCGCCGGCGCGTGGCGGGGCCGGCGGCGAAGAGCTCGGTCTCGGTGACGAAGTCGATGCCGTCTTCCAGCGAGCTGAAACCGACCGTCAGCACCGAGGTGGCGATGCCGGTCTTTTCGTCGCTGGCCTGGAACTCGGCGAGCGTTTCAAAGGCGGGCGGGTTCAGGCCGCTGGCACGCAGGAAGTCCAGCAGGCTCTCGCGCCGGCCGTCGCTCTCGGCCAGCAGCAGCACGCGGTGCGCGGTGTTGCGGATGTGGCTTTGCAGACGCGAGAGCGGGTCTTCGGCGCCGCGCACCACCGAGAGGTCGCCCAGCTTCTGCGCGAAGGCGTTGTCGGCAACGTCTTCCACCGCCGGACGGATGGCGAGCTGGGCGTGGGCGTTGGCGCCGGTGTAGAACTGCTCGGCCGAGAGGAACAGGCTCTCGGGCGGCAGCGCCGGGCGTTCGGGGTCGCTCTTGACGAGGCGGTAGCGGTCCTGCGTGTCCTGCCAGAAGCGCTGGAACGCGGGCTCGAGGTCGCCGTGCAGCACGACCGTCGCGTTCTCCCCGAGGTAGTCAAAGACGGTGGCGGTCTGCTCGAAGAACAGCGGCAGGTAGTACTCGATACCGGCGGTGGCCACGCCGTTGCCCATGTCCTTGTAGACGCGGCTCTTGGTCGGGTCGCCGTCGAGCAGTTCGCGCCAGCGGCTGCGGAATTTGGCGCGCGCCGCGTCGTCCATCGGGAACTCGCGACCGGGCAGCAGCCGCACCTCGGGAACCGGGTAGAGGCTGCGCTGGCTGTCCGGGTCGAAGGTGCGGATGCTGTCGATCTCGTCGTCGAACAGGTCCACGCGGTAGGGCACCTGCGAGCCCATGGGAAAGAGATCGATCAGGCCGCCGCGCACCGCGTATTCGCCCGGGCTCACCACCTGGGTGACGTGCTGGTAGCCCGCCAGCGTGAGCTGGCCTTTGAGCTTGGCTTCGTCGAGCTTCTGCTTCACCTTGAACTGGAAGGTGTAGCCGGCCAGGAAGGACGGCGGCGCCAGCCGGTAGAGCGCGGTGGTGGCGGGCACCAGCACCACGTCAGCACCGGTGTCCTTGTCGTGCTGCTGGATGCGCCAAAGGGTGGCCAGACGTTCGGAGATCAGGTCCTGGTGCGGCGAAAAGGTGTCGTAGGGGAGGGTTTCCCAGTCCGGGAACAGCGCACAGCGCAGACCGGGCGCGAAGAACGCCATCTCGTCGATCAGGCGCTGCGCGTCGGTGGCGTCGGCCGTGACGATGGCCGTGAGCCGGCCTGCGGCTTTTTCGCGCGCACCGAGCTGGGCCAGCAGCAGGGCATCGGCCGCGCCGCTGGGGCGGGGCAGGGTGAAGCGTTTGCCGGGGGTGAGTTTGGGCAGGTCCATGGGCGGTTGCACTGACGCGGTTGGGGCTGCACAGGGCCACCGGCCCCGAACCTCCCATGACAAACACCCCCCGCCTGAGGAGGTGGGGGGTGTGAAAGACCTGATTCTAGAATGCGCTCACTTCCATGACCGACATCCCTCGCCCAATGCCCCCCCAACCGGCACCCCGTTGCCATGCCCTGTTGCCCTGCGCCGGCACGGGTTCGCGCGCCGGCACCGCCGAGCCCAAGCAATACCAGCCGCTGGCCGGGCTGCCCATGGTGCTGCACACACTGGCGGCGTTCACAGCCGTTGACCGCATCGACCGCTGCCTGGTGGTGGTGGCGGCGGGCGACCGCTTCCTGAGCGTGGACGACCCGCGCATCCAGCTCGCCCGGGTGGGCGGCAGCTCGCGCGCGGCCAGTGTGTTCAACGGTTTGCAGGCCTTGCTGGACAGCGGCGCCGATGCGAGCGACTGGGTGCTGGTGCACGACGCGGCGCGTTGTCTCGTCACCCCGGCGCAGGTTGATGCGCTGATCGACGCCTGCGCGGACGACCGGGTGGGCGGCCTGCTGGCGCTCAAACTGCCCGACACGCTCAAGTCCGAAGCCGGGGGCCGCGTGGCCGCGACGGTGGACCGGTCCGACAAATGGCTGGCGCAGACGCCTCAGATGTTCCGCATCGGGGCCCTGCAGGCGGCGCTGGCCGCGCAGGCCGGCAATGGCTTCGCTGGCGTGACCGACGAGGCCAGTGCCATAGAACTGGCGGGCCAGCAACCGCTGCTGGTGCCCGGCAGCGCACAGAACTTCAAGGTCACCTACCCGGAAGACTTTGCCCTGGCGGAAGCCATCCTGAGGAACCGAACTTGAACCCCCACGTTTTTCACTTTGTGTGTTCACGGTCCTCCGAGGGAGCGTCGCGCTCCTTGGGGTGGACTCGCGGAGCGCGCTCATGAACACCATTCCCTTTCGCATCGGTGAGGGCTGGGACGTGCACGCTCTGGTGCCCGGTCGGCCGCTCATCATCGGTGGCGTGACCATTCCGCACACCCTGGGCCTGCTCGGGCATTCGGACGCCGACGTGCTGTTGCACGCCATCACCGACGCGCTGCTGGGCGCGGCGGCACTCGGCGACATTGGTCGGCATTTTCCTGACACCGACGAACGCTTCAAGGGCTCCGATTCATGGCGTCTGCTGGCGGAGGTGGCGCGGCGCGTGCGCGCGGCGGGCTTCGAGATCGGCAACGTGGACAGCACGGTGATCGCCCAGGCGCCCAAGCTGGCGCCCCACATTCCCGCCATGTGCGAGCGCATCGCCGCCGCGCTCGGGGTGGCGGTGGATCAGGTGAACGTGAAAGCCAAGACCGCAGAGAAACTGGGGCCGGTGGGGCAGAGCCTCTCGATGGAGGCCCGCGCGGTGGCGCTGCTCGTGCGCCAGGCACCCGCTTGAGGCTGGGCCGTTGAGGCCGGCGGCGGCCCGTCAGCCTTTTTTCGCGATGGGCAGTTTGATGTGCGCGGCCAGCCCGCCCGAGCTGCTGTTGGCCAACGCAAAGCGGCCGCCCATGCGCGCAATCGCCCGTTCCACGATCGCCAGCCCGAGGCCGGTGCCGGTGGCGGAGCTGCGCGAAGCGTCGCCACGGAAGAAGGGTTGCGTCAACTGCGCCAGCATGTCGGGGTTCACCCCCGAGCCGTGGTCGCGCAACTTGACCAACACCCACTCGTCTTTGGCCTTGGCACCGACCTCAATGTGGGCCACACCCGTCACCGGATTCTTGCCATAACGCAAGGCATTCTCCAGCAGGTTGGAGAACACGCGGTTGAGCTCGACCGCGTCGCCCATCACCATGGTGTCGGGCGGGATGCGGGTCTGCACCACGACATCCGGTGCATTGCCCAGCGCAAAGACCGCCGCGTCGATCACCTCGTTGAGGTCCACCCGCTGCGGTTCCAGGTGGTCGGGCCGCGCGTAGTCGAGAAATTTGTCGATGATGGCATTGACCTGTTCGATGTCGGCCGCCATGTGCTCGCGCGCCTGCAGGTCGTGCACGCTCATTTCCGTCTCCAGCCGCAGCCGGGCCAGCGGTGTGCGCAGGTCGTGGGAGATGCCGGCCAGCATCAGGGCCCGGTCCTGCTCGATCTTGGAGAGGCGCTGCGCCATGCGGTTGAACCCGATGTTGACCTGGCGGATCTCGCTGGTCGCCACCGCTTCATTGAGCTGGCTGGAATTGAAGTCGCCCTCCCGCACGCGGCTCGCGGCGAAAGACAGCTTCTGCAGCGGACGATTGATCAGGCGCGCGATCAGCGCGGCGCCGGTGAGCGAGAGCAGGGCCGCCGTGCCCAGCCAGATCAGCCAGGTGGTGCCGGTGACCAGCTCGACCCGCGACGGATCGGTCTGCAGCCAGTAAGGGTCGCTGTCGATCGAAAACCCGATCCAGAGGCCTGCCTTGCCGTTCACCTCTCGCGCCACCACCGTGTCCGGGCCTAGCCGGGCGCTCAGCTGGGCGCTGACCGTGCGGCTGAGCGGATCGGCGTCGTACCTGCGGTAGACATCACCCGGCTCGCGGGGTGCGATGCGCACCTGCTCTTCGTCGGCCATGGTCTTGACCAGTGACACCCGGGCGATGGAGTCCGAGTGCACCAGCGCGGCACGGCTGAGATTGACGAGCGAGGCCAACTGCTGTGCACTCTGCAGTGTGCGTGGCTCGAACTCCAGCGCACGGAAGGTCTGCAGCCAGGCGACAAAGCACCCGAGCAGGAGCAGCGACAGCAGAAAAAAGGTGCGCCAGAACAGGCTCACTTCGCGCGGTGGACGCATCTCCAGCGGCGCAGGGGCAGTCTCCAGCGCCGCCGGCTCGGTCTCGAACGACGGAACGCGGGACTCTTCGGTCATCAGGCGTTGCCGTCCGGAACGAACACGTAACCCACCCCCCACACCGTCTGCAGGTAGCGTGGAGAAGCGGCGTCCTCTTCAATCAGCTTGCGCAGGCGCGAGACCTGCACGTCGAGGCTGCGGTCAAAGGGTTCGAACTCCCGGCCACGGGCCAGCTGTGCCAGCTTTTCGCGGGACAGCGGCTGTCGCGGATGGCGCACCAGTGCCTTGAGCATCGCAAACTCACCGGTGGTCAGCGGAAGGTCGGCGTTGTCTTTGCGCAGTGTGCGCAGGCTGAGGTCGAACTCGAACGGACCGAAGTTCACCACTTCGGCATCCTGGGACGGCGCGCCGGGCACCTCGGCCGGCGGCCGGCGGCGCAGCACCGCATGCACACGGGCCAGCAACTCGCGGGGGTTGAAGGGTTTGCCCAGGTAGTCGTCGGCGCCCACCTCCAGGCCCACGATGCGGTCGACGTCTTCGCTCTTGGCGGTGAGCATGATGATGGGGGTGCGGTCACCGTTGGCGCGCAGGCGGCGGCAGATCGACAGGCCGTCTTCGCCCGGCATCATCAGATCGAGCACGATGAGGTCGACCGCCTCGCGTTGCAATACCCGGTTCAATGCCTTGCCGTCTTCAGCGAGCATGACCTCGAAACCTTCCTGCATCAGGTAGCGGCGCAGCAGATCGCGGATGCGGACGTCATCGTCCACAACGAGAATCTTGTTCGGTCGGGCAGCAGTTTGTGTCATGGCAACAACTCTCGGAAAATGTAACAAACTCGATTGTGGCAGCGGCAAGTGGTTGTCAGCGCTGGATTTTTGCTTTTTTGACAGGCTGTTACAAATGTTGCCCAAGGCCTCAGGACCGTTACCATGCGCTCCGCCCACAATCTGAAGCAGTCCCGTGTTCCGAACTTTTCATGACAACCCAACATACCGTACTCGCGCTGGTTCTTGGTCTTCCCACGTGGGCCCATGGGCTGGATCTCCGTGAACCCCCGCTTCAGGCCATGACCGTGGCGCCATCCCCGACCGCCGACTCAGCCGATCTGCGTGAGCCACACCGACTGCGTGATGCACTGCGCCAGCCATTGAGCGACAGCGAACTGGCTGGCAAGCCCTACCGCCTCAGTGCAGAGCAGCGCCAGCACTTGCGCGAGCAGTTGCGCAGCCAGACCTTGCCCACCGAGCGCAACAAATGAACCGGTTGTTTTTGACGGGGGCGACACACATGGGTCGAGGCTGGCTGGTTCCGCTCGCTCTGGCCGCCGGATGGTTTCTGCACACCGGCGTCAGTGCCCAGCAGCTCAAGCCTGAAGAGCCGGTCAACGTGGTGAACATCGCGGCCAGCGGTTTCCTGGATGTGCCACAAGACTGGTTGAGCATGACCTTGACCACGACCCGCGAAGGCAGCGATGCGGCCGTGGTGCAGAACCAGCTCAAGCAGGCGCTGGATGCGGCGCTGACGGTGGCGAAGTCGGCCGCGGCCCCGAAGCAGCTGGAGGTTCGCACGGGGCAGCTGGGCCTGTACCCGCGTTACGGCAGCAACGGCAAGATCAATGGCTGGCAAGGCAGCACCGAGCTGATTCTGGAGGGGCGGGATTTCGTGCGCATCAGCAGCACCGCGGGAAGCATCCAGACTTTGACCATGGGCAGCATGGCTTTCTCGCTGTCGCGCGAGGCCCAGCAAAAGCTGGAGTCCGATGTGCAGGCTCTGGCGATCGAACGCTTCAAGACCCGGGCGGTGGAGGTGGCCAGGGGCTTCGGGTTTTCGGGCTACAGCCTGCGTGAGCTGTCCATCAGCTCGGCCGATCAAGGTGGTGGTCCCGGGTACCCGCGCCCGATGGCTGCTCGGGCCAATGTGGCGATGGCCTCCGACGCGCCCGTGCCGGTGGAGGCGGGCAAGAGCCAGGTCAATGTGACGGTGTCGGGTTCGATCCAGCTGCGTTGAGCGATTCGGTTCACCCAACAAAAAAACCCGGCGGCGCCGGGTTTTTTTGTTGGGGCTGGCGGTGAGTCGTTTATTGGGCGACCCAGCCACCGTCCATGTTCCAGGCCACCCCGCGCACGTTGGCGCCGGCCGGCGAACAGAAGAACACGGCCAGCTCGCCCAGTTCCTCGGGGGTGGTGAACTGCATGGAGGGTTCTTTCTCACCCAGCAACTGTTTCTTGGCGTCTTCGTTCGAGATGCCCAAGGCGGCCGCTTTGGCGTCCACCTGCTTCTGAACCAGGGGCGTGAGCACCCAGCCGGGGCAGATGGCATTGCAGGTGACGCCGGTGGTGGCGTTTTCCAGCGCCGTCACCTTGGTCAGCCCAATCACGCCGTGCTTGGCCGCGACATACGCCGACTTTTCCGCCGATCCCACGAGGCCGTGGACCGACGCCACGTTGATGATGCGTCCCCAGTTCCGGGCCTGCATGGCCGGCAATGCAAGGCGGGTGGCGTGGAAGGCGCTCGAGAGGTTGATCGCGATGATCGCGTCCCAGCGATCGATCGGAAAGCTCTCGATGCGCGCCACGTGCTGGATGCCCGCGTTGTTCACCAGAATGTCCACCTGTCCAAACTGTGCCGCAGCGAAGCCCATCATGTCTTCGATGTCCCCCGCCTTGCTCATGTCAGCGCCGTGGTAAGCCACCTTCACCCCCAGTGCTGCGATCTCGGCCTTCGGGCCTTCGACGTCACCGAAACCGTTGAGCAAGATGTTGGCGCCCTGGCGCGCGAGGGATTTGGCGATGCCCAGACCGATGCCGCTGGTGGAGCCGGTGACGAGGGCGGTTTTGTTGGCAAGCATGAGAGATCTCCAGTTCCATTACGATAGGTTCAAACACATGCGAGTCATTATCACGGAGTCACAAGGGATGAGCGGTTCCAGTCAGATGCCCCAGCTTCGGTTTCTTGCGGTGGGCGGACCTCTGGCCACTGGCGGCAACGCACGCCGCATGGCCTACTGGGATTGGCCCGCAGCCCCAGGCGCTGACGTCCACCGGGTGGTGCTGTGTGTGCATGGTCTGTCGCGCCAGGGGCGGGACTTCGATACCTTGGCCCGTGAACTGACCAGCCAGGCGCGCGTGCTCGCGGTGGATGTCGCTGGGCGAGGGCACAGCGATTGGCTCGCCGATCCCATGGCCTACCAGGTGGGTACCTATGTGGCGGACATGGCCACCTTGATCATGCACTTGCGGGAACAGGATCCCGACGTCCAGATCGACTGGGTGGGGACCAGCATGGGAGGCCTGATCGGCATGGCACTCGCCGCCCAACCGACCTTGGGTCTGCGCAGGCTGGTGCTCAACGACGTCGGCCCCGTGATCCAGTGGGAAGCGCTGCAGCGCATCGGCACCTACCTGGGCCTCAACCCCTCCTTCGGCAGCGAAAAGGAGGCGTCGGACCAGCTGGCGGCCATTTCCAGCGGATTTGGCCCTCACACACCCGAGCAATGGCTGGCGCTCACGCTCCCCATGCTGCGGCAGCGGGATGGCCGCTGGTGGCTGCACTACGACCCGGGACTTGCGTTGCCGCTCAGGGCGCTGACGGACGCCACCGACCAGGCGGCCGCCAGGCAATCGGTACGGGACGGGGAGGCCGCATTGTGGGGGCTGTACGACGCGATCACCGCGCCCACCTTGCTGCTGCGTGGCGCCGAATCCGATCTGCTCACCCAGGACACCGCGAGGGCCATGGCCGAGCGCGGACCGCGCGCGCGATGTGTTGAGTTCGCGGGCGTGGGGCATGCGCCCACCCTGGTGGCCGCCGATCAGATCGCTGCCGTGCGCGATTTTCTTGCGGCGGCTTGACGTCGAACCATTGCCATGAAGTACAGCGCTGCTGTGGCTCCCCCTTCCCAGCCATCGGCCATTGTGGCCGCCACGTCTGACAGCCTGCCGCACGAGGCCCAGGCCCTGGCGCGCGCGCGCGCCTTTGCCGAGCCGCTGCTGGCCTGTGAGCAGCTCGACACGGGTGAAAACATCCTCGCTCACGCCGACGCCGTGGCCGCGGTGCTGAGGGACATCGGTGGCTCCGAGGCGATGCAGGCCGCCGCTTACCTGGTCTATGCCTGCCAGCACCTGAACCGGCCGCAAGAGGTGATTGCCAAAGCGTTTGGTGACAACTACGCCGCGCTGGCGCTGGAGACGACCAAGCTGGTGCAGCTGCAGCGGCAGGCGCGAATCAAGTCGGCCGAGGTGCTGGCCAAAAAGAACGAGGAACGCCAGGCTGCGCATGAAGCGGCGTTGCCGTTGACTTCGCAGGCCAAGGCGCCGGTGTCCGAGCTGGCCGCGAGCCAGACGGAGAACGTGCGCAAGATGCTGCTGGCGTTCTCGCGCGATCTGCGGGTGGTCATGTTGCGCCTGGCTTCTCGGCTGCAGACCCTGCGCTATTTCGCCACCTGCAAGGAGGACCCAGGGCAGGCGCTCGCGAGCGAGTCGCTGCACGTGTTCGCGCCGTTGGCCAACCGTTTGGGCATCTGGCAGATCAAGTGGGAAATGGAGGATCTGGCGTTCCGTTTCCTTGAGCCTGAGACGTACAAGCAGGTCGCGCGGTTTCTGGATGAAAAGCGGGCCGAGCGAGAAGTCCATGTGGAGCAAGTGCGAGCCCAGCTGGAGCAGGACCTGCAGGGCCAGGGCATACAGGCCTCGGTGCAGGGACGGCCCAAACACATTTACAGCATCGTCAAGAAAATGCGTGGCAAGTCACTGGACTTTGACCGCGTGTTCGACATCCGCGCGCTGCGCGTGGTGGTGCCGGAGAAGAACGACTGCTATGGCGTGCTGGCCCTGGTGCACGCTCATTTCACCCCGGTGCCTGAAGAGTTTGACGACTACATCGCCAAACCCAAGCCCAATGGTTATCAGTCGCTGCACACCGTGGTGCGCGACGCGCAGGGCAGGGCGTTTGAAATCCAGATCCGGACGCAGGCCATGCACGATCACGCCGAGCACGGCGTGGCGGCCCACTGGGCCTACAAGGAGGCGGGCGCCAAGGGCTACGCCGGTGTATCGGCCAGCTCGGAATACGACGCCAAGATCGCTGTGCTGCGCCAGTTGTTGGCCTGGGAGCGCGATCTCAGCGGAACGGCCCAGGGGCTGTTCGACGATCGCATCTACGTGCTCACGCCCGATGCGGCAATCGTCGAGCTGCCGCAAGGCGGGACGCCTGTGGATTTTGCCTACTCGGTTCATACCAGCCTGGGTCACCGTTGCCGCGGGGCCCGGGTGGACGGCGTGATGGTCACGCTCAACACGCCGTTGCAGAACGGTCAGACGGTCGAGATCATTGCCACCAAAGACGGAGGCCCCTCACGCGACTGGCTGAATGCCGAACTCGGTTTTCTGGTCAGTCACCGCGCCAAGAGCAAGGTGCGCGCGTGGTTCAACGTCCTGGCCATGGAAGAGACCGTGGCGCGTGGCCGTGAGGCGGTGGAAAAGCTCTTGCAGCGGGAGGGACGCACAGCGCTGCGTTTTGATGAACTGGCCAGCACCATGGGCCTGAATTCGGCACAGGAGCTGTTCGAACAAGTGGGCAAGGACGAGTTGTCACTGCGAGCCATCGAGGTGCAACTGCGCCCCGGCGAACCTGCCGTGGTCGACGAGGTGCCACCTTGGTTGAAGAAGCCCCGCAAGGCGAGCAGTTCAACCGGAGGCGGAGTGCTGGTCGTGGGCGTGGACTCCCTGATGACCCAGCTGGCCAAATGTTGCAAGCCGGCGCCGCCCGACGACATTCGGGGGTTCGTCACAAGGGGCAAGGGCGTGAGCATCCATCGAAGTGACTGCAGTGACTTTGCTCATTTGCAGCGAAAGAGTCCCGATCGGGTGATTGATGTTCAATGGGGCGGTCAGACGCCCGCAGGCCGCGATGGCCACGCAGCGGTGTACCCGGTCGATGTGGCGGTCGAGGCGCTGGACAGACAAGGTTTGCTGAGGGACATCTCCGAAGTGTTCGCGCGAGAGAAAATGAACGTGATCGGTGTGCAGACGCAGTCGGTCAAAGGCATTGCCTGGATGACCTTCACGATTGAGGTCACCGATGCCCGTCAGGTCTCGCGGGCCATGGCGGTGGTGGGTGATGTGGCTGGCGTGCGCGTGGTCAGGCGCAAATGAATAGTGGGTGTTTCGATAAGCGCATAAAAGCTGCTATACTGCGAGGCTTCGGACAGTTTGTAGGCGCGTAGCTCAGCTGGTTAGAGCACCACCTTGACATGGTGGGGGTCGTTGGTTCGAGTCCAATCGCGCCTACCAAACATCTCCGGAAATCAAAGGGCCAGACGTCAGTCAGGCCCTTTTTGCTTTGTGCCGAACACACCGTGTGGGGGTTCTTTTGCCGCACAGGGTAAACCCATGCTCGCCATGCGGGTCTCCGGTTTCTAGAATGTGGCGTAACGTCAGCCCCGACACCGGGTGGTGTCCTGTTCACTCAAGAAAGTCGTGTAGTGCAAAAAAGCAAGGCAGATGCCAATGGACCCCACCCAGACGCCGTGCGGGTCATCAAGAAATACCCCAACCGTCGGCTGTACGACACCGACACTTCCTCGTACATCACGTTGGCTGAGGTCAAAGCATTGGTGATGGACAACGAGCGTTTCGTGGTGCGCGACGCCAAGACGAACGACGACCTCACCCGCAGCATCCTTTTGCAGATCATTCTTGAGGAAGAAACCGCCGGGGTGCCGATCTTCACCGAGCAGGTGTTGGCCAACATCATCCGGTTCTATGGCCATGCCATGCAGGACTTCATGGGAACCTACCTGGAAAGGAACGTCCAGATCTTCATGGACCTGCAGAACAAAATGACCGAGCAGACCAAGGGTGTGAATCCTGATTTGTGGAAGCAGTTCACCAATGTTCAGTCGCCGATGATGCAGGGCATGATGGGCACCTACATGGAGCAGTCCCGAACCGCGTTCACCCAGATGCAGGAGCAGATGCAGAAACACAGCGAACAGATGCTGGCTGCCCTCGGGCTCAAGCGCTGAGGCTGGCAGCGCACCGAGGTCAAGGGTCTGAGACAATCAGACCATGACAGAAACAGCTATTTCCTCGGGTGCTTCCGCGCCCAAAGTGGGTTTTGTGAGCCTCGGCTGCCCCAAGGCGCTCACCGACTCCGAACTCATCCTCACGCAACTCAGCGCTGAGGGTTATCAAACCTCCAAGACTTTCGCAGGCGCCGATCTGGTGATCGTCAACACCTGCGGTTTCATCGACGATGCCGTCAGGGAGAGCCTGGACACCATCGGTGAGGCGTTGGCTGAGAACGGCAAGGTGATCGTCACCGGGTGTCTGGGGGCGCGTGAAGGCGCAGGCGGCGGCAACATGGTGCGGGAGATGCACCCCAGCGTTCTTGCAGTGACAGGACCGCATGCGACCCATGAAGTGATGGAGGCGGTGCACCAGCACCTGCCCAAGCCGCATGACCCGTTCGTGGATCTGGTGCCTGCGCAAGGCATCAAGTTGACGCCTCGTCACTACGCCTATCTCAAAATCAGCGAGGGTTGCAACCACCGCTGCACCTTCTGCATCATCCCATCGATGCGCGGTGATCTGGTGAGTCGCCCCATCGGCGATGTGCTCACGGAGGCAAGGAAGCTGTTTGAATCGGGCGTGAAAGAGTTGCTCGTGGTGAGCCAAGACACGTCTGCCTATGGTGTGGACATGCAGTACCGCACGGGCTTTTGGGATGGCAAGCCAGTGAAGACCCGCATGTTCGATCTTGTGCGGACCCTGGGTGAACTGGCCAAGGGGTTTGGTGCCTGGGTGCGCTTGCACTATGTGTACCCCTACCCGCACGTGGACGACGTCATTCCGTTGATGGCAGAAGGCTTGTGCTTGCCCTATCTCGACGTGCCGCTGCAGCACAGCCACCCTGACGTGCTCAAGCGCATGAAGCGCCCTGCCAGCGGCGAAAAGAACCTGGAGCGCATTGCCCGTTGGCGTGAGCTGTGTCCCGAGATCGTGGTGCGCAGTACCTTCATCGCCGGCTTCCCCGGCGAAACCGAGACCGAGTTCCAGCACCTCCTGGATTTCGTGCGGGAGGCTCGCATCGATCGAGCGGGTTGTTTTGCTTACTCGCCGGTGAATGGCGCGGCGGCGAATGCGTTGCCCGATGCGGTTCCCGATGCGGTGCGCGAGGAGCGCCGCGCGCGTTTCATGGCCGTGGCCGAAGCGGTGTCATCCGAAAAATTGCGCGAGCGGGTGGGCGCCACCATGCAGGTGCTGGTGGATTCAGCGCCGGGCATGGGCAAGAAGGGGGGTGTGGGCCGGAGCTACGCCGACGCGCCGGAGATTGATGGCGTCGTTCGACTGCTGCCGCCAGAGAAAATCAGCAAGACACTGAAAGTGGGAGAGTTCACGAAGGCTCGCATCGTTGCGGCCGAAGGACACGACCTGCTGGCGGTGCCTTTTTGATGGCGGTCATTGACCGCCATTTTCCCGAAAGGGAAAACAAAAAAGGGGTTGCAAACATCGTGTTTGCAACCCCTTATGATTGGTGCCCAGGAGAGGACTCGAACCTCCACGCCTCTCAGCGCTAGTACCTGAAACTAGTGCGTCTACCAATTCCGCCACCTGGGCATTTCAGGAAAAACGCTAGTATAGCACGATAAAAAAGAACCTCAAAAGTGAACGAAAAAAACAATCTGTTGGCCGAGTTTGAAGGCGTCGTGTCCGGTCATCGCGACGGACATGGTTTTGTGGTCCGCGACGACGGGCAGGCTGATATCTATCTGCCTTCCAACGAAATGCGGGCGGTGTTGCACAAGGACCGCGTCAAGGCACGGATCGTGCGCACGGACCGGAAAGGCCGTCCGGAAGGACGGGTGACTGAAATCATCGAACGTTCCAGCTCGCCCATCATCGGGCGACTGCTGCAGGAAAGCGGTGTGTGGCTCGTTGCCCCGGAGGACAAGCGCTATGGCCAGGATGTTCTGATTCCAAAGGGCGCCACGGGCTCCGCCAAGCCTGGTCAGGTCGTGGTGGTCGAACTCACCGAACCTCCAGCACTCTACGGGCAGCCAGTGGGGCGTGTGAAGGAAGTGCTTGGCGAAATCGACGATCCTGGCATGGAAATCGAAATTGCCGTGCGCAAGTACGACGTGCCTCATCAGTTCTCCGAGGCGACACTGGCCCAGGCACGAGGTCTTCCCGACCATGTGCGCTCGGCAGACCACAAAAACCGTGTCGACCTGCGCGACGTGCCGCTTGTCACCATCGATGGCGAAGATGCGCGCGACTTCGATGACGCCGTGTATTGCGAACCAGCCAAGGTGGGACGCGCCAAGGGCTGGCGATTGCTCGTGGCCATTGCAGATGTGAGCCACTACGTGCAAACGGGTTCGGCCATCGATGTGGATGCCTATGATCGCGCCACGTCGGTTTACTTTCCGCGTCGTGTGATCCCGATGCTGCCGGAAAAACTGTCCAACGGCCTTTGCTCCCTCAACCCCGGCGTGGAGCGCCTGTGCATGGTCTGCGACATGCTGGTCAACGCGAAGGGCGAGGTGCACGCCTACCAGTTCTACCCGGCGGTCATGTTCAGCCACGCTCGTTTCACCTACACCGAGGTGGCGGCGATTCTTCAGAACACGCGTGGACCAGAAGCGGCGCTGCGCAAGCCCTTGGTGCCGTATCTCCTGAATCTGCACGATGTTTACCGTGCCCTGCTGACTGCGCGCAATGCACGCGGAGCGGTGGACTTTGAAACCACCGAAACGCAGATCGTTTGCGACGAATCGGGTCGGATCGAAAAGATCGTGCCCCGCACCCGCAACGATGCACACAAGCTGATCGAGGAGGCGATGCTGGCGGCCAACGTCTGTTCGGCCGATTTCATCAGCCAGGGCAAACACGTGGGGCTGTTCCGGGTGCACGAGGGCCCGACCCCAGAGAAGCAGGACATTCTGCGCAACTACCTCAAAGCCATGGGGGTGCCGCAAACCATCAGCGACAACCCGCAGCCCTCAGAGTTCCAGCAGATCGCGGCGGCAACCAAAGACAGGCCTGAAGCCCAGCAAATCCACATGATGCTGTTGCGCTCCATGCAGCAGGCCATCTACACCCCCATGAACCAGGGCCACTTTGGTTTGGCGTTCGAGGCTTACACCCACTTCACCAGCCCGATCCGGCGCTACCCGGATCTGCTGGTTCACCGCGTCATCAAGGCCATCCTCAACAAGCAGCGGTACCAGTTGCCCGTCTTGCCCACACCGGGGGAAGCGCACGCCAAGTTGAGCAAGCGCCTGGCCAGTCGCGTGAAGCCACCCGTTGCGGGTGAACAGGTCAAAAAGCCGTCTGCCGACACCTTGGCCTGGCAAGCCGCTGGGTTGCATTGCAGCGCCAATGAGCGGCGGGCTGACGAAGCCAGTCGCGACGTGGAAGCCTGGCTCAAGTGCAAGTACATGCGCGAGCACCTGGGCGAGGAGTTCAGCGGGGTTGTGAGCTCGGTCACGAGCTTTGGGTTGTTCGTCACGCTGGATGCCATGTATGTTGAAGGGCTGGTTCACATCACTGAGTTGGGCGGTGAGTATTTCCGCTTCGATGAAGCCCGACAGGAGCTGCGCGGGGAGCGCACCGGCATTCGCTATGCGTTGGGGACCCGCGTCCAGGTGCAAGTGAGCCGTGTGGACCTGGATGGCCGGCGCATCGATTTCCGCTTGGTGTCGGGTGAAGACGATCTGGTTCTCCGCGCCATGCGTGACAAGACGGGTGGCGCTGCCGAGGTGGAGGAGGGCACACCTCGCAGTGCCCACTCCAAACAGCAGACCAAGAAGCCGGGCAAGGCGCCGTCCTCGCCGGCCGCAGGCAAGAGCCCCTCGGGACGTTCTTCGAGCCGGAATGAAGCTCGGAGCAGCGCACGGCAACCCTCAGGCAAATCTCGCAAGGGGCGTCGCTGATGAGGGTGCTTTTTTTTCTGCTGGAAACCCTGTTCTTCTTTTTGGTCGGAGCCGCTCTTCTGAGGGCCTGGATGAATCAGCTTCGCGTCAACATGTCCGCGCAGCCAGGTCGTTTTGTAATGGCATTGACCCATTGGCTGGTGGCACCTGTTCGGCGGTTCCTGCCCAAGGCGATGGTGCACAGCCGGATCGACTGGGGCAGTCTCGTGGCGGCACTGTTGCTGGCGCTGGCTTATGGGGGGGTGTGGGTGGTGCTGGTGACTGCTGTGTCACCTACAGATGGTTCGGCGGTGGCGCCTCTGCTCGCGATCCCGTCGTTGGCGTTCAAGCTGTTGCTGCGCGTGCTGCTTCAGGGTCTGATGGTGCTTTTGCTCATCTTCGCCGTGCTGTCATGGGTGCAGCCAGCCTCTCCGGTGCTGACGACGCTGGACCGCTTGTGTGGCCCGCTCCTCAAGCCGATCCGCCGCGTCCTGCCCCTGGTCGGCGGCGTCGACCTGTCTGTGATGGTGCTGATTGTTCTGTTGCAGATCGGCCTGATCATGCTTGGCTGATTTCTACTGCTCTCAGCGCAGGTGCCGTGTTTTCAGCGCGAGGCGTCCTGCGGTGAGTTCACCCATGCGCTCGCGGTCCCAGCGATCGGCCAATTGACCATGCTGGGCCACAGCGGTTGCAACCGCTTGAAAAGCAGACCTGGGCGGCACGGCCAGCGCGGCACCCACCATGCCTGCGAGAACATCGCCTGTGCCTGCCGTGGCCAGCAGCGGATTGCCACTGGCGTTGATGACGGGTGTCTGCTCCGGTCCGGTGATCACGCTGCCCGAGCCCTTGAGCACACATATGGCTCCGAGTTGTTTGGTCAAGGCTTGCGCGGCAGCCAGGCGGTCTGACATCACGGTGCCGGTGCTCTGACCGAGCAGCCTGGCGGCTTCCAGTGGGTGGGGGGTGAGCACGGTCACCCACCCGCGCAGAGCGCGCTGCCTGGTGAGTGTCTGCAGCAGCGCATCTTGCGCAATGGCGTTCAGCGCATCGGCATCCAACACCAGCGTGGGGCACGTTGACAAAAGCTGCGGCAGTCGGACCACCACGGCAGATCCACCTCCGCAGCCGCACACCACGCCTGCGTTCTGCAGCAGGCGGTGATCCTGAAGCAGCGTGTCGATCTCTCGAAACATGAGTTCAGGGCATTGAGGATCCCAGTGCACGGAGGGCTCTGCGCCATTCAGCAGGCCCACATACACCCGCCCTGAGCCCGCATGCAGGGCGGCACGAGCGGCCAGAATGGCGGCACCGGTCATGCCGGCGCCGGTGATGGCGACGCCCTGACCACCGACCACCACCACGTCACCTTGACTGCCTTTGTGGGCCGCCTGCGCGCGCTGAGGCGATGTGGTCAGTACGCACTGCAGCATGGCAACCGGGGCGACCTGGTCCAGGGGTGTGGCGCCCAGGTCGTCGAACCACACGGTGCCTGCCATGTCCCTTCCGTCGGCCGTGAAGAGTCCGGGTTTGAGAGTCAACAGAGACAATGTGTGGCGTGGACCTGGCCCGATCTTGGGCGCAGGACCGAAGTAGACGCCGGTGTCAGCCAGCAGGCCGCTGGGCAGGTCCACGCTGAGCACAGTGGCACTGCCGCTGTGCATGGTCTGCAGTTGCTCGGCCAGGCGGCCTTCGGGGGGGCGTTGTGCGCCCAGTCCGAGCAGGGCGTCGATCGCGCAATCGAACACACGAGGGGGGCGCGGGGCGATCACAACGCCGGTTTCCAGTGCCCTGTCAAGCGCGCGCGCTGCGTCGGGCGGCAGCCGGGCCATGTCGCCGCATAGCGTGACGGTCACGTGAAGATGGCCACCGTTTCGACGGGAGTGGCCCAGCAGGTGCCTTGCCGCCACCAAACCGTCGCCGCCGTTGTTGCCGGGTCCACAGGCGACCCAGATGTGCCGACTGTGGGGCGCAACCGCCAGCGCGAGACGCGCGACGGCCAGCCCGGCCCGGTCCATGAGTTCAAAAGGCAGAAGCTTGGAAGCCAAGGCGCGCTCGATCGCTCGCGTGCCCTCCACGTCATAAAGTTGCTCTGAGCCCGATGTGCCGATCCGTTTCATGGGTTGTTCAGCCGGGTGTCGCGATCACCACAGTGTGCGGACGGTGCGGCAGCGGGCGCAGCCCGCGCCTTGAAGGGGTCGAGCAGCTTTCCGCTAGCGAAACAGAACATGCCCATGGTGGCGCTTTTGGTTGGGAAGGTGGGACCGCAGAGAGATACCTGCATGCTGTTGGGATCCTCGTCAAAAAATGACCTTCAAGCGCTGGCGCATGACTGCATGGGGGTGCGCGCCGCAACGGGAACTGCGTCTGTCCGCATTTCATCACGGAGTGGTGCCGACGCCGCCGATGTTCTTCAGCGATCGAATCGCCCAGGGTTGTATGACGCCAGATCCACAGCGGGCGACAGGCCTGCCACCTGGTCTGCGATCGTGCGCGCGCTGCCGCACGCCATGGCCCATCCGTGCATGCCGTGTCCCAGGTTGAGCCAAACGCCGGGCAATCCAGCATGGCCCAACAGAGGCAGGCCATCGGGTGTGATCGACACGGTGCTGGACCATTCCTGTACGTTCGCAGCACCCCCCAAGCGGATGGCGCCGGGAAACCAGTCGTTCAACACCGCGTACAGTTTTTTGATTTCTTTCGGCGACTTCTCGGTGGCATGGTCGTAATGCCCCGTGCTCGACACCCTGACCCTCTGGCCCATGCGGGCCATGGTGACTTGGAGGCGATGGTCGTGCACAACCGACAGTGGAGCGTCGAGGGGTTCGCGCACTGCGGCGCTGAGAGAATGGCCTCGCAGGGCGTGGAGCGGGACGCGAAGCCCCAGCGGACGCAGCAGTTCGGCGCTGGCGGTGCCGGCACACACCACCACCCCGTCAAATCGGTGGGCGTTGTGGGCCGGCCCCGTGGCCAGAACCTGGACGCCGTTGCCAATCTCCAGGCCCTGCACCGCCGTGTCGAACTCAAACTGGCAGCCTCGCTGTTGAGCCATGGCCCGCATTTGCAACGTGAACTGCCGGCAATTGGCCGACCACGCATCAGGAAGCAGCAACGCGCTGTGCAGGGCTGTTTCTGCGTTGAGGGCCGACTCCAGATCCCGCGCCTGGGCGGCCTCCAAAAGGGCACATTCGCCACCCATTTCACGAATCTCCGCTTGCATGGACTGGGCCAGGACGGCCTCTCGTTCGCTGCGCCAGAGGACCAGCAAGCCCTGATGGCTGTCCAGGGTCAACTGATGTTGCTCGGTGAGCGCGATCAAACGTTCGGAGCTGTATCGCGCCAGGTGGAGCAGACCCGGTGCGGGGTTGGCATGTCGAGGTGCCTTGCCTGCGCGAACCGACCGCCATAAGGCGCGAAAACCCGTGGCCTGATCCGAACGCCATGCCGCCGCCGCCTGGGCGGCGATCCATTCCGGGGCAATCAAGCCACCATTGGCGAAGCTGGCGCCCTCGGCCGCCGTGTTGTGGCGCTCAAACACCGTGACCTCATGTCCGTCTTCGGTCAGTTCATAGGCCGTGGTCACACCCACCACGCCTGCCCCGATCACTGCCAGTCGCAAGGCATCGCTCCAGTTGAAGGGTTCAAGGACTCTGGCAGACGCACGGTCGATCGTTCTTGTGGCGGGAGTGCTGGCATGGATGGGGCAAAAAGAGAGTTTGGCTTGCTGAAAAGCCGTTTGGAGTGCAGGCGCTTGGTTGTGGCCCGGGCTGCTATAATTGACTGGCTTTGCGGGCGATGGGCGGAACGCTTGTTCCGATCTCCCTCTGCAGAGTCAATCTCAAACCAGCCCAACCAGGTGTTGTTTTGTCGAGCTAGGCCCGAAATGTGGCTTGGTTTGCAAGCAATCGGGGCTGGATTTTAGTCTCAACCTCTGGAATCTTTCTCATGTCTATCTCCATGCGCGAAATGCTGGAAGCCGGTGTCCATTTTGGTCACCAAACCCGCTTCTGGAACCCCAAGATGGCCCCGTACATCTTCGGTCACCGCAACAAAATTCACATCGTCAACCTCGAAAAGACGCTGCCCCTGTTTGAGGAGGCTGCCAAATTCGTGAAGCAGTTGTCCGCCAATCGCGGCACGATCCTGATGGTGGGCACCAAGCGCCAGTCGCGCGACATCGTGGCCCAGGAAGCCCGCCGTGCTGGCGTGCCGTTCGTTGATCAGCGTTGGCTCGGCGGCATGCTGACCAACTTCAAGACCGTCAAGACCTCGATCAAGCGTCTGAAAGACATGCAGGCCCAGAAAGAAGCCGGTCTGGACAGCATGACCAAGAAAGAGCAGCTGATGTTTGCTCGCGAAATGGAAAAGCTGGAGAAGGATATTGGTGGCATTCAGGACATGGCTGCACTGCCCGATGCTATCTTTGTGATCGACGTGGGTTTCCACAAGATCGCCATCCTCGAGGCCCAGAAGCTGGGCATCCCACTGGTTGGTGTGGTCGATACCAATCACTCGCCCATTGGCATCGATTACGTGATTCCTGGTAACGACGACTCGGCCCGTGCCGTGGCGCTGTACGCCCGTGGCATCGCTGACGCGATCATCGAAGGCCGTTCCAATGCGGTGAACGATGTCGTCAGGGCTGTGGCTGCCGAAGGCGGCGACGAGTTCGTTGAGGTCAAGGAAGACGCGGCTGCCTGAGCCTCGCCGCTGAGCGAAAGAGGGGCTCCAGTAGCCCCTTTTTCACAAGCGAAACCGATCAATCGATGAGTCCGTGTCCCCGTTGTGGGTTCGATGCGGCCAATGGAGAACTGAAATGGCAATTACCGCAAGCATGGTTGGTGAACTGCGCGCAAAGACTGACGCGCCGATGATGGAGTGCAAAAAGGCGCTGACCGAAGCCGATGGCGACATGGCCAAGGCCGAAGAGTTGTTGCGCGTCAAGCTCGGCACCAAGGCTGGCAAGGCCGCCAGCCGCGTGACGGCCGAAGGCGTGGTCGCGAGCTACCTCAGTGGCAATACCGGTGCGCTGATTGAAGTCAACTGCGAAACCGACTTCGTGACCAAGAACGACAGTTTCCTGGCGCTGGCCAATGCCGCTGCCAAGCTGGTGGCCGAGCACAACCCCGCCGACGTTGCGGCGCTGGGAGGCCTGTCCTACAGTCAGGACAACTTCGGCCCCACGCTGGAAGACGTGCGCAAGGGTTTGATTGGCAAGATCGGCGAAAACATGAGTTTCCGCCGCTTCAAACGCTATGCCGACGGTGCTTCACTGGTGAGCTACCTGCACGGCACGCGCATTGGCGTGGTGGTGGAGTTTGAAGGCGATGCCGTGGCGTCCAAGGATGTGGCAATGCACGTGGCCGCCATGAAGCCGGTGGCGCTGACCAGCGCCGATGTGCCGGCCGAGTTCATCGAGCGGGAGCGGTCCGTGGCCACGGCCAAGGCGGACGAAGCCAACAAGGAACTGGTGGCGGCTGGCAAGCCAGCGCAAAGCGCCGAGATCGTTGCCAAGCGCATCGACGGTGCGGTGCAGAAGTACCTGAAGGAGGTCTCGCTGTTTGACCAGGTGTTTGTGAAAGCCGCTGACGGCAAACAGACCGTGGGTGCGATGCTCAAAGCCACCGGCACCACCGTCAAATCGTTCACCATGTACGTGGTGGGCGAGGGCATCGAGAAGAAGGTTGACGACTTTGCGGCAGAAGTGGCAGCGCAGGTCGCTGCGGCCAAGGGCGCATAACGGCACCCGATTGGCGGTTCGTTCGCCGATCCAGACAACGGGCCGCAAGGCCCGTTGTCGTATGTGAAACCTGGCTTTTGCGGACGGCAGGTGTTTTGAGTGCGGGATCGCCCGCCGCTCCTCGGTACACTTGCCGGTCGGGTCCAGATCGAGTTGATATTAGGGAAATCTTCCATGCCAGCCTACAAACGCATCCTGCTGAAACTGTCCGGTGAGGCCCTCATGGGGGACGACGCCTTCGGCATCAACCGTGCCACCATCGCGCGCATGGTGGAGGAGATTGCCGAGGTCACCCGCCTGGGTGTGCAGGTGGCGATCGTGATTGGTGGTGGAAACATCTTTCGCGGCGTCGCTGGTGGATCGGTGGGCATGGACCGCGCGACCGCAGATTACATGGGCATGCTGGCCACGGTGATGAACGCGTTGGCGTTGGCCGACACCATGGACAAGGCGGGCCTGGTGGCCCGTGTGATGTCGGCCATTGCCATCGAGCAGGTGGTCGAGCCTTATGTGCGCCCCAAAGCCCTGCAGTACCTGGAAGAGGGCAAGGTCGTGGTCTTCGCCGCAGGCACGGGCAATCCGTTTTTCACCACCGACACGGCCGCAGCGCTGCGCGGCGCCGAAATCGGTGCTGAAATTGTGCTCAAGGCCACCAAGGTCGACGGGGTGTACAGCGCTGACCCGAACAAGGACCCGAAGGCCACTCGCTATGCCACGTTGACCTTCGACGAGGCCATGGCCAAGAATCTGCAGGTGATGGACGCCACGGCGTTTGCGCTGTGCCGCGACCAGAAGCTGCCCGTCAAGGTGTTTTCGATTTTCAAGCCGGGCGCGCTGCGCAACGTGGTGCTGGGTGGCGACGAGGGCACCCTGGTCCACGTTTGACACCCCAGGAACACCCCCATCAGTCGCATTGAGGAGCATTCATGAGCACGACCGAGATTCGCAACACCGCAGAGCACAAAATGCAGCAATCGGTGGAGTCCTTCAAGAACAACCTGACCAAAGTCCGTACCGGTCGCCCCAACCCCCAGTTGCTCGACACGGTGCACGTGGACTACTACGGTTCCATGGTCCCGTTGTCGCAGGTAGCCAACCTGACGTTGCTGGATGCCCGCACGATTGGCGTGGCGCCGTGGGAAAAGGGCATGGGCGCGAAAATCGAAAAGGCCATCCGCGAGTCTGATCTGGGCTTGAACCCTGCGAGCCAGGGTGATCTGATCCGCGTGCCCATGCCGCCCATGACCGAGGAGCGCCGCAAGGAGCTGACCAAGGTCGTTCGAGGCGAAGGTGAAGCCGCCAAGATCGCCATCCGGAATCTGCGTCGCGATGCCAACGAACACGTCAAAAGACTGGTGAAGGACAAACTGGCATCGGAAGACGATGAGCGCCGCTCGGTGGACGAGATCCAGAAGCTCACCGATCGCGTCATTGGCGAGGTGGATCGGCTGGTGGCGGCCAAAGAGCAAGACATCATGGCCGTTTGATGCGTGGCCATTTGGCATCGCTTTGCTCCATGAACTGCATCCCCTGTCTGTGCTGATGGCCCACACCCCGCCGCCCGCCTCCTGTGTCCCTCGCCACGTGGCCATCGTGATGGATGGCAATGGACGCTGGGCGCAAAAGCGCCACCTACCCCGCGTGGCGGGACACAAACAAGGTGTGGACGCGCTGCGGCGCACCGTGCGAGCTTGCCTGGAGCGCAATGTCCAGGTGCTGACCGTGTTTGCCTTCTCGTCGGAAAACTGGAGCCGTCCGGAAGACGAGGTGTCCGGTCTGATGAGCCTGCTGCTGATGGCCTTGTCCAGGGAAGTGCCCAAGCTCGGCAAAAACGGCGTTCAACTCCATTTCCCAGGTGAAGCGGGTGGCCTGTCGCCACGTGTTTTGCAGGGCTTGCAAAAAGCCGAGCAAACCACGGCGCACAATCAGAAAATGGTGCTCAACGTCTGTTTCAACTACGGCGGGCGCTGGGACATTGCGCAGGCTGCGCGTCGACTGGTCGAGCAGGGCAAAGAAGTCACCGAGGCTGGGCTGTGCGAGACCACAGCGCTGGCCCACGTGGGGGATCCCGATTTGCTGATTCGCACGGGGGGGGGAGATGCGAATCAGCAACTTCCTGCTGTGGCAGTGTGCGTACACCGAGCTGTTTTTCACCCCCTGTCTCTGGCCCGATTTTGATGCCGCCGAATTGGACCGGGCGTTTGCCGATTTTGCGGGACGCGAGAGGCGCTTTGGCCTGACGTCCGAACAATTGGTGGCGCCATCCCATGCTTAAGCAGCGGATCGTCACGGCGTTGCTGCTGCTGGCGGTGCTGCTGCCTGCGATGTTTTACCCCTCAATGGAGCCCTTCACCGCGCTGTCGGCGCTGGTGATGGGGGCGGCAGGTTGGGAGTGGGCACGGCTCAATGGGTGCAGCGAATGGAGCGCCAGGCTGCTGGGCGGCACGCTGGGGTTGGCCGTGTGTTTTTTCTGGTGGTGGGGAGGTCTGGAGCGGTCGTGGCCTGAGGTCTGGTGGGCGGCGTCGGCAGCTTGGCTGGTGTTGTCTGTGGTGATGTTGCGCCGGGGTGTGGCGGGGTGGTTGTCATGGCCTGCCTGGTCGCGCTTGGCCGGCGGACTGGTGCTGCTGGCGTGTGCCTGGCTGGCACTGGTGCAGGCCCGCATCGTGGGCCTGGGGTTTCTGCTGTCGGTGTTGACCCTTGTGTGGGCCGCCGATATCGCCGCCTACGCGGGTGGACGGGCCTTCGGCCGGCGCAAGCTGGCGCCCACCCTGAGTCCCGGCAAAAGCTGGGAAGGTGTGTTCAGCGGCGTGTTGGGTGTGTGCCTGTTGGGCTGGTTCTGGATCTGGTTTGACCAACGGTTTCCGGCCGCGGCGCCCAGCCTGTTCGCCCAGCTGTGGACCGCCAGCCCTGTTTGGGCGGTTGTTGTGTTTGTTGTTCTGGCGGGCACCAGTGTGGTTGGGGACTTGCTGGAGTCGCTGGTCAAACGTGGGGCCGGCATGAAAGACTCCAGCCAGTTGCTGCCCGGGCACGGAGGCGTGTTGGACCGAGTGGATGCCTTGCTGCCGGTGTTGCCGGTGGCCATGTTGATCACGAGTACGCTGAAACCATGAGTTCGTCCCTGCAAAACGTCACCATCCTGGGTTCCACGGGCTCCATCGGCACGAGCACGCTCGACGTGTTGTCTCGTCACCCGGAACGGTTCAGGGTGTTCGCGCTCACGGCCGCGACCCAGGTCGACTTGTTGCTGTCCCAGTGCCGCCTCCATTCGCCCCGGTTCGCCGTGATGTCCAGCCCCATGCATGCCCGGCAGCTCGCTGACCGGGTGAAAGATCTGGGTCTGTCGGTTCAGGTGTTGTCTGGCGCCCATGCCTTGTGCGAGGTGAGCGCCGATCCGGAAGTTGACACGGTCATGGCCGCCATCGTGGGTGCTGCGGGGCTGGCTCCGAGTCTGGCCGCGGCCCGCGCGGGCAAGAAGCTGTTGCTCGCCAATAAGGAAGCCCTGGTGGTCGGAGGCGAGATGTTCATGCGCGCGGTGCGCGACGGTGGCGGCACCTTGCTGCCCATCGACAGCGAGCACTCGGCCATCTTCCAGTCGTTGCCTGAAGACGCGTCAAGCTGGACGCGCCGTGTGGACAAGATCGTGTTGACCGCATCGGGTGGGCCCTTCCGTCAACGTGACCCGGCCACGCTCGCCGAGATCACACCGGAGCAGGCCTGCGCCCACCCCAACTGGGTCATGGGGCGAAAGATCTCGGTGGACTCGGCCACCATGATGAACAAGGCGCTGGAGGTCATTGAGGCGCACCACCTGTTCGGTCTGGAACCCTCCCGAATCGAGGTGGTGATTCACCCCCAGAGCGTGATCCACTCCATGGTGCAGTACCACGACCGCTCCGTGGTGGCCCAGCTGGGGACGCCCGACATGCGTGTGCCGATCGCATACGGCCTTTCGTGGCCGGAGCGGATGGCATCTGGCGCGGCCGCGCTCGATTTTTCGACCTTGGGTGCGTTGACCTTTGAGGTGCCGGACGAGCGGCGCTTCCCTGGGTTGCGTCTGGCCTGGGATGCGCTGGCCGCAACGGCAGGCACCACGGCCGTGCTCAACGCGGCCAACGAGGTGGCCGTGGAGGCATTTCTGTCACGCCGTTTGAGGTTTGACCAGATTCATGCGGTCAATCACGCAACTTTGGGCGCCCTGAGCCCCTCCAAGTCCGATGACCTGGACGCCTTGCTGGCCATCGATGCCGAAGCCCGGGCGATGGCAGCATCTTGTGTGGCGCGCTACACCGTTTGAGTCGCAGGTGACCCCTGAGCCGTGACTTCTCCGCCGGGCGCGGTGGAGGCCTTTCGAAAGATTCAAGATGATGACCCTGATTGCCTTTGTGGTGGCCCTGGGCCTGTTGATCGCTGTGCACGAGTACGGTCACTACAGGGTGGCGGTGGCTTGTGGTGTCAAGGTGCTGCGCTATTCCGTGGGGTTCGGCAAGCCCTTGGTTCGCTGGCAACGGCCAGGCAACCCCACGGAGTTTGTGCTGTGCATGCTGCCGCTCGGGGGCTACGTGCGCATGCTGGACGAGCGTGAAGCCCCTGTGGACGCGGCAGAGCGCCACCTCGCGTTCAATACCCAGCCCCTGCGTTCCCGAGCGGCGATCGTGGCGGCAGGGCCACTGGCCAACCTGCTGCTGGCGGTCGTTTTGTACACGGCGGTGAACTGGATGGGTGTCGAAGAGCCCAAGCCCGTTCTGGCGGGTCCCGTGGCGGGCTCTCTGGCCGAGAAGGCGGGCCTGTTGGGGGGCGAGTGGGTGGCTGAGACGGCGTCTGGCGATGATGAAGCGTCGCCGGTCGGCTCTTTCGAGGATCTGCGCTGGCGCTTGACCCAGTCGGCGCTGTCGGGCATGGACATGCGACTATGGGTGGCGCGGGAAGAGGGCGCTCCCACCCGCATGTTGATCTTGCCTTTGAGTGGCCTGACAGTGCGCGAGGCCGACGCCAGCCTGTTTCAACGCATCGGCATCACCGCCCCCTGGACCGCTCCAGTGATGGGTGAGGTGATGCCGGGAGGGGCGGCCGAAGCGGCGGGGCTGAAAGCCGGAGATCACGTGTTGCGGGTGAACGGCCGGCCTGTGGCTGACGGGCAGTCGCTGCGCATGTCGATCCGTCAGTCGGTGGGTGCGCAGGGGAATGCCTCGACACAACAATGGGATGTTTCACGCGCAGGTCAGGCCTTGAAGCTGAATGTGCAGCCGCGCCTGGAGCAGGTCGAGGGTGTCTGGATCGGCCGCATTGGAGCCTATGTGGGGTCCGCGCCGGCCATGACCACGGTGCGACATGGTGTGGTGGACGGCCTCTGGCTGGGCGTGGTCCGCACCTGGGAGGTGTCCTGGCTCACCCTCAAGATGATGGGCCGAATGGTCATCGGCGAAGCCTCGCTCAAGAACCTGAGCGGGCCACTCACCATTGCGGATTACGCAGGCAAGTCGGCCAGCATCGGGTTGACGTCATACTTGGTGTTTCTGGCCCTGATCAGCGTGAGTCTCGGCGTATTGAACTTGCTGCCGCTGCCAGTGCTCGATGGGGGGCACCTGATGTATTATCTTTGGGAGGGTGTCACTGGTCGAAGCGTCTCGGACGTCTGGCTGGAGCGGCTGCAGCGCGGGGGTGTGGCGGTGCTGTTGGCACTCATGTCCGTCGCCCTGTTCAACGATATCACCCGCTTGGTGGGCTGAACCCTCTCTCTTCATGAAAAAAATCCATCACCGACTGCGTGGCCTGACGCTGTTGACCGTCGCCTCCTCCTTGTTTGCAGCGCTGCCTGCATGGGCTGTGGATCCATTCACATTGAAGGACATCCGCGTCGAGGGGTTGCAGCGCGTGGAGCCTGGGACGGTGTTCGCGTCGCTGCCGTTTCGCATCGGCGATCAATACAGCGATGACAAGGGTTCAACGGCGATTCGCTCGCTGTTCGGGCTGGGTTTGTTCACTGATGTGCGTTTGCAGATCAATGGCGATGTGCTCGTCGTGATCGTGGAAGAGCGGCCCACAGTGGCCGATGTGAGCTTCTCGGGGATCAAGGAGTTCGACGCCGAGATATTGAAGAAGTCACTGCGCGAAGTGGGTCTGGCTGAGGGGCGCCCTTTTGACAAGGCGCTGGCCGACCGTGCCGAACAGGAACTCAAGCGACAGTACATCAACCGAAGCATGTACGCTGCTCAGGTGGTGACGACGGTCACACCGGGCGAACGCAATCGCGTCAACTTGAATTTCAACGTGGTCGAAGGCGAAGTGGCCAAGATCAAGGACATCCGCATCGTTGGCAACAAGGCCTTCTCGGAGTCCACGCTGCGCGACCTGTTCGATCTGGACACCGGTGGCTGGATGAGCTGGTACACCAAGGCAGATCGTTATTCGCGGGCGAAGCTCAATGCCGATCAGGAGTCGCTGCGTTCCTACTACCTGGCGCGTGGCTATCTGGAGTTCCGCATCGACTCGACCCAGGTGGCGATTTCCCCCGACAAGCGCGACATGTCGGTGACCATCAACATCACAGAGGGCAACCGCTTCGTGGTTTCTTCGGTGACGCTGGAAGGCGAGTACCTGGGCAAAGAGCAGGAGTTCAAGTCGCTGGTGAGCGTCCGGGCGGGTGAGGCTTACAACGCCGAGGACGTGACGCGCACGGTCAAGGCGTTCACCGATTACTTTGGGGCCTTTGGCTACGCTTTTGCTCAGGTCGAAGCGAGTCCTGTGATCGATCGGGCCAACAACCGCGTGGCGTTCGTGCTTCGCGCGCAGCCGGCGCGTCGCGTGTACGTGCGTCGCATCAATGTCGAAGGCAACAACCGGACCCGTGACGAGATCATCCGGCGCGAGTTCCGCCAGCTGGAGTCGGCGTGGTATGACAGCGACCGCATCCGCTTGTCGCGCGATCGTGTCGACCGTCTGGGGTTTTTCACTGAGGTTGGCATCGAGACCGAACCCGTGCCCGGGTCCAATGACCAGGTGGACCTCACGGTCACCGTGGCCGAGAAGCCCACCGGCAACCTGTCCATTGGTGCGGGTTATTCGCAAGCCGACAAGCTGTCGCTGATTGCCAGCATCAAGCAGGAAAACGTGTTCGGCAGCGGGAACTACCTCGGGCTGGACCTGAACACGAGCAAGTACAACCGACAGTTCGTCCTGAGCACGACCAACCCGTACTTCACCGAAGACGGCATCTCGCGCACCTTTGACCTTTACTACAAGACCACCCGTCCCTACGACGCGCAGGGGGGTGACTACGAAATCGCCACGCCGGGTGTGGGTGTGCGCTTTGGCGTGCCCTTCACCGAGACGGACACGGTGTATTTCGGGGCGGGTGCCGAGCGCGTAAAGGTGAAGGAGGGCGATCAGTTGCCCGAAGCCTATCGCGATCAGAGTGGGACTTACCTTCCGGCCACGATCGGGTGGGCGCGTGACAACCGCGACAGTGCGCTGGTCCCCACGACCGGACGCCTGCAGCGTTTCAACACCGAATTTGGCTTGGGTGGTGACAGGCGTTACGCCAAGTTGACCTACCAGTTTCAACAGTATGTTGCGCTGACCCGCCAGTACACACTCGCCTTCAATACTGAACTGGGCGTTGGCAAGGGTCTGGGTGGAAAGCCCTACCCTGTGCTGCGCAACTTCTACGGTGGTGGCCTGGGTTCTGTGCGCGGGTTCGAGCAAGGCACCTTGGGCCCCACTTCCGCGGTCATGGGGTCCACGACCGGTGAAACCGTCAACGTCGGCGGTGCGCGCAACCTGGTGCTCAACGCCGAGTTCATCGCACCGTTTCCTGGGGCGGGCAACGACCGCACGCTGCGCTGGTTTGCCTTTGTCGATGCGGGCAATGTGTACGGGGAGTCGGAGAGCGTGGACCTGAGTCAGTTGCGGTCATCGGTTGGCATCGGCTTGAGCTGGATTTCCCCTGTGGGTCCGCTGCGGTTCGCTCTTGCCAACCCCGTGCGCAAGTTCTCGGGCGATAGAATCCAGAAATTCCAGTTTCAGATCGGAACCTCTTTTTGATGAAGACTTCTCAGCGCCGTTTCGCGCGCCATCTCGCCGTTTTGCTGGCCGGTGCATGCGTCGCACTCGCGGCAGGGGCGCAGGATTTCAAGATCGGCTTTGTCAGCACCGAGCGAGTGCTTCGCGAGGCCAATCTTGCCAAAGCATCTCAGGCCAAACTGGAGCAGGAGTTTTCGCGCCGCGAGAAGGATCTGCAGACTTTGGGCGGCCAGCTCAAAGCCGCGTCAGAAAAGTTGGAGCGGGAAGCGCCCACATTGCCGGAAGCGCAACGCATCGCTCGCCAGCGTCAGTTGGTCGATCAAGATCGCGACTTCCAGCGCAAGCAACGCGAGTTCCAGGAAGACGTGACCTTGCGCAAGAATGAGGAACTCCAGCAGGTTCTTGAGAAAGCCAACCGCGTGATCAAGCAGGTGGCGGAGACAGAAAAGTACGACCTTATCCTTCAAGAAGCCGTCTACATCAACCCCAAGCACGACATCACCGACAAGGTGCTCAGTGGCTTGAACAGCGTCAAGTAAGGCGCGGCCGAGACGTGTCCCGGCCACTCGGCGCCATTGTCGAGGCCCTAGGGGGCCAGTTGTTCGGCGAGCCCCACCTCCAGATTCATCGCCTGGCGCCGTTGGCCACGGCAACGCCTTCCGATCTGTCATTTGTGGCGCAGGCGAAGTATGCGAATCAGGTGCATACCACCCAGGCAGGGGCGCTGATCGTTCCGCCCACGCTTCTGGAAGCCGCTGCCTCACGGGGCGCGTGCATCGTCATTGACGACCCTTACCTTTACTTTGCCCGGCTCACCCAATGGTGGCGCGCAGAGCATCGGGCGGCCGAACCGGCACTCATCGACCCACTGGCGAGCATTCACCCCACGGCTGTGATCGAGGCGGGCGTTTCAATCGCTGCCTTTGCGGTGGTGGGCGAAGGGGTGCATGTCGGTACCGGCGTTCGCATTGGTCCCCACGTCGTGTTGGAGGCAGGCAGCAGCGTGGGCGCGGGTTCGCTGCTCTATGCGCGCGTCACGGTGGGGGAGCGCTGCGCTGTGGGACAGCGCTGCATTCTTCACCCCGGCGTGGTCCTCGGTGCGGATGGTTTTGGATTTGCCCCGCACCGTGGTGAGTGGGTCAAGATCGAACAGCTCGGTGCGGTACGCATTGGTGACGATGTGGAGATCGGCGCCAACACCTGCATTGATCGCGGAGCGCTGGACGACACGGTGATCGGTAACGGTGTGAAGCTGGACAACCTGATCCAAATCGGCCACAACGTGCGTGTGGGCGACCACACGGCCATGGCCGGATGTGTGGGGGTGGCTGGCACCGCTGTGATCGGTGCGCGTTGCACCATCGGTGGTGGCGCCATCGTGCTGGGACACCTGACGCTGGCCGACGGGGTGAACATCTCGGCGGCGACGGTGGTCACGCGCTCCATCGGCAAGCCGGGTCACTACACCGGCATGTTTCCCATCGACGACAATGCGTCCTGGGAAAAGAACGCCGCTTCCCTCAAACAACTCAACCGCCTGCGCGAACGGCTCCGAGCCGTCGAACAGAGCCTCGACAACGCTTCCCAAGACACCCGATCACCATGATGGACATTCACGAGATTCGCAAGCAGCTGCCGCACCGTTATCCCTTTCTGCTCGTGGACCGTGTGCTGGAGCTCGAAAAAGGCAAGCGCATCAAGGCGCTGAAGAACGTCACGATCAACGAGCCGTTCTTCGGGGGGCATTTCCCCAACCGACCCGTGATGCCCGGGGTGCTGATGCTCGAAGCCATGGCACAGGCGGCAGCGCTGCTGGCGTTTGATACGGCGGGCGTGACCATGGACGACAAGACGGTGTACTACTTCGCTGGCATCGATGGCGCCCGCTTCAAGCGCCCCGTGGAGCCTGGTGACCAGCTGATCATGGATGTGGACCTCGACCGCGTGCGCGCAGGCATCTACAAGTTCAAAGGCGTGATCCGCGTGGCGGGCGATGTGGTGTGCGAGGCCGAGCTGATGTGCACCATGCGCACGATTGCCTGATCGACACCGGGAGCACGCTGTGACGCAGATCCACGCCACCGCATTGGTGGACCCGGGTGCCGAGCTCGACAGTTCTGTCACCGTCGGCCCCTACGCCCTGATCGGTCCCCACGTGAAAGTGGGTGCGGGCACGACCATCGGCCCTCATTGTGTGGTCGACGGCCGCACCACCATCGGACGGGACAACCGGATTTTCCAGTTCAACTCGATCGGTGCGATCCCGCAAGACAAGAAGTACGCGGGAGAACCCACCGAGCTGATCATCGGAGACCGCAACACCATTCGCGAGTTTTGCACCTTCAACCTGGGCGTGCCGGGCGCGGGCGGGGTCACGCGGGTGGGCAACGACAACTGGATCATGGCGTACACACACATCGCCCATGACTGCATTGTCGACAACCACACCACGCTGGCGAACAACACCACGCTCGCAGGTCACGTTCACCTCGCCGACTGGGTGACAGTCGGTGGTCTGACCGGTATTCATCAGTTCGTCTCGGTCGGTGCGCACGCGATGGTTGGCTTTGCCAGCGCGGTTTCGCAGGACGTGCCGCCCTTCATGCTTGTCGACGGCAATCCGCTGGCCGTGCGCGGCTTCAACGTGGTGGGTTTGCGCCGTCGCGGCTTCACGCCGGAGCGGGTGGCGGCGGTGAAGCAGATGCACAAGCTGCTGTACCGCCAGGGGCTCACCCTGGAGCAGGCCCGGGGCGGTATCGAGGCCCTGGCGCATGACATCCCCGATGCTGCTGGCGATGTGGAGATGATGAACCGCTTCCTCGCGTCCGCGACCCGCGGCATTGCCCGTTAACGGTTCCGCTGCTCGACTCATGGAAGCGCAACGCCGCTTTGCGATGGTGGCCGGCGAGGCTTCTGGCGACTTGCTCGCGGGGTTGCTGCTCCAAGGCCTGCGCGAACGTTGGCCCGGTCTGACGGCCATGGGCATTGGTGGCGCCAGCATGACCCACCAGGGGTTCGAAGCTTGGTGGCCCAGTGACAAGCTGGCCGTGCGCGGGTACATCGAGGTGCTGCCCAAGTTCATGGAAATCCTCGGTATCCGCAACCGGCTCAAGGAGCGGCTGCTGACGACCGATCGGCCCGACATCTTCATCGGCGTCGACGCGCCCGATTTCAATTTCGACCTGGAGGCCGCGCTGAAGGCCGATGGCATTCGAACCGTGCATTTCGTCTGCCCGTCGTTCTGGGCATGGCGGCCCAAGAAGGTCCTGAAGCTGCGCAACAGCGCCGATCATGTGCTGTGCCTCTTTCCGTTCGAGCCCGAGCTGCTCGCCCGGCATGGCATTGATGCTACCTACGTCGGGCACCCGCTGGCCAGTGTGATTCCGCTGGTGCCAGATCGGTCGGCGGCACGGCGGCGACTGGGTTTGCGTGACGACGAGACCGTCGTGGCGATCCTGCCTGGCAGCCGCCGTTCGGAGGTGCAGTACAACGCCCGACGGTTTTTTGATGCTGCGGTGCTGATGCGGCGTCAAAGGCCTGGTTTGAAATTCGTGGTGCCTGCCGTGCCTGCGCTCAAGGACAGCATCGTGGCCATCGCGTCGGCCAGCGGTCTGGACAACCTGATGGTGCTGGACGGTCGTTCACACGATGCGCTGGCTGCCTGCGACGTGACGCTCATTGCGAGTGGCACGGCCACGCTGGAGGCGGCCCTGTTCAAGCGGCCGATGGTGATCGCGTACAACATGAACCGATTGTCCTGGCACATCATGCGGCGCAAGCAGCTGCAGCCCTGGGTGGGCCTGCCCAACATCTTGTGCCGCGACTTTGTGGTGCCCGAGCTGCTGCAGGATGCCGCCACGCCGCCGGCACTCGCGCAGACCACATTGGCCTGGCTGGATGCGCCGGCCCAAACCGCAGCGTTGCAGGCGCGATTCACCGAGTTGCACCACAGCTTGCGCCGCGACACCGCACAATTGGCCGCCGATGCGATTGAAAAAGTTCTTCAAGGCTGAGCAGGCGTCCCTGATCTGGGATGTGCCGGGTCTGGTCGCGGGCGTGGACGAGGCCGGTCGCGGACCCCTGGCCGGGCCGGTGGTCGCAGCCGCGGTCATCCTCAATGACAAGGCGCCGATCAAAGGCCTGGCCGACTCCAAACAGCTCACGGCCAGGCGGCGCGAACAGCTGTACGACGAAATCCGTGCCAAGGCGCTGTGCTGCAGTGTGGCCCAGGCCTCGGTGGAAGAAATCGACCGGCTCAACATCCTGCAGGCCACGATGCTGGCCATGCAGCGAGCGGTGAATGGCCTTCGCCTGAAGCCGGTCAAGGTGCTGGTGGATGGCAACCGCCTGCCGTCGCTGGACGTGCTGGCCGAGGCCATCGTCTCGGGCGATGCGCTGGTGCCCGCCATCTCGGCGGCGTCCATCCTGGCCAAGGTCGCCCGGGACCGCCTGCTGGACGAGTTGCACCTGTTGCACCCCGTGTACGGCTTTGATCGCCACAAAGGGTATGGCACGGCCGCGCACCTGCAAGCGCTTCAGACGCACGGCGCGCTCGCCGAGCACCGCCGCAGCTTCGCACCCGTGGCACGCGTGCTCGCAGCCTCACCCGACCAAGCGCCTCCATGAATCAACCCACCGCCATCACCTCTCGCGACAACCCCTTGCTCAAGCGCTTGCGCCTGCTCGCACAGGACAGCACCGCCTACCGCAAGCAGGGGCAGATCTGGCTGGAGGGGGACCACCTGTGCAGGGCCTTGCTCGCGCGCAGGCGGCGGCCCGCGACGGCGGTGTTCACCGAGAGTTTCTGGCCCCAGGCGCCCCACGATCTGCGCGATGCCGCCGACCACATCGTCACGGTGCCCGACGCGCTCATGGCGGGGATCAGCGGTCTCGAATCACCCGCGGGGGTCGGCTTTGTCTGGGACCTGCCCGAGGCGGCTGGCTTGCAGACAGGTGGCGCGGCGGTGGTGCTCGACCGCCTGCAGGATGCGGGCAACGTGGGCTCCATCCTTCGCAGCGCCGCCGCCATGGGTTTTGTACAGGTGCTCGCGCTCAAGGGCACAGCGGGGTTGTGGTCGCCCAAGGTGCTGCGTGCCGGCATGGGGGCTCACTTTGCCCTGCATCTGGTGGAGGGGCTCGCCGCAGACGACTTGGGCGATCTGGCCGTGCCGCTGCTGGTGACGAGTTCCCATCAAGGGGATCTGTTGCATCAGGCCCGGTTGCCCTGGCCCTGTGCCTGGGTGCTCGGTCACGAAGGGCAGGGCGTGAGCCCGGCGCTCGGCGCCCTGGCCGCGCAATCCGTGCGCATCATCCAGCCGGGCGGCGAGGAGTCGCTCAATGTCGCGGCAGCGGCGGCGATCTGTCTGCACGCCAGCGCAGCGGCGCGATGAGCCCTCGTTGCGGTCTGGTTGGCTGCCCCGAATGGGTGCGTTTTCCGGATGGTGGTGGCCGAAGGGCAGGGGGTGAGCGGCTATAATCTCAAGGTTTACCCGCATTCGACGCAAGCTCTGCGTCAGCCCCGGCTGCCAGCCCAGATTCCCCGCACACGAACCCCGTCGCGATCCGCTCGCGACTCCTTGGGTGCGGGCGCGAAACGGCTTCGGCATCGCCTCATGGTGACATGCGGGTGCGTTTCGAAAACTCTCTGGAGAAAACCGTGCTTCCCGTCCATCCGAAAGCCCTTCTCGCGCTCGCCGACGGCACGGTCTTTACAGGGATTTCCATCGGTGCCACCGGTCAGACGACCGGTGAAGTGGTGTTCAACACCTCCATGACCGGTTACCAGGAAATCCTCACCGATCCGAGCTATTGCCAGCAAATCGTCACGCTCACCTACCCGCACATCGGCAACACCGGTGTCAATGGTGAAGACGTGGAGGCCAATCGCATCCATGCGGCCGGCCTGATCATCAAAGACCTGCCCCTGCTAGCGTCCAACTTCCGCAGCGAAAAGACACTCACCAACTACCTGCAGTCCGAGGGCACGGTGGCCATCGCCGATCTGGACACGCGTGCCCTGACGCGTCGGCTGCGCACCCACGGCGCCCAGAACGGCTGCATCGTCGCGCTCGCTGCCGGAGAAGCTATCACCGAAGCACACCGCGCGCAGGCCATTGCCGCCGCCCAGGCGGCTCCCAACATGGCCGGGCAGGACCTGGCCAAGGTCGTGTCCGCCGATGCACCCTACGACTGGAGCCAGACCGAGTGGCAACTGGGCTTCGGTTACGGCGAGCAGATTGCACCGAAGTTCCACGTCGTGGCCTACGACTTCGGCGTCAAGAGGAACATCCTGCGCATGCTGGCGCAACGCGGCTGCAAGATCACGGTCGTTCCGGCCCAGACGCCCGCGGCCGACGTGTTCAAGCTCAAGCCCAGCGGCGTGTTCCTGTCCAACGGCCCGGGCGACCCGGAGCCTTGTGACTACGCGATCGCCGCCACGCGCGAAATCATCGACAGCGGCGTGCCGACCTTCGGCATCTGCCTCGGACATCAGATCATGGCGCTGGCCAGCGGTGCCCGGACCTTCAAGATGAAGTTCGGCCACCATGGCGCCAACCACCCGGTGAAAGACCTCGACAACGGCCGCGTGAGCATCACCAGCCAGAACCACGGTTTCGCGGTGGACGAGAAGAACCTGCCGGCCAACCTGCGCGCCACGCACGTGAGCCTGTTCGACGGCACATTGCAGGGCCTGGCCCGTACCGACAAGCCGGCCTTCTGCTTCCAGGGCCACCCGGAAGCCTCGCCCGGCCCGCACGACATCGGTTATCTGTTTGACCGGTTCATCGGTCTGATGCAGCAGGCCAAGGCCTGACTTCCGCGCGCCACAAGGAACCCCCATGAAGCTCTTCAGTTTCCCGGTTTTTGCGATCGAAAAAGCCATTGCCAAACGCATGCTGGGACTGGAGTCGCCACACAAGGAGTGGTTTGCCCAGCGCTGGGCACAGAAGCCCTACCGAAAGGCCTTCGTCGAAAACAAGGCCGCGCCGCTGGTGACCCTGCTGGCCAAAGGCAAGACCTGGGACGACGAGACCTTCAACACCGAGCTGGCCGCCTGGGACGCGCTGTTCTACCCAGCCGAGGTCGAGGTGCTGCGCCCCCTGATCGAAGGCGACGGCCTGCTGCAGCTGATGCAGAAAAACGTGCCCGCCGAGCGCATCCAGGCGCTGCTGAACACACTGGACACCCAGCGCCAAGGCTGAAGCCTGCGCCACAAGACACACAAGCGAACCATGCCCAAAAGAACAGACATCCAGACCGTCCTCATCATTGGCGCCGGCCCGATCATCATTGGCCAGGCCTGTGAGTTCGATTACTCCGGCGTGCAGGCCTGCAAGGCGCTGCGCGAAGAGGGTTACCGGGTGGTGCTGATCAACAGCAACCCGGCCACGATCATGACCGACCCGGCCACGGCTGACGTCACCTACATCGAGCCCATCACCTGGCAAACGGTGGAGAAGATCATCGCCAAGGAGCGGCCGCTCACCCCCGGTGGTTTCGCGATCCTGCCCACCATGGGTGGCCAGACCGCGCTGAACTGCGCGCTGGACCTCTGGCACCACGGCGTGCTGGAGAAACACAACGTCGAGCTGATCGGTGCCACGCCGGAGGCGATCGACAAGGCTGAAGACCGCCTGAAGTTCAAGGACGCCATGACCAAGATCGGTCTGGGTTCCGCGCGCTCGGGCATCGCCCACAGTCTGGAAGAGGCCTGGGGTGTGCAGAAGACCGTGGGTTTCCCGGTCGTGATCCGCCCCAGCTTCACGCTGGGTGGCACGGGTGGTGGCATCGCCTACAACCCGGAGGAGTTCGAGACCATCTGCAAGCGCGGCCTCGAAGCCTCGCCGACCAACGAGCTGCTGATCGAAGAGTCGCTGCTCGGCTGGAAAGAGTATGAGATGGAAGTGGTTCGCGACAAGGCGGACAACTGCATCATCATCTGCTCGATCGAGAACCTGGACCCGATGGGTGTGCACACCGGTGACTCCATCACCGTGGCTCCGGCGCAGACGCTGACCGACAAGGAATACCAGATCCTGCGCAACGCCTCGCTGGCGGTGCTGCGCGAGATCGGTGTGGACACCGGTGGCTCCAACGTGCAGTTCTCCATCAACCCGGCCGACGGCCGCATGGTGGTGATCGAGATGAACCCGCGCGTGTCGCGCTCCTCGGCCCTGGCCTCCAAGGCCACCGGCTTTCCCATCGCCAAGGTCGCGGCCAAGCTGGCCATCGGCTACACGCTGGACGAGCTGCGCAACGAGATCACCGGCGGCGCGACGCCGGCGTCGTTCGAGCCCAGCATCGACTACGTGGTGACCAAGATCCCGCGTTTCGCGTTCGAGAAATTCCCCACCGCCGACAGCCGCCTGACCACACAGATGAAGTCCGTGGGCGAGGTCATGGCCATGGGCCGCACGTTCCAGGAAAGCTTCCAGAAGGCCCTGCGTGGCCTGGAGGTCGGCGTGGACGGCATGAACGAAAAGACCCAGGACCGCGAGATCCTGGAGCGCGAGCTGGGTGAACCCGGTCCCGAACGCATCTGGTACGTGGGCGATGCCTTTGCGGCCGGATGGACGCTGGCCGAGGTGCACCAGTTCACCAAAATCGACCCCTGGTTCCTGGTGCAGATCGAAGAGATCGTGCAGATCGAACTCAAGCTGGAGCAGACCAGCCTCGACGCCATCGACGCGGACACCCTGCGCGGCCTCAAGAAGAAGGGCTTCTCGGACCGCCGCCTGGCCAAGCTGCTCAAGACCACCGACGCCGCCGTGCGCGCGCGCCGCATCGCGCAGAACATCCGCCCGGTCTACAAGCGCGTGGACACCTGCGCGGCCGAGTTCTCGACCGACACCGCCTACCTGTACTCCACCTACGAAGGCCACGGCGACGGCGAGTGCGAAGCCGAGCCGACGAACAACAAGAAGATCATGGTGCTGGGCGGTGGCCCGAACCGCATCGGACAGGGCATCGAGTTCGACTACTGCTGCGTGCACGCCGCACTGGCGATGCGCGAAGACGGGTACGAGACCATCATGGTCAACTGCAACCCCGAAACCGTGTCCACCGACTACGACACCTCCGACCGCCTGTACTTCGAGCCGCTGACGCTGGAAGACGTGCTGGAGATCGTCGACAAGGAAAAACCCGCCGGTGTGATCGTGCAGTACGGTGGTCAGACGCCGCTGAAGCTCGCGCTCGGCCTGGAAGCCGCGGGCGTGCCCATCATCGGCACCAGCCCCGACATGATCGACGCCGCCGAAGACCGTGAGCGCTTCCAGAAGCTGCTGCACGAGCTGAAGCTGCGCCAGCCGCCCAACGCCACCGCGCGTGCCGAACCTGAAGCGCTGGAAAAAGCCGCCGCCCTGGGCTACCCGCTGGTGGTGCGCCCGAGCTATGTGCTGGGTGGCCGCGCGATGGAAATCGTGCACGAGCAGCGCGATCTGGAGCGCTACATGCGCGAAGCCGTGAAGGTGAGCAACGATTCGCCGGTGCTGCTGGACCGCTTCCTGAACGACGCCATCGAGTGCGACGTGGACGCGATCCGCGACCACACGGGCCGTGTCTTCATCGGTGGCGTGATGGAACACATCGAGCAGGCCGGCGTGCACAGCGGCGACTCGGCCTGTTCGCTGCCGCCGTACTACCTGAAACAAGCCACGATCGACGAGCTCAAGCGCCAGACCGCGGCCATGGCACAAGGCCTGAACGTGATCGGGCTCATGAACGTGCAGTTCGCGATCCAGGAGAAGGACGGTCAGGACGTGATCTATGTGCTGGAAGTGAACCCGCGCGCTTCGCGCACGGTGCCCTTCGTCTCCAAGGCCACGGGCATCCAGCTGGCCAAGGTGGCCGCACGCTGCATGGCCGGCCAGTCGCTGGACGACCAAGGCATCGGCGCCGAGGTGACGCCGCCTTACTTCAGCGTGAAGGAAGCGGTGTTCCCGTTCGTCAAGTTCCCCGGTGTGGACACCATCCTCGGCCCCGAGATGAAGTCCACCGGCGAAGTCATGGGCGTGGGCAAGACCTTTGGCGAAGCCTTCGTGAAGAGCCAGCTGGGTGCCGGCACCAAGCTGCCGCGACCCAAAAAGGCCGACGGCAGCCCGTCGGGCAAGGTGTTCCTGACCGTGAAGAACGGTGACAAGCCGCGTGCGGTGGAGATTGCGCGCGCGCTGGTGGCCATGGGCTTCGAGCTGGTCGCCACTCGCGGCACCGCCGCCGCCATTGCCGCGGCCGGCGTGCCGGTGGTCGCGGTCAACAAGGTCACCGAAGGCCGCCCGCACATCGTGGACATGATCAAGAACGGCGACATCAGTCTGGTGATCAACACGGTGGAAGAGCGCCGCAACGCCATCGCCGATTCGCGCGCGATCCGCACCTCGTCCCTGCTGGCCCGCGTGACCACCTTCACCACGATCTTCGGCGCTGAAGCGGCCGTCGAGGGCATGAAGTACATGGACAGCCTCGGCGTGATTTCCGTGCAGGAGATGCACGCGCAGTTGGTGGCCTGATCCGGCCGAGGGGCTTTCCCTCTTGAACCCAACGGGCATGGACGCTGGATTGCGGCCATGCCCGTTGTGCTTTCTGCCACAGCCCACGGCCTGCGCGCAGTCCAGCCATTCCGTTCTGCCTGTGGTCCAGTTGGCCCTCCACTGGCACCTGAAACATGGCGTGCGCCTTCGTTGATGCCGCCGCGACGCCGCTGGAGGCCATGCCCATGGGCAAGAGCTACATCAATGGTCAGCAGGACACGGCCTTGCCGCACAACCTGCCCTGGCACCCGCGACTGTCGGAGCGGCTGGGTCTGTTCCGGCTGGTGGAGTGCCAGGGCAGCCACGAACTGCGCTTCACCGATCCGGCCCGGCTGGCCGACACCATCGAGCGTGCGGGTCGCGACTGAGACGGCCCGGCGACGGCATGCGGTCGGATCGATTCAGGGCATAATTTCGGGCAGTGAAGCCGCCGACCGGAAACGTTCGGCGGTTTGCCTTTTTCCGGGTGGCCTGTGCTGCCCAACAGGCCCCGATCGGGGCCGCCCCTGATCTGGAGTTCCCGATGTCCACTTTCCCCATCACCAAGCGCGGCGCCGAATTGCTCAAGGCAGAGCTGCACAAACTCAAGACCGTGGAGCGTCCTTCCGTGATCCAGGCGATCGCCGAAGCCCGTGCCCAGGGTGACCTGAGCGAAAACGCCGACTACGACGCCGCCAAGGAGCGCCAGGGCTTCATCGAAGGGCGCATCGCCGAGATCGAGGGCAAGCTCTCGGTCGCCCAGATCATCGACCCGACGGCGGTGGATGCGTCGGGCCGCGTGGTCTTCGGCGCCACGGTGGATCTGGCCGATGAAGGCACGGGAGCCGAAGTGACCTACCAGATCGTGGGCGAAGACGAGGCCGACCTCAAGCTGGGTCTCGTCAACATCAGCAGCCCAATCGCCCGCGCCTTGATCGGCAAGGAAGAGGGGGATGTGGCTGAGGTCCAGACCCCGGGCGGCACGCGCCGCTTCGAGGTCGTGGCGGTGCGCTACATCTGATCCTGCGCCCATGCCCTGGCAGCGCCTGTCCGTGATGATGGCCGCCCTCTGGTGGGGCGGCATCAACGCGCTGAGTTTTGTCGCCGTGCCCACCTTGTTCGCCAGCCTGGGCAACCCCGCTGTGGCGGGCCCTGTGGCGGCCCGGCTGTTTTCCCTTCAGTGCTGGGCCGGGTTGGTCCTGGGTGCGGTGCTGATGCTGATCCTTCGCCGGCAGCGCGCGCTGCTGGCGGCGGAGGTCTCCCCGGAGGGGCTGTCGGCGTTGCGCGGGTTGCTGGTGACCTTGGCGGTGGTCTTGCTGGCCATGTTGCTGGCCCTGGTGCAGGAGTTTGGCGTGGCGCAGAAGATCGTCAGCGCGCGCGCCACTGGCGGGAACCTGCGGCTCTGGCACGGTATGGGCTCTGTCATGGTGCTGGGGCAATGGGTGTGCAGCGGGTGGGTGCTCTGGCGACTGGCCCGCCGCGTGGCATGGCCGTCGCGCCCATGAACCCTTTGCGGCACCTGTCTGGCCCGCTGGCGGCGCTGCCGCCCCCGGTCGCCAAGGTGCTGCTGGTGGTGCTCGGCGTCGCGCTGGCGGCCCGGTTGCTGGGTCTGACCTGGCTGCTCTCGGTCAATGTCCCGTTTTCTGACCAGTGGGCCCTCCTCACGCGGCTGTACAACGGCTTCCAGTGGAGCGACGTGCCGGCGGCTTTTTTCTGGCAGCACGGGCCGCACCGGCAAGGTCTGGCCTTCGCGCTGGCGCTGCCGGCTTACCACTTCAGCGACTGGAGCGTCCGGTGGGAGAGCCTCTGGATGGCCTGTGTGCAACTGGCGTCCGGGGCCCTGGCCTTGCGTTTGCGCCGGCGACTGGTGCCGGGTCCCTGGTCGGTCTGGGATGCGCTCCTGCTGCTGCCGTTCTGGGGTGTGGCCGGTTTTGAAACCATGTGGGTGGCGCCCAATGGCTCCCACAGCGTGGTTCCCCTGTTCCTGCTGATGCTGCTGGTCAACGTCTGGCTGTGGGCGCCGGGTGGGGCGCGCACGGCCGCCCTCGCGGTGCTGGTGGTGGGTCTGGGGTTCACGGGCTTCGGTCTGACGGCGCTGCCCGCCCTGGGCCTGGTGTTGGCCATGGAGGCGTGGCGCGGTTCGGCGACCCAGCGCGGGCATGCGCTGGCGCTGGTGGCGGCCTGCCTGCTGACGTTGGCGGCGTTTCTGGTGAATTACCGGTTTGTGGTGTCGGCCGAGGGGTTTCAGGTGTTCCGACCCAATCCGCTGGACTACCTGCGGTTCGTGGCGGCCATGCTGAGCTACTTCGTGCTCATGGTGCAGCGCATGTCGTGGTGGTTCCTGTACCCGGTCGGCACGGTGTTCCTGGCGGCGATGCTTACGATGTTCGGCTGGGGCCTGAAGCGTCTGGCCGTTCGTCCGACGAACACCGGGACGCCGACGTCACACCGTTTCTGGCAGGTGTGTGTGATCCTCGTGGGCTGCAGCCTGGTGTTTGCGCTGCTCACCGCCTACGGACGGGTTCAGCTGGGTGTCGAGGCGGCGATCGCCTCGCGCTACACCGCGTTGACGCTGCCCGCCTGGGCCGCGATCTGCCTGGTGCTGTTCCGCCGCCGCGAACAGACCGCCCCGGTGTTGCTGGCGTTGCTGGTGCTGTTCCTGCTGCGCGCCGTGCCGGAAACCCGGTTGGCTTACGTGCAGGGGCGGTATTACGCGGCGGTGAAACTGTGCTGGATCGAGCAATACCTCGCCACCGGAGGCAGCGTGGCCCAGGCGGACGAGCGCCTTCTGCAGCAGGACGACCTGCACGCCTACCAGGCCGGCTGGATGGGGAGGCAGGCGCAATGGGACTTCATGGAGCGCCAGCGGCTGGGGCCTTTCGCGCCATCGGCCGGCACGGCGCCACTGCTCGGGGTTCATCCCGAGCCATGCGGATTGCTGCGGGTGCCCTGATCCGGGTCTGCGCTCAGGGCACCAAGCCGATCAGCCGGCGAGGCGCTCGGCCGATTCCAGCGTGTTCACCATCAGCATGGTGATGGTCATGGGGCCCACGCCGCCGGGCACGGGGGTGATGTGGCTCGCCACCTCTTTCACGCCGGCAAAGTCCACGTCGCCGCAGAGTTTGCCTTCCTCGTTGCGGTTCATGCCCACATCGAGCACCACCGCGCCGGGCTTGACCATGTCGGCGGTCAGCACGTTGCGTTTGCCCGCGGCGGCGACAATCACGTCGGCCTGCAGCGTCATGGCTTTCAGGTCTTTGGTGCCGCTGTGGCAGATGGTGACGGTGGCGTTCTGCTGCAGCAGCATCAGCGCCATGGGTTTGCCCACGATGTTGCTGCGGCCGATCACCACCGCGTGTTTGCCCTTGAGTTCGTAGCCGATGCTTTCCAGCATCTTCATGCAGCCATAGGGCGTGCAGGGCCAGAAGCCGGGCAGGCCGGTCATCAGCGCGCCGGCGCTGGCGATGTGAAAGCCGTCCACGTCCTTGGCCGGCGAGATCGCCTCGATCACCTTCTGCGCGTCGATGTGCGCCGGCAGCGGCAGCTGTACCAGGATGCCGTGGATGGTGGCGTCATTGTTCAACGCGGCCACGCGCGCCAGCAGTTCGGCTTCCGTCATGCTCGCGGGCCAGGTCTCCAGCACCGAGTGCATGCTGGTGTCTTCGCAGGCCTTGACCTTGTTGCGCACGTACACCTGCGAGGCCTGGTTGTCGCCGACCAGGATCACCGCCAGGCCGGGGGTGATGCCCTTGGCCTTGAGTGCGGTCACCCGCGCACCGACGTCGGCGCGCAGTTGTCGGGAGAGGGCGTTGCCGTCGATCAGTTGGGCGGTCATGGTGGGATGTCTGTGCAGTGGTTGAAACGGAAACGCCCGCCGGTGAGGGCGGGCGTCGTGGCAAAGGGTGGGGTGGTGTCAGGCTTTGGCGGGCGTCTGGCCGAGTGCGATCTTGAGCAGGTCGGCCACGGTGTTGGCACCCAGCTTTTCCATGATGTTGGCGCGGTGCGCTTCCACCGTCTTGATGCTGATGCCGAGGTCATCGGCGATCTGCTTGTTCAGACGGCCGGCCACGATGCGTTCGAGCACCTGGGCTTCACGGCCGGTCAGCTTGGAGAGCAGGGCGTCGCGGCTGGCGGCCTGCTGGTGGGTGGCGAAGGCTTCCTTGGCGGTTTCCAGCATGCGTTCGACGAGCACCACGAGCTGGTCTTCCTTGAACGGCTTCTGGATGAAGTCCAGCGCACCCTTCTTCATGGACTCCACCGCCATCGGCACGTCGCCGTGTCCGGTGATGAAGACGATGGGCAGTGGCGACTGGCGCTCGATCAGTTTTTCCTGGAGTTCCATGCCGGTCATGCCACCCATTCGGATGTCGGCGATCAGGCAGGCCACCTCGCGGGCGTCGTATCGGCTGAGAAAGGCTTCTGCGGATTCGAAGCACCGGACCCTGTAGTCCTTGCCTTCCAGCAGCCACTGCAGGGAGTCTCGAACGGCCTCGTCGTCATCGACGACATAGACGGTGCCTTTTTTGGGGATCAAACTCATCTCGCTCTTTCTGTGTCCGGCAACGACGCCTTGGAGGGTTCGGTGGCTTCCGGAGGCGGTGTCAATCGGGACTGCACCGGTATCCAGAAGCTGAAGCAGCAACCCACCACCTCTTCACCATTGTAGATGTTCTGCACTTGCATCCTCCCGTGGTGAGACTCCACGATGCTGCGGCACAGCTTGAGGCCGATGCCCATGCCTTCGCTCTTGGTGCTGTAGAACGCTTCGTAGATGCGCTCGATCATTTCGTCGGGCACGCCGTTGCCGGAGTCGCGCACGGAGAACTCGACCACTTCCTGGTTCTCGAGGCGGCGCGGGCCCACCCTCAACTCCACGTACCGCTCGCCCGGTGGACGGCCTGCCTGGGTGATGGCTTCGCCCGCGTTCTTGAGCAGGTTGATCAGCACCTGCTCGATCAGGATCGGGTCCACCATCAGCGTGGGCAGGCGCGCGGCGACATAGGGCGACAACCTGACCTGCTGACGCCGCAGCTCGATGTCGGCCAGCTCGATCGCGTTGCTCACCATGGTGGGCACATCCGATGGCATCGGGTTGGGTTCGCTGCGTTTCACGAAGGCCTTGATGCGCTGGATGATCTGGCCCGCGCGCTGGGCCTGCCGCGCGGTCTTGTCCAGGGCATTCAGCAGATCTTCATTGCTGATGCGCTGTTCGTTCAGGCGCGAGATCATGCCGTTGCAGTAGTTGCTGATGGCGGTCAGCGGCTGGTTCAGCTCATGCGCCACGCTCGAGGCCATCTCGCCCATGGTGATCAGGCGGCTGGCGGTCTGGGCCCGTTCGTTTTGCAGCGCGGCCTGCGCTTCGGCGTTGCGGCGCGGCGTGATGTCGCTGGCGATCACCATCTGCGCAAGGCGACCGTCCACCCAGGTCAGGTAACGCGTGCGCACCTCCAGCCAGCGGTCGAGTTCTTCCACGAACACCTCGGCGTTTTCCGCACCCGCATCGGTGAGTGTTTCGGTAGGCATGCCGGCGAAGGCGTCCACCGCATCGCCGTTGTCCGGGCTCGGTGTGGGCTGGTTGCCTGCGAGGTCGACCAGATGGCGATGGCCCATGCCGCGGGTGCCGAACCAGAGGCGGTACATCTTGTTGGCGAACAGCATCTCGTCGCTGCCCAGCGGCGCCACCGACACGGCCGAGTCCAGTGACTCCAGCACGGTGGTGAAACGTTCGTAGGAGGCGGACAGCTCCTCGCGGATGCGCTTGGGCTCGGTGATGTCGGTCATCGACGTCATCCAGCCGGTCTGGTGGCCCTTGGGGTCGATCAGCGGCGAAACGTACATGCGCGCATCGAAGATGGTGCCATTGCGGTGCTGCACGCGCACTTCAAAACCGCCCGGCGTCGAGCGTCCGCTGAGTTCGTCGTCAAGACGGGCCGCGAGCTGGTCGTGGTCGTCATCGGGCCAGTAGGGGAAGGGGGCTGTGCGGCCCACCAGTTCGGCCTCGGTCCAGCCGGTCATCGAGCAGAAAGCGGGATTCACATAGGTGATACGGCCCTGCATGTCGAGCGCACGCATGCCGGTGAGCATGGAGTTTTCCATGGCGCGGCGGAAGTTGGTCTCGGACACCAGGGCTTGCTGGGCCTGCACGCGACGCCGCGTGTGGCGCCAGGTGCCCAACAGCATCCACACCGTCAGCGCCGAGAGGGCTCCAATGACCCAGAAAAAGCCGCTGCCCACGATGTCCTGGGAGGTGCGGTAGCCCTGCGCTTTCAGCAGCAGACCGTTGCCCACCGGCGAGACAGGCACCTCGTGTTCCAGCGGCTGCGCTGACCAGGGCAGCAGGCGCAACACGGCGCTTGGCGACTGCAGGCTGCCGGCCAGCACCCGCCCGCGGTCGTCCATCAGGGCCACGGCGTAGCGGGCCATGATTTCCGGCGGCATGCCAAAGCGCATGAGGCCATCGATCGAATACTCGCCCATCACCGTGCCGGCGAAGCGGCCCTGTTCGGTCAGTGGCACCTGAAGCATCAGGGTGGACTGGCGCGAGTCTTCACCCAGCGGGCGCGAGTAGATGGGCTGGCGCAGATCGCGCGCCAGCTCGAACGACCCATCCGTTTCGGCAGCGGTCATGGTGGCGCCCTTCAGGCGCATCAGGCTCACCGGCGCGCTGGGGGAGGTGTAGCTGGCGGCCACGGTGCGCCGTGCGTCCACCCAGCTGATGGCCTGAAGTTCCGGAAACTGGCTGATCAGGGTCTCGGCCTGGAACTCGAATTCTTCGGCGCTGATTTCCTTGTTGTCCACCTCGCGGGCGAGACGCATCAGCTGCTCCTGGCGTTCCAGCAGCCGCAGCCTCAGGCGCTGCTGTGCGTACTCGACGTCGCGGGTCACCGCTTCCTGTTCGCGCTCCAGCTCTTCATAGCGCAGGTAGGTGATCGCCACGGCGATGGCCGAGAGAAAGAGCAGCACCGAGAGCAACGGCGCCAGCGTCGCAAAGCGGTCCTGGCGCGAGGGCGGCAGCCTGCGCCACCAGCGGTTCCACCAGCCCAGCGGGGTGCTGTTCCCCACCGGGGTGACTGGTTTTTCGGGGGCAGATTTCATGCGCCGAGTTTACGTGTGGGCACCTGCCTGCAAGAGGATAAAAGCCACAGGCTGCTATAAATTTGATATCTGCAGTATTCCGCATAATGAAATATAAAAGCACATATTGAAATTGCCGCTGTTTTGTGGAAAAATCCGTGACACTGCGGGAAGCCCGCCGTAAGCTCAATTTCAAACCAACAGGAGACAAGCATGTCAGCGTCCGACGCTCTCAATGGCCGTGGTGTGGGGGATGCCGATTCCCAGGAAACCCGCGAATGGATGGAGGCGCTGGCCGCCGTGATCGAGCGGGAGGGGCCGGAGCGCGCGCACTTCCTGCTGGAACAGTTGCTCGAAGAAGCCCGCCAGAACAGCATCGACCTGCCGTTCTCGGCCAACACCGGCTACGTCAACAGCATCGAGGCCGACCAGGAAGCCCGTTGCCCAGGCAACATCGAGATCGAAGAACGGCTGCGGGCCTACATGCGCTGGAACGCCATGGCGATGGTGGTCAAGGCCAACCGCCACAACCCCGAAGACGGTGGCGACCTGGGCGGTCACATCGGCTCCTTTGCCTCGCTGGCCCACATGTTCGGCGCCGGCTTCAACCACTTCTGGCACGCCGAGAGCGAGAACCACGGTGGCGACTGCCTCTACATCCAGGGCCACGTGTCGCCCGGCGTGTACGCCCGCGCCTACCTCGAAGGCCGCCTGACCGAAGAGCAACTGCTCCATTTCCGTCAGGAAGTGGACGGCAAGGGCCTCTCCAGCTACCCGCACCCCAAGCTGATGCCCGAGTTCTGGCAGTTCCCCACCGTCTCGATGGGCCTGGGCCCGCTGATGGCGATCTACCAGGCGCGCTTCCTGAAATACCTGCACGCCCGCGGCATCGCCAACACCGAGAACCGCAAGGTCTGGGTGTTCTGCGGCGACGGTGAAATGGACGAGGTCGAGTCGCTGGGCGCCATCAGCCTGGCCGCGCGCGAAAACCTCGACAACCTGATCTTTGTGGTGAACTGCAACCTGCAGCGCCTGGACGGCCCGGTGCGCGGCAACGGCAAGATCATCCAGGAACTCGAAGGCGAGTTCCGTGGCTCCGGCTGGAACGTGATCAAGCTGCTCTGGGGCTCCAATTGGGACCCGCTGCTGGCGCGCGACAAGGACGGCGCCCTGCGCAAGATCATGATGGACACGCTGGACGGCGACTACCAGGCGTTCAAGGCCAATGACGGTGCCTACGTGCGCAAGCATTTCTTCGGCCGCGACCCCAAGGCGCTGGAGATGGTGGCGCACCTGAGCGACGACGACATCTGGAACCTGCGTCGCGGTGGCCACGACCCGCAGAAGGTCTACGCCGCGTACCACAAGGCGGTGAACCACAAGGGCCAGCCGACCGTGCTGCTGATCAAGACCGTCAAGGGTTTTGGCATGGGCAAGTCGGGCGAAGGCAAGAACAACGTGCACCAGACCAAGAAGCTGACCGACGAAGACATCAAGATCTTCCGCGACCGCTTCAACCTGCCGATCCCCGACAGCGAGCTGCCCAAGCTGCCGTTCTACAAGCCGGCCGACGATACGCCGGAGATGCAGTACCTGCACGCCCGCCGCAAGGCGCTGGGGGGATACCTGCCGCACCGCCGCACCAAGGCCGACGAGAGCTTCACCGTGCCCTCGCTCGACACCTTCAAGAGCGTGATGGAACCCACCGCCGAAGGCCGTGAAATCTCGACCACGCAAGCCTATGTGCGCTTCCTGACGCAGTTGCTCCGCGACCAGGCCCTGGGTCCGCGCGTGGTGCCCATCCTGGTGGACGAGGCCCGCACCTTCGGCATGGAAGGCCTGTTCCGTCAGATCGGCATCTACAACCCGGCAGGCCAGAACTACACCCCGGTCGACAAAGACCAGGTCATGTACTACAAGGAAGACAAGGCCGGTCAGATCCTGCAGGAAGGCATCAACGAGGCCGGCGGCATGTCCAGCTGGATCGCGGCGGCCACGAGCTACAGCACCAGCAACCGCATCATGGTGCCGTTCTACGTGTACTACTCGATGTTCGGCTTCCAGCGCATCGGCGACCTGGCCTGGGCGGCCGGCGACATGCAGGCGCGAGGCTTCCTGCTCGGCGGTACCAGCGGCCGCACCACGCTCAACGGCGAAGGCCTGCAGCACGAAGACGGCCACAGCCACATCCTGGCCGGCACGATCCCGAACTGCATCAGCTACGACCCGACCTTCGCGCACGAAGTGGGCGTGATCCTGCACCATGGCCTGAAGCGCATGGTGGAAAAGCAGGACAACGTGTATTTCTACCTGACCCTGCTGAACGAAAACTACGCCATGCCGGGCCTGACCGCCGGCACCGAAGAGCAGATCATCAAGGGCATGTACCTGTGCAAGCCGGGCGCCAAGGGCGACCAGCGCGTGCAACTGCTGGGCTCCGGCACCATCCTGCGCGAGAGCATCGCCGCCCAGGATCTGCTGGCCGCCGACTGGGGTGTGCAGGCCGATGTGTGGAGCTGCCCGAGCTTCAACGAGCTGACCCGCGACGGCCAGGACGCCGAGCGCTTCAACATGCTGCACCCGACCGAGCCGCAGCGAGTGCCTTTTGTGGCGCAGCAGCTGGAGAAGCACGCCGGCCCTGTGGTCGCGTCCACCGACTACATGAAGAACTACGCCGAGCAGATCCGCCCGTTCATGCCCAAGGGCCGTTCGTACAAGGTGCTGGGCACCGACGGCTTTGGCCGCAGCGACTTCCGCAGCAAGCTGCGCGAGCACTTCGAGATCAACCGCCACTACATCGTCATCGCCGCCCTGCGTTCGCTGGCCGACGAGGGCAAGCTGCCGTTGGCCAAGGTGGCCGAGGCGATCAAGAAGTACGGCATCAAGGTCGACAAGATCAATCCCTTGTACGCATAAATTTCCGGAGACAACAACATGGCACTGGTAGAAGTGAAGGTCCCGGACATCGGCGACTTCGACGAAGTGGCGGTCATTGAACTGCTGGTCAAGGTGGGCGACACGGTCAAGGCCGAACAGTCGCTGATCACGGTCGAGTCCGACAAGGCCTCGATGGAAATTCCGTCCAGCACCGCTGGCGTGGTGAAAGAACTGCGAGTGGCGCTGGGCGACAAGGTGAAAGAGGGTTCGGTGGTGCTGGTGGTGGAAGCCGCCGGTGAGGCCGCCGCCCCTGCGCCTGCAGCAGCTCCTGCTGCGGCGCCCGCACCTGCACCGGTGGCCGCGCCAGCTGCCGCTGCTGCGCCTGCGGCCGCACCCGCGGCTTCAGGCCCGGTGCAGGTGTTCGTGCCCGACATCGGCGACTTCAAGGACGTCGCCGTCATCGAGGTCTTCGTCAAGCCCGGCGACACCATCAAGGTCGAGCAGAGCCTGATCACGGTCGAGTCGGACAAGGCTTCGATGGAGATCCCTTCGTCGCACGCCGGCGTGCTGAAGGAACTCAAGGTCAAGGTCGGCGACACGGTCAACATCGGTGACCTGCTGGCCATCCTGGAGGGCGCCGCTGGCGCCGCCGCTTCGGCCCCAGCAGCCGCACCGGCTGCCCAGGCCGCTGCGCCCGCTGCTGCTGCCGTGGCCGCTTCTGCGGCCGCCACAGCGTCGGTGGAAGCCGCACCGGCCCACAACCCCACCAGCACCCCGGCGCTGGGCCTGCCGCATGCCTCACCCTCGGTGCGCAAGTTCGCCCGCGAGCTCGGCGTGCCGCTGAGCGAAGTGCAGGGCAAGGGCCCCAAGGGCCGCATCACCCTGGACGACGTGCAGGGCTTCACCAAATCGGTCATGGCCGGTGCGGTGCAGACCGCCGCCCAAAAGGCCAAGGCCCCGGCATCGACCGGCGGTGGTGGTTCCGAGCTGGGCCTGATCCCCTGGCCGAAGGTGGATTTCGCCAAGTTCGGCCCCATCGAACGCAAGGAGATGGGCCGCATCAAGAAAATCAGCGGCGCCAACCTGTTGCGCAACGCGATCATGATCCCGGCCGTCACCAACCACGATGACGCCGACATCACCGACCTCGAAGCCTTCCGCGTCTCCACCAACAAGGAGAACGAGAAGAGCGGCGTTAAGGTCACCATGCTCGCTTTTCTGATCAAGGCATCGGTTGCCGCGCTCAAGAAGTTCCCCGAGTTCAACAGCTCGATCGACGGCGACTCGCTGGTCTACAAGCAGTACTGGCACATCGGCTTTGCGGCCGACACGCCCAACGGCCTGATGGTCCCGGTGATCAAGGACGCTGACAAGAAGGGTGTGCTGCAGATCAGCCAGGAAATGGGCGAGCTCGCCAAGAAGGCGCGCGACGGCAAGTTGAGCCCGGCTGAAATGAGCGGTGCCACGTTCACCATCTCCAGCCTCGGTGGCATTGGCGGCCGTTACTTCACGCCCATCATCAACGCGCCCGAAGTCGCCATCCTCGGCGTCTGCAAAAGCAACATGGAACCGGTGTGGGACGGCAAGGCCTTCCAGCCGCGCCTGATGCTGCCGCTGTCGCTGACCTGGGACCACCGCGTGATCGACGGCGCCGCGGCGGCCCGCTTCAACGCGTACCTCGGTCAGATCCTCGGCGACTTCCGTCGTGTTCTTCTTTAAGGAATGACGATGGCACTGATCGATATTCAAGTTCCCGACATTGGCGACTTCGACGAAGTGGCCGTGATCGAGTTGCTGGTCAAACCCGGTGACACCGTCAAGGCCGAGCAATCGCTGATCACCGTGGAGTCCGACAAGGCCTCGATGGAGATTCCTTCGTCGCACGCCGGTGTGGTGAAAGAGCTCAAAGTGAAGCTGGGCGACAAGGTCAAGCAAGGCTCGGTGGTGCTGGTGCTGGACGGTGAGGGCGCTGCCAGCGCTCCTGCAGTACCAGCGGCAGCGCCCGCTGCTGCAGCGCCGACACCTGCTGCCGCTCCGGCGACGGCTTCCGTGGTGGCCCCTGCCGCAGCCAGCTTCGGCGGCAGCGCCGACATCGAGTGCGACGTGCTCGTGCTCGGCGCCGGCCCCGGCGGCTACTCGGCGGCGTTCCGCGCCGCCGACCTCGGCCTGAAGGTCGTGCTGGTCGAGCGTTATGCCCAGCTGGGTGGCGTCTGCCTGAACGTGGGTTGCATCCCGTCCAAGGCGCTGCTGCACGTGGCCGCGGTGATGGACGAGGTCAGCCACATGGCCGACCTCGGCGTGGACTTCGGTGCACCCTCGGTCAACGTGGACAAACTGCGCGGCCACAAAGAGAAGGTGATCGGCAAGCTGACCGGCGGCCTGGCCGCGATGGCCAAGATGCGCAAGGTCACCACCGTGCGCGGCTACGGCGCCTTCGTCGGTCCCAACCATGTGGAAGTGGAAGAGACCACCGGCACCGGCCAGGAGAAGACCGGCAGCAAGAAGGTCGTGGCCTTCAAGAAGTGCATCATCGCCGCCGGCTCGCAGGCGGTGCGCCTGCCCTTCATGCCCGACGATCCGCGCGTGGTGGACAGCACCGGCGCGCTGGCGCTCAAGGAAGTGCCCAAGCGCATGTTGATCCTGGGCGGCGGCATCATCGGCCTGGAGATGGGCACGGTCTACAGCACCCTGGGCGCGCGCCTGGACGTGGTGGAAATGCTCGACGGCCTGATGCAGGGCGCCGACCGCGACCTGGTCAAGATCTGGCAGAAGATGAACGCCAAGCGCTTCGACAACATCATGCTCAAGACCAAGACGGTGGGGGCCAAGGCCACACCCGAAGGCATCGAGGTGACGTTCGCCGCAGCGGAAGAGGGCGGCACCGCCCCCGCGCCGCAGGTCTACGACCTGGTGCTGCAGGCCGTGGGCCGCACGCCCAACGGCAAGAAGATCGCCGCCGACAAGGCCGGCGTGGCCGTGACCGACCGGGGCTTTATCAACGTTGACATCCAGATGCGCACCAACGTGCCGCACATCTTCGCCATCGGTGACATCGTGGGCCAGCCCATGCTGGCGCACAAGGCGGTGCACGAGGCGCACGTGGCGGCGGAAGTCATCGCTGGTGAATTGCAGGGCAACAAGGAGCTTGCAGCGGCCGCCTTCAACGCCCGCGTGATCCCCAGCGTGGCCTACACCGACCCCGAGGTGGCCTGGGTGGGTCTCACCGAAGACCAGGCCAAGGCGCAGGGCATCAAGGTCAAGAAGGGCCTGTTCCCCTGGACGGCTTCAGGCCGCGCCATCGCCAACGGCCGCGACGAAGGCGTCACCAAGCTGCTGTTCGACGACAGCCCTGAGGCACATGGCCACGGCAAGATCCTCGGCGGCGGCATGGTCGGCACACACGCGGGCGACATGATCGGCGAGATCGCGCTGGCCATTGAAATGGGTGCAGACGCCATCGACATCGGCAAGACCATCCACCCGCACCCCACGCTGGGCGAAAGCATCGGCATGGCGGCGGAGGTGGCGCACGGGTCTTGTACCGATTTGCCACCGTCGAAAAAGTAGCACGGCCTACCCGACACCCCGACGAGGCCCGGTCCCGAAATGTATCGGGCCTTGTGCTTTTCACGCTCAATATCTGGAGTCCAATCCCGAGGACAGGGGATTGGACGTGAAGAAGAGATTTACGGAAGAGCAGATCATTGGCCTCTTGCGCGAGGCTGAGACGGGTCTGCCGGTGGCCGAGTTGTGTCGTCGGCACGGTTTCTCGGAAGCCAGCTACTACCTCTGGCGCAACACGTTCGGTGGCATGAGCATCTCTGATGCCAAGCGCCTCAAGGACCTCGAGCTTGAAAACGCTCGCCTCAAACGGCTGCTGGCCGAGTCGATGCTTGAGAGCGAGGTGACGAAAGAAGCCTTGAGAAAAAAGTGGTGAACGCACCCGCACGGCGCGAGATGGTGAGCCACATGGTCGGCTGCGGACTGAGCGAACGCCGTTCACTGCGCGTCATCGGCATGAGCGCCAGCGCCTATCGTTGTGAGCCCGCTGCAGACTGAAACAGCGCCTTGAAGGACAAGATCATCGCCCCGGCGCAACGCCATCGACGGTACGGTGCGGGCATGATCTACCTGACGTGCGCCAGTTCCGTGAGATCGTTAACCACAAGCGCGTCGAGCGCCTGTATGCCGAGGCGGGTCTGCAGGTCAGGAAACGCAAGCGCAAGAAGATCCCGCTGGCTGACCGCCACCCCCCTGCAACGTCCGATGGTTGCCAACCAGGTGTGGTCCATGGACTTCGTCTTTGACCGAACGGCTGAAGGTCGCACTCTCAAGAACCTGACCGTGGTCGATGATGCAACCCATGAGGCGGTGGCCATCGTGGCCGAGCGGGCAATGGGCGGCACCCAGCTGACGCGGATTCTGGATCCGCCACGGATGGTCTGCACAACCTCGGCATCCATCGAACGATGTGAGACATTGCCGGCATGAAGCAAATGAGCCTGGGCGAGAGCGGATTCGAGCGCAAGAGCAAGAGGACGCGCAAGCGCGAGTTCCTCGACGAGATGAACCTGGTGGTGTCGTTGGCGGAGCTGGTGGCGCTGATTGCCCCGCACGCGCCGGCCCCTGGTGGCAAAGGCGGTCGCCCGCTGTTTGCTCTGCAGACGATGCTGCGCATCCACTTCCTGCCGCAGTGGTTCAACCTGTCGGACCCGGCAATGGAAGAGGCGCTGTACGACACGCCGATGTTTCGCGAATTCGCCGGGCTGGACATGGGCGGGGACTACGTGCCCGATGAGAGCACCATCCTGCGCTTTCGCCATCTGCTGGAGAAGCACCGCCTGAGCCTGCAGATCCTGGCCACCGTCAACGCCAAGCTGGCGGCCAAGGGGCTGCTCCTCAAGAGCGGCACGGTGGTCGATGCCACGCTGATTGCCGCGCCCAGTTCGACCAAGAACAGCAGCGGCGAGCGCGACCCCGAGACGCACCAGACCAAGAAGGGCAATCAGCAATGGGATGGACGCCCCCACCCTGATCGGCATCGATGTGCCAAAGTGGATGCGTTGATCAACGGCTTGGACAGTATGAGGCTGCACAATCGGCACCGAACTATCAGGTGGGTCCGCGCGTCAGTTAGGGAAGGTCTGCAAAACCGCGGCGCCGTGGGCCGATGTGAGACAGTGACGTCATGAAGCAAATGAGCCTGGGCGAGAGCGGATTCGAGCGCAAGACCAAGAGAACGCGCAAGCGCGAGTTCCTCGACGAGATGAACCTGGTAGTGCCGTGGACCGAGCTGGTGTCGCTGATTGCACAGCATGCACCAACGCCTGGCGCCAAGGGTGGTCGTCCGCCGTTTGCCGTGCGAACCATGCTTCGCATTCACTTCCTGCAGCAGTGGTTCAACCTGTCCGACCCGGCGATGGAGGAGGCGCTGTACGACACGCCCATGTTTCGAGAGTTTGCGGGGCTGGACCAGGGTGAGGAGAACTTGCCTGACGAGAGCACCATCCTGCGCTTTCGCCATCTGCTCGAACAACACAACTTGAGCCTGCAATTGCTTGCCACGGTCAACGCCACCCTGGCCGACAAAGGCCTGCTGCTCAAGAGCGGTACGGTCGTCGACGCCACGCTCATTGCCGCCCCCAGCTCGACCAAGAACAACAGCGGCGAACGCGACCCCGAGATGCATCAGACCAAGAAGGGCAACCAGTGGCACTTCGGGATGAAAGCGCATATTGGGGTCGATGCCGAATCGGGCCTGGTGCACACCGTCAAGGCCACAGCGGCCAACGCGCACGACATCACCCAGGCCAGCGAACTGCTGCACGGCGACGAAACCGATGTCTTTGCCGACTCTGGCTACCGGGGCGTTCACAAGCGCGATGAGGTGATCAAGGACCATCCCGAGGTCCACTGGTACGTGGCCATGATGCCCAGCCATCGCAAGGCGCTGGACAAGGAAACGCCCATGGGCTCGATCATGGAAGCGCTGGAGAAAACCAAGGCGCGCATCCGAGCCAAGGTCGAACACCCGTTCCGGGTGATCAAGCGCCAGTTCGGATATGTGAAGGTGCGCTACCGGGGATTGGCCAAGAACACGGCGCAGCTGCACACCCTGTTTGCGTTGTCCAACATCTGGATGGTGCGCCGAACGCTTTTGAAGGAGACCCGAGGATGAGTGCGTCCGAATGCGGCCAACGGCCACGAATCAGGGCGAAATCGGCCAACAAAGCGCCCTCGTGAGCCTGAAATCGCCATCATTTGAAATTGCATGCATCACCTCGCGCCGTAGCGGGTGTTGTGCAGACCTTCCTTAGTGAACGAAAAGACAGCGGCTTTGACCCGCAGCGACACGCATTGCATATGCAGCATCTCCAACGACCGGACACATTCCAAAATCACTTGCGGACAAACAACACCACCTAAAACTCAGCAAACAAGGACGCTTCGTTAGCCCCAGATCCATGCAATGCTTGACCTCATGTGGTTGAAATTCCTGTCCTCGCGCAGGACATCGATGTCGACCAGCGCATCAGCCGGTGAGTTGAAAGAATGCGAAAACAACATCGTTCCGGTGCGGCTGTGACTGCCACAGAACCAAACGGGTCAAACCTGCCCAGTTCGGGCAACTGGCTCGGAACAAGTTGCCTATGTATTCCGATATACGGGCTTGTGATGCACAATCCTCATGTCATGGTTTTTCATGCTGCTGCATTTCCGATTCGTATACCTCATTTCACGACCAAGAGATGATAGAGGTTGAATATGTCGCTTGACTCTTGAAAATTGAAATACATTGCATGGTGAGGCTAAAGTTGGGATTTGATAAAGAATTTTGAATGTTAAAAACAAGAATAAAAGCTATTCTTGTCATTTGTAGTGCTCAGACAAAAGGTGCTTAGATATGCTCAGAACGGTTGCATGGAGAAATCTGCCGGCTCAAGTGATCCGATTTGTCAATCGCCGATTTGGGATCGATTCCCAACTTCGTTATTTATCGCGTCTCGCGGAAGAGGGAGTAACCCTGGATCGACTTCAATACGAAATCCAGCGTAGTGCGTTTTACTCTGTGGTGGGTAAGCCTCTGTTCACGGAAATCGCCAACATCTACAACCAATATCTTCTCCGCCAACCAACCCCCAGCGAGGTCATGTCGCTACTGAGTCAGTTCCATGAACACTTTGGAAGCGTCAAGGCTTGCCAGCAGGCCATCTCTGAAGGAAATATTCGGACCCATCTGGGAATCAGGCCCTTCAAACTTGAGATGGATATTACCAATCAGTGCAATCTTCGTTGCATTATGTGTTACTTTAGCGATGAGCGTATCTATAAGCGCAAGCGGGAAGATATCAGTGTGGCCGACTTTGCCCGGATTGCCGAGCAAATTTTCCCATTTTGCGAAAGGGTTTCACTTTCCATCGGCACCGAACCATTGCTTCACCAGCGTTTTGAGGAGTTGCTTTCGATAACCGGACGGTACAAGGTTCCAATGGTGTACATCAACACCAATGGTCTTCTCCTCAATAAAAATCGAATCGATGCAGTTCTGCGGTCGGCTTTAACTCATATATCCATCTCCATTGATGGAGCCACAGCGCCAACCTACGAGCGCATCCGGGTTGGCTCAAGTTTCGAAAAGGTCATCGGAAATATCAAGGCTCTGCAAACGGCTAAAAATCTTCATGGAACGAACATTCCTCACTTGAGCTTCAACTTTGTCCTGATGCGCTCCAACATCCGTGAATTGCCGGCAATGGTCCAGTTGGCCCATGAACTTGGGATAGAGGGAATCAGCGCGACGCATGTTGTTCGTTACGAAAATACAGACACGCTTGACGAAACCCTTGAAGGCGAAAAAGAACTTTGCAACCGTATGATGGATGAGGCTAGAGTTTTGGCGAGCCGATTGGGTATCTCGGTCAATTTTCCCCCGAACTTTAAGATTGAAGGCGAGGTGTCTTTGATTCATTTGGGTCGTTCTTATTTCGACCTGCAAATCACCGAGCAAACAACAAGAAACTGCTGCCCATTCCCTTGGCACTTCATCGGTATCGATTGCTATGGGAATGTCGTACCTTGCGGCTGGTGGTATTACCCCGAAGAGTCAATGGGAAATTTGAAAACCGATTCCTTTGAAAAGATCTGGAATAACTCGCGCTACCAAGCCCTCCGCTTTGAACATCAGAGCAGTCGCCAGCGTACGACGTGCCTCTCTTGCCCTGCTGCCGGAATGGGGGGTGTCCAAGACTCAAGCGCCTTTCAGGTGAAGAAGCTATAGCGGGCTTCTTAAACTCGCTCGTATCGGCACGCGGGTGGTTCGTGCCTTTTGGGATTGGGCTTTGCCAAATAGTCTGAAGAGGAACCGTCTGCTTCATAGGCGTTCGACAATACGGAAGCTGCCTGCAATGCTGCGCAGACATGCTGGAATCAACGGCCCTCATCAGCGGTTTGTGGAGGTTCATGGGTTGTTGAAGACAAAAACAGTGGGCGCCAAGGCCACGCCCGAAGGCATCGAGGTGACGTTTGCCGCTGCGGAAGAGGGCGGCACCGCCCCCGCGCCGCAGGTCTACGACCTCGTGTTGCAGGCCGTGGGCCTCACGCCCAATGGCAAGAAGATCGCCGCCGACAAGGTCGGCGTGGTCGTGACCGACCGCGGCTTCTCAACGTCGACATCCAGATGCGCACCAATGTGCCCCACACCTTCGCCATCGGCGACATCGTGGGTCAGCCCATGCTGGCGCACAAGGCGGTGCACGAGGCCCATGTGGCCGCTGAAGTGATTGCCGGTGAACTCCAAGGCAACAAGGAGCTGGCCGCAGCCGCCTTCAACGCCCGCGTGATCCCCAGCGTGGCCTACACCGACCCCGAGGTGGCCTGGGTGGGCTTGACCGAAGACCAAGCCAAGGCCCAGGGCATCAAGGTCAAGAAGGGCCTGTTCCCCTGGATGGCCTCTGGCCGCGCCATTGCCAACGGCCGCGACGAAGGCGCGACCAAGCTGCTGTTCGACGACAGCCCGGAAGCTGGGCGCAGACGCCATCGACATCGGCAAGACCATCCACCCGCACCCCACGCTGGGCGAGAGCATCGGCATGGCGGCGCTGGTGGCGCACGGCTCTTGTACCGACTTGCCGCCGAGCAAGAAGTAATTCGCTGTCACGCACACCAGCAAGAAGCCCAGGACGGGAAACTGTCCAGGGCTTTTGCCATCTATGATCGAAAGAAACATTCTGGGTCGTTGGATCACTTCATCAGACAGATCGTGCATCTGATGCGGAGATCTGCTGAAAACTGAAAGTAAAGGGAGGAAGCATGGATCACCTGGTCATCACATCCAATGCGCTGCTGGCTGGGCGCTCGTTGGGCCGGCGAATTCTGGCCGGCATCGCGATGGGGCTCGTGCTGACGGCTTGTGGCGGTGGAAGCGTATCGTCCGATGCCAAACTCAAGACGAACGGCGCGGCGGACACCACGACGTCGACGGAGCAGTCGGATGCCTTGATCAGGAGAGGCGCTGAGCTCAATTCGCGAGAGCTTGCCGGGGCACAGTCTGCTGCAGAGGCTGGCGGTTCGCCATCGAAGGGCCTGGCCAAGCGCCTCGCCAAAGGGCTGTCCACTGTTCCGGTCTATCGCTTCTTCAATACCCGGTCCGGCGCCCACTTCTACACCAGCAGCGCAGAGGAGCGCGACTCGGTGACGGCCAACCTGCCCCAGTTTGTGTACGAAGGTATTGCCTTTCAGGTCAGCGAGTCGGCTCAGAGCGGGTTGAGTCCCGTGTACCGGTTCTTCAACAGGCGTACCGGCATCCACTTCTACTCCATCAGCGATGAGGAGAAGGCGTTCATTGAGGCATCGCTGCCCCAGTTTGCCTACGAGGGCGTGGCTTACTACGCCAGCAAGGTCCTGGGCGATGGCTACCGGCCGCTGTACCGCTTCTACCAGTTCAACAAGGGGGTCCACTTCTACACGGTGGACGAGGTGGAAAAGGACCGCGTCCGCGCCACGCTGCCGCAATATGCGTTCGAAAACGCGGCTTACTACGTGCCGGATGCCACCTATATCGCCCCCAAGTTCAAGGTGCCACACACCGGTTTCTCCAATACGGAGTGCCTCAACCTGTCCGGCGCTCTGACTGACTGCGCGGCGTCTTCTGTGCTGGACTTCTACGACCAGCAGGATGGACACCGATCCGCCGTCAATCCCTTGAGCTACAGCTTGTTGCCCAAGCCAGGCGGCGGCTCCTACGACAAATCCGAATGTGTTCTGGACAACGTCACAGGTCTGGTCTGGGAAGGCAAGACCGCCAGTGGCGTGCGATCGGGACTCTACAGAACCACAAATCTTGACAACCCGGCGCTGCCGCAGAAGTGGAGTGGGGGCGATTGGATCAACCCCACTCAGGCAGAAATTCTCGCCATCACCAACAGCGTGGGCTATCTCAACCATGTCAACAGTGTCGGACTTTGCGGGTATGCCGACTGGCGACTGCCAACGGTGAAGGAACTCAACTCGATCCTCCATGCTGGTACACCGGCCGGCGTCGACCAAAGCTGGTTCGTGAACGCTGAGTCCTGGTCCCCCTATTGGGCGGCCACGCCTAGCGTGTCCATACGTAGCGGGGATGGATGGGTCGTCGGCGGCGCCCATGGGGCTTTGCCGGAGAGCCGGAGCGAGTGGCGTTCGTCTGGCGTGCGTCTGGTCCGCAGCGCCTGGACGGTTTCGGAGTCCACCTGCCCCAGTCAACCCACGGCCGAGCGATTCACGCTGAACGGTGCAGAAGCCACGGACAAGACCACCGGGTTGGTCTGGGCGCGTTGCGCCGCAGGGAAGAGCTGGGACGGATTCACCTGCACAGGGGAGTCTTTGCCGATGACCTATTTCGGGGCCTTGCAGTACGCCAGGACACAGGCCGGCTGGCGCGTGCCCAATGTCAAGGAATTGCTCAGTGTGGTGGACCATGGTTGCGCGGCGCCTGCGCTCGATGCGTCGGTGTTTCCGCACAACCCCTCCTATTTCACATGGTCAACCACCCCCTATCGCTCGTTCAACAGCAATTTCACCTGGTCCGTCAATCTGCATAACGGCACCAGTCAAATCGAGAGCCCGTCCAATTTAAGAGCGCTTCATTTGGTGCGTGCGAACCCGTGATCTGATGTGGGTGCCGCAGGCACGCACACGACTTGGCGCCCGGATGAGACACCGTCCGGGCTTTTTGTTTGGGTGACCCCACCGGTTTGTTCGCGGCCCGACAATGTTGTCCGGCCTTTGAACCCAGACGAGGAGCCTTGCGATGGTTTTTTATGATGTATTGGCGAAGGTGGTGGCCGTAGTCGGTGCCGGTGCCGTGAAGTGGCGCAGCCTTCAGGATGGTGCGCAAAGTCCGGCGGTGGGTGAAGCTCCGCAGATTCCGGAGGCCCGCCCGCAGGGCCGCATTCCGACCTTGAAGATGCCCACCGCACGCGGCTGGGCGCCGGGCCAGTTGCCGACAGCCGCCCCCGGCCTGAAGGTCAACGCCTTTGCGTCCGGGCTGAAGCATCCGCGCTGGATTCTGGTGCTGCCCAATGGCGACGTCACCGTCGCCGAGGCCTTGCAGTCCGGTGGGAAGCCTCAGACCTTGTTCGACCATGCGATGGTCGCCACCATGCGCCGCGCGGCGGCCTTTGGCGAGAGCCCCAACCGCATCACACTGCTGCGTGACGCCGACCGCGACGGGGTGGCCGAAGAGCGGCATGTCTTGCTGGAGAACCAGCGCCAGCCCTTTGGCATGGCGCTGCTGGGCGATACCTTTTATGTCGGCAACACCGACGGCGTGATGGCCTTTGCCTACACCGAGGGCAGCACAAGGATCAGCGCACCGGCGAGGCGGCTGACCACCTTCAAGCCCGACGGTCACTGGACGCGCAGCCTGCTGCCCAGTGCTGACGGTCGACGGCTCTATGTCGGTGTTGGCTCGCTCACCAACATCGCCGAAGGCGGCATGGAGGTCGAAGAGGGCAGGGCATGCATCTATGAACTGGACCTGGCCACAAACGATTGCCGGGTGTTCGCCAGCGGTCTGCGCAACCCCGTGGGCATGGCCTGGGAGCCGACCACGCAGCGCCTGTGGACGGTGGTCAACGAGCGCGACGGCCTGGGCGACGAGACACCCCCCGACTACCTGACCTCGGTCGCCGAGGGCGGCTTCTATGGCTGGCCCTTCTGCTACTGGGGCCAGACGGTGGACGACCGTGTGCCGCAGGACGCGGCGAAAGTGGCCACCGCACGCACCCCCGACTACGCGCTGGGCGGGCACACCGCCTCGCTGGGCCTGTGCTGGATGCCGGCCGGCACCCTGCCGGGCTTCGACGTTGACGGCATGGTCATCGGGCAGCACGGCTCCTGGAACCGCAGCACGCTCAGCGGCTACCGGGTGGTGTTTGTGCCGTTCGCCGACGGCCGGCCCGCAGGCCCGGTGCGCGACATCCTGTCGGGCTTCCTGGCGCCCGACGAATCGGTGTCGTACGGCCGGCCGGTGGGTGTCGCGATCGGGCCGGATGCCCATTCCTTGCTCGTGGCCGACGACGTGGGCGACGTGATCTGGCGCGTCACCGGCACCAGCCCGAGCCCTTGACCGCAGGTTGGCCGTGTTGAACACCACCTCGTTCAAGGCGCACCAGAACCAGGCGATCGAGATCCGCTTTCAGTCGGAGACCGCCTACGCGGAGCCCTTCAAGGACGTTGAGCTGGACGTGGCTTTCACGGCCCCCAGCGGGAACACCGTGGTGGTTCCTGCTTTCTGGGCCGGTGAAACCACCTGGTGTGTCCGGTACGCCTCGCCGGAAACCGGCGTCCATGCGTTCAAGACCCAGTGCAGCGACGAGGGCAACCCGTCCCTGCATGGTCAGGTCGGTGAAGCGCACATCGAACCGTACCTCGGCGACAACCCGCTCTATCGACACGGCGGGATACGGGTCGCGGAGGATCGGCGCCATTTCTGTCACGCGGACGGCACGCCGTTCTTCTGGCTGGGCGACACCTGGTGGATGGGGCTGTGCGGTCGCCTGTCCTGGCCGGACGACTTTCAGGCGCTGGCACACAACCGGAAGGAGACCGGCTTCAACGTGATCCAGTTGGTTGCGGGCCTGTATCCCGACATGCCGCTGTTTGACGAGCGGGGGGTGAGTCCCAGTGGATTCTGCTGGGAAAAAGACCTTGGACAGATCAATCCCCGCTTTTTTGATGAGGCCGATCAGCGGATCTTTCATCTGGTCGAGCAGGGTTTGACGCCGTGCATTCTGGGAGCCTGGGGGTATTACCTGCCCATGATCGGGTTGGAGAACATGCAGCGCCACTGGCGCTACCTGATCGCGCGCTGGGGGGCGCTGCCCTTGGTCTGGGCCGCGGCCGGTGAGCAGACCATGCCCTGGTACCTCGAGAGCCATGCCCAGAAGGTGGCCTCAAGGATCCAGCTGAGATCGGACTGGAGCCAGGTGATGGCCTACATGCGCACCCTCAACGGGTTCGGTCGCCTGATCACCACCCATCCCGTCGAAAGCGCCCGTGAATCGGTCACGGACACTGGATTGCTCGACTTCGAGATGCAGCAAACGGGTCACGGGGGGCCCACGGCACACCACGCCATGCGGGCGTGGCAAGGCTGGTGCACGCCGCCGGCGATGCCCGTGATCAGCGCGGAAGCACGCTACGAGGGTCTGGAGATCAGCCCCACCGTCACCGCCCGGAACGCACGCGAAGCTTTCTGGGCGCACGCGCTCAACAGCGGTCTGGCCGGGCACACCTACGGCGCCAATGGCATCTGGCAGGTCAATGCGGTTCAACGGCCGTTCGGACCATCGCCTTCAGGGTCCTGCTGGGGCAACATGCCCTGGGATCAGGCGATGGATCTTCCCGGCGCCCGACAACTGGGGCGGGCCAGAAAATTCCTGGAAACGCTCCCCTGGAACGAAGTCGAGCCGCAGCCGGTTCAGACCAGCCGACTGGACACGTTTTTGCAGCATTCACCGCGTCTGCGGCGGGTCGTGCACAAACTGGGATGGCTCCAGGCACACCGTGCCCCCGTGGCCATGGGCATCGCCAGGGACAAGTCGGTCGCCATCGCCTACACGGTTTCAGACCAGTCGTTCAGTGTGGACCTGCGCCTGTTCAAAGGGCCGGTGAAAGGCACCTGGATCGACCCCACCAGTTTCGATGAACACCCCGCTCGGTTCGATGTGCGGGGCCAGCTGATGCACGTCCAACCCCATCGCAAGAACGCCGCCGGTGAAGGTGATTGGCTTTTGTTGCTGCAGCCAGCCAGGTGACCGTCGGCGAAGGCATAACCGCTTCCGCCTTGATGTGCGGGCCCGAACGGGATGCCATACTTCTGCCCATGCCGTTCCATTCCCTGCCCGTTGCGGCGACCGCAGCGCTGGCGTTCAAGCCTGCGGGCTGATTGATGGCCGTTCGAAAGCTCGTCGAAACCGTGGGGGCCAGGGTCGTGGCCCAGTGGCAAAAGCTCCGCAGCCGGATCTACCGGCGCTGGCTCATCGGTCGATACGGCGCCCGCATCACCATCCACCCAGGGGTCCGTCTCCTTGGCCGGATTTCCCTGCACAAAGATTGCCAGCTCCGCATCGGTGAAGGCTCGGTGATCGCCGACACCCTGGAAGTGTGGGGTTCGGCTGTGGTCGAACTGGCGCAGGGTGTGAACGTGATCATGGGCGTGCGCATCTACGGACGTGGCCGCGTCCGGGTGGAGCAAGGGGTGGTGCTCAACGCCACCAAGATCAATTGCATGCAATCGGTGTCGATCGGTCGCCATTCGCTGGTGGGCGCCGGTCTGGTGACCGACACCGACTTCCACAACCTGGCGCCAAACATCCGCAGATCGCCGCCTCGGCCCGAGGTGACGGAGCCGGTGTGCATCGGCGCGAACGTCTGGGTGGGTTATGGCTGCATCGTCCTGAAAGGGGTGACCATAGGCGACGACAGCGTGGTGGGTGCGGGATCGGTGGTGCGGTCCAGCGTTCCAGCCGGTGTGGTGGTCAGCGGCAATCCGGCGACACTGGTGAAGACGTTCGACCTTTCCGACCGGTCGTCCTGATGGCCGGCCTCAGGTCACCGGCGGCTGGCCCGCTGGTGACGGCTCAGGCTCGGCCTGTACCGGTCCATCGAGCTTGATCTTCCCTTCTTTCACATAGCGGCGAAAGTCACCGATGGGCATGGCCGCCGAGCCATGCACATCCTCGTCCACCCAGCTCAGGGTGGCGTCGGCCGTCGAGACCGACACCTCCACCGGGCCTTCGCGGATCTCCACGGCCGGGCCATCGCCGCCCCGGTATTCCACCTTGCCCACAATCTTTGCGCTTTGAGCCATGTCTGTTCCTTTCATTCTTTAAAGAACCATCTTGGCGCAGGTGCGCAGACCGGTCGGTTCGGCAGCGCACCAACGCACCCCGCGCCAGACGCAATGTCTTACATGCAGGACGAAGCGTTGGTACGCGGGCGTACAGACCCCTCGGGTGGCCGCCACCTACGCTGAAACCCGGTCGGCAATTCCCGGCTGAACACGAAATGTGCTGCTTGCAGCCGAAAGGAAACTTCCATGCTCACGTCCAAACTTCTCACCGCTTCGTTGACCGCACTCACCGTCGCTGGCACTGTCGGACTGGTCTATGCCCAGTCCACGCCTGGCACCGCCACGCCAGCGACTGAACCGACGGTTCAGGTACAGCCTTTGGTGACGCCTCCCGCGAGCGGTGGTATGACCGCCCCCGCCATGAACCAGGATGCGTCCACGATGGACCAACCTGTGGCCCGCGCCGACCGCAACTGATCGGCACGCCACCCGGCCCGGTGTCATCCTCGCTGCGACAGCGTGGGTGGATGCCGGGTCGCCGGCCTTGTGCCACTGGCTCACGCCGCAACCACCATGCCGCCTTCATCTGGCCCGTTGCCTGCGCCCCTCAACCGCGGCACAGGCTTGCCGTTTCCTGCTGAACAACACACCGTTGCGCGGGTGATCGCCGAGCTGCGCACCGGATTGATCGCGGGCTTCACCGTCGTGGTGCTGCTCATGCCGAGCGGCACGCCCGAACAGAGCCCGCCGGGGGAGCTCGCGGCGGGCGTCCCGGCGCTGCCGTTCATCCCGCCGCACCGTGCGGATCTGGGTGTGGTACCTGCATCTGAACAGGTGAAGCGGATCGCCAGCTGGAGCGTGGGCACGCAGGACCATGCTGCCATGCCCTTTGTCGTCGTCGACAAGCAGGCAGCGCGGCTGTACGTGTTTGACGCCATGGCCCGGCTGCAAGCCCACACCGCCGTGCTGATTGGTTCGGCCCTGGGCGATCATTCGGTGCCCGGTATCGGACAGAAGGCCATTGCCGACGTGCTCCCCGAAGAACGGACCACGCCGGCGGGCCGCTTCAACGGCCGACTGGGTCGCAACCTCACGGGGGAAGAGGTGGTGTGGGTCGACTACGACGCGGCCGTGTCCATGCACCGCGTGCGCGCGCACCAGCCCGCCGAGCGGCGCTTGCAGCGCCTGGCCTCCGACACCATCGAAGACAACCGCATTTCCTACGGCTGCATCAATGTGCCGGCCGGGTTTTTCGATGCCCACCTGCTGCCCGTGTTCTCCGCCCGGGCCGCTGCCATCTATGTGCTGCCCGACCAACTGAGCCTGGAACAGGTGTTCGGCCCGCTGCCCTGACCGCCCGATCAACTGCCGCGGGGGGCCACGTGTGGCTGGGTGCCGTAGTAGTCATGAACACCTTTTTCCCAGGCGGTGTCGGCCATGTCGGGCCAGTCGTTTTTGTCGAAACCGGGTGCGCTTTCGAGGCGGTCCATGTTCACATCGAGCACGAAGCGCTTGTTGTTGGTGTCCAGCTTCAGCGCAGACCAGGGCACAGCGAACAGCTTCTCCCCCAGACCCAGAAAGCCGCCGAACGACAGCACGGCATAGCTCACCAGGCCGGTGCGCATGTCGAGCATGATCTCCTTGATGTCGCCCAGGTCTTGGTCCCTGGCATTGACCACGTCGTTGCCCAACAAAGTGTCAGCGCCCATCAGGTAGGGGCCTGGGCCGCGATTGCGGTTGGGGACGGTGTCGTCCAGGACGGTGGCGGCGGCGTACATGCCAAAGCTGTCGCGTTCTTCGTAGTTCATGTGATGGTTTTCAAGAAAAGGGGCTGCAGGGAAGGGTGGAGTCTGCTGGGCAGCGTGGCTGTTGACCACGTGCCCTGCAGAGAGGGGCTGCCTTTGCGCGTTGGGCCGCGTGGCACCGTGGGCGCATTCCTCGCAAGGATCAGGCGGTTTGCATGGGCTGGCGGTGCACCACCGGAGCGGCCAGCCCCAGGTTGCCCATGCCAGGCGTTCGGCGTGGTGCGCCGTGGGCGCAGGACAAGCGGTCGTACGCCTGCCGGACCACGCCGTAGCACTCGCAGCTGCGGGCTTCCAGGCCGCTGCGGTCGATGATGGAAATGTGACCCCGGTGGTAGTCGATCAATCCGGCCTTCTGCAGCTTGAGTGCACCACCGGTGACGCCTTCGCGTCGCACGCCCAGCAGGCTGGCAATGCGCTCCTGGGTGATCTGCATGTCGGTGCCTTCTTGTCGGTCCAGGTGCTGCAGCAGCCAGCGGCACAGTTGCTGGTCCAGCGCGTGATGGCGGTTGCAGGCCGATGACTGCGCCATGTGCGTGAACAAGGCCTGGGTGTAGCCCAGCAACTGCTGCATGAAGTCGGGTGATCGGCGGGTGTGGTGCTGCACGTCCGCCGTGCCCATGCGCCAGGCATGGCCGGGTCGCTGGACCACCGCGTCGCTCAGGGCGTTGGCATTGCCCATGAAGGCACAGATGCCGACCATGCCTTCACTGCCCACCACGGCCACTTCGGCCGAGGCGCCGTCGGACATGGAGGACACAAGGGACACGGTTGCGGTGACCGGGAAGTGCACATGGCGCAGGGCCTTGCCATTGGAATGCAGCACGGTGCCGGCCGACAGGTCGACCCATTCCAGGTCGGGCTCCAGGTGCTGCCATTCGGCGCTGGAGAGGGTGGCGAGCAGTTGGTTCGTGTTGAACCGTGAAGCGGTGGCTGTCATGCGGCCTCCTTAGGGCATTGCGTTCCATCTGGAGCCCGGGCTTCAAAGGCCATGGGTCTCTCGATGTCCCTGCGGGCCTGAAAGGCGGGGAGCAGGGTTGAACGCAATGTAGGTGGCCGGTCAGTCTTTCACTGTGTACAAAGACATGTGTGCCGATCCAGTTGTTACCGGGTGTGGGCGGGCCAGGCGTGCGCAGACGGGGGCCGCCGGGCCCCGGTCACACCAGCGGGCGCACGGGCGGGCGGCCGTCGCCGTACAGGTCGGCGAGGCGCGCGAGCGCCTTCACGTCCCGCATGAACAGCCGACCGTCGCCAATGTGGTGCAGTCCGCGGCGCTCCAGCTTGCGCAGCGTCTTGTTGGTGTGCACCAGTGACAGCCCGAGGGCATCGGCCACGTGTTGCTGCGTCAGGGGAAACGGCACACCGCTCGCACCGGCATCGGCCTGCAGCGCGGCGGCGCGCTTGAAGAGCAGGATCAGCAACGTGGCAATGCGCTCTTCGGCGCTGCGCCTCCCCACAGAGAGCAAGGTGTCGTCCACCAGCGACTCTTCGTGCGCGGTGAGCCAGGTCACGTTGAAGCCCATGCTGGGCGAGCGGCGGTGGATCTCCCACAGCGAGTCGCGCTGGAACACGCAGAACACGGCATCGGTCAGCGTCTCGACACCGTGGGCCGCTGCGTCACCCATCTTCTGCTGAACGCCGATGAAGTCACCTGCGAGCAGAAAATTGAGAATCTGCCGGCGCCCGTCGCTCAGCGTCTTGAAGCGAAACGCCCAGCCGGACTGCAGGGTGTAGAGCGGCGCGTCGACCTGTCCCTCTTGAATCAGCGTTTGTCCCATGAGCAGGCGCATGTCCCGGCGTTTGAGCGACTGCACGAGTTCCAGCTCGGCGGCTTCGTGTGCCTGAAACAAAGCCAGTGGCCGCAAGTGACACTGGGCGCATGGGAGTGCGGAGCCGGGTGCGGGTGGGGTCGGTGCCGCAGGAGGGGTAGGGGACATGATGGGCGATTGTGGCGCAGTGCTGCACGGTGCGGCAAAGACGGCGCGCACGCCGGTTGCCACCTGCTGCCTCGATCGATGGTGTCCAGATGGCTCGTGGCGTTGCATTTTTCCAACGATGTGTTCACTTCCTCGGCAGTCCTTGTTGAAGGGCGCATGGCGAAGTGGGGCCGAGGCATAGTCTCTTCCATTGAGGTTAACCAGGTTCCACGCATCCGGCTTCCGTGAACTCCGCCCCCGCACGATCGACTCCCCGGCAAGGCGCCACTCGCGTGGCGCTGGCGTATGCCGTTTTCGCAGGTTTGTGGATCCTGCTGTCCGACCGGGCCATGGGGCTGCTGTTCAGCGATCCCGAGGCGCTCGTGCGCGCGAGCATGGCCAAGGGCTGGTTCTTTGTTGCGGTCACCACCCTGCTGCTGTATGTGCTGGTCGGTCAGCTGGTCGATCAGCTGAACACGTCGCACCAACGAGAGCAGGCCGAGGCTGAAGAAAAGCGACGGGCCATGCAACTCCTTGCTGCCATCGCCAAGAGTTCCAGCGATGCCATCTTCGCCAAGGACGACCAGGGGTGCTATTTGCTGGTCAACAACGCGGCCGCACGGTACATGGGCAAGTCCGCCGAGGACCTGCTGGGGCAGGACGACCGCGTCGCTTTCCCGGCCGAACAGGCGGCGCGGATCATGTCCATCGATCGACGGGTTTTCGTTTCAGGACAGGTCGAAACCAATGAAGAGTGCCTGAACACCGCACAGGGCGAACGGGTGTTTCTGGCCACCAAGGGACCGCTGCGCGACGCGCAGGGCCGAACCTTCGGTACCTTTGGCATCTCACGCGACATCACTGACCGCAGGAAGACCGAGCAGGCCCTGCACGACAGTGAAGAGCGCTTGCGACTGGCTTTGGTGGCGGCCAAGCAGGGCCTTTACGACCTGAACCTGGAGACGGGCGAGGTGATGGTGAGTCAGGACTACGCCACCATGCTCGGCCATGATCCAACGTCTTTCAGGGAAACGTTTGCCGAATGGCGCAAGCGCCTGCACCCGGACGACCGTGTCATGGTGCTCAAGACGCTGGACGACTATCTGGCCGGCCATCTGCCGGCCTACCGTGTGGAGCACCGCCTGCGGACCCATGATGGCGGTTGGAAGTGGATCCTCTCCATGGGTGAGCTCCAAGAACGCTCTGCCGAAGGGCGGCCGCTTCGCATGCTCGGAACCCACACCGACATTGACGTGCTCAAGACAGCGGAAACCGCGCTGCGCGACATCAACACGACCCTTGAGGCCCGCGTGATCGAACGAACGGCCGAACTCACCGCCGCGAACCGGGAGCTGGAGACATTTGCCGACGCTGTCTCGCACGACCTTCGGGCACCGCTGCGCTCAATGAACGGCTTCGCTCAGGCGTTGCGGGAGGACTGTGGTGCCTCGCTGCAGGGCCCGGCCAAGACCTATCTCGATCAGATGGCTCTCGCGACTCACAAGATGAGCGACTTGATCGACGGTCTGTTGGCCCTGTCGCGAAGCACACGCGGTGATCTTCGACAAGATCGTGTTGACCTGTCGGCAGTGGCGCGCCGACGTCTGACCGAACTGACCACGGCAGAGCCTGAACGGCGGGTCGCGTGGGACGTCGAAGATGGCCTTGTTGTGCAGGGGGATGCGCGCATGCTCGACTGCGCCCTGGTCAATCTGCTCGACAACGCCTGGAAATACACTGGCATCACCGTGACACCGGCCATTCGCGTGCACAGGGGCGAGGTCGGCGGCTTGCGAGGAATCTGCGTTTCCGACAATGGCGCCGGCTTCGACATGGCTCAGTCGGAACGACTTTTCAGACCTTTCCAGCGCTTGCACCGCCAGGACGAGTTTCCCGGGATCGGTATTGGGCTGGCGACTGTGCAGCGCATCGTCCACCGGCATGGCGGCGAGATCGCCGCACAGGCGGTGCCAGGAGAAGGTGCGACGTTCTGCATCTCAATGCCGCAGGGCTTCGGCACATCGGAATGGGCGCCACCGCAAGCCCAGCACTGAGCAGAGTTTGTCCCATGGCCATTTCAAGCGCGTCAGGGGGCTGGAGCCTTTGACCATTGGCTGGGCGGGTCTGAAGGCCAGCTTCATAGACCCGAAGTACCGATCAGGCCCTGTTGTCACCTGGCATCGCCCGCATCCATGCGTGTGCCGGTGCGACAGGATTCTTAATCGAACCTTAAGTCTCTCGCACTAGCATCCTCAGGCTGTGAAGCTGCCCTCGCCGCTGCGGTTGTGGGTCGCCTTCCTCTGGAACGTTGGCCCTGTCCATGGCAACCCTCGATACCGTGGATCGGCGCCAACGAGGATGTTACTGAAGTACTACCGAGGTCTGTATGGACATGGCGACAGTGGATCTGAGTGAGCGGTTCGTTTTTGATGATCCCAAATATGGCTTGCTCGCCGAACAGAGCGCTCAGAAATACGCGGCGGGCTCGCCGTTTCCTCACATCCATTTCGACAACTTCCTGCCGGCAGATGTGGCAGAGGCGGTGTTGGCAGAGTTCCCCAAGCCGGCTGACATCGACTGGCACAACTACAACCGGCAGACCGAGATCAAACTGGTGTGCGCGGATGAAACGAAGTTCGGCCCCGTCACGCGCAACCTGTTCTACCAGTTTCACTCGATCCCTTTCCTGCGGTTCCTGGAAAAAGTCACGGGGATTCCCAACCTGATACCCGATCCACTGTTGCGAGGTGGCGGCTTGCACCAGATCCGTCGTGGCGGACTGTTGAAGCTGCACGCCGACTTCAACAAGCACGACAGCCTGTTCCTCGACCGGCGCATCAACATCCTGTTGTATCTCAACAAGGACTGGAAAGAGGAGTACGGGGGTTGCCTGGAGCTGTGGGACAAGGACACCACTTTCTGTGGCGACAGGATCCTTCCCGTGTTCAACCGGCTGGCCATTTTCACCACCACCAGCGATTCCTTCCACGGTCACCCGGACCCGCTCAATTGTCCGGAAGACATGACCCGCAAGTCACTGGCGCTGTACTACTACACCAACGGTCGCCCGAAAGGCGAAGACGATGGCATCCACACCACCATCTTCAAGGCGCGGCCGGACGAGAGTTTCAAGGGTGTGATGTGGCGCATGGGCCAGGATTTCGCGCCGCCAGTGGTCTGGCGCAATGTGCGCCGCGTTCGCGAGCGGTTTTTCAGCAGGTCGATACAGAAGCGCGGTTGACCGGTGACCGGCAACGTGCGCGGCACAAGGGTCTATTCGTTGATCTGATCAGGCGTCTGAGGGGCCTGTGGCGCAGGTGCCGCGCGGCTCGCACGGAACGTTCCAGGTGGTCAATCAGCGTGAAGCGGTCGTGTCGCCACCCGGCAAGGGAACGCGCCGCGCACCATTGAAGCGCGTCTGCCAATAGGAAATGCGCATGTCTTCCACCCGAACCGATGCGCCTGTGCGCGGCGCGTGGATGAATTTTCCATCGCCGACGTAAATGCCCACGTGGCTGAACGCACGTCGCATGGTGTTGAAGAACACGAGATCGCCCGGTTTGAGTTCGCTGCGGTCGATGGCTTGGGTGGCTGCGGCCTGCTCGTCGGCCCGTCGCGGGAGAATCTTGCCCACCGATTGTTCGAACACCGCGCGCACCAGCCCACTGCAATCAAACCCGGTGTCTGCGCTGTTGCCACCGTACCGGTAAGGCACCCCCAGAAAACCCATGGCACTCATCACGAGGTCCGAGGCCTTCTCGCCCACGTTGCTCCGGGCCAACTTCAGTTGGGATCCAAGACGGGATATCACACCCCGTTCTTCAAGCAGCTGAGTCATGTCGTCGTGACCGACTGCCCCTTCTTCTTCTGTTGGTGCGGCCTGCGCCAAGGCACAACTCATCAGAAGGGGGATCAGTATCACACGATGCATCGCCGCAGCTTATCGTCCTGGAGATGACGAGTCAAGCGAGGAATGGGTTGCAGAAGATTGATTCTGTTCAATATTTCTTTGAAGTTCTCATTTTTGAATCCCTCTGAACACAAAAGAATTCAAGGGGCGCCGTTCTGCTTCGGCGGACGTTGTTCGAGCCCTTTGTCACCGCAAAACCCATCAAACATCCTTAAAGTAGGTTGCCCCGGATCATTAATTTGAACATTGTTCATACAATTGAACCCTTTTTCTGAGCGGCAGCCCCCCATCGTCCATGTCTGTCAAATTTGATGCGATCACCCCAGTGCTGACTACTGAGCAGGTGCGACACATGCAGCAGCGGGCCATCGACCGGCAGTTGCGGCAACAGCGTTTCGGTGATGAACGGCGGGTTCAACTGCTGGATGTGGCGTGGGCGCTCTGGTGTGAGACGGGTGCCCAGGGGTTCAACATGCGCCAGCTGGCTCAGCGGGCCGGCTACACGGCAGGCGCGCTGTACGCGTACTTTCCAGGGCGCGACGCCATCCTGTCGGCGCTGCAGCAGCGCGTGATCCAAGAATTGGGAGAGCAGGTCAGGTCGCAGAAGGCGTCCCGCGGCGAACGGAGCTCGCGTGCTCGGACCGACGGGGTGCCGATTCCAGGCCATGTGCAGGCCGCACGCCACCTGTTCCTGGACCGTTCGCTGGCGTGGTGGGGCTGTCTTGCCAGGGACGCGCAGCGTTTGCAGCTGGTTCTGCATGGCGGATCTGACGGTCTTCCCGATGTGTCCCCCGATCAGGGCGCGGCTTCGGTGCCGTTTGCGCAGCTGACCGATGCTTTGCAGCCGTGTCTGGACGCTTTGTTGGCCACGGGCTTGCCGCCCGAGTGCGCTTTGCAGTTGCACGATGAGGTGCTGGCCTACGGACTGGGCTTGCTGGTGCTGCAGGGATCGAAACCGGCGAGCGGCCAGACGGCTCTGGAGTCGCGTTTCGTTCAGAGCCTTCAACGTTGGCTGGACGTGGCGCTCGCGAGCGCGCTCGGCGCGACGGGCACCACGTCCATCGAGCAAGGCGACTTGTTCGCCGTGTGATTCGTCACCAGTGTCGCCAGGCGGCCCGGTTTTGTCACAATCGGCGGCGCGCGCACCCGGCGCGATCCAAGACATTCCACAGGACATTTCATGCTGCTTGACGTAACCGATTCCCAACTGGTTCTGGTGGACTACCAGGAGCGCCTGATGCCGGCCATGCCCGAGCGCGAACAGGTGCTGGCCAATGCGCTGCGTCTGGCGCGCGCGGCACGCCTGCTGGGCGTACCCGCGTTCGGCACCGAACAAAACCCCGAGAAGCTCGGCGCCAATGATCCCGCCTTGCGCGAGTTGTGCCAGCGCACCCTGACCAAGATGAGCTTCAGCGCGGCCAGTGATGGCCTCATGGAGTGGCTGCGGCCGCCGGCCCGCCAACAAGCCGGAGGCAATGCCCGCAGCCTGCCGCGCCATTTGCAGAAGCCCGCCGCCCCGGTTGCCGAGCGCAACACTGTGGTGCTCGCCGGTTGCGAGGCCCATGTGTGTCTCCTGCAGACGGCGCTGGAACTGGTCGAGCAGGAAATCGATGTCTGGGTGGTCACCGATGCCTGCGGCTCGCGCACCGAGCGCAACCGGGACGCTGCGTTTGACCGGCTCGCCGGCGCTGGTTGCGAGCTGGTGACCACCGAGATGGTGGTGTTTGAATGGTTGCGCAGCGCCGAACACCCTGCTTTCCGTGAAGTTCAGGCGCTGATCAAGTAGGTCGCTTGGAGGGGTGTGGTTCCGCTGCCCCAAGGGCAGGGGTTGATCGGCGACCCAGGGACCATCTGTGTCGGGTGTCAGACTCCCGAAAGTCTGGTCTTCATAATTATGAATTCAGTTTCGATGGATGCACCTCGGTGCGCCAGCCGACGCCGTTTCAGTCGTTTCGAACCACCACCTGCAGGAGACTCCCATGGGCAATCCACAAGGCTATGCGGCCTTTCACCAACGCTCGATCGAAGAGCGCGACGTTTTCTGGGCGGAGCAGGCGGCGCTGGTGGATTGGCACAAGCCCTTTGACCGTGTCTGCAACTACGACAACCCGCCGTTTGCGCGCTGGTTTGAGGGTGGACTGACCAACCTGTGCCACAACGCGGTCGATCGACACCTGAAAGACCGCGCGGACCAGAACGCCCTGATCTTCGTGTCCACGGAAACCAACGTCGAGACGATCTACAGCTTTCGCCAACTGCACGCCGAGGTGCAGCGCATGGCCGCCATCCTGCAAGACCAGGGTGTCAAGAAGGGCGACCGTGTCCTGATCTACATGCCCATGATTCCCGAGGCCGCGTTTGCCATGCTGGCCTGCGTGCGCATCGGCGCCATTCACTCCGTGGTGTTCGGCGGTTTCGCCAGCCACTCGCTGGCGAGCCGCATTGAAGACGCTTCGCCCGTGGCCATCGTGAGCGCCGATGCCGGCTCGCGCGGGGGCAAGGTGGTGGAATACAAGCCCCTGCTGGACGAGGCCATCAAGCTGTCCGCCCACAAGCCACAGAAGGTGGTGATGGTCAATCGCGGGCTGGCGCCGTTCAGCGCCGAGGCGGGGCGCGATGTGGCCTACGAGGTCGAGCGTGCGAAGCACATGGACACCGTGGTCCCCTGCGAATGGGTCGACGCCACCCACCCCAGCTACACGCTCTACACCAGCGGCACCACCGGCAAGCCCAAAGGCGTGCAGCGGGACACCGGCGGCTACACCGTGGCCCTGGCGGCGTCCATGAAGCACATCTACATGGGCGAGCCGGGCGAAACCTATTTCTCCACCAGCGACATCGGCTGGGTCGTGGGCCACAGCTACATCATCTACGGCCCGCTGATCGGCGGCATGGCGACCATCATGTACGAGGGTCTGCCGATCCGGCCCGACGCCGGCATCTGGTGGAGCCTGGTCGAAAAGTACAAGGTCAGTGTCATGTTCAGTGCGCCGACGGCCGTGCGCGTGCTCAAGAAGTACGACCCGTCGTTCATCAAGAAATACGACCTGTCCAGCCTCAAGGCGCTGTTCCTGGCGGGAGAGCCTTTGGACGAGCCGACCGCCAAGTGGATTTCCGACGAGCTGGGCAAGCCCATCGTCGATAACTACTGGCAGACCGAAACGGGCTGGCCGATCCTGGCGATCTGCAACGGCGTGGAAAAGGCGCCCAGCAAGTTCGGTTCCCCGGGCAAGGCGGTGTACGGCTACAACGTCAAGCTGCTCGACGACCAGACCGGCGCCGAGCTGCAGGGCGGGAACCAGAAGGGCGTGGTCGCGGTCGAGGGCCCGCTGCCGCCAGGCTGCATGCAAACGATCTGGGGCGACGACGCGCGATTCGTCAAGACCTACTGGTCCAGCGTGCCAGGCAAGATGGTCTACAGCACCTTTGACTGGGGCATCCGCGACGAAGACGGCTACTACTTCATCCTGGGCCGCACCGACGACGTGATCAACGTGGCCGGTCACCGCCTGGGCACGCGCGAGATCGAGGAGAGCATTTCCAGTCACCCGAAAATCGCCGAGGTGGCGGTGGTGGGCGTGGCCGACCAGCTCAAGGGTCAGGTGGCGATGGCGTTCGCCGTGGTCAAGGACGCTTCGTTGCTGGGCGACGAAGCGGCGCGGTTGAAGCTTGAAGGCGAGGTCATGAAGCTGGTGGACGAGCAGCTGGGTGCGGTTGCGCGTCCTGCCCGGGTTCGTTTCGTCAACGTGCTGCCCAAGACCCGCAGCGGCAAGCTGCTGCGGCGTGCCATTCAGGCGGTGTGCGAAGGGCGCGACCCGGGGGACCTGACGACCATGGACGACCCGGCTGCCTTGCAGCAAATCAAGGACCTGCAGACCTGAGGCGCGTTCCGGGCTGTAGAAAGCACCGGCGCTACCCGCAAGGGCGCCGGTGTTTTTTTTTGAACTCCCGGGTGTATTTTGGGCGGGTGACAGCCCTCCTGAAGTCAGTATGATCCATGCTTATATTGACAAAAGTGTGGTGAACCATGGAACAAATGATCGGGTCTGACGCCCACATCGAGAAAGTCCGTGTTTTCGAGCTGGCAGCCGAACTGTTCGGTGTGTTGGCCACACCGATGCGCTTGCGCATCCTGAGCGCCCTGTGCGACAAGGAAAAATCCGTGTCCCAGCTGCTGCTGGAGATCCAGACCACACAGCCCAACCTGTCGCAACACCTGAACCTGCTGTACAGGGCAGGCGTGCTGGCCAAGCGCAAGGAGGGCACGCAGGTCATTTACCGTGTCCAGAGTGAGAAGGCGGTGACCCTGTGTCGCACCGTCTGCACCCAGATCGCGATCGAGATGGACGAGCCCAGCGCGGTGCCTGCCTCCGAGCGCCTGTCACCCCGCGTCGGCGCCTGACGCGCGCTCGCTGACGGGAGGCTGTCGCTTCGCCGTCGCGCAACACGCGAACCTCATTTCGGTGCCAATGCACCGATAACACGCAATCTCTGCACCGCAGCTGTTCCGGCGATGGCACAATCGCGGGCTGCAGTCAGGTCCTTCCACAGTCACTGTCGCATCCGCCAATCGGTCAAGCCGTGTCGCGGGAGGTTTCTTTAACCAGCTAATGTTTCCCAGAGGGAAGCGGAGGTCAGCGGATCTATGAGCAATTCCCCATCGAACGGGAGCAACGTCTATGTTGCCTTCCAAAACAACTCGTACCTCTTCGGCGGCAACGCGCCGTACGTGGAAGAGATGTATGAGAACTACCTGAACAACCCTGGCAGCGTGCCAGACAACTGGCGCAGCTACTTCGACGCCTTGCAGCACGTGCCTGCCGTCGACGGCACCGATGCCCGTGATGTGCCCCACCTGCCCGTCATCAACGCCTTCGCCGAACGCGCCAAACAAGGTGGAACCCGTGTCGTTGTCGCCGCCGGCGCCGACTCCGATCTGGGTCGCAAGCGCGTGGCCGTGCAGCAGCTCATTGCCGCCTACCGCAACGTCGGCTCTCGCTGGGCCGACCTCGACCCGCTCAAGCGCACCGAGCGCGACCACATTCCCGAACTCGACCCCTCGTTCTACGGCTTCACCGACGCCGATTTCGAGACCGTGTTCAACACCAGCAACACCTTCTTCGGCAAGGAGGTCATGTCCTTGCGCGACCTGCTCAACGCCTTGCGCGAAACCTATTGCGCCAGCGTCGGGGCCGAGTACATGTACATCAGCGACCAGACGCAGAAGCGCTGGTGGCAGGAAAAGCTGGAATCGATCCGCAGCAAGCCGGCATTCAACGCCGACAAGAAAAAGGCCATCCTCGACCGCCTGACCGCGGCCGAAGGCCTGGAGCGTTTTCTGCACACCAAGTACGTGGGCCAGAAGCGCTTCTCGCTCGAAGGTGGCGAGAGCTTCATCGCCGCCATGGACGAGGTGATCCAGCAGGCCGGCGCTCAGGGCGTGCAGGAGATCGTGATCGGTATGGCCCACCGCGGCCGCCTCAACGTGCTGGTCAACATCCTGGGCAAGATGCCCAAGGACCTGTTCGCCGAGTTCGACCACACCGCGCCCGAAGAGCTGCCCGCTGGTGACGTGAAGTACCACCAGGGCTTCAGCTCCGACGTGTCCACCCCTGGCGGCCCGGTGCACCTCTCGCTGGCGTTCAACCCGTCGCACCTGGAAATCGTGAACCCGGTGGTTGAAGGCTCGGTGCGTGCCCGCATGGACCGCCGTGGCGACCCGCTGGGCAATCAGGTGTTGCCGGTGCTCGTGCACGGCGACGCGGCTTTCGCCGGCCAGGGCGTGAACCAGGAAACCCTGGCGCTCGCCGCGACCCGTGGCTACACCACGGGCGGCACGGTGCACCTGATCATCAACAACCAGATCGGTTTCACCACCTCCGACCCGCGCGACCTGCGCTCCACGCTGTACTGCACCGACATCGTCAAGGGTGTCGAGTCGCCGGTGCTGCACGTTAACGGCGACGACCCCGAAGCCGTGGTGCTGGCCACCCAGCTGGCGCTGGAGTACCGCATGACCTTCCGCAAGGACGTGGTCGTGGACATCATCTGCTTCCGCAAGCTGGGCCACAACGAGCAGGACACCCCGAGCCTGACCCAGCCGCTGATGTACAAGAAAATCGGCGCCCACCCCGGCACCCGCAAGCTCTACGCCGACAAGCTGGCCGCGCAAGGCCTGGGTGAGACGCTGGGCGATGACATGTCCAAGGCCTATCGCGCCGCGCTCGACGCTGGTCGCCACACCGTGGACCCGGTGCTGACCAACTTCAAGAGCAAGTACGCGGTCGACTGGTCGCCCTTCCTGGGCAAGAAGTGGACCGACTCGGGCGACACCGCCATTCCGATGGCCGAGTGGAAGCGCCTCTCGGACCGCCTGACCACCATCCCCGACAGCGTGACCCCGCACCAGCTGGTGAAGAAGGTGTACGCCGACCGCGCGGCCATGGGCCGTGGCGACATTCCGGTGGACTGGGGCATGGGCGAGCACATGGCCTTTGCCTCGCTGGTGGCCAGCGGCTTCCCGGTGCGCCTGTCCGGCGAAGACTGCGGCCGTGGCACCTTCACGCACCGCCACGCCGTGATCCACGACCAGAACCGTGAAAAGTGGAACGAAGGCACCTACACGCCGCTGCAGAACGTGGCCGACAATCAGGCGCCGTTCGTCGTGATCGACTCCATCCTGTCCGAAGAGGCGGTGCTGGGCTTTGAATACGGCTACGCGTCCAACGACCCGAACACCCTCGTGATCTGGGAAGCGCAGTTCGGCGATTTCGCCAACGGCGCGCAGGTGGTGATCGACCAGTTCATCGCCTCCGGCGAGGTGAAGTGGGGCCGCGTCAACGGCATCACGCTGATGCTGCCGCACGGCTACGAAGGCCAGGGCCCCGAGCACAGCTCGGCGCGCCTGGAGCGCTTCATGCAGCTGGCCGCCGACACCAACATGCAGCTCGTGCAGCCGACCACGGCCAGCCAGATCTTCCACATCCTGCGCCGCCAGGTGATCCGCAACCTGCGCAAGCCGCTGATCATCTTCACGCCCAAGTCGCTGCTGCGCAACAAGGACGCGACCTCGCCGCTGTCCGAGTTCACCAAAGGCGGTTTCCAGACCGTGATTCCGGACAGCCATCCGGACGTGGCCAAGAAGGCCGAGAAGGTCAAGCGCGTGATCTGCTGCTCGGGCAAGGTGTACTACGACCTGGTCAAGAAACGCGAAGAGCGTGGCGACGACGACGTGGCCATCCTGCGCGTGGAGCAGCTGTACCCGTTCCCGCACAAGGTGTTCGGCGCCGAACTCAAGAAGTACCCCAACGCCACCGACATCGTGTGGTGCCAGGACGAGCCGCAGAACCAGGGGGCCTGGTTCTTCGTGCAGCACTACATCCACGAGAACATGCTCGACGGTCAGAAGCTGGGTTACGCCGGCCGTGCCGCATCGGCATCGCCGGCCGTGGGTTACGCCCACCTGCACCAGGAGCAGCAGAAGACCCTGATCGAAGCCGCTTTCAGCAAGCTCAAGGGTTTCATCCTCACCAAGTAACTGTCGGCACGTTGATCGGCTGGCCACGCGCGCACCGCGCCTGGCTCGCCCGACCCCCGACCCTGAACGCAATATCTCTAGGACAAGAACATGGCAATCGTAGAAGTCAAAGTTCCGCAGCTCTCCGAGTCCGTGGCCGAGGCCACCCTGCTGCAATGGAAAAAGAAGGTCGGTGATGCCGTCACCGCGGATGAAACCCTGATCGAGATCGAGACCGACAAGGTCGTGCTGGAATGCCCGGCACCATCGTCGGGCGTGCTGGTCGAAATCCTCCAGGGCGATGGCGCCACGGTGGCCGCCGAGCAGCTGATCGCGCGCATCGACACCGCCGCTGTGGCGGGTGCTGCTGCGCCCGCCGCCGCCGCGCCCGCTCCGGTGGCCGCAGCGCCTTTGGCGGCGCCTGCTGCTGCTGCAGTAGTCTCCACCAGCAAAGCCGGCGTGGCCATGCCCGCCGCCGCCAAGCTGATGGCCGACAACGGCATGGCCGCCGGCTCGGTGCCCGGCACGGGCAAGGACGGCCGCGTCACCAAGGGCGATGTGCTCGCCGCCGCCGCGGCACCCAAGGCAGCTGTGGCCGCGCCCGCCGCCATCCCCACCGGCGCACCGACCAAGGTGTTGCCGCAGGTGGCCACGGTCGCCCCCGACCTCGGCGACCGCCCTGAAGAGCGCGTGCCCATGACGCGTCTGCGCGCCCGCGTGGCCGAGCGCCTGCTGCAGTCGCAGGCGACCAACGCCATCCTGACCACGTTCAACGAAATCAACATGGCCCCGGTCATGGAGATGCGCAAGCGCATGCAGGAACGGTTCGAGAAGGAACACGGCGTGAAGCTGGGCTTCATGAGCTTCTTCGTGAAGGCCGCCGTGCACGCGCTCAAGAAGTTCCCGGTGCTCAACGCCTCGGTGGACGGCAACGACATCGTCTACCACGGCTACTTCGACATCGGTATCGCGGTGGGTTCGCCGCGTGGCCTGGTGGTGCCCATCCTGCGCAACGCCGACCAGATGAGCTTTGCCGAGATCGAGAAGAAGATCGCCGAATTCGGCCAGAAGGCCAAGGACGGCAAGCTGGGCATGGACGACATGACCGGTGGCACCTTCTCCATCTCCAACGGCGGCACCTTCGGTTCGATGATGTCCACCCCCATCATCAACCCGCCCCAGTCGGCCATCCTGGGCGTGCACGCCACCAAGGACCGCGCCATGGTCGAAAACGGTCAGGTGGTGGTGCGCCCGATGAACTACTTCGCCATGTCCTATGACCACCGCATCATCGACGGCCGCGAAGCCGTGCTGGGTCTGGTGGCCATGAAGGAAGCGCTGGAAGATCCCGCTCGTTTGCTCTTCGACATCTGATCGAACAGTGACATTGCAGACGCCCCTTCGGGGGCGTTTGTCCAACCCCATTCAGGAACAATCATGTCTCAAGCATTTGACGTCGTCGTGATCGGCGCCGGCCCAGGCGGCTACATCGCTGCCATTCGCGCTGCCCAGCTGGGTTTCAAGGTCGCGTGCATCGACGAGTGGAAAAACGCCGCTGGCGGCCCCGCCCCGGGCGGCACCTGCACCAACGTCGGTTGCATCCCGTCCAAGGCGCTGCTGCAATCCAGCGAGCACTTCGAGCACGCCAACCACCACTTCGCCGACCACGGCATCAGCACCGGCAAAGTGACGGTGGACGTGGCCAAGATGGTGGGCCGCAAGGACACCGTCGTGAAGCAGAACAACGACGGCATCCTCTACCTGTTCAAGAAGAACAAGGTCACGTTCTTCCACGGCCGGGGTTCGTTCGCCAAAGCCGCTGAAGGCGGTTACGAAGTCCAGGTGACAGGCGAGAAGCCTGAAACCCTGGTGGGCAAGCAGGTCATCCTGGCCACGGGCTCCAATGCCCGCGCGCTGCCCGGCACCCCATTCGACGAAGAGACCGTGCTGTCCAACGACGGTGCACTGCGCATCGGCGCGGTGCCCAAGAAGCTGGTGCTGATCGGTTCCGGCGTGATCGGCCTGGAAATGGGCTCGGTCTGGCGCCGCCTGGGGTCCGACGTCACCATCCTCGAAGGTCTGCCGACCTTCCTGGGGGCGGTGGACGAGCAGATCGCCAAGGAAGCCAAGAAGGCCTTCGACAAGCAGGGGCTGAAGATCGAACTCGGCGTGACCGTTGGCGAGATCAAGACCGGCAAGAAGGGCGTGAACGTCGCCTACACCAACGCCAAGGGTGAAGCCCTGACGCTGGAGGCCGACAAGCTGATCGTGTCCATCGGCCGCGTGCCCAACACCATCGGCCTGAACGCCGAAGCCGTGGGTCTGGCGCTGGACGAGCGCGGCGCCATCATGGTGGACGCCGAATGCAAGACCAACCTGCCGGGCGTGTGGGCGGTGGGCGATGTGGTGCGTGGCCCGATGCTCGCGCACAAGGCAGAAGAAGAGGGCGTGGCCGTGGCCGAACGCATCGCCGGCCAGCACGGGCACGTCAACTTCAACACCATCCCCTGGGTCATCTACACCAGCCCCGAGATCGCCTGGGTCGGCCGCACCGAGCAGCAGCTCAAGGCGGACGGCGTGGCGTACAAGGCCGGCACCTTCCCGTTCCTGGCCAATGGCCGTGCACGCGCGCTGGGCGACACGACTGGCATGGTCAAGTTCCTGGCCGACGCGACCACGGACGAGATCCTGGGTGTGCACATCGTGGGCCCGATGGCCTCCGAGCTGATCTCCGAAGCCGTGGTGGCGATGGAGTTCAAGGCCAGCGCCGAAGACATCGCCCGCATCTGCCATGCGCACCCGTCGCTGTCCGAGGCGACCAAGGAAGCCGCTCTGGCGGTGGACAAGCGCACGCTGAACTTCTGACCCGGGTTCGCCCTTGTCGGTCCGCAGCACCTACGAAGCCGCGCTCAAGGAGCGCGGCTACACCACCGACCCCGCCCAGCAACGTGCCATCGACGCGCTGGAGCGGTGTGCCGCCGAATGGGCGACGTACAAGCAGCGCCGCTCCAATGCGCTGAAGAAGATGTTCGTCAAGCCGGAGATCCCGCGCGGCGTCTACATGTTCGGCGGGGTGGGGCGGGGCAAGAGCTTCCTGATGGACTGCTTCTACAACGCGGTCCCGATCCGGCGCAAGACGCGCTTGCACTTTCACGAGTTCATGCGCGAGGTGCATCGCGAACTGCGCGATCTGCAAGGCACGGTGAACCCGCTGGACGAGCTGGGTGCGCGCATGGCCAAGCGCTACAAGCTCATCTGCTTCGACGAGTTCCATGTGGCCGACGTGACCGACGCCATGATCCTGCACCGCCTGCTGGATGCGCTGTTCAAGGCCGGTGTGGGTTTCGTCACCACCTCCAACTTCCACCCCGATGGCCTGTACCCGGACGGTCTTCACCGCGATCGCATCCTGCCCGCCATCGAGCTGCTGAAATCGCGGCTGGAGGTGCTGAGTGTGGACAACGGCACCGACTACCGCCAGCGCACGCTGACCCACATCCAGCTCTACCATTGCCCGCTGGGCCCCGCGGCCGATGCGGCCATGGAGCAAACGTTCGGCGAGCTGGCTGAGATGGCCGACCAGGACCCGGTGATGCACATCGAGGCGCGGCAGATCCAGGCGCTGCGCCGCGCGGGTGGCGTGATCTGGTTCGACTTCCGCACGCTCTGCGGCGGACCACGCTCGCAGAATGACTACCTGGAAATCGCCACCCAGTTCCACACGCTGATGTTGTCCAACGTGCCGCAGATGGCGGTGCGGCAGGCCTCGGAAGCGCGGCGCTTCACCTGGCTCATCGATGTGCTGTACGACCGGCGTGTCAAGCTGGTCATGTCGGCAGCGGTGCCGCCGGAGCTTCTGTACACCGAGGGCCCGATGTCGCACGAGTTTCCCCGCACGGTCTCTCGGCTCACCGAAATGCAGTCGGCGGAATTTCTGGCGCTGGAGCACCGCCAGGTGGACACCGGCCTGACCTGAACCTGTGGGTGGTCAGGTCAGGGGTTCGAGCTTGACGATGGTGATGGACAGGTTGTCGCCCATGCCCTTGGCCCGCGAGCGGGCCTTCTGGATCAGGAACTCACACGCTTCGCGGGGCGAGAGCATCGCGATGGTGCTGGCCAGCTCCTCCGGTGTGAAGTAGTGCCACACCCCGTCGCTGCAGGCCATGATCGCGTCGCCGGGGCTCAGTTGCTGAACCACATGGATGTCCACAGGCGGGTCGTTGTCTGTGCCCAGGCAGCCCATGAGGATGTTGGAGTGCGGGTGATCGAGCGCCTCTTCTTCCGTGATCTCGCCCTGGTTCACCAGGGTTTGCACATAGGAGTGGTCCATGGTGCGGAACACCATCTTGCCGTTGCGGAAGTGATAGATGCGCGAGTCGCCGGCGTGGATCCAGTGGCTGCTGCCACCCGGGTTGATGAGGAAGGCCGAAATGGTGCTGTGGGGTTCCTGTTCGGCCGACACCGCGGTCAGCTTGATCACTAGGTGCGACTCTTCCACGATCTGTCGCAGCAGCGACGAGGCGTCGTCGGTCTCCGGGTCGTAGCGTTCGAACAGCTGGCGCGAGGTCAGCATCACCTGGTCAGAGGCCTTGCGACCGCCACTGCGTCCCCCCATGCCGTCGGCCACCACGGCCAGCAGGCAAGCGCTTTCGCGGGGATGGTGCAGCAGGCACACCTGATCCTGCTGGTAGTCTCGGTCACCCCGGTGAATGCCGGTGGACGCGTGAATGCGATAGCCTTTGGACATGGGAATTCGTTGTGAGAATGAAGCAGTATGCCGGTGACGTGTCGGATGGTAACCACTAAATTCTGTGCCGGATTGGCTTGTCACCAAAACCGAACACATCGGCGCCGGGCCACCCGTACCATGGTGCCAGGCGAGAGCGGCAGGTGCTCCGGGTGACCTCGGTCACCGACGGGGTCCGTCAAACGTTGTCGGCCCAGGGCCCGCTGGCGGCGTCACCCGGCTTTGTGCACCGCGAGGCGCAGGTCACGATGGCGGTGGCGGTGTCCGATGCCATTGACAGTGGGAGCTTGCTGGCGGTGGAGGCGGGTACCGGCGTCGGCAAGACGCTGGCCTACCTGGTGCCCTTGTTGCTCAGCGGCCGTCGCGCGCTGTTGTCCACCGCCACCCAGGCGCTGCAGGAACAGCTGTTCGCGCGGGACATTCCCACGCTGACGCAGACCTTGGGCATGCCGGTTCGCGTGGCCATGCTCAAGGGGCGATCCAGCTACCTGTGTTTGCACCGCCTCGCCCAGGTGGCCGACGTGCCGTCGCGCGGGATCGACCCTGCGCAGGCCTCGCGGCTGGATCGGGTGAGGCAATGGGCGGGGCGCACGCAGCAGGGTGATCTGGCCGAGCTGCCGTGGCTGGACGAGCGCTCGGCCTTGCGTCCCCAGATCACCTCGACCCGCGACAACTGTCTGCGTGACACCTGCCCCCGACGGGATGGGTGCCACGTGAACCGCGCAAGACACGAGGCGCTGCAGGCGCATTGGGTGATCATCAATCATCACCTGTTTTTCTCCAGCCTGCATGGCGAAGGCGCCTGGCTCGGCGGCCTTCTGGAACGCGCCGAGGTGGTGGTGTTTGACGAGGCACACCGCTTGAACGCAACCGGCGTCGAGCTGATGGCCGAGTCGGTGGGCAGCGGGTCGTTGCGCGCGCTCGCGCGGGACGTGTTGAACCTCGCTCCCCGGTGGGCGAGAGGCCAGCGCGCCTGGGCGCACCTCGCGCTGGTGCTGGATCAGGCGGCAGGCGCATCACCACCGTGTCCACCCGGCCGGCACCGCTGGCTGAGGAGGTCAAAGGACGAACAGTGGTCGGCATGGACCATGACCGTGAGCCGGGCCTTGCATGCGGTGGTGGCCGCGCTGCAGGCGACCGCGGGAGCGGCGGCCGAGATGGACGGACTGTACCGCCAGGCGCATGGTCTCTGGACGGGGTGGGGCCAGCTGACCCGGCCGGGCAGCGCCGGTGAAGACACCACCACTGTGACGTGGCTGGACGTGGGTGCTTCGGGCTGGGCGCTGGTGCAGGCGTCGATCGACGCGTCCCGGCACATCGGTGACGCGCTCGAACTGGCCGGCAAGGCACGAAGCTGGGTGTTCACGTCCGCCACACTGGGCACCGAAGAGACATTGGGCTGGTTCACGGAGCCGCTGGGCCTGCGACATCACCCGCTCATGCGCACGCTGCGGGTGCCCAGCCCGTTCGATCACGCACGGCAACTGGCCCTGCACGTGCCGGACGATCTGCCAGAGCCGGCCGATCCCCGCCACACGCCCGTGTTGGCCCAGGCCGTCGCGCGCTGGGCCACTCGGCTCGGCGGACACACCCTCGTGCTGACCACCACGCTGCGGGCGACGGCGCGACTGACGGAGGCCCTGCAGCAGATGGTGGGGGACGGGGAGCGCGAGCCGCTGCAATTGTTGTGCGAGGGTCAGATGTCGCGGCGTGCGCTGCTGGCCCGGTTCCGGGCCGCCGGACGCGGGGAGGGGGCCGGCGCAGTGTTGGTGGCGTCAATGGCCTTCTGGGAGGGCGTGGACCTGGCCGGCGACGTGCTGCAGTTGCTGGTGATCGACAAACTGCCGTTTCCGCCGCCCGACGATCCGCTGGTCGAGGCCCGGGCCCGTCAGCATGAGGCTGAGGGGCGAAGCGCCTTCCGCTCCTCTTACCTTCCCCAGGCGGCGCTGGCACTCAAACAGGGCGCGGGGCGGTTGATCCGCAGTGAAACCGATCGGGGGGTGTTGGTTGTGGCCGACCGGCGGCTGCTCACGCGCTCATACGGCAACGACCTGCTGGAGGCCATGCCGCCCATGCGCCGCCTTCTGGACGAAGCGGAACTGCTGGAGGAACTCGATCAGCTGGCGCTTACCAGAGCTTCCACCAGGGGCTGCTGACGCCGGAGCCGCTGCTGCCGCTGCCACCCAGAAAGCTGCTTTTGGGGAAGTTGGTTTGAAGCACTCGGCGGGCATCGTCGCGCAGCTGGGTCATGCCCAGGGCGTCATAGCTCCGCACCAGAATGACCAGCGCCTCCTCCATGGCAGGCGTGTTGGCGTAGTCGCTCACCGCGGTCTGGGCACGGTTGATCGCTGCCAGGTAGGCGCCACGACCAAAGTAATATCGCGCCACATGCACCTCGTACTGCGCCAGTGAATTGACGATGTAGGTCATGCGGGCGCGGGCATCGGGCGCGTAGCGCGAATCCGGAAACCGGGTCACGACCTCGCGCAGCGACTCAAAAGATTCTTTCGCGGCATTCTGGTCGCGCTCGGACAGGTCTTGCTGCGCCAGCGATCCGAAAAGGCCGAGGTTTTCGTTGAAGTTGACCAAGCCCTTCAGGTACAGCGCATAGTCCAGCGCAGGGCTGGCCGGATGCAGGCGCAGAAACCGCTCGATGGTGGCGAGTGCCTGGGCCTGTTCGCCACCCTTGTACTGGGTGTAGGCCTTGTCGAGCTGGGCCTGCTGGGCCAGGGGGGTGCCGGCGGCACGGCCTTCGAGTTTTTCGTACAGGCCGATGGCCTTGTCGAAGTTGCCCGCCTCACGCTCGTCGCTGGCTTCGCTGTAGATCTTGTTGGGACTCCAGTCCGTGGTCGGATCCACGGGGGTGCTGCTGCAACCCGCGACGACCAGCACCGTGGTCAGTGCGCCGAACGACACCGCCGATAATCTCGAACATAGCTTCACACGCACACCTTCACAACAGGAACACAGGTCTTGGCAGCTGAAATTATATCGACGGGGGGTGAAACCGACCTGGGCATCTCAGAGGGTGAGGGCGATGCCGACGAAAGTCTGACGGGGGTCGAGGTCCGGGATTGCGAGGTGCCCGTGTCCATGCACGGCTGGCGGCTCGACCGGGCCCTCGCGGCGTTGATCCCGGAATTCTCCCGTTCCTATCTTCAGCAGCTCATGGGCGACGGTGCCGTGGCGTGGCGTGGCGCGCCCGCGCTCAAGCCGTCGGCGAAGGTGTCGGTGGGAGACCGTTTGCAGGTAGAGCTGCGCCCGACGCAGCAGACCATGGCGTTCGTGGCGCAGCCCATGGCGCTGGAGGTGGTGTTCGAAGACGCGGACCTGCTGGTGATTCACAAGCCCGCAGGTCTCGTGGTGCACCCGGCGGCCGGTCACTGGAGTGGCACCTTGCTCAACGGCTTGCTGGCGCATCATGCTGGCGCATCCGCGCTGCCGCGGGCCGGCATCGTGCACCGGCTCGACAAGGACACTTCGGGCCTGATGCTCGTGGGCAAGAGCCGCCAGGCCGTGGAGGCGCTGGTGCGCGCCATTGCCGCTCGTGAGGTGCATCGCGAATACCTGGCGCTGGCGCAGGGTCGCTGGAAGGGGCCGGCCGAGCTGGATGTGGAGCAACCGGTGGGGCGCGATCCCCACAACCGCTTGCGCATGGCCGTGCTGCGGCCGGAGACCACGGGGGCCAAGTCCGCCCGCACGTCGATCCGGCTGCTCGACGGGACCGACCAGGCCTGTCTGGTGGCCTGCAAGCTGCACACCGGGCGAACCCATCAGATTCGCGTGCACCTGACCTGGCTCGGGCATCCGCTGGTGGGTGATGCGGTGTATGGCGGACGAACTCTCTTCGGCATGGAACGCCAGGCCTTGCACGCTGCGCGGCTGCGGTTGGCTCACCCGGTGTCGGGCGCACCACTGGCTTTCGCCTGCGAACCGCCCGCTGATATGGGCCAGGCCATCGCTGCGGCCGGGCTCCATTACAATCCGGCTCAGCTGGGGTGACTTGATCCCGGTGTCCAGCGGCCCGCCCTCGGGCCCTGTTGCGATTTCTGGTCGTTCCCACAGCCCACCCGGATGGTCCTCCTCGACCCCTCCCGTGCTGCTGTTGTCCGCCGCGGGCCTGATGAGCCCTGCAGACCTTGTCCGCAACTTCTTGCCCCTTGACCGACAACCGGTTTTTTTAGGCACCAGCGATGAACACCACGGATGCCAGGCGCGTCCTCGAAACGGCCTTGATTTGCGCACCCCAGCCGCTCTCCGTGAGAGAGCTCGGGGTGCTGTTCGACATGGAAGTCGCTCCCGACACGATCAAGACCCTGCTGACTGATCTCCAGACCGAATGGACCGGGCGCGGCGTCGAACTGGTGCAGGTGGCCACCGGCTGGCGTTTTCAGAGCCGGCCCGAGCTGCGACCATTCCTGGACCGTTTGCATCCTGAAAAGCCACCCAAGTACACGCGCGCCGCGATGGAAACCCTGGCCATCATCGCCTATCGCCAACCGGTGACCCGTGGCGACATGGAGGACATCCGTGGCGTGACGATCAATTCCCTGATCATCAAGCAACTGGAAGACCGCGGCTGGGTGGAAGTGATCGGGCACCGCGAAACGGTGGGGCGGCCCGCTCTGTTTGCGACCACGCGCCAGTTTCTCGACGATCTGGGCCTTTCTTCCCTGGATCAGCTGCCGCCACTGGATGGCAGCGAGGTGCAGGAATCGGCGCTGGATCGACTCGACTTTGAATCTCTCGCCAGCGGAATGGCTGAGCCACCTGCTGGCGAGTCTTTAACCGTGGGTGAAGACACCCCCGACACCGCCGGCGAACCGGCGATCCCCGTCCCGACCCGGGACGAACCACAGGACGACCATGACACCGGCGCAACCCCCTCACAACCCGATTGAACCGTCCAGCAGCGACGCAGGCGCTTTGCCCGCTGAGCCCACCACGGACTCAACGCCCAAGACGGCTGCGAGCCCGTCGCCTGTGAAAGGGGAGGGGCAACCACAGGCCTTGCGTTTTGACGACGTGGTCAGCGGCGCATTTGACGCCGAGCAAGAGCAGGAACTGCCCTTGCCGACCAAGCGGGTGCTGCAACCCGAGGCCGAGTCGCCCAAACTGCACAAGGTGCTGGCACAGGCTGGCATGGGTTCCCGGCTGGAAATGGAGCAACTGATTCTGGAGGGGCGCATCTCGGTCAACGGCGAGCCGGCCCACATCGGTCAGCGCATCCAGTTCGGCGACAACATCAAGGTCAACGGCAAGCCGGTGCGCGTGCGCATCGCTCCGCCGCCCCCTCGCGTGCTGGCCTATCACAAGCCCGCGGGCGAAGTGGTGTCGCACGATGACCCGCAAAACCGGCCCACGGTGTTTCGCCGCCTGCCGCGTCTTTACCAAGGCAAGTGGCAGTCAGTGGGTCGACTCGACCTGAACACCGAAGGCCTGCTGCTGCTCACCGACTCGGGCGAGCTCGCCAACCGGCTGATGCACCCGCGATTTGGCCTGCAGCGCGAGTACGCGGTGCGGGTGCTGGGTGCCCTGTCCAACGACGAAAAGCAGCGCCTGCTCGACGGCGTGCGGTTGGACGATGGCGAGGCCCGTTTCGACAGCATCGAAGACGGCGGGGGTGAGGGCGCCAACTGCTGGTACCGCGTGACCATCGGCGAAGGTCGTAACCGGGAAGTGCGGCGCATGCTCGAAGCCGTGGGCCACGCCGTGAGCCGTTTGATCCGCATCCGCTATGGCGCCATGATGTTGCCGCGCGGGCTCAAGCGCGGTGTCTGGCTGGAGCTCGACCAGGGCGACATTGACCGCCTGACGGCGGCGGCCGGTGTCTACCAGCGCACAGAGCGCCCGGTCGGCAAGGCCACGCCAGGGCGTGGCAAGAAGCAGGGGCCACAGGGTGGACGCAACTACGGCAATCCGGCGGGCAGCCGGGGGGAGGCGCCTGCCGTGCGCCGCGGCAGCATGTTCGACACACCCGCGAGCAAAGGCAAGGGCGGCAAGGGGCAGGGCGCGGGCGGTGGCCAGCCCGACCCCTTGAAAACCTCTCTTGGCTACATCGGCCAGGACGCTTTGCAGCGCCAGCGCGAACAAGGCACCGGCCGTGGCGGTCCCAGCGGTGGTCGCCGCCGGGGTGGCAGCGGTGGTGGTGGCCGTTCCGGAGGCCGCTGACCGCTAGGTTGCCACTCAGGCGCATCATTGTTTTCGCTCTGGGCAATGTAGAATCAAGAGCTTTGCCACCCGCGCAAGAATCGTTTTTATTCCATAAATTCAAGGATCACCATGGCCATCGAACGCACTCTCTCCATCATCAAGCCCGACGCCGTCGCCAAGAACGTCATCGGCCAGATCTACGCCCGTTTTGAAGCCGCTGGCCTGAAGGTGGTGGCCGCTCGCATGGCGCACCTGTCGCGCGGCGAAGCCGAGCAGTTCTACGCGGTTCACAAAGCCCGTCCTTTCTTCAAGGACCTCGTGGATTTCATGATTTCCGGCCCTGTGATGATCCAGGCACTGGAAGGCGAAGGCGCCATCCTCAAGAACCGCGACCTGATGGGCGCCACCGATCCCAAGAAGGCCGAAGCAGGGACCATCCGTGCCGACTTCGCTGACAGCATCGACGCCAACGCCGTGCATGGCTCCGACGCTCCCGAAACCGCTGCCGTGGAAATTGCCTTCTTCTTCCCCGGCATGAACGTTTACTCGCGCTGATCGGCGCGGGGCCACCATGCCATGACGGTCAACCTCCTCGACTTCGATCTTGAGGGCCTGACCGCCTTTTGCGAGCAGCTGGGCGAAAAGCGCTTTCGCGCCGTCCAGTTGTTTCGCTGGATTCACCAGAAGGGCGCTTCGCGCTTTGACGAGATGAGCGATCTCGCCAAGAGCCTTCGCGAAAAGCTGCCCTCGGTCTGCACCATCACGGGCTTGCAGGTGCTTTCCCGTCAGGACTCATCCGACGGCACGATCAAGTGGTTGTTCGATGTGGGTGGCGGCAATGCGGTGGAAACCGTGTTCATTCCCGAAGATGACCGTGGCACGCTCTGCATTTCCTCGCAGGCCGGATGTGCCGTGGGTTGCCGTTTCTGCTCCACCGGTCATCAGGGTTTTTCGCGCAACCTCACCACAGGTGAGATCGTCGCGCAGTTGTGGCACGCCGAATTTTTCCTGCGTCAGCACCTGAAGACAACCGAGCGGGTCATCTCCAACGTGGTGATGATGGGCATGGGTGAACCGCTGCAGAACTACAGCGCATTGGTGCCGGCGTTGCGTGTGATGCTGGACGATCATGGCTACGGCCTGTCGCGCCGACGGGTGACCGTCTCGACCTCGGGTGTCGTGCCCATGATTGACCGCCTGGCCGGCGACGTGCCGGTTGCGCTGGCGGTTTCGTTGCATGCCCCCAACGATGCGCTGCGCGACTCGCTGGTGCCGCTGAATCGAAAATACCCATTGTCTGAATTGCTCGACGCTTGCCTTCGTTACCTGCCGGCGGCACCGCGTGACTTCATCACTTTCGAATACTGCATGCTGGACGGGGTCAACGACCAGCCAGAACACGCCGAGCAGCTGCTGGCATTGCTCAAAGGCCATGGCGGCAAAGGTGTTCCCTGCAAAATCAACCTGATACCCTTCAACCCGTTTCCGGATTCCGGTCTGAAATGTTCACCCCGCCCAGTGGTCCAGGCCTTCGGGCAGATCCTCATCGCGGGGGGGATCGTGACGACCGTGCGCAAGACGCGCGGTGATGACATCGATGCAGCCTGCGGACAGCTCGCCGGCGACGTGATGGACCGAACCCAGGTGGCCAAGCGGCGAGCCGCGGCGCAGCCTATCCGCTTTTTGAAGTCAGCCAAGGAAAAACAGGAATGACACACGCCTCCCCGATCCGCTTCAAGGCCCAACCGGATCGTCAGACCCGGTCTGATGGTGCGCCTCTGATGGGTCTTTCTGTGGAGGTCCGTTGGTCGCTGTTGCTGCTTCTCGCCGTGTTGTTGTCGGTGCTGTCGGCTTGCGCGAGCGGTCCCGGGACCTCGACCTCCAACACGGCGCAACCGCTCACCGAGTCCGATGAACCCGAGGCGCAAAAGCGCGCCCGCATTCGCCTCGAACTGGCGACCGGCTACTTTGAACAAGGTCAGACTTCGGTGGCGCTGGATGAAATCAAGCAGTCACTCGCCGCGTTCCCAGGTTATGGCCCTGCTTATGTGCTTCGCGGGTTGGTCTACATGCGGATGAATGAACCGGGTCAGGCCGAAGACAGCTTCCGTCGCGCCTTGCAGATCAACGAGCGCGACCCCGATGCGTTGCACAACTACGGCTGGTTTGTTTGCCAACAGGGTCGCCATGCCGAGGCGGTTCAGCTGTTTGTCCGCGCGCTGGCCAGCCCGGTTTACGGCGGTCAGGCCAAGACGCTCATGGCCAAGGGTGTGTGCCAGGTTCGAATGGGCCAGTTCGCCGAGGCCGAAGGCAGCTTCGCCCGCTCCTATGAGCTGGATGCGGCCAACCCCATCACCGGCTACAACCTGGCGTCACTGCTGTACAAGCGGGGTGACGACAAACGCGCGCAGTTTTACATCCGTCGCCTGAACAACTCCGATTTGGCCAATGCCGAGTCGCTGTGGTTGGGTATCAAGGTCGAACGTCGCATGAACAACCCCCAGGCGGCCGACCAGCTCGCGCAGCAGCTGCTGCGCCGGTTCCCGCGTTCGCCGGAGTACGCCTCCTATCAGCGGGGGGCGTTCAATGAGTGAGTCGGTGGTGCCGGATGCAGTTGGTGAAACGGCCTGGACCCGGCCCGAGCTCCTGCGCCAGTCAAGGGAGGCGGCTGGGTTGCACATTGCGGCCCTGGCGGCCGCGCTGAAAGTCCCTGTCAAGAAGCTGGATGCTCTGGAAGCCGGGCGCTATGAGGAGCTGCCGGACATGACGTTTGCCCGCGCACTGGCCTCCAGCGCCTGCCGCCAGCTCAAGATCGATCCTGCGCCTGTTCTCGAGCAGATCCCCACGGGGCGCACGCCGATGCTGGGTGACTCGTCGCACACCATCAACGCCCCTTTCAGATCGCCCCGCGGATCGTCACTGTCTCTGCAGCCCTCGGAATGGTTGCGGCGTCCGGCGGTGTTGGTGGCCGGGGCGCTGGTGATGGCTGCCGTGGCGCTGATGTACATGCCCGACTGGCGGTCGACAGTGGACAACGTCTCGGGTGCGGTGACCCGCCTGTCCGACACCTCTGTAGCGACGACCTTTGAAAACAGGACATCCACCACGGAAGTTGTTCCTCTGTCACCGGGCGCCCCAGTCACCAGCGATGCGCCGGTGGTGTTGACGCCACCGTCCTCGGTGGTGACGCCAAGTGTCGACGCTTCCGTGGCTGCTCCCCCTGCCTCCGTTGACAGTGAGGGTCTTCTGAGCATCAAGGCCAACGGCGATTCGTGGGTCGAGGTGGTGGATGGCCGAGGTGTGTCACAGGTGCAGCGCATGCTCAAGACGGGTGACGTTCTCAGCTTTTCGGCCTCGCCGCCCTATTCGGTGGTGCTGGGCAGGGCCGACGCGGTCGAGGTCACCGTTCGTGGGCAGGCCTTTGACGTCGTGCCTTATGCGCGCAACAGCGTGGCGCGGTTTAAGGTGAAATGACCATGACGTCAGATCGCTCCATCGTGGGGTCTCAGGCCGGCCTGAACGGTCCCATCGCCATCAGTGCCCCACGTGTTCGCCAGAGCCGCCCCGGCGTGGTGGCTTGGCAATCGCACCGTGTCACGGTCGGCGGCGGTGCGCCCGTGCGCGTGCAGTCCATGACCAACACGGACACCGCCGACGCGATCGGTACCGCCATTCAGGTCAAGGAACTCGCCCAGGCGGGCTCCGAGCTGGTTCGCATCACCGTCAACAACGACGATGCCGCCAAGGCGGTACCACACATCCGCGAGCAGCTCGATCGCATGGGCATCCACGTCCCGCTGATCGGCGATTTCCACTACAACGGTCACCGTTTGTTGACCGACCACCCGGCCTGCGCCGAAGCACTGTCCAAGTACCGGATCAACCCCGGGAACGTCGGTCGCGGGGACAAGGGTGACAGGCAGTTTGCCCAGATGGTCGAGATCGCCGCGCGCTGGGACAAGGCCATCCGCATTGGCGTGAATTGGGGCAGTCTCGACCAGGATCTGCTGGCGCGGCTGATGGACGCCAATTCTGAGCGGGCCGAGCCTTGGGACGCGCGCCAGGTGATGTACGAGGCACTCATCACGTCGGCGCTGGATTCTGCCCGGCGGGCCGAAGAGATCGGCCTGAACCGGAACAACATCATGCTGTCGTGCAAGGTCAGCGGCGTGCAAGACCTGATCGCGGTCTACCAGGCGCTGGCCCAGCGCACTGACCATGTGCTGCACCTGGGTTTGACCGAGGCCGGCATGGGGACCAAAGGGGCGGTAGCGTCCGCGTCGGCGCTGGCCGTTCTGTTGCAGCAGGGCATTGGCGACACCATTCGCGTGTCGCTCACGCCGCAACCCGGCGAGGCACGGACCCAGGAGGTGTTGATCGCTTCCGAAATCCTGCAGGCGCTGGGGTTGCGAGCCTTTGTGCCCAGTGTGACGGCGTGTCCGGGCTGTGGCCGCACGACCAGCACCACCTTTCAGGAGCTGGCCAAGCAGATCGACGACTACCTGCGCAGCTCCATGCCCGCCTGGCGCGAGCGTTACCCCGGCGTCGAGAACATGAAGGTGGCGGTCATGGGCTGCATCGTCAACGGCCCCGGCGAGAGCAAGCACGCCGACATCGGCATCAGCCTTCCCGGCACGGGCGAGGCCCCGGCGGCTCCGGTGTTCATCGACGGCCAGAAGGCACTGACCTTGCGGGGCGATCGCATCGCCGCCGAGTTCCAGTCGGTCGTAGAAAACTACATTGAAAAGAGGTTTGGCGTCACTGCCTGACCCTCAGCGTGGCGATGAAGCCGCGCCTTCACAAGACAAGCATCCATGGCCGAGAAATTGAGCGCCGTCAAAGGCATGAACGACATTGCACCTCCCGTGTCCGCGCACTGGGAGTGGCTGGAAGAGACCCTGCGCGCGCTGATGCGCCGCTATGGCTACCGCAACGTGCGCACGCCGATCGTCGAACCCACGGCCTTGTTCGTTCGTGGTCTGGGCGAAGTGACCGATATCGTCGAGAAGGAGATGTACTCCTTCGAAGACCGTCTCAATGGCGAACAGCTGACGCTGCGCCCTGAAAACACGGCAGGTGTCGTGCGAGCGGCGGTAGAGCATTCCATGTTGTACGACGGCGGCAAGCGCCTGTATTACATGGGCCCGATGTTTCGCCACGAGCGCCCGCAACGCGGGCGCTACCGCCAGTTCCACCAGTTTGGTGCCGAGGCCCTGGGCTTTGCCGGGCCGGATGTCGACGCCGAGCTGATCGTGCTGGCCTGCGACCTCTGGGCCGAGCTGGGCTTGGAAGGCATCGAGCTGGAGATCAACAGCCTGGGCCAGCCGGCCGAGCGACAGGCGCACCGCGCGGCACTGATCAGCTACCTGGAATCCCACGCCGACCTGCTGGACGAAGACGCCCGACGCCGCCTGCACAGCAACCCGCTGCGCATCCTGGACACGAAAAATCCCGCCATGCAGGCGATGGTGAACGGTGCACCACACCTCATGGCTTTTTTGGGACCCGAGTCGCTGGATCACTTCAACCGCCTGCGGGCGCTGCTGGATGCGCAGGGCATCGCCTACCGCATCAACCCGCGCTTGGTGCGCGGCATGGACTACTACAACCTGTCGGTGTTCGAGTTCGTCACCACGCAGCTCGGCTCGCAGGGCACGGTGTGTGCCGGGGGGCGTTACGACGGCCTGTTTGAACAGATCGGCGGCAAGGCCGCGCCGGCGGTGGGTTGGGCTTTGGGCATGGAGCGCATTCTGGAGCTGCTGAAAGAGCAGGGCCGCCTGCCAGAGCCGGTGGTACCCGACGCCTACGCCGTGGTGCCGGACGTGGCGGCCCTGCCGGTGGCCATGCGGCTGCTGCGCGAGCTGCGCCATCAAGGCGTGAGCGTCACCATGCACGCCGGTGGCGCTGATGGCATGGGCAGCATGAAGTCGCAGTTCAAAAAGGCCGATGCCAGTGGCGCGCGTCATGCTCTGGTGTTCGGCGCGCAGGAGCTTGAGCAAGGCATGGTGGCGGTCAAGCCGCTGCGCGGCACCCGCGACGGCGATGTGGGGCAGCAGCTCCAACCGCTGAACAATGCCTCCGCCTGGGGCGTCTCGCTGCGCGGCGACTGAGCCTCTCCGGACCCCACCACCTACAATCGGCCGAAGCAATCTCCCCGGACACCCATGGCGAAACATCTCGATCTCGAAGAGCAGGAACAACTTGACCAGCTCAAACACTTCTGGGCCCAGTACGGCAACCTCATCACCTGGTTGCTGATCGCGGTGCTCGGCGGATTCGCCGCCTGGAACGGATGGAACTACTGGCAGCGCACCCAGGCCACCAAGGCCGCTGCCCTGTTCGACGAAATCGAGCGGGCATCCGGTGCCAAGGATGCCGAAAAGATCGAGCGCGCGCTGGCGGACATGAAGGACCGCTTCGGAGGCACCAGCTATGCCGCTCAAGGCGCCTTGCTGGCGGCCAGGAGCCTGTTTGAGGCGGGCAAGCCCGATGGCGCCAAAGCGGCGTTGGCCTGGGTGGCAGAGAAGTCCAGCGATGAGTCCCTCCAAGCCGTGGCGCGTCTGCGACTTGCGGGTGTGCATCTGGAAGCCAAGGCATTTGACGAGGCGCTGAAGGTGCTGGAGGCCCCTATGCCGAAGGCTTACGAACCGCTGGCCGCCGATCGCCGTGGCGATGTGCTCATGGCTCAGGGCAAGGGCGACGATGCCAAGGCCCAGTACCAGAAGGCCTGGGACGGGCTGAGCAACCGCAATGAGTACCGGCAACTGGTGCAAGTGAAACTGGCGGCGCTGGGCGTGGACGTGTCCCCGGCGCCTGTCTCCACCGAGGCGGCGCGTTGAGCGCCATGAACAAAATGATCCAGTTTGGCCATGTGCGCGTGATGGGTGGTGTGGTGGCCATGGCGGCCGCGATGTTGCTGGCGGCGTGTTCGTCAGGTCCCGTCAAGATGAAGCCGGCCGAACTCGCCCCTGCGGCCAACCGCGCGAGCGCGCAACTGATCTGGTCAACCCAGATGGGCCCCTCGTCACCGTCGATGGCGCCGTTGGCGCACCAGGGGAGGGTGTACCTCACGGGTTCCAAGGGCACCGTCGCCGTGGTGGATGCAACGTCAGGGCGCGATGTCTGGCGCTTGAACCTGGGCACATCGCTGTCCACGGGCGCGGGATCTGATGGTCAGACGACGGCAGTGGTGACCCAGGGCAACCAGTTGATTGCCATGGCCGATGGCCGAGAAAGCTGGCGGGTGCAGCTTTCCGCCGCTTCGTTCACGGCGCCGCTCGTGGCGGGGCGCCGTGTGTTTGTGCTGGCGGCCGACCGCAGTGTCATGGCTTTTGACGCGCAGAATGGCGCGCGGTTGTGGACCCAGGCCCGTCCCGGGGAGCCGTTGGTGTTGCGTCAGTCGGGTGTGCTGTTGGCTGTGGGGGACACGCTGGTGGCGGGGTTGTCGGGTCGTCTCGTGGGGCTGAACCCCCTGAATGGCACGCTCCGCTGGGAAGTTCCGATCGCGAATTCGCGCGGCACCAATGAAGTGGAGCGCCTGGTGGATCTGGTGGGCTCCGTGAGCCGGGTCGGCAACACGGTGTGCGCCCGCTCTTTCAACTCGGCGGTGGGCTGTGTGGACACCGACACAGGCCGCTTGCTCTGGAGCAAGCCCGCACAAGGTGTGACGGGCGTGCATGGTGACGAGCAGTATGTTTTTGGCAGCGAAACCGACGGCCGCCTGATGGCCTGGCAACGTGTCAAAGGGGATCGTGGCTGGGAGGTTGATCGCCTGAAATTCCGCGAACTGACGGCCCCGCTGGCCTTGGGTCGCCTGCTGGTTGTGGGCGACGGCACCGGGCTGGTGCACCTCTTGTCGCGGGAAGACGGCAGTGAGTTGACCCGTCTCACCACCGATGGCTCGCCCATCTTGGCCTCACCTGTGCTGTCGGGCCCCGCGTTGGTGGTGCAGACGCTCAACGGCGGCGTCTTTGCGTGGCGCTCGCAGTGATATTTGCTGAAGAACACAGGCTTTCTGCGTTCCTGAACGAAAGTCTATTTCCGTGAAACCCGTTATCGCCCTGGTGGGGCGGCCCAATGTGGGCAAGTCCACCCTGTTCAATCGACTGACCAGCACCCGCGACGCGATCGTTGCGGATTTCGCAGGCCTCACCCGTGATCGCCACTACGGCAACGGGCATGTGGGCAAGCGCGAGTTCATTGTGATCGACACCGGTGGGTTCGAGCCCACCGCCGAGTCCGGCATCTACAAGGAAATGGCCAAGCAGACCCGTCAGGCTGTGGCCGAGTCGGACGTGGTGATCTTTGTGGTGGACGCCCGCGCTGGCATCAGTGCTCAAGACCACGACATCGCCAAATACCTGCGTCGGTTGGGCAAACCCACGGTGTTGGTGGCCAACAAGGCTGAGGGCATGACGCAAGGCCTGCAGCTGGTGGAGTTCTTTGAGCTCGGTCTGGGTGAGGTGTTGCCAGTGTCGAGTGCGCATGGACAGGGCGTGCGCTCCATGCTTGACGCAGCACTTGAAGCCATACCCGGCTTGGCCGATGAGGACGACGAAGCTGAAGAAGAGGACACCAGTGTCATCCGTCTGGCGGTGGCGGGGCGGCCCAATGCGGGCAAGTCCACCCTGATCAACGTGTGGCTGGGCGAGGAGCGGCTGGTGGCATTCGACATGCCAGGCACCACCCGCGATGCGATCTCGGTGCCGTTCGAAAAGGATGGCCAGAAGTTCGAGCTGATCGACACCGCCGGCTTGCGCCGCAAGGGCAAGGTGTTTGAGGCGATCGAGAAGTTCTCTGTGGTCAAGACGCTGCAGGCCATCGAGAGCGCTCACGTTGTCCTGCTGCTGCTGGATGCCACCCAGGGCGTGACGGATCAGGACGCACACATCGCGGGCTTCATTCTGGAGAGTGGGCGTGCCGTGGTGCTGGCGATCAACAAATGGGACGCTGTGGACGCCTACCAGCGCGAACAGATCGAACGCCAGATCGAAACCCGGCTGGCGTTCCTGAAGTTCGCCTCGCTGCACCTGATTTCGGCGAAGAAACGTCAGGGTCTGGGCCCGGTGTGGAAATCGATCATCCAGGCGAGAACGTCGGCCATGCGCAAGATGTCCACGCCGGTGCTGACGCGCCTGCTGATGGAGGCCGTGGCTTTCCAGGCGCCGACCCGGGGCGGCATGTTCCGTCCCAAGATGCGCTACGCTCATCAAGGAGGCATGAATCCACCTGTGATCGTGATTCACGGCAACTCGTTGCAGCACGTGCCTGATGCGTACAAGCGTTTCCTTGAAGGACGCTTCCGCAAAGCCTTTGATCTGGTGGGAACACCGCTGCGCATCGAGTTCAAAACCGCGGACAACCCCTTCAAGGATGCGGATTGAGCTTCGCCAATCCCTGCAGACTGGCAGGCGTGTGGTATGGTTCACGCCCTAACAACTTCTTTTGAACACGGAGCATATCGTGAGCAATAACAAAGGCCAGCTCTTGCAAGATCCTTTCCTGAACCAGCTTCGCCGGGAACATGTGCCCGTGTCGATCTACCTGGTCAACGGCATCAAATTGCAGGGTCAGATTGAATCGTTTGACCAGTATGTCGTGCTGCTGCGCAACACCGTCACGCAAATGGTTTACAAGCACGCCATCTCCACCATCGTGCCGGGCCGTCCGGTGCAGTTCACTGCCGTCGGTCCGGACGAAGCCGCAGCCTCTTGATCGGGGCGCCGCTCCTGATGGGCGGGTGCCGCATGGGCCATGCCCTTCATCCTATCGGGCGGATCTGAATTGAATCCCTCCGCATCCATTGCATCTTCCACCCCATCGGTGATCTTGGTGGGCGTGGATCTGGGTGGCCCACATTTCGACCGTGGTCTTGAAGAACTGGGTTTGCTTGCGCAAACGGCTGGTTTTAAAGTCGCCGATAGGGTGAGCTGCAAGCGCCGGGCGCCCGATCCAGCATTGTTTGTAGGTTCTGGAAAAGCGGAAGAAATCCGGATGCTGGCTCAGTCCACGGGCGCCAGCGAAGTTCTGTTCGATCAGGCGCTCAGTCCGGCCCAGCAGCGGAATCTTGAGCGGGAGCTTGGTTTGCCCGTCAACGACAGGACCTTGCTGATTCTTCAGATATTTGCCCAGCGTGCCCGCAGCCATGAAGGCAAATTGCAGGTGGAGCTGGCCCGGTTGCAGTATTTGTCGACCCGGCTCGTCCGCCGCTGGACCCACCTGGAGCGCCAGAGCGGCGGTATCGGCATGCGCGGCGGTCCGGGTGAGACGCAGATCGAGCTGGATCGACGCATGATCAATGACGCGGTCAAGCGAACCAAAGAGCGGCTGGAAAAGGTCAAGAAGCAGAGAGCCACCCAAAGGCGTCAGCGGGAGCGTCGTGAGGCGTTCACGATTTCGCTGGTGGGCTATACCAATGCCGGCAAGTCGTCGATATTCAATGCGTTGGTCAAAGCCCGTGCCTACGCGGCCGACCAGCTGTTTGCGACGCTGGACACCACGACACGCCAGTTGTACCTCGGTGAAGCGGGGCGTTCAGTTTCGTTGTCGGACACCGTGGGGTTCATTCGCGACCTGCCGCACGGACTGGTGGATGCTTTTGCGGCCACTCTGCAAGAAGCGGCGGACGCCGATCTGCTGCTGCATGTGGTGGATGCTTCCAACCCCGCCCATCTCGAGCAGATCGCGTCGGTGATGGGTGTCCTGAAGGACATTGGTGCCGACCAGGTTCCGCAGATCCTGGTGTTCAACAAGCTTGACGCCATGGATCCCGCCAGCCTGCCCTTGACGCTGAGCGACTCCATGGAACTCGGTGGGCAGAGCGTGCCTCGTATCTTCGTCAGCGCTTTGAACGGATCCGGTTTGCCGGACTTGCGATCGCTGTTGTCTTCGGTCGTTCTGGCTGAGAGGCCGGTCGATGCCCTTCCGGATGACGAGCGTGACTTGACCGGTGCGCAAGACATGCCCCCTGGAATGGGCACAATGTGATGGTTTTGATTCGAAAGAAGAGTTGGCAATCCATGGATGTGAATCTGGAATCCCCACCCGGTGGCGCGAGCAGCAACAAATCGTCAGGCTGGCTTCGGCGCCTGCTCGGCATGTTCAATCTGAATGATCCGCGTTGGGGCCGTGACGAGCCTGCGCGTGGTGAAAACGAGCCCAAGGCGGGTGCTGAACCCGGGCGTGACGATGAGCCCCGGCAACCAACGCGCGGCCAACGCCCGCCGCAAGGACCGAATCAAGGACCACCCGATCTGGACGAGCTCTGGCGCGACTTCAATCGCAAGCTCGGAGGTTTGCTGGGTGGCAAAGGCGGTGGATCGGGCCGGGGTGGCAATGGTGGCGGTACGCCCGGTTTCAACCCCAGCCCCAAGTCTGCGGGCATTGGAGCCGGATTGATTGCCGTTGTGGCATTGCTGATCTGGCTGGGCACCGGCTTTTTCATCGTGCAGGAAGGCCAGCAGGCCGTGATCACGCGATTCGGCAAGTTCAGCAGCACGGCAGGCGCCGGTTTTCGCTGGCGTTTGCCGTACCCGATCGAGCGCCACGAAACGATCTTCGTCACCCAGCTCCGCTCGGTCGATGTGGGGCGTGACGCCATCGTGCCCGCCACCGGCCTTCGCGAGTCGTCGATGCTGACGGCCGACGAGAACATCGTCGACATCAAGTTCGTGGTCCAGTTCCGCCTCAATGACGCGCGGGCCTACCTTTTCGAGAGCCGTGACCCGGATGCGGCCGTGCTCAAGGCCGCTGAGACCGCCGTTCGTGAAGTGGTCGGCAAGATGAAGATGGACGCTGCCCTGGTGGAAGAGCGTGATCAGATTGCGCCACGTGTGCGGGCACTGATGCAGACCATTCTGGACCGTTACAAGGTCGGGGTCGTCGTCGAAGGCATCAACCTGACCCATGTGAGGCCGCCCGAACAGGTGCAGGCCGCATTCGATGACGTGTTGAAGGCCAGCCAGGAGCGCGACCGGGCCAAGAACGAGGCTCAGGCCTACGCCAATGACGTGGTGCCGCGGGCTCGTGGTGCCGCATCGCGCCTGAGCGCAGAGGCCGAGGGCTACCGCGCCCGCATCGTCGGGCAGGCCGATGGCGATGCCCAACGTTTCCGTTCTGTGCTGGTTGAGTACCAGAAGGCGCCGCAGGTGACGCGGGATCGCATGTACACCGATTCGATGGCTCAGGTGTATTCGAACGTGACCAAGGTCATGGTCGATACCAAGGCCGGCTCCAACCTCCTGTATCTGCCTCTCGACAAGATCATGCAGATGACTGCACAAGGTGGCGCGGCCGCTGCGCCCGCAAGCTCCGCACCGACCAGCAGTGCGCCATCACCCGTGGCACCGACCACCAGCACGACCAACAACGCCCGCTCGCGCGAGCGTGAGAGCCGCTGAAGCGCGGCCCACGAAGAGACCCACACATGAACAAGCTTGGCTTCATTGCCACCTCCATCCTGGTGGCCCTGGCGTTTCTGAGCGCCACCTTTTTTGTCGTGGACCAACGCCAGTTCGGCGTGGTGTTCCAGCTCGGTGAAATCAAGAAGGTCGTGACCGAACCTGGTCTGGGCTGGAAGATTCCGCTGGTGCAAAACGTGTCGTACATCGACAAGCGCCTGCTCACGCTGGAAAGCAGTGACACCGAACCCACCTTGACGGCTGAGAAGCAGCGCGTCGTGATCGACTGGTATGTGCGCTGGCGCATCAGTGAGCCGCAGCAGTACATCCGCAACGTGGGTTTGAATGAGAGCGCTGGAGCGCTGCAGCTCAACCGCGTGGTTCGCAACTCCTTTCAGCAGGAGGTGAACAAGCGCACGCTCAATGAGTTGCTGTCCACCCGCCGCGAGCAGCTGATGGAAGATGTGAAGCGCGAGGTGTTGTTGGCTGTCAAGGGCGCTGAACAGCCCTGGGGCATGGACGTGGTCGATGTGCGCATCACGCGCGTGGACTACGCCGAGAGCATCACCGCGTCGGTTTACCAGCGCATGGAAACCGAGCGCAAGCGCGTGGCGAACGAGCTGCGATCCACGGGTTTCGCCGAGGGTGAAAAGATCCGTGCCGATGCCGATCGCCAGCGTGAAGTGATTCTGGCCGAGGCCTACAAACAGGCGCAGACCATCAAGGGCGAGGCCGATGCCAAGGCAGCTGGTCTCTATGGCGAGGCTTTTGGGCGTGACCCAGCGTTTGCGCAGTTCTACCGCAGCCTGGAGGCCTACAAGGCCAGCTTTGCGGGCAAGTCCGACGTGATGGTCATCGACCCGTCGTCTGATTTCTTCAAGGCCATGCGCAGCAGCAACGTTGCTCGCTGAGTGGACACGTCGCTTGCCGATGTGTTCTGGCCAGCGCTCGCGCTGGTCCTGGTGTTTGAAGGCTTGATGCCTTTCCTCGCGCCTGGCGCCTGGCGCCGCATGTTCAGCGAGATGCTGAAGCTGAACGATGGCCAGGTTCGTTTCTTCGGACTCGTCTGCCTGCTCGCCGGCGCGCTGCTCTGGTGGGTGGCCTGAGTGCTGTCCGCCGGGGCGGTCCTGCCGTCCCGGTAAAATCACGTTTTTAACAGCCCCCCACAATGCCCATGTCTGCCTGGGTCCTCCCGGATCACATTGCCGATGTCTTGCCTTCCGAGGCCCGCCACATCGAAGAACTTCGCCGGGGCTTGCTGGACACAGCCCGAGGCTACGGCTACGAGCTGGTCATGCCGCCGCTGGTCGAACACCTGGAATCGCTCCTCACCGGCACCGGCGAAGCGCTGGATCTCATGACCTTCAAGCTGGTGGATCAGCTCTCGGGTCGCACGCTGGGCCTGCGCGCCGACAGCACGCCACAAGTCGCTCGTATCGATGCCCATCTGCTCAACCGCCAGGGTGTGGCCCGTCTGAGCTACTGCGGCCCGGTGGTGCACACACGCATCGACCGCCCGCTCGCCAGCCGAGAACCACTGCAGTTCGGCGCCGAGATCTATGGTCATGCCGGACTGGAGGCCGACCTGGAGGTGGTGGAGCTGGCGCGAGCCTGCTTGCGCCACGCCGGGGTGCACACCCTCTTGCTGGACCTGGCCGATGTGCGCGTGATTGACGCCGTGCTGGCCTCCGTGCAACTGGATGCAGAGCACACACGCCAGATCCATGCGGCGCTGGCGGGCAAGGACGCGGCTGCGTTGCAGGGCTTGTCTCAGCATTTGCCCGAGCGCGTGCGCAGCGATCTGTGTGCGTTGCCCGGGCTGTTTGGTGGAATCGAGGTGCTGGCGGAGGCCCGCACCCGGCTGGCCCCCTCGGTGGCCCTGCACACTGCGCTGGACGATCTGGTCTGGCTGGCCAGCCAGGCGCAAGGGCAGGGCATGAACGTGTCGATTGACTTGGCGGACCTGCGGGGATATGCCTATTACACCGGCATGCGTTTCGCGGTGTTTGCCCAAGACACGCAAGGTGCGGCAACCGAATTGGCCCGTGGTGGGCGCTACGACGAAGTGGGCGCGGTGTTTGGGCGAAAGCGCCCCGCCGTGGGGTTCAGCCTCGACATCAAGGAGTTGGTGTCGGCCGTGGCCCCACGTCCCTTGGTCGCGGCCATCCGTGCGCCCTGGGGCATGGCGCCTGGACTGCGTCGGTCGGTGGCCGCCTTGCGAGCCGAAGGCCACACCGTGGTTTGCGTGCTGCCCGGCCATGAACACGAAGTCAACGAATTCCACTGCGACCGCGAACTGGTGGCCGATCCGGCCCATGCGGATGCCTGGACAGTGAAATCTCTTTAAACGGAAACAAGCAATGAGCAAGAACAGCAGCGCCACCCCGGGGCGCAACGTGGTGGTCGTGGGCACGCAGTGGGGCGATGAAGGCAAAGGCAAGCTGGTGGACTGGCTGACCGAGTCTGCCCAGGGCGTGGTTCGCTTTCAGGGCGGCCACAACGCTGGCCATACCCTGGTCATCAACGGCGTGAAGACAGCGTTGCACCTGATTCCCAGCGGCATCATGCGCGCCGGTGTGAAGTGTTATGTCGGCAATGGCGTGGTGCTCTCCGTGGGCAAGCTGTTCGAGGAAATCGCCGGACTGGAGAAAGCCGGCGTTGAAGTCCGCTCGCGTCTGCGAGTGTCCGAAGCCTGCCCGCTGATCCTGCCGTTCCACGCCGCCATCGACATTGCGCGCGAGGCCGCCAAGGTCAAGGCCGGCACCGAAAAAATCGGCACCACCGGGCGGGGTATCGGCCCGGCCTATGAAGACAAGATCGCCCGCCGCGCCCTGCGCGTGCAGGACCTGAAGTACCCCGAGCGCTTTGCCGCCAAGCTGCGCGAATTGCTGGCGCTGCACAACCACGTGCTCACGACCTGGCTGCATTCGGCCGACATGGTCTGGGACGAGAAGCTGGCGTCTTACATGAAGGACGGAGAAATCCAGTTCGAACCGGTCTACCACGAGGCCATGGCGCAAGCCGAGTTGCTCAAGCCCATGATCGCCGACGTTTCGCGCGAGCTCAACGACGCCAACGCGGCAGGCGCGAACCTGCTCTTTGAAGGTGCTCAGGGCACGCTGCTCGACATCGACCACGGCACCTACCCGTTCGTCACCTCCAGCAACTGTGTCGCCGGCAACGCTGCCGCAGGTTCGGGCGTGGGTCCCGGCATGCTGCACTACGTGCTCGGCATCACCAAGGCCTATTGCACCCGCGTGGGCGGTGGGCCGTTCCCGACCGAACTCGAGTGGGAGAAGGAAGGCACCCCAGGCTGGCACATGGCGACGGTGGGCGCCGAAAAGGGGGTGACCACCGGCCGCAGCCGCCGTTGTGGCTGGTTTGACGCCGCGCTGCTCAAGCGCTCTGCCCAGGTCAACGGCCTGTCAGGTCTGTGCATCACCAAACTGGACGTGCTCGACGGCTTGAGCGAGCTCAAGCTGTGCACCGGCTACGAACTTGACGGTGAGGTCATCGACATCCTGCCCATGGGCGCGGAAGACATCGCGCGCTGCACGCCGGTGTACGAGACCTTGCCGGGCTGGAGCGAAACCTCGGTCGGCGCGACGCGCTACGAGCAGCTCCCCCTGAATGCGCAGCGTTACCTGACGCGCATCCAGGAAACCACCGGTGTGCCGATCCACGTGGTGTCCACCAGCCCGGACCGCGACCACACGATTCTGCTGAAGCACCCGTTCCAGGCCTGAGCCGCTGCCACTTTGGTGCAGAATGACCCCGACATCCCGACCCCACCCGGAGCCCGCATGCTGACCGAAGACGGTAAACACCTCTACGTTTCCTACGACGAGTACCACAACCTCATCGAGAAGCTGGCGCTCAAGGTGCACCAGTCGGGCTGGCAGTTCGACACCATCTTGTGCCTCGCGCGCGGCGGCATGAGACCCGGCGATGTGCTGTCTCGCATCTTCGACGTGCCGCTGGCCATCATGTCCACCAGCTCCTACCGCGCGGCCGCCGGTACCCAGCAGGGCAACCTGGACATCGCTCGCTACATCACGACCCCCAAGGGCGAAATCGCCGGCAAGGTGCTGCTGGTGGACGACCTGGCAGACTCCGGTCACACGCTCAACGCCGTGATCGGCCTGCTCAAGAACAACTACGCACCCATCACAGAATTGCGCAGTGCCGTGATCTGGACCAAACAGTTGTCCACCTTCACCCCCGACTACTCGGTGGAGTTCTTGCCCACCAATCCCTGGATCCATCAGCCCTTCGAGGGCTATGACAGCATGCGTCCCGAGCAGTTGCTCGAAAAGTGGAAACTCTGATTCCGATGTCAGAGTTATCCACCCGCCTCATTCACCATCCCTATCGCCCGCCCGAGGGCTTTGACGCCGTTGCGCCCGGTGTGCACAAGGCGTCGACCGTCATCTTCCCCAACGTGCACGCCTTGCGCACGCAAGAATGGGTGGACAAGAGTGGCTACACCTACGGTCTGCACGGCACACCCACCACCTTCATCCTCGAAGAGCGCATCGCCACCGTCGAAGGCGGCTCGCATTGCGTGCTGGCGCCCAGCGGCCTCTCGGCCGTGGCGCTGGTGGACATGGCGTTCCTCAAGCAGGGCGAAGAGCTGCTGATCCCCGACAACGCCTACGGCCCCAACAAGGCCTTTGCCAACGTCGAGCTGGCCGCTTGGGGCATCACGCACCGTTGCTACGACGCGCAGAACCCGGCCGACCTGGCCGCCAAGATCGGCCCGGCCACGCGGCTGGTGTGGCTCGAAGCGCCGGGCTCCATCACGCTCGAGTTTCCCGACCTGCCCGCGCTGGTGGCCGTCGTGAAACAGGCCAACGCCCACCGGTCCAGTGAGCGACCCATCCTGACGGCCCTCGACAACACCTGGGGTGCGGGCATTGCCTTCAATGCGTTCGAGCTGGGTGCCGACATCTCCATGCAGGCGCTCACCAAATACCCCAGCGGTGGCGCCGATGTGCTGATGGGGTCGGTCGTGACGCGCGACCACGCCCTGCACCACCAGTTGCTCCTGACGCACATGCGCCTGGGCCTCGGGGTCAGCGGCAATGACACGGAGCTCGTGCTGCGCGGCCTGAACACCATGGCACTGCGCTACGCCGCACAAGACACCACCACGCGCGAACTCGCGACCTGGATGCAGGGGCAATCCGGCGTGGTGCAGGTGTTGCACCCGGCCTTGCCCGGATCACCGGGACATCACACCTGGCAACGTGATGCGAAGGCTGCCGCGTGTCTTTTCAGCGCCGTCTTCGACGAGCGTTTCAGGCAGGCTCAGATCGACGCTTTCTGCGATCAACTGCAGCTGTTCAAGCTTGGCTGGAGCTGGGCCGGCCCCATCAGCCTGTGCGCGCCCTACAACATTTCCTCCATCCGCACCCAGGAGTGGCCGCACAAAGGCGGCCTGGTGCGCTTCGCGATCGGGCTTGAAGCCGTCGAAGACCTGCGCGCCGATCTGGCCCAGGCGCTCGCCACGCTGAACGCCTGATCTCCCTTCCTGAACCATTTGAAAGACTGACTTGGCCACTCCCAACTACGGATACGAAAAACGCCAGCGCGAACTTGCCAAGAAAAAGAAGAAGGAAGAGAAGCTGCGAGCCAAAGCCGCTGGCAAGCCGCACGACGATGCAAGCGAGGGCAACGACGCGGAGAGCCCTGCGGACGCGCCCTCCCCAGAAGGCAATAACGAGCCTGGCTCCACCGCCTGACCACTCGAGGTGGCAGGTTGCCGGGCACGTTCCTTGGCGACCCGATCAGCTGGAGCGGTTGGAGGTCCTTCGGATCGAAGGTCGGGCGGACGACCTGACGGGCTTGGTCAGACAGGTGATGCGATCAAGTGGGCGGCTGCATCGCGGAGCGCATCACCGGAGCGGTTGATCAGCTCGCAGCGCTGCGCCTGCCGGTAGCACTTGAAATTTCGCTCGATCGACGCCGCGTACATCGGGTCATAGTGTTGCGTCAGCAACTCCAGAACAACCTCGGGTGTCTGGCCCGATCGCACCCGTGTGGTCCAGGCCTCGACCACCGCCTTGCCGCGCAGCTCGGTGAGTGCTTCCAGCCGCTGGCAGAAGTGCTCACTGTCTTTCACAAAGAAATCGTAGTCCTCCAGCAGAAGCGCCACGCGCTCGTCATCTGACAGAACGAGGTCGATGCAAGGGCTTTCGCGCATGGTGTCGATCAATGCGTCCGGCACGCGCACATTTCCGACCTTCTTGCTTTCGCTTTCGACGAACACCGGTCGCGCCGCGTCGAACCCGCGCAGCGCGTCCCAGATCAGGCTGTCGAAACGTTTCTGGCTGGGCTGAGGCACACCGGGGATGTGACCCAGCACCGAACTTCGGTGGTTGGCCAGGGCTTCGAGGTCGAGCACCTGTGCCCCTTGCGCCCTGAGTGCTTGCAGCAAGCGTGTCTTGCCGCTGCCGGTGGGGCCGCAGACCACGCGGTAGTGGAGTCTCCGGGCCTGCGCTGGAATGTCTTCCACCAGTGCGGCCCGCCAGGCCTTGTAGCCACCCTCGATCAAGGTCACCTGAAAGCCGATGGCACCGAGGATGGTCGCGAGTGCGCCACTGCGGTTGCCACCGCGCCAGCAGTAGACCAGCGGCTTCCAGGTGCGAGGTTTGTCGATCACCTCGCGCTCGATGTGAGCCGCGATGTTGCGCGCCGAAAGCGCTGCGCCACGCTTCTTGGCTTCGAAGGCGTTGACCTGCTTGTACATGGTGCCGATGGTGATCCGCTCGGCATTGTTCAGCGTGGGCCAGTTGACGGCACCGGGCACATGGTCGAGCGCGTGCTCGTCTTCGGTGCGGGCGTCGATGATGGTGTCGTAATCGCCGAGCTGTTGGATGGCGGCGGCTGCGGGCAGGGTGTGGACGGGCATGCCCGATTATCGTTTCGGCAACATGGGCGCCAGCACCGCCCAGACGTTGTTGGCCAGCGTGGGCTGGGCCGCCTCGTTGGGGTGAATGCGGTCTTCCTGAAACAGCAGGGTCGGGTCGGCCAGATCGGCCACGCCCTTGAGCAGGAAGGGCACCAGCGCTGCCTTCTCGGCGGTCGCCACCGTCTTGAACACCTCGCGGAAGTCTTGCGTGTACTTGCCGCCGTAGTTGGGCGGCACCTGCATGCCGACGATCACCACGCGCGCACCCGCCTCACGCGAGAGGCGCGCCATGGCGGTGAGGTTGTCGCGTGTCATGGTCAGCGGCAGCCCGCGCAGCGCATCGTTGGCACCCAGCTCAAGGACAACGATGGCCGGTTTGTGCAGCTTGAGCAGCGCGGGCAGGCGTGAACGCCCACCCGATGAGGTGTCGGCGCTGATGCCGGCGTTGACCATGTGGGCGGGGATGCGTTCCTTCACCAGTCGTTGTTGCAGGATCTGCACCCAGCCGCTGCCGCGCTTGAGGCCGTATTCGGCGCTGAGGGAGTCACCCACCACCAGCACGGCCGCCGACTTGCTCGCCGTCTGGGCGCTGGCCAATGACCCCGTCGAGGCGAGCAGGGAGAGCAGGGCGTTAAAGTGACGACGTTTCAACTGAGAGCCTTTCAAGGCGAAAACGATGCCGGATGACATGATTGTGGTGAAGCAGGTGTTCAAATCGGTCACCGACTCCACGGGCACGCTGACCATTTTGCGCGATATCGACTTTTCGCTGCGCCGTGGGGAGACCGCCGCCATCGTTGGCGCGTCGGGTTCGGGGAAAAGTACCCTGTTGTCCATCATCGCCGGCCTGGACACGCCCACCAGCGGAACCGTGCTCATTGACGGGGTTGACCTTTTTGCGCGCAACGAAGACCAGCGGGCTGCCTTGCGGGCGGAAAAGCTGGGGTTCGTTTTCCAGAGCTTCCAGTTGCTGGGCAACCTGAGCGCGCTGGAAAACGTGATGCTGCCGTTGGAACTCGTGGGCCGGCGCGACGCCCGCACCGCCGCCACCGCCATGTTGCAGCGCGTGGGCCTGGGCGAGCGCCTGGGGCACTACCCCAAGGTGCTGTCGGGCGGCGAGCAACAGCGCGTGGCGCTGGCGCGGGCGTTTGTGGTGAAACCGGCCGTGCTGCTGGCCGATGAACCCACGGGTAGCCTGGACTTCGCGACGGGTGAGAAGGTGATGGAGCTGATGTTCGAGCTCAACCGCGAGCAGGGCACGACGTTGGTGCTCGTGACCCACGACCGGGCCATCGCGCAGCGCTGCGAGCGCCGCATCGTCATCGAAGCAGGGCAGGCCTCCGAGGCTGAACAGATGCCAGCCTGAGGCGCAGCCAATCCCTTGGCCCTGGGTAACGCGGATGTCGGGGGCGTCATTCAGGTCGGTGCGCGGGGATAATCTGCGCATGTCTTCTTCCAAAGTGCTTTTCGGCTTTCACGCCGTGGGCGTGCGTCTGAAAACCGCGCCCCAATCCGTCGTCGAGGTTTACTTCGAATCCACCCGCCGCGACGCGCGCATGCGCCAATTTCTGGAGCGCGCCAAAGAATCGGGCGTGCGCCTGATCGAGGCCGACAGCCTGCGCATCGCCAAGCTCGCCGGCAGCCACGGCCACCAGGGCGTGGCAGCTCGGGTGCAGGAGCTGCCACAGGTGCACTCGCTGGACGAGCTGCTCGAAGGCCTGGAGGCCGAGGGCAGGGCGCCGCTGCTGCTGGTGCTTGACGGCATCACCGACCCCCACAACCTGGGCGCCTGCCTGCGCGTGGCCGATGGCGCGGGCGCCCACGCGGTGATCGCGCCCAAGGACCATGCGGCCGGCATCAACGCCACCGTGGCCAAGGTGGCCAGCGGCGCGGCCGAGACCATGCCCTATTTCATGGTGACCAACCTGGCTCGCACGCTGGGCGAGTTGAAGGAACGCAACATCTGGGTCATCGGCACCAGCGACGATGCGCCCAAGACGCTGTACCAGGTGGACCTCAAGGTGCCGGTGGCGCTGGTGCTGGGCGCCGAGGGCGACGGCATGCGCCAGCTCACGCGCAAAACCTGTGACGAGCTGGTGAGCATCCCGATGGCGGGGGCGGTGGAGAGCCTCAACGTCTCGGTGGCCAGCGGCGTGTGCCTGTACGAGGCCTTGCGCCAGCGCAGCTGAGCGGCTTCTTTTTCAATCAGGGGGCAGCATCTTCATGAACACATCTTTGGCCCAGGTGACCGGCGCCGTTGCCGTGGCGTTGGCCCTGCTCGCCGGCTGCACCCAGGAGCAGCAGAACCAGCTGAGCCGCGACATCCAGAACTGGACCGGCACCAACGGCGTGTTGGAGGTCTATGCGGGCGACAAGGTGGCGCGCCGCTTCCTGAAGATCGACAAGATCAGCACCGCGCTCGGCACCGACGACGGCAAGCCGCGCGCCTACCGCTACGGCTACGGTGTGCTCGATGAAAACCTGAACATGGCCGTGGACGCTGGCGAGAAAAAGGTGTATTTCGAAATCAGCGACTACACCAACGCCGTGTTCTTCGAAAACCCGCGTTGAGCGGCGGTTGAGTTTCAGCCCCCCGCGTCGGGCGGCTTGACGCGCAACGCGAGCTGGGTGCGGTTGGTCACGCCCAGTGCCCGGAAGATGTCCTTGATGTGGTTCTTGACGGTGCCCTCGCTGAGGTCCAGCGACGTGGCCACGTCCCGGTTGCTCAAGCCGCTGGCCACCAGCATGGCCACTTCCCGCTGCCGTTCGGTGAGGGTCGCGGCCCGCAGGTGGCCCTTCTTTTCATACGCCGGCGCGACCATGCCGGCGCTGGGCCACACCGGTTCGCCCGCCAGCGCCAGGTCCACCGCTTTGCGCAACTCCGCCGACGAGCGGCTTTTGTCGATGACGCCCAGCACATTGGGCAAATGGCGGTAGCGCCGCGTGACCTGGTCCAGTGGCAGGCCGGTGATCAACAGCACACGGGGCTCCGGGAAGCGCTGGCGGAACGACTCGATCCAGTGTTGGTCTTCGCTGCCAGGCATCATGACGTCGAGCAGGATGAGGTCGATGCGGGGCTCGCGCGCCACACAGGCGTGCAGCGAGGGCTGGTCCCAGGCCTCGATCACCTGAAAGTGGCCCAGGTGGGTGAGCTGCGTGCGCAAGCCGATGCGGATCAGCGCGTGGTCGTCGGCGATCAGCAGGACGGGTTCGTCTGGCATGGCGTGCATCGGGAGCGTGTTCATGGTGGGTGTGGCGCGGGCGGCGTGTCTGTGGCTTCCAGGGCCGTGTGGGCGAGCCACTGACGCAGCGCTTGCGGGCGCACAGGTTTTTGCCAGAAGGTCCAGCCCCGGCGCAGAACCTCCTCGCGGGTTTCGCGCTGGCTGTCGCCCGTGAGGACGGCGGTTCGCAAGGTGTCGGCACTGCCCGGGTGGTCGTGTCGCAGCACCTGGCGCACGCGGGCGTCCACGTCGCGGCTGGACTGAGCCGCCGGCAACCAGTGGTCGGTCAACAAGGTGTTGGGCGCTTCGCCCCGGCGGACCATGGCCATGGTCTGGTCCTCGGCCTCGTCGGCGGTACCCGCACCCACCGCCTGAACGTTCCACGACGCCAGCAGCGCGAGCGTGGCCTCCCGCGAGGCGGTGTCGTCGTCCACCACCAGCACCCGGAGGCCGTTGATCGACGGCAGTGACGCGCTCGATGCCGCATCACCAAGGGCCTGCAACTCACACAGCGGCATGCTCAGCGAAAACACCGACCCTTGACCCGGGCGCGAGCGCACGCCAATGCGAAGGCCCATCAAGCGCGCCAGCCGCCTCGCCACGGCCAGCCCCAGGCCCACGCCCTCGCGGCGATCGCGGTGCAGGTTGTCCACCTGAAAGAACTCTTCAAAGATCCGGGACTGCATCTCGGGCGCGATGCCCACGCCCGAATCACGGACCTCCAGGCGAACCGCCGGGGTGGGCACACCGTCGCTGTCGGGCAGCGTGCCGCCGTTTCGCACGGCGATCATCACCGTGCCCTGGCGGGTGTACCGGATGGCGTTGCTCACCAGGTTGCTCACGATCCGCCAGGTCAGCGCCGCGTCGATGTGGACGCAGGCACTGGCGTCGCGGGGTGGACGGATGAGCAGGCCCAGCCCCTTGGCTTCTGCGACCTCGCGGTAGGTGCTCTCCAGGCGATCGAGCAGGTCAACCATCCGCACCGGCAGGGCCTGCACCTGCACGTTGCCCGCGTCCAGCTGGGCGATGTCCATGATCTCGTCGACCGAGTTGGCAAAGTGGTGCACACCGGTGCGCAGCTTGGACAGAAGGGCCAGGTTGTCCGGGTGTTCCGAGCGTTCCTGCAGCGCCTCGCTGAGCAGCATCACGGCCTGCACAGGTTGCCGCAGATCGTGGCTGGCCGCGTTCAGGAACCGGGTCTTCGCCGCGCTCACTTCCTCCACCACCGCCTTTTGCGCTTTCAGCTCGTCGTTGAGCTGCTGGTTCTTCAGCCGCAGCTCGATGTTGTGGCGCATCGCCTTGCCAAAGCGCCGGCTGGCCGCGATCAAGGTGAGCCAGGCGATGAGCAGGAAGAACGCCGAGACCCAGTAGCCCTGACCGAGCCAGAGCAGTTGCAGGCTGCAACCCAGCAGCATGGGCGTGAGGTAGTGCTCCACCGTGCGGGGGTAGACGCTGTATTGCAGGCTGCCGGCGGCCAGCACCACCGGCAGGGCCGAGGCGTAGAACACGGCGGTCGGGTTGCGCGTGAGCGTGGCCGCCAGCACCCAGAGGCTGATGGCCGCGCCCATGACCGCCAGCCGATGTTGCGTGCCCTTCGCCCAAGGCGCTGGCTTGAAGTCCGGCAGCGCGCGAGCGCGCTGGAACCGACCAATGAACAGCGCCCGCTCGACATGCAGGCACAAGATGCCAACGGCGGGGGCAAACGCGAGCCAAAACCCCACCAGCGGCAAAAAAAGCCAGGCGACCAGCACCGGGCCGATGAAGGTGGTGGCCACGGCCACGCGCGAGCCCGCAAACAACATGTCCACCAGCTCGGTCGTGACTCTGGCGTCGATGGCCTCAGCATGCGAGGGAGGGGTCATGGTCTGGCGCTGAGGGCGGTGGATGGAGGGGATCGCTGGCGCCGGAGCAGCACCTGAGGTGGTCAAAGCTCCCTTCTCCGGGGGACGCACCATTACTTTCGTGACATGTGCAAACGTGAGGCGTTTGTCTAAAGTCCGGCACAAATGTATCGCTTTGTAGGTCAAGCGCATGCATCACCCTGCGATATTCGGAGTTCCTGCATGCCACATGTGTCCGGTTTCCTGGCCCGTTTGGGCCCTGTCTGTCTGAGTGCCATCATGCTCACCCTGGCTGCCTGTGGCGGCGCCCAGGAGGCAGAAAAATCCGTCGAGGTTTCCGGCTCCTCCAATCCATCGCAGCGCGGCCTGGTGGAGGGCCGCAGTGCGCCCGGTCCGGACAGTGCGCGAGACGCTGCGCAGCTCGCGCAAGGCGCTCGCCTGAGTCGCGCCGATTTGCAGGCGGCCGAGCTGCAGGCCCAGGCGCTGGATCAAGCAAAGACCCGTGAGACGGGCCCCACCGATCCGCTGTCCGACCTCAAGCCAGGGCAGATCGCGCCCAAGAGCGCCTACCTCTCGGGGGACGTGGCGCGCAAAGCTGCCGCGGTGCGCATCCCGGCCTACCGCTTCTACAACGGCAGCACCGGCGCGCACTTCTACACCACCAGCGAAACCGAGCGCGCGACCGTGGTGTCCACGCTCTCGCCGCCGTTCAGCTTTGATGGCCCGGCGTTCTCGGTGGCCAGCGATCACTCGGCGGGCCTGGCCTCGGTGCACCGCTTCTACAACACCCGCACCGGGGTGCACTTCTACACCATCAGCGAAGCCGAGCGCGCCAACGTGGTGGCCACGCTGCCGCATTTCGTTTATGAGGGCGTGGCTTATTTCGGAAGCCAGGTGGCCGGGGCCGGGTTGACGCCGCTGTACCGGTTCTATGTGATGAGCCGGGGCTTTCACTTCTACACCGCCAGCGCCGCAGAGAAGGCGAACATCGAAGCCACCCTGGGGCACCTCTACACCTATGAGGGCATTGGCTACTACGTGCTCGACACCGGTTGGGCTGACCGCGCGCGGTTGCCGCACACCGGCATCACCACCAGCCAGTGCTACCAGGCAGGGGGCAACACGCTCGTGGCCTGCGGCGGCAGCAGCGCCACCACGCTGAATCCCCAGCAAGACGGGCACAGAGCCGGCATTGCACCGATGAGCTACAGCACCGAGCCGTCTTTGTTTGGCCCCTATCCCATCATCAATTGCGTGCGCGACAACGTCACGGGCCTGCTGTGGGAGGGCAAAACGGTGGCGGGCGAGCGCGCGGGCAGCAACACCTACACCAACCTGGGCAACAACGCGGTCACCGATACCAGCGGCTATGTGGCGGCGGTCAATGCTTCCGAGCTGTGTGGCTACACCGACTGGCGGCTGCCGACGCGCAACGAGCTGCTGACCATCGTGGACCACGGTCGCCCGACGGGTGTGCCGATCAACACCACCTGGTTCCCGAACACAGCGCTGGCCCGCCATTGGAGCGCCGACATCTGGAGCGCCAGCAGCACCGTCGCCTGGTTCGTGAGCTGGGCATCTGGCGGGGGAGGGTCGGACTTCTCTTCGCGTGCTTCCTCAACTTACGCTGTTCGCCTGGTGCGGGGCAGCGCGCCGGTCGGGCCGCGTTTCAGCTACAGCACGGTGCCCTACGGCAGCGACGGCGTCAACAACGTGGTCAACGACGCCTGGACGGGTTTGCAATGGCGCCGCTGCGAACAGGGGCGGGCTTGGAATGGGAGTGCCTGCACCGGAGCGACCACCGCATTCACCCACGAGCAAGCCCTGGTTCATGCCCGGCAGCAAACCGGCTGGCGCCTGCCCCAAGTGAAAGAGCTGACCAGCTTGCTGGACCTGAGTGTGAGCGGCAGCGGCGCTTCCATCGCACCGGCGGCCTTTCCTGGGGCTTCCAACGACTACCTGTGGTCGTCTTCCCCCCAGGTTGGGAACAGCAACAACGCGTGGGTCGGCGATTTCTACGATGGCAGCATCGACGACGGCGTCGGCCGCAACGAAGGCTCCGGGGTTCGCTTGGTGCGCATCACTCCGTGACGAACGCATCCTGCGCCCGCAGGCCTCATGTTTGGGGGCGCGCCGGACCAACCAAAGACCGCTGCACTTGCGCAGCGTCGTTCAACCCACTCGATGGGTCTGAATCCGCCCTTGGCGTTTGCGGGCGCCCGCACCCATGCTGCATTGACGGGGCCCTTCGGCGCACGCGAGAATCAAACGCGCTCTTCCAGTGCTGTCACACAGACCATCTGTTTTCTTTCAGGACCCGACCATGAACCTCGTTGACCGCGTACAAGCCATCCTGCTCAAACCCAAAGACACCTGGCCGGTGATCGCAGGGGAGGGCGGCGATGTGGCCTCGATCTACAAGACCTATCTCGTCTACCTCGCGGCCATCCCGGCCATCGCCACCTTCATCGGGTTCAGCCTGGTCGGGGCGGGGGCCTTCGGCGTCAGCTTCCGCGTGCCCATCGTTTCCGGCCTGGTGAACATGGTGGTGGGTTTCGTGCTCTCGCTGGCCATGATCTATGTGCTGTCGCTGATCGCCAATGCGCTGGCGCCCACGTTCAAGGGCGAAAAAAACCAGCTCAATGCGTTCAAGCTCGTGGCCTACGGCTCGACCGCCGGGCTGGTGGGGGGCGTGTTCAACCTGCTGCCGTCGTTGTCCATGCTGGGCGTGCTCGCCGCGCTGTATTCCATCTACCTGCTCTACACCGGCATCCCGGTGCTGATGAAGGCGCCCGAAGACAAGGCGCTGGGCTACACGGCGGTGCTCATCGTCTGCGGCATCGTGGCCAGCATGATCGTCGGCGCGGTCAGTGCCCTGTTCACCTCCGGCCCGGGCACGATGATGGGCGGTGGCATGTCCTCGTCCGACAACGTGAGCATCAAGGTGCCCGGCTCCGAGATCACCCTCGACACCGCCAAGATCGAGGCCATGGGCAAACAGGTGGAAGCGGCGAGCAAGAAGATGGAAGAGGCGCAGGCCAAGGGCGACTCGGCCGCCGCGGGCAAGGCCATGAGTGAAATGATGGGCGCGGCCCTGGGTGGCGGGCAGGGCGGCAAGCCGTTTGCGCCCGACACGCTGCAGGGCTTCGTGCCCGCCAAGCTGGGCGCGATGGAGCGCACGGCGATCGAGGCGCGCTCGGACAACGCCATGGGCATGACCTTCTCCAGCGTCACCTCCGAGTTCCGCAACGACGCAGGCCGGGTCGAGGTGAAGGTGCAGGACATCGGTGCCATGCCCGCGCTGGCCATGGCCATGGGTGCCTGGGCGCAGAGCACCGTCAACCGCGAAACGCAGGAGGAGGTCGAGAAGGTCTACCAGCGCGACGGCGCCTCGATCAAGGAGGAATACCGCAAAGACGGCAGCCGTGCCGAGATGTCCATGATGCTCGGCAACGGCGTGATGATCGAGGTGACCGGCGACAACGTGAACATGGACGGTGTGCGCGCCGCCATGGCCGCGCTGGACGTCAAGGGGCTGGCCGGGCTGAAGCGCCAGCAGTGAGCGTTCAGACCCAGCCCAAGGCGCCGACCACGGCGCCCGCGCCGATCATCCACAGCAAGTGAAGTTTGGTGCGCCACACCAGCAGCGTGGCGCAGGCGGTCAGCAGCCACAGCGGCCAGTCGCGCGCCGCGTCGTTGTGCGCGGCGCTCAGCAGCCAGCCGGTGGCGATCAGCAGCGCGATCACGATGGGCGCCATGCCGGTCTTGAAAGCGCGCACCGCGCGCAGTTCGCGGTTGCGGTGTCCCCATTGCGTGGCCGTGTAGGTGAGCACGGAGGAGGGCAGCATGATCGCCACCAGCGTCACCAGCACCCCCAGCAGGGCCAGCGCCCAGGCCATCCAGCCGGCCGACGGTCCACCGCCCGCGTTCAGCCCGAGGTTCCAGCCCAGAAGGGCGACGAACAGCACGTTGGGCCCCGGCGCGGCCTGCGACAGCGCGATGGAAGAGCTGAACTGTGCGTCGCTCAGCCAGCCCTGTTCGCCCACGAGGTAGCGGTGCATGTCGGGCGCGGTGGTGATGGCGCCGCCCACCGCCAGCAGCGAGAGCGACGCGAAGTGCATGAACAGGTCGGTCCAGTTCGCCAGCGTGGGTGCCATGCTCATTGCACGCCTCCCTCGCGCTGCCCGAGCACCCGGTAAGCCCACAGGCACGCCCCACCGCCCACCCCCAGCAGCACCCAGGCCAGCGGCCAGCGCATCAGGGCGATGGCCACGAAGGTCAGGGTCGCCAGGCCGATGCAGACCCACAGCCCCATGGCGTTCTTGTCGAGCGCGGCGATCAGCTTGATGCCCGTGGCGGTGATCAGGCCCGCGGCCACGGCGCCCATGCCGCGCAAAGCGCCCTGTGCGGCGGCGGTCTCGGCCACGCTCCCGTACAGCGCCGCGAGCAGCAGCACCAGCACCAGCGGCGCGGCCAGCATGCCGGAGAGCGCGGCCAGGGCGCCGGGCAGACCGAAGTAGCGCCCGCCGATCATCAGCGAGAGGTTGACCACGTTCGGTCCCGGCATGATCTGCGCCACCGCCCAGTCCTCGATGAACTGCTCGCGCGTCATCCAGCGTTTTTTCTCCACCAGCTCGCGTTGCACCACGGCGAGCACACCACCAAAGCCTTGCAGGGCCAGCCAGGTGAAGGAGAGGAACAGGTCGGTTTTGGAGCGGGGGCGGTGGGCTGCGGCCTCGGAGGGCGCGTGGGCCGGGCTGGCGTGTTCGGTCATGGCTTGGATTATCCAAGGGTCGCCCGAACCCTGTGGCGTGTGGGGGGGTGCGGCCTCGACCGCAGGGTCTCAGAGCCCGAGTTCCCAGTGTTCGCCCACCAGGTCCACGCCGTAGCTGTGGTGAGCTTCGCTGCGCACCAGCTGGAAGCCTCGTTTGGCGTAGATGGCACGCGCTGCGTCGAGGTTGCGGTTGGTCCAGAGCAGCAGGCTGCGGTAGCCCTTGGCGCGAGCGAAGGCGATGCATTCGTCGGTGAGCAGCCCACCCAGGCCCAGGCCACGCGCGGCGGGTGTGAGGATCAGCAGGCGCAGCTGCGCTTCGGTGTCGCTCTTGCGGACCACAAAGGCCGAGCCCACGCGCTCGCCGTGGAGCGTGGCGATCCAGCCGCGTTCCCAGGCGGGGTCGTGGCGCTTCATCATGTCGGCCACGATGCCGGCCACCAGCGCCTCAAATTCGCTGTTCCAGCCGTACTCGCGGGCGTAGATTTCGCCGTGCTGCTGGATGACCCAGCCCATGTCGCCGGGCTGGGGCGCGCGCAGGATGACGCCGGGAGGCAAAAGGGTTGTCATTTCAATCATCCGCCGCGCCGGAGCGCGCCTTGGACCGCTTGAAGCGGCGCCAACTCAGGGGCACCGAGGAACCGGCTTTGCCGGGCCTCTGGTGCCGTCCCCCTCCCGCCGAAGGCGAGAGAGGGGGAAGCCGCGCAGCGGCGCAGGGGGTTAAACACTCATCCCGCCCGACACCTCGATCACGGCGCCGTTGATGTAGCTCGCCTCATCGCTCGCCAGGAAGGCGTAGACGTTGGCGATCTCTTCCGGCTGGCCCAGGCGGCGCAGTGGCACGCGGTGTTCCATCTCTTCGATCACCTTGCCCGGGATGGTGCTCAGGATGGGCGTGCTGATGAAGCCGGGCGCCACGGCGTTGACCCGCACGCCCTTGGGGCCGAGCTCGCGGCTCCAGGTCTTGGTGAAACCGATCACGCCGAACTTGCTGGCCGCGTAGTTGGTCTGGCCGAAGTTGCCGTAGATGCCGACCACGGAAGAGGCATTGAGGATCACGCCGCTGCCTTGCGCCGTCATGGTGTCGGCCACGGCCTGCGCGCAATGGAACACGCCGCGCAGGTTGACATCGATCACGCGGTCGAACTGCTCCAGCGTCATCTTCTGCAGGCGGGCGTCCTGCGTGATGCCGGCGTTGTTGACCAGCACGTCGATGCGGCCGAAGCGCTCTTTCACCTGCGCGACCACGGCATCGACCATCTCGCGCTGGGTCACGTCCATCACGAAGCCGACCGCGGTGGCGCCTTCGGCCTGGCATTGCTTCACGGCCTCATCGACCGCCGCCTGCTTCACGTCACAGACGATCACGGTGGCGCCTTCGCGCGCGAACTTGAGCGCGGTGGCCAGGCCAATGCCCTGGGCGGCGCCGGTGATGAGGCTGACTTTTCCTTCGAGACGTTTCATGGTGATGGTGCGTTGGCGGTCGTTAAAAAGCCGGCGGGCTGTGGCGTCCGCCGGCTGCTGGGAAAAGTGTAGCTGGGCCGAAGGGCGTCGTTCAGTACACCGGCTGGTGCTGGCGGAGGGTGGTTTTCACCGCGTCGCTCAACACGAAGCCGCTGCCGTGCTTCGCCGCGAGCTGGGCGCAGCGCTGCTCAAAGGCTTCCATGCCCATGCCGTAGATGAACTGCAGCGCGCCGCCGGTCCAGGCCGGGAAGCCGATGCCGAAGATCGAGCCGATGTTGCCGTCGTGCACGCTGGTGAGCACGCCTTCGGCCAGGCAGCGCGCGGTCTCCACCGCCTGGCGGTAGAGCAGGCGGTCTTTCACGTCCTGCAGGTTCCATTCCACGCCGGGTTTTTCGAACAGGGTTTTGAGTTCAGGCCACAGGTGCTTCTTGCCGCCTTCGGGGTAGTCGTAGAAGCCGCCACCGGCCGCGCGGCCGCTGCGGTGGTGCTGCTTGACCATGTGCTCGACCAGTGTCTCGCCCGGTGTCGCCACGTACTGCCGACCTTCCTTCTGGAAGTCCATGCGGGTCTGCTCCAGCACGTGCACCGACAGGCTGAGCGCCGTTTCGTCCAGCACCGCCAGCGGGCCGACCGGCATGCCGGCCTGCATGGCGGCGTTCTCGATCACCGGCGCAGGGATGCCTTCGCCGAGCATGGCCGCGCCTTCCATGACAAAGGTGCCGAAGGTGCGGCTGGTGTAGAAGCCGCGCGAGTCGTTCACCACGATGGGCAGCTTGCCCAGCGCCTGCACGTAGTCGTAGGCGCGGGCAATGGTCTCGTCGTCCGTGTCCTTGCCGCGGATGATTTCCACCAGCTTCATCTTGTCCACCGGGCTGAAGAAGTGGATGCCGACGAACTTCTTTGCATCGCGGCTGGCTTGAGCAAGACCGGAGATGGGCAGGGTGGAGGTGTTGCTGGCGAAGAAGCCGCCTTCGGCGAGCATGGATTCGGCTTCTTTCGTCACCATGGCTTTCAGCTCACGCTGCTCGAACACGGCTTCGATGATCAGGTCACAGCCCTGGAGGTCGGCAGCGCTGGCGGTGGGCGTGATGAGACTCAGGATGCCTTGCTGCTTCTCGGCCGACATCTGGCCCTTGTCGACGCGTTTCTGTGTGAGCTTCGTCGTGTACGACTTGCCTTTCTCGGCGGCCTCGATGCTCACGTCCTTGAGCACGGTCGCGATGCCTTTGGTGGCCTGCGAGTAGGCAATGCCCGAGCCCATCATGCCGGCACCGAGCACGCCCACCTTCTTCGGCTGGTATTTTTCCGTTCGTCCTGAGCCTGTCGAAGGGCCCGGCCGCGACTGACCGCCCTTGATGGCGTTCATGTTGAAGAAGAAGGTGTTGATCATGTTCTTGGCCACGGCGCTGGTCATCAGCCCGGCCAGGTAGCGGCTCTCAATGCGCATGGCGGTGTCGAAGTCGACCATCGCGCCTTCGACCATGGCGGCCAGCGCCGCTTCGGGCGCGGGGTAGAGCCCGCGCGTCTTCTGCTTGAGCACCGCCGGCGCCACGCTCAACATGCCGGCGATCTTGGGGTTGCTGGGCGTGCCGCCGGGCATCTTGTAGTCCTTGCGGTCCCAGACGTGGTGGCAGGCTTCGGGCTTGCCTTGCGCCGCTTCGATGAAGGCGAGGGCACGCGGCAGCAGCTCCTCGGGCGTGGCGACCAGTTCATGCACCACGCCGATCTTCAGCGCCTCCTCGGGGCCGAACAGCTTGCTCTCCAGGATGTAGGGCTGCGCCGCCATCAGGCCGAGCACTCGGGTCATCTTGGTGATGCCGCCGCCACCGGGGATCAGCCCCAGCGTGATTTCGGGCAGACCGAACTGCACCTTGGGGTTGTTGACGGCGATGCGGTGGTGGCCGACGAGTGCCACCTCCCAGCCACCGCCCAGCGCCGCGCCGTTCAGACACGACACCACCGGCACGCCCTGGGTCTCGATGGTGCGGAAGTTGCGCTTGATGCGTTCAATCTCGGTGAACACGCGCGGGCCGTCGGCCGCTGTGGAACGCATCACACCCTTGAGGTCGGCGCCGGCGAAGAAGGTACTCTTGGCCGAAGCGAGCACGATGCCCTTGAGCTGCGCGCGGTCGTTCACCACCTGCGCCGCAATGGCGTCCAGGTCGTCCTGCCACTGCAGGCACATGGTGTTGACCGGCGAGCCCTGCTCGTCGAACGTGATGGTGGCAATGCCGTTGGCCAGGTCGTAGCGGATTGTTTTCGTGATCATTACGTTCTCCACGTGTTCGGTTCCAGAAACACCGCGGAACCGGCTTTGCCGGGCCGCTGGTGTTGCCCCCTTGTAGGGGGTGACGCGCGAAGCGCGGCGCGGGGGTGGGTCGTCAGACCCTTTCGATAACTGTGGCAATGCCCATGCCGCCGCCGACACACAAGGTCGCCAAACCGTAGCGCTTGCCCGTGCGGTGCAGCTCGTCGATCAGGGTGTTCAGGATCATGGCGCCCGTCGCGCCCAGCGGGTGCCCCAGCGCGATGGCACCGCCGTTCACGTTCACCTTCTGATGCGGCACACCCATTTCCTGCATGAACTTCATGGGCACGGCAGCGAAGGCTTCGTTCACTTCGAACAGGTCGATCTGATCCACCGTGAGCCCCGCCTTGGCCAGCGCCTTGCGCGCCGCCGGCATGGGGCCGGTCAGCATGATGGTCGGGTCGGCGCCAGAGAGCGCGACCGAGACGATGCGCGCGCGGGGCGTGAAGCCGTGGGTCCTGCCGGCGGCTTCCGAACCGATCAGGATGGCCGCCGCGCCGTCCACGATGCCCGAGGAGTTCCCGGCGTGGTGCACGTGTTGGATGCGCTCGACCTGCGGGTAACGTTGCAGGGCCACGGCGTTGAAGCCCATGGCGCCGAGCTGCTCGAAGGCGGGCTTCAAGCCCCCCAGTCCTTCCAGCGTGGTGTTGGGTTTGATGAACTCGTCCTTGTCCAGGATGGTCTGGCCCAGGGCGTCTTTCACCGCGACCACCGAGCGGTCGAAGTACCCGGCGGCCCGCGCGGCCGTGGCGCGTTTCTGCGATTCGAGGGCGAAGGCATCCACGTCGGCGCGGCTGAAGCCGTTCAGGGTGGCGATCAAATCCGCCCCGATGCCCTGCGGCACGAACAGCGTGGCGCTGTTGGTCTCCGGGTCCTGCGCCCAGGCGCCGCCGTCCGAGCCGATGGGCACCCGGCTCATGCTCTCGACGCCGCCGGCGACCACCAGGTCTTCCCAGCCGCTTTTGACCTTCATCGCGGCCATGTTCACCGCCTCCAGGCCCGAAGCGCAGAAGCGGTTGAGCTGCACGCCCGAGCAGCGCCAGTCCCAGCCGGCCTTGAGCGCGGCCACCTTGGGCAGCACCGAGCCTTGTTCACCGATGGGCGAGACCACGCCCATCACCACGTCGTCCACGGCGCTGGTGTCCAGCTGGTTGCGGCGCTGCAGCTCGGTCAGCAGACCGGCCAGCAGGTTGACGGGCTTGACCTCGTGCAGGCTGCCGTCCTTCTTGCCCTTGCCGCGCGGCGTGCGGATGGCGTCGTAAACGAAGGCTTCGCTCATGGTGTCTCCTAAGGGAAAAGGCCGGTGTTCCAGCCCATCAGATCAGTATAGACTTTTGCCAAGCAAATGCTTTGTATAAATCCGTCTATCCAGTCCGAAAGGTGACACCATGATCGACCGCAGCCTGTTCAGCACCGACCACGAAGCCTTCCGCGACAGCTTCCGCCGCTTTGTGGAGAAAGAGATCACGCCCTTCCACGAGGGCTGGGAAGAGCAGGGCTTTGTGGACCGCGAAGTCTGGCGCGCCGCCGGTGCAAACGGCTTTCTGTGCATGACCATGCCCGAGGCCTACGGCGGCGCAGGGGCCGACAAGCTGTACTCGGTGGCGCAGATGGAGGAAATCGCCCGCGCCGGTGTGAGCGGCATCGGCTTCGGCCTGCACAGCGAGATCGTGGCGCCGTACATCCTGCACTACGGCACCGAAGCGCAGAAGAAAAAATACCTGCCGCTGCTGGCCACGGGCGAGATGGTGGGCGCGATTGCCATGAGCGAGCCCGCCGCGGGCAGCGACCTGCAGGGCGTGAAGACCACGGCGATCAAACAGGCCGACGGCAGCTACCTTCTCAACGGCAGCAAGACCTTCATCACCAACGGCTGGCACGCGGACCTGGTGATCGTGGTCGCCAAGACCGACCCGGCCGCTGGCGCCAAGGGCACGAGTCTCTTGCTGGTCGAACGCGGCATGGAAGGTTTCAGCAAGGGCAAACGCCTGAAGAAGCTGGGCATGAAGGCGCAGGACACCTCCGAACTGTTCTTCGACAACGTCAATGTGCCGGCCGAGAACCTGCTGGGTGGCGAAGGCAAGGGCTTCATCTGCCTGATGGAGCAACTGCCGTGGGAGCGGCTGCAGATCGCCATCGGTGCCGTGGCCTCCGCGCAGGCTGCCATCGACTGGACGGTCGAGTACGTCAAGGAGCGCAAGGTGTTCGGCCAGCCGGTGGCGAGTTACCAGAACACCCGCTACACCCTGGCCGAACTGCAGGCCGAGGTGCAGGTGGCGCGCGTGTTCGTGGACAAGTGCTGCGAACTGATCGTGCAGGAGCAGCTCGACACGGCGACCGCCAGCATGGCCAAGTACTGGTGCAGCGACCTGCAGTGCAAGGTGATGGACGAGTGCGTGCAGCTGTTTGGGGGCTACGGCTACATGTGGGAGTACCCGATCACCCGGGCCTACGCCGACGCGCGGGTGCAGCGCATCTATGGCGGCACGAACGAGATCATGAAAGAGGTGATCTCACGCAGCATGGGCCTGGGCGCGCGCTGAAGCGTTTTCTATCGGAGGGAACGCTGGGCGAAATCCATGCGGGTCCGGCCCTGAACAGGCCGGCGGCTCACTGGCACTGGTAGTCCACCACCGAGGCGCTGTTGCGGAACGGGTTGACCAGGTCGGACGAGTACTGGCCCATGAGCAGGCGCTGCTTGGGCAGGAAGTTGCTGCGGAAATACCGGCTCGCGTTGGCGAGCTGCTGGCCTTTGTCGGTCAGCTTCACGCACCCGTTTTGAATCACGATCGTGCCCGAGGCCAGTTGCTCGGTCAGTCGCACGTCGACCAGACGGTGCTCGTGCATGTATTCCTTGGTGAAGACGTCGGCAAACCGGTCGTGCAGGATGCCGCCGCCGCGTTGCTGGATCTTCTCGAGAATGTAGAAAGACAGCGATCGGTCGATGACCGTGGGCACGCTGATGGCCATGATGTAGCCGATCAACACGCAGCTCATCAGCTGCTGAAACTTCTCGAAACCGCTGAACCCGCGCAGCAGCGGGGTGACCCACACCAACACCGCGAGGATCAGGGTCGCGGCCACGGCCGACCAGATCGCGGCGTAGAACACCACGTCGACGCGGAGGAAGTTCACGGTGACCACCCAGACGCCGCACAGGATCGCGACGTACAGCAAGGTGGCCAGGGCCAGGCGAAGGAGTTTCATGACGATGCAGTCCCGTCGGTGCGGGGTTTTTCCAGAATGCAGACGATGCTCTTGCCGAGCCGGTGGCCGGTGAGCACATCCACCCAGCGCGATGCGCGCACCATGATCGAATCCCAGAGCCTGATCTGGGCCGGGCTGGGGGAGTCGGACTTTAGCACCAGCCTGTTCAACAGGCTGGCGAGCATGCCCACGCTGTCCAGGTAGTGCAGTTGCCGGACGTTCAGCGGGGCCGGCACGATGGCGCGAAGCATTGGCTTGTCGTAGCGCCGGTGGTGACCGACCTTCTTGTCGAAGTCGGAGTAGAGGCGGTTGTGGGCCGGTGCCACGATGATGAGATGGCCGCCAGGCACCAGGTGGGCGCAGGCCCGCTCCAGCTCGGCGCGGTCGTCCTCGATGTGTTCGAGCACGTCGATGTAGAGCACGGTGTCGAACCGCTCGTCGGGTGCCAGATCGGCCGAGGTGCCATGGCGGATCTGGTAGCCCGCGGGCATGTCCGGACCTTGCCGGGCGCGGACCGTGTCGCACATGGCCTGGTCGGGTTCGAGACCGAGCCAGCACCGGTAGGGTTTGTGGTTCAAGGTCCGGGCGGTGGCACCCAGGCCCGCGCCCAGCTCCAGAACATCGTTCCCCAGATAGGGGAGGATCTGGCTCGACCAGTAGGCCTTCCAGTTCACCGCCGCAGCGAACAGCTCCAGCTCGTTGCCGCTGTAGACGAACGGTTCAGTGCGGTCGGCCATGCGGCATCAGGGCGTGTCTTTGGCCGGCAGAGGGCGAAAGACCAGGTACTTGCCAGCGAGGTAACCCAGCACGACCTGCATGCCCACGGCGATCAGGAAACCGATGCTGTAGTTCAGTTGAAGAAGATCGGTCCAGGCGTAGAGCAGTGCCCCGTGCAGGAGGGCGATCGCGGCATACAAACCCAGAAACCGCACAGCCTGCTGCACGATGGACGTGTCCCGGCGCTGAAAGACGTAGTAGCGGCTGCCGAGGAACGAGGTCGCGATGCCCACCGGGGCCGCCAGCATGTTGGCCAGCCCCGCAGAGTTCATCTGCAGCACCTCCAGACAGAAGCGCAGCGCGGCGTAGTGCACGGCCGTGGCGATCACCCCGTTGACCACGTAGCGAACCAGCTGGGGCGAAACGCGGAGGCTCATCGTTCGGGGCACGGCCCGCTCACGGCGCCGTTTCCAGGATCTCGTCGATGAAGTCGCGGTGGGCCACGGCGGTGACCACGCTGCCGCTGCGCATGACGCCGGTGAGCATCAGCGTCATCAAGGCCAGCGCCGCGGTCTGCAGGAACAGCAGCACGAGGATGCCCAGCACCAGCGAGAACCAGCCGGGCGTCGAATAACCCATCAGCTTGAGCACCACCGCCGCCACCGAACCGACCACCGCAAACGTGGCAATCAGGGCGCTGGCGATGCCCACACGCACCAGCACGTCTTCGGCGAACACCATCAGGGCCTTGAAGCCGTGCAGCGCCAGGCCCACGAAGTTCATCTTGGACTGGCCGGCGTAACGCGGACCGCGGTCGAGCGGGCAGACATCGGTGCGCAGTTTCGAGGCGAGCACGGCGGCCGCCACATGGATGGGCAGCTCCTGCATGGACACCAGGCGTTTGACCGCGGCCGGCTTGAGCGCCATGAAGTTGCCGAAGCTGATGGGGCGCCCGGTCATCACGCCGAAGAAGCGTTTGTAGACCTGGTAGAACGCCTTGAAGCGGAAGGTCTCGACGCGGCTCTTGCGCTGCGCGACCACCACGTCCACCGCCGGGTTGTCCAGCTGGGCGAGCAAGGCCGGAATGGTGGAGGGCAGGTCCTCGCCGTCCGAGTCCATCACCACCACCTGCTGCCCGGGCACCAGGTGTTCGGCGGCGTAGCTCAGGCCGATGGCGATGGCGCGCTGGTGGCCGACATTGCGGCGCAGCTTGAGCACCGCGCCCGCGACGCCGGCCTGACTCAGGCTTTCCACCGAGAGCGGCTGTCGCACCGAGCCGTCGTCCACCGCGACCACGAACACGCGGTCGCCGAACTGTTGGCCCAGTTCCTGAAACAGGCGGCCGCTGGCCTCCAGGTCCTCATAGACCGGCATGACGATGACGATGGCGTGCTGCGAAAGGCTCATTGCTGCAGGAAGTTGCGGAAGTAGTGAATGGTCTTGTCCAGGCCGGCGTCGAGCTGCACGGCCGGCTGCCAGTCGAGGTGGGTTTTGGCCAGGCCGATGTCGGGCTGGCGCTGTTTGGGGTCGTCCTGCGGCAGCGGGTTGAACACCAGTTTGGAGGGGCCTCCCACCTTCTTCAACACGGCCTCGGCCAGCTCGCGGATGGTGAACTCGTGCGGGTTGCCCAGGTTGATCGGGCCGGTCACGTCGGCCGGGCTGGCCATGATGCGCACGAAGCCTTCGATCAGGTCGTCCACGTAGCAGAAGCTGCGCGTCTGCGAGCCGTCGCCGTAGATCGTGATGTCCTCACCGCGCAGGGCCTGCACGATGAAGTTGCTGACCACCCGGCCGTCGTTGGGGTGCATGCGCGGGCCGTAGGTGTTGAAGATGCGGGCGACTTTGATGTCGACCTTGTGCTGCCGGTGGTAGTCGAAAAACAGGGTTTCGGCGCAGCGTTTGCCTTCGTCGTAGCAGGAACGGATGCCGATGGGGTTGACGCGGCCCCAGTAGCTCTCGGGCTGGGGGTGGATCTCGGGATCGCCATAGACCTCGCTGGTGGAGGCCTGGAAGATGCGCGCCTTGGTGCGCTTGGCCAGGCCCAGCATGTTGATGGCGCCGTGCACGCTGGTTTTGGTGGTCTGCACCGGGTCCCACTGGTAGTGCACCGGCGAGGCGGGGCAGGCCAGGTTGTAGATCTCGTCGGTCTCCACGTACAGCGGGAAGGTGACGTCGTGGCGCATCAGCTCAAAGTGCGGGTTGCCCATGAGGTGGGCCACGTTGTCCTTGGTGCCACTGTAGAAGTTGTCGACGCAGAGCACGTCGTTGCCTTCCCCCAGCAGGCGCTCGCACAGGTGCGAGCCCAGGAAGCCTGCGCCTCCGGTGATCAGGATTCTTTTTCTGTTCGAGATGCGCATGCAGGTCTCCGTGGGGTCTTGAGGGGGCTCAGCCTTGAATTGTCGCTTGCTTTTCAGGGCCTTCCGCTGGCCCCGGCGGGTGCGGACAGGGTGGCCGCTTCAGCGCGGTACCGCTGGCAATAGGCCGTGGGCCGGAAGTCGTGCAGAAAGACGGCCGCCCCGTCCATGGGGTAGGTGAACAACGGGGGCGCCAGGTTGTTCAGTGCCGCCAGGAAATGGCGGTTGTTGGAGACGATCTGGTTGGTCGCCACCACCCAGGTTCTTCCCGCATGTGGGTCCAGGCAGATTCGCCGCACGGTCGACCGGATGTTGTGCACCTCGTTGATGGTCGGCGTGTATTCGAACTGCGGCATGTCCGCCAGTCCCAGCCGCTGGGCATAGAAGTTGTAGAAGTGGTGGGTCCAGCTGCTGAGCATGACGTGGTCGCCGGGCTCGCGATGGGCTGCGATGTATTGCAGCGCACCCCTGAGGTCCTGGTAGTTGTTGGGGTGCACCAGCGTGTGGGCACTCAGTCGGACGGGCATCGCCACCGTGGCGATGGCCAGCGCGGCGGCCAGCCACGGTCCGGCCCACCGGCGGGTCAGGTCATGCGCCTGCTGCACGAAGGCTGCCAGCGCGAGGAACACGAACGGCACCATGAACAGGATGAGGCGGGCGCGGAACGGATACAGGTGCAGTGCAGAGGCCCCCAGCACCGCCATCAAAGACACAGCGCCCATCATCGCTGCGCGTCCGTTTTGGCGGGCCAGCGCTGCGCTGCCCGCCACCGTGAGGGCGAGAAGCAGGACGATGGGGGTACTGAACCAGCCTGGCAGCACTTCGCGAAATGCCGTGCCCATCTGGTGCATCCCCAGATAGACCAGGCCGAGCGCCGCTTCGCCAAACCAGTGAAGATCGTTCAGGCTGGACGGTGGGATGGGGGCAAAGCTGGTGGCCCAGAAGCCAGCGAGGTACCCGTCGTTGGGCAGCAGACTCAGCGAAAGAACGTAGTCTGCGGCAAAACTCGCGAGCCAAGCCATGCCGACCGCCGTCATGGCCAGCCAGGCCGACCTTTCACGGCGTCGCGCCATCTCCAGCCAGAGCACCAGACCGCTGCCAGCGAGCACGAAGTCAATGGCATGTGAGAGCCACACGCTGGCTGCCCCGGCCAGCCCGAGCCAAATGGCATCGCGCACGCAGTGTTCTGGCTTGAACCGGATCGTCAGCCACAGGATCAGCATCGTGCACAGCACGTCGCCCTGGTATTGCTTGAACTCGGAGCTGTAGTAGACCAGCACCGGGGACGCCGCCATCAGGCCCACGAAGGTCGCGCGGGCCGCAAACGACGGAAACATCCTGCCCGCGATGGGCAGCGCCAGACCCAGCGCCGCGATCCCGTACACCAGGGAGAGCAGCCGCAAGCTCCACTCGTGCGTGCCGAAGAGGCCGGTGATCGCCTTCACCAGCACCAGAAACGCCAGGGGTGCCGCCTGGTTGTTGCCCAGTGGCTGGAAGATCAGCTCGGAGAAGCCGCGGTCGGCGAAGGTGCTGACCAGCAGGATTTCGTCGTGCCAGAGCGATCGGTTGAACAGGTACTGGCGCAGGCGGAACACCACGCCCGCAGTGACCACCAGCCAGAGCCACAGGGCCGGAGATCGCATGGGCTTGTGACGCAGCCAGGAGGTTGTGGTCATGGATCTTTGGGGCGTGTGATGCAGGTGGCAATACCTGCACTGGGAGAAGGGGATTCTATGGCCGGGTTCTGAAGACCGTTCTGGCGCCCAAGATGGGTCGGCTTCGATCAGCATCCAGATGCCGCGATGCGGCCGATCACAAGCCGCCGCGCAACCCGGGCCTGGGTGGCTCAGCGGTAGCGCTGGCAGTAAGCAGAAGCGCGGAAGTCGTGGAGGAAGGCGGCGGCACCGTCGCCCTCCCAGTGGTCCAGCGGCGGCGAGATGGAGCGCACCACATCCAGGAAGGCGGCCTGATCGCTCAGGCGGTGGCTGATGACCAGCCAGCTGCGCTTCGCCTGTGGGTCGAGGCAGATGCGCCGCACAGTGGCGCGGGCGTCGTGCACAGGATTGGGCGTCACCCGGAAGATCACCACCGGAAGATCGTCAAGCTGGAACGTGGGGGCATAGAAGTCGAACGCCTTGTGGGTCATTGAACCGAGCACCACATGATCGCCGGGCTGTCGGTGCTTTGCGATGTGGGCCATGGCCCCTTTGATGTCCTGAGCGTTTTCAGGCTGGCGAAGCACCCGCCAGCTCGGCAGGGCCATCACGAAGATGAGGCTCAGGGCCAGTCCCACCGCCACGGGCCTGGCCCTCCAGCGGTTGGTCTGTTGCCAGATCACTTGCACCAGCGCGGCGAGCGCCAGATACACCAACGGCAGCAAGAACAGGATCAGGCGCGAGCGAAAGGGGTAGAGGTGCAGGGCGGAAGCGGCCAGCACCGCGATCAGCGTGACCAGAAAGATGCCTGCCACCCGCCGGGACAGCCGCGCCAGGGCCACGGACCCCAGCAGCGTGAGCGCCAGCAGACCCACATTCAGCGCATCGAACCACCCGGGCATCTCGCCGTGGTGCGCCACACCGGTGTGGCGCATGGCGAGGTAGACCAGGCCCAGCGCGTTGTTCCGGTACCAGCTCAGGTCTTCGAGGCTGTGTGGGGGGAAGGGGGCATACGCCGCTTCCCAGAAGCCGATCAGGCTGCTGTTGGAGGTGAGGTTGCGCAGCGAGAGGGTGTGGTTCAGGCCGAAGCTCAGCAGCCAGACCAGGCCCACGACCGTGATCGCCAGCCACGCCGCTCGCTGCCGGCGGTGGGCCATTTCCAGCCAGAGCACCGTCCCGGCTCCCGCCAGCACAAACAGGCTGGCGTGAGAAAACCAGATGCAGGCAGCGCCTGCGAGCGCCAGCTTCCAGCCGTCGGCTGGCCCATGCTCGGCACGGAAACGCATGCTCAGCCACAGGATGAGCACGCTGCACAGCACGTCGCCCTGGTATTGCTTGAACTCGCTGCTGTAGTACACCAGCACCGGCGCAAAGGCCATCAGCCCCATGAACACCGACCGGGCCAGTGCACCCGGCAGCACCGACCGGGCGATCGGGATGGCCACCACGAGGCTGAGAACTCCGGACAGCAAGGGCAGCAGGCGCAGCGCCCAGTCGTGCGTGCCCAGCACCGAGGTCACCGCTTTGACCAGCAACAGAAAACCCAGGGGCGCCACCTGCCCGTTGGCGAGGGGGTGGAACAGCAGTTCACCGAGGTCGCGGTCCACGAAACTGGTCGCGAGGTAAGCCTCGTCCAGCCACAGGGAGCGGTTGAACAGGTACTGCCGAAGGCGCAGGATCAGCCCCAGGGCCAGCAGCACGGCGGCCCACAACGCGGGGCCGTTCGGGCGCCATTTCAGAAACGCTTGGGGGCTCATGCCTGAATCACGCAGGCCAAGGCCAGCCCCTCGGGCGCCTCATGGTCGGCCAGCACCCAGGCACGGGTGGGGTGTTGGGTGGCGTCCTGCAGGCACTGTTTGAGGAAGCGGATCGAGGGCATGTCCAGCGCGGCAAAGGGCTCGTCCAGCAACGTCACGGCGGTGCCTGCGGCGAGCGCGGCGCAGAGCCACACCTTGCGGCGGCTGCCCGTGGAGAGCATGTACAGGGGTTTGTGGAGATGGGCACCGAGCGAGAAGCCATCGACCAGATCGGGCAGGGCGGCCGGCCGGAAGTCGGGGAACTGTCGACTCGTGGCGTCGAACCAGTCGCTGGGCGTGACGCTGTCCGGCATCTCGCCGCGGGGGTCGGTCCGGAACACCCGCTGGCGATAGGTCTGGGGTTGTGTGGCCAGCGAGGCGTCACCGATGGTGAGGCTGCCCTGACGCGGCAAGAGGTCACCCGACAGCAGCTTCATCAGGGTGGTTTTTCCCCTGCCTTCGTCGCCCTGGACGAGGCTCACGCCAGGCGGAATGTCCAGGTTCAGCCCTGTCCAGAGGGGCGCGCCACCGGGCCACGCAAATTCAAGACCCCGCGCCGACAGGGCTGGAGACGGATGGGGGCTGTGTTCTGCATGCATGGCTGGCGAGGAGCATACCGGGCGTCGGGAACAGGGCTCCAACAGGGCTTCAGTAGTTGATGTTGAAGCGGCTCCCCTGGTGGTTGAGCACGGCGCTGTGCGGGGTGATCACTTCCAGGGTCAGCCCGGGTTCGATCTGCTGCCCTTCCAGCACGATCTTGCCGTTGACGATCAACATGCGATGCGCGGGATTGTCCGAGTAGGTGGCGCCTGTGACCTTCACCGGCGGCGCGGAGGCCGGAGCGCCGGTGGCCATGGGCGCGCTCGGCGTTGCGGTCGCGCCAGCGGTGGGCGCGGCGGGCGGTGGGGTCGGTGCGGGCTGGCGCGTGACGGCGGAGGGCATCGGCGGCACCGGGTCGGGTCCGAACGCCGCACCGGTTGACGCCGCCGCCACCTGTGCGGGTACCGGTGCCGAGGGTCGCGCGGCCATGGGTCGCTCGGGCAACAGGATGGGCGCCGGACGGGCCGCGGCCGCCGTGGATGATGGGGAGGCGTCGGGTGACGGCGTGCTGCTGGGCGCCACAGGTGTGGGCATGGGCCCCGTGCGCGGGGCCACGGACGCGTTCGGCGTGGCCTGGGGCACCGGCGCGGTGGCCACGTCGGGGGACTGCGCCGACGGGAGGGCTGGCCCTGAAACCGACAGGTCCGTGGAGGCGGCGGGGGTGGGCGCGGCAAGCTTCGACGATGGCCACCACAGCGCGGCCAGGCCGGTCACGCACAACAGCGCCAACCAAACGATCACCCCCGTGCGTGAGCGCCACCAGGGTGCTGTGGGTGGATGCCCGTGGGCCTGCGGGGTGACGTCGGCGGTGGTCGCACCTGCGCGCAGTCCGCGCTCGGCGTCGGCCCGTTTCAGTGCATCAAGGATGTAGGACATGGTGGCTCAGGGGGTGATGGGTGCCAGGCGCGGTTCGTCCACACCGCTGGCCCGGTTGAGCAGCATCAAGGTCGTGGTCGTTGCACGCCCGGTGACCTCGATGCCTTTGTCGCGTTCAAACGCTTCGACCTTTTCGCGCAGCGTGCGGGCGGAGGCCGGCAGCTGGCCCTGGCGTTGCAGTGCCGTCAGTTGCTGCGCCATCCAGCTGGCTGCCGTGCCCTGGTAACCGTCGACCAGGCGACCCGATTGGCCGGGCGGCGTGCGCCACAGCGAGACGTATTCGCCTTGCCAGAGGCTGGACAGCTGGTCGCTGGGCAGCGTCCAGCGGTGCTCGCCAGCGCTCAGTGTCACCTGGCGCTCGTCCATCGCCTCCAGCACCGCGTGGCCATCGCCATCGGGCAGGCGCAGGCGGAGCACGGCGGGGCGGTCCATCTGGCGCAGGCCGTTCAGGGTCATGCGCGACGTGCGGTAGCACTGCAGTTGCTGCGACAACGCCGCCGCGCAGGGGTCCTGGCCGGGGGCGGTCATTTGCCAGCGGGGGCCGATGGCCTGCAGGCCCGCGTTCTCGCTGGGCAGCAAGCGGCTGGCGGTCATGGCGACGGTGGCCTGAGCGGGTGCTCGGGCAGGCTGCGTCGGCGTTGCGGTGGCGGCCGCTCGTGATGGGGTGGCCGGTGCCGCGGCGGCCGAGGGGGCCGTCATGGCAAGCGCGGCGGGCGCGGGTGAGGCGGATGTCGATCGCTGCCAGAGCCAGACACCGGGCACCGCCGCCAGGGCGCCGACGATCAGGCCCAGACCGAGCATGGCCTGCGGGCGGCGCAAGCTGCTGCCTGGGGTTTGCGGGGTGAACACCTCTTTCGCCGCCCGCTCGACCACCGCCGGGGTCACCTGATGCAGCCCCTGGGCGTAGGCGCCGAGCAGCGCGCGCCCGCAGAGCAGGTTGATGCGGCGGGGCACGCCACCGCTGAGCCGGTGGACGCGGCGCAGCGCACGTGGCGCAAAAGGCACAGGGCCGATGTGGCCGGCCACGCCCATGCGGTGCTCGATGTAGTGCCGGGTGTCCGTTTCATCAAGGGCGCCCAGGTGGAAGCGGGCCACCACGCGCTGCGCCAGTTGCTCCAGTGCGGGGCTGGCCAGCAACTGGCGCAATTCGGGCTGCCCGATCAGCACAATCTGCAACAGCTTGCGCTGATTTGTTTCGAGATTGGTGAGCAGACGAAGCTGCTCCAGCACCTCGATCGAGAGGTTCTGGGCCTCGTCGATGACCAGCACCGGGTTGCGGCCGGCCGCGTGGGAGGCAAGCAGAAAGGCATTGAGTGGGTCGAGCAGGGCCTTGACGGTGGGTTCGCGGTCGTGGTCCAGGGCGGGCTCGATGCCGAATTCATCGCAGATGCTGAGCAGCAACTCGATGACGTTCAGGCGGGGATTGAAGATGTAGGCCACCTTGCACTGGCTGGGCGCCCGTGCCAGGAAACGGCGCGAGATGGTGGTCTTGCCGGTGCCGATGTCGCCGGTCAGCAGCACGATGCCGCCGGTCCCTTGCACGCCGTACTGAAGGTGGGCCAGCGCTTCCCGGTGGCGCTCGGTCATGAAGAGGAAACGCGGGTCTGGCGAGATCGAGAACGGATCCTGCTTCAGGCCAAAAAACGCGGTGTACATGCGCAGAGCATAGCCTGCGCAGCCACGGTTTCAACCACCCTCGCCGGAGCCGATCCCGGCCCACCGGCGGGGGGGTTCTTCGTCAGGCGGCCAGGGCCATGGCCGGCTTGCTGACCGTGCTGGTGCTGTTGCTGGATTTGGCGGCGCTGCTGATCGAGCACTCGATGTCACCCGAGAGCTGGCCACCTTCTTCGATCACGACCTTGCCGTAGCGGATCTTGCCGGTCACACGGCCGGTGGCGTAGATCACGAGTTTCTGGCGCACGGTGAGGTTGCCTTCGAACACGCCGTGGATTTCGGCGATGTCGATCTCGGCGGAGCCCTTGAAGGCGCCTTGTTGGGCGATCTGGATCACGCGCGAGTCCATCGTGGCTTCCACCAGGCCCTCGACCACCAGCGTATCGCAATCGGTGATCTCGACGCCCTTGAGCTTGATGTTCGGGCCGACGGTCAGCTTGCTGCCGCCTTCGGGCACGGTGGTGGAGGCAGATGGCGTGCTCGTGGGCACGGGGGCTTTGGGCTCGGGTGTTGCCACGGTGGCCGAGGCTGAGGAAGGTTGGCCGGTGGCGCCGTAGCGGGGCGCGGTCACACCCGTGTTGAGCGGGCTGGGTTGTTCGGTTTCGCGTTTTCCAAAATGCAGTGCCATGCGAGCTCCTTCTAAAAATGAAGCGCCCATGCTACGTGGCGTGCGGCTTACATTCGGGTGGGTCCGGTAAGAGCGGTAACGAGATGAACGAGGCTTTGCACGAGCGCACGCGAGGGCTGCGCTACAGTGCCCCGCATGCCACGTCACTGGGTCCTGGGCTCGCTCGCCGCTTCACCGCTCAGCCTGGGTTTGCCCCAGGTGAGCGCGCTGCTGGCGCGCCTGGGGCTGGCCGGGCGCCACGCGGTGGCGGAAGACCTTTTGCAGCTCGTGGGTGCCCATGTGCCGCTGGCGCAGTGCACGATTTTCGCCTTCGAGGCCGGTCGGCGGCCCACGATCATGGCCGTGGGCGACCGCTCGCGCACGCAGGAGCTGCCTCACATCGCCGAGGCCTATGTGAGCCGCTTCCACCATCTGGACGGCAGTGCGGGCGTGATGCGCGACGAGCTGGCCGCCGCGCAGAAAGCCGGCAGTGCCGCGCCGCGCATCGTGCTGCACCGCCAGCGCGGGGCCGACATTCAACACATCGATTACCGGCGCATCTGCTACGAGCAGCCGCAGGTGGCGGAGCGGCTGGCGGTGATGGCGCTGTACGAGGGGCGGCGCTGGCTGTCGGTGAACCTCTACCGGGGCATCGAGCACGGCCCCTTCGACGACGCGGGCGTCGCCGTGGTCGAGGCGTTTGCGCCGCTGATCGTGCACGCCGTGCGCCTGCACCACACGGGCCAGGCCGTGCACCAGGACCTGAGCGGCCTGCTGCTCGCGCGCCTGGTGCGGCGCTTCCCGGCGCTCACGCAGCGCGACCGCGACGTGGTGGCCGCGTTGATGGACGGCCTCTCCACCGAGGCCCTGGCCCTGCGCCTGGGCCTCACGCTGGCCAGCGCGCAGACCTACCAGAAGCGGGTGTTTCGCAAACTGGGCGTGGCCGGGCAGCGCGAGCTGCTGGCGCTGCTGCTGGACGGCGGCGCCTGAGTGCTTCGGGCTGGGTCAGTTGTGTTCCCATATGGGGACATCTCCGACGGCCCCGGTGCCTACACTGCCTGCAAAGCACAGGAGACAAGACATGCACCAGCCCCACGCCGAACCCCGGCGCTCCATCTATTTCGACTACCAGGTGTTCGACGCCTGGTCGCCTTCACAGCATCCGAAAGAACAGCACGCCCCGGTGGTGATCGCAGGCGCCGGTCCCATCGGCCTGGTGACCGCGCTGGCGCTCGCGCAGCATGGCGTGTACAGCGTGGTGCTGGAGTCGGAGCGCCAGGTGTCCGAGGGCAGCCGCGCCATCGCGTTCACGCGCCGTTCGATGGAGATCCTGCAGCAGGTGGGCGTGGCGGACCGCATCACGGCGAGCGGCCTGCCGTGGAACTGCGGCAACTCGTTCTACCGGGGGCAGCGCGTGTTCCGCATGGAGAACCCGCACGACCCTGACGACCGCTTCTTCCCGCTGATCAACATCCAGCAGCAGTACATCGAGCAATACCTGGCCGAGGCCTGCGCCGCCAGCCCGCTGGTCGAGCTGCGCTGGGGCAACAAGCTGCTGTCGCTCGCGCAGGATGCGAACGGTGCAACGCTGGAAGTGGACACCGCCGAAGGCCCGTACACGCTGAAAGCCGACTGGCTGGTGGCGGCCGACGGCGCGCGCTCGACCGTGCGCACGCTGATGGACCTGAAGCTCGAAGGCGCGTCCTACGAAGGCAAGTTCGTCATCGCCGACATCCGCGTGGACCTGCCGCTGCCCACCGAGCGCCTGGCCTTCTTCGACCCCGGGTGGAACCCGGGCAACACCATCCTCATGCACCGCGAGCCGCACGGCCTGTGGCGGCTGGACTACCAGCTGCCCCCCAGCGAGACGCCCGAAGAAGCCCTGAAACCCGAATCGCTCAAGGCCCGCATCGACGCGCAACTGGCCATGATCGGCCACGCCGGCGTGCCCTGGGAGATGGACTGGTGCTCGGTGTACTCGGCCCGCGCGCTGACGCTGCCCGACTACGTGCACGGCCGCGTGCTGTTCACCGGCGACGCGGCCCACCTGCTGCCCATCTTCGGTGTGCGCGGCGCCAACACCGGCTTCCAGGACGCGCAGGCGCTGGCCTGGCGGCTGGCGCTGGTGGCGAAAGGCGTGGCCGGGCCCGCGCTGCTCGCCAGCTACAGCAGCGAACGCGTGGCCGCAGCGCGCGAGATCATCGACGAGGCCGGAAAAAGCACCCGCTTCATGACCCCGCCCACGCGCGGCTTCCGCCTGCTGCGCGACGCCGTGCTCTCGCTCTCGCTGAGCCAGCCTTTCGTGGGGCCGCTGTACCACTGGCGCACCTCGCGGCCGCACGAATACGGCACCTCGCCGCTCAACAGCGCGGACGACGACAGCGCGCGCTTCGCCGCCGGCCCGGGCCACGGCGCGCCGCCGAAAAACACCTGCCTGGCCCCTGACGATTTCCTGCTGGACCACCTGGACCACCGCTTCACCCTGCTGATCGCGACCGACGATCCGGCCCTGCCCGAAGCCCTCTGCGCAGAAGTGCAGGCACTGCGCGGCCAAGGCCTGCCATTGCACGTGATGGCGGTGGGCCGCGCCGAGCCGGTGCAGGGCGTCGACGACACCCTGGCCGACGCCAACGGCCACCTGCGCGAGCGCTATGGGCTGAAGGCCGGAGGCGCCTACCTGCTGAGGCCCGACCATCACGTCTGCGCACGCTGGCTGCGTCTCGATGCGCCCCGCCTTCGCGCAGCCCTGATCAACGCCGCCGGCCTGAACAAGGAACTTTGAACATGAGCCCGAACACCCTCACCGTCCCCGGCCTGGAGCAGGTCTACGACGCGCTCGCCACGGCCATCGACCAGGTGGGCCCCGAGCACACCGAGCGCTTTCTCGTCAAGCTGGCCCTCATGAACGCCCACGCGCTGGCCGACCCGGCGCTGTTCCAGGCGCACATCGACGTGGCGCTCAGGGACCTCTGAACCCAGCCGCCCTGGACGGCGGTGGGCGTCGCCAGCGTCAGGCAGATGTCGGTCAGCAGGTCGGCCGGTGCCGTGTCGCGCTGTTGAGGTACTTATCTCGAACACCGGCTGATCGGCCAGGCGGTCGTGGATGTGGGCGGTGAATCGGGCGGGTTGGGCCCGGTGGGGTCATGGCGTCCCGGGGTTCGGCCCAATGCCGATGTGGATGTCGATGCGGACCATCCCGCGGTCTTGCGCACCGGTGTTCTTCTATGGATGGACAGCGTCCTGCGGGGTGACAGGGTTGATGGTCAACCCCTACACTCGCGGGTCACTTCGCGACAGCCCCACGAAGGCCCCTTGATGCCTCCTGTTCGGGAGACGAGGGTCGGGACGCTCGCCGCGAACGCTGCCCCAACTGCACCCTGAAACGCGCATGAATCTGCTCTACGACCCGGGCTATCACCCCGACGATCTCGTTGTTCAAGTCTCCGAGCTGTTGGTCGCCACGGCCGACGCCTCGGACGAGCTCCTTGACCAGTCCATCTCCGAGGTGCTGCGCCTGCTGCGCGACAGGATGAAGATGGACGTGGTGTTTGTGTCCGAGTTCACCCGGGGCCAGCGCGTCATGCGGTACGTGGAGACGTCGCCGGGCGACCCGGCGGTGGCGGTCGGCGACGCCGATCTGCTGGAGGTCTCCTGGTGCCAGCGTGTGGTGGACGGACGGCTACCCGAGTTCATCCCCGACGCCCGGCAGCTGCCGGCCTCCGCCGAGTTGCTGAAGAAACTGCCGTTTCCCATCGGCACCCACATCAGCACGCCGATCGTGCTCAGGGACGGCGAGGTCTACGGCACCTTGTGCACGTTCAGCATGGCGCCCAAGGACAACCCCGATCCCAACCACCTGAAGGTGTTGCGTTACACCGCGAAGCTGGCCGCCGAGAAGATCGAGGGCCGGCGCGAGCAGGACCGGCAGCGCACCCAGCCGGCGGATCTGTCCCTCGTGCCGCTGGACAAAAAGCCGCCGTCTTTCTAGGCGCCGCCCGTCCGGCGGGAGGCCCCGGTCGCACGAGGGGCAGGGCAGGGCACCTACACTCTCGGGTTATCCCCCGATTGCCCCCATGAACGCCCCCGTCGACGTCTCCTTTTTCGCGCGCGCCGCCAAACCGCTGACCAGCTACCGCCCCTACTGGGCCAAGCGGTTCGGCGTGGCGCCGTTCCTCCCCATGAGCCGGGCCGAGATGGAGCAGCTCGGCTGGGACTCGTGCGACATCGTGCTGGTCACGGGCGATGCCTATGTGGACCACCCCAGCTTTGGCATGGCCGTGATCGGCCGCGTGCTGGAGGCGCAGGGTTTTCGCGTCGGCATCATCGCCCAGCCCGACTGGCAGAGCGCCGAACCCTTCAAGGCGCTGGGCAAGCCCAACCTGTTCTGGGGAGTGACCGCGGGCAACATGGATTCCATGATCAACCGGTACACGGCCGACCGGAAGATCCGCAGCGACGACGCCTACACCCCCGGTGACGTGGGCGGCAAACGCCCCGACCGCGCCGCCATCGTCTACAGCCAGCGCTGCCGCGAAGCGTACAAGGACGTGCCCATCGTGCTCGGCGGCATCGAAGGCAGCCTGCGCCGCATCGCCCACTACGACTACTGGAGCGACAAGGTGCGCCGCAGCATCGTGGTGGACGCCAAGTGCGATCTCCTGCTCTATGGCAACGCCGAACGGGCGCTGGTCGAGGTGGCGCACCGCATCGCCGCGCGCGAACCCGTCGAGCAGATCACCGACGTGCGCGGCACCGCCTTCGTGCGCCGCCCCGGCGACCCGACGGCCGAGGGCTGGATCGAGCTGGATTCGAGCGAGGTGGACCAGCCCGGCCACGTCGAAGACCACATCAATCCCTACCTGACCACGAGCGAGCAGGCGCAGGCGCAAGGCCAGAGCTGTTCGAAGGAAGACAGCGCTCCGGCGTCCGATCCAACGGTCAAACCCATCACCATCCATCGCCCGCAAGGCGCCGGCGGTGTGGCCAAGCTGCCGCGCGAGCGCACCGTCATCCGCCTGCCCAGCTACGAGCAGGTCAAGAGCGACGCCGTGCTCTATGCGCACGCCAACCGCGTGCTGCACCTGGAGACCAACCCCGGCAACGCCCGCGCGCTGGTGCAGGCGCACGGCGAGGGGGCAACGTCGCGCGACGTGTGGATCAACCCGCCGCCCATCCCGCTGACCACGGCCGAGATGGATTACGCGTTCGATCTGCCCTACGCGCGCAGTCCGCACCCTGCCTACGCCGACGAACACGGCCAACACGACGGCGCGACCAAGATCCCGGCGTGGGAAATGATCCGCTTCAGCGTGAACATCATGCGCGGCTGCTTCGGCGGCTGCACCTTCTGCTCCATCACCGAGCACGAGGGCCGCATCATCCAGAGCCGCTCGGAAGAATCCATCATCAAGGAGGTCGAAGACATCCGCGACAAGGTGAAGGGCTTCACCGGTACCATCTCCGACCTCGGTGGCCCCACGGCCAACATGTACCGCCTGGGCTGCCGCAGTCCGGCCATCGAAGCCGCCTGCCGCAAGCCCAGCTGCGTCTACCCGGGCATCTGCCAGAACCTCACCACCAACCACGATCCGCTCATCAAGATCTACCGCCGGGCGCGGGCCTTGAAGGGCATCAAGAAGATCCTGATCGGCTCCGGCCTGCGCTACGACTTGGCTGTCAAGAGCCCCGAGTACGTGAAGGAGCTGGTGCAGCACCACGTGGGCGGCTACTTGAAGATCGCGCCCGAGCACACCGAAGGCGGGCCGCTGTCCAAGATGATGAAGCCCGGCATTGGCAGCTACGACCGCTTCAAGACCATGTTCGAGAAGTACAGCGAAGAGGCGGGCAAGAAGCAGTTCCTCATCCCGTACTTCATCGCCGCCCACCCGGGCACCAGCGATGAAGACATGATGAACCTCGCGATCTGGCTGAAGAAAAACGGCTTCCGCGCCGACCAGGTGCAGACCTTCTACCCCAGCCCCATGGCCACCGCCACGGCCATGTACCACACCAACCTCAACCCGCTCAAGGGTGTGCACCGCGACGAAAGGGCCGAGCGCGTGGACATCGTGCGCGGCGACAAACGCCGCCGCCTGCACAAGGCCTTCCTGCGCTACCACGACCCCAACAACTGGCCGATGCTGCGCGATGCGCTCAAGGCCATGGGCCGCGCCGACCTGATTGGCAACGGCAAACACCACCTGATCCCGACCTTCCAGCCGATGACGGATGGGGGGTATCAGAGTGCGCGCAAGAAGAACTCGACGCCGGTGGGCGCGAAGGCTAGCGAGCGGGCGGCTGCAGTGGTGAAGACGGGTACGGGTGGTGTGGGGGCGGGAGCCTCAAGCCCCGGCAGCAAGGCGCCGGTCAAGGGGCGCCTCCTGACGCAGCACACCGGACTCCCGCCGCGGGCGGGGGTGAAGGGGCGGGGGCGGTAAATTGCGGCCTTCGTCGCGTGAGAGATTGGGAAGCGGCTGTGCCGAGTTCTTCGGGGGAGTGTTTTTCCGTGATGCGGCTCGGCGGGAGTGTTGGTGCTTGGTGCCGTTGCCATCGCTGCTTGCTCACGCAACAGCAAGGTCTCAATAGCTCCGCCATCGGCAGCCAGTTGAAATCAAGCACCAAGGCTTTGATCGCGCGGAAGTCACTGGCGCTCAAAAGCGACTCGGTCCGACAGACTTTGGTGAAGTGATGCTGGAGACCTCGATGCTGACGTCGCAGCGTGTTCGGCGAACGCCCTGCCGTAACGTCGAACACGAATCTGTTGCAGGCCGACAGACAACGCAATCCAAATGTTGCGCGCTGCGCGGGCCGCAGGCATCACTTCGCGGGAAGAAATGGCCAATTTCAGGGCGCGGATGGGCCATGAATCCGGTGGATTCATCCGCTTGGAAGAGGGCTTTCGGGTAAACCCAAGGCATAGAGCAAATTCCGGTGCATTCCGCTTTGCGCGAAGGGACACCCGTGCTTGAGTCGATACACACCACCGACCATCCGCGCGGATCGGGATCGTGAGGTTCCTGCAGGGCAACCTGCTCCAGCTAATCCGAAGACGCTGTCCGACGATGCCAAGGGAAGCAACAATTGCCAGCGAGAGCAGATCCCGACACATTGCACGCGATACAGCGTGCCGTCGAACAGCATTGGCGGTGGGAACAACCGCGACCAAACGCCCCTCAGCCGCTTGGTGAATCTGTGTCGCAGTGGCCCGCGCGGGCGGTGCAATTGCAAGGCAGACCCAGCATCGGGATCAGCAAGCACCTCCAGCACCGCCCCAACGATCGCGGCATCGAGCGGGAGCCTGCAATCGTCAGGGGGTAGGTTCAGCTGCGCCACGGCCAGCGGGTATCGGCCGCCACCACACAACGTTCAACCTGGGCACCGAAGTGCGGGCCCGGGCGCCCACCGCGCTTTGCTGGCCTGACCGGTGGCGCACGCCTTGCCAGGCTGCAGGACTGTGGCAGTTTTGCCGTCAATTCAGAAAGATGTCACAAAAAATATGGCATTCTTTGCCGCATGACTGAAAACACTGCACCTTCTGCCGACACGTTGTTGCCCACTCCTGCCCCCACGTCCACCGCATCCAGCCCTGAGCCGACTGCGGATGAAGGCGATGTGCAGCCGGGTGCTGGGCAGGCGGCCATCGACGCCGCCATGCAGGCGGCAGAAGCGGCGGTGTCTGGTGCGGTGCAGGGCATGGCAACGAGCCGCTCGCCGTCTTGAGGCCCATCCGTTTTCGTCATCCGGGCCCGATTCCCCCCCCTTTGTTCCCTTAACTTTTGAACGGACAACACCATGGCCTTTCCCACCGCTGTCAACAGCCAGATCACCGATGCCGTCACCCAGGCGAACGTCAAGGTATTGGGCGATGCCCCCGCCATGGCCATGGGCAACCTGTTCCAGGCCACGGCACAGTCACTGGCCCTGGCAGCGCAAAACGCCACGGCTGCCCAGCAGCAAGCCAGCGTGCTGGCGCAGGCGGTCACCACCCGCTGCGTGCAAGCCCTGTTGGGCGGCGACAAGAGCTGATTGCCATGGCATTCCCCACCTCGGTCAATGACCAGATCACCGATGCCGTCTCCCAATCCAACGTCCAGGTTCTGGGCGACGCATCCGCACAAGCCGCTGGTGTGCTGGCCCAGTCCATGGCGCAAGCCATCGGCCTGGCAGCGATGAACGCCACCGCGCAGCAGCAAAACACCGCCACCCTGGCCCAAGCCGTCACCGCCCGTGCCACTGCGGCGCTGTTGGGCGGACAGGCCAGCAAACCGCAATGAGCGAGCCCGCCGCCATGACTGACGCGGTCGGCAGCGTCAATGACCAGGTCACCGACAGCGTGGCCCAGTTGCAGCACAGCCTGGACGGGCTCGCCCAGCCCTTTGCGACGGCGGCCGCTTACCAGGCGGTAGCCCACACGCTGGGGCTGGCGCTGCAAAACGCCGTCGCCCGCCAGCAGCACAGCCACATCCTGCGCACTGCCCTGACCACGGCGGCGGCCGCGGCCATCCTGGACGGCCGTGTCGACCAGGCGCAGGCGGTGCTGAAGCTGGCCGAATCCAGCTTGGCCAACCCCAGCTTTGAAACCGAAGTCGCCCAGTTGCAGGTCGCCTTGGCTGGTTTGCGTGCTGAGCTGGACAAAACGCTGGCTTCGGCTGGTGCCGCTACCGCTGCGGCAAGCGCTTCTCCCGCTTCCAACCCGGTCGAAGCCGCTGCGGGCTGACGCGGCTTGCAGTGGTCGTCTGAGTGGGGCCAGTGCCAATCCGCCGAGGCTGTGAGCGGCCCGTCGTTGCGCGGGTTCGCATGCAGACTTGTTTGAAGGGTGGTTCGTTCAACATGTTGATCCACCGATTCGCCTCGCTTGTGCTGGCCTGTGCCTGCATGACTGTTGCCGCTGCCGCGTTTGCTGCCCCGTCAGCGGAGCACGCCTGCCCACCCCAACCCTCACCCCCCAGCCGAGAGCTGATGCAGAAGGCCCAGCAGCAGGCGGCCGACCGGGGCTTTCTCTGGCGCATCAGTCGCGACGGGCGCGAATCTTTTCTGTACGGAACCCTGCACGCCGGGCGACCGGAGTGGTTTGCGCTGGGGCCTCGCACCGAGGCCTCTCTGTCGCGTGCCGGCACGCTGGCGCTGGAGATCGATGTGACCGACCCCGCCGTGCAGGTGGCCTTGCAGGGTGCGACGCAGGGGCCGCCTCGCGCGCTGCCGGCCGAGCTGATGCGCTCGCTGCGCGCGGCCTGGGCGACCGAGTGCCTGCCGGCGGACACCCTGGGGCGCGGCAGAGTTTCACGTCATGCAGCTGGGCGTGGCGCAGGCGCAGCGCCAGGGGCTGTTTCCGCTCTACGGGGCAGAGTCGGTGCTGTTGATGCGCAGCCTGGGCCGTCAGCGCCCGGTGGTCGGGCTGGAGTCGGTGCAGACGCAGCTCTCGGCGCTGTTGGCGCGCGACGATGAAGAGGCCGCCACGATGGTGCGCGAGTCGCTGGCCGAGCTGCAGCGCCCGCAGGCCGCGCACACCCTGGAGCGGCTGACGCGGGCGTGGGTGACGGGCGACCTGAAGGACCTGGAGGCGCATGCCGAGTGGTGCGACTGCGTGAACACCCCGACCGAGCGCGAGTCCTACGCGCGCCTGGTGGACGGGCGCAACCCCGGGATGGTGAATGCCATCGAGCGGCTGCACGCCAGCGCCAGCGTGTTCGCGGCCGTGGGTGCGCTGCACTTGGTGGGGCCGCAGGGCTTGCCGGCACTGCTGGCCGCCAGGGGGTTCAAGGTCAGCCGCGTGTTCTGACCCCGAGCGTTCCGATCGAGCCTGAACGTTTGAGGTAGGTCATGAAACGGGTGGATTCCGCCACAGCGCCGCGGGTTCTCTCTCACAATCCGTTACTTTCCGGGTGGCCCCTGCCACCCGACAGGAACACTTTTCATGGCACATCTGAACTGGACGCCCGACCTCGAAACGGGCATCCGCGAAATTGACGGACAACACAAACGCATCGTCGACTACATCAACCAGCTCTATGACGCACGCGACCACCACGACCGTGAGGCTGTGGGCGCGGTGATCGACGAGATGATCGACTACACGCTCTCGCACTTTGCGTTCGAGGAGTCGCTGATGACGGACGCCGGCTACATGTTTGCCGGTCCGCACAAGAAGATCCACGAGCTGTTCACCCGCAAGGTGGGCGAGTACCGCATGCGTTTCGAGGCCGGCGAAGACGTGGCGTCCGAGCTCCACGCCATGCTCTCGCGCTGGCTGTTCAACCACATCCGCAACGACGACCGCAGTTACACCGACTCGGTCAAGGTCTATCTGAAGAACGTCAGCCACGGCGAGACCGACATGAAGGCGCAGATCAAGGAAGAGCTGATCCGCGAGCTGCACCTGCAGAAGAAGAGGGGCTTCTTCGCACGGCTGTTCGGCAGCGTCGAGTAAGCCCCGGCGCCCGATGGGGGCGCTCCTTCAGTGCGGCAAGGGCATCCAGGGCAGCAGCACCCAGGCGCCCAGGGCGGTCACGTTCAGGATCGCCGTCATCCAATAGACCTGCCGGAAGGCCTGTTTGGTCGACTTGTGGCGCAGGATCTGGTGCGCGAACCACGCGCCTGGCCATCCGCCCAGGAGGCCGAGCACATGCAACGTGTCTTCTGCGGTTCGCCATTGGCCTTGGGTCGCGGCGTGTTTGTCCTGCCAGTAGGCGTAGAACGTGAGCAGGTTGAGCACGAACGCAGCGGGCAGGAACCACCCGCTCAGGCGGCCGAGCACCACGCCACCGATCAGCAGACCCGCCCAGAGCAGCATCAGCAGGTGGGCTGGCCATGCGGGAGATGCCTGGCGCGACGGGGCGGCGCGGCGTGAGGGCTGTGTCCGTTGCGGCTGGTGTCGGTTCTGGGTTGGTGGTCGAGCCGCAGCCGTGCGTGGTCGCGCGGGCATCGCAGCACGCTCGTTGTCGGGCCGCACGTCCATCGCGCGCGGGCCTTTGCTGCCCACATGGATTTCTTCAAAGCTGACCCGCTGTTTCAGGGCGGGTGCGGCGCTGCCGCGCCAGTCGCGGATGTGGAAGAACAGCTGGGCGCTGGATTGCGGACTGTGAATGAAGCCGAATCCTTTGGCGTCGTCCCAACGCACCACGGCACCTTGTTTTTTCATGGGGCATTCCTCCTGAATCGCCGGAGATTGTCAGGGATTGCCGCGTGGTTCAAATTGGCGCAAAATGCGCCAAACAGGAGTTTCGCCATGTCCAACGCCGTCAGCCCGTTTTCGTCCGTGAAGCTGCCCGCAGCCCTGGTGCAACAGGCGCGCGAGGCGGCCCAGCCGCAGCGCCGCTCGGTGGCCGGCCAGATCGAATACTGGGCGACCCTGGGCCGCATCGCCGATGAAACCGGCCTCACGGTGCAGGAGGCGCGCGAGGCGATCGCCCGTTACGACGCGCGCCAGCGCGGCGGGCCACTGGACGAATCGCTGGATGCCATCGAATCGCGGTTCGTGGACGCCGAAACCACCGGCCGGCTGGTGCAGGCGGTCAGAAGCACCGTGAGCGCCAACCGCCAGAAGGCCTCGCTGCCGCGCGCCGCCTGACGCCTCCCAAGACCGTCCCGGTTTGGTATCCCCGGTTTTTTACCTGCTGGCCGGCCCCAATGGCGCGGGCAAGTCCACGCTGTACCTCAGCGCGGTGGCTCAAGGCCTGATCCCGGCCGAGGCCGAGTTCGTCAACGCCGACCTGCACGAGGCGGCACACCTGCAACACGTGGCCGATCCCGCCGAGCGCTCGCGCCAGGCGCGCCAGTGGTCCGACGCGCGGCGGGCGCAGTGCCTCGCCGAAGGCCGGTCTTTCGCCAGCGAGACCGTGTTTTCCCACACCTCCAAGCTCGATCTCATGAGCGCCGCCCAGCGCTTGGGGTTTGCCGTGGTGCTGCTGGTGGTGTGCGTGGACGACCCGCAGCAGCTGCTCGGCCGCGTGAGCCGGCGCGTGGAGGAGGGCGGCCACCCGGTGCCGCCCGAGCGCGTGCTCTCGCGGTATCCGCGTACCGTGCGCCACCTGAGCGTGGCGGTGCGGCGGGCCGATCTGGCGCTGCTGTACGACACGTCGCAGCCGCCCGACCAGGCGTTCCAGCCGCCCCGGCTGGTGGCGCGGCTGCGCGGCGGTGAGTTGGTGTGGCAGGCCGACCCGCTGCCCGGCTGGACCCGGCGCGTGCTGCACCCCATGTCAGAATGAACCGATGCCCCCTGTCTTGCGCGCTCCCCTCATCACCCGCGGCCTGTTGCTGCTCATCCTCGCCGCCGGTGTCTATTTTTTCCACGGCTTTCTGGTCCCGGCGCTGGCCGCGCTGATCATCGGTTTTGCCACCTGGCCGCTGTACCGCCGTCTGGTGGGCCGCTGCGGCGGCAACACCACGCTGGCGGCCAGCCTGGCGATTCTGGTGGTGCTGGTGGTGCTCGTGGTGCCGCTGTCGGTGGCGATGCACTACGCCATCCGCGAAGCCAGCGAGTTCGTGCGCTGGGCGATCGAGGCCAACCGCCACGGCGCCGCCGTGCCCCCGTGGATCGAGGCGCTGCCTCTCGTGGGCGCGCAGCTGGCCGAACTGTGGCGCGAACACCTGGGCCAGCCGCACGCGCTGAGCGAGTGGATGCAGCTGCTGTCGGGGCAACACATCGGCAACATCTCGCGCACGGTGTTCAAAACCGCGGGCGACCTGTTCAGCCTGTTCCTGCTGCTGCTGTTCATGCTGATCACGCTGTTCTTTGTCTACAAGGACGGCGTGCGCATCGCGGGCCAGGTGGATCGGGTGGGCGAGCACCTGCTGCCCGAGCGCTGGCAGCGGTTCTCGCGGGTGGTGCCGGCCACGGTGAGCGCCACCGTCACCGGCATGGGCCTGATCGCCATCGGCGAGGGCGTGGTGCTGGGCGTCGCCTACTGGATCGCTGGCGTGCCTTCGCCGGTGCTGCTGGGGGTGATCACCGGCTTCATGGCCATGATCCCCGGCGGCGCGCCGCTGTCGTTCACGCTGGTGTCGCTCTACCTCGTGGGTTCCGGCAACGCGGTGGCCGGGATGGCGCTGTTCGCCTGGGGATCGGTCGAGCTCTTCATCGTGGACAAGACGCTGCGCCCGCGGCTGGTGGGCGGCCCGGTGAAGCTGCCGTTCCTGCCCACGTTCTTCGGGCTGGTCGGCGGGGTCAAGACGATGGGGCTGGTGGGCCTGTTCGTCGGGCCGGTGCTGATGGCGCTGCTGGTGGCCATCTGGCGCGAGTGGGTGCGCGGGCTGGAAGGCCCGCCTGCGCCCCGGCCCTGAGGGCGCTCAGTCCGCGTAGTCCAGCGGCAGAGCGGTGGTGAACTTCAGTTCCTCCATCGCGAAGCTGCTGCTCACGTCCGACAGATCCACCGAGCGGATCAGGCGCTTGTAGACCGCGTCGTAGGCCGCGATGTCGGGCACCACCACACGCAGCAGGTAGTCCACGTCGCCGCTCATCCGGTAGAACTCGACGATCTCGGGGATGTCGCGCACGGCGTCGCGGAAACCCTCGAACCAGGCCTGGCTGTGCTGGTTGGTGCGCACCGCCACGAACACCGTGACCCCCAGGTTGATCTTCAGCGGATCGACCAGCGCCACGTGGCGGGTGATGAAGCCGTGCTCGCGCAGCCGCTGGATGCGCCGCCAGCAGGGCGTGGACGAGAGGTTCACCGCCTGCGCCAGGTCGGCCAGCGGGGTTTCAGCATCGCGTTGCAGGATCGCAAGAATCTGCCGATCAATCGCATCCAGTTTCTTTTTCATGTGATTTCGTAGAAATGGTTTCTCAATTAGGCCATTTCCTGAGCCGAAAAGGCAAGCCGGTTCTGCGCCCGGCCACGCACACTCCCTGCATTCGCAACACGCTTGGAGCACACATGAAAACCATTGGCCTGATCGGCGGCATGAGCTGGGAATCGACCACCCTGTATTACCAGCTGATCAACCGCGAGGTGGCGCGGCGCCTGGGTGGCCTGAGCAGCGCACGCCTGAACCTGGTGAGCCTCGACTTCCAGGACATCGCGCAACGCCAGCGCGCCGGAGACTGGGCGGGCATGTCCGCCATCCTGCGCCAGGCGGCGCGGCACCTGAAAGACACGGGCGCGCAGTGCCTGCTGATCGGCACCAACACCATGCACAAGCTCGCGCCCGAGGTGCAGGCCGACGCGGGCATTCCGCTGATCCACATCGCCGACGTGACGGCCGACGCCATCATCGCCCAGGGGCTGGACACCGTGGGTCTGATGGGCACGCGCTTCACGATGGAAGAGGCGTTTTACGTGCAGCGGCTGCGCGAGCGCGGCATCCGCTGTGTGCTGCCCGACGAAGCGCAGCGCATCGAGATCCACCGCATCATCTTCGAGGAGCTGTGTCAGGGCGAGATCAGCGACAGCTCGCGCCGTTGGTTCAGCGACTGCATCGCCGACCTGCAAACGCGGGGCGCGCAGGGTGTGGTGCTGGGCTGCACCGAGCTGCCATTGATCGTGCGCCCTCAAGACAGCTGCCTGCCCACCTTCGACACCACGGCGCTGCACGCGATGGCCGCGGTGGACTTCGCGCTGGCCGCTTGAGCGGCTGAGGCGGCGCTCAGCCCGCGAGCGTGTGCAGCGGGATGTCTTTGGTTGTGGCCAGCTTGTCGAGCTGCTGGCGCGTCTGGCCGGCCAGGAAAGCGGCAATGGCCTGGTGCGTTTCCGGCTTGAACATCGTGACCATGCCGCTCATGGCGACACCGGCCGCCGCGCACAGCGAGGCGGCAAAGTGCGGTTCCAGCGCGGCCACCGCGACACGCCCGTTTTTGCAGGGGTAGACGCGGTAACCCGCGTGCGCGCCGCCCACCGCGCCATTGGGCTGGGTCAGGCCCCATGCACGGGGCAGGGCGAGCCAGGCGGCGGCGTCGCTCAGCGCCACCTCCTGGAAGCTGCCTTTGCCGCTGGTCTTCTGCGCGAGCACAGCCTTGAGCGCGGCCTCGCTCGCCATGAGCGCGCCGCCCATGTCGGCGAACAGCGTGGCTGGCAGCTCCAGCCCGGTCACCAGGCCGGCGTCGGCCAGGTAGGTCAGGTCGTGGCCCGGCTCTTCAGCGCGCTCGCCCGGCGCGCCCACGATGGCCACCACCGAGAGCGTCGGGTAGGCCTTGTGCAGCGTCTTCCAGGCAAGGCCGAGCTTGGCCAGCGCCGAAGGACGGAACGAGGTGAGCAGCAGGTCGGTGCGCTGCAGTTCTTTGTGCAGCCGCGCCTGGCCCTTCTCGGACTTCAGGTCAATGGCCATGACCTTGATGCCGCCGTGCAAGGTGGCGTAAGCCGTCGGGTTGTACTGGCCCATCGGGTCGCCACTGGGCGCGCCCTTCGGCGCGGGCGGCTCAGCCTTGAGGCAGCTGGCGCCCATGGCCTTGAGGCGCATGAGCGCGGCCGGGCCGGGCAGGTTGAGCGCCAGGCTGAGCACGCGCACGCCACGCAGGGGTTGGAGGGGTTTGATCGAGGTGGGGGAGGTGGGTGACATGGCGGTACCGGTTGACGTGTACGTCAATGTACCGGCAAGTCAACGTCCCCCGAGGCAACACGGAGACAGCACCGGCTGAATGCAGGGCGCACTCTCCGACGCGAATTGCCCCACCGAGAACACCGCGGAACCGGCTTTGCCGGGCCGCAGGTGTTGCCCCCTTGAGGGGGTGACGCCGCAGGCGGCGCAGGGGTGGGCCCTCTACTCGCCGAAGTTCAGCGGCAGACCGACGTAGTTCTCGGCAATGGTTTTCAGGCCCGATTCGGAGTGCATCAGGTAGTCCAGCTCGGCCTGCTGCAGCTTGCCGTTGATGGCGCCTTCGTCGGGGAAGTTGTGCATGATGGACGTGAACCACCAGCTGAAGCGCTCGGCGCGCCAGATGCGCTTCAGGCAGCGCTCGGAGTAACCGTCGATGCCGGCCTCGCTCTTCTCGCTGTAGAACTCGACCAGCGCGTTGCTCAGGTACTTCACATCGGTGGCGGCCAGGTTCAGGCCCTTGGCGCCGGTGGGCGGCACGATGTGGCCAGCGTCGCCGGCCAGGAACATGCGGCCGAAGCGCAGCGGCTCGGTCACGAAGCTGCGCAGCGGCGCAATGCTTTTTTCAAGGCTCGGGCCGGTCACCAGCTTCTCGGCGGCTTCCGGGTCCAGGCGCAGCTTGAGCTCGGCCCAGAACGCGTCGTCGCTCCACTGTTCGATCTTGTCGGTCAGCGGCACCTGCAGGTAGTAGCGGCTGCGGGTTTCGCTGCGCTGCGAACACAGGGCAAAACCGCGCGGGTGGTTCACGTAGATCAGTTCGTGGTGCACCGGCGGCGTGTCCGACAGCAGGCCGAGCCAGCCGAAGGGGTACACCTTCTCAAACTCCTTGATGGCCGAGCGCGGCGCGCTGGCGCGGCACACGCCGTGAAAGCCATCGCAACCGGCGATGAAGTCGCAATCGATGGTGTGGCTCTGGCCGTCCTTCTCGTAGGTCACGCGCGGGGTCTTCGAGTCAAAGTCGTGCACCTGCACGTTGGCGGCCTGGTACACCGTGGGCAGACCGGCGGCGGTGCGGGCGTCCATCAGGTCGCGCGTCACTTCGGTCTGGCCGTAGACCATCACTTTCTTGCCGCCGGTGAGCTTCTCCAGGTCGATGCGGTGGCGCACGCCATCAAACAGCATGTCGAAGCCGCTGTGCACCAGACCCTCTGCGTGCATGCGCTGGCCCACGCCCACTTCGTCCAGCAGTTCGGTCGCCACCTGTTCCAGCACGCCCGCGCGGATGCGGCCGAGCACGTAGTCCGGGCTCTGCCGCTCGACGATGATGGCGTCGATGCCGGCCTTGTGCAGCAACTGGCCGAGCAGCAGGCCGGAGGGGCCGGCGCCGATGATGGCAACCTGGGTACGCATGGGATGTCTCCTGTGTTGGTGGGGTGAGGAGACTGTAGGCAGACGGGGCCAGGTGTTCAAGAGAACAGCACCGTCATCGCGCGATGATTGGCGGTGTTGCGCGATGATCGCGCAGCAATGGGTTTCGGGCGACAATGCCGCGATGAACACCCACGACCGCAGCATCGCCAAAGCCGACCTGATCGAAGGCATGGCCAAGGGCATGGCCGTGCTGGAGAGCTTCGACACCGAGCGCCAGCGCCTCAATGCCACTCAGGCGGCCGAGCGTGCCGGCCTGACCCGCGCGGCGGCACGCCGCCACCTGCTCACGCTGGCCTACCTCGGTTACCTTGACACCGACGGCACGCACTACTGGCTTTCGGCCAAGGTCCTGCGCTTCTCCGGCAGCTACCTCGCCTCGGCCCGCTTGCCGCGCCTGCTGCAGCCCACGCTCAACCGGCTGGCGGCGCAGACGCGCGAATCGTTTTCGGCCGTGGTGCTCGACGGTGACGAGGTCGTGATCGTGGCGCGCAGCGCTTCGGTGGGCGGGCAGCGGCTCATGGCCTACGGTCTGCACCTGGGCGCGCGCCTGCCGGTGCACGCCACCTCCACCGGGCGCGTGCTGCTGGCGGCCTTGCCGCGCGCCGAGTTCAGCGCCTGGCTCAAGGGGCGCGAGCTGCCCCGGCTCACGCCCAGGACCACCGTGGACCCCAAGGCCTTTCGCGCCGTGGTGGCGCAGGTGCGGGCGGACGATTTCGCCGTGGCCAGCGAAGAACACGAGCTGGGTGTGCACGCGCTGGCCGTGCCGCTGCGCAACATGAAAGGCCTGACCGTGGCGGCGCTCAACGTGGTGGCCTCGCCCGAGCGGCTGGCGCCGGCGGTGATGCACAAGGACCTGCTGCCGCTGCTGCTGGACGCGGCACGGGAGCTGCGTCCCTTGCTGTGAGGGTCAGACGCCCAGGTACTGCTCCAGCAGTTCGGGCTTCGACAGCAGCTCGTCCGACGAACCTTCGAACACCACCTCGCCTTTGACGAGGATGACGTTGCGGTCGGTGATCTGCGTGACCTGCTTCCAGGCCTTGTCCACGATGATGCTGCTGATGCCACTTTCGCGGATCAGGCCGCAGATGCGCCAGATCTCGCGCGCGATCAGCGGCGCCAGGCCTTCGGTGGCCTCGTCGAGGATCAGCACGTCGGGGTTGGTCATGAGCGCACGGCCGATGGTCAGCATCTGCTGCTCGCCACCGCTGAGCTGCTGGCCGCCATGCCCCAGGCGCTCGGCCAGGCGAGGGAAGGTGTCCAGCACGCGGTCGTACGTCCAGTCGCGCTGGCCCCGTGTGCCCGCGCGGGCCGACATCTGCAGGTTTTCCTTCACGCTCAGGTTGCCGAAGATGCCCCGGCCTTCGGGCACGTAGGCGATCCCCATGCGCGCGATCTCGAAGGTGGGCGCGCCGGTCATGGGCTGGCCCTTGATGTGCACCGTGCCGCCGCTGGGCTTGACGATGCCCATGATGGACTTGAGCAGCGTGGTCTTGCCCATGCCGTTGCGGCCCATCAGGCCGATGGTCTGCCCAGGCAAGACGGTGAAATCGATGCCGCGAAGGATGTGGCTCTGGCCGTAGTGGGTGTGGAGGCCGGTGGCCTGGATCAGGGGCGTACTCAATGGATAACCTCCGTGCTTCGCACTGCGGTGCGAGCTTGCTTGGGGCGGCCCTGCGCGGCGCTCATGTCAATGTTCCTCGCCCAGGTAAGCCGCCTGCACGACCGGGTCAGCACGCACCTCGGTCGGCGTGCCGCTGGCGATCACCTGGCCGTTGACCATCACGGTGAGCTGGTCGGCGAGTGCGAACACGGCGTCCATGTCGTGCTCGACCAGCATCATCGCGTGGTCCTTCTTGAGCTTGAGCAGCAGCTCGATCATGCCCTCGGCCTCGGCCTGGCCCATGCCGGCGAGCGGTTCGTCCAGCAGCAGCACGGTGGGCTCGGTGGCCAGTGTCATGGCGATTTCGAGCTGGCGCTGTTCGCCGTGGCTGACGGTGGCGGCCACGGTCTGCGTGCGGTGCGTGAGACCGGCGAGTTCGATGGCGCGTTCGCAGCGCTGATTCACCGTCTTCATCGACGAGGCCGACTGCAGCCAGCGCAGCGGGTTCCAGGGCGCGTGCCGCTCGCGCGATTGCGAGGCCAGCCGCACGTTGTCCCACACGGTGAAGGGCAGGAAGATGTTGGTCTTCTGGTAGCTGCGGCCCAGCCCCAGGCGCGAGATCGACTCGGGCGACTGCCCGGCCGTTTCCACGCCGCCGATGGTGACGCTGCCCGAGGTGGGCGGCAGGTCGCCCGAGAGCAGGTTGGTCAGGGTGGACTTGCCCGCGCCGTTGGGACCGATGACCGCGTGCAGTCGGTCGCGGTAGAGGTGCACCGACACCTCGTTGACGGCCGCGAGGCCGCCGAAGCGCTTGGTGAGTTTGTCCGCAGTGAGCAGGGCGACTTCGTTGGGGAGAACATCCGTCATTTCTGCGTCCCCTTGCGGTTCAGAAATTTCTCGCCCAGACCCAGCAGGCCACGCGGCGCGACGATCACCACCAGCACGATGAAACTGCCCATCCACAGCTGCCAGTGTTTGCCGGTTTCAAAGTCGCCGATGGCGGGCAGGTCCTTGAAGAAGTGCATCACGTACTCGAAGGCGAATGCGCCGACGATGGCGCCCGCGAAGTTGCCCATGCCGCCGAGGATGACCATCATGATCGCGTGCGCGCTCATGTGAAAACCCATCAGCTCGGGGTTCACGAAGCCCGTCTGCGCCGCCCACAGGTAGCCCGCCACGCCCGCCAGCGTGCCCGCCAGCGTGAAGGCAGCGAGCTTGTAGCCGAAGCTGCCGTAGCCCACGGCGCGCATGCGGTGTTCGTTCACGCGGATGCCGGCCAGCACGCGCCCGAACGGCGAGAACAGCACGCGGCGCAGGAAGAGGTAGACGCCGATCAGCATCGCCAGCGTGAAGTAGAAGAAGTGGGCCTTGTTCTCCAGGTCGATGCCCAGCGCCGTGGCGTCGGGCCGGAAGTTCACGTAGATGCCGTCCGAGCCACCCAGTGCCTTGTTGTCGAAGAACAGGAAGAACACCATCTGGGCAAACGCCATGGTGACCATGATGAAGTAGATGCCGTGGGTGCGCACCACGAAGAAGCCGATCACCAGCGCGGCCAGTCCGGCCCCCGCCGCCGCGAGCGGCAGGCTCCACCAGAGGGCGATGGGCGCATCCTGCGGGGTGATGAAGGCCAGCGCGTAGCCGGCCAGGCCGAAGTAGGCCGCGTGGCCGAGCGAGACCAGGCCGGTCACGCCCTGCAGCAGGTCGAGGCTCATCGCGAAGATGGCGAGGATCATCATCTGCGTGAGCATCTGCAGGTAGAAGTCGCGGCTCTCCAGCGGCATCAACGGGAACGCGGCCAGGGCCACAGCACCGATGGCCAGCATCACCTGCATGGACCTGGGCAGTTTTTCGAGTTGGGCTTTTGCGGTGCTCATTGTTTGAACAGCCCTTCGGGCTTGTAGAGGAGCACGAGGGCCATCAGCATGTAAACCGCCATGCCGGCGATCTGCGGTACCAGCACCTTGCCGAAGGTGTCCACCAGACCCACGAGCATGGCCGCCACCATGGCGCCGCGCACCGAGCCGATGCCACCGATGACGACCACCACGAAACACATGATCAGCACCGAGCTGCCCATGCCGGGGTACACGCTGGAGATCGGCGAGGCGATCATGCCGGCGATGGCGGCCAGCGCCACACCCAGTGCAAACACCACACCGTGGATCAGGCGGATGTTGATGCCGAGGGCCTCGGTCATTTCACGGTTGAAGGCGCCGGCGCGGATCTTCATGCCCAGGCGGGTCTTGCTGATCAGCGCGTACAAGCCGAGCGCCAGCGCCACACACACGGCCGAGATCACCAGCCGGTAGACCGGGTACGAGAGGTTCTCGGTCAGCTGGATCGACCAGTTCACGGCCTCGGGCACCTGCACCGCGTGCACGTCGTCGCCCCAGAAGATGGAGCGCAACTCTTCAAAGATGTAGATCAGGCCGAAGGTGAGCAGCACCTGGTCGAGGTGATCGCGGTGGTAGAAGTGCCGGAACAGCAACCACTCCAGCAGCCAGCCCAGCGCGACAGCGATCACCGTGCCGACCGCGATGGCCAGCACCAGGCTCTCGAACTGCGCGGTCAGGAACCACGCCAGGTAGGCGCCCAGCATGTAGAAGCTGCCGTGCGCGAGGTTGACCACGCCCATGATGCCGAAGATCAGCGTCAGGCCGGCGGCCAGCATGAACAGCAGCAGCCCGTATTGCAGGCTGTTGAGCAGTTGGATGAGGAAGTTGGCGAAGTCCATGGCAGACCAAAGGGTCGAGGATGACGCCGATCCGGCTCTGCCGGTCGGCAGACATCACCCCCCTTGGAGGGTGATGTCGAAGGCAGCGCGGGGGGCGGATCGGGTCAGGCGATCCTGCAGCCGGCGCCGGAGTCGGCCACGGCCTTTTGCGCGATGCCGACCACCTTGTTTTCCTTGTTCTCGACCTTGCGCAGGTACATGTCCTGCACCGGGTTGTGGGCCTTGCTCATGCTCCACTTGCCGCGCGGGCTGTCGATGGTGGCACCTTCCATCGCGGCGTAGAGGGCCTTCTTGTTGGCCAGGTCGCCCTTGACGGCGTTGGCGCCCTTGACCAGCAGCAGGCCGGTGTCGTAGCCCTGCACGGCGTACACGTCGGGCTGCAGCTTGAAGGTCTTGGCGTACTCCAGGCGGAATTTCTTGTTGGCCGGCGTGTCCAGCGAGTCGCTGTAGTGCATGGTGGTCAGCACGCCGTTGGCGGCATCACCGGCGGCTTCGAGCACACCCTCGGTCAGAAAACCCGAGCCGTAGAGCTGGATGGTCTTGGACAGGCCGGCCGCGTGGAAATCGCGCAGGAACTTGGCCGCGCCGCCACCGGCAAAGAAGCAGGCCACGGCGTCGGGCTTGATCGACGCGATCTCGGTCAACAGGGCCTGGAACTCGACGTTGGGGAAGGGCAGACCTAGCTTCTTCACGATGGTGCCACCGGCGGCGGTGTAGCTCTGCTCGAAGCCCTCGAAGGCCTCGTCGCCGGCCGCGTAGTTCCAGGTGATCCACACAGCCTTCTTGTGGCCGCGGTCGACCATGGCCTTGCCCAGCGCCAGCGTGGGCTGCGAATTGGTGAAGGAGGTGCGGAAGACGTTGGGTGCGCACTGGGCGCGGGTGGCGATGTGCACACCGGCGTTGGGGATCAGGTTCAGGACGCCACTTTCACGCGCCACTTTGTGGATGCCCATCTGCACGCCCGAGTGCACGGTGCCAACGAGCACGTCCACCTTGTCGCGCTGCACCAGGCGCTGCGCATTCTCGATGCCTTTGGCCGGATTCGATTCGTCGTCCACCTTGAAGAACTCGACCTCGCGACCGCCCAGCTTGCCGCCCTGTTCGTTCAGCGCCATGCGGAAACCGTTCTCGATGGCCACGCCGAGCTGCGCAAAGGTACCGGTGTAAGGCAGCATGAAGCCCACGCGCACCTTGTCGGACTGGGCGCGCACGATCTGCGGCAACAGCAGGCCGGACGAGGCGGCACCAATCACGGCGGCACTGCGGGTAAGGACGAGGCGGCGGGTGGTCATGAAGAGACTCCTGTGGTTATCGGATGGGTTTGACTTTAGGTGCGCGCTGTCTGAATGGCGATACTGGCTTACCCGTACTTCAGGTTTAAAGTATTGAAGATTGAAGATAATCCGTGGTCAATTGCTTCCCTTGACCAAGTGCATGATATTGCCTGACATGCAGTATGCTGCATGTTTTGAGGCGAGCATTCAGGGGAAACCCTTGAGGCAGGGGGTGAAATCCGGGCAGAGGGTGGGCTCGCAGATGCGTCGACACGAGATGGTCGTGAAGGCCGTGGTGACGACCACGGCATGCGTCGGTGCGGGGGGTCGAGGCCAGCGGGTTCACTTTCCCAGGCTTGACCGTGAGACGTGATGCCGCGGCGCAGGTGATGCCGTGGGATCTGTCGCCACGGGCCCAGAGGGCGATACTCTGGCAAAGCGTCTCGGACGGGGCCGAGGCGCTTGTTCCTAGAAGTTGGAGTCAGCCCACTGCGACGAGGGGCCTGAGTCTTCGGCCGTCACCGGCACGTTGAGGTTCAACACAAACACCACCTCGCCACCGAACCTGCCAACCCCCAGTGTTTTCATGAGTTGCTGCTCTTGCTCGGGGCGCTCCAGGCGCAGGAAGCAAATGGCCTGCTTGGTGCCCTCGTGCATCGCCGTAAGAATGTCGAGCCGCGTGATACGACCAAACCCACTGCACAGCTGATGCAATGCGGATTTCAGGCTGGTCACATCACGGTGCTGCCGGAGTTCTGCCAGTGCGCTCACGTTCACCCCTTTTTGTCTTCAGGCCCACACCCCAACGCGGAAGCGATGGGGGTGGAAGAATTTGCTGTTCGGGTAATGGTAATACAGAAGCTACAAATAGCAACAACTTTGTTATTAGTTTTTTTGCCATGGGTGGTGAAACGGCCAGAAAGTTCACACCTAATGGACTCCTTCGCTGAGTTTCTGGCCGAAGTTGTTACAGGTGTCGCGGTATGCTTGAGGCACTCACCGACGAAAGCGGGCGCCACATGCAACACGGACAACGTGCAGAAACTTCCGCCGACGCAGCGCCCTTGCCCGAGCTCGTGCACACAGTGCCGCCCAGCTTGGAGTGGGCGGAACTGACCCGGCTGGCGACCCATCTGGCCCAAGCGTCGGCGGCGATGCTGGTACAGGTTCTTCCCGACGGCCCGGTGGTCGTGCACGCCAGCGGTCTGCCCGCCCACCAACAGGCCGACGCCGTGGCGCTGTGCGCCAAAGTGGCGGCGGACACGGTGCTGAAAGGGTGTCTGCTGGATGCCGCGGCGAACCCCGCATGGGCGGCACACCCGCTGGTGGGCTCATTGCCCCACGTCCGGTTCTGTTTCGTGCTCCCGCTGCCGTCGGGCGGCCAGCAAAACCCCACCTGGCTGGCGCTGCTCGACGCTGCGCCGCGCAGCCCCGCCGAACTGGCGGCATGCTTGCCGGGTTTGCAGACACTGGCTTCCCACGCCGGGCACCTGCAAGAGCTGATACGCCAGCAGCAGCGGTCGGCCCACCTGACCCAAGGACGGGAAGAGCGCCTGGGCAAAGCGCTGCACGAGAGTGAGAGCCGTTTGAACCTGACCGAACACACGGCCGGTGTGGGCAGTTGGTCGGTCAACATCACCACCGGACAGATCCAGCATTCCGACGAATACGCCAGCATCCTGGGCTTGATGCCCGGTGAAACGGTTGACGACCTGGCGGCCATGGTGCAGCGCTACACGCCCGAATGGCGCATGGGCATCCGCCAACGGCTGGAGCGTTGTGCCCAGACCGGCGAGGCATTTGACGAAGAAATCCAGGTGCAGGTGCCGGGCATGAGCCCCAAATGGGTTCGCACCGTGGGCAATGCCGTGCGCGATGCAGACGGGCAGATCCTGCGCATTCAAGGTGCGGTGCAAGATATTTCTGCGCAAAAGCACGCGCAACAGGAGACCCTGCGACTGGCCATGCGCCTGACCACCACACTGGCCAGCATCACCGAAGCTTTTGTCACGCTCGACCGGCAGTGCTGCTTCACCTACCTGAACCAGGAAAGCGAGCGTCTTCTGCAAAAGACCACGGCCGAGCTGCTGGGCCAGGAGGTCTGGCACGATTTCAATACCGGCTTGGCGCAACGGCTGCGGATGCAGCTCGGTCTCGCGCTCAAGACCAACCGGCGCGTTGAGCTGGAGGACTTTTTCCCTTCCCTGGGCAAATGGCTGGAGGTTCGGGCATATCCCTTCGCCGAGGGACTGGCGGTGTATTTCCGCGACGTCACCGAGCGCCGACGCTCGCAAGAACAGCTGATGTTGCTGGAAACCAGCGTGGCCCGGCTGAACGACATCGTGGCCATTGCAGAAGCGGGTTCGGGCCCGGATGACGAACCTCGCATGGTGTTCGTCAACGACGCCTTTGAAAAACAGACAGGCTACAGCCGCGCCGAGGTGCTGGGACAGAGCCCGCGCATCCTGCTGGAGCTGGACCCGGCCATGGTCAAACTGCTCGAATTGGCCAAGGGTTTGAAAGTGACCCGGCAAGCGCGCACCGAACTCATGGTGCAGCGGAAAAACGGTGCGTCATTCTGGGTCGAGCTGGAGGTGGTCTCGGTGCAGGCCAGTGCAGAAGAGGTGACGCACTGGGTGGCGGTGGGCCGTGACATCACCCAGCGCAAGAATGCAGAAGACATGATTCGGCACCTGGCGTTTTACGACCCGTTGACCGACTTGCCCAACCGCCAGCTGCTGCTGGACCGGCTGCAAAAGGCGCTTTCGCAGAGCGCCCGCACCGGGCAGCATGGCGCGCTGATGTTCATTGATCTGGACAACTTCAAGATCCTCAACGACACGCTGGGGCACCACATGGGCGACCAGCTGCTGCAGCAAGTGGCGCGGCGCCTGACAAACAGTGTCCGCAAGACCGACACCGTGGCGCGCCTGGGCGGCGACGAATTTGTGGTGATGGTGGACGACCTCAGCACCGACCGCGGCGCCGCAGCCAGCAAATCGCGCGCGCTCTCTGAAAAGGTGCTGAACATGCTGCGCGAGCCGTTCCAGATTGCGGGGCACCAGCACTTCGCCACGCCCAGCATTGGTGTGACCTCGTTCAGCGGCGAACAGAGCGATGTGAGCGAGCTGCTGAAACAAGCCGACCTGGCCATGTACCAGGCCAAGAGCCTGGGCCGCAATACGCTGTGCTATTTCGACCCCGACATGCAAGCCACCGTGAGCGCCAATGCCGCTGTGGGTGCAGCCCTGCGGGTCGGCCTGCGTGAGAAGCAGTTTGTGGTGCACTACCAGCCGCAGGTGGATCGCCAGGGGGTGATCACGGGTGTGGAGGCACTGGTGCGCTGGCAACACCCCGAAAAGGGGTTGATCAAGCCCGCCGACTTCATTCCGGTGGCTGAAGATACCGGCCTCATCCTGCCGCTGGGCATGTGGGTACTGGAAACCGCCTGCGAGCAACTGGCCATCTGGGCCAACTCGCAGCAAACGGCTCACCTGAGCGTTGCCGTCAATGTGAGTGTGTACCAGTTCCGTCACCCGAACTTTGTGGACATGGTGATGGCCTCCATCAAACGCACCGGCATTCGTCCACACCGACTCAAGCTTGAACTGACCGAAAGCCTGCTCGCCGACCGCATGGAAATCACCATCCAGAAGATGGGCATGCTCAAAGACCTGGGTGTCACCCTGTCGCTGGATGACTTCGGCGTGGGCTATTCGTCGCTGTCGTGCCTGAAGCGCCTGCCGCTGGACCAGCTGAAAATTGACAAGGGCTTCGTGGCCGATGTACTGACCGACCCCAACGACGCGGCCATCTCACGCGCGATCATTGCGCTCGCGCAGAGCCTGAGTCTGCAGGTGGTGGCCGAGGGTGTGGAGACGCATGAACAGAGGGACTTTCTGGCCTACCAGGGGTGTGACCAGTTCCAGGGTCACCTGTTTGCGCCGGCGCTGCCCATCGAAACGCTGGAGGCGTTCCTGCGCAACCCGTCATCCGACATGATGTTGGCAGGATGAGGCCATGTTCGGCGCGAGACGCTGGAGCGCCAGGCCGATGTTGATGTCACCCAGAACACGCGCTCCGTTGCCGGCAGCCATGATCATGACGGGGTTCTTCCTTGTTCGAGACCGTGACCAGCGCTGGCCTCCACCGCACACTCAGCGCTTGCTCTGCGAGACGCCGGTCTTCGGGTAGCTGGTCACCACCGACCAGACCACCTGGCTCATGAGCTGCGCCAACTCGGTTGAAATGGGCGGCAGTCGCGTGCCGTCGACCAGCTGAAGATCGAGTGGCTCCGCAGGGGGCGGGCGGTGGTAGAGCACGGCATAGTGGGTCAGGGCGACGAGGTAGTTGCCCAGTGGACTCAGATGAATCATGTCGCGCTCACCCTTGTCGTTGAGGTAGAAGAGATCTTCACGCGACCGGAGGCGATCAACGCCCCCTCGGGTTTCAATCTCGCGGACCAGGCGGGCCATCACCTGTCCAGCAGGAATGACGTACACCGGACCACCCGTGTCTCCGTGCGCCAGTCCCTGCGCCAGCAGCACGCCCTCCCAGTACAGGCCCAGGTCTTCGTCCACGCGCTCCAGCCACCCCTTGGGGTCGTTCAGTTCGTGCCAGGTTTCGTAGAGATACACGCGGCTCTTGGGATTGGCCGCCCGGGCCGCCCGTGCCCATTGGCGGATGTATTTGGGGCTCTTGTGGTACTTGATCGCGTCCTTGATCTCCACAGACTCGGTCAGCACCAGCGCATCGAATTGACCACTGTCGACGGCCTCACGGGCATCCTGATAGCGTGCATGGGCGTTCTCCACGTCGAATCCGTTGACGGGCACGTCGGGTTCCCAGTGCGATCTCAGCGAGGCGCCCCACCCCAGCTGGGAGCGGTGATCATGGCCCTTTCCCGCCAGCTGTTCCAGCATCATCGGTATGTCTTTGTTGACCAGGCTGTGGCCGATGTGGAACACCCGCAGTGGCTTGTCCGGGGGCGGCAGCGGCTGCGTGTACAGCGCGGAGAGCTCGGCCGGGTCCAGGGTCTTGTGCCAGCCGCAGGCGGTCAGGAGGAAGGCCAGGATGTATTTCAACGAATGTCTCAGGAGCATGAGGTGGACGCGGAGGTGGGGTGTGGTGGTGCGGTAGGGGCCGGCGCCGCGGCGCGAGAGCACCTGGCTTTGGCCTTGGCGATGTGCTGGCGCATCAAGGACGACAACACATCGACATTCGGCGGCTCCAGGATGTCCATGTGTTTACCGGGTACCCGCTCCACGGTCAAGCCTGGCGCCAGTGAACGCCAGCCGTAGGCCGGCGCGGTGGAGGCATCGTCACCCGCCTGCAGGAACACCACGGGCAGGTCGCTGGGCACGGCGTCGTAGGCACGGATGGCCTGCGCGTACGCCTGGATGCGCCGGCTCCCGGGCTCGTGGCGGTGCTCGGTCTGGTGTCGATAGACGCGGTAGATGTGCAGGAGGTGCGCCACACCCTGGCGGCGGAGCAGGCGCAGGCGTCTGAGCACGCCCGCCACCAGGTGCTTGAAGCCTCGCCCGGGCAGCTTGGAGTCGAGCAGGACGATCAGGCCGATTTCTTCACCCTCCTGCTGCAGCCGCTGAGCCACCTCGAAGGCGAGCGGGCCGCCGATCGAAAAGCCGCCCAGGAAGTAGGGGCCATGGGGTTGAATGCCGCGGATCAGCGCCAGGTACTCCAGCGCCAGCGTCTCCACCGACACCTCAGGCGGCGCAACGTCTGCCGGCCATTGCAGCAAGTCGATTTCGGTTTGCGAGAACACGCCGTACACCGGCATCGCCGGGTCCAGTTGCTGCGCGAGACGGCGGTACATCTCCGCGCCTGCCAGCAGGAAAAGCCCTGGCCCGCTCCCATGGGGCTGCAGCACGGCCACCGGGATGTCCTCCGTGTCCTCTGACGGTGTTTGCTCAAGAGCCGCGGTCAGGTCCGCCACCGTCGGGTGTTCGAACAGCAGGCCCAGTGCACAGGGGCGTTCCAGCGCCGCTTCGATGCGACTGATCACGCGCACGGCCAGGATCGAGTGCCCGCCGAGATCGAAGAAATTGTCGTGAATGCCGAGCCGGTCGGTCTGCAACGCCGCTTGCCAGATCGCCAGGATGGTGGCCTCGGTGGCGTTTCGGGGCAACGCGGGTGGTGCGCTCGAACCCGTTTGACTGTTCTGCGGTACCGGCAAGGCCCGGCGGTCCGTTTTGCCGTTGGGCAACACGGGAATGGCGGCCACCTCGACGAACAGGGCGGGCACCATGTGATCGGGCAGCCAGCGGCGCAAGTGCTCGCGCAGCTCTTCGCGCGAAGGCATGGGGCCGGAGGGCACCACGTAGGCCACCAGCCGGGCCTGGCCAGGCGCATCTTCGCGCAAAGCCACCACCGCGCGAGCCACGGCCGCGTGGCTGAGCAGCCGGGCTTCGATCTCGCCGAGCTCCACCCGAAACCCGCGCAACTTGATCTGATCGTCCAGCCTGCCGCCGTGCTCCAGCGACCCGTCGTGCCGCCAGCGCCCGCGGTCACCCGTGCGGTAGATGCGCGTGTTGACAGGGTCCTGCGGTCCCGCCCGCTCGATGAAACGTTCTGCGGTCAGCGCCGCGAGCTTGTGGTACCCGAGGGCGACGCCGGTGCCCCCGATGTAGATCTCCCCGGGAACACCGATCGGGCAGGGCTGAAGGTGTTGATCGAGCACCTGGATCGAGGTGTTCAGCACCGGGCGCCCCAGATCAATGGCCTGCACGGCGTCCGGTGACACCCGCCAGCAACTCGACCACACCGTGGTTTCGGTCGGTCCGTACATGTTCCAGACCTCGCCACAGCGGGCCAGCAACTGGGCGGCCAGGTGGGGCGTCAGGGGCTCTCCGCCCACCAGCGCCTTGAGCTGAGGGTTTCCGGCCCAGCCGGCCTCCAGCAGCAAATGCCATCGCGAAGGCGTGGCCTGCAGCACCGTGATCTTCTCGCGCGCCATGACCTCGGCCAGCGAGCGACCATCGGTGGCCTGTGCTTCGCTGGCGACGACCACGGTGCCGCCCGTGCCCAGGGGCAGAAACAGTTCCAGGACCGCGATGTCGAAACCGGGGGTGGTCACGGCCAGCAGACGGTCTTGCGCCGTGAAACCAGGCGTGCGCGCCATGCTGGCCAACAGGTTCACCACCGCGCGGTGTGGCACAGCCACCCCTTTGGGCCGCCCGGTGGATCCCGAGGTGTAGATCAGGTACGCGGGATCTTCGGGACAGGCATCGAGCAGGGGATCGGCTGGCAGTGGATCGGCGGATGTGGATGCGATCAGCGAGCTGTCCAGATCGACCCTCCATTGGGGGGGCTGCTCGCATGCCAGCACCACCGAACTGTGGGTGACCAGCAGCGCCAGGTCGGCATCGGCGATCTGGTCATTCAGACGCTCTCGGGGGTGGTCGGGATCCAGTGGCACGTAGGCTGCACCGGCTTTCAGGATGGCCAGCAGCGAGATGACCAGTTCGTGGCTGCGAGGGAGGCACACCCCCACGCGGCTGCCGCGCGCGATGCCGCGCTGGCGCAACAACCTGGCCAGCCGGTTCGACGCTGCGTCCAGTGCCTGGTGGCTCAATTGAACGGTGCCAAAGACCAGGGCCGCCTGTTGTGCGGATGGCCGAAGTCCGTGGGCCACCCACTCGGCCACCGTGGGGGCCGCTGGCGCTTCGACGGGCCCCAGCGACCACTGCGTCAGGCATTCACGCTCGGCACTGCCCAGCAGCGGGAGCGTGGCCACACGGGCTCCTGGTTCGTTCACGGCGGCGCGCAGGATCTGCTGCAGGTGCTCCCCCATGCGCTGCACCGTCTCTGGCGCAAACAGGTCGGTGGCGTATTCGATCACGAGGGCCTGGTCGTACAGCAGGTCGGCGACGAATGTCAGGTCGAACTGCGTCGACGCCCGGTCGAAATTGAGCCGGGACCAGGTCAGTCCCTCGAACTCGCAGTCGCGGGCCTGCGAGTTCACCATGTTGAACATGACGTTGAACAGCGGCTGTCGTCTGCAGTCGGGTCTTGCCGCCAGTTCACGGACCAAGAGTTCGAACGGCATGTCCTGGTGCGCGAAGGCCTCCAGGGAGACTTCACGCACCCGCGACAGCACGGTGCGGAAATCCGGATCTCCTCCCAAGTCGGTTCGGAACACCAGGGTGTTCACGAAGCTGCCGATGAGGTTTTCGGACGCCAGGTGGTGGCGGTTGGCGATCGGCACGCCAATGCCGATGTCGGTCTTGCCGGTGTGCCGATGCAGCAACACGTTGAGCGCGGCGATCAGCACCATCGAGAGGCTGGCGCCATGCGCCGCGCCGAGGCCACGCAACGCCGCGATGTGGTCGGGGTCTAGGGGCCAGCGCAGCGCGGCACCCCGAAAACTCTGTGTCAGCGGCCGTGGGAAGTCATGGTTCAGCGGCAACGGCTCCAGACTGTCCAGTCGGCGCGACCAGTAGGCGACTTCGTTTGCTCGCCGATCGCCTTCAAACCAGCTCCGGTGCCAGCTCGCGTGGTCTGCATACTGGATCGGGAGGCTGGGCAAAGCGGCTGGCGTCCCGCACTGAATGGCGTTGTAGTGCGCGGCCAGTTCCCGCCCCAGTTCAGCGAACGTCCATTGGTCGCTGACGATGTGGTGCATCACGATCAGCATCACGGCATGCTGTTCGGTGATGTGCACGACCTGTGCGCGCAGCAGCGGACACCGATCCAGCTGGAACGGGAGGCCAGTGACCTTGGCCAGGTGGCGATGCAACACGTCCTCGGACACGGGGCCTCCGTGCTCGGCCAGCCGCACCTCGTCGATCAGCGGAGCAGGGGCCGACACCACTTCACCCCAGACGCCATCAGGTGACTTGACGAAGCGGGTTCGCAGGATTTCATGGCGTTCGACCACGCGCGCCAGCGCTGCTTGCAGAGCGCTCACATCAAGCAGACCCCGGAAACGAATGGCCAGCGGAACGTTGTATGCGCTGCTCTCGGGCGCCAGCTCGTGCATGAACCACATGCGCTCCTGTGAGTAGGAGAGCGTGACCCGGGCTCCCGGCGCGCGCGAAACCGACAGCGCTGTTGGCGCCGCCCTCTGGCTGGGGGACGAATCGGCCAGCTTCTCCAGTGCTTGACCCACCCGGCGTGCGAGTCCGCGCACCGTGGGGCTTTCGAACAGGGAGCTGATGGGCAGTTCCACGCCCAGCCGCGTTTGCAGGCGCGACACCAGCTGCGTGGCCAGCAGGGAATCACCGCCCAGGTCAAAGAAGTTCTCGTCGGGTTCGACCCCTTCGTGCTCGAGGACTTCGGACCACAGCTGGATCAGGGTGTCGATGAGTGGAGCATCCGGCTCATCCTCCTGCGGCGGCGCCAGAAGCGTCGGCGCCTTGGCTGCCAGTCTCAGTGGCTCCAGCGCCCCCTGCAGGTAGAGTCGCCGCGCCGCGCCGCGCATGGGCTTGCCGCTGGACGTGCGCGGCAGGGCGCCCGCTGGCAGGGGCACGGTGTCGTGCAGGTCCAGTTGGTGCTCGATGCCCACCTGTTTCTGCACGCCATCGAGCAGCTCACGCACCACATCGGGCGTGGGTCGTCGGCTGCATTCGACCAGCAGGACCGCGGTTTCCTTGAGACCTCTGTCGACCGAGATCGCGATGACACCGCCTGGACGGATGTTCGGGTGCGTCGCCTCGGCGGTCTGCTCCAGGTCTTGCGGGTACAGGTTGCGCCCGTTCAACAGGATCAGGTCCTTGCGCCGGCCTGTGATGAACAGCTCGCCTCCGTGCATGAAACCCAGGTCACCTGTGCGCAGATGCTGCGTTGGGTCGGCGCCCGCAGGGGCCAGGGTGGCGCCAAAGTGCTCGGCCGATGCTTCAGGCTGCCCCCAATACCCCCGGCCCACGCTCGGCCCTGCCACCCAGATTTCGCCGATGCGATGGGGCGGGCAGGGCAAGGAGGTGTCGGGGTCGACGATGCACAGTTGAAACCCCGGGAGCGCCGGACCACACCCCACCAAGGTTCTGGTTCCGGATGTCCCGCGAGCGGCGTGCCGCACCTCATGGCGTTCGATGGCTTGCGCGTCGATGGTGACCTGCAGCAAAGGGGAACGGGTGTCCCGCACGGTGACCGCCAGGACGGCTTCGGCCAGACCGTAGGAGGGCGCCAGTGCCGCCTGGTTGAAGCCAAAGGGAGCGAACGCGGTGGCGAAGGCGTCCAGTGTGGTGGCCCGGACGGGCTCCGCGCCACAGCTGGCCTGCTGCCAGCCGTCCAGTCGGGCGGTCCATCCGGGCGCGCGGGCCAGGGCCTTCACGCAGGCGACGTAGGCGAAATCGGGGGCACCGCTGTGTGTCACACCGTGTTTCTCGATGGCCTCCAGCCATCTCAGGGGGCGCAGCAGGAACTGCGACGTGGACATCAGGAACGAGGTGGCCGCCGAGTAGAGGGGGTGAATCAGGCCATGCACCAGCCCGTAGTCGTGGAACCAGGGCAGCCAGATCAGCCCTTTCTTGCCTTGGGTTTGCAGGCCGCTCATCAACGCGCTGCATTGCGCCAACACGTTCCCGTGGGTGATCTCGACACCTCTCGGGGCACTGGTGGAGCCGGACGTGTATTGCAGGTAGGCGATGTCCGCCGGACCTCCCCCTTTGGCGTCGGGGTCGGCAGGGTCGGCCGTTCTCGGCACGGCCAGCAAAGTCTGAAGCGATTGCCACGGCACGTCGGGGAGCTGGGTGTGTCCGGTGTCGATGTGGCTTGCATGGGTCAGGGCCAAAACCACGTTCGCATCGACGGCGATGCCACGAAGCCGTGCCTCACTGGTCCGTCCATTCCTGGTGTCCGGTGCCGGTGCCGGAATCGGAATGGCGCCGGCCAGGATGCAGCCCCAGAACAGCTGAACCGCCTCCAGGTCGTTGCTGAACGCCAGCAAAACCCGGTCACCGGGCCGGGTCAGCACGCGCAGCTTCCGTGCAATGGCTTCGGCAGACTGGCCCAGCCCGGCGTAGCTCAGCGTGTGGGTGGGCTCAAGATCGTTGCCGAGGAACACGTAGGCCGGGAGATCTCCGAGGTCCGCTGCCCGCACGCGCAGCAGTTCTCGAAGATTGATGCCCTGGGCTATCGGTGTTTGAGCGTCGCAACTGTCTTTCGGCGACATGGTTTCTACCCGGTGCATGGTCCCGTGATTCGTTTGGAGCTGGAAATCAGAGGTAGGTGCGAATCACTTCGCTTCGATGTCTGAACACTTCCACATCGTTGAAGGCGCTGCCATCCAGCGCGGCCTGACCGATCAAATGGGACAGGCGCTTGCGGTCACCCGCCAAGCCAACCAGCGATGCCACCAGGGCCTTGACATCATCCTTGGGAGACAGCAGACCCCCTCCGTTCGCCGAGATCAGGTCTTGGGGAAACGGGCTGTTGTACCCGATGATCGGGGTACCGGACACCAGCGCTTCGATCAGATTCCTCGGCGACTCCGGCGTTTTGTGGCAAAACACGAAGAGGTGAGCCTCTCGGAGTGCTTTCAGAATGGCCGTTCGGTCTCTCACGAAGCCGGGCAACGTGATCTGCTCCCCCAGCCCCAAACGGTCCACTTCTGCCTTCATGGCCTGCAGGCGTTCTCCCTCACCCAACCAAGTTGCATGGAAGTCGATGCCTGCCGATTTGAGACCGGCCATCACTTCGATCCAATCATCCGTTCCCTTCATGGTGTCGGCACGACCGAGATAACAGATGTTCAGGGGACCGTCCAGGACACGATGAAGCTTGCGATTGAGCTCGTCGGCGGGAATTCGATCCTGCTCCCGCAAGTGGATGTCGTGAACGATTTCGGCGGTTTTGGTGTAGGGGGCGTATGCGGCGTGGGTTTCCGCGCCGTGAAACAGGCCGACGGTGGCTCGTCGAATGATGGCGCGCTCCAGCATCGCCATTGGACGGTGATACAGGGATGCTCTCAGGCGTGCCTTGGCACTTTGAGCAGTCTGCGCTTGGTGGCGGACCACCTCTGATTCCACTCGGTCTGTCCAGACGGCAAAGCGCCTCCCTTTTCTATGGGCTTCGATGGCAGCGACGGAGCCCCAGTCGCCGAACAGGCCACCGATAGAGAACGACAGGTAGTGGGCACGGTCAATGAGTTGCGCGATCTGCTTTCGAACCGACCAGTAGTGGATGAGAAACTGATCGGGACGGTAGGCGGTGGGCAGCGCCACCATTTCCACGCGGCTCAGATCAATGCCAGATGATTGAACGGGGATCCAACTGGGCGGTGCTTCACCGTGTTCGAGTGGATGCATCACGATCACCCGTTCAAAGTTCTCCGCCCAGAGCCGCAGACCATTGCATGCCTGGTCCTCAAGCAGGTAACCACCTTTGCCGGGGTAGATCGGAACAGGTGCGTACAGCAGCAAGCTGTTGCCAGGTATCGACATCTCAGTTCTTTCGTTGAATTTCATGCAGCTGATCCAGACAAACGCCCAGTGCGGACCCGTGGTCCTCGAGTCGTCGTTCGCGCGAGAACACAACTTTGAGCGTGAACTCAAACGCCGCATCAAGCAGCTGGCCCAACTTGTCCCCAGCGATTGATCTCACGGTTGGGCCAATGAGTAGGCCATGGGGTCCTGGATCATTCGCATTTGCCTTCTCTCTGGCGCTCGGCAAGATCCAGGGTTCTGAGAACATCGTCCACGTTGACGTGGTAGCCATGTTCGACGCGGTCGATCACCACGCAGCCCCATTGAAGTTCAATTGCTCTGGCATAGCCCAGCAAAACCACTGAGAAGCGATCGGACGGTATCAGTGAAATAAGGGATGCCCCTGGGGGGAGGGCGAAGGTGAGATGACACTGCTGACTGCCCTCGATACTGACCACGGTGCGCGCATGTCGAAACCGCTGCTGAATGTCGGAGACGCTGGCCCCTTCGAGATCAAAAACCTCGAACCCCTTGGCTGTGAGTGCCCGCATGAGTTCGTCTTCGTTTTCAATCAGCCTGGCAACACCGCTGTGTCCACGTCGGAAGTACACGGCGCTGCCCGGTGCATAGCGATCGCCATCGGGAATGGCCGCTGCAAGCCGGGCTCGCAATTCGGCAATGCGTGCTCGCTTGGAGGGACCCTGGCCGTGGTCTTGGTAGCAGTGCAGTTCATGAGCGAGGTACACGCCGGCGGGCAAGGGGCTGAGTCCGGCTGCCTTCACATAGTCTGTGGCATGGCCACCGTCGGTTCGCACATCGAGAAGCAGGCCTTCATTCGGCTGGGCCAGCAAAGCGCTCGTGTACGCGTCTTGCAACCAGTGGCCGAAGTACCGGTGGCTCACGCTGGACATGCAATAGCTCAATGATGCCAATTCGGTGATGGGCTGGATCAAAAAATCCGGCCGATCAATGCCCTTCTTGCGCCATGCACCACCCAGCACATCGAAACCTGCGTCGTGCACGATGCAGTTGGACAAGGTGTAGCGGATGGTCGGGGCGTGTCGCACCTCGGTGATTCTGAGGATGGCCAGTTCATTCGCAAGGGTGTCGAAGCCCTTGATGGGTGCCGTGGCTTTGTCCAGTTGCCCCTCAAGGTACGCGAGCGGTTTGCAGGGCTGGGTCTCTTCAGGGCAAATCACTTCGGCCTTGATGCGGTCGAAATTCAGGTCGGTGGCCTGCCGTAGAAGCTTCAGTCCAAAATTCACGAGAGGGTTCAACCGTTGGAGTCTCATGGCAGGACCTCGGGGTGGTTCGATGGCGGGTGGTGGGGCAGGGCGGCTTGGAGGTGGCCTGGGCGCATGCCCTGCGACACCCGAGGTCGACCGGGGTGCCCACAAACCCACGCGATGACCCATTTCTGGTCGGAGAACATGCCGCCAGTCACCGGTGCGAGAACATCAGGCCATCGAAGCGCATCAACAGGCCGAACCGAAAAACCACCACCTCCCGGCTCCAGGTTCACCTGAACGTCCTGGAAGTCCAGCAAACGTCTCGTCAAGGGGAACTGCCATTTGTAGAAGGCTTCCTTGGCGGAAAACAGTTGGGTGACGATGTCGCCCCGTTGCTCCTCGGGCTGGCTTTGCAGGTAGGTCTGTTCTTCGGGGGTGCAGATGCTGTGCCAGAGGTCCGGGCCGACCGGCAGGCGCTCTTCCACGTCGATGCCGATCGCGCCCACCTCTTTCGCGCGCCCCACGGCGGCGATACAAATCTGCCGGGTGTGGGAGATCGAGCCCACCAGGCCGAAGGGCCAGATGGGCGCACGGTCTGGGCCACTGGGCACAGGACCGCACTCGACCCCGATGCAGGCCATGGCCTCCCGCGCGGCAGCCCGACCTGCAGCAAATTCGCGCTGTCGGCGTGGTATCGCCTGGATGATCGAGCTCCGCTCTTCCGGGTACAGATTCCGCGGGTCACCGTCGACGGCGGTGCAAACCACGCCCAAGCGGGGGTCCAGCAAGGCGGCGATGGATGCCTGCACATGCCCCATGGCGTTGGCCTGGTCTGGGGAGCGCATCAATCCTGCGGCTGCTTGACCGCCCGCATGGCACGCCTGCGTGACATGGCATCGGTGCGCATCTGGGCCCGTTCGGCGGATTCGGCTGCCGCTTCCGGAGTGTCTCGGGGCTTGTCGTCGAGGTGCGCGGCCAGCGCGGCCAGGGTCGGGAAACGGAAGATGTCGGTGATGCTCAACCGCGTGGTGTTCAGGGCCTGCTTGATTTCGCGATGGGCCTGCACCGCCAGCAGCGAGTGGCCGCCCAGTGCAAAAAAACTGTCCTTCGAGCCGATCTGTGGCACGCCCAGAATGCGGGACCAGATGGTGGCGATCTGCTGTTCGATTTCGTTTCCGGGTTCGACAAACACCTCGGTGCGTTCGCGCTGCGTGGTCTGCGTGGGGGCGGGCAGGGCCTTGCGATCGACCTTGCGGTTGGGCGTGAGCGGGAACTCCTCGACCGTCACGAAGTGGGCGGGCACCATGTGCTCGGGAAGGCGGGTGGCGATCCACTCGCGCAGGCGCTCGGTCGACAGGCCGGCGTCGGCACGCAGGTAGGCCACCAGGCGCACGTCACCCGGCTGGTCTTCACGAGCGACCACCACCGCCTGCCGCACACCGTCTGCCGATTCGAGCACGGCCTCGATTTCGCCCAGCTCGATGCGGTAGCCACGGATCTTGACCTGGAAATCGGCCCTGCCGAGGAAGTCGATGCGGCCGTCCGGGCGCCAGCGAGCCAGATCGCCCGTCCGGTACATGCGCGCGCCGCCTGGCGCCATGCTTTCAGGGCGCACGAAGGGGTCGGCCGGGAAGCGCTCGGCGGTCAGGTCGGCGCGCTGCCAGTAGCCGCGAGTGACCCCGTCGCCACCGATGTAAAGCTCGCCGGGTGCGCCCACGGGCACCGGCTGCTGGTGCTCGTCGAGCACATACATCTGGGTGTTGGCGATGGGTCGCCCGATGTTGACAACCGACTCGTTGGCGCCAGCGGTTTCGGTCGACGACCAGATGGTGGTTTCGGTCGGGCCGTACATGTTTTCGATGGAGGCCTGGGTGACCAGACCCAGCTCCGCCACCAGCGTGCCGGGCAGCGCTTCGCCACCGATCATGAGGTGCTGCACCCGCGACAGTGCGGCCTTGGCCTCGTCGTTCATGGCGATCATGCGCGCCATGCTGGGCGTGCATTGCAGGTGGGTGACGCCGTGCCGGACGATCTGTGCGGCGATCGAGAAATCGTCATGGGCCACGGCCGTGGGTTCGTTGGAGCGGCGCAGCACCTCGGCCAGGGGGTACAGGGCCTCCATGACCTTTTCGACAGGGATGCCGTAGTCGATCAGGCAGGCAACTTCGGCCACGCCAATGGCCTTGAGTTCCTCCACCCGCTTCAGGCAGTCGTCCACGGTGCCAAACAGGCCGGAGTCTTCAAAGTACCTCAGGAAGGCGAACTCCAGGATGCCTTCCAGTTCGTCTTCGGTCAGTGACCGGAGATCCAGCTCGAACGGATTGCTCACGCCCACAGGCTTCTTGAAGGCCGGGAAGGCCCAGGCGTATTGCTTGATCAGGCCGGCCGCGCTGCGCAGGTAGTCTTTCATGGGGCCACGGGCCGTTTCGCGAGCCTGCTCGCGGTCGCGCGCCACGTAGGTGTGCAGCATCAGGGTGACGGTGAAGTTCGCCGGGTCGTGGCCGGCGTCGCGCAGCGCCTGGTGGTAGATCTTGATCTTTCCACCGACCTCTTCGACGGTCTGCCCCAGCAGGTGGGTCAGCACGTGGGCGCCGATGGCGCCGGCTTCCTTCCAGGTCTCGGGGTTGCCGGCGGTGGTGACCCAGATGGGCAATTCCGTGGAGACCGGACGCGGCTGGGTGACCACGTTGAACGGCTCGCCACTGACGGTAGGAAAGGCCACCGCCTCGCCGCGCCAGAGGCGACGAAGTTGCTCGATGGTCTCGAACATGGCCTTCTTGTTGTTCGGCGGGGTGTTCTGCGGACGCAGCACGAAGTCGTCGGGCTGCCAGCCGGACGCGATGGCCAGCCCGGCGCGCCCGTTGGTGAGGTTGTCGATCACCGCCCATTCTTCGGCGATGCGCGCCGGATGGTGCAGGGGGCCCACGCAACTTCCCGCTCGCACACCGATGTTTTTCGTGACCGCGGCCACCGCAGCGCCCGTCACCGAGGGGTTGGGGTAGGGGCCGCCGAAGGCATGGAAGTGGCGCTCGGGCGTCCACACCGCGCAGAAGCCGTGCTGGTCTGCAAATTTGGCGCCTTCCAGCAGCAATTCGTATTTCTTGGGGCCGGCGCCGTCGTCGTTGCCCCAGTAGTACAGGCTGAAGTCCATCTTCTGCGCCGAGATCGGCATCGTGCCGCTGGAGACGAGCGCGCGGTTTTCGTCGCTGGAGAGCACGAGCTTGAAGCCGCGCGCCAGGGTGTAGAACAACTCCAGCACCGAGATGTCGAACGACAGGCTGGTGACGGCCAGCCACACGCCGGGCGGGTCGTGGCGGATGCGGTCGTCCATGCCTCGGAAGAAATTGGCCACATTGCGGTGCTCGACCATCACGCCCTTGGGGCGGCCGGTGGAGCCCGAGGTGTAGATCATGTAGGCGATGTCGGACGGGCTGACGCCGCTGGCCGGATCGGTGTCGGGCTGCTGCGCAATGGCCGGATCGTCGTCGATCACCAGCACCTTCGCCTGGTGGGGCGGCAGGCTGTCGACCAGTGTGGACTGGGCAATGATCACCGGGGCACCGCTGTCCTCGATGTAGAGGGCGATGCGGTCGGGCGGGTAGGCCGGGTCCAGCGGCACATAGCCGCCGCCCGCCTTCTGGATCGCCAGGGCGCCGACCAGCAGGTCCAGCGAGCGGGGTGTGTACAGGCCGACCAGGGTGCCGGGCAGGACGCCCATGGACATGAGGCGATGGGCGACCTGGCTGGCGCGCCGGTTGAGCTGCGCGTAGCTCAGGGCCTCTCCTTCGAACACCACCGCCGTGGCATCGGGTGTCCGCTGCACCTGCTGCTCGAAGAACTGGTGCACGCAGGTCTGGCGTTCGTAGTCGCAACGGGTGTCGTTCCAGCCGTAGAGCACCTGTTCGCGCTCGTCCGGGCTCATGACGGGCAGGCTGCCGAGCGCGGTCTCCTGGGCCGCCGGATCGCCCAGGGCGTCCAGCACGCGCTGCAGGCGCTGGGCCAGGGTCGATGCCGCTTCGCCGGTCAAACGGGCTTCGTCGTGCCACACGGTCAGCGCGCCGGGGGCGGTGACCTGGACCGTGATCGCGGTGCCCTCGACACCCGCTGCTTCTCCGCCCGTTGCCAGCCCGACCTGGGGCACGGTCAGCGCCTTGATCGCCGGGTCGCGAGCGACCAGATCGAGCGCAAAGGCGGGTGCTCGTCGGGCCGCCACCAGGGCTTCGGCACATTGCGCCGCGAGGGCGGAGAAGGGAGCGTCGCCGGCTGCCGTGAGGCGCAGCGGCACCCAGGTCGACAGGTAACCACTCGCCCGTGGGGCCTCGGCATCGCGGAAGGCCAGGTCGAAGCTGCTTTTGCCGCTGACGCGCGCCACCCAGGCGGCCACCGCGGCCAGCAGGCGATCGCCCGACAGGCTGGCGGGCGCCGTCATGGACATGGCCTGCCAGCGAGCGGGGCCCGAGGCGGAAGCCACGAATGGCAGATCGATGCCTTCCGGCGCCTGCAGGCAGCGGCGCCAGGTGGCTTCCCCGCCCACCACGCGTGCCATGGCCTCGGTGAGTGTCCTGGCCGTGTCGGCGTCGAGCAGGGGCAAGCGGTCCCCTGGCTTCGCCACGGTCGTCGGGCACACGGCAACGCCCTGGAGGTCTCTCAGACCCGTGAGGCGCACCGGCACCGAACCGGTACCCACCACCAGCCCTCCCATGCTTGCTTCCAGCACCTCGCCCGGTTCTGCCGCTGCCAAGCCGGCCTCGGTGGCCGCGGCGGACACAAGCAGAACCCGTTCGCCCACCACCAGTTTGGGGCAGGTCATCGGGTTCCAGTAGCTGCCGTGGTCCAGCGCACCCACCAGGGCCACCACCTCGTCGGCGGGCCGAGCCAGGTCGATGCGGGCGGCAGCAGCAGGGCGGTCCAGCCGCGCGTGGTAGCTGCGCTGGCTCAGGTCCTGCCGTTGGCGCTGCGGGCCGGGGCCGTGCAGATCGACCAGCAATTCGGAGAAGCTCTCCATGGCGGCTTCGTAGCAACGCGTGTTCAGGGTCAGCGCGGTCTCGTTGGGTGCCATCTCGAACAGCTGCTGCTTGACGATGTCGCCCTCGTCGATGCCGCCTTCGATCATGTGCCAGGTCACACCGTGCTGTTTCTCGCGCGCCAGGATCGCCCACACCGGCGCATTCAGGCCGGCATGGCGCGGCAGGGGGCCGTCGTGGAAGTTGATGGCGCCGCGTGCCGCCTGATCCAGCACCGCCTGGGGAATGACCGAGAGGTTGGCGATGCTGAACAGCCAGTCGAAACCCACGCCGGCCAGCCGTTCGGCGAGCCCCTCCCCGGGGGCTTCCACGCGCAGGTCGCGGCCCATCGCCCAGGAGCGGATGTCCGGATTGCGCGTGATCACCGCGTGGACCCGGTCGCCGCCTTGCAGCAGCCGTTCCACGCACTGAATCAGCAGAGACTCGTTGCCCATCACCACACAGGAAAAATTGCTCATGGAAAACTCCGGAAATCGCGAAAACTGAGAGGTCAGACGGATGTGCCGCTGGTGCGCCCGACGAGACGGCGGTGCCAGGCGCAGCGCAGGGCGTGCGAGACCAGGTCCCCAAGGAAGTGCTGAGGCTGGCCGTTGCCCCTGCTCCCGACAACCTGACGCGCCTTTGAGATCGCCGCGCCAGCGACGTAGGCCACCGTGGCGGTGGCTGCATAGAGCACGCCGTGGTTCTTCGTGAAGTACCACAGGCGCGAATCGAACCAGAAAGGGGGCATCCGCTTCCAGGTCTTCATGCCGGTGGAGACCGACCCGATGTGCATGACGCGGCTTTGTGGCAGGTAGACGGACAGCCAGCCCGCTCGACGTGCGCGCAGGCACAGATCGGTTTCTTCGAAATAGAGAAAGAAACGCTCATCGAATCCACCGGCCTCCTCGAAAGTACGGTGGCGCACCATCAGGCTCGCACCGGCCATCCAGTCCACCTCCTGCGCTTCCGTGGGTTCCGGCAGGGCCACGATGTAGCGCCGAAGCAGGCGGGAGATGGGGCCGGTCACCGCCGCCCCCTCGAACTCGCTGAAAACGGTCGGGAACCGGAACGCCGTCTGGTGGTAGACGCCGTCTTCCCCGTGCAAGCGGCTGCCGGCGAAACCCACCTGGGGATGGGCCTGCAGATGCTCGGCCAATACTCGAATGGCACCTGGCTCAGGAAAGGCGTCGGAGTTGAGGATGTAGATGTAGTCGGGCGGTGATCCATCGGGCAGCCCTTGGCGGATGCCAAAGTTGTTGCCGGCCCCGTAACCGCCGTTGTGACCCGATTGCAGCACCCGCACCCGGCTCCAGCCGCGTTCCTGTACCGCCCGCGTCAGGGTCTCGTACGACCCATCTCCCGAATCGTTGTCGACGATCGTGAGAGCACCGGCCAGCCCTTCCATTTCCCTCAGGGCCGCCTCCACCGCCCGCAACGTCAGCAGGGGTGTGCGGTAGTTGAGCACGATGGTCAGCACGCTTGGACCCAATGGCTGGTTCATGCGTGTGTCCCGGGTCGTTGGGCTTCTTCGATGCAGCCCTTCAGCAGGCTGGCCATCACGCGCACATTGGGTTCCAGCACCATGGAGTCGTGGTCGCCCGGCACTTCCAGCACGCGCAGAGCCGGCATGAAGCGGGTCCAGTCGTTGTCGGCATGGACATATGCCCTTTCTGCGCTGACCCAGCGTCCACCAGAGACCTTCCATTGCAGGTCGAGAGGCGGGCGGAACAGCACCGCAGACCCGTTCCAGACGTGCAATTTGTAGCGGGGAAGGGCGGCCAGGAAGGCCGCCTGGATCGCTTCGTTGTTCAGCTGGTTGGTCCGGGGCTGGATGGGCGGCACATTTCTGTTGCGAAACCGGTTGAGCTCCCACCGGACGCGTCCAAGCGCCCATGTCCACAAGAAACCTGCGCCCTTCTTGCGCAATTCCGCCAACTTGATGATGGTCTTGTCGACGCGGTTGATCGATGGACTCACAGGCAGCGGCGTGTCCAGAAGCACCAGCAGGCTGACTTTCTCACCGGCGGACTCCAGCTGACGGGCGATCTCAAAGGCCGTGATGCCTCCGCCCGAGAAACCACCCAGCAGGTAGGGGCCGTTCGGTTGGACCTGGCGCATTTCAGCGATGTAGTCGGCCGCCGCTTCCTCAAACGTCTCGTGGGGCGCCTGGTCTCCGTAGAGGCCACGAGCCTGCAGGCCGTAGAAAGGCCGGTCGGCGCCCAGCAAGCGGGCCAGGTGCCGCAGGTTCAGCACGTTGCCGAACATGCCCGCCACCAGGAAGAAGGGCGTGCGCTCACCGCCTTCACCGTCGTGCATGGGGACCAAGTGGACGAAGCGGCGCCGGGCTTGCGGTGCTGCGCCGCCGCTCCCGGCGGAAGGCGCCGCGTCCTCTGAACCACTGTCGCCGATCTGCTCCCGGATCATCGCCGCGCACAGCGCGATGGTCGGCGCTTCAAACAACACAGAGATCGGGAACTCGACCCGGTAGGCCTTCTTGATCATCGCGAACAGGCGCACCGCGATCAGCGAGTGCCCGCCGAGATCAAAAAAGCTGTCCTGCACGCCCACCTGATCGACGCCGAGCAGCTCTTCCCAGAAGCCCACCAGCGTGCGCTCCACATCGTTGCCTGGCGCCACATAGTCGCTGTCGAGGTCGGGGCGCTGGAACTTCTGTCCGGAGCCTGCGTCGTTCGCGGCGACCTCGCCCGCCTTTCGCACCAGCGCGTCCAGGTTCATCGAGGAAATGACCACCTGCGGCAGACCGGTGGCCAGCGCGCGCCCGAACGCGTCTGCGCCTTCGTGCGGGAGGATGCCTTGCGACATGCTGTACTGGAGTTGCTCTTCGGCCGGGGACAGCTTGGTGTGCGCTCCGGCTCCGCCCGTGTCCTCGAACACCAGTTCGCGCGCATCGAGCCGGCTGCCCGAGGCCAAAAAGCCGCCTTCTTCCAGGCGCTTGATCGAGAAGCCTTGCACCTCCACGCAGACCTCGCCCTGCGCGTCACACAGCGTCACGTCAAAGACCGCGAACGGTGCGTCGGAGCGGTTGTCCTGCGCGTTGCGGACCCAGCTCCACACGGTGCCCGGCAAGGGCCGGTGCACGTTCACCGACCGGTACGACACCGGCACCCACAGGTGGTCGGGTTTGTAGCCATCGATCAGGTGCATGGCCCAGCCGGTGGCCAGGTCCAGCAGCGCCGGGTGCAGGAGGTAACCCTCCGCAAGGTCGTTGTCGAAAGCCGGTGGCAGTTTCAGGCGGGCGATGCCTTCGCCCTCCCCGTAGGCCACCGACTGCAACACCCGCCAGCGTGGGCCGAAGTTCAGGTGTTCCTCTTGAGGCGAGCGCAGCCCATCGGCGTCCTCGGCACGGTGATGCGGGCAGCGGGCCTGCAGCGCGGCAGTGTCCACCCGTCCGGCGCCGGGCAGTGCACCGGGGACCAGCGTGGCCTGTGCGTTGAGCTGGAAGCCCTTGCGGCCTTCAAACAGCACGTCACTGCGCACCTCCAGGGCATAACCTTCGTCGCTGCGCGCCAGCTTCACGCGCACGTCGCGGGTCTGACCGTCGTGGACCTCCAGGGGGCGGAAGAAGTAAAGGTCCTTGATCGAGAACGGCCCTGTTTCGCCGTTGCCGCGCAGGGCCTCGGCGGCCAGTTCGAGGTAACCGGTGCCGGGCAGCAAGGCCTGTCCGGCCTTGGTGCGGTGGCCGTCGAGAATCCAGCGGCCTTCGGTTTGCCAGGTGGCGGTGAACATCCGGTGGCCGGTGGCGTCGAAGGTGGCCTCGTCCAGCAGCGGGCTGCCGGCCGGGTGGCGGGGGAGCGGTGCCGCTTCGCCCAGGCGGCTGGCCATCGCTTTCGCGGCCATGCCCACCTCGTTCCAGATGCCCCAGTCGATCGCCAGCACCTGGGTTCGTCCCCCCGCGCGGCTTCGGGCATAGGCATTGAGGTATTCGTTGGCGGCCACATAGTCGACCTGACCCGCCGGTGCGGTCACCGTGCTGGTCGAGGAGAACAGGACCAGCCGGTCGATGCTGCCGTCGGGGAACAGGTCGTGAAGGATTTGCACCCCGTGCACCTTGGGCGCAAACACCTCTTCCACGCCGCCCGAGGTCTTGGTCATCAGCGGGCCGTCATCGACCACACCGGCAGCGTGGATCACCACCTCGATGCGTCCGAAGCGCTGCTTCGCCTGATCGGCGGCCGCCCGCATGTCCTTGACGTTGCACACGTCGGCGGCAACCACCAGCACCTCGGCTCCCAGGCTCTCCAAGCGGCGCACCGCCAGGATGCGCTGCACCACCGGGTCCAGCGGGTCGCCGCTGCGCAGCCGCGCGTCCCAGGTGTCGGACCCGGGCAAGGCCTGGCGTGCGATCAGCACCAGTCGGGTCTGTTTTTCTCGCGCCAACCGCTCGGCCAGCGTCAGGCCAATGCCACCCAGGCCGCCGGTGACCAGGCAGACGCAGCCTGGCGAGATCCCTGCGAGCCCTTCGGTGGGCGCCAGGGGCAGAGGGGCAAAGCCCAGCTCGAAGCGCTTGTCGGCCCGCAAGGCGGCCACGCGGTTGTCGGGTGCAGCAAACAGGTCTTCCAGCACTCGGTCGGCCAGACCGTTCAATGCATTCACATCCGGTCTGGCACGCCAGCCCTTGTCCACGGCAGGCAGCACCACATCGAGCACCGAACAGGTCAGGCCGGGCAGTTCGCGCGGAGCCACCCGGGCCGGGCCCATGAGCGTGGCTTTTTCGGGGTAGGGCAGGGCTTCGTCGCGCACCCGCACGGCCCCGGAGCTCAACACGGTCAGGTGCTGGGGCTTGGGCAGGTTTTCGCCGGCCATGGCCTGCGCCAGGAAGAGCAGGCTGAAAAAGCCCTGCTCCAGGTTGCGGTGAAAGAAGCTGCTGCCAGGGCGAAAGCGCTCCTCCTGCGTGACCAGCCAGGCGTGCACGATCTGCTGCGGCGTGTTGCCCGTGGCGACAAGATCGCGCAACAGTTCGTCGTAGCCTTCGCGTCCTCGCTCCGGTGCCAGCAGGTACTCGAACTCGTTCAACCGCGCAAACAGGTCGCCCGAGCGCACCACCGTGACCCGGTGTGAAGCGCTGCGCAGGCGTTCGACCAGCTTGTCACTGAGGCCGGCCTCATCGGCAAACACCAGCCAGGTTTGTGGTTCGGTGCTGGCCAGGTCCTGGGTGACATCGATCTCGATGTTGGCCTGGCGAGGGCGCCAGCGCGGCTGGTAACCCCATGCGCTGATGTCGTCGGTGCGCACGAGCTGGGGCGCCGCCTCCGGCGCTGAGCGGGCCGTGCCTGGCTCGATGAAGTAGGGCTTGCGCTGAAAGGCATACGTGGGCAAGGGCACGCGGTGCCGGCGCGCTTCGCCCCAGATGGGTTCCCAGTCCACCTGGACGCCCGTGGCCCACAGCCGGCCCAATGTGCCCAGGAACCACACGTCGTCGGCCACCGCATGGTCGGCGTGGCGCAGCGAGTTGATCACTTGCGAGGCAGGAACGCCGTTGGCCTGTGTCAGGGAACCCAGCGCCTTGCCCGGGCCCACCTCCAGGTACACCCGGTGGCTCTCCTTCTTCAGCGTGGCCAGGCCATCGGCAAAATGCACCGTGCTGCGCAGGTGCCGCACCCAGTACATCGGATCGGTGGCGTCGGCAGCGCTCAGCGGCTGCCCGTCGCGGTTGGAAATGATGGGGAGCTTGGGTGCGCTCAGGCGGATGCTGCGCAGGTAGGCCTCGAAACGGCCCAGGATCGGTTCCAGCATGCGCGAATGCGCAGCGATGTCGATCTGGACCCGTTGCGGCTCGATCTCGCGTTCGCGCAACTGAGCCTCCAGCCGGTCCAGCGCATCCTGCGGCCCGGACACCACGCACAGCTCGGGTGCGTTCACGCTGGCCATGTCCAGTTCCTGGCCCAGCAGGCCGCGCACCTCATCCGCTGACAGGGGCACGCTGAGCATGCCTCCCCGTGGCACGGTGTCGAAGAGTTGCCCGCGCAACAGCACCAGGCCGATGCAGTCCTCGAACGACATCACGCCCGCCAGGCAGGCGGCGGTGTTCTCGCCCATGCTGTGACCCAGCAGGGCAGCGGGCTTGACCCCCCATGACATCCACAGCTGCGCCAGCGCGTGTTCCACGATCATGATCAGTGGCAGCTGAACCGAAGGCCGTCTGAGTTTTTCGACCGCTGCGGCATGCTGCTCAGGCTCCGGCAACCACAAGGCCCGGATGTCGTAATCCAGTCGTTTCTGCAGCACGTCCAGCCCGCGGTCCATCCAGTCCTGGAACACGGGCTCGGTGGCATAGAGTTCACGCGCCATGCCGGCATATTGCGCACCCCCGCCCGGGAACAGGAACACCACTTCGGGATCGTCCAGGTGGCTGTGGTTGAACACGCGGCGGGTGTCGCTGCCTTCGAGCAAGGTGGCGGCCTCTTCATGGCTCTCCGCCACCAGCACGCGCCGGTGCTCAAAGGCCCGGCGCCCTTGCTTGAGCGTGTAGGCCACGTCGGCCAAGGGCTGTTCGGGGTGGGCTCGCAGGTGGGCGGCCAAGGCCTTGGCGTTGGCGTCGAGCGCCGCCCGTGAGCGGCCCGACACCACGAGCAGCTGGAATGGCCAGTCGGACGGATCGGAAGCCTCTCGGGCAGGGGCTTCTTCCAGCACCGCGTGCGCATTGGTGCCGCCCACGCCCAGGGAGTTCACCCCGGCGCGGCGTGGCCCCTTGTGCGAAACCCATGGGCTCAGGGTGTGGTTGACCTGGAAAGGGCTGGTGTCAAAGTCGATCGACGGGTTGGGCTGTTCATAACCCAGGCTCGGCGGAATCTCCCGGTGCTTGAGTGCCAGCGCGACCTTGATCAGGCTGGCCACGCCTGCGGCGGTGTCGGTGTGGCCGATGTTGGTCTTGACCGAACCGATCCGGCAGAAACCGGTGTCCGGCGTGGTCTCGCGGAAGGCCTGCGTCAGCGCGGCCACCTCGATGGGGTCGCCCAGGTAGGTGCCGGTCCCGTGGCATTCGACGTAGTCGATGGTGTCGGCGCTCACGCTGGCCACGGCCTGTGCCTCCGCAATCGCCTTGGCCTGACCATCCACGCTCGGGGCCAGATAGCCGGCCTTGGCCGCACCGTCGTTGTTGACGGCCGTTCCCTTGATCACGGCCCAGATGTGATCACCGTCCTTGAGAGCGTCTTCCAGGCGGCGCAGCACCACCACACCCGCGCCAGAGCCGAACACGGTGCCCTGGGCCCGGTGGTCGAAGGCGTGGCAATGTCCGTCAGGCGAGAGAATTTCGCCCTCCTGGAAGATGTAGCCGCGGGCATGGGGCAGTTCGATCGTCACCCCGCCGGCGAGGGCCATGTCGCACTCGCCAAGCAGCAAGGACTGGCAGGCATGGTGCACCGCCACCAATGAGGTCGAGCAGGCCGTCTGGATGTTGACGCTCGGGCCTCTGAGGTCAAAGATGTGGCTCACCCGGGTGGACAGGAAGTCCTTGTCGTTGCCGGTGTGGCGCAGCAGGAACATGCCCGTGCTGGCCACCAGGTCGGGGTTGGAGCAGATGTTGAAGTAGAAATAGCTGCCCATGCCGCAACCGGCGTAGACCGCGATCGGGCCGGCAAAGGTCTCGGGCGGGTGCCCGGCGTTTTCCAGAGCCTCCCAGGCCACCTCCAGAAACTGGCGGTGCTGCGGGTCCATGATGGCCGCTTCCTTGGGGCTGAAACCGAAGAAATCGGCGTCGAACTGCTCAAACCCGTCAAGCACCGCCGCCGCTGGCACATAGTTGCGGTGCCGCATGCGTTCCGGGCTTTCGCCAGCTGCCAGCAATTCGGTCTCGGTCAATCGCCGGATGGACTCGAGCCCCTGGCGCAGGTTGGACCAATAGGCCGTCGGGTTGGCGGCACCTGGCAGGTGCGCTGCCATGCCGACAATGGCAATGTCGTTCGAAGCGGCTGAAGGCGTGGTCACACAGATCTCTCAGGTATGGACACCCGGTCTTACTCCCATCGGGTAAACCATTATGACTCAACAATTTGTTACCAGACGTGGGTAACGTCACACTTTTGGGGGATCGAATGGTTTGGAAACGGGGTTGTCTCCCCACTGGCTGTCCCCGGGTTGGACGATGTTGAAATTGGTGTCACCGAGTACACCGAACTCACTGCGGTCGCGCAGCACTTCATCGACCACGTGAACGTCGATCAGAGGGGCTTCAGCGGCATACCCGTAGACAAGGGCCATATCGCAAAGAATGTTGATGCTGCGGGGAATGCCATGGGCTGCCCGGGCGATCTTGGCCGTGGCGTATGGCGTGAACAGCTGACGATCCCGTCCCGCCACTTTCAGCCGATGCTGGATGTAGTCCCCGACCTCCACCGAATTCAGTGGGGAAATATAGAAATCGGCCGCTACCCGCTGGGCGAACTGTTGCATTTCCGGGCGCCTGAGCAGATCGCGCAGCTGGGGTTGGCCGACGAGCACCATCTGCAGCAGCTGATCCTTGTCGGCATTGATATTGGAGAGCATGCGCAGCGACTCCATGGCGGCGGGGCTGAGGTTTTGAGCCTCGTCAACGATGAGCACCACCCGGTGGTTCTTTGCATATTCGCTGATCAGGAAGCGCTGGAACGCATCGTATCGGGCGATGGGCGAAAGCCCCTCGTAGGGCAGGCCAAAGGACAGCATGATCCACTCGGTCAGATCGGCCAGGTCGGGGTGTGTATTGGTCACCAGCCCCACTTTGACCTCATCTCCCAGTTCGTCGAGCAGGCGGCGAATCAGCGTGGTTTTGCCACAACCGATATCGCCACAAATCACCGTGAATCCCGCCCGGTTAAGGATCGCATACTCCAGCATGGTGTAGGCGAGCGAGTGACGCTTCCCCATGTAAAGGAAGGTGGGGTCCGGCTGAATGGAGAAAGGCTTTTCTTTCAATTCGTAAAAGGATTCGTACATGTTCTGTCTGCTGGTTATTGCCGCCGATATGGCCGGGGGGTGTCGGAATCACCCATTTCGATACAACCTCCAGGCGAGCGCTTGTCGCCGCACGAGAAATCGGTTCATCTGTTGATCCGGCGCTCAAACAGTCTCAATCGGTGTCCTGGTCGAACAAATCTTGGGAGATGGCTTTGACTCGCTGTGGATTGTTGAAAAAAGAGGATGTGCTCTTTGCGGCGCCTGTCTGTGACTGCGCTTTGGTTCACTCGGGCATCCTGCATCGAAAGGTGCATTCGAGATCGGTGTATGGGCTGCAAAACCCTGGGTGCCGCCCCAACCACGAAAGTGGATCAACCCAATAAATTCACTAGTGCATTGCCAGCAGTGCGACCCCCGCTGCAATCAAAAGCGTTCCCGTCACCCGAGTGGCTGTGACCGCTTCGCCCAAGAAGGCCCAGGCAAGAGCCATGGTGATCACAAAGCCCAAACCTACAAACGGATAAGCCAGACTCACGTCGACTTTAGAGAGGACGAGCAACCAGACCAAGGCTGCAGCGAAATACAGCACAAGGCCTGAAATCACCCACGGGTGGAAGAGCGCGCTCGCTACACCAGACAGTCGAATTCCACCGGAGAGCGCACGAGCCACCTCCGGAGAACTCATCCCAAACTTGAGAATGATCTGGGCAAGCGAAGTCATGGCCACATTCGCCAGAATCAGCAGGACTGTCGATCGGGTCACGAGTTTGTCATCCGTTTGTAGGGGGAGTCTTCGCAAGCCACTAATATACTTCTCCTATGGAACGAGAATCTGATTGTGGGCGGGCTGCAACCGCTTTATGCGTTGATCTGGACGGAACATTGATTCGTTCAGATCTGACGTTTGAGTCACTTCTCGCTGCTGTGAAGGGGCGTCCCTGGTTGGTCCTGCTGCTTCCCTGGTGGATGCTGAAGGGCCGGAGCCACATGAAGGCCCAACTGGCCAAGCATGCCCAGCCGGATGTTGCGGTGTTGCCGTACCGGTCAGAGGTCATTGAACTGATCAGGCAAGCAAGGCAGGATGGTCGCCGTGTGCTCCTCGTCACGGGTAGCCACATCGGGCTGGCGAAAAAGGTCGCAGATCACGTTGGCTTGTTTGATGACGTGTTGGGGTCCACGCCTGACTGCAACCTGATCGGGGGACAGAAAGCGGTGTTGCTGGAGCGCCAGTTCGGGGCGGGTCGCTTCGAGTATGTTGCCAACGGAAGGGTGGACATTGCTGTCTGGGTCAGGGCGGGGGGCGCCGTGACAGTCAACGCCCCTCGGTCAGTTGTCCGTGAGGTGGCTGCAATGGGCATACCACATCGGGACATCCCGCAGCCTCCCACGGACTGGCGAACCTGGCTGCGGGCGATCAGGCTACAGCAATGGCTCAAGAACCTCCTCTTGTTCGTTCCGGTCATGACCGCCCATGAAGTGCTGAACTGGGAAGCGCTCGCTGCCGCAGCGCTGGCGTTTGTTTGTTTCGGAGCCTGTGCTTCGGCCACTTACATCATCAACGACCTGCTTGATCTTGATGCCGACAGGCACCACCACAAGAAGCGCAACCGCCCTTTTGCGGCAGGGGCCATTGATATTCGTGCGGGCATTGCGGCGGCATCGCTGCTGTTGCTGACAGGGCTGGGCCTTTCCTTGCTGTTGCCTGGTGGCTTTCAGGTTGCGTTGGTTGCTTACCTGGTCGTCACTCTTCTGTATTCCCTGCGGCTGAAGCGCGTTGCCAGTCTGGACGTGATCGTTCTGGCCGGTCTTTACACCTTGCGGATCATCGCAGGCGCGTTTGCTGCGAGCATTAGCCTGTCATTCTGGTTGCTGGCCTTTTCAATGTTCATCTTTCTTTCGCTGGCCATGGTCAAGCGGGTGGCAGAGTTGGTGGAAGTGCGAAAGGAGGAGCAGATCATTGGCAAAGTGCTGGGCAAGCTGCGCGGCCGCGAATATGCCACCGAAGACACCATGATGCTCCAAGGCCTGGGCGCGGCCAGCGGTTATCTCTCTGTTCTGGTGCTCGCGCTGTACATCCACAGCCCCGAGGTGACGGAGCTTTATCGCACGCCCGAGTTGCTCTGGTTGATTGCACCTCTGATGCTGCTATGGGTCACACGGCTTTGGATGGTGACCGCCAGGGGGTACATGGATGAAGATCCGATTTTCTTTGCTGTCAAGGATCCGGAAACCTGGGCCACAGGCGCCATGGTTGTGGGCATCCTGATCGCCGCAACCGTGATGCAATTGTGAGACCACTGGGCGGGTCTTTCGCAGGTGCCCGCAACGACCCGAAGGACGGGCTTTTTTTAAGTTCTACCTCGTGACTGGATGTCCATGAGCCCCATCAATCCTTGCAGCGAGAGCGGCGAGTTGCACCTCACCAAGTCTCTTGTCCTTGTATTCACACTGGCCTTGGTCCTGCGCTTGGTCTGGGCTTGGTGGATTCCGGTGATTCCCTTGTCAGATGGCGAGGCCTATGACGTGTTTGCCAGAACGCTGGTGCAGCATGGCACTTTCGGTTGGACAGCTGAAGAACCCACGGCTTTCTGGCCACCAGGGACCACCTTCATGCACGCCGCTTTGTTCTGGTTGTTCGGTATTCGATACGAACCGATCATCGCGATAAACATAGCCCTGTCGCTGGGAATCATCTGGATTTCAGCGCGGCTGGCAGCGCGTTTCTGGGGCCAGCAGGTCGCGCTGATCAGCGCAGTGATCTTGGCAGTGTGGCCGACTCTGGTCATGTACCCGACCATCCTGGCGAGCGAGTTGCCGTTTCTGTTTCTGACCCTTCTGGCCATGGATTTATGGTTCAACCCTAAACAAGCACTGGCGCCCAGGGCACTGCTTGTGGGGCTGGTCCTGGGGTTGGCCTCACTCGTTCGGCCTCAGGCCCTGTTGCTTCCCTTGGTCTTTGCGGTTGCGTCCGTCCTGACCCAGCGACCGACCTTCTCCGAAGTCAAGGGTCAGTTCAAGTGCGTTGCGCTCGCAGGTCTCGTGATGGCTCTTGTGGTTGCGCCCTGGGTTTGGAGAAATCACCTGCTTTACGGCGAGCCCGTGCTCATCTCGACGAATGGGGGGATTACCTTGTGGATGGGCAACACGCCGGGCACTGATGGGCGGTACATGGCCATGCCGGAGACAGTCAGCCATTTGCCAGCAAACGAAAAGGCCAGGGTGCTTGCGCAAGAAGCCAAAAACTACATCGTGCAGGATCCCGCCGCCTTCCTGGTTCGAGCGGTCAGGAAGCTCGTGATTCTCTATTCGAATGAGTCAGTGGGCGTGAGCTGGAACGCCCAGGGAATCAGCCAGACTTTTGGACCATCCTGGGAACTCAGGCTCAAGAGAGCGACCCAGGCATCTTGGGCCTTGATCTTTGTTTTGGCTTTGGCCGGCATCTGGTCATCCATGCGCCGCGTCGGTTGGGTCAAGGCGTTGGCCTCGCCATTGACACTGAGCATTCTTTACTTCACTGCCATACACATGGTCGTGGTTTCGCAGGATCGATATCACCTGGCCTTTGCAGGGCAGTTGGCGATTTTTGCCGCGCTTGGGGCGACTGAGTTTCTGGCTTGGCGGCGTAAGCGAAGCTCCGATCAGTCTTCGTCGGCTTTGCCGTAACCCACTAGAAAGAAGCCAGCCACATGCCCGACGATATCGCGATCGGCCCTGCGGCCATCAAACGGATGGCCACCATGCTTTATGCGGACGTTGGAAGCGTCAAGACCAGGCTGATGCAACAGTACCGTTCGTACATATGCCCTTTGCATGAAGTCATTCGCGACATTCCGCCGCAGTCGTCAGTGCTGGATGTGGGGTGTGGGCATGGTTTGTTGTTGAATTTGCTCGTTCACCTCGGGCGAATTCGACGAGGGTATGGGTTTGACATGGCCCGACCCGCTATAGAGATCGCCAGTCGCGTGGCTTCTAACCATTCGTTTTCGTCCACTGTCGCGTTTGAGGCAAGGTCGGTCGAGAAAGGCATACCCCATCTGGGATATGAAGTGGTCACCGTCATTGACGTTCTGCACCATATCCCCGACAGCCACAAGCAATCGTTTGTTGAGGCTTTGTGCAGTGCTTTGCCTGAGGGAGGGCGCCTCATCATCAAGGACATGGTCGTCAAGCCACGCTGGCGCGCGACCGCCAACCTGCTTCACGATCTTGTCATGGCCAGGCAATGGGTCGAACAAATGGGACCGGAGAAGGTTGAGGCATGGGCGACTGAGCAGGGCCTGAGCGTTGCCAGGCGCGCCACATTCAATACGCTGTGGTACGGGCATTGGCTGCTTGTTTTAGAGAAGCAATCAGCACATCTCTCGCCGCTCCGGAGCAGCGAAAACACTGGCGAGTCCTCCCATTCGACGGCAACTGAAAAAGAATAGTTGATTCAACAACTGGACCCGCAGGGGCCCCTGCGGAGCCGCATGAGTGGAGGTTTCGACGTGGCGCCCAACAAATAAAATCGCCGCTGCAGGCAATTGCCTGCAGCGGCGATTTCAATGATGCCAGCAGTTTCCTCTTCCCGCCGGCACTAAATCACGGACAACGCCGACTCAAGAGTTTCGTCAATTTCAACGTGGTGACACTCGGAACGTTGTTGTGATTTTTCTTGGGCATCAAATTCACTTGAATCTGTCCCGTTTACTGGTAGTAAAACGGACCAACCCATTCGGCAGGCAGCAATTGGTACGAGTTGTTGAACTGATTGATATTCGGTGTGCCGCCGTCAGCTCTTGTATTGCCACGCGACGTCATTCTGCGTCCCATGATAATGAACTCGGTGTTGGTATTGGGGCCGCGGTGGAACACGTTGCTTTCGAGGATCACGTCTTCCAGGCCTTCACGGCTGTCCGGACCGTTGTTCTGAGGGCCAGCAACGCCCGTCCACGAGTTGTTGTCCGTGGCATCTCCGAGACGATTGTTGCCAATGACGATCTGCCTTGAGGCCCAGGTGCTCCCTGAAATGGCATAGTTGTCACTGAAGCTGCCCAATCCTCCAGAATGCACTTTCAATGCATGCCGGATTCCATCGGAAGATCCACCACGAAGTGCGTTGTGTGCGATGTACCCCTTGTTCATTGCCCACAGGCGAACGGTGTGTTGTTGAGCCGTTCCCATGTCGTTGCCCATGATGACGAAACGAGTTCCCAATCCCGCCATGCCTATGTGAGAGTAGGATGTGCTTCCACGGAGCTGATTCTCCACAACGAACAGCTCTCTGGGCTGGGTGTATTGGCTAGGGGACAGAGCGTTGTTCTGAACAACATAGTCTAAAGCACTTGCAATATTGATCTGCGTCACAGCGCCGCTCGTGGGTGGTGAGAATGTGTTGCGATACAGAAGCAACTGAGACATCGTCGCAAACTGCTCAAATGCTTGGAGAACGTTGAGATCCATGATGGATATATCACGCGGGAACGCGGTCGACGTGGGGCGAACAGAGCCAACCACGACGCTGCTGACACGCGGTTTTGCGCCAGTTCCGAAGGCACCGACCTGCACACTCTGACTTCCATGCGGAATGTTGATGGAGCCAAACGTTTCACCGCTCCGCAGCAAAACACGGCGGCCATTGAATGTTGCGGAGCTGGGCAGCGCCGTCACTTGGGAGGCTCCTGCAGGGCAGCCGGAGAAGTTTGCAGCAGCAGATACGCAGACGGTTCCAGTACCGGAGTACACGGTATTGGGGTCGAGCACCTGAACGGTGACGGACTTTTCAGAATAGCCGCCCACTTGGTCGGTTGCGCGAACCCGTACCTGATAGGTGCCGGGCTGGTCAAATACGTGTGCAGAAAGTGGCCCCCCCGTCTGCGAGTTCTTCGGGAGACCCGATACGGGCCAGCTCAAACCCCGGTCATCACCAAAATTGAATGAATAACGTACGTGATGAAACGGGTGCTGACTGGCCAGGCTGGAAGTGGTACCTGTCGCATCAAATTGAACCGCCAGCGGTGCGGTGCCGCTGAGTCGGGTTGCTTCAAGTTGGGCAACGATCGACTGGGAGGTTCCAGCTGCGGGCGCGGGTGCAGGTGCAGGTGCAGGTGCGGGTGCAGGTGCAGGTGCAGGTGCGGGTGCGGGTGCAGGTGCAGGTGCGGGTGCGGGTGCGGGTGCGGGTGCAGCAGCTACGGAAAGAAAGCATGACTTGGCGGTCAGCGGGATGGGATCGCCAAAGGTGCCGTTCGAGCAGCTTGCCGGGCCGGTGAGCTGCCTGACACTGAATCGGCCAGCAGCACCGTAGGCCACATTCTGCAGGCCTGAGAAATTGCATGAGCTGCCTTCAGTGGCGCAGGCCGTGGTGCTGAATGACTCGCCATTGATGATCTGCGTGCCGGGAGCAGGAGCAGGAGCAGGAGCAGGAGCAGGAGCAGGAGCAGGAGCAGGAGCAGGAGCAGGAGCAGGAGCAGGTGCAGGTGCAGGTGCAGGTGCAGGTGCAGTTGTCGTAGAGAGGAAGCACGACTTCACAGTAAGCGGGATGGGATCGCCAAAGATGCCGTTCGAGCAGCTTACCGGGCCGGTGAGCAGCCTGACCGTAAATCGGTCAGCGGCGCCGTAAGCCACATATCGCGACCCCGAAAAGCTGCATACCTTGCCTTCCGTGGCGCAGGCTGTGCTGCTGAACGACTGACCATTGATGATCCGTGTGCCAGGTGCAGGCGCTGTTTTTTGGAGAAGGCCTGCGCCCGCTGGTTCCTGGTCAGAGGTGGTTGCCAACGCGTAGACATCCCCGCCGCCAGCTCGTTCCGAGACAGAGGCAGTTGCCTCGCCTGTTTCCGAAATGTTGACGTCCTCGCCACCTGCTGGTTCCAAGCCGGAAGCAGTGACTGCGGCCTTTTCCGAGGTGGTGACCTCTTCACTGCTGCCGCCACAGGCGGTCAATCCAAGTGCGCTGACCAACGCTATCAGAAGCATAGAGGGGCCTGGCTTCGAACCAGAATGCTGGTTGTTCTTCGGGTTGGATGATACCCCTGACGGGGGGATTAAATCAGAATAATTCATCTCGAGACTCTTGGAGTACGTTGGCATACAGTTTTAGGGTGGGTGGGGTGGTCTGGTGAAACTAAAAGCACAGCCAATGTTGGTTGATAATTAAGTTTCTTCAGTCCACCTCCGGGCGTATTGAGGTGTTCAAGTGCTGCAAATATATCGATTGCCTTGCCGATACATTGACTTGAATTCGATGAGCTGCTGCTGTCAGGCGACATGCGGCAGAGATTTCATTTTGGTTTGTTATTGTTACTCAGCTCACAACTGGAAACAAATAAACCGATTTAATTATCCTGGAATCTTGAAATAGCCCAAAGGGTTGAGGGTGCTTCATGCCCTGGTGTGAATATGGAATATGTCAGCCTTTTGGGGAATATTTGGAGCATTGCGGGATCGAAGCAGGCCGAGTGCTTTCAATCTTAGTGCCGTGGCGGCATCGTCATGTAGCCAAATAATTCTGGCTTGCATTCTCCGTACCGCAATTGCATTACTTTCCGCCCGTCCTGCGGCCAAATGCAATGTGGTGTTACCTTGGTTTCAGATGTGCAACCCCGAGATCACTTCTCAGTCTCTGGGCCGAGGGGGCGACCCACGGAGTCACACTCGATCAGCCGCTGCAGGCTGGCGGCATGGATGTGGATCGGTTCACGGGGAAAAGTGAAAAAGACAGATGCACCGAAGACGTGTCTCCGGGTTGGCTGCCCTGGCTTCTGAAGACACCTTTTCTTCAGCCGTGGCTTGCTGAAAGCCGGGGCTGAGCCCTCAGGTGGGTGAGGTTGCACAACCAGACATACCAACGGCAATGTCATCGTGTGCTTGCGACAGGCGATTGAAGCTCTCGCGGTCGTGGGGGCAATAGCGAACGCTGGCGGATGCAGAGTTGCAATGCGTGGATTTCGATGCCCTGCTTACAAAGCTCGATGCGTTTGCGGCATTGAATCAATATTCCTCAAACTCATCTGAATCGGCATCCGCTCACTGGTAGTAAAACGGACCCACCCATTCGGCAGGCAGTAGCTGATAGGAATTGTTGTATTGACTGATGTTTGGAGATCCGCCGTCAGCTCTCGTATTGCCACGAGACGTCATTCTTCGTCCCATGAGAATGAACTCGGTGTTGGTGTTGGGCCCACGGTGAAACACATTGCTTTCGAGGATCACGTCTTCCAGGCCTTCACGGCTGTCGGAGCCATTGTTTTGAGGTCCGGCAACGCCCGTCCACGAGTTGTTGTCCGTGGCATCTCCGAGGCGATTGTTTCCAATGACGATCTGCCTTGAGGCCCAGGTGCTCCCTGAAATGGCATAGTTGTCATTGAAATCGCCCAATCCTCCAGAGTGAACTTTCAACGCATGTCGGATGCCATCGGAAGATCGACCACGAAGTGCGTTGTGCGCGATGTATCCCTTGTGCATTGCCCACAGGCGAACCGTGTGTTGCTGAGCCGTTCCCATGTCGTTGCCCATGATGACGAAGCGAGTTCCTAAACCTGCCATGCCCATTTGAGGGTTGGTTGTGCTTCCCCGGATCTGGTTCTCCACAAGGAAAAGCTCTCTGGGCTGGAAGTACTGGCTGGGAGGCAGCGTGTTGCTCTGAACAACATAGCCCAGTGCACTGGCAATATTGATCTGTGCGACGATCGTTGAGCCGGTTGGCGGGTCGAATGTATTTCGATACAGCAGCAGTCGGGACATCGTTGAAAACTGTTCAAATCCTTGAAGGATGTTGAGGTCCATGATGGAGACATCGCGCGGGAAAGCGGTCGACGTGGGGCGAACCGTGCCAACCACGATGCTGCTGACGCGCGGTTTTGCGCCAGTTCCGAAGGCCCCCACCTGCACATTCTGGCTTCCATGCGGAATGGAGATGGAGCCGAACGTTTCACCTCTGCGCAGCAAAACACGGCGACCATTGAATGTTGCAGAAATGGGTAGCGCCGTCACTTGAGAGGCTCCCGCAGGGCAACCGGAGAAGTTTGCAGCAGCAGACACGCAAACCGTTCCAGCACTGGCGTACACTGCATTGGGATCGAGCACCTGAACGGTGATCGACCTTTCAGAATAGTCTCCTGCCAGATCGGTTGCACGAACCCGTACCTGATAGGTGCCGGGAAGATCAAACACATGTGCGGAAAGTGGTCCCACCGTCTGTGAGTTCTTCGGGAGACCCGATACGGGCCAGCTCAAACCCCGGTCATCACCAAAATTGAATGCATAGCGTACGTGGTGAAACGGATGCTGATGGGTCAGGCTGGAAGTGGTGCCCGTGGCATCAAATTGAACTGCCAGCGGTGCTGTGCCGCTGAGTCGTGTTGCGGCAAGCTGGACCACGATCGATCGGGAAGTCCCCGTTGCGGGACCCGGTTGGGGGAGGTCTGGCTCCGTGCCGCTGTCCAAGACGTAATAACCGATGCCCTCATAGCGGTAGGAACTGCTCAGGTTGGCCTGGATGCTGACTTTTTCGCTCTCGCTGGCCGTGTAGAAGTGAAAACCTTTGCTGGGTACATAAAAGCGGTGGAACGCCACCAGCCCCTGTCCGGCCACCTGGCTGGCGTGATAGGCCACACCTTCGTAGGTGTAGTGCGGCGAGGTTGCCACAAGGTTGGCTCGCTCGGCCTCGCTGATGGTGTAGAAGTGAACGCCACTTCGGGTGTTGAAAAAACGGTGCACCGGCGACAAACCCGGCGAGTAGGCGCCGGCCACCCAGAAAGCCGGGCCTTCCAAGGTGAAGGGAGACAAGAAGTCGTCCACCACATTGTCTCGCTCGGTGGTGCTGATGGTGTAGAAGTGCGCGCCGGTGCCGGGGTTGTAGAAGCGGTAGGCCGGGATGCCCACCACGGCGGCTTTGCGAGCGATGGCGCCTGAGAGGTAGGCCTCTTTTGCGCCGATGCTGCCCGGTGGCAGGCTCTCCAGCGGCTGCGAAGCGTCTGTGATCTGTGCTTGGGACTCTGCCTGTGCCAGGGACTGGGCCGTCAGCTGGGCGTTCGGCGCCGTTGAATCGTCTGCCTCGTTGCGGTCTGGGTTCACGGGCACGGAAAGGGTCTGTGCACCATCGGCCGACGTATCAGCGGTGTTGGTACCGCCGCAGGCCGCCAGCAACAGGGCCAAGGTGCAGGCGAGACTGGCCCTAGCCCAGCGGTTGTCAGGTGTTGTCATGCTTGTTTCTTGCAGCGTGTTGACTGGCTTTGTCGCGGGCATGGGTACAAAGTGAAGGCGGCTTCTCAGCCGCCTCATCACGATTCCGGGAGTGGGGGGTCTCACCAGGAGCAGCGTCAACGCCACCACTCCGTCATGGGAGACATGAGAATGCACGCGAACAAATCGACAGAAATGAATGATTGCGAAGCAGTCACAGAAATCGATGGCTTGTTCATGGAATTGATCAGGAGGTTGCTCGTTGATTGTTGGGTGCCATACCCGTCGCTCAAACCTCCAGGCAAGCCGGCTGAAGCGCAGGATCGGAAATCAGTGTCACTCGCTAGGCCATCGACCGTAAAGATCGTAAAGGACAGGCGGCGGAAACCACCGATTCAGCGGGGTATCAATGCGTAAGCGGGGCGCGCGCAAACGGGTGCTTCACCACAATTGGTTAACCTGCGTAACTATTTGTCATGGCGTGAAGGCCTCTTGTACGCGAACACCGCCCGAGCCAGCGGGTGGCTCCACCCGGTGCCCCGCGCACAAGTTCGCCGGAGCGCGCGTGTGGTGGAAGTCCGTTGATTGAAGTCAGACACCTCCAGAAGCTTCCTGATGATTTCTGTTGGCAACTCGGGTCAGCCGGTACCAGCGCCGAATCACCTCGGCCTCTGACCGTCTTGGCCTGGTGCTTCGCCTGTGCGAAAAAGGTGCTCGCAGGTATTGCTCAGGATCAGATCGCAATGGGCCGATTCATTGGCCGTCTGTGGCATGCAATCGGTAGGACTTGTTTTGCATTGGCATGCTTGATCAATGCCTTGAAGTGCATCTTCCAAGCGCGTGCCTTGGTTCAAATGGTCTTGGGCGGACACCCATGCAAGGCGATGCCCAGCGATTGAAAGGTCGTGATCGTCGAAGTCAGGCATGCTTTCTGCTTATTTGACGCCTGGGAAGCAAGAAAACTGTTGCCTTTACCATTGGGCCTGCGGCGGCAGTGGGCATCGGACCCACCCGTCGACCGATTCACGGCCCGGTCTCGGAGGGCCGTTTCTATGCCATCTGGCATTCTTGTGTTTCAGGATGCATCTTTATGGGCTTACTCTTGCAAGAGGGCGGCTTGGGTGCATGCTGAGTCCTTCCACCGTACTGCGACCTGAATTGATATGACCCAGCGATATGTTCTGATCTCGCCGTGCCGCAATGAGGCGCAGTACATGCGCCAGACGCTGGATACCGTCGTCCGCCAGTCCCAGCTTCCCACGAAGTGGGTCATCGTCGATGACGGATCAAGCGACGCCACGCCTCAGATCTTGGCGGAATACGCGGCTCGACATGATTGGATTGAGATCGTCACGCGCCAGGATCGTGGCCATCGCGCCGTGGGGCCGGGTGTCGTTGACGCGTTCTATTCCGGGTATGGGGCAATCAATCCGGGTGAATACGAGTTCGTCTGCAAGCTCGATCTGGATCTGCGACTGCCGCCGAGGTACTTCGAGATCCTGATGCAACGCATGGCCCAGGACCCGCGCATCGCGACCTGCAGCGGCAAGGCCTACGTGGAGGAGGGCGGTGAACTCATTCCTGAGCGCCACGGCGATGAAACCTCGCTCGGCATGACGAAGTTCTACCGCGTCAGTTGTTTCGAGGCGATCGGCGGGTTCGTGCGTGAGGTGATGTGGGATGGCATCGACTGCCATCAATGCCGCATGAAGGGCTGGGCAGCCTGCAGCTGGGACGATCCGGAATTGCGTTTCGTGCACTTGCGGCCCATGGGGTCGAGCCAGGACAGCATTTTCACGGGCCGCATGCGCCACGGCTACGGTCAGTACTTCATGGGCACCGGTTTCCTTTTCATGGCCGCCAGCGCGTTGTCCCGGGTGAATCAGAAGCCTTATGTGTTGGGCAGCGCTGCGATGCTGTGGGGTTGGCTGAAAGCGGCTCTGCAACGCAAGCCGCGTTACGAGAACCCCGAGTTTCGGCGTTTCCTGCGCGCCTATCAGCAACGCGCACTGCTGGTGGGCAAGTCACGTGCCACCCGTGAACTGATGGGGCGGTCCTGATGTGCGGCCTGGCTGGAATTGTTGGCCGCGTTGGTGAGGCGAATCGCGCTGCACTGCGACGCATGACGGATGCCATGGCGCATCGGGGACCTGACGGCGACGGCCTGTGGATGGGACCGGCCGACGCGCGTGGCTGGGGCGCCATGCTGGGGCATCGGCGACTGTCGATCCTCGATCTGTCGACGGCCGCCTCGCAACCGATGGTGGATCCGCAGCGTGGCGATGTCGCCGTGCTCAACGGCGAGATTTACAACTACGTCGACATCCGGGGCTCTCTCGAAGCGCAGGGTCATACACTTTGGTCGACCGGCGACACGGCCGCGATGCTGCGCCTTTTGAGCCTGCGCGGATTCGACGCGGTGCGGGAGCTGCGCGGCATGTTTGCGATCGCGTTGTGGGACCCGAGGCGCTGCGAGCTGCTGCTGGCGCGCGACGCGCTGGGGATCAAGCCGCTTTATTTTGCGCGCAATCCTGATCCTGCGGGCGAGTGGTCTTTCGCGTTCGCGTCGGAGGTTCGCGCGTTGCTGCGCTCGGGTCTGCTGCACAAGCCGCGACTGCGGTCGTCGGCCGTGGCGAGCGTGGTCTGGAACGGTTTCACCGTCGCACCCGAGACCATCATCGAAGGCATCGAATCGCTCTTGCCGGGCGAGATGCGCGTCTATGCGCAGGGTGGCCTTGAGCTGCAGCGGAAACGCTACTGGACCCAGGCCGAACTTCCTCGCGCTGGTTCTGCGACCGACGAGGATGTGTCTTTGGCGCTGGAGAACAGCGTGCGACGCCATCTCGCTTCTGACGTGCCGCTCGGGGTGTTCCTCTCCGGTGGGGTCGACTCATCCGCAGTCACCAATGTGGCCAAGCGCGTGTCGCGTGACCCGGTCCACTCCTTCACGCTGGCGTTCACCGAGCAGGAGCGCAACGAGGGTGACATCGCGCGTGCCGTGTCGAAGGCGATCGGCACACAGCATCATGAGATCGTGCTGCGACAGGAAGACTTCCTCGACCGACTGGATGAGGCGGTCGGCAGCCTGGATCAACCGAGCTTCGACGGCTTGAACTCGTTCTTCATGTCGCAGGCGGTTGCACAGGCCGGGTTCAAGGTGGCGCTCGTGGGCAGCGGTGGCGACGAAATGTTCGGTGGATACACGTCATTTCGCGACCTTCCTGCGATGGCGGCGTGGTCGCGTCGCCTTGGTTTCATGCCGGAGGGATTGAGGAACATGGCAGCGAGATCGTTCGCGGCGTGGAAGGCGCCCGCCGATGGCCCATTCCCGCCGCAGACGCGCTGGGCCAAACTGCCGACGATGGTGGCCGCGCGAGACGACCGGCTCGCGCTTTACCAGTGTGCGTACGCGTTGTTCCTGCCCGAAACACATCGCCGCTTGCTGGGAGCCGCCGCAGACGGATTGGGGGACGGTTATATCGGTTTGCCGTCAGAGATGGTCGCCTTGCTGCGCGAGGAGACCGCGGGACGGACCGATCTGGCGTCGATCGCAGCGCTTGAGCAGCGACTGTTTCTCGGGGAGCGCCTGCTGCGAGACGCCGACTCGACGAGCATGGCGGCGTCGATCGAGATGCGCCTGCCACTGGTCGATCAGCAGTTGCTCGAAACCGTTGCCACCGTGCCGGACGACACGCGGTTCCACCCGGTGCGGTCCAAGGCGATGCTGCGCCGTGCGGGGCTCCGAGGGCTGGATCCGGCGCTGTTCGATCGGCCGAAGTCGGGCTTTGAGCTGCCGTTCGATCACTGGTTGCGTGGTGCGCTTGGCGCAGAGGTGGATGCGGTGCTGACCGACCGCAACTTGATGGCGAGCGTCGGCCTCTCGCCGCAGGGGGTGGCCGACCTCTGGCAAGCCTATCGCTCTGGCGCGCCGGGTCTGTACTGGACGCGCATCTGGTGCCTTTACGCACTGGCGGTGTGGGCGCGTCGACAGGGTCTTTCGATGGAGCTTGCACCATGAGGGTGGCGTATCTCATCAGCGAGTACCCGAAGGTCAGTCACAGCTTCATCCGTCGTGAGATTGCGGCGCTGGAGAGACAGGGTGTCGAAGTGCTTCGATTCGCGATCCGTGGCCCCTCTGACGGGAGCCCGGATTCAGCCGATGTCGAGGAGTTGAACCGCACACGCTATGTGCTTGGTGCAGGCTTGGCGGCCACGGCTGTACATGTCCTGCAGGCGCTGGTGCGGCGTCCGGTGGCTTTTGGTCGTGCTGCGTTCAGTGCGCTGCGATTGTCCCGTCGGGCTGATCGCGGCCTGGTCCATCACATCGCCTATTTCGTCGAAGCCTGCATTGTCGGGAACTGGATGGAAGCGAGCAAAGTACCGCACCTTCATGCGCACTTCGGCTCCAACCCCGCAACGGTTGCAATGCTTGCCGCGCAGTTGAATGGTTGTACGTTCAGCTTCACGGCACACGGCACGGTGGAGACGGATGCCGCGCAGTTCATTGGAATCCCCGAAAAGGTCCGTCGCGCTGCGCACGTCGTCGCAGTCAGTGAATATGGGCGGAGTCAGCTGTGTCGCTGGGTGGAGCCGGCTCACTGGAAGAAGATTTCGGTGGTGCACTGCGGACTTGATGAGGGCTATCGCGAGGCTCCGGCACTGGAGTTCAATCCGGTGCGGCGTTTCGTCTGTGTGGGGCGGCTGAGCTCGGAGAAGGGGCAGTTCGTGCTGATCGACGCGCTGGGTGAGCTTCGTCGTCAAGGCGTGGAAGCCGAACTGGTGCTGGCGGGAGACGGGGAGTTGAGATCGGCGATCGAGCGTCACTGCGTACAGTGCGGCGTCGCAGACCTGGTCCGAATCACGGGGTGGATTTCGGGTGCCACCGTTCGCAAGGAAATTGAAGCCTCTCGCGCACTCGTGCTCAGCAGTTTCGCTGAGGGGTTGCCGGTGGTGCTGATGGAGGCCATGGCTTGTTCGAGGCCGGTCGTCGCGACGCGTGTGGCGGGGGTGCCTGAACTGGTGCGTGACGGGGAGGACGGTTGGCTCGTGGCGCCGGGCAACGCGATGGAGCTGGCAGCTGCGATGCGACGGTGTCTTGAGGCAGGTGTGCCACAGCTTCAATCCATGGGGCAAGCGGCCCGAACGCGAGCGCTCGACAGGCACGATGTAGACCGTTCAGCGCAGCAGCTCAAGCAGATCTTCGAACCATTCTCCGGGGCAAAGGCATGATCGCGAACATCGATTTCTGGCCGCGCTTGAGCACAGCAGCATTCCACAGAAGGTCAGACAACCGCATGCGCTTTTGGAGCCTGCGTGTCCACGACGGGCAAGCTCAATCGAAGGTCGTCGCGCCATGAGTCCCATCACCTCATTCAAGGCCTTGGCCCGCGACACTTGTGGTCAAGTTCTTTCTCGTTTGGGTTTGACGGCGCCCGAAGCGCGACTGCATCAGCGGCTGTCCATCATCACCTTTCACCGGGTGCTCACTGAGCCACAGCGACAACTCTATCCACTGCCAGGACTGGCCGTTACACCGGACGAGCTGGACGCCCACCTGAAGTTCGCAACCCGTCACTTTCGGTGCCTGTCGCTCAACTCGGCCCTCGACCTCTGGGGCCAGGACCGCTACGCCGGCCCACCCATTTTGGCCATCACCTTTGATGACGGGCAACTCGACAACTATCAGAACGCGCTGCCCGTCCTGGAGCGCAACGGGGTGACAGCCAGTTTCTATATACCCAGTCAAACCCTGGAGAACACCGCGCCGCTGTGGCATGACGTGATGGCGACCTCGGTCGCCTGGCTGACCGCTCATCTGACCCATCCAACCGTGTTGCCTGACCCTTCACAGCGCAAGGGCGCGGTTGAGTTGCTGGCCGACTTGCATCCTGGAGGAGACCTTGAACGCACGGCCGGCCACACCACTGTCGAAGCGGCGCTTGAAGCGACCAAGCGGTGGAGCCCTGCGCAACGCGAAGACTGGATGCTGCGAGCCCAAACCTTGCTGCCGTGCCCTGTACGGCACAGTTGGGACGGTTTCATGACGGTGGAGCAAATGAAAGACCTGATTGCTCGCGGCCACGAGATCGGCAGCCATTCGCACTCCCATGCACTCCTGCCGCAGTGCACGGCTGACGAGCTGCAGGCCGAGATTGCAGGCTCCAAACTGAAGCTTGAATCCGCTCTGGGGACGCCCATCACCACGTTCTGCTATCCCAATGGCTCGACCGATCAGCGATCAGTGGCCCTGGTGCGCGAGGCCGGCTATCGCGCCGCCGTCACCACCCAGTGGGGCAGCAATGCCCGGGAAGCCGGTCTGTACACGTTGCAGCGATTCAACATGAACGCGAAACACGCACAAGACCGCCGGGGCCGCTTCTCTGAAGCTCGCCTCGCCTGGCGGATGAGTGGTTGGCACCCCGGACTCACCGGAACAAAACAGGATCCGTACGGCAGAGCGTCTGCATGACGAAGGTCTGTGACCCGTCAAACGAAGAGGCCGTGCGGCGCACCATCGGCGGCCAACGCCGGTAGCGACTGCCATTGCGGCCTTTCCTTTATCGGGCCCAACGCACCAGTCGCACGAACCTGCGTTTTGACCACGCATACATATGGGTCAGGGCGACACCAGCAGCGATTGCCAAAAACAGCGACAACCATGGTTTGTTCTCGCCGAACAATTTGGTCACGATGGATATCATCACTTCGTGGCTGAGAAAAATAAACAGCGAAGCACCGGCGATTTCGGAGATCACCACCTTTGCCGGAGCAGGCACGGAAAAGGCCCGAACGAACAACACGAGTGCACAACCGCCTCCCACGTAGAAGGTTGCAGAGGTTGGACCCCAGAAGAACAACGCCAGCATGATCGACACGGTCACAGCCAAAAGCCGGGTGCGCAAATCATTCGCAATCGCCAGAACGATTCCTAGGGAAAAGGCCCACGCATAATTCCATGGAGTCCGCCTGTAGTTGTAGTCGGCGTTCCACAGCATTTCGACGAATTGACGAAAAGCGACGGCTGCCACGAGCAAGACGAGTGCGCTGACCATCGGCCGCACGCGAAACGACTCTCGCACTCTTGAGAAAGAGAACATCAACGCAGCGAGCAACAACAACTGTGTGTATATCTCAATGAAGTAAAAGAGAAACCCCTTTAGCGTCTCAGGGTCGAGGAAGTTGGAGATCAGCAGCAGCTGTGAAAATTCAAATTTTCTGGTGACCAGTTGCAAAAATGCGACCATGAGAATGGTCGGTATGGCGACATGCTGAATGGTTCCCAACAAGGTTCGGATGCTGCCGGTGCGGATGATCTCCGGCAGTTGAAAACGGGTGACGGAGTAGCCCGCAAGCAAAACCAAAAAGTACGCTGCCCCCCAGTTGGGGCTGTAGACAAATGCATCTGTGTGCAACGCCACGATGCAGACGATGAAAAACGCGCGCGCAAACGTGATCGATTCCAGTTGGCGCCAAATGGATTTGCTTCCTGTGCCAATGTGGCGCTGCAACTCTGCGGCACTGAGTTTCTCCCAATCCATCGGCAACGGTCCAAACCGCTGCTCGAAACTCAGGGAGAACTGAATGTAATGCAGCGAGTCCCCCCCAAGGGATTCGAAGGTGTCTTCCGGCTGAACCGTTTGACCGGGGAATTCGTGTCTGAACAGTGAGACCACGTCGCTGATCTTGCCGGTGGACAAGTGGGGGTCGGTAGAGCCCGCGGCAGGCCGTTGCGAGATGAACTGCGCCGCGAGCACGCTCCGCTGCACTTTGCCGGTGCCCGTGACGGGGATGGCGTCCACCGCCATGACCTGCAGCGAGCTGCCGGCCTCGATCCCCATGTCTCTCAACGCGGCCATCGCCACATCGTGCATTCGCTTGGTCTCAGAGGGATCGGTTTGCACCGCGACCAGGATGCCCTCGCCACGTTGAGCGTCAGGAATTTTCGCCACCGCAATCTGTGCACCCGGTTCGAGACGGGAACGAATACGCTCTTCAAGCTGATCGGGAACGATCTTCAGGCCGCCGCAATTGATCAGGTCGTCCGCCCGGCCATCGAAAAACAGATGACCATCCCTCATGTGTCCCAGATCGTTTGTCTGCAGCCAGCCGTCCGCGTCCAGCAAGTCGTGCAAACCGTCGGCATCGATGCGTGACTTCGCGACATGCGGTCCGCGAATCCGGATGCGGCTGTCCGCGCTGAGCTGAACCTCGGTCTGCCCCACGGGGCGTCCAACGGACCCCAGCAGATCCATGGGCGCGTCGGAAACCTGAAGGAAGGTGCTGCGCGAGGCCTCTGTCAGTCCATAGTGCTGCACGATCAGCGCATGGGGGAAGAGCTCTCGAACGCGACGCTTTTCCTCTGCGGTCATGTGCTGCGAGCCGATTTCCATCCAGCGCAGGTGCTGGCCCGCCTCACCGATGACTTCGGGGGCTGCCAGCAGGATGCGAAGCAAAGTGGGCACCGCAGAGAGTGCATTGACCTCACCGGCGGTGAGCATGCGTGCCAGTTCGAGGGGATCGAAACCGCGCGGAGACAGGTAGGCCCGCCCGCCAACGGCACTGATGGCCCGGTAGCGAGCCATGCCGAAGCTGAAAGTGGCGGGTACGCCCACGTATTCACGGATGTCTGCGGTCATCTGCATTTGATCGATGATTCGCTCAGCCGCATCAGCCAGGTTGGCGTAGGTCAGCAGGATGCCTTTCGGTTGGCCTTCGGTTCCTGAGGTGTAGGTGACCTGCGCGGGGAGATAGTCGTGAATCAGGGGATGTTGAGCCGCAAACCAGCCCGACTGCTCCGCGGGAACGATGCAGCGATCAATGGTGATGCCTGACAGGTTCCCGGCTTGAGCTTCGTTCTTCACCGTCACCAGCGGCCGACGTGCTTCGTAAAGCGAAAACACCTGCTCGACGAAGGCAATCGAATTTTTGCCGACCACTGCGGTGGCCTGTAGGTTTTTGTCGTTCATCTTGGGTTCTCGTTACGGGGCGATAAAAAACTGAAGTCACCTCTGAGGCCTGCCCGATTTCCTGCTCCAGGCAAAAGCAAAGATTGATCAATTGTTCTACACAGTATGCGATGAGGCTCCCTGTCGTCGTCCCCAACCAAAGTAGAGATCACCTGATCAGCAGCACCCGCTCCGCGACCGGCCGATGCCTGAAGCCGAACACCTCAGCAACGGCCGCTCACGCTGTTCAGGCCTTGGCGCCAAGCAGCTCCGGGTGCCCCAACCGACGCAGCAATGCTTGCATCACCGAGGGGTCCTGAAACACACTGGCGAACTTCCCGTACAAGGATCGTTTGAGCAACGGAAATCCAGCGTCCAGCATCTGTTCCGGGCAGTTCAGGCACAGGTCCTGGTGGCGCGAGCCGTCTGTGTACCAGAAGGCGCCCACGCTCATGTGATGGCTGGCAACGCGGGCCAGACGGGTTTCCTGCAGCAGAATGACTGGCCCTGAGGCGTCGTAGCACCATTCGGTGGATATCACGGGCGCGACCGCTTGCAGGAACTCGGCGTTGAGCTGGCGGACGATCAGGGCAAAGGACTGCAGGTGGTTTTCCTCCAGCGAGCTGGCGCTCAACCCGGAAAGTCGCCACCGGGCGTTTTCGATGAAGGGCGTCAACGGTGCGAAGGGGCCCAGCATCGAGTCGTTGAACACCAGCACATCCGAGTCCGGTGCATGTGTTGCCAGTTCGGTCATGCCGATGGCGTATGCCGAGAAGTCAAAGCCTTTCACCGCCTTCCAGCAAAGTGCATCGCAATGGTTCTTGAGTTCTGCCAGCACCGGGTGATCGGGCGGACAGGCGCACACGATCATGAGCCGGGCGCTTTCTGCAGCCAGACGTTCCAGCGTGAAGCGGTGCTGCGGCGACAGCTGCCCTTGGGGCAGGTACATGAAGTACAGCAGCCACTGGCCGGTGGTAGACGGAGGTGTCAGCAGCTTCCACGCCGGAGCGTCCAAGCGGGTCTGGCGGGCTGCCCAGCGACGCAACACGATGCTCCAGCGTGGAGGGCTGGGGACGTAGTTCCAGTGCGTGTGGGCGCCGGGAACCGGACGAACCAGTTCAGTAGGCATTCTTGCCCGTCAGCGCACCCAGGGTGCGCAGCAAGATGGTGAAGTCGAGCCAAAGTGACCAGTTGTTGATGTACTCGATGTCCGCCTCGATGCGCTGCTGCATGCGCTCGATCTCCTTGGTTTCGCCGCGCAACCCCCGCACCTGAGCCAGGCCAGTGATGCCGGGCTTGATGTTGTGTCTCGCGAAGTAGACGTCAATCCCTTTGGAGTACTGCTCGTCATGCTGTACCGCGTGTGGCCGTGGCCCCACCAGCGACATCTCCCCTTTGAGCACGTTGAAGATCTGAGGCAGTTCGTCCAGACTGGTCTTGCGCAGAAAGGCACCGACCCGGGTGATTCGAGGGTCGTTGCGGGTGGCCTGCTGAACCACGCCAGCCTCTGGCTGGTGCACGAACATGCTGCGGAACTTCCAGATGTGGAAGACCCGGCCGCTCCAGCCCTTGCGCGCTTGGCGAAAAAACACCGGTCCGGGGCTGTCCAACTTGATGGCCAGGGCGATGAGCAGGAGAACGGGCGAAATCAGGAGCAGGATGAGGGTGCCCAGTACGCGATCTTCCAAGGCCTTCAGCAACAGACGGGTGCCTGTGAGGGGGGTTTCCGACAGGGTCAAGACTGGCAATCCGGCGATCTCCCGCACGCTGTGATTGACCAGCAGCAGCGAAAAGATGTCTGGCACCCAGTGAACCGCTACCTGGCGGTCCAGCAGCTGGAAATACATGTCCTCAATGAGGTCCGATTCACCCAGGGGAATGGCGAAATAGACCGTGCGCACGTCGTGTCGGTCGATGATGGCCAACATCTCGCCCAGCGGGCCGATGATGTTGGGTTCTTTGAGTGTGCCGAAGTCTGAGGTTTCGTAGAGGGTGGCCCCCGTCTTCCCACTGCGGCTTTGCGCCGCCGAGGGCAGTTGCAGGCAGCCCACCACGTTCTGGTTCAACCAGGGATTGCCCGATACCTTGTTCTGCAGGTAGCGTGCGAGTTTTCCAGTGCCCACGATGAGCACGTTTTCAGCAGGCACCGCATGGCGCATGACGCGGGTCTGCGCCTGGCGGCTCAGGTATTGCAGCAGCACCTGCAGCAGGTAGCCTGCCACATACAACTGCCCGAGCAACAGGCGGGAAAAGGTGTCGGTCTGCTTGGTCGCGAAACCGACCACTAGAAGGAACCCAAAGGCCAGCGACCAGGCCTTGAAGTGGGTCAGGGCCTTGCGCGTAAAACTGCTGTTGCTGCGGTATACGCCGAACTGGTCGTAGGCAAACAGCATGCCGATGGCCAGCAGCAGCAGCATCATGGAGTAGTCGGCCGTGAGACCGCCGACTTGTTGGCGGATCAGCAGCAGGGCCAAGCCCAAGACCGCGACCAGATCCAAGACGGTCTGTACGGCCGTGGAGATGCTGCCTCGGCGTTTGAGGATGGATCTGGGGGGTCGCTTGGGGAGGACCATGGCGAAAGTGTAAAGGTGTCCGATGATTTCAGAACTGGACAGAGACGCTCAAACGCAACTGTACCGTCACGGCCATGCCGATGTTCACGCTCCTGACGGTACGATGGAGGTGGCCGCGTCAATCATGCACATCCCCTCCTCAACACAGAGCTTTTCGTCTTGTCTGCGGTCTGGGCTATCTGTCTGGGCTATCTCTTACCACTGAAGGGCCTCATTTAATGTTGTCGAAGACGCGACCTTTGTGTCCGGCCAACGTGGGATGCCGTTTGAAGGGCAAACCAATACCTTCCCGTCCACAAATGTGGGTCAACTCCAGTTCTGTGTCTGAGGGTGCTCTGAATATACCCCTGCCAATTGGCAAGCAGCCGAGCCGATATTGAAGGGTCGCGATGATTCAAAACGCAGACGCCAAGTGTTTGAGCGCCAAAATATGTGCATGCTTGGCGTCATGTGGTGACGTCGGAGTAAGGCAGATTGTAAGCACGGTGAGGTGGTGCTTGGGCTCAAGGATTGGTTGTATGCGACTCTACGGTCGAGTTGTGAGCACGGGAGTCAATTGCCACCACTTTGCCAGATGCAAATTTTCATTGGGCAATCATTTTGGCGATCGATCCTCTGGAGGGATTTCATTGGCAGGTGATTGAGGGTGGTGTTAATTATCGAGAGATTTCATATGAATGTATTGTTGACGGGCGGTTGTGGATACATCGGAAGCCACGTGGCGGTGGTGCTCATGTCAGCGGGACATGAGGCGGTACTGGTTGACAATCTATCCAACAGTCATCAGACGATTGTCGACAAGGTCGCAGAAATCGTTGGCCGATCTCCTGCGTTTTATCAGGGTGACGTGGGTGAGGTAGCGTTTGTTCGAAACATCATTCGCCGACATCGCATAGATGCCGTTATTCACCTCGCAGGTTTCAAGTCAGTTGGCGAGTCCGTACAGCAGCCTCTCATGTATTACCAGAATAACGTCTGTGGCGCCTTGGGCTTGCTTCAAGCGATGGAGGCAGAGTCAATATCAAATATTGTGTTCAGCAGCAGTGCCACCATCTACGGCGATCCGCAGTATCTCCCTGTCAATGAAGCGCATCCCAAACACGTCATTAATGCGTATGGGCGCAGCAAGTTGCACATTGAGGACATGTTGAGGGATATCTGTATCTCTCGCCCTTCGTTAGGAGCCGTTTGCCTGCGTTACTTTAATCCTGTTGGAGCTCATCAGAGCGGACTGATCGGAGATCATCCCAGGGGAATTCCCAACAACTTGATGCCCTACGTCGTACAGGTTGCATGCGGTGAACGGGAGTTTCTGAACGTTTTCGGCGCGGACTATCCCACGCCTGATGGGACAGGTGTGCGAGACTACATTCATGTGATGGATTTGGCTGAGGGTCACATGGCAGCCTTGAAATATCTGTCTTCGAACAGCGGTTGGCATGCCTTCAATTTGGGAACCGGGAGAGGCTACAGCGTGCTTGAAATGATTCGTGCTTTTGAGCGGCAATCTGGCCGCACTGTTCCTTACAGGTTGGTTGCGAGACGTGAGGGGGATGTTGCTTGCTCTTATGCAGATGTCCAGGCAGCCACGTTTGAATTGAACTGGAAGGCAACGCGGTCCCTCGAAGACATGTGCTCAAGCTCATGGCTCTTTCAAAGCCGCCTGTCCACTGAATGACGCCATTCTTAGCGAGTCTGTTCTCGCACAACTGCTCGCGCCGTGCTCATCATGGAGTCAACTTCTTGTCGACGGAGCAGTCACTGTCTGTGAACCGATTCCAATCGCTGGCTACCATCGTGGATCTTTTGGTGGGAGCCTGCCACTCTGCGGTCAGACGAGCACCGGGTCAGCATGAGCGAGCAGACGACACTGCCGCTCGTTGGGGTCTGCGTGCCGAGCAGAGGCGGAGTTCTCTGCTGGTGCAAACTCCGGAATCAGCGCCCGGCAAAATGCTTGTCGCTGAACTCGAACTGCCTGGCAGTTCGAGGCAGGTTGATTTTGGTCATGCCGTTGCTGCGGTTATGTCAGGAAACAGGCAAAGAACGCTGTTTGAAAAACGGGTATATAACCTTTGCAAATAGCGGCGCAAAAAGCGCTGTCACCAATATACCCAGCACCAGCAACTGCAATGCGGGATGCAGTTTGGCCATGAATTGAAATTTATGAAGCAATAAGAGGCAAAGGCCCGATGAAAATATCAGCATTCCGAACATTGCGGATTCAATACGCAGATTCTTTAGGCCCAGTTGCCATCCGAAATAGCGGCTGATGATCACTGTGATGATTTCGCTGGCCAAGACTACAGCAGTCGCCATGAGCATCGTGCTTTTAATAAGAGAAAGCAAGGCCAAAAGCAACAGAAAAGAAAGCACCTTCACCGCACTTGCAAATGCCAGCCACTGGGGCCGCCCCTTAACAAGAAAGGCTGATCCGTACAGGCCGCCAATGTTGCTGAACCAAGCGCTCGCAGCCAGTATTGGTAAAAACACGGCAGCTTGAGAATAGCGGTCATCGTAAGCCAAGGCAAAAAAGCTCTGGGCTCCAATGATCAACAACACGACCACATACGTTGACATCACCAGCACTGGCGTCATGGCTTTTTGAAAGGCTTCAGGCAGCTTCATACCGTCTTCAAGCATGCGCGCGTACCATGGGAAGACAACGGCACCTTGCAAGCTGCCTATCAGGCTTGGAACCATCAACGCCAAGCTGGATGCGATGGAGTAGACGCCTACTTCCACCAGTGGATACATTGCTGAAAATGCCAGACGATCGATCTGGATTGACAAAAAGGTCAGCAGTGTAGATAAGAAGATCCATTTGCCGAAAGAGAAAATGGATCGCACTGCAGTGGCCTCAAGCACGAAGCGCGCACGCGCGCCGGGCAAGAACCAATAGGTCAATGCCGAATGCAATGATGCCGACACCACTGCGGCTATTGCCAAGGCATATACCGACCGCAAGTACCAGGCCAGACTCAAAAGCACCGTCGTATTCACGATCGTCACAGCAATTTCAATACGCGTAATCTGTGCCACGCGCATGTGCCTGGCAGCGCTGAGCACGCGGGGCGACCGTAGCCCTTCTATCAACGCCGTCAGCGCGACGAGTGGAATCAGCCACCGCAGTTCAAGGGCACCAGGGTCATTGGCTCCATAGAATGCGGCCATTGGCCAGGCCAACAGCGCCGCCAGCAAAGTGAGAACAACGCCCCTGATGACCTGCATGGTCCAGGCCGTGTTCAGAAAGTCCGGTTCGTCGCCGCGCGAGCTTTGGATCACGTTCTGCTGAAGTCCGATGTCAGAGAACATCGCCAAGCCCATCATCACGGCATTGACAAGCGCCATGAGGGCAAACGCCTCTTCGAACAGCAACCCCGCCAAGATGATATTCATGCCGAGGCGAATCACCTGTCCCGAACCGAATGCAATCAAGATCCAGGTTGTGCCGGAGCGGGCCTTGGCATTCAGCGCAGACCGGTTCTGGGCAGACACGGATGCGATGGAGGGGGTGTTGATGGTCACAGTACAGGGGCCTCTTTGGGTTTGCGAGCCCACTCGCTCACCAAGGTGACGTAGGCCACACTCAAACCAAGCACCGACCAATACACCACAGGTATTGCACTGATGCTGCTCACGGTATAGATGATGAGCATGATGGCCGATACTGTGGCAAACAGGGCGCGCCCAAGCAATGTGGAACGGGGGTCATACCGTCGCGAAATTCGCATGCCTTTCCGCAGTTGTTGGAGCGCGCACAGGAAGGCTCCAACAAAAAGCGCAAGTCCCAGCAGACCTGAATACAGCGCCACGCTGACATAGGTGTTCACCACATCGATAATCCCCTCTCCTTGAATCATGACCTGCAATTCTGGCGCGTCGAGGTAATCATATGATCCAAACAATAGATTGCGCGCAATCACTGGCAACGCCGATGTGAGCAGATTGGCGCGGTACTCCACATTTCCCTGCTCGGTAGTGCCGACGACAGGCAACATGTCGATCAGAAGTTGACCGCTTGGTAGCAGACTCAACACCAAGAAGAACGTCACCGCACCCAATCCCAGACCTGCTAGGCGCTTGACGGACTTTGGCCCGATCAGGATGAGCACGACCACGAGAAACGCCGAGCCCACCCATGGGCCCCGAGACAAACACGCAAGAATACCCGCGGTCAAGAGTGCCCCTCCCAGAAACCGGTGCAATGGCTTGGAAACGAATTCTTTGAGGTAAAAAAAGAACCCTAGGGCTACCACCAATACATAGCCAAGAACAATTGAGTTACCTACGGATGCATTGGGTCTCAACAGGCCAGATCGCATCAGATAGCCGCCGAACATGCCTTGATGTACGCCCAATGCGCCCAGAACCGCTGAATAGATTTTCCACGTGCGAAGCACTTCAAAGATGGCAACAATTGACAGAATCATTGCAGCGATCAAGTAGCCTGTCATGGCTTGTTTGAAGCCATCTTCGCTGCGAATGCTTCTGCTCGCCACGTAATACGGAAGGAAGATGTCGACCCAAAGCGACAACACCGATCGCAATCCACTGGTGACGTTGCCCTCACGAAATGCCAGCAACGACATGAGAAAAAGATAGCCCAGCACCATCCAGTCCACCGGCGAACTGCCCAGACGGGCCGAGGTTGTCCGTTGAAGAAGAGAAAGGGCAGCGGGCAGGAGCAAAACCACGCCCAGAAGGCGGTAGTGGTTGAGTACCCAGAGATGATCGACAATCCCCAGACCAGGAATCTCCGCAGGCGCTGGCGGCGACACAAACAGCAAAACGAAATAAAGACCCATCACATGCGCTTCGCGGCGTCGATAAGCCAGCAGAATCGCACCAAGCATCAGGAAGTAAAGCAGGATGCTGTGCGAAAGGAACAGCACAACCGTGCTCAACACCCAGAGATTGCGCCAGCGTTTGAGCGTTGCCTCTGGCACGAGTTGCGACAACACACCCCGGGCGGCATAGAAATAGCCTATGCCCAGCACCATCAACACCAGCAGGGCGCGCACATGCTCAGCCATTGCGGTGAAGCACCGAGCTCAGATCAATGACAGGGCTAAAGCAGTGAGGGCGATTCGTGACAGACCGAAGGAACAGCTGCAAGGAGGGGGGGGACACAGCGATGCGAATAGAGTAGCTACGGGCACACACCTTCATCATCCAGTGCGAGACTAGTAGTAAGCGTTCTGGACGGGTGCCTCGTCTTTGTTCAGCACCACGCCCAGCAAATTGGCCTTTGAAAGGCGGCTCATGGCCTCCTCGACCTCGTTCTCGGTGGACACCCCGCTGCCAACAACCATCAGCACACAGTCGATGCGCGGGAGCACGGACATCACATCGTCAGCCGCCAGAACGGGGGGCAGATCGAATATCACGATGCGATCGCTGTACCGCTCACGCAAATCGTCGATGAGGTGGCCCACCTTCGAAGAAGACAGCACCTCGGAAGCGCCGGTGACCGGTTGGTTGGTTGGCAACACAACAAAACGCTCGATGCCTGGATTGACAAGGGCGTCACCAACGTTTGCACGCCCATCCAAAAAGTCATTTAACGACAATGAGCGGTTCAAGCCCAGGTAGCGGGCAACGCTGGGACGGCGCAGGTCAAAATCAACCAGCAGGGCCGTGCGGTTGGTCTGCTGGGCGATACTCATGGCCAAATTGATCGCCACCACTGTCTTGCCTGACTCCACGCTTGGAGACGTGATGGCCAGTGTCCGCCAGCCGTTCTCATCCATCTTCTGCAAAACCTGGGTTCTCAGCACGTCGAATGCCCAACTGGCTGGATGCGTCTTCTGATGGGAGACGACTCTATGGCGATCCAGGTGCGCAGCGTCCATCGAGACCACAGCCGTTTGCGTGTAGTGCACGGGACTGGCGTCTCCGAGCGGCACTTCTCGTCTGATCGCGGAACTGGATTCACCGATGGATGCTTCCGAGCCACGGACCCTGCGTAGCAGAGGAGCATCTGACCTGGCCGAATCAACTTCGGCTGCTTTGGCCTTTTCAATCGCAAGCTTGATGCGTTCCATGTGGCAAATTACCTTCAGCCCAGACGGGAGAACAATGAGATCAGCAGGGTATGCAGGGGCTGGACCACGGTATGAACCACCACAAGTGCAATGAGCACCAATCCCGCCATGAGTCCAATCAACCGTTTGCGCAGCAGCTGCGACGAGTGAAGTTCGGCGGCTGAGGGGATATACGGGATGACCACCATGGGTCGCTGACCGGTCAGTGCGGTCACGGCGCTTACCCCTCTGACACGGGCAAAGATCATTTCGAGCAATACAACCACGCCTGCGGCTGCGGCGAGCGAGAGGAGAAAACCGAGTGCAACAAGTTTCTTGCGATTCGGCTTCAGGGGGTATTCGGGCATCAAGGGGGGCTCAAGCAGCGTAAAGCGTTCCCCTTGCTGATCACCCTCCAGGTTTTGAACGATCTGCGCCGACATTTGCTTGGACCGCAGGTCCTCATATTTTGCTCGGGCAGCATCGTGATCTCGTTGAAGCGCGGCCAGATCACGTTCCACCTGCGGCGCACGCGTCACTTGAGAGCGCTGTTGATTGATGGCATTGCGAAGGCTCCGCTGTTGGTCTGCCAACAAGTTGGCGCGCGCGCGTGCTGTGCTGCGTTGGGCCTCCAGGCGGGACACCGCCAGCCTTGCTTGTGCAGCAATAGCATCACGCGTTGGGCTGCTGACCGAAGTCTCTGTCCGCAAAGCCCTCTCCAGTAGATCGATTTTTCGCCGCTGCGCTTGCACATCCGGATGGTCCTCTGTGGAAACACCCCGGATGCGTGCCAACTCGGATCGAGCCCGTTCCAGATCCTGCTCAGCAACGCTGGGACCCGCCGGGGTCACGGTGCCAGGCGACAAGACGCCGGCGCGGGCGCCTGCCAAATCCACCTCCAGCGTCTGCAATTCGTCCAGTGCCAAACGGTGCTCTCGTTCAGCGGCTCGAAGGTCACTCTCAAGCGCTTGGATGCTTGCCGCTACCACCTGCCCATCTCCTGTGGTGCTGCCCTGTGTGCGTTTGTAGACCGCGATGCGACGCTCCAGATCTTCCAGTTGAGCCTTGACTCGGTCGGCCTCCTGACTCAAAAACTCGTTCGCGCGAGAAGCCTGATCCACCCTTTCCCGAACACTGCTTTCCAGGAACAACTGAATCAACGCGTTTGCAACCTCCAGTGCTTTTTCCGGTTGGCCATGCTGAAAAGACACGTTGAACGCAAAATTGTTGGTAGGTCGCTCCCAACTCGGCATGTTGCCAATCAGCACATTCACACCAATGCTCGCTCGCATGGCGTTGACCATGTCCGTGTCTTTCAATACAACCCCGGACTTGGAATCAAACACTTGATGCTCCGCCGCAATGCGCAACAGGCTCTCACGGGTCATGATTCGCTGGCCCAAGGCTTGAACCCGCTGCTCGCCGTTTCCAGGCAGAGCAGAACGCACCACGTCACCCGAGATTGGGGGGCCCTCAACCAGCAACGTCCCAGTCGACTCGTACACCCTCGGCAACAGCATCGCCACCACCACAGAGGTGGTCAGGACAACACCAATGGTCAGGATGATGGCCGTCGCTCGGCGCCGAGCGATGGACAGGTAGTCTTGGATGCTAAGTTGGTAGTCGGCCGACATGAGGTTGTTGAGTTAGAAGTTGGGGTGCGCGTACACCAGCCCCACGGCCACTGAATTTCCACGCGCTGTGGGACCGCCGAAAGGCTTGGCTCGCCTTTGCTCAAAACCCAATGTAAACGCCCAAAAACGGGTGAGCTCTGATCGGATCCGCGCAAACGCACTGACACCGGCATCGCCATTCGTCTCCAGGGATCGGGCGCGTGCAATTCCGAGGGACAGCGACGTGTTGACAGTGAACGGATACGTCAATGAGGTTTCGAGGCTCTCGGCACGGGTGTACGCTCCCAGCGAGCCGCCCGCGCTGACATACCTGGACCAGGCCACAGCGTAGTCGAGCCGTTCACCCGTGAAGGTCAGGCGCAAAGCACCCACGGGGTCGGTCTTGCTGCGCAACGCGTTGGTGCGAACAGCGCCTGCCGTCGCGTTCAGGTTAAACCCTTCACTGAGGTCGACTTCGTATCCCAGTCCGAGTTCGCCACGCGATGAACTCTCGCCAACCCCGTCCGGATTCAGGCGCGAAGCGCTGGCAGACAGCGAATAGCGAGAATTGGCGCTCGACTCGAAGCGATAAGCCACTGACCCTAGCGTTTCGCTGTAATCAACAAGCAATGGTGTGTCGTAGCTCAAGCGTGCATGTGACGCAGCCAGTTCAACCGAAGAATCAGCCGTCAGATTGCGGGTCCATGAAACGCCCAGCGTTCCGGTGCGCTGTGTGCTGTCCCGAGTCACCCTGCCGAACTCGGCGAATTCGGTCTCCCGGGTAGACGCTTCTTCTAACGAAGCTCTCACACCAAACACCGCGACCGGGCTAGCGTTCTCCCAAAGCGCACGCACGCTTGGCAGGGTGCGACTGGCGCTCAAATCGGTGTTTCCAGACCTTTCAATCATGCCGCCAAGAGACAGCTCTGTGCGCGAATCCCCTTGAATCGTTTGAAGAGTGTATTGCGGGTGAAAGCGATAAAGCGTGACGCTGCCGCGGCTTTCTGCCGCCAGGTCAGGATTGCTGACACGCACGATTTCCATGGGGACCGTCAGCGTGTTCTGCGCCATCGCTGGCAACCAAGCAAGCGCCTGGAAGGCAAGGACCAAGGGAGTGGAGATCCGCGAACTCATGGTCAAGGCACCAAGATGGTGTCGCCGGGCATCAGAACCACATTGGTGTCGAGCTGGTTGCCCTTGACCAAGTCGTCGTATCGAACCGGCAAGATCCGGTTGCCTTGCGGCGTACTGCGCAGCACACGGATCGAATTGCCGTCAGCGAAGCGATCCAGCCCCCCTGCCTGGCTGAGCATTTGCAGAACAGTGGTCTCTGGCGAGGTCAAGGTCACTGCTCCAGGGCGGACCACCTTGCCGAGCACATAGACCTGATTGCCATCGGTTGCCGTTATGGCCACCGTCACGACCGGTACTGGGATGTATTTTTTGAGCTTTTCTGCCACGCGGGCTTCGACCTCTGGCGTGCTCAGCCCCACCACCTCGACGCGCCCAGCCAACGGAAAGGTGATGCTGCCATCAGGCAGCACGCGCACCTGCATCCGCAATGCATCGTCACGCCAGACAGACACCATCAAGGCATCTCCGTGCCGCAGTTTGTACGCGGAGTCCGTTTGGGCCATCACTGATCCACAAGCTGCCGCCAACAGGAACGTCATCGTGACGCGCGAAAAAATGGTCATGGTCGGTCTCCAAAGACTAGAGTCGTTACAGGCTTCCCAAGCACTTGCTGTTCGGGAGCCAATTACCATCAATTTCTTGTTTTACGCTTGGAGGTTTCAATTTTTTACAACATGCATCTTACGCGAAGCACGCCTCCGTTCCATCCCTATCATCATCTCTTCGAGGTACATCGCACTGCTTACTTATGGTTGTGATAAGTAGTACCGGCCGGTGCGCCGTCGACACGATCGACACGAGGCTTTGAACCATTGGGGTACAGAAAAATCACATTATGACCGCCCGAGCACCCCGGTGCCTCTTGCGGAGCGGGGGGCATCTCGATCAAGTCAACTTTGCCCTCTGGGGGGGGGGCGCAGGATTCATTTCCAAGGTGCGCTGATGGGTATTGGTTTTAAGCAAGGCACAAGTAGCAGCCGCGGATGCCATCGGTTGACAGCAAGGAAACCCGCTTGGGGCCTTGAACATCCGCGACTGTATGAGCGGGAGAAAAGCAAAGGGTTGCAATACATGCGGGGGCTGTGACACCGCTGGGCGGCCAGTGAAGCGTGCATCGCCGTTTTTCGGCGCCGCTTCGGGAGATAGACTTGCTGTTTCATCAAAGCGCTGGGTGCTCGGGCGCGCAGCTGCCAGTTAGTCGGGGAACCGTTCGCATGCATGACAACAAGCTGGGTGTGGTGGCGATTGGGCGCAACGAGGGCGAACGGCTGCGGCGCTGCCTAAGTTCGGTTCTGCCCGTTGTGCAGGCAACCGTTTATGTCGATTCGGGCTCCAATGACGGTTCGAACCGGATGGCAGCAGAGATGGGCGCCGAAGTGATTGACCTTGATCTCTCACGGCCGTTCACTGCGGCACGGGCCAGGAACGAGGGCTTGCACTGGCTGATGCTGCGACACCCCGACATCGACTTCGTGCAGTTTGTCGATGGAGACTGTGAGATTGTCCCAGGCTGGCTGGCGGCCGCAAGTGAGTTTCTAGAGAAACACCCGTCTCACGCCGTGGTGTGCGGCAGGCGTCGCGAGCGGTATCCGGAACGCTCCGTCTACAACCGGCTGTGCGACGAGGAGTGGAACACGCCGATCGGCGACGCCATGTCCTGCGGCGGCGACGCCATGATGAGAGTGACGGCACTCCAGGCCGTCGGAGGCTACCGAGACAGCATGATCGCCGGTGAAGAGCCCGAGTTGTGTGTCCGACTGCGTCAGCAGGGCTGGCTCATCCGCCGACTGGATCATGAGATGACTCTGCACGATGCAGCAATCACCCGTTTCAGCCAGTGGTGGAAGCGTACGGTGCGGTCTGGTCATGCCTTTGCTGCTGGCGCCTGGCTTCACGGCGCACCACCCGAGCGACATTGGGTCTGGGAAACTCGCCGGTCCTGGTTCTGGGGGATCCTCCTACCGCTTTCGATCGCAATTGCCATGATCGGCTTGGGACCTTGGGCTGCGCTTCTGGCACTGGCCTACCCGCTGCAATGGTTGCGCCTGTTCTGGCGCAATGGCTCAGCTCGATCAAGCACCTTCTTGGTCATTGGCAAGTTTCCTGAGGCCCTGGGGGCGCTGAAGTTTCATATTGCCCGTCTGCGTGGCGTGGCCGGCACTATCATCGAGTACAAGTAGTTCGCCAGAAGGGAGCCAACGTCGTTGAACCATGGTTTTGTTGTCCACTGGTCGCCGGGTATCGGAGACCCCAGCTTGGGAGGATGGCTGACCGTTTTTCTGTACATGGTTGCAGGATGGACCATATGGCGGTTGCTGCGCGAATGGAAGGAGACGCACGCATGCACCGCTCGCTCCGAACATTGGTTCTGGAAAGGGCTCCTCATTGGGCTTGCCCTGCTGGGCATCAACAAACAACTCGACCTGCAGAGCGCCCTCACCGAAGTCGGTCGCATCTTGGCGGATAGACAAGGCTGGTACGCTGATCGACGCCAACTTCAGATGGCTTTCATCGCCGGGATCGCCATGCTGGGATTGACCCTGTTTGCCGTCACGCTCCACCTGACTTGGGGTGCTCCTGCGTCGACGCTCTGGGCGCTGCTGGGCGGAACCGGCCTGCTGATGTTCGTGATCATCCGGGCAGCGTCTTTCCACCATGTCGACGCGGTACTGGGACACCACCTTTCCGGACTTCGCATCAACTGGTTATTGGAAATGGGGGCGCTGCTGGTGATCATTGGCAGCGCTATGCGGCGGCGACGACAATCTTTTTCATGAAGACTCATGCGGCGTCTGACGGTTTCCCAACACTGCCTTTTTTCACTGTTTCACATTTTCGGTGGCTCCGGATGCTGGTCCAACGGGCTGAATCGATGTTGTCTCCTGGGCCAAGTGCCATGATCGAAGATCCCCTCTTGTACGCATTGAACGATCTCTCAAGTCCAGTCGGCATGGTGTTGCCTCGCTGGACCACCCAATCATGAATGAGCACTGTATGTTGTGCGGGCTGCCGGTCTCCCGCGCCAGAATGAAACAAACACTTGACGGCCTTCTTGGCCGCATTGCACGAGGGGAGGGTGCATGGCTGCTCACACTCAATACCGAGATGCTCTCTCGCTTCACGCGAGACCCCGGCTATCGGGATCTCGTCGCCCGAGCCGACATCATTACCGCCGATGGCATGCCGCTGGTCTGGGCCTCTAGATTCATGGGTGCGAATCGGGCCATTCCTGAGCGGACCACTGGCGTCGACTTGGTAGACGCCTTTCTGCGCCTGCCTCAGTTGCCGGCCTACGCCATCATTGGAGGAGTGGACCCAGCCGTCACCGTGGCACGCTATGGTGGTGCGGCACAGCAAGCTTGCCGTTATCTGTTCACCGGCAAGGTGGACCTGAGCAACGAACAAGTGCAACAGTTCGTCGACACTCTGCGTGAACTGCAGGTGCGCGTGGTGTTCTTGGCGCTGAACGTTCCGAAAGGGGACCGACTTGCCTTCAAGATAAGGTCTTTGATGCCGGAACTGGTCATCACAAGCATTGGCGGCAGCTTTGAAATCCTCGGTCCGCAAGGCGGCCGTGCTCCGAAGTGGATGCAGCGGACAGGGATGGAGTGGCTGTTTCGGCTGATGAAGGAGCCCGGTCGCCTATGGAAACGTTACCTCGTTCACTACCCGGCTGGCATCGGTTTGCTGGTCAAGGACTGCCTAAGATCTCTGAGGAAGGGCAATCAGACCGTTGAGAAGCCATAGAGGTCTCTTCCCGAGACCTCTTGAAACGTGTTATTGGCCTGCCCGGAGGGACTCGAACCCCCGACCTGCTGCTTAGAAGGCAGCTGCTCTATCCGGTTGAGCTACGGGCAGATGGGTGAAGCAGATGCAAAAAAGGCCCACACTGTGGGCCTTTTTTGTACTTCAACGATGGTCGGAGCGGCGGGATTCGAACTCGCGACCCTCTGCTCCCAAAGCAGATGCGCTACCAGGCTGCGCTACGCTCCGACTAGCCGACGAGTATACCCTGCGAATGTGGTCCATCTTGAGCGCCGTCACGTTTAGGACACCAAAATAAGCTCGCTCGTCTCCCTCAAGAAGGGTTGTCCGGCTCGCTGTGTCACCTTCAAGGGCGAAAAAGTGCGACGAATGACCATTGAGTCAAGCCTGCGCCGCATGTTTGAGCGACTCAGGAGTACCCCGAGTGGACAGACCACGTCGGCCCCATTGGATGGTCTCGTGGTCCATTGGGCGAGGGGTCGCTTCATCAGCCGAACGCGTCGTCCGGCAACCGTCCTGGTTGAGCGGGATGGTTGGCTGCTGAAGCAACCTATTCTCGCCACTTGCAGCGCTTCTTTCCCTGAGCGCCCGAGCCATGCAACTGACCGGACGCACGCACCTTGATCCGACGATCAGCAGCCACGGGTAACGGGCATCTCCATCTCGGGTTTCAGGGCCATGTGCTTGGCCAACTCCAGCTTAGCGATGGACTGGCGATGCACCTCGTCCGGACCGTCGGCCAGGCGCAGGGTGCGCTGGTTGGCATAGGCGTAGGCGAGCGGGAAATCGTCGCTCACACCGCCGCCGCCATGGGCCTGGATGGCCATGTCGATGATCTCGCAGGCCATGTTGGGCGCCACCACCTTGATCATCGCGATCTCGGCCTTGGCCACCTTGTTGCCCACGGTGTCCATCATGTAGGCCGCCTTGAGCGTGAGCAGGCGCGCCATTTCGATCTTGCAGCGCGCGTCGGCAATGCGCTCGTGCCACACCGACTGGGCCGACACCGGCTTGCCAAAGGCAACGCGGCTGTTCAAGCGCTTGCACATGAGTTCCAGCGCACGCTCGGCCGCCCCGATGGAGCGCATGCAGTGGTGGATGCGGCCCGGGCCGAGGCGGCCCTGAGCGATCTCGAAGCCACGGCCTTCGCCGAGCAGCAGGTTGCCCACGGGCACACGCACATTCTTCAGCACCACTTCCATGTGGCCGTGCGGCGCATCGTCGTAGCCGAACACGGAGAGCGGGCGCACCACCTCGACGCCCTTGGCGCCGGAGGGCACCACGATCATGCTTTGTTGCGAGTGGCGCGCCGCGTCCGGGTTGGTCTTGCCCATGACGATGTACACCGCGCAGCGCGGGTCGCCCGCACCCGACGACCACCATTTGCGGCCGTTGATCACGTATTCATCGCCGTCGCGTTCGATGCGGCACTGGATGTTGGTCGCGTCTGACGAAGCGACTTCGGGTTCGGTCATCAGGAAGGCCGAGCGGAACTCGCCGCGCAACAGCGGTTCCAGCCACTCGTCCTTGAGTGCTTCGCTGGCGTAGCGCTCAAGGGTTTCCATGTTGCCGGTGTCGGGCGCGGAGCAATTGAACACCTCGGCCGCGAACGGCACACGGCCCATGATCTCGCACATCGGCGCGTATTCCAGATTCGACAGCCCTTCGGGCGCACGGGGGCTGCGCGGCAGGAACAGGTTCCAGAGGCCAGCGGCGCGTGCCTTGGGCTTGAGTTCTTCGATGATGGTCGTGGGGATCCAGGGGTTGCCTTGTGCCCGGTTGGCTGCGATCTCGGCGAAGAAGCGCCCCTCGTTGGGGTAGATGTGTTCTTCCATGAACGCCAGCAGGCGTTCGCGCATGTCCTTGACTTTGTCGGTGTAATCGAAGTTCATGAGGTTCCTTGGAGCTGTGACGGTTGTGAGTGCGGTGGGAGGAGGGGACGTCAGGCCTGCTGCGCGAAGCGCCACGCCATCGCGGCCAGAGGGCGGGCGCCCGCCGCCGACGACACCGCCTGCGCGCTGGACGCGGTGCCCGCCTCGACCCGCTTGGCGATGCCCTGCAAGATGGCCGCCAGGCGGAACAGGTTGTAGGCGAGGTAGAAGTTCCAGTCGGCCTTGAGCTGGTCTGGGGTGGTGAAGCCGGTGCGCTCGCAGTAGCGGGCGATGTACTCGGCCTCGGTGGGAATGCCCAGCGCTGCCACATCCAGTCCGCCGATGCCGCGAAACGCTCCCGGCGGAATGTGCCAGGCCATGCAGTGGTAGCTGAAATCGGCCAGCGGGTGGCCCAGGGTCGAGAGCTCCCAGTCAAGGATGGCCAGCACACGCGGCTCGGTGGGGTGGAACATCAGGTTGTCGAGCCGGTAGTCGCCGTGCACGATCGAGGTGAGCGATTCGTCACGCGCCATCGCCGGGATGTTCTGCGGCAGCCATTCCATGAGCCGGTCCATTTCTGGAATGGGCTGCGTGATGGACGCCACGTACTGCTTGCTCCAGCGACCGATCTGGCGCTCGAAGTAGTTGCCAGGCCTACCGTAGTCGGTCAGGCCGATGTCGGCCGGCTTCACGCTGTGCAACGCCGCCATCACGCGGTTCATTTCATCGTAGATGGCACCGCGTTCAGCCTTGCCCATGCCGGGCAGGGACTGGTCCCACAGCACGCGGCCCTCCACGCACTCCATCACATAGAACGCTCGCCCGATGACCGATTCGTCCTCGCACAGCACATGCATCTGCGCCACCGGCACGCCGGTGCCGTGCAGCGCGCCCATCACCCGGAATTCGCGCTCAATGGCGTGCGCCGAAGGCAGCAGCTTGGCCACCGGCCCGGGTTTGGCGCGCATGACGTAGGCGCGCTGCGGCGTGATGAGCTTGTAAGTGGGGTTGGATTGACCGCCCTTGAACATCTCCACCGACAGCGGGCCGGCAAAGCCAGGCATGTGCTGAGCCAGCCAGTGTTGCAGCGCGGCGATGTCGAAAGTGTGCTGGTCGGCCACCGGCCGCGTGCCGGTGAAGTTCTGAAAATCTGTCATTCGGCTGCGGGCGGTTGGTGCTGGAGCGTTTGGCTCAGGTTTCTGCTTCGGCGATGCGCATCAGCATGTCGCGGTTGCGCACCACCAGCCCTCCCTGCTCGATGCGGATGGCGTCCTCGCGCTCCATCGACTTGAGTTCCTGGTTGACGCGCTGACGCGACGCGCCGAGCAACTGCGCGAGTTCTTCCTGCGCCAGTTGGAGTCCGATGCGCATCTCGTTGCCGTCCGACAGGCAGGGCACGCCGTAGCTGCGAACCAGATGCAGCAACTGCTTGGCCAGCCGGGCGCGCAAAGGCAGGGTGTTCAGGTCTTCCACCAGACCAAAGAGCGTGCGGATGCGCCGGGCCTGAAGCCGCATCAGCGCTTCGTACAGCTCCACGTGCGCGCTGAGGATCTTCTGAAAATCGGTGCGTGCCACGCAGAGCAGGGTGGTGGCACCATGCGCGTAGGCATCGTGCGTGCGCCGGTCTCCGTCGAACATCGCCACATCGCCGAACCACACGCCCGGTTCCACATAGGTCAGCGTGATCTGCTTGCCCGAGAGCGAGGTCGAGCTCACGCGCACCGCACCCTTGGCCACGGCCGTCCACTCGGTGGGCGGCTCGCCGCGGGCGACGATCAGGTCGCCGTCCTTGAATCGCTTGACGTAGGCGCATCGAAGTATGTCGTGTCGCAGGGAAGGGGAAAGACTGGAGAACCAGCGACCACTGTTGATCGCCTCACGTTCTTCCATTGTCAGAATTGGTTCATCCATCGGCTGTCTTATGAGTGACTGGGTTGCTCAAGATTGTCACCACTGGGACCGTGGCGACACATCAGGGTTTGCGTGGTGGGTGTCCCGCAGGCGTCCAGCCGCGGTGACGCGGGGTGTTCAGCGGTACACGGCCGGACGCTTGTCCAGAAACGCGGCGATGCCTTCCCCTGCGTTGGCATGGTGCAGGTTGCGAACAAAATGGTCGCGCTCGGACGCCAGTTGTGTGTGCAGCGATGCATCGACGGCGTCGTTGGCAAGTTCCTTGATGCTGGCCATGGCATTCGGTGCGCGCGCATTGAGTCGCTCGGCCAGCGCCAATGCCGCGAGCAGCGCGTCCTGCGCCTCGCACACCGCCGTGATCACACCCAGCGAATGCAGTCGAGTGGCATCGATCCGGTCGCCGCACATCAGCAACTGCAGCGCGGTGGCTCTGGGCAGGGTGCGCATCAGGCTCCAGCTGGCACCGCCGTCGGGCGACAGGCCCACGTTGCTGTAGGCCATCACGAAGACGCTGTTGTGCGCGGCGACCACCATGTCGCAGGCCAGGGCCAGCGAAAAGCCGGCACCGGCGCAAGAACCTTCGACGGCGGCGATCACCGGTTTGGGGAACACGCGGATGGTCTCGATCCAGTTGTGCAGACCCTCGATGCTCTGTGCCTGAACCTCGGGCGACTGCTGACGATTGGCCAGCAGTCGCTGCAGATTGCCTCCGGCGCAGAAATGGCTGCCCTCCCCGGTGATGACCACACTGCGCACGTCAGGACTGTTCTCCGCGACGTTCAGTGCTTCCACGCCAGCGGCGTAAATGTCGGGTCCGAGGGCGTTGCGGTGCTCGGGGTTGCTGATGGTCAGCACCATGGTCTGGCCATGGCTGTGGCTTTTGAGGCTGGCGGTCATGCGGTGTCCGTGTGCGAGGGTTCAGTCTTCTTCATGCATCAGGCTCAAGCCCAGGGCGCCACGGCGGCGCAGCCACGGGGATGGGCGGTAGCGCGGGTCGCCGTACACGGTCTGCATATTGAAGAGAACCTCAAGCACATTGGTGGGGCCGATGCGATCGCCCATGGCCAGGGGACCCATGGGGTAGCCAAGCCCCAGCGTCACCGCCACTTCCAGGTCCTTGGGGCTGCAGACGCCTTGCTGGCACATATCGGCCGCGATGTTGACGATGGTGGCCACCACGCGCTGGGTGACAAAGCCGCCGCTGTCACGCACCACGCTCACGGCTTTGCCGTCCTTGGCGAACAGGGCGTGTGCCGCGTCGCGCATGTCCGGGCGTGTGGCGGGGTTGGTGGCGAGCACGCGGCGTTTGGTGGCAGCATCGTCCAGCATCATGTCGATGCCGATGGTGCGGGTGGGGTCCAGCCGCTCGACGGCCGCCAGTGTGGTCACGTCCAGCCCCAGCGGCGCCACGAGGATCAGCGCTTGGCTGGATGGTTGCGCTGCGGTTTCAATGCTGGCACCGAGGTTCTTGAGCAATTGGTACAGCTCGGGGCGGCGCGCCGCCTTGGGCGATACCCAGACCGGCGGCAGCGCCACCATGGTGGGCACAGGAGGCTCGGCGGGCACCTGGGCCACGCCGTTGTCGTAGGCATAAAACCCTTCGCCCACTTTTTTCCCCACCACGCCCCCAGCCAGCCGCTGCGCAGTAATCACGCTTGGGCGATAGCGCGGTTCGTCGTAGTACTGGCGGTATATCGACTCCATCACGGGGTGCGACACATCCAGCGCGGTCAGGTCCATCAACTCGAAGGGGCCGAGCCGGAATCCCATTTGGTCCTTGAGGATGCGGTCGATGGTCGCAAAATCGGCCACCCGCTCACCGACCACCCTCAGCGCTTCCGTGCCGTAGCCGCGACCAGCGTGGTTCACGATAAAGCCGGGGGTGTCTTGAGCCGATACGGGTGTATGACCAAACTGTCGCGCGAATTCCGTCAATTTTTGACACACCTCGGCATGGGTTTTCAGCCCGGCGATCACCTCGACCACCCGCATCAATGGGACCGGGTTGAAGAAGTGGAAGCCGGCGAGTTGCCCGGGACGCTTGAGCGTCGCGCCAATCGCCGTCACCGAAAGCGAGGAGGTGTTGGTGGCCAGCACCGCTTCGGTTGCCAGGATCGACTCCAGCTCAGAAAAAAGCCGTTGTTTGATCTCGATTTTTTCGACAATGGCCTCGATCACCAACTGACATGGCGCCAGCGCGGACAGCGTTTCCACACAAGACACGCGGGCCAGCATCTCGGCCTGTTCCTCCGGTGTCAGCTTGCCTTTGAGCGTCAGCTTTTGCCAGGTGTCGGCCAAGGCCTGGCGTGCGGTGTCGGCCGCACCGGGTTGCATGTCAAACAGCAGCACCGAGCTACCGGCCTGTGCGGCCATCTGCGCGATGCCCCGACCCATGGCACCGGTTCCAACGACGCCGACGTTTTGAAAAGTGGGTTGCATATGAAAGTTGTATTCAAAGGGGGTGAGCATCAAGCTATGACAGAATGTTCCTACGAAGAAACGAAGGGGCTATGACGTGCGCCAGATCTGGATTGGCTCTATTTTGCTATCAACTGCTCTGGGGTCTACCGCAGCCACGTTGGGCCGGCACAGCGGCGCAGTGGTGATTGGCCGTCCGCTTGATGTTCGCGTGCAGGCGGTGGGTGGTCCCGACGAGGATGTGACCTCCTTGTGCATTCAGGCCGATGTGTTCTTCGGAGATGCCCAGCTGGCGCCGTCTTCCGTCCGCACGTCGACACAGCGCAATGCACCCGATGCCGAAGCCAGTGTGCGCATCCAGACCACCGTGGCGGTGAATGAGCCCCTCGTCAGTGTGGTGGTGCGCGTTGGCTGCGTTTCCGCGTTTTCGCGTCGTTATGTGTTGTTGGCCGATCCATTGTCCGAGCCCGCCGTGATACCCGGATTGCAGTCCAAACCGGTGGCAACCGCCAACCCGGACAGGCTTCCACCTTTGCCAGCGCTGGTACCCAAGCCTTCCGTTCGCCGTGGCGCTGCGAACCCGGTCAATGGGAGCGTCAGGGCCGATGTGCCGCCCAGAACTGGAGAAGAGGTTCGCGCTGCCACCCCAAACAAGCCCGGCAGTGTGGTTCGACGTCCCGTGGAGCCCCCCAAGGACAGCACGCCACGTCTTCAGCTGGATCCTGTGGATCTGACCTTGGCGATCGAGCGGGATCCAGCGCTCAAGTTGTCTTTGTCTTTGCTCAGCGAGCCCACCACCAGCGAGCAGGAGCGCTCCGCAGCGGCCCAGTTGTGGAAAGCCATCAATGCTTCTCCAGAGGACGTGCTGCGCGATGCGCAGAAGCTGTCTGTTCTGGAAGAGGAGGTCAAGGGGCTGCGTGAGATCGAGACCCGCAACAAGGTCGCTCTCCAGGAGCTGCAAGCGCAGTTGCAGCAAACGCGTTACACAACGTGGTTGGCCTACCTCCTGGGCGGGCTTTTGTTGCTGAGCCTTCTGGGCGCGCTGTATGCATGGCGTCGTCGCGGAAGCGCTCCGGCCGCCTCGGGAACCAAGAACTGGTGGGGGTCAGGAGCAGTCGAAAGACCCCCTGCCTCCACGTTGAAGACCAGTGTTGCGACCACCTCGGCCCATGGTGTCGACATCGACCTCAGCTTGGACAGTGAATCCGGTTTTGATGATTTGAGGCCCCTGCACAACAGCAGCCCTGCACGAGGGGGAGTGGTGCTCTCTTCGGCAGACCGGCGCGATTTCCCACCCAGTCAACCTGGTATGTCGAGGTCCGTGGCCACCGAAGAGTTGTTCGATATTCAGCAACAGTCGGACTTTTTCGTGTCGCTCGGTGAGTACGATCAAGCCATTGATGTGTTGAAAAACCACTTGAGCGAAAGCCAGGAGCCCAGTGCGCTGGCCTATCTCGACCTCTTCAAGCTCTATCACGACTTGGGACGCCGGGACGATTACCAGAAGCTGAGGGAAGAGTTCAACCAACAGTTCAATGCGGGGGCGCCCCTGTTTGACCAATACAGCGACGAAAGCCATGGACTGGAGGCCTATGAAACCGCCTTTGGGCGAATCCAGGCGCTGTGGCCTCAACCCAAGGTGTTGGATGTCATTGAGCAGTCCATCTTCAGGGATTCGAATGACACCGAGGCAGAGGTGTTTGATCTGGAGGCTTACCGCGAACTGCTGTTGCTGCACGCCATCGCCAAGGACATGATCAAGCGTGACTCCGATGGTGTGCCCGCTGGAGCTGACTTCCAGCACACCGCCATCAAGCCATTGAAGGCGGCGGGCAACAAGGCAATGGCCGCGACCGTTGCCAACGAATCAAGGGAGGGGCGTGTCACACAGCCGCTTGACGAATTGCCCCACACTTCACATCGCCTCGGACTCGATGTGGATCTGGATGCATTGTCAGAAATGTCGGCTTTCGAGGCTTCGCTTCCCGACGTGGCGGTTCCGGTCGAGGCCACAGCGAAGCCTGCGCCGCCACCCGGTACTCGGCCGTTGGCGGTGCCCGAAGGAAATCTGATCGACTTCGAGGTGCTGGATTTCATGCCACCGGACGATGCCCCGGACGTCAAGGACGGCAGCAAGTAAGGCGTTCTGAGTGAACGGGTCAACGGCGAACTTGCAATGCGCCAGGATTGACGATGTTCGTGGGCGTTCCCTTGATGTAATTGACGACGTTATCGAAAGCTGCCGAAAACAGGGTTTCGTAGTTGTCAAGTTCAACATAGCCAATGTGCGGAGTGCAGATGCAATTCTCCAGCCGCAACAGGGCATGGCCCTGAAGAATGGGTTCGGACTCAAACACATCGACGGCAGCCATGCCTGGGCGACCCCGGTTCAGGGCAGTCAACAACGCTTCGGCCTCAATGAGTTCAGCGCGCGAAGTGTTCACCAGCAACGAAGTGGGCTTCATTTGAGACAGATCGTCCAGCGTCACGCAACCTGCGCTGCGTTCGCTCAAACGCAAGTGCAGGCTGAGCACATCAGATTGCTCAAACAAGGCCTTGCGGTTCTCCGCCACTTCGTAGCCATCCGACACAGCCAACGCCCGGGTGCTTTCGCTTCCCCAGATGATCACCCGCATGCCGAATGCCCGACCGTAGGCTGCGACCAGCTTCCCGATGCGGCCATAGCTCCAGATTCCCAGGGTCTTGCCGTGCAGAACCGACCCGAGTCCAAAGTTGACGGGCATGGAGGACGCCTTCAGCCCAGACTGTTGCCACGCACCGTGTTTGAGGTTGGCAACATATTGCGGAATGCGTCGCATGGAGGCCATGATCAAAGACCAGGTGAGCTCAGCGGTGGCAATCGGCGAGCTATTGCCTTCGGCCACCGCGATGCCGCGCTCGGTACAAGCACTCACGTCGATGTGTTGACCGACACGTCCGGTTTGGGAGATCAGCTTGAGCCGTGGCAGCTTCTCAACCAACAGGCGTGAAATCTGTGTCCGTTCCCGTATCAACACCACGATATCGGCATCGCGCAAGCGAACCGCGAGTTGGCCAACGCCTTTTACGGTGTTCGTGAAGACCTTGGCGGGATAGGGCTCCAGCCGAGCAGCACAATCCAGCTTGCGCACGGCATCTTGATAGTCGTCGAGAATGACAATGTTCATGGGAGCTATTGTGCCCGCAAGGACCGTCAATCCGGGGCGACAAAGCGGTCGCCAATGCCATACAAATTATCGTTGGCTTCAGATGCAAGCCTCGGTTCCAGCAGGAGGGTGTTCTTGTGCCGCAAGCCGATCCAGTTCAGCACACACGTCCGCCATGCGACCGGAAATCACCAACCGTGCGTCCGTGCGCAGGCCACCGTTGGATGCTTGCATGATCTGCACCTGACGGACTCGGGCAGGTGCTGTCGCAACAGGTGGTGCGCTTCCACCCATGGCAGTGGTGGCAATGGGCGACGTAACACGGTTCCCACCCAGCCAGCCCGCTCTGGAAAATCGTTGAAACAGTGATGGAATGCCTCGGTGGGCGGAGGTTCTGTGCTCGGGGGCTGGTAACCAGCTGTCGATCAGCTGAAGCGGCGCGCGCCAAGTGTTGGTGTTGATGCGGATTCCCATGCGAAACTCCTGTCAGGGGTTTGAACACAGGCAGGATTCAAAACAATGGCCGTCTGCACAGGGATGTGTCCCGCCGACACCAATGCCGGATGGACCAAACGCCCGCCACCTGCTGAGACAGCATCGACCCGCTGGGTCAGATCTGAAAGCTGTTGCGAATCAGGCCCACGGCGAGGCCTTCGATTTCAAATGGCTCGCCCGGTTGAACCAGAATGGTTTTGTACTCAGGATTTTCGGCGTGCAGCTCGATCTGGTCCTCGCGCCGCATGAACCGTTTCACCGTCACGTCATCACCCAGGCGTGCGACCACGATCTGGCCATTTTTTGCGTCCTTTGAGGACTGCACCGCCAGAAGATCGCCATCGATGATGCCCACATCCCGCATGGACATTCCGCGGACCCGGAGCAGGTAGTCTGGTGTGCGCTGAAACAGGCTGCGCTCGACGTGATAGGTCTGATCCACATGCTCTTGAGCGAGGATGGGGGAACCTGCTGCCACACGTCCAATCAGGGGCAACATCAGCTGTGTCAGGCTGGGCAGCGGCAGTGTAAGCTGCTGCGCCCGCTGCTCATTGATTGATCTGAGGTCGCTGCTGCGCAGGCGGATGCCACGGGAAGTTCCGCTGACCAGTTCGATCACACCTTTTCGCGCCAGCGCCTGCAGGTGTTCTTCTGCCGCGTTGGCTGACTTGAACCCCAGCTCGGAAGCGATTTCTGCACGGGTTGGTGGAGCGCCGGTGCGCGCAATGGCGTTCTGGATCAATTCCAGAATCTGCTGTTGACGGGCAGTGAGTTTGGGGGGGAACGACTCGATCATGAGAACCTCGTGGTTGGGCCGACTGCGGTGCAGGTTGCGTTACTGTTTTCTTATCCAGTATCTGTATTTTTAACCAGTTTCAAGGGCTTGACAAGTGGCTACGACAAAAGAAGTGAAGCGTCGGGTGATCCTGGGTACGGGCGGCACCATCGCCGGTCGATCGAACCGTCAAAGCGACAATGTGGGGTATGTGGCGGGGGAAGTGCGGGTAGAAGACCTGATGGCGAGCGTTCCCGCGCTGTCCAGCATGTGTCTGGAGGTGGAGCAACTTGATCAGATCGACAGCAAGGACATGGGCTTTGCATTGTGGAAGCGTTTGGCCGAGCGGGTAGCCCACCATGTGGCGCGAGAGGACGTCGCGGGCGTGGTGATCACGCACGGTACTGACACGCTGGAAGAAACGGCCTATTTCTTAGAGCGGGTGCTTCGGCCGGTCAAGCCTGTGGTGATCACCTGTGCCATGCGTCCTTCCACGGCGCTGGTGCCAGATGGGCCACAGAACCTGCTGGATGCGGTGAACGCAGCGGGATGTGTTGATCTGTCAGGGGTGGTCGTGGTTTGCGCGGGCCTGGTTCACCGTGCGGAGCATGTGGCCAAGGTGCACAGCTATCGGGTGGACGCCTTTGACTCGGGCGATGCTGGCCCAATGGCCTGTGTTGAAGAAGGCGAAGTGCGCTGGTTTCATCCACCCCAGCGGACCTCTGTGACTTCAGCCGGTGACACAACGTTGCTGCACCAAGTCCTAGCGGCTGAAGCAATGCCTCGTGTGGACATTGTGACGAGCCATGCCGATGCCGATGGAGGGATGGTTCGTGCGTTGCTGGCGGCGAGCGCCGTGGACGCTGCACATCTGCCCCGTGGCCTGGTGGTGGCGGCGACAGGCAACGGCACCGTTCACCGGGCGCTGGAGGCGGCATTGCGCGAGGCGCAGCAGCGGGGCGTGCGCGTGATACGCGCCACCCGTTGTGCCAGGGGGCGTGTGATCCCCGACGCCGCGAACCCCTTGCACGACTCAGCCGGGCTGTCACCGGTCAAGGCCCGCCTTGCACTCGCACTGGATCTCCTGAGCGAATGAGACAGAACCCACCCGCAATCACAAAAAAACCGGCCAAGGCCGGTTTTTTTGTAGCACAAGGCTTGGTCAGCGCGACAAAGCCTCGAATGCCCGGGCGGTGATCTCTTCCACCGAGCCCGTGCCTGCAATGGCTCTGTATTTGGGGGCGGCGCCAGCGTCGGATTTGGCCCAGTTGCTGTAGTAGTCCACCAGCGGACGCGTCTGGGCGCTGTACACCTCCAGGCGCTTCTTCACGGTCTCTTCCTTGTCATCTTCACGCTGGATGAGCGGTTCACCGGTGACGTCGTCATGGCCCTCGGTTTTGGGCGGATTGAACTTGACGTGGTAGGTGCGCCCGGAAGCGGGATGCGAGCGGCGGCCACTCATGCGCTCGATGATGGCGTCAAAAGGCACGTCGATTTCAAGCACGTAATCGAGCTTCACGCCGGCGGCTTTCATTGCGTCGGCCTGGGGGATGGTGCGGGGGAATCCGTCGAACAGGAAGCCATTGGCGCAATCGGCCTGGGCAATGCGCTCCTTGACCAGATTGATGATCAGGTCATCGCTCACGAGTCCGCCGGATTTCATCACGGCATCGGCTTGCTGGCCCAACGGCGTGCCCGCCTTCACTGCGGCACGAAGCATGTCGCCAGTGGAGATCTGGGGGATACCGTATTTTTGGCAAATGAAGGTGGCTTGCGTGCCTTTGCCGGCACCGGGAGCGCCCAACAGAATCAGTCTCATCGTCTTCCTTTTTTCAGCGTTTCAATCGGGACCGCCGGTCTCCGGCAGCGGCTCCCTGCTTCACAGGGAGGGGCGACCATTTGAGGATAGCATGGGCCACCTCGCCGCTGGCTTACAGCCAGGGAGGTCAACGGCCGGCGATCAGTGCGCGCACCCGCTCCAGATCTTCGGGTGTGTCTACGCCCGCGCCAGGTGCATGGGTCGCGAGATGCACGGAGATGCGCTCGCCGTGCCAGAGCGCGCGAAGCTGCTCCAGCGCCTCGGTATGCTCCATCGGCGCAGCCTCCAGCGTCGGGAAACGGCGAAGGAAGCCTGCCCGGTAACCGTACACGCCGATGTGGCGCAAGGGTGCAGGGGAGGGGAGTTCTGGCGGCGTTCCGCCGGACATTCCATCGCGCCACCAGGCAATGGGCGCCCGGCTGAAATAGAGAGCCGTGCCACGCCGGTCGGTCACCACTTTGACCACGTTCGGGTTGATGAAGTCGGCCACCCGGTCGATGGCGTGGGCTGCGGTGCTCATTGCGCAGTCAGGCCGCCGTTCGAGTTCGTCTGCCACTGCCCGAATCAGCTGCGGGTCGATCAGCGGTTCATCTCCCTGCACATTCACTACCACGGCCTCATCGCCGAGGGACAGCAACCCGCAGGCCTCGGCCAGGCGATCGCTGCCGGAGGCATGGTCGGGTCGTGTGAGCAGCGCGACGACCCCGTGCCTGGCGCAAGCTTGCAGGATGCGTTCATCGTCGGCCGCGACCACGACGCGTGACGCGCCACTCTTTTCAGCTTGCCGGGCCACCCGAACCACCATGGGCACGCCTCCGATGTCGGCCAGTGGCTTGTCGGGCAGTCGGCTGGAACCCATGCGAGCCGGGATGAGCACGCAAAAACCAGCGCCCTCCGCTGCGCTTCGGTTCATGCTGCGGGTGCGGGGGGGCGCGCAGCTTCCTCGTCCGTCAAGGGGCGTGCTTCGTGTTCCAGGAGGATGGGAATGCCATCGCGCAGAGGATAGGCCAGACGCGCGCTGCGCGAGATCAGCTCCTGTTTCTCGCGATCAAAAACCAGCGGGCCTTTGGTGACCGGGCAGACCAGAAGTTCAAGCAGTTTGGTGTCCATGCGTTGATGATAGTCGCGCGTGCGGTAGCGCCGTCAGCCGCTGATCGAGCGCATTGAAGAAGGCCGGATCGGGGTGAAGCTGCAGTGGTATGGCCCAACACAACAGGGCGTGGGGCGCGCCGGCGGCGGGCAAACAGGCGAACAGCTTGACGGCGTCTTTTTCTGTGCAGAGCACGGTCCCCGTCAACGTGGAGAGGAGGCTGCGGAAGTGCTCTGGTCCGGCGTGATCGGGCAGGGCCACCGTGTGATTCAGGCTCAACCCACGTTCACGCAGCATCTCGAAAAAAACCTCTGGGCGGGCAATGCCTGCCACCGCCGTCAGGGGTTGGCCTTGCAGTGCCGTCAACGCGCACCGTTCACCGTGGGGGCCCAGCGCCTCGTCGGCCAGCCGCCGCGGGGCCCAGAACGCGGGAACGCCGTCGGGCAGTGCCAATGGAGCGGGCTCGCCAGTGCCCTCGCGCTGCTGGCGCAGCACCAGGTCGGGCACGTGGGCCTGACCCGGCCTCGGTGGCCAGGGTTCGCGCAGCAGGCCGGCGGGCAGCAGCCAGCCGTTGCCGGTGCGCCGGTCGTCAAACACCGCGATGGCGATGTCGCGCCCCAGCGCGAAATGCTGCAGACCGTCGTCGCAGAGCAGCACATTCACCTCGGGATGACGGGCCAACAAGGCCCGCGCGGCCAGCACCCGCTTTCTTGCCACGAACACTGGAACGCCGCTGGAACGACGAATCAGGGTGGGCTCATCGCCACCTTCGTCGGCCGGAGTGTCGACCAGCACCTCCCTTGTTTCATGGCCTTGGCGACCATGGCCGCGGGAGACGACGCCAGGCGTCCAGCCGCGCGCCTTGAGGTGCTCGAGCAACGCGAGCACGGTGGGGGTTTTTCCGGCGCCTCCGACCACCACGTTGCCCACCACGATGACCGGCACGGGCAACCGCTCGGTGCGCAGGATGCCGACGGAATAAAGCCATCGTCGTCCGCTGGACAGCGCCCGGTAGACGAGCGACAGGGGCCACAGGAGCGTCGCCTGCCAGCCGCGCCGCGCCCAGATGGAGTGCCAGCGGACTGGTGCATCGGAGCGACTCATGAGGGGGTCGCTGTAAAGGTCAGGACTTGCCGCGCGATGGAGCCGTGCCTGACTGCTGGGTGGCAAAGGTGATCTGCACCAGCCCTGCACGGCGTGCCGCGTCCATCACATTGATGACCGACTGGTGGGTGGCCGCTGCATCGGCGCTGATGATGATCACGACGTCGCGAGTGTCCTGTGCGGCCTGCTGCAAGGCGCGGGTGAGTACCTCCACGCTCACACCGTCCAGGACGTCCTGGTTGAGGGCATAGCGGCCGTCACTGCTCACCGAAACGATCACTTCCTTGGGTGTCGTGCGCTGAGCCTCGGCATCGGCCACGGGCAGGTTCACCTGCAGCTGGGTGAACTTGCTGTAGGTCGTGGTGAGCATCAGAAAGATCAACACGACCAGCAGGATGTCGATGAACGGGATCAGGTTGATCTCGGGTTCATCGCGGGTGCCCGGGCGGAAATTCATGCTGGCTTCCTTGACGTCGGCGGGTTCTTGGTCCCCATTCGCTGGTCCGAGCAGATCATTTGCGCAGCGTGACGAGGTGGCGCGCGAAGCGCTCGGAAGCCAGTTCCATGCCCAGCAGGTAGTCGTCCACCCGCGCGCGGAAGTAGCGCCAGAAGATCAAGGCCGGGATGGCCACCATGAGGCCGAAGGCGGTGTTGTAGAGCGCGATCGAAATGCCGTTGGCCAGTTGGGCCGGATTGCCGCCGCCGGGCACCGCGCCCATGCCACCGTCGCCGCCCTGGGAGCCGAAGATCTCGATCATGCCGATCACCGTGCCCAGCAAACCGAGCAGCGGTGCGGCCGAGGCGATGGTTGCGAGCGCGCCCAGGTAACGCTGCAGTTTGGCGGCCGCCATGCGCCCCGCGCCTTCCAGGCTGGAGCGCAGATCGTCCTCGCTGGCGCGGGGGTTGCTGGTGAGGACACGGAAACCGCTGGCCAGCACCTCGCCGAAGGCGGAGTTCTGTTCCAGCTGTGTCACCACATCGGGCCCGGGAATGCCGTTGCGCGACACCATGATCGCTTCGTCCAGCAGTTTGGGCGGCAGGATCTTGTCGGCTTTGAGGCTGATGAAGCGTTCGATCACGAGGGCCAGACCGACCACGGAACAGAAAATGAGCGGCCAGATCGGCCAGCCAGCGGCTTGTATGATGGAAAACAAATCAGGGCTCCAGACAAAAAGCCGCGCTGTCGCGGCTCCAGTGCAATCGCTGGGATTATGTCTCAGGCCTCGGCCCTGTCCGTTCGGCGGCAGGCCCGGTTACCTCGGTGAATCGCATGTTCCAGCAAGGCCCTTGCCATGCACAGATTCTGTGGATAACTTTGTGCAGAACCCCCACCCGACCCGCTCCGATCCCGCAGCCCGACTGGGCTTCCACAATTCGATGACAAAACAGGCAGTGCAAAATCCTTTGAAATCAACGGCTTGCTCGTTTGCCTTGGACGAATGCCGTACTGGGTGCGACAACCCCAGTGTTTGCGCCGTCTGTGGACACAATCACCCCGGAGATGCCTGTGTCTGAGCCGCTTTCGGCCGCAGAGGCTTCATTGACGCGGCGTGTCTGGGCGGTTGGGCCCCTGATGCGCGCCATTGCAGACACCTTGGCGGCGAGATTCAATCCCGTGGCGGTGCGCGGCGAGGTTTCAGGTTTTTCACGTGCGGCGAGTGGCCATTGTTACTTTTCGTTGAAGGACGACAGTGGTCAGGTGCGGTGTGCCATGTTCCGGCGCGCGGCCGAGCAACTGAATTTCGTCCCTCGTGATGGCCTGATGGTCGAGGCGCAAGGCAAGCTGGATGTGTATGGCCCGCGAGGTGATCTCCAGCTCATCGTGGACAGCCTCAAGCCCGCGGGGCAGGGCGCGCTGTTCGAACAATTCCTTCGCCTCAAGGCGAAGCTGGAGGCCGAGGGGCTGTTCGACGCGGTACGCAAGCGCCCGCTGCCCCCCCAGCCGCGCAGCATTGGGGTGGTCACTTCGCTCGGGGCCGCAGCGCTCAGGGACGTGGTCACGGCCTTGCGGCGCCGCGTGCCTCACATCCCGGTGTTGATCTACCCCGCCGCGGTGCAGGGTGCGCAGGCACCTGCCGAGCTGTGCAGCGCCCTGGAAACCGCGTACCAACGTCACCAGGCGCATGGGGAGAGCGAGGTGCTGCTGCTGGTGCGGGGCGGTGGATCGCTGGAAGACCTCTGGTCGTTCAACGACGAGGCGCTGGTGCGCACCCTGGCGCGAGCACCGATGCCGGTGGTGTGTGGTGTCGGCCATGAAACCGATTTCACCCTGGCCGATTTCGTGGCCGACCTGCGTGCGCCCACGCCGACCGCTGCGGCCGAGCTGTGCGCGCCCTCGCGTGAGACCCGGCGTGGCGAACTGGCCTACCTTCAGGAGCGCATCGACGAAGCCGTCTACAGCGCCATCGATCAGCGCGCCCAGCGCCTGGACCGGTTGGCGCAACGGCTGGGCAGGCCCTCCGGCCGCTTGCACGACAGCCGCCAGCAGCTCGCCGGTGCCCAGCACCGCATGCAGAGCGCCATGCTGCTGTTCCGGCAGCGCCAGAACCACCAGCTGGACGTGTTGGAGCGGTCTCTGCCGCTGAGCGCGCACCGGGCGCTGGAGGTTCACGCGCGGCGGATCGAGCACTGCGGGGCCGCTCTGGCGTTGCTCGATCCGCGGCTGGTGCTGGAGCGCGGTTATGCGTTCTTGACCGATGCGCAGGGTTTGGCCATCACACGGACGAGCCAAGCCCGCCCCGGACAACCGCTGCGTGCCACGCTGGCCGATGGCGAACTGGGTGTCACGGTCGATCGTTGAGACCGCTTCGTGGGCTTCGGCGCGCCGCCGCCTGCAACCCGGCTCTGTCTTGCCTACAATGCCTCAGCGCCCTTCGGCCGGACGTCTCGCCGACCGACCCTTTTTCACTTTCCATACAAGAGGACCCCACATGGAACACACCCTTCCCGCACTGCCTTACGCGATCGACGCCCTGGCGCCGCATTACTCCCAGGAAACGCTGGAGTTTCACCATGGCAAGCACCACAACGCCTATGTGGTCAACCTCAACAACCTCCAGAAGGGCACCGAGTTTGAAGCCATGGACCTCGAGTCCATCATCAAGAAATCCAGCGGCGGCGTGTACAACAACTCGGCCCAGATCTGGAACCACACCTTCTTCTGGAACTGCATGAAGCCCAATGGCGGCGGCGAGCCTTCCGGCGCACTGGCCGCGGCCATCAACGCCAAGTTCGGCAGCTATGCCGCCTTCAAGGAAGCCTTCGTCAAGAGCGCCGTGGGCAACTTCGGTTCGGGCTGGACCTGGCTGGTGAAGAAGGCCGACGGATCGGTGGACATCGTCAACATGGGCGCCGCTGGCACCCCCCTGACCACCGCCGACAAGGCGCTGCTGACCGTGGACGTGTGGGAACACGCCTACTACATCGACTACCGCAACATGCGTCCCAAGTTCGTTGAAACCTTCCTCGACAAGCTGGTCAACTGGTCCTTCGCCGAAGCCAACTTCGCCTGATCGGATTTCCTGGTTGAGCAAAGGGCTCGAAGGCCATGCCTTCGGGCCCTTTTCTTTTGGTGGTGAAAAAAAGTCGGACTATTTTCCCGTTATTTTCGCTATATGGGATAACGATTCAAATTTCGGGTTTGAGGTCAGAGGACTGAAAGCAAAATCTCACACCATCTTCCGGTTCGGCCGATCCTCGTGCGGATCAGCGGGATTCCAACAACGACATCAGGAGCCATTTCATGAGCACCCAGCCCTCCACCATCATCTACACGCTGACCGACGAAGCACCGCTGTTGGCCACCAGCGCTTTCCTGCCCATCGTTCGCACGTTCACCGAGCCGGCCGGTGTCCATGTGGAAACCAGCGACATCTCGGTGGCTGCGCGCATCCTGGGCACTTTCCCGGACTACCTCACCGAGGAGCAGCGGGTGCCCGACTACCTGGCTGAGCTGGGCAAGCTGACGCTGCAGTCCAGCGCCAACATCATCAAGCTGCCCAACATCAGCGCTTCCCAGGGCCAGCTGATCGCTGCGATCAAGGAATTGCAGGAGAAGGGCTATGCCGTTCCTGATTACCCCGAAGTGCCCAAGACGGAAGAAGAGAAGGCCATTCGCGCGCGCTATGCCCGCTGCATCGGCAGCGCCGTGAACCCCGTGCTGCGTGAGGGCAATTCCGACCGTCGCGCGCCGCGCGCCGTGAAAGAGTTTGCGCGCAAGAACCCGCACAGCATGGCCGACTGGAGCCAGGCTTCCCGGTCGCACGTTTCTCACATGCACCACGGCGACTTCTATCACGGTGAAAAGTCCATCACGCTGGACAAGGCCCGTGACGTCAAGATGGAACTGATCACCACCAGTGGCAAAACCATCGTGCTCAAGCCCAAGGTGTCGCTGCTGGACCGGGAGGTCATCGACAGCATGTTCATGAGCAAGAAGGCGCTCATGGAGTTCTATGAGAAAGAGATCGAAGACGCCTACAAGACCGGCGTGATGTTCTCGCTGCACGTCAAGGCCACCATGATGAAGGTCTCGCACCCCATCGTGTTCGGTCACTGCGTCAAGATCTTCTACAAGGAAGCGTTCGAGAAGCACGCCAAGCTGTTTGAAGAACTCGGCGTGAACGTGAACAACGGCATGGCCAACCTGTACGACAAGATCTCCACGCTGCCGCAAAGCAAGCAGGACGAGATCAAGCGCGACCTGCATGCCTGCCACGAGCACCGCCCCGAACTGGCCATGGTGGATTCGGCCAAGGGCATCACCAACTTCCATTCGCCCAACGACATCATCGTGGACGCTTCCATGCCCGCCATGATCCGCAACGGCGGCAAGATGTGGGGCGCCGACGGCCGCCTGAAGGACGTGAAGGCTGTGATGCCCGAGTCGACCTTTGCCCGCATCTACCAGGAGATCATCAACTTCTGCAAGTGGCACGGCGCCTTCGACCCCAAGACCATGGGCACCGTGCCCAACGTCGGCCTGATGGCCCAGCAGGCCGAGGAATACGGCTCACACGACAAGACCTTCGAGATCTCCGAAGACGGCGTGGCCAACATCACCGACCTCGCCACGGGCGAAGTGCTGCTGAGCCAGAACGTGGAGCAAGGCGACATCTGGCGCATGTGCCAGGTCAAGGACGCCGCCATCCGCGACTGGGTGAAGCTGGCCGTGAACCGTGCGCGGAATTCGGGCATGCCCGTGGTGTTCTGGCTGGACCAGTACCGTCCGCACGAGGCGCAGCTGATCACCAAGGTCAAGATGTACCTGCACGAGCACAACACCGCCGGGCTGGAAATCCAGATCATGAGCCAGGTGCGTGCCATGCGCTACACGCTGGAGCGCGTCATCCGCGGTCTGGACACCATCAGCGCCACCGGCAACATCCTGCGCGACTACCTGACCGACCTGTTCCCCATCATGGAACTGGGTACCTCGGCCAAGATGCTGTCCATCGTGCCCCTGATGGCGGGTGGCGGCATGTACGAGACGGGCGCCGGCGGCTCCGCACCCAAGCACGTGCAGCAACTGGTGGAAGAAAACCACCTGCGCTGGGACTCGCTGGGTGAATTCCTGGCGCTGGCCGTGTCGCTGGAAGACCTGGGGCTGAAAACGGGCAACAACCAGGCCAAGATCCTGGCCAAGACACTGGACGCTGCCACCGGCCAGCTGCTGGACAACAACAAGAACCCGTCGCCCAAGACCGGTCAGCTCGACAACCGCGGCAGCCAGTTCTACCTCGCCCTGTACTGGGCCCAGGCCTTGGCGGAGCAGACCGACGATGCGGCGCTGGCGGCCCGGTTTGCGCCGTTGGCCCAGCAGCTGGCCGACAACGAGCAGACCATCGTGGCTGAACTCGCGGCCGTTCAGGGTCAGCCGGTGGACATCGGCGGTTACTACAAGCCGGATTTCGACAAGCTTGCGAAGGTGATGCGTCCCAGCCAGACGCTGAACGCAGCGTTGGAGGCGGCGGCCAAGGCCTGATCGGCCACAGGTGCTTCGCCCGGCGGGCGGAACACCCGACGGAAAACAGCCCGGATCCGCGTCAGCGGTCCGGGCTGTTTTGTTTCATGGGCGCGAAGTCAGCGACGTGGTTCGAACAGCGGCCCGCTGAGTTTGGCACCTGCTTTCAATCCCCGCTTGGCGAACCAGCCCTGGTTCATTTCCAGAACGTAGCGCACGGGCTTGGCCGAACAGTGCGAGTCCTCGGTCTGCGGCTTCATGTCGGCCAGATTGACGATGGTGCCGTCGTCGGCCACGAAAGCCGCGGTGAGCGGCAGCAAGGTGTTCTTCATCCAGAAGCACTGCCCGGCGGGTTCCTCGAAGACGAAGACCATGCCCTCGTTGGCGGGCATGTCCTGACGGAACATGAGCCCGACCGATCGCTGCTCCGGGGTGGTGGCCACCTGGGCCTGGATCAGGTGCATGCCGGCGGTCAGGGTCACGCGGGGCAAGTTTGTTTGCGGCCCGTCACGGGACCACGCGGGCCCCGACATGGTCACGAGCAGGGCGGCGAGAAGGGCGAGCAGTCGGTTCATGGGGAACGGGTGATGGTCACGGGGTTGGAGGCATTGTGCTTCATTCAACAGACGGGTTTTCCCTTGAAATGAGGGGCATACGGCCAAAAAATGAGCACTAGAATTTGTCGGTCTGATCCTCAGATGACGCCGTCATCGCAAGGTTCACACGCCTCTTGCCCTTTCTTCCAACCGGAGTCCCGCTCTCATGTACCAGCACATCAAGGTGCCCGCCCAGGGCCAGAAGATCACCGTCAACGCCGACATGTCGCTGAAGGTGCCGGACGAGCCGATCATTCCCTACATCGAGGGGGACGGCACCGGTCTGGACATCACGCCCGTGATGCTCAAGGTGGTCGATGCCGCGGTCGCCAAGGCCTATGGCGGCCAGCGGAAGATCCACTGGATGGAGGTCTACGCGGGTGAAAAATCGACTCAGGTCTATGGCCCGGACGTGTGGCTGCCGGAAGAAACCCTGAAGGTCTTGCGGGAGTACGTGGTGTCGATCAAGGGTCCGCTGACCACGCCCGTGGGCGGCGGCATCCGTTCGCTGAACGTGGCGTTGCGCCAGGAACTCGACCTCTACGTGTGCCTGCGCCCGGTGCAGTACTTCAAGGGCGTGCCTTCCCCGGTGAAAGAGCCCGAGAAAACCAACATGGTCATCTTCCGCGAGAACTCGGAAGACATCTACGCCGGCATCGAGTACGAAGCCCAGTCCGACAAAGCGAAGAAGCTCATCAAGTTCCTGATCGACGAGATGGGTGTGACGAAGATCCGATTCCCCAACACCTCGGGCATCGGCATCAAGCCGGTGTCGAGCGAAGGCACCGAACGGCTGATGCGCAAGGCCATCCAGTACGCCATCGACAACGACAAGCCCAGCGTGACCATCGTGCACAAGGGCAACATCATGAAATACACCGAAGGCGGCTTCCGCGACTGGGCGTATGGCCTGGCGCAGACCGAATTCGGTGCCGAGCTGATCGACGGCGGCCCGTGGTGCAAGTTCAAGAACCCGAAGACCGGCAAGGACATCGTGATCAAGGACGTGATCGCCGACGCCTTCCTGCAGCAGATCCTGCTGCGCCCGGCCGAGTACTCGGTGGTGGCCACGCTGAACCTCAACGGTGACTACATCTCCGACGCCCTGGCCGCTCAGGTGGGCGGCATCGGTATCGCGCCCGGCGCCAACCTGAGCGACTCGGTGGCCTGCTTTGAAGCCACCCACGGCACAGCGCCGAAGTACGCCGGCAAGGACTATGTGAACCCCGGTTCCGAAATCCTGTCGGCCGAAATGATGCTGCGCCACATGGGCTGGAAAGAGGCGGCCGACCTGATCATCAGCTCGATCGAGAAATCCATCGCCAGCAAGAAGGTCACCTACGACTTCGCCCGCCTGATGGAAGGCGCCACGCAGGTGTCCTGCTCCGGTTTCGGTCAGGTGATGATCGACAACATGTAGCCTTTGCGATCTGCCCTTCGTCGAGCGGATGAACGGTGAAACTGGGAAAAACCGCCGGGAAGCGTGCTTCCTCGGCGGTTTTCTTTTGCGCCAGCGCCGCACAATGGGCCTTGTCAAACAAGGGATTCCGCGCCGAGGCTGCCGGTGCAGGATGCCCCCGCCCCGTGTCTGTGCTGGTGGTTGTTGTGTGGTTGCGATCCCCCCAGGGCCTTGGGGTCGGTCTCACGCCGCTAGAATGGTTTTCATGGCGACCCAGAATCCGAAAAAACCTCCCACTCCCGTCTTGCCTCCCGGCGTGGGCAGCGACGACTCGGTGGTGCTTGAACGTCGCACTCAGCGCACCAAGCCGCCGCAGATGTTTCAGGTGGTGCTGCTCAATGATGATTTCACGCCCATGGAGTTCGTGGTTCACGTGATTCAGGAGTTTTTCAGCAAGGACCGTGAAACGGCGACCCAGATCATGTTGAAGATCCACCTCGAAGGCAAGGGCATCTGTGGTGTGTATTCCCGCGATGTGGCCGGCACGAAGGTCGATCAGGTGCTGGCCGCGGCCCGTGGCGCCGGCCATCCCTTGCAATGCCTGAGCGAACCAGTTGAATAAAGACGTATCCGCCCCACTTGATGGTCTCTTCCCTTTAAATCACCCCGTAGACGTTCGCGTTTCAGACCACCCCCAGCCCAAAGGAAGCGTCCATGATTGCCCAGGAACTTGAAGTCAGCTTGCATATGGCCTTCGTCGAGGCCCGGCAACAGCGACACGAATTCATCACGGTCGAGCACCTGCTGCTCGCCTTGCTCGACAACCCCAGCGCCGCCGAGGTGTTGCGGGCCTGTTCGGCCAACATCGACGACCTGCGCAAGTCCCTGACCAATTTCATCAAGGACAACACGCCCCAGGTCGCCGGCTCTGACGAGGTGGACACCCAGCCCACGTTGGGTTTCCAGCGCGTGATCCAGCGCGCCATCATGCATGTGCAGTCCACCGGCAACGGCAAGAAGGAAGTGACCGGCGCCAACGTGCTGGTGGCGATCTTCGGTGAGAAAGATTCCCACGCCGTCTATTACCTCCACCAGCAGGGCGTGACGCGCCTGGACGTGGTGAACTTCATCGCCCACGGCATTCGCAAGAGCGATCCCCCCGAGGCGAGCAAGCCGGGCGAGAGCGCGGCCGAAAACGAAGAGGCTGGCGAAGCCAAGCAGAATGAAAAGGCTTCGCCTCTGGAGCAGTTCACCCAGAACCTCAACCAGCTGGCCAAAGACGGCAAGATCGATCCGCTGATCGGCCGCGAGTACGAGGTCGAGCGCGTCATCCAGATCCTGTGCCGCCGCCGCAAGAACAACCCCCTGCTGGTCGGCGAGGCCGGCGTGGGCAAGACCGCCATTGCCGAGGGCCTGGCCTGGCGCATCACGCAGGGTGATGTGCCGGAAATCCTGGCCGAATCCAGCGTGTATTCGCTGGACATGGGCGCGTTGCTGGCCGGCACCAAGTACCGCGGAGACTTCGAGCAGCGCCTCAAGGGTGTGCTCAAGTCGCTGAAGGACAAGCCCAACGCGATCCTCTTCATCGACGAAATCCACACGCTGATCGGTGCGGGTGCGGCTTCGGGCGGCACGCTGGACGCGTCCAACCTGCTCAAGCCCGCGCTGTCCAGTGGCCAGCTCAAGTGCATCGGCGCGACCACTTTCACCGAGTACCGCGGCATCTTCGAAAAAGACGCCGCGCTGAGCCGCCGTTTCCAGAAGGTGGACGTGGTGGAGCCCACCGTGCAGGAGACAGTGGACATCCTCAAGGGACTGAAGTCGCGTTTCGAAGAGCACCACGGCGTGAAGTACGCGCTGGCCGCCCTGCAGGCCGCGGCCGAGCTCAGCGCCAAGTACATCAATGACCGGCATCTGCCCGACAAGGCGATTGACGTGATCGACGAAGCCGGTGCCGCGCAGCGCATTCTGCCGATCTCCAAGCGCAAGAAGACGATCAGCAAAACCGAAGTTGAAGAGATCGTGGCCAAGATCGCGCGCATCCCGCCGGCCAACGTCTCCAACGACGACCGCGGCAAGCTCCAGACCCTGGAACGCGACCTGAAGAGCGTGGTGTTCGGTCAGGACAAGGCGCTGGAAGTCCTGGCGGCGAGCGTCAAGATGGCGCGTTCCGGCCTGGGCAAGAGCGACAAGCCGATCGGCGCCTTCCTGTTCAGCGGCCCCACGGGTGTCGGCAAGACCGAGGCCGCCAAGCAGCTGGCCTACATCATGGGCATCGACCTGTTGCGCTTCGACATGTCCGAGTACATGGAGCGTCACGCGGTCAGCCGCCTGATCGGCGCCCCTCCGGGCTACGTGGGCTTTGACCAGGGTGGCTTGCTGACCGAGGCCATCACGAAGAAGCCGCACTGCGTGTTGCTGCTTGACGAGATCGAGAAGGCGCACCCGGACATCTTCAACGTGCTGCTGCAGGTCATGGACCACGGCACGCTGACCGACAACAACGGGCGCAAGGCCGACTTCCGCAACGTCATCATCATCATGACGACGAACGCGGGTGCCGAGACCATGAACAAAGCCACCATCGGCTTCACCAACCCACGCGAATCGGGTGACGAAATGGGCGACATCAAGCGCCTGTTCACGCCCGAGTTCCGCAACCGGCTGGACGCGATGGTGAGCTTCAAGGCGCTCGACGAAAACGTCATCATGCGCGTGGTGGACAAGTTCCTGCTGCAGCTCGAAGGCCAGCTGGCCGAGAAGAAGGTGGAAGTCACGTTCACCGACGCGCTGCGCAAGCACCTGGCCAAGAAGGGTTTCGATCCGCTCATGGGAGCGCGCCCGATGCAGCGTCTGATCCAGGACACGATCCGTCGTGCGCTGGCCGACGAATTGCTGTTCGGTCGCCTGGTCGATGGCGGACGCCTGACGGTGGACCTGGAAACCAAGACAGGTGAAGACGGCAAAGAGACGCAGGAAGTGAAGCTGGACATCCTCCCCGTGCCCAAGAAAGAAGGCAAGGCCAAGCCGGAAGAGGCCACCACGGGCTGAACGCACGCTTCGTGCGTCCCCACCAAAAAAAAGCCCGGCATGCCGGGCTTTTTTTGCTCGCTGACGGTGTCAGCGTGTGCGCCAGGCCAGCACCGCATCCGCCCACTTGTTGCCGAGCTTCGATTCACCCGTCGGACTGGGATGCACACCGTCGTAGTTGTCGCCGACCGAATATCCAGCGGCCTGGTTGACCACCGCGATGGGCGAGGTGGCGCTGGAGCGCGATGTGGCGATGCCATCCACCAGCCTGTTCAGCGCCGCGGTGCCCGACGGGTCGGGGCTGGCGGGAATGATCTTCGCGAGCAGGATGTGGGTGTCGGCCTTGCTGGCGCGGATCGCGTCGATCACGCCACCCAGCTCCTGGGCGATGCCACTGGCGCCTTGTCCGGCCAGCACATCGTTGGTGCCCAGGTGGATCAGGACCACATCGGGGTTGGACTGGCCTACGAGACCGGAAATCCGGGGCAGGAGTTGATTCACCGAGTAGTCCCAGTACCCCTCGTGGTCCTGGTCGAAGTCGGCGTTCGGGGGCGCCGTGGAGCCGCTGTCCCGAAACCCACGGGACACTCCCGACTTGCTGCCCACGAGATCGACCACACAACCTGCGCCGTTCAGGCGCTGCCAGAGCACGCGGCGGTAGCTGTTGTGGCCGGTTTCGGCTTCGGTGATCGAGTCGCCCATCGGCATGATGCGAAGGGCTCCGCCTTCGGTTCCGCAACTGGCCACTTTCTGGGCGGTCGTCCCGCTTCCGGCGTCGTCGCTGCTGCTGCCGCCACCGCACGCTGACAGCAAGGCGGTCACAGCCAGAAGAACGCTGGGAAGGAGAGGGCGGAGCACGGGCATGTGAAATCCTTTTAGGGGGGTGATCGGTTCAGGCGTTGGCTTGACCCGCCAGGTAAGCCTTGCGCAGCGTCTCGACGCGCTGGCGGTTGACACCAAAGTCCTTGCGTCCCATCCGGCTGGCGCTGCGGACTTCAATGACCTGGCGCTCTGGGTTCACCCAGAACTCCATGTCATCGACAAACTTCAGCCAGGGCGTTCGGGCCTCGGCATGCACATAGTCGTGCCGCTGTTCAACGACCGAGACGCCTGGCAGCGAAGACAGCGCGGCGACCAGTGCCTGGACAGACGCAGATGCATCGCCATGTTTGAGCGGCAGCGCCTCGATCAGCGCGTCGGACCGTAGCGGGTGATCCGGGAACAGATCGGCCTGACTCGACACGCTGTTGGGGGTGTTCGATGGTGCTTTCAGGCGCCCTTGCTTCACGCCCAGGTCGGCGGGTTGCCGACCCGTCAGCATCCCCATCTGGGCCGCTGCCAGGAAGGCCACGATCAGGGTCAGCAGCGCGTAAACCAGCACTTTGACGAGCTTCAACGCTTGCCACCCAGCAAGCTGCCCAGCACACCGCGCACGATCTGGCGGCCGATGCCGCTGGCCACGCTGCGCGCCGCCGTCTTGGCCATGGTCTGCACCAGGCCGTCGTACTGGCCACCTCGTGGGCCGGTGCGGCCGAACAGGGCTTCGTTGAGCATGCCGCCGATACCGCCGCCTTGGGCCTCTGCCTCCTTCTTGGCGGCGCCCGGGATACGCGGTGCCTTGGGGGCGTCGTCGGCTTCGGCCGGGGCTTCGTCGGTGGCGCCCGCGTGCTTGCGGAACATTTCGTAGGCGCTGTCCCGGTCCACCACCTTTTCGTACACGCCGGCCACCAGCGAGTTCTGGAGCAGGGCCTGGCGCTGCTCGGGGGTGATCGGGCCCAGCTGGCTGCCCGGCGGCAGCACAAACACGCGCTCGGTTTCGCTCGGGCGGCCCTTGGTGTCCAGCAGGCTCACCAAGGCTTCGCCAACGGCCAGTTCGGTGATGGCGGCTTCGATGTCCAGCCCGGCCTTGGGGCGCATGGTTTGCGCGGTGGACCTCACGGCCTTCTGGTCACGCGGGGTGAAGGCACGCAACGCGTGCTGCACCCGGTTGCCCAGCTGGCCGAGCACACTGTCGGGAATGTCCAGAGGGTTCTGGGTCACGAAATACACGCCCACGCCCTTGGACCGAACCAGTCGCACGACCAGCTCGATGCGCTCGACCAGCACCTTGGGCGCTTCGTCGAACAGCAGGTGAGCCTCGTCAAAGAAGAACACCAGCTTGGGCTTTTCCGGGTCACCGATCTCGGGCAGGCTCTCGAACAGTTCGGAGAGCATCCACAACAGGAAGGTCGCGTACAGGCGAGGTGCGTTGAGCAGCTTGTCGGCGGCGAGGATGTTGATCACACCCTTGCCGCGCTCGGTCTGCATGAAGTCGTTGATGTCGAGCATGGGCTCGCCAAAGAACTTGTCGCCGCCTTGCTGCTCGATTTGCATCATCCCGCGCTGGATGGCGCCGATGCTGGCTGCGCTGATGTTGCCGTACTCGGTGGTGAACTGTTTGGCGTTGTCACCCACGTGCTGCAACATGGCGCGCAGGTCCTTCATGTCCAGCAGCAACAGACCGTTGTCGTCGGCGATCTTGAACACGAGGTTCAGCACGCCGGCCTGGGTGTCGTTGAGGTCGAGCATGCGCGCGATCAGCAGCGGGCCCATGTCGGAGATGGTGGCCCGCACGGGGTGCCCCTGCTCGCCAAACACGTCCCACAGCGTGGTGGGGCAGGATTGGGATGGGGTGGGCGTGAGGCCGCGGTCGGCCAGCACCTTGACGATCTTCTCCGGCAGGTTGCCTGCCTGGCTGATGCCGGTGAGGTCGCCTTTGACGTCGGCCATGAACACCGGCACGCCGATGTTGGAGAACTGCTCGGCCAGAGTTTGCAGCGTCACCGTCTTGCCGGTGCCGGTCGCGCCGGTGATCAGGCCGTGGCGGTTCGCGAGACCGGGCAGAAGGTGGCACTGGACGTTCTGGTTCTGGGCAATCAGCATCGGTTCGGCCATGGTGGTCATCCTCGTCGGGTGCGGTGGGTGGGGAATCGTAAAATCGCCGGTCATTAGACCAAATTCTGGTCAAAAAAAAGGACTCACTCGTGGCTGGACACAGCAAATGGGCCAACATTCAACACCGCAAGGGCCGTCAAGACGAAAAGCGGGGCAAGATCTGGACACGTGTCATCCGTGAGATCACGGTGGCCGCGCGCACCGGAGGCGGTGATCCGGCGATGAACCCGCGCCTGCGTCTGGCGATCGACAAGGCCAAGGCCGCCAACATGCCGGCCGACCGCATCAAATACAACGTGGACAAGGCTTCGGGCGCACTCGAAGGGCAGGCGCTGGAAGAGATCCGCTACGAAGGCTATGGCATCGGTGGCGCGGCCATCATCGTGGACACCATGACCGACAACAAGGTGCGCACCGTGGCCGAAGTGCGCCACGCGTTCAGCAAGTACGGCGGCAACCTGGGCACCGACGGTTCGGTGGCGTTCCAGTTCAAGCATTGCGGCCAGATCATCTTTGCCCCCGGCACCTCGGAAGACCAGGTGATGGAAGTGGCGCTGGAAGCCGGCGCCGAGGACGTGATCACCGACGACGATGGTGCCATCGAGGTGCTGACCGCGTACACGGATTTCGAGGCGGTGAAAAACGCGCTGGAAGCGGCGGGCCTGAAGCCGGAAGTGGCCGAAGTCACCATGCGACCGGAGAACACCATCGAGCTCGGTGGCGAAGACGCGGCCCGCATGCAGAAGCTGCTGGACGTGCTGGAAGACCTGGACGACGTGCAAGACGTGTTCCACAACGCAGAAATCTCCGAATGAAAGTCCTGGTCATTGGCGGCGGTGGCCGCGAGCACGCGCTGGCGTGGAAACTGAAGCAGTCCGAAGGCGTGAGCCAGGTCTTCGTGGCGCCTGGCAACGCCGGGACCGCGCGCGATGCACAACTGATCAACCTGCCCATCACCGACAAGGTGGCGCTGCGTGAATGGGCGCAGGCCCAGGGCGTGGCGCTCACGGTGGTCGGCCCCGAAGCACCGCTGGCGGCCGGCGTGGTGGACGAATTCCTTGCCCACGGTCTGCCCATCTTCGGCCCCACGCAGAAGGCCGCACAACTGGAAAGCTCCAAGGCGTTCAGCAAGGCCTTCATGCAGCGCCACGGCATCCCCACGGCCGAGTACCAGACCTTCACCGACCCGGTGCAGGCGCACGCCTACGTGGATGCCAAGGGGGCGCCCATCGTGATCAAGGCCGACGGCCTGGCGGCGGGCAAGGGTGTGGTCGTGGCCATGAGCCTGGCCGAGGCGCACGAAGCGATCGACTTCATGCTGCTGGACAACACCCTGGGCGTGGCGCACAACGAGGGCGGTGCGCGCGTGGTGATCGAAGAGTTTCTGGAAGGCGAAGAGGCCAGTTTCATCGTGTTGTGCGACGGCGTGAACGCGCTCGCGCTGGCCACCAGCCAGGACCACAAGCGGCTGCTCGACGCCGACCAGGGCCCCAACACCGGCGGCATGGGCGCGTACTCGCCTGCGCCGGTGGTCACGCCCGCAGTGCACCAGCGCGCGATGGACGAGGTGATCCTGCCCACGCTGCGCGGCATGGCGGCCGACGGCATTCCGTACACCGGCTTCCTCTATGCCGGCCTGATGATCACGCCCGACGGGCGCGTGAAGACGCTGGAGTTCAACTGCCGCATGGGCGATCCGGAGACCCAGCCCATCATGATGCGTCTCAAGAGCAATCTGGCGCAGGTGCTGTTGTCGGCCACCCGCGCTGAGCTGGACCAGGTGACGCTGGACTGGGACCCCCGCGTGGCGCTCGGTGTCGTGCTGGCCGCGGCCGGCTACCCGCTGAACCCCCGCAAGGGCGATGCCATCACGGGTCTGCCGGCCGACGCGGCCGATGCCATGGTGTTCCACGCTGGCACGGCCGATGCCAACGGCCAGGTGGTGGTCTCGGGCGGCCGGGTGCTGTGCGTCACCGCGCTGGCCGACACCGTGGCCGCGGCGCAGCAATGCGCTTACGGCGTGGTGAACGGCATCCGGTTCGACGGCATGCAGTGCCGCCGCGACATCGGCTTCCGGGCACTTTGAGCACCCTCGACACCATGAGCCAACAGACCCAGCGCGTGCGCGACTACCTGACCGGCCTGCAAGACCGCATCACCTCCACCGTGGCCTTGGTCGATGGCGGTCAGTTTGTGGTGGACCACTGGACAAAGCCCGCCGGCGAAACCCTGCAGGGCCGGGGCATCACGCAAATCCTGGAGGGCGGTGCGGTGTTCGAGCGCGCCGGCTGCGGTTTTTCGCACGTGACCGGCCCGCGCCTGCCGCCCTCGGCCACGCAGCACCGCCCCGAACTCTCGGGCGCGCCGTTCGAGGCCATGGGCGTTTCGCTGGTGTTTCACCCGCGCAACCCCTATGTGCCCACGGTGCACATGAACGTTCGCATGATTGCCGCCACACCGAAAGGTGGCGAACCGGTGTGCTGGTTCGGCGGTGGCATGGACCTCACGCCGTACTACGGTTTTGAAGAAGACGCGGTGCACTTTCACCGCACCTGCAAGACCGCGCTCGACCCGTTCGGTGTGGACAAGTACCCGCGCTTCAAGCGGTGGTGCGACGAGTATTTCTATTTGAAGCACCGCGACGAGCAGCGCGGTGTGGGTGGCGTGTTCTTCGACGACTTTGCCGAGTTCGGTTTCGATGGCAGTTTTGCCATGCTGCGCTCGGTCGGTGATGCGTTCCTGGACGCGTACCTGCCCATCGTGGACCGGCGCCAGCCCACCGCGCACGGGGAGCGAGAGCGCGACTTTCAGCTCTACCGCCGTGGCCGTTATGTGGAGTTCAACCTGGTCTGGGACCGGGGCACGCACTTCGGCCTGCAGTCGGGCGGGCGCAGTGAATCCATCTTGCTGTCCATGCCACCGCTGGTGAGCTGGTCTTATCAGCGCCAGAGCGCCAAAGGCTCGCCGGAAGCGCGCCTGATCAGCGATTTCCTCGTGCGCAAGGACTGGATTTGACACCGCACCCCGAGGCGCCGCAGGGCGCTGACACGGCCGACAGACCGCTGCGGGTTGGCATGTTCGGTGGCGCTTTCGACCCGCCCCACCGGGCGCACCGCACGCTGGCCGAAGCGGCGCTCACCCAGCTGGGGCTGGACGTGCTGCACATCCTGCCCACCGGGCAGGCCTGGCACAAATCGCGTGTGCTCACGCCGGCCGAACACCGGTTGTCCATGTGCCAGCTGGCCTTTGGCGACCTGCCGAACACCCGGATCGACAGCCGGGAAGTGCGCCGCCAGGGCCCGAGCTACACCGCCGACACCCTGCAGGAGCTGGGGGCCGAGTACCCGGGCGCTGAGCTGTTTCTGGTCTTGGGGGCCGACCAGCTGCTCGCCTTCAAGAGCTGGGTGCGCTGGCCCGAAGTGCTGGCCCAGGCCACACTCGCTGTGGCCAAACGCGCCACCCAGATCGGCGCCGACGCCGTGCACGACGACGGCGAAGAGATGGACCTGTCGGGCGTTGACCTGCCGTTCCGGCGGCTGGCCATGCCCCTCAAAAACATCAGTGCGACCGCCGTGCGCGCCCATGTGGGCCAGCCCGTCAGCGGCAGCAGTGAGCTGGCGGTTCTGGTGCCCGAAGCCGTCGCAAGCTATATTTCACAACATTCCCTCTATCAAAAGCCTCCATGACCAGCGAAACCACCGCCAAAAAAGACATCCAGAAACTCCAGCGGGCCATCGTGGATGGACTGGAAGACGTCAAGGGACAAGACATCGTGGTCTTCAACACCGAGTCGATGTCGCCCCTGTTTGAGCGCGTGATCATCGCCAGCGGCACCTCCAACCGCCAGACCAAGGCGCTCGCCGCCAGCGTGCGTGATGCCGTGCGCGAGGCCGGTTTCGACAAGCCCCGCATCGAAGGCGAAGACAACGGCGAATGGATCATCGTGGACTGTGGCGCTGCCGTGGCGCACGTGATGCAGCCCGTGATCCGCCAGTACTACCGTCTCGAAGAAATCTGGGGCGCCAAGCCGGTGCGTCTGAAGCATGGCGACGACAAGGTCGTTGAGGTCAAGCCTGTGGCGAAGAAGGCCGCGACCAAGACGACCAAAAAGGGCGTGGTCAAGGACGTGAAGCCGGTGGATGCGAAGTCGGTGGCCCGCAAGGCCGCCAAGGCGGTTTCTGCCGCTGCGGCCGCCGCACCGGCGAAAACCGCGGCCAAGCCTGGCACCAAAACCGGTGTGAAGGCCGTGGCCAAGACCGCGGCAAAACCCACTGCAAAGACCGCCGCATCCACCACCACGCGCAAGCCCGCAGCCAAGGCAGCGCCCACGAAGGCGCCCTTGAAGACGGTGGTGGTCAAGCCCAAGTCGGCCACCCGTCCGGCCGCCAAATCAGCGGCCAAACCCACGGCCAAGCGCGCTTCCCCTGCGACCAAGGTTGCGGCCAAGTCGGCTCCCAAGAAGAGGGCATGAAGCTGGTGATCGTCGCGGTCGGGCAACGCATGCCCGACTGGGCCCAGACCGCCTACGACGATTACGCCAAGCGCTTTCCGCCCGAGTTGCGGGTGGAGATCAAGACCGTCAAGACCGAGCCGCGCGGCTCCAAGACCGTGGAAACGGTCATGGCCGCCGAGCGCGAGCGCATCGTGTCGGCCCTGCCCAAAGGCTGTCGCACCGTGGTGCTCGACGAACGCGGCACCACGCTCACGACCAAGGCCCTGGCCCAGCAACTGCAGCAGTGGCAACTGGGTGGAGACGACGTGGCGCTGGTGATCGGTGGACCTGACGGCCTGGAGCCGGCGTTCCGCGCCGCGGCCCACCAGCGCATCCGGCTTTCCGACCTGACGCTGCCCCACGCCATGGTGCGGGTGCTGCTGATCGAGCAGCTCTACCGCGCCTGGTCGATCAACGCCAATCACCCTTACCACCGCGAGTGAATGGCCCTCTCTCGCCTCCGCTGTGCGGGTCGTTGCCCCAAGGGGGCGGGCTGTTTTGGCGTGGGTCGGTCCAGCGGCACAACGCACCTTCATTCCTGACATGACCGATTTCATCTACCTCGCCTCCCAGAGTCCACGCCGAAAACAGCTGCTGGAACAGTGGGGCGTGCGCTGCGAGTTGCTGTTGCCCGACGCCGACGAAGATGCCGAGTCGCTGGAAGCGGTGCTGCCCGGCGAGGCGCCGGCCGCCTACGTGCAACGCGTGACCGGTCTCAAACTGCAGGCTTCGCTGGCGCGACTCAAGCGCCGGGGCCTGCCGCCAGCCCCCGTGCTGTGTGCGGATACCACCGTGGCGCTGGGGCGGCGCATCCTGGGCAAGCCGGCCGATGCGGCCGATGCCTGCGCCATGCTGGCCGATCTGGCGGGGCGCCGCCACCGCGTGCTGACCGCCGTGGCCGTGGGTCTGCCGGGGGCACGCAAAGACCGCCAGTGGACCGCTCTGTCCACGGCGTGGGTGGCCTTTGCGCCGCTCACCCCCGCCCAGATCCGCCGTTACGTGCACAGCGGTGAACCCATGGGCAAAGCCGGGGCCTATGCCATCCAGGGTCAGGCGGCACTGTGGACCCGGCACATCAGCGGCAGCTATTCGGGCATCATGGGCTTGCCCGCGCACGAGACGGCGCAGGTGCTGGGCGCTGCCGGCATAAGGCTGCTGTGACGCCTCGGTAACAACAAAAATCGGAGAGCCACGACGCCATGAGCCAGGACATCTTGATCAATTGGGCGCCCCAGGAAACGCGTGTCGCGGTGGTGGAGCAGGGCGCTGTCCAGGAAGTGCATCTCGAACGCACGCTCGAGCGCGGTCTGGTGGGCAACATCTACCTGGGCAAGGTGTCCCGCGTGCTGCCTGGCATGCAATCGGCGTTCATCGACATCGGTCTGGATCGGGCGGCTTTTCTGCACGTGGCCGACCTCATGCCCAACATCGCGGCCAAACACGCCGCGCCACGCGACAAGGCCCCTGCGGCGCCCGCTGACAGAGCAGGGGAGGTTGCCAATGGGCACAACAACCGCGTGCTGGCACCCGACCCGGTCCAGCCGATCGAGCGGCAGATCTTCGAAGGCCAGGCGCTGATGGTGCAGGTGCTCAAGGACCCGATCGGCACCAAGGGCGCGCGCCTGACAGCGCAGATCAGCATCGCGGGCCGCTTGCTCGTGTTCCTGCCGCAAGACAACCACATTGGCGTTTCACAGAAGATCCCTCCCGCCCAGCGCGAGGCCTTGCGACAACGGGTGATGGGACTGGCCGCGCCCAAGGACGGCAGTGCCACCGGGGGATTCATCCTGCGCACCAACGCCGAGGACGCGAGCGACGAAGAGCTGTCAGAAGACATCGCGTACCTGCGCAAGACCTGGCGGCGCATCAAGGAGGCGGGCTCGCGCCAACCGCCTGGCTCGCTGCTGCACGAAGACCTGAACCTGATGCAACGTGTGTTGCGCGACTTGGTGAGCGCCCAGACGCAGTCCATCCGCATCGACTCGAAAGAGCAGTTTGGCCTGCTGCAAACCTTCGCCGCAGAGTTCATGCCGGACACCGGCAAGAAGCTGCAGCACTACACCGGCGAGCGGCCCATCTTCGACCTGTTCAACATCGACGAGGACATCGCCCGCGCGCTCAGTCGTCGGGTGGACCTGAAGTCGGGCGGGTACCTGGTGATCGACCAGACCGAAGCGCTGACCACGGTCGATGTGAACACCGGCGGTTTTGTCGGTGCCCGCAATTTCGACGACACGGTGTTCCGCACCAACCTTGAAGCGGCCCAGGCGATTGCCCGTCAGCTGCGTTTGCGCAACCTCGGCGGCATCGTCATCGTGGATTTCATCGACATGGTCCGGGAAGACCACCGCGATGCCGTGCTCACCGAGTTCCGTAAACAGCTGGCCCGTGACCGGGTCAAAACCATGACCGGTGGTTTCTCCCAGCTGGGCCTGCTGGAGATGACGCGCAAACGCACCCGCGAATCGCTGGCCCACATGCTCAGCGAGGTCTGTCCGGCCTGCAGCGGCAAGGGCGTGGTCAAGACGGCGCGCAGTGTCTGCTACGACATCCTGCGCGAGATCCTGCGTGAGGCGCGAGCTTTCAACCCGCGGGAGTTTCGGGTCGTGGCGTCGGCACAGGTGGTGGAGTTGTTCCTCGACGAGGAGAGTCAGCACCTCGCCGGTCTGTCCGACTTCATTGGCAAGCCGATTTCGCTCCAGTCCGAGGGTTCGATGACGCAGGAGCAGTACGACATCGTGTTGCTGTGAACCGGGGGATGTCTATCTTTGCTGTGTCATGCTGTGCCAATGTGTTCTTGGGGGATGTGAATGTCCATGGTCAACACCCGTTTCCTGCTGCAGTTGTTGGGCTGCGCCATGCTGACGCTGTCAGCCCACGCGCAACCGATGAACGCTCCCGCCGCCCGAATGACACCGTACCTCTTCGGATCGGTGGGCACCGCGCACGACAGCGTGATCCACATCGCCGGTGACCCGGGGCAGAGCGTGGGGGCGAGCGACAGCCGGACGGCCCTGCAGCTGGGTGCGGGCATGCAGTTCAACGAGCTGCTGGGTGTGGAAGGATTCGTTCAGGGCGGCAAGCGGCATGGGTATGTGGCCGCCAGCGGCCAGCTTCAGGCGCAGGCCGTGCGAACCTTCGGCGCTCGCCTGACACTGGGCGGTGACGTCACGGACCGGCTGCGGCTGTTTGGCAAGGCCGGCCTCGCGCGCGTGGTTCACAGTGGTCGCGCCCAGTGGGGCGCCGCGGCCGAAGGCCAGGGCTACAGCAACCGCCAGTCCCGCGCGCTACTCGGTTTTGGCCTGACCTACCGGCTGACGGACCGTCTGGCCCTGCGGGCCGATGCCGATCATGTCTTCCAGCGGCGCAACGACACAGACACCGGGTGGGGCAACCTCGACTATTTCGGGCTGGGCTTGCAGTACCGCTACTGAGGTGGACGCACTGACGGCGTCCCCGGCAGTTGACCCTGATGGACTGTTCAGGTGGGCGTGGCCACGTCGCTCTTGAAACCTTGCGCATGCAGGCGCGCATACAGTCCGTTGGCCTTGAGCAGCTCGCTGTGTGATCCCTGTTCAGAGATCTGTCCATTGGCCAGCACCACCACCCGATCCGCGTGTTCGATCGTGGAGAGCCGGTGGGCGATCACCAGCGTGGTCCGCCCCTTCATCAGTCTGGCCAGGGCCTCCTGAACCAGCCGCTCGGACTCGTTGTCCAGTGCGGATGTCGCTTCGTCCAGGATGAGGATGGGCGCGTCTTTGTAGATGGCCCTGGCGATGGCCAGCCGTTGGCGCTGGCCGCCCGAGAGTTCGGCCGCGTTGTGCCCCACGTTGCTGTGGATGCCCCGGGGCAGGCGCGCGATGAGGTCTCCCAGGTTGGCTGACGACAGGGCCGCGTGCACGCGGTGTTCGTCCAGCGCACCGTCGGCCGCACCCAGGGCCACGTTGGCTGCCAGACTGTCGTTGAGCATGATCACGTCCTGGCTGACCATGGCGAACTGCCGTCGAAGGCACTTCAGATCCCACGAGGGCAGGGCGACCCCATCCAGCAACACCTCGCCGCGCAACACCTCGACAAAACGGGGCAGGAGGTTCGCCAGCGTCGTCTTGCCCGACCCCGACGGACCCACGAGCGCCAGCACTTCACCCGGACGAACGCTCAAGGAGATGCCTCGCAGAGCGGTTCGGTTGAGGTCGTCGTCTCCGGATTGGGGGGTGTCGTCGCGTGAGGGGTAACGGACCCACACGTCGTTCAGTTCGATGGCGCCTCGCACCCGCTCGATCTGGTGAGCGCCGCTGGATTGTTCGGGTGTCTCTTCGATCAGTTCCAGACCACGTTCGAGGGCTGCCAGACCACGCGTGATCGGGCCGGCGATTTCGGCGAGGTGGCGGATCGGCGCGACCAGCATCAGCATGGCGGTCACGAACGCAACGAAGTTGCCCACCGTGACGCCGCTGCTGCTGCTTTGCCACAAAGCGACGGCGATCACGGCAGACAAGGCCACGGCCGCCAGCATCTGCGTGAGTGGTGTCATGGCCGCCTGTGCGATGGTGGACTTGAGCGCCAGGCGGCGCAGGCCCACGCTGAGCACTTCAAACCGTTCCGACTGGCGCTGCTGGGCACCGTGCAGGCGCACCATGCGGTGGGCCAGCGCGTTTTCCTCCACCACGTACGCCAGCTCGTCGGTGGCCTGCTGACTGGAGCGGGTGAGCCGGTAGAGCCTGCGCGAGAGCACCCGCATCACCACAATCAGGCCGGGGAACAGCAGCAGCACGATCAGGGTGAGCTTCCAGTTCAGGTACATCAGGTAGCCGAGCAGGGCCAGCAACGTCAGGCTGTCTTTGGTCAGCGTGAGCAAGGCATTGACCAGCATGGTCGATCCCGTTTGCACTTCGTACACCAGCGTGTTGGACAGCTTGCTCGCGCTTTGGCGGGCGAACAGCGTCATCTGTGCGTCGTTGAGCTTGGCGAACATGGCGCGCCGCAGGTTGAGCAAACCCAGGTTCGCGGTGTACGAGAGCGCGTACTGCGCCAGAAACCCCGCCAGGCCGCGCACACCAAACAGCCCCAGCAGGGCCGCCGGGACCATCCAGAGCGCGACATTGCCCTGTGCGAACCCGCGGTCCAGCAGCGTCTTGAGCAGCGCCGGGATCATGGGTTCGGTCAACGCCCCCACCAGAGTACACATGGCCGCCATCACGATGCCCGTTTTGGCCGAACGGAAATAGGGCCAGAAGCGCAACAAGCGCTCCCGGATGCTGGACTCTGGAACAGGTGTTGGGGCTTGGGTGGAGATCAAAGCAGCGGGGCCTGGGGTCGTCTGAAGAAAGCGGGCCGAAGAGCACGGCGCCGGGCGACAAGGATATGGCACATCTTGTCACGGCTGGCGCTTGCTCATCCGGTATTATCCGTTGGCCTTATCGAAGCGGCGCTGCCTCAGCGCTGGCACAGGCATCACCACCCACAAACAACGCATGCAGGATTTGAATCGACCCGAATGGCTGCCGTCCCGGCGGCATCTGTTGACCCATGCCGCCGCACTTCCGCTGATGGCGCTGCCCCTGAAAGACGCGCTGGCCCAGTTCAGGGTTGAAGTTTCTGGCGCCGGCATGACCCAGATCCCGATTTCGACGGCCGCCTTCCGGGGCAACAGCCAGGTGGATCAGGACATCGCGGCCATCGTCCGTGCCGACCTGGAGCGCAGTGGACAGTTCCGGTTCGTGGAACCCTTGCCCGTCCAGATCGACGAAAACACCCGGCCCGATCTGGCTCCGTGGCGCGAGAAAGGTACCGACGCCTTGTTGACAGGCAGCGTGTCGCGCCTGGCCGATGGGCGTTTTGATGTGCGTTTCCGGCTGTGGGACGCAGTGCGAGCCCAGGACATGGGCGGGCTGAGTTTTCCCGCTTCGGCTCGCGAGCTGCGTTTTGCGGCACACAAGGTCGCAGATTACGTGTACGAAAAGCTGACGGGCGAAAAAGGCGTGTTTGCCACGCGCATCGCTTACGTCACCAAGGTCGGCCAGCGTCACACCCTGAACGTGGCCGATTCCGACGGCGAGGGGGCGCAATCGGCCTTCTCCTCGTCGATGCCGCTGTCATCGCCCAACTGGTCGCCCAACGGCGCCCAATTGGCCTATGTGTCGTTTGAGGCGCGCAAGGCAGTGATCTATTCGCACGACGTGGCGTCCGGCAGGAGGCGGTTGCTGGCCAACTTCCGAGGCTCCAACAGCGCTCCTTCGTGGTCGCCCGATGGCCGCCAGTTGGTGGCCGCCCTCGCTGTCACAGGCAATACCCAGATCCATGTCCTGGACACCAACGGCGGTGCGCCGAGGCGACTGACACAGTCCGCCAGCATCGACACCGAACCGGTGTACAGCCCAGACGGTCGCTCCATCTATTTCGTGAGCGACCGCGGCGGGTCCCCGCAGATCTACCGCATGGGTGCGCAAGGTGACAACCCCCAGCGATTGACCTTTGTAGGCAGTGAAAGTACCTCTCCGGCGCCCAGTCCCGATGGTCGTTGGCTGGCGTTCATTTCCAGGGTCGCTGGTGGTGATCGCGTGCACGTGATGGAGCTTGCCAGCGGCAAGGTGACGGTGGTCAGTGACACCGGCTCCGACGAAAACCCGAGTTTTGCACCCAACAGCCGCCTGATTCTTTACGCCACGCGTGCCGGTGGTCGCGAGGCCCTGATGACGTCCACCGTGGACGGACGGGTCAAGACGCGCCTGGCCACCCCTCAGGGCGACATCCGTGAGCCCGACTGGGGGCCTTTCGTGCGCTGATGCCTGCCTTTTCAAAACCTCACACTTTCAACTCTAGCTTTTACACCGATCCAGAAAGGGACCGTTACATGTTCAAAAACACGACTTCGATGCCACAACACCAAACGCCCACCAGCCGCACCTGGGCAACCCGTCTCGCGAGCCTGATGCTTGTGTCCGCACTCGCTGCCTGCGGCTCCAGCGTGAAGCTCGAAGACGCACCCGTGGAAGACCGGAACACCAGCACCGGACAGTCGGGCGACGGCACGACAGGTGTTGATCCGCGCAATGTGGCCGAAGTCCAGGTTCCCGGCATTGACGTTCCGCAGCCGGCCGCGTTGTCGCGTGTGGTGTATTTCGACTACGACAGCTTTGCTGTTCGCGCGGATTCCACGGCTGTGCTGGAAGCCAATGCCCGCTTCCTCAAGGCCAATCCGAACCGCAGGGTGGGGCTTGAGGGTCACACCGACGAGCGCGGTAGCCGCGAGTACAACATCGCGCTGGGACAGAAACGCGCCGAGGCGGTGCGTCGCGCTCTGGCTTTGCTGGGCGTGTCCGAATCGCAGATGGAGCCGGTGAGCTTTGGCGAGGAGCGGCCGGCCGCCATGGGCATGGACGAAACCTCCTACGGCAAGAACCGACGCGTTGAAGTCACCTACCGCTGACATGACCTTGCGCTCACCTGCATCCTTGAACTCGTTGTGGGGCGCCCTGGCACTGGTGGGCGCCTGTTTGTGGCCCCTGCAGGCCCATGCCCTGTTTGACGACGATGAGGCGCGCAAGGCCATTCTGGACGTGCGCCAGAAGTTCGATGCTTACAAGCAATCGAACGATGCCGCCCTGGGTCGCCTCATCAACGAGTTGCGTGAAAACAGCGCCACGAGCCAGCGCAGCCTGCTGGAACTGTCCAACCAGAACGAGCAGTTGCGCGCTGAGATCGCCCGGCTGCGTGGTCAGAACGAGCAGCTGGCCCGCGATGTGTCTGAGTTGCAGCGCCTGCAGAAAGACGTGCAGGCTGGCGTGGATGCGCGGCTGAAGCAGGTTGAGCCCGTGCGGGTATCGCTCGACGGTGCAGAGTTTGTGGCCACGCCCGAAGAGAAGCGCGATTTCGATGCAGCAATGGAACTGCTGCGCAAATCCGAGTTTGGCGCGGCTTCGGCGGCATACGGTGGTTTGCTGCGCAGGTACCCCAGCAGCGGCTACACGGCTTCTGCTCTGTACTGGTTGGGCAATGCACAGTACGCCAACCGCGCCTACAAAGAGTCGATCGACAGCCACCGGCGCCTGGTGGCCCAGTTTCCTACGCATTTGCGCACCCCCGAGGCCATGCTCGCCATGGCCAACAGCCAGGTGGAGTTGAAGGATGGCAAAGCCGCTCAGCGCACACTGGAAACGTTGGTGAAAAGCTACCCGCAGTCCGAGGCTGCGGCAGCAGGACGCGAGCGGCTCGCGCGTTTGCGTTGAGTGCGCACTGAGGCTCGCTCCCACTCGCCTGCCCGGTAGATAGTGGGGCCAGCTTCTACAATGGCGGCATGGACATCGCTGACTTTCAACAACTGCAAACGCTTGTGTTGTGGGCCGCTTTCGCGGCCTCACTGCTTTTTGGATTCATTGCACAACGCACGCAGTTCTGCACGATGGGCGCGGTCAGCGACATCGTCAACATGGGCTCGTGGACCCGCATGCGCATGTGGGGGATGGCGGTCGGCGTGGCGTCGATCGGGTTCTACGGAATGGGCTGGCTCGGGTGGATCGACACCGGGAAGACCATTTACGCCTCTGGCCGTATCGTCTGGCTCTCGGCCATCTTGGGTGGATTGCTGTTTGGATTCGGCATGGTGCTGGCCTCCGGGTGTGGCAGCAAGACACTGGTGCGCATCGGCACGGGCAGCCTGAAATCACTGGTCGTGTTTTTCGTCATGGGGTTCGCGGCCTTTGCCACGTTGCGCGGTGTTCTCGCTGTGCTGCGGGTCAATACCGTCGACCTGGTGGCCTTCGACATCGCTTCGGGTGGGACACTTCCCATGTGGCTCACACAGTTCACGGGTATGGCACCGACCACAACAGGGCTGTTGGCAGCGCTGTTGATCGGCGGGGCGTTGGTGGTGTGGGCGCTGGCCAGCGCCGATTTCAGGAGCGCCAACAGCCTGTTGGGTGGTTTGGGCCTTGGGTCGGTGATTGCGTTGATGTGGTGGATCAGCGGTCACCTGGGTTTCGTGGCCGAGCACCCCGAGACACTCGACGCGGTGTACCTAGCCACCAACAGCGGGCGCATGGAATCGCTGACGTTCACAGCGCCCATGGCCTACACACTCGACTGGCTCATCCATTTCAGCGACACCTCCAAGGTGCTCACGCTGGGCGTTGTGTCGGTGGCCGGTGTGGTGGTGGGCGCCTTCATCGAAGCCCTGATGTCCCGCAGTTTTCGATGGGAAGGCTTTCGCAACACGCAGGACACAGCGCTGCACCTCGTTGGCGCGACGTGCATGGGCGTGGGCGGTGTCACGGCCCTCGGTTGCACGATCGGACAAGGTTTGTCGGGTCTGTCAACGCTCAGTCTCACCAGTGCGATCGCCGTGGTGGGCATCATGGCTGGCGCATGGCTGGGATTCCGTTTCCAGATCTGGCTGTTGGAGCGCGAATGAGTGTTGAATTCGAGCGCCGCTTTGGTGGGTTGCGGCGCCTCTACGGTGTGTCCGGCGCACAGGCCATCTTTGATGCTCATGTGGTCGTCGTCGGTATCGGTGGCGTCGGTTCCTGGGCGGTTGAAGCGCTGGCGCGCAGTGGCGTGCGACGCCTCACGCTGATCGACATGGACCATGTGTCCGAATCCAACATCAACCGCCAGATACACGCGCTGGAGCCCACGCTGGGTCAGTCCAAGGCCGAGGCCATGCGCGAGCGCATCGCGCTGTTTCACCCGGATTGCCAGGTGAGTGTGATCGACGATTTTGTCACCGCAGACAACTGGCCGGCGCTGCTGCCGGCCAGCGAAGGCATGCCCTCCGCATTGATCGACGCTTGCGACCAGGTGCGCGCAAAGACCTCACTGGCCGCTTGGGCACAGCGCCAGCAGGTGCCGTTTGTCACGGTCGGTGCGGCGGGTGGCAAACGTTTCGCGCAGGCCGTGCAGGTGGAGGATCTGTCCGATGTCACCCACGACCCTTTGCTGGCCCAGCTTCGCTACCGTTTGCGCAAAGAGCATGGCGCCTCCAGAAGCGGGCGGATGGACACAGCATGCGTGTTCAGCCGCGAAGCGGTGGCACCACCGGATGAATCCTGTGAAATTGAATCGGGTGACGGATCACTGAATTGCCATGGATACGGCTCCGTCGTGAGTGTCACGGCCACCTTTGGACTGTGTGCCGCAGGGTGGGTGATGAACGCTCTGGCAAATTCTGGAAAAGCTTTTGCTTCCACCTCAAATCACACAAAAAGGACGCTATAATTTGAGGCTTCGCAGGATGCAAGTCTGACACTGCGGGACCAAAAGGGGCGTTAGCTCAGTTGGTAGAGCAGCGGACTCTTAATCCGTAGGTCGAGTGTTCGAGTCACTCACGCCCCACCATGAAATTCATGGTTCGGGTCTCGCAAGTGTGAATCTGTTCCGGTAGATGTGAGTCTGCTGGAGTGCCCAGTTGATGGGACGTTAGCTCAGTTGGTAGAGCAGCGGACTTTTAATCCGTTTGTCGTGGGTTCGACCCCCGCACGTCCCACCAAATAAAAAGCCCCGATCTTTCGATCGGGGCTTTTTTCATGGTTCTTTGTGTTTCGGTGAGGTCCTTGGAACGCCAACCTCAGTGAGCCGATTCAAGGTCTACTTTTTCTTCACAAAACCGTAGATCACCAGCAGGATCACGGCGCCGACAACAGACGCGACAAAACCAGCGATCTGGCCTGGGGCATACAGACCCAGCGCAGCACCGCCGTAGCTGGCGAGAAACGAACCCGCCACACCCAGCACCGCGGTCATGATCCAGCCCATGCCGTCGTCGCCGGGTTTGATGGCACGGGCGACAAAGCCCGCGATCAGGCCAATGAACAGAGTTCCAAGAATGGACATCATGTGGGGTCTACCTTTCAAAATGGGCGGTTGAAAAATGCCTCTGGACTGTAGCGCGATGTTGAAGGCGCCTTCGCCGTCGCTCAAGGTTCATGCAACGCTGCTGGCCGATTCGATGGCATCGGTCAGTTCCAGCCAGCGCGCTTCCAGTGCCTCGATGTCGTCGTTGATGGCTTTGAGCTTGCGCCCGGCATCGGCCATGGCTGACGGAGTGGTCTGCTGGCTCAGTACGGCTTCCAAACCTGATTTTTCTTGGGAGAGTGCCGCCATGCGTTTTTCGTTTTGTTCCAACTCCTTCTTCAAAGGGCGCAACTGTTCGGTCAGTTGCTGCCGGCGTTGGGCATCCTGCTTGCGTTGTTCCGGGCTGCGATTGGCGGCCGGAGCAGGTGCAGGCGCTGCCACGGCGACAACGGGTGCAGCCGCTGGCGCGTTGCGCTGGTCCTTCTGTTCCTGTCGCTGGGCTTCTCGGGCCTGTTTGGCCACGTCCAGCAGGTAGCGCTGGTAGTCGTCCAGGTCGCCATCGAACGGGCCGATGCCGCCGCGCGAGACCAGCCAGAACTCGTCGCAGACGGCACGCAGCAACGCGCGGTCGTGGCTGACCAGCATGACAGTGCCTTCGAATTCGTTGAGCGCCATCGACAAGGCCTCACGCGTCGCGAGATCCAAGTGGTTGGTGGGCTCATCGAGCAACAGCAGGTTGGGGCGCTGCCAGACGATCATGCACAGCACCAGGCGGGCCTTTTCCCCGCCGCTCATGCTGCCCACCGCCTGCTTCACCTGGTCGCCGGTGAAGTTGAAGCTGCCTAGGAAGCTGCGCAGGTCCTGCTCGCGCGTGGCCTGACCACTCAGGCGGCTCTGCGCCGTGCACTCTCGCACCAGGCGGATCATGTGTTCCAGCGGGGTGTCGGCGGGGCGCAGCACATCGAGTTCCTGCTGGGCGAAGTAGCCGATGTTCAGTCCCTTGCCCTCGATGATCTCGCCGCTGATGGCCTTCAGGTCGCGCGCGATGGTCTTCACCACGGTGGATTTGCCCTGGCCGTTGGCACCCAGGATGCCGATGCGCTGCCCGGCCAGCACCGAGCGACTGACGTTGCGCACGATCACGGTGGGTTCACCGCCGTCTTCCGGCGCTGGGTAGCCAAAGCTGACGTCCTGCATGGCCAGCATCGGGTTGGGCAGGTTCTGCGGCTCGCTGAACTCGAAAGTGAAGTCGGCGTCGGCCAGCACCGGGCCGATTTTCTCCATGCGCTCCAGCGCCTTGACCCGGCTCTGAGCCTGCTTGGCCTTGCTGGCCTTGGCCTTGAAGCGGTCGATGAATTTCTGCAGGTGCGCGACCTTTTCCTGCTGCTTGGAGTACGCCGTGGCCTGCAGCGCCATCTGTTCGGCGCGCATGTCTTCGAACTTGCTGTAGTTGCCACCGTAGCGCGTGAGTTGGGCGCGTTCGATGTGGACGGTGACATTGGTCACAGCGTCCAGAAACTCGCGGTCGTGGCTGATCACCAGCATGGTGCCGCTGTAGCGTTGCAGCCAGGCCTCCAGCCAGACCAGGGCGTCCAGGTCCAGGTGGTTGGTGGGTTCGTCGAGCAGCAGCAGGTCGCTGGGACACATCAGCGCGCGGGCGAGCTGCAGGCGCATGCGCCAGCCGCCCGAAAAGCTGTTGACCGGGCGGTCCAGTTCGTCCATGCGGAACCCCAGACCGAGGATCAGGGCTTGCGCACGGGCCGGGGCGTCGTGCGCGCCGGCGTCATGCAGCGCCATGTAGGCGTGGGCCATGCGCTCGCCATCGTTGCTGTCTTCCGATGCGGTCACTTCCTGCTGCGCGGCAAGCAGTGTCACGTCGCCTTCGATCACGAACTGCGTGGCGGGCATGTCGGTCTCGGGCATGTCCTGTGCCACCTGCGCCATGCGCCACTGGGCGGGCACATAGAAGTCGCCCTTGTCTTCGTGCAGTGTCTTGTTGAGCAGACCGAACAGGCTGGACTTGCCGGCGCCGTTGCGCCCGACCAGGCCGACTTTTTCACCGGGGTTGATGGTGGCGGAAGCGCCATCGAGCAGGACCTTCGTGCCGCGACGAAGGACCAGGTTTTTCAATGTGATCATGGGAGGGGCGTTGGCTGGGAAGCCAGTGCCGAAAGGGAATCGGAGGTGAGAAGAAGAACCTGGTCGTCGCCGGCGCTGGTGGACAGCCACACGGCATCGAGTTGCGGAAACGCAGCTTCGAAGTGTTCGCGTTCGTTGCCGATTTCAAGCACCAGCACGCCCTTCGGGCCCAGGCGGGAGGGGAGATCGCGCAGCAGATGGCGGACAAAGTCCATGCCATCGGCTCCGCCGGCCAGCGCGAGTTCGGGCTCGGCGAGGTACTCGGCGGGCAGGGCGCTCATGCTCTGCGCGTTGACATAGGGCGGGTTGCACAGCACCAGGTCGTAGGGGCCGGGGCAGTCCCTGAGCCCGTCGGACTCGATGAGGGTGATGCGGTCCTGCAGGCCGTGCCGGTCCACGTTGATGCGGGCCACGGCCAGGGCGTCGGCGGAAATGTCGGCGCCGGTGACCTGCACATCGGGGTACGCCATGGCCGCGAGCACGGCCAGGCTGCCGTTGCCGGTGCACAGGTCGAGCACGTTGCGTGTGTCATCGGACAACCAGGCGTCAAAGCCCCCGTCGACGATCAGCTCCGCGATGAAGCTGCGCGGCACGATGGCGCGCTCGTCGACGTAGAACGACACACCCTGCAACCAGGCTTCTTGCGTGAGGTAGGCAGCGGGTCGTCGGGTTTGAATGCGGCGCGTGATCAGGTCGGCCACGGCCAGCGCCTCTTCGTCGCTGACCGGGGTCTCGGCCATCTCGTCCAGGTCACTGTCCAGCGGCAGGTGAAGTTGCCAGAGCACGAGCCAGGCCGCTTCGTCGCGGGCGTTGTGGGTGCCGTGGCCATAGGCGAGTTGAGCGGCTTCGAGACGCGCCGTGGCCCCGGCCAGAAGGTCTTGCAGGGTCATGGGGTTCAGCGGCTGGCGACCTGTTGCGACAGGTTGTCCAGCACGCGGCGGTAGATGTTCTTCAGTGGCTCGATGTCGGCCACGGCCACGTGTTCGTCGATTTTGTGGATGGTGGCGTTGGGCGGACCGAGCTCGATCACCTGCGGGCAGACCTGGGCAATGAAACGCCCGTCGCTGGTGCCGCCGGTGGTGGAGAGCTGGGTTTTGATGCCGGTCTCGGTGTGGATGGCGGCTTGCACCGCGTCCACCAGCGTGCCGGGCGCGGTGAGGAAAGGTCGCCCGCCAATGGTCCAGAGCAGCTCGTGGTCGGCGCCCGCCTGCAGGCCGTGGCGTTGCAGGATGTCCACCACGCGTTGCTGCAGGCCCTCGGGCGTGGACTCGGTGCTGAAACGGAAATTGAAGTCGATCACCACGCTGCCGGGGATCACGTTGCTCGCGCCCGTGCCGCCGTGGATGTTGCTCACCTGCCAGCTGGTGGGGGGGAAGTAGGCGTTGCCCTGGTCCCAGACGGTGGTGGCCAGTTCGGCCAGCGCGGGCGCGGCCAGGTGGATCGGGTTCTTGGCCAGGTGCGGGTAGGCGATGTGGCCCTGGATGCCCTTGACCGTCAGCTTGCCGCTCATGGTGCCGCGGCGGCCGTTCTTGATCATGTCGCCGGTGCGCTCGACCGATGTGGGTTCACCAACGATGCACCAGTCCAGCCGCTCGCCGCGTCGCTGAAGCTCCTGACAGACGATCACCGTGCCGTCGTTGGCGGGGCCTTCTTCGTCGCTGGTGAGCAGGAAGGCGATGTCGATGGCGGGGTTCGGGTTCGACGCGATGAATTCTTCGCAGGCCACCACCATGGCCGCCAGCGAGGCTTTCATGTCGCTCGCGCCCCGTCCGAACAGCTTGCCGTTGCGGTGCGAGGGCACGAACGGGTCGCTTGCCCAGGCGTCCAGCGGGCCGGTGGGCACCACATCGGTGTGACCCGCCCACACCAGCGTGGGCTGCTGACCGGTGCCGCGACGCGCCCAGAGGTTGCTGACCCGGAAGTCGGCGGGGCCGCTGTCGACGCGTTCACAGTGAAACCCGATGGCCGCGAGCCGACCGGCGATCACGTCCAGGCAGCCCTCGTCGGCGGGCGTGACCGAGGGGCGGGCGATCAGTTCTTCGGTCAGGCGCAACGTGGCGGTCATCAGAATTTGACGTCGAGCGTGAACTCGGTGAAGGTGGCGGCGTCGCTCTGGTCGTCTTCGCTCGGCGTGGCGTTCTGGTTCGACTTGGACGCGTTGAAGTCGTTTTGCAAACGCCAGAGCAGGTTGTTGGGCGAGTCGGAATGCGCCAGGCCTTCGTTGCGAGACACCAGGCCATCGCTCACCAGCCGGGCCAGGTCTTGTTCGAAGCTCTGCGAGCCCACCGCGAGCGACTTCTCCATGGCTTCGCGCACCGCAGAGAAGTCGGCTTTCTGGATCAGGTCGGCGATCAGGGCGGTGTTGAGCAGCACCTCCATGGCGGGCACGCGGCCACCGGTGTGGGTGCGCAGCAGCCGTTGCGACACGATGGCGCGCAGCGCGGCGGCCAGGTCGCCCAGCATGGTCGAGCGCACTTCCACCGGGTAGAAGTTGAGGATCCGGTTGAGCGCCTGGTAGCTGTTGCTGGCGTGCAGTGTGGCCATGCACAGGTGGCCCGACTGCGCGTAGGCGATGGCCGCCGACATGGTTTCGCGGTCGCGGATTTCGCCGATCAGGATCACGTCCGGTGCCTGGCGCAGCGCATTTTTCAAGCCGATCTGCAGCGAGGCCGTGTCGTTGCCGATCTCGCGCTGGTTCACCACCGAGCGCTTGTTGCGGTAGACGAACTCGATGGGGTCTTCGATCGTGAGGATGTGGCCCGTGGCGTTCTCGTTGCGGTGGTCGATCATGGCCGCCATCGTGGTCGATTTGCCGGCTCCCGTGGCCCCCACCATCAGCACCAGACCACGTTTCTCCATCACGATGTCGTTCAGGATCGGTGGCACGTTGAGCGAGTCCAGCGTCGGCACGTCGGCGGGGATGTAGCGCACCACCAGAGCGTAGTTGCCACGCTGGCGCATGGCACTGACACGGAAGTTGCCGATGCCCTCCAGCGGCACGGCCATATTGAGCTCGCCCGTGTCCACCAGCTCTTCGATGCGGGCCGGCGGCACGATCTCGGACAGGAGGTTGCGCGGCGCATCCGGCGGCAGCACCTGGCTGTTGATCGGGATGGTCTGACCGTTGATCTTGATCATCGCCGGCGCATGCGCCGTCAGGTACACGTCCGATGCCTTCTTCTCGGCCATCAGACGCAGGATGCGCTCCATCGTTCCGCTGCTCATGCCATGTCCTTAAAGGATTTCAGAAACAGAAAATCTCGTCGACGACCGCGCCTGAACCCAGAACACCGCGGAACTGGCTTTGCCAGGCCGCAGGTGTTGCCCCTTGAGGGGCGGAGCGCAGCGACGGGGGTGATCCACAAGCCCGGGGGGTCAGTCCCTCAGCAAGTCGTTCAAGCTGGTCTTCGAACGCGTCTGCGCGTCCACGCGTTTGACGATGATCGCGGCGTACAGGCTGTACTTGCCGCCGTCCTTGGGCAGGCTGCCGCTGATCACCACCGAGCCAGACGGGATGCGGCCGTAGGTCACGGTATCGGTCGCGCGGTCGTAGATGGGGGTGCTCTGGCCGATGTAGACGCCCATGGAGATCACCGAGTTTTCCTCGACCACCACGCCCTCGACCACCTCGGAGCGCGCGCCGATGAAGCAGTTGTCTTCGATGATGGTGGGGCCGGCCTGCAGCGGCTCCAGCACGCCGCCAATGCCCACGCCACCGGAGAGGTGCACGTTCTTGCCGATCTGGGCGCAGGAGCCCACGGTGGCCCACGTGTCCACCATCGTGCCTTCGTCCACATAGGCGCCGATGTTCACGTAGCTGGGCATCAGGATCGCGCCCTTGGCGATGTAGCTGCCCCGGCGCGCCACGGCGGGGGGCACCACGCGCACGCCGGTGGCCTTCATCTCGGCTTCGCTCAGGTGGGCAAACTTGGTCTGCACCTTGTCGAAGAAAGCCAGGTCGCCGGCCTTCATGACCACGTTGTCCTTCAGGCGGAAGGACAGCAGCACCGCCTTCTTGATCCACTGGTGCACCGTCCACTGGCCCACGGCCTCGCGCGTGGCCACGCGCAGTTGGCCACCATTGAGCTGGCTGATGACGTGCTCAACGGCGTCCAGCACCTCTTTGGGCGCGGAGGCGGGAGACAGTTCGGCGCGGTTGTCCCAGGCGGTTTCGATCAGGGCTTGCAGTTGTTGGGTCATGTTGCGAAGTGAAGTTGCAGGGTGTGCGTTGAGCAGAGAGCGACCAGGCGGTCACTCAGCGGTGTGTCTGACAGAACCGGACGATGCGGTCCGCAGCCTCCAGGCATTCGACGGGCTCGGCCACCAGCGCCATGCGAACCCGACCCCGACCGGGGTTCAGGCCCTGGGCCTCGCGGGCGAGGTAGCTGCCGGGCAGAACCGTGACATTGTATTGAGCCAGCAGCTCGCGAGCGAAGGCCTCGTCGGCGCTCAGGCCGGGCACGCGGCTTTCAAAGGAGGCCGGGACACCCGCCCACAGATAGAACGCTGCGTCGGGCAAGGCCACGTCCAGCACCGCGGCGAGCCGGGGCGTGACGGCCGCGAACTTTTCGCGGTATTGGCGGCGGTTGTCGATCACGTGGTCTTCGTCGTTCCAGGCGGCCACGCTCGCGGCCTGCACCGCCGGGCTCATGGCGCCGCCGTGGTAGGTGCGGTAGAGCAGGAAGGCCTTGATCAGCGCGGCATCGCCGGCCACGAAGCCACTGCGCAGCCCGGGCACATTGCTGCGCTTGGACAGGCTGGTGAACATCATCAGGTTCTTGAAGTCAGGGCGACCCAGCTTCACGGCCGCTTCCAGTCCACCCAAGGGTGGCTCGTCGCGGAAATAGATCTCGCTGTAGCACTCGTCGGACGCGATCACGAAGCCGAAGCGGTCGCTCAACTCGAACAGCTTCTGCCACTCGTCCAGCGGCATCACCGCGCCGGTGGGGTTGCCGGGTGAGCAGACAAAGATGAGTTGCGTGCGCGACCAGACGTCGTCGGGCACGCTGTCCCAGTCCACCGCAAAGTTGCGCGAGGGCACGCTCGGCACGTAGTACGGCTGGGCGCCGCCCAGCAGCGCCGCGCCTTCGTAGATTTGATAGAACGGATTGGGAAAGGCCAGCGTGGCGCCGGGTTGGGTCGGGTCCAGCACCGTCTGCGCAAAGGCAAACAGCGCCTCGCGCGAGCCGTTCACCGGCAGCACCTGGGCGGCCGGGTTCACCGTGACGCTGTAGCGCCGCTGCATCCAGTCAGCGCAGGCCTGGCGCAACGACGGCTCGCCGGCGGTGGCCGGGTAACCGGTCAGGCCGGTGTCGAGCGCGTCGGCCAGCGCGTCTTTCAGCATCTGGGGCGTGGCGTGTTTGGGTTCGCCGATGCCCAGGCTGATCGGGCGGTGGGCTGGGGAGGGCGTGACACCCGCGAACAGCTGGCGCAGCCGCTCGAAGGGGTAGGGCTGGAGGCGGGAAAGCAGGGGATTCATGGGCCGAGATTATCGGCCATGCCCCTCTCGGGCCGCTTCCACCCGCGTCACTGTTTTGGCAGGCCCAGATTGCGGATCATCCCGCCCCACTGGTCATAGGTGACTTGGGTCAGGGTCGCGAACGCCTGGGGAGAGTTGCCGCCCGCCTCATAGCCGCCATCCCGGTAAAACTTGACGATTTCGGGCATGGCCAACACCTTGACGAGCGCATCGTTCAGCCTCTTCAACACGGCTGGCGGCATGTTGGCCGGACCATAAAAGCCAAGCCAGCTGGGCAGGTCGAGACCGCTGTATCCCTGTTCGGCGAAGGTCGGTACGTCGGGCAGGGCGCTGATGCGCTGCGGCGCAGCGATGGCCAGTATCTTCACCTTGCCGGTTTGCGACGCGATGATGGCTGAGGGTGCCGAGTCGAACATGTACTGGATTCGCCCACCAATCAAGTCTTTCGCCGCGTCAGAACCGCCCTTGTAGGGAACGTGCACAGAGTCGATCTGCGTCTGCCGGGTGAAGGCCTCTCCATAAATATGGGATGACGTGCCCAGCCCAAACGAGGCATAGCTGGTCTGGCCTGGAAGGGTTTTGATGTGTGCGACCAGTTCGCGCACATTGTTGGCGGGCACGGTGGTGCTCATGGACAGCACCAGCGGTCCCCGTCCACCCACGGTGATGGGGGTGAAGTCCTTGAACGGGTCGTAGGGCACTTTGGCGAAGGTGTGGGGATTCTGAGTCAGGGTCGAAGAGGGGGCGTACATCAGCGTGTAGCCGTCAGGCGCGGCGCGCGCCACCTCGCTGGCCGACAGCATGGTGCTGGCGCCCGGGCGGTTGTCCACGATCACATTCGCATCCAGCACCTCGCCCAGTTTCTGGGCCACGGCACGTGCCTGGGCATCGGTGCCCCCACCGGCGGTGAAACCGACCACGATGCGGATCGAACGGCCCTTTTGCGGGAAGTCCTGTGCCCAGGTCGGCAGAGAGGTGCCCAGAAGGGCGGTCGCGCCCAGCAGGGCCAGGGCTTGACGGCGGGTGCGCGAACCCGTGCGGGTTGGGGCAATGGTTGCAGAGGGGCGCGTGGGTTTGGACATGGAGTCTCCTGGTCGGGTTGTTTGTATATTGAACTGTATGTCCATAAAGAATGTAATCAACCGATTTTTATCGGTACTTACCCCAATAACTCTAAAAAAACAGAATAAAAATGGAAAGCAAGTCCATAATTCAACGAAATTCACAGGAGAGCCAAGTGGCAACACAGACCTTGACACGCACCGATGAGCGCTTTCTGACGTCCGACGTGTTTGACCGCGACCAGCGCGTGCCGCGCCCCGTCCACGGTGACTGGGACGAGCCGGGCAAACGCATACCGATCTACCACCGCTGTGGCGTGCTCGTGGTCGGTGGTGGGCCTTCTGGCACGGCGGCTGCAGCGGCGGCTGCGGCCGCCGGTGCGGACGTGGCGCTGCTGGAGCGCTACAACCACCTGGGCGGTCTGTCCACCGGTGGACTGGTGATCTGGATTGATCGCATGACCGACTGGGAAGGGCATCTGGTGGTGCGAGGTTTCGCCCAGGAGCTGTTTGAACGCCTGCCGGCCGAGGCGGTTGCCGGCCCGGCCCGCGAGGACTGGGGTTCACAGAACACGGACAAAGCCGGGTATTGGTCGCACCGCACCGCCGGTTTTCACGGCGTCGTGACCTGGTCGCCCACCATCGATCCGGAACGCCTGAAGCTGCTTTCGCAGGAAATCGTGATCGAGCGCGGCGTCAAGCTCATCTACCACTCCTGGGCGGCCACCCCCATCGTTGAGGGCGGGACGGTCAAGGGCGTGGTGTTCGAAAGCAAGGAAGGCCGCATGGCGATCATGGCCGACGTGGTGGTGGACGCCACCGGCGACGGCGACCTGTTCGCGCGCGCCGGGGCCGCCTTTGTCAACGACATTGAGCAGGCCGACGTGCACCACTGCATGAACACCTCTTGGTTGTTCGGCGGCGTCAACATGAACCGTTGGATCGACTTCAAAACCCAGCGACCCGACGAGCATGCCGCCTTCATGGCCCGTGGCCGCGAGGCGCTCAAACTGTTTGAGCGGCCCTTCGTGTCCTGGCGAAACGACATTGCGCTCTTCATGGGGCCGCGTCAGTCCGGCTATTCGGCGCTGGACGTGGACGACCTGACGGCGGTGGAGGTGCGCTCGCACCGGGCAATGGCCGCCCACCTGGACTATTTCAAGGCCCATGCCCCCGGCTTTGAAGACGCCTATCTGCTACAGAGTGCGCCACAAATCGGCGTGCGCCACGCCCGTCGGTTGGTGGGCACGGACGGTGTCTGGCGCCACCGCTGGCCCGATGGCCGGGCCCTGCCGGACGAGGTGGCTGTGTCGCCAGCGGTGTCGCCCAAATTTCCCAACATCTCCATTCCGTACGGCGCGCTGGTGCCCCAGGCGCTCGACGGTCTGCTGGCCTGCGGTCGTCACATCTCCTGCGACCGCAACTCGCATGGCTTCATGCGCGAAATTCCGCAGTGCTGGCTGACCGGCCAGGCCGCGGGCGTGGCGGCTGCGCTGGCCGTGGCGGGGGGCCTGCAGCCGCGCGCGGTGGACATCGCGCGGTTGCAACAGGGCTTGCTGGCGCAGGGTGTGTACCTGCGACCGGGCGCGACTGTCACGCTCACGCCGTCCGCGCTCGCTGCCTGAATCGCCCCCCGGTTCGCCGCTGCACCGTACCCGCCCGTAAGCCAAGCAAGGAGACATTGATGGACGCCCCTGCATCACCTGCCAGTACCTGGCCAACGCCCGCGCGCGCACTGCGCAGCAATTTCCCCCGCGGCTCCTATCTCTGGTCGGTGCGCAATGCGCAGTGGCGCGCACTCGGCATTCCCGAGGAGGATTGCGAGAAGCCCAAGATTGCCATCGTCAACTCCAGCAGCGAGCTGGCCAGTTGCTTCAGCCATCTCGATCAGGTGGCGGCCGAGCTCAAGAAAGCCCTGCGCGCGGCCGGGGCCGTGCCTTTCGAGATCCGCACCGCCGCGCCCAGCGACTTCATCACCGGCGCCGGCGCGCGTGGCGCCTACATGCTGGCGGCGCGGGACCTCATCACCAACGACATCGAGGTGGCGGTGGAAGGCGCGCAGCTTGATGGCATGGTCTGCCTGACCTCCTGCGACAAGACCGTGCCCGGCCAGTTGATGGCCGCGGCCCGGCTGGACATTCCAGCGCTGCTGGTGCCCTGCGGGTACCAGGCCAGCGGCAACTACCAGGGGCACCATTGCGACATCGAGGAGGTGTTCATCGGCGCCATGCACGTGGTGTCCGGCGCGCTGGATCGCGACACGCTGGTGGGCATGAGCCGCGAGGCCATCCGCTCGCCGGGCGTGTGCTCGGGCATGGGCACGGCCAACTCCATGCACATCGTCTGCGAGGCGCTGGGCATGGCGCTGCCGGGCAGCGCGCCGGTGGCCGCGATGAGCGAGCGCATGATGGCCGACGTGCGGCGTGCCGGCGCGCGCATCGTGCAGATGGTCTGGGAGGACCTGCGGCCGCGCGCGATCCTGACGCCGGGCGCCTTCGCCAACGCCGTGCGCGCCGTGCTGGCCGTGGGAGGCTCGGTGAACTGCGTCAAGCACCTGCAGGCGGTGGCCACCGAGGCGGGGCTGGACTTGGATGTGTACCGCCTCTTCGAGGAGCTGGGTGCCGAGGTGCCGGTGCTGGCCGGCGTGCGTCCCGTGGGGGTGCACAGCATCGAGCAGTTCGAGGCAGCCGGCGGCTGCCAGGCCGTGCTCAAGCAATTGGTGCCGCAACTGGACACGCGGGTGCTCACCGTGACGGGCCGCACCTTGGCCGCCGATCTGGACGCTGTGTCGGTGCGCGACCCGGAGATCATCCGCCCGCTGGACCGCCCCGTGGCCGCGCTCCCGGCCATCGTGGTGCTGCGCGGTTCCCTGTGCCCCGACACGGGCATCGTCAAGACAGGCATCCTGGAGCGCAAGACGCGTCGTTTTGAGGGGCCGGCCATCTGCTTCGACACCAGCGACGCGGCCCTCGCGGCCCTCAACGAGGGCCGCATCCAGCCCGGCCACGTGGTCGTCATGCGCGGAGCCGGCACGCGCGGCGGTCCGGCCATGGGCGGCGGTGCCTCGCGCGTGGTCTTCGCCATCGACGGCGCAGGGCTGGGCGATCAGGTGGCGCTGGTGACCGATGGCCACCTTTCGGGTCTGGTCTGCAAGGGATTGGTGGTGGCCGAGGTGGCGCCCGAGGCGGCGCTCGGCGGGCCGCTGGCGCTGGTGCGCAATGACGACCCGATCGCCATTGACCTGGATACCCGGTGCTGCGACTTGCTGGTGGACAGCGCCGAGATGCAGCGTCGCCGCGCCGCCTGGACCCCCGCGCCACCGCAGTTCGACCGTGGCTGGCTGCAGATCTACCGCAACAACGTCAGTACGCCTGCCCGGGGGGCCGTGCTGGTCAAGTGAGTGACCGTGATTCAACCGAGGAGACACACCATGAAAAAAGCAACTTCCGTCATGCACCGTCGCGCCCTGCTGGCGCTGATCGGCGCAGCCGCTGCGTTGGTCCTGCCCACGACCGCCTCGGCGCAGACCTATCCCGACAAAACCATCCGCCTGGTCGTGCCCTTCTCCGCGGGCGGTGGCGCCGACACGATTGCGCGCGTCATCGCCAAGGGCTTGGCGGCCCAGGCCGGGCAGCCGGTGGTGGTGGACAACAAACCCGGCGCCGAGGGCATCATCGCCGCACAGGAGGTGATGCGGTCCGCGCCCGACGGCTACACCTTCATGTTGGGCTCCAACACGGCGATGGTGGCCGTGCCGGCCTTGCGCCCCAATCCGCCCTACGACCCCTTTACGGCCTTCACGCCGCTGACCACGGCCGGTGAGTTTTCCATGTTCCTGGCCGTCTCGCCCGCGCTGCCCTCGGGCAGCCTGAAGGAATTCCTCGACCACGTGGCGGCGAACCCCGACAAGTTCAACTCTGGCTCCAGCAACAGCGCTTCGGAACTGGCGATGCTGCAACTGCTGGCCAACCGCGGCGTCAAGGTGGTCAACGTGCGCTACAAGGGCGACGCCCAGGCCATGACGGACCTGGTGGGAGGACAGATCCAAATGATGTTCTCCACCGGCACGCTGGTTCCCGGCTTCGCCAAGGACAAGAAAATCCGCCCGTTGCTGACCTTGTTGCCCGAGCGCAGCCCCCTGCTGCCCGAGGTGCCCACGGCGGCAGAGCTGGGGCTGGGCGCGGTCACGATCGCGCCTTGGGCAGGCTTCTTCGGTCCCGCGAAAATGCCGCCCGCGATCACCGAGCGGCTGAGCCAGATGCTGCGCCAGGTGCTGAGTCGCCCCGACGTGCGCGAGCAACTGGTGGCGCAAGGCTTCTCGGGCTACGGCATGACGTCGGCCCAATTCGCGGCCTTCCATCGCAAACAGTGGGACGCCTTCACGACCACGGTGCGCGAGAACAACGTCAAGTTCGAGTGAACCGCGCAGGAAATACCATGAGCGAGGGTGCGTCGATGGCAGCGGGGGAGGGGCCGTTCAAGGCCATGCGGTCGCCGCGCAGCCGCCCTGCCTCGTTGCACAATCGCCCGACCATGACCGCATCCCACACTCCACGCGCCAAGAGCGCCGACACCGTCAGCGCCCTCGAGCGCGGCCTGGCGGTGTTGCGCAGCTTCTCAGAAGACCGCCCCCAGCTGGGCCATGCCGAACTGGTGCTCTTGACCGGCATTCCGCGACCGACCGTCAACCGCCTGGTGGCCACGCTGGTGGGCGCCGGCATGCTCAAGCCCGCGCCGGTGGCCGACCGCTTCATGCTCGGGCCTGGCGTGGTGTCGCTGGCGCGCGTGTTCCTGGGGAGCCTGGACGTGCGCGGCGTGGCGCGGCCCTACCTGCAGTCGCTGGCCGAAGAGGTGGGTGTCTCCACCTACCTGGCGGTGCGCGATGGCATGGAGATGGTGATCATCGAGGCTTGCCGGCCGCGCACGTCCATGCTGGCGGCGCGGCTCGACGTCGGCTCGCGCGCACCATTGCCGGTGTCTGCGCTGGGCCGAGCCTTCCTGTCCGCGGTGGATGAGCCTCAGCGCCAGCAACTGATCGACTCGCTGCGCCTGCAGCGCGGGCCTGAATGGGACAGCGTGGCGCCCGCGATGCATCGCGCCATCGACGAGGCGCGCAACCTGGGTTACTGCCTTTCGCTGGGTGAGTTCCACCGCGAAATCAACTCGGTGTCGGTCGCCCTGATCGGTCCGAGCGGTGAGGTCATGGCGCTGAATTGCGGCGGCGCGGCCTTCATGTTCACCGAACAACGGCTGCGTGAGGAACTCGCCCCACGGCTGCGCACCATCGCGCAGGCCATCGCACACGCCATCGGTGGGCACCTGCCCGCGTTGCCATAGCCCCATCCCCCTGAACTTCATCGAAACCCTGCCATGCACCTGAGCGACGAAGAAAAAGCCATGTACGACGGCCGCGACGGCCCGGCCGTGCAGAAGGCGATGGACCTGCTGGTTCGCTACGGCGAAGCGCTGGACGCCGAGCGTTTGGTCGAAACGAACAATGTTTGCGCCACCATCACCTCAACCACGCCGTTCCAGCGCGATTTCGCGCAAGCCAAGGGCGGCATGGACGCGGTGTTCTCCGAGTTCAGCCTGGACAGCCAGGAGGTGGTTGAGATCCCGAAGTTCAAGGTGTTCACCAGCCACCTGCAGCTCGGCTTCGACCCGGGCCAGCCCGAGCGCATGGGGGTGAGCGAGGAAACCGTGCGTTTTTATGAGAAGAGCGAGCGCCACGCCGCGGGTCTGGGCGCCCAGATCATGAACACCTGCACCCCGTACCAGTTGGGCAACATTCCGACCCGGGGCGAGCACTGCGCGTGGATGGAGTCCTCTGCGGTGATCTACTGCAATTCGGTGCTGGGGGCGCGCACCAACACCGAGGGGCGTGAGAGTTGCGGCGCGGCCATGCTGACCGGGCGCATTCCTTACTGGGGCTACCACTTGCCCGACCACCGCCTCGCCACGCATGTGGTGGAGCTCGATGTCGAGATCGAATCGGTGCAGGACTGGGGCCTGCTGGGCTATTTCATCGGTGAGCACGTGCAGGAGCGGGTGCCCGTGGTGCACAGCCGCCGTGGCATTGCCCGGGTGCCCAATTTGCCCCGGCTCAAGCACTTCGGTGCGGCCGCCTCGACCTCGGGCGGGGTGGAGATGTACCACATCGTCGGCGTCACGCCCGAGGCGCTGACACTGCAGCAGGCGCTGGGCGGCCAGACGCCGCGCGAAGTGCTGCGCTACGGCGAGGCGGACCGCCGCCGGACCTACGAGAAGCTCAACACCACCGCGACCTCGGCCGACATTCAATACGTGATGCTGGGCTGCCCGCACTACACCATCGAACAGATCTGGGAAGCCGCCCAATTGCTGGAAGGGCGCAAGGTGCACCCAGACTGCGAACTCTGGATCTTCACGCCGCGCGCCATCAAGGCCCTGGCCGACCGCAATGGTTACACCCGCATCATCGAGGAGGCAGGCGGCATCCTCATGTCAGACAGTTGTTCGGCCATGAGCCGTGCCGTGCCCAAAGGCACACGAACCGTGGCGCTGGATTCTGCCAAGCAGGCGCACTACCTGCCGGCCATCCTCGGTATACAGGCCTGGTTCGGCACGACCAGCGAATGCATCGACGCGGCCTGCACGGGCCGCTGGACAGGGGGACTGCAATGAGCGCCACCCGGCCGTTCCTAAGGCGCTCAATCCCGCAGTGCCCAGCAAGGAGGGTTGCCCCATGAGCGCGACCAAGGTGTCTCCTTCTGCTGCGGCCCCAGCCCCCGTGATCGTCATCCGTGGCCGAAAGGTGGTGGGCGGCGTGTGCGAAGGTGAAGCGCTGGTCACCCACGACCGCATCTCGGGCTGGGGAGGTATCGACCCCCGTACCGGTAGCGTGATCGAGACCCGCCACGAGCTGAGGGGCCAGAGTTTTGCGGGCAAGGTGCTGGTGTTTCCCGGCGCCAAGGGGTCTTCTGGCTGGTCGGCCATGTTTCACATGACCCGTCTGCTCAACAGCGCTCCGGCCGCATTCCTGTTCAATGAAATGACCACCAAGATGGCGCTGGGCGCCGTGGTCACCCATGCGCCGGCCATGACGGATTTCGACCGCGATCCACTCGATTGCATCGAAACAGGCGACTGGGTGCGGGTCGACGCCGACGCCGGCGTGGTGGAAATCACCAAGCGCGCCTGAGGGAGCGGCGCCCCCGAAGGGTGGGAGGATGGCTGGAGTAACATTTCGGGCCTTCATCCGATACTCGTCAGGGTCCCCTTTTGCGTCTCAATTCGATCAAGCTCTCGGGCTTCAAGTCCTTCGCCGAACCGACCAACTTCCTGCTGCCGGGCCAGCTGGTGGGCGTGGTGGGCCCCAACGGCTGCGGCAAGTCCAACATCATGGACGCGGTGCGCTGGGTGCTGGGCGAGAGCAAGGCGTCCGAGCTGCGTGGCGAGTCCATGCAGGACGTGATCTTCAACGGCACCAACAACCGCAAGCCGGCCAGCCGCTCCAGCGTGGAGCTGGTGTTCGACAACGCCGACCATCGCGCTGGCGGCCAGTGGGGCCAGTTCCTGGAGATCGCGGTCAAGCGCGTGCTCACGCGCGACGGCACCAGCAGCTACTACATCAACAACCAGCCGGTGCGCCGCCGCGACGTGCAGGACGTGTTCCTCGGCACCGGCCTCGGCCCACGCGCCTACGCCATCATCGGCCAGGGCACCATCAGCCGCATCATCGAAAGCAAGCCCGAAGAGCTGCGCCTGTTCCTCGAAGAAGCGGCCGGTGTCTCCAAATACAAGGAGCGCCGCCGCGAAACGGCCCACCGACTGACCGACACGCGCGAGAACCTGACGCGGGTGGAAGACATCTTGCGCGAGCTCAACGCCAACCTCGACAAGCTGGAAAAGCAGGCCGAGGTGGCCGCGCGCTACAACACCCTGCAGGCCGGCGCCACGCTCAAGCAGCACCAGCTCTGGTTCCTGAAACGCAGCGAGGCCGAGGCCGACCAGATCAAGGTCAAGACCGATGCCGCGCAAGCCATCAACGACCTCGAATCGCGCACCGCCGACCTGCGCCGCGTCGAATCCGAGCTGGAAACCATCCGTCAGGCGCACTACGCCGCCGGCGATCAGGTCAACCAGGCGCAGGGCAAGCTCTACGAAGCCAGTGCCGAGGTGGGCAAGCTCGAAGCCGAGATCCGCTTCGTGATCGAAGGCCGCACCCGCGTCGAACAGCGACTGCTGCAGCTCAAGGAACAGATGGCCTCCTGGTCCACCCGCAGTGAAGACGCCGGCGTGGAGCTGGAGCAGCTGGCCGAAGCCATGGTGGACGCCGAAGAAAAATCGGTCGTGCTGGCAGCGCAAGGCGAAGAGCAGGCCGGGGCCTTGCCCACGCTGGAAGACAGCCTGCGCCAGTCGCAGAACGCGGCCAATGAGCAGCGCGGCAGCGTGACCCAGGTACAGCAGCAGATCCAGGTGCTGGCGGCCGAACAACGCAACATCGAAGAACAGAGCCGGCAGCTGACCCAGCGCCGGGAGCGCCTGGCGGCCGATCGGAACGCCCTGGCCGCACCCGACGAAGCCAGCCTGCTGCAGTCCCAGAGCAACCTGCAGCAGGCGCTGCAGGCGGCCGAGATGGCCGATGCCATCCTGCACGAGCTGCAGGACAGTGTGCCCGAGCTGGACGAACAACGCCGTGCCGCGCAAACCGCCGTCAACCAGGAGTCGGCGAAACAGGCCGACCTGTCGGCGCGCATGGAAGCGCTGAAGGCGCTGCAGGAAAAGGTCAAGACCGACGGCAAGCTCAAACCCTGGCTCAGCAAACACGGCCTGGACGGCCTGCAGGGTTTGTGGAGCCGCATCCATGTGGAAAGCGGCTGGGAAAACGCGCTGGAAGCGGCCTTGCGTGAGCGCCTGGGGGCGCTCGAAGTGTCCCGTCTCGACATGGTGCGGGCTTTCGGCAACGACGCCCCGCCCGCCAAGCTGGCGTTTTACAGCCCGCCGGCCGCCGACGCGCCGCAACCCGCCCGCCAGGGCCTCAAGCCGCTGGCCGACTGGCTGCGCCTGAACGACGCGGGCCAGAAGGCGCTGCTCACCGACTGGCTGAGTGGTTGCTGGAGCGCGGCCAACCTCGACGAAGCCCTGGCCCAGCGTGCCCAGCTGCAACCCGGCGAAGCCATCTACGTGCCTGCGGGTCACGTGGTCACCGCGCACAGCGTCAGCTTCTACGCGCCCGACAGCGAGCAGGCCGGCCTGCTGGCCCGGGCGCAGGAGATCGAGAACCTCGACAAAAGCGCCAAGGCCCAGATCCTGATCGCCGAGCAGGCGAGGGCCGCCCTGATCCGGGCCGAAGCCGCCTACACCGACGCCTCTCAGCGCCTCGTGAGTGCCCGCCGCGAGGGCGCCGAAACGCGCGGTCGCGCGCACGAGCTGCAGGTGGAAACCCTGCGCCTGACCCAACTCGCCGAACAGACCCGCGCCCGCAGCGAACAGATCGCCGCCGACCTGGCGGAGGTCGACGCCCAGCTGGACGACCTGCAGGAACGCCGTGTCACCGCCGAGGCCCGTTTCGAAGAGCTCGACATGCAGCTCGCCGACAGCCAGGAGCGTCACGCCCAGCTTGACGACAAGGTGATCGCCGCCGAGCGCGCGCTGAACGCCGCGCGCGAGCAGCAGCGTGGTCTGGAGCGCCAGGCGCAGGAAGCCACCTTCACCCTGCGCAGCCTGCAGGCGCGGCAGGGCGAACTGCAGCGCTCGCTCGAAACCGCGGCTTCACAGGAAAAGGCGCTGGCCGATGAAGAACGGCGCGCCGCCGAAGAACTCACCCGTCTGAGCGACGCGGCGGCCCAGGCCGGGCTGCAGAACGTGCTGGCGATCAAGCTCGAACGCGAACAGGCGCTGGGCGCCCTGCGCAGCGAATACGACGGCCTCACCGCCCAGCTGCGCGCCAGCGACGAACACCGCTTGAAGCTGGAGCGCGAGCTCGACCCGCTGCGCCAGCGCATCACCGACTTCCAGCTCAAGGAACAGGCCGCCCGCCTGGGCGTGGAGCAGTACAGCCAGCAGCTCGAAGAGGCCCAGGCCGATCTGGCCGCGGTGGCGCAGAGCATCACCGAAGGCAATGTGCGGCTGGTGGGTCTGCAGAGCGAGATCGACCGTTTCCACCGCGAGATCCAGTCGCTGGGTGCCGTCAACCTCGCGGCACTCGACGAACTCACCGCCTCGCGCGAGCGCAAGACCTTCCTCGACGCGCAGACGGCCGACCTGGTCGAAGCCATGACCACGCTCGAAGACGCGATCAAGAAGATCGACGCCGAAACCCGCGACCTGCTGGGCAGCACCTTCAACACCGTCAACGAGCACTTCGGCCGCATGTTCCCCGAGCTGTTCGGCGGTGGCAACGCGAGGCTCGTGATGACCGGCGAAGAAATCCTCGATGCCGGCGTGCAGGTGCTGGCGCAACCGCCTGGCAAGAAGAACCAGACCATCCACCTGCTTTCGGGTGGTGAAAAGGCGCTCACCGCCATCGCGCTGGTGTTCGCCATCTTCCAGCTCAACCCGGCACCCTTCTGCCTGCTGGACGAGGTGGACGCGCCGCTCGACGACGCCAACACCGAGCGCTACGCGCGCCTGGTGACCAGCATGAGCAAGCAGGGCACGCAGTTCCTCTTCATTAGCCACAACAAGATCGCCATGGAAATGGCCGAACAATTGATCGGCGTGACCATGCAGGAGCAGGGCGTTTCGCGTATCGTCGCGGTGGACATGGAGTCTGCCGCCGGCATGCTCGAATCCGCCTGATCCCACGACCCATCCCATCGCAAGTCACCACCCCATGAGCACCTTGCAGATCAGCTTGGCCATTGTTGGAGGTCTTGTCCTCGCGGGCGTGGTCGCCTACAACGCCTGGGTCACCAGCCGCAACGCGCCGCGCACGGCACGCGAGCAACCGGGCCCGGAAGCGCCCGCAGCCGTGACCAACCGCGAAGACGATCCGCCCCTGAACGATCACCCGGTGGCAGGGGAGCCCGGGGATGACGAGCGCATCGACCCGGTGTTCCAGGACGCCCCGGTGTCTGCGGTCCGGGTGCGCGAAGAGGCTCGCGCCATTCCTGCCGTGGCCGTGACACTCAACCACGTGGTGAGCACGCCGGAAAAGAAGCCCGGCCTGGATGCACTGATCGACGTGATCGCGCCGTTGCAGCTCGAAGGTGAGGTGTCCGGTGAGGCCCTGCTGGCAGCCTTGCCCGGCACGCGCCGCGTGGGCAGCAAGCCCTTTGCCGTCGAAGCGTCGATCGACGAAGGCGGCGACTGGGAGAGTCCGCGCCCCGGGCAACGCTACCGGGCCTTGCAGGTCGGTGTGCAGCTGGCCAACCGCGCCGGCGCGCTCAACGACATCGAGTTCTCCGAGTTCGTGGTCAAGGCGCAGGCCTTTGCCGACGCGGTGGGCGCCATGCCCGACTTCCCCGACATGCGCGGCGAGGTCGCCCGGGCCCGCGAGCTCGACGCGTTCGCCAGCGGCCACGACGCCCAGCTCGGTTTCACCCTGCGCGCGCGGCGCGCCGCCTGGAGCCCGGGCTATGTGTCGCAGAACGCCGCCCGTTTCGGTTTTGTGGCCGGTGTCCTGCCCGGCCGCATGGTGCTGCCCGGCAGTCTGGCCGGTCAGGCACCGATCCTGAGCCTGGCCTTCGACCCCCAGGCGGCCATGGCCGAAGACCCCGAGCAGAGCGCCCTGCGCGAAGTGGCGCTCTCGCTGGAGGTCACCCACGTGCCGCGCAGCGAGCAGCCCTTTGTGCGCATGCGCCAGGCCGCCACCGCGCTGGCGGAGGCCATGGACGGTGTCATCACCGACGACGCCGGCCAGATGCTCTCGACCGACACCATGGACGCGATCGGCTCCGACCTCGAAGGCCTGTACGACGCGCTGGACAGCCACGATCTGTCGGCGGGTTCTCCGCAGGCGCGAAGATTATTTAGCTGACCCCCGCGCCGCGCTTTCAGCGCGTCACCCCCTTCCAGGGGGCAACGCTGGCGGCCCGGCGAAGCCGGTTCCGCGGCGTTCTCGCTTGAAATCACCTCTCTCGTTGCATGAGCACTTCTGATCTTTTTTCGTCTGAGCCATCGCCGGCCGAGCGCGCGGCCGAGTTGCGCGCGGTGCTGCACCACCACGCCCACCGCTACTACACGCTGGACGACCCGGAGATTCCGGATGCGGAGTACGACCGGCTGTTTCGCGAGCTGCAGGCGCTGGAAGCGGCGCACCCCGAACTGCGCACGCCCGACTCGCCGACGCAGCGGGTCATCGGGACCGTGCTTGAGGGTTTCACGCCGGTGCGGCACGCTGTGCCCATGCTCTCGATCAACACCGAGACCGACACCGAGCCCAGCGGCGCGCGCAATTTCGACACCCGCGTGCGCCGCGCATTGGGGCTGGCCGAGGCCGATCCGCCGGTGGCCTACGTGGCCGAGCTCAAGTTCGACGGTCTGGCGATGAGCCTGCGCTATGAAGACGGCCTGCTGGTGCAGGCCGCGACGCGTGGCGATGGCGAGGTGGGCGAGGACGTGACGAACAACATCCGCACCATCGGCCAGATTCCCTTGCGCTTGCCCGCCGATGCGCCGGCCGTGCTGGAGGTGCGCGGTGAGGTCTACATGCGGCGCGATGATTTCGATGCACTGAACGAAAAACAGCGCGCAAAAATCGCCGCTGGAGCCAAAGGAGAAAAGACCTTTGTGAACCCGCGCAACGCGGCGGCCGGCGCCGTGCGCCAGCTCGACTCGGGCATTGCCGCCCAGCGCCCGCTGAGCTTCTTCGCCTACGGCCTGGGCGAGATCACGCCGCCGGAGCAGGGCGGCCCGGCGTTCGACACCCACTTCGAGCTGCTCATGCGGCTCAAGGCCTGGGGCTTCCCGGTGGCCGGGCAGACCACGGTGGCGGTGGGCGCCGACGAGCTGATCGCCTTCCACCAGCGCATCGGTGCGGCGCGCGAGCAGCTGCCCTACGACATCGACGGTGTGGTCTACAAGGTCAACTCACTTGCGCTGCAGCGCCAGCTCGGTTTCGTCACCCGCGAGCCGCGCTGGGCCGTGGCGCACAAATACCCGGCGCAGGAGCAGCTCACCACGGTGCTCGCCATCGACGTGCAGGTGGGGCGCACCGGCAAGCTCACGCCGGTGGCCAAGCTCGCGCCGGTGTTCGTGGGCAACGTCACGGTGACCAACGCCACGCTGCATAACGAAGACGAAGCGCGCCGCAAGGACGTGCGTGTGGGCGACACGGTGATCGTGCGACGTGCGGGCGACGTGATTCCCGAGGTGGTGGCCGTGCTGCCGGAGAAGCGGCCCGAGGGGGCCGAAGTGTTCACCATGCCGCACGTGTGCCCGGTGTGCGGCAGTGAAGCCGTGCGTGAAGAGGGCGAAGTGGACTACCGCTGCACCGGCGGCCTGTTCTGCGGCGCCCAGCGCAAGGAGGCCATCCTGCATTTCGCCCACCGCCGCGCGGTGGAGGTCGAGGGCCTGGGCGACAAGCTGGTGGAACAGCTGGTGGACGCGGGCGTGGTCAAGACCCTGCCCGACCTGTACCGCCTGGGCTTCACCGCGCTGGTCAGCCTGGACCGCATGGCCGACAAGTCGGCACAGAACATCGTGGCCGCGCTGGAGAAATCCAAGCAGACCACCTTGCCTCGTTTCCTGTTCGGCCTGGGCATCCGGCACGTGGGCGAGGCCACGGCCAAGGAGCTGGCGCGCCACTTCGGCCAGCTCGACGCCATCATGGATGCGAGTGTGGAGGCGCTCTCGGAGGTCAACGACGTGGGCCCGGTGGTGGCGCAGAGCATCCGCACTTTCTTCGAACAGCCCCACAACCGCGAGGTGGTGGAGCAACTTCGCGCCTGCGGCCTGACCTGGGAAGAGGGCGCGCCCGCCGAGCGTGCGGTGTTGCCTCTCGCGGGCAAGACCTTTGTGCTGACCGGCACCTTCCCCACGCTCAGCCGCGATCAGGCCAAAGACCTGCTTGAAGCCGCTGGCGCCAAGGTGGCCGGCTCGGTGAGCAAGAAGACCGACTACGTGGTGGCCGGTGCCGAGGCCGGCAGCAAGCTGGAGAAGGCCCAGGCGCTGGGCGTGGCTGTGCTGGACGAAGCGGGCATGCTGGCGCTGCTGGAGGCTTGAGACCCGATCCGGCGCCGGGCCGCCCCAAGCCGGATCAGCCCCCTTGGGGGGCAACGACCCGCAAAGCGGCGGAGTGTGGGGGCCATGTCTTTCACTTGAACTTGTAGTGGTCCCGGTTCAACACCGCCGCCACGGCGTTGACCTCTTCCGGGAACATGCCCAGGTTCATGGTGGTGTTGCACATCTCCACCATGCCGCGCAGCAGACCGGCGCTGTTGATCTTGCCCAGCGGCTTGTACATGGCACTGCCGTCGCCACCGACCTTGCTCGCGTGACAGGCCACGCACTTGTGTTCGGCGATCATTTTTTCGCCCAGCGCCAGATCGGCGCCCTTGAAGATGTCGGCGCCCTGGGCGCTGGCCGCTCCGGAGAACACAAGGGCGTACAGCGCGGTGCCAATCAGTGTCGATTTCATGGGTCCTCCTGACAACGGGGTGTCAGCAATTACGGTGGCGGGTATTGAACCCCACTGTAGCTGCGCCACAATCGCGCGCCACCCGGGCAAAACCCCAACCTCCACCTTCACCCATGGCCATCCACGCGATCCTCAAGATGGGCGACCCCAGGCTGCTGCGGCAGGCGCAGCCCGTCACGGCCTTCAACACCCCCGAGCTGCACGGGCTGATCGCCGACATGGCAGAGACCATGGCGGCCGCCCACGGCGCCGGGCTGGCTGCGCCGCAGATCGGTGTGGACCTGCAGCTGGTGATCTTCGGCACCGATGCCCCCAATCCCCGTTACCCGGAGGCGCCGGTCGTGCCGCGCACGGTGCTGATCAATCCGGTGATCACGCCCCTGGGCGACGAAGAGGAAGAGGGCTGGGAGGGCTGCCTCTCGGTGCCCGGCCTGCGCGGCGTGGTGCCGCGCTGGAAGCGCATCCGCTATCAGGGCTTTGCCCCCGACGGCAATCGGGTGGACAGGGAGGCCGAGGGCTTTCATGCCCGTGTGGTGCAGCACGAGTGCGACCACCTGCTGGGCGTGCTCTACCCGATGCGGGTGCGTGATTTCAGCCGCTTTGGCTACACGGACGTGCTGTTTCCCGGCCTGGACCCGGCCGACGACGACTGAAGTGAAACACCCCCCGCGCCGCTCCGCGTCACCCCCCTCTCTCGCCTTCGGCGGGAGGGGGGCGGCACTTGCCGTCCGGCAAAGCCGGCCCGGCGGTGCCGCTGGGTTGCACCTTTTCATGCGTCGGCGTGGCGCTCTGGCACCGTGAAAAACCGGTACGGCCTGGATGCCGCAGGCAGATGGCGCCGAAACAGTGGCAAAAAAGTCACCGGACGAGGTTCGAAACCTGTCTGAAACAAACCGACATGTTCGTCGTGGGAAATCAACTAGAGTGTTTTCCCTTATCCCCACCGACCAAGGATCTGGAGTTTATGAAACGAATGTTTGCCGTGGTGGTCGGCGCGGCCTTGCTGGGCGGTTGCGCCGTGACGCCGCCGCCGTCCGATCTGACCGAACCGCTGCCGGGTGCCTGGTACGCCCCTCCGCTGCCGCACCAGGGGCAAGCGGCTTCGCTCACCGACTGGTGGGCGCAGCTGGGTGACCCCGTGCTTGCCGACCTGATCGCACAGGCGCAAGCGCGCAGCGCCAGCGTGGCCGCGGCCCGCGCCCAGGTGGCGGCGGCCCGCGCCGCGCTGGCCGGTGCCGACAGCGCGGCGGGCCCGCAACTCGCCGCCGTGGCGAGCGCCTCCCGCCTGCAGGAGCAAGGTGCTCCGTTGGGCAACGCGGTGGGTGCGGGTCTTCAGGCGTCGTGGGCGCTCGACGTGTGGGGCCAGAACGCCGCTTCCGTGCGGCAGGCCAGCGCGCAGCAAGGCGCCGCCAACGCTGGCTGGCACGAAGCACGTGTGCTTGTGGCGGCTGAAACGGCGCGCCTGTACCAGGGGCACCGTGCCTGCCGCGTGCAACTCGAGATCACGCGGGGCGACCAACAATCGCGCCGCGCCACCGCCGACAGCGCCGGCGTGTCCGAGCGCGCTGGCCTCACCGCGCCGGCCGTGTCGGCCCTGGCCCGTGCCAGCAACGCCGACGCCGAGGGCCGCCTGGCCCAGCAGACCAGCCAGTGCGAGCAGCAGCTCAAGGCGATGGTGGCGCTCACGGGCGAGGCCGAGCCCGCGTTGCGCGAGCGCCTGGGCGCGACCAGCGCGCTGCCGGACCCGCAGCGCATGGCCGAGCGCCTGAGCGTCGGCGCCGTGCCGGCCGATGTCATCCGCCAGCGGCCCGACGTGGCGCGCGCCCAGCGCGAGCTGTCGGCGGCCGCTGAAGGGGTGGGCGTGGCCCGCGCCGCGCTGTGGCCCAGCCTCAGCCTGTCGGGCAGCTGGCTGCGCAACCGCTTTTCCACCAGCGCGGGCGACACCACGTTCAACACCTGGTCGGTCGGCCCGCTGACCCTGAGCCTGCCCCTGACCGGGCGCGGTGGGCTGAACGCCGCCGCCGACGCGGCGCAGGCGCGCTACGAAGCGGCGGGCCTCGCCTACGCCGCCACGCTGCGCCAGGCCGTGGCCGAGGTGGAGCGGTCGCTGGTGGCGCTCTCGGCCTTGCAGCAACAGCAGTCGTCCAACCGCGACGCGGTGGCCGGCTACACCCGGTCGTTCGACGCCACGCAGGCGCGCTACCGAGTGGGCCTGGCCAACCTCAACGAGCTGGAAGAAGCGCGCCGCCTCAAGCTCAACGCCGACAGCGGCGCCGTCGCGCTGCAACTGGAACAGCTCAACACCTGGATCGGTCTGTACGTCGCCCTCGGCGGCGGCTTCGATCCCCAGGTCACCCCAGAACCCGTCCGGAAACCCTCATGAACGCCATGCCCACTTCTTCGTCCGCCGGTCTGCACCGGCTCAGCTGGGTGGCCGTCGCCGCCGCCCTGATCGTGGCCGCCTGCAGCAAGCCCGCCGAGGGTGAGGCCGGTGCGGCCTCCGCTGCCGCTGCGCCCGCGTCGGCCGACGCGGCGGCGCCCGCGCCCAAACCGGCCATGACCGTGTCGCTGGCCAAGCCCACGACCGACAAGCTGTCGCTGCAGCTGCAGGCCAACGGCAACATCGCCGCCTGGCAGGAGGCCAGCGTGGGTGCCGAACTGCCGGGCCTGCGCCTGGCCACGGTGAACGTCAACATCGGCGACGCGGTGCGCAAGGGGCAGGTGCTCGCCACGTTCGCGCGCGAAACCACGGCCGCCGAAAGCCTGCAGGGCCAGGCCAGCGTGATGCAGGCCGAGGCCGCCTTCGAGAACGCCAAGGCCGACGCGGACCGCGCGCGCTCGATCCAGGACACGGGCGCCCTGTCGCAGTCGCAGATTGCGCAGTACCTGACCCAGGAAAAGGTCACCCGGGCGCAGTGGGAAGCGGCGAAGGCCTCGTACGCCGCCAGCCGGGTGCGGCTGGGCAACACCCAGGTGCTGGCCCCGGACGACGGTGTGATCTCCGCCCGCAGCGCCACGGTGGGCGCGGTGGCCGGTGCCGGGCAGGAGCTGTTCCGGCTGGTGCGCCAGAGCCGCATGGAATGGCGCGCCGAAGTGACGCCGGCCGAAGTGGGCCGCATCAAGGTCGGGCAGAAGGTGGACGTGACCGCGGCCAGCGGCCTGGAGGTCAAGGGCACGGTGCGCGCCATCGCGCCCACGGCCGATCCGCAGACCCGCAACGTGCTGGTGTTTGCCGACCTGCCGCGCCACGACGAGCTCAAGGCCGGCACCTTTGCCCGCGGCCACTTCCTGCTCGGGGAAAGCCAGGCGCTCACCGTGCCGGCCCAGGCCATCGTGGTGCGCGACGGCCACAACTACGTGTTCGTGGTCGGTGTCGACAACAAGGCCGCCCAGCGCAAGGTGGAGACCGGCCGCCGCGTGGGCGAGCGCGTGGAACTGCTGCAGGGCCTCAAGGCCGAGGAATCGGTGGCGGTGCAGGGCGCGGGTTTCCTGAACGAGGGTGACCTCGTGAAGATTGTTCAGTGAAGGACCGGTCATGAACGTTTCCGCTTGGTCCATCAAGAATCCGATCCCGGCGGCGATGCTGTTCGTCATGCTCACGCTCGCCGGCCTGTTTTCCTTCCAGGCGATGAAGGTGCAGAACTTCCCCGACCTGGACGTTCCCAACATCACCATCGTCGCCAGCCTGCCGGGGGCGGCCCCCAACCAGCTGGAAAACGACGTCGCTCGCAAGATCGAGAACAGCCTGGCCTCGCTGCAGGGCCTCAAGCACATCTACACCAAGGTGCAGGACGGCACGGTGTCGATCACGGCCGAGTTCCGCATCGAGAAGGCCACGCAGGAAGCGCTGGACGACGTGCGATCGGCCGTGGCCAAGGTGCGCGGTGACCTGCCGACTGAGCTTCGTGAGCCCATCATCAACAAGCTGGAGCTGGCCGGCGGTGCGGTGCTGGCCTACACGGTGCGTTCGGACAAGATGGACGACGAGGCCGTGTCCTGGTTTGTCGACAATGACGTGGCCAAGCTGCTGCTGTCGGTGCGCGGCGTGGGCGCGATCAACCGCGTGGGCGGCGTGAACCGAGAGGTGCAGATCCTGCTGGACCCGCTCAAGCTGCAGTCGCTGGGCGCCACGGCGGCCGACATCTCGCGCCAGCTCGCGAAGGTGCAGATCGAGAGCGCGGGGGGCCGCGCCGACATCGGCGGCAGCCAGCAACCGCTGCGCACACTCTCGTCCCTGAAATCGGCCGAGGAGCTGGCGGCGCTGGAGCTGTCGCTCTCCGATGGCCGGCGCATCCGCCTGGACCAGATCGCCAGCGTGAAAGACACCATCGCCGAGCCCACGGCCGCGGCCTTCCTCGACGGCAAGCCGGTGGTCGGCTTCGAGGTGGCGCGCAGCAAGGGCGCCAGCGAGGTCGAGGTCGGCCACGGCGTGCGCGACAAGCTCAAGGAGCTGCAGGCCAGCCGGCCAGACCTCCAGATCACAGAGTCCTTCGACTTCGTGACCCCGGTGGAGGACGAGTTCAACGCCTCCATGACGCTGCTGTACGAAGGCGCCTTGCTCGCAGTGCTGGTGGTCTGGCTGTTCCTGCGCGACTTCCGCGCCACCATCGTGTCGGCCGTGGCGCTGCCGCTGTCGGCCATCCCGGCCTTCATCGGCATGCACTACCTCGGCTTCACCATCAACGTGGTGACGCTGCTGGCGCTCTCGCTGGTGGTCGGCATCCTGGTGGACGACGCCATCGTCGAGGTGGAGAACATCGTGCGCCACATGCGCATGGGCAAATCACCGTACCAGGCCTCGATGGAGGCGGCCGACGAGATCGGCATGGCCGTGATCGCCACCACCTTCACGCTGATCGCGGTGTTCCTGCCCACAGCCTTCATGTCGGGCATCCCGGGCAAGTTCTTCAAGCAGTTCGGCTGGACGGCGGCACTCGCCGTGTTCGCCTCGCTGATCGTGGCGCGCGCGCTCACGCCCATGATGGCGGCGTACATCATGCGCCCCATCGTGCTGGCCAAGGACCGTCCGCAGTGGGCGCGCAAGAACGCCCTGATGGGCCGCATCTGGGCCTGGATGACCAACCAGGAGGAACCCGCCTGGCTGCACACCTACCAGGGCTGGGCCGCCTGGTGCATTCGCCACCGCTGGATCACGATGGTCCTGGCCGGGGCGTTTTTCGTCGGCTCCATCATGCTGATCCCGCTGCTGCCGCAGGGCTTCATCCCGGCCGACGACAACTCGCAGACGCAGGTCTACCTGGAGCTGCCGCCCGGCGCCACGCTGAAACAGACCGTGGCCACGGCCGAACACGCGCGCGTGCTGGTCATCGGCGTGAAGCACGTGAAGTCGGTCTACACCACCATCGGCTCCGGCTCGGCGGGCACCGACCCGTTTGCCCCGCAGGGCGCGCAGGAGTCGCGCAAGGCGGCGCTGACCATCCAGCTCGATCCGCGGGGCGAACGCCCCCGCAAGCAGGTGATCGAAAACCAGCTGCGCGAGGCCATGTCCAACCTGCCGGGGGTGCGCAGCAAGGTGGGCCTGGGCGGTTCGGGGGAAAAATACATCCTCACGCTCACGGGCAACGACGCCAACGCGCTGTCCACCGCCGCGCGCGCCATCGAACGCGACCTGCGCACCATCAGCGGCGTGGGCAGCATCCAGTCGTCGGCCGCGCTGGTGCGCACAGAGATCATCGTCACGCCCGATCTGGAGCGCGCCGCCGACCTGGGCGTGACCAGCAGCGCCATCGCCGAGACCCTGCGCATCGCCACCGTGGGCGACTACGACAGCGCACTGCCCAAGCTCAACCTGCCGCAGCGCCAGGTGCCCATCGTCGTGAAGCTCGCCGCCGGCGCGCGTGAAGACCTGGACGTGCTCGGCCGCCTCGCCGTGCCCGGCGCCAAGGGCCCGGTGATGCTCAACCAGGTCGCCACCTTGACCTTCGGCGGCGGCCCGGCCGTGATCGACCGCTACGACCGCTCGCGCAACATCAACTTCGAGGTCGAACTCGCGGGCATCGCGCTGGGCGACATGAAGACCGCGGTGGACGCGCTGCCCAGCATCAAGAGCCTGCCACCGGGCGTGACCGTGCTGGAGATCGGCGACGCCGAGGTGCAGGGCGAATTGTTCGCCAGCTTCGGTCTGGCCATGCTGACCGGCGTGTTGTGCATCTACATCGTGCTGGTGCTGCTGTTCAAGGCCTTCCTGCACCCGTTCACGATCCTGGCGGCGCTGCCGCTCTCGCTGGGCGGGGCCTTCGTGGCGCTGTTGCTGACCAACAAGGCGTTTTCCATGCCGTCGCTGATCGGCCTGATCATGCTCATGGGCGTGGCGACGAAGAACTCCATCCTGCTGGTGGAGTACGCCATCGAAGCGCGCCGCGTGCACGGCATGAACCGCCTGGACGCGATCCTGGACGCCTGCCACAAGCGCGCGCGCCCCATCGTGATGACGACCATCGCCATGGGCGCCGGCATGTTGCCGATCGCGGTGGGCTGGGGTGCGGCCGACAGCAGCTTCCGCTCGCCCATGGCCGTGGCCGTGATCGGCGGCCTGATCACCTCGACCTTCCTGAGTCTGCTGGTGATCCCGGCGGTGTTCACCATCGTGGACGATGTGTCGCTGTGGTTCGGCCGGATGTTCCGGCGCAAGCCGCCGGCGCCGGCGGTGCCCGCCCAGCTGAGCGAGGCCTGAGCGGCCCAGGAGGCTCATGCGGCTTCGCCTTCAAGCACAGAACAAGGCGCGAAACCGCAGACAGTGCAACAGCACGGCAAGGCGAAGCAACGCAGTTCTGCGCTTGAAGGCGAAGCCGTATCAGACCACGGTGGGCGACGAGGCACCGTCCACCGTGATGTTGGCGCCGGTGAGGTAGGTGCCCTGGGCCGAGGCGGCGAAGACCACGATGCCGGCGATTTCGTCGGGCTCGGCCAGGCGCCCCATGGCGAGGCGGCTGACGGCCTTTTCCAGCGCCTGCTGCTCGGTGATGCCGGCCCGCTGGGCCTCCACCTTCAGGCCCTCGGACACGCGCTCGGTGTTGGTCAGGCCCGGGTTCAGCCCCACCACGCGCACGCCGCGCGAGGCGTAGGTGTGGGCCAAGCCGGCGGTGGCCAGCATCAGGGCGGCGTTGGCCGCACCACCGGCCAGGTGGACGGGTGTGGGGACCTTGCCGCCATTGCCGATGATGTTCACGATGACGCCGGCGCCCCGCGTGGCCATGAGCTTGACCACTGGGTCGATGACGTGGATGTAGCTGAAGAACTTGGCGTCCATCGCGGCGCGCCAGGCGGCGGGTGTGAGGGCTTCGGCGCTGGTGCGCAAGGCTGCTCCGGCGCTGTTGACCAGGATGTCGATGGGGCCGAAACCGGCCTCGACCTGACGCACCATGTGCGCAGCGGCCTCAGGGTCGATCAGGTCGGCCGCCACGGTGAAGGCTTCGCCCAGCGAAGCCCGGGCGGCGTCCAGGTGGGCTTGGGAACGCGACACCAGGGCGACGCGGGCGCCTTCGGCCACGAACGCGCGGGCACAGGCCAGACCCACCCCTTTGCTCCCCCCGGTGATCAGCACACGCTTGCCTTGCAGTCCGAGGTCCATGACAGGTATCCGGGTGGTTGGGGTTGTGGGGAGGCGCTGCGGTCGGGGCGTTCAGCCCTCCAGAATTTCCAGCAACTCCGTCTCGATCTCGATCTGGCGCTTGTTCATCTGCAGCTCGCGCCCGGAGATCAGGAAAGTGTCTTCCACCCGCTCGCCCAGCGTCGTGACCTTGGCCAGCTGCACGCTGATCTCATGGCGCGCGAGCACGCGAGAGATGCAATAGAGCAGGCCGGCACGGTCGCTGGCCGAGACACTCAGCAGCCAGCGCTGGGCCTTTTCGTCGGGACGCAGGTCCACGCGCGGCGTGATCGGGAAGCTCTTCACCCGGCGCGACAGGCGGCCCTTGCTGGGCGGGGGCAGCGGTCCGTGCTGGTCGATCGTGCCGGCCAGGTTGTTCTCGACCATCGCGATCAGCTCGCGGTAGTGGTCCGACAGCGTGGGCGCCACGACCTGGAAGGTGTCGAGGGCATGGCCGGTCATGGTGGTGTGGATGCGTGCGTCCAGGATGCTGAAGCCGGCGTTATCGAAGTAGCCACAGATGCGCGCGAACAGGTCGTTCTGGTCGGGTGCGTACACCAGCACCTGCAGACCTTCACCCTCAGGGGACAGGCGGGCGCGCACGATGGCGGCGTCGGGCTCGGCAGGTGCCGCCGGATCGGGGGGCGTCGCTTCGGCGCGCGCGTTGATCGCGATCTGGCGCGTGAGCACGCGGGTGTGCCAGGCGATTTCGTCGGCCTGGTGGCGCATGAAATAGCCCACGTCCAGCGTGTCCCACAGCGCCTTGTGCGCCAGGTAGGGCAGGGCGTGCAGCGCGAGCATGGACAGCGCCTCGCGCTTGCGCGACTCGACCACGGCGTCCGGGTCGGGTGCTCGGCCGCCGAGGGCGCGCAGGGTGTAGCGGTAGAGGTCTTCGAGCAGCTTGCCCTTCCAGGCGTTCCAGACCTTGGGGCTCGTGCCGCGGATGTCGGCCACGGTGAGCAGGTACAGGGCGGTGAGGTAGCGCTCGTTGCCCACGCGCTGGGCGAAGGCGCGGATCACGTCCGGGTCGCTCAGGTCCTCCTTTTGTGCCATGCGGCTCATGGTCAGGTGCTCGGACACCAGGAACTCGATCAGCTTCGTGTCTTCCCGGTCAATCCCGTGCTGGCGACAGAAGGCGCGCACGTCTTTGGCGCCGAGGTCGGAGTGGTCGCCGCCCCGGCCCTTGGCGATGTCGTGGAACAGCGCCGCGATGTAGAAGATCCAGGGCTTGTCCCAGCCGGCGGCCAGCTGCGAGCAGAAGGGGTATTCGTGCGAGTGTTCGGCGATGAAGAAGCGGCGCACATTGCGCAGCACCATCAGGATGTGCTGGTCCACGGTGTAGACGTGGAACAGGTCGTGCTGCATCTGCCCCACGATGTGGCGGAACACCCAGAGGTAGCGGCCCAGCACCGAGGTCTGGTTCATCAGGCGCATGGCGTGCGTGATGCCGTCGTTCTGCTGCAGGATCTGCATGAACATGGCGCGGTTGGCCGGGTCGGCACGGAACTTCGCGTTCATGATCGGCCGCGCGTTGTACAGCGCGCGCAGCGTGCGGGCCGACAGACCCTTGATGCCCACCGTGCTCTGGTAGATCAGGAAGGTCTCCAGGATCGCGTGCGGTTGCTGCACATAGAGGTTGTCGCTCGCGACCTCCAGCATGCCCGCCTTGTCGAAAAAGCGCTCGTTGATCGGGCGCATGCGGTCCACGCCCATTTCGTCGCTGTTGAGGCGCTCTTCGATGTTGAGCAGCAGGATCTGGTTGAGCTGGGTCACGGCCTTGGCCGCCCAGTAGTAGCGCTTCATCAGCTGTTCGCTGGCGCGGCGGGCCATGCGCACGGGGGGCATCGCCTGCGCGCCGCCCGAGGTGATCACCGCCGGCACTTCCGCCTTGAAACCAAACGACTCGGCCACCGCCGTCTGCAGGTCGAACACCAGCCGGTCCTCGCGCCGGTTGGCCAGCAGGTGCAGGCGCGCGCGGATCAGGCTGAGCAGCGCCTCGTTGGCCTTGATCTGGCGCGCCTCCAGCGGCGTGGCCAGGCCCTTGCGGGCGAGCTCGTCCCAGCTGCGGCCCAGCCCCGCGGCGTTGGCCACCCAGAGAATGATCTGCAGGTCGCGCAGGCCGCCGGGCGACTCTTTGCAGTTGGGCTCCAGCGAGTAGGGCGTGTTCTCGAATTTGTTGTGCCGCTGGCGCATCTCCAGCGTCTTGGCGACGAAGAAGGCCTTGGGGTCCATGGCCTCGCCGAGCTGGTTGACGAGGGCGTTGAACTGCGGCCTGGACCCCGTGATGAGACGGCATTCGAGCAACGAGGTCTGCACCGTCACGTCGCGGCTTGCTTCGTCCACGCACTCGGTGGCGTTGCGCACGCTGGACCCGATCTCCAGGCCCACGTCCCAGCACGAGCCGATGAAGCCTTCGATGCGCTCCTTGAGGGTGGCGTCGGTCTCGGGCGAGGCGCCTTCGGGCAGCAGCACCAGCACGTCCACATCGGAGTTGGGGAAGAGCTCGCCGCGGCCGTAGCCGCCCACGGCGATCAGCGCGAACCCCGGGCCGAAGCCGGCCGTCTCCCAGAGCTTTCGCAGGGTCTGGTCGGTCAGGCGCGCCAGCTGTTGCAGCGCCCGCCGCACACCGCGGGTGGCCGACCCCTGCAAGCCCAGATTCGCCAGCAGCGCGGCTTTGTCGCTGCGGTACTGCAGGCGCAGGGCGCCGATTTCGCCTTTGGCGTCACCCATGCGCGGTCTCCCCGGTTCAGCAGCTGGTGGTGGTGACGAACGCCGGCAGCGGCGGGCTGCCGGCCGACAGTGTCAACACCTCGTAGCCGGTGGGCGTGACGAGGATGGTGTGTTCCCACTGGGCGGACAGCGAGCGGTCCTTGGTGACGATGGTCCAGCCATCGCCCATTTCCTTGATGTCGCGCTTGCCAGCGTTGATCATGGGCTCGATGGTGAAGGTCATGCCGGCTTTGAGCTCTTCGAGCGTGCCGGGGCGGCCGTAGTGCAGCACCTGCGGCTCTTCGTGGAAGCGCTGGCCGATGCCGTGGCCGCAGAACTCGCGCACCACCGTGTAGCCGTTGCCCTCGGCAAAGGTCTGGATCGCGTGGCCGATGTCACCCAGGCGCACGCCGGGCTTGACCATCACGATGCCTTTCCACATGGCCTCGAAGGTCACCTGGGAGAGGCGCCGCGCCTGCACGCTGCAGGCCGCTTCGCCACCGATCAGGAACATGCGGCTGTTGTCGCCGTACCAGCCCTCGGGCGTGATCACGGTGACGTCCACGTTGAGGATGTCGCCTTTTTTCAGCGGCTTCTCGTTCGGGATGCCGTGACACACCACCTGGTTGATCGAGGTGCAGAGGTGGCCGGGGTAGGGCGGGTAACCGCTGGGCTGGTAACCGATGGTGGCCGAGCGCGTGCCCTGCTGCTTCATGTAGTCGGCGGACAGGCGGTCGATCTCGAGGGTGGTCACGCCGGGCTGGATGTGGGGCGTGAGGAAGTCCAGCACTTCGGACGCCAGACGGCAGGCCGTGCGCATGCCAGCGATGCCGGCTTCGTCTTTGTAGGTGATGCTCATGGGGCGCCATTATCCAGCCGGGCGAAACGGTTTGAAACGAAGGGTCAATACCGGGCCGTTTCAGGGTGTGTCTCCCTATACTCGCGCACTTTCAACACTCAAGTGAGGCGATGACGATGAACAAGCTGCATACCGTGGGGTTGTCTCTGGCACTGCTGTCGGGCTCGGCCATGGCACAAGGCGTGGGCGTGTACGGCGTGGCTGGCACAGGCGGCCTCGGCGTCGGCCTGAACCTGCCGATCGGCCCGGCCTTTGGCCTGCGCGGCGAGCTGGCCAGCCTGACCGAGTCGGACACCTACACCGAAGACCAGATCACCTACAAGGGCGACCTGAAACTCAAGGGCAACGGCGTCTTCGCCGACTTCCGCCCGTTCATGGGCACTTTCCGCCTCGTGGGCGGCGTGACCTTTGGCGGCTCGGCGGCGGCGCTGGACGCCCAGGCCAGGGATGGCACGGTGACCATCGACGGTCAGCGGTTCGATGCGGCGGGCAACTCGCTGCGAGCCAACATCAAGTACCCGGACAACATGCCGTACGTGGGCGTGGGCTGGGGCCACGGCCGTTTCAACGAGCCGGGCTGGACCTTCGGTCTGGACCTGGGCGTGTCGATCGGCAAGCCCAAGGTGTCGCTGGTGGGTTCGGGCGGTCTGCTGGCCCAGCCTGGCGCTTCCGCGGCCATCGCGGCCGAAGAGCGCAAGGTGCAGGACGACCTGAACAGCGCGCGCGTGCTGCCGGTGGTCAAGGTGAGCGTCGGATATCAGTTCTGACCCCCCTGCGCCGCCTGCGGCGTCACCCCCCAGGGGGCGCCAGCAGCGGCCCGGCAAAGCCGGTTCCGCGCTGGCCTGGTGATCGGTGGCTCTGCTGCGATTCGGCAGCACACCCCGGGTAAAATCCCGGGTTTCCACCCATCCCCCGGGCCACCCTGCGCCCGCCAGCCCCAAGGCCACCCACCGTGACCCTGCTCCTGCGCTTCTTCGAAGGCGGCAACGCCGTCAGCGACTTCAAAGTCCAGCAACTCCTGCCCCGCCTGCAAGCGGTTTCCGACAAGATCAACGGCCTCTCGGCCCGTTTCGTGCACCTGGCGTCATTCGATGCCGAGCCCGACGCCGCCACGCTGGAGCGCGTGGGCGAGCTCATGACCTACGGCGAGCCCGCCACCGAGGCACACCTGGCCCTTGAGAAGGCCGGCGCGCCCGCGTTGCTGGTGATGCCGCGCCTGGGCACCGTGTCGCCCTGGGCGTCCAAGGCCACGGACATCGCGCACAACTGCGGTCTGACGCTGCACCGCGTGGAACGCCTGGTCGAGTTCCGCATCGGGCTCAAGTCGGGCCTGCTGGGCAAAGCCAGCCTGAGCGCCGATCAGTTGCGCGCCGTGGCCGACGTGCTGCACGACCGCATGACCGAGGCCGTGACCACCGAGCGCAGTCAGGCCGAAGCCCTGTTCACCGAACTGCACCCCGAGCCGATGGCGCACGTGGACGTGCTGACCGGTGGCCCTGACATGGGCAGGAAAGCGCTGGAGAAAGCCAACGTCGAATGGGGCCTGGCCCTGGCCGATGACGAAATCGATTACCTGGTCAACGCGTTCAATGGCCTGAAACGCAACCCGACGGACGTCGAGCTGATGATGTTCGCGCAGGCCAACAGCGAGCACTGCCGCCACAAGATCTTCAACGCGCAGTTCACCATCGACGGCGTGGCGCAGGACAAGAGCCTGTTCGGCATGATCCGCCACACGCACCAGACCTCGCCGCAGCACACCATCGTCGCGTACTCCGACAACGCGTCGATCATGGAAGGCCACCAGCTGGAGCGCTTCGTGGCGCGGGCCGGTACCGACGCGTCGCCCGCCTACGAAGCCGAGGCCGCCACCCACCACATCCTGATGAAGGTGGAAACCCACAACCACCCGACCGCGATTTCCCCGTTCCCCGGCGCGGCCACCGGCGCGGGTGGCGAGATCCGCGACGAGGGCGCCACCGGCCGTGGCTCCAAGCCCAAGGCCGGCCTGACCGGCTTCACGGTGTCCAAACTCTGGGGTGGCCTGAGCGACCAGCCGGGCGGCAAGCCCGAGCACATCGCCAGCCCGCTGCAGATCATGACCGAGGGCCCGCTGGGCGGCGCCGCGTTCAACAACGAGTTCGGCCGTCCGAACCTGCTGGGCTACTTCCGCGAATACGAGCAGGACGTGGGCGGTGTGCAGCGCGGTTACCACAAGCCCATCATGATCGCCGGTGGCCTGGGCCAGATCGACGCCACGCAGACCAAGAAGATCGATTTCCCGGCCGGCACGCTGCTGATCCAGCTCGGCGGCCCGGGCATGAAGATCGGCATGGGCGGCGGCGCCGCCAGCTCCATGGCCAGTGGCACCAACGCCGCTTCGCTGGACTTCGATTCCGTGCAGCGCGGCAACCCCGAGATCGAACGCCGTGCGCAGGAGGTCATCAACCACTGCTGGGCCCAGGGCGAGAAGAACCCCGTGCTGTTCATCCACGACGTGGGCGCGGGCGGCCTCTCCAACGCCTTCCCCGAGCTGACCAACGACGCCGGCCGGGGCGCGCGCTTTGATCTGCGCGCCGTGCCGCTGGAAGAGAGCGGTCTGGCGCCCAAGGAAATCTGGTGCAACGAGAGCCAGGAACGCTACGTGCTGGCCATCGCGCCCGAGTCGCTCCCACAGTTCAAGGCCTTCTGCGAGCGCGAGCGCTGCCCGTTCTCGGTCGTCGGTGTGGCGACGGAAGAGCGGCATCTCTCCTTGGTTGATGAGGACAATGAGTCACCTGTCGATATGCCGATGGATGTTCTCTTGGGCAAGCCACCCAAGATGCACCGAGACGTCAAGACGGTGCAGCGCAGCTTCCAGCCGATGAACCTGACCGGGGTCTCGCTGGAAAAAGCCGTCATCGCCGTGCTGAGCCACCCGACCGTGGCCTCCAAGCGCTTCCTGATCACCATCGGCGACCGCACCGTGGGTGGTCTCTCCCACCGTGACCAGATGGTTGGCCCCTGGCAGGTGCCGGTGGCCGACTGTGCCGTGACCCTGGCCGACTACGCCGGTTTCGCGGGCGAGGCCATGAGCATGGGCGAGCGCACGCCGCTGGCGTCCATCAACGCCGCCGCGTCGGGTCGCATGGCGGTGGCCGAAGCCATCACCAACGTGCTGGCCGCGCCCATCGAGCTCTCGCGCGTCAAGCTGTCGGCCAACTGGATGGCCGCCTGCGGCGAGCCCGGTGAAGACGCCGACCTCTACGCGACGGTGAAAGCGGTCGGCATGGAGCTGTGTCCCGCCCTCGACATTTCGGTGCCGGTGGGCAAGGACAGCCTGTCCATGCGCACGCAGTGGGACGCGGATGGACGGAAGCAGAAGGTGACCTCACCGGTGAGCCTGATCGTCACCGCCTTCGCCACGCTGGCCGACGTGCGCGGCACACTCACGCCACAGCTGGACGCGACCACCGACGACACCACGCTGGTGCTGATCGACCTCGGCAAGGGCCAGAACCGCATGGGCGGCAGCGTGCTGGGCCTGACCCTGGGTCAGCCGGGCGACGACGTGCCCGATCTCGACGACCCGAAGGACCTGATCAATCTGGTCAACGCGGTCAACGCGCTGCGCGCGCAGGGTCAGATCCTGGCCTACCACGACCGTTCCGATGGCGGCCTGCTGGCCGCGGCGGCCGAGATGGCCTTCGCCGGCCATGTGGGCGTGTCGCTCAACGTGGACATGTTGGTCACCGAAGGCGACGGCATCACCGACAGCCGCATGGACACGGGCGACGCCAAGAACTGGGCCAGCCAGGTCAGCGCCCGCCGCGAGGAACTCACGCTCAAGGCCCTGTTCAGCGAAGAGCTGGGCGTGGTGCTGCAGGTGAAAACCGCCGAGCGCAACGCGGTCATGCAGACCCTGCGCGAGCACGGCCTCTCCAAGCACAGCCACTTCGTCGGCAAGACCCGTCCGCTGTCGTCCACCATCGACGTGGGCAAGGGCCAGCTGCAGGTCTGGCGCGACACCAAGGCCGTGTTCAGCGCTTCCTTGTTCGATCTGCACCAGGTCTGGGACAGCGTGAGCTGGAAGATCAACCAGCAGCGCGACAACCCGGCCTGCGCCGACAGCGAACACGCCGCCGCAGGGCAGCCCGACGATCCGGGCATGCACGTGTCGCTGAGCTTCGACCCCGCCGACAACGTGGCCGCGCCGTTCCTGAACCTGTCGCGTCCCAAGGTCGCGATCCTGCGCGAGCAGGGCGTGAACTCGCACGTGGAGATGGCCTACGCCTTCACCCAGGCCGGCTTCGAGGCCTACGACGTGCACATGACCGACTTGCAGACCGGTCGCGCGAAGCTGGCCGATTTCAAAGGCGTGGTGGCCTGCGGCGGCTTCAGCTACGGCGACACGCTGGGCGCCGGCATCGGCTGGGCGCGCAGCATCACCTTCAACCCGCTGCTGTCCGAGCAGTTCCAGGGCTTCTTTGCGCGCCAGGACACCTTTGGCCTGGGCGTGTGCAACGGCTGCCAGATGTTTGCCGAGCTGGCCGACATCATCCCCGGCGCCGAGGCCTGGCCGCGCTTCACCACCAACCAGAGCGAGCGCTTCGAGGCGCGCCTGAGCATGGTGGAAGTGCTGGAGTCGCCCAGCCTGTTCCTGCAGGGCATGGCCGGCAGCCGTCTGCCGATCGCCGTGGCGCACGGTGAAGGCTTTGCCAACTTCAAGCACCGGGGCAACCCGGCCAAGGCCATCGCCGCCATGCGCTTCGTGGACAACGCGGGCGCCGCCACCGAGCAGTACCCGTTCAACCCCAACGGCAGCCCGGCCGGCCTCACGGCGGTGACCACGGCCGACGGCCGCTTCACGGCCATGATGCCGCACCCCGAGCGCGTCTTCCGCAACATCCAGATGAGCTGGACCAGCGGCGACCTCAACGCCCACAGCCCGTGGATGCGCCTCTGGCGCAACGCCAGGACGTTCGTCGGCTGAGCGCATGGCCCGCCAGCTCGCGCTGACCGCCGAGACCGTCCAGGCTTACGCCCGCGACGGGGCGGTCGTGCTTCGGGGCGTGCTCAATGCCGATGAATTGCGCACGCTGGAAGCAGGCATCGAGCACAACCTGGCGCACCTGAGCCCGCTGGCGCTGGTGGCCAGCGAGCCCGACGACCCGGGACGCTTCGTTGAAGACTTCTGCACCTGGCAGACCAACCCGGCCTACCAGCGCATCCTGCAAGACTCGGCCTTGCCCCACCTGGCGGCTCAGCTGATGCAGAGCCGGACCGTGCGTCTGTACCACGACCACCTGCTGGTCAAGGAAGCCGGCACGCGCCAGCCCACGCCCTGGCACCAGGACCAGCCGTACTACAACGTCGGCGGGATGCAGAACGTGAGTTTCTGGATTCCCGTGGACCCCGTGCCGCTGGCCAGCACGCTGCGCTTCGTGGCCGGCTCGCACGGCGGTACCTGGTACATGCCACGCACCTTCCGCGACCAGCAGGCCAAGTGGTTTCCCGAGGGCACGCTGGCCGAGTTGCCCCCCATCGATGCCGAGCCCGGTGCCTACCGGCAACTGGCCTGGGCGCTCGAACCCGGCGATTGCGTGGCCTTTCACATGCTGAGCCTGCACGCCAGCAGCGGCACCGGGCCCGGCGCACGGCGCCGCGTGTTCTCCGCCCGCTACCTGGGTGACGACGCCACGCACGCGCGCCGCCGCTGGCGCACCTCGCCGCCGTTTCCGGGCCTGGAGTCGGTCCTGCCCGACGGCGCGCCGATGGAACACCCGCTGTTTCCCACCGTCTGGCCCATCGCCTGACCGTCGGCTCGTGGCCTGCAACCACGACGCCGCGCTGCTAGAGTCGCGCTGTCTCTTTCATTTCCGAGCTTATTCAACATGGCCTCCAGTCTCCTCGCGCTCCTCGACGACATCGCCACCCTGCTCGACGACGTCGCTGTCATGACCAAGGTCGCCGCCCGCCAGGGCATGTCAGCCGCAGACGATGTGGCCGCCATGACCCAGCTGGCCGCCAAGAAGACGGCGGGGGTGCTCGGCGATGACCTCGCGCTCAACGCGCAGCAGGTCACCGGCGTCAACGCCGACCGCGAACTGCCTGTGGTGTGGGCTGTGGCCAAGGGTTCGCTGCTGAACAAGGCCATCCTCGTTCCCACGGCGCTGCTCATCAGCGCGGTGGCGCCCTGGGCCATCACCCCGCTGCTGATGGCGGGCGGTCTGTTCCTCTGCTTTGAGGGTGCTGAAAAATTGCTGCACGCCTTCTTCCACAAAAAGAGCGAAGACGACGCGCAACGCGCCGAGCTGCTCAAGGCGGCCAGCGATGAAAAGGTCGATCTCGTCGCGTTCGAAAAAGACAAGGTCAAGGGTGCCATCCGCACCGACTTCATCCTCTCGGCCGAGATCATCGTCATCACACTCGGCACCGTGGCCGACGCGTCGTTTGTTCGCCAGGTCGCCGTGCTGGTGGGCATCTCGCTCATCATGACCGTGGGTGTCTACGGGCTGGTGGGCGGCATCGTCAAACTCGACGACCTCGGTCTTTACCTCACCCGCAAAGCCTCCGCCGCCCAACAGGCCATCGGCCGCGGCATCCTGGCCTTCGCCCCCTGGCTCATGAAAACCCTCTCGGTCGTCGGCACCGCCGCCATGTTCCTGGTGGGCGGCGGCATCCTGCTGCACGGCGTGCCCGCGCTCGGCCACGCGGTCGAACATTTCGCCGAAAGCCTGGGCTGGATGGCCGGCATCGTCAACAACCTCGCGGGCGGCGTGGCCGGCCTGATCGCGGGGGCGTTGTGTGTCGTGCTGTTCAATGCCTTCAACCGCCTGCGCGGCAAATCAGCACACTGAATGAATGGGCCGTCTTGACCTGAGTCAAGGCATTCAGGGCGCGCTTGTCTAGACTGAAGGCTTCCATGTGGGTGGGCTGAGGGTGTTCCCTGGCGGCCTCCACGAACCTTCGAGGACACAGCCATGAACCACGACAATGCGCCCATCAACAACTTCACCGACTGCCACGTCGGCATCATCAAGCGCCTGAACGCACTCGACGAGTTGCCCGCGTTGCTCGCTCCGGCGGCCCGCGCGCGCCAGATCGCGGAGGATTCGCTGGAGTTTTTCCGCGAAGCCATCTTCGAGCACCACCTCGAAGAAGAGCGCGAGCTCTTCCCCGCCGTCCTGGCCAGCGCCCAGCCCGGCGAAGAAATGGAACGCGTCAAAGGCATGATCAAACGCCTCACCGAAGAACACCGCATGGTCGAAGCGCTGTGGAAGCGGCTGGAAAAAGGCCTCAAGCCCGTCGCCAAAGGCCACAGCACCGACCTCGATGTGAGCGAATTGCAGCGCCTGGTGACCGAATACACGGCCCACGCGGCCTACGAAGAGGCCGAGTTCCTGCCCCTGTCCGAAACCATCCTGGGCCGCAACAGCAACCACATGGCGGCCTTGGGGCTGAGCCTGCACATGCGGCATGCCAAGCCGGTGACCGCCTATATCTGATCGGGGCCTACCGCGACTGCGCCGCCATCTGCGGCGTGTCCGGCTGCGCATGCAGGGTGGGCTGCGGCCCCTCGTTGGAGGCGGCCTTCGGGGCTGGATCGGTGGGCGAACGGTTCAGCGCTTCCTGCACGCCGATTTCGCTGATACCGAACGCCTGCTTCAGCGCAATGGTCTGCTGGTCTTTGCTCAAGAACACGCCCTGCACGTCACCGCGCCCGGCATTTTCGGCCGCGACCGCTGCGGCCGAACGGGCGAGAGCGTCGATCTGTGCCGGTGAGTGCGTGGCGCCCAGTTGGAGCCCCAGTGCCGTGGAGGCCATCTGGTGAACCTTCTGCTGCCCGGGGTTCAGTGCTTCAGGTCCGGCGTCCGCGCGCGGCTGGGTGCGCGTCACAGTGCCTTCCTGAAAGCCCTCGACCTTTTTCATGCCATCCAGCAGCGCCCCAAACTCTTTCTCGCTGAGGTCCTGGATCTTTTTGCCCCGCAGATCAACCCCCTGGGCGTCGCCCACGGCGTAGACCGATTGGGCATAGGCGTCGGTGTTGGCCTTGCCGGTGTAGTCGTCCACCGCATAGCCCTTGAGCATCTCGGGAATGGTCTTGTCGCCGTGGCTGTTGCGCAGCAACTGCGCCTTGGCGGCCCGGCCGGCGGCTTCCGTTTCAAACACCGCATTGCCCCACTGGTCCAGTGCCACGATCCCCTCGTACCGCCCTTGAGCGGCCGTCAGGGCGGCGTCCTTGGTCCGTGCCGTGTGAACGGTCTTGTCGGCGCTGTTGGCGTACTCGAACTTGAGGTTGCCGGGGTTGTTGTTGCGCCAGGAGACGGTGCCGCCTTCGCGCGTCTCGACCGACCCGTCGTCCATCTGGTAGACGCGGGTTTTGCCTTCGGTCCGGATCAAGCCGGTGATTTTGTGGGGGTCACCCATGTTGTTCTCTCCCTGATGAAATGTGGCGATCAATGCGCGCCACCCGCCATGAAACCGGGGCGGCTCGCGTCAGCGGACGGAGACGTCCTTTAGGTGGTATTTGCCCGAACGACTGACGCGGCAATACGGCGTTGCGCGAAGAACCACCGTTTTGCCGACGTAGGCAGCCACCGCAGCACTTTCCACCGCCAGGACCGCCGTGGTCTGCTCGCCGCACTCGGCCTTGTCGTTGAGCGTCAGGGGCGTTGCCAATTCCAGGCCGTAGGCCTTCAGACCGGCGCCTTCACCGGGCTGGCCGAATTCGAGTGGGCCGACGATCTTGCCCGTGAACTCGCCCGGTTGATTGACCGCTGGCCCGCCTGTGGCAGCACATGCGGTCAGAGCGACCAGGAGCCCGCCAGCGGAAAGGGCAAGCGCAATGGAACGACCGGTGAGACGCATCAAGAACTCCCTGAAGTAATGAAAAAGGAAGTATAGGCAGGCGATAGTCCGGTTTTTCAGCGGCTACGGTTGTTTACACATGGGCGGTTTCGAGGGTGTGCGCTCGGGCTTGCACTACAGTGCGAGCGACATGAAATCTGGACACAACCATCCACCCCGCCATTCGCCAGAACACTGGTGCGTCGAAAGCAGCGACAGCGTCGCTGTGCTGAACATCCCCGGCCTCAACGGCCGCGCCCGCGTGTTCGACGTGGATGCCAGCCTGCTGGTGGACGTGCCGCCGCAAGGCGAGGGCACCTGGTTGGAGCTGACGGTGGAGTTCGATGGAAAGCGCCAGTGGTCACGCCGCATCCCCGCCCACAACCCGGGTCAGACCGACGGGCTGGAGTACCACCAGCGGGTGCGGCTGGAAGCGGAGCAGGGCTTGCGCGTGCGGGCTGTGACGGCGGTTAAGGGGGTGCGGGTTCGTCAGCTGGTGGTGGAGGCTCGGGAGGACGAGTAGCTTTGTATGCAAGACACCAGAACAGGTTGACTCATGTCCTGCGCAGATTGATTTGTAGATCATTGAGGTCAAATTCGAAGGATGAAAGATGGCAACAACCCAAATAACAAACTTCGCAATCGACCTCAGTAGCCTGCAAATCGTGCACCCAAAACCCCCGGACACCTATCTGGGGGTGGCATACGGAATGATCGGTGGGGCCCACACTCTCGCCACCCAGTCATCGTCGAGGCTTGCATTGGCCCTTGTGTCTGCGCATGTGTTGGAGTGCACGCTGAAAGCCTTCATCTCCAGAAACGGTGATGATTCGAAGCTGAAGAAGGAATTTGAGATCCGGCACAACCTTGAACACCTTTGGGACCTGGCTCGAATCGAAGGGCTCCCGATTTCGCAGCAATTGCCCGTATGGGCCTTGAGTTTGGCGGCGATACATGGTCATCCGTATCATCTCCGATACTCTTACGGAATCAATGGCTTACAGCTTCCTGATGCGGAGCCGATGGTGGCCGAGTTGCAGGCGCTGCTCGATCTTGTGCAAGAGCAGGTCACAAAGAACCAGGGCACCTCTACCTGATTCGCCTCACCTACCTATGGCTGCCGTCACCGGCCGTGTCCGGTAAAACCTCACCGGACTCTCCGGCACCGCGTTCATCACGCTGCGTTTGATCTTGCCCACCACGTGCATTTCGCAGGGCTTGCAGTCGAAGCGCAAGGTGAGCTTCTCTTTGCCGTTGATCAGCTGCATGGGCTCGGCCTTCACCGTGCCTTGCACGCCTGTCACGCCCTTGGCCTGTTTGGGACAGAGGCTCAGGCTGAAACGCACGCAGTGCTTGGTGATCATCAGGCTGACCTCGCCTTCTTCTTCGTGGCTCTCATAGGCTGCGGCGATGACCTTGACGCCGTGCTTCGCGTAGAAGTCGCGCGCCTTGTGGTTGAACACGTTGGCGAGGTAGGTGAGGGTGTCTTCGGGGTAGGGCGCGGGCGGTTGCACCGGCGTGTCGCGGGGCAGGCGGTGCCAGGCGGCGGCGCGGGCAGCTTCGAGCTGGGCCATGGCGTCGCGGCGCAGGGCGTTGAGCTGGGAGGCGGGCACGAAGCGCGGGCCGTTCAGGTGCAGCGTCACGTCCAGCGGCTGGAAGATCGTGTCGCCGAGGCGGGAGAGGTTTTCCCGCAGCCTGGCCTCGGCCTGGCTTGGGTCCTTGGCGTTGTCCAGTGCGCAGGGCAGGATGGCGCTGCCGCTGTGGCCGTCTTCGTCGGTGACGGTCAGTTGCAGGCCGTCGGCCTCCTCAATCAGCGTGATCCAGGCGCCGATGCGCCGTTCGGCCGATTTCTTTTCCAGCCCTCGCACCCAGTCCATGTCGCGGTTGCGGTTGACCTGCACGCCCTTGCGCAGGTCCTTGAACCCGGGCATCGGGTCTTTGGGGAACACTCGCCACATGCCCTTCTTGCCGGTGGCTTCGGCCCGGTTGATCTGCAGGCCCACCAGTTCCTTCTGCAGGTCCAGGTAACACAGGCCGTCGCCGTTGTGGATCACGGTGTCGATGTCGTCGGTCTCCAGCTCCACGAAGTTGGGGCCGACCTGGGTGACAAAGCCGATGGGGCGTCCCGGGTTCTTGGGGGTGTCGAAAGCGCCGATGTCTTCTTTGCGCCCCTGCACGAAGTAGTCGGTGAACTCGCGGTTGAAGTTCTGGTCGGGGTCGGGCTGGAAGTTGAAGGTGCATTCACCGCTGCTGGCGCGGGCGAGTTCGGGGTGCTCTTCCAGGATGTCATCGAGCAGCACGCGGTAGTGCGCGGTGATGTTCTTGACGTAGGCCATGTCCTTGTAGCGGCCTTCGATCTTGAAGCTGCGCACGCCGGCGTCGATGATCTCACGCAGGTTGTCGCTCTGGTTGTTGTCCTTCATCGAGAGCACGTGCTTGTCGTGCGCGACGATGCGGCCCTGGCTGTCTTTCACCTCATACGGCAAGCGGCAGGCCTGCGAGCAGTCGCCGCGGTTGGCGCTGCGGCCGGTGTGGGCGTGGCTGATGAAACACTGGCCGCTGTAGGCCACGCAGAGCGCGCCGTGCACGAAAAATTCGAGGATGGCGCGGCCGGGCGCGTCCTTCGGTCCCAGCGCGGCGTCGATGGCGGCGATCTGCTGCAGCGTGAGTTCGCGCGCCAGCACGATCTGGGAGAGGCCCGCGTCCTGCAGGAAGCGGGCCTTTTCGGGCGTGCGGATGTCGGTCTGCGTGCTGGCGTGCAGCTGGATGGGCGGCAGGTCGATCTCCAGCAGGCCCATGTCCTGCACGATCAGCGCGTCCACCCCCGCGTCGTACAGCTGCCAGGCCAGCTTGCGCGCGGGCTCCAGCTCGTCGTCGCGCAGGATGGTGTTCATCGTCACGAAGATGCGGCTGTTGAAGCGGTGTGCGTATTTTGCGAGACGGGCGATCTCTTGCACGCTGTTGTCGGCGCTGGTGCGGGCGCCGAAGCTGGGCCCGCCGATGTAGACCGCGTCGGCTCCGTGGTTCACGGCCTCGATGCCGATGGTGGCGTCGCGGGCGGGGGCAAGCAGTTCCAGTTGATGGGGCAGCATGGTGAATCGATAAATGAAATCGACAAATGGACAGTGCAGAATCGGGCGAGCAATCGGTGAAAACCACCCGTTGAAAACAGCCCGATATTGTCCCGGAGAACCCGCATGTCTGCACCCCTTGATCTTTCGAGCACGGCCATCGTGCTGGTCCATGGTTCCTGGCACGGCGCCTGGTGCTGGAAGCGCGTGCTGCCGCTGCTGCGCGGCGCGGGCGTGGACACCCACGCCGTCACCCTCACCGGCGTGGGCGAGCGCGCGCACCTGCTGAGCCCCAGCGTCGGCATTCAGACCCACATTCAGGACGTGGTCGGCCTGATCGAAGCCGAAGAGCTGCAGCGCGTGGTGCTGGTCGGCCACAGCTACGCCGGCAACCTGATCACCTGCGTGGCCGACCGTCTGCAGCGCTCGCACCCCGGCTTGCTGCGGCACCTGGTTTATCTGGACGCGGGCATCCCGACGCCGGGCAGCAGCTGGAGCTCGCCCCATTCGCCCGAAACCGTGGCCAAACGCGTGGCCGAGGGCCAGGCCAGCGGTGGCCTCAGCTTCCCGCCGCCGGACGCGAGCGTGTTCGGCCTCGAAGGCGCCGACCGTGACTGGGTCAACCGCCGCCAGACACCGCAGCCGTTCCGGCTGTATCAGGAGCCGCTGAACTTCGACCCGGCGCTGGTGTGGGCCGTGCCGCACAGCTTCATCGACTGCACGAACCCACCGTTGCCGACCATCGATGCGGCGAGAAAGCGGGTGCGCAGCGAACCGGGCTGGAAGGTGCACGAGCTGGCGACCGGGCACGACCCGATGGTCAGTGCGCCGCGGGAGCTGGCCCAGCTGCTGCTGGCGATCCATCACCAGTCCAGTCGGGGCTGAGGCTTGGTGGTGCCCAGGCTGCCGTCGCCTCGCCTCGACCGCATCGACCTGCTGCGCGCAGCGGCGATGTTGTGGATGACGGCATTCCACTTCTGCTTCGACCTCAACCACTTCGGGTTCATCACGCAGGACTTCCACAACGACCCGCTTTGGACCTGGCAGCGGTCGGCGATCGTGAGCCTGTTCCTGTTCACCGCCGGGCTGTCGCAGGCGGTGGCGTTCCACCAGGGGCTGGGCTGGGCGCGCTTCTGGAAACGTTGGGCGCAGGTGGCGGGCGGTGCGCTGCTGGTGAGCTTCGGTTCCTGGCTGATGTTCCCGGACACCTTCATCTACTTCGGCATCCTGCACGGCGTCGCTGCCATGTTGATCCTGGTGCGGTTGACGGCGGGGTGGGGCGGCTGGCTCTGGCCGCTCGGCGCGCTGGCGATCTCGATGAAGTGGGTCGCGCCGCTGGTGATCGGCGCGCTGCCGTCGCTGGTTTTCCTGAACCAGCCGGGATTCAACGCGCTGGGCTTCATCAGCCAGTTGCCCATCACCGAAGACTACGCCCCGGTGCTGCCCTGGCTGGGCGTGATGTGGTGGGGCGTGGCGGCGGGGCGCTGGGCGCTGGTGAACAGGCCGGGCTGGCTGGGCGCGGGTGATGCGCCGTCGACCGGTTTGCGGCGTGGGCTGGTCACGCTCGGGCGCTGGAGCCTTACCTACTACCTGGTCCACCAGCCGGTGATGATCGGCCTGCTGGCGGCCTTCATCTGGTTGCGCGGCTGAGCCCGATGTCGGTCGGAGCGTTCAGGCGCAGAACGGCCTGAGAAACTGCCCGGCGACGAACAAATCCTTTTCAATTGCGCGCCGCACGCCCGCGCTGTCTTTCAGGCGCAATGCCATGACCGCGTCGCCGTGCGCCTCGTTGACCACGCGCAGCGAGGCCGGCACTTCGAACAGCTTGTTGGACAGCGGCCCGACCTTGAGCCACACGGTTTCGATCAGCGAGAGCAGGGTGGGCGAGGCCGCCGCCTGGTAGAGGCGCAGGTGGAACAGCTCGTTGGCGTTGAGGTAGCCCTTGGCGTCGTTGACCCTGAGCGCGTCGCGCATGCGCTGCTCCAGCGCCAGCAGCTCGGCCACGCCGGCCGCGTCCAGCCGGTGCGCGCCGCGCTCGGCGGCCTCGCCTTCGAGCAGCAGCCGGGTCTGCAGCACGTCGTCGAACTCGGCCAGCGAGAGCTTGGGCACGGTCATGCCGGCGTGCGGGACGTTGACCAACGCGCCCTCGGCCGCCAGCCGCTGCAGCGCGGCGCGCACCGGCATGACGCCCACGCCCAGCTTCTCGGCGATGGCGTGGATCTTCAGCCGCTCGCCGGGCAGGAACTGGCCCACCGTGACCCATTGGCGCAGGCGCGCGTAGGTTTGGTCTTGCTGGGTTGGTGCGGGCGTTTTCATGTCAGCCGGAGAACAGGTCGGTGATGAACTGCCGCACGGCGGACGACGACGAAACAGCACCCCAGAGAGCGGTCGCCGCCACGAGAAGGAAGACGATCGAGCCCAGATTCCACCCTTCTTGAACCAGGGCGAGCGTCGCGATGGCCCCTGCACCCGCTGCGATCACCAGCAGAAGGACTTTGGCCAAGAGCTGACTTTCTGGCGGTCGATTCATGTTTGATGAGAAGCAGCTATTTCGGTCAGCACCTCGTCCAGCGCACCGATCAGTTGCGCGACGTCGTCGGTCGTGGTCTGCGGGCAGACCAGCATCATGTTGTGGAAGGGCGTGATCATCACGCCCCGGTTGAGCAGGCCGAGGTGGATCAGGTGCTCCAGTTCACCGTCGAGCACGCCGTCGGCCTCGCTGCCGTTGCGCGGCGGGCTGGCGCAGAACTGGAACTCGGTGCGCGCGCCGACCTGGGTCACGCACCAGGGCAGACCGTGGCTCGCGATGACCGTGCGCAAGCCAGCGGCCAGCCGCTCGGCCAGTGCCAGCATGTGGTCGTAGGCATCGGGCGTCATGACCTCGCCCAGCGCGGCGCGCATGGCGGCCATGGCCAGCATGTTGCCGGTGAGCGTGGTGCCGATGCCGCTGTGGCCGGGCGGGGCGTCCTGCTTGGCTTTCACGGCCCGGGCCGCGAGATCGGCGCTCATGCCGTAGACCGCGCAGGGCATGCCGCCGCCCACCGGCTTGCCGAGCACGAGCGCGTCGGGCTGAATGCCATGCGCGCGGGCGTAACCGCTGGGGCCGGTGCTGATGGTGTGGGTTTCGTCCATCACCAGCAGTGTGCCGTGGCGGCGGATGATGGCCTGCGCCTCGGCCCAGAAGCCGGGTTCGGGCAGGACCATGCCGATGTTGGTCATCACCGGCTCGGCCAGCACGCAGGCCACATTGCCTTGTTTCAGGGCGGCTTCCAGTGCGGCCAGGTCGTTGAACTCGACCACCACGGTGTGTTCGGTCAGGTCGTGCACCTGGCCGAGCAGGCTGCCGCGCTGCACCGGCTTGCCGTCCACCAGATCGACGAACACGTCTTCGATGGTGCCGTGGTAGCAGCCGTTGAACACCAAAATCTTCTGGCGCCCGGTGGCGGCGCGGATCCAGCGCACGATGTAGCGGTTGGCGTCGGTCGCGCTCATGGCGAACTGCCACATGGGCAGGCCGAAGCGCTCGGCGAGCAGGGCACCGACCGCTGCGGCGTCGGCCGTGGCCAGCATGGTCGTGAAGCCGCGCGTCGCTTGTTTCGTCAGAGCCGCAGCCACGGGCGTGGGCGAATGGCCGAACATGGCGCCCGTGTCGCCCAGGCAGAAATCGACCAGCCGGTGGCTGTCCACGGTGGTGACCTGAGCGCCGCTGGCCTGGCAGACGTGCAGCGCAAACGGCGTGCCCCAGTCGCTCATCCAGTGCAGCGGCACGCCGAACAGCAGGTGTTCGCTCGCCTGTGCGGCGAGGGCGGCCGAGGCCGGGTTGCGCTCGACGAACGACCGGCGTTCGTGGGCGAGAAAGGCGAGGGCGCGCGGCCAGTGAATGCCATGGCGGCTGGCGCGCTGTGGGGTCGTGGTGTGCATGTCCATGGCGAAATCCTCAAACGAGCAACAGCAGGTGTTCACGCTCCCAGGAGCTGATCACGCGGTTGTAGGTGGCGTATTCCAGCTCCTTCACCGCCAGGAAGGCGTCGATGAAGGCGCCGCCGAACACGTCGCGCACCGGCTCGCACTCGCGCATGCGGCGGATCGAGTCTTCCATGTGGCTGGGCAGCTCGAAGTCCATGTCCCAGGCGCTGGTTTTCATGGGTTCGGAGGGAAGGCGTTTTTCCACCATGCCGAGGTAACCGGCGCCCAGCGTCGCGGCCATGGCCAGGTAGGGGTTCACGTCCACGCCCGGCACGCGGTTCTCCAGCCGGCGGTTGGCGGGGTCGGACTCGGGCACACGGATGCCGCAGGTGCGGTTGTCGTAACCCCACTGCACGTTGATCGGCGCCGACATGAAGCGCGAGAGCCGGCGGTACGAGTTCACGTAGGGCGCGAGCATGGGCATGATCTGCGGCACGTAGCGCTGCAGGCCGGCGATGTAGTGGCGAAAGGCGGGTGTGGCCGCGCCAGCTTCGTCACTGAAGATGTTCTGGCCCGTCGTCGCGTCGAGGATGCTCTGGTGGATGTGCATGGCGCTGCCGGGCTCGGCCTCCATGGGCTTGGCCATGAAGGTGGCGAAGATGCCGTGGCGCAGCGCGGTTTCGCGCACCGTGCGCTTGAACAGGAAGACCCGGTCGGCCAGGTCCATCGCGTCGCCGTGGGTGAAGTTGATCTCCATCTGGCCGGCGCCCGCCTCGTGGATCAGCGTTTCCACGCCCAACCGGTGCACCTCGCAGAAGCGCGAGAGCTCCAGGAAGAAAGGGTCGAAGTCGTTCACCGCGTCGATGGAATACGACTGGCGCCCGGCCTCGGGCTTGCCGGTGCGGCCCAGCGGCGGCTGCAGCGGTTCGTGCGGGTTCTGGTGGCGCGCCACCAGGTAGAACTCCATCTCGGGTGCCACCACCGGCTGCCAGCCCTGCACCTCGTACAGCGCGAGCACGCGCCTCAGCACCGAGCGCGGGGCGAGCCCCACCGGCGAGCCGTCGAACTCCTCGCAGTCGTGAATGATCACCGCCACCTGCTCGGCGGCCCAGGGCACCATGCGCGCGGTGGTCAGGTCGGGCACGCAGACCATGTCGGGGTCGGTGTCGCCCACGAAGGCGGCGTTGTCGGGTTGCTGGCCGTTCACCGTGTTGAGCAGCACGCTCTTGGGCAGGCGCATGTGGCCCGAGTTGAGGAACAGGTCCTTGGGCAGGATCTTGCCCCGGGCAATGCCCGTCATGTCGGGGATCACGCACTCCACTTCGTGGATGCGGTGTTCGGCCAGGAAGGCCTGAATGTCTTGTTTCGGGTGCATGGCTGTTGTTTGATCAAATGTTGGGCCGATTATTTGCCATGAGGCAGTTTTTGTCGAATATTTGATCAAATCGTTGAAATGCCATGCGATTGGCGTGACGCTGTTGGCGTGATGGTTGTGGGGCTTTCGGTTTTTTCAAAGCAATACGAATGAGAGTAAGTCGCATTACAATTGCTTGCAAACCCCATTTTTTGCAACCAAGGAACACAAGCCATGAGTCTCAAAGTCGTTTTGTCGGCCGCGCTGGCCAGCGTGGTCCTCGCCTCGTGTGGAGGCGGATCAAGCCCCAACGACGCCACGTCCAAAGAGGTCCAGACCAGCCATGGATCAGGCAGCGCCGCCGAGGACGCGGCGTCCAGCGCCTCCGACGGACAAACCGTGGCCAGCCTCTCCGAGCGGCTGGCGGTGGCCGGCCAGTTGAACCTGACCGAGATGGCCGCGGCCCAGAAAGCGGCCACGGGCACCGCCCGCAAGGCGCTTTCCAGCACGGGGACCCAGAAAGCCGTTTACCGGTTCTGGAACCCGGCGCAGGGGTCGCACTTCTACACCGCCGACACCGCAGAGCGCGACGCGGTCATCGCCCACCTGCCGACCTACGTCTTTGAAGGAACGGCATTCCATGCCCACTCGGCGCAGGTCATTGGGCTCAGCCCGGTGCACCGCTTCTTCAACACCGTCAGCGGCACCCACTTCTACACCATGGGCGCAGCGGAGAAGGCGTACATCGAGGCCAACATCCCTGAACTGATTCCCGAAGGCGTTGCCTACTACGCGGCCCCCACGGCGACCCCGGGTTTCGTGCCGGCGTACCGCTTCTACAACCCCGTCAACGCCACGCACTTCTACACCCGCAGCGAGAGCGAGCGCGACCAGCTCATCGCGGCGGGCGCGAGCCACATTTACGAAGGCACGGCCTACCACGTGCTGCCATCGGCCGACACCTCGGCGCCGGTGCTGAGCGAGGTGTTTCCGGCCGCTGGAGAGAGCGTGCCCACCACGCAGGCCCACGTGAGTGGCAAGGTGGGTGACAACCTGGCGGTGAAATCCGTCACGCTGCGGATCGACGGCCAGACGGTGCCCGCCACCGTCACGGCCGGCACGTTCACGGCCAAGCTGCCCCTCAAGGCCGGCCTGAACAGCTACACCATCGTGGCCGAAGACCACGCCGGCAACCGCCTCGAATCCCCCGCGACGGCCTACCTGGGCTCGCGGGTCGCGGGCGGCGGCTCCCACTCCGGCGCGATCAGGAACGGCCTGCTCTACACCGTGGGCCGCAACAACGCGGGCCAGCTCGGGTTCGGCGACACCTCGACCCTGAGCCAGGGCGAGGCGATCCACCCGACCTCGATGCGCCAGATCCCGCACGCGGCCGGGGCACCCGTGTCGCTGGTGTTCAACCAGAACTTCTCGCTCATGCTCGACGACGCGGGCACGGTCTGGTCCTGGGGCACCAATGCCTCCGGGCAGCTGGGCGTCGGCGCCTGCGGCCCGACCCCGGACACGGCCAACCGCCTGATTCCGACGCAAGTCACGGCCCTGTCGTCCGTGATCACCATCGCGGCGGGATACGACCACAGTCTGGCACTCAAGGGCGACGGCACGGTCTGGGCGTTCGGTGAGAACGGCCTCGGCCAGGTCGGTGACGGCAGCACGACGGACAAGGATTGCCCGGTGCAGGTGCAGGGGCTGCCGGCCGACGCACAGGTGATCCAGGTCGCTGCGGGCGCGGCCACGTCCTACGCGCTGGACGACCAGGGCCGCGTCTGGGCCTGGGGACGCAACCAGTACGGCAACCTGGGGCTGGGCACGGTATCGACCTCGACCACCGCGCAGACCTCGCCCGTGCTCGTGCCGTTGAGCGCCCCGGTGGTGATGCTGGCCAATGGCCGCGACCACGTGCTGGCCCTCACCGAGTCCGGCGCGGTCATCGGCTGGGGCCTCAACGCCAGCGCACAACTCACCAGCGACTGGGCGTCCCCGGTGGTGACGCCGGCCGCACTGCCTTCGCTGCCGGCCGGTTCGTCCCGGCGCGTCTGGGCCAACGGCAACACCAGCTGGGTCATGAAGGAGGTGGGCGTTCCTTATCGCTGGGGCCAGCGCCTGGGCAATTCGGGCACCGACTTTCCGACCGCCAACCTGCCATCGCCGCAATTGGTCTCAGGCACGCTCACGGGCGTGCTGGATGTCGGGGCTGGCGCTTCCCACTGGGTGGTCCTGAAATCGACAGGCGACATCGCGTCGCTGGGCTGGAGCTTCGAAGCCTCGCTCGGCGGCGGGCCCAGCACCATCAACACCTGGGCCTACGTGGAACCCATCGGCGTGGTGTTCCCATGATCTGGCGCGTGGGACGCGCGGCGCTGGCGGTGGCCGCATTGACATGGTGGGTCGTGGGTTGTGGCGGCTCGGCGGCCACTGACGCGGAGCCGGTGGAGCGCCATGCCGACGGCGCATCGATTGCATTCGGGGCGGAGGCCATCCCGGCGACCGAGCTCCTCGACGGGGGCGGGACGGGCGCGCCGGGGGCGGGTGTCGGGACCACAGGTGCCGCCGCCGCGAAGGCCTTCAGCACCCAGGCCGACCAGTTCTTCTACGCCGAGTCCTTTGACCGGGTCGCGGTCTACCGCTTCTTCATCAAACAGCGCGGGGGGCACTTCTACACGGCCTCGGTCGAGGAGCGCGATGCGGTGATCGCCCAGCTGTCGGACACCTACCAGTACGAGGGCGCGGCCTTCCACGCGTACGCGACGGCCAGCGGGCAGACGAAGCCGGTCTACCGCTTCTACAACACCCAGACCGGCTACCACCTCTACACCGCGAGCGAGGACGAACGCGGCCAGATCGTGGCCAGCCTGCCGCACTACACCTTCGAAGGCGTGGCCTACCACGTGGGCGCCACCTCGCACACCACGCTGCGCTCACTGCACCGCTTCTTCAACACCCGGCTGGGTTACCACTTCTACACCGCCAGCGAAGAAGAAAAAGCCCATATCACGGCCAACCTGCGGGATTTCAGCTACGAAGGCGTGGCCTACCCGGTGTTCGGCTCCAGTGATGTTCCGTGGCAGGGGGTGGGCGGCTCGGCCACCGCCGCCAGCGGGGCGGGCGGCATGCCGTTCCTGCAGTTTTCGCCCGGACTCTTCATCAGCGAACGCCTGGGCCTGTCCCAAGGCCGCGAGCTGTTTGTTGCGCAATGGACGCCCGCACCCGGTGCACGTGCCGTGCTCGACGGGCTCGGCCCGCTCTTCAACGCCGACGCCTGCACGGCGTGCCACGTCGAGAACGGGCGCGCACCCAGCCTCGTGGCCGGCGGCACCATCGGTCGCGGCATGCTGTTTCGCATCGGCAATCGCGAGGGTGGCGTGTCGGCGACCTACGGTGGCCAGTTGCAGGACCGCTCCACCGCTGGTTCGCCCGAGGGTACCGTCACCTGGAGCGACCCGCTCGACGGTGGCGACATCGCTTTCGCGCTGTCGGTGCTCGGCACGCCGCTGGAAGCGGGCATGCACCTCGGACCTCGCCTTTCACCGCACCTCATGGGCATGGGCCTGCTCGACCTGGTGCCGCAGACCCAGCTTCTGGAGTTCGCGGACGCCAGTGACGCCGACGGCAACGGCATCTCAGGCCGGCCACACTGGCTGCCCGACGGCAGCCTGGGCCGTTTTGGCTGGAAGGCGATCAACCAGAGCCTGCGCCACCAGATCGCCGGCGCGCTGCACCAGGACATGGGCCTGACCACGTCGCTGCACCTGGCCGAAAACTGCACCGCGAACCAGACCCTGTGCAACAGCGAAGCCAACGGCGGAACCCCCGAAGTCGCTGAGGAGTCGCTGGACAACATGACCCGGTTCATGACGGGGTTGTCGGTGCCTGCGCGCCGGCACGACGACCTGGCCCGGTTTCAGCGGGGCGGCAAGGTGTTCACCGAGATCGGCTGCGCCCAGTGCCACCGCCCCGTGTTGCGCACCGGCACCAGCACCGCGTTTCCCAGCCTGTCGAACCAGCTGATCTACCCCTACACCGATCTCCTGCTGCACGACATGGGCGCCGAGCTGGACGACGGGGTCAAGGAGCTGGGCGCCGAGCCCAGCGAGTGGCGCACGCCACCGCTCTGGGGCATCGGCCTGGTGGCCGCCTCGGCGAATGCCCGGTTCCTCCACGACGGCCGAGCCCGCACCGTGAACGAGGCGGTCCGATGGCATGGGGGCGAGGCGCTGCCCGTGCGCCAGCGTTACGAGGCCCTGGACCAGGTGCGCCGGGAGGACCTGCTGCACTTTGTGCACGGCCTCTGAGCCCGGTTGTCCGACCGACCGACCAGCAAAAAGCCCCGCCATGGCGGGGCTTTTGGTGTGAAGGCGCGTACCGCGCTTACTGCACCTTGGCCTTCTCGCGCAGCGCCCGCTGGAACTCGGCGAGCTTCTGCTGCTGCATCTGCTGAGCGATCTGCGGCTTCAACTCTTCGAAGGCCGGCAGTTTGGCCTGGCGCACGTCGTCCACGCGGATGATGTGGAAACCAAACTGGCTCTTGACCGGCTCCTGGGTCATCTGGCCCTTGTCGAGCTTGATCATGGCCTGGGAGAACTCGGTCACGTAGCTGGCGGCATTGGCCCAGTCCAGGTCGCCACCGTTGGCACCGGAACCCGGGTCCTTGGACTTGGCCTTGGCCTGGTCTTCGAACTTGGCACCACCCTTGATGGCCGCGATGATCGCCTTGGCTTCTTCTTCCTTCTCCACCAGGATGTGGCGAGCGCGGTATTCCTTGCCACCGTTGGCCGCCGTGAACTTGTCGTATTCGGCCTTGATCTCGTCGTCGGTGACGGGGTTCTTCTTCTGGTAGTCGGCGAACAGGGCGCGGATCATGATGGTCTGGCGGGCCAGTTCCATCTGGCTCTTGAAGTCGGCGGTGGTCGCGATGCCGCGCTTCTGCGCTTCCTGCATGAAGACCTCACGCAACACCACTTCTTCCTTGATTTGCGCACGGGTGGCCTCGTCGATCTGGCGACCGGAGGCAACGATCTGCTGCTCCAGTGCCGCGACACGGGCGGTGGGCACGGCCTTGCCGTTCACGATGGCCACGTTCTGGGCCACCGCCCAGGGTGCGGTGGCGATCAGGGCGGCCGCGGTCAGGGCCGACAGGGAAAATTTCATGGTGATCCTCGGGTGTGAAAAAGGGTTGAGCGCTTCAACGGGTGCGTGGATGGCACAACAGCGTCTTCGATGGGGTTCAGGTGATGATTTCGATGGCCAGCGCGTGCAGCCCGGCATCCGTGAAATTTTGCAGCGCATCATACACAAGGCGGTGTTGCGCCACGCGGCTCTTGCCGGCAAACGCCGGGGAGGCGATGCGCACCCGGAAATGGGTGCCGTAACCCAGGCCGTTGGCCCCGGCATGCCCCGCATGTGCGGCGCTTTCGTCGAGCACTTCGAGATGGCTGGGCGTGAGCGCCGCGTCAAGGGCGGCCTGCAATCCACCGGCCGTGGGTGCAAAGGGTTGGGAAGGCATCATGAGGATCCGGTACCGGCTTCGCCGTCGCTTTTCAGGTATTTCGAGATGTACAAACCCTGTCCCACGATGAAGACCACCGGGAACGCGTAGCCCCAGAGCTTGAAGTTCACCCAGTCTTCGGTGGAGTAGTAGGCGGCGACATAGGCGTTGATGGCGGCCATGAACAGGAAGTAGGCGACCCACATCACCGTCAGGCGCGCCCAGACAGCCTCAGGCAACGAGAGCTGGCTGCCCAGCAGGATCTGAAGGAAGTTCTTCTTCCAGACCCAGAGCGCGGCGGCGAGCACGATGGCCATGCTCGCGTACAGCACGGTGGGCTTCCACTTGATGAAGCGCTCGTCGTGCAGCGCCAGGGTCAGTGCGCCGAACACGATCACCAGCACCAGCGTGACCTTCTGCAGGGTCTGCAGCTTGCGGTCGATGGCGTAGATGAGACCGGTCTGGAGCAGCGTGGCCACCATCAGCACCCCCGTGGCGGTGTAGATGTCGCCGAGCTTGTAGGCCGCGACGAAGAGGGCGATGGGGAAAAAGTCGATCAGAAAGCGCATGGGGGGATTATCGGCGGTGTCGGCAAGGCATCAGAACCCGTGGGGGAGATCAAGGTTCCCGGCCGTTCTGCCGATAAAGGGAGAGCCCCTGTGCCACCGGGCTCGCCATGGCGGGCACGCGGCCCTTCTTCCATCATCTGTATCAAGGTGTGCGCCATGACCGACGAAGACCAGTTCGAGAGTTTCAAAGTGTCCCTGTCTGCGTTCATGCAGCAGACCCACGCACTGGTGGACAAGGTGTTGTCCGACGAAACCCACAAGTCACACCTCGCGCCGCTGGTGCCCTGGGTGAGCGAGGTGATGTCTGCGTCGATGCAGACGGAGCTGGTGGAACAGGTCGGCCTGGCTTACTGGTCCCGCATGGGCATGACGTCCACCTCGACGCCGGCCCGACTGAAGATACTGGAACTCGACGGGTTGTCTGCTGCGATCCGCCAGAGCTTGTCGCACGCCGCGGCACCTGACGGCACCGCGAGCTTCGCCCAGACCCACTTGCTGGGCGTGTGCAGCCTGACCGTGGGCAGCCTGCTGGATGCGATCGGCGACATGTTCCCGCTGGTGCGAGGCGTGCTGCGCTCCACGCAGGACGCGATCGACGTGGCGCGCAGCTGACCCCGCAGAGGTCCGGCGGGTGAGCGCCGGAACTTGGTTGACCCGGTTGGCTCTACAGTGCGGTTCTTCCGCACAACAAGGGCATCACCACCATGGACATCCAGGCACAGAAAGCCATTCTCACCATCGCGCTGCTGGCCGCCTTCGCTGACGGCGATAAGGCCGACACCGAACGCGAAGCCATCCGTCAGCTCGCCGACACCCTGGGGCACGACAGCGCTGGCGCGGGCCTGGCCGGGCTGTACCAGGACGTGCTGCTCAAGCGCGTGACGCTGGCCGACGCGGTCGGCGCGCTGAACGACCCCAGTCACCGCCAACTCGCCTATGAAATGGCGGTGTGCGTGTGCGACGCCGACGGGCGCCAGAGCCCGGCCGAGACGGTCTTCCTGAGCGACCTGAAGGCCCGCCTGAAGCCCGATGCGGCCCAGGCGGCGGCGTTCGAGCGCGAAGCGGACGCGGTGGTCGAAGCCGCCGAGGCGGCCGCGCCCGCCTCGCTGCCGGCGGTGGTGGCGGCACCCGTGGCCACACCGATCCCGAAAGCCCCCTCAATGCAGGACCCCGAGCTGGATGCCCTCATCCTGAGCGCGGCAAAGCTCAACGGCGCGCTGGAGCTCCTGCCCCAGTCGTGGGCCTCGATGGCCATCATCCCGCTGCAGGTGCGCATGGTCTACAACATCGGCAAGGCGCATGGCATCGAACTCGACCAGGGCCACATCAAGGAGTTCATTGCCGCCGTGGGCGTGGGCCTGACCTCGCAATATGTCGAACAGTTCGGTCGCAAGCTGCTGGGTGGCTTGCTGGGCAAGGTCGCCGGGCGCACCATCGGCGGGATCGGCAGCGCAGCCACCGGCGTCGCGTTGTCCTTCGCCACCACCTACGCGCTGGGCCATGTCGCCAAGCGCTACTACGCCGAGGGCCGGGTCATGAGCACCGCGCTGCTGCAGGAGAGTTTCCAGAAGCTGCTGGCGCCGGCCAAGCAGATGCAGGCGCAGTACCTGCCGCAGATGCAGGACCTCTCGCGCACGCTGGACATGGGCAAGGTGCTCAGCATGGTGCGCGGGGGCCGCTGAGCCGCCGGTGGCATCATGGCGCAGCCCTGATCGCCAGCCATGCCCGCGCCACCCGAACCCACACAGCCCAAATCCCCCAGAACCACGCAGCCAGTGAGCAGCCGCGTTCCGCGCGTGCTGGCCGTTCTGGCGCTGGTGGCGGGCCTGCTGGTCACTGCCGTGTTCGCCTGGCGCGCCTGGCGACAGCACGAGTACGGGCAGCGGCTCGCGTCGGGCCAGGTGCAGGTTGAAACCCTGCGCGGCTGGATGACCTTGCCCTACATCGAACGGGCACATGGCGTCCCGCAATCCCGGATGCGGGCTGCGCTCGGACTGCCTGCGCAGGGGGGGGACGAGCGCAGCCTGCGCGACTGGTTCGAGCTGCAGGGCATCGACCCGGTGCAAGGGCGGCAGAAGATTGAGGCGCTGATCCTCCAAGCACCTTCCAATGCGCCCGCGAGCGACCCGCAGTGACCGACATCACCGGCGCGCTGCTGACCGCGCTCATCAACCACGGGCAGTTGCTCCTGGGCGTTGTGCTGTTTCTGGCGGCCCTGGGTGTCCCGCTGCCGGCCAGCATGCTGCTCCTGGCTGCCGGGGCGTTCTCGAGACAAGGTGTGCTGGACCCGCTCACGGCAGCCCTGACCGGCTCGGTGGCCGCCGCGAGTGGTGACCTCGCCAGCTACGCCCTCGGCCGCGGACTGGGCGCTCGCTTGCCTGCGCGCTGGCGCCAGGGTGACACCTGGCGGGGCGCCGCGGACATGTTCGCACGCTGGGGCGTGTGGGCGGTGCTGGTCACGCGTTTCCTGCTGACGCCGCTGGCACTGCCCGTGAACCTGCTCGCGGGCAGCACGCGGTACCCGCTGGCGCGCTTCCTGCTGCCGGTGGTCGTGGGCGAAATCGCCTGGGTGCTGCTGTTCGGCGGGCTCGGCTATGTGTTCGCGCAGAGCTGGGAACGGGTGAGCGCCTGGGCCGACGACTCGGCCGGCCTGCTGCTGGGCGCGGCACTGGTGGCGCTCGGCGCATGGGGCCTTCGCCGATTGAAGCGACAAGGCACCGCGCGCTGACCACCGATACCCCTGCAACCGGGCGTTGTCTGGGGTAACAGTCTTCGTGCGCCAGGGTTCTCGGGCAGAATGCCGAGGCTGCAGGAACAAGCCCTTGCGCGGCCTGACCGCACAAGCACTTTTGACACCCCACTCCGAGGACATCTCCCGATGACAATGCATCCCCGTTTCAAGCTGATCGCCATGTGCCTGGCCGTTGCCGCTTTCACCGCCGCCTGTGGTGGAGGTGACGAAGACCCGTTGCCCGGCGACACGACCGGCGATGTGGTGGCCAAATACATCGGTTCCTGGGAATCCGACTGCTACGAAGACAGCGGCGCCTCCGCCAAGGCCCGTGCCGATTTCACCAAGACCTCGGCCACCAGCTTCACCGGCGACGTGATCGCCTATGCCTATGTCGGCACCTCGTGCTCTGGTCCGAGCGTCAGGGACGAGAAGGTGTTGACGGGCCTGGCCATGACCCACGCGGGCACCAAGGCCCTGGGCGGCGTGACGGTCGACAAGTTTTCCGGCACCTCGGCGCAGAAGAACGGCAAGCTGGTCATGTACGTCAACGGCAACACCCTGCAACTGGGTGACGTGGACGGCCCCGAAGATGCCGAAGGCTACGCCAACACCTTCTACGAAAGCCGTTACACGCTCAAGCGCATCCAGTAGGGCTTTTGCGCGAGACAGGGAGAGGGCCGGGGCTCACGCTGCGGCCCTTTCTTTTTTTCACATGGCGGCGTCCAACATGGCCCGGTAGTCGTCGGCGCTGGCGAGGCGCGGGTTGGTCTTGTGGCAGTGGTCGGCGAGCGCGCCTTCGATCACCTTGTGAAACAGGTCGGGCGTGACACCCATGGCGGCCAAGCCGCTGGGCAGGCCCAGGCGGGCGTTCATGTCCTTGATCGCTTCACCGATGTCGCTGCCGCTGGCCAGGCCCATCGCGTGGGCCATGCGCTCCAGCCGCCGGTCTTTCTTCATCGACTCGGCTTCGGCGTTGAAGCGGATCACGGCCGGCAGGAACATGGCGTTGAGCGTGCCGTGGTGCAGGCGCGGGTTCACGCCGCCCAGGCTGTGGCTGAGTGAATGCACGCAGCCCAGGCCTTTCTGGAACGCCATCGCGCCCTGCATGGACGCGCTCATCATGTTCAGCCGCGCCTCGCGGTCCTGTCCGTTGGTGGTGGCGCGCTCGATGTGGGCCCAGCCGCGCTCCAGGCCGTCCAGGCCAATGCCGTCGGCCGGCGGGTTGAAGGCCGGCGCCATGAAGGTTTCCATGCAGTGGGCGATGGCGTCCATGCCCGTGGCGGCGGTCAGCATGGGTGGCAGGCCGAGCGTGAGCTCCGGGTCGAGCAGGGCGGTCTTGGGCACCAGGTGCCAGCTGTGGAAGCCGAGCTTGCGGCCGTCGTCCACGATCACGATGGCGCCGCGCGCCACCTCGCTGCCGGTGCCAGCGGTGGTGGGGATGGCGATCAGCGGCGGCACCCGGTCTGTGATCTTGGGTGAACCGCCTTCGATGGTGGCGTAGGTCTTGAGCGGGCCTTCGTGCACCGCCGCGATGGCCACGCCCTTGGCGCAGTCGATCGAGCTGCCGCCGCCCAGCGCGATCAGGCCATCGCAGCCTTCAGCCTGGTACACTGCGACCGCGGCACGCACCGCCGCTTCGTTCGGGTTCGAGGGGGTCTGGTCAAACACGGCTGGCTTCAGGCCGGGCAGGGCGGCCAGCGCCTTGTCGAGCAGGCCCACGGCCTTCACACCCGCGTCGGTCACGATCAGCGGGCGCCGGATGCCCACGCGTTCGCACTCGGCCTGCAGCTGCGAGAGCGCGCCGAAGTCGATCAGGATGTTGGTCACATAGAGGATTTGGGCCATAAGGTTCCGCTCTCCCCCTGCGCCGCTTTGCGTCTTCCCCCACAGGGGGACCACACCAGTGACCCGGCAAAGCCGGTTCCACGGTGTGCGCTGGGTGGCGCCTGTGTCTTCGGGGGTGTGGGTGTTGCCCAGCGCAGCACTGGAGCGAATATACGGGCGTGAGGCGCTGCGGCGAACGTCGCCCACACGGCAGCCGGTCGCGCAAAAGACAGCCACAATGCCGTCCCATGTCGCACCACCGCAACCCCAGAGCCCTGTTGTCGCCCGCCATGCGCGGCGTGCTCGACCGCATCGCCCGCGCCGGGCACCCGCCCATGCACGCCCTGACGCCCGACCAGGCCAAGGCCGCCTACGCCGCGGGTGCGGGGGTGCTCGACATCCCTTCGCACAAACTGGCCCGGATCGACGACCTGGCCATCCCCGCGCGCGACGGCATCGAGCTGCACGCCCGGCTGTTCGCCCCGGCGTCCGAACATCCCCTGCCCGTGCTGCTGTACTTCCACGGTGGCGGTTTCACGGTCGGCAGCGTGGCCACGCACGAGCCGCTGTGCCGCCACCTGGCGCACCTGGCGCACTGCGCCGTGGTCTCGGTGGACTACCGGCTGGCGCCGGAATCGAAGTTCCCCACCGCCGCCAACGACGCCTGGGACAGCCTGGCCTGGCTGCGCGACCACGCCAGCTCGCTGCGGCTGGACGGCTCAAACCTTGCGGTCGGCGGTGACAGCGCCGGCGGCACGCTCGCCGCCGCCGCCGCCATTGCCGCGCGCGACGCGGGCTGGCCGCTGGCGCTGCAGCTGCTGTTCTACCCCGGCACCGCCGGCCACCAGAACACGCCCAGCCACCAGACCTTCGCCGACGGCTTCCTGCTGGAAGAACCGCACATCACCTACTTCTTCAACCAGTACCTGCGCAGCCCGGAAGACCGGAATGACTGGCGCTTCGCTCCGCTGGACGGCGTCGATGAGCACGGTCAGGTGCGCGAGCTCGACGGCGTGGCCCCAGCCTGGATCGGCCTGGCCGAGTGCGACCCGCTGACCGACGAAGGCGTGATGTACGCCGACCGCCTGCGCATGGCCGGTGTGCCGGTGGATCTCGAGATCTACGCCGGCGTGGTGCACGGCTTCATCCAGTTCGGGCGCGCCATCCCGCACGCGCTCACCGCTCACAACGACGCCGCCCGCGCCCTCAGACACGCTTTTGGAGTTGCCTGAATGACCACTTTGAAACGATCCGATTTCCGCTTTTTCCACCGCCTGCGCGTGCGCTGGGCCGAGGTGGACATGCAGAAAATCGTCTTCAACGCCCACTACCTGATGTACTTCGACACGGCCATCAGCGACTACTGGCGGGCGCTGGCACTGCCCTACGAGGCCTCGATGCGGCAACTCGAAGGCGATCTCTACGTGGTCAAGGCCACGGTCGAGTTCCACGCCTCCGCGCAACTCGACGATCAGATCGACATCGCCATGAAGTGCAGCCGCATTGGCAGCTCGTCCATCACCTTCACCGGGGCCATCTTCCGGGGCGACGATCATCTGATCACCGGGGAGCTTATCTACGTGTTCGCCGACCCCGCCACCCAGACCTCGCGCCCCGTGCCCGAGGCGCTGCGCCACATCCTGCTCGGCTTTGAGGCGGGCGAGGCCATGACCACGGTGAAACTCGGCGACTGGACCACGCTGGGCACCGACGCCCAGGTGCTGCGCATGGATGTCTTTGTGGACGAGCAGCGCATTCCCAAGGAGCTGGTCAGCGACGCGGCCGACGTCAACGCGCTGCATGCTGTCGCCTTCAACCGCCTGGGCCGTCCTGTGGCCACCGGGCGCATGGTCAGTGAGCAGCCCGGCGTTGGCCGGATCGGCCGCATGGCGGTTCACCGGGTGCTGCGTGGGGGATCGCTCGGCAAGCAGGTGCTGCAGGCGCTGACGGATGCGGCCCGGGCGCGCGGAGACCGCGAGGTGATGCTGCACGCCCAGCGCAGCGCGGTGGGTTTCTACGAACGGCTGGGGTACCAGAAACGGGGCGAAACGTTTGTCGAGGCGGGCATCGAGCACCAGGAGATGTTCTTGCCCCTGGTGTGAGCGGCGCCTTACCAGACCAGTTGGTGGGTGCGGCGTTCGTTGCCAGACCAGCGATGCTGGTTGGCGCCATTCGTCCGGTGGGTCCATTCGTCCAGCTGCACCTTCCACGGTCCGCCGGCATCGCCGTGGCGCGTCACGCTGGCGATCAGGCTGCTGCGGGTTCCGTATCCGCGCCCCGTCATGTCCACGAACGGACTGGACAGCGCCTGCTCGATGTCCGGCGGCACACCGGTCTGCGGCAGAGCCTGAGCGGCGACGGTGGAGCGGTCGGCCAGTGCCTCGCTCAGCATCCGATGCTGGTCCTGCATCGACGACGTGCGCAGCGCTTCGGCGACCGCTGACTTCAAGCGTTGTGTCTTGGGCCAGGGGGTGTCCAGCGCCGCGTTCGAGACCCCATAGATGCCGGGCGACAGCCTTTGGCGGTGCAGCGTTGCAACACCGTCCTCGTGAGGTCGCTCGGGATCGCGGTTGGTGATCCAGGCCCAGAGGCCCGCATGGAAGTCACCCACGATCAGGTTGAACCCGCCGTACTGTGCTGGATCGATGTTGGCCATCAGGTCGTCCATGTCGATGTGGGCCAGGAGCCAGCGCGCCGGCAGCTCGCCCCGGCTGCGCCGGCCCGGCCCGGGTTGGGCGCTGCGCACGTTGGTGAGCATGGCCACGCGGCCGTTTTCACCCACACCCAGCCAGGTGCCACCGTCGCGCAGATCGCGCCCGGCCAGCACCGTCGATCCGTCAGGCAGGGCCCAACGGTGCAGCGGTTCGGTGGGGCGGTCGAAGAACTCGTCGCGGTTGGCGGCGATCAGCAGCGGGCGGGCCGGGTCGGCGTCGATGGCGAAAGCGATCAGGCACATGCCGGGGCCGGTGGTTTCAAATGTCCGCGAGCAGCGGGTAGGGCAGGGGCAGCAGGTTCAGCGCCGGGCCATCGGCGGCGGCGAGGTGCAACCGACCGCCCTCGGTTGCGCTGGTCTGCATGGAGACGATGGCGCTCCAGCCGGCCTCGGGGTTCGGCGCGGCCTCGACCACGGTGCCGCACGGCTGAGAGGGATCGCTGTCGTGGAAGACCTCCTGGCCCGATGCCATGGCCACGTCGCCCTGCACCACGTAAGCGCGCCGCTTGAGCGTGCCGCGAAACTGGCTGCGTGCGACCACTTCCTGGCCGGGGTAACAACCCTTCTTGAAGTTCACGCCACCGACCGATTCGAGGTTGAGCATCTGCGGCACGAAGGCCTCCACCACCGGTAGCGAGAGCGTGGCCACGCCGCTCATCACCTCCAGCCAGCGCCACTGGGCATCGGCCAGCCGCTCGCCGCCCGGAGCCGGCGTGGCGACCGGCGCCACCCACATCGCACGGCCCACGCCCGACCCCGGATGCAGGCGCACCAACTGGGCGCCATCGGCGTCGAGCTTGCTCCAAGGGGCGGTGGGCAGCGCGGCCGGCACGGCATCGCCCACCAGGCCCCAGAGCTGGAATTCCGCGCTGGCGTCGCTGAGCTTGGCCTTGGCGCGCAGCACGAACATGGACAAACGCTTGAGCGTGGCCTGCAGCAGGTCGGCGCTGCACACCAGAAGAACGTCGTCGTGCGCCCGCTTGAATCCGATGAAGCTGGCCAGCAGGCGCCCTTTGGCCGAGCAGAACCCGGCCAGGCGCGCTTCGGAGAGGCCCAGCAGCGAGAAGTCGTTGGTCAGCTGACCGTGAAGGAACTTGGCCGCTTCTTCACCTTGTGCGCGAATCACGCCCAGGTGGGGCAAGGGTGCTACGCCGTTCAGGGCTGCGGCGAGGGGGAGTCCGGTGGGGCTGGTGGTCATGCGCGGGGCATCGTGTGCCGTGGGGTGAAACAGTGCGGTCGATTATCATGCGCCGACCCTTTCTGCGCCTGACCGCGCCCAGTCCCCGACCTCCTTGCTGTGAAACGTTTTTTTACTTGGTTCCTGCTGGTGCCCATGTTGTTGGCCGGTCTGACCGCAGCTGGTGCGTGGTGGTGGTTAGGGCAGCCGCTGCCCTTGCCGGCCGGGGCGAGTGCGGCGTCGCCACTGGAGTTTCAGGTCGCCCCTGGGTCGTCGGCCCGAGGCGTGGCCGAAGCGGTCACTCAAGCGGGGGTGAACACGCCGCCCACTTTGCTGTACGCGTGGTTCCGGGTCTCGGGGCAGGCGCGGGGCATCAAGGCCGGCACCTATGAAATCAAGCCGGGCACCACGCCGCGAGGCTTGCTGAACCAGCTCGTGAAGGGGGAGCAGGCGCTGCGCAGCCTCACTCTGCTGGAAGGCTGGAACTTTCGCGAGCTGCTGGCCGCCGTGCGGCGCTCGCCCGACCTGACGCAAGACCTGGAGGGGCTGGACGCGGCTGGCGTGATGGCGCGCATCGGCTTCCCCGGTCGCCATCCCGAAGGCCGGTTTTTCCCCGACACCTACCGCATGGTTCGCCATGCCCCGGCCTCCAGCGTGTTGCGCCAGGCCGCCCTGGCCATGGAAGAGCGGCTGGGCCAGGCCTGGGCGCAACGCGACCCGGCCTCGCCACTGCGTGCTCCCGACGAGGCGCTGATCCTGGCGAGCATCATTGAAAAAGAAACCGGTACCGAAGCCGATCGCGCAATGGTGGGCGGCGTGTTCAGCAACCGGCTGCGCATCGGCATGCGGCTGCAGACCGACCCCACCGTGATCTACGGCCTGGGTGAACGCTTCGACGGCAACCTGCGCCGCGCCGACCTGCTGGCCGACACGCCCTACAACAGCTACACCCGCGCCGGCTTGCCGCCCACGCCGATTGCCATGCCGGGCTGGGCGTCGCTGAAGGCCGCCGTCCAGCCGGCCACCACGCCGGCGCTGTACTTCGTGGCACGCGGCGACGGCAGCAGCGTCTTCAGCGCCACCCTGGAAGAACACAATGCGGCAGTGCGCCAGTACCAGCTGCAGCGCTGACCAAACATGCCCCACCCGACTTCCCAGGCCCGAGGCCTCTTCATCAGCTTCGAAGGCATCGACGGTGCCGGCAAGTCCACCCACATTGCCGGGCTGGCCGACGCGTTCCGCGGACAAGGCCGTACCGTCACGCTGACGCGCGAGCCTGGAGGCACGCTGCTGGCCGAGAAGCTTCGCGCGCTGGTGCTGAACGATCCGATGGACCCGCTCACCGAGTCGCTGCTGGTGTTTGCCGCGCGGCGCGACCACCTGATGAATGTGATCGAGCCGGCGCTGGCGCGCGGCGAGGTGGTGTTGTGCGACCGGTTCACCGACGCGACCTTTGCCTACCAGGGCGGCGGACGAGGGTTTGATCTGGGCGTGCTCGGGACACTGGAGCGTTGGGTGCAATCGACGCCCGCCGCCCCGGCCAACACCCTGCGCCAGCCCGACCTGACCGTGTGGTTTGACCTGCCGCCCGAAACGGCCGCCGCCCGCCTGGCCGACGCGCGCGCGCCAGACCGTTTCGAGGCCCAGCCGCTGGACTTCTTCCGCAACGTGGCCGCCGGTTACGCAGTTCGGGCCGAGGCCGATCCCGGCCGGTTTGCCCGCATCCAGGCCGATCAGCCCCGGCACCAGGTCTGGCAACAGCTCACCAGCACCTTCGTGCGGCGCGGCTGGTTGTCCATCATGGTCGCGGCCAACAGCGGTCCCCGATGAGCGCCACGCCTGCCATCGCCGCGCCGTGGATTCAGCGGCAGCTGTCGCAATTGCTCAGCCAGCGCGGCCACGCCTGGCTGCTGCAAGGACCGTCTGGCCTGGGTCAATACGATCTCGGCCTGGGCGTGGCGCAGGCCTGGTTGTGCGAGCAACCCACGCCGGCGGGCGCCTGTGGCGCGTGCGGAAGCTGCCATCTGGTCGGCAGCCGCGCCCACCCCGATCTGGTGGTGCTGATGCCGGAGACGGTGCTGCTGGAGCGCGGCTGGCCGCTCTCGGAATCCGCCCAGAAAGAGATCGACGACAAGAAGCGCAAGCCCAGCAAGGAAATCCGCGTCGACGCCATGCGCGACATGGTGGCTTTCGCGCAGCGCACCAGCGCGCGCGGGCGTGGCACGGCGGTGCTGGTGTACCCGGCCGAGCGCATGAACCACGTGACCGCCAACGCCTTGCTCAAGACACTGGAAGAGCCGGCCGGCGACACCCGCTTCGTGCTCGCCAGCGAGGCCACGCACCAGTTGTTGCCCACCATCCGCAGCCGCTGCCAGACCCATGTGATGACCTGGCCTGCCGAAGCCGAAGCGCTTGAATGGCTACAGACGCAGGCTCGGGCAGAGGGCGCCAAAGACCCGGGCGCTGAACAGGCGAGGGTCTGGCTGCAGGCCTCGGGTGGGCGACCCGACGACGCGCTGGCCTGGGGGCGCAGCGGTCTGGCTGCGGCGCGCTGGAGCGAACTGCCGCGCGCGCTGGCCAAGGGAGACTGGTCGCTGCTGTCCGACTGGACCGCCTCGCAACAGCTGGAGCTGCTGCAAAAACTGTGTCACGACCTGATGTCGGTGGCCGCCGGTGCATCGCCCCGGTTTTTCCCTGCCGACAGCCTTCCACCCGCGCCGCGCTGGATGGCGTTGGCGCGCTGGTCGGGTGCGCTGATGCAGGCCGCCCGAACGGTGGAGCACCCTTACAACCCGGGTCTGATGCAGGAGGCCTGGGTCGCGGCGACGCGACAGGCGCTCGCGCGCACGTCCCAGCGAACCTGATGCCTGGCGCCACGGGCCGGGTTTGCCGCTAAACTTCGACGCCATGAGCACCAGCCCCGTCCCTACCCCAGCGTCGTCGCGGCCGAGCGTGATTCAGCTCTCCATCAAGGAGAAAGCGGCTCTGTATGCCGCCTACATCCCCCTGTTCACCGAGGGCGGCATCTTCATTCCCTCGTCGCGCGACTACCGCATTGGCGATGATGTGTACGTGCTGCTCAGCCTGCCCGACGATCCCCAGCGGTATCCGGTGGCCGGCAAGGTGGCCTGGGTGACGCCGGCCAAGGCGCAAGGCGGTCGCACCCAGGGCGTGGGCATCCGATTTCCGGCCGACGAGAAGTCGAGGCTCCTCAAACTCAAGATCGAAGAGATCCTGGGCACGAGCCTGGGTTCCGATCGCCCCACCCAGACCATCTGATCGTCTGTTTCCAAGGCCCGGCCACGTGGCCCGCATGCCTTGAACCTGTTTCCTCTGCATGTTCACCGACTCCCATTGCCACCTGAGCTTTCCCGAGCTCACCGCCCAGTTGCCGGCCATTCTTTCGGCCATGGATACGGCCCAGGTCGACCGCGCGCTCTGCATTTGCACCACGCTGGAAGAATTCGAGGCGGTGCATGCTCTGGCGCGCGACCACACCAACCTGTGGTCCACGGTCGGCGTGCACCCGGACAACGAAGGGGTTCAGGAGCCCAGCCTCCAAGACCTCCTGGAGCGTGCGGCGCGCCCGCGCGTGGTGGGCATTGGCGAAACCGGTCTGGACTACTACCGCCTCAACGGACGAAGCCTCGCCGACATGGAATGGCAGCGAGACCGCTACAGGGTCCACATTCAGGCCGGCCGTGGGACCGACCTGCCGCTCGTGATCCACACCCGCAGCGCATCTGACGACACCCTGGCCATCCTGAAAGAAGAGGGCGGTTTCGCCTCCAGCGCGGGTGGTGAAGCGCTGCCGCCATCCCGCGGCGTGTTCCACTGCTTCACGGAAACCGAAGCGGTGGCCCGCGCAGCACTGGACCTGGATTTCTTCATCTCCTTCTCGGGCATTCTGACGTTTCGCAACGCCAGCGAGCTGCGCGAGGTCGCCCGGTTCGTGCCGCTGGACCACTTGCTGATCGAGACCGACAGCCCGTATCTCGCGCCGGTGCCGCACCGCGGCAAGACCAACAACCCGTCGTACGTGCCGCACGTGGCGCAACAGATCGCCGAGATCAAGGGGTTGAGCGTGGACGAAGTGGGTGAAGCGACCAGCCGCAATTTTGAACAGCTGTTCAACCGGGTGGTGCGCTGAAATGCAGATGCATCACTTTAAAAAACTGAAAAAGAACATTGTTCTGTATGTTCTTTTTTTGACGTCTTTTGCCGCTTCTGCGGGCTCTTTCGACGACTTTTTCAAAGCCGCCCAGCTGGACAACGAGTCGGCCATGGTCGAGCTGGCCCTGCGAGGCTTTGATCTGAACACCCGCAACGAGCGAGGCGACCACGCGCTGCACGTGGCCCTGCGCGAAGACTCGCCCAAGGTGGTGAATTTCCTGCTCAGCCAGGGCACGGTGAAAGTGGAGTCGCGCAATGCCCAGGGGGAAAGCCCACTGATGATCGCTGCCATCATGGGCCAGCTGGAGTCCGCGAAACGGTTGATCCAGCACGGAGCCGAGGTCAACAAGACGGGCTGGACGCCCCTGCACTACGCCGCCTCGCGCACCGAATCCGACAGTGTGGAGATGGTGCGTCTCATGCTGCAGCACCATGCCTACATCGATGCCGAGTCGCCGAACAAGAGCACGCCGCTGATGCTGGCCGCCCACTACGGTCATGCCGACGTCGTGCGCCTTCTGCTTGAGGAGGGTGCCGATCCCACCCTGCGCAACGAACAAGGACTGACCGCAGTGGACTTCGCCCGCCGGGCGGGGCGGGATGACATGGCCGAACTGGTGGCGGCCGCACTGCGCGCACGGCGCCCCCAGCAGCGGTGAAGCCGGACAAGGGAAGAAACGCTGTCGCCACCGCACCATTCTGAGGGCCTGCTGTAGGTGTAACCCACATGCCTGCCAAGGCCAAAGCCCCCCAGAATCGCGCTTGTTATTTATCCGAGGAGACAAGCCATGGCCATCGCCAGTCAAAAAGACTTTTTTTCGGGACTCATGTTCGCCGCCGTCGGTGGCAGCTTCGCCTGGGGAGCCCAAAGCTACCAGGTGGGGGGCGCCGCCCGCATGGGACCCGGTTATTTCCCGCTCATGCTGGGCATCATCCTGGCGGTTCTGGGCGTGATCATCACGTTCAAGTCGTTCACACAGGGAGGGCCCGGGGGCGACAAGATCGGCGCCTTTGCCTGGCGCCCGCTGGGCTTCGTGCTCGGGGCCAATTTGGCCTTTGGCGCGCTGCTCGTCGGCCTGCCATCGATCGGCTTTCCCGCGATGGGCCTGATCGTGGCCATCTACGCGCTCGTGTTCATCGCCAGCATGGCGCAGCCGGGGATGAAGATCAAGGCCACGCTGGTTCTCGCCACCATCCTGGCGGCCGGCAGCTACGGTGCCTTTGTCAAATTGCTGAACCTGCAGTTCCCCGTGTGGCCTGCGTTCCTGACGAACTGATCTCAAGGACCGACCATGGAATTGATTGACAACCTCTCGCTGGGTTTCAGCGTCGCGTTCACCCTCCAGAACCTGATGTACGCCTTCGTCGGCTGCCTGCTGGGCACGCTGATCGGCGTTTTGCCAGGCATTGGCCCGGTGGCGACCATCGCCATGCTGCTGCCAGCCACCTACGGCCTGCCGCCGGTGGCCGCGCTCATCATGCTGGCCGGCATCTATTACGGTGCGCAATACGGTGGCTCGACCACCGCCATCCTGGTGAACCTGCCCGGTGAATCGTCCTCGGTGGTGACGGTGATCGACGGTTACCAGATGGCGCGCAAGGGCAGGGCAGGCCCCGCTCTCGCGGCGGCCGGTCTGGGCTCGTTCTTCGCCGGCTGCGTGGGCACGCTGATCGTGGCCGCCTTCGCGCCGCCGCTGACCGAGATGGCGCTGAACTTCGGCCCTGCCGAGTACTTCTCGCTCATGATTGTCGGCCTGATCGGTGCCGTGGTGCTGGCCTCCGGCTCGCTGATCAAGGCCCTGGCCATGATCCTGCTGGGCCTGCTGCTGGGTCTGGTGGGCACCGACGTGAACTCCGGCGTGGCACGGTTCAGCTTTGACATCCCCGAGCTCACCGACGGTATCAGCTTCATCGTGATCGCGATGGGCGTGTTCGGCTACGGCGAAATCATCAACAACCTGTCGCAGCCCGAAGAACACCGCGAGGTCTTCACCGGCAAGGTCGAAGGCATCATGCCGACCAAAGAAGATTTCAAGAACATGGTGCCGGCGGTTCTGCGTGGCACGGCGCTGGGTTCTGCGCTCGGCATCCTGCCCGGTGGCGGTGCGCTGCTGTCTGCTTTCGCCGCCTACACGATCGAGAAGAAGACCAAGCTGAAGCCCGGTGAAGTGCCGTTCGGCCAGGGCAACATCCGCGGTGTGGCGGCCCCTGAGTCGGCCAACAACGCCGGTTCGCAAACCTCGTTCATCCCGCTGCTGACCCTGGGCATTCCGCCCAACGCCGTGATGGCGCTGATGGTCGGTGCCATGACCATCCACAACATCCAGCCGGGTCCGCAGGTCATGACCAGCAACCCCGAGCTGTTCTGGGGCCTGATCGCCTCGATGTGGATCGGCAACCTGATGCTGGTGATCCTGAACCTGCCGCTGATCGGCATCTGGATCAAGCTGCTGACCGTGCCGTACCGCTGGCTGTTCCCTGCCATCCTGCTGTTCTGTGCGATCGGTGTGTACTCGACCAACAACAACAGCTTCGACATCTGGATGGTGGCCATCTTCGGTTTCATCGGTTACCTGTTCATCAAGCTGGGCTGCGAACCCGCACCACTGTTGCTGGGCCTGATCCTGGGTCCGATGATGGAAGAGTACCTGCGCCGTGCGCTGCTGATTTCGCGTGGCGACTGGTCGGTGTTCGTGACCCGTCCGCTGTCGGCCTCGCTGCTGGCGATTGCCGCGATCCTGCTGACGGTCGTGCTGCTGCCGTCGATCAAGAAGAAGCGCGAAGAAGCCTTCGTCGAAGACTGACCGGGTTCAGCCCCAGAGCAAGCCGGCGAGCGCCAAGCCCGCCGGCTTTTTTTTCAGGCCCTGCAAACCAAGCGGGCCTGAGCGTTTTAGGAAGTCTGAGCAGGCCCGACGCCACCCAGCAGGCGCTCAAACAGATCCACGCCCCCCATCTGCCCGCCCTTCAGCATCAACTCCAGGCCCTCGCGGGCCGGGTCGGCGCTGTGGGCGCGGCTCAGGGTGACGCCAGGGCAAATGGTGGCCAGGTAGGACAGGCCCCATAGCCGCAGCGCCTGCACGGCGTGACTGGAGGTGTCGCCGCCCGCGATGCCCACACGCCGAAGCGGTGCGCCATGCTCCGTCTGGGCTTGCACCACGCGGGCGATCAGCTCGGCGCTGACCTGGGCGACACGGGCCGCCGATGCGGTGTCGGGCACCTGACCGCTGGTGGGGGCGGTGTAGGCCAGGACGTGCTGTCCGGATTGCAGTCCCGCACAGATGCGGTCCTGAGTGGTCTGGGCGTACGCCGCATCGTCGCTGAGGCGCTGAGCGTCCACGGCGATGCGCTGATAGGCCGTGGCGGCCTGCACCTGGGCGGCGGTCAGGGGCGACAGGCTGCCGGCCCATGCAAAGACAGGGCCCTCTGCGGCGGCCATTGCGCGAGATGGTGAGCGCGACGCGGGTGCGGCAGAACCGGCCCAGTGCGCCACCAGCGCCTGCGCCACGGCGCTGGAACCGACGGCCAGCAGCCGGGCCTGTTGGGACTGTTGCCACAGCAGCCGGCCCACCGCAGCGAGCTGGCGGATCTCACTCAGATCCAGCAGCATGGGCTGCAGGGCGGCGTCGGTAGCGAGCAGTTCTTGCAGCGTCGCGTCGAGCGCGTCGGTGGTTTGCTCGTAGGCCGGGCCATGCAGCGAGCTGATGTTGCCCAGCCCCTGCGCCGCCAGATGCACACGCAGGTCGGCCTCACCCATCGGGGTGACCGGGTGCTGGCGCATGGTGGGGTGGCGGTCGATGCGGTGCACGGTGCCGCCGGTGCCGGCCGCTGCGAAGAGGTTGCTGAAGGCGCAGTAGCGGCCCAGGCTGGGCTGCCCGCCCACGATGGGCACCCAGCGGTGATCGACAAACGGATGCAGGGTCTGGATCGCGCAGGCGATGTTGCCAACGTGCGGGGCGCTGTCGAAGGTGGAGCACACCTTGTAGTGCAGCACGGGCGGCGCCTGCGTCCGAAAGAAGCCGCCCACCGCCGTGAGCTCGGCGCGCATGGCCTCGGGCGCCATGGCGCGTGCGGCCCCCGCAATGCCCACGGCGTCCAGGGGTCCGGCCGCAGTCAGGGCCGCGCGGCCGGGCACCCCCATGAACAGCATGGACCGCAGGCCGGCCTGTGCCAGCACGGCCAGCGTGTCGGTGGCGCCGGTGAAGTCGTCGCCGTACCAGCCGAACAAGGGCGCTGTCATTTCCGGCCGAAGAATTCAATGGCGCGGCGCAGTTCGGAGGCGTGCACGGCCCGCTGCGCGAGCGTTTCACCCTTCTGCACCGCGTCCCAGGCCTGCTGCAGGCTGGCGACCCCGGCGGCGGGACCGTCCGGGTGGGCCAGGATGCCGCCGCCCGACATGAAGAGCAGGTCGCTGGAGCGGACGCTGTCCCAGGTGGCGGGCACGGTGCCGGCCCACTGGCCATTGGAAAAAGCGGGCAACACGCGGTCGTCCAGGCCTTCACACAGCGGGCTCAGCGTGTCGTGCGCGTCGGCGATCACCTCGTCGTCGGTCTGCGAGAACTTGCCCTGCAGGCCGTGCACGTGCATGTGGTCCACCCCCGCCAGCCGCCACAGCGTCTGCCAGGCATTGAACGAAAAGCCCAGCAGCGGGTGGCGCGACAGCGCGCCGTAGCCGTTGCGGTGGCCGTGGAGCGCCAGCGGGGTGTGGCGGCGCAGGGTCTGCACGGCGGAGTACCCGCACCAGTTCAAACTGACCATCACGCAGCTGCCACCTTCGGCGGCGATCAGGTCGGCGTGCCGGCGCATGGCGTCGGTCTCGTCGGTGATGTTGAAAGCGACCATCACCAGCTTGCCTGTCTTGTCCTGGTGGGCGCGCACGCGGCGCATCACGGCCTTGACGCGCTCTGCCAGCGGCGCGTGGGCCGGGTTGGCGCAGACCTCGTCGTCCTTGATGAAGTCCACCCCGGCCGCGCAGAGGCGGCCCGCGAGCGCACCGGTTTCTTCGGCCGACAGGCCCACGTTGGGTTTGATGATGGTGCCGATCAAGGGGCGGCCCTGCACACCGGTCAGCGCGCGGGTGCCGGCGATGCCGTGGCGGGGCAGGTCGAACTGCGCGCGGTAGGCGCGCGGCAGCTTCATCGCCTCCAGCCGCAGGCCCGTGACTTCGCCCAGGTCGTACAGGTTGCCCGACACGGTGGCGGCCAGCGTGGGCAGGTTGGGCCCGATGTTGTCGCAGGGGAAGCTCACCCTCAGGCGGGCACGCTGCCAGGTCTGGGGACTGTCGAACATGCCGCGCCGCTGCATCCAGCCGTTGGGCAGCGACGGCGCGGGGGCCACGTCCAGCAGCTCGACCGACTCGACGGTGGCACGGGCGCGCTCGCGCAAGGCATCGGTCTCGCCCTCGACGCGGGTGAAGGTGCCACACGATTGTTCACCCGCCAGCACTTCGGCCACGTGGGCCGGGTCCAGCGGGGTCTCGATCAGGTAGGTGGCTTCAAAGCGGTCTGGGGACATGGTTGCTGTGGGGTTGACCACCTTCCTGCGCACTCGGGACGGGCGCAGGAAGGCGAGGCTTCTTGAAGATCAGATCTTCGAGAGGTCGGGGAAGGGGCGCACCGGGTCGGTCTGGCCGTCCCAGGTTTCGGATTCCGCGCGGATCAGGTCGAACATGCGGCCCTTGGGGCCGGCCACTTCCGACAGCTCGATCACGGTGCCGGGGTGGAACTCGGTGTCGAAGTAAACGAAACGGCCGCGCTCGCCGACCTCGCCACTCATCACCGTCTTGAACCCCTCGGCCGTCAGCCGCGCGAGGTCGGCGTCGTAGTCGCTGGTCCAGTAGGCCACGTGCTGCAGCCCGGTGCGCCCGGCCTGCAGGAAGTCGCGGTACATGGACGGCACGTCGTTGCGGGTCTGGATCAACTCGACCTGCACATAGCCCGAGTTGGCCAGCGCCACCGAGTTGTGCGGCTCGTGGGCCTCGCCGCGGTACTGGTAGTTCTGAATCGGCACGCGCGGGTTGTAGAACCAGGGGCCCACGCCCAGCGTGCGGCTCCAGTACGCCATGGCAGCTTCGATGTCGTGGACCACGTAGCCCAGTTGGCGGATGGCGCCGAAATGACGGCTCATGAGGAATTCCTTTGGTGATGGGGCAGGGCGGCGAGACGCTGGTGTCTTTACTTGGCGCCGTCAACAATGTCTTTGGGGATCGGCACGCCCGCGTACTTCACGTGGATGGCGTTGAGCTTGCCGTTGGCCAGGTTGGTCTTGATCCAGCCGTTCACGGCCTTCATGAGCTCGGGTTGGTCCTTGCGCATGGCCACACCCAGCTGGTAGGACTGCAGGATGAACTTGGTTTCGAACTCGCGCGCGGGGTTCTTCTTGGCAATGGCCGCGATGATGGGCGGCGTGATGGCCACGATGTCGGTCTGGCCCGTGGCGGCCGCGGTGATGGAGGCGGCTTCGTCGTCGAAACGCACCACCTTGGCCTGCGGCGCGCGTTCGCTCACGATCTTGTCCTGCGGACCACCCCGGGTGACGGCCACGGTCTTGCCCGCCAGGTCTTCAATGCCCGTGATCTTCATGCCCTTGGGGGCGCCCACCGCCGCCTGGATGGCGCCGTAGGGAATGGAAAAGTCCACCGCCTTCTGCCGCTCGGGCGTGATCGACAGCGAGGAAATGATCAGGTCCACCTTGTTGGACAGCAGGTTGGGGATGCGTGCGGAGTTGGTGGTGTTGACGATCTCCACCTGCAGGCCCAGGTCCTTGGCCAGCAGTTCGGCCGCCTCCACATCCGAGCCCACGGGCTTCATCTTGTCGTCGACAAAACCGTAGAAGGGCGCGCCGAAGTCGATGCCGACGCGCAGCTTGCCCGCGGCTTTGATGTCGGCCAGTTCGGCCATGGCGGGCACGCACAGGATGGCGGCGCTGACGGCCAGCAGGGTGCGGCGGAGGATGCGTGAATTGGTCATGGTGTTGTCTCCTGGGGGTGGTGATGGAACGGGAAGCTGAAATTCAATGTGTCGTTCGCGGGCACCCCTTGAGGGGGATGCGAGTGACTTGCGTTCTCGCACTGCTGGTGCGATTCCGGGGAAGTGCACGAGAAACGGGGTGGACTCATTTCACAGTCCGTGGGACAGAAAATCGCGCAGCTCGGCGGTCTGCGGGTGTTTGAGCATGTCGCCCGAGCCGGTCTCCCAGACCTTGCCCTCGTGCATGTAGATGATGGTGTCGGCCACCCGGGCGGCGAACTCCATCTCGTGGGTGACCAGCACCATGGTCATGCCGCCTTCGGCCAGCGCCTCGATCACGCGCAGCACCTCGCCGGTGAGCTGCGGGTCGAGGGCCGAGGTGACCTCGTCGAACAGCATCACCTGGGGTTCCATGGCCAGCGAGCGGGCGATCGCCACACGCTGCTGCTGGCCGCCCGACAGCTGCTCGGGGTAGGCCTGCGCCTTGTCGGCCAGGCCCACCTGCTTGAGCGTTCGGGCGGCGATCTCGAGCGCCTGGGCTGCGGACAGGTTCTTCACCGCCTTGGGGGCAAGGGTGATGTTCTGCTCCACCGTCAGGTGCGGGAACAGGTTGTAGCTCTGGAACACGATGCCCACGTCCTGGCGCAGCTGGCGCAGGTTGACGTCGGGCGAATGCACCGCGTGGCCGCAGACCTGGATGGTGCCGCTGTCGATGACCTCCAGCCGGTCGATGCAGCGCAGCGCGGTGCTTTTGCCCGAGCCGCTTTTGCCGATGATGGCCACGACCTGGCCCTTCGGGATGGCGAAGGACACGCCTTGGAGCACCTGGTTGCTGCCGAAGCGTTTGTGCACGTCTTTGAGATCGACGACGGGATTCAGGGTGTCTTCGGGCTTCATAGGGCGGTCGCGGAAGGGGTTGCTGCACGGAGGCCGAACTGCTGGCGCTGTTCCAGCTTGCGGCTCCAGACCGACAGCGGGTAACACATGGCGAAGTACATGACGGCGATCAGCAGGTAGACCAGAAAGGGCTGGAAGATGGAGTTGTTGATGAGCTGGCCGGCCCGCACCAGTTCGATGAACCCCACGATGGACGCCAGCGAGGTGTTCTTCACGATCTGCACCATGAAGCCCACCGTGGGCGGCGTGGCGATGCGCACCGCCTGCGGCAGCACCACCAGCCGCATGCGCTGGGCGCGTGAGAGGGCCAGGCACTCGGCTGCCTCCCACTGGGTGCGTGGCACCGACTCGATGCAGCCGCGCCAGATTTCACCCAGGTAGGCGCTGACGTACACCACCATGGCGATGCTGGCGGCGACGATGCCGGGCAGCTCCAGGCCGGCGATCGAGAGACCGAAGTAACACAGGAACAGCACCACCAGCAGCGGCGTGCCCTGGATCAGCTGGATCCAGGCGATGGTGGCCCAGCGCACAGCGCGGTTGGGGCTGACGCGGCACAGGGCGATCACACCACCGGCCAGGCCACCGCCAACAAAAGAGATCAGCGACAGGCCGATCGTCCACAGCGCACCCAGCAGCAGGTACTGCAGGTGGTAGGCATTGAATCCACCCTCGATCACAGCATCACCTCCGCGTGGTGGAGGCGGAACAGGCGCGGGCTCATCGCAGGCCTCCCGATGCGCCGAGCTTGCGCTTGCGTGTGAACACGATCTGCCCGAACAGCCACAGCCCCAAACGCATCAGCAGCGACAGGATCAGGTAGGCCACGGCGACCAGGATGTAGGCCTCGAACGGGCGAAAGGTGTCGGACTGCACACGGGCGGCGGCAGCGGTGAGCTCTTCCACCGAAATCTGAGAAGTGATGGACGAGGCCAGCATCAGCAGCACAAACTGGCTGGTCAACGCGGGGTAGACCTTCTCCATCGCGGGACGCAGCACCACGTGCCAGTACACCTGCCGGCGCGTGAGGCCCAGGCACTCGGCCGCCTCGATCTGGCCCTTGTGGATGGAGTCCATGCCGGCCCGCATGATTTCGCAGGAATACGCCGCCACGTTGATCACCAGCGACAGCAGCGCGGCTGAGAAAGCCGACACCTTCCAGCCCAGGCTGGCGAGACCGAAGAACACCAGAAACACCTGCACCAGCAGCGGTGTGTTGCGCAGCACCTCCACGTAGGCGCCGCAGGCTTTGGCCAGCCAGCGTTGGTCGCTGCGGCGACCGATGGCCAGCAGCGTGCCGCCGACAAACCCGATGACCGTGGCGGGGAAGGACAGCATGATGGTCATCCAAGCCCCTTCGAGGAACTGGGGCCAGCTGGCCAGCACGCTGGCGAAGTCGAACTCGTAGCTCATGGGGACGATGCAGGGGTTTCAGCGCGCGCCAAGCCTGAAACGGGCGGAGAGGGCAGAAAAGGCGGAGTGATGGGGCATGTCTTGTCTCCTGTGTGGTCGGTCATGGCCGCCACAACCTAGGGTTAATACTGATGTGATCTGATGCCTTCCGGCATCGAACGCAGAGTGATAGTATGCGGACAAGACATCAGATACCAGCAGATATTCTGATGTATTTTGATTGAATTTCCCATGTCCTCACACCCCACCACCCCCCGCATTCCCGACATCGCGCAGTTGGCCGGTGTCTCCACGGCCACGGTGGACCGCGTGCTGAACCACCGTCCCGGCGTGCGCCGGGCCACCGTTTCGCGGGTCCTGCAGGCCGCCAGCAGACTGGGTTATCTGCCGCAGGCCGAACTGCACACCGCGCTGCAACCCCAGCCCCTGCGCCTGATGGTGCTGATTCCGGAGGGCAGCAACCGCTTCCTGCAGATGCTGGGTGACGTCATCGGGTACGCACAGGACCACTGGGCACCGTTCAACGTTCGCTGCCAGGCGGCCTACATCGAGAGCTTCAACCCCGAAGCCCTGGCACAGGCGCTGCTGCACCACGGCAAGCGCTGCGACGGCATCGCCTTCATGGCGCTGGAGCACCCCGTGGTGCGAGAGGCGGTGGCCCAGCTGGCAGAGCAGGGCGTGCCCACCGTCACCCTGATCTCCGACCTGTCCAGCTCGCGCCGGGTGGCCTATGTGGGGCTGGACAACCGGGCTGCGGGCCGCACCGCCGCCTACCTGATCGCCCGTTTCATGGGACCACTGGCCCAGAGCGGCCAGGCCCGGGTCGCGATGATCGCTGGCTCGCTGCGCTACCGTGCCCACGAGGAGCGCGAAGCGGGCTTTCTGCACCTGTTCGAAGAGCAGTTCCCCCTGGTTCAGGTGGTGGGCGTGCGCGAGGGTCAGGACGACGCCGAGAAGAACTACCGTCAGGCCCGCGCGCTGCTCGAGCAACACGCCGATCTCGCGGGCATCTACAACATCGGCGGCGGATCCGAGGGCATCGGCCGGGCGCTGAAAGAAGCCGGAAGCGAGCGCAGGATGGTCTTCATCGGCCACGGACTCACGCCCGACACGCGTGCCATGCTGATCGACGGCACCATGGACGCCGTCATCACCCAGAACCCGCAGAGCGCCGTGATGAACTGCGTGCGCATTTTTGCCAACCTGCGGGATGGTCGGGAAGCCACCAGGGGGGTGGAGACGACTCGAAGCCAGGTGATCTTCCGCGAAAACCTGCCGTAGCTTGGCCGGCTTTGTTCGGGTTCGCGAAGCCCTGGGCTTTTAAGTGGGCAGATGACCCGCCGCCCAGATCAGCAGCTGCATGAACAGCCAGACAGGCGACAGTGCAACGGCCCAGAAGACCAGGAGCTCGACACCAGCGGCGATGCCGTTGGAGATGTTGATCATGGCGGTACCTTCCTGGTTGAAACGGAGCATTCAATGGCTCGGAAGCTGTGTCGACATGCCAAGTTCGTCACGGCGCTCCTTGCATAGCTGTTCGGCATGAACAGTCCGTGGCTTGAGTTGCTTCGGGTTTAGCGCGGTAACAAATGTGTCAATTTGAATCCGAGCAAGGTGCCGCTTTTGCCGTGATATTCCACGATGTATATTATGTTAATAAAAGAACATCAAAAGGACGGCCCGAATGTTGCATATGCATCCCGGCCACTGCCCCGCATCCGGGGAAACACCAGCATGGTGCATCCGGAAATTGGACTGCCCAGACCTACAATGTTGACCACCGGCAGGAGTCCAATCCGGCCACCTTCATTCAACCTGTTCAAGGACACACATGAAACACCTGTTCCTCTCGCTCAGCCTCATTGGCGCAGCTTCCCTCGTCGGCTGCGGCAAGACCGAGACGCCTGCACCCGCGCCAGCCGCTCCTGCGCCGACCGCCGAAGCGCCCGCCGCTGCGCCGGCTCCCGCGAGCCCGTGGCCTGAGCTGCGGGTGGCCATCGACCCGACCTACAAGCCCTTCACCTACAAGACCGACGCGGGCGAGCCTGCCGGCTTCGACGTGGACGTGGCCAAGGCCCTGTGCGACGAACTCAAGAGCAAGTGCGTGTTCGTCGAACAGGCCTGGGACGGCATGATCCCCGGTCTTCAGGCCAAGAAATACGATGTGATCATCTCGTCGATGTCCATCACCGAAGAGCGCAAGCAGGCCGTGGACTTCACGGGCAAGTACTACAACACGCCGTCCTGCGTGGTCGTGAAGACGGCGCTCAATCTGGGTGCCGAAGCGGCCAACTTCAAAGGCAAGAAGATCGGTGTCCTGAAAGCCTCCACCCAGGAAAAGTACGCCATGGGTGAACTGAAGACCGCCGGTGCGACCATCGTGCCTTACGACGCGCAAGATCAGGTCTACCTCGACATCAAGTCGGGTCGCCTGGACGGCACCGTGGCCGACGTGGTCGAGGTCAACGGCGGTTTCCTGTCCACGCCCGATGGCAAGGACTACAGCTGCGCCGGTACCCGCATTCCGGTGGAATTCGACGCCAAGTACTTCGGCGCCGGCGCCGGTGTGGCCCTGCGCAAGGAAGACACGGCCCTGCGCGACGCGCTGAACGCCGGCATCAAGGCCATTCGCGACAACGGCAAGTGGAAAGAGCTGTCCGAGAAGCACGTCCCCGGCGTGGACATCTGGGGTTCCTGATCCACTGAGCCGGCGCGCGCACCGATGACGACCTACCTGCTGAACATCCTTCAAGGCCTGTTCGTCACCCTCGGTGTCGCGCTCGGCGCGCTGGTGTTCGCCGCCGTTCTTGGCCTGGCCGGGGCGGCGGCCAAACTCTCTCCCTACCGCTGGCTCAACTGGGTCGGCGACATCTATTCCACCGTGATCCGGGGCGTCCCGGACCTGGTGTGGATGCTGCTGCTTTACTTCGGCGGGCAGATCCTGGTCAATGACATCGCGGAGCTGTTGGGTTACCGCAGCGGGCCGCAGATCAACCCCTTCGTGGCCGGCGTACTGACCATCGGTTTCGTGTACGGCGCGTACATGACCGAGACCTTTCGCGGCGCCATCATGAGCGTGCCCAAGGGCCAGTCGGAGGCCGGCTGGGCGTTTGGCATGAGCCGCCTCTACACATTCCGTCGCATGGTGCTCCCGCAAATGGTGCGCTTTGCCCTCCCCAGCTTCACCAACAACTGGCTGGTGCTGCTGAAAGCCACAGCGCTGGTGTCTGTGATCGGGCTGGCCGACATCACCAACCTCGCCAAGCAGGCCGGTGCGGCCGCGCGCGGCGAAATTCCGGGCGCGGCCATCCTGTTCATGGCGTTTGCCGGTGTGCTCTATCTCCTGATTTCCTCCATCAGCTTGCTCCTCCTGCGCAAGGCCGAGGCCCGTTACTCGGTGGGCGTGAAACGGGGCGACTTCTGATGGACAAATTCGCCATCATTTTTCAGCCAGAGAACCTGGCCCTGTACTGGACCGGTTTTGTCGCCACCATGGAGTTGCTGGCGGTCAGCCTGATCGCCGGGGGGCTGCTGACCCTGCCACTCACGCTGATGCGCGTGTCGCGCAACCGCTGGGTCCACGGACCGGTCTGGCTGTTCACCTATGTCGTGCGCGGCACGCCGCTGCTGATCCAGGTCTATTTCATCTACTACGGCATCGCCCAACTCGAATGGGTGCAAGGCTTGTGGGACACCCACTGGCCGTTCACCTGGTTCAAAGACCCCTTCTTCTGCGCGGTGCTGGCCTTCACGCTCAACACCTGCGCCTACACCATCGAGATGCTGGCCGGCGCGATCAAGGAGACCCCCGCCGGCGAGATCGAAGCCGCCCAGGCGGCGGGGTACAGCAAATGGAACATGATGTTCCGGCTGGTCCTGCCCAGTGCCCTGCGGCGCACCCTGCCCGGGTACTCCAACGAGGTGGTGATGATGCTGCACGCCACTTCGCTGGCCAGCGTGGTGCCGTCCCTGTACGACCTGACCAACGCGGCCTATGCGATCTACAAGACCTACTACCTCGCGTTCCAGCCCTTCATCGTGGTCGCGGTGCTGTACTTCATTCTCACTTTCGCGCTGGTGTACGTGTTCCGCCTGCTGGAGCGCCGATTCCTCGCCTACCTGCGTCCCCGCACGCACTGACCTTCCATTCGCCTGATGCAACAGGTTCACCACCCTCTTCTCTCCCCCTCGATCGGTACCCAGCGACAGGTCACCAGCCTGCACTTCGGCGCCCCGGGCACCGGCCCCAAGGCCTATGTGCAGGCCAGTCTGCATGCCGACGAACTGCCAGGCATGCTGACCGCCCACCACCTGCGCGCGCTGCTGGAAACAGCGGAGCAACGCGGTGAAGTGGTGGGCGAAGTGGTGCTGGTGCCGTTGAGCAACCCCATCGGCCTCAGCCAGAGCCTGATGCACCACCAGATGGGGCGCTTCGAACTGGGCAGCATGGAGAACTTCAACCGGAACTACCCGGATTTTTTCGCGCTGGTGAAAGACGAGGTCGCCACCGAGCTGGGGCCTGATGCCGACGCGAACAAGCGGGTGATCCGCGCCGCGATGCACCGCGCGCTGAAAGCGCAGACGCCGACCACCGAACTGCAGAGCCTGCGCCACGTCCTGATGACGCTGGCCTGCGACGCCGACGTGGTGTTGGACCTGCACTGCGATTTCGAAGCGGTGATGCACCTGTATGTGGAGCAGCCCATGGTGGACCAGATGACGCCTCTCGCGCGCCTGCTCGGGGCCCGCGCCCTGCTCTGGGCCCGGGGCTCCGGGCCATTGATCTCGTTTGATGAAGCGCTCTCGGGCCCCTGGTGGCGGCTGCGCGAACATTTCGCCGACAAAGCGCCGGTGCCGCTGGCCTGTGCCAGCACCACCGTCGAACTGCGCGGGCAGACCGACGTGTCCGATGCGCTCGCAGCGCAAGACAGCCAGGCCATCGTGGGCTACCTGCGCCACATCGGCGTGCTGGCCGGGCCCGCCCCTGCCCTGCCCGAACCCCTGTGCGAAGCCACGCCGCTGGCCGGCACCGAGTCCCTGCATGCCCCGCACGCGGGTGTGATCGTGTTCGCCGCTGACGTGGGCGACGTGGTGCAGGCGGGCCAGTTGCTCGCACGCGTCGTCGACCCCCTGTCCGGACAGGCTACACCGATCCACTCGGCGATCGCCGGCGTCGTGTATGCGCGCCACAACCTGCGCTGGGCCACCACCGGCCTGGAACTCTGCCGCGTTGCCGGCCGCACGCCCATCCGCTCTGGCAACCTGCTGAGCCCCTGATTTTCAGAGCACCGCCATGACCACCAAACTCGAAGCCATCGACATCCGCAAGAGCTACGGCTCGCACGAGGTGCTCAAGGGCATGTCGCTCACGGCCCAGGCCGGGGATGTGATCAGCATCATCGGCTCCTCGGGTTCCGGCAAATCCACCTTCCTGCGCTGCATGAACCTGCTGGAGCGCCCGCAGCAAGGCCGCATCATCGTGGCTGGCGAAGAACTCCGGCTCGTGACCGCGAAAGACGGCATGCTCAAGGCCGCCGACGACAAGCAACTGCAGCGCGCCCGCGCCAAGCTGGCCATGGTGTTCCAGCACTTCAACCTCTGGTCGCACCTGACCGTGCTGGAGAACGTCATCGAGGCGCCCATGCACGTGTTGGGCAAAGGCAAGGAAGAGGCTGTGGTCACGGCCCGCAAGTACCTGGAGAAGGTCGGGCTGCGAGACGTCGAAGGCAAGTACCCGGCCCACATGTCCGGCGGCCAGCAGCAGCGCGTGGCGATCGCGCGCGCGCTGGCCATGGAGCCCGAGGTGATGCTGTTTGACGAGCCCACCAGCGCGCTCGACCCGGAGCTGGTGACCGAGGTGCTGCGCGTGATGCGCACCCTGGCCGAAGAGGGCCGCACCATGGTGGTGGTGACCCACGAAATGGGCTTTGCCCGCGAGGTCAGCAACCACCTGCTGTTCCTGCACCAGGGCCGCATCGAGGAACAGGGCAATCCGCGCGAGGTGCTGGTGAACCCGAAGTCCGAGCGGCTGGCGCAGTTCCTCTCGGGCAAGCTCAAGTAGCCGGGGGGCCGCACCGGCAATCGCCGGAACAGCGGGGTTCCAACCCCGTTGTTGCCCCGCTTGGGGGGGCTCTTTTTATCGGACCATTGTGTCGTCACCTGTACGGCAAGTCCCCAGAAAGGAACCCCCATGAGCACCGTCGAATCCACCAGCGCCTGGGCCAAGACCCTGTCGTCCATCAGCTCGGCCTTGTCCACGCACTTGCAGGACAAGATGCTGAAGAAGATGGACACCGACAGCAGCGGCGGCGTTGACCAGCCCGAATTCAAAGCCGCCCTGGAAAAGCTCGCAGGCAAACTGGGCGTCGAGGCGGGTGAAGGCGCGGAAGAGCTGTACACCTCCCTCGACGCGGACAGCAGCGGCTCGCTCGATGGCAGCGAGGTGGGCCAGCTGCTGCAGCAGCTGTTCACCCCACCGGCGGACACCCAGGCCTTCGTCCATTCCCGTGGCGATGAAGCGCGTTTTGCCGAGCTGGACGTCGACGCCGATGGCAGCATCTCGATGGCGGAGTTTGGCATCACCCCCGAGGTCGCGCTCTCCCAGGGCAGCATGGTGAGCACGACCACCACCACGACCACCACGGTGGTCAGCACCATCCACGAACCGATCGCAGGGACCGCGGGTGCCACTGCGGTGGCCGCCGCAACACCCGCCGTTGCCAGCGCAGCCCCCCCCGATGCCGAGCACACCGCCGTCGCGCAGACAGCAGTGAGCGACGATCAGCTGCAGGCCATGATGAGCTCGGTGGACGCCAATGGTGACGGAGAAATCACCGGCGCCGAATTGAGCGCTTTCGTGGCCCAGATCAGCGCCCAGGCAGAGGCCGCGACCCGCCGCTACAACGAGACGGCGTTGGCCGGCTTGGGCGGTAGCAGCGCCAGCACCCTCAACGCCACGGCCTGAGCACGCTCAGGGCAGCAGGCTCAGGCTGCTGGCCCAGCGTTGGGGTTGCATCTGCAAAGGCCGGTACCTGACCGCGACCCAGTCCTCGCTCATGTCGCGGTAGCGGCTCGAAAAGACGTTGCCGCTCTGGCCGGTCTGGTAGATGAACCGTGAATTCTCCAGATCGCTGAGGTCGTAAATGGTTCGCAGGCTGGCCGCGTGACGGTTGGCCAGCGGCGCGTCCGCCTTGTCCAGGTGGTACTGACCCACGTTGACAGTGAACGGGTCGCCACCCGTGGCGCGCCGCACCTCAAACAAGGGTGCCAGCACGGCCACGTTGCTGAACGGGCGGTGGATCGAAATGGCGGGATGCGCCTCGCCCCAACGCCAGCGCTTCACGTCGCTGCCTTGCTGCGCTTGAAGGCGGTCCAACGCCCTGTCCAGTGCCGCACCACTGGCCGCCATGCACCCCTGGACGCCGCACCAGTCCTTGTCGTCGCGCAGCAGCAGGTCTTCCACCGCGTTGCGAAACAGCCTTTTGCCGTAGAGGCCCTCGAACTTGTCCTTGCCCAAGCGACCACCGATCACCGCCCGGGCGAACTCATCCACCCACACGCTGTAGATCAGCGGCGCGGCTCGCTCGGCGAGCATCTCGCCTTTGAAAGCCTCCAGTTCCGCCCTGGCTGCGACGGCCAGGGCATGGGACGACGGCGCATTCATCAGGAACGGCAGCAGCTTCACCGTGGCCGCCGACAACTGATCGCCGTGCAGGGTCTGGAAACTCTCGATGCTGTGTTTCGGCGTCTGATTCAACAGCGACTCAATGCGCTCCTGCCGGTAGGGTGCTGCCCAGTCCTGGGTCAGGAAGTGGGGGTAGTCGGGTGCGTGGATGCGCTGGTTGGCGGTGGCGATCCAGCCCTTGCTGCCGTCGTCTTGCGGCGTGCTCTCGTATGGCAGCCAGCCCGTCCAGTCGTAACGCGGGTCCCAGCCGGGCGCGGGTGCGACACCCCGGATGTCGTTGTCTGCCGCGCGCAGGGGCACGCGGCCCACCGCCTTGTAGGCGATGCGGCCGCTGCGGTCGGCCATCACGGCGTTTTGCATCGGAGAATGGAAGTCGCGGTACGCCGTGATGAGCTCGTCGACCGAACGCACCCGGTTCGATGCCAGCGTCGCCATCACATTGCGGTTGTCCGGCTCCAGCGCCGTCCAGCGCAGCGCCACCGCGTAGCGATCGGTGTCGATGAGGTTGCGCGTGCGCCCGGGAATGTCGCTGAGCACCGGACCGTGGCGGCTGCGGCGCACGACGTGGGTCACGTCGGCCTGACCCTTGACCTTGAAGATCTCGGTGCGCTGGGTGAAATCGGCCCAGGCGTCCTGGCCTTGAGGCGCGGGCGTGCGGTAGCGCTGGGGATCGGTGGGGTTCAGTTGTTCCAGGTACAGGTCCTGCACATCCGGCCCGGTGTTGGTGAACCCCCAGGCAACTTCGCTGGTGCGGCCGAGCACCACGAAAGGCGTGCCGGGCAAGGTCGCGCCCATGACGTCCATGCCTTTGATGCCGTCCACATCGGGTGCCTGGAGCCGGGCGAAGTACCAGATCGCGGGAGCGCTCAGGCCCAGATGGGGGTCGTTGGCAAGCAAGGGTTTGCCGCTGGCGCTGCGTGCCCCGGAAACGACCCAGTTGTTCGAGCCCTTGCCTTCGATGTCGCCCAGCGATCGGGTCCACTCCTGGATACCCGAGGCGAGCTGGGTGTGCCAGCCCGACGCACTGGCATCGCTGGCCGCCGAGGTCTTGAGCGGTGCCGCGCGAAACACCCCCAGCTCCCGGTACAAGCGGCTCAGATCGGCCGTGGCCGCTGGTGTCTCGCCCGGATAGGCGGGAAAGAGTTGCCAGAGGGCCTGCGTGTCCAGCACCTGCAGTGCCGACAGGCGGGCCAGCTCGTTGCCCCAGTTGCCGCCCAAGTCCAGTGCCATCATGAGCGCCCAGCCAGCACTGTCTTCGGCATCCCAATAGCGTCCCTCGGCAGCCTCCTTGCGTGGGTCGATGCGCAGGATCTGGAACTCGGGCGACAACGCCTGTTTCCGGTGCGCAAAAAACGCGTTCACGCCATCGCTGTAGGACTGCAGCGCCTGCCTGGCTTCGTCGCTGGCCCCGGCCACCTGCGCCTTGGCCGCTTCGCGGATGCCCAGCGTGCGCATCAGCATGTCGGTGTCGAGCGTTGAGGGGCCAAACACCTCAGACAGCGTGCCGCGCATGACGCGGCGGTTGAACTCCAGTTGCCAGCCGCGTTCCTGCGCATGCACATAGCCCATCCCCATCCAGGCGTCGCGAGGATCGCTGGCGAGAATGTGGGTGACGTCGCTGGCGTCACGCTGCACCTTCACCGCCGCCCGCAGGCCCGTCAGCTTCAATTCACCGTCGACCTGGGGCAGGCTGCGCCACACATACAGCGCAAATGCCACCAGGGCGAGCATCAGCAAGCCAGCGAACCACCGTGCAGAACGTTTCAACCAGCGCACATCGGACTCCTTGTCGTGCCCGCATGGTGCCATGCCACAGCGCCGCTGCGGTGTCCGCCGAACGACATCCCTCAGGAGCGCGGCAGGCCGTGGCCCAGCACCATCTGGCCGTCAACCAGCCGGAAGCTGACGGTGGGGGCGCTGATGTCGGTGAAAGGGGCGCCCATGGCGAACTCGCCGTCGCTGTGCAGCAGGCATTCCTGCCGGCGAAGAGCGATCGTGTTCTCGCCGCCAGCGAAGCGCACCCAGGTGCCGTAGCTGCTGGTGTCTTCCAGCAGGTAGTTGCCAGACCGGATGTCAATGCTCGCGTGCAGGCGGGACACGCGGGGGTCGTTGACCACGAAACTCGCTTCGGGCACGCGGCCGATTTTCAACGGGAGGTCGGTGAGATTGAACGACTGGCTGGCGTCCAGCCAGCCCAGTTCAATGCCACCGAACACCGACTCGGCGGTCTTGCGCAAGGCGTGCAGGTCGGCTGGGAGCGTCAGAAACTCCGACAGCATTTCGGTCTGCCACTCGATGCGGAACACCTCCGCCGGTTCGACCCGCCCCTTGATACGGATGGGCCCCAGGCTGCGGCTGCGAACGTTCGGGCCTTTGCCGAGCTTGCGGATCACGGTTTCGTTGACCAGTATCTGCTCCGGACCCGCCAGGTCGCTGAGACGTGAGGCCACGTTCACCGCATCGCCGAAACAGTCGCCGTCCACCTGCACGACTTGCCCGCGGGCCATGCCGATCTGCATCATGAGCTTGAGCCGGTTCGGCCACTGCGCCACCCGCTGCGCATGCTCTTGCTGGATCAGGCTCATGCACTCCACCGCGAGCCGGTTGTTGGTGAACGACAGCAAGACACCGTCGCCCAGCATCTTGACCACCTTGCCGTTGTGCTCAAGACCCACGGCACCGATCCACTGGGTGAGTTTGGTGACGGCCTTGGCGGCACGGTCGTTGCCCAGTGTTTCAAATACAGACACGCTCCCGGTCAGGTCCACAAAGGCAATCGTCAGTTCGGCCATGGGGGTCAGTCAGGTCTTCCGTGTTGGGAACATGCGGTGAAACAGGCTCATTCGATACAAAAATGGCTGCCGTTCGCGACACACGATTGTGTGGTTTATCACACACTTTCGAGCAGCAAAGCGTGAAATTTCCCGTGGTTTCACAGTCAATTCAGCCACGTCGAAACATTACGTTCAAAGGACTTACCGCCACCACCCGGTGCACGTCATGCGTGTCGGAATGTATCTCCAAGGTACTCAATCACTGCAGGCACTATCTTAAACACTCTTGTTAAACGCTTGATTTGCCTGTTGTTTTCTTGACTTTACCCAGGTTCAGCGCCTTGCGTGCAGCCCGCGTCAGGGCGTATTCTGCGTGCATAGACAAAACGTCGTTGAGGGTTTCAAAATGCGCTGGATCAAGCCCGCTTTACGCCACAGCATCTCCGCTCTGCTGGGCACGGAGGTGCGCAAGCACTCACCAGAATCGCTGGAACCGGTTCGGCAGGCCATGTTGGCCACGCTGGGAACCGAGGGGGCTGAAATGAACCCGCGCCTCAAGCACCGGTTGCTGTACGTTCACGACGCACACGCGCTGTGGTTCGCCCGTTCCGAGATGATGGCCGTGCTCAGCAGCTTGCACGGCGAAGCCAAAGCGGGGGACGCTTTGAGGGGACTGACGCCTGTGTTTGAAGGGCTGATTCCCAAAAGCCTGATGGAATCACACCGCATGGGGCGCTGAAGCCTCAACCCCAATACAAGAGGGCATCCCTGCCCTGCACCATCAGCTCAACTTTCTGCCCCACGGGCAACACCACCTTGGTGGCGACGTGGCCAAATGGGAGACCCGTGAGCACCGGGGTTCGGGTCTGCGTTCGCAGCCAGTCCACCACCGTTTGCAACTTGAAGCCCTTGTCGTGAGGCACCAGCTTGAAGCGGTTGAAAGCGCCCAGCACCACGGCCTTCTGCTGATCAAGCACCCCGGCCAGCAGCAACTGGGTCAGTTGCCGCTCGATGCGATACGGGTGTTCGTTGACGTCCTCCAGAAACAGCACGCCGCCCTTGACCTGGGGCAACCAGGGAGTGCCCACCAATGCACAGAGCACCGTGAGGTTCCCGCCCCAGAGCGTGGCGTTGCGCACCCTCAGTTCAGGCCCCTCCGCGGATGGATTCTTCTGCCGGGCTGACAGCGCCGGAAGATCGGATCTCGGCAGTTGCCAGCCACTGCCCTCTCCTTGCCCGCAAACCAGGTCGTCGAAACAGGCTTCCATGATGTCGTCCGGCGTCTCTTCAGTGCCGAAGTCTTCGCCCAGCGCCGGCCCTGCCCAGGTGACCGCACCGGTCTTGGCCAGCAACGCGCACTGCAAGGCGGTGAAGTCGCTCAGACCGACAAACCGGGTACCGCGCTCGATGGCTTGTGCGATTTTCTTGTAGGGCAGTCCGGGGAGGATGCGTGTCAGGCCGTAACCGCCACGCGAGATCAGCGCCACGTCTGCCCCGCTGGCGGCTGCTCGGGTAATGGCAGCCAGGCGGGTGGCGTCGTCGCCAGCAAAACGCATGTGGCTGCTCAGCGCGGCCTCGTCGATCTCCACCTCATGGCCCAGGGTCTTGAGCCGGGCCACGCCACGGCGGAAGGCCGCTTTGTCGCGCACGGCGCTGGAGGGGGAGTAAATGTAGATGTGGCTCATGGAGTGACTTGAAAAGCGATGGGCTGGATCATCGCGCAAAAAACGTACAGGCTTCGCGTGCAATGCGTTCGCCGTGTTCCTGCACAAAATGTCCCGCTTCAGGCAGGAGCAAAGGTTCGCCGCACCCGCGAATGTCGCGCTGCAGTGCACGCATCACCGTTTCACCCAGCACCGGGTCCCGCTGGCCAATCGCCATCAGGGTCTGACCCATCCATTGGTCGCGCCAGAAATGCCGCGCCTCTCGCGACACCGCCGCCCCCTCGTCGGCGGGCTGTTCGGGCACCATGGCCGGGAAGGCACGCAAGGCGGCGCGATGACCGCGGTCCGGGAACGGCGCGCTGTAGGCGGCACATTCGGCAGCGCTCATGTGCCCGTTGCCGCGCGCGAACAGGCGGGCCACATCGAACTCGGGTTGTTTGGCACACATCTCGCGCCACGCCAGAAAACCGGGCGACAACGGCGTGTCCCCGGTGGCCAGGGTGGTGTTCATCACCAACAGGCCGTCGTAGCGATCGGGTGCGGCCATGGGCAGGGTCAGACCGAGCAAGCCCCCCCAATCCTGAACCACGAGCACCACATTCTTCAGGTCCAGGCGTTCGACGAACTCCAGCAGCACCCGCCGATGCCAGTCAAAGCCATGGAAACCATCTTTCTTGGGTTTGTCGCTTTTGCCGAAACCGATCAGGTCCGGCGCGACCACCCGGTCACCGGCGGCCGTGAACAACGGAATCATCTTGCGATAGAGGTAGCTCCAGGCCGGGTTGCCGTGCAGGCAAAGCCAGGTGCGGGGCGCATCGGCGGGCCCCTCATCGATGTGGTGCAAACGCAGCCCGGCGAGCGACGGCAGGTCGCTGAGGTAGTGGGGGGCCCAGGGGTAGCCCGGCAGACCGCTGAAGCGTTCCTCGGGCGTGCGCAAGGCATCGTCGCGCAGCGGGTGGCTCTCGCGCCTCTGCGCCTCGCGCCGGTCCCGGAAGAAGCCACTGAGCAGCGCCCCGCACTCCTCGGCCCGCACACCACCTTGCACGGTGGTCTGGTGATTCAGCCGTGCTTCGTCAAACAGGTGGAGCACCGAGCCAGCGGCGCCGGTCTTGGGATCGGGTGCGCCGAACACGACCCGCCGCAACCGCGAATGCAACATGGCACCGCTGCACATGACGCAAGGCTCCAGCGTCACGAACAGCTCGCAGTCGTCCAGGCGGTAGTTGCCCAGGGCCTGGGCCGCCGCGCGCAAGGCGACGATCTCCGCGTGGGCGGTGGGATCGAGCGCGCTGATCGGCGCATTGCGGCCGACACCGACCACCCGGCCGTGATGAACGACCACGGCCCCGACCGGCACTTCGCCGGCCATGGCGGCGGCACGCGCTTCCTGGAGTGCAAGGCCCATGTAGTCGGCGTCGTTCATGGCGCCATTGTCCCGCACTCGCCTGCGGCATCGCTCAGTCGAACAGCGACGGCTGCCGATTCTGCAGCGGCCAGCGCGCCAGCACCTCATGGCGACCTTCGCCGTAGTGGCTGTCGATCAGTTGGACCTCGGTCACTGCCCAAGTCAAGGGCTGGATGCGACGCACGCCAACCGGCTCATGGCGGTAATCCACGGTGATGTGTGGGTAATAGTTGTGCCGGATCCACGCTGGAGGCCAGCCAGCTTGTTGCAGAGCACCCACCACTTGCCGGCGCAGACGGCGCAGGGGCTGTACCCCGCTGTCATGCCCCGCCAGCTCCACCGTTCCGAACTCGCGCTGCGGACCACGGGACTGCAACGTGTCAAAACTGACCCTGAACGGCATCTCATCGAGCAAGGCGCCGGTCTTTCGGGCCACCTGCAAGACCTCAAGCGGAATGCGCTGCTCGTAGGACCCCAGCGGAATCAGCGTTGAGTGCAGGCGGTCCGGGTCCATGGGTTTGGACAGGCCTGGGTGCGAGGCTTTCAGCTGCCGTTGAAGGCACCCGATCTGTTGGGCGACGTCATGCGGCACAAGCACCATGACATAGAGATCGTGGCGGATACCCATGCAGCACCTCCTTGGGTTGCGTTTACATGGCGGCATTCTGCATCAATGCTGTTGTTATGTACAGTATTGCCATCAGTCTGCACAACGCCCTTCGTTAGACAGCCGGGCTTTGCCAGCCCACCCCACTCATGGCGGCAGCGGCCCTTGGCCGGTCCGCGCAGCGGCGAGCAAAGCCTTCACCGCCGCTCTCAGCACACCGGTGGCTTCGTCGGGGCCGAGCAGACCCGAGCTGACAAAGGCGCCGTTCACGAGCACCGCGAGTTGTGCGGCAAGTTGGTCTGGCTGGGCGACGTCCATCCGCTGGGCGATCCTCAGCAGGCGCCCCCGAAGTGCATGCATGTGTCGCAACGACACCCGGCGAGCGGGGTGGTCCTGCTCGGCGAACTCGGCGGCAACGTTGATCTGGGGACAGCCGCGGTAGTTCGAGCGGGCCAGGCGTTCACCGATCCAGCGCATGTGGGCGTCCAACTCGCCGGCGGGATCGTTGGGAAACTGCTCGGCCACGCTGTCCCAGTGCCCCCAGAACTCAAGGTCCTCCCGCTCAAGGAACGCGACGATGAGGTCATCTTTGGTGGGGAAATGGCGGTAAAGACTGGTTTTGGCCACCGCGGCCTCCAGCACCACCAGATCGACGCCGACCGCGCGCACGCCTCGCTCATAAAACAGCCGGGAAGCGGTGTCAAGGATGCGCGCCCGGACGTCGGGCGCTGGCTCGGCCTGCTCAGCGCCCAAGGGGTGGAGCAGCGGCTTGGCCCGGGGTTTCGATGTCTTGCCCGAATGGGCCGAAGGCGATGTGTCTTGCGATGGGGAGGGAACAACTGGTGTGCGCATTCTTGACATGCTACAGACCTGTCTGTTATCTTAAAAGAACAGACAGGTCTGTATCTATTCCAAGGAGCATCCATGATTTCCAGCCATACTGTCATCGCGGTGATGGGCGCCACAGGGCACACCGGTCAATTTGTCGTCAACGAAGTGCTGCGCCGCGGGCTCTCGGTGGTGGCCGTCGGGCGAAGCGCCGCCCGGCTCGGGCAAACCATGCCGGCAGCCGTTCTCCGGCGCGTTGCCGTGCTCGACGATCTGGCCAGCCTTGAACGGGCCTTTGCGGGCTGCGCGGTGGTCATCAACTGCGCGGGCCCTTTTCTGGACACAGCGCTTCCGGTGGCGCGCGCGGCGCTGCGTGCCGGCTGTCACTACATCGACGTGACAGCGGAGCAGCCCAGCGCGCAGGCGAGCTTTGCCGAACTCGATGCGCCGGCGCGCGAAGCCGGCCGGGTGGTGATACCGGCAGCGGCCTTCTACGGCGGTCTTGCCGATCTTCTTGCCAGCGCACTGGCCACCAAGGGTGAGATTGACGAGATCACGGTCGCGATCGCGCTAGACCGTTGGTGGCCCACCGAAGGGACACGCAAGACTGGCGAGCGCAACAAGGCGCCGCGGCTGGTCGTGAAGGATGGGCACCTGGTGCCGTTGCAGCCCTCGGCCGAGCTACCGGACTGGGTCTTCTCCAAGCCACTGGGCCAGCAGGCCATGATCGACATGCCTTTCAGCGAAGTCATCACACTGGCCCATCACCTCAAGGTCCGAGAGGTCCGCTCATTGCTGAACCGCTCGGCCCTGGCCGACATCCGTGATGTCTCTACGCCCCCGCCGACGGCAACGGACGACCTCGGGCGTTCGGCGCAGCGATTCGAGCTGGTGGTCCGCCTTGTGCAGAACGGCCGGACCAAGACGGTGGGCGTGCGAGGGCAGGACATCTACGCCGTCACAGCACCCATCGTGACCGAGGTCGCTCTGCGCCTGCTGGCGCCCTCGTACCGGCGCAGTGGCGCGCTCGCGGTGGCTGAAGCTGTCGACCCACTGGACTTGATCAGATCACTGCACGGCTCGGCGCTGCAGCTGTTCGGGGTGCCCTTGGCTGGATAAGGCGCTGGCATCGCCAAAGTGGGCCAGCCCCAGGCGAAGCCGAGCACGAACTCGAGGCCATGAGGCGGCTACGACCGCCATATGGTCCTTCGCGCAGGCGCTCTCATTCCCACTCGATGGTCGCTGGCGGCTTGCTGCTCACGTCGTAGGTCACGCGATTGATGCCTCGCACCTCGTTGATGATGCGGCTGCTGACCTTCTTGAGCAGCGCGTACGGCAGCTCGGCCCAGTCGGCGGTCATGAAGTCGCTGGTCTGCACCGCGCGCAGCGCCACCACGTAGTCGTAGGTGCGGCCGTCGCCCATCACGCCCACGCTCTTCACCGGCAGGAACACGGTAAATGCCTGGCTGGTCAGGTCGTACCAGCTCTTGCCGCTGGGGTGGTCGATGGTGGAGCGCAGCTCTTCGATGAAGATCGCATCGGCCCGGCGCAGCAGGTCGGCGTATTCCTTCTTGACCTCACCCAGGATGCGCACACCCAGGCCCGGGCCCGGGAACGGATGGCGGTACACCATGTCGTGCGGCAGGCCGAGCGCCACGCCGAGTTCGCGAACCTCGTCTTTGAACAGATCGCGCAGCGGCTCCAGCAGTTTCAGGCCCAGTTGCTCCGGCAGGCCGCCCACGTTGTGGTGGCTCTTGATGGTCACGGCCTTCTTGCTCTTGGCGCCACCGGACTCAATCACGTCCGGATAAATAGTCCCTTGTGCCAACCACTTGGCACCTTTTGTTGATGCACCACTTGAAATGAGTTTGGCGGCTTCGGCCTTGAAGACCTCGACGAATTCACGCCCGATGATCTTGCGTTTGGCTTCCGGGTCGCTCACACCGGCGAGGTGGCCGAGGAACTGGTCGGCCGCATCGACACGGATCACCTTGGCGTGCAGCTTGCCGACAAACATGTCCATCACCATGTCGCCCTCGTTCAGGCGCAGCAGGCCGTGGTCCACGAAGACACAGGTGAGCTGATCGCCGATGGCGCGGTGGATCAGGGCCGCGGCCACCGACGAATCGACGCCGCCCGACAGGCCGAGGATGACCTCTTCATCGCCCACTTGGTCGCGGATCTTCTGCACCGCCTCTTCGATGTGGTCGCGCATCACCCAGTCGGCCCGCGTGCCGCAGATCTCCAGCACGAAGCGCTCCAGCAGCGCCCTGCCCTGCACTGTGTGTGTCACCTCAGGGTGGAACTGCACCGCGTAGTAGCCACGCGCCTCGTCGGCCATGCCGGCGATGGGGCAGCTGTCAGTGCTGGCCATGAGCTTGAAGCCGGGCGGCATTTCGGTGACCTTGTCGCCGTGGCTCATCCAGACCTTGAGCATGCCGTGGCCTTCTGGCGTGTGGAAGTCGGCGATGTCCTTGAGCAAGGGCGTATGGCCACGGGCGCGCACTTCGGCGTAACCAAATTCGCGCGTCTTGCCGGCCTCGACCTTGCCGCCCAGCTGCTGCGCCATGGTCTGCATGCCGTAGCAGATGCCCAGCACGGGCACGCCCAGCTCGAACACGGCGTCGGGTGCCTTGTCGTCCACCTCGTAGACGCTGGCGTGGCTGCCTGAAAGGATCACACCCTTGAGCTGGCCGTCGGCAGCGAACTCGCGCACCCAGTCACTGCTCACGTCGCAGGGATGGACTTCGCAGTACACATGGGCCTCGCGCACGCGGCGGGCGATGAGCTGGGTGACCTGGGAACCGAAATCGAGAATGAGGATTTTCTGGTGTTGCATGGCGTGGTGTGGCTGGGCTGTTCAGAAAGCAAAAAGGCCGTCCATCTGGACGGCCACTGGCGCATGGGCGCTTATTCCGCCCGGTAGTTGGGCGCCTCTTTGGTGATCTGCACGTCGTGCACATGGCTTTCGCGGATGCCCGCCGAGGTGATCTCGACAAACTCCGCCTTGGCACGCATGTGCTCGATGGTCGGGCAACCGCAGTAGCCCATGGAGGCACGGATGCCGCCGGCCATCTGGAAGATGATCGACACGACCGAACCCTTGTAAGGCACACGGCCTTCGATGCCTTCGGGCACCAGCTTGTCGGCGTTGGGGTTGCCGGTGCTGCTTTCCTGGAAGTAGCGGTCGGCACTGCCCTGCTGCATGGCACCGATGGAGCCCATACCGCGATAGCTCTTGTAGCTGCGGCCCTGGTACAGCACGATCTCGCCCGGCGCCTCTTCGGTGCCTGCGAACATGCCGCCCATCATCACGGTGTTGGCGCCAGCGGCAATCGCCTTGGCGATGTCGCCGCTGTAGCGGATGCCGCCGTCGGCGATCATGGGCACGCCGGTGGTCTGCAGCGCGGTGGCCACGTTGTCGATGGCCATGATCTGCGGCACGCCCACACCGGCGACGATGCGCGTGGTGCAGATCGAGCCCGGGCCAATGCCAACCTTCACGCCGTCCGCACCCGCCTCGACCAGCGCCAAGGCGGCGCTGCCGGTGGCGATGTTGCCGCCGATCACGTCCACCTGAGGGTAGTTCTGCTTGACCCAGCGCACGCGATCGATCACGCCCTTGCTGTGGCCGTGGGCCGTGTCCACCACGATGGCATCCACCCCGGCCTTCACCAGCGCTTCCACTCGCTCTTCGGTACCCTCACCCACCCCCACCGCAGCGCCCACGCGCAAGCGGCCGGCGGCATCGCGCGCAGCATTGGGGAAATTGAGCTGTTTGGTGATGTCCTTCACCGTGATCAGGCCCTTGAGTTCAAAGGCGTCGTTCACGAGCAGCAGACGTTCGAGCTTGTGCTTGTTGAGCAGGGTCTTGGCCTCGGCCGGCGTGGTGCCGTCGGGCATGGTGATCAGGCGCTCGCGCGGCGTCATGATTTCGCTGACCGGCAGGTCGTAGCGGGTTTCGAAGCGCAGGTCGCGGCCGGTGACGATACCGACCACCCGGCCCGCCTCGACCACCGGGAAGCCGGAGATACCGAGGTCATCGGACAGCTTCATCACCTGACGGATGGTGGTCTGGGGTGTGATCACCACGGGGTCGCGCAACACCCCCGATTCGTAGCGTTTGACCTTGGCCACGTGGGCGGCCTGCTCCTGCGCCGTGAGGTTCTTGTGGATGATGCCGATGCCGCCTTCCTGGGCAATGGCGATCGCCAGCCGTGCTTCGGTCACGGTGTCCATCGCGGCCGAAACCAGGGGCAGGTTCAGCTTGATGTTGCGGGAGAACTGGGTGGCGAGGGAGGTGTCCTTGGGAAGGACCTGGGAGTACGCTGGCACCAACAAAACATCGTCGAAGGTGAGCGCTTTGCCGAGTAGGCGCATGGGGTAAAGCTCCAAAAATCCGATTGTACCCGGGGCCAACCAGCCTCATGGGCCCGTCGGGGTGAGGCTTTCATTTGCACAAAACACAACTTGTTCACCGCCAGGGAGCACGACATGGATGCGCTGGAGGTGGTCAACGGGTAAACTGACCCGATGTCTCATCGTCATACACCTCTCTCACTCTGGCGCCCGGCCGCATTTGCCCTGCTGACCTTCCTGTCCAGCGGTGGGGCGCATGCTCAATGGCAATGGATTGACGGCTCTGGTGCCAAAGTGTTCAGTGACACGGCGCCTCCTCCCAGCATCCCCGACAAGAACATCCTCAAGAGGCCGGGCGCACGAACCGAGGTCAAGACGTCGGAACCCGCCTCAGACGCGGCAGCCGGTGCGCCCGCTGCTGCACCTGCGCCCAAGGTGACGGGCCGGGACGAACAGCTCGAAGCCAAGAAAAAGCAAGCCGAGAAGCAGGCAGAAGAAGCCGCTCAAGCCAAGAAAAAAGCCGAGACCGAAAAGTTGGCCAAGGCACGTGCAGAGAACTGTGAGCGCGCCAAACGTGCCAAGACCACGTTCGACTCCGGGGTCCGCATCGCGACCACCAACGCCAAGGGCGAGCGCGAAATCATGGACGACAAGACCCGAGGTGCTGAAGCCAAGCGGCTGGAAGAGATCATCCGCTCCGACTGCGGCCCGATGCCCCAGGCAGCGGGCCAGCAACCGACCGTTCAATAGCCGGCTTTGGACCCTGGGCGGCGCTGGGCAAACAAGCCCGCTCCCCGGGAGCCTTGGCCCACAAAGCGTTCACGGCGAGCCACTTTCGGGTCCACACGCAGTTCCCGGTAGATCTCGACCCGGTCACCCTGTCTCAACAGGGTACTTCTGGAGGCTTTCCGGCCCCAGATGCCGACCGTCAACGGCGTTTGCTCGATGGCGGGAAAGCGCTCCAGCCACCCCGCCAGATGTAGGGCGTCCTTGAGCGTCGTGCCCTCTGGCACCGCCAGATGCGTTTCGTGCACCTCGCGCACTGCGGAAGCGAACACCAGCACGACGTCCATCATGCGCCGTACACCTGGTCGGCCCGCTTGACGAAAGCGTCCACCAGGCTACCCGCGATGCGATCGAAAACAGGGCCGACCAGCGTCGCGAGTGCTTGACTGGAAAAGCCGTAGGTCAGGCGAAACTCCACCTTGCAGGCCCGTTGCGTGCCATCCCCCAGCGGGGTGAAGTCCCAAACCCCTTCGAGGTGGGAAAAGGGCCCATCCACCAGTTCCATCTGCACCTGGCGGTCGTCGACATGGGTGTTGCGCGTGGTGAAGCTCTGACGAAGGCCGCTGATGGACATGCCCACTTTGGCCACCATGCCGGCAGCGTCGCTTTCGACCACCTCGCTGTGATCGCACCACGGCAAAAACTGCGGGTAGTGATGTACATCGGTCACCAGCGCGAACATTTCGTGCGCGCTGTGCCAGAGCAAAACAGACTTTTGAATCGTTTTCATACAATCGGGCGAGCTCTCAAGGCAACACGCCACATTCGGCACGCCGCCCGGCAGCTACTTCGCTGCCATTGTATTGGCCTGAAACGGCCGCAACTGACACCTCATGGCCACCAAACCCAGCAAAACCGCGCCCATCAAGGGCGTTGACAGCCGCATCGCCGACAACAAGAAAGCGCTCTTCAACTACGCGATTGAAGAACGCTTCGAGGCCGGCATGGTGCTCGAGGGCTGGGAGGTGAAAGCCCTCCGAGAAGGCAAGGTGCAACTCACCGACGGCTATGTGGTCATCCGAGAAGGTGAGCTGTTTCTGATCGGCTGCCAGATCAACCCGCTCAACACCGCATCCACCCATGTCAGCCCCGATTCGGTGCGGACCAAGAAGCTGCTGCTCCACAGTGAGCAGATTCGCCGCCTCATTGGCAAGATCGAACAAAAGGGCTACACGCTGGTGCCGTTGAACCTGCACTGGAAAAACGGCAAGGTGAAGTGCGAAATGGCGCTGGCCAAAGGCAAGGCCGAACACGACAAGCGCGACACCATCAAGGAGCGTGAGGGCAAGCGCGAAGTCGAGCGGGTGATGAAAAGCCGCACCCGCTGACACGACCCCTGCACTGCCGGCCGACAGCCGGAGGTGCCTCGTCGGTCAGCCCAGTGCCCGGAGCGGATGGGCGTGGGCCGGCCAGGGGCTGTCGAAGAACGGAGCGACCATGGCGGGCGTCACATCTTCTGACCTCACAGGATTCCATTTCGGTGCGTGGTCCTTGTCGATGGCCAGCGCCCGAATGCCTTCCACGGTTTCGCTGGCGGTACCGGGCCGCAGGTGAAAGCAGCGACGCACCATGTCGCGCTCCATGCGCAGGCTGTCGGTCAGCCCCATGTGCCGTGCGCGACGGATCTGTTCCAGCACCACGTGCAACATCAACGGCGAACGCTTGCGCAGCACCGCGGCGGTCTGTTGTGACCAGTCGCTGTCGCCCAGTTCCAGAGCACTCAGTATGGCGCCCACACTGTCCAGTGCGAACACCCGGTCGATCTCAGCCAGAGGCAAGCCACTGGGCTCCACGTGTTTCTGCACATGGTTCTGGCACCAGCGTTGCACAGCCTCACCGGTCTCGTAGGGGGTCTGCCCCAGACTGTCCCACAGGCTCTGCAAACGGCCACTGTCCACCTGGGCGTCGGCCAGCCCCACACCGATGGCCTGCGTGCCCTTGAGCACCAGCCCCGTGAGTGCCAGGTATTCACCGACCCGACCCGGGCACCGGCTCAGAAAGTAGCCCCCACCGACGTCGGGGAACAGCCCGATGCCGGTTTCGGGCATGGCCAGCTGACTGCGTTCGGTGACGATGCGCAGACTAGCGCCCTGGCTGATTCCCATGCCACCGCCCATGCAGATGCCATCCATCAAGGCGATGTAGGGCTTGGCATAGGTGTGCACCAGGTGGTTGAGCGCGTACTCTTCGGTGAAAAAATCGTCCAGTTCGGGGTTGCCCGCCAGCGCCGCCTGATGGAAAAAGCGGATGTCACCGCCGGCACAAAAGGCACCGAACGGGCCTTCCCGGCCCATGCCGCGAACCACCACCGCCAGCACCTGGGGGTCGTCGCGCCAGGCGATCAGTGCTGCGGCGATGTCACGGATCATGCCCAGCGAGAGCGCGTTGAGCGCCTTGGGCCGGTTCAGGGTGATGCAGCCGACACGGCCACGGACTTCGGTGATGACGTGCTGTTCAACGGGCGTCGGGCTCATGGCGGTGTTTCCTGGAGAGATCAATGCGGCGTGGCGCCGCTTTCGTCGGGTTGGGTCGGCATCGGGTTGGCGTTGCGATCGCGCCAGGCCAGCAACTCGTTGAGCAGCAGCGCCATGATCACCACACTACCACCGAGCAGCACTTCGCGCCCGGGTGTTTCATGGGCCCAGAGCCAGGCCCAGACGATGCCGAAGATCACCTCCAGCAAGGCCAGCAGCGAGACCTCGGGGGCCTTGAGCGAACGCGCGCAGACGACCGCGAGCGCGCAGGGAATGGCGAGTTGCACCAGACCCAGCATGGCCAGCCAGGCCACGTCGTTGGCCGTGGCGGCAAAGGGCGCAGCCAGCGGCAAGGTCACCAGGGAAGAAATGAGTGCGCCGAGCAAGACCGAAGGCACAAGGTCGATCTGCTGCCCGTGCGACTGGCTGCGTTGCACGACGGTCCAATTGATCGCGCCCGCGACGGGCACACACAGCGAAGCGACGGAGCCGATCAACAGACCCGACGAATTGGCGCTGGGTTCTGCGAAGGCCTCAAGCATCTGGCTGCCGTACATGTAAGCAATGCCTGCACCGGCCGCCACGATGGCCGTCCAGGTTCTCAGCGGCAGTTGCTGACCGATGGCGAAGCGCGCCAACAAGGCGGTGAACAGGGGGCCGACCGACATGATGATCAACACGTTGGCCACGCTGGTGAAGGTCAGCGCCAGCATGAAAGCGGTGAACATCACGCTCCAGCAGACGCCAGAGACCCAGAACGCGCGCGAGGCGGCCAACACCCCCCAGTGGCGTTGCAGGCGGCTCTGCTCTGCGCGCGCGTCGAGCACGCCAGAGGCCCGGTCGGCCGCACGCCAGACCGGCAGGATGATCAGCAGCGACAGCGCGGTGAACGCGCTGCGCCAGAAGGTCACCTCAAAACGCGCGGCCGATTCGAGTTGGCGCGACACCACGCCGGCGATCGACCACATGAGGGTCACCGCGATCATCATGAACACCGCCTGGGTGTGACTCAGGCGGCTCAGGGTGCGAAATGGCATGGCTGACACAACAACACGGCGCGAGGCCGTGTTGAAGGAGTCATCAGTCGCGGTTGCGCTTGCGGTCGCTTTCCTTCAGGAAGCGCTTGCGCAGACGGACCGACTTGGGTGTGATTTCGACCAGCTCATCGTCCTCGATGAATTCGACGCCGTATTCCAGGTTGAGGTCGATCGGCGGCGTGATCTTGATCGCGTCTTCCTTGCCCGACACACGGAAGTTGGTCAGCTGCTTGGTGCGCGTGGCGTTGACCACCAGGTCGTTGTCGCGGCTGTGGATGCCGACGATCATGCCTTCGTACACCGGGTCACCGGCCTTCACGAACATGCGGCCGCGATCGTCCAGCTTGCCCAGGGCGTAGGTGAAGATTTCACCGTCGTCCATGGAGATCAACACGCCGTTCTTGCGGCTGGCGATGTCGCCCTTGTGCGGCTCGTAGCTGTCGAAGATGTTGGAGATCAGGCCCGAGCCACGGGTCAGGTTCAGGAATTCGTTGGTGAAACCGATCAGGCCACGGGCCGGGATGCGGTACTCCAGGCGCACACGGCCACGGCCGTCCGGTTCCATGTTGGCCAGTTCGCCCTTGCGCTCGCCCAGGGCCTGCATCACGCCGCCTTGGTGCTGCTCTTCGATGTCGGCCGTCACCAGCTCGATGGGCTCGTGGCGCACGCCGTCGACGTCACGGAACACCACGCGCGGCTTGGACACCGCCAGCTCGTAGCCTTCGCGGCGCATGTTTTCCAGCAGGATGGTCAGGTGCAGTTCACCACGGCCCATCACTTCAAAAATGCCGTCTTCGTCGGTTTCCCGCACGCGCAGCGCCACGTTGGATTGCAGCTCTTTCTGCAGGCGGTCCCAGATCTGACGGCTGGTCACGAACTTGCCTTCGCGGCCGGCCAGCGGGCTGGTGTTCACGCAGAAGTTCATGGTCAGGGTCGGCTCATCGACCTTCAGCATGGGCAGCGGTGCGGGGGTGGTCACGTCGGTCACGGTCACACCGATGCCGATCTCGGGAATGCCGTTGATCAGCACGATGTCACCCGGGCCGGCTTCGGAGGCCTGCACGCGGTCCAGACCCTGGAAGGTCAGCACCTGGTTGACGCGGCCCTTGATGGACTTGCCATCGGGACCTTCCATCACCAGCACGTCCATCTGTGGCTTGATCGTGCCCTGGCTGATGCGGCCGACGCCAATGCGGCCCACGAAGGTGGAGAAGTCCAGCGCGGAGATCTGCAGCTGCAGCGGTGCGTCAGGGTCACCCTTCTGGGCCGGCACGTGTTGCAGCACGGTGTTGAACAGGGCCGACATGTCGGGGCCCCACTGTTCGCCTGGAGCGCCCTCTTCCAGCGAGGTCCAGCCGTTGATGCCCGAGGCATAAACCACGGGAAAGTCGAGCTGTTCGTCGGTCGCACCCAGCTTGTCGAACAGGTCGAAAGCGGCGTTCACCACGTGTTGCGGACGGGCACCCGGCTTGTCCACTTTGTTGACCACCAGAATGGGCTTGAGACCCAAGGCCAAGGCCTTCTTGGTCACGAAACGGGTCTGCGGCATCGGGCCTTCCTGCGCGTCGATCAGCAGCACCACGCCGTCGACCATGGACAGCGCGCGCTCCACCTCACCACCGAAGTCCGCGTGGCCGGGGGTGTCGACGATGTTGATGTGCGTGCCTTCCCAGCTCACAGCGCAGTTCTTGGCCAGGATGGTGATGCCGCGCTCGCGTTCGATCGCGTTGTTGTCCATCACCGTGTCGACCACTTTTTCGTGCTCGGCGAAGGTGCCCGATTGGCGCAGCAGCTGGTCCACCATGGTGGTTTTGCCATGGTCAACGTGGGCGATGATGGCGATGTTGCGGATTTGTTTGCTCATGATGTGAGTTCCGGTGAGGTTTCCAGGATGTGCTGTATTTCGATGGGGCTCAGCAGCCGCCCCGGGATCAGTTCGCCGCCTTCGGTGCGGGCGCTGCCCAGCAAGACGGAAGAGATGGGTTCGTGTGGCGAGACGGCGTCGGACGGCCCGTACACTGCCACCTGCGGTTGATCGGTCCAGTCCCCGCGACGGCGAAGACCGTTGAGGAAACGCTTTGCATCTTCCGTGCCCAGCGTGAGTCGTGTGTGACGGTCGAGCAGGCACTCCAGCGGCAGCAGATGCGTTTGCCGCTCGGCCTCGCTGGCGGCCTCCAGTGCGTTGATCGTGATGCACTGCGCCTCGCTGAAAGGACCGGTGGCCACACGGCGCAGCGCCACCAGGTGCCCACCGCATCCCAGCGCCCCGGCAATGTCCTCGCCCAGGGTTCGGATGTAGGTGCCTTTGCTGCAGGTCACACGCAAGCGCAACTCAGGTTCGTCGCCCTGAAGACGCATGTCCAACAGCTCCAGATCGTGGATGACCACGTGCCGAGCTTCGCGCTCCACCGTCTCTCCGTCACGCGCGTATTCATAAAGCGGCTTGCCGTCTTTCTTCAACGCACTGTGCATCGGCGGGATCTGGGTGATCGGCCCCATGAACCGGTCCAGCACCTCGACCACCTGCCCGGGGGTGCAGGTGACAGGGCGGGTTTCGATCACATCGCCTTCGGCGTCGCCGGTCGAGGTCTTCACACCCAGGCGCACCGTGGTCTCGTACGTCTTGTCGGCGTCCAGGTGCAACTGGCTGAACTTGGTCGCTGCGCCAAAACACAGTGGCAGCACGCCGGTGGCCAGCGGATCGAGCGTGCCTGTGTGGCCCGCTTTCTCCGCGCGCAACAACCACTTGGCCTTTTGCAAAGCCTGGTTGCTGGAGAATCCCAGCGGTTTGTCCAGCAGCAGCACCCCGTGCAAAGGGCGCCGCGGCACCCTTGTGCGTTGGCCCTGCATGGTCAGTTTTCGTCCTTTGACCGAGAGGCCACTGCCTTAGAGATCAGCGCATTCATGTCGGCCGCCCGCTCGGTGGTGCGGTCAAACACGAAGTGCAACGTGGGCACGGTGTGGATGTGCAGGCGCTTGAACAAGCCGCTGCGCAGGAATCCGGCGGCCGTGTTCAGACCCTGCAGGGTTTCCTCGGGATCACCCGTCAACAGACTGAAGAACACCTTGGCGTGCGCATAGTCGGGTGTGACCTCGACCGCATTGATCGTGACCATGCCCACGCGCGGGTCTTTCAACTCGCGCGCGATCAACTCGGCCAGATCCCGTTGGATCTGGTCGGCCACGCGGAAGCCGCGGTTGGGAACGGAGGACGCTTTGCGGGCCATGGTTTACAGCGTGCGAGCCACTTCCTTGATCTCGAAGAACTCCAGCTGATCACCTTCTTTGATGTCGTTGTAGTTCTTGAGCTTGATACCGCACTCGAAGCCTTCCTTGACTTCGCGCACGTCGTCCTTCAGGCGCTTGAGCGTGTCGATCTCGCCGGTGTAGACCACGACGTTCTCGCGCAGCAGGCGGAAGTGCGCGTTTCGGGTGACCATGCCCGAGGTGACCATACAACCGGCGATGGTGCCGATCTTGGTCGCCACGAACACCGTGCGGATCTCGGCCGAGCCGATGACTTCTTCGCGCTTTTCGGGCGCCAGCATGCCAGACATGGCGGCCTTCAACTCATCGACGGCGTCGTAAATGATGTTGTAGTAGCGCAGATCGACATCGTTGCCTTCGGCCAGCTTGCGCGCGCCCACATCGGCCCGCACGTTGAAGCCGATGATGACCGCCTTGGAGGCGATGGCCAGGTTGACGTCGCTTTCGCTGACACCACCGACGCCAGAGAACACCAGCTGCACCTTGACCTCGTCGGTCGACAGCTTGAGCAGCGATGCGCCCAGCGCTTCCTGCGAGCCTTGCACGTCGGCCTTGACGATGATCGGCAACACCTTGACCTCGCCAGCCGAGATGTCGGTGAACATGTTCTCCAGCTTGGCGGCTTGTTGCTTGGCCAGCTTGGTGTTGCGGAACTTGCCGGCGCGGTAGGTGGCGATCTCGCGCGCGCGGCGCTCGTCGGTCATCACCATGAAGTCGTCGCCAGCCTGCGGGACCTCGGCCAGACCCTGGATTTCCACCGGGATCGACGGGCCGGCCGACTTGATCGGCTTGCCGTTCTCGTCCAGCATGGCGCGCACGCGGCCCGAGGTCTGGCCCACCAGCACCACGTCGCCGGTTTTCAGCGTGCCGCTCTGCACCAGCACCGTGGCCACAGAACCGCGGCCCTTGTCGAGGCGGGCTTCGATCACCAGACCCTTGGCCATGGCGTCGACCGGCGCCTTGAGCTCCAGCACTTCGGCCTGCAGCAGCACCTGCTCCAGCAAAGCGTCCACGCCCTCACCGGTCTTGGCAGACACGCCCACGAACGGCACATCGCCACCAAACTCTTCGGGAACGACCTCTTCGGCGACCAGCTCGGAGCGCACGCGCTCCAGGTTGATGCCGGGCTTGTCGATCTTGGTCAGGGCCACAACCAGAGGCACACCGGCCGCTTTCGCGTGCTTGATGGCTTCCTTGGTCTGGGGCATCACGCCGTCGTCGGCCGCGCACACCAGAATCACGATGTCGGTGGCCTGTGCACCGCGGGCACGCATGGCGGTGAACGCCTCGTGACCCGGGGTGTCGAGGAAGGACACCATGCCGCGCGGGGTCTCCACGTGGTAGGCACCAATGTGCTGCGTGATGCCACCGGCTTCTCCGGCGGCCACCTTGGCGCGGCGGATGTAGTCCAGCAGCGAGGTCTTGCCGTGGTCCACGTGACCCATGACGGTCACCACAGGCGCACGAGGCAACGATTCGGCCGTTTGCTGAGTGCCTTCCTCTTCGGTGAAGGCTTCCGGATCGTCCAGCGCGGCAATCACGGCCGTGTGGCCAAGTTCTTCCACCACGATCATGGCGGTGTCCTGGTCCAGCGGCTGGTTGATGGTGACCATCTGCCCCAGCTTCATCAACTGCTTGATGACCTCGGACGATTTCAGGCTCATCTTGTGTGCCAGTTCGGCCACCGTGATGGTTTCCGGCACGTGCACTTCGATGACCTTGTTCTCGGTCGGCGCCACGAATGTGCTGGCCGAGTTGTCACGGCTGTCGCGATCGTTGCGACGGCCACCACCCCTCGGGCCTCCGCGCCAGTTGGAACGGCCTGCACTCGTGTCGCCACGGGTCTTGATTTCTTTTTTCTTGGCCGCGTCGTCCTTCCAGGTCGACGACAGGTTTTCGGACTTGACTTCCTTCTTGCCACCGGCACCCGCCGCAGCAGCGGTCGTGCCGGCGGGTTTGGCGCCCGGCGTACCCGCTGGCTTGTGCAGCGTTCCTTTGATGGCCTTCGGATCGGGCACCGGCTCAGGCTTCTTGGCCACCATCGTCTTCGCGGGTGCCGCCATCATCGCGCGGATGTTGGCTGCTTCGGCTTCGGCCTTGCGGCGACGGTCCAGCAGGTCTTGCGCGCGCAGGTCATCGGCTTTCTTGACCTCGGCCTTCTTGTCCGCCAGCACACGGGCAGCCGACTCTCGCTCAAGGGCAGCGTGATGGGCTTCGGCCTGTTCGGCGATGCGTGCGACGGCGGAGCCCGGTGCGTCCAGCGCAGGTGCGGCGGCCGCCGCTTCCTTCTGAGCACGTGCAGCAGCTTCCGCAGCCTCAGCGGCTTTGCGAGCCTGCTCGGCGGCCTGGCGAGCCTCTTCAGCCTCGCGCTCCTGGCGCTTCTGGGCCAGATCTTCTTCCTGGCGGCGCAGCAATTCGGCCTGATGGCGCGCTTCTTCTTCGCGACGAGCGAGCTCGGCAGCGTCGATCACCGGCACGGCCGGCTCAGCTGGCTCTGCCGGTGCCTCGGGCGTGGCCACTTCGTCGTCCCGCTTGACGAAAGTCCGCTTCTTGCGAACCTCGACCTGGATCGTGCGGGCACGTCCGGTGGCGTCAGCTTGCTTGATCTCGGTGGTGGATTTCTTCACCAGCGTGATTTTCTTGCGCTCGGCACTGGCCGTGCCGTGACTGGCCTTGAGGTGGCCCAGCAGCATTTGCTTGTCGGACTCGGTGACCCGATCGGTCCCCTCGGTTTTGGGCACCCCTGCGGCGGAGAGTTGCTCCAGCAGGGTATGGGTGGGCTTGTTCAGCTCGGCAGCCAATTCGGCGACAGTGGTACTGGTCATAGGTGTTTTTCTCCGCTCGGGCCTGCGCGGTTCAATGGGAAGCAGGCGTTTCCTCACCGGCGAACCAGTGAGCGCGGGCCAACATGATCAGTGCCGTTGCCTCTTCAGGCGTCTGGCCGGTCATATCGGTCAATTCGTCGGTGGCCAGATCGGCCAGTTCATCCCGGGTGTGCACGCCACCGTCTGCCAACTTGGCAATCAGTTCGGGGGTCAAACCCTCCAGGTCGCGCAGATCCTGCGAAACCGCTTCGACGCTTTCCTCGCGTGCGATCTCCATGGTCAACAGCGCATCCTTGGCGCGCGTGCGCAATTCGTTGACGGTGTCTTCGTCGAAAGATTCGATTTCCAGCATTTCCTGCAGCGGCACATAGGCCACTTCTTCGAGGCTGGTGAAACCTTCTTCGATCAGGATGTCGGCAATTTCCTGGTCCACGTCCAGCTTGGCCATGAACAGCTTGCGAATGCCATCGGCTTCTTCCGCCTGTTTCTGGGCCGATTCATCGGCCGTCATGATGTTGATGCGCCAACCGGTCAGCTCGGAGGCCAGGCGCACGTTCTGGCCTCCGCGACCAATGGCGATCGCGAGGTTTTCCTCGTCCACCACCACATCCATCGCATGGCGCTCTTCGTCCACCACGATGGACACCACATTGGCCGGGGCCAGCGCGCCGATCACGAACTGAGCGGGGTCCTCCGACCACAGCACGATGTCCACGCGCTCGCCAGCGAGTTCGTTGGTCACGCCGTTGACGCGCGAACCCCGCACACCGACACAGGTGCCGATGGGGTCGATGCGCTTGTCGTGCGACAGCACGGCGATCTTGGCGCGCGAACCCGGGTCACGGGCACAGGTCTTGATCTCCAGCAGGCCTTGTTCGATTTCCGGCACTTCCTGGCGGAAGAGCTCGATCATGAAAGCAGGCGAAGAACGCGACAGGATGATGGGCGCGCCACGCAGCGTCAGATCCACCTCCAGAATGATGGCGCGAACGCGGTCGCCGGTGCGGAAGTTTTCCTTCGGGATCATTTCACCGCGCTTGAGGCGGCCTTCAACGCGGCCGCTCTCGATGATCAGGTCGCCTTTGTCCATGCGCTTGACGGTACCGACAAACACCTTGTCACCACGCGACATGAAGTCGTTGAGCAGCATCTCGCGCTCGGCGTCGCGGATCTTCTGAAGGATGACCTGCTTGGCTGCCATGGCGCCGATGCGGCCGATCGGCACGCTTTCCACCGGCTTCTCGATGAAATCACCCTCTTCGATGTCGGCAATTTCGTCGCGGGCATCGGTGAGCAACTCTTCAGCATCGGGATTCTGCAGGCCGGCCTCATCGGGCACGACCAACCAGCGACGGAAGGTTTCGTAAGAACCGTTGTCCGGGTCCATGGCCACGCGGATGTCCACATCGCCCTTGTAGAGTTTTTTGGTGGCCGAGGCCAGTGCCAGCTCAACAGCACTCAGCACGACGTCACGCTCGACGTTTTTCTCGCGTGAGATGGCATCGATCAGCATCAACATTTCGCGGTTCATATCACTCGCCACCTTTCCGAAGCTCTATTTTCAGAGTCACAAACATTCATTGCCACAACAACACACACAGCGCTGACATCACACCGGGCCGGGCCCGACGGGTGCCGACTGGCGGCCCTTGAAATTCACAATCGGGGCCAGACGCGCCTGCTGGATATCGTCCAGCACAAACGTCAGCGCCTGCAGGGGTGCCGGCACGCGCTTCTTGCTCACGCGCTGACCTGGCTTGGGCTCGGGCTCATCACTCCACACCAACTGCCACATCACCCCATCAGCAGCACGCTCCAGCGTGCCGCGAAACTTTTTCCGACTGGCCGACACCGTCGAATCGGTGACACCGATCGGCGCCTTGAGCGTCAGATCCACCACGCGACCCTCAAACCGGATGAAGTCAATTTCATGACGCAACGGCCGATCAATGCCTGGGGAGCCCACTTCCAGCCGCCTGTACTCCAGCCCCTCCACCTCCAGCAAATAGTGCAGCTGGCGGGTGATCTTCTCGCAGTCTTCCACCGTCACAAACTGCTCGGGCGGGACCGGCTGACCGGGCTCGGGCGGCGACCATGGCAAATCGATCGTGACACGTAACAGGCCACCGGCGGAACGTTCAAGGTCCACCAGGTCAAAACCCAGTCCTGTCACGGTTTGCGTTACGGTGTCTTGCCAGCCCATCTGTACGGTATCTGCCTTGTTGAATTTCGGTGAACCACCACCCCAACGCAAAAAGCGTCCGGCGAAAGATCAAAAACGTTCGGCCAAAAAAAATGGGCCGGTAGTTACCCGCCCATTTGGTCGTGAAGCTCACATTGTAACCCGTTTAGAAGCGCCTTTGCAAGATTGGGGCCAGGGATTCGCACTGTTCAGATGCCCAGCACCCATTGGATGACGCTTTTGGCCACAAAACCCAGCATGCCAAAGGACAAAACCAGAAACAGAATGAAGGTGCCGAACTTGCCAGCCTTGGCTTCCAGCGCCAAGTTGAGGACGATGAACAGCATGTAAAGAATGAAGGCGCCGACACCGAAGGTGAGACCAAATTGGGCAATCTGCCCTTCGGTCAGGCCAAAAATCGTGTTTTCCATGACAGGGACCCGGTGGGCTCAATGAGCCGACACCGGCACAGGGGACTTTGGTGCGGTGAGGTCGCGGTAGGCGTGCCAGCTGGCGTGTGCGATCAGAGGGATGACCACGATCAGCCCCAGCAAGGCGGTCATCATGCCCAGTCCCACCAGCATTGCGATCAGCACCGCCCACCACACCAGCGGCCCCGGGTGGTCGGCCACGGAGCGCCAGCTGGCGGAGACGGCCATGCTCACTGGCACGCTTTTGTCCACCAGCATCGGGATGGCGACGACACTGGACGCGAACACCGGCGCTGCCAGCAGGGCACCCAGAACCAGCCAGGCCTCGAAAAGGCCCACGTCCCGGACCAGCACCACATGGCGGAGAAAGTCGGCCGGCTTGTGGATCGGGACTGGTGACCACAAGGTGATCAAGCCGGCCGACGTGAGCACCCAGCCGGTGCCCGCCAGCCCCAGCAGAAGGCCGAAACGCACCAGCCTGCCGTCAAACGAACGCCAGAGCGCCACCACATCGCCCAGGTCGGCGAGCCGGCCAGCGGCGCGTTCTCGGCTGACGTGGTACAGACCCGTGGCCAGCACCGGCGCCACGATGAGAAAGCCGGAAAACGCACCCGCGAGCAGCCAGAACCGGTCCCGGGCTGCCCACAACAGAATCCAGCCGATGACCGCCAGGGCCAGACCATGGATCAGGCCGGGCAGCGGGTTCGCCCGCAGGTCTTCCCAGCCGAGTTCGATCCACCGGGTCGGCGACATCATGTCCACGGGGATGGGTCGGGACGCCACGGGAAGGGTGGTGTGTTTCATGGGAGTGGATCTGGGTTGCGTGTTGGTGTGAACCGGGCACGCCTGCTGAAGCGTCGGCGCCGATCGTAGTGCAAGCTCAGGCAGCCGCTTTCACGAGCGCCTGCGTGTACGCGTGACGGGGATGGTTCAAGACCTGTTCAACGCTGCCATGCTCCAGGACCTGTCCGTCCTTGAGCACCAGGACCTCATGGGCCATGGCGCGGATCACGGCCACGTCGTGGGTGATCAGCAGGTAGCTCAACCCGCGTTCCCGCTGCAAGCGTTGCAGCAGTGCCAACACCTGCTGCTGCACCGTGACATCGAGCGCGCTGGTCGGTTCGTCCAGCACCAGCAGGCTTGGCTGAACAATCAGGGCACGGGCGATCGCCAGCCGCTGGCGCTGCCCGCCGGAGAACTCGTGGGGATAGCGTTGCAGCCAGTCGCCCGCCTGCGCCGGGTCTTGCACCAGACCGACGTCGGCCAGTGCCGCCTGCACGCGCGCTCGGCGCTGCGATGTTCCCAGCGACGGCTCGTGAACGGTCAGCCCCTCCCCCACGATCTGCTCCACCGTCAACCGGGGCGACAGCGAGGAAAAGGGGTCCTGGAACACCACCTGCACGCGCTGTCGCAGGGCTCTTGTTTTCCCTGCGGCCTGGGCCTCGGTCCAGCCGGAGCCGATCACGCGAAGACTGCCTTCATGCGGCAGCAGGCCCAGCGCGGCCAGCGCCAGGGTCGACTTGCCCGAGCCCGACTCACCCACCACGCCCAGCGTGGTCCCGGGCGCGATGGCGAAGTCGGCACCTTGCAGTGCAACAAAGGCGCCTTGCCGGAACCAGCCCCTGAAGCCGGGCAGCGGCACCGGGTAGCTGACACGCAAACCGCTGGCTTGCAGCACCGGCGCTGCGTCCGAGGCCACGGCGTCGACCACGTCGCGCCGCGCTTCACTGGCCAGGAGGCGCTGGGTGTAGGCGTGTTGCGGCGAGGCGTACACCTGCGACACCACACCCTGCTCCACCAGATGGCCCTGCTCCATCACCGCCACACGGTCGGCGAACCGGCGCACCAGGTTCAGGTCGTGGGTGATCAGCAGCACCGCCATGCCATGTTGTTGCTGCAGGTCGGACAACAGGTCCAGGATCTGGGCCCGAACCGTCACATCCAGCGCGGTGGTCGGTTCATCGGCCAGCAGCAGTTGGGGGGCGCTCGCCAGCGCCATGGCGATCATCGCCCGCTGCCGTTGCCCACCGCTCAGCTGATGCGGAAAAGCGCCCGCCCGGCGGGCCGGCTCGGGGATGCCGGTCGAGGCCAGCAACTCCACCGTGGACGCCCTGGCCTGCGTCGCGGTCAGGCCCTTCTTGAGCTGCAGCACCTCGGCGATCTGTTCGCCCACGCTGTAGAGCGGGTTGAGCGATGTCATGGGCTCCTGGAAGATCACGGCCACCTGGTCGCCCCGCACGGCCCGCAGCTGGTGTTCGCTCAGCGTCAGCAGATCCCGCCCGTTCAGGCTCGCCGAGCCCGAGACTTGCGCACCTTGCATCAGCCGCAGCAAGGACAAGGCCGAAACGGTCTTGCCCGAGCCGGACTCTCCCACCAGAGCCAGCTTCTCACCCGCCGCCACCGAGAAGTCGATGCCGTGCACGACCTCCTGCCCGCTGAAAGACACGCGCAGGTTCCTGACCTCCAGCAAGGCACTCATCGCTCGGCCTTTCTCGGGTCGAGCGCATCGCGCAAGGCGTCGCCCATGAAGGTGAGCAGCAACAGCGTGATCACGAGCACCGCGAAGGTGGAGAGCGAAATCCACCAGGCGTCGATGTTGTTCTTGCCCTGGCTGAGCAGCTCGCCGAGCGACGGTGTGCCGGGTGGCACGCCGAGACCCAGGAAATCCAATGAGGTCAGCGCCAGGATGGCCGCGCTCATGCGAAACGGCAGGAAGGTCACCACCGGTGTCAGGCTGTTGGGCAGCACATGGCGCCAGACGATCTGCAGGTTGGACAGCCCCATCGCCCGCGCGGCGCGCACATAGTCCAGCTGGCGGTTGCGCAGGAACTCGGCGCGCACGTAGTCCGACAGGCCCATCCAGCCAAACAGGCTGAGCAGCACCAGCAACAGACCGATGCTGGGCGACAGCACGGCCGAGAAGATGATCAGCAGGTACAGCTCCGGCATGGACGACCAGATCTCGAGGAAACGCTGAAACACCAGATCGGTCCGCCCCCCCAGAAAACCCTGAATGGCACCGGTGAGCACCCCGAGCACGGTGCCGACGCACGTCAGCGCCAGCGCAAACAGCACGCTCACGCGAAAGCCGTAAATCAGTTGCGCCAGCAAATCGCGCCCCCGGTCGTCGGTGCCCATCCAGTTGTCCCGGGTGGGTGGAGACGGGTTGGGCTCTTTCGCGAAGTAATTCAGGGTCTTCGGTCCGTAGGGATTGGGCGCGTACAGCGCCCAGTTGTCGCCCTTCGTGATCTGCTCGTGAACGAACGGGTCCAGGTAGTCGGTGGTCGATTCGAAGTCACCGCCGAACGTGGTTTCGGGGTGGTCCCGCAACATGGGGAAGTAGGTCTGGCCCTCGTAGCGAACGATCAGCGGCTTGTCGTTCGACAGCAGCTCGGCAAACAGGCTGAGCACCACCAGCGTGCAGAACGCCACCAGGCTCCAGTAGCCCAGGCGGTTGCGCTTGAAGCGTTGCCAGGCGCGGCGCGAAGGGGACATCGAGGCCATGGCGATCAATCGAACTTCACGCGGGGGTCGACCCACACGTAACACAGGTCGGAAATCAGCTTGGTCACCAAACCGATCAGGGTGAACAGAAACAGCGTGCCCATCACCACAGGGTAGTCGCGCCGGATCACGCTCTCGTAGCCCAGCAGGCCCAGGCCGTCCAACGAGAACTGGGTTTCAATCAGCAGTGCGCCGGTGAAGAACGCGCCGATGAACGCGGCGGGGAAACCGGTCACGATGGGAATCAGCGCGTTGCGGAACACGTGTTTCCAGAGCACCTGCCGTTCCGACAGCCCCTTCGCGCGGGCCGTCATCACGTACTGTTTGCGGATTTCTTCGAGGAAGGCGTTTTTGGTCAGCATCGCTGTCACGGCAAAGCTGCCCAGCACCATGGCGGTCACCGGCAAGGTGATGTGCCAGAGGTAGTCGGTGATGCGCGCTCCCCAGCTCAGCTCCTCCCAGTTGGACGAGGTCAGGCCGCGCAGCGGGAACCACTGCAACTGACCACCAAACACCACCAGCAGCGCCACACCCAGCACAAAGCCGGGAATGGCGTAGCCGATCAGCACCAGCAGCGTCGTCACCAGATCGAACCTCGAACCGGCCCTCACTGCCTTGGCCACGCCCAGCGGGACGGCGACCAGGTAGCTGATGAAAAACGTCCAGAGGCCCAGGCTGACCGAGACCGGAAGCTTCTCGATGATCAGCGTCGACACCGCCTTGTTCTGGAAAAAGCTGGTGCCCAGGTCAAAGCGGGCGAACTGACCGAGCATCTGGACGAAGCGCTCGTGCGCAGGCTTGTCGAAACCGTACAAGGCCTTGATCTGCTCCAGCCGCTGTGGGTCCACCCCCTGCGCACCGCGGTACACCGACCCACCTTCCGCGCTGCTGCCGCCCGCCGTGCGCGCCTCGGCCAGGTACTGTTCCACCGGGCCGCCGGGCACGAACTGGATGACCACGAAGGTCAGCAGCAAGACCCCGAACAGCGTCGGGATCATGAGCAAGAGGCGTTTGAGGATGTAGACCCACATGATCATGGGGCTCCTGTCCGGGACCACCAGGTGTCGATGGCCCAGTCTTCACCAGCGGCGTACGGCGGCATTTTTTCGGGGCGTGACAAGCGCTTTGCGTTGTAGACCATGCGGTGCGTGCTGGACGACCATTGCGGCACCAGGTAGTGACCATGCGTGATCACTCGCTCCAGCGAGCGGCAGGCGGCCAGGAAGTCCGGCCGTGTCTCGGCATCGACCATGCGGGCGATCAAAGCATCCACGGCCGGGCTCTTGACACCGATGAGGTTGCTGGAGTCCTCCGTGTCAGCCGCCTTGCTGCCGAACAGGTCGGCGTACTCAGGCCCTGGGTTGTGCGTACCGCCATAGGCAATCGATGTGATATCGAAATTGAAAGTTCGGAGGCGCTCCTGGTACAGCGCGAAGTCCACCGGGCGAAACTTCAGCTCGATGCCCAGTTTTTCGAGGTTGCGGACCCAAGGCGCCACTACACGTGCGCCCGTTTCCGCGCTGTCTAGGTACTCGATGTTGAAAGAAGCCCCTTGGGCGTTGCGCAATGCGCCGTCCTTGACCTCCCACCCCGCTTCGCGCAACAGCGCCTGCGCCTGGCGCAAGTTGGCGCGCAACGAGTGCTCGCCATCGGTGCGCGGCGAGAGGTAGGCCGGGCCGAACACGGTGGCCGGCAGTTGGGCGCGCCAGGGTTGCAACAGCTTCAGCTCTGCAGGACCGGGTGCGCCCTCGGCCGCGCAATCGGTGTTGCCGAACAGCCCCTGCACCCGCTGGTAGGCACCGTAAAACATCTGCCGGTTCATCCACTCGTAATCGATGGCCAGACCCAGCGCCTGGCGCACGCGAATGTCGTCCAGCGGCGGACGGCGGGTGTTGAGCACGTAACTCTGAAAACCGGTGGGCAGGCGGTGTGTGAACTCGGCCTTCACCAGTTCGCCGCTGTCGAAGCGTTTGCCGTTCACCCGGCGCGCCCAGTCGCCCGCCGAAAAGAACCGCATCAGGTCGAACTCGCCCGCTTTGAGCGCCTCCAGCCTGGCGGTGTTGTCTTTGTAGATCTTGACCGTGATGCGGTCAAAGTTCGCCGTGCCCCGCCTCACCGGCAAATCCCGCGCCCAATAGTTGGCGTCCCGGACATAGGTGATGTCCTTGCCGAAGCGCACAGGCCCGATCTTGTAGGGACCGCTGCCGATGGGCACATCCATCACCACCTGGTCAAAGCCTTTGCGCTGACCGGTCTTCGGGTCTTTCTCGTTGCCCCAGGCGCGACTGAACACCGGCAGGCCCCCCACCGTGAGCGGCAACTCGCGGTTGACCTTTTTGAAGCGGTAGCGCACGGTGCGCTCGTCGATGACGTCAAGTCCGGCCACGTCGTCCAGGATGGTCTTGTACGCCGGCGAGGTGTGCGGCCCGATCAGGGTGTCGAAGCTGTGCTTGACGTCGGCCGCCAGCACAGGCGCGCCGTTGTGGAACCGGGCTTGGCGCCGCAGGCGGAACGTGACGGACAAGCGGTCGGGCGCCAGGGCCACGTCTTCCGCCAGCAAGCCATAGGCCGCCCCGGTTTCATCGAGTGCACTGGTCAGCAAAGAGTCGAACATCAATGTCGACAGGTACGCCGGTGCATTGCCCCGTTGGGTGAAGGGGTTGTACTTGTCGAAGGTGGAGACGCGCAGGTTGCTGACCAGACGCAACTCGCCGCCCTTGGGGGCACCGGGGTTGACGTAGGCGAAGTGCGGGAAGTCCGGCGGGTACCGAAGCTCGCCCCACAAGGCGTAGCCATGGGCAGCCCAGCTGGGGATCCCCATCGCCGAGAGCAGCAACATCGCAAGAGCGCGGCGGAGTCGGGGGGGGCGGGCATGCATGCGACAATTCTGCTGGAATTTTCTTTGGAGTCAGAACAATGGGTTTTCTTGCCGGCAAAAAATTGCTGATCACGGGCGTGCTGTCCAACAGGTCCATCGCCTATGGCATCGCCAAGGCCTGCCACGCGCAAGGCGCGGAGCTGGCTTTCAGCTATGTGGGCGAACGGTTCAAGGACCGCATCACCGAGTTCGCCGCCGATTTCAATTCGACACTCATCTTCGACTGCGATGTCGGCGACGACGCGCAGATCGACAAGCTGTTTGCCGACCTGTCCCAGGTCTGGCCCCAGTTCGACGGTTTTGTGCACAGCATCGGTTTTGCTCCACGCGAAGCCATTGCCGGTGATTTTCTCGACGGCCTCACGCGCGAGAACTTCCGCATCGCGCACGACATCAGCGCCTACAGCTTTCCCGCCATGGCCAAGGCCGCCCTGCCCTTCCTGGCGCCCAAGGCCTCGCTGCTCACGCTGAGTTACCTCGGTGCCCTGCGCACCATTCCCAACTACAACACCATGGGTCTGGCCAAGGCCAGCCTGGAAGCCAGCGTGCGCTACCTGGCCGAATCGCTCGGACCGCGTGGCATGCGCGTCAACGGCATCAGCGCCGGCCCGATCAAGACCCTGGCCGCCAGCGGCATCAAGGACTTCGGCAAGCTGCTGGGCATGGTGGCCGCGGCTTCTCCCCTGCGCCGCAACGTGACCATTGACGACGTCGGCAACGTGGCCGCCTTCCTGCTGTCGGACCTGGCCTCGGGCGTGACCTCCGAGATCACCTATGTGGACGGGGGCTTCAGCCAGACCGCCGGCATCAGCCGCGACAGCGAATCGGTGGCCTGATCCACCAGCAGAACGGACCGGTCAACACACATGCCCGTTCTGCGCAGGCGTGGCTGGCTGCTGGCTGTCGCCGGTCTGCTGCTCACGCCCACGCTTCGAGCGGCGGGTGCCGCGCCGGCCCTCATGCTGGCGGAGAAGTACCACCCGGGTCTCGATCTCGGCGCCTACTGGGTCAGTGAAAAATTCGACGGATTGCGGGGCTACTGGGACGGCCAGCGCCTGCTGAGCCGAGGTGGCGAAGTGCTGAGCCCGCCCGCCTGGTTCACCGAGGGCTGGCCGGCCGTGCCCATGGATGGCGAGCTCTGGGCCGGACGTGGTCGGTTCGGAGAAGCCACGTCCACCGTGCGCCAGCAGGTTCCGAACGACGCCGCCTGGCGCCGCATCCGCTTCATGGTGTTCGATCTGCCCACACACCCCGGGGTCTTCGACGAACGCCTGACAGCCTACCAGGATCTGGTGCGCCGCTTGAACCGGCCGTGGGTCGTGGCAGTGCCGCAGGAGAAGGTCACCACCCATGCCGAGCTGGGTGCCCGGCTGCAACAGATGGTGCGTGCGGGTGGCGAAGGCTTGATGCTGCACCGGGGCGACTCCCCGTACCGGGGCATTCGCAGCGACGACCTGATCAAACTCAAGACGCACGACGACGCGGAGGCCAGGGTCGTGGGCCATCTGCCCGGCAAAGGGCGCCACAGCGGCCGGCTGGGTGCGCTGCTGGTGGAAACACCAGAAGGTCGGCGCTTCCGGCTCGGCACAGGGTTCACCGATGCCCAGCGCGAGCAACCTCCTGCCGAGGGCGTGTGGGTCACCTACCGCTATCGGGGACTCAACGACAGTGGCCTGCCACGCTTCGCCACGTTTGTGCGCGAGCGCCCGGATTTTCAGCCAGCGGCCTCAGGGCCACAGCCCTGACCGCAGGCAGGTGCTCCGATCAGGCGGCTGCCTGACGAAGCAAGGCGTAAATCTGGTCCTTGAGCGCCAGCTTTTCCTTCTTGAGCTGCTCGATCTCGGTCACCGTCGCGGGCTGGATGTGCGCCTCCATGTTCTTGATCGTCTGATCCAGCTCGTTGTGCTTGTCGAACAGGCGGGTGAAATGGTGGTCGTGGCCCTTGAGGCGGGTGATCAGGTCGCGGTACTCTGGAAACATGGGCGCTCCTTGGATGTGGAGCGCCAGCTTACGCCGCCTTCACGCAATCGGCAAAGTAGTGTTTCTTGCCGTCCGCGTCCTGCTGCTCGACCAGGCCGTGGATGTCGGTCTCGAAACCAGGGCACAGCGCATTGAACTCGCGCGCGAACTTGAGGTAATCCACGATCTTCTTGTTGAACACCTCGCCCGGGATCAGCAGCGGAATGCCCGGCGGGTAAGGCGTGACCAGGCTGGTGGTGATGCGTCCGATCAGGTCGTCGATCGGCACACGCTCGGTGGTGCGCTGGGCGATGTGTGCAAAGGCGTCGCTCGGCTTCATGGCCGGCGTGAGGTCGCTCAGGTACATCTCGGTGGTCAGGCGTGCGATGTCGTAGCGGGCGTACAGCTGGTGCACGTGCTGACACAGATCGCGCAGGCCCATCTGCTCGTAGCGCGGATGCTTCTGGCAGAACTCGGGCAGGATGCGCCACATCGGCTGGTTCTTGGCGTAGTCGTCCTTGAACTGCTGCAGCGCCGTCAGCAGCGTGTTCCAGCGGCCCTTGGTGATGCCGATGGTGAACATGATGAAGAAGCTGTAGAGGCCGGTCTTCTCCACCACCACGCCGTGCTCGGCCAGGAACTTGGTGACGATGGACGCCGGAATACCGGATTCTTCAAAGCGCCCGTCCATATTCAGGCCCGGGGTCACGATGGTGGCCTTGATGGGGTCGAGCATGTTGAAACCCGGCGCCATGTCACCGAAGCCGTGCCAGTCGCGCTGGGTCGGTCGTTCACCGGTGCTGTCGGGCCGCTCGCGGTTGAGCACCCAGTCCCCGGCCTCGCCCATGCCCTCTTCGGCCAGCTCATCGGGGCCCCAGACCTGGAACCACCAGTCGTCGTCGCCGAACTCGGCGTCGATCTGGCGCATGGCGCGGCGGAAGTCCAGCGCTTCGAAGATGCTTTCTTCCACCAGCGCGCGGCCGCCGGGAGGCTCCATCATCGCCGCAGCCACGTCGCAGCTGGCGATGATCGCGTACTGCGGGCTGGTGCTGGTGTGCATCAGGTAGGCTTCGTTGAAGAGGTGGCGGTCGAGTTTGATGTTCTGCGAGTCCTGCACCAGCACATGGCTGGCTTGGCTGATGCCGGCCAGCAGTTTGTGGATGGACTGCGTGGCGTACACCACCGACTCCTTCGGGCGCGCGCGCTTCTTGCCCATGGCGTGGAAGTTGCCATAGAAGGGATGGAAGGCGGCGTGCGGCAGCCAGGCCTCGTCAAAGTGCAGGTTGGCCACGTAGCCGTCGAGCATCTCCTTGATGGCTTCGGTGTTGTAGAGCACGCCGTCGTAGGTGGACTGGGTCAGCGTCAGCACGCGAGGCTTGACCGCATCGGCGTCCACGCCGGCCAGCAGCGGGTTGGCGCGGATCTTGGCCTTGATGGCGTCGATCTCGAACTCGCTCTGCGGGATCGGGCCGATGATGCCGTAGTGGTTGCGCGTGGGCTTCAGAAAGACGGGGATGGCGCCCGTCATGATGATGCTGTGCAGGATGGACTTGTGGCAGTTGCGGTCCACGACCACCACGTCACCCGGCGCCACCGTGTGGTGCCACACCATCTTGTTGCTGGTGCTGGTGCCGTTGGTGACAAAGAAGCAGTGGTCGGCATTGAAGATGCGCGCCGCGTTGCGCTCGCTCGCACCGATGGCGCCGTTGTGGTCCAGCAGCTGGCCCAGCTCTTCCACCGCGTTGCACACGTCGGCGCGCAGCATGTTTTCACCAAAGAACTGATGGAACATCTGGCCCACCGGGCTCTTCAGGAAGGCGACGCCACCCGAATGGCCTGGGCAATGCCAGGAATAGGAGCCGTCTTCGGCGTAGTCCAGCAGCGCCTTGAAGAACGGTGGCTGGATACCTTCAAGATAGCTTTTGGCTTCGCGGATGATGTGGCGCGCCACGAACTCCGGCGTGTCCTCGAACATGTGGATGAAGCCATGCAGTTCGCGCAGCACATCGTTGGGCAGGTGGCGGCTGGTCTTGGTTTCGCCGTGGATGTAGATCGGCACGTCGGCATTCTTGCGACGCACCTCCTGGATGAACTTTCGCAGGTTCAGCACCACCGGGTCGAGATCGGGGCCGACGCTGAACTCTTCGTCGTCGATCGAGAGAATGAAGGCGCTGGCACGCGACTGCTGCTGTGCGAACTGCGAGAGGTCGCCATAGCTGGTCACGCCGACCACTTCAAATCCCTCCGCCTCGATCGCCTGTGCCAAGGCACGGATACCCAGGCCGGACGAGTTGTCCGAGCGAAAGTCTTCGTCAATGATGACGATGGGAAAGCGGAATTTCATCGGGTATCTCCAGCCAGAGGGAACGCCCCGGCGGCGTTGGTGGGTCAAGGAAGCGGGGAAGTGTACGGAAATCGATCGACGCTGTATTTACAGGTCCGGCTTTTGTCGCAGAATGTGGCGCAACCCAGACACCCGCTGGGCTTCAGTCAACGGAGGAGATCGAATGGCGGAATCCACACTGTGGTGGTTGCTCGGCGGCGCGCTGGTCGCGCTGGAGCTGTTCACCGGCAGCTTTTACCTGCTGATGCTGGCGCTCGGCGCCACCGCTGGGGCATTGGCGGCCCACCTGGGCTGGAGCCCTTCGGCCCAGCTGGTGGCAGCGGCGGTGATCGGCTCGGCCGCCGTGGTCGGTCTTTACCTCAACAAGCGCCGGCGGCCCGGCGACCCGTCGGCCCGGTCGCTGCGCAGCGTCAACCTCGATGTGGGTGAAACCATCCAGGTGGACGTTTGGCAGCCAGACGGTACCGCCAGCGTCAAATACCGTGGCGCACAATGGACCGTGGTCCGGGCTCCCGGCACGCCGCCCGAACCGGGCCTGTACAAGGTGAGCGAACTGATCGGCAATCGCCTGATGGTCGCCAAGGCCTGAAGCGCCCATTCATTTTTTGATGCCGGGTACCCCGCCCGACAACCCCATCAACGAACAAGCCAACAGGGAAACCCTCCATGGAAATCGCACTCTTTCTTTTCATCATCGCGGCCATCTTCATTGTTCGTGCCATCAAGGTGGTTCCCCAGCAAAACGCCTGGGTGGTCGAGCGCCTGGGCAAGTACCACGCCACGCTGGCCCCGGGTCTGAACTTTCTCGTGCCGTTCATTGACAAGGTCGCCTACAAACACAGTCTGAAAGAAATACCGCTGGATGTGCCCAGTCAGGTCTGCATCACCCGTGACAACACGCAGTTGCAGGTGGATGGCATCCTGTACTTTCAGGTGACCGACCCGATGCGCGCCAGCTACGGCTCGTCCAACTACATCGTGGCGGTGACCCAGCTGGCACAGACCTCGTTGCGCTCGGTGATCGGCAAGCTGGAGCTGGACAAGACTTTTGAAGAGCGCGACATCATCAATGCGCAGATCGTGCAGGCCATCGACGAGGCGGCGCTCAACTGGGGCGTGAAAGTGCTGCGCTACGAAATCAAGGACCTGACGCCACCGAAAGAGATTCTTCACGCGATGCAGGCCCAGATCACGGCCGAGCGCGAAAAACGCGCCCTGATCGCCGCGTCCGAAGGGCGCCGCCAGGAGCAGATCAACATCGCCACCGGCGAGCGTGAAGCCTTCATTGCGCGCTCGGAGGGTGAAAAGCAGGCCGCCATCAACAGTGCCCAGGGTGAAGCGGCCGCCATCACTGCGGTGGCCGACGCCACCGCGCAGGCCATCGAACGCATCGCCATCGCGATCCGCCAACCGGGTGGCGAACAGGCCGTGCAGCTGAAGGTGGCCGAGCGCGCGGTGGACGCCTATGGCAAGGTGGCGGCCGACGCCACCACCACCCTCATCATCCCCGGCAACATGAGCGAGGTCTCGGCGTTGATCGGTTCGGCGATGAAGATGGTCGGCACCATCAAAACGGGCGACTGACGAAATGGGTGCTGCAGCCTGCTACAATCGAGGGCTTCGCGGAGAGGTGGATGAGCGGTTTAAGTCGCACGCCTGGAAAGCGTGTGTGGGCTAATCCCCACCGCGGGTTCGAATCCCGCCCTCTCCGCCAAAAATGCGTCCCAGAGCGTCCCAAGACGTCTCGCAAGACACCCTGAAAGCCCCGGAATACCCAAGTGTTCCGGGGCTTTTTTGTTTCTGGACGTCCCGTAACGGTTCTTGCCATCCAACGGCTTCTGTTGGTATTTTTGGTGGTACACAGGAGGTGCCGTGTTGGTATTTCTGTTACCAACGGGGGTGAACATGGCCCTGACCAACATCGCCATCAACTCCAGCAAGCCACGGGAGTCGGCTTTCAAGCTGTCTGACGGACGCGGCCTCCAACTGCACATCACGCCTCAAGGCTCCCGGTTATGGCGCTGGGCCTATCGCCATGAGGGCAAACAAAAGCTCATGGCCTTGGGCGTCTACCCTGATGTTTCCCTCGCGCAGGCGCGGGACAAAGCGGACTTGGCCAGAAAGCTGCTGGCTACGGGTGTCGACCCGATGGCCGCCCGAAAGTCCGACAAGATTGCCCGCCGCCTGGCCGTCGAAGACACGTTCGCAGCTGTGGCCACGAAATGGTGGGAAAGCTGGAAGGCGGCACGCAGCGACAGCCACACCGTCTACGTGTGGCGCTGGCTGGAAGCTGACGTTTTTCCAGCCATTGGAAAGAGGCCAGACGCGGAAATCGAGGCACCACAACTGGTTGCCATGATGAAAACGATCGAAAAGCGTGGCGCCCTCGACATCGCCAAACGCGCCCTGCAGACCTGTTCTCAGATCTTTCGCTACGCCATCGCCCACGGGCTGGCAAAACGCAACCCGGCCGTGGAGATTCGCCCGAGCGACGTGCTCGCCTCGCGCAAAAAGGAGAATTACGCCAGGGTGGACAGCAAGGAACTGCCCGAGTTGCTGCGCAAGATCGAGGTCTACAACGGCAGTACCGTCACCCGCGTGGCCATCAAGCTCATGGCCATGGCCTTCGTGCGCACCAGTGAGCTGATTGGCGCGCGCTGGGAAGAATTTGACCTCGACGGCGGACGCTGGGACATTCCCGCTTCGCGCATGAAGATGAAGACGCCGCACGTGGTGCCCCTCTCCACCCAGGCGGTGACCCTGCTTCGGAGCCTGCACACCCTGACCGGTCACAGCCCCCTGCTCTTCCCCGGTGAGCGCGACCATCAAAAGTCGATGAGCAACAACACCATACTGGGCGCGCTGGATCGCATGGGCTACGCGGGGCGCATGACCGGCCACGGCTTCCGTGGCATCGCCTCCACCCTGCTGCACGAACAGGGCTGGCCGCACGAGCACATCGAACTGCAGTTGGCGCATCAGGAGCGCAATCAGGTCAGTGCTTCATACAACCACGCGATGTACCTGCAGCCGCGAGCCCAGATGATGCAGGCCTGGAGCAACTATCTGGATGGCTGCGTGGCTGGCAATGTGGTGCCATTCAGGGGGAAACGGGCTTAGGGCTGCGCTGAACAAGTAGCCGAATTGAGTGGCCCGCTACGCAAAGGGTTGCCGACGCGGGCAAGCGGCGCGATTCGACCGCGTTCCCTGGACATACCAGCCGTGCTCGCGCACCCGTCGTGCGCAACGGACGCACTCATGCCATGAGGCGCTGACGCGCCAAATAGATATTGGCCAGACCCAGCACAACGAACGAGCGCGTGGCGTTCTTGGCCAGGCCCCGGTAGCGCACCTTGGCAAAGCCCCAGAGCCGTTTGACCACAGCGAAGACGTGTTCGACCCGGGCGCGGACCTTGGACTTGTTGTGGTTTCTGGAGCGCTCGGCCTCGTCGATATCGCCACCCCTGCGCACGCGCTGGTTGGTGAAGTCCTTGGCCTTGGGGGCCTTCGATCCGATCAACGCTTTCTGGCTGGCGTAGGCACTGTCGCCATACACACGCTGCTCGTTGCCGTGCAGCAGATCGGGCAGCGGGTGTTTGTCGTGTACGTTGGCTGCTGTCACCACAGCGCTGTGCGCCAGCCCGGTGCGGCTGTCCACGCCAATGTGCATCTTCATCCCGAAATACCACTGCTGGCCTTTGCGGGTTTGGTGCATCTCGGGGTCGCGCTGCTTGTCGGCGTTCTTGGTCGAACTGGGCGCGCCGATGATGGTGGCGTCCACGATGGTGCCGGTGCCCACCTTCAAGCCTCGCGCCTGCAGCACCTCCCCCACTTTGGCAAACAGGGCCTCGCCCAGTTTGTGCTGCTCCAGCAGGCGGCGAAACTTCAGCAGGGTGGTCCCGTCAGGCACGCGCTCCCGCCCAAGATCGATGCCCACAAAGCGCCGCAGCGCCGTGCTGTCGAGCAGGGCCTCTTCGCAGGCCTCATCGGCCAGGTTGAACCAGTGCTGAACGAAGTACATCCGCAGCATGCGTTCGAGCCCGATCGGTGGGCGCCCGTTGCCGGCTTTGGGGTAGTGAGGTTCGATGACAGAGCACAGCGCCTGCCAGGGCACGATCTGTTCCATCGTCGCCAGGAACACATCGCGCTTGGTCGGCTTGCGGTAGGGCTCGAATCCGTCGCATTGATCGGCATGGAGGAAGGGGGTCACCCCGGCGTCAACGAACTGCCATCCATGTTGATGGGGGCGTTGGCCGTGGGCCAGTTCCGCGTTCCGCTGGTGCTCGGCGGCGGCATCGGCCACGGTCGGCAAATCGCCGCCGCGCTGGTTCAGGGGCTGGACGGTGTGCTGATGGGTTCGCGCCTTCTGGTGTGCGAAGAGATCGGTGCGCACCACGACTACAAGGCGCATCTGCTGACCTGCGATGAACACGCCACGGTGCGGGTGTTGCAGTCGCTCGGCAAAACCTGGCGCGTGCTGCGCAACGACACCGCACACAAGATCGAAGCGCTCGAACGCTCGGGAGTGCTGGACCACGCCGCCTTCGGTGACCTCATCAAAGGCACCACGGTGCGCGATGGCTGCTACGCCACCGGCGACTGGAACCAGGGCATGTTGTCGCTCGGGCCCGCCATTGCTTTTGCAAAGCGCATCGAGCCGATGTCGACCATTGTCTCGAACCTGATCGAAGAGGCACGAAACGCCTTTCAAGCACACGCAAGCTGAAATCAATGATGAACAAACTGCCTTTTCTGGACCGCCTCACCATTCCCGCCATTGCCGCACCCATGCTGCGCGTGTCGGGCTACGAACTCGTGTCCGCCGCCTGCGAAGCCGGTGTGGTGGGCGCCTTTCCGACCGCCAACTGCGCGTCGCTGGACGAGTTCGGTGACTGGCTGGGGCGCCTGAGTCGTGCCGCTTCCGACAACCCCCGGCGTGCGCCTTTCTGCCCCAATCTCATCATGCGGCGCGATCCGGTGCGTGTGATGGCAGAAGCGAAGCTGATCGTTCAGCACCGCACCGAAGTCGTCATCACCAGCGTGGGTTCCCCCGCCGCCGTGATCCCGGCCTTGCACGATGGCGGTTGCCTGGTGTTGGCCGACGTGGCTTCGGTGCACCATGCCGAACGCGCCATCGAAGCCGGCGCCGACGGCCTGGTGTTGCTGACGGCGGGCGCGGGAGGTCACACCGGGTGGGCCAATCCGTTTGCTTTCGTGCGCGCGGTGCGGGCGATCTTCGATGGTCCCATTGTTTTGGCTGGCGGCATGTCGGATGGCGTGGCACTGAAGGCCGCCACGGTGCTGGGCTGCGACCTGGGCTCCTTCGGCACGCGCTTTGTGGCCACGGGCGAGAGCCTGGGTGCACAGGCCTACAAACAGATGCTCACGGAGACCTCGCTCGACGACATCTTGGTCACCCGCGCTTTCACCGGCTTGCCGGCCAACTTCCTGAAGCCCTCGATCGAGCGCGTGGGCCTGAATCCGGCCGAGCTGGACGAGACCGTGACGGTGGCCGAGGCGAGGACCAAGTTCGGGGGTGGCGCCGATACCGCGGTCATCCAGCGCTGGCAAGACCTGTGGAGCGCGGGCCACGCGGTGTCTGGCGTGACGTCGATTCCTTCGGTTGCAGCGTTGGTCGAGACCTTGCGGGCGGAGTTTGTGGCTGCAGGTTGATCAAACTCAGCACACCAGATCGCGCAAGGCCATCAAGACCTTCCCCCTGCGCGGAAAACCAAGCCAGCCAGTTGCAACAGCATCAACGGCGTGGGTACTTCGGTCACCCAACTGGACCGGACCACCCAACACAACGCTGCGCGGGTTGAACAGTCGGCCGCGGTGGCGGCTTCCATGGGCCAGCAGGCGCCCGCCTTGGCTGAATCCGAGGCGCTGTTCAGGAACGCTCAAGCAAAGTCCTCCCCTGAATTGCAAGGCGGGTCCCGCCGCAGCTTCGTCGACCCCATACAAACCCCAGTCGCCACCTATCCCGTTTGGTAGGTGCCCCGTGCCCCTGCGCTGCCTAACCTCTGGTCTGCGGATTCCAGTCCGCCCCACACAGACCACCCAGAGGCCAGCCCATGCACCGCAAACCCGCCATCCACCTCACCCATCCCCTGATGGCCATCGCCCTTGCGTGCGTGGCCTCCACCGCCCACAGCGTCGAAAACGGCGCCCCCATCACGCCCATCGGCATCTTTGAATTCGGCGCGGGCACCCTGCCCCCGTCGTCGCTCGCCGCCACCGTCGGCCTGCGCGGCGCCAGCTACAGCGCCAGCCAACTTCGCGACACCCGGGGGGGCCGGTCCCCGGTCGGCATCAAGCTCAAGGTCCAAAGCGCATCGCTGGCCATCGTCAAGACCACCGACGTTCCGCTGCTCGGTGGAACCTACGGCTTCATGGCCGTGGTGCCCTACCTGGACATGAGCAACCGGCTCACGATTCCCACACCGGTCGGGCCGCTGCCCCTGAAGGGCACCAACGCCGCCGTGGGCGACATCACCGTCGCCCCGGTGGTGGTGAAGTGGACGCCCTCGCCCGGCCTGTTCGTCAACGGCCGGCTTGAACTGCAGCTGCCCACCGGCTCGTACAAGGCCGACCGCCTGATCAATTCGGGCTCCAACCACTGGACCGCATCACCCGCCGTGTCCTTCACCTGGATCGGCCCCACCGGGCTGGAAGTGTCGTCCAACATCCAGTTGAACGTCCACGGCAAGAACAAGGACACGCAGTACCGTTCGGGCGTCGAGTACCAGCACGAGTTCGCCGTCGGTCAGCACGTGGGTCCCTGGACCCTCGGCGTCGGTGGCTACCTGAACCAGCAGCTCAGCGACGACAAGGTCAATGGTGCCCGCTTCCAGGACGGCAACCGCTCCCGCGTGATGGCGCTGGGCCCGGCCATCAGCTTCTTCGACCTCGGTTCAGACTGGCCGGTGTTCTGGGCACACGTCTACAAGGAGTTCGGCGCCCGCAACCGCACCCAGGGCACTCAGGTCGCCGTGCGCGCCGGGTGGTCGTTCTGATCTCAGACCTGGCGAGGGACCGTCAGATGGGCCGCTGCAGACGACAGCACCAGCCTCACCAGGTCGGACTGGCGGTGTTGTCCTGTCTTGGACTGGATCTGCTTGAGCTGCACCCTGGCGGTGCCCACCGAGACGCCACGCTGTTGTGCGTACGCTTCCACGGTGCTGCCGGTCGCGATCGCACCCAGCAGGCGAGCCTCCGTGGGGGTGAGTCCGAAGAGGTTCTCCAGGGCGCCGGCGGGCATTTCCAGCGCCACCGCAGCGGAAGACAGCACCAGCATCAGCGAGGCCGGGTCGTCGCCGGGCCGGATGGCCACATGCAAGGCCTGTGCGCCTTGGCCCAGCCGCAGATAGCCCACCCGCTGCGGTCCCGCGCGCATGGCCGCCGACAGTGCCGCCAGCAACGACTGGGTGTCCTGGGCGATGCGTCCATACAGATGGTCTCCCTGCAGGCACAGGGCCGCGCCGGGCGTCAGCAGGGCCGTGGCCTGCCGGTTCACCCACTGCACGCGGCCGTTTTCGCTGCACAGCACGACGCCGAAACACAGGGTGTCCAGCAGGTCGCGCAGGCGCTCGTCACGCTCCATGGACGCCCGCAGCTGATCGGTCAGCAGAAATGCCTGCCCGATGTGCGGTGCCAGGTCGGCCAGCCGGTTGATGTGCTCGGCAGAAAAGTCGCTGTTGTCATGCACCGCGCGGTGCAGGGCCAGGCCCAGGTACACGCCCCGGCCCACGTCCTGCAGGGTGCCGATGAAACGGCCCAGGCCCAGCGTGGCCAGCCGCTGCTGCAGCCGGGGGCGGGCCTCGTCGTCGGGGTCGAACAGCAGCTCGTCGCAGGCCACGCGGTCCAGCCCGCGCAGCACGCGGCGCTGCTCCAGGCGCGGGTTGTCACCGGTGTTGAGTTCGGGCGACTGCACCGAGGTGACCGCCCGAGTCCGCGAGTCCTGCGCGGACCACAGCACCTGCGCCTGTCCTCCCTCGAAACGGAAGGCCTGCACCACGGCCGAATGCGCACCGGTGAGGCTGCACAGACCGTCCATCGACCGCACCCAGCGCGCCGGCTGCGCGGCACCGGCGTACACATCCAGCATCAGCTCGTCGGGTTTTCTCAAGAAGGCGGGTGGGGTGATCGACATGGTGCGCAGAGATTAACGAGCAACCGACGCACTGCAAGGGTGGATTCCCTGCCATGCGCTTCATTTTTATCAACCCGAACCTCTCAGCAATCGCCATGCCAGACATCATCCTGCACCACCCCCTGATTTGCACCATGGACGAAAACCGCCCGTGGGCCGAGGCCATTGCGGTCCGAGACGGGCGCATCGTGGCGGTGGGTTCCATGGAGGACGCCCGCCAGGCCCTGCCGGACGCGCCACTCGTGCGCCTGCCCGGAGAGATGGTCACCCCGGGTCTTCTGGACGTGCACAACCACTTTGTCTGGGCCGGCCGCGCGGAACTCTATGAGATGTTCGTGCCACCCGTCTTCAGCCTGGATCAGGTGCTGGACGCGGTTCGCGAGACCGCCGCTGGCAAGGCGCCTGGCGAATGGATCGTGGGCGGCATCTGGGGTTCGGCGCTGATCGGCCAGATCGATCGCAACGCCCGGCTGCGCCTGGACGAGGCCGCGGGCGGACGCCCGGTGATGCTGCGGGACGACTCCCACCACAACCGCTTCGTGAGCAGCGCGGCCCTGGCTGCCGCAGGCATCGACGGCGACACCCCGAACCCCACCAACGGCAGCATCGTGCGCGATCCGGCCACCGGGGAGGCCACCGGCCTGTTGCTGGAGGCCGCCTGCAGCCTGGTGGAGATCGCGGTGGCGCGCGCGCTCGACGCGGCGCCACAACTGGACGTCGAGGCCGCAGCGCACGCCGTCAAACGCCTGAACGCCGTCGGCGTCACCGGCATGCAGGAGGCCCTGACGACACGCGCGGTGATGCGCGCCCTCAAGACCCTGGACGACGAAGGCCGCCTGAGCGCCTGGGTCATGGGGTCCCTGCCCATGACGGAAGCCCCGCTGGCGCCCGGCGAAATGCCGGACGAACTGCAAGCCCTGCGCGACGATTTTCGGACCCGGCACTTCCTGCCCGACGCGGGCAAGATCTTCCTCGACGGCGTGCCCACCTCGCGCACCGCCGCCATGCTGGAGCCCTACCTGGCCGATGCGGTGCACGGCTGCTGCTTCCGGGGCGGGACCACACTGACCGTGCCGCAGCTGGCCCGCGTGCTGTCCGACTGCGAGCAGAAGAACATCCGGGTCAAGATCCACTGCACCGGCGACGCCTCCACGCGCGCGGCGCTGGACGCCATCGATGTGCTGCGCAGCTTCAACGGCCCTGGGCTGCAACACCACATCGCGCACGCGACCTTCATCGACCCGGCCGAGATCCCGCGCTTTGCCGAGCTCAACGTCGTGGCCGACCTCTCGCCCCCGCTGTGGTTCCCGAGCGTGATCATCGAGGCGATCCGCACCACGGTGGCGCAGCCCGTCGTCGACCGCATGGCGCCGATCCGCTCGCTGCTCGACGCGGGCGCGCTCATCGCCGGCGGCTCGGACTGGCCTGTGGTGCCCGACCCCAATCCCTGGCCGGCGATGCAGGGCATGGTCACGCGGCGCGACCCGTCGGGCCGACTGGAGGGCGCACTGGTGCCCGAGCAGGCCATCGGCGTGCAGGACGCGCTGCGCGCTTACACCATCAACGCCGCCCAGGCCACCGGCCTGGCGGACCGGGCTGGCTCCATCCAGGCCGGGAAATCCGCCGACCTGGCGGTGCTGGACCGCCGGGTCTTCGACATCGACCCTGCCGAGCTCGGCCAGACACGGGTGCTCCAGACGTGGTTCGAAGGCCGCTGCGTACACGAGACTGGCGCATGACCACCGACCCGCGCACGCCGGTGACGGTCATCACCGGTTTTCTGGGCAGCGGCAAGACCACGCTGCTGCAGCAATTGATGCAGCGCGACGAGTGGCGCCACACCGCCGTGATCATCAACGAGCTGGGCGAGACCGGGCTGGACCACCTGCTGGTGCAGCACGTCGCGCCCCATGTGCGCCTGCTCAAGAGCGGCTGCCTGTGCTGTTCGGTGCGCGAGGACCTGACGCTGACCCTGACAGACCTGCTGTCTCGCCGGCAACGCAAGGAACTGAGCTTCGAGCGAGTGGTGGTGGAGACCACCGGGCTGGCCGACCCCCTGCCGGTGATGCACACGCTGACGACCCATCCGGCGCTCGCCCGCGACTTCCGGCTGGCGGGCGTGGTCACGGTGGTCGATACCTTCAACGGCTTTGCCACCCTCGACCAGCACGAGGAGGCCCGGCGTCAGGTGGCCGTGGCCGACGCGCTGCTGCTGAGCAAGTGCGACCTGGTGCAAGCGGTGGCACGGGAACAGCTGGAGCAGCGCCTGGGGCGCATCAACCCCAGCGCACCCCTGCACCGGGTGGACCACGGCGCGCTGCGCTCCGAGCACCTGCTCTACCTGGAAAACCTCGACAACCCCTTTCTCGCTCAGCACCTGACAAACACCCCCGCGGCGGGCGCAGCCACCTGGCTGTTCAGCGCGACCAAGGCCATCACCAGCTCGCTGTTCCAGCGGGCGCACCCTCCCCATGCCAGCGACATCCAGACCCTCTGCCTGACCGTGGACGAACCCTTCGAAGACGAGGCCTTCCGGCACTGGCTCGGCCTGCTGACGGCCATGCGCGGCGAGCGCCTGCTGCGCTTCAAAGGCCTGATCCACATCGCCGAAAGCCCCGTGCGACCGCTCGTGGTGCATGCCGCGCAGCACCTGGTCCATCCCCCGGTGTCCCTTGCGGCCTGGCCCGACGCCGACCGCCGCTCGCGGCTGGTGTTCATCACCCAAGGCATGGAGCAGCAGGTGATTGAAAACACGCTGCACAAGTTCACCGGCGCCCGCGCCGTGCCCTCACCGACCTGACCGTCCCCGTTTCGATTCCTTTTCCCGGAGCAAGCACCATGAACCACCACCCCGCCCCGCGCCGCGACTTCCTGAAGACCTCGGTCGCGCTCACCGCCGCTGGCGCCCTGCCCGGCTTTGCCATCGCGCAGCAGAAGACGCTGCGCATCGGCTACATCACCGCCCTCTCTGGACCCAGGGCGCCGTTCGGCGTGGCCGACCAGTGGCACCTGGCCAAGGTGCGCGAGCTGCTCAAGAACGGCCTGGAGGTGGGTGGCCAGCGCGTGCCGGTGGAGATCGTGCTGCGCGACAACCAGTCCGACCCCAACCGCTCGGTGCAGGTGGCCAGCGAGCTGGTGCTGCGCGAGAAGGTCGACCTGATGCTGGTGGAAGACGGCGATGCCTCCACACCCGCCGGCCAGCTCTGCGACGTGCACGGCGTGCCCATGATCAGCACCATGTCGCCCTGGCAGGCCTTCCTGTTCGCGCGCAACGGCAAGATCAGCAAGGGCTTCCCGTTCTCGTTCCATTTCTTCTGGGGTGCGGACGACGTGGTGAAAACCTTCACCGCGCTCTGGGACAGCGTCAAGACCGGCAAGTCGGTCGGCACGCTCTACATCGACAACCCGCCCGGCGCCGCCTTCGCCGACCCGCTGGCGGGCATGCCGCCCGCGCTGCGCAAGGCCGGCTACACAGAGTCCACCGGCGGCTTCTTCAAGGTCGCCACCGACGATTTCAGCAACCCCATCGCGAGCTTCAAGAAGGCCAACGCCGACATCGTCTCGGGCTTCATGTACGAGAGCCACTTCGCCACCTTCTGGAAGCAGGCGCAGCAGCAGGGCTACAAGCCCGAGGTCTGCACCGTGGCCGCGGCCTTCCTGTTCCCCAGCGCACTCAAAGGCCTGGGCGCGGCGGGCAACGGCATGTCCACCGAGGTCTGGTGGACACCGGCCTTCCCCTACCGCTCTTCGCTGACCCAGCAGAGCGCCGCCGAGCTGGCCGCCGAGTGGGAGAAGTCCACCGGCAACCAGTGGACGCAGCCGCTGGGCTATGTGCACGCGATGTGGGAGGTGGGCCTGCACGCGCTCAAGACCGCGGGCGATCCGTTCGACCGCAAGGCGGTGCGCGACGCGATCCAGAACATGACCCTGGACACGGTGGTCGGCAAGGTGGACTTCAAGAACAGCCCGATCAAGAGCGTGGCCAGGACGGCGCTGGCGGGTGGGCAATGGAAGCGCACGGCCGCAGGGTCGAAACACCCCTACGAGCTGGTGGTGGTGAACAACGCGCTGGCGCCGGCCATTCCGCTGGGCGGCAAGCTCGAACTGCTCTCGCAGATCAAGTGAGGCCCACCCCATGAGTCTGGAAGTCAGGGGCCTGTGCAAGGCCTACGGCCAGGTGGTGGTGGCCGACCGCATCGACATCGATCTGCCGGTCGGTCAGTGCCTGGGCGTGATCGGTCCCAACGGGGCCGGCAAGAGCTCGCTGTTCCACCTGCTCACCGGCACCGTGGCGGCCGACGCGGGCCACATCGCGCTCGACGGCAAGGCCCTGTCGGGGCTGCCCGCCCACCAGCGCGCGCGCCTGGGCGTGGCGCGCGCCTTCCAGGTGCCGCAGCCCTTTGGCAACCTGAGCGTGTTCGACAACGCCCTCGCGGCGGCCAGCTTTGCCGGTGGCCTGCGCGGCGAGGCGGCGGCCCAGGCCGCCAGCGAGGCGCTGCGCCGCTGCGGGCTGGAAGCCATGGCGCACAAGACCGCCGGCGCACTGCCCCTGCTGGACCGAAAGCGCCTGGAGATGGCCAAGGCTGTGGCCTCGGGGCCGCGCCTGCTGCTGCTCGACGAGGTGGCCGGCGGCCTGACCGAGCGCGAGGTGCAGCAGATGGTGGAACTGGTGCACGAGCTCAAACAACGCTACGCGGTGATCTGGATCGAACACATCGCGCACGCGCTGCGCGCGGTGGCCGACCGCATCATGGTGCTGCACTTCGGTCGCAAGCTGCTGGAGGACACCCCCGCCGAGGTCATGGACAGCGCCATCGTGCGCGAAATCTACATGGGGGTGCCCGCCAATGCCGCTGCTTGACATTCAGGAGCTGGACGTTTTCTACGGCGACTTCCAGGCCATCTCGCGCGTGGGCCTGTCGCTGTCCGCAGGTGAGGTGCTGGCCCTCATCGGCGCCAACGGCGCGGGCAAGACCACGCTGCTGCGCGCGCTCACCGGCCTGCACCCGCCGCGCTCGGGCCGCCTCCGCTTCGACGGCGACGATGTGACCGGCCTGCCCGCCGAAGCCCTGGCGCGCCGCGGCATCGCCATGGTGCCCGAGGGCCGCATGCTGTTCCCTTCGCTCACGGTGCAAGAAAACCTGCAGATGGGCACGCTGACCCGCCGGCGTGGCGTCTGGACGCTGGACGCCGTGTACGACGTGTTCCCGGCGCTCAAGGACCTGCGCCAGCGCAACGCCATGCAGCTCTCGGGCGGGCAGCAGCAGATGGTGGCCATCGGCCGAGCGCTGCTGAGCAACCCGCGCCTGCTGATCTGCGACGAACTCTCGCTGGGCCTGGCGCCACTGATCGTGCAGGAGATCTACCGCACCTTCGAGCGCATCCGCGGCGCCGACCTGTCCATCGTGCTGGTGGAGCAGGACGTGGCGCGCGCCTGCGCGGTCTCCGACCAGGTCACCTGCCTGCTCAAGGGTCAGGTCACGCTGCAGGGCGCCAGCCAGGCCATCGAACTTTCGCAGGTGACTGCGGCCTATTTTGGGGAATGACTTGGACTGGCTATCGACCTTGATCAACGGCCTGCTGCTCGGCGGTCTGTACGCGCTCTTCGGCCTGGGCCTGGCGCTGGTGTTCGGCGTGATGCGGGTGGTGAACCTGGCCCACGGCGAATTCATCGTGCTCGGCGCCTACGCCGGCTTCTTTCTGGTGGGCTGGTTCGGCGCCGTGCCGGTGTGGGCCATGCTCATCCCGGTGGTGCTGATCGGCTACGCCTTCGGCTGGCTGCTGCAGGCCACGCTGCTCAACCGAGCGGTGCGCTCGGGCAATGTGTTGACACCGCTGGTGCTGACCTTCGGCCTCTCGGTGCTGCTGCGCAACGGCATGGTCGAGCTGTTCGGCGCCGACTCGCGCGCGGTGGACGCCGGTGCGCTGGGCAGCGCGAGCATGGACCTGTTCGGCATCTCGGTGGGCGTGTACCCGGTGCTGATGCTGCTGCTGGCGCTGGCCCTGTTCGCCAGCCTGCAGTGGGTGCTGCGGCACACCGAGTTCGGCCGCACGGTGCGCGCCACGGCCGACTTCCCGGACGTGGTGCGGCTCATGGGCGTCAAGCCCGAGCGCGTGTTCTGCCAGGTCATGGGGCTGGCCGCGGCCTTCGCCATGGGAGCGGGTTACCTGCTCGCGCAGCGCACGCTGTTCACGCCGTTCTCGGGGGTGGAGCGCATGCTGGTGGCCTTCGAGGTGGTGATCATTGGCGGCCTGGGCTCGTTCTGGGGCGCCATCGCCGGGGGCCTGGTGCTGGGCGTGGCCCAGCTGTTCGGCCAGCGTTTCGACTCCAACTCGGGCTCTTTGTATGCGCACCTGCTGTTCCTGATCACCTTGATGGTGCGCCCCAAGGGCCTGGCCGGAGACCGCGCATGAAAACCGCCTCGTTGCTTCCCCTGGCCTGGACGCTGCCTTGCGCCCTGGCTGCCTGGCTGGCGCCGCAATGGCTGGACGCGGGCCTGATGCGCCTGGCCAGCGAGGTGCTGCTGGCCATCTGCATGGCGCAAATGTGGAACCTGCTGGCCGGCTACGGCGGCCTGATGTCGCTGGGCCACCAGCTCTTCATCGGCGTCGGGGCCTACGCGCTGTTCGACCTGGCGCAGCGCACCGGCATCTCGCCCTACTGGCTGCTGCCGCTGAGCGGCCTGGCTGGCGCGCTGTGCGCGGCGCTGATCGCACCCGCCCTGTTCCGCCTGCGCGACGCCTACTTCGCCATCGGCATCTGGGTGGTGGCCGAGGTGGTGGCGCTGCTGGTGTCCAAGACCTCGGCGCTCGGCGGCAACGCGGGCCTGACGCTGGACATGTCGGCGCTGGACGACATCGAGTTCTTCGGCCAGATGAGTTTCTGGCTCGCCTGCGCGCTGGGCATCGTGTCGGTGGCCGGCATGCAGCAGCTGATGCGCTCGCGCCTGGGCCTGGCCATGACCGCCGTGCGCGACAACGAGGTGGCCGCGCGCAGCGTGGGCATCGACGTGCAGCGCGTGCGCCTGGTGGCCTTCGTCATCTCCGGCGGCGTGAGCGCGCTGGCGGGCGCGGTGTACTTCATGGGCGGCATGTTCCTCGTGCCCGCTTCGGCCTTCGACATCAACTGGGTGGTGATGATGCTGTTCGCCACGCTCATCGGCGGCATCGGCACCATCGGTGGCCCGGTGATCGGCGTGCTGATCTGGTTCGCGCTGCGTGAATTGCTGGCCACCTCGCTCGGCATCTCGGGCGGCTGGTACCTGATCGCGATGGGTGCCGTGGCGGTGGGGGTCAGCCTGTACGCACCCCGTGGCCTGCTGGGGCTGCGCCTCTGGACCCCTCTACGCAAGGCCATTCCATGAAACGCTCCGCCCGCTTCCTCCCTCTGGCCACCGCGCTGGCGGCCTCGGCCGCCCACGTCTGCGCGCAAGGCAACGGCCCGCCGCCCATCGTGGTGGGCGCGGTCAGCAGCCTCACCGGCCAGGGCGCCTCGGACGCCAGCGTGCAGGCAGCCCGCCTGTACTTCGACGCCATCAACGCCACCGGTGGCATCCAGGGGCGGCGCATCGAATACCGGGTGATCGACGACCAGATGCGGCCGCAGCAGGCGCAACTGGCCGCCACCGAACTGATCAAGGACCCGCGCACGGTGGCGCTGGCCGGGAGTTCCAGCGCACTGGAATGCGGCGTGAACCACGAGCGCTACGCCCAGGCCGGTCTGTTCAGCCTGCCGGGCGTCGGCGGCGATCCCGCGTGTTTTGCCTCGACCCACATCGCGCCCCTGAACGCCGGTCCCTATGTGGCCACTGCCACGGCCCTCAGCTTTGCGCACCAGGTGCTGCGTCACGAGCGCCTGTGCGTGGTCTCGCCCGCCCTGCCGGGCATGACCGAGGCCTTTGAAAAGGTGGTGCGCAACTGGACCCAGCGCACCAAGGCGCCCGCACCTTCGCTGGACATGTACCAACTGGGCGAACCCCTGCCACCGCTGGTGCAGCGGGTGACGGCGCGCCAATGCCAGGCGGTGATCTACACCGGCCCCGGTGGCCCCGCCATCGAATGGGTGCTGGCCAGTCGGCCGGCGATGCCCAAAGTGCCCATCGTGATGCTCACGCCGGCCTACACCATGCAGGCCGCTCAGGCCCTCTCGGGCGCGGGCGACGGCCTGTACGCGATGGCCGAATTCGACCCCTGGTCCAGCGGCTCGCTGCAGATCATGGGCTGGCGGCGCCTGCTGATCGCCCGCCAGATCGAACCGAGCTCGCTCTCGCAGGGCGGCTATCTCGCGGCGCAGGCCCTGGTGCACACCCTGACGGGCATCCGCGGCCCCATCACACGGGCCAGCGTGTCGCAGGCCCTGGCGACCATGGCACTCTGGCGCAGCGGCATGATGGACCAGCCCTTCAAGGTCGGCGCCGACGGCCGCCACCAGCTCAACCGCAGCGCCCTGCCCATGAAGCTGGAGGCGGGCAAGTGGCGCATCGCACATGCCCAGTGGATCCGCGAGTGAACGCGGATCCACCGCACAACCGCCAGGCCGGCGGTGGCGGTATCAGAGGGTCTTGAGACCTTCGCCGAACACGTCCAGTGCCTTGAACAGCAGCTTGCGAGGAATGGTGAGCGATGGCATCACGCGCATCACGTTGGTGTAGCGGCCGCAGGGCACCATCAGCACGCCGTGGCTCAGCACGTGATTCATCAGCTTGCCGAGCTTCTCCCCGGTCAGGGGTTCTTTGGTGACCTTGTCTTCGACCAGTTCGATACCGATCATCAGGCCGCGGCCGCGCACCTCGCCGACGTAGGGGCTGTTGAAACCGCGGATGTATTCCTGCGCTTCCTGACCCAGCTGGTGGGCGCGGTTGATCAGGTCCAGCTCGGGGTCCTGCAGCAGGCCGATGTTGGTCAGCGACACCGCGGCCGACAGCGAGTTGGCGGCGAAGGTGTTGGGCACCGAGCCGTCGGGAATCTTGGCCGCGAGATCGGAGCGCATCACCAGGCCGGCCATCGGCACGTCGCCGCCCATGCCCTTGCCGAAGGTCAGCATGTCGGGCTTCACGCCGGAGTGCTCCACCGCCCACATCTTGCCGGTGCGTCCCGCCCCCGACTGGACCTCGTCCACGATCAGCAGCGCACCGCTCTTGTCGCAGGCCTTGCGCAGCAGCTGCAGGAACTCGGGCGACGGCGGCACGTATCCACCCTCCCCTTGCACCGGCTCCACGATCACGGCCGCCACATCGTCGGCCGCGGTGTACGGCGTGTTGAGCAGGTAGTCGACGTACTCGCCAGCGATCTGCTCGGCGCTCTTGTGGGTGGTGTCGAAGGGGAAGCGGTAGGCGTAGGGGTATGGCGCATGGATCACACCGCCCATGAACGGACCGTAGCCCTTGCGGTAGGCCGTGCCGGTGGTCAGCGCGTTCGAGGCATTCCACACCCCGTGGTAGCCGCCATGGAAGGCAATGATCTGGTGCCGGCCGGTGACGCGCTTGGCGAATTTCACCGCCGCTTCGAGTGCGTCGCTGCCGCTCTGTGCAAAGAAGGTGATGCAGTCGCCGCGCAGGCCCTCGGGCATGATTTCGGAGATCTTGGCCGCCAGCTCGGTGCGTTTGGTGCTGTTGACCTCCATGGCGTGCATCAGCACCTCGGACTGCTGGCGGATGGCCTCAACCACCTTCGGGTGGCAACGGCCCACGCTGCTGACGCCCACGCCCGCGGACAGGTCGATGAAGGTGTTGCCATCGGGGTCTTTGATGGTGACGCCGAACGCGCGGTCCATGACAACCGGCATGCGGCCACCGCCGCGCGCCATCGATTCCGTGCGTGCGGACAAGGCCAAGGCCTCCAGCGCCTTGGGTCCGGGAAAGGTGGCGGACACCATCTTGGGGGCGTCGGGAAAGCTCAGGGATTCCAGCTCTGTTTCGTTCATAAATGCACCTTGGAGGAACAGTGGTCGGCGACGTCCCGCTGCCATGGGCAGGGAACATCGATGAGGACAAAGTGGCGCGGCATGCGAGTGAACCTGGACGCTGTGCAGATGCACCGCAGCCCGGGGCAGCGGGCTCCGGCGCACTTCTTTGGTGTGGGTGATTCTGTTTCTGGGCGCCCGCGTGGGGTTAGCCCGAATCGGCAAGCTTTGATGGCTTGCCTTCATGCGCACGAAGGACCGGGCTGGCGCGCAGCGCCAGCCGGTGTCAGGCGGCGACGGCCTGCCGTGCCGGGTGCGCGCTGTCGGCGCGCTGCGTCTGCGAGGGCAGCTCCATGAAAAGCTCCTGGTACTCCGAAGCGAAGTGGCTCAGGTGGAAGAACCCCCACTTCGCGGCCGCGTCCCCGATCGACAGCTGGTGTGCCCGGGTGGACATGAGTTCACGACGGACGCCGTTGAGGCGCACGCTGCGGATGTAGTTCACCGGGTTGGTTTCGGTCACGCTCTGGAAGCTGTTCTGTACCGTGCGACGGCTGACCTTCAGCCGCGCGCACAGGTCCACCACGCTGGGTGCGTTCGCGGCGTCCGACACCGTCATGCGGTGGCACTTCTCCACGATGAAGCTGCGCGACGAGCTGCCGTGGCGCTGGGTCCGGTCGCACGCGGGGTCCGAGATCAGGCGCATCAGCTCGCCCAGCATCGCCTGTTCGACCTGCTGCTCCGCCTCGGGGGTGGACACCTGCTCGGGAGCCGCGATCACGGCGTTGAACAAGGCCATCAGTCGCTTCCGGCTCTCCACGAGGCGGTGGCCGGGCACCTGCACCACAGGCTGCTTCAGCAGCGCATCGATGCCGGTGGGCCAGGGCGCACCCGACATCGCGCGCTCGAAGGCGTCGCGTTCGAAGGTGATCGACAGCATGTCCATGTGCATGGGCATGTGGAACATGAACTCGTCGCCGCCCTGCAGCACGAAGATGCTGTTGTCGTCCGCCGCGCGGCCCTGCACCCGCGCCGCACCGGGCACGGCCAGCGGTACCGCGAAACAGATCTGGCCGCGGGGCGCCTCACCCTGCTGGACCACGCGCTGGTTGATGCACTCGCGGAACGCATGAATCCGCGCGGTGGAGAACTGGGACAACGCGCATTGCGCCGCGCCGGCCGAGATCTGGCTGTAGGTCTGCCCCCAGCCATGCACCGAGGTGGCGTGCAGATGCACGTCGTTGAAGCGATCTGTTCTGGTGTTCATGAGACCCCGGGTCAGCGTGTACCGAATGCGGGCATCTGGCGGCCCGTGACGAAGTGATCCCTGTTCGCCGCAAGAAGTGTGCCCCTGGCCCCTTGTGGGCAGGTACCCGTGCTAACCCGAAGGCGCGCGTGCAAACCGTGACGACTTGCTGATTTGGGCTAAAGGCGCAGCGGACGCCGCGCCGACACTCGGCGCTCGTTCGGGGGCCACACCAGACCGCCGGGCACCGGCTTCATCCCACCCACCAACTTTTCAAGATGACCCAGCACCTCAAACACTTCATCGAAGGCGCACACACCGAATCCGCCGACGGCGCGCGGCTGAACCTGATCAACCCTGTGGACGAGGAGGTGTATGCCACCGCCGCCAGCGGCACCGCGGACGACGTGGGGCGCGCCGTTGCCGCGGCCCACGCACAGCTGTACGGCGGGGCCTGGAGCAAGCTCAACGGCACCCACCGCGCGGCGCTGCTGAACAACCTGGCCGCCCTGGTCGAGCGCGATCTGGAGATCCTGGCCGACATGGACGCCCGCGCCATCGGCCGCTCGCGCATGGAGCCGCGCATGATGGACGTGCCCAATGCCGTGGCCCACTTGCGCGCGGCCGCGGGCTGGGCCAACCAGCTGGAAGGACGGACCATCCCCACCGGGGGCTACATGGGGGTGCGCACGCTGTCGTACACGGTGCGCGAACCGGTGGGCGTGGTCGCGGCCATCGTGCCGTGGAACTCGCCCCTGATGATCACCACCTGGAAGCTGGCGGCGCTGCTGGCGGCGGGTTGCACGGTGGTGATCAAGCCTTCGGAAGAGACGCCCCAATCGGCCCTGCACCTGGCCGCCCTGTGCCAGGAAGCGGGCTTCCCCGACGGTGTGGTCAACGTCGTGATGGGCCTGGGCCATGTGGTGGGCCGCGCGCTGTGCGAGCACCCGCAGGTGGCCAAGATCAGCTTCACCGGCAGCCCCGAGGCGGGCGCGGCGATCCAGCGCATCGCCGCACCGCTGTTCAAGCGGGTGACGCTGGAGCTGGGGGGCAAGAGCCCGCAGATCGTGTTCGACGACGCCCGCTTCGACGACGCCGTGCGCGGCTGTGCGATGGGGCTGTTCATCAACCAGGGGCAGGTCTGCGCCGCGGGCTCGCGCATCCTGGTGCAGAAGGGCATCGCCGGCAAATTCTCGGCGGCGCTGGCGCAGGCCGCGAAGTCGGTGGCCGTGGGCGACCCCTCACAGGAGGGTGTGCAGATGGGACCCGTCGCCAAGCAGGCCCAGTACGAACGGGTGAACCGCTACATCCAGCTCGGCATCGACGAAGGCGCCGAGCTGCTGGCCGGCGGCGTCTCGGACTCGGCCAAGGGCTGGTTCGTCCGCCCCACCATTTTCGGCAAGGCCAGCAACCAGATGACCATCGCCCGCGAGGAGATCTTCGGACCGGTGGGCACGGTCATCGAGTTCGAGACCGAAGAGGAAGCCATTGCGCTCGCCAACGACTCGGCCTACGGCCTCGCGGCCACGGTGTGGACCAGCAACCTGGAACGTGCCCACAAGGTCGCCGGTGCGATCCGCGTGGGTGCCGTCGGGGTGAACTGCTGGAGCCCGCTCGACGCCAACCTGCCCTGGGGCGGCCTGAAGACCAGCGGCATCGGCCGCGAAGGTGGCCTGCCCGGCGCGCTGGCCTACACCGAAGAAAAAGTCATCACCGTGCTGCTGCCCTGACCCGATTTCCCTCACCACCCAACCCACCTACCACCCCACCACCGACTGCAGGAGAACCGAACATGAACAATCACGACAAGTACCCGGCGAGCATGCGCGTGCTCCACTGGCTGATGGCCATCCTCATTCTCGGCCAGATCTTTGGCGGCTGGTACATGACGCCTTTTGACGAGAACCGCGCAGAACTCCTCGGCCAGCTGTACTGGTGGCACAAGTCCTTCGGTCTGCTGGCCTTCCTCTTCATCTTCATCCGCCTGAGCAACCGGCTGCGCTACGTGCCGCCCGAGCTGCCAGCGACCCTGCCCGCCTTCGACCGCAAGCTGGCGCACTTCGCCCACTGGGCCATCTACGCGCTCATCGTGATGATCCCCATCACCGGCTACACCCTGTCGAGCACCTTCGAGTACAGCGATGGCATCACCTTCTTCGGCATCCATGTGCCCGAGCTGTTCCCGAAGAGCGAGACCGCCTTCGAAGCCGCCGACTGGCTGCACGGCAGCCTGGCCTACACCCTGCTCGCGGTGGTCGTGCTGCACCTGGTCGGGGTGATCAAGCACCGCTACTTCGACAGCAACCCCGACAACGATGTCCTGAAGCGGATGCTGTGAGATCACCATGTCCCTCCAACTCGACACCTGCACCGAAGCGCTCGAACTGATCCGCGCGCGCGTCTCCACCAGCCACTTCAACCCGGCGTTCGAGATCGACGACGACCTGGTCGCCGACCTCATCGCCCACGCCTGCGAGGCGCCCAGCGCCTACCACCTGCAGAACTGGCGCTTCATCGCGGTCAAGTCAGCCACAGGCAAAGAGAAGCTGTGCCAGCTGGCCTATGGTCAGCAGCAGGTGATCAACGCCGCCGTGACGGTCATCGTCATTGGCACCCTCAACGGCCACGAGCGCATCCGCGACAACCTCCAGCCCCTGGTCGACGCCGGCCACATGGGGCCGGAGGATCTGGAGGCCTGGGCCAGCGACACCCACCGCGGCATGCACGAGCGGCCGGTGAAGCAGCGCGACGAGGCCATCCGCTCGGCCTCGCTGGCGGCCATGAACCTGATGACAGCGGCGCAGGCCCTGGGCCTGGCCAGCGCCCCCATGGGCGGCTTCGATGCTGTGGCCGTCAGCGCCGAGTTCGGTATCGAAGCGACCGAACTGCCGGTGATGCTGGTGGCGATCGGCCGGCCCGCGCCGGGCAACTGGCCTCGCAAGCCGCGCCGCCCGGTTGCCGAGGTGCTGTCCTTCGTCTGAGGCCCCGGGGCAAGGGGCCCGGGCTCAGCTGAACTGGATCGGCGCCAGCTTAGCGATCAGCTCCGAGCTGGAGCGCACCCCCACCTTGGCGTAGATGTTCTGCACGTGGCTGCGCAGCGTGGGCAGCGAGATGCCCAGGTGCCGGCACAGCGCCTTGTTGCTGATGCCGGTGACGGCGATCTCCACCACGTCCAGCTCGCGCGCCGTCAGGTGAAAGCGGGCCGAGAGGCTGGTGCGGCTGATGACACGGCTGGCCACGTGGATCGCGCCCAGGCTGTATTCCACAAAGGGCTGGATCTGGTTGAGGCTGGCCACCTCGGCCGGGCTGAACGGTTGCGCCGGATCGCGCCGCACCATCGAGAGCACCGCCACGATGCGGCCCTGCTGCCGGAAGAACACGTCGCAATCGTGGAAGTAGCCGCTGGGCTGGTAGAAGCCGGTGTAGATCGTGCTCTGGCGCCACTCGTCGTCGGACATCAGCATCGAGTTGGACACCACCACCGTGTCCCGGTCCTCGAAGCGCGAGGGGTGCATCGGGTCCACCTCCCACCAGGTCTCGGCGTACTGGCGCAGCATGGTGTCCAGCTGCGCGTGCGAGGCGCTGTCCTGCTGCAGCTGCGCCCAGGGCACGTAGATGAAAAAGCGGATGCCGTCCACCGGCATCAGCCGGTGGACCAGGGCGAACAGGGCCCGCTTGAAATCGTCCGAGACATCCGTGTTGGTGCTCACCCAGCTTGCTCCGTGTTCACCGCACCACCAGACCTGCAGGGCCCGGCGGTGCCGGCCGCTGCGTCAGAACTGGCTCTCGGGCAAGTGCACCGTCAGGCCGTCCAGGTCCGCACTCAACGAGATTTGACAACACAAACGGCTGTTCGGGTGGTCGGCCGCGGCCGATTCCAGCATCGCGCTTTCCATGGCCTCGGGCGGCGGCAGCCGGTCCACCCAGGCCGCCTCGACCTGGCACACGCAGGTGGCGCAGGAGCAGAAGCCCCCGCATTCACCGACGATGCCGGTGATGTGGTTGTCCACGGCCGCCTGCATGAGGGAGCTGCCGGGTGCGGCCTGCACGGTGGTGGCCTGCCGCAGGTGGTCGATGAAGGTGATGGTGATCATGGTGTGGTGGGTTGAAGGGTGGTGAGCCAGCGGGCCAGGTCCGACGAGTCGTCGGCCAGGGCGCCGGGTGGAATCTCGGCGGCGGCCGCGATCAGTTTCTTGCCGAGCAGGAAGTCCCTGGGCCGGTTGACGCAGTCCACGGCCCGCAGGCGACCGCCCGACAGGTAGAACACCGAAAAGCTTCGGCCCTGGCGGCTGTCGCCACGGACCACGGCCTGCTCAAAGCCCTGCGACAGGCCGGCCATCTGCAGCTTGAGGTCGTACTGGTCGGACCAGAACCAGGGCTGGGCCTGGTAAGGCACGCGTTTGCCGCACAGCGTGGCTGCGGCGCAGCTGGCCTGGGCCATGGCGTGGGGCACCGACTCCAGCCGCATGGAGCGGCCATGGGCTTCGCTGAAGAACTCGGTGCAGTCGCCGGCCGCGACGATGAGCGGATCGCTGGTCTGGGCGAACGCGTTGACGCGGATGCCGTTCCCGGTGTCCAGCCCCGCCGCGGCGGCCAGTTCCAGGTTGGGCAACACGCCGATGCCGACGATCACCAGGTCGGCCGGGAAGCTCTCGCCGTCCTCGCACCGCACCGCGGTGACCGCGGTTTCGCCGAGGATGCGCTGCACGCTCTTGCCGCAGCGGATGTCCACCCCCTCTTCGGTGTGCACGCGCTGGTAGAAGGCAGAGACCTCGGCGCTGGTCACGCGCTGCAGCAGCCGTGGCATGGCTTCGAGCAGGGTCACCGACAGGCCCAGCTGGCGCAGACCGGCGGCGGTTTCGAGGCCGATGTAGCCGCCGCCCACCATCACCGCGCGCCGGCATCTGCCCGCGGCAGCGTGGGCCTTGATGCGGTCCAGATCGGCGAGGGTGCGCAGGTAGAAGACGCCAGGCAGACCGGCACCGGGCACCGGCAGCTCGCGAACGCGCGCCCCCAGCGTGAGCGCCAGCGCGCTGTAGTCCAGCACCTCGCCGGTGCTCAGGTGCACCTGCTGCTGCGCCCGGTCGATGCGCTGGGCCCGCACACCCAGGCGCAGGGCCACACCCGCCTTCTCGTAGGCCGCGGCGTTGCGGATCAGCATCTGTTCGGCGCTCATCTGCCCGGCCAGGTAGGCCTTGGACAGCGGCGGTCGCTGGTAAGGCAGCACGGGCTCTTCGCCCACCAGGGTGATGTCGCCCTGCCAGCCCTGCTGGCGCAGGCCGGTGGCCAGCTGCGCCGCGGCGTGCCCGGCGCCGAGGATGACGGCATGGGGTGTGCGCATGGCCACCTCAGGCGGGGGTGAACGCGACCGGCAGCCGCTTGATGCCGTGCACGTGGTTGCTGCGCAGGCGGTCGGCGGTGCCGGTGAGCGACATGGAGGCCACCCGCTTCGCCATCTCTTCCAGCAGCACACTCACCTGCAGCTTGGCCACGTGCGTGCCCAGGCAGAAGTGTGGCCCGCCGCGGCCAAAGGCCATGTGGTGGTTGGGCGTGCGGTGAATGCGGAAGCTGTGCGGCGCATCGAAGTGCGCCTCGTCCCGGTTGCCCGAGGCGTAGTACATGGCGACCTTGTCGCCGCGGGCGATCTGCGCACCGGCCAGCTCCGTGTCGGCGGTGGCGATGCGGCGCACAAAGTGCACCGGACTGGCCCAGCGGAAGATCTCGTCGGCGGCGACCCGCGCATCGACACCACCCGCGCGAAAACGCGCCCACTGGTCGGGGAAGTCGCAGAAGGCCTTGATGCCGTGGGAGATGGAATGGCGCGTGGTCTCGTTCCCGGCCACCACCAGCATCAGGAAGTAGTTGCAGAACTCTCCGTCGGTCAGCGGCCGGCCGTCAAAGCTGCCCAGCGCGAGCCGGGTGACGATGTCGTCCGTGCCCTGGTGGCGGCGCTCCTGCGCCAGCTGCAGGCCCAGTTCGAAGGCCTGCAACGAGGCCGGGTGGCCGAAGGGCAGCATGCGCCGCTCGGCCTCCGGCACCGCGGCCACGGCCGGGTCGACGAACTCCGGGTCGTCGGAACCGATCAGCTGGTCGCTCCAGCGGATCATGTCGTCGCGGCGATCTTCCGGAATGCCCAGCACACGGCACAGCGTGACGATGGGCAGCTGCTTGGCCAGCACCTCCACCACATCCACCTGCGGCGACTGCAGCACCTCGTCCAGCAGGCGCGCGGCGGTGCAACGCACCGAAGCCTCCAGCGCCGCCACCGCCCGCGGCATGAAGCCGGGCACGGTGATCATGCGCATCTTGGAGTGCTGGGGCGCGTCCATTTCCAGCAGGGTGCGGCGTGCGTCGTTCTGCGCGTCGTCGAAGTCGTCCAGGCTGATCACGCCGTTGCGCGACGAGTAGACCGCGGTGTTGCCCGAGACGGTGACGATGTCGTCGTAGCGCGTCACGGCCCAGAAGCCCTTCTGGCCGTCGGTGCGTTCGTTCCAGGCCACGGGCGATTCGCGGCGCAGGCGCGTGAACTCGTCTGCGGGCACGGCCTGGTGCCAGACGCCGGCATCGGTGAGGTCGACACGGGTGGTTGGTCGGTTGAGGGTGAGCGAAGTCATGGGCGTTCCCTTCAGTGGGCGGATGGGGTGGTGGCCGAGAGGCGGGCCAGGCGGTGGCGCACGAAGGCCAGCACCCAGTGCGCCGCGGGGCGGCTGTCGATGCGGGTCTGCAGGCTCTGCACGGCGGCGTCGGTGATCGCATCGCCCTGCTCGGTCCGCTGCGACTCGTAGATGTCCCGTGCCAGGCGGGTGGTCATTTCTGGGTGGGCCTGGATGGTCAGCACGTTCTCGCCGATGGTGGTGATGCCCACTGGGCAGAAGGCGTTGCCCGCCAGCACTCGGGTGCCCGGGGCGGCCGTGGTCACCTGGTCCTGGTGCAGCGCGATCAGGTGGAAGCGGTCGCCGTCCAGCGCACCGGGCGGCGACCAGTCGGGCACGCTCTGCAGCGGGTAGTCCTGCACACCCACGCCCCAGCCCTTGCCGGAACGCTGCACCACGCCGCCCAGCGCGTCGTGCAGCAGCTGGTGGCCAAAGCAGATGCCCACCACCGGCCGCTGCTGCGCCGCTTCGACCAGAAACCGCGCCAGCGCGGGCTGCCAGGGCAGGCGCTCGTGCACGCTGGCTGGGCTGCCGGTGACCAGCCAGGCGTCGCATTCGGTGGCCGTGGCCGGCAGCTCGTGCCGGTGCGCCTTGTAGACCTTGAAGTCGAGCGCGGCGTCGGCGCTGCGCAGGAAGGGCGGGAACGGTGCGGCCATCTCACCGTGTTCTTCGATCCAGTCGGGACTGGTCTGGCCGCATTCGAGGATGCCAATGAGCATGCTGACCTCACCCGAGTTCAAAGAAGCGGCGGCGTTCGTCGATCAGCGACTTGCCGGCGAAGGACTTGCACTGCGCCTCGCGGGTGGCGCTGAAGGTCTCGACAAAGCGTTCGCCCAGCCAGTCCTTCGCGCAGGCCGACCCACGCAGCGCCGCGATCGCGGCCGGCATGTTCTTGTGCAGCGGCGGCCCGTGGCGCGCGTCGGGCAGGTAGCCGTTGCCCACGGTGGCAGCGCTGGGCTCCAACTCCTGTTCGATCCCGGCCAGGCCCGCTGCAATGCTGGCAGCCGCCGTCAGGTAGTGGTTGGCGTCGGCGCACGGCAGGCGGTTCTCCACCCGGATCGACGACGGGCTGTGCCCCACCACGCGCAGGCAGGTGGTGCGGTTCTCGATGCCCCAGGTGAAGGCCGGCGGCGCGAAGGTGCCTTCGGCGAAACGGCGCCAGCTGTTCACCGTGGGCGCGAAGACCAGCATGAACTCGGGCAGGTAGCGCTGCACGCCGGCGATGAAATGGCGGAAGCGCCGAGACATTTGGTGCTCGGCCTCCGCGTCCCAGAACCATGGCTTGCCCTTGCCGTCCAGCAGCGAGATATGAATGTGGCTGGACTGGCTGTCGGCCTCTTCGGACCAGCGCGGCATGAAGGAAATGGTCTGGCCCCGGCGCATGGCGAACACGCGCAGGAAATTCTTCAGCAGCACGGCCTGGTCGGCCGCGGCCATGGCCGTGTTGGCGGCGATGCAGGCCTCCATGAAGCCGCCACCGATCTCCTCGTGCATCTTGGCCAGCTGGATGCCCAGCGGCTCGCAGAAATCGGCCACGCCGTTGTAGAACTCCGACTGCGCGGCCTGGTAGATCACCAGGTCGTGGCTGGCGTGGGCGGTGGCCGTGCGCAGCTGGTCGTATTGCTTGGCCTGCAGGGTCTCGGCCGTCTCGTTGAACAGCGTGAACTCCAGCTCGTAGCCGAGCTTGGGGAAGACGTCCATGGCCGCGGCGCGGTCGAGCACCTTGCGCAACACGCTGCGCGGGCAGAAGGCCTGCGCGTCGCCCGAGAACTCGGCCAGGTACAGCCCCTGGTCGGACGGCGCTTCCCAGGGAATCGCACGGCGGCTGCCGGTGTCCACGATCAGGGCGCTGTCGTGGAAGTCGCCCGTGCCGTCGGTGACGCCGGGCATGCTCAGGAACACGTCGGTGGGGTCGAGCGCCAGCTGCGCCGGCGACATGCCCATGCCGCTGGCCAGGATGCCCGGCAGCTCGCTGGCGGCCACCTTCTGGCCCCGCAGCAGGCCGTTGGTGTCGACGACGGCAATGGTGAGAAATCGGTCCGCGCTGTCTTGTCTCATGGTCTTGTTCAGTGGGTGTGAATGGAAGGGGCCATGACATCGATCAATGCGTTTTTCTCGATGCCGTGCTAGGCAATCCAATGTAGGAAGACCGGGACAAAACCACCATCGTCTGTTGAGATGAGGCGGCATCGGCCGATGGGGCGCGGACAAAAAAAAGCCAGGGGGATCTCTCCCCCTGGAACCTTGGATGCGCGGGCGACCCCCCGCCGGGCCAGCGCTTCAGGTGCGGCTGGCACCCATGCTGGCGAACGCTTTCGGATGGGCGGTCCGCAGGCGGCTGGCCAGCAGCCAGCCCACCACGGCGGCCAGCGGGATCAGCGAAGGCAGGACGATGCCGAGGCTGCCCCCCTGCATCCCCGTGAGATCCCCGAAGTTGAGGAAGATGTAGACAAACAGCGCGGCCATGATCAGACCGGACATCACCGGCATCACCCAGGAGACCAGCAGCGAGGCCTCTGCGTGCCGGCGGAAGAAGGCCACCACCGCCAGCGACGTGACCGACATCATGCCCAGCACGCCCAGCACACCGATCTGCGAGATCCAGGTGAACATGTTGAGCACCGGGTCGAGGCCCAGGCCGGCGAACACGGCCAGCACGATCAGCGCACCGATGGTCTGGGCCACCGAGCCGACGTGCGGGCTCTGGTGCGTGGCGTGGGTCCTGCCGAAGGCCGCGGGCAGCAGGCCTTCCCGGCCGGCGACGTAGCTGTAGCGCGCGATGTAGTTGTGGAAGGCCGACAGCGCCGCGAACAGGCTGGACACCAGCAGCACCCCGGCAATGGCCGGCACCGGACCGCCGACATAACGGCCGGCCAGCTCGAAGAAGAAGGTGGTGGGGTCCTGCAGGCCCTGGAGTGTCGGGATCAGTTCGGCCGCACCGACGCCGGCGATCATCAGCCAGGTGGTGAACACGAAGAACAGGCCGATCAGCAGCACCGACAGGTAGGTGGCGCGCGGGATCGTGACGTCCGGGTCGCGCGCCTCTTCGGCGTAGATGGTGGTGGCCTCGAAGCCCATGAACGACCCCAGGCAGAACAGCACCGCCACCGTGAACGAGCCCGAGGTGATGGCCGACATGTCGAACAGGTTCAGCGACAGGCCGCTCGCGCCCCCCGTGCCCAGGATGGCGAAGTCCACCAGCAGCACGATCAGGTACTCCAGCAGCACCAGCAGCACCAGCACCTTGGCCGACAGATCCACCTGCCGGTAGCCCAGGATGCCGACCAGGAGCACGGCCACCAGGCTGTAGACCCACCAGGGCATGTCCAGGCCGAAGCCGCCGAACACGCCCGCGGAGACGCCGCCCAGGAGACCGATGAGCCCGAACTGCAGGGCGTTGTAGGCCACCAGGGCCACCATCGCGGTGGCGCCGCCCCAGCAGCCGCCCAGGCCTCGGGCCGCGTAGGCGTAGAAGGCCCCGGCGTTGCGCACATGGCGGGACATCGCCACGTAGCCGACGGAGAAGGCCAGCATGATCAGGGTCATGAACAGGAAGGTCGCGGGGACACCCGTGCCGTTGCCGAGCAGGAACGCGATGGGCACGGCCCCGGCGACCCCGGTGAGCGGCGCGGCCGCCGAGATGACCATGAACGTCACCGAGACGAGACCCAGCGAGTTCTTGCGAAGCTGGTGGGGCCCGCCGTGTGGTGGGTATGCAGGGGTTTCCTGCTCTGACGGATGGTTGTCTGCCATGTGGTTTTCACTGTCTGTCTGCTGCCGATACCAAAGCCCCGCGCCGGCACATGGGGGATCGCGGAACCTCCGCGAATACTGCAAGTCTGGGGGCATCACAGGCGCAACGGTTATCCCGGATCGGCAACTTTTCAGCCCCCAGAAGCGGCACCCTGCCCCGCAACCCGACATGCCGATTTGGGCTATGGGCGGCACCGGGCAGCACCTAACATGCCCTGCACAAGAGCGACTCCTTGCGGGGAGGACGCGTCGAGGCGGCACCCGGCTGCCTTCGGTCTCCGCCCCTGGCGGCTTGTGTGCAGATTGGAGAACAACGTTGCGCCACGACCCGAATCCTTTGCCCTCCTGCAGATCAGCTGGGAGCCACACCCGCCTGATGCTGACCCTGTGCCTGCTGGCCGGCGCCCTGATGACCCGGGGCGCCATCTCCGCCGAGCTGGTGGTGGTGCAGGTGGCGCCGCAGAAGGGTGAGCTGGCGCACTACACCAGCGAGCTGCGCGCGGGCATGCAGGCCCATCTGGAGCACGTCAACGCCACCGGGGGCATCCGGGGTGACACCGTCCGCCTGGTCTCGCTGGACGACGCCGCCGACCCGGCGCATGCCCTGAAACAGATCGAACAGGCGGCGGCCACCCTGAACCCGGTGGCCTTCCTGTACCTGATCGGGCCCGAGACCTTCGCAGCCACCCTGGACGCCAACATCTTCGGACGGGTCGGCGTTCCCCTGCTGGGCACCTCGCCCGCGGCCGTGCAGCTGCGCTCCCCGACGCGGTCGCACGTCTTTCACCTGACCCAGGGCGAAAACAGCGAGTACGAGAAGCTCGCCCAGCAGCTGCGCACCATCGGTCTTCGCAAGGTGGCCCTGATCCACCGGGACGACCCCGCCACCATGGGCGAGGTGAAGTACTTCGAACAGTCTGCCGCGCGGGCACCCTCGATCGAGGTGGTCGGTCGCGCGGCGGTGGCCGGCAACAGCGGCCAGCTGGACAAGCCTTTCGAACAGATCGCACAGATGCGTGCCGAGGCCATCGTGACCATGCTGCCGGTGGAGGAGACCGCGAAACTGCTCAAGACGCTCCGCGCGAAAGGCCTCTTCACGCCGCTGTACGGCGCCTCCTACAACGAATCGGGACGGCTGTTCGACCACGCCGGCGAAGCGGCCTCGCGGGGCATGACGGTGACCCAGGTCGTGCCCAACCCGTTCGGCGGCTCCCTGCCCGCCGTGCGCGACTACCAGACCCAGATGAAGCAGTACGCGCCCAAGGACACCCGGCTGAGCACCCTGTCGCTGGAAGGCTTCCTGGCCGCACGGCTGCTGGTGGAGGCCCTGCGGCAGACGCCCCGCCCGGTGACGGCAGCGGGCCTGCGCAACACGCTGGAGCAGCGCGGTCCGTTCGACCTCGGCGGACTCAAGGCCACGTTCTCCAGCACCGACCACGTCGGGCTGGACTTCCTGGACATCGGCATCGTCACCTTTGGTGGCCGCCTGCGCTACTGACCGCCAGCGCCTGAACGGATGGGCCTTCGGCGTCCGTTCAGGCCTGCCCCTGCCAGACGCGTTCGATCGTTCTGCGAGGCTCTGTCGGCTCGAAACCGGCGATGAACCCGTTGATCCGGCCCAGCAATGACGCGGTGCCGGGCGCATCCTTCACACCGGCGACGTACACCAGCGCTTCCGACACCAGTCCATTGGGAACGACATCGATGCGGTGGGACCATGGGCTGGCGGGATGGGTCGCCGCCCAGTGAAAGATGGGCCGTTCGGCAAAGAAGGCGTCCACCTTGCCGTTGACGAGCGCGTCGTAAATCAGCTTCGGGTCCGGGTAGGACACCAGATTGCCCAGGGCGATCCGGCCACCGGGTCGGTGGCGGTTGGTTTCCCAGCGAACGCCCGCGGCCTCCAGCGCCTGCATCGCGCCGAGGTCGTAGCCGCAACCGAGGATCTTGCCCGCCAGGTCGGGCAGACCGGTCACCGTCACATCGCCCTTGCGGCGGGCCAGCACGAGGGGATGTTGCGTGTACGGCCGTGAGTACACGAGCCCCCTGAGGTCATCCATGGGAGGCAAGGCGCTCCACACCACGTCGACCGGCGGCTCGTCCCACGTCCGGCCGTGGTGGGTCAGCCCCAGGCACTGGTCCCAGGTCTGCTCGACGAATTCGATGCCCACCCCCAGCCACTCCGCGAAGGCACTCGCATAGGCCACGTCCAGGCCCTGCAGGGGTTCACCGGGCCGCAGGCGAAAGGACAGGCCCACAAAGGAAGGGTCGACCGCCACCCTCAAGTGGCCTCGCCGAAGCACCACCTCCAGCAGGTCTTCATCGTCCCTCAGCGACAGGTGGCGACGCTGCAAGACATCGGCCAGGGCCGGTGGTTGCCGGGGCGGGTCCTGGTGCAGAGGCTCCTGCAGTTCGACCAGGAGCGCGGTCGAGTCGGCCACGCGCTGCTGCGCGGTCTGTGTCCGCCGCGCGAGTTCCGGAACCGTCTCGGCGATCACCCGGTTGGCCGAGCGCAGATGATCGAAATCGGACGAAATGTCGTCCAGCAGACCGTTCATGGTCGCCAGGCTCTCTCCGATGCGACCCGACAGCTGCGCCAGCTGGGTCTCGCTCTCGACACCGACCTGGTGGAAGCTCTGCTGCACGGCGCTCAGGTCCATTTTCTCGGTGGCCTGCCTGGCGCATTTCAGCGCGTCCGCCGCCAGGCGGCGAATTTCGTTGGCCACGACGGCGAACCCCCGCCCCGTCTCGCCCGCCCGTGCCGCTTCGATGGCCGCGTTGATGGCGAGCATGTTGATCTCGCGGGCAATGCGGCTGATCGCGTCCAGCACCTCCTGAACGGCGCGGTCCGTGGTCTTCAGTGCATCCGACGCTTCGGCACTTCCCCGTTGCAACCGCTCGGACACGCCCTGTGTCTCCGCCACCAGCGTGCGCTGCACACCGTTCGCCAGCGCCTTGCTGCTGTGCATCCGTTCGAGCGAACCGCTGAGGGTCTGATCGAACACGCCAGCCCGGCCGCTCACCTCAAGAATCGCGATGTGCATGCTGTGGAGACAGCGTTGCGCCGCGTGCTCCAGCTGCTCGGAGACCTGCAATCCGCACCCGAGCATGGCGTCTGCCTGCCGCGCCTGAAGCAGGTCCGTGGTGTCGGGTGCGGAAGGCCGCTCTCCGGGTGCGCGATCTTGTCTGAACCAACCCATCACGGGCCCTCCTGTGGTGTGGTGCGGTGCGCGGCGCTCACCGGACAGACAGACGGGTGCTGCCTCTGCATGGGTGCCGAGCGTACCGGCGGACCCGGCAAAGCAGGAGCCCAAAACGGCAACGGTTGTCATGAGGCACTGCTGCCGTTTCGGGCTAACTGATCACCGGGAGGCTCCATAGCATTCACGCCACCTCGCGCCGATCCGTCCTGGCCGGCAGAGGCTTCACCTCCATCACACGCATTGCTTTCCCACGCCCATCGAAAGAGAGAGACACCATGAAAAAAATCATCCACCCCTTGGCCGTTGCGCTCGCGCTGGCGGCCGCCAGCGCACCTGCGGCGGCCGCAGGTGTGTCGTTCAACGTCGGCTTGACCTCCCTGTACAAGTACAACGGGATCGACCAGGACGTGCGCACGCCCAAGAACGCGCGCCCTGCCCTGCAAGGCGGCGCCGACGTCGACTTCGGCAACGGCCTGTATGTCGGCAACTGGAACTCCACCGGCCAGTTCGGCGCACAGGGCAAGGCCGACCTGGAGATCGACCTCTACGGCGGCTACCGTGGCGAATTCGGTCAGGGCTGGCGCTACGACGTGGGCGCCATCCGCTTCGTGTACCCGAAGGACAACACCTGGAACGCCAACGAGTGGTATGTGCGACTGGGCCACGGCATCTTCTCGGCCCAGTACGGCCACGGCTTTGGCAATGGCAACAAGACGGCCCGCCTGGCGCTTTCGCTGGCGCAGCCGCTGAGCGAGAAGCTGACCCTGGAGGCCGGCGTGGCCTTTCGCAACCGCCACAACATGGACAGCGCGAAAGACGCCCACCTGGGTCTGGTCTACGACCTGGGCTCGGGCCTGATGGCCTCCGGCCGCATCAGCGGCGCCGAGACCGCCAAGACCGGCCCGGCGGGCAAGACCCGCCTGGTGGTCGGCCTGATCAAGACCTTCTGAGCGAGCGGTGGCCTGAATGCGCCACCGTGGGCCGGCCATCCGCGCGCAGGGTGTCGGATGGCAGCTCGCCAAACAGCTCGCGGTAGTGGCGCGCGAAATGGCTGAGGTGGAAAAACCCCATCTCGGCCGCCGCGTCACCCACCGGCAACTCATGCGCCGCCGTCGTGCCCAGGCGGCGGCGAACGGCATTGAGCCGCAGGTTGCGCAGGTACTCCAGCGGGCCGATGCCCGCCACGCTCTGGAAGCTGGCCTGCAGCGTGCGGCGGCTGACCCGAAGCTGTGCACAGAGCTCCAGGATGCTCAGGGGGCTGCAGACGTTGCCCTCCACCAGTTCGCGGCTGCGCCTGACCATGTAGCTGCTCACCGACGAACCGCAACGCGTCTGGGTGTCCGGGTCCCCGACCGCGGCAAACAGGTCGAGGAAAGCGTTGAGCAGCATCTCGTCCATCACCTTGTCCAGGGTCTCGGTCGGTGCGTTGGTGGCGGGCTGCAGGCTGGATTGCCGGAGGATCAGGTACAGGGTGTCCTTGAGTCGCGCGGCCGCCGCTTCGGTCACCGCCAGGCCCGCCGCGCCCCTGGCCAGGGCGGTCTGACGGGGCGAGAGATGCAGCTCGGCCATCTCGATGAAGCGCTCAAAGTCCACATTGGCCGCCACCAGGCTCAGGCCTTGTGGCGCGTGCAGCGTGAACTCCTCGCTGTTGCGCAGCAGCACCACGCGCGACAAAGGCGGCTGGGCGCGCCTCGCGCTGGCGGCTTCCAGCGACATGTCCGACACCGCCAGGCACAGGCGCTGACCGGGGCAATGCCCCCGCTGCACCACCTGCCGGTTCAGCACCTCATGGAACATCTGGAAGGTGTGGGTGGACACCTGGCGCAGGCTGCTGTGGAGCGAGCCCGGCGAGAGCTGGTCGTAGTGCTGAGACCAACCCGGGATGGCACGCGCGTGCTGGTGCACGTCGTTGAACGAACGCACTTCGACATTCATGAGACGTCTCCGGAAAAACGCTGGGCGGCGGGCACACCGGGGTGGCCCCCAAAGCGGTGCGACCGCCTGGCTGTCCACAAACCACGCCAGCAGCGCGCCACAGGACGCGCTGCCGGCTCACCCCGTCGAGGGGGCTACAGCGCCAGCGACACCACTTTTTCTTCGAGGTAGGCGTCGAGCGCCTTGCGCGAAAGGTCTCTGCCGACACCGCTGTCCTTGGTGCCGCCCCAGGGCAGGCGCGCGTCCAGCGGGCTCCAGCAGTTGATGGCCACCGCGCCCACCTCCAGCTGCGCGGCCACGCGGTGCGCGGCGGACACGTCGCGCGTCCAGACGCTGGCCGAGAGGCCGTAGCGGCTGTCGTTGGCCAGGGCGATGGCCTCGGCCTCCGTGTCGAACGGGATGATCGCCCCGACCGGGCCGAAAATTTCCTCCTGCGCGATCTGCATGCCGGGGGTCACGTCGGTGAACACCGTCGGCCGCATGAAGAAGCCGTTCGCGGGTGTGTCGCCCTCGTCGCCGCACAGGCGCCGGGCGCCTTCGGCCAGCGCCGTGCCGATGCTGGCTTGCACCCGCGCCCGGTGGCGCGCGCTGATCAGCGCGCCCATCTGCGCGCCTTCCACATCCGGCCCACCGAGCTTCACCGAGGCCGCGGCGGCCGCCAGCGCCTGCTCCACCTGCGGCACGAGCGAGCGGTGCACCAGGATGCGCGAGCCGGCCGCGCAGGTCTGGCCCTGGTTCACGAACAGGCCCATGGCCACGCCGGGAATCGCTTCGTCCAGGTTCGCGTCCTGCAACAGGATCTGCGCGGCCTTGCCACCGAGCTCCAGCGTGACGCGCTTGAACGAGGCCGCCGCCTGCTGGGCGATGATGCGGCCCACACCGGTGCTGCCGGTGAAGCTGATCTTGCTCACGTCGGGGTGGGCGGTCAGCGCGGCACCCGCTTCGGGCCCCATGCCGTGCACGATGTTGACCACGCCGGGCGGAAAGCCCGCTTCGGCGACGAGTGCGCCCAGCTGGCCCACGGCCACCGGCGCGTCCTCGGAGGTCTTGATCACCACCGTGCAGCCCGCGGCCAGCGCCGGGGCGAGCTTCCAGATCGCGATCATCAAGGGCGCGTTCCAGGGCACGATCAGCGCCGCCACGCCCACGGGCTCCAGGCGCGTGTAGTGCAGCATCTGCCGCCCCATGAACCCGGCGGTGGGCACGGTGCGCCCTTCGAGCTTGTCGGCCCAGCCGGCGAAGTAGCGCAGGGTGTCGACCGACATGGGCAGGTCCATCACGCGCATGTCGAAATGGGGCCTGCCCTGTTCGGTGGCCAGCGTGGTCACGAAGGCCTCGGCGTTCGCTTCGAGCAGGTCGGCCAGGCGCGCCAGGCAACGGCCCCGCTCGCTGGCGGGCAGCTCCGCCCAGGGGCCTCGCAGCGCCTGCTTCGCCGCCGCCACGGCATCGTTCACGTCGTCGGCGCCCGAGGCGCTGACCCTTGCACAAGGCCGGCCGGTCGCGGGGGCCAGCTTCTCGAAGGTGGCGCCGGATCGGGCCGGCCGGTGCTCGCCGTGGATGAGGTTGTTCAGTTCGAGGGAGGTGTTGGCGTTCATGGGATGTCTCCTGTTGTTGTGTGGGTCGATGGCGCGACCGCTTCAGCGGCCGTCGCCTTGGCTCAGCCTCTCAAATGCCGGCCATGTTGATGTACTTGACCACCAGGTAGTCGTCCATGCCGAGGTGCGAACCTTCGCGGCCGATGCCCGACTGCTTGACGCCACCAAAGGGCGCCACCTCGTTGGAGATCAGGCCGGTGTTCACGCCCACCATGCCGTACTCCAGGCGCTCGGCCACGCGCCAGACGCGGCCGAGGTCGCGCGCATAGAAATAGCTGGCCAGGCCGAACTCGGTGTCGTTGGCCATGGCCACCACCTCGTCTTCGGTCTCGAAACGGAACAGCGGCGCCAGCGGGCCGAAGGTCTCTTCGCGGGCGACCAGCATGTCCTGCGTGACGTGGCTCAGGATCGTGGGTTGAAAGAAGCTCTGCCCCAGGGCGTGGCGCTGTCCGCCCGTGAGCACCTTCGCGCCCTTGGACACCGCGTCCGCGATGTGCTGCTCGACCTTCTGCACCGCCTTGTGATCGATCAGCGGGCCGATGCGCACGTCGGACCCGGTGCCCTCGCCCACCGTGAGCTGCGCCACCGCCACGGCCAGTTTGGAGGCGAAGGCCTCGTACACCTTGCTGTGCACGTACAGGCGGTTGGCACACACGCAGGTCTGCCCGGCGTTGCGGTACTTGGACACGATGGCGCCTTCGACCGCGGCGTCGAGATCGGCGTCCTCGAACACGATGAAGGGCGCGTTGCCCCCCAGTTCCATCGACACCTTCTTCACCGTCGCGGCGGTGCGCGCCATCAGCGAACGGCCGACCTCGGTGGAGCCGGTGAACGAGAGCTTGCGCACCAGCGGGTTGTCGGCCAGTTCGTCGCCCACGTCGCGCGCCGAACCGGTGACCACCGACAACACGCCCGCGGGCACACCGGCCCGCTCGGCCAGCACAGCCAGGGCCAGCGCCGTCAGCGGCGTCTGGCTCGCGGGTTTGACCACCATGGTGCAGCCCGCGGCCAGCGCCGGGCCGGCCTTGCGCGTGATCATCGCGGCCGGGAAGTTCCAGGGCGTGATGGCGGCGCAGACCCCGATGGGCTCCTTGGTGACCACGATGCGTTGCGAGGCCACCGGCGCGGGAATGGTGTCGCCGTACACGCGCTTGGCTTCTTCCGAGAACCACTGGATGAAGGACGCCGCGTAGGCGATTTCACCGCGCGCCTCGGCCAGCGGTTTGCCCTGTTCGCTGGTCATGATCAGCGCCAGGTCGTCCTGGTTCGCCATGATCAGCGCGTACCACTGGGCGAGGACGGCCGAGCGCTCCTTGGCGGTGCGCGCACGCCAGGCCGGCCAGGCGCGGTTGGCGGCCTCGATGGCCTGGCGGGTTTCAGCGGAGCCCAGGCGCGGCACCTTGGCGATCACGGCGCCGGTGGCGGGGTTGGTGACTTCGATGAACGCCGTGCCCGACACCCACTGGCCGCCGACGAGACACTGGCCAGGCAGCAGGGAAGGATCTTTGAGTTGAAGCATGTGAAAACCGGTAAACAGGAAAGGAATCTCAGATCTGCGTGACCATCTTGGTCACGAGGAAGCCGTCGAAGGTCTCGGTGCCGCCTTCGCTGCCGATGCCGCTGTCCTTGACGCCGCCAAAGGGCAGCTCGGGGTGCGCCATGCCGGAATGGTTGATGTTGACCATGCCCACCTCCAGCCCGTTCATGACCTGGGTGGCGGTCTTGTGCGACTCGGTGAACACGTAGGACGCCAGGCCGTAGGGCACGCTGTTGGCCAGCCGCAGCGCCAGCTCGGTGCTGTCGAACTTCAGCACCGACGCCACCGGGCCAAAAGGCTCCTCGCTCATGATCCGCGCGTGGGCGGGCACGTCGGCGATGACGGTGGGCGAAAAGAAATGGCCGCCGTCCCCCAGGCGCGCGCCACCGGTCAGCACCCGTCCGCCGGCGCGCGTGGCGTCGTCCACCAGATCACGCACCGCCTGCAGCCGGCGGTCGTGGATCAGCGGCCCCATCTGCGAGCTGGGCTCCAGGCCGTTGCCGACCTGGATGGACTGAATGGCGTCCACGAAGCGCGCCACAAAACGGTCGTGCACACCGGCCTGCACGAACACCCGCGAGGGCGAGACACACACCTGCCCGGCGTTGCGCGTCTTCATGCGCGCCAGCAGCGTGGCCGCGGCGTCCACGTCGGCGTCGTCGAACACCAGCACCGGCGAATGACCACCCAGCTCCATGCAGACGCGCTTCATGTGCTGGCCGGCCAGCGCCGCCAGCTGCTTGCCCACGGGCACCGAGCCGGTGAACGACACCTGCCGCACCACGGACGATTCGATCAGGTGCTTCGAGATCTCCGCAGGCTGGCCGAACACCACGTTGAACACCCCCGGCGGCAGACCGGCGTCGTGGAAGGCGCGCGCCATCTCGACGATGGCGCTGGGCGACTCTTCCGGCCCTTTCAGGATCAGGGTGCAGCCCGCGCCGATGGCGGCGGACACTTTCTTGATGGCCTGGCTGAGCGGGAAATTCCAGGGGCTGAAGGCGACGCACACGCCCACCGGCTCGCGGATCACCAGCTGGCGCACGCGCGGGTCGCGCGAGGGCACCACCCGGCCGTAGATGCGGCGGCATTCTTCGGCGTGCCACTCGACGTGTTCCGCGCTGTTCAGCACCTCGGCCCGGGCATCGGCCAGGGGCTTGCCGTTGTCCCGCGTGATGCCGTGCGCGATGGCCTCGACACGGGTGCGCAGCAGCTCGGCGGTCTTGCGCAGCACGGCCGAGCGGTCCATCGGCGAGGCATGCCGCCACTGCACGAAGGCCCGTTCGGCCGCCGCCAGGGCCGCGTCCAGGTCCTGCGCCGTGGCGCAGGGCAGATCGCCCAGGCGCTCCAGCGTCGCGGGGTCGTTCACCGTCAGCGTCTGCCGGGTGCCGGCCTCGATGAACTGGCCGTCGATGTAGAGGGTGAGCGTGGGGTACATGGGGTCTTTCGTTGGCGGCAACGTGGTCACTCGATCTTGATGCCCGCTTCGCGGATGACCTGCTCGTACTTGACCGCTTCCTGCTTCATGGAGGCCAGGGTGTCGGCCGGCTTCGACGTGCCGACCTCCAGGCCGCGGGCGGCGTAGTTGGTCTTCATCGGCGAACCGGCCACGGCCTGGACCACGGCCTGGTTGATCTGGGTGATCACGGCGTCGGGCACCTTGCCCGGCGCGAACAGCGCGAACACGGTGGACGGAATCGAACCTGCCTTGCCGCCGGCTTCGGTGATGGTGGGCACCTCGGGAGCGAAGCCCGCGCGCTGCTCGTCGCCGATGGCGAGCAGGCGCACGCGCTCGGACTTGGCCTGCGCCGCCAGCGCGACGCCGCCCGCGATCACCACGTCCACCTCACCGGCGGACAGGCCGGTGATGGCCGGACCGATGCCCTTGTAGGGCACGTAGGTCTGGGTGTAGCCGTGCGCCTTGGACAGCATCTCCATGCCGATGTGCGTCACATGGCCGTTGCCGCCGGTGCCCGCATTGAGCTTGCCCGGGTGGGCCTTGCCGTAGGCCACCAGCTCGGTGAAGGTCTTGACGGGCAGCCCCGAACGCACGCCGATCATCAGGTTCACGCGGGCCAGATCGGTCACGGGTTTGACGGCCTCTTCCCACTTGTACGGCAGCTTCGAATACAGCATGGGGTTGGTCACCAGGGCCAGGCGGTCGACCATGAGCAGCGTGGCGCCATCGGGTTCGGCCTTGGCCACCGCATCGGTGCCGATGATCGAGTTGGCGCCGGGCTTGTTGTCGACCACAAAGGTCTTGCCGGTCTGCTTGGACAGGGCGATGCCGATGTCGCGGGCCAGCACGTCGGGCTCCGTCCCGGCCGGATAGGGCACGACGATGCGCACCGTGGTGGCAGACCATGACTGAGCATGGGCCGCACCCATGGTCACCGCCAGCATCACACTGCCCAGCACACACGATTGGAGGGAGTTCATGGGGATCGTCCTTTTGGTTGGTTGATTGAGTGGTGGCAACTCACACCGCCATCGGTGCGTCGGCGGTCGCAGGGGCAGGCGCTTGGCGCATGGCGGGTGCGGTGGTGGGCAGCACGGCGTCGCAGAACTTCCGGAGCTGTGCGGGCGCGTCCTGGGCCAGGCCGGCGGCGGCCACGAAACGGTCTGGCCGCAACAGGACCCAGTCCACGTTCTTTTTCTGGAACCACAGCTGCAGGTCGTTTTCCATGTCCTGGATGACGTCCACCCCAGGGCCGGCCGCCGACATGCCCGGCTCGCTCGCCCCGCTGCGGGCGCGCACGCCCACCAGGCGGACACCACCGAGGGCCTGGAGCTGGCTCATGAGCGCGGCGGGTGCCTGGGCCAGGGGGTCGCAGCGCCAGGAGAGCAGCGCGAACTGCCCGCCGATCACATCATCGAGCTTCTCGCAGCGGCCCGTCAGGCGCGCCACATTGGGCTGGATGAACATGCGCCCCACCAGCTCGTCCTGGGGGGCGTTGCCGCTGTTGAGCACCACCCCGGTCGAGAACCGGGGCATGGGCTTGAACTTCATCTGCAGCACGTAGTCGCGGAACTTGGGCACGTTGCGGATCGAGAGGAAGAACCGGTCGCGCATCCAGGCCACAAAGCGGTTGCGCTGCGACAGCACCGCACCGAACAGGTCGGCCAAGTCGATCATGGCCTTGGTGTGCGCGTGGCGCTCGTCGTGGTAGCTCTGGAGCAGCTCGGGCTTCATGCGGCCCTGGACGATCCAGGCCAGCTTCCACGACAGGTTGAACGCGTCGCGCAGGCCGGCGTTGAGCCCCTGCCCGATCCAGGGCGGCGTGATGTGGGCGGCATCGCCGGCGATGCAGATGCGACCCGCCACGAAGGACTTCGCGACCCGCGAGTTGTGCGTGTACACCCGGGCCCGGATCACGTTCAGGCGCTCGGGGTCGGCCACGTGGTTGCGCAGCAGTTCCTGCACCTTGTCGGGTGCAAGCATCAACTCGCCGTCTTCACCCGGGAACAGCATGAACTCCCAGCGCCGCAGCCCGTACGGCAGGCGCAGGCAGACATAGGGGCGGCGCGGCTCGCAGTGCAGGGCCGTGTAGGGCGCGTCCAGCGGGTCCTGATCGCACTCGATGACCACCCACTTGTTGGGGTGCGTCTGACCTTCATACGGAATCTTCAGCACGCCTTCGCGCACCGTGCTGCGTGCACCGTCGGCGCCCACCAGGTACTGCGCACGCACGGTGGTGGTGCCGCCGCCCTCGGCCTGCAGGACCGCCGTCACACCTTCGGCGTCCTGCTCGATGGACTGCAGCGCCACGCCAAGTTGCGTGGTGACATGCGGGTAGCGCTCCAGGCCCTTGCGCAGCGTCACCTCGCCCAGGGGTTGCGAGAACAGGTTGCGACGGAACCAGCCGAACTCCCGTGTGCTGGGCAGGATCTCGGCAAAGCAGCGCTTGTCCGCCGTGTACATGCGCATGGGCACGTTCTGGATCATGTCCTGCAACATGGCCTCGGCCAGACCAACCGCCTGGAAGGTGCGCAGGGCCTCGTCGTCCAGGCCCACGGCGCGCGGGAAGTCCAGCACCTGGGGGCTGCGGTCCACCATGAGCGTCTTCACGCCGTAGTGCCCGAGCAGGTTGGCGATGGACACGCCGACAGGGCCGGCGCCGACGACCAGCACTTCGGTGTCAATGGTGGGCTTCATGGCTTTGTCTCTCAATAGGGGTTGTCGGTTTCCATGGCTCCGGAGCACCACACCTGTGCATGACGCGGTGCAGCCCAGGGCACCGCCGGGCCGGCTTTGCCGGACGGCCAGTGCCGCCCCCTTGGGGGTAGCGCGAAGCGCTGCGGGGGTGGCTCATCTCAAGCAGGTATCAACAACTGGCTTTCCTGTCGCACAAGCAGGTGGCGAACCGTCTTGCGGAAAGCGGTGAAGCGGTCGTCGGCCATCAACCGGGCGCGGCGCTGGCGTCGGTCTTCAAAGTCGTCAAAGGCCCAGATGTAGATCAGCTGGTTGAGGTCGCCGCTCTCGGGCTGCATGAGCGTGACCAGGCGGCCGAGCAGCTCGGTCTGCACCTCGCGGCCAGCCTCGTTGTAGAGGCGCAGGTACTCGCGCACGCCGCCGGGCACCAGGGTGTAGGTTCTGAGTTCGTGGAGCATGGTGTCAGTGGGTCGGTTGAGCCGCATGGCCGGCCTTTGGCACAAAGAAGTCGCGCACCAGCTGGTGGAACAGCGCAGGCTGGTCGTCGTGGATGTAGTGGCCGGCATCGGGCACCACGGTGCTGCGGATGCGGGGGTTCAGGCGCTGCATGTCGTCGACCATTTCGGGCTGCAGGTAGTCCGAGTTGCCGCCCCGCACCACCAGGGTGTCGCAGGCCAGCGCCGCCACATGCGGCCGCAGGTCCACCACCCGGGCCGGGTCGGGGTTCAGGCGGGTGGCGGCGATGCCCACGTGGTCGTATTGCCAGGTGAAGCCACCGCCATCGGCCGGGCGCAACATGCTCTGCAGGCGCTGCTCCCGGGCTTCTTCCGTGACACTGGGGCGCAGCGCGCGCATGAAGGCGCGGGCCTCGTCCCAGGTGGCGAAGTGGCCGGGTGTGGTGGCGAGTTCGCGGCGGATGCGGATCGCGCCCGGGCTGGCCTCGAAGGCGCCCGGACCCGCGTCTTCCACCAGCAGGCGGTTCACCCGCTCGGGAAAACGTGCGGCGTAGACGATGGCGTTGATGCCACCCATCGAATGGCCCAGCAGATCAAACCGGTCCAGGCCCAGCGCATCCACCACGGCCGCCAGATCGTCCACGTAGGTGTCGGTGTAGTAGTGGTGCTGCGGGTCCCAGTCCGATGTGCCGCGTCCGCGCTGGTCGAAGGCGATGACCCGTCCATCGGGCTGCAAAGCCGCCGCGATGCCCGCGAAGGTCTCGGCGTAGCCGCGGATGCCGTGCAGCATCACGACCGGGCGGGCCGTCGGCGCCCCCCACTCCGTCACATGGAAGCGCAGCCCGGCGCGGGTCACGGTGTGGTCGCGTCGTTCCATGGTGGTGCTCAGACCAGACCGTCCAGGCCCTTGACGTCGGCGGCCTTGAGGCCGCCCAGGCGCGCGTTGAGGCGGCCGCGCGTGGCGAAGGCCCAGCACACCAGCACCTCGTCGCGGTTGGGGGCGTCGTTGAAGCTGACGCTCACCGAGTCGTAGTGCGAGCGCACGTAGAGCGCGTCCTTGTGGGCCAGCGGGATGTCGAGCACCGTGCCGGGCACGCCGCGCTTGCCGGTGGAGGGCACCCAGGACTTGCCGCCGCCGAGGGCCACGCGGATGGGATCGGCCGCCGGGTTGGTGAGCAGCGCGTTGCCGTGCTCGTACTCGCCGTCGATGCCGACCAGGATGGCCTTGCCGTAGCTTTCGATCTTCTGGTTGCCAGCGGCTTCCTGGATGCGGCGGCCGAATTCACGGCCCAGCTCGGGAGAGCCTTCGATCCAGGCGCTCAGGTCCTGCTCGTAGCGACCGGCGCAGGGGTTGTGGATGCAGGCCGCGATGACGATCTTGCGCAGCGGCTCACCGTCCGCGGGCGCGCCGGTCTCGCCAGACAGGCTGTCCTCCACCTGCAGGAACCACTTGCGGATGTGAAAGATGCCGAAATTGGGGGACTTCATGATGGTGTCTTCTGGTGAGGGAATGGATCAGAGGGGCTGCAGGTCGAACGGGTCGCTGGGCGCGTTGTAGTGGCCCAGCACCCGCTTGCCTTCTTCGTCGTCGTGCACGGTTTCGAGGAAGAACTCGAAGCGGTGGCCGTCGGGGTCGGTGAAGTACAGGCCGTAGCCCACCTTGTGATCGGTGGTCTTGACCACGGGTACGTTCTTGGCCAGCAACATGCCGTACAGGCGGCGCAGGTCGTCCAGGCCGCCGTCGATCTCCAGCCCGTAGTGCTGCATGTTGATCTCGCCGATCTGCAGGGCGCGCAGCATGGCCGGGTCGGCCTTGATCAGGGCGATGTCGTGGTGCTTCTTGCCGAACGACAGGAAGACCCAGCGCGGTTCGCGCGCGGTGACCTCCATGTCCAGGATGTCCTGGTACCAGCGGGCGCTGGCTTCGGGGTCCTTGACGTAGAGCGCGAGGTGGGTGCGCAGGATGCGCGGCTTGACGTTGATCGATGCCATGCTCATGACCGCGCCCTTCAGTTGATGGATTGCGGGTGGGCCTTCACCGGCGCCACGAAGGGCGTCCAGGCGACCGAGGTGATCTCGCTGAAATCGCGCCACTCCTTGAACCAGCTCTTGCCGCCGTCCATGGAGCGCAGCAGGTGGCCGTACTTGGTGCCGGCGAACAGCAGCGAAGGGTCGGACGCGTGGGCGCCGAAGGCCCAGACCGTCGAGTTCGGCGCCGTGTGCAGCAGCGTGGGCGCCCAGCTCTCGCCGCGGTCTTCCGAGCGGTAGATGCGCGTGCGCGTGCCGGGCGTGCCGTCGCCGATGGCCAGCAGCAGGGTGCTGCCGGCGGCGTCGACCACCTGCACGGTGCGCGTGTAGTACATGCCGTCGAAGCGCTCCTTCGAGGCCTTGCCCGACCAGGTCTGTCCATCGTCGGTGCTGGTGTAGACCGAGTTCACCGTCAGCACCAGGTTCTTCTGCGGCTGGCCGTCCACCGGCGGCAGCACCGCGATGGCGTGGATGTCGGAATTGCCGATGCCGCTGGTGGGCGTGTCGACACGCTCCCAGGTGTCGCCGCAGTCGGGACTGCGCCAGGCGCCGCCCTCTTCCACCCCGAACCACACCTCCCCGCTGCGCACCGGATTGACGCAGACCGTCAGGATGCGTGGGCGGTTCACGCCCTGGCAGAACTCGGGCAGCTCGATGCCCAGCTGTTCCCACGACAGGCCGCCATCCTTCGAGCGGTACATGCGGGCCCGCGACGGCGCGCCGGTGCCGGCGTAGACCATCTTGGGATTGCTCGGGTCGAACGCGATGGCCCAGACCGTCTCCTGGTTCATCGGGGAATCGACCCGCTTGAAGTGCGCGCCACCGTTCAGGCTGATGCACAGGCCGGCGTCAGCCCCTGCCAGCACGCGCGAGGGGTCGGAGGGGTCCACCGCCAGGCTGCGCACCACGCCATCAAATTCAATCGCCTCTTTCAAACCCAGACGGTGCCAGGTGGCGCCGTCGTCCACGCTGCGCAGGATGCCCTGGCCAGCCGTGCCCACCAGAATGGTTCCGTTCATGTTGCAGTTCCTGTGTGTCGGTGTCAGATGAAGATGCCGCGCGTGATGCCGCCATCCACCGCGATGGATTCGCCGGTGATGGCACCTGCGCGCTCGGAGGCCAGGAAGAGGATCGTGTCGGCGATCTCGTTGGGTTGCAGCACGCGGCGGATCGGCGTGACCTTGGCGTAGTTGGCTTCCACCTGCTCGGCCGTCAGGCCTTGCAGCTTGGCTTCCTTGGCATAGAGCTCGTGGATGTGCGGGGTCTCGACGACACCGGGGTGCACGACGTTGACCGTGATGCCCGAGGGACCCAGCTGATCAGAGAGCGTCTTGGTCAGGTGGCAGATCGCCACGTTGCGCATGCCCGAGAGCTGCTTGCTGCCACGGCCCGTGAGGCCGCCGATGTTGATGATCCGGCCGAAGCCGTTCTTCTTCATGTGGGCGGCCGCCGCTTTGGCGCAGCGCATGTAGCCGACCACCTTGATGTTGATGTCTTCCAGAAGACCTTCGGGGTCGGCGTTCTCGATCTCCGAGCGCACCAGGCCGCCCGGGTGCGCGGCACCGTTGACCAGGATGTCGATGCGGCCGAAGTGGCTGGCCACCCTGTCCATCATGGCCTGCACCTGATCGGTCTTGCTGACGTCGGCCGGGGCGGCCAGGATCTCGATGCCGGTGGCGGCAGCGATGTCGCGAGCCGCTTCTTCCAGCGGGCCTTTGCTGCGGGCCACGATGGCCACGCGAACGCCCTCGCGAGCCAGCGCTTCCGTCACTGCCCGGCCAATGCCAAGACTGCCACCGGTCACCACAGCGACCTTGCCTTTGAGATTCAGATCCACAACGTCTCCTTCAGGGGTTTGGGGAAGGTCGGCGTCTCGCCGGCCTCGTGTTCTTCAAGTGATCGGCGCGCTACAACGCCATCTCGATCAGCATCGGGCCGCGCTTCGAAAACGCTTGCTGCAACAAGACCGTGAGTTCGCTGCTGGTGTTGGCGCGCCCACCGGCCACGCCGTAGGACTGGGCCAGGGTCACCCAGTCGATGCGGGGTTTGTCGAGGCTGGTGATCTGTTCTGCGCGAGTGCCCAGCGTTGCGCCGCCGCGGCGCAACTCGTTGCGCAAGATCGCGTACTGGTGGTTGGCGGCGATCAGCACCACCACGTCCAGCTCTTCGTGAGCCAGCGACCACAGGGTCTGGATCGTGTATTGCGTGCTGCCGTCCGACAGCAGCGCCACCACCTTGCGGTCCGGGCAGGCGATGGCCGCGCCCATGGCCACGGGCAGGCCCTGGCCAATGGCTCCACCGGTGTTGGTGAGCGTGGTGTGTGGCCGGGCGGCCGACGACACCGCGTAGAACGGATAGCCACAGGTGCCGCCCTCCACCGAGACGATGGCCCGGTCGGGCAGCTGATGGGCCAGGGCCAGCGCGATGCGCGCCGGCGTCAGCGGCCCTTCATCCGGTGGGCTCAACACCGCCGGGGGCAGCGCGACATCCGCGGCGCCCAGCAGCTCGGCCACCACCTCCAGGCGCGTGGCAGCGTCGTCGCCAACCTCCGCCAGCGTCAGCAGACGCTCGGGACCCACCAACAGACTGGGATGGCCCTCGTAGCCGAAGTAGGTCACGGGCGGCAAGGCGCCCACCAGCACCACCAGATCGGCTGGGTCCAGCACTTCGCGGGCCGGCTCCGGGAAATACGGCAAACGGTCGAATGCCGGCAGGCCCTGACCCCGCTCCGAGCGCGACGGGAAGGTCTCGGCGTAGGCCGTGGCGCCCAGGGCGGCGCAGAGGCGCTGCACAGCCCTTTGAGCCCGCACCCCCAGGCCACTCTGCTCGCCCCCGCCCCCCAGCAGGAAGACGATCTTGTTCGCGGCCTTCAACCGCTGCACGGCGGCGGCCGGATCGAAGGCTGCCGGGGCGCTGTCGGTGGCATGCACCGCCAGCTGCGCGAGGGCGACCTGCTCGCCACCCGTGTGGGCTTGATGGTCGGCGGGAAAGATCAGGGTGACACCCTGACCACCGCGGTCGTGGCTCTGCTTCACCGCTTCGCGGCCTGCGGCATCGCTCTGCTCCACAGCGGCGATGCGATGCACCCAGCCCGACACCGGGCGCGCCAGGGATTCGATGTCGGAGGTCAGCGGCGCATCAAAGGGCAGGTGCCAGCTGGTGTGGTCGCCAATGATGTTGACGATCGGTGTGTGTGCGCGCCGGGCGTTGTGCAGGTTGGCGATGCCGTTGGCAAAGCCCGGGCCCAAGTGCAGCAAAGTCGCGGCGGGCCGGCCGGTCATGCGGCCGTAGCCATCGGCGCCGCCGGTGCAGACGTTCTCCTGCAAACCGACCACGCAGCGCATCCGGCTTTCGCGCTCCAGCGAACGCACCAGATCCAGCTCCGTGGTGCCGGGGTTTGCGAAGCAAACGACGACGCCTTCGTCGGCGAGGGCGGCAAGTAGTGCATCTGCACCGGTCATGTCTTTGTCATTTGTCATGTTGCTACTTTATCAAATAGCTGTAAATATGCAAATGTTGACAATAATCAAGTGTCTAAATCATGCTTATTTATCGTTTAGATGAAATCATGTATACGCGCAGGACAGACAGACCACCACAGGAAGGGCACTCGTTGACCCGCTTTGCGCGAAAATCCCGGCACGGCTCGGGTACCCTTTGCCCCACCCGACCAACCCACCTTTGTTCCATCCGCTGTTGCACGATGCCTTCCACGTCGTGCCCATGCAGCCCCAGACCAGCCAACATGAACAGCCTCCGACGCATGCTCGACATCCTGAATCTGTTCAAGCCCGGGCAGCCCGTGATCGATGTCGACACCATCTGCTCGCAACTGGGCTATGCCCAGGCCAGTGCCTATCGGTACGTGCGGGAACTCAGCGACGTGGGCCTCCTGGTTCGGCTGCCCAGGGGCTATGCGGTGGGTCCACGGGTGATCGAACTCGACCGCCACATGACCGAATACGACCCGTTGATCACGTGCAGCCGCGATCTGGTCGACGAGCTGGTCGCGCAAACCGGCATGCATGCGCTCATCAGCGAGCTGTACAGCTCCACCGTGATCAACATCCTGCAGAAGCACGGCAGCGAAACCGAAGCCCTGAACTTTGGCCGTGGTCGTCCCATGGCCCTGTTCCGCAGCGCCACGTCCAAGGTGATCCTGGCGTACCTGCTGCCCAGGCAGCTCAAACGCGTCTACGAGACCAATGCCGCAGAGCCGGACCTGCTGCGGCTGGGGCCGACCTGGAAGGAATTTTCCAGGACCATGCTCACCATCCGGAAACAAGGCTATTGCGTGAGCGCGGGCGAACTGGATCCGGGGAAGACGGGCCTGGCAGCGCCCATCTTCGACGAGAAATCACGGATCCTGGGTGCGGTCACGCTGGTCGGCACCAACGAACGCTTCAGCGCTTTCACGCAGGACTATCTGGTGAATCTGATCACCGATGCAGCATCGGCCATCACGGCTCGGATTGCAGTAGAGCAGCCCAGCAACTGAGAAACCGTCAGCAGCAAGCAGCGCTTTTTGATGGGGGCTGCAGACGGACTTTCCATACTCCTCATCGCATTGTTTTCGATGTTTTTCAGAATCCCGAATTCAGGCTGCACGCGTTTTCAACGCAATCACATCGGCCCCTCTGCGCAATCTATCCAGGCGCGCAGCCCACGCCGTCATCATGGCCCGTCGCTCCGCCAGATGAGTGGCGTGGTTGTAGGCGGCGGCCACCTGATCACGCTCCGCGCGTACCAAGACACCGGTTCAATAAAGGATTCGACGTATCGCCGATACACCTCGATGTCGACAATGCAGCGGTTGTGGTCGGTGGCAGTCGCAGAACGAAATTACGCTGCCTGCTACACAGCAGTCACTCGGAATGGCGATCCGTGGTTCAGTTTTGAACGGGCTCGCCGGGTCATGTCTGTTCGAGACGCATTCCTTGCAGCCATGATGGACCCTAGCGGTGCAAAGAAGTAGTACGCATCAGTGACGGGCTGAAGAGCGTTTTCGCAATCCCTTATGCTCGTTCTAGGGAGGCGCCACATCTCGGCGGAATAGAGTTACCTATGACCAACGAGGAAAAGGCAAAGAGCGACCCGTTAAAGGGAACCATAGTCACGAGCACGATCGCTACCGGAGGTGGCGGAGGGGTGTTTCAGTCCCGCGTAGGGGCGCTCTACCTGGCCAATATGCTCACCGGGTTGCCAACGGCTTTTAGCCTACATGGCTGCCAAGTCGAAGAGCTTCGGTTCGAAGCTCGCTACGCTGGTGCACACACAGATGACATTTACTGCAAGGTGCGCAGCAGCAACGGAAACCACCTTCAGCTGATTCAGTGCAAACGCGGGCTCAACGCAACAGTCAGCAATGAGGACTTTGTCGACGGGTTGCAAGGTGCTTGGCGGGACTTCCTTGGTCTCGAAGGTAGTCCGTTCGATCGTTCATGCGATGTTCTGGTTCTCGCCACGATTGCCCCTGCCAGTGCTGCCAATCAAGCTGCCAAGCGACTGTGCGAGCTATCCCGCGCTTCTGTTGATCTGGCCGATTTTCTCCTGAAGCTCAAGACGCCGAAGCTCCTTGACCGCAAGCATACAAACGTATGGGAGGCCTTCAAGGAGGTCTCGAAGAACACCCTTGTAGACAAGTACACCGAGGAGTTTGTCTTTCAACTCCTACGACGTCTTCGTGTCGACATTCATGACCTCGGCACCGACTCCTCGCAAGAACTTAGCCTCGTTCAAGCTCTCTTGAATTCGGGTCAACCAGGTGACTCCGGCGAACTTGTGTGGGATAGCTTGTTCTCATACGTCTTTGAGCAAGGCATTGCCGTAGGCACTGTCACCCCGGCCACGTGGGCCTCTACGGCGAAGGCTGGTCTACAAGAGGCGGTTAGCCGTCTGAGCCTTCAGCGAGGCCTTGGCAGCATTGCAGTTCGCTTAAGCGAAAGCTCCCGCGTTCAGTTTTCGCTCATCTCCACCATACTGCCCAACGGCATTCACATCCCCCGCGGCGATTGTGTCGCCCGTGTGCTGGCAGGCTTGGAGGAGCGACAAGTCGCCATACTCACTGGAGGACCGGGTGCTGGCAAGTCTGCTGTCATGGCGGTCCTGGCGCCTCTCATGAGCGAGTCCGGCCCGTTGTTGTTCTTCCGGGCCGATGAGCTTGATGAACCGAGTTTGGCGACGGTGCGGTCACTTGCCGGCATGCCCGACCCGATGCTCACCATAGAGAGCCTCCTGCGGAGCGGCACACCCACTGTTGTCATCGACTCGCTCGAAAAGGCACTCGAAGCGCGAAACCCGGGGGCACTAGAGGAGTTGCTGGCGCTGGTCCGGCAGAACAAGGGGGCGAAGCTGTGCATCACGACGCGCTCCTATGCACTCAATAACCTCTACACAAACTTTCTCGCCAGGTTCTCCAGCCAGGTTGTCGACATTCCGCAGCTCGAAGACTCGGAGATCGTCGCAGCTGTAGCTGGCAGCTCACTGGAGGAAGCTGTCGCTAAGGATGCTGGTGTTCGCGAGGTGCTGCGCGCACCCTACTATCTGCGGCTTGCCTTCGACTTCACTGCTGGCGGTATCGCGCTTCCCTCGGTATCGGGTAACGACTTGCGGCGGATGCTGTGGACAGCGCGCATTGCTCCCAGCAAGGGTTTTCCTCAGGGGATGGCAGCTCGAAGGAAAGCCGCATTTGACCAAATTTGCTACCAACGCACCGAGCGCTTCGCCCAGTTCGTTGAAGCCCCTGCCGACGCAGAAGCGGTGGAGTCTCTTCTACATGACGCTGTGTTGGCAAGAGACACCGCCGACCGAGTGGCCCCGGCGCATGACATTCTGGAGGATTGGTCGCTCTTCTTTCGGGTCGAGCGGGAGGTTCGATCGGCAGAACGCGATTGGGTAGTCCTCTTTGCAAAGCTGCGTTCGCACGCCGGCATGCGGCGCGCCTTGCGTGCATGGACGGCGCAGCGGTCTGCGGAAGGAGATTCGGATGCCTACGCACTACTAGAAGCTGCGCTCAGGCAAGACTCAGTACTTCCTCAGTTGTGGCGAGATGAGGTTGCTATCGGTCTGCTGCGCTCCGATCAAGTTGAGGACTTGATTGCAAAACTTGCCTGCAACGTGGCGTTTGACAACGCGAGCCTCTTGAAGCGACTTAGTCACTTGCTGCGGGTTGCTTGCAAAGGGCCGTCGCCCATCGACTACTCACATCTCGCAGACGACCCAGCGAACCACGAGATCATCGCTCGCATTGGTATGGCAGCCCCCGCGGGCAAAGCATGGGACGTGATGGTCGAGTTGGTCGCAGAGGCCTTTCCTACACTCCCGCCAGAGAGCCACTCATGGGTCGTCCAGTTTTGCGAGGATGCCATCGCACACAACGAGGGTTGGCGCCGACCATCACAAAGGGTACGCGGCGTGTTCAGCATTGCCGAACACTACTGCCTGCGCGATACCGATACCTGGTATCGGGAGAAATCTATTGGTCGGAGCTTCTATGCGCTCCTGTGCACTTGCTGCGGGGCAGACCCAAATCGGTTCATAGCGTTCATCGAAGCGCTCCTGAAACGCTTGGCGCACGAATCGGACAGGCGAGACTTCTCTGCGGAGGAACGCCTGGCTTACCTTATCAACGTCAAGCACTGCAGGGAACCGAGCTACTTCACACCAGACACGGTACGTGAGGTGTTCTGGGCCCTCTACATCGTGACCGAGTCGAGAGCCACGCGCCGCTTTAGAACGCTAGGTTGGGAGGCCGCTTTCGGGCTCAGTGAGCGGGCAGCTCACGAATTCTTCCCACCATCGGTTCTGCAGGGTCCGTTTCGTGCCCTCCTTCTTTATTCTTTCCCGAAGAGCCTGCGGTTTGTTGTCGATCTGTGCAATCACGCTGCCGACGTTTTTGCAAAGGCACAGCCAAACGAAGTGGTGGTCTTACCGCCAGAAGTCAGCCCCAATGGCCGCCCTCACATCCACGACTGGCGCCTTTGGACTGCCTATCGTGGTCATTCCGTCACCAGCTACATACTGAACTGCGCCCTCATGGCACTAGAGGAGCGCCTGCTGATCGAGGCGATGTCTCAGCCCGAAACAACGTCTCAGGTGCTTGAAGTGATCCTGGAAGTTGGCGAGTCAACCTTCACGACAGCCCTCGTGGTCGGGGTATTGGTCGCGCATCCGAACCTGGTGACAGAGAAGTTGCTCTCCGTCTTCAAATGTCCGGCTTTCTTTGCTGCCGACATTGCGCGGAGCGTGCAAGAGCCCCACTCCCTCGCTATTCACGGTGGGCACGACGGCTTGGACAGTGAGCGGCAGAACGAGCGCGTTGCGAGTAACCGGCTTCCACACAGGAGGCACCACCTGGAAGACCTGGCACTTCAGGTGCAATTCAATCGCCCAGACCTACGCGACGCCATGTTTGCAATCCTGGATAAGCATGTAGCTGATGTAGCCACAGAAACAGAGGCACCTGAAGGTTGGCGGATGGCACTAAAGCGCATGGATGCCCGCGGGCTCAAGCTCGGAAAGCCTGTAGGAGACGGAAACCTAGTGCCGCTGGAGGTTGCCAACCTTGAACCCGAGCTGAAGCAAATCGGCGAACAAGCCGAGGCTCGCATGCAACTCATGAATCGTCTTGCCGCGGTGCGGCTTTGGGCAGGGGCGATCACAGACCGAACATCGACCGTTGACCCAATCAGGGCCGAAAGCTTTGAGTCACCTGAGGAGCCTTACAACGAATTCCTCCAACTCCGTCCCGAGTTCCAAGGTGAGGACAGTGTCATGCTTATGGGGCTGGAAGACGAACTTGCCTGTGCCCTGATCCAGCGATGGCCCAGCGACTCATCGGAGGCTCTGCAGTGGGCCAGGACGTACTTGCTTGAAGTCGCCGCGCGTCAAGAAGACAAGGATGCCTGGGTTCTCCGTGGGTCCACGACAGGAGAGCTTCGAGCTCGAACGTTGATACTGCTTGCCAGTGTCGACCCGAAGCTCTCAAAGATGGCAGAGGGCTTGGCCAACATCGTCACGGAGCCTGTCTGGAAGGTACGACGTGCCGCCGCCAACACAATCGCCGAGGTGTTGAGACTAAAGCAACCTGTTCTCGCTGACTTGTTGACATCTGCTCTGTCACAGTACGCCGAGGCGCTCGACACCACAAACAAGCGACCCCGGCGGCGTAGCCGGGACATAGTTGATGACGCGCGACCAACCACGGTCAAAGCAGTACTTTCAGCATTGAGCGAGATGAAGCCACCCGCTCGCGCCATGCCCAAAAGCTTGGCTGCAGTCAAGGAGTGGACGATTGCATTGGACGCAGCTCGCGGCGAGACCCCTGATACATGGAGAATTCAGGCACTTACCGCACTTATCCGGCTCATGGCAGACCAAGAGGGAAAACCTCAGGTGCCGCGCAACGATCCTGACCACGTCGACTACGAAGCACGCTGGGAAGCTGGAGAATTGCTTGCAGCAGAACTCCTTGAACAAACGACGGAACAATCTCCGCCGTTTGAGCTCCTTGATTTTTGTCTGGAGTACGCACCCGAATTGAGCGAGAGAGTGTTGGAGTCAACGCTTGGTGCATGCATGAAGCAGGAGTTTGCGAATGCCGACGCCTTCTGGCGAGTGTGGGACCGGGCTGCAGCGAAGGTACTTCCCGATGAGTCACTGAGGACTAGATCGCGGCGGACCTTCAGTCGTTTCGACAAGGTACTTCGGACTTTGCTTTTCTGCTCGATGCCATGGCCTAAAACCTGGAGCGATCTGGTGTTGCTTCATGCTCGCCCCAACTACATTGCCAACTGCCTCGCTGCTGCGGGCGACAGCCTTCCCGCTCTGGAGAATCTACTAAGGCTAATGGCCGGGGTGGGAAGGGCACAGTCGGTGCCAGCCTCTCTCCCTCTGTTGCGTGATGCACTCGACCGAGTGCCTGCCGATCTCTTCGATGACGGCAACTGCATTTGGGATGCGGAAACCGTCTGCCGAGTAGCCGTCCATGAACACCGGGAAACACTCATTCGAGACGTCACCCTGCGCAGGGCAGCTCTCGACATACTTGATCGCCTTGTCGACGCCGGATCTTCGCTAGCCTTCCAGCTAAGAGACTATTTAGCGGCAAGCCCGACTGAGAGGGCAGAGCGAAAGGCATAGCACCTACTGCAGCCTTGCCTTCACCACGACCCCCAATCCCGTGGAGTTGATCTCCAACGATGCCAATCTCAATTCAGCAACCGCACCTTGACGAACTTGCCTTCTACTCTCCCAGATTCTCATCAAGAAGATCCCTTACTCGTGCTTGCTGAAAGATCGGATGCTTTTGAAGAAGCCATACTGAGTTGCTTTCCATCAACAGGTGTGGTCCTCGCTATCGACTCAGAGCAAAATCAGTTGGCAGCAAGCGCATGCCAACTGTGTATTGAGCATGCCAGCGTCGTAAGGGCTGCGTTTTTCATACACGCTCCGAGTTCAGGATCTGGCGTTCTCCGCTTGCAATACGAGGCCTTGCTTCGGGCTTCGTGGCTTTATTTTGTAGCGACTCCCGCGCAGATCGAAAAGCTTGGTCGGAACCTGACTCCAGAGGCTGAGCTAGCCGCCAAAAACCTTCCCGGTGCTGGCGAAATGCTCGCCAAGGTATTAAAAGTAGCACCTGTTGGGTTGACAGCGCATCTGGCTGAATTTGATCAATATTCACGGCACGCCCTGAATTCCTACGTGCACAGTGGCATTCACCCTTTGCGTCGCGTTCGTGATGGATTTCCAGCGGAGATGGCACTGACGCTAGTTCGCTTTTCCAATGGGCTTATGCACATGGCCTACCGGACGCTTGCCATGCTCATGGGGTCACAGCGGAGGATGGACAAGGTAACTCACTTGTATGAGCAGTTCACTGATTGCTGTCCGATGGCCCCCACAGGTCGAGGCCCAACAGGGGACTAGTTTCTCGGTAAGCGCGCGGTCATCCCACCCTTGAAGGGATTCGCCTAAGCGGCAACGATGGTGTCCACCAAGCGATTTAGGTGGACACCATGAATGAAGCCAAGAAGAAGACCCGCCGGCGGTACGGCGCCGAGCTCAAGCAGCAGATCCTCGCTCAGTGCGCCGAGCCAGATGCATCGGTGGCCAGCATTGCTCTGTCCCACGGCATCAATGCCAACGTCGTGCACAAGTGGCGCCGCCAAACTGGTGTCCCGCTGCCGTCACTGCAGGCGCCCGCATTCGTTCCGGTGCCGCTGCCGCCGGCGGCGCACCCACCTGTGCCGGACATCCGAATCGAGCTGCGCCGTGGCGCCACCAGCGTCTCAGTGACCTGGCCCCTGGCGGCGGCCGAGCAGTGCGCCCTGTGGATGCGAGAGCTGCTCAAGTGATCCGGGTTGATAACCTGTGGCTGGCCACCGAGCCGCTGGACATGCGAGCTGGCACCGAGACGGCGCTGGCCCGTGTGGTGTCGGTCTCCTGTGGCGTGCAGTTGCTGCCGCTGGTGGATGCCATGAAGGCTGAGCTGCTGCAGCACCGCGTGCTGCATGCCGACGAGACGCCGGTGGCCATGCTCAAGCCCGGTAACGGCAAGACGCACCGGGCCTACCTCTGGGCCTACGCCACGGGCGCCTTCGAGAACACCAAGGTGGTCGTCTACGACTTCTGCGAATCACGCTCGGGGGAACACGCCCGGCGCTTCCTGGGTGACTGGAGAGGCAGCCTGACCTGTGACGACTTCAGCGGCTACAAAGCCTTGATCGCCAGTGGCGTGACCGAGGTCGGCTGCCTGGCTCACGCACGGCGCAAGTTCTTCGATCTGCACACAGCGAACCAGAGCCAGATCGCCCAGTTCGCACTGCAGCAGTTCGCGCAGGTCTACGAGATCGAGCGTGAGGTCAAAGAGCTCGGCGCTGAACAGCGCCAAGCCATCCGGCAACAACAGACAAAGCCGCTGCTCGATGCCTTGCACCAGTGGATGGTGCTGCAACGCCAGAAGGTGCCCGAGGGTTCAGCGAGCGCCAAGGCGCTGGACTACAGCCTGCGGCGTTGGGAAGCGTTGACCCAGTTCGTGGGGAATGGGCAATTGCCCGTGGACAACAACTGGATCGAGAACCAGATCCGGCCGATTGCCATTGGCCGCAACAACTGGCTGTTTGCCGGAAGCCTGCGCTCGGGCCAGCGGGCAGCAGCCGTGATGAGCCTGATCCAGTCGGCCCGCATGAACGGGCACGACCCCTACGCCTACCTGCGCGATGTGATGGCACGCCTGCCCATACAGCGCGCCAGCCAGATCGGCGAGTTGCTGCCGCACCGCTGGCAGCCAGCCTGACACGGCACACAATGTGCGGACATGAAGCACATTGAAGAACTGATTACCGATGGCGGAGAGGTAACGCTCGGGGCCCTCGCGCCATTCGACTGCGTCGCCAGCGCAGCCGATGGCAGCAACGCACTCGCGATGCTTGTTCGCCGGGACGGCGAAACACTGCCCGCTCTGCTCAAGCGTCTGGACAGGGCCATCGCAGCTCACTACGACGCCGGCAGCATTACCGACGAGGTCAATGCTGCAAACGACTGACTATCAGGCGCGTCAAGATGGGTTCACCGCGCGCTTACGTTTCTCGTGAGCCTGGGCCGAATCAGATGACAGCTGGGCAGGCTCGACATTCCCCTGCAATGACCTACGGATCAACCGGAGACTAATGGCTGCTTTGGTCGAACACGGCCGTTGGCTGCTCATGTCTGAGCGGCAGCAACCAGCCTGGAACGGGCATATATCTTGGTGCCAGTGAACCCTCGTTTCAGGCCAACATCAAAGTGCAACCCCCATCTCGCAAGACACCCTGAAAGCCCCGGAACACCCAAGTGTTCCGGGGCTTTTTTGTTTCCGGCCGTCCCGTAACGGTTCTTGCCGTCCCCCGGTGTGGCGCATTCACTGCTCAGCAGTGTCCTCATCTCCGAAACACAGGGTCTGATCGCTGCAGTCTGCGCAGGTGGGCGACTTGCAGATCAGGATCTCTTCTTTCACGCACAGTTGTCGATACAGAAACTTCTTCCACTTCATGTCATCGACATTGCACGCCGCCAGCGCCGGAAACCATCGCCTGATGAGCCAGCTCAACGCGTCGCGCGAGGGCAGTCCCATGTCTTGCCACAGATGAGCGTCCCCGAGGCTGGCGCAGGCGATCAGCCAGGCGATGTGGTGACGTTCGGCTTCGGGTCCGGTTGAAGGGTCCGCGTGTTCCATCAGCAACGTCATCAGGTCGTCGACTTCGTCCTTGCGCGAGCTCATGCGCCCCTCAAGCGCAGCCCAGTCCAGATGGGGTTCGACAGGCACCAGCATGGCGACCCCCTCAGACGTCCGCCGCGGCGTGCATGTAGCACTTCTTCGGGCAGATCTTCGAGCAGGCGGTGCAGCCGATGCACAGCTCCTGGTGCGCGATGGTCATGACCTTCTTTTCGTATTCCTCGTCGTCGTCATCGTCGTCGAGGTTCACCGAGATGCGCTCGCCTTCGTCGGTCAGGCCCACGAGTTCGAGCACGCCGCGCGGGCAGACCTTGAAGCAGCGGCCGCAGCCGATGCATTTGTCCTCGTCGAGCGAGGTCACGAAGGTCGGCGTCCAGGTGGCGCCGCTGGGCAAGGTGACGCTGAAATGTTCGCTCATGCCGTTCTCCTTCAAGTCGGCGTGGCCGCGGCCACCGCCTTGCGCAGGTCCATCAGCAGGGCGTGCGTGTCGTGGGCGCGTTGGGCCACCGAGAGGATGTTTTCCCAGCCCGTGGGCAGGTCTTCCGACAGGTCGTGCAAGTCCATCTTGGCCTGCGTGGCCTGGGCGTTGGCCTTCTTCAGGCGCGCCTTGAGTTCGTCTGCTTCGGTGCTCATGGTCATGCTCCGTATTGCGCCACGGCGGGAAATTCGCGGATCATCGCGACGGCTTCGGTGAGGAACTTGCTGCCGGCGTCGGACAACTTGGCCAGCGAAGAAAAACCGAAGCGGTGCACGTCGCGCAGCTGCTTGTTGACCACCACCAAGCGGCCGGCGATCAGCACCATGCGGCCAAAACCTTCGTGGCTCATCTTCATCATGGGCGAGACCATCTGGCCGGTCTCGCGTTCGATCGCGACCGCGATCGCGTTGTAGAAGATCTCCAGGTGCCACAGGGTCTCGGGGTCCGGGTCGCCCAGGATGGGCAAGGCGCGGCGCTCTTCCACGGTGTGGATGAAGGGCTTGAGCAACTGCAGGTCGGTCTTGCCATCCCAGCTGCCGTGCGTGTCCTGCGCGCGCATCTGCTTGATCAGCTGCTGCACGAAAGGCGTGGTGAGAAAAGCTTCGTCGCTTTCGGGCGCGAGTTCGGGGGTGGCGGTGGCGTTCATTGAAGTACCTTCGCCCTGCGGGCTGCGGTGCGAGCTTGCTTGGGAACGGCCCGGCGCGGCGCTCACTGGACTACCCTCTCTTCCCCGTTGGATGAAAGGCGGTGCAGGGTTGTCCACGGTGGCGGTTGGTCGGCGCTTGCGACGAACCGACCGAGCGCCGCGGTGGGCAACCCGTGTTTGACGTGTTGCCGTGTCCAGGCGGATCGTTCGAATTGACTTCCGTGCCCTTGCAGTGACTGCCTGCGGCGCTCGCCGTACGACGGCCCGCATGAGACCCGCAGCCTGCAAGGTGCCGGAAGACCCAGACGGGCTACAGGGTGTTGCGCCGCACTGACCTCAGGGTGTGAGCGCCGATCAGTGAGCGTCCCGCGTGGGCTTCCGGCACGGCCAGTCATACCGCAACTTGCAGGAGTTTGTCTATGAATTCCATCTTCGCCGGGCTGGATTGGGCCAGCCAAACCCACGCCGTGTGCGTCATCGACGAGCGCGGCGCCGTTTGCAAGCAGTGGGAGGTCGCGCACGATGCCGACGGCTTGCGTGAACTCTTGCGCCAGCTGCGCGCCTTGCACGTGCTGCGCATCGCCATCGAGCGTCCCTCCGGGCTGCTGGTCGACGCCTTGGTGGAGGCCGGCTTCGAAGTCGTGCCCATCCACCCCAACGCCGTCAAGGCCAGCCGGCCGCGCTACCGCAGCCACGGCGGCAAGTCCGACGCCTCTGACGCCTACTTGCTGGCCGACCTGCTGCGCACCGACGGCCACCGCTTCAAACCGCTGGCCGCGCAGTCCGACGAGATCCGCGCGTTGCGTGCCTTGGTGCGCGGCCGTGATGACCTGGTGGCCACCCGCGTGCAACTGGCCAACCAACTGCGCGCCCTGCTGGAGTCGTACTGGGCCGGTGCCGCCGAGATCTTCGCCGATGTGGACTCGCCCATCGCGCTGGCCTTCATCCAGCGCTACCCGACGCCAGAGGTGGCCAGCCGGCTTGGCCCCAAGCGCATGGCCGCCTTCTGCTCCCAGCACGCCTACTGCGGCCGGCGCAGCGCCGAGGAATTGCTGCAACGGCTCAGGCAGGCCCCAGCCGTTGGCTTGGGCGAGCTGGAGATGGACGCCAAGGGCGAACTCGTCTGCAGTCTGGCGCGCACCCTGAGCACACTGGTCGATCAAATCCGGCTGCTGTCGGGCCGCATCGAGCACCAGGTGGGCGCCAGCGACGATGGCCGCATCCTCATGAGCTTCCCGCGCGCCGGGCGCATCTGTGCCGCACAGATTCTGGCCGAGCTGGGCAGCGTGCGTGAGCGCTTCGACTCCGACGAACACCTGGCCGCCGAGGCCGGCGTCGCACCGGTCACCTACGCCTCGGGCAAGCACAAGGCCGTGACCTTCCGCTGGGCCTGCAATCACCGGCTGCGCCGTGCCCTGACCACCTTGGCCGACAACTCCCGCCATGCCAGCGCATGGGCCGCCGACGTCTATGCGAACGCGCGTGGCCGAGGCTGCGACCACCCTCACGCCATCCGCATCCTCAGCCGCGCCTGGTTGCGTGTCATCTGGCGCGCCTGGATCGACCGCAAACCTTACGACCCCGCCGTCCACGGCGGGCTTCAAACCATGCTCAAAATGGCGGGGGGTTGACACAGGGTGTCTCATGGGGTGACCTCGTCGTCTTCAAAATCGAATGCGCGTTCGCTGTCCTTGGCCATGGCCTTGCGCAGCCAGGGCGGTGGCGTGCCTTGCAGCACGATCTGCAGCTTGTCCAGGATCTCTGCGATGTTTTCGGGTTGCGGCACCTTGATCGGGTGGATTTTCATGGCCACGACACGCGCCGCGCCCGAGCCGCCGATGGCGGCCACGTAGAGGATCGCGCAGTCCTTGATGGCTTCGAGCTTTGGGGCGAGCTTGTCCTCGTCGCCGTCTTCTTCGAGCTTGTCGCCGAACTCGAAGCTCTCGACAAACTGGTGGCCAGCGGCCCCGATCTCGTAGACAACAATGCTCTTGGCCCAGCCGAAGTGCGCGTCCACGCGCTCCTTGTCCTGGGTGGCGAAGGCGATTTTCATGGTGGACTCCTGGGTCAGGCGCTGGCCGCGGCCAGTGGGGTTGATGGGAGGGGGTCGTTGCGTTGGTCCAAGCGCTTGGTTGCCAACTGCGCTTCAGGCGTGATCGGCCAGTCGCCCGCGTGGTGGTGGGCGATGCGTTCGATCATCAGGTTGGCGATTTCAAAGATCAGGTTCATGCTGCCGCGGTAGCCCACGCTCACCTTGTGCGCGTTGCCGACGCGGTCAAACACCGGAAAGCCCACGCGCAGCAGCGGCTTGTTCAAGCGTTCGGCGGCCTGGCGGCCGTGCGAATGTGTGACCAGCAGGTCGCAGTCCTTGCCCGCGATCTCCAGGTCTTCGAGGTCACCGAGCAGCACCTGATCGGCCGGCAGCAGCGCATGGGCCTTGGACTGCGTGGTGCTGATGCAGCAGGTCAGCTCGGCCCCCATCTCGTGCAGCAAGCCGCCCAGGGCCAGCATCAGGTCGGGCTCGGCAGCGATGGCGACCTTCATGCCACCGGTGTAGAAATGGCCGTCGAGCATGGCGTCGAGCAGCTGGCTGCGCTGGCGCCGGTACTTGGCCGGCACGGGCTTGCCCGAAAGCAACGAGAGGCGCTGCAGGAAACGGTCGTTGCAGGCCAGACCGGTCAGGCGCTCGAAGATCTCCAGCGGCGTGCCGGCGATGGTCTCCAGCGCCTCGGCGCCTTCGCGCGTCTGCTCGCCGATGCCCAGCGTGAAGGCCGAGGCGCCAGCGCTTCGGATCTGCTCCAGCGTCGTGCCACCCAGGGTGGTGCCGCGCCAGTCGGTCGCGATGTGGCCGTCGAGCGAGCCCGAGATGTCGGGCAACACGATGGGATTCAGGCCAAAGGCCTGGATGATCTCGCGCAGCTCGTCGATGTCGCTCGGCGTGAGGTGGCTGCCGGGCAGCAGCGTGACCTGGTGTGCCACCACCGGCAGCGGCTTGACCTGCGATTTCACGATGGCGGTGATGGCGTGTTTGAAGCCGTCTTCAAACGCGCCCACGTAGTCGGGCGTGGACACGTAAATGATTTCGGTGTCGGCCAGCTCGGGGTGGCGCTGGCGCGCGGTGACCAGGTAACCGTCGACGTCGTCGCCCTTGGTCTCGGTGAGGCCGGTGGAGCAGATCGCGATCACTTTGGGCGCGGCGCGCTTGCGGATGTTGAGCAGCGCCGCCTCGATGTTCTCGTAGCCGCCGAGGATGGCGGTGACCTCGTTCATGGCCGTGGTCTGCAGCGGGATCGCTTCCTTGAAGTGGCGCACCAGCAGCACCAGACCGAACGAGGTGCAACCCTGTGACCCGTGCATCACCGGCATGCAGGCGTCCAGCCCCAGGAACGCAAAGCTCGCGCCCAGCGGCTGGCTCATCTTGAGCGGGTTGACGGTGCAGGCTTTTTTGGATTCGACGACGCGGGCCATGGTGGTTTCCTGTGGGTTGCGTCAGGCGGGGATTTCTTCGGGCTCCAGGCCCATGGCCTTGGCCGCGATGCCGCTCAGGTGATCGGTCGTGACGGTCGGCGTCACGGCGCCCAGGCTCTCGCCGTCGTCACCCCAGGGCGCGGGGATGCGCACCTGCTGCCACACCGGGTTGAAGATCGCGCGGTGAATTTCGTGCACCAGCTCGACCATGCCCTCGTAGCCGCCGTAGGGGTGGTGGCGTTCCTGGTTGATGTCGAGCCAGGGCATGCGCGCCTTGAGCGCCACGAACTGCGAGCGGCCACCGCTGAGCATGATGTCGGCGCGCGCTTCCTTGAGCATCGCGTACATCTCGCGCGGCGTCATGTCGTCGATCATGTGGGCGTCGGCACCCTCCCCCATGATCTCCTTGATCTTTTCCTTGTCTTCCTTGGTGCTCTTCTTGACGCTGGTGCCGACGATCTCCATGCCGCCTTCCTGCAGCGCCGCCACCACCGACCAGGACTTCACACCGCCCGTGATCAGCAGCACGCGCTTGCCTTGCAGGCGCTGCTTGTATTCGGCGATGCGCTTGTAGGCTCGCGCTTCTTCCACCTCGATCAGGCGCTCGGTGCGTTCGATGAGTTCGGCATCGGCGCCCTGCTTCACCAGCAGGCTGGCGATCTGGCGCAGGGTCTCGCTCATGTCGCTGATGCCGTAGAACGAACCTTCGAAATACGGGATGCCGTAGCGCTGCTCCATCTTGGTCGCGATGTTGATCATCGACTTGGAGCACACCATCATGTTGACCTTGGCGCGGTGGGCGCTGGCGATCTGTTTGTAGCGGCCGTCGCCCGAGATGCACGAGAGGATGCGGATGCCCAGCGCGTCGAGCAGCGGCTTGACCTGCCACAGCTCGCCCACCAGGTTGTACTCGCCGATGATGTTGATGTCGTAGGGCGTGGTGAACTCCGGCTCGACGGTGCCGATGACGTAGTCGAGGATGGCCTCGGCGCCGAGCTTGTTGCCCAGGTTCTTGGGGCCGGCGAAGCCGGGCGCGTTGACCGGGATCACCGGCTTGCCGAACTTCTCGGCGGCGCGCTTGCACACGGCTTCGATGTCGTCACCGGTCAGCGCGGTCACGCAGGTCTGGTAGACGAAGACCGCGGGCGGGTCGTACTTTTCAATGATTTCGCGGATGGACTTGAACAGCCGCTTTTCACCGCCGTAGATCACGTCGAGCTCGTTGATGTCGGTGGTGAAGCCGCTGCGGTAGATGGTGGAGCCCGACGAGGCGCTGTGCCGGTTGTCCCAGGAGTTGCCTTCGCAGGCGATGGGGCCGTGCACGAGGTGGGCCACGTCGACCACCGGCTGCAGCGCGATCTTGGCGCCGTCGAAGGCGCAGCCACCGGCCGCGGCGCCGGGCGAGAGCTGCTTGGTGCAGCCCTTCTTGCGTTCCTTCTCGCTCTTGCCCTGGTTGATGTCGCAGCCGGGCTCCTCGAACACTTCAGCGATCTTGGCCTTGAGCGATACAGACATGGCGGACTCCAGACGGTGCAGAGGGTGGGTTGTGAGCCTCTTTGCAAGTTGGGTGCCAGGCCTTTTTCACCCTTTTCAGGTCGTTTTGCTCAGCGCAATGGCGGGTTTGAAGGGAATGTCGCGGGCGCTTTGCGACAGTGGTTCCTACCGACCCAGCGGCAGCTTCTCACCCGTGCGGTGCAAGGCAATCCAGCGCTCGAGTTCGGCCACGTGCTGCGCTTCCTCTTCCACAAACTCTTTCGCCAGCACCTTGATCTCGTGGTCGGTCGTGGTCTGCAGCACGTTGTCGTAAAACGCCAGGCCGGCGCTCTCGGCGTCGAGTGCCACCTGCAAGGCCTGCTCGATGCCGATGAAGGGGTCGGCGGCCCAGATGGCGGCGGCCTCGGGGCTTTCGATGTCGGGCCACTGGTAGTCGGCCTCGGCCAGCGTGGGCAGGTTGCGGTAACCGGCGCGCTCGCGCGCGTCGCCCAGGTGCAGCAGCGAGTAGTCGGCCAGCTGGCGGAACAGCTGGGCCACCTCGGTGTTGCCGGCCGTGCGCATGGCGTCGGCGAGCTGGCCGAAGCGCAGCGCGGCTTCGTTCTCCAGCTGGATGGTGTGGGCCAGAAATTCTTCTACGGATTCCATGATGTGTTCCTTCGGTCAAAAACCCAATTCAAACCAGACCGGCTCTTTGTGGCGCAGCTGGGCGATCAGTTCCAGGGTGGCCGGCACCAGGGCGTGGATGCCGTACCAGACTTCTTCGCGCCGTGGCTGGCCGTCGCTCTCCAGCAGGTCCTGCAGGCGGGCCCAGCCGTGCCAGTCGAGCTGAACCAGGCGCAGGCGCAGCGGCTCCGGCCAGTGCGCCAGCGTCTGCGCCATGCGCAGCAGATGCATCTCCACACAGGCCAGGGTGTTGGCGCTGGCGAACAGCTCGTCCTCGCCCTGCAGTTCAGCGAGCAGGCGCGCCATGACCTCGCCGCTGTTCTGCAGGATCAGGTATTGCATGCGGGCGATCATGGTGTGTGCAAGGAGAAAACCAGGGGTCTGGCAACAAGATGGAGAAGGTGGTTTCGGTGCACCCCGGCTTCACGGCCACGCGTCAGTCAGTTGTCGTCGGCCAGCACTTCCAGCGCCACCAGCTGTTCGTACAGCGCGCGCCGCGCGTGCCAGTGGTTTTTGCCGGCAATGCGCGGGTCGGCGCCTTCAAACGCGCCGATGGCGTCGCGGTCGCCGCGGTAGACGCAGGTGAGCCCGCCGCGTGCGGCCAGCGCGGCTTCGAACGCCGCGGCCTCGCTCACCGGCTCGGCGCTCAGCACGCCGCTGCCGAGCAGGTGGTCGGCGCGGTACAGGGCCGCGTCCCAGCCGTGGCTGTCGCCGAGCGCACAGATGGCCGGGTAGCGCTCGCGCGCGGTCGCGTCCACCGATTCGTGGCCGATGTCGCTGAGCAGTTCGCGCGCGCTCAGCGTGTCAAAAATTTCCCAGGGCTGCAGCGGATCGCCAGCCTCGACCTTGCGGGCGAAGTCGGCCTCGTCGTAGGCGAACCAGGCGCGCGGGGCGGCTTGTTCGGGCATTTCCACCACATAGATCATGGTCTTCTCCGTGGGCTGTGGGGGATCAGGGCCAGCTTCGTGTGCGCCCCGTTTTCAACGGGGTCTGTTCGTCCCGAGCGCCGTGGGCCCCGATGCCGTTCGCCCTGAGCTTGTCGAAGGGTTCTTCGTGCCGGTACCGCGCAAGGCTTCGACAAGCTCAGCCCGAACGGAGTTTGTGGCATCGAACGCACAGCGGTCTCACTCAACACCCTCGGAGGCCGTTTTCGCCCAGACGGCTTTTCGCAAGCGCTGCGTGATGCCAGCCGGGCTGGCATCGAACTGCCGCTGGGCAATCGACAAAGCGCCCTGAGCCACGGCCGCCTCAGGCAGGGTCAGGGGCAGGCGACCCGCCACATGGGTGGCACCTGGCACCGTCTTGGCAATCGCCTGGCGGTTCGGGTGCTCGTCCATGGCGATCAGGTTGTCGGCCTCGCGCACACCACCAAGACACACCCAGCCGTCGATCACCTCGACCTTGCGGCCGTCCTGCGTGGTCTTGATGTAGACCGCCTCAAGGGCCGTGCTGCCCGATCCATCGGGCGCCGGTGTTGTGGGGGTGGCGGGCGTGTTCATGGTCAGAACTTCACGACGATGTCTTCGTTGCGCACGATGAACTGGCAGGCCAGGCGCCACGGCGGCGGCAGGTCCTTGGTCTCGGCGTCGGCGATCTGCTGCGCCGTGATCTTGCCGGCCAGCTTCAACACGGTCTTCTCTTTTTCGGTCAGCGCCACGCCGTGCGGCGTGTTGCCCGACAGCACGGTCACCTGCAACTGGCAGGAGCCGCATTCACCGTTCTCGCACTCGAAATCCAGCGGAATGTTGTTGGCTTTCGCCACAGAGAGCAAGGTCTTGGTGTCACCCGCGATGGCATAGACCGTGAGGTCCTTCTTCATGCGCGGAGAACTGAATGTCACGTTGGCCATAGGGCACCTCTAGAAAGATAAAAACGCCGACCGAGACAGCACCAGACAAGCGAAGGGAAGCTCACCCAGGCCGCCGCGGAACGGGCTTCGCCCGGCCGCCAGCGGCGCCCCCTGGGGGGTGACGCCGAAGGCGGCGCGGGGGGACTCATTCACCGAATGATGTCGTAGCTGTAGTCCGTCTTGCCCGGAACAATCGTGTTCGCATCCAGGGCCTCAAAGAATTCGTCGAGCAGGGTGACCAGCACGCGCATGCCGCCGTCGTAACCCCAGGTGGGGAAACGGTGGTAGTGGTGGCGATCGAAGATCGGGAACACCATGCGCACCAGCGGGGTCTTGGTGTCGCGCTCCAGGTACTTGCCGTAGGTGTTGCCGATCAGGAAGTCGACCGGTTCCGTGAACAGCAGCGAACGCAGGTGCCACAGGTCGCGCTTGGGGTAGACCTTGCAGCCGGCGCCGTAAGGCGACGAGTCGAACAGCTCCTGCACCTTCTTGGCCCAGGTTTCGGTGCCGTTGGTGGCCAGCACGTGCGAGGGTTCGGCACCGAGTTCCAGCAGGAACTGGGCGTAACCAAGCATCTGGTCCGGGTCGCCGTAGAGGGCGTAGCGCTTGCCGTGCAGGTGGGCCTGGCTGTCGGCCATGGCGTCCACCAGTTCGCCGCGTTCCTTTTCCAGCTCGGCCGGGATCGGTTTGCCGGTCAGGCGCGAGATTTCCATCAGGAACTGGTCTGTGCCTGCCACACCGATGGGGGCGTTCAGCGTGATCACTTCCTGGCCGTGTTCGGCGATGAACTTGCTGGTCTTCTCGCAGCAGAATTCCTGGAACACTATTGTTGCCTTGGCGTGCAGGGCTGCAACCACTTCTTCTTTCGAGGTGCCACCGGCGTACATGCGGAACTCGCCGTCGGTGGGCGTGTTCCAGTTGCCGGACGGGTCGCAGATGATGTTCACCTGCACACCAAAAAGATCGAAGATGCGGCGGATTTCCTTCATGTTGCCGACGACGTAACCGTCGAAGCCACCGATGAAGTTGATGCTGTCGTTGGGCACGCGCACCAGGGGTTCGGTGGTCTTGGCCTTGCCGTCCCAGAAGTGGCGCAGGATGCCCAGCAGCGCGTTGTCGTAGCCGGTGATGTGGCTGCCGACGAAGGCCGGGGTGTGGGCGAACGGCACGTCGAACTCGTCGGGCACGCTGCCTTTTTGCTTGCTGGTCTTGATGAAGGCGTCCACGTCGTCACCGATCACTTCGGCCATGCAGGTGGTGGACACCGCGATCATGTCGGGCTTGTACAGGCTGTAGGCGTTGGCCAGGCCGTCGACCATGTTGTTCAGGCCACCGAACACCGCCGCGTCTTCCGTCATCGAAGAGCTCACGCAGGACGTGGGTTCCTTGAAGTGGCGGCTGAAGTGCGAGCGGTAGTAGGCCACGCAGCCCTGGCTGCCGTGCACGAAGCTCAGCGTCTTCTGGAAGCCGTTGGCGACGTACACGGCGCCCAGCGGCTGGCAGGCCTTGGCCGGGTTCACCGACAGCGAATCGCGGGCGAAGTTCTTCTGCTTGTAGTCTTCGGTCTTGGTCCACTCGACGATCTGCTTGACGGTGTCGTCGCTGTGGTTGAACTCGAATTCCGCTTTCTTGGTGCGGAAGATGTCCTGGTACTCGGGCTCACGGAACAGCAGTTCGTGGTCGAGGATCTTGTCGGCTGATTGGGGCATGGTGCTCTCCAGAGGATGTTGAGAATTCAAGGAGCGGGCGACCGGCACAAGCCAGGCCGCCCACGGTCTTTAGGCTGCTTTTTTCCAGGGGGCTTTTGTGAGACCCCAGATCGGAGAGCTGATCGCCATGTCCATGTCGCGGGCGAAGATGGCGAAGCCGTCGTAGCCGTGGTAGGGGCCGGAGTAGTCCCAGCTGTGCATCTGGCGGAACGGCACGCCCATCTTCTGGAACACGTACTTTTCCTTGATGCCCGAGCCGACCAGGTCGGGCTGCACCTGCTCGACGAACTTCTCGAACTCGTAGCCGGTCACGTCGTCATAGATCAGCGTGCCGTCTTTGACGTAGTGCGTGGTGCGCTGGTAGTCGTCGCCGTGGCCGAATTCGTAGCCGGTGCCGACCACGTCCATGCCCAGGTCTTCGTAGGCGCCGATCACGTGGCGCGGACGCAGACCGCCCACGAACAACATGACCTTCTTGCCCTGCAGACGCGGCTTGAACTTGTCGATCACGGCCTGCATCAGCGGCTTGTACTTGGCGATGACCTCTTCGGCCTTGGCCTTGATGCTGTCGTCGAAGTGGCTGGCGATCTCACGCAGGCTCTTCTCGATCATGGTCGGGCCGAAGAAGTTGTATTCCACCCATGGAATGCCGTACTTCTCTTCCATGTGGCGGCTGATGTAGTTCATCGAGCGGTAGCAGTGCAGCACGTTGAGCTTGGCCTTGGGCGTGTTCTCGATCTCGGCGATGGTGCCGTCGCCGGACCACTGGGAGATCACGCGCAGACCCATTTCTTCGAGCAGGATGCGGCTGGACCAGGCGTCGCCACCGATGTTGTAGTCGCCAATGATGGCCACGTCGTAGGGCGTGGAGACGAACTCGGGGCGCTTGTTCGGGTCGGTGCGGTCGAACACCCAGTCGCGGATCGCGTCGTTGGCCAGGTGGTGGCCGAGCGACTGGCTCACGCCACGGAAACCTTCGCAGCGCACGGGCACGATGGTCTTGCCTTCGTACTCTTTGCTCTTCTTCTTGGAGACGGCTTCGATGTCGTCTCCAATCAGGCCGATCGGGCACTCCGACTGGATCGAGATGCCCTTGTTGAGGGGGAACAGCTCCTGGATCTCGTCGATGATCTTGTCCAGTTTCTTGTCACCACCGAACACGATGTCCTTTTCCTGGAAATCGCTGGTGAACTGCATCGTGACAAAGGTGTCGATGCCGGTGGTGCCGATGTAGTAGTTGCGGCGGGCGGCCCAGGAGTACTGGCCACAACCCACAGGACCGTGGCTGATGTGGATCATGTCCTTGATGGGGCCCCACACCACGCCCTTGGAACCGGCGTAGGCACAACCGCGGATGGTCATGACGCCCGGCAGGGACTTGATGTTGGACTTGACGCCGCAGTCCGGCTTGCCTTCTTCGAACGAGCCCAGGTGCTTCGCCCTGCGCTTGGCCATCTTTTCGGGATAGGCCTTCAGCACTTCATCGATCAAGGCTTTGTTCGTGGCCTTGCGGTCTTCAACTGTGGCAGTCATGGGTAACTCCAATGGATGTTTGGTTTTGCTTGAGAGTCAAGACCGACCCGCCGGCACACGCCAGGCGGATCGGACTTGTGGCCATTTAGGCTGCGGCGGCCAGGGCGGCAGCGGCCGCAGCGGCCTTGCCGACTTCGGACTCGTCGACCGCTTGCATGATCCCGAACTCCATCAGCATGTCTTCCAGCTGGTCCATCGTGATGGGGGTGGGGATGGTGCCGTTGCCGGCGTTGTTGTGGATCTTCGAAGCCAGGGTGCGGTACTCGGCGGCCTGCTTGGAGTCAGGGGCGTACTCGATCACGGTCATGCGGCGCAGCTCGGCGTGTTGCACGATGTTGTCGCGCGGCACGAAGTGGATCAGCTTGCTGCCCAGCATGCCGGCGAGGGCTTCGGCCAGTTCCAGTTCCTTGTCGGTCTGGCGCTCGTTGCAGACCAGGCCACCCAGGCGCACACCACCCGAGTTGGCGTACTTCAGGATGCCCTTGGAGATGTTGTTGGCCGCGTACATGGCCATCATCTCGCCCGACATCACGATGTAGATTTCCTGCGCCTTGTTTTCGCGGATGGGCATGGCGAAGCCGCCGCACACCACGTCACCCAGCACGTCGTAGGACACGTAGTCCACGCCATCGTAGGCGCCGTTTTCTTCCAGGAAGTTGATCGAGGTGATCACGCCGCGGCCAGCGCAGCCGACGCCTGGCTCAGGGCCACCGGACTCGACGCAGCGGATGTCCTTGTAGCCGATCTTCATCACGTCTTCGAGCTCCAGGTCCTCCACCGAACCGGCTTCAGCGGCCAGCGAGAGGATGGTGTCCTGGGCCTTGGCGTGCAGGATCAGGCGGGTCGAGTCGGCCTTGGGGTCGCAGCCGACGATCAGGATTTTCTGGCCGAGGTCGGACAGAGCAGCCAGGGTGTTCTGGGAAGTGGTCGATTTACCGATGCCGCCTTTACCGTAAAAGGCGATTTGCCGAAGTTTGGCCATTGCAGTACTCCATTCAGGAAAGTTAAAGAACCTAAGCAAGCGTTGCCGCGACTTTGGGTCAGCCTTCCGTGCCTGTTGGTCTTATTGCTCTAGGTTCACGTCGGCCGGACTGGTGTCCGCGCAGCCTCCTCTCTGCAGCTTCCGTGCCATGTGTTTTGGCCCCTGTTTTGTCGCTCTTGAAACAGGGCCTCTACAGAGGGAAAAGTGCACTTTTTGAGGCTCGCGATGGGCCCCGTCCGGGCTTTGTCCTGTTCCCGACAAAACGGCGAAATCCGTCGCACACCCATCGCGTCAACGGGTCGCTTCGGCGGCTTTGTGTCGCGTTTGGTGGCCGCCGCGCGGCAAATGCGCCTGGTACGTTGATTGCTGTTGGAGAGGCATGAACCTGCCCCTCGCGCCCACCACCACACAGTTGGCACCGCCCTCGCACTTCGAGGCGATCGGTGGCCAGGCGGCGGTGGACCGCCTGGTCAACGCCTTCTACAGCCAGATGGACAGCCGGCCCGATGCCACCGGCATCCGCGCCATGCACGAGCCTGACCTCGGCCACACGAAAGCCGTGCTGCGGCTGTACCTGGCCGAGTGGCTGGGCGGCCCCAAGGACTACACGGCGCAGCGCGGCCACCCGCGCCTGCGCATGCGCCACGCGGCCTTTCCCATCGGCGTGCCCCAGCGCGATGCCTGGCTCGCCTGCATGGCCGCGGCCATGCAGCAGACCGGCGTGCCCCCGGACCTGCACAGCGTGCTGATGGCGGCCTTCTTCAAGACCGCCGACTGGATGCGCAACACCCCCAATCCCCCGGCACAACCTGCCATCAACCCTGCCACCAACCCGAAGGAAGCTCCATGACCGCCACCCTGGCCACCCAAGAGATCGACGACACGGCGTTTGCCCGCCTGGACAGCGAGGGCCGTCTGCTCAACCCCTTGCTCAAGGGCAGCACCAACAAGTACGGCCGGGTCGGCTTTCGCGGTGAGCTCGCGCTGCGCTTCGCGCCCAAGCTGGCCGACGAGGCCCGCCCGCCCGAGTTGCTCTGCGGCCAGACCATGGCGGTGGGCGCCGTGGGCGAAAGAACCCTCTCGTTCTTCGCCGGCTACCTGCTGAGCTTCGAGTACCTGAAGGACGTGGCCGAGGTGCTGGGCGACACGCTGAGCGCGGGCGGCAAGTACTTCCTGTTCTGCAACAACATCGACCTCTCGAAGAAGTACCAGGTGCCGTACAAGGGCGCGATGTTCTATGTGCTGCCCATCGACGAAGCCACGGTCTACAACGAGCTGCTCGACCTGTTCTACCTGGAAAAGAACGACCTGAAGAAGAAGGACACCGCAGGCAAGCTCGACGCCATCGCCGACGCCGCGCTGAAGTTCGACGTCACTTTCGACACCATCACCTACGCCGAAGGTTTGACCCTGATGGGACCCGTGCGGAATCCGAACGAAAACCGCCCCGTCTGATCTGTTCCTCTTGAGCCGGCCGTGGCGAGCGATGAAGGCCTTGACCAGCCCCCACGCTGGACCAGCACCAACCTGGTGGGGGTGCCCACGGCCTGGCTGGCCAGCGCGGGCTTCAACCAGCGTGCGCCCGAACTGCACATCGCCGGCACGCGAGAGACCCAGCCGGGTCTCTTCGCGCTGCTGGACCGCTGCAACGACCTGACCGAAGCGCGCGAGGTCTTTGTGCACCACCTGTCCATCGCCTTCGGCCTGCGCCCGCCGGAACGGCACGAACTCGACGGCCTGGGCACGGCCGAGCAGCGGCGCTGGCGCGGCAGCTGGCGCCGCCTGCTGCAGGGCTGGGGCATGGACGCCAACGGCGCAGCCGGTGCGGTGCTCAAGGGCTGGGTGGAAAGCCGTTTCGGCCTCGTGCCCACCTTCCACAAGGCGCCGCTGGCGCGCTTCCCTTCACCGGCCTGGATCACCTACCTCGAAGAAAAAGCCAGCAGCCGCCACCACAGCAACAACATCCACCAGCAGCTCGACCTGCTGTACGAGTTCTGCCAGTGGGCGCTGGCCCGTTTCCCGCTGCCAGCGCCTCAGATGCAGGGCCGCCACCTGCGGCTCTGGCGCGGCAGCAACCGGGTGGAAGAGCAGCTGCTGAGCGGTTCCCTGCGCGGGCGCCAGTGCCGCGTGCGGCTCAACAACGTGGTGTCCTTCAGCCTCAGCCCCGAAGACGCCTCTTGTTTTGGCGACTGGGTGTTCGAGCTGCTGGTGCCGCGCAGCAAACTGCTGGTGTTCCCCGGCCTGCTGCCGGGCCATGTGCTGCAGGGCGAGCAGGAGGTGATCGCCCTCGGTGGCGACTACGACGTGGTGGCGCGTTATGAATGATCGCTTCGACAAGGTGCTCGGCGCCTACCTGGGTCTCGCCATCGGCGATGCGCTGGGCGCCACGGTGGAGTTCATGCGCCCGCGTGAGATCGCCCTGCAATACGGCGTGCACCGCGACATCGTGGGCGGCGGCTGGCTCAAGCTCGCGCGCGGCCAGGTCACCGACGACACCACCATGTGCCTGGCTCTCGGTGAGGCCCTGCTGCGAGGCGGCCCGCAGGCCCAGCAGGCCCACGCCCTGGGCGACGACGCACTGGTGCACGCCATCGGCCAGGCCTTCGTGAAGTGGTTCCAGGCCAAGCCGGTGGACATCGGCAACACCTGCCGGCGCGGCATCTTGCGTTACCTCCACGAACACAGTCTCTCCGGCCCGTACAACGCAGGCGACGGCGGCAACGGCGCGCTGATGCGCAACCTGCCCGTCGCCCTGGCCACGCTGGGCAACGACGCCGCCTTCGAGCGCCTGTCCATCGCGCAGGCGCGGCTGACGCACCACCACCCGCTGTCCGACGCCGCCACGCTGGGGTTTGGCCACCTTGTGCGCCAGCTCATCGATGGCGCCAGCCAGGTGGACAGCCTGCTCTGGATTCACCGCTGGATCGAGCAGCACCCGGCCTTCAACTTTGCACCGTACCGCGGCCACGCCACGGCCTATGTGGTGGACACGGTGCAGACCGTGTTGCACTTCTACACCCGGCACAACGACTTCGAAGAAGCACTGATCGCCACCGTGAACCAGGGCGACGACGCCGACACCACCGGCGCCCTGATCGGCATGCTGGCAGGTGCGCGCTGCGGCGCGGCCGCCCTGCCCCGGCGCTGGCTGCAGCGCCTGAAGCCGCAGACCGTGAGGGACATCACCGACCAGTGCAGCGGCCTGCTCGCGCTCTCGCGTGGCCCGACGGACGCACACATCGCCAGCACCCCCCCCTGCCCGGAGCCCCGCCCATGAAAGGCCAACGCGTCTTCCGCCGTCTCACCGTGGCCGAGCTCGGCCCCTGGTGCGCGGCCCACCCCAACGCCCTGCTGCTCGACGCGCGCGATGCCGCCAGCCATGAGCGCGACGGCTGGCCCGGTGCCGTGCGGCTCTGCAGCGACAACCAGGACACCCTGTTGCTGCGCACCGCCCGCACCCGCCCCGTGTTGATCTACTGCCACCACGGCAACGCCAGCCAGACGTGGGCTCAGATGTTTGCCGACTTCGGTTTCACCGAGGTCCGCGACCTCATCGGTGGCCAGGCGGCATGGGTCGCGGCGCAGAACGCACCAGCCCCTGCAGCGCCCCCACCGCCTCCGCCCGCACCGCCACGCAAACCACCCGCGCAAGCGCTGTCGGACTGGCTGCGCGCCGAAGGCTTCGACGATCCCGATGCGCGCGGCCCCCACGGCAACACGCCCCTGATGCTCGCGGCCTGGCGCGGCGACGCCGCCACCGTGAGCGCCCTGCTTCAACAGGGCGTCACGCTCAACGCGGTCAACCGCGACGGCAACAACGCGCTCTGGCTGGCCTGCGTGCACGGCGATCTCTCGGGCATTCAGCGCCTGGTGCGCGCAGGCGTGCCCATCGACCAGACCAACACCACCGGCGCCACCGCGCTGATGTACGCCTCCAGCAGCGGCAAGGCCGCCGTGCTGCGCCAGCTGCTTGCGCTCGGCGCCGACGCCAGCCTGCGCACGCAAGACGATTTCAGCGCGCTCGACATGGCCGCCAGCCTGGAATGCCTGCGCCTGCTGCGCCCCGCGCGCCAACCCGCCCCCAGCGAAAGCCCCACATGAGCCACATCACCTTCTTTGAAAAGCCCGGCTGCGGCGGCAACGCGCGCCAGCGCGCGGTGCTCCAGGCCGCCGGCCACACGCTGGAGCGGCGCAACCTGCTGACCGCCCACTGGACACCCGAGGCCCTGCTCGCGTTTCTCGCACCGCTGTCCGTGCCCGAGTGGTTCAACCGCGCCGCCCCGCGCATCAAGAGCGGCGAGGTGGTGCCCGAGGCGCTGAACGCCGAGGCCGCCCTCGCTCTGCTGATTTCCGAGCCATTGCTGATCCGCCGCCCGCTGATGCTGAACGCCGCCGACGGCAGCCGCCATGTCGGTTTCGACACCGCGGCGGTCACGGCCTGGATCGGCCTCGTGCCCTCGGCGCAGCGCCCGAGCTCGCTGGAAGGCTGCGCCTCGCCCACCAAGTCTTGTTCCACCCCCACCGGAGGCCAACATGCCCATGTTTGACTACCACTGCAAAGCCTGCCAGGCCGAGTTCGAGCTGCTGGTGCGTTCCAGCACGGTGCCCACCTGCCCGCACTGCGCGAGCACCGAGCTGGAGAAGTGCGTCTCGCGCATCGCCCCGGCCGGCAAGATCGAAGCCATCCGCATGTCCAACCGCCGGCTCGCTGCGGCACAGGGCCACTTCAACAACTACAGCCCGTCCGAAAAGGCGCGGCTGCTCAAAGGAAAGAGCGTTTGACATGGACCTCGTCTACAAAACAACCATGCTGACCCAGGGTGGTCGCGGTGGTCAGGTGCAGAGCGAAGACGGCAGCTTCAAGCTCAAGCTCGCCGTGCCCAAAGAGATGGGCGGCAGCGGCGAAGGCCCGAACCCCGAGATGCTGTTCGCGGCCGCCTTCGCGGCCTGTTTCGAACACTCCATCCGCCACATCGCCAAGGCCGACAAGCTGCCGCTGCGCGGCTGCTACGTCGAGGCCACGCTGTCGATGTACGTGAACTTCGAAGGCGCCTACCGCATGGCGCTCAGCCTCACGGCCACGCTGGCCGGCCCGCTGGACCAGGTCACGGCCGACAGCCTGATGGAACGCGCCAAGGGCATCTGCCCCTACGCCGACGCGACCAAGACCAACATGAGCCTCAACCTCAAGGCGGTGCTGGACACGCCGGTGACCGCATGACCGCTTGAGAGGTTTCGCCCATGCCAGAACAGACCACCCCCGACGAGCACGGCGCCGAAGCCCTCTTCCGCCAGCAGCGCGGCGCCTTTGAACACACGCTCGCCACCGCCGGCCCCGAGGCCGCGCTGCTGCAGGCCTGGGACAGCTTCGACGGCAACGTGGCGATCCAGTGCGAGGGCCAGCCGCCCGTGGCCTGCGGCAAAGGCTGCGCCAGCTGCTGCACGCTGCGCGTCACCGCGCTCGCGCCCGAGGTGTTTGTGCTGGCCAACTACCTGCGCGCCACCGCGCCCACGCTGGCCAGCCACGGCATTCACCTCATCACCGCTGTGCGCGAAACCGACGCCGCCACCCGGGGGCAGGACGAAACGGCGCGCGTGACCATGCACCGGCGCTGCGCCTTCGTGGTCAAGGGCGTGTGCCTGATCCACCGCGCGCGACCGCTGGCCTGCCGGGGCCACGCCTCGCACGACCGGCGCGCCTGCGTGGACGCCGCGGCCGGGCGCGTGAGCGAGGTGCCGTTTTCCGGGCCGCACCGGATGGTGCGCATGCTGCTGCAGTCGGCCTTGCAGGCCGCCCTGCGCCAGCAGGGTCTGGCCTGGGGCGCCTACGAACTGAACCACGCCCTGGTGCTGGCGCTGGACGCGCCGGATGCGCAAGCCGCCTGGTTGCAGGGCGCTGATCCGCTGGCGGAGGCGGCGGTGGATTGGGACGAGCGCGAGGCCATGGCGGCGGGGTTTGACGAGATACGGCGGTGAGTGGATTGCGCGGGTGACCGACCGGGTGGATCTGGTTGGCTGCAGACCACCGCCAACCTCTTGCGACGTCAGCTTGCCGCATCCAGGCGATCTTATCTATCGGGTTTCATCTCCCGACCCCGGTCTCTATAGGGTGCCGTCGATAAGGCGACGCAGCGCTGCGATTCGCATGCGGGTTGCGGCTCCTGCTTCATTGACAGTCCATAGCGTGAACTCGGTGACCCGATTGAAGCGCGGAGACATTCCTTCGATGTCTGCCTGCACCGCTGTCGCCAGCAAGATCGCGTCGCAGGCACCTGACACTACCGCCTCTTGCAGCACGATTCGATGCCGTTCTATGAACGCGATATTCAGCCCATGGAGCGAGTCATTCGTCGCCAGACGCGTGGGTTTAGCCAAGATGGAGCGTTGCGGCGTGATGTCGTCCAGATTGAATGCAACGACACCAGGTACCCCCGTCGCACGCAGTTGCCGACATCCTTTCTGAAGCTGCTTTTCGACACTGTCCTCAGAGTAGACCTTCTTACAGGCCACGCCGTAATCACCAAGGAAGTCAGAAAGTTTCACAACGAGGTCCGGCTCGTGGATCCTCACGGGCACTTTGCGGTTTTTCAGAAACAGATGGAGGTCGAGTTCCCATAGCGCGTCTTTCCCCTGCGATGGCTGCCGCGTAGACAAGTGCATGTCGCTCTTGGTGATGCGTCGAATCGCCTCTTCGGCTTCGGGTTCGTGAAGCACTGCTTCGACGGCCTGCGCGATGCGAACAGCTTCATCAGCCTGCATCAAAGTCAGGATGTCTTGTCCGTTGGTTTGGGCTTCCCACTGCTCGTTCAGTACTTGGGCCTTCCGAAACAACGAGCCAAGTGCGCTGTTAGGTCGGCACTTAAAGCCTCGTGTCTCAAGGGCTGTTTGGACGCGCAGCACAGTCTCGGCGACTTGAGCGTAGGTCTGAACACGGTCTGAGCGGTCGAGGCCTTGCAGCCGAACTAAAGAAGGGAAAGCTGTGGACGGCATGCGAGGTCGGTGTACCGAGCAGGATCGAATTCTGCCTTGAGCCCATTTTGTGCCGCAGACTATCCAGTTCCGAGCGATCAGGACTGAAAACTCCTGACCGAGCTGCGATGCTCGCTCGGTGGGCGCCGGCAAATCGTCAGTCGAAGAAGTCCTCGTCGAGTTTTTTAATATAGACAACCTCTTCGACCCGACAGCCTATGTCAAATCGGATCATCAGCCGGGTGAGAAGTAGCCCATCGATCAACACGATGCGCTTGCTCAGCATGTCGGCCGTTTCTTTAGCTGCCTGTGAGAACGTAGACGTCGTGACGAAAAGACCCTTGTTTGCTTTGAACCGATCCAGCGATCCGAAGAAGTCCCGGATCTCGCCTGACGACACCTTGTTATCCGTGTAGCGCTTTGCCTGGACGTAGATCCGATCCAGTCCCAACGCATCCTGATCAATAACGCCGTCAACGCCACCGTCGCCGCTCTTACCCAGGGCTTTACCGGCTTCAATGGCTGACCCACCGTAGCCCATGGCGATTAGGAGCTGAACGACGAGGCGCTCAAAGAAGTCTGGGGGTGAGGAGAGGATCTTTGCGAGCAGCTCGGCACTGAGTGATTGCTGAAGCTCATCACTTGCGGACCTGATCACCTCATCGGGCGCCAGCTCCTTGAAGTTGGTAGGCTGCGATTGCGGAGTGGTAGGACTCTCAGCCGCCGTCTCTCGGAATGCCTTGAACTCGGGAAAGGACTCGAGGAATTTGATATTGATCGTCTGCGGCGGGTTGGCCAGCACGGCCCGGCCTCGTTCACTAATCTCGAAGTACGCGCGCTTAGTGAGCTTGATCAGGCCGGCCTTGCCCAGATAGCTCTTGGCCCAGTTCACGCGGTTGGCAAACGTAGTCTGTTTGCCCGAGGGCAGGAGCTCTGATAACTCAGCCTCAGTCAAAGCCAGCTTGCCCCCCAGTACAGCGACGACATCAGAAATTCGCACCTCGCCGGCGGCAGACTCCTTGAGCACAGGAAGCATTAATGACTGAAAGTCCGGGATCGCCATAGCCGTATCTCCACCCTAGTTGCCTTGTAGTAGGAGGATTCTATGGCGACCACTTCAGACGCTTGATACTGGTCTGCAATTGGCTCGCTGGGTAACCGGAAAGCGGTCCGCCTCTGAATGCCAGCTCCTGGCCGAGGCTGCCTGAAATCCCTCCCGTGCTCAACCCCAGCACTTCTTGAATTTCTTCCCACTCCCACAAAGGCAAGCATCGTTGCGGCACGGCGCAGCCGCAGCGTGTTTCGCCGTCTCCACGCGCGGTCCCAGGCTCTTCCAGGTTTCACGCAGGTTGTAGACCGCCCAGATCGCATCGCCCACCGCCTTCAAACGTGCAACAGCTTCAGCGCGGCCTCGCGCCACTGCTGCGCCTGGACCTCATGGGCCGCCCGTCACATCCACACCGTCGAGATCAAGAACGGGTGCCGTCGCTTCAGCCGCTTTGCACACCACGGGCAGCCAGCGGGCGAACCGCATCGGTTCGGCCGGCCCACCACAGCGCCGCGCCCATCAGCAACACGCCCGCCCACTGCGTGCCATCCAGCGCCCGGCCATAGATCGCCACATCGAGCGTGATCGCGGCAATGGGGTAGACGAACTGCAGCAGCGCAATCCGCCCGACCTCCAGCCGCTGCATGCCGGCATAGATCAGCGCATAGGCCAAGCCTGTGTGCAGCACGCCCAGACCCACGAGCCAGCCCCAGGTGGCGGCAGGCCAACCGCCCCACTGGGCGGGCAGGCCGTGCCAGGCGGGCCACCAGGCCAGCAGCAGCGTGCCGGTGGCGCACTGCCAGAACGTCAAACCCAGGGAGCTGAGCGCGCGCTGCCGCTGGGCCAGCAGCGACACGGCCGCATAGCACACCGACCCCATCACAGCCAAGGCCAGGCCCCAGGCGAACAGCGGCTGCCCTGCCGGCAGGCCGGTGTGAAGCAGCCCGGTGGCCATCGTCAACCCCGCAAAGGCGCCGAAGACGCCCAGCGCCCGCGCGAGGCCCAGCCGCTCGCCGAACAGCCAGGTTCCGGCCAGCAGCAACCACAAGGGCTGCAAGTGAAACGTCACCGTCGCCAACGCGATCGAGGTCCACTGGATGGCGGCAAAAAAACTGGCCCACATCACCACCATCAGGCTGCCCGTCAGCGTTGCCACGGCCATGCCTTGGCGTGTCGGGCGAAGCTCCTTGAGCCTGCCGGTCGCCAGCGCATAGGCCAGCAATGCCGCGCCGCCAAAGAGGCAGCGGAAGAACACCGCGGTCAGTGGGTGCTGGCCGGCCTGCTCAAGAAACAGCCCGAGCGTTCCCATCAGCAGGCCACCGGCCACCATGAACCCAGCACCGGAAGAGCGTTGTGTGTCTGTCATGGCAGCACTGTCGGCGGATTCCTGAAGTTCGCAAAGCGCGATATTCTTGTGTGATCCATTCGATAAACGAAACCATCTCTGTTGCAGCCAACCCGATATGACCAACCGTTCCCGTGACCTGCAGCTGGACTGGCTGCGTGCTTTCGTCGCCGCGGTCGACGGTGGTTCGCTGTCGGCGGCCTGCCGTGTGGTGCACCGCTCGCCAGCGGCGCTGAGCATGCAGATCAAGAAGCTGGAGCAAGCGGCGGCGGTGCCGCTGTTGCTGCGCGATGCGCGGCGCTTTGCGCTCACACCCGCTGGCGAGCGGCTGCTACCGAAGGCGCGCGAGGTGCTGTTGGCGCATGCGGCGGCGCAGTCCGCGCTGGCGACCGTGCCCGTGACGGGCCATGTGCGTTTCGGGTTTCCCGAGGACTACGCTGCGGCCCACCTGGGGCCGGCGCTGCGGCGCTTTGCGCAGACGCACCCCGAGGTCGAAGTGGAGATGGTCTGCGCCCAGTCCACGGTGCTGATCCCGGCGCTGACATCCGGCGATCTGGATGTGGCCCTGGTGACGCAGGATCGGCCTTCGCGAGGCACCCGCCTGTTCGATGAGGCGTATGTCTGGGTGGGCCTGGCCAGCAGCCCGGTGTGGCAACGGGCCCCGCTGCCGCTGGCGGTGTTCGAGCCGGGTTCGATGGCGCGCAAGATGCCCGAGCAGGCCTTGCGCCGCGCCGGGCGCCGCTACCGCATCGCCTACCAAAGCCCCAGCACCGTGGGCCTGCTGGCCGTGGTGCAAAGCGGGTTGGCGGTGGCCGCCGTCAAACGCAGCTCATGCCCACCCGAGCTGGTGCAGCTGGACGCCCGACACGGGTTGCCGCCGCTGAGCCGGCTGCAGGTCGCGGCCGTGATCTCATCGTCCGCGCGCAAGGATGCCGCGGCGCAGGCGCTTCACGACCATGTGGTTGATGAACTGCGGCGAGGGTGAGGTCGCCCCGTTCCTGCCGATCACACAGGTGTTTCGCTGTCTTCTTCGGCGACTTGTGGAGCGGAGCCGCTGGGAATGAAGCCTTCGCCGTGGGCGGCGAGGTAATCGCGGATCAGACGGCGCACCACCTGTGACGGCGTCACGTCTTGGCTCGCGCAAAGGCCTTCAAAGGCCTTCTTTTTGGCGGGGTCGATGAGGACCGTCAGGCGGGCAGTTTTGAGCTCCATGTGCGCATTCTATGTAAATTGCATGTGCATGCGTCCGGGGCCTGCGCTCAGTAACGCCCCATCCAGCGACGGTCGAACGCCGCCCCGGTGTGGGCGTCTTTCGGCGCGGACGAAGCGGCCGGCGGTGGCGCCGCGATGCGCCTTTGAACTGGCGCCGGAGCAGGCCCTTTGGCGGGTTGTTCGATCTCGAACGCATGCCCATCGAGATCGGGGTCCAGCACCAGCAGCGCCTCGCCAAAGTGGGGAAACAGCACACCGGCGAGCGCCGTGGCGCTGGGTGCAACCTCACGCTGCTCAATGAGGTTCGCGGCCTTCAGCGCGTACCAGAGACGCAGGTTGACGCGGACACAGCGGGGGCGCGTGGCGCGCACGCTTCGTTCCAGGGCGGACAGTGACATGCGATCAACCTCTTTTCACACACGGTGCGGACGTGCAGGCGTGCGCGACGAGGCGCGTTGCAAGGTGCACGTTGGAAAACATGAGCATCACATGATAATGTTATTTAAATCAAAAGCGCACTATAGTCACATCAAAGATGTGTAATGAACACATGGATCGTTCATCGCCATGCGCGAGAACACGACCACAACCAGCAAAACGGCATGAGCTTCAATTTTGGATCGGCACTGCAAACCGCTCTCATCGATGCGGGCCTGAACGTGCGGGACGTGCGCATTCGGCACAAGCGGTTTGAGCAAACGCTCAGCTTCGGCATGACCGATGTGCAAAGCGCGATGGACCCGCGCCAACCCGACCGCCTGGTGTTGGACTACACGCGCCTGATGATGGGGTTCATGGTGTTTGCGCCTCAACCGCGCAACATGCTGATGATCGGGCTGGGTGGGGGATCGCTGCCCAAGTTTTGCCACCGACACTTTCCCGGCACCGACGTCACGGTGGTGGAAATCGACCCACGGGTCATTGCGCTGCGAGACCAGTTTGAGGTGCCGCCAGATCAGGATCGTTTCCGGGTGGTGCACGCCGATGGCGCGGACTTCGTCGCCGCCATGGACGATGCGAGCCACGACATCATCATGGTCGATGGCTTCGATGCCGAGAGCATGGCGCCATCGCTGGGCACCCAGAACTTTTACGGCCTGTGCGCCCGGCTGCTCACCACGGGTGGCGTCATGGTCTGCAACCTGCACGAACTTGATCTGCACTTCGGTGCCTACCTGGAACGCATCGCCCTGAGTTTCGACGGCGAGTCACTGGCCGTGGCGACCCGGGAGTGTGGCAACAGCGTGGTGTTTGCCCGAAAGGATGTGGCCATCAACGCGCGCATGCCCAACCGCCTGCGGTGTCCGGCGGGCATGTCCGAACAGGCCTGGGCCGGCATTGAGACCGACGTACACACCGTGTTGCGGGAAGCCAGAAGTTTGCGGACGTTCAGTTGATCACCCCCTCGAAGGGTGGGCACGAAAGCCCGCCACATCCGCCGCATTGAAGGCGACCACGACATAGACTGCCAGGTCGATGGCATCGGGGCCATGCAACCCAAGTCCGGGTTCGTGCGCAAGGCCTGAGCCACCTGCCTCTTTCTTCCTGCAACTCTCTATCGAGGACCGCCACCATGACCACATTGATTCCTGCCACCCTGATCCCCGGCGACGGCATTGGCCCGGAGATCGTCGACGCCACGCTGGCGGCCCTGGATGCGCTCAAGGCCCCTTTCGACTGGGACCGACAGATCGCCGGTCTCGAAGGTGTCAAGCAGGCCGGAGACCCCCTGCCACAGGCCACCCTGGACAGCATCCGACGCACGCGCCTGGCGCTCAAGGGCCCGCTGGAAACGCCCTCGGGCGGAGGCTATCGCTCGTCCAACGTTCGGCTGCGCGAAGAATTCAAGCTGTATGCCAACCTGCGCCCTGCCCTGACCATCATTCCCGGCGGTCGCTTCGACAAGATCGACCTCGTCGTGGTGCGCGAAAACCTGGAAGGCCTGTACATCGGACACGAGCATTTCGTGCAGATCGATGACGACCCGCATGCCGTGGCCATGGCCACCGGCATCAACACCCGCGCAGGCAGCCGCCGGTTGCTGGAGTACGCCTTTGAACACGCCGTCGCCACCGGCCGCAAGAAGGTCACGATCGTGCACAAGGCCAACATCATGAAAGCGCTCACGGGCATCTTTCTGGAGACCGGCCTTGAGTTGTACGAGCGCAAGTACAAGGGCCAGTTCGAACTCGACACCGTCATCATCGATGCCTGCGCGATGAAGCTGGTGCTCAACCCTTGGCAGTTCGACATGCTGGTCACCACCAACCTCTTCGGCGACATCCTGTCGGATCTGGTGGCCGGCCTGGTGGGCGGGCTCGGCATGGCGCCGGGCGCCAACATCGGTGCCGACGCTGCCATCTTCGAAGCGGTCCACGGTTCAGCGCCGGACATCGCAGGTAAGGGAATCGCCAACCCCACTGCCCTGCTGCTGGCCGCCGCGATGATGCTGGACCACGTCAAGCTCACGGAAAAGGCCACCCACCTGCGCCAGGCGCTCGATGCCACGCTGAACATCGACAAGGTGCGGACGGGCGACCTGGGCGGCAAGGCAAGCACAGCGGCATTCACCCAGGCGTTGGTCAGCCGCATCGCGAACGGCTGAACATGACGGGGTAAAAGCCTGTCCACATGCCGAGCCGTCGCTTGGTTGTTTGACTGCTCTCGGCCCCAAGGACGAACAGTGGGTGGCTACGAAATAAGCGCGTTGTGTCCAGCCACAGCGCGTCGCCCAAGCGGCCCAAACGTTGCACTCCCCGACAACGAAGCCACGCAGCGACGCAGGCACTGACTGGCCGGCTCGGCATCAACGCGAGGATGCCAAGCCTGAACCACCTGCTCAACGGGAATGGCCACGGGCAGCTTGAATATCTCCAGCCCCAGTCCGCTGGCCACCGTGCGCGCCAAGGGCTCGGGCACGCAGGCGATCAAAGATGAACGCGCGGCGGCGATCAGCGCACCGTAGGCGCTCGGCACGGTCAACACGATGCGTCTTGCACAGCCAATATCAGCAAGCAATGCATCTACCGCTTCCTTGTTCCGCCCTCGCTGGGCGATGCTCACATGCTGCTCGGCAGAAAACCGCTTCGGCGTCAAACGGGCGGCCAACAAACGATGCCCGGCCTTCGCGACGCCCACGATGCGCTGCTCGTACAGCGGCGCGGTCTTCACCTCGGGACCGGCGTCCCGAACGATGCCGACATCGAGATCAATGCGGCCTTCCCGCAAGGCCATCGCGTCGCTGTCGCTTTCAGGAATGAAACGCAACGTTGCGAGCGGCATTTCTCGCTGGATTTCCGCAAGCAGTGCGGCCCCGTAGACGATACCCATCCCTTCAGGTGCTCGGACGATAAATTCACGCTGCACCCGAGTCAGGTCCAGCCCTCCACCGGGTTGCATCAGCGCGGCCGCTTCGCCGATCAAGCGCCGCAACGGCGCGCGCATCTCCTCCGCGCGAGGTGTTGGAATCAACTTTTGGCCTGCACGAACAAGGATGGGATCGTCCAGCGCATCGCGGATTCGGGCCAGCTTGTGGCTCATCGCCGGAGCGCTCAGGTGCATGCGTTGCGCTGCTGCGGCAACGCTGCCCGTCGTCAACAGGGCATCCAGCGCAGCCAGGAGGTTGAGATCCAACGAGTTCATTTTGTACAGGTATTCGTTCAGAACAATGCACTGTACAGAATGATCCCGGGGTTGGACACTGCGCACCCCTGAATCCCGGAGACCGCATTGAACCCAATCGACGCCAGCCGCACAGCCCTCGCCACGTCACTGATGCGCGCACTGCATTCGCGCCACGACCCTGCTCCTCTGCTTGAAGACCATTGGGGTGATCGACTGGTTCCAGATACCGTTCGAACAGCGCTGTTCCAGCGCGTTCTCAGCAGCATGCCGCCGACCGCGCGAGCCGAAGCGGCGAACCCTGCCGACATCCTCGCCCAGTCGTTGCGCTCGAATGCCGCCTACGCCGATGTGATCACCCGGGCTCGCTATTCGGAGGACGCGCTGAAGGCCGCTGTCGAACGGGGCGCCACGCAGTACGTGATCATCGGCGCTGGCTTCGACAGCTTTGCGTATCGGAGACCCATCTGGGCCGCCGAACTGAACGTCTACGAGATCGACCATCCCGCGACGCAAGAGATGAAACGACAACGCTTGTCGGCATGCGGCGTCGATGCGTCGGCATCCGTTGAATTCATCGCCGCTGACCTTTCGGCAGAGACCTTGGGCTCGGCCCTGGCTCGCTCTTCATTCCAGCGCAGTCGATTGACATTCTTTTCATGGCTCGGCGTGACCATGTACCTGACCCGGGAGGCGAACCTCTCTGCCCTTGCGGCGATCGCCTCATCCGCACCAGAGGGCAGCGAACTGGTGTTCAACTACGTTGACCAAGCCGCCCTCAAGCCCGGCGCCCTCGTGGCAGATGCGTTCAGCAAGCTGAAGTCGGAGGTGTCTTCCGCCGGTGAGGCGTTTTTGTCGGGCTTCGATCCGGCCGAGGTCAGGGAGCAGCTGCAAGCGGCAGGTTTGTTGCTCCTTGAAGACTTGAACGGCGATCAAGCAGTCGCTCGATACGATGTTTCTGGCCTGAACGGCCTGCGATCAGCTGCTGCCGCGCACATCGCACACGCCCGCGTTGCGCCCCCTCCTCTGGCGCGGATGTCTGCCTGATCCATACCCGAACCGGATGTCCAGGCACTGAGAGCCCGAGCAGGCACTGCGCCGCGACGGACGCCGCTACCGCACAACGCCTACCAAAGCCCCAGCACCGTGGGCCTTCTTGCCTTGGTTCAAAGCGGCATGGCGGTGGCCGCCGTCAAGCGCAGCTCATGCCTAGCCGAGCTGGTTAGACGTTCTCGGCTTGTGACGGGTACAGGTGCTTGCAAAACCGCCACTCATGCACGGGCTGATCGTCAATGTACACAGTTGGCTTGGGTAAGAAGCCATCAAAGCTCTCAGCAATATCGAGCTCGACTGCCGTAGCCTTGCAGAATTCGGCGCCGCCGGAGCTCCACAGGTACAACGTTGCACCTTCTGCCTTGAGCCGTCGCACTTGCGCAATCACTGCGGGCATTGGGATGCGCTTGACGCCCACAGACCGCACCATGGTGTCGTCAATATCCACAAAGATCACTTGCTGGGACATTGATTCTTGACGCCGGTTTTGTGGGGGGAGGCGCAGCCATCCCATATGAACGGCCAGCTAAAAGCTCTTTTGCCCATAAATTTTCAAGAAATTCACGCACGCGTTTGCAGCTGACTTGATGTCAGGTCGCGCCCCGATGCCATGCAGGTCAAGCGCAGACTGCGGCACCACCGCATTGACAATTTTTTCTGCATCGAGTGCCTCCCAAATAGCTCCCCACTCACCCTCTCCCACTGGCACTAAACATGGAAAGTATCTGTCGCTGCCCGCCGTGACGATTGGCTCAGCGAATGCGAAAAAGCCCTCTACTCCCTTTGGGCTGTTCGTGAAGCTCTGTGACCGAAGCCCCTCGGCTGTTTCGATGCCGGCAACAAACGTGCCTTGCTCTATCAGCAGCATGAGAACTAAAAGTTTCGTCATAGCGTATTACTTTGATTTAAGTCCGCAAAACACCGGACCATGCTCTCGAAGCCACACTGGCCTGCCAGTCAGGCCGTCAAACCGTTTGGCAGTCTACTTGGAAGAGAACTCACTTCGCGGCGATGGGAAAGGCAGAGTGCCGCCCTCAACCGCAGCACTTCTTGAACTTCTTCCCGCTCCCGCAGTGGCACGGGTCGTTGCGGCCCGGCACGGCCTCAGCGTGTTTTACCGTCTCGACGCGCGGGCCCAGGCGCTGCCAGGTTTCGCGCAGGTTGTAGACCGCCCAGATCGCGGCGCCCACGGCCTTCAAACGCGCCGCGCTCACGCTCGGTGGGCCTTGCTGGTCTTCGTAGGCGTGGAGCGTGGGCGCGCCGGTGTCGGGCAGCGTGAGCGCGCGCAAGAGCTTGAGCGCGGCCTCGCGCCACTGCTGCGCCTGGGCGTTGCGCGGGCCGGCCCATTCTTCGGGCCAGGCGGCCACGGCGGCCATGAAGCCTTGCGCCCAGCGCTGGGCAAACGAGCCGTCGCTCTCGCCCAGCTCGGGCTGGTAGGCGGCGGGGTCGTCGAGCGCGCTCACCCGGGTGTCGAGCGCCTGCTCCACCAACGCCCAGCGCCGCGCCCACAGGGCCGTCACATCGGCGGGCACGGCGTCGGCCGCCAGGCCCAACAGCCGGGGCCAGTATTCGCTGGGCTCGATGGCGCGGCGGCAGCAGACCAGGGCCGCCAGGAAGCCTTCGCAGAACTCCCAATCGGGTGTCTCGGGGAAGCTCTTGCGTCGCGCACTGAGCCAGGTCTCCAGCGCGGCAAAGTCGTCGGCGCTCAGCGGCAGCCATTCGGTGGCAACGGTGTTCATGGTGCGGTTCCCGCTTGTTCAAACAAGGCCAGCAGTTGGCGCAGCACGGCTGTCTCGCGCTGGCCATGGGCGTGCAGCGCGGCCCGGCAGGCCTCGCGCACGACGGCGTTTTGCCCGGGCTTCTGCATCAGCGCAAACACCGCCTGTGCCGAGCGCCCGGCGCCCGCGCCCAGCGCGGGGTCGAGCACGATGTCCACTTCCAGCTCGGGGGCCACGGCGCGCGCCATGGAGCGGAACGACCACGAGCCGGCTATGACCGGGTGGTAATAGTGGCTGCGCGCGATCTGGAACAGATCGACGATGCGGGGCAGCAGTGCGTCGAGCGCGGGCGCGAGGTCGTCGAACCACTGCGCGAGCTCGCGGATGCGGTTGCGCTCGAAACCGGCGTTGTAGGCCAGCACCGAGCCCTGCTCGCCCAGCACCCGCAGCAACGACAGCGCAAAGGCGCGGCGCGGGTCACCGCTCTGCCCCTCGGCCAGAAAGTGGTGGTCGCTCCACGCGCCGTCGGCCGCCTGAACCGCGCAGCTCCACTGGAACGGCAGCGTCTGGTAGGGCCGGGTGCCGGGCCAGATCGGCACGGCCAGACCGATGGTGTCGAAGCGCAGGCAGTGGCGCGGGTAGGGCCAGGCCCGCGCCAGCGCGGCCACCTCGGGCTCCAGCAGCGGCGCGCCCTGCTGCACCGCGCGCACGGCGCGGCGCTGGCGCGGCGGCGCGATGTCTTCGGGGCGCAGGCTCATCACGCTGTGGTGGCCGGCTGCGCGCCATTCGGCCGCGGCTTCGCGCCCCAGGATGTCGAGGCTGGTTTCCGCAGGCTCGGCCACGGCCGGCACAACACAGGCCTTGCAGTTCGCCGCGAACTCGCAGCCGCTGCCCTCATGGCAATGCGGCCCGGGGGTGGCCACGGGTTCGGCGCCGCGCTCGCACTGGCGCATGGCGTGCAGCCAGTCGGCCACCGGGCGCGAGCCGAGCACAGGGCCCAGGTCCACCTCGCGGAACAGGCCGGCGTAACAGTCGTGGCCGGGGTAGACGAAGTCGGTGTCCACCAGCAGCAGGCCCACGCTCTGCACCGCGAAGCCGCAGCGCGCGGCCACGTGGGTCCAGAGCGCGACATCGTCCACGTCGGTGTCGTCGCCCACGGTGGCGTAGCGCAGCTTGAACAGGCGCAGGCCATGTTCACCCGCGGTCAACACGTCGATGCGCACCTGGGCGCGGTCTTCGCTGGTCAGGCAGGCGCCGAGGATGGCCCAGCCCTCGGGCGGCTCGGCGTCACTGTCGAGGCAGTTCAGGGTGTGGCGCACGGCCTGCAGCCACTGCGCCGGGCTTTGCGGCGCGGCCACCGTGTCGGCGTGCGGGAACGAGGCGTGCAGGGCCACGTCCAGGCCCGTGGCGGGCGCCAGCTCCGCGGCCTCTGGGGTGGGCGCTGGCGCGGGCGCCGCCAGGCCGCGCTCCAGCTGGCGGCGCGCCAGCCAGAAGCGGCGCTCGCAACTGCGCCAGCGGCGCAGGTCGTCGGTGTTGAGGGGCGGAGCAAAAACCATGGGCGCTATCAGACAAAGCCGACACAGGACCGGACGGGAACCGGCACAAAGGCCACAGGCACGAGCGCGCGGCAGGCCTTCGCAACGGTGGATGCCTGTCAATTAGCAAGGGGCGTGCAAGGCAGGACGCATGGCGCGGGTCTTGCAGACTGTCTGGGTCATGACGCTCAAGTTCCACATGACCCCCGGCTCCTGCACGACCGGCATCCACATCCTGCTCGAAGAACTGGAGCTGCCCTTCGAGGTGAACATCGTCAACCTGCCGGCGGGCGACCACCAAAAACCCGCCTACCTCGCGATCAACCCCAAGGGCACGATCCCGACCCTGGTGCTCGACGACGGGAGCGCCCTCACCAGCTTCCAGTCCATCGCCTACTGGCTGGCGCGGCGCCACCCGCGCAAGCGCCTGCTGAGCGACGACCCGTTTCTGGCCGCGCGCACGCTGGACCTGCTGGACTATGCGGTGAACACGGTGCACGGCCAGGGTTTCACGCGCATCTTCACCACCGACGTGTACTTGCCAGAAAGTCTCGGCCCCCACGCTTCACCGCCGCGCGGGTCGCTGCCCCCAAGGGGGCTGATCCGGCTTGGGGCGGCCCGGCGCCGGATCCGCTGGACCCGACCGACAAGGCCCGGTGGACCAGCGCGATCACCGAGCGCGGCCGGGCCATCGTGCGGGAGGCTTTCGACGTGATCGAGATCCGTCTGCCCGAGACCGGTTACGCCATGGGCGCCGACTTCACGATCGCCGACGCGGCGCTGTTCTACGTGTTCTTCTGGGCCAGCAAGACCGACATCCCCCGGCCGCCGCGCTGCCAGGCCCTGTTCGAACGCTTGCGCGCACGCCCGGTGGTGCACCAGGTGCTGCGCGAAGAAGGCTACCGCTGAAGTTGCTTTTTGCTGTCACACACCCCACCCCACCATGACCACCCTCGCCGACATCCAACGCCACCACCGCGTCATCCTCTGCCACTTTGACGACTACAGCCACGCTCTGGTGTTCCCGCGCTGGGCGCACGGCATGCTCTGGCCTCAAGCCCTGCCCGAAGGCGCACAAGCCCTGAGCAGCCCGCCCGAGCCACAGCCCGCAACCATCTCCAGCGCGGCCCTGATCGCCGCCGTGCTGCAAGGCAGCGACCTGAACCCCGAAGACATCGAAGAAGTGACCGCCTTCCAGCCCTGGTTCCAAACCCCCGAGGGCCACGTGCGCGTGCACCTGCTGCGCTTCACCACCCCGGACGCCCCCAAGCCCGCCATCGCCGCCATGGGCGGCAACTTCAAGGCCCTGAGCGAACTGCGCGGCGGCAACATGGCGGAATTGCTGTTGCTGCGTGAGGCGTTTGGTTTGGTGGCGGGCGGTTGATCACAGCAGTGGGCTGGGCCTCGGCCACCTGCGAGTCCCGCGCCGCAATCACTCACCCGATCAATGCCACTGCGATGACTTGCAGGTGGCTGCGCGCACGCTGGAGTTGATGGCCTGCGCGGTGGACGCGGCGCATGGCCAGGGCACCTGAAACACCGCGCCGCCACGGTGGCCGGCTTCGACACAGTGGTGTGCTGAGGTTGGCCAGCTCGCCTTTACTTGGACATTCTCGTGGGTACGCCATGGATTTCATCGCGAATACATTTGCACACATAGTCCAAAAGGCGGGGTACATTCCGAGCGGCTGGCCGAGGTTTTTCTTGGTCTTGTCAATGCGGGCTATGTATGCAGCATCGCACAGCACGATGTTGAAAAGACATGAATTATTATCAAAAGAAGCCGCATCCTGCAAATCGCACCCATGCTCCTGTGCCGTTATTGATAATAGGCCGCAACAAGTTTATCCACTCACTCAACATCGGAAAGGGAGTAAAAAATGGCTATTCCACAGCATGAGCTCAAGGAAATGAATCGTCTACTCGAAAATGGTACGAACATCTCAGACATCTGGAGCAAGTATTCTGGAAAATATGGGTATTGGGAAATCTATTGGAGCGTCAGTGATTACAGCTTACTCGGAAAGAAGAGAATAATTACTAACCGAATCAATTCTGCTCGTAGCGCCACCTCGAAAAAAGAGAGGGATAAATTTCTCAATGAGGTCGACACACTCATTACTGAAATATACAACCTAGCCAAGAAAAATGGGAAGAAGCTCGTAGATATCGGCAAGGCCATTGAGCGTTAATAAAAACGGAGCTAAAAATGGGAAGTCAAAATCAAAATGAACGACATGAGCGGATTCTTGGAGAGTGCAGAGATGAGGTCCATAGTTTGGAACAGCAAGTAAAGATGAAGGAGAAAGATTTCGACCTGAAGGTTCTGTTAGAACAGGCCCGAGAAAGATTACGCATCCAAGAGCAGATCGACCTTACACGTGATTGATTTTTCAAAGAAGAGTGCAAACTACAAGGATTGCTATCCCCACGCTGACTCCGTTACGAATGAAAGTTATCTATGGAAGAAGAAGCCAAGGCTGTCCAGGAACTAGGGAAGGTCTGCAAAACCGCGGCGCCGTGGGCCGATGTGAGACAGTGACGTCATGAAGCAAATGAGCCTGGGCGAGAGCGGATTCGAGCGCAAGACCAAGAGAACGCGCAAGCGCGAGTTCCTCGACGAGATGAACCTGGTAGTGCCGTGGACCGAGCTGGTGTCGCTGATTGCACAGCATGCACCAACGCCTGGCGCCAAGGGTGGTCGTCCGCCGTTTGCCGTGCGAACCATGCTTCGCATTCACTTCCTGCAGCAGTGGTTCAACCTGTCCGACCCGGCGATGGAGGAGGCGCTGTACGACACGCCCATGTTTCGAGAGTTTGCGGGGCTGGACCAGGGTGAGGAGAACTTGCCTGACGAGAGCACCATCCTGCGCTTTCGCCATCTGCTCGAACAACACAACTTGAGCCTGCAATTGCTTGCCACGGTCAACGCCACCCTGGCCGACAAAGGCCTGCTGCTCAAGAGCGGTACGGTCGTCGACGCCACGCTCATTGCCGCCCCCAGCTCGACCAAGAACAACAGCGGCGAACGCGACCCCGAGATGCATCAGACCAAGAAGGGCAACCAGTGGCACTTCGGGATGAAAGCGCATATTGGGGTCGATGCCGAATCGGGCCTGGTGCACACCGTCAAGGCCACAGCGGCCAACGCGCACGACATCACCCAGGCCAGCGAACTGCTGCACGGCGACGAAACCGATGTCTTTGCCGACTCTGGCTACCGGGGCGTTCACAAGCGCGATGAGGTGATCAAGGACCATCCCGAGGTCCACTGGTACGTGGCCATGATGCCCAGCCATCGCAAGGCGCTGGACAAGGAAACGCCCATGGGCTCGATCATGGAAGCGCTGGAGAAAACCAAGGCGCGCATCCGAGCCAAGGTCGAACACCCGTTCCGGGTGATCAAGCGCCAGTTCGGATATGTGAAGGTGCGCTACCGGGGATTGGCCAAGAACACGGCGCAGCTGCACACCCTGTTTGCGTTGTCCAACATCTGGATGGTGCGCCGAACGCTTTTGAAGGAGACCCGAGGATGAGTGCGTCCGAATGCGGCCAACGGCCACGAATCAGGGCGAAATCGGCCAACAAAGCGCCCTCGTGAGCCTGAAATCGCCATCATTTGAAATTGCATGCATCACCTCGCGCCGTAGCGGGTGTTGTGCAGACCTTCCCTAGCGAAGTCAACAGGGAAGGCTATAGATGCAGCACGTGAGGCAGGAGGGTTTATTGCAAAATTTGTATCTGGTCCTCTGGAGCAAGGAATAGGCATCTTTGAGGATCGCCTAAGATACATGCGCTGGGAGCGCCAAATCCGGATGATGCAGCGATCACAAGATTTTCTTAAACTTGTGGGGCTACCAGTTCCAACGCGACCAGTTCCGCTGAAACTCCTCATTCCCATTATGCAGGGCGCCAGCTTGGAAGAAGATGACGATCTTCAAGATCGATGGGCTGCCTTACTCGTTAATGCTGCCAATGCCAATTTCGGCAGCGAAGTTCGTCGCGCATACGTAGCGATTCTCGAACAACTAAATCCATTAGACGCGCGTATTCTTGATGTGCTGTATTCCTTGCCATTTGAAGATAGCCAACACCACGGCATAATCACCGCAGATTTACCCCTACACGCCCGTATCAAGATGGAGAAGGAACAAGAACTGCGTCTTCCAACCGAAGATGTTGTAATTTCGCTTAGCAATCTTGTCCGTCTAGGTTGTTTGCGTCCTGGCATGACTTGGGGCGGAGGCGAAAGCTATGGTCGAGTTAATCCAACGGTTGCCGGAAAAGCATTCGTAGAAGCTTGTCGCCCATTTAGAGCCTAACAGGTTGTACATGGGCTTCCATCAACGGCAAGAGCCAGATGATTTGAACCCCATTGGGAAGAGCATAAGATTGGAGGTCACGGCTTGCCTTTTCGTGATCCATTTTATTCTGTTGAGCAAAAGGCAATACCCGACCCCAATACGTCGCTGTACTTCGCTGGGGTCGCACCACCTAAACCTTATGCACAATAAAACACATGAGATATGAATGGCAATATAGCTTCACAACCAAATTACTACAGTTTGATAAAGTGGTGAGGTACAGTATTGATTTACAAAAAGGAAACTCAGATTCCTCAAAGAAGATTCAGGGATTCATCGAGATAAGACCAAACAATAAACTCGAAAAGACCATATCGACATCAGGAACTGTTGCAGTATCGATACCATTTGATATAAAAGAAGGTACGACAATGGCTCATAAAATCGCGTATGAATTTAGCCAAACAATGGCTTTTGAGTTCGGAGATTTTCAGATTAGCTGGGCACTGCTGTATTGCGAAAGAATTCCCGAGACCGAGCAGGAAAAAGAAGAAATCGGGGAATTAACTCATCAAATTTTGCAGATCTCTTTACAAACAGTTCTTGAAAAACAGACATTTAACCCTAGCATACTGAATGATTTCGAACTGCAAAGATACAATCCGGTTTTGTTAAAGCTATTCAATGAAGCGGAGCAAAAAACAGATTTAATTGACAAGTTCTTGACAAGGTTCAAGATTCTAGAAGCGGAGTTTATCGAAAACAATTCAAGAGTGCCCGCCAAAAATCAGCTTAAAGGCTCCAACACTCTAAAACAAGTATTTTATTCAATAGCTACAAGCAGCTCTAAAAATGATGCTGCATTCGAGACCTTAGTAGATGGCCTTGTAGATGCAAGAGGAAAGTGTGCACATTTAAAGAAATACAAGTACGGATATTTGCCAGGCGATCAGAGACTCAAAGAACTACAACTTTTAGAGCTGCAGCTTAGAGAATTAAGCAGAGCATTGATAAGATTCACATAGCGATACAGTCCAGTCCAGTCGCCTAAGGCGTGCTTCGCTGCTGATTGCTGTTACCGTCACCAAAATCCGTAGTCCCTCTCTCTCGATGAGTCACAACACACTGGCGCAACACTATTTCTTAGACGCGCTGGACCTCTGCCACAGATTCCAAGCTCACTGGGAAGACCAGCCACGCAAGTCATCTCGCGTGAAGAGCTTTGTTGATCTGCTCATGGCTTGCGAGTGCATGCTGAAAGCACAGTGCATCGTGGCGAGAGAGCATCTTTCCCTAGCTGAGGCCTATAGCGAGGTGAAGGGCTTCCAACACAACATCAAGGAGCTCGCCACAGCAGCTGATTTGGCTTTTCCTTCTGATGTGCATGGCCGCGCTTGCGAGTACTTCGGTTCATTCAGCGTCAGCCTGCGCTACTCCGTTGACGTACACGAGTACTTCTTTCCAATCGGAAGTCCACCGAAATCCGGAAGGAAGGGGTACGACGAGACACTCGGGAACAGCGTGTGGCGCAACGCCGCTGTGGCTACCGTGAATGAGCTACTTGAGTGGGGCAAGAATCGTTTCAACGGAGAAGTGACAGACAACATTGCAGACATTTTGCGGAGCGCCGCTGAAGTTGAAACAGTCATCAGTGATCGCAGTCGCTCTTCCAAGCGACCGAAGTGACGCCGAACCCCACCTTCGCGGCGCTCAGTTCTACCCGATCAAAGCGACGGCCTTGATTTGCGCCCACACCTGCTGACCCTGCGCCAGCCCCAACGCGGCAGCCGAGCGCCGCGTTAACCGCGCGAGCAGCGAGGACGATGTCCCCACCTGCAAACGGCACAGGGCCAGCGCGGGGTGGCTGTCGTCGGCCAGTTGGTCGACCACCACCGGCAGGCTGTTGAGCAGGCTCGTGTCGGTCGCGGGCGAGAGCGCCAGGCTCACGTCGCGCGCCAGGATGCGGATGCGCACCGTGGCACCCTTCGCTTGCCCGCCGTCGCGCACCCAGAGGCAGCCGCCCGGGAACGCCACCCGGGCCAGGCTCCAGGCCGCATCTCGCTCGACCACCACGCCCTCCAGCACCACGCCCGCGTCTTCGCCCAGGCGGATCGGCAGATCGACGCGCGACAACACCTCGGCCAGCGGGCCCGAGGCCAGCGCCCTGCCCGCTTCCATGGCCACGATGTGGTCGGCCAGCCGCGCCACCTCGTCGGGCGCGTGGCTCACGTAGATCACCGGCACGTCCAGCTCGCGGTGCAGGCGCTCCAGGTAGGGCATGAACTCGTTCTTGCGCGCCAGGTCCAGCGCGGCCAGCGGCTCGTCCATCAGCAGCAGGCGTGGGCTGGTGAGCAGGGCGCGCGCGATGGCGATGCGCTGGCGTTCGCCGCCCGATAGCCCGGCGGTGCGGCGCTCCAGCAGGTGGCCGATGCCCAGCAGTTCGATGACCCTGCTCCATTCCACTTGCTGGGTTGTGCCCGCGGTGCGCTGGCGGCCGTACATCAGGTTCGCGCTCACGCTCAGGTGCGCAAACAGCTGCGGCTCCTGGAACACGTAGCCCAGCGGGCGCCGGTGCGTGGGCAGGCTGTGTAGGCCGTCCTGCCAGACCTCGCCATTCACCACGCAACGGCCGCCGGGCGCGGCGTTGAGTCCGGCGATGCAGCGCAGCAGCGTGGACTTGCCGCAGCCCGAGGGGCCGAACAGCGCGGTCACCCCGCGGCCGGGCAGTTGCAGGTCCACGTGGAGCGTGAAGCCGGGGAAGTCCTGCCGGAAACGGATATCAAGGCTCATGGCGAACGGTTCCAGCCACGGCTGTTGAGCAACAGCAGCACGGCGAGAGAAAAAGCCAGCATGCCGCCGGCCAACCAGTGCGCGTTGTGATACTCCATCGCCTCCACGTGGTTGTAGATCGCCATCGACAGCACCTGTGTCTTGCCCGGGATGTTGCCGCCGATCATCAGCACCACACCGAACTCGCCGACCGTGTGAGCGAAGCCGAGCACAGCGGCGGTGATGAACCCCGGCCGCGCGAGCGGCAGCGCCACGGTGAAAAACGCGTCCAGTGGCGAGGCGCGCAACGTGGCCGCCGCCTCCATGGGCGCGCGGCCGATGGCGACGAAGGCCTGCTGCAGGGGCTGGATCACGAAGGGCATGGAATACAGACACGAGGCCACCACCAGCCCGGCAAAGGTGAACGGCAGCAGGCCCAAGCCCAGCGATTGAGTGAGCCGGCCCACCGGCCCCTCGGGGCCCATGAGCACCAGCAGGTAGAAGCCGAGCACAGCAGGCGGCAACACCAGCGGCAGCGTGACCACCGAACCCACCAGGCCCTTCAGCCGCGAGGGCGTGCGCGCCAGCCACCAGGCCACCGGCGTGCCCAGCGCGAGCAGCAGCACGGTGGTGAGGCCCGCGAGCTGGACCGTGAGCCACACGGCGGCGAGGTCGTGATTCGACAGCATGTGATCCAGCCGGTGAGCGTCAGCCGCCCCGCCTCACAGCGGCATCTCGTAGCCGAAGCTCCGGATCACCGCCTGCGCCTTGGCGCCTTGCAGGTACTTGAGCAGCGCGGACGCACTGACCTTGCCGTTGCCCGGGTTCAGCAGCACCGCGTCTTGCCGGATGGGGGTGTAGAGGTTCGCCGGAACCACCCAGGCCGAGCCCTGGATCTGGCCGTCCTTGAGCACCTGCGACAGCGCCACGAAACCCAGCAGGCTGTTGCCGCTGCTGATGAACTGGTAAGCCTGGACGGTGGTTTCGGCGGTCACGAACTTGGGCGACAACTTGTCGTGCACGCCCAGCTTCTTCATCGTCTCCACGGCGGCCGCGCCGTAGGGCGCGAGCTTGGGGTTGGTGAGCGCGATGTGGTCGAAGCCGCCGCGCTTCAGCACCTCGCCCTGGGCGTCCACCACCGCGGGTTGGGCCGACCAGAGCACCAGCTTGCCGATGGCGTAGCCGACCTGGCTGCCGGCCACCCCGGCGCCTTCCTTGATCAGCTTCGCCGGTGTTTCGTCGTCGGCCGCGAGCAATATTTCAAACGGCGCGCCGTTCTTGATCTGTGCGTAGAACTTGCCGGTGGAGCCGAACGACGACACCACCTTGTGGCCGGTTTCCTTTTCGAACTCGGCGGCGATCTTGTTGAAGGGCGCGGTGAAGTTGGCGGCCACGGCGACCGAGATCTCGTCGGCGCGGGCCGTTGAGACAACGAGCAACAGGCCGGCGAGCAGCGAAGAGACAAGGGGCTTGAGGATCATGGAAGCGCTCCAGAGGATGAAAAATTCAATGCCGGGAAAACAGGTCGCGCACCTTGCACAGCGCGGTGGTGACGTCGAAGCGCGTGTCGGGCAGCGCCTCGCCGGCCAGCACCTTCTGCAGCGCAGCGCGCGGATCGGTCTCGCCGGTCAGCAGCACCTGCGCGCCCCAGCCCGCCATGTGGCGCAGAAAGCCGTCGCCCGCGCTGCCCGAGATCAGCAGGTCCACACCGTGCAGCGGGTGCGGGCCGTGATCCTCGAAGTGGTGCGGCAGCTGCTCTTTGAACAGCAGCCACTCGCGGGCCTGGCCGGCGTGGCCGCTGACCTGGCTCCAGTCCTTGTGGGTGGCGATGGCGACTTTCATGAAAGGTCCTTGGTGTTGTTCAGTCGGTGGAAACGAGGAAGACGCTGGAGGCCTTGAAGATCGCGGTCACCGGCTGGCCCACGGCGAGACCGAGGCGCTCGACGCTCTGGTCGGTGACCACGGCGGTCAGCACGTGGTGGCCGCCCGGCAGGTCCAGCGTGACCTCGGCATTGACGGTGCCGTGCTGGGCGATGGCTTCGAGCAGGCGGATGCGCTTGTCGCCGAGGAAGCTGCCCATGGCGGTGTCGATCAGCAGCTTGCCCATCAGGGGCTGGCTGGTGGCGTTCAACTCGGACGGGGACATGAGGAGTTCCTGTGAACAAGGGGACCGGCTCTGTATTGGTCACGACACAACGGACGGGTCCAAGGACAGCGTTGTGTGCTTTGCTACACAACGTCCACGCTTACGTGGCTTGTTGACCTGGTTTGCAATACGTGGGCCAGCTTGCGGAAGGGAACGCTGGTCTCTTTTTCTGTGCTCTTTTTGGGTGGGCGCAGATCTCGCTCGTGGCACCTCGCGTGCTGCGGCAGGCGCTGCCCGGCGGGGGCTCATCCGGGTGGTCGGCTGCGCCGACTTCGCTGCGCCCACCCATCTGGGGCCGGTGCGGCCAAACTCGCGCCGTTCGCTGCGCTCTCTCTGCTCAGACAGTGGCCGCAAGTCAGTCAGCGAAGCGCGCACTGGCGCGCCCGGCCCCAGACGGGCGGACACAGCCACCCCGGAAAGTCGCCCCCACCGGACAGCGCCTGCCGCAGCATGAAATGACTTGACTCTCAACTGATAGAGAACCCACGCCGGTCCTGCCGAGGCGTGTGCGCTCAGGCCGCAGCGCGCCATGTGAGGCGCCGAGAAGCGCAGGGGTTGTGGCCGCGCGCGCAGCGCGCTTCGTCATCTGAATCGTCGCCATGTCTGAGCGGAGAGAGCGCCAGCGAACGCAGCGAGTTTGGCGACGGGCCACGGCCGCGAGCATCGCAGGGCAGTCGGTGCGCAGCGCCGGCCGCTTCACTCAAGCGCTGCGGCCTGAGCGCACACGCCTTGGCACCCGAGGTGCCACGAGAGAGACCGACTGCTCACCCGGAGAGAGCTGAAAAGCGCCAGCGCCCTCAAGCCAGACTCATGCGAAACAGATCGGGTTGACTCTGCCGGTACACCCTTAACCACAGCAGCGTCGCGGGCACCAGCGACTGACTGGCGAACCACAGGGCTTCGTCCAGGGTCTCGCCGGGCGGGCCAGCGAGTTGCACCCGCATCAGTGCCCAGCCCGACCAGTCGAGCTCGTGCATGGTGGCGCGTTGCTCCGGCTCGATCTGCGCCACGCTGGCGGCCAGGGTGGCGAGCTGGCGCTGCACCTCGGCGCGCGTGAGGCGCGAACGCATCAACTCTTCTCGCGGCAGCTGTTCGACCAGGATCAGCACCGATTCGCAGGCGTTCTGGATCAGGCCCAACAAGGCGCTGAGCAGCATGGGGTGTTGGTTCATGGGTCTTTCAAGCGGTCACCGGTTGGGCCTGCAGCAACCGGGCGTTGAGCTCGATGGCGAACTCGCGCCAGGCGGCGGCCAGGTCGAGCGTGATGGCGCGTTGTGTCTCGGCGTCGGGCACCTGGTCCTGCGCAAAGTTCGACAAGGCGCACGAGCTGGCGTTGAAGGCCAGCGCGGCCTGCAGCAAGCCCTTGTTCCAGCCCGCGAACGGTGCCAGCAGCTGGGGCGTGAGCGCGTGCTGCCCTTGCGCGACCGCAGCCTCGGCGGCGTCGAGCGCCGGCAACAGCGCGTCGATCTGCGCCAGGCTTTCGCTGTAGACGCGGTCCACCGTCGCGAGCAAGGCGCGCTGCGTGAGCAGATCGTGTTGCTGGCTGGAGAGCAGGCGCGTGAGGTGGCGGCGGTACTGGTCGGGTGCGGCGGCGGCGCGGGCGGCCACGCCCTCGGCAAAGGCTTGCAGCGCCGATTCGCGGTCCAGCGCCACAGTCTCTTGGGTGGTGGCGGTGGGCGCTTTCTGGCGCAGCAGCGCGTGGGCGATGCGGTCGGCCGCTTCGAGCGCGCCTTCCATGTGCCCGGCGCCATGGGCCGCCGTTTCGCTGCCACCCAGAAGCACCCGGCCGCTCCACAGCGGTTGGCGCAGCAGCGGGCTGGCCAACGGCGGTTCGGGCGGGGTGGCGCGGTCGGTGTCGCTGCAGGTCCAGGGCTCCAGGGCCCAGTCCTGCAGTTGCAGCCGGCCGCTCTGCGCGGCCTGGCCGTAGAGCTGGGCGAGCTGGCTGTCGATGAGCAGTGGCAGGCCGCGCTGGAAGTGTTCGCGCTGCGCCGGGTTCAGCGCCACGAAGCCGCCCAGCGCCGCGCCGTTGGTTTCGTCGCAGGCGTCGAACACCTCGCCGAGCACGGCCTGCGCGTGGCGCACGAAGGCGTTGCCCGAGTGCCCGGCTTCGCGCCAGAAAGCGTGGTCAAAAGCGATCAAGGCTTTGGCGTGGGTGGCCATCCAGGTGGCGGTGCTTTCCATCGCATCCCAGACCGTCGCCGGCAGGGGTGGATCGAACAGAACGCGGTCATGCACCAGGCGCGGCGGCAGGGCGAGCACCACCTGGCGCGCGCGCAGCGGCGCGCCAGCTTCCAGCATAAGCTCGATGTACGAGCCACGGTCGCGCAGCACGCGCACCGGTTGGCCCAGCCGCAGACAGCCTTCAGGCAGACCGGCGGCCAGCGCGTCCACGAGCCGGGCCGCGCCGCCCTGGATGCGCCTGGCACCCGCGTGCACGCCGCCCTCTTCCTGCCGCCGTTCGGGCTGGCGGTTCGGGTCGGTGAGCCAGAGCGCGTCGCCCGGGTCGTGTTGTGCCAGCGTGGCCAGGCCCAGCTCGCCGAGCAGCGCGCTGATGCGCGGCTCGGTCTCGGGCCAGGTCCAGGTGGCGCCCAGGTCAAGCGCCTGGCCGGTCTGCGCATCGGCGCAGGTCAGCACCCGGCCGCCGATGCGATCCCGCGCTTCGAGCAGGGTCACGCTCAGGCCGCGTGCGACCAGGCTGCGGGTGAGCGCCAGGCCACACAGGCCCGCGCCAACCACCACGACGTCGGCCACTTGGTGGGTCGGCAGATGGAGCAAGGCGGCCATGGCGGATGCGCCCCGGGGCTCAGCTTGTCATCAGGAGTTCGACGGTGATCGGGTCTTCGCCGAGCACGGCCTGGCAAGCCAGGCGCGAGGCCGATCCGATGCCGACCATGCCGTCGAGTTTTTCGTTTTCGAGCGGCTGGATGCGCGACAGGCTCTTGCGGCCGCTGGTGACGAAGACGTGGCAAGCCTCGCACTTGGCGTTGCCGCCGCATTTGCTCATGACCGGCTCGCCCACGCCGAGCAAGGCTTTGAGCAGGGTGGTGCCGGCGGCGACTTCGTAGGACTTGCCGGAAGGAAGGACGGTGATCGTGGTCATGGTTGTGGCCTCATGGCTGGTTGGGAAAAGGGAAGCAAAAAGGTCAGGCGAGCGCGGGTTGGAGTGCATCAATGAAGGCCGCCGAAAAATCGGCCAGCGGCATGTTGATGCGGGTGATGCCCTGCTCTTCCAGAAAACGCGCTTCCATGCGGGTCGGCTCGTTGGGCAGCACGGCCCAGTGTTGGTCGCTGGAGCGCTTCATGATCTGGCGGGCAAAACAGCGCGTGAGCTGGTCGTCGAAGCGGCAGCCGAGGAACAGGAAATGGCGGCCGCTGCGCCAGGCCTGCACGGCCGCGGGGATGGGGGTCTGGATGTCGATCTCGGTCAGCACCTCGACGTAGTCGCTGTCGGACACGAGGTAGTTGCCGGCCGGGCTGTGACCGCCCCAGGGCTTGTAGTGCGTTGGCGCCACGGGCAGGGCTTCGAGCGCCTGGCCCTGGGCGTCGTAGGCGCCGGTCCAGTGGCCGAAATGTTCGGACTGCGACAGGCCTTGCACCTGGTTCCAGCCGCTGTCGCCGCGCACGCGGGTCAGCGCGTTCAGCATGGTGTCGTCGTACCAGGTGTCGACCCAGAGGCCGGCGTTGCTGCCCGCCAGGGCCAGCTGCAGCGCCGAAGGCTCGGGCGAGCTGGCAAAGGCCTCGTTCATCAGGTGCACGACGGACTTGCGGTGCTTGAAGTTCTCGATGAACTGTGCTGCCTGCGTGAGGCGGCTGCGCACCTTGTGCGGCACGCTGACCTTGGCCGTCATGAAGGTCGCCAGGTCCAGCGGCGTGGCCGGCACCTTGCCGGGTTCACACAGCGACAACATGTCCGGGCCCAGGTAAGGGATGACGCTGCCGGCGTCGAGGCGGCTGGCGATGTCTTGGATCAGGTCGGTCATGGTGTTTCCTTAGAGGTAAATGGCAGCGCCGGCGCCGACATTGGTGGCGGTGTCCTTGAGCGTCGTGACGATGTACTGCACCTGCACCGCGTCCATCTGGGTGTGCAGCGGCAGGGCCAGGGCGCGGTCGCCGATGCGGTCGGTGTCGCGCAGCAGGCCGCGCTGCTGGCCGATGGACTCGGCCGCGTTCATGTAATGGAACTGCTGGTGCAGCGGGTGGCTGTAGGCGGCGGTCTCGATGCCGCTGGAGGCCATGTCGTCCACCATCTGCGCGCGGGCGCTGGCGGTGAAGCGTTTGCCCAGGTGCACCACGTACAGCATCCAGTGCACCTCGTCGACGTTCTCGGCCAGGTAAGGCGGCTTCACGCCCTCGAAGCTCTGCATCTGCTCGTGGTACCAGAGCTCGACCTGCTTGCGCTCCATCAGCCGGTCGTCCAGGCTGGCGAGCTGGGCCAGGCCGAGCGCGGCGGTCATCTCGCTCATGCCGGCCTGCAGTGGCACACGCGAACCGACCGAGACCGAATGCCGGTCGCTCACGCGGCGCTGGCGCAGATAGCGCAGTTCGTGCACCAGCACGTCGTCGTCGGTGACCAGCATGCCGCCCTCGCCGGTGCACAGGGCCGAGGGCTGCGAAAAGTCGAACACCGACACGTCGCCGAAGCTGCCCACGGTCTGGCCCTTGTAGCGCGAGCCCAGGGCTTCGGTGCTGTCTTCGATCAGGTGGATGCCGTGCGCTTTCGTGAGCGCACGCAGTGGGTCCCAGTCGGCCGGGTGGCCGTTGGTGTTGCCGGCCAGGATGGCGCGGGTCTGCGGCGTGATCTTGAGCGCGGCCTCCTCGGGGCTCAGGCAGCCGGTCCAGTAGTTGATGTCGGCGAACACCGGCGTGGCGCCCGCGAGCGTGATGGCCTGCGCCACCTGGTGCCACGAGTGGCTGCTGCAGACCACCTCGTCACCCGGCCCGATGCCGTAGGCGCGCAGGGCGATCCAGGTGCCCAGGGTGCCGCTGCCCACCGCGACCGCATGGCGCCGCCCGGCCCAGCCCGCGAAAGCGCGCTCGAACGATTCCAGCATGGGGCCATCGCCCCAGCGGGCCGATTCCAGCACCGCGGTGACGAGCTGGATCTCGCGCTCGCCGCACTCGGGCTCGTAGAGGGAGATGGCATCGATTTCCATTTTTTATTCCTGAGTGAGGATGAGCGCATCGGCTTCTTCGGGCGCATCGGTCACGCTCCAGCAGTGGCCGTTGGAGGTGGCGAGGTAGACCTTGCGTGCGCCCAGCAGCAGCGCGGGTTTTTCGTCGCGCATGTCCATCGCATCGACCAGCACCACCTTCATCTCGGGGTGCTGGGAACGCCAGATCGAGGCCGCGTCGCGCAGGGTGGCGGCAGCGCCCACGAGTTCGCCGGCGGCGCGCAGGTGTTCGGTGCTGATGGACATGGTGTTCAGTCCTCGGAAACCGAAGACGCCAGGCGGCGCGCTTCGACGGTGATGGGCAGGCTCGTGCCTTCGGGCATGACCGGCAGGTCCAGTTGCCAACCGTTGGCCAGCGTGACCAGACCACCCCACATGCCGGGATTCACCATGTCGACGATGGGCTCCTCCAGGTCTTTCTTCGGCACATAGGCGCTCAGCACACCTTTGGCATCGCGGCGGATCATCACTTTCATCATCGGCTCCAGTGGGCAAACACAAAAATTCAGGACTCGGCGGCAACGCTGAGCAAGGGTTCCAGCAAGGCGGGCAGGCTGTTGAGCAACAGGGCGATGTCTTCGCTTTGGGTTTCATCGCCGAGTGAAAAGCGGATGGCGCACAGCGCCTCGTCGCGCGGAACGCCCATGGCGGTCAACACGTGCGAGGGTTCGCTGCCGCCCGACGAGCAGGCCGCGCCGCTGGACGCCGCCACGTTCAGGCGCGAGAGGCGCTGCAGCACCACGTCAGCGTCGACCATGCCAAAGCGCAGGTAGCTGGTGCCCGGCAGGCGCGGCACGCCCTGGCACCACACGTGCAGGCCGGGCAGTTCGGCCAGGCCGCGCTCGAGCGCGTCGCGCAGGCTGGCCACCTGTTCGGCCCGTTCTGACTGCACCGCCAGATCGCCCAGACGCTCCAGCGCCGCGGCCAAACCAACGATGGCCGGCAGGTTCTCAGTGCCGCCGCGGCGGCCGCGCTCCTGGCTGCCCGGCACTGGCGGCACGAGGGCCCGGCCCTGGCGCAGCAACAAGGCGCCCGCACCCTTGGGACCGTGGAATTTGTGGGCCGAGAGCGAAACCGCGTCGGCCGGGTATTCGGAAAAAGCAAACGGCAGCTTGCCGATCCACTGCGTCGCGTCCACGTGCATGGCGGCGCCGGCCGCGTGGGCCATCGCGGCGACTTCCGTCACCGGCATCAACGCACCGGTTTCGTTGTTGGCCGCCATCAGCGAGACCAGGGCCAGATCCGGGCCCATCAGGGCCGCAGCGGCGGTGAGGTCGATGCGGCCGTCGGGCGACACTGGCATGACGTCCACGGGCACGCCCTGCTCGGCCAGCGAGCGCGCCAGGCGCAGAAGGGCCGAGTGTTCGACCGCGCCGATCAGCAGGCGCTGGCGGCCCTGCGCCCGGGCCGTCGCCAGCAGGCCGGTCAAGGCCATGTGGTTGGCCTCGGTGGCGCCGCTGGTGAAGATGAGTTCGCTGGTCTTGCAGCCCAGCGCCTTGGCCGCCGTGGCCCGCGCCGCGCCGAGCACGCGCTTGGCGTCCTGCCCCGGACCGTGCTGCGACGAAGCGTTGGCCCAGGCGGTGACAAACACCGGCCCCATGGCATCCAGCACCTCCGGCGCGGGTGGGGTGGTCGCGTTGTGGTCCAGGTAGATCATGGCGAGCTTCTCCTCCAACCCAGGGCACCGCCGGGCCGACTTTGCCGGACGGCCAGTGCCGCCCCCTGGGGGGTAGCGCGAAGCGCTGCGGGGGGTGTCAGGTTCTTCATGGCCAGAACTGCCTCTCGCTGTCCAAACACAGCAAGTCCAGTAAGGGTTCGATCTGGTCGGCCCGCTCCTTCACCACCCAGGCCTGCTGTGTGTGGTCGCGGGCGCACAGCGTCCAGCAGGGGTGCTCGCCCATGGGCGGCTTCAGCAAGGCGATGGCGATGGTGCCGCCGCTCGGGTCCACGTTGCGCGAGCAGCACGGGCTCTCGACCCGGTAGCCCTGCTCGTCGATCCACACGGTGGGTTGCACGAAGCGGTAGCGCACGCGTTCCTTCAGTGCCCGCTCCAGGCGGTGCAGCGTCAGGTCACGCGGCAGGTTGCGCGCTTCGGGGACAGCGTTCATGCAACCTCGTCTTCGGTCTCAGGCAAGAGGCCGGCGGGTGCGGGCACGAGTTCGATTTCCATGCAGCCGACCACGCAGCCGGGGAACTGCACCAGGTAGACCGGCTCGTTGAGTTCCTGAGCGTGGCCGATGTTGACGATCTCGCCCACCGTGCCGCGCGCGGCCAGCAAGGCGTCGGGTCCGCGTTCGGGGTGGCTGCCGTCGTTGACCAGGTCGTCCAGCGCGATCACGCGCTGGCCCCAGGCGTAGACGGGTTCGCGGGGTTCAATGCCGTTCATGGGGCTTCCTTTTCAGGTTGGGGTTGACCGAGCGTCGTGATGCTGGAGGCTTTGTCGCCGAGTTGCGCCAGCACCTCGTCGGGCAGGTTGTCCAGGGTGCAGAGTTCTTTGGCGCGCATGCCGACGCGGTGGCCGGAGTCGACGAAGTCGACCGCGTAGATGTAGAACTGCTGCAGGAAGGTGTTGATGTTGATGACGTAGCCGATCTCGCCCTTGTTCACCAGCACCTCGCCGATGTCCTTGCCGTTGTAGGTGCCGTCGTTGCGCACCACGGAGCGCGCGATCACGCGTTCGCCGTACTGGAAGCGCGGTGGAAAGGCGAGTTCGATCTCGGCGTCGTCGCGGTTGATGTCAGCCATGGGGCGCTCCCGGTACGAGTGAAAGGGCCTGGCGCGGGTCCTGGCGTTCGAGCACGCTCTGGCGCACCAATGGGTCGTCGTCCTCGCGCAGCGGGCCGAGCAGGTCCGGGTCGGCGCGCTGCGCCACTTCCCAGCGCACCCGCCAGTCGGTGTCGGCCATCAGGCGCGGCAGCAGCGGCGCGGGCAGTCGCTCGGCGACGGTGCGGCGCACCTCGGGCGACTTGTCGCTGAGCAGGATCAGCAGCGCCGGCATCTCCAGGCGCTGCGCCACGATCAGGCGCACGGCGCGGTCGGGGTCGCGCGCCATGGTGGGCAACAGCGCCAGCGGCAGGCGCCGCGCCACCCACTCGCGCACGCCGTAGTCGGTGTCGTTGCGCATGGCGGCGAGTTCGGCGGTTTCCAGGCGCTGGGCGACGCGGATGCGGACCTCGCGGTGCGGGTCGTGCGCCATGCGGCCGAGCAGCTGCTGCGGCAGGCGCAGCGCGATCTGCAGGCGCACGGTTTCGTCCGGGTCGTCCATCAGCGAGGCCAGGCGGAACACGTTGGCGTGGCGCGCGGCGATGGCGCGCACCTCGAAGTACGCATGGCCGAGCTGGCGGTCGCCCTGTTCCGGGTGCCAGCGGAAAAAACGGTCGATGCGGCGCGCGTACACGTCCTGCATGCAGGCGTGGCCCGGTTCGCAGCCTTGTTCGGCTGGCAGATCGCGCAGGGCCTGGTATTCGCAGGCGCTGCAGTCCACCGGGCCGCCCTGCCAGTGCGAGGCCTCGATGTCGCCAGCGGGCGCGCGGGTGCCCCTGAACTCGGCGAGCGAGGTGTCTTGGGCGCTCATAACTTGGCCCCGTTTCCGCTCCAGCCGCGCACCGGGTAGGCGCTCAGCGGGTCCACCGCGTCGGGGGTGTTGGCGGCTTCTCGGCGTGCGAGCACATGCAAGAGCAAGGCTCCACCGAGGTGGTCTTTCGGGTCGAGCTGGCGCAGCGCGGCCAGCATCAGACGCGCTTCGTCGAAGTCGCCCAGGCGCAGGCTCAGGTAGGCCAGGCCCTTGAGCGTGAACAGGTAGAAGCGCACAGCCGGGTCGTGGCGCAGGGCATCGTCGTCGGGCGGCGCGTCGCCGAAGCTGGGGCCGAGCGCGCTGCGCGCAATCGCCAGCGCGTCTTCACCGACCGCGCGGGCCTTGTCCAGCGCATGGCCATAGAAATGAAACCGGTAGAGCGCGATCAGCGGCCCGGGGTGGCTGGGCGCCAGCGCCCTCGCCTTTTCCAGCAGTGCCAGGGCCTCCTCAGGCTGGTCGCGCTTGAGGCCCGCTTCCTTGATCAGTGCATCGACCTCAGGGCTGACCGCGCCGCCGATCGCACCGGCGCCGAACGCGTCGAGCGCGTCGTCCAGCCCCAGGTTGACGACGGCGGCGTTCATGGCCTGCGCTCAGGAGGCCAGCGTGGCCGGGCGGCCGCGCCCGATGGCGCCGATCTCGATCTTGGTCACCCCCACCATCGGCGCCGGGCTCTCACTCGATGCGCTGCTGCAGCCGCAAGCGGCCTGGTTGGGGTTGGTGAACGTAAGGCCCGACTGGGTCGGCGTGTCGGCGAAATCGACAATCACGCCTTCGAGCATCAGGCGGCTCTCGGCGCCGAGGAACAGGCGCAGGCCTTCGATCTCCAGCACCTGCTCACCCGGGCCGGGCGTGGCCTCGGCGCTGAATTCCGAGCTGTAGCCCGAGCAACCGCCGGGCGACACCGCCAGACGAAAACCCGCACCGGCCGGCAAGCCAGAGAAGCGCACGATACGCGAGATGAACTTGACGGCGGCGGGCTTGAGGACGATGTTGGGCAGCATGGTGGTGGTCTCGATGTACGGGATGAATGCAAATAACTCGGGAGGTCTCAAGCACAGACCGCACGCCCTAGGGCGAGCGCAGCAAAGCCCCCTTCAGAACACCGCGGAACCGGCTTTGCCGGGCCGCTGGTGTTGCCCCCTTGAGGGGGTGACGCGCCCTTGGGCGCGGCGCGGGGGTGCTTCAGATTTTTACGATGCAGCCGTCAACCGGGCACACGGCGACGCACTGCGGCTCGTCGTAGTGGCCTTCGCAGTCGGTGCACTTCTTGGGGTCGATGACGTAGGTGCCGCCTTTTTCGCGGATCGCGACGTTCGGGCATTCGGGTTCGCAGGCCGAGCAGGCGGTGCAGGTGGAAGCGATGATCTTCATGGGCATGGTGGCTCTCCTTCTATGGAACGTCGTGGGGAAATGAGGGTCAGGCGGCTTCGGCGAGGCCGCCGGTGAAGGCACCCTGGCGGATCTGCGCGTCACCGCGCGGCTGGTGCGTGATGGCGCCGCTGGCAATGCGGCCGCGGTAGCCGTTGAACCACTCGAGCGCGGCCTTTTCGATGAACTCGCCGACGTACTGGTCGACCGGCTCGACACCGGCGGCCAGCAGCTCGTCGCGCGGGCAGGCGCCGATCTTGGCGACCAGCACGGCGTGGCAGTCGTTGATGGCGTTGACCACCGAAGGCAGCTGCTCGTCGTCGCCGTGGCCGCCCTGGCAATACAGGTCGACGCGGCGGTGTCCGACGAACAGGGCCTGCGCGGCCGAGACTTCAAACACCTGGAATTCGGTGACGTGGCCGAAGTGCTCGTTGACCCGGCCGCCGCCTTTGGTGGCGACCGCGACCAGCACCTTCAGGTCTTGATCCACATCGATGGCGCTGGCTGCGGCCAGGGCTTCGTGTTTGGCGGCCTGTTGCGCCTGGCGCTCGACCTCGACCTTGTCCTGGTAGCTCTTGCGCTTGTCCAGGTCGTAGACCACTTCCATCTGCTCCAGCTTGTCGAGCGTGAACTCTTCCGAGCGGTCTTCGCCAAGCAGGCCCACCGCGTCGGCACGGCACTGGCGGCAGTGGCGCATGAGGTTGGCGCCGCCCATGCAGGCGTCCTGCACAGCCTTCAACTCCGAAGCGGTCGGGCCGCGCTGGCCGGTGAGGCCGAACACCGTGCCGTGTTCGGCTTCGGAGATCAGCGGCATGATGTTGTGCAGGAAGGCGCCGCGCTTCTTCACCTCGCGGTTCACCTCGATCAGGTGCTCGTCGTTGATGCCGGGGATCAGCACCGAGTTGATCTTGGTGAGCACGCCGCGCGCGGTGAGCATCTCCAGGCCGAGCATCTGGCGCTCGTGCAGGATCTTGGCGGCCTCGTAGCCGGTCACGCGCTTGTGGTTCCAGAAGATCCAGGGGTAGATCTTTTCGCCCACGGCCGGGTCCACCATGTTGATGGTGATGGTCACGTGGTCGACGTTGTATTTGCAGATCTCGTCCACCTGGTCCGGCAGCGCCAGGCCGTTGGTGGACAGGCAGAGCTTGATGTCGGGCGCCTGCTCCTGCAGCATGCGGAAGGTGTCGAAGGTCTTGGCCGGGTTGGCCAGCGCATCGCCCGGGCCGGCGACACCGAGCACCGTCATCTGCGGGATCTCGCTGGCCACGGCCACCACCTTCTTCACCGCCTGTTCGGGCGTGAGCTTTTGCGACACCACACCGGGGCGCGACTCGTTGCTGCAGTCGTATTTGCGGTTGCAGTAGTTGCACTGGATGTTGCAGGCCGGCGCCACGGCCACGTGCATGCGCGCGTAGTGGTGGTGGGCTTCTTCGGAATAGCAGGGGTGGTTCTTGACCTTGTCCCAGACTTCCTGGGGCATGTCGTCCGGGCCATCGGACGTGCCGCAACTGGCCTTGCCCTCACCGCCGGAGGTGCCACAGCCACCACCGGTGGAAGGCAGCTCGGGCGCGGCGCCCAAGGGTTTGATCTGTCCGATGGACACATACGTCCTGGCGGGCATGGCGCCCGCCGCTGCACTGCCACCACTGCTCAATGCTGTCGACATGAAGACCCCTTTCGTGCAACCAACAACGGCCGCTTGGGCAGGTCTTCAGCGAATTTCGTGCCATCGAAAAAAAACGTTTCAGATCAATGGCTTGGTGGTTCTGTCGGTTGTCGGGAATGGGACAACGGGGGTGGTTTTGTCGGGGGCCGTCGGGGTTGCGACAAAGCGGGAAATGGGTGGGAGGATGGGGGTCTACTCAGCGCGGCTGAGGGTATCGGCAGCGTGGATGGCCGGAATGCAGCGTTTGGAGCCGGTCGCTGGCTGCGGGAGTACTCTTGCTGCCCGGCATCAAGCAGTCGTTTGGGCCTGGTCGCACGCGAAGTCTCGAATGCTGGCTGTATGGGGTGCAGCGGTAGGTCGCCCCGCAGGATGACCAATGGCAGGTTCCGGCGGCCGCTGTCATTGGTCTGCGAGACCTGGCTGGCTGCTGCCAGCCTCAAGCAGCCATGCAGGAGGGCTGCTCTGCAGCGATCCGTTCATCGGCTCAAGTCTGGTCGCTGACTGCAAACGCCTCCGGACGCTGGCGTTCTCCCGTCTCTGACAAAGCGTCCCCAGTTCATTGACTGAACACCTTCGATCGCGCGCCCAGCAGCGCATCGGCGAGCGCGCAAACGCTTGGCAGCTCGCTGCCCGCTGTTGTCATGCAAACGAGCAGCTTTCTGCGAGACCAGGCATCTGAAAGTGCGACGATGCGGGCGCCTGCCTTGCCAAAGCGCACGGCAGCGCTCTCGGGCATGACCGCCGCCCCCACGCCCGCAACCACAAGCTCTGCGACAGCGTCAAAGCCGCCCAGGCGCACCCGATGGCGCGGGACGCGGCCGCTGCGGCTGGCCTGGGCCGCCAGAAAGCGGCTGAGTCCGCTGTCCCGAGCCAAGCCAACAAAGGGGTGCTCCAGCAACTCGCCATAGGCCATTGAGCGGCGGCGGCCCAGGGGCCAGCGCGCAGGCAACAGCGCCACCAATCGGTCATCAACCCAAGGCTGCACCAGCAGCCCGGAGGTGTCGACGTAGTCCGCGACGATGCCCAGGTCAGCGGTGCCACGGCGCAATGCGTCAATGACCGCCTCGCTCGGCAGCTCTTGCACGTCCACATCAAGGTCAGGGGTCTTCACCAAGAATTGTCCGATCGTGCGCGGAAGGGTCTCGGACATGGCGGCCGTGTTGCAAAGCAGTCGAACCGTACCGCGCAATCCATGGCCAAAGCTCGCCATCTCGACATGCAGCGATTCGAGTTCAGCAAGCACACGGTTGGCGTGGCGCATCAGCGCGCGCCCCGCGTCGGTGGGCACCGCGCCCGACTTGGAGCGCTCCAGCAGGCGCGAACCGGTCGCGTCTTCAAGATGCTTGAGGCGTGCACTGGCCGCGGCGAGCGAGAGGTTCACCGCTGAAGCCGCGGCAGTGATGGTTCCATGCGCCATCACGGCGGCGAAGAGGTGCAGATCGAACGGATCGATGCGGTAGTCGGAGGTGCGGCGCTTGGGGGTGGTGCTCATGGGCTTCATCCTACGGAATCTGCGAAGGACACGTTCGCAGCAATCCGATGGACAGCACCTGCGCTGCGCAGACACCATGGGGCATGGACACATTGCAGCTCTCGATGGTGGTCGTTGTCTTCGTTCTCGCGGGCGGCGTGAAGGGCGTCACCGGCATGGGCCTGCCCACGGTGGCCATGAGCTTGCTGGGGCTGTGGATGCAGCCGGTGCAAGCGGCCGCGCTGCTGGTCATCCCTTCGCTGGCGACCAACGTGGCGCAATGCTGTGGCCCTCACCTGCGCTCGCTGGCATCCCGGATGTGGCCTGGCTGGTTGGCGATGGCCATCGTGACGGTCAGCGCGCCAGGCCTGGGGGGAGCCGTCCAATTGCCATGGGCCAAGGCCTGGTTGGGCGGAATTCTCATGGCCTATGGCCTCTGGGGTCTGTGGCGCCCTCATCTGCCCGATCTGTCGCGCTCCAGCCAATGGCTCAGCGTGCTGGCAGGCACGGCCACCGGGTTGGTCACGGCGCTCACGGCCGTCTTCGTGTTGCCCTGGGTTCCCTATTTGCAGACGCTGCGGCTGAGCAAGGATGAGATGGTGCAAGCGCTGGGCCTGTCATTCACCGTCGCCACACTGTCTCTGGCGGTGAGGGTGCAAATGTCGGCCCCTTTCGAGTCGGGGTCGGCCGACCTTGCCATTGCATTGGGCGGGGCATTGATCGGCGCCTTTGGCGGGCTCAAGCTCGGTGAGGTGCTGCGAGGCCGCCTTGCGGGCCCCGCCTTCCAGAAGGCGCTTTTTGTGATCTTTGTCGCCTTGGGCGCGGCCAACCTGATCCAGGCGCTTTGACGTGTCATGAAGAACCCAAAGGACTTGTTGGCTGCCGCTGCTTTGTTGGAGCGGGCTTACAGACTGGCGCATGTGCTTCAAAGCGAAGGCTTGCTCGAAATCGAGTGTCGGCAGTTCGTTGCAAACGAGCTTGTCGAGGTACTCGACGAGGCTCGTGTTGCGCTGCTTGCGGCAAGTGACTTGCCCAGGCTGACCTGAGCCGCGCCCATCATCGAAGCCATCGCCATTCGCAACGAGCACTTCCGCCAGGTGCTCTACACCGCGAAGAACCGCCAGCTGGTCGTGATGGCATTGAAGCCGAACGAAGAGACCGGCGCGGCGCTGGTGCGGCCGGCCGGTTCTTCCTCACATCAACTCAACTCAACTCAGTTTTGGCCAAACTTCGTTTTGGCCGCAGCGATGCAAGCGCTCTTGGCGTCGCCCGCCATGGCGTCGCACTTCTCAGCGGCCACCTTGTAGTCGGCGGCCATCTTGTCGGTGGACGCGTCTTTCCTGGCCTCGGCGATTTCTTTGCCCATCTTGGCGTCGGCCATGGCTTTGACCTCAGCGGCCTTGGCCTCTTTCACACACACGTCTTTGGCGTTGCCGGCCAGGTCGTCGCAGCGCTCCTTGGCCACGGCGTAGGTCGATTCGGCCTTGGCTTCCAGCATCTTGGTGCGGTCGGCGGCCTTGCCGGTGTAGCTGTGCTCCAGCTCGGCGAGCGCGACCTTCTCTTTGGCCTTGGCCTCTTCCATGCAGATGTCTTTGGCGTTGGACGTCTTCGTGTCACACGCCGCCTTGTCTGCCTTGTAGTCCGCGCTGATGCGGGTCTTGCCGGCCTGGTAGTCGGCCTTGCTCAGGTTGGCAGCGTAGGCCGCCGGAAGCGACAGCAGGCTGGCGGCCAGGAGAGCGGCCTTGAGGGTGGTGAGCTTGTTCATGAAAATCTCTCTGCAAGTAAAACCAAGGGCCATTGGAGTGACGCGGATTCAGCGTGTTGCGCTGGGCAATCGAATCCGGGTCGGGGCTGCGGCCCTCGAAGCAACGGGCAGAGTGTCTGCCTGATGAGCAGAGATTTCCGTGCGACACCGAACACAACAGCCAGAGCGCTGAGCCTGCGCTTCGGCCCGCCGCTGCTGGGGCGCGGCGCCAACGCCCGGCGCGTGGCGTTGGTGACTGAGCGGCGCCAGCCGGCGCGCTCAGCACACAGCGACGCAAACGACGTCGCCCCCTTCCGCTAGAAGTACGCTGCTTCCAGTATCTTGGGCTGGGCCCTGATCTCGCTGGCGGGCCCGCTGTAGCGCACGTCCCCCGTGCGCATCACCACGGCCGAGGTCGCCACCGACAAGGCCACCTCGGTGAACTGCTCCACCAGGATGACGCCCACGCCCTGGTCCACCAGCGATTCGATGGTCCTGACCAGGCGCTTGACGATCAGGGGCGCCAGGCCCAGCGACATTTCGTCGATCAGCAGGTACTTGGGGCGCGCCATCAGCGCATGCCCGATGGACAGCATCTGCTGTTGCCCGCCGGACATGGTGCCGGCCAGCTGGCGCTTGCGTTCCGCCAGCTCGGGAAACAGCGCATACACCTCGGCCACGGCAGGACCGACCCGATCCCGCGCCAGCATGGAGCCGGCCACACGCAGGTTGTCGTCCACCGACAGCTTCGACAACACCCGGTGGCCTTCGGGCACCGCGGCCACGCCCGCCAGGCGCACCACGTCGGGCGGGCAGCCCTGGATGGCGCGGCCATCGACGCTGATGCGCCCCTGGGCGATGGGCAGCATGCCGGCCACGGCCAGCACCAGCTCCGACTTGCCCGCGCCATTGGCCCCCAGCACCGCCGTGACCTGCCCTTGCTCGACCGACATCGAGACGTTGCGGACCAGCTCCCGCCCCTGTTTGGCCACCGTGAGGTTTTCAATGATCAGTGCCATCAGCCCAACTCCTCCATGCCCAGATAGGCCGCCTGCACCAGCGGATCGGCCAACACCGCTGCGGTGGGGCCCATCGCGATGCGCCGGCCAAAGTCCAGCACCAGCGTCTGCTCGCAGATCCGGGTGATCAGGTCCACATCGTGGTCAATGACCAAGGTGGAGGCGCCGGTCAGGCCATGGATCTGCAGGATCAGGTCGCCCAGGTGCCGGGTTTCTTCGGGGGTGAGCCCCCCGGCCGGTTCGTCAAACATCACGATGCGCGGTCGGCCCACCAGGCAGCGGGCCACGTCGGCCAGGCGGCGTTCGTAGGTGTTGAGGCGGGCGGCCAGGGTGTGGGCTTGGGGGGCCAGGCCCGTGACGTCCAAAGCCCGGTCCATGTCGGCCACCTTGTCGCGCCGGCTGCCCGGCAATACGTCAAGGATCACGCGCAGGTTGTCGATCACGCTCAGGTCGTCGGCCAGCTGTTCGCGCTGGAACGAGCGGCGCAAACCCCAGCGGGTCCGCTTGTGCGGCGCCTGGTGCGAAATCACCTCGCCGTCGCAGGCGATCTGCCCGGAAGACGGCAGGAAGCCCGAGATCACGTTCATGGTGGTGGTCTTGCCCGCCCCGTTGGGACCGATGATGCCGGAGACCGGGGCGTCGAACACCACGGAAACGGCGTCCAGCGCGGTCACGCCGCCGAAGCGCACGGTGATGTCTTTGAGCTCGATCACGTGGCGCTCCCTTCTTTGCGGCGCACCAGGCCCAGCAGTTGCCCGGCCAAGCCATCGGGCGCCGTCATCAGCGCGTGCAGCAGCGCGGCACCGAAGATCACCAGGGCCAGATCGGCATCGAGGCCCCAGTTGTTGAACAGCCCGGGCAACACGCGGTAGAGCACCGCCGCCAGCACCGCGCCCAGCCAGTGCCGGGCGCCGCCCACCACGGCCAGGGCAAACAGCATGATGGACTCCGACGCCCTGAACGTGGCCGGGTCCAGCAGCCCCAAGGTACCGGCCAACAGCGCGCCCGCCATTCCTGCCAGCAGGCCGGACATGCCGAAGGCCCAGGCTTTGTAATAGACCACGTTCACACCCGAAGCCATGGCAGCGGCCTCGGAGCGCCGGATCATGGCCCAGGCCCGCCCGGGCGCCATGCGCCGGTGGGCCTCGATCAGCAGGAAGCCCACCAGCAGCATGACCACGGTGTAGCGCAGGTAGGCTTCGTCGCCAGTGGCCAGCCAGGGCCGCCGGAACGGCGCGATCAGCGAAGGCATCACGCCCCAGAAGCCCTCGCCGCCATTGGGAAAGCGGAAGGTGGAAAAGACGATCTCCAGGCCACTCGCCGCCATCAGGGTGATGAGCGCCAGGTACAGGCCGCGCATGCGCAAGGCGGGCAAGGCCATGACCCAGCCAAACACCATGGTCACGGTCGCGGCCACCGCCAGGTTGAGCTCAAACGGCAGGTCGAAGCCATGGTTCATGCGCAGCATCACCCAGCCGCCCACGCCCATCAGCCCCACCTGGGCGAGCGACACCATGCCCAGGCGCGAATACATGAACCCGACGCCTGCCGCAGCCAGGGCGAAGCAGGCGGTGGAGGTGAGGATCTGTACCCACTGCCCGCCGAGGAACATGGGGATGACCACCAGCGCCACCAACCCGCACGACAGGGGCAGCAGGCGTTTCGCCGCCGGGCCGCCCCAAGGCGAAAGGCGCCCCCTCGGGGGGCAGTGACCCACACGCAGTGGGGGAACGTGGGGGCGATTCATCATTCGTCTCTCTCGAAAGGGATGCGCCGGCCCCGCTGCAGCAGGAGCAGCATGACAATGGCCACCATGAACGGGGCCACGGTGCGCACGGACTTGAGGGCGGGCGACAGTGTCAACAACGACTCCAGCACGCCGATGGACAGGCCACCGACCAGCACCATGCCCAGGCTGTCGAGCCGCCCGCAGATGGCCGCCGCGATGGACGGGATGACCATGAAGGTGATGATGCTGGGCTCCAGCCGGATGAGGTCACCAAACATCAGACCGGTGAACCCGGCGATGAGCCCCGCCATGCCCCAGGCGATGGTTTCCACCTTGAGGATGCGCACACCGATCAGCGCCGACAGCTCGCGTTCGTTGGCCAGCGCGCGCATCTGCAGGCCGGTGCGGGTGCGCTCCAGGTAGACCCAGATGCCCACCACCACGGCCAGCGTCGCCAGCAGCGCCATGAAGCGCGTGACCGTGACCCGCAGGCCCCAGACGCGAAAGGCCATCTGGTCGGTGGGCAGGGTGAACGAGCGGACCTGGTCCACCCACAGAAACGACGTGATGCCCAGGATGATCAAGGCGTAGCCGAGCGTGGCAATGGCCTTGACCACCGGGTCGCGCCAGGCCAGGCGGGGCGCGATCACCCGGCCATAGCCCAGCGACAGCGCCGTGGCCAGCAACAGCGCGATGGCCCAGGACAGGGGCTCAGACCAACCCCATTGCTCCAGTTGCCAGGCCGTCATGACGCCCATGGCCCCCATGGCGCCGCTGGCAAAGTTGAGCACGCCCGTGGTGCGGTACAGCACCACCAGCCCCACGCCACCCAGGGCGTACAAGGAGCCGATGGCCAGACCGGACACGACGAACAGACCGACCATGGGCAGCGGCTTGCCCCACGCCAGGATGCCGCAGACAAGGGCCATGCCCACGAGGTAGGCGGCCAGAAAAGGCAGTTTGGATTTCATAAGCCAGGCTTGGCGAGCCCCTGTCCTGGCGCAACCAGAACAGGGGCAAGGTCATCAGCGCAGTCCGAGCGCCTTCTCGGCATTCACCAGGGGTGTGAAGTACGGGCCTTCGTACTCGTAGCAGTCGCGCACCTTCTGGAAGCCACCGTCCTTGACCACCACCATGATCCCGGCGTGGTTGGGCATGTGCTGCTTGGCCTCGCCCACGTAGTAGGGGCCGCAGCTCAGGTCCGAACGCAGACCCGAGATCTTCTTGATCGCCGCCGTCACGGCCGCGCGGTCGTCGACCTTGGACGGGTCCATGGCGGCCAGCGTCTGGGTGAAGTACTTGGCCGACAGGTAGCCCGACTGGCTGAACGTGTCGCGCGGATCGTCCTTCTTGGCATAGGCATCCATGACCTTGAGCCAGTGCTGGTTGTCGGCACCCTTGCCGTCGAGCATGGTGAGCTCGGCGTTGACGTAGACCTTGCCGCTCCAGTACTTGCCCAGCGCAGCGGGAACCGACTTGTCGTACAGCGGCGTGGACGAGGTCCAGCTGTAGTTGTCGCGCAGGTCCTGCTCCTGCGCGGCGCGCAGGAAAGCGATGGCCAGACCGGCGGGCAGGTTGACCAGCACCGAGTTCGCGCCCGAGGCCATCGCCTCCAGCAGGGCGGCGTTCACGTCGGGCGCCCCCGGGTTGAGCAGCACCGACGAGGCCTTGAGGCCCTTGCCCGCCATGTACTTTTCCACCGCCCCGCAAGACCAGTTGCCCACCGAAGGAATGGCCAGGCCGATGCACGCGATGTTCTTGGCGCCGAGCTTTTCAACCGCGTGCATGGCGGCCCCGATGGACGATGCCAGCGGACCCTGGTTGGTGGACACGATGTTCGAGCTCTCGAAACACTCCGACACCGCGCAACCCGAGGCCATCGCCATGATGTTGTTCTTGGCGTAGAACGGCGCGTTCACGCTCATCTCGACGAACGAGGCGTTGCCCACCATCGCCACGACCTTCTGGTCCTGAACCAGTTTGGACACGGCCTGCGCCGCCAGCTCGGGGTTCCACTGGTCGTTTTCAACCAGGTACTGGATCGGGCGACCATGCACGCCGCCGGAGGCATTGACGCAGGCAAAGTAGGCCGCGGCCGCGTCGGTGGCCGAGGAAAAATCACCCGGGGCCGCGTTGCCGTGGATGGCACCGACCTTGATGGGTTTGCCCGTGGCCGCTTTGCCCTTGCCGGGGCCGCAGCTGGGGGTGGGCTCGCCTGCGGCCAGCGCCATCGCGGGCAGGGTCATGAACGCGAGCGCAGCGGCGCCGGCTTGCAACAGTTTTCTCATGCTTGTCTCCTTTGGTTATGGGTAAAACGCTTCTCTGTCACTGCTTGCCTGCAATGAACCTCGCCGCCCGCTCGGCAATCATCATGGTCGGGGCATTGGTGTTGCCGGACACCAAGGCCGGCATGGCGGACGCATCGGCCACGCGCAGGCCTTGGGTGCCGCGCACGCGCAGCTGCTGGTCCAACACGGCCATGGGGTCTGACTCGGCGCCCATCTTGGCGGTGCCCACCGGGTGGAACACCGTCTTGGCGGTCTGGCGCACATAGTTCCTAAGGGCTTCTGGGTCCTTCTCGATCCCGGCTTGCGGCAGCGCGCGTCGCTTGATCAGCTTGGCCAGCGCAGGGGCTTCCAGAATCTCGATGCCCTTGCGCACACCCCGGACGAGCACGTCGAGGTCTGCCTCGTCTGAAAAGGCGCCCGCGTCGAACAGGGCCGGGTCCTGCGCTTTGGCCGAACGCAGGCGCACCGAGCCGCGCGACTTGGGCCGCAGAAAGCACGGGCCGATGGCGATGCCGTGTTCCTGCACCGGCTCGCGGTCGGCCCAGCCCACCATGAAGGGCAACACGTGAAACTGCACATCGGGCACCCCCGCGTTGGACACGTCGGCGAAGCCGCCACACTCGACCACGTTGGAGGTGAGCAGCCCGGAGCGGAACAGGAGGTACTGCGCCAGGTGCTTGACGGCCTGCAAGCCTTTGTCTTGCCCCAGGAAGGAGATGGGGTCGCGGGTCACGCCCTGCACCGTGCTCTCCAGGTGGTCCTGGTAGTTCTGGCCCACGCCCGGCAGGTTTGCCACCACCTTGATGCCGAAGGACTGCAGGTGGGCGGCGTCGCCCACACCCGACAGCTGCAACAGGCGCGGCGTTTCGATGGCACCGGCGCACAGAATCACCTCGGCCGCGGCCTTGATGGTGGTTCCGTTTTCCAGCGCCACACCGACCGCCCGCGTGCCCTCGAACACCACCCGGGCCACCCGGGTCTCGGTCATGATCTTCAGGTTGGGACGCCCCTCGGCCTTGCGCAGAAAGGCCTCGGCGGCGGACCAGCGCCGGCCATCGTGCGTGGTGGTCTGGTAGAAGCCCACGCCCTCTTGGCTGGCGCCGTTGAAGTCGGGGTTGTTGGGCAGGCCCACCTCTTGCGCGGCGCGGATGAAGGCGCGGCAGAGCGGGTGGTGGTAGCCGGTTCCCGACACGTGCAGCTCGCCCTCGGTGCCGTGGAAGACATCGGCCAGCTCCATGTTGTTTTCCAGCGCCTTGAACACGGGCAACACGTCGGCATAAGCCCAGCCCGGGTTGCCAGCGGCGGCCCAGCCGTCGTAGTCCTGCGCCTGGCCACGGATGTAGAGCATGGCGTTGATCGACGAGCCGCCGCCGATCACCTGCCCCTGGATGACGATGGAGGGGCGCCCGTTCACGCACGGCGACGGTTCGCCCACGTAGGCGACGATGTCGCGCCCCTTTTCAATGACCTTGAAGAAGGTCGCTGGCATCTTGATGTAGCGGTCGTCGTCGCGGCGCCCGCTCTCGATCAGCAACACCTTGGAGCGCGGGTTCTCGCTCAGGCGCGAGGCCATCACACAACCCGAGGCGCCACCGCCCACGACGATGTAGTCAAACTGTTCCATGGTTGCGTTGCTCTCAGTTGAAGATGACCTGGATGTCGGTGTATTCGGCCAGGCCTTCTTCACCGAACTCCACACCGCAGCCCGAGGACTTCACCCCGCCGAAGGGTGCGTTCGGCTGGATCGCACCGTGCTTGTTGATCCACACGGAGCCGCACTCCAGGCGGCTGGCCACCTGCCGGGCTTTGTCGATGTCCCGCGACCAGACCGAGCCGCCCAGGCCGTTGGGGCTGTGATTGGCCTGGCGGATGGCGTCTTCCACGTCGCTGTACCGGATGATGGGCAGCGCAGGGCCGAACTGCTCTTCGAACACCAGCGGGTCGTCGTGGGACAGATCGGCAATCAGCGTCGGCGGAAAGAACAAGCCCTCGCCAGGCTCGCCGCCCAGCAGCACCCTGCCCTGGTGTTTGGCCGCGTCCACCAGGCGCTTGACCTTGTCGAACTGCATGCGGTTGTTCACCGGACCCAGGGCCGACGCTTCGTCGGTGCCAGCGCCCACGGGGACGGCCTTGGCGTAATCGACCAGCGCCGAGCAGACTTCGTCGTACACGCTCTCGTGCACGTAGAGGCGCTTCATTGCCGCGCAGGTCTGGCCGTTGTTGATGAAGGCGCCCCAGAACAGGCCTTCGGCAATGGCCTTCGGGTCCACGTCGGGCAACACGATGGCCGCGTCGTTGCCGCCCAGCTCCAGCGTGAGCCGCTTGACCGTTTCGGCGGCCGAGGCCATGACCTTCTTGCCGGTGTTGATGGAGCCGGTGAAGACGATCTTGCGGATGCCCGGGTGGGCGGAGATCGCGGCGCCGATGTTGGTCTTCTGGTCGTCTGAGCAGACCACGTTGACCACGCCGGGCGGCAGCACCTCGTTCATGAGCTCGACCAGCCGGATGGTGGACAGCGGGGTGAAGGGCGAAGGCTTGACCACCACGGTGTTGCCGCTGCGCACGGCCGGCAGGATGTGCCAGACCGCGATCATCACCGGCCAGTTCCACGGCGTGATGGAGCCCACCACCCCGATGGGCTTTCGGTGCAGTTCGACGCGGCCTTGCTCGTTGTCCTGCAACACCTTCACCGGCAGCGACAGGCTGGCCGTGTGCGCGGCCCAGGCCCGCGCGCCACCGATCTCAAAGCGCGAGCCCAGCCCGTTGAGCGGCTTGCCCTGCTCCCGCGTCAGCAGCTGCGCCAGGTCTTCGGCCTGCTCGCCGAGCTTGTCCGCAATGTCCAGGCAGGCCTGGGCGCGCACGGCGTCGGGCTGCTGCGACCAGCTCGCGAACGCCGCTTCGGCGGCGGCCACCGCCTGGTCAAGGTGGTCACGCGAAGCGTTGGGCGCGCGGCCCACCGTTTCCCCGGTGGCCGGGTTCTTCACGTCGAAGTGTTCGGCCGCGCTCACGGGCTGGCCGTTGATGATCATGGGAAAGTCCGTCATGTCTCCTCCAGTGGAGTGGTTGATTCAGCGGACGGATCGTAGGAGCGACACCCCTGCGCCCACTTGGGCTCCAGCGACACGCGAATAGGACGCAAACGACAGCGCTTTTGCGGGTGTGGGTTAACCCGAATAGCCTCAACCCGCGTTGATGATCAACATCAGCGCCCCATGCTGACCACGCTTTCCACCTCCTCACTTCCCGTGGACCAGTTCCGGTCGGATCTGCATGCCATCTGCGGCTCGTTCGATGTCCAGCCGGCCGCCAGCCGCGACTTTTTGCGCGGCGCGGTGGCCCACGAAGCGCGGGGCGGATTCGAGTTCGCGCATGTGGCCAAAGACGCGCAGTCGATCCGCCGCGACCGAAGCAACATCGCCCGCGACAGCGCGGAGCACTTCTTTCTCATCGTTCAGGAAGAGGGCCGAGCGCTGATGAGCCAGCGCGAATCGGTCAGCATGCTGCGCCCCGGCGATCTGGTCCTGATCGACAGCGCCGAGCCCTCCGAATTCACGTTCTTTGGCAGCTACAGCCGGCAGCTGTCGGTGCATCTGCCGCGCATGGAACTTCAAAAAAGGTTTGGCGATGCCTTGCGCGGCGGGCTGTTCATGCCGCGCAGCGACCACACCACGCTGGCCATCATTGCGGTGCTCGCCAAGGCTTTTCAACCGAGCAACAACCCGACGCAATCCAGCTACCTGGGCGAGGCCATGTACGGACTGCTCGGGTCCATGCTGTTTGCCAACGGCACGCCGGCCCGCTGCATCGACGCGGACGTGGGCAACGCCCGTTTGCTGGAGCGAGCGGTGGCCTACATTGATGCGAACCACACCGACTGCGAATTGACCATCCAGCGCATGGCCGTGGATCTCAAGGCGTCGAGCCGCCAGCTGCAAAGGGCCTTCACGTCGCTGGACATCACGCCCACCGAGTACCTGCTGCAAAAGCGCCTGGCCAGCGCTTGCGAGGCCTTGAAGCAGCAGCGCATGACGGAGAACAAGACCTTCATCTCCACCATTGCCTACAGCGTCGGTTTCAACGACCTGTCGTACTTCAACCGCCTGTTCCGGGCCACCTTCAACTGCACACCCAGTCAGTACAAGGACGTCAGTGCCGATCCGGGGCCGGGCGTGCTTCTGATGTGAGCCGCATCGCCAGGGCTGAGGGGTGCACGCGGCCTCTCAGGCGGTCTAGGGCTGCGCTGAACAAGTAGCCGAATTGAGTGGCCCGCTACGCAAAGGGTTGCCGACGCGGGCAAGCAGCGCGATTCGACCGCGTTCCCTGAACATACCAGCCGTGCTCGCGCACCCGTCGTGCGCAACGGACGCACTCATGCCATGAGGCGCTGACGCGCCAAATAGATATTGGCCAGACCCAGCACAACGAACGAGCGCGTGGCGTTCTTGGCCAGGCCCCGGTAGCGCACCTTGGCAAAGCCCCAGAGCCGTTTGACCACAGCGAAGACGTGTTCGACCCGGGCGCGGACCTTGGACTTGTTGTGGTTTCTGGAGCGCTCGGCCTCGTCGATATCGCCACCCCTGCGCACGCGCTGGTTGGTGAAGTCCTTGGCCTTGGGGGCCTTCGATCCGATCAACGCTTTCTGGCTGGCGTAGGCACTGTCGCCATACACACGCTGCTCGTTGCCGTGCAGCAGATCGGGCAGCGGGTGTTTGTCGTGTACGTTGGCTGCTGTCACCACAGCGCTGTGCGCCAGCCCGGTGCGGCTGTCCACGCCAATGTGCATCTTCATCCCGAAATACCACTGCTGGCCTTTGCGGGTTTGGTGCATCTCGGGGTCGCGCTGCTTGTCGGCGTTCTTGGTCGAACTGGGCGCGCCGATGATGGTGGCGTCCACGATGGTGCCGGTGCCCACCTTCAAGCCTCGCGCCTGCAGCACCTCCCCCACTTTGGCAAACAGGGCCTCGCCCAGTTTGTGCTGCTCCAGCAGGCGGCGAAACTTCAGCAGGGTGGTCCCGTCAGGCACGCGCTCCCGCCCAAGATCGATGCCCACAAAGCGGCGCAGCGCCGTGCTGTCGAGCAGGGCCTCTTCGCAGGCCTCATCGGCCAGGTTGAACCAGTGCTGCACGAAGTACATCCGCAGCATGCGTTCGAGCCCGATCGGTGGGCGCCCGTTGCCGGCTTTGGGGTAGTGAGGTTCGACGACAGAGCACAGCGCCTGCCAGGGCACGATCTGTTCCATCGTCGCAAGGAACACATCGCGCTTGGTCGGCTTGCGGTAGGGCTCGAATCCGTCGCCTTGATCGGCTGCCATCGCCAGGGTCTGTTGCTTCATCTTCACCTTCGTGTCTCGGGTGCATCGATACATGCAAACCTCGCGCCACCCCTGGACTTGTTCAGCGTAGCCCTAGATCAGAACTTCCGCACCTCAATGCCATGCTTCTGCAAGGCATAGCCCATCTGGCGCGGTGAAATCTTCAGCAGGCGCGCCGCCTTGGCCTGCACCCAGCCGCTGCGCTCCATCGCCCAGACCAGGCGCTCGCTTTCACCCTCGGGTTTGCCGTCGGCGATGGCCGCCGGCGCGCCACCGGCAACAGGTTCGGGAGCCGCGGCTTCGGGCGCTGGCAACGAGGCATCCCCCACGGTGGGCCCCATGGGCCGCTCCTGAATGGGAATCTCCGCCAGGCGGCTCGGCCGCACCGCGTCTTCGCGGTCGATGTGGTGCAACACCTGCGTCAGGCAGCGGTTGCCCTGGCAGGGAAAGGCCAGGTCGGTGATCACGTCGCTGTGCGCCATGGTCGCGGTGCGCTCCACACAGTTCTCCAGCTCGCGCACATTGCCCGGCCAGTAGCAACTGCTCAGCACCCGCATCGCCGCCGGGCTGAACTGGGTGCTGCGTGCGTTGTCGCGGTTGAACCGGTCGAGAAAATGTTTGGCCATGGCCGGGATGTCTTCGCGGCGCTCGCGCAGCGGCGGCAGCTGGATGCTGACCACGTTGATGCGGTAGTACAGGTCGGCCCGGAACTCGCCCGCCTTCACCATGCGTTCCAGATCGCGGTTGGTGGCGAGGATCAGGCGCACGTCCACCTTCACCGGCGTGCCGCCCCCGACGCGCTCGAACTCGCGCTCCTGCAGCACGCGCAGCAGCTTGGCCTGGAACGAGGCCGAGATGTCACCGATCTCGTCGAGGAACAGGGTGCCGCCGTGCGCCATCTCGAAGCGACCCTTGCGCTGGCCCTGGGCGCCGGTGAACGAGCCCTTTTCATGGCCGAAGAGTTCACTCTCCAGCAGCGACTCGGTCAGCGCCGCGCAGTTGACGCAGATGAAGGCCTCGCCCTTGCGCGGCGACAGGCTGTGGATGGCGCGCGCGATCACTTCCTTGCCGGTGCCACTTTCACCACGCAACAGCACCGTCGTGCGCGCGGGCGCCACCTGGTGCACCTGGTCAAACACCTCCAGCATGGGCGCCGAGGTGCCCACGACGTGTTCGATCTTGTGGCCGGGTCGGGCGCTGTGATTGAGCGCCTTGGACATGCGGCGCACCTCGTCCTGCATGCTGTCGTGGGCCGCGCTGACACTGCGGTGCAGCAGCAGCGCCTGGCCCATCAGCGTGGACACCATCTTGAGCAACTGCAGGTCGTCGCCGAAATGGCTGCGGGTGTGGGGGTTCAGGTAGTCGACGGCCAGCACGCCCACCGTGCGCCGGTCCGCCCGGATCGGCGTGGCCAGCATGGCGACACAGGCACCCGGGCTCTGGTCCCCGCCGCCGGTGCGGTTCAGGAACAGGGGCTCGGCGCGCAGATCGGGCACCGAAAACGGCATGCCTGTCGCATAGACCCGGCCCACGATGCCTTCGCCCGGCAGGAACTTCAGGCGCTGGCTCTCCTCCTGGCTCAGCCCCACGGCGCAGAGGCCGTGCAGCTCGCTGGAGCCCGGTTCGGACAACACGACAAAAGCGCGGCGCCATTCCATGGCCTGCAACAGGTAGTTGAGGGCTTCGCGAAACGTTTTGTGGACGTCGAGCGAGGTCGCAAGTGTCTTGCTGATCTCGTAGACCACGTTCAGTTCGCGCCGTGCTGCGGTCATTTGTGTGTTCATCACCATGGTGCGCTCCGGGTAGGTGCAAGGCAGGAACCTGTGAAAGGCAAGGTCGGGTCCAGCGTGGCCGGTGAGCACCAACGCCGGGATTTCTGACACCAAAAACCACCTTCGAGAACGTCATCACGCAAGAAATGCACCAACGACCTCTTGTTGGCTGCCGCCGGTCGCATGCCACCCGGCTTTCCGACAAACCGGACAGGGCTGTTCGATGACACGGCGGATGGCGCGAACAAAACCCACAAAACAGGCCGAAAAACGTCGCGAACAGGCAACAAATGGCATGGCACCGAAATTGCGGAAAGTGCTGCGGCCCACCCCATTTGTCTGGAGTCTTCCATGTCGCTCAGCAGCCGAGATCCCGCCCCCGCCCGTGCCGCCGCCAGCGTCTACCTCGACTACGCCGCCACCACTCCCGTGGACCGCCGCGTGGCGAACAAGATGATTCCCTATCTGACGGAGTTGTATGGCAATCCGGCGAGTCGCTCGCATGCGTTTGGCTGGGCCGCCGACGAGGCGGTGGAGCTGGCGCGCGAACAGGTCTGCTCGCTGATCAACGCCGACCCGCGCGAGATCGTCTGGACCTCCGGCGCCACCGAATCGAACAACCTCGCGATCAAGGGCGCCGCGCATTTCAACCGCGCCAAGGGCAAGCACCTGATCACGGTCGCGACCGAACACAAGGCGGTGCTCGACAGCATGCGCGAGCTGGAGCGCGAAGGCTATGAGGTCACGGTGCTGCCGGTGCTGCCCAGCGGCCTGCTCGACATCGCGGTGTTCGAAGCCGCGTTGCGACCCGACACGGTGCTGGCCTCGGTGATGATGGTCAACAACGAGACCGGCGTGATCCAGGACATCGCTGCGCTGGGCGCCATCTGCCGCGCCCAGGGCGTGGTCTTCCACGTGGACGCGGCCCAGGCCGCCGGCAAGGTGGTGATCGATCTGGACGTGCTGCCGGTGGATCTGCTCTCGCTCTCGGCGCACAAGATCTACGGCCCCAAGGGCATCGGCGCCCTGTACGTGCGGCGCAAGCCGCGCGTGCGCATCGACGCGCAGATGCACGGCGGTGGCCACGAACGTGGCATGCGCTCGGGCACGCTGGCCACGCACCAGATCGTGGGCATGGGCGAGGCCTTCTGGCTGGCGCGCGACAACATGGCCGCCGACAACGCGCGCATCAAGACCCTGCGCGACCGCCTCTGGGCCGGCTTCCAGAAGATGGACTGCGTGGTGCTCAACGGCGACGAGAGCCAGCGCGCCGTGCAGTACCTCAACTGCAGCTTCAACTACGTCGAAGGCGAGTCGCTGCTGATGGGCATCAAGGGCGTGGCCGTGTCGTCGGGCTCGGCCTGCACCTCGGCCAGCCTGGAGCCGAGCTACGTGTTGCGCGCCATGGGCCGCAGCGACGAGCTCGCGCACAGTTCGGTGCGTTTTTCCATCGGCCGCTTCACCACGGTTGAAGAGATCGATTTCACGATTGCCCAGGTCACCGAGGTCGTGAACCGCCTGCGCGCCATGAGCCCGCTGTGGGACATGGTGCAGGCCGGCATCGACCTCAGCACGATCCAGTGGTCGGAGCATTGATGACCAACATGCCCACCCCCGTCGCTTGCGCGCTGCGCGTCGCCGCTCCGCCCCTCAAGGGGCAATGCCAGCAGCCCGGCAAAGCCGGTTCTGCGGCATTCCCGGCTTGAGACACCTCGCTTGATGCCGGTCTCTGCATCAGCGCCCTGTAACCCACTCACCCCCTTCTGGAGTAACACCATGGCCTACAGCGAACAAGTCGTCGATCACTATGAAAACCCGCGCAACGTGGGCGCCTTCGACGCCAACGACGCCAGCGTCGGCACCGGCATGGTCGGCGCGCCGGCCTGCGGCGACGTGATGCGCCTGCAGATCCGCGTCAACGCGCAGGGCGTGATCGAAGACGCCAAGTTCAAGACCTACGGCTGCGGCTCGGCCATCGCGTCGAGCTCGCTGGTGACCGAGTGGGTGCGCGGGCGCACGCTGGACGAAGCGCTCGCGATCAAGAACTCGCAGATCGCCGAAGAGCTGGCCCTGCCGCCCGTGAAGATCCACTGCTCCATCCTGGCCGAAGACGCGATCAAGGCGGCCGTGGCCGACTTCCGCTCGCGCCAGGCCACCGGCGAAGCCGCCACCCTGGTCTCGGAGCAGCCCGCCTGCGCCTCCAGCACGCGCTGAAACCTCATCGCCCCACACCACCACCGGAGTCACCACCATGCAAGTCGCTGCCGCTGCCTCAACCCCCGCCGACCCCATCGCCATGCCGCCCATGCTGGAGTTCACGCCAGCGGCCGCGGCCAAGGTGGCCGAACTGATCGTCGAAGAGGGCAACCCCAACCTCAAGCTGCGCCTGTACGTGACCGGCGGCGGTTGCTCGGGTTTCTCGTACGGCTTCGCTTTCGACGACCAGGTCAACGAAGACGACACCCTGACCGTGACCGCCGGCGTGGCCCTGGTCGTGGACGCCATGAGCCAGCAGTACGTGCTGGGTGCACGGGTCGATTTCGAGGACGGCCTGGAAGGCTCGCGTTTCGTGATCCACAACCCGAACGCCGCCACGACCTGCGGTTGCGGCAGCTCTTTTTCAGTTTGAGATGGCATCCCCGCTTCCGCCTTGCTCCCTCGCCCCTCTGGGGAGAGGGCTGGGGTGAGGGGCCAGCCAGCCAAAGAAGAAAGGAAACCCCATGCAAGTTTCACTGACCCCCGCCGCCGCGCGGCACGTTGAAAAATCCCTGGCCAAGCGCGGCAGCGGCATTGGTCTGCGCCTCGCGGTCAAGACCAGCGGCTGCTCGGGCTTCGCCTACGCACTGGAATTCGTCGACACCCTGAACGCCGACGACCAGTGCTTCGAGACCCAGGGAACCAAGCTCATCGTCGACGCCAAGAGCCTGGCCATGCTGGACGGAACAGAGCTCGACTTTGTGCGCGAAGGCCTGAACGAAGGCTTCAAGTTCAACAACCCGAACGCGAAAAACAGCTGCGGATGTGGCGAGAGCTTCGCCGTATGAAACACCTCTCCGCATCCCTCTGCGAGCGCAGCGAAGCACGTTCCAGGGCACCCGCGGAACCGGCTTTGCCGGGCCGCTGGGTGCGCCCCCTGGGGGGGATTCGGCTACACGCAGTGAGCAAGAAACGGGGGGTACGTTGACATGGCCCTCTTGCAAATCGCTGAACCTGGACAAAGCGCTGCGCCGCACCAGCACCGGCTGGCAGCGGGCATCGACCTGGGCACGACCAACTCCCTGATTGCCAGCGTGAAGAGCGCGGTGGCCGCGTGTCTGCCCGACGAACACGGTGCCATGCTGCTGCCGTCGGTGGTGCGCTACCTGGATGACGGTGCCACCGTGGTCGGGCGCGCCGCTCAGGAGCAGCAAGCCATCGACCCGCACAACACCATCGTTTCCGTCAAACGCTTCATGGGCCGCTCGCTGGCCGACCTGAAAGACGCGGCCGCCCTGCCCTACCAGTTCAAGGACGGGCCGGGCATGGTGGGCCTGCAGACCGTGGCGGGCGAGCGTTCGCCGGTGCAGGTGTCGGCCGAGATCCTGAACACGCTGCGTGTGCGAGCCGAAGCCTCGCTGGGCGGCCCGCTCTCGGGTGTCGTGATCACCGTGCCGGCCTACTTCGACGACGCGCAACGCCAGGCCACCAAGGACGCCGCGCGCATCGCCGGCCTGAACGTGCTGCGCCTGCTCAACGAGCCCACGGCCGCGGCGATTGCCTACGGCCTGGACCAGCAGGCCGAAGGCACGTTCGCGGTCTACGACCTCGGCGGCGGCACCTTCGACATTTCCATCCTCAAGCTCACCCAAGGCGTGTTCGAGGTGCTGTCCACCGGCGGCGATTCGGCCCTGGGCGGTGACGATTTCGACAGCGCCATCGCGGCCTGGTTCTGCGCCGAACACGGTTTGAACGGTGTGGCCGCGTTGCCGCCTTCGCAACAGCGCGCTCTGCTCACGGCCGCGCGCGCGGCGAAGGAAAAGCTCTCCAGCCACGACAGCGCCGAACTCTGTCTCACGCTGGCCGATGGACAGTCGCTGGCGGCCATCCTTTCGCGCACCCAGTTCGCCACGCTCGGTGCGCCGCTGATCGCGCGCACCCTCAGCGCCACCAAGCGCGCGCTGCGCGACGCCCAGCTCAACACCGCCCTGATCACCGGCGTGGTGCTGGTGGGCGGATCGACCCGCATGCCCATCGCCCGCGACGCGGTGCGCGACTACTTCGGCCTCGAACCGCTGGCCGATCTCGACCCCGACCAGGTGGTCGCCATCGGCGCGGCCCTGCAGGCCAACGTGCTCGCCGGCAACGGCAGCGGCGACCAGTGGCTGCTGCTCGACGTCTGCCCGCTCTCGCTCGGCATCGAGACCATGGGCGGCCTGGTGGAAAAGGTGATTCCGCGCAATTCCACGCTGCCCACCGTGCGCGCGCAGGATTTCACCACCTTCAAGGACGGCCAGACCGCGATGTCGCTGCACGTGGTGCAGGGCGAACGCGAATCGGTCGCCGACTGCCGCTCACTGGCGCGCTTCGAGCTGCGCGGCCTGCCACCGGCCGTGGCCGGTGCCTTGCACATCCGCGTGAGCTTCCAGATCGACGCCGACGGTCTGCTCTCGGTCAGCGCACGCGAACAGAGCAGCGGCATCGAGGCCCATATCGAGGTGAAACCGAGCTACGGGCTGGGCGACGAACAGATCGCCAGCATGCTGCAGGACGCGATCGCGGCCTCGCAATCCGACATGCGGCTGCGCGCGCTGCGCGAGGCCCAGATCGACGCGCGGCGACTGCTCGACGCGACCGAAAGCGCGCTCGCGGAAGACGGCGGCCTGCTCAACCCTGTCGAAATCGACGCCATTCACAAGGCCCTGTACGCGGTGGCCGACCGGCTGGAAACTGAAGCCCCGGTAGAGGAGCTGCGCCAAAGCACCAATGCGCTTTCTGCCGCCACCGATGCCTTCGCGGCACGGCGCATGAACGCGTCGATCCAGAAAGCATTGGCAGGCCGTGCCATGGACAGTTTGATTCCCTAGGAACCCCATGCCCAAAGTCCGTCTGTTGCCCCACCCAGACCTCTGCCCCGAGGGGCGTGAGATCGAACTGCAAAAGGGTGAGTCCCTGTGTGAGGGCATGCTGGCGCACGGGATCGCCATCGAACACGCCTGCGAGATGGTGGCAGCCTGCGCGACATGCCATGTCTACGTGCGGGAAGGTGGCGCTTCGTTGTCCAAGCCGAAGGACGACGAAGAAGACCAGCTCGACCACGCCTGGGGATTGGACGCGCAGTCGCGCCTGGCCTGTTGCGTGAAGCTGCGTGAGGCCGATCTGGTGATCGAGTTTCCGCGCCACACGCGCAACCATGCGCGGGAGCACTGACAGAGTTTTTCATTGGTTTCGTTCGCAGCACCTCGCGGCTGCGGCAGGCGCTGCCCGGCGGGGGCTCATGCTGGGACGGTCGGCGCTTTGCGCCGACTCCGCTGCGCCCACCAGCCTGGAGCCGGCGCGGCCAAACTCGCTGCGTTCGCTGCGCTCTCTCCGCTCAGACAGTGGCCGCGAGTCAGAAACGAAGCGCGCACTTGCGCGCCCGGCCCCAGGCTGGCGGTCACAGCCGCCCCAGAAATCGCCCCCACCGGACAGCGCCTGCCGCAGCAAGAAGGGAGGTTTGCTCTCCACCAGTGGCGCGCCAACACTGCTGTTTGCCAAGGCGTGTGCGGGTAGGCCGTAGCGCGCCTGTGAGGCGCCGAGAAGCGCAGTGACCGTGGCCGCGCGCGCAGCGCGCTTCGTTGACTGACTCGTCGCCATTGTTTGAGCGGAGAGAGCGCCAGCGAACGCAGCGAGTTTGGCGACGGGCCACGGTCGCGAGCATCACAGGGAAGTCGGTGCGCAGCGCCGACCGCCTCACCGAAGCGCTGCGGCCTGCCCGCACACGCATTGGCCGCGAGGTGCAACCCGAGAGAACCCGCACCCCTGTCCGAAACAACACATTTCCGACAGAGGCAAAGCAAGGGCAGAACGCGCCCAGCAGACCAGACCCGACAAACCAACCCCACATGCCGAGAGAAAGCGGGTTTTGAAGCGTCCAAACAGGTGGCACGGTGCTTGCGATCAAGCCCACCAAAGGATGCCGCTCACATGCCACGCAATCTCATCATCAACGACACCACGCTGCGCGACGGCGAACAGACCGCCGGGGTGGCGTTCACGGTGTCCGAGAAATGCGCCATCGCCTCGGCCCTCTCGGCCGCGGGTGTGGCCGAGATGGAAATCGGCATCCCGGCCATGGGCGACGAAGAGATCGCCTGCATCAACGCCATCGCTGCGTTGAAGCTGCCAGCCTGGCTGATGGTCTGGGGCCGCCTGACCGAGACCGACCTCGCCAGCGCGCTGCGCTGCAACGCGCAGATCGTGCACCTCTCGATCCCGGTCTCCGACATCCACCTGCAATACAAGCTGCGCCAGTCGCGCGAGTGGGTGCTGGAGCAGGTCACGCGCCTGATCAGCCAGGCCGCGCAGAGCGGGCGCCAGATTTCTTTCGGTGCCGAAGACGCATCGCGTGCCGACATCGTTTTCCTGATCGAAGTGGCCAAACGCGCCAAGGCCGCAGGCGCCAGCCGCATCCGCTTCGCCGACACCCTGGGTGTGCTCGACCCATTTGCCACCTTCGACGCCATCGCCCGCCTGCGCGACGCGGTGGACATCGACATCGAGATGCACGCCCACGACGACCTGGGCCTCGCCACCGCCAACACCCTGGCCGCCGCGCGCGCCGGCGCGACCCACGCCAACACCACCGTCAATGGCCTGGGCGAACGCGCCGGCAACGCCGCGCTGGAAGAGGTGGTGATGGCCGCGCGTCATCTGCAACAGACCGACACCGGCGTCGACACCCACGCCCTGCTCGGCATTTCGCAACTCGTGGCACGCGCTTCCGGACGCTCGGTGGCCTTCAACAAAAGCATCGTCGGCGAGGCCGTGTTCACGCACGAGTCGGGCATCCACATCGACGGCCTGCAGAAGCACCCCTCGACCTACGAAGGCTTCGACCCGGGTGAACTCGGTCGCGAGCGCCGCACCGTGCTCGGCAAACACTCGGGTTCGCAGGCCGTGCGCCTGGCCTTTGGTGCCATGGGTCTGGCGATTGAAGACGATGCGCTGACCGAACGCGTGCTGGCCCGCATCCGCGAACACGCCATGCGCGTGAAGCAAGAAGCCACACCCGAAGAGCTGCGCGGCTTTTTGATGGACGCGCACAACATGGCCCACGTGGCGCCGGCCTGGGGACGGGCATGAGCACCCGCACGGCCGCTCCGAAGGGTGCTCGTGCCGCAGCGTGCAGCGCGGAGGCACTCCAATGAACGCCGACGCCACGGCCGCTGCCTCCACTGCGCCCTCCAGCTGGTTCAGCCTGCTGCGTGAAGACGCGCGCTGTGTGCTCACCCGCGATCCGGCCGCACGCAGCCTGATCGAGGTCTGGACCATCTACCCCGGCCTGCAGGCGATTGCCATGCACCGCCTGGCTCACGCGCTGTGGAGCCGCGGCTGGCGCTACCTGCCGCGCTGGCTGTCGTTCGTGTCGCGTGCGCTGACGCAGATCGACATCCATCCCGGCGCGCGCATCGGCGCGCGCTTCTTCATCGACCACGGCACCGGTGTCGTGATCGGCGAAACGGCCGAGGTCGGTGACGACGTCACGGTCTACCACGGTGTCACGCTGGGCGGCACGAGCTGGCACGCCGGCAAGCGCCACCCCACCCTGGGCCACCAGGTGGTGGTGGGCGCCGGCGCAAAGATCCTTGGCCCGATCAAGGTCGGCGATGGCGCCCGCGTGGCGGCCAATTCGGTGGTGATCGAGGCCGTGCCGGCCGGCGCCACCGTGGTCGGCATCCCGGGCCGCGTGGTCGCTCCCGCGCGCCGCACCACGCACGGCTTCGACCTCGAACACCACCTCATTCCCGACCCCGTGGGCAAGGCGATTGCCTGCCTGCTCGACCGCGTGGCCCAGTTGGAGCGATGCCTGGCCCACAGCCAGGGCCTGGAAGGCTTGAAAGGCCTGGCCGGTGCCGACAACGCCTGCGGCCTTTGTGACGATCAATGTGCCGAACCGGGGTTCGCGACCGCGAAACCCCATCTACAACCCGCCACCGTGGAGTAACTCCCAATGGAAAACTTCGTTCAACAGCTCAAGGCCCTGTCCTCGGCCGAGGACTTCCTGCAGTACTTCGGCGTGCCGTTCGAGCAGTCGGTGGTCAACGTGAGCCGCCTGCACATCCTCAAGCGCTTCTTCCAGTACATCCGCCAGCAGACCCTGCCTTCGGCCGACGACGAGCTCGCGCTCTACACCGTCTACCGCGAACAGCTGGTCAAGGCCTACGCCGACTTCGTGAAGTCCACGCCCGCGCAGGAAAAGGTGTTCAAAGTATTCCAGGACGTCGGCGGCAAACAGCACGTGACGCTGGACAGCCTGAAAACATCGCTGCCGCAACGCGCTGTCGCCTGAACCCCGCAACGGAGAAAACCATGCACATCGTCGTCTGCATCAAGCAGGTTCCGGACTCGGCACAGATCCGCGTCCACCCGGTCACCAACACCATCATGCGCCAGGGCGTGCCGGCCATCGTCAACCCCTACGACCTGTTCTCGCTCGAAGAGGCGCTGCGCCTCAAGGACAAGTTCGGCGGCAAGGTGACCGTGTTGTGCATGGGGCCGCCGCAGGCCGAAGAGGCGCTGCGCAAGTGCATCAGCTTCGGTGCCGACGACGCCGTGCTCGTGACCGACCGCGCCTTCGCCGGCGCCGACACGCTCGCCACTTCGTACGCGCTGGCCGCGGGCATCCGCCAGATCGCCAAGGAGCAGGCGGTGGACATCGTCTTCACCGGCAAGCAGACCATCGACGGCGACACCGCCCAGGTCGGCCCGGGCATCGCCAAGCGCATGGGCCTGCAGCTGCTGACCTATGTGTCACGCATCGTCGAGACCGATCTGGACGGCCGCACGATCACGGTCGAGCGCCGCGCCGAAGGTGGTGTGCAGGTGCTGAAGACGGCCCTGCCCTGCCTGATCACGATGCTGGAGAACACCAACGAGATGCGCTTCGCCAACCTGCCCGCCATGATCCACGCCGCCGCGTATCCGGTGCGCAAATGGAGCAAGGAGCAGGCGGCCATTGAAGACCTCGACAAGATCGGTCTGAAGGGTTCGCCCACCGTGGTGAGCAAGGTCTTCGGCCCTTCGCCACGCACCGAGAAGGTGGAGATGCTGGACCTGGAAACCTCCAACCTGCGCGACATCTCGTTGAACCTGCTGCAGAAGGTTTTCACGCGCCACCCCACGCTCGAAGCCGATCTCTTGATGAAGGAAGAAGCATGAACGCCCCCACCACACCTGCTGCACCCGCCAAGCGCCCTGCCGGTCGCGGCCGCAACCTCGAACTGTCGGACGAACTCAAGGCCTACAAAGGCGTCTGGGTGTTCGTCGAACACGACCGCGGCCATGTGCACAGCGTGTCATGGGAGCTGCTGGGCGAAGCGCGCAAGCTGGCAGACACCTTGGGCAGCCAGGTGGGTGCGGTGCTGCTGGGCGGCGCCGACGAGCACCTGGACAAGTTCGCGGCCGAGGCCATCAGCTTCGGCGCCGACACCGTGTACATCGTGACCGACCCGGTGCTCAAGGGCTACCGCAACGAGCCCTTCACCAAGGGCCTGACCGATCTGGTGAACAAGTACAAGCCCGAGATCCTGCTGCTGGGTGCCACCTCACAAGGTCGCGACCTCGCGGGCTCGGTGGCCACCACCCTGCTCACCGGCCTGACCGCCGACTGCACCGAGCTCAACATCGACCCGGTCTCCAAGGCCCTGGCCGCCACCCGCCCGACCTTCGGCGGCTCGCTCTACTGCACCATCATGACCCTGGCCTACCGGCCACAGATGGCCACGGTGCGCCCGCGCGTGATGCTGATGCCCAAGGCCGACAGCAGCCGCACCGGCAACCTGATCCATGACACGCTCGGCATGGTCGAGACGCAGATCGTCACCAAGCTGCTGGACTTCATCGCGGATGCGAACAGCAACAAGATCAACCTGCCCTACGCGGACGTGATCGTGAGCGGCGGCAAGGGCCTGAAGAACCCCGACAACTTCAAGCTGGTGTTCGAACTGGCGCGTGTGCTCGGCGGCGAGGTGGGTTCCACCCGCCCCTGCGTGCAGGCCGGCTGGGTCGAGGCGGATCGCCAGGTGGGCCAGACCGGCAAGACCGTGCGGCCCAAGCTCTACATCGCCGCCGGCATCAGCGGCGCGGTGCAGCACCGCGTGGGCATGGAGGGCGCGGACGTGATCGTGGCCATCAACACCGACCCGAATGCGCCCATCTTCGAATTCGCGCACTACGGCATCGTCGGCAACGCGATGCTGGTGCTGCCCGCGCTGACCAAGGCGTTCGCCGAACACCTGTCCAAGCGCAGCGCGCTGGTTGCTTGATCCCGTCCACCACCTCTGGGGAACGCCATGAAAAAACCCTCTCAATTCGACGCCATCGTGGTGGGCGCGGGGCCCTCGGGCAACGCCTGCGCCTACACCCTGGCCAAGGCCGGCCTCAAGGTTCTGCAGATCGAACGCGGCGAATACCCGGGTTCGAAAAACGTGCAGGGCGCCATCCTCTACAGCGACGCGCTGGAGAAGATCATTCCCGACTTCCGCGACGACGCGCCGCTGGAGCGCCACATCATCGAACAGCGCGTCTGGGTGCTCGACGACAACAGCTTCGTCGGCACGCACTACCGCAGCGACGACTACAACAAGCCGCCTTACAACCGCTACACCATCATCCGGGCGCAGTTCGACAAGTGGTTCAGTTCCAAGGTGCGCGAGGCCGGTGCGCTGCTGATCTGCGAGACCACGGTCAACCACCTGATCATGGACGGCGAGCAGGTGGTGGGCGTGCAGTGCGACCGCGAAGCCGGCGACGTGTACGCCGACGTGGTGATCCTGGCCGACGGCGTGAACAGCACGCTGGCACGCAAGGCCGGTTTCCATGGCGAGATCAAGGACAGCAACGTCGCACTCGCGGTGAAAGAGATCCTCTTCATGCCCGAAGACATCATCCGCCAGCGCTTCAACATCGGTGAAGAAGAAGGCGTGGTGATCGAGATGGTCGGCAAGATCACCGACGGCATGATGGGCACGGGCTTCCTCTACACCAACAAGGAATCACTCACCATCGGCATCGGCTGCATGCTGGGCGATTTCAAGGGCAGCGTGAACAAGACCAGCCCTTACACCCTGCTGGAAAAGCTCAAGCGGCATCCTTCGATTGCCCCGCTGATCCAGGGCGGCGAGATGAAGGAGTACGCGGCCCACCTGATCCCCGAGGGCGGCTTCTACGCCATCCCCAAGGTCTACGGCAACGGCTGGATGATCGTGGGCGACTCGGGCGGCTTCGTCAACGCGGTGCACCGCGAAGGCTCCAACCTGGCCATGACCACCGGGCGCCTCGCGGCCGAGACCGTGATCGCCGCCAAGGCCGCCGGCAAACCCATGAGCGAAGCGGTGCTCAAGACCTACAAGACCGAACTCGACAAGAGCTTCGTCATGAAAGACCTGCACAAGTACCGCGACATGCCCGAGGTTTTCCACAAGAACAACCAGTTCTTCACCACCTACCCCGAACTGGTGTCCAAGGCCGCGCACAAGATGTTCACGGTCGATGGCGTGGACAAGAAGACCAAGGAACGCGAGATTTTTTCCAGCTTCCGCACCTCGCGTTCGCTCACCGGCCTGGTGGGTGACGCCGTCAAACTCTGGAGGGCTTTCCGATGAACGCCGTTGCCGTGAATGTCGAAGAGAAACTGTTTCAGAACCGCTACCGCGTGGACGCGGGCCGGCCCCACATCCAGATCAAGGACCCCGAGATCTGCGCCAACGACTGCACCCAGAAGTCCTGCACCTACGTGTGCCCGGCCTCCTGCTACAAAGCCGAGGGCAACGGCAGCGTGACCCTGATCACCGACGGCTGCCTGGAGTGCGGCAGCTGCCGGATCATCTGCTCGGAGTTCAGCAACGTGAACTGGGAGTACCCGCGCGGCGGGCACGGCATCCTCTTCAAATTTGGATAGCACCCCGTTGCTTGCTCACTTCGTGTAGCCGCATCCCCCTCAAGGGGCAATGCCTGCGGCCCGGCAAAGCCGGTTCCGCGGCATTCTTGGTTGGCGCTTCTTCACGCGTGGCAGGCCTGCTACTTACGCACTTCCTGGAGTTCTCATGCCCCGTCCTCAACGCCATGTTTTCGTCTGCACCCAGAACCGCCCGCCGCAGCACCCGCGCGGCTCGTGCGCCAGCAAGGGCGGCACCGCCGTGCTGCAGGCTTTCTGGGCCGAGCAGCAGAAGCGGCAGGCCTACGACCAGCTCTCGATCACTTACTCGGGTTGCCTCGGCCCCTGCGACCAGGGCGCCAACGTGCTGGTCTACCCCGAAGCGGTGATGTACCGCAACGTCGCACCCGAGGATGTGGGGGAGATCTTCGACACGCACATCGTGGGCGGCCAGCCCGTCAAGCGGCTGCTCGCGCCTGCGACGGTGTGGTGACGCTGCAGCCCGCGCCAAGACGGGGGCCGCATGCCGTCCAGGCCCGGGCTGTCACAGCGACGTCATCTTGTTCGGTCAATAATTCAACATTCACTGAATTATTGATCTGAGGAGTCTCCCGCATGAAAGTCGGTATCAACGGCATGGGCCGCATGGGCCGCCTGGCCCTGCGCGCGGCCTTCGGCGCCATCGAGCGCGAAGCCATCGACCCGCGCAGCGGCAACCGCCTGGAGGTCGTTCACCTGAACGAAATCAAGGGTGGTGCCGCCGCCACCGCCCACCTGCTGGCCTTTGACACGGTGCAAGGCAAATGGCGCGCCGACATCGCGGCCGAGGGCGAGGACGCCATCCGCATCAACGAACGCACGCTCTCCTTCAGCAGCCACGCCACCGCCGCCCAGATCCCCTGGGGCGACCTGGGCGTGGACCTGGTGCTGGAATGCACCGGCAAGTTCCTCACGCCCGAGACCCTGCAAGGCCACCTGGACCGGGGTGCCCAGCGCGTGATCGTGGCGGCGCCGGTGAAGGTGGGTGATGTGCTGAACATCGTGGTGGGTGTCAACGAACACCTGTACAACCCGGCGCGCGACCGCATCGTGACCGCCGCGAGCTGCACCACCAACTGCCTGGCACCGGTCGTGAAGGTGGTGCACGAAGCCATCGGCATCAAGCACGGCCAGATCACCACGCTGCACAACCCCACCAACACCAACCTGGTGGTGGACGCGCCGCACAAGGACCTGCGCCGCGCCCGCAGCGCCATGGTCAACCTGGCGCCCACGACGACCGGCAGCGCCACCGCCATCGCGCTGATCTACCCCGAACTCAAGGGCAAGCTCAACGGCCACGCGGTGCGCGTGCCGGCGCTCAACGCCTCGTTGACCGACTGCGTGTTCGAGCTCAACCGCGCCACCACGGCCGAAGAGGTCAACGCCCTGTTCGAAGCCGCCGCCAACGGCCCGCTGGCCGGCATCCTGGGCTTTGAGAACCGCCCGCTGGTGAGCGCCGATTACGCGCGCGACACGCGCAGCGCCATCGTGGACGGCCTCTCGACCATGGTGACCGACGGCACGCTGCTCAAGGTCTACGCCTGGTACGACAACGAGATGGGCTACGCCACGCGCATGGTGGACCTGGCTTGTCATCTTGAAGCGCAGGGTCTCTGAAGCCATGCCGGTCCAACCCACAACGCCGTTCGGGCTGAGCCTGTCGAAGCCCGTTCCATGAGCACCACCGTCTCGTCGGGCGCCAGCAGCGCCACCCGCAACTACGCCATCGTCACCGCCGCCTACTGGGGTTTCACACTCACCGACGGCGCGCTGCGCATGCTGGTGCTGCTGCACTTCTACCGCCTGGGCTATTCGCCGTTCACGCTGGCCTTCCTGTTCCTGCTGTACGAAGCGGCGGGCGTGCTGGCCAACCTGATCGGCGGCTGGCTGGCCACGCGCTACGGCATCCAGCGCATGCTGACCGTGGGCCTGGTCACGCAGATCACCGGCTTCACCCTGCTCTCGCTGCTCAACCCGGCCTGGACGGCGGTCATGTCGGTGGCCTGGGTGGTGGTGGCGCAAGGCATCTGCGGCGTGGCCAAGGACCTGACCAAGACCGCCAGTAAGTCGGCCATCAAGATCACCGCCGACCAGGCGAAGAACCAGGGCTCGGGCCAGCTGTTCAAGTGGGTGGCGTGGTTCACCGGCAGCAAGAACGCCATGAAGGGCTTCGGCTTTTTCCTCGGCGGCCTGCTGCTCGATGCGCTGGGCTTCCAGCACGCGCTCTGGGCCATGGCCGGCTTGCTGGTGCTGGTGCTGGCCGGCGTGGTGGGCTTCGTGCCGCCGCTCATGGGCAAGAGCAAGGCATCCAAATCGGCCAAGGAACTGTTTGCGAAAAATGCCGGCATCAACGCGCTGGCCGCCGCGCGCGTGGCGCTGTTCGGTGCGCGCGACGTGTGGTTCGTGGTCGGTGTGCCAGTGTTCCTGTATTCGCAGGGCTGGACCTTCACCATGGTCGGCGGCTTCCTCGCGCTCTGGACCATCGGCTACGGCCTGGTGCAGGCGCTCGCGCCCAACATCGTCAAGCGCAGCGCCGACGGGCTGACCAGCGAAGTGCCGGCGGCGCGCTGGTGGTCGCTGGCGCTGGCGCTGATCCCGGTGGGCATCGCCACCGCCGTGCTGCTGGAAGCGCCGGACCTGCAGTGGTGGGTGGTCGGCGGCCTGGGCCTGTTCGGCTTCGCCTTCGCCGTCAACTCATCGGTGCATTCCTACCTGATCCTGGCCTACGCCGGCTCCGAAAAGGCGGCGGAGGACGTGGGCTTCTATTACGCCGCCAACGCGCTCGGCCGCTTCTTCGGCACGCTGATGTCGGGCCTGCTGTACCAGTGGGGCGGCCTGCTCTACGCGCTGGTGGGCTCGGCGCTGATGCTGCTGGTGTGCTGGCTGCTGACGCTGGGGTTGCCCACCAGAACCGCCTTGCCCAGCCCCCCGACCACCTGAGGACACCCCATGGAAGAAGCAGACGTCGTCAAGGCACTGGCCGCACTGGCCCAGGAAACCCGCTTGCGGATCTTCCGCCTGCTGGTGGTCGCGGGGCCCGACGGACTGACCCCGGGCCACATGTCGGACGAACTGGGTGCCGCCCCCACCGCCCTGTCGTTCCATCTGAAGGAGCTGAGCCACGCGGGCCTGATCGCCGCCGAGCGCGACGGCCGCCACCTGATCTACCGCGCCTCGATTCCGCTGATGAACAACCTGCTGGGCTTCCTGACGGCGCACTGCTGCCAGGGCCAGCCCTGCCTGGAATCACCCGCCAAGCTCGATTGCAGCCACTGCTGAAAAGCCCGGGGCCTCGCCCTCACGTCACCTCCGCTTCCCCAACCACCACCAGCCGTCGGCTGAAAGGACCTCCCCCATGTCTGTCTACAACGTGCTCTTCCTGTGCACCGGCAATTCGGCCCGGAGCATCATGGCCGAAGCCATCCTGAACCACCTGGGCGGTGGCCGCTTTCGGGCCCACAGCGCGGGCAGCCACCCCGCCGGCCAGGTGAACCCGCACGCCATCGAGCTGCTGCAGCGCAACCACTACAAGACGGACAGCCTGCGCAGCAAGAACTGGAGCGAGTTTGCGCAAGCCGATGCGCCGCACATGAACTTCGTGCTCACCGTCTGCGACAAGGCCGCGGGTGAGGTCTGCCCGGTCTGGCCCGGTCAGCCGATGTCGGCCCACTGGGGGGTGCCCGATCCCGCCGAGGTCAAGGGCGACGAAGAGGCCGTGAAAAAGGCCTTCACGGAAACCTTCGTGATCCTCAGTCGCCGCATTGCCCTGATGGTGAACCTGCCGTTCGACAAGCTCGACCGGCTGGCCCTGCAGAAGGAGCTGGTGGACATTGGCCGGCAAAAGGCCTGAGCGGACAATCCGGCGTACAGCCCGGTCGCCGAAGCGATCGGGCGTTTTTCTTTTGTGAGGTGAGCGATGGGTGTGTTTGAGCGTTACCTGACCGTGTGGGTCGGTCTGGGCATTCTGGCCGGTGTGGGACTGGGGTTGGCCATCCCCGGCGTCTTCCAGGCCGTGGCCGCGATGGAGATCGCGCAGGTCAATCTGGTGGTCGCGGTGTTCATCTGGGTGATGATCTATCCGATGATGATCCAGATCGACTGGCATGCGGTGAAGGACGTGGGCAAGCGCCCCCAGGGCCTGTTGCTCACGCTGGTGGTGAACTGGCTGATCAAGCCCTTCACCATGGCGGCGCTGGGCGTGCTGTTCTTCCAGTACGTGTTCGCGGGCTGGGTCGATCCGCAGTCGGCCAGCGAGTACATCGCCGGCATGATCCTGCTGGGCGTGGCGCCCTGCACGGCCATGGTGTTTGTGTGGAGCCAACTGGTCAAAGGCGATGCCAACTACACCCTGGTGCAGGTCTCGGTGAACGACCTCATCATGGTGGTGGCGTTTGCACCGATTGCCGCTTTCCTGCTGGGCGTGACCAACGTGACCGTGCCCTGGGAAACGCTGCTGCTCTCCACCGTGCTGTACGTGGTGTTGCCGCTGCTGGCGGGCATGGCCACGCGTCAGGTGCTGGTGAAACAGTCGCCCACCGCACTGGGCCAGTTTGTGGCGCGCCTCAAGCCCTGGTCGGTGGTGGGCCTGATCGCCACCGTGGTGCTGCTGTTTGGCTTTCAGGCTGGCACCATCGTGGACAAACCCCTGGTGATCGCGCTGATCGCGGTCCCGCTGATCCTTCAGTCCTACGGCATCTTCTTCATCGCCTGGTGGGGCGCCAAGCTGCTGAAGCTGCCACACAACATCGCCGGCCCGGCCTGCCTGATCGGCACCTCCAATTTCTTCGAGCTGGCCGTGGCGGTGGCGATCTCGCTGTTCGGGCTGAACTCGGGCGCGGCGCTGGCCACGGTGGTCGGCGTGCTGGTCGAGGTGCCCGTGATGCTGTCCCTGGTGGCCATCGTCAACGCCTGGAAGCCCCAAACCGTCTGAAACTTTTGCACGCCACTTCGCACATGACCGACATCTCGATCTATCACAACCCCGCTTGCGGCACCTCGCGCAACGTGCTGGCCATGATCCGCAACAGCGGCGTGGAACCCACCGTCATCGAGTACCTCAAGAACCCGCCCAGCACCGAGCAGATCAAGGCCTGGCTGAGCGCCATGGGCGCCACGGTGCGCCAGGTCCTCCGGGAAAAAGGCACGCCCTACGCCGAGCTGGACCTCGCCCATCCGAAATGGACCGATGAACAGCTGCTGGACTTCATCCAGCAACACCCGATCCTGCTCAACCGGCCGTTCGTCATCACCCCGCTGGGCGTGCGGCTGTGCCGCCCCTCCGAGGTCGTGCTCGACATCCTGCCCAACCCCCAGCAAGGCCCGTTCATCAAGGAAGACGGTGAAGTGGTGGTCGATGCCGGGGGGCACCGTGTCTAAGAGCGTCTCCAAACCCCTGAACGATCTGCCGCAGGTGATGCCCGAACATTTCCGCGTGCCCGATCCGTCGCGCCTCCTGCGCCCGCACTCGGCCCACCCGCCCCGCATCCTGCTGTTGTACGGCTCCCTGCGCCCGCGTTCCTTCAGCCGTCTGCTGGTGGAAGAGGCAGCCCGGCTGCTGGAGGCCCTGGGTGCGGAGACCCGCATCTTCAACCCCAGCGGGCTGCCCTTGCCCGACGATGCGCCCGACACCCATCCCAAGGTGCAGGAACTGCGTGAACTGGCGCTGTGGTCCGAAGGCATGGTCTGGTGTTCACCCGAACGCCACGGTGCCATGACCGGCATCATGAAGGCCCAGATCGACTGGATTCCCCTGGCGGCCGGGGCCGTGCGGCCCACCCAGGGCAAGACGCTGGCGGTGATGCAGGTGTGCGGCGGCTCGCAGTCCTTCAACGCAGTCAACCAGATGCGCGTGCTGGGCCGCTGGATGCGCATGATCACCATCCCGAACCAGTCGTCCGTGGCGAAGGCCTTCCAGGAGTTTGACGACAGCGACCGCATGAAACCGTCGAGCTACCACGACCGGGTGGTCGATGTGATGGAGGAACTGGTCAAGTTCACCTGGCTGACCCGCGATGTCTCACCCTACCTGGTGGACCGCTACAGCGAGCGCAAAGAGAGCGCCGAAGAACTCATGCGGCGGGTGAACCTGCCCCAGGCGGTGTGATCTCCGGCCCCGTGGGCGGCACAGCACAACGCAGAGACACGCATGAGCATGGACGCAGCTTCTGACGGAGGTGGTGCGGTGTCGGCCCGCCGGGCAGGCCTCTGTTTCCTCTTCGCGCTGGGGCTGTCGCTGGCGCTGTACGCCTGGCTGCCCTACGACGCCCCGGTCAGCAAGGGCCTTTGCCTGCTGGTCTTCATCGGCCTGCTCTGGCTCACGGAGGCGATCCCGCTGCCGGTGACGGCCTTGCTGGTGCCCGTCGGTGCACTGGCGCTGGGGTTCCCCGGGCTGACCACGGTCCAGGCCCTGGCACCGTTTGCCGACCCCATCGTGTTCCTGTTTCTCGGTGGCTTCGCCCTGGCCAGTGCCTTGCGTGCCCAGCAACTGGATCGCAAGATGGCCGGCTTCCTGCTGACGCTCTCGGGTGGTCATCTGGGCCGGGCCGTGCTGCTGCTGTTTGCCGTCACGGCGCTGCTGTCCATGGGCATCAGCAACACGGCCACCGCGGCCATGGCCCTGCCACTGACCCTGGGCATTCTGGGACCGCTGGACCCACAGCGCGAGCGACGGACCTTTGCCTTCGTGCTGCTCGGTGTGGCCTATTCCGCCAGCATCGGGGGCATCGGCACCCTGGTCGGCTCGCCGCCGAACGCGATTGCCGCCCGCGCGGCCGGCATCGGCTTTGCCCAATGGCTCTGGATCGGTCTGCCGATGGTGCTGCTCCTCATGCCGTTGATGGTGTTCACCCTGTGGATGGTGCTGCGCCCCCGGCTCAACCAGCACATCAAGATTACCGCGACCGATGTGCCATGGACCTGGCAACGGGGTCTGACGCTGGGTGTGTTTTTCTTGACCGCGCTGGGCTGGACCTTCGGGGCCGAGCCCCTGAAACACCTGGGCATCCAGAGCCCCGACACGGTGTTCGCGCTGGCCGCCGCCATCGCCGTGGTGGCACTGCGACTGGCGAGCTGGCGAGCCGTCTCGGCGCACACCGACTGGGGGGTGCTGATCCTGTTCGGCGGTGGCCTGGCGCTCGGTGAGGTGCTGGCCACCTCGGGCGCCTCGGTGGTGCTGGGCCAGCAGCTGGCCGGCCTGCTGCAGGGTGCGCCGCACTGGACCATGCTGCTGGCGGTCGCCGCCTTCATGGTGCTGCTCACCGAATTTGCCAGCAACACCGCCGCGGCCGCGCTGCTCGTCCCGGTGTTTGCCGCGGTCGCCCCACAGCTGGGGCTGCCCGCCGGCACGCTGGTCGTGGTGGTGGCGCTGGCGGCCTCCTGTGGCTTTGCCCTGCCCGTGGCCACGCCGCCCAATGCCCTGGTGTTCGGTTCGGGCCGGGTGCGCCAGCGCGACATGCTGAGGGCCGGCCTGTGGCTGGACCTGGTGTGCATCGGGGTGCTGACCGTTTGGGGCGTGGTGACGCTGTTGTGACCGGCGCGACCCGACCTGCTCCGTTGATCCGCCTCAAGCCGTCCTCAATGACCGATTGCCATTCGACGGCAGAGGTTGACAATCAACCGGAAGCCACCGCGAAAGGAACCCGATGGAACTGATGCTGAAACTTCTGACGGGTGGCGCGGGCAGCCTGGCGGCCTACCTCGCGGCCCACGTGCTGCTCTGCCTGCTGCCGGCGTTTTTCATCGCAGGCGCCATGGCTGCCCTGATCCCCAAGGCCAGCATCACGCGCTGGCTCGGACGCAGCACACCCGCCTATGTGTCTTACCCGGCCGCCGCGGCGGCCGGGTCGCTGCTGGCGGTGTGTTCCTGCACCATCGTGCCGCTGTTCGCCGGGATCTACCGCAAGGGCGCCGGCATCGGCCCGGCGATGACCTTTCTCTTCTTTGCGCCGGCCGGCAACATCATGGCGCTGGCCTACACCGGCAGCATCCTCGGCCCCGAGTTCGCGGTGGCGCGCGTGGTGTTCTGCCTGATGTTCGGCATCGGTATCGGCATCCTGATGGCGCTGGTGTTCTGGCGCGACGATGCGAGCCACGACGCACAGACCGACACGCTCTTTGCGGCGCAGGCCAGCATCAACCCGGCGGCCCTGGGCGTCCTGCTGTCGCTGGTGGCCTTGCTGATTGCTGGCACGCTGAAGCTGTGGCCATTGACCACCACCTTGGGCACCTTCACCTTGCCCCTGCCCTGGGCCCTCCCATGGCAGGAAACCCTGTTCGGCTGGGTGCCGTTTGACGCCGCCAAAGGCGAAGAAGGCGTGAGCTTCCAGGGCTCGGTGCTGATCGGCTTGCTGCTGCTGATTTCGGCCACCGCCTGGAAGGGCATGGAAAACATCATCGAAGGCGCCAACCGCTGGACCTGGGTCGCGCTGGGCCTGGCGGCCACCACCCTGCTGGTGGCGGCGCTTCGCCTGACGGCCCACGCCAGAAGGTCTGGAAATGGCCCTCACGGGGCGTGCACTGGGGGTCGCGCTGTCGCTGTGGGCGGTGTGGTTCTACGCACGGCAGTTGCCCGCCGACGACTGGCGCAGCTGGTTGTGGGAAGCGTGGCGCTTCGTGAAGCAGATCTTCCTGGTGCTGGTGATTGGCGTGTTCGTGGTCGGCATGGTGCGGCAGCTCATTCGCCCCGAGTGGATCGAATCGCTGGCTGGCAGCAACACCCTGATGGCCAACGTGGTGGCGGTGGGTTTCGGCGTCTTCATGTACTTCCCCACGCTGGTCGAGGTGCCGGTGGCCCGCATGTTCCTGGACCTGGGCATGCACCCCGGCCCACTGCTCGCTTACCTCATGGCCGACCCGGAACTCAGCCTGCAGAGCATGCTGATGGTGGCCGCGGTGATCGGGCGCACCAAGACCGCGGCCTACGTGGGCTGGGTGGCCTTGTTCAGTGTTTCCGCGGGCCTGATCTTTGGCGCCTGGGTCGACGGTGCGGCCTGGACGTCGCTGGCTGCGGTGATGGGCGCGTGTCTGGCCGGCCTGGCCGTGGCACTGGGCTGGTTGCGCCGGCGGCGGCGCATGGTTGTCGCGGCCTGATCCGATTCACGTTTTCAAAGGAGATACACCATGTTGACCGTCAAGATCCTGGGTTCCGGCTGTGCCAACTGCAAGAAGCTCGAAGCCGTGGCCCGCGAAGCCGCCACCGCCAGCCACATCGAGGCCGAGTTCCTCAAGGTCACCGACATGCAGCAGATCATGGCCTACGACCTGCTCTCCACGCCGGGCCTGGTGGTCAATGACAAACTGGTCAGCAGCGGACGCATTCCCACGGTGGCGGAAGTCCAGAAGTGGCTGTCCGCCTGACTGTGCCGTGAAGCCCGCCCCTCAATGAGGGTGGACATGGCTGCCAGGCCCCTGCTGCGCAGGGGACGTGTCCGACGCCGCCTGCCAGTCGCCACAGGGCTGGGTGAACGGCACGTTCACCACCTGCAAGGTGGCATGGGTGATCTCGAAGCGCTCATGCAGCTGCTCCGTGGCCTCTTTCAGAAACCCGTCGTCGGCATGCCCCTGCGGCATCACCAGATGGGCCGTCATGGCCACCTGTGACGTGTCCATGGCCCAGATGTGCAGGTCGTGCACGCGGCTGATGCCCGGCAGCGCCGCCAGGTAGTCGTGCACCGCCTGCGGATCCACGCTGTCGGGCACGCCATCAAACAACAGGTGCAAGGACTGCCGGAACAGGTTCCAGGTGCCGATGAGAATCACGGCGGCGATCAGCAGGCTGACCACCGGATCGAGCCAGGCCCAGCCCATCCACAAGCTGAGCGCGCCGGCCACCACCACACCGGCCGACACCAGCGCGTCGGCCGCCATGTGCAGGAAAGCCCCGCGGATGTTCAGATCGTTCTCGCGTCCCCGCATGAACAGCAAGGCGGTGACGGTGTTGACCATGATGCCCACACCCGCCACCGCCATGATCGTCAGGCCCTCGGCGCCGGCCATGGGGTCGGGTGACATCAGGCGCCCCGCAGCCTCCCAGACCAGCGCGCCCATGGCCACGAGCAGCAGCAAGGCATTGGCAAACGCCGCGAGGATGCTGCCGCGCTTCCATCCATAGGTGTGGCGGGGGTTGGGTCGCAGCTTGCCAGCCAGCGCCCCGCCCCAGGCCAGGACCAGCCCGGCCACATCGCTCAGGTTGTGCCCCGCATCCGCCAGCAGGGCCAGCGAGTTGATTTTCCAGCCGTAGAAAGCTTCGATCGCCACAAAGGCAAGGTTCAAACCGATGCCGAAGGCGAAGGCCTTGTTGAAACTGGCGGGGGCGTGGCTGTGATCGTGTCCGGCGCTCATGGGGTTTGTGCTTGCAAGGCTTTTGTTTTTTCAAGCGCGGCGCATCACGCCGCTCAGATCGGTACCCGGCGCCACGGTGTTGAACACCGTGCCGTACTTTTGGACGTTGTCGTGCAGCAGGTCCATGCGCCTGTCGGTTTCATCGGTGTCCACGCTGATCTGATAGCGGATGCTCTCCATTTTGGGCGGCACGTCCTGCCGCACGCCATCCACGCGGCGCGAGCTCACGTGAAACCTCATCTGGGTGGGCGTTGGGGTGTCTGTCATGTCGTGCGCGCTTGAACGGCCAGAGCGGCGGGTGGGTCGGACAACGCCGCCGCTTCAAGGCGTGGCCCCTTGACAGGGTAACCCCTCCAGAAAGAAAACCCGCAGCGACCCGAGCCCACGAACCCGCTCGCCGAGGGCGAGGGAGACGTCGAGGGGCCCATGCCGCAGAAGACGTGAGTCCACGGCAAAAGATGCAGGTCGGTTCAAAAAAAGTTGACCCCATCCCACCGAAGGGTCGTGCGGCCTCAGATCAACCCGGCGATGGCTTCCACGTCCTCGGCAAACATCTGGCCCTTTTCCGCCAGCAGCAGTTGACCATCGCGCCCACGCAGCAGGGTGATGGGCAGGCCCCGGGGTTTGGGGAAGGCCTTGCGCCAGTCCGGGCCCGCCCAGGCGGCCGGGAAGCTGTAGCCCTTTTTCATCAGATAGGCCACGGCGTCTTCGGGTTTCCTGTCGATGGACAGCGCCAGCATCTGAAGCCCGCGGGCCTCCTGGCTCTGCCAGAGCTGCTCCATGCTCGGGCTTTGCAACGCGCAGAACGGGCAGGTGCTGGACCACCAGTACACCAGCAGCGGCCGGCCTTCGGCCTGGGCGGGCTCGAACACCGAGCCATCAAGCCGGGTGATGCGCGGCACTTTGAGTTCGCTGCCAAGCGCAGGCAGCGGTGGGGCCTTGGCTTCTTCGGCCGCGGCCGAGACCGGCTGGGCCATGACGGCGGACCATGGGGTCACCAGCACGGCGGCGGCTCCACCCAGCCAGAAGCGGCGGGTCCACCGGTCGTGGCTGGCATCGGGTATGGCGTCGGGTCCGGCTTCATATCGGGTCATGGGAAGTCCTTGGGCTCTGGAGGTTCACAACAAGCGGTGCCACGAAGGCAGGCAGGCCTGGGCCAGCGTGCCCACCGGGTCGGTCTGCTCGACCTGCGCAGCTCGGGGGCGGAGCACGCCCTTCAGGCCGTGATCGAGAGCTTCCTCATTTTCTCCCACAGTGTCTTGCGGCTGATGCCCACCACCTCGGCCGTCTTGCCGACGCTGCCTTCGCAGTGCGACAGCGCTTTGCGGATGTGCGTGCGCTCCACACCTTCGAGAATGCTCTGCAACGGCGCGATCGGTTCTGTGCGGGCGCCGTTGGGCGGCGCGTTCGCGCTCTCCAGCGCCAGGGGCGTGTCCAGCAAGCCCCCGTCGCTCATCACCAGGGCTTGCTCCAGATAAGAGCGCAGCTCACGGACATTGCCGCGCCATTCGCGTCCCATGATGTCGCGCAGGAAGGTCTCGGACATCGCCAGCGGTCGTCCCTGCTCCAGCACCAGCGACGCGAGCAGCCGTTCGGTCAGCCAGCGGATGTCTTCGGGGCGTTCACGCAATGGCGGCAAAACGATCCTGTTTGCTCTTGCCAAGGGCGAAGAAGCGGTCTGCTTCCTGAACATCGGCAGCGTGTCCAAACGCAAAACCAGGCGGCTGCACCCTGAGGTACACAGCTTCGTGAGTGCGCTTTGACCGCCCGGCCAAGGAAACCACTCTCAATCCTCCCGAAATCCGTCCACCGTGCCTGGGCCCCTAGGCATGGTTCTCACAAGCCGCTGTCCACTTGCGATCGCATTGCAGCGCCTCCATGTTCATTCATTCGCCACAAAAAAGGCCACCCTGAGGTGGCCTTTTTCTTTGGCAGCGGAAATCCCGCCGCTTCGATCCCGCCTGATCAGCGGATCACGGCGATGGTGGTGCGGGCGCCGCCCTTGTAGGTCATCAGCGTCAGGGCACCGTTCTTGATGTCGCCCTTTTCGTCGAACGCGATATTGCCGGTCACGCCTTTGTGCTCGATGGCCTTGAGTGCCGGCAGGTACTTGGCCGGCTCAGACGAGTTGGCCTTGACCATGGCTTCGGCCATCACCTTCACCGCGTCGTACACGTAGGGGGCATACACCTGAACGTCGGTACCGAACTTGGTCTTGAAGTCGGCGCGGAACTTCTCCATGCCAGCCTTCTGCTCGCCTTCAACGCCACCGGCTTCTGCGCAGTAGACCTGATCGTCGGCCATGCCGTCGCCAGCCAGCTTGGGCAGCTCGCTGGAGCAGATGCCGTCGCCGCCCATGAACTTGGCCTTGATGCCGAGGGCCTTCATCTGCTTGAGCATCGGGCCGGCCACTGCGTCCATGCCGCCGAAGAACACCACGTCGGGCTTCTTGGCCTTCAAGGTGGTCAGGATGGCATTGAAGTCGGTGGCTTTGTCGTTGGTGAATTCACGACCCACAACCTTGCCGCCGGCAGCCGTCACGCCTTTTTCGAACTCGTCGGCCACGCCTTGGCCGTAAGCGGTGCGGTCGTCAATGACGGCGACGTTCTTGCCCTTGAGGGTTTCCACGGCGTACTTGCCGAGGGTGCCACCGAGGTGCACGTCGTCAGCCACCATGCGGAACACGCCAGCGTAACCCTGGCGGGTGTACTTGGGGTTGGTGGCCGAGGGGGAGATCTGGGGAATGCCTGCGTCGTTGTAGATCTGCGAAGCGGGGATGGTGGTTCCGGAGTTCAGGTGACCGATCACACCGGCCACCTTCGCGTCCACCAGCTTTTGTGCGGCGGCGGTGCCTTGCTTCGGATCGGCCGCGTCGTCTTCGGCCAGCAACTCGAACTTGGCGGGCTTGCCATCGATGGTCAGGCCAGCGGCGTTGAGTTCTTCAACGGCCATCTTGGCGCCGTTTTCGTTGTCTTTGCCGAGGTGGGCAATGGCACCACTGGTCGGACCCACGTGACCGATCTTGATCACACCGTCGGCGGCCGGGGCTGGAGCGGGTGCTGCGGCAGGTGCTTCAGCAGCAGGAGCGGCTGCCGGAGCGGCCTCTTCTTTTTTGCCGCAAGCAACCAGAGCGACGGCCGCAGCAATAACGGCCAGTTTGATGTTCATGTGCATAGATATCCTCGGAAAGGAATAAAGGTTGGAATGCGGAGGGAACTTTTTCTCCACACCCATAAAGATACTCCAAAACACCAGCACTTTCGCGGGCTGCGCCTTATTTGCGCGGCATCTCCGAGGGTTTGCCCCAGCCCGTATCACGCCAACGCATGGGCCATAAGGCGTGCGCATGAATGCGGGAGTCAGCTGTCCCGGACGGCGGCGAGATCGTGCGACAACGGCTCAAGGCCAGCGGCCTTGTACTGCCGCCACCGCTCGCGCGCTCCCTGGCGGTCCTCTGTGCCGCCCCCCACCAGTTCGATGACCCTGTCGAACCGCCCCACCTCCGCCGGCATGGCACTGCCTATGTTGACCAGCACATCGGCGGCAAAACCGTCCGTCTCGCGGGCACTCAGCAGAATGGGGGAGTGCCGCAGCACGTGCGCCGGGTCGGAACCGCGGGCGTGCGGCACGAACTCGCCCTGCCCCATGAGCCAGAGCGCAAGGTCCAGCGCGTCGAGGGTGGGCTCATCGCCCAGCACCAGCAGCCTCGACCCCTTCAGGTAGGCTTTGCGCAGCAGTCGACAGGCGTAGGCTCGCTTGTCGCCCACGTTGAGATGGAAAGCAACCTCGGTCATGACGACCAGGCGGTCAAGCTCGCCGAGACGCCGCCACAACCCTGCGCTTTTTCTGAACGGGTTTGTCGTTCTCCGCCAAAGAGGCTTGATCAACCAGATACTGAAGCAGCAACGGCACGGGTCGTCCGGTGGAGCCTTTGGCGGCACCGCTCTTCCAGGCCGTGCCCGCGATGTCCAGGTGCACCCAAGGCGTCTCGGCGACAAACTTCTGGAGGAACTTGGCGGCGGTGATGGCCCCGCCCGCGCGTCCAGCGACGTTGCCCATGTCGGCAAAGTTGGACTTGAGTCCCTCGGCATAGTCCTCGTCCAGCGGCATGCGCCAGCACAGGTCGAGGGAGCGGTCCCCGGCCACACGGAAGGCATCGGCCAGCTCTTCGCGGTTGGAGAACAGCCCGGAACGAACGGCTCCGAGCGCAATGACACAGGCCCCGGTGAGGGTCGCGATATCGACCACACAACGGGGCTTGAACCGCGCCGCGTAGGTCAACGCGTCGCACAGGATCAAGCGCCCTTCTGCGTCGGTGTTGAGGATCTCGATGGTCTGCCCGCTCATGCTGGTGACCACGTCCCCAGGCTTCACCGCCAGCCCGTCGGGCATGTTTTCACAACTGGGGATGATGCCGACCACGTTGATGGCGGGTTGCAGCTCAGCCAGCGCAGCGAAGGTGCCCAGCACACTCGCCGCCCCGCCCATGTCGAACTTCATCTCGTCCATCTCGGCCGCTGGCTTGATGGAAATGCCACCGGTGTCGAAGGTGATGCCCTTGCCCACCAGCACCACGGGGGCACTGCCCTTGGCTCCACCCTGGTACTGCATCACGATGAAGCGCAGCGGTTCGGCCGACCCACGGGCCACGGCCAGGAATGCGCCCATGCCCAACGCGGCCACTTCTTTCGGCCCGAGCACCTCGGTCTTGATGCGTGGTTTGCGACCGAGCTTGCGTGCCACGTCGGCCAGCTGGCTGGGTGTGGCGTGGTTGGCGGGTCGGTTCGCCCACTCCTTGGCCAGTTCCACCCCCGTCACCAGGGCCTGCCCCATCTGGAACTCCTGACGCGATGCCGCCAGATCTTTCACACCGAGCACGATCTGCTGGAGCGATCTCGCGTGCGCCGAGGGTTTGGTGGTCACGTAGCTGTAGGTCGCGTCGGCCGCGGCGGTCATGGCCGTGCGCACCACGGTGGCATCGCGCTCCAGCAAAGACAGCAACACACCCAGCTTCTTGACACCAGGCACCTTCAACTGACTCAGACCCGCTGTCATCGCCTTGCGCACCGCCGTGGCCGACCCGTCACCCGCACGGACCAGCACCACACGGCTCGCCTTGAAGCCAGCGGGGCGGTAGCACGACAGGCACTTGCCTGCGCCTGACTCCAGATCACCTCGGCGCAAAGCCTCGCGAACCAGCTCGGTCAGCGCATCGTCACCGTCGGCAGCGACCAGGCTGTCGGGCACGAGCACCAACACGGCGTCCACGGCCCAACGAGCCGCTTGAGCGCCTGAAAGGGGTTTGAGTTCAAAGTCCATAATTGCGTCTTTCCGGTTTCATTCGATGTTATTCCATTCTTCTATTCGCACTGAGCTGGCACGCAGTTTTGGGGCCACGCTGGTGGTGCTGTTCACCATCGTTCTGACGGTGCTGCTGATCCGCACGCTGGGCATGGCCTCGCGTGGCAGCGTCAACCCGGAAGAGGTGATGCTGGTGCTGGGTTACACGGTGCTCGGCTACACCCAGACCATCCTGACGCTGGCCCTGTTCATCGCCATCGTCTCCACGCTCTCGCGCATGTACCGCGACAGCGAAATGATCATCTGGTTTTCCAGCGGGCGCTCGCTCGGTGGATTCCTCAGTCCGGTGTTCCGGTTTGCCTGGCCCATCCTCGCGGTCATCGCGCTGATGGTTTTTTTCGTCTGGCCCTGGGCCAACCAGCAAACAGAAGACTTGCGTGCCCGGTTTGAAAATCGGGGCGACCTGCAACGCATCGCGCCAGGTCAGTTCCAGGAGTCGTCCAGTGGCCGCCGTGTCTTTTTCATCGACAAGGACACTGCCGATGGCACGGAGGGCAAGAACGTCTTCATCTCCAGCATCGAAAAGAACGGCAACGAAACGGTCACCTCGGCCAATTCGGGGCGCATCGAGTGGGTCAAAGAGCGGCAGTTCCTGATGCTCAACAACGGCCAGCGGCTTGAGAACGACCCGAAAACGGGGCGCATCAAGGTCAGCGAGTTTGAACAGTACGGTGCCCAGATTGGCGCAGCCGCCATCTACACCGGCAGCGCGAGGGCGCTGAAAGCGCGCAACACGCTCGCGCTGCTCAAGGACCCCACCGTGGGCAACATGGGCGAGTTCGGGTGGCGCATCGGTGTGGCACTGACCGCGCTGAACCTGGTGTTGCTGGGGGTGGCCGCGACCATCAGCAACCCACGGGCCGGCAAAGGCGGCAACCTCATGTTCACCCTGTTCGCCTTCATCGTCTACTTCAACATGCTCAACGTGGGACAACGGTGGGTGGCCTCCGGTCAGGTCAACTGGGTCACGTTGCTGGTGCTGTTGCATGGCATTGTGTTTGTGCTGTGTGCCGTCTGGCTGGCCAAGCGCCACCACAACGTCAGCCTGCTCGACCTGCCCCGCCGCTTCCTGGCGGGGCAACGGTCCACCGGTGCTGCCGCATGAGGACCATCCGCCGCCTGATCTATGGCGAAATCCTGATCGCCACTGGCTTTGTGTTGCTGGCCTTCCTGTCGCTTTTCTTCTTCTTCGACTTTGTGGAAGAGCTGGGTTCGCTGGGTCAGCCCTCGCGCCTGGACCCAAAGGTGATCTACGAGATGCGCCACGCCCTGCTGTACGTGGGCCTGCTGATGCCCAGCCGGGTGTACGAGTTGTTGCCCATTTCGGTGCTGATCGGGTCGGTCGCGGTGCTGGCGCGGCTGGCCCAGAGCTCGGAATACACCATCCTGCGAACCAGCGGCCTGGGGCCCTGGAAAGCGCTGCGCACCCTGCTGGGGCTGGGCTTGCTGTTTGTCGCGCTGACCTTCGCCATCGGCGACTACGTGGCGCCCATCGCCGACAAAACCGCCCAGTTGCTCAAGGCCCGCTACCAGGGGCGCATCAGCCTGGGGCAAACGGGCGCCTGGCTCAAGGAGCGGCAGACCCACAGCAATTTTTCGGTGAATGTGGGGTCGCTCTCACCCCAGGGTGAACTGGGGGAGGTCCGCATCTTCGAGTTCGACAACCAGGGCCTGCTGGTGTCCACGCTGCAAGCCGAAAAAGGCCAGATCGAAAAAGACACTTCCTGGACGTTGCGCAAGGTGGTTCGCCGCGAGTTCGAGACGTCGGGGCAGCAGTCGGCCAAGATTGTCAAGAGCGTGCACCAGACGTTCAATTGGCCCAGCAGCATTTCGGCAGAGATGATCTCGGTCGCCTTGCTGAAGCCCGACCGCATGCGCACTGCGGACCTGTACGCCTACGTGCAGCACCTGGAGGCCAACGGCCAGACCGCCCAGCGCTACGAAATCGAGTTCTGGCGAAAGGTGTTCTACCCGCTCAGCTGCCTGGTGATGGTGGTTCTGGCCCTGCCTTTTGCCTACTTCCATTTCCGCAGCGGCGGGATCACGGGCTATGTGTTTGGCGGTGTGATGATCGGCATCAGCTTTTTCCTGCTGAACAACGTCTTCGGGCACATCGGCAACCTCAACCACTGGCGCCCCTGGCTCGCGGCGGCCTCACCGGCCATCATCTATTCTTTTGTATCGCTCGGTGCCTTTGGTTGGCTCGTGCTTCGGCGGTGAACAACATGCAAGGTGTGATCGTGTTTGCCCATGGTTCGCGCGACCCGATGTGGCGTGCGCCGGTGGAGGCGGTGGCCCAACAGATTCGGCGCACCGATCCGCACGCCAAAGTGGCCTGCGCCTACCTGGAACTCTGCGAGCCTGATCTCCAGACCGCCGCCAGCGCCCTGCTGGCCGAAGGAGCCACCCGGGTGCGGGTGCTTCCATTGTTTTTTGGCATGGGCAAACACGCCCGGGAAGACCTGCCCGTGCTGATGGCCGGGCTGGCGGCGTCCCACCCCCATGTGGTGTTTGAACAGCTGGCGACCGCCGGCGAAGACCCCCGACTCACCGCGCTGCTGGCCAGGATCGCCCTGGAACCCCGGACATGAATTTGCACCAGTTCCGCTTCGTCCAGGAGGCGGTGCGCCGCAACCTGAACCTGACCGAAGCTGCCAAGGCGCTGCACACCTCGCAACCCGGCGTGTCCAAAGCCATCATCGAGCTTGAAGACGAGCTGGGTATCGAGATCTTTGCGCGGCACGGCAAGCGCATCAAGCGCGTCACCGAGCCCGGCCTCCAGGTGCTCAAGAGCATCGAGGTCATTCTGCGTGAGGTGAACAACCTCAAGCGCATCGGCGAGCAGTACGCCGCCCAGGACAGCGGAACGCTGTCGATTGCCACCACGCACACCCAGGCCCGTTATGTGCTTCCAGGACCGGTGGCGAAGCTGCGGCAGGCCTACCCCAAGGTAGCGATCAGCCTGCACCAGGGCTCGCCCGACCAGGTGGCGAAGATGCTGATGGAAGAGGTGGCCGAGATCGGCATGGCGACCGAGTCGCTGACCAACTACCCCGACCTGGTCACCCTGCCCTGCTACGAGTGGCAGCACGTGCTGGTGTTCCCGCACGATCACCCCCTGGTGAACCGCGATCGCATCACGCTGGAAGACCTGGCCCAAGTGCCGCTGATCACCTACCACCCCAGTTTCACGGGCCGCACCCGCATCGACCAGGCTTTCGCCTTGCGCCACCTGCGCCCCAACATCGTGCTCGAGGCCATCGACTCCGACGTGATCAAGACCTATGTGAAGCTGGGCATGGGCGTGGGCATCGTGGCCGAAATGGCCATGCAGGGCGACAACGCGACGCCCGATCTGGTGGCCCGCCCCGGGGCGCAGCTGTTCGGCCACAACCTCGCCCGTGTCGCCTTCAAGCGCGGCAGCTACTTGCGCCAGTTCGTGCTGCGGTTCGCCGAGCTGCTGAGCGACCGGCTTTCGCGCGAACTGATCATGAAAGCCATGAGCGGCACGCCGGATGACTATGAACTTTGACACCCCCCGCGCCGGCCTGACGGCCGTCACCCCCCAGGGGGCAACACCTGCGGCCCGGCTGAGCCGGTTCCTCGGTGTTCTGGCTGGGGTTACCTTGATCGCCGGACATTGACATGGCAGCTCTCTCACCCAACACCCCAGCCCTCACCTCCCGCCTGCCCAACGTGGGCACGACCATCTTCACCGTCATGTCCACCCTGGCGGCCGAGGTGGGCGCGGTCAATCTGGGGCAGGGGTTCCCTGATTTCAACTGCGACCCGGCGCTGGTGGACGCGGTGACCCACGCCATGCAGGCAGGCCACAACCAGTACCCGCCCATGCCCGGCGTTCCCGCGCTGCGCCAGGCCATGTCCGCGAAGATGCAGGCGCTCTATGGCCTGCACTGCGACGCCCACACCGAGATCACCGTCACAGCGGGCGCCACGCAGGCCATCCTCACCGCCATCCTGGCCGTGGTGCACCCGGACGACGAGGTCATCGTGCTCGAACCCTGCTACGACAGCTACGTGCCCAACATCGAGCTGGCCGGCGGCGTGGCGGTGCGCGTGCCGCTCACGCCCGGCACCTTCCGGCCTGACTTCGACCTGATCCGCGCGGCGATCACGCCGCGCACCCGCGCCCTCATCATCAACAGCCCGCACAACCCCAGCGGCCAGGTCTGGACCGAGGCAGACATGCTCACGCTGCAGGAGCTGCTGGCGCCCACCGACGTGCTGCTCATCAGCGACGAGGTGTACGAACACATGGTGTTCGATGGCCAGGCACACCAGAGCGCGGCGCGTTTTCCCGGCCTGGCGGCGCGTGCCTTCATCATCAGCAGCTTCGGCAAGACCTACCACGTGACGGGTTGGAAGGTGGGCACCGTGGTCGCGCCCGCGCCGCTCACGGCCGAGTTCCGCAAGGTGCACCAGTTCAACGTGTTCACCGTGAACACGCCGATGCAGCACGCGCTGGCCGCCCACATGGCCGACCCGGCGCCCTATCTGCAACTGAGCGCGTTCTACCAACGCAAGCGCGACCTGTTCCGCGAGGGCTTGGCCGGCACGCGTTTCACGCTGCTGCCGGGCCAGGGCACCTACTTCCAGTGCGTCGGTATCGGCGATCTGGCGGTGCCCGAACGCGACCTGCCCGAGGCCGACTTCTGCCAGTGGCTCACGCGCGAGATCGGCGTGGCCGCCATCCCGCTGTCGGCCTTTTATGGCGACGGCTTCGACCAGAAGGTGATCCGCTTCTGCTTTGCCAAGAAAGACGACACGCTGCACAGCGCCCTGCAGCGTCTGGCGCGGCTGTAGGTCATCGGACAGACCGAGCGCTCACCCGGCGCCGGCGTGCTGATCCAGGGTGGCCGCATGCGCGGCGAACCGGGGCGGAATGCGCTCAGCCGTTGAGCTGAGACCAGGCCTTCTCCAGCCGCTTCACGCTCACCGGCTGCGGCGTGCGTAATTCCTGCGCGAAGAAGCTCACTCGCAGCTCTTCGAGCAGCCAGCGCACCTCCTGCAGGCGCGCGTCCTGCACGCCCTTGCGTTCCGCCACCATGCGCCAGAAGCGCTGGTCTTGCGGGCGCAGTTCGGCCAGCTTGGCGGCGTCGCGCGCCGGGTCGGCGCGCAGTTTGTCCAGACGCAGCTGCACCGCTTTCAGGTAACGCGGAAAGTGCTGCAGCTGCGCGTAGGACGTGGTCAGCAGGAAGCGCTTGGGCACCAGGCGCTGCAGCTGCTGGCCCACGTCGATGGCCACATCCGCGGGAGGGCGGCTGTCTTTCAGCTTGCGCGCGGCGGCCGCGTATTCGCTGAGGATCAGGCCCGCGTTGCGCGCGATCTCGGATGAGATCAACGTGAGCCGGCCGCGGCCCTCGTCCACCCGCTTCTTGAACGCGGCTTCGTCGGTGGGCAGCGGGTCGGCCAGGAAGGCGCGGTCCAGCGCGAGTTCGATGATCTGGTTGCGCAGCTCTTCCAGCGTGCCGCCGCCCGAGCCGCTGTCGGTCTTGCCCACCTGCATGTAGGCCGTGGCCATGGTCATCAGGCCGGGCAGGTTCTTCTCCAGGTACTTGAGTGCGTCCTTGATCTGCAGCGCGAACAGGCGGCGCAGGCCTTCTCGGTGGCGTGCCATCGCCACCTCGGGCTCGTCGAACACCTCGATGCCGACCGCATCGCCCAGGTCCATGAGCGCCGGGAAACCGATCAGCGTCTGCCCGCCCTTGCGGATTTCCATGAGTTCGGGCAGTTCGCCGAAATCCCAGCTGGTGTGGCGCTGGGTGGCGCTGGCGGCGGGTGTTGGCTGCGCTTCTGCCGTGACGCGGCGCGCACCACCCGAACTGGCAGGTGCTGGCGCGACTTTGGGCTCGGGCGCAGCCGGGCGCAGGCTTTCCAGCTTGAGCGAAGCCAGCGCCTGGAAAGCACCGCGCGCCTGCCCCCCCAGCTCTGCTTTGAGCGCCGCGAGGCTGCGCCCCTGGCCCAGCTGGCGGCCGTGTTCGTCCACCACGCGCAGGTGCATGAAGTGGTGCGGTGTGAGCATGTCGACCTTGATGTCGTTGCGCACGATGTCAAGCTGTGTCGCCTCGCGCACCAGTTTCAGCAGCGCGTCCATCAGGTTGCCGGCACCGAACACTGCGGGCTCGGTGAGCGCGGCGGCGAAACGTTCGGCCGTGGCTGGCAGCGGCACCAGGCGCGAACGTGGGCGCTGGTGCAGCGTCTTCAACAGCGCGAGCAGCTTGTCTTTCAGCATGCCGGGCACCAGCCAGTCGCAGCGGTCTTCGCTCACCTGGTTGAGCGCGAAGATCGGCACCGTGACGCTCAAACCATCGCGCGGGTCGCCGGGCTCGTGCAGGTAGGTGCAGGCGCAGTCCACGCCGCCGAGCCGCAAGGTCTTGGGGAACGCCTGCGTGGTGATGCCGGCCGCCTCGTGGCGCATCAGCTCTTCTTTGGTCAGCAGCAAGAGCTTGGGATTGAGCTTGACCGCACCCTGGAACCAGCGCTCGAAACTGGCACCGCTGCACACGTCGGCGGGCAGCTGCTGGTCGTAGAAGGCGTAGATCAGCTCGTCGTCCACCAGCACGTCTTGCCGGCGCGACTTGTGCTCCAGCTCCGCCACCTGCTTCACCAGTTTCTGGTTCGCAGCGAGGAACGGCAGGCGGGTCTCCCAGTCGCCAGCGACCAGCGCCTCGCGGATGAAGATTTCGCGCGCGCCCGCCGGGTCCACCCGGCCGTAGTCGGTGCGGCGGTTGTGATAGACCACCAGGCCGTAGAGCGTGGCACGCTCCAGTGCCGAGACGCGAGCCGCTTTCTTTTCCCAGTGCGGGTCCAGCAACTGTTTTTTCAGCAGGTGCGTGCCCACCTGCTCCAGCCAGGTCGGATCAATGTTCGCGATGCCCCGGCCAAACAGGCGCGTGGTCTCCACCAGCTCGGCGCAGACGATCCAGCGCCCGGGCTTCTTGCTCAGGTTCGCGCCCGGGTGGCGGTAGAACTTGATGCCGCGCGCGCCCAGGTACCAGTCTTCGGCTTCGTTCTTCTGGCCGATGTTGCCGAGCAGACCCGAGAGCATGGCCAGGTGCAGCTGTTCGTAGCTCGCGGGCTGCGTGTTGAGCACCCACTTGTGCTCGGCCACCACGGTGTGCAGCTGGGTGTGGATGTCTCGCCATTCGCGCACGCGCCGCACGTTGATGAAGTTCTCGCGCAGCAGGGTTTCGTACTGGCGGTGGCTGAGCTTGTGGTCCTTGCCATGGCCGCCCTTGGTGTCGTCCAGCCACTTCCAGAGCTTGAGCGTGCCGCTGAACTCGCTCTTCTCGTCGTCGAACTTGGCGTGCGCCTGGTCGGCCTGGGTCTGTTTGTCCATGGGCCGGTCGCGCACGTCCTGCACGCTCAGGGCCGAAGCGATCACCATCACCTCGTCGAGCGCGCCACGCTGCTGGGCCTCCAGCAGCATGCGGCCCACTTTCGGGTCCAGCGGCAGGCGCGAGAGCGTCTGGCCAATCGGCGTGAGCTCGTTGGCCTCGTCCACCGCACCCAGTTCGGAGAGCAGCTGGTAGCCGTCCACGATGGCGCGCTTCTGCGGCGCTTCGATGAAAGCGAAGTCTTCCACCGCGCCCAGGCGCAGCGCCTTCATGCGCAGGATCACGCCCGCGAGCGAACTGCGCAGGATCTCCGGGTCGGTGAAGGCCGGCCGGCCATTGAATCCGGCCTCGTCGTACAGCCGGATGCAGATGCCGTCGGCCACGCGGCCGCAGCGCCCGGCGCGCTGGTTGGCCGCCGCCCGGCTGATCGGTTCGACCATCAGTTGCTCGACCTTCTGCCGGAAGCTGTAGCGCTTCACACGCGCGGTGCCGGCGTCGATCACATAGCGGATGCCCGGCACCGTCAGCGAGGTCTCGGCCACGTTGGTCGAGAGCACGATGCGCCGCCCGCTGTGGTCCTGGAAGATGCGGTCCTGCTCGGCCTGCGACAGGCGCGCAAACAGCGGCAGCACCTCGGCGTTGCGCAGCGTGGGGATGTGGCTGAGGTGCTTGCGCAGGTGGTCGGCCGCCTCGCGGATCTCGCGTTCACCGGGCAGAAAAATCAGGATGTCGCCGCCCTGTGGTGTGCGCCAGAGCTCGTCCACGCCATCGGTGATCGCGTTGTTGAGGTCGTATTCACGACTCTCCTCGAAGGGCCGGTATCGCACCTCCACCGGGAAGGTGCGCCCAGACACCTGGATGACCGGCGCCGGGCCCTTTTTTGAGGCGAAGTAATCGGCAAAACGCTGCGCGTCGATGGTGGCCGAGGTCACCACCACCTTCAGGTCGGGGCGGCGCGGCAGCAACTGGCGCAGGTAGCCGAGCAGGAAGTCGATGTTGAGGCTGCGCTCGTGCGCCTCATCGATGATGATGGTGTCGTAGGCGCGCAGGTCCGGGTCGGTCTGCGTTTCGGCCAGCAGGATGCCGTCGGTCATGAGCTTGACCGAAGCGTCCTTGGAGAGCCGGTCCTGGAAGCGCACCTTGAAACCCACCACGTCGCCCAGCGGCGTCTTCAGCTCCTCGGCAATGCGCTTGGCCACGCTGGAGGCCGCGATGCGGCGTGGCTGCGTGTGACCGATCAGTTGCGGGCGCTGGCCCGGTTTCGCGTTGAGCTTGCCGCGCCCCATCTGCAGCGCGATCTTGGGCAGCTGCGTGGTCTTGCCCGAGCCGGTTTCGCCGCAGACGATGACCACCTGGTGCTCGCGCATGGCGGTCTCGATCTCGTCACGGCGGGCGGAGACGGGCAGGGACTCGGGGAATTCGATGTGCAGCGGCGCGGAGGTCAAGGGGGAACTTCAGTCAAAATCAGGCAACCGGCGATTATCCGCGCCCCAGCCCCTTCCGCCCGCCACAAGACCGCCTTGCCCCGATCCATGTCCAACGTCTTCAACTTCACCTTCGTGCCCTGGTTCCGCTCGGTCGCGCCTTACATCCACAAACTGCGCGGCAGCACGGTGGTCGTTGGCGTGGCGGGCGAAGCGATCGCAGCGGGCAAGCTGCCTCTCATCGCGCAGGATCTGGCGCTGATCCAGAGCATGGGGGTGGAGGTGGTGCTGGTGCACGGCTTCCGGCCGCAGGTGAACGAGCAGTTGCGTCTGAAAGGGCATGAAGCGCGCTACTCCCACGGCATGCGCATCACCGACTCGGTGGCGCTGGACTGCGCGCAGGAGGCCGCCGGTCAGCTGCGCTACGAGATCGAGGCCGCGTTCAGTCAGGGCCTGCCCAACACCCCCATGGCCGGTGCCACGGTGCGCGTGATCTCAGGCAACTTCGTCACCGCGCGACCCGTGGGCCTGATGGACGGCGTGGACTTCCAGCACTCGGGCCTGGTGCGCAAGATCGACACCGAAGGCATCCAGCGCACGCTGGACATGGGCGCGTTGGTGCTGCTCTCGCCCTTCGGTTTTTCGCCCACGGGCGAGGCCTTCAATCTCAGCATGGAGGATGTGGCCACCTCGGTGGCCGTGGCGCTGCAGGCCGACAAGCTGATGTTCCTGACCGAGGTGCCAGGCATCGCGCTCGACGCGGGCGCGCCGCACCCGGCCCACGACAGCGTGATCGACACCGAACTGCCGCTGGCCGATGCCAAGAAGCTGCTCAAGGTCCTGCCCGCGCCCACCCAGCCCACCGACACCGCCTTCTACCTGCAGCACTGCATCCGTGCCTGCGAGGGCGGCGTGGAACGCAGCCACATCCTGCCGTTCGCGGTCGATGGCGCGCTCCTGCTGGAGATCTACACCCACGACGGCATCGGCACCATGGTGGTGGACGAAAAACTGGAGAGCGTGCGCGAAGCCACGATGGACGACGTGAGCGGCATCGTGGCGCTGATCGAACCGTTCGAAAAAGACGGCACGCTGGTCAAGCGCGACCGCACCGAGATCGAGCGCGACGCGGGCAACTACACCATCATCGAACACGACGGCGTGATCTTCGGCTGCGCCGCGCTCTACCCCTACCCCGAGGCCCGCACCGGCGAGATGGCCGCGCTCACCGTGTCGCCCGACACACAGAGCCAGGGCGATGGCGAGCGGCTGCTCAAGCGCATCGAAAGCCGCGCCCGCGCCCAGGGACTGCAGAGCATCTTCGTGCTCACCACCCGCACCATGCACTGGTTCCTCAAGCGCGGCTTCGTGCAGGTCAACCCCGAGTGGCTGCCCGAGGCCCGCAAACGCAAATACAACTGGGACCGCAAGAGCCAGGTGCTGGTGAAAAAGCTGGGTTGAAGCGCACCGCGCGGCCCCGTTTGACGAACATCAAGCCAGCACCGTGCCATCTGTCCATACTGTTGAATTCAGTGACACCCAGGTGAAAACAGCATGACCGAACGCAGCACCCCGACACCGAATGCCTCCAGCTCCGGCACGGCCGCCAGTGGAAAACCGGCCGCCAAGCCCGCCGCCCGGAAGGCCGCCGTTTCGCGCAAAACCGCAGAAGCCCCGCGTCGCGTGACCCTGGGCGACACCAGTGGCAGCAGCCAGCCCAGGACCATCCGCAAAAACACCGTGGCGCAGGTGGTGGCCTCCAGGCAGGCAGGGCAGCTCGCGGTCGTGAGGGACATCCTCTCTCGCCCTGAGAACAGCAAGACCGACAAAGCATCGTCACTGCGCGCCATCCTTGAAGGCGCGGCCCCCGACGATGCCAAGGCAATTCGCCAGCTGCTGCGCGGTGAGGCGAAGGCCTCTCAGCGGACCACCACGGCCAATGAGGTGGACCCCAACGAACAGCTCAACAAGGACTGGCGCAGCGGCGCCTACCCGTACAGGAACTTGCTGTCGCGCAAGGTCTATGAAGCGCAGAAATACCTGCTGCAAGTGGAATTGCTCAAGCTGCAGGCCTGGGCCAAGGAAACCGGACAGCGGATCGTGATCCTGTTCGAGGGCCGCGATGCTGCCGGCAAGGGCGGCACCATCAAACGCATGATGGAACACCTGAACCCGCGCGGCGCCCGCGTGGTGGCACTGGAGAAACCCAGCGAGGTAGAGCGTGGGCAGTGGTATTTCCAGCGCTATGTGCAGCACCTGCCCACGGCCGGCGAGATCGTGCTGTTTGACCGCAGCTGGTACAACCGCGCCGGCGTGGAAAAGGTGATGGGTTTCTGCTCCGAAGACGAGTACCAGGAGTTCATGCGCCAGGCGCCGCAGTTCGAACGCCAGCTGGTGCGCAGCGGCGTGCACCTGATCAAGTTCTGGTTTTCCGTCAGCCGCGAAGAACAGCGCCGCCGCTTCAAGGAGCGCAAGGCACACCCGCTCAAACAGTGGAAGCTCAGCCCCATCGACCTGGCCTCACTGGACAAATGGGCCGACTACACCCAGGCCAAGGAGGCCATGTTCTTCGAGACCGACACGGCCGACGCTCCATGGACCGTGATCAAGAGCGACTGCAAGAAGCGCGCGCGCCTCAACGCCATGCGTTACCTGCTGCAGAAACTGCCGTACACCAACAAGGATCCGAAAAACATCGGCCCTCTCGATTCACTGATCGTGGGCCGGGCCCACGTGGTGTATGAACGCGGTGAGCGACCCGGGGGCGCCATTCTCTGAGCAATCAGAACACCCCAAAAGAGAAGCCGCCCTCGGGCGGCTTCTCTTTGTGAACACCATCGGTTCAGGCGGCCGGCCTGCGCAGCAACAGCAACAAGGCCAGCGCGGCAATGCCAGCGAAGCAGAGAAATGACCAGTTGGCAATCGTCAGACCCAGGAAGGTCCAGTCCACCGCCGAGCAGTCACCACTGCCCTTGAAAATCATCGGTATGGCGCGCTTGAGCGGGAACGATTCGATCATGCCGTAGAAGTCACGACCGCAGCTCATGATCTCCGGCGGGTTCCACTGCAGAAAGCTCTGGCGGGCCGCCACGAAGGCCCCGCCCACGGCCAAGGCGCCCATGAGGCCGACACTCACCTGGCGCCCGGAACGACCGGGCAGCACGGCGGCCACACCCGCCACCACCGCCACCAGGATCAACGCGTAGCGCTGCACGATGCACATCGGGCAAGGTTCCAGCCCCACGACCTGCTGCAGGTAGAGGATGCCAAAGGCCAGCAGGCCGACACAGGCCAAAGCCACCAGGGCGAGCAAACGACGGGGGTGTTGATCCAGCAGGTTGAAAACGGGGGCAAGGGCGCTCAAGCGATCTCCTGAAAATGAAACGAGGCGCTGCGGTGGACCCGTCGAGCGCCTCGGAGTTCCTGATGGAACGAGCAATCAGCTGTCGGCGAAAGCGCGCTCGATCACGAACTGGCCCGGACGCGTGGTGTTGCCTTCGGCAAAGCCACGCTTCTCGCACAGGGCCTTGAGATCGCGCAGCATTTCGGGGCTGCCGCAGATCATGACACGGTCCTCCGCAGGGTTCAGCTCAGGAATCCCGAGATCCTTGGCCAGCTGGCCATTTTCGAGGATGACCGGAATGCGGCCCTGGTGCACGAACGGCTCACGGGTCACGGTCGGGTAGTACAACAATTGCTGCTGCACCTGTTCGCCCAGGAATTCGTCCTGCTTGAGCGTGCTTTCCAGCATCTCGCGGTACGCCAGCTCCTTGACCTCTCGCACGCCATGCACCAGCACGACCTGCTCGAATTTCTCGTAGGTCTCGGGGTCGCGGATCACGCTCAGGAAAGGTGCCAGTCCGGTGCCGGTGGCCAGCAGGTACAGGCGCTTGGCGGGCAGCAGGTAGTCGATCAGCAGGGTTCCGGTGGGCTTGCGGCCGACGATGACCTTGTCACCCACCTGAATGTGCTGCAGGCGGCTGGTCAGCGGACCGTCCTGCACCTTGATACTCAGGAACTCCAGGTGATCGGCGTAGTTGGGGCTGGCAATGCTGTACGCGCGCAGCAGCGGTTTGTCGTTGACCCGCAGGCCGATCATGGTGAAGTGCCCGTTCGAGAAGCGCAGGGCCTGGTCACGGGTGGTGGTGAAACTGAACAGGCGGTCGGTCCAGTGATGCACGGTCAACACGCGTTCTTCGATGAAAGCACTCATGGTCTTGAAAAGGTCTGTGAACCGCAGCCAGGCTGCAGCAGGTCGGCGAAAGGTCCGGCGCACCGGTGGCGGTCAGGGCACCGCATCAGATCCTCAGATTGTAAAAGCCCGCGTCTGCCAAAGATTTGCGTTATGTCAGCCCGGACCATGCCGATCCGGGTCACACTGCACCCCGATGTCCCGCCCCGCTGAGTCCAGGGACACCCAATCGTTGATACAGTCGGGCCAATGCCTACCGGGCTCCACCCGGCCGGCCGCTCTGGAAAACCCGCATGATGCCCGCGCCCGGTTAAAACCAGAACCAATATATTTTTATTTGATTCATATCCAAAGAGATATTAAGGACACCCCATGGCACGCACCATCCAATGCATCAAGCTCGGCAAGGAAGCTGAAGGTCTGGACTTCCCGCCCTACCCAGGCGAGCTGGGCAAGCGCATTTTCGAGAACGTGAGCAAGGAAGCCTGGGCGGCTTGGCTCAAGCACCAGACCATGCTGCTCAACGAAAACCGCCTCAACCTGGCCGATGCCCGTGCGCGCCAGTACCTGGCCCGCCAGATGGAGAAGCACTTCTTTGGCGAAGGCGCCGACGCCGCCGCAGGTTACGTGCCGCCACCCAGCGCATCCTGACCGCGCCCCAATCGTCCGGTCCTGTCGGTCCGGATGCTCCAGCCCCGTTGTCCGAACCTTCCTCCACCCGCCACGCCTTGGTGATCGGCGCTGGCCTGGCCGGGTCGGCTGTGTGCGCGGCCCTGGCCCGTCGGGGATGGCAGCTGACCTTGCTGGACGCCGCGCCTGGCCCGGCCCAGGCGGCCTCTGCCTTGCCCGTGGGCATGCTCAGCCCGCATGTGACCCGGGTTCCCACGCCGTTGTCGCGCCTGTGCGCCTTTGGGGTGGCGGATGCCCGGCTCGAATTGCAGCGGTTGGTGCCACAAGGCCACGGGTGGCAAGCCTGTGAGGTGGACAACCTGGGTCACGACCCCGGTCGCTGGCCCGCGGTGCTGGTGCGACCAGCCGCCCTGGTGAATGCCTGGCTGGATGAGGCACGCGGCTTCGGTGCACTGGACTGCCTCTGGAATCGGCGCGTGGCGCGCCTCACCCGCACGCCCGACGGCGCCTGGGTGGCGCTGGATGACACAGACGGGCCACTGGCCCAGGCCCAGACCGTGGTGGTGGCGGCCGCTCACGGCACCCGGACCCTGCTCGAAGGTCGCCACGGCTTGACCGCCACGGCCCTGCCGTTGCGCCCGGTCAAGGGGCAGATGAGCCTGGCCGCGCTCGATGGCGACCCGCTGGCACCCCGCCCCATGCGCAACAACGGTGTGTTCGTGCCAGCCTACGAAGACGCGGGCCTGCAGCCGGCGTGGCCACCGCGCATCTGGGCCATGGGCTCGACATACGAACGTGGCGCGGACAACAGCGATGTCGATGCGACCGCCCATGAACGCAACGCACAGAGTCTGGAAGAGATGCACGCCGCCGCGGCTGGCGTGTTGCGGCAATCGGTCGCCGACGGCTCGTTGCGGGGCTGGGCGCAGGTTCGTTGCGCCTCACTGGACCGTTTGCCGCTGGTGGGTGCCGCACCCGACCTGCCGGCGCTTGACGCGCTGATGAACGACGCTGGCGCTCGCCGGGGGCGGGTGCCTCTGGCCGAGACACCACGCCTGCCCAATCTGTACCTGCTGACCGCCCTGGGATCGCGTGGCCTGACGCTGGCACATTGGTGTGCCCGCCTGTTGGCCGCCCGCATGAGCGGCGAGGCATCGCCCCTGCCGCCCACCGACCACGGCCTGGAACAGGCCCTGGACCCCTCGAGATTCGCCTGGAAGGCCGCCCGGCGACAGCGCAGCTGAGCACGCTCAGCGCAGCAGATCCAGCGACCGTTGCAGCTCGTCGGCCTGCAGCGGTCGGGCCAGCAAGGCGTTGATGCCGGTGCGCTCGGTATCCCGCCTCATCCGACGCCGGCTCCACCAGGGCGACAGCGGCCCCGCGTGTTCGCTGATGCCCATGTTGAGCGCCTGGGGGTTGCGCTGCGCGAACAGCCGGGCCAGCGACCAGGCATCGATGTGGTGGTCGTCCAGATTGAAGACGCCACAGCAATAGCGCTGGCTCCCGATCATCTCTGCCGCCAGCTCGGTGCTCTGGGCCAGGTCGGCGTCCAGCACGCCCACGAGCGCCAACCGCGCGCGAAAAAGGGGTTCTTCCTCGGGGAGGGCCCCCACCAGCAGCGCCCGCCGGTGGATCTCACCGGACGCAATCTCCAGTGGAGCTGGCGACGTGACGTCCAGATCCAGATGGCCGGAATCGACCCGCCTCGCCGCAGACACCGCGTCGAGATCGTCCAGCAGGCCCGCCCACTGGATCGGCCGGCCCACCACCCGCCACGCATGCACCGGTGCCCCGGCCCCCACCCAGATCAATCGCTGCCCCGGAGGAAGCTCTTTGGCGTGGGCGAGCACCGCCTCGGCGCTGTCGCCATCCACCAGCGCAACATCGGCGCGCTTGATGTTGGGGTCAACGCCCGGAGCGGTGAGCGGGACCCAGGGCACATAGGACAGTTCGCGCTCTTCGGACAGGCGAAACACCGTGTTGAGCGCATGCCGTTCCACGTCGGAAAAACCCACGACATTGACGTAAATCCGCTGCTTGGCCATGGACACATGTTACCGCCACGCCACTGGCCGCTGCCCGGTCGGGGCGATCCGGCTGAGGTGCACCCGACGCATCCTTTTATTGCTCAAAGGCATATATGAACAACCAAAATGTCGTTTGCAATATAAGCGGACCTCTTTACAGTCGCGCCCATGCCTGAATTCGCCCTCATCTTTGCCGGCTTTGCCGTGGGACTCATCGTCGGACTGACCGGCGTGGGGGGCGGGTCGCTGATGACGCCGATCTTGATCTTCTTCTTCGGCATCAAGCCCTACCTCGCGGTCGGCACCGACCTGCTCTTCGCCGCCTTCACCAAGGCCAGTGGCACGCTCAGCCTGGCGCGCCAGCGCCTGGTGCCTTGGCGCGTGGTGGGCCAGCTTTGCGCCGGCAGCATCCCGGCGGCGCTGCTCACCCTGGCGGTGTTGCACCAAGTCGGCCCGGCCAACCCCCAGGTGCAGTCGGTCATGACACACACCCTGGGCATCGCCCTGCTCCTGACCGCTGCCGCCATGCTCTACAAGGCCGCCCGTGGGAAACAGCTGCCACGCACCCTGCCAGAAGGACGGCTGCAAGACGCGACCCGCGCACGCCACTGGAGCCTGCCGGTGCTGTTCGGCGCCGTGATCGGCACCCTGGTCACCCTCACCTCGGTCGGCGCCGGGGCGATCGGTGTCTCGGTGCTGCTGATCCTGTTCCCGCTGCTGCCGCTGCCGCGCATCGTGGCCGCCGACATCGCTTACGCTGTGCCGCTGACCCTGGTGGCCGGTCTGGGTCACGCCAGCCTGGGCTCGGTGGACTGGCCGCTGCTGGTCAATTTGCTGGCCGGCTCCATTCCGGGCATCTGGCTCGGCACCCGCCTGATGCGCCACACGCCCGAACGCTTGGTGCGCTCGCTTCTGTCGCTGTTGCTGGCCTACGCCGGCACCAAGCTGATCGCCTTCTGAACAACCTGACCCTTTCGCCCCCACGATCACGATGTACCAGTACTCCGACTTCGACCGCCAGTTCGTCCAGCAGCGCGCTGCGCAATACCGCGACCAGCTCGAACGTTTCCAGGCCGGCACCTTGCTGGGCGACGAGTTCAAGCCATTGCGCCTGCAGAACGGCTGGTACATCCAGCGCTTCGCGCCCATGTTGCGCGTGGCCGTGCCCTACGGCGAACTCAACAGCGCCCAGCTGCGCGTGTTGGCCCAGATCGCCCGTGACTTCGACCACAAGGAAGACCACGACGTCTCCAAGGCCAACGCGGCACTGGCCGACGTGCCCACCCTGCCCGACCGCTGCGGCCACTTCACCACCCGCCAGAACGTGCAATACAACTGGATTCCGCTGGCCCGCTCGGCCGACGTGATGGACCTGCTGGCCAGCGTGAACCTGCATGGCATCCAGACCAGCGGCAACTGCATCCGCAACATCACCACCGACGCCTTGGCGGGCATCGCGGTGGACGAGGTCGCCGACCCGCGCCCCTTCGCCGAAATCATGCGCCAGTGGAGCACGCTGCACCCCGAGTTCGCCTTCCTGCCTCGCAAGTTCAAGATCGCCATCACCGGCGCCCGCGAAGACCGGGCTGCCACGCCGTGGCACGACGTCGGCCTGCGACTGCTGCGCAACGTGGATGGCGACCTGGGCTTTCAGGTGCGCGTGGGTGGCGGCATGGGCCGCACACCGATCATCGGCACCGTGATCCGCGAGTTCCTGCCCTGGAGCCAGATCCTCAACTACCTCGAAGCCGTGGTACGCGCCTACAACCGTTTCGGCCGCCGCGACAACATTTACAAGGCCCGCATCAAGATCCTCGTGAAGGCCGAAGGCCAGGCCTTCACCGACCAGGTGGAAGCCGAGTACCGCGACATCATCGAAAAAGACGGTGCGCCGCACACCATCACGCAAGCCGAGCTGGACCGCGTGAGCGCCTTCTTCGTACCGCCCGCGCTGAACTGCGACCGCAAGAGCGCCGACGCCAAGATCGCCCACATCCTCAAGGCCGCGGCCGAAGACGACGTGGAGTTCAGCCGCTGGCTCACACAGAACGTGAAGCCGCACCAGAACCCCGACCTGCGCGCCGTCACGTTGTCGTTCAAGCGCCTGGGCTCGGCCCCCGGCGACGCGAGTGCCGATCAGCTGGAGCGCGCCGCCGACCTGGCCGACCGCTTCTCGGCCGGCGAGGCGCGCGTGACGCACGAACAGAACCTGCTGCTGCCCTGGGTCAGCTGCGACCAGTTGCCCGAGCTGTGGCGCGAAGCGCGCCGCCTCGGCCTGGCCAAGCCCAACATCGGTCTGCTGAGCGACATGATCGCCTGCCCCGGTGGCGATTTCTGCGACCTGGCCAACGCCCGCTCGCTGCCCATCGCGCAAGCCTTGCTCGCGCGTTACCAAGACCTGGACGAACTGCACGACCTGGGTGAGATCGACCTGCACATCAGCGGCTGCATCAACAGTTGCGGCCACCACCACAGTGGCCACATCGGCATCCTCGGCGTCGACAAGGACGGCCAGGAGTGGTACCAGGTGACGCTGGGCGGCTCGGATGGCACGCGCCTGTCGGGCGAATCCACGCCCGGCAAAGTCATCGGCCCCTCATTCGCCGCCAACGAAATGACCGACGTGATCGAGGCCGTGATCAACACCTACCGCGAGCAGCGCAACGACCGCGAGACCTTCATCGACACCGTGAAGCGCATCGGCGTCGACCCCTTCAAGACCGCCGCCAACGCGGTGCGCGTGGCCACCGCCCGCACACCCGTCGCCGCCTGAGCCCAGCATCCGAGACCCGCATGAAACCCACGCTCCAACTCTTCAAGGCCGAGTCTTTCGCCACGGATGAAGCCGGCACCCTGACGCTGGCCAACGATGCCGATCCGCGCGAAGCCTCGCTCGAAGGCATCCGCACAGTCGTGCTGCAGTTCCCCAAGTTCGCCGACGGCCGCGCCTTCAGCCAGGCCTTCCTGCTGCGTCGCCGACTGGGCTTCACAGGCGAGATCCGCGCCACGGGCGACGTGCTGATCGACCAGCTGGCACAGATGCAGCGCACGGGCTTCACGCAGGCCGTGCTGCGCGCCGACCAGGACATCGAACATGGCCAAAAACTGTTGGCCCACTACCCGGCCTTCTACCAGGGCGACGCAGTGGACACGCAACCGCACTTCGCCGTGGCCTGAGCTTCAAGAAGAAACACCATGAGCACCATCAACCTCGCACAAGTCAACGCCGAACTCGGCCGCAACGCCCCTGAACTGGTGAAGTGGGCCCTCGGCCTGGGCCAGACGTCCATCGTCACCACCAACTTCCGCCCATTCGAAGCTGTGATCCTTCACATGGTCGCGAGCGTGAATCCCGACGTGCCGGTGGTCTGGATGGACAACGGCTACAACACCGAAGCCACCTACCGCTTCGCCGACGAAGTCACTCGGCAACTCCAACTGAACCTGCACATCTACCTGCCGCGCCGCTCGCGCGCCCACCGCGAGGCCGTGGACGGTCTGACGCCGGCGCTGGACGACCCGCGCCATGCCGCCTTCACCGAAGAGGTCAAGCTCGAACCCTTTGCCCGCGCCCTGCGCGAGACGGCGCCCAAGGTCTGGTTCACCGCATTGCGCGCCACCGACACCGCCGTGCGCGCCCAGATGGACCCCGTGAGCATCAACCCCGACGGCCTGATCAAAGTTGCGCCGCTGCTGCACTGGTCGTCCAAAGAGCTGTACCAGTACTGCGAGGCGCACGGCCTGCCCAACAACTTCGACTACGTGGACCCGACCAAGGGCGAAGACAACCGCGAGTGCGGCCTGCACCTGGCCCACTGATCAGGACACAAGACCCATCATGAACGCACGCACCGAACCCGAAGTGATCCAGACCGCCCTGCAGGCCGCCGCCGGCCACCACCTGAGCAACGCCCACCTGGACGCGCTCGAAGAAGAAACCATCTTCATCCTGCGCGAGGTGGCGGCCGCCTTCGAGCGCCCCACCCTGCTGTTCTCGGGCGGAAAAGACTCGCTGGTGATGCTGCGCTGCGCCGAAAAGGCCTTTGGCGTCGGCCGCATCCCCTACCCGCTGCTGATGATCGACACCGGCCACAACTTCCCCGAAGTGACCGACTTCCGCGACCGCCGCGCCGCCGAACTGCAGGCCGAGCTGATCGTGCGCAACGTCGAGGACTCGATGAAGCGCGGCACCGTGCGCCTGGCCCACCCGGGCGAGAGCCGCAACGTGCACCAGTCGGTCACGCTGCTCGAAGCGATCGAAGAGTTCCGCTTCGACGCGCTGATCGGCGGTGCCCGCCGCGACGAAGAAAAGGCGCGCGCCAAGGAGCGCATCTTTTCGCACCGCGACAGCTTCGGCCAGTGGCAACCCAAGGCCCAGCGCCCCGAGCTCTGGACGCTTTTCAACACCCGCCTGGCCCCGGGCGAACACTTCCGCGTGTTCCCCATCAGCAACTGGACCGAGCTGGACGTGTGGCAGTACATCGAGCGCGAAGACATCGCCCTGCCCTCGATCTACTACACCCACCAGCGCGAGGTGGTGGACCGCCGAGGCCTGCTGGTCCCCGTGACCGAACTGACCCCGCCGAAAGACGGCGAGACGGTGCAGGTGCGCGACGTGCGTTTCCGCACGGTGGGTGACATCACCTGCACCTGCCCGGTGGAGAGCCTGGCTGCCACGGCCGGCGACATCGTCATCGAGACGCTGGCCGCCGACGTGAGCGAGCGAGGCGCGACGCGCATGGACGACAAGACTTCGGACGCTTCGATGGAGAAGCGGAAGAAAGACGGGTATTTCTGAAAGAAATAGCCCACCCCCGCGCCGCGCCCAAGGGCGCGTCACCCCCTCAAGGGGGCGGCGCTGGCGGCCCGGCAAAGCCGGTTCAGCGGCGCCCTTGAAACAGACAATTCACTCGGATACCCCTTCATGAACACCACTTCCTCCGTTCGGGCTGAGCCTGTCGAAGCCCTCGCACAAGACACCCGCCCCGCCCTGAAATTCATCACCTGCGGTTCGGTGGATGACGGCAAGAGCACGCTGATCGGCCGCCTGCTGGTGGACAGCAAGGCCGTGCTGCAGGACCACCTGGCCGGCGTGCAGCGCCAGGGTGAAACCGACCTCGCACTGCTGACCGACGGCCTGTCGGCCGAGCGCGAACAGGGCATCACCATCGACGTGGCTTACCGCTACTTCAACACCGAGACGCGCAAGTTCATCATCGGCGACGCGCCGGGCCATGAGCAGTACACGCGCAACATGGTGACCGCCGCTTCCGCCGCCGACGCGGCCGTGGTGCTGGTCGATGCCACCAAGCTGGACTGGCAGGACGCAGGTCTCAAGCTGCTGGTGCAGACCCGCCGCCACTCGCTGCTGCTCAAGCTGCTGCGCGTGCCATCCATCGTGTTCGCTGTGAACAAGCTCGACGCCGTGGCCGACAGCGCGCTCGCGTTCGCCCACATCAGTGCAGCGCTCGCCGCCTTCGCGGCCGAAGCCGGCATCACCGTCACCGCCACCGTACCGGTCTCGGCGCTGAAGGGCTGGAACGTGGTGGACGCCGCTGCCGACGCTGCCTGGTGCGGCTACAGCGGCCCCACGCTGCTGGACATCCTGGAGCACCTGCCGGTGACCGCGGCCGACACCGCGCTGCCGTTCGCGTTCCCGGTGCAGTGGGTCGAGAAGTTCTCCTCCTCATCCGACACCAGTCAGGGACGTCGGGTGTTCTGGGGCCGCGTGGCCACCGGCAGCGTACAGCCCGGCCAACCCGTCAAGGTCATGCCCAGCGGCCAGACCGCGACCGTGGCCCAGGTGCTCGACCACGCACGCAATCCAAAGGTCGTGCAGGCTGGTCACAGCGCGGGCATCGTGCTCGACCGTGAGGTCGATGTGTCACGTGGCGACTGGCTGCTCGCCGCCGACGGCGAAGGCGCTGCGCTCGAAGCCAGCCGAGAGATCCGCGCCACCGTGGCCTGGATGGACGACGAAACCCTGGTCGCTGGCCGCGTCTACTGGGCACTGCACGGCCACCGCTGGGTCAAGGCCAAGGTCAAGCGCATCGTGCACAAGCTCGACATCAACACGCTGGCCGAAGAAGACGCGACCCAGCTGGAACCCAACGCCATCGGCCACATTGAGCTGGCTCTGCAGGAACCGCTGGCCACGCTGCCCTACGCACAATCGCGCGCGCTGGGTTCGCTGGTGCTCGTGGACACGGCCAGCCACAAGACCTCGGGCGCGGTGCTCGTGAACTGACGCCACACCGGCCCTGGTGGCCGACCTGTCTCGTTAACTTATGTCAAGGTCAGGGCTTAGGCCCTGCCTTACCCTCTGGAAACCCTAAAATCCGGGCTCTTCCCGAATTTCACTTCTCACCATGACCCACGTCGTCACCGAATCCTGCATCCGCTGTAAATACACCGACTGTGTCGATGTCTGTCCTGTCGATTGCTTCCGCGAAGGCCCCAACTTCCTGACCATCGATCCCGACGAGTGCATCGACTGCGCAGTCTGCATTCCGGAATGCCCGGTGAGCGCCATTTACGCCGAAGAAGATCTGCCCAAAGACCAGCTTCACATGACGGAGCTCAACGCCGACCTGGCCAAGCTGCCCAACTGGAAAAGCATCACCAAGCGCAAAGACGCGCTGCCCGACGCCGACGACTGGAAAGACCGCACGGGCAAACTGCCTGAACTGAAGCGCTGAGCATGGCGCCGTCCCCGGTCGTGGCTTCGCCAGACCCTGCGAGCGCGGTGATCGGCCTCATCGAGGCCGATGCGGTCATTGTCGGCGCTGGACCGGTGGGTCTGTTTCAGGTGTTCGAACTGGGCCTGCTGGAAATCAAGACCCATGTCATCGATGCGCTGCCCTACCCCGGCGGTCAACCCGTCGAGCTGTACCCCGACAAGCCGATCTACGACATCCCGGCGATACCGGTGTGCACGGGCCAGGAGCTGACCGACGCCCTGCTCAGGCAAATTGCCCCCTTCGGCGCCACCTTTCATCTGGGCCAAGAAGTAAGCACGGTTCAGCGCCAGGACGATGGCCGCTTTTACGTGGAAACCGCGAAGGGCACACGTTTCCTCACCAAGACACTTTTTGTCGCCGCAGGCGTGGGCGCTTTCCAGCCGCGCACACTCAAGGTCGACGGACTTGAACGGTTCGAAGGTTCGCAACTGTTCTACTTTGTCAAGAATCCCGCCGATTTCGCTGGAAAAAACCTGGTGATCGTCGGTGGCGGTGACTCGGCAATTGACTGGGCCCTGAACTTCGTGGCAGAGGGTCCGAACAAGGCCGAGAGCGTGATCCTGATTCACCGCCGCGATGGCTTCAAGGCCGCACCGGCGAACGTGGCCCGAATGCGCGAGCTGTGTGAGCAACTGGACATGCAGTTCATCGTCGGGCAGATCACCGGTCATGAAGAACAGGACAACCGGCTCACCGGCATCAAGGTCACCGGCGCCGACGGCGTGACGCGGCTCGTGCCGCTCGACCTGTTGCTGGTGTTTTTTGGTCTGTCCCCCAAGCTCGGTCCCATCGCCGACTGGGGGCTGGACATTGAGCGCAAGCAGGTGGTGGTCGACACCGAGAAATTCTCGACCAGCGTTCCGGGCATCTTTGCCGTGGGCGACATCAACACCTACCCCGGCAAGAAGAAGCTCATCCTCTCGGGTTTCCATGAGTGCGCACTCGCCGCCTATGGCGCCATGCCCATCATCTTTCCTGAGAAGAAAGTGTTTCTGCAGTACACAACCACCAGTCCCAAGCTGCACAAGGTGCTGGGCGTGGAATCTCCCGTGTTCGACTGACGCGTTTGTCTCGGAGGCTTCCAGGAGCCAGATCAAGAAATTTCCAAGAAATGTAGGGCGTCTTTCAAAAGACGTAAAAACCGCACTATAATTTGAGGCTGTTCCCTGATAGCTCAGTCGGTAGAGCGACGGACTGTTAATCCGCAGGTCCCTGGTTCGAGTCCAGGTCGGGGAGCCAACAGAAATCACAACAAAGGCCTTCTTCGGAAGGCCTTTGTTGTTTTTGCTTCTCGTTCATCGAATGCATTTCTCACCCGCGCTACCGCCCTTGCTGACGAAGTCGGCCTTCTGGCTCTGTGCCGTCGTTGTAGCCGTCTTGTCGTTGTTGCCAGTGGCCTATTTGCCGCCCCAGTCCTTCGACATCTGGGACAAAGCCCAGCACACGGGCGGGTTCGCTGTGCTCACGCTCCTGGGCCACTTCGCCTACCCCAGGCATCCCTGGCGAGTCTGCCTCGGCCTGATCGCCTATGGGGCAACGATCGAACTGGCGCAATCTGCCACCGGGTGGCGACACGGGGATGGACTGGATTTGCTGGCCGATGGTCTGGGAATCGCTGGGGGGACAGCCTTGCTGACCGCTGTTCGCGGGATCGGGATGGCGCGCAGCCGACAATAGGCTCATGTCAGCTTCAGCACGCACCCCGGAGTTGCCTTGGCTTGAGCCAGGTGATGCATTCCCACCGGTGGACAGCGCTTGGGGCCCCAACGATCCCGCCACGGGCTTGCTCGCGGCTGGCGGTGCGCTCGATGTCCAGACCTTGGTCTCCGCCTACTCACAAGGCATTTTCCCCTGGTACAGCGCGGGGCAACCCATTCTCTGGTGGAGCACCGATCCGCGCATGGTGCTGCGGACGGGGGCCTTTCGCCTGCACCGTTCGCTGCGCAAGACGTTGAACAAGCTTCGCGCCGAGCAACGCCTTGAGATCCGTTTCGATCACGATTTCGAGCGGGTGATCCGGGCCTGCGCACACACGCCACGCGGCGAGCAGTCGGGCACCTGGATTCTGCCTGCCATGGAGCAAGCTTACATCCGGCTGCACCGTGCCGGTATCGCCCACAGCGTCGAGACCTGGATCGATGGTGAGCTCGCTGGCGGCCTGTATTGCATCAACCTGGGTGCCATGGTTTTTGGAGAATCCATGTTCAGCCGGCAGAGCGATGCGTCCAAGATCGCGCTGAGCGCCCTGGTGGCGTTTTGCCGCGCCGAACATATTCCGCTGATCGACTGCCAGCAAGACACCCCCCACCTCGCCTCGCTGGGTGCGACCTTGATGCCCCGCAGCGCTTTCTGCCAGCATCTCCATCAGACGATCCTGGACCGCGCCCCTATCTGGAAATTCCAGAACGTATACTGGAATCACCTCCTCTCTGACGACGGCGTTTGAGCGTGACCCACCTCAAAGAACTACCGCTGCAGGCGCTGCAGTATTACGCGACCGCACCCTACCCGTGCAGCTACATCACGGGTCGCCAGGCGCGCTCCCAAGTGGCAACGCCAAGCCACCTCATTCACAACGACGCCTACTCCGATCTGGTCACCCACGGCTTTCGCCGCAGTGGCATGTTCACCTATCGCCCCTACTGCGACGGCTGCCAGGCCTGCGTACCACTCAGGGTGCCTGTCGAGCGATTCAAACCCACACGCAGCCAGCGGCGCTGCCGATCACGTCACGCCCACCTGGAAACGCGGGTGCTCGGCCTCTGCTTCGTTCCAGAACACTACGAGCTGTACCTCCGCTACCAGAACAGCCGCCATGCCGGCGGCGGCATGGACCAGGACAGCATCGACCAGTACACCCAGTTTCTGCTTCAAAGCCGCGTCAATTCACGGCTGGTGGAATTCCATGAACCCGCCACCGGGGATCAGCCGGCCCGGCTGGTGATGGTGTCCATCGTCGACGTGCTCAACGACGGGCTGTCGGCGGTGTATACCTTCTACGAGCCCGACAGCCGTGCCAGCTATGGCACCTACAGCGTGTTGTGGCAGATCGACCAGGCGCAGGCACTGGGACTGCCTCACATGTACCTCGGTTACTGGATCGAGCAGAGCCAAAAAATGGGTTACAAGTCCAGTTTTCAACCCCATGAACTGTTGCGAGACGGTCGCTGGACGCCGCCCACTTGATTTCATCTTGTAAAATGGACGCAACCAAATGGCGGCCATGACCAAACGATCCGATTCCTTGCCCAGCACACCCACCGTTCAGGTCATTGAACGGATGTTCAACCTGATTGAAGTGCTTGCCTCCCGTGAAGATCCGGTGTCCCTCAAGGAAATCAGTGAGAAGACCGGACTTCATCCTTCCACCGCCCACCGCATCCTCAATGACCTGACGATCGGCCGTTTTGTTGACCGGCCAGAGGCCGGCAGCTATCGACTCGGCATGCGCCTTCTGGAGCTCGGCAATCTGGTGAAAGCTCGACTGAGTGTTCGTGACGCGGCTTTGACACCAATGAGAGAGCTGCACAAGCTGATCCAGCAACCGGTGAACCTCAGCGTGCGCCAGGGCGACGAAATCGTTTATGTCGAGCGCGCCTACAGCGAGCGCTCCGGCATGCAGGTGGTGCGTGCCATCGGTGGCCGAGCGCCCCTGCACCTGACGTCGGTCGGCAAGCTCTTTCTGGCAGCGGACGAACCACAGCGTGTGCGAGCCTATGCCACGCGCACGGGTCTTGCCGGCAACACCCGCAACAGCCTCACACAGCTGGTCACCCTGGAACGCGAGCTCCAGCAATGCCGACTGGCCGGTTTGGCACGGGACAACGAAGAACTCGAGCTCGGGGTGCGTTGCATGGCCGCAGGCATCTACGATGACCAATGCCGTCTGGTGGCAGGTTTGTCGATCTCCGCACCCGCTGATCGCATTGATGAAAATTGGGTCCCAAAGCTTCGCGCGACGGCAGCCGACATCTCCATTGCCCTGGGTTGCCCCAAAGCCCAAGCTGCCCACACCACGCCACGCTAGGACCATTCATCCTCCCGCATCAACACCACCCACATTGGTGATGCAAAACAAAACGGTCCTCATGAGGACCGTTTTGTTTGGAGCGCGTGATCGTTCAACCCTGCGGACGAACAACCGCTGCCTGGGGATAGGGCTGAGCCTCCACCCAGCGGCGAACGCGTTCTGCGTCCTGGGCACGGCTCAACTTCCCCGCTGAATCCAGAAACACCATGATCAGCTGCCGACCAGCCACTTTGGCCTGCATCACCAGGCAGCGACCGGCCTCAGAAATGTAGCCGGTCTTCTGAAGGCCAATCTCCCAGTCAGGATTTCGAATCAACCGATTGGAATTCTTGAACTCCAGCACGCGGTGGCCGAGCTCGAGCTGATGGCTGGGGGAGGTAGACAGGCTGCGCAAGATGGGGCTCTGGTAGGCCGCAGATACCAGCGTCGCCAGATCGCGGGCACTGGACTGGTTGAGACTGGACAAACCAGTCGGTTCCACGTAGCGCGTGTCGCGCATACCCAGTTCGCGAGCCTTGCTGTTCATCAGACGCACAAAACTGTCGAGCCCACCAGGAAAGGTCCTGCCCAAGGCATGGGCTGCGCGGTTCTCACTCGACATGAGCGCGAGATGCATCAATTCGCCCCGGGTGAGCGTTGAACCCACAGCGAGCCGGGAGCGGCTGTTCTTGAAGGTATCCACGTCGTCCTGCGTGATCGTCAATGGCTCTTCCATCGACAGATTGGCATCGGTGATCACCAGACCCGTCATCAATTTGGTGAGCGATGCGATAGGCAGCACTGCCGAGTCATTCTTGCTGAACAGCACCTCGTTGGTTTGTTGATCCACCACGAGCGCCACACTGGAGTTCAAAGCCAACGGATCTTCAGCGGCGCGCAGCCCCAAGCGCTCACCATTGGACAATCGAGGCTCTGCCAGCACGCGCATGACCGGCACGGGACTGCGATGGGCCACCAGCCGCACCTCACCTTTTTGAGAACGGGAACGGGCCACGCGGGTCACACGCACGTGTTTGCGCGCCCCCACAAAATGCGTCGAAGCATTCTTTTTAGCTGTGCCGATTCGCCTGGATCCACGAACTTCAGTCTTGGCCAATTTCACATCGCCCCGGTCAAGCTTGCGGCTCTTCTTCGCCACAGCAACCCCTTTGCCAGCAACCTTCTTTGAACCCGACGCCTTGGCAACCAGTGCGCTGCGCTTCTTGCGCTCAACCACCTGCGTGTTTGCAGGCTTCTTGGTCTTGACCACCACCTTCTTCGCCACGACCGCTTCCGCCGACAGTGGCAGCAGCAGGGTCGCCGATGTCAGAACCGTCGCAACGAGTTGCAACAGCGTGAATACGCGTGTGCGAAAAGGTTTCATTTACTCCACTCCAGACAACGACGTTGTTCTGGAGGGAAGTATAGAAGCTATGAAAAAAACTAGCAATATCAAATGCTTGTGAAATATTCCTCAGTGAACGCCAGAACAGCCCTCCGTTTGCAGGACATTTCTAGCGACCATTGCAGGATTACATCTTAAGTACTTGATTTTCAAAGACTTAACCCTGAGCAGCGACCCGATCAGCCTGACTCTGTAGCTTGTTCAATGCACTCAGATACGCTTTGGCAGACGCCACGACGATGTCAGGATCGGCACCCACGCCGTTCACCACACGCCCGCCATGCTGCAAGCGCACAGTGACTTCGCCCTGACTTTCGGTTGAACCACTCGTGATGGCATTCACCGAATAGAGCACCAGCTCCGCCCCGCTTTTCACATGGCTTTCAATCGCCTTCAGCGAAGCGTCGACAGGGCCGTTGCCATCCGACGCCCCTTGGAACTCCTTGCCAGCAATCGTGAACACCACCTCAGCGTGCGGGCGTTCTCCGGTCTCGCTGTGCTGGGCCAAGGACACCAGGCCGTACCGCTCCTTTTCCGTGGTCACACTTTCATCGCTGCACAGCGCCAGGATGTCTTCGTCGAAGATCTCGCTCTTGCGATCGGCGAGTTCCTTGAACGCGGCGAAGGCGGTGTTGATTTCGCTCTCCGACTCCATCTCGATGCCCAGATCCTGCAAGCGCTGCTTGAAGGCATTGCGTCCGCTGAGCTTGCCCAGCACGATCTTGTTGGCAGCCCAGCCCACGTCTTCAGCGCGCATGATTTCATAGGTGTCACGCGCTTTGAGCACGCCGTCCTGGTGAATACCACTGGCATGCGCAAAGGCGTTCGCCCCCACCACGGCCTTGTTGGGCTGCACCACAAAGCCAGTGGTCTGGCTGACCATGCGGCTGGCCGGCACGATCTGTGTCGCATCGACGCCCACGTCGAGGTTGAAATAATCGCGACGCGTACGCACCGCCATCACGATTTCCTCCAGCGAGCAGTTGCCAGCGCGCTCACCCAGGCCGTTGATGGTGCACTCGACTTGGCGTGCGCCACCGATCTTCACGCCCGCCAACGAGTTGGCCACCGCCATACCCAGATCGTTGTGGCAATGCACCGACCAGATGGCCTTGTCGGAGTTGGGCACCCGCTCGCGCAACGTGCGGATGAAGTCGCCGTACAGCTCGGGGATCGCATAGCCCACAGTGTCCGGGATGTTGAGCGTGGTCGCCCCTTCCTTGATCACGGCCTCCAGAACACGGCAGAGGAAGTCCATGTCGCTGCGGTAGCCGTCTTCCGGACTGAACTCGATGTCATCCACCAAGTTGCGCGCGAAACGAACCGACTGTTTGGCCTGCTCGAACACCTGGTCCGGCGTCATGCGCAACTTCTTCTCCATGTGCAGAGGACTGGTCGCGATGAAGGTGTGGATGCGTGCCCGGTGTGCACCCTTGAGCGCCTCGGCGGCACGAGAGATGTCCCTGTCGTTGGCCCGCGCCAGCGAACACACCGTGGAGTCCTTGATGGTGTTGGCAATCGCCTGCACACAATCGAAGTCACCGTTGGAACTTGCCGCAAAACCGGCTTCGATCACGTCCACTCGGAGACGTTCCAACTGGCGCGCAATGCGCAGTTTTTCGTCTTTGGTCATCGAAGCACCTGGTGATTGCTCGCCGTCGCGCAAGGTGGTGTCAAAAATGATGAGCTTGTCGGTCATGTGATTCTCCGGTGTGGTGCCTCGTGGGCAGCGCTTGAAAAAACCCGCAGTCCAAAACAAAAACGGCCCGCTGCGGGTGCAAACGGGCCGTTGTTGGAAATCGCTTTTGCGTTACCAGACCTGCCCGTGACGGACACCCAGTAGCAGCGAGAACGAAACTTGTTTCATGCCATTCAATGTATCACAAAGGGCACGCGCTCCAGCAGGGGAAACCCATGACCATCAAGCGGGACTCTATTCGTGCAGACCACGCTCATCGGGTTCGTCGGTGGATGTGCTGATGACGCTCGTCGGTCTGCCTTTGGACCTGCGCCAGAAGTACATCGCATAGCCCGAGAGCCCGTAAATGACAAACAGACCGAACAACACAGTTGGAGGATGGATGTTGATGACCGCGATACCCAACGCCACCAGGACAATGGCCGCGAACGGCACACTCTTCTTGAGACTCAGGTCCTTGAAACTGTAGAACGGCACATTGGTGACCATGGTCAGGCCTGAATACAGCGTCAACGCGAACATCGGCCACACCAGCACGGTTCGGTCCAACTCCAACTCGGTCGCCAGCCAGATGAACCCCGCCACGAGTGCCGCCGCTGCAGGGGACGGCAGGCCCTGAAAGTAGCGTTTGTCCACCACCCCGGTGTTGACGTTGAAGCGCGCCAAGCGCAGCGCGGCGCAGGCGCAGTAAACGAAGGCGGCGATCCATCCCCAACGGCCAATGTCTTTGAGCACCCAGACATACGCCACCAACCCGGGCGCAGCACCAAACGACACCATGTCGGACAGCGAGTCCATCTGCTCACCGAAGGCGCTCTGGGTGTTGGTCATGCGGGCCACGCGACCGTCCAGGCTGTCCAGCACCATGGCCGCAAAAATGCCCACCGTGGCCAGGTCGAAGCGTCCGTTCATGGCCATGACGATGGCGTAAAACCCGCCAAACAAAGCGGCCAGCGTGATCATGTTCGGCACCATGTAGATGCCTTTGCTTCGCTTGCGACTCTCGCCGCTGGGTTCGTTCAATGGGTCGGTTCCGTCGTGCATGGAGGTTCGGCTCAGGCCGCTTGCCGCGCTCAGGGCGCAAGGTGGCAGTGTAAGCCAGGGGAAAGATGGCAGAAAAAGAAAAAGGCCACCGAGGTGGCCTTTGAGCAGGCATGAAGCCAGATCAGTTGCGGGTCTGGTCGACCAGCTTGTTCTTGGCGATCCAGGGCATCATGGCGCGCAGCTGGGCGCCCACCACTTCGATGCTGTGATCGGCGGTGTTGCGGCGGCGGGCCGTCATGCTCGGGTAGTTCAGACGGCCTTCCTGGATGAACATCTTGGCGTAGTCGCCGTTCTGGATGCGCTTCAGAGCGTTGCGCATGGCCTTGCGCGACTCTTCGTTGATCACTTCGGGGCCGGTCACGTACTCGCCGAACTCCGCGTTGTTGGAGATCGAATAGTTCATGTTGGCGATGCCGCCTTCGTAGATCAGGTCGACGATCAGCTTCAATTCGTGCAGGCACTCGAAGTAGGCCATCTCGGGGGCGTAGCCGGCTTCTGTCAGGGTTTCATAACCCATCTTGATCAGCTCGACAGCGCCCCCGCACAGCACGGCCTGTTCGCCGAACAGATCGGTCTCGGTCTCTTCCTTGAAGTTGGTCTCGATGATGCCGGCCTTGCCACCACCGTTGGCCATCGCGTAGCTCAGCGCGAGGTCACGCGCCTTACCGCTCTTGTCCTGGTGGATCGCGATCAGGTGGGGCACGCCGCCACCCTGGGTGTAGGTGTTGCGCACGGTGTGGCCGGGGGCCTTGGGCGCGACCATCCACACGTCCAGGTCGGCGCGCGGCACGACCTGGTTGTAGTGCACGTTGAAACCGTGGGCAAACACCAGCGAAGCACCCTGTTTGATGTTGGGAGCCACGTTGTTGGTGTAAACCTCGGCGATCTGCTCGTCGGGCAGCAGGATCATGACCACGTCAGCGGCCTTGACGGCGTCGTTGACTTCCATCACGGTCAGGCCGGCCTTGCCAACCTTGTCCCATGAGGCACCGCCCTTGCGCAAGCCGACCACGACCTTCACGCCGCTGTCGTTCAGGTTCTGGGCGTGGGCGTGGCCTTGCGAGCCGTAGCCAACGATGGCCACGGTCTTGCCCTTGATCAGGCTCAGGTCACAGTCTTTGTCGTAGAAAACTTTCATCTTTTGCTCCAATGGATTTGAGGTGTGTTGCCGTTCTTCGCGAGCCTGTCGAAGGGCTCTCGGGACCCCCATCCAGTGGACAGGGGCTTCGACAGGCTCAGCCCGAACGGGCAAATGGCTGAGCCCTGAAACAGGTCAAACGCGCAGGATTCTCTCACCCCTACCGATACCGCAGGAACCGGTACGAACCGTTTCCAGGATGGCAGCGCGATCAATGGCTTCCAGAAAAGCGTCGTTCTTGCCCTGGTCGCCGGTGAGTTCGATGGTGTAGCTCTTCTCCGTCACGTCGATGACGCGGCCGCGGAAGATGTCGGCCATGCGCTTCATTTCCTCACGCTCCTTGCCCACCGCGCGCACCTTCACCAGCATGAGTTCGCGTTCGGTGTAGGCGCCTTCAGTCAGGTCCACCACCTTGACGACTTCGATCAGCCGGTTCAGGTGTTTGGTGATCTGCTCGATCACGTCATCCGAACCGGTGGTCTGGATCGTCATGCGCGAGAGGCTGGGGTCTTCCGTGGGAGCCACGGTGAGAGATTCGATGTTGTAGCCCCGCGCGGAGAACAGGCCCACCACGCGCGAGAGCGCACCGGGTTCGTTTTCGAGCAGGACAGCGATGATGTGTTTCATGAATGAGATTCCTCTTTTCTGAGCCCTCCCCTGCGCACGGTAATGCGCAGGCTTGGCTGCAAATAGATTCGTCGAAGGGACTGCCACTCGGGGTGGCAGAGTGAAAGGCTCAGAGGTCTTCGGCGCCCAGCGTCATCTCTGTGATGCCCTTGCCGGCACGCACCATGGGGAAGACGTTTTCCGTCGGATCGGTGCGGAAGTCCATGAAGACCGTGCGGTCCTTGAGCTTGCGCGCTTCGCGCAAGGCACCTTCCACGTCCTGCGGGCGCTCGATCAGCATGCCGACGTGGCCGTAGGCCTCGGCGAGCTTCACAAAGTTAGGCAGTGCGTCCATGTAGCTGTGGCTGTAGCGGCCCTCATAGTCGAGCTCCTGCCACTGGCGCACCATGCCGAGGTAACGGTTGTTGAGCGCCACGATCTTGATCGGCGTGTTGTACTGCAGGCAGGTGGAGAGTTCTTGGATGCACATCTGCACCGAGCCTTCGCCGGTCACGCAGAACACTTCGCTTTCGGGCTTGGCCAACTTGATGCCCATGGCGTAGGGAATGCCCACGCCCATGGTGCCCAGGCCACCGGAGTTGATCCAGCGGCGCGGCTCGTTGAACTTGTAGTACTGCGCGGCCCACATCTGGTGCTGTCCCACGTCGGACGTGATGTAGGCATCGGCGTCCTTGGTCATGTTCCAGAGCGTTTCCACCACGTGCTGCGGCTTGATCACGTCCTTGTTGCCGCGGTCGTACTTCAGGCAGTCCGTCGAACGCCAGCCTTCGATGGCTTCCCACCAACCCGCCAGCGCCTTTTCGTCGGTCCGGGTGCTGGTTTCGCGCACCATGTTGATCAGCTCGGTCAGCACATCCTTCACGTCGCCCACGATGGGCACGTCCACCTTGACGCGTTTGGAGATGCTCGACGGGTCGATGTCGATGTGGATGATCTTGCGTTCGTTCTGAGCGAAGTGCTTGGGGTTGCCGATCACGCGGTCATCAAAGCGCGCGCCCACGGCCAGCAGCACGTCGCAGTTCTGCATCGCGTTGTTGGCTTCCACCGTGCCGTGCATGCCCAGCATGCCGAGGAACTTGCGGTCGGAGGCGGGATAGGCACCCAGACCCATCAGCGTGTTGGTGACCGGATAGCCCAGCAAGTCCACCAGCGTGCGCAGTTCCTGCACCGCATTGCCCAGCAGCACGCCGCCACCGGTGTAGATGTAGGGACGCTTGGCTGTCAGCAACAGCTGCAGGGCCTTGCGGATCTGGCCGCCGTGGCCCTTGCGCACCGGGTTGTACGAGCGCATCTCGACCGACTCGGGGTAACCTGCGAAAGCGGTCTTGTTGAAGGACACGTCTTTCGGAATGTCCACCACCACAGGACCCGGGCGGCCGGTGCGCGCGATGTGGAAGGCCTTCTTCATCACCAAGGCCAGATCGCGCACGTCCTTCACCAGGAAGTTGTGCTTGACGATGGGACGCGTGATGCCGACGGTGTCGCACTCCTGGAAGGCGTCCAGACCGATCGCGGCGGTGGGCACCTGGCCAGCGATGATCACCATCGGGATGCTGTCCATGTAGGCTGTGGCGATGCCGGTGACGGCATTGGTCAGCCCGGGACCCGAGGTCACCAAGGACACCCCAACGTCGCCGGTGGCGCGGGCATAGCCGTCGGCAGCGTGCACAGCGGCCTGCTCATGGCGCACCAGCACGTGCTGGATGGTGTCCTGCTTGTAGAACGCGTCGTAGATGTGCAGCACAGCACCGCCGGGATAGCCCCAGATGTACTTCACGCCTTCGGCCTGAAGGGCCTTGACGAGGATTTCTGCGCCGCGGAGTTCTTGGGGGGCTGCGCCGGACGCGGCTGCAGCGGAGGCCAGTTCGGCCTTGTTGATTTCCATGATGAACCTTTCGAGAATTTCTCTGACGAAATACCTTGGGTGCTCCTTCGCCCACTCTTGTGAAGCGGCGTCGGAACTTGAGGCCAATGGACATGAGCGGACACATACCCCGCCGGACCTTGACCCGTTTGCCTTTTTGAATTGCAGCCGGACATTATCGCACTGCAACAGAGGTTGCGATCCGTCTTTGTGGAATCAGACAGGCTTGAGGGTCAAAAAAGGCAGGGCGCGCAGTGCGACAATCCGCCCCTGAATCCCTCCACCGCCCGATGACCGACCCCGCTTCTCCCCCTTTTCAGACCAAGGCGGCCAACCTGATGGCCCCGCCACTGCGGCGACGAATGGCCTGCTGGCTGTATGAAGGCATGCTTTTGTTTGGTGTGGTCTTCATCGCCGGCTACCTGTTCTCCACCCTCACCCAAACCCGGCACGCGTTGGACAACCGCCATCTGCAACAGGCCTTCCTGTTCGTGGTGTTCGGGATCTACTTCGCGTGGTTCTGGGCCAAGGGCCAGACCCTGGCCATGAAAACCTGGAACATCCGCGTGGTGGACAGTCAAGGGCGGCCGCTGACACAGACACGGGCCCTGTGGCGCTACGTCTTGAGTTGGCTGTGGTTTCTGCCACCGCTGGCCGGTGGTGCAGCCTTCTCACTGCCCGGTGGAGAACTGGCGGTGATCGTGGTCGGGTGGGTGCTGGTCTGGGCGCTGCTGTCGCGGTTTCATGTCCAGCGGCAGTTCGTTCACGACGCATTGGCCGGAACCCGGCTGGTGCACTTCCAGCCCATCGAAACACCCAAGCGCGACAAGCGCTGACGCTCCCTTCATGAACCCATCCACGCCACAAGAAGCCCCGGACGCGCAAAAAGCTCGAACCGGACTGCCGCGCATATGGCACGCCTTTGGTTATTCCCTGGCAGGCCTGCGTGCCGGATGGGGCGAAACCGCGTTCCGACAGGAGGCCATGGCAGCACTGGTCATGCTGCCCTTGGCCTTCTGGCTGGGGCGGACCTGGGTCGAAGTGGTGTTGCTGACCGGTGTGGTGCTGTTCGTGATGATCGTTGAGCTGCTCAACACGGGCGTGGAGTCTGCCGTGGATCGCATCGGGCCGGAATGGCACACCCTGTCCAAGCGGGCCAAAGACATGGGCAGCGCCGCCGTGCTGCTGAGCCTGCTGCTGTGCGCAGGCACCTGGAGCGCAGCGATCTGGGTTCGCTGGCTTTGACCCCCTCCCTCTCTCCAGACCCATGAGCACCCCCACCTTTTCCTTGTGCGTCTATTGCGGCTCCCGACCGGGTGCCGACCCCACGTTCGCAGACGCCGCCCGTGCCGTGGGCGAATGGATCGGTCGCCATGGCGGTCAACTGGTGTACGGCGGAGGTCGCAATGGTCTGATGGGCTTGGTGGCCGACGCCACCATGGCCGCCGGCGGACGGGTGATCGGCATCATTCCCAGGGCACTGGTGGAAAAAGAGTGGGCGCACCACGGTTGCAGCGAGCTGCATGTCGTGGACACCATGCACGAACGCAAACGCCTCATGGCCGAACACGCTGACGCTTTCCTCGCATTGCCGGGGGGCATCGGCACGCTGGAAGAATTTTTTGAGGTCTGGACTTGGCGCCAGCTGGGCTACCACGACAAACCGGTCGGGCTGCTCAACCTGGGCGGTTACTACGACAGCCTGTTGGCGTTCCTGCACACTGGCGTGCAGCAGCAGTTCATGGGTGACTGGCAGATGAACCTGATTCGGGTTGATGCAGACGCTGCGCGGCTGCTTCCCGACCTGGTTCAAGCCGCCGGCTTCTCGCCAGCGGCGCGCGTGGACGCGATCTGAGCCCGGTCAGACCGCCGTTTCGTCCTCTTCACCGGTGCGGATGCGCACCACACGTTCGACCGAGGTCACAAAAATCTTGCCATCACCGATCTTGCCGGTGCGTGCGGCGCGAACGATGGCATCCACGCAACGCTCGACATCCGCCGACTTGACCACCACCTCCAGCTTGACCTTGGGGAGAAAGTCCACCACGTACTCGGCGCCACGGTAGAGCTCGGTGTGCCCCTTTTGCCGGCCGAAGCCCTTGACCTCCGTCACCGTCAGACCCGTCACACCCTGCTCGGCCAGCGCTTCGCGCACTTCTTCGAGCTTGAACGGTTTGATGACGGCGGTGATTTGCTTCATGGGATGTGTCTCCGGGGCGGTTCAAGAAGGGAAAAGATCATTATGCCCAAGGGTCACCAACCCGGTCATACACTCCGCCGAAACCGGAGCCATCACATGCCCACAATCCCGCCAGCCTTGACGGCCCTCCCCCGCCACGTATCCATCACGGTGAGCTACCGTGGCGGTCATCCGGAGAACATCCACCACGGCTCGCTGGCCGTGGTCAATGCCCAGGGCGAGTTGCTGGCCAGCGTCGGTGACGTGGACTCGCCGCTGTTCACCCGCTCATCGCTCAAACCGTTTCAAGCCATGCCGTTGATCGCCCTCGCCGCCGACCGGCTGGGTCTGGACGATGCCGACGTGGCCCTGCTCTGTGCCAGCCACAGCGGCGAGCCGATGCACGTGGACCGCGTGGCCAGCCTCCTGGCCCGCATGGGCGCGAACGAAGCCACACTGGCCTGCGGGAGCCACGTGCCCTACTTCTACGGTGCCACCGGGCGCCAGCCCGAACCGGGTGCGATCTTCAACCGCTTTCACCACAACTGCTCGGGCAAACACACCGGCATGCTGCTGCTGGCCCATGCGCTGGGACAACCGCTCAGCGGCTATCTGGACACGCAGCACCCCGTCCAACGGCAGATCGCGCAGAGTGTGAGCCACTTCTCGGGTGTGCCGGTCGAGCAGCTGGTGCGCGGTACCGACGGCTGCAGCGCGCCCAACTACGCCTTGCCGCTACGCTCACTGGCCCATGCGTTTGCCCGGTTGACGCCGACCGACCCAGACCCCGTCTACGGGCTCGCTCCGCAGCGCGTCGCGCACGCCATGTCCCGCCACCCCGAGCTGGTCAGCGGCCAGGGTCGCAACGATCTCACGCTGATGCGCGCGGGCCGGGGGGATTGGGTGAGCAAGGTCGGCGCCGATGGCGTGCAGGCCATCGCCAGCTTCAGCCGTGGCATCGGCATCGCGGCCAAATGCAGCGAGGGGCAATTGGTTCCGTTGATGGTGGCCCTGGTGTCGGCGCTGGACCAACTGGGTTGGCTCGATGCCGAGAGCCGCGCCGTGCTGGCCGGCCTGGTCCCGCCACCGCTCAGGAACGCGGCGGGCATCGAGGTCGGGGAGATGCGCGCGGTGCTTCGGCTCTGAGGTCTGGTCACCCTGAACGGTGCCAGCCCAGCGATGCCGCGAACCCGGGTTTACCGGGCCGCAGACAGCCCCCCGGGGGGCCGCGCGTCGCACAGAAGGATTAAGCCCGGTATTTGCTCGTGATCGGGTAACGCCAGTCCTTGCCGAAACTGCGGTGGGTCACGCGGATCCCCACCGGTGCCTGGCGGCGCTTGTATTCGTTGATGCGGATCAAGCGCACCACCTTGTCCACGTCGGCGCGCGCATAACCCGCTGCCACGATGCTGTCCGGACTCTGGTCGTTCTCCATGTAGCGCTCGATGATGGTGTCGAGCACGGCGTATTCGGGCAGGCTGTCCTGGTCCTTCTGGTCGGGACGCAGCTCGGCACTGGGCGGGCGGGTGATGATGCGCTCGGGGATCGGATTGGCGCCCGTGCCATAGGGGTCGTGCGCGTTGCGCCAGCGTGCAAGGCGAAACACCATGGTCTTGGCCACGTCCTTGATGACCGCAAACCCGCCGGCCATGTCGCCATACAGCGTGCAGTAGCCGGTGGCCATTTCGCTCTTGTTGCCTGTGGTCAGCACGATGCCGCCGAACTTGTTGGACAGTGCCATGAGCAGGGTGCCGCGGATGCGGGCCTGCAGGTTCTCTTCCGTCGTGTCTTCGGCCCGCCCCGCAAACTCCTGGGCCAGGCTGGCCTTGAAGGCCTCGAACTGGGGCGCGATCGCGATCTCGTCGTAGCGCACCCCCATGCGCGCCGCCATCTCGCGTGCGTCGATCCAGGAGATGTCTGCCGTGTACGGCGACGGCATCATCACCGCGCGCACACGGTCCTTGCCCAGCGCATCGACCGCGATGGCGAGCACCAGCGCCGAGTCGATGCCACCCGAGAGCCCCAGGATCGCGGCCGGGAAACCGTTCTTGCCGATGTAGTCGCGAACGCCCAGCACCAGCGCGTGCCACAGGTCGGCCTCCAGACTGTGTGCGCGGTCGATGGCCGCATCGATCTGCCAGCCGCCCGGCATGGGGCTCATGGCGACATCAAACAGTGATTCCTCGAAGCTGATCGCCCGGCCCGCCAGTGCCCCATCGGGAGCCAGCACAAAGCTGCGCCCCTCAAACACGATTTCGTCCTGCCCACCCACGAGGTGCGCGTAGACCAACGGCAAACGCGTGGACAACACCCGCTCGCGCATCGTTGCTTCGCGTTCACCACCTTTGCCGGTGTGGAACGGCGAGGCGTTGATGACCGCCAGGACCTGGGCGCCGGCCGCCGCCGCCTCAGCCGCCGGCTCATCGAACCAGGCGTCCTCACAGATCAGCAGGCCCACGCGCACCACGCCACCGTCGGCGGTGGGCACTTCGCACACACAGGTTTCGTGACCCGGCACAAAATACCGGCGCTCGTCAAACACCTGGTAGTTGGGCAACCTGCGCTTGGCGTAACGGTGTTTCACCTGGCCCTCGACCAGCACGCTCGCCGCGTTGAACAACTGCGCCACCGAGACGCTGCGCTCGCGTCGCTCGCCGGCCTTCGCCGCATGCCACGGATGCCCCACCACGATGTGCAGGCCTTTGAGATGGCCGGTCTCGCTCGCCACGGTTTTCAGTGCATCATCACAGGCATCAATGAAGGCCGGTCGGAGAAACAGGTCTTCGGCGGCATAGCCGCAAATCGCGAGTTCGGGCGTAAGCAAGAGCCGGGCTCCGCGCGCATGGGCTTCATGCGCCGCATCGATGATTTTTCGGGCATTGCCCGGCATGTCACCCACCACGAAATTGAGCTGGGCCACACAGATTTTGAGCGTCATGAAACGGGTCAACCTCAGGAAAAACACGGGACGCCGGGCGGTCGCATGGCGCTGAACAATTATGTCACCCGCATCCTCAACGCACCCTCCGAGGTACCAGCGGAGGACTGGGATGCGTTGCTCGATCAGGAGGCCGATCCGAGCCCTTTCATGCGGCACGCCTACCTGTGCGCGCTGCACCACAGCGGCGGCGCCACGGCGCCCACCGGCTGGCAGCCCCGCTTCGTGACACTCTGGAAAGGCGCGCAACTCTGCGCGGCCTGCCCGCTGTATCTCAAGTCGCATTCCTACGGCGAATACGTGTTTGACTGGGCATGGGCCAATGCCCACGAACAGCACGGACTGGCGTACTACCCCAAGGCATTGGTGGCGGTGCCGTTCACGCCCGTGCCGGGCGCCAGGCTGCTCGCGCTGGATGGCTCAGCGCGCTCGGCGCTGGTCGCGGCCCTGCTGCAGTTCACGAAACAGGCATCACTGTCGTCGTTGCACCTGCTGTTCGCACAACCGCAGGACGTCGCCGCCTGCGAACAGGCCGGCATGATGCTTCGGCACACCGTGCAGTTCCATTGGAACAACGCGAACTATCGCGATTTCGATCACTTTCTGAGCGGCCTCCAACAGGAGAAGCGCAAGAAGATCCGGCAGGAGCGTCGCAAGGTGGTCGAGGCGGGCGTGCACTTTCGACAGGCCCAGGGCCGAGCCATCAGCAGGAACGATTGGGATTTTTTCTACCGTTGCTACGAGCGCACCTACCGCGAGCACGGCAACCCGCCCTACCTGAACCGCGACTTTTTCCAGCGCATGGCCACCGACATGCCTGAGCACTGGCTGCTGTTCGTGGCCCAGCGCGAGGGCCGGGACATGGCCTGCAGCCTGATCGCGCTCGACCCCGACCACGGCGTGGCCTATGGCCGCTACTGGGGTGCGATCGAACGGGTGGACTGCCTCCACTTCGAGGCCTGTTACTACCAGCCCATCGAATGGTGCATCCGTCACGGCATCCACCGTTTCGAGGGGGGTGCGCAAGGCGAGCACAAGATGGCGCGCGCGCTGCTGCCCGTCCAGACGACGAGCGCGCATTGGCTGGCCCATCCCGCGTTCGCGGACGCGGTGCAGCGCTTTCTGGAGCGCGAGGGCGAAGGCATCGAGCACTACCTCGAACACCTCACTCAACGCAGCCCGCTCCGCGCGACATCGACCAAGGTCGAACCAGCGGCCGTCATCATCGACAATGAGCAGACCCCACTCCCCAGGGATCAGGTGTGACCCAGGCATGTGCCACGGACAGCGGACCGTTCAAGCATGGCCGGTGGTCCTAATTAGTTACATCTTTATTACACTGCCCCCATGGATGAGACCGACGCCTTTTTCACCCAAACCGTTGTGGGGGCGCCCTTCACGGTCATGATGGGTCGCCGACGCTTGCCTGGAACGCCTGGCGCCGAAGGCATTGCCATCGGTCTGCGGACAGGAGAACGTGTCCTGACCAGCCTGTGGCAGGACTGGGTGGTGCTGAGCCATGCCTGTGATCCGGTCGGACACACCCGGCGGCGGCCAGGCCGCGCACGGCGTGTGCTGGAGCGACACGCCCTGTGGCTGGCGGTGCTGGGCATCGGCTCGTTCCTGGTCAGTCTGGTGCTGTGGGGAGCGATGCTGTGGAACTGAAAACGCCCCAGGACACCTTGACGATCGACCCGATCGCCATGAACGTGGTCAACCGGGTGGCGGCGGGTTGTCGTCTCAGCGGCGACCTCCAGTTCGAGGGTGGCCTGATCGTGCAGGGCGAGGTCTCAGGCCAGATCAAGGTCAATGGCCGCCTGATCGTCTGGAAAGGCGGCGTGGTGCGCGGCTCCATCCGTGTGCAAGGTGATTTCTACCTTTTCGGTCAATTGGGCGCACAGGAGGCCTCACCGGAAGACACCCAGCTGGAGTGCATCGGGATGGCCTACGTGGCCCAGACCGGTGTCTCCACCGGCACCCTGATGGCGAAGCGCTTGCAGCTGTACGAAGGCGCGGACCTGCGGGGTCCTTTCAGGACGCTGAAGTTGTCGGGCGCCCTGCCCGTGTTGCATGATGTGCAACCCTCGCAGCCCCTGAAAACATCAGGAAGCCGATCATGAAAGCACGCCGCCACTTTCGCCCCGACCGCCCCCCAGAACAGGACGCAGGAACTTCACCCATGAACGACCACAACGACCATTCACCCGAGCAGGAACCCACCCAGGATTACCAGCAGGACATGCCCCAGACCCTGGAGGTCGATGTGGGCAGGGCCATGCCACCGACGATGGCGCAGCCCATCCCCATGTTGCAGCCCGACACCATGCAAGGCACACCCATCGACGCCACCGAAGCGACCAACGCGCGCAGCATGCTGGCCGAGGGCATCCATTTCGTGGGCAACGCCGTGCTCCGGGGCCCCTTCAGCGTGGCCGGTCAGGTGGATGGCAATCTGGCCCAGGCCGAAGGCATCCAGGTTTCGGTGGTGGTGACCGAAACCGGGCGGGTCAAGGGTGACATCACCGCTCACAAGATTTCCGTGATGGGTCACACCGACGGTTTGCTGGATTCGGGCCAAGGCGAGGTGTCGCTGCACGACTCCGCCAGCGTGCACGGTCTGGTGCGCTACGGCCGCATCCAGGTCAACGGAGCCGATCTCAATGCCACCCTGGAGCGTGTGGCTCCAGCCCGGAAAGCGATCTGACGGCTTTCATGCTGTGGCCGAGCAGCACCAGCCCGCGACCGTCCGTCACGTCTGCGCCGCAGGTCCCGAGCGCGGAAGCCGTGAGACGGTCTGCGCTCGAAGCCAGCTGGCGTCGGGACAAACGGGTGGCGCGGCGCAGGTTGTTCTGGCGCTGGACGCTCTGGTACCTGCGGCGTTTTTCCGTTCCAGTGCTCGTGATCTTGGCGCTGGTTTTTGCGGGCCTGCATTTCTCGGACCGCTGGCTGGTCTGGCCACACTCCGCAGGAGCGCCTATCGCTGTGCCCGCCAAGATGCCAGCGGCCGAGCCGGCCGAAGCCTCCGCGCCCCCGCCAGAACGGCCGCTCCCCACGGACGCCACCGACCAGGTTGGCGAACCGGTGGCCTTGCATGCCACCCGCCAGATGGTTGCCCGGACACCCGGCGCGGCACCCGCCCCGAGCAGGCAGACCGATACACTTCCACTCAAACCCGAAACCTGGTTGCACAGCAAGGAGCCTTGACCCCATGAGCCACAACCCCGCGTCCACCCGCCTCGTCCCCGCCGAGCGCCTCTCGGCCATCACCAGCCTGATCGCCGAAGGCGCCGTCTTCGACGGCAACTTTCACACCACACGCGACCAGGGCATCAAGGTCGACGGCCAGCTCAAGGGCAACATCACGTTTGAAACCGGGGGCACGCTCCACGTGGGCGCCACCGGCGTGATCGAGAACACCCGCCTGGAAGCGGACTACGTGTTCATCGAAGGCAAGGTCATCGGCACCGTGATCGCTCGCAAAGCGCTGGAGATCACCGGCTCGGCCACGTTGATCGGCGACGCCAGCTACGACGAGCTGATCGACATGCACCCCCGTGCTCGCGTGCGCGGCAAGATCGAGTACCGCGGCGACATCGACGCGGTGCAGAACTGATCTTCTGCACCGAACCAGAGAAAAAGCCTGCCAGGGCAACCTGGCAGGCTTTTTCTTTGAACCACAACCCCAGGCCTGTGGCCTGAAAGGAAAGCTCAGTCTTTCTTGGCGTTGTAGGCGGCGATGCCGTCCATGATCTCCTTGTGGGCGGCGTCTTTGCCTTCCCAGCCCAGGATCTTGACCCACTTGCCCGGCTCCAGGTCTTTGTAGTGCTCAAAGAAGTGCTGGATGGTGTTCAGGCGCATCGGGTTCAGGTCTTCGGGCTTTTGCCACTGGGTGTAGATCGACAGGATCTTGTCGATCGGCACCGCCAGCACCTTGCCGTCTTCACCGGCTTCGTCCTGCATCTTCAGGATGCCGATCGCGCGGCATGGCACCACCACGCCAGGGATCAGCGGCACAGGTGTGATCACCAGCACGTCCACCGGGTCACCGTCACCCGACAGGGTCTTGGGCACATAACCGTAGTTGGTCGGGTAGTGCATGGCGGTGCTCATGAAGCGGTCCACGAAGATCGCGCCGGTTTCCTTGTCCACTTCGTACTTGATCGGATCGGCGTTCATCGGGATTTCGATGATCACGTTGAACGCGTCGGGGACTTTGCTGCCAGGGGTGACGTTGTCGAGAGACATGGTTTTTCTGAGAGTTGATGGAAAGGGGAACAGCCGCGCGGACAGGAATCGGGGACGACGTCGCTGACGAGACCATGCGCGGCTGGGATTTACCCTGATTTTACTGATCCCAGCCTTACTGACTGATCCAGATCATTTCCCAATCGAAGCATTTCCCGCTAAATTCGGCCCGTTGGCCAATCGCCCTGCCTTGCTGCACCCACTGTAGCAAGAGGACCCGAGGAAGCAACGCAGCGGGGGCCATCCTCAAAGCGTTGCCCCCTCCAAGTCGAAACGAATGAGCAGGAGAAATCTCTATGGTTGGACAATCTGCGCTGATCTTTGCGCTGGTGTGTGGACTGGTGGCCGTGGCCTACGGTTTCTGGTCCCGAAGCTGGATTCTTTCTCAGGACGCGGGCAACGCCCGCATGCAGGAAATCGCCGGGGCCATCCAGACCGGTGCTGCGGCCTACCTCGCACGACAGTACAAGACCATCGCCATCGTGGGCGTGGTGCTGGCCATCCTGATCGGTGTGTTCCTTGACAGCACCACGGCCATCGGCTTCGTGCTGGGTGCGGTGCTCTCGGGTGCCTGCGGCTTCATCGGCATGAACGTCTCGGTGCGCGCCAACGTGCGCACCGCGCAGGCCGCCACCAAGGGCATCGGCCCGGCGCTGGACGTGGCCTTCCGCGGTGGCGCCATCACCGGCATGCTGGTGGTCGGCCTGGGCCTGCTGGGCGTGGCGGGATTCTTCTGGTTCCTGGTCGGCAACGGAAACCTCACCCCCGACAAGAACCTGGCCACCCTGCTCAACCCGCTGATCGGCTTTGCCTTCGGCTCGTCGCTCATTTCCATCTTCGCCCGTCTGGGCGGCGGCATCTTTACCAAGGGCGCTGACGTCGGCGCCGATCTGGTGGGCAAGGTCGAGGCCGGCATTCCGGAAGACGACCCGCGCAACCCGGCTGTGATCGCCGACAACGTGGGCGACAACGTGGGCGACTGCGCCGGCATGGCCGCCGACCTGTTCGAGACCTATGCGGTCACGCTGATCGCCACCATGGTGCTCGGCGCCCTGATGGTGGCCGCAGCACCCATGCAGGCCGTGCTGTATCCGCTGGTGCTGGGCGGCGTGTCCATCATCGCGTCCATCATCGGCTGCTTCTTCGTGAAGGCCAGCCCGGGCATGAAGAACGTGATGCCCGCGCTCTACAAGGGCCTGGCGGTGGCCGGTGTGCTGTCGCTGATCGCCTTCTATTTCGTGACCCTCTGGATCATGCCGGACAACGCGATCAGCGCCAGCGGCAGCCAGATGAAGCTGTTCGGCGCCTGCGCGGTGGGCCTGGTGCTCACGGCCGCGCTGGTCTGGATCACCGAGTTCTACACCGGCACGCAGTACTCGCCGGTGCGGCACATCGCACAGGCCTCCACCACCGGCCACGGCACCAACATCATCGCGGGCCTGGGCGTGTCGATGCGTTCCACCGCCTGGCCGGTGCTGTTTGTGTGCGTCGCCATCATCGTGGCCTATTGGCTGGCCGGCCTGTTCGGCATTGCCGTGGCCGCCACGTCCATGCTCAGCATGGCCGGCATCGTGGTCGCGCTGGACGCCTATGGCCCCATCACCGACAACGCCGGGGGCATCGCCGAAATGGCCGAGCTGCCCAAGAGCGTGCGCGACGTGACCGACCCGCTGGACGCGGTGGGCAACACCACCAAGGCCGTGACCAAGGGCTACGCCATCGGCTCGGCCGGTCTGGCAGCGCTGGTGCTGTTCGCCGACTACACCCACAAGCTGGAATCCTACGGACACCAGATCAGCTTTGACCTCTCCGATCCGATGGTGATCGTGGGCCTGTTCATCGGCGGCATGATCCCCTACCTGTTCGGCGCCATGGCCATGGAAGCCGTGGGTCGCGCCGCTGGCGCCGTGGTGGTGGAGGTGCGCCGCCAGTTCAAGGAGATCAAGGGCATCATGGAAGGCACGGCCAAGCCCGAGTACGGCCGCGCGGTCGACATGCTGACCACGGCCGCCATCAAGGAGATGGTGATTCCGTCGCTGCTGCCGGTCGTGGTGCCGATCCTGGTCGGCCTGTTGCTTGGCCCGAAGGCGCTCGGTGGCCTGCTCATGGGCACCATCGTGACCGGCCTGTTCGTCGCCATCTCCATGTGCACCGGTGGTGGCGCCTGGGACAACGCCAAGAAGTACATCGAAGACGGCCACCACGGTGGCAAGGGCAGCGATGCGCACAAGGCCGCCGTGACCGGTGACACCGTGGGCGACCCCTACAAAGACACCGCCGGCCCGGCCGTGAACCCGCTGATCAAGATCATCAACATCGTGGCCTTGCTGATCGTGCCGCTGCTGCCAGTGGCCGCAGGCCCGGGCCAAGCGAGCTCGGCCCACGCGCCTGCGGCGGAGGTCGCTTCGGCTCCCGCTGCCAGCGCACCAGCTGCAGCCATGCCCGCCCCCACTGTGGCGGCGCCTGCCGCACCGGTTGCCGACGGCGCTTCCGTGGTGGTGGAAGGTGGCGTGGTCAAGTTCTTCTTTGCCAGCGGCAAGGCGGACGTGGCCGAAGGGGGCGGCAAGGCGCTGGAGCAGGTGGTCGCTGGCGCGGCCACGGGCAAAAAGGTGGTGATCAGCGGTTTCCACGACGCGGCTGGCGACCCCGCCAAGAACGCCGAACTGGCCAAGCAGCGCGCCATGGCCGTGGCCGCCCTGCTCAAGGGCGCCGGCGTGGCTGAGGACAAGATCGAGCTCAAGAAACCTGAGCAGGCCCAGGCCGACGGGCCGGCCCATCTTGCGCGTCGCGTCGAGGTGATGCTGAACTGAGTCCTTTGAGTCTCTGAATTCCCTGGCCCCGCAGGCACTGCTTGCGGGGCCTTTTTTATCTGAAGGACACCCAATCGGGCCACCCGAGGCGGGTGCTGAAGGCGACAGCGGATCAGGACATCGCTGTGCAAAACCCAGGTCGGAGCAGTACCATGAAGACGTCTTCTCCGACCCACACCAACCATGACCGAACTCGTCGTCCGACGCCTGCTGATCGATCTGGAGACGCCCGTGGCCCGCCACTGGTGCAACGGCGACGCGTTTCTGACCGCCTGGTTCAATGCGCTGTCGATGAGCTTTCCCGTGGGCGAGCAGTTTTTCATCGACTCGGTGCGCAACGGCCTGAAAGCCCTTCCGCCCGAGCAGCAGGCGCGGTCCCGAGAAGAGGTGCAAGGCTTCATTGGTCAGGAGGCGACCCACCGCCGCATCCATGCGCTGTTCAACGCGCAGCTGGAACGACACGGCCTGCACAACGCCTGGGAGCCACGGGCTCGGAAGCGCCTTCAGCTCATGGAAGGCAGCGACCCGCGCCACGGTCTCGCTATCACGGCGGCCAACGAACACTTCACCGCCCTGTTCGCCGAATGGATGCTCTCGCACCCGCACCTGCTCGACGGCTGCGAACCGCGCCTCAAGACCCTGTGGCTCTGGCACAGCGCCGAAGAGGCCGAGCACAAAAACACCGCGTTCGATCTGTACCAGGCGCTGGGCGGCAGCCACGGCTGGCGCGTCAGGTGGATGCGGCGCGTGACCGTGATCTTCCTGTCTGACACGCTGCGCCAGACCGCGCACAACCTGTGGCGCGACGGCACGCTCTGGCGCTGGTCCACGTGGGTCAGCGGCACACGGCATCTGCTGGGGCGCGACGGCCTGCTGCGTCAGAGCTTCAACCCCTGGCGCGCCTATTTCCGCCGCGACTTCCACCCCAACCAGCAGCACAGCGATCTTTCTGCCCGATGGCTCGTCGACAACGCCAGCGCCTACCTCGCCGTCGGCTCTGGTTGATGTCTGTTCAATGCCACCGAAGCCCTTGCAATGACAGGGCTCACAGGCCCAGCGGGTATGCAGCGTCCACCATAATGCGGGCATGTCCGACCGCGTGATCCCCCTTGTTGACCAGCGCATGGCGTCGCTGGCGGCCCGCATTCCCTCGATGCCCATCGCCGCCACCGGCCTGCTGGGCGACGCGCTGGGCCGGCCGTTGCGCGACCTGCGCATCAGCGTCACCGACCGCTGCAACTTCCGCTGCAGCTACTGCATGCCCAAGTCGATTTTCGACAAGGACTACCCTTACCTCCCGCACAGCGCCCTGCTCTCTTTCGAAGAGATCACCCGCCTGGCGAACCGGTTTGTGGACCACGGCGTGCAGAAGATCCGCCTCACCGGTGGCGAGCCGTTGCTGCGCAAGAACCTGGAAATCCTGATCGAACAGCTGGCCGCCTTGCGCACCACCGAAGGCCGGCCGCTGGACATCACCCTCACCACCAACGGCTCTCTGCTGGAGCGCAAGGCCAAGGCCCTCAAGGCGGCCGGTCTGCAGCGCGTGACCGTCAGCCTGGACGGGCTGGACGACGCGGTGTTCCGCGCCATGAACGATGTCGACTTCCCCGTGGCCGACGTGCTGAACGGCATCGAGGCCGCCCGGGCGGCGGGCCTGGGGCCGATCAAGATCAACATGGTGGTCAAGCGCGGCACCAACGAGCATGAAATCCTGCCGATGGCGCGCCACTTCAAAGGCACGGGCATCGTGCTGCGCTTCATCGAATACATGGACGTCGGCGCCACCAACGGCTGGCGCATGGACGAGGTGATGCCCAGCGCCGAGGTGGTCGCCAAGATCCACGCCGAGCTGCCGCTGGTGCAGCTCGATCCTTCGTCCCCCGGTGAGACCGCCGAGCGCTGGGGCTATGCCGACGGCTCAGGCGAAATCGGCGTCATCAGCAGCGTCACGCAAGCCTTTTGCCGCGACTGCAACCGCGCCCGCCTGTCCACCGAAGGCAAGCTCTACCTCTGCCTTTTCGCCAGCCAGGGCCACGACCTGCGTCACTTGCTGCGCAACGGCACCAGCGACGCCGACCTGGCCAGCGCCATCGCCGCCATCTGGCAGGGCCGCGACGACCGCTACTCGGAGTTGCGCGCGTCCATGCCACCCGATGCATCCACGGGCGGGCGCCGGGTGGAGATGAGTTACATCGGGGGGTAGAGGAGTCCCCCCTGCGCCGCCTGCGGCGTCACCCCCCAAGGGGGCGATGCAAGCGGCCCGGCAAGCCGGTTCCACTGCATCCTGGATTTCTGTCACTTCGCTCCGGAGACTTTCATTGAGCCACCCGCTGACACATGCACTCACTTTGCGAGGTTTCTCTTGATCCATCCCTCTGAAATCACCGCCCTCGTGCTCGCCGGTGGCCGCGGCTCGCGCATGGGCGGGGTCGACAAAGGCCTGCAGAATTTCAATGGCACGCCGCTGGCGCTGCACACCCTGCTGCGCCTGCAGTTGCAGGAGGGTGGGCTGATCGGCGAACTGCTGGTGAACGCCAACCGCAACCTCGCGGCGTACGAGGCCTTTGGCCACCCGGTCTGGCCCGACACGCTGTCCGACTTCGCCGGCCCGTTGGCCGGTTTCCTCACCGGCATGGAGCGCTGTGAAACGCCCTACCTGCTCACGGTGCCCTGCGATACGCCGCTGTTCCCGATGGACTTGGCCCGGCGCCTGGCCTCCGCGTTCGACGATGCATCCACCGAAATCGCCATGGCCGCCGCCCGCGAGGAAGACGGCCAGCTGCGCACCCAGCCCGTGTTCTGCCTGCTGCGCGTGAGCCTGCTGGAGAGCCTGGTGGCGTTCACACAGGCCGGGGGTCGCAAGATCGACCGCTGGACCGATCAGCACAAGACGGTGGTCGTGCCCTTCGACCAGCCCGGCGATCACCCACAAGCCTTCTTCAACGCCAACACCCTGGCCGAACTGCAGTCGCTCGAAGGCGCCTGAGTTTCTGCCACTTCCAACGCTTCTCCATGTCCACGATCGAACAGATCGCCGCCGCCCTGCAGGGCTACGACCCCCAGGCGCTGGCGGCCGCCAGCGTCAACCAGTTCCTCGCCAAACTGGTCGACCCCGTGACCGACACCGAGCAGGTGGGCGTGTTCGCCGCGCTCGGCCGTGTGCTCGCGCAGGACGTGGTCTCGCCCATCAGCGTGCCGCCGCACGACAACTCGGCCATGGACGGATTTGCCTTTGACGGCAGCCAGCTGACCAAAGGCCAGCCCCTCACCCTGCGCCAAGCCGAAGGCACGGCCTTCGCCGGCAAGGCCTGGGCGGGTGAGGCGGGCGCAGGCGCCTGCGTGAAGATCATGACCGGCGCCATCATGCCCCCGGGCATGGACACGGTGGTGCCGCTCGAACTGGTGAAGGTTGAAGGCGATGAGGTCCACCTCCCGGCCGACGTGCTGCAGCGCGGTGACAACCGCCGCTTCCTCGGCGAAGACCTCATGGCCGGCCAGCCCGCCATGCGACAGGGCCAGACGCTCGGCCCCGCCGCGCTCGGCCTGATCGCCAGCCTGGGCCTGGCCCAGGTGCCGGTGTTCCGCCGCATCAAGGTGGCCTATTTCTCCACCGGCGACGAAATCCTCAGCCTGGGCGAACCGCTGCGCGAGGGCGCGGTGTACGACAGCAACCGCTACACCGTCTTTGGCCTGCTCACGCGCCTGGGGGTGGAGGTGATCGACATGGGTGTGGTGAAAGACGAGCCCGCTGCCCTGGAGGCTGCCTTCCGCCAGGCCGCCCGCGAGGCCGACGCCATCATCACCAGCGGCGGCGTCAGCATGGGCGAGGCCGATCACACCAAGGCCATGATGAAACAGCTGGGCGATGTGGCGTTCTGGCGCATTGCCATGCGGCCGGGGCGTCCGATGGCCGTGGGGCGAATCGAGGAGATGGGCAAGTCTTCCATCCTCTTCGGACTACCGGGCAACCCGGTCGCCGTGATGGTCACCTTCCTCGCCTTCGTGCGCCCTGCCCTGCAACGTTTGATGGGCAGCGTGGTCATCGAGCCGGTGCTGCTCACGGCCCGCAGCGCCGAGGCCCTGCGCAAGAAACCCGGCCGCACCGAGTACCAGCGCGGCACCGTGACCCGTGGCACCGACGGTCACTTGAGCGTGCGCACCACCGGCAACCAGGGCTCGGGCGTGTTGAGCTCCATGGTGCAGGCCAACGGCCTGATCGTGCTGCACCACGCCCAGGGCAACGTGGCCGTGGGCGACGAGGTGGACGTGATGATGTTCGACGGCGTGATCTGAAACCGGCGCCCTCGGGGGACCTTCACCAGCGGGAATCCGAAAGTCCGGGAGCCGCGCTCAGCAGACCATCATTTCATCACTTGGCCACCAGCACCTCGCCGTGCGACCCGGCCGGCGGCGCTTCCGCCGGCAGCACCCGCGAGCCATGCCGGTCACGCGCCAGCAGCATGTACATGGTCGGCACCACGAAGATGGTGAGCAGCGTGCCCAGGCTCATGCCACCCACGATCACCCAGCCGATCTGCTGACGGCTCTCGGCGCCCGCGCCGGAGGCCAGGGCCAGCGGCATGGCGCCCAGCACCATGGCGCCAGTGGTCATCATGATCGGGCGCAGGCGCAGCGCGGCCGCCTGCTTGACCGCTTCCAGCTTGTCCAGGCCCTGCTCGCGCAGCTGGTTGGAAAACTCGACGATCAGGATGCCGTGTTTGGTGATCAGGCCCACCAGGGTGATGAGCCCGATCTGGCTGAACACGTTGAGCGTGCCGCCGCTGAACTTGAGCGCCAGCAGCGCGCCGAGCATCGACAGCGGCACGCTGAGCATGATGATCAGCGGATCGACAAAACTCTCGAACTGCGCCGCCAGCACCAGGTAGATGAACAGCAGCGAGAGCGCGAACACGATGGCCAGCGACCCCGAAGAGTTCTTGAACTCACGGCTCTGGCCGTTGAGGTCGGTGGTATAGCCCGAAGGCATGATCTCGGTGGCGATGCCGTCCATGACCTTGAGCGCGTCGCCCAGGGCCAGCTCGGGCGAGAGGTTGGCCGTGATGGACGCGCTGCGGCGTTGCCCGAAGTGGTTCAGCTCGCGCGGCACCACGACCTCGCGCAAGGTCACCAGCGACGCCAGCGGGATCATGGCCTCGCCCCGGCCGCGCACGAACAGGCCATCAATGTCCTCGGGCGCACTGCGGTCCCCCGAGACGGTCTGGACCACCACGTCGTATTGCTCGCCGTCGCGCTTGTAGCGCGTCACGACCCGGCCACCCAGCATGGTCTCGACCGTGCGCGCAATCACATCGACGTTCACGCCCATGTCGGCGGCCCGCTCGCGGTCCACGTCCATGCGGATTTCGGGTTTGTTCAGGCGCAGGTCGGTGTCCACCTGCAAGAAGCCGGGGTGCTTGGCGAGTTCGTCCTGGAACTGCCGCACCACGCGCGAGAGGTTCTGGTAGCTGTCGGAGGTGACGATCACGTAGTTGATCGGGCGCTCGCGAAAGCCCTGCCCGAGCGATGGCGGTGTGATCGGGATCGCGCTGATGCCGGGCAGGCTGGCGAAGCGCGGCGCGAGCTCGCGAGCGATCTCCTGCGTCGTGCGGCTGCGCTCTTCCCACGGGGTGGCGCGCAGAAACACGCTGCCCTGGGCCACGGTGGGATTGCCGATGTTGGCAAAGATGCGGTCGAACTCGGGGTACTCACGGCCGATGCGCTCGATGGCTTCGGCGTAGCGCCGGGTGTAAGCCAGCGTGGCGCCGTCAGGACCGTTGATGTTGGCGAGGATCACGCCTCGGTCCTCCAGTGGCGCCAGCTCCTGCTTGGTGGACTGCAGCAGCAACCAGCTGCCCACCGCGCTCGCCACCATCACGGCCACCACCACCCAGCGGGCGCGCAGCGCCATCGCCAGCACCGAGCTGTATGCATTGGTCATGCCAACGAGCACCCGCTCCATGAAGCGGTCAAACCGGCCCGGGTTCGGGTTGTGGCGCAAGAGCCGCGACGACAGCATGGGCGACAGCGTGAGCGCGACAAAGCCCGACACCACCACCGCGCCGGCCAACGCGAGCGCGAACTCTGCGAACAGGCGGCCGGTGCGCCCGGGGGTGAACGCCAGCGGCGCGTACACGGCCGCAAGCGTCAAGGTCATGGCCACCACCGCAAACCCGATTTCCCGGGCGCCTTTGATCGCCGCATCGAACGGTTTCAGGCCCTCTTCGATGTGGCGGTAGATGTTCTCCAGCACCACGATGGAGTCGTCCACCACCAGGCCGATGGCGAGCACCAGGGCCAGCAGGGTGAGCGTGTTGATCGAGAAACCGAACAGCCCCATCAGCGCGAAGGCGCCGATCAGGCTGACGGGAATCGTGACCAGCGGGATGATGGACGCGCGCAGCGTGCGCAGAAAGACAAAGATCACCAGCGCCACCAGCACCACCGCCTCGGCGATGGTCGTGTACACGGCCTTGATGGAGCGGTCGATGAACACCGAGTTGTCGTTGGCGATGTCCACCGTCACGCCCGGTGGCAGGTCGGTCTTGACCTTCTCCAGCAACTGGCGCACGCCGGCCGAGAGTTCCAGCGGGTTGGCCGTGGCCTGCCGGATCACGCCCAGCGACACCGAATCTCGACCATTGAGCCGAACGGAAGTGCGTTCGTCCTGCGGGCCCTGCACCACGCGCGCCACATCGCCGAGCCTGATCGACTGGCCGTTGACGGTGCGCAGCGTGACCTCTCGGAATTGTTCCGGCGTCTGCAGATCGGTCGCCGCCGTCACATTGAACTCGCGCAACGAGCTCTCGATGCGGCCGGCTGGCACCTCCAGGTTGGAGCGGCGCAGCGCGTCTTCCACATCCTGCACCGTCAGTCGGTAGGCGGCCAGACGGTCGGGGTCGATCCAGATGCGCATGGAGTACTTGCGCTCGCCGTACACCCGCACGTCCGCCGCACCGGGCGCGGTCTGCAGCACCGGCTTGGCCAGCCGGTTGGCGAAATCGGACAACTGCAAGGCGCTGTGGGTGTCGGAGCTGAGTGCCAGCCAGATCACCGGGAACGCATCGGCCTCGACCTTGGCGATCACCGGCTCATCGATGCCTTGGGGCAGGCGCTGTCGAACACGGCTGACTTTGTCGCGCACGTCGGCGGCCGCCGAGTCGGGATCACGCTCGAGCTTGAAGCGCACCGTGATGTTGCTCTGCTCCTGCCGGCTGGTGGAGGTGATCAGGTCCACCCCCTCAATGCCCGCCAGTGAATCTTCCAGCGTCTTGGTGATCTGGGACTCCATCACCTCGCTGGACGCCCCCACAAACCGTGTCTGCACCGAGACCGTGGGCTCGTCAATCTTGGGGTACTCGCGCACCGTCAGCGCATTGAAGGCCACCGCGCCCACCAGCAGGATGAGCATGGACAGCACCGATGCAAACACCGGGCGCCGGATGGAGATTTCGGGCAGTTGCATGGCAGGTCTCCTGACGGTCAGCCAGCGCTTTTCGCCGCGGGCGCGGCGCCAGGCGCTTCGCCCGCCGCTGGCGCGCCGGGCTGCGGGGTGGCACCCGGCTTTCCACCAGCGGGCTGGCCGCCGCCGGGACGGCTCATGTCCACCACGCGGACCGGCGTGCCGTCTTTCTGCAGGCGCTGCTGACCGGCCACCACCACCGTGTCACCGACCGACAGGCCGGACATCACCTGCACCTGCGGGCCGCGCCGAACGCCGAGCTGAACCTCGGTGCGGCGCGACACGCGCTTCCTTGCGTCGCCCTCGCCTTCGTCCACCAGGCGGAACACGAACTGCTTGCCCGCTTGCGGCACGATGGCTTCTTCTGGCACCACCAGGGCCGCGTCATTCACCGAGAAAATCGTGGTCACGCGCGCGAACATGCCGGGGCGCAGCTCACCCTTCGGCGACGGCGGCAGCGTCGCGCGCACCGACACCGAGCGTCCGTTGGCATCGAGCAAGGGGTCGACCGCCTGCACGCGCGCGCTGAAATTCTGGCCCGGCAAGGCATCGAGCCGCACCTGCACCACCTGGCCCGCGGCGATGCGTGCCTGGTAGCGCTCGGGCAACCGGAAGTCGACGGTGAGCGCGGACGTGTCTTCGAGGTTCACCAGATCGGCCCCATCTTTCACGTAATCGCCCAGGTTCACGCTGCGCAAACCGAGCGTGCCGTCAAACGGCGCCGTGATGCGCATGCGTGCGAGGCGGGCCTGGGCGAGCGCCACCTGCGCCTCGGCCACTTGCAGATTGGCCTGGCTTTCGTCAAGCACCCGGCGGGCCACGAAGTTCTCGGCGACCAGTTCCTGGTTGCGTTTGAGGTTGGCGCGGGCGATGGAGAGCTGGGCCTGCGCCTGGCTCAGTTCGGCACGCTGCAGGGTGTCGTCGAACTGCACCAGCAGCTGGCCTTTGCGCACCCTGGCGCCGTCGGCAAACGCGACATTGGCCACCCGCCCACTCACCTCGGGCCGCAGCGTCACGCTTTGGCGCGAGCGCAATGTACCCACCGCCTCGGCATCGTCCTGCAGGCGCATGGTGCCGACCTGCACCACCTCGACCCCGGGCATGCCGCCACCACCAGCACCACCCTGGCCGCCACCCGGCACAGCACCGGCCGGATTGCCGGGTCCGGAGGCAGCGCCCGGGGAGCCAGCGGCCGCACCGGTCACGGTTCGTGCGGGCGTTTTGTTCTGGAACCACCACGCGCCGGCGGACGCCAGCGCCAGACCACCGACAGCGACCCAGATGTAGAACTTCTTGTGTGCCATGTGCAGGAACCTGGAGATGAATGGCGAAGGGGTCCGCCAGCGGCAGCCCACCGCAAAAGTGACCAAATGCAATGTAGCAGTGCTTGAGCCGAAGCCGCACCGACAAGTTCAATGCCCATTTGGTGCCCGCGGCGCCCGGGCCGGTCACTCAGTCAGCCGGGCACACCCCGGTTGGCCAGCGCGTCGGCGCGCTCGTTGCCGGGGTCGCCGGCATGGCCTTTGACCCAATGCCACTCGATGTGGTGCACGCCGTCGTGCACCAGCGCATCGAGCTTCTGCCACAGGTCGGCGTTCTTCACCGGTTCTTTGGCAGCCGTCTTCCAGCCCTTGGTTTTCCAGCCGTGGATCCACTCGGTGATGCCCTTGCGCACGTACTGGCTGTCCAGGTACACCGCCACCTTGCACGGCCGCTTGAGCGCCGCCAGGCCCTCGATCACGGCGGTCAGTTCCATGCGGTTGTTGGTGGTTTCGCGTTCACCGCCCCAGAGTTCTTTTTCGTGCCCGCCGGCCTTGAGGAACACGCCCCAGCCGCCCGGGCCAGGATTGCCTTTGCAGGCGCCGTCGGTGTACATCACCACATGGTTCAAAAGAGGGTCTCCAGGAGAAAAAAAGTCAATGGCGGTTGGCGACCGACACCGGCGCCGCCATCACCGTGCGGCGCGGACGCCAGGCCGGCCCGAGCAGGCGAACGCCGCGCACCCGCTTGACCGCCACCACAAAATAGACGGCGCCAAAGATGGGCCACCAGCGGGGGCCGGCCCGGTCCATCCAGGCCATGCGCTGCAGCCACTTGTCGCTGCGAACCGCTGGCCTGTAGCAGCCAAAGCGCTCCGACTCTACTTCAAAACTCAGCAGCCGCAACCAGTCGCGCAAACGCCCCGGACCGATGAAGTCACCGGCCTCCGGCAGGTACAGACGGGACACGCCCCATGCCGAGAGACCCATGCGGTCGGCCAGCCGACCACGGCTTTGCCGCAGACCCCAGAGGCTGTTGGGATTGAACCCGGAAATCACCACCCGGCCTTCGGGCACGAGCACCCGCTCCACCTCTCGCAGCACATGGTGGGGGTCGGCACTCAACTCCAGCGTGTGAGGCAGCACCACCAGGTCGATGCTGGCTTCCGGGAAGGGCAGCGCGGCGGCGTTGGTGACCAGGGCCACGCGCGGCGATCCGTTCGATGGGGCGAGCCGGTCTTCATCGCCGCGCGACCCGAGCACCGTCTCTCCCATGAACTCCTCGGGCAGCGCCAGCCAGCGGTGGGGCATGCGGTTGGCCTCCAGCGTGTGCAGTTCGGACAGCCCCAGTTGCAAGGCGTTGTAGCCAAACAGGTTGGCCACCGAGAGATCAAACTGAGCCTTTTCCCAGGCCAGAAGATACCCACCTGGAGCGGTCTGAAACCAGTCGGTCAAACTTATAATCGGAGGGTTCATGTGGGGTGTTGCAACGTCGGTCTGGCAGAGGTCGCCGCCCTCGGCCCCGGTCCAGATACTCTACACGCCCGCTCCCCGGGTTTCGCGCCATGACCTTGTTTCCCGTCCCGGCCTTCAGCGACAACTACATCTGGGTATGGCACGACGGTCGACGTGCATTGGTGGTCGATCCGGGCGAGGCCAGCGGCGTGATGGACTGGCTGACCCAGCACCAGCTCACCCTCGACACCATCCTGATCACCCATCACCACGCCGACCATGTGGGCGGCGTGGCCGCCCTGCGCGAAGCCACCGGCGCGCGCGTGATCGGCCCAGCTTTCGAGCCCATGCCCGAACCGCTTCAGCGTGTGGGCGGCGGTGAGGGGGTGACGGCGCTGGGCTTGAACTTCGAAGTGATAGAGGTGCCCGGCCACACGTCTGGCCACATCGCCTACTTCTGTGCCGAGGCGGATGGTGCACCCCTGCTGTTCTGTGGCGACACCCTGTTCTCTGCGGGCTGTGGTCGCCTCTTCGAAGGCACGCCGGCCCAGATGCTGGATTCGCTCACCCGCCTGGCCGCGCTGCCCGGCGCCACCCGGGTCTGCTGCACGCACGAATACACGCTGTCCAACCTGCGCTTCGCCCGTGCGGTGGAGCCGGGCAACGCGGTGTTGAGCGCCTACGAGGAACGCTGCCAAAGGTTGCGCGAGCGGAACCTTCCCACGCTGCCCAGCTCCATCGAACTGGAAAAACAGATCAATCCTTTTCTGAGAGCCCATGTGCCGGCCGTCGAGCAGACCGCCCGCGCGCACGATCCCCATTCATCCCCTGGTCCGTTGGGCGTGTTCACCACGCTGCGCGCCTGGAAAAACACCTACCAGTGAGCCACATGCCCTCTCCATTCCCTCGCGCGGAAAGCCTCGCACTATCCAGTCAGAGACTCAAACTGGCCGTGCTCGGCCTAGCGCTGCTGCTGGGCGCCTGCGCCAGCGCACCGCCGTCGAACCCCGCGGCGCCGGTGACCGCCGCCCGCCCGGCGTCACCGGCCCCCGCTCCCTCGGTGCGGACGCCGGGCACCGAACTGCCAGCCCACGCCCCGCTGAGCGACATCGCGCTGGCATCGGCCACGCCGCCGCCGGTCGTGATGCTCTCCGCGCCGACCGACATCTGGGACCGCATCCGCCGGGGCTTGGCCATGTCCGACCTGGACAACGACATGGTGCGTGACCGCGAGCAGTGGTACGCCAGCCGTCCGGACTACATCCAGCGCATGACCGAACGCTCCAGCCGCTACCTGTTCCACATCGTCGAAGAGATCGAGCGCCGCAACCTGCCGATGGAGCTGGCGCTGCTGCCCTTCATCGAAAGCGCCTTCAACCCGCAGGCGGTGTCCAGCGCGCGCGCCGCCGGCATGTGGCAGTTCATGCCCGCCACCGGCCAGTCGTTCGACCTGAAGCAGAACGTGTTCCGCGACGACCGCCGCGATGTGCTGGCCTCCACCCGCGCCGCGCTCGACTACCTGGAGCAGCTTCATGCGCGCTTTGGCGACTGGCACCTAGCGCTCGCGGCCTACAACTGGGGCCAGGGCAACGTCAACAAGGCCATCACCCGCAATCAGCGAGCGGGCCTGCCGGCCACCTACAACGACATCAACATGCCGCTGGAGACGCGCATGTACGTGCCCAAGCTGCAGGCGGTGGAGAACATCGTCGCACGCCCGGAAGCCTTCAGCGCCCAGCTGCCCCTGATCGGCAACCACCCGTTCTTCGACACCGTGACGCTGGAGCGCGACATGGACGTCACACTGATCGCTGGCATGGCCGGCATCAGCGAAAAAGACTTCCGCTCGCTCAACCCCTCGATCAAGCAGCCCCTCGTGATGGCCGCGGGCACACCCAACATCCTGCTGCCCTGGGACAACGCCAAGGTGTTCGAGGACAAGCTCAAGGGGTACCGGGGCCAGCTCGCGAGCTGGACCGCCTGGGTCGCACCAACCACCATGAGCGTGGCCGAGGTGGCGGACCGCGTGGGCATGAGCGAATCGGAGTTGCGCGAGGTCAACAACATCCCGCCGCGCATGAAGGTGCGCGCCGGCTCCAGCCTGCTGGTGCCTCGCAGCGGACAGCGCAACAACGACGTGAGCGAGTTCGTGGCCGACAACGCGCAACTCAGCCTGGCACCCGACATCATTCTCAAGCGCTCGATCGTGCGCGCCCGCAAGGGCGACAACCTGGCGCGCCTGGCACAACGCTATGGGGTGAGCGCCGCGAGTGCTGCCGGGTGGAACCGCATGTCGGTCAACGAGCGTCTGAAGGCGGGTCAGCGCGTCACCTTGATGCTGCCGCGCTCGGCCAAGCTGGCCAGCGGTTCGGCCCCGTCGCGCAAGAGCGCTGCTGTCTCCGTACGCAAAAAGGGGCGTGACGGCAAGGCCACGGTACGGGCGGAAAAACGCGCGGGCAAGCCCGGCAAGCAAGCCAAACGAGAAAAGCCCGCGCGGCAAAGCCAGGCGAAAGGCAAGCGCTCCGAGGTCAGGGTCGCGGCCGAAGGCAAGAACGGCCGCAAGGCGCGCAAGAACTGACGAACGGCCCCGTCCGGGCGGCCGGGTGTGCTCAGGCCCGGAACCGGGTTTTGGCCTTCTGCGCCAGGGCGTTGGTGTAGGTCAGCGCCAGGTCCACTTTCTTGGACGCAGCGCCTTCGTCGAACCGCTCCAGCACACGGGCCACGTTCTGTGGTCCGGTTTCAGGCATGAGGCCGTCGGGTGCCCAGGCCTCGCGCGCCCGGCTGAACGCCGCCAGATACAGTGCCCGGTCACCCGAAAAATACGACTCGGGCACGGTTTTGTTGATGTCCGACGGCCCTGCCGTCTGAAGCCATTTCAGTGCGTGCACCATCGCATTCACCATCGCCTGGCACTCGGTGGGATGTTCGGCCAGGTACTCGGCCGACACACTCAGACAACCCGCCGGCATCGGCCCGCCAAACACCTCGGCGTTGCCGCGCACTGTGCGCGTGTCCGCCACCACCCGCAGCCCGCCGTCCTGCTCCAGTTGCGTGATCACCGGGTCGGTGTAGCAGATGGCATCGATCTGGCCGGTTCGAAAAGCCGCCACCGCCGTTGAAGGGCTGTTCATCGGCACATACTGCACGGCATCGCTGCCCAGCCTGGCGTTGGACAGCAGCACCTGGGTCAGGCGCTGGCTGGCCGAACCCATGGCCGTCACCGCCACCTTGCGGCCGCGCAGATCGCGGACATCGCGGAAGGCACCCATGGTTTTGCGCGAGACCCCCATCACCAGTTGCGGGGCGCGCCCTTGCAGCACGATGGACGGAAAGGCCTGCCCACGCGCCTGCAGCCTGATGGCGAGGCTGTAAGGACCAGACAGGGCCTGGACCGACCCCGACAGCAGCGCCTGGAGCGCGTGACCCGGCTCGCTCAGCTCACGCACCTGAACGTCCAGACCCTCCGCAGCGAAATAACCGAGGCGCTCTGCGATGGTCAAGGGCAGGTAGCAAAACGCCGACTTCTTTTCGACCGCCAGCTGCACACGCCCGATGGGCGCGCGCGGCAGCGCAGGCGGCGCAATGGGTCTGACTTGACCCATCGCCGCAGGCACCCCTGCACCCAGTGCAGCCGATGCCAACCAGCGCGCGCAATCACGGCGACTCCACATGCCACATCCTCTCTTGTCCCTGACTTCATTGAAGCACCGAGACTAGGGGAGGACAGGCACAAGCGCATCGGGGCGACTCCCGAGCGGGTTTTCACCGAGAACAAGTTTGCAAGCAAATGTCAGCGTGGCGTGGGCACGCGCGATGCGATCAGATGAACAGGATCGCGATGTTCACCGCCAGTGCGACCGTCCAGACCAGGCTGCGCAGCGTGGCCATGTCGGCCAGATAGAACAGGATGTACATCAGGCGCAGCACGACGTAGAGAAACGCCATCAGATCCAGCCGGGTCTGGAACGCGCCGAGCTGGTGCGCAATGATCACAGCCCCGATGTAAAAGGGCAGGGATTCAAAGCTGTTGGCCTGTGCCGCGTTGGCGCGCGCACGCCAGTCACCTTGCTGCGCCAACCAGGCGCGCGGGTTGTGGTTGTCGTAACCGCCCTCGCGGCGCGGCTTCGAAAACATGCCCCACTTCGCCAGGCCCGCACACGCGATGGGCAGCAGCGCGGCCACCAGCACCGTCCAGTAGGCCAGGGTCAATCCGGCGAATGTCATGAGTCGCTCTCCAGGGTCGTGGCCGCTCAGCGGCGGTCCACCAAAGCATGGGCAATGGTGCCCAGATCAACGTATTCCAGTTCGCTGCCCACCGGCACCCCCCGCGCGAGCCGGGTCACGCTCACACCCCGCGCCTTGAGCGACTGCGCAATCACATGCGCCGTGGTTTCGCCCTCGGCGGTGAAGTTGGTCGCCAGGATCACTTCGCGCACCTCGCTCTGCCCATCCACCTGCGCGTCGATGCGGTCAAACAGCTTCTGCAGGCCAATGTCGCGCGGCCCCACACCGTCGAGCGGACTGAGCTTGCCCATGAGCACGAAGTACAGGCCCTTGTAGGCACCGGTGCGCTCCATGGCGTCCTGATCTGCGGGTGTTTCCAGCACACACAGCTGGCTGCGGTCGCGCCGCGCGTCCAGGCAGGTGGGGCAGATGTCTTTTTCGGTGAAGGTGTGGCAGAGCGCACAGTGTTTCACCTCGGCGCAGGCATGTTGCAGCGCCTGCGCCAGGTGCAGCGCACCCTCCCGGTCGTGCTGCAGCAGGTGAAATGCCATGCGCTGCGCCGATTTCACGCCCACCCCCGGCAGACGCCGCAGCGCCTGCACCAGCAGTTCCAGGGAGTGGGTGGCGGTCACGCGTATGGGCGGCGGGCCATCAGAAGGGAAACTTCATGCCGCCCGGCAGACCAGGCATGCCCGCCGTGAGCTTGCCCATCTTCTCGTTCGACGTTTCTTCGGCCTTGCGCACGGCCGCATTGAAGGCCGCGGCGACCAGGTCTTCCAGCATGTCCTTGTCGTCGGCCAGCAGGCTGGGGTCGATGGTGACGCGCTTGACGTCGTGTTTGCAGGTCATCAGCACCTTCACCAGGCCAGCGCCGGATTCACCGGTGACCTCGATGAAAGCCAGCTCGTCCTGGGCTTTTTTCAGGTTGTCCTGCATGGCCTGGGCCTGCTTCATGAGACCGGCGAGTTGTCCTTTGTTGAACATGGTGATCCTTGTGTTCTGATTGGAAAAAAGAATGAATTCAGAAGGCTCAGCGAGCCGCCGCCGGGCCGCCCCGAGGCGGCTCAACCCCCTCGGGGGGCAGCGACCCGCGCAGCGGCGGAGTGTGGGGGCGCATGTCCGTGGCCTTGAGCGTGCCGGGCACGATTCTGCCGCCAAAGTCGCGCATCATCGCCTGCACGAAGGGGTCGTCCCGGATGATTTGTTCGGCCTCGCGCTGACGGCGCGCGGCTTCGGCCGCCAGGCGCAGCGCGGCAGAGTCGTTCACCGGGCCGATCTCCACCACCAGGCGGATATCGTGGCCCAGCGTCTTCAACGCCGTGCCCAGGCGTTCCCGGGTGTTGCCCTGGTTGAGCGACTCGCGCTCCACGCGAAGCACCCACTGGTCGGCGTCGCGCGCCACCAGCTGCGACTGCAGCCCCAGCTCGCGCACCAGCGCGGTGATCGTCTCGGCGCGCACGAGCTGCATCACCGCGTCAAACCAGACATCGCCTTCGGCACTGGTCACCAGCTCAGGCAAGCGCACCGTTTCACCGGGCTCGCGCAGCTGGTCCAGCCGTGGAGAGAGGCCCGCCTCGCGCACCGGAATCGCCACGACACGGCGGCTGGTCTGCACACCCTCGTCCGTTGGTGGCTCTTCCGGGTCTTCCACCCAGGGCGGGCCATCGTCGTCATCTAGAACCTCGTGACGGGTGGCCACTGGCTGGGCGGACGCCTCGGTCACGGTTCGAACGTTGAGGGGAGCCGGTGGTGACGGCGTCGCGGGTGGCGCAACAGGCGCGGCCACCGGGCTCGCCATGGCCTGGGCAGGCCGAACCTCCGCAGGCGTGCGTGGAGATGCCACCGGCGCAGGCGCGGCCGGCGGAACCGCAGCAGGCGCCTCAACCGCCGTTTTCAGTGTTTTTTTTTCCGCCGCGGCCACAGGGGTCGTGCCGGAAGGCTTGAACGCCAGCAGGCGCAGCAACACCATGGTGAGCGCGGCGTACTCGTCGGGCGCCAGGCCCAGTTCGCCACGGCCGTGCAGGCACAGGCTGTACAGCAACTGGGTTTCGTCGGCCGGCAGCGCATGGGCCAGGCGCACGATCTCGGGGGTGTCGGGGTCGTCCGATTCCTGCAAGGCCAGCCGTTCGGGCACCGCCTGCAGCACGGCCATGCGCTGCAGCAGGCCGGTCATTTCTTCCAGTGTCGACGCGGCGTTGAGGCCGTTGGTGCGCAGGCTGTCGACCGTGTCCACCACCGTGGCGCCGTCGGCCCGCGCCAGTGCATCGATCAGACGCAGCACATACGAGCGGTCCACGGCGCCGAGCATCTGGCGCACGGTTGCTTCCTGCAACTGACCGCCGCCGAAGGCAATGGCCTGGTCGGTCAGCGAGAGCGCGTCGCGCATGGAGCCGCGCGCGGCGCGCGAGATCAGGCGCAGCGCCTGCGTCTCGGCCGGCACGTTTTCAGCCTGAAGCACCTGACCCAGATGCTCCAGCACGGTCTCCGGTGCCATCGGGCGCAGGTTGAACTGCAGGCAACGCGAGAGCACGGTCACCGGCACCTTCTGCGGGTCGGTCGTGGCCAGCACGAACTTCAGGTACTCGGGCGGCTCTTCCAGCGTCTTGAGCATCGCGTTGAACGCGTGCCCGGTGAGCATGTGCACCTCGTCGATCATGAAGACCTTGAAGCGGCCCTGCACCGGCTTGTAGACCGCCTGCTCCAGCAGCGCCTGGACCTCGTCCACGCCGCGGTTCGAGGCCGCGTCGAGCTCGGTGTAGTCCACGAAGCGGCCCGAGTCGATATCGGTGCAGGCCTGGCACACGCCACATGGCTCGGCGGTGATGCCACCCTGCCCGTCCGTGCCCAAGCAGTTGAGCGACTTGGCCAGGATGCGCGAGACGGTGGTCTTGCCCACGCCACGCGTGCCGGTGAACAGGTAGGCGTGGTGCAGGCGCTGGGTCGTGAGCGCGTTCGTGAGGGCCTGGACCACGTGCGCCTGCCCCACCATTTCGGTGAAATTGCGCGGGCGGTACTTGCGGGCCAGGACGACGTAAGACATGGTGTCGATTCTAAGCGGCGCCCTCACCGCGCCCGGTCCGGCAAAGGTCGCTGCCATCGCCTACAATTCACCCCGACGGGCCTTCCCGCATGGTGAAGCGGCCAACCGGGTCAGGTGGGGAACCAAGCAGCCCTAACTGTGGAGTCAGTGCCGGGGTCAAGGCTCGTCACCTTATTCAGCGCATCGCACGCGCTACAGCAAAAAGGCCGCATCAGCGGCCTTTTTGCTGTCTGGGCCAGGCAGCCCCGATCAGAAAGCGTCGATCTTGAGCTTCTGGCGCTCCACCACCCGCTTCCAGCCGTCCACGTCTTTTTGCAGGAACAGCGCGAGCTGCGCCGGCGTGCCGGTGGCGGGCTCCAGCGCGTCTTTGGCCAGGCGCTCTTTCACATCGGGCATGGCCACCACCTGGGCCAGCGCGGCATTGATCTGCTGCACCACGGCGTCGGGTGTGCCTTTCGGTGCGACCAGCGCAAAGTAGTTCAGCACGTTGACATCGGCAAACCCCGACTCTTGCATGCCGGGCACCTGCGGCAGCGCGGGGCTGCGGCCCTGGCTGGTGACGGCGAGGGCCTTGAGGCGGCCGTCCCGGATGTAGGGTGCGAGCGCGGGGATGGTCCCGGTGAGCAGCTGGATCTGCCCGGACAGGGTGTCCACGGTGGCGGGCGCAATGCCACGGTAGGGAATGTGCGTGATGAACGTGCCGGTGTGCGCCTTGAGCGATTCGAGCACCAGGTGGTTGATGCCGCCGACCCCGGCCGAGCCGTAGTTCAGGCGGCCGGGCTGGCTGCGTGCCAGTGCCACCACCTCGGACAGGGTGTTCGCGGGCAGGTCTTTGCTCGCGGCCCAGACGAGCGGGCCGTGGGCAAACATGCCCACCGGGGTGAAGCCGGCGATGGGGTCGTAGCCCGCACCTGGCAGCGCGGCGGGCACCGTGGTGAAGGGCGCTGCGGCGAGCAGCAAGGTGTGGCCGTCGGGCGCGGCCTTGGCGACCTCCTGGGCGCCCAAGGCACCGGAAGCCCCCGCGCGGTTGTCCACGACGACGCTGATCTTCAGCAACTCGGCCAGCTTCGCCGCGATCAGGCGGCCCATGGCGTCGGTGCCGGCCCCGGGCGCGAACGGCACGACGATCTTGATGGGCCGATCAGGAAAGCCATTGGCCTGGGCAGCACCCGCGCTCAAGGCGACGAGGCCTGCGGCGAGCTGATGGCAAAAGCGGCGGCGGTGCAAAACGGACACGAACATGGGCAAACATCTCCAGGACAGGGCAAAAAGAACCCGTGGAACTCTAGACCCGGGTCTTGACGGCGTGATGACACCCCATCAATGGGCCTTGAGCCAGCGCGCCACGCCCTGCCCCGCCACCACACCGCTGGCCAGGCAAGCCGTGAGCAGGTAGCCGCCGGTGGGCGCTTCCCAGTCCAGCATCTCACCCGCGCAAAAGAGGCCGGGACGGCGCTGCACCATCAGCGCTTCGTCCAGCGCTTCGAAGCGCACACCACCGGCCGTGCTGATGGCTTCGTCGATCGGCCGGGTGGCGGCGAGCGTGATGGGCAGGGCCTGGATCGCGACCGCGAGCGCGACCGGGTCGTTCATCGTGGCCTTGGGGCACCGCTCGTGCAGGATGGCCATCTTGATGCCGTCCAGCCCGAGCCGGCTCTTGAGGTGGCTGGAGAGGCTGCGCGACCCTCGGGGGTGCGCCACCTGTTTGAGCACGTCTTCCGGGCTGCGGTCGGGCAGCAGGTTGAGGTGGAAGGTGGCGCTGCCGGTCCGGTTGATCTGATCGCGCAGCCCGCTGGAGACAGCGTAGACCAGGCTGCCTTCCACGCCGGTGGCGGTGGCGACGAACTCTCCCTTTTTCTGAAAGCTGTGACCCTGGTCGTCGGCAAACCGGATCGCGACCGATTTGAAGGGCTGCCCCGCGAAGCGTTCGCGGAACAAGGGCGTCCAACCGCCCTGCACCTCAAAGCCCCCGTTGGACGGTTGCAGCGGCGCCAGGTCCACCTCGGCGGCCTGCAGCCACGGCCACCAGGCGCCGTCCGACCCCAGCCGGGCCCAGCTCGCGCCACCCAGGGCCAGCACGGTGGTGCGCGCGCTCACCTGCCGTTCGCCCTCGGGCGTCTGAAAGCGCAGCGATGTCCCATCTCCAGCCCACCCGAGCCAGCGGTGGCGCATGTGAAACCGCACGGATTCGCCACCGGGCGCGGGGTGGCGCAGGCGTTGCAGCCAGGCGCGCAACAGGGGCGCTGCCTTCATGTCGGTGGGAAACACGCGCTGCGAGCTGCCGACAAAGGTGGTGATGCCCAGACCGGCGGCCCAGTCGCGCACCTGCTGCGGACCGAAGGCCTGCAGCATCACCTGCAAGGTGCTGGCCCGCTCGCCATAGCGGGAGATGAACGCGTCCAGCGGCTCGGCGTGGGTCAGGTTCAGGCCGCCTTTGCCGGCCAGCAGGAACTTGCGCCCGACAGAGGGCATGGCGTCGAACAGGTCGACGCGCACGCCCTCACGAGACAGCACCTCGGCCGCCATCAGGCCGGCGGGGCCGCCGCCGACGATGGCGACGTCCAAAGGAGAAAGCATCGGATTCAAAGCGTCGGTCACTTATCGGGTCTCGGTCTCTGCGGGCAGCTCGATGAGCTGGCCGTTGGCGTTGATGAAAGCGAGGCGCACCACGGCGCCAGGCTGCGCCGTCTGCACGGCACGGCGGTAGCGGACCATGTGAGCCAGCAGCTGGGCTTGTTGTTCGGGGCGCTCGGCGCTCTTGTGGTCCAGCACCCACCATTCGCCGCTGTCACGTCGCCGTACCAGGCGGTCCAGGCGCAGCAGCTGACCCTCGAACCACAGCTCGACCTCATTGCCCCAATGCGTGAGCTGATCGGCGTCCCAGGCCCAGGCGGCCTCGCCTGAGACGATGGCGCGCGCCATGGTGTGCGCCTGCGCGGACTGTTCGGGTGACAGCGCGAACTCCCGCGCCACCGCCTGCCGGTGCAGGTCCGTCCACTCAAAGCCGCCCAGCGGGGTGGGCCGCCATTGCAGCAGGCGGTGCAGCGCGAGACCGGTGCGGGCCAGCGCGTCCAGGGCCGCGTTTTCCGTGGTTTCCTGGCCTGACGCGTCCTCGGACGCGGCCGCTGGCACAAAGATCGGCAGCGCGAGCAATTCGAAAGGCTCTGGCTCGGCCGCCTCGGCATGCACCGACTCGGGTGCGGCCGCCACGGCCAGAGCGTGCGCCTGGATGCGGCGGAACCACGACGGCGCGACGGCCGCCCGATGGGGCTCGGTGCTGGAGATCACCAGGCGGTGTTCGGCGCGGGTGAGCGCCACGTAAAGCGCGTTGAGTTCTTCCAGCGCGCGGGCCTGCTGCTCGATGGCCAGCACGCCCTCGGCGCAGGCCGGCGGCGACTTTTCGCTGGCGAGGAACACGAACCGGCGCGGCTGGGGTGCCTCGCCCGGCCAATCCACGAGCACGCCCATGCTCTCGGCCTTGGGGGGCGCGGCGTCGGTGTCGAGCAGCAGCACGGTGTGGGCCTCCAGGCCTTTGGCACCGTGGATGGTCAGCAGGCGCACCGCGTTGTCCTGCGCGGCCTGCGGGGCCCGGATGTCGCCGGCCTTGAAGGCGCGCACCAGCCGGTAGGGGCTCAGGAAGCGCCCGCCGTCCTGGGCCAGGGTGTGCGCCAGCAGGCTCTGCAGCTGGGCCAGCACCGCCTCGCGCTGGTGTGGCGGCACGGCCTGGGCAAAGCGCGCGAGCACATCGCCATCGCGGTAGATGGCGGTGAGCGCGTCATGAGGCGGCAGGCTGTCGACCCAGCCGCGCCAGCGCGCCAGGCGGATGGCGGCAGGACCGATCGGGTGGAGGTCTTGGGCCTCTCCGCCGGAAAGACTGGCGGCCAGCGCGTCCTGTTCGTCGGACTCGAGGGAGGACCAGCGCTGCAGCACGTCCCACCAGCATGGGGCTTGCACCTTCTCGCCCGGCCCGTTCACCTCGGCGGGGGGTGTCCAGCGCTTTCGCAGGCGCGCGATCTGGGCCAGCGACGCATCGCCCAGGCCGAGCAGCGGCGACCTGAGCGCACGCGCCAGGCTCAGGTCGTGGGCCGGTGAGACCAGCGCGTCGAGCAAGGCGACCACGTCCTGCACGGCGGGCGCGTCGGCGAGATCCAGCTTCTCGGGCTGCTCGCAGGCGATGCCACGTTCGCGCAGCGCCTCGAACAACCAGCCCAGGCGCTCACGCTTGCGCGACAGCACCATGATGTCGCGGGGCCTCAACGCGCCGCTGGCCAGCTCGTGGGCGATCCAGTCGGCCGCCTGCCGGGCCTCGATGGCACTGAGGGTCTCTTCGGGGGTCACACGCGGCTCGCTCAGGCTGTCGCGCCAGACGGCCTCGCCCTCCGCGCCGTGGTCGTCATTGCCGCCCGCCGCGCGCGGCACCTGCGGCAGTGCCAGCACCGCGCCCAGCGCGTCGCTCTCTGTGGTGTGGGTGCGGTAGCCGGCGTAGCCCGCGTCCTGCTCGGCGGCCTGCATGACGGCGTTGAGCGCGTCCACCACGCCGGTGGCGCAGCGGCGCGTGTGGTCGCAGGTGAGCAAGGCACCGTCGAGCCCCTCGACCACGAACGCCTGCGCTGCCTTGAACACCTGCGGCTCGGCGCGGCGGAAGCGGTAGATCGACTGCTTGGGGTCGCCCACCAGAAACACGCGCGGCGCTTCGCCCGGACCGGCACCGGCGTAGGCCGAGAGCCAGCCGTAGAGCGCCTGCCACTGCAGGGGGTTGGTGTCCTGGAACTCGTCGATCAGCAGGTGGCGCACGCGCGCGTCCAGGCGCTGCTGCATCCAGCCCGAGAGCTCGGCGTCGCCCAGCAGGCGCAGGGCCGCGCCCTCGATGTCGTTCATGTCCACCCAGCCACGCTCGCGCTTGAGCGACGCGTACTCTGCACTCAAGCAGCGGGTCAGGCGCGTCAGGCGCTGGTGGTGCTGCCAGGCCTGGTGCTGGCGACGCGCGCCGCACAGGGCTTTCAGCTCGGTCTCGGCTTCCTGCGCAGCGGGGAACTTGCTCAGGTGGTTGGTGAGGCGGTCTTCGTCGGCCACGAAAAAGGCCTTGCGCAACTGGTTGAACCGGGCCGCCATCTGCCCAGGCTCGTCGGGCACGGCGAACGCGTCCACGACTGCGTTGGCGGCCTTCTGCGGCGTCTTGTTGCCCTCGCCGCCCAGCACCTTGGCCCACGCCAGCCAGCGCTCGCGGACCATGCTGCCGAGCAAGGCGTCTTCAGGGGCATCGAACCGGGCCAGGGACGGGTACAGCACCGCGAAGGGCTCCACCGAGGACTCGACCACGCTGCTGGCATCGGCCAGCGCGAATTCGACCCGCTTGTCCAACGCATTCTTCAGCGCCTCGCCGGTCTGGTGGCGCCCGTGCAGGGCCACGCTGTGAAGATAGTCCTGCCGCAAGCCGGCGTCGGCCGCCACGGTCGCGTAGAAACGGGGCCACACGCGCTGCACCGCTGGTTTGTCGTCTTCGAGCAGCTCGTAAGGTGCGGGCAATTCCAGGTCGTGCAGCACCGAGAGCGGCGCGTTGCGCAACAGGGCGGCGAACCAGCTGTGGAAGGTGCGGATCTGCACCGGCCGGCCCAGCGCGGTCAGCCGCGCGTGCAAGGCCTGCAGATCGCCGGCGCGAACGGCGGCCTGCGCCGGGTCCATGCCACGCAGGACCAGCTCCTGCACCAGCTGGTCCTGCGGCAAGCGCGAGAACGCCAGCAACCAGTCGAGCAGGCGTTCGCGCATCTCGCCAGCGGCCTTTTTGGTGAAGGTGATGGCCAGGATATCCTGCGGCGCGGTGCCGTCGAGCAAGGCCCGCAGGATGCGCGAGACCAGCATCCAGGTCTTGCCGGCGCCCGCGCAGGCCTCCACCGCCACGCTGCGCGCCGGGTCGCAGGCGACCGCGTAGAACGCCTCGCGCGACACCGGTTCGCCGTTGATGCGGTATGCCGCTTGTTCGCTCATGTCACTGTCCAGAAGTCTTTGCGGCACAGGCCACGAGCGGCGCAGAAGTCGCACACCTTGCCCTCGCCCAGGGCCGGCATGCCGTGCCCCGCCGCGACCCGATCGAGGTCGCGCACCAGGCCCTCTCGCAGCGCATCGCGCGCGGCGATCACCTGCGTCTGCTCGACCAGCAAGGTGGCGCCCGCGTCGCGGCTTTCGGTCACGCTCAGGTAGGCCGCCCGCACCGTCTCCTCGGGCAAGAGCGCGGCGTAGTACGCGATCTGCGTGTCTTCCAGCGGTGCTTTCACGCGGTTGCGGGTGGTGTCGCGCGGCTCGGTCTTGTAGTCGATCACGAACGGAATCACACCCTCCGGGCTGTCCTGGTGATCCACCCGGTCCAGCGTGCCGATCAACCGGTACGGCCCCGCCTCGCTGCGCAGCGACAGCTCGGCCTGGGCAAACCGGGGGCCGGCGCGGTCACCACTGGCTTCAAACTTCCACAGCCAGTCCAGGTAACCATCGCACACCGCCGGCCAGGCAGCCTGGAACGGCAGGAAGCCGGCACGACCTTCTGTTGCGCCGTCGTCGGCCGACAGCGCGTTGAGACCCATGTGCTCGGCCGTGCTCCGGGCCAGCCGGTCGATGCGCTCGCGATCACTGCGTGCATCCGGCGCTGCGCCCTCGGCCTGCGCCTGCGCACGCTCTTCGTGAAAGAGCTTGAGCACCGCGTGCAGCCAGATGCCCATGTCGCGCTTGTCGGGCTCGACCTCCAGCTCGTCGGCGTCCTGCAAGCGCAACTGGCGCAAGGCAAAGAAGCGGTAAGGGCAGTCGCGCAGGTCCTGGTAGGCGCTGGCCGAGAGCGCTTCGGGCAGCAGGTCACCCGATGAGGGACCTGGACGGACCACCGCCTCAGGTGTGAGCCGGCGCCGCTCTCGCGGATCGATGGTGGCCGCGAGCGCGGCACCGTCCTGTGCCGTGTCGAGCATCAGCACCCAGGGGCTGGGCAAGACGGCTTCCCCTTGCTCCTGCGTGCGCCAAAGCAGGTGAACCTCAGGCAACCGGATCAACATCTCCCAGGCCTGCCTGGCGGCCAGGGCAAGGTCCTCGCGCTGCGGCAGCCCCAAGGCGCTGCGTTCCTGCGGTGTCCATGCGCCGGGCGGCTCGGGACTTGCGGGCAGGTGGCGCTCGTCGCAACCGGGCGCCACCGTGGCCGCAAAAGAACGCCCCAGCAGTTGCGCCATGGGCAGGATGACCACATCGGGCGTCCCGGTGTTTGGCGCCATGAAACTCGCCCCCTCCAGCGCGTCCCGCACCCAGGCCGTGAAGGCGGCCAGGCTCATGTGTGGCTTTCTGCGGCGCATGGCTTCTGTTGCATCCTCCTGAAGCCCCTGCTCCAGCACCGCCAGCTCGTGGGACGCGCCATCGCTCAGACGCAAGGTCTGCACGATCTGCTGCCCGGCGGCGTCGCTGCACCATTCGTCCCACCAACCGCAGCTGCGCAAGGTTTGCGCCAAATCGGGGAGCCATTGCGACAAAGGTCGTGGCGCCTGGAGCGCAGCGATCAGCTCGGGCAGACCGAGCGGAACACTGCCCACGAGCTGCGGGTGCCGCAGGGCCGAAGCGGCTTGAGCCAGACCCAGCGAGCGGGCCCGGCGCTCCAGTGATTGCAGCTGCGCTTCTGGCCAGACCCGGGTCTGCTGCAGGAAATCGAGCAGGTCGTCGGTGCGGGCGCGTGGATCGGCCGCTCGCAAGAGGCTCATGAGCCGCGCGGCCGCATGGGTGGTCGACAGCTTCCACCCCGTCTCGTCGCGCACCGACAACCCCGCCCCGTGCAATTGCGCGCTCACCTGCCGCACCAGCACACGATCGTTGGCCACCAGCGCCACTGGCGTGCGACCGGCATTGGCCAGCGAAATCACACAGGCGGCAGCGCGCTGGGCCTCGTCCTGCGCATCGTGGCAGGCGTGCAGGCTGGCGATGGGCCATGCTTCAGTCGGGGGATGCAGTGGCAGCACCGTCACCCGATCGCCCCACAACGCCGCAAGCGCGGTCGCCAGCGGATCGGGCTGAAAACCCTGCAGAACCAGCAGATCATCAAACGCGACCCCTGGCGCCGCCAGCGGTGTCCACAACACGTCGGTGGCATAGACCGATGAGGACGTCCAGGCCAGCGCGAGCGAGGCCACCAGGGCCTCCCATTGCAGCGTCTGGCCCCCGGTCGCCATCGCTTCGCGCATCTGCCCCGCCCAGTCGGCACGGGCTTCTGGGGGGCGTGCTGCGGCCAATGGCCCGAGCTGGCGGGCCGCATCAACCAGCCTGGCCACCAGCACCGGCCTCAGGGCAGGTGCCACCCGACCACGGCCCACGCGGTCGATCAAGCTGGCGGCCACGAGACTGTCCCGGGCCACGTCGCCGGACAGGTCGTTGATGGACGGCAGGAAGGGTTGCAGCGACGCGGCCCAGTTGCGGCTGGACTCGAACCTGGGCGAGAAGCCGCTGGGGTGGGCTTGCGCCCAAGCCCGGCGCCCCGAGTCCATGAGCTGGGCATAAGGCACCAGCACCAGTGCTCGCGAAGCGTCGACAGAACGGCTCTTCAGCCGCTGCCCGATCTGCTCGGTCAGCGCCGACCAGCGTATGTCTGCGGGGTGGCTGATCGGGGGAGCAGACATCATGGAACGGGCGTTTCTGTCACAATTGAGCAGTTGTAGCTGTACGCCGAGACCCAAGGTCCTGCGGCACAGCCCATTGACTTTAACTCCCCCTTTCAACGTTCCTTAGGATGGACCATGGCCAGCGACCTGATCACCCACGTTTCTGACGCAACTTTCCAGGCCGATGTGCTCGAAGCCAAAGCACCGGTGCTGGTGGACTTCTGGGCCGAGTGGTGCGGTCCATGCAAGATGATCGCCCCCATCCTGGACGAAGTCGCCGGTTCTTACGGCAGCAAGCTCAAGATCACGAAGCTCAACGTGGACGACAACCGCGACGTGCCCGCCAAGTTCGGCATCCGCGGTATCCCGACCCTGATGCTGTTCAAAGACGGCCAACTGGCCGCCACCAAGGTCGGCGCCATGAGCAAAGCCCAATTGACCGCTTTCATCGACCAGCAACTGGCCTGATCGTTCTGCCGGCGAAACCGGCCCGGGTGCAACGCCCGGGCCTCGTACAGCAGCCGATATTTTTCCTGTCATAATTCTTCCGTCAGCTGGCCAACCACAGCCCAGCCTCTCTCGACAGCGCCAGTCCGCCAACCGGACGTCAGCGCCCCCTCCCCCGGTTTTTTGACTCGACTCCCTCCCGGAGTGAATCCCATGCACCTCAACGAACTCAAGGCACTGCATGTGTCTGAAGTCCTCAAGCAGGCCGACGCGCTTGAGATCGAAAACACCGGCCGCATGCGCAAGCAGGAGCTGATGTTCGCCATCATCAAGAAGCGCGCCAAAGGCGGCGAACTGGTGAACGCGGACGGCGTGCTCGAAGTCCTGCCCGACGGCTTTGGCTTTCTGCGCAACATGGACACGAGCTTCACCGCGTCCACCGACGACATCTACATCTCGCCGAGCCAGATCCGCCGCTTCAACCTGCACACCGGCGACATGATCGAGGGCGAGGTCCGCATCCCCAAGGATGGCGAGCGCTACTTCGCGCTCAACAAGCTCGACAAGATCAACGGCCTGCCCCCCGAGGACAACAAGCACAAGATCATGTTCGAGAACCTGACGCCGCTGTTCCCCAAGGAACAGATGCGCCTGGAACGCGACATCAAGACCGAAGAGAACATCACCGGCCGCGTCATCGACATCATTGCGCCCATCGGCCGCGGCCAGCGCGCCCTGATCGTGGCGCCGCCCAAGAGCGGCAAGACGGTCATGATGCAGCACATCTGCCATGCCATCACGGCCAACCACCCCGAGGTGGAACTGCTGGTGCTGCTGGTGGACGAGCGCCCGGAAGAAGTGACCGAAATGCAGCGCACGGTGCGCGGTGATGTGATCGCCTCTACCTTCGACGAACCGGCCGCACGCCACGTGCACGTGGCCGAGATGGTGATCGAACGCGCCAAGCGCCTGGTCGAGCTGAAAAAAGACGTGGTGATCCTGCTCGACTCCATCACCCGCCTGGCCCGCGCCTACAACAACGTGTTGCCCTCCTCCGGCAAGGTGCTGAGCGGTGGCGTCGATTCCAACGCCCTGCAGCGCCCCAAGCGTTTCTTTGGTGCCGCGCGCAAGATCGAAGAAGGCGGCTCGCTCACCATCATCGCGACCGCGCTGGTGGACACTGGCAGCCGCATGGACGAAGTGATCTTTGAAGAATTCAAGGGTACCGGCAACTGCGAAATCCACCTGGACCGCCGCCTGTATGAAAAGCGCGTGTTCCCCTCGATCCAGCTCAACCGCAGCGGCACCCGCCGCGAGGAGCTGCTGCTGGCGCCGGAGATCCTGCAGAAGACCCGCATCCTGCGCCAGTTCATGTACAACATGGACGAGATCGAAGCCATGGAAATGGTCTTGAAGAGCATGAAGGCGACGAAGAACAACTCAGAGTTCTTCGACATGATGCGACGGGGTGGCTGACCCCCCGCGCCGCCTTCGGCGTCACCCCCCAGGGGGCAACACCAGCGGCCCGGCAAAGCCGGTTCCGCGGTGTTCCCGGTTCAAGGCACCTCCTCCGGCTGCACTTCTCGGGCTATAATCCAAAGCTTTGCAAATTGCGACAAGTACAGCGGAATGGTTCCGCTGCGGCTGCCGCACCTGAACCCAAGGAAACGTCATGAAAGACGGCATTCACCCCAACTATCGCGAAGTCTGCTTCGTTGACCTGTCGAACAACTTCAAATTCGTGACGCGTTCGTGCGCGAACACGAAGGAAATGATCAAGATGGAAGACGGCCGTGAGCTGCCGCTTTTCAAGCTGGACACCTCCAGCGAGTCACATCCCTTCTACACCGGCACGCAAAAGAGCGTGGACAACATGGGTGGCCGCGTCGAGAAGTTCCGCAACCGCTTCGGCAAGACCGCAGCCGCAGCCAAGTAATCAGACGCCGCGCGAGCCAGCAGGCCGCGGTCCCTGCGCAAAAGCAGCCGGTTTTCCGGCTGCTTTTTTTTGGCTTGTCATCCCCCCCCTGTATATTTGCCGCCGTGAACCTTGCCACCCCAGCCATCGTGCCCCAGTCGGCCGTGCGCCGTCTGCCCCGGCTCGCGCTGTTGTTGTTTTGCCTGGCCTATGTGCTGCCCGGCTTCGTTGGGCGGGAGCCTTGGAAAAACGCCGACGTGGCGGCATTCGGCGCCATGCTGGGGATGGCGCAAGGGCAGAGCAATTGGTGGCAGCCACAGGTGCTCGGTGCTGCGGCCGATGTGGCCGGCCCCCTGCCCTACTGGCTGGGCGCCCTCTTCATAAGGGCAATGCCCTTTCTGGATGCCGACATTGCAGCCCGTATCCCGTTCGCATTGTTGCTGGCGTTGACCCTGGTCTGCACCTGGTACGCCGTGTACCACCTGGCACGGCAGACCAGTGCGCAGCCGGTGGCCTTCGCGTTTGGCGGGGAGGCCGATCCGATCGACTATGCACGCACATTGGCCGATGCCGCCTTGCTGGCGCTCGTGGCCTGCCTGGGGCTGGCCCAGATGTCGCACGAGACCACCCCCGACCTCGCACGGCTGGCGATGGTGAGCGCCGTGCTGATGGCAGCCACCCGCATGGCATTGCCCTCCACTCGGCACCCGTGGCGAACAGTGATCCTTTGGGGGGCGGCGACGCTGGGACTGGTGTTCAGTGGAGCACCCTGGATCGCCCTCATCCTGGGCAGCGGTCTTCTGGTCGGTGTGTGGCTGGCTCGAACCGCCAGCGACACACGACCTCCGCTGGAGTTGACCTGGGTGGCCGGCTTGCTGGGCCTGGCCACCGCGCTGGCCGCACTGACGCAACAGATTCAGTGGCCCAACGAGTTGGCCTTGCCCGCTGTTTGGACCGAATGGCAGCGTTGGGCCCGCCTCCTGGTCTGGTTCACCTGGCCCGCGTGGCCACTGGTGCTGTGGACCCTGTGGCGCTGGCGGCGACAGTTGCTCAGTCCACACGTGGCCTTGCCCCTGTGGGCGGCACTGGTCAGCGTGATCAACAGCGCGATCAACCCGGACTTTGACCGCGCACTGCTGCTTGCCTTGCCCGCACTGGCCGCGCTGGCGGCCTTCGCGCTGCCCACGCTCGGACGCAGTGTGTCGGCCCTCATCGACTGGTTCACCCTGGTTTTTTTCAGCGGCTGTGCGCTGGTGATCTGGGTGATCTGGTTTGCGATGCAGACGGGTGTGCCCGCCAAGCCTGCAGCGAATGTCGCTCGACTCGCGCCTGGATTCGTGCCCGAATTTTCGCTGGTGCTGCTGGTGCCCGCGCTGCTGGCCACCGTCGCGTGGTTCTGGCTGGTGGCATGGCGGGTCGGACGGCATCGGCAGGCGCTCTGGAAAAGCCTGGTGCTGCCGGCTGCGGGGGCCACGCTGTGCTGGCTTCTTCTGATGACACTGTGGCTGCCGCTGCTGGATTTCGGCCGGAGCTACGGCCCCGTGGTGCGCCGCATTGCCAAGCTGGTACCGGCGTCGTCGCCCTGCGTCCTCGCAGACGGGCTGAGCCAGGCCCAGATCTCGGCACTGCAATACCAGGGCGGACTGACCCTGGTTCGCAGCGGCCTGAAAGCCGACCCCCGATGCCAGGCGATGGTGGTCCATCCCGACAGCCAGCCCACGCTCGATGAGCGGGTGCAATTGTTTGAGTGGGCCTACAAAGCCACGGTGCGTCGCCTGAACGACAAGGAAAGCCTGCTGCTGTACCTGCGCGTGGGCGGCTGATCGGGGAGCTACCCGATGGCGAGCTGTCGCACACGGGAGGGCGGCAGCGAAATGGCGAACGTGGACCCTTCACCGACCACACTCTGCACCTGCACCTGACCACCGTGTCGCTGGGTCACGTGTTTGACGATGGCCAGGCCGAGTCCCGTGCCACCGGTTTCGCGCGAACGGCTGCGGTCGACACGGTAGAAGCGCTCGGTGAGGCGCGGCAGGTGTTCGGCGGCGATGCCGGGCCCACTGTCCTGCACAAAAAACTCGCCCGTACCGTCGTCCAGCAAGCGCCAGCCCGCATGAATGCTTCCGCCCGCCGGGGTGTAGCGCACGGCGTTGCTCAGCAGGTTGGACATGGCACTGAGCAGCTCGGTCTTGACGCCAGACACCCAGAACCTAGGACCTGGTGCCAGATCAACAACGTGCACAGGCCGGGCGATCGCTGCTGACAAGCCGATCGCTTCCTGCACCACATGCTGCGCGAGCTCGTGAGCGTCGACCCACTCTCCAGGACCCGGTGCGGGACTGCCTTCGAGGCGCGAGAGCGTCAGCAAATCGCTCACCAGCGTCTGCATGCGCTGGGCCTGCTGGCTCATCAGTCCGAGATAGCGCTGCCGTTCTTCTTCTTCCAGTGGAATGCTCTGCATGGTTTCGACAAAGCCACTGAGCACGGTCAGTGGGGTGCGGATTTCATGCGAGACATTGGCCACAAAATCGCGCCGCATCGCCTCGGCCAGCTGCACCGCCGTCACATCGCGGGTCATCATCAGCCGGCGTTTCTTGCCGTAGGGGTGAATCTGCAACGAGATCTTGCTCGGCTGGGAGGGCCGCTGGCCAGGGCCGTCGAACTGGATCTCGTGCATGAAGTCACCCGCCTCCATGTAGGCGGTGAACACCGGGTGGCGGACCATGTTGCGCACGTACTGGCCGAGATCGCGCTGGGGATCAAAACCAAGGTGCTGGGCGGCCGTCAGGTTGCACCATTCGATGCGGGACGAGGCATCCAGCAACACCACCCCGTTGGGTGAAGCCTGTATCGCGGCGAGGAAGTCCTCGAGCCGGTCGTCGCTGTTCTGGGCCTTTTTCTCCAGCTTCTTGATCAGCTTGCGGCTGCGGTCCGTCAGCTCGCCCCACAGGCCAGGAAGGCTCGGCGTGCGGTCCAGATCGGCTTTGCCCAGCCAGCTCAGCAACCGGTAGGCACGCACGCTGTCGAAAGCAAGCCAAGTCAGTGCGCCCAACAAGGCGCCCAGCAGGGTCGCAGGCGCCGAGTCGCGAATCCATCCCCAGCTGGCGGCCAACGCCATCAGGAGCAACAGCCCCACCGCCCGACGGATCATGCCGACAGGTCGCTGCTGCCAAGTCCCACCGCAGGTCGGACCGTGAGGCGGTATCCCGCACCACGCACCGTTTCGATCATGCCGGCTGCTTCGCCCAGGGATTCCCTCAAACGCTTGACATGCACATCCACAGTTCGCTCCTCGATAAAGACATGGTCTCCCCATATCTTGTCGAGCAGCGTACCACGCGTGTGCACCCGCTCCGAGTGCTTCATCAGGTAGTGCAGCAGTTTGAATTCGGTCGGCCCCAGCTTGAGCTCTGCTTCGCGAAAGCTCACGCGGTAGGTGGCCGCGTCCAGCGCGAGGTCACCCACCTGCACCGAATCGCTGACGATCTCGGGCGCGCGCCGACGCAGCACCGCGCGAATGCGGGCGAGCAACTCGTTGGTGGAGAAGGGTTTGGTGATGTAGTCGTCGGCACCCGCGTCCAAGCCCTGCACCTTGTCGGACTCGTCGCTGCGCGCGGTGAGCATGAGAATGGGGATGGTCTTCGTGCGGTCCTGCTTGCGCCACTGGCGCGCCAGCGATGCCCCACTCTCGCCGGGCAGCATCCAGTCCAGCAGAATCACGTCGGGAAGCACCGCGTCGATTTCGCGCTGCGCAGCCTGACCATCAAACACCACTGTGGGTGCAAAGCCGTTGTGGCGCAGGTTCACCGCGATGAGCTCAGCGATCGCCGGTTCGTCTTCCACGACCAGCACGCGTGGCAGTTTTCTCACGACCAGACTCCTGAAAGATCACAGCCTGTGCAGCAGGCCAGCGCCAGCGCCGAACCGCCCTTCGACAGGCTCAGGACGGGCGGCTGCTGGCGCCCCCCTCCAAGGGGGGTGGCGCGAAGCGCCGCGGGGGGTGTTCCAAGTGTCATCCGACCACCGACTCCACCTTGTCCATCGGCGAGTGGCGCACGTCTTCGCCCTTGACGATGAAGATGATCTGTTCGGCGATGTTCTTGGCGTGGTCACCCACGCGCTCCAGCGACTTGGCCAGGAACAGCAGGTCCAGGCTGGGCGAAATGGTGCGGGCGTCTTCCATCATGTAGGTGATCAGCTTGCGCAGAAAGCCGTCGTACTCGGCATCGATTTCATTGTCGTCCTTGATGATGGTCAGTGCCATGGTGGTGTCCAGTCGGGCGAAGGCGTCCAGCGTCTTGCGCAGCATGCCCGCGGCGAGATCGGCGGCCAGTCGCAGCTCGGAAATCGGCAGCGAGCGCGGCGTACCGCCTTCGATGATGGATTTGACCATGCGCGCCACACGGGCCACCTCGTCGCCCGCGCGTTCCAGATTCTGGGTGGTGCGCGAGATCGCCATCAGAAAGCGCAGGTCACGCGCCGTGGGCTGGCGCCGGCCGATGGTGGAGATGATCTCGTGATCGATGTTCACCTCCATCTGGTTGATGCGGTTCTCGGTTTCGAGCACCTGCTCGGCCGTCTCCAGGCTGAGGTGGATCAGCGCATACACCGCCTGGTGCAGCTGCGACTCCACCAGACCGCCCATTTCGAGCACATGGGTGGAGATGGAGTTGAGTTCTGCGTCGAACTGGCTGGAAATGTGTTTGTCGCCCATGTGTGGCTCCCTGTGATCAGCCGAAACGGCCGGTGATGTAGTCTTCGGTCTCCGTGCGCTTGGGCTTGAAGAAGATCTGCTCGGTGGAGCCGAACTCGATCAGTTCGCCCAGGTACATGTAGGCCGTGAAATCGCTGCAGCGCGCGGCCTGTTGCATGTTGTGCGTGACGATGGCGATGGTGTAGTCCTTTTTCAGCTCGTGCACCAGTTCCTCCACCTTGCCGGTGGAGATCGGGTCCAGCGCCGAGGTGGGCTCGTCCAGCAGCAGCACCGAGGGCTTCACCGCCACGCTGCGGGCGATGCACAGGCGCTGCTGCTGTCCGCCCGACAGCGAGAGCCCGCTCTGGTTCAGCTTGTCCTTCACCTCGTTCCACAGCGCGGCCTTGGTCAGCGCCCATTCCACCCGCTCGTCCATGTCGCTGCTGCTCAGGGACTCATAGAGCTTCACGCCAAAGGCGATGTTGTCGTAGATCGACATCGGAAACGGCGTGGGCTTCTGGAACACCATGCCGATGCGGGCGCGCAGCAGGTTCAAGTCCTGTTTGGGTTCGAGGATGTTGTCACCGTAAAAATTGATCTGCCCCTCGGCGCGCTGGCCCGGGTACAGGCTGTACATGCGGTTGAGGGTGCGCAGCAAGGTGGACTTGCCGCAGCCCGAGGGGCCGATGAAGGCGGTGACCTTGTGCTCGGCCACATCCATGGTCACGTTCTTCAGGCCCTGAAACTTGCCGTAGAAGAAATTGAGGTTGCGGACTTCAAGCGCGTTCTTTTGCTCGACGTCGATGGCGGTAGCGATGGCGTTCATACAACTGGTTCCTGTTGGGGATGGACTTCGGGCTTAGGAAGGTGCCCGGTCGCGGAAAAAGACACGTGCCAGGATGTTCAATACCAGCACGGCCATCGTGATGATCAGCGCGCCGCCCCAGGCCAGACGAATCCAGTTTTCATAGGGGCTCATGGCGAACTGGAAGATCACCACCGGCAGGTTGGCCATGGGCTCGGTCATGTCGGCGCTGTAGAACTGGTTGTTCAGGGCGGTGAACAGCAGCGGCGCCGTTTCACCGCTGATGCGGGCCACGGCCAGCAACAGACCGGTCATCACGCCGCTTTTGGCCGCCCGCAGCGTCACCATGGTTGCCACTTTCCAGCGCGGCGCACCCAGGGCGAAGGCCGCTTCACGCAGGCTGCCGGGCACCAGGCGAAGCATGTTCTCGGTGGTGCGAACGACCACGGGCACCGCGATCAGCGACAGCGCCAGCGTGCCGGCCCAGCCCGAAAAGCCCCCCACCGTGGCCACCGCGATGGCGTACACGAAGAGCCCCAGCACGATGGACGGGGCGGACAACATGATGTCGGTCACAAAGCGGGTCAACTCGGCCGTCTTGCTCGTGTCGCCGTACTCGGCGAGGTACACACCCGCAAAGATGCCGACGGGCGTGGCCAGCAGCACCGTGAACCCCACCATGAGCAGGCTGCCCACGATGGCATTGCGCAGACCACCGCCTTCGGTACCGGGGGCGGGCGTGTCATGCGTGAACATGTTGAGGTCCAGCGCGGCCAGACCGTTGCTGAACAGCACCGTCAGGATCCACAGCAGCACGGCCAGGCCGAGGATCATGGAGCCCATGGAGAGCGTCAGGCCCACGGTGTTGGCCAGCTGGCGCCGGCGGTAGAGCGATTGATTGAAGTCCATGGTCAGAGTCCTTTGGCTTTTTCGGCGCGGATGATCATCCACTTGGCCAACGCCAGCACCACGAAGGTGATGACGAAGAGCAGGAAACCGAGCGCAAACAGGGCGGAGATGTGGAAGTCGGCCGCTTCGCCGAACTCGTTGGCGAGCGTGGAGGCGATGGAGGTACCGGGCGAAAACAGCGAGGTCGGCATGCGGTTGGCATTGCCGATCACGAAGGTCACGGCCATGGTTTCACCCAGCGCACGGCCCAGGCCCAGCATCACGCCACCGATCACGCCCTTCTGTGTGTACGGCAGCACCACGCGGCGCACCACCTCCCAGGTGGTGCAACCCAGACCGTAGGCCGATTCGCGCAGGATGGGCGGGACGATCTCGAACACGTCGCGCATCACGGCCGCCACGAACGGCAGCACCATGAAGGCCAGCACGATGCCGGCGGCCAGGATGCCGAAGCCGTTGGTGCTGCCCCCGAACAGGGTGCCGATCAAGGGCATGCCGCCCAGCAGGTTCTGCACCGGCACCTGAAAATGATCCGCGAACAAGGGCGCGAACACGAACAGGCCGAACATGCCGTAGATGATGGACGGCACGGCCGCCAGCAGCTCGATGGCAGTGCCCAGCGGGCGGCGCAGCCAGGTGGGGCAGGTTTCGGTGAGGAAGAGTGCAATGCCGAAGGCCAGCGGCACAGCGATCAGCAGCGCGATGGTGGCGCTGGCCAGGGTGCCGACGATGGCGATCGCGCCACCGAACTCTTCGTTGATGATGTCCCACTCGACATACCAGATGAAGTGGGCGCCGAATTTTTGAAACGCCGGCCAGGCGTTGATGAACAGCGAGACGATGATGCCCATCAGGGCCACCAGCACCAGCAGCGAAAACGACTGCGTGACGCGGTGAAAGAAGAAGTCCTGCAGCCGCTGCTTTCGCGCAATCGACAGCATCTGGACGTTGGCCGGTGCGGCGGCCTTGTGGTGCGAACTCATGGTGATACCCACGGTCATATTGATTCCCCTCAGGGCGCTTCCAGAGATAGAAAGGCCTGGGACCTGAAGCACAGTGTGCATCAGCCCCCAGGCCCGAGGGAACGAGAATTACTTCGCGACCTGGTTCCAGACCTTGCTGCGGATCTGGGTGGTCAGGGTGTCGGGCAGCGGCACATAGTCCAGCTCGGTGGCCAGGCCCTTGCCCTTGCTGAAGGCCCAGTCGAAGAACTTCAGTGCTTCGGCCGAAGCAGCTTTGTCGACGGGCTGCTTGTACATCAGGATGAACGACGCGGTGGACACGGGCCAGCTCTCGGCACCCTTGGCGTTCACCATCGACACGCCCATGCCCGGCACGCTGAACCAGTCGGCGCTGGCGGCGGCGGCGGCGAAGGTCTTGTCGTCGGGGCTCACGTACTTGCCGTCGGCGTTCTGCAGCTGCATGAAGTTCATGTTGTTCTTCTTCACGTAGGCGTACTCCACATAGCCCAGCGCGCCCTTGACGCGGTTGACGTTGGCGGCCACGCCTTCGTTGCCCTTGCCACCCACGGACGAGGCAGCAGGCCACTTCACGGCAGCGCCCTTGCCCACGGTGTCGGCCCACTCTTTGCTGACCGCGGCCAGGTAGTCGGTCCAGTTGAACGTGGTGCCCGAGCCGTCGGCACGGTGCACGATGGTGATGTTCTGGTCGGGCAACGATTTGCCGGGGTTCAGGGCGACCAGCTTGGGGTCGTTCCACTTGGCGATCTTGCCCAGGAACATCTCGGCCAGCACCGGGCCGGTCACGCGCAACTCACCGGGCTTGAAGCCTTCCAGGTTGATCACGGGCACGGTGCCGCCGATGATGGCGGGGAACTGGACCATGCCGTCCTTGTCCAGGTCGGCACCGGGCACGGGAGCGTCGGAGGCGCCGAAGGTCACGGTCTTGGCACGGATCTGCTTGATGCCGCCAGAAGAACCGATCGACTGGTAGTTCAGGCCGACGCCGGTTTCTTTCTTGTAGGCTTCTGCCCACTTGGCGTAGATGGGGAACGGGAAGGTGGCGCCCGCGCCGGTGATGTCGGCGGCGAAGGCCGAGCTCATGGCCACGGTGGCCAGCGCGGCGGCGGCAACGGTCTTCAGAAGGGTGCGTTTGGTGTTCATTCGAGTCCTCTCGGTTGGGGGAAAAAGTTCACAACCGGGACTCTAGGGATGCTCTGTGACAACCTTGTGACAACCGCATGAAAGGCGCCGTGGTGTCACACCCCGATCACACCAGAGGGCATCTCCGCCATGTCTTCCTCGAACGCTGGCTGGGCAAGCCGAGCGGGCCGGTGCCATGCGGCCGGGACGCGATGTGCAATGCGTCACAATCCGGGGAAACCCGACGTTCAACGAATCCGGCCCGTGGATCCACCGGCCCATCTCCATGCAAAACGGTACCCTCCTCGCCGCCATCGACCTCGGCTCCAACAGCTTTCGACTGGAGATCGGCCGCTTTCAATCGGGCCACATCGAGCGCATCGAATACATCAAAGAAACCGTTCGCCAGGGCGCCGGGCTGGACGAAAACAAGGCGTTGAGCCAGGCCGCCATGCAGCGCGGCTGGGAGTGCCTGGCCCGTTTCGCCGAGCGCCTGCACGGCTTCAAGAAGCAGCAGGTGCGCGCCGTGGCCACCCAGACCCTGCGCGAGGCCACCAACCGCGACGAATTCCTGCGCAATGCCCAGGCCATCCTCGGTTTCTCGATCGAGGTCGTCTCCGGCCATGAAGAAGCCCGCCTGATCTACCAGGGCGTGTCGCACCTGCTGCCGCAATCCGACGAGAAGCGCCTGGTGGTGGACATCGGTGGCCGTTCGACCGAAATGATCATCGGCGAGGGCTACGTGGCCAGCAAGATGGAGTCTTACCGCCTGGGCAGCGTGGCCTGGTCCACCAAGTACTTTCCCAAAGGTCAGTTCACCGCCGCCGCCTTCAAGACCGCCGAGGTGGCCGCGAAGGCGGTGCTGGACCAGGCGCTGGACCGCTTCCCCCCCACCGAATGGGACATCGCCTACGGTTCGTCCGGCACGGTGGGTGCCGTGGCCGACGTGCTCTCGGCCAACGGCTGGGCCTCGGGCGTGGTGACCCGCTCGGGCCTGGACTGGCTGGTGGAGCGGCTGATCAAGGCCGGCAACGCCGACCAGCTCAAGATCGAGGGCATGAAGGACGACCGTCGTCCGGTGATCGGTGGCGGCGTGAGCGTGCTGCGCGCGATCTTCGATCTGTTCAACATCCAGCAGATGGTGCCGGCGCAAGGTGCCTTGCGCCACGGGGCGCTGTACGACCTGATCGACCGCGACACCGACGGCGGCGATGTGCGCGAGCGCACGGTGCGCTGGCTGTGCGCCCGCTTCTCGGTCGACGAGGCGCAGGCACAGCGGGTCAGCACCGTGGCCACCGCCCTCTTCTCCCAGGTGGCCGCGGTGGACGCCCAGAACGAGCGTTATTCGCAGAAGCTGGCCTGGGCCACGCGCCTGCACGAGATCGGCACCCACATCTCGCACGATCGCTCCTACCACCATGGCGCCTACATCCTCGACAACGTGGACGCGCCCGGTTTCTCCTTCCCCGAACTGCACCGCATGAGCCAGCTGGTGCTGGGCCAGCGTGGCAAGCTCAAAAAACTGGAATCGGCCCTGTCCGACGAGCTGTTCGCCAAACAGCTGATGTGCCTTCGGCTGGCGGTGGTGTTGTGCCACGCACGGCAGATGCCCGAGCACGAGTCGGTCAAGCTCAGCTACAAGCCCGGCGCCTTCAAGCTCGCCACCAACCCGGGGTGGTCGCGGCGCTACCCGCAATCGGCCTGGCTGATCGGGGAAGAGGTGCTGGCCTGGCAAAAAACCACCTGGAAGTTCACGGCAGAGCTTCGTTGAGCGGGGCCCACGCCGGGCGGCATTCCGTCACGCTACCGGAGTGCAAGGCCGCTGACCCATGGCCTGGCGGCATGGCGTGATACCCCCTACCAGTAACATGGGTCCTCTCTCAGTCAGGACAAGTGAGCGGCAATGGCATTGATCGTGGTGGCGGAAGACGACAACGGGACACTCAAACTGATCCAGGTGGTGCTGCGCAACCAGGGTCACAGCGTGCTCACCGCGAGCGATGGCCAGGCGGCCTGGCAGCTGATCCGCGAACACCGCCCGGACCTCGTGGTCAGTGACATCAACATGCCCGGTGTGACCGGATTCGAGCTGCTGCGCGCCGTGCGCGAACACGACGACCTGAACCAGATCCCGTTTGTCCTGCTCACCTCGCTCCAGGAACGGCGCGACATGCGCCAGGGCATGACCCTGGGTGCCGACGACTACCTGACCAAGCCCGTGCGTCCCGCCGAGCTGGTGGACGCGGTGTCGGCGCAGATCAACCGGCTCGCCATGCGCTCGGCCTCGCTGGACATGCAGGTGCGCGACGCCGTGTCCGAGGCGCTCGAAGAGCAGGCCTGGAGCCTGCAGGAGCAATACGAAAACCGCCTCGCGCGCGAGCTCAGCGAGCAGTGGCCCGGTGACACCCGGGGCCAGCAGGAACACCACCCCCAGGCCACCGTGCTGTTCGCCGACATCCGGCACTACCCGGACTGGCTCGCGGCGCTCAACGCCGACCAGCTCGTCACCGTGCTCAAGCGTTTCTACGAAGGCAGCGGCGACACCGTGCACCTCTTTGGCGCCAGCACCGTGCAGTTCGTGGGCGACGGCCTGCTCGCACTGTTCACCAACATGACCGCGGGCTCCACGGCCCACCCGGGCCTGCGCGCGGTCAAGGCGGCCTTCGGCTTGCGCACCGCGGCCGCGGGCATGCAGGACTTTGTGAAGCAGCGGTTTCCAGACATCGAGCTGCCACGCTTCGAGGTCGGTGTGGCGGTGCACAGTGGTCCGGTGGCGATGATGCGGCTGGACGGCCTGCTCGGGGGCGCCCAGCAGCTGCTGCCGGTGGGAGAGACGGTGATCGATGCGATCGCCATGCAGCGGCGGGCCCCGGCCACCCATTGCGTCACGGTGTCGATTCCGGTGCTGCGCAGCGTCACCGGTGCCATCCAGCCGGTGTCGCGGCATTTCATCACCCTGCCCCACCGTGGAGAGACGCTGGAAGTGTGTGCGGTGGAACCTCTGGCCCCCTGACCCATGACCGGCGCCGACACCCGCCTCCCCGCGCCGACACGTCGCCGCCTGTCGCTGGGCCCCGCGCTGATCGCGGCCCTGGTCCTGACCGCGCTGGTGCCCTCGCTGCTGGTCTCCTGGCTGCTGTCGTCCAACAGCTCGCAGGCCATCGACACCCTGGCGGAAAACGCCATGAGCCAGGCCGCCGCCCGTGTGGACGTGGGCGCGCTGGCGCACCTGGGGGAGTCGCACACGGTGGTCAATGCGCTGGTCCCCCCCTTCGCCACCAGCGGCGCCGAGGGCGAACGCACGCGCAACTGGCTCAGGGACACCGCCGCGTTCGAGCTGATGGCGCACGCTCTGACCCAGCAGTCCCCCAACGTGCCCTACCTGTATTTCGGCACCGCCGATGGCAGCTTTTTCGGGCTGGAGCGGGAGGACGGCCAGTTCATCGTGCGCGAGATCCGGCCGGGCGAGAGCGGTCGGCGTCACTACCGGATCGGTCAACCGGGCGACCGCAGCCAGTTGGTCAAAACCGAGACCACGGTGTACGACCCGCGCAAACGCCCCTGGTACCAGCTGGCCGCGAGCACCGGCCAGCGCGTGTTCACCGACGTGTACCGATCGGCCGTGAAGAGCCAGTTCGACCTGACGCTGGCCCAGCCGATCTTCGACATCGACGGCAGGTCGCTGCTGGGGGTGATCGCCGTCGACATGAGCCTGGCGCGCCTGACCGAGCTGATCAGCAACACCCGGATCAGCGACAACGCCGTGACCTACCTGGTGGACGGCCAGGGTCGCATGGTTGCCTCCTCGGTCAAGGAGGAGCTGAGCCGGCTGGTCAACGACAAACACCAGCGCATCACGCCTTTGCAGAGCTCGGACCCGCTGGTGCGCGAGTCCTACGCCCAGCTCAGCGTCCAGACGCGGGGCGCGCAAGGTGCGTCCCAGGGCGGCCTGGTGCGGCTGGAAACCCAGCAAGACTGGCTGCAGCGACTGGGCCTGACCAACAACCGCCTGATGGCCTTGCAGCGGCCGTTCGGCTCGAAGTTCCAGCTTGACTGGCAGCTCATCGTGGTGGCACCCGAGCAGGACTTCACCCAGCAGGTGACCCAGGCCCGGCAATGGGCCCTGCTGGCCATGGCCGCGCTCATCGGTGTGGGCGTGCTGGTGGCCTACACGGTGGCGCAAGGCCTGTCGCGGCAGTTTCAGCGCCTCAACCGCTCGGCCACGCTGGTCGGCTCCGGCAAGGTGCCGGCGGTGCAGCAGAACACCCGCTTTCGCGAGGTGCACCTGCTGTCGGAGGTGATGCACGACAGCGCCGTCCAGCTGCGCGACTACAACCAGGAAATCCAGCAGAAGAACACCGCCTTGCAGGACGCCGCGCAGATGCTGGAGGAACGGGTCCGCCTGCGCACCGCCGAGCTGGCCGCCTCGCGCGAAGAGGCCCTCGCAGCGGTCAAGGCCAAGGCGGGTTTCCTGGCGGTGATGAGCCACGAGATCCGCACGCCGCTCAACGGGGTGGTGGGCATGAGCGAACTGCTGGGCGACACCGGGCTCACCGATGCGCAGAAAGACCTGCTCGGTGTGCTGAAGGTGTCGAGCGAACAGCTGCTCTCGGTGGTCGACGACATCCTGGATTTTTCCAAGATCGAATCCGGAAAGCTGGCGCTGGAGCACCTGCCGCTCGACCTGCGCGGGACCATCGCCGGCGTCTGCGAGATCGTTCGATTCAAGGCAACGGAAAAGGGGTTGCCGCTCAGGGTGCACATCGCGCCCGATGTGCCTCCGGCCATCACGGGCGACATCACCCGCCTGCGCCAGGTGCTGCTCAACCTGCTGTCCAACGCCATCAAGTTCACCGACCACGGCGAGGTGACGCTGCGGGTGTGGGTGGACCAGCCGGGCGACCCCATGGTGCTGGGGTTCAGCGTGAGCGACACCGGCGTCGGCATCTCGGCGCACCGCCTGGGTGACCTGTTCCAGCCGTTTTCGCAGGGTGACACGTCCACCGCGCGCGTCTATGGTGGCACTGGCCTGGGCCTGATGATCTGCCGCCACCTGGTCGAACTCATGGGTGGGGAAATCAAGGTGAGCAGCCTGGTGGGCGTGGGCTCCACCTTCCGCTTCACCCTCCAGGCCGAGGCTGCCCGGCTGGAGGATGTCCTGCCCGTGAGATCCGCTTCCCTGCCTGCCGCGCAGCACCTGCAACGGGTGCTGGTGGTGGACGACAACCCGGTCAATCTCCAGGTGGCCTCGGCCATGCTCACACGGCTGGGCTATCCGCACGACACCCTGGACAACGGCCTGCGGGCCATCGAGGCGGTCGAGCAGGCGCAGCGCGAACGCCGTCCTTACGCCCTGTTGCTGCTCGACAGCCACATGCCGGGCATGGATGGCGTGTCCACCGCGAAACAGATCCGTGAACGCCTGGGTGCGCAGGCCCCGGTCATCATCGGCGTGTCGGCGTCCAGCCTCGCACAAGACCGCGTGCGCTGCCTGGACGCGGGCATGGCCGACTACCTGGTCAAGCCCATGGAGCTGCCGGTGCTGGGGCAGGTGCTGCGGCACTGGACCAGCGCGGCCCCTGCACCGACATCGAAGGACAGCGCGGCCCAGCCCGGTACCCGTCAGGCGGTACCGGTCAGCACCGAGTGGATCGACCCTTCGCGGCTGGCCGCGATGGCCGAGTTCGATGACGCGCAAGGCAGCCTGCGCCGTGACATCGTGGACGCCTTTCTCGCCACGCTCGACGAGCGCACCAGCGCCGTGGGTCGCGCCGCGCAGGCGCAGGACTTCGGGTCGCTGCTTGCCGAAGCCCACCTGCTCAAGGGTGCCTGCGACAACATCGGCGCCCGGCCACTGTCCGAACTGTGCGCTGCCTTCGAGCAGGCCGCCAGCCAGCAGACGCGGCCCGACGCAGCGATGGCCGCCCTCCTGGCGACCGCAGCGGCCACCCGCCGCAGCCTGGAAGAAGCCGTCCGAAGCCTCGGCACCTGAACCCCTTCGGCTTCACGTTGCGGCCACACGCATGTGCCGTGGCGGCGAGGCTTCCGGCAAAGATATAAACGGTATATACGGTTTACAATGCCGCCCTCTCTCAACCTCAGAAGGACATGCCGATGAACGACTCTCAGAACAAATCCGCCGGAAAAAAACCCAAGCTCGTGCGCGACAGCTTCACCATCCCCAAGGCCGAATACGCCGCCATCGATGCGCTCAAGGGCCGCGCCCTGAAGCTGGGTGTGGGCGTGAAAAAGAGCGAGCTGCTGCGGGCCGGTCTCATGCTGCTGCAGCAGCTGAACGACGCCCGCTTCAAAGCCGCGATGGCCTCGGTGCCGACGATCAAGACCGGGCGCCCCGCTGCCACGGTCCAGGTGGAGATCCCCTTCGCCCCCGCCGTGGCCAAAAAGCCTGCGACCAAGCCCGCTCCGGCCAAGCCCGCTCCCGTCAAGGCGGTGGTGAAAAAGGCCGCACCGACAAAGGTGGCGGTCAAAGCAGCCCCCAAAACCGTTGCGGTGAAAGCCAGCCCGAGCCCCAAACCCGTGGTCCAGGCTCCTGCCCCCAAGCCCGTCGCGCAGCCAGCGGTCACGCCCGCCGCCAAGGTCGAGGCTCAACCCGCCAAGAAAGTGGTCGCCAAGAAGGTCGCCGTCACCCAGGCCTGAGCTGCAGCGATATCAGACCGCATTGAAGGCAAAGCGGCAACGGGTTTTCTTGGAGCCAGAGCAACACGCCGAGGCATGAGAAGGCTCCACCAAGGGCACAGCCGGGCCGGCTTTGCCGGACGGCCAGTGCCGTCCCCTTGAGGGGGTGACGCCGCAGGCGGCGCGGGGGTGTTCAAAAAAGTTCAGGTGTCTGCACCGTCACCAGCAGGTTCTGCTGGCGGCCCGCCCGCTCGCGGTTGCGCAGCCACCAGAGCGCCCCTTTTTTCATGGGGCACTCTGGCTCGGGCAGGCGCAGCAGCCGCGCAATCACCTGGCCCAGCGTCGGCTGGTGGCCAATCACCACCACCGGGGAGCGGCCATCGGGCCACCCCACCAAGGCCAGCACCGCCTCCAGATCGGCCCCGGGCAGCAGCTCGTCGCGGGTGCGGAACTTGCGGCCCAGCGCGGCGGCCGTCTGCTGGGCGCGTTGCGCGGGGCTCGCGTACACGCGGGCCCCTTCAGGCAGCTGCCGGTCCAGCCAGCCGCCCATGCGAGCGGCCTGTTTCTCTCCGCGTGGCGTGAGCCGACGCTCCAGATCGAGCGCGTCGCCCTGTGCACCCAGCAGGCCTTCGGGGTGTTCGTGGGCCTCGGCATGGCGCCAGAGAATGAGGTCCATGGTGTGTTTCCTCAGCCTTTGTGGCCGTAGCGCGCCATCAGCGCCGCCTGGGCCGAGTGCCGCACGGAAGCGCCATCAGCGGCAGACAGGTAGCTGCCATCGGGCTGCAGCAGCCAGGCGTCCTTGGTGTCGTGCAGGCTGGCCGAGAGGCACTCGTCCAGCACGCGCTGGCGCAGCGCCGGGTCGGTGACCGGCCAGGCCAGCTCCACGCGCCGCAGCATGTTGCGGTTCATCCAGTCGGCGCTGGAGAGCCAGAGCGACTCTTCGCCGCCGACCCGGAAATAGAACACGCGCGAGTGTTCGAGCAGGCGCCCGATCACCGAGCGAACGCGCACGTTGTCGGTCACGCCCTGCACCTGGGCCGGCAGGATGCAGGCGCCGCGCACGATCAGGTCGATCTTCGCGCCACGCTGTGAGGCCAGCGCCAGCGCGCGCGCCATCGGCTCGTCGGTCAGGGCGTTCATCTTGAGGATGATGCGGGCCTCTTTCCCGGCCAACGCCGCCTGTCCGGCGGCCTCGACCTGGTCGAGCATGGTCTTGTAGAGGTGGAACGGCGCGATCACCGCCTTCTTCAGGCGCGGCAGGCGGTTCTGGCTCGCGAGGTGCAGGAACAGCTGCTCCAGGTCGGCCGTGAGCGCGCGGTCGGCCGTGAGGTAGCTCAGGTCGGTGTACAGGCGCGCCGTGCCCGGGTTGTAGTTGCCGGTGGACACGTGGCCGTAGCGCCGCAGTCCGCCGCTCTCCCGGCGCGTGACCAGCAGCATCTTGGCGTGGGTCTTGAGACCGACCACGCCGTAGACCACCTGCGCACCCACCGACTCCAGGCGTTCGGCGTAGTTGATGTTGGCCTCTTCATCGAAACGCGCCTTGAGCTCCACGACCGCCGTGACCTCCTTGCCGCGCCGCACCGCTTCGCGCAGCAGGTTCATCAGCTCGGACTTGGCGCCGGTGCGGTAGATGGTCATCTTGATCGCGAGCACATCGGGGTCGTCGACCGCCTCGCGCAGAAAGGCCAGCACCGCGTCGAAGCTCTCGTAGGGCTGGTGGATCAGCACGTCCCCCTGTTGCAGCCGCTCAAAAAACGACTGCCCGGGCGTGAGCTGCACCGGCCAGCCGGCGGTGTAGGGCTCAAAGCGCAGGGACGGCACATCGACCTGGTCGATCAGCTGGTTCAGCCGCACCAGGTTCACCGGCCCCGGCACCCTGAACAGCGCCTGCGGCGGCAAGGCGAACTGCTCCAGCAGAAAGCCCGACAGAAACTCCGAGCAACCGGCCGACACCTCCAGCCGCAGCGCCTCACCGTAGTGGCGCTGCTGCAGGCCCTTGCGCAGCGCGGTGCGCAGGTTCTTCACCTCTTCCTCGTCCACAGCCAGGTCCGAGTGGCGGGTCACGCGGAACTGCGAGAACTCGGTCACCTGGCGCCCGGGGAACAGGTCGTCCAGGTGCGAACGGATCAGGCTGGAGATCGAGACAAAGTGCGTCTGCTTCGAACCCTTGACCGGTGGCATGCGAAAGAAACGCGGCAGGATGCGCGGCACCTTGACGATGGCGACCTCGTTCTCGCGGCCAAACGCGTCCTTGCCCTTGAGGCGGACGATGAAGTTGAGCGACTTGTTGGCCACCTGCGGGAACGGGTGGGCCGGGTCCAGGCCCACGGGCATCAGCAGCGGCTGCACCTCGCGGTGGAAAAACGACTTCACCCATTGCCGCTGCCGCGCGTCGCGTTCACCGTGAGACACCAGCTTGATCCCCTGCTTTTCCAGCAGGGGCAGCAACTCGTCGTTGTAGATCGCGTACTGCTGCGCGACCAGCTCGTGCAGCTTGTTCGAGATCCGTTCGTAGCTGCTGGCGGTGTACACACCCCGCTTCTCGCCCAGGTTGAAAGCGCTGAGTTGCGGAGCCATGCGCACCTCGAAGAATTCGTCGAGGTTGCTGGAGACGATGCACAGGTAACGCAGGCGCTCCAGCAGGGGCACATCGGCGCGGCGCGCCCAGTCCATGACGCGCTCGTTGAACGCCAGGATGCTGCGGTCGCGGTCCAGCAGCACCAGGCCAGGGTTCGAAGGTTCAGCTTTCATCGGTTTCGTCAGGTGGCGTCAGGCGTCGGCATGCTCCGAGAGAGGCAGCGGCACTGACTTGTGACGATTATTCAACGAAGGGATGACGGTTGTGTGACACTTCGGCCCGCCGCAGCGCCAGCACCGCGGGTGCTTCGCTCACGGAGCGGTGGTGCCGCGCGGTCCACAGCGGCCGAGGCACCCTCGCGAGGTGCGACACGAACAGCGCGGCGACCCGCTCCCAGTCGAAGGCCTGGGCGCGTCGCCGTGCCTCATGGCGACGGACCTTCAGGGCCGCCGACCAGGCTTCGTGCAGGTCTTCGCGCAACGCACCGGCCGGGCTGTCACCCACCGCCTGCAAGGGGCCGTCCACCGGATGCGCCGCCACCGGCACGCCGCAGGCCATGGCTTCCAGCATCACGATGCCAAAACTTTCGCTGCGGCTCGGGAACACGAACACGTCGCACGCCGCGTACACGTGGGCCAGCTCCCGGCGCGGCAGCACCCCCACCCAATGCACGTTGGGGTAGCGGTCGCGCAGCCCGTCTTCGAGCGGGCCGGTGCCGCAGACCACCTTGCTGCCGGGCACGTCCAGCTCCAGGAACGCCTTGATGTTTTTCTCGTGCGACACCCCACCGACATACAGGCTGACCGGGCGGGCCAGGTGCCCCAGCGCGGGCGACTCGGTGGCCTGGGCCGCGAACGCGAAGAGCCGCGTGTCCACCCCGTGGGTCCATTCACGCAAATGCCCGAAGCCCTGCTGCTGCAGCGTCTGGCGCACGCCGCTGGTGGGCACCATCACGCCGCTGCTTGGCCGGTGAAACCGGCGAAACAAGGCATAGCCCCAGGACAGCGGCAGGCCCAACGCGGCCTTCAGCATCTCGGGGAAGCGGGTGTGGAACGCCGTCGTGAAGGGCAGCCCGCGGCGCAGGCAGTGGCGCCGCGCGGCCCAGCCCAGCGGGCCTTCCGTGGCGATGTGGATGGCGTCGGGCTGTGCCTCGTCCATGAGCCGGGTCAGGCGCCGGCCGGGAAACAGCGCCAGGTCGATCCCGGGATGGCCTGGGCAAGGGCGGGTCCGGAACTGCCCCGGCTGGATCACCGTGGCGGCGTGGCCCATGGCCTGCAACTGGCGCACCAGTTCCACCAGCGTGGTCACGACCGCATTGACCTGAGGCAACCAGGCATCGGTCACCACCAGGATGTTCATGGGGAGGAAGGAGGCGGCGGCAGACATGTCAGGCGGGGATCAAGGCGACCTCCATGGGCACGCTGGTCCCTTCGCCACCCGAATGACGGGGGTGCCAGTGCAGCAGCTCCAGGCGACCGTCCCGGTGCTCGACCAGGGCCGACAGGCTCTCGACCCAGTCACCGTCGTTGACGTACAGGGTGCCGTCGATGGTGCGCATCTCGGGCCGGTGGATGTGCCCGCACACGACACCGTGAAAGCCGCGTTGCCGCGCTTCGGCGGCCACGGCGCGCTCGAAGTCCGAGACGTGGTTCACCGCGCGCTTCACCTTGTGTTTCAGGTACTGCGACAGCGACCAGTAGCGCATGCCCAGGCGCTGGCGCACGGTGTTGAGGTGGCGGTTCAGGGTCAGGGTGACGCCGTAGAGGTTGTCGCCCACGTAGGCCAGCCATTTGGCGCACTGGATCACACCGTCGAAATGGTCACCGTGCACCACCCACAGGTGGCGGCCATCGACCAGGGTGTGCACGGTTTCATTGAGCACCTCGATGCCGCCGAAACGCTGGCCGTCGAACTGGCGTGCGAACTCGTCGTGGTTGCCCGGCACGAACACGACCCGGCAGCCCTTGCGCGAGCGGCGCAGCAGCTTCTGCACCACGTCGTTGTGCGCCTGCGGCCAGAACCATTTGCGGCGCAACTGCCAGCCGTCGATGATGTCGCCCACCAGGTAGAGCGTGTCGCTCGGGTGGTGCTTGAGAAAATCGAGCAAGGCCGCGGCCTGGCAGCCAGGCGTGCCCAGGTGCACGTCGGAGATGAAGACCGCCCGGTAGTGGGGCCGTCCGGTCTCATCTTCATGCGGCTCGTCGTCGGCATCGGGACCAGAGGGCAAGGCCCCGCCCAAACCCGCACCACCCAAAGCTTCAAAGACGGCTCTCATGTTGGCTCCTTGATGTCAGCACAAACAGCGCCGCAGAACTCCCCCGGCCAGGGCACCGCCGGGCCGGCTCCGCCGGACGGCCAGTGCCGCCCCCCCGGGGGGGGGTGACGCCGAAGGCGGCGCGGGGGGTCATCACATCCCGAAATGCCGGCGGTAACGCGCCGGCATGTCTGCGATGCGCATCATCATCGGCAGGTCGGCGGCGTTGAAATCCGGGTCCCAGGCCGGTGGGCCCATGACCTTGGCGCCCAGGCGCAGGTAGCCCTTGATGAGCGCGGGCGGCTCGACATCCAGCGTGTCGTCCAGCCGGTCCACCGGCAGCGGCAGGCGGGGACGCACGTGGCAATCCACCGGCGCCATGTGTTTGTCTTTCACCTGGCGCCAGATGCTGGCCGCCACATGGCCACCACCCACCACGCCGTGTTCGCCTTCGTGCTGCATGGGGATGCTGGCGCAGCCGATCATGATGTCCAGGCGGTTGCGCTGCATGAAGGCCGCGAGCGCGCCCCACAGGGCCATGATCACGCCGCCGTGGCGGTGGTCGCGGTGCACGCAGCTGCGGCCCAGCTCGACCATGCGCTCGCGCATGTGGCGCAGGCGCACCAGGTCAAACTCGGTGTCGCTGTAGGTGCTGCCCACGCGTTTGGCCTGCTCGGGGGTGAGCACGCGGTAGGTGCCGATGACCTGGCGGGTCGCGGCGTCGCGCACCAGCAGGTGTTCACAGAAGTCGTCGAACAGGTCCACGTCGTGGCCGGGCAGCGCGCCCGACAGGATGGCGCCCATCTCGCCGGCGAACACGTCGTGCCTCAGGCGTTGCGCTTCGCGGACCTCGTCCAGATGCCGCGCCCAGCCGACCTCGATGCCGGCCGGTGCATGTTCTTCGGCGCGGGAGATCGCCGAAACAAGCTGAGAGCGGGGATGAAGTGACCCCCGGAAAATGGACGCTGGGGACAGGTCCAGCGTCGGGGTGGGGAGTTCTCGCATGGTGGCCTCCTTGAAGAGATGCGCGCCACTCATGGACGCGTTGTGGATGGTTTTTCCGGGCATGCATGGAATTCTGGGCAGCCCGGATGACCAAGCTGTGGCGCCTTGATGAAGCTTTGTTGACAGTCCGCTGCGATCACGTCGAACTGCCTTCAAGCCGTCATCAAATTTTCACAACCACCCATCAGACTGCGCTGCGTTCTTCATCCACTGCGTCAACACCATGCCGAAACACACCCCCATGAATTTCAACGACGAAGACTCCAACACCACGTCCAACACCGCGTTCGAGCAGGTGCTGGACAGCCGCCTGAGCCGCCGCAGCCTGTTCAGGGGCGCGGGCCTGGTCGGTGTGGCCGCTGGCGCCACGGCCATGACGGGCTGCGCCACCTCCATGAACGGCGGTGGCGCCACGCTCAGCAGCCTGGGCTTCAAGCCCGTGGCCAAGAGCCTGGCCGACAAGGTGGTGGTGCCCGAGGGCTACACCGCTCAGGTCATCTACGCGCTGGGCGACCCGCTCACCGCCACCACCCCCGCCTTCAAGAACGACGGCACCGACGCCGCCTTCGAACAGCGCGCCGGCGACCACCACGACGGCATGGAATGGTTCGGCCTGGACGCCAGCGGCCAGCCCTCGAACGCCTTCACCAGCCGCGGCCTGCTGGCCATGAACCACGAGGCCACGACCGACGAGAAGCTCGCTTCCTTCTTCATCCACGCCAACGGCGGCACCGCCACCCTGCCCCGCCCGGCCGCCGAAGTGGACAAGGAACTGGCCATCCACGGCCTGTCTTTCGTGGAAGTCCAGACCAACGGCAAGCAGTGGGCCTACAAGGCCGCCTCGCCGTTCAACCGCCGCGTGACCACCATGACCACCGCCGCCATCCATGGTCCGGCCCGTGGCAGCGAGCACCTGGTGACGAAGTTCAGCACCGACGCGACACTGTGCCGTGGCACGCTGAACAACTGCGGCACCGGCAAGACGCCCTGGGGCACTTTCGTCAGCGGTGAAGAGAACTGGTACGGCTATTTCTTCCGCGACGCCAAGGACGACGAGGCCCGCAAGAAGGACAAGCAGGTGCAAGGCCTCAAGCGCTACGGCCGCAAGGCCGGCGAAGCCAGCCGCCACGGCTGGGAGAGCGCGGGCAGCGACGACCGCTTCGTGCGCTGGAACAACAGCGCCATCGGCGCCTCGGCCAAGGACGACTACCGCAACGAGATGAACACCTTCGGCTATGTGGTCGAGGTCGACGCCTACGACACCCAAGCCCCGATGCGCAAGCGCACCGGCCTGGGCCGCTTCGCCCACGAGAGCGTGGCGTTTGCCAAGCCGGTGTCCGGCCAGCCCATCGTGGCCTACATGGGCGACGATGCGCGCGGCGAGTACATCTACAAGTTCGTGTCCGAAGCCAAGTGGGACCCGAAAGATGCCCAGCCCGCCAACCGCCTCGCCGCCGGTGACAAGTACCTCGACAAGGGCACGCTGTTTGCCGCCCGCTTCAAGGGTGATGGCAGCGGCGAATGGCTGGAACTCTCGATGAACAACCCGGTGCTGGCCGGCAGCTCGTACTTCGAGTTCAAGAGCAACGCCGACATGGCCATCTTCACGCGCCTCGCGGCCGACGCCGTGGGCGCCACCAAGATGGACCGCCCCGAGTGGAACGGCGTGCACCCGCGCACCGGTGAGGTGTATTTCACGCTGACCAACAACAGCAACCGCACCGCCGCCAGCGCCGACGCCGTCAACCCGCGCGTGTACACCGACATGAAGGGCAGCAAGGAGCAGAAGGGCAACGTCAACGGCCACATCGTGCGCCTGGCCGACGCCTCGCCCGCAGGTTCGTCGTTCAAGTGGGACATCTATGTGTTCGGCGCCGAGGCCGGTGCCGACAAGTCCACCGTCAACCTGTCGAACCTGACCGACGACAACGACATGTCCTCGCCCGACGGCCTGGTGTTCAGCCCGGCCACCGGCATCTGCTGGATCCAGACCGACGACGGCGCCTACACCGACAAGACCAACTGCATGATGCTGGCCGCCATCCCCGGCAAGCAGGGCGACGGCGGACCGCGCACGGTCAAGCACGGCGACAAGACAGTCACCACCTACGTGGGCAAGGCCCCGACGCCGACCACGCTGGCGCGCTTCCTCGTCGGCCCCAAGGGCAGCGAGATCACCGGCTGGTGCGAAACGCCCGACGGCCGCGCGGTGTTCATCAACATCCAGCACCCCGGCGAGAGCACCAAGATGGCCGACGTCAACGACCCGACGAAGTACGAGAGCCAGTGGCCCGCCAACGCCGGCTACGGCGCCGGCAAGCGCCCCCGCTCGGCCACGATCGTGATCACGAAGAACGACGGCGGCGTGATTGGAAGTTGACCCCCTGCGCCGCTTCGCGGCTTCCCCCTTGCAGGGGGACCACACCTTGGACCGGCGGAGCCGGCTCCTTGGTGTGTCTGGGTGGGGCATCTAGCTCCGGCCACGGTTTCACTTGGCTCCGACTGCTTGAATGGAATTGCCATGGATGACTTGAACACCGCTCACTCGATGGAACACGACGCGGACTGGCTGCGCCGGGTGCAGAACGAGCTGCTCGACGGCTACGACGAAGAGCTGGAAATGGAGATGGACGACCGGGTGCTGGAGGAGGCGGCGCGCCAAGGCGGCGCGCCGTCGAGCACCACCGCCGAGCTCAACGGGCAGCGTCGCACCTACTTTCGAGAACTGTTCCGGCTGCAGGGCGAGCTGGTGAAGCTGCAGGACTGGGTGGTCGCCACGGGCCACAAGGTCGTGATCATCTTCGAGGGCCGCGACGCGGCGGGCAAAGGGGGCGTGATCAAGCGCATCACCCAGCGGCTGAACCCCCGGGTCTGCCGCGTGGTGGCGCTGCCCGCGCCCAACGACCGCGAGCGAACGCAGTGGTACTTCCAGCGCTACGTGACGCACCTGCCGGCCGGCGGCGAGATCGTGCTGCTGGACCGCAGCTGGTACAACCGCGCCGGCGTCGAGAAGGTCATGGGCTTCTGCAGCGACGAGCAGTACGAGGCCTTTTTCCGCGACGTGCCCGAGTTCGAGAAGATGCTGGTTCGCAACGGCATCCAGCTCATCAAGTACTGGTTTTCGATCTCCGACGAAGAGCAGCACCTGCGCTTCATGGGCCGCATCCACGACCCGCTCAAGCAGTGGAAGCTCAGCCCCATGGACCTGGAGAGCCGGCGCCGCTGGGAGATGTACACCAAGGTCAAGGAAGTGATGCTGGAACGCACCCACATCCCCGAATCGCCGTGGTGGGTGGTGCAGGCCAACGACAAGAAGACCGCACGGCTCAACTGCATCCACCACCTGCTGCAACAGATGCCCTACACCGAGATCGAGCGCCCCGGCATCGTGCTGCCCCCGCGCGAACGACACGAAGACTACAAGCGCCAGGCGGTGCCGGACGAGATGCTGGTGCCGACGGTGTACTGATCCCCCCCGCGCCGCGGGCATTTGGCCCCCCGCGCCGCCTGCGGCGTCACCCCCCAGGGGGCCACGCGAGCGGACTGGCCGAGCCAGCTCCGCCGCGTTCTGGGTTTCGGGCACTTGCTTCTGCTGCTGGCTTGTGCGCGTTGCGCCCTCCCCCCGGGCATGTCATGTCCTGTTTGCCGGCCCACGTTTGGGCCGGCTTTGCCGTTTCCGAACGGTTTCCATGGTCTGGAATGTCTTCACTTTGACCTGAATTTGTCCCAAGTTTGATCTTGTATGGCGGAAGATGGCCGCCTACGATGCGCCACCAACCCCCTCGGGCCAGGGGTGGCGCACAAAAAATACAGGAGACAGACATTGGCACCCTGGGACAACTTGTCTCTGAACGAGACCACCTTGCTTCAGGCCATCTTCTGGTCTGAAGGCAGTTCGCGCCTGTCGCTGGCCGACCGCCTCGCGTTCTCGAAAAGCAAGACCAACAACCTGATCACCGGCCTGCTGGACGCCGGCCTGCTCGAAGAAAGTGGCCTGCGTGGCTCCACCGGCGGGCGCCGGCCCGAGACCCTCACGCTCAGCGCCGGCCTGGGCGTGCTGGTGGGCGTGGACCTCGGCGCGACCAGCCTGGACGTGGCCGTGATGCGCCCCGACCTGAGCGTGCTGGCCCGCCACACCGAAGCGGCCGACGTGCGCACGGGCCCCGGCGTGGTGCTGGCCCGGTTGCGCGTGCTGATGCGCCAGTTGCTCGCCCAGTGCGGCATGACCGCCGGGCAGGTGATCGCCATCGGCATGGGCGTGCCCGGCCCGGTGGACTTTGAAAGCGCCCAGCTGGTCAACCCGCCGCTGATGCCCGAGTGGGACAGCTTCTCGATCCGCGACTACCTGAGCGAGGAATACAGCGCACCGGTGTTCGTGGACAACGACGTGAACCTGATGGCGCTGGGCGAGCTGTGGCGCCTGCAGGGCGGCCTGCAGAACTTCCTGGTGATCAAGGTCGGCACCGGCATCGGTTGCGGCATCGTCTGTCACGGCGAGGTCTACCGCGGCGCCAACGGCTCGGCCGGGGACGTGGGCCACATCTGCGTGGACACGAGCGGACCGCGCTGCCACTGCGGCAACGCGGGATGCGTGGAGGCCATGGCCGCCGCACCCGCCATCGTGCGCCAGGCCACGCTCGCGGCCGAAGCGGGCGAAAGCCCGCTGCTGGCCGCGAGCCTCGCCGCCAACGGCGCCATCACCCCCGAAGACGTGGGCCAGGCCAGCCGCAACGGCGACGCCGCAGCCAACCGCATCATCCAGGACGCGGGCAGCCTGATCGGACAGATGCTGGCCTCGGTGGTGAACTTCTTCAACCCCTCGCACGTGTTCATCGGCGGCGGTCTCACGCGCATCGGGCCGCTGTTCCTGGCCTCGGTGCGGCAGAGCGTGTACCACCGCTCGCTGGCCCTGTCCACGCGGCACCTGGAGATCCAGTACACCCCACTGGCCGAGCGGGCCGGCGTGGTGGGCGCCGGCGCGCTGGCCATGCAGGAGACCTTGAAACACCGGAAGGCCAGCGCATGAGCCCACCCTCCCTGCAGATTGAATTTCGCGGCACCACCAAGTCCTTCGGCCCGGTGCAGGTGCTGCACGGGGTGGACTTCGCCGTGCCCCCGGGCCAGGTGCTGGGCCTGCTGGGCGAGAACGGCGCAGGCAAATCCACGCTCATGAAAATCCTGGCGGGTTTTGAACAGGCCAGCGGCGGCGCCGTGCTGCTCAATGGCCAGCCCCTGGCGTTGACCAGTTCCCGCGACGCCGAGGCCCGGGGCATCGTGCTGATCCACCAGGAGTTCAGCCTGGCCGAGGACCTGACGATCGCGCAGAACCTGTTCCTGGGCCACGAGAAAAAACGCGGCTGGGGCGGCCTGCTGCTGGACGAAGACACCATGCGCACCGAAGCGCAGGCGGCCATCGCCCAGGTCGGCCTGACGGCCGATGTGAACACCCGGGTGAAAGACCTGATCGTGGCCGAGAAGCAGCTGGTGGAGATCGCGCGCGCGCTCTTGCGCAAGGCACGCCTGCTGATCATGGACGAGCCCACGGCCACGCTCACGCCCACCGAGACCGAGCGCCTGTTTGGCCTGATGCGCCAGCTCAAAAGCGAGGGCGTGACCCTGGTCTACATCTCGCACAAGCTGGACGAGGTGGAGCGCATGACCGACCAGGTGGTGGTGATGCGCGACGGCCGCTGCGTGGCGCAGCAACCCACGGCCAGCCTGAGCCGCCAGCAGATGGCCAACCTCATGGTGGGCCGCGAACTGGCCGACCTGTACCCGCCCAAGGCGACACCGCCCGCCGCCGCCACACCGGCGCTGCGCGTGCAGGGCCTGAGCGTGCCGGGCTGGGCGCAGGACGTGAGCTTTGAAGTCCGCCCCGGCGAGATCCTGGGCTTTGCCGGCCTGGTCGGCGCGGGCCGCACCGAACTCTTCGAGGGCATCATGGGCCTGCGCCGCTGCAGCGCGGGCACGTTGGAGCTGCAGGGCCGCGTGCAGACCATCCGCAGTCCGCGAGACGCCGTGCGCCTGGGCCTGACCTACCTGAGCGAAGACCGCAAGGGCAAGGGCCTGCACGTCAACTTCGGCCTGCGCGAGAACCTCACGCTCATGGCGCTGGAGCGCTACGCCACACCCTTGCTGCAACCCGCTCAGGAACACCAGGCGCTGGCCCGCGCGGTGGACGAATTCGGCATCCGCACCGGCAGCCTGCACATCAAGGCCTCCAGCCTGTCGGGCGGCAACCAGCAGAAGGTGGCGCTGGCCAAGGTGCTGCACCCCGGCCCCAAGGTCGTGGTGCTGGACGAACCCACGCGCGGCGTGGACGTGGGCGCCAAGCGCGACATCTATTTGCTGATCCAGAAGCTGGCCAGCCAGGGCCTGGCCGTGGTCATCGTTTCCAGCGAACTCATGGAGCTGATCGGCCTGTGCCACCGCGTGGCGGTGATGCGCGCGGGCCGGCTGCAGACCATTCTGGAATCCCCCCAACTCACCGAAGAGGAGCTCATCGCCCATGCCACAGGAACCCACTGAGAACACCACCCTGGGCCACGCCAGCCGGTGGCTGGGCCAGCTGCAGGGCATGGGCCCGGTGATCGGCCTGGTCGTGCTGTGCGTGGTGGGCACGCTGCTCAACAGCAACTTCGCCACGCTGGACAACATCACCAACGTGCTCACGCGCACGGCCTTCATCGGCATCATCGCCGTGGGCATGTGTTTCGTCATCGTGTCGGGTGGCATCGACCTGTCGGTGGGCTCCATGGCCGCGCTGATCGCGGGCAGCGTGATCCTGGCGATGAACCAGCTCGCACCCGTGTTGGGCACGCCCGTGGGCACGGTGGTGATGGGCATGGCGCTGGCGCTGGTGCTGGGCGCCGCGTTCGGCCTGGCGCACGGCCTCTTGATCACCAAGGGGCGCATCGAGCCCTTCATCGTGACGCTGGGCACGTTGGGCATCTTCCGCGCCTACCTGACCTACTTCTCCAACGGCGGCGCCATCACGCTGGACAACGAGCTGACCGACGTCTACAGCCCGGTGTACTACGGCAGCGTGGCGGGCATTCCGATTCCGGTGTGGGTGTTCCTGGCGGTGGCGCTGCTGGGCAGCGTGATCCTGAACCGCACCACCTTCGGCCGCTATGTGCAGGCCATCGGCTCCAACGAACAGGTGGCGCGTTACGCCGCCGTGGACGTGGACCGCGTGAAGGTGCTGACCTATGTGCTGCTGGGCGTGTGCGTGGGCATTGCCACCCTGCTCTATGTGCCGCGCCTGGGCTCGGCCTCGCCCACCACCGGCCTGCTGTGGGAGCTCGAAGCCATCGCCGCTGTCATCGTGGGCGGCACCGCGCTCAAGGGCGGCGCGGGCACCATCACCGGCACGGTGGTGGGCGCCGTGCTGCTCTCCGTGATCAGCAACATCCTGAACCTGACCAGCATCATCAGCGTGTACCTCAACGCGGCGGTGCAGGGCTTCGTGATCATCGCCGTCGCTTTCATGCAGCGGTCAAAAAGATAAATTTTTCCACCACAGCACAACGCTGTTTTTTCCAACCTGCACCCAGGAGACAACTGAAATGAAAAAAATCACCCGCAGACTCGCACTGACCGCCGTGGCCATGGCCGCCCTCGGCAGCGCCCCCAGCTTCGCACAGAACAAGGTCGTGCTCGGTGTGTCCATCCCGGCCGCCACACACAGCTTCATGGCGGGCGTGGTGTTCTGGGCCAACCAGGCCAAGGCCGAGCTGGAGAAGGCCAACCCCGGCCTGGAAGTGATCGTGAAGACCGCCAGCGGTTCGCCCGAACAGGCCAACCAGCTGCAGGACCTGCTGACCGTGAACAAGATCAACGCCCTGGTGGTGCTGCCCTTCGAATCGGCCGCCCTGACCAAGCCCGTGGCCCAGCTCAAGGGCAAGGGCGTGTACGTGACCGTGGTGGACCGCGGCCTGACCGACACCAGCGCGCAAGACGCCTACGTGGCCCCCAACAACACCACCTTCGGCGAAGTGCCGGCGGCCTACATCGGCAAGGCGCTGGGCGGCAAGGGCAATGTGGTGGTGCTGCGCGGCATCGCCTCCAACGTGGACAACGAACGCAACGACGCCTTCAACGCCGGCCTCAAAGCCTTCCCCGGCATCAAGGTGCTGGACGCCAAGTACGGCAACTGGAACCGCGACGATGCGTTCAAGGTCATGCAGGACTACCTGACCCGCTTCCCGCAGATCGACGCCGTCTGGGCCGCCGACGACGACATGTCGGTGGGCGTGCTCAAGGCCATCGACCAGGCCAAGCGCACCGACATCAAGCTGGTGTTCGGCGGCGCGGGCGCCAAGGGCTCCATCAAGACCCTGATGGACGGCAGCGACCCGCGCATCCAGGCCAACGTGTCCTACTCGCCCAAGTTCATCTACGACGCAGTGAAGATGACGGCCGAAGCCCGCCTGAAAGGCGCCAAGCTGCCCGCCAACACCATCATCCCGTCGGTGCTGATCACCAAGGACACCGCGCGGAACTTCTACTTCCCCAACTCGCCGTTCTGAGTTCGCGTTGAACCACGCCGTTCGCGTTGAGCCTGTCGAAACGCTGCCCTTGCGCAGGGCTTCGACAGGCTCAGCCCGAACGGGGTACTTGATTCCTTTTGGAGCCTCTCCATGGCAAGACCCGTCACCTTGTTCACCGGCCAGTGGGCCGACCTGCCCCTGGCCGAACTGGCCCCGCTGGCCAAAACCATGGGCTACGACGGCCTGGAGCTCGCCTGCTGGGGCGACCATTTCAATGTGCAGGAGGCGCTGGCCTCCGCCACCTACGTGAAGGACAAACACGCCCTGCTCGCCAGCCACGGCCTGCAGTGCCTGGCCATCGGCAACCACCTGGTGGGCCAGGCCGTGTGCGACCTGATCGATGAGCGCCACCAGTCCATCCTGCCGGCCCATGTGTGGGGCGACGGCGAGCCGGAGGGCGTGCGCCAGCGCGCCGCCGCCGAGCTGCAGGACACCGCCCGCGCCGCCAAAAAGTTCGGCGTGAAGACCGTGACCGGCTTCACCGGCTCGTCCATCTGGCACTCGATCTACGCCTTCCCGCCCACCAGCCAGGCCTACTGGGACAAAGGCTTTGCCGACTTCGGCGCGCGCTTCACGCCCATCCTCGATGTGTTCGACCAGGTCGACGTGAACTTCGCGCTCGAAGTCCACCCCACCGAGATCGCGTTTGACATCGCCACCAGCGAACGCGCGTTGGCCGCAATCAACCAGCACCGCCGCTTCGGCTTCAACTTCGACCCCAGCCACCTGGCCTACCAGGGCGTGGACTACATCCGCTTCATCCGCAGCTTTGGCCCGCGCATCTTCAACGCCCACATGAAAGACGCCTGGTGGGGCAAGGGCGACGGCAGCGTGGGCACCTTTGGCGGCCACACCAGCTTTGGCGATGCGCGCCGCACCTGGGACTTCCGCAGCGTGGGCCGGGGCATGATCGATTTCGAATCCATCATCGTCGCGCTCAACGACGTGGGCTACCAAGGCCCCCTGAGCGTGGAGTGGGAAGACAGCCGCATGGACCGCGTGCACGGCGCCACCGAGAGCGCGGCCTTCTGCAAGCGCCTGGATTTCAAACCGGCCGCCGGCGCGTTCGACGCCGTGTTCGCCAAAGACCAACAAGCCCCATGAGCGCCGCGCCGGGCCGCCCCAAGCCAGCTCGCACCGCAGCTCGAAGAGCGGAGGTACGCCAGTGACCCTTGTCCACATTCCACGCCGACTGCGCTACGCCATGGTGGGCGGCGGCCGCGACGCCTTCATCGGCGGCGTGCACCGCCAGGCCGCCGCGCTGGACGGCCAGATCGAGCTGGTGGCCGGCGCGCTCTCCAGCAGCCCCGACAAGGCACGTGCCTCGGGCCGCGACCTGTTTCTGGCCGATGACCGCAACCACGGCCGCTGGCAAGACCTGCTGGCCGACGAGCTGCGCCGACCACCCGAAGAACGCATCGACTTCGTCTCCATCGTCACGCCCAACCACCTGCACTTCCCCGTGGCCCAGGCCTTCGTGGAGGCGGGGTTTCACGTGGTCTGCGACAAGCCGCTGGTGCACACCAGCGCGCAGGCGCGGGACCTGGTGGCCGCCGTGAACCGGCAGGGCACGGTGTTTGGCGTGACCTACAACTACACCGGCTACCCGCTGGTGCGCCAGATGCGCCACATGGTGCACAGCGGCGCCATCGGCACGGTGCGCAAGGTGGTGGTCGAGTACCACCAGGGCTGGCTGGCCACCGCCGTGGAAGACAGTGGCAGCAAGCAGGCCGCCTGGCGCGTGGACCCGGCGCTGAGCGGCGCCGCCGGCGCCATGGGCGACATCGGTTCGCACGCCGAAAACCTGCTCACCACCGTGACCGGGCTGGAGATCGAAGCGATTTGCGCCGACCTCAGCGCCATGGGCGCGGGCCGCACACTGGACGACGACGGCAATATGCTGCTGCGCCTGCAGGGCGGCGCGCGCGGCGTGCTGATCGCCTCGCAGATCTGCACCGGCAGCGAGAACGACCTGCGCCTGCGCGTGAGCGGCACCACCGGCAGCCTGCTCTGGTGCCAGGAGAACCCCAACCAGCTGCTGCACCTGCCGCTGGACGGCCCGCCGCGCACGCTCACCCGCGCTTCGGCCGGGCTGTGCGAAGCGGCCATGCGTGCCTCGCGCCTGCCCGCCGGCCACCCCGAGGGTTTCATCGAGGCCTTTGCCAACGTCTACCTGGGCGTGGCCGCCGACATCCGCGCCCGCCTGCAGGGCGTGGCCGCCGATCCGCTGGCCGCGGACTACCCGCGCATTGAAGCGGGTGCGCGCGGGGTGCGCTTCATCGAGCGGGTGCTGGCCTCCGCCGCGAGCGAATCCAAATGGACCACCATGCAGGACGGTGCGGACAGCGTGCCCCGCGCCACCGAGCCCGCCCTGAGCCGAAGCCCCGCCGCCGAGCCGGCCGCCTGATACAAGCCAGCGCGCGGCCAGCCGCAGGGTGCCGCCACCATGATTGGGGACGGATGACGGCCCTATATTTCAACTATCATCGAAATATGGAAACAATCACCCCCCAGGAAAGCCAGGCCCTACGGGCCCTCACGGCCCTGTCGCAGGCCGTGCGCCTGCGCGCCTTCCGCGAGCTGGTGGTCGCCGGGCCGGTGGGCCTGACGCCCGGCGCCATCGCCGAGCGACTGGACGTGGCACCGAGTTCGCTCTCGTTCCACCTCAAGGAACTGGTGCACGCCGACCTGGTGAGCGCCGAGCCGCAGGGCCGCCACCTGATCTACCGCGCCCACTTTCACCGCATGAACGCGTTGCTGGGCTACCTCACCGAACACTGCTGCGGTGGCCGGACATCCGAGCGGGCGGGTGCCGCGGTGTGCTGCGAACCCCAGGAGGCCCCATGAACCTCGCCGACGCGCTGAACCTGGGCTGTGCCTGCCAGACCCTCCAAGCCTCGCGCCTGCGCGAACAGCTGGAAACCAGCCCGGCGCTGGGCGGCCTCACCGCGCGGCTGGCCGAGAGCCACCCGCACCTGTTCTCCGCCAGCGCGGTGTTCCTCGACGCCGGGGTGCAGCGGCAGATCGTGCAGGCCGTGCAAACGCTGGAGCGCGTGATCGCCCTGCCCGCCTGGCGCGAACAGGCCCTCGCCCGCGCGAACCCGATCGCTGCGCTGGACTGGGGCCCGGCCGGTGTCTTCATGGGTTACGACTTCCACCTCGCCGCCGACGGCCCCAAGCTGATCGAGATCAACAGCAACGCCGGCGGCGCCCTGCTCAACGCCGCGCTGGCCCGGGCGCACCGCGCCTGCTGCGCCGGGTTCGAGCCCCTGTTCGACCCGGCGGACACCCTGCTGCGGCTGGACGAAGTGTTCGTCGCCATGTTCCGCGCCGAATGGCGGTCGCAGCGCGGCGACACGCCGCTGCGCAACGTGCTGATCGTGGACGACGCTCCCGGCGAGCAGTACCTCGCACCCGAGTTCGAGATGGCGCGCGCCCTGTTCGCCGCGCACGGCCTGATCGCCGTCGTGGCCGATGCCCGCGAGCTGCAATGGCGCAACGACGCGCTCTGGCACTCGGCCCTGCCGGACGGCATGCCGGTGGACCTCGTCTACAACCGCCTGACCGATTTCTACCTGCAGGACAGCGGCCACAATCCGCTGCAACAGGCCTACCGCGCGGGAGCCGCCGTGGTCACGCCGCATCCCCGCACCCACGCGCTGTACGCCGACAAACGCAACCTGATCGCGCTGTCCGACGCCGCGCTGCTCGACACCTGTGGCGTGAGTGAAGCCGACCGTGCCGTGCTGCGCCAGGTGGTGCCCGCCACGCAGCGCGTCACGGCGGACAACGCCGACGCGCTCTGGGCCCAGCGGCGTACCCTGTTCTTCAAGCCCGCCGCCGGTTTCGGCGCCCGCGCCGCCTACCGTGGCGACAAGCTCACCAAGCGTGTGTGGGGCGAGATCCTGGCGGGGGACTACGTCGCCCAGACCACCGTGCCGCCCAGCGAGAGGCTGGTGTCTGTGGACGGCCAGACCACGCTGCTCAAACTGGACCTGCGCGCCTACACCTACCGTGGCCAGGTGCAGCTGCTGGCCGCGCGCTCCTGGTCGGGCCAGACCACCAACTTCCGCACCGAAGGCGGTGGCTTCTCGCCCGTGGTGGTCATGCCAGCGGGTGCATCGCCGGCATGACCCCGCCCGTCGTGGGTCAGCGCCGCGTGGCGCTCACTACAATGACCGCCACCGCCGATCACGTCCCAAGGAGTCACCATGTCCTCACTGCGAACCACCCTGGCGCTGGGCGCCATGTCCATCGCCATCCTGGGGTGTTCCAGCGTCTCGCTCGACCCTGCCGCGCCCAGCGCCGGGCGCTCGGCCAGCGGCCAGGAGGTGCGCACCGTCAAGTCGCCCGACGGCAAGTTTGAGGGCGAAGTCTCCGGAACGCCCGCACCGGACAGCCGGTTCGCCAAGCTGAGGATCGGCATGGAACTGCAACAGGTGCTGAAGCTGATCGGCAACTACGACGAGCTCTTCAACCACGAAACCGGCAAGCGCTGGATTCCCTTCTACCTCGGCAGCGACGCGCGCCGCGTCGTCACGCTCTACAAGGGCGAAGGCTGCCTGAGCTTCACCGGCGGCAACGTCTGGGGCGGTGGCAGCAACCAGCTCATCCGCATGGACGTCGACCCCGCCGGCACGTGTTACCAGCCCTGATGCCAGGTCCGCACGCAGCGGCGTTGACGCTGCTGGCCCATCCGGCGGCACCCAGCGCCGAGGGCCTGCAACTCGCGGTGGTGCTGGTGCCCGATGGCGCCGGCTGGCGGCTTCGCTACACGCTCACCGGTGACCTGAACGCACTGGCCATCCCCGCGCCCCTGCCACCCGGCCCCGCGGACGGGCTCTGGCAACACACCTGCTTTGAAGCCTTCGTGGGCACGGCCGGCAGCACGGCCTACCGCGAGTTCAATTTCTCGCCGTCGGGTCAGTGGGCCGCGTACCGCTTCAGCGACGAACGGGCGCGCGACCCCGCCGCCGAACGCAACAGTCCCCCGCCTGCCATCACCTGCGAGCGCTCGGCGGACACGCTGGACCTGCAGGTCTGGCTGCCGCCAGCGCTGCTGCCTGAGCCGGCGCACGACGCCTGGCTGAAGATCGGCCTGAACGCCGTGATCGAAGCCCGCGAAGGCCAGCTCAGTTACTGGGCGCTGCACCACCCGCGCGCCGATCGGCCCGACTTCCACCACGCCAGCGGCTGGACCCACCGCCTGCTCCCGCCCCCTTTCGCCCTCCAAAGCCCCGCATGAAATTCGGCATCGAACGCCTCATCGAAGACCCCACCCTGCGCGCGCCCCTGGCCGGCCGGCGGATCGCCCTGCTCGCCCACCCGGCCTCGGTCACGCGGGACCTCACGCACTCGCTGGACGCCCTCGCGGCCCTGCCCGACCTGAAACTCACCGCGGCCTTCGGCCCGCAACACGGGCTGCGCGGTGACAAGCAGGACAACATGGTCGAGTCGCCCGACTACCTCGACCCGCGCTTGGGACTGCCGGTGTTCAGCCTCTACGGCGAGGTGCGCCGCCCGACCGACGCCATGATGGCCAGCTTCGACGTGCTGCTGGTCGATCTGCAGGACCTCGGCTGCCGCATCTACACCTTCATCACCACGCTGCGCTACGTGCTCGAAGCGGCGGCGCAGCACGGCAAGGCCGTCTGGGTGCTCGACCGCCCCAACCCCGCAGGTCGCCCGGTCGAAGGCCTGACCTTGCGCGAGGGCTGGGAGAGCTTCGTCGGCGCCGGCGCCATGCCCATGCGCCACGGCATGACCATGGGCGAACTCGGCCACTGGTTCATCGCCACGCTCGGTCTGCAGGTGGAATACCGCGTCATCACCATGGAAGGCTGGGCGCCCGACGCCGCCCCCGGCTTCGGCTGGCCCACCGAGCGCACCTGGGTCAACCCCAGCCCCAACGCGGCCAACCTCTGGATGGCCCGCGCTTACGCAGGCACCGTGATGCTCGAAGGCACCACGCTCAGCGAAGGCCGCGGCACCACGCGCCCGCTGGAACTGTTCGGCGCGCCCGACATCGACGCCCGCCAACTCATCGCCGACATGCGCCGCACCGCGCCGCAGTGGCTCCAAGGCTGTGTGCTGCGTGAGTGTTTCTTCGAGCCGACCTTCCACAAACACATGGGCAAACTCTGCGCCGGTGTGCAGATCCACATCGAAGACCCGACGCACTACGACCACGCCGCTTTCCGCCCCTGGCGCCTGCAGGCCCTGGCGTTCAAGGCGGTGAGGATGCAAGCGCCCGACTACCCGCTGTGGCGCGACTTCGCCTACGAATACGAACATCATCGCCTGGCCATCGACCTGATCAATGGCGGGCCGGCACTGCGCGAGTGGGTGGACGACCCGAAGTCAACGCCCGAAGAGCTCGACGCGATCACGGCACCGGACGAAGCCGCCTGGGAAGAAGCAAGAAAGCAGTTCCTGCTCTACTGAGCAGGAGCATCGACATCGCAGGATGCGGTGGAACCGGCTCCGCCGGGCCACTCGCATCGCCCCCTGGGGGGTGACGGGCTCAATCAGAGCCCGGCGCGGGGGGTAACAATTTCTGCATGAACTCCGCCGTGCCCATCGAAGGGTCCAGCTGGTAGCCGGCGTAGCCGATGCGCTGGTACAGCTTGCGCGCCGGCGCGTTGCCCGAGAGCACCTCCAGCGTCATCTTTACCGCACCGCGCTCCACGGCGATGCGCTCGGCTTCGGCCAGCATCTGCTCCGCGATGCCGCGGCCGCGGTGGCTGGCGAGCACGGCCACATCGTGCACGTTGACCAGTGGCTTGCATTTGAAGGACGAAAACCCCTCGATGCAGTTGACCAGTCCCACCGGCGTTTCACCATCAAACGCCAGCACGCTGTAGGCCTGCGGACGGGCCGCCAGTTCACGCACCAGGTTCACTTTGACGAAATCAGACAGCGGTTCGCCGCCACCGGCGGGATCGCTGGCGTAGGCGTCGAGCAAGGCGACCACGGCGGCGGCATCGCGTGCATTCAGGTAGTCCGCGCGGCGGACCGACAATGCGGCCGCCATCAGCCGGCCCTCACCGCGTTGACCAAACGCTCGGCGCAGGCCTGCGCCTGTTGCGCGTCGCGCGCTTCCACCATCACACGCAGCAAGGGCTCGGTGCCGCTGGCGCGGACCAGCACGCGGCCGGTCTCGCCCAGCTCGGCGTTCACCGCCTTCGTCTCATCGGCCAGCAGCGTGTTGGTGGTCCAGTCCTGCCCCGGTTGAAGGCGCACGTTGATCAGCGTCTGCGGAAACAGCGTCACGTCGGCCAGCAACTGGGCCATGGTCTTGCCGCTGTCCACGCAGGCGTGCAATACCTGCAGCGCGGAAACGAGCCCGTCCCCGGTGGTGTGACGGTCCAGCACCAGCAGGTGGCCCGAGCCTTCGCCACCCAGCGTCCAGCCATGGCGCTCCAGCGCTTCGAGCACGTAGCGGTCGCCCACCTTGGCGCGCACGAACTTCACCCCCTTCTTCCTGAACGCCACCTCGACCGCCATGTTGGTCATGAGCGTGCCCACGACGCCGGGCACTTCGATGTCTCGTGCGATGCGGTCGGCCGCGATCAGGTAGAGCAGTTCGTCGCCATTGAACAGGCGGCCGGTGGCATCCACCATCTGCAGGCGATCGGCGTCGCCATCCAGAGCAACACCGTAGTGAGCGCCGTGCGCCTTCACCGCCTCGACCAGCGCCTCGGGGTGCGTGGCACCCACGCCCTTGTTGATGTTCAGGCCATCGGGCGTGCAACCGATCTTGATGACCTCGGCACCCAGTTCATGGAACACATCGGGAGCGATGTGGTACGCCGCGCCGTGGGCCCCGTCCACCACGATCTTCAGGCCCTTGAGCGAGAACAGATGGGAACAGGTGCTCTTGCAGAACTCGATGTAGCGACCCGCGGCGTCGTCCATGCGGCGGGCTTTGCCCAGGTTGGCCGAATCGACCCACACAGGCTCCTCGTCCAGCGCGGCTTCCACCGCCAACTCCCACTCGTCAGGCAACTTGTTGCCCATGGCGCTGAAGAACTTGATGCCGTTGTCGGCAAACGGATTGTGGCTGGCGCTGATCACCACACCCAGGCTCGCGCGCTGCGCGCGGGTGAGGTAGGCCACGGCCGGCGTCGGCACTGGGCCGAGCAGCACCACGTCCACCCCGGCGGAATTGAAACCAGACTCCAGCGCACTCTCCAGCATGTAGCCGGAAATGCGGGTGTCTTTGCCGATCAGCACCGTGGGACGGGCTTCACTCTGCTTGAGCACCCGCCCCACGGCGTGCGCCAGGCGCAGCACGAAGTCGGGGGTGATGGGGGCCTGCCCGACGGTACCGCGGATGCCGTCGGTGCCAAAGTACTTGCGTGTCATAGAGGGAAAAAGATGGACGGGCCCGGCCCGTGGTGAAGGCTGGTCCGACCGGACGCAGCCTCGGGCACCATTTTAGGGCCGCGCCGGCGACCGCCTGACACCCCCAAAGCCAGCGAAGCCTTCAGCGAGCAACTGTTTCAAACGACAGGCTGGCCAGGCCACGCATCACCTCATCCACCTCCTGGCCGATGCCCGCCAGACCGGTGTACTCCTGAGGCGCTTCGGGGGTGCGCTGACGGTGCGCCTCGTATTGCTGAGCCAGCGAGGACTCGACGCTCCGGTGAACCACGGGCGGTGCATCCAGCACCACGGCTTCGCGGGCCATGGGCACCTGCGCCGGGGCAGTGGTGCTCGTGGGAAGGCTGCCCGGCAAGACCAGCATCGGCACCTCCACCTTCGGCAGCAGGCGCTCCTTGAACGTCGACTCTTTGAAGTAGCGGATCTTCTCGCCCATCACCGGGTGCGCCATGCCTTCGACCAGCAGGATCTGCTTCTCGTCACCCATGGCCTTGAGTTCCTGAGGCAGCATGAGCGCACGGCGCTCGTCGCTCTCGCTGCGGGTGTAGCTGCTCTCGCGCGAACGGCTGCGGCTCACGCTGTCCTTGCGCATGGCGGTATAGCCCAGCATCTCGCTGTATTCGTTGGCGTCCTGCTGCTCGCGCGGCGCGAAGATGATGCGCAGCGCGTGGTTGGTCATGATGGTGCGCGCGGTTTCCTTGCCGTAGGTCGACTCCAGCTGCGCCATGCTCTGGATGATGGGCATCAGGCGCAGGTTGTAGCCCGCCATGAAGCTGACCGCGCTGGCGATGATGTCGACCCGCCCGATGCTGGTGAACTCGTCCATGAGCAACAGGCACTGGTGCTTGAGCTCGGGGTTGGCCTGAGGCAGCTCGCGGGTGTTCTGGTTGATCAGCTGGCTGAAGAAGAGGTTGAGGATCAGGCGGCTCTCCGCCAGCTTGTTGGGCTGGATCACCACGTAGATGCTCATCTTCTTGCGGCGCACGTCCCGCAAATCGAAGTCGTTGCCGCTGGTGGCTGCATCCACCACCGGGTTGAGCCAGGGGTTCAGCGGCTCCTTGAAGGTGCCCATGATGCTGGCAAAGGTCTCGTTGGCCTGCCCCAGCAACGTGGCGAACGCCGTGCGCGCGCTCGGGCTCAGGTGCGGCCAGGCCGCCAGCTCGGTCAGGTAGGTCTTGATCTCCTGCCCCGGTCGCCCCGACGCCAGGCGGTACAGGCCACCGATGGTGGGCGCGTCGTAGGGGACGTCAAACTGTTCAGCGAGGTAGGCCGCCTGCTCGAAGGCGTAGAGCGCGAAGGCGACAAAGGCGTTCTGCGCCTGGTTGGCCCAGAACGGGTCCTTGTGCAGCTCCGAGGCCGGGTACAGCATGGCGGCGATGCTCTGCACATCGCTGATGCGGAAATGTTCGTCCCGCGACACATAGGACAGCGGGTTCCAGCGGTGGGTGCGCCGGTCTTCGGCAAACGGATTGAAGAGGTAGACATGCTGCCCGTAGCGGGCGCGAAAACCGCTGGTGAGGTCAAAGTTCTCCTGCTTGATGTCGAGTACCACCACCGAGCCCTGGTAGCTCAACAGGTTGGGAACCACGATGCCCACGCCCTTGCCCGAGCGGGTGGGCGCGGCCAGAAGGGCAAACTGCTGGCCGTTGAAGTACACGAACTGGCCGTCCTTCTTGCCCACCACCAGCGCCGTGTCGTCGGGCTTGAGCATCTTGCGCTCGCGCAGGTCACCCGTGGTCGCGAAGCGGGCCTCGCCATACAGGTTGGGCTTTTTTCGGAACAACACCAGAGCGGTCAGCGCGACCAGCATGAGCAATGGCACCGCAAAACCGATCAACCCGCTGCTCTTGATCACCCCGGCGTGGGCGGGTACATCCGAATAGGCCAACCAATAGCGCAGGTAGTCCAGCCACTGCATGCGCGACCAGGGCATGTCCAGCCGCCAGAACAGCACCAGACCACTCAGGTACAGACCAGCGAACAGGACTGCCGCCAGCAACGCCAGAAACAACAGCAGCTTGGCTTGCCTCATGGCTTGCCTTTCCCCTCACCCAAACGCGCCACCTGCTCTTTGTAGCGGCGCAACTGATCGCGAGACCAGTCGTGGCGACACAGCTCGATCGCGGCAGGCAATGCCTTGACAGCCACCGCCTGCTCGCGCGACTGAGAGGCGCAGCGGGCGTCCCGATAACGCTGCCAGCTCTGGTGGTCCAAGTCCTGCATTCTGGCGTAGGTCTCGGCATAGGCCTTGCCTTGCAGGCCGATCAGGGCCTGCTTCTTGCCCATGCGGTACTCACGCACCATCGTCAGCAGGACACGGTCTTGCTCGATGCGCGCGCGACGACAGCCGATCAACTCCGGCGTCTGCGGGTCGCAGACCGCTTCGACACGCACCGCCGCGACTCCTTTTTTCGCCACCTCCGGCTTGGCCCGAACCCAGCGTGCAGCGGCGGGCACAAAACAGTGGCCTTCCTGCTTGGCATGGCCGGCGGCATTGACCAACTTCAACGACACACAACCTGGTGCGGTCGCCTCGATCTCGCCGGCATTGGACACGACATCCACCTGGGCAAAGGTGCCTGTCTTGGCATCGAACTGGTACAGGCTGTCCACTGGCAGTTTGCCGTCCATGGCAAACAGGCGCGTGACCTTGAAGTCCAGCAGCCCGTCGCCGTTGAAATCCTTGAAGTGCAGCCAGGCTTGCCGGTCCAACCGGCTTCGAGGCATCTCAAAGGCGTGCGGCAGGGCCTGCAACTCCTTGCCTCCTCGGCTCACCACGATGTAGCCCGAACCGACCTCGCCCGCCGTCGCATCGGCCTTGTCGTCGAACTCAAAATCAAAATTCAAGCTGCCTGCATCGGGACCGATCTGCTGAGAGAGGGTCTCCAGGCCGTCGCGTTGCGGCTGAAAGAAATCGATGGGCAGTTGCCCACACGCGGCCAGCGAGGCGGTCAGCAACAACACACCCAGTCTTTTGCTCTTCATCGGTCATCCCTTTTCATGTGTTTCATGTGGTGGTCACGGCAGCGCCCAACCGCCTCAGGCTCGCGCCATCTCCTGCGCGGGCACCGCCTGCGGCTGAACCTGGGCCAGCGCCGTGGCATCACCCCGGCGACGTTCATGTCCCGTGGCGCGGTGCAAATGCTCTTCTGCAGATTCCCGGAATGCATCTCGAACCGGGAAGTCCCACATCGCCCCTGCGACATCTTTCATTGCCACACGCGCACCATCCACGCTCAGCCCCATCCAACTGGCCTCTGTCCCCATCCGGTGCTCGGCCGCCGTCCGCACGGCATAGGCCTGCACCTGCTCGATCTGTTCCGCCGTGAACCCATGGTTCGACAAGCCCGCCCCCAGGCTTTGCCGGGCCTGCGCCTGAAACGCGCCCAGCGATCCGCCGAGCACCGGCGCAGTCGTCTTCGTGGCCTGAGCTGCTGAGGCGAACACACCGTCCATGGCCTGTTCGGTCTGCTGAACCGGCTGATGAAGGCGCCCCTCGGCAGCCAGCTCGTGGAACTGACGCTCGATTCGCGTCCGCACCGCCTGCTTTTCGGTCTCCGGCATGCCGGTGTTCAGCATCCGCTGGTCGAACCGGTGCTGCAACAGCACGTGGTTGTCCTTCTGCGCATCGGTCAGGCGGTCATCCTTCAGCACGCCACGCATGTGCTCGGGGAAGGCCTCGAAGCGATCTGGATCGGCATGCACCGGTGTCGTTCCCCGCGAACCACGCTCGCCTTGCACCGCCCATTGCAACAGGGGCCGGGAACGTGCCGGGTCACCATCGACAGGGTCGCTGTACAGCTTGTCGCCATTGCGCGCTGTCTGGTACGCCTCGGAGTGCAAAGGGATCGGCTCGTTTGGGTCAAACCGTTGACCGGCAGGCACGTCCGCCACCGTCACCCCGCTGTTCTGAAGGTACTTCGTCGAGCCCTCCAGCGCAGCTGCGGCCGTACCACGTTGGTGGGATCCCCCACCAATGCCGCAATGGTTGCCATGCAGGTTGACGGTCTTGACGCGCGGGTCGTGACTGTAGTCGGCTGCCTTGAACTCCGTGCGGAACTCGTCGTCGGCACGCACCACCAGCACATCACCCTTCACATTGGGCGGCAAGCGCATGTCGCCCTTGATGTAGCTGTGCACCGGGTCCAGCATCACCATGCCCTTGACCTCGATGCCACCGGGCGGTGCCAGCACCTTGCCATCCTCGGTCACCAGGCCTTTGTCGTTGAGCATCTGAGCCAACAAGACCTGAGAGGCGGTACCTCGACTGAAACCGACGCTGGAAAGGCTGATGTCTTTGTGTGTGGCGGTGGGGTTGTCGCGGAGGTAGTCTCTCGCCTTTTCAGCGAAGTCTAGATAAGCATAGTTGGCGGCCACTCGAACGGGTTCCGTGGGGAACGGTCCAGCCTCCAGCAATCTGCCCATTTCGCCGCCAGTGCCTACGCCGCGGTAGTAGCCAGTTTGAAGGCTGGGATTGACCAGCTTTGCATCCTCGGCCTGCCGATACATGTTCGCCACATTGGTCGGATAAGGGTTCCCCGACAGCTCAAGATTGTCTTTGTCGTTGTTCGTCCCATCAAAAGCCGCAAAAAAAACCAAACTCCCGGCTGGAGCGCCATGGAGCTGACCCATGGCATCGCGCTGAACTTGCACCTGCTGGACTTCTTCTCGCGACAGATGGCGATCAATGGTTGTTCCCATGTCCGGGTCTCTTGTTCCGGTTTATCTGGACAGTTCGTTGGTGGGATAGATTTCAAATGTTTCCCTGTACCTAGACGAACTGGTCTTCTTGTTGGGTGGCAAGTCGCTGTTCAGGACCTTGGGCGTGACCACATACACATAGAGCTGCTTGCCTTCAATCACAAATGTCAGACCATGGTCTTTCATGTCCTTGGGTAGACGTTGACGCAGATCCACCCGATCCTCGACCACTTCATCCGTCGCCTTGATGCGCCATTTGACGAACAAGAACTCTCCGACGGGCATCGGTCCGTTGATGTTGGTACCAGGAGGCAATTGGCTCTTGCTCTCGTGAATAGGTTGATCGGGCGTGATGACACTCGCCCGAACCATCCGGTACTTATCTCCGTAGCTGTACTCCAGCAATTCATGAGCCGGATACCACTTGTCATTCCAGCCATCAAAAGCGAACTTGTGCCAAGGCTCCGCCACCTTGGTCGCACACGCCGAGGCCAATGCCAGGGTCATCAAAACGCCAACAAAAATCCGGCGAGTTCGCATCAGGTCACCTTTCAGGAAAATGCAGCACCAATGGCTGCCAAAAGAAGGGTTTGAAGAGGTCGGCGCGCGTTCAATAACCGCATCGCGCAAACACGGAGGTTTCCACCCTTTCGCTCAGCCGAGCTCCTTCCCGTCGGCTCGACCAGTGCAGGTCGTCTTGCCGCACCTCAAACACATAGGTCTCCAAAACCTTCGGTGCCTCGTAGGGCGGTGCATCAAGCAGGCCCTGGATGCGCCAAGTGTTGCGGCGGCGCGGTTGAACGTCGGTCACGAAAATCGTGGCGCTCTGACCAGGCTGCACCCATCGCACCATCTGGCGCTCGTTGATGACCAGCGCGCCTACATCGGGTTCCACCGGTTGCCGTCCCAGGTAATTCGCACACTTGGCTGAGCCAGCTTCCGACTTCGGGAACCACAGGCCGCGTATGTCCACAGGCGTCAAACCCGGAATTGGGGTTGCTGCGTGGACCAGCATGGATGCCACACACAGCGAAGCGGCGCTCAGCGCCTTGAAAAGAAAAGAGGTGTTGATCATGGTTGTCACGCGTCCAGAGCCAGCTTGCGCTGGGGGTCGAAGTCGATGCCGGTGATGTAGCGCTGCCCTGCGTGGGCTTTGATGTGCACCACCACGTCGATGGTCAGCATCAGCAGCCGCTTGATCTCGCCGAACGCCAGCCCCGAGCCCTCGGGGGAGGCCTTGACCATCAACGCCATCTGGTCCCAAGTCTGGCTGGTGCTGCCAGCGTGGCAACTGGTGATGGAACCCGGGTGGCCCGAAGCGCAGTTTCGGATGTAATAGAACGACTCGTCACCCCGGATTTCCGCGAGGATGATGCGGTCGGGCTTCATGCGCAGGCAGGCCTCCATGCAGCCTTTGGCGGTGACGTTCGCCGTGCCCTGCCCACCGCGCGAATAGATCAGGTGCACCCGGTTGGGCTGCTCAATGAACAGCTCGCGCGCGTCTTCGATGGTGATCAGCCGCTCGTCGTCCGGGATGTGCGTCACCAGCGACTTCATGAACGTGGTCTTGCCGCTGCCAGTGGCGCCGGACACCACAATGTTCTTCTTGTAGTGCACCGCTTTGCTGAAAAAGCCATGAAAGTCCCGTGCACGTTTCAAGGCCAGCAATTCCTCGTCCATGGCGCTGATGCTGCCGTCCTCTTCCAGAATCTGCGCGAAAAAGCCGTCGTCCTGGTACTGGTTCAGCGTCTTGGTGTAGCGCGAAGGCAAGCGGATCGTGATCGACACGTGGTCGGCTGGCACGGCGGGAGGCAACACGAACTGGGCACGTTGCCCGGTGGGAAAGGTGAGCGACACCACGGGATCGACCTGCGTGATGCGCTGTCCGGTCTTGCTTTCGTTGACCACCGTGGTGCAAAACTGCCGCGCCCGGTCAAAGGTCAGGCTAGGCACATCGATGCGCTCCCAGCCTGCCACTGTTTCCAGGAACACCTCCCCCGGGCGGTTGATGCAAATCTCCGTGACGCGGGGATCGCTCAGGAAGTTCGTGATCCCCAGCACGTGGTACTGGTACTCCAGAAACTCCGTTGATATGTTCGCAATGGGTTCGTCGTTGGTCTGCACCGTCATGACATGAAGGCCACTGCGATCAACGCATCACGCTGGAAAAATCGACGTCGCGCGCCGCGAAAATGTTGACCACCGTGCCGTTGAGCACCGTCACCGTCGCCTTGCGGTTGGCCGAGCGGGCGAGCATGTCGTTGGCGGCCTTCTTGGCCGTGCTGGCCGTCGCAGACTCCCAGGGATCAACGCGCTCTTGGATGGCACCGCCCGCATAGGTCGTGGTCTGGCGTCCGCGAATGTCATTTTCATTGGCGAACTTCTGCGCGCCAGCATCGATACCGTCCGCCAGCAAGCTCACCAACAGGGCCGAACCGATCCGCTCGCCCCAATGGCCGTTGTATTCGCCTGGAACGCCGGCGCCACCCAGCGCATCGGTTCCCGCGCTGTCGATCCGGACGTCCAGCCCCGTCGTCGTCAACACGCGGGTCCAGATGATGCCCACACGGTCGTAATTTTCATCGGCGTACTTGTACTCACCAGTGACCTTGGAACCCTTGTCGATCAGCAAACGACTCCCGTTCACGGAATAGATCGGCTCGGTCACGATACAAGAGGTCATGCCCGCCAGCGTCGACACGACCTTGGTCTCCAGCGAACAGCGAATGAAGGTACCGCGCGTGAGCGTGAAGTCGGCGTTGGCGAGGGCCTCCACAGCCCCGCGTTTCACCGACGAAAACTCGTCTTCAAAGAGCGGATTTTTCTTGCCTTTTTCAGACGCAGCCACCAGGTTGTTTTCGCTGGCCATGCGCCGCTGCATCAGATCGTCCTTGACCGGCGCGGCGCCTTCGCCCATTGGCATGGCGGGCGGCATCGGCGGCACGTTGGCCTTGGCCACCACCTCTGCATCTAGCTCAGGCGGCGGCAGCTTGAGCAACGGCTTTTCGGGAACAGTCACTTCTTCGTAAGTGACCTGCTTCTTCTTGTCGTCATCGGCCGAAAACGCATTGCTCGCCACCCACAGCGTCATGCCGATGGTCGCGAGCGACACCAGGACGATGTAAGCCACAGCAGTCTTGTTGACCCCGCGGGTCAGACCCGCAGACAGCTTGGGCATGTTGTCGGACAGCACGGGGCCTTGGCCGCCACCGTTGGCGTTGGGAAATTGCAAGCTCATTTGTTCCTCCTCAAACCGATCACGTCATTGCCCAGCCGCATCACCAGGTACGGATAGACGCCCAACACCACCATCACGTTTTTCTCGCTCTTGGTGTTGACCAGAAACTCTTCACCATGGCGCTCGTTGCGCCCGAACACCGCCGGAAAGTTCGCCATCGGTGGCAGGTGGATGTAGGTGAACTGCTGGTTGTCGTACATCCGTGTCGGGACGATGGTCGACACATCGCTCACTGTCGAGTAGTCGTAGTTCAGGTGGTAGTTGACCTGCGAATTCAGCGCGCTCGCGGTCGGTGACAACACGGCATTGGCCGCAGCCAAAGCGCTGGCCTTGTCGGGCTCCTCGCTGCCATAGACGAAGCGGACCTTGTAGAACACGCCGGCACTCTTCGCCTCCTCCAACGTCTTCCACTTGGAGGCCGACACCTTCAGATCCAGCAGGTACGAGCGCATGTTGGTGCGGATGTACATGTTGGTGTCCACGTCCACGTTTTTCGGACGGATGTAGAAGATGTTGTCGCGGCGCACCAACTCCCAGCCATCACTGAAACCGGTCCCGAAGTCCTTGATCTGTTCCTGCGGGCTGATCTCGATCTGGGTGGCAATGCCCAAGGCGGTGTTCACCCGGGTCACCTGATCCGGGCGGTAAGGCACCTCACGCACCTCTTGCGCTTGCGCAGCACCTTGCCAGACCAAGCCTGCCCCTGCCAGCAGAGCCCACAAAGCCCAAGTTCGAGAGTTCTTTTTGCTCATTTTTGGCTGCCCCTGTTCATTCCGGAAAAATCGTTGGATTCTGAAAACATCACTGCCCTTGTGTTGGTGTCGCTGGCGCACCGGGCAAATTCGGCTGCTGAACTGCGGCAGCTGGCGCTTGCGCCGCCCCCGCCACGTCCGAGCCACGGTGCGTCACGCCCTCCTCCTCATTCAGCAGCGGCACACCTGCATCCTGGTTCGCCGACTTGAACACCGGCGCGTTGAACTCGTCATCCACCCTGAACGCCGTCACCTGGAACCCCAACGGATTGCGCAAGCGCAGGTTGTCGCTCATCTTCAGGTTGGTCTTGTACTCGTACGTCATTGTTCCGACGTGGCTGCTCAGGTAGTCGCTCTTGCCCGTGGTCTTGTCGAACTTCCACTTTTCAAACCGAACCGTGGCACCGGTAGGCCTCGCGCCGCGCTCTTCGTCCAGGCCATTGAACACAATGCTGTTGACCTTGACGCGGATCGCGATGTTGCGGCCCCAGCGCTTTTCCGGGCTGTTGTTCGTCCCGTCGAACTGCTTCACAAACAAGCCCTTAACCTGATCGTTCGACATCGCCGCCACATACTCCCAATCGTGCTCGTTGATGGTGTCGTAGTCGTACCCCTCACGGGCCTGCACAAAACGCGCCACATGGCTGCGGTTCAGCGCCTCGCTCGCGTAGATGCCGGTGGCGGCCACGTTGTCCCGCAGCGGCGAAATCGTGCTCGTGCTGCGCTTCAGGTCCACCGTCACCAAGTAGGGCACCTTTTCTTTGAGCGGCAGCATGTAGGCAATGCCACCTGCCATCAACACCGTCAATGCCATCGACCCCATCGCCACGGTCCAGGCTCGGCGCTCGCTGCGCTTGACCATGGAAATCACGTTCGACTCAAAGTCCATCGATTTCTTGAGAATCTCCTGAGAAGCCTCGGACAGCTCCCGTTTGAACAATGCCATATCAGCCCTGAAAACCTTGTTGATCCACACCCGCAAAACCTGATCTCAACCGCCCCCTCAAGGCATGCGTGTGACCAGTACCGCTTTGCTGGCCGACACCTGAACACGAAGCTTCTGCGCTGCATAGCTGCGGCGCACCGTGTTGAGGGCACGCTGAAGGTTGTTGTCTTTGACAGACTCAAGACCGCTCACCAGCGTCAGGTCGCTCGGGTACTGCCAATCCAGCGTACCGCCGTACTCTTTGGCCCAGCGCTCCAGCATGTTGCGCAAGGTCGCGTCGGTCGGCAGCATCTGAAACCGCAGCAACTCAGCCTCTTCCTTGAGCGGGATTTCCTGTGGTGTGGCGCTCAGTGTGTTGATAGGCCTCCAGTTGTCGGCGATGTCAACGGCCTTGGGCACGGCACAGGCTTGGAGGAGGCCCAGCGCGAACACGCTTGCCACCGCGCGCGACAGTTGATCCCATGTCTTCTTTGTTTTCGTCTTGGTCATGTTGTATTCGCGAATTAAAAAGCTCAGTTGTTCAACATCAAGTGGCTCTTGTGTTGCCGTTGTTGCCATAGGGAACTGTCGGACGCGCGGGCTGCGCTTCGTTTTTGGCTACAAGCACCTTGTCTGCAGCATGGACGCTTGTGTCCGATCCAGATACTCGAAGATCACCACCGCGACCTGCACTGCCTGCCAGCACAGCGTCGGTGCTGGGCGTTGTGTAAACACCCCGCTTTTCATCCAAAGTCATGTCTTGCGCGTCGCGGGCCACGACCTCGTGGTTTCCAGTCGGCGGGTTGCCCATCGACCCGTCGCGACGCAACTCGCCTGACTGCTGCATCGCGTTCTGGTTCTGGCGAACGGACTGAAAGCCCGTGAACCCACTGTCATTGGCCAACCCTCTGGATCCAGCCACATTCCGAGGCCCCATGGAAGCATCGCTCTCGGAGCCCATTTGCGAAGCCTCCGAGTTGAACCGCCCAATCGCTGATTGCGCGCTGTAAACCCCACCGTTGCTTGAACCGCTGTATCCCGACTGGGTCAGCGACTGGGAACCACCGATCTGGCCCGGCGCATTGCCGGGCTGGCTGCCAGAACCGGCTTGAACGGTGGCTCCGTTGTTTTGCGGCTGGTTCTGGCCCAACGCAGCAAATCCCGCTCCAGTGCCCAGCCCCTTGGCCGCGCCCAAACTGCCCGCCACAGCACCAGCGCCTGCAAACCCGAACGCCCCGGCGGCAAAGCCTGCGCCTGCACCGAAAAACTGCATGATGGTGTGGGGGATGGCCATGATGATGGCCGACATCAAGGCTCCCAACGCCGCCAATCGCAACGAGCTGCCTGAAATATCAAACAAGCTGGTGCCAGACAGCAAGCCGCCGTAATACGCCACAACCACCGAACCGCCATAAATGGCAGTTGCCTTCAACACCAAGGCGCCAATCAATGTCAAGGTGGCCATCGAAAACAGCGCACCTAGAACGAACTTGGCCCAAGACCAAAACAGGGCTGTGGTTTGCTGAAAGAGCAAAAAGAAGATGAACAGCGGCGCCAGCATGATGGCCAACGTGACGGACAGCTCGCTCAACATCAACAACACCGCCACCAGCATCGCCGGACCGCTCTGCCCGATCAAGCCCACGGTGGTGGTGATGGTGTTCGGGTCCTTGCCGTTGTCCACCGCCTTCATGGATTCTGTGATGGAGTTGAGCAGCGAGGTGATGCCCAGATTCAGGTCAACGAGGATTGTGATGTCTGCACCGTTGGCCACGGCTTGTGAGATCAAGTTTTTGAAATTACCCACCCAGTCCACAATCACGGGTGAATTGGCTGCCACAAGCCCCACCAGCGACAAGATCAAGACCATCTTGCCGGTCTGAATGAACAACGGCACGATGGGGTTTCGGTTGGCACCCGTGATGATCTGAAACCCTTGATAGGAGACCCAGATGGTCATGATCACGGTGGACATCACCCCCAATGCCATGGCGAGCTTTTGTGCGACCAGTTCCCTGTAGGGCCCCTGGATGATGTCGTCCATGATGTATTCACGCACCGAGCAATAGAAAAATGCATCGTTGAGCACCGTCAACAAATCGGCGCCTGCGCCGATGATACCGCTCAGCCCAAACGTGGCCCCTACAGCCAACACTCCCGCAGCGGAACAAGCAGGCATTATAATTCCCCAGAAACAAACAAATGCACGGCGGCTGACATACGTGCAGTCAGCATCAGTTCACCAAAAACGGCACAGCAGGCTTGCGCAACGCGCCTTTGCCAGCATCGAACCGACCCGTGTCGCGCTCGCGCTTGGCCTCGACCATTTGCATTTCGTAGGTCTTTTCCCGCTGCTTGTAACCATCCATCAACACCTGCAACTGCATCGCGTCGGTTTGCAACAACGATTGTTGGGCTTGCAGTTCAAAGTGATAGCGCTGCATTTGGCCTGATTTGTCACTGACACCACGGGACGCAGTCACCAAGTTCACGATTTGTTCACGCCTTTTATTCAATACCTTAAGCATGTCTTGGCTTTGCTTGAGGGTTTGTAGGCGCAGGTTTCTCAGCCCGGCACAGGCGTTGTAATGCTTGAGGAATTGTGCGGAATTAGAACCACAATCTTGCTCAGTACCAATGTACTTTTCCGGGTTGTCCACCGTAATGGTTTCAAACTTGGTGTCCAGCCCTTTCAAGACTGCCTGATTGGAACCCGTACCCAAGGTGACATCTTGGCCCGAGGATGAGCTGGAGATGGCCCCTCGAAAATCACCACCGAGATTATCGTTACGTCCAAGTGAAGTGATGTTATTAATTTTCGTCAGTTCTTCGTATACTTTTTGGTCGTATACAGCCCATTGCGCCATCACAAAACTCGGAGCTAAGAATACAAAAAGTGCCATCAAATACTTAATCACCATATTCCCCAAAAGTGAGCTAAGGCAAGTTTCAGAAGAAGTCTTTTCTTAAATTTCCGTATGGGACCACCAGACTGTCCCAACGCACATAATACGTAAGTCCGGTCGGCTCAAAAATATCAACTTCGAGCTGCTGACCATTTTCACTCCAATACAACGTCTCATCGGAGCTGACCGAATTGGGGTCTCTTCCGACCGCGCGGACGACTTGTGCTCTGGTCATGCCTTCAACAACCCTGTCATAAGCAGCCCGAAGATCAATGCCCTCCGAATCGTCACCACCGCCCCCGCCCCCACAAGCCGCCAACGCCAAAGCGGCCGAACCGCCCAGCGCCAAACGCCCGAGCAGTCGCCGGCGGCTCAACAAAATCAGGGGGTCTTTGGGGATGTGTGTCATGGTCTTTTTCCTGCCTTGGTGTTCGCGCGGAGCGAAACGTTGATCAATCGGCCAAACCCAGTGCACGCAATCTGTGCGTCGTCTGTGTTTGCCTCGCCTGGGAACCGGGTGAGCATAGCCACCATTTGTGGTCCATCGACTTACCCCCTGTCACATCTGACAGCTAAATGTGCACATTTTGTAAGTCTTCGCAGGCGCGGCTCTTTTCTCAGAACCACGATGTCGGATTACCCAACCCATACCATTCACCACCCGCCTTCTCGCAGTTCTTCTTGGCCTTGATCCATTCGAGAGGGGTTTGCGGCGTGTAGTGATAGTGATCGCTCTTGCTGCTCTTTCCGTTTTTGGCATTAATGCAGGTACCAAGGGCTTTGGAAGGGCATTTGGGTACGAGCGTGGATTGAACGTCGGTCATCGGCGTCATTTGCACGGTGCATGCCTTTTGAATCTCTTCCAGCGTCTCGCCACTGGCCACCGGGCTTTCCCAGCAAGACAACAAGGGGAGCGACGGACGGGTCATGTCCATTTTTCCTTGCTGTAAACAAGACACTTGAAGGCCAGCAGATTGGCCTGGCCGAGGCATCTTTCCCTCGAAACTGGGTAGCTCCGGCAATTCCGGTAACTCCGGTGGTTTTGGAGCCTCCGGCATCTCACCTGGCTTGGGTGGTTTGATTGAATCAAACATGCCAGCGGACGCCAATGGCGCAGCACCCAGCAAGACGGTCCCAATGATCAATGCCAGTGTCTGGCGTGTATTTCTAGCGAAGCACATAATTCCTCCTTGATTTCTTATGGAAGGTCTGCACAACACCCGCTACGGCGCGAGGTGATGCATGCAATTTCAAATGATGGCGATTTCAGGCTCACGAGGGCGCTTTGTTGGCCGATTTCGCCCTGATTCGTGGCCGTTGGCCGCATTCGGACGCACTCATCCTCGGGTCTCCTTCAAAAGCGTTCGGCGCACCATCCAGATGTTGGACAACGCAAACAGGGTGTGCAGCTGCGCCGTGTTCTTGGCCAATCCCCGGTAGCGCACCTTCACATATCCGAACTGGCGCTTGATCACCCGGAACGGGTGTTCGACCTTGGCTCGGATGCGCGCCTTGGTTTTCTCCAGCGCTTCCATGATCGAGCCCATGGGCGTTTCCTTGTCCAGCGCCTTGCGATGGCTGGGCATCATGGCCACGTACCAGTGGACCTCGGGATGGTCCTTGATCACCTCATCGCGCTTGTGAACGCCCCGGTAGCCAGAGTCGGCAAAGACATCGGTTTCGTCGCCGTGCAGCAGTTCGCTGGCCTGGGTGATGTCGTGCGCGTTGGCCGCTGTGGCCTTGACGGTGTGCACCAGGCCCGATTCGGCATCGACCCCAATATGCGCTTTCATCCCGAAGTGCCACTGGTTGCCCTTCTTGGTCTGATGCATCTCGGGGTCGCGTTCGCCGCTGTTGTTCTTGGTCGAGCTGGGGGCGGCAATGAGCGTGGCGTCGACGACCGTACCGCTCTTGAGCAGCAGGCCTTTGTCGGCCAGGGTGGCGTTGACCGTGGCAAGCAATTGCAGGCTCAAGTTGTGTTGTTCGAGCAGATGGCGAAAGCGCAGGATGGTGCTCTCGTCAGGCAAGTTCTCCTCACCCTGGTCCAGCCCCGCAAACTCTCGAAACATGGGCGTGTCGTACAGCGCCTCCTCCATCGCCGGGTCGGACAGGTTGAACCACTGCTGCAGGAAGTGAATGCGAAGCATGGTTCGCACGGCAAACGGCGGACGACCACCCTTGGCGCCAGGCGTTGGTGCATGCTGTGCAATCAGCGACACCAGCTCGGTCCACGGCACTACCAGGTTCATCTCGTCGAGGAACTCGCGCTTGCGCGTTCTCTTGGTCTTGCGCTCGAATCCGCTCTCGCCCAGGCTCATTTGCTTCATGACGTCACTGTCTCACATCGGCCCACGGCGCCGCGGTTTTGCAGACCTTCCTTATGAATGTATCGAATGAGTGGTCTCACGCTGGCAGGCCTGAACACCCATGGAAACCCCTCCGACTCAGAAGCCTTCCATCAGGTGTTGGCACTCCTCCAGCCCGTCGGGTGCGCCCTGCTTTCCTTTGTACTGAAAGGGGTCCTTTCCCGGGCTTTTCCAGGTGCCAGGCTTGAGACCTTTTGGGCAAATCTGCTCGTACTTGCTGGTCCACTTGGGATTGAAGCAGTAGTTGTTGGCGATTTTCCAGGTGCCGGCGATCGGGTTGACGCCCACCCAGCAGTGGGGCGTGTAACCGAACGCGCAGAAAGAAAAAACGTCTTGATCGGCAGGAAGATCGTCGTCGAAGGCGGCGCCGCCTGTACTGGTTCCAGAAGGGGCAAGACCTCCGCATTTCGACTGCCCCTGAGCCGCCATCGCACTGGCAGGGACCGAACTCAAGAGCACCACGCTCAAGAGCCAGGACCATGTTTTTGTTTTCATCATTACTCCCTCGAAAAATAAATCACTGCCCCAATGAGGCTCTGCACCAAAACCACTCAGATTTGGCCTTCGATCACCTCCGTGGGCGCATGGCGGAGGTATTCGTGGCTGTTGGCCATGGCCGTCTTGCGCTGCGTGCGCAACCCTTTGCGCCGCGCGTGAAACTCGGTCAACCAAGTGTCTGGTTGCTGTGGTGTCGGGTGCTCGCGCAGCAATTCGGTCAGGATCTCCACGTTGTCGCTGGAGCCAGACAACACAGCGAGTTCGTCGTCCATGCCGTTGAGGTTGAGTTGGCACAACACCGCGTTGTGTCCTTGCTTGACCAGAAAACAGCGGCTGCGCTCATCCAGCCCGACCACCAGTTCAAATTCGGCCTGCGTCAGCTTGAGACCTTCCAGGTAATCTTTGGAATCGGCGTTGGGGTTGGGCAGCAAGATCAACGTGGCAGTTTGTTCAATCAACGATGCCGAAATGTCGCTATTGAGCGCGTCTTGCGGGCTTTGTGTCGCAAAAATGCCCAGGCCGTTTTGCTTTCGGATGGTCTTCTGTTTGTTCTTCGCAAAGTCCTTAAGACCGCCCTTGCCCTCCAGCACTTTCCAGAACTCGTCCATCACATAGATAAATGGACGTCCATCGATCAGGCTCTCCATGCGATGCAACAGGTATTGGATGATGGGTTCGCGGGTCTTGCCATCTTCGATCACCTCGGTGTAGTCGAAACCGATGATGTTGGAGCCTGAAAAGTCGATGTTGTCCTTGGGGTTGTCGAACACCCATGCTGCCGGGCCGCCCTTGCACCAGACCGAAATGCATTCGAAGAGGCTGTTTTCGCCCGTGTTGGGCAAGCTCTTCTGCAGGTTGGTCATGGTTCGCAAATGCATGGGCGTGTCGAGAATGGCCCGCACGGCGCGAATCAGGTCCTCCTGTTCAGATGGGGAATACTTGTCTTTGCCACACAGCGCCTGAATCAGCTCTACCAGGAACTGTTCGTTTTCTGGCGTGTTGTCGCACTGCAGCGGATTGAACCCAGTTGGGCGCCCCTTCTCCAGCGTGAAATAACGGCCTCCGCAGGCACGGATGAAAATCTCGGCGCCACGGTCTTTGTCGAAGAAAAAGATGGTGGGCTCAGGCTGAATCTTCTGTACTTGCGCGAGCAGAAAATTGATCAACGCGGTCTTACCAGTGCCGGACTTGCCGATGACCATCGTGTTGGCGATCGCCTTTTCACCAAGCGAATACTCGTTTGGCTTGGTAGCATGAAAATTGAAATGATAGGCCTGATTGTTCAGCGTCTGCAAAATACTGACAGAAGAGCCCCACGGATTAAAGTTAGGTTTACCGGTTGCGAAATTATGCAACGGGCACAAGCCAAGAAAGTTAAGTGAGCTCAAATTGGCAATGCGAGGGCGAAAACGCCAGTTGCAAGGCAGCTGAGCGTAAAACGCTGCGGGAATTGCCACATCTTCCTTCACGGTCACGAAGCTGGCGCCCGATAGCTGAGCTCGAGCCTGAGAAATATTGTTGTAGAGTTCTTCTTGATCTGACGCAAAAATCGCCATATTGAAATGGTATTGTCCCAGAACAAAATTCCCGGAAGCCAACTGGTCCATCGCAAAATCCAGCTCCACGATTTGGCTGACCGCCTTGTCTTCTGACGACAACATCGCACCTTTGGTGCGCTCCAGAGCCTTCATTGAGTCGTATCGACTCATGGGCGTGAACGAGTGCGTAACGATGTACTCGAATTCCAAGTACTTTAGACCATTCAAAATTCCCGGCCAAGAACTATCTGCATATTCTTTGATATTGAGAATCGCACCGTAATAATTGTCTCCGTTGGCCGTACGGATTGCAAAATCACCACTACCCGTCGAGAACATGTGCTTGCTCGTGGGCAAGTAATTGTAGATCGGCGCTGGCAACACCGGCACCGGCTCATCGACATGATTCAAAAGGTATCCAAAAAACTCCAAGTTTTCCGAGAACACCTGCTTGTTGATACTTTCATAGAGACCCAAGCGGTACGGCGAATAGTCCTGGAGTAACGCCTCTACGTTGCCAACCAGTTCATAGATTTTCTCAAGATAGGCTTTTTCCTCGCGACGCAGAACTTCAATGTCCCTGGAGATGGCTGCAAATCGTTTTCCGCTGACCACCGGCCGATAGATCATCGTCAGGTACAACTCATTCTGCATAAGACGCTTGCTGGACAAGCGCTCCATGTAGCTGTCGTGCAGCTCCTGACTGAAGCGATGAGGAAAATGAGCACTGGTCTTGATAGGCCGGCGTCGCCGCACGTCATGTGCCCAGAATGCGACGTTCTCAAAATCTGGCGCGCGCAAGCTTTGCAGCAGACTGTTGAACGTCTTGTGCCGGTGCTCCAACTCCCAATCCTCCCGACCCACGAACGGAAAACCGCTCAAGAGCCAGGTAATCATGTAATCCCCTTCCCGCGACTTCACCACATGGGTGTCCACATGAGTACTGAAGGGGACGAAGTTGCTGTAATCAGCTTCAGGAGAGACAAGTGACATTGAATATTGATCAGTAAGCGAAATTCAGCCAGACCATACAAATAGATCTATTCAATATAATCAATCATCTTGCGCCGTCTATATAAGTTTTTACCAGGACCAAAGACCCAAGCACCACCGTAATTGGTTGAATTTCGAGGTAAAAATCTAAAAACCAAATGAAGCCCGATCAAACGAAAGATCATCTCATCTCTCTTGGCAGCCATCCTCATGACAAAAATGATAAATGGGATCAAAAGCAACAGATACAAAGAGATATACATTGCAAGCAACAATGGCCCACCAGCACCAACCAAAAAAGGTATGTATGGCACACCAAGAATCATGGGTGGCCGAGTGCACCCTCGAAAGAGGACATCTTTCCTCATCGCAATTTTACACCTTAATTAAATTGGCAAAAACCATTTAAAATCATCACTGAGTATTAACCGCGCACGTGTTGTTTGCACCAGTGTTAGCCTGCCAATCCGCAACAAACCATCCAGAAATAGTGGCAGCCCCACCAATCAACAAACCTCCAATCAAAATCGGAGCCACATCGGACAACCGTTTGTGAGCAAATGCGATTTGATATCCAGCAAACACGATCGCGATCGTAACGATTGAAATCGAAGCAACTTTCAGTATTGTTTCAAAATTTTCAAAAAACCCGGTAACATTATTGCATGCATCAACAAAGCCGGCTGCATTCGCCGATTCAGAGGCAAACAACAATGCAATCAAAAAAACATTAATGAGCACCCGAAAGTGGCTTGCAATAGATTTCAAAAAAATAGGATTCATGGTTCTTTCCATTTCTAAAACACAAATGATCTGTCCGAGGGCGTTGCGCTTTCTCGCAGACTGGGTGTATCGCCGTCGGACGCGCCTTCAGCAGTGTTTCCAGGTTTCCCTGAAGACTCGATGGAGTGCAACAAGCTGCCGCCTTTTCGAGCGGCCACGGCGCTGGATGCACTGAATTTCTCTGACTTACGCCCACCACCTGCAACGGGGGACAAGGGCGCGTTCAAGTCAGGCAATGGAAGCTTGTCTGCGGGCAAGCCTGTACTGGCAGGTGGCAGCAAGCGTGTTTGATATGGGTCGCCGTTGACGCCCACCACTTGCGTCGGGATGCCGTTCAATCCATCGGATCGGGACTTGTTTGAGTCCGGCATGACAGCACCCGGCCCAGGAACGGGTATGGCAGGGCGGTTTTCGGCTGTTTCGACGCCCGCGCTCTGTCTTGACGATGGCCCTGAAGGCACCTGAGCGTTGGCCAGCGCGGCGGCGGTCATGGACAGCGGCGTCGAGGGCTGGTATTTGCGGATCGCATGCGGCTCAGGGTAGGTGGTGGTCTGCCCCGTGGTTGCAGCAACTCGCGCAATTGATGCACCGGAGGCAGTCCCAACACCGCTCAGGGGCACGTTGTCTTCACGAGCCAGTTTTCGCGGACTGTTGTTGTAGGGAATGATCCTGACCGGCTCCCCTTGGGACACAAGGCCGTACTGAACCTTGCGCATGGACGCAAAGATTTTTTGAACGTAGCCATGCTCAAACCCGGTGGCAAAGTTTCCGGAGTAGTAGCAGCTGAAGGCTTTGCCCCAATCTTGGGCTCGGTCGTAACACTCGCGAAGAATTCTGGAGCCCGCTCTGAGGTTGGAGCAGACGTCGAATGCATCGGCGTAGGTATTCAAGCCGTATTTCGCCAGGTTATAGCGATTGACCTGAGCGATGCCGACCGAGAAGTTGTAGCCCTCTTCCTTCAGCTGGCGAACCGCAGCCAGCGCTTCGTCAAGGCTTTTGGGCTGGCGCGCAAGATACCCGCCCACAACGCCAATAGCGAAGGGATTCCGTGATGACTCGACGTGAACCACGTGCTGCATCACTTCTTTGGGAACCGAAAGATCGGGGCATTCCAGCATGAGAACCATGACGCGGCGAACGCACAAAGCCCTGGTTCAATGCATGCCGAACGGGTGTCGGCAATGACGACCAGAGCGATCGCTGAGATGCGGCCGCTTCCTCCTGAAAATCTGTTTTATTGCGGCGCATTGTAACTTGTGTACTAGTGGAAACAGCTACGTGAATATTCACTGAACACCTTAGTTGACACAACATGTAACTTTGCGCGTTAAAACGTTTCTCAGGCTGCGTGTTTCTCTGAGGCTTGCATAGCTAACCACACCTTCAATGCATCCACCGTCTGATGCACGTCGTGCACCCGAACAACGCTGGCACCCCGCTCCACGGCCAGCAGGGCTGCGGCGATGCTGGCCGACACGCGCTCGGCCGGAACCGGTCTCCCAGTGACGGCGCCGAGCGAAGACTTACGCGACCAGCCCGCCAGTATCGGATACCCCAGCGCAAGCAACTCGTTCTGGCGTCCGAGCAGCGAGAAGTTCTGCTCCACCGTCTTGCCAAAGCCAATGCCCGGGTCCAGGGCGATCCGGTCGCGCGCAACGCCAATATTGCCCAATGCCTGGGCACATCCCATCAAAAACTCGGCGACCTGTGACAGCACATCGCCTTCCATCGGCGCCACCTGCATGGTCTGAGGATCTCGATGCATGTGCATGAGACACACACCGCAGCGTGGGTGAGAAGCCACGACGCCCAATGCGTCACCCTGCCTCAAAGCCCAGATGTCGTTGACGATGTCAACGCCCAGGTCCAGAACGGCGCGCATCACCTCCGGCTTGTAGGTATCGACCGACACGGGCACACCCAGCTTGACCGCTTCGCGCACCACTGGCAGCACCCTGGTCAGCTCCTCATCCAGCGACAAGGCAGGGCTGCCGGGGCGGGTCGACTCGCCGCCGATGTCCAAAATGTGTGCGCCCTCGTTGATCAGCTGCTCACAATGAAGCAAAGCGGCTGAGGCAACAGCATGTTGTCCGCCATCAGAAAATGAGTCAGGCGTGACGTTGACAATGCCCATAACCTTGGGCGAATTCAAGTCGATGTCGAAACGAGTCGTGATCCAGCGCATGGGTGTCCAAGGCTCCAACGAAAACGGGGCCGTGAGGCCCCGTGAATACTGTGAATAAGACCTGAATCAGGCCGCGTTCGGCGCTGGATCAGGCGTCACGGCTGGTGTACCGCCACTGCCTCCTCCCCCCACAGACGGATTGCGTGGCGTCCAGTCCTTCGGCGGACGCGGGGGCTTGCCGGCCATGATGTCGTCGATCTGCTCAGCGTCGATGGTCTCCCATTCAAGCAGGGCCTTGGCCATGGCGTGCATCTTGTCACTGTGCTCTTCGATCAGATCACGTGCCAGCTTGTATTGCTGATCGATGATGCGCCGTACCTCGGCGTCCACCTTCTGCATGGTCTGCTCGCTCATGTTGGTGGTCTTGGTCACCGAACGACCCAGAAACACCTCACCCTCATTCTCGGCGTACACCATCGGGCCCAGCGCATCGGTCATGCCGTAGCGCATCACCATGTCACGGGCGATGGAGGTGGCGCGCTCGAAATCGTTCGAAGCGCCGGTGGTCATCTGGTTCATGAACACTTCTTCGGCAATACGGCCACCAAAGAGCATGCTGATCTGGTTCAGCATGTAGTCTTTGTCGTAGCTGTAGCGATCCTGAGCGGGCAGGCTCATGGTCACACCCAGCGCGCGACCGCGCGGGATGATGGTGACCTTGTGCACGGGATCGCATTTGGGCATCAGTTTGCCAATGAGCGCATGACCAGCTTCGTGGTAAGCGGTGTTCTTTCGCTCTTCCTCGGGCATCACCATGCTCTTGCGTTCGGGGCCCATGAAGATCTTGTCCTTGGCCTTCTCGAAGTCCTGCATTTCGACCACGCGTGCGTTGCGGCGCGCGGCCATCAAGGCTGCTTCATTGCAAAGGTTGGCCAGATCGGCACCACTCATGCCGGGCGTGCCCCGCGCGATCACGCTCGGGTTCACGTCGGTGCCCAGGGGCACCTTGCGCATGTGCACGTTCAAGATCTGCTCGCGGCCGCGGATGTCGGGCAGCGTCACATAGACTTGGCGGTCGAAACGGCCCGGGCGCAGCAAGGCGGCGTCCAGGATGTCCGGGCGGTTGGTGGCGGCCACCACGATCACCCCCAGGTTGGTCTCGAAACCGTCCATCTCGACCAGCATCTGGTTCAATGTCTGTTCGCGCTCGTCGTTGCCGCCGCCCAGGCCAGCACCGCGCTGGCGACCAACCGCATCAATTTCATCAATGAAGATGATGCAGGGAGCGTTCTTCTTGGCGTTCTCGAACATGTCGCGCACACGGGCCGCACCCACACCCACGAACATTTCCACGAAGTCAGAGCCCGAAATGCTGAAAAACGGCACCTTGGCTTCGCCCGCGATGCCCTTGGCCAGCAAGGTCTTGCCTGTGCCGGGAGGGCCAACCAGCAGCAGGCCGCGCGGAATCCGCCCGCCCAGCTTCTGGAACTTGGCTGGATCTTTCAGGAAGTCCACGACCTCCTTCACTTCTTCCTTGGCCTCGTCGCAACCGGCCACGTCGGCGAAAGTCACGGTGTTGTTGTTTTCGTCGAGCATGCGGGCCTTGCTCTTGCCGAAGCTGAACGCCCCGCCCTTGCCGCCGCCCTGCATCTGGCGCATGAAATAGATCCACACCCCGATCAACAGCAGCATCGGGCCCCAACTCACGAGCAGAGTCATCAGCAGCGAGCCCTCTTCACGGGGGCGCACATCGAACTTCACGTTGTTGTTGATCAAGTCACCCACCAACCCGCGGTCGAGGTAGGTGGCGGTGGTGCGCACCCGGCGGTCGTCTTGGGTGACGGCCACGATTTCGGTACCGCCTTGCCCTTCTTGGATGGTGGCGGATTTGAGCCCGCCAGATTTGACCAAGTCGAGGAATTCGGAATACCCCACAGTGCCGGCACCCGCAGAGGTGCGACCATCAAACTGCTTGAAAACAGTGAAAAGCACCATGGCGATGACCATCCACACGGCGATTTTCGAGAACCACTGGTTGTTCAAGTGCGGCTCCTGGCTAGAACATTGTCGGAATAAGGCATGTTGAGACCATTTTAGGTCTTTCAAGATGACCTTGAATTGATCTTTGACGTGGCAATGTCAATGAAATGGTCGGTGTTTCCCCGGCAATCGTTGAGCGACCTCAATTTTTAAGACCCATGCCCACCAGAAAGGTTTCAGAAGACTTGTCGCGCGAAGCCTTGGGCTTGAACGGTTTGACCACCTTGAAGGTCTGGCGAAACAGCGCCACCATCGGGTCGTAAGCCCCCCCATGGAACAGCTTGACCACCAGCGAACCGCTCGGCTTGAGGTGTTTGACCGAAAAATCGACCGCCAGCTCCACCAAGTCGATGATGCGGGCCGCGTCGGCGGATCCGATGCCGGACAGATTGGGGGCCATGTCGGACACCACGACGTCCACCGCCTGGATGCCACGGTCGATCAGGGCCTGCTCCAGCTCGGCCAGCACAGCCGGCTCGCGAAAGTCGCCCTGGATGAAGTGCACACCCTCCACCGGCTCCATTGGGAGCAGGTCCAGCGCCAGGATGTGCCCGTGCAGCGCTCCGACCGCTGCGCCCTGCGGGCTCAGCCTGCGGCGGGTGTACTGGCTCCAGGCGCCTGGCGTCGAGCCCAGGTCGACCACACAATCACCGGGACGGATCAAACCCAGGGTTTCGTCGATCTCCTTGAGCTTGTAGGCGGCTCGTGCGCGGTAGCCCTCGCGACTGGCGAGCTTGACGTAAGGGTCGTTGACGTGGTCGTTCAACCACGCCTTGTTGACCTTCTTGCTCTTCGTTTTGACTTTCATGCCCATGAGGGACGCCCGGCTTCTGTGTAAACGATAATTGTCCCATGCCCCAGATCACACTCACTCCCGCCCAGCGCAAAGTCCACCGCGCCGATGCCCACCACCTTGATCCCGTCGTCCTCGTTGGCGGCGATGGCTTGAGCCCCTCGGTCAAGAAGGAAATCGACGGTGCACTCAAGGCCCACGGCCTGATCAAGGTCCGCGTCTTCAGCGACGACCGCGCTGCTCGCGAGGCCATGCTGCAAACACTCGCCGACGAACTCGACGCCGCGCCCATCCAGCACATTGGCAAGCTGCTGGTGCTCTGGCGCCCGGTGCCCGAGAAGGAGAAAGCGGTGGACGAAGACCGCATGCCCGGCCCGCGCGACGTGAAGGTGCTGAAGTTCAGCAGCCGTGGCGGCCAGCGCCCTGAAGTGAAGGTGGTGCGAGTGCTGGGCAACCAGCGCCTGACCCCCGGCGGACAGGTCAAGCGCGCCAAGGTTCTGAAAAAGAGCATCAAGAAAAGCGCTCGCTGACGCGACATGGGTGAAAGCCCCGCCGTCGAGTCTTGAAGTTGTTCCCCTGAGCCCCTACTGAGACCGCATGAACATTTCCGTTGACAACCCTTTGCTGGACTTCTCGGGTCTGCCGCTTTTTGATGCCATTGCGCCCGATCACGTGGCACCCGCGGTCGATGCACTGCTGAAGGAAGCCAACGCCGCGCTTGAAACCGTCACGGCCGACGACTTCCCCAGCGACTGGACGGCGATCTCTCGGGTGTTGGACGTTGCAACGGAACGACTCTCGCGGGCCTGGGGATCGGTCGGGCACCTCAACAGCGTGGCCGACACGCCCGCGTTGCGTGCGGCCTACAACGAGGCGCTGCCGCGTGTCACGGAGTTCTGGACCCGCCTGGGCTCGGACGAGCGGCTGTTCAACAAATACCGGTCGATGGACCTGACCCGCCTGAACGCCGAGCAGGCCCAGGCCCACCGCAACGCCATGCGCAGCTTCGTGCTCGGTGGCGCTGAGCTCCAGGGCGAGGCCCGGGAGCGCTTTGCCTGGCTGCAGGAGCGCCAGGCCGAACTGGGGCAGAAGTTCAGTGAAAACGCGCTGGACGCCACCGATGCCTTCAGCCTCGTGGTCCCCGCCGAAGAGATGGCGGGTGTTCCTCCCGATGTGCTGCAGGCCACCTCGGCCGCGGCGCTGGCCGATGGTCAGGCGGGTCACAAGCTGACCCTCAAAATGCCCTGCTATCTGCCGGTGATGCAGTTTGCCCACAGCAGCGGATTGCGTGAAAAACTCTACCGGGCGTATGTCACACGCGCCAGCGACCAGGCGCCCGACGATGCCCAGCGCTTCGACAACGCGGCCATCATGGCCGAGCTGTTGGCGCTGCGTCACGAAGAGGCTCTGCTCCTGGGCCATCGTCACTATGCGGATGTGTCGCTGGTGCCCAAGATGGCCCAATCGCCCGAACAGGTGGTCAGCTTCCTCCGCGATCTGGGCCACAAAGCCCGCCCCTACGCCGAGCAAGACCTGGCCGATCTGCGCGTTTTCGCCAGCACCGAATTGGGGCTGAACGATCCACAAGCCTGGGACTGGCCCTACATCGGCGAAAAGCTCAAGGAAGCGCGTTACGCCTTCAGCGAGCAGGAAGTCAAACCCTACTTCACCGCGCCCAAGGTGCTGGCTGGCCTGTTCCAGATCGTTGAAACCCTGTTCGAGGTGGCGATCCGCCGCGACACGGCGCCGGTGTGGAACCCTGGCGTCGAGTTCTACCGCATCGAGCGCAACACCTCCGCGGGAACGCAGTTGGTGGGCCAGTTCTACCTGGATCCGGCCGCGCGCACCGGAAAGCGCGGCGGCGCCTGGATGGACGACGTGCGCGCCCGCTGGCTGCGACCGGACACCGGCGCACTGCAAACCCCGGTGGCGCACCTGGTCTGCAACTTCGCCGAAGGCGTGAACGGCAAGCCACCGCTGCTCACGCACGACGACGTGATCACCCTCTTCCACGAATTTGGTCACGGCCTGCACCACCTGCTGACGCAGGTGAACGAGCGTGACGTATCGGGCATCAGTGGTGTGGAATGGGACGCTGTCGAACTGCCCAGCCAGTTCATGGAAAACTTCTGCTGGGAATGGGACGTGCTCAAGCACATGACCGCCCATGTGGACACCGGCGAGCCGCTGCCCCGTGTGCTGTTCGACAAGATGCTCGCCGCCAAGAACTACCAGAGCGGCCTGCAGACGCTTCGCCAGGTGGAGTTCTCTTTGTTCGACATGCTGCTGCACAGCCAGACCCCGCCCGCCGACAGCGGCGAGGCCATCCTCGCGCTGCAGCAGCAGGTGCGCGACGAAGTCGCGGTGCTGCAGCCACCGGCCTACAGCCGCACGCCCCACACTTTCAGCCACATCTTTGCGGGCGGCTACTCCGCCGGTTATTACAGCTACAAGTGGGCCGAGGTGCTGTCGGCAGACGCTTACGCGGCCTTCGAGGAAGCCGCGAAAGCCGGCGGTCACAGCACGCTGGACGTCGCCACCGGTCGCCGGTACCGTGAGGCCATTCTGGAAGCGGGCGGCAGCCGTCCCGCCATGGAGTCGTTCAAGGCTTTTCGCGGCCGTGAGCCGGGCATCGACGCCTTGTTGCGTCACCAGGGCATGGCATGAAGCGCCCTTTGAAATGGTTGACAGGAGATGACATGAAGCACATCGCGATTCGGGCCCCAAAACCCGCTGGCATCGTGGCAGCGGCCTTGTTACTGGGAACACTGGCCGCACCCTGGGCCATGGCCCAGGGTGTCTACCGCATCGTCGGACCCGACGGTCGGGTGAGCTACTCCGACCAGCCCCCACCGCCCAGCGCCAACGCCAGGCCGGTGGCTGGCGTGTCGGCTGGCGCCAGCGGGAGCGCTCCCCTGCCGCCAGAACTGCGCCAGGCGGCCGGCCGGTACCCGGTCACCCTGTACACCGGCAGCGACTGCACCCCCTGCAACAACGGTCGGAACATGCTGAACGCGCGCGGCATCCCCTACACGGAAAAAACTGTGAACTCCGCGGACGACGGCGCTGCATTCAAGCGATTGAGCAACACCAACAGCCTGCCCCTGCTCACGATCGGCAGTCAACAGATCAAGGGCTATTCCGAATCGGAGTGGAACCAGTACCTGGACGCGGCCGGGTATCCCAAGCAGTCGGTGCTGCCCGCCAGCTACCGGCGCCCCGCGGCCACGGCCCTGGTGGAGGCCAAGCCCCTGCCTGCAGCAGCACCCAGCGAGACGGCGGCAGAGAGAAGGCGCTCGGCGGCACCACCGGCGGACACGCCCGCAGCGCCTACCGTGGAAGGCTCGGGCGGCATCCGCTTCTGAACCCTGGGGCAGGTGTCAGAAGCTCAGGGTCTTGACGCCACCGGGCGTGCCGAGCAGACAGACATCGGCCTTCTGGTGGGCAAACACGCCCACCGTGACCACGCCGGGCCACTGGTTGACCTGGCTTTCAAACCCCAGCGGGTCGGTGATCTGCAGGCCCGTGACATCCAGGATGTGCTGGCCGTTGTCGGTCACCAGCGGTTGGCCGTCTTTCAACCGCACGTGCGCCTTGCCGCCCATTTGCTGAAATTGCCGCATCAGACGGGCCGCGGCCATCGGAATCACCTCCACCGGCAGCGGAAAGGCACCCAGCACCGGCACCATCTTGGACTCGTCGGCAATGCAGACGAAGCGCCTGGACATGGCTGCGACGATCTTTTCACGGGTCAGTGCCGCACCACCGCCCTTGACCATGAAGCCCCGCGCGTCGATCTCGTCGGCGCCATCGATGTACACCGAAAGCTCCGTGACCTCGCTGGCGTTCAGTACCGGGATGCCCAGGGCGCGCATGCGGGCTGTTGAGGCCTCTGAGCTGGACACGGCACCCGGAATCTGGTCTTTCAGCGACGCCAGCGCGTCGATGAACTTGTTGACGGTGGAGCCAGTGCCCACCCCCACCACCTCGCCGGGGATCACGTACTGGAGGGCGGCCTGCCCGACCAGGGCTTTGAGTTCGTCTTGGGTCATTTGAGACAATCAGCGGTAACAAAGAATCCCACGATTATCCAATGTCACTTCTGCCCTACGCCGTCGCCCGCCCCTTCCTGTTCGGCCTCGATCCCGAAGCTGCCCACGAGCTCACGCTGGGCAGCCTGGCAACACTGCAGCATTCCCCACTGACCTGCCTGTACAGCGAGCCCCGCGTGAACGATCCGTTCACGCTCGCCGGCCTGCAGTTCCCCAACCGCGTCGGCCTGGCGGCCGGTCTCGACAAGAACGCCCGCTGCATCGACGGCCTGGCCGCCATGGGCTTCGGTTTCGTCGAGGTCGGCACGGTCACCCCGCTGGCGCAGCCGGGCAATCCCAAGCCGCGCATGTTTCGCTTGCCCAAGGCCAACGCCCTGATCAACCGCCTGGGTTTCAACAACGAGGGCCTCGCCGCGTTCATTGCCAATGTGCAGCGGGCCCGGTTCCGCGATCAGGGCGGTGTGAGCCCGATGCTGCTCGGACTGAACATCGGCAAGAACGCCGCCACGCCGATCGAACGGGCGACCGAGGACTACCTCACCTGCCTGAGCGGCGTGTACCCGCACGCCGACTACGTGACGGTCAACATCTCCAGCCCCAACACCAAGAACCTGCGCAGCCTGCAAAGCGACGAGGCGCTGGACGCCCTGCTCGGCGCGGTCTCGGAGCGGCGCGAGCAGCTGGCCCAGCAGACGGGGCGGCGCATCCCCGTCTTCCTCAAGATCGCCCCCGACCTCGACGAGACCCAGGTGGAGGTCATTGCAGGCACCCTGATGCGTTACGGCGCCGACAGCCGCGGTGGGGTCAACAACTCGTGGGGCGTGATCGCCACCAACACCACGCTGAGCCGCGACGCCGTCAAGGGGCTGCCCCACGCGGAAGAAGCCGGTGGTCTCTCGGGGTCACCGGTGCTGGAAGCCAGCAACCGGGTGATCCGCCAGCTGCGCGCCTGCCTGGGCAAGGACTTCCCCATCATCGGCGTGGGTGGCGTGATGAGCGCCCAGAATGCATTGAGCAAGATCCAGTCGGGCGCCAACCTGGTCCAGATCTACACCGGCCTCATCTACAAGGGGCCGTCGCTGGTGTGGGCGTCGGCGCAGGCGATCAAGAACGCCCGCGCCGAAGCGGCCTGAACGCCACCGGCATCACAGCCCTTCAGAGCAGCGACGCCACGCGCTCGCCGATCGCCAGGCAACCGGTCAGCCCGGGCGACTCGATGCCGAACAGGTTCACAAGCCCGGCCACGCCGTGTCGCCTGGGCCCGTCGATCCGGAAATCGGCGGCCGGCTCGCCGGGTCCGCTGATCTTGGGGCGCATGCCGGCGTAACCGGGTAACAAGGCGCCGTCGGGCAAGCCGGGCCAGTAGCGGCGCACTTCGGCGTAGAACGACGCGCCACGCGCCGGGTCCACCACCAGATCGTCCGGATCGTCGGTCCACTGCACATCGGGGCCGAATTTCGCCTGGCCGCCCAGATCGATCGTGAGGTGCACGCCCAGCCCCGCCAGGTGCCTGTCGGGCTCGGGGGCGGGGTAGATCAGGTGCTCAAACGGCGAGCGACCGCTCAAGGTGAAATAGCTGCCCTTGGCATACCAGGGCTTCGGCACCTGGGCCGGGTCCAGCCCCCGCGTGCGACGGGCAAGGTCACAGGCCTGAAGACCGGCCGCGTTGACCACGCTGCGGGCGCGCAGCACCGTGCCATCCAGGGTGGCGACGTCCAGCCCGTCGGCATGGGCCTGAACGGACTTCACCTCGGTGTGGCAGGCCACCAGGCCTCCCGCGTGCTCCAGATCGCCCTGCAGACCGAGCATCAGGCCGTGGCTGTCGACGATGCCGGTCGATGGCGAGAGCACGGCAGCCTCGCAGTCGAGCTGCGCCTCCAGCGCCCTCGCCTCGTCGCGGCTCAGGCACCGCAAATCGTGCACCCCATTGGCCCGGGCCTTGTCCAACAGAGCCGGCAGGGCCGCCACCTGGGACGGTGTGTGGGCCACGATGAGCTTGCCGCAACGGCGGTGGGCGATGGCGCGCTCGCCACAGTAGGCGTACAGCCGGTCACGCCCTTCCACGCACAGCTGGGCCTTGAGGGAGCCGGCGGGGTAGTAGATGCCCGCGTGCACCACCTCGCTGTTGCGGGAGCTGGTCCCAGACCCGATGGCACCCTCGCGCTCCAGCACCATGACCTCCCGGCCCGCCAGGGCCAGGGCACGCGCCACCGCCAGCCCCACCACGCCCGCGCCGATCACCACCGCGTCCACCCGTTCCATGCCATGCTCCTCTGGACCGCAGCCCGGCTGACACGCCCGTCAGTTTTGGCCTCGGGTCCGAAACTGGCGTAGTGTGCCGCAGCACCTGCGGGCAGGGTCATCCTGTCCGTTCTGGGCAAGTCGTTGACCCGCCGAACCAGCCTGCACGGAGTCCCCAGAACAGGGCACGCGTCAAGCCCACGGCCAATCCCTGGCAGCCAGTGCGCCACGGGCGACTTTGATCCCGTGTCTGGCGCCTCAGCGCCCCGACTGCAGGTCCGACGCCAGCCGCCCCAGCGTCCTGATCGCCCCGTCAAACCGCGCATCCCCCGGGTGCCCCACGTTCAGCCGCAAATGATGGGTGAATCGGTGGTCGGCCGAGAACAGCACGCCTGGCGCGGTGCTGATGGCGCAGGCCCTGGCCCGCTGGTGCAGCGCCAGCGCGTCCACCTCGGGCGGCAGCTCGACCCAGATGAAGTAGCCCCCTTCGGGCCGCGTGACGCGGGTGCCGGCCGGGAAGTGCCGCTCCACCAGCTTCAGCGCGTGCGCCTGCTGCGTGGCCAGGGCCTCGCGCAGGCGGCGCAGGTGCCGGTCGTAGCCGCCCTGGGCCAGGTAGTCCGCCACCGCCAGCTGCGGCGGAATGGCCGTGGCCAGCGAGGTCATCATCTTCAGCCGCTCCACCTGCGGTGCGTAGCGCCCGGCGGCGGCCCAGCCGACGCGGTAACCCGGCGCCAGACATTTGGAGAACGACGAACAGTGCAGCACCCCGCCCTGCTGGTCGAAGGCCTTGGCCGGCGGCGGGCGGCGCACGCCGGCGTGCAGTTCGCCGTACACGTCGTCCTCGATCAGCGGCACGCCGTGCTGCGCCAGCAGCGCCACCAGAGCCTGGCGCCGAGCCACCGGCATCAGCGCCCCCAGCGGGTTCTGGAAGCTGGGCATGAACCAGCAGGCGGCCACCTTCTGCCGCGCCAGCAGCTCGCCCAGCGCGGCCAGGTCCACGCCCTCCTTCGGGTCGGTCGCCACCTCCACCGCCTTCAGGTGCAGGCGTTCGAGCGCCTGCAGCGCGGCGTAAAACGTGGGCGACTCCACCACCACCACATCGCCCGGCTTCGTGACCGCCTGCAGGCACAGGTTGAGCGCCTCCATGGCGCCGTTGGTGATGATGAGTTCGTTGTCGGCCAGCGGCACGCCTTGCAGCGCGTAGCGTTTGCGCAGCGCCAGGCGCAGGCCTTCGTCGCCCGCGGTCAGCGCGCCGGTGATCTGGCTCGCCTTGAGGCGTCGCATGGCGCGCGCGCCGCTGCGCGCGAGTTCATCGAACGGGAACAGGTGCGGGGCCGGAAACGCCGAGCCCAGCGGCACCACGTCGGCGTCGCGGGTGGTGCCCAGCAGGTCGAACACCAGCTCGCTGATGGCCACCGGCGTGGCCTCGCTGCGTGGGGGCGCCGGCTCGGGGCCGGCGCGCAGCGGGCGGCGCGTGGCGCGCACGAAGTAGCCTGAACGGGCGCGCGCCTCGATCAGCCCCAGCGACTCCAGGTGGCCGTAGGCCTGGAACACGGTGGACGGGCTCACGCGCCGCTGCTCGCAGGTGACCCGCACCGAGGGCAGGCGTTCGCCCGGCCGCAGCAGGCCAGCGCGGATGGCGTCGGCCATGTCTTCGGCCAGCTGTTGGTATCGGGTCAGGCGGGTGCCGCTCATCTGATCTTCCCAGGTCCAGTTTCCCGAGATTGTTGCAGTGCAGGCGGTGGACGGCAAACCCGATGGTCCAACGGATGCCAGCGGTGCGTCTGCCGGCAGCTGGTCCCGCCGCGGTGTCGTCACAGCCAGCGCGACAACACGGCCAGCACCAGCGCGGTGGCCACGCCGTTCAAGCCCATGGCCAGTGCCGCGAAGGCCACGCTGCTGGGGTGCGTCTGCAACACCCGCGCGACGCCGATGGCGTGCGCCACCAGGCCGAGCGTGAAGCTGCGCACGACCTCGCCGTCCGCGCCGCCCCCTGGCCCTTCCCCCACCCGCAGCCAGCGCAGCAGCGGCCCCGCCAGCAAGGGGCCCAGCACGCCGGTGGCCACCACGGCCATCGCCGTCACCGCGGGCACACCGCCCGCGCGCTCGGCCGCCAGCAAGGCCATGGGCATGGTCGCGGCCTTGGGCGCCAGCGACAGGGCGAACGACATCGGCGTGCCCAGAAGGACGCACAGCGCCACGGTGCCCAGCACCGACACCAGACAACCCACCGCCAGCGCGGCCAGCAAGGGCACGGCCAGCCGCCGCAGCAAGGCGGCCTGCCGGTACAAGGGCACGGCCAGGGCGATGACGGCCGGCCCCGCCAACCAGCGCAGCACGCGGGTGGCCTCGGCGTACACCGGGTAGCTGGTGCCGGCCAGCGCCAGCGCGGCGAGCACCAGGCCCGTGCCGGTGAGCACGGGCAGGCAGAGCAGGTGGTGGCCGCTGCGCCGGTACAGCCACAGCGCGGCCAGGTAGGCCGCCAGCGTGATCGCTGACCAGAGCATCAACGGGGCGCCCGCTTCAGAAGCCGCTGCAGGGTCCAGGCGGTGACCACGATGGTCAGGGCCGTGACCCCCACGGACACCAGCAGGAACGCCACCGCGTGTTGCGCCAGCAGGCCGGCGTACAGGCCCACCGCCGCCACCGACGGGATGAGCAGCAGCATCAGATGCCGCAGCAGCGGCGCGCTCACGTCGTCCAGCGCCTGGGGCACGCGGCCCCGCAGCGCCAGCCCCGTCAGGAGCAGCAGCAAGCCCACCAGCGAACCGGGCACCGGCCAGCCGGTTCGCGCCACCAGGACGTCACCAAGGAACTGCAGCACCACCAGGCCCGCCATGGCCAGCAGGGCTTTGGCGGGCCGGGGCCACCGGCGAGTGTGTGAATCAGACATGGAACGAGTATCTCCGCGCCGCTGATGGCGACCCGGCTCAGAAACGGCTCTTTTTCCGGAAACAGCGGATCAGATGCGAAAAACAGCACCATCTGATCCGGTCTGATTTCATTTCAACTGAATCTTTGCAACCAGATGATCACCAGCGACCATCATGGCCATGCTCACCGACACCGGACTCCTTGGCACCGCTCCCGTTGTGAACGCGCTTCAGGCCTCACGCTCTCCCCTGCAGCGGGTGGTGGACTCCGGCCTGCTGCGCTGTGCGGTGCCCCGCGATCTCGGCGGCAACGGCGGCGGCCTCGACGATCTGGCGCATGCCGCCGGGCTTCTGCAACGGCAGGACCCAGCCGCCGCAGCGGTCCTGTGGGCGCAGCGCCTGGCCATCGAGGCGCTGGTGCAGACCGCCAACGTGGGGCTGCGGGAATTCTGGCTACCCGATTTTCTGAACGGCGACCGGGCGGCCACGCTGGCCCCGGGCGGCAAGGAACTGACCGCCGAAGACACGGGCCGGGGCTGGCTGCTGAGCGGCGTTTTTCATGGGGTGCCCAACCTGCCCTGGGAAGGTTCTTCACTGGTCGCCCCGGTGCGCCTGGGCGACGGCAACGCGGGCTGGGTGCTGCTGCGCAGCGAGGAAGACGGTCTGTCCGTTCACCCCGCCGCCCCCGGGCATGCCCACGCTTCGCTCCACCTGAACCGCGTCTTCTTCCGCGAAGACGAGTGGCTGGGCGAGCAACACATGGCCCAGCAGCTGGCCCCGGTGGCCGAGGCCCTGGCGCCCTGCCGGCCCCGCCCCCCTGCCCTGAACACCTGAACACCATGACCTCCCGCACCATCCCCATCGTCCCGGTCAACCACCGGCCCGCCGAAGACAAGATCCAGGTGCGCTCGATCACGGGCGTGTTCACCCGCTGGCGCTGGGCCATGGTCTGGATCACGCAGCTGGTCTACTACGGCCTGCCCTGGCTGACGGTGCACGGCCGCCAGGCCGTGCTGTTCGACCTGGAGGCCGGCCGCTTCTTCCTGTTCAGCGCGGTGCTCTACCCGCAGGACCTGATCTACCTCGCCGGCCTGCTGGTGATCAGCGCCCTGCTGCTGTTTTTTGCCACCACGGTGGCCGGTCGCGTGTGGTGCGGCTTCGCCTGCCCGCAGACGGTGTACACCGGGCTGTTCCAGTGGATCGAGCGCCGCACGGAGGGCGACCGCCAGGCCCGCCTGCGGCTGGACCGCGGCCCCTGGAACGCGCAGAAACTGCTGCGGCGCGGCGGCAAACACCTGGCCTGGGCGCTGCTGGCCCTGTGGACCGGCTTCACGCTGGTGGGCTACTTCACGCCCATCCGCGAACTGGCCCTGGCCGTGCCCGGTCAACTCGGCCCCTGGGAAGGTTTCTGGATCGGCTTCTACGGCCTGGCCACCTACGGCAATGCGGGCTTCCTGCGCGAGAGCGTGTGCCTGCACATGTGCCCCTACGGCCGCTTCCAGGGCTCGTTGATGGACCCACGCACGCTGAACGTGGCCTACGACCACCGCCGGGGCGAGCCGCGCCGGGCCGGCGCGGACAGCGACACCCGCGCCAAGTCCGCCGGGCACTGCATCGACTGCACGCTCTGCGTCCAGGTCTGCCCGACCGGCATTGACATCCGGGACGGCCTGCAGGCGGCCTGCATCGGTTGTGGACTGTGCATCGACGCATGCAACCAGGTGATGGACAAGATCGAGGCGCCCCGGGGCCTGATCCGCATGGCCTCGCTGCTGGAGCTGGGTGGCGACACCTCAAAGCCCGGGCGGTCCTTGAATCGGTTCTGGCGACCCCGCGTCGTGGTCTATGGCTCGCTGCTCCTGATCGCCATGGCCGCCATGACCACCGCCTTCCTGACCCGCGCCGAGGTGCGGCTCAACGTCGTTCGCGACCGCAGCGTGATGGCGCGCACGGTGGACCAGGGCGCGGTGGAGAACGTGTACACCCTGCAGCTGATGAACGCATCGGACCGCGCGCGGTCGCTGAACGTGGCCATTGAACCGTCCAGCGGGGTGAACCTGCTCGGCCCATCCACGGTGGTGTTGCCACCCGCCCAGGCCCACACCATCACGGTGACGGCCCACATGCCCCAGGCGGTCGCGGCCACGAAGGCGGGCGAGATCATCGACATCCACTTCGAGGTGACCGATCCCGGGCACCCGTCGCTCCCGCCCGTCCGGGAGCCCTCGACCTTCATCGTGCCGCGATAGGGTACCGGGCGGGATTCAGGGGGTCTTCACCGTCGTTTCCATCAGGCTGCGGGTGACGCGAGGCGGCTCCTCGCCCAGGTGGAAGGCCAGCTTGCGGTCGCGCAGCGCCACGTCGGCGGCGGTGACGCGGTCAAAGCGGCGCAGGTGATCGGTCCAGGACTCGTCGACGATGACCTCGACGAAGCGGCTGGGCTCGTGGATGTCGTGCAGCAGCTCCCACGACAAGGCCCCGTGGCGCAGGCGGCTGCGGCGCCCTTCGCCCAGCATCAGCTCCCGAAAGTCGGCCGCACGTGCGGGGTCGATGCGGTAGTCGATGGTCACCATCACATGGCCCTGGGGCGGCGGCGCGTGGATCTGGGGTGCGGGAAAGATGCGCTTGGGCGTGAGGTCGTCTTCCATCCCGGCGTCGGGCAACAGGCGGTTGGCCAGGAACATGGCGAGCAACCCCGTCGCGGCCGCGATGGCCAGGCTGACCGGCACGCTGGTCCAGGTGGCCACCTGGCCCCATATCGCGGCCCCCGTGGCGCTGGCGCCCATGATGGCCATCTGGTAGATGGACATGCCGCGCGCGCGCACCCAGTCGGGCAGGCCCATCTGGATCGAGACGCTGAGCGTGTTGGCGGTGGTGATCCAGGCCGCGCCGCCCAGAAACATCGCGGGCACCGCCACCCAGACCAGGTCGGTCCAGGCCATGGTCGCCATGGCGGCGGCCTGCAGGGCCGCGCCGCGCAGGATGAGCCCGTCGCGCGGATAGCGCCGGCGCAAGCCGGGCAGGAACGCCGTGGACGCGATGGCGCCCGCGCCCATGGCGGCCAGCAGCAGGGTGAAGGTGCCGGCGCCGCCGCCCTGCATGCCGCGCGCCAGCAGGGCCAGCAGCGCCATCAGCGCGGTCGAGTGGAAGAAGAAGATCGAGATGCGCAGCAGCACACCCTTGAGGTGGTAGGACTGAGCCACGTACTGCAGGCCCACGCGCATTGCGGAGCCCAGGCGCTCGCGCCCCAGCGGGTGCGGTATGTGCTCACGCTTCCAGCGGCTGATGATGACCGCGGCCACCAGCGAGAGCACCGCGTTGAGCAGGAACACCCAGGCGCTGCCGGCGCTGGCGATCAGCGCGCCGGCCACCAGTGGGCCGATGATGCGCGAGGCATTCATCGACACCCCGTTGAGCGCCAGTGCCGCCGGCAGCTGGGTGCGGGGCACGAGCTCGGGCACGATGGCCGAGAACACCGGCCAGCGCATGGCCAGGCCGATGCCGTTGGCGAAGGTCAGCGCCAGCAGCAGGGCCGGCGACATCACGTCCAGGAAGACGAAGACGCTCAGGATCGACGCCACCACGGCGATCCACAACTGCGTGACGAGGAAGTAGCGCTTGCGGTCCAGGCTGTCGGCCAGCGCGCCGCTGGGCAGGCCCAGCAGGAACACCGGCAGGGTGGAGGCCGTCTGCACCAGCGCGACCCAGAGCGGCGTGGTGGTGAGCGAGGTCATCATCCAGGCCGCCGCCACGTCGCTCATCCACATGCACACGTTGGCCATGAGCCAGGTGGTCCACAACATGCGGAACACCGGCAGGCGCAGCGGCGCGAGGGGAGACAGGTCGTCGTCGGTTCTGGGCATAGGGACCACACTGTAGAGGGCGCGCGCGCCTTCACGCTGAAACGACGGGAATCACCCCATGGCGTCGGGCGCCAGCGGGCACGCCCAGACACGGTCCGGAGCGCACGGCCTTGCGTTCAGCGGGACCAGGTTCGACAGGGGCGCCCGGTCACCCCGCCTGGCCCACGGCATCCTCATCGGCGCGCACCATCCGGTGCGTTCGCGAGTTCACGCGCCAAGCTGTCCAGTTCTTCACGCAAGGTACCGCGGCTGCGAAAGGGGCGGTTGGCCTGGTTGTACCAGTGCTCGGCGTCCTCCAGGTCGCCCTCCACAATGTGCACGATGCCGTGCAGCCAGGCACCGAGCTCGGAGGCGTCGCTCTGAACCAGGTTGTGCGCCTCGGTCCAGCGCCCGGCGTGCAGATGCTCCAGCACGGTGTGAAGAACGCCCATGGTTCGCTCCTTCAGCCGGCCACGATCTGGCCGATCAGTGAATCGACATCACCGTACAGCGTTTGGCCGCCCAGCAGCCGGTCGCCCGACGCGCGGTGCACGACCAGGGCCGGCACACCCTGCGCGCCCAGCGTCCGCATCAGGCGACGGGCCTGGCCCAGTCGCGCCGCGTGGCGCTCCATCAGATCGGCGTCGGCAGCCGCCAGCCGGTCGGCCGCCGCATCCAGACACAGGCTGCGCAACAGACCGCCAACCACCTGAACACTGCCGGTGTCCAGCCCCTCGACATAGCGTGCCTCCTGCAAAGCCTTCAGCACGTCCCGTTCGCGCTGCGGCTCGGTCAACGACACCGCCGTGAGGGCCAGCGTCATCGCTGCCGAATCGAAGGAGCTGCCGTGGCGACCCAGCACGTTCTGGCGGTAGGCCTCGGTGAAGCGCTGGCCCGTGAGCTGGGCGATGCGCTGGTCGTTGGACCAGGCGAACTCGGCAAAGGCCGCGTCCATGCGCCGACCGCCATCGGCAAACAGACCCGTGGGGGCGAGCGTCAGGTTGATCCCGCTGTGCTGCCCCAGCTTCTGAACCAGCGGCGAGGCGCCGTAGCACCAGCCGCACAGGGGATCGAACAGGTAGGTGACGGAGGTGCTCATGGTGTATCGCCTCACCACTTCATCTCGCCCTTGTTGACCTTGGCGCCGATGTCCAGCGACATCGCACCGTCGGTCAGCTGCGGGTAGGCCTTTTTCATGGCGTCGATCAGCTCGGCGCCGGTCTTGCTGGCGGCCAGGTTTTTCTCGAAGGTCTGCAGGTAGTCCTTGGTGAAGGCAATGGCGCTGGCGTCCACGGCGGAACCGGCCTTCATGTGACCAGGCACCACCAGCTCGGGCTTGAGGGCGGCCATTTCGTCGAGCTGGGCCACCCAGGCGGCGCGCTCGGCGGCACTTTGCGTGTCGGCGGTCCACACGTGCATGTGGCCAAAGACACCGATGTTGCCCACCACGGCCTTGATCGACGGGATCCAGGCGTAGGGACGGTGGGCCAGCAGGCCTTGCGTGCCACGGATTTCAATGGTCTGGCCTTCCAGCTTCAAGCTGTTGCCAACGAGCGCGCGTGGTGCCACGGGTTGGCGCGGCGCGTTGGCGCCCATCTTGGGGCCCCAGAACGCCACCTTGCCCGCCATCTTGGCGCTCAGCTTCTCCAGCACGGCGGGTGTGGTGACCACGTCGGCCTGGGGGAAGATCTCCTTGAGGGTTTCGACGCCGAAGTAGTAGTCCGGGTCGGCCTGGCTCACGTAGATGGTGGTGAGCCGCTTGCCGCTGTCGAGCACGTTGGCGGCGATGCGCAGCGCGTCGGCGCGGGTGAAGCCGGCATCGATCACCATGGCCTCTTTTTCGCTATAGACCAGGGTCGAGTTGACGTTGAAGCTGTTGCCGGCGGCGTTGTAGACCTTGACGGTCAGCGGCTGTGCGGCCTGGGCACTGGTGAAGGCGATGGCCAGTGAGGCGGCGACGACGGTGGTGCGGATCATGGAAGGCTCCTGTTGGATGGTTGAGGTGGCACTGTTCAGCGCTGGAACGAACTGTAGTTTCAGTATCCGAACAGATAAACCGCATAATCCGGCCATATATGTTTCAAAAACAGAGCAAATCATGGACCGCTTGACCGCCATGCGCGTGTTTGTGGCGGTGGCCGAGAGCGGCAGCTTCAGCGCCACGGCCGACAAACTGGAGATGTCGCGCGCCATGGTCACGCGCCATGTGGGCGCGCTGGAGCAGTGGCTGGGCGCCCGCCTGCTGCAGCGCACCACGCGCAGCGTCACGCTCACCGACGCGGGCGAGACCTGCCTGCGCCGCAGCCAGCAGATGCTGGCGCTGATGGACGACGTGGAACAGGAAACCAGCCGCCAAGACACCGCCTTGCGCGGGCAGTTGCGCGTCACCTGCAGCATCTCGTTCGCCTACGCGCAGATGGCGGCCGCACTGGCCGATTTCCTGAAGCTGCACCCGCAGCTCAAGATCGACCTGAACGCCAGCGAAGGTGCACTCAACCTGGTGGAGGCGCGCATCGACCTGGCCATCCGCATCAGCGCCGAGCCCGACCCTGCCTTGATCGGTCGTGTGCTGGCGCCTTGCGCTTCGGTGCTGGTGGCCTCTCCGGCCTACCTGGCGGAACATGGCACACCCACCACTCCGGCCGATCTGGAAGGCCACCGTTGCCTGAGTTTTGCCAACTTCGGCAAAAGCGTCTGGACGCTCATCCGTGGGAAGGAACAAAGCCGGGTCGGCGTGCGCAGCCAGCTCAGCGCCAACGAGGCCACCGCCTTGTTGCAAGCTGCATTGGCGGGCGGCGGTGTGGCGCTGCAGCCGACCTACCTGGCCAACCCGCACCTGGCCGATGGCACGCTCGTGGCGGTGCTGCCCGACTGGCAACCACCCGACATGGCCATCCACGCGCTCTACCCCTCACGCAAGCACTTGTCGCCCGCGGTGCGCGCCTTGATGGACTTTCTGGTGCAGCGCTTTGCCACCCCGCGCTGGTAGGGGCAATAAAAAACCCCGTAAGTCCTGAAACTTACGGGGTTTTCCGTCTGGTGGGCGGTGCAGGGTTCGAACCTGCGACCCCTGCCGTGTGAAGGCAGTGCTCTACCACTGAGCTAACCGCCCAAATGATCTGTGTTCTTTCGATCCGATCATTCGGAAGCCTCAGATTATAGCCTGTTTTTCTCAGATTTCTGAAGCGCTGTGCAACTCATGCGGTTTCGAGCTGCCGCCAGAGCGTTTTTCCTTTGCAGGCCTTGTCGATGTCCGCCAGCGCGACACCGTGTGCAGCGACCTCCTGCTCATTGGCCCGCAGCACCGGCAACACCACCTGACTGAGGTCCACCTGCACCGACACCTCGCCGGCCACCTCGGTGGTGCCCACGTCCATCAGCAGCGCGTCCTGCCCGCGCGTCATGTTGATGTACACATCGGCCAGCAACTCGGCGTCCAGCAAGGCGCCGTGCAAAGTGCGGCCGGAGTTGTCCACCTCCAGCCGGTCGCACAGGGCATCGAGGCCGTTGCGCTTGCCCGGGAACATCTCCTTGGCCATCACCAGTGTGTCGATCACGCCCGCCACGTGCGCCTTCATGGGCGGGCGCTTCAAACGCTCCAGCTCCTTGTTCAGGAAGCTGATGTCGAACGGCGCGTTGTGGATGATGAGTTCGGCATCTTTGAGGTACGCCAGCACCTCGTCCGCAATCTGGGCGAACTTCGGCTTGTCGCGCAGAAACTCGTTGCTGATGCCGTGGACCTTGAGCGCGTCTTCGTGGCTGTCGCGCTCCGGGTTGACGTAGAAATGCAGGTTGTTGCCGGTGAGCTTGCGGTTGAACAACTCGACGCAGCCGATTTCAATGATGCGGTCGCCGTTTTCAGCCGACAGGCCGGTGGTTTCCGTGTCCAGAACAATTTGTCTCATGGCTTTCTCGCATCAGTGGTGATCCACCGCCGGGCCGCCCCAAGGTGGATCAGCCCCCTCGGGGGGCAGCGACCCGCGAAGCGGCGAAGCGTGGGGGTCAATGATTCTCTTTGGCGTGGTTGATCGAATACTTCGGGATCTCGATCGTCACGTCCTGCTGCGCCAGGATGGCCTGGCACGACAGGCGGGACTGCGGCTCCAGACCCCAGGCGCGGTCGAGCATGTCTTCCTCGTTCTCGTCGAGCTCATTGAGGCTGTTGTAACCCTCGCGCACGATCACGTGGCAGGTGGTGCAGGCGCACACCATGTCGCAGGCGTGCTCGATCGAGATGTCATTGTCCAGCAGGGCTTCGCAGATGGAGGTGCCAGCGGGCGCGCTGACCTGGGTGCCTTGTGGGCAGTATTCGGGGTGGGGCAGTATTTTGATGATGGGCATGGGGTTCTCGGGCCTTGGGCGCGACTCAGACTTCTTCCAGCCGCTTGCCGGCCAGGGCGTGCTGGATGCCCCGGTTCATGCGCATGGCGGCGAACGCTTCGGTGCCTTTGGCCAGGGCCGTGGTCGCTGCCTCGATCACAGCAGCCTCGTCGCCGGTCGCGACCTCGGCGAGTTGGTTCATCAGCACATGGATGGCTTCGCGCTCGGCGGGGTCCAGCAGGTCCCCGTCGGCGGCCAGGGCGCTGCGGGTGGCGGCGATCATGCGGTCGGCATCCACCCGGGCCTCGACCAGCGCGCGGGCGGCCATGTCTTGCTGTGCGGTGGCGAAGCTGTCTTGCAGCATCGACGCGATCTGCTCGTCCGACAAGCCGTAGGACGGCTTGACATCGATCCTGGTTTCCACGCCGCTGCCCTGCTCTTTCGCGCTCACCGACAGCAGGCCATCGGCATCGACCGTGAAGCTCACGCGGATGCGGGCCGCGCCCGCCGCCATCGGCGGGATGCCGCGCAGCGTGAAGCGCGCGAGGCTGCGGCAGTCGGCCACCAGGTCGCGCTCACCCTGCACCACATGCAGCGCCAGCGCGGTCTGGCCGTCCTGGTAGGTGGTGAAATCTTGCGCCAGCGCGGTGGGGATGGGGCTGTTGCGCGGCACGATGCGTTCGACCAGGCCGCCCATGGTCTCGATGCCGAGCGAGAGCGGAATCACATCCAGCAGCAGCAGGTCACCGTCGCGGCTGTTGCCGGCCAGTGCGTTGGCCTGGATCGCGGCGCCCAGCGCCACCACCTCGTCGGGGTTCAGGTTGGTCAGCGGCTCCTGGCCGAAGAACTCGCCCACGGTGCGCCGGATCACCGGCATGCGGGTGGAGCCACCCACCATCACCACGCCTTTGACCTCGTCTTTGCCGATGCCGGCATCTCGCAGCACCTTGCGCAAGGCGGTCATGGTGCGGGCGGTCAGGCCGGCGGTGCAGGCTTCGAACTCGGCAGGGGTCACGGTCTGGCGCAGCGCCTGGCCGGCCACCATGGCCTCGAACACGACGCCGTCATCGCCTGCTTTCACACTGGACAAGGCCTCCTTGCAGCGGCGGGCCTCGGCGTGCAGACCCGCGCGCTCGGACGCGGTGGGCGCATGGGCCACGCCCAGCTGCGCCAGCACCCAGGCCGCCAGCGCCTGGTCAAAATCGTCACCGCCCAGCGCGGAATCGCCGCCGGTGGCCATGACCTCGAACACGCCGCGCGTCAGGCGCAGGATGGAGATGTCGAAAGTGCCACCACCAAGGTCGTAGATCGCGTAAATGCCTTCCGAACCGTTGTCCAGACCGTAGGCGATGGCCGCGGCCGTGGGCTCGTTGATCAGCCGCAGCACGTTGATGCCGGCCAGCTGCGCCGCGTCTTTGGTGGCCTGGCGCTGCGCGTCGTCGAAGTACGCGGGCACGGTGATCACCGCACCGAAGAGTTCGTCGTCAAAGCTGTCTTCGGCGCGAAAACGCAGCGTGGCCAGGATCTCGGCACTCACTTCCATGGGTGTCTTGAGCCCTGCCACGGTATCGACCACGGCCATGCCGTTGTCGTCCACCACCGAGTACGGCAGCTTGTCCGCATCGACCACCTGAGACCGCGTGCGACCCATCAGGCGCTTGACGGAGCTCACGGTGTTCGCCGGATCGCCGACCTGCGCGGCCAGCGCTTCAAAGCCGATCTGCCGCCCGGCGCCGCCTTGAGCGGGATCGAGGTAACGCACCACACTCGGCAAGATCACCCGGCCATCGGCCGACGGCAGGCATTCGGACACACCATGGCGCACCGCCGCCACCAGCGAATGCGTGGTGCCCAGGTCGATGCCCACCGCCACCCGGCGCTGGTGCGGATCAAGGGACTGGCCGGGTTCGGAAATCTGCAGGAGTGCCATGGGCGCGGGGTTTCAGTGGAGCTGGAAATCGGTCGGATGCGGAGCGCAGCCTTCTATTGTCCCAGCTGATCGAGCCGGTTTTCAACGTCGCGGGCAAAGCGCTCTACAAACATAAGGGCTCTGACCTGCCCGGCCAGTGCGGGGAAGTCGCGCTGCACGTCCGCCACCTGCTGCAAATCCAGCAGCATGCGGCCGCGTGCGGCAGCCACGTCGTCGGCCATGCGCTCGAGTGCGGCATCGTCGCGGGCGTCTTCCAGGTCTTCGCGCCACTGCATCTGCTGCATCAGGAACGCGGCCGGCATGGCGGTGTTGTTCTCGGCCTGGATCGGTGCGCCGTTGAGTTCGCACAGGTAGGCCGCACGCTTGAGCGGGTCCTTCAGGCGCTGGTAAGCCTCGTTGATGCGCACCGACCACTGCATGGCCTGGCGCTGGGCCTGTGCGTCGGCCGCAGCGAAACGGTCCGGATGGGCTTCACGCTGCAGGTCTTTCCAGCGCGCGTCCAGGGCGTCGCGGTCCAGCGCAAACGCGGGCGCAACGCCGAAGATCTCAAAATCATTGGACAGCAGGTTCATGGGCGTTAAAAAGCCGCCAGCACGTGACGCACTGGCGGCCGCAAGTGGTTGGTCCGGCAACAGTATCAGATACGGAAACTCTCGCCGCAGCCACAACGGTCGCGCTCGTTGGGGTTGTTGAAGCGGAAGCCCTCGTTGAGGCCTTCTCGCACAAAGTCCAGCTGCGTGCCGTCGATGTAGGCCAGGCTTTTCGGGTCCACCAGCACCTTGACACCGTTGTCCTCGAACACCACGTCTTCCGGCGCGATCTCGTCAGCGTACTCCAGCTTGTAGGCCAGACCGGAGCAGCCGGTGGTCTTGACGCCCAGGCGAACACCCACACCCTTGCCGCGTTTGGCGATGTAACGGGTGACGTGGCGGGCTGCAGCTTCTGAAATCGAGATGGACATGGTGTCGATGGACCGGGCTTGAATCAGTTCAGGTGCTTCTTGCGGTAGTCGTCCACCGCCGCCTTGATGGCGTCTTCGGCCAGGATGGAGCAGTGGATTTTCACGGGCGGCAGCGCCAGCTCTTCGGCGATCTCGCTGTTCTTCAGCGCGGCCGCCTGGTCCAGCGTCTTGCCCTTGACCCACTCGGTCACGAGCGAGCTGGAGGCAATCGCCGAGCCACAGCCGTAGGTCTTGAAACGCGCATCTTCGATCACCCCCGTGGTCGGGTTCACCTTGATCTGCAGCTTCATCACGTCGCCGCAGGCGGGCGCGCCCACCATGCCGGTGCCGACGGACTCGTCGCCCTTGTCGAACGAGCCGACATTGCGCGGATTTTCGTAGTGGTCAACGACCTTTTCTGAGTAAGCCATGGTCTTTCTCCTTCAGTGTGCGGCCCATTGAATCGTCGAGATATCAATGCCGTCTTTGAACATTTCCCACAGGGGGGACAACTCACGCAGCTTCGCCACGTTTTCCTTGATCGTGCCGATCGCGTAATCGATCTCTTCTTCGGTGGTCCAGCGACCGATCGTCATGCGCAGGCTGCTGTGAGCCAGTTCGTCGCTGCGGCCCAAGGCGCGCAACACGTAGCTGGGCTCCAGGCTGGCCGAGGTGCAAGCCGATCCCGACGACACCGCCAGGCCCTTGATGCCCATGATCAGCGACTCGCCTTCGACGTAGTTGAAGCTCATGTTGAGGTTGTGCGGCACGCGCTGGGTCTCGTGGCCGTTGATGAACACCTCTTCCACATCTTTCAGACCCGCCAGCATGCGGTCGTGCAGCGCCTTGATGCGCACGTTCTCAGCATGCATCTCTTCTTTGGCAATGCGGTAGGCCTCGCCCATGCCCACGCACTGGTGGGTGGGCAGCGTGCCCGAACGCATACCGCGCTCGTGGCCGCCGCCATGCATCTGCGCTTCGATGCGGATGCGCGGTTTGCGACGCACGTACAAAGCACCGATGCCCTTGGGGCCGTAGGTCTTGTGGCTGGTCAGGCTCATCAAGTCCACCGGCAGCGTTTGCAGATCGATGTCCACCCGGCCCGTGGCCTGGGCCGCGTCCACGTGGAAGATCACACCCTTCTCGCGGCAGATCGCGCCGATGGCAGCGATGTCCTGGATGACGCCGATCTCGTTGTTCACGAACATGACCGAAGCCAGGATGGTGTCGGGGCGGATCGCGGCCTTGAAGGCGTCCAGATTCAGCAAGCCGTCGGCCTGCACGTCCAGGTAGGTCACCTCAAAACCCTGGCGCTCCAGCTCGCGCATGGTGTCGAGCACGGCCTTGTGCTCGGTCTTGACGGTGATGAGGTGTTTGCCCTTGGTCTTGTAGAACTGCGCCGCGCCCTTGAGCGCCAGGTTGTTGGACTCGGTGGCGCCACTGGTCCACACAATTTCGCGCGGATCGGCGTTGATGAGCGCAGCCACCTGATCGCGGGCGGTCTCGACCGCTTTTTCAGCTTCCCAGCCCCAGGCGTGGCTGCGCGAGGCCGGGTTGCCGAAATGCTCGCGCAACCAGGGAATCATGGCGTCCACCACCCGCGGATCGCAGGGGTTGGTGGCGCTGTAGTCCATGTAGATGGGAAAGTGTGGTGTGCTCATGGCTGGCAAAGAGAGGGGCTGGCTGGGCGTTGGAGGTCGCGTTTCGTCGGCGCCAGGGGGCGCTCTCGAGCCGCTTCACCCGTTATTTGGAGAATGCGTTACCGAGGGCAAACACCGAGTTGGGTGCATTGACTCGGATCGGCTTGACCACCGGCGCGCTGGAAATGGCGCGTTTGATCATGGGGGCGTTTTCCACCACCACGCCCTTGGCCAGCTGCTCTTCCACGAGCGACTGCAGGGACACGGAGTCGAGAAAATCCACCATCTTGGCGTTCAACGCAGCCCACAGCTCGTGGGTCATGCAGCGGTTGCCTTCGCCCAGGCAGTTTTCCTTGCCGCCGCATTGTGTGGCGTCGATCGGCTCGTCCACCGACACGATGATGTCGGCGACGGTGATGTCGGACGCCTTGCGCCCGAGGGTGTAGCCGCCGCCCGGTCCACGGGTGGACTCCACCAGCTCGTGGCGACGCAGCTTGCCAAACAGCTGTTCCAGGTAGGAGAGCGAAATCTGCTGACGCTGGCTGATGGCCGCCAGGGTGACTGGCCCATTGTTCTGGCGCAGGGCCAGGTCGATCATGGCTGTGACCGCGAAGCGGCCTTTGGTCGTGAGGCGCATGTGAGGCTCCTGTTCGTGAGGCTTGGTCGTTGTGAATGGCTGGCTGAAACACCCGGTGTCCTGGCCAGCGACTTCTCCACCCACCCCAACTGCATCAAGTGCAGCTGCATCGTCAAACTGTTATCCGACTGTTTTTATCGAGTATACCCCATACCCCAGTAATGCGCTGGGTCTTCCCGGGCGCACGGCTGCTCCTTGACCACCCTGAAAGTCAGAGCAGAATCGCCTGTCCCGGTTCCCGGGTCTGCATCGAGAAACCATCGAATGGAGGGGACTGCAAGGGAAACAGGAAGCGCACACAGGTGCCCGGGTTGGCTCCGTCAAAGTGAACCTGTACCCCCAGCTCTGCCGCTCGCAGACGGATGTGGCCGATCCCCCGTCCTCCATCTCTCACCGTGCCGTCAGGCGGTGCATCCAGCCCGACACCGTCGTCACTGACACTGAGCTCGACGCACCCGTCGACTTCCAGCGTGCGCACCGTCACGCGGCTGGCCTGCGCATGCTTCACGATGTTGGCGAACACCTCTTGCAGACAACGGAACACGTGCAGCACACCCTGCGCCTCCAGGCCGGGAATGGCGGGCACGTCCTGCACCTGCCAGTCCAGGTCGATGCGTGCCGCCTGAAGCGCAGGTGCGATGCGCTGGCGCAGGGTCCCCAGGATGGTGGGCAGGTCACCCTCCATCGGTTCCAGAGAGTCCAGCGTCATGCGCAGGTCTTCCAGCGCGTGATTGAGCATCGCGGCCACCGCCGCACTGTCCACCTGCCCGCCGCTGCTGCGGACCACGTTCAGGGCCTGCACCAGCTGACTGCCCAGGCCGTCGTGCATGTCCCGCGTGAGGCGCCGGCGTTCGCACTCCAGCACCCGCTGGCTTTCCACAAGTCGCAGGCGTTCAAACAGGCGGTGCAGCTCGCTCTCGCGCTCACTCACCTTCTGGGCCAGTTCAGCGTTCAGGCGCCCCACCTGCTCCATCGACGAAGCGGTGCGGCGCACCAGCACCCAGCCCAGGGCATACAACAGCATCAGTGAGCCCACATTCATCCACCGGATGTCGGCATCACCGGGCGCCCCCATGTTGACCACCGCAAAGTCACGCACCCCTGTGGCCATGGTGGCCGCACCCACGAGCACCATGAGGCGCTGATTGGAGTCCAGCCCCCAGCGGGCACGATGGAAGAGCTTGACCAGTGCCACGGCGGACGTGGCCGTGATGATGCCCATCCAGAGGCGGTACATGTCGTATTGGTTGAAATAGACCGTGACCGCCAGCCACACCGGCCCGACCACCAGCAAACCATTGACGAAGTTGCGGATGTAACCCTGCCGGTATTCAAAGAGTTCCCACATGAACAGGTACAGACAACCGCAGTAGACGGTAAAGGACAGCTTGTGGAGGTAATACCAGACCTCGAAAGGCATGGGTGGCGTTTCCATGGGCGTCAGCGCCAGGCGCACGGTCCAGGCGAATGTCGCGCCTACGAGCAGACCGAACATGCGTTCACGGGTCTGCAACCACATCAGCAGCGACATCAGGCCCACCATGAGCGAACAGGCCGCCACCATCCACGTGGCATACACCTGCCACCACATGAGCTGCTCATAGCGGTGGTTCAAGGCATCGGCGTCGCCGAGATGGACGATGGAGAGCCCGCTCTTGCGCAAGGGCTGACCCTTCACCTCGATGTCCAGCTGGTTGGCACCTGGATCAGCAGCAAGCCATGCCTTGGGAAAGAGCACCAGGTGAGGGACCAGCGAGGTGTCGACAAAGCCGGACCGTGCCCAGAAACGGTCGCTCACCTCATGTCCGTTCAGCCACACGCGGTAGCGCGCGCCCACGCGGGGCAACAACAAGCCAAGCGGGCGTTCGGTGCCCAGGCTGGCGGGCCAGTCCAGCCGGTAACGGGCCTCACCATGCCAAGGTGGCGTCTGGTCGTCCCACACATGCGGCAAACTCACCGTGGTGTGCAGAGCGACACCCGACTGGCTGTGGGTGACCTGCGCATGACGGATCGCGTAGGCACCGTCGACCGCCCCGGTTCGAGACACCCACAGCAGGGCGATGAAGAGCGCCAGCACCAGCAACCCGGCCCACAGATAGGCTGGCGTGCCCAGTATCCGCCGGGTCAGGGCACCCGTTGGCATCACAGCAACCCACGCTTCTGCGCCACCCGGACCACCTGCACACGACTGTGGACCGCGAGCTTGCGGTACAGGTTCTTGATGTGCGAGCCCACCGTGGCGGGGGAAATGGTCAGGCGCTGAGCGATCTCCTTGTTCACGTAGCCCTGAGCCACCAGCCTGAGCACCTCGGTCTCGCGCTCGGACAACAGCACATCGTGGAGGACCAGCGAGGGAGCGGGCGCGTCCGGTGCGACACGGAACTGCTTCAGCAGCATCCGAGCCAGCAGCGGCGAAATGGGGGCGCCGCCATCGCGGATCTGCTCGATCGCAGCGATCAGCTCATCCGACCGGCAACCTTTGAGAACGTACCCTGTAGCGCCTGCCTGCAGTGCCGCCACCAAGCTCGACTCGCCACCGAACACCGTGAACACCAGCAATTCGGCATCGGGCCGTTCGTGCGCCAGCCAGCGCAACAGCTCCTCCCCGCGTCCGTCCGGAAGCCCGAGGTCCACCAGAAACACATTCGCGCGACCCGCCAGGGCGTGCTGGCGAGCGTGATCCACGCTGCCCGAGTGGCCCACCAGACGCCACGATGGGCGCGACACCAGTGCCCGCTGGACAAACTGCACGATGGAGGGGTCGTCTTCGATCAGATAGATGCGCGTGGCACCGTCCGTGGCGGGCAACTCGTGCGGCTCAGGCAGAACTGACATGGGTGGAGTGGCGTCTTCTTATGGGAGATGCCCACGACCCGGCTCTGTTGGCCGGCCCCGGCGTGGGCGCTTGGCCCTCCATTGTGGGGCAGAACCTCAGGCCAGCTGGTCACGCCCCGAAGCGCCAAACAGCTGGGCCTTGAGGTGCGCCAACTGGTCTCGCACCCCCGCCGCCTTCTCGAATTCGAGGTTGCGCGCGTGCTCCAGCATCAGCTTCTCCAGCCGCTTGATCTCACGCGCCACATCCTTCTCGCTCATGTCGTCCACGCTGGCGCGCAGCGCGCTCTCGGCGGCCAGGCGGTCGGCTTCCTTGCCAGCCTTTTCGCTGTACACACCGTCGATCAGGTCCTTGATGCGCTTGTTGATGCTGCGCGGCTCGATGCCCATGGCCAGGTTGTGCGCGATCTGTTTGGTGCGGCGCCGCTCGGTCTCGCCGATGGCGCGCGCCATCGAATCGGTGGTGCGGTCGGCGTACAGGATGGCGCGGCCGTTCAGGTTGCGAGCGGCGCGGCCGATGGTCTGGATCAGGCTGCGTTCGGAGCGCAGGAAGCCCTCCTTGTCCGCATCGAGAATCGCCACCAGCGACACCTCGGGAATGTCGATGCCCTCGCGCAGCAGGTTGATGCCGACCAGCACGTCGAACGCGCCCAGTCGCAGGTCGCGCAGAATTTCCACGCGCTCGACGGTGTCCACATCGCTGTGCAGGTAACGCACCTTGACGCCGTTTTCCGTCAGGTAGTCGGTCAGCTGCTCGGCCATGCGCTTGGTCAGCGTGGTGATGAGCACGCGCTCGTTCTTCTCGACACGGATGCGGATTTCCTGCAGCACGTCGTCCACCTGGTGGGTGGCGGGTCGCACCTCCACCTCCGGGTCCACCAGACCGGTGGGGCGCACCAGTTGCTCCACCACCTGGCCCGAGTGCGTCTTTTCGTAGTCGGCCGGCGTGGCCGAAACGAACACCACCTGGCGCATGCGCTGCTCGAACTCTTCGAGCTTGAGCGGCCGGTTGTCCAGCGCGCTGGGCAGGCGGAAGCCGTACTCCACCAGCGTGGTCTTGCGCGCGCGGTCGCCGTTGTACATGCCGCCGAACTGGCCCATGAGCACGTGGCTCTCGTCCAGGAACATCAGCGCGTCTTTGGGCAGGTAGTCCGTCAGCGTGGACGGCGGCTCGCCCTCAGCGCTGCCCGACAGGTGGCGCGAGTAGTTTTCAATGCCCTTGCAGTGGCCCACCTCGCTGAGCATTTCCAGGTCAAACCGGGTGCGCTGCTCCAGCCGCTGCGCCTCCACCAGCTTGCCCATGCCCACCAGCTGGCCCAGGCGCTCGCGCAGCTCGTCCTTGATCAGCTCCACCGCGTTGAGCACCTGCTCGCGCGGCGTCACGTAGTGACTGCTGGGGTAGACCGTGAAGCGGGGGATCTTCTGCCGCACCTTGCCGGTGAGCGGGTCGAACAGTTGCAGGGTTTCGATCTCGTCGTCGAACAGCTCGATGCGGATCGCCATCTCGCTGTGTTCGGCCGGAAACACATCGATGGTGTCACCGCGCACGCGGAACTTGCCGCGCGAAAAATCGGCCTCGTTGCGCGCGTACTGCATGCGCACCAGCTGCGCGATCAGGTCGCGCTGGCCCATCTTGTCGCCCACCCGCAGCAGCATCACCATCTGGTGGTAGCTCTCGGGTTTGCCGATGCCGTAGATCGCCGACACCGTGGCCACGATCACCACATCGCGCCGCTCCAGGATGCTCTTGGTGCAACTCAGCCGCATCTGCTCGATGTGCTCGTTGATCGCGCTGTCCTTCTCGATGAACAGGTCGCGCTGCGGCACATAGGCCTCGGGCTGGTAGTAGTCGTAGTAGCTGACGAAGTACTCGACCGCGTTCTTCGGGAAGAACTCGCGGAACTCGCTGTACAGCTGCGCGGCCAGCGTCTTGTTGGGCGCGAACACGATGGCCGGGCGCCCCAGGCGGGCGATCACGTTGGCCATGGTGAAGGTTTTGCCCGAGCCGGTCACGCCCAGCAAGGTCTGGAACACCTCACCATCGTTCACACCCTCCACCAGTTGCGCAATCGCGGTGGGCTGGTCACCCGCCGGCGGATAGGGCATGAAGAGCTCGAACGGTGAACCGGGAAAGCGAACGAATTCACCCTCTGGCACGGTCGGTTCCTCAACAAGGCTCAGGGAAGCGGACGGGGAGGCGGACATGGGCGGATAAAATTGCGGGACAACCCGACAGCCTACCGCAATCAGCGCTGGGCTGCCTGGGCAGCGAATCCCCCACAGCCCCTGCGCATTCAACACTTCAGGACCTCTGACATGTCTTTGTTCACCGCCGTCGAAATGGCCCCCCGCGACCCCATCCTGGGTCTGAACGAGCAGTTCGCTGCCGACACCAACCCCAACAAGGTCAACCTCGGCGTGGGCGTGTATTTCGACGACACCGGCAAGCTGCCCCTGCTGCAGTGCGTGCAGGCGGCTGAAAAAGCCATGATGGAGAAGCCCACCGCCCGTGGTTACCTGCCCATCGACGGCATCGTCGCTTACGACGCGGCCGTCAAGGGCCTGGTCTTTGGCGCGGACAGCGACGTCGTCAAAAGTGGCCGCGTGGCCACGGTGCAAGGCATCGGCGGCACGGGCGGCCTGAAGATCGGCGCCGACTTCCTGAAGAAGGTCAGCCCCAACGCCACCGTGCTGATCTCCGACCCCAGCTGGGAGAACCACCGAGCCCTGTTCACCAGCGCCGGCTTCGCCGTGGACACCTACGCCTACTACGACGCCGAGAAGCGCGATGTGGACTTTGACGGCATGCTGGCCAGCCTGAATGCCGCAGCGCCCGGCACCATCGTGCTGCTGCACGCCTGCTGCCACAACCCCACCGGCTACGACATCACCCCCGCCCAGTGGGACCAGGTGATCGCCGTGGTCAAGGCCAGGGGCCTGACCCCGTTCCTCGACATGGCCTACCAGGGTTTCGGTTACGGCATCGCCGAAGACGGCGCCGTGATCGGCAAGTTCGTGGCCGCCGGCCTGACCTTCTTTGTATCCACCAGCTTCTCCAAGAGCTTCAGCCTGTACGGCGAGCGCGTGGGCGCCCTGTCGGTGGTCTGCGAAAGCAAGGAAGAATGCGACCGCGTGCTGTCGCAGCTCAAGATCGTCATCCGCACCAACTACTCCAACCCGCCGATCCACGGCGGTGCCGTGGTCGCCGCGGTGCTGAACAACCCCGAGCTGCGCGCCCTGTGGGAAAAAGAGCTGGGCGAGATGCGCGTGCGCATCAAGGCCATGCGCCAGAAGCTGGTGGACGGCCTGAAGGCCGCCGGCGTGAAGCAGGACATGAGCTTCATCACCACCCAGATCGGCATGTTCAGCTACTCGGGCCTCACCAAGGACCAGATGGTGCGCCTGCGCAGCGAGTTCGGCGTCTACGGCACCGACACCGGCCGCATGTGCGTGGCCGCGCTCAACAGCAAGAACATCGACTACGTCTGCCAGGCCATCGCCAAAGTGGTCTGAACCTGCCCCCACCCAGCAAAAAGCCGCTCCTGGAGCGGCTTTTTGCTGGGTGGCCTCACTCCCTGCGGTTCGGCTTGTGGCGACCCTGAAAACCGGGCCGGTCATTCTTTCACAAAGGTGACAAAAGCCCGGGGAAATTAGGTGTTTCCACCGTTTCGGGTCTTGCCACATGCTGTTATATTGCACTGCAACATAACCATTGGTTCCCCCATGCTCTACCAGATTTACGAAACCCAGCGCTCCATGATGGAGCCGTTCGCGGACCTGGCCGAGGTCGCCGCCAAGCTCTACAACAACCCTGCGCTGCCATTGGCGCAGATGCCGCTGGCGCAGCGGGTGGCAGCGGGCTACGACCTCATGCACCGCCTGGGCAAGGACTACGAAAAACCGGTGTTCGGTATCACCACCGCCGATGTGGACGGGGTGGACGTGGCGATTTTCGAGCGCATCGAGATCGACAAGCCGTTCTGCGAACTGCGCCGCTTCAAGCGCTTCACCGACGACTCCGCCACCCTGGGCAAGCTCAAGGGCCAGCCGGTCGTGCTGATCGTGGCCCCGCTCTCGGGCCACTACGCCACCCTGCTGCGCGACACCGTGCGCACCATGTTGAAAGACCACAAGGTCTACATCACCGACTGGAAGAACGCGCGCCTGGTTCCGCTGTCCGAGGGTGAGTTCCACCTCGACGACTATGTGAACTACGTGCAGGAATTCATCCGCTACCTGCAGAAGAACTACGGCAACTGCCACGTGATGAGCGTGTGCCAGCCCACCGTGCCGGTGCTGGCCGCCGTGTCGCTGATGGCCAGCCGCGGCGAAACCACGCCGCTGTCCATGACCATGATGGGCGGCCCCATCGACGCCAGCAAATCGCCCACCGCGGTGAACAACCTGGCCACGCAGCGCAGCCACAGCTGGTTTGAAAACAACGTGATCTACCGGGTGCCGAGCAACTTCCCTGGTGCCGGCCGCCGCGTCTACCCCGGTTTCCTGCAGCACACCGGCTTTGTGGCCATGAACCCCGACCGCCACGCCACCAGCCACTACGACTACTTCAAAGACCTGATCAAGGGCGACAACTCCAGCGTCGAGAGCCACCGCAAGTTCTACGACGAGTACAACGCCGTGCTCGACATGGACGCCGACTACTACCTCGAAACCATCGAGACCGTGTTCCAGGACTTCAAGCTGGTCAATGGCACCTGGGACGTGAAGAACGAAGCCGGCAAGGTCGAGCGCGTGCGCCCCGAAGACATCGCCACCACCGGTCTGCTGACCGTGGAAGGTGAGCTGGACGACATCTCGGGCTCGGGCCAGACGGCTGCGGCGCACGACCTGTGCACCAGCATCCCCAAGACGCACCAGATGCACTACGAAGCCAAGGGCGCGGGCCACTACGGCATTTTCAGCGGCCGCCGCTGGCGCGAGATGGTGTACCCGGTGGTCAAGACCTTCATCCTGGCGCACCAGCCCAAGGCGGCGGCTCCCGACACGGCCCCTGCGGCGGTGGCCCCACCGGCCGAACGCCCCGCGCGCCAGTCCGCGGTCGTGGTGAAGCCTGTGGCCAAAAAGGCCACGCCCAAGGTGGCAGCCAAGCCCGTGGTCAAGGCTGCGGTCAAGGCCGTGGCCGCGAGCAAAACCGCATCCAAGCCCGTGGTCAAAGCAGCCGCCAAGGGCAAGGCACCCGCAGCCTGATGGTGCGGACCCCGGGGAGCAGCCCGCTCCCCGGTATATTGGCTTCATGAACGACCTCGCCCGGCGCATCGACGCCGCCCTGCCACAGACGCAATGCACGCGCTGCGGTTACCCGGACTGCGCCCGGTACGCCGAGGCTGTCGCCGCCGGCGAGGCCTGCATCAACCAGTGCCCGCCTGGCGGCCAAGAGGGCATCGAGCGGCTCGCGGCCCTCACCGGCCAGCCCGTCACCCCGCTCAACCCCGCCAACGGCATCGAAGGCCCGCTGACCCTGGCGGTCATTGACGAAGACTGGTGCATCGGCTGCACGTTGTGCATCAAGGTCTGCCCGACCGACGCCATCGTCGGCAGCAACAAGCTCATGCACACCGTCATCGAGCCCTGTTGCACGGGCTGTGAGCTCTGTCTGCCGGTCTGCCCGGTGGACTGCATTTCACTGGAGGTGGTGAGCGGCGAACGCACGGGCTGGCAGGCCTGGACCGCGGCCCAGGCGGCGCAGGGCCGCGAACGGTACCAGCAGCGCACGGCGCGCCTGGCGCGCGAGCAGCTTGAACACGATCAACGGCAGGAAGCCAAGGCCCGGATGAAGCTGGCCGATCTGGCGACCCACTCGCAACACACCGACCCCGCCGTGCTCGACAAAAAGCGCTCGGTGATCGAAGCCGCCCTGGCCCGCGCCCGCGCGAAACGGGACGCTGCGGCCTGAGCGCCGGCGCCGTCAGGCCGCCACGCTCAGCGACTTGTACACCCCGCAGCCCACGTACAGGTCGTCCACCTTGGTCACGTAAGACATCTTGGTCTGGACGATGCCGCTCTGCGGGTTGGTGATGTCGTACTCCACCCAGCCCGGTTCCAGCTCGGCCTGCGCCACGATGGCCTCCAGCAGCGACGCGCCGTCCACGCCGGGGATGTCCTGCACCCGGCCACCGACCTTGTCGGGCCGGCCACCGAAAGCCCGGTAGCTGCCGAGGCGGTCGAGGGCGAACACATACATGTCGCGGTCGTGAAAGGCCCGGGCCGGGTCGGTGATGTCGCGCAGAAAACCCTCTCGACCCGATTGCGCCCGCAACGCGAGCGCCTGCTGCACCAGCTGCATGGCCTCCTCGGCCGCCCCCTGCTGCAGCATGAAGGACGACACCGCCTGCGCCAGCGTGGCCGCACGGCCTTCCAGCTGGGTGGCCTGCTGCACCGCGCGCTCCACCATCTGGGCGTTGCGCTGCGTGATTTCGTCCAGTTGGCCGACGGCGGTCGAGATTTCGCTCAGGCCGCTGCTCTGCTCGGCACTGGCGGCCGAGATCAGCGACATGTTGGCCGCGACCCCACGCACCCCGTTGACGATCTCGGTCATGTTGGTGCCGGCCACGCGCATCTGCGCCACGCTGGCCGAGACCTGCGCCCCCGAGGCCTGGATCAGTTCACGGATCTCGCGCGACGAGGCGGCCGAGCGCTGCGCCAGGCTGCGCACCTCGCTCGCCACCACGGCAAACCCCCTGCCCTGCTCGCCGGCGCGCGCCGCTTCCACCGCCGCGTTGAGCGCCAGGATGTTGGTCTGAAACGCCAGGCTGTCGATCACGCCGATGATCTCGTTCATCTGCTGTGCGCTCTTCTGGATGCCCTCGACCGAATCCACCGCGCGCACCATGGCCTGGGCACCCGCTTCCGCCACGTCGCGCACGCGGGCCGCCTGAGCGTCGGAATTGACCGCAGTTTCGGCGTTCTGGTGCACGGTGCTGGACAGTTCCTGCACGCTGGCCGCCGTCTGTTCCAGGTTGGCGGCCTGCTGTTCGGTGCGGTCGGCCAGATCGCGGTTGCCCGCCACCAGGCTCTTGCCCGCGTAGGCCACCAGCGCCGAGTTGCTGCGGACTTCGGCAACCATGCCCGACAGTTTGTTGATCATGTTCGCCAGCTGCGCCGCCAGGTCGGCCAGCTCATCGTTGCCCCGCACCTGCACATGCGCCCGCAGGTTGCCTTGGGCGGTCTGGCTCATCACGCTGCTCACATGGCGGAAGTCGACCACGAAGCTCATGTAGAAGGACAACAGCAGGTACGTCAATGCGGCCAGGCCCAACAAGGCCACGCCCATGGCCACCTGGCGCTGGGTGCGCAAGGCCGCCAGCCGGGCCTCCAGCAAGGTGTCCAGCCGCTGCAGCACCGCCGTCTGGTAGGTGCGCACTGCGCCGATCGCGGCGGTGCCGGATTCAAAAAAGGCAGCGCTCGTCACCGTTCCAGGGTTGTCCAGCGCACGCCGCGCCTGCTCAATGAAGGTCTCGCTGCCCTTCAACGCGGACTCGCCTTGCAGGCCGTTCTGACCGTAGCGTTCGGCAAACCCCATGGAAAACCGGTGGTCAAGGGCGTCGGCCTGCAGGCTGTCGAGCTGCAGGCGCAGGCGGGTCACGGCTTCAGGGTCCGGCTGGGGCAGGCTCAGCTGGCCGGCCCCCTGGCCGCGCAGGCGCCCGATCAACTCGGTCCAGGGCACGGTGCGGGAGACCACCATGTCCATCAGGAAGTAGCTGGCAGGGTCGGGGTCAAACAGCAGGCTGGACCGTTCACCCATCGTGTAGACAAGACGACGCAGATCGTCGATCAAGGCGGTGTGGGACTGAAAGGACTCCGGGGCCGGCAAGCGCTCGGTCGCCGGGAGCTGCTCCAGCCGGCTGGCCAGGGTCTTCCATTCGGCAGCCACCTCGAAGTCAGGGCGTCGGTCGAGTTCGGCGCCCACCGCCGCCAGCGCAGCTTGCAGCTCGCCGCGTGTCTTGTCGAGCGCGCCGCGGACGGACGCGTTGCCCGACAGCAGCATGTGGGTTTGACCACGGTGCGTCTGGACCGCCGTGACGAGGTCGGCCAGGCGCGCGATGCTGTGCGAACCTTGCGCCTCCCGCTCGGTGAAGTCGATGTCACCCCCGATGCGCTGCACCAGCAGCACGCACACCACCACCATCGGCACCACCAGCGCCATGGCGAGAAGACCGAGCTTGACGGGCAGACGCAGGCGGCGCATCAGCCATACGCCGGGCATCATGGGTTGAATTCGGAACATGACCAAGTGGCTCCAGAAAGACTGCAACAAACATCTATCGACGCGAATGGGGTCGTACTTGAGCCCCAGGAGCGTCACGGCGCGGATCAGTGCAGCGGGGAGATGCCGGCCTGCCGCGCCTCGAAGTGGCGAAACAGCTGCATCGAGATCAGACGCAGGGTCTCGTCGCACAGGGTTTGCGCGTGCACGAGCTGTTTCAAGGCGTAGCGCTTGTCGCTCAGCATCAGCGCCCGGCTGATCGACATGCCGTGGCTGGCCATGCGAAGGCTGAACGCTTCCAGCAACTCCAGCGGCCAGTGCAGCGAGAGCTCACGTTCGCGCCAGACCGGCGGCTGTTGCGCCCACCGGCGATCGCCCTGTTGGACGGCGGTCACCACCGGGGCGAGGCCCGGCATGGCACTGAAGGGGTTGGGCGTGGTGTCCATGGCGGGATCCTGCTGGGTTGAACGTGTGGCACCAGCGTACCCACCCGCGCGTGGACGGGTCCCTCGAACAACACGGGAAAAACCGCCCTGCTCCAGCCCTCGACATGGCCTTGGCACAATCCAGGGATGTCCACAACCCACCCCAACCGCCTCATCCGGCTGGATGCCCAGCCCGCCGGGCAGCCCGAGACCGATCACCCCAGACCCGAGCGCCTCCTCCGGGGCAACCCGCTGCGCGAAACCTGGAACCGGGTGGACGAAGGCCTGCCCGCCGGGCAGGTGTTTTGCGGCGTGTGGCGCTGCGAGCCCGGGCGCTGGCGCATCGCCATGGGGCCGACCGAGCGCGAGCTGTTCACGGTGCTCAGCGGGCGCTGCCGCGTGCACGATGCGCTGGGCGGATTTGAAGAGATGGGGCCGGGCGAGGGGCTGTACATCCCGCCCGGATTTGAAGGCGAATTCGAGGTGCTGGAGCAGCTCACCAAGACCTACATGATCTGCGAGTAAACCGAGCGGGCAGAAAAATGGCCCTGCGGGCGCGAGCTCCGCAGGGCCTGTCTCCTCGGCTTCTTCAATCGTTCAGGCAGGGCTCCCCGCCAGCTTCGCAAAGGCAGCCACCACCTCGGGCGGCGCCTGCACCAGTTCAATCAGCACGCCCTCGCCAGCGATCGGAAATTCCTCGTTCGCCTTGGGGTGCAGGAAGGTGATGTCAAAACCCGCCGCGCCCTGGCGGATGCCGCCAGGAGCGAAGCGCACGCCATTGGCCGTGAGCCACTCCACCGCCACAGGCAGGTCGTCGATCCACAGGCCGATGTGGTTCAGCGGTGTGGTGTGCACGGCCGGCTTCTTCTCGGGGTCGATGGGCTGCATCAGGTCCACCTCGACCTTGAACGGGCCGCTGCCGATGGCGCAGATGTCTTCGTCCACGTTCTCGCGTTCGCTCTGGAAGCTGCCGGTCTTCTCCAGACCCAGCATGTCCACCCACAGCGTCTGCAGGCGCAGCTTGTCGGGCCCGCCGATGGCGATCTGCTGGACGCCCAGCACCTTGAACGGTCTTGGCGTGCCCTGACGATCCGGCGCCGGGCCGCCCCAAGCCGGATCAGCCCCCTCGGGGGGCAGCGAACCGCGCAGCGGTGAAGCGTGGGGGCTGCTCATTTCTCGAACTCCACGATGGGTTGATCCACCACCAGCGATTCGCCCTTGGACGCCAGCACCTTGGATACGATGCCATCGGCCGCGGCGAACAGCACGTTCTCCATCTTCATGGCTTCAATGACCGCCACGCGCTCGCCGGCCTGCACCTTCTGGCCGACCTGCACCGCCACGTCGACCAGCAGACCGGGCATGGGCGAGAGCACGTATTTGCTCATGTCGGGGGCTGCCTTGAACGGCATCAACTTGTGCAGCTCGGCCATGCGACGCGAGACCACCACGGTCTCGATGCGCGTACCGTTGTGCTGCACCACCAGGGCCAGCGGGTTGCGTGGCGTGCCACGCTCCACCTGCGCGGTGAACGGCTGGCCGTTGCACACGCCGGTGATGCAGATGTCGTTCAGGCGCGAAGGGCTGCTGATCTCGAAGCGCTTGCCTCCGATGGTGACCACGGCAGAACCGAGCTGGCCCAACACCTCGTCCACGTGCACGGCGGTGTAGCGGTTCTGGCCAGCGGCACCCAGCGTGATCACGCTGAAGTCGTGGCCGACCTTGACGCCGTAGCCCGGCAGCTGGCCGGTCAGGCCCGCTGCGCGCTCGCGCGACTTGCGGCGCACGAAAGCGGCCAGAGCGACCAGGAAGTCGGCGTCGTCGTGCGGCACGTCTTCGGCGCGGAAACCGTGCGCGTAGTGCTCGGCGATGAAGCCGGTGTTGAACTCACCCGACACGAACTTCGGGTGCGCCAGCAGCGCGGCCTGGAACGGGATGTTGCTGCTGATGCCGCGGATCACGAAACCGTTGAGCGCCTCGCGCATCTTGGCAATCGCTTCATTGCGGTCCTTGCCGTGCACGATGAGCTTGGCGATCATCGAGTCGTAGTACATCGGGATTTCGCCACCATCGACCACACCGGTGTCCACGCGCACGCCGTACAGATCGGCGGTGTTGGACTGGTGCATGGTCTGCGCCGGTGGCTGGAAACGCACGAGGCGGCCGGTGGAGGGAAGGAAGTTGCGGAACGGGTCCTCGGCGTTGATGCGGCACTCCATGGCCCAGCCGTTGCGTTGCACCTGGTCCTGGGTGATCGGCAGCTGCTCGCCTGCGGCTACACGGATCATCAGCTCCACCAGATCCACGCCGGTGATGCACTCCGTCACCGGGTGTTCCACCTGCAGGCGGGTGTTCATTTCCAGGAAGTAGAAGTCCTGGTCCTTGCCGACCACGAACTCCACCGTGCCGGCGCTCTGGTACTTCACCGCCTTGGCCAGGGCCACCGCCTGCTCGCCCATGGCCTTGCGGGTGGCGTCGGAGATGAAGGGCGACGGCGCCTCTTCGATCACCTTCTGGTGGCGGCGCTGGATCGAGCACTCTCGTTCGTTCAGATAGATCACGTTGCCGTGCGAATCACCCAGCACCTGGATCTCGATGTGGCGCGGCTCCAGCACGTATTTTTCGATGAAGACGCGGTCGTCGCCGAAGCTGTTGCGGGCTTCGTTGCGGCACGAGGTGAAGCCCTCGAAGGCTTCCTTGTCGTTGAAAGCCACGCGCAGGCCCTTGCCGCCGCCGCCGGCCGAGGCCTTGATCATCACGGGGTAGCCGATGTCCTTGGCGATCTCGACCGCGCGCTCGGCCGTTTCGATGGCGTCGTTCCAGCCCGGGATGGTGTTGACCTTGGCCTCGTTGGCCAGCTTCTTGGACGCGATCTTGTCGCCCATGGCCGCGATGGAGAAATGGCGCGGGCCGATGAAGGCGATGCCTTCATCTTCACAGCGTTTGGCGAAAGCTTCGTTTTCCGACAGGAAGCCGTAGCCGGGGTGGATGGCCTGCGCGCCGGTCTGCTTGGCGGCGGCAATGATCTTGTCCGCCACCAGGTAGGACTCGCGCGAAGGCGCCAGGCCGAGCAACACGGCCTCGTCGGCGAGCTGAACGTGGCGCGCTTCCTTGTCGGCTTCGGAATACACCGCCACGGTGGCGATGCCCATCTTCTTGGCGGTGGCGATCACGCGGCAGGCGATTTCGCCGCGGTTGGCAATGAGAATTTTGGTGAACATTTCAGTCTCCTAGACGAGAGCAAGTGTGTTGTTTGTTCGGGGATGCGCCGCTGTGCCCGCCATGGGCACGGTGTGCCTGCCTCCGCTCATGTCCCCCGCCGACCTGCGGTCGGCTCCTCCTCTACTTCGCTGCGGCAGGCACACCGTGCCCATGGCTGCGAAGGAGATTGAACACAAGACAGCGGCATACCCACCCACCAGGATCGGACTGTGTGGGCGTTTTGCGCAGGTAAAGGAGGAGGCCGAAGGCCGGGGGACACGGAGCAAAACGCCCACACAGTCCGATCCAGCGCCAGCCCAGGTCATGCCAAGCACCATGCGGCTCAAAGAGGAATGTTTCCGTGCTTGCGCCACGGGTTTTCCAGCTTTTTGTCCTTCAGCATCACCAGCGAACGGCAGATGCGCTTGCGCGTCTCGTGCGGCAGGATCACGTCGTCGATGAAACCGCGCGCACCCGCCACGAAGGGATTGGCGAAGCGGGCCTTGTATTCGGCTTCCTTGGCCGCCAGCTTGGCCGGGTCGCCCTTGTCTTCGCGGAAGATGATCTCCACCGCCCCCTTGGCGCCCATCACCGCGATCTCGGCGTTGGGCCAGGCGAAGTTGACGTCGCCGCGCAGGTGCTTGGAAGCCATCACGTCGTAGGCGCCGCCGTAAGCCTTGCGCGTGATCACGGTGATCTTCGGCACGGTGCACTCGGCGTAGGCGTAGAGCAGCTTGGCGCCGTGTTTGATGATGCCGCCGTACTCCTGCGAGGTGCCGGGCATGAAGCCGGGCACGTCCACGAAAGTGATCACCGGGATGTTGAACGCATCGCAGAAACGCACGAAGCGCGCGGCCTTGATGCTCGACTTGATGTCCAGGCAACCGGCCAGCACCAGCGGCTGGTTGGCCACGATGCCAACCGTCTGCCCGTCCATGCGCGCGAAGCCGATCAGGATGTTCTTCGCGTACTCGGGCTGCAGCTCGAAGAAATCGCCGTCGTCCACCGTCTTGACGATCAGCTCCTTCATGTCGTAGGGCTTGTTCGGGTTCTCGGGCACCAGGGTGTCGAGGCTCAGGTCCATGCGGTCGATCGGGTCACCACTGGGGCGCACGGGGGCTTTTTCGCGGTTGTTCAGCGGCAGGTAGTTGTAGAGCCGGCGCAGCATCAGCAGCGCTTCCACGTCGTTCTCGAACGCCAGGTCGGCGACACCGCTCTTGGTGGTGTGCGTCACGGCGCCGCCCAGTTCTTCGGCGGTCACTTCTTCGTGCGTCACGGTCTTCACCACCTCGGGGCCGGTCACGAACATGTAGCTCGAATCCTTGACCATGAAGATGAAGTCGGTCATGGCGGGCGAATACACCGCGCCGCCGGCCGAGGGGCCCATGATCATGCTGATCTGCGGCACCACGCCACTGGCCATCACGTTGCGCTGGAACACATCGGCGTATCCACCGAGCGAGGCCACGCCTTCCTGGATGCGGGCGCCGCCCGAATCGTTGAGGCCGATCACCGGCGCGCCGACCTTCATGGCCTGGTCCATCACCTTGCAGATCTTCTCAGCATGCGCTTCGGACAGCGCGCCACCGAAGACCGTGAAGTCCTGGCTGAAGACGAACACCAGGCGGCCGTTGATCATGCCGTAGCCGGTGACCACGCCGTCGCCGGGAATCTTGTTGTCCTGCATGCCGAAGTCGGTGCAGCGGTGTTCGACGAACATGTCCCACTCTTCAAACGTGCCCTCGTCGAGCAGCACTTCCAGCCGCTCGCGCGCCGTGAGCTTGCCCTTGGCGTGTTGTGCGGCGATGCGCTTTTCACCGCCACCGAGGCGGGCTGCGGCGCGCTTTTGCTCCAGCTGGTCCAGGATGTCTTGCATGCGTTTTCTCCAGAAAAATCGGTACGTCTTCAGTCAAACAATTCGAGCAGCTGGCGCGCTGCGGTGGATGCAGGCAGTTCACCGGCCAGCACCCGGCGGGTGGTGTCGTCGAGCCTTGCGCGGATCTGCGGGTGTTCACGGAAGCGTTGCTTCAGGCCGGCGTCGATGCGCTCCCACATCCAGGCGCCCGCCTGGTGCTGGCGGCGCGCGGCGAGCCGGCCGTTGGCGGTCTGCACGGTGCGGAATCGGGACACTTCGGCCCAGAAGCTGTCCACACCCTGGTTGTGCAGCGCGCTGATCTGGATCACCTGCGGGTGCCAGATGCGTTCGTCGTGATGGGCATGTTCCGGGTGGCCATGCAGGCCGAGCAGGCGCAACGAAGACGTGATTTGCGCGCGCGCGCGGGTAGCGGCGTCGGGATCGATGTCGGCCTTGTTGATGACCACCAGATCGGCCAACTCCATCACGCCCTTCTTGATCGCCTGCAGGTCGTCGCCCGCGTTGGGCAGTTGCAGCAGGCAGAACATGTCGGTCATGTTCGCCACGGCCGTCTCGCTCTGGCCCACTCCAACGGTTTCCACCATCACGATGTCGTGGCCCGCGGCTTCGCAGACGAGCATGGCTTCGCGCGTCTTCTCGGCCACGCCCCCCAGCGTGCCGCTGCTCGGGCTGGGGCGGATGTAGGCCCGCTCGTGCACGCTCAGGTGCTCCATGCGGGTCTTGTCACCCAGGATGGAACCGCCCGAGACGGTGGACGAAGGATCGATGGTCAGCACCGCGACACGGTGGCCCAGCCCAATCAGGTACAGGCCCAGCGCCTCGATGAAGGTGCTCTTGCCCACGCCGGGCACACCGCTGATGCCGAGCCGGAACGATTTGCCTGTGTGCGGCAGCAGCGCCGTCAGCAACTCATCGCCTTGCGCACGGTGGTCGGCGCGGGTCGACTCCAGCAGCGTGATGGCCTTGGCCATGGCGCGGCGCTGCACGGCGCCGGTGCCGGTCAGCACACCGGCCTGCAACTCGGCAGGGGTCACGCAATCGCCTTCTTGATCTGCTCCAGCACGTCCTTCGCGCTGGCGGGAATGGGCGTGCCGGGGCCATAGATGCCCTTGACGCCCGCCTCGTACAGCATCTCGTAGTCCTGGCGCGGGATCACGCCACCCACGAACACGATGATGTCGTCGGCGCCCTGCTTCTTCAGCTCGGCAATGATGGCGGGCACCAGGGTCTTGTGACCGGCGGCCAGGGTGCTGACGCCCACAGCATGCACGTCGTTCTCGATCGCCTGGCGGGCGCATTCTTCGGGTGTCTGGAACAGCGGCCCCATGTCCACGTCAAAGCCCAGGTCGGCGAAGGCCGTGGCCACCACCTTGGCGCCGCGGTCGTGACCGTCCTGGCCGAGCTTGCTGATCATCACGCGCGGACGGCGGCCTTGCGCTTCGGCAAACGCGTTGATCTCTGTCTTGAGGGCGTCCCAGCCTTCGGCGGAATCGTAGGCAGCTGCGTACACACCGGTCACCTTTTGTGTATCGGCGCGGTGGCGCCCAAAAACCTTTTCCAGCGCATCGCTCACCTCGCCGACCGTGGCGCGCAGGCGCATGGCCTGGATGCACAGGTCCAGCAGGTTGCCCTGGCCGGACTCGGCGGACGCGGTCAACGCGTTGAGTGCGGCCTCGACCTTGGCTGCGTCACGACTGGCCTTGATCTGCTTCAGTCGAGCGATCTGCCCGTCGCGCACCGCCACGTTGTCGATGTCTCGTGCTTCGATGGCGTCTTCGGTCTTGAGCTTGTATTTGTTGACGCCGACGATCACGTCCTTGCCGCTGTCGATACGAGCCTGCTTCTCCGCCGCCGCCGCTTCGATCTTCAGCTTGGCCCAGCCGCTGTCCACGGCCTTGGTCATGCCCCCCATGGCCTCGACCTCTTCGATGATGGCCCAGGCCTTGTCGGCCATTTCCTGCGTCAGGCTTTCCATCATGTAGCTGCCGGCCCAAGGGTCGACCACACTCGTGATGTGGGTCTCTTCCTGGATGATCAGCTGCGTATTGCGCGCGATGCGGGCGCTGAACTCGGTGGGCAGGGCGATGGCTTCGTCAAAGCTGTTGGTGTGGAGCGACTGCGTGCCGCCGAACACTGCGGCCATGGCTTCGATGGCCGTGCGCACCACGTTGTTGTACGGGTCCTGCTCGGTCAGCGACCAGCCCGAAGTCTGGCAGTGCGTGCGCAGCATCAGGCTCTTGGGGTTCTTGGCGTCGAAGCCCTTCATGATGCGCGTCCAAAGCAGGCGGGCCGCGCGCATCTTGGCGATCTCCAGGTAGAAGTTCATGCCGATCGCCCAGAAGAAGCTCAGGCGCCCGGCGAACCCGTCCACGTCCATGCCCTTGGCGATGGCGGTCTTCACATACTCCTTGCCGTCGGCCAGCGTGAAGGCCAGCTCCAGCGCCTGGTTGGCGCCCGCCTCCTGCATGTGGTAACCCGAGATCGAGATCGAGTTGAACTTCGGCATGTGCTGGGCCGTGTACTCGATGATGTCGCCGATGATCTTCATCGACGGCTCGGGCGGGTAGATGTAGGTGTTGCGGACCATGAACTCTTTCAGAATGTCGTTCTGAATCGTTCCGCTCAGTTTGTCTTGCGAGACGCCCTGCTCTTCCGCCGCCACCACGTAGCCCGCCAGCACCGGCAGCACGGCGCCGTTCATCGTCATGGAGACGCTGACCTTGTCCAGCGGGATCTCATTGAAGAGGATCTTCATGTCCTCGACCGAGTCGATGGCCACGCCGGCCTTGCCCACGTCGCCGGTGACGCGTGGGTGGTCGGAGTCGTAGCCGCGGTGGGTGGCCAGGTCGAAGGCCACCGACACGCCCTGCCCGCCGGCGGCCAGCGCCTTGCGGTAGAAGGCGTTGGATTCTTCGGCGGTGGAAAACCCGGCGTACTGGCGGATCGTCCAGGGCCGCACCGCGTACATGGTGGCCTGCGGGCCGCGGATGAAGGGCTCAAAACCCGGCAGCGTGTTGGTGTGCGGCAGGTTCGCCGTGTCTTCTGCCGTGTACAACGGCTTGACGGAAATACCGTCGGGCGTGACCCAGTTCAGCGCGTTCACGTCGCCGCCGGGAACGGATTTCTGGGCCGCCTTGGTCCAGGCGTCGAGGGTGGCGGGGGTGAATTCGGGCGTGTTCTGGCTCATGGCGGGTGCGTGGGGCTACAAAGGGACAACAAATTCGCGTCGGCGATTTTATATCATTCATAATTATTGATGCAAAATATTCCTGCCCGCTTACAATCACGGCCAGTCACACACCCACAGATCCCCCCGCTGTAAATCCATGTCCGCCCTTTCGCTCGCCCCCCGCGCCCTGTACGAAGAAGTCGCCGAGCTGCTGCGCCAGCGCATCTTCAAGCGCGAGCTGGAGCCTGGCAGCTGGATCGATGAACTCAAGATCGCCGAGGAATACGGTATCAGCCGCACGCCCCTGCGGGAAGCCCTCAAAGTGCTGGCCGCCGAAGGCCTGGTGACCATGAAGGTGCGCCGCGGCGCCTACGTGACCGAAGTGTCCGACAAGGACCTGGCCGACGTCTACCACCTGCTCGCCCTGCTCGAATCCGACGCTGCGGGTGTGGTGGCCCAGCGCGCAAGCGACACCGAGCTGGCCGAACTCAAGGCCTTGCACGCCGACCTCGAAGCCGCCCTCCCTGACCGCGACCGGTTTTTTGCGCTCAACGAGCGTTTTCACATGCGCGTGCTCGAAATCGCCAACAACCGCTGGCGCGAGCAGATGGTGGCCGACCTGCGCAAGGTCATGAAGCTCAACCGCCACAACTCGCTGTTCAAGACCGGCCGCATCGACGAATCGCTGGCCGAACACCGCGCCATCATGGTCGCCCTGCTCGCGCGCAACGCCGAGCTGACGCAGCAGCGCATGCACGAGCATTTCCAGAACGGGCTCGAAGCCGCCGCGTGATCACCTGAGGGGCCACGGAAGGTGGTCTCACGGGCTGATAAATTCGGTTGGGAGCAGGCTTGATCACACCGGGTCAGGCCGTTCACCGAACCCATCAGGAACCTGCATGAGCACCGCGCCCACCGCCCAACCGGGCATCTTCGAACCCGTTCCGGCCCAGGGCCGCTACCTCACCTGCCAGTTGCGCGTCGGCGCAGACCCGCGCACCGTGCTGCGCCGGCTGGCCGGTCAAGCCGACGGCCAACACACCATCGTCGGGCTGGGCGCATCGCTGGTGCGCGAGCTGGATGCGACGGTCCCGGGCCTCAGGAGCTTCCGTGGCGTTGAGGGCGCGCGCGTCAAACTCCCGGCCACGCCCGCCGACCTGCTCATCTGGCTGCGCGGCACCGACCGCGGCGAGCTGCTGATCCGCAGCCGCCACCTGGAGGCCTTGATCGCACCAGCGTTCGACGTGCAGGACATCACCGATGCCTTCAACCACAACCACGGCAGAGACCTGACCGGCTACCAGGACGGCACCGAAAACCCCGAGGGGGCCGATGCCGAGGCGGCCGCCGTGCTGCCCGACAGCGCGGGGCTGCTGGCCGGCAGCAGCTTTGTCGCGGTGCAGCGCTGGTGCCACCACATGAGCCGCTTCGAGGCCATGTCCAAACAGCAGCAGGACCACGCCATCGGCCGGGAGCGCGAGAGCAATCAGGAGCTCGACGACGCGCCCGAGTCGGCCCATGTGAAGCGCACCGCGCAGGAAAACTTCGATCCCGAGGCCTTTGTGCTGCGGCGCTCGATGCCCTGGGCCGAGGGCAACGAAGGGGGCCTGGTGTTTGCCGCCTTCGGCTGCTCGTTCGACGCCTTTGAAGCCCAGCTGCGCCGCATGTCCGGCGCCGAAGACGGCATCGTCGACGCCCTGTTTGGTTTCACCGAGCCCGAAACGGGGGCGTACTTCTGGTGCCCGCCGGTGTGCAACGGCGAGATCGATCTGCGCGCCATCGGGCTCTGACCAGTCAAGGGTTTGTCCGGGGAGCGGGCTTGACAATTGTCAAGTCACATACCCCCAGGAGCATCCATCATCCAAGTGACTCTCACACCGACCACTTGGAGACAATCCCATGGCTCACATCGTCATTCTGGGCGCCGGCCTCGGCGGCATGCCCATGGCCTATGAAATGAAGGCGCTCGCCCGCGCCGGTGACACGGTCACCGTGATCAGCGAGGCGCCCAAGTTCCATTTCGTCCCGTCCAACCCCTGGGTGGCCGTGGACTGGCGCCAACGCAAGGACATCGAGGTGGACATCGTCCCGGCACTCCAGCGCAAAGGCATTCAGTCCATCATCCAGCGCGCCAGGCGGGTGCACCCCGACACCAACCAGATCGAGCTGGAAGACGGCAGCCGGGTGGACTACGACTACCTGGTCATCGCCACCGGCCCCAAGCTGGCGTTCGACGAAGTCGAAGGCCTGGGCCCGCACGGCGGCCACACGCAGTCGATCTGCCATGTGAGCCACGCCGAGACCACCAAGACCGCCTGGGATCAATTCGTGGAGGCCCCCGGCCCCATCGTGGTGGGCGCGGTGCAAGGCGCGTCGTGTTTCGGCCCGGCCTACGAGTTCGCGATGATCATGGACACCGACCTGCGCCGGCGCAAGATCCGCGACCAGGTGCCCATGACCTACGTGACGCCCGAGCCCTACATCGGTCACCTGGGCCTGGGCGGCGTGGGCGACTCCAAGGGCATGCTCGAATCGGCCCTGCGCCAGCGCCACATCAAGTGGATCTGCAACGCCAAAACCACCAAGGTGGAAGCCGGCAACATGTACGTGACCGAGCACAACGACCAGGGCCAGCCCATCAAGGAACACGTGCTGCCCTTCAAGCACAGCATGATGCTGCCGGCCTTCAAGGGGGTGGACGCGGTCTTCGGCATCGAAGGCCTGACCAACCCGCGCGGCTTCATCACCATCGACGCCCACCAGCGCAACGCCCGGTTCAAGAACATCTTCAGCGTGGGCGTGTGCGTCGCGATCCCGCCGGTGGAGGTCACGCCCATCCCGTGCGGCACGCCCAAGACTGGCTACATGATCGAGTCCATGGTCACGGCCACGGCACACAACATCCGTGAACTGCTGGACGGCCAGGAGCCGACGCACAAGGCCACCTGGAACACGGTGTGCCTGGCCGACTTCGGCGACACCGGCGCGGCCTTTGTGGCACTGCCGCAGATCCCGCCGCGCAACGTGAGCTGGTTCGCGGAAGGCAAGTGGGTGCACCTGGCCAAGGTGGCTTTCGAGAAGTACTTCATGCGCAAGATGGAGAAAGGCACGTCAGAGCCGATCTACGAAAAGATCATCATGGACTTCATCGGCATCACCAAGCTCAAGGCCAAGATCACGGGCAAGTAAGCCGCTTGAGGTGGCTTGCTCCAGGATGCCGTGGAACCGGCTTTGCCGGGCCACAGGCATCGCCCCCTTTGGGGGGTGCCGCGAAGCGGCGCGGGGGTGACCTACTTGATGCCCAGCAGCTCCACGTCAAACACCAACGTTGCATTGGGCGGGATCACGCCACCGGCGCCACGCTCGCCATAGGCGATGGCGCTCGGGCAAGTGAGCTTGGCCTTGCCCCCCAGCTTCATGCGCTGCACGCCCTCGGTCCAGCAGGGGATCACGCGGTTGAGCGGGAACTCGATCGGCGTGCCTCGCGAGTAGGAGCTGTCGAACTCCTTGCCGTCCGGGAAGGTGCCCTTGTAGTGCACTTTCACGGTGTCGGTCGCGCCGGGGCTGGCGCCATTGCCGTCCTTGAGCGAGCGGTAGACCAGTCCGGTCTTGGTGACCACGGCACCGGCCTCTTTGGCGGCGGTGTCCAACACGGCGTTTTGCGCCAGGGTTGGCAGGGCAAACAGGCTGCTCGCCAGTGCGGCGGAACAAATCAGCAAACGTTTCATGATTCAGGTTCTCAGATGGACGAAACAAGGGAATCGGTGCGCGCGGCTTCGGCAGGCGGGCCCACATGCGCCTGAGCCATCGCCCACACCTCGCGCGGCGGCAGGGGTTTCAGGCGGTGGTCGCTCCAGACCTGGCGCCACTTGCGCGCACCGTGCAGACCGTGGCGCAAGCCCAGCATGTGGCTGGCGATGGAATACCAGTTCACGCCGTCCTCGGCGTGGGCACGCTCCATGTAGTCCACCATGGCCAGTTCCACCGCTTCGCGCGTGGGCATTTCAAGCGAAAGGTCGCCATAGAAACGGGCATCCCAGTCCACCATCAACCAGGGGTTGTGGTACGCCTCGCGACCGATCATGGCACCGTCCACCTGCACCAGGTGTTCGGCGATCTGCGCGTTGGTGGTGATGCCGCCGTTGACCGCGATGGTGAGGTGCGGGAAGTCGCGTTTGAGCTGGTAGGCCAGTTCGTAACGCAGCGGCGGGATTTCGCGGTTCTCTTTCGGCGAGAGGCCCTGAAGCCAGGCATTGCGCGCGTGCACCAGGAAGGTCGTGCAGCCGCCCTCGGCCACCGTGCCCACGAAGTCGCGCACAAAGTCGTAACTCTCCACCTTGTCGATGCCGATGCGGTGCTTGACCGTGACCGGGATGTCCACGACATCCACCATGGCCTTCACGCCGTCGCGCACCAGTTCGGCTTCGCCCATCAGGCAAGCGCCGAAGGCCCCACGCAACACGCGCTCGCTCGGGCAACCGCAGTTCAGGTTGATTTCGTCGTAGCCGCGTGCCTGGCCCAGCTTCGCGCACTGCGCCAGGTCGGCCGGCTCGCTGCCGCCCAGCTGCAGGGCCACAGGGTGTTCCTCACCATTGAAATGCAGGTGTTGGGCCGCGTTGCCGTGGATCAGCGCACCGGTGGTCACCATCTCGGTGTACAGCAGCGTGTGGCGGGTCAGCAGACGGTGGAAAAAACGGCAATGGCGATCTGTCCACCCCATCATGGGTGCGACAGACAGGCGCCAGAAAGAGGAGGCAGACCCCGACGGGACATCGGACACCAGAGAACCAGAAGACAACATGCCAAGATTATCCCAGCACCCCCGTTCAACAAGGGTGAGACCGTCGACGGGAATCCGCTGACCACAGGCCTGCAGCGGCGACCCAGGCCGGGTGCCACAAAAAAAACCGCCGAGCACCCCGCAGTGTGTGCGGCATGCTCGGCGGCTCGGTCATGGACGACCGTCAGTCAACGCTCAAGGCTTGAACGAGTACTGCAGGCCGATGCCCACGTAGTTCAGCGCTTTCCAGTCCTTGCCGGTGCTGGTGCTCTTCTTGACGTAGTGGTCGAAGTCACCACGCAGCGCCAGGTTGTTGCTCAGGTTGTACGTCACACCCAGACCCACGGTCGGGCGGGTTTGCGCCGAACCGGCCGTGTCTTGCGGGTGATCCACGCGCGCGACACCCAGCTTGGCGAACACGCGGGCTGCCTCGCCGATGTCCTGGCCCACGGTGGCGCGCAGGCCCAGCGTGCGAGCCTGGGACTCGAAACCGTTTTCGTAGTTCAGGCGCTTGCCAGCCTGCACAAAGGCTTCAGCGCCCCACAGCTTGTTGAACTGGTAGCCGGCACCGGCCTGCAAGGCCAGCTTCGAGTCGTGGTCATCGTGCTGGGCAATGCCGTTGACGGCGTCGTTGCCGATCAGATCGCGCTGGGCACCCAGGGTGCCGAACACGTACGGGAAGGCGACCACGGCAGGCTTGGCCATCGGCGCTGGCGCAGGAGCGGCTACCACCGGAGCCGGAGCCATCACCACGGGTGCGGGTGCCACGGCGACCGGCGCCACAGGAGCGGCAGCCTTGGGCGCAGGAGCCGGCACGCCGCGTGGGAACATGCCAGAGAAGTTGTTGTCGCAGTCGCGCATGGTCACGCGCACGATCTTGCCGCTCTTGTCCTTGTAGGCATTGATCGGCATGGACGCGCTGTACGGAATCCAGCGACCCTGCAGCGCCTTGCTCACGCCGCCACGGCCGAAGGCGTGCGGAGCGCCCTTGTCACAGGCGCCGAGGTTGTATTCGGCACCCAGATCCTTGAGGGTCATGCCGGTCACCGTGGCTTCGCCGGCGCGGCGCTTGGGCGCCATGCGGGTGGAGGGGGTGTAGAACTTGGCGGAACCGTCAAGCACAGCGGCATCACAAGCTTCAGCGGTGGTGTAGCCCACATTGCCGTCAGCGTCTTTGATGACGTTGGTCTGTGCTGCAACGGTCGTTGCTGCAGCGGCCAACATCGTGGCGAATGCGATGCTTCGTAGGTTGAAAGTCATTGAAAAAACTCCAAAAAAACAAAAAAAGCCATCGGACAGACACCGGAACCGTCCAAAGAACCATCGGATGGCTCCCTGTCGAGTATTGCGGTCCCGTTCGCCCGATCCATGTGAAGAAATGAAAAAAGCGTTTTCCTCACCATACGTCGAGGAACCAGCCACACATCGGTGTGACGCAGTTCCTGTGCACGATGGCGCATTACACACCAAGCCCGCTGTCAAATTAGGAGATTTACCTACAACGACCGATTTGCAACACAAATAGAGAATCAAAAAGTAAAAAGCCCCGCGGATGCGGGGCTTTCAAGGAGGCAAAGGCCTGTCACCCCATGTGCAGACCACCGTTGACAGAAAAGTCCGCACCAGTGGCGTAACCGCCCTCTTCGCTGGCCAGCCAGGCGATGATGGAAGCAATTTCGCTCGGCTTGCCAAGGCGTTTGACCGGCACGGTGGCCACGATCTTTTCGAGCACGTCGGGACGGATCGCGTTGACCATGTCGGTGCCAATGTAGCCCGGGCTCACGGTGTTGACCGTCACGCCCTTGGTGGCCAGCTCCTGCGCCAGCGCCATCGAGAAACCGTGCATGCCGGCCTTGGCAGCCGAGTAGTTGGTCTGACCGGCCTGACCCTTCTCGCCGTTGACCGACGAGATGTTGACGATGCGGCCCCAGCCCTTTTCCACCATGTCGGGCACGACCTGCTTGGTCACGTTGAACATGGAGTTCAGGTTGGTTTCGATCACGGCGGACCAGTCTTCGCGGGACATCTTCAGGAACATGCGGTCCTTGGTGATGCCTGCGTTGTTGACCAGCACATCGATGCTGCCGTGTTCGGCCTTGGTCTTGGTGAAGGCTTCCACGGTGGAGTCCCAGTCACCCACATTGCCCACCGACGCGTAGAACGTGTAGCCCAAGGCCTTCTGCTCGTCGATCCACTTCTGGTGGTCGCGCGTCGGACCGCAGCCAGCAATGACCTTGAAGCCCTCCTTGTGCAGGCGCTGGCAGATGGCGGTGCCGATGCCGCCCATGCCGCCGGTGACATACGCAACTTTTTGATTCATGTTGTTTGCTCCTCTAGGTGTTGCCGAATGGCATTAAAAAACTTGTTGTGGCAACGCGGTGACCTCACCCAAGGTGCGGTGGAACCGGCCTCGCCGGGCCATTCGCCCCGCCCCCTTGAGAGGGGGTGACGCCACAGGCGGCGCAGGAGTGGGTCACCGTTCGACGGCAAGGGACACACCCATGCCGCCGCCGATGCACAGCGCCGCCAGGCCCTTCTTGGCACCGCTGCGCTGCATCTCGTGCAGCAGCGTCACCAGGATGCGACAGCCGGACGCCCCGATCGGGTGGCCAATGGCGATGGCGCCACCGTTGACGTTGACCTTGGCGGGATCGATGTCCAACGCCTTGTTGACGGCACAAGCCTGAGCCGCGAACGCTTCATTGAGCTCGAACAGGTCCACCTCCGACGCCTTCCAGCCCGCGCGGGCCAAGGCCTTCTGGGAGGCGGGCACCGGACCCATGCCCATGGTGGCCGGGTCGAGGCCGCTGGTGCCAAAGGCGGCGATGCGCGCCAGTGGTGTCAGTCCCAGGGCGGCGGCTTTCTTGGCGGTCATCACCATCACCGCAGCGGCGCCGTCGTTGATGCCTGATGCATTGCCAGCGGTCACCGAACCGGCCTTGTCGAAGGCAGGTCGCAGACCCGCCAGCACTTCGGCGGTGGTCTTGGCGTTGATGAACTCGTCGCTGTTGAACAGCACCGGGTCGCCCTTGCGCTGCGGAATGCTCACGCCAACGATCTCGTCCTTGAACTTGCCGGCGGCCTGTGCAGCAGCGGCCTTCGACTGGCTGCCGGCGGCCAGCGCATCCTGCATCTCGCGCGTGATGTTGTGGGCCTTGGCCACGTTCTCGGCGGTGATGCCCATGTGGTACTGGTTGTACACGTCCCACAAGCCATCCACGATCATGGTGTCGGTCATCTTCCAGTCGCCCATGCGCTGGCCGTCGCGGCTGCCGTTGAGCACGTGCGGGCTGGCGCTCATGTTCTCCTGGCCGCCAGCGATCACGATCTCGCTGTCGCCCCAGGCCACGGCCTGCGCGGCCAACATCACGGCCTTCAGGCCCGAGCCACAGACGGCGTTGATGGTGAGTGCAGGCGTTTCCTTGGCCACACCGGCCTTCATCATGGCCTGGCGGGCAGGATTCTGGCCCACGCCCGCAGCCAGCACCTGGCCCATGATCACCTCACCAATGGCATCGACCGGCAGGCCGGTGCGCTCCAGCAGCGCCTTGATGACGATGCTACCGAGCTCGGTGGCCGGAGTCTTGGCGAGCGAGCCGCCGAATTTGCCCACGCCCGTGCGGGCGGCTGAAACGATGACGATGTCTTCCATGCAGGTGTCTCCTCAGGGGTCAAAAAAAAGTCACAAAAAGATCAGGCTTTGGCTTTGACGTAGCGGCCCGGAGCCGGCTCGATGGCGGCGTAGGTCTTGCCTTTGCCGTAGGTCTTGGGCGCAGCAATCTGCTTGCCAGCCAATGGCTTGAGCCAGGCGGCCCAGTCGGTCCACCAACTGCCCTTGTGTTCGGTGGCATCGGCGATCCAGTCGTTCACGTCGGCCGGGAACTTGTTGGCGTTGCTCACCCAATGGCTGCGCTTGCCCGCGGCGGGCGGGTTGATCACACCGGCGATGTGGCCGGAGGCGCCCATGACGAAACGCTTCTTGCCCGGGAACACCTGGGTGCTCGCGTAGGCGCCGCCGATGGGCACGATGTGGTCTTCGCGCGAGCCGTAGATGTAGACCGGCAGCTTGACCAGGCGGAAGTCGATCTTCTCGCCGCAGACGGTGGTCTTGCCAGGCTTCACCAGGTTGTTTTCCAGGTAGGTCTGGCGCAGGTACCAGGCGTAGTAAGGGCCGGGCAGGTTGGTGGCGTCCGAGTTCCAGTACAGCAGGTCGAACGGTGGCGGCGACTCGCCTTTCAGGTAGTTGCCTACCACGTAGTTCCACACCAGGTCGTTCGGACGCAGGAAGCTGAAGGTGGTGGCGAGGTCGCGCCCGGGCATCAGGCCGCCCTGGGCGAACTGCATCTCGCGCATCTTCACGAAGGGCTCGTCGATGAACACGTCGAGGATGCCGGTGTCGGTGAAGTCGATCAGCGTGGTGAGGAAGGTGGCGCTGTTCACGGGCTCTTCACCGCGCGCGGCCAGCACGGCCAGCGCGTTGCTGAGCATGGTGCCGCCGACGCAGAAGCCCAGCGCGTTGATGGTCTCGGCCCCGGTGATGTCCTGCGTGACGCCGATCGCTTTGATCACCGCGTCTTCGATGTAGTCATCCCAGCTCTTGCCCGACATCGACTCGTCGGGGTTGCGCCAGCTCACCACAAAGGTGCGGTGGCCCTGCTCCACGCAGTAGCGGATCAGCGAGTTGGCAGGCTGCAGGTCGAGGATGTAGAACTTGTTGATGCAGGGCGGCACCAGCAGGAAGGGGCGCTCATAGACCTTGGCCGTCAGCGGCTTGTATTCGATCAGCTGAAACAGCTCGTTCTCGAACACCACGGCGCCTTCGGTGGTGGCCACATTCTTGCCCACCTCGAACACGCTCTCGTCCGTCATGGACACGTGACCCTGCTTCATGTCGTGCAGCAGGTTGGCCACGCCCTTGGCGATGCTTTCACCCTGGGTATCGATGGCCTTCTTCTGGGCTTCGGCGTTGAAGGCGAGGAAGTTGCTCGGTGCGCTGGCGTCGATCCACTGCTGCACCGCAAAGCGCACGCGCGTCTTGGTCTTGGCATCACCTTCCACCGCATCGGCCAGGGCCATCAGCGTGCGGGCATTGAGCAGGTAGGCCGCTGCCGAGAACGCGGCCACGGGGTTGCTCGCCCAGGCCTCGCCTGCGAAGCGGCGGTCACCCTGCGGCTGGTGGTCCAGGCCGTGGTTCCAGAGCCCCGCCACGTCCTTGAGGTAGGTGTTCTGGATTTCGAGCAGCTTGGCGGGATCGAAGCTGACCTTCTGGCCCGCCGCGGTGTTGAACATGTCGCCCATGCCAGGCATGCCCATGGTGCCACCGGCCTGCGGCATCGCCATGCCAAACGGGTTGGCGGCGCCGGCTTGCGGCATGAAGACCTTGAACGCGGCGAACGGATCGCCCGAGCCCTGAGGTGCCTGCGCCACCGCACCTGGAAAAGCCTGGGCGGCCTGTGTCCACTGGTTGATGAGATTTTGTTGAAACTGCTGCGCTGCCTCAAGCCAAGGCTGAGGAGCGTTTTTCCCAGATGTCATGCTTGTCTCCAATGGTATTGACCAGCGGCTTATTATCGGTTCCCCTGGGGGAGAGGTTCCGGGTTTTCCCTAGTGTCTGTCTGGCTGCTTCCAGCAAGCTGACAACTTCTTTCCCGCTGTGCAAGGAACGCTGTGTATCTGGTTGTGATCGGTTGGCTGTACGTGGTGATGATGATGGCGGTGGCCGAAGCGTCGAACACGACGGGCACCGTGCTCGGAGCCATTGTGACCTTCTTTTTGTACGGTTTGCTTCCGGTCGCATTGGTGGTTTACCTGATGCGTGCACCCCAGCGCCGAAAAGAGATCAAGGCACGTGAAGCGGTTGAGGACCAGGCCCGCCGTGCCGGCGCAGCCGAAACGACCGCGCCACCCGATTCAGCCCAGCCAGATGCAGGCGGCCATGCGGCCGGTGCTGCCCAGGCGGACGGCATCGCGGCGGTGCGAAAAGAACCTTGAAGCCTGCGAGACGGTGCACCATGGCGGTGTGCCATCGTTGCCCGACACCTGGGTGATGCCCAGCGCCTGCAGGCGCAGCCGGGCCAGGGCCTGCAGGTTCGCCCTGTATTTCCCAGGCGCTGACGACGGGGTGAAACAGGCTGCGGCGATGGCGTGCTTCGAGACAAACGCCTCGCGCACTTCCGGCCCCACTTCAAACGCTTCGGGGCCAATGCACGGGCCGAGCCAGACCAGGGTGTTCGCCGCCACGCTGTCGTGGCGGGCCGCCGGGTCCGTTCGTTGAACGGCGTGCACGAACGCATCGAACGTCGCCTCCAGCACGCCCTGCCCTGCGGGCGCTGCACCCTCGCCCGCCAGCCCGCGCCAGCCGGCATGGGATGCCGCCACCGCCGTGCCCGCCGTGTTCGTGAACAGCACCGGCAAACAATCCGCCACCATGATGGTGCAAGCCACGCCCGGGCGTGTGCTCAGGCAGGCATCGGCCTCCGTGCCATCGGCGGTGTCGGCATCCAGCTCCGCCACCGCCACGCCGTGCACCTGCGCCAGGAACACGGGGCGCACACCGGTCGCGCCGCGCAACCGCGTGCGGTTGGCCGCCACGGCCACCGGATCGTCGCGGACATGGTCGCCCAGATTGAAGCTGTCAAACGGCGCCTGCGACACACCGCCCGAGCGCGTGGTGAACAGCGCATGCACCCGGGCCGGTGCCGGCCAGTCGGGCACAAGCCAGTCTTGCGGAATGGCCGTCAAGGTTCGTTGTCCGGGCAGGCCGACGGTTGCGCCTGCTGGAACGCGGGCAAGGCCATGCAGGCGTCGAAGGCCGCCATGGTGCGCGGCAGGCCGTCGAGCGGTGTGTTGAAGCGCTGGCCGTTGAAGATCTGAGGCACCAGGCAGCAGTCGGCCAGGGTGGGCGTGTCGCCGTGGCAGAAGCGCGAAGCCGGCAGCTGGGCGAGCTGACGCTCGAACGCCTCGAGACCTGTGCGCACCCAGTGGCGGTACCAGGTGTTCTTCGCCTCTTCGTCCACCTTCAGCTCCCTGGACAGGTACTTCAGCACGCGCAGGTTGTTGATCGGATGGATCTCACAGGCGATCGACTGCGCCAGTGCCCGCACGCGCGCGCGGCCGATGGCGTCGCGTGGCACCAGCGCGGGCTCGGGATGCATCTCGTCCAGGTACTCGATGATGGCCATCGATTGCGAGAGCCGCGTGCCGTCGTCCAGCTCCAGCAACGGCACCAGCTGGTCGGCCGACACGTCACCGTAGGCGGCCAGCTTGTGCTCACCCTTGGCCAGGTGCACCGACACGTAGTCGTACGACAGGCCCTTGAGCGCGAGCGCGATGCGCACGCGGAACGAGGCCGAGGAACGGAAGTAGTTGTAGAGCTTCATGGTGGCGAAGGATAAACCGGACCGCCCGGCAGGAGCCAAGCGGGCGGCAAAGCCCCACCGGGCCCTTGCCCAGTCAAAACCGTTGGCACACACGCATGCCAAACAAAACGCCCCGAAGGGCGTTCTCACCCACCGATGCGCGGCACGACCGTCACCGGTCAGCGCTTGGGGGCTTGGGTGTCCCTGGGCGCTGGATCCAGCGCGACGCGGGTGCGCCCAGGCGAACTCAGCGTGCCGGGACGATCACCAGGGTGTCGCCGGTGGTGGTGGCACCACGAGGACCTTTGCTTCCGGTGGCGCCTGTGGCACCGGTGTAGCCGGTGGCGCCGGTGTCTCCGGTGGCCCCGGTTCCGCCCGTGGCGCCGGTGTAGCCGGTCGCGCCGGTGGCCCCGGTGTCACCCGTGGCGCCGGTCCCGCCGGTCGCACCGGTGTAGCCCGTGGCACCTTGGGCCCCGGCACCGCCGGTGGCGCCGGTGTAGCCGGTCGTGCCGGTGGCACCCGTGGCACCGGTCGCGCCCGTCGGGCCTGCCGGGCCGGGCGGCAGCGAGAAGCAGGCGGAGAGGGCCACGGCGGTGGTGGCGATGGCGATGAGTTTGAACGAATGCATGGTGATTCCTTGGGTCGCTGACAAAGAACCCCCGCATCCTGTCGGTGGTTCCTGCAGAGTCGATCAGCTTCTGGCACAGGCTTTGAGCGTTGGCTGATCAGGCCTCGCCCCGGTAAGGGCGGTTCTGCGGCCGTGTGGCCGGCATCCCCGCTTGACGCGAGCTTGCGCGGTTTTCTCGCGCGTGTCGGTGTGCCAGCGCACACCGGGCGCGTGGGCCACCCGTGGCTCAGGAGATCGGGTGTTGAGGCGCCGGGGTGAGAGAAGCTCTCTTCAGGCGGGCGCAGGCAACAGCGCAGCCAGGGCAGCCGCCACCGCAGGCACGATGCAGACCGCGTTGCTGGCGTGGGGAATGCAGTCGGTGCTCCAGATCTGACTGGCACCGGCCTCGCGGATCAGCTGCACGGCACCGGCGGCGAACAGCGCGTGCGTCACCGCCACGTCCACCGACGCCGCCCCGGCCGCTTTCAACAGCCGCGCGGCCTGCGCCACCGTGTGACCCGAGCTGGCCACATCGTCCATCAGCACCACCGCCCGTCCGGCGACGGGAAGGCCGGGCAGTTCGATGTCCACATGGCGGTCGCCGTGGCGCGTCTTGCGGCACACACCACTTTGCCAGCCGTGGCGCTGCGCGGCCTGCGCCACCCACTGCAACGACTCTTCGTCGGGTCCGATCAGCAACACGTCCTGCCGCCGGCTGGCGATGAAGTCGGCGAGCAGCGGCGCGCCGCTGAGTACCACGGCGTCTTTCACCGGCACCGCCTCTTCCAGCGTGGCCACCCGGTGCAGGTGCGGGTCCACCGTGATCACGGCGTCGAACAGCGTGGCGAGGCAGGCGCCCAGCACACGCTGGCTCACCACCTCGCCGGGGTTGAACGCGATGTCCTGCCGCATGTAGGCGAGGTACGGCGCCACCAGCGTGAGGTGCTGCGCGCCAAGCTGCCGCGCGGTGGGCGCCACGAGCAGCAGTTCCACGATCTTTTCATTGGGTTGGTGCAGGCCACGCCAGATCACGACGCGCGGCGGCAGCGCCTCGGGCAGGCGCAGGCGCAGCTCACCGTCGGGGAAACGGTGGCGCTCGATGACGGCGAACGACAGGCCCGCCGCAATGGCTGCAGCCTGGGCGATGGCTTGCTCATCGTCAAAACACAACAGGCAGCCCGCGGACAACGGGGGGGTGGAAGACATCACATCAAAACTCCACAAAAACCTGCGGCACCTGCCCGGCTTCACCGAGGGTGTAGCCGCTGGCCCGCAGCGTCGCTTGGCGGGCGAACTCCAGATCGGCCGGGTAGCTGGCATGCACGCGGTACAGCACCTCACCCTCGGCCACGGCATCCCCCAGCTTGGCGCACAGGTCCACGCCCGCCCCCTGGACCTTGGGCGCCCCGGCCAGGCGGGCGATCTGCGCGATCTGCAGGTTGTCGATGCCAGTGACCACGCCCGCCCGCGGCGCGGTCAGCTCCAGCGTGAGCGCGCCCAGTGCCGGATGATGGTGGTCGAAACCGCGCGCGCCCTGCGCCGTGATGATGGCCTGCATCTGCGCCAGCGCGCGGCCCGAATCGAGGATGTCGCGCGCGATGCGAAAGCCGTCGCCGCCGCGCACATCGGGGCTGCATTCGATGAGGCGGCCCGCCAGTCGCAGCGACTTCTGGCGCAGGTCGTTGGGGGCATCGGGGTGGTTCTCCAGCACCTGCATCACGTCGCGCGCCTCCAGCACCGGGCCGACGCCGCACCCCACGGGCTGGCGGCCGTCGGTGATGACCACGTCCAGCGACAGGTGCAGGCGCTGCGCCACGTATTCGAAGAGCCGGCGCAGGCGCTGCGCCTCGGGCATGGAGCGCACCTTGGCGGTGGGGCCGATGGGAATGTCAAGCACCAGGTGGGTGGCGCCGGCCGCGATCTTCTTGGACAGGATGGACGCCACCATCTGCCCGGGCGAGTCGATGTTCAGCGGCCGTTCGACCGAGATCAGCACGTCGTCGGCCGGCGAGAGGTTGGCCGTGCCACCCCAGGCCAGGCAGCCTTTGAGCGAGTGCACGATGCCGGTGAGCTGCTCGAACGGCAGCTCCACATTGGCCAACACCTCCATGGTGTCGGCCGTGCCCGCGGGCGAGGTGATGGCGCGCGACGAGGTCTTGGGGAACACCAGCCCGTAGGCCGCGACGATGGGCACCACCAGCATGGACGTGCGGTTGCCGGGAATGCCGCCGATGCAGTGTTTGTCCACCACCAGCGGCTCGTGCCAGTCCAGCTTGCGGCCGCTGGCGACCATGGCTTCGGTGAGGAAAAACACCTCTTCGCGGTCCAGCTCGCTGCGGTTGCTGGCGACCACGAAAGCGGTGAGCTCGATCTTGGAATACCGGTGCTCGGCGATGTCGCGCACGATGGCGTGGAAGTCATCCCGTGTGAGGCGTTCGCCATTGATCTTGCGAAACAGCGCCGGGATGGACTCGGCCGGCTCGGCCTGCGACACCGACGCCGGGTGGCCGTCGGGCACTTCCAGCTGGGCAAAAGCGTCTTCCGACACGCCGAGCTGGTTGCAACCGACGATCGATTCATCGTCCACCACGTTCAGCGTGGCCAGGATGCGCTTGCCGTTGGCGCGCACCTCCACCTTGGACAGCGCCTGAAATCCCTCAGCCCGGTAGACCGCGCAGTCGCGGTGCAGGTAGGCCACGTTCTCGTGGTAGGTGTCGATGGCCACGCGGCGCAGCACGAGGCTGCCGCGGTCGCTTGTCTCTTGTTCTGGTTGAGCACTCATGTCGGCACGATACACCGCAAAAACACCAACCAAACCACGCGCGACGCTCCCCATCCAGAAACACCGCGGAACTCGCTTCGCCAGGCCGCAGGTGTTGCCCCCTGCAAGGGGGTGACGGCCCGCAGGGCCGGCGCAGGGGGAGCCGTGTTCAGCCCACCACCAGCCGCATCCCGGGCATGAACCGCTCGGACTCGGCGCGCCGCTCCAGCGCCAGGCGCATGTTCATCTGCGCCACCTCGGTGTGCTCCACACCGAGCGCCTGCGCGCGCGCGCCCTCGCCCCGGCGCAGCGCGTCGAACAGCATGTGGTGCTGACGGTGGGCGTAGAGCATCCAGTCGCGGTCCAGCGCCACCGTGCCCTGCATGGGCAACATGGCGGACGCCGGAGCGAACGGCAGCTTGTCGTTGAGCGCCACGGCGCGCTGCAGCGCGCGGTTGCCACAGGCGGCAAGGATCAGCGCGTGGAAACGGTCGTTCATGGCCGCGTAGGCGGCGTAGCTCTCGATCGTGAGCGGGTTGTCGGCCAGCAGCCGGTCGCCCTCGTCCAGGCAGGCCTGCAGATCGCCCTGCAGCTGGCGAGACACGCCGTGCTCGGCGACCAGCCGCGCCGCCATGCCTTCCAGGTGGCCGCGCACCGCGATCGCGTCGGTGACCTCCCGGGCGGTGAACTGGCGCACCAGGTACTTGCCGGTGTCGTTGGCCTCAACCAGCCCTTCCTGCTCCAGCGTCACCAGCGCGGCGCGCACCGGCGTGCGCGAAGCGCCCAGGCGCTCGGCCAGTTGTTGCTCCGCCAGCCGCTGGCCGGGCGCGAACTCGCCGCTCAGGATCAGGTCGCGCAGTTGCATCAAAACGGTTTCTTGCAGGCTCATGCCGCAAACTGTACACTGAATCCACAAAACGGGATACCGTTTAACCAACACCCACCGTACAGCCACAGGAGCCTCCGCATGAAAGCCGAACTGAACCAGCGCATCACCCAGGTCGGGCCGGGCACACCGGGCGGCGAACTGCTGCGCCGCTACTGGCAGCCGGTGGCGCTGCTCGACGAGTTCAACCCGGCACTCGATCCGGCGATGGCCGTGCGCCCGGTGAAAGCGGTGCGCGTGCTGGGGCAGGACTTTGTCTTGTTCAGGAACGCAGAAGGCGCCTTCGGCCTGCTCGACCGCGACTGCCCGCACCGTGGCGCCGACCTGGCCTTCGGCCGCAACGAGGGCGACGGCCTGCGCTGCCCTTTCCACGGCTGGAAGTTCGACGTGAGCGGCCAGTGCACCGAAACCCCGGCCGAACCCGCGGGCAGCACGCTGTGCACCCGCGTCAAGCAACGCAGCTACCCACTGATCGAAAAAGCCGGTGCGCTGTTCGGCTGGTTCGGCCCCGAAGGCAGCACGCCACCGCCCTTCCCCGCGCTCGACTGCTTTGAAGCGCCGTCCACGCACAGCTTCGTGTTCAAGGGCCTGTGGCACTGCAACTGGCTGCAGGCGTTCGAGGTCGGCATCGACCCGGCCCACGCTTCGTACCTGCACCGCTTCTTCCACGACGCCTCGCTCGACGACAGCTACGGCAAGCAGTTCCGCGGCGCCAGCGTGGGCGAGGTGGGCGGCGAGCGCTGGCCCATGACCAAGGTGATGCGCGAATTCGGCCAGCCTGAGATCAGCTTCACCCAGCAGCCCTATGGCCTGCAATTGACCGCGCTGCGCCCCATGACCGACGCACTCACCCACGTGCGCATCACCAACGCGGTGTTCCCGCAGACCTTCGTGATCCCGCTCTCCGAGACCATGACGATCACGCAGATGCACGTGCCGGTGGACGACACGCGCAATCACTGGTTTGCCTTCTTCACCAGTTTCGACCAACCGGTGGACAAGGACACCATGCGCAACCAGCGCCTGGCCGCCGTCACCCTGCCCGACTACATCCCCAAGTCCGGCCGCCACAACCAGTGGGGCTTCAACGCCGAAGAGCAGCAGAACCGCACCTACCTCGGCATGGGCGAGGACGACATCAACGTGCACGACCAGTGGGCCTGCGAGAGCATGGGCGCCATCCAGGACCGCACGCGGGAGCACCTGGGCACCACCGACAAAGTGATCATGGCGAACCGGCGCATGTTGTTGCAGGCCATGGACACGGTCGAACAAGGTGGCACAGCGCCCGGCATCGCCGACCCCGCACAACACGCCAGCATCACCGGCCCCGACACGGTGGACGGCATTGCCCCCGCCGACGGCTGGCCCGCCTGGTGGCAGGACGCCGTGCGCAGCAAGCGCGAAAGCGCGCCCTGGCACAACACCGCCGCCACAGCCACGGCCAACGACACGGTGGCCGCGACATGACGCACTTCGCCCAACGCTGCGACGTGCACGACGCCGAGCGGGAAGCCGCTTGCCGGCAGACCGCCCAACTCATCGAGGCCAGCGGTGTGAAACGCGTGCGCATGGGCTGGTGCGACGTGCACGGCATGCTGCGTGGCAAGACGCTGATGGCGTCGGCGGCGATCCACGCGCTGCGCCACGGCGTGGGCATGGTGGGCACGATGATGCTCAAGGACAGTGCCGACCGCACGGCGTGGAAGGTGTTCGAGTCCGGCGGCGCGGCCGACCTGCCCGGCTTTGAAGGGGCCGCCAACCTGGTGCTGCTGCCCGACCCGGCCAGCTTCACGCTCCTGCCCTGGAGCGCCGGCACGGGCTGGCTGCGCTGCCAGCCGTGGTTCCAGGACGCCACGCCCGTGTCCATCGACAGCCGCCGCGTGTTGCAGCAGGCGCTGGACAAACTGGGCACCACCGGCTTCGGTCTCAAGACCGGCCTGGAGGTCGAGTTCCACATCTACCGCATCACCGACACCAACCCGCAGCTCGATCCCGAACTCGCCGGCTGGCCTGGCCTGCCGCCGAGCGTGGAGATGATCCACCCCGGCTACAACCTGCAGTCCGAGGCCATGATGGACATGGTCGACGAACCGATGCGCATCGTCATGGACACGGCGCAGGCGCTCGGCCTGCCCCTGCAGTCGCTCGAAATCGAGCTCGGCCCCAGCCAGGTGGAGGCGGTGTTCGACGCCACCGACGCGATGACGGCCGCCGACCAGATGGTGCTGTTCCGCAACGGCGTGCGCCAGGCGCTGCGCCGCGCGGGTTATCACGCCACGTTCATGTGCCGCCCGCCCTTCCCGAACATCATGTCCAGCGGCTGGCACCTGCACCAGTCGCTGGTGGAGCGCGGCACCGGGCTCAACGCCTTCGCGCGCGCCAGCGCCGAACCCGGCCGCACGCGGGCGGACGCGCGCCACGCGCTGTCGGACGCCGGCGCCCACTGGCTGGCCGGGCTGCTGGCGCACGCCGAAGGCATGACCGCCTTGTGCACGCCCACGGTCAACGGCTACGGCCGCTTCCGGCCCAACGCGCTCGCACCACAAAGCATCCTCTGGGGTCAGGACAACCGCGGCGCCATGCTGCGTGTGGTCGGTGGGCCGGGCGATGGCGCCACGCGCATCGAAAACCGCATCGGCGAGCCCGCCGCCAACCCCTACCTGTACATCGCCTCGCAGATCCACGCCGGGCTCGACGGCCTGCTGCGCGGACTGGAGCCGCCCGCCGCATCGGACACGCCCTACGCCGGCGAACACCCCAGAATACCCACGACGCTGGGCGACGCACTGGCCGCCCTTCGCGCCGATGCGGCGCTCAACGAAGGCCTGGGCGGCGACGTGGTGCACCATTTCTGCCGCATCAAACAGTCCGAGATCAACCGCCACGCCGACGCCAAGGACAGCACCGACTTCGAGCGCCGCGAATACTTCAGCCGCACCTGATCAACCACCCCCACGAGACCATGATCCAGATCCGATTCATCCGCGCCGACGGCACGGAGCAGACCATCCAGACCGCACCGGGCCAGAGCCTCATGAAAGCGGCCGTGGACGCCGATGTCAAGGGCATCGACGCCGACTGCGGCGGTTCGCTCACCTGCGCGACCTGCCACGTGATGCTGGACGAGCCCTGGATCGGTCGGCTGCCACCCGCCATTCCCGACGAGCGCGACATGCTGGACTTCGCGGCCAGCCCGGTGGAGCCCGGCAGCCGCCTGAGTTGCCAGATTCAGCTCACGCCCGCGCTCGACGGGCTGGTGGTCCGGCTGCCGGCCAGCCAGTACTGAGCCCAGACCTCCAGCCCCCCCGCCAGCCCTGCCTGCCTATACTGACCGCCCGCCCCACCCCGCGCCAGAAAGGACTTCATGAGCTTCGTTTTCACCCCACCGCCCGTCGTCTCCGTGCCCGTGGTCGGACGTGCCGAACGCTTTCCGGTGCACCGCATCTATTGCGTCGGCCGCAACTACGAAGAGCATGCCAAGGAGATGGGGTTCACCGGCCGCGAGCCGCCGTTTTTCTTCCTCAAGCCGGCCGACGCCATCGTGGTCGCCGACCCTGGCAAGACCGCCGTCATCCCCTACCCCAGCCTCACCTCCAACCTGCACCACGAGATCGAGCTGGTCGTGGCGATGGGCAAAGGCGGTCGTGGCATCAAGGCCGAAGACGCCGCAAGCCACATCTTCGGCTACGCCGTGGGCCTGGACATGACCCGCCGCGACCTGCAGACCGAGATGAAGAAGCAGGGCCGCCCCTGGTGCATCGGCAAGGGTTACGACCAGTCGGCCCCCATCGGCCCGATCACGCCCGCGGCCGAGGCCGGCGACATCGCCAACGCGGCCATCTGGGTGCAGGTCAACGGCAGCGACCGCCAGCGCAGCAACGTCGCCAAGCTGATCTGGAACATCGCCGAGACCATCGAACACCTGTCCAACGCCTGGGAACTGCAGCCCGGCGACCTGATCTACACCGGCACGCCCGAAGGCGTGGCGGCGGTGGTCAAGGGCGACACCATGACCGGTGGCGTCGACGGGCTGAGTGGCATCACGGTCAAGGTGGCCTGAAGCCGGGCCCGACCCCCATCAGCACCCACTTATAATTTCGCATGGGTGAATGCATTTCACAAAAATAAATCACGAAATGGACATTCACGTCCGCCCTTCGCGGGTTTGACCCGAAGCGCCCCTGCGGCGCCAGGCTTTAACTTCGTCGGGTTGACACCCTCGTTTTCCTCTTTTGATTGACCGAACCCAGGAGACCTTTTCCATGATCCAACGCAGAACCCTGCTCCAGTCCGGCGCCGCCGTGGCCTTCGGCGCCCCCGCCCTGGTGGGCCTGGCCCAGCAGAGCGTCACGCTCAAGTTCCACACCTTCATGGCCCCGCAGTCCAACGTGTGGCTCAACATGCACAAGGCGTGGATGGACAAGGTCACCAAGGACTCGGACGGCCGCATCAAGTTCGAGGCCTACCCCGCCATGCAGCTGGGCGGCACGCCCGTGCAGCTGTTCGACCAGGCCCGCGACGGCGTGGTGGACATCGTCTGGACCCTGCCGGGCAACACGCCCGGCCGCTTCCCGCGCATCGAGGTGTTCGAGCTGCCGTTCATGATGAACAACGCCGAAGCCACCTCGAAAGCCTTCTGGGAATACACCCAGACCGCCGCCAAGGACGAGTTCAAGGACGTGCAGGTGCTGGCGCTCCAGGTGCATGGCCCGGGCATGTTCCACATGCGCAACAAGCAGGTCAAGACCGCCGCCGACCTCGTCGGCTCCAAGGTGCGGGGCCCCACGCGCCAGATCACGAAAATGCTGAGCTACCTCGGCGCTTCGCCGGTGGGCATGCCCCTGCCGCAGATCCCCGACGCGCTGTCCAAAGGCGTGATCGACGGCTGCGTGATCCCCTGGGAAGTGGTGCCCTCGGTCAAGGTGCACGAGCTGACCAAGTTCCACAGCGAGTTCGACCCCGCTGGCGGTGCGCTCTACACGACCACGTTCGTGATGGCGATGAACAAGGCCAAATACGCCTCGCTGCCGCCCGACCTGAAGGCCATCATCGACAAGAATTCCGGCCTGGAGACCTCGGCCTGGCTGGGCAAGGTGCAGCAGACCGGCGACATCGCCGGCCGCGAATCGGCTGTCAAACAGGGCAACTCGATCTACACCATCCCCGCCGCCGAAGCGCAGGAGTTCAAGCGCAAGGCCCGCCTGGTGGAGGTGGAGTGGATGCAGGACATGGACAAGCGCGGCTTCAACGGCAAGCAGCTGCTGGAGACGGCCAAGGGCCTGATCGAGAAGCACGGCAAGGTGGCCGCAGCGGCGCCTGCGGCGCCCGCCAAAACGGCGGCGCCGGCCAAGAAGGGCTGATCACCGGAGACCCTGTCTCCACCCCCACCGACCAAGGGCTCCTCACGGGGCCCTTGGTCATTTCCCCCTACACTTTGCCGCATGCAACGCAGCCCCATTCAGCACTGCCGCCAATGCGGCGCGAGCGTCACCTACCGGCTTCCCGACGACGGCGACACCAAACCCCGCGCGATCTGCACCGTGTGCCACACCGTGCACTACGAGAACCCGCTCAATGTGGTGGGCACGGTGCCGGTGTGGGGCGAGACCGGCGAACAGGTGCTGCTCTGCCTGCGCAACATCGAGCCGCGCAAGGGCAAATGGACCCTGCCGGCCGGCTTCATGGAGCTGGGCGAAACCACCGCCGAGGGCGCGCACCGCGAGACCATCGAAGAAGCGGGGGCGCAGATCGAACTCGGCGAGCTGTTCACCCTGATGAACGTGGCTCGCGTCGGCCAGTTGCACATGTACTACCGGGCCCGCCTGCTCAGCGACCACTTTGATCCCGGTTTTGAAACCATCGAGGCTCGGCTCTTCACCGAAGACCAGATTCCCTGGGACGAGATCGCGTTCCGCACGGTGCGCGAAACGCTGGAGTGCTATTTCGCCGACCGCCGCCGCGGGCGGTTCGGGTTCCACACCATCGACATCGCCTGAGCGCCCGCCGCCGCCCCGGTCAGCGCGCGGCGGCGGCGAACCGAACCACTCCGCCAGGGCTTCCCGTCCCACACCCCACCGTGCAGACCATCCTGGATCCGAAATGGCATCTGTTCGCGAAAGTCGCCGAACTGGGCAGCCTGTCGCGCGCCTCTGCGGCGCTGGACATGCCCCCGTCGGTGGTCAGCCGGCACATTGCCCAGCTCGAAGAGGAGTCCGGCAGCCGCCTGTTCCGGCGCACGGGTCGCGGGGTGGTGCTGACCGAACTCGGCGAGCGGATCTACCCCCGCATCAAGGCCATGATCCTGGCGAGCGAGCAGCTGGCCGACGACATCCGCGCCAGCCGGGGCGTTCCGATGGGCGAGGTGCGTCTGGGCTTGCTGCCGTCGACCGTGGCGATTCTCGCGGGGCCGCTCTTCGCTGAAGCCAAACAGCGGTTTCCCGAGGTGCAGCTGCACATCACCGAAGGTTCCAGCGCGCAGCTCGAAGAGTGGCTCAAGGAGGGACGCCTGGACCTCTCGCTGTTGCTGCGAGAGGAAAACACCGCCCACCCGGACGAGCCCGTTCTGACCACGTTGCCGCTCTCGCTGATCGTTCCGGCGGCCCACCCGCTCGCGTCTCGCCAGACCATCAGCTTCAACGAGGTCCTGGCGCTTGCGCTGGTGTTGCCGTCCAACCCCCACCCGATGCGCTCGCGGCTGGAAGGCCTGGCGCGGCAGCGGGATGCGTCGCTCCAGATGGCGGCGGAGGCCGACTCCATCCACCTCCAGCACGAGATCGTGGCGCACGGCGGCGGGTTCGCCATCACCGCGGGCCAGCTGAGCGCACCCCAGCGCGAACGCCTGACCACCCTGCACATCGTCGACCCCGTGCTTTCGCGCTCGGTGGTGCTCGGCACCACCCTTCACCGGCCCTCCACCCACGCGCTGCGCGAGGTGTCCAGGCTGATCCAGGAAGTGGCGCCTGCCTTGCTGAATTCGTAAGACACGGCAGCTCGGCCAACCGGATTCCGGACAGCTGCTTTCGCGTTCCGGGGCTCCCTCGCAGCACGGTTGATCCCTAGCATGCACTCCCATCAACAGGAGACATGCCTTGGGAATCACCCACCACCTTGCGGCCACCGGTGTGCCGCCGACCCTCTTCATCTCCGACGCCGACGTCGAACAACTCGCGGACTGGGCCTCGGCGGTTCAGGCGCTGCGCCAGGCCTACGCCAGCGACGTCGACCCTGCCATGTTGCCTCCGCGCTCGATGGCCCGGGGCAACGGCCTGTGGCTGCGGGCGCTCACCGCCGTGTCACCCTCGGGTGGCCACCTGGGCTGCAAGCTGATCTCGGCGTCGATGACACACCGCCGGGCCAGCTACCTCATCTCGCTCTTTGACCAGACCACGATGGGCCTGACCGCCCTCATCGACGGCAACCGGATCACGGGCATCCGCACCGCCGCCACGGCCGCGGTCGCGGTCGACACGGCGGCGCCCCGGCGGCCGCTGCGCGTGGCCGTGATCGGCTCGGGCTTCGAGGCCCGCGGGTTGCTGCTGGCCCTGGCCTCGGTCCGCGCGCTGGCGGCTGTCCAGGTCTTCAGCCCCACGCCCGCCAGTCGCGAGCGCTTCGCCGCCGACATGCACAGCCAGACCTCTCTGGAGGTGGTGCCGGTGGCCTCCGCACAGGACGCTGTGCAGGGCGCCGACGTGGTCCTGTGCGCCGCGCGCAGCCGCGACGAGTCGCCCGTGCTGCGGGGTGAGTGGCTGGAGCCTGGCATGACGGTGGTGTCCATTGGCTCCACCCTGCCCGAACAGCGTGAGGTGGACGAACAGGTGCTGGCGCGGGCCCACCTCATCGTCGCCGACATGGTCGAGGAGGTCGCGCACGACACCGGCGACCTGCTGGCCGCGCGCCGGGCCGATGTCGATGTGTCGTCCAAGCTGGTCTCGCTCAGCGACTTCGTGTCGGGCAAGGCGGTTCGCCAGAACGCCGCCGACATCGTGGTCTACAAGTCCGTCGGCTCCGCCTTGCAGGACGTCGTCACCGCCGAAATGCTGCTGGCCCGCGCCCGCGAACAGGGCGTCGGCACACCGCTCGCCCACAGCATCGTCCCCGTTTCCAAGTAACCCTCTCCCGCCTCCACAAGGAACACCATGGCTTCGTACCAACGCAGTGACGCCCGCGCCTGGGCCCGTGAACATCTGGTGGGCTGCTCCGCAGTCACCATCCCCTCCTACTCGGCCGACCTCACCCGGCTCAACGAGCGCGGCATCCGCCACGACGTTGAGCTGGCCAAGCAGCTGGGCTACACCTACACCCTGCTGTGCGCCGAGGTGGCCATCACACCCGAAGAAAACGCGCAGTTCACGTCCCTGGCGCGCGAGGCCGGTGGTCAGGACTTTGGTCTCTTCTTCCACGCAGCCTTCGGCACGCTGGCCGAAAACATCCGGGCCGTGAAGCTCGCCGAGAAGGCCGGCGCCGACATCGTTCTGCTGTCCTACCCGCCCCAGTTCTGGCCCACGAGCGAACAGGAGATCTACGACTACACCAAACAGTTCTGCGACGCGACCGACCTGGCCGTGATGCTGTTTCCGATCCCGCTGTGGGGCTTCGAGCGCGTGCACCCGTCCGGCATGTCGGTGGAGCTGGTGCGGCGCCTCCTGAAGGACTGCCCCAACATCGTGGCCATCAAGTCCGAACAGGGCTTTCCGCTGCCGGCTGGCATCTGCGAGATGTACCACCACTTCCGCGACGAGGTGGTGATCAGCTGCCCCATCGAGGGCGACGCCATTCCCCTGATGAGCCTGATGAAGCTGCAGTTCTCGGGCACCAGCAACACGCAGTGGATGAGCGACTACTACCCCCGTGCCTTCGAACTCGCCCGCCAGGGCGAATGGGAGGCCGCCATGGCGCTGTACTGGAAGGTCAACCCCGCGCGCAGCGCCAACGGCGCGGCCGCCCAGTCGTACGCCGGCGGCACCGGTGTGCTGAACCGCACCATGTGGAAGTACCAGGACTGGCTGGCCGGCTTCAACGGCGGCCCCCTGCGTGCGCCGGCCATGCGCATTCCCGACCGCTTCATGAAGCCACTGCGCCAGGGCCTGGTGGCGTCCGGCCTGCCCGTGACCGACGACCCCGACAGCCAGTTCATGGTTGGCCGTTTCCCTTGCTGAGCAAGTACCCGAATGAAGACCCTGCTCAAAGACCCGGGCCTCTGGCGCGAAGCCGCGCTGATCGACGGCCAGTGGATCACCGACACGCCGCACGGCGCCTCGGATCTCTTCAATCCGGCCAACGGGGAACTGCTGGCCCGCCTTCCGCGTTGCAAGGACGACGAGACCACGCGCGCCGTGGAAGCCGCGGACAAAGCCTTCCGCAGCTGGCGCAAGACGACGGCCAGGCACCGTTCGCAAATCCTGTACCGCTGGTGGCAGCTCATCGTGGACAGCAAGGACGACCTGGCCACGCTGATCACGCTGGAGGAAGGCAAGCCCCTGGCCGAGGCCCGCGGCGAGATCGACTATGCCACCGGCTTCGTGCAGTGGTTCGCCGAGGAAGCCAAGCGCGTGCGTGGTGAGGTCATCCCGGCGCCCAAGGACACGCAGCGCATCGTCACGCTCAAGCAGCCCATCGGCGTCTGCGCGGCGATCACGCCCTGGAACTTCCCGGCCGCGATGATCGCCCGCAAGGCCGGCCCGGCGCTGGCGGCCGGCTGCACCATGGTGGTCAAGCCCGCCAGCCAGACGCCACTGACGGCGCTGGCCCTGGGTGAGCTGGCATTGCGCGCGGGTGTGCCTGCCGGCGTGTTCAGCGTGCTCACTGGCGCCGACACGCGCGCCATCGGCGGCGTGCTGACCTCGCATCCCCTGGTTCGCAAAATCACCTTCACAGGGTCCACAGAAGTCGGTCGTGTGCTGTTGCAGCAGTCGGCTTCGACGATCAAAAAGTGCTCGATGGAGCTGGGCGGCAACGCGCCCTGCATCGTGTTCGACGACGCGGACCTCGAACGGGCCGTCGAAGGCATCCTGGTGGCCAAGTTCCGCAACACAGGCCAGTCCTGCATCGCGGCCAACCGCGTGCTGGTGCAAGACGGCATCCACGACGCGCTGGCCCGGCGCCTCGCCGAGCGCGTGGCGGGCCTGAAGGTTGGCAACGGGCTGGACGACGGCGTGCAGATCGGTCCGATGATCGACGCCGCCGCCGTCCGCAAAGTCGAGGCGCATGTGGCCAACGCCGTCGCGGCGGGCGCGCGTGTGCTCACCGGCGGACAGCGCCACGCCCTGGGGGGCGGTTTCTACGAGCCCACGGTGCTCGCCGACGTGGCGCCCCACATGGCCGTCGCCATTGAGGAGACCTTCGGCCCGGTGATGCCCCTGATCCGCTTCACGACCGACGACGAAGCGATCGCCCTGGCCAACGACACCGAGTTCGGCCTGGCGTCCTACCTGTTCAGCCGGGACGCGTCCCGCATCTGGCGCACGGCCGAGGCCCTGGAGTGCGGCATGGTGGGCATCAACACCGGCCTGATCTCGACCGAGGTCGCGCCCTTCGGCGGCGTCAAGCAGAGCGGCCTGGGGCGCGAAGGCTCCCAGTACGGCATCGAGGAGTTCATCGAAATCAAGTACCTGTGCTGGGACGGCATCGACAACGACTGATCGTCCTGTTTTCGAATCACAACAAGGAGACTTCCATGTTCCATCCATCCAAACGTCGCCTGCTGAAAGCACTCGTCGGTGCGGCTGTGCTCGGCCCGACGACTGCGGCGTTGGCGCAATCCGGCGCCAACGTGATCAAGGTGGTCGTGCCCTTCGTGGCGGGCGGCATCACCGACCAGGTGGCGCGGGGCGTCCTGGACCGCGTGTCGAAGTCGCTGGCGTTGACCATGGTCATCGAGAACCGGCCGGGTGCGGGTTCGCGCATCGGCTCCGAGACCGTCATGCGCGCCGACCCGGACGGCATGACCCTGCTCTTCACCAATCCCAGCTACACCATCCTGCCCATCACGGACTCGACGGTGAAGTACGACCCGGTGAAAGCACTGATGCCCGTGGCCCTGGTGGGCACGTACGGTCTGCCCGTCGTGGTGAGCGCCCGGTTGCCCGTCAACACACTCGGCGAGTTCATCGCCCACGCCAGGAAAAACCCCGGCCAGCTGAGCTACGGCAGCGCGGGCATGGGCAGCGGGGCCCACTTTGCCGGTGAGTTCTTCCAGCGGCTCACCGGCACGGAGATGGTCCATGTGCCGTACAAGTCCACTTCGGCCGCCATCATCGATGTCGCCGGTGGGGTGCTGGACCTGACCTTCGACGCGACCGCCAAGTCGTACGCCGACGCGGGCAAGGTGAAGATCATCGCGGTCACGGGCAAGCACCGCGACCCGCGCCTGCCCGGCGTCCCCACGGCGGCAGAGAGCGGCCTGAAAGAGTACGTCCTGAGCTCCTGGCTGGGTCTGTTCGCACCGCCCGGAACCCCCGCCCCGCTGTTAGAAAAGCTCAACAAGGCGGTGAACGCCGCGCTGGCAGATCCCACGCTGGTGAAACAACTGGAGGACCTGGGCATCACCGCAGCAGGCGGCCCCCCTGCAGCCCTGGCCACCTCGGTGCAGCAAGACATGACGGTGTACCGCCGCATCGCCACCGAGGCCAAACTGACGTTCAAGCCATAGCTGCTTGGTGCGCCTGCATGCAGGAGATGGCACTGGAGTCTTCGCGCGTTGCGGTCGTTGTTTCACGGAGCGTTGAGGCTCCATCGCGGACGACTGGTCAGAGGCCAGGTGCTGTGGGACCGTGATTTCTGGGAGTTTGTCGCTCGAACGCAGAGGAAAAAACAAAAAAGCCCGGAGTCGTGAGACTCCGGGCTTATTGCGTTTTTGGTCGGCGTGGCGGGATTCGAACTCGCGACCCCTTGCACCCCATGCAAGTGCGCTACCAGGCTGCGCTACACGCCGACAAGCCTCACATTATAGCCAGTAATTGGAGCAATTCAGACTTGAAGACTCAGAAGCTCGCGAATTTCCATAAGTTCGCGCCGCATGCCGATCAACGCCGACACGGGAATGGCAAAGGGAACTTCGGCAATCGGCGCGTCAACGATTTCATCACCTGTACCAACGGCCATACCAAAGTCAACCACATCGACCGTGTCCTCGTCGTCAGTCCGCCGCCGGTCACGTTCGGATTGCACCAGCTCTTGCAGCTTGTTGCGTGCACCGCTGATGGTGAAACCCTGGTCGTACAGCAGTTCGCGGATGCGCCGGATCATGAGTACTTCATGGTGCTGGTAGTAGCGGCGGTTACCCCGGCGCTTCATCGGCCGCAACTGGGTAAATTCTTGCTCCCAGTACCGCAGCACATGCGGTTTGACGCCACACAGTTCGCCCACTTCACCGATGGTGAAGTAGCGCTTGGCCGGTATGGGTGGGAGGGTTTTTTCCATGAAAATCAAAGCGGTACAAACCGAACCTTGAAATTTACTCTAACAATGACTGGTCCGCGCAACACGGGACAAATTTCTGCGAGCACTGTTGCGATTGTGACAAGAAGTAAGATTTCATCTCACTTGGGTCACGAGCTCTTCCAAAAAAAACGGTGACAAAAGTCACCGTTTTTCTTATTTGTGCTTGAAGGGGATTGCCGTCAACTTCCGATCACGGCCGTCTGAACCTGTTCCTTGAGCTTGGGGCTGGCGTGGAAGGTGACCACTCGACGGGCTTCAATCGCTACGGGTTCTCCCGTGCGGGGATTGCGACCCGGTCGGGGGGCCTTTGTGCGGATCTGGAAGTTGCCAAAACCCGAAATCTTCACGTCGGTGCCTTCCACCAAGCTGTCGGTGATGAGATCAAAGAACGCGTCAATCATGTCTTTCGATTCGCGTTTGTTCAGACCGATCTGGTCAAACAGCAACTCAGCCAGTTGGGCCTTGGTCAGCGCTGGAGTTTCCAAGCTTTCGACGGCAAGTTCCATGAAGGTTCTCCTCGTTTGTTCTGAGACTCAATGCCAACTCAACGCAACCGGGCGTGCACACGGCGGGACAGCGCATCGAGCGCGTCTTTGACCACTGACTCGATTTCTTCTTCGGTCAGTGTAGCGTCGTCACGGTTGAGCGTCAGTCGCACCGCCAGACTCTTCTCGTCCGCAGTCAAACCGCCCGACAAGGAGCCATCGGCCAAGCGCTTGGGTCGGTACACGTCGAACAGCACCACGTCGCGCAGCAAGAGGCCTCCGCCAGAGCGGATCGCGTCCACCACGGCGGCATGCGTCACCGACTCCTTGACCACAATGGCAAGGTCGCGCTCCACCGGCTGGTGGCGACTCACGGTCTGGAACACCGGCACATCGCGCTGGAGCACGGCGTCGAGCGCCAGTTCGAACATCACCGGCGCTTGCGTGAGGTCGTAGGCTTGGCGCCATTTCGGATGCAGTTCACCCACATGACCGACACAACGTTCGCCCAGCCAGACGCTGGCACAGCGACCGGGGTGCATCGCGGGATGCTCAGCGGGCTTGAAACCCGGTTGCAGCGGCGCCAGCAGCGCTTGCACATCACCTTTCACGTCGAAGAAATCGGCACCACGTTCAGCGCTGCCCCACTGAAGGCTGTCCACACTCCCGTAGGCCAGACCGGCAACGCGCATGGGCTGATCAAATCCGGCCACGCTGGTGTCGCTGTCTGGCACCGAGGCGTCCTTGCGGAACACGCGGCCCAGCTCGAACAGGCGCACGCGCTGAGCCTTGCGGTCCAGGTTGAACTTGAGTACCGCGATCAGACTGCCGAGCAGCGAGGAGCGCATCACGCTCATCTGGCTGGCGATCGGGTTCAACAATCTGATCGGGTCGGCATTGCCTGCCAGTTCGCGCTCCCAGCGCTCTTCCACGAAGCTGAAGTTGATGGTTTCCTGGTATCCCAGTTGCGCCAGCTGACGGCGCACAGCAAACGGGCCTCGCCTGGACTCGGCGCGCAGCTTGGCAGTGATCGGTGCCAGCGGCGGATGGGTCGGCAATTGCTCGTAGCCGATGACGCGCGCCACCTCTTCAATCAGGTCTTCCTCGATCTGCAGATCGAAACGGAAGGCAGGCGGAGCCACGGTCACAGTACCCTCGCCTTCGGTCACGTCCAGGCCCAGGCGGCGCAAAGCTCCCGCACACTGCGCTTGCGTGACCGGCATGCCGATGACCTTGGCCGCACGCGCGACGCGCAGGGTGACCGGCTTGCCTTCGGGCAGCGCCAGTGTCTGATCGTCCAACGGACCTGCCTGACCACCACAAATGTCCAGCACCAGCTGCGTGATGCGCTCCACGTGTTCGACGGTCGTGGACGGATCCACACCGCGTTCGAAGCGGTGACCGGCATCGGTGCTGAAGTTGTAGCGACGCGAACGGCCAGCGATGGCCTTGGGCCACCAGAAAGCAGCTTCGATGAAGATGTTCTGCGTGTCGTCCGAGACGGCTGTGGCATCGCCGCCCATGATGCCGGCAAGCGACTCGACTTCCTTGTCGTCCGCGATCACGCCCACACCGCCATCGACCGTGACGGTGTTGCCATTGAGCAGTTTGAGCTGTTCGCCCTCGCGACCCCAGCGCACCTGCAAGCCACCGTGGATCTTGTCGAGGTCGAAGATGTGCGAGGGGCGGCCCAGCTCGAACATCACGTAGTTGGAGATGTCCACCAGCGGCGAAATGCTTCGCTGACCGCAGCGCGCGAGGCGCTCGATCATCCAGGCGGGCGTCTGCGCCTTCGTGTTCACGCCGCGCACCACGCGTCCACTGAAACGGCCGCACAGATCGGGTGCCTGCACGCTCACCGGCAGGCGGTCCTGCACCTGCACGGGGACTTTGGGGAACTCGGGCTGCAGCAGCGGCGTGTCGGTCAATGCCGACACCTCGCGCGCGATACCGTACACGCTCAGGCAGTGCGCCAGGTTGGGTGTGAGTTTGAGCGTGAACAGCATGTCGTCCAGAGCCAGTTGCTCGCGGATGTCGCGACCGATCACGGCGTCGTCACCCAGCTCCAGCAGGCCATTGCTCTCTTCGGAGATCTGCAGTTCTTTGGCCGAGCACAGCATGCCCTGGCTTTCGACGCCGCGCAGTTTGCCGAGCTTGATCTCGAAGGCTTTGCCGTCTTCACCCGGTGGCAGCAAGGCACCCACGGTGGCGCACGGAATTTTGATGCCGGCGCGGGCGTTTGGCGCACCACAGACGATGTTCAGCGGAGCACCTTGCCCCACGTCCACCTGGCACACACGCAGGCGGTCGGCATTGGGGTGTTGATCAGCGCTCAGGATCTGGCCCACCACCACGCCCGTGAAAGCAGGCGCAAACGGGCGCAGTTCTTCGACCTCCAAACCGGCCATGGTCAGGGTGTCGGCGAGTTGCTGACTGGTCAGGGAAGGATTGCAGAAGGCACGCAGCCAGGATTCGGGAAATTGCATCGTGTCGTACCGAAGAGGTCAGCGGAACTGCGAGAGGAAGCGGATATCGCCATCGAAAAAGAGGCGCAGGTCGTTCACGCCGTAGCGCAGCATGGTCAGGCGGTCCGGGCCCATGCCGAAGGCGAAGCCGATGTAACGTTCAGGATCCAGCCCCATGTTGCGCACCACGTTCGGATGCACCTCGCCGGAGCCGGCCACCTCCAGCCAGCGGCCGGCCAGCGGACCGCTCTGGAACTGGATGTCGATCTCGGCGCTGGGCTCGGTGAACGGGAAGAAGCTCGGACGGAAACGCAGCACCAGATCGTCGCTTTCAAAGAAGGTGCGGCAGAAGTCGGTGAAGACGACCTTGAGGTCCTTGAAACTCACGTTCTCGCCGATCCATAGGCCTTCGCACTGGTGGAACATGGGCGAGTGCGTCGCGTCGCTGTCCACTCGGTAGGTGCGACCCGGCGCGATGACGCGGATCTCAGGCATGGGCAGGCCGACGTCCAGCGCTGCGCGGTGGCGCTTCACATGCTGTACCGCGTGACGGATCTGCATCGGGCTGGTGTGGGTGCGCAGCAGGTTGGGCGCTTTGTCGCTGCCGCCTTCCACGTAAAAAGTGTCGTGCATCGAACGCGCCGGATGATCCTCGGGCGTGTTGAGTGCGGTGAAATTGAACCAGTCGGATTCGATCTCTGGGCCTTCGGCGACCTCGAAGCCCTGCGAGCTGAAGATCGCCTCGATGCGCTCCAGCGTCAGGCTCACGGGGTGCAGACCGCCCTGCCCGCGCTGACGGCCGGGCAACGTCACGTCCAGCGCTTCGGCCTTGAGCTGGGTTTCGAGTTCGGCGTCGGCCAGCGCCTGGCGGCGATCGGTCAGCGCAGCTTCGATGGCCTGCTTGGCCATGTTGATGGCCGCACCTCGGGTTTTCTTTTCTTCGACCGGCAGCGCCGCCATGCCCTTCATCAGCTCGGTGATGCGGCCCGATTTGCCCAGGTACAGGGCCTTGGCGTTTTCCAGATCGGCCGGGGTGGCGGCTTGCGCGAAACCAGCGCGTGCGCTGTCAACCAGTGCGTCCAACTCGTTCATGTGTGTTCAGTGTTTGGCAAAACAAAAAAGGGGCTGAGAGCACCGAGGGAAATCCCTCAAGCCTCAACCCCTTTGAGCGACGGGAAACCACGATCACCCTTGCGGGCAACAGCGGCTTCCGCCGTGAATCAAGCGGCCAGCTTGGCTTTGACTTGCTCCACGATGCTGTTGAAAGCAGCAACGTCGTTAACAGCCAGATCGGCCAAGACCTTGCGGTCAATCTCGATCTGAGCCTTCTTCAGGCCATTGGCGAACTGGCTGTACGTCAGGCCGCAAGCACGTGCACCGGCGTTGATACGCGCGATCCACAGCTGACGGAAGACGCGCTTCTTGGTGCGGCGGTCACGGTAGGCGTATTGCCCTGCCTTCATCACCGCCTGTTTGGCGATGCGGAAGACGTTACCGCGGCGACCGCGAAAGCCCTTTGCTAGGGCGAGAACTTTTTTGTGACGGGCGCGTGCCGTTACACCACGTTTGACGCGAGGCATGTGTAGCTCCTTGTTCGTCGTTGATCAAATGCCCATGCCGGGCAGCATCTGTGCCATGTGACCCATATTGGTCTCATGGACAGTCACCGCACCACGCAGATGGCGCTTGTTCTTGGTGGTCTTCTTGGTCAGGATGTGACGTTTGAAGGCTTGACCGCGCTTGACGGTGCCACCGGGACGAACGCGAAAACGCTTCTTCGCGCTGCTCTTGGTCTTCATTTTGGGCATGTACATGCTCCTTTTCATTTGTGCTCGTGAGGCGCCGCGAACCTTCCGCGGACTTGTTGGCCCCGAGCCACTTTTGATGAAAAGCCTTTCGGCCTTTCTATTCGGCACCACAGCTTTCACCATGAGCCTCAAACCGGCAGGAGACTACCCTGCCCGTTCAATCTTGTTGATTCAGACCCCGCTCAAGACGCCGACTGCTCGGTGCTTTGCGCTGCGGCCTCTGCCTTGGGCGCGCCACCACCAGCCTTTTTGCGCCCGGGCGCGATCATCATGATCATCTGGCGCCCTTCGAGCTTGGGAAACTGCTCGATCACAATCGAATCGGCAAGCTCATCACGGATGCGATTGAGCAAGGCCAAACCCAGTTCCTGGTGCGTGATCTCGCGGCCACGAAAGCGCAGCGTGATCTTGCATTTGTCTCCATCATCGAGAAAGCGCCGAATGTTGCGCATCTTGATGTTGTAGTCACCGTCATCGGTGCCCGGGCGAAACTTGATTTCCTTGATCTCGATGACCGTCTGCTTGGCCTTGGCTTCTGCCGCCTTTTTCTGTTCCTGGTACTTGAACTTGCCGTAGTCCATCAGGCGACACACGGGTGGCACAGCGGTGGCGGCAATTTCAACCAGATCCACATCCAGCTCACCGGCCATGCGCAGCGCATCCATCAGACTGACAATGCCCAGCGGCTCGTTTTCGGGCCCGTTGAGACGAACCTCCGGAGCCATGATTTCACGGTTCAGTCGGTGTGCGCGCTCTTCGCGTTGGCGGCGGTCGCGAAAGTTGGTAGCTATGGTGAATTCCTTTGTGTGGGCAGAAATGACAAGCGGGCCACCCCTCGGCGCCCCAAAGCATCTGCGAAGTGCGCAGCAGCCGCAGAGGGATCAACCGGATGTTTGAATTCAAACCTTGGATGAAACGTCAGCCGCGATCAGTCTGGAAAAGTCTTCCAGCGGCATGACACCGAGGTCTTTGTTACCCCGCGCCCGTACAGCCACGGCGCCAGCATCCTTCTCCTTGTCGCCCACGACGAGGATGTAAGGCAGCTTTTGCAACGCGTGCTCCCGTATTTTATACGTGATTTTCTCGTTGCGCAGGTCTGTCATGACCCTAAGCCCTTGATTTTGCAGTGATTTGACAATTTCGCGACAGCAATCTGCCTGCGCGTCCGTGATATTGAGCACCGCAACCTGCACCGGCGCCAGCCAAACAGGCAAGGCACCGGCATGCTGCTCGATCAGAATCCCGATGAAACGCTCCAAGCTGCCCACGATGGCGCGGTGCAACATGATCGGGCGATGGCGCAAGCCATCTTCGCCCACGTACTCGGCATCCAGGCGCTCGGGCAGATTCGGGTCCACCTGTATGGTCCCGCACTGCCACGGCCGACCCAGCGCGTCTTTCAAGGTGTACTCGATCTTCGGACCGTAGAAGGCGCCCTCGCCTGGCAAGTACTCGAAGTTGCAGCCGGAGGCCTTCAAGCCCTCAGCCAGCGCTGCCTCGGCGCGGTCCCAGCTCTCTTCTGTGCCAATGCGCTTTTCGGGACGGGTGGACAGCTTGTAGATGATGTCGGTGAATCCAAAGTCCTTGTAGACCTTCTGCAGCAACGTGGTGAACGCCACCACCTCGGCCTGGATCTGGTCCTCGGTACAGAAAATGTGGCCATCGTCCTGGGTGAAGGCGCGCACCCGCATGATGCCGTGAAGCCCGCCCGACGGCTCGTTGCGGTGGCACTGGCCGAACTCGCCAAAACGCAGCGGAAGATCACGGTAGCTCTTGATGCCCTGCTTGAAGATGATGATATGACCCGGACAGTTCATCGGCTTCAAAGCGTAATCACGCTTCTCCGACTCGGTCACGAACATGTTCTCACGGTATTTGTCCCAGTGGCCCGTCTTCTCCCACAGACCTTGATCCAGAATCTGCGGGCCTTTGACCTCCTGGTAACCGTTGTCGCGATACACCTTGCGCATGTACTGCTCAACCTCTTGCCAAACGGTCCACCCCTTGGGGTGCCAGAACACCGTGCCCGGCGAGTGTTCATCGATGTGAAACAGATCCAGCTCACGGCCCAGCTTGCGGTGATCGCGTTTTTCGGCCTCTTCCAGCATCGTCAGGTACTGCTGCAACTCGTCCTTGGTCGCCCAAGCCGTGCCGTAGATGCGCTGCAGCATCTCGTTGCGGTGATCGCCGCGCCAGTAGGCGCCGGCCACTTTCATCAGCTTGAAATGCTTGAGCTTGCCCGTGCTCGGCACGTGCGGGCCGCGGCACAGGTCTTCAAACTTGCCTTCGCGATACAGCGACACATCTTCCCCGCTCGGGATGCTGGCAATGATGTCGGCCTTGTAGTGCTCACCCAGCCCTTTGAAATAGGCCACAGCCTCGTCGCGCGGCAACACGCGACGCACGACCGGCTCATCCTTGCTCGCCAGTTCGGTCATGCGTTTTTCGATCGCCACCAAATCTTCGGGCGTGAAGGGGCGCTTGTATGAAAAGTCGTAAAAGAAGCCGTGCTCGATCACAGGACCGATGGTCACCTGAGCGTCAGGAAACAACTCTTTCACCGCATAGGCCAACAAGTGGGCCGTGGAGTGGCGGATCACCTCCAGGCCATCGGCGTCCTTGGCGGTGATGATGGACAGCGGGCTGTTGGAAGTGATCAGAAAACTGGTGTCCACCACCTTGCCATTGATCTTCCCAGCCAAGGCGGCCTTCGCCAGCCCAGTGCCGATGGAGGCAGCGACCTCAGCCACTGTGACCGGACCGGGAAATTCGCGTTGTGAACCGTCGGGAAGCGTGATGTGAAGCATGGGAAGTCCAGAAACAAAAAAGCGCGGCAAAGGCCGCGCTGAAGATGGAGAACAAAGGGAACGGGCAGGCGCGAACTGCAGACCTCAGTGGGTCAAAGACATCGTCTTCGTAGTTCGCGGTGTCATAACCAGACTTGCCTTTCTCGCTCTTGCATGATCTAAAACCGCGATTTTCCCATAAAAATGCCTTCACCCCGCTGCGCCAATGCATCAGCGGTCGTTCACCTCTGCCGGCTGATACAGTTTCTTCAAACGTCGTGAACCGAAAAACGCCGCCATAAACTGGCCGCAAAAACGGAGCGGGTCACCCTTGTTCGGGGCGATGACATCCATTTGCTCACCAGATACTCAAGTTGCCTCAGTTCAACAAGCCATTGCGTGTCCTGATCACCAACATCCGCCTGGACGGACGAAGTGGAACGGAGGTGTTCACCAGGAACCTGGCGGCAGGCCTGCGCGCGATGGGGCATTTGCCCATGGTGTACAGCCCCCTGCTGGGCACCATTGCACATGAACTGAGGCAACTGGGCATTCCGGTGCTTTCGAAGATCGATCAGATTCGGGAAACGCCCGACGTCATTCACGGGCACCACACGCTGCAAACGGGTATCGCTGCAACACGTTTTCCGCACATCCCCACCATCTTCGTCTGCCACGATTTCACGGCGTGGCATGACGCGCCTCCCGCACTCGAAAACATCATCAGGTATGTGGCAGTGGGCGATGCGAGCCACGACCGGCTCACCATTGAAAGCGGCATCGATCCCGCCCGGGTCACGGTGATCGAGAACGCCGTGGACACCCGACGCTTCTTGCCCGGTCTGCCCCTGCCCGAAAGGCCACGCAAGGCCCTGGTGATGGTGAAAGGCAAAGACCAGCTGGAGCCCATCCTGGCGGCGTGCCGGGCCAAGGGCATTGCGCTGGAAACTGCCGGCGCGCTCGTGGGGAAGCTCCTGCCACATCCTGAACAGGTGTTTCCGGACCACGACCTGATTTTTGCCAGCGGCCTCACCGCCATCGAGGCAATGGCATGCCTACGGCCTGTCGTGCTGTGTGATCACCGAGGGCTCGCCGGCATGGTGGATACGGTTCGATACCCGCAATGGCGCAGTCAGAATTTTGGATTGAGAGCACTGATTCAACCGTTGCAAGAGCGCTTCATCGCCGCGGAACTGGACAGGTATTCGGCTTCTCAGGCCATGGCTGTCGGGCAACTGGTTCGATCCGAATGCTCGCTGGATCGCTGGATCGAGCGCTACCTCGATCTGTACCAGAGTTGTATCGAATCCTTCTTCCAGAATCGCAATGTGGCTTCTGGCTTGGCTGTGGCCAACCATCTGGAAACCTGGTGCTCGACAACCGAGTCCGAATCCGTGCGTGAAATCCAGCTGCTCAAAGAGACAGCGATCACGCTCAGAACCGGGCTGCAGCCCCTGCAGCCTGGAGAACGGGTGGAAATCGGCGACACCCGAAAGATCTCTCTGTCTGGGTTCCACCCACGCGAACCGTGGGGATGCTGGAGCGCCAAGCCGCACGCGGTGCTGTCGGCCTTACGCCCTCCGTCCACGCGCCCTCAGGGGCTGCGGGTGGAGTACATGCCATACCTGTCGCCATTGATGAGCCATCGCAGCATCAAGTGCTCCATCAACGGGGAGCTTGCCGTCACCTGGGCAGACGAAGGAACGAGCGTGGGTACGGTCAGGTCCCGCTGGCTGCCGATCGGTGAAGGCCTGGGGGAAACGGGCGCACTGTTTGTGTCCATCAAGACAGATCACTCGATTTCGCAGCGAGATGAAGGCATCAGCCCCGATGCGCGCACTCTGGGCATCGGGTTGGTGGCCATCACCTTGCTGGACGCTGATGAAAACACGCCGGAGGACAGCCACGTTGACCCGGCGGCGATCAGCACACCGGAGATCTGCACCATTGTGCTCGCCCACAAATGCCCCCCCAGTCTGATTGACGCCGTGCGATCCCTGGTGCATCAGCAGACGCCCGGTGATGTGATCGTCATCAACTCCGGCGGGGGTGACGCGAAGGCCCTGCTCCGCGATGCCGGTCTGAGCGTCCCCGTTGTCCAACGCCAGGAGCGCCTGTATCCCGGCGGTGCGCGCAACCTCGGCTTGGACGTCAGCACCCACCGATATGTCGCATTTCTGGCCTCGGACTGTCTGGCGCAACCCGGCTGGATCGGAGCGCGATTGAACGCGCATCGCGCGGGCCACCGTGCCGTGGCCAGTGCGCTCGTGAGCCATCGCCCCAGGCATCCGATTGCGATGGCCGCCCACCTGAGTCTCTTCTGTCGGCGCATGCCGCGCGTGCCGATCGAGCTTGCTCAAACATATGGGGCCTCATACGACCGGCAACTGTTCGAACAGCATGGCCGATTCCGAGAGGACATCGAGGGCGGAGAAGACACCGAATTTCACAGCCGCCTCGCACCCGAGAATCGCCCCATCTGGTGTCCTGAAGTCAGAACCATGCACCGTGGGCCATCCACCCTGAGCGGGTTTCTTGTCGATCAATTCAAGCGCGGGCAACGTGCCGCCAAAGCCTGGTACGCCATCCAGCAACGAGGTCGTGCTTCATTCGCTTGGGGTGTCATCGCCCGCACCTGCTCCACCATCCGTGTATCGATCCGTGTGGTGGAGCCTGGCACTGGGCTCAGCACGGTCATCGCCATTCCGCTGCTGGCACTCGGCGGCGTGATCTATGCATTGGGCATCATGACAACCTCTCAAGAGGCACTCCCTCCGACATCCACCACGGGTACAAAGAAAGGCTCACCGAAGTGATCTCCGTCCATCACCAGCCACGCGCGACCGTTTCGGCAGAACGTGTCATGGCCGTTTTTTCGTTTCGTTATGACGCTGACCTGGTCCCCGACCTGTTGACCAACCTGAAGCCTCTGGTCGACGGATGGATTGCATTCGACGACCGGGCCAGCACCGAGCTGTTCAGCGACGAGCCTTCCCGGCGCAAACAGCTGCTGGCGGCCGCGCGGCAGGCCGGTGCTGGCTGGGTGCTGGCAGTCGATCCGGACGAGCGATTTGAAACCGCGCTGGCCGACGCCATGCCCGCGCTCACGGCAGCCGAGGGGCTGGTCGCCTATTCATTTGCGCTGAGAGAGATGTACACCACGCAGTGCTACCGCACCGACGGCATCTGGGGCAAGAAACGCCAGGCACGCCTGCTTCGCCTGCCACACAGCTGGGCCGAATCCCCGTCCCCCTTGCATTCACCCTGGACCGGGCTGGTGCCCGAGGCCCGCATTGTCGACACCGAGTTCAACCTCTACCACCTCAAGATGCTGACATCGGAGCGCCGGCAGGCGCGTGCTGCGCTGTACTCCCATCTGGACCCTGAAAAGAGGTTTCAACCCATCGGGTACGACTATTTGATGGATGACACCGGCGCCCAGCTCGAAACCATCGGCAAAGGCCGCGAGTTTGCGCCACCCCATGTGGACGATGGCGCATTGTGGATGCCCAGTGTGCCCGAGCTTGGCTTGGTCGCAGATGGTGTGGGACGACCTGACCCGCCCTGAACCCGGTTCACCCTGACAAGGCAAAAAAAAACCCGAGATCGCCTCGGGTTTTCTGTTTCATGCCGCGACATGCGGCCAGCACGTCAGTTGCACTGCGTTTCCAGCCAAGGGGGGATTTCACACGAAACGCCGCCCTTGGCGATGCACTGTGACAAGGCACGGGAATCAGCGACCTCTTTGGAGCCCGCGCTGCCCACACCCCACACGCCGTTGCCAGAAGCCCACGCGGCAGAACCGCAGGTCCCGTTGCCGGAAAACTCCAGGACCACCGCACAGCCAGCGCCACTGTCGTCCGCGCATTTGTCGACCACATCGCTGTTGGCTTCGGGTTGTGACGTGTAGTTGACCACGATCGCCCCATAGCCATTCGACGTGTTGACGGCAATGGCGCCCCTGGCGGTCGTGTCACCACCGCCACCACAAGCCGCCAAAACTGCCGCGATGGACAGCACAGACACCCATTTCCAATTGATCAGCACTTGTATCTCTCCTGTTTGTGACGGGCAGGCATGCCAGCCCAGATCGGCAAATACGCCAACGGCATCTAGTCTATCGCCGGGCCACGAGGCTGCCTGTATGAAATTGGCGACACACCCAGTGCCCCACGAAGCGTGTCTGGGGCGCTCGCGTCTACCCGGCCCACAAATAGAAAGGCCCCTGAAGCACCGCAGTGCGCAGGGGCCCTGTCGCGGGTTGCCGCAGCGAGCGCGCCTGAGCATTGGCGCGGCGCTTGCAGCAAACCCCGATCTTTCAGTGGAACTGCTCTTCTTCGGTCGAGCCGGTGAGGGCCTTCACGCTGGAAGAGCCGCCCTGGATCACGGTGGTCACGTCGTCAAAGTAACCCGCGCCCACTTCCTGCTGGTGTGACACGAAGGTATAGCCCTTGTCGCGAGCGGCGAACTCCTGCTCTTGCACCATCTCCGTGTAGTGCTTCATGCCTTCGCCGCGGGCGTAGGCGTGGGCGAACTGGAAGGTGTTGAACCAGTTGATGTGGATGCCGGCCAGCGTGATGAACTGGTAGCGGTAGCCCAACGCGGCCAGGTCTTCCTGGAAGGAAGCGATCTGCTTGTCGTCCAGGTTCTTCTTCCAGTTGAAGGACGGCGAGCAGTTGTACGACAGCAGCTTGCCCGGGCAGGCAGCCTGCACGGCTTGGGCGAATTCACGGGCAAAGCCGATGTCGGGCACGCCGGTCTCGCACCACACCAGGTCAGCGTAGGGTGCATAGGCAACACCGCGGCTGATGGCTTGCTCCAGACCGTTCTTGACGCGGTAGAAACCTTCTTGCGTGCGCTCGCCGGTCAGGAAGGGCTTGTCGTTGGCGTCGTGGTCGCTGGTGATCAGGTTGGCGGCTTCGGCATCGGTACGGGCCAGCACGATGGTGGAGACACCCATCACGTCGGCAGCGAAACGGGCAGCGATCAGCTTCTCGCAGGCTTCCTGCGTGGGCACGAGCACCTTGCCACCCATGTGGCCGCACTTCTTCACGGCGGCCAGCTGGTCTTCGAAGTGAACGCCAGCGGCACCGGCAGCGATCATGTTCTTCATCAGTTCAAAGGCGTTGAGCACGCCGCCGAAACCGGCTTCGGCATCGGCCACGATCGGCAGGAAGTAGTCCACGAAGTCCTTGGAACCCGGCTCGATGCCACGACCCCACTGGATTTCATCAGCGCGCTTGAAGGTGTTGTTGATGCGACGGACCATGGTCGGCACCGAGTCGTAGGCGTACAGCGACTGGTCGGGGTACATGGTTTCGCTGGTGTTGCCGTCGGCGGCAACCTGCCAGCCCGACAGGTACACGGCTTCCAGGCCGGCCTTGGCCTGCTGCATGGCCTGGCCAGCGGTGATGGCACCGAAGGCGTTGACGTAACCCTTCTTGGCACCGCCGTTGACCTTGTCCCAAAGCTTCTCGGCGCCGCGCTTGGCCAGCGTGTGCTCAATCTGCATGCTGCCACGCAGGCGCACGACGTCAGCGGCGGAGTAGCCGCGCTTCACACCCTTCCAGCGGGGGTTGGTGGCCCAGTCTTTTTCCAGGGCGTCGATCTGCTGTTGGCGGCTCAGTTGTTCGGTAAGGGACTGGGGCATTTGAACTCTCCGTGAGGTTGATAGAAGGGGCCGGCAGCGCCCGCATGCAAACGGGATGCTGATGGAGCTACTTTAAGTCTTATAGAAGACTTTTCCAAGCTCTTATGTCTTATATAAGATAAAAAAATAAACGTTCAAAATCAACATCATTCAGATCAAATTCCTCATTGCGGAATAATATTTCTTGTATCAAGAAAATTTCTTGCAATGCAACATTCCATCTTTCCACATTAAGAAAACGCGTTCTCTCATGCCGAAAGTGGGCAGCCATGAACCCCCGGTAGGGCATGATCGCCACCCATGACTGATCCGAACAGCGTGTCCCCGCATGGCCCAAGGGGTTTGGCCTACTTGAGTTTGGCCATGAGCATGTCGCTGGTCGGGGGCTACGTTGCGCTGTCAAAACCGCTGGTGGCGGTTTTCCCCGTCTTTCTGCTGGCCTGGCTTCGTTTTGGCATCGGTGGTGTGGCCATGCTCCGCTGGCTGCGCAAGCCGCCGGACGAACCTGCCTGGAGCCCGCACACCCGGCGCCTGCTCTTTCTCGAATCCTTCCTGGGCAACTTTCTTTTCTCCATCTGCATGTTGTTCGGTGTCGGCCTGACCACCGCTGTGGCCGCGGGCGTGGTGATGTCGTCCATCCCCGCCGTGGTTGCGGTGTTGAGCAGGGTGTTCCTCAAGGAGCGCATCGGCAAGCGCACCATGGGCGGCATTGCCTGTGCCGCCATCGGGATCGGGCTGTTCTCGCTGCAGAAAGGCGCCGACACGCATGCGGCGGGGCGACCAGGGCCGCTGGGCCTGGATCTGCAGGTGTGGGGCAACCTGCTGGTGTTTGCCGCCGTGGTGTGCGAAGCCTCCTATGTGGTCATTGGCAAGCGACTCACGGAAGGCCTGGGGCCCAAACGCATCTCGGCCATCATCAATCTGTGGGGCTTTGTGCTGGTCACCCCCCTGGGCATCTGGGCCGCTTGGCGCTTCGATTTCGGCTCCGTGCGCCTTGACACCTGGGGTCTGCTGGTGTTTTACGCTCTGGCTGCGAGCGTCTGGACGGTGTGGCTCTGGATGACCGGGCTGAAAACCATTCCCGCATCCAAGGCCGGTGTGTTCGCCGTGATGCTGCCCCTCAGTGCAGCAACCATCGGTGTTGTGTTCATGGGTGAGCGGCTCACGCCCATTCAGCTGCTCGCGTTCGGCATCGCCCTATTGGGCCTGGTTCTCGCCACGTTGCCGGGTCGAAAGCCCTGATCAGGCACACCACAGCCCGGTGGGATTGGTGATACCCATCCAGAGCGCCCAGCCCGAGGTGGCCGCCAACGCCAATCCGGCCAGGCGAATGCCCCAGGCACCCGAACGACCCCCACGCAAACGCAGCAAGAGCCAAGGCCCGGCGGTCAACGAGATGGAGGTGCCCGTCGAAAAGAGCGCCATGATGAGCGCGCCCTCCATCGCGTTGGCTGAGAGCGAGGCGACCAACAACGCCGAGTACAGCAAGCCGCAAGGCATCAGGGCCCAGGCCACACCCAGCACCACGGGCGCTTTGCCGCCCAGGCGGCCGAGCACGGGGCGCGCCTTGCGCCAGACGCTTTGACCGAGCCCTTCCAGCCACGCGGGCTGCCTTGCCTGCCAGAGGAGCACCGCACCGAGGAGCAACGCCGCCACATGGAACATCGTCCAGACCGGACGGATGACGGCCGTGTTGGTGCCCAACCAAGCCAACCCTTGAACCGACCCGGCGGCAAACGCACCAAAAAGCGCATAGCCCAACATGCGACTGGCCTGAAACGACCACAACGCCTGTGTGCTGCGCTCGCCGGCGGCACGGCCGATACCCGCACAAGCGGCCCCGCACATGGCCACGCAGTGCGGGCCACCGGCCAGCCCCATGAACAGGGCCGTGATCGCCATGGAAGTCTGCATCAGGGAACTCTAGCAGGCGGGGAAAGATGAGCGGACGAAGTCCCCACAAGCTCCATGCAAGCGGGGCGCTTGACCGCTCTCGCGGCGAGCCTGGGCGGCAGCGCCAACGATCGTTTCAGGTCAGATGATTTTGGAGAAACGGGCGCGGTCCTGATCCACTTGAAGGTTCTTGTCAAACACCATCGCAATGGCGCGCACCAGATACCAGCCCGTGGCAGTGACCTGCACACCCGACTCGTCAATGCTCACCAGTCCCTGTTCGGCAAAGCTGGCCAAGACCTCAAGTTCTCGGGCAAAGTACTTTTTGCAATCTATGAGATGCCCCAGGTTGATGGGCTCGTACTGCAACTGGCCCTGACACATCAAGGACATGATGACCGACCTGCGCAACAGATCGTCGCGCGTGAGTGCCAAGCCGCGAACGATCGGCAACCGGCCCTGATCCAGAGCGTCGTAGTAATCCTCGATCGTCTTGGCGTTCTGGCTGTAGGTCGCACCGATGCGGCCGATGGCCGACACACCCAGGGCGATGAGATCGCAGTCGGGTTGTGTGCTGTAGCCCTGGAAATTGCGGTGCAGGCGGCCCTGCCGCTTGGCCACCGCCAAGGCATCGGTGGGCAGCGCGAAATGATCCATGCCCACATACACGTAGCCGGCCTCGCTCATGGCATCCAGCGAGGCCGAGAGCATGGACAGCTTGTCCCCGGGGCTGGGCAGTTCCGCCGCAATGATGCGGCGCTGCGGCTTGAACCGCGAAGGCAGGTGGGCGTAGGCGTAAAGCGCAATGCGGTCAGGGCGCAGCTGGTTGACCTGCGCCAGCGTGCGGGAGAACGATTCCGGCGTTTGCAGTGGCAGGCCGTAGATCAGGTCCACGTTCACCGATTCGAAGCCGATCTTGCGGGCGGTTTCCACCAGTTCAAACACCTGTTCGGCGGGCTGCACCCGGTGCACGGCTTTTTGCACCGCAGGATCGAAGTCCTGCACGCCAAAGCTCAGGCGATTGAACCCAAGGCGTGCGAGGGTCTGCAAACGCTGGCCGGTCACCGTGCGGGGATCCACCTCGATCGAATACTCCCCACCCGGCACCAGCGTGAAGTTGCGGCGGATCATCGCCATCAGGTCTTCGAGCTCGCCATCCGACAGGAAGGTGGGCGTCCCGCCACCAAGGTGCAGCTGGGACACGCTGTGGCCCTTGCCGAAGTGCTGCACCTGCAGGTCGACCTCACGCGAGAGGTAGCGCAAATATTCCTCCGCCCGCTCGTGGTGCTTGGTGATCACCTTGTTGCAGGCGCAGTAGTAACAAACCGATTCGCAAAACGGCACATGCACGTACAGGGACAGCGGCAAGGCCATCGAGCCCGCTCGCCGCTGCTCCAGGGCCTGGATGTAGTCGGCTTCGGTGAAGGCTTCCACAAACCGATCAGCCGTCGGATACGAGGTGTAGCGCGGTCCAGGGACATCGAACCGCTTGAGCAATTCGTCAGATATGGCGTGACTCACAGGCAATTCTCCAATGCAGAAGGAGAATGTGCCCCAGGCGCGTTCGAGCGCCCTTGATCAAGATCAAGGGCGCATGACAGCCAAGGGTTTCTGCTGACTGACGCCAGCGAAACGAATGGGTACATCGACATCAGCGACACCCATGCGTTAAGCTTCGGCCCAATTGCGGGATATTTATGGACATTCAAAGCATCAAAGTCGCCTGTTCCAGCTGCAATTTGCGGGAGCTGTGCTTGCCCATGGGCTTGAACCCCAACGAAATGGACAAGCTCGACAACGTCATTTCAGCCCGTCGGCGCGTCAAACGGGGCTCGGCCTTGTTCAACACCGGCGACAAGTTCACCTCCCTCTATGCCGTCCGTTCGGGTTTCTTCAAAACCTGTGTGACCACCGCCGACGGCCGGGACCAGGTCACCGGCTTCCAGATGACGGGCGAAATCATCGGCCTGGATGGCATCGTGAGCGACCGCCACTCGTGTGACGCCATCGCCCTGGAGGACGCCGAGGTCTGCATCATGCCGTTCGATCAGGTTGAAGAGCTTTCTCGGGAGTTCACCACCCTGCAGCACCATGTGCACAAGATCATGAGCCGCGAAATCGTGCGAGACCACAGCGTGATGCTGCTGCTGGGCAGCATGCGCGCCGAGGAACGCCTGGCGGCGTTCCTGCTCAACCTGGTGCAGCGCCTGCATGCCCGAGGCTTCTCGCAATCCGAGCTGGTGCTGCGCATGACGCGCGAAGAGATCGGCAGCTACCTGGGCATGAAGCTGGAAACGGTCAGCCGCACGTTCTCGAAGTTTGTCGAGGAAGGCATCATTGAAGTCAAGCAACGCTACGTGCACATCAAGGACACCGAAGCACTCAAGCTGATCGTGAATCCACAGACCTGCCGCTGATTTCAGCGTTCAAAAGAAAACCCCGCCGGACCGCTCCGGCGGGGTTTTCTTTTGGGCTTTTCGCCGTCAGCGACAGGAGCGGTTTTGTGCACAGCTTTCAGGCCGCGCGGCCTCGGGCACCGGGCATCGGTTGACCTCGAAGGGTGACATCGACAACAGGGTGGTCAGCGCGCTGGAGGCCATGGTGATTCCCCAGAACACAAAGAAGGCCAAGGTGTAGATGGCCTGCCGGGACAGCCCCAGCGGGTTGCCAAACCAATGCAAGTCACCGGGGTCCACCATCGCAAACACGATCATTTCCAGAACCGCTGCCACCAGAAAGGCTGGCCAGGCAATCCACATCCAGCGCTGTGACCACATGCTCTTGTCTCCTCGTAGGGGGTGAAAGTCAGTTCAAGAAGTCTTTGAGGTCGGCGGCTCGGCCTGCCCCTGTTATTTGGCCGCAGGCTCCGGCAGCGGTGAGGCCGCGTGGTTGCGCGCCTGCTGCGCGGGCTGCAAGGTTTCCAGCGCTTTGGCTTTGGCTTGTCCGTCCAGGGCATGAGCGGCTTTCAGGTCTCGCTCGAAATCGGCCTTGTTGAGCACAGGATCAGCGCCCTTGACGGCGATGATGGCCGTGGCAATGGCTGCAACCACCACCACGAGTGGTCCGCCCACCACCAGCCACATGTGAGGCACTTTCCACCAGGGGATGGGCAGCGAAGACTGGGCGGGAGCGGCGTTGTTGGGATTCATGTGGGTGTCGGAGTGGAAAGGTGGGTGTCACTTTACCGGGGGATCAGGAACGCGGCTTTTTCTTTCACCTGAGACACCTCATCCCCTGTCGAACGGACATCGAATTGGATGGGATGAGAACCGGTGGATGCCGCCCCCGGAGGCACCTGCACCCGAATGACGGCAGAACGCACTTCGGTGGGCAGCACCTCCACTTCGCTCTCGGAAGCGATGGTGATGCCAGGCAGACCGGTGACACCAATCACATAGCGCTGCGTGGACTCGGTGGCGTTCATGACCTGCAACCTGAACACGTTCTCGATGCGCCCTTGTTCCACCATGCGGGCCAGCGTGCCCCGGTCACGGATCACATCCACCTTGAGCGGGGTGCGCAGGTACAGACTCACCATCACGGCGGTCGTGATGGCCATCAGGATGCCCGTGTAGACAAGCACGCGCGGGCGCAGACCTCGACGGACCATCTGTGCCGTCGTCCAGCCATTGGCCATGCCGTTCTGCGTCGCGTACTTGACCAGTCCGCGGGGATAGCCCACCTTGTCCATCACCTCGTCACACACGTCAATGCAGGCGCCGCACCCGATGCATTCGTATTGAAGGCCCTTGCGGATGTCGATGCCGGTCGGGCACACCTGCACACACAGCGTGCAATCGACACAGGCGCCCAAGCCCAGCGCCTGGGGATCGGCTTTCTTGGAACGCGGTCCCCGCGGCTCACCCCGTTTCTCGTCGTAGGTGACGATCATCGTGTCCTTGTCGAACATCGCGCTCTGGAAGCGGGCATAGGGGCACATGTACTTGCACACCTGCTCGCGCATGAAGCCGGCGTTGCCATAGGTGGCAAAGCCATAGAAAAAGATCCAGAAGGTCTGCCAGGGCCCCAGAGAAGCGGCCAGGGAAACCACAGCCAGCTCGCGAATCGGCGTGAAGTACCCGACGAAGGTGAAGCCCGTCCAGAGCGAAAACAGAATCCACAACGCGTGCTTGAGCCACTTCTTGCCCAGCTTCTGAGCAGACAGCTCGGCTTTGTCCAGCCGCATGCGGGCGGATCGATCCCCTTCGACCTTCTTCTCGATCCAGAGGAACACCTCGGTGTACACCGTCTGGGGGCAGGCGTAGCCGCACCACAGGCGACCGGCCACGGCCGTGAAAAGGAACAGGGCCAGCGCCGAGATCACCAGCAACCCCGTCAGGTAGATGAAATCCTGCGGGTACAGCACCAGGCCAAAAATGTAAAAGCGGCGGGCTTCAAGGTCAAAGAGCACCGCCTGCCGCGCGTTCCACTCCAGCCACGGAAGGCCATAAAACACGATCTGGGTGATCCAGACGGTGAACCAACGCCACTTGGAGAACAGACCCGACACGGATCGGGGGTAGATCTTCTGCCGAGAGGCGTAAAGGGAGACCATCTCCTCATCTTCCGCGGCGCCGCCCTGGGGGTTGCCAGCAGAAACGGGAACCATGGGTTTGTTGGCGTCGGAAGAAGCGGTGCTCACAACATGCCTATATCAGTAAATAACACCAAAAGGGACCGCCTTTCGGCGACCCCTTCTCGATCAGGCGCGAATCACTTCGCGGGCTTGTTGGACATGCCCCAGACGTAGGAGGCCAGCACATTGATCTGGCTCTCGTTCAGCTTGCCGGCCTGGGCGGGCATCTGGTTGGTGAAGCCATTGTTCACGGCGCGCACGATGGCGTCTTCGCCCCAGCCGTGCAACCAGATGCCATCGGTCAGGTTGGGAGCACCCATGGCCTGGGTGCCTTTGCCGTCCTGCCCGTGGCAGGCCGCGCAGGCCGCAAACTTGCCCTTGCCTTGTGAGGCGCGCACCGCATCGTGCGGGCTGCCGGACAGGCTGAGCACGTAGTTGGCCACGTCGCGCACATCTTCAGCGGTGCCCACGGCGGCAGCCATGGGCGGCATCACGCCGATGCGACCGTTGGTGAGCGTGGTCTTGATCACGTCGGGCGAGCCGCCGTACAGCCAGTCGCCGTCGGCCAGGTTGGGGAAGCCCTTCGCGCCGCGTGCATCGGAACCATGGCACTGAGCGCAGTTGTTCATGAACAAGCGTTCGCCGATGGCCATCGCGGCGGCATCGCCGGCGAGTGCTTCGGGCTTCATGTCCTGGAACTTGGCGTAGATGGGCGCGATGGCCTTTTCGACTTTGGCCACTTCGGCGGCATGCTGGCCCTGTGACGTCCAGCCCAGAACGCCCTGGAATTTGCCAAAGGTCGGGTAGAGCACGCCATAGACCAGCGCGAACACCACCGTCAGGACGAACAGGTAGACCCACCACTTGGGCAGCGGGTTGTTCATCTCTTTCAGGTCACCGTCCCAGACGTGCCCGGTCGTGTTGTCGCCGTGTGTCGCGGCCTTGGTGGTGCCGCTGATCCAGAGCAGGACCAGGCAGGCAATGATGCTGACGAGTGTCAGACCGCCCACATAGAGATGCCAGAATTCACTTGTAAAGTCGCTCATGATGTTTCTCTTATTGGGTGCTGCGGGTTAGTCGTCGTGGAGGGGCAGCCGCGCCGCCTCTTCGAAACCGGCCTGGTTCCGTTTGGACCAGGCCCAGACCACGATGCCCACAAAGGTCAGCAGGCTGACCACCGTCACGATGCTGCGCAGGTCGTTGATGTCCATGATGGTGTCTCGCGTTATTGAATGCTGACTTCCACCCGGCGGGCTTCGGGGTTGGCACCACCGCCCTCGGTCGCGGTGGGCTTCAACAGTTCCACCTGAGCAGCGTCCACGCCCAGAGCCACGAGGGCGTCACGCACCGCAACAGCGCGCGTCTTGGCCAGCTCCTGGTTGGTGGCGAGGTCACCGGTCGAGTCATGAAAACCGCTCACCGTCAGCTTCTTGCCGTCTTTGGCGGCCTTGGCCGCGTCTGCCAGGGCATCCGCACCGCCTTGTGCCAGGTCGGCCTTGCCAGAAGCAAAGTAGAACTTGACCATGCCGTTGTCCACCACCACCCGAGCGTCGTCACCAGCGGCGGGGGCTGCAGCGACCACGGGTGCGGTGGCCGCAGCGGGTGGCGTGGCGGCCGCGACGGGTGCCGCCGTGCGGGCGGTTCCGAGCACCTGCAGGTACGCGATCACCGCTTCCATCTGCGTCTTGCCCTTGGTGTCTTCCACCGACTTGGCGATCTCTTCGTCCGAGTAAGGTGCACCCAGCGTGCGCAGCACCTGCATGCGCTTGGGCATGGACTCTGCGTCCACCGTCTTCTCGCTCAGGAACGGATAGGCCGGCATGTTGGACTCGGGCACCAGATCACGCGGATTGTTCAGGTGGATGCGGTGCCATTCGTCGCTGTAGCGACCTCCCACGCGATGCAGATCGGGACCCGTGCGCTTGGAACCCCACTGGAACGGGCGGTCGTACACAAACTCGCCCGCCACGGAGTACGGGCCATAACGCAGCGTCTCGGCCTGGAAGGGACGGATCATCTGCGAGTGGCAGTTGTAGCAACCCTCACTCACATAGACATCGCGACCCGCCAGTTGCAGCGCGGTGTAGGGCTTGAGGCCCTCGATCGGCTGGGTGGTGGATTTCTGGAAAAACAGAGGAACGATTTCGACCAGACCACCGACCGCCACCACCAGCGTGATCAAGACGATCATCAGGAAGTTGTTGGTCTCGATCTTGGCGTGGCCGACGGGAGTTTCGTGTGAAGACATGTTGTTTTACTCCTCAGGCATGAGCCGGGTTGACGGCGAGCACGGGCACATCCTGCACCCTGCCCTGGCGGGTCGTCATGATCACGTTCCACAGCATGATGACCATGCCGCCCAGGTACAGCAGACCACCGAGCAGGCGGATGACATAGAAGGGGAAGGTGGCCTTGACCGATTCAACGAAGGTGTAGGTCAGGCTGCCGTCCGGGTTGACCGAGCGCCACATCAGGCCCTGCATCACACCGGCGATCCACATCGCTGCGATGTACAGCACGATGCCGATGGTGGCCACCCAGAAATGGACTTCAATCGCAGGCACCGAGTACATCTTCTTCTGGCCGTACAGGCGTGGAATCAGGTAATACAGCGACCCCATGGACACCAGTCCCACCCAGCCCAGAGCGCCAGAGTGCACGTGGCCCACGGTCCAGTCGGTGTAGTGCGACAGGGCGTTGACGGTCTTGATGGACATCATCGGACCTTCGAAGGTGGACATGCCGTAGAACGACAGGGACACGATCAGGAAGCGCAGGATGGGGTCGTCACGCAGTTTGTGCCAGGCACCCGAGAGGGTCATGATGCCGTTGATCATGCCGCCCCAGCTGGGGGCCAGCAGGATCAGGGAGAACACCATGCCAACCGATTGCGTCCAGTCGGGCAGCGCGGTGTAGTGCAGGTGGTGGGGACCCGCCCACATGTAAGTGAAAATCAGCGCCCAGAAGTGGACGATGGACAGGCGGTAGGAGTAGACCGGGCGCTCGGCCTGCTTGGGGATGAAGTAATACATCATGCCCAGGAAGGCCGCCGTCAGGAAGAAGCCCACGGCGTTGTGGCCGTACCACCACTGGATCATGGCGTCCTGCACACCGGCATAGGCCGAATAAGAGTGCGTGGCGCTGGTCGGGATGGCCAGGTTGTTGAAGATGTGCAGCAGGGCAATGGTGATGATGTAGGCACCAAAGAACCAGTTGGCCACGTAGATGTGTTTGACCTTGCGGGTGCCGACCGTGCCGAAGAACACGATCGCATACGACACCCAGACCACGGTGATCAGCAGGTCGATCGGCCAGATCAGTTCAGCGTACTCTTTGCTCTGGGTCAGCCCCATCGGCAAGGTGATGACCGCCGAAACAATCACCGCGTTCCAGCCCCAGAAGGTGAGCCAGGCGAGCTTGTTGGAAAACAGGTTGGTGTGGCAGGTTCGCTGCACCACGTAGTAGCTGGTCGCAAACAGGACCGACCCACCGAACGCAAAAATCACCGCGTTGGTGTGCAAGGGGCGAAGACGGCCGTAGGTCAGCCATTCAATACCCATGTTGAGCTCGGGCCAGGTCAACTGGGCCGCGATGATCACCCCCACCAGCATGCCAACCACGCCGTAGATCACGGACATGATGGCAAACCCGCGGACCACACTGTCGTTATAGACCGCCGGCTGGCTGGTCTTTGATGTCACGGACATACACAACTCCTCATTAATGTCACCGGGCAAGTGTCCACATGTAACCTCATAGGTGCCTTGACTTAAGTCAATCGCCCCTCAGAACACGCTCGCCTTCACGATCGATGTTGTCAAACTGGCCTGCGTTGAGCGCCCACCAGAAGATGCCGATGATGATGAAAACCAGCACCACCGACACGGGAATCAGCAAATACAAAACGTCCACAGGAAGTACCTCTAAAAAATATGGTGGACCCCACCTCGGTCAGGAGGAAGCGGCCATCGCGTCCGGTGAACGGGGGGCGGACACAGGCCCCATCTCGCGGGTCAGTCGCAGTGCATTGGCGATCACCAGCAACGAACTGGCCGCCATGCCCAGGCCCGCCAGCCAAGGGGGCATCCAGCCCACCAGCGCCAGCGGCACGCTGACCAGGTTGTAGATGGCCGCCCAGGCGAGGTTCTGCCGCACGATGCGCATGGTGGAGCGCGCCTGCCTGAGCGTCAACACCACGTCCATGACCTTGCCCCCTTGAATGACATAGTCCGACTGTGCCTGCGCCAGCGGTGCGGCATGGCCCAGCGCGAACGAGGTATCGGCCCTGGCGAGCACCGGGCCGTCGTTCAGACCGTCACCCACCATCGCCAGACGGACACCCCGTGCCTGCAAGGCCACCACCTCGGCCAGCTTCTGCTCGGGTGACGCGCCGGCGATCACATGTTCCACACCCACGGCCTGAGCCACCTCCCGAGCCGCGCTCTCGCGGTCACCGGACAACAGCCAAGTGGCCAGGCCCATGCTGCGCAGCGCAGCCACCGCAGCCTGCGCGTCGTCCCTCAGCCCCTCGTGCAGATCGAAACTCGCCAACCAGCCTTGGTCATCGGCCAGGTGAACCCGCGAACCACCCTTCTCGTCCTGTGGTCCGCGCTGGGCCTGCAGCCCGCAAAAGACGGCCGATCCGAGCCGCGCTTCGCCGCCGTTGTCCAAACGGCCCTGCATGCCCTGCCCTGCCGCTTCTGTCACCTCGACCGGTGCGGATCGTGCCGGCGACAGCCCCGCCGCGCGAGCCGCCTCGACCAGCGCCCGCGATACCGGGTGCAGCGACCCTGCCGCCAGAGCGGCCGCCAGTGCCAGGGCCTGGTCGCGATCCACGCCGTCCCGCAGGGTCATGCCGCGGAGCACCAGGCGGTCGTGCGTCAGGGTCCCTGTCTTGTCGAACACCACAGCGTTGATCCCCGCCAGGTTCTCGAACGCCTGCAGGCGCCGCACCAGAATGCCGCGCCGCGCCAGCGCACCGGCCGCGCTCAGCATCGCCGCCGGCGTGGCCAGCGACAACGCGCAGGGACATGTCACGATCAACACCGCCACCGCGACCGCCAGGGCCTTGGTGTGATCGATCTGCCACCAGTACCAGAAGGCCAGGGCCGCCGCCGCCAGCACCAGCGCGAGGAACGGCGCGGCGATGCGGTCGGCCAGGACGGCCAGCCGGGGCTTTTCGGTCGAGGCTTTTTCCATCAGTGCCACGATCTGCGCAAACCGCGTGTCACGGCCCAGACGGATCACCCTCAGCAAGACAGGCCCGCCCAGATTGAAACTGCCGGCCACCACCGCGTCGCCCGCGTGGCGGGTCACAGGGCGGGATTCGCCCGTGAGCAGGGCTTCATCGACCGTGGCCGACGCGCTCAACAAGTCACCGTCGCCCGGAAAGGCCTGTCCGGCCTGCACGCGGACCACGTCGCCGACCACCAGCCGGCGCACCGACACGGTCTCAAACGCATCCTCGCCCTTCTGCCGGTCGCAGACTTCGGGCAGGCGGTTCATCAGCGCATCCAGCGCACCCGCAGTGCGGTCGCGGGCCTTGAGCTCCAAGTAGCGGCCACCCAGCAGGAAAAACACGAACATCGTGAGCGAGTCGAACCAGACCTCCTGTCCCCAAGGGCCGGTCGGGTCGAAGGTGGCCGCGGAACTCGCCAGAAAGGCCACGAGGATGCCGATGGACACCGGCGTGTCCATGCCCACGCGACCGAGCCGCAGATCGCGCCACGCGCCCCTGAAAAACGGGCCGCTGGCGAAAAACACCACCGGGACACTCAGGATCCAGCTGGCCCAGCGCAGCAGCTGGTCGATGTCGGCCGGGATCTCGCCCGGCACCGTCACATAGGCCGGGAACGCGTACATCATGACCTGCATGGCACAGAAGCCGGCCACGAACAGGCGCCACAGTGCCTGCCGGGTTTCCTTCAGCCGCTCGCTGATGGACAGGGCCTGCTGCAACGGCAGCAAGCGGTACCCGGTTTGCCCCACGACCTGTGCCAGGCTGGAGATGCGGGTCAGCGAAGGGTCCCAGCGCAAGGTGAGGCGCCGTGTGGCGGCGTGCACCTGGGCGAACTGCACACCAGGCAGGTCCTGCAAGGCGCACTCCACCGTGTCGGCACAGGCGGCGCAGTACATGCCCTGCACCATCAGCACCGATTCAGCGACCCGCCGACCGTCGGTTTCTGAAAATTCGGTGAACTCCTGTTGCTCCACCGGGTCGTCGAGCACCAGGAAATCGTCGGTCACCGTCAGCGGGCCCCGGTGGGCCCCGAACAGGTCGGACACCGATCCCGCCCCACCCACTCCAACAGGCCCAGGCTGGGAGCGCGCAAACAATGACCCCGCCGGGGGCGCGGTGACGGCCTCGTTCATGCCGCGAGGGTAATTCAGGTCAGGTTCCATGGGATTGATATAAGTCAACCACCCAAGGGCGGTCATTGCGTAGCCTAATGCTTCTTCAACAACAACCCACAGGAGAAGACATGTACAAGCGCATTCTGGTGGCCACCGACGGCTCCAAACTCTCCAACATGGCGGTCGACCACGCCATTGCCTTGGCCGACATCACCGGCGCCGAAGTGATCGCGCTGAAAGTGGTTCCCCGTTACCCGCAGACCTACTTTGAAGGCGGTGTCGCCCTGGCGGCGGCCGAAGTGGCCCGCATCGAGAAGCAATGGAACGACGACGCCATGGAGGCCGTCAACGCGGTGAAGGCCGCAGGCCAGAAGGTGGAAGTGAAGGTCAAGCCGGTGACGGTGAAGTCCGATCTGATCGCAGAAGCCATCATTGCCGCAGCCAAGCGCAACAAGGTGGACCTGATCGTGATGGCTTCGCACGGCCGCAAGGGCATCAAGCGCCTGCTGCTGGGCAGCGAGACGCAGCAGGTGCTGACGCACTCGCACATCCCAGTACTTGTGTTGAGGTAAACCTCAACACAAGCCCCCCGCGCCGCCTTCGGCGTCACCCCCCAGGGGGCAACGCGAGCGGCGCGGCGGAGCCGGTTCCGCCGCGTTCTTGGTTTTATTCACGCGCGCCGGAAGCTTGTCCGTTGCGCGTTTTTTCAAGCAAACTCGCTCTTGTACTGCTCGCGCAGCAGGTTCTTCTGCACCTTGCCCATGGTGTTGCGGGGCAGTTCGCTCACCACCCAGCAGCGTTTGGGGATCTTGAAATTGGCGAGCTGAGACTTGAGGTTGGCAATCACCTGGTCCGGGTCCACGGCGGCGCCGGGTTTGGGGATGATCACCGCGACGCCGACCTCGCCGAAGTCCGGGTGCGGCACCCCCACCAGCGCGCTCTCGGCCACGCCGGGCATGTCGTTGATGTAGCCCTCGATCTCGGCCGGGTAGACGTTGTAGCCCCCGGAAATGATCAGATCTTTGCTGCGACCAACGATGACGACGTAGCCCCTCTCGTCCACACACCCCACGTCACCGGTCTTGAAGAAACCGTCGGCCGTGAACTCCTCGGCGGTTTTCTCCGGCATGCGCCAGTAGCCCTTGAAGACATTGGGTCCGCGCACCTGGATGCCACCGATCTCGCCCCGGGGGACGGGTTGACCCCCTTCGCCCATCACCCTCAGCTCAACGCCCGGCAGAGGGAAACCCACCGTTCCCCCACGCCGCTCGGTCTGCCCCGGGTACCGCGGATCTTCGCCACAGGGGTTGGAGGTGAGCATGACGGTCTCGCTCATGCCGTAGCGCTCGAGAATGGTGTGGCCGGTGCGGCCCTGCCACGCGGTGAAGGTCTCGATCAGCAACGGTGCAGAGCCCGAGATGAACAGTCGCATGTGACGGGCCTGCGCCGGCGTGAGCGTGGGCTCGGTCAGCATGCGCACGTACAGCGTGGGCACGCCCATGAACACGGTGGCCTCCGAGAACTTCGCAATCGCCCGCTTCGGGTCGAACTTCGAAAACCAGATCATCTTGCTGCCGTTGATCAACGCGCCGTGGATGGCCACGAACAGGCCATGCACGTGGAAGATCGGCAGCGCGTGGATCAATACATCATCGGGTTGCCAGCCCCAGTAGTCGCGCAGCACCAGCGCGTTGCTGAGCATGTTGCCATGCGTGAGCATGGCCCCCTTGCTGCGGCCGGTGGTGCCGCTGGTGTACAGGATGGCAGCGAGGTCGTCACCGTCCCTGACGGCGGGAATGTGGCGGTCGCCCATGTGGGCCGCGCGGTCGAGCAGGCTACCGCTTCGGTCGTCACCCAGCGTGAACACATGCTTCGTGCCGGCGTTGAACGCGATCTTGCTGACCCAGCCGTGGTTCTTCGGGCTGCACACCACCACCGCCGGTTCGGCGTTGCCGACGAAGTACTCGATCTCGGCGCTCTGGTACGCGGTGTTGAGCGGCAAGAAGACATGGCCCGCGCGCAGCGTGGCCAGGTACAGCACCATGGCCTCCACCGATTTCTCCACCTGAACCGCGATCCGCGAGTTCGCCGGCAGATCCAGCGAGTCGATCAGGTTGGCCACCATCGCGGTGGCGCAGTCGAGGTCGCGCCAGGAATAGATCAACCCGTCGTCGGTTTCAACGGCGGTGCGGTCAAGGTCGTCGGGGAAGGCATCGCGCAGCGCGACGAACAGGTTGTGGTTGCTCATATGGGTGGCCCGGAAAAATCGTTCAGAAAATCGGTGGGCGCTTGGTCAGGAAAGCGGCAATGCCCTCCCGGTGCTCGGCGCTGTCTGCATAGTCGTAAGCTGTGGCCAGCAGGGCTTGTGCGCTTTGCCCGCTGGACAGGGCGCGCAAGGCCTGCTTGTTCATCCTGGCGGCCTGCGGCGCCAGGCGCGTCATCCGCAGCACCCGCTGCAAGGCCTCGGCGGGCACATCGGCATCGTGCGTCACCACCTGCAGGAAGCCGCGCGCCAGCATCGTGGGCGCGTCCAGCACCGCGGCTTCCAGCAACATCTGCCGCGCCGTGGCCAACCCCACCTCGCGCACGACCAGCTCGGCCTCGCGCGGGGCCATGGGAAAGCCCAGCTTGGCGATGGGCGCGCCGAAACGCGCGCCCTGCCCCGCCACGCGGACATCGCAACAGCTGGCGATCTCGACCCCGGCGCCCATGCAGTGGCCCTCGATCTGCGCGACGATTGGCAGGTCACAGGCCAGCATGGCCGAGAGGCCGCCCCAGACGTCGCCCTCATGAAAATCGCGCAGGCCCTCGGAGTGGAAACGGAAGTCGGTGTACTCGGCGATGTCACCGCCCGCGCAGAAATGCCCCCCCTCACCAGCCACCAGCACGGCGCGCACGTCGGTGCGCTGCTGCAACCCGGTGAACACCTGCTTCAGTTCGCACCACATCGCGCGCGACATGGCGTTGAACTTGGCCGGGTTCGACAGCGTCACGAGCGCGGCAGCACCTTCGATCAGCAGACGGACGTGACCAGACATCGGGCTCTTCTCGGGGGACTCAGTCCAGCTTGGCGCCCGAAGCCTTGACCACCTGCGCCCACTTGCGGATCTCGCCCTTGACGAAGCCGTCAAACTGCGCGCCGGTGAGGTTGGGGAACTCGGCTCCCTGGCTGGCCCACACGGCTTTGGCCTCGTCGGTGCTGGCGGCCTTGCGGACCTCTTCGATGGCGCGGGCCTGCGCATCGGTCGGCGTGCCCTTGGGCGCCCACACGCCGTACCAAGTGGTCACGTTGTAGTCCGGCAAGCCCAACTCGGCCGCACTGGGCACGTCGGGAAAGGCCGCGCTGCGTTTGTTGCCCGACACCATGAGTGCCTTGATGCGACCACCCTTGATGTGCGCGGCCGACGAGCCCAGACCGTCGAACATCATGTCCACGTTGCCGGCAATCAGGTCATTGAGCGCCGGGCCGGCTCCCCGGTAGGGAATGTGCGTGATGAACGTCTTGCTCTGCTGCTTGAACAGCTCACCGGCCAGATGGTGCGAGGTGCCGCCACCCGCCGAACCGTAGTTCAGCTTGCCGGGATTGGCTTTCACCTGTGCGAGAAAGGCCTTGAAGTCCATGCCGGCGTACTGCTTGGCATTGACCACCAGCACCTGCGGCACACTGGCCACCAGGATCAGCGGCACCAGGTCCTTTTCGATGTCGTAGTCCAGCCGGGGATACATGCTGGGTGCGATGGTGTGGTGCACGGCGCCCATGAACAGCGTATAGCCATCGGGCGCAGCCTTGGCGGCGATGCCGGCCCCCAGGGTGCCTCCGGCGCCACCGCGGTTGTCGATGACGAGTGACTTGCCCGACAGACGGGTGAACTGCGCGGCCATGGGACGGGCAAAGGCATCAGTGCCACCGCCGGCCGGGAACGGCACGATCATGGTGACCGGCTTGCTCGGCCAGGTGGACTGCGCATGGCCCCCTGTGCTGTGCAGCGTGGCGCCGGCCACAGCCGCTCGCAGGACGTCTCGTCGGTTCAGACCTTGTCGCATGTGGTTTGTCTCCTGTTGTGGTTGGAATGGCAGCGTCAAAGGTAGAGGTCCTTGATCGCTGAGGCTATCGGGATTTTTCCCTGCGCGAGCGCGGCCCGGTTCTTGTCGAGCCGCTTGGGATCGTAGAGGTAATTGACCATCAAGCCGTAGGACTGCTTGAAGCCCTTGGCTGAAGGGTCGCCCGCCCAGTTGAGGCGTTCGACGCGCGCGCCGTTGCCCAGGTGGAAACGCGCCACCGGGTCCAGCGGTTTGCCATCCTGCAGCTCCATGCCCAGGTACCGCGCCGTCCAGCCCAGCAAGGCCTGACGTTCCGGGGCCTTCTCGCCCAACTCGGCCACGCCATCCCAGGCCTTGAGCAATTCGGCGGGTGCCGTCTTGTTCAGCCAGGCGCGCAGGCCCGGGATCGGTGAGAGCGTGGCAAAGGTCCTGAGGCGGGGGAACTCCTGGTGCAGGGTCTCGACCACGCGCTTGATGAGCGAGTCGCCGAAACTCACCCCACGAAGGCCCGCCTGCGTGTTGCTGATGGAATAGAAGATGGCGGTGGTCGCGCGGTCCAGATCGGCTGGCGCGGCGGCTTCGTCGAGCAGCGGGGTGATGCTGGCCGCAATCTCGTTGACCAGCGCCACCTCCACGAAGATCAGTGGTTCGCCCGGCAGGCGCGGGTGGAAAAACCCGTAGCAGCGGCGGTCGCTGTCGAGCCGGTTCTTCACATCGTCCCAGCTGCGGATGTCATGCACGGCTTCGTACTTGATGAGCTTTTCCACCAGCGACGCAGGCGAGTCCCAGCTGATGCGGCGCAGCTCCAGAAAGCCCACGTCGAACCAAGTGGAGAACATGTACTCCATTTCGACATCCAGCGCCCGCAGGCGCCGGTCGGTCTTCAGCTGAGCCTGCATCTCGGCGCGCAGGTTCACCAGAAAGGCAATGCCCTCCGGGTGCGCGCTGAAGCGCTGCAGCAGGCGCCGCCGCGGCGACACCGTGGCGCGACGGTACAGCACCTCGGCCGCCGCCTCGTCGGGCGTGCCCACGGTGGCCAGGTACGTCTCCTGCGCTGCCTTCACCTGCGCCGGGTCCGCCACGAAACGCTCGCTCATGAGCAGCCAGAGGTCACGTCGGTGCGCGGGTGATGCACTGGCGTACCAGTCCACCACCGCCTGGGCTCGGCGCCCGCCTTCCACCTCGCTCACGAGCGGGTCCACGGTGGCCTTGAGTTCGTCCAGCATGTGGCGCAGCGCGCGCGGCGACATCGCCTCCTCGCCCTGCCGCAGCCTGGCTTGCAGGCGCTCCTGCGTCGAGCGCGTCACCGCCGGGGTCGGTGCCCGCAGGCGGGACACACGCTGGACGATCCACTCGGTGGTGTTCATGCTGAAATCCTCGACGTCTGGTTGCGTGCCAGTTCCCGCAGCGCCACGCGCTGGCGGGTCAGGTGAGTGCGCATGGCGGCTTCGGCGCCCTCGGCGTCGTGCGCCTTGAGCGCGGCGTACACCGCCATGTGCTCCGACAGGCTCTGCTCCAACCGGCCGGGCGCATGCAGCTGCTGCAGGCGGGCGAGTTTGACGATCTTGCGAAGATCGCCGATCACCTGCGCCAGCCAGCGGTTGTTCGCCAGCAGGATGATGGCCTCGTGGATCGCAAAGTTGGTGTCGTAGTACTCGGTGATGCGCTTGGCCTTGGCGCTGCGTTGCAGCCGGTCGTGCAGCTGCTCCAGCGCAGCCAGATCGGCATCCGTCGCGTTGTTCGCGGCCTCGAAAGCGCAACGCCCTTCGAGCAAGGCGATCACGGGGAAGATCTCGTCCAGATCGCGCTCGGTGATCTCGCTCACGAAGCATCCCCGGCGCGGCTCGTGGCGCAGCAAGCCCTCCGCCGTCAGCACCTTGAGCGCTTCGCGCAAGGGCGTTCGGGAGATGGCCCACTCGCTGCACAAGGCCGGCTCGTCGATGAAGCTGCCAGGCGCCAGTTCGCCTGCAAAGATGCGCTCGCGAAGCCTCGCGGCCACTTCGTCATGCAGGGAGTTGAGCACCAGTCGCATTCGTGATTATCTGTAATTACAAATAATATTAACGCGGCACTCACATTCGGAAACCGGGGTTTACCCGAAGGCCCTGCTTTCACGGATGAACGGCGGGATGGCCATGTGCGGCCCTGCCGGTGGTCGCCCCCCTTCGCCTCACCGTGCGCGGCGACTCAAGAGCGCCGACCGCACCACCACCACAAGGCTGCCCCGCCCAGGATCATGGGCACACACAACCACTGCCCCATGCTCATGCCCAGCGAGAGCAGGCCGAGATGGGCATCGGGTTCGCGGAAGAACTCGGCAATGAAGCGGAACACCCCATAGCCGAACAGGAAGGCCGCGCTCACCCGCCCGGTCGCGCGGGGCTTGCGCGCGTACAACCACAGCAACACGAAGAGCAACACCCCTTCCATGAGGAACTGGTACACCTGAGATGGATGGCGCGGCAAGTCACCCGCGCCGCGAAACACCATGCCCCAGGGCAGCGACAGGTCGGCCACCCGGCCCCAGAGTTCGCCGTTGATGAAGTTGCCCACGCGACCGGCCGCCAGCCCGGTGGGCACACACGGTGCCACGAAGTCCATCACCTGCAGCCAGGGCCGCTGGCGGCTGCGCGCGTACCAGACCATGGCCACCAACACCCCCAGCATGCCGCCGTGGAAACTCATGCCGCCCTGCCAGACCGCAAAGATCTCCAGCGGATGGCTGAGGTAGTAGGCGGGTTTGTAGAACAGGCAATAGCCGATGCGGCCACCGAGCACCACGCCCATGACGCCGAGAAAGAGGATGTCCTCCACATCTCGCGCGGTCCAGGGGCTCGGCACCGTGATGGATGCATAGGGCTGGTGCTTCAGCCGCGCGCGGCCCAGCAGCACAAACAAGCCAAACGCCGCGAGGTAGGTCAGCCCGTACCAGTGGATGGCGATGGGGCCGAGTTGCAGGGCGACAGGATCGATGGTGGGATGGATCAACATGGCTGTGGATTGTGCACGCGGCCAACAAAGCACCGCACTGACGAGGTCAACGGGCGGCCAGAAAACAAACAGCCCCCGAAGGGGCTGCCTGGTGGCCGGGCCAGTGGGGCTTCAGTCGCCCAGCAGCGACAGATCGCGCACCGCACCCTTGTCGGCCGAGGTGGCCAGCAAGGCATAGGCTTTGAGCGCCGTCGACACCTTGCGCGGGCGCGGCAACACGGGCTTCCAGCCCTTGGCGTCCTGCTCGGCGCGGCGCTTCGCCAGCTCTTCGTCGCTCACCAGCAGGTTGATGCTGCGGTTGGGGATGTCGATGCGGATCCTGTCGCCGTGCCGCACCAGACCGATCGCGCCGCCCGCCGCCGCCTCCGGCGAGCAGTGGCCAATCGACAGGCCCGAGGTGCCGCCCGAGAAGCGGCCATCGGTCAGCAGCGCGCAGGCCTTGCCCAGACCCTTGGACTTGATGTAGCTGGTCGGGTAGAGCATCTCCTGCATGCCGGGGCCACCCTTGGGGCCCTCGTAACGCACGACCACCACGTCGCCGGCTTTGACCTTGTCGGCCAGGATTTCGGCAACGGCCTCATCCTGCGACTCGGTCACATAGGCCGAGCCCTCGAACACCAGGATGGACTCGTCCACACCGGCGGTTTTCACCACGCAGCCGTCCAGCGCGATGTTGCCGTGCAGCACGGCCAGGCCACCTTCTTGCGAGAACGCATGTTCGCCCGCGCGGATGCAGCCTTCGGCGCGGTCCACGTCCAGGCTGGGCCAGCGCGTGGCCTGGCTGAAGGCCACCTGCGTGGGGATGCCGGCCGGGCCGGCCATGTAGAAGGTCTTGACCTCTTCCGACGGATGGCGCGCGATGTCCCACTGGTCCAGCGCGTCCTTCATGGTCTTGGCGTGGATGGTGGGCACGTCCGTGTGCAGCTTGCCAGCGCGGTCGAGCTCACCCAGGATGGCCATGATGCCGCCCGCGCGGTGCACGTCTTCGATGTGGTACTTGTTGGTGTTGGGCGCCACCTTGCAAAGCTGCGGCACGACGCGCGAGAGGCGATCGATGTCGGCCATGGTGAAGTCGATCTCAGCTTCCTGAGCAATCGCCAAAATGTGCAGGATGGTGTTGGTCGAGCCGCCCATGGCGATGTCGAGCGTGATCGCGTTCTCGAAGGCCTTGAAGCCCATCGAGCGAGGCAGCACCGACTCGTCTTCCTGCTCGTAGTAGCGCTGGCACAGCTCCACCGCCACGCGGCCGGCGCGCTTGAAGAGCTGCTCGCGGTCGGCGTGCGTGGCCACCACCGTGCCGTTACCGGGCAGGGAGAGGCCCAACGCCTCGGTCAGGCAGTTCATCGAGTTGGCGGTGAACATGCCCGAACAAGAGCCACAGGTCGGGCAGGCCGAGCGCTCGACCTCAGCGAGATCGGCATCGCTCACTTTGTCATCCACGGCCATCACCATCGCGTCCACCAGGTCAAGCTTCTTGAACTCCATGACGTGTGTCTGCGGGTTGGCCAGGCGCACCTTGCCGGCCTCCATCGGACCACCGGACACGAACACCACGGGGATGTTCAGGCGCATCGCGGCCATGAGCATGCCGGGGGTGATCTTGTCGCAGTTGGAGATGCACACCAGCGCATCTGCGCAGTGGGCGTTGACCATGTACTCCACCGAATCGGCGATCAGGTCACGGCTGGGCAGCGAATACAGCATGCCGTCGTGCCCCATGGCGATACCGTCGTCCACCGCGATGGTGTTGAACTCCTTGGCCACGCCACCTGCGGCTTCGATCTCACGCGCCACCAGCTGGCCGAGGTCCTTCAGGTGCACATGGCCGGGCACAAACTGGGTGAAGGAGTTGGCAATGGCAATGATGGGCTTGCTGAAATCGCCATCCTTCATGCCCGTGGCACGCCAGAGCGAGCGGGCGCCCGCCATGTTGCGGCCAGCGGTGGAGGTCTTGGAACGGTAAACAGGCATGGTGTGTGGGCTGGTGTGAGATCAAAAAACAGAGGGGCGATTATCCCGCACCCCACGGGCGACCACGCCCGCAGCCCCACGCAGTACAAGGGCTACAGGCGGTCGGATCAGCGGCGCTTGGTCCGGATCCCCAAGGCGGCGCGCTGCTTGTCGATGCGCTCCTGCTTTTTCTGGTCCATCTTTTCCATTTCCTTGCGCTTGGTGTAGCCCGAGGCATCGGCCCAAGCCCACCAGACCACCGCCAATGCAAACGGCGACAGCACCCACCACCAGGACAGCCCGGCAACGAAACCGATCTCCAGGTACTTCAACAGCATCAGGGCGATGCCCAGAATCAGCAAATACATCACAGTCTCCGGTAAAGGTCTGATAAAGCTCGGCAAGTTCCTGTAAGCACCCGGGGAACACCTCGATCAACTCGCTAAAATTGCGTCCTGTGAGCTGCTCACGACACACACCCACGAGGACAACACCATGAAACGTGCTTTGATGATTATGGCTGCGATGGCCGCCATTTCCGCCCCCGCGATGGCTGACCAAGCCCTGGCCACTGCCAAGAACTGCATGGCTTGCCACGCCGCAGACAAAAAGCTGGTGGGGCCAGCCTACAAGGACGTCGCCAAGAAATACGCGGGCGATGCCAAGGCCGCCGACATGCTGGCCACGAAGATCATGAAGGGTGGCGTGGGCGTCTGGGGTGCGATTCCCATGCCAGCCAATGCGCAAGTCAATGACGCAGATGCCAAGAAGTTGGCAGCCTGGGTGCTGAGCCTGAAGTAACCACGGTTCGTGCTCAAAACAAAAAACCCGCTGGATCCCAGCGGGTTTTTTGTTGCCTGGCGCTATTAGGTAGCTGTCGCCCATAAGGCCGGCTACCGGTGATCGCGAGATGAAAAGCTGCGGCTTTGTAGCAGTTTTCAGGTGCATACGCACCATGTTGATTCGCTGAAGGCCTCAGGTCTTCACCAGCTCACCGAGTCCGAGCGGGTCGCGATCCGCAAGCTCTGAGCAACAACAGGCCGATCATTTACGCTAGAGTGAAACGCATAAGAAGCACATCCAATGCCCACTGCAACCATCACATCTAGAGGACGGATCACCATCCCGGTGAATGTGCGTCAAGCGCTCGCAGTGGGCGCAGGGGACCGGATTGAGTTCGTGCAGATCGAGACCGGCCAATTTCTGCTCATTGCAGCGAACCACTCAGTGACTGAGCTGAAGGGCATGTTCGGCAAGCCCACCAAGGTCATGTCAGTTCAGGAGATGAACCAGGCCGTGGCGGCACGCGGAATGGAAGAACGATGAATGGCGCGCAGCTCACTCGGCGGGCAAGAGCTTGTTGCGTCGATCGCAGGCTCGTTTCAAGGCTGCTGCGGGTGTTGGCTGCGATTCCAGCGCCCGGGCAACGCACTCCTGATCGGTTCGTGACAGGTGGATGAGCACTGAGCCGCGCACATCGAAGCTGCGCACCAGTTGCCGCCCGTTCTTTGCAGCAGCCATCGCCGCGCGAGTGCTACGGCCGTAAACGAGCTGGCGCGTGAGAGCTTTCGCCTCATCACCGGAGACCGTTACCGAACCAAGAGGGGTGCTGCGAATGGCCATTCAGATGAACACCGAAGGGGAAACGCCGAAGCGTTGGGCCAGTGAGTCTGCCTGGTGGGCGTTGATTTGCCGGTGCCCATTCAGCATCTCGCTGATCACCGACTGGAATCCGATCTCGTGAGCCAGGTCGGCCCGCTTCAGCTCATGCTGGTCCATGAGGAAGCGTAGCACTTGGCCAGGCTCGGCATCGGGCAACGAGTAGTGGGAGTGCTCAAAGTCTTCGACCAGTTGCCCCAGCAGTTCGAGCATGCCAGCCAGTTCGTGTTCTTCATCGTCACCCACCACGTCGAGAAGCTGGTTCATGAACTCAACAGCTCGATCATATTCAGCCTGGGCGTGAATCGCACCGGCAGTGCGCTTTGAAACGCGTTCCACGCAGGGGCGAGAGTCTTCATGGGCTGTTCCAAGGGTTGACCAGAGCAACGCCCGTATCGACAAAATCCGACACGTTGCGTGTCACCACGGTAAAACCGTGCTCAATAGCCGTGGCCGCGATCATCGCGTCACGCTCTGAGCGCGGATCTGGAACGTGCAGCGAAGCGCACACGGGCGCGGTTGTCTCTGTGAACGGCAAGATGCGGCCCGCGAACGCCTCGCGCACTCCAGAAAGCCAGGTGCGCAGCGCGCTGCCCTGAGGAGGCGTTCGACGTTCAAGTGCCCGGATGCCAATCTCCAGTTCTAGGATGGAAATGGCCGACAGGAAAAGCCGACTGCTCGGTTGACCAGCGGCCCAGCTCCTCACCTGCGCAGACTGGTTGGGCTTGCCATGGCGCAGCTCGGAAATGACGTTGGTATCCAGCACGAACATTGAGCCCCCTCAGTCGAAGGAAGCACCAGAGATCTGGACATTCAAACGAGGGGGATCGAACTCAATGCCATCCCCAGCAGGAATGCCATCCATGATGTCCAGGAGCGACAGCTCGGTCTGACCTGCGATGCGGAAGTAGTCGTCGATTTTGAGCAGCGCAAAAGCAGGGCGACCACGGTCAGTGATAAACACCGGGCCGTCAGCCGTTGCGCGTTTGGCCGCCGACACATCGCGTGTGAAGTCACGGCTGGAGAACGTATGGATGCTCATGTTGACCTCCACGATTTTGAGAATGTTTGTATGTTACGACATACTCGCTTTCGGGTCAATTCGGCCAAGATGGGGCACGAGCGAGGCAATTGCCTACCTCTTGCCCTTGGTTGCGGCAACAGCAGGCGCCAGGCGAGCCTCCAGGCCTGCCAGCAGCTTGGACATCAGCCGCTGTGGCCAACTGCGCCTGAAGGTCTGTGGCCTGCTGCTCGCTCTTGGCCAGAGCCGCGCGTGCGTCACGCAGTTCCGACTCCAGGCGTGCAGACTGGTCGGCGCGTGGGCGTTCAGGCGAACGCCACCCTCAAGCTCAAGTGTCAAGAATGGTGGTAGCGCATGAGCATGGACACTGTGAGTGCCACTGTACCGGCGGAGCGAAAGCGCGTCGGATTCATCCACTCAAATACTCAACGAATGGTCTTCAACTCGGCGTAATGGCTGAAGAACTATCTGCGTCCGATTTCCGCTGGACGTTTACTTGAACCAAGTAAACGCCACAAGCACTCCGAGCACCCCAATTACTGTGGCGCTGACCACAATACCGACGTACTGGTGATACAGTTTCCGCAGAAACCAGCGCATCGGATGGGCTTCGATGCGCTGCTGCTTGGCCGCCAAGAGTTCCACGACCTGCGTGCGCTGCCGCAATGCCATGACAGTGCGTGCCTGCGACTGCAGAAGATCGGCCAGGTAGTCCGTTACTAAGCGCTCAGTGATGTTTTTCTGCCAGGTATCAACCGGTTCAAGAAGTTGCTAATGGCGTTCAGCTTGTACGCAGCCTCTGCCAAAGGTGTGCCAGCCCTTCTGCTGAGCAGAATCCTGGATGTGCAGAACAAGACGGCCACGGTGTTGACGGGCAAGCTCAGGGAGTGCCTCTTCCGTGATCGCGACACCGAGATGCTTACTGGTCTCGTGGAAATCGACGGAGGCCATTTTTGCGGCAAGCCCAGAAAGGGACGCATACGCTTCAAACAGCGCCCGGAAGACGTAGCGGCGGCCATTGAGGCAAGGATGCGCGGAGAGCCCGTCAAGAAGCGCCGTCCTCGCAACAAAGCCGAGGCGAAGAACTGGGAGCGCCGAGCACTCAAGCGCATCGTGATGGTGTTGCGCGAGGTGTATCCCGAAGGCGGCAAGGGGGCCTACAAAACGCGCGTGGCCGTGGCCTACACCGAGAACGAGCGTGCAGCTACTCGTCTGGCGACAACCCTGATCGAACCAGGATCAACGGTCATGACCGACGAGAACGCCGCGTACACGCCGCTGTCGATTTGGTTCGACCACCACTGCGTTGAACACTCCGTTGAGTTCAGCACCATCGATGGTGTCAACGAGAACCAGGCCGAGAGCTTCTTCTCGCGCATGCGGCGGGCCGAGTACGGCACCTTCCATGGTTACCGTCCCAAGTACCTGCTGGACTACGCTCAGGAGTTTGCATGGCGGGAAGACGTGCGAACCAGAACCGAATCGGAGAAGCTGAAGGACCTGATCAAACGGGTTTTCAGTTGTGGTCTATCGCGGTGGTGGCGAGGGTACTGGCAAGGGCACCATCGAGCAGGCGAGTTTCGGGTCGAGAGCTGACCAGGGGTAGTCGCCAGGAGCCTTCGATCCGGCCCTTGACTTCATGCAGGCGTTCCAACCGCTGCTCGGAAACGAGCTTCTTGAGCCGGTAACGCACTCGATAGCGCAGGTCGTCAAAGTTCTCCGTGCGACCTGTCGAACCCAGCTTGGATGCGACATACAACGCCACCTGCGTGGTGGTGCAAGCCTTGCCACAGCTAGACCGCAAACACGCGAAGATGAGCCGGGTCATCTGACCGTGGTCCGTCGCTGCGATCCTATTGTGCCCACGCACTGGCGGGAGAAGACTGAGGTCGATTGAGACCTCGTGAAGCTGAAGTACTTGGTCAATGGCCGCGAGGTCGCGGCACAAGGCTTCGCACAAGCTCGTGTGCGCAGAAGCTATGCGATCGCCGGCCAGCACAAGCTTTGCCCGCTGGGTGTCGATTCGCGCAAGTTCGGCTTGGAGCGCTTCAAGTCGCTCGCCCTCTGCGTCTTGCGATTTTGCAATCTCGCCCGCGATGCGGGCTCGCCGATCAAGCAACCATTTCAATGAGGAGGGGGTCTTCGGTACGTACATGGGACACCGAGACTACAACCCACCTCCCCTCGTCACAATGGGCGACTGCTACCTAATAGCGTTGCCTGGCATCTTTCGACACCAGGTGCGCGCGACAGGATCAGTTGTTCTCAGACAGTTGATCGAGGATGGCTGGGTTCTCCAGGGTGGAGGTGTCCTGGGTGATGGCCTCGCCCTTCGCGATCGAGCGCAGCAGGCGGCGCATGATCTTGCCCGAGCGGGTCTTGGGCAGGTTGTCACCGAAGCGGATGTCTTTCGGCTTGGCGATCGGTCCGATCTCCTTGCCCACCCAATCCCGCAGCACCTTGGCAATCGCCTTGGCTTCGTCACCCGTGGGGCGTGAGCGCTTGAGCACCACGAAGGCCACGATGGCTTCACCGGTCAGGTCATCAGGACGACCCACCACGGCGGCCTCCGCCACCAGATCGGTCTTGCTCACCAGCGCCGACTCGATTTCCATCGTGCCCATGCGGTGCCCTGACACGTTCAGCACGTCGTCGATGCGGCCCGTGATTCGGAAATAGCCGCGGTCCACACTGCGCACCGCGCCGTCACCGGCCAGGTAGTAGCCCTTGAGTTCGTCTGGGAAGTAGCTCTTCTTGAAACGCTCGGGGTCACCCCAGATGGTGCGGATCATCGACGGCCAGGGCTTCTTGACGACCAGGATGCCGCCCGCGCCATTGGGCACATCGTTGCCGGTTTCATCGACGATGGCGGTGGTGATGCCCGGCAGCGGCAGCGTGCAGGAGCCCGGCACCAGCGGCGTGGCGCCCGGCAGCGGGGTGATCATGTGCCCACCGGTCTCTGTCTGCCAGAAGGTGTCCACGATGGGGCAACGCTCTCCTCCCACGTGTTTGTAGTACCACATCCAGGCTTCGGGGTTGATGGGCTCGCCCACCGAACCCAGCAGGCGCAGGCTGCTCAGATCCGAGCGCGCCGGGTGCACCTTTTCGTCACCCTCGGCGGCCTTGATCAGCGAGCGGATCGCCGTGGGCGCCGTGTAGAAGATCGTGCATTTGTGCTTCTCGATCATCTGCCAGAAGCGGCCGGCGTTCGGGTAGGTCGGCACGCCTTCAAAGACGATCTGTGTGGCGCCGGCGGCCAGCGGGCCATAGGCCACATAGGTGTGGCCGGTGATCCAGCCGATGTCGGCCGTACACCAGAAAATGTCGGAGTCCTTCAGGTCGAAGGTCCAGTTCATCGTGAGGTTGGCCCACAGCAGGTAGCCACCGGTGCTGTGTTGCACGCCCTTGGGGGTACCGGTGGAGCCTGAGGTGTAGAGCACAAACAGCGGATGTTCGGCGCTCACCATTTCGGCGGGGCAGTCGGTGGATTCGGCGTCCATCACCTCGTGCATGAAACTGTCGCGACCGGCCACCATGTTGACGGCGGTGGACGTGCGCTGGAACACGATCACGTCTTTCACGCACTCACAACCACCCATGGCGATGCCTTCGTCCACGATGGACTTCAGTGGCAGTTCCTTGCCACCGCGCAGCTGGTAGTTGGCGGTGATGACCGCCACGGCGCTGGCGTTTTGAATGCGTTCCTGCAAGGCCTTGGCTGAGAAGCCGCCGAACACCACGCTGTGCGTTGCGCCGATGCGGGCACAGGCCTGCATGGCCACCACGCCTTCAATGGTCATGGGCATGTAGATGACAACGCGGTCGCCCTTCTTCACGCCACGCGCCTTCAAAGCATTCGCAAATTGCGACACCTTGGCCAGCAGTTCCTTGTAGGTGACCTTGGTCACTTCACCACCGTCGGCCTCGAAAATGATCGCGGTTTTGTTCTCGACCGGCGTGCCCATGTGGCGGTCCAGGCAGTTGTAAGAGGCATTCAGCTCGCCGTCTTCGAACCACTTGTAGAAAGGCTTGTTGGATTCGTCGAGCACCTTGGTGAAGGGCTTGCTCCAGGTCAGGGTTTCACGGGCGCGTTGGGCCCAGAAGCCTTCAAAGTCGCTCTCCGCCTCGGCGCACAGCGCGTTGTACGCGTCCATGCCGGAAATGCGAGCCCCCTTGCGGAAAGCTTCGCTGGGTTCGAAAACACGGTTTTCAACCAGGGTCGATTCAATGGACGACGACGGCGTTGACATGGGCAAGTCTCCTCTTGGGATGTGGTAACAGTGAACTTGGCGAATGTGCGCAAAGGCTCTTACGAGCCGCTTACTCGGGAACGGCGAACATCGCCGGAAAGGCTCGGCGAGTTCGAGCAAACCCTGAGGGCATTGTGAGGGAGACCTACAATGGCGCTCAAGTTTTTCCGCCCCGGCGGCTCCCCTCTTCAGACAGCCATTCCATGAGTCAACCTCCCAAAACGACGGGTCATCTGCAGGCCCTGCCCAACATCATCTTTGCCAGCCGCTGGCTGCAGCTCCCGCTCTACCTGGGCCTGATTCTGGCCCAGGCCATCTATGTGTTCCATTTCTGGGTCGAACTGGTCCACCTGATCGAGGCCGCCTTCGGCAACAAAGACGCCTTGGCAGCCCTGGTCAAGAGCATCGGCTACAAGGAGTCGTTCGAGGTTACGGCACTCAACGAGACCATCATCATGCTGGTGGTGCTGGCGCTGATCGATGTCGTCATGATCTCCAACCTGCTGATCATGGTGATCGTGGGCGGCTACGAAACCTTCGTGAGCCGCATGAATCTGGAGAGTCACCCGGACCAGCCCGAGTGGCTCAGCCACGTGAACGCGTCGGTGCTGAAGGTCAAACTGGCCACGGCCATCATCGGCATCTCGTCAATCCACCTGCTGAAGACCTTCATCAACGCGGCGAACTACGACGAGAAGGTGCTCATGTGGCAAACCATCATCCACGTGGTGTTCCTGCTCAGTGCCATGGCGATCGCGTACACCGACCGGCTGATGAGCAAGCCCGCCGGTGACGCTCATTGAGCGCCACTCAGCGCACTGATGAAAAGAATGCGGCCCTCGGGCCGCATTCTTTTCGCCCGGCGCTCAGCGGCCCACCATCCGGGCTGGCACCACCCAGCGGTCAAAGTCTTCACCCGAGACAAGACCCAGCGCCAACGCAGCCTCGCGCAGGCTCAGCCCCTCCCGATGCGCCTTTTTCGCAATCTGTGCCGCCCGGTCGTAGCCGATGTACGGGTTCAGCGCGGTCACCAGCATCAGCGATCGCGCCAGCAGTTCATTGATGCGTTCACGGTTCGGTTCAATCCCCACGGCGCAGTGGTGGTCAAAGCTCCGCATGCCGTCGGCCAGCAAGCGCACGCTCTGCAGAAAGTTGTGCGCCACCATCGGGCGGAACACGTTGAGCTCGAAGTTGCCCGAGGCACCACCCATGTTGATCGCCACGTCGTTGCCCATCACCTGGCAGCACAGCATGGTGAGCGCTTCGCACTGCGTGGGGTTGACCTTGCCCGGCATGATGGACGAGCCGGGTTCGTTCTCCGGAATCGACAGCTCGCCCAGCCCGCTGCGTGGTCCGCTGGCGAGCCAGCGCACGTCGTTGGCGATCTTCATCAGGCTGGCTGCCAGGCCTTTCAAGGCGCCGTGTGCATGCACCAGCGCATCACAACTGGCGAGCGCTTCGAATTTGTTGGGCGCGCTCACCAGCGGCAGCCCGGTGTGGCGGGCCAGCTCGGCCGCCACCTGAACGGAGAAACCGGGCGGCGCATTGAGCCCGGTCCCCACGGCGGTGCCGCCCAGCGCCAGCTCGCACAGGTGCGGCAGCGCGGCGCGCACATGACGTTCGGCGTGTGACAGCTGCGCCACCCAGCCCGAGATCTCCTGCCCCAGCGTAAGAGGTGTGGCGTCCTGCAGGTGGGTGCGGCCGATCTTCACGATGTCGTCAAAGGCCACCGCCTTGGCAGCCAGGGTCTCGCGCAAACCCGCCAAGGCCGGCAGCAGGCGCTGGGTCAGCCCCTCCACCGCCGCCAGGTGCATGGCCGTGGGGAACACGTCGTTGGACGACTGGCTGCGGTTCACGTCGTCGTTCGGGTGCACCAGCCGTCCGCCTCCCCGAGCGCCACCCAGAAGCTCACTCGCGCGGTTGGCCAGCACCTCGTTCAGGTTCATGTTGCTCTGGGTGCCCGAGCCGGTCTGCCAGACCACCAGCGGGAACTCGGCGCTGTGCTGCCCGGCGATCACCTCGTCGGCGGCCGCCACGATGGCCTGCGCTGTGCGACTGTCCAACCCGGCCAGCGATTGGTTCACCACCGCGCAGGCGCGCTTGACCTGCGCCAGCGCGCGGATCAGCTCCACAGGCAGGTGCTCGCCCGAGATGTCGAAGTGTTCGAGCGAGCGCTGGGTTTGCGCGCCCCACAAGCGGTCTGCGGGCACATCGATGGGCCCCATGCTGTCGCGTTCGGTCCGGGTGTTCATGGCTTGGCTCCAGTCGTCAGCCGGCGAAAGGCTGGGCCTGTCAAAATAACGGGCTGATCCCACCGTAGCAGACCTTGAGCCGTGCCACCAGCGCGGCGCGCCTTGTCCACGTCCACACCATTGCCCCACGCCATGACCACGAGCATCCGCCAGAACGACCTGATCGAATCCGTCGCCGCCGCCCTGCAGTACATCAGCTACTACCACCCGGCCGACTACATCGCCCACCTGGCCCGCGCCTACGAACGCGAGCAGAGTGCCGCCGCCAAGGACGCCATCGCGCAGATCCTGACCAACAGCAAGATGAGCGCCACCGGCCACCGCCCGATCTGCCAGGACACCGGCATCGTCAACGTGTTCCTCAAGGTGGGCATGGACGTGCGCTGGGACGGTTTCACGGGCAGCCTGGACGACGCCATCAACGAAGGCGTGCGCCAGGGCTACAACCACCCCGACAACACGCTGCGCGCCAGCGTGGTGGCCGACCCGCAGTTCGACCGCAAGAACACCAAGGACAACACGCCCGCTGTGATCTTCACCGAGATCGTGCCCGGCAACACGGTGGAGGTGACCGTGGCCGCCAAGGGCGGTGGCTCCGAGAACAAGTCCAAGATGGTCATGCTCAACCCGGGTGACAACGTGGTCGACTGGGTGCTCAAGACCGTGCCCACCATGGGCGCCGGCTGGTGCCCGCCCGGCATGCTGGGCATCGGCATTGGCGGCACCGCCGAGAAGGCGGTTCTCATGGCCAAGGAAAGCCTGATGGACGACCTGGACATGTACGAGCTGCAGGCCAAGGCCTCCAAAGGCGAGAAGCTCAGCAAGGTCGAAGAAATGCGCCTGGAGCTGTTCGAGAAGGTCAACGCGCTGGGCATCGGCGCGCAGGGCCTCGGTGGCCTCACCACCGTGCTCGACGTCAAGATCAAGATGTACCCCACGCACGCGGCCAGCAAGCCCGTGGCCATGATCCCCAACTGCGCCGCCACGCGCCATGCGCACTTCGTGCTCGACGGCAGCGGTCCGGTCTACATCGACCCGCCGAGCCTGGACCTGTGGCCCGACGTGGCATGGACGCCCGACTACGTCAAGAGCAAAAAGGTGGACCTCAACGGGCTCACCGCCGCCGAAGTGGCGAGCTGGAAGCCGGGCGACACCCTGCTGCTCAACGGCAAGATGCTCACCGGCCGCGATGCCGCGCACAAGCGCATCCAGGACATGCTGGCCAAGGACGAGAAGCTGCCGGTGGACTTCACCAACCGCGTCATCTACTACGTGGGCCCGGTCGATCCGGTCAAGGGCGAGGCCGTCGGCCCCGCCGGCCCCACCACCGCCACGCGCATGGACGGCTTCACCGAAATGATGCTGGCCCAGACGGGTCTGATCGCCATGGTCGGCAAGGCCGAGCGCGGCCCCGTTGCGATCGAAGCCATCAAGAAGCACAAGAGCGCCTACCTGATGGCCGTGGGCGGCGCAGCTTACCTCGTCTCCAAAGCCATCAAGACGGCGAAGGTGGTGGGCTTTGCCGACCTCGGCATGGAAGCCATTTACGAGTTCGACGTGGTGGATATGCCTGTCACCGTGGCGGTGGACGCGGGCGGCACCAGCGCCCACATCACCGGCCCGGCCGAGTGGAGCCAGCGCATCGCCTCGGGCGAGTTCAAGGGCATTTCGGTCGCCAGCGCTTGAATTCCAGCAGCTTCACGGTCGGGGTATTCGACAGCGGGGTCGGGGGCCTGAGCGTGCTCCAGGCCCTGCTCGCCGAAATGCCGCAGGCGCACTTTGTCTACCTCGCCGATGGCGCTCACGCCCCTTACGGAGAACGCAGTGCCGAGCAAGTGGCCGAGCGCGCGCACCGCATCACCCGGCGCCTGCGCGAAACGTTTCACATCGACGCGCTGGTCGTGGCCTGCAACACCGCCACAGCCCTGGCCATTGAAGGCCTGCGCGAGCAACACCTGGGCTGGCCCATCGTCGGGGTGGAGCCGGCGCTCAAGCCGGCAGCGGCCCTCACGCACACCGGCCATGTGGGTGTGATCGGGACGCGGGGCACCGTGGAGAGCGCCCGTGTCGCCCGATTGCGCGATCGGCTCCAGAGTGAGGCCCGCACGCCCCTGCACTTCAGCCTCCAGGCATGCGACGGTCTTGCCGACGCCATCGAGCGGGACGACCAACCCGCCATCCGAGCGCTGAGTCAACGCTACATCGGAGCGCTGCTTTCCCAGACCAGCACCTTGGCCCCGATGGACACGCTGGTGCTGGGTTGCACCCACTACCCTTTCGCCTCAGAGATCTTGCAGGCGCTCTGCGGTCCGAACGTCACGATGGTGGAAACCGGTGCGCCCGTGGCACGACGCACGCGCCAGGTGCTGGAAGCCTTGCCCCGTCCGGAAACCCGGCCGGTCGTCGTTCCAGGGGTCACCCTGCTGTCCACGGGTGATCCGGAACCACTGGCACGGGCGGCCCAGCGCTGGTTGGGCTTGAAAATTCCGGGTCAGCATCTGGCTTGCTGACGGGCGCTCCCCTCAATCGGTCGCCAGGGCGGCCTGACGACCCCGCGCCATGTTCACCGGCTGGAGCAACACCAGCCCCACGGCGAACAACACCGCGGTCGATGCGATGGCCAGGCGTTGATTGCCATCGGTGGCCCAGGTGATAGCACCGTAGGTCAAGGGTCCGATGATGCTGGCCAGGCGCGTCGCAAATGTCCAGAGGCCATAGAACTCGGCCAGTTGGGCTGGCGGCGCAAAGAGCCCGGCCATGGCGCGCCCGGACGACTGGCTGGATCCCATGCACAGTCCGGCGATGACGGCGGCGTACCAGAAACCGCCTTTGGTGGTGGTGAGCGCCGCAATGAGGCAGGTCGCCATCCACCCGACCAGCGTGATGCCCAGGGCCAGCTTGTGACCGATACGGTCCTGCCAGTACCCGAACGCAAAGGCCCCCAGCGCAGCGGCGATGTTCAGCACGAAGATCAGCACCATCGTTTCCTGCTGCGCGAAGCCAATGACCTGTTCAGCGTAGATGGCCGCAAGGGCGATCGTGACCGCCACCCCGCCTTGGTAAGCCACCGCGCAGGCCAACAACCACATGTAGTCCTTGTAGCGTTTGGCACGCCGGTACGTGTCAAGCAAGTTCCGCCATGACGACACCGCGTTGGCCACTGGCTGGCTTTGGCTGGGCATCGTGCGCTCTCGCAGCAGCGCAAATGTGAACAGGGAGGCCACTGCGAACAGCCCGGCTGTGAGCAGCATGGTCAGCGGCACAAATTGTTCAGCGGTCTTTCCTGCGGCCTGGGACTGCAGCACGATCACCAAACTCAAGCCCAACGCCAACATGCCACCCAGGTAGCCAAAACTCCAGCCCCAACCACTGACACGGCCCATGGAGTCGGGTCGAGCCAGTTCAGGCAGAAAGGCGGCGATCAGCGACTCGCCCCAGGAGAAGAAGACATTGGACAAGATGACCAACCCGATGGCCAGTGCCACGCCGCCAGGTGCCACCAGCGAGAGCGCCGCCGTGGTCACCACGCAACCCAAGGTCGTGAGCACGAGCAAGCGCTTCTTGGCGCCATGTCGGTCGGCCCAGGCACCGATGGCCGGCATGCTCAACATGACGATCGCGTGCGAGGTACTGAGCGCAGCCGTCCACGCAAACGTTGCCCACGGAGCACCACCTGCCACGGCACCCACGAAGTAAGCGGCAAAAACGGCCGTGAGAACGACCGTGGTGTAACCCGAGTTGGCGAAGTCGTACATCGCCCACCCCAACAGCTCACGCTTGCGGACGCCCGGGTTGAGGGCGTCGTTAGAAAACACCTTCATCCGGATCCTATTCGGAGATTGCTGGAACGCGCCCGCCCAGACGAAGGCGCACCGCGAACAAACGAAGCCTGAGCTTCAATGGAGGTGTCGAGGCTTGCGCCCGCCACCATGACCGGACGATCCCCCATGCCCGCGGGGTGGCTTCCCCAACTGCATGGAACTCACGAGCGCATCGAAGCGCTCCGTGAACAACCCGTCGATGGCCGTCACCACACTGCCCAGCTCCGAGGCGTCGAAGTGCCGCTCCATGACGTGCACGACATCTTCCACCAGCAGGTCGCGCTGAGCCTGCATGATTGCCGCCGGCGTCGGACCGACAAAACACATCATGAAGTCGTCACGCGCCTCTTCTTCCGACGACCCATCCTCTTCGTCGAACTCGGTGTCGTAAAACGACACCTCCAGGGGAGCCCCAGAGGCCGCAATGTCGTTAAGCCCCATGCATGCTTCTTCGATCACCTGCCGGAAATCTTCGTCGCCTGGCACTGTCCAGCACATCTGAAGCAGGTGAGCCTCGGCATCGAACCGGATGCCGGGCTCGTCCTCGTAGGTGCTCTCGGCGGCAGCGGCGAGCGAACGCGCGCCAGCGTACTGCCACAGCGGCTTGAGCGCATCCTGAATCTGGCTGTAGGCCACGTCCTCGCGCAGGGGCACGTCCCCATGCACATGGATTTCAAAAGGCGCGTTGTATCGGGTCATGGAAACTCACTGTAGCGACGAAAACCGCAAAAGCCTAGAGGTGTGGTGCCTCGAACCGGAATCGAACCGGTACGGCCTGTTAAAGCCGGCGGATTTTAAGTCCGCTGTGTCTACCAATTTCACCATCGAGGCCACTGGTGATTGTCGCAGGTTCACTCGCAGCACCGTTGGCCGCCGTTGCGGCCAAGGCGCCCGCAAAGGAGGCTTGGACTGCTGAAGACACGCCAGCGCAGGAGCAATAAAAAAGGGAAGCACTGCTTCCCTTTTTGATATTGGAGCGGGAAACGAGACTCGAACTCGCGACCTCAACCTTGGCAAGGTTGCGCTCTACCAACTGAGCTATTCCCGCATTGTCTGACACCAGCTGTAGACTTGGAGGCGCGACCCGGAGTCGAACCGGGCTAGACGGATTTGCAATCCGTTGCATAACCGATTTGCTATCGCGCCCAAAACGCCGGATCGGGAAACCCCTCTCCACCGCCATCGACAAAAAGGGAAGCCCTGCTTCCCTTTTTGATACTGGAGCGGGAAACGAGACTCGAACTCGCGACCTCAACCTTGGCAAGGTTGCGCTCTACCAACTGAGCTATTCCCGCAAACTTCCGACGTTTGGTGATGTTCGTCGGAAGCTGAAATTCTAGCTCAGAAAACGCACTCTTTTCAAGCCCCCTCAAATTTTTTGAGTCAGTGCTTCACGGCATCGGGCGCCGTCGCGGGAGCGCGCACGGCAGCCGCAGCCAGTTGCGCTGCCACTTCTTCGTCGGTCAATGGAACCGGCATGCGTTCGAGCGCGATGGACAACACCTTGTCGATCCACTTCACCGGAACAATCTCCAGCCCCTGCTTCACGTTGTCCGGTATTTCGGCCAGATCTTTCACGTTCTCTTCCGGAATGATCACGGTCTTGATCCCGCCGCGCAGCGCCGCCAGAAGCTTCTCTTTCAATCCACCGATCGCTGTCACCTCGCCACGCAACGTGATCTCACCGGTCATGGCGACATCGGCGCGCACGGGAATCCCCGTGAGCGAAGACACCAGTGCCGTGGTCATGGCAGCGCCTGCACTTGGGCCGTCTTTTGGCGTCGCGCCGTCGGGTACGTGAATGTGGATGTCGCGTTTGTCGAATTGTTCGTCCTTGATGCCGAGGGAGCGCGCGCGGCTGCGTACCACGGTACGCGCCGCTTCCACCGACTCTTTCATGACGTCACCCAGTGACCCGGTGCGAGTGATCACGCCCTTGCCAGGCATGATCGCGACTTCAATCGTCAGCAAATCTCCACCCACCTCCGTCCACGCCAACCCGACCACCTGACCGACCTGGTTCTGTGCTTCGGCGCGACCGTAGTTGTACTTGCGCACCCCCAGGAAGTCGTTGAGATTTTCCGCATCCACGACCACTGTCGGGGTGTATTTCTTGAGCAGAAGACCCTTGACCACCTTCCGACATATCTTGCCGAGTTCTCGCTCCAACGAGCGCACGCCCGCCTCGCGGGTGTAGTAACGAACGATGTCCCGCACCGCTTCGTCTTTGACGGTCAACTCGCCTTCTCGGATGCCGTTGTTCTTCAACTGCTTGGGCAACAGGTAACGAATCGCGATGTTGGTTTTTTCGTCTTCCGTATAACCCGACAGGCGAATCACTTCCATGCGGTCCAGCAAGGCTGGCGGGATGTTCATCGAGTTCGAGGTAGCCACGAACATCACGTCCGACAGGTCAAAATCGACCTCAACGTAGTGATCACCGAAGGTGTGGTTCTGCTCGGGATCAAGGACCTCCAACAGAGCGCTGGACGGATCACCGCGGAAATCGGTGCCCAGCTTGTCGATCTCGTCGAGCAGGAACAGTGGGTTGCGCGTACCGACCTTGGAGAGGCTCTGCAGCACCTTGCCGGGCATGGCACCGATGTAGGTGCGGCGATGGCCACGGATTTCGGCCTCGTCGCGCATGCCACCCAGCGCCATGCGCACGTACTTGCGACCAGTGGCCTTGGCCACCGACTGCCCCAATGAGGTCTTGCCCACGCCCGGAGGACCGACCAGACACAGGATAGGCGCTTTGACCTTGTCCACGCGTTGCTGCACCGCGAGGTATTCGAGGATTCGATCCTTGACCTTGTCCAGTCCGTAGTGATCCTCGTTGAGCACTTCTTCGGCGTGCGCGAGGTTGTGCTTGATCTTGGTCTTCTTGCTCCAGGGCAGTGCGACGAGTGCATCGATGTAGTTGCGCACCACGGTGGCTTCGGCCGACATGGGCGACATCAGTTTGAGCTTCTTGAACTCGGCATCGGCCTTCTTGCGCGCCTCGGCGGGCATCTTGGCGGCCTTGATCTTCTTCTCAATCTCTTCGATGTCAGCGCCTTCTTCGCCTTCGCCGAGCTCTTTCTGGATCGCCTTGACCTGCTCGTTCAGGTAGAAGTCGCGCTGGTTCTTCTCCATCTGGCGTTTGACGCGGCCACGGATCTTCTTGTCCACATTGAGGATGTCGACCTCGCGCTCCAGCTGCTCAAAGAGGTTCTCCAGGCGCTTGTTGACCGGATCGAGGTCCAGCACCACCTGCTTGGACTCCAGCTTCAACGGCAGATGCGCCGCGATGGTGTCGGCCAGGCGGCCCGGGTCATCAATGCTGGAGATTGACGTCAGGATTTCCGACGGAATCTTCTTGTTCAGTTTGACGTACTGGTCGAACTGCTGCATCACCGCACGGCGCAACGCTTCCAGCTCGTTCGACTGCGTGGCCAGCTTTTCCTGGCTGGGATCAACCGGGGTCACGTTCGCCACGAAATGGCTTTCACCCTCTTGGATCGCCAGCACCTTCGCGCGCTGCACACCCTCGACCAGCACCTTCACCGTGCCATCGGGGAGCTTCAGCATCTGCAGGATGGTGGCGACGCAGCCCATCTCGAACATGTCGTCCACCGAAGGTTCATCTTTGGCTGCGGCCTTTTGCGCCACCAGCATGATGCGGCGCTCTGCCTCCATGGCCGCTTCCAAGGCCTTGATGCTCTTGGGGCGCCCCACAAACAGCGGAATCACCATGTGCGGGAAGACCACCACGTCGCGCAGCGGCAACAAAGGCAGGTCCACGGGCGTGCTGGGCAGGGGAATTTGTCCGGACATATCTAACCTCTACAAGGTTTCGGTGAAACAACGCGATGGCCTCGCAACAGCCAGCGCGTTGCGCACCACACAGCGCACGCGCTCAAGCCTGCTTGGCCGCCTCTCGGTACACCAGCAGGGGGGGTTTGTTCTCTTCAATCGTGGACTCATCGACCACGACTTTTTCAACATTGCTCATGCCGGGCAGATCGAACATGGTGTCGATCAGCGCGTTTTCCAGGATGGAACGCAGTCCGCGCGCACCGGTCTTGCGAGCCAGTGCCTTTCGCGCGATCGCCTTCAGCGCCGCGGGACGCACTTCCAACTCCGCGCCCTCCATGGCGAGCAAACGCGAAAACTGCTTGACCACCGCGTTCTTAGGCTCGGTGAGGATCTCCACCAGCGCATCCTCGCTGAGCTCCGACAGCGCGGCGATCACGGGCACGCGACCGACCAGCTCGGGGATCAGCCCGAACTTGATCAGGTCCTCGGGCTCGATTTCCTTGAAGGCATCGGTCAGGCTGCGCTGCTGCTTGCTCTTGACCACCGCGCTGAACCCCATGCCAGAGGCCTCGGTGCGGTTCTCGATGATCTTTTCCAGCCCGGCAAACGCGCCACCGCAGATGAACAGGATATTGGTCGTGTCCACCTGAAGGAAATCCTGATTCGGGTGCTTGCGGCCACCCTGGGGCGGCACGCTGGCCATGGTGCCTTCGACCAGCTTGAGCAGCGCCTGCTGCACGCCCTCGCCCGAGACGTCGCGGGTGATCGAGGGGTTGTCGGACTTGCGGGTGATCTTGTCGATCTCGTCGATGTAGACGATGCCCTGCTGCGCGCGTTCGACGTCGTAGTTGCAGCTTTGCAGCAGCTTGGCCACGATGTTCTCGACGTCTTCTCCCACATAACCGGCCTCGGTCAGCGTGGTGGCATCGGCCATGACGAACGGCACGTTGAGCATCCGTGCCATGGTCTGGGCCAGCAGGGTCTTGCCCGAACCCGTCGGGCCGATCAGCAGGATGTTGCTCTTGGCCAGTTCGACATCATCCTTGCGGGCGTTCTGCTTGTGGCGCAGGCGCTTGTAGTGGTTGTAGACCGCCACAGCCAGCGCGCGTTTGGCCGCTTCCTGTCCGATGACATAGTTGTCCAGATTGCCTTTGAGATCGGCAGGCGTCGGCACATCGTCGCTGGACGACTTGACCGACTCCAGGCCAGGCAGTTCGTCGCGAATGATGTCATTGCACAGGTCAATGCACTCGTCGCAGATGAACACCGATGGGCCGGCGATCAGTTTCTTGACCTCGTGCTGGCTCTTGCCACAAAACGAGCAGTAGAGCGCTTTTTCGCTGGAGGCGGATTTTTTGTCGGCCATGGGTCTGGAGGTCCGGAATGCCTGTTGGGAGCGGTGGAATCAATGATAGTTCAAGCCCACACAGGCTCAAACGAGGGAAAAGAGGGCCAATCAGGCCCATTCCGCTGCCAGAACAGGCCTTTTTTTCTAGCGACCAACCACGGCTTCCGTGGTCAGGCGGCGGTGGGGCGCTTTTCAATCACCTTGTCGATCAGACCGTACTCGGCAGACTCGGCGGCGGACATGTAATAGTCGCGCTCGGTGTCTCGAGCGATGCGGTCCAGCGGCTGGCCGGTGCGTTCTGCCAGGATCTTGTTGAGCTGCTCGCGGGTCTTGAGGATCTCGCGGGCCTGGATTTCGATCTCGGTCGCCTGGCCGCGGCTGCCGCCCGAAGGCTGGTGAATCATGATTTTCGAGTTGGGCAGTGAAAACCGCTTGCCTTTGGTGCCGGCCGCCAAAAGGAAGGCACCCATGCTGGCAGCGAAGCCGCAGCACAGGGTGGACACATCGGGCTTGATGAAGTTCATCGTGTCGAAAATCGCCATGCCCGCGCTCACCGAGCCGCCGGGCGAGTTGATGTAGAACGAAATGTCCTTGTCGGGATTTTCACTTTCCAGAAACAGCAACTGCGCCACCACCAGGTTGGCCGAATGGTCATTGACTTCACCGACCAGGAAGATCACCCGTTCCTTGAGCAGACGGGAATAAATGTCGTAGGCACGCTCACCGCGGCCCGAGGTTTCGATGACCATGGGCACCATGCCCAAACCCTGAATGTCCATTGCGCTCATGCGTTTCTCCGGTGTGTGTTTGAGACCATGTCACTACTGTAACCAACCCGACAAAGCCGCAACCCCGCAGCGGCTTTGTCAGAGGCTTGCATATGGCGTGCCGACCACAAAAGACAAGCCGCGCCGCAAAAAAAAGGGCGGATTCCTCCGCCCTTGTCGCTCGCGTCGGCTGCCTGCGTCAGGCCTTGCCGATCAGGCCTGACCCATCAGCTCGTCAAAACCGATCGCCTTGTCGGTGACCTTGGCGTTGGCGAACAGGAATTCGGTAACGTTGTTTTCGATCACGATCGCTTCCACTTCGGCCATGCGGCGGTTGTCACTGGTGTACCAGCGCACGACGTCGGCCGGCTTTTCGTAGGACGCAGCCAGATCTTCGATGTGGGACTTGATCTGCTCGGGCTTGGCGTGCAACTCGTTGGCACGCACCAGCTCGGCCACCACCAGGCCCAGGCGCACGCGGCGCTCGGCTTGCGGGCGGAACAGGTCGTCAGGGATCGGCGCCTTGTCGGCATCTTTCACACCGCGTTGCTTGAGGTCGGCGCGCGCGCCTTCCACCAGACGGTCGAGTTCGGACTGCACCACCGACTTCGGCAGGTCCAGCTCGGCCTTGGCCGCCAGGGCATCCATGGCGGCTTGCTTGTTGCGGGCCTGCAGGCGGTGCTTGACCTCGCGCTCCAGGTTTTTCTTGATGTCGGCGCGCAGACCTTCCACCGTGCCTTCGGCAATGCCGAGGGATTTGGCCAGGGCCTCATCCACTTCGGGCAGGTGGGCGGCTTCGATCTTGTTGACGGTGACCAGGAAGTCGGCCGTCTTGCCGGCCACATCTTTGCCGTGGTAATCGGCGGGGAACGGCAGCGGGAAGGTCTTGGACTCGCCCGACTTCATGCCGCGCACCGCGTCTTCGAATTCCTTGAGCATCTGGCCATCGCCCACGATGAACTGGAAGGCTTCTGCCTTGCCACCGTCAAAGGCTTCGCCGTCGATCTTGCCGGCGAAATCGATGGTGACGCGGTCACCGTCGGTGGCGGCCTGGTCTTGCGCGCGCTGTGCGAAGGTGCGGCGCTGCTTGCGAAGGATGTCCAGCGTGCGGTCGATGGCGGCGTCGGTCACTTCCGACGACACCCTCTCGACCTCGGCGGTGCCCAGGTCGCCAATCTTGACTTCGGGGTACACCTCGAACACGGCGTCGAAAGCCAGCTGGCCTTCGGGCGACTCTTCCTTCTCGGTGATCTTGGGCTGACCGGCCACGCGCAGCTTGGCCTCGTCGGCGGCGGTGGCAAAGGCCTCGCCCACCTTGTCGTTCATCACCTCGTAGTGCACGGAGTACCCGTAGCGCTGGGCCACCACGTTCATCGGCACCTTGCCGGGACGGAAACCGTCCATCTTGACGTCACGGGCCAGGCGCTTGAGGCGCTTGGCGACTTCGTTCTGGATCACGTCGGCCGGCAGCGTGAGCGTGATCTTGCGTTCCAGTTTTTCCAGGGTTTCTACGGTCACGGTCATGGTTTTCTCCAAATAGGGACGGCGGGTCAGAAGGTGCTGCCTGCCGCAGGAAATCGCTGTATCTGAGGTGGTGCGCGGGGGGGGACTCGAACCCCCACACCATTGCTGGCGTCAGGACCTAAACCTGGTGCGTCTACCAATTTCGCCACCCGCGCGCCTGCACGGTGATCAAGCCCCGCAGCACTGACACTGCAAAGCATGCTTTCCGCTTTTCGGCAACCTTCTATTCTAGCCGCTGGGTTCAAGCTTCCTTTTTCACCCTGAACCAGGCCGCGTACATGGCCGGCAGGGCCAGGAGCGTGAGCACGGTCGCGACAATCAGACCGCCCATGATGGCCACCGCCATTGGGCCCCAGAACACGCTGCGCGAGAGCGGGATCATGGCCAGCACAGCGGCGGCGGCCGTCAGCACGATGGGGCGCATGCGGCGCACCGCCGCCTCGACGACCGCGTCCCAGGCCGGCACGCCGCGGGCACGGTCCTGCTCGATCTGGTCGATGAGGATCACCGAGTTGCGCTGGATCATGCCCATCAGCGCGATCACGCCGAGCAGCGCCACAAAGCCGAACGGACGGTTCAGCAAGAGCAACGCACCCGCGACACCGGCCATGCCCAGCGGGCCGGTCAGGAACACCAGCAGCGAGCGGCTGAAGCTCTGCAACTGCAGCATCAGCAGCGTGAACGTGATGAACAGCATCAGGGGAACGCCCGCCGCGATGGACGATGAGCCTTTGCTGCTCTCCTCCACCGCGCCCGCGACCTGCACCCGGTAAGCGCCCAGCCCGCGTTCGATCCATCCCGCCTCGATCTTGTGCAGCGCCGGCAGCAACTCGGCCGTGACGGTTGCGCCCTGAAGCCCCTCGACCACATCGCCCTGCACGGTGATGGCGAAATCGCGGTTTTCGCGCCAGATCACGCCAGGCTCCCAGTCGAACACCGGTCTCGCGATCTGGGACAGCGGGATGCTCTTGCCGCTGACCGTGGGCAGGTAGGCGTTGGCCAGGCTGGAGATGGCGTCGCGCTCGGACAGCGGCTGTCGCAGCACGATATCGATCAGCTTGTCGCCATCGCGGTACTGCCCGACGGTGCTGCCGCTCAGGATGGTGCGGGCGGCCTGTGCGATCGACTGGCTGGACACGCCCAGCGCACGCGCCTTGCTCTGGTCCACGTCCAGGCGAAGCACCTTGACCGACTCGTTCCAGTTGTCGTTCACGCCGCGCATGTTCGGGTTCTCACGCAGGACCGCCTTGACCTCGTCGGCCAGGCCGCGCAGCACCGCGGGGTCCGTGCCGACCACGCGGAACTGCACCGGGTACGGCACCGGTGGCCCGTTGGGCAGCAGTTTCACACGACCCCGGATCTCGGGGAACTCGGTGGCCAGCAGGGCCGGCAATGCCTTGCGGATGCGTTCACGTGCCTCAAGGTCTTTGGGCAACACGATCAGCTGCGACACGTTGCTTTGCGGGAACACCTGGTCCAGGGGCAGATAGAAGCGCGGCACGCCCGATCCCACCCAGGTGCTCACGCTGCTCACGCCTGGCTCCTTCGCCATGCGCGCCTCGACCCGGCGCGTGATCGCGTCGTTGGCCGTGAGGCTCGCGCCTTCAGGCAGCCAGAGATCGACCATGATCTCGGGTCGGCTCGAATCGGGGAAAAACTGCTGCTGCACCTTGCCCATGCCGACGATGCCCAGCACGAAGGTGGCGATGGTGAGACCGATGGTGATCCAGCGGTGTTGCACGCACCAGTTCACCAGCGCCCGGAAACGCACATAAAACGGTCCGTCGAACACCTCGTGGGCGGGGCCGACGTGTGGTTTCACCTTGAGCAGCCGGACGCCCAGGTAGGGCACGAACATCACTGCGACGATCCACGACAGCACCAGCGCGATCACGGTGACCGCGAAAATGGCGAAGGTGTATTCGCCCACCGTCGAGTTCGCCATGCCGATGGGCAGGAAGCCCGCGGCGGTGATCAGGGTGCCGGTGAGCATCGGCATGGCGGTGGCGTCCCAGGTGAAGGTCGCGGCCTTCATCATCGAATAGCCCTCTTCCAGCTTGCGCACCATCATCTCGACCGCAATGATCGCGTCGTCCACCAGCAGGCCCAGAGCGATGATCAGCGAACCGAGCGAAATCTTGTGCAGCCCGATGCCCCAGTACTGCATGGCCAGAAACGTGATCGAGAGCACCAGGGGAATCGTGATGAGAACAACCAGGCCGGGGCGCGCATCAAGCCGGTAGCGGCGCCATCCGGTCCCGCCCTCGCGCCGGTGCAGGCCCAGGCTCAGGAAGCTGACCGCCAGCACGATCAGCACGGCCTCGATCAGCACCTTCACGAACTCGTTCACCGACCGGGTCACCGCGCTGGGCTGGTCCTGCACCTGCACCAGCTGCATGCCGGCGGGCAGGTTGCGCTCGATGTCGGCCACCGCCGTCTTCAGCGCCTCGCCCAGGGCGATGATGTCGCCACCCTTGGCCATGGAGATGCCCAGGGCCACGCTGTCCTTGCCGTTGTGGCGCACCTTGACCTGCTCGGGATCGACGTAGCCCAGGCGGATGTCGGCGAAGTCGCCGAGGCGCAGCTGGGTGCCGTTGGCGGCCCGCACCGGCATCGCACGCAGTTGTTCGACCGAATTGAACGCCCCGCCCACGCGCACCTGCACCACGTCGTGCGGCGCCTGCACCGCGCCGGCCGACTCCAGCACATTCTGCTGGCCCAGGGCGGCCAGCACCTGCTGCATGTCCAGACCCAGCGTGGCCAGGCGCTGGTGGGAAATCTCGATGTAGAGCTTCTCGTCCTGCACGCCGAACAGCTCGACCTTGTTCACATCCTTCACCCGCAGCAGCCGCTGGCGCACGGTGTCGGCGACCTGCTTCTTGTCGGCTGGGGAGAAGCCGTCGCCCTGCAGCGCGTAGATGACACCGTACACATCGCCGAACTCGTCATTGAAGAACGGACCCACCACGCCCTGTGGCAGCGTCGCCCGCATGTCGCCGATCTTCTTGCGCGCCGTGTACCAGACCTGCTGCACCTCAGCTGCAGGCGAGTTGTCTTTGAGTTGAAAGATGATCAGCGTTTCGCCCGGCTTGGAGTAGCTGCGGATCTTGTCGGCGTAAGGCACTTCCTGCAGCGTCTTCTCCAGGCGGTCGGCCACCTGCTCGGCCACTTCCTGTGCGGTGGCACCCGGCCAGTAGGCGCGAACGACCATGGCGCGGAAGGTGAAAGGTGGGTCCTCGTCCTGGCCAAGCTGGAAATAGGCAGCCACGCCCAGCAGCATCAGCACGATCATCAGGTAGCGCGTGAAGGCCTGGTGGTCCAGGGCCCACTGCGAGAGGTTGAATCGCGACACCCAGGAAGTGGGTTCGGGATGGGCGTTGTGGGTTTGCGGATTCATGCGCGACCTCACTCGGTGGCGGGAGCGGCGAAGCGCGTGACCTTCTGGCCCGGCGACAACACATGCACGCCCGCCGCGACCACCTCCTCACCGTCTTTCAAACCCTTCGCGATCAACAGGTCATTGCCTTCGGCACCACCGACGACCACCGGACGCAGCACCACCGTGTGGCTGGCGGGGTCAAAGACCCACACGGCGGTCTCGCCTTTCGCGCCACCGGGTGCGCTCATCAGCGCGCTAGTGGGCAGCTTGATGGCCGCGACGGCCACGCCGCCGGTCGCCGGCAGCGACACCGTGGCGGTGGCGCCCAGCGGCGCGCTCGCACCCGCCGGCAGGGCCAGCTTGACCTGGAAAGTGCGGGTGACCGGGTCGGCACTGGCCGCGACCTCCCGCACGGTGCCCTCCAGCGGCGCCTGCCCGGGCACCCCGTTGCCCCACAGCCGCACCTGAGCCTCCTGCCCGATGCGCACCTGGGCCAGCTTGTCCTCGGGCACGGCGATGACCACATCGCGTGCGCCGTCTCTGGCCAGGCGCACCACCGGCGTGCCGGCGGCGACCACCTGCCCCACCTCGGCTTCCACCGACAGCACCACGCCGGCGCCATCGGCCAGCAGCCGCGCGTAACCGGCCTGGTTGCCCTGCACCGAGCCTTGCGCGCGGGCCTGACGCAAGCTCGCGTCGGCCGCCTGCAGGGTGGCCTGCCGGCGCTCGATCTCGGCGCCGCTCACAAAGCCCTGGTTTTTCAGATCCATGTACCGTTTCAGGTCGGCTGCTGCCAGATCGCGCTGGGTCTGCGCCGCGCTGACCTGGGCCTGCGCCGCCTGGCTGGACAGGGCGAGGTCCTGCGCATCCAGTTGCGCCAGCAACTGACCCGCGACCACCCGCTGGCCCACCTCGACCGGACGCTGCGTCACTTTGCCGCCCACCCGGAACCCCAGGCGCGATTCGGTGCGCGCCCTGACCTCACCCGCGTACTCGCTCTGCCCGCGCACAGTGCCGCTGCTCACCTTGAGCAGCTTGACCGCACGGATCGGCTCTTGCGGTGCCTCGGGCTTGGAACACGCGGTCAGCAGCAGGGCGGCCGTCGAAACAAGGATGAGCGGGCGGATGTTCATGGTGTCGGTCGGCTGATGGCGGCGCCCACCACCACGGTTTGCGCCGAAAATCGGAAGAAAACCGGTGAATCATATTAATGACTGACCGGTTAGTAACCAAAATTGTAGTGCAATCTTCGCAGGTGTGCACCCGTTCAACGGCGCGCCACTCTGCCCGACGCAGACGGCGGCCAGCGCCGTTCACTGCCAAACCCTGCAACCACCGAAGTCCCGCCCGCATGACCCCGCCCGCCCCGCCCTCTCCTGCCACCGCCGCCGCTCCGGCGCCCCTGTCGGCGGGTGTGGGCCACTACGAAAACTTTCCGGTGGCCTCGCTGCTGTGCCCGCCAGCCCTGCGTCCGGCGGTCATGGCGATCTACCACTTTGCCCGCACGGCCGACGACATCGCCGACGAAGGTGACGCCTCGCCCAGGCAGCGCCTGGCCGAACTGGCCAGCTACCGGCTGGCCCTGGCGCACGCGCTGAGCGACAGCCTCCCCGCCGGGCAGGACACGCCCTGGGAACACGTCTTCGGCCCGCTGGCCCGGGCCATCCGGCAACACGGCCTGCCCGGTCCGCTGCTGCACGACCTGATCAGCGCCTTCGAGCAAGATGTGCGCCACACCGCCATCGGCCACCGCTACGCCGACGAGACCGAGCTGCTGGCCTATTGCAGGCTGTCGGCCAACCCGGTGGGGCGCTTGCTGCTGCACCTGTATGGCATTGACGACGAGGTCTCGCTCCAGCAAAGCGACGCCATCTGCAGCGCCTTGCAGCTCATCAACTTCTGGCAGGACATCAGCGTGGACCTGCCGCGCCAGCGGAACTACCTGCCGGCCGACGCGCTGAACCGCCACGGGCTGAGCCTGGCGGACTTCTCCGGCCCCGTCGATGCCGACCGCACGGCCCGCTGCCAGGCGCTGGTGGCCGAACGGTGTGACCGGGCCCGCACGCTCATGAACCGGGGCGCCCCGCTGGCGTTGAGCCTTCCCGGGCGCGCGGGATGGGAACTGCGGCTGGTCGTGCAAGGGGGTCTGCGCATCCTCGACAAGATCGACGCCATCCAGCACCGCAGCTGGCAGACGCGCCCCACGCTGGGCAAGGCGGACGTGCCGCTGCTGCTGTGGCGCGCCGCGTTCGGGATGGGCCTCAGACGGCGCGCTCGGGCAGGCTGAAGCCGAAGCGGGCGCCTTCGCCCGGGCGAGCTGTGGCCCAGACCCGCCCGCCGTGGCATTCGACGATGCGCCGCACCATGGCCAGGCCCAGTCCCAGGCCCGGGTCGGGCGCACCCTGTGCGCGCTGGAACAGGCCGAACAGCTCGGCCGCTTTTTCAGGCTCGAAGCCCAGCCCGTTGTCGTGAACGAAGTAGGCGTGTCCGCCGGGCACCGCCTCGTAACTCACCTCGATGCGCGGCGACACGTGGCTGCGCGCGTGGCGCCAGGCGTTGTCCAGCAGCTCCTGCCAGACGCGCCGCAGCAAACCGGCGTCGGCCACGGCGGGCGGCAGGTCGGGCGCCAGCACACACGCCACACGGTGACCGTGGGTGCGCTCGTCCAGCTCCCGGATCAAACGGCGCAACAGCGCGGTGGTGTCCACCGTTTCCAGCTGCACGTCGGCCACCTGCAGCCGGGCCAGCGCGGCCATGGACTCCATCAGCCGCTGAAGCCGGCGGCTGGAGTCGAGCACCTTGAGCGAAATGCGCTTGGCCGCCTCGGGCTGGTCGGCGTAGGCCGGGTCGCCCAGCAACTGCGCGTAGCTGATGACATGGCGCAAGGAGGTCCGCAGGTCGTGGGCCAGGGCCTGTGCGATGTCGCGCAAGGTCTGCTCGGCCGAATCCAGGCGCGCCGCCAGCGCCGCCGCCGACGCGGCGTGCGACGGCCCCGAGCCCGAATCGGGTTCCATCGAGACGGAACGCAGGGCCAGCGGGTGGGGGAATCGCGGTGGGACGTCATGGGTCAATGAAAAGGTGGCAAAACGCTGGGCTGAACACCCAGAGACACAACACTAACGCCTTACGGCAAACAAACCTTCGTGCGCCACGCCGCGCGCCGCCGTCCGTTGCCTTTTCAACACCCAATGTGACGGACATCGCATTTTCCGGCCCACAGCACCCCTGGGCTGCGGCATACCTCCGGGATGGACACCCACTGGACAACCCCTGAACGCAACCGCCCAACGGCACCGAAGCGGGCCGGAACCGCCCATAGCGGCCCGTCCCCGTGATGCACGGCACGCCGTCGGTCCTTCAATCGCGCGCTCGGCGGCCGATACAACAGGAACAGCCGGACGTTCCCGGCCGCCTTGCCACCCTGGCCCAGGCGCGATCTCCGCACCCCGCGATGCCCACGACCACGCCCCCATGACCCGAACCCCGGCCCCCAGCACCGCACCCGCCGCCCGCTGTCAGGTGTGCGCGGCACGCCTGAACTGCCTGATCGGCGGTTTGCCGCGCGCACGCCAGGTGCGCCTGGACCCCTGGATCAGCGAGGTCGACTTCCGCAAAGGCGACACCCTGCAGGTCGAAGGCGCGGCCACCGAGGTGGTTCGCACCATCAAGCTCGGCACCGTCATGCTCACCCGCCGGGGGCTGGACGGCGTGGCACGCCCGGTGGCCATCATGGGCCGGGGCCACTTGCTCGGCCAGTGGCGCCTGCTCGATCAGCCCACCCAGGTCGGCGCCCTGGCCTTGTCGAGCGGCCGGGCTTGTGAATTGCCCGTCGCCTCGCTGGGCGGAACGCTGCTGCAGGACCCGGTGTTCCTGAACATGCTGCACACCGGCATGGCCCACACCTTCGCCCGGCTGGCGGACTGGAGCCAGGTCGTGCGCCTGCGCGGCCTGCCCCGCCAGCTGGTGGCCACGCTGGTGCTGCTCGGCGAAGCGCAGGGCGCCAGCGCGGTGCGCCTGCCCAGCCATGTGGCGCTCGCGGCGGTGCTGAACACCACGCGCGAATCGGTGGCCCGGACCCTGCGCCAGCTCGAAACCGGCGGACATCTGCGGCGCATCGACCGCTGGCACGCGGAGCTCAGCCGCAGCCACCGCGAGGTCTTCGAAAACGACCTGACCCCGCCCTGACCCCGCCGGCAACGGGCTGCCGTGAAACGGCTGTTTACACTCAGGCAACCCGCCTGAGTCCATGAATCCACAAGACTACGTCCAGCAAAAAGCCGCCGCCTCTGGCAGCAGCTTCTACTACGCCTTCCTGTTCCTGCCTGCCGAACGACGTGCCGCGATCACGGCGTTCTATGCGTTCTGCCGCGAGGTGGACGATGTGGTCGACGAAATCAGCGACCTCGGGGTCGCGCAGACCAAGCTGGCCTGGTGGCGCCGCGAGGTGGCGCAGGCCTTTGCGGGCGAAAGGAACCACCCGGTGATGCAGGCGCTGATGCCGCACACCGCCCGCTTCGGCATCGAGGCGCGGCACCTGCTGGCCGTGATCGACGGCTGCCAGATGGACCTGGACCAGAGCCGTTACCTCGACTTCCCCAACCTGCAGCAGTACTGCCACCTGGTGGCCGGGGTGGTGGGCGAGGTGGCCGCGCGCATCTTCGGTCAGACCCAGTCGCAGACCACCGACTACGCCCACCACCTGGGCCTGGCGTTCCAGCTCACCAACATCATCCGTGACGTGGGCGAAGACGCGGCGCGTGGCCGCATCTACCTGCCGGTGAACGAGCTGCAACGCTTCGACGTGAAGGCGCACGAGCTGATCAAGCGCGGCGCGGCGCCCGGCATGGACACCGCCGATTTTCACCAGCGCTTCCTGGCGCTGATGCGCTTCCAGTGCGACCGCGCGCTGAAGACCTACGACGAGGCCCTGGCCCTGCTGCCCGAGGCCGACCGGCGCGCCCAGAAGCCGGGCCTGATGATGGCCAACATCTACCGCACCCTGCTGCGGGAAATCGCCGTCGACCCCCTGCCCGTGCTCACCCAGCGCGTGAGCCTCACCCCGCTGCGCAAGTTCTGGCTGGCGTGGAAGGTGCAGGCGCTGGGACGGTTGTGAAGGTTGCCCCCCACGCTCCGCCGCTGCGCGGGTCGCTGCCCCCCCAAGGGGGGCTGGTCCGGCTTGGGGCGGCCCGGCGCCGGACCGTTGCCCCCCCAAGCGTGCTCCCGCCAACGGCGGGAACCCGGGGCTCCGCCGCTGCGCGGGTCGCTGCCCCCCAAGGGGGGCTGGTCCGGCTGGGGGTGGCCCGGCGCCGGACCGTTTCTGTTTCCACACCCCGCCGCTTCGAGGGTGGCGCGTCGTGAAAATTGCCATCGTCGGCGCAGGCTGGGCCGGCATGGCGGCAGCCGTGGCTGCCGCCGACGCTGGCGCGGACGTGACCGTGTTCGAGGCCAGCCGCGTGCTGGGCGGACGGGCCCGGGCGCTGCAGACACAGCGGCCTGACGGCCTGCGGCTGACCCTGGACAACGGGCAGCACATCCTGATCGGGGCCTACAGCGAATCGCTCGCGCTCATGCAACGTGTGGGGGTGCGTCCGGCCGAGGTGCTGCTCGGCTTGCCACTGGCCCTGCCCTACCCCGACGGCAGCGGCTTGCAAACCCCCGCCTGGGCCGCACGCTGGCCCGCGCCCCTCGATGCCCTGGCCGCCATCGCCACCGCGCGTGGCTGGCGCTGGAGCGAACGGCTGGCGCTGGTCCGCGCCTCGCTGGGCTGGCAAGCAGCGGGTTTCGCCTGCCCACCCGAGCAGACCGTGGCCGAGTTGTGCGCCCGGCTGCCCGCGCGCGTGATGGACGAGCTGATCGAACCCCTGTGCGTCTCGGCCCTGAACCTGCCGGCCCGCGACGCCAGCGCGCAGGTGTTCCTGCGGGTCATGCGCGACGCCCTGTTCGGCCGCGGCTTTGGCGGCTGGGCCGCGTCGAGCCTGCTGCTGCCGCGCACCGATCTCGGCGCCCTGTTTCCGCAGGCCGCCGCGCACTGGCTGCAGACCCGACACGCGATGACTTCCAGGGTCGCTGAGGGTGCCCGTGTCGTGGGGCTGCACCCGCAGGACTCTGGCTGGTGCCTGAGCGGCCAGCGCCAGGGCGAAGGGTTTGACGAGGCCTTTGACCACGTGATCTGGGCCACCGCCGCCGGCCCGGCCGCACAGGCCATGGCACAGGCCGCCCAGACGGCAGACGCCGACACCGGCGAGCGGCTCCGCGCCTGGGCCGGCGACACCGCGGCGCTGGAATTCACCGCCATCACCACCGTTTACGCCTGGGCACCGGGCGCCCGCCTGGCCGCGCCCATGCTCGCGCTGCGGGCCGAGCCCGATGCCCACGCCGCCCCGGCGCAGTTCGTGTTCGACCGTGGCCAGCTCGCCCCGCAGGACCCGGCGGCGCAAGGCGTGCTGGCGTTCGTGATCAGCGCCAGCGAGGGTGAACGCGACGCGCTGCAGGCGCGCGTGTTGCAGCAGGCAGCGCGCCAGCTCGGTTTGAGCGGGCTGCAACCGATCCAGACCGTGGTGGAAAAGCGCGCGACCTTCGCCTGCACCCCCGGCCTGCGGCGCCCCGCGCAGGCCATTGCGCCGGGCCTGTGGGCGGCGGGCGACTACGTGGACGGGCCGTACCCGGCCACGCTGGAAGGCGCGGTGCGCAGCGGTCTGGCGGCGGTGGCGCGGGTTTGACGTCCGCGCTGCTGCAGCGCCCCATCCGCAGACCCTGGTCACACCGTGTGCCTTGCGCGGGCGCCTTCACGGGAACCTCTGCGGCCAACAGCGTTCCCACTGGCTCAGAGGCATTTCAACCCCGAGGAAAGGAGCATCTGCGGATGAACTGGAACAACACCACCCGTCACGCCATCGGCACCACCATCTTGTGCCTGGCGGCACTCACCACCACCGCCGCATCGGCCGCCGCGCAACAGATGGTGAGCGTCAAAGGCTCCACATTGAACATGCGCTCCGGCCCCGGCACCCACACCGAGGTGCTGTGGGAACTGAACAGGGGCTACCCGCTCAAGGTGACCGCACGCAAAGGCCGCTGGCTGCAGGTCAGCGATTTCGAGAACGATCGCGGCTGGGTGGCTCGCTCGCTCACCGGCAGCGCACCACACCACATCGTGAAGTCGCGGGTCGCCAACATGCGCTCCGGCCCCGGCACCCAGCACAGCATCGTGGGCAAGGTGGAATACGGTGAGGTGCTGCGCACGCGCGAAAAACGTGCCGACTGGGTGCGTGTGGAGCGCGACAGCGGCAAGAAGGGCTGGATCGCCAGGCGCCTGCTCTGGGGCTGGTGATCCTCAACCCAGCGCCCTGGCCGCTTCGTGGGCCGGGCGTTCCACGCAGCGGACGATCCAGTCGTGCGTCAGCGGGTGGGCTCTCATCAACTCACGCGCCGGCCGCGCCCAGTTCAGAACACTGGCCACACACAGGTCGGCCACGGTGAAGCGCTCGGCCGCCAGGTAGGCCCAACCGGCGGCCCGCTGCACCGCCAGGTGCTGCTCCAGCACGCGCAGGCGCACCGCCAGCCGCTTCTCGGCGGCCTGGGCCAGCTCGGGCTTGCGGCGCTCGGCCGGCATGGCCTCGCGGTGCATGAGCACCGTCAGCGCGTCGGCCTCGCACTCGGTCACGGCCCAGAAGCTCCAGCGCAGCGCCTCGGCGTCTTCGCTCGGGTTCACGGGCGTGATGCTCGCGCCATCGGGCTGGCCGTGGTGGCGCGCGAGGTACAACGCGCAGGCCATGCTTTCCCACACCACCACCTCGCCCTCGGGCCGCGCGTCCACCAGCACCGGGATGTGGCCATTGGGGTTGAGCGACAGAAACGCTGGGGTGCGCGTGGCGCCACCCAGGTAGGGCGTGGGCACGTGGGTGAAGGCCAGACCCAGCTCCGTCGCGGCCCACAGCGGTCGGATGGCGCGCGAGGCCGGAATCCCGTGGATGGTGAGTGGCATCGCGGGAGACGGGCTCAGCCCAGCGCGCGGCACAGCGCGAGCAGTTCGCTCACCGTGATGTGCGGCGCCAGCGGCGCGTGTTCCCAGGCATGGCCCGCGCGGTTCACCCAGGCCAGCTGCATGCCGGCGTTGAGCGCGCCCACGCCATCGAGGTGGGCGTCGTCGCCCACGTGCAGCACCTGCGACGCGTCCACGCCCGCCGCCTGCGCAGCGGCGAGGAAGATGCTCGGGTGTGGCTTGGCGGCACCAAACCCGTGGGCGTTGAGCGAGGCCGTGAAGTGCGCGCCGATGCCGACGCGGTCCACGTCCGCGTTGCCGTTGGACACCGCCACCACCGGGTAGCGGCCGCTGAGCCATTCGAGCGCGGGCAGCGCATCGTCAAACAGATCCACGCGGTGCCGCTCGGCAAAAAAAACCTCGAACGCCGGCTCCGCCAGCGACGGGTCGTCGCCCGCGCGCTGCAGCACCAGGCGGATCGACTCTCGGCGCAGCCCGCTCATGTCGTGCGCGAGATCGGGGCGGGTGGTGTTCATCTGGTTGCGCAGCTCGCGCAGCGTGCCCGGCGCGGCACAGAGCGCAGCGGTGGCGGGGGCGTGCTGGGTCAGCCAGGCCTGCAAGGCGTTTTCTGCGCGGGCGATGATCGGCCAGATCGGCCAGAGCGTGTCGTCCAGGTCGATCGTGATGGCGCGGATGCGCGACACGTCCAGACCGAGGTCCGCGACCGGATCGGCATCATGCCCCTTGGCGTTGCAGGGGTTGTCACCGCCGGTGAGGCTGTGGTCGGGCGCCTCGCAGCGCGGGGAATGGGGGGTATTCATGTCTGCGTGAGAATAGCGCATGCCCTTCCAACCCGAACCCGCTTTCTCCCATGGCCAGGCGCCGCGCACGGCGGTCGTGCTGTGCAACCTCGGCACCCCCGACGAGCCCACCGCCCCCGCGCTGCGCCGCTACCTCGCCGAGTTTCTCGGCGACGGCCGCGTGGTCGAGATCCCCAGGGCCGTGTGGATGCTGATCCTGCACGGCATCATCCTGCGGGTGCGGCCCAAGAAGTCGGCCGCCAAGTACGCAAGCATCTGGACGCCCGAGGGATCACCGCTCAAGGTCTGGACGGAGAAACAGGCCACGCTGCTGCGCGGTTACCTGGGCGAGCGCGGCCACCAGGTCACGGTGCGCTACGCCATGCGCTACGGCAACCCGTCGATCCCCTCGGTGCTCGATGAACTCAAGGCCGACGGCGTGACCCGCGTGCTCATCCTGTCGGCCTACCCGCAGTACAGCGGCACCACCACGGCCAGCGTGTTCGACGCGGTGGCGAACTGGGGCCTGAAAGTCCGCCACCTGCCCGAGTTCCGGTTCATCAACCGCTACCACGACGACCTGGGTTACATCGACGCGCTGCACCGCAAGGTGCGCGCGCACTGGATGCACCACGGCCAGGCCGAGCACCTGGTGATGAGCTTTCACGGCGTGCCCGAGCGCACCCTCATGCTCGGCGACCCGTACCACTGCGAATGCCTGAAAACGGCGCGCATGCTGGCCGAGAAACTGGGCCTGAGCAAAGACCGCTACACCGTCACCTTCCAGTCGCGCTTCGGCAAGGCCAAGTGGCTGGAGCCCTACACCGAGCCGACCCTGGTCGCCATGGCGCAGAAGGGAATCAAGAGCGTGGACCTGGTGTGCCCCGGTTTCACCAGCGACTGCCTGGAAACGCTGGAAGAAATCCGCATGGAGGCGCAGGAGGCCTTCAAGCACGCGGGCGGCGAGCGCTTCGCTTACATCGACTGCCTCAACGACAGCCCCGACTGGATCCGCGCGTTGACCCACCTGACCGAGCAGCACCTGCAGGGCTGGCCGACGAAACAGGCGGACGATCCGATGCAGCTCCAGGCCAGTCGCGAACGAGCGCTGGCGCTGGGTGCGAAGGATTGAGGCAGCTCGGAATCCTGTTGCCGGATTTGTCGAATGTTTTATTTTTATACCTGCTCCTGCCCGCAGCGGAGTTGCCGAGTCGATTGATTTCAAAGAGTTTTTCTGGATTCGAAGAGACTTTGTTTGGCGGCAGCGGTTGTGGGCATCCGGCGTTTTGCCGTTTTAATCAAAGTTAACCATGCCTATGCAGCGACGCCCTGTTTCCTTCGCTGAAGCGTGCGAGCGCCCTTGTGCGTATCGCATTTCTGAATGCTCAGGGCCAACCGCTAGCGGCTTGCATGGCTATGCTTGCGAACGGTGTCTCTCGAAAGTGTTGAAGGAGCTAGGGAAGGTCTGCACAACACCCGCTACGGCGCGAGGTGATGCATGCAATTTCAAATGATGGCGATTTCAGGCTCACGAGGGCGCTTTGTTGGCCGATTTCGCCCTGATTCGTGGCCGTTGGCCGCATTCGGACGCACTCATCCTCGGGTCTCCTTCAAAAGCGTTCGGCGCACCATCCAGATGTTGGACAACGCAAACAGGGTGTGCAGCTGCGCCGTGTTCTTGGCCAATCCCCGGTAGCGCACCTTCACATATCCGAACTGGCGCTTGATCACCCGGAACGGGTGTTCGACCTTGGCTCGGATGCGCGCCTTGGTTTTCTCCAGCGCTTCCATGATCGAGCCCATGGGCGTTTCCTTGTCCAGCGCCTTGCGATGGCTGGGCATCATGGCCACGTACCAGTGGACCTCGGGATGGTCCTTGATCACCTCATCGCGCTTGTGAACGCCCCGGTAGCCAGAGTCGGCAAAGACATCGGTTTCGTCGCCGTGCAGCAGTTCGCTGGCCTGGGTGATGTCGTGCGCGTTGGCCGCTGTGGCCTTGACGGTGTGCACCAGGCCCGATTCGGCATCGACCCCAATATGCGCTTTCATCCCGAAGTGCCACTGGTTGCCCTTCTTGGTCTGATGCATCTCGGGGTCGCGTTCGCCGCTGTTGTTCTTGGTCGAGCTGGGGGCGGCAATGAGCGTGGCGTCGACGACCGTACCGCTCTTGAGCAGCAGGCCTTTGTCGGCCAGGGTGGCGTTGACCGTGGCAAGCAATTGCAGGCTCAAGTTGTGTTGTTCGAGCAGATGGCGAAAGCGCAGGATGGTGCTCTCGTCAGGCAAGTTCTCCTCACCCTGGTCCAGCCCCGCAAACTCTCGAAACATGGGCGTGTCGTACAGCGCCTCCTCCATCGCCGGGTCGGACAGGTTGAACCACTGCTGCAGGAAGTGAATGCGAAGCATGGTTCGCACGGCAAACGGCGGACGACCACCCTTGGCGCCAGGCGTTGGTGCATGCTGTGCAATCAGCGACACCAGCTCGGTCCACGGCACTACCAGGTTCATCTCGTCGAGGAACTCGCGCTTGCGCGTTCTCTTGGTCTTGCGCTCGAATCCGCTCTCGCCCAGGCTCATTTGCTTCATGACGTCACTGTCTCACATCGGCCCACGGCGCCGCGGTTTTGCAGACCTTCCCTAGATGAAGGCCGGATATCTGCTGGTGCCACGTGTGCGTATTGCGGCGGGGCACCTGCATTTGCTGATGGGCTTCCAGAGGCACTGTGCGCAATTTGCACGGCAAAGGCACTGGGCGCTGCGCGTTCCTGGTACGACCGTAAGGAGTGCGGTCATCGTTAACAAATCGGCTCAGCACGGACGGCCTACGGCCTCCGCCGGCCTTAATCGTTGAACAGCGAAGGCAATGCTTCTGATTCCCGAAGGATGGTCGGTCGAATACGAGGATCCGACAATAAATTCAGGCCGCTGGGAGCGAAAGGAAGATCTTTTGCAGCTGCGCCATGCCGCCCTTGATCGGCTTGTCGACCTGGGGTGGTACGACCATGAGTTCGCTATATTGGTGTTTCAAGGCGATTTTCGAGGGGAGCAGCTTGCTAATGTTCGGGTGCACACACAAACGGAAGCGCTTGAGAAACTACGAGACATATTAAGAGTGTGGGGAACGAATACGTTGCCTGAACCCACAGCCTGTTCAACCATGTATTGCAGTGGACCTGCGTCAGGTGCGCTACCTGGCCCACTGAATTAGATCGTTAGCTTTCGATGAATCACGGTCCTGCTTGGGTAATCTTTCAGGAGCACTACCCGAAGAGCGGGCGGTCATTGCTTTCGCTTCTCCCTGCTCGCAAGAGCACGAGCGACGTCGTGCGATTTATGGAGCAGCTTTATGTAGATCGGTTCTGTTCAATCGAGACCCGAATTGCCTACAAAAAGTCGCGCAAGGGCTTTTCTATAAAGCCAATCATTGATACGTACAGTCAAACGATTCATTTGGGCTACGGGCCTATTCTTGTTGGCATTCCAGTGCACCAAGTTGCGCTAGAGAATGATGTGCTGGAGGTTTCATACAAAATCGCTGTCGACAGGTCTGACCCGTTCAATCCCATATGGGAAAGACGCTCTATGTCACTCGCACTTAACGGCTAAAAACGCTCAAGCAGAGTGCCAACGGTAGGCTGCCAAGCCTCGCTACCCCCAAAAAACCGACTAACCAGCTCCAGCTGATCCGGCACATTCAGAGCCGGGGCATGCCCACACCCGGCAATGTTCACCACCAGCGCCCTCGGTCCGCGGTCGCGCATCTGTTCCGCCGTGTCGGCCAGCAGCAGGTCGGAGTCCGCGCCGCGCAGGCACAGCACCGGGATGTCGATGCGGTCGTATTCGGGCCAGCGGTCGTAGTCGCCCGGGTGCTCGGTGAACTGCATCACCATCGCCGGGTCGTAGTGCGGCGTCACGCGGCCGTCGGGCAAACGGCGCACCGAGCTTTCGGTCAGCAGCGTCCACTGCGCGTCGGTGAGGTGACCATAGGGTTTGTAGACGGTGCGGAAGTACCGTTCGAGTTCGCCCACGGTGGAAAAACTCGCCGGGTTGCCGGCGTAGCTGCGGATGCGCTGAATGGCCGCCTCCGCCAGCTGGGGGCCGTTGTCGTTGAGCACCAGGCGCTGGATGCGCCCGCGCAACAGCCCGTCGGCACACACCATGCCGATGGCGCCGCCCATCGAAGTACCGACCCAGTGGAAGCGCTCCAGCCCGAGCTGGTTCACCAGCGAGCGCGCCAGCTTGGCGTAGAAATCAAGGCAGTACTCGGTCTTGGGCTCGGGGCTCCATTGCGAGAGGCCGCGCCCAATGGTGTCGGGGCAGATCACGCGGTAACCCAGGGCGCTCAGGTGCGCGGCCAGGGCGTCCATGTCGCGCCCGGTGCGCGCGAGGCCGTGCCAGGCGATCACCGTGCCATGGTCGGCCGCGCCGGGGGCCGGCGCCCAGTCCATGAAATGGATCTCGCGGCCTTCGCAACTCAGGTAGCGCGATTGGGGCGTGTGGGTGACGACGGCGTTCATTTCAGCCCCTTGAGTTTTCCGAGCACCGCGCGCTCGCGCAATCTCCCCACGATGCCCGTCGGGAAGTAGTACACAGACAGCACGAACAGCACACCCAGCCAGAGCAACCAGCGGTCGGGGGTGAGCAGCGCAGGCAGCAGCGGGATGCCTTCGGTCGCTTCGCCGGCCAGACGCAGCAGGTCCTGCAGATAGCTCTGCGCGAGCACGAAGAGCACGCTGCCGATGAGCGCGCCATACAGCGTGCCCATGCCGCCGATCACGACGATGAGCAGGATGTCCAGCATGATCTCGAACGACAGCGAGGTGTCCGGCCCGTTGTAGCGCAGCCAGATCGCGAGCAGGCAGCCGGCCAGCGTGGCGAACAGGGCCGAGAGCACGTTGGACAGCGTGCGGTAGATCACCGTGCGGTAGCCCAGTGCTTCGGCACGGAAGTCGTTCTCGCGGATGGCTTGAAGCACCCGGCCGAAGGGCGAGTTCACGATGCGCAGGATGGTGAGGAAGATGGCGCAGACGCTGGCGAAGATCAGGTAGTAGGTGAGCAGCTTGCCGTTGAGGTTGACCTCGCCGAAGGGCGTGACCAGCGGTTCTTCGCTCAGCGCGAAACCGGGTGTCAGCAGCTCGGGCACGCTGAACGTCAGGCCGTCTTCACCACCCGTGAAGTCCGACAGCTGCGAGGCCAGTGTGAGGAAGGCCGAGGCCACGGCCAGCGTGATCATCGCGAAGAAGATCGCACGCACCCGCAACGAGAACAGCCCGATCAGCAGCGACAGCACGCTCGACACCACCAGCGCCCCCAGCACCCCCAGCACCAGCACGCCCCACGAGGCCTCTTCCACCGAACTCAGCGCGATCGCCACGCCGTAGGCGCCGATGCCGAAGAACATGGTGTGCGCAAAGCTCACGATGCCGGTGTAGCCCAGCAGCAGGTCGAAGCTCGCCACCAGCGCGACGAAGATCAGGATCTTGGCCGCGACGTTGAGCGCCTTCACGCCCGGGAACAGGAATGGCGCGAACGCCAGGCCGAAGAACAGGATCACCAGCAGGGCCGCCAGCCAGGGGCTGCGCGGCAGGTCTTTGGATAGAAGTCGGTTCAACATGGGCAAACCTCGGAGATCGGGAAAGCTGTGCCCAGGGCAGCTGCGGAACCGGCTTTGCCGGGCCCAGGCTGCGCCCCCTGGGGGGTGACGCCAAAGGCGGCGCGGGGGGAGCTCATCATCGGCTGGTCACTGGGTAGACACCTTGCGGGCGCCAGAGCAGGATGGCCACCATCAGCGCGATGTTGGAAAACAGCGCCACCTTGGGGACCAAAAAGCCGGTGTAGTTGGCCATCAGCCCCACCAGCAGCGCGCCGATCAGCGCGCCCAGCGTGGAGCCCAGGCCGCCGATGATGATGACGATGAAGATCAGCACGTTGACCTGTGCGCCCATCTGCGGCGTCACCGTCTGCTGGTACAGCCCCCACATCACACCGCCCAAGCCGGCCAGCGCGCTGCCCGCGACGAACACGCCGACGAACAGGCGCTTGATGCGGTAACCCAGCGACTCGACCATCTCGCGGTCCTGCACGCCGGCGCGGATGAGCAGGCCGACCTTGGTGCGGTTGAGCGTCCAGACCATGGCGGCGAACACGGCCGCGCCGACCAGCACCGCGACGATGCGGTACTTCTCCACCGCCGCGTCGCCCAGCAGCAGCGAGCCGCGCAGGCCTTCGGGCAGCGGCAGCGGAATCTGCTCGGGGCCCCAGATGACCTTGATCATCTCCTCGCCGATGATCATGCCGCCCATGGTGATCAGGATCTGCTTGAGGTGCATGCCGTAGACCGGGCGGATGATGAAGCGCTCGAACACCAGGCCCAGCGCGCCGGCCACCGCCATCGCCACCAGCATCGCGGGCAGCAACGCGAGCATGTTCATCCACAGGCTCGGCGAGGTCGTGTAGCTGCCCATGCTCGCCAGCACCGTGGTGGCCACGAAGGCGCCCAGCGCAATGAACACGCCGTGGCCGAAGTTGAGCACGTCCATCAGGCCGAACACCAGCGTGAGGCCCGAGGCGATGATGAAGACGATCATGCCCATGGCCAGCCCGGCCACCGTGAGCGTGAGCCAGGTCGAAGGGCTGCCGATGGCGGGCAAGGCGGCCAGCGCCAGCACCGGCACCAGGGCCATGGGCTTCCAGTCCATGTCTTTGAATGTGGTCATAGAACGGCCTCCCGCCGGGCCGCCCCAAGGGAGGCCAACCCCTCCTGGAGGGGCAGTGAATACACGCAGTGATGAGCGTGGGGTGTCATTGGTGCGCTCCCAGGCTCAGGCCGAGCAGTTTCGATTGCAGCGATTCGTCCGCAGCCAGTTCGGCCATGGAACCGCTGTGCACCACGCGCCCGTCGTCCATCACCGCCACGGTGTCGCCCAGCTGTCTCGCGAAGTTGAAGTTCTGCTCGACCAGCAGGATCGTGGTCTGCGCCGCCTTGAGCTGGCGGAAGGCCTCGATCATGTTCTGGATGATCGCGGGCGCCAGGCCCTTGCTGGGCTCGTCGATCAGCAGCAGCTGGCGCGGCTCGACGATGGCGCGCGAGACCGCGAGCATCTGCTTCTGCCCGCCCGAGAGCTTGCCGGCCGGGTGGTTCCAGAACTTCTTCATGGCCGGGAACAGGCCGAAGATCCATTCCAGCCGCGTGGTGTCGATGTCGTCCAGCGTGCGCGCACCGCGCGCGGCCAGCAGCATGTTCTCGCGCACCGAGAGGTCCGAGAAGATGCCCATGCTCTCGGGCACGTAGGCCACGCCGCTGTGGGCGATGTCGGGCGTGGGCTTCTGCGTGATGTCCTGTCCGCCGAGCACCACCCTGCCCTGGCTCGCGTGCCACAGGCCCATGATGGTGCGCAGCGTGGTGGTCTTGCCGGCGCCGTTGCGGCCCAGCAGCATGGTGAGCTGGCCCTTGGGCACGGCGAGGTCCACCCCGTGCAGGATGTGGTACGCGCCGATGTGGGTGTGCACCCCCTCCAGTTTCAGCAGCACCTCGCTCATGCGGCCTCCTTCTCTTCCGGGTTGATGCCGAGGTAGGCCTGCTGCACCACCGGCGAGGCGATCACGGTCGCCGGGTCGCCGTCGGCCACGAGTTCGCCGTTGTGCAGCACGATGATGCGGTCCGAGAGTTCGCGCACCACGTCCATCTTGTGTTCGACCAGCAGGATGGTCTTGGTCTTGTCGGCCTTGAGCTGGCGGATCAGGTTCAGGATCACCGGCACCTCGTCCACGCTCATGCCGGCCGTGGGTTCGTCGAACATGAAGACCTGAGGCTCCAGCGCCATCAGGATGCCGACCTCCAGCTTGCGCTGGTCGCCGTGCGGCAGGCTCGATGCGAGCGCATCGCCCTTGTCGGCCAGCGCCACGGTCTCCAGCACCTCGTCGGCCCGCACCACCAGGTCCTTGCGATCGCTCCAGATGCGCCAGAGGTTCAGCCCCGCGCCCGCCCTCGCCTGCACCGCCAGCCGCACGTTCTCGCGCACGGTCAGGTTGGGGAACAGGTTGGTCAGCTGGAACGCGCGACCCAGCCCGGCCTGCGCTCGCGCCGGCGCGCCCAGCGAGGAGATGTCCACGCCGTTGAGCTTGACCTGTCCAGCCGAAGCCTTGATCTGGCCAGAAATCAGATTGAAATAGGTCGTCTTGCCCGCCCCGTTGGGGCCGACGATTGCGGTCAGCGTGCCCGGCGCGAACGCGCAGGACACGGCACTCACCGCCACGTGCCCACCGAAGCGGACCGTGAGATCAGAGGTTTCGAGCATGGGGTCTCCAAGCGCCACACAGCAGAGGCGCAGCGCAAGTGAGCGAGCAGTCGCCGCCAGTGCGGCGACCTTCCAGAACACGGCGGAACCGGCTTCGCCGGGCCGCTCGTGTTGCCCCCTTGAGGGGGTGACGCGCCCTTAGGCGCGGCGCGGGGGTGGCAAATGTTCAGCGCTTGTTCCTGATCGGCACGTTCATGTCCGCCGGCTTGATCTCGCGGACCAGCTCCGGCACGCCCCACGGGAACGCGGGGTCGACCTTGATCTTGAAGTGGTACATGCTCTGCATCGCCTGGTGGTCTTCCTTGCGGAAGGTCATCGTGCCCTTGGGCGTCTCGAAGCTCATGCCTTCCATGGTCTTGATCAGCGTGGCGGCCTTGGTATCACCGTTGGTCTTCTTCAGTGCCGTCACCACGGCCATGGCCGAGCTGAAACCACCGGCGGTGAAGAAGTCGGGCGGGCTCTTGAACTGGGTGTAGTGCTGGGCCACCATGGCCTCATTCACCGGGTTCTTGGGGATGCCGAAGTAGTAATACGTCGCGCCTTCCATGCCGGGGAAGTTCTTGTAGGCGGCCATGGCCGGCAGGATGTTGCCGCCGGTGGCGATCTCGATGCCGTAGCGCTTCAGGTCCAGATCGGCGATCTTGAACGGGTTGCCCGCGCCGGCCCAGATGATGAAGATCACCTTGCGGCCGGGCGCGTCCTTCAGCTTGTCGATGATGCGCTGCGCACCGGCGGTGAAATCGGTGGTGCTGGTGGGCAGGTATTCCTCGTGCGCGATCTTGGCGGTCTTGATGGCGTCCTTGAAGGCCTTGACACCGTCGCGGCCGAAGGCGTAGTCCTGCGCCAGCGTGGCGATGGTCGTGCCGGCCTTGTCCAGCGCCACGGCGTTGGAGATGGCGTCCTGGCTGCTGTTGCGGCCGGTGCGGAAGATGTACTTGTTCCACTTGTCGCCGGTGATGGAGTCGGCCACCGCCGGCTCGACCAGCAGCACCTTCTGGTATTCCTCGGCGACCGGCAGCATGGCCAGCGCCACGCCCGAGCTGGTCGGGCCGATGGCCAGGTCGGCCTTGTCGTCGGCGTAGGCCGCGGCCAACAGGCTCTTGCCCAGGTCGGGCTTGCCCTGGTCGTCTTTCTCGATCACCACGATCTTCTTGCCGCCCACCATCATGGTGCCGCCGGTGGCGTACTGCAGGCCCATCATCAGGCCGGTCTGGGTCTGCTTGCCGTAGGCCTCCAGGGGGCCGGTCTTGCTGTAGACGTGGGCGATGCGGATTTCACCGCCGGACTGAGCGAAACCGAGGGTGGCGCTGCAGGCCAGGGCCATCACCGCAAGGCGGCGGGTCGTGTGAATCATGTTGTGTGTCTCCTGAGGTTTTTCCGGGGCACCCGGGCGGTGTCCGCTCTCCTGTTTTGCACGTAGCGTGCCAGGGGTCTCAGGCCAATGAAATCAAGGACTTGCCACCCATCGCCGTTTGAAGCGTCTGAATTTCAGACAAACGTCAACATCAAGGAATGTCTGAATTTCAGTCAATCGTCTGAATTTCAGACACCCCGCCCAGCTTGTCATACAGGCTGGCGCGCGAGATGCCCAACAGCCGCGCCGCCGCCGCCCGGTTGCCGCCGGTGCGGGCCAGGGCGGCGGCGATGGCCCGCTGCTCCAGCTCGGCGATCTGCTCCGGCAGGGGCCGCTCGTCCACCGACGGCTGTGGTGGCGGTGCGTTCGCGGCCCGCACGGCCGGCGCCCTTGGCGGCTCGATGCGCTCCAGGCCCGACTCGCGCAGCACCTGCTCCACCTGCGGCGCGTCGATCTGCGGCGAGTCGCTGCGCAGGGCCAGCTGTTCCAGCACGTTGCGCAGTTCGCGGATGTTGCCGCGCCAGGGCTGGGCAGCCAGCAGATCGAGCGCGGCAGGCTCGATCTCCAGGTGGGCCGTGGCGCCTCGCGCGGCGATGTCTTCGCACAGCGCCTCCACCAGCAGCGCCAGGTCGTCGCGCCGCTCGCGCAGCGGTGGCACGCGGATGGGCAGCACATTGAGGCGGTAGTACAGGTCTTCGCGGAACTGGCCGTTGCGCACCATCTGCTGCAGGTCGCGCGAGGTGGCGGCCACCACGCGCACGTCGAAGCGCAGCAGCTTGTTGGAGCCCAGCGGCTCGATCTCGCCCTCCTGCAGCGCGCGCAGCAGCTTGACCTGCACGGCCATCGGCATGTCGCCCAGCTCGTCGAGGAACAGCGTGCCACCGTCGGCCAGCTTGAACTTGCCGTCGCGGCCCTTCTTGTCGGCCCCGGTGTAGGCGCCGGGCGCGACGCCGAAGAACTCGGCCTCCAGCAGCGCCTCGGGCACGGCCGCCATGTTCACGCTCACGAACGGCCGCCCCGCGCGCGGCGACGACGCGTGGATGGCGTGCGCCAGCAGTTCCTTGCCGGTGCCGGTTTCACCCAGCAGCAGCACCGGGCTGGTCGACGCGGCCGCGCGCCGCGCCTGGCGCTTCACCTCCAGCGCACCCGGGCTGGTCCCCACGAAGCTGGCGAAGGTGTACTTGGTGCGGCGCTGGCTGGCCAGCTCGCGCCGCGCGTCGCTCAGGTCCTGCTCCAGCCGCGCGAACTTGGCGATCAGCGGCTGCAGCGTGGTCTCGGGGTGGTCGAACAACACGATGCCCAGCACGCCGATCACCTCGCCCGCGTCGTCGCGCAGCGGGATGCGGCTGACCACGAAGGTGCCGGCGCGGTTGGTCAGCAGGTCGATCAGGATCGGCTTGCCGGTTTCCAGCACCTGGTGCATCTGGGTGTTCTGCACCACGCTGGAGACCGGGTGGCCGACGAAGTCTTCCTCACGCTCGAAGCCCAGGGCCGGCAGGAAGCGGCGGTACTGGTCGTTGATCCACACCACCCGCCCTTTGCGGTCCACCAGCATCATGCCCTCGCTGGCGTTGGCGAACAGGTCGAACATGGAGCGCGCGGCCAGCTCCAGGATGCTTTGTGCGTCGCGGGGAAGTCGGTTGTCGGGGCTCATGCCCGCATGATAGAGGTCACCCCTGCAGCGTTGCGCGCAACCCCCTCAAGGGGGCAATGCAAGTGGCCCGGCAAAGCCAGTTCCACCGCATCCTGGGTCAAGACCCCTCAGGCCGCAGGGTTCAACAGTCCGTGGTCCACCAGCTGCGCACGCACCTGCGCCGCCGTCTCGAAGCGCACGCCGCGCCAGCCGACGGCGTGGGCCGCGTCGATGTTGCGCTGCGCGTCGTCGATGAACACCGGCGACGTATCGCTCAGCGCCAGTTTCTCGGTCACCGCGTGGAAGATGGCCGGGTCGGGTTTCATCAGCGCCACGCGGGCCGAAAAGATGCCGTCCTCGAACCAGTCGGCGAACGGGTGGTCGTCCTCGATCCAGCGCGCCAGGCCGTGCGGCATGTTCGAGAGGTAGACCAGCCGGTGGCCACACGCCTTGAGGTCGTGGATCAGCTCGACCGTGTCGTCCTTCACCCGCATGTGCGGCGCCAGCCCGTGAATCACCGCCATCACCTCGCCGACCGCCAGCCCGGTGCGCCGCGCGATGCGTTGCGCCAGCACCTCGGGCTCCGCGTTGCCGAGGTCGAACTGCGCCCAGTCGCCGTCGGGATCGAAGGCCTGGAAAATTTCGCGCACCCAGTGCACCGCGCCGGCCTCGTCTGCCGCGCGCCCGGGCAGCACCTGCCGCAGCAGCACGGTCGGCTGCCAATTGAACACCACCCCACCGAGGTCGAACACCACCGTCTCTGTCGTCATTGTCGAATTCATTTGAAAAGAATCACAGTTGTCCGCGTCGCAGAAGCGAGATCCGCAACGCATGAAAGGGCCCAACCCAGAGGCACCGCCGGGCTGGCTTTGCCAGACGGCCCGTGCCGTCCCCCTTGAGGGGGGTGACGCGCAGCGGCGCGGGGGTGTACCTGTTCAAGCAGCCACCACGGTCACGCCATGGTCCTTGAGCGTCAGCCCCAGCTCTTCGCCCAGCCGCCATTCGCGGTCGACCTGCGGGCTGACCACGAAGATCGGCCCCAGCTCGGTCTGCACCGTCAGTTCCTGGAACGAGCCCAGGTAGGCCTGTTTGAGCAATTCGCCGCCCAGACCGCCCGCTTCGCGCGGGCCGATGGACCAGGCCTCGGGCCGGATTGCCGCCTTCACAGGCCCCGCCGGCAGGCGGTGGCGTGGCTGCAGGCGGATCGGGCCGAAGCGCACCGAGCCATCGGGCTCGCTCACACCGTCGAACAGCATGGCCTCGCCCATGAAGCCGGCCACGAAGGCGGTCGCCGGGCGTTCGTAGAGGTCTTGCGGCGCGCCGGCCTGGGCGATCTGGCCCGCGTCCATCACGATGATCTGGTCGCTCACCGCCAGCGCCTCGCTCTGGTCGTGCGTCACATAGGCCACGGTCAGGCCCAGCCGCTGCTGCAGGCTGCGGATCTCCTCGCGCATGCTGCGGCGCAGCCGCGCATCGAGGTTGGACAGGGGCTCGTCGAACAGCAGCACCGCCGGCTCGATCACCAGCGCCCGCGCCAGCGCCACGCGCTGCTGCTGGCCGCCGGAGAGTTCGCTGGGCAGGCGCGTGTCCATGCCGACCAGGCCCACGGTCGCCATCGCCGTCCGCGCCCGCTCGGCGATTTCCGCCTTGGGCAGGCCGCTCACGCTCAGGCCGTAGCCCACGTTGTCGAGCACGCTCATGTGCGGAAACAGCGCGTAGCTCTGGAACACCATGCTGACGTTGCGTTCACTGGGACCGAGCGAGGTGACGTCGCGGCCGTCGATCAGGATCTGGCCGCCGGAGGGTGACTCCAGCCCCGCGATCATGCGCAGCGTGGTGGTCTTGCCGCAGCCCGAGGGGCCGAGGATGGTGGTCAGCGTGCCCTTGGGCACGGTGAAGTCGATGCCCTTGACGATCAGGGGCGCGTTGGCGCCGCCGTAGCGCTTGGTCACCTGGCGGAACTGGATGCCGTGTGTGGTCATGAGGTTCTCCCGTTTCAGTGGCCGCCCGAGCGGCGGCCGAGTTGCCGCTCACCGACCAGGCGCTGCACCAGCGCGGTGATGAGGGACATGAAGACGATCAGCACGGTGCAGTAGGCGAGCGCAAGCCCGTACTCGCCGTTGCCCACGCGGCCGATGATGTAGGTGGTCGACAGCTCGTACTTGGCCGAGACCAGGAAGATCACGGCCGAGACCGTGGTCATCGAACGCACGAAGCTGTAGATCAGCGCTGCCGTCAGCGCCGGCTTGAGCAGCGGCAGCACCACGCGGCGCAGCGTGGTCAGCGTGCCCGCGCGCAGCATGAACGAGGCCTCGTCCAGTGAGCGGTCCAGCTGCTTGAACGCCGCCGTGCCGGCGCGCACGCCCACCGGCAGATTCCGGAACACGTAACACAGCACGATGATCAGCCCGGTGCCGGTCAGCTCGATCGGCGGCACGTTGAAGGCCAGGATGTAGCTCACGCCCAGCACCGTGCCGGGAATCGCAAAGGTCAACAGTGCCGCGAACTCGAAGCCCGCCTTGCCGCGGAACTCGGTGCGCGCCAGCAGCCAGGCGATCAGCAGGCCCAGGAAGGCACAGACCGGCGCGGCCATCGCCGCCAGCGAGGCGGTGGTGAACAGCGAATTCCAGGCCGTGCCGGCCCAGACCAGGCCGTGCTCGCCCCACTGCAGATCGAAGGCGCCACGGAAGTGGTCCAGCGTGAGCGTGTAGTCGCGGCCCCACGTCTTCACGAAGCCGCCCGCGAAGGCAAACAGGTAGACCACCACGGTGAACAGCAGCCAGGGCCCGGCCACACCGAAACACAGACGACGCACCGCATCGGGCAACGGCATCGGCAGGCCTGCGTCGCCCTTGCCGGTCACGGTGGTGAAGCTGGTGCTGCCCAACACCCCGCGCTGGATGAAGAACACCACCAGCGCAAACAGCGTTAGCACCAAGGCCAGCGCCGCTGCCATGCCCGGGTCCAGCGAGGCGCCGACGATGGCAAAGAAGATCTCGGTCGACAACACGGCGTAGGAGCCGCCCAGGATGATGGGGTTGCCGAAGTCGGCCATGCTCTCGATGAATCCGACCAGGAAGGCGTTGGCCAGGCCCGGCTTGAGCAGCGGCAGCGTCACCGTCATGAAGGTGCGCAGCCGGTCGGCGCGCAGCGTCTGCGCGGCCTCTTCCAGCGAGGGGCTCACGCCCTGCACCACGCCGCGCATGATCATGAAGGCGATGGGCGTGAAGGCGAACATCTGCGCCAGCCAGACGCCGAACACGCCATAGAACCAGCGCGAGGGCGCCACGCCGAAGGCCCATTCCATGAACTGGTTGTAGAGCCCGGCACGGCCGAACAGCAGGATCAGGCCCAGGCCGACCACGAAAGGTGGCGTGATGATGGGCAGCATGGCCAGCACGTTCAGCGGCTTCTGCAGCCTTGTGCCACCGCGCTCGGCCCACAGCGCCATCAGCGTGCCCATCACGGTCGTGCCGGCCGCCGTCAGCAGGGCCAGGAACAGGGTATTCCAGGCCACGCCGCAGCGCGTGTCGGCGGTGACGCAGCCCAGGCCCCAGATGCGCTCGGTGGCCAGCCGGTCCACCAGCGCGCCCGGCGCCCACAGGCCCATGTCGTCGTACAGGCCCGAGGCCATCGAGCGCAGCACGGGGTAGACCACGAACAGCACCAGCAGGCTCACGCAGCCGACCACCGCGCCCGCGACGAACACGTCGCCGCGAAAGAACCCCAGCCGTGCCACGCCAGCGCCGAGCAACATCACGAGACAGGCGATGGCGACGAAGCCGCCCCAGCCCATGCCAAACTGGCCGTGCTCCAGCGGGCCGAACCAGGCCTCCAGGGTCTGGAAGCTCCAGCCCGGCGCACCGATGGCGAAGCCGCTCGCCAGCAGGCCGGCCAGGCCCAGCAGCGCGCCGCCCACCAGCACCCCGCCCTGCGCCCGCCCCACGGGCAGCAGCAGGCCGGCGCCGGCGATCAGCAGACCGGCCAGACCGGTCCAGAGCCAGGGCCGCCCGTGCAGGGCCGCCTGCACCACGCCGCTGGCGGTGGCATCACCGCCCCAGACGCCGGGCAGTGCCGCCCAGAGCGATTGTTGTTGGAGGAAGTACCAGGGCAGCAGCGCGTAAGCGGCCAGCCCCAGCAATGTCCAGGCGGCCAACGCCCGCCCGGACCGCGAGGTCAAGGTGTTCATGCCAGTTTCCGGAGGGTGTGGGGGTCAGCGCGGCAGGCTGTTCACGTCTTTTTCCCAGCGCTGGATCAGGCGGCGGCGCTCGGCGGTCTGGCCGTATTTCGCGTAGTCGTAGTTGATCAGCTTGATCTTGCGGAAGTCGGGCACGCGAGGGTCGACCTTGGTTTCCTTGTTCGACGGCAGCTGGAATTGCAGCGTGGCCGCGCCCAGCGCCTGGGCCGAGGGCGTGAGCGCCCATTCGTAGAACTTCTTGGCCGCGTCCAGGTTGCGCGAGCCTTTGATGATCGACATCGAGCCGATCTCGGCGCCCGTGCCGTCCGACGGCGTGACGGTTTCGAGCGGGAAGCCCTGCGCCTTCTCGCCCGGGCCGTCGTGCACGAAGCTGATCGAGATGGTGGCCTCACCGCGCGCCACCGCCTTGATCGGGCCGGTGCCCGAGCGGGTGTAGGCGCCGATGTTGCCGTGCAGCTTCTTCAAGTACTCATACGCCGGCTCTTCGCCCATGAGTTGCACCAGCGTCGCGATCATGGTGTAGGCCGTGCCGCTGGAGGCCGGGTTGGCCGACTGGATCTCGCCCTTGTACTCGGGCTTGAGCAGGTCGGCCCAGGTCTTGGGCACGGCCAGTTTTTTCTTGGCCAGCAGCTCGGTGTTGTAGCCAAAACCCAGCGGGCCGGAATAGATGCCCACCGTCTTGTAGCCCGACTGCTGCGCCTGCTTCTGCGCCCAGTCGTGCAACTTAGGCAGCGTGGGCGACTTGTACTCCATCGACAGGCCCTGCTCGGCCGCCTGCAGGTGCGGGTCGCCGGTGCCGCCGAACCAGAGGTCGGTCTTGGGGTTGGCGCGCTCGGCCATGATCTGCGCGATCGCCTCGCCCGAGCCCTTGAGCGTCATGTTCACCTTGACACCCTGGGTCTTCTCAAAGGTGACGGCGAGCATGTTGCACCAGGCGGCCTGGGCCGAGCAGATCAGGTTGAACTCGCTGCTCTGCGCCTGTGCGGGCAGCGCGGGCAACAGCAGGAAGGGAGCGGCGAGCCAGAGGTTCTTTTTCATGGTCTTTCCTTGGATGGACACGGATGCGGTTGAGGGGAATCGGGACGTTCGTGGTGGCTTCAAGGGCCTTCCGGCATGGCGCTGGCCCCGGCCAGCAGCACGCTGACACCGGGACCGTCCAGGAACACGCTGACCGGCGCGCCGACCTGCAGCGTCTGGCGCTCGTGGTGGCGGTGCACCTGCAGCAGGCCGAGCGCGGTGCGCACGCGGTAATGCGACTGGCGCCCTTCGTAGGCGTGCGATTCGATGCGACCGGCCATGCCCTGGCCACTGGCCGGCGCCAGCCGCCAGGCCTCGGGCCGCACCACCACGCGGGTGGCACCGCGGCGTCGGGCCAGGCCGGTGCCCACGCTCAGCGGCCCCAGCCGCAGGCCACCCTGCCCGTCCGCCTCGGCATCGAACACCGCCGCGTCGCCCATGAAGCCGGCCACGAATTCGGACCGCGGCCGCTCGTAGATCTCGCGCGGGCTGCCGACCTGCTGCACCTGGCCGTCGCGCAGCACCACGATGTGGTCGCTGACCGCCATGGCTTCGTTCTGGTCGTGGGTCACGTAGATCACCGTCAGCCCCAGCGACTGCTGCAGGCTGCGGATCTCTTCCCGGATCTGTCGCCGCAGGCCGGCGTCGAGGTTGGACAACGGCTCATCGAGCAGCAGCACCTCGGGCGCCAGGGCCAGGGCGCGCGCCAGCGCCACCCGCTGCTGCTGGCCGCCCGAGAGCGAGGCGGTGCCACGGGCGGCCAGCGCCCCCAGCCCCACCTGTTCCAGCGCGGACTGCACCCGCGAGTCGCGCGCCGCGGCAGCGCTGTCCAGCCCCAGGCCGTAGCCCACGTTGCCCTGCACGTCCAGGTGCGGAAACAGCGCGTAGCTCTGAAACACCATGCTGATCGGCCGCTGCTCGGGGCCGGTGCCGGTCACGTCGCGCTCGCCGATGAAGACCCGGCCCGCGCTGGGCTGGTCCAGCCCGGCCACCAGGCGCAGCAGCGTCGACTTGCCGCAGCCCGAGGGCCCGAGCAGCGTGGTGAGCTGGCGCCGCGCGAACCGCAGTTGCACGCCGCGCAGCGCGCGCGTGCCGTCGGCAAAGGTCTTCTCCACCGCGTCCAGGCGCACCGCGTCAGGCATGTGAGCCACCTTCCGAAGCCGGCGCCAGGTTCCAGCGCACCACGGCATCGACGCCGACCACGCGGTCGTCCTGCACGCGGTTGAACAGCTGCACCCGGGCCTGCATCGATTCCGCGATCTGGCGGCAGATCGACAGCCCCAGACCGATGCCGGTGCCGCCCGCGGCCGACTGGAAGGGCTCGAACAGCCGGTCCATCACCGCGGCATCGATGCCGCCGCCGTTGTCCCAGATCAGCAGCTCGGCCTGGTCCGGCAGCACGCGCACCACCATACCCAGCGCGGACCCGCGCGGCGCGTGGTGGATGGCGTTGGAGAGCAGGTTGCGCAGCAGCTCACCCAGCATCCAGGGGTCGGTGGTGAGGCGCACCGGCACCGACTCGAAAGAAAAATCCAGCCGCTTGCGCGCCAGCAGCGGTCCGAATTCCAGGCACACCTCCTGCGCCACGGCGTCCAGGTTCACTTCCTGCCAGTGCCCCTGCGCCACCAGCTGCTCGACCTTGGCCAGCGAGAGCAGCTGCCGCACCAGCTCGCTGGAGCGGTCGACGGTCGCGAGCATCTTGGGCAGGGTGTCCTTCGCTTCCAGCTGCCCCGACATCGCGCCCTGCAGCTGGGTGCGCAGCACCGCAAACGGCGTGCGCAGCTGGTGCGAGGCATCGGCCAGAAAGCGCCGCTGCTGCTCGGTGGCCTCGCGCTGCTGCGCCAGCACGGCGTGGACCGCGTCGGACAGCGGCCGCAGTTCGGCCGGTACGGGTCGGGCCGCGCCCATGCCTCCGCCGGGCTGCAACGCGTCTTCCAGCCAGCGCAGGGGCGCCAGCGCGCGCACCGCGCACCAGGCAAACAGCGGCAGCACGGCGAGGATGCGCAGCAGGCCACCCCAGAGCGGTGTGCCCGCCAACTCGGGCAGAAGCCCCTGCAGCAGCAGCTCGACCAGCAGGAGGCAAAGCCCCAGGCACAGCAGCAGCCGCACCGTGATCGACCAGGGCCGCGCGGCGGGTGCGGACGGTGGCGAATCGGAGCCGGTCATGGTCGGGCGGGAGGAAGGGGCTGAAGACGTCATGCGCTGCTCAGGCCGAGACCGGCCCTTCCGTCATCGCCTCGTCGATCATCAGGTAGCCGACGCCACGCAGCGTCACCAGCTGCGCGCCCGAGCCGTGGATGCGCTTGCGCAGGCGGTGCACCAGCACCTCGATCGCGTCGGCGCCCAACGCCTCGTCGCCGAACACGGCCCGGTGCAGGTCTTCCTTGCCGATCGCCTGACCCGGTCGCGCGAGCAGGGTCCGCAGCAGGGCCAGCTCACGGGTCGACACGTCCAGCGGGGTCGCCCCACGGAACACCGCGCCGGTCGGCTCATCCACACGCAGCATCGCGCAGCGCAGTTCCTGCGTGCCGTGGCTGCGCCGCACCAGCGCCTTGAGGCGGGCCGCCAGTTCTTCGATGTCGAAGGGTTTGGTGAGGTAGTCGTCGGCACCTTCGTTGAGCCCGAGCACCCGGTCCTGCACCGCGCTGCGGGCGGTGACGACCAGCACCGGCACCTGCGAACCGCCGTCGCGCATCAGGCGCAACACCTCCATGCCGTCCATGCCCGGCAGGCTCAGGTCGAGCAGCACCACGTCCGGGCTGCGGCGCCGGAACATGGCCAGCGCCTCCACGCCATCGGCACACCGCGTGACCTCGAAGCCCCGGCCCTGCAGCACGCGCCCCAGCGCATCGCCCAGGGCCAGATCGTCTTCCACCATCAGCACTTTCATGCCGACGATCATGCCCGGCGCCCCCACCGGAACGCATAGAGGAAACCTTAGAGAAACGCGAAAGCCGGACGAAATCTTCGTCCGGCTTTCGGGCGCCGCTCAGAGCGGCGGAGCGTGGGGGCCGACGGGCCAGCCTCCGGGCCGCCCGAAGGCAGGCCCAGCCCCCTCGGGGGGCAGCGACCCGCGCAGCGGCGGAGCGTGGAGGCCCTTGTTCAGCTCCGGCGGTGCCAGGCCAGCAAGCGCGGCGTCACCAGCACCAGCACCACGACAGTCAGCAGCGTGGCCGACATGGGGCGCTCGAAGAACACCGCGAGGCTGCCTTCGCCGATCGACATGGCGTTGCGGAACTGCGCCTCGGCCAGCGGGCCCAGGATCAGGCCCACGATCACGGGCGCCGTCGGGAAGTCGAAGCGGCGCAGCGCCACCCCCACGAGGGCCAGACCAAACATGATGAACAGGTCGAACGAGCTCTGGCGCATGCCGTACACGCCCACCGTGGCGAAGATCAGGATGCCGGCGTACAGCGGCGCCTTGGGGATCTTCAGCAGCTTGACCCACAGGCCCACCATGGGCAGGTTGAGCACCAGCAGCATCACATTGCCGATGTAGAGCGAGGCGATCAGCGCCCAGACCAAGGCCGACGAGGTCTGGAACAGCTGCGGGCCGGCGTTGATGCCGTAGTTCTGCAAGGCACTCAGCAGGATGGCGGCCGTCACCGAGGTGGGGATGCCCAGCGTGAGCAGCGGCACCAGGGTGGCCGTCACGGCCGCGTTGTTGGCGGCTTCGGGGCCGGCGACGCCTTCGATGGCGCCGGTGGTGCCGAATTCCTTCTTGTACTCAGGGTCGGCCAGCTTGCGCTCGGTGGCGTAGCTCAGGAACGTGGGGATCTCGGAGCCGCCGGCGGGGATGGTGCCGAAGGGGAAGCCGATGAAGGTGCCACGCAGCCAGGCGGGCCACGAGCGCTTCCACTCCGTCTTCGTCATGTGCGCCTTGTTCATCTTGTTCAGGCTGACCTCGCTCTTGCCTTCGTACAGCGCGTTGTAGAGCGCCTCGGTCACGGCAAACAGGCCCACGGCCACCAGCACCACCTCGACGCCGTCCATGAACTCGATGATGCCGCCGGTGTAGCGCACCTGGCCGGTGATCTGGTCCATGCCCACCAGGCCCAGCGCCAGGCCGAAGAACAGCGCCGTGATGCCGCGCAACGTGCTCTGGCCCAGCACCGCGCTCACGGTGGTGAAGGCCAGCAGCATCAGGCAGAAATACTCGGGCGGCCCGAGCTTCACGGCAAACTCGGCCAGGAAGGGCGCGAACAGCGTCACCAGAATCGTGGCGATCGTGCCGGCCACAAAAGAACCGATGGCCGAGGTGGCGAGGGCCGCGCCGGCGCGCCCGTTCTTGGCCATCTTGAAACCTTCGAGCGCGGTCACCATGGTGCCGGTTTCACCCGGGGTGTTGAGCAGGATCGAGGTGGTCGAGCCGCCGTACATGGCGCCGTAGTAGATGCCCGCGAAGAAGATCATCGAGGCGGTGGGTTCCACCTGGCCGGTGATCGGCAGCAGCATGGCCACGGTCACGGCCGGGCCCAGGCCGGGCAACACGCCAATGGCCGTGCCCAGCGCGCAGCCGGCCAGCGCCCACAGCAGGTTGATGGGGGTGCCGGCGGTGGCGAAGCCGCCGAGCAGGTTGTTCCAGAGGTCCAGCATGGTGAATTCCTTTCAGGTCCGTCGTGCGGATCAGAGCCAGCCGGTGCCTGTGAGGCCCGGCAGGTTGACGGCGAGGAATTTGGTGAACAGCCAGAAGGTAGGCGCCGAGATCAGCATGCCGATCACCGCGTCTTTCACCGTCTGCATGCCGTTGCCCGCGGGCTTGCCTTCGCTGATGCGCAGGCCGCGCACCGCCAGCGTGAAACACAGCGCGCAGCTGAGCACGAAGCCGATGGTGGTGATGAGCGCCGCGTTGCCCAGGATGCCGGCCGACACCCAGGCCATGGCGTGCCAGTCACCACGGGCCGCGCCCGAGGGCTCTTCCATGTTGCGGTAGCCACCGGTGCGCACCTCCCAGATCAGCAGCACGCCGCACAGCCCCATGGCGGCCGACACCACCCAGGGCAGGAAGTCGGGGCCCACGCCCGCGTAACCCGCGTCCGACGGGATGTTGGCAGCGCCATAGGCCAGCCCGGCGGCCAGCAGCACAGCGGCAATGCCCAGGGCCAGCTGGCCGGGGCGGTGATCGGGGCGCGGCTCGTTGGCCGCTGGGGTGGGGGCTTGCATGGGCACTCTCCTGCCTGAAAAAAAAATGCGGCCGCGACGCAAACGCCACGGCCGCTGGTTCACACGGTGGACGACCGGTGCTTACACCATGCCGGCACGGACCATGGTCGCACGCAGGCCGGAGAAGTCCTTGTCCACGAACTCGTCGAAGGCCTTGCCGGTCAGCAGGGCTGGGGTCCAGTTGTTCTTGACCAGGGCGTCCTGCCAGGCCTTGCTCTTGGTGGCCTTGACGATCATGTCGGTCAGGGCGTCGCGCTGGGCCGGGGTGATGCCGGGCGCGCCGTAGACACCGCGCCAGTTGCCGATTTCCACGTCGATGCCCTGCTCCTTGAGCGTCGGGATCTTGTCGATGCCCTTGACGCGCTGGCCGGACGTGACGGCGATCGCCTTCATCTTGCCGCTCTCGATGTACTGCTGGAACTCGCTGTAGCCGGAGCCACCGACGGTCACGTTGCCACCCAGAATGGCGGCGACGGCCTCACCGCCCCCACGGAACGGCACGTAGTTGATCTTGGAGGCGGGCACGCCCACGGCCTGGGCGATCTGCGAGGCGGCGATGTGCTCGGTGGAACCGCGAGAACCACCACCCCACTTGACGCTGCCGGGGTCTTTCTTGAGCGCTTCGACCACGTCCTTCATGGAGTTGAACGGCGAACTGGCGGGCAGCACGAACACGTTGTATTCGGTCGTCAGGCGGGCAATCGGGGTCAGCTGAGTGATCGACACCGGCGGCTTGCCGGTGATGATGCCGCCGAGCATGACGGCGCCCATGACCATCATGGCGTTCGGGTCGCCCTTGGCCGAGTTGTAGAACTGCGCCAGGCCGATGGCACCGGCCGCGCCGCCCTTGTTTTCGAAGGTCACGGAGTCGGCCACCTTGGCGTCACGCAGGGCTTCGCCCAGCGCACGACCCGTGCCGTCCCATCCACCACCCGGGTTGGCGGGGATCATCATCTTGACGTTGGCGGCTGCCCAGGCGGCGTTGGGCAAGGCACCGGCGGCGGCCAGAGCGGCCAGGGATTTGAGGAAGGTATCGCGACGCATGTGTTGTCTCCGTGGGAGGTTGATCGACGGTGGTGATCTTGCTGCCTGGCGCTGTCATTCGGCTGTCGCCACCCTCAGGACAAACCCTAGTACTGTTGCCCCCCCACGCTCCGCCGCTGCGCGGGTCGCTGCCCCCCGAGGGGGTGCACATCCAGCTTGGGGCGGCCCGGCGCTGGATTCCGTTGCCCCCACACTCCGCCGCTGCGCGGGTCGCTGCCCCTCAAAGGGGCTGGCCAGCCTTGGGGCGGCCCGGCGGCTGGCCGCTGTTGCGGCTCATGCTCATAATCTCGCCAGCATGAAACTGCTCCTGATCGAAGACAACCCCACCATGCAGGCCACCCTGCAGCGCACCCTCGAACGCCGGGGCATGCAGGTGCTGACCTGTGGCGACGGCGAACGTGCGCTGGCGCTCTGGCAGGCCAGCCTGCCCGACGCGGTGCTGCTCGACCTCAGCCTGCCGGGCCGCGACGGCCTGCAGGTGCTGGGCGATGCGCGCGCCGCCGGGCTCAAGACCCCCGTGATCATCCTCACCGCGCGCGGCACCGTGGGCGACCGCATCATCGGCCTGAACACCGGCGCCGACGACTACCTGCCCAAGCCCTTCGATCTGGACGAGCTCGAAGCCCGTGTGCGCGCGCTGGTGCGCCGCTCGGCCAACAGCAGCGACCACGCCAGCACCCTGCCCTCGCGCAGCGCGATCTGGTGCGGCATGCAGACCGACCGCGACAGCGGGGCCGTCTACCACGACGGCTCGCCGCTGGAACTGGCCCCCCGCGAGCTCGCCCTGCTGCGCGCCGTGCTCGCCAACCCCGGGCAGGCCATCACCAAGGAGCGGCTGTTCGAGCTCGTGTTCCCCGGTGAAAGCCACGTGCAACCCGAGGCCATCGAGGTCGTGGCCTACCGGCTGCGCAAGAAGATCGCCCACACCGGCGCGCAACTCGTCACCCTGCGCGGCCTGGGGTACCTGCTCAAGGCAACAGCGTGACGCACTCCCCCGCGTCGCTTCGCGCCACCCCCTCCAGGGGGCGACACCTGCGGCCCGGCAAAGCCGATTCCGCGGTGTCTCCGGGCTGGCGCTGCTCCGTGCGATGCACCCTGGAATGAAACGCACCGCCCTTGCGCCATCGAGGTTGCCTTCGCTGCGGCGCACGCTCTTGCTGGGCATCCTGCTGCCGCTGTTCGGCTTTGTGCTGATCAACACCGTCGTGCTCTACCGCCAGGCGCTCGCCGCCGCCGACACGGCCTACGACCGCACCCTGCTGGCCACCGCCAAATCGCTCGGCGAACAGCTGGAGGTGGTCGCGACCGGCGAGCAGGCGGTGGTGCGGTCTTCGCTGCTCTATTCCGCACTGGAGGCCTTCGAGGCCGACAACCGCAGCCGGCTCTTCTACCGCGTCAGTGGCTTCAAAGGTGAGATGGTCTCGGGCTTCGAGGACCTGCCCGCGCCGCGCAGCCAGCTGCCCGACCAGAAGATCTACGCCGCCCTCGTGCACTTCTACGACGACGAGTACCGGGGCGCGCCGGTGCGCATGGCGGTGCTGCTGCAACCGGTCGCGGGCGTGGCGGGGCAAGGCATGAGCACCATCCAGGTCGCGGAAACCCTCGAACTGCGGCAAACCCTGGCGCGCCAGATCCTCATCGACACCCTCTGGCGCCAGGCGGGCCTGGTGGTCGTGATCGTGCTGGTGGTGGTCTTCGTCGTGCAGCGTGCCACGCGCCCGGTGCGAGCGCTCAGCCACGCGCTGGCCCATCGCAGCGAGAACGACCTGTCGCCCCTGCCCACGCTGAGCGCGCCACGCGAGCTGCTGCCCCTGCTGGAAGCCGCCAACCAGCACATGCAGCGCCTGTCGCAGCTGCTGGAGCATCAGAAGCGCTTCGTGCGTGACACCTCGCACCAGCTGCGCACGCCGCTGGCCGTGCTGAAAACCCAGGTGCAATCGGCCCGCCGCGGCGACGTGCCACCGCAGCAGGCACTCGACGAGATCGGCCACACCGTGGAGCGCGCCACCGAGCTGGCCAACCAGATGCTCGCGCTCGCCAAGGTCGAGCAACTGCGCGAAGACAAGGACGCACCCGTGATCGACTGGGCCGAGGTGGTGCGTTCGGTGGCGCTGGACCTCGCCCCGCTGATCGCCGAGCGGGAGCTGGACTTCTCCCTCGACGTGGTGCCCGCCCGCGTGCGTTCGCACGAGTGGGCCTTGCGCGAACTCGGGCGCAACCTGCTGCACAACGCCATCAAGAACACCCCGCCCGGATCGCGTCTGGCGGTGGCGATGGTGAAAGACGCGCAGGCGGTGGCGCTCTCCATCCGCGACAGCGGTCCCGGCATCTCGGCCTCGCTGCGGGAGCGCCTGTTCCAGCCCTTCGCCACCGACCATGGCGCACGCCCCTCCGGCGCCGGCTCGGGCCTTGGCCTGGCGATCTGCCACGGCATCGTGCAGTCGCTGGGCGGCAGCCTCGAATTGGACAACCGCGTCGAACACGGCGTGGTGCGCGGCCTCGACGCCACTGTGCGCCTGCCCCTGGCGTCCTCCGAACGCCCTGCCCCCCATGAACCACACTGAATCCCAAGGCAGCGGCAAGGTCCGCCTGGACAAATGGCTGTGGGCCGCGCGCTTCTACAAGACGCGCTCGCTCAGCGCCGAGGAAATCGACAAGGGACGCGTTCACGTGAATGGCGCCACGGTCAAACCGGCCAGGGAGCTGCGGGTGGGCGACACGGTGGAGATGCGTTCCGGCCCGGTCGTGCGCACGGTGACGGTTCGCGCCCTGAGCGGCGTGCGCGGGCCAGCGCCCGTGGCGGCGCTGCTGTACCAGGAAACCGAGGCCTCGGTGGCCCAGCGCCTGGCCAGCGCAGAGCAGCGCCGCCTCGCGCCCGAGCCCGCCCAGAGCCTCACCCAGGGTCGCCCCAGCAAACGCGACCGGCGCGACATGGACACCTTGCGCGGCCGGGCCGCACCGGGCGAGTGGAACCAGCGCTGGAGCGCCTCGCTGGACGACTAGGGCCTGTTCACACCATTTTTCCAAGATGCGTTGCGGATCAAAAAGGCCGTGCGCAAGGCGCGAAACGCGGCCGGGGTCGCCCCCCGGCAAGGCTTCGCAACGCCGCGCATGGCCTTTTTGGCCGCAACCCGAAGGGAACGCACTTGGAAAAATGGTGTGAACAGGCCCTGATCAGCGGCGCCGCAGCCCCAGCCACATCACCGTGGCCACCACCAGCAGCCCGCCCGCCACCTGCACCGGCGTGATCGCCTGACCCAGCACCGCCCAGGCCAGCAGCAGCGCAAAGATGGGCTCCACGTTCATGATGGCCGAGTTGCCCACCACGCCCAGCCGCGGCAGCAGGGTGAACATGAGCGTGAACGCCGTGCCGTAGAGCGCCGTCAGGCCCAGCAGGCCCCACCAGCCGGTGGCCGTGGCCGGCAAGCTGGGTCCCCCCTGGACCACCACCCCCGCCAGCGCCAGCACGGCCACCAGGCCCATGGTCGCGGCGGTGCGCAGGCGACCGTCCAGGCCGACCGTCTCGTGCTGCGTGAGCACCAGCGCCAGGCCAAAGGTGGCCGAGGCCGCGAGCGCAAAGGCCACGCCCGACCCGATGCGGGCCCAGTGCCCGGCCGCCCCCAGCCCCGAGGCCGCGCCGGACACATCGAGCGCCAGCGCCAGCCCGACGAGCATCACCGGCATCGCCGCCAGCACGCGGGGCTCGGGCCGCTCGCCGTACACCACCCGCGCCCACAGCGCGGTCCACAGCGGATACGAATTGAAGGCCAACAAGGCCAGCGCCACCGGCAACCGGGCCACCGCGGAATACAGGCACAGGCTTTGCACGCCGATCAGCAGCCCGATGGCCGGCAGCGCCCGGCGCTGGCGCGCATCGAGCCGCAGCGCGGTGCGCGTGCTGCGCAGCAGGGCCAGCACCACCAGCGCGGTGATGCCACTGCGAAACAGCACCGCCGTGGTCACGTCCACGCCGTCGTTGAACGCCAGACGCGCCGCGACGTGGTTGGCCCCCATCATGAAAGCGATGAGCAGCAAGGAGGCGAAGGCGGCGCCAGACAGCGTGGGGGACGTGTTTCGGGACATCCGGGCATTGTCGCGGTGCGCCGCCGTGCCCCTGCGTCACGCGGGCAACAGCCTGGTGGACCTGGTTTGCAGCAAACCCGTGCCACCTCCAGCGGCCGCTGCCGTGGTCAGCCTCCGGGTGTTTCAGACCCCAGAAAGTCTTTCAAACTGTCCAGTGGGCGTGCGCAACGGTCCTGAAAAAAGCGAACGGAACGACGTCATCCGGCTGGCGAGGCGAGTTGCCCGCCCAGCACCTTCCAGAGCGCCACGCGGTTGGCTTGCTCGGACTGGCGCAGACCGATCAGCGTCTGCTGCGCGGCGTACAGGCTGCGCTGGGCATCGAGCACCGTGAGGTAGTTGTCCACGCCGGAGGTGAAGCGCGCCTCCGACAGCTCGAAAGCCCGCGCGCTGGCATCGACCACGGCCTGCTGCGCCGCCAGGCGTTCCTGCCACTGAGCGCGCTCGGCGAGGGCGTCAGAGGCCTCCCGGAAGGCGGTCTGGATGGTTTTCTCGTACTGGGTCACGGCGATGTCGCGGTTGGCCTGCGCGACGTTCACCGACGCACGTGCCCCCCCGCCATCGAAGATGGGCCAACGGATCTGGGGCACGAAGTTCCATGTGTTGTTGCCACTGCCGAGCAGGTTGTCCAACTCGCGGCTGCCGAAACCGATGCTGGTGCTCAGGCTGATGGTCGGGAACAGCGCCGCGCGCGCCGCCGCCACGTTGGCCGAGAGGGCCTCCAGGTTGTGTTCGGATGCGCGCACGTCGGGGCGCTCCAGCAACAGACTCGACGGCAACCCTGCGGGCAGCGCCAGCAGGGCCGTGGGCGCCGCCGATCCGCCACGGAGCGTCTCGGCCGTGGGGAGCCCGTCGGGATTCAGGCCACTGCCGACCAGGGCGTGGAGGGCATTGCGGTCCTTGGCCACCTGAGCGGTGAAAGCGGCGACGTCGCCACGGGCTGTTTCGACGGTGACCCGGTTTTGTGCCAGCACCAGGCCGGACGTACCGCCCAGCTGGTGCATGCGCTCGACGAGCTGGTAAGCCTTCTCACGGCCGGTCAGGGTGTCCCGGGCCAAGCTGAGGCGGGCCTCGTTGGCGGCCAGGTTCAGCCACGCATGGGTGACATCGGCCACCAGCGTGATGCGCACGTTGTGCTGGTTCGCCTCCGACTGCAGAAACTGCTGCAGCGCTGCGTCATTGCGGTTGCGCACGCGACCCCACAGGTCCAGCTCGAAACTGGTGACGGCGAGTTGCGCCGTGTACTGGCTGGCGGTACCGGACTGGCCGTTGCTCGACAGATCCGCCGACGTGCGGCCGCGGCTGCCCTGTGCCGTCGCGGCCACCGTGGGGAGTTGAGCCGCACTCGCAATCCCGTACTGCGCACGCGCCCGCTCGATGTTCAGCAAGGCCACGCGCAGGTCGCGGTTGTGCGTGAGCGCCTGGGCAATCGCCTGGCGCAAGCCCGGGTGCTGCACCCAGGCCAGGCGCGCGGCGGTCTGCACGGCGGTGGCGCTTGCATCGGTGACCGCCAGTGGCCGGCCCAGCGTGGGAGGAAGCACGCCCTGCACATCGGGCTTGGCGGGCGGGAGCTGGGCACAGCCTGCAAGCAGTGTGATCAGAGCTCCGATGGCGGCTGCCTGTTGGAAGGAAGCAATCGCTTGAGGCATCAGGCTTCTCCTTGAGGGGACAGCGTGGGCATGGCGGTGGGCTTGGGGAGCGCGGCGGCGTCTTTCGGCCGCTTCCTCATGACCCAGCTGCGCACCAGGAGGAAGAACACCGGCACGAAGAACAGACCGAGCAGGGTGGACAGCACGGTGCCACCGAGCACGGCCGTGCCGATGGCCTGGCGGCTGGCGGCGCCCGGGCCGGTGCCCAGGGCCAGCGGCAGCACGCCGAAACCGAAAGCCAGCGAGGTCATCAGGATCGGCCGCAGCCGCCGGCGCACCGCCTCCAGCGTGGCGTCGAACACACCCCTGCCCTGATCCATCAGCTGCACCGCGAACTCCACGATCATGATCGCGTTCTTGGAAGCGAGGCCCACCGTGGTGAGCAAGCCGACCTGGAAGTACACGTCGTTGGACATGCCGCGGAAATAGGTGGCGAGCAAGGCACCGACCACCCCCAGTGGCACGGCCAGGATGACCGAGAACGGCACGCTCCAGCTTTCGTACAGCGCCGCCAGGCACAGGAACACGAACAGGATGGAGATGGCGTACAGCAGCGGCGCCTGCGCGCCGGACTGCCGCTCCTGCAGCGAAGCACCCGTCCACTCGTGGCCGATGCCCACGGGCATCTCCGCCATGATCTCCTCGACGGCGCGCATCGCATCGCCCGAACTCACGCCAGCGGCGGTGTTGGCGACCATCTCCATCGAGGGCGAGCCGTTGTAGCGCAGCAGCTGCGGCGCACTGCTGGTCCAGCTGGTCGTGGTGAACGCAGAGAGCGGCACCATCTCGCCGCTGCGGTTGCGCACCGTCCACTGCCCGATGTCCTGCGGCAGCATGCGGAACGGTGCATCACCCTGCACATACACACGCTTGACGCGGCCGTTGTGCACGAAGTCGTTGACGTACGAGCCGCCCACCGCGCTGGAAAGCACGTTGTTGATGTCCTGGGTGGACAGGCCCAGTGAGGCGGCCTTGCGGTCGTCGATCACCACCTTGAGTTCGGAGGTGACGTCGAAATCGGTGGTGCGCATGTTGGCGAGCTCCGGCCGCTGGTTGGCCAGATCGATCACACGGTCCTTCGCAGCCCTCAAGGCATCGTTGCCGAGGCCGTTGACGTCCTTGAGCATGAAGTTCACGCCGGCACCCGAACCCAGGCCTCGCACGGCGGGCGGCATGGACACGAAGATGCGTGCCGCGCGGATGCGGGACAGGTCACGCGTGGCCTTGCGCGCGATGAAGTCGGCGCTCTGTTCCGCGTTCGGCCGATCGTCCCAGGGCTTGAGGCGAACGAAGATCGTGCCCGCGCTCTGGTTGCCACTGTTGCCCGCCAGCGAGTTGACCCGCAACACATCAGGCTGGGCCATGAAGTAGCGGGTGATGTCCTGCAGCACGACTTCCAGCTGCGCATCGGACGAACCGGCGGGCATGGTCACGCTCGCCGTGATGAAACCCTGGTCTTCGACCGGAAGGAAAGAGGTGGGCAGCTTCTGGAACAGCAGCACCACACCACCGATGAGCAGGGCGAACACGAGCAACACGCGCTTGCCGCGCACCAGCAGCTTGCCGACAAGCCCCTGGTAGCGCGTGGCGCTGCGATCGAAGCCGGCGTTGAAGCCCTGGAAAAACCGGTCGATCCAGCCCAGAAAACCTCGCCGGACGGGTGCTCCCGCATAGACGTATTCGGTGGGTTTGAGCAGCGTGGCGCAGAGCGCTGGCGTGAGTGTGAGCGCCACCAGCACGGAGAACGCCATGGCCGAGACGATGGCCACGGAGAACTGGCGGTAGATCACCCCCACCGAGCCCGAGAAGAAGGCCATGGGAATGAACACGGCCGACAAGGTGAGACCGATGCCCACCAGCGCCGGCGTGATCTCGGCCATGGACTTGATCGTTGCCTCCTTCGCGGGCAGCCCCTCCTGGTGCATCACCCGTTCCACGTTCTCCACCACCACGATCGCATCGTCCACCAGCAAGCCGATGGCCAGCACCATGGCGAACATGGTGAGCATGTTGATGGAGTACCCCATCACCGACAGCACCCCGAAGGTGCCGAGCAACACCACCGGAACGGCAATGGCGGGAATCAGCGTGGCGCGCAGGTTCTGCAGGAAGATGTAGATGACGATCACCACCAGCAGCATGGCTTCAGCCAGCGTGATGACCACCTCCTTGATCGACGCTCGCACGTACGGCGTGCTGTCCGAGCTGATCACGCCGGTGATGCCGTCGGGGAAGAACGGCGCCAGTTCGGCCATCTTGGCGTTGACCGCATTGGCCACCGCCATGGCGTTGGCGCCATCGGCCAGCACCACACCCAGGCCGGCGCCCGGCTGGTTGTTCAAGCGCGACTTCACCGTCAGGTTGTCGGCATCGAGTTCCACGCGGGCAACGTCTCCCACGGTGACGAGCGAGCCATCGGCCGCCGCCTTGAGCACGACGCCCTGGAACTCCTCGACCGTCCTGAGCTTGGTGCGCGCGGTGATGGTGGCGTTGAGCATCTGGTCCTTCACCGCCGGCAGGGCACCCAGTTGCCCGGCCGACACCTGGGCGTTCTGCGAGCTCAGCGCGGAGATGAGGTCCGCCGGCATCAGCGCGAACTGCTCCAGCTTGCCCGGGTCCATCCAGATGCGCATGGCGTAGTTGGTGCCGAACACACTCACGTCGCCCACGCCGTCGATCCGCGAGATCACGTCGACCACGTTGCTCGTGATGTAGTCGCCGATCGCCACCTGCGTGACCGTTGGGTCGGGCGAGGTGAAGACGAAGGTCATCAGGTTGTCCTGACCGCCCTTGTTGACGAACACGCCACGGCTCTTCACCGCCTCGGGCAGCCGGTTCATGGCGGTCTGCAGCTTGTTCTGCACCTGCACCTGCGCCACGTCGATGTCGGTGCCCGGGGCAAAGGTCAGCTGCGTGCGCGAGCGGCCCGCGGAGTCGCTGGTCGAGTTCATGTAGAGCACGTTGTCGATGCCCTTGAGCTGCTGCTCGATCACCTGTGTCACGGAATCGGCCACGGTCTCGGCCGAGGCGCCGGTGTAGGTGGCGTTGATCGACACGCGAGGGGGTGCGATGTCGGGGTACTGCTCCAGCGGCAGGGTGAAAATGGACATCGCCCCCGCCAGCATGATGACGATGGACAGCACCCAGGCGAAGACGGGACGGTGGATGAAGAAATGGGCCATGGCGCAGCAGGGTGTTCGGTTGGCTCAAAAAATGACAGGGTCCACCGGGTCGGCGTGGCCCCATTGCGTCGGTCAGGGCTTGGGCGCTGCAGCGGTCTGCGCCTGCCCGGCCGACGCGGAAGCCTGTGCCTCCACCACACGGTTGCCGTCCACGCGCATGGCCACGGGCGTCACGGCCTGGCCCACGCGGGCCTTCTGGAAACCATCGACCATCACACGGTCTCCGGCCTTCAGGCCGTCCAGCACCAGCCACTGGGCGTCCAGGGCTTGGCCCAGCCGGATCGGGCGCTTTTCGATCTTGTTGTCGGCGTTGATGAGTTGCACGCTGGGTTTGCCTGCCGGGTCCCGCTGCAGCGCCTGCTGGGGCAGCACGATGGCTTCGCCCGACTCACCCGTGGACAGCCGCGCACGCACGTACATGCCGGGCATCAGCAACCGATCGGGGTTGGAGAACACCGCGCGCAGGGTGATGGCCCCGGTGCTCTGGCCGACGGCGGCACCTGTGAACTGCAGTTGGCCGGCGTGCGGATACGCACTGCCATCCTCCAGCGTGAGGCGCACCGGGGCGCCGCTGGCCCCGACCTTGCCGAAGGTCCCGGCCTGCCACTGGCGCCGGAGCTCCAGCAATTCGGCGCTGGACTGGGTGATGTCGACATGGATGGGATCGAGCTGGCTGATGGTCGTCAACGCCTGGGCCTGGTTCGCGGTGACCAGCGAACCGGGAAGCACCGCGGACAGGTCGATCTGCCCGTCGATGGGCGCGACAATGCGACTGAACTGCAGGTTGATCTGGGCGTTCTCCAGCGCCGCCTGCGCCACGGCGACATCGGCTGCGGACTGTGCGACCTGCGCTTGGCTTTCATCGAACACCTGGCGACTGATGGCGTCGATCTTCACCAGTTCGGCATTGCGCTCGGCGTTGGTGCGGGCGGTCTGCGCGGAGGCCTTCGCCTTGGCCAGTGCGGCCTCGGCACTTTTGACAGAGGCCCCCAGCGTGCGCGCGTCAATCTGGTAGAGCGGCTGACCGGCCCTGACCGTCGCACCCTCGGTGAACAGGCGCTTCTGCAGGATGCCCGACACCTGGGGACGCACTTCCGCGCTTTGCGAAGCCCTGGTGCGACCCGCCAGCTCGGTGTGCAGTCCCTGCGTTTGCAACACGACCGTCAGGAAGCCGACCGGTGGCGCGGCGGGGGGAGCGCTGGGGGCTTTCTGGTCACCGCAGGCGGCCAGCCCGAGGGCCGCCACCCCTGCCAGGAGCCAGGGCCAACGCCGTGCGCCGGCCGGCCGAACGGGGCTGGCGGAAATCACTTGGGTCGGGGTGGTCGCTTGGCGCGGGACGGGGGATGAAACGGGTGACAGTGGCATGGGCTTCGGCGCGGGGCCTGGTGGGAACGCGAGGCTGGGCGCCGGCCGGTGGTGGAGCAGCGCTGGGAGCGCCATTTTGCGCATGCAATGTGTCTGTGATGTAAACCGCCCCAGATGCCCCTATACAGCCCAGCCGTGTTCCGCGACAACGGCATCACTGTGCCTGTGCCGGCTGCCGCCCGGCTTGCATCTTTGTGCCGCACCCTCGCCAGCAACTCAGCGGTCGGGCGCGAGGAAAGAGCGCACCGATGTCACTTTTTGGCCGCAGGCGCAGGCGATGGAGGCGAGCCCACGGAGGCGCGCGCGCTGCAGGGGTCTTTGGCTTCGCCGCTGCCGGTTTCGAGCAGCGGCAGGATGGCCGCGGCAGGACCGGCCACGGTCCCCAGGGCCAGCGCTCCCAGCACCCGCCCAACCAGCCCTTTCGGCTCGATGCCCACATCCGGGTCTGCCAGCGTTCCGGTGATGGTGACGGGCGTTCTCAGGGACAGCAGAGACCAGTCTTTGGGTCGCGTGACCACGTGCAGGTTCAGCGATTCGTCGCGCAGGCTGACCTGACCGGTGATCCACATCGTGCTGTCTCGGTTGTCCATCACAGCCAGGGTGGGTTGGATGAGGCCGTTGCGTGCCACCAGATCGAAACGGGCGCAGCGCAGGGGCAGCGGGCGGTCGCCGGTGATCACCACCTCCAGGGCCTGTGCGAGGTCGAGGCCCAGGGCTTCGGTGATCAGGTGAGACAGGGTGCCTTCGCGCAGCGTGAGGTGGAGCGGGCCGTCGGCCGAGCCCAGGATTTCCGCTGTCGACTGGCCGGCACCCCGCAGGTGCAGGTTGCCGGAGAGAACGCCGGTGAGGTAGGCCTGCACCGACTGCTCCCCGCCCTGACGGGCTTCTTTGCGCTCACGTTGGAGCGCGGCCGTTGCGGTGGCCGGCGGGGCCTTGCCTTCGGCCGAATCGGGGCGCAGCCCCCTGATCCAGCCCGCCATGTCGATGCCCTCGAACGCCAGACGGGCCTCCCATTTCGCGGAACGGGCGTTGCTGTCAAGGGAGGTCATGCCCTTGACCTGCCCGCCCGACACCACCGCTTGCAGTGACTCCAGTCGAAGCACCCCTTCATCCAGGAGCACTCGGGTCTTCAACTGCCGCAAGGGCGCCATGGTCTGGGTACCGAAGTCCAGTTCCTGGATGGCCACCTGCACATCAGCGTCCATGGCCTTCAGCGAGGGCAGGTCGAAGCGGCGTTGCGGCAGCGCGCGGTTTCCTGGCTTGCCATCGGGCGTCGCGGGATCCGCCCTTCTGTCCCCGCCGATGGCCGGTCCCAGATCGGCCAGGGCGAGCTTGGGGCCGGTGAGCGTGCCCGTGAGGCGCGGCGGCTGTGTGAGTTGCTGGTATTGCAGATCGCCCTGGAGGCGGCTGCTGCCGATGCGGGCGCGCGTGGTTTGGAGTCGCCAGACGCCGGCGTCCTGCTGCAGTTCGCCGCGCAGATCGAATGCCGGTGTTCGCGGCAGGGTCAGGCCCAGGGGTTTGGCCACGTCCGCCAGCGAGGGGCCGGCCACCTCCACCTTGCCCTGCATGCGCGGCGTGCCCAGCAGCGAAGCGGCCTGGCCGTCGAACAGCACGCGCGTGGCCGCGACCGTGCCCTTGATCCTGACCGGCACCCAGGGGGCGTCGGCAGCGCTGTCCGGGTCCTGCAGCAAAGGCAGCGTGCTGCCGGCGTGCACGTCGAGCTTGAGCGGCAAGGCGCGGTAGCGCCCTGTGATGGAAGCTGCGTAGCCCGTGCCTGGGGTGCTCGCGGCGCTGCCTTCGCTGCCGCGCAACTGCACGGCCACGTCGGCGTCCTGCAAGGCATCGACCCAGGCGATCTGCCCTTGGCCAACGGTCAGTTCACCGAAGCTCGGCAGTGCCGCCTCGGCGGGAGCACCGGTCTCTTGCCGTGGCGCCTTTTCTGCCCCCAGTGGCCAGTTGGTTGTGCCGTCAGCGGTGCGCACCAGATGTGCATCGAGCACGTCGGCGCGCAGGGCTTGAAGGTGCAGGGTGTCGCCCCGCCGCCAGCGCCACACATCGCCCCAGCGCCAGGCCAGGGTGACGCGCTGCGCTTCCAGCAGGTGCGGTGCCTTGAAGCGGGGATCGGATGCTATGTGCAGCTGTTCGACTTCCAGGCGCGGTCGCCAGATGAGATGCAGCTTCACGCTGCCCTGCAACCGAACAGGCACATCGGCACCGCGTGACAGGGCGCGCTCCAGCGGCTGTCGCAAGAACGGCCAACCGGTCGTCTCGCCCCATGCGATCACGGCCACCAGCAGACCCACCGCGCCCGCGGATGCCCAGAGGACGGGTCGACGCGATCCTGTCCACCGATCTTGCAGGGGAGCGGACGGCGGCGGAGGGGGATCGCGAGGCGCTGTGTTCACGTGGATTTGAAACGACGCCAAAAGAGCACCGTTCCAGTTCCATCATAGAAGTCGGCTCTTCAAATATTCGTGCGCCAACGCACAGATCTTCAAACACACCGCAAGCGCCCGCTTGGTCGTCCAGGACCGTCACTCGACCGAGGCCGGCCCGACCAGGCCACCGAGACGCCTGCTCACGCCCAGGCGGCCTGGCGGCCTGGCGTCCTGGCGTCCTGTCAGCAGCACTGTTCGCCTGAACATCATTTGCCTGGGTGATGCGTCATTCCGCGCCAGCACCCACATTGAGCCCCATGGCCACCAGAGAACCCACATAGAGAACCCGCCACCGGCGCAGGCCATCCTTCCAGCGATGGGTGGAACGCCGGGGGTCTTTTTCTGTCCGCAAAACCCTGTTGCAAAGGACCACCGCCATGACCGAACTGCCCAGACCCCGCGTCGTCATCCGCTTTCACGAAGGCTTCGACAGCCGCAGGCACGAAGATGCCGTCGGCTACCTGAAGGAGCGCGATCCCGCCACGCTGAAGCGCGTCGAAGCCGCCTTCGGTGCCGTTCGCATCGAACCGGTCTTTTCCGACAAGACCCGCGAGAAGCTCCCGAAACTGCAGCGTCTCGCCGTCGAGCGCGATCCGTCCTACAACCCGTCCGACCTGACCACATTCCACTATGTCGAGGCGGAAAAGGCCGACGACCTGCTGGCGCTGGCGAAGATGCTCTCCTCGTCCTCTGCGATCCGGTCGGCGGATGTGGAGATCCCCGGTCCCGACCCGCTGGTCAACGACGCGGACGATCCCCTCTCGGCCAACCAGACCTATCTCGACGCGGCGCCTGGAGGTCTCGACGCCCGCTATGCCTGGACCTTCACCGGAGGAGACGGCGCAGGCCAGCGCGTCATCGACATCGAGCAGGGCTGGACGTTCAACCATGAGGATCTCGCCGGTCACGGCATCACCCAGTTGAACGGCGTCCTCGTCGATGGTTCGCGCGGTCACGGCACCGCGGTGCTCGGAGAACTCTGCGCGATCGACAACACGCTCGGTTGCACCGGCTTCGCGCCCAACATCGCTTCGGTGTTCGTTGCTTCCCGCAATCCGAGCCTCGCCAATTCGATCGTCGACGTGCTCGACAATCTTGATTTCGGCGACGTCATGCTGCTCGAAACGCAGGACGGCGTGCCCGGCACGGTGCCGACCATGCTCGGGCCGAGCGAGATCGTCGAAGCGGTTCGCGAGGCGTGCCGGCTCGCCACGGCGCTCGGCATCGTTGTCGTCGCGGCAGGCGGCAATGGCACCAACAACGGCAGCGCGCCCGCGACCAATCTGGACACATTCACCGACGCCGGTGGCAACCTCGTCCTGTTCCGCAACAACGCCAATCCGGACTTCTTCGATTCCGGTGCCATCATTGTGGCGGCGGCAACGTCGGCCGCTCCACACACCCGCCTTGTCTACTCGACGCACGGACAGCGCATCGACTGCTACGGCTGGGGACACAACATCACCACCTGTTCATCCGATGCGGCGGGCGCCACGACGATCTATCGGAACAATTTTGGCGGCACGTCCGGCGCCTCGCCGATGGTGGCGGGTGCGGCGCTGTGCGTGCAGGGCATCTACCAGGCGGCGACCGGTGGCCGGCTCAGCCCGCGCCAGATGCGGCAGATCCTGTCGGACCCGACCTTCAACACGCCGCGCGCTCCCGCAGAGGCGACCGCCATGGGCGTCATGCCGAACCTGCGCGGCATCATCGACAACGTGCTCGGCATCGTCCCGGACATCTACATCCGCGACCATGTCGCCGACACCGGAGACCCGCACAACGGTGCGATCTCGGCCTCGCCGGACATCATCCTTCGGCCCGTGGCGGTGGCCGACCCGCAGGCATCGTTCGGCGAAGGCAGCGGCACGGAGAACAGTTCGTCGCTCGGCTTTGAGGCCGAGGCCGGCCAGGACAACTTCCTGTATGTCCGCGTGCGCAACCGAGGCGGAGCGGCGGCGGCCAACGTCCAGGCCGATCTGTTCTGGTCGCCTGCTTCGACGCTGGTCACGCCCGATCTCTGGACGTTCGTCGGTTCGACCAACATGCCCAACGTACCCACCGGCAACCAGCTCACGGTGTCGAACGCCGTGACATGGCCGTCTGCGGCGATCCCGGCGCCCGGCCACTACTGCTTCGTCGGGCTGATCGGAACGGTCAACGACCCCGCGCCCGGGCCCGCAGATTTCCTGAACTTCGACAATTTCCGGACCTTCATCCGGGAGAACAACAACGTCACATGGCGCAATTTCAACGTCGTCGACAACGACCCAGGCGACCCAGAAGCCCAGATCACGCTCAACTGGCTGGTGCCCGGCGCCCCCGACAAGGCGCGCCGGTTCGCCCTGCACCTGCGGCTGGATCTGCCGCGCCGCGCCGAGGTGCTGCTCGACCTCCCGCTTGGCATCCTGCGTGCGCTGGACGCACAGGTGGAACTGGTCAAGATCGACCACCGTCGGGGGCGCGGCATCGCCAAGCTCCCCCAGATCGGCGATGTCCGCTTCGGCCCGGGCCTGATCGACGCCAAGGCACGCCACGACATGAAGCTCCTCGTCCGGCTCAACTCGAAGGCGCGCGGCAAGCACTCGATCGTCGCGCGCCAGCTGTATGAAGGCAAGGAAGAGGTCGGCCGTCTGACATGGGTGTTCGACCCGATGCGGCGCAAGGCGCGCGATGCACTCGACGGTTGATTCAGGAAGTCCGGTCCATCCCGTGCGGCCTCCTGATGTCCGTTGCGGCAAACACCAGACGCCTCGTCGCCAGTGAACCGATCCGCAGGTGCCTCGTCAGAAACCGGCATCCGTCCTGCGGGCTGAGAACAAACGCCCCAGAAGACGGTCGAGCGCCTGTTGATACTGCTCCAACATGACCTGAACCTGCATGCGATCACCTCGCGCCGATGCAAGGGACAGACCGCTGCCGTGGGCATGGTCAACCAGAATGTCGCGCCACAGGATGGGCTCCGCGGTGAGCTCTGTCAGCAGTGTGGTGAGGCGATCGGTGATCTGGCGCGTCACGCCTGCAAAAGCTTCGGGCATTGCAAAGATCGCCAGCGTCAGTTGGGGATGGCGGCCCACGGCTTGGTGATAGCGGATGAGCAGCGCCAGAATGTCCGCCCGAGGGTCCGCCGGACCACGAGGGCCCTCCAGTACCTCGGCGTAGACCCGGTCGGACAACGCTCGCAGCAGCCCGACCTGATCGCCCACGTGGTGATAGAGGCTCATCGGGGTCACGCCCAGCCGGGCGGCCAGAGCACGCATGGTCAACCCTTGCCCTCCGCCTTCATCCAGCAAAGCCAACGCGGTGGTCAAGATATCGTCCCGCGCCACCCCCGCCCCCGTGGCTGGACGCCCACGCGGGCGGGTCATGGGACGAGCCGATAGCTGGACTGCACCAGGCCCGACGGGAAACTGCGGCTGGACACCAATTTCAGATCGATGTCCTGCAGCAACGCCCCGAAGAGCGGCCGACCCGAGCCGATCAGCACGGGAACACTGGTGATGACCAGATCGTCGATCAACCCATCACGCAGGAATGACTGCACCAGTCGCCCGCCATCGACATAGACCCGACGCACGCCCTGCCTCGCCAGGTCGTCCATCGTGTCCTGGGGTGTGCGGTTGGAGAAACGCAGCTTGTCCTTCAATGCTTCGGGCACCGGCGCATCGGCCAACTGTTTGGACAGCACCAGCACGGGCAGGTCATACGGCCATTCGCCAAAGGTCAGCGCCTTTTCATAGCTCCCCCGCCCCATCACGATCAGGTCCTTGTCGGCGATGAAGGCCGAGTAACCATGATCCTCCGTCGGATCATCGCGCTCCAAAAGCCAGCCGATGTCGCCATCGGCACGGGCGATGAAGCCATCCAGGCTGGTGGCGATGAATACATGTGCAGTGGGCATCAAAATCTCCATATATACAACGTATATTTTATAGGCATGGACCGTCGACAGAGCCCACCTGCACTCCCGCCGTGAACGGGCACCAGAGAAAGAAGCGGCGGCTCAGGGCCTGGCGGAGCTTGCCGACGGTCCGCTGCGACCGGTACATCCGAAGTACGATCGGCCGGACCTCGGCCGCCGCCACACCAAACCACCGCAGCGCGTCAAGGTCCATCAGGAAGCAAGACGGTACAGCCCTTGAACCAGGAGACCCCTATGCCGACCACGATTTTTGAAGCCCTCCGGGAAAGCCACGACATCCAGCGCCAGCTTTGCACCCGACTGGTCCGTTCCAAGTCGGGCACGGCAGCCAAGGAGGCGGCCTTCATGGAGCTCAAGATGGAACTGGAGGCCCACGCGGCCGCTGAGGAGCGCTACCTTTACTGCCCCATCCTGATGGACGACAACGGTTTGACGCCCTCTCGACATGCCTTGTCGGAGCATCACGAGATCGAGGAGATGTTGGAAGACATGTCGATCAATGACAAATCCTCGGCCGAATGGCAAAGAAAAACGGTCGAACTCAGCCGGGTGGTTCGCCACCACTTGAAGGAGGAAGAACGCGGCTTTTTTCAGCAGGCGGGGAAAATCCTGACAGAGAAGCAAAAAGTCGCACTGGCGGGCAAATACCGGCGAGATCTGAAGCGCATGAGGACCGTGCTGTCCAGCTGAAACCGGACCGAGCAACTGCGAGGGTCGCTGTCGCTCGAACGACGTCGACTGGCCACAGACTGTGAGGTCACGGTGCGCCCACCAGAAGATGTCACCCACGCATTTTGTGCATCTGGTTCTTGATGGTTTGATTCCGGGACCGCTTCCCATGAAACACAACGATCCCAACCACCACTCGATCCGCACGGCACTCCGGCTCGCACTGCCCACCGAGGATCCGGCAGGTTGGGTCCAGAAGCTGGCCCGAACGCCGCCGCTGGTGCGCCGCAGGCCCGCTCGTTTGCAGGTGGATGAGGTCTTTCACGACACGCCTGATCGACGCCTGCACCAACAGCGCATCACTTGGCGGACCCTGCGGAATGATCTCGGAGGGCAAGTGCTGTGGCAGCAGATCCTCGAGGTGGAGAAACCGGGGTCCGGCGCGCTGAGCCACTGTGAGGCATGGGCGTCACCGCTCAGCACCGTCGCCCCGGAGCGCAGCGCCCTCCCCCCGTCATTCCCGAGCTCCCGCATCGACGTTGATGGAATGACGTTGCAAGCGCTGACTCCCTGCTGTGCGACGAGCACGGAGAGAACCCGTTGGACGATCCGCCGGCGAGATGGCACCCACATCGAAGTGACACTGAAGATCGGCCACCTCACAGCGGGTGACCAGCGCATCCCTGTGTGCGAACTGGAACTGGAGTTGCTGGCTGGCCTGCCGGTGGTGCTGTTCGAACTCGCCATGCAAATCGCGCGGACGCTGGCGCTGTTTCCATCACCCATGACCCAATGCGATCAGGGTCACGCTCTGGACCAGGGTTCCCGTGACACACCGTGGACAGCGCAACCACCCAGCCTCAAGAAAAGCACGCCCTTGCGGCGGGCCGCCGGCGTCTTGCTGACCGAGATGCTGGGGCACTTCACCGCCAACCTGGTGTTGTTGCAGCGCTCAGACGACCCCGAGGTGGTCCATCAGGCACGTGTCGGATGGCGGCGTTTCAAAAGTGGCGTCCGACTGTTCAAGACAGTGCTGCCATCTGATTCGGCGCCGTCCTGGAAACCCCTTGCGTCACTGCTGCGTTCTCTGGGGGAACTGCGCGACTGCGATGTCGCCCTGACCGAGACCCTGCCAGGGCTCCAGCATCTTTTCACGGAGGGCGAGGCGGACCGCCAGGCACACTGGGCATCGATGTTGCAAGCCATGGAGCAAGCGGCACACCAGCATCGAGGAGCCGTACGCCTTGCACTTCAAACCCCAGAAGTCGGTCAGGCGCTGTTGTCCACCCTCGAATGGCTGACCGACTTGTCGACCGTGACAGCTTGGCCACCGTTGGCGAACATACCGCAGCGGCCCCTGCAGGACTGGGCTCGCCGCCGACTGGATCATCTGCGCAGGCGGCTGAAAACCGCGACCCATGATCTCGACCATCTCGAAAGCCAGCACAGTGCGCGCATTCTCGCCAAGCGGTTGAGGTACAGCGCCGAAGCTCTGCAGGGCTTCCTCCCCAAACAACGCGGGTGGCGATGGGCCCAGGAAGGCACCCGATGGCAAGCCGCCCTAGGCGCGTCACGCGATATCGCACGCGCCAGCACGCTGGCTGGTGAGGTGGGTGCAGACCCCCGATTGGTGGAATTCCTGCGAGGGGTGGCGGTGGGCCAGCAGACACGAGACACCACCTCAAAAAACAGGAAACATTGAAATCCTGCTCATACAGGATGTGACCGGGCTGGGCAAACCCCACAGGCTCTGCATGTCCGGCCACCTTCATCACGGGCCGGCGGTGCGTGGTGATCGCCGACCGGGAGCACCAGAACGAGTGGTTGGTCGGGAAAATTTGATGCTTCAGTTGGCTGTTGTTGCAGCCGATATCCCCGGAAGTCATCTTGCCCTTTTTGTACAGCGCTCCTGGTGCCGAACCGGCCCAGCCCGCTCCCCTCTTCCATGAAACTCTCGCTCAAACTCCCCCTGGCCTTCGCTGCGGCCATGGCCCTCGTGATCGGGGCCGCGCTGTTTGGTATCAACAGCCTCAACCAGTCCATCAAGACCTTCGAGACAGAGGTGCACCAAAGCCACCAGAATGCCGCTGCGGTGAGCCACCTGCTGATTCAGTTCAAAACCCAGGTGCAGGAGTGGAAAAACTCGCTGTTGCGCGGTAAAGATCCGGCCCAGCTGGACCGGTACTGGACGGCCTTCAACAAGATCGAGGGCGAAATGGCGAAAGGATCGAAGCAGCTCATCGAGGGGCTCCCGGCGGGTGAAGCGCAGGACCTGGTGAAGCAGTTTGCGGCGGCCCACCTCACCATGGGCCAGAGCTACCGTGCCGCCTTCGAGACATTCAAGACCTCGGATTTCGACCACGCCGTGGGCGATAAAGCGGTCAGTGGCATGGACCGCGAACCCGCTCGCCTGCTCGACGCTGCGGTGAAAAAAATCGCCGACGACAGCGCGGCTCTGGCTCAGGCAGCCGAAGCCAGCGCCGAACGCGCCACCACCATCAGCCTTGCGCTGATGGCAGTGGTGGGTGTTGTCGGCGTGCTGGGCGGTGTGCTGTTCAGCCGCAGCATCGTCAGGCCGATTGACCGTGCCGTGCACCTGGCTCGCCAAGTTGCCGAGGGTGATCTCACTGCGCAGGTCGACATCCAAGGCAAGGACGAGATTGCACAACTGCTGCAGGCCATGCACGTGATGCAGGACAAGCTCTCGGCAGTGGTTCGCGTGGTGCGCGAGAACTCTGAGAGTGTGGCAACGGCCAGCGCACAGATTGCGCAGGGCAACCAGGACCTCAGCCAGCGCACCGAACAGCAAGCCTCGGCGTTGCAGGAAACGGCGGCCTCCATGGAAGAGCTGAGCTCCACCGTGCGGCAGAACGCGGACAACGCCCGCCAGGCCAACCAGCTGGCCCAGGGCGCCAGCGAACTGGCAACCAAGGGCGGCGACGTGGTGGGCCAGGTGGTCCAGACCATGAAGGGCATCAACGACAGCAGCAAGAAGATCGCCGACATCATCGGCGTGATCGACGGCATTTCATTCCAGACCAATATCCTGGCGCTCAACGCTGCGGTGGAAGCCGCTCGCGCTGGCGAGCAGGGCCGCGGCTTTGCAGTCGTGGCCGGTGAAGTGCGCAACCTTGCGCAACGCAGCGCCGAAGCGGCCAAAGAAATCAAGCGCCTGATCGGCGACAGTGTGGAGCGCGTTGAGCAGGGCACTGTTCAGGTCGACGAAGCCGGCCAGCGCATGTCCGAAATCGTGGGCTCCATCCGCAGGGTCACGGACATCATGGGCGAAATCAGTGCCGCGTCCACCGAGCAGAGCGATGGTGTGGCTCAGGTGGGCAACGCCGTCACCCAGATGGACCAGGCCACGCAGCAAAACGCGGCTCTGGTTGAAGAAAGCGCGGCCGCTGCGTCGAGCCTGAAGACCCAGGCGCAGCAGCTGGTGGGCGCAGTGGCCATCTTCCGGCTCACCAGTTCGTGAGCGGGCCCGGGCGGGCCAAGCAGCGAACCAGGGCAACAAGAACAGGGGCCGCGGCCCACGGCCTGAGCAGCCTCCCCGATTTCTGCTCGACGTTGACGTGGGAGGGGAGATCGGTGCGCCATCTCCCGGCGTTCGCCATGGACTTGACATGCCCCATGTTGGCAAGATCTCTGATCAACGCCTCAAAATTCACCTGCCCGCGATGGCAACGCCCCTCGCAGCTGCCCTTGGCTACTTCCCATTCTTTGAACGGGCAGCAAGCGCTCCGGCCGACGCTGGCCGGGCAACTGCCGCAGCCCCTGTGGCGCGCCCATTCACGAACACATCGCGAGCCAACCACTGGCGCACACCATCCACCTGCCTCATGACGACCCCGGGATCTCGGGTCGCCTGAGCCACCACGGCTGCGCCTTGAAGACAGGTCATCACGTGCTCCGCGTGGCGTGCCGCATCGACTGCGGTGCATGAACGCTCAAACTGCACCTGCAGCCACTCAAGCAAGCCAGTGAGCAGAACCGCTGCCTGGGGATGCAGGTCGTCTTCGCTGCGCTTTCCGAGTTCCGTGCTCAGGCTGCCCAGCGGGCAGCCCCTCATGGCCAGTTCCTCTGCCGAGGCCTCTACATGGTCCAGCAGTCGCCCAATGACCTCCAGCGGGGGGGCGTTCAATGCGTCCGAGAGATGTGTACCCGCATCTCCCTCACCTGACAGGGCCAGCCCCAGCGCCCGCTGGCGCGCCTCGGTCACCGCCGCCAGCAGGTCAGGTTTTGTCTTGAAGTAGTAGGCCAGGTTGCCTTTGAGGAGGCCGGCCTCCTTGGCAACATCGGACAGAGACGTGCTGGCATAACCCCGTTCATGGAACAGACGCAAAGCCGTTGTAACAACGCGCTCCCGACTTTGTGCTCCTTTCATGCTGCGGTGCCCTGCAGTGGCCCAGGCGCTGCATGAAGCCAGCGCTCAAGCTGATCCAGGGGCAAATGATCACCCACGTCGCTGCCGTAATAGGCAAGATCGATCACCCCGTCTTCGCGAATCAAGAAATCCGCTGGTACGCGATGGGCAGGCCCCTCCACGCGGCCCGGAAGCATGCCAGCCGCTATTGCACGCGCCGCATTCAGGAGCACGGACGGTGTGAACATCGCTGACCAGCGCTGTTCCACGCGGTAGAGGCGATAGAGCGCCATGGCCGGGTCCGCAACGATGGGAAACGGAGCATCCTGGCGCCCCACATGCTCGGAAATGGAAGAGGCTGGCGACTGGAACACGGCAATCATGCTGAGTCCCTGCGCTGCCCAAGCGTCATAACCGCGGATGAGATCGCGCATCCGCAGATTGCACAGGGGGCAGGACGCATAACGATAGAACGACAGCATGACTTTGCGCCCACGCAACGATGGCAGATCCACAGGGACACCGAGAAAGTCCCTGGCAACAAGGTCAGGAGCGAGATCGTTGGCTTGCAGACGCTTCATGGGCACCTCGAAATATTTGGACGGTCGACCAAATATAGCAGGGTTGTCCTTGCGATGTGGTTGCGCCGCTTGTGGCCCTCCGTGCCGGCTTCAGCGACAGAGCAACCTGACGGTCCCTGCCTGAAGATGGCGGAGGTAGCCCCTCTCACACGGCCTCCCAGCGATCCCACGGAAGAGCCACTCTGATTCACCCCGCCGAAAACTACCGTTTGAGAATGTTCTGCGGCATGGGCCGAAATTGCCGCCGCAAGAGCGACCACTGAGAAAGAGCACCCGGCCGCAATCCCGCGAAAACACTGGGCCCAGAAAGACAAAAGGCCCCCACTTGCGTGGGAGCCTTGTCATACTGGCGGAGCGAGAGGGATTCGAACCCTCGATGAGGCTCTACACCCCATACTCCCTTAGCAGGGGAGCACCTTCGGCCACTCGGTCATCACTCCAGAGCCTCTTATTATGCCTCAACTTGAAGTCCTTTCGGACACGCCAAGCAGGCAAGAAATCAACCAGCGATGCTGTCGGCCATCTGGTCCAGATCGAACTCGCGGTGCAGCGCGCGCACAGCCAGCTCCATGTACTTCTCGTCGATCACGACCGAGGTCTTGATTTCCGAGGTGGAGATCATCTGGATGTTGATGCCTTCGTCGCTCAGGCACTTGAACATGCGGCTGGCCACGCCCACATGGCTGCGCATCCCGATGCCGACGATGCTCACCTTGCAGATGCGCGCATCACCCACCACGTCGGCCGCGCCCAGCTCGGGCACAACCGTGCTCTTGAGCATGTCCATGGCCTTCTGGAAATCGTTGCGGTGCACCGTGAAGCTGAAGTCGGTCTTGCCGTCCTTGCTCAGGTTCTGGATGATCACATCGACTTCGATGTTGGCGTTGGCCACCGCGCCCAGGATCTGGTAGGCGATGCCGGGCTTGTCGGGCACGCCCAGCACAGAGATCTTGGCTTCGTCGCGGTTGAAGGCAATGCCGGAAACGACGGCTTGTTCCATTTGTTCGTCTTCCTCAAAAGTGATCAGGGTGCCGGAGGCGGCTTCTTCATTCAGGTCGATGTCCCAGGGCGTGAAGCTGGAGAGCACGCGCAGGGGCACTTTGTACTTGCCGGCGAATTCCACCGAGCGGATCTGCAGCACCTTGCTGCCCATGCTGGCCATTTCCAGCATCTCTTCAAAGCTCACGCGCAAGAGGCGGCGCGCTTCGGGCACCACACGCGGGTCGGTCGTGTAAACGCCGTCCACGTCGGTGTAGATCAGGCATTCGGCCGCCTTCAGCGCTGCGGCCACCGCCACGGCGGAGGTGTCACTGCCTCCACGGCCGAGCGTGGTGATGTTGCCGTCCGGGTCCACGCCCTGGAAGCCGGTGACGATCACCACCTTGCCGGCGTCCAGGTCGGCGCGCACCCGCACGTCGTCGATCGATTCGATGCGTGCCTTGGTGAACGCGCTGTTGGTCTTGATCGGCACCTGCCAGCCGGCGTAGCTCACCGACTGCATGCCTTCGGCCTGCAGCGCGATCGCCAGCAGGGCCGAAGAAGCCTGCTCGCCGGTGGCGGCCAGCATGTCGAGTTCGCGTCCGTAAGCGCTGTCGGTCTTGCTCGGGGCCAGCTCCTTGGCCAGACCCAGCAGGCGGTTGGTTTCGCCGCTCATGGCACTTGGCACCACCACCATCTGGTGTCCGGCCCTGTGCCACTTGGCCACGCGCTTGGCCACGTTGCGGATGCGCTCGGTGGACCCCATGGAGGTACCGCCGTACTTGTGAACGATCAAAGCCATCGGTTTGGACGAGGTTGGAAGAGTGATTGAAATGACCGCAACGCGAGGCCTTGCGGACGTCACCGGAGGACCATCAGATCCACCCGGCAAAGCCTTGGAATTATATCGGCGGGGTGTTGTCGGGCGAGACAAACACCAGGCACTCGCCCTCGCGGGTCACAAATCCGCTGGCCACCTTGATCCGGATGCGATGGCCGCGGGTGGTGCAATCGGCGACCTGGTCGAGCAGTTCGTCCAGTTGAACGGTGCTGGCGGCCGCCCCGAAGCTGCTGCGCAACCAGTGGCGCAGCACGTTGGCCTGGCGCTCGCGGCTCAGAGCCTGCAGCCCCTGGATGGCAGGCGGCGCACCGGTCTGCACCATGTCGATGCGTGCCAGATCGTCCAGCAGACTCTGCGCCTGAGCGGCATGTCGGGCGCTGCGGGCCAGCATGGGGCGAAAACCAGGAAAACAGGCCTCCCAGGCCGGCAGCAGAAGCGCGCGAATGCGGTTGCGGGTGTAGCGCTGGTCGGTGTTGCTCGGGTCGTCCACAAAGACATGACCATGGGTCTGCAACCACTCGCGCAGCACCCGTGACGGCAGTCCGAGCAAGGGACGGCCAAACATCACTGAGTGCCTCTCAAACCGTTCGGCCATCGCCGCCAGCCCCGGCAAGCCGGCTCCGCGGCTCAACGCCAGCATCAGCGTCTCGGCCTGGTCGTCGGCGTGTTGCCCCAGCAGCACGCATGCGGCACCCACCTCCTGCGCCATGCTGGCCAATGCACGGTAGCGCTTCTGACGCGCAGCGTCTTCGGGGCTCTGACCTGCTTCGTGCACCGCCTGCACGCGGTTCGATGAAAAAGGAATGCCCAGCCTTTCACAGACAACACGGCCCCGCGATTCGAAATCGTCGGCGGCGACCTGCAGGCCGTGGTGAACATGCAGGGCGATCACCTGGCCAGGCCATCGCTCGTGCGCGGCAAGCAGCAAAGCCGTGGAGTCGGGCCCCGCGCTGTAGGCCACTGCGATGGGGCCGGAAAAAAGGGGCTGCCAGCGGACGCTCCATCGGGCCAACGCCGGCCCGCAGGGATTGGGCACCGGCCCGCCGGAGGTCACGTCAGCGCTTTTCAGGCTTGCTGTCGGCCTTGGTGTCGGTGTAGCGGCCGTAGCTGTTGAGTCGCGCGTAGCGGCGGTCCACCAGTTCCTTGACCTTGAGATCGGCCAGCTGGCGCCAGGCGTCGCCCAGCGCGCGTTTGAGAAAAGCCGCCATCTGACCGTGGTCGCGGTGAGCGCCGCCCACCGGCTCGTTCACGATCTTGTCCACCAGTCCCAGCGCCTTGAGGCGGTGCGCGGTGATGCCCAGCGCGTCGGCGGCGTCGCTGGCGCGGTCGCTGGTTTTCCAGAGAATGGAGGCGCAACCCTCGGGGCTGATCACCGAGTACACCGAGTACTGCAGCATCAGCACCTGATCGGCCACCGAAATGGCCAGCGCTCCACCCGAACCGCCCTCACCGATGATGGTGGAGATGATGGGCACTTCCAGCTGCGCCATCTCGAAGATGTTGCGGCCGATGGCTTCGGACTGGCCGCGCTCTTCGGCGTCAATGCCGGGATAAGCGCCCGGCGTGTCCACGAAGGTGAACACGGGCAGCTTGAATTTTTCGGCCAGCTTCATCAGGCGCAGCGCCTTGCGGTAGCCCTCAGGCTTGGTCATGCCGAAGTTGCGCAGACCCCGCTCCTTGGTGTCTCGGCCTTTCTGGTGCCCCAGCACCATGCAGGGCTGGCCATTGAACCGGGCCAGGCCACCCACGATGCTCAGGTCATCGGAGAAGTGCCTGTCACCATGCAGCTCCTGGAAGTGCGTGAAGATCTCGCGCACATAGTCCAGCGTGTAGGGCCTGTCCTGGTGCCGGGCGATCTTGGTGATCTGCCACGGCGTGAGATTGCTGTAGATGTCTTTGGTGAGCTGCAGGCTCTTGCCCGACAGCTGTTCAATTTCTGCCGAAATGTCCACCGCAGATTCGGTTTGCACATAACGCAGTTCTTCGATCTTGCTTTCGAGTTCGGCAATGGGTTGCTCGAAGTCGAGAAAATTTCTTTTAGCCAAGGTGTGACTCCTTTGGTCTTGTTCGAACGACGTCCTGTGACGTTTCAGTAGCTGACCGGCAGCGGGTCCAGCGAGCGCCAAATATACCAAGTGGCGACGCTGCAGAAAGGCGCCCAGGAAGCGGCCACTTCGCGAATCTCGCTGCGGCTCACGGGCTCACCCGAAAAGTAAGCACGACTGATGCCGTTCTGCAGACCGATGTCGTCCAGCGGCAGCACATTGGGCCGCATCAGGTGAAAGATCAGGAACATCTCGGCCGTCCAGCGACCAATGCCCCGAATGGCGACCAGCTCGGCGATGATGGCCTCATCGTCCATTTCGGCCCATGCACTCACGTGCACCTGGTCGTTGGCGAAGTGCAGCGCAAGATCCACAAGGTACTCAACCTTGCGCGCCGAGAGGCCGGCTGCGCGCATGTCATCCACCTTGAGCTTGAGCACCTGGGCTGGCACCATTTTTTTCGGCAACAGGGCAAAGCGGTCCCAGACCGATTGCGCCGCTTTCACCGAAATCTGCTGGCCGACGATGCTCCGCGCGAGCGTGACGAAGGCATCACCGCGCGACTGCAGGCTCACACCGGCGTGTGAAGGGATGAGCTTTTTCATCACCCGGTCGCGCTTCATGAGGTGGCGGCAGGCCTCTTGCCAGTACTCTGGCGCCTCCGGACCGACGTCGGGCAAAACGGAAGAAGCCATCAACTGCGCTCCCAGGTGGTGCCCGTAGGACCATCTTTGAGTACCACACCCTGGACCAGGAGCTCCTGGCGAATCCGGTCGGCTTCTGCAAAATTCTTCGTGGCCTTGGCCGCAGCACGTTCGACCATAAGCGACTGGATTCGGGTTTCGTCCAGCCCTTCGGAAGCACCTCCCGATTTCAGGTAAGCCTGCGGATCCTGCTGCAACAGGCCCAGCACACCGCCCAGCGCCTTGAGCAGACCAGCGAGCTGTGCGTCCTTGCTGCGGTTGACCTCGGTCGCCAGATCGAACAGCACGGCCACCGCCTCGGGTGTGCCAAAGTCCTCGTCCATGGCGGCGCGAAAACGAGCGGCAAATGGCTGGTCCCAATCGATCTGCGCAAGCGGGCCGGTCGGGGCTTGAGTCAGCGCGGTGTAAAGGCGCTTGAGCGCTCCCCGGGCGTCGTCAAGGTGCACATCGCTGTAGTTCAGCGCACTGCGGTAATGGGCACGAAGAATGAAGAACCGCACCGTCTCGGCATCGTATTTTTCCAACACCTCGCGGATGGTGAAAAAGTTGCCCAGGCTCTTGGACATCTTCTCGTTGTCCACCCTTACAAAGCCGTTGTGCATCCAGAAGCGGGCCAGCGGCTGACCGGTCGCGCCTTCCGACTGAGCGATCTCGTTCTCGTGGTGCGGAAACTGGAGATCGGCACCGCCGCCGTGGATGTCAAACGTCTCGCCGAGCGTCGCGCTGCACATGGCAGAGCACTCGATGTGCCACCCCGGCCTACCCGGTCCGAACGCACTCGCCCAGCGCGCCTCTTCCGGTTCATCCGGCTTGGAGGACTTCCACAAGACAAAGTCCAAAGGGTCGCTCTTGTCGCCGGCGACCGCCACGCGTTCGCCCGCCCGCAGGTCATCGAGGGACTTGCCGGACAACTTGCCGTAGCCCTCGAACCTGCGAACGGCGTAATTCACATCGCCGTTCTCTGCCTGATAGGCCAGCCCCTTTGCTTTCAACCGCTCGATCAACGCGAGCATCTGTGGCACGTATTCGGTGGCCCTCGGTTCGAGGCTGGGGGGTTCGATTCCGAGCTGGGCGATGTCTTCGTGCATTGCGAGGGTCATCTCGTCGGTCAGCGCGCGCAGCGTGATGCCCCGCTCCACCGCCCGCTTGATGATCTTGTCGTCGATGTCGGTGATGTTGCGCACATAGGTCACGCGGTAACCGCTGACCCTGAGCCAGCGCTGCACCACGTCAAACGCCATCATCATCCGGGCGTGTCCGATGTGGCACAGGTCGTAGATGGTCATGCCACACACATACATGCGGACGTGACCGGGCTCCAAGGGCGCAAATGGCTCGATGCTGCGCGACAGGGTGTTGAAAATACGCAAAGTCATGAAGAAAACGTCACCAGAAACACGTTGAACCGACCACAACCGAATGAAGCCAGCAGAGCGCTCAAAAACCGCCCAAACGAGGAAATCTGGAGCAGAAGAACAAGGGGGAGTGGGTGTTCAGACGAGGCCCGCCGTGGCGCCAGCGACCACCTATTGGGCAAGTACCCTCAGATACAATGCGTCAGTATAGCCAGCCTGTTGCAATTCAACCGCTTCAGCTGGAGCGCTATAGTCTTGTCGACAGACCCTCTCGGGCCTTCGGTTTGCTGGTTTCGCCATCTGAGGTCACATGATCCACCCCATGAAAACACCCTCTGCCCTGACCCCGTCCGTCCGTGGCCTTGCACACTTTCGGGTCACGGCTCCACTTCGCCTGATGGCACTGTCGGTGGCGGTGTCCGCCGCCTTGGCCTCGCCCGTCGTCATGGCGCAAGCGGACGACTATGCCGAGGTCAACCGCCTGATGCGTGCCGGCCAACTGACCGAAGCGCTCAGCAAGGTGGATCAGTACCTTGCGGGCAAACCGCGTGATCCGCAGATGCGCTTCATCAAGGGTGTGATCCAGACCGAGGGAGGCAAGCCCACCGAGGCCATCGCCACCTTCTCCAAGCTGACGGAAGACTTCCCTGAGCTGCCCGAACCTTACAACAACTTGGCCGTGCTCTACGCGGGCCAGAGTCAGTTCGACAAGGCACGAGCAGCGCTGGAAATGGCCATCCGGACCAATCCCAGCTACGCCACCGCCCACGAGAACCTGGGCGATGTGTACGCCAAGCTGGCCAGCCAGGCCTACAGCAAGGCACTGCAGCTCGACGCAGGAAACCCTGCGGTCGCTCCCAAGCTGAGTTTGATCCGCAACCTTTTTGCCGTCGATCCCAAAGGGGTCAAGCCCACCACCTCTGTGACGGCACCGGCGACCGTTGCCACCAAGGCGCCAGTTGCAGCGCCAGCCGCTGCAACGCCGCCAGCCGCTGCAACACCCGCACCCGCAGGTGGCAATGCCCAGCAGGCCGATGTCGAAGCGGCTGTTCAGGCCTGGGCCAAAGCCTGGGCCAGCAAGAACATGACCGGTTATCTGGGCGCATACGCCAGCAACTTCACACCACCTGGTGGTCAGTCACGCAGCGCCTGGGAAGCCGACCGAAAGGCGCGCATCATGCCCCGCAACCGCATCGACGTGGACGTGAGCGATGTCACTGTGTCGGTCACGGGAGACCGCGCCTCTGCCCGCTTCAAACAGGACTACACATCCGATTCGCTCAGCGTGACCAGCCGCAAGACATTGGACATGGTCAAGAGTGGCAATCGCTGGCTGATCGTGCGCGAATCCACAGGCTCCTGATGGCCGGTCGGCGGTTTTTTCAGCGAGGGTACGCCAGCATCCCGACCGCCTACCTGACCAACGGCCCCAGCGGTGTCCCGCGGTGGTTCATGGGATCCGTGGCCTTGGGCGCAACGGTGGCTGCTTGGCTCTTGTTCTCGGCTTTCGTGGCACGCGATGTGTCCCCAAGCCCAGCCCTGGACTCGCTGGAGTTCAGCGCAGACACGCTGTCCTCTTCTGCCACCACATCCCCCACTTTGCTGGACAGCACGCTGGCCAAGGTGCAAGGCGCGACACCGTCGATCGGCCAAGCGCCTGTGCCTTCAGGCCTTCAGACCCAAAGCCTGTCGAATGAAGGGCTCGCAAGAGTTGCACCACTTCTGGGGCAGGCTGAAGCACGGCTGATCGATGTGTATCGGCTGATCAGCCAAGGGAAGCACCGGGAGGCGCTGGTCAAGACCGACAAGCTGGTGCGTGACCACCCCAACTTTCATCTCGCCCATCTGGTTCACGGCGACCTGTTGAGCCTGCAGATGCGTCCAGTTCGCCAACTGGGCGATGTGCCAGACACCAAAGCCCAGGCAGCGGCCCAACAGCTGGCTGTGCTTCGCGAGGAGTCTCGCCGCCGGCTGAGCGCGCTCACCGAGCGCCCACCCGAGGGCAGCGTGCCAACCCAGTTCCTTGCCCTGTCTTCGCAGAGCCGTCATGCCATTGCGGTGGACGCGTCGCGATCCAGGTTGTACCTGTTTGAAAACCAGACGCCGTCGGCCTCTGGAGGCAGGATTGCGCCCCCGCCTCGGTTGAAACTGCTGGGAGACTTCTACATTTCAGTGGGTCTGTCGGGCATCGAGAAGGTGGTGGAAGGCGACAAGCGCACGCCGCTCGGCGTGTACTACATCACCAGCAACCTCAACCCAGACAACCTGCCCGACCTGTACGGGGTGGGTGCGCTGCCGATCAACTACCCCAATCCGCTCGACATGCAGCGCGGCAAGACGGGGAGCGGCATCTGGTTGCACGGGACCCCCAAAGAGCAGTTTGTGCGCGCGCCACAAGCGTCGGATGGCTGCGTGGTGTTGTCGAATCCGGATCTGGAAAAACTGCTTTCGACCATTCAGATCCGAACCACCCCGGTGGTGATCGCCCCTGAACTGCGGTGGGTGCAACCTGACGCGCTGGATGCCGACAGGAAGCTCTTCGAAGCTTCTCTTGAATCGTGGCGCACGGCGAAAAGCGACGGGCAAGTCGACCGACTCAAGGACTTTTACTCAAGCCGCTTCCAGAACCCTGGCAAAGAACCCACCGAATGGTGGAGCCGCATGGAATCTGAGGTGCGTGGAGCCAAAGGGCCACGCGAACTGCAGCTCAAGGACGTGTCCATGCTGCGTTGGCAAGACAGTGAGGACACCATGGTGGTGACGTTCGGCGAGGTGGCGCAAGGCCAGAGCCGAGGCGTGACCCGTCGGCAATACTGGGCACGCGAAAGCGACCAGTGGAAAATTTTCTATGAAGGAACTCCTTGATGTCTCGTTTCCGCAAGGCAACCTCGGGCACGCGCCGCCATCTCCTGGTCGGATCGGCGGTGGTGGCCGCATTGCTGTCTTTGTCGGCCCACGCACAAAACCCGGTTTCAGCGCCTGCTCCAGCGACCTATCCGAAAGTGCGCCTGACCACCTCCATGGGCGACATCGTGATGGAGCTGTACCCTGACAAGGCGCCCAAAACCGTCGACAACTTTCTGCAGTACGTGCGCGACAAACACTACGATGGCACGGTCTTTCACCGCGTGATCAGCAACTTCATGGTCCAGGGCGGCGGATTCGACGGCAGCTACAGACAGAAGCCCACCCGCGTTCCCGTGGTCCACGAAGGACAGGCCGCCATCGAACGCGGAGGCCCTCGCAACGTGATCGGCACCGTGGCCATGGCACGCACCAACGACCCGAACTCGGCCTCCTCGCAGTTCTTCATCAACGTGAAGGACAACGCCTTCCTGGACCCAACACCGATTCCCCCTGGCGACCCGGTACCCCGCTTTGAATACGGCGGGCGCGTGTACGAAAACACGCCACGGGCCAACCTGCTGGGCGCAAGCCAGCTGTTCGGCTACACGGTGTTCGCCAAGGTGGTGAGCGGCATGGACGTGGTCAACAAGATCAAGGAAGTGCCCACCGGTTCAGGCGGACCCTTTCCCACCGACGTCCCCAAAACACAAGTCACCATCCTCAAAGCCACTCTGGAGAAATGAACATGGCCAACCCCCAAGTCGAACTGCACATCGCCAACTTTGGCGTCATCACACTCGAACTCGACGCCGACAAAGCGCCGCTGTCCACCGCCAACTTTCTGTCGTACGTGAACAAGGGTCACTACAACAACACGGTGTTCCACCGGGTCATCCCGGGGTTCATGGTGCAAGGCGGCGGGTTTGAACCCGGCATGAACCAGAAGCCGTCGGACGCCCCCATCAACAACGAAGCCAACAACGGTCTGCGCAACGACCTCTACACCGTCGCCATGGCCCGCACGAACGACCCGCATTCCGCCAGTGCCCAGTTCTTCATCAACGTGGCCAACAACGGCTTCCTGAACCACACCGCGCCCAGCGCGCAGGGCTGGGGCTATGCCGTGTTCGGCAAGGTGATCTCGGGTTCGGACATCGTGAAGAAGATCGAAGGCGTGGCCACGGGCCGCAAAGGCTTCCACGACGACGTGCCCAAGGACGACGTGATCATCGAAAAGGCCGTCGCGCTCTGAGCATCACGGGGGCTTCGGCCCCCTTTTCCATGACCAATCCGCTCACCGACCGCTTCGCCGAACTGCGCGCGCCCGCGCAGTGGCAGGCGGTCGATTTCATTTCCGACCTGCACCTGCAGGCGTCCGACCCCACCACCTTCGCCTGCTGGCGGCGGTTTCTACAACGGTCTCCCGTGGAGCGCGCAGACGCCCTGTTCATTCTGGGCGACCTGTTTGAAGTCTGGGTGGGCGACGATGCGCTGGATGCGCCTGCCGACAGGGCTGACCCGGCATTCTGGCGCCATTGCGCTGCCCTGCTTCAAGCCCACAGCCAGCACACCCCGGTGTATTTCATGGCCGGCAACCGCGATTTCCTGCTAGGGCAGGCGGGACTGAGCTCATGCGGCATGCAAGCGCTTCCCGACCCCACGGTGCTGGACTTTCAGGGTCAGCGTTGGCTGCTCAGCCACGGAGATGCCTTGTGTCTGGATGACACCGACTACATGCGATTTAGAGCGCAGGTGCGCACCCCCGAGTGGCAATCCGCTTTTCTCGCGCAGCCGCTGGCACAACGAGAAGCGGTGGCGCGTGGATTGCGCCAGCAAAGCGAGGCGCGCAAACGCAGCAACGCCCACGACCCCCCGTTGTGGGCCGACGTGGACGCCGAGGCCGCGCGCCAGTGGCTGCAGCGCGCTGGAGCGCCAACACTGATCCACGGCCACACCCACCGCCCCGCCAGCCATGATCTGGGCAACGGCCTGCAACGCGTGGTGCTCAGCGACTGGGACGCTGCAGCTCTACCCCCACGTGGCGAAGTGCTCCGGCTCACCGCATCGGGCCTGCAGCGCCTGCCATTGAAGACGGCCTGAGCGCCTCCATGTGCGAAAGATGGTCCACACCCTGCTTCGCTCACTGCAGTCCTGGCTGCCCCGGGGCATCCGTCCCACGCCACCGATCGATGACCTGCTCTGGCGCCAAACCGTCGAGGCCCTGCCCTTTCTGACGGCACTCTCGTCAACGGAGCAGGAAAGGCTGCGCACCCTGTGCGGTCACTTTCTGCAAGAAAAGGAGTTTCATGGCGCGCACGGACTGAAGATCACCGATGCCATGGCCTTGAACATCGCCGCCCAAGCCTGCCTGCCACTGCTGCAGATTGGCTTGCCCTCCGGGGAGTCGGTGCGAGACCCGCTGCAGGTCCTCGACTGGTACAGCGATTTCGTCGGCATCGTCGTGCAACCCGGCGCCGCCGTGGCACAGCGCGAAGTCACCGACGGGGTGGGCGTGGTGCACCGTTACAGCGAAGTGCTGGCGGGCGAAGCCATGGACCGCGGCCCCGTCATGCTGAGCTGGCAAGAAGTGGCCCGAGCCGCCGAGCTCGCATCCCAAGGCAAGAATGTCGTGATCCATGAGTTCGTCCACAAACTCGACATGCATGGCATCCAGCGCGGCGACAGCCCGGACGGCGCTCCGCCTCTGCCAGAGCGCTTCTTGGGCAGAGCCAGTGCTGCCGCAGCCCGAGAACACTGGCGCAGCGTCATGCAAGCGTCGTACTCACAGTTTCGCGAGGCTGTGGCCATGGCCGAACGATTCGGCGGCGAGGCACCTTGGCTGGATGACTATGCGGCCACCCATCCAGCAGAGTTTTTTGCCGTGACCTGCGAAGCCTACTTCGTCAGCCGTGAGCGATTTGCGCAGGACTTTCCCGCCCTGCTGCCTCTCTACGACGGGTTCTTCAGAGCGGCCCGGTAGGATCGAACCGGTTCTGCCGGGCCACTCGCGCTGCCCCTTGAAAGAGGATCGCGAGCAGCACAGCAGAAGAGTTACTTCTTCAACAGCACCTTGAGCGTGTTCTGAAGGCGGCGTGCGGCAGCGGCCTCGAACGGCCCTGCCAGCACGCGACCCACGTCTTGCGCCCAGGTCTCGGCCGGCGGAGCGTCGTGACGACGTGTCAGCAGCTGCAGCTGCAGCATGCGGCGTGCATCCAGCTGCTCGACCGGCGTGGGCACCTCGGCTGCCATCTCCAGGCGCAACAGGGCATCGGCCGGCACCGCGGGGGCTGCTGCGGCCGACACACTCTGCGTCCAGGCACTGCGGGTACCGGCGTTCACTCGCGAACCCAGCGCCTGTGCGGCAGGCAATTGGGCTGCATCGCGTTGTTCCCAGGCCGTCATCAACTGGGTCAGCACCTCGCCGTGAGCCTGGGCGGCGAGTTTGCGCAATGCGGCTTCGGCGTGCTCAATGGCATTGCGTTGAGCGCGGAAGGCGGCATCGCCCAAGCGAGGCAAGGCCGGGCCACGGGGCTCACGCTCGAAGCGGTCACTTCCACGGCCATCACGGCCCTCACCACGCGCGCCAAAACCACCCCGGCCACCATCACGGCTGTCTCGGCCGGGAGGCCCCCGACGGTCATCCCGACCAGCGGGCTCGGTTTTCTTCATGCCCGGGCGGTCGTCGCCGCGCACGGCCACGATCTTCTTCGGTGGCGCGGCGGGTTTGGCTGGCACCAGAGCTTCGACGGCGGCAGCCTCGACATGTTCGTCCGCAGATGCCGACTCACCTGCATCAGCCACAGGCGACTCGTCTGCGGAAACCGCAGCGGGCCCTGCAGCAACGGACACAACGCCTGCAACGGTCCGGGTTGCCGCTTCGGAGGCCGGTGCAGCAGCCGCAGCCAGCGCCTGACCCCGCAATGCGGCCTCCAGCGCAGCCATCGCTGCACGGATCTGCTGAGCGTCGCCGCTGGCAATGGCGGCATCCACCGCTTGCGAAGCCTCCAGAACCCGCTGGTCATGCGCGTTCAACGAAGTCGCGGCCTTCTCGCGTTCGCTGCTCTTGCGGGCAAAGGCATCGTCGATCGGCTGACGGAAGGCTTCCCACAGTTTCTGTTCCTGTTTGCGCTCCAGCGGCACAGCGTGGGCTTCGGCCTGCCAGCGCTGCTGCAGGGCTTTGACAGCGTCGATGCGCAGCTGCGGCGCAGCGCCCAGGGCGGTGGCTTCTTCGATCAGCGCACGGCGGCGCGCGATGCTCTGCGCCTGCGCAGCATCCAGTCCGGCATGCGCCGCGTGCATGGCGTCTTTCCAGAGCGGCTGCATTTCGGCAAACGCCTTTTCGCTCAGGTGGCCGGCCTCGCGCCAGCGCTCGGAGAAGGCATGCAACTCGCGCACCTGGGCTTTCCAGTCGGTGTTGCCGGCGTGGGCGGACGTCCAAGCCTTGAGTTCTTCGATGATGGCCAGGCGCTGCGCCTTGTGCGCATCGGCCTGCTGGCGCACCTGGGTCAGCCAGGCTTCGACCACTTTGTGGGCTTCGGTGCAGGCTTCATCAAACCGCTTCCACAACGCGTGGTTGGCCTGACCGCCCTGGTCGGTGGATTTCCACTGGTCGCGCAGGCTGCGCAGGGTCTCCTGCATCTTGCGTCCACCGATGCGCTGGCCTTCAGGCGCCTGCAGCAGGGCTTCGGCTTTCTTGACCAGCTCTTCGCGCAGCTGGTCGGCACGCCAGCGCTGCCAGTCTTCCAGATCGCCGGCCTGCGTGAGCGCGGCATGGGCGCGGGCTTCGAGTTCGGGACCGATCAGGCGGCTGTGCGACTTGAGCACCGCGCGCACATCGGCCGCGGCCTTGGGCGTGGCCTTGCCGTGGCCTTCGGCCAGTTCGCGCTCCAGCACGCCCAGGGCGCGGTCGAGTTCGGACAACACCTTGGCGCGCCGCTCCTGCGCGGCCTGCGCATCGTGTGCGGCCTTTTCGGCCGGCACCGCAGCCGCCTCACCGCGCGCCAGGCGCAGCTCATCGGCCCACACGGGCACGGCGGGCAGTGGGGCCTTGGCGTCGGCGTCAGCCGCCACGGCCTGGGCCAGGGCGGCTTCAAAAGCGTCCCACACCAGTTGCAGCTGGCTGCGCGAGGCATCGAGCATCGGCGGGAACTTGGTCTCCACGCTGGGCCACTGGGCATCGTCTGCCAAGCCGCTGGCCTGGCGCTGCCACTCCACGACATCCGCTTGCAAGGCGGTCGCGCTCGCCTGGGCTTCACGCCACGGCTTGGTGGAAAGGACCTCAATGCGCTGAGCCATCAACACCGCAGACTCACGCTCCACTTGCACCCGGTGTTGCAGGTCCTCAATCGCTTTGACCCGCTCGGCGAGCGATGCCTTCAGCCCGGCCAGGGGCTCACGCGACAAAGGCGCGCCCGCTCTGGCGGCATCTCGCTGCCAGGCCATGGCATCGGCGAGATTCAGTCGGGGCTGAGCAATCAGGCTCTCGGCCTTCTGGGCCCATTCCACCGCGATGTGCTCTTGCGCCTTCTGCCGCTTGTGTTCATCCAGCTTCTCTTTCAGGGGCTTGGCCGCGCCGCGGTCGCGCTGGGACAGTTCTTTGAACACCTCGTTCATCTGCTCCAGCCCTGGCTCGGTGGCCAACCACTCTCGGATACGGGCAGCCCGCTCACCCGATGTGGGTGCAGAAAAAGCCCCTCCGGTCACCGCATCAAGGGGATGTGGCTGAGCAGCGGAAGAATTTTTGGAGGGGGCAGGCGTGTTCACAGCGGGCTCGGGGGTGTTGGACTGGAAAGGGTTCTTGCGCAGGGAGAACAGCGACATACAGGTGGTTCGAAGAAAGAGGACATGCCAGCACCATGCCGGTGTCATGGACAAACCACCCTATTGTCACCGGTGTGGCTGGGTACGCCCTTTCTGTCCGTATGCCCCCAAAAAAGAAACCCCGGCGGGCAAAGCCCACCGGGGTTGACGGCGGGCAAATTGCACTTGCCGTCGGTTTTGGCGGAGGGAGTTGGATGTCTCTCCAGCCTGGAAGCAACAGATTGCTCCCGTTGGGGCCAGTGGGCGGCTGCACCGCTTTGCTGGCTGTATGCCGGTCGTGATGACCGACAGCCACAGATTACGCTCGAATCACTCGCACATCAAGCATTCACCCACGTCGTTACATGGGGTTTCTCCTCCCACCGGGAAAGTCGCCTCCGTGAGGACCGGCACTCCCGAGCACACAGACGTACAGCCGATCAACGGTACTTTATTCCCGACCATCGGCAAGACCTCAGCCAGATTGAGGCTGGCGCTAGCAAACTGTGACCAAGTGCACTACAAAATCATTCATATAACAAATAATTGTTTTAAACGACGTTTAAAACATTGACTTGGTATTTGCCTGCACCTACCATTCGCTCCGCTTACCCGTTCAGGGTAAACCCGCACCGCCATTGACACCGATACAAGCGACCGCAAGCCCCAAGGGCTTGCCATCGATGGCGCCCCATCCAGCTGCTCCACCTCACACGGTCGGCACAGCCCTGCAAGGAGCGAACACATGACAACGCAAGCCTTCGGCCTCTCCAAGAGCAACTCAGTTGCCTCGGCCACCCTCCGCACCGCACTTTCCGACATCTACCGCGGTTTTGTTGAGTTCACTCACAACGGCATGGCGCTGCTCGGCTGCGCACTGGCCGTCGGCATCATTGCTTTGGCCGCTCGCGGCGATCTGCGTGACAGCGTGGAACAAAAGGCCCTGGACTGGCTGCTTCAGCGCCAAGACACAGGCATGGTCATTGAGCAACCAACCCTTGAGCCGGAAACGGTCGAGCGCGTTGCGGCGGTCACCCCTGACCAGCTGCCGAGACAGCAGGCCAATGTGGCTCACTGGCTCAGCCGGAAGTACCGGGTGGCCCCTGAGCCCTTGAGTGCCTTGGTGGCTGAGGCCTTCACGGTGGGTGAAAAGGTTCGCCTGGACCCGACGCTCATCCTGGCCGTCATGGCCATCGAATCACGCTTCAACCCCTACGCCCAGAGCCCCGTGGGTGCTCAGGGTCTGATGCAGGTGCTGACCCGGGTGCACTCGGACAAATACGAGGACTTCGGCGGTCAGATGGCGGCGTTTGACCCCCTTTCCAATCTGCGGGTGGGCGTCAAGGTCTTGCAGGACTGCATCAAGCAGGCCGGTTCCATCGAAGGGGGCCTGCGTTTGTATGTGGGGGCTGTGACCACCGACGGCAGCAGCTACATCAACAAGGTGATGGCCGAACACCTGCGCATCCGGAGCGTGGCGCTGGGGAAACCCATGCCCACCTCATTCCCGGTCTTTTCCGCCATCCCGGCGCCGGCACCGGTCGAGCCCGAGCTCACTCTGCCCACGCAGACCGGTTTTCTGGAGTCGGTGCCGGTGGAAGGGGCCATTGTTCTTCCATCGGATCCCGCTGCCGCGAACGATCTGTCCAGCTCCTGATCACCTAGTCGCCAGCGATACCTGCCGCTGGGTCGGCGTACAAGGCTGGGCATCTCTCGGATAAACTAGCGCCGTACGCAACTGGCGATAGGCACTCTCCAAGCTCTTGGAGTCAACGTGCTGACGTGGCCCCCCTGCCCTGCGACATCGCGGCGGCCGGGATAACCACTGGGAAGCGTACCGCCCGGCAAAGGGCGTTCAGCCGTTCGCCTGGGCAGCCCCCACATCCGGAAACACCGGACCATGGGGATCCACGTTACCCAAGACTGCCACCATGTACGACCGCAACATCCTCATCGAGCAAACCGACCCTGAGCTGTTCAAGGCCATCCAGCTGGAAAACGCGCGCCAGGAACACCACATCGAGCTGATCGCGAGTGAAAACTACGCCTCGCCGGCCGTGATGGCTGCCCAGGGCACGCAGCTCACCAACAAGTACGCCGAAGGCTACCCGGGCAAGCGCTACTACGGTGGTTGCGAATACGTGGACGTGGCCGAGCAACTGGCGATCGACCGTGTCAAACAGATCTTTGGCGCCGACGCGGCCAACGTGCAGCCGCATTGCGGCGCATCCGCGAACGAGGCCGTCTTTCTGGCTTTCCTGAAGCCCGGCGATACCATCATGGGCATGAGCCTGGCCGAAGGTGGCCACCTCACCCACGGCATGGCGCTCAATATGAGCGGCAAGTGGTTCAACGTGGTCTCCTACGGTCTCAACGACAAAGAAGAGATCGACTACGAAGCCATGGAGCGCAAGGCACACGAAACCAAGCCCAAGCTCATCATCGCTGGTGCATCGGCCTACAGCCTGCGCATCGACTTCGAGCGCTTTGCCAAGGTGGCGAAAGACGTGGGCGCCATTTTCATGGTCGACATGGCCCACTACGCCGGCCTGATTGCTGCAGGCGTGTACCCCAACCCGGTGCCATTCGCCGACGTGGTGACATCCACCACCCACAAGAGCCTGCGCGGCCCGCGCGGCGGCATCATCCTGATGAAAGCCGAACACGAGAAAGCCATCAACAGCGCCATCTTCCCCGGCCTGCAAGGCGGCCCGCTGATGCATGTGATCGCGGCCAAGGCCGTCGCCTTCAAGGAAGCGCTGCAGCCTGACTTCAAGGCCTATCAACAACAGGTGCTGACCAATGCACGCATCGTTGCCGAAACCCTGGTTTCGCGCGGTCTGCGCATCGTCAGCGGCCGCACCGAGAGCCACGTCATGCTGGTTGATCTGCGCGCCAAAGGCATCACCGGCAAGGAAGCCGAAGCCGTGCTGGGCAACGCCCACATGACAATCAACAAAAACGCCATCCCGAACGATCCGGAAAAACCCATGGTCACCAGCGGTGTGCGCATCGGCACCCCCGCCATGACCACCCGTGGCTTCAAGGACGAAGAAGCCCGCCTGACCGCCAACCTGATTGCCGACGTGCTGGACAATCCGCGCGATCCGGCGAACATCGAGACCGTGCGCGCCAAGGTGAACGCGCTGACCGCCCGCTTCCCGGTCTACAAGTGATGGCGGCTGGCGACGTCGCGCGATGAAATGCCCCTTCTGCGGTCATCTGGAAACCCAGGTCGTCGAGACCCGAGTGTCCGAAGACGCGGATTTCATCCGCCGCCGGCGCCAGTGCGGTCACTGCGAAAAGCGCTTCACCACCTACGAACGGCCGGAAGTGAGCTTCCCGGCCGTGGTGAAAAAAGATGGTCGACGCGTTGACTATGTGCCGGCCAAATTGCGTGCCTCGTTTGCGCTGGCGCTGCGCAAACGCCCTGTGAGCACCGAGCAGGTGGACGCCGCCATCGAGCGCATCGAAGAAAAGTTGCTGAACCTGGGCGTCAGGGAGATTCCCGCCGCCCGCCTGGGTGAAATGGTCATGCGCGAACTCAAGAAGCTCGACAAAGTGGCCTATATCCGGTTCGCCAGCGTCTACCGCAGCTTTGAAGACATCGATGAGTTCCGGGCATTGGTGGATGAGGTCCGGCGTTAGATCTGCATCAGCCGAGGTTCGCTCGCGCGCCTGTTGATATCGTCCTTCGTCCTGGGGATGAATCCTCGGACTGCCATGCAGCACAACCTTGTTTGGCGTGCGCAACCGGAAATAATGGGTCCGAACACATCACATTCGGGACCCAGGGATGAAAAACTCAAGTTTGGCGACAACAAGTCCTTCATCAGGCGTCAGTCTGATTGAGTTGATGGTGACCACCGCCCTGTTGGCGGTTGTGCTGCAGATCGCCATTCCTGAGTTTGGAAAATTGCTCGCCGTCTGGCAGAGAGACATGGCCACACGTTCCGTCACGGACCACTTGGTCCTGGCCCGGTCGGAGGCCATCCGATGGTCTCGCCGGGTGGTCATGTGCAACAGCAGCAATGGGCTCAGCTGCAGCCCTGCGTCTGACAAAGAATGGAAGTCCGGATGGCTGGTTTTTCAAGACATTGACATCAATGGTCAATTCGACTCCAACGACAAGCTGATTGCCCAATCGCAAGGATTCACGGGAATCAAAAGCCTTGAGGGAAATGCATCCAGACAACGTTTTGTATTCCTGCCGACGGGAATGATGGCGTCTGGCATGGCAACACTGGAGGTGACGCCAAGAATCGGGACCAGTCAGAAAATCATCGTCAATCGAATTGGGCGGATCCGAATCAGTCAATCTGAATCAACGGCCGGTTCTTGAGCGACCTTGGTGGGACGTTCAGGGGGTCGGGATGCTGCAAAAAATCGCACCAAGACACGCGGCAACCACTCACCATGGCACCCGGAGAAAGTGAATGCTTTATACCGCTCAGGAGGCGGAAAACGACCGCGCGTCAGCACGGCTCAGGAATGGCGTCAGGTGGCCGCTACATTGCAGTACGGAGCCGCCAATTGAAACACCTGCCTTCCCCCATCCAATCGTCTCAATCAGGCCAGCAAGGGTTTACCTTGATCGAGCTGCTTGTGACTGTGGCACTGGTCGCCGTGCTGGCGACGCTGGCCTTCCCTGACTTCAGCGAAACGGTCCGTCAATGGCGACGTGACAGTGCGACCCGCGCCTTGACGACCAGCCTGCAACTCGCCCGATCGGAAGCCATCAAGTCGTCGCGAAAGCTCATGCTCTGCCCCAGCTCCAACGGAACCAGTTGCACCGACAGCACCGAGTGGCGCAACGGATGGATGGTGTTCGTCGATGACGGCGCCACGGATCAAGCCTACGATGCCGGCGAACGAGTCGTCCAGGTGACCTCCGCCCAGAGCGGCATCGCCTCACTGGTGAGTTCGGCAGGGGTGACGTTCCTGCAATTCATGCCCAATGGCCTGATGGCTGCAGGTGCCGCCGCCGGGGCCACCACAGGACAAACCACCCTCACCGTCACCCCCAGCGGTGCAACGTCGGCCACCAAGGTCAACAACGTGAGTGTGTCCACGGTGGGCCGCGCCAGTGTCGCCACCGAGTTGCCGTGAGCCTGAAAGCACCATGATGTCTACATTCACCGTCAAAAAGTCCCTGTTGGGCGCCAGGGTCACGTCCGCCCACAGGCAGTCCGGGTCCAGCTTGCTGGAAGTGCTGGTCGCCATTCTGCTGGTGTCGGTCGGGCTGCTGGGCGTGGCAGGCCTCTCGGGCGCCACCTTCAGCTACAACAAGGTGTCGCAGATGCGCCTCACCGGCCTGGCGCTCGTGAACGACTACGCCGATCGGGCCCGGGTCAACGTCTATGGCTACGACCGAGGGAACTACGACATCGCCAAAACCGACGACTTCGAGAGCACGGCCGTCACGGTCCTCGACGCCAACCTTGACCTCGACCCGGCTGATGCCACCAATGCCGCCACGGTCGCCGATGCCCTCGCCGCAGCCGATATCGACCAGTTCCTTCGAAGCGTTCGCAACCGGCTTCCCCAGGGCGACGCCGTCGTGATCAGCACACCGACCGCTGCGACCCGGAACCTGGATGTCTGGCTCATCTGGAAAGAGCCGCAAGCCGCCGCAGCGGATGTGGACGACGACAAAGGCAACTTCTCCTTGTTCGATGCGGCAAAAGAGAACTGCCCCGACAACCTCAGTACGTCCGAGAAGCTGGAATACAGCTGCATGTACTTCAAGGTGGGCCTGTGATCATGACAAAACTCTCAACATCACGCCGGCCGGGTGCACGCGCCCAACGCGGCCTGAGTCTGGTCGAACTGATGGTCGCGATGACCATCGGCCTCTTCCTGATGGGGGCCGTGGGCGTCATCTACGTCAACACGTCCACCACCTCGCGCAGCAGCACGCTTGAATCACAGATGAACGAAGACGCCGCTCTGGCGCTGGAGTTGCTGCAGCAGCAGATTCGCCTGACGGGCTTTTCCAATGTGGACAACAGCGGAGCCAGGCTGTTTCCCGGGCGGGCCGTTCGCGGGTGTGACGGAGGCTTCACCGACAATGCCGCGGGTACAGCATTTGAAGCGCTGGCCTGTGATGCAACCGGATCCGGGCCCGATGCCATTGCCGTGCGCTACGAAGCATCGCTGCTCAACAGCCAGTTCGTCACCGACGCAACTGGCGTGCGGTCACCCGGCAACTGCGCTCATGAAGGCATCACGGCATGGGATGCTTCGGCAGAAGGCGCGGCCTCAGCAACCCCCCTCTCCCTGGCCGACAACCGTTACTACATTGCCAATGACGCCGACGGCACGCCTTCTCTCTTTTGCCAGGGGCGAACCGGCTCGGGGTTCGGCAATGCCACGGCCCTGATCCCCAACATCGAAGACCTGCAGGTTCAATACGCTGTCACCGCCGCGCCGACGGCTGGCAACCCCCTTCCCCATCAGGTGGCCGGCTACGTCGGTGCGGACCATGCCGTGCTCGGCGCGACCGCAACCAACTGGTCCCGGGTCGCCGCCCTGCGCATTTGCATCCTGGCACGCACGGCCCGCCCCGCTCCCACAGGCGACAACAGCATCAACGACCTCGGAAGCTACATCGATTGCGATGGCACCGAACAGACGGCCACCGACCGCTTCCTGCGCCGTGCCTACGTGACCACCATCCAGCTGCGCAACATGCGCCCCGGCCTGCCGTCTGACTACGTGAGCGGCGAAGACCCATGGGCGTTTTTGTACGAAAACTGAATCCCACCGTTCACCCACGGAAAAACACTGTCATGCGTCGCACCCTGCTTTCACCCCGTCCCGGCAGTGCCCGTGGGATCGTGCTTCCCATGGCACTGATCATGCTCCTGATCATCTCGTTCGCCGGCCTGCTGGCCGCCCGCAACTCCGCCACCTTCGAGCAGTTCTCGAACAACATGCGCACCAACCAGGTGGCGCGCACGTCCGCCGAAGACGCCCTGCGCTATTGCGAGCGGGTGGCCATTGACGCAGCGGAAAACGGGGGCTCCAGCTACGCCACCGACGCGGGCAAGATTGTGTCGACAGAACTCACGGCCGACGACGAAACCGCGATCAGGTCGGGCGCATGGAACACCAAGAGCAACTGGGCCACCGGCGCTGCCAACCTCATCACCCTGACCGCGACCTACAACTCCAATGTGCAGTCCAACGCAGAACTGAAAAACAGCCCTTCCTGCATCATCCAGGCCCTGGTCAACGACCGCTTCCTGGTCACGACCCGAGGGCTGTCCAGCGACGCCACCATCGCCAGCGACGGCACCCTCAGCGCCGGCTCAGAGGTGTGGCTGCAATCGATCCTGACCCCCACCGTTCCCGTGCTGTCTGCCACCGGTGGTGTCGATTGACGCCTGGTCAAGACCGAATGAAACAAAGACTTATCAGCGAGGTTCCCATGAAGACCCTGTTCACATTGCCCTTCGTCCACCGGTTGGTCCTGTCGGTGGCCCTTTGCAGCGCGGTCTTGCTGGGTTCGCAAGCGTGGGCCCAGCCTGCCAACCGTCCGCTGCTGACCAACCAGTCGGGCGCCAAGCCCAACCTGATGGTCGCGCTGGACAACTCGGGGTCCATGGCGTACACCTACCATGAGACTTACAACGTCACGAATGATTTCGAAAACGTGCCGGCCCGGGTATGCCCCAGCCCTTATTCGAACGTCAATTCGACAAACGCAACAAATTTCAACGCCGGCATCGGTGGCGACGCGATCTACAACGCGGGCAACTACACCTGCTACCGAAGGTACTGGGATGGGTCCCGCTGGCGCATCGAAGCCCGCACCACCTGGTCGGTCGCCGCCTCGCCTGCTCGCACCTACTGGAACTGGTCCGCCCAGCGCTCGGCCGACGTCAACCCGGTCTATTACAACCCGCGAACGAGATACCTGCCGCGGGTCAATGGCAGTGGCGTTGCCCTGGTGCCCTCAGACAATGTGGTGTGGGTGTCCAACGTGGCCAGCGCTGCCTTTTCTTACCAGGTGTTTCAGCGGGATGTGGCACCCAACGACTACCGCGTGTATCACTCGATGTATGACGACGATGGCACGACGAGGAACTTCCAGGGTGTGGTCAACAGCCCGAGCACTCCAACCGGCTTCACCTCGCGGTACACCTTGTCCAACACACGGCGCATTCCCGAGCACATCGCCTACACAGCGGCCACGGCGGCTTCGCCGGCATTCACCTACGCCTACTGTTCCCTGGTCGTCAAAGATGGGGCTGGGCAGGACATCGGTTGCGGGGCGCGAACACGGGTGAACGTCAGTTACGGTGGCACCGCCACCCACGTCATTCCCACGCCCAATACCCGAACGGATTGCACAGCCAACACATGCACGAATGCCCAGGAAGTCACCAACATCCTGAACTGGTACCGCTACTACAGCAACCGGCAGCTGGCCACCAGCACGGCCATCGGACTGGCCCTCGCGGACACCGATGCGAATGGTGCGCCGAACAACCCGTCCAAACTCGACAACGAGCTGCGCATCGGCTACATGCCGATCAACCAGTCCCACAGCAGCCCGCTGGTCACACCGCCCGGGGCGACTTCTCCGGTCACGCTGTCGCGTGGTGTGCGGCCGCTCAGCCGAGGTTCGACCGACAACAACAACCTGTTCAACTGGCTCAACGGCATGGTGTCCCAGGGGGGAACGCCACTGCACAATGCCGTGGAGCGGGCGGCTGACTACTACGGCCGGCGAAACGGTGTGACGGAATACGCGTGGCGGACCGACCCCACCTCCAACAGCAGCCCCGAAATGAACTGCCGCCGCTCCTTCAACCTGCTGTTCTCTGACGGCGGATGGTCGTCTGGTACGCCGTGGGGCCCCACAGCGGCGGGACTTGACTACGACAACATCAACGGTCTCCAAACGTTCACCCGGACCCGAGCGGATGGAACCACCGAGTCGTTTCAGTACATGAAGAGTGGCATCAACACCTTGGCCGGTCGCCTTCAGTATGTGCCCTTCCCGAGCACGGGCACTGGCGGCTTGGCCGACATCACGGCCCGGTATTACTGGCACGAGGACATGAGAGCAGGTGCAGAACCGGCAGGACTGGACAACAACATCCAGACCCGCCCCGGGCAACCGACGTTCTGGCAGAACATGACCACCTACACGGTGGGTTACCTGATCGAGCCATCCGGCGAAGCGACCGGCACCGGCCTGACTTTCAATCAGATCGAACAGTACAAGACAAACTACACGCTTTACGGGTCAGGGGCGCCCACGGTGTTCCCTCCATTCCCCACGGGAGACCTCATTTCCAACAACGACCTCCAGACGCGGGTGGACGACTTCATTCATGCCGGCTACACCGGTGGTGCCCGCTCGTTCAGCGCCCGTTCGGCCGACGACGTCAAATCCATCTTCAACACGATCCTGGCCGAGATCCTGAGCGCGTCCGGCCGGGACGCCGGCGTCTCGGTCAACACCGGTGGTGGAGACAACAGCACGCTGGCGGGTCGCCTCAAATACACGGTGTCCTACCGCACCATGGACAACTCGGGCGACATTCAGGCGCGTCAGCTGGCCGCCGATGGCAGCGAAACCGGTGTGACGGTGTGGTCTGCGAACCAGCTGATGCCGGGCCACGCCGCTCGACGTGTGTTCACCATGCACGACCTGAACCAGCCCGTCGATTTCATGGGAGCGTTCAGCGGCCTGCCCACCGACGTCCGCGATGCACTCGCCACCGGCCCCGACGCTGGCCGGATTCCCACCAACGACCGTTTCATCAACTACCTGCGCGGTGACAACACGGCGCTCGATGCCCAAGGCCATCTGTTCCGTCAGCGGACTTCACGCGTCGCGGCCATGGTCAACCCACCGGCCGTCTTCATGGGCGATGCCCGGGACTACGCCTACGACCAGGACGGCAGTGGCGGCGTCGACGGACGTGGCAGCTATGTGGACTACACCAACCGCAAGCGCGGTTACCCCAAGTCGTTGTACGTGGCCACCAACGCGGGCACCATGCACGCGTTCTCTGCGGCTGCGGGCACCGAACTGGCCGCCGTCATGCCGCGCCGCAGCCTCAGGCGCATGCTGAACTTCGCTGCGGAGCCATACAACTTCGAGTACGTGCTGGATGGTCCGATCACGGAAAACGACATCTTTGATCGCCGCAAAGCCGACAGCGACGGCCTCACGGCATCCACCGAATGGAGGGCCTGGCGCCACCTGGGTATTGGCACGGGTGGTCGGGGTGAAAGACTGGTGTACGCCGTCAACTCGCCCATCAAGCCCGGGGTGACGCCGAACCGCATTCCTGATCGGGCAGACTTCCTCTGGGAAACCGGTCCGGACGTGATCGATGGCGCCGATGGCAGCGATGTCACCGCCGGCTACATGTCCAATTCGGCCCGCAGCGGTCAGACCGAAGACCTGTCGGATGCAACGAACGCCCAGCGTGGACGCTGGATCGTGGCGGTCAACAACGGCCACTACAACGGTGAACCCAATGGTGAAAAGGCCGGGCTGGTCGTGCTGGACGCCGTGAGCGGCGAGGTCATCCGCACCATTCCCCTGCCCTCGGGCTATTCGGCTGGAGACGGGCTCAGCGGCGTGACGCTGCTGCGCAGCTACGGCAGCAACACGCGCGTGGTGGCTGCATACGCCGGCGACGCCAACGGCCAGTTGTGGAAGTTCAACCTGTCGGGCGATCCGAGCACCTGGCATGTGGAGCATGGCAGGCCGCTGTTCACGGTGCCGGGCAACCGCCCCATCTACGGCTCCCCAGCCTGGCAGGCCCATGAGGAGGGCGGGTTCATCGTGGTGTTTGCCACGGGCATCATGCTGGAAGAAGACCATCTGCAGGATCTGGACGGCCAGGCGATCTACGGCATCTGGGACCGACAGACCCTTGACGGCAGCATGCTCAATGGCGAACCCTTCAACCCGGTCACCCTGACGCAGCTGGAAGAACGCACCATTGACCCGAGTTCGCAGGCGGCGGGGGCTGCTTTCCTGTACTACGGCATCCAGAGCGACGCAACACCCCAAATCGACTGGGACACCCAGCGCGGCTGGTTCATCCGCATGCAAAACGTCTACCAGACTGATGCCGGGCTGCAGCCGGGGGAACGGTCCATCGCCGATGTCCAGAACTTCGGGAGAAGCGTGATCATCACCACCACCGTTCTTCGGCCGCCTGCCTCGGGAGAAATGTGCAGCGTCGCCGACCTGCCTGGAAACTATGTCTACATCGTGAATGCCCAGTCGGCTTCGCCCGAACTCAGCCAATCGTTCGATGTCGACGGCGATGGCCGCCTGGATCCCTATGCCGTGGCCTACGCGCCCCAGGGGGGCTTCACACGCGGTATCTCTGTCAGCCGTTTCCGCTCGCGGGCCGATGGCACCGCACTGCCCGACGAACCGCAAACGGACAATGGGGATCCCAGCGACCCCCAGGTGACCGAAACCGTCAATGACCGGATGCAGAAAGCCGCCGATGAAGCTGCTGGCGAATCCGCACTGAGCTCCACCGGGGGAGCCCCCAAGTGCCGGACCATGCGAGGCATCATTCTGGGTACCGGGGAAACGCCGCTCGGCGCCGGGGTGTTCTGCCCGACCACGGGCTGGAGCCGCACCCAGTTCCAGCTGAGTGCCCCGCCCGAAAACTGAGACCCTGACCATGACCCTGACCTTTCCTCGCCGTGCGCCGGCGCCACGCCGGGCCCAAGGTGGCTTCACCCTGATCGAACTCATGGTCGTGGTGGCCGTGATCGGCATCCTGGCCGCGATCGCCATTCCCTCTTACCAGGAATCGGTGGCCAAGTCGCGTCGGGCCGATGCGCAACGCGCCTTGATGGAGGCGGAGCAGTACATGCGACGGTTCTTCAGTGCGCGAGATACCTTTACGGGTGTCACGCTTCCTGCTGGTCTGGCCACGTCACCACGTGCTGGATCTGGCACCGCTGCCTACAACATCCAGCTGATCGAGGACGACGCCGTGGTGGCGACCACGACAGCGACCTCTGCGTCCATCTTCACTCTCCAAGCCACGCGCACTGGCAGCATGGCGAATGACCGTTGCGGCAACCTGAGGGTCACCAACACGGGAGTGAAGTCGATCACCGGACTCACCGGCCTCAGCGACACCGAACTGCTCGCACTGCAAGCCGACTGCTTCAAGGCTTCCTGATCGCATGCGCTTGGCTGAAGGCCACATTCAAGTGGCCCTGAACCTGGCGAGCAGGGCGATCAGCCTGTCGAATCCCAACCCTCGTGTGGGTTGTGTGCTGCTGAGTGCCCGCGGGGAAGTCATCGGCGCCGGCCACACCCAGCAAGCCGGCGGCCCGCACGCCGAGGTGATGGCGTTGCGCGATGCGCAAGCGCGCGGCGAGTCCACCGCTGGCGCCACGGCCTACGTGACACTGGAGCCCTGCTCCCACCATGGCCGCACGCCGCCGTGCTGCGACGCCCTCATCGCCGCCAAGGTCGGCAAGGTGGTGGTCTCCACGCTCGACCCCAACCCGCTGGTGGCAGGCCAGGGCATTGCACGCTTGAGGGCGGCGGGCATGGAGGTGGAGGTGCTCGCGGCCGACAGCGACGCCGCCCGGGCATCGCGCGAGCTCAACATCGGCTTCTTCAGCCGCATGGTCCGCAAATCCCCGTGGGTGCGCATGAAGGTGGCGGCATCGCTGGACGGCGCCACGGCGCTGGGCAATGGCGTCAGCCAATGGATCACCGGCGAAGCCGCGCGAACCGATGGACACGCCTGGCGGGCCCGTGCCTGCGCGGTGCTCACCGGCATCGGCACCGTGCTGGAAGACGACCCCATGCTCGATGTGCGACTCGTGGACACGCCGCGCCAGCCGCACCTGGTCATAGTGGACAGCCGGCTCGAAACGCCGCTGACCGCGCGCCTGTTTGCGGCGCCCGCCCACGGACTGACCCGGAAGATCTTCATCTACTGCGCCGAGCCCGAGCCGGGCAGACAGCGGGCGCTGGAGGCCTTGGGCGCCACCGTGATCGCCCTGCCCAACCCCCAGGGCAAGGTGGATCTGAAAGCCATGCTCCACGACCTGGCCCACCGCGAGGTGAACGAACTCCATCTGGAGGCCGGTCACAAGCTCAATGGGTCGTGGGTGCGCGAAGGGCTGGTGGACGAGTTGTTGCTCTACCTGGCCCCCACCCTGCTGGGCATCGGCGGCATGGGCATCGCGGGCTTCGGGCCCCTGCAGGCGCTGAACGAGGGCCTCGCGCTGGCCTTTCACTCGGTGGACCCGGTGGGGGACGACCTCCGCATCGTGGCACGGGTGCGCGGTCGGGACGGTTTTCTGCGCGCCTGAACCCTTTCGCGGGCCCTCTGGCCGCGCTTCCCCGCGCGCTTTTCACCTTTCGTTGGGCGGCCCAGAGGAAGCCGGCCCAAACCCTGCGAAAATACGCCGATGTTTACCGGCATCATCACCGGCGTGGGGCGCATCGCCGACCTCCACGCCCAGGGCAGTTCTTTGGACCACGGCAAGCGTCTCTCGATCGAGGCGCCGCCGGGCTACCTGGACGACGTGTCCCTTGGCGACAGCATCGCGCTCAACGGCGCATGCATGACTGTCACCTCCCTGAACCCCGCCGAACGGCGGTTCTCCATCGACATCTCGGCGGAATCGCTCGCGCGCACGGCCGGCCTGTCCGAGCAAGGCCGCCAGGTGAACCTGGAAAAAGCCCTGCGCGCCAACGACCGTCTCGGGGGCCACATCGTGTCGGGCCATGTGGACGGTGTCGGTCAGGTCACCCGGTTTGCCCAGGTGGGCGAAAGCTGGGAACTGCGCGTGATGGCACCCGCCTCGCTGGGCAAGTACCTCGCCTACAAGGGCTCGATCACCGTCAACGGGGTGAGCCTGACCGTCAACAGCTTCGTTGACAGCGCCGCCGGCTGCGAGTTCAGCATCAACCTGATTCCCCACACGGTGCAAAACACCTCGCTCGGGCAGTTGACGGCAGGCAGCGCCGTGAACCTCGAGATCGACACCGTGGCGCGCTACGTGGAACGCATGCTGGGTGCCACGGCCACCCCGGCCAGCGTGGCTTGAACCCGGCACCGGCCACGCCAACACTCACCCCCATTCACCCCACCGACCACCGAGAGAACCACCCATGTTTGGCGCAGACAAAGGCACCTCCAACCTGCTCGACGGCAAGAAGCTGTCCATTGGCATCGTGCAGGCCCGCTTCAACGAAGGCATCACCAACGCGCTCTTTGAGGCCTGCCATGCCGAGCTGCTGGCCCTGGGCGTGCTGGAAAAGCACATCACCCACGTCACCGTGCCCGGCGCGCTGGAAGTGCCGATCGCGCTCAAGGCGCTGGCCGAGCGCGACGACTTTGACGCGCTGATCGCGCTGGGCTGCATCATCCGCGGCGAGACCTACCATTTCGAACTCGTGGCCAACGAGTCCGGGGCCGGCGTCACCCGCGTCTCGCTGGACACCAACACGCCCATCGCCAACGCCATCCTGACCACCGAGAACCTGGAACAGGCCGTGGCCCGCCAGGTGGACAAGGGCCGCGACGCTGCCCGTGTGGCCATCGAGATGGCCCACCTGCTCGACGCCATCGCATGAACATGACCGAACCCACCGCCCTGACCCCCAAGCCGCGCAAGGCCGCCGACAAATCGGCCCGCACGCGCGCACGCGAATTCGCCCTGCAGGCCCTCTACCAGCACATGGTGGGCCGCAACGACGCGGGGGACATCGACGCGTTCACCCGCGACCTCGCAGGCTTCCACAAGGCCGACAGCGTGCATTACGACGCGCTGCTGCACGGCTGCGTGGAACAGGCGGGTGCACTGGATGCGCTGATCACGCCGCTGCTGGACCGGCCGCTGGTCGAACTCTCCCCGATCGAACGCGCGGTGCTGTGGATCGGCGCCTACGAGTTTCAGCACTGCCTCGATGTGCCGTGGCGCGTGGTGATCAACGAGTGCGTCGAACTGGCCAAGTCCTTCGGCGGCACCGACGGTCACAAGTACGTCAATGGCGTGCTGCACAAGATCGCGTCGCAGCTGCGTCCCGACGAGGTGGCCGCGTCGCCCGCGCCGGCGCGCAAGCCGGCCTCGCGACCTGCCTGAGGCGGGTCCAGACCGATGCGGATTTCACAACGCGCCCAACGCGTCGAACCCTTCTATGTGATGGAGCTGGCCAAGGCCGCCGCCGAGATGGCCCGCGAGGCGCGGCCCGGGCAACGGCCCATGATCTACCTGAACATCGGCGAGCCCGACTTCACCGCGCCCCCCCTGGTGCAGGCCGCCGCCGAGCGCGCCATCCACGACGGGCGCAGCCAGTACACCCCCGCCACCGGCCTGCCCGCCCTGCGTGAAGCGATCAGCGGCTGGTACGCCAGCCGCTTCGGGCTGGACATTCACCCCGGCCGCATCGTGGTCACGGCCGGCGCCTCGGCAGCGCTGCAGCTGGCCTGCCTGGCGCTGATCGAAGCGGGCGACGAGGTGCTGATGCCCGACCCTTGCTACCCCTGCAACCGCCAGTTCGTGCAGGCCGCCGAGGGCACGCCGGTGCTGATCCCTTCGGGGCCGGAAGACCGCTTCCAGCTGAGCGCCGAGCACGTGGCAGCGGCCTGGCGGCCGGCCACGCGCGGTGTGCTGCTCGCCTCGCCGTCCAACCCCACCGGCACCTCCATCGCCCGCGACGAGCTCGAACGCATCGCGCGCTTCGTGCGCGACCAAGGCGGGGTCACGCTGGTCGATGAAATCTACCTCGGTCTGTCCTACGAAGAAGCCTATGGCCACAGCGCGCTCGGCCTGCCCGACGGGCTGGGCGATCAGGTCATCAGCATCAACAGCTTCTCCAAGTACTTCAACATGACCGGCTGGCGCCTGGGGTGGCTGGTGCTGCCACCCGCGCTGGTGCCTGCCGTGGAGCGCCTCGCGCAAAACCTGTTCATCTGCGCCAGCACCATCGCACAGCACGCGGCGCTGGCCTGCTTCGCGCCCGAGAGCCTGGCGGAATACGAACGGCGACGCGCCGAGTTCAAAGCGCGCCGGGACCATTTCATCCCCGCGCTCAACCGGCTCGGCCTCACGGTGCCGGTGATGCCCGACGGCGCGTTTTACGCCTGGGCCGACGTGCGCGGCCTGTGCGAACGCTGGAGCATCCCGCCGCAGGGCAGCCGGCCCGACGAAGGCGGCAGCTGGGCGCTGGCCTTCGAGCTGATGCGCCGCTGCCAGCTGGCCACCACACCCGGCCGCGACTTCGGCCTCGCCGACCCCGGCCGCTATTTGCGCTTTTCCACCGCCAACGCCCTGCCCCAGCTGCAGGAGGCCGTGGCCCGTCTGGAGGCTGCGCTGTGAGCGAGCCATTGCTCGCAGCTCCGGCCCAGCCGCCGGGCCGCCCCAAGGCAGGGCCAGCCCCCTCGGGGGGCAGCGACCCCAGCGCAGCGGGGAGCGTGGGGGCGATCTTCAGCTGGCCGGTGCGCATCTACTGGGAAGACACCGATGCCGGCGGCATCGTGTTCTACGCCAACTACCTCAAGTTCTTCGAGCGCGCCCGCACCGAGTGGCTGCGCCACCTGGGCGTGGAGCAGCACGCACTGCGCGAGCAGGTCGGCGGCATGTTCGTCGTGACCAGCACCCAGCTGCGCTACCACCGCCCTGCCCGGCTCGACGATTTGCTTCTGGTTACCGCGCGCGTGACCGAATCGGGCAAAGCCTCGCTCACAATCGAACAAAGCGCCGTCCTGCAACAGGACGGCGCGGCCCCCACGGTGCTCTGCGAAGGCAGCATCCGCATCGGCTGGGTGGACGCCGCCACCCTACGACCCCAGCGCATTCCCGCCAGCGTCATCCAAGCGCTGTCCGCCGGGAACCATTGACCCCTGAACCAGTCCCAACCGCAACGCCAACATGCCCCAAGAACTTTCCATTGTCCAGTTGCTGCTCAACGCCAGTTGGGTGGTTCAAGCCGTGGTCGTCCTGCTCGGCCTGGTGTCCATCATCAGCTGGGCCGCCATCATCCGCAAAGTGTTCGCCCTCAAACGCGTGAACTCGCACAACGAGGACTTCGAGCGCGAGTTCTGGTCGGGCGCCAACCTCAACGACCTCTACGCGGCCGCCGCCCAGAGCGCGCGCCACGGCGGCCCGATGGAACGCATCTTCGCCAGCGGCATGCGCGAATACCAGAAGCTGCGCGAGCGCCGCATCACCGACAACGGTTCGCTGCTCGACGGCGCCCGCCGCGCCATGCGCGCGAGTTTCCAGCGCGAACTGGACGCCCTGGAAACCAACCTCTCCTTCCTCGGCACGGTCGGCTCGGTGGCGCCGTATGTGGGTCTGTTCGGCACGGTCTGGGGCATCATGCACGCCTTCACCGGCCTGGCCGCGCTGGCCCAGGTGACGCTGGCCACCGTCGCACCCGGCATCGCCGAGGCGCTGGTGGCCACCGCCATCGGCCTCTTCGCCGCCATCCCGGCGGTGGTCGCCTACAACCGTTTTGCCACCGACATCGACCGCGTGGCCAACCGCATGGAGACCTTCATGGAAGAGTTCTCCAACATCCTGCAGCGCAACCTGGGCCAGCAGGCGCCCCACGCCACCGCATCGGGACACTGACACCATGGCCGCCACCTCACGCGGGCGCGTGCGCCGCACCAAGAACGAGATCAACATGGTCCCGTTCATCGACGTCATGCTGGTGCTGCTGATCATCTTCATGGTGACCGCACCGCTGATTTCACCGAGCCAGATCAGCCTGCCCAGCGTGGGCCAGGCCGACGTCCAGCCCAAGAGCTTCGTGCAGGTGGTGATCGACAAGGACGAGTCGATCCAGGTGCGGCTGGGTTCGTCGAGCAAAAGCAGCCCCAGCATCAAGATGGCGCAACTCGCCAGCGAGGTGAGCCGCCTGCAAGGCTCGGCCGCTGGCGACGCCGAGCCCGCCAAGGTGCCGGTGGTGATCAGCGCCGACAAGGGCATCAAGTACGAGACCGTGGTCAAGACCATGGACACGCTCAAGCGCGCGGGCGTCGAGCGCGTGGGTCTGGCCGTGCAGTCCAGCCGCTGAACCATGCAGGTCACCACCGACGCCCTCGACCTCAAACCGCCGCGCTCCGGCCGCTGGACCGTGCCCGTGGGGTTGGCGCTGGTCGCGCACGCCTTGCTGATGGCCGCGCTCACCTGGGGCGTGCACTGGAAGAAGGACGAAGAGCCGGTCAGCTTCGAGGCCGAGCTCTGGTCGGCCGTGCCGCGCGAGGCCGCGCCGCGCGCCGTGCAACCCCCGCCGCCGCCGCCGCCGCCGCCCGAGCCAGAGGCCAAACCCGAGCCGAAACCAGCGCCCAGGCCCGAACCCAAGCCCGCGCCGCCCCCTCCCGAACCGGTGGTGAAGCAGGCCGACATCGCGACCGCGCAGAAGAAAAAGCAGGAAGAGAAGAAGCGCGAGCTCGAAGAGAAAAGGGCCGAAGAGCTGAAGAAGAAGGCCGAAGAAAAGAGGCAGGAGGCGCTGGAGCGCAAGCAGGAAGAGAAGAAGCTCGCCGACGCGAAAAAGAAGGAAGACGCCAAGAAGCAGGCCGAAAAGAAGCTGCAGGAGCAAAAACTCCAGGCAGAGCGGGAGCGCAAAGCGGAAGCCGCCGCCAAGGCCGATCGCGAAGACCAGATGCGCCGCATCATGGGTCAGGCCGGCGCCAGCGGCGGCCCCGAGGCGCGCGGCTCTGCCCAGCAGTCCAGCGGACCGTCGTCAGGTTACGGCTCCAAGGTCGCTGCCCGCATCCGCCCCAACATCCGCTACACCGAAGACTTCCCGCGTTCACTCAGGACGGAGATCGAAGTGCGGGCACTGTCCGACGGCACCATCACCAGCCGACGCGTGGTCGACAGCAGCGGCAACGCCGCCTGGGACGATGCGGCCCTCAAGGCCATCGACCGCACCGGATCGCTGCCTCGCGACGTGGATGGCCGGGTCCCCTCACCCATCATCGTGGTGGTCCGGCCCACGGACTGAGGCCCGCGGTTCAGGCCGGTCTCGTCACCACGTCCGATTTCTGCACCACCCCCTGCAACACCCTATCCAGTTCGGCCGCGTCCACCGGCTTGTGCAGCACCGCGGTGAACAGCGTCTTGAGATGCTCTGGGCTCACTTCATCGACATGACCGCTCATCAGCACCACCGGGGGCGGTGAGGGCGTGGCATGGATGCGCAGGGCCAGCCCCACGCCGTCGAGCCTGGGCATGGACTGGTCGGTGAGCACCACGTCCCACCGTTTGCCGGTCTGCGAGAACTGCGCCCACGCCTCTTCACCGTCGCGCGAGCGGGTCACGTGCCAGCCCTTGCGCTCCAGCAGCGCGCTCCAGGCGTGGCGCACCGACTGGTCGTCGTCCACAAACAGCAGCTGTCGCCCCTTCGCGGGCTCACCGGGCGAGGTCACGGGTGCGATCGCCTCGTCGCGCCGGCTGGCGGGCAGGTACAGGTAGAAGCAGGTCCCGTCGGCGCCGCTGACCAGACCGATGGCGCCCTGATGGCGCGCCATGATGCCCTGCGCCACCGAAAGGCCCAGGCCGGTGCCGCGTCCCTTGGGCTTGGTGGTGAAAAACGGTTCGAACACACGGTCCAGGTGCTCGGCCGCAATGCCCGGCCCGTGATCGCGCACGCTGAGCACGATGTAGCGCCCCGGCTCCAGCGCAGAGACGCCCGGCGGCGGGGGCAGATCCGGGTCGGTCGGAAGCACCAGCGCGTTCAGCGCGAGCTCGATGCGCCCGTTTCCCTTCATGGCGTCCGCCGCGTTGATCAGCAGGTTCACCAGCACCTGCTGCAGTTGCGTCGGGTCGGCATCGACCTCGTCGTCGTCCAGCGCACAGTCCACCGTCAGTTCACAATCGCGCGTCAGCCCCGACGCCACCATCTGGCGGGTGTCCTCGATCAGGCTGGACCAACGCAGCCGCCGCAGCTTGGGCGCCGACTGCCGGCCAAACGCCAGCAGCTGGCGCATCAGGCCGTCGGCGTAACGCGCGGCCTTGAGCGCCTGCTGCAACGCCTCCTGGCTGGGGTGGTCCGGGCCCACGTCTTCGGCCGCGAGCCGCACCCAGCCCGTGATCGCGGCCAGCGAGTTGTTGAAATCGTGCGCAATGCCGCCGGTCAACCGGCCCAGTGCCTCGGTCTTCTGGCTCTGCATCAGCTGGATCTGCAGCGCCTCCTGGCGCTCATGGGCGTCTTGCTGGTGTTGTGCGTCGCTGCGCACACGCGCCAGCAGCTCGTTCACCCCCTCGCCCAGGCGACTGAGTTCGTCCTGACCTTCCACCGCGACCTGACCGGCGGCCGTCGGCCCTCGCTCGGTGATCCCCTGCACCTCGCCCAGAAGGCGCTGCAAACGCCGCAGGATCAAGTGGTCCAGCAGCACCACCAGCAACACGCTGGCCAGCAAGCCACCCGCCACGGCCAGGACCATGCCATTCCACGCCAGGGCGCTGCCCACCCGCTCCAGGTCGCGGTCCAGGCGCAGCACGAGCTCGACGACCGCACGGCCTTCCGCGTCCTGCACCACGGCATGCAGCTCGTCGCGGCTGTCCTCGGCAGGCACCAGGTGGGCGTCCGTGGTTCCGTGGTGATTGGGCGCATCAAAAGACAGGGTCACAGGCACCATCAGCACCTCACTGAAGCGTTGGCGCTCGACATCGTCGAAATGGCGCACCATCAGGATGGCCCCGTGTGGCGAATCCCCGGGCTTGTCGGGGTCTCGGATCGGGGCAGCGGCCAGCATCTCCAGCTGGCCTGCCTCGGCCTGGTAGGTTTGCAGCGTGGTCTGGCCACTCGCATCGGCCACCATCGGCGCGATCGACTCGAAGTACCGCGAGGCCCGCTCGGCCGGCACGGTCCCCAGTTCGCCGTCGGCGTTCAGCGTGATGCTGGCCTTCAACGCCCCCCGCTTGTCGAACACCATCAGTTCCGAAATGCGCAGGTAACCCATGTTGGACTCGTCGAAGTTCTCGTCCATGAAGGCCGGGGCCTGACCCTGAACGAAACGCACCGCTTCCACCCACTGGGCGTAGTCCTTGACGGTCGAGGACAGGCCGATCAACTGCTGGTGGAGCAGGCGGCGCGCACGCTCGCCCTCTCGCGAGGCCCGCTCGGTTTCCAGCTGACTGAATGAGTCGGCGACGATGTGGCGCGCACCGAACATCGCGCCCAGGGACGCGAAGCCGACGATGGCGAGCACGAGCGCCCAAGCCTTGTGTTGGAGTTTCATGGATGTCAGTTTCATCGGCATCCTGGCACCCGCCTTGAACGAGGACCTCGCTCTTTGCGTGACAGGGTTGGCGCATCCCGCCTATTTGGAGCGGCCAACCACCTCATGCGCGCTCAGTCGAACACGATCTCGGCCCGGCGGTCGTGCGCTTGCGCCATCCAGCTCGCCAGGGCAGCGTCGGTGGGGAAAAACAGCGCCCGGTCGTCCAGTTGCAGCTCGCACTGCGCGCTGGGCCGCAGCAGCGACAGCCGCACCGGCAACCCGCGCGCCACCTCGCCCAGCTCGGTGACCTCGCGCCTGGGCGGGAAGGCCTTGACCAGCTCGGCCACGGCGGGCGGGTGCCCGTTGACCGCCACCCGCAGGTACTTGCCAAAGCGACAGCGCGCCGAGGCCAGGTCCCAGATGTGCTGGATCTTCAGGCGCAGGCCGCCCGAGAACCGGTCGGGCTGGGCCACCGCCTGCACCACGATGAGCTCATCGTCCTTCAGCAGGTTGCGGTGCAGGTTGATCAGGTTCTCGTCGGCGCTGACCTCCAGCACCGCCGTGCGGTCGTCGATCTTGAACAGCGCGAGCTTGCCGCGCTGGCCGTTGATGATGCGGAAGTCGGTCACGATGCCGGCGAGGATCACCGGGTCGCGGCTCTCCTTCACATCGCTCAGCGCGGTGCGCGCGAAGCGCCGCACCTCGCGCTGCACCTCGTCGAACAGGTGGCCCGAGAAATAAAACCCGATGGCCGTTTTCTCCAGCGTCAGGCGTTCCTTCACACCCCAGGGCGTGGTGGGCACCAGATCGGGTTCCTGCGTGCTGGAGCCGTGATCGTCACCGCCGAGCATGTCGAACAGACCGCCCTGGTTGGCGTTGGCCTGGGTGGCCGCGGCGTATTCAAACGCCACGTCCACCGAGGCCAGCAGCTCGGCGCGGTTGAGGTGCAGGGCGTCGAAAGCGCCGGCCTTGATCAGCGCCTCCACGGTGCGCTTGTTCATGCGCTGGCGGTCCACGCGCAGGCAGAAATTGAACAGGCTGGTGAACGGGCCTGACTCGCCGCCGTTCGGGCCTTCGCCCCGCCCTTCGCGTGCCGCGACGATGGCCTCGATGGCCTGCTGGCCCGTGCCCTTGACGGCGCCCAAGCCGTAGCGGATGAGCTTGTCGGTCACCGGCTCGAAGCGGTAGCGGCCGCGGTTGACGTCCGGCGGCTCGAACGCGAGCCCCATCTTCTGCGCGTCTTCCCACAACACCTTGAGCTTGTCGGTGTCGTCCATTTCCACCGTCATGTTGGCGCAGAAGAACTCGGCGGTGTAGTGCACCTTGAGCCAGCCGGTGTGGTAGGCCAGCAGCGAATAGGCGGCGGCGTGCGACTTGTTGAAGCCGTAGCCCGCGAACTTCTCCATCAGGTCAAAGACCTCGTCGGCCTTTTCTTCGCTGATGTCGTTCTTGGCCGCGCCGGCGCGGAAGATCGCGCGGTGCTCGGCCATCTCCTCGGCCTTCTTCTTGCCCATGGCCCGGCGCAGCATGTCGGCGCCACCGAGCGAATACCCGCCCAGGATCTGCGCGGTCTGCATCACCTGCTCCTGGTAGACCATGATGCCGTAGGTCTCGGAGAGCATCTCGGCCACCAGCGGGTGCGGGTACTCGATGGGTTCACGCCCGTGCTTGCGCGCCACGAAGCTGGGGATCAGGTCCATCGGGCCGGGTCGGTAGAGGGCGTTGAGCGCGATCAGGTCTTCCAGCCGCGAGGGCTTGGCGTCGCGCAGCATGCCCTGCATGCCGCGGCTTTCAAACTGGAACACGGCCTCGGTCTGCCCCTTGGAGAACAGCGCGTAGACGCGCTGGTCGTCCAGCGGGATATCTTCGAAGCGGAAGTTCTCCTGGCCCTTGTGGCGCTGCATGATGAACTCGCGCGCGATCTCCAGGATGGTCAGCGTGGCCAGGCCCAGAAAGTCGAACTTCACCAGGCCGATGGCCTCCACGTCGTCCTTGTCGAACTGGCTCACGGCCGAATCGCTGCCGGGCTGCATGTAGAGCGGGCAGAAGTCGGTGAGCTTGCCCGGTGCGATCAGCACGCCCCCGGCGTGCATGCCGATGTTGCGGGTCATGCCTTCGAGCTTCTGCGCCAGCTCGATCAGGGTCTTGACGTCTTCTTCCTTCTGGATGCGCTCGGCCAGCACCGGCTCCATCTCGATGGCGTAGTTGTTCTTGTCGCCGTCCACCTTCGGAACCGGCGGGTACTGCAGCGTGACCGACATGCCCGGCTTGTTGGGAATCAGCTTGGAGATGCCGTCGCAGAAGCCGTAGGAAAAATCGAGCACGCGACCCACGTCGCGGATCGCCGCGCGCGCGGCCATGGTGCCGAAGGTGGCGATCTGGCTCACGGCGTCCTTGCCGTAGAGGTCCTTCACATAGTCGATCACGCGGTCGCGGTTGGACTGGCAGAAGTCGATGTCGAAGTCGGGCATCGAGACGCGTTCCGGGTTCAGGAAGCGCTCGAACAGCAGGTTGTACTGCAGCGGGTCGAGGTCGGTGATCAACAGCGCGTAAGCCACCAGCGAGCCGGCTCCGGAGCCCCGGCCCGGACCCACCGGGCAGCCGTTTTCTTTCGCCCACTTGATGAAGTCCGACACGATCAGGAAGTAGCCCGGGAAGCCCATCTTCAGGATGGTGTTGAGCTCGAACTCCAGGCGCTCCACGTAACGCGCGCGCACCGCTTCGCGCTTGGCCTCGTCGGGGAAGAGGTGCTTCAGGCGACCCTCCAGCCCTTCGTGCGACACGTGTCGGAAGTATTCGTCCACCGACATCACCACGCCGTTGACCGGCGGGATCGGGAAGTTGGGCAGCTGCGGCTTGCCCAGCACCAGCGTGATGCTGCAGCGCTTGGCGATCTCCAGCGTGTTGGCCACGGCGCTCGGGATGTCGGCGAACAGCGCTTCCATCTGCGCGGCGCTCTTGAAATACTGCTCGCGCGTGAAGCGGCGCACGCGCCGGTTGTTGCCCAGGATCTCGCCGTCGGAGATGCAGACCCGGGCCTCGTGCGCCTCGTAGTCGTCGGTTTCCAGGAACTGCACCGGGTGGGTGGCCACCACCGGCAGGTGCAGGCGCGCGGCCAGCTGCACCGCCGCGACCACGTGGCGCTCGTCGTCGGGACGGCCCGCGCGCTGCAGCTCGATGTAGAAGCGGTGGGTGAACAGGCTGGCCAGTTGCAGGGCGATGTCGGCGGCGCGCTCGGTGTCGCCCTGGATCAGCGCCTGGCCGACCGGCCCGGCCTGTGCGCCCGAGATCATCAGCAGGCCGGCGTTCAGCTCCTCCAGCCACTCGCGCTGCACCAGCGCGCCGCTGCGCCCGTCGCTGCGCGTCCAGGCGCGGGCCAGCAGCTCGCTCAGGTTGAGGTAACCCTGCTTGTCCTGCACCAGCAGGATCACGCGCGGCGCGGCCGGCTGGTGGCTGCCGGGCATCGCGCCCGGGGTCTGGTCGGCAAAGCCCTGCAGCATCACCTCGGCACCCAGCAGCGGCTTCACGCCCGCGCCGCGCGCGGCCTTGTAGAACTTGACCGCACCGAACAGGTTGTTCAGGTCGGTGATGGCCAGCGCGGGCTGGCCGTCGGCGGCCGCCGCGGCCACCACATCGTCGATGCGGTTGGTGCCGTCGACGACGGAAAACTCGGTGTGCAGGCGAAGGTGGATGAACATCGGTGAATCGGGTGTCGGGGTGGGTCTGCGGGCGGGAGGGGGCGTGCGCCGTCAGCGCGCCTTGTCCGAGCGTTCGGCTTTCCAGGCGCGCACGGCATCGGCCATGGTGGCCGGCTTCTCTTCGGGCAGCACACGGCGGCGCCAGAGGAACTCGCCGACGAACATCAGCGCGATCAGCGGTCCGCCGAGCAGGTTGGCAAACGTGGACCAGACCACGGTGGGCGCCAGCAGGAACAGCAACGTGGACACCAGCGCCATGCCGGCAAAAAAGACGCACCAGGCCAGGGTGACCTTGCGGGTATAGACGGCCTGCGCGGGCGAGAGCACGCCGCCGTGCACGCTGCGGGCCATGCGCGTCACCAGCGACTCCTCCGGGCCCGCCAGGCTGCGTCCGAAAAACACCGAGAGCAGCAGGTAGACACCCAGGTGCTCCAGGTAAAAGAGCAGCGCCACCTGCCCCGTCAGAAATGGCCAGAACCAGACCAGCCCGCCCAGCACCGCCGCGCCCAGCAGGGCGCCGAGCCAGCGCGCGGGCATGCGCCACAAGACCACCGCGAGAGCGGTGCTCATGGGTGTCAGCGCCAGGAGCGCGCCCCAACCCGACGACGCCTGGTGGGCGCTGGTGAAATGGGCGGCCAGCGCCCAGGCCACGGCCAGCAGGGCCAGCCCGCCCCCGCGAACCCAGGGCCACACCCTGGAGGCCGAGCCGGCGGGCACCGGAGGCACGGACGCGCTGGACGCTGGGGCCACTTCAGACGGCAGAACTTCGGCGGCGGGCAATTGGGGGGGCATGGGGCGCGGGGTCGAAGAAAGGGAGGGGGCACTCCCCAGTGGGGTGGGCGCGCGGTGCGGAGGCCGTGCCGGCGGTTCAGCGAGCGCTGCGGCAGACCCGGAGGGATGCGCCTGATTTTAACGAGTCCCTTGCCCGACAAAGCCTTTGTGTTCTCCCTAGAATCCGGCTGCGCCATCTTGCCGACCTTCGCCGACCAAGCCCGCCGTGACATACCGACCGTGCCCCGTTCGTGTCAGCGCCTACACCGCCACCTCCGCCCTGGGATCTGGCAACCAACACCACCTCGATGCCGTTGCCCACGGCCGCTGCGGCCTGTCCCCGCTGGGTCCCCACGACTTTGGCGTGGTGCCCATGGCCCAGGCCCTGAACACTTGGGTCGGGCGGGTGGCGGGGCTTGACGAGCCGCTGCCCGATCCGTGGCAGCACTGGGACTGCCGCAACAACCGCCTGGCCTGGCGAGGCCTGCAGGCCGACGGATTCATGAACGCCGTGAAGCGCGCCGCAGACCAGCACGGCGCCCACCGGGTGGCGGTGGTGATGGGCTCGTCCACCGCGAGCATCGGGGCCACGGAGGACGCCTACCAGGTGCTGGCACAGTGCGGCGAATTCCCTCCTCAACCCGACAACCCCGCGTTGCACACCTTGCATTCGCTCACCGGTTTCGTCCAGGAGGCGCTGGGTCTGCGCGGCCCGGCGCAGACCATCTCCACCGCCTGCTCGTCCAGCGCCAAGGCGTTTGCCTGCGCCGAGCGGCTGATGCGCCTGGGCCTGGTCGACGCCGCCGTGGTGGGCGGGGTGGACAGCCTGTGCGGCAGCGTGGTGTTCGGTTTCCACGCGCTGCAACTGGTGTCGTCCGACCCCTGCCAGCCGTTTGACACCCGCCGCCGGGGCATCAACGTCGGTGAGGCCGCCGCCTTCGCCCTGCTCGAACGGGCGCCCGGCGGGCTGCAGCTGCTCGGGTGCGGGGAATCCAGCGATGCCCACCACCTCTCCGCCCCCGACCCCCACGGCGCGGGCGCGGAGGCCGCGCTCGATCAGGCATTGGCCCGGGCGGGTCTGCCTGCCAGCGAGGTGGGCTACATCCACCTGCACGGCACCGCCACGCCGAAGAACGACGACGTCGAGGCCGGCCTGATCACCCGTCGCTTCGCGCCCGGCACCCCGGCCAGCTCCACCAAGGGCATGACGGGCCACACCCTGGGTGCGGCGGGCGCGCTCGGCGCGGTGTTCACCCTGCTGGCGCTCGAGCACGGCATCCTGCCCGGCACGGTGAACACCACCTCGGTGGAACCGGGCATGCGGGACCACCTGCGGATCGGCCCGGTTCGCGCCCGGGTGCGACACGCGGTGAGCCACGCCTTTGCCTTCGGCGGCAGCAACTGCGTGCTGGTGCTGGGCCACCCCACGAACCCTGCGGCGGCCGGCGCATGAGCGGCTTCACCGCCCATGTGGAAGGCATCGCCCTCTGGGCACCCACCTTGCCGGGCTGGGCGCTGGCGCGAGCGGCGTTGCGCGGTGAAGCCGGACCGGCACAGCCACCGCGCTCCGTGTGCCCACCGCCGGCCACGCTGTCGGCGGCCGAGCGGCGCCGGGCCCCGCACACGGTGGCGCTGGCGCTGACCGCGAGCGACGAAGCGGTTCGGGACGCGGGCCGTGACCCCGGCGAGCTGCTGGCGGTGTTCTGCTCGGCGCACGGTGACCTGCCCATCATCGACCACCTGTGCAGCACGCTGGTGCACACGCCCCTGCTGGTCTCACCGACCCGGTTCCTGCACTCCATCCACAATGCCCCTGTGGGGCTCTGGAGCATGCTCAGCCACAACGTCCGCGCCAACACCGCCGTCAACGGCGCGGGCCACAGCTTCGCGAACGGGCTGCTGGAGGCCCTGGTGCTCTGCGAGTCCGAGCGCCGCCCGGTGCTGCTCACGGGCTACGACACCGGGGCGGTGGACGCCCTGAAGCACACCACGCGCAGCGAGGGGGCGCTGGCGGTGGCGCTGGTGCTGAGCCCGCGAAGCGGTCGCCGCACGCAGGCCACCTGGCGCTGGCGGCTGGCCTCCGGCCGTGTCAAGGCGCCCGTCCTGCACAGCGACGCGGCGCGTGCCCTGGCGGGCAACGGCATGTCCCCCGCGTTGCCACTGTTCGAATCGCTGGCACGGGACGACGGCGCGCCGCTGGTACTGGCCCTTTCCGCCCACCAATCCCTGCACATCGAATGGACAGCCCGGGATGGCGACGCCCCCAGGCGCCTGTCGCCCGTTACCGCTGGCGACACCCCCTGACAGGCCGCCCGGTCACCGTTTGAGGCGATACTTCCCCCCATGGTCAACACCCCCTCCCTTCACGATGTCGTCATCCTCGGCGGCGGTCTTGCCGGTCTCACGCTGGCCCTGCAGCTGAAACGGCGCGATCCCGACCTCGATGTCCTGGTGCTGGAGCGGCGAGCACAGCCGGCCCCCGAAGCCGCGCACAAGGTGGGCGAGTCGTCCGTGGAAATCGGCGCGCACTACTTCGACAAGGTGCTCGGGCTGGGGGACCACCTCAAGAACCAGCAACTGCGCAAGTTCGGCTTCCGCTTTTTCTTTTCCGAAGGCCGCCGCGACATCGATCAGGTGACCGAGATCGGCGCCAGCCGATACCTGGCGGTGCCCAGCTTCCAGATCGATCGCGGCATCTTCGAGAACTTCCTGTCGGCCGAGGTGCAAAACCGTGGCATCCGGCTCGTCGAAGGCGGCATGGTGCGGCAGATCGAACTGGCCGACAGCGGGTCCGCCGCCGATGCGAAGCACCAGGTGGTGTACGAACACGAAGGCGTTTCCCACACCGTGGGCGCGAAATGGGTGGTGGACGCCTGTGGCCGCGCCGGCCTGCTCAAGCGCAAGCTCAACCTGGCCGAACCCAACGGTCACGCGGCCCACGCGGTGTGGTTTCGCATCAAGGACCGCATCCACCTCGACCAATGGAGCGACAACACCGAGTGGCAGGAGCGCTGCGACCCGCAGGCGCGCTGGCTCTCCACCAACCACCTCGTGGGTGCGGGCTACTGGGTCTGGCTGATTCCCCTGGCCTCGGGCTCGCATTCGGTGGGCATCGTGGCCGACCCGGCGATCCACCCGCTCGCCACCATGGACAGCTTCGACAAGGCCATGACCTGGCTGGAGAAGTACCAGCCGCTGCTGTTCGACGAACTCGACCCCAAACGCGAGCTGCTGCAGGACTTCGCCTTCTTCAAGCGCTTTTCCTACGGCTGCAAGCAGGTGTTCTCCGCCGACCGCTGGGCACTCACGGGTGAGGCCGGCCTGTTCCTCGATCCGTTTTATTCACCGGGCAGCGACTTCATCGCGATCAGCAACACCTACATCACGGAGCTGGTCGCGATGGACCGCCGGGGTGAGCGCCTGGGCGCGCGTGCCCAGATCTTCGACCAGCTGTTCCACTCGTTCTACGAGAGCACCATGGCGCTGTACCAGGACCAGTACCCGCTGTTCGGCGACCCCGAGGTGCTCCCGGTCAAGGTGATCTGGGACTACACCTACTACTGGGGCGTGCTGGCCCAGTTCTTCTTCCAGAACCGCCTGACCGACCTTTCGGTGCTCGCGTCCTTGCGCACCGAGCTGGCCGAGTGCCAGCGGCTCAACGTGGCGGTGCAGAACTTCCTGCGCCAGTGGTCCACGCGGAGCCAGAAGCGCAACCCGGCGGTGATGCTGGATCAGGCGTCGATTCCCTGGTTCGCCGAACTCAACCGCAGCCTGAACGACAACCTGGACACCGACGGCTTCGTGGCCCGCATCCGGGGGTCGCACACGCAGCTGCAACAGCTCGCCACCGAGATCCTGCAGCGGGCCCTGAGCGATCACCCGGCACTGGACACCCGCGAACTGGTGGCGTCGCTGCCGGCCCATGCGGCCGACGCCGAGCCCGCAGACAGCGCCAGCATGCTGCCCGAAGCGGTCTGCTGAACGGCTCCAGGGCGGCTCGCAGCGCCCTGAAACGGGGGGTGGAGGCCGGGCCTGCCGGATGCTGACAGGAGCACCGGAGCGACTATCATCCGAGCCTGATCGCCCCGTAGCAACGCCGACCGCCCGGTCGGCCTTTCAGAATCTCATCCCATGAATCCAAAGGCCCAAGGGGAACCAGGCCAGCGCTGTGACGTGCTCGTGATCGGCGGCGGCCCCGCCGGTTCGACCGTGGCCAGCCTGCTGGCCGACAAGGGGCACCACGTGGTGGTGCTCGAAAAAGCCCACCACCCCCGTTTCCACATCGGCGAATCGCTGCTGCCGGCCAACCTGCCCCTGTTCGAGAAGATGGGCATCGCCGAGCAGGTCAAGGCCATTGGCATGCACAAGCCCGGTGCCGAGTTCGTGTCGCCCGATCACGACTGGACACAGACGTTTCATTTTGCAGGCGCCTGGGACAAATCCATGCCCGCCGCCTACCAGGTGCGTCGCGCCGACTTCGACAACATCCTGTTCCGCCACGCGGCGGACAAGGGCGCCGAGATGCACGAAGGCGTCAAGGTCACGGGGGTGGAATTCCTGGCCGACGGTGGCGCCGACATCACCGCGCGCTGCGACGATGGCCAGGAGCAACGGTGGCGTGCGCGTTATGTGATCGACGCCTCGGGTCGCGACACCTTCCTCGCCAACCGCTTCAAGATCAAGCAGCGCAACCCTCGTCACAACAGCTCGGCGGTCTACGCCCACTTCGACGGCGCCCAGCGGCACGAAGGCAGCGACGAAGGCAACATCACCATCTTCTGGTTCGCGCACGGCTGGTTCTGGTTCATCCCCTTGACCAACGGCACCACCAGCATCGGCATGGTCACCTGGCCGTACCACATGAAGACGCGCGGGCAGCGCAGCCTGCAGCAGTTCATGATGGACAACATCGCGACGTGCGCGCCCCTCGTCGAGCGCCTCAAGAATGCCACCCAGGTGAGCCCGGTCGAGGCCACCGGCAACTTCTCCTATGTCTCGCAGAGCAACCACGGCGCGAATTACCTGTTGCTCGGCGACGCCTACGCCTTCATCGATCCGGTGTTTTCCTCGGGGGTGTGGCTGGCCATGCACAGCGCGGTCGTCGGCGCGGACACCGTCGACACCTGCCTGCGTGAACCGAAAAAGGCGGGCGCCGCGCTCAGGCGCTTTGACCGCGTGATGCGGCACGGCCCCAAGGCGTTCTCGTGGTTCATCTACCGTGTGACCAACCCCATCATGCGGGACTTCCTGATGGGCCCCCGAAACATCTTCCGCGTCGAAGAGGCCATCCTGTCGGTGCTGGCCGGTGACGTGTTCGGCAAGACGCCGATCTGGCGCTCGATCCTGTTCTTCAAGGCCCTGTACTACACGGCCAACGTCCTTCAACCCAAGCGCGCGTTCATGGCCTGGCAGCGCCGCCGCTTCAACATCCGCCGGGTGGACGACCACGCCCTGTACAACGCATGACCCCCACCCTCAGCCCCCTGCCCACGTCTTCTTTCAAGCGGGCGGCTGCGGGCGCCTTGCTGCTGTGTGTGTTCGGTCAGGCTGCCCTGGCCGCCGAAGAAAAGCCTCTGTGGGAAGCCGGCGTCGGCGTCGCCACGGTCAGCTTCCCCGCCTACCGCGGGTCCGACCAGCGCCACAACTTCCTGCTGCCCTCGCCCTACTTCGTCTACCGGGGTGAGTTCCTCAAGGCCGACCGCGACGGGGTGCGTGCCGAACTGTTCGACTCGGACCTGGCGGAACTGACGTTCTCGGTGGCGCTGTCGCCACCCGCCTCCAGCGACGACATCCGCGTGCGCGCGGGCATGCCCGACCTGAAGGCCAACTTCGAGCTCGGGCCACAGCTGAACCTGACCCTGTGGCGCAGCGAGAACCGCGCCCGCCAGCTCAAGCTGCTGCTGCCCATGCGCGCCGCCTTCACGCTGGAGAAGAACTCCAGGAGCCTGGGCTGGGTCGTGCACCCCAAGCTCAACCTCGACATCGGCGACCTGTCCGGTCTGGCCGACTGGAATGTGGGCATGCAACTCGGGCCGCTCTTCGGCGACCGCAAGCAGCACCACTACTTCTATGGCGTCGATGCCGCCTACGCCACCGCCAGCCGCCCGGCCTATGCCGCCGGCGGCGGTTTCGCGGGCATGCAGTACATCGTCGGCGTGTCCAAGCGCTACCCCAAACACTGGGTCGGTGCCTTTCTGCGCTACGACAACCTGAGCGGGGCGCGCTTTGCCGACAGCCCGCTGGTGCGCACCAAGAACTACGTCGCCGCGGGCGTGGCGGTCTCCTGGATCCTGGGTGAGTCGGCAGAGCGCGTCGTGGTTGATGAATGACCACCGCCGGCTCCGCAGCGGTCCCTTGTGGGCCCTGTACGAGCGCGTGGCCATGCACATCGGCCTGGGCAGTCTGGCGGCCCTCTGCCTGGCCTGGTTGCCCTTCGCGATGCTGCTCCATCCCTTGCTGCCGGCGCCGCTGGGCCAGCGCGTGGGGCGGCGGGCCATCATGCTCGGCTTCCGTTTCTACCTGCGCATCCTGAGCACCCTGTGCGCCTGCCGCTTCGACCTGAGCGAACTCGACGGCCTGCGCGACAAAGGCCCGCTGGTCATCGCGGCCAACCACCCTTCCCTGCTCGACGCGGTGCTGATCATCTCCCGCCTGCCCAACGTGATCTGTGTGATGAAGGCCAGTCTGATGGACAACCTGCTGTTCGGCTCGGCCGCGCGGCTGGCGCGTTACATCCGCAACGACGGCGTGATGCAGATCGTCGGGCAGAGCCGCGACGGGCTGCAGGCGGGTGGGCAGGTGCTGATCTTTCCCGAGGGCACCCGGACCACCGCCTTCCCGATCAACCCGCTGACCCTGACGCTGGGCATGATCGCCAGCCGCGCCAGGGCCCCGGTGCAAACCGTGATCCTGGAGTTCTCCACGCCCTACCTGGGCAAGGCATGGCCGCTGTTCCGCCGACCGGAGCTGCCCTTGCACGTCCGGGCCCGCCTGGGCCGGCGCTTCGACATCCCCACCGACTTCACCGCTTTCACCCAGGAGCTGGACGCGTATTTCCGCCGCGAGATCGTCCCGCCCACCGAACCTGCCCAAGATGACTGAGCGAACCACGCCCAACCCCTCCACCACCCACCTGGTGCTGATCCCGAGCTACAACCCCGGACCTGGCGTGCTGGAGACCGTGCGCCAGGCGCGCGCGCAGTGGGCCCCCGTCTGGGTCGTGGTCGATGGCAGCACCGACGGCACCGACCAAAGCCTGCAGGCCCTTGCGCAAGATGACCCGGGTCTCAAGGTGATCGTGCTGCCGCAGAACCAGGGCAAGGGCGCCGCCGTGCTCGAAGGCATTTCGCTCGCGGCCCAGGCCGGTTTCACGCACGCGCTCACCATGGACTCCGACGGGCAGCACCCGGCCGACCTGATCCCCACCTTCATGGCCGCATCGCAGCGCGACGCCGGCACCATGGTGCTGGGCAAGCCGGTGTTCGGCCCCGAAGCGCCCGCGCTGCGCGTCAACGGACGCAAGGTGTCCAACGGCTGGGCCAACCTGGAAACGCTGTGGATGGGCGTGGGCGACTCGCTCTACGGCTTTCGCGTCTACCCGATCGCGCCGCTGATCCGGGTCATGCGCGGCAACCGTTTCATGCGCCGTTTCGACTTCGATCCCGAGGCCGTGGTGCGCCTGTGCTGGGCGGGCGTGCGGCCGGTCAACATCGACGCGCCGGTGCGCTACCTGAGCGCCGAAGAAGGCGGCGTGTCGCACTTCAAATACCTGCGCGACAACACCCTGCTGACCTGGATGCACACGCGGCTGTTCATCGGGTTTGTATTGCGGCTACCGGTGTTGATCTGGCGCCGTTTGAACCACTCTGGAAACCGAGCATGAACCCATCGAGCCCACCCCCCACCGGCGCGCTGAAACCCGATCCGCGCATGAAGCAGTATTTCAGCAGCGAGGATCAGCGCCGCAGCCTGACGAAGGCCATGTTTGACGAGGCCGCTCCCGGCTACGACACGGCCGAATCGCTGACCGGGCTGGGCAGCGGCGCCTGGTACCGGCGCGAGGTGCTGATGCGCAATGGCCTGACGACCGGCATGACGTTGCTGGATGTGGCGGCGGGCACCGGTCTGGTCACGGTGCCGGGCGTGGAACTGGTCGGACAGAGCGGCCGGGTGATCGCGCTGGACCCGTCCCCCGGCATGCTGGCCGAGCTGCGCAAGAAGGTCGCGGTGGACACCCTGGAAGGGTACGCCGAGGCGATTCCGCTGCCCGAAGGGGAGGTGGACTTTGTCTCCATGGGCTACGCGCTGCGCCACGTCGGCGACCTCCACAAGGCGTTCGCCGAGTACCTGCGCGTGCTGCGCCCGGGCGGCCAGGTCTGCATCATGGAGATCAGCCGCCCGCGCAGCCGCCTGCTGCGGGGGGTGTTGTGGTTCCACATTTCGGTGCTGGTGCCCTTGCTCGCCCGGCTGACCGGCCGCCACGCCGATGTGAAGCGCCTCTGGGCCTACTACGGCGACACCATCGAGGCCTCGCTCGACCCCGACACCATTCAGGATGCGCTGCGCCGCGCCGGCTTTGCCGACGTCGCCTGCTCGGTCAGCCTGGGCATCTTTCGTGAATACACAGGAACCAAACCTTGAACGCCACCGAACTCTTCCTCATCGCGATGCTCATCATCTTCAGCCTGCCCTGGCTGGTGTGGCGGGTGTTCAAGACCGACTACTTCGCACCGCTGGTGGTGGTGCAGATCCTCATGGGCATCGTGCTCGGCCCGGGCGTGCTGGGCCACTGGTTTCCCGAGTACTACCAGTTCGTCTTCACGCCGCCGGTGGTGCAGTCGCTGAACGGCGTGGCCTGGTGGGCGGTGATGCTGTTCGTGATGATCGCGGGCATCGAGCTGGACCTCGGCCAGGCCTGGAAACACCGCCGGGAAAGTGGCATCACCGCCGGCCTGGCGCTGGGCGCGCCGCTGCTGCTGGGCTGTGGCGCGGCGGTCGTGCTGCTGGGCTTTGACGGCTGGGTGGGCCCGAAGGCGCTGGGCTGGCAGTTCATTCTGGGCATCGGCATGGCCTGCGCGGTCACCGCCCTGCCGATCCTGATCCTGCTGATGGAGAAGCTCGACATCCTGCGCGCACCGCTGGGCCAGCGCATCCTGCGCTACGCCAGCCTGGACGACATCGCGATCTGGGGCGTGCTCGCGCTGATCCTGATGGACTGGAGCCGCATCGGCAAACAGGTGGTGTTTCTGGTGGGCTTCGTGGTGCTGGGCTGGGCGTTTCGCCGCCTCATGGCCTGGCTGGACGAGAAAGACCGCTGGTACGTGGCGCTGATCTGGCTGGCCATCTGCGGTTTCGGCGCCGACTGGTCGGGCCTGCACTACATGGTGGGCGCCTTCCTCGCGGGCGCCATCATGGACGCGCACTGGTTCAACCAGGACAAGCTCGATCAGCTGCGCCACCACGTGCTGCTGGTGATGATGCCGGTGTTTTTCCTCTCCACCGGTTTGCGCACCAACTGGGCGGTCGGTGGCTTCGAGGTGTTCGCTGCTGCCGCCTTGCTGCTGGTGGTGTCGGTGGCGGGCAAGCTGATCGGCGTGCGCATTGCCGGCAAGGTGCTGGGCTGGGGCCCGGGCGAGGCGTCGCTGATCGGCTGGCTGCTGCAGACCAAGGCGCTGATCATGATCATCTTCGCCAACATCCTGCTGGACAAACAGATCATCACCAACGAGACCTTCACCGCCCTGCTGCTGATGGCCGTGGCCAGCACCATGCTGACCGTGCCGGTGGTGGCGCCGAAACTGCGGCGGCTGGGTCAGGCTTTGGGCGGCTGACCGGCTTCACTGGTTTTTTGTTTTCCTGCACCGTCCTTCGGCACTCGGCTGTGCGGGCAGGGGCAGGTGGTCCGGGTGCTCGTTCTCCGTCCCACCTCTCGGGCGGCTGCCCGGGTAAGCTGCCGTTGCTTCATCAAGATCATTGCAGCGCGCACGCTCTGCGGCAACCGCGAATGGGGACTCCGCCCGCTCACCCAACCCACCTGCCCCCGAAGTGATGTCAGAGCGAACCAGCAGGCACGCCCACACGTCTTCTGGGACGATGGTGGCTCCCTCGGGCGCAGGCCCCATTCGCCGTTGCCACAGAGGCGGCTTGCTCACACGTTGTTGATGGAGTAACAGCCGCCTGCGCAAACCTCCGACGGCGAGCGTGGGCCGGAGAACGGGGGTGACGCCATCGGCCTGCGCGAGGTGCAGGCAAGTCACTCCCCCGATGGGACCCTCAAGTGTCCGGGCAACCCACCCGCTCGACCGTGATCGCGCCCATCACCGTCACACCCTTGGCCGCGTTGTCGCCGCCCCAGACCGTGGTACCACCCGAGGCCGAGGCCAGGCGCGCGCGGCAGTGCAGCTTGATGTCCATGCCCCCCATCACGTTGACGGCCGAGCGCAGGCAGTACCAGCCGTTGGGGTTGAGCAGCTCGATCTCGGAGGCGCCCATCACGTTCACCCCCGGGTTGACCAGGATCAGCGCGGGCGTGTCGGTGACCTCGCGGTCGGCGGTGCTGGGGCCGCGCCCGAACACCTTCACCGAGGTGGCCAACGTCCGGTAGGTGGGGCGGCTGCCGAAGGGGTGGTTCTCGCCCCAGGCACGAAGGCAGGCTTCGAGTGCCGGGCTGTCCGCCTGCGCTTGCGCCAGACCGCTGCCCATCAGGCCCAGAAGGATCACTGCCAGGGACCGTGAAACATCGCCAGATTTCATGACTGGAACTCCTTGCCGCTGCGGCAGCGATGGCGCTGCTCAGATCATCGCGCCGTTGATCGAAATCACCTGCCCGGAAATATAGCCCGCCTGATCGGATGCAAGAAAAGCCACGAGGTCGGCCACCTCTTTCGGCTGGCCCACCCGCTGCATCGGCACCATCCGTTTGACCATGTCGGCGTCGAACGTGCCTTCGATCATGCCGGTGGCGATCAGCCCGGGCGCCACGGCGTTGACCGTCACGCCCCGGCTCGCCAGCTCCAGCGCCAGCGACTTGCTCGCGGCGTGCAGCGCGCCCTTGGCGGCGGAGTAGTTCACCTGCCCCCGGTTGCCCGCCACGGCCGCGACCGACGAGATGCTGACGATGCGGCCCCAGCGCGTGCGCATCATGGGCATGGTCAGCGGCTGGGTCACGTTGAAGAAACCGTTGAGCGACACGTCGATCACGCGGTCCCACTGCTCGCCGCTCATGCCGGGAAACACCGCGTCGTCGTGGATGCCCGCGTTGTTCACCAGGATCTGGATCGCACCGGCCTCGGTCAGCGCTTCGAGCGCGGCAGCGGTCGCCGCACGGTCGGTGATGTCGAAGGCCACGGCCTCTGCGCTGCCGCCCTCGGCCACGATCTGCGCGGCGATGGCCTGCGCCTTCTCCAGGCCCCGGTTGGCGTGCACGATGACGTGGTGGCCGTCGGCGCCCAGGCGCTGGCAGATCGCGGCACCGATGCCACCGCTGCCACCGGTGACCAGGGCGCGCCGGCTTTTGGATGAAGGAGTCATAGGGACTGTGCGTCGAGCACCACCGAGGCCCGGCCTTCGATCAGGCAGCGCTCACCGTGGTGAATGTGAAATTGGTAAAGGATGAGGCGTGCGTCGCCCGACAGTCGCTCGGCGGTCACGCGCAGCGGCCCGGCCAGGTCGTCCAGCCGGTCCACGTGCAGGCTCAAGCCGCGCACGCTGGTGAGGTAGCCCTGCGTGGGCGCGGCGTCGGACTTCGCCAGCAAGGCGCCGTGCACGGCCATGGCCTGCGCGGCGTACTCCACACCGGTCGCGGCCCCCAGGCGGTCCGCCGCGCGCAGGGGGTTCAGGGGGTCGGTGTGGCTCAGCGCGTCGCAGACGATGCGCTGCTCATTCCATTCGAGCACGTTCTCCAGCAGGCACATGCTGCCCTGGTGGGGAATGTGCGCGGCGATCCAGGCGTGGTTCAACACGGTCACTGCCGAAGGTCCTGAAGGTCCACCTGAAGCTGCATGGGCGCGAGGTAGTCGAGCACCACTGGGCCAGCCGTGCCGCGCGCCAGGCGCTGCAGCAGGGGCAAGGCGCGCAGGGCCGGGATGTTCTGGCGCAACCCCTCCATGGCAGCGTCGCCCAGCACCTCCGCCGGTGCCCGGCTGGGGGCCACCGTGATCGACGCCAGCGAAGCCGCGCTGCGCTGGGCGCTGAGCAACAAGGCCACGCCGCCGCAGTCGGGCGTGTCGCGCTTGGCGTGCAGCGGCTCGGGGTACTCGCTGTCGTAGGCCACCAGCAGCACCGGCTGGCCGTCCATGGCCACCTGGGCCAGCGCATCGAGCAGGCCGGCGCCGAAGCTGGCGTCGAACGCACCGAGCACCTGGCACGGTGCCATGCTGTGCGTGGCGATGCCCCAGTAGCCGGCGGCGGCGTTGTGCACCGAGTTGTGGAAGCGCGTGGGCGAAATCTGGCGGTCGTCGCCCGCGAGCTGCTCGCACAGCGAATGGCAGTTGTGGCCGTCGGCGCCCGACGCGGCGAACACCGTGGCCAGCGTGGATGCGTCGGCGCCCGCGTGGGTCACCGCTTCCAGCCCCACGCCCAGGCTGAGCCGGATGACGCGGCTGGCGCGGCGGCGCTCGGCCGGTGGCAGCAGCAAGGGCACGGGCAGCACGCTCGGTGCCGAGACATAAGCCGCCTCGCCGCGCAGCACCGCCGCAGCGGTGGCCCAGTCGGGCAGGCCGGGCGCGATCAGACCGATGCCGTTGATCCAGGCTTGCAGAGGTGCTGCACTCATGCGGTCACCCCCAGCACGAGGCTGCAGTTGCTGCCGCCGAACCCGAACGAATTGCTGAGCGCGTGACGCAGTGGCGCGTCGGCGCCGTGGCGCTGGTAGCGGATGGGAATCGAAGGGTCCAGCGCACCAGTGCCCGGGCTGCCGGGCAGGCGCCCGTCGGTCAGCGCCATCGCGCAGATGATGGCTTCGATGGCGCCCGCGGCGCCCAGGGTGTGGCCCATGTAGCCCTTGGTGGAGTTGCCCGGCACGGTGTCGCCGAACAGCGCACTCACCGCCTGGCCTTCGGCCGAGTCGTTGGCGGGCGTGGCGGTGCCATGCAGGTTGATGTAATCAATGTCGCCAACGCCCAGACCCGCCGAGCGCAGCGCGGCCTCCATGGCCAGGCGCGCGCCCAGGCCCTGTGGGTGCGGCGCCGACATGTGGTACGCGTCGCTGGACTCGCCCACGCCGAGCAACATCACCGTGCCGGCAACGGGCGCGTCGTTGCGCTCCAGCAGCGCAAAGGCCGCGCCCTCGCCGATGGAGATGCCGTCGCGCGCCGCGTCGTAGGGCCGGCAGGGTTGTGACGAGGTGAGCTGCAGCGAGGCGAAGCCGTAGAGCGTGGTCAGGCAGAGCGAATCGACGCCGCCCACGATGGCCGCGTCGATGGTGCCGAGCGCGAGCTGGCGCGCGGCGGCGGCGAACACCTTGGCACTGGACGAACACGCGGTGGAGATCGCCATCGCCATGCCTTCCAACGCGAAGTGGTCGCGCGTGAACTCGGCGAGCGAGAAGGCGTTGTGTGTGGTGCGGTAGTGGAAGTGATCGGGCAGTGCGCCGCTGGCCGGGTCGCGCCGGCGGTAGGCCAGCTCGGTCTGCAGGATGCCGGCGGTGCTGGTGCCGAGGAACACGCCCACGCGATCGGCGCCATACCGGGCAGAAGCCTCACGCACGCGCTCGGCAAACCCGTCGGTCTCCAGGCCCATCAGGGTCAGGCGGTTGTTGCGGCAGTCGTAACGGGCCAGCGCTTCGGGCAGGGTCTGCGCGTCCACGTCCGGGACTTCGCCGACCCAGGTGTCGAGGTCCACCGATTCGAAGGCGCAGGGAGCGAGCGCCGAGCGCTCGGCGCGCAAGGCCTCACGGTGGGCCGCCAGCCCGCGCCCAAGGGCGGTGGTCAGTGTGTAGGCGGAGAGTTGCAGAGGGGTCACGTGGGGCGGCGGATGTCAAAACCCGCAGTGTAGAGGAAGGGTTCAAACAGGGAGGTTCAAGCCGGCACGCGGCACACCAGCATCACATTGGCGAAGGTTTTTCCTTCGCTCATGGGCTCGGTCTCCACCTCGAAACCCAGCCCGGTCAGCAGCGCCTGCCACTCACCCAGGCTGCGGCAAAACAGGCGCGGACGCTGGTGGGTGCGTGCCAGGGTCACGGCACGGTCCACCCAGTTCGACACCCCGAACGACCACCCGGCGCTGGCATCGCCGACGCGGGTCAGGAACAGGCCGCCGGGCGGCAGCGCGGCGCGAATGCGCCGCAGCAGGCGCTCTTGCGAGGCGTGATCCACATAGTGCAGGGCATCGAGGATGGTGACAGCGTCCACTTGACCCAGTTCAACCCGGGTCATGTCGCCCTGCTCCACCCGCACCAGCGGGTGTTGGTCCGCGAAAGCCGCTGTCGCGCGCTCCACGTCGCGTGGCAGCAGTTCGACACCACGAAGGCTCAGGAAACGGGGCGCGATCGCCCAGTCGGCAGGCCACTGCCCCCGTTCGGACAGCCGCTGCGCCGCGAGCAGCCAGGCGAACAGGCAGCCTTGCCCGCAGCCGAGGTCGAGCAGCCGGGCACCCGACGGCAACAGGCCGCGCCGCAGCACCTCGCGGAAGATCGGATCGCCACCCAGCTTGCCCCACGCGTGGAAAAACGCGAAACGGCCACCGGCCCAGAAAAGGCGGCTCGCGTCGGTCCGCAGGGTGTTCAGAAACGCCCGGGGTGCGGGCGCCCTCTTGTTCTGCGCGCGGCGGTGCGCGCCAGATGGAGGACCGCCCGGCGCCGTGTTCATGGGAGTACTTTCGCCCTGCGGGCTTCTGTACGGGCTGTCATGCCAGGGCCTGCTGGAGCGTCACGGCCTGCAAGGACTCGGCCTTCAACCGGTGAAGCAACAATGGCAAGGTGGCCAGGATGACGGGTTGCCCTTCGGGCGTGAGGGCCGCGTGGCCGTCGTGCATGAGCAGGATGTCGCCAGGCCCCAGTCCGCGGGTCAGGCGCTGCAGCACCTGCTGCGGACGGCCGTCACGTGTGTCGTAGGGCCGGCGGGTCCAGGCGGCCAGCTGCAGGTCGAGGCTGGCCAGCACCGGCTCCAGGAACGGATTGCGCAGACCGGCGGTGGGCCGAAAAAACAGCGGGGCCTGGCCGGTGATGTCAGAGAGCGTGGCCTGGGCGGCCGCAACGTCGGCGCGCATGCGCCGGGGGCCGAAGAGGGAGAACGCGTTGGAGTGCGAGTCGCCGTGGTTCTCGACCCGATGACCGCGCGCCACGATCTCGCGGCACAACGCGGGGCTCTGGCGCGCGCGCCAGCCGATGCAGAAAAAACTGGCCCGGGCGCCGGCGGCGTCCAGCAGGTCGAGCACGCGCGGCGTGACCTCGGGGTCGGGACCGTCGTCGATGGTCAGCGCCAGCTCGCGCCGCGCTTGCGCCGCCGCTGGCAGGCGGGTGAGGTTGGGGCCGAGCAGGCTGGTGCGAGGCAGCAGGCCCGCGCCGGTGATCACCGCGTGGTTCAGCGCCACCGCCCCCAGCGCCCAGGGCCAGATCGCTGGCGCGGCCACGGTGCCGAGCGCGGCGCCAACGTGCAAGGCCGCCGAGGCCTTGAGCGCGGGAGACACGGTCCAGGGGCGGCTCATGGCAGGGTGGAAAAGTGGCCCAGGTCGAGAAAACGCTGCCAGAGCGGCAACCAGGCCGCCCAGTCGTGCTCGCCCGGCACGGTGAGGTGGGTCGCGTCGGGCAGTTGCTCGGCCAGCATCTGCATGCCATCGGCAAAACGGTCTTGTGCGCCGTAGCCCATGAACATTGGCACCGAGGGCAGTGGTTCTTTCAGCCACTGCCAGAGGCGCACGTCGGGGTCGGCTTGTTGGGCAGCTTCTGCCTGCCAGGCGCTCAGCCCGCCGGCCCGCCGGATCGCATTGGTGGTGATGCGCCCGCCCGCGTAGGGCGCCAGCAGGCACAGGCCATGCATCTCGCCCTGCCGCCCCGCCAGGCACGACAAGGCCAGCTGGCCGCCCCGCGAGATGCCGCCCAGCCACACCCGCTGGTAGCGCGCGCGCGGGCGCGAGCCAGTCGGTTTCAAGGGTGCGCAGCGCCCGCTGGTTGTCGGCGCCTTCGGCGTGCAGGTCGGGCGCAATGAGATCCAGCGCGAGCGCCCGGTGTTTCACCTCGGCGAACAACCCGGCGGCCATCATGTGCTGGGGCGTCATGAGTGCGCCGGGCAGCATGATCAGCACGCTGTCGGCGCCGCATTCGTGACGCTCGGTGGGGTTCACTTCCCGCCCTTGGGGTACACCAGCACGGCCGACAACAGCAGCGCCAGCAACGCGCCCGGCCCGACCGTGATACCCACGGCCTGCAGCACCGGCACGCTGGAGCTGGCCAGCGTGCCGAACCCGATCACCGTGGTGAGCACGGCCACCGCCATGGACATCAGCGTGGCCTCGTCCAGCGGCTCCCCCGCCGCCGCGCGGTCAAAGAACAGCGCGTAGTTGGAGCCCACGGCCACGATCAGCAACATGCCCACCAGGTGCAACAGGTGCAGGCGCGCGCCCGAGAGATGCAGCAGCGCGATCACGCAGGCCACGGTCAGGGCCAGAGTGAACAGCACCCGCGACAGCCGGGCGGCCGAGCGCATCGTGAACGCCAGCAGCAGCGCGATCGCCGCCACACCCGCCAGCGACAGCTGCACCGCCTCGCTCACGTAACCACTGTATAGCGATTCGAATTCGGTCTTGAGATCAACGAACACGGCGCCGCTGCCGGCCAGCGCGGCGCGAAGCTGGTCGGCCGGCAGGCTGGCATCGAGGGCGTCCGCCGTGGGGCGCAGCGGCAGCATCGCGGTCCACCCGCCGTTCTCGGTGCGGGTCAGCATCGAGTCCACCCCCAGCGCCAGGGCACTGCCCTCCAGATCGGCGCGCTGCATCACGCCCTGGCTGCGGGCTGCCGTCACGTCGCTCAGGAACGGGCCGAGCTTGCTGGCCGGCAAGGGCGAATCAACCAGCGCCCGGTCCAACCGGGCCTGCAACTCGGCCGGCTCGGGCAGGCTGGACAGGCGCTGGCGCTGCAGCTGTTCGCTGGGCAGGAACCGCGCGGGGCTGTCGTAACCGCCGATCACGCCCGCCTCCACCAGCCGGTCCAGCCGCTCACCCGCGCGCTCGGCGGCCTGCAAAGCGCCCTCCTGGTCGGGCGCCGTCACGGTCACGAGGTAACGTGCGTCGGGCGCGGCCAGGTCGGTGCGCATGCGCGAATCGGCCGTCGCCTCGGCCTCGCTCACCGTGGACAGCGCCGAGAGGTTGCCGTCCCACAAACCATCGCGCACCTGCCACAGGTAGGCGCCGACCAACACGGTCAGCACCGCCGCCAGCCAGCGCAGGCGGTGGGCCTGGTTCAGCAGCGAGAGCCCTTTCCTCACCCAGGGCCCTGACTGCGGCACGTTGACGCCCGCACCGGTCAGCGCGGGCAACACGAAACGGGTCACCAGGGCCGCGGTGACCACGCCCGACAAGGCGTAGAGGCCCAGCTGCGACAGGCCCGGAAAACCCGAGAACAACAAGGCACCGAAACCGATGGCCGTGGTCATGACCCCCAGCCGGATGGTCGGCCAGAACACCCGGCGCCATTGGTCGACGCCCTGATGACCGGCCTGCACAAAGTAATAGATGGCGTAGTCCACCGCCTCGCCGATCAGGGCCGACCCGAAGCCGACCGTGATGCCGAACACCGTGCCGTGCACCAGGCTGACCATCACGATGCCGGCGAGGGTGCCACTGAGCACCGGAATCAGGCCCAGGGCGAGCAGGCGAAACGACCGGTAAACCCAGAACAGCACGAGCCAGATGGCCACGGAACTGATGAGCGACAGCCGGGCCACCTCTTTCTTGATGGTTTCACGTGACTGCACCGCGAACTGGCCGGGCCCGGACAGGTTGAGTGTCAGCGCCGAATGACCGGTGGTCTGCAGGGACTGGGCAAAGGCCTGGTGCACGCTGTCGATCGCGGCGGCCTGCCCGTCCGTGTCGGACCCGAGCGCACGCGTCTGCAGCAGCAGCATGGCGCGATCGCCATTGCGGGAGGCCCACACGCCCGCGCGGGTCTGCGGCTGTGTCGCCGGGTTCAGCTGCCCCAGCACGGCCAGCACCTCACCCGTGGGGTCGTTGGCCAGGTAGGGCTTGAGCAACACGCCAGCGGGCGATGTCAACAGGTCAATGGTGTCGGTGACTGCCGACTTCAGACCCTCTTCGGTGAAGCGCTCGGGCGAAACCGCCGGGCTGAGCTGGTAGCGGTGGCGCAGCAGCACATCACGCTCGCTCTCCAGCCCGCCCGCCTCGCCGTTCTGCACCGACACATAAGCCGGGTCGCTGGCCAGTCGCTTGCGCAATTCGCGCGAGACTGCGGCGCGCTGGGGCGCGTCACCGCCTTCGATCGACAGCATCAGCAGGCGTGAGACCGTGCCGTCCTTCAGTTGCCCCACCAGCGCCTGCTGCTCCAGCGTGGGCTTGGACGGCAGAAAAAAGGACATGTCCGCCGAAAAGCGGCTGTTCCACACCACGGCCACCCCGGCCAGCATCAGCGCCAGCCAGACCAGAAACACCTTGACCGCACGCGACCTCATTGGAAAACCTCCGTCCGGCGGACTGCGGTGCGAGCCCCTTCGGGCGGCCGGGCGGGGCGTCTTGAAACCTCCGTCCGGCGGACTGCGGTGCGAGCCCCTTCGGGCGGCCGGGCGGGGCTCATTGAGCTTCAATCGGTTCGATGCTGATCTCCGAACGGTCGCCGTCCACCTGCAGATACTCGATGTGTCGCACCTGGCTCTTGCTGCCGGTCACCGTGATGCGCTGGAGCAGCGCAGCGATGGCGGGTTCGCTCGGCACCAGGGTCAGCACCCACTGGGCGCTCTCACCCTGAAGCTTGAGCGCGTAGCTCTGTTCCAGCGACTTGCGGTTGCCGGCGAGTGTGCTGCGGATGCTGTCGACGAAGGCCAGGGCCTCCGGGCGGCTCTGCAGGTTGATGGTGAGCTTGCGCTTGTCGCGTTCCATGCTGAGCATGTCCTTGTCCAGCACCATGGTTTCCACCTTGGGCAGCAGCGTTCGCTTCTCCAGCCGGTCGGGCGGGCTGTACACCATCTCGCCGCTGGCCTGCACCGGTTTGTCGAGCAGGGCCACATGGCGTTTTTCGACAAAGCGCGCGCGCCCACCCTTTTGCCCGGCCAGATCGGTCATCAGCTGATCGATGTCGTACGCCGCATGAGCAGCGGTCGCCAGTCCCAGCCACAGCAGGGCCATACCAAAGCGTCGCATCATTTTTTCCAGAAGTCGAAGAAGTTGAACCAGTTGTACGGTGCCAGTTTGCACAGGCGGGCCAGGCTGTCTGCGTAGGCCTGCACAGCGCCCTTGATCGCCGCGTCGCGCCCGCCGCGCTCGATCTGGGAAAAATCGGCCAGCGGCTCGAAATGCAACTGGTATCGGTTGCCCCCCAGGTACAGACCCGCCATCAGGAACACCGGGCGCTTGAGCATCGCCGCCATGCGCCAGGGACCGAGCGGGAAGGCCGCCTGTTCACCCAGAAACTCGACCTTGACCGTGGCGTCATCGCCCAGCGAGCGGTCGGCCAGCATGCCCACCAGAAACCCCTCGTCGAGCTTGTCGCGGACCTCCAGCATCGACTCCAGGTGACCGAGGGCGATGATATCTTGCATCGCCTTGGGATTGATGGCGGCGAGTGTGGCGTTGAGCTTGCGCGCGTTCTGCTCGTACATCAGCATGGCCACGCGCAGACCTTTCTTGCCACGACCCATGGCACGCAACACCTCGAAGCTGCCGAGGTGGGCACCCATGAGCAACGCGCCGGGCTGTTTCTGAAGCTGCTCCAGCAACGCCTGGTCGCCAATCACCTCGATGTCAAACACGTCGAAGCGGTCGTTGAGCAGGTAAATGCGGTCGTGGATGGTGCTGGCAAAACTGAACACGTGGCGGTAACCGTCGCGCCACCCCGCCCAGCGCCCCAGCACCTTGTGCAGGTAGGCACGGCTCGCCCGGCGCGCGGCCGGGGCAAACAGCACGAAATAGGTGGCGATGCCGTGCAACACGATTCGCCCCGCACGGCGGCCGAACGACAGTGAAATCCAGACCATCAGGCGCAGGATCGCCAGGTTGCTGCGCTCCTGTCGCCGCATCCACTCGGGTTGCGCGCCGGTCTGGCTGGTGGTGTCCGTCATGGCGTCGAAGGCTGCAGGTTGCCCGACGCAACATCGCGATCGCCACAACGCACCACGAACGACACCCCACCGCGCGCACCGTCCTGAAGCGCGAACACCAGCTCGTCACCAGGCCCGCAGGGGCTGAGGAACTTGGCCTGAGTCACCTGCCAGGCGCAGCACTGAAGCCCCAGGTGCTGTCCGGCCAGCAAGACGGCATGGTCCAGCAAGACCACACCGGGCATGATCGGGTGTCCCGGGAAATGGCCGGCAAAGGCTGGGTGGTCGAGTGGCACCCGCCAGGCCCGCTCAAACACGGCCATGCGCCACCCGCTCCTGGTACAGCGCCTGCAATGTGGTGCGCAGCAGCTTGCCGGTGCTGTTGCGCGGCAGTGCATCAACCAACACCAGGGGACGTGGCTGGAACACGCGGTCGATGCGCTGGCGCAGCGCGCGCTGCACGGCGTCCGCCGACAGACCGGGTGCGACCACGAACGCGGTCAAGCGTGTGATGCCACCGGCCTCTTCCGCCGTGTCGTCGGGCAGGAAAAAAGCACCGTCTTGCACGCCCTCGATGGCGCACAACTGGTGATTCAGATAGGCCAGCGAGCTGCGTTTGCCGGCGATGTTGACCAGGTCGGCATGCCGGCCATGCAGATGGAAACGCCCAGCTTCCTTCAGTTCGATGATGTCCGACAGCGGTACCCGGCCTTCCACATGGCCCTCACGGGCATAGGTGGTGTCGTTCTCCTGCTCCAGCACCACGCCGGGCAGCAGCTGCCACAAAGGGCCGTCGGTGGTGCGCCGGCACGCCAGCTGACCCGACTCGGTGGAGCCGTAGATTTCGTGCACCGGCGCCCCGCCCCGGGCTTCGGCGCGCGCGGCCAGCTCGGCGCCCAGCGGCGCGGTGGCCGACAGACATGTGTCCAGGGCCGGCCACGCCAGATCGGACGCCAGCAGGGCCGAGAGGTGATAAGGCGTGGTCACCAGCATGCGGGGGCGCGGCACGGCGTTCAGCGCGTCCACCACGTCTTGCGGATAAAACGGCTTGCCGCTCCAGAAACTGCAGCCACCGTGCAGCGCCATCAGGAAGGTGGACTCGAAGCCGTAGCTGTGCTGGGCGGGCACCGTGCCCACGAGCACGGGTGGACGATCCAGCAAACCCAGGCCCACGGCCTCGGCCCGGCCGTTTTGCACCAGCCGGCCCCAGGTTTTGGCATGCGGCTGCGGCAAGCCCGTGGAACCCGAGGTGAACAGGATCGCGACCACGCGATCGGCGTCCACGGTGGGCATGTCGAGCACCTGCGGGCGGGGCAACGTGGCCAGGTCCGGGAAATCGATGCACACCAGCCCGGCCGATTCGAACGCGCCGTCCACGACACCAAAAGCACCAGGCCGGTCGAGCGCGAGCCGTTGCAAGGTCTCGGCCGAGTGGGAAGCCGGCTGCAGGCTGGTCTTGCCAGACAGCAGACAGGCGGCAAACAGCACCGCGAAGTGGTAACGGTCCTCGCACAGGTTGATCACGCCGTCACCCGCGGGAAGCACCGCCGCGACCGACTGGGCGTCGGCGAGGAACTCGCGCACCGTGACCGGACCCGCAGGGCGCCAGGCCAGCACGTCGTCCAGACCGCGACCGCTGATCAGCGGCAAACGGTTCACAACAACACCTCCACCCTGCGCTGCGTGCTGGCCAGAGCAAGGTCCGGCGCAGCGCTCGTGCACCCTACACCCAGCGTCATTTGGTGCGTTGGCTTGCGACGTGGGTCGAGAGCGCGCGCAGCGACGCGTAGATCTTGTCGTTGTTCTCGTTGTCCGAGCGCAACTGAAACCCGTAGTGCTTGGAAATCACCAATGAAATCTCCAGCATGTCGATGGAGTCCAGCCCCAGACCTTCGCCGTAAAGCGGATCGTCAGGTTTCACATCCTGGGGCTGCACCTCCAGATTGAGGGCCTCCACGATCAGCGCAGCCACCTCGGCCATGAGGTCGTCGAATGAAATTTCGGGTAATTGGGACATGTCGTGGTTCTCGGTATCAGGACGGGTGCGCAGCGCGGAAAGCCAGCACGGCATTGCTGCCACCAAAGGCAAAAGAGTTGGACAAGGCGGCGATCAGTGGCACGCCTTGGCGTCCTTCAAAGACATGATCGACCCCTTCGCAAGCAGGATCGAGCCGCCCTTGAAGGTGGGCCGTCGGGGGAATGGCCTGCTCGCGCAGCGCCAGCACCGTGGCCAACGCCTCAATGGCACCCGCCGCGCCCATCAGGTGACCGTGCATGGACTTGGTGGCACTCACCGCCAGCGAAGGCGCATGGTCGCCAAACACCGTCTTGAGCGCGCTGACCTCGATGGGGTCTCCCTCCACCGTGGCGGTGCCGTGGGCATTGACGTAACCGACGTCGCGGGCGGTCAGACCACCGTCTGCCAGCGCCGCCCGCAGCGCACGCGCCTGCCCCTCTGCCTCGGGGCGAACCAGGTGGCTGCGGTCACAGCTCGCGCCATAACCCACGATCTCGGCGTGGATGCGTGCGCCCCTCGCCACCGCGTGATCCCAGTCTTCGAGCACCATGGCAGCCCCCCCTTCGCCCAGCACCAGACCGGCGCGATCGGCAGCAAAAGGCCGGCAGGCCGCCGGGGCCGTATCGACATTGCCCGGCGCCACCAGCCGCATGGCCTCCCAGGCCTTGCCCACGGCATAAGCCTGGGTGGCATCGGATCCGCCCGTGATGGCCACCGTGGCCTCGCCTGAGCGCACGCGGCGAAAGGCCTCACCGATCGCCACCGTGGACGAGGCGCAGGCCACCGTGTGGCTCATGCTGATCCCACCCAAGCCGAGCTGGATGGACAGGTGGGCATTGACCGCGTTGTTCATGCCCATCACCACCGACAGGGGCGAGACGCGCTCGCGCCCGTTCTGCCACATCTCGCGGTAGCCCTTCTCAAAAGCGAGAATGCCGCCCAGCGCCGTGCCCCAGATGCAGGCCCAGTCGTTGCGATCATCGAGGTTGGCGGGCTGCCGCTCCAGCCCAGCGTCTTGCCAGGCGTCAAAGGCCGCCGACACGCCGAGGTGGGCAAAGCGCTCCATCATCGCCGCCAGCGGTTTGCCCAGCGCGACAACGGGGTCGAATTGACCGCAGCTCACGAACGGCATCGACAACGGTCGCGGCTTGTCCTCGGTCAGCAGGTAGCGCACCGCCGAACGACCGGCGAGCAGGTGTTCGAAGAACGCGTCGACGCCACCCCCGTACGGGCTGACCATTCCCAGTCCCGTGATGGCCACACGGCGGCAACTCATGATTGCGCGGCTTTGGCTGCCTTGACCGCGCGCAGGTTGTCGATCAACCGGACCATGTCGCCGACGGTTTTCGGAACGGTCACATTGGAGTCGATGGAAATGCCCAGGCGATCTTCGGCCTCGAACATCAGCTCGGCCAGCATCAGCGAGTCCACGCCCAGATCGGCGAGCAGCGCGTCGTTGACCACCTGGTCGGGCTGGGTTCCCACGCGCTCGTGGAGAAATTGGCGAATCAGTTCGGTCGATTGCATGGCATACATTTCATGATTGGCTGTCTTGCTTCGACCCCGCCTCCCGGTCACACAGGCTGTGCAGGTGTGAGGGGCCAGCACAGCGCCAGAAGCCCGGCGCACACCGCTGATCAGCACAGAATTGACAGCTTTTGATTGTACAGCCGGCACAATGCGCGAAGCTGTTCTCCCATTGCCACCATGACCCACCCACAGCGCGACCCCGCGCGCGTCCATCCTGCCCCTTTTGACTCGTTGCCCAGCCACGCGGCAAAGGGCATCTCCGACACATCGGGATGGCCAGGCCGGCTGGGCCGCCGGTTTGTCCTCTATTGGCCGCTCAAGGGGGTGGGCACCACCACCTTCATGTTTCTGTTTTTCTGGAGCTATTTCTGGATCCTGAAGAACCCGCGAGGCGACGCCGTGGTCATGCCCGAAATCTGGCTCGACCGCTGGATCGACTTCACACCGGCTGCGTTTCCGGTGTACCTGATGCTCTGGCTCTACGTTTTTCTCCCGCCGGCGGTGATGGGCAATTTGCGCGCCCTGGTGTGGTTCGGGGTGTGGGTGGGGGCCATGTGCGTCTTCTGTCTGGCCCTGTTCTGGTGGTTTCCGACCCAGACACCGGTGTTCGACATGGACTGGAGCCAGTATCCCGGCGTGTCCTTTGTCAAAGACATGGACGCGCCGGGCAACGCATGCCCATCGCTGCACGTGGGGTCGGCGGTGTTCAGTTTCTGCTGGCTGCAGCGCATCCTCAGGCAGTTGCGAACCCCGGTGGTGCTGCAGTGGATGTCGGCCGTGCAATGCGTCGCGATCATCTGGTCCACCATGGCGACCTTGCAGCACGTCGCGCTGGACGTGTTCGCGGGCATCGCGGTGGGCCTGGCCTTTGCGGCTGCATCGCTGGCCCACGTGAAAAACACGGCCTGAACCGGCACTCAGTCGCGCAGTACCCGCAAAACGTCAGAGTGGAACTCGCGGCTGTAGAGAATGGCCACCACCGTGAGCGTGCCGATCACCATGATCAGTGGCGACACAAACCAGGCCAGCGCAGCAAACGAGAAGTAATACGCCCGCAGGCCGTCGTTGAAGGTCTCTGCCGCGGCGCCCACCATGGCCGCGGCCCGGTCAGCGTACTTCAGCGCGTCGAATTTGCCCGACTGGAATTCCGAGGGCGGCGGCATCGCACCGATCACGAGGGCCACGAAGGTGTATTGCCGCATGCACCACGAAAAACGGAAAAAGGCGTAGACGAAGATCGCGACCAGCACCAGGATCTTGAACTCGAACACCACCAGCGAGGTCGTCTGGGCGAAGGGGATTTCGCTCATCAGCTCGGTGGCCTTGTCGGTGGTGCCCAGCAGCGCGAACAGTCCGCCGATCACCAGGATCGACGTGGACGAAAAGAAGGCCGGCGTGTTCGACAGCGTCTGCGTGATCAGGCCATCGAGCATCCGCGGGTCGCGCATGGCCGCCTGGCGCATCCAGTACCCCCGGTAGCGGTTGGTGGTGACCAGCAGCGATGAACGCCGCTGCCCCCACACGCGCGCAAACCAGGCATAGCCCACCCACAAAGCAAAAAAGCAGACCAGCGCCAGCCAGTCTGCCCAGGGAAGGAGCGAGAAAATTTTCATGCCCCGGATGTTACCCATCCGTGACATGAACCACGCTCACACCACCTCAACCTTTGAACTTGACGGTCATGGCGGCCACGCGGGCGCCAAACTGGCGCGCGGTTTCCAGGTCGCCCGGGAGCATTTCGTTGGCGCCCGCATCGGACGGGCTTTGCGCCATGGCGCCGCTGAACGAGCCCACGTAGTTCAGATCGTTGCGCTGCGCAGCTTTGCTGTTGCTCGGCATCATGCCGGTACCGACCCAGATCCCGCCGTGCTGCATGGCCAGGGTGAACAGGTAATGCAGCGTGGACAGCTTGTCGCCGTTCATGGTGGCGCTGTTGGTGAAGCCGGCGAAGACCTTGTCTTTCCAGGCTTGGGTGAACCAGGGCTTGCTCGACGCATCAGCGAACTTCTTGAACTGCCAGCTGGCCATGCCCATGTAGGTCGGCGAGCCCATGATGATCGCATCGGCCGCGTTCAGCGTGTCCCAGCCGCCTTCGGGCAGATTGCCCTCGGCATCGATCGCGATCAGCTCCGCGCCAGCGCCCTCGGCCACCGATTGCGCCATGCGCTGGGTGTGACCGTAGCCTGAGTGATAAACCACCACAACGTGTGCCATTTGATAACTCCAGAAAGAGAGCGCCTGGGCGCGGGGTTGAAACGACGGGAAAAACAGTTCAGTTCGTGCGGCGGGCATCCAGGCTGAAGGCACCCGCACCGAAGGCCGCCAGCGCGAGCAGGCCACCGGTCACGCCAACGTTCTTCATGAACAGCAACTGTTGCATGAACTGCTGTTCAGCGGGCACCGCCCAGTAATTGTGGAAAAAGAACGATGCGGTCAACGTGAACAGCGCCAGCACCAGGGCCGCCCAGCGCGTGCCGAAACCGACCAGCAGCGCCAGGCCACCGAGCACCTCCACCACGATGGCAGCGACAGCACCGGCTGTCGCCATCGGCAGGCCCACCGAAGCGATGTAGCCCACGGTGCCCTCGAAACCGGTGATCTTGCCGATGCCAGCGGGCAGGAACAGGGCGGCGAGCAGCAGGCGGGAAATCAGGGCGAGGGGGTTTTGCAGAGCATTCATGGAAATCTCCTTGGGAGTTGAAAAAAACCTTGACGAGGTTGACGGGAACAAGGCCGGGGCATCAGGCCGCGAGGTCGAACACCAGCACCTCGGCATCTTCGCCGTGGGCCAGCTGCAGCTGTGTTTCGCCTTGCAACAGCGCGGCGTCGCCCGTGTTCAGGCGCTGGCCGTTCACGTCCAGCGTGCCGCGCACCACGTGCACATAGGCCTTGCGGCTCGGGTCCAGGGCCAGTTCGGCACTTTCTTCGGCATCCAGCAGCCCGGCGTACAGCGCCGCGTCGGCGTGGATGCTCACCGAACCCTGCGCGCCATCGGGCGAGGCCACCAGCCGGAGCTGACCGCGCTTGTCCACGTCAGCAAAGGTCTTCTGTTCATAGCCAGGCTCGATGCCCTTCACGTTGGGCTCGATCCAGATTTGCAGGAAATGCGTGGTCTGGTCGGGCGCATGGTTGAACTCGCTGTGCATCACGCCCTTGCCCGCGCTCATGCGCTGCACATCACCCGGCGGAATGCCCTTGACATTGCCCATGCTGTCCTTGTGCGCCAGGTTGCCCTGCAGCACGTAGCTGATGATTTCCATGTCGCGGTGACCGTGCGTACCAAAACCCATGCCGGGTGCAATGCGGTCTTCGTTGATCACGCGCAGGTTGCCCCAGCCCATCCAGGCCGGGTCGTGGTAGCCCGCAAACGAAAACGAGTGGTGACTCTTGAGCCAGCCGTGGTCGGCGTAACCGCGTTCCTGCGAGCGTCTGATCTGCATCATGGTGAATCTCCTGTAGGCCCAGCCTCAGTGGCTGCATGAAGGTGATTGTGGGCAAGGGAGGCCCATTGCAGGCGGCAGGGATTTGATGGCATCATTCAATTCATTTGAATGAAAATACCGATCAACCTCCACTCCTGAGACAGCAGCACCATGGCCACCCACTCCCCCCGCTCCGCGCTGTCGCCGGAAAACCTGGGCTTGCTGGAGGCCGTGGCGAGGCTGGGCAGCATGGCCGCCGCAGCGCGCGAACTGGGCATGGTGCCCAGCGCCCTGACCTACCGGGTGCGACAGATCGAAGACGCACTGGATGTGCTGCTGTTTGACCGCAGCGCGCGGCGTGCCCAGCTCACACCGGCCGGCGCCGAACTGCTGCGCGCCGGGCAGTACCTGCTGGGCGAGCTGGACGCCGTGGCCCAGCGCGTCAAACGGGTCGCCACCGGCTGGGAACCTCAGCTCACCATCGCTGCCGATGCCATCGTCGCGCGTGGCACGCTGTTCGAGCTGTGCGAGGCCTTCTACGCGACCGGCGCGCCCACGCGCATCAAACTCCGCGCCGAGACGCTTTCCGGCACGCTCGAAGCGCTGCAGAACGGCCTGGCCGATCTGGCGCTGGGGGTATCGGCCGAGATCTCGCTGCCCGACATCCAGACCGCGCCCCTGGGCCAGATGCGCTTCGTGTTTGCCGTGGCACCCCACCACGCTCTCGCGACGGTGCAGCACCACCTGTGCGACGACGACCTGCGGCACCACCGCGCGGTCGCGGTGGCCGACAGCACCCAGCGCGGCAACGGCCAGTCGTTCAACATCCTGCCGGGTCAGGATGTGCTGACCGTGCCCACGATGCAGCACAAGCTCGAAGCGCAGTTGCGCGGCCTGGGCTGCGGTTTCCTGCCGCTGCCCATGGCCCAGCCCTACATCACCGCGGGCCACCTGGTGGTCATGACCACACAGCGCCCCGGCCACGTCATCCGGGTGGCCTACGCCTGGCGGCGTTCGCGCAACGCGACCGACACGGGACGGGCACTGCGCTGGTGGCTCGATCGCCTGCAACACCCCACCACCCGCAGCGCCCTGCTGGAAAACCATCACCTCGGCTGACGCGAATCAGGGCGTCCGGCGCACGAGGACTGCTACAGTGCAACCATCCCATCCAACCACCGCACAGCGCCATGAAAAACAACAAGACACCACGTCCCCGACCCCCTGTTTCCGCCGCGCGGGCGCCCAAGGCCGAGGCAGCCGACCGCCCCGGTACTCTGCACTTTGCGGTGGTCGGTGCGGGCATGGCCGGTGTGGCCTGCGCGCGCACCCTGGTTCAGGCCGGGCACAGGGTCACCCTGTTCGAGAAGAGCCGCGGCTTTGGGGGACGCATGTCCACGCGCCGCACCGAATTCGGCGGCTTTGACCACGGCGCACAGTACTTCACCGTGCGAGACAAGCGCTTCGCCCGGGCCCTGCTCACCGCGCAGACCATGGTGCGTCCCTGGAGCGTGAGCACGGTGCGCGTGCTCGACGAACTGGGTCACGTGCTGGCCAGCGCGCCGCCACCGACCGAACCCCATTTCGTGGCCGTTCCCGGCATGAGCGGGCTGGTCAACCACTGGGCCCAGCCCCTGGCCCACCCCGAACTCTTCGGCAACCTGAAGGCGCGCACCTTCACTGAAACGCGCGTCACCCACATCGAGCGCGATGTGCTGCACCCCGAACAATGGCAGCTGCGCGCCGAAGACGCGGAAGGCGGGCAACACGTGATCGGCGGTTTTGACCGCGTGCTGCTGGCGCTGCCGCACCTGCAGGCCCACGACCTGCTGCTGGCGTCGGGCCACGCGCCCCACCTGCGCCACCAGTTGGCCTCGGTGCAGGTGGCCCCCTGCTGGACCCTCATGGTCGCTTACCCCAACGCCATGCAGCCCGGACTGCCCCACCTGGGGCCGCAGTGGAACGCTGCGCGCAGCACGCACCACCGCATCAGCTGGCTGGCCCGCGAAAACAGCAAACCGGGCCGTGAGCCGATCGAGCGCTGGACCATCCAGGCCAGCCCCGCCTGGTCGACCAAGCACCTGGAAGACGACGCCGACCGCGTCAAGGCCAAGCTGCTCAAGGGCTTCGCCGAAATCACCGGCATCCGCGCCACGCCCAGCCATGCCGTGGTGCACCGCTGGCGTTTTGCACAGACCCAGCAACCGCTGGGTCAGTCGTACATCTTCGACAAGGAACTGGGCATCGGCCTGTGCGGCGACTGGTGCCTGGGCCACCGGGTCGAAGACGCCTTTGTCTCCGGGCTGGAGCTGGCGCTCGCGGTCATCTGATCCCCCTGCGCCGCGCTGCGTCTTCCCCCCAGGGGGACACACCAGCGGCCCGTCCTGAGCCTGTCGAAGGGCGGTTCCGCGGTGTCTGCTGGCACGTTCACGCGCTCCGGAGACATGCTTTTGTCCGTCATCCCTGGCCCCACCTACCGCGGTCGTTTCGCGCCCTCACCCACCGGACCCTTGCATGCCGGATCGCTGGTCGCGGCGCTGGCCAGCTGGCTGGACGCACGCGCCCACGGCGGCATTTGGATCGTCCGCATCGAAGACGTGGACACACCGCGTTGCGTGCCGGGCGCCGATGAACTCATCCTTCGGCAGCTGGCCGCCTGTGGCCTGGTCAGCGACGAGCCCGTGGTCAGGCAGTCGCGCCGTGGCACCCTGTACCAGGCCGCACTCGACCGGCTGATCGCCGACGGAGTCGCCTACCCCTGCGCCTGCTCGCGCAAAGACATCGAGAACGCCCTGAACGCCGCAGGCCTCGGTCGTGAGCGCCACCACGCGGCGGTCTACCCCGGGACCTGCCGGCCCGAGCGTGGCGGACTCCACGGCAGGGAAGCGCGAGCCTGGCGTTTTCGGGTCGAACCTGGAAAGCTGCACTGGACCGATCGCCGCCTGGGACCGCAGGCACAGGACGTGGCCACCGAGGTGGGCGACTTCGTGCTGCGGCGCGCGGACGGCCTGTGGGCCTACCAGCTCGCGGTGGTGGTCGACGACGCCGAGCAGGGCATCACCCAGATCGTGCGGGGCGAGGACCTGAGCGACAACACGCCGCGCCAGCGGCTGCTGCAACAGGCACTCGGTCTGCCGGTGCCGAGCTGCCTGCACACACCCCTGGTCATGGGAGACAACGGCGAAAAATTGAGCAAACAAAACGGCGCGCAGGCGCTGGACCTCGCCCACCCGCTGATCGCCCTGAACCAGGCGGCGCAGCACCTGGGGCTGCCAGCCGCGACCGGCTCCCTGCCCGACGCGCTCTCACAGTGGGTCAACGCCTGGCCCTGGAGAGACCTGGCGCCGGTTTGAAGGCGTTCAGGTCCGGATCTTGCCGTCGCCCGTCAGCATCGACAGCTCGACAAACGACGAGGCCACGTGATCGCGGCCGCTCAGCGACACCGAGTACCCACCCAGCGACTGCTCGCCCAGCGACTCCAGCCCGCTGATCAGCGATTCCCGGGTGACCCGCGAGCCGGCGCGCCGCAAACCCTCAGCCACCAACTTGGCGGCGAGATACCCCTCCATGCTGGAGAAGTTGGGTTGCACCTTGTTGCCACCTTCGGCAATCGCGTCACGGAACTCGCGTGAGATCGGCTTGGAGCCCGCGTAGGGGTTGGGCACCACCTGGGACACCACCACACCGGCGCCGTCTTTGCCCAGCTCGTCGGCCAGGGCCTGTGTGCCGACGAAGGACACGTTGTAGAAGCTGCCGCCGTAACCCGCCTTGCGGGCCGCGCGGATGTAGGCGGCGCAGGACTTGTAGGCGCTGATCTGCACCACCGCCTGCGGGTTGGCGGCGTTGATCGTGGCCACGGCCGCGGCCACGTCCACCGAGTTGCGCTCGACCGTGGCGGTCGCCACCGGCTTCAGGTTGCGCGACGAGAGTGCCAGCGTCATGCCATCGAGCCCGGCCTTGCCGTAGGCGTCGTTCTGGTGGAACACCGCGACCCGGTTCAGACCCAGGTTGTGCAGGTTGCGCACGATCAGCTCTGTCTCGTCGTTGTACGACGCACGCAGGTGAAAGGCCATGCGGTTGAAAGGCTGACGCAGCGACATGGCGCCGGTGAACGGCGCAATGAAAGGCACCTCCGCCTTGGTGGCCAGCGGCAACGCGGCCACGCTGGTGGGCGTGCCGATGTACCCGAACAGCGCGAACACGTCGTCGGCCAGCAGCTTGCGGGTGTTCTCTGCGCAGCGGTCCGGCTCGTAGCCATCGTCCATCTGCGCGATCTCCACCCGTTGGCGACCCGAACCCCCTTGTGCGTTGTACTGGTCAAAAAACAGCTTGGCGCCGGCATGAAACTGGATGCCCAGCTGGGCCGCCGCTCCGGTGAACGCGGCCGACTGCCCCAGAACGATGCGATTGGACGACTGCGCGTGCAGCGCTGGAACCGCGAGAGCCGCAACACCAGCCGCGCAACGGGCAAATTCGCGACGGGACAGGCCCACAGGCAGAGGAAGAGTTTTTGTCATGGGGATCCAACGAGAGGGCTGCAGTCTGCGAATACCACGGCCCCAGTTTCAAAATGTGCTTGGATTAAATCCTAACGGCCAACCGCCCTGTGGCAAGACCGTTTCAGACCTCCCAGACGACCACCCATCGTTTGCGGCATTTTTCAGTACAAGCGCCCGGGGTGCGATCCAGGCACCGGCCTACAATCTGCCACCCTTTTTTCGCCCCTTGCCATGAACCCCGCCAGCCCGACCCACAACGCCGACGCCCAGCCCCAGGAAACCCCTGTCGATCGCGACGAGGACGGCGCGAGCAAGCCGTTCATGCGGGTGGTCAAGAGCTATGTGCTGCGAGCCGGGCGCACCGGCCCGGGACAGCAGCGGGCCTACGAACAGTTCGGCCCGCGTTTCCTGCTGAACTACGACGCCGCGCAAGCGCTGGACACCACGGCCGCCTTCGGCCGCAGCGCACCGCTCATCATGGAGATCGGCTTCGGCATGGGCGGCGCCACGGCACAGATTGCCCAGGTGCGCCCGGGCGACAACTTCCTCTGCTGCGAGGTGCACGAACCCGGCGTGGGCGCGCTGCTGAAACTGTGTGGCGAGCAGGGCATTGAAAACATCCGCATCTTCCGCCACGACGCGGTGGAGGTGCTGGACCACATGCTGCCCGAGCAAAGCCTGGACGGTGTGCACATCTTCTTCCCCGACCCCTGGCACAAAAGCCGCCACCACAAGCGCCGCCTGATCCAGACCCCGTTCGTCAACCGCCTGGCACGCCACCTCAAGCCCGGTGGCTACCTGCACATGGCCACCGACTGGCAGCCCTACGCCGAGCAGATGCTGCAGGTGCTGAGCGCCGAGCCGTTGCTGGCCAACACAGCGGGCGGCGATGGCTACGCGCCCCAGCCTGACTACCGGCCGCTCACCAAGTTTGAAAACCGCGGCCTCAAGCTGGGCCACGGCGTCTGGGACCTCGTGTTCCGCCGGGTCTGAGTCACACCTGGGCCCAGCGCTGGGAGCGGGCCTTCCCGCTGAGCGGTCTGGTCGGGCGGGGCTGCATTGAACGGACCGTCGCTTCCTGCGGTTGAGGATCGGGCGGTAACGTGTGGCTGAAAGATGGTTCTGGCGGTGCCATTTCGCACACTTCGGTGGTCAGCACCTGCACTGACCTGCCACACTGTCCCATCGCAACGTCCGCGATGCTGTTCCTGCCAGAAAGAAAGAAGCGCCCTTCATCATGACCCACGCCACGCCAACGAGAGCGGTTGACCCCCACATCGCCACCAAAGACCTGTCCACCGTCACCCCGACAGGTCAGCGAAAACAGCGTCTGATCCAGGACGTCCAGTTGCGCGAGGCGATCACCCATGAAGACGAGCGAGGGGAGATTGTGGAGATGCTCAGTCAGTCCTGGGGATTCCACCCGGCCCCGGTGCACCATGTGTATGCCTCCATGATCCGGCCAGGCAAGATCAAAGGCTGGGTCTACCACCAGCACCAGTGCGACCGCATGTTTTCGCTGACGGGCTTTGTGAAGTACGTGCTCTGGGACATGCGGGAGGACTCGCCCACGCACGGCCTGATCAACGAAATCTACCTGACGGAGCGGAACCGTGGCCTGCTCCTGATTCCCCCTTACGTGGTGCACGCGGTGCAGAACATCGGTCTGACCGACGCCGTCTTCATCAACATGCCCACCGAACCCTACAACCACGAGAGTCCGGACAAGTACCGCGTGGCACCTGAAAGCGTCCCCTACAGCTTCGACAAAGGCCCGGGCTGGTGAGCGAAGCGGCCGCGCCCTTCTTCAGCGTCATCGTCGCCACCTACAACTGGAGCAGCGCGCTGGCGCTGGCCTTGTCCAGCGTGCTGGACCAGACCGAACCGGATTTTGAGCTGCTGGTGATCGGCGATGCCTGCACCGACGACAGCGAGGCCGTGGTTGTTGCGCTGAACGATCGCCGCATCCGCTGGGTCAACCTGGACAGCAACTGTGGCAGCCAATGGGGGCCCAACAATGTCGGCCTGTCGCTGGCCCGGGGGCGCTTGGTGGCCTACCTGGGCCATGACGACCTGTGGGCGCCCCGGCACCTGGAGGCCGCGCGCCGGTGTTTTGATGCCACCCACGCCGAGGTGCTGGCCGCCGGGTGCCTGCTCTATGGCCCGCCGACCTCGGGCCTGCGGGCGCTGACCGGTTTTTTCCCCAACGACCGGTTCACCCCCCTGCACTTCTTCCCGCCATCGTCGCTGATCCACACGCGCCAGGCCGCACGCCGCGCGGGCGGGTGGGTGGGCCCTGAGGTGTCGCGCACCGCCGTGGACCAGGAGTTTCTGCTGCGTCTGCACGGGTCCGGGGCACGGTTCGCGTCGACCGGCGAAGTCTCGGTCTTCAAGTTCAATGCCGCCTGGCGCCGCAACGCCTACCGGCGCCGCGATGTGGCCGAACAGCGCGCCTGTCTGGCCGCCCTGCGCGAGAACAGCCCGGACCACCTCATGAAAGAGCTGACGGCCGCGCTGCGTGCGGCCACCGAAGACCGGCTGGTGCGGATCGAAACCCCATTGAACGCCGAGCGCGGCGCCACGGCGGGTGCCGGGCGGAACCAGACCTTCAAGGGCTCACACGACCTTGCAGACACGCGCGCGCCCATGGTGCCGGACAAGACGCTGCGTTTCGACTGCGAAGACGAGTTCGCCGGTTTCGAATGGCATGGTCTCGAAACGGACGCCGACGGCACCCTGTTCCGCTGGACCGGGCCATGCCACCACGCCTCGCGGACGTTGCCGGTGGGCTTGGACAGACCCCTGAACCTCAGGATCCGGGTCCTGATCGAGATCCAGGAGGGGCTGCTGAACGGGTCGTCACTCAGCGTGAACCACCGCCCGGTCGATTCCGCCTGGATCCAGCCCTGTGACCAAGGCTTCGAATGGCATGCGCATCTGGATCCCACCCACTGGCCGGAGGCAGACCGCACCGAGCTGCAGGTGGGCATCACGGTGCCATCGACGCACCGTCCGCTGGACCTCGGTGTGAATGACGACCGGCGCTGGCTGGGTCTGGCCATCGCCTGGATGGAGGTCGGCCCGGCTTGAGCCCACGCCCAGGAGCATCTCAGTCGTCCTGGTCCTCGTCGTCTGAATCGAGCGCGGCATCGGCACCCGCACCGATGATCTTGCCGCCGATCTTGGCGGTACCCACGACCGCGTCCACCGCCAGACCGGCCACGCCAACGACCGCCGAAGCGGCCACATCCACCACGGCCACCACCGCGCAACCACTCAGCAGCAGGCAGGACACACCGAGCAGGAATGCCAGGCGCACACGGACCACGCGGCCACGAATGACGGTGTTGGGAGAGTCAGGGGCGGTCACGGCTGGGGTCCTGTGGTGAAGGCGCAGAGAATAACTGCTTTCCCTCGCGCACCCTCCACCGTGGCCCGATCCTCCAAGAACCCCCTCATTCCTGCCCGCGACGGCGTGTCGCCCAGCTGCGTCGCGCTGCCCGGGGTCAAAGCCGGTGATGGACGCTGGCCGGGCGTGATCGACTTTCTGGACGAGCGCCTGCCCACGGTGGGTCGCGAGGTGTGGGCGGATCGCATGGCCACAGGCGCGGTGCTGAATGAAGCGGGCCAGGCCGTGCCGCCCGACGCGCCGTACCGGGGCGACACGCGGCTGTATTACTACCGCGAGTTGCCGCACGAAGCGGTGGTGCCGTTTGAGGCGACGGTGATCCACCAGGACGAGCACCTGGTGGTGGCCGACAAACCGCACTTTCTGCCCGTGACGCCGGGCGGGCGCTATGTGCAGCAGACCTTGCTGGTGCGCCTTCAACGCCAACTGGGTCTGCCACAGCTGGCACCGCTGCACCGCATCGATCGCGAAACCGCCGGGCTGGTGCTGCTGGCCGTGAACCCCGCCGAGCGTGGGACCTACCACGCGCTCTTCAGTGGGCGAACCATGCAGAAGACCTACGAGGCCATCGCGCCGGCCACCGAAGCACTGACCTGGCCGCACGTCCGCCGCAGCCGCATCATGGAGCACCCGACCGACTTCTACCGCATGTGCGAAGCCAGTGAAGACGCGGCTCCCAACAGCGAGACGCACATCGATTTGGTGGAGCAACACGGCCCTTGGGCGCGCTACCGGTTGAGTCCGGTTTCCGGCAAACGCCACCAACTGCGGGTGCACATGAACGCGCTCGGTCTGCCCATCCTGGGCGACCAGCTCTACCCGACCGTGCTGCACGGGCCGGACGACGAAGAAGATTTTTCGGAACCGCTGCGCCTGCTGGCCAAGGGCATCGCCTTCACCGACCCGGTGACGGGTGAGGCGCGGCAGTTTGAAAGCGGGCTGAGCCTGGACTGGCCCAACCCATAACCGAGTCAACGCATAGGCCAGGTGCCCACGGGTCCGGCTTCGCCGGTCCGCCAGGCACGCCCCCCTGGGGGGGTGACGCCGCAGGCGGCGCGGGGGGGTTACAACCTCTCGGCGACCCAGGCCTGCACCGAAGCCAGCGCCTTCGGCAGACCCGACGCATCGGTGCCACCGGCCATGGCCATGTCGGGCTTGCCGCCGCCCTTGCCGCCCACCTGCTGGGCCACAAAGTTCACCAGCTCGCCGGCCTTGACCTTGCCCATCACGTCGGCGGTCACACCCGCAGCGATCTGCACCTTGCCACCGTCCACGGCGGCCAGCACGATGGCGGCGGTTTTCAGCTTGTCCTTCAGCTTGTCCATGGTTTCGCGCAGGCCCTTGGCATCGGCACCGGCCAGCACCGCCGACAGCACCTTGATGCCCTTGACCTCGACCGCCTGGTTCACCAGCTCGTCGCCCTGGGCCGAAGCCAGGCGGCTCTTGAGCGCGTTCATCTCTTTTTCCAGATCGCGCATCTGGTCCAGCAAAGCGCCCACGCGAGCGGGCACCTCGCCGGGTGTGACCTTCAGCGTGCCGGCCACACCGCCGAGCGTGGCTTCCATGCCCTGCACGTAGCTCAAGGCATTCAAGCCCGTCACCGCTTCCACGCGGCGCACGCCGGCGGCCACGCCGCCTTCGGCGGTGATGGTGAAGAAGCCGATGTCACCGGTGGCGCTGACGTGCGTGCCGCCGCAGAGTTCGCGGCTGGAGCCGATGTCGAGCACGCGCACGGTCTCGCCGTACTTCTCGCCGAACAGCATCATGGCGCCGGTCTTCTGCGCAGATTCGATGTCCATCACGCGCGCCTGGGTCGCTGCGTTGGCGACGATCTCGAGGTTCACGAGGTGCTCGATCTCGCGGATCTGCGCGTCCGTCACCGGCGCGTTGTGCGTGAAGTCGAAGCGCGTCTTGTCGGCGTCGACCAGGCTGCCCTTCTGCTGCACATGCGTGCCCAGCACCTCGCGCAGGGCCTTGTGCATCAGGTGCGTGACCGAGTGGTTGCGCATGGTCGCGGCGCGCTGCGCCAGATCGACGCTGGCGGTCACCGTGTCGCCCACGGCGAGCGTGCCCTGCTCCATCGCACCGTGGTGGCCGAACACGTCCGACTTGATTTTCTGCGTGTCGCCGACGGCGAAGGTCGCCGAGCCGCTGGTGATCACGCCTTCGTCGCCGACCTGGCCGCCGCTCTCGGCGTAGAACGGTGTGGTGTCCAGCACCGCGACACCTTGTTGCCCTGCCTTGAGCTCGGCCACGGGCGTGCCGTCCAGGTACAGCGCCACCACCTTGGCCGTTGCTTCGAGCTTGTCGTAGCCGACGAAGGTGTTGCCGGCACCGGTGTAGTCCAGCGCCTTGTCCATCTTGAACTTGCCGGCCGCGCGGCCCTTGGCCTTCTGCGCTTCCATGGCGGCGTGGAAACCGGCTTCGTCCACCGACAGGCCGCGTTCGCGGCAGACGTCGCCCGACAAGTCCAGCGGGAAGCCATAGGTGTCGTGCAGCTTGAAGGCCACGTCGCCCGGCAGCACTTTGGCGCCATCGGCCAGGGCGGCGTCGAGGATGTCCATGCCGTTGGCCAACGTCTCATAGAAACGCTCTTCCTCCACCCGCAACACCTCGGAGATGCGCTGCGCCTGGTTCGCCAGGTTCGGGTAGGCCTCGCCCATCACGGCCACCAGATCGGGCACCAGCTTGTGGAAGAACGGGGTTTTCTGCCCGAGCTTGTAGCCGTGGCGGATGGCGCGGCGCACGATGCGGCGCTGCACGTAGCCGCGGCCTTCGTTCGACGGGATCACGCCATCGCTGATCAGGAACGAGGTGGCGCGGATGTGGTCGGCAATCACCTTGAGCGATGGGTTGCTCAGGTCGGCCGTGCCGGTCTCGCGGCCGGCGGCCTTGATCAGCGCGTCGAAGATGTCGATTTCGTAGTTGCTGTGCACGTGCTGCAGGATCGCGGCCAGGCGCTCCAGGCCCATGCCGGTGTCCACACAGGGCGCGGGCAGCGGCGTCACCGCGCCGGTCTCGTCCATGTTGAACTGCATGAACACGTTGTTCCATATCTCGATGAAGCGGTCACCGTCTTCATCAGGGCTGCCCGGGGGGCCGCCAGCGATGTGGTCGCCGTGGTCGTAGAAGATTTCCGAGCAGGGGCCGCAGGGGCCGGTGTCGGCCATCATCCAGAAGTTGTCGCTCTTGTAGCGGCCGCCCTTGTTGTCGCCGATGCGGATCACACGCTCAGGCGGCAGGCCGATTTCTTTGGTCCAGATGTCGTAGGCCTCGTCGTCCTCTTCGTACACCGTGGCCAGCAACTTCTCCTTGGGCAGCTTGTAGACCTCGGTCAGCAGCTCCCAGGCCCACTTCAGGCTCTCGCGCTTGAAGTAGTCGCCAAACGACCAGTTGCCCAGCATCTCGAAGAAGGTGTGGTGGCGGGCGGTGTAGCCCACGTTTTCCAGGTCGTTGTGCTTGCCGCCGGCGCGCAGGCAGGCCTGCACCGAGGCCGCGCGCACGTAGGGACGCTTGTCGGTGCCGAGGAACACGTCCTTGAACTGGACCATGCCCGAGTTGGTGAACATGAGCGTGGGGTCGTTGCCCGGCACCAGCGGGCTGGACGCCACCACGGTGTGGCCCTTGGAGGCGAAGAAGTCCAGGAAGGTCTTGCGGATGTCGGCAACGGAGGCGGGGCGGGTCATGTCGGTGGTGCTTCGTGCAGGTTCTGAACAGCTTTACATTATCGCCCGACCGGGCGCCCGGGGCGCTGAGCGCGCCTGCGGGCAGGCAGCTACCGGACGTGGCCAACACCGCCCGGCGCATGCCCTTCGAGCGTGGGGCGAACGGCCGTGAGGAAGTTGCTCAGCGACTCCGGCAGCACGGCGCCTTTGCGCCAGGCCAGCCCCACCTCCAGGTGCGGCAGGCCCTGGGCCAGCGGCCGCGCCTCGATGCGGTCGCCTTCCAGCGACCAGGGCCGGTACAACATGTCGGGCAACACCGAGCAGCCCGCACCGGTGGCCACCAGGCTGCGCACGGCTTCCACCGACGAGGTGCGGATCAGCACCGTGGGGTCCGCACCGCCGGCGTTCCACAAGGCGGTGGTGGCGTCGCCCAGTTCATCCACCTGCAGCAAAACGAGCGACTGCCGGGCCAGCTCGGTGGCCTCGATTTTTTCCTCGCCGGCCAGGCGGTGGTTGACCGGGAGCCACACCCGCCAGCCCGAACGCAGGATGGTTTCGGTCTCCAGCGCCTGGCGGTTCTGCAACTGCGACACCACGATCAGCGCCACGTCGAGCTCGCCGCTGATCAGCAGGTGCTCCAGGTAGTCGCGCCGGTCTTCGGTGATCTGCACCTGGATGCGCGGGAACACGCGACGAAACCGGTCGAGCAGGAACGGCAGGTAGTAACCCACCATCAGGCTGGTCACGCCCACATTGAGGCTGCCGGTGACGGTGTGTGGCCGCGAGGCCAGTGCGTCGCGCGCGTTGCGCATGGCCACGTCGATCTGGTGCGCGTGGCGCAAAAACTGGTGCCCCGCGTGGGTGAGCGACATGCCCCGGGCCCGGCGCTCGAACAGCAAGGTGCCGAGATCGGCCTCCATCTGCGCGATGGCCTGCGACACCACCGATTGCGAGACCCCGAGCTCGTGGATGGCGGCCGAGATCGAGCCGGATTCAGCCACCGCTATGAAATACCGAATGCTCTTGAACGAGGTGCTCATCGGGTCATTTCGCCGTTTCAGGCACTCTTTTGGACCAATTAAAGGGTAAACCCGCAATGGCACCGCTTTGAGGCACAGGGTAAGCCCTTAAAAAAACGCTTCCTGGTGCGAGGTTTCGGTTTTACCGATGGATTCTATTGTCTGCCCGGGATGGTTCCGCACAGGGGCAATACCTAAGATGACCCAGGCTCGCATCAGCGCGCCCCAACCACCCCTGTCAGGAGTTCCTTATGTCCCAGACCCGCACACTTCTGTTTGGTTTGCTGGCGGTTGCCTCCGCCGCCTCCAGCCTCGCAGCCCCGCCCAAGGCCGTTGGCAAGGGTGAGGGACAGCTCAACATCATTGCCTGGGCCGGCTACATCGAGCGCGGTGAAACCGTCAAGGCCTACGACTGGACCACCAGCTTTGAAAAGGCCTCGGGCTGCAAGGTCAACGTCAAGACCGCCGCCACCTCCGACGAAATGGTGGCCCTGATGAAAGCCGGTGGCCACGACATCGTGACCGCCTCGGGCGACGCCAGCGGACGCCTGATCGCCTCCAAGCTGGTGCAGGAAGTGAATGTGGGCCTGGTGCCCAGCTACAAGAACATCGACCCCCGCCTGCAGAAGGCCGCCTGGCACACCGTGGACGGCAAGCACTACGGCGTGCCTTACCAGTCGGGCCCCAACGTGCTGATGTACAACACCGACGTCTTCAAGAAAGCGCCCGACTCCTGGTCGGTGGTGTTCGAAGAACAGAACCTGCCTGACGGCAAGTCCAACAAGGGCCGCGTGCAGGCCTACGACGGCGCCATCTACATAGCCGATGCCGCGCTGTACCTGATGTCCAAGAAGCCCGAACTGGGCATCAAGGACCCCTACGAACTCAATGAAAAACAGTACGCCGCCGTGCTGGAGCTGCTGCGCGGACAGAAGAAGCTGACCCACCGCTACTGGCACGACGCCACGGTGCAGATGAACGACTTCAAGAGCGAAGGCGTCGCGGCCTCGGGCTCCTGGGGCTTCATGGTGAATTCGCTCAAGGGCGAGAAGAAGCCGATTGCCTCCGTGGTGCCCAAGGAAGGCGCCACCGGCTGGGCCGACACCACCATGCTGCACGTGAACGCCAAGAACGTGAACTGCGCCTACCAGTGGATGGAGCACCAGCTCAGCGACCAGCTGCAGGCCCCGCTGGCCGAGTGGTTCGGCACTGTGCCGGTGACACCTGCCGCCTGCAAGGCCAAAGCCCCCAACGGCAGCGACTTCTGCAAGGTCAACGGCTTCGACGATCTGGCCAAGATCAAGTTCTGGAAGACCCCCCAGGCCAAGTGCGCCACCCAGGGCACCTGCGTGCCGTATGCCAAGTGGGCGATGGACTACATCGCGATCATGGGCGGGCGGTAGAAGGAACACCCCCCGCGCCGCTTCGCGTCACCCCCCTCTCTCGCCTTCGGCGGGAGGGGGACGGCACCAGAGGCCCGGCGAAGCCGGCCCGGCGGTGCCCTGGGCTGAGGAAGACCTCGCGCCCTCACTGAGTTTCGCTGCGACAACACGGTCAACCGAACCGCATCCCTGATTGAAGATTTCTGCATGACCGACGCCATCGAGTTCAAAGACGTTTCCAGGCACTACGGCCACGTGAAGGCGCTGGACGGTGTCAGCTTCACCGTGCAGGAAGGTGAGTTCTTTTCCATGCTGGGGCCGTCGGGCTCCGGCAAGACCACCTCGCTGCGGCTGATGGCCGGCTTTGAACAACCAAGCCGCGGCAGCCTGACGCTGATGGGCCGGGAAGCCTCGGGCACACCGCCCTACGAGCGCGACGTGAACACCGTGTTCCAGGACTACGCGCTGTTCCCGCACATGAACGTGCTGGACAACGTGGCCTACGGTCTCATGGTGCGCAAGGTGCCCAAGGCCGAGCGCCATGCCCAGGCCCGCGAGGCGCTGGCCATGGTGGCCCTGCCCGACCACGCCGAACGCACACCGGCCCAGCTCTCGGGCGGCCAGCGCCAGCGCGTGGCACTCGCGCGGGCCCTGGTCAACCGGCCGCGCATCCTGTTGCTGGACGAGCCCCTGGGAGCGCTCGACATGAAGCTGCGCGAGCAGATGCAGGTCGAGCTCAAGGTGCTGCACCGCAAGCTGGGCATCACCTTCGTCTACGTGACGCACGACCAGGGCGAAGCGCTCTCCATGTCGGACCGCGTCGCCGTGTTCAACCAGGGCCGGATCGAACAGATCGCCAGCCCGCGCGAGCTCTACCACCGGCCGCGCACGCGTTTCGTGGCGGACTTCGTCGGCAGCGCCAACGTGATCGACACCGCGCTCGCGCAAACGCTCACCGGCCGGCCGCAGGCGTTTGCCGTGCGTCAGGAACACATCGCCATGCACCCGGCGGGCACCGCCGCTGCTGCGGGCCGACTGCAGGTCGAGGGCGAGGTACTGGCCATCCAGTTTCTCGGCGCCAGCCAACGGCTGGAGGTGCAGGTGGGCGGGCAGGTGATCACCGCCCTGCACGCGGAGGGCGAAGCCGCCTCGGCGCTGGCCGCGCACACGCAGGCGGGCCAGCGGGTCGCACTCAGCTGGGCAGAGCAGCACATGGTGATGCTGGACGCCTGAGGCCCCCATGCGCGCCCTCTCCAACCTCTTCTACCAGCGGCGCACGCTCACGCTGCTGCTGATGCTCACGCCGCCGCTGCTGTGGTTCGGCGTGGTGTACCTGGGCTCGCTGCTGACGCTGCTGAGCCAGAGCGTCTTCGTGTTCGACGACATGAGCATGTCGGTGGTGGCCGAATTCACCACCGACAACTTTGCCAACCTGCTGGTCCCTGCCAACCTGGACATCGTGCTGCGCACGCTGGCCATGGCCGTCGCCGTGACGCTGGCCACCGCGCTCATCGGCTTTCCCATGGCCTGGTACATGGCCCACCACGCCAGCCCGGCCGAAAAGGGCTTTTTCTATGTCGGCGTGATGCTGCCCATGTGGGCCAGCTACATCGTCAAGGCCTACGCCTGGACCGTGCTGCTGGCGCAGGGCGGCGTCATCTACTGGGTGATCAATGCACTGGGCCTGCAAGGCGTCCTGCAGGCGGTGCTGGCGATTCCGGTGATCGGCGGCGACACGCTGGCCACCTCCAACCTCGGCCGTTTCCTGGTGTTCACCTACATCTGGCTGCCCTTCATGGTGCTGCCCATCCAGGCCGCCATCGAACGCGTGCCGGCCAACCTGCTGCTGGCCTCGGGCGACCTCGGTGCCCGCCCGTTCCAGACCTTCCGCACCGTGCTGTGGCCGCTGGCCTTCCCGGGTGTGGTGGCGGGCTCCATCTTCACCTTCTCGCTCACGCTGGGCGACTACATCATTCCCCAGCTGGTCGGCCCCTCGGGCCTGTACATCGGCAACATGGTCTACACCATGCAGGGCACCATCGGCAACATCCCCATGGCCGCGGCCTTCACCTGCGTGCCCATCGTGCTGATCACCCTCTACCTCGCCATGGCGCGCCGACTGGGGGCCTTCAATGCGCTCTAAGCCCACCCTGTTGCGCGTCGCCGCCTACGCGGGCCTGGCCTTCCTGCACCTGCCCTTGCTGTTCATCGCGCTGTACGCCTTCAACAGCGCCGACAGCAACTACAGCTTCCCCATGGAGGGGCTGACCCTGCGCTGGTTCGCCCGCGCCCTCGAACGCACCGACATCCACGAGGCCATCTACCTCTCGCTGGCGGTGGCGGCCATGGCCACGGTCATCGCGATGGTGCTGGGCACGCTCACCGCCGCGGCCCTGAACCGCGACCGATTCTTTGGCAAGGACGCGTTCACCACCATGCTGATCCTGCCGATCGCCCTGCCAGGCATCGTCACCGGCATCGCCCTGCTCTCGGCCTTCCGGCTCATGGAAGTCAACCCCGGCTTCTGGACCATCGTGGTCGGCCACGCCACCTTCTGCGTGGTCATCGTGCACAACAACGTCGTGGCCCGCCTGCGGCGCCTGCCCGACCGCTTGTGGGAGGCATCGATGGACCTGGGCGCCGACACCCTGACCACGTTGCGCCACATCATCCTGCCGCAGCTGGGCACCGCCCTGCTGGCCGGCGGCATCCTGGCCTTCGCTTTGTCAGTGGACGAGCTCATCGTGACGACCTTCACCGCCGGCACCGACAAGACACTGCCCATCTGGCTCATGGGCCAGCTGGGGCGCCCCCGTGAGGCGGCCATCACCAACGTGGTGGCGCTGGCCATCATGGTCATCACCATGCCGCTGATCCTGCTGGCCTGGCGCCTCACGCGCGACGGCGACGCCAGCCCGAACGCCCGCTGAACACACCCATACCGTCCGCTCTGTTTCAACCCCACCTCTGGAACCCGACATGGCCGCCACCCGCTTCACCACCCAGCTCCTGATCAATGGCCACAGCGTCGCCGGCGAAGGGCGCGCCGAGCCCATCCTCAACCCCAGCACGGGCGAACTGCTGTGCGACGTGCGCGAGGCCAGCGCCGACCAGCTGCGCCTGGCGGTGGACGCGGCCAGCGCCGCCTTCCCCGCCTGGGCCGCGCTCACGCCGCGCGACCGCAGCGGCTACCTGTTCAAGATCGCCGATGCCATCGAAGCCCATGGCGACGAGCTCGCCATGCTCGAATCGCTGAACTGCGGCAAGCCCCTGGCGGCCGCGCGCAACGACGAGATTCCCGCCATCGCCGACGTCTACCGTTTCTTTGGCGGCGCCATCCGCAACCTGTCGGGCCCGCTGGCGGGTGAATACCTCGCTGGCCACACCAGCATGATCCGGCGCGACGCACTGGGCGTGGTCGCCTCGATCGCGCCCTGGAACTACCCGCTCATGATGGCCGCCTGGAAGCTCGGCCCGGCCATCGCCATGGGCAACACCGTGGTGCTCAAGCCTTCGGAAAACACACCGCTGACCACGCTGCGCTTCGGCGAACTGCTGGCCGGCATCCTGCCCCCGGGCGTGGTCAACATCGTGTGCGGCCGCGGCGACTCGGTGGGCGCGCCATTGATCCGCGACCCGCGCATCCGCGTGGCTTCGCTGACCGGCGACGTCTCGACCGGCAGCAAGATCATGGAGGCCGCCGCACGCGGTATCAAACGCACCCACCTGGAGCTGGGCGGCAAGGCGCCGGTGATCGTGCTCGACGACGCCGATCTCGGTAGCGTGGTCGAAGGCCTGCGCACCTTCGGCTACTACAACGCGGGCCAGGACTGCACCGCGGCCTGCCGCGTCTACGCCACGGAAGGCATCTACGAAAGACTGGTGGCCGACCTGAGCAGCGCCGTCTCGTCCATCAAGGTGGGCAGCCAGCAGGAACCCGGCGTCGAGATGGGCCCGCTGATCTCGGCCCGCCAGCGCGACCGCGTGGCCAGCTTCGTGGACCGCGCGGCCCAGCTGGCCCACACCGAGGTCACGGCCGGCGGCAGCACCGTGGGCAACAAGGGCTTCTTCTACAAACCCACCGTCATCGCCGGCGCGCTGCAGGAAGACGAAATCGTGCGCAGCGAGGTGTTCGGGCCGGTGGTGTCCATCACCCGCGTGAAGGATGCGGAACAGGCCGTCGCCTGGGCGAACGACTCCGAGTACGGCCTGTCCAGCTCGGTCTGGTCGAGCAACGTGGGCACCGCCATGAACATCGCATCCCGCCTGCAGTACGGCTGCACCTGGGTCAACACCCACTTCATGCTGGTGTCGGAAATGCCGCACGGCGGCATGAAGCATTCAGGCTACGGCAAGGACATGTCGGTCTACGCGCTGGAAGACTACAGCTGTGCGCGACACATCATGGTGAAGCATTAGGAAGCACCCCCTGCGCCTTCAAAAACGCCAGCACCTGCGGCTCTTCGGTGAAGGCCACGTTGAAGCGGAACCAGGGGCTGGGCTGCAGGTCGGGTGCGAACAGGTGGCCGGGGCCGAGCAGGATGTCCTGCTCCGCCGCCTTGTAGGCCAGCTCGGTCGCGTTGGCGATGTCCGGGTGGCGGGCCCAGAGGAACATGCCGGCCTTGGGCTCGCAGAACAGCTCGAAACCCAGGTTCTCCAGCTGCTGGGCCACGCGCTGATGCGCTTGTGCCAGCCGCTCGCGCAGGCCGCGCAGGTGCTTGCGCCAGCGCCCGTCGACCAGCGCGCCGTAGGCCAGGCGCTCGTTGAACTCCGACGACGTCAGGCCCGAGATCATCTTGAGCTGGGCAAAGTCCTCCAGCAGATCGGGCGGCGCGGCCAGGAAGCCGACGCGGATGTTGGGCGAGATGGTCTTGGAGAAGCTGCTGATGTAGACCACGCGCTGCAGCTGGTCCAGGCTGGCGAGCGAGGGGCGCGGCTCGGGGTCGAGGTCGGCGTAGATGTCGTTTTCGACCACGGTGAAATGGTGCTGCTCGGCCAGCTGCACCACACGGTGCAGGTGCGCGAGGTTGGCCACCGAGCCGGTGGGGCTTTGCAGGCGCGGCTGGGTGAAGAACACCTTGGGCTTGTGCTCCAGCACCAGGGCTTCGAGCGCAGCGAGGTCGTAGCCGGCCGGGGTGCGTGGCACGCCGATCAGCCGGGCGCCCAGGAAACGCAGCGAAAACAGCAGGTTGGGGTAACCGGGGTCGTCCACCAGCACGGCGTCGCCCGGGCGCACCAGGCGGCGCGCCACCAGGTCCATGGCCTGGCTGGAGCCCTGGGTGAGCAGCACCTGGTCGGCGCTGACGGCGATCTCCTGCTCGGCCAGCAGGTCGCGCACCAGCTGGCGCAGCGGCGCAAACCCCTTGGGTTCGCCGTAGCCGCCCAGATCCACGTTTTCGGCCGCCAGCGTGCGCAGGCTGCGGCGCAGGCCTTCCTCAAACAGCCAGTCGCCCGGCAGCCAGCCGCAGCCGGGTTTCATGCGCAGCGCACGGGCTTCGAACACCCGGCGCAGGTACCACATGGAGTCGAAGTTGTAGTTGGCCGTCTCGGCCGGCACGGTGCCCGGGGCCTGCGGCGCCACGCCCTCGCGCTTGCGCACGAAAAAGCCCGAGTGCGGGCGCGAGACGAAATAACCCAGCGCCACCAGCCGGTCGTAGGCATCGACCACGGTGTAGACGCTCACGCCGTGGGCGTGGGCGAACTGGCGGATGGAGGGGGCCTTGGAGCCCGGGCGCAGGTTGCCGCTCTGGATCAGGTCGCGAAACCCCTCGACGATCTGCACCACGAGCGGGCTGGTGCTTTTGGGGTTCAGGGTGAACATGGGGCGCTATCAGGGTAAATGTGTACTGGTCCGCAGGGCTGCACAGTGCATCGCTGTGCAGGCACTGTCTGTATATGTTAGCGGTCGCCCGCGAGCCCTACAGTCCGCCCCAGCCTGAACTTCCTTCTTCACCGGAGCCCCCTGTATGCAACGCGAATCCCAAGCCACCAACGCCATGCTCATGGCCCGCCGCCAGGCCGCCATCCCCCGCGGCGTCGGTCACAGCCACCAGATCTTCATCGCCAAGGGCGAAAACGCCGAAATCTGGGACGTGGAAGGCCGCCGCTACATCGACTTCGCCGGCGGCATCGCCGTGCTCAACACCGGCCACCGCAACCCGGCCGTGATCGAGGCCGTGAAGGCCCAGCTCGACCAGTACACCCACACCTGCTTCCAGGTGCTGGCCTACGAGCCCTACGTGGAACTGGCCGAGCGCCTGAACGCCAAGGCCCCCGGCGACTTCGCCAAGAAAACCCTGTTCCTGACCACCGGCGCCGAAGCGGTGGAAAACGCGATCAAGATCGCGCGCGCCCACACCGGCCGCTCGGGCGTGATCGCCTTCACCGGCGGCTACCACGGCCGCACCCTGCTGACCCTGGGCATGACCGGCAAGGTCGCGCCCTACAAGACCGGCTTCGGTCCGTTCCCGGGCGAAATCTTCCACGCCCGCTTCCCCAACGCGTTGCACGGCGTGAGCGTTCAGGGCGCGATCGACTCGGTCGAGTCCATCTTCAAGAACGACATCGAAGCCAGCCGCGTGGCGGCCATCATCATCGAGCCGGTGCAGGGCGAAGGCGGCTTCAACGTGGCGCCGCCCGAGCTGATGCAGCGCCTGCGCGCGCTGTGCGACCAGCACGGCATCCTGATGATCTGTGACGAGGTGCAGACCGGCGCTGGCCGCACCGGCACCTGGTTCGCCTGCGAGCAGAGCGGCATCGCGCCCGACCTGATCACCCTGGCCAAGTCCATGGCCGGTGGTTTCCCGATCTCGGCCGTGGTCGGTCGCGCCGAGGTGATGGACGCGCCCGCTGCCGGTGGCCTGGGCGGCACCTACGCCGGCAGCCCGATGGCCTGTGCCGCGGCCCTGGCCGTGCTCGACGAGTTTGAAAAACACGACCTGCTGCAGCGCAGCCGCGACGTGGGCGCGCGCATCACCGCCAGCCTGCAGACGCTGGCGAAGAAGCACAAGTGCATCGCCGACGTGCGCGGCCTGGGCGCCATGGTGGCCATGGAACTGTGCAAGAACGGTGACGTGCACCAGCCCGACGCCGACCTGACCAAGGCCCTCGCCGCCGAAGCCACGAAACGCGGCCTGATCATCCTGACCTGCGGCACCTACGGCAACGTGGTGCGCATCCTGGTGCCGCTGACCGCCAGCGACGCCGTGCTGGACGAAGGCCTGGCGATCATCGGCGCGTCCCTCGAAGCCGCTCTGGCAGGATGAGCCCCCAGCCTCCCCGCCCGCTCGCGGGCGTGCGCGTGCTCGACCTGTCCCGCGTGCTGGCCGGCCCCTGGGCGGGCCAGTTGCTGGCCGACTACGGCGCCGAAGTCCTGAAGGTGGAGCGCCCGGGCGCCGGTGACGACACGCGCAGCTGGGGTCCGCCCTGGTGGGGCGAAGGCGCCGACCGCGTGGCCGCGTATTTCGTCTGCGCCAACCGCGGCAAGCGCTCGGTCGCGATCGACATCGCCAGTGCCGAAGGCATCCAGCAGGTGCGTGAACTGGCGCGCGACGCGGACGTGCTGATCGAGAACTACAAGGTCGGCCAGCTCGCCAAATACGGCCTCGACGCCACCAGCCTGCAGGCCATCAACCCGCGCCTGATCTACTGCTCGATCACCGGCTACGGCCAGACCGGCCCGCTGTCGCACAAGGCCGGTTACGACTTCGCGATCCAGGCCGAAGCGGGGCTCATGAGCATCACCGGCAATAAAGGGGAAGAGCCGCAGAAGGTGGGCGTGGCCGTGACGGACCTGATGACGGGTGTCTACGCCACCACCGCCATCCTGGCCGCCCTGCACGAGCGCGCGCGCACCGGCCACGGTCGCCACATCGACGCCGCCCTGTTCGACGTGCAGGTGGCCATGCTCGCGAATCAGGCCAGCAACCAGCTGATCGGCCACAAGACCCCCACCCGCATGGGCAACGCCCACCCCAACATCGTGCCCTACCAGGTGTTCCCCACGCGCGACGGTCACATGGTGCTGGCCGTGGGCAACGACGGCCAGTTCGCGCGCTTCTGCGAGGCCTGCGACCACCCGGAGGTTTCGCGCGATGCGCGCTTCGCCACCAACCCGGCGCGCGTGGAACACCGCGCCACGCTGGTGCCGCTGCTCAGCGGATGGACCCTGCAGCGCGACACCGCCGATTGGGTGCAGCGGCTGGATGTGGCGGGCGTTCCCTGCTCCCCGATCCTTGACATTGCTCAAGTCATGGAACATCCCCATGTCGCTGCGCGCGGTTTGCGGCTACAACCCGGAGTGGACGCCGGACCGCCCATGATCGCGAACCCGATGGTGATGGACGGGCAACGCCCCGTGGCCGAACTGCCGCCACCGGCACTCGGCGCCCACCAGGCACGATGGTTGCATGCAACGCCCTGAACCTTTTTTCAGCCCACGACCCACGACCCGATCGCGTTCATGACACAGAGCACCGCACTCGTCACCTTCACCGGTGTGCAGAAAACCTACGACGGCCACACCCTGGTGGTGCGCGACCTCAACCTGGAGATCCAGAAGGGCGAGTTCCTCTCGCTGCTCGGCCCCTCGGGTTCGGGCAAAACGACCACGCTGATGATGCTGGCCGGCTTCGAGTCGCCGACCTCGGGCGAGATCAGTCTGGACGGTGTGCCCATCACGCGCACGCCACCGCACAAGCGCAACTTCGGCATGGTGTTCCAGAACTACGCGCTGTTCCCGCACATGACGGTGGCCGACAACATCGCCTACCCGCTGACCGTGCGCAAGCTCGACAAGAACGACGTCGACACCAAGGTCAAGCGCGCGCTCGACATGGTGCAGATGGGCCACATGGGCCAGCGCTATCCGTCGCAACTCTCGGGCGGCCAGCAGCAGCGCGTGGCCCTCGCCCGCGCGCTGGTGTTCGACCCGCAGCTGGTGCTGATGGACGAACCGCTGGGCGCCCTCGACAAACAGCTGCGCGAGCACATGCAGATCGAGCTCAAGGCCCTGCACCGCCGCCTGGGTGTGACCTTTGTTTACGTGACGCACGACCAGTCGGAAGCGCTCACCATGTCCGATCGCGTGGCCGTGTTCAGCGAAGGCGTGATCCAGCAGATCGACACCGTGGATCGCCTGTACGAAACCCCGGCCAACCGGTTCGTCGCCAGCTTCGTGGGCGACAACTCGGTGCTCGATGCCCGCGTGATCCAGAACCACGGCGACACCTGCGAGGTGCAGCTGGCCGACGGCGTGCACCTGCAGGGGGTCAACGTCAACCACGCCCAGGTGGGCGACGCCGTGCAGTGCAGCGTGCGCCCCGAGCGCATCGCCCTGGTCGGCGCCGAGGGCGGCAGCGAGAACTGCCTGCCCGCCAAGGTGAACGACGTGATCTATTTCGGTGACCACCTGCGCCTGCGCTGCGTGGTGCCCGACCAGCCCGAACTCAGCGTGAAGGTGCCGCTGCAGCACCTGGGCCAGATGGCCGCTGGCCAGACGGTCCACCTGCACCTGCCCGCCGCGCATTTGCGCGTGTACAGATGAAGCCCACCCCGAAGCCCACCCCTGCAGCGCTTCGCGCTACCCCCTCAAGGGGGCGACACCAGCCGTCCGGCAAAGCCGGCCCGGCGGTGTCCCCCGGTTGGACCACGTCATGCCGCGCGTTGCGGGCTTCGGCGTGATCGAAAGCCAACTTCTGTTTTCCTGTTCCTCAACCCCCTGGAGATAAGACCCATGAAACTCAAACCCGTTCTGTTGGCGGTGGCCTTGATGGCCAGCCTGCCCGTGATGGCCCAGAGCCAGCTGACCGTCGTGAACTTCGGCGGTGCCAACGGCGCCGCGCAGAAGAAGGCCTATTTCGAGGCCTACGAAAAAGCCGGTGGCGGCAAGATCACCGCGGTGGAATACAACGGCGAACAGGCCAAGATCAAGGCCATGGTCGAAGCCAAGAAGGTCACCTGGGACGTGGTCGAAGTCGAAAGCCCGGACCTGAGCCGCGGCTGTGACGAAGGCCTGTTCGAGAAGATGGACTGGGCCAAGGTCGGCAACAAGGCCGACTTCCAGAAAGCCGCCGTGCACGAGTGCGGCGTGGGCACCTTCGTGTGGTCTACCGTGATGGCCTACGACGGCGACAAGCTCAAGACCGCGCCCACCACCTGGGCCGATTTCTGGGACGTGAAAAAATTCCCCGGCAAGCGCGGCATGCGCAAAGGCGCCCGCTACAACCTCGAGTTCTCCCTGATGGCCGACGGCGTCAAGCCCGCCGACGTCTACAAGGTGCTGGCCACCAAGGACGGCGCCGAGCGCGCGTTCAAGAAGCTGACCGAGCTCAAGCCCAACATCCAGTGGTGGGAAGCCGGCGCGCAGCCGCCGCAGTTCCTGGTGGCGGGCGACGTGGCCATGACCACCGCCTACAACGGCCGCATCGACGCCGCCCAGCGCGAAGGCAAGAACCTGAAGATCACCTGGACCGGCGGCATCTACGACCTGGACTACTGGGTCATGCCCAAGGGCACGCCCAACAAGGACGCGGCCCTGAAGTTCATCGCCATGGCCAGCTCGCCCGACGCGCAGGCCGAATACGCGAAGAACATCAGCTACGGCCCGACCAACAACAAGGCGCTGGGCAAGCTCGACGCCAAGGTGCTGGGGCTGCTGCCCACGTCTGCGGCCAACAGCAAGGACGCGCTGCAGTTCGGCATCGCCTTCTGGGCCGACCAGGGTGAAGCCCTGGAGAAGCGCTTCTCGGCCTGGGCAGCGCAATGATGATGGCCGGTGGAACCCTTGATCTGGCAGCCCAGCTGGGCCGCGCCGAGCGGCGCCGCAAGGTGCGCGCGTTCGCGTTGACCGTGCCCCTGCTGGCATTCCTGCTGGTGTTTTTTCTGGTTCCACTGGCGTCTTTGCTGGTGCGGGCGGTTGAGAACCCCGAGGTCGCCGACGTCCTGCCCCGCACGGGGCAGGCGCTGAGCGACTGGGACCGCAACAGCCCGCCCCCTTCCGAGGCCTACGCCGCCCTGCTGACCGACCTGTCGGCCATTTCCGAGACCTCGCAGGCCGGCGTGCTGGCGCGGCGCCTCAACAGCGAAGTGGCCGGTGGCCGTTCGCTGGTCATGGGCACCTACCGAGCCCTGCAATCCGAAGAGGTCAAGGGCGAGGCCCTCGGCCCCGACGCGGCCAGGGCCAAACTGATCGAACAAGACGCCCGCTGGGAAGAGCTGCCCTACTGGCAGGCCATCGCGAAAAACAGCTCGCGCTGGACGCCCGACTACCTGCTGACCGCGGTCGACCTCAAGCGCACACCGCAAGGCGACATCGTCAAGGTGGGCGAAGGCGAAGCCGCCTTCAGCGACATCCTCGGCCGCACCTTCCAGATGAGCGCGGTCGTCACCTTCTTCTGCCTGCTGCTGGCCTACCCGCTGGCCTACTGGCTCTCCACGCTCTCCGAACGCAAGGCCAACGTGGTGCTGATCCTCGTGCTGCTGCCGTTCTGGACCTCGGTGCTGGTGCGCATCGCCGCCTGGATCGTGCTGCTGCAGAACAACGGCCTGGTCAACCGCTTCTTCATGTGGCTGGGCGTCACCGACACGCCGATCCCGCTGCTGTTCAACCGCGTGGGCGTGATCATCGCGATGGTGCACATCCTGCTGCCCTTCGCCATCCTGCCGCTGTACAGCGTGATGAAGTCGGTGCCGCCCAACTACCTGCGCGCGGCCATCTCGCTGGGCAGCGCGCCCTTCGCCGCCTTCGTGCGCGTCTACCTGCCGCAGACCTACCCCGGCGTGGCCGCGGGCGGCCTGCTGGTCTTCATCACCAGCATCGGCTACTACGTGACGCCCGCCCTGCTCGGCGGCCCGAGCGACCAGATGCTGAGCTACTACGTGGCGCAGTACACCAACGTGGAAGTGAACTGGGGCATGGCCTGCGCGCTCGGCGGCGTGCTGCTGACCACCACGCTGATCCTCTACGCGGTCTACCGCAAGGTCTCGAAGTCGGAACTCAGCCTGGGCTAGAACCATGAGCCCCCACGCTCGTCATTACATGTACTCGCTGCCCCCCGAGGGGGCGCGAACAACCCTTGGGGCGGCCCGGCGGGTCGTTCTTTCAAAATGAAACTGCCCGACTTCCCCGCCTACTACACCCTGCTGGACAAGCTCGGCTGGTTCGCCCTGCGCTTTGGCGGGGTGGCCGTGCTGGCCTTCCTGCTGCTGCCGGTGGTGGTGATCATCCCGCTGTCGTTCAGCGACTCTTCGTTCCTCGCCTACCCGATCGAAGGCTGGTCGCTGAAGTGGTACCGCGAGATGTTCGCCTCCGACGACTGGTCGCGCGCCGCGAAAAACAGCTTCATCGTCGCCCCGCTGGCCACGCTGCTGGCCACCGCGCTCGGCACGCTGGCCGCCATGGGCCTGGCCCACACCAAGTTCTTCGGCAAGAGCTTCATCACCGGCCTGCTCATTTCACCCATGGTGGTGCCCATCGTCGTGGTGGCCGTGAGCACCTACCTCTATTTCGCACGCTGGGGCCTGAACGACAGCTACCTCGGCCTGGTGATCGTGCACGCCGCGCTCGGCGCGCCCTTCGTGGTGACCACCGTGCTGGCCACACTGCAGAGCTTCAACCACAACCTGGTGAAAGCCAGCCTGAGTCTGGGCGCCAGCCCGCTGGAGACCTTCTTCCGCGTCACGCTGCCCGTCATCGCACCGGGCGTGATCTCGGGCGCGCTGTTCGCGTTCGCCACCTCGTTCGACGAGGTCGTGGTCACGCTGTTCCTCGCCGGCCCCGAGCAGGTCACGCTGCCGCGCCAGATGTTCACCGGCATCCGCGAAAACATCTCGCCCACCATCGCCGCCGTCGCCACGCTGCTGATCCTGTTCACGACCGCGCTGATGCTGACGCTGGAGTGGTTGCGCGGCCGCCGCAAGTGAGCTGAAACATCCCATGTCCTTCACCCAAGACACGACGCTGCGCGGCCAGCACGCCAGCCTGGTTCCCCTGACCGCGGCCCACCACGACGACCTGGTCGAGGCCGTGCGCGACGGCGAACTCTGGAAGCTCTGGTACACCGCCATCCCCACGCCCGAGGGCATGGCGGCAGAGATCCAGCGCCGCCTGGGCCTGCAGAAAGCGGGCAGCATGCTGCCTTTCGCGGTGCTCGATGCCAGCGGCAAGGCCGTGGGCATGACCACCTACATGAACATCGACGCCGCCAACCGCCGCGTCGAGATCGGCTCCACCTGGTACCGCGTGGCCGTGCAGCGCAGCCCCATCAACACCGAATGCAAACGCCTGCTGCTGACGCACGCCTTCGAGGTGCTGGACTGCATCGCGGTGGAGTTCCGCACCCACTTCTTCAACCACCAGAGCCGGCGCGGCATCGAGCGCCTGGGCGCCAAACTGGACGGCGTGCTGCGCTCGCACCAGATCAACCGCCACCCCGACGCCCACGGCGCGCTGCGCGACACCTGTGTCTACAGCATCGTGGCGCACGAGTGGCCCAGCGTGAAGGCGCATCTGGACTTCCAGCTGAGCAAACCACGCACCTGATGCCATGAGCGAACCCAACGCTTTCAACCAGCCGCTCGGCGGCAACACCATGCCGCGCTTCGGTGGCCTGGCCAGCATGATGCGGCTGCCGGTCGCCACGTCGGCCGTCGGGCTCAACGCCGGCTTCATCGGCGTGCCACTCGACATCGGTACCAGCCACCGCCCGGGCGCGCGTTTCGGCCCGCGCCAGATCCGCGCCGAGTCATGCCTGATCCGGCCCTACAACATGGCGACGGGGGCCGCGCCCTTCGACGCGTTGCAGGTGGCCGACCTCGGCGACGTGGCGATCAACACCTACCACCTGCTGAAGTCGGTGGACCTCATCGAGCAGCACTACCGCCCGATCATCGACGCCGGCTGCATCCCGCTCACGCTCGGCGGCGACCACACCATCGCCCTGCCCATCCTGCGCGCCATGAAGGCGAAGCACGGTCCGGTGGCGCTGATCCATGTGGACGCCCACGCCGACGTGAACCCCGACATGTTCGGCGAGGCCATTGCCCACGGCACACCGTTCCGCCGCGCCGTGGAAGAAGGCCTGCTGATTGGGGACAAGGTCTGGCAGATCGGCCTGCGCGGCAGCGGCTATTCGGCCGAAGACTTCGACTGGCCGCGCCAGCAGGGTTTCACCGTGGTGCCCGCGCACGAGGTCTGGTGGACCAGCCTGGCGCCGCTGATGGCCGACATCCGGCAAAAGATCGGCCCCGACACACCCACCTACCTCAGCTTCGACATCGACGGCATCGACCCGGCCTACGCCGGCGGCACCGGCACGCCCGAGATCGGCGGCCTCACCGTGCCGCAGGCGCTGGAGATCGTGCGGGGCTGCCGCGGCCTGAACCTGGTGGGCTGCGACCTGGTCGAAGTGTCCCCGGCCTACGACACCAGCGGCAACACCGCCCTGCTGGGCGCCAACCTGCTGTTTGAAATGTTGTGCGTGCTGCCCGGCGTGGCCTACCGCTGACCCCCGTTGTGACAAGGAGCCCCCCCATGAGCCGCCCCCAAGCCGTCCCCACCGTGCAGATCTCCAACGAACGCGTGATCGTCACCGAGTGGCGTTTTGCCCCGGGCGCAGAAACCGGCTGGCACCGCCACGCACACGACTACGTGGTCGTGCCCATGACCGGCGGCGAGCTGCTGCTGGAAACCCCGGAAGGCAACCGCACGGCACCGCTGACGCCGGGCCAGTCGTACACCCGGAACGTGGGCGTGGAGCACAACGTCATCAACCCCACCGGACACGACGTCGTGTTCGTGGAAATTGAAATGCGCTGAACGCGCTCGCCCTTTCACCACAGACACCCCAAAGACCGAGGGCATGAAGACCGCCCCGTGGTCCGCCCCGCCGCTGACGCCATGCACATGATCTCCAGACACCTCCTCTTCCTGACCATGGCGCTCCCGGCCATGGTCTCGGCCCAGACCCAGCCGCTGGTGGTCGCCAATTTCGGCGGTGCCAACGGCAAGGCCCAGGAGATCGCGTTCCTCAAGCCTTTCTCCCGCGAATCGAACTCGGCCGCCCAGGGCGTCGAGTACGACGGCGACCTCGGCGCGGTGCGCAAGATGGTGCAGGCCAACAAGCCCACCTGGGACGTGGTCGAGGTGGAATCGTCGGAACTGACCGTGGGCTGCAAGGAAGGTCTGTTCGAGCCCTTCGACAAGGCCCAGGTCAAGAACGCGTCGATGCTCATGCCCGGCAGCGTTCAGTCCTGCGGTGTCGGCGCTTTCGTCTGGTCGACCGTGCTGGCCTACAACAGCGCGACACTCAAAACCGCACCGACCGGCTGGGCCGATTTCTGGGACATCAAGAAGTTTCCGGGCAAGCGCGGCATGCGCAAGGGTGCCCGGTACAACCTCGAATTCGCACTGATGGCCGACGGCGTGCACCGCCGCGACGTCTACGCCACGCTGGGCACCGAGGCCGGCCTGCAGCGTGCGCTCAACAAGTTGCAGCAGCTCAAGCCCCACATCGTCTGGTGGGAGTCGGGCTCGCAACCGCCCAAGGCGCTGGCCGGCGGCGAATGGGTCATGAGCACGGCCTACAACGGGCGCATCTCGGCCGCCGTGGCCGACGGTGCCGATGGCCTGACCATCGCGTGGAACGACGCGATCTACGACCTCGATTACTGGGCTATCGTCAAGGGCTCACCCCGCGCCGACCGGGCGCGCGCCTTCGTGAACTTCGCGACGTCGGACCCGGCGCAGCTGGCTTTCTCGCGCGAGATCACCTACGGCCCGACCAACTACAACGCGATCCTCGCTTACGACACCGGGCGCAAGCGCGTGCCCGACGACAAGCACCTGATCGACCTGTCGATGGCGCCCAGCGACCTGCCCTCGGCCCCCGGCAACCTGCGCCGCTCGCTGGCCTTCAGCCCGTCGTACTGGGTGACCAACGGTGCGCAGATCGACAAGAAGCTGACCGAGCTGTTGAAGTGAATCCGATCCGGACCCACGAAACCGGGGGGGGCCACATCACCCTCCGGCCGCAGCTGTTTAACAAGTTAAATAAAATCCCTCCCAACCCATTCAAGGAGACCGCATGGACATGAAGACTTCCCCCCTGGCCCTGCTCAAGGACCCGACCCTGCTCAAGACCGACGCGCTGATCAACGGCGAGTGGGTCAAAGGCGCCAGCCGTTTTGACGTGCTCGACCCGGCCACCGGCCTGAAGCTGGCCGATGTGGCCAACCTCGGCCCCGCCGACGCCGAAGCCGCCATCGCCGCCGCCAACGCCGCCTGGGCCGGCTGGAAGGGCAAGACCGCCAAGGAGCGCAGCATCGTCCTGCGCAAGTGGTACGACCTGCTCATGGCCAACCAGGACGACCTCGGCCGCATCATGACGGCCGAGCAGGGCAAGCCCCTGCCCGAAGCCAAGGGCGAAGTGGCCTACGGCGCCAGCTTCGTCGAATGGTTCGCCGAAGAGGCCAAACGCGTCAACGGCGAGACCCTGCCGCAGTTCGACAACAACCGCCGCCTGATGGTGCTCAAGCAGCCCATCGGCGTCTGCGCAGCCATCACGCCCTGGAACTTCCCGCTGGCCATGATCACGCGCAAGGTGGCGCCCGCGCTGGCCGCCGGCTGCCCCGTCATCATCAAGCCCGCCGAACTCACGCCGCTGACCGCGCTGGCCGCGGCCGAGCTGGCGATCCGCGCCGGCATCCCGGCCGGTGTGCTCAACATGATCACGGCCGATGACCAGAACTCCATCGCGGTGGGCAAGGTGCTGTGCGCCTCCGATGTGGTGCGCCACATCAGCTTCACGGGCTCCACCGAAGTGGGCCGCATCCTGATGGCGCAGAGCGCGCCCACGGTGAAAAAGATGTCGCTGGAACTCGGCGGCAACGCGCCCTTCATCGTGTTCAACGACGCCGACATCGACTCGGCGGTCGAAGGCGCGTTCGCCAGCAAGTACCGCAACGCCGGCCAGACCTGCGTCTGTTCCAACCGCTTCTACGTGCAGGAAGGTGTGTACGACGAGTTCGTCACCAAGTTCGCCGCCAGGGTGAAGACCGCCAAGGTCGGCAACGGCTTTGAAGACGGCGTGAACCAGGGCCCGCTGATCGAAGAAGCCGCACTGGTCAAGGTGCAGCGCCACGTGGACGACGCCCGCGCCAAAGGCGGCCGGGTGTTGGTCGGCGGCAACCGCCTGGACGGCCAGTTCTTCGAACCCACCGTGGTCGCTGATGCGACCGCCGACATGCTGTGCGCCAAGGAAGAAACCTTCGGCCCCTTCGCCCCGGTGTTCAAGTTCACCACCGAGCAGGAAGCCATCGACGCGGCCAACAACACCGAGTTCGGTCTGGCCAGCTACTTCTACAGCCGCGACATCGGCCGCATCTACCGCGTGGCCGAAGCGCTGGAGTACGGCATGGTCGGCATCAACGTCGGCATCCTGGCCACCGAACACGTGCCGTTTGGCGGCGTGAAGCAGTCGGGACTGGGCCGCGAAGGCTCACACCATGGCATGGACGACTACGTCGAAATCAAGTACCTCTGCCTGGGCGACATCCTCAAGTAAACTACGCGGCTTCGCGGGTGTAGTTCAATGGCAGAACGGCAGCTTCCCAAGCTTCATACGAGGGTTCGATTCCCTTCACCCGCTCCAGATTTCAAAAGGCCCCTCGGGGCCTTTTTCCATGCGGATCGGTCGCCAGGCACCGCGGCCTGCCCGCGTCAGATCAGGGTCACACCGGTCTTGGACTGCAGCAGCTCCAGCGTCACATCGGGCGCCATCTCCACCACCTTCAGGCCTTCGGGCGTCACGTCCATCACGGCCAGGTCGGTGATGATGCGGTTCACCACGCCCTTGCCCGTGAGTGGCAAGGTGCACTTCGGCAGGATCTTCAGGTCTTCGGTGCCGTCTTTCTTCTTGGCCACGTGTTCCATCAGCACGATCACGCGCTTGACGCCGGCCACCAGGTCCATGGCGCCGCCCATGCCCTTGACCATCTTGCCGGGGATCATCCAGTTGGCCAGGTCACCCTCGGCCGTCACCTGCATGGCGCCCAGGATGGACAGGTTGATCTTGCCGCCGCGGATCATGGCGAACGACTGGTCGCTGCCGAAGATGGCCGAGCCCTTCATGGTGGTCACGGTCTGCTTGCCGGCGTTGATCAGGTCCGGGTCCACCTCGTCTTCGTAGGGGAAGGGGCCGATGCCCAACATGCCGTTCTCGCTCTGCAGCCACACCTCCACGTGGTCGGGCACGTGGTTGGCCACCAGCGTCGGGATGCCGATGCCGAGGTTCACGTAAAAACCGTCCTGCAGTTCCTGCGCCGCGCGCGCGGCCATCTGGTCTTGGGTCCAAGGCATGGTGTTCTCCTTATTTGCGGTCGCGGGTGGTGCGCTTCTCGATGCGCTTTTCCGGGCTGGCGTTGAGCACGATGCGGTGCACGTAGATGCCGGGCAGGTGCACGTCGTCCGGGGCGATCTCGCCGGTGGCCACGATGCGCTCCACCTCGACGATGCAGATCTTGCCGGCGGTGGCGGCCGCGGGGTTGAAGTTGCGTGCTGTCATGTTGAAGCGCAGGTTGCCGGACATGTCGGCCACGTCGGCCTTCACCAGCGACACCTCGGGCAGCAGCGAGCGCTCCATCACGTAGGTCTCGCCGTCGAACTCGCGCAGTTCCTTGCCTTCGGCCACCAGGGTGCCGACACCGGTCTTGGTGAAGAAGGCCGGGATGCCGGCCCCGCCGGCGCGCAGCTTCTCGGCCAGCGTGCCCTGGGGCGTGAATTCAAGTTCGAGTTCACCGGCCAGGTACTGGCGCTCGAACTCCTTGTTTTCGCCCACGTAGGACGAGATCATTTTCTTGATCTGGCGCGTCTGCAGCAGCTTGCCCAGACCGAAGTCGTCCACGCCGGCGTTGTTGGAGATGGCGGTCAGGTTCTTGACGCCGGAATCGCGCAGCGCGTCGATCAGCGCTTCGGGGATGCCACACAGGCCAAAACCGCCCACGGCGATGAGCTGGCCGTCGGCCACCACGCCCTTGAGGGCCTCGGCTGCGCTCGGGTAAATCTTGTTCACGTCGGTTGCTCCAGTGGTTGAACAGGGATGGGCGCTACGATACTACGTAACAGCATACGTAGTTTGACCTAATGGCTAACCCGAACACCGACCCGATGGACAGCGTCAGCGGCATCGACTATCGCCTCGCCTTCGACCTGGCCCCCATCGGGCTGGCGCTCTCACGCCAGCGCACGATGGTGGACTGCAACCAGGCCCTGTGCGAGATGTTTGGCGCCGCGCGCGATCAGCTGGTGGGCCAGAGTTTTCAGGTGCTGTATCCGAGTGCCGACGAGTACGAGCGCACCGGCGCGCGCATCGAACCCATCCTCGGGCGCAGCGGCACCTACGCCGACGACCGCATCATGAAGCGCATGGACGGCCGCTTCAAGGGCGAGACCTTCTGGTGCCACGTGACCGGGCGCGCGCTGCGCCGTGAGGCGCCGCACGAGGCCGGCATCTGGAGTTTTGAGGACCTGAGTTCACGCCGGGCCGTCAAGGCCGAACTGACAGGGCGCGAGCGCGAGGTGGCCGCCTTGCTGATGGACGGCCTGACCAGCAAGGAGATCGGCAAGTTGCTGGGCATCAGCCACCGCACGGTGGAAATCTACCGCGCGCGGCTGATGCGCAAATACCAGGCGCACAGCACGCCGGATCTGGTGCACCGCTTGTTGAGCTAACCCCCGCCGCGCTGCGCGCGACCCCCTACAGGGGGCAACGCGGTGCAGCCCGGCAAAGCCGGTTCCGCCGCGTTCTGGGTTTGGACACAGCACTCCGGCAAGGCCACCCGGCGGAGCTCTCGGCTAAGCCGCCTCACTGTGGCTGGTAGCCGCTGTCTTTGATGATCTTTGCCCAGACTTCGCGGTAGGCGATCTCGCGCTTGCCGAGTTCGGCGCCGCTCATGAAACCCACGGTCAGGCCCATGGCGGTCAGCTTGTCTTTCACGTCTGGCAGGGCGATCACTTTCTGGACCGCCGCCGCCAGCTTGTCCAGCGTGGCCTTGGGTGTGCCGGCGGGCGCGAAGATGCCGTAGTACGGCACCTCTTCGAAGCCCTTGATGCCGACCTCGGTGAAGGTCGGCACCTCGGGCAGCGACGCCTGGCGCTGCGTGCCCATCACGGCGGCCACCCGCAGTTTGCCGGCCTTGTGGTTTTCGATGAAGTCGGGCACAGAACCCACGCCCGCGGGAATGGTGTTGCCCAGCATGTCCGCCATCATGGGCGCGCTGCCCCGGTAGGGCGCGGCCACCAGGTCCAGGCCGAACTGCTTGCCGATCACCTGCACCGCGAACTGCGGCGTGGAAGCGGGTGCCGGGATGCCCATGGCGGATTTCCCGCCGGCGCTTCTCACGCTGTCGATCCAGGCCTTGAAGTCGCGCGCAGGCGTGCCGCCCGACAACGCCACCGCGTTCACGAAGGTGGCGAACCCGGCCACCGGCACAAAGTCCCTGACGGGATCGAAACCTGGGTTCTTCATGGTCAGCGGCAGGATCGAGACGCTGTGGTCATGGCTCAGAAACAAGGTGTGGCCGTCGGCAGGGGCGGCCTTGAGGGCCTGTGCCGCCAGCTGACCACCAGCCCCGGCCTTGTTCTCGACCACCATCGGCGCGCCCAGCTCGGCCTGCAGGCGCTCGGCCAGGATGCGGGCGATGGCGTCGGTGCCGCCACCGGCGGGGAAACCCACCATCAGCCGGGTGGTGGTCTGTGCCTGGGCCAGGCCCATGCTGGCGACTGCGCCCAGAGCAAGCGCGGCGCGCAGGGAGCGCGTCAAAAAGGAACGGCGAAACGTGGTCATGGTGAACTCCATTCAAAGAAAAAACAGATCAGGCGGCGGGCGGTTCCACCACCTCGGCCGCGGTGCGAAAGGCCTCCACCGAGGTGGGGATGCCGCAGTAGATGGCCGCGTGCAGCAGCACCTCCTGGATCTCCTCGACCGTGGCGCCGTTGTTGAGCGCGCCGCGCACGTGGCCCTTGAGCTCGTGCTGCTTGCCCAGCGCGGTGAGCATGGCCACGGTGACCAGGCTGCGGGTCTTGCGGTCCAGCCCGGGCCGCTGCCACACGTCGCCCCAGGCGGCGCGGGAAATGTGGTCCTGGATGGGCTGGGTGAAGGGGGTGGCGCCGGCCAGTGCGCGGTCCACGAACGGATCGCCCATCACTTCGCGGCGGGTGGCCAGGCCTTTCTGGTATTGCTCGTCCTGCATGCTGTGCTCCATGTGTCAGATTCGGATCAAGGGCCGAGGATAAGCTGGCGAGATTCCACGAACCTGAACGGAGACCCCCATGAGCGCCAAACCCCGCTATCCCCTGCCCGATCTGAACAGCCTGCCCGATGACCTCAAAGCCAAGATCCTTGAGGTGCAGGAGAAAGCAGGCTTCGTGCCCAACGTGTTCCTGGGGCTGGCGCGCCGCCCGGCCGAGTGGCGCGCGTTCTTCGCGTACCACGACGCGCTGATGACACCGGAGGCGGTGGGTCGCAGCTCGGGTCTGAGCAAGGGTGACCGCGAAATGATCGTCACCACCACCAGCGCGGCCAACCACTGCCTGTACTGCGTGGTCGCGCACGGCGCGATCCTGCGCATCTACGAGAAGAAACCGCTGGTGGCCGACCAGGTGGCGGTGAACCACCGCAAGGCCGACATCACACCACGCCAGCGCGCCATGCTCGACTTTGCGATGAAGGTCTGCCTGGCCTCGCACGAGATCGACGATGCCGATTTCGCCGCACTGGCCGAACACGGTTTCGACGACGAAGACGCCTGGGACATTGCCGCCATCACCGCCTTCTTCGGCCTCTCCAACCGGGTCGCCAACGTCACCGGGATGATGCCGAACCCCGAGTTCTACCTGATGGGTCGTGTGCCCAAGGCCAAGTAAGACCCCAAGCGTCCCTGCAACGGATCGGCTGTTCAACCTTTGGTGAGCCTCGGGGGCCCACCGGCCGTCTCGATCAGCGCCCGCGCCTGATCGGACATGGGCACCGATTTCTGCCGGGGGAAATCCACCCAGACAATGGTCGCACCGCCATTGGCACACACCGTGTCCGGGTCGTCGACGCGCGACATCTCGTGGTAGGTGTCGAACGAGCTCTTGCCCATCGTCCCCGCATAGGTTCGCACCAGCACATCGCCCGGGAACTCCAGTTGCCGGATGAAGTTGCAGAAAGCGTTGACGATCACCGGCCCTTCTCCTTTGGGATCTGCCGGCAGCCCCATGCCGAAGAACCAGTCCAGCCGGGCGATCTCCATGTAACGGAAGTAGATCGTGTTGTTGACATGGCCCATGGCGTCCATGTCGCCCCAGCGGATGGGCACCACGATGGAGTGCACCAGTGTCTTGTCGTCAGGCAGTTCAAGCTTCATCTTGTATGGGTGTTCTATCGATGTGCACGGATGGAGGCCAGGATGCCGGCCACGAACAGCACACACGCCAGCAGCTGAGCGGTGGCCGGCCAGTCGCCGCTCCACACAAAAGCATAAATCAAGGCAAAGACGGTTTCGCTCACCACGAGCTGGCCGGCCAGGCTGGTGCTCAGGCGGCGGCTCGCCACGTTCCACATCACCGACGCGATCCAGGCCGAGCCGATGCCAGTGAAGGCACAGACGAACACAAAAGCGCCGAAGCCAGGCCGTGACACCAGTGCATGCCAGGCGGTGCCCCAGCCCAGCCAGAGCAGCAGCCCGCCCAGACCCGCCGCGAGCCCCAGCCAGTTGGCCCAGGCGGTGGACTTGACCTCGGGGTGGCGGCGGATCCAGCGCGCGTTGAGCATGCCGAAAGCCAGCCAGCTGAGCATGGCGCCGACCGCGAGCAACACGCCTCGCCACAAATGGCCCGAACCGGTCTCGCCCATTGCGTCCGAGGTGGCGTCCATCATCAGCGCCATGCCGGCCGCGGTCAGCACCAGCCCAGGCAGGAGCGCCACCCAGCGCAGGTGATCCGGCTTGCCCAGCAGCATCATCCAGACCGGCAGCGTGCCGATGATCAGCGCCGGCAGCGCCGCCCCGGCGTCCGCGATGCCGTAGACCAGCAGCAGGTAGTAGCCCGTGTAGCCCAGCACGCTGAGTCCGAGGGCTGCACCCGTCTGCGCCGCATCGGGCCACAGGCCGGAGCGTGCCTTCGGGGATGTCATCAGCGTCTGCCACAGCATCCACGCCAATGAAAACAGGCCGCAGGCGATGAACCGCCCCGCCGTGTAGTCCTCCGACGAGAAACCGGGTGCCACCAGCGGCGCGACAAAGGTCGTGCCCCAGAACGCCCCTGCACCCAGACCAGCCGCAATGCCCGCAGCCATTCCGGGCGGCAGGCCCGCTGGCGCGCGCTCAGACGCCGAAGCCGTCATCCGCTGCAATGACCGCGCCGTTCACGAAATGGCTCTCGTTGGAAGCGAGCATGACCAGGATCGCGTCCAGGTCGGCCGGCTGGCCCACGCGCTTGCGCGGCAACATGTTGATGAGTTTCTGGCCCTGCTCGGTCTGCCAGTGGTGGTGGTTGATCTCGGTGTCGATGTAGCCCGGGCAGATGGCGTTGACGTTGATGCCGTACTTGCCCCACTCCACCGCCATGGCCTTGGTCATGTGCACCACGGCGGCCTTGCTCATGCAATACACGCCGATCTGCGGCAGCACCTTGAGCCCGGCCATCGACGCGATGTTGATGATGCGACCGCCCACGTAGGTACCCGGTGCCGCACCCTTGGCGCGCGCCAGCATGCGCTTGGCCACTTCCTGGGCCACGAAGAAAGCGCCTTTGGTGTTGGTGTTCAGGATGAAATCGAAGTCTTCTTCGGTCACGTCCTGCAGGCGCTGGGTCGTGCTCACTCCCGAGTTGTTGACCAGGATGTCGATCGCGCCGACCTCGGTTTCGGCATGGGCGATGGCCGCCTTGATGGACGCCAGATCGGTCACATCCAGCGCCACCACATGGGCGTCGCCGCCCTCCGCCTCGATGTGCGCGCGCAGCGCCATCAGTCGATCGGTGCGGCGGCTGGCCAGCACCACAGCCGCACCTGCCCGGGCCAGGGTCTTGGCAAACTGTTCGCCCAGGCCGCCCGAAGCACCGGTGATGAGGGCCACACGGCCGGAAAGGTCAAGGCTGTAGGCCATCTAGAGAACCTCCTCGAAAGACAATCGGAACGCCGCCGGGGCGGCGCAGGTGACAAACATTGTGCGCCATCGGCCACTAGAATCCTTCACGCCCACGACAGGGCCTGCCTCCGGGCGGGCCCCCCACACAAGAGGAAGCCAGCCCATCATGAGTCCCGAAGAAATCCTGAGCACCTACGGCCCACGCGAAGCGATGGAATACGACGTCGTCGTGGTCGGCGGCGGCCCCGCCGGCCTGGCCACCGCCATCCGCCTCAAGCAGCTCGCCGCCGACAAAGGCAGCGAGATCAACGTCTGCGTGCTCGAGAAAGGCTCCGAGCCCGGCGCCCACATCCTCAGTGGCGCGGTCATGGACCCCAAGGCCATCACCGAGCTGTTCCCGAACTGGAAAGAACTCGGCGCACCGCTGAACCAGCCCGTGACCGGCGACGACCTGCTGGTGCTCAGCGAGACCGGCGCCACCCGCACCCCCGACTGGCTGATGCCGCGCAACTTCGACAACCACGGCTGCTATGTCATCAGCCTGGGCGCTGTGACCAAGTGGCTCGGTGAGCAGGCCGAAGCCCTGGGCGTGGAAATCTTCCCCGGCTTCTCGGCCGCCGAGGTGCTTTACCACGATGACGGCTCTGTGAAGGGTGTGGCCACCGGCAACCAGGGCGTGGGCAAAGACGGCGAACCCATGGAGAGCTTCCAGATCGGCATGGAACTGCACGCCAAGTACACCGTGTTCGCCGAAGGCGCCCGCGGCCACCTGGGCAAACAACTCATTGCCAAGTACAAGCTCGACGAAGGCAAGGACGCGCAGACCTTCGCCATCGGCATCAAGGAACTCTGGGAAGTGCCGGCCGACAAGGCCAAGCCCGGTCTCGTGGTGCACACGGCCGGCTGGCCGCTGAACGACGACGCCTTCGGCGGTGGTTTCCTCTACCACCTCGAAGGCAACAAGGTCACGCTGGGCTACGTGATCGGTCTGGACTACCAGAACCCCTGGATGAGCCCGTTCGAAGAGATGCAGCGCTGGAAGACGCACCCCAGCATCAAGGCGCACATCGAAGGCGGCAAGCGCCTGGGCTACGGCGCGCGTGCGCTGAACAACGGCACGCCCCAGGCCCTGCCCAAGCTGGTGTTCCCGGGTGGCGCCATGGTCGGCTGCAACGCCGGTTTCCTGAACGCCGCCCGCATCAAGGGCAGCCACGCGGCGATCAAGAGCGGCATGTTGTGCGCCGAAGCGGCGTTCGAGGCCGTGGCCGCGGGACGCCAGTCCGATGAACTGAGCGCGTTCGAGACCGGCTTCAAGGCCAGCTGGCTGCACGAGGAACTCTGGACCTACCGCAACTTCAAGAACTGGTTCAAGAAGAGCCCGCTCATGGGCAAGCTGATGACCGGTGTCGAACACTGGTTCCTGCCCAAGGTGGGCGTGAACACCCCGCCCTGGACGCTGCACAACACGACCAAAGACCACACCAAGCTCAAGCCAGCGGCGGAGATGCCGCAGATCACGTATCCGAAGCCGGACGGCGTGATCACCTTCGACCGCCTCTCCAGCGTGTTCGTGAGCAACACCAACCACGAAGAGCAGCAGCCGGCGCACCTGACGCTGAAGGACGCGAGCGTGCCGGTGCAGATCAACCTGGCGAAGTACGCCGGTCCCGAGAGCCGTTACTGCCCGGCAGGCGTCTACGAGTTCGTGAACAAGGACGGCGCCGATCAACTGGTGATCAACGCGCAGAACTGCGTGCACTGCAAGACCTGCGACATCAAGGACCCGACGCAGAACATCGTCTGGGTCACCCCAGAAGGCGGCGGTGGGCCGAACTACGCCGGCATGTGAGGCCGTCCCGGCCAACAGCAACAGCCGCCTTCGGGCGGCTTTTTTTTTGCACTGTCGCACCGGGGGGACGGTCGAACGACTGGGTCCGATTCATGCATTGCAAAAAGATACAAATCTCCTATGCTGGCAAGGCGTTCAACCCCAACCCATGACATCCGCCTCGCTCTACCGCCACCGCTGGATGCTGATCCGCTTGCCGCTGGCGTTGCTGGCAGTGGCGCTGGCCATCATGGCCTGGTGGTGGCTCTACCCGATGCCCCCCTCGCGCCTGACCATCAGCACCGGCCAGGCCGACGGCGCCTACCACTGGCACGCCGCGCGGTACGTCGAGGCCTTCGCCCGGCGAGGCATCACACTGACGGTGCTGGAGTCTCCGGGTTCGGCCGACAACCTCCGGCGCCTGCAGGCGGACCCGCCCCAAGCCGATCTGGCGCTGGTCCAGGGCGGCTTCGGGTGGTCGTCCTCGTCCGGCGACCCCAGAGACATGGCTGCGGTGCAGACGCTGGCCAGCGTGGACATCGAAGTGTTGTGGCTGTTCAGCCGGGACACCCCGATGACCTCGCTGGTGCAACTGGCCGGTCTGCGGGTCGCTGCAGGCCCTGAAGGCAGTGGCCACCGCAGCTTGCTGCGCCGCCTGCTGGCGCAACAGCACGTGTCACCTGAATCTGTGACCCTGTCGGACCTCAGTGGCGTGGCCGCACGCGACGCCCTGCAAGCCCAGACCGTCGACGCGGTGTTCATGGTGGCCGCGCCCAGCGCGCCGGGCGTCAGCGCACTGCTCACCGCGCCCGGCGTGCAACTGGCGACCCTGCACCGCACCGCAGCCATCGCCGAACGCAACAACTACCTTGAAAACCGCCTGTTGCCACAAGATGCGCTTGGCCCCAGGCAGCCCCCAGCCGACGCCCCCGTGCTGACCACACCGACGCACTTGCTCGCGCGCCAGGATCTGGACTCCGCCCTCAAACGCATGGCCACCGCCATCGCGCTGGAGGTGCACCGCGAGGCAGGCGCCTTCCACCGCGCAGGCGAATACCCGGCGCTGCGTTTCAGCGATTTCCCGGCCGCGCCCGAAGCCCGCATGGTGCTGACACGAGGGCTGGGGGGCCTGGAGGCGGTGCTGCCCTTCTGGTGGGCGCAGGTGCTGCAGCGCTTGCTGGTGATCGGCCTGCCGCTGGCCCTGGTCACCGTGCTGCTGTTCCGCCTGGTCCCGGCCTGGGTGCGCTGGCGCCTGGAGAGCCGGGTGTCGCGCTGGTATGGCGAACTCATGTTCATCGAGAACGATCTGGCGTCCAGCACCCTCAACGTGGGTGGCATCGAACTCAGTCGCATCAATTCGCGCCTGAGCGAGATGGAAGACGCCATCGCGTCGGTGAAGTTGCCACCCGAACTCGCCCAGCGCTGGTACCTCCTTCGCCAGCACGTCGATTTCGTTCGCGGCCACATCCGGGGGTACCGGGGGCGATGAAAATCCTGCTGCTCTACCGCCGCCGCTGGTGGCTGATCTACCTGCCGGTGCTGGTGGCGGTGTGTGTGCTGCTGGCGGTGACACTGTGGGTCTGGAAACCGCTGCCACCACCGCGCGTGGTCATCGGCACCGGGCCGGGCCAGAGCAGCTACCTCGCTCTGGCCAGGGCCTACGCCGCCCGGCTGGAGCACATGGGCATTGCCGTGGACATCGTCACCCACGACCGGCCGCAGGAACCACTCGAACGCCTGGCGCGCGGCGGGGCGGGGCTGGACGTGAGCTTCGCCCAGGGACTCTACGCGCCGCAAGGCGGGCAGGTGCAGGCGCTGGCGGTGATCGGTCATGAGATCGTGTGGCTGTTCGCCCGCGAAGGCATTCACAGCCTGTCACAACTCAAGGGCCAGCGCATCGCCAGCGCGGTGGCGGGTTCGTCCAACCGGCTCGCGGCCGAGTTGCTGCTCCAGCATGTCGGCATCCGGCCCGACGAGGTGAGCTTCACGACCGACGTGGGCGACGCGGCGATCAGTGCCTTCGGCGAAGGCCGTGTCGATGCGGTGGTCCATGTGGCCACCGGCGACTCGCAGACCGCCGCCACCCTGGCGCGGCTGGATGGCGTGCACCTGCTCGGCGTGGAGCGCGCCGGCCTGCTCGCCACACGCGAGCCGCGGCTGCGCGCGGTGGTCATGCCGCAAGGCTCCATCGAGCTGCGCAGCAACCTGCCCGCCGCCGACCTGCCCAGCGTCGTGACCCTCACCCACCTGCTGGTGCGCCCTGATCTGCACCCTTCCCTGCAACGCGCGCTGCTGGACGTCGCGGGCGAACTGCATGTGATGGCCGGTTTTCTCGAAGGCCAGGGCCTGTATCCGTCCACGGTGGGCAGCGACTTCCCGGTCTCTCCCACCGCGGCGCGGCACCTCAGGGGCGGCCGTCCATGGCTCGAGACCCTGCTGCCCTACGGCACGGCGCAATGGGCCGAGCTGGTGCTGTATGCCCTGCTGCCCATGGGGTTGGTGGGCACGGCCCTGCTGCTGCGGGCCCCTCGCTACATCGACTGGCGGGTGGACGCCGCACTGCAGCACTTCTATGGGGAGCTCAAGTTCCTCGAAGAGGAGCTCACGCACGCCGCGCCGGGTGATTCCGCCGTCCTGCAGCCGTTTGTGAGACGGCTCGACCTCCTGGAGCGGGAGGTCTCGACCATGGAGCTGCCCGACCGGTACGCCCACCGCTGGTACACCCTGCGCGAACACCTGCAGCAAGCGCGCGAACGTTTGCTGGCCCTGAAACCGGCCTGAGGCTGCGCTACATTCAGCGGCCATGACCGCGCCCGCACTCCACCCCGACCTGATCCAACACCTGCGTGCGCTGGCCAGCGGCCCCCGCTGCCTGCTGGGCGTCGTCGGCCCCCCCGGCGCCGGCAAGTCCACCCTGGCCAGCCTGATGGCGCAGGCCGTCGGCGAGCAGGCCCAGGCCGTGCCCATGGACGGTTTCCACCTGGCACAGACCGAGCTGGAACGCCTCGGTCGAGCCTCGCGCAAGGGCGCACCCGACACCTTCGACGCCGCCGGCTATGCAGCACTGCTGCGGCGCTTGCGCGCGCAGAAGGAGGACGAGGTGGTCTACGCGCCCGACTTCCGGCGGGAGATCGAAGAGCCCGTGGCCGGCGCACTGCCCGTGTTCCCCGACACGCCGCTGATCGTCACCGAAGGCAACTACCTGCTGCTGGACGACGGCCCCTGGCAACCGGTGGCCGGCCTGCTGGACGAGGTCTGGTACCTGCAGGTGGAACCCGGCCTTCGGCTGGAGCGGCTGGCGCAGCGCCACCAGCGGTTCGGGCGCAGCCGCGAAGCGGCGCTGGCCTGGATCGCGTCCACCGACGAGCCCAACGCCCGCCGCATCGAAGCGGTGCAGCACCGCGCCCAGCGCCAGATCGGCTGGGACGAGGCGCAAGGCCTCTTTCACTGGCTGGTGCCCTGAACGTCTCCCGCTCGCAGACGCCGGAGTGTTTCCGCAGCGCAACACTACCCCCTCCCAGGGGGTGAGTTGTTCACGCCCCTAAAAGGTTCTTAAGCATCGGCCCCTATCATCCGAAAGTTATTGTTTTCTCTGAACCCCGCAACAGGGAAGCAGTACAAAACCCCCAAAAAAACACGGTGTTCAGGGTCAGGAAACCCCGGCGCCCTTCCCACGAGATCAGGTGGTTTTGCATGTTTCTGGCGCTTCAAACCCTGCTGCGCAGCCGCTCACCGGCGCACCTTCTCCTTCGGGCCGCGGTCGTGGCCCTGCTCGCCACCCTCGTGGCCCTGTCCCTTTCCCGGCTGAACCGCGACCTCCAGGTGTCATTCGACATGCGGACCGAACGCGCCGGGCCGTTCCAGTTCTACTACGCCGGCCCTGACGCGGCCTTCAATGAACGCCAGAACGTCACCCGCTACACCCCCGCCGGGGTCTGGCAGCGGCACACCATCGACATCAACAGCCTGCGCAGGTTCACCCTGATCCGCATGGACCCGATCACCGGGCCGGGCACGGTGGAGATCGGCTCGATCGAGATGAGCAGCCGCTGGGGCCGGCTCACGCTGCAAGGCCCCGCGTTCCAAGCCGCCATCATGGGTTTGCAGGACCTGGTCATCGAAGGGGTCGACCCCGCCGTGATCCGCATGCGCGGCGCCGGCGGCGATCCCCATTTCGTGTTCCAGCTGCCCCAAGCCGTGGTCAAGCCGCACATGGCCCAGCAGCTGCCGATGGTACTCATGGCGGGCCTGGGCGCGGGCCTGTTCTGGCTGGTGCTCGACATCGCGCTGGGTCGTCTGAAACGCAGAAAACCCGAATGGCACGCCCGGCTCGGCCGGATCGCCGCACGCGGCTGGATCGTGCCGCTGGCGGTGTGCCTGGCGCTCACCTACCGCGCGGCCGACCGCATCTCGGACGACCCGATCCTGGGCGACGGCATCCAGAACCTGTTGATGGCCGTCAACGTGTTCAAGCACAACACCTTCTCGCTCGACACCGGTGACCGCGTCCGGCCTACCAATTTCCGCGAGCCACTGGATCCTTTGCTGGTGGGACTGCACCTCAAGCTGGCCGTGCCCGAGGCGGTGAACCGGCCGTTCGCGGATTTCCGTTCCGGCGAATTCACCCGCACGGTGAAGCTGAGCAACCTGTTCTGGGTGTACGCGGGTTTGGTGGGCATCTGGTTGCTCACCCTGCGCGTGGGCGGCACCAACCTCACCGGGTTCATCGCCACGGTGCTGTCTTTCCAGATCTTCTTCCACGGTGGCACCTACATCGACACGCTCTACACCGAGCTGTCCACCGCCACGCTCATGATCTGGGCCACCTACGGGTTGCTGCGCTCGGTGCAGAAGCAGTCGATGGCCTGGTTCCTGGGCTCGGGCGTGTTGATGGGCCTGCTGGCGCTGGGCAAGGCCTCGTTCGTCTACATCGGGGCGGCAGCGGTGCCCTTGCTGATGATCGCGCTGCTGTTCGCGCGCCGGCCCGACCGCTTCGCCTTCACCCAGGTGATGGTCTGGGGCCTGGCCATGACCACCACCTTCCTGCTGACGCTCTCGCCCTGGCTGCTGCGCAACCAGGCGCAGTTCGGCAACATGCGCATCACCGAGCGCGGCGGGTTGATTCTCTGGGGCCGCGCCCACCTCAACAACATGAGCAACGACGAGGTGCTGGGCCTGATTTACGACAAGAGCCCGTCCCTGTACAAAAGGGCCGTCGCAGGCACGCGCCTGGCCGAGGCGCCCGGTGATTTCGAAATCGGTGGACGCTGGCAGCGCCACAACCGCTACCGCTCCAGCTTCTGGGAGTCCGACCGCCGCGCCGCCTACGAGGGCAAACCGGAGAACGCGGTCAGCTTCCACTACCACGCCGCCGCGCAATACAACCAGCGTGTGTTCCAGCTGCGCGACCAGGGACACCCCAACCCGGATCAGGCCGTGGGTGACGAACTGAAAGCCGAAGCATTCAAGCTCCTCAAGGAACGGCCCTGGCGGCACGTGGTCATGACCCTGCCCTTCTTCTGGCACGGTTTCTGGAGTTTCAAGAAGGTGGAAGTGCCCTGGGTGTCACTGGAAACGCAGGACGCCCTGGGTGAGCTGCTCAATCTGTTCGCCGGCGTGTCGCTGTTCGGCGTGTTTCTCTACGGGCTGCTGCGCCGCCACGCGCAGTGGGTGGCGGTGACCGTGCTTCCGGTCGGGCTGCTGGTGTTTTATGCCTTCCTGACCCACAACATCCCGCGCTACTCCACGCCCGCACACCCCATGATGCTGCTGGCGTTCGTGCTGGTGCTGCGCACGCTGTGGCTGCGCTGGCGTGCGCGTGGCCAACGCGCGGGACCGACGCGGCTGATCGGCTGATCCGGTCACCACCGGTGCTGCCCCACAGGCCGCCCATCCCGGAACGCACGGGATGTAACACATTCGACACAATGCCCGGGCAGCATCTCCACCACGTTGTTGGAGTGAGAGATGCTGATCAAGACTGAAAAAGGCCGCCAGGAACTGCGCCCGGGCCACCGTTCCCTGGGCCAGCGCGAGCGGGCCATCCTGTTGCTGGTGGACGGCACCCAGACGGAGGAGGTCATCGCCGACCTGTTTCTGGGGGAGGGGCAGACCCTGATCGACCAGCTGCTGCGCAGCGGTCACCTGTCCCGCGCGGAAGAAAAGGCGCCGAACCGGCCCGCTGCCGTGGAAGCGCTGCCGAAACCGCCCACCACGGGCGCCGCCCATGGCGATCCGTTCGTGGGCACGCGCTCACTGGCCACGGCGCGCATGTTTCTCTTCGACCTCAGCGAACGCCTGTTCGCCCCCCGTGACAAGCAGCTGGCGCAGCGCTTCCGCGACGAGCTGCGCGAGGCGCGCGACGCCGCGGCCATGCTGGCCGTGGGACGCGCCATGATCGCCAAGGTGGAGCAGTTTGCCGGGAGCGAGCGCGCCGACGGGATCAGCGAACGCCTGGCCAAGCTGCTGCCTTCCGACGTGGTGCTGGAGCCGATCTGAACATCGGGCACTGGCGATTCCGTTAAACTCGCCCGGTCAGGAGAGAGCGCCCAACCGGGTGCCGCCGAAGGCGCAGGAGACCGGCCCGCATGTCGTGGAAGGTCCTGAACGCTCAGGCAAAAGGACTGGCAACCACCGCCCGAAAGGGCGGTGTCCCCCACTGGAGAGAGGCCGCTGCCCGACAAGGGTTCTGGCGGCCCACCGAAGGAGCAAACGTGGCATCGCCCGCGCGAATCTCTCAGGTAAAGCGGACAGTGGGGCAGCACACGGATGAACCGTGTTGTTCCCGCGACCCTGGTGTTGCGGGTCCTGCCCCACATGACCGCGAGAGCCCCCCGTGTCCGACACCACCGCCCTGCTCCAGACCCCGCTCAACGCCCTCCACCTCGAACTCGGTGCCCGCATGGTGCCGTTTGCCGGCTACAGCATGCCGGTGCAGTACCCCGCCGGCCTGATGGCCGAACACCACCACACCCGCAGCGCCGCCGGCCTGTTCGACGTCTCGCACATGGGCCAGCTCACGCTCTCCGGCCCCGATGCGGCTGCCGCGTTCGAGAGCCTGATGCCGGTGGACGTGATCGGCCTGGGTGTGAACAAGCAGCGCTACGGCCTGCTGCTGAACGACGAGGGCGGCATCATCGACGACCTGATGTTCGTCAACCGCGATATCGCCAACGGTGGGGACATCTTCGTGATCGTCAACGGCGCCTGCAAACACGGCGACCTGGCGCACATCCAGGCCCGTATCGGTGGCCGCTGCACCGTCACCCCGCAATTCGATCGCGCCCTGCTCGCCCTGCAGGGTCCGCAGGCCGTGACCGCGCTGCAGCGCCTGCTGCCCGGTGTGGAGAAGCTGGTGTTCATGACCGGCGCTGCGTTCACCTGGCACGGTGCGGATGTGTTCGTCACGCGCAGCGGCTACACCGGCGAAGACGGTTGCGAAATCTCCCTGCCCGCCGCCAGCGCCGAGGCTTTCGCCCGCGCCCTGCTCGCTCAGCCCGAGGTCAAGCCCATCGGCCTGGGTGCGCGCAACTCGCTGCGCCTGGAAGCCGGCCTCTGCCTCTACGGCAACGACATCGACACCACGACCACGCCGGTCGAGGCCGCGCTGAACTGGGCGATGCAGAAGGTTCGCCGCACCGGCGGCGAACGCGCCGGCGGTTTCCCGGGCGCTGAACGCGTGCTGGGCCAGCTCGACGGCACGGTCGCCCTGACGCGCAAGCGCGTCGGCCTGATCGCGCTGGAACGTGTGCCCGTGCGCGAACACGTCGAGCTGCACAGCCTGGAGGGCGTGAAGATCGGTGAAGTCACCAGCGGCCTGCTCGGCCCCACGGCCGACAAGCCCGTGGCCATCGGCTACGTTGCACCCGGGTTCGCCACGGTCGGCACCCGCGTGAATGCCCAAGTGCGCGGCAAGGCCGTTCCGATGGAAGTGGCGCCCATGCCCTTCGTCCCCAACCGATACCACAGGGGATGACCCCCTGCGCCGCTTCGCGGCTTCCCCCTGGAAGGGGACGCTACCAGCAGCCCGGCAAAGCCGGTTCTGCGGTAGCCCGCGGAGCAGATAAGCTGCCTTTCGTTTCAACCTTTTCACCGGAGACCACCATGACCACCAAGTACACCGAAGACCACGAATGGATCACCGTTGACGGCGGCATCGCCACCGTCGGCATCACCCACCACGCGCAGGATGCGCTCGGCGACGTGGTGTTCGTCGACCTGCCCGAAGTGGGCAAGACCTTTGCGCAGAAGGACGTGGCCGGCGTGGTCGAGTCCGTCAAGGCCGCTGCCGACGTCTACATGCCCATCAGCGGCGAAGTCACCGAGGTGAACGAAGGCCTGCGCGCCGACCCGGCCCTGGCCAACAGCGACCCGCTGGGCGCCGGCTGGTTCTTCAAGGTCAAGCTGAGCGACGCCTCGCAAGTCGACGCCCTGCTCGACGCCACCGCTTACGAAGCCTTCTCCAAACAAGGCTGATCCACCCCCGCCGCGCTGCGCGCGTCCCCCTCAAGGGGGCGGCGCCAGCGGCCCGGCAAAGCCGGCTCCGCGGCACCCGCTGGCTCGCTGCCCCTCACGCGAACCACCAGTCCATCGCCCCACGTTTCCAATCCAATCTGCAGGTCTTCCCATGCTGATGCCGTCCGTCAAACCCCTGGATGAACTCGAAAACCCCAGCGAGTTCATTGCCCGCCACATCGGCATCAGCGAAGCCGATGAAACGCTGATGCTGTCGGTCATCGGCGAGGTCTCGCGCCGCGCGCTGATCGACGGCATCGTGCCGCGCAGCATCGCGCGCAGCACCGGCATGGACCTGCCGCCCGCCGTGACCGAGGCCGCCGCGTTGGCCGAGCTCAAGGCGATTGCCTCGAAGAACAAGGTCTTCAAGAGCTTCATCGGCCAGGGCTACCACGGCACGCACACGCCCGGCGTGATCCTGCGCAACGTGCTGGAGAACCCCGCCTGGTACACCGCCTACACGCCTTACCAGGCCGAGATTTCGCAAGGCCGCATGGAGGCGCTGGTGAACTTCCAGACCATGGTCACCGACCTGACCGGCATGGCGATCGCCAACGCGTCGATGCTCGACGAAGCCACCGCCGCCGCCGAGGCCATGACACTGGCCAAGCGCTCGGTCAAGGCCAAGGGTACGGTGATCGTGGTGGCGGGTGACGCGCACCCGCAGACCATCGAAGTGGTGCAGACCCGCGCCGCGCCGCTGGGCCTGACGGTGAAGCTTGCGAATTCGGCGCAGGAGTGGGCCGAGGCGCTCGCCGCTGACGACTACTTCGCCGTGCTGGCGCAGTACCCGTCCACCAGCGGCCGCATCGATGACCTGCGCGCCGAGGTGCAGACCGTGCACGGCAAGCAGGCCGCCTTCATCGTGGCGGCCGACCTGCTGGCGCTCACACTGCTGGTGCCCCCGGGCGAGTTCGACGCCGACATCGTGGTCGGCACCACGCAGCGCTTCGGCATGCCCATGGGTGCCGGTGGCCCGCACGCCGCCTACATGGCCTGTCGCGACGAGTTCAAGCGCTCGCTGCCCGGCCGCCTGGTCGGCGTGAGCGTGGACACCCATGGCAACCCGGCCTACCGCCTCGCGCTGCAGACGCGCGAGCAGCACATCCGCCGCGAGAAGGCCACCTCCAACATCTGCACGGCACAGGTGTTGCCCGCCGTCGTGGCCAGCATGTACGCCGTGTACCACGGTCCGCAGGGCCTGAAGCGCATCGCGCAGCGAGTGGCCGCCTACACCGCCGTGCTGGCCCAGGGCCTGCAGCAGCTGGGCCACACGCTGACCAGCGCGTCCGCTTTCGACACGCTGACCGTGAAGGCGGCTGACGCCGCGCAAGCCCAGGCCATCGTGGGCAAGGCCGTGGCCCAGGGCGCCAACCTCAAGCTGTCCTGGGGCCAGTACGTCAGCATGTCGCTCGACGAAACCACCATCCGCGAAGACATCGCCTTGCTGTGGTCGGCGTTCGCGAAAGACGGTCAGGCCCTGCCGACCTTCGACGCCTTTGAGAAAGGCATCGAGCCGCTGATCCCCGCCGAGCTGCGCCGCACCAGCGCCTACCTCACGCACCCGGTGTTCAACAGCCACCACAGCGAGACCGGCATGCTGCGCTACATCCGCGCGCTGTCCGACAAGGACCTGGCGCTGGACCGCAGCATGATCCCGCTGGGCAGCTGCACCATGAAGCTCAACGCCACCAGCGAGATGATCCCCATCACCTGGCCCGAGTTCGCCAACGTGCACCCCTTCGCCCCGGCCGATCAACTGCAAGGCTACCAAGAGCTCGACGAGCAGCTGCGCGCCTGGCTCTGCCAGGCCACGGGCTACGCCGGCATCAGCCTGCAGCCCAACGCCGGTTCGCAGGGCGAATACGCCGGCCTGCTGGCCATCAAGGCCTTCCACGCCTCGCGCGGTGAAGCGCACCGCAACATCTGCCTGATCCCCTCGTCGGCCCACGGCACCAACCCCGCATCGGCCCAGATGGCCGGCATGCAGGTGGTGGTGACCAAGTGCGATGAGAACGGCAACGTGGACATGGCCGACCTGCAGGCGCAGTGCGAAAAACACAGCGCCCACCTGGCCTGCGTGATGATCACCTACCCCTCGACCCACGGCGTGTTCGAGACCACGGTCAAGGAACTCTGTGCGCTGGTGCACCAGCACGGCGGCCGCGTGTACGTGGACGGCGCCAACATGAACGCCCTGGTGGGCGTGGCAGCCCCCGGCGAGTTCGGCGGCGACGTGAGCCACCTGAACCTGCACAAGACCTTCTGCATCCCGCACGGCGGTGGCGGCCCGGGCGTCGGCCCGGTCTGCGTGGTGGCCGACCTCGTGCCGTTCCTGCCGGGTCACCGCGCGGGCGCCGAGCCGGCCGGTGTGTGTGACACGCCTGAGACCGAAGACGAGTTCCGCGTCGGCGCCGTGAGCGCCGCCCCGCTGGGCAACGCCGCCGTGCTGCCGATCAGCTGGATGTACATCCGCATGATGGGCGCCGATGGCCTGAAGCACGCGACCGAGGCCGCCATCCTGGCCGCCAACTACATCAGCAAGCGCCTGGCGCCGCACTACCCCACGCTCTACGCCTCGGCCAACGGCCACGTGGCGCACGAGTGCATCCTGGACCTGCGGCAACTGAAGGACACCAGCGGCGTGATGGCCGAGGACGTGGCCAAGCGCCTGATGGATTACGGCTTCCACGCACCCACGCTGAGCTTTCCGGTGGCCAACACCCTGATGGTTGAACCGACCGAGAGCGAGACGCTGGAAGAGCTGGACCGGTTCATCGACGCGATGATCGCCATCCGCGACGAGATCCGCCTGATCGAAGCCGGCAGCTGGCCGCAGGACGACAACCCGCTGAAGAACGCACCGCACACGGCCGACAGCCTGATGAAGGCCGACTGGCCGCACCCCTATGGCCGCGACGTGGGCGCCGCCAGCACCTCGACCCGCGCGCACGCCAAGTACTGGCCGCCCGTGGGCCGCATCGACAACGTGTACGGCGACCGCAACCTGTTCTGCAGCTGCGTGCCGATCAGCGAACTGGCCTGATCCTCGGGCCCCACGAAAGACAACGCCGGTGAGGCGACTCACCGGCGTTTGTCATTTCTGCGGCGAGCGCCAGCTGGGCAGTTGCCAGTCGAAGGCGATGGCCAGCCAGCGACTGCCCGTGGCCACCCCGATGCCCATCAGGCTGGCCAGCTCGGACGCCAGCCCCACGGCCGACAGCCCGAGAAAAGCCAAGCTGCCAGCCACGGCACACAGCGCGTACGGACGATGGTCCTGGTACACCTTGGGCACCTCGTTGCAGAGCACGTCGCGCGCCACGCCGCCGACGATGGCGGTGGTGGCGCCCATCAGCACGCTCACGCCCACCGACATGCCGGCCGCCACCGCGATGCTGGTGCCCGAGATCGCGAACAGCCCCAGGCCGAAGGCGTCCGCCACGTCCATGAGCCGGGCGCCCGCGTCCTGCAGCACGGCCTTGAGCCACCAGGGCGCGGTGATCACCATTGCGAAGACCAGCCAGAGGTAGGCCTCGTGTTCAACCCAGAACAGCGGGCGCCGGTCGAGCAGCAGGTCGCGCACGGTGCCGCCGCCGAAGGCGCTGACAAACGCGACAGAGAACACGCCCACCACGTCCATGCGCTTGCGCATGGCCTCAATGAGGCCGGAGACCGCGAAGGCCACCGTGCCACCCACCTCAATCGCGATCAGCAGTGCCGAGAGTTTCATGGGCACCATTCTGGCCCACCCAGCGCGCCAGCCACTCGCGCAGGATGCGCAGCGCCGGGGCTTCCTGCCGCTGGCTGAGCGTGACCAGACCAAAGCGCGCCGTGGCGTCCAGCGGCGGCGTCATGTCCAGCCGCACCAGCCCCTCGGCAGCGGCGTCCGCGGTCAGCACGATCGCGAGGCTGCGCCGGGCCACCTCGACGATGCTCAAGGTCTCGTCACAGCGCAGGGTCACCATGTCATCCGGATTGGCCTGCGGGCCATAGCGACCGATCAGCATCCGCGCCACCTCGTCGCTCAGCGGCGTGGACGCCACCGGGTAGGTCAGCACCTCGTCGATGGTGACCGGCTGACCGCGCTGAGCCAGCGGGTGGTCCGGCCGCACCAGAAACCCGGCAGCCAGCTCGAAGGCCTGGGTGATCTGCAGATCGGCCGCTGGCCGCACCGAGCGCACGTCCACCACCACCGCGTCAAGCAGTTGCTCCCGAAGGGCGTCGATCAGCACCCCCGTGTTGCCGCGCGAAATCTGCAGCTGCAGCCGGGGGTGGTGCTCGGCCGTGTGCAGCATCAGCGGCGTGGACAGCAGCGCGCCCGGCCCCGAACTCAGGCCGATGCGCAGCGTGCCGATCAGGCCGGCGTGCAGGCCCTTGCCGGTCTGCTTCAGTGCGTCGGCGTCGCTCACCAGCCGCCGGGCGCGCTGCAGCACCTCGTGCCCGAACGGCGTGAGCGCGATGCGCCGACCCAGCCGGTCGAACAGGCGGCCGCCCAGCTCGTCTTCCAGCGCCTGGATGCTGCGCGTGAGCGCGGGCTGCGTGAGGTACAGGGCCTTCGAGGCCTGCACGAAAGCGCCCAGCTCGGCCAGCACCACGAAGTGCCGAAGTTGCACGAGGGTCATCCCGAACCTTCACTCAAAGTCATGGGTTGTTGATGATCAATGCATTGGACTTTAAATCAGACGCTTCCTAACATGCAACAAAGTTCATGTTTCAGGAGTGCTTTGCATGGATCGCCTCAGTGACGCCGCCGTCGAACAGTTCATCGCCGTCCGCCGCGACATCCACCGCCACCCCGAGCTGGCCTTCAACGAGCGCCGCACGGCGGCCTTGGTCGCGGCCCAGCTGGGCGCCTGGGGCTTTGAGGTCACCACCGGCCTGGGCGGCACCGGCGTGGTCGGTCAACTGAAGCGCGGCACGTCAGACCGCACGATCGGCCTGCGCGCCGACATGGACGCCTTGCCCATCGCCGAGGCCACAGGCGCGGCCTGGGCCAGTTGCCACCACGGCGTGATGCACGCCTGCGGCCACGACGGCCACACCGCCATGCTGCTGGCCGCCGCGCAGCACCTGGCCACGCTGGGGAATTTCGAAGGCACGCTGAACCTGATCTTCCAGCCGGCCGAAGAAGGCGGCGGGGGCGCGCTGAAGATGATGGAAGACGGCCTGTTTGAGCGCTTCCCCTGCGACGCGATCTTTGCCATGCACAACATGCCGGGCATGCCGCAGGGGCAGCTGGTGTTCCGCAGCGGGCCGACCATGGCCTCGTCCGACTACGCCACCGTCATCCTGCACGGCCACGGCGGGCACGGCGCCATGCCGCACAAGGCGACCGACGTGGTGGTCGCGGCGGCCTCGCTGATCATGGCGCTGCAGACCGTGGCCTCGCGCCATGTGGACCCGATGCAGCCCGCCGTGGTCACCGTGGGTGCCATCCATGCCGGCGAGGCCAACAACGTGATCCCTGCAGAAGCGCGGCTGGAGATCAGCGTGCGCGCGCTGGACCCGCAGGTGCGGCGCAGCATGGAGCAGCGCATCCGCGAGCTGGTGCGCCTGCAGGCCGAGAGCTTTGGCGTGCGCGCCGAGATCACCTGGCGCCCGGGCTACGCCGTGCTGGTCAACGACGCGCAGCAGACCGCCCGCGCGCTGGCGGTGGCGCAGAAGCACTTTCCCCCGGAACAGATCAACCCACAAGGCCCCATGCTGACCGGCAGCGAGGACTTCGCCTTCATGCTCGAACGCGTGCCCGGCAGCTACCTGTTCATCGGCAACGGCGCCGACGGCGAGCCCGGCGCCTGCATGGTGCACAACCCGGCCTACGACTTCAACGACCTCAACATCGCCCCCGGCGCGGCCTACTGGATCGCGCTCGTGCTGGACCTGCTTTCCCCCAACCCCTGAGCCTCGACAACCACAACGGAGACCACCCCATGAACGCACGCATCCGCATCCACTTAGCTCTGGCCGGCGCCGCACTGGCCGCCCTCAGCCTGGCCGGCACAGCCATCGCCCAGACCTTCCCCGCCAGGCCAGTGACCCTGATGGTCCCCTACCCGGCCGGCGGCCTGTCGGACGTGATCGCACGCTCGGTCAACGTCACGCTGGGCAAACAGCTGGGCCAGCCGGTGGTGATCGAAAACCTGGGCGGCGCCAGCGGGTCGATTGCGGCGCAGAAGGTGCTCAACGGCCCCTCGGACGGCTACACCGTGTTCCAGGGTTCGCCCAACGAGCTGATCCTCGCGCCGCTGGCGATTTCGTCGATCAAGTTCAAGAGCGAAGACTTCCGCCTGGTGCAGATGATCGCCACCGCGCAGATCGCCTTCCTGGCCAAGAAGGATCTGCCGGTCAACAGCGTGGACGAGTTCCTCGACCACGCGCGCAAGGCCGCCAAGGACGGCAAGCCGCTGACCTTTGCCAGCGTCGGCCCGGGTTCGTTCTACCACCTGCTGGGCGAGCACCTGTCCAAGGTCACCGGCATCCCGATGATCCACGTGCCCTACAAGGGCGCGGCCCCCGCCGAGCAGGATTTGATGGCCGGCCAGGTCGACTTCTTCCTCGCGCCCTACGGCAAGAAGTACGACGAGATGCACAAGACGGGCCGCGTCAAGGTGCTGGCCATGCTCAACAGCGAACGGCTGGAGAGCGTGAAGCAGTACCCCGCCGTCAGCGAGAGCAAGCAGCTCAAGGACTTCACGTTCAAGATCTGGACCGGCTATTTCGTCAAGAAGGACACCCCGGAACCGGTGGTCACCGCTCTGCACAAGGCCATCGCCGGCACGCTGGGCGACCCGGCCGTGCACGCCGCGCTCGAAGCCAACAGCCAGCTGCTGCCCAAACCGCAGACGCTGGCCGAGGCCGACAAGGCCTACACCGACGGCACACAACAGTTCCGGGCCATCGTCAAATCCATCGGACTGCAGGCACAATAAGCGCCTCAAACCCGTCGATCGGGAGAGACCGGCACCCTCAGGGAAGGCCGGCGCCGAAGGAGCAACCGCCCCGGAAACTCTCAGGCAAAAGGACCGATCGACGATCGCGCTTTTCAAAGCGCAACACTCTGAAGAGTGGCCAGGATTCGTCTCCCGGCCCACCGCAGGAGCAAGCCCGTCAGCATGGCGGGTGAATCTCTCAGGTCACAAACAGAGGGGGTCATGGCCCGCACACGGTGTGCGGGGCGTGCCCCTTTGTTTGACGGCTTTCAAAGAGATTCCCATGGCACAGCACCTCATCGTCATCGGCGGCGGCATCACCGGCGTCACCAGCGCCTACGCCCTGGCCCGTCAGGGTCACCGCGTCACCCTGATCGAAAAACACCGCTACGCGGGCATGGAAACCAGCCACGCCAACGGCGGCCAGCTCTCGGCCTCCAACGCCGAAACCTGGACCCACCCGTCCACCCTGCTCAAGGGCATCAAGTGGATGCTCAAGGCCGACGCACCGCTGCTCGTGAACCCCAAGCCCAGCTGGCACAAGCTCAGCTGGTTCGCCGAGTTCGCGGCGTCGATCCCCAAGTACCGCGACAACACCATCGCCACCGCGAAGTTGGCGATCGCTGCGCGCGAGCACCTGTTCGGCTGGGCACAGGCCGAGGGCATTGATTTCGACCTGAAGCAACAAGGCATCCTGCACATCTACCGCGACAAGGCCGGCTTCGACCACGCGGGCGAAGTCTCCAAGCTGCTGGCCGAAGGCGGCCTGCCGCGCCGCGCCGTCACGCCCGACGAGATGCGCGCCATCGAGCCCACACTGGCCGGTGACTACCACGGTGGCTACTACACCGAGAGCGACAGCACCGGTGACATCCACAAGTTCACCCACGGCCTGTCGCTCGCCTGCGAGCGAATGGGCGTGAAGCTGCTGACCGGCCACACGGTGACGCGTGTGCAGAGCGACGGCAACACCGCGCACGTCACCCTGTCGAATGGCGAAGTGGTCAGCGGCGACGCGGTGGTGGTCTGCGCCGGCGTGCACAGCCGGGCGCTGGGCGCTCAGCTGGGCGACCGCCTCAACGTCTACCCGGTCAAGGGCTACTCCATCACCGTGATGCTGAACGATGAGCAGAGCCAGGCCGCTGCGCCGCAGGTCAGCCTGCTGGACGACGAGACCAAGCTCGTCACCAGCCGCCTGGGGCAGGACCGATTCCGCGTCGCGGGCACGGCCGAGTTCAACGGCATGAACCTGGACATCCGCGCCGACCGCATCCGCCCGCTGGTCAACTGGGTCAACCAGTGTTTCCCGGGCGTGAGCACGCGCCGGGTCGAGCCCTGGGCCGGCCTGCGGCCCATGATGCCGGACATGCTGCCGCGCGTCGGCCCCGGCCGCCGGCCCAACGTGTTCTACAACACCGGCCACGGTCACCTGGGCTGGACGCTCTCGGCCATCACCGCGCACCAGCTGACCGGCCACGTGGCACAGTGGCAGGCACAGCATCGCCACACCCGCGTGGTGATGCCCGCCCCCGCCGTCTGACACCCAAGGAACCGCCATGGCCATCTCCGCGTTCGACCTCTTCAAGATCGGCATCGGCCCCAGCAGCTCGCACACGGTAGGGCCCATGCGCGCGGCCCGCCTCTTTGCGGCCGGTCTGCAGGCGCAAGGCCTGCTCGAACGCGTGGCCCGGGTGCACTGCGGGCTGCATGGCTCGCTGGGGGCCACCGGCAAAGGGCACGGCAGCGACAAGGCGGTGCTGCTGGGCCTGTGTGGCGAGGAGCCCGAGACGGTGCCCATCGAAGCGGTGGAGCCGACCATCGCCGCCATCCGCAGCGCCAGCCGCCTCCCGCTGATGGGCTGCCATCACATCGCCTGGAACGAACGGGACGACCTGTCCTTCTTCCGCGCGCCACTGCCCTTCCACGCCAACGGCATGCGCCTCTCGGCCTGGGACGCGGCGGGGGTGCTGCTGTCGGAACGCACCTACTACTCCGTGGGCGGTGGCTTCGTGGTCAGCGACGAAGTGGCGGCCGACGGCGAGCGCCAGAAGGTGATCGCGCCCGACGCCACGCAACTGCCCATCCCGTTCCGCACCGGCGACGAACTGCTGCAGCGCTGCCGCGAACACGGTCTGTCCGTCGCCGGGGTGATGCGCGCCAACGAGCGGCACTGGCGCAGCGACGCCGAGGTGCACGCCGGGCTGCTGCGCCTCTGGGACGTGATGCAGGCCTGCGTGCGCCGCGGCTGCACGGCGGAGGGTGTACTGCCGGGTGGATTCAAGGTCCGCCGGCGCGCACCGCAGCTTTACCGCGACCTCACCGAACACCCCGAGAAGGCGCTGACCGACCCGCTGGCCGTGCTCGACTGGGTCAACCTCTACGCACTGGCCGTCAATGAAGAAAACGCCGCCGGTGGCCGGGTGGTCACGGCGCCCACCAACGGCGCGGCCGGCATCGTGCCCGCCGTGCTGCATTACTACCGCCGTTTCGTGCCCGGCGCGAACGACGACGGCGTGGTCGACTTCCTGCTCACGGCTGCGGCCATCGGCATCCTCTACAAGGAGAACGCCAGCATCAGCGGCGCCGAGGTGGGCTGCCAGGGCGAGGTGGGCGTGGCCTGCTCCATGGCGGCCGGCGCCCTGTGTGCGGTGCTGGGCGGCACGCCCGAGCAGGTGGAAAACGCGGCCGAGATCGGCATGGAACACCACCTGGGCCTGACCTGCGACCCGGTCGGCGGCCTGGTGCAGATCCCCTGCATCGAGCGCAACGCCATCGCCTCGGTCAAGGCCATCAACGCCGCCCGCATGGCGATGCGCGGCGATGGCGTGCACCACGTCAGCCTGGACAAGGTCATCAAGACCATGCGCGAGACCGGTGCCGACATGAAGACCAAGTACAAGGAGACCTCGCGCGGCGGCCTGGCGGTGAACATCGTGGAGTGTTGACCCCCCCTGCGCCGCGGGGTTTGCCCCCCCCGCGCCGCCTTCGGCGTCACCCCCCCAGGGGGCGATGCGGGTGGCCCGGCAAAGCCGGCTCCACCGCATCCTTGACGGGGGCACGCGTCGCCGGATGCACTGCGGGCGGCCTTCTGGGCTAAGCTTGCCCGCTCACTCTCTCCCCACGCGCGCATGACCACCGATTTCCGCGTGCTGAGCCTCATCCCCCCGATGACGCAGCTCAACACGCCCTACCCCTCCACCGCCTACCTCACCGGCTTCCTGCGTTCGCGCGGCATCGATGCGGTGCAGGAAGACCTGGCGCTGGCGCTGGTCTTGAAACTGTTCACGCCGGCCGGGCTGGAGGCCGTGCGCGGCCGTGCGCTGGCCCTACCCGAGGCACAGCGCTCGGGCAGCGTGCACGCTTTCCTCGACCAGTTCGAGCACTACCGGGGCACCATCGGCCCGGCCATCGCCTACCTGCAAGGCCGCGATTCGACGCTGGCCCACCGCATCGCCGCGCGCGGCCTGCTGCCCGAAGGCCCACGTTTCTCGGCGCTCGACGCCTACGAAGACGATGGCAGCGGCGACCCGCTGGCCTGGGCCTTTGGTGCGCTCGGCGTGCAGGACAAGGCGCGCCACCTCTGCACGCTCTACCTCAACGACCTGGCCGACGTGCTGCGCGACGCGGTCGACGATCGTTTCGAGTTCGTGCGCTACGCCGAGTCGCTGGCCAGCAGCCAGCCCAGCTTCGACCCGCTGGCCGGAGCGCTGGCCGCGCCGCCCACGCTGGTGGACGATCTGCTGAGCGACCTGACGCTCGCCGCCATCCACCGCCACCAGCCCACGCTGGTGCTGCTCTCCGTGCCCTTCCCCGGCTCGGTGTACGCGGCGTTTCGCATCGCGCAGACCATCAAGGCCCACAACCCGCACATCCGCATCGCGCTGGGTGGCGGCTTTGTGAACACCGAGCTGCGTGAACTGTCGGACCCGCGTGTCTTTGACTTTGTGGATTTCGTGACGCTGGACGCGGGCGAACGCCCGGTGCTCTCGCTGATTGAACATCTGCATGGGCAACGCGGGCGCCAGCGGCTGCAGCGCACGTTTGTGCGGGAGAACGGCGAGGTCAGGTACATCAACCTCGCCGAGCCCGACATCCCGTTCGAAGACGTGGGCACGCCCACCTGGGACGGCCTGCCGCTGGAACGTTACCTGAGCCTGCTCGACATGCTCAACCCCATGCACCGCCTCTGGAGCGACGGCCGCTGGAACAAGCTCACCGTGGCGCACGGCTGCTACTGGAAGAAGTGCAGCTTCTGCGATGTGAGCCTCGACTACATCGGCCGCTACGAAACCGCCACGGCAGGGAAGCTGGCCGACCGCATCCAGCAGATCGTCGAAGAAACCGGCCAGACCGGCTTCCATTTCGTGGACGAGGCCGCACCGCCCAAGGCGCTGAAAGCACTGGCCGAAGAGCTGATCCGCCGCGACCTGCACATCAGCTGGTGGGGCAACATCCGCTTCGAAAAAACCTTCACACCCGAGCTGGCCGAGCTGCTCGCGCAGAGCGGCTGCATCGCCATGAGCGGTGGCCTGGAAGTGGCGAGCGACCGCCTGCTCAACCTGATGAAAAAAGGCGTGTCGGTCGAGCAGGTGGCGCGTGTGACCAAGGGCTTCAGCGACGCCGGCATCCTGGTGCACGCTTACCTGATGTACGGCTTTCCCACGCAGACGCTGCAGGACACGGTGGACGCGCTCGAATACGTGCGCCAGCTGTTCGAGGCCGGCTGCATCCAGAGCGGTTTCTTCCACCGCTTCAGCTGCACCGTGCATTCGCCCGTGGGCATGGACCCGGCGGCCTATGGCATCGAACTGATCCCGCTGCCGCCGGTGAGCTTTGCCAAGAACGACATCGGCTTCATCGACCCCACCGGCACCGACCACGACGCGCTCGGCCAGGGCCTGCGCAAAGCGATCTACAACTACATGCACGGCCTGTGCGTGGAAGACGACGTGCGCCGCTGGTTCGAGCACCTGCCGCAGCAAGTGCCGAGATCGACCGTCAAGCGCGGAAAAATCGCCAAGGCGCTCGCCGCCCACCACTGACCCCCCTCACCGGAGACAGCACATGAAGCTCATCGGCATGCTCGACTCGCCCTATGTGCGCCGCGTCGCCATCTCGCTGCAACTGCTCGACCTCCCGTTCGAACACCAGTCGCTCTCGGTGTTCCGCGGGTTTGACGAGTTCAGCCGAACCAACCCGGTGGTGAAAGCGCCCACGCTGGTGTGCGACGACGGCACGGTGCTGATGGACTCGACGCTGATCCTGCAGTACGCCGAAGCACTGGCCCACCCACGCAGCCTGTTGCCCACCGAGCCGGCCGCTCTGGCGCAGGCGCTGCGCGCCACCGGCTTGGCCCTGGCCGCGTGCGAGAAAGCGGTGCAGATCGTCTACGAGCGCGGCCTGCGGCCGGCCGAGAAGCAGCATGAGCCCTGGGTCACGCGGGTGACCGGGCAACTGCTTGCCGCCTGCGGCGGCCTGGAGGCCGGGCTGAACGCGCAGACACTGAACGTTTCGCACGCCACGCTGGGCCAGGCCGAGGTGAGCACCGCCGTCGCCTGGCAGTTCATCCAGCAGATGCTGCCGGACGTGGTGCCCGCTGAGCGCTACCCGCTGTTGTGTTCGTTGTCGCAGGCCGCCGAAGCGCTGCCCGAGTTCTGCGCCGCACCCCACGGCGACAGCACCTACCGCGCTGCCTGAGCCTTGGCAGGGCTTGCGCCCAACAACGCCTGCCGCTCACACGCGGGTATCCCTCACCCGGCCTCCGCAGCGATCTGGCGCAAGGCCTGCTCGAACACCGCGGCCGGCTGGCCACCCGAGATCAGGTGGCGTTGATTGACGATCACGGCCGGCACCGAGCTGATGCCGGCGCGGGAGAAGAACTGTTCGCGCTCGCGCACCTCGTCGGCAAATTCGCCGCTGGCCAGCACGGCCTGGGCGCGCGCCCTGTCCAGCCCCACCGCCTCAACAGCGGCCAGCAGCACCGCGTGGTCCGCCGGGCTTTCTGCACGGCCGTGGTAGGCGGTCAGCAGCGCTTTCTTCAGCGCGTGCTGCTGGCCGGGGGCGCCCTCCACATCCGCCCAGGCCAGGAGGCGGTGCGCGTCGAAGGTGTTCCAGATGCGGCCGCGGCCTTCGGCCTTGAACGTGAACCCGGCCTCGGCACCGCGCTGGCGGATCGTTTCGCGGATCTGCGCCTGCTGTTCGGCGGTGCTGCCGTACTTCTGTGTCAGGTGTTCGGTGACGTCCTGGCCCTCGGGGCCCATCTGCGGGTTCAGCTCGAAAGGCTGGAAGTGCATCTCGACCGCGATGTCGCCCTGCACGGCGCCCAGGGACTGTTCCAGCGCGGAGAGGCCGATCGCGCACCAGGGGCAGGACACGTCGGACACGAAATCGATTTTGAGGTGTGTGGTCATGGGTGAAGATGGTACGGCGCGGGCATGACCCGTGCCCGCGCGCGGGCTTGCGCGACAATCGACGTTTCGCCTCTCAAACGCCCCCTTCTTTGCTTCCACGCACCATGACCGACCGCTACGCCGTCATCGGCAACCCCATTGGCCACAGCAAGTCGCCGCTGATCCACAGCGCTTTCGCGCAGGCTACCGGCCAGGACATCGAATACACCGCCATCGAGGGCCCGCTGGACGGCTTCAAGGCCACGGTCGAGGCCTTCATCGCCGCCGGCGGACGCGGCATGAACGTGACGATTCCCTTCAAGCTGCAGGCCTTCGAGATCGCCACCGACCCGATGGAATCGGCCCGCCTCGCTGGCGCGGTGAACGCGCTCAAGTTCGAGGGCGGCCGCATCCACGCGCAGAACTTCGACGGTCTCGGCCTGGTGAACGACATCCAGCGCAACCTGGGCGTGTCGCTCGCGGGCAAGCGGGTGCTGATCTGCGGCGCGGGCGGTGCCACGCGCGGCGCCATCCTGCCGATCGCGATGCAGAAGCCGGCCCTGATCGCCATCGCCAACCGCACCGCCGACAAGGCCCATGGCCTGAAACGCGACTTCGCGGCCCACGCCACGCTGCAGACCGGTGGCTACGACGAACTGGTTGGCGAGCGTTTCGACGTGGTGCTCAACGCCACCTCCACCGGTCTTTCGCAGGCCGATCTGCCGCTGGCGGCCAGCGCCTTCGCGCCCGGCGCGCTGGCCTATGAGCTGGTGTACGGCAAAGGCCTCACGCCCTTCCTGAAGCAGGCCCAGGCCGCCGGCGTCACCCGGATCGCCGATGGCGTGGGCATGCTGGTGGAGCAGGCGGCCGAGGCCTTCGAGTGGTGGCGCGGCGTGCGCCCTGACACCCAGCCGGTGATCGCGCGTTTCACTGTGCCGCTGGTCTGAGCCCGCTTTGACCTCGCAACGCTGGTCACAGGCCGTGCCCCTGATGGCCGTGTTCGGCTCGGTGGTGGCGCTGGGCATCGGCACCTCGTTCGCCAAACAGCTGTTCCCGCAGGTGGGCTCGCTGGGCACCACCGCGCTGCGGGTGGGCTTTTCGGCGCTGCTGTTGCTGCTGATCTGGCGCCCCTGGCGCTGGCCGCTCTCGCGCGCCGACGCCAGGAGCCTGGTGCGCTACGGCGTGGCGCTGGGCTGCATGAACCTGATGTTCTACCAGTCGCTGCGCACGATTCCCTTCGGTGTCGCGGTGGCCATCGAGTTCAGCGGGCCGCTCGCGGTGGCCTTCTTTTCGTCGCGCCGGGCCATCGACTATGTGTGGATCGCGCTGGCCATCGTGGGCCTGGGCCTGCTGCTGCCGCTGGGTCATGACGTGGCCAGCCTCGACCCCGAAGGCGTGGTGTTCGCACTCGGCGCTGCGGTGTGCTGGGCTTCGTACATCGTGTTCGGCAAACGCGTGGGCCACCTGCACGCCGGCCATTCGGTGGCACTGGGCCTCACCATGGCCGCGATCACCGTCGTGCCTTTCGGCGTCTGGCACGCCGGCAGCGCCCTGCTGGACCCGGGCATCCTGCTGTACGGGCTGGGCGTGGCGGCGGTGTCCAGCGCGATCCCGATCTCGCTGGAGATGGTGGCGCTCAAGCGCCTCTCACACAGCGCGTTCGGCGTCATGGCCAGCATGGAGCCGGCCGTGGCCGCGCTGCTCGGCCTGCTGGTGCTGGGCGAGCAGCTGAGCGGCCTGCAGTGGCTGGCCATCGGCTTCATCATGGCCGCAGCCGCCGGCAGCTCGGTGACCGCGCAGGCCAACACCCACCACGGACCCGCCGACGAAATCGTGCAGTGATCGCTTCGCGGCGACGCGATCAGGGTTGTCACGGCCTGCGCCACGAACGCCGGGCTCTTCGGCGACGCGTTCTCGATCCACGGGTGCTCGCCCTCGCCAGAGGTGGCGTGGAACGCGGCGTCGGTGCCGCCGGGGCAGACGCAGGTCACGCACAGCGGCGCGCCGCGGTGCCCGTCCTGGAGACCCTCGATCGGGCCGCTGGCGGTGGCCGCAGCCCTGGCCAGCGTCAGCGGGCCAGAAACTCGAGCGTGCTGCGCACGAAGTCGGCGTGAAACTGGAAGACACCGCCGTGTCCGGCATCGGGGTAGATGACCAGCTGGCTGTTCGGCAGCCGCCGCGCCAGGTCGTGCGTGTTGACCGTCGGGACCATGCGGTCCTGATCGCCGTTGACGACCAACACCGGCTGCTGGACCACCGACAGATCGGCGGGCGCCTTCTTGCCCCACACGCGCAACGCCTCCAGCTGTGCCATGAATGCACTCACAGAGATCTCGGTGTCGCGGTTCTCGGTGCGTTCCTTCAAGCGCGCCAGGAAGGCCTTGCCAGCCTCGATGCCACCGGGGGTCCGCGTGAAGAACAGGAACTGCTTGGCGTCCTGCCCGGTGAAGAAGCCCCGGGCCATGTCGTAGACCGTCACGCCCGCCACGGTGCTGATACCTTCGCCGCCCGCAGGGCCGGTGCCCGCGAGCACCATCTTTCGCACGAGTGGCGGCTCCTTCAGCACGATTTCCTGGGCAACCATGCCGCCCAGCGAGAAGCCCAGCAGGTCCACCTTCTGGAAGCCCTTGGCCTTGATGAAGGTGATGGCATCGGCCGCCATTTCTTCCACCGAACTCGACGGCGAGCCGCTGGAGGCCCCGATGCCCCGGTTGTCGAAGGCGATGACGTGGTGCTGGGCCGCGATGCCGTCGATGATGCGCGGGTCCCAGTTGTCCAGCACCGCGGCCAGGTGGGTCAGCATCACCACGGGCGTGCCGCCGTGGTGCTGGCCCAGCTCGCGGTAGGCGAAGGTCACGTCGCCGGCCGTGAGGGTCTGGGTGGGCACGTTCTTCCAGGTGACTTCGGACTTTGGTCCTGCCGCCAGCTGGCCTTGGTTCGCAACGGTGGCGACAGGCTCTGCCGCCCGCAGCGTGGGCGCCTGGAGGGTCGTGGACAGGGCGAGCCCCAGCATGGCCGTCTTGAGCAGGTGTTTCATCGTGGGCCTCCCCTCAGGCGCTGAGCGCCGGGTAGTCTGTGTAGCCCTGGGGGCCGGGGGTGTAGAAGGTGGTCATGTCCAGGGGGTTCAAAGCCGCCTTGGCCTGCATGCGCTCGACGAGGTCGGGGTTGGCGATGAAGGGGCGGGCAAAGGCGATGAGGTTCGCGTGACCCGCATGAAGTGCGCTCTCGGCACTGGCCCGATCGAAGCCTCCGGCCAGGATGAACACGCTGTGGAACGCCACGCGAAGGCGGAACTTGAACTCGGCGGGCACGGGCGGCGCGCCCAGGGCCGAGTGGTCCAGCAGGTGCAGGTACAGGATGCCCATCTGCGACAGCGCTTCGGTGAGGGCCAGGACCTGCGCCTCGACGTCGGGGTAGGCGCCCATGCCGTTGAACACGCCGTAGGGCGACAACCGGATGCCCACCCGGTCCGCGCCGATGGCGGCGACCACCGCGCGCACCACCTCCAGCGCGAAGCGGTTGCGGCCTTCGATGCTGCCGCCGTAGCCGTCGGTGCGGTGGTTGACGTTGGCGTTCAGGAACTGCTCGATCAGGTAGCCGTTCGCCGCGTGCAGCTCGACGCCGTCGAACCCCGCTTCCATCGCCAGTTGGGCCGACTGGGTGTATTCCGCCACGGCGTGGTGGATGTCTTCTTCGCTCATGGCGCGGGGCGCGCTGTGCGGCTGCATGCCCTGGGTGTCGGTGAACATCTCGCCGGGGCAGACCTCGGCGGTCGGCGCGAGCACTTCGGCGCCGGCCGGCAGGTTGGCCACATGGCCCACGCGCCCCGTGTGCATCAGCTGGACAAAGATCTTGCCGCCTTGGGCGTGCACGGCGTCTGTCACCTGCTTCCAGCCCTGCACATGGGCTTCGTTGAACAGGCCCGGGATGCGGGCGTAGCCCAGACCGTTGGGCGAGGGCGAGGTGCCCTCGGTGATCATCAGGCCGGCCGAAGCCCGCTGGCCGTAGTACTCGGCCATCAGGGCATTGGGCGTGTTGTGGTCCACCGCGCGGCTGCGCGTCATGGGCGCCATGACGATGCGGTTGCGGAGCTGCAGGGAAGGCGCGGAGAGCGGGGTGAAGAGCATGGCGGTCTTTCTGTGGGGTGGTGTGGGTTCAAAGGGGCTGGGCTCAAGCACCCTGGGGCAGGTAGACCGGGCGCGCTGCCGTCAGGCCCTGCCGGACCTGCTCGGTGAGTACATCGGCCAGCACCTCGTCGGCACCCGCTTCCAGCCCGTCGAGCGCCCGCTGCACGATGGTTTCGGCGCTGCTTTTGGGGACCTCGAATCCACGCGTGAGGTCGGTGTCGACATAGGCCATGTGCAGGCCCAGCACCTGGGTCTTCTGCGCGGCCAGCTCGTGGCGCAGGGCATTGGTCAGCGACCACGCCGCCGACTTGCTGGCCGAGTAGGCGGCCAGCTCACCACCGTTGACCCACGACGCCACGGACAAGACGTTGAGCAGCGCACCACCGCCGTTGGCCTTGAGCACGGGCGCAAACCCCTGGCTCACGTTCAGCACGCCGAAGAAGTTGGTCTCGAAGATGCGGCGCGTCACCGCGTCGCTGTCGGGCGAAAGGAAACCGCCGGGCTGGGCAATGCCCGCGTTGTTGATCACCAGGGTCACGTCGGTGGCCAGCTGTGCGGCGGCCGCGATCTGCTCGGGCTGTGTGACGTCGAGCCGCAAGGCCTGGACACCCGGCAAGGTCACGGTGGCAGGGTCGCGTGCGGCGGCGTAGACCTTGCGGGCGCCACGCGCCAGCAGTTCGCGGGCAAAGGCCAGGCCGATGCCTCGGTTGGCGCCTGTGATGAGGACGACGGCGTTTTGAATGTTCATGAGGGGCTCCAAAAAAAGTGGGGATACGGTTTTCACATGACGCTCGTCATATGTATAGGCGAACAAAAATCGGATGGGTGAAAAGGTTCAGCGAAGCTTGATGACCACCTTGCCTTTGGCGCGGCCGCTTTCGACGTAGGCCAGGGCCTCGTTGGTGGCGTCAAACGGGAAGACCTTGTCGATCACCGGGCGGATGGCGCCCGACTCGATCAGCGGCGTGATCTGCCGCAGCTGGCTGCCACTGGCCTTCATGAACAGGAACGAATAGCCGACCCTCAGGTGCTGCGCTTGCCAGCGAACGCCGAAGCTGATGGCGCGCATGACCTGCTGCACCAGCCAGTTGGCCTTGATGTCCCGCGCAAACTGCGGATCGGGTGGCCCCGAGATGGAGATGAGGTGGCCGCCTGGCTTGAGCACGCCCAGGGACTTCGACAGGGTCTTGCCGTCCTGGCTGTTGAGCACCACGTCGCAGTCGCTCAGTTGCTCTTCGAAGTGGTCCTTTTTGTAGTCGACGATCACGTCCGCACCCAGGCTTTTGACCAGGGCGGTATTGCCCGCGCTGGTGGTGGTGGCCACCGTCGCGCCCAGGTGCTTGGCCAGCTGGATCGCGAACGTGCCCACGCCACCAGAGCCCGCCTGGATAAAGACCTTCTGACCCGCCTTGAGCTTCGCGCGTTCCACCAGCGCCTGCCAGGCCGTCAGGCCCACCAAGGGGATGGACGCGGCCTCTTCCATGGTGATGTTTTTCGGCTTGATCGCCACCGAGTCTTCCTTGACGGCAATCCGCTCGGCGAAGGTGCCGATGCGGAAATCATCGGGCCGGGCGTAGACCTCGTCGCCCACCTTGAACTGGCGCACCCGCGGTCCGACACGGACCACCACACCGGCCACGTCATGACCCAGGATCAAGGGCGTGCGGTACGGCAGGATGAGCTTGAACTCGCCGTTGCGCAGCTTGACGTCCAGCAGATTCACCGCGGTCGCGTGCACCTCGATCAGCACATCGTCTTCACGCAACTCCGGTTCCGGCACCTCGGCGGCCCGCAGTGTTTCTTTCTTCCCGTAGCGGTCCAGGACGAAGGCTTTCATGGCGTTTCCTTTTTCAGAAGCGAGCAAGAGACCGACCCGGCGGACCGGGATGGGAGAGATTTTGACATGATGATCATCATACTTAAAGGCAAAAAAAACAGGCCCATGATCAGGCCTCCGAAGGATCCAGGCGCTTCAAGGCGGCACTGCACAGCGCGTCCGACAACGCAGGGTCATCGACAGCACGGGCCAGCACCAAGGTGCCCACCATGGTGGCCACCGTCACCAGCGCGCGCTCGTGGGCGCCGGGCTGCCCCCAATCCGGTGACTGACGAGCCACCAGATCGATCATCTCCTTGATGCGGCGCGTGGCGGCCCGGCGCACTTCGGGCGACTGGCGGGGCATTTCAGAACCCAGGGCTGAAACAGGGCAACCCGTCTCGATGCCCGCCAGGTGCTCCTTGGAAAGATAGGTCTGCATCAGCGCCTGCAAGGCCTGCTCGGGTGGCGCAGCGGCGACGACACTGGCCGCGAAGGCATTGGACTCGGCTCCCGCCCGGTCCGCCGCCTCGGCCAGCATGGCTTCGCGGGACTCGAAGTGGGCATAGAACGCACCGTGCGTCAGACCCGCCTCTTTCATGATGTCGGCCACCCCGGTACCGTCGTAGCCGCTGCGCCGGATGGCGCGGGCAGCGGCCTGCACGATGCGCTCGTGCGAGGCTTCTTTGGCGGCGGTTCGGATGTTGGTTGGCGATTTTCGCATGATTCGCATCATACAACCGATCTGAAGAATGGGCAACCCCGTGTGGAGAAGGCCCGAATCAGGACCGACATGTGTTGCCCACTGGTGACCATCGGCGCCAGGGGTCCGCGGCGCATCGGCGATGACGCTCACCCTGCACTGACCCCCGCCCATCCGGGAAGGCCCCATGCCAGCCGCAAGGCGGGCATGGGCCTTCAGAGAGCGATCAGTTCGCCGAAGGCACCGGGTGCAGCGGCTTGAGCGCCGGCATGCGGAAGTTGCCCTTGCCGCGCTGGTCGTTCACGGTCGAGGTGTTCATCGAAAACAGCAGCGTGGTGTAGGCCACCGCGTCGGCGTTCACGTCGAGGGCCGTGTCGTTGTTGTTGGCAAAGGTGTCGCAGGCCTGGTGGTAACACGGGTCGTAGGGCTGGCCTGCGGTGCCGCCCCAGGTCACCGCTTCGGCGGCGGTCTTGATGCCTTCGGCCCCGGTGAACAGCCCCCCCGCGGGGATCAGGTTCTGGATGAAGGCACGGTAGTCCGAGCGTCCGTCGAAGTCGGTGCCCTTGAACGGCACGCCGCGCTGCATGTAGAAGGACTCGAACGCCTTCTCGATCTGGTCCGATCCGCCGGGGCCGGGGCCTTCGCCCGTGGCGTCCGAGTCGTCGCCGTCGTAGACGAAGAACACGTGGTTGGGCGAACCGATCATGTCGAAGTTCAGGTACAGCGCGATGCGCTCCTTCTCGGCCTGGGACAGGGCTTCCACGTAGTTCGTGGAGCCCACCAGCCCCGACTCTTCCGCGCCCCACAGAGCGAAGCGCAGCTTGTTGCGGGGCTTGACCTTGGCCATCTGGACCGCGGTCTCCAGGATCGCCGCGACGCCCGAGCCGTTGTCGTTGATGCCCGGGCCTTCGTTGACCGAGTCGAGGTGCGCTCCCACCATCACCACGTTGTTCGGATCACCCGAGCGCGACTCCGCGATGACGTTGCTGGTGGTCGCTTCGCCGCGGAAGGTGTCGGTCTTCAGGCGCAGCACCAGCCCCGGTGTGGCCGCCAGTTGCTGGCCGAGGGCCTGGGTGATCCCGGTGACGCCGATGTCCAGCGTGAACGCCTCGCCCAGCGTGCCGTTGAGGTCGCCGGCGGTGTTGTTGTAGATCACGACGCCGCCGGCCCCGGCGGCCTGCGCGTTGGCGGCCTTGAGGGCGAAGGGACAGGCCCCGCGGCTGATGAGCGCGATGTTGCCTGCCGGGAAGCCCACGAAATCCGCGGCCTCGCAGCCCGGGGTGCCGTCACCCGGCGGGGGGGTCAGCGCCGTCACCGGGGCGGTCACATCGCCGCTGCCGGAGTACTCCATGACGTTGTTCGCCAGCGGGCCGGCCGGGCCGGGCGACACCTGCTCCAGCACCGTGGGCGAGAGCGTGATGAAGGTCTGGAACTGGAAGTCCGTGACGGTCACCCGGTAGCCCGCGTCGCGCAGCACCTGCGCCGCGTAGTCCACCGAGGCGTCGTAGCCCGGCGTGCCCGAGGTGCGGATGCCGTTGTTCTCGTCGGCAATGGTCTGCAGCGCCTGCTGGTGGCGCCGCACGCCGTCGAGCGTGACGCACTCCAGCAGTTTGTTGAACGTGTTGTTGACCCGGTTGAGGCAGCTGGAGGACTCCCCCGCTGCAGAAGCGCCGGCAGGCGCCAGCTTGGCCACGGCCGCGTCGCCGGACGCGTCGCTGCCGCCCTCGCCACCTCCGCCGCAGGCCACCAAGAGCATCGCCGCGAGCGCTGTCGCGCTCCACCGTCCACGGGCCAGGTGCCCACCATCCATACCGCTCTTCTTCATGTCCGTCTCCTGTGTGTTGTTGACGTCATCGGGTCCCGCCGCCATCGATCCACGGGCTTGCCGGTCGGCACCGACCGCGAGGGGGAAATCAGCGTACTCCCCTGCGCAGGACGGCCACAAGGGCACTTACAGACAGACACGACTGAAACGGATTGAGTCCTTCAACGAAGAAAGGGGGCAGCGTCGGCCCGGGGCCTGACCATGGGGTGCTGCGCGCCAGCTGTCGCCTGGCGGTGCGCTGAACGCGCTCAGACGGAAGGCGGAGGCGACACGAGGCGAACCTCGTTGGGCTGCCGGCCGGGGCGGAGCTCGAAGTGCTCGGGAAACTTCTTGAACAGCTTGGTCGACAGCGCGCTCTTGCCCAGCAAACCGCCATCGCGCAGGGCCTTGGCCACGTCGCCCAGCGGCTGCCAGGCACCGGCTTCGAAGGCCGGCACCGCAGCGAGGATGCGCGACACCGTGAGGCCGTCGGCGGGTGCGGCCGGTTTCGCGGCGGTCTTGCGCGCGGGCTCCTTCGGCGCAGGCGGGGCCGCGGGCGCTTCCTTGCGGGCGGCCGCCTTCTTGGCCGGCACCTTTTTGGCCGCGGCCTTGGTGGCCGGCGCCGCCGCGGGCGCGGCGCGACGGGCCTTCGCGGGCGCGGGCGACGGCGCGGGCGACGGCGACGTCCGCCGGGCCGACGCGGCGTGGCCCACGTACAGCACGCGGTCGTAGGCCGGCACGGCCTCGGGCGCCATCTTGCTGGCCTCGGAGACGCAGACCACCTGGATGCCCCGCTCCCGCAGCCGCACCACCAGCGGCAAGAAGTCCGCATCGCCCGAGCCGATCACGATCATGGCAGGCGCCGGCTGCTGGCAGGCGAACGCCATGGCGTCGGCCGCGAGCGCGATGTCGGTGGTGTTCTTGCTCAGCGACAGGTTCACGAACGGCCGGATGGCCCAGGTGCGCAGCGTGTCGGCCAGGCCCTTGAGGTTTTCGGCGCTGCCGTAGGCCCGTCGCACCGCGATGCTGCCCTCGGCGTTTTCGAGCGCCTGGAAAGCCTCGTCCACCCAGGCGGGCGAGGAAAGGTTGTCCGCATCGATCAAAAATACCCGCATGGTGGTGTCCTCCTGGTGGAGCCTGCAATGTACACAGGCGGCGGGGTCAGGTCTTCGCCGCCTCGCTGTGCAGCCACGACAGAAACGCCTCGACCGCCGGCCGCTTGGCATGGCGCTCCGGGTAGACGGCAAAGTGCGCCTTCACGCGAATGACCTGGTCCATGCCGAACGGCGCCTTGAGCTTGCCGTCGGCCAGGTGGCCGCCCGCATTCATCGCGCTCTCCAGCGCCACGCCCAGGCCCTGCGTCGCGGCATCCAGTGACATCTGTGCCCGGTCGAAGCGCAGGGAAAAGCGGTCGGGGGCCCGCAGCTTCGTGAAGCGGCCGAACCAGTCGGACCACTGCACGATGCTCACATTGCTCTGGATCAGCGGCAGCTCGAGCAACTGCTCCACCCGCTTGAGCTTGTGCTGCCGGATGAAGGCCGGGCTGGCCAGGGGCACGATGGCTTCTTCGAAGAGGGGCTCCACCACCAGGTCGCCCCACTGCGGGATACCGTAGCGGATGTCGATGTCCGACTGGCCGAGTGCGAAGTCGCTGGGCGTGTGGGCGGCCGAGAGGTTGAGCGAGATGTCCGGGTAGGCCTGTGCGAAGCGGTGCAGGCGCGGCATGAGCCACAGGCTGGCGATGCTGGGCGCCGAGTGCACATACAGGCTGTTGCGGATGCCCTGGCGCAGGTCGTCGGTGGCGGTCGCGATGGCATTGAGCGCGGCCCCCACGTGCAGCAGGTAGTGCTCGCCCGCCGGGCTCAGGCGCACCCCGTGCGCGCTGCGCTCGAACAGGCGGATGCCCAGGTGCGACTCAAGCCGGGACACCTGGTGACTGATGGCCGACGCGGTGAGGTGCAGCTCGGCCGCGGCGAGGGCAAAGCTGCGGCGCCGCGCCACGGTTTCGAAGGCCTGCAGGTTGGCAATGGGGGGCAATGCGGCCATGGGGTCAACCCTGACGTCAAATGACAGATCTTCATCTTACGCTGACATTTCATCGCTTGTCATCAACTTGCATGGCTTTCAGAATCCGCTCCAAGAACAGGAGACAAGGCACGCGATGTGCCACCACAGACAACCCCGCTCTGTGCGACTCCTGAGCTGTTCAACCCACAGGAGACAAAACCCATGCTGCTCAAAGACCAGGTTGCCATCATCACCGGCGGTGCCGGCGTCAATGGCCTCGGCTTCGCCACCGCCCGCCTGATGGCCGCCCAGGGCGCCAAGGTCGCCATCCTCGACCTCGAACGCGCCGACCCGGCCGGGGCCGCCGCCCAGCTGGGCGCGGGCCACATTGGCCTGGTGGCCGACGTGACCGACAAAGCCTCGTGCGACGCCGCCGCCGCCGCGGTGCTCCAGGCCTTCGGCCGCATCGACACGCTGGTGAACAACGCCGGCATCACCCAGCCGGTCAAGACGCTGGAGATCACCGGCGCCGACTACGACCGCATCCTCGACGTGAGCCTGCGCGGCACGCTCTACATGTCGCAGGCCGTGCTGCCCGCCATGCGCTCGCAGCAGAGCGGCTCCATCGTCTGCATCTCGTCGGTGTCGGCGCAGCGCGGCGGCGGCATCCTGGGCGGCCCTCACTACTCGGCCGCCAAGGCCGGCGTGCTGGGCCTGGCGCGTGCCATGGCGCGCGAGTTCGGCCCCGAGAACATCCGGGTCAACTGCATCACGCCCGGCCTGATCGGCACCGACATCATCAAAGGCAAACTCACCGAAGAGAAGAAGGCCGAGATCGCCGAAACCATCCCGCTGGCCCGCCTGGGCCGCGCCGACGACATCGCCGGCGCCTGCGTGTTCCTGGCCAGCCCGCTCTCGACCTACTGCACCGGCATCACGCTCGACGTGAACGGCGGCATGTTGATTCATTGACCCCCCCCCCGCGCCGCCTGCGGCGTCACCCCCCAGGGGGCGGCACTGGCCGTCCGTCCTGAGCTTGTCGAAGGGCGGCCCGGCGGTGCCTCTGGGTTGGACCGTTGCAGGCGCCGAGGCGCACCGATTCAAGAGAACCCTTCACCTTCACCCACAACCACCGGAGACAACACCATGCAACGCAAGACCTTCACCCGCACCCTGCTCGCCGTGGCCGCACTGGCCGCCGCCCTGCCCCTCGCCGCCCAGGCCCAGACCACGAAACTCACGTTGGGCCACGGTGCCGCGCCGGGCAATCCGCGCCACGAAGCCGCCGTCAAGTTCGCCGAGGTGCTCAAGGCCAAGAGCGCTGGCCGCATCGAGGTGCAGGTCGCCCCATCAGGCCAGCTCGGCGACGATGCCGCCATGGTGACGGCGGTGCGCACCGGCGCGCTCGACATGACGGCCAACTCGCAAGGTGCGGTGTCGTCCGCCGTGCCCGAGTACGCGGCCTACGGCATGCCTTTCATGTTCTCCACGCCGGCGCAGGCCTTCAAGCTGCTCGACGGCCCGCTGGGCCAGGAGCTGGCGCAGAAATCGGCCGACAAAGGCATGGTGGTGCTGGGCTACTGGGACAACGGCATCCGCCACATGACCAACAGCAAGCGCCCCATCGGCAAGGTCGAGGACATGAAGGGCCTGAAGATGCGCACCCCGCCCGACGCGGTGCTGGTCGACATCATGCAGGCCCTGGGCGCCGAGGCGCAGCAGATCAAGTTCGCCGAGCTGTACGTGGCCTTGCAGCAGGGCGTGGTGGACGGCCAGGAGAACCCGCTGGTCAACATCCACGCCAGCAAACTGTATGAAGTGCAGAAGCACCTGGCGCTGACCAGCCACATGTTCCAGATGACGCCGTTCCTGATGAGCAAGCGCAGCTGGGACCGCCTCTCCGAAGCCGACCGCAAGGCCGTGACCGAGGCCGCGGCGGAAGCCACCGCGCTGCAACGCAAGCTCTCGGCCGACGCCGACGCCAAGCTGCTCGACGACCTCAAGGCCAAGGGCGTGCAGGTGACCACGGTGGACAAGGCCGCGTTCGCCAAGGCCACCGCCGCGGTGGACGACAAGTGGCTGGCCACGCCCATCGGCCCCTACCTCAAGAAGGTCATCGCCGCCACGCGCTGATCGCCTCGCGCGCTCCAGCCAGTCCTTCCCTTCAGCCGCTGCAGGGGCCCAGGCCCCTGCAGCACAAGGAGTCTTCCGATGAACTTCATCGAACGGGCCGTCGTCGGCTTGTGCCGTGTGCTGCTGTGGATCAGCACGGCCGTCATCTTCGCGATCCTCGTGGTCAACACCGTGCTGCGCTACGCCACCGGCAGCAGCCTGCAATGGGCCAACGAAGTGCCTGAGCTGCTCTTTCCCTGGCTGGTCATGTCGGGCGTGGTGCTGGCGGCCGCGCACGGCGCCCACATCACCACCAGTTTCCTGATGGACACCGTGCCGCCTGCGCTGCGCCGCTGGACGGCCATCGGCACCTGGCTGGTGGTCGCGGCCCTCTACGGCACGCTGGCCTGGGCCACATTCCAGATGCTGGAGATCGTGCACGACGAGAAGTCGGCCATCCTGCAGGTGCCTGGCTCGTTCACCTACGGCTGCGTCATGGTGGGACTGCTGATGCTGGGCCTGCTCGCATGCAAGTCGGCCTGGAACGCGTGGCAGGCACCACCGGTGGAACACGACCCGGGTGACGAACGCGCCGTGCCTGAAGCGCACTGGTAAGCCACTGCAAACCCTGCCCAAGGAACACGCCATGAGCGCCCTCATTCTTCTTGTCTTTCTCGCTGCGGCCGTGCTGGCCGTGCCCATCGCCCACGCGCTGCTGATCGCGGCCATGGCCGCCGCCGCCACCTCCGACCGCGTCCCGCTGGACCTGCTGGTGCAGCAGATGGTGGCCCAGGTGCAGAGCTTCCCGCTGATCGCCATTCCCTTCTTCATGCTCACCGGCTCGCTGATGATGGGCGGGCGCCTGGGCGCGGCGCTGGTCGGCGTGCTCAGCACGCTGATCGGCCGTTTCCACGGTGGTCCGGCGCAGGTGGGCGTGCTGTCGTCCACGCTGTTCGGTGGGGTCTCCGGCTCGGCGGTGGCCGACGCTTCGGCCATCGGCTCGCTGCTGATCCCCTGGCACAAGCGCCTGGGTTATCCACCGGCGTTCTCGGCCGCCACGCTGGCCGCTGCGGCCACCATCGACATCCTGATCCCGCCGTCGATCCCGATGATCCTGTTCGCATTGACGGCCAACGCCTCCATCGCAGCGCTGTTCGTCGCCGGCATCCTGCCGGGCATGCTGATGTGCGGCGGGTTCATGTTCATGTGCTGGTGGGTGGGCAAGCGCCGCAACTTCCCACGCGACACCACGCCGATGGACTGGCGCGTTTTCCGCACCCACCTGAAGTACGCGTCGCCCGCTCTGCTGCTGCCGGTGCTGATCGTGGTGTTCCTGCGCTTCGGCATCGCCACGCCCACCGAAGTGGCCGTGCTGTCCACCTTGTACGCCGCCGCCGTGTCGGTGGTGGTCTACCGCGACCTGTCGTTCAAGCGCCTGAACGACGCGGTCGTGTCCGCTGGCCTCGCCACCGGTGTGGTGCTGCTGGTGATCATGGCCTCGGCCGCGATCGGCTGGCTGCTGACCTACGACCAGATGCCCGCCGGCGTGGCGAACTGGATCACGCAGAACGTGAGCCAGGACTGGATCGTGATCCTGATCATGAACCTGCTCATGCTGCTCATCGGCATGTTCATCGACCTGCCCGCCGCCGTGCTGCTGCTCACCCCGGTGTTCCTGCCATTGGCCGCCAGCATCGGCATGGACCCGGTGCAACTGGGAATCATGATGGTCGTGAATCTGGCGGTCGGGCTCTACACGCCCCCGGTGGGCACCACGCTCTTCATCACCAGCGCGCTGGCCAAGGTCAAGGTCGGCCAGACGGTGCGCGAACTCGGCCCCTTCTATTTCGTGGCCTTCCTCGTCCTCGCGCTGGTCTCCTACGTGCCTGCATCGATCCTGCGCTGAGCACCTCCCCCTTTCTTTTCAGGAGCATTTCCATGACTTCATCCGCAGACCAACTTCCTGCGTTGGCGCAGTGCGCCCACCGCATCCGCCGCTACGCCCTGCGCATGGGCGAGGTCCAGGGCCAGGGCTACATCGGCCAGGCCCTGGGCTGGGCCGACGTGCTGGCCGCTGCCTACGGCCACGCGCTCAACTTCAAACCCGAAGACCCCGAGTGGGAAGGCCGCGACCGCTTCCTGCTCTCGCACGGCCACTACGCCATCGCCCACTACGCGGCGCTGATCGAAGCCGGGATCATTCCCGAGGAAGAGCTGGAAACCTACGGCAGCGACGACAGCCGCCTGCCCATGTCGGGCATGGCCACCTACACGCCGGGCATGGAAATCTCGGGCGGCTCGCTGGGTCAAGGCCTGCCGATTGCGGTGGGCATGGCGCTGGGCCTGCGCCACAAGCAGAACCCGGCCTTTGTCTACAACTCCATGAGCGACGGCGAGCTCGACGAAGGCTCCACCTGGGAAGCCGCCATGTCGGCCGCACACCACGGCCTCTCCAACCTGATCTGCCTGGTCGACATCAACAACCAGCAGGCCGATGGTCCATCGAGCAAGGTGCTGGGCTTCGAGCCGCTGGCCGACAAGTGGCTGGCCTTCGGCTGGCACGTGCAGCGCATCGACGGCAATGACATGGCCGCTGTGCGCGCCGCCTTCGACACGGCGCGCAACCTGAAAGACGCCAAGCCCCGCGTGATCCTGTTCAACACCCTGATGGGCAAGGGCGTGCCTTTCCTCGAAACGCGTGACAAGAACCACTTCATCCGCGTGGACCCGCCCGAGTGGCAGCAGGCCCTCGCCGTCCTTGACCAATCCGCGCCCGAAGGAGCCGCCGCATGAACACCGTTGTTGAAAAGAAACCCCGCCTCACCACCTCGGCCATGATCGCGTCCATCGCGAGCGAAGGCCAGCGGGTGAAGGCCGCACCCTTTGGCAAGGCCCTGGTCGAGCTGGCCGCGAACCGGCCCGAGATCGTCGGCATGACCGCCGATCTCGGCAAGTACACCGACCTGCACCTGTTTGCGCAGGCCTTCCCCGAGCGCTACTTCCAGATGGGCATGGCCGAGCAGCTGCTCATGGGTGCGGCCGGCGGCATGGCCAAGGAAGGCCTGATGCCCTTCGTCACCACCTACGCCGTGTTCGGCACGCGCCGCGCCTACGACTTCATCCACCAGGTGATCGCCGAGGAAAACCTCAACGTCAAGATGTGCTGCGCCCTGCCTGGCCTCACCACCGGCTACGGCCCCAGCCACCAAGCCACCGAAGACCTGGCCATGATGCGCGGCATCCCCGGCCTGACCATCATCGACCCGTGTGACGCGCTGGACATCGAACAGGCCGTGCCGCAGATGGCTGCCCACGACGGCCCGGTCTACATGCGCCTGCTGCGCGGCAACGTGCCGCTGGTGCTGGACGAATACGACTACAGCTTCGAGCTCGGCAAGGCCAAGCGCCTGGTGGATGGCAACGACGTGCTCATCGTCTCCAGCGGCTTCATGACCATGCGCGCACTGGAAGTGGCGCAGGCGCTCAAGGCCGACAACATCGGCGTGGCGGTGCTGCACTGCCCCACCATCAAGCCGCTGGACACCGCGACCCTCCTGGCCGAGGTGGGCTCCAAGCCGCGCCTGGTGGTGGTGGCCGAGAACCACTCGGTGATCGGCGGCCTGGGCGAAGCCGTGGCCAGCGCGCTGTTGCAGAACGGCGTGCAGCCCGCGCGATTCCGCCTCGCGGGCCTGCCCGACGCCTACCTCGACGCCGGCGCCCTGCCGACGCTGCACGAGCGCTACGGCATCAGCACCGAGGCGCTGTCAGGCCGCGTCAAGGCCTGGCTGGCCTGACGGGCGCTCGGCGCACCGCCACGTGGCCAGGCCGCATCAGCGCTGGCCCAGGATCAGCGGTGCGATCTGATCGACGTAGTACGTGGCTGCGGGCAGCGACAGGTGCCCGTAGTCGAAGCTCAGGGGCTCGGCGGACCCCGGCCCCATGCGCGTCAGGCAGCCGTCCTTGTTGCAGAAGTAATCCATCCCCGAGATGAACTCGATGCCCATGGCGGCGGAACGCCGGCGCATGTCGGCCGTGGCGGCCTTGACGTGGGGGTCCAGGTACTCGTCACCCAGGCGCAGCGGCAGACGCTGCTGCTCTTTCCACAGCTTCAGCAAGACCTTGGGCAGGTCCTCGCGCCAGTACGGCACCGCGCCGAGCAGCACGATGCGTTTGACGCCGGCCTTCTTGAGTTCGGCCACGGTCGGCTCCAGGCCACGGATGTCCTTGTAGCGGCCCTTGACCTTGCCCTCGTGCCACCAGGCGTACAGCACCACGATGTCGGGCTTGGTCTCGCGGATCACGCGGATGGTGTCGTCGTTCAGGCTCTGGCACAGCGGGCGTGGTTCGATGCCCAGGATGGGCGGGCAGATCGCGGCCGTGCGCTCCCCGAGACCGAAGCTGTATTTGCCGCTGTCCTGCAGCGCCTTGAAGCCCGGGTACAGCGAACCGGCGTGCGAGTCGCCCCAGAGGAAGACCAGGGGCCGCTTTTTCTCGACACAGAACGGCTTGAAGTTGCTGGGCGGCAGGTTGTAGTCCAGCATGCAGTCGCCGTCGCGCCAGCCCTCGATGACCGCAGGCTTCCCGCCTTTGGTCGAGAGCGTGGCCAGCAGCTTCTGGATCTGCTCGGGCGAGCCGTCACGGGCCGCCTGATTCGCTGCCTGGTTCGCCGCCAGCATCTGCAGGCGCTCCGGCTGCCCCTCCTTTCTGTAGATGGTGAAGCCGGTCAGACCGGTCACCGCCACGGCGGCGCTCAGGGTCACCGTGGTGAAGCGCCACTGGCGCCAATGCCCGAACCGGATCGGCTGTTCGACCAGCCGGTACGTGAGCCAGGCCAGCAGCACCGCGAGCAACATCCAGCCGACCTGGTGCAACGCGGGGGGCACCCCTCCGTGCTCGATGTGCGGGAAGGCCAGCAGCGGCCAGTGCCACAGGTAGAGGGGGTAACTGATCAGACCGATCCAGACCATGGGTTTGCTCGACAGCACATACCGGTTGAACCAGCCCCGGGGGCCGGCAGCGATCAGCAGGCAGGTGGCCAGGGTGCCGAAGAAGGCCCAGCCACCGGGAAACCGCCGTTCAGGGTGGAGCTCGACCATGACCAGCACCAGCAAACCGATGCCCAGGCTGGAGAGCCACTGCGCCCGGCGGGCCGTGACGGGCACCGGTGCACCCGGGGCCGGACGGCTGGCGGCCAGGTAGGCCCCCATCATCATTTCCCAGAAGCGGCCCAGCGGGTTGTAGAACGCCGAGTTCGCATCCCCCCGCACCAGCCAGAGGTTGAAACCCAGCGAGAGCAGCAGCAGGACCAGGACCCAGATCTTCTTGGGCTGGTGCCAACGGTGCAGCGCCACCAGCACCAGCGGCCAGAACATGTAGAACTGCTCTTCAATGGCCAGCGACCACAGGTGCAGCAGCGGTTTTTCGACCGCCGAGGCATCGAAATAGCCCGCCTCCCGCCAGAAGGCGAAGTTCGACATGAAGAAACTGCCGGCCACCGCGTGTTTGCCCACCGCCTTGTAGTCCAAGGGCGAGAGCACGAACCAGCCGTAGACCAGCGTGAAGGCCAGCACCAGGAACAGGGCGGGAAAGATGCGCTTGACCCGGCGGGCATAGAAGTCCGCGAAGCTGAAGCGGTTGCGCGCCAGGTTGTCCAGGATGATCGAGCTGATCAGGTAGCCCGAGATCACGAAAAAGATGTCCACCCCGATGAAGCCACCCGGGAACCACTCGGGGAAAGCGTGGTGGATCACCACAGCAGATACGGCAATGGCGCGCAGGCCATCAATGTCGGGGCGGTAGTGGTCTGGGTGAGGGGAATGCGACATGAAACGGGGATGAATGGCGGGAAAGCAGCGTCGCATCCTAGCAAACGACAGGGACACGCCCGTGGGTACCAGCGGCCTGCCAAGGTCATTGAAGGGCGACCGCAGGGCTCACAGTGGCCGCAGGGCGTCGCGAGCGGCCGCCAGCATCTGCCGCGTCAGGCCGTCGAGCAGGCCGGAGGCGGCCCGCGCCGTCTGCCAGTGCAGCGGCACGTCCAGCGCCTGCCCGGGCACCAGTTCGGCCAGCGAGCCGTCGGCCAGGTGCGGCGCGATCAGCGCCTCGGGTTGCAACCCCCAGCCCATGCCGGCCAGCGCGGCGGTCACGAAGGCCTGGGATGACGGCAGGGTGTGGCGGGGCAGCTCCACATGGCGGTGGCACAGGCGCCGCACCCAGCGCGCCTGCAGCTCGTCCTTGGTGTTGAACACCAGGCTGGGCGCGTGCGCCAGGCTGCCCGCGCCCACCCCATCGCCGAAATAGCGCGCCACGAAGGCCGGGCTGGCCGCCGCGAGGTAGCGCATGGCGCCCAGCGGCTGGCTGTTGCAGCCGGCCGCCGGCCGGGCGTGGCCGGTCACGGCCGCGAGCACCGCGCCGGTGCGCAGCCACTCGGCGGTGTGGTCCTGGTCGTCCACGCTCACGGCCATCAGCACCGGGGCCTGCGCGGCGAACGCGGCCAGCGCGGGCGCGAACCAGGTGGCCAGGCTGTCGGCGTTGACCGCCACCGGCAGCGCCACCCGCGTGCCACCTTCGGGCGCGAGGGCCGGCAGCGCGTCGTGCAGTTCGTGCTCCAGCAGGCGCACGCGGTCCATGTGCTGGCACATGCGCCGGCCCGTGTCGGTCGGCAGGCAGGGCTGGCCGCGCACCACCAGCGCGCAGCCCACCCGCTCCTCCAGCAGGCGCACGCGCTGCGAGATGGCCGAGGGCGTCACGTGCAGCGCGCGGGCCGCACGGTCGAAACTGCCTTCCCGCACCACGGCGGCCAGGGCATGGAGGGCGGCATAGTCCAGCATGAATGCAGTTTTTCTTAATCGGGTGAAGGAAAGACAGTTTGCCTTCATCAGACAACGCAGGCAATCTCGGTGCATGAACGCTGTTCCCGTCCCCGCCTCGCTGGTGTTGCCCGTCTTCGCCCAGGGCCTGATCCTGAGCCTGGGCCTCATCGTCGCCATCGGCGCACAGAACGCCTTCGTGCTGCGCCAGGGCCTGCGGCGCGAGCACGTGGGCAGCGTGGTGCTGTTCTGCGCGCTGGCCGATGCGGCGCTGATCACCGCCGGCGTGCTGGGCATGGCGCAGGCGCTGGGCAGCAGCCCGGGCCTGGCCCGCGCGCTGGCGCTGGCCGGTGCGGCCTTTCTGGCGGTGTACGGTTGGCGGGCGCTGCAGCGCGCGAGGCACGCGAGCCAGTTGCAGGCGGCCGAAGGTGGCGCCGGCCTGAGCCTCGGCACAGCCATGGCGCAGGCCGCCGCCTTCACCCTGCTCAACCCGCACGTCTACCTCGACACCGTGCTGCTGGTGGGCAGCATCGGCGCCCAGCAACCCGCCGGGCTGCAAGCCTGGTTCGTGGCGGGCGCGAGCATCGCCAGCCTGGCCTGGTTCAGCGCGCTGGGCTTCGGCGCGCGCTGGCTCGCGCCGCTGTTCGCCCGGCCCCGCGCCTGGCAGGTGCTGGACGCATTGATCGGTGTGACGATGTGGGTGCTGTCGGCGATGCTGGTGCGTCACGCGCTGCAAAACACCTGAGGCCCACCCATGTACCTGCCCCCCTGCCACCGGCTCACCGACCGGGACGCCCTCTTCTCGCTGATCGACGACCACCCGCTGGGCACCTGGGTGTGCCAGGGACCGGGCGGCCTGACCGTGAACCACATCCCCTTCCTGCTGGACCGCCGCCAGGGCCCGCACGGCACCCTGCTCGGCCACGTGGCCCGAGCCAACACCGTCTGGCGAGACCTGCACACGGCAACGCCGTGTGTCGTGGCGTTCCAGGGCCCGCAGGCCTACATCACACCGGGCTGGTACCCGGGCAAGGCCGAGCACGGCCGCGTCGTGCCCACCTGGAACTACACCGCCGCCCACGCGCACGGCGTGGCGCGCGTGATCAACGACCGCGACGCGCTGCTCGACCTGCTGAACCGCCTCACACACGCGCACGAAGCCCGGCAAGCCACCCCCTGGCGCGTGGCCGATGCGCCCGCGCCGTTCATTGACCAGATGCTGCGCGCCATCGTCGGCATTCAGATCCCCATTGACCGGCTCGAAGGCAAACTCAAGGCCAGCCAGGACGAAGCCCGGGCGGACCGGGTGGGCACCGTGAACGGGTTGCGGGCCTGCCCCGGCGAGGCCACGCAGGCCATGGCCGAGCTGGTCCAGCAGGCCCTGGACACCGACACCCGGCCCTGACACCCTGTGCCCGCCACCCGCCAGAACCGATACCGATACAAACCCCTTCTCAGCACCCAGCACCCCACACCCGCCATGTACCTCCCCACCCACTTCGAAGAAACCCGGCCCGGCGAACTGCAGCGCGTGATGCGCGAACACCCGCTCGGCGCGCTGATCACGCAAGGCCCCCACGGCCTGGACGCCAACCACATCCCGTTCGAGCTGGATGAAGCCGCCGGGCCGCACGGCACGCTGAACGCCCACGTGGCGCGCGCCAACCCGGTGTGGCGCGAGGTGCCCGCCGAGGGTGCCGAGGTGCTGGTGATCTTCCAGGCCAGCGAGGCCTACATCTCGCCCAACTGGTATCCCAGCAAACCCGAACACCACCGCCACGTGCCCACCTGGAACTACCAGGTCGTGCACGCCCACGGTCGCCTGCGCGTGATGGACGACGAGCGTTTCGTGCGCGGCCTGGTGGCGCGCCTCACGCGCGAGCACGAGCAACGCTCGCAGCAGGCGAGGCCCTGGAAGATGGGCGACTCCGCGCCCGAGTTCATCACCGGCCTGCTGCAGGCCATCGTCGGCATCGAGGTTGAAATCACCCGCCTGGTGGGCAAGTCCAAGCTGGGGCAAAACCGCGAAGAGCGGGACCGGCTGGGCGCGGCGGCGGGGGTGGCCGGGCTGGGGAATGCAGAGGCGGCGCAGGCGATGCGTGGGGTGTGAGGGGCAAGGGAGTGAGGGAGTGAGGTCGGCGGCGGCTTGCCAGGGGCCGCCCCTCAGCGTCGAACCTTGACCGACGGGTGCTGCCCAAACGGACGCGTTTCGCGGCGCCACGGCCTGCCAGGAGAAACGCTGTCTTTCCCACGGGTCGACACCGTCGGCCAGCTCGGGTTCAACGCGGCATTGCCCGCTCAGGTGGCGGCTCATTGGTTGCAAGCCAGTAGACGCCGAGGCGGGCCACGGTCTCGGCAAAGTCCGCGAAGTCCACCGGCTTCTGCACGAAGCTGTTGCAGCCGTTCTCGTAGCTCTTCAGGCGGTCCTTCTGCTCGTCGGACGAAGTCAGGATCACCACCGGCAGCAGCTCGGTGCGGGTGTCGGCGCGCAGGCGTTCGAGCACCTCCAGGCCCGACAGCCGCGGCAGGCTGATGTCCAGCAGCACCACCGTGGGCAGGTCGGGGCCGTCGCGGTCGGCGAACTCACCGGCACGGAACAGGTAGTCCAGCGCCTGCTGGCCGTCGCGAACCACGTCGATGCGGTTGGCGAGATGGGCCTTCTTCAGCGCGCGCAAGGTGAGCATCTCGTCCTGAAGGTTGTCTTCGACGAGCAGGATGGTCTTCATGTTCATGTCGTTGACTCCTCTTCCCGCTGGCCAGCCCTGGCCGGCAAGACCACTGAAAACGTTGCGCCCTGGCCGGGCACACCGTGCGCGCTGATCTGGCCACCGTGACGCTGCACGATGCGCTGCACCGTGGCCAGACCGATCCCGATGCCCGGAAACTCGTCCTGGCGGTGCAGGCGCTGAAAGGCCTTGAACAGACGCGCCGCGTGGGCCATGTCGAAGCCGGCGCCATTGTCCGAGACACAGAAACCGGGCCGCCCGTCGACAGCGCAGGCGTGCACCCGGATCTTCGGCTCTGCCGTGGCGCCGGTGTACTTCCAGGCGTTGTCGAGCAGGTTGTCCAGCACGCTGGCCATCATGCGCTCGTCGCCCGTCACCGTCAGGCCTTGCTCGACCTCGACCGACACGCGACGCGCCGGCTCGGCCGCCGCCAGTTCGGCCAGATGGCGTTGGGCCAGCACCGACACGTCGACACAGTCCATCCGCAAATCGCCGCGCGTGCTGCGCGCAAGCGTCAGCAAGCCCTCGACCAGATCGCTCATCTTGCGTCCGGCCAGGACGATCTGCTCGAGATAGACCTTGGCCTCGCTGGGCAAGGAGGCGGCATGGTCTTCCTGCAGTGCGCTGGAGAAACCGCTCATCGCGCGCAGTGGCGCACGCAGGTCGTGCGAGACGGCGTAGGCAAACGTCTCCAGTTCGTGGTTGGCCGCCGTGAGCTCGGCGGTGCGTTCCGCGACCCGGGCTTCGAGGGTGGCGTTGAGTTCCCGCAGGGCCGCCTCGGCGGACTTGATGGCGTCGATGTCGGTGTGGGTGCCCAGCATGCGCAGCGGGCGCCCGTCGGCCGCGCGCTCCTGAATCCTGCCCAGCGAGAGGATCCACTTCCAGCCGCCCTCCCGCGTGCGCTGGCGGAACTCGACCCGGATTTCCGGCAGGCGGCCCGCCACGCAGTCCTCATAGGCCCGATACACCGCGGGCAGGTCGTCCGGGTGCATGCGATCGCGCCACGCCGCGCTGGTCTCCCGGAAGGTGGCCGGGTCGTGACCCAGCATGGTCGCGTACTCGGGGCTCACCTTGGCATCGCCCGTGGTCAGGTCCAGGTCGTACAGGCCCTGGCTGGCGGCGGTCAGCGCGAGGCGCAGGCGCTCTTCGCTCTCGCGCAGCGCCAGCTCGGCCGCACGGCTCGCGCGGATGTCGCGCATGATGGTGGACAGGAACAGCAGTTTGCCCTGTGGGTCCTTGTGACTGAGGATGAGCTGCGCCACCGGGATCTCCTCCCCACCCGGTCCGAGAACCGCCGTCTCGCCCGACCAGCGGCCTTCCCGGATCGCCGTTTGCAGGCCCTCGTTCAGGATGATGTCGCTCGCCCACTGGGGATGCGCATCGGCGATCACCTCCGACAAGGGCCCCTCTGGGGCAACGCCCAGCAACGCGCGCCCCGGTCCATTCAGGTAGATGGGATGGCCCTCGGGATCGGCCATGCTGACGATGTCGCTGGTGGCCTCCAGGATGGAGGCCAGTCGCTGGCGTTCCTGCTCGGCCTGTACGCGCTCGGTGATGTCGCGGTCGACCCCCTGGAACCCCTGCAGTTCCCCCTTGGCATCCAGGACGGGTTCGGCATTGGATTCCAGCACCCGATAGCTGCCGTCCTCGTGGCGCCAGCGGATGACGACGTTGCGCCAGCCGGTCCGGTGCGCTCGGGCCGCTTCCAGGGTGGCACCAAACAACGCCAGGTCATCGGGGTGCACCAGCGTCGCCGGGTCAAGCGCCAGGAAATCCACGGGTCGGCAACCCAGGATCGTGGCGACACCGGGGTTGCTGTAGGTGTGGCGGCCGTTCAGGTCGAGCGCCCAGATCCAGTCAACGGAGTTTTCGGCCAGGTTGCGGAACCGTTCTTCGCTGGCGCGCAGGGCGAGCGTCTGCCGCGCGACCTCGCGCCGCAGCAGGGCCAGGAAGCCCAGCGCCAGCGCCAGCAACCCCAGCAGCACCGCCAACCCCCACCAGAAGGCGACCGGCACCCGGGATGGCGCGCTCTGCATCCCCCAGCGTGCCAGCGCCTGAAAGTAGACCGAGCCCGTGTCCGCCTGCCAGGCGTCCAGCCGGGCATCGATGGCGGCCAGCAGGTCGCCATTGCGCCCCTTGGCCGCGGCAAAGTACAGCTTGCTGGGCAGGAACACCAGGCTCGTGGCCGAGAGTCCGTGGCGGCTCGCCGCACCTCCGCCAGAAAAGTGGTTCGCGGCCACCGCGTCGGCCTCGCCGGCGGCCACCATGCTGAAAGCCTCCTCAAAGGACTTCACCGGCACCAGCTCGGCACGCAGCCCGAAGCTGGCCAGCAGGCCCGCCAGGTGCTCCTGCTGGACCGAGCCGTCGAGCACGACCACGCGCTTGCCCTCCAGGTCGAGCACCGACTGAAGCGTCACGCCAGGCCTCCGATACACCTGCGACCAGCTGGACAGTGCGGGCACGCGGTGGAAGTCAAAGCGCTGCGCCCGGGATTCGTTGTAGGCCACGTCCGGCATCAGGTCGATGGCGCCGTCCTCCAGCAGCCGCAGACAGCGCTCCCACTCACAAGGCACCGCTTTCAGCGTCCAATCCTCGACCTGGGCCACTTCGTGCAGCAAGTCGCCGAGAATGCCGCTGGGTTGCCCTTGTGGCCCGGCCAGCAGCTTGGGCGGGTTCTCGTAGACGCCCACCCGGACCACGCGCGGCGCAGCCTGCACGGCACTTGCGGCCATCACCGCGAGGAAAACAAGGGCTGCGCGGCAGTGGCCACTCAAGCGCATGCGGCCCCTTCTCGGCCACGCAAAAGCGATGCCGCGACGAACCGACCTGACTGGGGCGTCAAGCTGCTTTCGCTGAGGTGTTGGGGCAGCATGTCATGCGTGTGAAGTCATGTATTGCACTGTGCGCGCGGCTGAACAGCGCGGAGACCTACCACCAAGTCGCCAAACCACTTTGGGCTGTCTCAATCCGCGGGCAACGGAGTGAGGTTGTGCGACTGCAAATCGATGGGCTCAGTATAGGGCGGTCCGGGCAGCCATCGCCGCACACCGGGCCTTGACTTGGCGATGGCAACTGGCTGCAGTGTGTCGACAGGGGACCATCGAAGCGGCTGCACACCGGCATGCCGTCACGCACCAGCCGGAAACTGCTTGGCCGCAAACGCCCAGGCCATGCGCGACGCGTCCGGCCCCTGCCCATCGCTGAACGCCTGGCTCGCGGCGCCGCCACTCCAGGCGTGCGCCAGGCCGCTCACGGCGACCAGCGTGGCCACCGTGCTGCCCTTGCGCTTGAAGTCGGTGACCGACATCGGGTAGCGCTTGCCCCGCTGCACGCTGCGTGCCGGGCCCGCCTTCGCCCCTGCGGCCTGAGCCCAGACCTGCGTCGCGGCCAGGCCGTTTTTGGGTGAAACCACCCCGTCGGCGTCGCCGTGGATCACCAGCAAGGGCGGCCAGCTGGCCTCCATCGTGCCCGGCGTGGCGGCCAACGGCGTGGTGGCGCGATGGCCGTGCATGGCGCCCAGCGCCGATAAGGTGGAGTGCGCGGTGCCCGGCGGGATGCCCGAATGCATGATCACGGCCTTGAACCGCCCCGGGTGCCGCGTGACCACCAGGGCGGCCATGCTCGCGCCGGCCGACAGGCCGGCGATGGCCACGCGCGCCTTGTCCACCGGGTACAGCAGGCAGACCTGATCGACCGCCTTCACGATCAACGTGGCCTCGCCGTAGGCACGGCGGCTGCCCGTGTCGAACCAGTTCCAGCAGCCCTGCGCGTTGGCGAGGCGGTCCTGCTCCGGGTAGAGCACCATGAAACGTTCGCGCATGGCGATGCGGTTCATGCGCGTGCTGGCCGCGAAGCCATTGGCGTCCTGACCGCAGCCGTGCAGCATCACCATCAGCGGCAGCTTCTCGCCGAAGGACACCCCGGGCGGGCGGTAGAGGCGAAAGCGCCGGGCACCCGCCGCGCCCATGACGACGCCGGGAATCCATGCCCCGGCACCGGGTGGCGGCGTGCGCCGGGCCGCGACGGGCTTCAAGGTCTTCTTGAGCGCCCGGGCACCGGAGGCGGTCGCCAGCCGGGTCATCGCGTTGAGGCTGCGCTCGAAGCTTTTGGCCCAGGTGGACGCGCGTGGTCGTTTTTTCATGCAGGTCATTCTGCAGGTGGGGCATGTCCGCTGCGGTTCGCGTGCGGGTGAAGGCAGCGACCTGTAAGGGTATACCCGCATGCACCCGCCCCTCCCCCGGATGCGCACCAGCGCCCGCCCGACAGCGAGGTGCACGCCGAACGATCCGACCTCAGGAAGCCGAATGCGGGGCTGCCAGCTTGTCCAGCATGCGGCGCACGCGGCTGGCCGCCGCATCACCGGTCGTGAAGTCGGCGAACCTGAATCCATCCGAGGCATCCACCGCAGCGCGCTGGATCGCCTCGATGATGGGGCGGTCCTCGTTGCCGAAGGCCTGCACGAAAGTCGCGCGGACTTTGTCGTCGAAGCCCGCGTCTTCGATCAGGAAATTGCGCGTGTTGGCGTAGAAGTAGTGCGTTGTTCGTTCGGTCTCGGGCGTCAGCAGATGGGCCGACGGAAAGTGCAGGCCGTCGGCCAACACGCCGTCCGTGGGCATGATCCCGAGGTCGAGCAACAGGTGCGAGGGAGCGCGCCAGGTCATGTTGGCCTGCTGGTCGATGCGCTCGGACCGGCTCCAGACCGGCTTGAACACGGCCGAAGGTGTGAGGTCAAAGACCTTTCGCAACACCGTGACGCGCTGGTCGCCCACGTCCACGGAGGTCTTGACCGAGCCAGACGATCCCGGCGTGCCGACCGTGTTGGCGTGCAGGTACTCGGCGTGGCTCAGATCGAGCAGGTTGTCGATCACCAGCCGGTAGTCCGCCTCCACGGTCACGTAACCGTGAATGGTCCGGTAACCAGGCACATCGACGTCGAACCCGCTGAAGTCCGGGATGAGCGCAGCGTCGGCCCGCGCCGGGTCACCGGTCCAGACCCAGACCGCGCCGTGGCGCTCGGCCACGGGGTAGCTGCGCACGGTCAGCCGGCCGGGCTCCCCCTTGATGTGAGGGTTGCGCACGCACACGCCGCCGCCATTGAACTCCAGGGCGTGGTACGGACACCGGATGTTGCCGCCCACGACCGTGCCCATGCTGAGCGGAACGCCCCGGTGCGCGCAGCGGTTGGTCACCGCCTTCGCCACCCCGTCTTCACCGCGGAACGCGACCACCGGCAGCCCCAGGATCGTCTTCGACACGCGGCCCATCGCGGGAAGGTCTTCGCTCCAGGCGATGACGTACCACGCATCCATCACGAAGGTGTTGCTCACATCCAGTCTCCTTTGTTCCTTTGTATGTCCATTCAAAAAAGAAGCCCAGTCCCGAACGGCGGTGAGCGAGAGACCCCGTTCACCGGCGCGCGGATCACCTGCGCGCGTCGATGAGTTCGGTTCCCGTGCGGCGTTGAAGCTCAGGGAACGACAAGCCTTCGACGATGTCGACGACGCGCAGGCCCTGCGCCGTGACGTCGATCACCGCGAGGTCGGAATAGATCCGGCTCACACAGGCCAGGCCGGTCAGCGGGTAGCTGCAGCGGTCGACGATCTTGGGCTCGCCGGTCTTGGTGGTGTGTTCCATCATCACCCAGGTGCGCCGGGCGCCGATGGCCAGGTCCATCGCGCCGCCCACGGCCGGGATCGCGTCCGCGCTGCCGGTGTGCCAGTTGGCGAGGTCGCCGTTGGCCGCCACCTGGAAGGCCCCGAGCACACAGACGTCGATGTGCCCGCCGCGCATCATGGCGAAGCTGTCGGCGTGGTGGAAGAAGCACCCCCCGGGCAGCAGCGTGACCGGCTCCTTGCCGGCGTTGATGAGGTCGTAATCTTCTTCACCGGGCGCGGGCGCCGCGCCGAAGCCGATCACGCCGTTCTCGCTGTGCATCATCACCTCGCGGTCGGCGTCGAGCTGGTTGGCCACCAGCGTGGGCATGCCGATGCCCAGGTTGACCACCATGCCGTCTTCGATGTCGCGTGCGATGCGCGCCGCCATCTGGGTCTTGTTCCACTTCGACATCGTCTGCTCCTTCATGCCGCCGCCCTGATACCGCCGGCGGCCGTGCGGCTGCGTTCGATGCGCACCACGCGCTGCACGAACACGCCGGGTGTCACCACCGCTTCGGGGTCGAGCTCGCCCAGGGGCACCAGCTCGTGCACGGTGGCGACCGCCGTGCGCGCGGCCATCGCCATCACCGGGCCAAAGTTGCGCGCGGTCTTGCGGTAGACCAGGTTGCCCCAGCGGTCGGCGCGCTCGGCCTTGATCAGCGCGAGCTCGGCGTGGATGGGGGACTCCAGCACGTAGCCCTTGCCGTCGATGACGCGCGTTTCCTTGCCTTTGGCGAGCTCGGTGCCATAGCCCGTGGGGGTGAAGAAGCCCGCGATGCCGGCGCCCGCGGCGCGGATGCGCTCGGCGAGGTTGCCTTGCGGCACCAGTTCGAGTTCGATGCGGCCCTCGCGGAAGAGGCGGTCGAAGTGCCACGAATCGGCCTGCCGCGGAAAGCTGCAGATGATCTTGCGCACGCGGCCGGCGGCCAGAAGCGCGGCCAGCCCGGTGTCGCCGTTGCCGGCGTTGTTGCAGACGATGGTGAGCTCTCGGGCGCCCTGCCCGATCAAGGCGTCGAGCAGTTCGTTGGGCTGACCGGCGGTGCCGAAGCCCCCCACCATCACGGTGGCGCCATCGGCCACGTCGGCCACGGCTTCGGCCAGGTTCGAACAGGTCTTGTCGATCATGTTTGGTCTCTCAGTGGGGGGCGGCCGCGCCGGTGAGCGACACGTCCAGCACCAGCTTGCCCATGTGGCGGCCGTCTTCCATGAGCCGGTGCGCCTCGGCGGCGGCGGCGAGTGGCAGCACCTCGTGCACCAACGGCCGGGCGCGGCCCGCGGCGACGAGCGGCCACACCGCGCTGAGCAAGGCCTCGGCAATGAGCGCCTTCTCGGCATCGGGCAGCGGCCGCAGGAGCGAGCCGGTGATCTTCAGTTCCTTGGCCATCAGCGTTCGCAGCGGTGCGCAAAACAGCGCGCCGTCGCCCGGCGACAGGTGCACCAGCCTGCCGCGCCGCGCCAGGGCCTCCACGTCCAGCGCGGTGTGCCGCCCGCCCGACATGTCGAGGATCACGTCGACACCCTGGCCCGCGGTGGCCTCGCGGGTCTGCGCCACCCACGCGGCCTCGTGGTAATCGAACGCCTGCCGGGCGCCGAGGCCGCGCGCCACCTCGATCTTGGCCGCCGAACCACAGGTGGTGAACACCGGGTGCCCCATCGCGCTCAGCACCTGGATCGCCAGGCTGCCCACACCGCTGGTGCCGCCGTGCAGCAACACGCTTTCCGACGGCTGCAGGGCCGCCACGCGGAAGAAGTTGTGCCAGATCGTGAACGCCGCCTCCGGCAGCGCCGCCGCCGTCACCCAGTCGAGCCCGGCCGGAATGGGCAAGGCCTGCGCCGACTGCGCCACCGCGTACGGGCCGTAGCCACCGCCATCGGTGAGCGCACAGACGGCCTCGCCGACCCGGTGGGCACCGGCCCCCTTCCCGGCCGCGACGATCACGCCCGCCACCTCGAGGCCGGGGATGTCGCTGTGCACGGCGCTCGGGCCGCGCCGTCGCTGGTTGCAGTCGTGGCGGTTCACACCCGCCGCGCGCACCTCGATCAGCACCTCGTCGTCCCCCGGCCGTGGCACGGGCACCGTGCGGGCCTCCAGCACCTCAGGGCCGCCGGCTCGGGCGATGTGGATCGCGAGTTGATGACGGGGCGTTGTCATGCGGCCGGCCTCGTGGACTGAAACAGGCGCAGCTGCCACTGGCCCGATGCATCACACCGCCACAGGGCGCTGGCCCACGATTGCGCCGACACGGCAACGGACTCTCCGTGCCGCCGCAGTTGCAGGCGCAGCTCGCCGTGGAGCAGCACCGCCGTGCCGAGCGCGAGCGCCTGCTGAACCTCGAAATCCACCTGGGTGAAACGGGGCCCGCGCTCGACATGGCTCAACCATTCGGCCTTGCCGTGGCGAGCGCCGGTCGCATGCACGTAGACCAGCTCGTCGTGCGCCACGGCTCGCAACGCTGCGATATCGCGCGCCACCACGGCCGCCGCGCGCAAGCGCTCTGCTTCCAGCACGCGCTCGATCACTGAACCCTGGTTCACGGCATCACCCCTTCAACACCTGCGGCAGCCACAGCACCAGGGGCGGAAAGCTGAGCAGGATGCCCAGGCGAACCACGTTCGATGCCACATAGGGAGCGACACCCCGGTAGATGGCGCTCAGCGGAATGTGGGGTGCCACGCCCTTGATGACGAAGACGTTCATGCCCAGCGGCGGGATCAGCATGCCGAGCTCGATGATCACCACATTGATCACGCCCCACCACACCGGGTCGAAGCCCCAGCTCGTGATGAGGGGCAGCACAAAGGGCATGGTGACGACCATGGCCGCCACTTCGTCGAACACGGCGCCGGCCACGATGAACATCGCCATCAGTGCGACCACGCCCAGCCAGACCGGTATGCCTGAAGCCTGCACGGCCTCCACCAGCGCCTGCGGGGCCTGGGTGACGGCGGCGAAGTAACCGAACAGCGACGCGCCGATGACCAGCACATAGATCATCGCGGCCGCCGATGCGGTGCCGAGCAAGGCGACGCGCAGGGAAGCCCGGCGCACGCGCCGGCGCCCCAGCGCGAACAGCAGGGCCATCACCGCCCCCACCGCCGCGCTCTCGGTCGCGGTGAAGATGCCGAAGGCCATGCCACCGATCACCGTGCTGGACAACACCACCACCGGCCAGCTGTCCCTCAGTGCCTTCAGGCGTTCGGCCGCGGTGGCCTTGGGCCCGGTGGGCGCCTCGCCCGGGCGCAGGCGGGTGTAGAGCGAGATCGTCACCAGATGCAGCGCGACCGCGATCAGCGCGGGCACCAGCGCGGCGATGTAGAGCGTGATGATCAGCTCCTGCGCCAGCACGGCGTAGATGACCATGATGGACGACGGCGGGATCAGGATGCCCAGCGTGCCCCCCGAGGCCACGGTGCCCGCCGCGAAGCCGGGCGAATACCCGCGCGCCAGCATGGAGGGCAGCGAGGCCTTGCCGAACGTGGCCGCGGTGGCCACCGAGCTGCCGCACACCGCGCCGAAGCCCGCGCAACCACCGATGGTGGCCATCGCCAGGCCGCCGCGACGGTGCCCCACCACCGCATAGGCCAGCCGGTAGAGGTCTTCCGACAGGCCGGCCATGCCGGCGAAAGAGCCCATCAGCACGAAGAGCGGAATCGTCGCCAGGTCGAGCGAGGCGAGGTTGTTGGAGGTCTCCGAGGCGATCATCGCAAACGCCGGGCCGAAGCCGGCCAGCACGCCAAAGCCCACCACCCCGGCGATGCCCATGGCAACCCCCACCGGCACGTGCAACGCGATCAGCACGAAGGTGCCGAGCAGACCCCACAGCGTGAGCGCGACCGGGCCGCTCATGCTGCGTCCTTCTCGCGCGCCACGTTCAAGGTCAGCAGCGCCGTGACCGCGGCGACCAGCACGAAGAACGCGACCGCCGCCCACCAGGGCCACGCCGGCCAGCGCAACACCGGGATCGTCTGGCCATCGTCTTTGAGGCCGGCCGAAAAACGCCAGTACTGCCACGCCATCACGCTGAAGAAGGCGGTGCTGACGAGGGCCGCAAAACGGTCCAGCCAGCGGCTGGCCGAGGCCCCCAGCCAGTTGCCGAGCGCGTCGATGGCGATGTTTCCGCGGCTCGCCAGCACATGCGGGAAGCAGGCCGCCAGCATCACCGCGCCGGCCAGCGACGCGATGTCGACGAAGCCGCGGATGGGCCGGGCGAACACGTAGCGCATCACGATGTCGGCCACTGTTCCCAGGGCCAGCAGCATCAATGCCACCACCGCGACGTAGGCCAGAGCGCGCGCGGCGCCCGAGGCGGCGTGCGCAAGACGAGGTTCGGCCATGTCACCCCGCGGCGCGGATGCGCTTGAGTTGCTCGGTGAACTCGGCGTGGATGCGCCCGTTGCGCGGCCTGGCCGTGCGCCACCCCTCGTTCACGGGATCGATCACGCGCCGCCATTCCGCCAGGTCGGCCGCCGAGGGCGCCACGACCGTGTTCTTGCCCGACCTGGACACCCGCTCGCGCACCTCGCGTTCCTGCCGGTCAAACGCCTCGCCGAGCTTGCGGGCAAGCACCTCGCCACTCGCCTTGTCGATGGCCGAGCGGGCCTCGGGGGGCAGCGCGTCGTAGCGGTCCTGCCGCATCACGATGCCGACGGCCACCGCGCCGAGCGGGATGTCCAGGTGCTGCGAGCTGACTTCGTTGACCTTGAAGTCACCCACAAAGCCCCAGTTGTTGAGCGTCATGTCGACCACGCCGCGCGACAAGGCTTCGGCGATCTGCCCGCCGCCGACCTGCACGGGCGCGCCTCCGAGGGCCTCGACGACCCGCGTGAGGTGGTCGCCCGACACGCGCACCCGCTTGCCCTTGAGCTCGCCCGGCAGGCGGATGGCCTGGTTTGCGTGGATCGCCACCGGCGGCGTGGCGCCCACCGCGAGGAACTTCAGCCCCTGGAAGCCGACGAGCGAGCCACCCGCGTACAGGCGCTGCAGCGCGACACTCGCTTCCGTGGCGTTTCTCGCCAGGAACGGCAGGCCCACGATGTCGGTGTCGTCGAAGCGGCCCGGTGTGTAGGGCAACACGACCCAGCCCAGGTCGGCCACGCCGTCGGTCACCAGTTTCAGCTGCTGCAGCGGATTGCGGCCGAGTGTGCCGCCCGCAAACATGTCGATCTGAAGCGTGCCACCGGAGCCCGCGGTGATGTCCTTGGCCAGAGGTGTCAGCACGGTGGAGGTGATGTTGGCCATCGGCGGCTCGAAGCTGGTGAACTTCAGCTTCACCGGGTCGGCGGCGTGGGCCAGCGGTGCGGCCAGGCCGGCAGCCGCCAGTGAAAGCAGTGTGCGGCGGCGAATGGGGTGCGAGGTGTTCATGTGTGTCTCCATGTGTTGTCGGTCTGGGAAGGGGCGAACGGCCGGCGGCCGCACGTGGCGGGAGCGCGATCGGTGTCTAGGGAGGTGCAGCTGGCGCAGCGTTGTGGGCGGCGACGAGCATGCAGACCGCGGTGGCGGTGGCGACCACCTTGCCGCCCTGCAGAAGCTGCGCCTCGGCGTTGGCGACGTTGCGCCCTCGCCGCGCGAGACGGGCCTTGCCCTGCAAGGCCCCCAGCCCGGCCGGCCGCAAGAAGGCGATGTTGAGGTTCAGCGAGGCCACACGTTCGCCCGGGCGCAGCGTGGCGTCGACGACGCTGGCGGTCAGCGCATCCAGCATCGCGCCCAGCATGCCGCCCTGGACATGGCCGGCCGGGTTGGCGAACGCGGGCGCCGCCACGTAGTCGGCATCGAGCTCACCGGCCACCGGGTCCACGCGCGTGATGGTCTGGCCAAGCAGGTGGGCCACGGGCGGCTGCGGCGCCTCGCCACGGTGCATCGCCCAGAACCAGCCTTGTTGAACGTCGCTCATGGCGGGGCGGCTCACGCCAGGCCCATGCGGCGCGCCATCTCCGCCCGCCACTGCGCGCGCGGCTGGAAGCCGGGCAGCGACCGCGCGTGGGCTTCGGCGGTCGCCATGATCTGCTCGTCCGACAGCGCCAGGTCCACCGGCACGCGCAGCGGCTGCGAGACGTACCAGGGCAGGTCGATGTAGAGCTCCAGGCGGTTGCCTTCGGGGTCGGGGGCGTAGACCGACAGGGCGTTGCCGTGCGTCACCGGCGCGATGCCCGCCACGCCTTCCGCCTGCAGCCGCCGCAACATGGCCTTGAGCGTGCCGAGGCTGTCGGCCTTGAGCGAGACCTGGTTGATCACGTTGAAGGGGATCTCCTGCGGCCGCCCCGAGATCAGCACGATCTGGTGGTGCTCGTCGGGGTCGCGGCTCAGGAACACCAGGTCCATCGGGCCCTTCGGCCCTGACAGCTGTCCGCGGTCGGTGACCGTGAAATCGAGCAGCCGGGTGTAGAAGTCTTCCATCCGGGCGATGTCGTGGACGAAGAAGCCCACATGGCTGAAGGTGAGGCCGGGTCTGGACATGAACAACTCTCCAAAAAATGTCTGCGGGCAGGACGGTGGATGGGCCGGCGTCAGGCCGCCTGCCGCGCGGTCTCGCGACGGTCGGGCCAGGCGCTGAGCAGTCGGTCCAGGCTCTGGCGATCACTGGCCACGCCCAGGACATAGCGGTCGGGCCGTTGCAGCAGCGCCCGGGCGCCCAGGCGTTGCAACCAGGCCTTGGCGGCGGGTGAATCGGCGGGCACCACGGTCAGGTGCTCGCCCACGGGGCCGATGGCCCAGTCCGGGTCGATCAACAGCGCGGCCCGGTAGCCGATGCGGTCGTCGAGCCGCGTCCCGTCACCGAGCGCGGGTTGCTCTCCGATGCAGCCGGCGAAAGCGCCCGCCTCGTGCAACCCGGGCCCGAGCTGCGGCGAAGGGGTCTTGAAGACCGGTCTGGTGGCGCGCATTTCGGCGTCGCGTCGGCGGGCGGCTTCGGGGTCGGTGGTCTGGATCAGGCTGCCGAGTCGCACCGCGGTCTCGATGAACTCCCGCACATGGGGCGAGCGCTCGGATTCGTAGGTGTCCAGCAGGCTGTGATCGGCCACGCCGTCGAGCACGTCGGCCAGCTTCCAGCCCAGGTTGGAGGCATCGCGGATGCCGGCGCACATGCCCTGGCCCATGAACGGCGGCGTCTGGTGCGCGGCGTCACCGGCGATCAGCAGCCGCCCGTTGCGCCACCCCCGTGCCACCACGGAGTGGAAGGTGTAGACGGCAGGCCGCTCCAGCACCGCGTCCTCCGGGCTCACCCAGCGCGACAGCAGGCGCCAGATGGTTTCGGGCCGGCTCATCAGGGCGGCGTCTTCACCGGGCATCAGCATCAGCTCCCAGCGCCGCCGCATCCCGGGGCCACGCACGTAGGTGGCTGGCCGTGCAGGGTCGCAGAACTGCACGCTGTGGTCGCCGAGGTCCGGGCGCTCGCGCTGGAGGATCAGGTCCACCACCAGCCAGCGCTCGTGCGACTTCAGGTCTTCCAGCTCGGTGCCCATGAACCGGCGGACGGTGGAGCGCGCGCCGTCACAGCCGACCACGTAGCGGGCCGAGGTGCGCAGCAGGCGGCCGGTGGAGGTGTCCTCCAGGCGCAGCGCGACCGCGTCGTCGCCCGGCTCGACCGAAAACACCTCGTGGCGCAGGCGCACGTCCACCCCCGCCTGCCCGGCCAGGCGCTGGCGCAGCAAGGCCTCGAGGGTCGGCTGGTGAAAGCGGTAGCTGGCGTGCCAGCCCTGTGGCCCCACTTCGGTGGGGCGGGTCCAGTCGAGCAGCAGCTCACCATCGGCGGCGACGAACTTCATGCCGGGCGCGACCACCAGGTCGGGCGACAAGGCGTCGGCGATGCCGATGGTCTGGAACACGCGCATGCACTCGCCGTCGAAGTGGATCGCGCGCGGCAGGCGGTAGAGGTCGGCCTCGCGGTCCAGCACCAGCACGCTCTGCCCGCGCAGGGCCAGCAGGTTGGCCAGCGTGGCGCCCGCCGGTCCGAAACCGACGATGGCCACGTCGTAGCGGCTGGACAGGGGCGTGTCGTGGGTGGCAGCCATCGTGTGCCTCAGGCTTCGTCGGCCACGGTGTTGCGCAGCACGCCAATGCGGTCGACCTCGACCTCGACGACGTCGCCCGCCTTCATCCACAGCGGCGGACTGCGCTTGGCGCCCACGCCACCGGGCGTGCCGGTGACGATCACGTCACCCGCGCGCAGCGGCGCGACCGTCGACGCGTAGGCGATCAGGCGCGGAATGCTGTGGATGAGTTGCCGGGTGGTGGCCCGCTGGACCTCGGTGCCGTTGAGCCGCGTGACCAGCGTCATCTCGGTGTCGGCCGGGATCTCGTCGGCGGTCACCATCCAGGGGCCGAAACCACCGGTGCACCAGAAGTTCTTGCCCGGTCCCCACTGCGAGGTGTGAAGCTGCCAGTCGCGCACCGAAGCGTCGTTGTAGCAGGCGTAGCCGGCGATGTGGTCCCAGCTGTCGGCTTCTGCGATGCGCCGGCCCGGCTTGCCGATGATCACCGCGATCTCGCCTTCGTAGTCGAGCTTGATCGATTCGGGCGGGCGCACGATGCTGCCGCCATGGCCCACCTGCGAGTCGGCGAAGCGCAGGAAGTACGTGGGCTGCTCGGTCACCTCGCGCCCGGTTTCGCGCACGTGCTCGCCGTAGTTCAAGCCCGCGCACCAGATCTTTCCGGGGTTGGGGATCACAGGCCGCAGCGACACGCTGTCCAGCGGGAAATCCGCCGGGCGCGACGCGAAGCCGCGCGCCTCGTCCAGCGCGTTGCCCTCGATCAGCGCCTTGAGGTCGGGATATCGACCGTCGAAGGCGCTGAGCAGGTCGATGACGCCACCGTCGCGAACCAGCCCGAACCCCGCCACGCCATTGCGTTCATAGCTCACCAGTTTCATGCATGCTCCAAGTTCGTTAATCTCATTAATTGAGATATAAGTTGAACATGCATTGACCTGGATCAACCCTGGTGGTTTCCCTATATCGCACAGTGTGAGATTTTATTAAATGACACAGGAAACCGCCCTGTGGCGATCGCGTCGGCAAGGGGCGGGCAGGACGGCGATCAAAATAGCGGCATTCCGTTGTCCCTCGCCTCCATCAAAGGAAGAACAAGAATGACCAGCTCATCCCGGGCCCTTGCCATCCTCAGCCTGTTCGATGAGCAGCACCCTGTCTGGCACACCGACGAGATCAACGAAGCGGCGGGCTACACGCGCGCCACCGGGTACCGGTACGTGAAGGACCTGGTCGAGTTCGGCTTCCTGAGAAAGGTCTCCGCTGGCCGCTATGCGCTGGGGCCGCGCATCATCGAGCTGGACTTCCAGCTGCGCCGCTCAGACCCCCTGCTGCTCACGGCGGTGCCGGTGATGGAAGAACTGGTGCGCAAGGCCAGGCTGGACGCTGTCTTGACGACCCTTTTCGGCAACCACCTCGTGGACATCCACCGGACCAGCATCGATCCGACCCTGGAGCTGAGCTACGGGCGCGGACGGCCCCGTCCCCTGTTCCTGGGCGCGGCGGCGAAGGTGATCCTGGCCCATCTGGCGCGGCCCCAGCTCGTCCGGCTGTACGCCGACCACGCCGAGGAGATCGCCCGTTGTCAACTGGGTGCCGACTGGAATGCGTTCCGAACGCGCATGAGCGAAATCCGGCGCGCCGGGTTTTACTGGTCCCGCGGAGAACTGGAACCCGCGGTGTCCGGCGCCGGCATCGCGTTGTTCAATGCGGACGGTGAGGTGGCGGCGGGTCTTGCGTTGATCGGGCTCACCGAATCGCTCGACAAGCTGGGTGAAACCAAGCTGCGCACGCTGCTGGAGCGGGCGCGCGATGACATCAACGCCCGGCTCGCGGCCTCCCAGGCGTAGGCGCGCAACGCCTGCGTCTGGCGGCGAGGGACCGAAAACGCACCGACACACCCGGGCATGGCTCTACGGTCCGCCCTGCGCAAAGCAAGAGCCACCGGACTGTCCGGCACTCGACGCACTCGCGCAGCTCATCGCGGACATGACCGGCCCCTGGAAGTCGGACGCCTGCGCCGACCGGTTCAGCGACGCCATCCTGGCCCTGGTGAACCAGAAGGTGCAAGCCGGCGAGACCGCCCCGTCGCGAAGAAGAAGTCCCCGGCCAGGACCCCGCGCCGGGCCTGACGCCCCAGGCGTCAAGGTCGTCAGCCCGGTTGGTCTGAGGAACGGTCCTCGCCCAGCACGATGCGCGCGCCACGCTGGTAGGTCCAGTAGGCCATGGCCCAGTTCAACAGCACGCTGACGCGGTTGCGAAACCCGATCAGGAAGAACACGTGCGCGGCCAGCCAGAACCACCAGGCCAGCAGGCCCGAGAACTGGAAGCCGCGCAGGTCCACCACCGCCGCCATGCGGCCGATGGTCGCCAGGTTGCCCTGGTCCGCATAGGCAAACGGCCTTGCGCTGCCGCCCGCCAGCCCAGCGCGCAGGCTGCGGGCCACGTGCGCGCCCATCTGCTTGGCCGCGGGGGCCACGCCGGGCACGGGGCGGCCGTCGGGCCGCGCCAGGGCCGCCAGGTCACCGGCGACAAACACCTCGGGGTGACCGGGCAGCGTGAGGTCGGGGTTGACCTTCACGCGGCCCGCCCGGTCCAGCGGGGCACCCAGCATCGCGCCCAGCGGCGACGCGGCCACACCCGCGGCCCACAGCACCGTGCGACAGGGCACGAACTGGTCGCCCAGGCGGTAACCCTGGTCGGTGATGTCGGCCACGGGCGTGCCGCAGCAGACCTCCACACCGAGCGACTCCAGCTGGGCTTTCGTGCGCTGCTGGAGCTTCGGAGGGAAGCTGGCCAGCGGCGCCGGGCCGGCTTCGATGAGCCGCACCTGCGCCTGCCGCGGGTCGAACTGGCGGAACTCTTCGCGCAGCGTGTGGCGCGCCAGCTCGGCCAGCGTGCCGGCCAGCTCCACGCCCGTGGGCCCGCCGCCCACGATGGCGAAGTGCAGCCACGCCTGTCGCTCTTCGTCGCTGGTGGCGGCCTCGGCCTGCTCGAAGGCCAGCAGCAAGCGGCGGCGGATGGCGAGTGCATCGTCGAGCGTCTTCAGGCCCGGCGCGTGCGCGGCCCATTCATCGCGGCCGAAGTAGGCGTGGGTGGCGCCGCTGGCCACCAGCAGCCGGTCGTAGTGCAGGGTCTGCGGCGCCACCGGCCCACCCAGGTGCACCGCCTTCGCCTGCACGTCGATGCCGGTCACTTCGGCCATCAGCACCCGCACATTGCGCTGGCGCCGCAGGATGTGCCGCAGCGGCGCCGCGATGTCGGGGGCCGAGAGGCCCGCCGTGGCGACCTGGTACAGCAGCGGCTGGAAGAGGTGGTGGTTGGCCTTGTCGACCAGGGTGATGCGGACCGGCGCCGACGCCAGCGCACGCGTGCACCACAGGCCGGCAAAGCCCCCACCGATGATCACGACATGGGGTGTGGCCGGGTGGTTCGCCCCGGCAGCGGGAAGCAGGTGTGTGGGAACGGCGGATTCTCCGAACGGTGGAAGGGCATGGCCTCAGCCCAGACCCCGCCGATTCTCCGCTGCTTCCAAATGGCTTGGCAATCGCAGAACGTTGCACTCATCGCCAGAACGACTGAGCCATTCCGCGCAAGCCCAGTGCAGCCTGGCCCGCTCTCAGGACCATCTGTTCCCGCTCCTCCAGCACACGCTGGTCGGACAACAGGCAAAGTTGCCGGGCCGCCGCGTCGTAACCGACGTGGCACACCTTCATGACCCGCTGTTCCAGCAGGTTCACAGCATCGTCCCAGGCGACAGGTGCGTTCATGGATGACCCTTGTTGATGGATGGACCAATTTAGATGCCGGTCGCCTGGAACACTGTGCGCTGACGTACATTCCCGCGAAACGAAATGCAACGGCCGGCCTGCTCATGGACGGCACACCGTTGCCCAGGACCCGCGACCTGATCGCCGGTCCCAGTCACGTTCGATGGCGCACAGACACACCCCCCGCCGACGGACAGCATGGTCACCTTCGTGAACCGCTTCAGGCACGGCCCCGCGCACTGAAGTCCTGTGCACGATGCGCTCGCCACCCACGCCTGCCACCCGCCGGCCCACCCACAAGGAACCGTCATGAACACACCTTCTGCCCTGATCGCGCTCTGCGCCTGTGTGATGTCCCTGAGCGCCTGCGACAAGAAACCGACCGCCCCCCCGACGCCAGCGCTCTCCCTGCCGGTGCCGGCCGGGTCCGGTGCCTCGACAGGCGCGACCACCGGCTCGACCACCGACCCGTCGCTGCCGCCCGCTTCCACGGTGTTTCCACCCGGGACCACCGACCCCGCGCTCGGCAAAACAGACGGCACCCGGAAACCGGCCCAGGAATCCGACACGAAGCCGATGCCGGGGCAGAACAACGACCACTCGGCACCGCTCAGCCCGGCCAAATAAGCCGGCAGCCGCCACGCCAGCCAACCCCCATCACCCAGGAGGCCCCACCATGTCCCGTGTCCACGCCCACAGACCCCATCTCCCCGACAACGACGTGCCGGATGAATTCGAACCGGGCGCGCCGCCCGTCGAACCCGACGAGGGGCCGATGCCCCCGGCCATCCCGGACGACCCCGAGCACGACCGGACCATCGACCCCGCGATCAAACCCGGCCTGCAGACCCGGCCCAGCCGTTCCCCAGTGGAGGAAGCCGCATGTCCATGAACCCCAGCGGCCGGCGGCCTGTCGGGCGCCAGGTGGCCACGCCACCGCGGGGTGCGAAAGCGCCCCTCTCGCCCCCCGGCTTGCCGCTCCCCCACGAACGCGACGAAACCGTCAACGACACGGCCGAGGCACCCGATCCCAAGATGGTCCAGGCCCAGCGCGACCTCGACGCCGGCCTGGTCGACACCGACATGCGGGCCACCCCCGGCCTGGACGCGAAACGCCGCGCCCGCCTGGTGCCCGGCCCCGGTGGGCAGCCGCCGTCGGGCAGCTGATCCCTGCCCCAGGCCACACCGCCTGCGCCGTCCTTCAACCCTCACGAGGTCTCCCATGAAGCCCACCCCTGTCAAACGCGCCGACCACCCAACGCAGGACAGCGCCCCACTGGCGGCTCAAGGTGCCGCCGCGCAGGCGCTCGCCGCAGCGATGCCCCACAACGCCAACAAGGCGCTGGAGTTCGGCCGCGAGAACGCCGTCACACCACCGCCGGGCGCCACCGTGCCCAGCCCGTCGCCCATCGCGTCGGCCAGCACACTGAGCGAGGTCAACGTGTCGGCCAAGAGCAGCGACCTCGACCGCGCGCGCTCGGACGCCTCGGGCCAGGTGCTGACCACGAACCAGGGTGTGGCCATCGGCGACAACCAGCACTCGCTCAAGGCCGGCCTGCGTGGGCCCACCCTGCTCGAAGACTTCGTCCTGCGCGAGAAGATCACGCACTTCGATCACGAGCGCATCCCCGAGCGCATCGTGCACGCGCGCGGCTCGGCGGCGCACGGCTTCTTCGAGGCCTACGAGCCGATGACGGCGTTCACGCGTGCCGCGCCGTTCCAGACCGCCGGCAAGATCACGCCGGTCTTCACGCGCTTCTCGACCGTCGCCGGCGAACGCGGCTCGACCGACACCGCGCGCGACATCCGCGGCTTCGCCGTCAAGTTCTACACCCACGAAGGCAACTGGGACCTGGTGGGCAACAACATCCCGGTGTTCTTCATCCAGGACGCGATGAAGTTCCCCGACCTCGTGCACGCGGTGAAGCCCGAGCCGCACCACGGCATGCCGCAGGCCGCCTCGGCGCACGACACCTTCTGGGACTTCGCCTCGCTCAGCCCCGAGACCACGCACACGCTGATGTGGGTGATGTCGGACCGGGGCATTCCGCGCAGCCTGCGCATGATGCAGGGCTTCGGCGTGCACACCTACCGGCTGGTCAACGCGGCGGGTGAGTCGCACTTCGTCAAGTTCCACTGGACTCCGAAACTTGGCACGCACTCGCTGGTGTGGGACGAGGCGGTGAAGCTCTCGGGCGCCGATTCCGACTTCCACCGCCGCGACCTCTGGGAAGCCATCGAAGCGGGCGAGTACCCCGAGTGGGAACTCGGCTTCCAGATCTTCACCGAGGCACAGGCCGAGGCCTTCAGCTTCGACGTGCTCGACGCCACCAAGCTGATCCCCGAAGAGCTGGTGCCCGTGACGCCGGTGGGCCGCATGGTGCTCAACCGCAACCCCGACAACTTCTTTGCCGAGACCGAGCAGGTGGCGTTCTGCACCGCGCACGTGGTGCCGGGCATCGACTTCAGCAACGACCCGCTGCTGGCCGGGCGCATCCACTCCTACGTGGACACCCAGATCACGCGGCTGGGCGGCGCCAACTTCCACGAGATTCCGATCAACGCCCCGCTCGCCGCCCCGCACAACCACCAGCGCGACGGGCTGCACCGCCGGGCCATCCCGCGTGGCCGTGTCGCCTACGAGCCCAACTCGCTCGGCGGCGGCTGCCCCTTCCAGGCCGGCACCGCGGGCTTCGTCTCGTTCCCGCAACCGGTGGACGAGGGCCAGAGCGACAAGCTGCGCGGCAAGCCCGAGAAGTTCGCCGACCACTACACCCAGGCCACGCTCTTCTACGAGAGCCAGACCGCCGTCGAGAAGGCGCACATCGCGGGCGGTTTCCGCTTCGAGCTGAGCAAGCTCACGGTGCCGGCGATCCGCGAGCGCATGGTGTCGTCGCTGGTCAACGTGTCCGAGGAACTTGCTGCCTCCGTCGCCGCCGGGCTGGGCATGGCCGTCCCGCCCGCGATACCGAAGGCGCTGGCGAACCCCGCCCCACCCGAGGTCACCACCTCGACCGCGCTGTCGCTCACGGCCCTGCCGGGCAGCGGCGGCATCCGCTCGCGCAGCGTCGCCATCCTGGTGGCCGATGGCGTGGACGGCAAGTCGCTCGCGACCGCGCAGGCGGCGCTGCGGGCCGCTGGCGCCACGGTGCACCTGATCGCCCCGCGCCTGGGGCCGGTGAAACCCGCCAGCGGCGACCCCTTCGACGCCACCGGCACGCTGGAGAACTCGCCCGCGGTGCTGTTCGACGGCGTCGTGCTGCCCGACGGCGCCAGGGGCGTGAAAGCGCTCGGCACCCTCATCGAGGTGATGGACTTCATCTCGAACCAGCACCGCCATGGCAAGACCCTGCTCGCGCTCGGGGCCTCGAAGGCACTGATGGCGCAGGCGGGCGCCTCGCCGACGCTGGCGAGCGGCGAAGCCGATCCGGGCATCGTGATCGGCACCGCCGCCAAGGCGGAGCGCGCGGTGGCGGACTTCATCACCGCGCTGGGCAGACACCGCCACCCCGAACGCGAAGCGGGCGCCCTGGCCCCCTGAGCGAGGCAACGGCGGTCCGCCGCCGCCCTAACGCTGCTGCTGGTCGAGAAACGAGTGCACCGCTCGCAACTCGATGCGGAACTCGGCCATCAGCGGCTCCAGCGCCGCCAGCAGCGGCGAGTGGCGTTGGGCGGTGATCGCTTCGATGTCGGCACAGATCCGCCCGAGGCGCGCCGCCCCGACGGCACGCGCGGCCGACTTCAGCTTGTGGGCGGTTTGAAACAGGGTCTGCGCCTCACCGGCGGCGTGGGCCTGGGCCATCGTCAGCGCCGCGCCCACCGTGCTGGCGCGAAAGGTCGCCAGCACGTCCTGAATCACGGCCGGATCGTCACCGAGCAGGTCGGCGAGCACGCCCAGGTTCACCGGTGGTGATGCGGTCGCCGCCGCGCCTCCCGGCACGGTCACGGGCGACAGCGTGGGCGTTGGCGTGGGCCGCAGCCAGGTTTCGATGGCCGACTTGAGTTGCGCCAGGCGCACCGGCTTGCTCAGGTAGGCGTCCATGCCGGCCTGCAGGCAGCGCAGCTCTTCCTCCCGCAGGGCGTTCGCGGTCAGGGCCAGGATGGGCAGTCGCGCGGCACCGCCCACCTCACCGGCGCGCACCGCAGCGGCCAGCGTGTAGCCGTCCATCAGCGGCATGTGCAGGTCGGTCAGCAGCAGGACATGCCCGCCCTGGCGCCAGCAGGCCAGCGCCTCGACGCCGTTGGACGCCACCTCGGCGCGGTAGCCGAGCAACGAGAGTTGCTGGGTCAGCACCTTCTGGTTGATCTCGTTGTCTTCTGCCACCAGGATCAGGGGTTTCGCGTCAGGGCGGCTCGCGGGGCCGTCCAGCGCCTGGAGCGGCATCGGCGCGGTCTCCCCCTCGGCGGGTGGCTCGGCGGGGTCGTCCCACGGCCGGAGGCGCGCCGCCTGGTCCACGCCGTCCAGGAACCGGGCCCGGTGCAGGCCTTCGCCGTCCAGCCACACCTGGTCCCGCGCGTGCTGGCGCGGCGGGTGCCGGCGACCCCGCTCGAAGAGCACGAAGGCCAGCGCCAGCTCGGGGCGTTGCGCCCCGACGGCACGACAGGCCGCGAGCATCGGGTCGCTGTCTTCGGGGGTGTCCGGGGCGTCGGCGATGACCACGACACAGGGGCCCGGGCCGACGCTGCGCAACCACGCCTGGGCCTGCTCCGGGGTCTGCCGACAGGTCACCTCGGCGCCGGCGTGGTCCAGGTAGTCGCCCAGGTCGCGGGCGGGGCCGGTCGCAGCGCCCACCACCAGACAGGGCAAACCCGCCAGCGGCGGCCGTGCCTCTGCGGTCCCGGTGCGGGGGTCGTCCGGCGCCACCGCGATGGGCAGGCGCACGGTGAACGTCGACCCCTCGCCCGGCGCGCTGCGGACCGTCACCTCACCCCCCATCAGCGACAACAGGCGGTGCGAAATGCTGAGCCCCAGCCCGGTGCCACCGAAGCGCCGGGTGGTGCTGGCGTCGGCCTGCGTGAACGGCGAGAACAGGCGCGCCAGGGTGGCGGGGTCCATGCCGATGCCGTTGTCCGACACCTCCACCAGCAGCGTGTCTTCGCCGGCAGGTCCGGCGACGCGCAGGGCGCGCAGGGACACGGTGCCACGGCGCGACACCCCCTGGCTGAACTTGATCGCGTTGCCGAGCAGGTTCATGAGCACCTGGCGCAGGCGCGCGGCGTCGCCCAGCATGCCGTGTGGCAGGCGGGGGTCGGTGTACAGGTGAAAGCCCACGCCCTTGTTCACCGCCAGCGGGTGCAAGGCATCGCTGACCCCCTCGACGACCGCGATCACGTCCATCGGCTCGCAATCGATGTCGAACTGGCCGGCTTCGATCTTCGAGAAATCCAGCACGTCGTCGACGATGGCCATCAGGGCATAGGCCGACTCGCGCACGGTGTTCACCAGATCGCGCTGTTCAGGGCGAAGCCGGCTTTCTTCGAGCACGTCGATCATGCCGACGACGCCGTTCATCGGCGTGCGGATCTCATGGCTCATCATCGCCAGAAACGACGACTTGGCGCGGTTGGCCTGTTCGGCCAGTTCGCGCGCCCGCTCCAGTTCCAGGGTGCGGTGGCGCACCCGGTCCTCCAGCCCGGCGTTGAGATCGCGCAGGTGTTGCTCGTGGTGACGCCGCTCGCTGATGTCGCGCGCGATCGAGACGAAATGGGTGCACTGGTCGCCCGACGTGGCCACCGGGGTGATGTCGAGCTCGATCCAGTGCGACCGGCCGCTGCGGGTGTACGCGATCATTTCCACGTGCACGGGTTCGAGGCGTTCGAACGCCGCGCTGATGCGGTGAATCTCGACGGGATCGGTCAGCGGACCATTCAGCAGGCTCGGTGAGCGCCCCAGCACCTCGTCGCGGGCGTAGCCGGTCATGCGTTCGAAGGCTTCGTTGACGAACACGATGCGGGCTCCCAGCGACACATCGGGCGCCACCTCGGTGATGATGACCGTGTCCTTGAGCTGCGCCACACCCGCTTCGAGCAGCTTCAGGTGCTGCTGCGCCAGGCGCCGCGCGGTGACATCCCGGAAATACACCGAGAGCCCGTCCTCTGACGGGTGGCAGTCGATGCCGAACCAGGTCTGCAGGGGGGCGTAAAAGCCCTCGATGCTGACACCGGTTTCGCCGCCCATCGACCGTTGGTACGCCTGTTCGAAGGCCGTGCCCAGTGCCTCGGGGAAGAGGTCCCACATCACGTGTCCCAGCAGCATGTCGCGAGGCCGCCCCCACAGGCGCGCTGCCTCGCGGTTGACATACGTGAAGCGCCAGTCCCGGTCGACGGTGAAGAAGCCGTCGGTGATGCTCTCCAGTGTGTTCGTGAGCCGCGTGGCCAGTTTCTGTGTGTCCAGCGCGGCCAGCTTGCGTTCGGTGATGTCCTGCAGCGCGCCCTGGATGTACACGATGCGGCCCGCATCATCCCGAACCGCCTCGCCCATGGTGCGCACCCAGAAACGGCGCCCCGTGGCCGAGATCTTTTCAGCCTCCACGTCGTAGGGCACACCGAACTTGGCACAGCGCTCCACGGCCGTGCGGACACCGGCGCGGTATTCGGCGACGAAGGATTCAATGCCCTCCTCCAGCGAGGGCGAGTAGCCCGCCGGCTCATCGTGCAGGCTGGCCACGATGTCGGACCAGTGGAGATGGCGGTGGATCGTGTCCAGCCGCCAGCCACCCACCTTGGCCACCCGGCCCGCCATGTCCAGAATCGCCTCGCTGTCACGCAGGGCCTGGTGGGCCCGCTTGTCGTCGGTGATGTCCCGCGCGATGCAGATGACCCCGATCACCTCGCCCTGCGCGTTGCGGAAGGGGGCCCGCGCCGAATTGAAGGTGCGCCGCCCACCCGGGCCCGTGAGCGACTCCTCGGAGGCGTGCGCCTCGCCCGAGGCCAACAGCCTGCGGTCGTTCTCGATGGTCTTCGAGGCCTCTGCGGCGCCGTACAAGGCACGGTCGTCGTGGCCGAGAATCTGTTCGACCGCGCGCCCCGTGAAACGGGCCAGCGCGTTGTTGCACAGCAGGTAGCGCCCTTCCAGGTCCTTGACGAAGACGATGTCGGGCGTGCCGTCGGCCACCGCCTGCAGCAGTTCCGCGCTGTGCAGGTGGGCCTGCTCGGCCCGCACCCGGTCGCTGATGTCCACATGCATGATCACCGCGCCGGCGCGCCGCCCCGCCTCCAGCGGAGCCGCCGTCAGCAGGAAACGCCGTTGTTCCTGCGGCGAGTCGCAGGGGTACTCGATGGAGAGGGTGCTGCGCTCACCCGCCAGCACGGCGCGCAGCGCGACCGCCACCGCCGGGTTCCGGGCCGCGTCCGGGCTGGCGACCGTGTCGCAGATGTCGAGGTAATTGCGGCCCACGCCGTGATCGGGGTCCCGGAGGCCGTTCGCATCACCGAAACGCCGCCAAGCCTCGTTCACCGCGACGATCACGCCGTTGGCATCCAGCAACGCGACACTCGACGGCAGCGCGTCCAGCAACGCGGCCTGCTTCCTGGCGACCTCGTGACGCAGCTTTTCCTGGGCCCTGGGCAACAGCCAGGTGCGGCCGGCCCGGTTGGTCACGGCGTCGACTTCGCCCCCGGTCAACGCCTCCAGCTGTTGCTCCACGTCGTGCAGGGTCTCGATGAGCTCCGCGATGCGCGCCTGGCGGAGCGCCTCTGTGTCAAAAGGCTCCGATTTCATGGTTGTGCCGGTCCCAGGCTCAAGGTGGTGCCAGCCCGTGCCTGCCGGTGGGCCAGCGCAGGCGGCGGGTTCACGGGCTCGCCGGAAATGTGGAACGTGAAGCGGTGGACGGGGCCTTCGGTCAAGGGCATGTCAGCGGGTCGGTGCTCGGTTCGCATCGTGGGCGCCGCGCGGGTTCCGACCGGCCTGGCGCGCGTTGATGGCTTGTGGGAAAGTCATGTTCAGAATCGTCATGGGGTGAACCTGTGGAGATCGTGTGCGGTCTGCGCTCCGGACGCAGGGACCCGCATGATGGCCCCCGCCCCCAACCACAGGGACTCGGCGACGATCATCACATACGTACGCACACTTAGCCAGCGGAAACCCTGCCGGGCGCCATGCCGCGGGTTGTGCCGGGCGAACCGGTCGCCACGGGTGGTCGCCTCACCGAGCGGAATCAGTCGGCTCGGGGGCCTCGGTGTCCGCTTCTTCTTCAGGGTTGGCTGCGGCGCCGGCGGCGGCGCCGCCGAGGGCACCGGCAACGGCGCCCAGGGTGGCCCCCGCCAGAATGCCGACGGGGCCGGCGACCGCGACACCGATGGCGGCGCCCGTGGCCGCACCGGCCACCATGCCACCGCCCACCAGCATCGATTTGCCTTCTCGCTCGGCTTCGTGCGGTTCCAGCAGCGTTTGCGCTTCGGCGTCCGGGTCCTGGGAGGGAATGCCCTGGCCAGGGTTGGCCTGCTCGGCCAGGTCTCCATCCACGGGTGTGTGGGAGGCGGGGGGAGTCAACGGGTTCATGTTCAGCTCCTGCTTCGGTGGAAGGTGGAGCGAACATGAGACGCGGTCCGTGCCGTTTTGTCTGTGCGCCGCCACACGAACACCCGTCACCGCGGAGCTTTCATCAGGCCAGCCCTGCCTCTGTGGGCTGGCACACCGACAGATCTGTCCCGGCGCGTTGAAATGGAGATTCGGTTCCTGTGACTTCTGACACGTGGACCGCTTTTTGAACCTGCAACTTCAGCAAACGGGGCCCTTCATGAACAGCATCATTTATATCGTCGGCCTGGTGGTCATTGTTCTCGCCGCCTTGTCGTTTTTTGGCTTGCGCTGAGACCCACCCACGCAGCGGACTGCGGCCAGCGCGCGCCCGGCCTCAGTCCCTGTCGGGCGCCCCCAGCGGAAAGAGCGAGCGGAATGGCCGCGCCTCTTCGACCGCCCGGGCGAACGACGGACGCGCCAGCAGGCGCGAGCGGTAGGCGCGCAGCACCGGGTGCGTCTCGGGGATCTGGTGCACCCAGTCCGCATAGAACAGCGAGGGCGCGGCCGCGCAATCGGCCAGCGTGAAGTGATCGCCAGCGGCCCAGGTCTTGCCGGCCAGGTGCCCTTCGAGCCAGCCGTAGGCGCGCTCCAGCCGCTCGCTGGCGATGGCTCGGCCTTTGTCAACCGGCATCGGATACCGCAGCAGCGCGGTGTCCACGGCCAGCTGCACGGCGCTCATCACGTACAGATCGAAATAGCGATCGAGAAAGCGCACGTCCAGTGCGGCCATCGGGTCGGCGGGCAGCAGGCGCACCGGACCGGGGTGCGCGAGTTGCAGGTACTCGATGATCAGGCCGGTCTCGACGATCTGGCGTTCGCCGTCCAGCAGCAGCGGGAACCGGGCGATGGGCCAGCGCCGCAGCCACTCGGCCGCGTGCTCCGGCGTGTCGGGCCCGATGCAGCGGAACTCGAAGGGGGTGCCGTTTTCGTAGAGCGCGATGAGCGCCTTCTGGGTGTACGAGGAAAAGGGGTGGCCGTAGAGCGCGAGCGACATGGTGGAACCTCTCGAATCAAACCGTTCTCATGGCGCCTGGGCCGCTCTGGCCGACCAACGCCGAAACCTCTTTTGGGCTGATCAGTTTAGGGCGCCCGAGGCCGCGCCGCTGCCCGACCGTCGAAACGCGCCCCGGGCCACGCTGTCGCATGGCTCCGGGCGCCAGATGCTGCCCGGTTGGCGGATGCAAGGCAAACCTGGGTGGCCTTATGCTTTCCTGATGGCCTTGCCGCTAGGCTGCCTCACCATGCAAAGCAACCTGAACACCCCCGCTCCGCGATGGCACAGCCCCTGGCCCTGGCTCACGTGGCTGGTCGGCTGGGCGTTGATGCTGGCGCTCGACCGCCACCTGGACCTGGCCAACCTGGCCATGCTGCTGATGCTGACCTCGGTCGTGGCGTCGCTCTGGCTGCCCGGGGTCATCAGCGCCGCGGCCAGCGCGGCCGGGGTGATCGCCTTCAACTGGGCCTTTGTGCCGCCGCGCTTCACCTTCACGGTGGACCTGCACCAGCACGCGCTGTTGCTGCTGGCGATGCTGGTGGCCAACTGGGTCATTTCAGGCCTGGTGATCCGTCAGCGCCAGCTGGCCGACGCCGCGCGCCAGCTGGCCGAGCGCGAAAAAAGGCTGCGCACCTGGGGCGACACGCTGCGCGACGCGGCCGACCCCGCCGCCCACGCCAGCGCCCTGCACGCCGCGCTGGCCGAGGCCACGCAGGCGCCGGTGGCGGTGTCGGTGCTGCGGGGCCTGGGCGCCCAGCCCGAAGACGATTCCACCCTGCACGTGGGCGACGCGAACGACGAGCAGCGCACGGGGCTCGCCCTGTGCATCCGCGACGGTCGGGCCATGGGTTCGGGCACCGGCCGCTACGACGAGCTGCCCGACGGCTACCTGCCCTTGCGCGGGCGCGGCGTGACGCTGGGCGCGGCGCTGGTGTGTGGCATGGCCACCTTGCGCAACGGCCCGGAGCTGCGGCCACACCTGCAAGCCCTGTGCGACCAGATGGGCAGCGCCCTGCACCGCTCGCTGATCAGCGCGCAGGCTCAGCGCTCCCGTGAACAGGCGCAGCTGCAGGCCACGCGCAACGCGCTGCTCGCCGCCATCTCGCACGACCACCGCACGCCGCTGGCCACCATCATGGGCGCGGCCTCGGCCCTGCACGACCAGGCCGACAAACTCGACGCCGACCAGCGCCGCCGCCTGGCCGCCGGCATCGTGGAAGAAGCCGAGCGCCTGAGCCGCCTGACCGACAACACGCTGCAGCTGGCCCGGCTCGACGCGCCCTCGGTGCAGCTGCGGTGCGACTGGGAATCGGCCGAAGAGATCGTGGGGGCGGTGCTGCGCCGCGCGCGCCGCCGCCCCGACGGCGCCCGGGTGAAGGCCTGGATCGAGCCCGAGATGCCGCTGCTGTGGTGCGATCCGATGCTGGTGTCGCAGCTGCTGGACAACCTGCTGGACAACGCGCTCAAGTACAGCCCGAGCGAATCGCCGGTGGAGCTGCAGGTGTGCCGCCAGGGCGGCGAGGCGCTGCTCAGCGTGTGCGACCACGGCCCGGGCATCGCGCCGGCGTGGCGCGAGCGGGTGTTCGAGGTGTTCCAGCGCGGCGACGAGGCCAGCCGTGCCGCCTCGGTGGAGACCCGCCGCGAGGGTGCCGGCGTGGGCCTGGCGGTGTGCCGCGCCATCGCCCGGGCCCACGGCGGCGAGCTGCGCCTGCAGACCCGCGCGCACGGTGGCTGCTGCTTTGAATGCGCCCTGCCCTTGCGCGAGCTGCAGCCCACACCGCCCGAAGAAGGCGCGCCATGAGCCAGCGCGTCCTGCTGATCGAAGACGACCGCGAGCTGCGCGCGACGCTGAAGGAAGCGCTCTCGGTGGAGGGCTACGCGGTGCAGACCTCGGCCAGCCTGGCCGACGCACGCGCCCTGCTGCAGCACACCAGGCCAGACACCGCGCCCGAGCTGGTGCTGCTCGACCTGGGCCTGCCCGACGGCGACGGCGAAGACTTTCTGGCCGAACTGCGCGGCCAGCACGGCACGCCGGTGATCGTGATCTCGGCCCGCGAGGCCGAGGGCCAGAAGATCCGCCTGCTCGACAGCGGCGCCGACGACTACCTCGTCAAACCCTTTGGCATCGGGGAGCTGCTCGCGCGCATGCGCGTGGCGCTGCGCCACCGGGGCCGGCACAGCCAGCCGGCGGTGCTGAGCTACCGCCAGGGCGCGCTGGACATCGACCTCACCACCCGGAAGGTGCGCCGCGACGGGCAGGAGGTGCACCTCACGCCCACCGAGTTCAAGCTGCTGGCCCGGCTGGTGCGCCAGACCGGCCAGGTGGTCACGCACCGCCAGCTGCTCGCCGACGTGTGGGGCGCCGAACACACCGAGCAGACGCAGTACCTGCGGCTCTACATGGGCCAGCTGCGCGCCAAGCTGGAAGCGGACAGCGCCGAGCCGCAACACCTGCTGACGGAACCGGGCGTGGGTTACCGCATCGCGGAGCACGAATAAGCCCCCCCTGCGCCGGGGGGACGCACCCTGTGGCCGGGCGAAGCCCGCTCCACGGGTGCCCTGGAGCAGGCATTGCACGCCGGGTGCCATTGAGCTGTACCCGATCGGTCCTTATGCGATCCTGATGCGTGCGGTGCCATCGTGCGGGCCTTGGAAACACCGGAGCCTTCATGACCCCCGCAGCGCAGAGCGCCTCACCCCCCAACGCCACCACCGCCCCAGGCGAAACATCGCCCGCCCGCCAGGGCACGGCCGCCCTCACCCTGGCCGCGCTCGGCGTGGTGTACGGCGACATCGGCACCAGCCCGCTCTACACCATCAAGGAAATCTTCGCGCCCCACACCGGCGTGCCACTGGACGCCTTGCACCTGATCGGCGCCGTGTCCACCCTCTTCTGGGCGCTGATGCTGGTGGTCACGCTCAAGTACGTGATCCTCATCCTGCGCGCCGACAACCACGGCGAAGGTGGCGGCCTCGCGCTCACCGCGCTGGCGGCCAAGGCGGTGCACCACCGCCCCGCGCTGCGCCAGGCGCTGTTGCTGCTGGGCATGTTCGGCGCCACGCTGTTCTACGGCGACAGCGTGATCACGCCCGCCATCTCCGTGCTCGGCGCCATGGAGGGGCTGGAGCTGGTGACGCCCGCGCTCAAGCCCTATGTGGTGCCGATCACGCTGGCCATCCTGGTCGGCCTGTTTTTCATGCAGCGCTTCGGCACCGCGGTGGTGGGCCGCTTCTTCGGGCCCATCATCGTGTTGTGGTTCGTGGTGCTCGGCACCGTCGGGGCGCTGCACATCGCGCAGCAGCCGGCCATCCTGGCCGCGCTCAACCCGCTGCACGCCTGGAGCTTTCTGATGGACCGGGGCTGGCACGTGTTCGCCGCCGTGGGCGCCATCGTGCTCGCGCTCACCGGCGCCGAGGCGCTGTACGCCGACATGGGCCACTTCGGCCGCAAGCCGATCCAGCTGGCCTGGACCGGCCTGGTGCTGCCCGGCCTGGCGCTGAACTACCTGGGCCAGGGCGCGCTGCTGATGGGCGACCCGAGCGCCATCCAGAACCCCTTCTACCGCCTGTTCCCCGACGCCTGGGTGCTGCCCGCGCTGCTGCTGGCCACACTCGCGGCCATCATTGCGTCGCAGGCCGTGATCTCGGGGGCCTACTCCATGACCAAGCAGGCGATCCAGCTCGGCTTCTTGCCGCGCATGGCGGTGCGCTACACCTCGGCCCGCGAGATCGGGCAGATCTACATGCCCGCCGTCAACTGGGCGCTGCTGGCCGGTGTGGTGGCGGTGGTGCTGTTCTTCGGCAGCTCATCGGCGCTGGCCAGTGCCTACGGCATCGCCGTCACGCTGACCATGATGATCACCACCGTGCTCACCTTCTTCGTGGTGCGCGATGGCTGGCGCCTGCCGGCGCCGCTGGCCTGGGTCGCCACGGCCTTCTTCCTGGCCATCGACGCGCTGCTGGTCGCCGGCTGCGCCATCAAGTTTCTCGACGGTGGCTGGTTCCCGCTGGTGCTGGGCCTGCTGCTGTTTGGCGCCATGAGCACCTGGGCCCGCGGGCGCACGCTGGTGTTGCAGAGCATCCGCGCCGAGGGCCTGGCCTTGCAGGACTTCATCGACACGCTGGACCCGCGCAGCGTGAACCGCGCGCAGCGCACCGCCGTCTACGCCGTGGCCGACCCGAGCACCGTGCCGCAGGCGCTGCTGCACAACCTCAAGCACAACCAGGTGCTGCACGAGCGCAACGTGATCCTGACCGTGGTGTTCCGCGACGTGCCCTGGGTGCCCATGGCGCAGCGGCTCGACATCGCGCCGCTGGGCCACGGCTTCTGGCGCGTGACGGTGAACTTCGGCTTCATGAACACGCCCGACGTGCCCAAGGCACTGGAACTCGCGCAGGCCCAGGGCCTGCCGATCCCGCTGTTTGAAACCACCTACTTCCTCAGCCGGGAAACCGTGGTGCCCACGCCCGGCGGCGGCATGGCGAACTGGCGCGAGCGCCTGTTCGCCACCATGAGCCAGAACGCCGGTGGCGTGGTGGAGTTCTTCAGATTGCCCGGCAACGCGGTGGTGGAGCTGGGCACGCGGGTGCAGATCTGAAACCGGCTCAGAGCGGGTCGCCCAGCACCTTGGAGAGCGCCGCGATGTTGGCCGCGCTGGGCACCTGCGGCTTCATCTCGTCTTCGGCGGCGGTGGCGTTTTCGTGCGCCTGGATGGCATTGACCATGCTGTACTGGTCGTCCCAGCTGATGGTCTTGCCGGGGGGGCAGAGGTCGCGCACGGTGCCGAACCAGTAGTAGCCGTCGTTGCCACCAAAGAGCTTGTCGATGCCGCCCGCGTCGCCGTTCTTGAGGCCGTGGGCCGCGAGGATCTGGTTGAGCTTGTGGTGAGAGACGGAATAACGCATGGGTGTCCAGTGGTGGGGTCGATGTGCCAGCGGGCCGGTTGGCCGCCTGGTGAGGTGGGCGATTTTACTGAGGTGCGGCACCGACCGGCCCCCACCCACCCCAACGGAGGGAAGCCCTTGCGCCTACCGGACAGACCTGCCTCCCAAAGCCCCGCACAATGGTCGTGTGAAAACACGCCACTTTGCCCAGCTCGTGGGCCTGTCTGCCCTGTGGGGCGCCTCCTTCCTGTTCCTGCGCATCGCGAGCCCGTTGCTCGGGCCGCAGGTCATGGCCTTTGGCCGTGTGCTGCTGGCCACGGTCACACTGGCGGTGTTGATGGCCGCGCTGCGGGAACCCTGGCCCTGGCGCCACTGGCGCGAGCTGCTGCGCCTGAGCACGCTCTCGCTGGCCGCCCCGTTCCTGCTCTACGCCTGGGCCGCGCTGCGCCTGCCCGCGGGCTACAGCGCCCTGCTCAACACCACGGTGGTGCTGTTCGGCGCGCTGGCGTCGGCCTGGTTCGGGCAGGACACCCTGAACGCCCGCAAGCTGCTGGGATGCGCGCTGGGCTTCGTGGGCGTGGGCCTGATCCTGCAGCTGGGCCCGGTGAAGCCGGACGCGGCCACCATCACCGCGGCACTGGCCTGCATCGTGGCAGCGGCCTGCTACGGCACCTCGACGCCGCTGATGAAGCGCGCCACCAACCACATGCAGCCGCTGGCCATCGCCGCGGGCATCAGCGCGGCCGCCATGGTGCTGCTGCTGCCCGGCGCGCTGTGGACGCTGCCACAGGCGAACTTCACGCCCACGGCCATGGTCGCGCTGCTGATCATGGGCGTCTTCACCTCGGGCCTGGCCTACTGGCTGAACCTGCGCATCATCCGCCACGTGTCGCCGGTGGCGGCCACCAGCCCGGCGTTCCTGATCCCGGTGTTCGGCGTGACCTGGGGCCACATCTTCCTCGGCGAAACCGTGTCGTCGGGCATCTTCGCCGGGGGTGCGCTGGTGCTGCTGGCGACCGCGCTGGTGACGGGGTTCAACCCGCTGCGCCGGGCCGAGATCGACAACCCGAAACCCTGAACGCCGCTCCACGAGGCGACAGCGGCCTCCTCTAGTCAACAACCTGCGGCGGATCTTCTCGGACTGTGCTCAGGTCTGCCCAATCGGCCGTTTGCCTGGTCGTCCGGGGATCATCGACAGCATGTGGTCCGACACGCCGCCGTCGACCACCAGGCTCATCCCGTTGACGTAAGAGGCTGCTTCGCTGGAGAGATAGGCCACGGCCTGCCCAATGTCATCCGGTCGACCGATGCGCCCCACCGGCACCAGGGCCTCCCGCTGATGCAGGGTTTCTTCGTCCTGGTACACGCCTTCCGTGAGCGGTGTGCGGATCATTCCGGGGCACACGCTGTTGGTGCGGATGCCCTCGGGGCCCCATTCCTGTGCCAGCTGGCGGCACAGCATCACCAGAGCGGCCTTGGCCGGCGAGTAGGCACCGTAGCCAGGGTGGGGATGAAGGCCCGACATGGACGCCACCGCCGTGATGCTGCCGCGCGTGCGAAGCAGGGATTCGCGAGCGGCACGCGCCAGCAACCAGACCGATCGCGTGTTGAGATGGAACGTGAGGTCCCATTGCTCGACCGGCAGGTCGGCCAGGCGCCCCGGGCCGGAGGCTCCGGCCACACAGACCAGCGCCGTGAGGTCGCCGCCTGCGGCGATGGCCTGCGCCACCAGGGCGTGGCATTGTTCGGGGACCGTCACGTCGCCGAAGACACCCTGGGCCTCGACGCCGGCCCGTCGCAGACCGTCCACCAGAGCGTTCAGCCGATCGCCAGGCTGGGAACTTGCTGCCGTCAGGCGCAGGGGCTGGCCCTCCCGGCGTGCACGTTCGGCAAGTGCATGACAGATGCCGAGGCCGATGCCGCCGGTCGCGCCCGTGACGAGCACATGCTGCGGGGTATCCGGGATGGGTGGGGTGGTGTTCTGGCTCATGTGGACATCCCTCTGCTTCAGTGCATGTAGAGGCCACCGTTGACATCGATCGTGCATCCCTGCACATGCCGTGCGTCCTCACTGGCCAGAAAGGCGATCACGTTCGCGACGTCACGGGGGTGGCCGATGATGGTGCCCTCGGGATAGCTGTGCGCGGTGATGAGTGGCGTGTCGATGACACCGGGGGCCACGCCGTTGACGTTGATGCCGAACGGAATGCACGCCTTGGCCAGTGCGTAGGTCATGGAGAGAACCCCACCCTTCGAGGCAACGTAGTCCACACCGGAAGCAACACCGCCGATGCGCGCAGCCACGGAGGCGATGTTCACGATCTTGCCGCGGCGTCGCGGCTTCATGAGCCGGATGGCCTCACGGGCGCAGAGGTAAGACCCTCTCAGATTGATGTCCATGACGCGCTCCCACTTCTGGGCATCCAGTTCCTCCACCGGGAGATAGGTGCAGATGCCGGCGCCATTGACCAGCACATCGAGCGACCCGAAGCGTTCGATGGCGAACCTGAACATCGCTTCGATCGAAGCCGGCTGTGCCACGTCGAGCTGGCAGGGCACGCACACGCATCCCGTGGTCGCTGCGATGTCGCTGGCCACATGGCTGGCGCTGTCCAGGTTCAGGTCCGCCAGCACGATGCCCCTGGCACCGCGTTCGGCCAGAACACGCACGGTTTCCTTGCCGATGCCGCTGCCGGCGCCCGTGACCACGGCGAATTGTTCTTTGAAAGGGAGCGTCATGAGGGTGATGCCTCGAAAACAGGTTGAGGGGTTCCGCACCGGCCGGACGACCGGTGTCTGCGGATCATTGCTTCATGTTCGCCAAGATGCCGGTGGCGATCTGCGGGTAGGCGATGATCAGGCCCAGCACCGCCAGCATGGCCACCACAAATGGCACGCTGCTGGCAAAAATCTCCGTCAGTGGCCCGGCACGTGGTCCGTCCATGCGGGCGCGCAGGCCATGCATCACGAACAGGTTCATGCCCACGGGCGGCGTGATGAGCGACAACTCCACCAGAATCACCGCCAGTACCCCGAACCACACCAGGTCCACCTGGGCCGCGTGCAGGATGGGCAACAGGATCGGCAGGGTGCAGACGATCATCGCCATGCTCTCCATGAACATGCCCAACGCGATGTAGATCAGCGCGATGATCAGGATCAGCTCGATCTGGCTCAGCCCCAGCCCGGCGATCCAGTTGGAGATCGCCGCCGGCACACCGCCGAGCGACAGCACGAACTGCAGCAGGAAGGCGCTGACCACCACCAGCAACACCATGCTCGTGGTCGACGCCGTGGCCAGGAAGGTCTCGCTGAGCATGCGCCGGTTGACCCGGCCTTTGAGCAGGGCCAGCAGGAAGGCTCCGACCGAACCGAAGCCCGCGGCCTCGGTGGGTGTGGCCACACCCGCATAGATGGTGCCCATCACCATGCCCAGCAGGAACAGCACCGGCAGCACCGCCGTCAGGCCGCGTATCCGCTCGGACCAGCTGTAGAGCGTGGACAGCTTGGGTGCGCGCTTGGGCGAGATGAGCGCCGCCAGCAGGATGACCAGCATGAACGCCGCCATCATCAGCAGCCCGGGCACGATGCCGGCCATGTAGAGCTGGGCAATCGACACCTCCGCCATGATGGCGTAGATGATCATGATGACGCTCGGTGGAATCAGGATGCCCAGGGTGCCGCCGGCCGTGATCGAGCCCATGGCGAGCTTCTCGTCGTAGCCGTGACGGCGCATCTCCGGCAGCGCGACCGCGCCGATGGTGGAGGTGGTCGCGACGCTGGAGCCGCAGATCGAGGCAAAGAGCCCGCTGGCCAGCACGTTGGTGTGCAACAGGCCACCGGGCACGCGCCCCATCCACTTGCTCAGGATCCCGTAGAGCTCTTCGGTCACGCCGCTGCGCAGCAGCAGCTCGCCCATCAGGATGAACAGGGGCACGACGATCATGCCGCTGTTGCTGATGTTGTTCCACGGTATCTGGCCGAAGAACCCCCAGATCTCGCCGATGTGCAGTGCGCCCGCAACGGCGGCGGTCAGCCCCAGCGAACTGGCGATGTGAAAGCTCAGCAGGAAACAGCCGATCAGCGCAAACAATGTGGTGATGACGATGGCGGCCATGTCAGATACCTCCTTCTTCGGCGATGGGCTCGGGGTTGCCTGCGGCCACCAGGGTGGACACCAACGCGGTGATGGCGAAAACGATGAAGCCGAAGGTCGACACCGCCTGCGGGATGTAGAGCTGCATGTCGATGATGGACTGCGGCACGGTCGAGCCCATGTCGTGAGACTCCATCGTCAGCAGATAGGACGAATAGGCCAGCATCCAGGCGAACACGGTCAGCCCGGCCAGGGCCAGCACGCCAAACCAGCGCTTGAGCGGCGCGGGCACCAGCGGCAGCAGCACGTCCGAGCGCACGTGAGTGCCGGCCACGACACCGTGCGCCAGAGCCCAGGTGGCACCCAGCGAAAGGCAGTAGGAGGCGATCTGGTCGGACACACCGGTGAAAGGTCCGCCCAGGGTGCGGCTGACGGCATCCCCCGTCATGTAGAAGGCCAGCAGGAGAAACAGCAGGCCACTGATCCAGGCCATGGCCTTGGCCAGCTGTATGAGCGTGGTGTGGAAGATGTGCACGGACAACCTCTTGGTGTTGAAATGGCCAGAGGGCGGCGGCCCTTCACAGAGCCGCCCCCTTCAGACGCCCGGTCTTCGCCGGGCCGACCCGGTCAGCTCAGCTTGTAGCCGACGATGGGCGAGAGGAACTCGTTGAACAGCGGCTTGGCGCGCGCACCGGCGCGGCCAGCCCACCAGGGAACGATGTCCTCGGCGGAGATCTTGGTGAGCTGCGGCACGAACTCGGGCTTGGTCTCCTTGGTGAGGACCATGCCCTTTTCCAGCGCATAGGCAAAGCCGAGCTGGTCGTTGTCGCTGCCCAGCTTCCAGCCCAGGTCGCTCAACTCCTTGTACATGCCGGTGAAGATGCCGCGCAGCTCGGCCGGCACCTTGGCCAGGCCCCGGGTGCCAATGACCACGTACGAACCCATGGGCGGAATGTTCACGTTGGTCATGTACTTGGTGACCTCCCACAGGCTGCTGGCCTTGACGTGCTCCGTGCCCGTGATGGCGCCGTCGATCACGCCACGCTGCAGCGAGGGGTAGACGTCGGCGGTGGTCATGCTCACCGGCTCGCCGCCCAGCGCGGTCAGGAAGCGCGCCTGCGCAGGGGCGAACACGCGGATCTTCTTGCCCTTGAAGTCATCCAGCCTGGCCAGCGGGAACTTGGTGTACATGAACATCGTGGACCAGCAGAACGAGCCCATGATCTTGCCCCCCATGACGGACTCGTTCTTGCCCACCACGTTCTCGGTCCAGGCGTCATAGAGCTTGCGCGACTGCGCGAAGCCGGTGGAGATGCCTGGCAGGTCGCAGGCCTCGATCAGCGGGAAGTCGCCGGCCACGTAGCCCGGCAGGATCTCTGCCATGTCGATCACGCCCGACTTGAGCACGCGCAGCATCTCGGTTCCGCCCAGCCCCAGTTCGCCGATGGTGGTGGTCTCGATCTCCACGCGGCCCTGGGTACGGGTCTTGACCTGCTCCTGGAGCCACAGCCACTTCTTGTACGACTCGCCGTTGCGGTGCTGGATCACCGCCTTGAGGATGACGGGCTTGGCCTGGGCCAGTGCGGGCGACAACAGCCCGGCGGACATGCCGGCGGCCACGGCGGCGCCGGCACTGGTCTGAAGGAAAGTGCGGCGGCTGTCCCGCGGGGAATGGCCCAACAATGGGGTGGTGATCTTCATGTCTGTCTCCTCTTGGTGGAAAAAATCGGCTCGCCATGGAGCCATCGATTGACCATCCGCAGCGGCTGCTGGATGGACAAATGCCTTCGTGCCGCAAGGGCACTCAATACGTGGCCCGGCCCCCGGACAGGTCGTAGGTGAACCCTGTCGAAAAGGAGCACTCGTCCGAGCTGAGCCAGGCCACGAGATTCGCGACCTCCTGCGGCAGGCCCGGGCGACCCATGGGAATCTTGGCCAGCACCGTGGCCAGCAGTTCAGGCGACATCTGTTCAATCAGCGGCGTCTGGATCACCGCCGGAGCAATCGCGTTGACACGGATCGGGGTGGTCGCCAGCTCCTTGCCCATGGACTTGGTCAACGCGATCACGCCCGCTTTCGCGGCGGAATAGGCGCTCTGGTGAGCGTTGCCTTCCTTGCCGGCGATGGAGGCAATGTTGACGATGCGGCCGAAACCCGAGCGCAGCATCGGCTCCACCACGGCGCGGCTGCACAGGAAGGCACTGTGCAGGTTGATGGCCAGCGTCTGGAGCCAGACATCGACCGGATACTCGTGCACGGGCAAAGACGGTCCGGTCACACCGACGCTGTGGACCAGCACGTCAATCCGTCCGAGTGCCTCTTCCGCGCGACGGATCGCGCTTTGGACCTCCCGCTCGGACGTCAGGTCTGCTGCAATGGCCAGGCTGCCGGGCAATCCATCGGCCACCCCCTTCAGCGCCCCGGGATTGAGGTCCAGCAGGGCCAGTCGAACGCCCTCCCGGGCCAGTCGGCTGGCGATGGCACGGCCAATGCCGCCCGCCGCGCCAGCGATCACCGCCACGCGGCCGTTCATGGACGCCTGCCTCATGCGGCAAGCCCGCAGCCGGCTCGGTCCGCAGCCGGGAACGGCTGCCGCTGATAGAAACGCACCGTCTCTCTCAGGCCATCGGCCAAAGAGGTGCGGGCCATGCCGGGAAAGCACAGGTCGAGATCGGCCTCGTCCTGACCCACCGAGATCGGCAACGCAGGACCCGTGCTCGACAGGCGTGCATCCGGCACGATGGTGCGGATGCCGGCGATGACATCTTCAACCGAAGCCTCCTCACCGATCAGGTTGAACACCCGGGCGCCCTCGTGCCGCTGCAGCGCCGCGCAGGCAAACAGTGCCGCCGCGTCGGCCACATAGACCAGCCCGCAGCGCCCGCTGAAAGGCAGCACGTAGGCCTCGCCCAAGGCCGCAGCGCGGCAGGCCAGGCTGGGTCCGGCACTCAGGCCGCTGTCGCGCCCCGGTCCGTAGACCACGAAGGGCCGGAACCCCACGCTGGCAATGCCCGCGTCGTGCCAGTAGGCCCGCGCCGAGCCTTCGCACGCCAGCTTGAAAGCGCCATAGTGCGTCTCGGGCAAGGGCTGCCGGTTGTCGTGAGGACCAAACACGCCCGCGGTGCTGGCATAGGCGATGGAGCCGATACCCTGTTTGCGAGCCACCTCGAACACATTGAGCGTGCCCAGCAGGTTGATCTCTGCGCCGAGCACTGGCGACTGCTGGCACGTGGGTGTGAGCACTCCCGCCAGGTGCACGATCGCATCGCAGTCCTGCGCGGCGATCTCCACGTCAGAGAGCCGACGGATGTCGCCCACCACCCAGACCAGGTCACGGGCGACCCGCTGTCCGGCGATTTCCGCCACCTTGCTGCGGTCCCCGACCACGTCGAAAACCAGGGGTTCATGCCCGGCCTCGACCAGGTGTTTGATCACCCAGGCCCCCAGGAAGCCACTGCCTCCAGTCACCAGTACCCGCATGTTGCTCCTCGAATGATTGTTGTGAAACGCATGGTCTGGTTTTCATTCTAGGAACGGGACTTCGACTGCAATAGGCGGTAGAGCCAAACACGAAGTTTGTGATTTTTTAAGTCATGCGCCAGCGTCCGGATGCTCTGCCACGTGTTCGAGAAACAGCGACTGCACCAGCCCGCGCAGCCACCGATGACCGGCGTCGTGGTGGAAACGTTCGTGCCAGTACTGTTTGACCGTGAAGGGCGGCACGGGCACCGGACATGCAAATAGATTCAGCCCAAAGCTGCGGGCCAGCGTGTGCCCGGTCCGACTCGGCATCGTGGCGATCAGGTCGCTCGACGAGACAATGGCCGGCACCCCCAGGTACACCGGCAACTCCACAAAGACTTTGCGGGAAACCCGCGCGCGTTCGAGCGCGGCTGCCAGCATGCGATGGCCGGTACCGTGCACGATGTCGATGTGCCCCTCAAGGGAGTAGTCGTCCGTGTTCAGCCGGTTGCGCACGCGAGGATGTTCCGGATTGACCAGGCAAACCCACACCTGGTCGAACAGTGCCTGCTGGTAGAACCCGGCGTCGAGGTCGGGCACCAGGCCGATCGCCAGATCGGCCTCCCCGCTTTCGAGCAGCGGCGCAGTGTCCGACCCGAGCTTGATCACTTCCACCTGCACATGGGGTGCCAGCTTTCGCAGGCGCATGAGCACGTGGGGCAGCAGCGTGAGCATGCCGCCATCGGTCATGCAGATCCGGAACACGCGATCTGCGTGTTCCGGCTCGAAAGGCCGGGGTTCCGAACTGAGCGCCCGCAGGGCGCGCAGTGCCTCCTGCACGGTGGGCAGGAGCGCATCGGCCCTGGGCGTGGGCAGCATCCCGCTGGCCGTGCGGACAAACAGCGGATCCTTCAGCGCCTCCCGCAACTGGGTGAGCCAGATGCTGACGGTGGGGGCACTCTGTCCCAACTGTTCGGCAGCCCGCGCCAACCGGCGGGTGCTGTACAGCACGTCGAAGAAGCGCAGCAGCTTGACGTCAAGCAACAGGTCGTCGGGCCGGGGTTTTTCGGGGCGTTTCATCCAGGTGATCCATCTGAACGGTCGATCCCTCCTTCACGGCAGGTGAGCGCTGGCCACGGGCAGCCAGCCGGGCATGGAGGCCGCCCGGATCAGACGCGTTTCCTGGGCAGTGATCAGGTGGGCCGAGGCCTGCAGGTAGGCCGGGAAGTCTGGGTGCGCGTCGCGCGCACGGCTGCGACGTTCATAGTCGGTCAGGTCGTCGTAGGCCCACAGGTGCATGAACTGGTTCTGCGGACCGACCAGGCTGGTGTAGAAGCCGACCGGGTGCCCGAGCGTCTGCATCAGGATGGGCATGGCCAGGCGGTTGAACACGTCGAGAAACTCGGGCATGCGGCGCAGCGCGATGGTGTACACGCGGTGGTCCACGAGCGGCTTGCTCAGGTTGCTCGCGCTGTGGATCGGCCAGGGCAGTGGCGTGATGGCGGCGTTCATGCGGCTGCTCCTGCGCGGTCGGCAAGGTGGTTGCCGGTGACGTAGCCAAAGGTCATGTTGGGCCCGTGGGTGATGCCGGCGCCGGGGTAGTTGCCGCCCATGATGCTGGCGCGGTCGTTGCCCACGGCGTAGAGGCCAGCTATTGGCCTGCCGTCGCGCCTGAGCACCTCGCCGACCACGCTGGTCTGGATGCCGTCGAAGGTGCCGAGGTCGCCCATGATGAGCTTGACCGCGAAGAACGGCCCGGTCTGCACCGGCGCCACGCAGGGGTTGGGCCGGTGGGCCGGGTCGGCCAGGTAGCGGTTGAAGCTGGTGCGGCCGCGGCCAAACGCCGGGTCTTCGCCATTGACCGCGCCGACGTTGTATTCGCGCACGGTCTGCTCCAGGCCGGCCGGATCGATGCCGCAGTTCTTCGCGAGTTCGGCGAGCGTGTTGCCCTTGACCAGGTAGCCGTTGCGCAGGAACTTGCCAATGGGCATGGGCGCGGGCTTGACGAAACCGATGCCGTACTTGGCCAGCGTGGCCTTGTCACAGACCAGCCACATCGCTGTTTCTTTCTGGCCTTCGCAAGCGCGCACCATGGCCGCGCCCACGTCGTGGTATGAGTTGGACTCGTTGGTGAAGCGCCTGCCGTTGGCCAGCACGCCGATGATGCCGGGCTTGTAACGGTCCAGCAGGTGCGGGAAGACACCGATCTCCCCGTTGCCGTAGTCCACCCGCGAGACCGGCATCCACGCCGCCGCGTCCTTGAAGCGGATGTCCACCACGGCGCCGAGCTGCTCGGCCATGTTCACACCGTCGCCGGTGTTGCTGACCGGTGTGGGCGAGAGGTGCTGGTGGCCGCGCTTCACGTGCGGGTAGGCCTGGGCCAGGCGCTTGACGTCGTGCGGGAAACCCCCACAGGCCAGCACCACGCCGTGGCGCGCGCGCAGGATGCCCTGCGCGGTGCGCACGCCCACGGCGCGTTCCCCGTCCATCTCAATGCCCTGCGCAGGGGTGCTGGTGAGGATGGGAATGCCCAGGTCCAGCGCCGACTTGGCCAGCCGCGCCGCCAGCGCGTTGCCGCTGGTGACCGCGATGCCGCGGCGGTAGAGCGCGAGTTCCTTGAGGTGCGTGGCCAGGCGTTTGGCCACGTAGAGGAACGAGGTGAGCGACTTCGTGACCTGGAAGAAATGCTTGAGGTCGGCGTTCGACGAGTTGAACATCATGCCGATGAAGGTGATGGTCTTCAGCGGCGGTTTCAGGCGCGCCATGTCGGCGCCGAGCTCGCGGATGTCGAACGGTTTGGCGAGGATGGAGCGGCCGATGTCCACGCCACCCGCCACGTCGGGGTGGTAGTCCGGGTAAAGCGTGGGCACGAACTGCATGGCCGTCTCGCGCTCGAAGAACTGAACCATCTTCGGGCCGTTGTCGATGAAGGCTTCGACCGCGGTTTCGTCAAAGAACGAACCGGTCTCTTCCATCATGTAGCGACGCACGGCCTCGCGCGTGTCGGCCGGGTTCTGCTGCCGGCCGTGGGGCCCGAGCGGAATCCAGAGCACGCCGCCCGAGAGCGCGGTGGTGCCGCCGAAGACGGGTTCTTTCTCGATGACCACCACGTCCAGCCCGCGCTTCTTCGCGGTGATGGCGGTGGCCAGGCCGGCGGCGCCGGAGCCCACCACGATCACATCAAATTCAGTCTTGTTCACAGAGGTCTCCTCAAGAAGTTGTGGGCCGCCGCGCCGGGCCGCCCCAAGCAAGGCCGCGCCCCCTTGGGGGGCAGCGCAGTACACGCAGTGACAAGCGTGGGGGTCATTGGTTAAATCCAGGGCGCGGAACCATGTCCATCAGCATGGACGACATGCCGCCATCCACCGCGAGTTCGGCGCCGTTCATGTAGCCCGCGCGAGGGCTGGCGAGAAACAGCGCCACGTCGGCGATGTCCTGCGGCTCGCCGATGCGGCGACTGGCCGTGACCAACGCACGCCTGGCTTCAAAGCCCGGCTCTTCGTAGAACTTCGCCGACAGCGCGGTGCGGATCATCCCGGGGCAGATGGCGTTGCTGCGGATGCCCAGCGAGCCCCACTCGGCCGCCATCTGGCGCGACATCAGCAACACGCCGGCCTTGCCCGCGCTGTAAGCGCCGCTGTGGCTCTGCGGGAAATTGGCCGAGATGGAGGCGACGTGCACCAGCGCGCCGCGCGTGCGCTCCAGTTGCGGCTTGAAGGCGCGCGAGCACAGCAGGTAGCCGGTGAGGTTGACGCTGAGCACAGCGTTCCAGTCGTCGAGGCTGACGCTGTCCAGGCTGCCCGGGCGCAACATCCCGGCGTTGTTGATGAGCGCGGCGCAGTCGCCCAGTTCGGCCTGCACTTTCTCGGCGGCGGCGAGCGTCTGCGCTTCGCTGGCGATGTCGCAGCCCACGGCCAGGGTGCGCACGCCTTTTTCTGCAAATTCTGCAGCGAGTTGAGCCGCCAGCTTCTCGGCGCCAGCGAGGTCGCGGTCGAGCAGGGCCACGAGCGCACCGGCTGCGGCCAGCTGGCGCGCCACCGAGGCGCCGATGCCGCTGGCCGCGCCGGTCACGGCGCAAACGCGGCCTTCCAGGCCCAGCCAGTGGGGTGAGTGGTTGGTCATGTTGTCTCCTGTCTTATGGGGTGGTGAAGGATTGTTCTGCGCGGCGCGGGAATGTGTTTTGACGATTCCAGCCATCAACAGGACAATTCGTGCACAAACCGGGAGACACGGCCGATGGCCAAAACGATACCGAACTACGATCTCTACGGCGACCAGGCCTCGCCCGACTGGTCGAATTCATTCAACTTTGAATGGATCCCCCAGCGCTCGAAACCGTATCAATGGGAGATCCAGGTGCACCGGCACGACGCCTTCGTGCAGCTGCTGTACCTGAGCGCGGGCTTCGCCGAGGTCACTGTCAACAACGCCCGCATCCGCGCCGAGGCGCCCTGCTTCATCGTGATCCCCGCCGGCACGGCGCACGGCTTCAGCTTCTCGCCACAGGTGGACGGCCCGGTGGTCACCGCCACGCAGAAGGTGCTGGAGTCGATGGCCACGCTGCTGATGCCAGAGCTGCTGGCGGTGATCCGCACGCCGCGCGTGATGACGCTGCCCGAAGACAGCCGCCACGTCGATTCGCTGATGCCGCTGTTCCTGGCGCTGGAACGCGAGTCGCGCATCCACGCCAGCGGGCAGACGGCCGCGGGCATGTCGCTGCTGACCGCGCTGCTGGTGCAGGTGGCCCGCATCGTCGGGGCGCCCGACGCGGGCATGCGCGCCGAGCCGGCGGCGGGCTCGCGCAAGAACGGGCAGATCGAGCGGTTCAAGACCCTGCTCGACCAGCATTTCCGCGAACACTTTCCGGTGCAGCACTACGCCGAGGCCATGGGCCTCACCGCGGGGCAGCTCTCGCGCATCTGCCGCGAGGTGCTGGGCATGTCGAGCCTGGACGTGATCAACGCGCGGCTGCTGCACGAGGCGCAGCGTGAGCTGGTCTACACCAGCAGCAGCATCAAACAGCTGGCGGGTGAGCTCGGGTTTGAAGACGACGCCTACTTCAGTCGCTTCTTCAAGCGCCACTCGGGACTGAGCCCGCGCGAGTTCCGCGCGCAGGCGCTGGCTCAACTGGCCAACCCAACGAACACATAAAAGAAAACACCTCGGTACCCGAAGGTCCCGAGGTGTCGCATCCGAAGCACGTGTCACCGGCCAGCTCACGCCACGAAACCGGCTTCGCCGGGCCAAAGGCGTGGTCCACCTGAGGGGAAGCCGCGCAGCGGCGCAGGGCGGAGCTACTTCCTCCCGATCAGGCGCTTCCACCAGTCGGCCTGGCTCACCACCGTGAACACCACGCAGGCCAGCAGGATCGCCGACAGCGGGGTGGTGAAGAACTCGGTGACGAACACACCCAGGTCCTCGCCACTGGAGATCATGGCCTGACGGTAGCTGCGGTCCATGATGGGGCCCAGAATCATGCCCAGGATGACCGGTCCGACCTGAAATCCGTACATCTTGAGGAAGTAGCCCAGCACACCGAAGCCCAGCATCCAGTACACGTCCACCGGGTTGTTGTTGATGGCGTAGGCGCCCACCGCAGACAACACCAGGATCAGCGGCAGCAGCACCGGCTTGGGTGTTTCGACGATCTTGGCAAAGATCTTGATGCCGGTGAGGCCGAACACCAGCAGGAAGATGTTGGCCAGCGTGAGCGAGCCAACGATGAACCAGAACAGGTGTGGGGTCTCGATCATCAGCATCGGCCCTGGCTTCAGACCGTGGATGTAGAGCGCGCCGATGATCACAGCGGTGACCGCGTCACCCGGGATGCCCAGCGTGAGCATGGGCACGTAGGCGCCACCCACCGCCGCGTTGTTGGCCGACTCGGGCGCCACCAGGCCTTCGTAGGCGCCTTCGCCGAACGGGCGCGACGGGTTCTTCACCGTGCGCTTGGCGTGGTCGTAGGCCATCAGCGCGGCGATGTCGCCACCAGCGCCCGGCAGCGCACCCACCACCACACCGATGGTGGAGGTGCGGGTGGCCAGCGGCAGGTATTTGCGCACCAGCGCCCACGACGGAATGATCTTGCTCACGTTCTGCTTGATCGCCTTGAGCTTGAGTTCGTGGATCTGCGCGATCACCTCGGCCACACCGAAGAAACCGATCATGGCGGCCACATAGGCGATGCCGGCAGACAGTTGCATGCTGCCGAACGTCAGCCGGTTCTCGCCCGTCATCGGGTCCAGCCCCACGCAGGCGATCAGCGCACCCAGCGCGCCCGAGAAAATACCCTTGGAGAGCGATTCACCCGAGAGACTGCCCACCAGCAGCAGGCCCCAGATCGCCAGCAGCATGTAGTCGCGCGGCCCGAACATCAACGCCAGGTCCGACACCAGTGGCGCCGCCACGGCCAGCGCCAGGATGCCGATGAAACCACCGTACACCGAGACCACCGTGGTCAGACCAATGGCCTGACCTGCCTCGCCACGCTTGGCCAGCGGATAACCGTCCAGACCCGTCGCAATGGCCGCGGGCGCGCCCGGGATGTTGAGCAGGATGGCGCTGCGCGAGCCGCCATACACACCACCGAGGTAGATGCCTGAGATCAGCGCCAGCGCGTGGTTCACGTCCCACTTGAAGGTGAACGAGATCAGGATGGAGACCGCCATCGTCACCGACAGGCCGGGGATGGCGCCGATGTAGATGCCGGCGAAGGTGCCCATCGCGGTGAGCAGCAGCATCTTCACGTCCAACCAGGACATGAAGAAATAACCGATGGCTTCCATCATTTCAGGAACTCCGGTAGGTACGGTCCCACCAGGCTGCCGGAAGGCAACACCACGGAGAAGGCCGTCTGGAAAACGATGAAGATGGCCGCCAGCACCACGGCGCTGACAGCCAGATTGAGACCCAGTCGCTTGCTGCCCAGCACCTGCATGGACAGCAGCAGGAACAGGTAGGACGCGACGATGAAGCCCAGCACCTCCAGCAGCAGCATGTAGACCACGATCAGCACGGTGAACAGCACCAGCGTGAGCGGCGCCAGCTTCTGCACGAACTGCTGGAAAACCGACTGGTTGGGCTCCAGCGCCAGCTTGGCGCGAGCGGCTTTCACCAGGCTCAACAGCCCGGTCACCAGCATGGTTGCCGCGCACAGCATGGGGAAGAAGCCGGGCGACGACAGCGAGTCGAAGCGGGAAATTTGGAACGACGCCCACAGCATGAACGCGCTGAAAAGCACGATCAAGGCCATGAAGGTCAGCTCACCGGGCAGCCGCGAATGGCTGGTGTGCATGGTGTTCTCCTCGTTGTGGGGATCTAAGGGTGAAAAAAACGGTCTGGGCGAAAGGACTGCCACAGACCGTCTTCGTCAGCCCGCGGGATCAGGGCTTGGCGATGCCCAGATCGGCCGGGTTCTTCTTGGCCGCACCAGCGCCCTGGTACAGCCACGCTGTGGTGGACTGGAACTTCTTGATGAAGGCTTCGGCTTCGGCGCCGCTGATGTTCAGCATGGTGGTGCCGCGGCCTTCCATCAGCTTGCGGTACTGCGGGTTGTCACCTGCCTTCTTGAAGGCGGCCACCAGCTTGGCTTTGACCGGCTCGGGCGTGTCCTTCTTCACGAACACGCCGTACCACGAGCCCCAGGGCAGGTATTTGGTGATGCCCTTGAGCGATGGAGCGTCGGTGACCGGAGCGATGCCTTGATAAGGTTTGCTGTCCACCACGGCCAGGGCCTTGAGACGGCCGGCCTTGACGTGTTCGATGGCCGCACCCGAAGCAATGAAGCCGATGTCCACGTGGCCACCCTGCAGCGCGGCGATGGCCGGGCCGTCGCCGTCAAACGGCACATTGATGGTCTCGAATTTCGTCAGCGTGCTCATCATGGCGTTCATGGTGAAGGGCACGGTGCCCTGGCCGGCCAGGTACTGCTTGACCTTCTTGGGGTTGGCCTGCACAAAGCTCAACAGGTCCTGCATGTTGTTCCACGGCGCGTCGGGCTTGGTCACCAGCAGGATGGTGTTGGCCACGGCGGCGATGTTGATGGGGGTGAACTCGCTGTAGTCGAACTCGGCCACGCCCATGACGCGGTACAGGGCTTGCGGCTCGGCGCCCATGAGGATGGTGTACCCATCTGACGGCTGCTGCAGCACGAAGTTGGCGCCGATCACGCCGGCCGCGCCCGGCTTGTTCTGCAGGATGATTTTCTTGCCCAGGGCTTCTTCGGCGTACGGCGCGTAGCCCCGCATGGCCACGTCGGTGCCGCCGCCAGCGCCCCACTGGATCACGGCGGTGACGTCGCGCTCGGGGTAGTTCTGGGCCGACGCATGGCCGGCGAAGGTGACGGCGGTGAGGGCAGCGACGGCTGCGCCGAGCCATTGACGTTTGGTGGATTGCATCTGCATGTCTCCTTCTATTGGAAAAAAATCAAGCCCTGGGACCCGGACTCATGGGTTTCACACACGGAGTGAGAGCCCCCTCCTCAGGCACTGCGCTGGCGCAGCGCCCTTGAGATGAAGGCCTCGAATGTAGGACCGCCCCGCTGGACGGTCCATGCTTGCTCACCCTTTGATGAGCGATAAATGAACACCCATGTTCGATCATCGATCAGAACCCGGGTTTCCCCTGAGCGTGTGCCGCCGCGTGGCGCGCCGCCAGGCAAGCGAACACGATGCCGGGGCCGATGGTGATGCCGGGCGCGGTGTAAACGCCGCCCATGATGGAGTGCATGTCGTTGCCCACGGCGTACAGGCCGGGGATGGGCTGGCCGCTCGCATCGAGCACGCAGGCGCTGGTATCGGTGGCGAAACCGGTGGCCGCGCCGATGTCGCCGGGGTAGAGCTTCACCGCGTAGAACGGCGCGGTGTCCAGCGGACCGAGGTTGGGGTTCTTGCCGCCCGCGGCCGCGTCGCCGATGTTCTGCTGGTAGGCCGTGACACCGCGCTGGAAGTCCGGGTCCACGCCGGTCTGTGCGCAGGCGTTGATCTTCTGCACGCTGGCTTTCAGGCCAGCGGCGTGGATGCCGAGCTTGCCCGCCAGTTCGTCCAGCGTCTGAGCTTGCGTGAGGTAGCCGTCGGCGAGGAAGGGCGCCATGTCCTTCGCGCTCGCGCCAGGGCGGACCATGCCGATGCCGTACTTCTGCAGCGCGGTCGCGTCGCACACCAGGTAGGCCGGCACGCTGCGTGAACCGTTGTGGACAGCCTGCATGGCCATGCCGAACAGATGGTACGAGGTGCTTTCGTTGACGAAGCGTTCGCCGGCCTGGTTCACGGTCAACATGCCGGGCTTGGCGCGGTCCATCACGAAGTGCGGGAACACGGCGGTGCTGCCATCGGCGCGCTTTCGCAGCGACACCGGTGCCCAGAAGGCGTTGCTCAAAGCGCCCTGGCCGTAGACCGCACCCGCGCCCTGGGCCAGCGCGTGCGCCTCGCCGGTGTGGCCGGGCGCGGCCGGGCACCAGGCGATGTCGGCGCCAGGCAGCATCGCGGCGCGGAGTTCGGGGTGGCGGTTGAAGCCACCGCTGGCCAGCACCACGCCGCCCGAGGCGGCCACGGTGCGCGAACCACCCTGCCCCTGCAGCACCACGCCGCTCACACCATCGGCATCGCGCTCGAAGCGGTCCACCGAGGTGTTGAGCAAGAGCGTCACGTCGGCGTGTGCCGACAACGAATGCAGCAGCCGCGCCACCAGCGCGTTGCCCATCACCAGGCGCGTGCCGCGCGGGTGGCTGAGGCGGTCCATGCCGTGGCGCAAGATGATCTTCAGCGCGTGCTTGAAAGACGCGAACGACTTGGTGAGCGCGAGCAGGTGGTTGATGTCGGTGCGGTCGACCATCATGCCGCCGAGCACGGTGAATTCGGGGATCGGCGGGCGCAGCAGCTTGAACAAATCCCCCAGCAGCCGGCCGTCAAACGGCAGCGGCTCCAGCGCGCGGCCGTTCAGCGTGGAGCCACCGAGTTCGGAGATGTAGTCCGGGTGCTTCGGGTAGGGCCGAAACTTCACTTCGCTGCGGTCTTCCAGCAGGCGGATGGCCGCAGCGCCGTGGTCCAGAAAGGCCTGGCGCAGCGCAGACGGGGTGCGTTCGCCGATGGCGTTGGTGAGGTAGTCCGCGGCGTCGGCCAGCGTGTCGGTGGGGTTCACCTTCGCGGCGTGGTGCGTGCCCGGCACCCAGGTGGTGCCGGCCGACCAGGCCGTCGTGCCGCCCACGTGTTCGGTGCGTTCGACCAGCAGCACCCGCTGGCCTTCAAGGGCCGCGAACAGCGCGGCCGCCATGCCGGCCCCGCCGGCACCGATCACGACCAGGTCGAACGACGCGTCGGAGGGAATTTGGTTCTGCGAGGTCAGGACTTGCATGTCATTGGCCCAGCAGAAAGGCAACCATGAGGTCACGGACCCGCGCAAACATGTGGGCACCGGTCATCGTGGCGCAGCCTCTGGACCGCGCCGCCGCGATGAAGGGCGTGATGGCCGGCGCGGTGATCACGCAGCCGCAGAACATGGCGGCGTCGAGCTTCTCCACCTGCAGCGGATAGGGGTCGCTCTCTTTCATGCCCACCGGCGTGGCGTTGATCACGATGTGAAAGCCCGTCGGGTCGGCGCTGCCGTGGCCCACCGTGCCTTGGTTCAAGCTGGCCAGGCGGTTCACCAGGCCCGTGCGGCGCTGGTCGTCCGGGTCAAAGATGGCGAGTTCGCTCACACCGGCCATCACCAGCGCGTGGGCAATCGCCGAACCGGCGCCGCCCGCGCCCACCAGCAGCGCTTTCTTGCCTGCGGGCTGGCAGCCGTTGTCCTGCATCGCGGTCACGAAGCCCAGGCCGTCGAACATGTCGCCGTGCCAGCTGCCGTCGGCGTTGCGGCGCATGGTGTTCACGGTGTGCAGAAAGGCGGCGCGCTCGGAAGTGGTGGCGCAGAGCTCGGTGCACGCGAACTTGTGCGGGACGGTGACGATGATGCCGTCCACGTTCTGCGCCAGCGAGGCGCCGCGCACCCAGTCGGCCAGGTGGGCGGGCGAGACGTGGGCCGGCACGCACACCGCATCGCGGCCATGGTCGGCAAAGGCCTGCGTCACGCCGGCGGGGGATTTCACCTGGGCAATCGGGTCGCCGACGATGAAGTGCAGGCGCGTGGCGCCGCTCAAAGCTTGTGTCATGTGTCTCGCTCGGATCTGCGGTGGATCGGATGGTTGATCTGGATCATATGCAAAAGTGGAATTGTGTTCAAGTATTGAATAACATTCTTTTTTTGGATAGACTTTGCCTCAACAGGCGCCTCAACGGCCCACACAACACCTCACGAGACAAAGCCATGCCCGCCCCAGCTCCGACCGATCGAGCACCCGTACACCTGCTGGTGGTGGGTGCCGGCGCCATCGGCCGCACGCACATTCAGCGCATCCGCAGCACGCCGGGCCTGGCGCTGGCCGGCATCGCCGACCCGTCGGACGCCGGGCGCGCGCTGGCCGAATCCCTCGGTGCGCCCTGGGCGCCCGACCACCTGAGCGCGCTGGAGCGGTTCCAGCCGCAGGGCGCCATCGTCGCCACGCCCAACCCGGCCCACGTGCCCATGGCGCTGGACTGCCTGGCGCGCGGTGTCGCCGCCCTGGTGGAAAAGCCCGTGGCCGACACGGTGGCCGAGGCGCAGGCGCTGGTGGACGCGCAGGCGCGCGGCGGTGTGCCGGTGCTGGTGGGCCACCACCGCCGCCACAACCCGATCAACCGCCGGGCGCGCGAGATCGTGGCCAGCGGGCGGCTCGGCCGCATCGTGAGCGCCAACGTGATGGCCACCTTCTTCAAGCCCGAGGCCTACTTCGACGCCGCCTGGCGCCGCCAGCCGGGTGGTGGCCCGGTGCTGATCAACCTGATCCACGAGATCGACCAGCTGCGTTTTCTCTGCGGCGAGATCACGCAGGTGCAGGCCATCAGCAGCAACGCGGTGCGCGGCTTTGCGGTGGAAGACACCGCCGCCGCCCTGCTGCGTTTCGAGAACGGCGCGCTGGGCACGCTGGTGCTGTCGGACACCGCCACGGCGCCCTGGGGCTGGGACTTCAGCGCCGGCGAGCAGGACCAGTACCCGCGCCAGGATGTGCCTTCGCACTTCATCGCCGGCACGCACGGCTCGCTCTCGCTGCCCGACCTCTCGCTCTGGCACTACCGCGGCGAGCGCAGCTGGCACGCCGAGATCACGCGCGAGCAGACCGTGGCGCTCAGGGCCAACCCCTACACCGCCCAGCTGCTGCACTTCGCGGCCGTGATCCGCGGCGAAGAAGCCCCGCTGTGCAGCGCGCTCGACGGGCTGCGCACCCTGCAGGCCACGCTGGCCGTGCTGGAAGCGGCAACCGCCGGCGCACCGGTCTCCTGCACCGTTTGAGCCTCCCCTCAGAACACACGGAACCCACCCCATGAACGGCGTCCTCGAACGAACCCTCGGCATCCTCGAACTGCTGTCACAACACGGCGAAGGCATGGAACTCGCTGCCGTGGCGGACCAGCTCAACATCCCGCGCAGCGCCGTGCACCGCCTGCTCGCCGATCTGGTGCGGCTGGGTTATGTGCGCCAGGCGCGCGGCCATGGTGACTACCTGCTGACCACCAAGCTGGTGAGCATGGGCCTCTCATACCTCAGCAACAGCGGCATCGTGGACATCGCGCAGCCCCTGCTCAACCGCCTGGCCGAGCTGTCCGGCGAGCTGGTGCGCCTCTCGGTGGTGGACGGTGAACGCCTCACCTGGGTCGCCCGCGCACAAGGCGCCCGCCAGGGCCTGCGCTACGACCCCGACATGGGCAGCGATGCTCGCCTGTCGTGCTCGTCGTCGGGCTGGGCTTGGCTGTCCACACTGGACGACAACGCCGGCATGGCCCTGGTGGCGAAACAGGGCCTGGGCCTGCCCGAGCAGTTTGGCCCGGCCGCCCCGACCTCGCTGCAGGCCGTGCTGGACGCCGTGCACACCACGCGCGAACGCGGCTACAGCCTGACGGTGGACACCTACAGCCTGGGCCTGTCCGCGATGTCGGCGCCGGTGCGGTTCGCCGGCCAGCCAGCCATGGGGGTGATCACCGTCGCCGGCCCCACGGTGCGTTTCACCGTCGAGCGCATGGAAGCGCTGGCGCCCGAGCTGCTGTCCATCGCCTCGCAGCTGGCCGCGGCCAGCGGGGCGTCGCCCTTCTTCCAGCTCACGGCCGAGACCGGCACTCCAGGCGACGTCAAAGGCCGCAAGCCGATCTACGCCGTCTGACCATGTCTCCCCCCCGTTGCTTGCTCGCTGCGCGTAGCCGCATACCCCCTTCAGGGGGCGACACCAGCGGCCCGGCGAAGCCGGTTCCGCGGTGTCCCTGGGTTGGGGCTGCCTCATGAGCGCCGTCCAGTGTGATCTCCTCGTGATCGGCTCCGGCGCGGGCGGCCTCTCGGCGGCCGTCACCGCCGCCCATCTGGGCCTGAAGGTCATCGTCGCGGAAAAGGAAGCGCAGTTCGGCGGCACCACCGCGTGGTCGGGCGGCTGGATGTGGCTGCCGCGCAACCCGCTGGCGGTGGAGGCCGGCATCGTCGAACCCATCGACGAACCGTTGGCCTACCTGCGCCACGAACTCGGCGACCGCTTTGACGAAAGCCGCGCCCGCGCCTTTCTCGAAGCGGTGCCACGCATGGTCGAGTTCTTCCGCTCCAACACCTCGCTGCGCTTCATCGATGGCAACGCCATCCCCGATTTCCACGGCCGCGCGCCACACGCATCGCTCGGCGGCCGCTCGCTCTGCGCGGCGCCCTTCGACGGCCGCCGCCTGGGCGCACGTTTCGCCGACCTCAAGCCGCCCCTGCCCGAGACCACCCTCTGGGGCATGGGCATCGCCTCGGGTGCCGAACTGCGCCACTTCTTCAACGCCCTGCGCAAACCGGCTTCACTCTGGTACGTCACCCAGCGCGTGCTGGCGCACGGGAAAGACCTGCTGCTGCACCGCCGGGGCCTGCGGCTGGTGAACGGCAACGCGCTGGTGGCGGCCTTGGCCACCTCGGCGCTGGAGGCCGGCGTTCAGGTCCGCACCCGCTGCCCGGCGCGGCGACTGCTGCGCGATGGAGAGCGCGTCACCGGCGCCGTGCTTGGCACGCCCGAAGGCGCCATCGAAGTGCAGGCCCGCTGTGGCGTGGTGCTGGCCTGCGGCGGCTTTCCCCACGACGCCTCGCGCAAGGCCGCCCTGCTGCCCCACGCGCCGACCGGCCGCGAACACCACTCGGCCGCGTCGCGCGGCAACACCGGCGACGGCCTGCGCCTGGGTGAAACCGCCGGCGGCTGCGTGGCCACCGACGGCGCGCAGGCCGCGGCCCTCGCGCCCGTGTCGCTGGTGCCGCAGGCCGACGGCTCGTTCGCGCACTTCCCCCACCTGATCGAACGCGGCAAGCCCGGCCTGATCGCCGTCACGCGCCGCGGGCGCCGCTTCACCAACGAAGCCGACTCGTACCACGACTTCATGCAGGGCCTGCTGGCCGCGGTGCCGGCGGGTCAGCCGGTGGAAGCCTGGCTGGTCTGCGACCACGCCTTCATGCGCCACTACGGCCTGGGCGCCGCCAAGCCGGCCCCGATGCCGCTGGCACCGATGATCGACAACGGCTACCTGAAGCGTGGCCAGTCGCTGGCCGATCTCGCCAAGGTCTGCGGCATCGACGGCGATGCCCTGCAGAAGACGGTGCAGCGCTACAACGCCATGGCACTCGCCGGCCAGGACGAAGACTTCGCCAAAGGCGAAACCCCCTACAACCGCATGCAGGGCGACGCGCCCTTCGCGGCAGAACGCGGCTGGCCCAACCCCTGCATGGGACCGCTGGAACGCGGTCCGTTCTACGCCGTGAAGGTGGTCGCCGGCAGCCTCGGCACGTTTGCAGGACTGAAGACCACCGCCCACGCCCAGGTGCTCGACGCGTTGGGCCAACCCATCGCCGGCCTGTACGCCGGGGGCAACGACATGAATTCGATGATGGCCGGTCACTACCCCAGCGGCGGCATCACGCTCGGGCCGGCCATGGTCTTTGGATTTCTTGCAGCTCACCACGCTGCCGGACGCGAGCCCTCACCCCAGCCCTCTCCAAACCCATCGCGTGATGGTGACGGAACCCGACACCGCCATTGACAGACACCACCCAACCGAGGACACCCCACATGCACTACGAACTCGCCACCATGACCCTGCCGTTCGGCACCGCCGGCACGGCCGCCCAGAACGTGCAGGCCTACTGCACAGCGCCCGAAGCGAAGGGCGAGCTGCTCGCCTGCTGGTTCACCGACATCGGCCAGCTCAACCAGATGATCGTGCTGCGTGGCTTTGCGTCGCTCGCCGACCTGCAGGCCGAACGTGAGCGCACGCAGCACAGCGCATCGCCCTTCGGCTGTGGCGACATCTTCCAGACCCTGGAGCAGCACAGCTACAAAGGCTTCCCGTGGATGAAGCCGGTGCGCCCCAGCGCCGAGAGCGGCATCACCGGCCCGGTGTACGAGATCCGCACCTACGGCATCAAGCCGGGCGGCGTGTTGCCCACCATTGACCTCTGGGAACAGCACGTGCCGGCACGCGACCAGCTCTCGCCCTGCGTGGTCGCCATGGTCGCGCTCGACGGCCCCCTGCGCTTCACCAACATCTGGGCCTACCCCTCGCTGGACGCGCGCAGCAAGGCCCGCGCCGACGCGGTGGCCCAGAGCATCTGGCCGCCCAAGGGCGGGCCGGCGCACCTGACCACCAACATGGTCTCGACCATCGCGATGCCCACCGCGGTGTCGCCCTTGAAGTGAGCTGAACATGGCCCGCGTTCATTCCCTCGCTTACCTGAGTTCGCACCGCTGCACGCCGCCCGAGGCGGTGCGGATCGCCGCAGCCAACGGCTACCAGTACGTCGGCCTGCGCCTTTGGCCGAACGCGCCGGGCGCACCGCAGCAGTTCCTGCTCGGTAAACCCGAGGTGCTGAAGGAAACACAGGCCGTGATGGCCGACACCGGCGTCGGGATCTTCGACGTGGAGATCATCCGCATCGGCGAAGGCTTCGACCCGCACACCTGGGATGCGCTCTACGACGCCTGCGCGGCGTTGAAAGCCAAGGCCATCCTGGTGGCCGGTGACGACCTCGACGAAGCGCGCCTGACACAGAACTACGCCCGTCTGTGCGAGGTGATGCGGCCCTACGGCCTGACGGCCGACCTCGAGTTCATGCCCTGGACGGCGGTGAAGGACGCGAAGTCGGCCCTGCGCATCGTGCAGAACGCAGGCTCACCCGCCAACGCCGGCATCCTGGTCGACGCGCTGCACTTCGGCCGCTCCACCACCACACTGGACGACATCCGCGCCATCCCGCGCGAGCTGCTGCACTACGCGCAGATCTGCGACGCCGTGGCCGGCACGCACTTCACGGTCGAAGAAATGATCCACACCGCGCGCTGTGAACGCCTGCTGCCCGGCGACGGAACCATCGATGTGCAAGGCCTGTTCGATGCCCTGCCCGCCGACCTGCCGGTGAGCGTGGAGGTGGTGAACCTGGAGCGCGAGAAGACCGCAGACCCCGGCGAATGGGCCGCACTCTGCATGGCCGCAAGCCGTCCGTTTGTCGAGCAGAACGGCTGAACGGAGACATCCATGGTGATTGGTTTTGATCGCATTTCCCGTCTGCCGTTCTTCTTCGGCGCCCGCTGGTTCAGCAGTGCTTGAAATGGCCCACCCCTGCGGCGCTTCGCGCCACCCCCTCAAGGGGGCGACACCAGCCGTCCGGCAAAGCCGGCCCGGCGGTGTCCCCGGATAAGCCAACTTCACCCCTCTCGAAAGAACCCCATGGATTTCGCACTCAACGACGAACAGAAAATGATGATCGATACCATCCGTCGCTTCATCGCCGAAGAACTGCACCCGCTGGAAGATGCGCTGGAAAACTCCGGCGCGCTGCCCGACGCCGACGCCCGCCGCATCCACGCCAAAGCCAAGGAGCTGGGCCTCTACGCGCTCAACATGCCGGCCGAACTCGGCGGTGGCGGCCTGTCCAACCTGGACCGCATCATCTGCGAAGAGCAGTTCGGCCACACCAGCGACATGCTGATCCGCCGCGCCTTCGGCAACGTCTACGAACCGCTGCTGCACTGCAAGGGCGAGCAGGTCGAGCGCTGGCTCAAACCCGCCGTGGAAGGCATCCGCACCTGCGCCATCACCATCACCGAATCGGGCGCGGGGTCGGACGCCGCGGGCATCAAGACCCACGCCAAACGCAACGAGCAAGGCCAGTGGGTGCTCAACGGCAGCAAACACTTCATCAGCGACGGCATCTGGTCCGACTTCTTCCTGGTCTCGGCCAAGACGGGTGAAAAAGAGATCAGCATGTTCATGGTCGACAAGGGCCTGCCCGGCTTCACCGTCGGCAAGGACCAGGCCATGATGGGCATCCGTGGCACGCCGCACCTGGAGCTGTTCTTCGACAACGTGGTGCTGGACGACGCCACCCTGCTCGGCGAGCAGGGCCAGGGCTTCAAGCTGGCCATGGGCGCGCTCAACGTGGTGCGCCTGGCCCAGGTGGGCGCGCGCGCCGTGGGCAAGGCCACGCACGTGTGCGAGCTGATGCTGACCTACGCCAACGACCGCAAACAGTTCAACACCCGTATCGGCGACTTCCAGATGGTCCAGCAGATGCTGGCCGACAGCGTGATCGAGATCAACGCCGCGCGCTGGATGGTCTACCACGCCGCCTGGATGCTGGACCAGGGCCTGGACGCACGCGAGCAGATCGCCATGGTCAAGGTGCACGCGGCCGAGACCCTGGGCCGCGTGGTGGACCGCGCGGTGCAGGTGTTCGGCGGCATGGGTTTCTGCAAGGAGCTGCCGATCGAGCGCTACTACCGCGACGCGCGCATCTACCGCATCTTCGACGGCACATCGGAGATTCACCGCGGCGTGATCGCCAAGAGCGCGCTGAAAAAAGGCGCCGTGCTGTTCGACGTGAACCGCTGAACGGGGACACACGATGAGCAGCAAATTCATGACGGCCGCCGAGGCCGCGAACCTGATCCAGGACGGCGACACCGTGGGCCTCATGGGCGGCGGCGGCGGCCTGATGGAGGCGACCCATGTATTCGAAGCTGTGCAGGCGCGCTACCTGTCCACCCAGCAACCGCGCAATCTCACGGTGATGCACGCGCTGGGCATCGGCGACAAGAAGACCAAGGGCATGAACTGCTTCGCGCACGAAGGCCTGGTGAAGAAGGTCGTCGGCGGCCACTGGGTGTGGTCGCCCGCGATGCAGCAGCTCGCGCTGGACAACAAGATTCAGGCCTACATCCTGCCCGGCGGCGTGAGCAGCCAGCTCATGCGCGAGATCGGCGCCGGCCGGCCCGGCCTGATCAGCCACGTCGGCCTGGGCACGGTCTGCGACCCGCGCTTTGGCGGCGGTCGCATGAACGACGCCGCGAAAGACGACCTCGCCGAGGTGATCCAGATCGATGGCCGCGAGTGGCTGCGCTACAAGCCCTTCCCCATCCACGTCGCCATCGTGCGCGCCAGCGCGGCCGATGAAGACGGCAACATCAGCTTCGAACACGAAGCCGCGAACCTCGATGCGCAGTCGCTCGCATTGGCCGCGCGCAACAGCGGCGGCACGGTGATCGTGCAGGTCAAGGAACGCTTGCCGAAAGGCGCGCTCAAGGCGCGCGAAGTGCGCATCCCCTCGGCCTGGGTGGACGCCATCGTGGTGGACCCGGCGCAGCAGACCAGCTATCACATCCCGTTCGACCCGGCCCTCAGCGGCGAACTGACCGGCGAGGCCCGCGCGGCCAGCGAAGCCGAGGACCATGCGCGCGAACTCGCCGCATCACAGGAAGCCTTCAGCGAACGCCAGGCCGTGGCGCGCCGTGCGCACGTCGAACTCTTCAACACCGGCAAGGCGCGCCCGGTCATCAACTACGGCGTGGGCGTGCCCGACGCGGTGGCCAAGCTGATCGCGGCGCGCAACGAGCAGCACCGCATCTACCAGACCATCGAACATGGCACCTACGGTGGCACGCTGATGGACGGCGTGCTGTTCGGCTACGCGCGCAACGCCACGGCCATGCTCGACGCGGCGACGCAGTTCGACTTCTACGGCGGCGGCGGGCTGGACGTGGCCTGCCTGGGCTTCGGCGAATTCGACGCCGAAGGCAGCGTCAACGTCTCGCGCCTGGGCGGCGTCACCGTCGGCCCCGGCGGCTTCATCGACATCGCGCAGAACGCGAAGAAGGTGGTGTTCTGCGGCACGCTCGCGGCCAAGGGCGTGAAGCTGCAAACCGGCGACGGCCAGATGCGCGTGCTGCAGCAGGGCGCGGTCAAAAAGCTCGTGAAGCAGGTCGACCAGATCACCTTCAGCGGCCCGCAGGGCCTGGTGCGTGGGCAGGAGGTGCTGTACCTCACCGAGCGCGGCAGCTTCCGCCTCACGCCGCAGGGCATCGAACTGTTCGAGATCGCGCCGGGCATCGACCTGCAGCGCGACATCCTGGACCAGATGGACTTTGTGCCACTGGTGGCGAAAGACCTGAAAGTGATGGACGCCGCGCACTTCACGGCGGTTTGAAGTGCCCCCCCCGCAGCGCTGCGCGCTACCCCCCAGGGGGCGACACTGGCCGTCCGTCCTGAGCTTGTCGAAGGGCGGCCCGGCGGTGCCCTGGGTGGCAGCGACTCAGCGCTGTGTCTTCAGCGCGTCGTAGGCCTCGCTCACGCGCTTGAACTCGCGCTCGGCGAGCTGCCGCACCAGCGGCGGCACGTGGCCCAGGCGGTCGGGGTGGTACTGCTGCAGCAGGGTGCGCCGCGCGCGTTCGACGGCGTCCCAGGGGCTGCCCTCTTCCAGGCCGAGCACGGACCAGGGCGTGGTTTCGGCGGCGCCGTCGAGCAACGCTTCGTCGCCCTCGCCGCTGTCTTCAGCATCGCCCTCGGCCTCGGGCGCCTCAATGCGTTGCACCAGGCACACCGAGGCCTGCCAGTGCACCGCGTACTCGGTCTGGCAGGTCGGGCAGCGCACCTCGCCGGGGGCGTCCAGCAGCGGAATGCGCAGGCGCTTCTGGCAACACACGCAGCGCAGGATGGGCGGTGGATGCGGTGCCGCTGAGAAAGGCTTGTCAGCCGCCTCGGCGTTCACGCCCAGCGCGGCCCGCAGGCGCTCGGTCTTCGACAGCGGGCGGCAGGCCAGCTCCGCGCGCACCGCTTCACACACCGAGGCGTTCCCGCCATGCCCCTGGTGCAACACCGCCAGCTCGTCCACGCTCAGGGACTGCAGGGGCCGCGCGCGGTTGGGCGGGGGCAGCAGCACCAGATCGGCCGGCTCGGTGTCCAGCAGCTGGCGCAGGTGCCAGATGTCTTCGCCCGTCAGCGGCATCGACGCCAGCGCCTCGGCCGGGTCGACCAGACCCGCCAGCAGCTCGATGGTCAAAGGCGGCAGGTCGAGCAAGGCGGCGCTGGCCTGGGCCATGTCGTCGTCCAGCGACTCAATGGGGCGAAAGCCGATGCGCAACTGGCTCAGGCTCCAGTAGCTCACGCCCATCGCCGTGGCCAGCTCGCCCAGCGACAGATTCCGCTCCGCGGCCACCTGCATCAGGGCCGCGATCAGCAGGCCACCGGGACGCTTCAGCCCGTCGGGATGAACCCGCCCGCTCCAGCGTTCGGTCGGCATCTCGACGGGCCGTTTCGAGAAAGCCGACGCAGCGGCGTGGGCGGTGGTTGGGGGCATGGCGTGGGGTGTCCGGGCGGGACAACATGTCAGAAACAGCGGTGCATCGTACAGGGTAAACCCCGAGAAACAGCGTCAAACGCCTTGTTTCAGGGCGCCACACAGGGCTTCAGGGCGCCCTGCGCCAGACGCCCACCCTATACTGACAAAATGAACGAACCAGTACATTCCCGGCGGCCCGTGGTTCGCGCCAAAACGTCGGCGGCGAAGGAGCCCACGCGCACCAACGACCCCGACCGCACCATGGCCAACATCCTGGACGTGGCCCAGGTGGAGTTCGCCGAGAAGGGGCTGGCCGGCGCGCGCATCGACGAGATCGCCGCCGCCACCCAGACCAGCAAGCGCATGATCTACTACTACTTCGGTAGCAAGGAAGGTCTGTACACCGCCGTGCTGGAGGCCTCGTACCGGGAAATGCGGACACACGAGGCGGAGCTGAACCTGGACGACCTGGCGCCGCTCGACGCCCTGCGCAAGCTGGTCGCCTACACCTTCGACCACCACCGCCTGAGCGAAAACTACATCCGCCTGGTGATGGGCGAGAACATCAACCGGGGCCAGTACCTGGCGCAGAGCCCGGCCATCCAGGCGCTCAACGTGCCGGCGATTTCCGCCATCCGCTCGCTCTACGAACGCGGCGTGGCACAGGGCGTGTTCCGTCCCGGCCTGAACGCCCTGGATATCCACGCCTCCATCTCGGCGCTGACGTTTTTCAACGTCTCCAACCGCCACACCTTCGGCCTGATCTTCAAGTTCGACGCCGCCGGCGACGACTGGATGGCCCAGCGCCGCCGCAGCGTGATCGAGATGGTCGAGCGCTTCGTGCTCGCGCTCTGAGCCAGCGGCTCCAGGGACTGCGGCCCGCCCGGCCGACCCAGCGGGAAAACACCTACGCCGCTCCCGTTGACTGGATTAACTGGTTCGTACATTATTTCTGAACGGCCGGAAATTCCTTGTGCCGCGCCGTTGACCAACGCCCATTTCCCCAGGAGACACCCATGAACAACCGCTTCACCCGCCGCGTGCTGCTCGGCGCCGCCACCGCCCTGTGCGCCGCCACCCTGCCCGGTCTGTCCCTGGCCCAGGGCAAGATCGAGCTGATCTATTCGGACACCGTCACCGAAACCGACCCGCGCGCCGCGATCCTGAAAGACGTGTTCGGCAAGGGCCTGGGCGCCGATTTCGACTTCAAGCCCTACTTCGGCGCCACCCTGTTCAAGCAAGGCACCGAGCCGGTCGCCATGCAGCGCGGCAACCTGCACCTGGCCAACCTGGCCGCGTTCGACGTGCAGAAGCAGGTCCCGGCCTGGAGCATCGTGACCACGCCCTACGTGTTCCGCGACCACCTCCACATGAAGAAGGTGTTTGACAGCGACGTGGGCAAAGAGCTGTTCGCCATGATGGAAAAGCAGATGGGCCTGAAGGTGCTGTCGGTGCCCTACATCGGCACCCGCCACGTCGGCCTCAAGCCCAAGAAAAAGATCATGACCCCGGCCGATCTGGCCGGCATCAAGCTGCGCATGCCGCCCGGCGAAGGCTGGCAGTTCGTGGGCACCGCCATGGGCGCCAACCCCTCGCCGCTGGCCTTCACCGAGGTCTACACCGCGCTGCAGACCGGCGCCATCGACGGCCAGGACAACCCCATGGGCGCGGTCAAGAGCATGAAGTTCTACGAGGTCAGCTCGCAGATCGTCAAGACCGGCCACCTGATCGCCAACAACCTGTTCGCCATCAGCCTGAGCAAGTGGAACAGCCTGAGCCCGGCGCAGCAGAAGACGGTGCAGGAAGCGGCCGACAAGTTCGCCGCCGCCGTGACGGCCCAGGCGCTCAAGGACGACACCGAGCAGGAAGCCTTCATGAAGCAGCAGGGCCTGGACGTGTACACGCCCGACCTGGCCGCCTTCCGCAAGCACGTGCTGGAGCAGTACGGCAAGAGCAAGTTCGCGGCCGACTGGCCCGCCGGCATGCTGGACCGCATCAACAAGTTGTGAGCTGAACACCCCCCGCGCCGCTGCGCGTCACCCCCCTCAAGGGGGGCGGCACTGGCCGTCCGGCAAAGCCGGCCCGGCGGTGCCCTTGGGTGGCGTGGCTTCATGCGGTGCGGGTGGCGCTCCGGCGCCTTGGAAAACTGAGATGCTGATCTGACCTGCCCCCCGGAACTCCACCATGACCTCTTCTTCCCCTGAGCGGCCGGGCCACCGGCTGCTGCGCTGGCTGCGGCTGGGCGCGAACCATGTGCTGGTGCTGATGATGGCCGCCATGTTCGTGGCCTTCATCCTGCAAGTGGCCTTCCGGTACGCGCTCAACCTGCCGCTGGCCTGGACCGACGAGGTCTGCACCATCGTCTGGCTCTGGGGCATCCTGTGGGGCGCTTCGTTCGTGATGCGCAACCGGGAGGACATCCGCTTTGACATGCTCTACAACGTGCTGCCCAGGCGTTTGCGCCGAGCCTTCACCCTGCTGGCCAGCGTGCTGATCGTCGCGCTGCTGCTCATCAGCCTGCCGGCCACTTGGTCGTATGTGAGCTTCATGAAGGTCGAGAGCTCGGCGAGCCTTCAAATCCCCATGAACTGGATGTTTGTCATCTACCCGGTGTTTGTGGTGGCCATGGTCACACGGCATGGCTTGATCGCCTGGGACGCCCTGAACAACCGCCTGGTGGAAGACGATTCCCCGGCGCCCACGGAAGCTGCTCCATGACCGATCTGTTGAACATCATGACCCCCTTCGGCTGGTGCGTGGCCAGCATCGTGGTGCTGAGCCTGCTGGGGTTGCCCATTGGCCTGTCGATGATCGGGAGCTCGGTGCTGTACCTCCTGGTCTCGGGTCAGGACATCGGCATCGCCGCCGAGCAGCTGCTCAACGGCTTGAACAACTCGTACACCTTGCTGGCGATCCCGCTGTTCATCCTGGCCAGCGAACTGATGAACCTGGGCTCGCTGAGCGACCGCCTGCTGACCTGGTGCAATGCACTGGTGGGCCGATTCCGCGGCGGTCTCGGGCACGTCAACGTCGTGTCGTCCCTGATCTTCTCGGGCATGTCGGGCTCCGCGATCGCCGACATGATGGGGGTGGGCAAGCTGACGATGGAGATGATGACCAAGGACGGTCGCTACACCCCGGCGTACGCCGCCGCGATCACCGCCGCCACCGCGGTGATCGGCCCCATCATTCCGCCGTCGATCCCGCTGGTGCTTTACGCGCTCATCTCCGACACCTCGGTCGGGTACCTGTTCGCGGCCGGCGTGGTCCCGGGCCTGTTGATGACGGTGGTGATGATGGCGCTGAACAGCTACCTGGCCCACACACGCAACTTCCCGGTGGAGCCCGCTGTCCCCATGAAAGAGCTGCTGCCGCTGACCGTGCGCGCCCTGCCCGCGCTGCTGATGCCGGTGGTGCTGCTGGGCGGCATCTACAGCGGCGTGATGACGCCCACGGAATCCGCGGCGATGGCCGCCCTCTACACCCTGGTCATTTCGGTCGTGCTGTACCGCTCCGTCACCGGCAATGGCATGTACACGGCCTTGTTGTCCAGCGGGCGCCAGATGGCCTCGGTCGGTCTCCTGATCGCCGGCGCGCTGGTCTTCAACTACGTGGTCACCCGTGAAGACATCCCCAAGGATGTGCAGATGTGGCTGGCGGGATACGAGCTCAGCAAGTACGAGTTCTTGCTGGCCGTCAACGTGATCCTGCTGGTGCTGGGGGCCTTGCTCGAAGGCGGGACCATCCTGCTGGTGGTCATCCCCATCCTGATCCCCACGGCACGGGCCCTGGGCATCGACATGATCCACTTCGGGCTGGTGGTGACGGTCAACCTGATGATCGGCCTGATCACGCCGCCCTACGGCCTCCTGCTGTTCATCGCCTCCAGCCTGTCGCGCCAACCCCTGATGGCGGTGATTCGCGAGACGGTGCCTTTCATCCTGGTCCTCATCGCCGCCCTGGGCTTCATGACCTATGTCCCTGAGAGCGTGCTGTGGCTGCCCCGCGTGCTCGGCTACCAGGGCTGACTTTTTTTGCAGAAACACCATGATCCATCCCGACATCCAACGCTTTCTCACCGACTGGGACGCCGCCTGGGCCACCCTGCCCGCCGGCGCCGGCCCGGCCGGGCGCCGCGCCCACTTTGAAACCGTCGCCGCCGACATGCGCGAGCCCCACCCCGAAGGCATCGGCACCCAGGAACACTGGGTGGAAGTGCCCGAGAACGGCCAGCCGGTGCGCGTGCGCGTGTTCCGCCCCGAAGCGGCGGCCGGCCCGGTGCCCGCGCTGGTCTACATGCACGGCGGCGCCTGGATGCAGGGCAGCCCCGAAACGCACTGGGACATCACCGCCGGCATCGCCGCGGCCAACCAGCAGATCGTCATCAGCATCGACTACGCACTGGCCCCCGAGCGCCCCTTCCCCGCCGCGCTGAACGACACCATGGCCGTGGTGCGCTGGGCCTTCGAGCAGGCCCCGGCGCTGGGCATCCGCGGCAGCGCCATCGCCATCGGTGGCGACAGCGCAGGCGGCAACCTCGCCGCCGCCGCCACCCTGCTGCTGCGCGGCACGCCGCAGGCCCCGAAGGCGCAGCTGCTGGTGTACCCGGCCGTGTCGTTCAACACCGACCGCCCCTCTCACGTGGAGAACGCCAACGGCCCGCTGGTGACGGTCGCGTCCATGGCCGCCGTCAACGCGATGTACTGCCCCCACCCGGCCGACCTGCTCACGCCCCGCGCCGCGCCCCTGCTGGCCGAGAGCCACGCCGGCCTGCCGCCGGCCTTCATCGCGGTGGCGCAGCACGACCCGCTGCGCGACGAAGGCATCGCCTACGCCGACGCGCTGCAGGCCGCGGGTGTGCCGGTGCACCTCGACCGGGGCGAGGGCCTGATCCACGGCTACCTGCGCGCCAAGGCCTACTGCGAACCGGCCCAGGTGCGCTTTGAGCAGATGGCCGCCTGGCTCAAGGCCACGCTCGGCTGAGCCCCATGGCCGACCCGTCGCCCCCGGGCCTGCGTTACGCGTTCACCATCGTGGCGCGCATCGGCGCCATCGGCATGGGCGGACCCGGGCCGCTGGGGCAGCGCCAGCACATCCCCATTGAGGGCGGCGAGGTCAGCGGCCCCGCGCTGCAGGGCCGCATCCGCTCCGGCGGCTCCGACTGGGCGCTGGTGCGCGCCGACGGCGCCTCGCTGATCGACGCGCACTACACCATCGAGGCCAGCGATGGCGCGCTGATCTACGTGCGCAGCCGCGGCCTGCGGGTGTCGTCGCCCGAGGTGCTGGCGCGCATGCGCGCCGGGCAGCCCGTGGACCCCGCTGAGGTGTATTTCAGGGGCACGCCCAGCTTTGAAGCCCCCGAGGGCCCGCACAGCTGGCTCAACAACCACCTGTTTGTCGCCACGCTGGCGCGCGCGGGCGACGGGGTGCGGCTGCAGGTGTTCCAGGTCGAATGACGATGGACGCGACGCCACACCCGAGGCGAGCCAGGCCGCCGGCGTCCAAGGTGGCCACGCGCACCAACGACCCCGAGCGCACCATGGCCAACATCCTGGAGGTGGCCATGGCGGAGTTCGCCGAGAAGGGGCTGGCCGGCGCGCGCATCGACGAGATCGCCGCCGCCACGAACACCAGCAAGCGCATGATCTATTACTACTTCCAGGGCAAGGAAGGCCTGTATCTGGCCGCACTGGAAGAGGCCTACCGCCGCGTCCGGGCCACCGAGAGCGAGCTCAGGCTGGACGATCTGGCGCCCGAGGCCGCGCTGCGACGGCTGGTCGAATTCACCTTCGACCACCACGCCGGCAACGAGCCCTACATCCGCATGGTCATGGCCGAAAACATGAACCGGGGGCAGTTCCTGGCGCAGAGCAAGACCATGCAGCAACTCAACCTCAAGGCCATCGCCGCGATCGACAAGCTCTACGCGCGCGGCGTGGCCCAGGGCGTGTTCCGCCCGGGGCTGGACACCATCGACATCCACGCCTCGATCTCGGCGCTGTCGTTCTTCAACGTCTCCAACCGCCACACCTTCGGCCGCATCTTCAAGCGCGACTTCACCGCCCCCGCGGTGGCCACGCACCGCCGCGCCGCGGTGGTCGAGATGGTCGTGCGCTTCCTGAAGAAGTAGCCCCCCGCGCCGCCTTCGGTGTCACCCCGTCATGGGGGCGATGCGGGCGGACCGGCTGGACCGGCTGGGCCGGCTCCACCGCATCCTCGAAGCCACACACCTTGCGCAGCGGTTTTGGTGGCGGCTCAGAACAACCGTTCGTCTGGATCAGGGAAAACCCGCATCACAAAAAACTAACCAGTTCGTACATTATGGGCAATCACAACGAAGGAGACATCCCTTTGATCCAGAAACTCATCAACGCCTACTGCCGCCTGCTGGGCTGGCTGATGGTGGCCTCGCTGGCGCTCATGGTGGTCATGGTGTTTGGCAACGTGGTCATGCGCTACGGCTTCAACTCCGGCCTCACCCTCTCCGAAGAACTCTCGCGCTGGCTCTTCGTGTGGATGACCTTCATGGGCGCGGTCGTCGCGCTCAACGAGCGCGCCCACCTGGGCACCGACTCGCTCATCGTGCGCCTGCCCGTGACCGGCCAGAAGCTGTGCCTGGGCGCCACCTTCGTGGCCATGCTCTTCATCTGCTGGCTGATCTTCCAGGGCTCGCTGGAGCAGACCAAGATCAACTGGGACTCCACCAGCGCCGTGATGGAAACCTCCATGGGCTACCTCTACGCCAGCGGCGTGGCGTTTGCCGTGCTGGCCGCGCCCGTGTTGCTGCTCAACCTGTGGCGCCTGGTCTCGGGCCAGATGCCCGACAACGAGCTGATCGGCATCCGCGAATCCGACGACATGCCCCACGGCAACCCGCACCCCTGAGCCTGGAGCCAGACCATGACCATTGCCATCTTCCTGAGCTCCCTCATCGCCGCCATGATGATCGGCGTGCCCATCTCGTTCTCGTTGCTGCTGTGTGGCGCCGCGCTGATGTGGCACCTCAACATGTTCGACGCGCAGATCCTGGCGCAGAACCTGATCGAGGGCGCCAACAGCTTCCCGCTGCTGGCCGTGCCCTTCTTCATGCTGGCCGGCGAAATCATGAACGCGGGCGGCCTGTCCAAACGCATCGTCACCTTCGCCATGTCGCTGGTCGGCCACGTGCGCGGCGGCCTGGGTTACGTGGCCATCATGGCCGCCGTGATCATGGCCTCGCTGTCGGGCTCGGCCGTGGCCGACGCCGCCGCACTCGCCGCCCTGCTGCTGCCCATGATGCACAGCGCCGGCCACGACCGCGCCCGCTCGGCCGGTCTGCTCTCGGCGGCCTCGATCATCGCGCCCATCATCCCGCCCTCGATCGGCTTCGTGATCTTCGGCGTCGCCGCCAACGTGTCGATCTCCAAGCTGTTCATGGCCGGTATCGTGCCCGGCCTGCTGCTGGGCGTGGCGCTGTGCCTGACCTGGTGGTGGGTGGCCCGCAAGGAAAACGTCAAGCCGCCGGTCCGCAAGACCCGCGCCGAGGTGTTCCAGGCGCTGCGCGACGCGGCCTACGCCCTGGGCCTGCCGGTGATCGTGGTGGTGGGCCTGAAGTTCGGTGTGTTCACGCCGACCGAAGCCGCCGTGGTGGCCGCCGTCTACGCGCTGTTCATCTCGCTGGTGATCTACCGCGAGCTCAAGATCAGCCAGCTCTACGGCCTGTTCCTGGCCGCGGCCAAGACCACCTCGGTGATCATGTTCCTGGTCGCTGGCGCGATGGTCTCGGCCTGGTTGATCACGGTGGCACAACTGCCGGCCCAGCTGGTCGATCTGCTGCAGCCGCTGCTGGACAGCCCGACGCTGCTGATGTTCGCGATCATGTTCCTGGTGATCCTCGTGGGCACGGCCATGGACATGACGCCCACCATCCTGATCCTGACCCCGGTGCTGATGCCCATCGTCAAGGCCGCCGGCATCGACCCGGTCTACTTCGGCGTGCTGTTCGTGATGAACAACGCCATCGGCCTGATCACGCCGCCCGTGGGCACGGTGCTCAACACCGTGGCCGGCGTCGGCAAGATCAGCATGGACGAGGTGACCCGCGGCGTGTGGCCTTTCATGATCGCCCAGTTCGCCCTGATGTTCCTCATGGTGCTGTTCCCACAGATCGTGCTGGTTCCGCTGGGCTGGTTCTACTGACCACCCCGCTTCCCACACCGAACCTCTCCGTTACCTCACCCTTGCCCGGAATCGGGTACGCCACGGCAAGGGCATTTTCAAACCGCGTCCCAAGCTGTCTGCAGGAGACAAACCCATGAAACGCACCTTCATCAAGACCCTCGTGGCCGTGGCCGCCCTGAGCACCGTCGGCATCGCCGCCGCCCAGGACAAGGTCATCAAGTTCGCCAACCAGAACGCGGCGGGCCACCCCATCGTTCAGGGCATGGAGAAGTTCGCCGAGATCGTCGCGGCCAAGTCGGGCGGCAAGATCAAGGTCAACGTCTTCCCCGGCGGCCAGCTCGGCAGCGACCAGGCCAACGTCTCGGCCCTGCAGGGCGGCACGCTGGAGATGGCCTCGATGAACTCGGGCATCTTCGCCGCCCAGGTCAAGGACTTCGCGGTGTTCGACCTGCCCTTCATGTTCGCCAACGGCAAGGAAGCCGACGCCGTGGTCGACGGCCCCTTCGGCAAGAAGCTGCACGCCAAGCTGGAAGAAAAGGGCCTGGTCGGTCTGGGCTACTACGAGCTGGGCTTCCGCAACATCACCAACAGCAAGCGCGCCATCACCAAGGTGGAAGACATCGCCGGCCTGAAGCTGCGCGTGATCCCCAACCCGATCAACGTGGACTGGGTCAAGGCGCTCGACGCCAACCCCACCCCCCTGCCCTTCCCCGAGCTGTACGCCGCGCTGGAGCAGAAGGCCGTCGACGGCCAGGAGAACCCGGTCGCCACGATCTGGGGCGCCAAGCTGCACGAAGTGCAGAAGTTCATGACCCTGACCAACCACCAGTACAACCCGCAGTCGGTGGTGATCAGCAAGAAGTTCTGGGACGCGCTGTCGGCCGACGAGAAGAAGATCGTGGCTGACGCGGTGGCCGAGTCCGCCAAGTTCCAGCGCGCCCAGGCCCGCGCGTCGGTCGCCAGCACGCTGGACAACCTGAAGAAGGCCGGCATGACCGTCTCCGAGCTGCCCGCCGCCGAACAGGTCAAGCTGGTCGACAAGATGAAGCCGGTGATCGGCAAGCACGCCGCCAACGTGGGCGAAGCGACGGTGACCGACCTGCTGGCCGAACTCGCCAAAGCGCGGAAGTAAGCCCACCCCCGCGCCGCGCCTTCGGGCGCGTCACCCCCTCAAGGGGGCATCACGAGCGGCCCGGCAGAGCCGGTTCCGCCGTGATTGCTGGAAGAGACACCGCCTGTGGTCGAATCTCGCTACCGCTCACACCTTAACCGTCCGCCATGAAAAAGATCCTGATCCTCAACGGCCCCAACCTCAACCTGCTGGGCACGCGCGAACCGGCGCAGTACGGCCACACCACGCTGGCCGACGTGGAGGCCTTCTGCAAGGCGCATGGCGAGAAGATCGGTTACGAGGTGGAGTGCCTGCAGAGCAACTGGGAAGGCGCGCTGCTCGACAAGATCCACGAGTACGGCCGGCTCCACAAGGCGGGCGCAGTGCTCGGTGTGGTGATCAACCCCGGCGCGCTGACCCACACCTCCATCGCCCTGCACGACGCCATCAAGGGCGTGGACCCGATGCCGGTCATCGAGTGCCACATCTCCAACGTGCACGCGCGGGAAGCATTCCGCCACCACTCCTGGGTCTCCCCCGCTGCCGCCGGCATCGTGGTCGGCTTCGGGGTCGACGGTTACCTGATCGCCATGGACGGGCTGGTGCGCAAATTCGTCCACTCCGCCGCCACCCAGAAGCCCTGAGCTGAGCGACCGCAGGCGTCACCGACGCCTGCGGGTTTACCCCTGAAATGCGCGATAAACGCACAGAAACGACCGTTCAACAGACAAGACAAGCAGGCCAGACGACCCGCTTCCATGCCGACGCTCCTACAGTCCCGCCCAGCTTGTCTTCGCCCTCCGCACGAGTCCAGATCATGATCAACGGCCACACCGAACTCATCGCCCACATCGGCTACCCGACGCACAGCTTCAAGTCGCCGTCGATCTACAACCCCTATTTCGAGCACGTCGGGGTGAACGCGATCGTGGTGCCCTTCGGCTGCAAGCCCGAGGACTACCCGGCGTTCCTCAAGAGCGTCTTCACGCTCACCAACATCCGCGGCGCGCTGATCACCATGCCGCACAAGGTGGTCACGGTGGGCCTGCTCGATGAGGTGACGCCCACCGTCAAGGTCGCGGGCGCCTGCAACGCGGTGAAGCGCCTGCCCGACGGCCGCCTGGTCGGCGACCAGTTCGACGGCGCCGGCTTCGTGCGTGGCGTGCAACGCAAAGGCCTGAACCTCGAAGGTGCGCGCGTGCTGGTGGTGGGCAGTGGTGGGGTGGGCTGCGCGATTGCCGCCTCGCTGGCCGGCGCGGGCATCGCCCACATCAGCCTGTTCGACGTGAACAACGCCTCGGCCGAAGCCCTGGGCCAGCGCATCCGCGACAACTACCCGGCCATCACCGTGAGCACCGGCAGCAACGACCCGGCCGGTTTCGACCTCGTGGTCAACGCCACGCCCATGGGCATGAACGAAGGCGACCCGCTGCCCATGGACGTGTCGCGCCTGGACGCTCGCACCTTCGTGGGCGAGGTCGTGATGCGCACCGAAATGACCGCCTTCCTCAGCGCCGCGAAGGCCCGGGGCTGCCCCGTGCAAGTGGGTTCCGACATGCTGTTCGAAATGATTCCCGCGTATCTGGAATACTTCGGCTTCCCCACCACCACACCCGACGTGCTGCGCTCGGTGGCCCGCCTCAGCTACTGACCTGGCCGCGCTGTCGGGCCGCGCCGCCGCCGACCCGAAGAGCCCCCGCTTGACCGATCCCCGCTACCCCCACCCGGCCCTCGGCATCGCCCTGGCCGTCGCCGCCACAGCCTGTTTCGCCCTGCTCGACACCACCTCGCAATACGTGGGGGGCGTGGTGCCCGTGATGATGGCCGTGTGGCTGCGCTTCATGGTGCAGACCGGCATGACCGCCGCCATGCTCTACCCCAGCCAAGGCAGGTCGCTCTTCATCACCAAGGCACCCGGCTGGCAGTTGCTGCGCGGCGCGCTCATGGTCACCTCGGGCACCATCGCCTACCTCGCGCTGCAGCACGTGCCGGTGGGTGAATTCACCGCCATCCTCATGCTCGTGCCGCTGGCAATCACCGTGCTCGCCGCCCCGCTGCTGCGCGAGCGCGTGTCCGCCCTCACCTGGGCGCTCGTGGCCGGTGGCTTCATCGGCGCGCTGATCGTGATCCGCCCCAAGACCGCCGATTTCGCGGGCGGCCTGCACGGCGCCATGTTCCTGCCGCTGGTGCTGGTGTTCATCAACGCGCTCTACCAGATCGTGACCAGCAAGATGGTCAAGACCGAAGACCCGGGCACCATGCACTTCTACACCGGCCTCACCGGCCTGGTGTTCGGCACCGTCGCCCTGCCCTGGAGCTGGGCCCCCATGGCGACCTGGGAACTCTGGGGGCTGGTCGGGCTCATGGGCGTGTTCGGCTCGCTGGGCCACTACCTGATGATCCAGGCCTACCACCGTGCGCCCGCGTCGCTCATCACCCCCTACATGTACGCCCAGATCGCCTTTGCCACGCTGGCGGGCTGGGTGGTGTTCGGACACACGCCCGACGGGTGGACGGTGCTGGGGGTGGCGCTGATCGCGTTGTGCGGCGGCCTGGGGGTGCGGGTGCGGTAGGTCGCAACCGAAGCGACCGGTTCAGACAGCCACCCGATGGGGCAGCAGGCGGTCGTATTCCTTCTTGACCACGCCGTAGCACTCGCACACGCGGCGCTCCAGGCCCGGGCGGTCCAGCACCGATATCCGGCCGCGGGCGTAGCTGATGAGGCCGCTCTCCTGCAGCTTGCGCGCCGCCTCGGTGACGCCCTCACGGCGCACGCCCAGCATGTGGGAGATCAAATCATGGGTCATCGCCAGCTCGTTGCCGGACAGGCGGTCCAGGCTGAGCAGCAGCCAGCGGCAGAGCTGCTGGTCCACCGAATGGTGCCGGTTGCACACCGCTGTCTGGCTCATCTGCGTGATCAGCGCCTGGGTGAATCGCAGCATCAGGTGCATCACCGGAATCGAGCGCTCGAACTCACCCTTGATGGCGTCGGCGCGCATCCGGTAACCCATGCCCGCGCTTTGCACCACGGCCTGGTTCGGCGTGGAACCTCCGCCCATGAAGATGGCGATGCCCACCACGCCCTACCGACCGACCACCGCGATTTCCGCCGAGGAGCCGTCCTCCAGAACATACAGCAGCGAAACGATGGCGTTGACTGGAAAGTAGACGCAGTGAAGAGACGCACCGGATTCGTACAGCACCTTGCCCAGCGGCATCTCACAAAGCTCCAGCTGAGGCTGCCAACGAAGCCAGTCGGCATCCGGCAGCGAAGCCAGCAGCTGGTTCTGGCGTGGGTCGACGGGATCGGTCAATGGGTGGGTCTCGAATGCCTGTTGTCGCGGCACACTGCGCGATGGTGGGGTTGTATTCCTTTTGGTGCCCTTTGGATACTACCGCCCAACCCTCCGGGCCCGCGCATGTGACGGCTCCTTCCGCCGCGATGCTGCCCCGATAATCGGGCATGAGCCACCCCCCCAGCGCCGGAATCGGCGCACGCTCTTCGAGTGCAGTTCGTGCCGTGGGTCTGGGTGCGTCGGCCGGGGGCCTGATCGTTCTCGAGCAGTTCCTGGCCCGTGTCCCACCGTCGAGCGGACTGGCGTATGTCGTTGTCCAGCATCTGGACCCCACGCAGAAGGCGATGCTGGTTGAACTGCTGCAGCGCTCAACGGCCATGCCGGTGCGGGAGGCGACCGACACAATGCGCCTGGAACCGGACGTGGTCTACGTCATTCCCCCCAACAAGGAGCTGACCGTCGCGAGGGGGCTGTTGCACCTCGCAGAACCTGTTCAGCCCCGGGGCATGAGACTGCCCATCGATCTGTTTTTTTCATCGCTGGCGCGCGACCAGGGAGAGCGGTCGATTGGCGTGGTGCTGTCTGGCATGGGGGCAGACGGCACCCTGGGCTTGCAGGCCATCAAGTCGCAGGGCGGTCTGACGCTGGCGCAGTTGCCCGATTCGGCACAGTTCGACGCCATGCCCCAGAGTGCCATCGCCGCTGGTTGCGTGGACATCATCGACCTGGCCGCTGAATTGCCCGATCGCATCCTCCGCGTCATCGAAGACAAGAACGGTCTTTCCCTGTGGCAGGAGGACGATGCCGAAGCCGGTGCGCAGGCGCTCGGATCGATCCTGCGCTTGCTGAAAGAGCGCAGCAAACACGACCTCTCGGACTACAAGCCCAGCACGCTGCGCCGACGCATCGAGCGGCGCCTCGGCGTGCACGGCCTCACCACCCATGACGCGTATGAACGGTTCGTGCGGGAGAACCCGCAGGAGCTGGACCTGCTCTTCAAGGAGATGCTCATCGGCGTGACGAGTTTCTTCCGCGATCCTTCGGTCTGGCAGGATGTCAAGGACGTGGTCATGCCGGCCCTGCTGGCGCGCTGCCCGCAGGGCACCCGCCTTCGGGCCTGGGTCGTGGGGTGCTCCACCGGCGAAGAGGCGTACTCCCTGGCCATGGTCTTCAAGGAGGCGGTGACGGAGGTTTCCGGCGCGGAGAGCCATTCGCTGCAGATTTTCGCCACCGACCTGAGCGCCGATGCCATCAATGTCGCTCGCAGAGGTCACTACCCGCAACGCGTCTCGGACGAGGTGGATCGGACGCGCCTGAGCAGGTTCTTCACGGCGCAGGGGAGTGGCTTCCAGATCAACAGCGAGATCCGGGAGATGGTGCTGTTCGCGCAGCACGATGTGATTCTCGACCCGCCGTTCACCAAGCTGGACCTGCTGTCGTGTCGAAACCTGATGATCTACTTCAATGCGGCCCTGCAAAGTCGCCTGATGCCGCTCTTCAGCTACAGCTTGCGCCCGGGTGGTGCGCTGTTGCTGGGCGGCTCGGAGACCATCGGCCATTCGCATGCCCTCTTCACGCCGATCCATCAGAAGTCCCGGCTCTATTGGCGCAGCGAAAACCCCGTCAACGCTGGCTCGGTGTACTTTCCGACCAGCCCTCCCCGGGCGATGAACCGGCTTCCTCAGGAGTTCAAGGTGCCCCCTTCGGCCACGCTTCCCCCCAATCTGCAGACCCATGCCGAGCAGGCGCTGCTTCAGGAGTTCTCTCCCGCCGCCGTGCTGGTCAATGACCAGGGCGACGTCGTCTTCATCAATGGCCGCGTGGGCAGGTACCTGGAGCCAGCGTCGGGGAAAGCGAACTGGAACATCCATGTGATGGCCCGGCCCAGCATCAGGACACAGATTGCGGCGGCCCTGCGACAGGCCATCCAGGACAAGGGCCGCGTGGAGGTGCGCGGACTCAGGCTGAGTGAGGAGCCTGCGGCATCCTCGCTGGATGTGACCGTCAAGGTGATGCAGGAACCCCATTTCCTGGCGGGCCTGGTCATGATCGTCTTTCGCGAGGTGTCTGCGCCCTCTGCGGCCAAGCGCAGGCGCAGGGCCGCGGAAGGTGTGGCTGACCCGCACATGGTCGAAGAACTGCAGCGCTGCAAGGACGAGATCCACGCCTTGCGCCAGGAGATGGGCGCCTCCGCTGAAGAGCTGCAGGCGGCCAACGAAGAGTTGCAGTCCACCAACGAGGAGCTTCAGTCGGCCAACGAAGAACTGACCACTTCCAAGGAGGAGTCGCAGTCGATGAATGAGGAACTTCAGACGCTGAACCAGGAGCTGCAGACGAAGCTGGACGACCTTGCCCTGGCGCAGAGTGACATGCAGAACCTGCTCAACAGCACGGACATCGCCACGCTGTTCCTCGACAGCGCGCTGAATGTGCGCCGCTACACCGAGCAGATCACCCGCATCATCCACCTGCGAGAAGGTGACATTGGCCGGCCGCTCACCGACCTGGCCAGCACGCTGAACTACCCCACGCTCAACGATGACGCCCAGCAAACGCTCAAGACGCTGACATTGACGGAGAAAGAGATCACGACCACCGATGGATTCTGGTTTCTGGTGCGCATCAAGCCGTATCGAACGCTGACCAACCTGATCCAGGGCGTGGTCATCACCCTGATCGACATCACCGCAGCGAAAGAGCTCGAAGCCCGCCTGCGCAAGGGGTAGAGTGCAGACATCCCGGCCGGGACACCACACATCGGGAGCATCCATGTCAAACCTCGCTGAAACCTCTTCCTATCTGTCGGGCCTGCGCGAGCGGGCGACCACGAAACTGACGGACGGCATGCGAAGCGATCTCTCGCGCGCCAGCACCTCGGAGGCGATGGCGGTGTTGTTCAAGCTCGCGTCTTCGCCATCCACAGCGGGTGATGCCCTTGCCCTGCTGCACGAACTCCAGGTCCACCAGGTCGAAGTCGATATGCAGCACGAGGAACTGCGCCGTTCCCGTGTCGAGCTGGAGAGCGACCTGATCCGCCAGACCGCCCATATCGAGCGGGCGCCGGCCGCTTTTCTGGTCGTCGACGAGGCCACCGTGTTGTTCGAAATCAACCTCGCCGGCGCCCGGCTGCTGGGTGCCGAGAGCAATGAGGTGCTGGGCCGACCGCTGGCCAGTTTGCTTTCGGCGGCCGGGGGCGAACAGCTGCGGAAGATGCTCGCGCTGGCACGGGGTGGCGCTGTGCCCGAGACCTTCGAGTTGCCGCTGTTGCCACAGGGCGGTGTCAGCCGAAGGCTTCTGTGCACCGCTGACCGTGAGGTGTCTTCGGGGCGGTTTCTGCTCGTGCTCCTGGCGCCTCCGTCGCCCTGCTAGGGCTGCGGCGCCCGAGGGCCGGGCCGCAACGCTGAGCCTCTCAAAGCACGCTGAAGTCGATCACGATCGCGCCTGGCTCGCGCTGCCGGTAGGCCACACCGATGCGGTCGCCGTAGCGCTGCGCGATCTGCGACAGCAACGGCAGGGGGTCGTGGTCGTTGGCGAATCGCATGGTCTCGCCCGGCTGCAGGCTGTCGAGCGCTCCGAAGATGGCGGCGTGCCGGAATCGTTTGGCCACGCCGCGGGCGTCGAACGGGTAGATGGCGTCGGGTGACAGGTGTGTGTGAGCTTGTGACATGTCGGTTCCTTGAGTGGACGGTGGAGGGACCCGGCGCAGGGCGTCAGGAGGGCTTGGCTTTGCTGGCTGGCTGGCGAAGGCTGCGGGGCGCCACCACCGGAGCCAGTCCCGGCGACAGCGCGTGCCCTTTGGCCGGCACGGGCTCGACGATGTCGGCCAGCGTCATGCCGTCGAGTTCCTTGAAGTAGGCCCCCAGCGCGGCGTTGAACAGGCCTTTCAGGCGGCAGGTCGGCGACAGCGCGCACTGGTTGGAGCCCGGGTCGAAACACTCGACCAGGCGGAAGTCGGTCTCGGAAGCGCGCACCACGTCCCCAATGCGCAGCTGGGCCGGGTCTTTCAGCAGGCGCAGTCCGCCGCCGCGGCCACGCGTGGTTTCCAGCACGCCCTGGCGGCCCAGGTCGGTGACGATCTTCATCAGGTGGTTGCGGGACACCCCATGTTGTTCGGCCAGTTCGCTGATGGTCACCATCTGCTGCGGGCGGGCCGCGCAGTACATCAGCACGCGCAAGGTGTAGTCGGTGTACTCGGCAAGTCGCATGGAAACCCCTAAAGAGGTACGAAGTATATTTCTTTGAAGGCGGTTTGGGTATAAGATTCATCCGACATACTTCTTATGAGGTCTTCGCAGCGACCCGACCGTCCCTGCAACGCCCACCACACCATGGCCCTCCCCACCTTGCACGTCTCGCCACCCGAGCCCACCGCCGCGCCACAGCCCCCGGGCTGGCCGCTGCTGAGGCTGGGGTTCCGGCCCTTTTACCTGGGCGCTGCGGTGTTCGCCCTGCTCGCGATTCCCCTCTGGGTGGGGCTGTTTCTGGGCCAGTGGCACCTCACGATGGCGCTGCCACCGCTGCTGTGGCACGCGCACGACATGCTGTTCGGCTTTGCGATCGCGGTCATCCTGGGCTTCCTGCTGACCGCGGTCAAAGCCTGGACGGGGCTGGCCACGCCGCGTGGCGCTTTTCTGGGGGCCCTTGCCCTGTTGTGGCTGGCGGCCCGGGTGGCCGCCGTGACCGGGCCCTACGCGCTGTACGCCCTGCTGGACCTGGCGCTGCTGCCCCTGGTGGCCGCGGTGCTCACCCGCCTGCTGCTGCGCGCGGGCAACCGGCGCAACCTGCCGCTGGCGGGGATGCTGATGCTGCTCGCGCTGGCCAACGGTGTCTTTCACCTGGGGGTGATCGGCGCCATCGATGTCTCCCCGCTGACCCCGTTGTACGCCGCCCTGGCCCTGATCGTGATGATCGAGTGCGTGATCGCAGGGCGGGTGATTCCGGCCTTCACCATGAGCGCGACCCCGGGTCTGAAGCTCCAGGTGCGCGCGCCGGTGGAGCGCGCCGCGCTGGCGCTCACGGCGCTGGCCTTGCTGCTGTGGGTGTTGGCGCCGGCCTCGGCGGGCTGGAACATGGTCGGTGGCCTGGTCTTTTCGCTCGCGGCGCTGGCCCAGGTGGGGCGGCTGCTGCAGTGGCGGCCCGCGTTGACCCGGCACCGCCCGATCCTGTGGATCCTGCATGTGTCCTACGCCTGGATTCCCTTCGGCCTGGCCTTGCTGGCCGCGGCCCGGTTCGGCTGGGTCGGCGTTTCAGCGGGCGTGCATGCGCTTGCGATCGGTGCCACCGCCGGTCTCATCATCGGCATGATCACCCGCACCGCCCGCGGCCACACCGGGCGCGCGCTGCAGGTGTCCCGCCCGGAGATCACGGCCTACGTGCTCGTGATGCTGGCGGCGGCGACCCGCGTGCTGCCGCCGCTGGCCGTGCCGTCATGGCTGCCGCTGGCCCTGGTGGTGGCGGCAGCGGCCTGGTCGGTGGCGTTTGCGATCTACCTCTTCATCTACACCCCCTGGCTGCTCCAGACGCGCTTCGACGGCAAGGACGGCTGACGCTTTTCTTCATCCCGCTCCGCTTTTTTTTCAACCCCTCCCTTTTCACCCACCTCAGGAATTGTTCATGAACACCACCACCGCTCCCGCCCCCACCGTGGACCTGCGCACCATCGCGCCGCGCGAACGCCACTCGCTGGTGTTCTCCACCTTCAAGGCCTTGCCACCCGGCGCGGCCATGGAACTGATCAACGACCACAACCCGCAGCCGCTGCGCGGGCAGTTCGAGAGCGGTCTCTACGGCCCCTTCAGCTGGACTCCACTGGAAAGCGGACCCGAACAATGGCGCGTGCAGATCGCCAAGCCGGCCGACAGCCCGCCCGTGCACGGGGTGGATTCCTGCTGCGGGTCCTGCGGCGGCTGACCGGGAGCCAGCGCCATGACCTTTGTGGTGACCGAATCGTGCATCCGGTGCAAATACACCGATTGCGTCGACGTCTGCCCGGTCGACGCGTTTCGCGAGGGACCGAACTTCCTGGTGATCGATCCCGCCGAGTGCATCGACTGCGCGGTCTGTGTCCCGGAGTGCCCGGTCTCGGCGATCTACGCCGAAGAAGACGTGCCCAAGGATCAGCGGGACTTCACGCCGCTCAACGCCGAGCTGGCGCTGGTGTGGAAGCCGATCACCCGGACCAAGCCCGCGCTGCCCGATGCCGACGCGTGGAGCGCGGTGCAGGACAAACGCGACCAGCTCGAACGCTGAAACCACCCCGGGTGCAAGCACCCGGGGCCGCCACCGGGCCGCGTCACAGGCCGAGTGACAACATCGCGGCTTCGGACATCCGCGAACGGTCCCAGGGCGGATCGAACACGAATTCCAGGTCCACCTCGGCCACGCGGGGCAAGGCCAGCAACTTCTCATGGATCTCGTCCACCAGCATGTCGCCCATGCCGCAGCCGGGCGCCGTCAGGGTCATCTTGATCGACACCCTGAAGTCACCGCCGTCCATCGGCAGCACGTCGCACACATAGACCAGCCCGAGCTCGACGATGTCGACCGGAATCTCCGGGTCGTAGCAGGTCTTGAGGATTTGCCAGACCTGTCCACGCAGGCCGGCCGGCCCCGCCACGTCCGGCAGCACCGGCGCGATCGGCACCGGCTTGCCGATGGCGTCGGCATCGGCGCCGGCCAGGCGCATCAGCTGGCCGTCAACCAGCAAGGTGAACGAGGCACCCAGCGCCTGGGTGATCTGCACCAGCGTGCCGGCCGGCAATTCGGCGGGGCGACCATCGGGCACGCAGGTCACCGCCACCTCGCGCGTGACCATGACCCGTTCGCGCTTTGTACTCATGGCCTGGCCTCCGTCGCGTTGTCAATGCGATCCGCTTCGCTGCCCAGCGCGTGCATCAGCGCGTGCCAGCCCAGCAGCGCACATTTGATGCGGCCCGGGTAGCGGCGCACACCGGCCAGGCTGATCAGCTTGCCCAGGTGCGCTTCTTCGGCTTCCATCTGGCCGGTGAGCACGGCCCGGAAACGGCCCTGCAAGGCCTGCGCCAGCGCCACATCCTGCCCCAGCACCGCCTCGCTCATCATGGACGCGGACGCGATGCAGATCGCGCAGCCCTGGCCGTGGAAGCGGATGTCGCGCACCCGCCCGTCGTCGACCACCAGGGCCACCCGCAGGTCGTCACCGCATTGCGGGTTCTGGCCGCGCGCCTGGTGGGTCGGCGCGGCCAGCGTGCCGAAGTGGCGCGGCGCGCGCTTGTGGTCCATCACCACGTCCTGGTAGAGGTCGAGTTCGGCAGCGGTTTCGGGGGTCATCTGAGCACCTTTAGGGCATGCGCCACGCCGGCGAGCAGGCGCTCAATTTCAGCGTGGGTGTTGTAGAGCGCGAACGAGGCGCGCGTGGTGGGCCCCAGGCCCAGGTGTTCGAGCAGCGGCTGGGCACAGTGGTGACCGGTGCGCACCGCGATGCCGAGCTGGTCCAGCACGGTGCCGATGTCGTGCGGGTGCACGCCGTCGGCGACAAACGAGACGATGGCCGATGCGCGGCTGTGGGCCGACAGCACCGTGATGCCGGGCAGCGCGGCCAGCCCCGCCACCGCGTGTTCGCGCAGCGCGCTCAGGTGGGCGTCGATGCGATCGCGCCCGATCTGTTGAATGAAGCTCGCCGCAGCCGCCATGCCGATCGCACCCGCGACGTTGGGCGTGCCGCCTTCCAGCCGCGCCGGCAGTTCGGCAAAGCTGGCCTCGGTGGCGCTGACCCAGGCCACCATGTCGCCGCCGTAGCGCAAGGGCTCCAGCCGTTCCAGCGCGGCACGCCGACCCGCCAGCACGCCGGTGCCCATGGGCCCGTGCATCTTGTGGCCCGAAAAGGCCATGAAGTCGCAGGCCAGCGCCGACAGGTCGGGCCCGCCGTGGGCCATCGCCTGGGCCGCGTCGAGCACGGTCAGCGCGCCCGCGTCGGCGGCGAGCTGGAGCAGGGCCTCGTAGGGCGGGCGCTCGCCGGTGGCGTTGGCGCAGGCGGTGAGCGCCAGCACGCGGGTGCGGGGGCTGAGCAGGCGGCGCAGGTCGGCCGCATGCAGCCGCCCCTGGGCATCGGGCAACAACATGCGCAACACCGCGCCGGTGCGCCGCGCCGCCTGTTGCCAGGGCACGAGGTTGGCGTGGTGCTCCAGGCCGCTGACCACGATCTCGTCGCCGGCCTGCAGCCAGGCGGGCTGCAAGCCGGTGGTGGAGAGGCCATGGGCCACCATGTTCAGCGCGTCGGTGGTGCCCGAGGTGAACACCAGCTCGTGGTCGGGTCCGGCGCCGACAAAGCGCTTGAGCTCGCTGCGGGCGCGCTCAAAGGCGTCGGTGGCGCGCTGGCTCAGCGTGTGCACACCGCGGTGGATGTTGGCCCGGTCGTGCTGTTCGAAGGCGCGCATCGCGTCCTGCACCGCCAGGGCCATCTGGGTGGTGGCCGCGTTGTCGAGGTAGGCCAGCTCGGCGCCGTGGATGCGCTGCGCGAGCACCGGAAACTGCGAGCGCACGGTATCGAGCGCGCTGCGGTCGGTCAAAAGGGCGTCACCCATGGGTGGCCTCCTGCGGAGTGGTGGGGGTGGTGGGGTCATCGCTCAGGTGTTGGGCCACCGCCTGTCTCAGCAGGCCCGCGAGGTCCAGCGACTCGATGAACAGGGGATCACCAAAGGCCCGCGCGAGCAAGGCGCTGGCCATGCCTTCGATGATCAGACCGCGCGCGCTGCGTTCGTCCAGGCCGCGCTGGCGGGCGTAGAACAGCGCGTCTTCGGGCAAGGCGCCCCAGGTGGCGCCGTGTGCCGCCTGCACCTGGTCGTGGTGGATCTCCAGGTGCGGCCGCAACACCAGCCTGGGCTGGCCGCCGGTGGGCACGCCGGTCAGCCGCTGCCGCACCTCGGCGTCGGCCGCGCCCGGTGCGATGCGGGTGTGGGCGTTGACCACCGCGCGCGCCGCGCCGCTGGCCAGCGCCAGGGCCTCGACGTGGCTGCGGGTGCGCTCGCCGGTGTGATGCATGCGCACCTGTTGTTCGAGGTCGGCGCCGGCCGCCAGCAGCAGGCCGGCGCTGCGGGCCTCTGCGCGGTCCCCCGCCAGCTCGACCACCTGGCGTTGCAGGTGGTAGCGGCTGCCGGTGGCGATCAGGCCTTGTTCGTAGCGCGCGTAAGCCCCGAGCTGCAGCTGCAGGTGGTGGGCGACCCGGTCGGCCGCACCGGGCTGCACGCTGCGCAGGTGCTGCAGGGTGGCGCCCGCGCCGAGCCGGATGTGGGTGTGCAGGTTCTGCACCACCGGCTGTTCACAGGCCACCCCTTCGCCATGATGACGGTGATGGGTTTCCACCAGCACGCAGTGCACGCCGTCCTGCACCTCGATCACCAGCATCGGCGCTTCGACCGCGCTGCGTGGCTGGTGCCGCAGCTGTATCCACACCGTCTCGCCGGCCCCGCGACCGCTGTCGTGTTCACCGCCGATGCGCAGCCGCAGGCCGCGACGGCACAGCGCGTGGTGCACCCAGGCAAACGGCGCGGCATCGTGCTGGGCGATGTCGCCGGGGGCCGACCCCCCATCGGGATGGATGGGCAACGGCAGGCCGGCGAACAGCTCCTGGCGCTGCGCCGGGTCGGCGGCGTCCAGCCAGCGGGCGTCCACGCGACCCTGCGGCGTGTCGCCGAGCGGGTGCAGCGTCCAGCCGGCGCCGCTCAGCGGGTGGGCGTCACAGCCGGCCGATTCGGCCTCGGGCGCTTCACCCAGCCAGACGGCGGCCGGCGGTGGCGGCAGATGGCGAAACGCCTCGGCGTTGCGGGGGACCCAGCCGGCGTCTTGCAGCCGGTGGCGGGCGGCCAGGATGTCGGCGCGTGCGTGGTCCATGCTCAGGCCTCCAGCGCGTCGGCCGCGCGCACAAAGCCGGTCCGCGCGATCTGTTGGGCCAGCGCCAGATCGCCGGTCTCGGCGATGCAGCCTTGGTCGAGCCGCAGCACCGCGTCGGGCTGCAGCGACTCGATCAGGTGCAGGTAGTGCGAGACCACCACAAAGGCGGTGCCCTGCGCACGCAGCGACTGCACCAGATCCACCACCGCGCGGGTGCCATCGACGTCCATGCCCGAATCGATTTCATCGAGCATGGCCAGGCGCGGGCGCAGCAAGGCCAGCTGCAGCAGCTCGTTGCGCTTGCGCTCACCGCCCGAGAAGCCGTCGTTGACGGGACGCGCCAGCATCGCCTCGGGCAGGCCCAGACGGCTGGCCGTGGCCCGCGCGTCGCCCAGAAAATCGAAGGCATCCAGCGGCGCATCGCCGCGCGCCTCGCGCACGGCGTTGAGGGCCGTGCGGATGAACAGGTTGTTCTTCACGCCCGGGATCTCGGGCGGCGCCTGGAACGAGACGAACAGCCCGGCGCGGGCGCGCGCCTCGGGGCTCATGGCCAGCAGGTCCTGACCGCCAAAGCGGGCCTGGCCGCCGACCACGCTGTAGCGCGGATGGCCGGCCAGCGTCAGGCCCAGGGTGCTCTTGCCGCTGCCGTTGGCGCCCATCAGCACCACCAGCGCACCGGCCGGGACATCGAGCGAGATCGACTTCAACACGTGGCGGCCGCCAACGTCAACGCGCAGATCGCGCACCTGCAACAGGGGTTCGGCATGGGTCATGGTGGGTCTTTCCTGATGGATCGTGTGGGTTGGTTCAGCCGACAGCGCCTTCGAGCGAAACGGCCAGCAGCGCCTTGGCTTCGAGCGCGAATTCCATCGGCAGCTCGTCCAGCACCGCCTGGCAGAAGCCACCGACGATGAGGGCGGTGGCGTCTTGTGGGTCGATGCCGCGCTGCTGGCAATAGAACAGGCGCTCTTCGGAGATGCGGGTGGTGGTGGCTTCGTGTTCCACCAGGGCGTCGTCGCGCGCGGCCTCGATGTACGGGAAGGTGTGGGCACCGCAGTCGGGGCCGATGAGCAGCGAGTCGCACTGCGTGTGGTTGTGGGCGCCGGCGGCGGTCGGGGCCACGCGCACCAGGCCGCGGTAGCTGTTCTGGGCGTGTCCGGCGCTGATGCCTTTGGAGACGATGCGGCTCTTGGTGTTGCGGCCCAGATGGATCATCTTGGTGCCGGTGTCGGCCTGCTGGAAGTGGTTGCTGACCGCGATCGAATGGAACTCGCCGCGCGAATCGTCGCCGCGCAGCACCACGCTCGGGTACTTCCAGGTGATGGCCGATCCGGTCTCGATCTGCGTCCAGGCGATGTGCGAGCGCTGGCCCGCACACAGGCCGCGCTTGGTGACGAAGTTGTAGATGCCACCCCGGCCCTGTTCGTCGCCGGGGTACCAGTTCTGCACCGTCGAGTACTTGATGTGGGCGTCGTCGTGGGCGATCAGCTCGACCACCGCCGCGTGCAGCTGGTGCTCGTCGCGCTGCGGCGCCGTGCAGCCTTCGAGGTAGCTCACGTGGCTGCCTTCCTCGGCAATGATCAGCGTGCGCTCGAACTGGCCGGTGTTGGCCGCGTTGATGCGGAAGTAGGACGACAGCTCCATCGGGCAGCGCACGCCCTTGGGGATGTAGACGAAGGAGCCGTCGGAGAACACCGCCGAATTCAGTGCGGCGTAGAAGTTGTCGGCTGGCGGCACCACCGTGCCGAGGTAGCGCTCGATCAGTTCCGGGTGGTGTTGCACGGCGTGCGAGAACGAACAGAAGATCACGCCGACTTCGGCCAGCTGCTCGCGGAAGGTGGTGCCCACGGACACCGAGTCGAACACCGCGTCGACCGCCACCCCGGCCAGGCGCGCCCGCTCGTGCAGCGGCACGCCGAGTTTTTCGTAGGTCTCCAGCAGCTTGGGGTCCACCTCGGCGAGGCTCTTGGGGCCGTCCTTCTGCGACTTCGGCGCCGAGTAATAGCTCAGGGCCTGGAAGTCCACCGGCTCGATGCGCAGCTGGCCCCAGTGCGGATGCGCCATGGACTGCCAGCGCTCGAAGGCCGCCAGGCGCCACTGCAACAGGAAATCGGGCTCGCGCTTGCGGCGCGAGATGGCGCGCACGGTGTCGGCGTCCAGCCCCGGCGGCAGCGAGTCGCTCTCCACGTCGGTGACGAACCCGTGTCGGTAGGACTGCTGCAAGGCCTGGGTCAGCGGCGGTGCTTGTTCAACGGTGGTCATGGCGGGGCTCCTGCGGCGATGGGGTGCAGCTTCGATGGAAGACCGAACTGAACCTTCTTTTAAAGATGCACATTGTATGCCTCTTTAAAAGCCGTCACCATCAAAAACCGCGTTGCCCGCGGGCTTGCCAGGGTCATTGGGTCCGTGCGTGGCCCCGCCCTTTGCCCGCCGTTCGTCGCACACCGGGGCCCCGCGCCTTCAGTTTCTGGCGAACTCACCGAAAACCCGACAGAAGCCCCCTGCCCCGTCGCCACACACCATGTCCATCTCCGCCCTCTCCGGTTCCTCCGCCGCCGCCATCGGCCTGAGCGGCATGCGCGCGGCGCAGCTGCGGCTGGACACCAGCGCGCACAACGTGGCCAACGCGCAGACGCCGGATTTCCAGCGACAGGTGGTGACGCAGACGGCACGGCCGGGTCTGGGTGGGGTGGATGTGCAGATCGGGCAGGACGCGGCGGGCACGCCGGCGAGCGGCGACTTCGCTCACCTGGCCGAGGACCTGGTCGCGCAGCGCATGAGCGTCTACAGCTTCACCGCCAACCTGCGCACGGTCGAGACGGAGGACCGCATGTTGGGCTCCCTGCTCGACACGCGGGCCTGACACCCCGCCAGTTCAACTCGGCCACGGACCATTCGTAACAGACCGCGAGGCCGGTAACCGAAGGCAAGGGGCGCTGTGCTGCAAGCCTCCCTTAAGGCGGGCAACGGCACAATACGTCCCAATTTTTCGCCCGATTTCTGGCCCGGCACCCGGCCAGGCCCTCACCGCCGTTCGCCATGACGCTCCTGCCCCGCCCCTCCCCCGTCATCACCCGTTTCGCGCCGCTGCTGCTGTGCGCCGTGCTCGCCGCCTGCGCCGGGCCACAGCCCGATGCGACGGATGTGGTCGAAGCCGACGAGTCGGAAGAAGACGGTGGCCGCGCCAAGTCGCGCCCGGTGGTGCTGGACGGCACGGCCTGGCAGAGCCGCAACCACATCGAGAGCGCCGCGCCCACCGCCCGCTGGGAGCATCAGGTCTACATGAACCGCCGGCCCACGCACTACAACGCCACCGAGCACGCCGGCCGCCCGGCCGTGATGGCCCAGGCCGAGGGCGCCAACAGCACACTGAGCCTGCCCCTGGCCCCCACGCCCGGTGCGCTGCCCAAGCGCATCAAATTCTCGCTGTTCGTCCCGACCCTGAACCCGGCGTTCAACCTCAAGGAAAAGGGCGAAGACGACGCGGTGGCGCGGCTGATCCTGAGTTTCGAGGGCGACCGCAGCAAGCAGTGGACGGCGCGCGACCACATCGTGTCCGAGCTGTCCAGCCTGATCGCGGGCAAGCCGCTGCCCTACGCGTCGATCATGTACGTGTGGGACAGCCGCTACCCCGCCGGCAGCGTGATCCCCAACCCCTACACCAGCCGCATCCGCCAGATCGTGGTCGAGTCCGGGCCGGAGCGACTGAACCAGTGGGTGGACTTCGACCGCGACATCGAGGCCGATTTCAAGAAGGCCTTCGGCGAAACGCCTGGCGCGCTGATTGGCCTGGGCCTGATGACCGACTCGAACAACTCGGGCGCCACCGTGACCGCCTGGTACGGGCCGCTGGACGTCACGCTGTCAGCGCCCACGCCTTAACGGCGATCAGCCGCGCTGAGCCTTCAGCGCAGCGGCCATGCGCCGGGGAAAGCGCCGGTGCAGGAACAGCGCTCGCACCTCCCTGACGCTGAGGTAACGCCCCGCCCGGCCGTCCTTGCCCATGACCTGCAGCAGGATGGGCCATTCGCCGTCCATGAGCTGGCGGTCGAGCAGCCGCGGGCTGGCGGCGCGCTCGACGTTGGCGTCCATCATGCGGTCCAGCGCGGCCTGGTCGAGGCCGCGCTCCTTGCGGCCCCGGGCGTTCACGTGGTCGCTGGAGAACCGATCGAGCCGGTCGAGTTGCTCCGCGTCGACGTTCGCCGTCGCGTCCAGGATGCCCGAGCCCACGCCCTTCTTGTCCAGCGGTCCGTCGCGCAGCGCGTTCAACGCCACACCGTCCATGCCAGAGCGCAACAGTTGCAGCGGGCCCAAACCATTCGCCGCCAGCGCCACCGCGCGGATCGCGGTGGCCGGCAGCGTGGGCTCGCCCTCGCCGGTGCGGGCCACGGCCAGGATCGTGTCCGTCAGCTCACCGATGGGCACCACGTCGTCGGGCACCAGGCCCTGGGCCACCAGGGCCCGGAGGAAGGGACAGGGGTTGTTGGGCGACACGGGCTTCTGGCGTGGCATGGGGCGGCTCCTTCGCGGCAAACGGCACCCATGCTAACGCCCGGGGGCCTCAGACGCGATCAAACACCCGTGTGATCAGGCCGCGCAGCCAGACGTTGCCGGCGTCTTCATGGAAGCGGCGGTGCCAGTGCATGCGGATGACGCTGGCGGGCAGGTCGAAGGGCAGTTTCAGGCTGACGAAATGCCCATGGCGGGAAAACGCCTCGGCCAGCTGACCGGGGATCACCGTCAGGTGGTCGCCCGCTTCCAGCAGGGGCGGCAGCATCAGGTACGAAGGCATCTCCAGGACCTGGTCACGCTTCAGGCCCTGGACCGCCAGCGCTGCGTCCACGCTGTCCTGGATGCCCGACGCGAGCCGGACGACCGCTTGCGGGGTGCGCGCAAAGGCCTGGATGGTCAGGCGCTTGCCCGCCAGGCGATGGCCCGTTCGCACCAGGGCCACGTACTTGCGTTCGAACAGGCGGCGCTGGTAGAGCGTGACCGGCAGCTCGGGGTAGGCGCCCAGCGCGAGGTCGATCTCGGCGTGTTCGAGTGCGGGCGCAATCATCGGCTGCATCAAGGTGCGCATGCGCAGCGACACCCTTGGCGCCTCCTGCGCGACGGCACTCACGATGCGGGGCCACAGCACGTAGCTGCCCACATCGGACAGGCACAGCGAGAACACACGCTCCGATTCGGCGGGCACAAAGCCGCTGGCCGAGAGCAGCCGGTCGCGCACCTGGTCGAGGATGGACGCCACCGGCTCGGCCAGGCGGCTCGCCCGAGGGGTGGGCAACATGCCGCGCCCGGTGCGCACCAGAAGCTGGTCCCCCAGGGTCTCTCTCAGGCGCCCGAGGGCGGTACTCACCGCCGACTGGCTCATGTCGAGCTCCCGCGCGGCGAGCGTGACGCTGCGGTGCCGGAGCAAGGCGTCCAGCACGGGCAGCAGGTTGAGGTCGACGTTTCTGATATCCATGAAGCTGAATTTGATTATTGCCGTGATCGTCTTTTCAGAACAGTGGCCGGGCACTAGTCTCTGCCCCAGGCCGCCAACTTGAGCAGGCCATCTCTGGAGACATTCATGCCATCAAGCCGACGTCACGCCACCCGCTTCATCAGCGCCGCCGCGCTCTGCCTTTGCTCCGCACTGCTCGCGCCTCTGGCGGTTCATGCCCAGGCCTGGCCCGACAAGCCCGTGAAGATCTTCGTGGGTGCTGCCGCCGGCAGCGCGCCGGACATCATCGCCCGCCTCATCGGCGACCAGCTGGGCCAGATGTGGGGCAAGGGCACCGTGGTGGAGAACCGCCCCGGCGCGGGCGGCAACCTCGGCGCCCAGGCCGCCGCGCGCTCCGCGCCCGATGGCCACACCCTGTGGTTTGCCCACGCGACGCCGGTGGTGATGAACCAGTTCCTTTTCAAGAACCCGGGGTTCCACTCCGAGAAAGACTTCGATCCCGTGGTGCGCGTCGGCGTCAACCCCATGGTGATCTCGGTCAACCCGGGCGTGCCCGTCAAGAACCTGAAGGAGCTGGTGGCCTACGTCAAGGCACGCCCGGGCAAGGTGTCCTTCGCGACCTCGGGTACAAAAAACATTCCCCATCTGGTCGGCGAAACCCTGAACCAGGTTGCGCAAATCGACATGCTCAACATCCCCTACAAGGGCAGCCAGCAGGCGGCCGTCGACGCCATCGCCGGGCGCACCGAGCTCTACATCGATGCCGTGCCGCCGATGGCGCCATTCATCGGCACCGACGGCAAACTGCGGCCCCTCGCCGTGACCACCGCACAACGGCTGCCAGGTCATGAAGACATCCCCACCGCACGTGAGCAGGGCGTCGAGCTGGTGATGCAGGGCTGGTTGGCGTTTCTGGCCCCCGCCGGCACACCGGCGGACATCGTCGAGCGCGTGGCACGCGACGTCAACACGGTGCTGGCCAAGCCCGACAACGTGGCCCGCCTGCGTGCGCTGGGCACCTTCGAGCTGGGCGGCACGACCGCCGCCTTCGACCGCTTCGTGAAAGAAGAACGCGCCAAGTGGAGCCATGTGGTGCAGGCCGCCAGGATCGAACGCGAGTGATGCCCATGCCCACCAACGCCCCCCCACGCATCGACACCCACCAGCACGTCGTCCCGCCGTTCTATGCCCGGTGGCTGAACCAGCACGGCATCGACCACGCGGGCGGACGGCAGTTTCCGAGCTGGAGCACCGAGAGTGCTTTCGACCTGATGGAGGCGGCCGGCATCGCCACCGCCGTGTTGTCGATTTCAACCCCCGGCCTGCACATGGGCGACGACGCGGAGGCGCGCGACATGGCGCGACAGGTCAACACTTTTCTCGCCGAGGTGACCGCGCGGCACCCGGAACGGTTCGGTTTCTTTGCCGCGCTGCCCCTGCCCGACGTGGACGGGGCCATCAGCGAGGCCCGCTACGCGCTGGACGTGCTGAAGGCCGACGGCGTGCTGATGCTGGCCAACGCGGGCGGCATCTACCTCGGCGACCCGGCGTGGGAACCGCTGATGGCCGAGCTGAACGAGCGCCAGGCGGTCGTGTTCGTGCACCCGTCCGCGCTGCCCTGCCCGGAGGTTCCGGGGGTTCCCCCCTTCGCGGCCGACTTTCTGCTCGACACGACCCGGGCGGCGATCCGCTACGCCCAGTCGGGGTCGCTGGAGCGCTTCCCGGACCTGAAGGTCATCCTGTCGCACGCGGGCGGGTTTCTGCCCTACGCGGCCGAGCGGGTGGCGCGCATCTGCTCACCCGACGGGCTCAACCCGGGCGGCATCGCGCGGCTGCGGCAGTTCTATTTCGACACGGCGCTCTCCAGCAGCCCGTACGCACTGCCCTCGCTGCTGGCGTTTGCCGACCCGACCCACATCACCTTCGGCAGCGACTGGCCCTTTGCGCCCAAGGAGCGCAGCCTGTACTTCGCGGGCATGCTGGACGGCTACCCGATGCCTGACGGATTGCGCCACGCCATCCACCGCGGCAATGCGCAGGCGCTGTTTCCGCGTCTGGCCGGGCCGCCCTAAAGCAGGAAGTCGAGAAAGCTCGCGAACGGCGTGACCATGCGCATCTGGAAGATCGCGTCGGCGTCGGCGCCTTCGATCAGCGCGCTGTAGCCGCCCGCGTTGGCGGTGCCGGTGATGGGGCGCGATTGTTTCAGGCGCGCCTGCAGGCTCTGCGTCATGGTCGCGGCCAGCGTGGGGTTGTTGCGGCAGATCACGATCAGCTCGGAGTTGAGGTTGGCCGAGCGCGGGTCCATGTTGTAGGTGCCGACGACCACGGTGCGGTCGTCGAACACGGCGCGCTTGCCGTGCACGCCCCAGCGCTCGGAGGCGGGCGGGCGATCACCCTGCTTCAGCGGACGGCCGTTGTATCCCCAGATTTCCAGGTTGGGCAGGTTCAGGCGGTCCAGCGAATCGGACAGGCTGGCCACGGCGTAAAACGCGTCGGTCGAGTGCAGGGTGTTGGTGAGGAACTGCAGCTTCACGCCGCGCTGCAACACGCTCTGCAGCAAGCCGACGCCGTCGTCGCGCAGCACCAGGTACGGGCTCTCGACGATCACGCGCTGGCGCGCTTCGCTCACCAGCTGCGCGATCGCGGTGTAGACGCGGCGACGCTCGACGCCGGAGCCGGGGTAGTCGGTGACGAAGTGCGTGTCGTTGCAGGTGGTGAAGCTGTGTTGCGGCTTGTGCGCCTTCAGCTCGGCGCGCAGCGCGTCTTCGGCGGCGGTGGGCTGGGCGAGCAGATCGAGGCCCGCCGCGCCCGCGTCGGCCGCCAGGTCCTTCGGGTGGGTCACCCAGTCCGAGGCCCAGTACAGCTCGAAGCTGTCGACGATGGCCGAGGCGATCTCGCCCCGGATCAGCAGGTCGCTGTCGAGAAAGTTGTAGTGCGGCGAGAGGTCGAAATAGTCGTTGCCGATGTTGCGCCCGCCGATCACCGCCTCCTTGCGGTCGACCACCAGCAGCTTGCGGTGGGTGCGGTGCTGCATGGCGAAGAAACGCGCCAGACCCGAGGTGTTGTAGTAGCGCACCTGCACGCCCGCCGCCTCCAGCGTGCGCGCGTAGTGCGGCGCGAGCTTGAAGATGGGCAGCGCGAAATCGACCAGGATGCGCACCTTCACACCCTGCGCGGCCTTGCGCGCCAGCGCCTGCGTGATGAGGCGGCTGGCTTCGTCCAGCTCGTAGATGAAGAACTCCAGCTCGATGGACTCGCGGGCCTCCTCGATCATGCGCAGGCGCACGGCCAGCGAATCAAAACCCACGTCGAGCAGCGCCACCGGGTGCGGCTTGCGCGAACGCACGTCGATGGCCGCGTGCTGCGGCGCCTGGCCCAGCCACTGGCGCTCACTCGCTTCCTGGATGCCCATGAACGCGGCGTAGAACAGCAGCGGCACGCCGACCACCAGCACCAGCAGCACGATGCCGATCCAGCGCACGACGCGCCAGGGGTGCCAGCGCGAGGTGCCGCCGCTGCCGCGCGCGGCCATCAGCCGCCCAGCCCGGCAAAGACGTTCTGAACGTCCTCGTTTTCGTCGATGGCGGCGAGAAAGGCCTCCACCTCTTCCAGCGCCTCGGCGCTCAGGCTCGCCGGGTTGACCGGGTTCTTGGGCCGGTAGCCGAGCTTGGCGGACAGCACCGTGAAGCCCTGCGCCGGCAGCGCGCGGCTGACCAGGTCGAGGTCGGTCGGGTCGGTGAGGAAGACGCACACGCCCTCTTCGTCGGCGGGTTCGAAGTCCTGCGCGCCGGCCTCGATCGCGGCGACCTCGGCGTCGGCACCCTTGGCGGCGGCCTCGGCCTCGATGATGCCGACGTGGGCAAAATCCCACGACACCGTGCCGCTGGTGCCGAGCTGCCCTTTGCGGAACAGCACGCGCATGTCGGAGGCGGCGCGGTTCACGTTGTCGGTCAGGCACTCCACCATCACCGGCACGCGGTGCGGCGCGAAACCTTCATAGATCACGTGCTCGAAGTGCACGGCCTCGCCGGTCAGGCCCGCGCCCTTCTTGATGGCGCGGTCCAGCGTGTCCTTGGGCATGGACACCTTGCGCGCCTGCTCCATCACCAGCCGCAAGCGCGCGTTGGCCGCCGGGTCGGCGCCGTGGCGCGCGGCGATCATGATGTCCTTGGCCAGCTTGCCGAAGAGCCGGCCCTTGGCGTTGGCCGCCAGATCCTTGTGTTTCGCTTTCCACTGCGCGCCCATGGGGAGTTCCTTGTGTTGTGTGCCGACCGGGGTCCATGAGTTTAGTGGAGCACCGGTCGGCCCGGAAACAGGACGGCGGCGACCGACCTGCCACAGGAACAGGCGATCAGTCGATGCGGATGTGGTTGCTGCTGATCACCGCCTGGTAGGTGGCGGTGTCGGCTTTGATGCGCTGCGTGAGGCCCTTGGCGCTGGTGTCGTCCACCTTCCAGCCCTGCAGGAAGAGCTTCTGGCGCATCTCGCGCGCGCCGATGATCTTGTCGAGCTCGCGGCTGAGCAGCGCCTGGTGCGCCGCCGGCATGCGCGCCGGGGCCATGACCGCGTTCCAGACCTCGATGCTGACGCCCTTGACACCCAGGTCTTCCATCGACGGCAGCGTGGGCGCCAGCGGGCTGCGTTTGGCCGAGGTCACGGCCAGCGCATCGAGCTTGCCCGCCTGCACCAGCGGGTTGACGGTGGACGCGGGCAGCAGGGTCATCTGCACATGGCCGCCGATGATCGCGTTGAGGATGGCCGGTCCGCCGCTGAAAGGCACGTGGATCGGCCTGATGCCCAGCGACTGCTTGAGCAGTTCCATGCCCAGGTGCCCGCCGGAACCCGCGCCGATGGACCCGTAGGTGAGCTTGTCACCGTCGGTGCGCGCCTGGGCCAGGTAGGCCGCCAGGCTGCGTTCGGCGGCAGGCTTGGCCGTCACCCACACCAGCGGCGCCGTCCCGATGAGGGCGATCGGAGCGAAGTCGGTCTCGGGGTTGTAGGGCAGTTTGGCGTAGAGGAAACGCGAGCTGGTGAGCGGCCCGTTGCCGATGACGCCGATGGTGTGGCCATCGTCGGCCTTGGCGATCAGGTCGGCGCCGATGTTGCCGCTGGCCCCCGGCTTGTTTTCGATCACCACCGGCTGGCCCAGCGCGCGCGACAGCGGCTCGACCAGCAGGCGCGCCTGCATGTCGGGCGACGAACCGGCGGGATAGCCCACGATCATGCGGATCGGCTTGCTGGGCCAGGCGGCTGCGGTCTGGGCGCCCGCGCTGGGGTGCAGGGCCGAGAGGGCCAGCGTGAGGAGCCCGAAGCGGGCCCAGAAGCGGCGTTGAACGTGGGGAATCATGGTGTGTCTCCTGGGTTGAAATGGGTGAACAGATCGGTGCGGGGCGGCGGCCGGCCGGCCGCTGCGTCGGGCAGGTCGGCGCGGCTCACCGAGGTGAGCCATTCGTGGAACTCGGGCGCCGTCTCCACGCGGGCCAGCGGCGCGATGGCCTGGAGCAGCGACTGCGTGCACTGGCGCAGGCGGGCCAGATCCGGATGCTGCAGCAGCACCACGTGCGTCTGGCCAGCCCCGGCGATCTCCGCCCGCTGATTGGCGATGGGAAAGGCGCTGGTGGGGCGGGCCGACCCCCACTGGGCGCTCAACAGACCGGCCTCGAGCACGGTCTGCCGCAATGCGTTGTCCAGCGGCCCGGCCAGCGCGTCGCCGTCAGCCCGCAGGCACACGGTGGCGATACAGCGCGCCGACGAGCTGCCCCAGGTGCCCCGCAGCTCGCAGGGCTGGCGGTGGAAATCGCGCAGGACGGTGCGCATGCGGGCGGACCAGGGTGTCGGGTGCTCGAACACGTCGCGGTACTCGGGCGTGTCCAGTGCCGCCAGCGCGTCCAGGCGGTAGTGGGTGAAGTACCGCAGCGGCGCGTCCACAGAGCGGTAGCGCCGGGCCTCCAGGAAGCCGGGCAGCCCCACCCGCTCGGGCACGTGTTCGACGCTGTGCCAGGTGTCGTGCTCGCGCGCCAGGCGCGGGTCGCTGATGCTGTTCCAGAGCGCCAGAAAAGCGCCCGCCTGGTGCGTGCTCATGCGGCCGCGGCATCCGGCTCGACCATGACCTTGGTCGCCTGCTTGCCCCGGGCAAGCGCAAAGCCATCCACCGCGCGCGACAGCGGCACGCGGTGCGTGATCATGGCGCGCAACTCGGCCTGGTGCGTGCCCATGAACGCCACCACCTCGGGCCAGGCGCTTTCCGGGGCGCGGTAGGAGCCGCGGATCTGCTGGTGCTGGCGCACCAGCTGCGTGAGGTCGATGGGAACCGGCCGCGGATGGATGCCGGTGACCACCAGCACACCATGCACCTTGAGCGCGGCCAGCGCCGGCGCGATCACGGCAGGCGCTCCCGTCGCCTCGATCACCACGTCGAACCTGCCCTGCGCGAGGTAGGGCGCCAGCGCCTGGTCCATGGGCGTCTCGGCAAAGTCCAGCAGGTCGGCAAAGCCCAGCTGTCGCAGCACGGCCAGCCGGGGCGCGTCGTCGTGCCCGGCCACCACCACCTGGGCAGCGCCCGCCGCGCGGGCAAACAGGGCGATGCCCTGGCCAATGTTGCCGGGCCCCAGCACCAGCACCCGGTCGCCGGGCTTCACGCCGCCCGTCCGCACGGATTCGAGGCTCACCGTCAGCGGCTCGGCCAGCGCCGCCACCACCGGGTCCACCCCGGCCGGCACCGGCACGCAGTTGCGGGCCGGCACGCGCACCCAGCGGGCGAACGCGCCGTCGCGCGCCACGCCGATGCCGCGCCGGGCGACACAGGCGTCGTACCGGCCGGCCGTGCAGGCTTCGCACCGGCCGCACACCACCGAGGGACGCACCGTCACCAGCTGACCCAGGGGCAGACCGCTCACGCCCTCGCCGAGCGCCGCCACCTCGCCACTGAACTCGTGGCCGATCGTGACGGGCAGGTGGGCGTGCATGAAGTGGTAGCTGGGCGTCCATTCATCGATGTGCAGGTCGGTGCCGCAGACCCCGGCGAACTTCACACCGATCAGCACCTCCCCGGGCCCGGGCTCGGGGCGAGCGGTGTCCTCCAGGGACAGCCCCTGTCCGGGGTGGCGTTTTCGCAAGGCGGTCATGGGCATCTCTCTGAAGCTCGGGTGGCGAGAGTGTCGAGGCCGCCATCACATACGTCAAATACTGGTTTAGTATGAATCGCATATTTTTTGAGTATGGATTGAACGCCACCATGGAACTCCGGCACCTGCGCTATTTCGTCACCGTGGCCGAACTCGGCAGCGTCAGCAAAGCCGCCGTCAAGCTCTTCATGGCGCAGCCGCCGCTGTCGGCCCAGATCCGGCAGCTGGAAGAGGAGGTCGGCGCCGCCCTGCTGGTGCGGTTGCCCCGCGGCGTGCGGCTCACGCCCGCCGGTCAGTCGTTTCTGGAGGACGCGAGGGCGATCCTCGCGCGGGCGCAGCAGGCGGGGATGCGCGCAAGGGAGCGGCAGGCGGGCCAGCGCAGCACCTTGCGGCTGGGACTCATGCCGTCGGCCACCCACACCCTGCTGCCGGGCCTGCTGCAGCGCCTGCGGCAGGCCGATCCCACGGTCGCGGTGGAGGCGCGGGAAATGATCCCGTCCGCGCGGCAGCTGCAGGCGCTGCGCAACGCCGAGATCGACCTGGGCTTCATCCGCCCCGGACAGAACCAGCTGCCCCCGGAAGCACTGGTGAGCATCGACGACCCGTACTGCCTGGCGCTGCACAGCGATCTGCCGGCCGCCCGGGGGCGCGGTCCCGTGCAGCTCCGGCAGGTCGCCCAGCAGGCCTTCGTGAGCTTCGCGCGTTACGTGGAAAGCGACTACTTTGACCAGACTGCCGCGCTGTGCGAAGAAGCCGGGTTCACCCCCGACGTGCGGCACACGGGCGGCCAGTTCGTGAGCGTGCTCGCGATGGTGGGTTGCGGGCTGGGCGTGGCCATCGTGCCCGCCTCGTGCGCGTCCATGGCGCCGCCGCAGGTGAAACTGCGGCGGATCGGCGGCACCCAGCAGAAAAGCCGGCTGGTGATGGTGCGCGGCGAACACCAGATGCAGGACGACTGGGGCCAGCAGGTCATCCAGGCGGCCACCGACGAGATGACCGCACTGGAGGCCGTGATCCGCCAGACCGTGCCCTGAGGCCCGGCTCAGGCCTTCTTCAGGCCTTCTTCAGCTGCGCCGTGTCAAACGGCAGGCTGCGCAGGCGTTTGCCGGTGGCCGCGAACAGCGCATTGGCCACCGCCGGCGCGATGGGCGGCGTGCCGGGCTCGCCGATGCCGCCCGGTTTCTCGGTGCTCTTGACGATGTGCACCTCGACCCTGGGCATCTCGTTGTGGCGCAGCACGGGATAGTCGTGGAAGTTGCCCTGCTCCACGCGGCCGTCTTTCAGGGTGATCTTGCCGTAGAGCGCGGCGGTGAGGCCGAACACGATGCCGCCTTCGATCTGGCGCTCGATGATCGCGGGGTTGACCGTCATGCCGCAGTCCACGGCCGCGACCACGCGGTGCACCCTGGGGCTGCCGTCGGCGTTCACCGACACCTCGACCACCTCGGCCACGTAGCTGCCGAAGCTCTGCGCCACCGCGATGCCGCGGAACACGCCCGCCGGCAGCGGCTTGCCCCAACCGGCCTTTTCGGCCGCCACTTCGAGCACCTGCTTGTAGCGCGGCTGCTTGTCGAGCAGGGCGCGGCGGAACTGATAGGGGTCCTTGCCGGCGGCGGCGGCCATCTCGTCGATGAAGCTCTCCATGAAGAAGATGTTCTGCGAGTGGCCCACCGAGCGCCAGAACCACACGCTGGGCCCGGGTTCCTTGCGGCCGTAGGCGAGGCGCTGGTTGGCGATGTCGTAGGGGTGGTCGGCAATGCCTTCCATGGCAAACGTGTCCACGCCGTTGTCGGGGATCTTCATGAAGCCGGAGGCCGCCATGATGGAGGGCGAACCCACGCCTGCATTCAACACGGTGGCCTTGCCGTCGGCGCTCAGGCCGCCGCTGAACTTCGCCACCGACGCGGGCCGGTAGAAACCAGCGGCCATGTCGTCTTCGCGGGTGTAGATGAGCTTGACCGGCGCGCCGCTGATCTTGGAAAGCAGGGTCGCGTCGATCACGAAGTCGGGCGCGAAGCGGCGGCCGAACCCCCCGCCCAGCATCATGGTGTTGACCTTCACCTTGCCCGGGTCGACCGACGCCACCTGCGAGAGGATGCCCTGCACCGGTCCCTGGCTCTGCGTGCCGGCCCAGATCTCCACGCCATCGGGCTTGACCCAGGCGGAGCAGTTCATCGGCTCCATGCAGGCGTGGGCCAGGTACGGCGCTTCGTAGGTGGCCTCGACGGTCTTGGCGCCCTTGGCGTCGGCCGAGCCGGCTTGCAGCGCCACGGCGCCGGGCGCCGACGCGGCCTCGGTCAGCATCGCCGTGACCTTGGCCGAGTTCAGGCCGGTGTTGGCGCCGAGGTCCCAGTCCACCTGCAGCGCGTCGCGCCCCTTCTTCGCCGCCCAGTAACCGGTGGCCAAAACTGCCACGCCGGTGGGCAGGCTGATCACCTGCTTCACGCCCTTGACCGCCTTGGCCTTGCTGTCGTCGAGCTTGGCCACCTTGGCGCCCGGCAGCGGCGCGCGCGCCATCACCGCGACCAGCATGCCGGGCAGGTTCACGTCGATGCCGTACATCGCCGTGCCGTCGGTCTTGCCCACGGTGTCCAGCCGCGCCTTGCGCTGGCCGACGATCTTGAAATCTTTCGGGTCTTTCAGCGCCACCTTCTCGGGCGCCTTCTGCTTCGCGGCGGCTTCGGCGAGCGCGCCATAGCTCAGCTTCTTGCTGCCGTGGATCACCTGGCCGGCTTCGGTGCGGCACTCGCTGGCCGGCACCGTCCACTGCTCGGCGGCGGCCGCCACCAGCATGGCGCGCGCGGTGGCGCCGGCGTTGCGCATCACGTCCCAGTGGCCACGCACCGTGGTCGATCCGCCGGTGGCCTGCATGCCGAAGGCAGGGTTGTTGAACGCGGTGTTGGCGGGCGCCTGCTCCACGCGCACGGTGGTCCAGTCGGCGTCCAGCTCTTCGGCCATGAGCTGCGGGATGGCGGTGAGCACGCCCTGCCCCATCTCGGCCGATCCGCAGATCACGGTGATGCGGTTGTCGGGCGTGATGCGCAGCCAGGCGTTGGGCGTGAAGCTGGCCTCGGCGGCGAGCGCGCGGCCGGCGTGCGGCAGCGTGAAGCCGACCACGAGCGCGGCGCCCGCGCCGGCCAGGAAGCCCCGGCGCGTGGTGCCCGAGGGGGTGTCGATGTCGAGGGTGTGGGGGGTGTTCATGATCAGGCCGCCTTGCTCAGTGCGACCGCGGCGTCCTTGATGGCCGCCTTGATCTGGTTGTAGGTGCCGCAGCGGCAGATGTTGCCGCTCATGGCCTCGTCGATGTCCTTGTCGCTGGGCTTGGCGTTGGCCGCCAGCAGCGCGGTGGCGCTCATGATCTGGCCGCTCTGGCAGTAGCCGCACTGCGGCACATCGTGCTTGACCCAGGCGGCCTGCACGGCCTTGCCGGCCTTGCTGGCGCCCATGGCCTCGATGGTGATCACCTTCTTGCCCGCAGCGGCCGAGAGCGGCGTGGAGCAGGAGCGCACGGGCACGCCGTCGAGGTGCACGGTGCAGGCACCGCACAGCGCCATGCCGCAACCGAACTTGGTGCCGGTGAGCTTGAGGTCTTCGCGGATGGCCCAGAGCAAGGGCATGTCGGGCTCGGCGTCGATGGACGCGGCCCGGCCGTTGACGGTCAGGTTCTGCATGGGGTTGTCTCCTGTGGTGGTGGTCGCCGCGGGCTTGGGTGCGCGCGCCCGTGGGGGCAAAGTCAATGTAGCGAGTGCGGGCAATCACCCGCTGCTCGCAAACCCTTGCCCCACGTCGCAGTGGGGACAAAGCCCCGCCGCTGAACCGCCCCGCCGGCCCCTGCTCTGCTTTCGACCGAGCCGGAGCGCAAGCCCCAACGATGACCACAACGCCCCCAGAGGCACCGCCGGGCCGGCTCCGCCGGACGGCCAGTGCCGCCCCCCCTGGGGGGGGGTGACGCGAAGCGGCGCAGGGGGGGATCTACTTCAATGCGTTGATCTTCTGCAACATGCCGGCAGGCCAGTCCTTGGCCTGGTCCGAGGCCAGGTAGATCTTCTGGGCGTGATCACGGAAAGCGTTGAGGTCGGGGGTGTACACCTCCAGCCCCGCGCGCTTGAATTCGGCCACCAGCTCGGCCTCGCGCTTGAGGTGCTCGGCCGTGCTCCAGGCGATGGCCTTGTCGGCCGCCGCCTGGAAGGCCTGCTGCTTCGCCGGCGACATGCCCTGCCAGACCTTCAGGTTGATGGTCAGCAGGTCGTAGCCCACCAGGTGCGAGGTCAACACGATCTGCTGCATCACCTCGTAGAACTTCATGTTCTGCACATTGGGCAGCGGGTTGTCCTGCCCGTCGATGGCGCCCGTCTGCAGGCCGGTGTAGGTCTCGGCGTAGGCCATGGGCGTGGGGTTGGCGCCGAGCGATTTGCCCAGCAACTGCCAGGTTTCGCCCGGCGGCATGCGCAGCTTCACCCCGGCGAGATCGGCCGGCGTGTTGATCTTCTTCTTGCCCTTGAGGCCGACCTGGCGCGTGCCAAAGAAGGTCGGGCCGAGGATCTTCACCTTGAGCTGGTCTTCGACCGTCTTCTTCATCTGCGCGCCCAGCTCGCTGGCAAAGAAGGTGTTGAGGTGGTTCGCGTCGCGGAACAGGTAGGCCGAGGCCAGCAGCGACCACGAAGGCACCTGCTTGGAGATGTCCTGCGGGCCGATGTTGCCCATGTCCAGGTTGTCGCGCTGCAGCGCCACCAGCTCGGTGCCCTGCTTGTAGAGCGTGCTGTTGAGGAAGGGCTCGATCTTGAAATCGGCCTCGACCGACTTGGCCAGCATCTTGATCATGTCGGCGCGGATGTCGCGCTCGGAGAACACCGCCGCGAAGCGCAGCGTGGGCGGCGTCTGTGCCCAGGCGGGCAGCACGGTGGCGGCGGCCAGCGAGGCACCGATCTGAAGGACGTGACGGCGGGGAAGTGAGCTGTTCATGGTGTGTCTCCTGGGGTGGGGGTCGGTGAAGGGAACGGGTTCAGGCGGCGGCCCGCGCCATCTGGTGGGCCACGGCGCGCACGCCCATCTCGTAGCCAAAGATGCCGAAGCCGCAGATCACGCCACTCGCGGCCAGCGACACCAGCGAGGTCTGGTAGATCGGGTCGCGGCGGTGGATGTTGGTGACGTGCACCTCGGCAATCGGCTGGTCGATGGTCTTGAGCGCGTCCAGCAGCGGGATCGAACGGAACGACAGGCCCGCCGGGTTGATGACGATGGCCGCGCCGCGTTCGCGCGCCTCCTGCACCCAGTCCACCAGCACGCCCTCGTGATTGGTCTGCCGGAATTCGCAGGCCAGCCCCAGCTCGGCGCAGACGCGGCGGCACAGCGCCTCCACCTGGGCCAGCGTGTCGCTGCCGTAGAGGTGCGGCTCGCGCAGGCCCAGCAGGTTGAGGTTGGGGCCGTTGAGCACATAGACAGCGGCTTGGCCCGTATCGGGGTGTTTGGTCATACAGTGTTGGTCTCCTCTGTGGCTGCGCTCGCCTGAAAAGGCCCGCGGCCATGCCATTCTTGGACCCGATGGAGAAACACTTTTCTTTCTGGAAAGATGTTTCATATCAAGAAATACCACCCATGAGCCTTGCCCTCGACCGCGGTCTTGCCCTGCTCGAACACCTCGCCGCCCACCCCGACGGCGTGCCCCTGGCCTCACTCGCCAACGAGCTGGACATGCCGCTCAGCGCCTGCCACCGCCTGCTGGCCGCGCTGCAGGCGCGCGGTTATGTGCGGCAGGCGCGCGCCCAGGGCGACTACCTACTCACCACCAAGATCGTCTCGCTCGGGCTGGGCTACCTCAGCGGCGCGGGCATCGTGGACATCGCCGAGCCGCTGCTGGAGCGGCTGGCGCAGCGCACGGGCGAACTGGTGCGCCTGTCCATCGTCGACGGCGACCGCCTGACCTGGATCGCCAAGGCGCAGGGCGTGCGCAAGGGCCTGCGCTACGACCCCGACATGGGGCAGGACGCGCGCCTCTCGTGCACCGCCTCGGGCCACGCCTGGCTGCTGTCCATGAGCGACGAGCGCGCGCTGGCGCTGGTGTCGCAGCAGGGCTTTGGCGAACCCGCCGAGTACGGCCCCAAGGCGCCCACCACCGTGAAAGCCCTGCTGGGCTTCCTGCACGCGGCGCGGGTGCGCGGCTACGCCGTGATCGACGAGCTGTTCGCGCCCGGCATGAGCGCCATCGCGGTGCCGGTGCTGCGCCGGCGCGAGGCCATCGGCGTGATCAGCGTGGCCGGCCCGCGCCAGCGCCTGACCGCCGCGCGCATGCACGAGATGGCGCCCGACCTGCTGGCCGCGGCCGCCGAACTCGGGCCGATCTGCAACACCAGCAGCCTGTTTGGGCGCCCTCCGCTGGGCAAGGGTTGAGCGCCTTGCGCGAGGTGGGAGAATGCCGCTCCCCCGTGTGCGCCCGGGCCCAGCCCCGTCCGCCGTCCTTTCCCTTCTCCCTCCATGCAAAAACACCCCGCCGGCACCCTCGGCATTGACTTCGGCACGTCCAACTCCGCCATGTCCTGGGCGTCGCCCCACGGCCTGTCGCGCCTGATCCCGCTGGAAGGCGACGCCGTCTCCATGCCCACCGCCGTGTTCTTCAACGCCGAAGACCACCGCACCCACTTCGGCCGCGACGCCGTGGCCCAGTACCTGGCCGGCACCGAGGGCCGGCTGCTGCGCTCGCTCAAGAGCCTGCTGGGCAGCCCGCTGATCAACGAAAGCACCGAGGTCAACCACCGCTCGATCAGCTTCCTGGAGATCGTGACCACCTTCCTGGTCGAGCTGCGCGAGCGCGCCACGCAGACGCTGGGCAGCGCGCCCGAGCGCGTGGTCATGGGCCGGCCCGTGCACTTCGTCGACGACGACGTCGAGCGCGACGCCATGGCCCAGCAGTCGTTGCTGGAGGCCGCGCAGGCGGCCGGCTTTCGCGAGGTGAGCTTCCAGCTCGAACCCATCGCCGCCGCGCTGGACCACGAGCGCCGGCTGGACCGCGAGGCCGTGGTGCTGATCGTGGACATCGGCGGCGGCACCTCCGACTTCACCGTGGTGCGCCTGGGCCCACAGCACATGGCGCTGGCCGATCGCTCGGGCGACGTGCTCGCCACCACCGGCGTGCACATCGGCGGCACCGACTTCGACCACCGCCTCAGCCTGGAGCAGGTGATGCCGCTGCTGGGCTACCGCCAGCTCGGCCCGCAGGGGCGCGAGGTGCCCAGCCGCGTGTTCTTCGACCTCTCGACCTGGCACCTGATCCAGTGGCTCTATGTGCCGCGCGCCATCAGCCAGGCGCAGGCGCTGCGCGTCAACTACAGCGACGCGCGGCTGCACGAGCGGCTGATGCGCGTGCTGCGCGAGAAACACGGCCACCACATCGCGCACGAGGTCGAGCTGGCCAAGATCCGCTGCTCGATGGCCGATGCGGACACCACCGTGGACCTCTCCATCGTCGAGGCGGCGCTCACCGCGCCCCTGGGCACGGCCGCGCTGCGCGAGCACCTGGATGACCTGCTGGCGCGCACCGTGGCCTGCGCGCGCGAGTGCGTTCAGCGCGCCGGCCTGCGCGATGAACAGCTCGACGCGGTCTACCTCACCGGCGGCTCGTCGGCCCTGCGTCCGTTTCAAGAGACGCTGCGCGCGGCGTTCCCGAGCGTGCCGCTGATCGAGGGGGATCTGTTTGGGGGCGTGGCGTCGGGGCTGGCTTATTCGCGGGGGTGAAGCCTGCTGGGCATGACGCCGCTATGACCGCAGAAGACGCGGCACCAACGGCCTCTTGCCGCCGTGCGGAAACAGCACCGGCGACAGCCGCTCCGGCTCCAGCGCAAAGCTCTCCGCACACGCGGCGGTGATCAGCGCGTCCAGCGCCAGGGTGGGCTTCAGGTCGCGACCGTCCAGCAGGTTGGCGGCCGACAAACCCGGCCAGTCGGCCACGGTGCGTCCTCCGTCCACGGCACCCCCGACCAGCATCGCCATCGCGCCCGTGCCGTGGTCGGTGCCACCGGTGCCGTTGGCCGCCACGGTGCGCCCGAATTCGGTGGCCACGAGCACCACCGTCTGGTCCCACACCGGCCCCAGTCCCTCCTGAAGGCCGGCCAGCATGTGGTCCAGGTTCCTGAGCTGCGCGGCCAGCCGCGCCGCCTGGCCGCTGTGCGTGTCCCAGCCGCCGGTCTCGATCATCGCGATGCGGGGTCCATCCGCACGCCCCAGAAAGCCGGCCGCCATGCGCCCCAGCGCGCCCGCGTCCTGGCGGTTGGCGCCACCGCCCATGCCGCCCGCCATGCCGCGGGCCTCCAGCGCGGACGACCACAGCGCGTGCAGCTGGCCGTCCCGGGCGTACAGCTGTTCCACGCGCATCAGCAGATCCTCGTTGGCCTGCGGCAGCGCCGAGGGCGCGTAGGAGGTCACCGGAACCGCGCCCCGAAACGCCATCGGCACGGCGGGCGAGAACGCGATGGCCTCTTTGCCTTCGCGCGGCAACACGCCCAGCAGCCGGTTCATCCAGCCGTCCTTGACCTGGTAAGGCGCGCTGCCGCCGGTTTCCAGGACGTTCTGTCCGTCGAAGTGGGACCGGTCGCGGTACGGCGAGGCCACGGCGTGAAACAGGGTCGCCTGCCCGGCGGCATACAGCGTGCGCAGATGGCCCAGGGAGGGATGCAGCGCGAAGCTGCCGTCCAGCTTCAGCGCGCTGGCCGGGTCGATGGCCAGGGCGCCCCGCGCACTCGCGTAGGCCGGGTCGGCGTAGGGAATCAGCGTGTTCAGGCCGTCGGCCGCGCCGCGCTGGATGATGAAGACAAAGCGCCGCTCGGTGGCGGCCTTCGCGAACAGGATGCGGGGGGCCGCCAGCAATGTGGCGGAGCCCAGGAAGCGGCGTCGGTCCATCGTCTTACCTCCTCAGGAATTCGGGCGCCACCAGCAGCAGCGCCAGGGCGGTGCCCCCGCTGTCGGCGCGGGCGATCGCGCCCGCCGTGGCGTCGCTGAGAGCGCCGCCCGGCAACACCCGTGTCGCCAGTGCCCGGGCATCGAGGGCGCCGCCCGCCTGCTGGGCGAAACGCTGCGCGGCCTCCACGCGGCGGATCAGCGCATCCGGTGCCGCCCAGGTGGCGCTCAGGTCTGCGTAACCCGCGGGCGACCCGGGCCGCCACACCGGTTGGCCGAGCTGGGTCATCAAATTGGTGGCCTGCATGGGCGGCAGCTCCCGCCGGCCCATGGCGCGCAGGCTGGACACGCCCCACTCCCAGGGCGACTTGAACTTGGCCTGCGCAGACGCCCAGGCCTCCGGCGAAGCCACCAAGGCCCGGTACAGGCTGGTCAGGTCGCCGCCGGTGCGCACGAAGCTGTCGGCCAGCCGCTGCACCAGCGCGGGCGGCGGGTCGTCCGCGACGAAGTGGCGCGCGAGCTTGGTGGCGATGTGCCGGGCGGTCGCGGGCGCGGTGGCCAGGTCGTGGAGGATGGCGCGGGCCTGCTGCTCGCCGCCGTCGGCGTAACGGCGGCCGAGCACGGTGCGTGGGCCCGGCTCGTGCAGGGCGGGAGCGAAGCGGAACGTGGCTTCGGCGCCGTCGCCAGGCTCGTCGCCCGGCAGTGTCCAGCCGGTGAGCGCGCGGGCGAACTCCGTCACGTCGGCCTGCGTGTAGCCGCTGCGCACGCCGAGCGTGTGCAGCTCCAGAATTTCGCGCGCCAGGTTTTCGTTCAGGCCACGAACCCGCTGCTGCCGGGCCGCTGCGCGCTGGCCCGCGGCACTGCCCGGGCCCACCGACTGGGCCTGGTCCAGGTAGAGCAGCATCGCCGGATGGCGCACGGCGGCCAGCAGCAGGTCTTCAAAGCGCCCCAAGACGTTCGGACGGATGGCGTCGGCCTCGAACCCGCCCGCCAGCCCCACCACCAGCAGCTTGTCCACCGACACCGCGAAGTGGTTGGACCAGAAGTGCACCAGCCGCTCGACAAACGGTGTGCCCGTCTGCAGTGCGCTGTCGGTCCGGGCACCCACCGCCATCACATGCGCGTCCCGCCCCTGGCGCAAATAGGCTTCGCGGATGCCGCTGCGTTGCCCTTCCGGCGCCAGGCGCACCGCGCGCTGCTGCGCCAGCCAGGCACCGACGAGCGCCGGTGTGCGCTCGGCAGACCGCCAGGCCGGCGGCAGCGGCTCGTATTCTTCAAACTGGGACAACAACCACCGTGGTGGGTCGTCCGGTGGTGGCTCGTCGGGCCGGGCGCCGAGGCCAAAGCGGTTCAGGGCTGTCGCGGGAGCGTTCATCGCCGCATTCTCGGTCCGTCGAATGCAACCCGGGGTGAAGGGTTTGTGTCTGGCGTGTAAAGGTCGGGCGAGGCCGGCTTGCACTGCTAGGCTTGGCCACACGTGTCGGCAGGACTTCCCACTACTCAGCCAGATACGCCTCGATCAGCTTGCCGTCCGCCGACATCAGCCATCACTCGGGGACCAGCGGTCGGGGTCCTCAGCCCAGCAGAGCCAACAAGCGCAGCTGCATGCAGTGCCACAGCACGTCACCGGGTTGTGCGACCGTTCCATGCAACCGCCCATCAGAGACCCCGCTCATGGCGCCAGCCCCTGTTTCACCAGAGCCGCCTTTTCCCTTTTGAACCATCGCCCTACCGCATCCAGAAAAGGGGACACCCAAGCGATGGCCTCGTCAAGTTCTTCAGGGTCCACGTTGAAGCCTGCCCGGTACTTGCGGTTGCGCCAGTCGCGCAAGGTGTCCAGCTCGTCCATACGCGCCTGAGTCAGGCCAATGGACGATGCAGTGCCTTCCAGAACCACTTGGTGATGACCTTTGTCGCTGGTCGCTCGCCAACCTTCGGCACACGCCACAGCCAGGCAAGCCATCAGCACGGCGTCCCACGCAGCGTCCATTCGGGTGCTGGCAGAAATCACCGTCTGCCTCGCGTCCTCCAGCTTCACGCTGGCCTGTTTGAGCCAATGCACGCGTCGTGCCCATTGGCGGGCTGACGCTTCAACGGCGCACCGGGCTCAGCCGCCAATGTTTGAAATGACCGCATCTTCCAAGCTCCCCAGCAAGGCGATCCGCGGACCCTGCACGATGTCCTGTGCAAAGCTCTCTCCCCCGCGAACCTGTTCAATGAATGCGTTGATGGTACTGGCCGTGGCGTGTACCGCACGGCCCAGGATTCGCCCTGCTGGCTTGAGGGCAGCGTTCACCTTCAGCTCGGACGCATTGCCCAGCACCAGTACATCCACGTCGCTGCCTGCACCGGCTTCACCCCGCGCCACGGAACCAAAAACCAAGGCCACAGCGACCCCTGGCACGGTGGCCAGAGCCTCCCGCAGCGTGCTGACCAACACACTGTCCTGCAGCATGAGCGTGACCAAGGGCTTCAATGCTGGATCGGTGCTAGCGTAGTAACGAGGCAAGCCATCTTGCTGCCGTCGCGTCACCAGACCAGCCGCCACCCAGCGCTTGAGCAACCTGGCCACACCGCCCGGATCAATGTCCGCCTCAGCCGCCAGCTCACGCTGCCCGAAGCCCCTGCCAGGCTCGGCAAACAAGGCCCGCAGGGCTCGAAAGCGGCCCACGCTGCCAAACACTTCCACCATTTGCAGTTCGTTCATGGCACGAATGTAGACGATTTATCTACGACGTAGTCAACTTGACTACACTGATGCCAATTTGACTACACACCACTGTCAACCGCCAGGTTCAGCGACGCGGTCGGGGTAGGGGCTCAGCCCGTCATCCCACCTGCGATTTCAGTAGAAGCAGCCCGTAGAACAGCGCAGCGAGAAACACGGTCTCCAGCACCATCAGCGCCACCGGTTTCCAGCCCACGGTGACGATGTCGCGCAGGTGGGTTTTCATGCCGATGGCGGCCATGGACGCGACCAGGAAGAACTGCGAAGCGCTCTGGCCGCCCTCCACCACCACCGCCGGCAACCAGCCCGTGCTGTTGAGCAGCATCAGCACCGCGAAGGCCACGGCGAACCAGGGCAGCAGCGGCGGGCGCGGGCCACCGGCGTCACCATCACCCTGCGCCCGCTGGTGCCGGCGCGCCAGCCAGGCCGCCAGCGCGATCACCGGCAGCAGCATCGCCACGCGCAAGAGCTTGACCAGCGTGGCCGCGTCGCCCGCTTCGTGCGACAGGCTGTAGCCCGCGCCCACCACCTGGGCCACGTCGTGGATGGTGCCGCCGATGAAGGTGCCCGCGTCCAGCGGCGAGAGGCCGAGCGCGTGCGTGATCGGCGGGTACAGGATCATGGCCAGCGTGGAGAGCGTGCTCACGCCGATCACGGTGAACAGCGTGGCGCGCTCCTTCAGCGGGTGCGCCGGCATCGCGGCCGACAGCGCCAGCGCGGCCGATGCGCCGCAAATCGCGACAGCGCCACCGGTGAGCAGGCCGAAGAACATCTGGAAGCCCATCAGCTTCGCGAGCACGATGCCCACGCCAATGGTCAGCGCCACGGCCAGCACCACCATCGCCACCGGCTCCCAGCCCAGCGCCATCACCTGGGTGGTCGTGATGCGCAGCCCCAGCAACGCCACGCCCAGGCGCAGCACCTGCCGGGCGGTGAAGTCGATGCCGGGGGCGCTGCGGCCCTCGGCCGAGAGGAAGTTGAGCGCCATGCCCAGCAGCAGCGCGAACAGCATCACCGGCGCGCCGTAGTGGCTGGCCAGCGCCATGGCGGCCACGGCCACGGTGGCGCTGAGGATCACGCCGGGCAGCCAGTGCGCCGCCTGGGCCTTGAGCCCGTCGCCCCCCGGTGTCATGGCCGATGGCACGGCGGTGCTCACGGGTTGAGCTTGATGTCGAAGCTCTTGACGATGGCCGCGTTGCGCTCGAAGTCGGCGCGCAGCGACTGCGCCATCTGCTCGGCGGTCTCGTCGCCGCCCGCGTCGAAGCCCGCGCCCTGCAGGCGGTCCCTGACCTTGGGAGCGGCGGCGGTCTTGTCCACCGCGGCGTTGATCTTCTGCACCACGGCCGACGGCACGCTGGTGGCCACGATGATGCCGACCCAGTTGCTGAAGTCGAGATCGGGGTAGCCCTGCTCGGCCAGCGTGGGCAGGTTGGGCAGGTGCGGCGAGCGCTTCTTCGACGCCACGCCGTAGGCCTGGACCTTGCCCCCTTCGATCATCTTCCTGGCCGTCGCCATGCCGTCGAACATCAGCGGGATCTGGCCACCCATGACCTGCACCAGCGCGGGCGGCGAGCCGGCGAAGGGCACGTGCTGCATGTCCAGCCCCGCCTTCTGGTTGAGGATCATGCCGGCGTAGTGCGAGCTGGTGCCCGCGCTGTAGGAGGCGAAGCTGACCGTGCCCGGGTGGGCCTTGACCCAGGCGATCACACCCTTGAGGTCCTTGGCCGGCACATTGGGCGCGCCGATCAGCACCATGCTGGCGCGGGCGATGGCGGTCACGGGCTTCACGTCTTTCAACGGGTCGAAGGCCGTCTTCATGACATGCGGAATCTCGGTCAGGATGTTGCTCGCCGTCATCATGATGGTGTTGCCATCGGCCGGCGCCGCCAGCATGGCCTGCACCGCGATCGCGCCGCCCGCCCCAGGCTTGTTCTCCACCACCACCGGCTGCCCGATGTCGGCCGCCAGCTGCTCGGCCACGATGCGGGCCACCACGTCCATGGTGCCGCCGGCGGGCGCAGGCACCACCATGCGCACCGGCTTGTCGGTCCATGCGTGGGCGGCGGGCAGCGCCAGCGCCAGGGCGGCGGCGCACACGGTGCGGCGAAGGGGAGAGAAGGAAAAGCGCGTCATGTGTTGTCTCCAGTGTGGTTCTCGGGCCATGGCTAGCACCCTGGGGCAAATACTAGGATTCGCCCTCCGTCTCTGCTTGCTTAATTGGGACAGCGATTTTCGATATTGGGACATTCATGGATTACCCCTACGTGCCCGTGGTGCGCAGCGCCAGCCTCAACGGCTACCTGGACCTGGCCCAGTCCGTCGGCCTCGATGCCCACGCCATGTTGCGCCGTGCCGGCCTGTCTCCCCGCAGCCTGGAGAACCCCGAAACCCCGCTGAGCACGGTGGCCGTGAGCGCGCTGATGGAGCACAGCGCGCAGGCCAGCGGCGTCGAAGATTTTGGGCTGCGGCTGGCCGCGCGGCGCCAGCTCAGCAACCTCGGGCCGATCAGCCTGGTGCTCAAGGAAGAGCCCACGGCGCGCGCCGCGCTGGACACCCTGTGCCGCTACCTGCGCCTGCTCAACGCCTCGCTGCTCACGCGCATCGAGGAACACGGCGACCGGCTGGTGATCCGCGAAGAGATCCTGGTCGAACAGACGGCCAGCACGCGCCAGTCGATGGAGCTGGCGGTGGGCGTGATGTTCCGCATCCTGCGCGAGCTGCTGGGCCTGCAGTGGAAGGCGGTGCGCGTGTGTTTCAACCACCGGCCACCGCGCGACGCCAAGGCGCACCGCGCCTTCTTCGGCACCACCGTGGACTTCAACAGCGAGTTCAACGGCATCGTCTGCCACACGGCCGACCTGCAGGCACCGATGGCGGGCCACAACCCGGAGATGGCGCGTTTCGCCCGCGAGTACCTGGACCGCGCGCTCTCGGGCCAGCACCAGAGCACCAAGGCCACCGTGCGCCAGCTGATCGCCGCGCTGCTGCCCGGCGGGCGCTGCACCTCGCAGCAGGTGGCGCAGCACCTGGGCGTGGACCGCCGCACCATCCACCGCCATCTCGCGAAGGAAGGCGAGAGCTTCGCCACGCTGCTGCAGTCGGTGCGCTCCGAGCTGGTGCTGCGCCAGGTGCGGGACAGCGACCTGCCGCTGGCCGAAGTGGCGCAGCTGCTGGGGTTCGCAGCACCGGCCGCGTTTTCGCACTGGTTCCGCCACACCTTCGGCTGCAGCGTGACGGCCTGGCGGACGCAGGAAAAGGCGAAAGCGGCGGTGCGTCAGGGTCAACCCTGACTGTCCCACATTCGCAAGCCATTGTCCCAATTTGACAAGCAGCGGATGGCGGTGACTCCTACGATGCGTTCCATGGCCCGGACACCCGGCGCCCCGAACACACGAAGGAGACAACCCCCATGGCCACTGCCATCCGCATGCACCGCACCGGCGGCCCCGAGGTGCTGGAGCTCGAACAGGTCGAGGTGGGCGAGCCCGGCCCGGGCCAGGTCCGGCTGCGCCACGCCGCCGTCGGCCTGAACTACGCCGACACCTATTTCCGCAACGGCACCTACCCCATGCCCCTGCCCGCCGGCATGGGCGTGGAAGCCGCAGGCGTGGTCGAGGCCATCGGCCCCGATGTCAACAACGTGGCGGTCGGCGACCGTGTCACCTACACCGGCTTCCTCAACACCCTGGGCGCCTACAGCACCGAGCGACTGATTCCGGCCGCACCGCTGATCCAGCTGCCGGATGGCATCGGCTTCGAGACCGCCGCCGCCATGACCATGCGCGGCCTGACCTCGGCCTACCTGATGCGGCGCATCCACCCGTTCAAGGCCGGCGACACGCTGCTGCTGCATGCGGCGGCGGGCGGCGTGGGTTTGATCGTGTCGCAATGGGCGCAGCTGCTGGGCATCACCGTGATCGGCACCGTGTCCACCGACGCCAAGGCCGAAGTCGCCAAAGCGCACGGCTGCACCCACACCATCAACTACAGCCACGAGGACGTGGCCGCGCGGGTCAAGGAACTCACCGGCGGCCAGGGCGTGGACGTGGTGTTCGACAGCGTGGGCAAGAGCACCTTCATGGCCTCGCTCGATTCGCTCAAGCGCCGCGGGCTGATGGTCTGCGTGGGCACGGCCAGCGGCCCCATCGACGGCTTCAACCCCAACCTGCTGGCCATGAAGGGCTCGCTCTACCTGACGCGCCCGGCGCTCGCCGACTACATCGCCGACCCGGCCGAGAAGGCCGAGCTGGCGGCCGAGGTGTTCGGCCACGTGGCCGCCGGCCGCATCCGCATCGAAGTGAACCAGCGCTACGCACTCGCCGACGCGCAACAGGCGCACCGCGACCTCGAATCGCGCCAGACCACCGGCTCGTCGGTGTTCGTGATCTGAACCGCCCGAGGAGACCACCATGAAGATCGAACCCCTCACCTGCGCCATCGGCGCACAGATCAGCGGCGTGAGCCTGGCCGACGCCGCGCGCGACGACGCGCTGTACGAAGAGATCAAGGCCGCGCTGCTCAGGCACAAGGTGCTGTTCCTGCGCGACCAGGACATCTCGCGCGCCGAGCACGTGGCCTTCGCGCGCCGCTTCGGCGAGCTGGAAGACCACCCGGTGGCCGGCAGCGACCCGGAACACCCCGGCCTGGTGCGCATCTACAAGACGCCCGACGCGCCCAACGACCGCTACGAAAACTCCTGGCACAGCGACGGCACCTGGCGCGAGGCGCCCGCCATGGGCTGCGTGTTGCGCTGCGTGGAGTGCCCGCCGGTGGGCGGCGACACGATGTGGGCCAACATGGCGCTGGCCTACGAGCGCCTGCCCGAACAGGTCAAGCAGCAGATTGCCGGCCTGCGCGCACGCCACAGCATCGAATGCAGCTTCGGCGCGGCCATGCCGATCGAACGCCGCCTGGCGCTCAAGGCCCAGTTCCCCGACGCCGAACACCCGGTCGTGCGCACCCACCCCGAGACCGGCGAGAAGGTGCTGTTCGTCAACGGCTTCACCACCCACTTCACGAACTACCACACACCGGAGAACGTGCGCTATGGGCAGGACTTCACGCAGGGCACCTCGGGCCTGCTGCAGTACCTGATCAGCCAGGCCGCGATCCCCGAATACCAGGTGCGCTGGCGCTGGCAGCCCAACAGCGTCGCCATCTGGGACAACCGCACCACCCAGCACTACGCGGTGATGGACTACCCGCCCTGCCACCGAAAGATGGAGCGCGCCGGCATCGTCGGCACGCCCACGTTCTGAACCTTCTTCAACTTTTTTTGCGGAGCCCCCCATGAACTTCCTTGACGGCCACCTGTTCCCCGAAAACCAGCAACCCCTGGTCATCACCGCCGCCCCCTACGCACCCTCGTGGCTGCCCTCCGACTTCCCGGGCGAGATCGCCGTGACGATGGAGGAGCAGATCCAGAAAGCGGTGGATTGCTACAACGCGGGCGCCACCGTGCTGCACCTGCACGTGCGTGAACTCGATGGCAAAGGCAGCAAGCGCCTGTCCAAGTTCAACGAGCTGATCGCCGGCGTGCGCGCCCGCGTGCCCGACATGATCATCCAGGTGGGCGGCTCGATCAGCTTCGCACCCGAGACCGACGGCGCCGCCGCCAAATGGCTCAGCGACGACACGCGCCACATGCTGGCCGAGCTGGACCCCAAGCCCGACCAGGTGACGGTGACCATCAACACCTCGCAGATGAACATCCTGGAGCAGTTCGACTTCCGCGACATCCAGGGCTCGTCGATGGAAGACCCGGTGGTCTTCAACGCCTACAAGGAGATGACGGTGCCGGCCCAGCCTGGCTGGGCCGAGGAGCACATCCGGCGCCTCTCGGCCGCCGGCATCCAGAGCGCCTTCCAGTGCTACAACATCAACAGCTTCGAGTCGGTGGAGCGCCTGATGCGTCGGGGCATCTACAAGGGTCCGCTGGTGATGAACTGGGTGGCCATCGGCGGCGGCATGGACGTGCCCAACATCTACAGCCTGGCCAACTTCGTGCGCGCCGTGCCCGACGGCGCCATGCTGACGGTGGAAAGCTCGGTGCTCAACGTGCTGCCCGTCAACATGATGGGCATTGCCATGGGCCTGCACGTGCGCACAGGCACGGAGGACAACCTCTGGAACCAGGACCGCAGCGCCAAGATCGGCACCGTGGCGCAGATCGAGCAGCTGGTGCGCATCTCGCGCGAATTCGGCCGCCCCATCGCCACGGCGCAGCAGGCGCGCGCGATCTGCAAGATCGGCGTGTTCTACGACAGCGTGGAGGAGACGCTGGCCGCCAACGGTTTCGCGCCCAACCGCAACGGCGGCCAGCAGGGTTACCTGCGCAAGGTGGCCTGAGCCGGTGCCACCGGCATCGACCGATCAAAACCCTTTGTAGACCTCCTCAGCAGACCCTCATGATCTTCAAACCCACTTCCTCATCTTTCCCTCGCCGGACCCTGCTTCTGGCCTCGCTGCTGGTCCTGCCCTGCGCCCAGGTGGCGGCCCAAGGCGCGTGGCCCAGCCGGCCGATCCGCATCGTCGTCCCCGCGCCGGCCGGCGGCGCGTCCGACATGATCGCGCGCACCGTGGCGGAGAGCGTTCGCAAAAGCACGAACCAGACGGTCCTGGTCGACAACAAGCCCGGGGCGGGCGGCATCCTGGCGGTCGAGAGCATGCTGGGTGCGCCCCGCGACGGCCACACCTTCGTGCTGTCGCCCAACTCCCTGGTGACGGAAAACCCGCACAGCTACAAGTTCCGCTTCGACCCCTTCAAAGATCTGACCCCGGTCGCCGAGGTGGCCTCCGTCGCGCTGGTGCTGGTGGCCGACCCTTCCCTGCCGGTCACCCACCTCGGCGAGATGGTGGCCTACGTGAAAGCGCACCCGGGCAAGACCTCCTACGCGTCCTACAGCCCGGGAACGCTGTCGCACCTCAAGGGCATGCAGTTCAGCAAGGTCGCGGGGCTGGACATGGAGCACGTGGGTTACAAGGGGTCCCCGCCCGCCTTGCAGGATCTCATGGGCGGCCAGGTGCAGTTCATGTTCGACGGCATGGGCACCTCGTTGCCCCTGATCAAGAGTGGCAAGGTGCGCGCGCTGGCCGTCACCTCGGCCAGGCGTTCGCCCCACCTGCCCGACGTGCCCACGTTGGCGGAAGCCGGTTTCCCCGAGCTGAGCCAGACCATGGGCACCACGATCTGGTCCACGCCCGACGTTCCACAGGACATCCGCGACAGGTTCCGCCAGGAGCTGATCAAGGCGATCACGACGCCCTCGGTGAAGAGCCAGTTCGGCGCCCTGGGCATGGAGGTTGGCAACCCGGCTCAAACCGTTCCCGAGCTGGAGAAGTCGCACCGGCAAGACAACGAAAGCACCGGCCGGATGCTGCGTTCGATCAACTACAAGCCCGCTTGAGACCCCCATGAGCCACCCCACCTCCGCCGCCCCGGCCTCCTGCGCCACACCGGTCAGCGACGAACTGCGCGCCAGTGGCTACTGGAACCCGGAGTGGGACAGCTTCGCCGAACTCGACCCGCTGTGGACCGAAAAATTCCTCGACATGGCCATGCACCCCATGCGCAAGGCCCTGATCGAACCCAAGGTCTGGGAGTTCATTTCCATTGCGGTGGACGCCTCCTGCACGCACATGTACGGCCCGGGCACACGGCGCCACATTCGCCGCGCGCTCGAGCTGGGAGCCACCCAGGAGGAGATTGCGGCGGTGCTCCAGGGCGTGAGCGTGCTCGGCCTGCATGCCAGCAGCCTGGGTGCGCCCATGCTGCTGGAGGAAGTGGCCCGCCACCAGGCCAAGGCATCGGCAAGGCCATGCCCAGGAACCCTGTGATGGTGCAGGCCAACGCCCGGTCCACCATCGTCATCGTGCCCGGCCTGCGCGACCATGTCGCGCAGCACTGGCAGACCCTGCTGGCGGCCGAGCTGCCCGGCTGCGTCACGGTGGCGCCGATGGGGCGTGAGAACCTGGACCGCCAGGCCCGGGTGAACGCGCTGGAAGCGGCGGTGGCCTCGGTCGACGGCACGGTGCTGCTGGTCGCGCACAGCGGCGGCTGCATCACCGTGGCGCACTGGGCCGCAACGACCCAGCGGGCGGCCCGTGTGAGGGGCGCCCTCCTGGCCACGCCACCGGACTTCGACACCCCGATGCCCGAGGGCTACCCGGACACGGCCGCGCTGCGTGCCGCGGGCTGGTTCCCGGTGCCGCGCGCCCCGCTGCCATTCCCCAGCCGGGTCGCACTCAGCGAGAACGACCCGCTGGGCCGGCCGGACCGTGTGCGGGAGCTGGCCCGGGACTGGGGCAGCCGCGTGGTCGACCTGGGACAGGCGGGTCACCTCAACCCCGCCTCGGGCCATGGCCCGTGGCCGCAGGCCCGGGTGCTGATGGCCGATCTGGACCGCTGACTGGCACGGGCTGGTGCGCATGGCCGCCGCCGTGGCAGCCATCCCCATCCTCACCACCTTCCTGGCCTGGCGGCAGCGCACCGAGCGGCGCGACCTGACGCGGCTTGGTGCGCTGGCCGGCATCGGCCACGCCGGCGCGGCCGTGCTGTGGATCGACCGACGCGGATGCGCAGGCGCTGAACCGCGCCGCTCAGGCCCCGCGCCCCGCCATCACGTGGCGCACCATCGCCTCGGCCAGCTCGGCCTCGCCGAGAAACACGTGGCCGGCCCCGTCGTCGCGCAGGCGCTGCGCCTCTTCTTCGTTGTGCGAACGCACCGCGACCTCGATGCCAGGGTTGAGGGTGCGCGCGGTGTCGATCATGGGCCGCGCCGCCATGGTGTCGGGCGTGGCGATCACCAGCATGCGGGCGCGCGCCACGTGCGCCTGCACCAACACCGCCGGGTCGGCGGCATCGCCATAGACCGCCGCAATGCCCTGCCCGCGCAGCCGCTCGACGATCTCGCGGTTCTGTTCGGCCACCACGAAAGGCTGCTGTGCCTGCGTGAGCGCCTGCGCGATGCGGCGCCCCACCCGGCCGTAACCGACCAGCACCACCTGGCGCGACAGGAAGCGCTCTTCCGTGGCGGTGGGCAGCTCGGCCAGCGGGTCGTCTCGTTCCTCCAGCTGGCGGACGAATCCGGAGCGCGCGCGCAGGAAAGCCTGAACCGGCGCGATGGCCTTGAACAGCAGCGGGTTGACCGCGATCGAGATCAGCGCGCCCGCCAGCACCAGGCTCTGCCCTTCGGGCGGCAGCAGCCCGAGCGCGGCGCCCAGGCCGATCAGGATGAACGAGAACTCGCCGATCTGGGCCAGGCTGGCCGAGACCGTGAGCGCGGTGTTGAGCGGGTAACGCAGCGCGATCACCAGCAAGGCCGCCGCCAGCGACTTGCCCAGCAGGATGATGGCCACCACGGCCAGCACCTGCAGGGGCCGCTCGACCAAGACCGACGGGTCGAACAGCATGCCCACCGACACGAAGAACAGCACCGCGAAGGCGTCGCGCAGCGGCAGCGACTCTTCGGCCGCGCGGTGACTGAACTCCGACTCGCGCAGCACCATGCCGGCGAAGAAGGCCCCGAGCGCGAACGACACACCGAACAGCGCGGCCGACGCGAACGCGATGCTCACCGCCGCCGCCACCACGCACAGCGTGAACAGCTCGCGCGAACCGGTGCGCGTGACCTGCCAGAGCACCCAGGGAAACAGCCGCCGCCCCACCACCAGCATCAGCGCCACGAAACCGCCCACCTGCAGCAGCGTCACGCCCAGGGTCTGCCAGATCGACACGTCGCTGCCGGCCGGCTGCGTGCCGCCGAGAAAGCCCGCCAGCGGCGGCAGCAGCACGAGCACCAGCACCATCGCCAGGTCCTCGACCACCAGCCAGCCCACCGCGACGCGCCCGGTGAAGGAGTCCAGGATGCCCAGGCTTTCCAGCGCGCGCAGCAGCACCACCGTGCTCGCCACCGACAGCGAGATGCCGAACACCAGCGCCGACCCCATGCCCCAGCCCCACCAGACCGCCAGCCCCATGCCCATGAGCGTGGCCACCACCATCTGCACCACCGCGCCGGGCAGCGCGATCTTGCGCACCGAGAGCAGGTCGTCGAGCGAGAAGTGCAGGCCCACGCCGAACATCAGCAGCATCACGCCGATCTCGGCCAGCTGCGCCGCGATCGCTGCGTCGGCCACGAAGCCCGGCGTGAACGGGCCGATCACCACGCCCGCGAGCAGGTAACCCACGAGCGCCGGCAGGCGCAGCTTCGTGGCCAGGAAGCCGAAGATCAGCGCCAGGCCCAGGCCGGCGGCGATGGTGTTGATGAGGGAGATGTTGTGCGGCATGGTCGGGTCCTGTTCGTCCTGAGGGCGGGCAGCGGCGCTGGCCATTGGGGGTCATGGGGGGCCTGCGGGAGCGGGCGATGCCAGTGTGCGGCCCACCGGCCCTGGCGTGAGGGGCGGCACACGGCAACCCCAATATAAATGCCCACCATGCCCGCCCGGTGACGGCACCCTGGATACCCGTCGCCGAGCCCGCGAAGGGCGGCCGGATCAGGCCAGCGGCGGCTCGCTGCAGCCCCGCAGCGCCACCTGCAGCATGTCGACGAACGCCCGTGTCTTGGCCGGCATGAGCTTGCGCCCCGGGTACACCGCCCAGGCGGTGCTGGTGGGCAGGTCCCAGCCGGGCAGCACGCGGCGCAGCGCGCCGGCGCGCACGTCGGCCACGGCATAGTGGTCGGGCACAGCGGCGATGCCGGCGCCCGCGCTGGCCAGGCGGATCAGCATCTCGGGCGAGTTGGCGCTGACGCGGCCGGCGGGCACACCCGTCCAGCGCTGCTCGCCCTGCAGCAGCGTCCAGCCGGCGGCTTCGCCGTTGCCACGCATCAGGCGCACGGCCGCGTGGCCGGCCAGGTCGTCCGGGGTCTGCGGGTCACCGTGTTCGGCCAGGTAGCCGGGCGAGGCGTACAGGCCGTGGGTGAATACCGCCAGCTTGCTGGCCACGAGCAAGGCGTCGTCGGCCAGGTCGCCCATGCGGATCGCCACGTCAAACCCCTCGCCCAGCAGGTCCACCCGCCGGGGCGAGAGGTCCAGTTCCAGCGAAATCGCGGGGTGCAGCGCCATGAAGGCGGCCAGGCTGTCCACCAGCACCATGTTGGCGAAGTCGCCCGGCATGGACACGCGCAGCCGCCCGCTGGGCGCGGCCTGGCGCTGCTCGCGCAGCAGGCCCACGGCGTCCAGCTCGGCCACCACCTGGCGCGCGTGCTCCAGCAGCTGCAGGCCGAACTCGGTGAGGGTCTGGCGGCGCGTGGTGCGCAGCAGCAGGCGCTCGCCCATGCGCTGCTCCAGCGCGGCCAGCCGGCGCGACACGGTGGATTTGGGCAGGCCCAGGCGCTCGGCCGCACGGCTGAAACTGCCCAGTTCGGCCACGCGCGCAAAGATCAGCAGGTCGTTGGGGTCGATGCCGGTTTCGGCGCTTGATTGTTCCATCATGGCAACAATCATATCCATTTCAAGGGATTTTCAAGGTGATTGGTGCGCCTTAAAGTCACTCCATCGACTCACCCTTCCAAGGAATCCACCATGAACATCCTGCAAATCAACGCCAGTGCCCGCCGCGAAGGCGCCAACTCCACCAAGGTCGCCAACAGCGTGGTGGAGCGCCTGAAGGCCTCGAACCCCGCCGCCACGTTCACCCTGCGCGACCTGGCCGTGACCCCGCACCCGGTGCTGGACGAAGCCGCCCTGGGCGCCCTGTTCACCCCGGCCGAGCAGCGCAGTCCCGAGCAAGCCGCCCGCGTGGCGCTGGACGACGCGCTGATCGCCGAGATCCAGGCGCACGACACCATCGTGCTGGGCGTGCCCATGTACAACTTCGGCGTGCCGGTGCAGCTCAAGGCCTGGATCGACGCGATTGCCCGCGCCGGCACCACCTTCCGCTACACCGCGACCGGCCCCGAAGGCCTGCTCAAGGGCAAGACCGTTTATGTCGCCCTGGCGCGCGGCGGCCTGTACCGCGACACGCCGAACGACTCGCAGGTACCTTACCTGAAGGCCGTGCTGGGCTTCCTGGGCCTGACCGACCTGCGCTTCATCTACGCCGAAGGCCTGAACATGGGCCCGGAAGCGGCTGCCAAGGGCTTTGCGCAAGCCGAACAGGACATCGAAGCGGCGTTGAATTGACCCACCCCCGCCGCGCTGCGCGCGCCCCCCTCAAGGGGGCAACGCGAGTGGCCCGGCAAAGCCGGTTCCACCGCGTTCTGGGTGGACCCATTTCGCGCCGGAGCGGTTGCTGACCCACCGCACGCGCTGCGCGTCCCGCCCCCACTTCACAAGGAGACTGCCATGACCACCACCCTCATCACCCCCAGCGTCCAGCAAGCACGCCGCGTGGAGCGGCTGATCGCGGGGCAGCCCACGTCCGACGGCGCGGGCGTCAAGCTCACCCGCGTGCTCACGCAAGACCTGCAGCGCCGGCTCGACCCGTTCCTGATGCTCGATGCCTTTGGCAGCGACAACCCCGACGACTACATCGCCGGCTTCCCCGACCACCCGCACCGCGGCTTCGAGACCATCACCTACATGATCGCGGGCCGCATGCTGCACCGCGACAGCGCCGGGAATGAGGGCCTGCTGGAGAACGGCGGCGTGCAGTGGATGACGGCGGCGAAGGGCGTGATCCACTCCGAAATTCCGCAGCAGGAAGCGGGCGTGATGGAAGGCTTCCAGCTCTGGCTGAACCTGCCCGGGCGCGACAAGATGAATCCGCCCTGGTACCGCGATTTCAAGAACACCGAGCTGCCGCAGTTCACCACGCCCGAGGGTGTGAGCGTGACCGTGATCGCCGGTGACAGCCATGGCGTGGGCGGCGCCGTGACGCGCGAGACCACCGCGCCGGTGTACCTGGACCTGCACCTGCCCAGCGGCGCTTCGTTCGCGCAGGCCCTGCCCGCCGGGCACAACGCCTTCGTCTACGTGTACCGGGGCGAAGTGAGCATCGGCGGCCAGCGCGTGCCGGCCGGCCGCATGGCCCTGCTCGCCAACACCGCCGGCAGCGACGGCGTGGTGATCGAGGCCGGCAGCGAAGCGAAAGCCCTGCTGATCGCCGGCCGCCCGCTGAACGAGCCCATCGCGCAGTACGGCCCGTTCGTGATGAACACGAAGGATCAGATCTACCAGGCGCTGAACGACTTCCGCGACGGGCGGTTGGGCGAAGAGGCGCGGGCCTGAACGGCCTGACCGTCCTACCCCTGCGGCGCGACCGACGGCGTGGGATCGGCCTGCCGCGACGCGGCGTGCCAGAACACCTCGGCCGCCGGCCCGAGCGCCCGCTTGTCCCGGAACAGGCGGATGTCCAGGGCCAAGTCCCATTCGGTTGAACCCACCTTCACCAGACGACCGGCGGCCATGTCATCGGCCACCAGCGTCATGGGCAGCCATGCGATGCCCCGTCCGCCCAGGGCCATGGTCCGGAGCACCGAGGCCAGGTGCGCGGTGAACGTGGTCTGCAGGTTGAAGTGCGCCAACCGCTCCCCGCTGGCTTCGCGAAGCATCCGCCCCAGCCCCGACTCGTCGCTGTAGGCCAGCAGCGGCGCGCCCCGCGCGCTGTCCGGCTCCAGGGCATGGGCCACCCGTCCCTGGGCATCGACGCCCGACACGGGCACCAGGGTGTCGCTACCCACCACCAGCGACGGATAGCCGGCGGTCTCCAGCGGCCCACGGGTGCCCCGGTGGGCATGGCTCAGGATGAAGTGCACCTTGCTGTCCTGCAGCAGCGACTCGCAGCGGTGCATCACGTCGGACACCAGCTGCACCGGGCCCACCGCCAGCTGCGATTCGAGGCCACGCAACCAGCCCGGCATGAAGGTGAACGACAGCGCGTGCGTCGCTGCGAACTTCAGCGTGGATGCGCTGGCCTCGGCAATGGACTGCGCCTCGCCCGGCAGGCGCGCCACCTGCGCCAGCAGGCCTTGCGCCACACCCCTGAACCATTCCCCCGCCTCGGTCAGGCGCGCCGGCTGCGAGCTGCGGTCGAACAGTTCAACCCCCAGCCACTCCTCCAGTGCACGGATGCGCCGGCTGAACGCGGGCTGCGTCATGTGCCGGTCTTCGGCCGCACGGGAGAAATTTCCGGTGGCCGCCAGGGCCCCGAAATCGTCCAGCCAGGAGAGGTTCATGGGCGGTGCTTTGAAAGCATTGAAGCAGAGAAAAACAGCATTGGTCAGCGCGCTTGGATTCCGAAATCATAGGCCCTCTTCTTTCTGGAGCCCCTCATGAAAATCGTTGAAATCAGAGAAAAAACCCTGCCCATCAGCTCGCCCATCCGCAACGCCTACATCGACTTCAGCAAGATGACGCTGAGCCTGGTGGCCGTGATCACCGACGTGATCCGCGACGGCCAACCGGTGGTCGGCTACGGCTTCAACTCCAACGGCCGCTACGGCCAGGGCAAGCTCATGCGCGAGCGCTTCATCCCGCGCGTGATGGAGGCCAACCCCGATGCGCTGATCGACGACAGCGGCAAGAACCTGGACCCGCACAAGATCTGGAACACCATGTTCACGAACGAAAAGCCGGGCGGTCACGGCGAGCGTTCGGTGGCCATCGGCACCATCGACATGGCGGTCTGGGACGCCGTGGCCAAGATCGAAGGCGTGCCGCTGTTCCAGCTGCTGGCCAACCGCTACGGCAACGGCCAGGCCAACCGCAAGATCTTCGTCTACGCCGCCGGTGGCTACTACTACCCGGGGCAGGACCACAAGAAGCTGCAAGACGAGATGCGCAGCTACATCGACCGCGGCTACACCGTGGTCAAGAAGAAGATCGGCGGCGCCTCGCTCGACGAAGACCTGCGCCGCATCGACTCGATCATGGAGGTGCTGCAGGACGGCCAGAAATTGTGCGTGGACGCCAACGGCCGCTTCGATCTGGACACCGCGATCCAGTACGCCAAGGCACTTTCGCAGTACGACCTGTTCTGGTACGAAGAGCCGGGCGACCCGCTCGACTACGAGCTGCAGGCGGCCCTGCGCAACTACTACAAGAACCCCATGGCCACCGGCGAAGACCTGTTCTCTATGCAGGACGCGCGCAACCTGATCCGCTACGGCGGCATGCGCCCCGACCGCGACTGGCTGCAGTTCGACTGCGCGCTGAGTTACGGCCTCGTGGAGTACCTGCGCACGCTGGACATGCTGAAGGAACACGGCTGGTCGGCCAGCCGCTGCATCCCCCACGGTGGGCACCAGATGTCGCTGAACATCGCGGCCGGCCTGGGCCTGGGCGGCAACGAGAGCTACCCCGACCTGTTCCAGCCCTTCGGCGGTTTCCCGGACGGCGTGAAGGTCGAGGGTGGCCACGTCACCCTGCCCGACCACCTGCCCGGCATCGGCTTTGAAGGTAAGGCCGATCTGTTCAAGGAAATGCAGGCGCTCTCCGCCTGATTCGTTCTGTTCCACCCGCAGGAGACAACCATGAAGATTCAGCAACTGTGTTCCGTCGCCGTGCTGGCGGCCCTGTCCACCGCCGCCCTGGCCGAGTTCCCCGACAAACCGGTGGTGCTGGTCGTGCCCTTCGCGGCCGGCGGCCCCAGCGACAAGATCGCCCGGGACCTGGCCGAGGCCATGCGCAAGACCCTGCCGCAGCCCGTGGTCGTGGAGAACGCGGCGGGCGCCGGTGGCACCATCGGCGTGGCCAAGGTGGCCCGGTCCAGTGCCGACGGCCACACCCTGCTGGTGCACCACATCGGCATGGCCACCGCGCCCGCGCTGTACCGCAAGCTCAGCTACCAGATGCCGGACGACTTCGAGTACCTGGGGCTGATCAACGAGTCGCCGTCCACGGTGATCACACGACCGACCATGGAGGCCAGGAACTTCGGCGAGTTGCGGCAGTGGATCGCGGCCAATCCGGGCAAGGTGAACCTGGCGCACGCGGGCCTGGGATCGGCCTCGCACCTGTGCGGCCTGATGCTGCAGAGCGCGCTCAAGGCGGACATGACCACCATCGCCTACAAGGGCACGGCGCCCGCCATGACCGATCTCTTGGGCGGTCAGGTGGACATCATGTGCGACCAGGCCACCAACGCGGTGCCGCAGATCGAGGCCGGCAAGGTGAAGCTGTACGCCGTCACCAGCGCACAGCGTTCGAAGCAGCCGGCCATTGCCAGCGCGCCCACGCTGAGCGAAGCGGGCCTGCCCGGTTTCAACGTCTCGATCTGGCACGGTCTCTACGCGCCCAAGGGCACGCCCGCCGCGGTGCTGGGCAAACTCAATGGCGCGCTGCGAGCGGCCCTGAAAGATCCGGACTTCGTGAAGAAGCAGGAAGCGCTGGGCGTGTCGGTGGTGAACGACGGCCGTCTGGAGGCCGGCGGGCACAAGAAGTTTGTGGAAGACGAAATGGCCCGCTGGTCGGTCGTCATCAAGGCGGCGGGGCAATACGCCGACTGACACCCCGTTCCCGGGTCCAGATCACACCGCCATGGCGGCGCGCAGGCCGCGGTGGCGGCCAACGCAGGCGGCCCGGGAACGGGGCGCCATCGGTCGAGGCGACAATGCCGGGCATGCGCGCGAACCCGGCTTCCTCCGCCACCCTGTGCCTTCTGACCCTGGCCCTGGTCAGCGGCGGCACGCACGCAGCGGCACCGCTCTGGCAGCGGGACCTGAAATGCACCAGCGAAAAGAGCGAACGCGCAAGGGTGATCTGCCGGGCGATGGAAAAGGAGATGCAGTGGGCAGGCACTGGCCACGCGATGCCCGGCCTGCCGTCGTTCCAGGTCACCTTCAACACCGTCGCCCGCGTGTTCTGCCGCTTGCCCATCCGCCCTGAAGACACCCCGACCCTGGTCGAGATGGGCCTCTGGCACCGTTACGCGGCCACCGACAGCAGCCTGCGCGCCGCCCAGCGGAGCCGAGGGACCACCTTCCTGCTGGCCTTGCTCGGCGATGCCGGCCACGCCCACTACCCGACGATGGACACCCTCCAGAAGCCCCAGGCGTGGATGACGGACAGGGAGATCGAATCGCTCCGGCGCGAGATCACGGACATGACGGACCACCCGGCCAGCCTGTTCAGCCCCCGCTCTCCCGAGTACCTGCTCAAGGGTGGCTGCCAGTCGGTGCCCTGAACGCCCGCGTCGGGTCTCTCCGCTACCCCTTGCTGCCGCCCGGCTGCTGCGCAAACGACAGCGCCACGAAGTCCACGAACGCCCGCACCCGCGCCGCGAGCTGGTGGCGCTGCGGGTAGACGGCGTAGATGTCGGCGTCGGGGGTGAAGTACATCGGCAGCACCTGCACCAGCCGCCCGCTGGCCAGGTGGCGCTGGATGTCCCACTCGGCGCGCATGAGGATGCCGTGGCCGTCCAGCGCCCAGTTCACCGCGATCTCGCCGTCGTTGGTGGTGAGGTTGCCGCGGGTCTTGATGGCCTCGGTGCTCGCGTTCTTGCCGCGCCCGCTGGACAGGCGCCACAGGCCATACGCCTCTTCGCCCTGGCGAATGCCGATGCAGTTGTGTTTGACCAGGTCGTTCGGCACCTTGGGCGTGCCGTGTTGCTTCAGGTAGGCCGGTGAGGCACAGAGCAGGCGCCGGTTGGGTGCGATATGGCGGGCGATCACACGCGCGTCGGGCGGCGCGCCGAAGCGCATGCAGACATCAAAGGCATCGTCGGTGAGCGCGGGCGGGTTCACCGAGAGTTGCAGCTGCACCTCCACCTGCGGGTACTGGCGCACGAAGCGCGAGATCAGCGGCGCCACGTGACTGCGGCCAAATCCCAGCGTGGCGTTCACGCGCAGCAGGCCCTTGGGCGTGGCCTTGGACACGCCCAGCAGTTCCTGCATGCCATCGATCTCGCCGAGGATGCGGCGCGCATGCTCCAGGTAGAGTTCACCCTCGGGCGTCATGCTCATGCGCCGGGTGGTGCGGTTCACCAGCGACACGCCCACGCGCGCCTCCATCTGCGCCAGATGCTTGCTCACTGCGGGCGTGGTGATGCCGAGTTCACGCGCCGCCGCGCTCAGGCTGCCGGCGCCGGCCAGCACGGAGAAGAAGCCCAGGTCGGCGGGCTGGATGGGGTGGCTCATGGGGTGCTCCACTATTGAATTCAAGTGAACAATGGATTCACTATAGCGGTGAATACGCGCCCCGTCCCGGTCCTACAGTCATGGCATCGATTCACCCCACACGGAGACAAACCATGAAGACCTACGCCATCGCGACCATCCCCGGAGACGGCATCGGCAAAGAAGTCGTGCCCGCCGGCCAACAGGTGCTTGAAGCGATTGCCGCCACCAGCAGCGGCATCCGCTTCGATTTCGAAAACTTCGACTGGGGTGGTGACTACTACCGCGAACACGGCGTGATGATGCCGGCCGACGGCCTGGAGCCGCTGCGCCACAAGGACGCGATCCTCTTCGGCTCGGCCGGCGACCCGGACATCCCCGACCACATCACGCTCTGGGGCCTGCGCCTGAAGATCTGCCAGGGCTTCGACCAGTACGCCAACGTGCGCCCCACGCGCATCCTGCCCGGCATCGACGCGCCGCTCAAGCGCTGCAAGCCACAAGACCTGAACTGGGTCATCGTGCGCGAAAACTCCGAGGGCGAGTACTCCGGCGTGGGCGGCCGCGTGCACCAGGGGCACCCCATCGAAGCCGCCACCGACGTGACCATGATGACCCGCGCCGGTGTGGAGCGCGTGATGCGCTTCGCCTTCAAGCTGGCGCAATCGCGTCCCCGCAAGTTGCTGACCGTCATCACCAAGAGCAACGCCCAGCGCCACGCCATGGTGATGTGGGACGAGATCGCGCTGCAGATCTCGCAGGAGTTCCCCGACGTGAAATGGGACAAGGAAATCGTGGACGCGGCCACCGCCCGCATGGTGAACCGCCCGGCCACACTCGATACCCTGGTCGCCACCAACCTGCACGCCGACATCCTCTCTGACCTGGCCGCCGCGCTGGCCGGCAGCCTGGGCATTGCGCCCACGGCCAACATCGACCCCGAGCGCCGCTACCCCAGCATGTTCGAGCCCATCCACGGCTCGGCCTTCGACATCATGGGCAAAGGCCTGGCCAACCCGGTCGGCACCTTCTGGAGCTGCGTGATGTTGCTCGAACACCTGGGCGAATTCGACGCTGCGAAGCGCCTGATGGCCGCGATCGAACAGGTCACCGCCAACCCCGCGCTGCACACCGGCGACCTCGGCGGCAAGGCCACCACGGCCCAGGTCACGCAGGCCGTGTGCGATCTGCTCGGCGCCGGCCAGCAGCGCCTGGCCGCCTGAAGGCCGCGGCCCGGCAAGCCGCTGCGGCGGCCGGGCCGATCCCCTTTTCCTGAAGTCTCCCTCCCGGCGCCGTGCGCGCCGGTGGCGGGCGCCCGTCCGCCTTCAGGAAAGCCCCGTGTTGCTGCCAGGACCTGCCGTGAACGCCACACACACCCGCGCCCTGCTGCGCCAGATGTTCGACGCCGCCATCGCCGCCGCGCAGCCCGCGCTGTGCCTGCCGCCACAGCTGCCGCCACCGCCCCAAGGCCGGCTGGTGGTGATCGGCGCAGGCAAGGCGTCGGCCGCCATGGCGCGCGCGGTGGAGGACCACTGGCCCGGCCCGCTGTCCGGCCTGGTGGTCACACGTTACGGCTACGGTGTGCCCTGCGAACGCATTCAGATCGTGGAGGCCGCGCACCCGGTGCCCGATGCGGCCGGTGAGGTGGCGGCACAGCGCCTGCTGCAAACCGTGCAAGGCCTCAGCGCGGACGACCTGGTGCTGTGCCTGATCTCGGGCGGCGGCTCGGCCCTGCTGCCGCTGCCGCCGCCCGGCCTCACGCTGGCGGACCTGCGGGCGCTGAACCAGGCCCTGCTCGCCAGCGGCGCAAGCATCACCGAGATGAACAGCGTGCGGCGCCACCTGTCCGCCATCCAGGGCGGGCGCCTCGCCGCCGCCTGCCACCCGGCGCGGGTGCTCAACCTGCTGCTGTCCGACGTGCCGGGCGATCACCCGATCGACATCGCCTCTGGCCCCACCGTGCCCGACCCGACCACCTGCGCCGACGCGCTGGCCATCCTGCGGCGCTACCGCATCGGCGTGCCGCCGGCCGCGCTGGCCTGGCTGGAGAGCGGCGACGGCGAATCGCTCAAACCCGGCGACCCGCGCCTGCCGCGCATCGACACCCGCTTCATCGCCACGCCGCAGGGGGCGCTGGAGGCCGCCGCCGTTGTCGCTCGACAAGCGGGTTTCCAAGTCCACATCCTGGGCGACGCCATCGAAGGCGAAGCGCGCGACGTGGCCAAGGCGCTGGCCGGCATCGCGCTGCAGACCGCCCGCCGGGGCCAGCCGTTCCAGGGGCCCTGCGTGCTGCTGTCGGGCGGCGAGACCACGGTCACGCTGCGCGAGCACGGGCCAAGAGGGCGCGGCGGCCGCAACGTGGAGTTCCTGCTGGCGCTGGCCGTGGCGCTGAACGGCGAGCCCGGCATCCACGCGCTGGCGGGCGACACCGACGGCGTCGACGGCCAGGAAGAAATCGCCGGCGCCCTGCTCACCCCCGACACCCTGGCCCGCGCCTGGGCGCTGGGCCTGAACCCGCGCGAACGGCTGGACGCCAACGACGGCCACGGCTTCTTTGAAGCCCTGGGCGACGCGGTGATCACCGGCCCGACGCTGACCAACGTGAACGACTTCCGCGCCATCGTCATACAACCCGAGAACACCTGAATGCCACGCCCCTGCAACGCCAAGATCGTCGCCACGCTCGGCCCCGCCAGCGCCGACCGCGCCACCATCGAAGCCCTCGTGCGCGCCGGGGCCGACGTGTTCCGCCTCAACTTCAGCCACGGCACGCACGCCGACCACCGGCAGCGCCTCGAACTCATCCGAAGCATCGAAGCCGACCTGGGCCACCCGATCGGCGTGCTGCTCGACCTGCAAGGCCCCAAGCTGCGCGTGGGCACGTTTGCCCATGGGCCGGTGACGCTGGTGGAAGGTGCACCGTTCCGGCTCGACCTGGACCGCGCCACGCCGGGCGACGCGACCCGCGCGCCCCTGCCGCACCCCGAGATCTTTGCCGCGCTGCAGCCCGGCGCCGAGCTGCTGCTCGACGACGGCCGGCTGCGCCTGGTGGTGGAGCGCTGCGGGCCGGACTTTGCCGAGACGCGCGTGCTCAACGGCGGCCTGTTGTCGGACCGCAAGGGCGTGAACGTGCCCGGGGTGGTGCTGCCGCTCTCGGCCCTGACGGCCAAGGACCGCGCCGACCTGGACTTCGGCCTCAACCTCGGCGTGGACTGGGTCGCGCTCTCGTTCGTGCAGCGCGCGGCCGACATCGAGGAGGTGAAGGCCATCGTGCAGGGCCGCGCCGGCATCGTGGCCAAGCTGGAGAAACCCGCCGCCATCCACAGCCTGGACGCGATTCTCGACGTGACCGACGCGGTGATGGTGGCGCGCGGCGACCTGGGCGTGGAGATGCCGGCCGAACAGGTGCCCGCGATCCAGAAGCGCATCGTGCGCGCCTGCCGCCAGCGCGGCCTGCCGGTGATCGTGGCGACGCAGATGCTGGAGTCGATGGTCAGCGCGCCGGTGCCCACGCGCGCCGAAGCCTCCGACGTGGCCACCGCCATCTACGACGGCGCAGACGCCGTGATGCTCTCGGCCGAATCCGCCTCGGGCCGCTACCCGGTGGAATCGGTGGCGATGATGGACCGCATCATCGCCCGCACCGAGGCCGACCCGCAGTACCGCGAGGCCATCGACGCCTCGCACACACCACCCGCGGCCAACACGGCCGACGCCATCGGCTGGGCCGCACGCTCCGTGGCCGGTCTGCTGGACGTGGCGGCCCTGGTGGCCTACACCAGCTCGGGTTCCTCGGCCCTGCGCATGGCGCGCGAGCGCCCGCGCGCCAGCATCCTGGGCATCACACCACGCGCGAGCACGGCGCGCCGCCTCAGCCTGGTGTGGGGCGTGATGCCCGTGCTCAGCCCCGACGTGCCCGACGTGGACCGCATGACCCGCCTGGCCGTGGACACCGCCAAGCGCCTGGGTTTTGCCGAGCCGGGCCAGACCCTCGTGATCGCCGCCGGCCTGCCGTTCGGCACCCCGGGCAGCACCAACCTGCTGCGCATCGCACAAGTCGATGGAGACGACCCCAATGCGCCCAATTGTTGACTTGAAGTTCACGCCGGATTCACTTCTCAGGTGATTCGGCGACCCGTCCGGCACCTACAGTCCGGTTCACCAGAGCGCAGACCGCGCCATTTTTTGGAGACAAGCATGAGCATCCCTTCCCTCTTCAGCCGCCGCAGCGTGGTGCAGGCCATCGCCCTCACGTTCGCCGTGTCCGGTGGCAGCGCCATGGCGCAGGCCTTCCCCAGCAAGCCGGTCAGCCTGATCGTGCCCTTCGCCGCCGGCGGCACCACCGACGTGCTGGCCCGCGCGCTGGCCGACAAGCTCTCGCAGGCCCTGGGCCAGCCGGTCATCGTGGAAAGCAAGCCCGGCGCGGGCGCCACCATCGGCGCGGACTACGTGGCCAAGGCCAGGCCCGACGGCCACACCCTGCTGATGGGCGCGGTGCACCACACCATCGCCTCCAGCGTCTACAAGAAGCTGCCCTACGACTTCTCCAAAGACCTCGCGCCCATCACCACCGTGGCACTGGTGCCCAACGTGCTGGTGGTGAACGCCACCACGCCGGTCAAGAACGTGGCCGAACTGGTGGCCATGATCAAGCCGGCGCCGGGCAAACACGCCTTCGGCTCCAACGGCAACGGCACGGCGCAGCACCTGATCGGCACGCAGTTCCAGAACCTCACCGGCACCGACGTGATCCACATCCCCTACAAGGGCAGCGGCCCGCTCTCCACCGACCTGCTGGGTGGCCAGATCCTGATGAGCTTCGACACCATCACGCCGGTGCTGCCGCACATCAAGGCCGGCAAGCTGCGCCCGCTGGCCGTCACCACGGCCAAGCGTTCGGCCGCGCTGCCCGATGTGCCCACGCTGGACGAAGCCGGTCTCAAGGGTTTCAACATCGGCACCTGGTTCGGCGTGCTGGCCCCCGCCGCCACGCCCAAGGACATCGTGGCCCGCCTCAACGCCGAGATGGTCAAGATCATCCAGTCGCCCGAGTTCAAGGCCAAGATGGCCGACATCGGCGCCGAACCCATCGGCAACACCAGCGCCCAGATGGCGCAGCAGATCGCCAGCGAGACCGAAAAATTCGGCAAGCTGGTCAAGGAAGCCAAGGTCGAGATCGAGTGAGCTGAGCGGCCATCGGTCCGCTGAAAAAGAAACCCCCGCCATCGACACGCTGGCGGGGGTTTCCTTTGGGGGTCAGGCCCTGGCGATCAATCCACCGATTTCAATCGCATCTGGTTCGGCAGCGGCACCGAGCGGCGCAGCACGTCCTCGGCCAGCCACAGCGCGGCGCGTTTGCCGCGTTCGGCCACCATGGGCAGCGGCATCTGCTGGTAGTCGTCGTTGAAGACCTCGAAGCTGTAGTCGCCGTCGTAGCCCAGGCGGTCGAGTTTCTGCACCAGCTCCACCAGCTGCTCGCTGTGCACGCCTTCGCCGGGGAACACGCGGAAGGTGCGCGCGGTGCTCATGCGCTCTTCAAAGGTCTTGGTCTCCTGCCACATGAAGTCGGCGAGCTGCACCAGGAAGATCTTGCTCGGGTCGAGGTAGTCGATCTCTTCCAGCGGGGTCTTGGCCGCGACGATATGAAAGGAGTCGATGCCCAGGCCGAGGTTGGGGCAGTCGGCGCGGCAGACCACGTCCCACGCGGTGGTGAACTCGTTGACCGTGCGGCCCCAGGACAGGCCTTCGTAGGCGATCTTGATGCCCAGCGGCAGCGCCAGCATGGCGAGCTTGCGCAGGTCGCGCGCGAGGTGGTCGAGGTCCTGGCTGGCGTGGGCCGAGGTGCTGGAGCACGCGAGCAAGACCTTGCAGTCGAGTGCGGCGCACATCTCCAGCATGGCCTTGGCGATGTCCACCTTGTAGTGGTGCAGGTGGCCGCTGAGGCCCTCGAAATCGCGCAGCACCTGGAAGCCGGTGCCGCGCAGGCCGCTGGCTTTCACGGCCGCCACCGCGGCCTCGATGCCGCCGGGGTGGCCGTTGATGTCGTTGGCCTTGAGCATCACCTGCGAGAAGCCGGCGGCCTTCATGGCGGCGAGCTTGGCTTCGAGCGGGCCGGCCAGGGTGATGGTGTCCATGCCGAAACCGGCAATGGCTTCGCTGATCGCGGCGGGGCTGGGTCTCATGGCCTCACTCCCCGCTGCGGCGCTGGCTGTGCACCAGCTCGAACACCACCGAGCCCAGGTAGGTCTTGCTGATGGCGCCGCGCTGTTCGGTGTGGGCGGCTTCGGTTTCGACGAACTCCACGCCCAGCGCGCGCAAGGCCTTCACGGCGGCGATCACGTCGGGCACGCCCAGGCCGATGCGTTGCAGCTTTTCGTCGGCGTCGTGCACGTTGAGCGGCGGCTCCACGAGCTGCAGCATGAAGCGCTTGGCCGGGTCGAGCGCGGGCGTGCGCAGCAGCGTGCCCTTGGGCATGATGCCGAAGCGCTGCTCGTCGGGAATCAGCTCGGTGCCGAACAGCTCGGCGTAGAACGCGATCCAGTCGTTGCTGCGCTCGGGGCCGATGTACTGCACGACGCCGAAGAAGTGGATGCCGGCCGTGGCGGGCGGGCGCTGGTCCACGGTGGGGATGGGCACGAAGTCCACGTCGTAGATCGAGAACTCCTTGTAGCGGTCCACGAAGTAGATGCGGCTGCCGCCCGCGCCGTGGATGGCGGGGATGTTCAGCTCCATCACCTCGGCGTGCGTGGGCACGGCCCAGGCGCCGCGCTCCAGCACGTAGTGGTAGGCGGCGCGGGCATCGCGCACGCGCAGCGCCATGGCCGAGATCGAGGGCACGTCGCTGCCGTGGCCCGCGCCCTGCGTGTCGCTGGGGTGGGCGTTGACGACGATGTTGAGTTCGCCCTGCCGGTACAGCAGCACCTCGCGCGAGCGGTGGCGCGCCACCGGGCGAAAGCCCATCATCTCCAGCACCTGGCCCAGCGCCTGCGGCTTGGTGGTGGCGTATTCGATGAACTCGATGCCGTCCAGGCCCAGCGGGTTGGCGGCGTCGCTGAACGAGGCTTGCAGGGGTTCGCGGGTGTCGGGGGTGTTGAGCAGCAGGTCACTCATGAAAGGTCTCCGTGGGGCGGGCGGTGCCGGTGCGGCGGGCCCGGAAATGCACTGCGTGCACTGTAGAGGTTTCAGCCGGCAGGGGTCTGGAAAGGGAAGCGCGAGCCGGTCGATAATCGCACGCAATCACCTGTTGATCGCACGATATCAGGGTTTCCGAGACCCGTTCACCGTCGCCCCTGAGCCCCCATGAAAGACCCCACCGTGTCACTCGCGCCCCCCGCCCCCAGCCAGACCCCGCTCGAAAAACGCGACTGGATCGCCGGCCTGGAAAAAGGCCTGGCGGTGATCGAGACCTTCGACGACCAGCACCCGCGCCTGACGGCGAGCCAGGCCGGCGCGCGCTGCGGCCTCACGCGCACCGCCGCGCGCCGCTACCTGCTGACGCTCGCGCACCTGGGCTACGTGGGCAGCGACGGCAAGCTGTTCTGGCTCACGCCGCGCATCCTGCGGCTGGGCCACGCCTACCTTGAATCGGCCCGGTTGCCGCGGTTGGTGCAACCTTTTCTGCAGCGCATCGCGGGCGGCACGCAGGAGATCGCCTACCTCGGCGTGATCGACGGCGACGACACCGTGTACATCGCGCGCAGCGGCGCGCAGCGCCACATGAACGCGGGCTACATGCTGGGCTCGCGCGTGCCGGCGCAGGTGACGGCCGCGGGCATGGCCATCCTGTCGGCGCGGGGCGAGGCCGCCTCCGACGCCTGGCTGGAGCAACACGCGCTGCGCGCCTTCACCTCCTTCACCACCTCCAGCAAAGAGCAGCTGCGCAGCGAGCTCAAGCGCCACCGGCGCCAGGGCTGGGTGCTGTCGGAGCAGCAGCTGGAGCTGAACTACCGGGGCATCGCCGTGCCCCTGCTCGACCGCAACAACGAGGTGCACGGCGCGATCAGCATCACCATGCCGATCAACCAGGAAAGCAGCGAAGACGCCACCAAGCGCGTGCTGCCCGTGCTGCAGGAAGCCGCAAGAGGCCTGAGGCCGCTGCTGTAACCGATCCGGAGCAGCAACGCTGCGACCCAGGGCACCGCCGGGCCGGCTCCGCCGGACGGCCAGTGCGCCTTGCAGGCCGCAGCCTCGCCAGAGGCGAGGCTTCTTCGGGCCGTCCAAGCCTGCGCAGGCAGGCTCGGAGCCGCGGCCCTCAGCCCCCTTGAGGGGGTCGCGCGCAGCGCGGCGGGGGTGGTCCCTCAATACCCCCGGCCCCGGTCGATGGCGTGCACCGGGGCCTGCCCGGCCAGCACGCGCGCCGTGTCGCCCACGATCTGCCGGGCCATGGCCTCGGGCGACACCGACGAGGCCATGTGGGGTGTCACCAGCAGGCGCGGCGTGTGCCACAGCGGGTGCGCCGGCGGCAGGGGCTCGTGTTCGAACACGTCCAGCACCGCGCCGCCCAGCTGCCCCCGCTCCAGCGCTTCCAGCAGGTCGGGCAGCACCACCTGTTCGCCCCGCCCGCAGTTGATGAAGGCCGCGCCGGGCTTCAAGCGGGCGAACCAGCGCGCGTTGCACAGGCCGCGCGTGTGTTCGGTCAGGGGCAACAACGAAACCACGATGTCCAGCGGGCGCAGGAAGTCGCCGAGCTGCGCATCGCCGGCCCAGGTGCGCACACCCTCGATGGTCTGCGGGCGGCGCGACCAGCCGTGCACCTCGAACCCGTGCCCGGCCAGACAGCGCGCCACCTCGGCGCCCATGGCCCCCAGGCCCATCACGCCCACGCGGGTCTGCGCCGCGGGCCGCTGCGGCGGCATGCGCCAGACGCCGCGTGGCTGCTGTTGCTGCACCCGGTCCAGCCCGCGGTGGTAGTACAGCGCGGCCCAGAGCACGTACTCGGCCATGCCGCGCGCCTGCTGTTCGTCGACGATGCGGGTGACGGGCACACCGGCGGGCAGGCCCGGGTCGCGCAGCACGTGTTCGGCCCCGGCGCCGATGGAGGCGATCAGGCGCAGGCCCGGCAGCGTGGCGGGCAGCCCGCGCGGCGCGAACCAGCTCGCCAGCGCCACCACCTCGGCCGCCCCGGCGGCCACCTCGGGCCAGAGCGCCACGCGCAGGCCGGGGCACAGCTCGGCCGCCGCCTGCTCGAAGGCCGGCCGCAGATCGCCCAGGTCGTCGGTCTCGCTGCAGAGCAGCAGCGTGGGCGCGGCGCTCAACGCTGGTAGCCCGGGTCCACCCGGTCCAGTTCGCGCAGCCAGGCGGCCCACACCAGCGCGCGCTCGTGCTCCACGCGCCGGAACTGCTGGCGCGCGTGGGCGCTGACGGCGGGCGCGATGCGCGTCACCGGGCCGGCCAGGCCGGCCAGCTGCGCGGCCGCGAGCTGGATCTCGCAGGCGCGGTTGAGGTAGAACATGATGCAGAAGGCGTCGGCCACCGTGGGGCCGACACTGAGCAGGCCGTGGTGCCGCAGGATCAGCGCCATGTGCTCGCCCAGCGCGGCCTGGATGCGCGCACGCTCCTCGTGGTTGAAGGCCACGCCCTCGTAGGGGTGGTAACCCACCGACTGGTGGAACTCGGCCGAGATCTGGTTGAGCTGCAGCAGCCCCTGCTCGCACGCGGCCACCGCCATGCCGGCCAGCGTGTGGGTGTGGATGACGCAGTGCGCGTCGTCGCGCGCCATGTGCACGGCGCTGTGGATGGTGAAGCCGGCCGGGTTGTAGCGGGCGTCGCCGTCGACGATGTGCCCCTCCAGGTCCACCACGATCAGGTCGCTCGCGCAGACCTCGTTGAACATCAGGCCGAAGGGGTTGAGCAGAAAGCGCTCGCCCGCGCCGGGCAGGCGCACCGAGAAGTGGGTGTAGAGCGTGTCGTCCCAGCCGAAGCGGGCGGCCAGCCGGTAGGCGGCGGCGAGGTCGCGGCGCAGGGTTTTTTCGTCGGCGGCGCGCAAAGTGGCAGCGGGCATGGGGTCTCCGGGGTCAGGGGGTCAGTTGCATGAAGCGGCGCACGCGCTCGACGGTGTCGTCCGCGCTGTCGCTCTGGCGCAGGCGTTCGGGCGTCACGTCGACCTGCAGCAGGCCGTTTTCCATGAACACGATGCGGTCGGAGATCTGCAGCGCGAACTCCATCTCGTGCGTGACGATGAGCATGGTCATGCCCTCGGCCGCCAGGTCCTGGATCACCTTGAGCACGTCGCCCACCAGCTCGGGGTCGAGCGCCGAGGTGGGTTCGTCGAACAGCATCACGTCGGGCCGCAGCGCCAGCGCGCGGGCGATGGCCACGCGCTGCTGCTGCCCGCCCGAGAGCTGGTGCGGGTACTTGTGCAGGTGCGCCAGCAGGCCGACCTTGTCGAGCAGGCGCAACGCGGTGGCGTGCTGCTCGGCCGCGCTGCCCTGGCCGTGCAGGCCCGGCGCCAGCAGGATGTTCTGCAGCACCGTGAGGTGCGGGAACAGGTTGAAGCCCTGGAACACCATGCCGATGCGACGGATGCCCTGGCGCAGCTGGGCCGCATCCACCGGCGCGCCGCCCTTGAGGTGGCTCTCGCCGAACAGCACGATCTCGCCACGGTCCAGGCGCTCCAGCGCGTTCACCGTGCGGATCAGCGAGGTCTTGCCCGAGCCCGAGGGGCCGATGATGCTGATCACGTCGCCCGCGCCCACCGTCAGGTTCACACCCTTGAGCACGGCGTGTGAGCCGTAGGCCTTGTGGACGCCCTGCAGCTCCAGCGCGGGCGGCGCGCCATGGCCCCGCACGGCGGGCGCGACCACCGGTGCGCTGCCCAGGCCCTGGCGCAGGCCGGCCAGCGCCGGTTCTGCCAGCGCCTCGGGCTGGCGGCGGGCCAGGTCCAGCCGGCGCTCCAGCGCGCCCAGCACGGCGCCGAACACCGTGACGATGGCGACGTAATACACCGCCACGGCCAGCAGGGTTTCGAGGATGAGGAAGTTCTGCGTGTAGAGCCGCTGGCCGGTCAGCAGCAGCTCGGGCAGGGAGATCACCGACACCAGCGAGGTGAGCTTGATGATGGTGACGAATTCGTTGATGAGCGAGGGCAAGGCGATGCGGAAGGCCTGCGGCAGCACGATGCGCACCTGGGTGGCGAACCAGCCCAGGCCGAGCGCGTGGGCCGCCTCGCGCTGCCCCTTGGCCACCGACAGCAGGCCGCCGCGATGGATCTCGGCCATGTAGGCGGCCTCGGTCATCACCATGCCGACCAGGCCGGCGAGGAACGGGATGCCCAGCACCACGCCGGTGGCCGGGAAGATCTGCGGCAGGTTGTAGACGAACACCAGCAGCACCAGCAGCGGCACGCTGCGGAAGAACCAGATGTAGGCGCGCGCCGGCCAGCGCAGCCAGGGCTGGCGCGAGCCGTCGGCCTGGGCCAGACCGAAACCCAGCACCAGCCCGAACAGCCAGGACAGCGAGCCCAGCGCGATCACCATCGCGCTGGCCCGGTAGAACGCCCCCATGGAGAAGAGCGAGAAGAAATAGGTCCAGTCCAGTTCCATGGGTGGCGTCCTCGTGTCGTGGGGCAGCGGCGGCTTATTTGACGGGCGTGAGCTCGTACTTCTTGATCAGCGCGTCGTATTCACCGGTCTTGCGGATCGCGGCCATCGCGGTCTCGAACGACTGCTTGAGCGCCGTGTTGCCCTTCTTGACGTAGATGCCCAGGGTCTGCGGGTAGACCAGGTCGGGCGAGCTGATCGCCACGCGGCCCTTGGTCTTCTCCACGATCATCTTGGCGGCGCCGGCGATCTCCATCTGGGCGTCGACGTTGCGGGACATGATGGCCTGCGACACCTCGGGCGCGGTGGGGAACTCCATCACCGTGATGGCGCCCTTGCCGGCGGCCTTGCAGTGCTCGTCCGACAGGGTCCTGAGCAGCTTGACCCACGAGGTGCCGGCCTGCAGGCCCACCTTCAGGCCGCACAGGTCCTTCTCGGTCCTGGGCTGGGCCTTGCTGTCCTTGGCCACCATGATCAGGGCGCCGGAGCTGGCGTAGGGAATCGCATCGGCCTGCGCCAGGCGCTCGGGCGTGATGTACAGGCCGGAGACCACGGCGTCGTGCTGGCCGGCGGCCAGGCCGGGGATCAGGCCGACGAACTTGGTGTCGGTCAGCGCGGGCTTGAGCTTCATCTCGCGCGTCAGCAGCGCGGTGAGGTCGGGGTCGAAGCCGACGATCTTGTCGCCCTCATAGGACTCGAAGGGCGGGTAGGTGGCTTCCAGGCCGACCTTGAGCACGCCGGGCGCCATGGTCTGCGCCTGCGCAGCGGCGAGGCAGCCGACACCGACCAGAGCGGCCAGTGCGGTGCGGGTGAAGGAACGGGTCAGTGGGGACATGGCAAGGACTCCTGTGAGGAAGGGAACAGACAAGGAAAGGCAGGGAACGCGGAACGGAATCGGGTGGGGGATCAGGGCGCGGTGGCGGTGGCGGCCGGCGCGCTGGCCAGGGCCTTGAACTGGCCGAAGCTGGTGGTGCCGCGGGCCTGGGCCGGCAGCTGCAGTTCGCCGCGCGCCACCTTCTCGCGCAGGTAGCGGTAGGTCTGCAGCGCCATGCTCCACATGTGTTCGCCGATGGTGATGGGTTCGTAACGCGCGGCCTTGCTGCCGTCCGGGTCGAAGGCCGGCAGCGGCTGGATGCGGGTCGCGTAGTCGCAGGCGAAGAACAGCGGAAACGAGTAGCGCTCGTGCCGCACCTTGCGCACGCGGTGGGTGGTGGCGACGAAGGCGCCGGCGCTCATCACCTCCAGCATGTCGCCGACGTTGATCACGTACAGCTCCTCGCCGTCGATGGCCAGCGGCGGCGCGTCGACCCAGGTGCCCTGGTCGTTGAGCACCTCCAGCCCGGCCTGGTCGGCCAGCAGCAGGGTGAAACACTCGTAGTCGGTGTGGGCGCCGATGCCGGGTGTGTCCTCCGCCGCCGCGTCCACCGGGTAGTGGATCAGGCGCAGCTTGGACGGCGGGCAGGTCACGTACTTGTCGAACGCGTCCTCGGGCTGGCCCAGCGCGAGCGCGAAGCCGCCCATGAGCTGGCGGCCGAGCGCGAAGATGCTGGCGTAGTAGGTCGCCACGTCGTCACGGAAGCCCGGCAGGTCGGGCCATTTGTTGCCGCCGATCAGGGGCTGGCCGGCCCGCACGAAGGGGTGGTCGTCGCCCGCTTCGAAGCCGATGTCGTAGGCCTCCTTGTGGTCGGGCTTGCCGGTGCCGTAGATCTCTTCGCCCTCGGGCACGAAGCCCTTGTGGCCCCGGCCGAGGCCGATGTGGTGGCCCATCTTCCAGGCCAGGTCCTGCGCGAACAGCTGCCGGGCGGCGCGGCGCAGGCCGGCGATGTGTTCGGCGGGAATGCCGTGGCCCTTGACGTAGAAAAAGCCGACGTGGCGGGCGGCGTGACCGAGCTGGTCGGCCACGGCCTGGCGCTCGGCCAGCGCTTCGCTGAAGAGACCACGGATGTCGATGACGGGCAGGGAGTCGAAGTTGGCGGTGGAAGGCATGGCGGGAACCCGGTCAGGAAGAAACAACGGAAGAATCGGTGGCGGTGGACGCCTGCCAGCGCGCGAAGTGCTCGGCCTCGGTGCGGGTCATCCACTGGTTGAGCGCCCACACGTCGGCGACGGGCGCCTGGGTGAAGGGCAGCAGGTGCGTGTAGCCGTCGGGGCCGAACTCGGGCGTGAGCGTGGTCACCGCCTGGCCCCGGGCCTGCTGCGCGGCCCAGATGCGCTCCCACACGCTTTGGTGAAACGCCAGGCTGCGCGCGTACTCGGGCGCGGCCGGGTGCGGCACCTGCGGCCCCTGGTCGTAGCCCACGCGCGCCTGCACGTGGTGCACCCGCTGAATGAAGGGCGTGAGGTCGTCGGCCGGGTCGTCGAGCAGGCGTTCGCACACCACCACCCAGTGGCTGATGTCGGCGGTGAAGCGCAGCTGCGGCAGCTGCGCGATCACGTCCAGCGCCACCCAGGGGCTGTAGAGCGAGGTGGCGCGGTGGATCTCGAAGCTGCAGATGGCACCCGCCGCGTCGGCCAGCGCCTGCGCGCGGCCGAAGAACTCCACCTGCTGCGCCAGCGGCCAGCGGTCGTTGCCGGGCAGCACGTTGAGGAAACGCGCGCCCACGGCCTGCGCCCCGGCTATGGACAGCGCCAGCCGGTCCCAGTGCTGCTGCAGGGTCCAGCCCTGGTGCGGCACCACGTCGCCGCCGGTGAACACCACGGCGATGTAGGCGAGGTCTTCCTGCTGCAGGCTCTGGCGCAGCGCGCGCTGGGCGTAGGGGTCGGTGGGCAGGCGCGCCTCCACCCCCACGCAGCCGATCTGGCGCAGCTCGGCCGCGCAGCGGGCCCAGTCGCCCTGCCAGCCCCAGAGGGAGCGGAACAGGTCGAGCTTCATAGGGCGACCCCCACGCCCGCCACCGGCAGGCGGCCGAACCTGGCGTGGGCATCGGCCAAGAGGCACAACAGCTCGAAGGCCATGGTGGCGCCCACCAGCGCGGTGACGCCGCCCACGTCGAAGGGCGGGCTCACCTCCACCACATCGGCGCCGATCAGGTTCAGCCCCTGCAGACCGCGCACCAGGTGCTGCGCCTGCAGCGTGGTCATGCCTCCGATCTCGGGCGTGCCGGTGCCCGGCGCGTAACAGGGGTCGAGGCAGTCGACGTCGAAGCTGATGTAGGTGGGCGCCTCGCCGACGATGGCGCGCGCCTCGGCCAGCAGGTCGTCGTCGCTGCGCGCGGCCACCTCTTCCATCTGGATCACGCGGATGCCCACGGCCTTCGCGAAGTCGAGGTCGGCCGGGTCGTAGACCGAACCGCGCACGCCGATCTGCACCGTGCGCTTCGGGTCGAGCAGGCCCTCTTCCACCGCGCGGCGGAACGGCGTGCCGTGGGTGTAGCGCTGGCCACCGAAGTAGCTGTCGTTGGTGTCGGAGTGCGCGTCGAAATGCACCATGCCGACCGCCGCGCCGCGGGCGATGCCGCGGAACACCGGCAGCGTGACCAGGTGATCGCCGCCCACCGACAGCGGCCGCACGCCGGCCGCGTGCACCCGGCGGTAGAAGGCGTCGATCAGGTCCAGGCCGAGCATCAGGTCCATGGGCGGCAGGGCCACGTCGCCCAGGTCGGCCACGCGGGCCAGGTCGTAGGGCGCGATGCGGCTGACGTGGTGCACCTTGCGCATCAGCGACGACTGGTTGCGCACCTCGCGCGGGCCGTGGCGGGCGCCCGCGCGGTTGGTGGTGCCGGCGTCCCAGGGCACGCCGATCAGGCCGATGTCGACCTCGCCCAGCCGGTCGGGGTCGGCCATGGGCAGGCGCATGAAGGTGGGCAGGCCGGCGTAGCGCGGCACCTGGGCGGCGTCCTGCGGCTGGGGGAACCGGTGTTCAGAGGTCATGTCGGTGTTTCAGAAGTGGATGCAAGCGGTGTCTTCGACCAGGGGCACCGAGGAACCGGCTTCGCCGGGCCTCAGGTGCCGTCCCCCTGCCCAGCGCCGCAGGCGCGCCAGAGCGGGGGGGTAGCGGCGCAGCCGCGCAGGGGGGTGTCATCGGCGTGGAACGCCGGGCAAGACGCAGAGCATTTCGTACAGCAGGTTGGCGGCCAGCTGCGCGGTGTTGCCGCTCTGGTCGTAGGGCGGCGAGACCTCCACCAGATCACCGCCGATCAGCGGCAGGCCGCGGCAGCCACGCACGATCTCCAGCGCCTGGATGCTGGTGAGGCCGCCCACCTCGGGCGTGCCGGTGCCGGGCGCCCAGGCGGGGTCGATGCCGTCGATGTCGAAGCTCAGGTAGACCGGGCCGCCGGCCACGATCTGGCGCACCTCGTCCATCAGCGGCGCCAGCGAGCGGTGCCAGCACTGCTCGGCGGTGAACAGGCGAAAGCCCTGGTCCACGCCCCACTGGAAATCGCCGCTGGTGTAGCCCTGGGCGCGCTGCCCGATCTGCACCACGCGCCGGCAGTCCAGCAGGCCTTCTTCCACCGCGCGGCGGAAGGTGGTGCCGTGGGCGATCTTCTCGCCGAACATGTGGTCGTTGGTGTCGGTGTGGGCGTCCACATGGATCAGCCCCACCGGGCCGTGTTTCTGGACCAGCGCGCGCAGGATGGGCAGCGTGATCGTGTGGTCGCCGCCCAGCGCCAGCGGCACCACACGGTGCGGCAGCAGGCGCTCGAAATAGGCCTGGATGATGTCGACCGAGGCCAGCAGGTTGTAGGTGTTGATGGGCACGTCGCCCAGGTCGGCCACCTGCAGGGCGTCGAACGGGGCCGCGCCCGTGGCCATGTGGTAGGGGCGGATCATCACCGACTCGTTGCGGATGCTGCGCGGGCCGAAGCGGGTGCCGGCGCGCAGCGAGGTGCCGATGTCCAGCGGCACGCCGATGAAGGCGACGTCCAGGTCGGCCGGGTCGTCGGCCGGGGGCAGGCGCAGCATGGTGCCGCGCCCGGCGAAGCGCGGCATCTCGTTGCCACCTTGTGGCTGGTTCAGGGACGGGGGCAGGTCGGTGGGGTTCATGGCGGGGGCATCACATGGCGTTGGCCGCATTCTTGAACCGGGCGCTGGCACGACAAATGCTCAGAACCAAATACTCAGTTCAGAAAAATCACAACCAATCCGGCCCCATGTCCACCCCGCCCGATTTCAAGCTGCTGCGCATCTTTGTGTGCGTCGCGCGCCACCAGGGTTTTGCCAAGGCCCAGCAGGAACTCAACCTCACCACCTCGGCCATCAGCACCTACATGGGGCAGCTGGAGACCCGGCTCGGCTTCAAGCTCTGCGAGCGCGGGCGCGGCGGCTTCTCGCTCACGGAACGGGGCGAACGCCTGCTGGCCGAAACCCAGCGGCTGCTGGGTGAGCTCGACGGCTTCGGCGCCTACGCCGCATCACTCAAGGGCGATCTGCAGGGCACCCTCAAGCTCGGGGTGCTGGACTCCACCGTGACCGACCCCACCCTGCCCCTGCCCGACGCCATCGGGGTGTTCTGCCAGCGCTACCCGGCGGTGCACCTGAGCCTGTTCGTGAAGAGCCCCTACGAGCTGCAGGAGGGGGTGCTGAACAACGAGCTGGACCTGGCGATGGGCTTTTTCCCCACGCGCCCGCCGGGCCTGGTGTTCCAGCCGCTCTACCGGGAACAGCAGTGGCTCTATTGCAGCGACCGCCACCCGATGTACGGCCAGCGGCAGATCCCGGAGGCGCTGGTGTCGGACCTCAACATGGTGCGCCGCAGCTACTGGAGCCAGACCGAACTGGGCCGCCACGGCTTCAAGCACAGCGTGGCCACGGTGGAAAGCATGGAGGCCCAGCTGATCCTGATCCTCTCGGGCGGTTATGTGGGTTATCTGCCCGAGCACTACGCCCAGCCCTGGGTGGACCAGGCCCGGCTGCGCGTGCTGCTGCCCGCCGCGTTCGGCTACCAGTCGCAGTTCATGCTGGCCACGCGGCGCGGCCGCGGGCGCGAGGCCCCGATCCAGGTGATGAAGGAGCTGCTGCTGCGCAAGATGCGGGGCTGAGCGCCGGCCCGTGGGGGCGCTCAGCTCACGGGGCGCGGTGCGCCAGCGCGCGCAGCCGCAGCGCGCAGCCGGTCGCCACCAACGCGCAGGCGGCCGAGAGCCAGAACACGCTGGCCAGGCCGAAGGCCGAACTCAGCACCCCGCCGCCCAGCCCGCCGATCACACCCGGAAAGCCGTAGCCCACCACGGTGTAGAGCGCCTGCCCGCGCCCGCGCAGCCGGCCCGGGAAGTGGTGCGAGAGCAGCGCGATGCACACCGTGTGGTGCGCGGCGAAGGTGATGGCGTGCAGCGCCTGCGCGGCCAGCAGCAGCGGCCACAGCAGCGGCAGGCCGGCGGTGAGCCCCATGCGCAGGGCCATGAGCGCGGACGCGAGCACCAGCCAGCCGGTGAGCGAGAGCAGCGGCAGCCAGCGCCCCTGGCTGAAGAACCAGCCGATCTCGATCAGCACCGACACGGCCCACAGCAGGCCGATCACCGTCTTGCTGTAGCCCAGCGAATCGAGGTAGAGCGAGAAGAAGACGTAGATGAAGATGTGCGCGAGCACGTGGAAGAACACCGCCGCGAAGAACCAGCGCACCGGCGGCTGGCGCAGCAGCGGCCAGACCGCCGGGTGGTCCTCGTCGTGGTGCACGACCTCCTTGAAGTCCGGCAGCCACCACACGCTCACCACCACCGCGATCAGCGTCACCAGTGTCCAGGCCGGGAAGTGCCCCATGCCGAAGCGCTCGAACCACCAGCCCGCCACCATCACGGTGATCAGGAAACCCAGCGAGCCCCAGAGCCGCACGCGGCCGTAGCGCTTGGCGTCAAACGCCCCGCCCTGGCTCACCAGGTGGGCGAGCGCCGCCTCGCTCATGGGCATCATGGCGCTGGTGTGGGTGAACATGAGCAGCAGCACGATGAACAACGCCACGCCCCCGAGCGGGAACCACAGGCCGACGGACAGCAGCAGCGCCACCGTGGCGCCGTAGCGCAGCAGCTTCACGCGCTCGCCCGTGCGGTCGGAGAGCGTGCCCCAGGCGTAGGGCGCAAACAGGCGCGTGGCCGACTGCACCGAGGTCAGCACGCTGATGGCGATCAGGCCGAAGCCCAGCTCTTTGAGCCAGAGCGGCAGGTAGGGGTTGAAGAAGCCGATGTGCGCGAAGTAGCTGGCGGAGAGCGCGGCGAAAGGCAAGAGTTGTTTTCGCTGACTCACAGAAACCCCCGTTTGCCCTGAGCCTGTCGAAGGGCTCGCGAGGGCTTCGACAGGCTCAGCCCGAACGGTGAACGGATCACACGCGCGAAGCAGCCGCGATGTCCGGCGTGTCCACGTGCACATCACCGCACTGCGCGCGGTGCCGCAGCGCGTGGTCCATCACCACCAGCGCGAGCAGGGCTTCCATGATGGGCGCGGCGCGGATGCCGACGCAGGGGTCGTGACGGCCCTTGGTGATCACCTCGGTGGGCGCGCCCGCCACGTCGATGCTGTCGCGCGGGATCAGGATGGAGCTGGTGGGTTTGATGGCGATGGACACGTCCAGGTCCTGTCCGGTGCTGATGCCGCCGAGCACGCCGCCCGACTTGTTGCCCACAAAACCTTCGGGGGTGAGCGAGTCGCCGTGCGTGCTGCCGCGGTCGGTCACGCTGGCGAAACCGGCGCCGATCTCCACGCCCTTGACGGCGTTCAAGCCCATCATCGCGTAGGCGATGTCGGCATCGAGCTTGTCGTACAGCGGCTGGCCCAGGCCCACCGGCATGTTCTGCGCGACCACGCGCAGTCGCGCGCCGCAGGAGTCGCCGCTCTTGCGCAACTCGTTCATGAAGGTCTCGATGGCCGAGACGTCGGCCACCGGTGCGAAGAACGGGTTGTGGGGCACGTGGTCCCAGCTTTCGAAGGCGATGGCCACGTCGCCCACCTGCGTCATGCAGGCGTGGAACGTGGTGCCGTATTTGTCTTTCAGCCACTTCTTGGCCACGGCGCCCGCGGCCACGGTGGGCGCGGTCAGGCGGGCCGAGCTGCGGCCGCCACCACGCGGGTCGCGGATGCCGAACTTCTGCCAGTAGGTGTAGTCGGCGTGGCCCGGGCGGAAGGTCTGCAGGATGTTGCCGTAGTCCTTGCTGCGCTGGTCGGTGTTGCGGATCAGCAGGGCGATGGGCGTGCCGGTGGTCTGGCCCTCGTACACGCCGCTCAGGATTTCCACCGCGTCGGGCTCGTTGCGCTGGGTCACGAACTTGCTGGTGCCGGGCCGGCGGCGGTCCAGGTCGAACTGGATGTCGGCCTCGGTCAGCGGCATGCCGGGCGGGCAGCCGTCGATCACGCAGCCGATGGCCGGGCCGTGGGATTCACCGAAGTTGGTGACGCAAAACAGGGTGCCGAAGGTGTTGCCGCTCATAGTGGACCGGATTATCCCAGAGGGGCATGCGGTGACCGGGATGGTGCCGCCAAACCCAGCTTGGTGCGTGCCGGCGCGGATGGCGGTGCACCGGCGTCCCGATCCGGGCAGAAAGGCCAATGGAACATTTCATGCTTTGTGCTGCATCGCAACAATCCGATTGCCCCACCCGACAAGGAGCGCCCCATGCTGGACCGGACCACCACCCTGTTCTCCCACGTCAAACCCGGCGAAACCGAGTTCATTCGCGGCGGCCTGCGCGACTTCTTCCTCTACCGCGACCTGGGCATCGCCGCCGCCACACACGGCCAGGTGGTCGCGCACCTGGTGAAAGCCAACCTGCCCCCCGACGGCGGCACGGGCTGGCACATCCACGAGGCCGATTTCCAGATCGTGATCATGACCAAGGGCTGGGCCAAGTTCATGTACGAAGACCAGGTGACCCTGGTGGAAGCGGGCGACGTGGTGCACCAGCGCCCGGGCATCCGCCACTACCTGTTCGACTACTCACCCGACATGGAGTACCTGGAGATCGTCTCCCCGGCGGATTTCAAATCGGTGCCGGTGGACCCGGTGTGCGAGATCCCGCCGCCCACGCCCTGGGCTTGAGTGACCGTTCTGAAAGGCGGGCCGTGCCCGCCTTTCAGAACTCCGCATCGAGTTCGTCGATCTCGTCCGGCTCCTCCTCAGCCGCCGCCACCCACTCTTTCACCGCCGGCAGCGCCGTGATGGCGTCGCAATAGGCGACGCAGCCCTCGTCCAGCGGCACGTCGTAGGTGATGAAGCGCATGACCACCGGCGCGAACATCGCGTCGGCGATGCAGGGCTTGGCGCCGAACAGGAACGGGCCGCCATATTTCGCCAGGCATTCCTGCCAGATGATCTCGATGCGGTCGATGTCGGTCTGGGCCCGCGACCAGAGCTTGAAGCCCGGGAAATGCGCCTTGATGTTCATGGGCAACGAGGACCGCAGGGCCGAGAACCCCGAGTGCATCTCGCCGCAGATCGCGCGGCAGTGTGCGCGCGCCGCGCGGTCGGCCGGCAGCAGACCGGCCTTGGGTTTGATTTCGTTGAGGTATTCGCCGATGGCGAGCGTGTCCCACACGTGCACGCCGTCGTGGTCCAGCGAGGGCACGCGCATCGAGGCCGAGAGCAGCAGCATTTCGGCCTTCATGGCCGGGTCGTCGGGCGAAATGACGTGTTCGGTGAACTCCAGCCGGGCCAGCTTGGCCATCAGCCAGCCGCGAAAGGCCCAGGCGCCGTAGTTTTTGCTGCTGATCGTGAGAACCGCTTTGGCCATGGAACACTCCTCGTTGAGGGTCTGTTGAGCAATCCCTGTGCCACCTTTGTGCACGGCGACCGCACCAGCGCCGTGCACGCGGCTGGCCCGTTCCTTGCCTGCAGGCGGTATCACCCACAGGAAAGACCGTCATGCTGTATCAGGCTTACCAATTTCAGTCCGACCTGGTCTCCCCGCTGCGGCTCGCAGCGCAGCACCTCAGCGCATCGCTGTGGCTGCAGAAAACCGAACGCACCATGGTGCGCAAGGTGGCCGCCGCCTGCGACGTGCTCTCGCGCCTGCGCCTCACCCACTCGCGCCCGCCGTACAACATCCACTCGGTCATGGTCGGCGAGCGGGAGGTGCCCGTGGTCGAAGAGACCGTGCTCACCCTGCCCTTCGGCACCCTGCTGCGCTTTCGCAAGGACGACCCCGGCCTGCAAGACCAACCCAAGGTCCTGCTGGCTGCGCCGCTATCGGGCCACTTCGCCACGCTGCTGCGCGAAACCGCGCGCACGCTGCTGCAGGACCACGACGTCTACATCACCGACTGGCACAACGCGCGCGACGTCTCGCTGCTGCACGGCGGCTTCAGCCTGGACGACTACATCGGCTACCTGATGCGCTTCACGGCAGCCGTGGGCGAAGGCAGCCACATGATCGCGGTGTGCCAGCCCTGCGTGGCCGCGCTGGCCGCCACGGCCGTCATGGCCGAAGACGACCACCCGGCCCAGCCGCGCAGTCTCACGCTCATGGCCGGCCCGGTGGACTGCCGGGTCAACCCGACCGAGGTCAACAAACTGGCCACCAGCAAGCCCATCGAGTGGTTCGAGAAGAACCTGATCAGCCACGTGCCGCTGCCGCACGCGGGCTTCATGCGCCGCGTCTACCCGGGCTTCGTGCAGCTCTCGGCCTTCATCAGCATGAACCCGGAGCGCCACAAGCAGTCGTTCCGCAACATCTACGAGCACCTGGAGCACGGCCGGGTGGAGGAAGCCGCGATCATCCAGGACTTCTACGAGGAATACCTGGCGGTCAACGACCTGCCGGCCGAGTTCTACCTGGAGACCGTGGAGAAGGTGTTCCAGACCTACGACCTGCCGCGCGGCGCACTGACCTACCAGGGCCGCACCGTGAATCCGGCCGCGATCCGCCGCACCGCGCTGATGACGGTCGAGGGCGAGCGTGACGACATCTGCGCCGTGGGCCAGACGGTGGCCGCGCAGGACCTGTGCCCGAACGTGCGTCCCTACCTGAAGACCCACCACATCCAGACCGGCGTGGGCCACTACGGTGTGTTCAGCGGTCGCCGGTGGAACCAGCAGATCTATCCGCGCGTCAGAGACATGATCCATGGTTCGATGTAACCCCCCGCGCCGCGCTGCGCGCGTCACCCCCCTGCTGGGGGCAACACCAGCGGTCTGGCAAAGCCAGCCCCGCGGTGTTCTGGGTTGGCGCCACCTCGCTCAAACGATCGTTCAAAACAAAACGCCCCGGATCACGGGGCGTTTTGTTTTGAAGCGGGGAGCGCTCAGGGGAAGTTCGGCTCGTTCTTGCCGGTTTCTTCTTCGGGCCAGTCGCGGATGTAGGCCTTGAGCATCTTGTTCTCGAAGTTCTGGCTGTCCACCACCGCCTTGGCCACGTCGTAGAAGCTGATCACGCCCATCAGCATCTTGTTGTCCATGACGGGCATGTAGCGGGTGTGGCGCTCCAGCATGAGCGGGCGCACCTGTTCGAGCTCGGTTTCGGGCGTGCAGCTCATGGGGTGATCGTCCATCACCGAGCGAACCGTGCGGTCACCGAGGCTGCCACCGTTCTTGGCCAGCGTGTGGATCACCTCGCGGAAGGTCAACATGCCCACCAGCTCGCCATGGTTCATGACCGCCAGCGAACCGATGTCGAACTGGGCCATGGTTTCGATCGCCCGGCTGAGCGATTCGTCCGGTTGGATGGTGTAGAGCGTGCCGCCCTTGACGCGCAGGATGTCACTGACTTTCATGTCTCTTCTCCTCGGTGTTTGGCTGTCCCCAGCATGGCTGGCATGCACCGCAATATAGCCCACAATCCAGCAAATCTCACGCCTTTGGGGGGCGTGTTGAACAACTGGAGACACGTTCATGCCCGGATATTCCGACCCCGGCTTCGACACGCTGGCGCTGCACGCCGGCGCCACACCCGACGCCACCGGCGCACGCGCCGTGCCGATCCACCTCACCACGTCTTTTGTATTCGAGTCCACCGACCACGCCGCCGCGCTGTTCAACCTGGAGCGCGCCGGCCACGTCTACAGCCGCATCAGCAACCCGACCAACGCGGTGTTCGAGCAGCGCATGGCGGCGCTCGAAGGCGGCATCGGCGCCATCTCGGTCGCCAGCGGCCAGGCCGCGCTGCACCTGAGCATCGCCACCCTCATGGGCGCGGGCTCGCACATCGTGGCCAGCACCGCGCTCTACGGCGGCAGCCAGAACCTGCTGCACTACACACTGCGCCGCTTCGGCATCGACACCACCTTCGTGAAGCCCGGCGACATCGATGGCTGGAAGGCCGCCGTGCGGCCGAACACCCGGCTGTTCTTTGGCGAAACCGTGGGCAACCCCGGGCTGGACGTGCTGGACATCCCCACCGTGGCCCAGATCGCGCACGAGGCGAAAGTGCCGCTGCTGGTGGACAGCACGCTGACCACGCCTTACCTGATCAAGCCTTTCGAGCACGGTGCCGACCTCATCTACCACTCGGCCACCAAATTCCTGAGCGGCCACGGCACCGTGATCGGCGGCGTGGTGGTGGACGGCGGCAGCTTCGACTGGGACGCCTCGGGGAAATTCCCCGAGCTGACCGAGCCCTACGACGGTTTCCACGGCATGACCTTCAGCGAAGAAAGCACGGTCGGCGCCTTCCTGCTGCGCGCGCGCCGCGAAGGCCTGCGCGACTTCGGCGCCTGCCTCTCGCCGCACAGTGCCTGGCTGATCCTGCAGGGGCTGGAAACGCTGTCGCTGCGCATGGAGCGGCACATGAGCAACACCGAAAAGGTGGTGGGCTTCCTTGCCAGCCACCCGCTGGTGGGCCGCGTGGGCCACCCGCTGCTCGAATCGCACCCCAGCCACGCGCTCGCGCAGAAGCTGCTGAAGCACGGCGCGAAGGGCGCGGGCGCGGTGTTCAGCTTCGACATCAAAGGTTCGCGCGAACAGGGCAAGGCCTTCATCGAGGCGCTCAAGATCTTCAGCCACCTGGCCAACGTCGGCGACTGCCGCTCGCTGGTGATCCACCCCGCCAGCACCACCCATTTTCGGATGAGCAACGAGGCGCTCGCGGGTGCGGGCATCGGCCCCGGCACGATCCGCCTTTCCATCGGACTGGAAGACCCGGACGACCTGATCGACGACCTGAAACGAGCGCTCAAGGCCGCAGAGAAAGCGGGCAAGCCATGAACCCCCACGTTCATCACTTCGTGTATTCACTGCCCCCCAAGGGGGCGAAGGCCTCCCTTGGGGCGGCCCGGCGGGAGTCCTGACCATGTACCTGCAAGTCAATGGCGCAACCACCTACTGCTACACCGGCGGCAAAGCCTTCGACCCCGCCAAGCCCACCGTCGTCTTCATCCACGGCGTGGTCAACGACCACAGCGTCTGGGCCCTGCAGAGCCGCTACCTGGCCAACCACGGCTTCAACGTGCTCGCGGTGGACCTGCCAGGCCATTGCCGGAGCGGCGGCGAAGCGCCCTCCTCGGTCGAGGCTGCGGCCGACTTCGTCGGTGCCCTGCTCGACGCGGCGGGTGCGCAGACCGCCGCGCTGGTGGGCCACAGCTGGGGCTCGCTGATCGCCATGGAAGCCGCCGCCCGGCTGAAGCAGCGCGTGAGCCACCTGGTGCTCGTGGGCACGGCCTTTCCCATGGAGGTCTCGCCCGCGCTGATCGAGGCTTCGCTGAACCAGCCCATGAAGGCGCTGACCATGGTCAACGTGTTCTCGCGCAGCACGCTGGCCGCGCCGCCATCGGCGCTCGGCCCGGGCACCTGGGTCTACGGCGGCAGCATGGCGCTGGGCCAACGGGTGCTGGCCAGCAACACGAAGGTGAACGTGTTCCACCGGGGCTTCGTGGCCTGCGACACCTACGCGGGTGGCGAGGCCGCGATGGCGACCCTCACCTGCCCGGTGCTGTTCCTGCTCGGCGCCCAGGACCAGATGACACCGCCCAAGGCCGCGCAGGGCCTGATCAAGGCCGCCCAGGCGGCCGGGAAGGCGGTGCGGATCGTGAGCCTGCCCGTGGGCCACCACCAGATGACCGAAACCCCGGACGCCACGCTGTTCGCCATCCGGGACTTCCTGCAGGGCCGCTGAACCTCAGCGGGCGAACGAACGCTCCCACACGCTGCAGGTCGTCGCCGTGGCCCGGCCGGCCAGTCGGCGCAGCGCGCGCCAGACGGCGGCACTCCAGTTGCGCCGGGGCGCGGGCGCCACCAGCGGCGTCAGCAGGTACTCGCTGTAGCAGGACGGCGCGTCCTCGGATCGGCGGGGCTCGGCGTCGGCGCCGATCACCACCCAGTCCTGCAGCAGGTCGATGGTGGCGCCGGGGCCGAGAAACAGGTCCTGCGCCACGTTCGGCTGGGTCAGCCAGAGGCGGCCGCTGACCACCCGCAGCCGCATGCCGTGGCTGGCGTGGATGAGCCGGGTCTGGCGCGGCAAGAGGCGGGTGGTCTGGGCGGTGGTGGGGTGCATGGCGGGCCTCCTGTGGATGAGGCTCCACTGTCCCGTTTCGGGCGCTGGCGCAACAGACACACAGACCACACAGTTCGAGCCACCAGATGCCGCACAGACCCCATCTGTGTGGTCGGTTTCGGGTCCATCTGTACCGGTCGCAGCGCCCCTCCCGCGGCGCCGGACCACGGCCCCTCGGTTAGCATGGAAAGGCCATGTCCGCCCCGCCACCCACCCTGGCGCTGTGTCCGGTCCCGTCGGCCGAACCCGCCCCTGCCCTGCCGCTGTACCAGCAGATCGCGCAGGCGCTGGCGCAGCTGATCCACGGCGGCAGCTTCAAGACCGGCCAGCGCCTGCCTTCGGTGCGCGAAACGGCGCTGACCCAGGGTGTGTCCATCTCCACCGTCATGCAGGCCTACCGCCAGCTCGAAGAGCAGGGCCTGGTGCAGGCCCGGCCCAAGGCGGGTTACTTCGTGAAGCGCGCCCAGCGCATCGCCCAGCCCAGCCTGAGCGCGCCGCCGCAGCGCAGCTTCCTGCTGGAGCGGCAAAGCCGCTCCGAGGCCTTCGCCATGCTGCACCAGCCCGGTGACCGCGCCAGCTTCGGTGGCTTCACGCCGCAGAGCAGCGAGCTGTTTGACGACGCGCGGCTGCGCGTGGCCGTGGGCCGCGCCTCGCGCGTGCACCGCCGCAGCCTCACCGAATACAACAAGGCCGACGCGGGCCGGCCCGCGCTGCGCCAGGCCGTGGCCCAGCGCGCCCTGCACCTGGGCTGCGCGCTGGACGCGAACGACATCGTGATCACCGCCAGCTGCACGCAAGCCGTGAGCCTGTGCCTGCGCGCGGTCACGCAGCCAGGCGACGTGGTGGCGCTGGAGTCGCCCACCTTTTTCGGCTACCTCGACCTGATCGAATCGCTGGGCCTGCGGGTGCTGGAGATCCCCACGCACCCCGCCACCGGCCTCTCGCTGCCCGCGCTGGAGCTGGCGCTGGACACGCAACCCATCAAGGCCGTGCTCGCCGCGCCCACGCTGTCCAACCCGCTGGGCTCGGTGATGCCGCTGGCGGCGAAGCAGCGGCTGGTGCGCCTGCTGACGCAGCGGCGCGTGCCGCTGATCGAGGACGTGGTGTTCAACGACCTCTTGTCCGGCGACGAGCGCCGCAAGGCCGCCAAGGCCTGGGACACCGAAGGCAACGTCATGGTCTGTGGCTCGTTTGCCAAGACGCTCACCCCGGGCATCCGCCTCGGCTGGGTCGAGGCCGGCCGCTGGCGCGATGCCGTCGCCACCCACAAACGGCTGCAGGGCGCGGCCACCAACGTGGTGCTGGAAGAGGCACTCGCCGACCTGCTGACCCAGGGCAGCTACGAGGCCCACCTGCGGCGCCTCACCGCCCACATGCGCCAGCGCCGCTTTGAGGCCCGCCACCTGATCGGGCACCACTTTCCCAGCGGCACGCGCGTGAGCAACCCGCCCTCGGGCGACACGCTCTGGCTGGAGCTGGACCCGGTGATTGACAGCATGGCGCTGTTCAAGCGCTGCGCCAGCGAGGGCATCACCTTCGGCCCGGGCGAGCTCTTCACCGCCACCGACCGCTACCGGAATTGCCTGCGCCTGAACTTCTCCGGCCCCTGGAACCCGGTCAGCATGCAGGCACTGGCGCGCATCGGCGAGATCGCGGGCGAGATGCTGAACGAGCACCGGCCGAACGAACGCCGCCGGGCCTGAACACCGCCCCCGCACACCGCCGCGCACAGGTGACCCTCTTCGCGGGGGTCGCTGCCACAATGGCCGGACCATGATCCAGCCGCACCAGATCACCCCGCCCATGAGCGCCGAGCGCGCGCGTGACATCGCCACCTCGTTCGACCTGCGCGCCCTGCCCGCCGACTTCCTGGCCAACCCCTACCCGGTGTACGCGGCCTTGCGCGAGACGGAGCCGGTGCGCCGCATGCCCGACGGTTCGTACTTCCTGACCCGCCACGCCGACCTGGTCGCGGTGTACCGCGACGCCGCCACCTTCAGCTCCGACAAACACGTGGAATTCGCGCCCAAGTACGGGTCGGATTCGCCGCTCTACGAGCACCACACCACCAGCCTGGTGTTCAACGATCCGCCGCTGCACACCCGCGTGCGCAAGCTCATCATGGGCGCCCTCACGCGCCGCGCCATCGCCGACATGGAGCCAGGCCTGATCGCACTGGTGGACAGCCTGCTCGACCGCATCGACGCGCAGGGCGGCGGCGACCTGATCGAGGATTTCGCGTCGGCCATTCCGGTCGAGATCATCGGCAACCTGCTGGGCGTGCCGCACGCCGACCGCAGCCCGCTGCGCGACTGGTCGCTGGCCATCCTGGGTGCGCTCGAACCCGTGCCCACGCCCGCGCAGCACGCCGCCGGCAACCGCAGCGTGACCGAGATGCTGGACTACCTGCGCGGTCTGGTCGCCGAACGGCGCAAGGCCCCGGGCGACCCCGAGCGCGACGTGCTCACGCGCCTGATCCAGGGCGAGACCGGTGGCGACCGGCTCAGCGAGGTCGAGCTGCTGCAGAACTGCATCTTCCTGCTCAACGCCGGCCATGAGACCACCACCAACCTGATCGGCAACGGCCTGATCCTGATGCAGGAGTTCCCGGTGGCGCGAGCCCTGTGGCTGGCCGACCTGCGGGCCACGGAGGGCGACGCGGCGGCACAAGAGCAGGTGCTGTCGCTGGCGGTGGACGAGTGCCTGCGATTCGAATCGTCCAACCAGCTCGGCAACCGGCGCGCGCTGGTGGCCACGCAGGTGGGTGGCATCGACCTGCCCGCCGGCGCGCTGGTCACGCTGTGCATCGGCGCGGCCAACCGCGACCCATCTGTCTACTCTCAGCCCGAAACGCTGCAACCGAAACGCGAAGGCAACAAACACCTCGCCTTCGGCTTCGGCATCCACCAGTGCGCGGGCCTGAGCCTGGCGCGGCTGGAGGGCCGCATCGCCATCGGCCGTTTCCTTCGGCGCTTCCCGGATTTCCAGCTGAGTGAGGCGCCCACCCGGGGCGGGCGGGCGCGTTTTCGCGGCTTTCTGCGCGCGCCGTTCAGCGTCCGCTGAAGCTCAGGGCACGGAGGGCGCTTCCAGCGCCTGCGCCACCGTCATCGCGTCCAGGCCGCTGGTCGCCCAGAAGGCCTCGGTGCTGGCCGACTGTGGCAGCAGCAGGCGCTGGGCCAGGGGCGCGAGCGGCAGGTTCGCCGGGTCTTGCAACAGCACGTAGCGCTCGTCGGCTTCGTCCAGCCGCCCCAGCCAGTCGAGCGCGACCATCGCCGCCACCGGCTCCTCCAGGTGCAGCGGGTCCACGCGCAGGGTCTGCGCCAGCGCCTGCAGGCTCAGGCCGCGCTGCGGTGTCTCGCGCAGCGTGTGCAGCTGCGCCAGCGTCTCCAGCGCGAGCTGGAAACGCCAGCCGGGGTAGTTGCCGCGCCGCGCGATGCCCGAGAGCAGGCTGGGCAGGTAGGCGGCCACCACCGCGCCCAGCAGCACGATCACCCAGGCCACGTAGAACCACACCAGCAGGATCGGCACCGTGGCAAAGGTGCCGTAGACCACCGAGTAGGTGGGCACCTTGGCCAGGTACCAGGTCAGCACGCCCTTGGCCAGCTCGATGCCGCCGGCCACGAACAGGCCGCCCACCAGCGCGTGGCTCCAGCGCACGTGGGTGTTGGGCACGAAGCGGTACAGCGCGGCCATGCCACCGGTCATCAGCGCGAACTGCAGCGAGTCGAGCAGCAGGCGCAGCACACCCGACCGTTCCGACACCATGCCACTCGACGCCGACACGGCGTAGGAGGTCGCGGCGAGGCTGGCGGCGAGCAGCAGCGGCCCGAGCGTGAGCACCGCCCAGTAGACGAGGATGCGCTGCGTCAGCGGCCGGGGCTGGCGCACGCGCCAGATGTCGTTGAGCTTGCGGTCGATCGTCAGGATCAGCGCCAGCGCCGTCACCAGCAGGATCAGCGCGCCGGCCCAGCCCATCTGCCCGGCCTTGGCGGCGAACTGGTTGAGGTAGCTCAGCACCTGCTTGGCGATGTTCTCGGGCACCAGGCTTTCGATCAGCCAGCGCTGCAGCGTGGTCTGCAGGCGCGCGAACATGGGGAAGGCGCTGAAGATCGCCAGCGCCACGGTGAACAGCGGCACCAGCGAGATGGTGGTGGTGAAGGTCAGGCTGGACGCGGCCACGCCCAGCTGGTCTTCGCGGAAGCGTTCGCGCAGCGTGAGCGCGGTGTTGCGCCAGGGGAAATTCAGCGTGTCGCGCCAGAGTTCGCCCAGCAGGGTTTCCAGTTGGCGCCAGCGTTCATTCAGGGTCATCCCGGTATCATCCCAGAACCATGCCCCGGGTCACCCACCTTCGTGCGTCAGCGCCCCGGGTGCCCCGAACCCTCCCCCGCCCCCACATGACACCCTCCCCCGCCTCGACGCCCCTTTCCCCCGCCGTGCGCTGGACGCGCACGCTCGCCGTGGGCAGCCTGCTGGGCCTGATCGTGCTCGGCCTGGCCTGGGAGCTGTGGCTCGCGCCGCTGCGCCCGGGCGGTTCGTGGCTGGTGATCAAGGTGCTGCCGCTCACCATCCCGCTGGCCGGCCTGCTGAAAAACCGCATGTACACCTACCGCTGGGTGAGCCTGCTGGTCTGGCTGTATTTCACCGAAGGCGCGGTGCGTGCCTGGAGCGACACCGGCCTCTCGGCCGCGCTCGCGGGCATCGAGGTGCTGCTGTGCGTGGTGCTCTTCGTGGCCTGCGCGCTGCACGTGCGCACCCGCCTGCGCGCGGCCGGCAAGGCGGCCGTCGCCGACGACGCGGCGCGGCGCGCCGCAGCGGCTGGCTACGCCAGCGATCCGATCCCTCCCAAAGCCCGACCATGAGCGAACTGCTGCACTCCCTTCGAGACATCGTGGGCGCCGCCCAGGTGCTGACCCACGACGACCCCGGCGCCGACCTGGCCGCCTGGGAGCAGGACTGGCGCAAACGTTCGCGCGGACGGGCGCTCGCCGTGGTGCGGCCGGGCAACACCGCCGAGGTCGCGGCCGTGGTCAAGGCCTGTGTGGCGGCCGGTGCGCCCCTCGTGCCGCAGGGCGGCAACACGGGCCTCGTGGTGGGCTCGGTGCCCGACGACTCGGGCACCGAGGTCGTGCTCTCGCTGACGCGCATGAACCGCGTGCGCGCCATCGACGGCGCCAACCTCACCATGACGGTGGACGCGGGCTGCGTGCTGCAGAACCTGCAGGACGCCGCCGAGACAGCGGGCTTCCTGTTCCCGCTGTCGCTCGCGGCCGAGGGCAGCTGCACCATCGGCGGCAACCTCGCCACCAACGCGGGCGGCACGCAGGTCGTGCGCTACGGCAACGCGCGCGACCTCTGCCTGGGGCTGGAGGTGGTGACGGCGCAGGGCGAGGTCTGGAATGGCCTCTCGGGCCTGCGCAAGGACAACACGGGTTACGACCTGCGTGACCTGTTCGTGGGCAGCGAAGGCACGCTGGGCATCATCACCGCCGCCACCATGAAGCTCTACCCGCAGCCCGCAGCCCGGCTCACGGCCTGGGCCGCCGTGCCCGACCTGGCGTCGGCCGTTGCCTTGCTGGGTCTGGCGCACCAGCACCTCGGCGCGGGCCTCACCGGCTTCGAGGTCATGGGCCAGTTCGCGCTGAGCCTGGTGGCGAAACACTTTCCGCAGCAGCGCGTGCCGCTCTGGGAACACAGCGCCTATTGCGTGCTGCTTGAAAACAGCGACAGCGAGTCCGAAGCGCATGCCCGCGAGCAGTTCGAGCGCCTGCTGGAGACCGCGTTCGAGCAAGACGTGGTGAGCGACGCCGTGGTCGCCGAGAGCCTGCAGCAGGCCCACGCGCTCTGGCACATCCGCGAGAGCATCCCGCTGGCGCAGGCCGAAGAAGGCCTGAACATCAAACACGACGTCAGCATCCCGGTCTCGCGCATCCCGGCCTTCTGCGAAGAGACCGACGCCTTGCTGGAGCGCGAGATTCCCGGCGTGCGCCTGGTCAACTTCGGCCACCTGGGTGACGGCAACCTGCACTACAACGTGCAGGCGCCGGCCGACGGTGATCCCCAGGCCTTCCTGCGCGAGCAGGAGACGCGCGTGAACACCCTGGTGTTTGACGCGGTGGCGCGGTTCGAGGGCTCGATCAGCGCCGAGCACGGTATCGGCAGCCTCAAAGTGGACAAGCTGCCGCAGTACAAAGACCCGGTGGCGCTGGCGCTGATGCGTTCCATCAAACAGGCGCTGGACCCGCAGAACCTGCTGAACCCCGGGCGCGTGCTGACGCGCTGAGCCAGGCCGGCCGCGCCGGCCCCTCATACCCACCGCCCACCGAGATCCGCTGCTTGGCCCACCTGCTCCTGCTCACCATCGTCTACGTGTCCTTCGTCAGCCTGGGGCTGCCCGACGCCGTCATGGGCGTGGTCTGGCCCGCCATGCGGACGGACATGGGCCAGCCGCTCGCCGCCGTGGGTGTGCTGACCATCACCATGACGGTGTGCGCCGCGCTCAGCGCGGGCTTCGCCGGGCGCCTCGTGGCGCGGGTGGGCACCGGCGTGGTGGTGGCGGCCAGCTGCCTCATGACCGCGCTGGCCCTGGTGGGTTTCTCGGTCGCGCCGTCGTTTGCCTGGCTGGTGCTGCTGGGCATTCCGCTGGGCGCGGGCGGTGGCGCGGTCGATGCCAGCCTGAACCATTTCGTCGCGGCGCACTACTCGTCGCGCCACATGAACTGGCTGCACGGCTTCTGGGGCGTGGGGGCCACCACCGGCCCGGCCGTGATGGGCCTGGCGCTGGCCAGCCCGGGCGGCTGGACCCGTGGCGTGCTCGCCCTCGGGCTGGCCCAGCTCACGCTGGCCGCGCTGCTCTGGGCCACGCTGCCGCTCTGGCGGCGCGAACACGGCCACCCCACGGACAGCGCGGCGACGGGCGAGCCGCCCGTGGTGTTCAAACCGGTCGCGCCACGCGCCCTGTGGCTGGCGCCGCTGTGTTTCCTGTTCTACGTGGCGGCCGAGATGGGCACCGGCCTGTGGGCCGCCAGCATCCTGGTCAATGACCGGGGCACCAGCCTGGCCCAGGCGGGCTTCTGGGTCTCGGTGTATTTCGGCTCCATCACCGCGGGGCGCTTCGGCGTGGGCCTGGTCTCGAACCGCCTGGGCAACCGGCGGCTGGTGGGCCTGGGGGTCCTGCTGGCCCTGGCCGGTGCCACGCTGTTCGCCCTGCCCGGCCTGCCCCCGGCGCTGTCGCTGGCCGGCCTGGTGCTCATGGGGCTCGGCTGCGCGCCGGTGTTTCCCTCGCTGATGCACGAGGCCGCGCGGCGCTTTCCGGCGGACGTGGCGCGCACCGTGATCGGCCGGCAGATGATGGCCGCCTACGCGGGCGGCTCGGTCATCCCGGCCGCGTTCGGCCTGCTGGCCACCTGGGTCGGGCTCGGTGCCGTGATGCCGGTGGTGGTGCTGCTGCTGATCGCCCTGCTGTGGACGACCCGCGCCCTCGACCGGCTGACCTGAAACGGCCCGGTATCAGGCGGCTTTCAGGCGCGCCTCGTTGATCCGGTCCGCGCGCTGCGAAGCCGGCCGTGCCTGCATCCGCGCGGCATAGGCCTCGAACACCGGCCGCTTCTCGATGGTGCCGAACATCAGGCCCCAGACCAGGCTGGACCCCACATAGACATCGGCCGCGGTGAACTGTTCACCGCACACATACGGCCCCTTCGACAGCCCGAGTTCCAGCGCATGCATCGTATCGGCGTAACTGCCGAAGCCCACCATGGCGCTGCGGCCCGCTGGCACCTCCCAGCCGAACGAGCGCGCCACGGCGGCCTGCTCCAGCGGCCCGGCGGCGAAAAACAGCCAGCGGAAGTAGTCGGCCCGGGCCGGCGAACCAGGCGGCGGGATCAGGCCTTTTTCCGGGAACCGGTCGCCCAGGTAGGCGCAGATGGCCGCGGCCTCGGTCACCACCGCATCGCCGTGGCACAGTGTCGGCACCTTGCCCATGGGGTTGACCGCCAAATACGCCGGCGCTTTCATGGCGCTGCCGTAGTCGAGCCAGACGGTCTCGTAGGGTTCACCCAGTTCTTCCATCATCCAGTGCGCGATGCGGCCACGGGACTGGGGGTTGGTGTAGAGCGTGAGTGAAGGCATGGCGGGGTCTCCTGTCGGCGTACAACGAGGCCGCATCGTAGTCGGCTGGCGGGTGTCGGTCCACCCTGGCGCAGGGGACGGTGCAGAGCGGGCACAATCCGGGTCTGGCCCACCCGTTGCCCATCGAAGTTGCCCCATGACCGACCACCGCCCCCAGCGCCCCGTGCGCTCGCAATACGAAGATTTCATGCGCCACGTCTTTGAGAACGGCGTGGACAAAGGCGACCGCACCGGCACCGGCACCAAGAGCGTCTTCGGCCACCAGATGCGCTTCGACCTCAACGAAGGCTTTCCTCTGGTGACCACCAAGAAGGTGTTCCTGAAGGCCATCATCGTCGAGCTGCTGTGGTTCCTGCGCGGCGACAGCAACGTGAAATGGCTGCAGGAGCGCGGCTGCACGATCTGGGACGAGTGGGCGCGCGCCGACGGCGACCTCGGCCCGGTCTACGGCGTGCAGTGGCGCAGCTGGCCCACGCCCGACGGCGGCCACATCGACCAGATCACCGACGTGATCCACACCCTCAAGACCAACCCCGATTCACGCCGCATCATCGTGAGCGCCTGGAACGTGGCCGAGCTCTCGAAGATGGCGCTCATGCCGTGTCACGCCTTCTTCCAGTTCTACGTGGCGCCGCCCCAGAACCCGGGCGAACGCGGCAGGCTCAGCTGCCAGCTCTACCAGCGCAGCGCCGACATTTTTCTCGGCGTGCCCTTCAACATCGCCAGCTACGCGCTGCTCACCCACATGGTGGCGCAGCAGTGTGATCTCGACGTGGGCGAGTTCATCTGGACCGGCGGCGACTGCCACATCTACGACAACCACCACGAGCAGGTGGCCCTGCAACTGGGCCGCGCGCCCTTCGCCTACCCGACGCTGAACATCAAACGCCGCCCCGACTCGATCTTCGACTACCAGTACGAAGACTTCGAGGTACTGGGCTACGAGTGCCACCCGCCGATCAAGGCCCCGGTGGCGGTGTGAGGCCGAGGGCTCCGACCACACCCCCACCCATGGCCGACCTCCCTCCTGCCCTACTCCACCTGATCTACGCCCGCGCCGCCAACGGCGTGATCGGCAAGGACAACGCCATACCCTGGCACCTGCCCGAAGACCTGGCGCACTTCAAGCGCACCACCATGGGATGCCCGGTGATCATGGGACGCAAGACTTGGGATTCACTCCCAGCGAAATTTCGCCCGCTGCCGGGCCGGCTGAACATCGTGGTCACGCGCGATGCTCACTGGCGTGCCGAGGGCGCCCTGGTGGCGCATTCGCTGGAAGCGGCGCGCGCCCTGTGCCCGCCCGGCAGCGACGCCTGGGTGATCGGCGGGGCGCAGATCTACGCGCAGGCCCTGCCGCTGGCCAGCACGGTGGTGGTCACCGAGATCGCACGCGACTTCGAGGGCGACGCCTTCGCGCCCACGCTGGGCGTGGAGTGGCAGGAAACCGCGCGCGACAGCCAGGTGGCCGCCAGCGGCCTGCCGCTGGCTTTCGTCACCTACCGTCGCATCGGTTGAATTGCCCCGGCCCTGCCGCGCTCCACGCGTCACGCGCGATGTCTGCGGGACTTACTTGCCCTTGACTTTGTCGAGCAGCTGGCGCACCTCGGTGCGGCGGCCTTCGTCGGCCACCGCGCGGCCGGCGCGGGCCGGTGCCTGCAAGGCCTTTTCGAGGTGGGCCACGGCCTTCTGGGGTTCCTCGGTCTGCACGAGAAAGTCGGCGTAGAAGTAGTTGGGGTCGATGCCGTTGGGGTTGATCGCCAGCGCCTTCTGCAGCATCTCGCGCGCCTTGGCCTTGTCGCCAAATCCCAGCGGCCAGCCCGGCACTTTGTAGTACAGCACGCCCAGGCTGTTGTAGGCCGAACCGTCCAGCGCGTTGCCGTCAATCCGGATCGCCGTTTCGTACAGCGCCTTGGCCTGCTTGACCAGCGAGAGCGCACCCAGGCCGCCCTTCTCGCCCGCCCAGGAGCTCAGGATGATGCCTTCCCAGACCATGGGCTCGGGCTTGCCGGCGAACGCCTCGCTGACCTTGTGAGCACGGTCGGCGAGCGCCTCGAATTTCTTCTCTCGCTCCGCAGCGGGGGTCCTGTAGTTGATCAACTCCCAGGCCTGCTGCAGGTCAACCACCGCTTCATCGGAGGTCGCGGCCCAGACCGTCGGGCTCAGCGCCATCACGGCGGCGGCCAGCAGGGACAGCGTGGCACGGCGGCGCGTGGCGCCGATCGTCAGGGGGTTCGAGGCAGAAACAAAACGCATGACATCTTCTCCAAAAAGAACGGTTCAGGAATGGGCGAGCAGCGCCGGCGCCAGCGGTGGCAGGCTGCGGCTGTGCTTCTTGAAACTGCCATCGAGCCAGGACGGCGCCAGGCCGTTGAGGCGCACGGCCAGTTTCTCGGGATAGCCCACAAAACGTTCGGCCGCCTCGCTCTCCATCAGGGCGAGCAGCTCCAGCGCCACCTGTTCGGGGCGGTCCATGGCCGAACCGGTGGCGCGGTTGTAGGCCTCGACCGCCTCGCTGTTGAAGGCGGTGCGCGTGCTGCGCGGCCCGAGATACTGGACCCGCACGGAGGTCTCGCACAGCTCGCGGCGCAAGGCCTGCGCAAACCCGCGCAGGCCGAACTTGCTGGCGCTGTACACGCTGTAGCCCGGCAGTCCGATGGCCCCCAGCGCAGACCCCACACAGATCACCTGCGCCCGGGCCTGCGCGAGCAGGTGGGGCAACAGGCTCTGCGTCAGCAGCATGGGCGCGATCAGGTTGGTGTGCAGCACCGCCTGCACGTCCGCCGGGCGCAGGTCCTGCAAGTGACCGAACGAGGCCAGACCGGCGTTGTGCACCAGCACGTTGCAGCCCCAGCCTGCGGCCATCACCGACAGGCTGGCCAGGTCTTCCGGACGCGAGAGATCGGCCAGGCGGTGCTCGACGCGCGAGGCATCGGTGCCCGTTTCGCGCACCAGTTGCCGCGCCTGCTCGGCCAGCCGGGGGGCCGAGCGCCCCACCAGCATCACCGTCGCGCCGGCCTTGAGCAGCGCTGCGGCGCTGGCGTGACCGATGCCTCCACTCGCGCCGGTGAGCACCACCCGGGCTTGCGGGGCCTTCATGCCGCCCCCCCGGCCGAGGCCAGCGCGGGCAACGCCACCGGCGACTGCGGCAAGGGCAGGCCGCGAAACACGTCACCGTACAGGCGGAAGAAGGCGCGTGCGCCGTGCACGATGTCGCGCTGGTCCTGCAGGTCTTCGATCTGGTCCATGAGCAACTGGAAGTGCGCGGTGTGCTCCTGGTCCAGCGTGCCGTGCGAGCGCAGGTAGCTGAACGCGGCGTCGGGCAGATTGAGCGGCTTCTGGATGTTGTCGGCCGCGAGCAGCGCGAGCGACACGCTGGTGCCTTCGAGCACGTGCACCATGCCGAAGAAGCCGAGCGGGTTGCGGCGGTGGATGGTGTCGTAGGCGTAGGCGACCATCACCTCGGCGGCATGGCCGGGTTGACCGAGCCGCACGGCCTCGGCGTCACCGCCGCACGCGCGGATGTCGTCGAGGATCCACGCCTCGTGGCCCCGCTCCTCTTCCACGTACTCGTCCATGGCGTCGTTGAGCCAGGCATGGTGCGGCGGCAGCGCGGCCTTGCAGGCCTGCAGCAGCGGCACGGTGTGCTTCACATGGTGGTAGGCCTCGGTCAGGAAGGCAACGTAGCTCGGCAGCGACACCTCGCCACGCAGGCAGCCCTGGATGATGGGGGCGGAGAGCAGCCCCATGCGGGACGATTCGGTGAGTTGCAGCAGTTGGGCATGGAATGACATGGGGGTCCTTCGTCAATGAATCAGGAAGCAGCGGCCGTGGCCGAAGCGATGCCGAGTGCCTCGGCATGCCGGTCGAGGATGGCGCTGCGTTGCGGACGGCCGTTGGCCGTGGCCAGCCCCGTGTCGGCGGAGAATCCGGCCTGGGCGCGGACCCAGTGCCGCACCTGCGCGTAGTCGGGCAAGGTCTGGTTGGCGGCATCGATGCCGGCCTGGATCTGGGCGTCGGAGACCGCCGCCAGCGGCCACACCACGGCGCTGAGCGCCGGTTCGCCGTCGCCGAACACCACCGCCTGGGCCAGCGTCGGGCCGCTGCGCAGCGCCGTCTCCACCCATTCGGGCGAGACGTTGCGGCCGAAGGCCGTGATCAGGACGTGTTTGAGGCGCCCCCGAACGTGCACAAAGCCGTCGGGATCGATCTCGCCGAGGTCGCCGGTGGGCCACCACTCGCGTGGCGATGCCGCTTCACCCAGGTAGCCCGAAAACAGGCTGCCCGCGATCTCGATCTCGCCGTGTGCGGTCACGCGAAGCCGCGCGTGTGGCAGGGCCTGGCCGGCGCTGCCGGGGCGGTCCGCGCCTGGAAGGTTCAGTGTCTGCACCGAAGCGCCCTCGGACAGGCCATAGCCCTCGTGGGCCGGAATGCCCACCTGGCGCGCGGCGAGCACCAGCGGTGCACCCACCGCGGCCCCGCCCACCGCCACCAAACGCAGGCTGGTGGGCGCCCGCAGGCCCTGTTGCAGCAGCCAGCCGGTCCAGGCGCGCAGCATCTGCGGCAGCAGGATGAGGCTGTGGGGCTGGAAGCGCTCGACCGCCGCGTGAAAACGGGCCGGGTCAAAACCGGAAGAACCGGTCAGCCCCAGCTCGGCCAGCGGCGGCACGAGGCACTCGGCACCGCGGGCGAGCGGTGCCATGACACCGGCGATGTTCTCCAGCAGCACGGCCAGGGGCAATGCACACAGGTGGCGCCGGATGTCCAGCGGCTCCAGCGCCTGCACCAGCCCGTCGGTCACCCGTTGCATGGCTTGAGTGCTCAGGCACACGCCCTTGGGGGTGCCGGTGGTGCCGGAGGTGAAGGTGAGTTTGGCGGTGCCCGCCGGCATGGGCAGGCCCGCGGCCGGCAGGCGCAGGCAGCGCAGCGGCGTGCCCACCACGTCCCAGTCGTGGGCCTCGGCCTGGGGCCAGTGCTGCGCCAGCGCGGGGACCGTGAGCAGGCTATCCACGCCGGCCACCTGCAATGCGTGAGCGATCTGCTGCGGCGTGAAAAACACCGGCAGCGGCACATGCACGATGCCGGCCTGTTCGGCCGCGCGATCGGCGACCACCCAGGCCATCGAGTTGTCCATCAGCGTGGCGAGCACGCGGGTGCCTTGTGCTTGCAGGCGCTCGGCGAGCACGTCCACGCCCGCCAGCATCTCGGCGCAGGTGAGGTGGCGCTCGCCGTCGCTCAGCGCGACGGCTTCGGGCAGCGGCGTCACAGGCCCAGCCCCTGTGCCGGTCGGCGGCGTTCGAACAGGCGCAGGGCGTGCTGAACCTGCCCGGCCAGCACCACCGGGTGGTGTTCGTAGTAGCTGCCCCACTCGCCTGCGTCGCCACCGAGCGCGGCCGCGTCGGCACGCCCGAGCGCCAGGGGCGTGATGCCGAGGCGGACGAACAGGTGTCGCAGCTCTTCGGTCAGGGTGCTGACCACCCACTGCGCTCCACGTTCGGCGAGGTGCCGGGCCATCAGCAGAATCAGGCGCCGGCCTTCCCCGGCGCGTTCCGCAGCCAGGTGCCCCACCTCGAAGATGCCGTCCCGCGAAGGGACTTGCGCGCCGGGTTGCGACAGGCACTGCTCGACCGGCCGGTCCAGGTAGCGCTCCAGAAACAGGGGCGCCACGCTGGCCTGCCGGTACCCGGCGGCGGCCACGATCTCACCGCTGGCCCGATCGCGCAGGCTCACCAGCTGCGGCGCAAAGTGCCGCACCTGAGCACCAAAGTGGCGTGCGTACACGCGTTGAACGAAACGCTCGACCTCGGCCCGATCCGGATCGACGGCGGAATGCCAGCCGAAGATCGGCGCAGCGGGAGCCCTTTCGGGCTGGGGCGGGAGGGACCCCGGGTTCGGGGCGGCGATGGCCAGAGGCATCCTGATTCCTTGAGCGCTGACCCGATGAGGCCGGCATTGAGGATGCATGGTGGGCAGGCCAGATTAAGTGAGTCTTATGGCGCGGCCACGGGGCGGAAAACCTAGAATGCTCCAACCCCTTCACTCCCTGCGACACACCCATGCGCCTTGCGACCTGGAACATCAACTCCCTCACCGTGCGCCTGCCGCAGGTGCTCGACTGGCTGGCATTGAACCCGGTGGACGTGCTCGCGCTGCAGGAGCTCAAGCTGACCGACGACAAGTTTCCCGTGCAGGCCTTCACCGACATCGGCTACCACGCGCAATGGTTCGGCCAGAAAACCTACAACGGCGTGGCGCTGCTGAGCAAGACACCGGCCGAGGACGTGGTCCGGAACATCCCCGGCTTTGACGACCAGCAGGCGCGCGTGCTGTGCGCCACCGTCGCTGGCGTGCGTGTGATCGGCGCCTATTTCCCCAACGGCCAGGCCCCCGACAGCGACAAGTTCGTCTACAAGATGCGCTGGCTGGATGCGCTGCGCGAGTGGGTCCGCACCGAGCTGGTGGCGCACCCGCAGCTGGTGCTCATGGGCGACTACAACATCACCTTCGACGACCTCGACGTGTGGGACCCGGTGGGCCTGCGCGAAACGATCCACTGCACCACCGAAGAGCGCAACCACCTGCAGGCGCTGATCGGTCTGGGGCTGACCGACTCGGTGCGCCTGTTTCCGCAGCCCGAGAAGAACTACAGCTGGTGGGACTACCGCGAGTTCGCGTTCCGCCGCAACCGGGGTCTGCGCATCGACCACATCCTGGTCAGCGAAGCATTGAAATCACGCGCCACCGCCTGCGTGGTGGACAAGCTGCCGCGCAAGAACGAACGCCCCAGCGACCACGCGCCGGTGGTGTTGACGCTGACCTGATCACGACGCCAGAGAGGGGGAGCACAACCCAGAAACACCGCGGAACCGGCTTCGCCGGGCCGCTGGTGTTGCCCCCTGCAGGGGGTGGCGCGAAGCGCCGCGGGGTCACTCGAGATTCAATTCCTGGATCTTGCGCGTGATGGTGTTGCGCCCGATGCCCAGTTTGTGCGCCGCCTCGATGCGGCGCCCCCGGGTGTTGGCCAGCGCCGTGAGGATGAGCCCGGTTTCGAAACGGCGCGTGAGCACGTCCCACACATCGGTGCGACCCGCTTCCAGCAGCGAACGCGCTTCGGCCTGGAGACCACTCTCCCAGGCCGAGGTCAACGGGAGTGGTGCCTCGGCCAGGGGAGCCGCGCCCACCGCCGGCGGGAACACCGCGGTCACCACCGGCGACACCGCGGTGTCGGGCACCGCCGCGACCGTGGGCACCTCCTGCGGGGCCGGGGCCTCCACCAGCGCGTCCGACAGCGCACCGGCGCCCGCGAGCACCTCCGGCGGCAGGTCTTTGAGTTCGATCACCTGGGCGGGGGCCATGACGGTCAGCCAGTGGCACACGTTTTCCAGCTGGCGCACGTTGCCCGGGAAGTCGAACGTCCCCAACAGGCGCAGCGCGCCATCGGAGATGCGCTTGGGCTCCACGCCCAGTTGTTTGGCGCTCTGCTGCAGGAAAAAACGCGTGAGCATGGGCACGTCTTCGCGGCGCTCGCGCAACGCGGGCAGGCGCAGGCGGATCACGTTGAGGCGGTGAAACAAATCCTCCCGGAACACGCCTTCCTTGACGCGCTGTTCCAGGTTCTGGTGGGTGGCCGCGATCACGCGCACATTCGCGCGCACCGCGCTGTGTCCGCCCACGCGGTAGAAGTGGCCGTCGGACAACACGCGCAACAGGCGTGTCTGCAGGTCAAACGGCATGTCGCCAATTTCATCGAGGAACAGCGTACCGCCGTCGGCCTGCTCGAAGCGGCCCCGGCGCATGGTCTGCGCGCCGGTGAAAGCGCCGCGCTCATGACCGAACAGCTCGGACTCCAGCAGGTCCTTCGGAATCGCGGCCGTGTTGATGGCGACGAACGGCCCGCCCGCGCGCGGCGAGTGCTTGTGCAGGGCACGCGCCACCAGCTCCTTGCCCGAGCCGGACTCTCCCGTGATCAGCACCGTGACCTGGCTCTGCGAGAGCCGGCCAATGGCGCGGAACACGTCCTGCATCGCGGGCGCCTGGCCCAGCATCTCGGGCGCGTCGGTGATCGACTCCTGGGAGACCTCTTCACGCTGGCTCTCTTCGACGGCGCGGTGGATCAGTTCGATCGCCTTGGGCAGGTCAAACGGCTTGGGCAGGTACTCAAAGGCGCCGCCCTGGAAGGCCGACACCGCGCTGTCCAGATCGGAGAAGGCCGTCATGATGATCACGGGCAGGCCAGGCAGCTTCTCCTTGACCTTCTCCAGCAGATCGAGGCCGGAGCCACCAGGCATGCGGATGTCACTCACCAGCACCTGCGGGCCTTCGTGCTCGGGCGTCTCGGCCAAGGCCTTGAGCACCTCCTGGGGGTTGATGAAACTGCGTGTGGGCAGGTTTTCTCGCAGCAGCGCCTTCTCCAGCACGAAGCGGATCGATTGGTCGTCATCCACTATCCAGATCGGCTTCATGTGAGCGTCTTCCCTTCCTCAATCGAGGCGTTTTGGTTTCAAGGCAACGGAATCAACAATTTGAAATCCGTCTGGCCGGGCGCGCTCTCACACTCGATCAATCCGTGGTGCTGTTGCACGAAGGTCTGGGCCAGTGTGAGCCCCAGACCTGAGCCGCCATCACGCCCCGACACCAGCGGGAAAAAGATGCGGTCCTTGATCGAGTCGGGCACGCCAGGCCCGTTGTCGATCACATGCAATTCCAGTGCCAGCCGATAGCGCTGCTTGCCGAAGGTGACCTGTCGTCCGACGCGTGTCTTGAAGGTGATCAGCGCGTCGCCCGAGGCAATGCGCTCCGACAGCGCCTGGGCCGCGTTGTGCGCGATGTTGAGCACCGCCTGGATCAGCTGCTCGCGGTCGCCACGGAACTCGGGAATCGAGGTGTCGTAGTCGCGAACCACGCGCAGCCCCTTCGGAAACTCGGCCACGATCAACGAGCGCACACGCTCACACACCTCGTGGATGTTCACGTCACCCACCACGTGCGGGCGGCGGTGCGGCGCGAGCAGGCGATCCACCAGCGACTGCAACCGGTCGGCCTCGTGGATGATGACCTGCGTGTATTCGGTGAGTTGCTTGTTGTCGAGTTCGAGTTCGAGCAACTGCGCTGCGCCCCGAATACCCCCCAGCGGATTCTTGATCTCGTGCGCGAGGTTGCGGATCAGCTCCTTGTTGGCCTGGGCCTGGTCGATGAGCCGCTCTTCACGCTCCTGTCGGGTCTGCTGCTCCAAAGGCAGCAACTCGACAATCACCTCGCCCTGTGTTTCGGTCTGTGCCACGACGACGTGCACCGGCAGGGGTTCGTGGGTCACGCGCTTGAGCCAGGCGTCGTAACGCAGGGCCGCAAACTCATTGCCACGGGCACCGGAGAGCGCGTTCTGCAGCAACTGCGGGTCGGTGAAACAGTCCTGCAGATACGCGCCCGCGATGCTGCGACGGGACATGCCCAAGGCATCTTCCAGAGCGGCGTTCGCATACAGCACGGCCCCATCGGACGCCACCACCGCCACCAGGGTGGCCAGCAGATCAAGGGACTGGAAACGGCTGTGGGCGGGTACAGCGCGGGAAGCGGGGTGGCCCGGCAAGGACGATGCGCGGGCGGGGGACGGAGTGGGGTTGGGGCTGGGGTTTTTCAAGCCGCTATTTTGCGGCAGATTCGGGCGCGGTCTGCGTGCCGGACGCAGCGGCGCCGGGGCTGACGGATGGCACACCACCCATCCGGCTCAGTTCTCTCCGCAGGCCGCTCACATCGCTTTCGGCACGCGTCAACGCGGCCTTGAGTTCGGCCACACGGTCAAGGTAGCGCTGGTGGTTGCGCGACTCGATACCTTCTTTTTCCGGCTGTCCATTGGCATAGGCCTTCTGTGATTGGACCAATCGATCCTCGGCTTTGCGCAGCTCCGCTTCGAGGATCTGGCGCGCGTCGCTGTCGCGCGAGCGCTGCTCGGCGGAATCGTTGCGGGGGGCGCTGCGCGGCGCAGCGGGTGCGGCACTGGTGCGTGGCGCTGTTGCAGCCTGCGGTGAGGTACCTTGCACAATGGTGATGTTGCCTCCCTCCATCACCTTGCATCCGCGGCTTTTGGCCACCACCGCGTTGTTGGTGTACTCGTTGCCGCATCGGTAGATGCGTTCCTGTGCCAGTACTGGCGACAGAAAAGCAGAAGTGATGGCAAGAGTGAGCCAGCGAATCGAGGCAGCGGGTGTCATGTTCAGCAACGCAGAGTCTCCATGCGCCAGTGGGCGCTTGACAGTTCACTTTCCAGTATGACCGAAAACATGCCTCACGGTTCCTGAAACCGAACGACCGGTGGCGAATGGCCGACCAGAAACGCGAAAAGGGACGGCTTTGGACCGTCCCTTTTGGCGATTCTCATCACCCGGTTGAACCGGGTCAGGGCATCACAGGCTGAAGTACATGTCGTACTCGACCGGGGCCACCTCGATGCGCCCACGGGTGACTTCGCCCATCTTCAGCTCGATGTAGGCGTCGAGCATGGAGTCGGTGAACACGCCGCCCTTGGTCAGGAACGCGCGGTCCTTGTCCAAGTGCTCCAGCGCCTGATCGAGGCTGTGGCACACGGTCGGCACCAACTTGTCTTCTTCCGGCGGCAGGTGGTACAGGTCCTTGGTGGCGGCTTCGCCCGGGTGGATCTTGTTTTCCACGCCGTCCAGACCGGCCATCAGCAGCGCGGCAAAACCCAGGTAGGGGTTCATCAGGGGATCGGGGAAGCGGGCTTCCACGCGACGGCCCTTGGGGTTCGGCACGTAAGGGATGCGGATCGAGGCCGAGCGGTTCTTGGCCGAGTAGGCCAGCTTCACCGGGGCTTCGAAGTGTGGCACCAGGCGCTTGTACGAGTTCGTGCCAGGGTTGGTGATGGCGTTCAGGGCACGGGCGTGCTTGATGATGCCGCCGATGTAGTACAGCGCGAACTCGCTCAGGCCGGCATAGCCGTCGCCAGCGAACAGGTTCTTGCCGTCTTTCCAGACCGACTGGTGCACGTGCATGCCGGAACCGTTGTCACCGGCGTAGGGCTTGGGCATGAAGGTCGCGGTCTTGCCGTAGGCATTGGCGACGTTGTGCACCACGTACTTCTGCAGGATGGTCCAGTCGGCGCGCTGCACCAGGGTGCTGAAGCGGGTGCCGATTTCGTTCTGGCCAGCGCCCGCCACTTCGTGGTGGAACACCTCGACCGGAATGCCCAGCGATTCGAGGATCAGGGCCATCTCGGCGCGCATGTCCTGCGTGCTGTCGACCGGGGGCACGGGGAAGTAGCCGCCCTTGACGGTGGGACGGTGGCCGCGGTTGCCGCCTTCGAGTTTGGCACCCTTGTTCCAGGGGGCTTCGTACTCTTCGATTTCGTAGAAGGTGTGGCCCGGAGCGGTGCTCCAGCGCACGCCATCGAACAGGAAGAACTCGGGTTCCGGTCCGAAGAAAGCCGTGTCGCCCAGGCCGGTGGACTTGAGGTAAGCCTCGGCGCGCTTGGCAATGGAACGGGGATCGCGGTCGTAGGCCTTGCCGTCGGCAGGCTCCAGCACGTCGCAAGTCAGGATCAGCGTGGTCTCTTCGTAGAACGGGTCGATGTTGGCCGTGTTCGGATCGGGGATCAGCTGCATGTCGGAGGCTTCGATGCCCTTCCAGCCAGCGATGGAGGAGCCGTCAAAGGCGTGACCCGAAACGAATTTGTCTTCATCGAAATGCGACACGGGCACGGTGGTGTGCTGCTGCGCACCGCGGGTATCGGTGAAACGGAAGTCAACGAACTTGACGTCGTTGTCCTTCACCATTTGCATTACGTCTGCGACGGTCTTTGCCATCAAAAGCTCCTGTAGCGGGTGGGTGGAAGTGAAAAAACCAACATGGGAGTTAAGCAGCTTTTGTGCCATCAGCAGACCGTCTGATCCGTCCGGCACCGCTGACTTGCACACTCGAACGGATTATGGCGCAGCGCCTTGACTGCTCAGGACCTGAACCGACCGGAAACGGTGCCGATGGCATGGAGCGCACGCCTTGGAATCGGCTTCGATGCACCAACAATGCGCAAACACATCGCACCTTGTTGGTGCAACCCTCTAACGCACCATTTCAGGGCCAAAATCGGCACCGAACCCTCGGAGTCCAGAGATCAACGCTTGAAACGCAGGAGCCACCTGTGCAGTTTCCCCCTTGACGCCCAGCTCGATGTGGCGCCCGTGCACCGGATGGTCAACGCTGGGCAGGCTGAACACCTTCACCGGGTATTCGCGCTCAATGCGCTCCATCAACGGCGTGAGCGCGGCTTCCATCGCGCCCATGACCACGACCGATCGCTCCTGCCACCCCCCTTGGCGGTGCCAGTGGGCGTAGGGGCCGTCCAGCAACGACTCGATCATGGGCCAGGCCATCACTGGAAAGCCTGGCACGAAATGCACCTTGCTGCCACCGGCCCCGATGCAACTGAAGCCCGGGATCTGGTTGTAAGGGTTCGGAATGATGCTGGCCCCCAACGGGAACACCCCCATGTTCAGGCGATGCACATTGTCGGAGCGAGCAGGGTCGTGAGCTTCGCCGCGCTCCGCGGCCAGATCGCGCATGCGCTGCTCGATCAGTTCACGCGCCTGCGGATGGAGCGCCAGCTCAACCCCCAGCGCCGCGGCGGCGCACTGGCGTGTGTGATCGTCTGGTGTGGCACCAATACCGCCACAGCAAAACACCACATCGGTCCCGTCAAACGCATCACGAAGGGCGGCCGTGATGCGGGGTCGGTCATCGCCGATGCACCGAGCCCAGGCCAGCGACAGCCCCCTGGCCTGCAGCAGCTCAATCACCTTCGGCAGGTGCTTGTCGGCGCGTTTGCCCGAGAGGATTTCGTCCCCGATGATGATCAATCCGAATTCAGGTGTCGTCGTGTCCATGGCACAAAAAGATCAAAAACCAGGTGGCATGCCTGGGGGAGACGAAGTCCCGTCAGCCTCCACCACCTGAGAGGCGCGAAGGCGCTGCAGGGCGGCCAGGGTGAAGTGGGCGAACCAGAGCGATGCAAAGGCAAAAACCAGCGTGTAGATCCAGATTGCCACCGGCACAAGCAAGGGTGCCAGTGCCACCAGCATCGCGCCCGAGGCCCAGAGCAGGCTGGGCGCCGCGCCGAGGTAACCACTGAGCACGCCCATCAACAACAACGTGCCGCGGTGCTGGCGAAGAATGGTCTTTCGCTCAGCGCTGGAGGCGTGCTGCGCCAGGGCGTCGAACGCAAACACGCGGTAGGTGAGCCAGCCCCAGATCAGCGGCGGCAAGATCAACACCAGGGGCGGGACCAGCCACAAAGGCATTGACATCACCAACGCCAGCAAGGCCACGATCGTAGAACCCAGCGACCAGAAAATGCTGGCCAGCAGCGACCCGCCGTGCTTGCGTTCCAACTGCGCAAAACGGCGTTGACCGACCAGCTCGATCATCGCGGGCGACATGAACAGCGCAACGAGCAGAAGACACAGCAGCACGATGACCGGCGTGGCCAGCACCAGCACCACCAGCGGCGCGAACACGGTACGCAAGGACCCCATGCCCACTCGCTCCAGCCAGCCGAGAAAGCTCTGCATCAGCTCGTAAGCCTCCAGCGTGGCCGCCACCGAAGCCACCGCGGTGTCCCAGAAGAAATAGCCCAGCCCGAATGACAGCGCCACCATCAGGACCAACGGCAGAAACGACAGGCCGATCACGCGCGGATGCATGCAATAAGCCACCGCGCGCCAGAAGGAATCGAACATCAGGGACATCTGACGAGAATACAGGCTTTCACTTCCAACCGACGCCACACGCCGGTCAGAACCCGCCATGGATCGCATAGACATACGCGGCGTCGAACTGGAGTTCGCCCACATTCCCGGACCGAAGGAACGGGCACCGCTGGTGTTCCTGCATGAAGGGCTGGGCAGTGTGTCGATGTGGACCCAGCGCGATCGCGACTGGCCTCGCGAACTGTGCGCAACCACCGGACGTGCAGGCTGGTTGTACTCGCGCCGGGGATATGGCCGTTCGGATCCCGTCGCTGACGTGCGCGGTGAGCCGCGGGGTGGCGCTTTCTGGCATGCAGGACGCCATGAGCCCGACTACATGCATCGGGAGGCTTGGCATGTGTTGCCCGAGTTGCTCCAGCGGCTGGACGTCAATCGACCTGTGCTCATCGGACACTCCGACGGCGCGAGCATTGCCCTGCTGCACGCGAGCCGGTGTCCCGTCGCAGCCTGCGTGGTCATGGCTCCGCATGTCTTTGTCGAGGACATCGCGGTCCAGGCGATTGACGAGGCCCGTCGGTTGTACGAAGCGGGTCCCGCGGAAAAAGGGTTGCGTCAACGCCTGGCGCGTCACCATGCCGACGTGGACAACGCCTTCTACCAATGGAACGATGTCTGGCTCAGCCCGGCGTTTCGCCGTTTCGACATCCGCGCAGACTGCAGCACCATCCAGGCCCCTTTGCTGGCAGTTCAGGGGCTGAACGACGAATACGGCAGCCTGCAACAACTGCGCGAGATCGAAGCGCGGGTTCCAGGCGTCCAGACACTCGAACTGGCCAGTTGCGGGCACAGTCCCCACCGCGACCAGCCCGAGCAACTCACCTCTGCCATCGCCGGATTTCTGAACAACGTTCGCTGAATCCCCCATTTGTGGGATGTTCGAAGCGCTGCGGCTTGGGCACAATTTGCCTTTTGTCACGGCCAAGCGACACATCGCCCACAAGTCCACGGCTGCGCTAGCCCCAAAGCCCCTTCTGCACGGGGCCTGAATACCGTGACCACCCACCTGCCTGATCCACGAAGGACCGGAACCAGCGACCGGCGCCTCAAACGCAGCCTGCAAGCTACCCCGAAACCCCAAGAATCTCACAACAGCGGCGTTTCTTGAATACGACATTCGCACACTTTTCTTGCAGATTCAATACATTAGGTTACATTCCACCCGAGTTTTTCAATGACCCTTTGGAACGAACCATGGCTACTGGCCGTGCTGGTGCCTGCTCTGCTGGCCATCGGCGCGATGCTGTACCGCGCCTGGGAAGACCGGAAGGCACGGGCGCGCCGTCGCATCCCCAAACAGTGGCCACTGGACACGCGAGCTGTGACCAACAGCGAAGAGCTGCTGGTCTGGCACTGGCTGTCCCGGGCGTTCTACGATCATCATGTGATGATCAAGCTGCCCGTGACCCGCTTCACCCTCCCCAGGGAAAAGGACGAGGGCATGGACTGGTACCGGCTGCTCGGCGGGGTGTACTGCACCTTTTCGGTCTGCAAGGCCGATGGAAGGGTGGTCGGTTGCCTGGACGTGCCCGGGCGCTCGGGTATCCCACGCAGCACGCGGCAGCTCAAACACTCCCTGCTCACCCAGTGCGGCCTGCCCTACTGGGTGGTCCGCTCCAACAGCCTGCCCACGGTCTCCGAGATCCGGGGTGAGTTTCTTGGCGAAGTGCCAACGCCAGAAATCCTGCGTGATCGTGAGCAGGAAGAGCGCGCCATGATCGCGGCGCAGACCAACCTGCGCTCGGCGCTGAACCGTCAGCGCAGCAACCGCCACAGCGACTTCAGCCCGTTGTCCACATGGCCGGGCAGCACGACCGGAGACTCCAAAGTGAGCGATCTGGGCTCCCAGTGGCAGGACAACTCGTTCCTCATGCCCCTCGACAGTCGCAAAGGCGATCTGCTCTGAAGAATCCAGGGGAGGGTCAGGCCGACTTGACCGCTTTCTTGGTCAGCGACTGAACCTCCTCAGCCGTCAACCAGCGCCACTGACCGGGCGACAGGCTCTCCGGCAGAGCAATGGTCCCGACCGAGGACCGGTGTAAGCCCTCCACCCGGTTTCCCACGGCAGCCACCATGCGCTTGACCTGGTGGTACTTGCCTTCGGTGAGTGTCAGCTCCAGGTGGAAGGTGTCCACCGTCCGGCAGTCGGCCGCCCTGACGGGCACCGGATCGTCATCCAGCACCACGCCCTGACGCAAGCGCTCCAACTGCCGATCGTCCAGCGCGTGCTTGACCTGCACCTGATATACCTTCGGCACGTGATGGCGGGGTGAAGTCATGCGGTGAATGAACTTGCCATCGTCCGACAACAACAGCAACCCCGTGGTGTCTTGGTCCAGCCGTCCCACGGCCTGCACACCCGCCGCCGCTCCACCACCCCGGTTGCGCAACGGGCCAGGCAACAGCGTGTAGATGCTGGGGTAGGTGCTGGGCTTTTGTGAGCACTCTGTGCCCGCGGGTTTATGCAGCATCAGATAGGCCTGCGCATGGTATTCCCAACGTTCACCCTGAACCCAGAACACGAGTCCGTCGTCGTCCACCTCCTCGGTCGGACCGGTGCAAGGTTGCCGGGACTCACCGAGCTGCACCAGACCCTGCTGAACAAGGCCACAGCATACGCGTCGTGTGCCGAAGCCCTGGGAAAATAGAATATCCTGCAACTGCATCATTCGAATTCGTTTTTGGGCGAACGCTGCCCTGGGCAGTCGCCAGAAAAAAGGCCCCGAAGCGGTGATGCTTCGAGGCCTTTTTTGTTGAAATGGTGGAGCTGGGGGGATTTGAACCCCCGTCCGCAAGCCTTCTTCGAGCAGTTCTACATGTGTAGCCGTCTGATTTGGATCTCACTTCCCTCACCGCGCAGCGGCACGCTGTGAAGGACGCCAGCAACCTTGAATCTCACCGTGCGCCAAGTTACCCGACGCCCGACCAGCCTATTGAATTATCTTTGCAGCCTGGACCCAAGCGGCTTGCGCCGCCTGAACCCTTGCCCAGCCCATAGGCCTGCTGTTGCAAAGCTCACCGGCAATTAAGCGGCGAGTGCGAAACGTTCGTCGTTTGCAGTTAGTTTTTTCTGCGGTTTTACGAGGTGACAGAACCTCGACATGCCCTGCTGCGTGTCCGAACCCACGTCGAAACCAGTGCAGCCCCTGAGCCCTCAAGTTTAAGGCAGTTCGAGCAATTGCAAGAGGTCGGCCGGAGAAGATATTGACGCATCTGCGCTCCAACTGCTCACATCGGCCCCTTGCCCCAGATATCCGTACATCGCGGCAACAGTTTTCATGCCGGCTGCCTGACCGGCCTGGATGTCGCGCAGGTCATCACCCACGTAGAGGCACGCGTCCGGCGGCAGCGCCAGTCGCCGGGCGGCTTCCAACAACGGCGCGGGATGGGGCTTGGCGTGCGGCGTCGTGTCGCCGCTGATCACCGTGGCCGCAGTGTCAAACAGACCCATTGCGCAGGTCAAGGGGCCGGTGAACCGCTCCCCTTTGTTGGTGACCACACCCCAGGGCAAGCCGGCATGACCCAGCGACGCCAGCATGCCGCTGACGCCATCAAAGGCCTGGGTGCTTGCGGTAAGGCACGCTTGGTATTCGGAAAAGAACTCCTGCTTGAGCAGCTCAAAGTCTTTGTGCTCGGGATCGATGTCAAAAGCCACCCGCAACATACCCCGAGCACCCGAACCCGCCAGTGCCCGGTAACGATCGAGCGGAATGGCCTCGCGCCCCCGGCGCACCAGCATCGCATTGGCGGCCGACCCCAGGTCGGGCGCGCTGTCGATCAGGGTGCCATCCAGGTCGAACAGCACAGCCTGGATGCCACGGAACACCACGGTCATGATCGGCGCGTGGCGATCATGTAGTTGACGCTGGTGTCGTCGCTCAGCCAATAGCGCTGGGACAGCGGGTTGTATTCCAGGCCGCGTGTGTGCTCCAGTGTCAGGTCGGCCGCACGGCAGTAGCGCGCCAACTCGCTTGGCCGGATCATCTTGGCATATTCGTGGGTGCCCTTGGGCAGCATCTGCAGCAGGTACTCTGCCCCGACGATGGCGAACAGGAAAGACTTGGGATTGCGGTTGATGGTCGAGAAGAACACCCATCCACCGGGCTTCACCAGCGCGGCGCAGGCGCGCACCACGGAGGCAGGGTCCGGCACATGCTCCAGCATCTCCATGCAGGTGACCACATCAAACGACGCCGGCTGCTCCAGCGCCATCGCCTCGGCGCTGATTTCGCGGTAGCTGACCTGGGTGGTGCCGGCTTCCAGCGCGTGCAACTGCGCCACTTTGAGTGCCTTGCTGGAGAGATCGATACCAGTCACATCGGCGCCTTTGCGCGCCATCGAGTCCGACAGGATGCCGCCGCCACAACCCACATCGAGAACCCGTAGACCCGCGAGCGGAACCAAGCCATCGATCCAAGCCAGCCTCAGCGGATTGATCTGGTGCAAGGGACGGAATTCGCTCTCGGGGTCCCACCAGCGGTGAGCGAGATCGGAAAATTTGGCCAGTTCGGCCGGATCGGCATTGACGGGGTTCATGCCCCGGATTTTCCCACGGCTTCAGGGCTTGAGCCGGTGTTGCGTCGCAAAGCGCTGGCGCTCTTGCAGGACATCGCGTCGCGTGATGCAGGCCTTGTCGGGCGCAAGCCCCAATCGCTGGAGTTGCTGGCGGTAATCTTTGTTTTGGTAGGGGTCGGCCACCACGTAGCCCGCGCGATCGAGACACGTCCCGCGGGAGGTGCACTCCTTCCAGTTGGCTCCAAACACAATGCGCCCATCTCGGGTCAGACCTGGAAACGCACTGGCCAGCACCTGGGTTTGCGTGTCTTCAACACGAAACACCTGGTCGTGCAGCGCGGGATGCCGGTCCACGAAGTACACGCTGGCGTTGTCGGTGTAAGCCAACATCGCCGACCCGGAACCCGCAAAACCAAACACCGCCTTGCCTGGCGCAGCCTGCAGGTCCACGCGAAGATCGCAGGGGTGCGCTGCGGCAAGTGCATCGTTTGCGAGTCCGTAGACCCGCATGCTGGGTTGTCCCACGCGCGGATTGATGGGAATCGCCGAAAACTCCAGCCCGTCCACCGAAATCATGGGCAAGGTATAAACCCCACCATCGGAGCTGCCCCGCGCCCCGCAGATGAACTGCGGACCACTGTCCGACACGACATCCACACGATCGCCCTGATCGCGCACGCCCAGCGTGCGCACCTGCAGCGGCCCGGTGCCCTGCCCCGACCGCCCGCCCTGCGGCCAACTCATGGAGCGAATCCAGACCAGAGATTTGTCATCGGACCTGACCCCGGTCAACTCTGCAGCGGCGGCATAAAAACCGCGCATGCCGCCTTGAAACTGTGGCTCGGCCCGCTCCTGCTGCCGCAGCACATCGGCCAACCGGAAATGGCGCCCGTCGACATCGACCACGTAGCGCCAGGTGCCCTGTACCGGAAACGCCTCGTTGCTGAGCGGTGTTCTGAAAACAGCAAGCCGACCGCCCGTGTCAGCTGGCAGCTCGATCAGAGACACCTCGCCCAGCCTCGCGCCGGAAAACGAACGCAGGACAAAACGCCCATCCGGGCTGATGCGTTCGTAGGCGCCCAATGCAGGGGCGCCGTTGCTGTCCACCCCAACTTTCTCGGGATCCAGAGCCAAATAGCTCACTGCGTCGATGCAGGCGCTATCGGCCTCGCTGGCGTTGACTGGCACCGCCAAGGCCATGAGCAACGCCAAAAGATGAACGAAGACTGCGTCAACCGATCGCATCATGGGGATTTCAGGTGGTTGCGGATGCTCGCCTCCCTCAGGGCCTCCAGGCGCACCGCCAGCGAAGCAGTCCACGCCTCATCGGGCAACACACCCCAGATCGGCCACCCGTGAACCTGGTCACCCTGGACAACGACGCTGAAGGGAAAATGATTGAGGCTTTGCCACCACGCGGAACAGGCTGCCGGCGCATCACCGATCAAGGCACTTTGCATGGGTGTCCAGCGCGCCGCCTGGACAGCTTGAGCCCACTCATGAGGCGGCACCCCTGGGGCTTTCCAGGTCACCACATCAAAGCCCGCCGCCAGAGCAGCCAACCGCATGCGAGGCCATTCGGACAGGCTGTAGATCATGCGCGGAGAAATCAGCATCACGACCACCGGTGAGGAAGACAGTGTGGACCAGGCCGCATGGCAGTCGACGCCGATGCCACGGACCACGGGCAAGAGATGACTGGAGGGCAGTGTCTCCGAATGAGCTGTTCGCCACGTCCACACGGCACAAACGATACACACCGCCACAAAAACACCCATTCGACACACCAACAGGCCAGGAAAAAGGCCCCAGGCACTTGCGCGCCTGGGGCCTTGCGTTGGAAACGCGGCCAGCAAAGCTTACTTGTTGGTGCGAGTGCCCACGACTTCCACTTCGACGCGGCGGTTCTTTGCGCGGCCTTCGGAGGTGGCGTTGTCGGCCACAGGCTGGGTCAGACCCTTGCCTTCGGTGTACACGCGGTTGCTTTCGATGCCCTTGCTCACCAGATACGCCTTCACCGCTTCGGCGCGGCGAACGGACAGCGCCTGGTTGTACGTAGCGGTGCCCTTGGAGTCGGTGTGGCCGACAGCGATCACCACTTCCAGGTTGATGCCGCTGACCTTGCTGGCCAGATCGTCCAGCTTGGCCTTGCCTTCAGGCTTGACCACGGACTTGTCGAAGTCAAAGAACGCATCGGCAGCATAGGTCACCTTGGTGGCGGCCGGAGCGGCTGGCGCTGCAGCAGGCGCCGGAGCCGGTGCGGGCGCAGGAGCCGGTGCCGCAGCGGGGGCTGGTGCGGGGGCAGGAGCCGGTGCGGGCACGATGGCTCCGTCACAGCCTTTTGCAGCGGTGGCTGGGGTCCAGAAGGCATCGCGCCAGCAGAGGGATCCGTCGCCGTTTTTCCACTGGAGGTTGCCATGGCCACTGCGCCAGTTGTCGTTCGTTGCGGTACCGCTGGAAGGCGCAGCAAAGGCGGCCGATGCCATGGCGGCGGTTGCAAACAGCATTGCCACTGTGTTCAGTTTTTTCATGGTTTTCCTCTTGGAGTAAGCCGCGGACGGGCTGGATGTCAACAATCACGCTTGAAGTGACCACCACTTGAAACGCTGAAATTATTGTGCCACAAGCGTGCGAAACAAGAATCAGGGCGGCAGGGCACGGCGGTCTCCCTTGTTCAGACGAGCAGCGCGATCGTTGTCGCGACACAACAGGCACCGCCGCAAGTCACCTGCCGGCCTGTCATTTAAAATGAGAGGTTGCCCACAGGCTGTTCACGGATCTCTCTTCACTGCTCATGACACAGTTCGCCAAAGAAACCCTGCCCATCAGCCTTGAAGAGGAAATGCGCCGAAGCTACCTCGACTACGCCATGAGCGTGATCGTGGGGCGCGCCTTGCCCGATGCGCGTGACGGCCTGAAGCCGGTGCACCGCCGCGTGCTTTTTGCAATGCACGAGCTCAACAACGACTGGAACCGCCCGTACAAAAAATCGGCCCGCATCGTCGGTGATGTGATCGGCAAGTACCACCCTCACGGCGACTCGGCGGTGTACGACACCATCGTTCGCATGGCGCAAGACTTTTCGCTGCGCCACATGCTGGTGGACGGCCAAGGCAACTTCGGCAGCGTGGACGGCGACAACGCCGCCGCCATGCGATACACCGAAATCCGCATGTCGAAAATCGCCCACGAAATGCTGGCCGATATCGACAAAGACACCGTCAACTACGGTCCCAACTATGACGGCTCGGAAAAAGAGCCACTGGTGTTGCCGGCGCGCTTCCCCAACTTGCTGGTGAACGGCTCGGGCGGCATCGCGGTGGGCATGGCAACCAACATCCCGCCGCACAACCTCAACGAGTCGGTGGAGGCCTGCCTGCACTTGCTCAAGAACCCGGGGGCCTCCATCGACGAACTGATGGAGATCATTCCAGCGCCCGACTTCCCCACCGGCGGCATCATCTACGGCATCAATGGCGTGAAAGACGGCTACCGCACGGGCCGAGGCCGAGTGGTGATGCGCGCCAAATGCCATTTCGAGGACATCGACAAGGGCCAGCGCCAGTCCATCATCGTGGACGAGCTGCCCTACCAGGTGAACAAGAAAACCCTCCAGGAGCGCATTGCCGAACTGGTCCACGAAAAGAAGATCGAAGGCATCAGCCACATCCAGGACGAGTCGGACAAATCCGGCATGCGCCTGGTGATCGAACTCAAGCGCGGAGAAGTGCCCGAGGTGGTGCTGAACAACCTGTACAAGCAGACGCAGCTGCAGGACACCTTCGGCATCAACATGGTGGCCCTGATCGACGGTCAGCCCAAGCTGTGCAATCTGAAGGATCTGATCCAGGTGTTCCTGGAGCATCGCCGCGAGGTGGTGACCCGCCGCACGGTGTTCGAGCTGCGCAAGGCGCGCGAACGCGGCCACGTGCTCGAGGGCTTGGCCGTGGCGCTGGCGAACATCGACGAATTCATCCGCATCATCCGCGAGTCGCCCACCCCGCCCGTCGCCAAGGCAGAGCTGATGACGCGCAGCTGGGACAGCAAGCTGGTGCGCGAAATGCTGACCCGAAGCCGACTCGATGGCGGCGTGGTCAACGCCGACGACTACCGTCCCGACGGTCTGGAGCGTGAGTTCGGCATGCAGGGCGATGGTCTCTACCGCCTGAGCGAAACGCAGGCCCAGGAAATCCTGCAGATGCGTCTGCAGCGCCTGACCGGGCTGGAGCAGGACAAGATCGTTGCCGAGTACAAGGACGTGATGGCCGAGATCGACGATCTGCTGGACATCCTGTCTCGCCCCGAGCGCGTCTCCACCATCATCGGTGAAGAACTGACCGCCGTGAAACAGGAGTTTGGCCAGACCAAGCTGGGCACCCGCCGAAGCGAGATCGAACACAGCGCGCAAGACCTGTCCACCGAAGACCTGATCACGCCCACCGACATGGTGGTCACGCTCAGTCACAGCGGCTACATCAAGAGTCAGCCGCTATCCGAGTACCGGGCGCAAAAGCGTGGCGGACGCGGCAAACAAGCCACCGCCACCAAGGAAGACGACTGGATTGATCAGCTCTTCATCGCCAACACGCACGACTACATTCTGTGTTTCTCCAACCGTGGCCGGCTTTACTGGCTCAAGGTCTGGGAAGTGCCGGCGGGCTCGCGTGGCTCGCGTGGTCGCCCCATCGTCAACATGTTCCCGCTGCAGGAAGGCGAGAAGATCAACGTGGTGCTGGCGCTGACCGGCGACGCGCGCAGCTTCCCCGACAACCGCTTTGTGTTCATGGCCACGTCCATGGGCACCGTGAAGAAGACCTCGCTCGACGAGTTCAACAACCCGCGCAAGGGCGGCATCATCGCGGTCAACCTCGATGAAGGCGACTTCCTGATCGGGGCAGCCCTGACCGACGGCCAGCACGATGTCATGCTGTTCAGCGATGGTGGCAAGGCCGTGCGTTTCGACGAAAACGACGTGCGTCCACTCGGCCGCAATGCCCGTGGTGTGCGCGGCATGACGATCGAAGACGGCCAGAGCGTGATCGCCATGCTGGTCGCCGAAGACGAGCAGCAAAGTGTGCTCACCGCGACCATCAATGGCTACGGCAAGCGCACACCCATCGGTGAATACACCCGCCACGGCCGAGGCACCAAGGGCATGATCGCGATCCAGCAGAGCGAGCGCAATGGCAAGGTCGTGGCGGCCACGCTGGTGCACACCGACGATGAGATCATGCTGATCACCGACAAGGGCGTGCTGGTGCGCACCCGGGTGAGCGAGATCCGCGAAATGGGCCGCGCCACGCAGGGTGTGACCCTGATCGCGCTGGACGAGGGCGCCGAGCTCTCCGGCCTGCAGCGCATCGTGGAGAACGACGCCAACATGGCCGATGCGGGTGATGCACCGGATGCGACCAACGCCGGAGACGACACCGAGACGGGCTCCGAAGCATGACGCGCCCCTACAACTTTTCGGCCGGCCCGGCCGCCATGCCCGAAGCCGTGCTGCAACAGGCAGCTGCCGAGATGCTGGACTGGCAGGGCAGCGGCATGGGTGTGATGGAGATGAGCCACCGGGGCAAGGAGTTCATGTCCATCGCCGCAGCGGCGGAAGCCGATTTGCGCGAATTGTTGTCGGTGCCGGCCCATTTCCGCATCCTGTTCATGCAGGGCGGAGGTCTTGCCGAAAATGCCATCGTGCCGATGAACCTGTCGCGCGGTGGCGTGGTGGACTTTGTGGTCACGGGCAGCTGGAGCCAGAAGTCGGCCAAGGAAGCGCGCAAGTACGCTTCGGCCAACGTGGTGGGCAGCAACGAGGCCGACCACCACACCACCCTGCCCTCACCAGCCAGCTGGCAGCTGAGCAGCGACGCGCAATACCTGCACCTCTGCAGCAACGAAACCATTCACGGCGTGGAGTTCCACGAGCTGCCCGACCTGAAGGCCTTGGGCAGCGACGCTCCGCTGGTGATCGACTTCTCTTCTCACGTTGCCTCGCGCACGGTGGACTGGTCTCGCGTGGGGCTGGCCTTTGGTGGTGCCCAGAAAAACCTCGGGCCCGCCGGCGTGACACTGGTGGTGGTCCGCGAAGACCTGCTGGGTCACGCGCTGTCCATCTGCCCGAGCGCGTTCGACTACAAGACCGTGGCCGACAACGCGTCGATGTACAACACGCCGCCCACCTACAGCATCTACATGGCGGGACTGACGTTCCAGTGGCTCAAAGCCCAGACCGAGGGCGAGCTCACCGGCATCGCCGCAATGGAGGCGAAGAACATGGCCAAGGCCCGCCTGCTGTACGACTTCATCGACGGCTCAGGGTTCTACCTGAACCACGTGGCCAAGGACTGCCGCTCGCGCATGAACGTCCCCTTCTTCCTGCGCGACGAATCGCGCAACGACGCCTTCCTGGCCGGGGCCAAAGCGGCCGGGCTGCTTCAGCTCAAGGGCCACAAGTCGGTGGGGGGCATGCGCGCCAGCATCTACAACGCCATGCCGCTGGAAGGTGTGCAGGCACTGGTGACGTACATGCGGGACTTTGAACAGACACAAGCATGACCCAACCCTCCCAATCCGAAGCGCTGGGCACCTTGCGGGTCCAGATCGACTCGCTGGACCAGCAGCTGCTCTCGTTGCTCAACCAGCGCGCCAAGGTGGCCGAACAGGTCGGCGAGATCAAACGCGCCGAGGGCTCGCCGTTCTTCCGCCCCGACCGCGTGGCACAGGTCATCGAAAAGATCCAGAAGGCCAACCAGGGTCCGCTGCAGAACGCGCATGTGGCATCCATATGGCGCGAGATCATGTCGGCCTGCCTGGCACTGGAAGCGCCCCAACGCGTCGCCGTGCTCGGACCGCAAGGCACGTTCTGCGAGCAGGCCGCCATCGAATTTTTCGGCAGCGCAGCCAACCTGATCTACTGCGCCAATTTTGACGAGGTGTTTCACGCCACAGCAGCGGGCACCGCGCAGTACGGCGTGGTGGGCATGGAAAACTCCACCGAAGGCGTGGTGGCCCGATCGCTCGACCTGTTCCTGCGCTCACCGGTCCACGTGGTTGGTGAAGTGAGTCTGCTGGTGCGCCACAACCTGCTGCGCCAGGTGAACCACTTGGACGGCATCGAGGTCGTCATGGCGCATCCGCAGGCGCTCGCCCAGTGCCAAGGCTGGCTGAGCCAGCACTTGCCCAATGCAGAACGCAGGGCGGTGTCCAGCAACGCCGAGGGCGCCCGCCTGGCCGCGACCCACCCAGCCTGGGCCGGTCTGGCCAGCGAACGCGCTGCCGCGCAGTTCGGCCTGCACATCGTGGCGCATGCGATCCAGGATGAAGCCTACAACCGCACACGCTTCGCCGTGATCAGCCTGCCGCAGACCCTGGCCATGCCACCGGCTTCGGGCAAGGACTGCACCAGCCTTGTGGTCTCGGTACCCAACCGTCCAGGTGCCGTGCACGACCTGCTGGTGCCACTGAAGAACAACGGCGTGTCGATGACGCGCTTCGAATCTCGCCCGGCCAAGTCGGGGCAGTGGGAGTACTACTTCTACATCGACATCGCCGGCCATCCGTCCCAGCCCCATGTGGCGGCGGCGCTCAAGGAACTCCAGGGCCTTTGCGCCTTCTACAAGGTGCTGGGTGCCTACCCGGTCAGTGAATGACATGGCCACTCCTGCCCCTCTGAAATTCGAACAACTCGGCCTCATCGGGTGCGGCCTGATGGGTGGCTCTTTCGCGCTGGCGCTGAAGAAAGCGGGCCTGGTCAAGCGCGTCGTCGGCTACAGCAAATCGCCTTCCACCACCGAGCGCGCCCGGCAGATGGGGGTGATCGACATTGAAGCCCCGTCGGCGTTGCTGGCCGTGTCGGGCGCCGATCTGGTCCTCGTCGCGGTGCCCGTGGCGGCCACCGAAGCGACCTTCAAGGCCATCCGGCATCTGTTGAGCAACGACACCCTCATCATGGACGTGGGCTCGACCAAACGCGATGTGATCGACGCCGCGCGCCGTGTGCTCAAGGATCAGGTCGGCATCTTCGTGCCCGCTCACCCCATCACGGGCAAGGAACTGGCGGGCGTGGAACACGCCGATGCCGACCTGTACGCGGGCCGGCAGGTCATCCTCACGCCCATCGAACGCACACTCACTACCCAGCTGGACAAGGCCACCCGGTTGTGGACTGCGCTGGGCTGCCAGGTGGAACAGATGTCGCCAGAGGCACACGACGCGGCCTACGCGGCCGTGAGCCACCTGCCACACATGATTGCATTCGCGTTGATGAACGGCATCACGGGGCAGGCCCAGGCGAAGGCATTTCTGTCGCTGGCCGGCCCCGGTTTCCGGGACTTCACGCGCATCGCCGCGAGCGACCCGAGCGTCTGGCGTGACATCCTCGCCTCCAACCGCGAGGAACTGATTGCGCAGTCCCGGCATTTCCAGCGTGCCCTGCACGCCTTCGAAACGGCGATCTCCGCCGGCAATGCCGATGCCCTGGAATCGCTGATCGAAAAGGCCAGCCACGCCCGATCCCACTGGCGCATGAGCACCCACAAGCCGCAAAGCTGAGCATCGACCGCCGCGCATGTACGCCATTGAACACCTTGATCTTCCGCCATTGAGCAGCGCAGGCGGCACGGTCCGCCTGCCCGGTTCCAAGAGCATTTCCAACCGCGTGCTTTTGCTTGCAGCGTTGAGCGTCGGACATACCGACATTGCCGATCTGCTGGATTCAGACGACACGCGCGTCATGCTGACGGCCCTGGGCCAGCTGGGATGCCGCATCGAACCGCAGGCCGACGGTGTGTTGCGTGTGCACGGCCTGGGCGGTGCGCTGCCCGTCAAGCAGGCGCCCCTCTTTCTGGGCAATGCCGGCACGGCGATGCGCCCGCTCACCGCCGCGCTCGCGCTGCTTGCCAGCACCCAGGGCGGCCAGTTCGACCTCAGCGGCGTCGCTCGCATGCACGAGCGCCCCATCGGCGATCTGGTGGACGCGCTGCGCCAACTCGGCTGCCCTGTGGACTGCACGGCACAGGAGGGCTACCCACCCTTGCGCCTGGGCAACGGGGCGCCACAGTCGCTGAAGCTGGACCAGCCGATCCGCGTGCGCGGCGACGTGTCGAGCCAGTTCCTCACCGCCTTGCTGCTGGCCTTGCCGCTGGTGGCCACGTCGCACAACGTGGTGATTGATGTGGTGGGAGAGCTGATCTCCAAGCCCTACATCGAGATCACGCTCAATCTGCTGGAACGCTTTGGCGTCACGGTGCAGCGCGATGGCTGGTCACGTTTCACCATCCCTGCGGGTTGCCGATACCGCTCGCCCGGCCTGATCCACGTCGAAGGCGATGCCTCTTCGGCCAGCTACTTCATTGCGCTGGGCGCCATTGCCGCCGCCACACCCGGCACCCAGGGCATCACCATCGAAGGCGTGGGGCTCTCGTCGATCCAGGGCGACATCCGCTTCGTCGAAGCCGCCCGCTTGATGGGGGCCGACGTGACGGGCGAAGCCAACCGCCTGCACATCCGGCGCGGCGCCTGGCCCCTCAAGGCCATCGACCTGGACTGCAACCACATCCCCGACGCGGCCATGACGCTGGCCGTCATGGCGCTCTACGCCGATGGCACCACCACCTTGCGCAACATCGCCAGCTGGCGGGTCAAGGAAACCGACCGGATCGCCGCCATGGCAACCGAGTGCCGCAAGTTCGGCGCCAAGGTCGAAGAAGGGGCTGACTTCCTCCGCATCACGCCCCCCACGCAATGGAGCACGGGAAGCATCCACACCTACGACGACCACCGCGTGGCCATGTGCTTCTCGCTCGCGGCCTTCAATCCGGGCGCTCTGCCGGTGCGGATCGAAGACCCGAAATGCGTGGCCAAGACCTTCCCCGACTACTTCGAGACCCTCTTCGACGTGAGCCACACGCCGACCCATGCCATACCGGTGATCTGCATCGACGGACCCACGGCATCTGGCAAGGGAACGCTGGCCTCTGAAGTGGCCCAGCGGCTGGGTTACCAATTGCTCGACTCGGGCGCCCTGTACCGGGCCACCGCCCTCGCGGCGCAGGACGCGGGCATCGATCTGGACGACCAACCCGCCCTGGCCCGGCTGGCCGCACAGCTGCCCCTGGTGTTTCGGGATCACCGGGTGTACCTCGCCGGTCGCGACATCACCGACCCCTTGCGGCTGGAGTCCACCGGAGGCATGGCCTCCAGGGTGTCCCAGCATCCGGAGGTTCGATCCGCGCTGCATGCCTTGCAGCTGAGCTTCCGGCGCCTGCCCGGCCTGGTCGCCGACGGGCGCGACATGGGCACGGTGATCTTCCCGGACGCACCACTGAAGGTGTATTTGACCGCCAGCGCCGAACAACGCGCGCAAAGACGGCATAAGCAGTTGATTTCAAAGGGATTTGCTGCTAACATCGACAGTCTTTTGGCCGACTTGGCGGCGCGCGACCTGCGGGACACATCCCGCGCCCACGCACCGCTGAAGCCGGCCGAAGATGCCTTGTTGCTGGACAACTCAGCGCTCACCATCGAACAGTCGGTGTTGCAGGTGCTGGACTGGTGGCAAGGCAAAACGGTGTTTTCAGGCAGCTGGAAACACCGTCCCTGATGGCCCAGACGGCACCGCCGGGCGCTCACTGCCCGCAGGCCGAATGGTTCTTTCACTTAACCCCGCGGTACCTCGTACCGCACGTCAACGCCGCTCATCCGTCGAACCCGCGCCCACCGTACAACCGGTGCTGCGCCCCGACGCTGAGTGGCTCTAGGAAACTGCATGTCTGAATCTTTTGCCGCCCTCTTCGAAGAGTCCCTGAAACGCGCCGAAATGCGCTCGGGCGAAGTCATCACTGCGGAAGTCGTTCGCATCGAACACAACCACGTGGTGGTCAACGCCGGTCTGAAGTCCGAAGCCTATGTGCCGCTCGCCGAATTCAAGAACGACCTGGGCGAACTCGAAGTGCAGGTCGGCGACTTCGTCTCCGTCGCCATCGACTCCGTGGAAAACGGCTTCGGTGACACCCTGCTGTCGCGCGACAAGGCCAAGCGCCTGGCCTCGTGGATGGCCCTGGAAAAGGCCCTCGAATCCGGCGATTTCGTCACCGGCACGACCTCCAGCAAGGTCAAGGGCGGCCTCAAGGTCATGGTCAACGGCATCAGCGCCTTCCTGCCGGGCTCGCTGGTCGACAGCCGTCCGACCAAGGACCTCACGCCTTACGAAAACAAGACCCTGGAATTCAAGGTCATCAAGCTCGACCGCAAGCGCAACAACGTGGTGCTGAGCCGCCGTGCCGTGGTGGAAGCCTCCATGGGCGAAGAGCGCGCCAAGCTGATGGACACGCTGAAAGAAGGCGCCATCGTCAACGGCGTGGTCAAGAACATCACCGAATACGGTGCGTTCGTGGACCTGGGCGGTATCGACGGCCTGCTGCACATCACCGACATGGCGTGGCGCCGTGTCCGTCACCCGAGCGAAGTGGTGACGGCTGGTCAGGAAATCACCGCCAAGATCCTGAAGTTCGACACCGAGAAGCACCGCGTTTCCCTGGGTCTGAAGCAGATGGGCGACGACCCCTGGATGGGCGTTGGCCGCCGCTACCCGCAAGGCACGCGCATGTTCGGCAAGATCACCAACATCGCCGACTACGGCGCGTTCGTTGAACTGGAGCCGGGCATCGAAGGCCTGGTGCACGTCTCCGAAATGGACTGGACCAACAAGAACGTGGCCCCGTCCAAGCTGGTGTCGCTGGGCGACGAAGTCGAAGTCATGGTGCTCGACATCGACGAAGACAAGCGCCGCATCTCCCTGGGCATGAAGCAGTGCCGCGCCAACCCCTGGCACGAGTTCGCTGAAGGCACCAAGCGCGGTGACCGCGTCAAGGGCCCGATCAAGTCGATCACCGACTTCGGCGTGTTCGTCGGCCTGGCCGCCGGCATCGACGGTCTGGTGCACCTGTCCGACCTGTCCTGGAACGAAACCGGCGAAGCCGCCGTGCGCAACTTCAAGAAGGGCCAGGAAGTCGAAGCCATCGTGTTGGCCATCGACGTTGAGCGCGAACGCATCTCTCTGGGCATCAAGCAGCTCGACGGCGACCCGTTCACGACCTTCGTGTCGGTGAACGACAAGGGCTCCATCGTGACCGGCAAGGTCAAGACCGTGGACGCCAAGGGTGCCGAGATCGATCTGGGCGAAGACGTGCTGGGCTACCTGCGTGCCTCCGAAATCAGCCGTGACCGCGTGGAAGACGCGCGCAACGTGCTGAAAGAAGGCGACGAAGTCACGACCGTGGTGATGAACGTGGATCGCAAGACCCGCAACATCCAGCTGTCGATCAAGGCCAAGGACATGGCCGACCAGAACGAAGCCATGCAGACCCTGAGCCAGCAGTCGGCCCGTGAAAACGCCGGCACCACCAGCCTGGGCGCCCTGCTGCGCGCCAAGCTGGACAACAACAACTGAGAAGCCTGATCAGTGGCTGGCGCGCACCCTGCGCGCCAGCCCTGTGATGCGCCATCCAGACCCGAACACGGTTCGATTCAGACATGACCCGCAGCGACCTCGTCGAAGCACTTTCGGCCAAGTTCAGCCAGCTCACCCACCGCGATGCCGAATTTGCCGTCAAGGCGATCCTCGACGCGATGGGCGAGGCTTTGGTCAAAGGCCACCGGATCGAAATCCGGGGTTTTGGCAGCTTTTCCGTGAACCGCCGCTCACCCCGCATCGGACGCAATCCGCGTTCGGGCGAGAGCGTGATGATCCCGGAGAAGCGCGTCCCCCATTTCAAGCCAGGCAAGGCCCTGCGCGAAGAGGTGGACAAGAAGACCGCCGAGATCCTGGGCCGCGAGCCGAAGACGCCGACCTGATCGCTACAATCGCCCCACCACAGAGGGGATGATTTGAAATACCTGATGTGGCTGCTCAACGCAGCCATTTTTTTTGTGCTGTTCGCCTTCGCGCTGAACAACCAGGCACCCGTCACGCTGCACCTGTTCTTCGGTGTCAGCTGGCAGGCACCACTGGTGCTGGTCTTGCTGTGTGTGCTGCTGCTGGGCGTGGTGCTGGGCGTCCTGGTGATGCTGCCGCTGTGGCTGCGTGCACGCAAACAGCGCCGTCCCGCCCCCACGGTCGTGGCGCCGCTGCCCACCGTCCCTGACGCTGTCGGCCCTCCCCAGACCCCTGCCCATGGATCTTGATCTCACCTGGCTCCTGTGGGGCCTGCCTCTGGCGTTCGCGCTCGGCTGGGTCGCTTCGCGCCTGGACCTGCGCCAGTGGCGCATGGAAAGCCGGCAGACGCCGAAGGCCTATTTCCGGGGCCTGAACCACCTGCTGAACGAGCAGCAGGACCAGGCCATCGACGCCTTCATCGAGGCGGTCCAGCGGGACCCCGACACGGCCGAGTTGCACTTTGCGCTGGGCAACCTGTTCCGCCGCCGAGGGGACTATGACCGCGCTGTCCGGGTTCACGAACACCTGCTCGCGCGCGCCGACCTCGACCGCAAGGACCGCGACCGCGCCCAGCACGCCTTGGCGCTCGATTTCCTGAAGGCGGGTCTGCTGGACCGTGCCGAGTCGGCGTTGCACAAGCTCGATGGTTCTGCCTTCGAAGGCGAGGCCCTGCTAGCGCTGCTCGCCATCAGCGAGCGCTCGCGCGACTGGCCCCAGGCCCAGGCGATTGCCCAGCGGCTGGAAAACGCCAACCAGGGCAGCTTCAGCCCGCGCCTGTCCCACTACCTGTGCGAAGAGGCCGAGCTGGCCCAGAGCAAAGGCGACGCCACCGAAGCCCTGCGCCTGCTCGGCAAGGCCGTGGACCGGGCGCCTCAACAGGCACGGGGCTGGCTGGCGCTCTCGGCGCTCAAGGCCCAGCAGGGCGACACGTCGGGGGCCATGGACACCTTGAAGCAAATGGCCACCGAGGCGCCTCAAGGCATGCCGCTGGCGGCCCAACCACTGGCCGACCTGTCCAAACTGGTCGGGCGCCAGGCGGAGGCCCTCCAGCTGCTGCACACGGCACAGGCCCACGCGCCTTCGCTGGACATCACCGAAGCCCTGGCGCACCTGAGCCCGGATGCCGCGCGATCCCACTACCTCGCCCACCTGGAGCGAGAACCTTCGCTGGTGATCGCCACGAAATGGCTGGGCGGCGAGACACTCTCCGACCCCACTGCCCAGAAGCGGGTGCAGGCTGCACTGGAACAGGCCAGCGCGCCGCTCAAACGTTACCGTTGCGCTGCCTGCGGCTTCGAGGCGCGGCAGCACTTCTGGCATTGCCCGGGTTGCCAGAGCTGGGACAGCTACCCGGCGCGGCGCGTAGAGGAGCTGTGATCCCCCCGCGCCGCGCCTGCGGCGCGTCAACCCCCCAGAGGGCAACGCTGGCGGCCCGGCAAAGCCGGTTGCGCGGCGTTCTGGGTTGGGCTTCCCCTCTACGGTGAGTCAGTGTTTGACCCGCTGCTCGTTCCAGGCTTTCAGCAGCAAGGTTTCCAGGTCGTGCACCGGTCGCCCGGTGGCCTGGGCCACGGCGCTTCGGTACGGCGGCATGTTGGTGCACTCCAGCACCACCTGCTCCACCTCGGGATGCCTCGCCACCAGTCGCACCGCCGCGTCCACCACGTCCTCTGACGCCTGTCGTAAATCCAACACGGTGTCGTCGCTCAGGATGCGCGATTGCAGTTCGCACCCTGGTTGCAGCCCTTCCACGGGCGTGCCCGCCGGGACGCCCGCGCGATGCAGCAGATCGGCGTGCAGCGAGGCGGCGTCGAACGTGACGATGCCCGGCGACGCCATGCTGGCGCATTGCAACAGGCTGGAGGTGATCACAGGCACGTCCACCGCCGCCTGCAGCTCGGCTTGCCACGCGGCCAGAAAGCCGCAACTGGTGGTGATCAGTCGGGCGCCCTGGTGCGCCAGCGATCTTGCAGCGTCTGCGAAAGGTCCAAGCAGCGCCGGGTCTTGGGTCTGCACCACCCGCCGGGCCGAAGCCCCCGGCACTGTGATGAAGCGCACCGGGATGCCGGCGCGTGCCCAGGTGTCCGGGCTGCCGATGTCGCCCGGCGGGCGCGGGAAACGCGTGTCCAGCATGATGACGCCCAGACATCTTTCGGCTTCGGTCTTCGTGTCCTTCATGGCGATAAGCTGCGGGTTGAAAACACCAACGATGGGAACATTGAAGCATGACGCGTGCAAGGCTGGGACAACAGGTGGTGGTGCTGGGCGCGGGCATGGTGGGCATCGCCTGCGCGCTCTCGTTGCGCCAGCGCGGCCTGGCCGTGACCGTGGTCGACCCGCTGGGGCCGGGCGCTGCGACTTCGCACGGCAACGCCGGCGTGCTGGCGCGCAGCTCGCTCATGCCGTTCAACCACCCCCGGCTGTGGCCTCAATTGCCGGGTCTGCTGCGCGGGCGCAGCCCGGGCTTTCGCTACAACCCGCTGGCGATGATGAGCCAATGGCGCTGGGGTCTGTCGTTCCTGTCCCATGCGCGGGAGCAGGCCTTTCGCGAGACCACGACCGCGCTGGACGCCCTCATCCGTCAATCCGGCACCGTGCACCGCCGGTGGATGGACGCGACCGGTGTCGCGCACCGCCGCCGTGACGAGGGCTGGCTGTTCCTCTACCGCAGCGAAGCCGGCTTCCAATCGGGCGCTTTCGGGCGCGAGACGCTGGCCCGCTTCGGCGTGGCCACCGCCGAACTGGGCGCACACGAACTGCACGATCTGGAGCCGCACCTGCAGCCCATCTTCCGCAGGGCCCTGTGGGTGAAAGACGCCAGCTCGGTCGACAGCCCGGGTGAGCTGGTGCGCGCCTACGCGCGCTGGCTGGTGGAACTCGGCGGGCAGCTGCAGACCACCGAGGCCACACAGCTGCAACGAGACAACGGTGGTTGGTCCATCGGCACGTCCGATGGGCGCGCCCTGCGTGCCGATCACGTGGTGATCGCGCTCGGCCCGTGGTCGCGCGATTTCCTTCGACAGCATGTCGGACTGAAGCTGCCCATGGGCTTCGAGCGCGGCTACCACAGGCACTTCACGCCAGCGAATGGCGCGGCAATCAACCGGCCGGTGTACGACACCGCCGCCGGCTACGTGCTCGCGCCCATGGCGCAAGGGCTGCGGCTGACCACCGGGGTGGAGCTGAACGCACAACACGCGCCGTCTCGGCCGGCGCAGCTGGACGCCGCCGAGCGGGCCGCGCGCGAGGCGGTGGCGCTGGGTGAACGCACCGCTGAACCCGACTGGCTGGGCAGCCGTCCCACCCTGCCGGACAGCCGACCGATGGTCGGCGAGTGCCCCGGTCAGGCCGGGGTCTGGCTGGCGCTGGGCCACCAGCACATCGGCTTTTCCAGCGGGCCGGGCACCGGCGAGTTGCTGGCGCAGCTCATGCTGGGCGAGCCCACCACCCTCGACCCGCACCCGTTCAGGCCGCAGCGTTTCCTGCGGTCATGAGGTTCACATCCGCCCCGGCAGCCACATCACGATCTGCGGGAACCACCAGAGCAGGCACACGGCCAGCACCATGAGGAAGAAGTACGGCATGCAGACGCTGGCGATCCAGTTGATCTCGCGCTTGGTCATGCCCTGCAGCACAAACAGGTTGAAGCCCACCGGCGGCGTGATCTGCGCCATCTCCACCACGATGACGATGAAGATGCCGAACCAGATCAGGTCGATGCCCGCGGCCTGCACCGTCGGGATCAGCACGCCCATGGTCAGTACGATCATGGAGATGCCGTCGAGGAAACAACCCAGCAGGATGAAGAACAGCGCCAGCGCGATCAGCAGCAGGCCCGGCGACAGGCCCAGCGACCCCACCCACTCGGCCAGGTGGCGCGGCAGGCCGATGTAGCCCATGGACAGCGTGAGGAAAGCCGCCCCAGCGAGGATCAGCGCCATCATGCAGTACAGGCGGGTGGCGCCCAGCAACGCGTCCTTGAAGTTCTGCCAGTTGAGCGACTTCTGGTACGCCGACAGCATCAGCGAACCGACCACGCCGATGGCGGCCGCCTCGGTGGCGGTGGCCACGCCGACGTAGATCGAGCCGATCACGCCGCCGATGAGCAGCACCACCGGGATCAGCTCGCTGGAAGCGCGCAACTTGTCGGTGAAGCTCATGCCCGGATCGGCCTGCGGAATCTTGTCGGGGTTGAACAGCGACCAGACCATCAGGTAACCGCTGAACAGGCCCGCGAGCATCAGGCCCGGAATCATGCCCGCCACGAACAGCTTGGCGATCGACACCTCGGCCGCGACACCGTAGACGATCATCACGATGGAGGGCGGGATCAGCAGGCCCAGCGTGCTCGCACCACCCAGCGAGCCGATGACGCGCTCCGGCGGGTAGCCGCGCGCGGTCAGCTCAGGGATGGTCATCTTGCCGATGGTGGCGCAGGTCGCGGCCGACGAACCCGACACCGCCGCAAAGATCGTGCTGCCCAGGATGTTGGTGTGCAGCAGCCGGCCCGGCAGCGAGTTGACCCAGGGCGCCAGGCCCTTGAACATGTTCTCGGACAGCTTGGTGCGGAACAGGATCTCGCCCATCCAGATGAACAGCGGCAGCGCGGTCAGCGTCCAGCTGCTGGCCGAGCCCCAGATGGTGACGGCCATCGCGTCGCCCGCGCTGCGTGTGGAGAACAGCTCCATGCCGATCCAGGCCACGCCGGCCAGCGTGAGGCCGATCCAGACGCCGCTGCCCAGCAGGGCGAACAGGGTGACGATCAGAAACCCGGTGACGAGCATCTCATTCATGGTGCGTCTCCGATCCGTCAACGCGCAGGCGCTGACCGCGCGCTTCCAGCACCCATTCGTCCACGAAGGCGATGAACAGCACCAGCGTGCCGAACGCCATCGCGAGCTGGGGCATCCACAGCGGCGTCGCGTCGTTGCCGGTGGAGATGTCGTGGAACTCGATCGACTGCCACACCAGGCGCGCCGCGAACCAGGCAAACAACCCGGACAGCAGCACCGCGACGCTCAGCGACCACAGCTCCAGGCCCTGGCGGGTACGGCCGGTGAGTTTGCCCAGCACCAGCGTGACGCGGATGTGCTCGTTGCGCTTGAGCGTGTGCGCCAGCGCCAGGAAGCCAGCGGCGGCCATGGCGTAGCCGGCGTAGGCATCGGTGCCCGGCACGTGGAAGTTGAGCTGCCGGCCCAGCACCGACAGCAGCACCATGACCAGCACGCCGATCATGAACACCGCCGCGAGCCAGGCGCAGCCGTCGTACAAGGCATTCAGCGTGCGCCGCATGGTGCTGCCGTGACTCACTTGCGGAACGCGTCGACCATGGCCTGGCCTTCAGGGCCGGCCTTGGTGAGCCACTCCTTGAGCATGGTGTCGCCGACCTGTTTCATGTCGGTCTTGAGCTGCGCGGGCGCCGGCAGGATCTGCATGCCACCGGCCTTGAGCTTGTCCAGGCTTTCGCCGTTGGCCTTCTTGCTCTCGGCCCAGCCGCGGGTCTCGGCGTCGGCGGCGGCCTTCAGCACGGCATCCTGCGTCGGTTTGTCCAGCGCATCAAAGGCCTTCTTGTTCACCAGCAGCGCGTTCTTGGGCAGCCAGGCCTGGGTGTCGTACCAGTACTTCACGTGTTCGTACAGCTTGGCGTCGGCACCGGTGGAGCCGCTGGACATCATGCTTTCGGTCACGCCCGTGGCGAAGGCCTGGCTGACCTCGGCCGCCTGCACGGTGACCGGCTGGGCGCCCACCAGCTCGGCGATGCGCGCGGTGGCCGGGCTGTAGGCGCGCCACTTGATGCCCTTGAGATCGGCCGCGCTGTTCAGCGGCTTCTTGCTGTACACGCCCTGCGGCGGCCACGGCACAGCGAACAAGACCATCATGCCCTGCTCCGCCAGCTTCTTCTCCAGCACCGGGCGTTGCACCTTCCAGAGTTTGGCCGCTTCGTCGTAGCTGTCGGCCAGGAACGGCAGGCCGTCGGCGCCGAAGACCTGCCATTCGTTCTGGTAGTTCACCAGCAGGATCTCGCCGGCCTGGGCCTGACCGCCCTGCACCGCGCGCTTGATCTCGGGCGCCTTGAACAGCGCGGCGTTGGCGTGAACCGTCATCTTGAGCTTGCCGCCGCTGGCCTTGTCCACGTCAGCCGCGAACTGGCTGATGTTGACCGTGTGGAAGTTGCTGGCCGGGTAGGCGGTGGCCAGGTCCCACTTGGTCTGGGCGAAGGCCGAGGTGGTGGTCAGCGTGGAGAGCGCGACAGCGGCAGCGGCCATCGAGAGTTGGAAAGCGCGACGGTTCATGGGAACTCCGGTGGGTGAGGTGGAACGGATCGCAGGGGCGTCCTGCGGGGAAAGGGTGCACGGACTGTAGGCGTCAGGCCGGCGGATTGTGATGGGTGTTTTCCCTTATCGTCAACAAATTGTTGGCAAATCATCGGCAAAAAATCTAAACTCCGGGCCATCGAAGGAGCACCCATGGCCAAGACACCCAAAGCAACATCCACGCCCGCCGCGAAGGCTCCCGGCTCGCACATCGTGTCGTCGGCGCACCTGGTCTCGCCGCAGAGCGCGGAGATGAGCGAGTTCGAGTTCGGCCTGATCGTGGCGAGCAACGCCTTCCACCGCTGGGTCGTGCACTGCATGTCGGCCGCCGGCCTGAAAGACCTGATGCCGCTGGACGTGCTGGTCCTGCACCACGTCTCGCACCGCGCGCGGGACAAACGCCTGTCGGACATCTGTTTCATCATGAACATCGAGGACACGCACCTCGTCAACTACTCGCTCAAGAAGCTCGTGAGCCTGGGCGTGGTGGTGTCCAGCAAGTCGGGCAAGGAAGTGACCTACGCCGCCACGGAGACGGGCAGCGCCAGCGTGCAGCGCTACCGCGAGATCCGCGAGCGATGCCTGATCCAGGCGCTGCACGCGGACGACGCGCTCAACAAGGACATCGGCGAGCTCGCGCGCCTGCTGCGCGTGCTCTCGGGCATGTACGACCAGGCGGCGCGGTCCGCGGCGTCACTGTGAAAGCCCCCCTGCGCCGCTTCGCGGCTTCCCCCCTGAGGGGGGACGCAGCTGGTGGCCCGGCGAAGCCGGTTCCACGGCTGCTCTGGGTGGGGCACGCACTCCGGCTGCATGTGGGTACCACTCCTGCTCGCGCCTCGTGCCTTGCTCCCTCGCCCCTCTGGGGAGAGGGCTGGGGTGAGGGGCCGCCGCCGAGCCCGTGCCTCCCATACACACCATCTCACTCATGAGTACTGACACGCCCCCCCGCCTGCTCGCCCTCGGCGACAGCGCCTGGACGCTGGAGTTCGGCAGTGCCATCGACCCGGCCATCAACGCCCGCGTGATGGGCCTGGCCGAGCGGGTGTCGCAGGCGCGTGCTTCGGAACCGCTGATGGCATCGGTCACCGATGTGGTGCCCACCTTCCGCTCGCTCACGGTGCATTACGACCCCTTGGAAGCCGATGCCACCGCGCTGGGCGAGCGCCTGCGGGTGCTCGCCCAGGACGGTCACCAGGCCATGCAGCCCGGCCGTCTCTGGCACCTGCCGGTGTGTTTCGACGCCGACTTCGCGCCCGACCTGCCCCGGCTCGCCGAAGCCAAGGGCCTGAACCCTGACGAAGTGATCCATCACCTGCTCGCCGCCACCTTCCGGGTCTACATGCTCGGCTTCCAGCCGGGCTTCCCGTACATGGGCGGCGTGCCGCCCGAGCTGCACATGCCGCGACTGCCGGCGCCGCGCCAGAAGGTGCCCGCGCAATCGCTGGCCGTGGCGGGCGAGATGTGCGCGGTCTACCCCTGGGACAGCCCTGGCGGCTGGAACCTGCTGGGTCGCACGCCGGTGGTGCTGTTCGACCTGCGCCACGCCGAGCAGCCGGCCCTGCTCGCGGCCGGCGACGAGGTGCGGTGCCACGCCGTGGACCGTGCGACCCACGACCGGCTGGCCGCCGAGATCGCTCGTGGGCTGCCACGCGAAACGTTTCTGAAGGCACCCGAGCGATGAGCGGCCTGCTGGAAATCGCACAACCCGGCATCGGCACCACCGTGCAGGACCGTGGCCGCGCGGGCCACCGGCACCACGGCATGCCGCTCTCCGGCTGGCTCGACGGACCGCTGGCCCGTGCGGCCAACGCCCTGCTCGGCAACCCGCCCGACGCGGCCGTGCTGGAGCTGCGCGGCACGGGCACGGTGCTGCGCGTGGCGGCCGGGCCGGTGCGCGTGGCGCTCGCGGGCCGCGTCGGCGCCACCTGTCTGCGCAACGACGGTGGTCGCAGCCCCCTGCCCGCCTGGCACAGCGTCACGCTGCGCGAGGGCGACCAGCTGCTGCTCGGCCCGGCCGAGAGCGGTTGCGCTTACCTGGCCGTGGCCGGTGGCCTGCTCATGGAGCCCCAGCTCGGCAGCCGCGCCAGCTACTGGCGCGCCGGGCTGGCCGGCGTGCTGGGTCGCGCCTTCCGCCCGGGCGACATGCTGCCTTGCGGCGCCTGGGGCCACGCCGACCCGAGGGAATGGCGTTGCCGTTCGCCGTGGACCGCGAACGAGGGCCCGGTGCGCGTGCTGCTCGGCCCTCAACAAGACCACTTCACCCCCGACGCCATCGCCCAGTTCCTGAATCAGGACTGGGAAGCCACCGCCGCGCAGGACCGCATGGGCCTGCGCTTCCAGGGTGAACCGCTGGCGCACGTCAACGCCGCGGCGGCGGACATCGTGTCCGACGGCGTGACGCCCGGCGCGATCCAGGTGCCGGCCAACGGCCTGCCCATCGTGCTGCTCGCCGACGGTCAGACCGTGGGCGGCTACCCCAAGATCGCCACCGTGATCAGCGCCGACTTGCCCCGGCTCGCGCACCTGCGGCCCGGCACGCGCGTGCGCTTCGAGGCGGTGAACCTGGAACAGGCCCACCGCGCGCTGAAAGACGAACACGAGCGCTGGCAGCGCTGGCTCAACTCGCGCGAGACCTACCTGCCACCCGGCACGGTGGACGAAGCCGCGCTCTACACCTGCAACCTCATCGACGGCATGCAACGCGCCGACCCCTGAGGGGAAAGCGCCTTTTGCCCACGCCCGCTCACCCTCTGACCCGGAGCCCTTCATGAATGCCAAAACCATCAACCTCAACGCCGACCTCGGCGAAAGTTTCGGCGCCTGGCGCATGGGCGACGATGCGGCGCTGCTGCAGGTGATCGGCAGCGCCAACATCGCCTGCGGCTTCCACGCGGGCGACCCGGTCGTGATGCGCGAGACCGTGCGCCTCGCGCTGGCCAACGGCGTGAGCCTGGGCGCGCACCCGGCGTTTCCCGACTTGCAAGGCTTTGGCCGCCGCGCGATGCAGCTGTCGGCCAAGGAGCTGGAGGCCACCATCCTCTACCAGGTCGGCGCGCTGCAGGCCATGGCCGCGGCCGAAGGCGGTCGGGTCACGCACGTCAAGCCGCACGGGGCGCTCAACAACATCGCCTGCGCCGACGCTGGCGTGGCCGCCACCGTGGCGCGCGCCGTGCGGGCGCTGGACCGGGACCTCATCCTGCTCGCGCCCGCCCTCTCGGCGCTCGAAGCGGCCGGCGAGGCGGCCGGCCTGCGCTTGGGCCGTGAGGTGTTTGCCGACCGGACCTATCAACCAGACGGTCAGCTCACACCCCGCTCGCAGCCCGGCGCCGTGCTGCACGACGCCCAGGCCTGCGTGCAACACGTGCTGCGCATGCTCGACGCGCACGGCATCGTCACCGCCGACGGCCAGCGCCTGCCCACCCCCATCCACAGCATCTGCGTGCACGGCGACGGGCCCGACGCCGTGGCCTCGGCCCAGCAGATCCGGCTCGCGCTCGAAGCCGCCGGTTACAGACTGCAACCACTGACGGCACTCATCTGAACACCCCCGCGCCGCCTTCGGCGTCACCCCCTCGAAGGGGGCGCCAGCAGCGGCCCGGCAAAGCCGGTTCCGCGTTGGCCTTGGGCCGTGCACCTCCATCGGACCGTGGCTGGCTGGGTATCATCAGACGCAAGGCCGCGCAATGCCGCGCGGACCACCGAGAGAGAAATACCCTGTGTTCAAGAATGTGACGATTTACCGCATCGCGCCCGGCTGGACCGCGACGCTGGAAGCCATGGAAACCGCGCTCGACGCGGCCCGTTTTGTGCCTTGTGGCGCCACCCAGGACAAAGCCGTGGGCTGGGTCGAGCCGCGCGGCGAGGCGAATGGCCCGCTGGCCGAGTCCGTGGCCGGGCAGCGCATCCTCAAACTGATGATCGAGAGCAAGGCCGTGCCCGGCTCGGTCGTGCGCGAGAAGGCGGATGAAGAAGCCGAGCACATCGAGGCCACCACCGGCCGCAAGCCCGGCAAGAAGCAGATGAAAGAGCTGCGCGAAGACGCGCTGCTGTCGCTGCTGCCGCAGGCCTTTCCACGCCGCATGGCGGTGTGGGTCTGGATCGACCTGGCCAACGGCCTGCTGATCACCGACGCCAGCAGCCAGGGCAAGGCCGACGAGCTGGTGACCGCGCTGGTCAACGTGTTCAACGACCTGTCCCTCACCCTGCTGCAGACCGCCATCACGCCGCAGACCGCGATGACCTCGTGGCTCTCGGCCCCGGTGTCCGACGAAGACGAAGGCGGCGCGCCCGGTGGCTTCTCGGTCGAGCGCGAGTGCGAGCTGAAATCGGGCGACGAAGAGAAGAGCGTGGTGAAGTTCACCCGCCACAACCTCGCCACCGACGAGGTGCGCAAGCACATCACCGAGGGCAAGCTGCCCACGCGCCTGGCCATGAGCTGGGAAGGCCGCATCGGCTTCGTGCTCACCGAGTCCATGCAGCTCAAGAAGCTCGCGTTCCTCGAAGGCGTGTTCGACGACCGCGCGGGCGACGGCGACAGCGGCTTCGACACCGACGTGGCGCTGAGCACCGGCGAGCTGCAAAAACTGATCCCTGAACTGATCGAAGCCCTGGGCGGCGAGATCGTGCCCGGCATGGCGATGCCCGACGCCCCGGCCGCGGCACCGGCCAAGCCCAAGCAGGAAGCCGTCACCGCCGTCGGCGACGACGACCCGCCGTTTTGATACATGCACCCCCTGCGTCCCTGCGCGCCTTCCCCCCAGGGGGACCACACCCGTGGCCCGGCAAAGCCGGTTCCACGGTGTGAGCTGGGCAAGATAGCGACCACCACCTGACCAGCGAACACTCATGTTGCAAGTCATCGCCATCAGCCTCGGCGCCAGCGTCGGCGCGCTCTCGCGCTGGCAGCTGAGCCTGTGGCTCAACCAGGGGCACGCCGTGCTGCCCTGGGGCACGCTGGCAGCCAACTGGATCGGGGCCTGGCTGGTGGGTGTGGCGGTGGTGTTCTTCCACAGCCAGACCCAGCTGGACCCGGCCTGGCGGCTGGCCATCGTGACCGGCTTTCTGGGCGCGCTCACCACCTTCTCCACCTTCTCGGTGGAGGTGGTCGGCATGTTGCAGCACGCGCGCTACCTGCTGGCCTTCGGCACCGCGGTCCTGCACCTGCTCGGCTCGCTGCTGCTCACGGTGCTCGGCATGAAGATGGCGGGCTGGTGGTGGGCCCCGGCCTGACCCCGCCCCGCTGACGCGGCACGGCGGGACCGCCGGCGCTCGGTGCGGCGTCGCACAGACACCGTGGGGCCATACGCCCAGATTGGACCCCTCGGCATGTGCCGCCAGGGGACCACCATGATCCAGATTCGCAAGGGGCAGGCGCCCGCCCCTTTGGCACGGGCGCAGTTCACCGAGCGCTTCCGGGCCTCCTTCAAGGACCCGGCCTTCCGCGCGGAAGAGGCCTCGATTGCCCGCCTGGAGGCCATTGCCTGGGCCGCCTTCAGCGAAGGCCGCAAGGCACCGTTCACCCACCAGGCCGGCGAGGGTTACGCGAACCCAGACTACTTGCTGTCCGATGAATGGGTGGCCACCAAAAAACGCCTGGACGCCGCGCAAGCCACTGGCCCTGCAGCGGCGACCCCAACCACGCGCTGAACCAGACCAACGACTGGATGGCACAGATCCACGAGCGCTGGACCGCGGCCCACGCCGTGCTCATCGTCACCCCGGTTTACTGGTACCAGCGCCCGAGCCCACTCAAGCTGATGATGGACCGCATGGTGTGCGCCGACGGCGGCAACCCGGACCCGACCGCCACCTCAGGCAAAAACGCCGCCAAGGCCAAAGCCCTGGAGATGAAGGGCTGGGGCTACCCGCAGCACCTGGCCGGCCGTGCCTACGGCGTGCTGGTGCACGGCGACGTGGCCGGCATCGCAGGGGCGCGGTGGGCTCACGGGACGGCGACGCCGGCCTGGGGTCGGCGCGGGCACCGCACGCCGCGGTTCAAGGGGCCATTCCATTGATGCAGGTCAAATGCACTTAAATATTCACTCCACGTGAATGATATCGGACCTATAGTCCGCGCATGACGCATTTCCCGAGACCCACACGCGCAGTGCAGCGATGGCTTCTGCTCTGCCTGCTGCTCGCCTGGGGAATCGTCTTTTCATCGCCGATCCCGCCCCCCCAGGGCATGACCGAGGTCTGCAGCAGCAGCGGCACCCAGTGGGTTCAGGCCGATGACAGCCCCGACTCCGGACCCACGCACACCACCGTTTGCTGGCTCTGCCTGCCCGCCGCCCTGCCGACCCCGCCCACCGCCACGCTGCCGGCGGTCGGCCTGCCTTCGCTCACGCTGCTGGCCCAGGTGGCCAGCCACGTGCCCCCCGCTCCCGCCGCCATGCCGCCCCCCGCGCGTGGTCCACCCCTTTTCCAAAACCAAACCCAAGAGGTTCACACATGAAAGACGACAGCACTTTGTCTGCCAACGACACCACCGTTTGGGGTCGCCGGCGTTTCCTCAACACCGCCGCGCTCGCGGGACTGACACTGGGCGCCACGGCCTGCACCGAAAAAGAGTCGGGTGCCGCCAACGCCCCCGCCGCAGCACCGGCCGCGGCCACCGATGCCGCACACGCCGGCGCCAACGCCACGCACCTCAAACCCGGTGAGCTCGACACCTACTACGGGCTGTGGAGCGGTGGCCACACCGGCGACATGCGCGTGCTCGGCATGCCCTCGGGTCGCGAACTGCTTCGCATCCCCTGCTTCGTGCCCGACGCCCTGGTGGGCTGGGGCATCACCAACGAGTCCAAGGCGATCATGGGCACCAAGCCCAATGGCGCGTTGCGCTACACCGTGGGTGACACCCACCACACGCACGCCTCGTACAAGGACGGCAACTACGACGGCCGCTACGCCTGGATCAACGACAAGATCAACAGCCGCATCGCACGCATCCGACTGGACTACTTCATCTGCGACAAGATCACGCAGTTGCCCAACGTGCAGGGCTTCCACGGCATCTTCCCCGACAAACGCGACCCCGTGGACCCCGCCATCAACTACACCACGCGCGTGTTCTGCGGCGGCGAGTTCGGCATTCCGCTGCCCAACACCGGCACCGAGGACGCGGGCAAGTACCGTTCGCTGTTCAGCTGCGTCGACGCCGAAACCATGGAGGTGCGCTGGCAGGTGCTGATCGACGGCAACTGCGACCTGGTGGCCACGTCCTACGACGGCAAGCTGGCCGCGTCGAACCAGTACAACACCGAGATGGGCGCGAAGTACGAGGACATGATGTCCGCCGAGCGCGATGCCTGCATCTTCTTCAACATCGCCCGCATCGAAGCGGCGGTGAAGGCCGGCAAGTTCAAGACCTTCGGCAGCTCCAAGGTGCCCGTGGTGGACGGCACGCACACCACCAACCAGGACCCGACGACCGCGCTGACCGCCTACGTGTCGGTGCCCAAGAACCCGCACGGCGTCAACGCCAGCCCGGACCAGAAGTACTTCATCTGCGCCGGCAAGCTCTCGCCCACCGCCACGGTTATCGAGCTGGCCAAGGTGCTGGAATGGTTCGACGGCAAGCTCGAGAAGCTGGACAACGCCATCGTGGCCGAGGTCGAGATCGGCCTGGGCCCGCTGCACACCGCCTTTGACGGCCGTGGCAACGCCTACACCACGCTGTTCCTGGACAGCCAGATCGTGAAATGGAACGTGGACGCCGCAATCAAGTTCCACGCCGGCGACAAGGCCGCCAAGTACGTGGTCGACCGCCTGGACGTGCAGTACCAGCCGGGCCACATCAACGGCTCGCAGTCGGAGACCATTGCCGCCGACGGCAAGTACCTCGCCGTGGGCTGCAAGTTCTCGAAAGACCGCTTCCTGCCGGTGGGCCCGCTGCACGCCGAGAACGAGCAGATCATCGACATGTCGGGCGAGAAGATGGTGCTGCTGGCCGACCACCCGGTGCGCGGCGAACCGCACGACTTCATCATCTTCAAGCGCGACCTCGTCAAGCCCAAGCAGGTCTACAGCCTCGACGACTTCCCGAACGCCGTCAAGGACCCGAAGGACTCGGGCGTGGTGCGCAACGGCAAGAAGGTGACCGTGAAGATGACATCGCAGGCCCCGGCCTTCTCGCTGCGCGAGTTCAAAGTGAAGAAGGGTGACGAGGTCACGCTGATCCTGACCAACCTGGACAAGATCGAAGACCTGACGCACGGCTTCGCGATCCCGAACCACGACGTCAACTTCATCGTGAACCCGCAGGAGACGGCATCGGTCACCTTCACCGCGGGCGAGCCCGGCGTGTACTGGTGCTACTGCACGCACTTCTGCCACGCCCTGCACCTGGAGATGCGCACCCGCATGATCGTGGAGGCCTGAGCGTCGCGCCGGGCCGCCCCAAGCAAGCTCGCACCGGAGTGCGCTGCACGAAGGTAGGCCCACAAGCCTTCAAAACCTCCCCCCGGGGAGGTCCTGCTTTGCCGGAACCGATGCCCGCGCCGTGTGGCGCTGGCGTCGGACCCCGCCCCCCTGGATTCCAACGATGTCGATTGCACGCCTTTTCTCGGCCGCGCTGACCGCCGCTGCTCTGTTGCTGAGCCCGCTCGGCAACGATGCCCAGGCGCAGGCCTACGAGGCCCATCTGCCCGCCGACCTGGCCACCAACCCCGACCTGTGCGCCCTCGTGCCCTGCGCGGAGGTGTTCCCGGGCGCCCAGAGTTTTTCCCAGCGCAAGGGCCAGCCACCGTATGTGGAGGCCTACGGCGACGCCGACCCGCAACAGCCGGGCAAGAAGACCCTGCTGGGCTACGTGATGCTCTCGACCGACATCACCGACACCCCGGCCTATTCCGGCAAGCCGGTGATCACGCTGATCGGCATGGACGCGCGCGGCCGCTACGTCGGCGTGAAGGTGCTCAAGCACTCCGAGCCCATCCTGCTGCTGGGCATTCCAGAGTCCACGCTGGTCAACTTCAACAACCAGTACCTCGGCAAGTCGGTCACCGACCAGATCGAGGTCGGTCCTTCGCGCCCGGACGAAAACATCCTGGGCCTGGACGCCATCTCCGGCGCCACCGTCACGGTGATCGCGCAGAACCAGGTGATGCAGCTCTCGGGCTCGGCGGTGGCCCGCCAGGTCGGCATCATCGAACCCACCCGCCGCGACCCCGCACGTTTCGTGACCAGCGGCCGGCCCTACCGCTGGGACGAGCTGGTGAAGATGGGCGCGGTGCAGCGCCTGCGCGTGATGCCCGAGCAGCTGGGCCTGGAGCGCAGCGCCGAGCCCTTCATCGAGCTGTGGTTCGGTGACCTCAACCACCCCGACGTGGGCCAGAGCCTGCTCGGCAAGTCGGGCTTCGCCACGCTGCGCTCGCGCCTGAAAGACAGCGAACAGGCGCTCTTCGTGGTGCGCAGTGCCGGCATCGAATCCTTCAAGGGCTCGGGCTTCGTGCGCGGTGGCATCTACGACCGCATCCAGGTCAAGCAGGGCGCCGATGCCTTCACCTTCCGCGACCTGGACTCGTTCAACCTCTACGGACTGGAAGCCGATGGCGCGCCGCGCTACTCCGAGTCGGCGATCTTCGTGATCCGCTCCGAGAGCTTCTCGGCGGCCTACCCCTGGAAGCTGGCCTTCCTGGGCAACCGCGTGGACCGCGCCACAGGGCACCGCAGCTTCGCGGTGTTCGAGACCAAGTACTGGCTGCCCGCCGAGATGCTGCAAGGCGGCCGCCCGGTGGTCACCGAGCCAGATGCCCCTTGGGTGCGCATCTGGAAGTCGCGCGCCATCGAGATCGCCCTCTTTTCCGCCCTGCTGCTGGCGGTGGCCGTGGTCTATGCCCTGCGCGACAAGCTCACGCGGCGCTCGACCCACAAGAACAAATGGCCGGTCAACGCCTTCAAATACTCGGCCTGGGCGCTGAGCATCGGCTTCGTCGGCTTCGGCCTGCTGGCACAGCCCTCCATCACCCAGGTGCTGACCTGGTTCCACGCCCTGCTGTTCCAGTGGACCTGGTCGCTGTTCCTCTCGGACCCGTTCATCTTCGTCTTCTGGGTCTTCATCATCGTCACCGTGTTCGTGTTCGGGCGCGGGCTGTTCTGCGGCTGGATGTGCCCCTTCGGTTCGCTCTCCGAGGCGCTCTACAAGGTGGGGCGCGTGATCGGCCTCAAGCGCTTCCAGACCAAGGTACCGCAGGTCTGGCACGACCGGCTCAAGTGGCTGAAGTACGCCATCTTCTTCGGCCTGCTGGTGGTGTCCATGTTCTCCATGGGCCTGGCCGAGGTGCTGGCCGAGGTGGAGCCGTTCAAGACCACCTTCCTGGTCGGCATCACGAACCGCAGCTGGCCCTACGGTCTGTTCGTGGTGGTGATCCTGGGTGCGTCGCTGTTCATCGAGCGCCCCTACTGCAAGTACATCTGCCCGCTGGGCGCTTCTCTGGCCATGCCCAGCACGTTCCGCTGGTTCGGCCTGCAGCGCAAGCAGGATTGCAACAGCTGCAAGGCCTGCGCCGTGGGCTGCGGCGCGCAGGCGATCGACGCCGATGGCCGCATCGACCACCGCGAGTGCCTGCACTGCCTGGACTGCATGGTGCTCTACACCGACCAGAAGGGTTGCCCGCCGCTGGCCAAAGAGCGCAAGCGCCGCGAACGCGACGGCCTGCTCATCACGCCGATCGGGCGCAACGGCTACTTCATCCCGATCGAACCGGTCTCGCCCGTCAGCGCCCGGGCGGCGCAGGGCCCCGATCCGCGCATGCCCACCGCGCCCGCCCAGCCCTGGCCCGGCGGCCGTGCCCCTGGCCTCAAAGGCCTGTGGCAGGAGGTGCAGCACCACCTGTGGCCCTGGAGCCGCGACGGCTGGAAGAAGCAGCGCGCCCTGCAGTTCGCCGGGCTCTCGCTGGCCCTGGCCGCGAGCGTGGCCTGGCTGCTGGCGGCCGACGGGCGCCTGTCGGCCAGCGCCATCATCGGCTGGTGGTTCGGCTGGAGCGTCTACGAGGTGCTGATCCGCATGGCGGGCAAGCGCTACGTGAAGGACGGCCCGTGGTGGCAGGCGCGCTACCGCGTGGCGAACTGGATGGACATGCTCAGCTACGTCGGCTTCAAGAACCTGCTGATCGGCGCGACGCTGTTCCTCGTGCTCAAGAGCCTGGGGCATCTGGCGTGAAGACCCACACTTCCTGGCGCCAACGGCTGGCCTGTGCATGGCTGCTGGGCCTGGCCCTGCCAGCGTGCTCCGCGTGGTCCGCCGTGTGGCGGGTGGAACCGGGTGGCGACATCCAGGCCGCCGTGGCGCAGGCCGCCGCCGGCGACGTGGTGGAAGTGGCGCGCGGCTTCTACAGCGTGAACCTGCGCATCGACAAGCCCCTGACGCTGCGCGGTATCAACCGCCCCACGCTCAGCGGCGGCCAGCGCGGCGACACCATCCGCGTCGCCTCGCCCGATGTGCTGATCGAAAACCTGATCGTGCGCGACTCGGGCACCAGCCTGAAGAGCCAGCACGCGGGCATCTACGTGCAGCCCGGTTCGCACCGCGCCGTGGTGCGGCGCTGCGACCTGACCTACAACCTCTTCGGCCTGTGGATCGAAAAAGCCAACGAGGTGCGCATCGAAGACAACCGCATCACCGGCCTGCGCGACCTCAACTCCTCGCAGCGCGGCAACGGCATCCAGCTCTACAACACGCAGGGCGCGCGCATCACCGGCAACGACATCAGCTTCGTGCGCGACGCGCTGTACGTCGACGTGTCGCACCACGCCGAATTCCGCGGCAACCGGCTGCACCACAGCCGCTACGGCGCGCACTACATGAACTCGTACCACAACCTGTGGGAAGACAACGACAGCTACTACAACCGAGGCGGCCTGGCCCTGATGGAGGTGCGCAACCAGGTGGTGCGAGGCAACCGCACCTGGGGCAACTCCGACCACGGCATCATGCTGCGCACCCTGCAGGACTCGGTGATCGAAGACAACGTGGTGGCCGGCAACGCCCGCGGCTTCTTCATCTACGACGTCGAGTACGTGACCCTGCGCAACAACCTGGTGGTGGACAACCACGTCGGCGTGCACCTCTCGGCCGGGTCCACGCGCAACCAGGTCGTGGGCAACGACTTCATCGCCAACCGGGAGCAGGTGCGCTACGTCGGCGCGCGCGACGAACCCTGGGGCCACCCCAAGCCCGGCCAGGGCAACCACTGGAGCAACTACCTGGGCTGGGACCGCGACGGCAACGGCATCGGCGACCTGTCCTACGAAGCCAACGACCTGGTGGACCGCCTGCAGTGGCGCCACCCTTCCATTCAACTCTTGCTGGGCAGCCCCGCCGTGCAGGCCCTGCGCGTGCTGGGACACCAGTTCCCGGTGCTGCGCGTGCCCAGCGTGATCGATCCCCATCCGGCCATGGCGCCGAAACATCCCCACTGGAGCACATGGCGTGACAAGTATTTCCGCTGAGGCCCTGCACCTGGAGGGCGTCACCAAACCCTACGGCAGCCGGCGTGCGCCGCTGCTGGCGCTGGACAACGTGAGCCTGCGGGTTCCGCGCGGCCAGCTCTTCGGCCTGATCGGCCACAACGGCGCTGGCAAGAGCACCCTGTTCAAACTCGTGCTCGGTCTCATCACCCCCAGCCAGGGCCGCATCCAGGTCAACGGCTGCGCGGTGAACGGCCCCGACTTCCGCACCACCCGGCGCGCCTTGGGCTACCTGCCCGAGAACCTGGTGCTGTACGACAACCTCACCGGGCTGGAGACGCTGCGCTTCTTCGCGCGCCTCAAGGGCGCGCCTCAGACGCAGTGCGCCGCCCTGCTCGACCGCGTCGGCCTGACCCGGGCCGGCGGGCGCGCGGTGCGCGAATACTCCAAGGGCATGCGGCAACGGCTGGGGTTTGCCCAGGCCCTGCTGGGCGACCCCCAGCTGCTGCTGCTCGACGAACCCACCACGGGCCTGGACCCGTCGGCGATCCGCGATTTCTACGACCAGCTCGACCTGCTGCGCTCGCAAGGAGTGACCCTGGTCATCAGCTCGCACATCCTGGCCGAACTGCAGCAGCGCGTCGATGCCCTGGCCATGCTCAGCAACGGCCGCGTGTGTGCGCAGGGCTCGGTGCAGGCGCTGCGCGAGCGCTCGCGCATGCCCCTGGTCTTCCAGCTGCGCGCCGCGCCGACCTGGCTGCAGACGCTGGCCACCGAACTGCCCGGGCAACTGGCCGGCATCGACATCGCGCTGCAACAGCGCGAACCGGGCCTGCTGGAACTGCGTTGCCCCCGCGAACACAAGATGCGCGTGCTGGCCTGGCTGGCCAACGCGGAGCTGAGCGATCTGCAGATCCACGAGCCCTCGCTGGAGGACGTGTACTTCGGCCTGAGGGAGGCCCCATGAACGTTTCATTGCAATGGCGCCAGGTGCAGGCGGTGGCCGCCAAGGAGTTCCGCGACCGGCTGCGCAACCGCTGGGTGCTGGCCGTGGCCGTGGTCTTCACCGTCTTCTCGCTGCTCATCACCTACTTCGGCTCGGCCGCGCAAGGCCAGATCGGTCCGCGATCGATCGAGCTGACCATCGCCAGCCTGGTCAGTCTGGTGATCTACCTGATCCCGCTGATCGCGCTGCTGCTCGGCTTTGACGCCATCGTCGGCGAGCGCGAGCGCGGTTCGCTCGACCTGCTGCTGGCCCTGCCCATCACGCGGCTCGAACTGCTGCTGGGCAAGTACCTCGGGCTCGCGGGTGCGCTGACGCTGTCCACCGTGTCAGGCTTTGCGCTGGTGGCGCTGCTGCTGTACCAGCGCTTCAGCTGGGCCGGCCTGTACCACTACGCCGGCTTCGTGATCAGCTCGGTGCTGCTGGGCCTGGCGTTCCTGAGCCTGGCGGTGCTGCTGTCGGTGCTGGCCCGCGACCGCACCCGCGCCTCGGGTCTGGCCATCGCGTTGTGGTTCGCGCTGGTGCTGGTGTTCGACCTGCTGCTGCTGGGCCTGCTGGTGGCCACGGGCGGCCAGTTCGGCGGCCAGGCCTTCGCCTACCTGCTGCTGCTGAACCCGGCCGACATCTTCCGCATCCTCAACGTGTTTTCGCTCGACGACGTGCAGCGCCTCTATGGCCTGGCCAGCATCCTGCCCCCGGCGCTGAGCCAGGTGGGCTGGCTCAGCAGCGCCATGCTGGCCTGGATCGTCGCACCCCTTGCCCTGGCTTCCTGGAGATTCCGACCATGAACACCCCATCCCACTTCCCCCTGAACCGCCGCCGCCTGCTGTGCGGCTGCGCCGGCCTGGCCACCCTCAGCCTGCTGGGCTGCGGCCAGAGCGGCGATGCCGCCTCCGGCGCCAGCGCCCCGGCCGAGATCAGCGCCCAGGCCAGTTGTTCGCTCGACGGCATGCTGCTCGCCGACTACCCCGGCCCCAAGGGCCAGATCCGCTACGACGGCGTGGCCGAGGTGCAGTGGTTCTGCGATTCGGTGGAGCTGCTGTCGGTGCTGATCGCCCCCGAGCAGGTGCGCGCGGTGGTGAGCGCCCACGTGCAGGACATGGCCCTGGCCGACTGGGACCAGCCCCGCGGCCACTGGATCGACGCGCGCCAGGCGCTCTACGTGCTGGGCAGCAAACGCCACGGCTCCATGGGGCCCACGGCCGCGAGCTTCGCCACCGAGGCCGCCGCGCAGGCCTTCGTGCAGCAGCACGGCGGCCGCCTGCTGCGCTACGCCGACCTCAAGCCCGACATGGTGGATCTCAGCGGCGGCGCGCTGCACGACACCCGCATGTGATGCCATCGCGCCGCGCCATCATCGGTCTGTCGCTGCTGGGCGGTGCGGCCGCGTTCGCCGGCCTGGGCTACCGCTCGGTGCGCAGTGCCACGGCACCCACCCGCGCGGACGCAACACAGCCCGGCGATGTGTGCCTGACGGCGCCCACCTTCTCCCACGACCCCGCCTCAGGCCAGCCCCTGCGGGCGGCGCGCGAGGTACCGGCCGAAGCACGCTGTCCGGTCTGTGGCATGTTTCCGGCCCGCCAGCGGCGCTGGGCGGCCCAGGTCATCTTCCACAACGGCGACGTGCAGTACCTGGACTCGCCCCTGAGCCTGTTCCTGTACCTGCAGCGGGTCCCACGCTACACCGCCGGCCAGAGCGCCGCCAGCATCGTCGCCTCGTACGTCACCGACCTGGACACCGGCGCCTGGATTCCCGCCGAGCGGGCCTGGTACGTGCACGGGTCGCGGCAGATGGGGCCGATGCGAACGGGCAACCTGCCCGCGTTCACCACCCTGGACCAGGCGCGCGCCTTCGCCGCGCGGGAAGGTGGCGAATGGCTCACGGCCGCGCACCTGCGCCAAGGCCTGCCCGCATCGCTGCAGCGGCTCGCCCCGCACACCCATGGCTGAAGCCCGACCCCCTTTGATATCGATCAAGTGCCGGTTTAATTATTCATGTAGTATGAATATTAAAATCCAGACCTTCTCTTTCAACACCTCATTCAAGGACTCCCCATGAACGCCAAGAAGCTTCTCCTGATCCTGGGCTGCAGCGCCGCCCTGATGGCCTGTGGCGACAAGCCCGCCGACTCCACCGCAGCGCCGGCGGCGCCGGCCCCGGTGGCCGCCGCGCCCGCGGCCGCGCCGGCGCCCGCCCCCGTGGCCGAGAACACCGTGGGCAAGAAGGTCTATGGCTCGGTGTGCTCGATGTGCCACGCCGCCAACGTGGCTGGCGCACCCAAGCCCGGTGACAAGGCCGACTGGGGCCCGCGCATCGCGCAAGGCAACGACACGCTCTACAAACACGCCATCGAAGGCTTCACCGGCGCCAAGGGCATGATGCCCCCCCGCGGCGGCGGCAGCACCCTCACCGACGACGAGCTGAAGGCCGCCGTGGACTACATGGTCGCCCAGTCGCTCTGACCTCACCCGGCCTCACCATGACACCACTGTTCCAACGCCGTCAGTGCCTGGCCGGGCTGGGCGGTCTGCTCGTCGCCGGTCTGGGCATGCGCCCGGCGCTGGCCAGCCCCGACGTCCACCGCGCCTCCCGCGTCCTGATGGGCACGCGGGTGGACATCGTGGCGCAGGGCGACGGCCCGGACGCCACGGCGGCCGCCGTGCAGGCGGCCTTTGCCGAGATGCAGCGCCTGGAACGCATGATGAGCCGCCACCGCGCCGACAGCCTGGTGAGCGCGATGCACCGCAGCGCGGGCCAGGGTCTGGTGCAGGCGCCACCCGAGCTGGTTTCGGTGCTGCAGCGCGCCGCCGAGCTGTCGCGGCTCAGCGAGGGCGCTTTCGACATCACCGTGGGCGCGTACCACGGCTGGTCCTTCGACCCGCAGGACGCCCGCATGCCCGCGCCGGAAGACCTGCGCCGCGAACGCCGGCTGGTGGACTTCCGCGACGTGTTGGTCCACCCCGCGACGGGCCAGGCCGGCCTGGGTCGGCCGGGCATGCGCATCGACCTGGGGGGCGTGGCCAAACTGCCCATCCTGCAGGCGGGCCTGCATGTGCTCGAACAGCGTGGCGTGCGCCATGCCATGGTCAATGGCGGTGGCGACGTGCTCACGCGCGGCCAGCTCCTGGGCCAGGACTGGCGCGTGGGCATCCGCGACCCGCGCGCGCCCGAGCGGCTGATCCACACGGTGCAGGTGAGCGACGCCTGCGTGGCCTCGTCCGGCGACTACGAGCGCTGCTTTGTGCGCGACGGCCGCCGTTACCACCACGTGCTGGACCCGCGCACGGGCATGCCCAGCCGTGGCGTGCGGGGCGTGGTCACGGTGTCGCGCCAGCCCGATCCGGTCAACGGCCTGGGCGCCGCGATCATGGTGGCGGGAGCCACCGCAGGCGGGCACCTGCTGTCACCCCTTCGCGAGGTGGACAGCCTGATCGTTGACGCCGACGCCCGCGTCAGCACCACGGGGCGGTGGCACTGAGGCAACGCCCTCCGGTGTCAGTCGGTCTGGGTTTTGCCCGGCTTGCGCGCGGCCGATGGCCGCCTGGCGGGAGCGACCCTTGCCGCTGAGGCCGGCGCCTTTCCCGGCATCTTCAGCGAGGCCAGCTGGATGGGAATCAGGTGCGGCATCTGTCCCGCTTGCCCCGCCTGTGCCGCCTTGGCCGTCGCCATGGGCGCCAGCAGGTCGGCCAGCGTGACGCCATCGAGCACATCGAAGAATCCCTGCGTCGCCTTGTACAGGACATCCTTGAGCCGGCAATAGCCATCCAGGCGGCAGGTGTTGGTCTTGCGATCGAAACACTCCACCAGGGTCATGTCGGTCTCGGTCTGACGCACGACCTCGCCCAGGGTCAGTTCCCCGGCAGGCTTGAGCAAACGCAGACCGCCGCCTCGACCCCGCGTGGTGGCCAGCCAGCCAAACGACGCCAGGATCATCACGATCTTGGTGAGGTGGCTGCGGGAAATGCCGTGTGCCTCAGCGATCTCGTTGACCGTGGGCGGATGCTCGCGCCCTTCACAGGCAGCGCAATACATCAGCACACGCAGGCTGTAGTCGGTCCAGTGGGTGAGTCGCATGCGTTGTTCCAGAGGCAGGTGGTGGATGGCTGGTGATTTTCACTGTAGCGCCAACGGGACGGCACCACCGTGTCCCCGATCAAGGTCCGGCGACATTCCCGCGCGCATCAGCCCTTGAGGCGGGTTCCTGTCCCGTCCTGCACCTGCACGTTGATCGCAATGCCCTGGCGCACGCTCATCGACACGGTGCAGAACTCTTCAAACTGGGCCAGCACACGGTCCAGGTGCTCCAGCTCGGCGGCGGGGCGCCCCAGCTCCAGCTGCACCGTGATGTCGGTGATGCGCAGGCGGTTGGCCGCGTTCCGGCCGGTGGTGGCGGTGGCCGTGGCTTTCAGCGGACCGGGGTCCTGCTTGTATTTCTGCAGCGCAAACACCAGGCTGGCGCTCAGGCAGTTGGCCACGGCGGCCAGCAGCAGGTGGTCGGGCGCAGGGCCGGCCGCGCCCCCCAGCGGCGGCGGCTCGTCCACCGCCAGCTGCGCAATGGCGGGGCCGAAATCGACCAGAAACTGGTAGCCGGACTGGCGGGTCAGGGTGACGGTGGCTTGGTCGCTCATGAGGGAACTCCGTGATGGGTGGTTTCACATTCTGTCTACCCCTAGGGGTATGAAACATCATACGCCGGGAATCCCCCGGCGCCCTGCCCGGGGTCGCCACCGTGGGCGCTCCACGCTCATGGGCTGGAGGCGTCCGCGGGCCGGATCGACACCGCGCAGTACTTGAACTCGGGAATCTTGGCCTGCGGGTCGAGCGCCGCGTTGGTCAGCAGGTTGGCCGCCGCCTCCGAGTAGGCGAAAGGAATGAACACGCAGCCGGCGGCGGTGCCGTCGTCCTGCCGCGCGCGCAGCGTCACCTCGCCCCGGCGCGAGCGCACGGTGATGCGGTCGCCCGGCTTCACGCCCAGCCGCGCCAGATCGGCGCCACTCACGCTGGCCGTGGCCTCCGGCTCCAGCGCGTCGAGCACCGTCGCGCGGCGCGTCATGCTGCCGGTGTGCCAGTGTTCGAGCTGGCGCCCGGTGATCAGCACCATCGGGTACTCCGCATCGGGCGATTCGTCGGCGGGCACCAGCTGCGCCGGCACCAGGCGCAGCCGGCCGTCGGCCGTCGGGAAGCGGTCGGTAAACACGATGGGCTGGCCCGGGTCGTCGTCGCTCAGACACGGATAGGTCACGCTGCCCTCGCGCTCCAGCCGCTCCCAGCGGATGCCGCCGATCGAGCTGTGCATGGCCTGCCGCATCTCTTCATAGACGGCCGCGACGCCGTGGTGCTCGCCCTCGTAGTTCCAGCGCAGCCCCAGGCCCGCGGCCATCTGCTGGACGATCCAGAGGTCGGCGCGCGCGTCGCCCGGCGGGTCGATGGCCTGGCGGCCCAGCTGCACCATGCGGTCGGTGTTGCTCACGGAGCCGGTCTTCTCGGGCCAGGCGCTGGCGGGCAGGATCACGTCGGCCAGCCAGGCGGTCTCGGTCATGAAGATGTCCTGCACCACCAGGTGTTCCAGCGAGGCCAGCGCGTGCCGCGTGTGGTTCAGGTTCGGGTCGCTCATGGCCGGGTTCTCACCCATGACGTAGAGGCCACGCAGCTTGTGCGGGTCGGTCTCGTCGGCCAGCGCCTGGTCCATCAGCTCGACCACGGTGTAGCCCGGTTGCCGGTCCAGCGGCGTGTCCCAGAAGGCCTCGAACCAGGCGTGTGCCGAGGCGTTGTCGACCCGCTGGTAGTTGGGGAACATCATGGGAATCAGGCCGGCGTCGCTCGCGCCTTGCACGTTGTTCTGGCCCCGCAGCGGGTGCAGCCCGCTGCCGGGCTTGCCGATCTGGCCGGTGATGGCGCACAGCGCGATCAGGCAGCGCGCGTTGTCGGTGCCGTGCACGTGCTGGCTCACGCCCATGCCCCAGAGGATCATCGCGGCCTTGGCGGTGGCGAACGCGCGCGCCACCTCGCGGATGGTCTGCGCCGGGATGCCGCAGACCGGGGCCATGACCTCGGGGCTGAAGCGCGCGACGTTCTGCGCCAGTTCCTCGTAGTGGGTGGTGCGCTGCGCGACGAAGTCCTGGTTCACCAGGCCCTCGTCGATCACGGTGTGGATCATCGCGTTGAGCAGGGCCACGTCGGTGTCGGGCCGGAACGGCAGCGTGCGCCAGGCGTGTTGCCCGATGTCGGTGATGCGCGGGTCGGCCAGCACGATGCGGGTGCCGCTCTGAGCGGCGTTCTTCATCCAGGTCGCGGCCACCGGGTGGTTGACCGTCGGGTTGGAGCCGATCACCAGGATCAGCTCGGCGTGCGCCACGTCGTTGACCGGGTTGCTCACCGCGCCCGAGCCCACGCCTTCGAGCAGGGCCGCGACGCTGGAGGCGTGGCACAGGCGCGTGCAGTGGTCGACGTTGTTGGAACCGAAGCCGGTGCGCACCAGCTTCTGGAACAGGTAGGCCTCTTCGTTCGTGCCCTTGGCCGAGCCGAAGCCGGCCAGGCTCTTCGGACCGCGGGTGTCGCGCAGTGCCTTGAGCTTTCCGGTGGTCAGCGCCAGCGCCTCGTCCCAGCTCGCTTCGCGGAAGGTGTCGCGCCAGTCGGCGTCGCGCGGCGGAATGGCGTCGCCATGTTTGGCCACGCCTTCGCGGCGGATCAGTGGCACCGTCAGGCGCCCCGCGTGGTGCACGTAGTCGAAACCGAAGCGCCCCTTGACGCACAGGCGCCCGTGGTTGGCCGGCCCGTCGCGGCCTTCGACCGCCACGATCTTGTCGTCGCGCACCTTGTAGGTCAGCTGGCAGCCGACGCCGCAGAACGGGCACACCGAGTCCACCGTGCGGTCGACGGCCTGTGAGCCCACCAGGCCCTTGGGCATGAGCGCGCCCGTCGGGCAGGCCTGCACACACTCGCCGCAGGCCACGCAACTGCTCGCGCCCATGGGATCGGCCATGTCAAACACCACCTGCGCGTGTGAGCCCCGGAAGGCCATGCCGATCACGCCGTTGACCTGCTCTTCGCGGCAGGCGCGCTGGCAGCGGTTGCACTGGATGCAGGCGTCGAGGTTGACCGCCATCGCGGGGTGCGAGAGGTCGGGCGCGGTGGGCGCGCGGCGCAAGGCCTGGAGCGCGGGGCGCACGCTCACGCCCTCGCGCTGCGCCCACTCGCTCAGCTCGCCGTGCGGCAACGCGGGGTCGTCGTCCAGCCACTGGTGGCCCTGCTCGGGCATGTCGGAGAGCAGCAGCTCCAGCACCATGTCGCGGCTCTTCTTCGCGCGCAGGCTCTGCGCCAGCACTTTCATGCCGGGCGTCACGCTGCGGCAGCAGCTGGGCGCGAGCGCGCGCTCACCCGCCACCTCGACCACGCAGGCGCGGCAGTTGCCGTCCGGACGCAGCGGGTCGCTGTGGCACAGGCGCGGAATCACCACGCCGTGGCGCTCGGCGGCGTTCAGGATGGACTCGCCGTCGAAGGCTTCGACGGGCTGGCCGTCGAGTTCGAACGCGACGGTGGCGGGGGTGAGCTGCTGGGCGGTCAAGGGCTTGTTCATTGCGCACCCCCGACTTCATGCGCAAAGTGCTTGAGCACCGAGCGGATCGGATTCGGCGCGGCCTGGCCCAGGCCGCAGATCGAGGCGTCGGCCATGACCTCGCACAGGTCACCCAGCGTGTCGGCGTCCCAGTGTCTGGCCTCCATCAGCTTCGCCGCCTTGGCCGTGCCCACGCGGCAGGGCGTGCACTGGCCACAGCTTTCGTGTTCAAAAAAGCGCATGGTGTTGAGCGCCGCATCGCGTGCGAGGTCGTGGTGGCCGAGAACGACCACAGCGGCCGAGCCGATGAAGCTGCCGTGCGGTTGCAGGGTGTCGAAATCGAGCGGGATGTCGGCCATGCTCGCGGGCAGGATGCCGCCGCTCGCGCCGCCGGGCAGGTAGGCGTACAGCTCGTGGCCTTCGGCCATGCCGCCGCAGTGCTCCTCGACCAGCTCACGCAGCGTGATGCCGGCCGGCGCCAGCTTGACGCCCGGCTCGCGCACACGGCCACTCACGCTGAAGCTGCGCAGGCCCTGGCGGCCGTGTCGCCCTTGCGAAGCAAACCAGCCGGGGCCGCGCTCCAGGATGTCGCGCACCCAGTAGAGCGTTTCAAAATTGTGTTCCAGCGTGGGCCGGCCAAACAGGCCCACCTCGGCGATGTAGGGCGGGCGCATGCGCGGCTCGCCGCGTTTGCCTTCGATGCTCTCGATCATGGCCGACTCTTCGCCGCAGATGTAGGCGCCCGCGCCGCGGCGCAGTTCGATGCGCGGCAGCGGGAACGGCGGGTCGGCCTGCAGCGCGGCCAGTTCGGCCTGCAGCAGGCGGCGGCAGTCGTGGTACTCGTCGCGCAGGTAGAGGTAGACCGCGTCGATGCCGACCACCGAGGCGGCGATCAGCAGGCCTTCCAGAAAACGGTGTGCGTCGCGCTCCAGGTGGTGGCGGTCCTTGAAGGTGCCGGGTTCGCCCTCGTCGATGTTCACGGCCATCAGGCGCGGCCCCGCGAAGCCGCGAACGATGCGCCACTTGCGCCCCGCCGGAAACCCCGCACCACCCAGCCCTCGCAGGCCCGAGCCTTCCATGGCCCTGATGAGGTCTTCGGGGTCTCGCTCGCCGCGCGCGACCGCCGCCGCCAGCTGGTAACCGCCCGCCGCGCGGTAGGCCGCGTAGCCCACGAAATCGGGGTGTGGAGGGGCAGGCGTTGCGTCCGGGTTCGCTGCGCAAGCCGCCACCGATTCGGGCGTGGCCTTCGGCACGGCACGTTGCCCGACCTGCACCGCCGGCGCCTGCTCGCAGCGACCCACGCAAGGCGCGGGCATCACGCGCACCGACGGACCCAGCAAGGCGGGCAGCTTCGCCAGCAGGTCGCTGGCGCCGACCAGACCACAGCTCAGTCCCTCACACACGCGCACGGTGAGCGCCGCTGGCGTGTCGCCATCGCGCAGAACGTCGAAGTGGTGGTAGAAGCTCGCCACCTCGAACACCTCGACCACCGGCAACCGCATCTCGGCCGCGAGCGCGACGATCAAGGCTTCGGGCAGGCCGTGGTGGGCGTCGTTGATGGCGTGCAGGTGTTCGATCAGCAGGTCGCGGCGGTGGCCATCGGCGGGCGGCGGGCCGATCAACGCGCGCACCGCCTCGATGGCGGCGGGGGTGGCCTGGCGGCCCTTGAGGTGGGCGCGGGCTTTCATGCCTTGGCGGGCGCCGTCGGATTTCGAGGATGCCGCAACGGCGATGGGAATGGTGCGCGAAGAGAGGATGCTCATCATCGCACTGTGTCGCGTGGCGGCCCCCGCGTCAAATTGCTTTGGCACATGGGTTCATTCAGGTTTTGAATGAACCCGGTCGGGCCGGCAGTTCAGCTCAACGTGCCGCTCAGGGTGGCCAGCTCGGCACGCCAGGTCGCGTCCTGGGCCCAGGCCAGCGCCGCAGCCAGCACCCGCGTGGGCGCGACGTCGCGGCGTGTCAGAAAGCCCACGGGCGTCTGCACGTCGGGTCGGGTGAGTGGCCGGAAGACCAGCCCTGGCTGATCGCGCAGGCTGGCCACCAGCGCGCCGGGCATGACGCTGGACAGCGGGCCGGAGCGCACGGCGAGCGCCAGCGCGAACACCGAGTTCGTTTCCATCACCGGCCGCGCCACAGCCCCGGCGCGCGCGAACGCCGCGTCCACCACGCTTCGGTTGTGCATGTCGGGCGTGAGCAGGCACAGAGGCTGCTGCGCGGCCTCGCTCCAGGGCACGGGCTCGCCCATGCGGCTGGCGGCGGGCGCTTTGGCGCGCCCCGCGCGCAACGCGCGGGTCACGAGGTAGTGGTGCTCCTGGTACTGGGCCAACACCTGAAAGCCGCTGGTGCGCGGGTTCACGCGCTCCAGAAAACCCAGGCCCAGATCCAGCGACATCGCCTTCAGACCGGCCTCGATCTCGCCCGACGGCAGCGACAGCAGCACCGGTGAGACACCCGGGTGGCGCGCCTGCAGCAGCGCACAAAAGCGTGTGGCGACCGGCACCGCCGAGGGCACCACACCCAGCCGCAAGCGCCCCACCGGCTGGTCGGCCTGGCTCGCCAGCGACTGCTGCAGCATCTGATGTTCGTGCAGCATGCGCCTCGCGCTCGCGAGCACCTGCTCGCCCTCGGGCGTGAGGCCGGAATAGGTGCGGCCACGCCGCACGATGGGCGTGCCCATCTCGCGCTCCAGCGAGCGCAACGCGTTCGACAGCGCCGGCTGCGTGATGTGGCAAGCCCGGGCCGCGCGTTCGAAATGGCGGTGGTCGTGCAGCGCGACCAGGTAGCGCAGGGAGGTGAGGTTCATGGGGTGGTCAGGGGGGTATTCCGATTCAACCGCCGCCGCGTTGCATGTAGAGATCGAAGCGCTTCATGAAGGCATACCGCTGCGCCGCGTCCAGCCCCTCGAACACGAAACCCACACGCAGCACCGGCATGCGCATGAGCGCGATCACGCGCGGCGGCATCACCTGCCAGCGCAACTGCAGCGAGCCGGGCGGAATCTGAACCAACGCCGAGCTGCCCTCCACGCGCCACGGACGACCGTCGCCCACCGCAGCGGGCAGCCAGCCCAGCCACTCGGTCTCGGTACAGCCCATGTCGCGCTCGAAGCGATCCGCATAGCTCGACTGCATGTCAGAGAAACCGCGAAGCGGACCAAAACCCGAACCGGAGAAAGTGACCCAACCCAGAGGCACCGCCGGGCTGGCTCCGCCAGACGGCCAGTGCCGCCCCCTTGAGGGGGTCGCGCGCAGCGCGGCGGGGGTGTTCCACTGTCACCCGCCCGCGATGGGCGGCCAGATGGCCAGCGCATCGCCCTCGCTCAGCGTGGTGCTCATGCGCTTGTCCGGCTCGATGTACTTGCCGTTCACCAGCACCAGGTGCACCAGCTTCGGCGGCAGGCCGAAGGGCTCGATGATCTGGCTGATCGGCGCGTCCGGGCTCACGTCCAGCTCCAGAACGTTGCTGCGCCGCGCCTCGGGCGGCAGATAGTCGGTGAGCGTGGCGAAGAGTTTGAAAGTGATCTTCATGCGCAGATCATGCACGCCGGCGGTCGTCGGCCGCGCCGCTCCAGTGGCCTTGCCCCTGCGCCGCCGACAGGTAAGCGTCCATCAGCTTCGTCGGGTCGTCCATGAGCCGGTCTTTCCACTCGCCCAGCTTCACCTGCCCCTCGACCAGGCCGCGCATCACGCCCACGTGCTCGGTCCAGCCCACGCTGTTGCAGCCCACCAGCCGGTCGTCCTTGAACTGCAGGCTCAGGTGGCGGCCGGCCTTCTCATCGGTCAGCTCCACGTGCTGCCCGCCGGGCAGGCCTTCCCAGTTGCCGAAGCTGGTGGAGATCAGGCCCAGCGTGTCGAGCACGTTGATCTGGGTCACGCCCATCAGCTCGGCCTTCTGGCCCACCATGTTGAGCGCGGCCACGCGTGCCTGCTCGGCGGCGTTGGGCTGGATCGCGCTGACGATGGTTCTGCCCGAGACCTTGTCGAAGGCTTCGGCACAGTCGCCGGCCGCGTAGATGCCGGGCACGTTGGTCTGCAGGTGTTCGTCGGTCAGCACGCCCACCAGGCAGCGCACGCCGCTGTTTTCCAGGAAGCCGATGTTGGGCTTGACACCGGTGGCGCTGATGACCAGATCGGCCTCCAGCCGCTCGCCCGTGGACAGGCGCACCCGCATCTGGCCGTCGGGCACGGCCGGGGAGCCGATGCCCACCGCCTGCGCGATCTTGCCCAGCAAGCCGGGCTCGGCACCATCGCCGCGCTCGATGGCCTCGACCCTGGCGCCGGTGTAGACCTTGACGCCCTTCTTCTCGCACCAGTCCTTGATCATGCCGCCGGCCGTGGGACCCATCATGCGCGGCACCATGCGGTCGCCCATCTCGACGACGGAGAGTTCCACACCGCGCTGCTGCAGCGATTCCATGATGATGCAGCCGATGAAGCCGGCGCCCATCTGCAGCACCTTGGCGCCGGGCTTGGCCAGGTTGGCGATGGCGCGCGCGTCGGCCAGCGTCCAGCAGCTGTGCACGCCGGGGCCGTTGATGCCGGGAATCGGCGGGGTCGCGGGCGAAGATCCGGTGGCAATCAGCAGCGTGTCGAAGTGCAGCGTGTTGCCGTCGCTCAGCTCGATGCTGCGCTTGGCCGAGTCCAGCAGCTTGGCACGCACGCCACGCAAGACCTTGACGTTCAGCGTCTCGAAATGCCCCGCCGTGTGGCGCAGGTGGGTGCCCTCTTCACCCACCTTGCCGATCAGCAGGTAGGGGATCGCCATGCGCGAATACGGCGCTTCGTTTTCGTCGCCGATGACGGTGATGCGGTCGTTGGGCGCGTGCTTGCGAATGGTCTCTGCTGCGATGACACCGGCCGGGCCGGCGCCGAGGATGACGTGGTGGGTCATGAACGTGTTCTCCAAAAAGAAGAAGCGGCCGCAGGGGACCGCTTCTCCGCTCTATCCAATCGGAATCAAAGGCTCAGGCGCGTCTTGGTCTCGGCGGTCGGGCGGCCTTCCGGATCCCAGCCACGCACCGCGTAGTACTTGGGCAGCATCTCGGGCAGCTTGCTGACCATGCCCTTGGAAGCACCGGTCTTGGCCGCTTCGGTGAGCAGGCGCTTGGGCAGGCTGTCGTCCTTGGCGGTGAAGCCGGCGGCGTTGTTGAACTCGCGCTCCATGTTCCAGATGCGCTCACCGATCTTCTCCAGCTCTTCGGTGGTGAATTCTTCGTTGCACGCGGCCTGCAGCTGCGGTGCCAGATCGGCCACACCCCAGGCGAAGGTGGTGAACACGCACAGGCCCGACGAGTCGAACGCGGCGGTCGCGTCCTGGAACGCCTTCACCAGTTCCGGCTTGCCTTCGCTCTCGACCGGGTCGGTCTTGACCGGGATGCCCAGCACTTCGGAAGCGATGGTGTAACCGCGCAGGTGGCAGGCGCCGCGGTTGGAGGTGGCGTAGGCCAGGCCGATGCCCTGGATGGCGCGGCCGTCGTAGGCCGGGAATTCCTGGCCTTTCACGCTCATGGACAGGTCGGGGTGACCGTACTTTTCAGTCAGGCGCTTGGAGCCCTGGCCAATCTCTTTGCCGAAGCCTTCGCCCTTGGCGGTGATCTCGGCGAAGTGGGCCAGCGCCTGCGCCGAGCCGAACTTGGCGTCGATGCCGAGTTGCTCGGCGGTGAGCACGCCCATCTCGTACAGCTCCATCACGGCGCCCACGGTGGCACCGAAGCTGATCGGGTCGAAGCCCTCTTCGTTGCACAGCAGGTTGGCATATTGCAGCGCTTCCAGGTCGTTCACGCCGTTGGCCGCGCCCAGCGCCCAGGCCGCTTCGTATTCCAGGCCGCCGTTGGCGCCCCAGTACTGCGGCTTGTTGGCCACCGTGAAGTGGCCCTCGTCGATCTTGCTGATGCGACCGCAGGCGATGGTGCAGCCGAAGCAGGCCTGGTTGGTCACCAGGTGCTTCTTGCCGTCGGTGGCGCGCGGCGTGACCATGGCTTCGGCCGAGATGTCTTTCGCGCCTTCGAACTGCACGTCGCGGTGGTTGCGCGTGGGCAGCGCGCCCATCTCGTTGATCACGTTCATCAGCACCTGGGTGCCGTAGGCCGGCAGGCCCTGGCCCGTGACCGCGTTGTCGGCCAGGATCTTCTTCTTCTCTTTGGTGACCTGCATGAAGGCCTTGGGGTCGCGGATGTTGCCCACGCCCTTGGTGCCACGCACGGCAATCGCCTTAAGGTTCTTGCTGCCCATCACGGCGCCCACGCCCGAGCGGCCGGCGGCGCGGTGCAGGTCATTGACCACGGCCGCGTACAACACGCCGTTTTCTCCCGACTTGCCGATGCTCGACACGCGCACCAGCGGGTCTTGCAGGCCGGTCTTGAGCATTTCTTCGGTCTTCCACACGCTCTGGCCCCAGAGGTGCGAAGCGTCGCGCAGCTCGGCCACGTCGTCGTTGATGTAGAGGTAGACCGGCGTGGCCGACTTGCCTTCAAAAATGACCATGTCCCAGCCGGCCATCTTGAGTTCGGCACCCCAGTAGCCACCCGAGTTGGAGCAGGCGATGGCGCCGGTCAGCGGGCCTTTGGTGATCACGGTGTAGCGGCCGCCGGTGGAGGCCATGGTGCCGGTCAGCGGGCCGGTGGCCCAGATGATCTTGTTCTCCGGCGACAGCGGGTCGACTTTCGGATCGATCTCGCTGATCAGGTACTTGCTGCCGAGGCCGCGCGAACCGAGGTAGGCGCGCGCCCACTCCATGTTCAGCGGTTCGGATTTGACGGTGCCCGCGGTCAGATTGACGCGGAGGATTTTTCCAGCCCAAGACATGTTGAAGCTCCTTGAATGGGTTGGGGGATCAGGCGGCGGACGGCTGGTTGCCCAGCTTGTCGGCCCACTGCTTCATCTTGTCGATGCCGGTCCAGTTGGCATCCACAAAGGTGATCGCTGCGGTCGGGCAGGCGTCGGCGCAGGCCGGCTCGCCACCGCAGAGGTCGCACTTCTGGACCTTGCCGGTTTCCTGCACGTAGTTGATGGTGCCGAAGGGGCAGGCGATCGTGCACACCTTGCAGCCCACGCACGTCGTCTCGTTCACCACCTTGGCGCCGGTGACCTTGTCGACCGTGATCGCTTCGACCGGGCAGGCGTGCAGGCACCAGGCCTCGTCGCACTGCGTGCAGGTGTAGGGCACCTTCTTGCCGGTGTGGTGGAAGTCGAAGACCTTGATGCGCGACTTCGACGTGGCGTAAGTGCCGTAGTTCTCGAACGAGCAGGCCATTTCGCACTGCAGACAGCCGGTGCACTTGTCCGGGTTGATGTGGAGGATTTTTTGCATTCGTGGGTCTCCGGTTGTGGGTCACACACGGTCTCTGGAGGTATGCCCATGTGTTCATACGATTGTTGACCTGAAGGTAGGCCCATAGCTCAGGGATAACCCTCAAACCACCGTTGGGAGGCCACAAAATCTCAGTTTGAGACAGGCTCTTGGCAGACGGTACTCGCCTTTGAATTGCGTGGTATTTCCTTCAATCAAACGGCGTCCGGAAGGCCGGAGAAATACCTCTGGTATGGCAACTGCTTCATATGCATATGAATGCAATAGAAGATTGAATAAATGCTTTGAAATCAACATTTATTCGCCACCTCAATGCCATCAAGAGCTGTCGCAAATTGAGAATGTTTCAGCGCGCCATTTCGATCTGAGGGTTAACACGCAATTCGCTCTTTTTGAGCCATGTTTCACTGTTTGGGGACCCCACCAACAGGAGACACAGATGCAGGTTCAGCTCAAGGTCAATGGCAAGCCCACCTCGGTGGACGTCGCCCCCCACACATTGCTGGTTCAGGTGCTGCGCGAGCACCTCAAGCTCACCGGCACCCACGTCGGATGCGACACCGCCCAGTGCGGCGCCTGCACCGTCATCCGGGACGGCCGGGCCATCAAGTCGTGCAACGTGCTGGCCGTGCAGGTCAGCGGCTCGGAGATCACCACCATCGAAGGCCTGGCCCAGCCCGACGGCACCATGCACCCGATGCAGGCGGCCTTCAAGGAGTGCCACGGCCTGCAGTGCGGCTACTGCACCCCGGGCATGGTGATGAGCGCGGTGGACCTCTGCACGCACCACCCCAAGGCCAGCTCAAGCGAAATCCGCGAGCTGCTCGAAGGCAACCTGTGCCGCTGCACCGGTTACCAGAACATCGTCAAGGCCGTGGTCAAGGGCCAGGCCGACATGGCTTCGTCCTGAGGAGAAACAGACATGGGTGCATCCGATTTCGCCAAGCTGCCGCACATCGGCGAGGCCGTCCGCCGCAAGGAGGACTACCGCTTCCTCACGGGCGCGGGCAACTACACCGACGACATCACGCAGGCCAACCAGACCTGCGCGGTGTTCGTGCGCAGCCCGCACGCGCACGCCAACATCAAAAGCATCGACCTGACCCGCGCCAAGGCCATGCCCGGCGTGGTCGAGATCTTCACGGGCAAGGACATCGACGGCAAGATGGGCGGCCTGCCCTGCGGCTGGCTGATCACCAGCACCGACGGCACGCCCATGAAGGAGCCGCCCCACCCGATCCTGGCCATCGGCAAGGCGCGGTACGTGGGTGACCAGGTGGCGATGGTGATCGCCGAGACGCTGGAGCAGGCCAAGAACGCCGCCGAGGCGGTGGACGTGGACTACGACGTGCTCGACGCCGTCGTGGACATGCGCACCGCCGCCCAGGGCCCGGCCCTGCACGAGGCCGCGCCCGACAACCACTGCTACAAGTGGGCCATCGGCGACAAGGGCGCGGTGGACGCGGCCTTTGCCGGCGCCGCGCACGTCACCAAACTGGACCTGATCAACAACCGCCTCGTGCCCAACGCCATGGAGCCGCGCGCGGCCATCGGCATGTACAACCGGGCGACCGAGGAATACACGCTCTACGTGTCGAACCAGAACCCGCACGTCGAGCGCCTGCTGATGACGGCGTTCGTGCTCGGGCTGCCCGAGCACAAGGTGCGCGTGATCGCGCCCGACGTGGGCGGCGGCTTCGGTTCCAAGATCTTTCTCTACGCCGAAGACGTGGCACTCACCTGGGCGGCCAAGCAGATCAACCGCAACATCAAGTGGACCTGCGAACGCAGCGAGTCTTTCCTGACCGACGCGCACGGCCGCGACCACATCAGCCACGCCGAGATGGCGATGGACGCCAACGGCAAGTTCCTGGCGATGCGCGTGCACACCGACGCCAACATGGGCGCGTACCTGTCCACCTTCGCCTCGGCCGTGCCGACCATCCTGTACGCCACGCTGCTGGCGGGCCAGTACAAGACGCCACAGGTGTACGTGGAGGTGGACGCCTGGTTCACCAACACCGCGCCGGTGGACGCCTACCGCGGCGCCGGCCGCCCCGAAGCGACCTACCTGCTGGAGCGCCTGGTGAGCCGCTGCGGCTGGGAACTGGGCATCGGGCAGGACGAGATCCGCAAGCGCAACTTCATCGACAGCTGGCCCTACCAGACGCCCGTGGCCCTGCAGTACGACGTGGGCGACTACCTGGGCTGCATGAACAAGGCGCAGGATCTGGCCGACGTGGCCGGCTTCGAGCAGCGCAAGGCGGCCAGCGCCGCCAAGGGCCTGCTGCGCGGCATCGGCTACAGCAGCTACATCGAAGCCTGCGGCATCGCGCCCTCGAACATCGCGGGCGCGCTCGGGGCGCGCGCCGGCCTGTTCGAGTGCGGCGAGGTGCGCGTGCACCCCACCGGCAGCGTGACCATCTTCACCGGCTCGCACAGCCACGGCCAGGGCCACGAGACCACCTTCGCGCAGGTCGTCGCGGCGCGCTTGGGGCTGTCGGTGGACGCGGTCGACGTGGTGCACGGCGACACCGGCCGCGTGCCCTTCGGCATGGGCACCTACGGCTCGCGCTCCATTTCGGTCGGCGGCGCGGCCATCATGAAAGCGCTCGACAAGATCGAGACCAAGGCCAAGAAGATCGCGGCGCACCTGATGGAAGCCAGCGACGCCGACGTGGAGTTCGCCAACGGCGAGTTCACGGTGAAAGGCACCGACAAGAAGGTCACCTTCGGTCAGGTCGCGCTCACCGCCTACGTGCCGCACAACTACCCGCTGGACAAGCTGGAACCGGGCCTGAACGAAACCGCGTTCTACGACCCGACCAACTTCACCTTCCCCGCGGGCACCTACATCTGCGAGGTGGAGGTGGACCCGGCCACCGGCTTCACGCGCGTGGACAAGTTCAGCGCGGTGGACGACTTCGGGACCATCATCAACCCCATGATCGTCGAAGGCCAGGTGCACGGCGGCATCGTGCAGGGCATTGGCCAGGCGCTGCTGGAGAACTGCGTCTACGACAAGGAAACCGGCCAGCTGCTCACCGGCTCGTTCATGGACTACGCCATGCCGCGCGCCGACGATTTCCCCGAGTTCAAGATCGGCACCATCTGCACGCCCTGCACCCACAACCCGCTGGGCACCAAGGGCTGCGGTGAAGCCGGCGCCATCGGCTCGCCGCCGGCGGTGATCAATGCCGTGCTCGACGCCTTGAAGCCGCTGGGCGTCACGGAGTTCGACATGCCTGCCTCGCCCGGTCGCGTGTGGGAAGCGGTTCAATCTGCAAAAAAATGATCCACCCCTGCGCCGCCTCCGGCGTCACCCCCTCCAGGGGGCGGCACCAGCCGTCCGGCAAAGCCGGTCCGGCGGTGCCCCTGGGCGGCCACTTTTCCTCAAAGGAGTGACTCAACATGTACGCGTTCACATTCGACAAACCCTCGACCCTGGCCGACGCCAGCAAGGCCGCCGCCGGCGGCGCCAAGCCCCTGGCCGGCGGCCAGACCCTGCTCGCTTCGATGAAGCTGCGCCTGTCCGAACCCGGCTCGCTGGTGGACCTGGGCGGCATCAAGGAACTCGCGGGCATCCAGCGCGAGGGCAACGCCCTGGTGATCGGCGCGATGACGCGCCACATCGACGTCGCCAACAGCGCGGAGGTCAAGGCCACGATTCCCGGCCTGGCCGATCTGGCCGCCCACATTGGCGACAAACAGGTGCGCGCCATGGGCACGCTGGGCGGCTCGGTCGCCAACAACGACCCCGCCGCCTGCTACCCCAGCGCGGTGCTCGGCCTGGGCGCCACGGTGCACACCACGCAGCGCCAGATCGCCGCCGACGACTTCTTCCAGGGCATGTTCACCACCGCCTTGAACGAGGGTGAGCTGATCACGGCGATCAGCTTCCCGATCCCGAAGAAGTCGGTCTACATGAAGTTCAACCAGCCGGCTTCGCGCTTCGCCATGACCGGCGTGTACCTGGCCGTGACCGACGGCGGCGTGCGCGTGGCTGTGACCGGCGCGGGCAGCGGCGGCGTGTTCCGCCACACGGGGCTGGAGGACGCGCTCAACAAGAGCTTCACGCCGCAGGCCGCTGCGGCCGTGAAGGTGGATTCGAGCGACCTGAACGCCGACCTGCACGCCACCGCGAACTACCGCGCCAACCTCATCAGTGTGCTCACACAAAGGGCGGTCACCCAGTTGAGCTGAAGCCCCGGCGGCCCGTCGCAACAGGCCCCGCGCTGCCAGACCCGGGGCCTTTTTCCCGTGACTCCACCAGCCCTTCTTTTCATGACCGCTTTCAGCTCCATCGACGCGCTCATCCAGGCGCTGCAGACCGCCGGCTACCACGCCGACCGGCGCCTGGCCACGGCGGTGTTTCTCGCGCTCAAGCTGCAGCGCCCGCTGCTGCTGGAAGGCGAGCCCGGCGTGGGCAAGACCGAGCTGGCCAAGGCGCTGGCCAAGGTGTTGCAGCGCGAGCTGCTGCGCCTGCAGTGTTACGACGGGCTGGAGCAGCGCGAGGCGCTGTACGAATGGAACTACGCGGCTCAGCTGCTCCACATGCGCGCGGTAGAACTGAGGGCCCCCACGTTCGGCACTGACGTGTCCTCTCTGCCCCCCGAGGGGGCGCCCGCCACCTTGGGGCGGCCCGGCGGTGGCGGTCAGGCACGAGAGATCGACATCGAACGCGAGGTCTACCAGGAGCGCTACCTGATCCGCCGCCCGCTGCTGCAGGCGCTGCAGGCGCCAGCGCCGGGCGCGCTGCTGCTGATCGACGAGGTGGACCGCGCCGATGAGCCGTTCGAGGCCTTTCTGCTGGAGTACCTGGGCGAGTACCAGGTCAGCATCCCCGAGCTGGGCACGGTGCGCGCGCTGATTGCGCCAGTCACCATCCTCACCAGCAACCGCACCCGCGAGCTGAACGACGCGGTCAAGCGCCGCTGCCTCTACCACTGGCTCGACTACCCCGAGCGCGAGCGCGAGCTGGACATCGTGCGCGCCCAGGTGCCGCAGGCCTCGGCCGAACTCTCTGCCCAGGTCGCCGAGGTGGTGGGCCGGCTGCGCAGCCAGCCCTTTGCCAACGCCTTCCAGCGCGCGCCCGGCATCGCCGAGAGCGTGGAGTGGGCCAAGGCCCTGGTCGCGCTGGACACGCTGGCCATCGACCCCGAGGTGCTGTCGGACACGGCGGGCATCCTGTTCAAACAGCGCGAAGACGTGGCCGCGCTCACGCGCGACATGGCGGTGGAGTTGCTCAAGCCCGTCGAAGCCTGAACGCCGCGAATCCATCGAGACCACGCGATGCAACTGGGTGACGCCCGCAGCGGCAAACTGGCCGACAACATCACCGGCTTCGGTCGCGCCCTGCGCCGCGCCGGTGTGCGGGTGGACAGCTCGCGCATCGCGCTGGCCGCCGACGCGGCGCTGGCCGTGGGGCTGGACCGCAAGCAGGACGTGAGCGCGGCGATGGAGGCGGTGATGGTCAGCCGCGAGCAGGACCGAATGGTGTTCCGCGAGCTGTTCGACGTGTATTTCCGCAACCCCGAGATCGCGCAGAAGCTGCTCTCGCAACTGCTGCCCAGCGCCGAGGGCAAGGCCGAGCCCAGCCAGCGGCGTCCGCGCGTGCGCGAGGCGCTGTCGCCACAAAAGACCTTCGGCCACCAGGCCAAGCCCAAACAGGAAGACCAGAAGGTCGAGTTCGACGCGGCCATGACCGCGAGCGACCTGCAGCGCCTGAAACACGCCGACTTCAACGCGCTCTCGGGCACCGAGTACCGGCTGGTTGAAAGGCTCGCGCGCGACATCCGGCTGCCACTGCCCAGCTTCGCCTCGCGCCGCACGCGGCCGGGCGCACACGGCGCGCAACTGCACTGGCCGGGCCTGATGCAGCGTGCCGTGCGCAACGGCGGCGAGATGATGGACCTGCCGCGCCTGGAGCGGCGCGAGCAGCCGCTGCCGCTGCTGGTGCTGGTGGATGTGTCGGGCTCCATGGAACGCTACACGCGGCTGCTGCTGGCCTTTCTGCACGCGGCCACGCGCCAGCACCGTCGCCGCGACGTGTTCGCCTTCGGCACCCGGCTCACCGACCTCACGCCCGCCTTCCGCCTCGCCGACACCGACGAGATGCTGGCGCACGCCAGCGCCGCCATCGAGGACTTCGCGGGTGGCACCCAGCTGGGCGAAGCGCTGCACACCCTGCGCCACGAACACGCGCGCCGCCTGGTCGGCCGCCGCACCCTGGTGCTGATCGTCACCGACGGGCTGGACACCGGCGAACCGAAGGAACTCGGCGAAGCGCTGGGCTGGCTGCGCCGGCGGTGTCGCCGCCTGCTCTGGCTCAACCCGCTGCTGCGCTTTGACGGCTACGCACCGCTGGCACGCGGCGCCGCCGAACTGCACAGCCACGCCCACGGCATGCTGGCGGTGCACAACCTCAGCAAGCTCGACGACCTGGCCGCCAGCCTGGCGGCTTTGCTCAAACGCTGACCCGATCCAACCAAAACAAAGAAGGAACACACCATGGACATGCAAGGCAACCGATCCCTCGCCATCACCCAGCAACAGGCCTGGGACGCGCTCAACGACCCCGAGGTGCTCAAGGCCTGCATACCGGGATGCGACAAGGTGGAGGCCACCGGCGAGAACCAGTACGCCGTGGGCATGGCACTCAAGATCGGGCCGGTGTCGGCCAAGTTCGCCGGCAAGATCCTGCTCAGCGACATCGTGGCGCCCGCGTCGTACAAGATCAATTTCGAGGGCCAGGGCGGCGTCGCGGGCTTCGGCAAGGGCGCGGCCGAAGTGAAGCTCAGCCCCAACGGCAGCGGCTGCGAACTGGACTACACGGTGCACGCCACCGTGGGCGGCAAGATCGCGCAGCTGGGCCAGCGCCTGATCGACGGCACGGCCAAGGCCATGTCGGAAGATTTCTTCAAACGCTTCGACGAAGCCATGCAGAAGGCCCACCCCGAGGCCTATGCGGCGCGGGACGCGGCGGCCGCCGCCGCAGCGGCTGGCGATGTGGCCACGCCGGTGGCAGCTCCTGCCGCCAGCGGCGGCGGCGTGCCCGCCTGGGTGTGGGTGGCCGGCGCGGTGACCATCGGCGTGATCTGGTGGCTGAGCCGCTGAGTCGCGGCGGCGGCACACTCCACCGTCTGGAGACAACCCATGGAAAACCTCGACATCACGGTGCTGCGCAAACTGCTGCAATGGCGGCGCGACGGGCAACGTGCGCTGCTGGCCACGGTGGTCCGCACCTGGGGCTCGTCGCCGCGCCCGGTCGGCTCGATCATGGCGCTGTGTGAAACCGGCTCGGTGGTGGGCTCGGTCTCGGGCGGCTGCATCGAAGACGACCTGATCTACCGCTACAGCCGGGCCAACGCCACCGCGGGCGCGCAGCCCGCCGCTGGCATCACGCACGACATTCCGCAAGGCCCGCCCGAGCGCGTGACCTACGGCGTCACCGCCGACGAGGCGCATCGCTTCGGCCTGCCCTGCGGCGGCACGCTGGAGTTGCTGCTCGAATTCAACCCCGATGCTGACACGCTCGCGGCGCTGGTGCAGGCCCTGAGCGAAGGCCGGTTGATGCAGCGTTGCACCGAGCTCGCCACCGGCGCCGTCACCCTGCGGCCCTGCGACAAACCCGCGGGCCTCATCGACGACGGTGTGACGCTGAGCAACACCTTCGGTCCCGAGTACCGCATGCTGCTGATCGGTGCCGGCCAGCTCACCGAGTACCTATCGACCATGGCCCTGTTCTGCGGCTTCGCGGTCACGGTCTGCGACCCGCGCGAGGAGTACCGCGGCAGCTGGGCCGTGGCCGGTGTGGCGCTGGCCCACGGCATGCCCGACGACGTGGTGCGTGAATTCCAGGTGGACCGCCGCACCTGCGTGATCGCGCTCACCCACGACCCCAAGCTCGACGACCTCGCGCTGCTCGAAGCGCTGCAGACCGAGGCGTTCTACGTTGGCGCCATCGGCTCGCGGCGCAACAACGAGGCGCGCCGCGCCCGGATGATCGAGCACTTCGATCAGACCGAGGCCAGCCTGGCCCCGCTGCGCGGCCCGATCGGCATCTACATCGGCAGCAAGATGCCGTCCGAGATCGCGGTCAGCATCATGGCCGAGGTGCTGGCGGTGAAGAACGCGGTGCCGCTGCCGCGCGACACCCAGGTGGGGCCGGCCAAGGACCTGCTGAGGGCGAGGTAACCCCCCGCAGCGCTTCGCGCTACCCCCCAAGGGGCGGCACTGGCCGTCCGGCGGAGCAGGCCCGGCGGTGCCCTGGGCGCATCGTGCAGCGCCGCCTCATACGTCGGGGTAAGCCCTGCACCGTGGCACGTGATTTGCGCGGATGCTCTGCAGACGCGCGAACCGTGGTGACTTGATCCGCCACTGTCGCAATTTGCAACACTTGTGTCCCAGATCCCACCGACCGCAGAGGCAGACGTGATCCCAGCCGCCACCCACACCCCACCGACCGACCAGCGCCTGGCCCTCATCGAACGGGCGCGCCACGCGGTGCTGGACGCCCGCGAAGCCCGGCCCTCGCCCTGGGTCTCGCCCAGCATCGAACGCTCGTGGCGGCGCTGCCTGGCACTGGGACACGAACCTCGGCAACGCGTGAGCTTCGAACCGGTGTCGGTGGGCAGCATGCGCCACGCGCTGGAGGTCAGCCAGCCCCTGATCCAGGCCGCAGCGCCGGTCATCCGCTCGCTCTCGCGCGCCATGGTGAACAGCCGGTATTTCGCCATCCTCACCGACGCGCGCGGCACGGTGATCGACGTCGATGGCCCGGTGGACCGCAACGACCCCCGCGCTTCGGCCATCGCGCGCGTGGGCGTGGACCTGTCGGAGTTGGCCGTGGGCACCACCGCCATCGGCACCACGCTGGCCGACCACGCGCCAGTGTGGCTGCACCGGGGCGAGCACTTCTTCAAGGACACCGGGGCATTCAGCTGCGCCGGTGCGCCCATCTGGGGGCCCGATGGTCAATGCGTCGGCATGCTGGACCTCACCGGTGTCGATGTGGCCGAGCAGCCGGCGCTCAAGCACCTAGTGACCCAGTCCGCGCGCAGCATCGAGAACGCCCTCACCACCGCCCGCCCTCACCGGCTGCTGCTGCGGCTGAACTGGCCCGGCCGCGTGCTGGGCGACGACAACGACGGACTGGTGTGCGTGGACGACGACGGTTGCATCGGCGGCGCCAACCGCGCTGCGGCGGACATGCTGGGCCTTTCTCCCCAGCGACAGTCCCTTCACATCAGCGAGGTCTTTGCCGTGCCGTCCGACAGCCTCTTCGACGCCGCGCGCAGCCACCGGCCTGCGGCCGAGGTGCCGTTGTGGTCGGGCCTGCGCCTGCTGGTGCTGGCACAGAACCCCGGCCCGGTCAGCCTGACCGGCGCCGCCCGCCCGGTGAGCCACAGCGTGCCCCTGAGAGATGTGGAGACCGCCCTCATCCGCCGCGCCGTGGACGAAGCCCGCGGCAACGTGATGGAAGCTGCAAGAGCCCTCGGCATCAGCCGCGCCACGGTGTACCGCAAACTGAATAGGCGGTGACCCCCCGCGCCGCCTGCGGCGTCACCCCCCAGGGGGCAACAGCTACGGCGCGGTGAGCGTCAACCCGTGCTGCTTGAAGATCGCCAACATCTCGCCGCTGTCGCGCAGGGATTTCATGGCGGCTTCGAGGGCCTGCGCCAGTTCCTTGTTCGCCGACTTGACCGCCATGCCCACCGGCCAGCCGGTGTCGGCGATGCCGTTGTTGAAGTTCAGCTTGCTGAGGCGGAAATGGGCCGCCGCGCCCGGGTTGCGGAACAGCACCGACTCGGCCTGAGCCCTCGTCACGAAAGCGGCGACGGCCTTGCCGTCCACCGCCGCCTGGGCGGCTTCGACACCCGTGTTGTAGATCGTGACCTGGTTGCGCAGCAGGCCGCCACCATGGCCCATGAGCACGCTGGCGGCGCCCGCGCCGCGCTCGGCCGCAAGCGGCACGCCCTTGAGGTCTTCGGGCACCGCCGCATCGGCCAGCTTGCGCGTGTCGTGCATCAGCATCACCGACTGGCGCATGTAGGGCGCAAAAATCATCACCTGCGGGTTGCCCTGCGCAAGGAACTTGTCGGCCGGCACCTGCAGCATCACGTCGGCCGGGCCGTAGCCCAGGTAGTGACCGCGCCAGACCATGTTGCGCAAGTCGTCGCCCATGTTCTCGCCCGCGTCGTAGGGCAGCAGCGAGAGCTTGAGCTTCAGCTGCCGCGCCAGGGCCTCGGCCAGCGACACGTCCAGCCCCTTCATGTCGGTCACGGGCCCGTCCGACAGGGGCGCGTTGTCTTTGTAGACCGCGACCTTGAGCACACCGCTGGCCTTGATGCGGGCCAGGTCGGTCAGCTCGGTCTGGGCCTGCGCCGGCCAGTGCCCGGCGAGCACCGGCAGCAACAGGGCCAGCGCTGCGCGGCGGCGCAGGGCATGGATGGGGTGTGAACGTGGCGGCCTGGGGGTCTGGTTCATGGGGCTTGTCTCGTTGTTGTGGTGTTCACTGCGCGGCGCCGTGGGGAAACGGCCCGATCAGGGCTCGCGGCGCGTCTCGATGTAGGTGCGGATCGACCAGATGGCTTCCTGCGAGAGCGTGCCCTCGAAGGGTGGCATGTACACCCGGCCGTCGCGCACCCGCCCGCGCCGCACGGTGGCGATGAAGTAGTCGTCCATTTCCTTGAAACACGCGGCCTTCTTGGTCGCATCGGCCATGCCGGTGCAATCGGCGTCGAGCTTGCGCAGGTCGGGCGAAATGCCGCCGGAAATGGCTTCCAGGCCGTGGCAGCGCGCGCAGTTCTGGTTGTAGGCCGAGGTGCCGATGCGCAGGGCTTCGCCGCGTGCCGGGCTCTGTTCGTTGTAGGGGTTGGCATCGCGCCATTTCTCGCCGAGCTGCGGCAAGGTTTTGGTGTCGACGGCTTGAGGCGTCACGTCGCCGTGCGCCATGACGGCGGCAGCGGCCAGGCTGCAGGCGGCGAGAGCGAGCAGGCGCAGCGCCGAACGCGCCGGTGGCTTGAGAAAATGGGTCTTCATGGGGCTTGTCTCCGGGGTCAAAAAAAGGGGCTCGGGAGCCTGAAAAGCAATAAGCAGGCCACCGGTTTCCGGCACCCGCTCTCACGGCCACCAGGGCGCCACCGCCCGCCTCGACTGTTCCAATTTGCACCACACCGCTGTGCCACATGGACCGACTGTGACAGCCCACGTGGCTTTGTCCGGCCAGATCGGCCCCTCTGCGCATGGCCGGCGATTTGCTTGTGTACCAGATCGAGGCAACTGCCACACACTGTTTCACTCGGGGAATACCCAGTGTTGATTCGTGGCACAGATATGAAGAAAATCACATGACTCACGAACCACACAACGACGTTCCTCCCCAGGGCGAATCACAAGATCCGAACTGGACCATGGACTACTGGGGGGGATTCCCCTCGGACTCTGGAGACAACATGAGTGCCGCCATGTACACCCGCCCCGGCGGTGAGCGAGCCGACACTCCGCCACCGGCCCTCTCCCCCGCCGGTCACGACCCGATCGGCCAGTCTCACCAGCGTTCGCGTGCCTACGGCATCACCGAACAGAGCGAACCCGACTTCACCAGCCCCTCGCGCGGCATCCTGACCGACGCCCTGGATGAAAACCGCTTCCTGTTCCAGCACGCGGCACCGGTCATGGAAACGCTCTACGACCAGATCGTCAACACCCACAGCATGGTGCTGCTGACCTCGGCCAAGGGCATGGTGCTGCACTCGCTGGGCGACACCGACTTCCTCGAAAAAGCCTCGCGTGTGGCGCTCACCCCCGGCATGGACTGGTCCGAGCGCAACAAGGGCACCAACGCCATCGGCACCGCGCTGACCGAAGAAGAAGCGCTCACCGTGCACGGCAACCAGCACTACCTGAACGCCAACAAGTTCCTCACCTGCTCCGCCGCGCCCATCTTCGATCCCTACGGCCAGGTGATCGGCGCGCTCGACGTCACGGGTGACCACCGCAGCTTCCACCAGCACACGCTGGCGCTGGTGCGCATGTCGGCGCAGATGATCGAGAACCACATGTTCGCCGACATCTTCCCGAAGGCGATCCGGGTGCATTTCCACACCCGCTCCGAGTTTCTCGGCACGCTGGTCGAAGGCATCGCGGTGTTCTCGCCCGAGGGGCGCTTCATCTCGGCCAACCGCAGCGCGCAGTTCCAGATCGGCCTGCCCTTCGCCGCGCTCAAGGCCCACACCTTCTCGTCGCTGTTCGGCATCCCGATCTCCTCGCTGTTCGAGCTGTTCAGCGGCGCCATGCCCAACCCCAAGCAGCTGGTGCTGCACAACGGCGTGTCGGTCTGGTGCCGGGTGAAGGTCAAGGCGAGCAACCCCTGGTCGGCCGGGCGGCCCATGGCGGCGAACCCGCAGCAGGCCGAAGAGCAGCAGGCACCCACGGCGTCTGCGAGCTCGGTGCCCGCGTTGCTGAAGCAGACCGGGCGCAAGATGCAGCTGTCCTCGCTGCAGTACCTGGACACCGGCGACCCCCAGGTGGCGTCGGTCATCCACAAGCTGCGCCGGGTGTCGGGGCGTGACATCCCGGTGATGATCCTGGGCGAAACCGGCACCGGCAAAGACCTGCTGGCCCAGGCCATCCACGGCGACTCGACGCGCTCCGGTCAGCCCTTCGTCTCGGTCAACTGCGCCTCGATTCCCGACAACCTGATCGAGTCGGAGCTGTTCGGCTACGAGGAAGGGGCCTTCACCGGCGCGCGCAAGAAGGGCTCGATCGGCAAGATCCTGCAGGCCAACGGCGGCACGCTCTTCCTCGACGAAATCGGTGACATGCCCAAGCACCTGCAGGCGCGGTTGCTGCGCGTCCTGCAGGAGCGCAAGGTGAGCCCGCTCGGCGCGGGCAAGGAAGTGGACGTGGACGTGGCAGTGGTCAGCGCCACGCACAAGAACCTGAAAGACATGATCGCGCGCGGTGACTTCCGCGAAGACCTGTACTACCGCCTCAACGGCCTGGTGGTGCGGCTGCCGGCGCTGCGCGAGCGCACCGACTTCGACCTCGTGGTGCAGAAGATCGTGAAGGCGCTCTGCGAGAACGGCCAGCACATCGGCATCTCCGCGCGGGTCATGGACATCTTCAAGCGCTACCACTGGCCGGGCAACTTCCGCCAGCTGCACAACCTGCTGCGCACGGCGGTGGTCATGGTGGGCAACGACGGCGTGATCGAGATGGAGCACCTGCCCGACGACTTCATCGAAGAGCTGGAGCACGGTCTGCCCAACCCCATTCCGAACCGCCTGATGGGCGCCATCACCCCGGCGACGACCACGCTGCCCGAGATGCCGAATGCACCGCCCATGCCCGAACCGGCGGTGGACGGCCAGCGCCTGCAGGACGTGGCGCTGAGCGCCATGGCGCAGATGCTGCGCCTGCACAAGGGCAATGTGTCGGCAGCGGCGAAGGCGCTGGGGGTGTCGCGCAACACGATCTACCGGAAGAAGGATCAGCTCCCCCCGGGGCTGTTGTGAACCACCCCCGTCGCTTGTTCGCTGCGCGTAACCGCTCTGCCCCTCAAGGGGCGATGCGAGCGGCCTGGCCAAGCCAGTTCCGCCGCATCCTCGGTTCAAGTCACATCGCTCCGGAGTGATAGCGAGTCCTTCGGATTTGTTATTTCGTCGGCGCCGCCCGGTCCATCCAGACCGGTTCGAGTTCGCGCCAGGCGCGTTGCACGTTGAAGCCGTGTCTCGCGGCATAGCCTTCCCAGTGCTGGAACGCTGACAGGTTCACGCGGTCGATCTCCTGGGGCTGGGCGCCTTCGTCCATGGCTTGCAGGGTGCGTTCGCGGAGCGATTGCAGGTAGTCGCGGGTGGCCGCGACTGCAGGGGGCGGAACACCCTGGCTCCCTTTTGACCACACGGTGGACAGCACCTGCCTCGGCTTCAACGCCTCCAGCCGCGCCAGCGCCGCGAGCCAGTGATCCACCCTGCCCTGCGCCAGCTCGGGCACGCGCCCCTGGTAGACCAGCCCGCCGGCCCAGAGCAGGCGGTGGCGCGGGTTCCAGAGCACGAGGTCGCCTTCGGTGTGGCCCTGCTCCACGCGCATCACGCGCAATCGCAACGCGCCCACGCGCAGTTGATCGCCCTCGGCCAGGGTCCGGTTCGGCAGCACGATGCGGGTACCCGCCATCGCCGCTTCGCCCACGCGCTGGGTGAGGCTGGCAAGGCAGTCAGGGCAGCGCTGCGCCATGCCTTCGCGCGTGGCGGCCGTGGCCAGGATGTCGACGCGACCGTTGGCCGCCTGGTCGGCGAAAGCCGAGTTGGCGAGCACGTTTTCCGAGTGGGCGTGGGTGTTGACGATCCAGCGCACGCGAGCCTTGAAACGGCACTCGATGGAGTGGCGCAGCCGCAGGCCGTGGCGGTGGCTCGGCCCGGGGTCGATCACCAGCGCATCCCGCCCGCCCAGCACCACGCTGGTCGGCACCACATGGCCCGCGTTCGCAGGGGACACGTCGCCCGCGCCCGGCGGCAGCCAGACCCAGACACCGGGCGCCACCGCCTGCCAGGGCACAGGCTCGGCCGCGCGGCAATCGGCGGCTGTCGATGCGGTCGCGTGCGCCATCGCCCCCGAGCCAGCCATCACCAAGACCGCCAGGCTGCGAACAGCGGCGCGCCACCAGGTCGAGGACCCGCTCATGCGCCACACACCTCGCGGCGCAGCGCCACCAGCATCAGGGGCTCGTGCCCCAGGTGGCCGCTGAGCGGCATCGTGAGCGAGGCCGAGCCCGGCGCGAGTCGCTGCCCCAGCGCCGCCCAGCTGCGGCTGTTGCCCGGCGGGCAGATGGCGTCGCAGCGCCCGTGCACCCAGGCCACGGGCACCCCGCGTTGGGCCAGCGTGCGCACGGCCCGGTCCAGCTCGCCGGGGCGCACGAACCCCCGGTGCAACAGGTAGTGCGCCTGCACGCGGTATTTGCGCTGCAAAGCCTCATCGTCGCGGCCGGCGGGTCGCTGAAAGGCCGCTGCGCGCTGGCGGGCGCCGCGCCGGAGCGAGACCCAGGCGCCGCGCAACGCGGACGCCGATTCGGGGTGCCGCGCGGCCGCGTGAACCAGGGCGCGCCGCAGGCCCCGCTCGGCATCGAGTGATTCGAGCCATGCCCATCGCCGCGCCGCGCGCAGCGATGCAACAGCGGGTGTACCAGTTTGAAGCAACTGGCGCAGTCGGCTGAGCAGCGCAGGCAATGAAGTGCCCGGCGCGGTGGGCCACGAGGCCGGCGTCGGCCTCATGGTTTTCCCTGAGCCACGCACGCGTTGAAGCAGCCCGCCGACCTCCCGGCGGCGCAGCGCGAAGGCGCCGCGCAACACCAGGCGTTCCACCCGCTCGGGATGGGATTGCGCATACGCCAGCGCCAGCACCGTGCCCCAGGAGCCGGCGAGGATGGACCAGCGCTCCAGCCCAAGATGCCCCCGCAGCGCCTCCAGGTCGGCCACCAGCGCCTGCGTGTGGTTGCGCGCGGTGCGGCCCTGCGGGCGGCTGTCGCCGCAGCCGCGCTGATCAGGCGCGATGGCCCAGTGCCGCGCCAGATTCAGCGGCGCCAGCATGCCCGGCTGGCAACGGCCGCCCGGCCCTCCGTGGAGCAGCAGCCACGCTGTGCCCTCGGGGTTTCCCCTGAGTCGGTACGCCAGGCGTTGCGGCGCCTCCAGAGGCAGGTACAGTGGTTGGTGCCAGGGGCGCAGCGCGGCCCGAGCCCCACGGTCGCCGTGGCTCTCAGACCCGTGCTGATTCGTGGCATCGTTATTGCTTTTCATCGTTGCGGCTTGAGGTGCAGTGGTGCAGACAAGTCGGCAGACATGTTTCATGCCAACCCATACAGGAGACTTTCATGCAGTGGACCACCCCCGCTTTCACCGACCTGCGTTTCGGTTTTGAAATCACGATGTACATCGCCAACCGCTGACCACCGGCGGTTCCATTTCAAAGCGCACGGGTGCACAACGCGTGCGCTTTTTTCATTCCCCTACTTTCCTGAACGCCTGAAACGTTCCAGCTCAGTCTATGCGCATCCGGGTCCTGGGTTCTTCGGCCGGCGGTGGCTTTCCGCAATGGAACTGCAACTGCCCCAACTGTGACGGCCTGCGCCAGGGCACGGTCCGCGCCACCGCGCGAACCCAATCGTCCATCGCGGTCAGCGCCGACGGGACTGACTGGCTGCTGGTCAACGCCTCGCCCGACATCCTCCAGCAGGTCCGCGAGAACCCGGAGCTGCAGCCCGCCCGCGCCATCCGCGACAGCGGCATCGCCGCCGTGCTGCTGATGGATGCGCAGATCGACCACGTCACCGGCCTGCTGATGCTGCGCGAGCGCAAGACGCCGCTGCCGCTGCTGGCCACGCCCGAGGTGTTTTCCGACATTTCCAGCGGCTTCCCGATCACCGGCATCCTCTCGCACTACTGCGGCGTGGACCGCCAGGAGCTGCCCATCGACGGCAGCGCGGTGCGGGTGCCCAGCCTGCCCGGTTTGCTGCTGCACACGGTCTCGCTGTCGTCCAAGCCGCCGCCCTACTCGCCCTTCCGTGGCAACCCGCGCCCGGGCGACAACATCGGCCTGCTGATCACCCACCCCACCACCGGGAGCAAGGCGTTCTACGCACCCGGCCTGGCCGAGGTCACGCCCGAACTCATCGAGCTCATGAGCGGCTGCAGTGTGGTGCTGGTCGATGGCACCTTCTGGACCCACGACGAAATGCAGCGCCTGGGCCTCTCGACCAAGGCCGCGCTCGACATGGGTCACCTGCCGCAAAGCGGCCCGGGCGGGATGATCGAACAGCTCGACAAGTTGCCAGCAGGCGTTCGCAAGATCCTCATCCACATCAACAACACCAACCCCATGCTGGTGGAAGACTCCGATGAACGCGTAGAACTCACCGCGCACGGCATCGAGGTCGCCCACGACGGTATGAGCATTGAGATATGACCCCCTGCGCCGCTTCGCGCCTTCCCCCTACAGGGGGACCACACCAGTGGCCCGGCAAAGCCGGTTCCACGGCGTGCGCTGGGCAAGGCATTGCTTGAACAACCCGTTTGCATAGGAACCTGATCTTGGAAATCGCCCAAGCCATCCGCACCGACAGCCACCTGCCCGCCTGGAGCCCCGCCGAGTTCGAGGCGCAGCTGCGCGAGAAGGGCCGCAGTTACCACATCCACCACCCGTTCAACGTGCGCATGAACGCGGGAGGCTGCACGCCCGACGAGCTGCGCTGCTGGGTGGCCAACCGCTTCTATTACCAGATCTGCATCCCGCGCAAAGACGCGGCCATCCTCGCCAACATGCCCGACCGAGCGCACCGCCGCCTGTGGATCGAGCGCATCCTCGACCACGACGGCCATGGCGACTTCGAGGGCTCGGCCGCCGGCGGCATCGAGGCCTGGACGCGCCTGGGCGAGGCCGTGGGCATTTCGCGTGAGGACCTCTGGTCGCTGCAGGGCGTGGTGCCCGCGGTGCGCTTCGCCTGCGACGCCTACGTGAACTTCGCGGCCAAGGCGCCCTGGCAGGAGGCCGTGTGTTCCTCGCTCACCGAGATGTTCGCGCCGCAGATCCACAAAGACCGCCTCGCCACCTGGCCCGGCCACTACCCATGGATCGAGGCCAGCGGCCTGGCCTATTTCCGCAGCCGCATCCCGCTCGCCAGCCGCGACGTGGAGCACGGCCTGCAGGTCACGCTGGACCACTTCAAGACCCGCGAACAACAGCACCGTGCGCTGGACATCCTGCAGTTCAAGCTGGACATCCTCTGGACCATGCTGGATGCCATCGAGAAAGCGTGTCAATGAGCACGCTCCCGAACCAACCCAAGCTCTCGCGCCGCTTCCGCCTGCAGTACGAAGAGGCGCAGAGCCGCTGGGTGCTGCTGTATCCCGAGGGCATGGTGCAGCTCAACGACAGCGCCGCCGAAATTTTGAAACGATGCGATGGCCAGCGCAGCCTGACCGAGATTGTGAGCGAGTTGGAGCAGGCGTTCAGCGCACAAGACCTGATGCCTCAGGTCCAGTCGCTTTTGGAAGAGGGGCAACGCCGTGGCTGGATCGACTGACCTCCTGAGCACCACCCCCATCGCCGCTGGCCCACCCCTGTGGCTGCTGGCGGAGCTGACCTACAAGTGCCCGCTGCACTGCGTGTTTTGCTACAACCCCACGCAGCACGCGAAAGTGACCGACGAGCTGAGCACCGCGCAGTGGGTGGACGTGATGACGCAGGCGCGAAAACTCGGCGCGGCGCAACTGGGTTTCTCGGGCGGCGAGCCGCTGCTGCGAGACGACCTCGAAGAGCTGGTGCAGGAAGCGCACCGCCTGGGCTACTACACCAACCTCATCACCTCCGGCGTGGGCCTCACCCCCACCCGCGCGCAGAAGCTGAAAGACGCGGGGCTCGACCACGTGCAACTCTCGTTCCAGGACTCCACCAAGGAGCTGAACGACTTCCTGAGCCACACCAAGACCTTCGAACTCAAGCAGCGCGTCGCGAAGCTGATCAAGCAGCACGACTGGCCCATGGTGATGAACTGCGTGCTGCACCGCCACAACCTGCCGCACGTGCGCAAGATCATCGAGATGGCCGTGGCGCTGGAGGCCGAGTACCTGGAGCTGGCCAACACGCAGTACTACGGCTGGGCCTGGATCAACCGCGACCACCTCATGCCCACGCGCGAAGAGCTGCAGGTCGCCGAGGCCGAGGTCAACGCCTTCCGCGCCGAGCAGGACGCGAAGACCACGGGCCAGAAATGCCGCGTGCTCTTCGTCGTGCCCGACTACTTCGAAGAGCGACCCAAGGCCTGCATGAACGGCTGGGGCGCGGTGTTCCTCTCCATCGCGCCCGATGGCCTGGCCATGCCCTGCCACAACGCGCGCGACCTGCCGGGCCTGCAGCTGCCCAACGTGAAAGATGTGTCCATCGCCGACATCTGGCAGCGCAGCAACGCCTTCAACACCTACCGCGGCGACGCGTGGATGAAACCCACCTGCCGCAGCTGCGACGAACGCCAAAAGGACTTCGGCGGTTGCCGCTGCCAGGCCTTTCTGCTCACCGGCGACGCGGCCGAGACCGACCCGGTGTGCAGCAAGTCGGCCCACCACGAGAAGGTGGTGGCGGTGGTTCGAGACGCACCCAAACGCCGGAACATCCCCATCGTGTTCCGCAGCGACGCAGAGTCGCGGTTGCTGCATCCGGCGGCATGAGATGAGTTCGCCTCCAGCACCCCAGGCCCACTCAGCCCACCGCATGTTCGGCGCACTGGTGGTGCGTCACCTGCCGGGCAGCCGGCGCGCGCCGCTCTCCATCGAACGCACCGACCAGGGCCTGTTCCTGCTCTGGCTGGCCTTCATGGGGCTGCTGGTCTTTGCTTCGCTGCTGCTCTGGCAGGCGGGCGCCTGGCACCGGCTGATCGAGGCCGACCCGACACGGCTCACGATCGTGATCGTGCTGATGTTCATCGGCTGCTCGGGCTGGGCCGGGCGGCGCGCCTGGGTGTTGGGCCGCCAACGCACGGCGCTCGATCAGGCGCAACACGCTGGCAGCTGGAGCGGTGAATTCCTGCAGGGCACGGCGCAGCCCGGCGCCGACCGCGCCTCGTGGCTGCTGGTGCTGGGCGAGCGCGCGCACGGCCCGCACGAAATGGCCTGGTGGCTCAACGGCATCCAGCTCAAGCTGGGTCTGCTGGGCAAGGTGATCGGCTTTTCCATCCTCGCGCTCAACCTCGGCCAGCTGGAGAGCTTCGACCCCAGCCAGTCGGCCCAGCTGCTCAAGAGCCTGACCGGCGGCCTGGGCATCGCGCTGCTCACCACCGTGACCGGGCTCACCGGCAACATCCTGCTGGGTCTGCAGCTCATGCGGCTGGACCGTTTTGCCGACGCGCTGGTGGCCGATGCGCTGGCGCTTTCCCTGACGTCCGACGGAGCGAGCGATGGCGATCGGCCGACCGGTCCGTGACACGGAGACCGATCCGTTCTACGACATGTTGTTCAACATGTTGATCGCCTTCGTCTTCTGTTTCGTCATCGCCATCCTCGCCTTCAACCCCAACGCGCGCAAGGCCGGCGACGTGCCGGCCAAGGCCGAGTTCATGGTCACCGTCTCGTGGCCCGACAACAACCCCAACGACGTGGACGCCTGGGTCATGGAGCCCGGCGGCAAGACGCTCTGGTTTCGCCAGCGCGACGCCGGTCTGCTGCACCTCGACCGCGACGACCGCGGCGCCAAGAACAGCAGCGTGCTGGTGAACGGCCGCGAGTTCAGCAGCCCCATCCGGCAGGAGATCGTCACCCTGCGCGGCATCGTGCCCGGCGAGTACGTGGTCAACGCCCACTACTACGACAGCAAAGACCAGCAGCCGGTGGACGTGAGCGTGGCGGTGGTGAAGGTCAACCCGCAGGCCGAGATCGTGTTCACCGGCACCCAGCAGATCCCGCGCAAGGGCGACGAGCGCACCCTGGTTCGATTCACGCTCGACGAAAGCGGCACTGTGACCGACCTCAGCACACAGCCCAAAACCATCGTGCAGCGCACGGGACTCTGATTCACCGAGAAGAACAAGCACCCATGATCCCTGCCGTTTCCTCGCAGCTCTTGCTGCTCGCCCTCGTCTACGCGCTGCTGGCCTTTCTGCTGCTCGCCCTGTGCCTGGGCACGCGCTGGCACTGGGGCCTGAAGGCCGCGATGGTTCTGCTGGTCAGCGGCTTCTACGCTTTCGGGCACCAGACCTTCACAGGCGTCTCGGGCTGGCCGGCCGAAGACCAACTGCCCCAGCGCTTCGTGCTGCTCTCGGCGGTGTTCGACGAACCCAGCCCCGGGCGCGGCCACAAGGGCGCGATCTACCTCTGGGTCAACCCCATGAAAGACAACCAGCCGCTGGAGATGCCCCGCGCCTTCAAGCTGCCCTACGAAAAAGACCTGCACCGCATCCTCGGCGACGGCGTCAAGAAGGCGCGCGACGGCAACACGCAGCTGGGCGAAACCGAACCGCGCCGGGGCCAGGGCGGCCTGGCCTGGTTGAGACCTGCCAGCAACGACAAGGTCGAGATCAAGCTGCGCGATCTGCCACGCGCGCAGTTGCCGGAGAAGTGATGACACCCCCTGCGCCGCTTCGCGTCTTCCCCCTCTCTCGCCTGCGGCGGGAGGGGGACCGCTCCTGTGGCCCGGCGAAGCCGGTTCCACGGTGCGACTGTGTTTCGGACACGCGCTCCGGTGCCGCCATTTGGATGGCGCCCGTTGCCTGGTTGGCGGTGGCCTTGCTGTCGGGGTGCTCTGGTCGCGACATGGGCAATGAGTGGTTCCCCCTGCGCGAAGGCAGCGAGCAGACCCTCGCCGTCACCTACACCTTGGACGAGCCACGCGAGCCCGAGACTTGGACGATGCGCGTGAGCGCACCCGAAACCTTCCAGGACCAGCCCGTCGCCGTGCGCCACCACTCGGCCGGCGTGAGCTACTACCTCAAGGTGGATGAGCAGGGTGTGCGCCGCGTGGCCACCCGCACCGACATCGACAATCAGCCCACGGCCGATGCCGAACCCGTCTGGGTGCTCAAGGCACCCTACCAGGTCGGCACCGAGTGGACCACCGTCACCGTGCCCTACCTGCTGCAGCGCAAGAACGAACACCCGCGCGACCTGAAGTACACCCACAAGGCACAGATGACCTGGCGCATCGAAGCGGTGGACGACAGCGTGAAGCTCGCCGACGGCAGCGAACACCAGCCCTGCCTGCGCGTGGTCGGCCAGGCGCGCCTGAACCTCTACACCGACCCGGTCAACGGCTTCACCGACGTCCCGCTGATCAGCCGCGAGTGGTATTGCCTGGGCGAAGGGCTGCTGAAGTTGCAGCGAGAGGAGCGGGTGCCGAGCGGGTTTCTGACCGGAGGCCTGTTGCAGGCAGAGTGGGTGCGCTGACCGCCCAGCGCTTCGCATTCAGGCAGGTGCCCGGCGTCTCACGCGATCAGCGGAACGCCGCAAGGCGGCTTCAACGGCCGTCGGAAAACCCGTTGGGCTTCGCGTTGCAAAACGTAAACCGCGCAAGCAAAACCGGCCCTTAAGCTTGTCTTAATCGGTGATTTGGAACATGAAGTTGTCGGCACAGATTCGTTGCTGGCCGACGCGTTTTAGCCCTTGCGTCGTTCACATCCAAGCCAGAGACAACCCATCATGAAGAATCCCCACGACCCCGCCTCCCATTTCCCCTTGACATCGGTGCGGATGGTGGCCGCCTCGCTGCTGGTTGCCGGGCTGACCGCCTGCGGTGGCGGTGGTGGCGACAGCAGCACCACCACCAGTGCCAAGTCGTTCAAAGGCACCGTGACCGCCTACGACAACCCCCAGAGCTTCAGTGTCGACGGCATCCAGGTGGACGCCAGCGGCTCCAGCACAGCACCGCAGGGATTGGCCACCGGAAGCCGGGTCGAAGTTCAAGGCGACATGGTCAATGGCGTCCTGCAAGCCCGCCGTGTCGAGCTGGACGACGACCATGACGGGGATGACAACGGCACCGAATCGAGCGAACTGGAAGGCCGCGTGACGTCGTACACCAGCCCGTCCAGCTTCAGCGTCGATGGCATCCCGGTCGACGCCAGCGCCACGCCAACCACGCTGTCGGTCGGCATGCATGTGGAGGTCCACGGAACCGTCAACAACGGTGTGATGGTGGCCAGCCAGGTGAAGGTCGAAGGATCGGACGCCGACGATGGCGAGGACGACAAAGGCGATGAGAAGGATGACGACGACGGTTGCGACACAGCCGTCAAGTCAAGCTGCCCTGACGACGGCAGCGATGACGATGACGATGACGAGGATGGCGAAGACGACGGTGTGGACGATGACGACAAGGACGACGACCGCCGGTGACGCCACAGCGTGAGGCGCAGGCGCCACCCGGTGTCCGGACCGGGGGCGTGCTCACCTCGGGGTGGGTGCGCCAGACCCGCCATGCGGTGCCCGCGCTCAGGCCAGCGGGCGCTGCAACCCCCACCCGCCGTCCGTCAACACGCGGGCTGACACGCAGCGTGATGGGACGGTGACCGGCTCAGCGCTTGCCCCCGCCGTTGCCACCACCATTGCCTCCGCCATTCCCGCCACCTTTTCCGCCCCCGCCGCCGTTTCCGCCTCCATTTCCACCGCCCTTTCCACCCCCGTTGCCGCCACCATTGCCGGCACTACCGCCGCCACCGCCACTGGCGCCGCCGCCCTTGTTGCCGCCGCTGCCGGCACCTTGACCGCCGCCGTTGCTGCTGCCACCCGTTCCCTTGTTGCCGCTGGCCCCCTGGCTGCCGGCCGATGCCGGGCGCTTGCTGGTGGTCCCGGCTTCGGCCCGCAGATCCGCCTTGTCGGCCTTGTCCGCCTTGTTCGCGGCGCTGACAACCGAGCCCAGGCGCAAGCCCAGGCTGTTGGCGATCTGGCCCCAGCCCATGCCGGTGTCGCGCATCGCCTGCACATCGCTCGTGGCCAGCGCGAGCTGGGCGGTGGTGGGTTCGGTGACGCCTTGCTGAGAAAGGTTGGCCCGGGCCAGTTGCACGGCCATTTCCTGCTGCCGCGCAGACGCCACGGGCTGGGTCGGTACCGGCTGGACCACCACCGGCGGGGTGACCACCACGGTGACCTGGGCCCAGGCGGCGCCAGAGGCCAGGCAGCCGAGGGCCAGTGCCAGGCGGTTCAGGGTCTTGAAGGGGTTTGGTGTTGTCATGGGGTGCTCCTGTTGTGAAAGACTGGACCGGATGCTATCCACAGAATTCACCGCACCGTGCATCCAGGTGTGACGACATGTACCGGCCGGCGGGCAGCCCCTGCGCGCTCCGACGGGCACCGGAGGTCATTCGATGCGCAGTTCCTGCACCCAGCGCGCCCCGGGCGCAAAGTCGTCGCGCTGAAACGGGCCGTAGGGGGGCTCGTTGAGCTTGTCGGGCGGCACGCCGATCAGGTTGAGGTCGACGGCCTGCGGCCGGCCCACCAGGCCGGTGGGTGTCTGCGTGAACTTGAAGATGATGCCGTTCCAGAGCTTGGCGCCGAAGTCGGCGGGCTGCTTGTAGAAAAACAGCAGGCTGTGCTCCAGCCACGCGAGCTGACCGGGTGAGACGGTGCCGGGCTGCGCATAGGGGTAGGCCACGAAGCAGGTGATTTCCTGCGCGGCGGGCAGGCACTTGAACTCGCGCATGGAGAGGAAGTGGTCCTGCATCACGGCGCGGTCCATCTGCACCCGGAAGCCTGCGGCGCCGGCGGCCGCGGGCTGGAAAAACACGGAGCCGATGCGGGTTCGCTGGCCGTCTTTGGTGAGCGCCACCAGGGCCTTCTCGCCGCTCAATTCAAAGGCCTGGGCAGCGCCCTGCAGCGCGCCGCAGAGCGCGGCACCCACCAGCGCTCGCACCAGGATCGCGCCCGCCCCCGTGGCGGTTCGCGAGCGGTGCGCCCTCAGTGTTTGGCGGTCATCACCCATTGGGCCAGGGTCTTGATGTCGGCGGCGTTCATGCCCGGGTGTGGCGGCATGGGGATGCGGCCCCACTTGCCCTTGCTGCCGTACTGGATGGACTGGACCAGGTTCGCCACGGCGTCCTTGTCGTCCCGGTACTTGTCGGCGACGGTGCTGTAGGCGGGGCCGACGATTTTTTCCTTGGCCGAATGGCACGACAGGCAACCGTTGTTCTTGGCCAGCTCGATGGCGGCCGCCTCGTCGACCGCGTGCGCAGCGCCCGAAGCGAGCAGGAGGCCGGAGGTGAGGAGAAGAAGGGTACGCATGATCACAACTCACAAATCAGTAAACAGAGAAAACAAAAAGGGTGGAACTCAGACGCGGCAGAGGATGCCAAGAGTCCCACCCAGCACACACCAAGGAGCCGGCTCCGCCGGTCCAAGGTGTGGTCCCCCTAAGGGGGAAGTCGCGCAGCGGCGCAGGGGGGAGCCTATTTAGCGATCTTGAAGGTCCAGACCGAGCCGCCCTGCTCCAGGAAGTTGACCTTCTTGGCCACTTCACCGCCCCACAGCGGCACCGCGCCACCCCAGCCGGACACGACCGAGACGTACTGCTCGCCACCTTCGGTCCAGGTGATGGGAGGGGCCACCACGCCGGAGCCGGTCTGGAACTGCCACACCACCTTGCCGGTCTTGGCGTCGGCGGCCTTGAGGTAGCCCTCAGGCGTGCCCCAGAACACCAGGTCGCCGGCCGTCAGCACGCCACCCCAGAGCGGAGCCTCGTTCTTGACTTCCCACTCGACCTTGCCGGTCTTGGGGTTGATGGCGCGCAGCGAACCGATGTGGTCGTCGAACAGCGGCTTGATGGTGAAACCCGCGCCCAGGTAGGCGGCGCCCTTCTTGTAGGTGATGGGTTCGTTCCAGATCTCCATGCCCCATTCGTTGGTGGGCACGTAGAACAGGCCGGTCTTGGGGCTGTAGGCCATGGGCATCTGGTTCTTGCCGCCCAGGAAGCCGGGCGCCGAGAACACCGACTTGCCTTTGGCGCCGTCGCCACCCGCGGCCGTCGGGTCGCCAGGGCGGTTGGCCGGGTCGAAGTTCGGACGGCCGGTCTTCAGGTCGATGCCGGTGGCCCAGGTCACCTTCTTCACGAAGGGGAAGGCGTTCAGCAGCTTGCCGGTTTCGGCGTCGTTCACATAGAAGAAACCGTTGCGGTCGGCCTTCGCGCCGACGCGCTTGCCGTCCATGTCGAAGGTGATGAACTCGTTCACACCGTCGTAGTCCCAGCCGTCGTTCGGGGTCGACTGGTAGTGCCACTTGATCTGGCCGGTCTTCACGTCGATGGCGACGGTGGAGGTGGAATACAGGTTGTCGCCCTTGCGCACATGGCTGTTCCAGGGGCCGGGGTTGCCGGTGCCGAAATAGGCCAGGCCGGTCTTGGCGTCGTAGCTGCCGCCCAGCCAGGTGGCGGCGCCACCGGTTTTCCAGGTGTCCCCGGGCCAGGTGGCGTTGGTGGTGCCGGTGATGCCGTTTTCCTTGCCGTCCTTGTAGCCCATGTGGCCTTCGACCACGGGACGCGTCCAGACCATCTTGCCGGTCTTGGGGTCGCGCGCTTCCACGCGGCCGACCACGCCGAACTCACCGCCGGACACGCCGGTCATGAGCAGGCCTTCGGCGATCAGCGGGGCGGCGGTGTAGCTGTAGCCGGCAGAGTAGTCGTCGATCTTCTCGCGCCACACCACCTTGCCGGTGTCCTGGTCGAGGGCCACGAGCTGGGCGTCCAGCGTGCCGAAGATGACGAGGTTGTCGTACAGCGCGGCGCCGCGGTTGATCACGTCGCAGCAGGGCATGATGCCCTCGGGCAGGCGGTGCTCGTACTTCCAGAGCTTCTTGCCGGTCTTGGAGTCCAGCGCAAAGATGCGCGAGTAGGACGCGGTGACGAACATCTTGCCCTTGTTCACCAGCGGCTGCGACTCTTGGCCGCGCTGCTTCTCGCCACCGAACGACATGGACCACACGGGGACCAGCTTGCTGATGTTCTTGGCGTTGACGCCTGTCAGCGGCGAGTGACGCTGGCCCTGGGTGCCCAGGCCCCAGCTCAGGACGTTGTCGGGCGTGGCGGCGTCGTTGGCGATCATCGCGTCGGTGACGCCCTGGGCGCCAACGTGGGCCGTGGCGGCCATGACCAAAAGGCTCAATAGGGTGCGTTTCACTGTGGGTCTCCTGCTCGTTCGTGAGGTTGATGGCTTTCCGGTGGTTGGTGCTGTCCGACCGCTCTTTTTCTGGCTCCGGCCCTCCGGTCTTGAACATGCACGCCACCAGGAAATGGCAACTTCTGTGCCAGCCGATTCCCTAGGGTTTTCACCGAGAAGATCGACCCTCCAAACGGAGCACCGGGGCCCAACTGCGCCAAAGCCGCCCCGCTCAGCGAGACACCCTTGTGACACTGTTCAAAAATGGGTCACTTCGCTGGCGCAGCCAGCACGCGCTGCTCGTAGCGCGGGTACCACTGCGTGAGCGAGCGGTGCAGCTCGGCGGGTTGCGCGGCCCAGCGCGCGAAGCGCTCGGGCACGGGCGTGCGCAGCACCTCGCCCAGATCGAGCCCGCGCTCGGCGCTGGACTGCATGAGCGTGGTCAGCCACTGCAGCCAGTCGCGCGTCTGCTGCACGCCGGCCAGCCCGCTGTGCACCGGGCCGTGGCTGGGCACCACGGTCTTCACCTGGCCACTGGTGATGAGCCGCTCCAGCGCATCCAGGCTGGCCAGCCAGGCCGCGAAGTCGGCGTGCGGCGTGGTCGGCACGCGCTCGGCAAACACCAGCCCGCCCGCGAACAGCACGCCGGTGTGGCGGTCAAGCACCACCAGATCGTCGGCGGTGTGGCCGTGCAGGCGCATCAGTTCCAGCTTGTGGATGCCGACCTGCAGGGTCTGCGGCAAGACGGCCTCGCGCGCGGGCGTGGACTCGGTGCCACGCATCCAGTCGCCGCAGAGTCGGTAGAGGTTGTCGGCGTAGGCCGTGCCTTCGGCCTGCATGCCGGCGATGCTGCCGGCCAGCGCCTGCGTGGGCCGGTCGGCCCAGGCCTGGTTGCCGAAGAAGTAGTCGGGGTGCAGGTTGAGTTCCAGCACGCGTTGCACCGGTTCGCGCGTGATGCGCTCGATGGCGCGGCGCTGCTGCTCGCCATACCCGCGCGACGGCCCGGTGTTGATGACGACCACGCCCGCGCCGGTGGCAATGAAGGCGGTGTTGATGATGTTGCAGCCGTTGGCGCGGCTGAAGTCCTGCACCGCGCCTTCGATGACCCAGGTGCCGTCGGCGATCTGGCGCGGCTTCAGGTCGTAGTTGAAGGTGGCCGCGTCTGGCTTGGCGGCCATCGGTGGCACAGCGATGGTCTGCGCCTGCGAGGCGCTTGCGAGCGCAAACGCAATGCAACACAGCAGCCGCTTCACGCGCCCACCTCCGCGTCGATGCGGTTGCCATTGTTGTCGCGACCGACGACCCGGAGGCCCGGAACCGCCTGCGGCGGCAGCTCGAAGGTGATGATCGGGTTCTCCGACACCGGCTCGTGCAGCGACAGCTTCCACCATGCCTGGCCAGCGCCGTCCACCAGTTGCAGGTCTTCGATGTAGAAGGCCGGAATGCCCGCGACCAGGCCGGTGTCCATGGGGTGCATCACGCGCACGCGCAGGCGCCGGCTGCCTTCGAGCACGTTGTTGAAGAAGCGCGCCTGCACCTGGCCCAGGGTCTTGCTCCAGGAACCGTCGGCGCGCGTGAGGCCGGGCACCGTGCAGCCGCCGCCCGCCGCCTGCACCCAGGTGCTGCCCACATGCCACTGGCCGTCTTGGGTCTGCACGAACGCACGGACCGGCGAGGCCTGCTCCATTCGGATGCGAAAGGCCAGCATGGGCAGCGCACGCAGGGGTTCGAAGTCCAGCACCTGGCGCACCGGGTTGCGGTCCACCGCCACGCGGATGCGCGCGACACCGCCGCCCACCTTGTCGAGCGCGCGCGCGTCCACCAGCAGCGGCACGTTCATCGCATCGTCGGCAAAGGCCGGGCCTTTGATCACCACCGCGTCGGAGAACTTCGCCGTGGCCTGGCCGATGGTCTGCTCACGAAGGCTGGGATACTGCATGGAGCCGAGCGGATCGCCGCCGGTCTGGTCGTCTTGCGCGCGCAGCGCAGCGGGCAGCAGTGCAGCCATCAAGCCGCTGCCCACCAGATGGCGGCGTTGAATGAACGGGCTCATCCGCCACCTCCCTTGCTCTTGACCCAGCCTCTTTGCGGGTCGTACCCCCAGAGCGCCGCCACAAAAAACACCACACCGCAGCCCACCACCACTGCCCACGACAGCGCCGTGAACTGCCCCACCAGCGCATAGCGCATCGCCTCGACCGCGTGGGTGAAGGGGTTCCACTCGGCGAGTTTCAGCAGCCACCACGCGCCCGATTCTTCGAGCTTCCACAGCGGGTACAGCGCGGGGCTGATGAAGAACATGGGGAAGATCACGAAGTTCATCGTGCCGGCAAAGTTCTCCAGCTGCTTCACGTACACCGAGAGCATCAGCCCCAACGCGGCGAGCATGGTGGCGCCACAGGCCATGGCGACCAGCAGGCCCGGCAGGTGGGCCAGCGGCACCTCCACCCCAAAGGCCCAGGCGATCGCGAGGAACACCCCCATCTGCAGCACCGAGAGGCAGGTGCCCGCGAGCAGCTTGAAGGCCAGCAGCCAGCCGCGCGCCAGCGGCGCGGTGAGCAGCAGGCGCATCACGCCCATCTCGCGGTCGTAGACCATCGAGAGCGAGCTCTGCATGCCGTTGAACAGGGCGACCATGCCGAGCAGGCCGGGCACCATGTAGGCCTTGTATTCGATGTAGGTCTCGTAGGGCGGCACGATGGCGACGCCGAACACGTTGTTGAAGCCGGCCGAAAACACCACGAACCACAGCAGCGGCCGCACCAGCGCCGAGCCCAGGCGCGTGGGCTGGCGCAAGAAGCGGTTCAACTCGCGACCCACCACCGCGCGCAGCGCACGCAGCAGGTGCAGGGGCAGCGAGGGCGCCACGGCGGGATTCACGGCCGCGCTTTGCATGCGCTCTCCTGTTCATCGACACCCAGCGTGTCGAGCACTTCCTTGGGATGCAACACGCCGTCGAGTGGCGCGGTGCCGACCACACCGTCCACGTGGCTCAGGAACAGCGGCTGGCGCAGTTGACCGTCCCAGGCACGGAACGAGAGGTTGCGGCCCTTGAAACCGTCAAGCGTGGTGCTGCCGCCGCGCAGCGCCTTGAGCTGCTGAGCCACCGGCGCCTTCGGGTTCTCGGCGAGCACCGTGGCCACCGCGCGGCCCGCGGCCCAGGCCGCCCAGTCGGGGCCCTGCATGGGCCGCTGCGCGAGCTTGACAAAGCGGCGCGTGAGTTGCGGGCCGCCGTAGCGCTCCCACTGCGGGTGCCAGGCCGTGGCCACCAGGCCGTTGGCGCCCACCACCGGGCGCGGCCATTGCGTGGCGTAGGGCAGCAGGCGCGCGAACTCGCCGTCGCTGTCCATCACCGCCACCACCTCGTGTTCGCGGTCGCCGGTGAGCAGGCGCGTGTTGCCGAGGTCGCGTTCGCGCGGATCGCCGGTGAGCTTGAACGGCTTCTGCGCCACGACCTTGATGCCAAAGCGTTTGGCCGAGCGGTTGAAGGCCTCGGTCATCGGCACGTCGGCCGGCAAGGGGCCCTGCAGCAGCAGCGCCTTGCGCCAGTTGCGCGCGGCCAGGTACTGCGCCAGCGTGTCGCTCAGCATGGCGCGGCTGGGCGCCGTGTGCAGCAGGTGCGCGGCGCACTGCACCCCGCGCAGGCTGTCGTCGTCCAGCGCGGTGTTGAACACGATGGCGCCACCCAGCGCCGTGGGCGCGGCCTGCACCAGGGCGCGCAACTCGGGCAACGGCAGGTCGGCCACCACGTGCTGCACCTTGGCGGCCTTCAGCTCGGCCAGCGCCTTGGGCAACGCGGCCGCGTTGGGCAAGACCACGTCCTTCACCACCAGCTCCAGCCCCGCTGCGTCCAGCTCGAACGCCGAATCTTCCGCCGCCAGCTTCACGCCGTCGATGGCGCGACCCGTCGGGTGACCGGGGTAGGCCTTCTCCATGCGGCGCGGCGCGTAACGCGGATCACCGTCCAGCGACACCACGGCGATGGTGACCTTGGTCGCCGCGAAAGCAGGCAGGGAGAACAAACCAGCCAAGCCAAACAACGCCAACCCGCAGGCGCGCAGGGCACCCCAAACCAGAATGCCGCGGAACTGCCCTTCGACAAGCTCAGGACGGGCCGCAGGCATTGCCCCTTGAGGGGAGGAGCGGTTACGCGAAGCGAACAAGCGACGGGGGTGGGTCATTTACTCACCAAAATCGAGTGAGGCACGCGCCCGGCCGGCACCGTCTTCAGCGCCTTGCCACTCGCCGTGTCCACCAGCGTCATGTCGTCCGACAGACCGTTGGCCACATACAGCGTCTTGCCATCGGGGTGGAAGCCCATGCCCCAGGCGCGCTTGCCCACCAGCACCTGGGTCTTCACCGCCTTGGTGGCGACATCGACCTCGGCCACGTGGTTGGCCTTGCCCAGCCCGACCCACATGCTCTTGCCATCCGGGCTGAGGGTCATGCCCACGGGCGTGATGTCGGCCTGGCGCATGCCCTTGACCTCGAACTTGATCTTCTGCTTTTCGGTGTGCGTCTTGGTGTCCACCACGCTGACGGTGGCGTCGAGTTCGTTGGTGACCCAGAGTTCGCTGCCGTCGGGCGACATCACAAAGCGGCGCGGTCGCTTGCCGACCTTGATGTTCTTCGTCACCTTCTTCGTGCCGAGGTCGATCACGTGGACCACGTTGGCCACCTCGGAGGTGACGTAGGCCGTCTTGCCGTCCGGCGTGACCAGCACGCCTTCGGGTTCGCCACCGGTCTTCACCTCGAACACCGGCTTCTTCGTCGCGATGTCGTAGGCCGCCATCACGTTCTCGTCCTCGATCGACACATAGGCGGTTTTGCCATCCGGACTCAGGTCGAACATCTCGGGACTGTCCCCCAATGGAACAGTGCCAGTCAGTTTGCCGGTGGCCACATTCACCAGCCCCATGGCGTTGCTGTCGCCGCAGATCACCATGATCTGCTGGCCGTCGGCGCTGAACGACATGTCGCGCGGCCGCTTGCACACGTCGATGGCGCCCTGGCGCTCGCCGCTCGCGTTGAACACGTGGATCTGGTTGTCCTTCTCGCTCGACACATACACCTTGCCCGCGCCCTGGGCGTGGGCTGCGGTGAGGGCGGTGCACAGGCCGGCGGCCAGCAGGGCCGAGCGCAGAGGGTTGAACGAAGAAGGGCGCGATGAAAAAGCCATGTGTCTGTCTCCTTGGTATGGACTGAGGTGATTGAACCGCTGGCCGGGGCGCGCACGGCCTAGGGACAAACCCTGTGCTGTGTTGCGACACCTCTGCGGCGCAGCCGATTGCCGCAAAAATGATGCCAGCCAAACGGGAACAGAACTTGCCTTTGACCGTGCCATGTGCCTCTGAACCCGGAGCTCTTTGCCTGTCCCGCGATGAACCACCACACCGACTCTCCCCCGCCTCAGACACCTCTTGCACCGCGCCGCCGCGAGCTGCTGGCCTGGGGCCTCGGCGGCCTGTTGCCGCTGCAGGCCTTGGCGCAAAACACGCCGGTGGCCTGGCCCAGCAAGCCGGTGCAGCTCATCGTGCCCTGGCCCGCCGGCGGGCAGACCGACCTGACCCTGCGCATCCTCTGCGAAGAGGCCGAGCCGCTGCTCGGCCAGCCCATCGTGGTGGTCAACAAGCCCGGCGCGGCCGGCACGCTGGTGGCGCCGGCCTTGAAGGCGGCCGAGCCCGACGGCCACACCATCGGCCAGGTGCCCATCACCGTGTACCGCCACGCGCTGATGAACCACGTGCCCTGGGACCCGGTGGCCGACCTCGCGCCCATCGTGCAGGTCTCGGGGGTGAGCTTCGGCCTGCTGGTGCCCACCAGCAGCCCGTTCAAGAGCGCCGCCGAGCTGATCGACTGGGCGATCAGGCACCCGGGTGAACTCATCCTCGGCTCCACCGGCATCGGCACCACCGCGCACCTGGCGATGGAAGACATCCTGCTGCAGCACAACGTGAGCTACGTGCACGTGCCCTACAAGGGCACGGCCGACCAGATGCTCGCGATCGCTGGCGCGCAGATCATGGCCGGCGTCAATTCCACCGGCTTCGCACCCTGGGTGGATCGGGGGCAGATACGGCTGCTGGCCACCTTCAACGCCACGCGCAACCCGCGCTGGCCCGACGCGCCCACGATGCGCGAGCTCGGTTACCCGCAGGCGGTCTACACCTCGCCCTGGGGCCTGGCCGCACCTGCGGGCACGCCGGCGGCCGTGATCCAGAAGCTGCACGACGTGTTCCACAGGGCCATGGTCAGCGAGCGCCACACCAGCGCGCTCGCCAAGTACGATCAGTCGCTGGACTACCTCAACACCCGCGACTACCGCCAGGCCGTGCTGGCCACGGTGGAGCGCGAGAAGAAGCTGCTCGCGCGCATGAACCTGCTCGCCAAGCCGGCCTGAACGGCGCCCCACCCCAGACACCCGCATGACCGACACCCTGCCGCTGCACGCGGACAACCTGCACAAAAGTTACGGCAGCAAGCCCGCGCTCAAGGGCGTGAGCGTGAGCCTGAAAGGCGGCGAGATGGTCGCCCTGCTCGGCCCCAACGGCGCGGGCAAATCGACCCTGCTGCAACTGCTCACCGGCCTCTTCAGCCCCGACCAGGGCCGCATCGTGGTGATGGGACACGACATGCAGCGCCACCCCAGCCGCGCGCTGGCGTCGCTGGGCGTGGTGTTCCAGCAGACCGCGCTCGACATGGACCTGCCGGTGATGGCCAACCTGCTGTTCCACACCGACCTGCACGGCCTGCCGCGCTCGGTGGCGAGGCAGCGCATCGAAGCGGGCCTCGCCCGCATGGGCCTGGCCGATCAGGCGAAGGCGGTGGTGCGCAGCCTCTCGGGCGGCACGCGGCGCAAGGTGGAACTGGTGCGCGCGCTGCTGCACGAGCCACGCGTGTTGCTGATGGACGAAGCCACCGTGGGCCTGGACCCGGCCTCGCGCCAGCAACTGCTCGACACCGTGCGTGGCCTGTGCAAAGAGCGCGGCATGGCCGTGCTCTGGGCGACGCACCTGATCGAAGAGGTGAAGACCGCCGACCGCCTGATGCTGCTGCACCAGGGCACGGTGCGCTTCGATGGCAACATCGACGCCTTCATGGCCGCAGCCGAAGGCCCGGACTTCCAGACCGAGGTATTGAAGGCGTTGCAAAAGCCGGGGCTCTGAGTCCCGGGCCGGGTCGATGTCCTCTCAGCCTCTCAGAGTCCTTGGGGCAGCTCGGCCTGCGCGCAGGGCAGGCAGAACCTGAAGAGGGCACCCTGGCCGACCTCGGCCTGACCGGTGACGGAGCCGCCGTGCCGATGCAGGATGCGCTGCACGATGGCCAGGCCAATGCCCGTGCCCTCAAACTCGTTCGGGCGGTGCAGCCGCTTGAAGGGCTGGAACAGCTGGTCGGCGTATTGCATGTCGAAGCCGGCGCCGTTGTCTCGCAGCTCGAACCAGCACATGCCGTCGGTCCCGCCGCTGCGGCTCAGTTCGATCACCGCCACGTCCCTTTGCGCGCTGTACTTCCAGGCGTTGCCCAGGAGGTTCTGCAACACCAGCAGCACCAGCCCGAGGTCGGCCTGGACCCACAGCCCTGGCTCGATGCGCCAGTCGGCCCGGCGGCCCGGGTCGCCCCGCTGCAGCTCGGCGGCCACAACCTGTGCCACCTCGCTCAGGTCGACCCGCTGCAGGTCCAGGTCCTTGCGGCTGTGCTGGGCCATGGACAGCAGGTCGGTGATCAGCGAGCCCATCCGACCCGCGTTGGACTGGATGCGTTGCAGCGACGTGCGGCCCTGCTCGCTGAGCTTGTCGGCCTCGGTCTCCAGCAACAGCGTCGAGAAACCCTGAATGCTGCGCAGCGGCGTGCGCAGGTCGTGCGACACCGAATAGGTGAAGGACTCCAGCTCCTTGTTGAGGTCCTGCAGGGCGCGCGTGCGTTGGGTCACCCGTTGGTCCAGCTCCGTGTTCAGCCGCTCCAGGGCACCCTGGGTGTCGCGCAGTTCGGTGATGTCGGTGTAGGTGGTCACGAACCCGCGGATCTGCCCGTCGATGCTCAGCGCGCTGCCCTCGATCTCCAGCGTGCGCCCATTCGGTCGCTGCCGGATCAGGCGGTGCGGCAAAAACTGGCGGGCCAGGGCGGTCGCCTCGGACACCTTGGCTTCGACGTCCACATCACCATACTCGCCACGCAGGGCATTGCTGCGGGCCACATCCTCGAAGGTCACACCAGGTTTCATCAGTCCCTCGGGCAGATCAAGCAGTTGCTCGAAGCTGCGGTTCCACAGCCGGATCACCAGGTGCTCGTCGATCACGGTCACCCCTTGCGGCAGCGCATTGATCACGGCGTCCAGATAGACCGCCAGCCGGCGGGCCTCCCGCTCGGTGCGCTTGCGTTCTGTGACATCGGTGTAGATCGAAACGAACCCGCCGGTGGGCAGGGGGGTGCCGCGAATCTCGAGCACCGTGCCATCGGGTCGCTGGCGCTCGAACACGTGGGCCTGCTGCTTGTGGGCTCGATCACACACCGCGCGGGCCTGTTTCTCCGGGTCGCCCGGACCATACTCACCGCGTCTGGCGTTGAACAGGGCAAAGTCGTGCAACGTGGGCATGCCGTGGGCGAACAGCTCGTCCGGAAAATCCAGCAGCGTGCGCACCTGCTGGTTGTAGGCCACCAGACGCTGGTCTGCATCGAACATCGTGACCCCGCTCGGCAGGTTGTCGATGATGCTCTGCAGGATGGCGTGGTTGGTGTTGGACAGCATGTTCCGGCCGCTGGTCAAGCCTTGGCGGCTCTTTGCCGTGCAGGCTATCACATCGTTTTTTTGCCTGCCAGACCTCTTCCCGGGCCTGCTCGGGCAAGGCTTCTGCAGCTCGACCAGCATGCGCCCATGCGGTCAAATGCTTCTCAGGCTCTGCGTCCCTGACCGGCTTAAAAAGCGTAGCCGACCGTCACACCAACGCCCCACTGCCGACCTGGTGCCGGCTCGAAGAAGCGCCGGTTGCCGTCGTTGGCAATCACCGAGCCGATGGTGGCCTTGTCGGCCAGGTTGTCCACGCGCAGGTACTCCTTGAGCTTCCACGCGCCCAGCTTCTGCTCCCAGCCCAGCCGCAGGTTGAACAGGGTGGCCGCGTCGGTGCGGTCGCTGTTCACATCGTCGACCACCATCGATCCGCGGTGCACCGCCTCCAGCGCGGCGGTGAAGCCGGGCCAGGCGCGCGGCTGCCAGGCCAGTTCGCCGAACAGCGTGCGGTTCATCGTGCCGGGGATGCGGTTGCCCTTGGCCACGGTGGCGCCGCTGCCGCTGGTGAAGGCCTGGTCGAAGCGCGCGTTCAGTGTGGAGAACGCCAGATGCGTGCGCCACTCGGGGCTCCACTGCGCGCTGTGGGCCAGCTCGATGCCCGAGCGACTGGTCTTGCCGGCGTTGGTGTAGACCGTGCGCCCGCCGCTGCTGGACGCGACCACGATCTCGTCGGTGGTGCCGATGTGGAACAGGGCCGCGTCCAGCCGCTGGCCTTCGCCCAGCTTGGTCTTCAGGCCCAGCTCCACGTGCGTGCTGCGCGCGGACTTGAGGTGGAGGTTGGGGCCGCTGCCGTCGGCGGTGTAGGCGATCTCGGTCAGCGTCGGTGTCTCGAAGCCCTTGCCGATGTTGGCGTAGACGTTGGTGTCGGGGCTCAGGTGGCGCGTGAGACCGATCACGGGGTTGGTGGCGTTGAAGCGCGTGCGGCCGCTGTCGTCGGGGTTGCCGGGGCGCACGAAGAAATCCTTCACCCGGAAGTTCACCCGGTTGGCGCGCAGGCCGGCCACCGCGCTCCAGCCTTCGTTGATCGCCCAGTCGGCCTGGGTGTAGACGCCCGTGCTGTCGACGCTGTCGTCTTCGTCGCGTTTGAGCTCGCCCTGCTCGCCCAGGTTGTTGATGAAGCCACGGCGGCGCTCGCTCATGCGCTCCACATCGAGCCCCGCACTCAGGCGAACCTCGCCTTCACCGGCCGCGATGCGGCGTGCGTAGCGCAGGCCGGTGCCGCTGTAGCTGCGGTCCAGCTGCACCACGCCGCCCGCCGCCGTGGGCGAGGTCTGCGCCACCAGCGGAATCGAGAGCCGATTGTCCAGATCGCGTTCGCCCGCGTAGACCCGTGCCGTGATGTCGCTCCGGGCGTCGATCTTGTGTTCGGCCACCAGGCCGACCTGGTTCTGCGACACGTCCTTGCCCGCGTGGTACAGGGTCGAGTTCGCCACCGCCTGGCGCGGGTTGGCCTGGAACTGCTCGCGCGTCAGGCCCAGCGGGTCGCCCGATTCGGGCTGGTCGAAGGCGTTGGCCACCAGGGTGAATTTCGTCTGTTCGCTGGCCGCCCAACGCAGCTTGGCGTTGGTGTGTTGGCGCTTGGCCGCGCCGTTGGTGCGCCAGCCGTCGGTGGAGAAGTCGCTGTGGTCGATCACGTAGTTCAGCGAACCGCTCTGCCCCGCCGCCTGCAGGCCGTAGCGCCGCAGGTTGTCGGAACCCGCGTCCACGCTGAAGCGCACCTCGGGGGTCTTGGGTCCGTCGGCGGTGAACACCTGCAGCACGCCCCCGGCCGAGTTGCCGTAGAGCTGGGCCAGCGGGCCGCGCAGCACCTCGATGCGCTGCGCCGAGGGCAGGCTGATGGTCGAAGCCTGGCCCTGGCCATCGGGCATGGTGGCGGGGATGCCGTCGACGATCAGGCGCGCGCCGCGGATGCCAAACGGCGAACGCGAACCCGAGCCACGGATCGACAGCTGCAGGTCCTGCGCGTAGTTCTGGCGGTTGAGCACCGTGATGCCGGGGATGCGGTTCATGGCCTCGGACAGGTTCACGCGCGGCCCCGCCGCCTCGATCACGTCCTGCCCCACGGCCTGGATGGACGCGGGCGCGTCGAAGCTCTTCTGTTCCTGCCGGTTGGCGGTGACCACGACCTCCTGCAGGGTGGTCTGGGCGTGGGCCGCGCTGGCGCTGGTCAGGGCGATCAGCAGCGCGGCGTTCAGGCGGCGAAGGGCAAAGCAGGGGCGTGGGTTCATGTCGTGTCTCCAACAAAATCGCCCGGCGTGTGCATGAGCCCCGGGTCGGTGGCGGTTGTTCCAGCCGATTCTGGCTACAAGTTCCGTGCCACGCTGTCCGGGGGTGAAGGTGTTCGGAAATGGAACACCCGCTGTGCCATCAGCGGTGTGGTGCCACGCCGGCAGCCCGCTCCTGCGCCTCCAGCTCGGCCATCTCGACCTCGGTGAACACGCGCGAGCGCGTGAGAAACGCTTTGCCCTCCGGCCCTTCGATCGAGAAGGTGCCCCCTTGTCCATCGATCACGTCGATGATGAGCTGGGTGTGGCGCCATAGCGCGTACTGCGCCTTGCCGATGTAGAAACCGCAGCCCCCGATCTCGCCCAGCCACACGTCGCCCGCGCCCATCGTGATCTCGCCGGGCAGGTAGCAGTTGGCCGCGCTGCCGTCGCAGCAGCCGCCACTCTGGTGAAACATCAGCTCGGGGCCGTGCTTGCTCTTGAGCAACTGAATCAGCTCGACCGCCGCCGGGGTGGCAATGACTTTTTCAACCATGACTGTCTCCTTGTTCTGAAAGCGAAAAGGGGAGCCGTTGCCAGCTCCCCTTGAACCTCACCTCAATCCGGGCGGATCAGAAGAAGCCCAGCTTGTTCTCGCTGTAGCTGACCAGCAGGTTTTTGGTCTGCTGGTAGTGGCCCAACATCGCCTTGTGGTTTTCGCGGCCCAGGCCCGATTCCTTGTAGCCGCCGAACGCAGCGTGTGCGGGGTAGGCGTGGTAGCAGTTGGTCCACACACGGCCAGCCTTGATGGCGCGGCCCATGCGGTAGGCCAGGTTGCCGTTGCGGCACCACACGCCGGCACCCAGGCCGTACAGCGTGTCGTTGGCAATCGCCAGGGCTTCGGCTTCGTCCTTGAAAGTGGTCACGGCCAGCACCGGGCCGAAGATTTCTTCCTGGAAGATGCGCATCTTGTTGTGGCCCTTGAACAGCGTGGGCTGCACGTAGTAGCCGCCGTCCAGATCACCACCGATCTTGGCCTGCTCGCCACCGATCAGCACCTCGGCGCCTTCGGCCTTGCCCAGCTCCAGGTAGCTCAGGATCTTGGTCAGCTGCTCTTTGGAAGCCTGCGCGCCCATCATGGTGTCGGTGTCCAGCGGGCTGCCCATCTTGATGGCGGCCACGCGCTTCAACACGCGCTCCATGAACTTGTCGTAGATGCTTTCCTGGATCAGCGCGCGGCTCGGGCAGGTGCAGACCTCACCCTGGTTGAACGCGAACAGCACCAGGCCTTCGATCGCCTTGTCGAGGAAGGCATCGTCTTTGTCCATGATGTCGGCAAAGAAGATGTTGGGCGACTTGCCGCCCAGTTCCAGCGTGGCGGGGATCAGGTTGTTGGCGGCGGCCTGGGCAATCACACGGCCCGTGGTGGTGGAGCCGGTGAACGCGATCTTGGCGATGCGCTTGGAAGTCGCCAGCGGCATGCCGGCTTCGCGGCCGAAACCGTTGACGATGTTGAGCACGCCCGGGGGCAGCAGGTCGGCGATCAGCTCGATCAGGATCAACAGGCTGATGGGGGTGGACTCAGCCGGCTTCATCACGATGCAGTTGCCAGCGCCGAGTGCCGGCGGGATCTTCCAGGCGGCCATCAGGATCGGGAAGTTCCAGGGAATGATCTGGCCGACGACGCCCAGGGGTTCCTGGAAGTGGTAGGCCACGGTGTCACCGTCGATCTCGCTCATGTTGCCTTCTTCGGCGCGCACGCAGCCGGCGAAGTAGCGGAAGTGGTCGATGGCCAGAGGGATGTCGGCGTTCAGCGTTTCGCGGATCGGCTTGCCGTTGTCCACCGTCTCGGCGTAGGCCAGCAACTCGAGGTTGGCTTCCAGGCGGTCGGCGATCTTCAGCAGGATGTTGGAGCGCTCGGTGGCCGAGGTCTTGCCCCAGGCGTCGGCTGCGGCGTGGGCCGCGTCCAGCGCGAGGTCGATGTCTTCGGCGGTGGAGCGGGCGGCCTGCGTGTAGACCTGGCCGTTCACCGGCGAGATCACATCAAAGTACTGGCCCTTGACCGGGGCAACCCACTTGCCGCCGATGAAGTTGTTGTATTGCGATTTGTAGGCGATCTTGGCGCCGGGGGTGCCGGGAGCTGCGTATTGCATGTGTGTCGTCCTCTGAGGGTGGAAATGAAGAAAGCCGAATCGGCTGCTTCACCTGTCCTCAACAACCGTGCCACGCGCAGAAAGCGACTCAAACTGAGACAAGTGCTCTCTTTTTTGACAACACACTTTGAAAGGTTGCGCCATTCAGGCCCATGCAACAGCGCACTGCGCCAGCCTGGTACGGCACACCTGTTCATATGCCCGAGGGTGCCCATGTGGGCAGCCCGCTACCCCGCCAAACCGATCACCAGCGCCGAGACGCCCATCGACGCCCAGGCCAGCTGCCCCTTGCGCGCCGCAAACGGGTGATCGGCAAAGCCCACCCACTGACCGCCCCCGTCCAGCGCGAGCACCACCTCGTCGCGTCCCTGCCCGCGCGCCAGCCGCTGAATGCGACCGGGCAGCACACACTGGCCCGGCGCTTCGTCCACCGCATCCCGTCCGACCCGCACCGCCGTGGCCTTGCACAGCACCAGGACCTCCAGCCCCGCGCGCAGGCCCAGCAGATCGGCGCTCTCGCGGGTCACACTGGACGTGAGCAGCGCCTGCCCCGGCGTGCGCAGCCGCACCAGCACCGTGGGATCGCCCGGCCCCAGCGGCTCCACCGCCTCGACCCGGCAAGGCAGCTGGTTGCGCATGCTGGTGCGCAAACCCAGACCAAAGCGCAGACCCGAAGACCCGCCGGCAAAACGCGCCAGCACCGCCTCACGCGCCTGCGCCAGCTCGTCCGCGAGAGAAAGCAGTTGCAGCCCTTGTGGCGTGATGCGCGCACCGCCACCGCCCGAGCCGCCCACCGTGCGGTCCACCAGCGTCTGCCCGCTCAGGTTGCTCAGCGTGTCGATCGCCTGCCAGGCCGCCTTGTAGCTGATGCCCGCATCGCGCGCGGCCTGCGAGATCGAGCCGGTCTCGGCCACGCGGCGCAGGACTTCCAGGCGCTTGTCGCTGGGGGCGTGGCCCAGGGCTTCGGAGAGGGCGGCGTGAAGGGGTGGCGCGGTCATGGCGGGATTGTTTCATGCGATGTCGGCTCCAGGCACGGGCGCGCTGGCCGGCCAGTGACCGGGGCTAAGTTCGCTACCGCACATACGGGGAGGGATGGACTGGTCAACATGCCTCGTCTGCCGGCCTCCCTCACCCTGAGGGAATGCGGCGCAACCGTCGAGGTGCCCACCATGACCGCATACCGAAGTTTCAAGGTCTTCAGCCATGTCGTGCTCGGTTTGATGGCCACAGGCATCGCCTACGCGAGCGCCATCAGCGTCATCTACTGGACGGGCATCAGCGTCTGACGCCGGAGCAGACCCATGAACAAACGCCAGGCACGCTACTTCGCGATCGGCTCCACGCTGCTCGCCACGCTGATCTTTCTCGGCCTCACCGTCGACAGCCACCGCCAGTTCCCGAAACTGACCAACGCGCAGAACATCACGCCTGCGGTCACCCTGGGCAAGAACGTCTGGCACAAGAACAACTGCATCAACTGCCACACCATCTTCGGTGAAGGGGCGTACTACGCCCCCGACCTCACCAAGATCGCCCAGCAGCGCGGTGCGCCCTACCTGCGGGCCTTCCTGAAAGACCCGTCGAAGTTCTACGACGAGCAGCGTCACCGCCGGCTGATGCCCCAGCAGAACCTGAGCGATGCCGACATCGACGGCCTGATCGCGTTTCTCGAGTGGGTGAGCCAGGTGGACAACCAGGGCTGGCCACCGCGGCCGATCATGGTCACCGGCCTGGGCGCCACGGGAGGGAGCGCCGCCAGCCCCGCAGCCGCCGCAAAGCCGACCGCCGCCGCGGGCGCGTCCGGCCAAGACCCGGTGGCCCTGGGCGAGCGCGTGTTCCAGAGCGCCGCCCCTGCCTGCACCGCCTGCCACTCCCTCACGCCCGGGGCCGACATGGCCGGCCCCTCGCTGGCCGGCATCGCCACACGCACACAGCAGACCCTCGCGTCCCCCGACTACAAAGGCTCGGCCACCGACCTGGAGAGCTTCATCCGCGAATCGATCACCCAGCCCAGCGCGCACCTGGTCGCGGGGGCCATGTACTCGGCCAACGGGGTCTCGTTCATGCCCAACACCTACGCCAAGGACCTGACACCCGAGCAGGTCGAGCACCTCGCTGCCTACCTGTCGACCTTCAAGTAACGGGCTTCGAAGCCGTCCAGCCCACACAGGCCGCGGTCCACCGCCGCCACTTCTGCAGGAGTTTTGACATGCGCTACAGGTCTCAATCCGTCGCTTACTGGTATTTCGCCGTGGCCATGGTGCTGTTCGGGCTGCAGCTGGTGTTTGGCCTGCTGTCGGCCGCCAAGTACCTCGGACCCGATCCGCTGCTGAACATCCTGCCGTTCGACGTGACCAAGGTGATCCACACCAACCTGCTGATCGTGTGGGTGCTGACCGGCTTCATGGGCGCCACCTACTGGATGGTGCCCGACGAATCGCGCACCGAGCTCTACAGCGTCAAGCTCGCCTACGTGCAGCTGGGCCTGTGGACCCTGATGGGCGTGACCGCCGTGGTGGGCTACCTGTTCCGCTACGGCACCGGCAACAAGCTGCTGGAACAGCCCCTGCCGCACAAGATCGTGATCGTGATCTGCATGTTGATCTTTCTCTACAACATCGGCATGACGATCTGGCGCTCCAGACGCTTCACCACCACCGAGGGCGTGCTGGTGCTCGGCCTCGGCCTGGCGGCGCTGCTGTACCTGCCCGCGCTGCTGGAATACGAAAACTACACCGTCTCCATCTACTACCGCTGGTGGACGATCCACCTCTGGGTCGAGGGCGTGTGGGTGATGATCCAGGGCGGCTTCCTGGCCTACCTGCTGATCCGCCTGTCCGGCGCCGACCGCGAGGTGATGGAGAAGTGGCTCTATGTGATCGTGGGTCTGGTTTTCATCGCCGGCATCCTGGGCACGGCGCACCACTACTACTGGGTGGGCGTGCCCTCGTACTGGCTGCCCATCGGTGGCGTCTTCAGCGCGCTGGAGCCCGCCGCGCTGGTGGGCATGGCGATGTTCGCGTATTCGGCCATGCGCCGCGCCGGCCTCTCGCACCCCAACACGCTGGCCCTTCACTGGACCATCGGCAGCGCGCTGTTCACCCTGTTCGGGGCCGGTCTTCTGGGCCTGGCGCACACCTTCCCCGACGTCAACAAGTGGACCCACGGCACGCTGATCACCGCCATGCACGGCCACGCCGCCTTCTACGGCGCCTACGCCATGATCGTGCTCGCGATGATCACCTACGCCCTGCCGGCCATGGTGCCGGGGCGCAGCGAGCAGGGCAGCAGCCTCGGCTACTGGGCGTTCTGGATGCAGCTGGGCGGCATGTTCGGCATGACGCTGTCGTTCGCCACCGCCGGCATCGCGCAGGTCTACCTGGAACGCATCATGGGCATGGGCTACCTCGACGCGCAGCTGAAGATCCAGGTGCACTTCGTGATGCTGATCGCCACCGGCTCGCTGTTCGCGATCGGCGTCGGGCTGTTCATCTACGACTTCTTCCGCCATGCACCGCGCTTCGATGTCGAGGCGGACGCCAGCGCGCCCCCCGCTCCCAACGCCGGGCCGGTCCTGTCCACCCGGTGAGTGTTCCCGTGGCCGCCGGCGAGCCGTACTACCTGCCCTCGGGCGCGGAAGTGGCGGTCTTCGAGCACTGCCACGCCCTGCGGCTGGCCGTGATGCTCAAAGGCCCCACCGGCTGCGGCAAGACGAGGTTTGTCGAACACATGGCCTGGAAGCTGCAGCGCCCCCTGATCACGATCTCGTGCCACGACGACCTGAGCGCCAGCGACCTGATCGGCCGTTTCCTGATCCGCCACGACGGCACCGCCTGGCAGGACGGCCCCCTCACCCGCGCCGTGCGCGAGGGCGCCATCTGCTACCTCGACGAGGTGGTCGAAGCGCGGCAGGACACCATGGTGGTGTTGCATTCGCTGACCGACCACCGCCGCATCCTGCCCATCGACAAGACGGGCGAAACGCTGGTGGCCGCGCCCGGTTTCCAGCTGGTCATCTCCTACAACCCGGGCTACCAGCGCATGCTGAAAGACCTCAAGCCCAGCACGCGGCAGCGCTTCGTGGCGCTGGACTTCGACTTTCCGCCGGCCCCGCGCGAGGCCGCGATCATCGAGAGCGAGGCCGGCGCCGACCACGCCACGGCCATGGCGCTGGTGTCGCTCGGGCATCGGCTGCGCGCGCTGCGCGACCGCGGCCTGGCCGAGGTGCCGAGCACCCGCCTGCTGATCGCGGCGGCCGCGCTGGTGGTCAGCGGCATCCCGATCCGGCAGGCCTGCCTCAGCGCGGTGGTGTCGCCGCTGTCGGACGACGAAGCGCTGGTGGGCGCGATGCACGATCTGGTCGACGCCACCTTCGTCTGAGCAAGGCACCGCCCCATGGCCGAAGCCGAGGACGTGATCACCGACGTGGCCCGGCACGCCACCGTCTTCACGCAGGCGCTGTGGCGGCGGCACCGCTCCAACGCGCCCGCCAAACCCATGACCCTGCTGGTGGACGTGGCGCCGCGGCTGGGCCTGCTGATCGAGGCGGTGTTCGGCACCCCCTACCGCTTGCGCACGGCGCAAACGCCGGCCCGCCCCACCCTGCTCGCCCAGGCGTTCCAGCGCGAAGCCTTCCCACGCGCGCGCGCGGCGCTGCCCGCCACCGATGGCGAGTGCATCTGGTTGCCACCCGACACCGGCCTCGCGGACGCCACGCTGGCCCTGGACCGCTTTCGCACCCTGGCCCTGGTGCAGGCCATGCGGGCGAGCCGGGGCAGCGCCACCGGCCCGGGTCCCGGTGCCTCGCCGCTGGTGCTCGACCTCTACCTGCTGATCGAGGCCGTGGCGGCCGACGCCGCGCTGGCGCGGCTGTTGCCCGGCATGGCGAAGTCCTTGAACCACCTGCGCAGCGGCGCGCTCGCGGCCCGCCCGCCGCTGGCGCAATTCCCCGCGTCGCGCCGCCCGCTGGAGGCCTTGGCGCGCGCCTGGATGGCGCAGCCCTGCGACCAGCCGAACGCGCACGCCCCCCTCGGCGCGCCGCCCGACAGCTCGGGCCGCGCCGCTCACCGCATGGCGGTCGACATGGCGCGCGACCTCGCCAACGCCGGGCGCCTGGGGCCATCGCCCCTGTTCCGCGACAGCTGGACCGGCGATCTGCGCCCGCCCGGCGGAACCACGGGCTCGGCGCTGGCGGGCCATGACGCGGCCGACAACGCCGCCACCCGCGCGCCGCGCAGCGCGCGCCTCACGCGCCGCCCCGAGGTGCGCGAAGGCGCCGAGCAGGAAGAAGACCAGACGCCGGGCGCGTGGATGATCCCGCCCGACGCGCCGCACGAACAGGCCGAAGACCCGTTCGGTTTGCAGCGGCCCACCGATCGAGACCAGTCGGCGGGGGCCGACGAGTTCGCCGACCTGGTCTCGGAGCTGGCGCAGGCGCGGCTGGTCTGGACGCCGGGCCAGGCCCCGGAGGTGCTGCTCTCCGACGACCCTCCGGCCGTGCGCCCCCGACACACCAGCGCCGCCGCGCCAGACGCCCCGCAGACCTTCTGCTACCCCGAGTGGGACTGGCGGACAGCGGCCTACCGCCACCCCGGCGCCACGGTGCGGCTGCGTGAGGCACCGGCCGGCGCACAGCGCTGGGTGGACGACACCCTGGCCGCGCACCGCGCGCTGCTCGGCGCCATCCGCCAGCGCTTCGCGGCCCTGCGCCCCCAACGCATGCTGCGACGCCGCCAGACCGACGGCGACGACATCGACCTCGAAGCCTGCGTGGAAGGCCTGGCCAACCTGCGCGCCGGCTGGCCCATGGCCGACGACCTGTATTGCTCGCAACAGCGCACGCGCCGCGACATGGCCATCCTGATCCTCATCGACGTCAGCGGCTCCACCGACGGCTGGATCTCGAACAACCGCCGGGTGATCGACGTCGAGCGCGAGGCCCTGCTGCTGGTGTGCATCGCCCTCGGGGCGATGGGCGAACCCTTCGCGGTGCAGGCCTTCTCGGGCAACGGGCCCGCCTCGGTGAGCCTCTGGGACATCAAGCGCTTCGACGAGCCCTACAGCTCCGCCGTGGCGCTGCGCATCGCGGCCCTCGAACCCGATCAGTACACGCGCACCGGCGCCGCCCTGCGCCACGCCAGCGCCACGCTCATGCGCGAAGACGCCACGCACCGGCTGCTGCTGCTCCTGTCCGACGGCAAACCCAACGACAACGATGTCTACGAAGGCCGCTACGGCATCGAAGACACCCGCCAGGCCGTGACCGAAGCCCGGCTGCAGGGCATCTCGCCGTTCTGCCTGGCCGTGGACCGGCAGGCCGCGAGCTACCTGCCCGCCGTGTTTGGTGCCCAGCACCACGCCTTGCTGCAGACGCCAACCTCGTTGCCCACCGTGCTGCTCGACTGGATGCAGCGGCTGGTGAAGTCATGAGCCTTCTTTTTTTTGAAAGCCCCCATGCACACCTTCAAGATCTACCGCTACGACCCGGACCTCGATACCAAGCCGTACATGCAGACGCTGGAGATCGACGTCCACCCCGGCGATCGCATGCTGCTCGACGTGCTCATGCGACTCAAGGCCCTGGACCCGAGCCTGTCGTTTCGCCGCTCCTGCCGCGAAGGCATCTGCGGCTCCGACGCCATGAACATCAACGGCAAGAACGGCCTGGCCTGCATCACCAACATGAAGTCCCTGCCGCGCGTGGTGACGCTCAAACCCTTGCCGGGCCTGCCGGTGATCCGCGACCTGATCGTCGACATGACCGGGTTCTTCAAGCAGTACCACTCGATCAGGCCCTACCTCATCAACGAAGCGCCCGCCCCGGAGCGGGAGCGCCTGCAGTCCACCGAGCAGCGCGAAGAGCTCAACGGGCTGTACGAATGCATCCTGTGTGCGTGCTGCTCATCGGCGTGCCCGAGCTTCTGGTGGAACCCGGACAAATACGTCGGGCCGGCCGGCCTGTTGCAGGCCTACCGCTTTCTCGTCGACAGCCGCGACACGGCCACCGCCGAGCGGCTGGACAACCTGAACGACCCCTACCGCCTGTTCCGTTGTTACGCCATCCTGAACTGCGTGGACGTGTGCCCCAAGGGCCTGCTGCCCGCAGGGGCCATCAGCAAGATCAAGGAGATGATGGTTCGACGAACCATTTAGCCAGTGGCCGCAGCGCTGGCGGTGGGGTGCCCGACCCGCGCCACCCACCGTGCGGTCCACCAGCGTCTGACCGCTCAGGTGCTCAGCGTGTCCATCGCCTGCCAGGCCGCCTTGCGGCTGGTGCCCGCATCGCGCGCAGCCTGCGAGATGGAGCCCGTCTCGGCCACGCGGCGCAACACCTCCAGGCGCTTGTCGCTGGTGGCGTGGCCCAGGGCTTCGGAGAGGGCGGCGTGGAGGGATGGCAAGGTCACTTCGCGGACTTGCCGCAGTGGGCCAACTCAAACGAAGTTGACCCTCATGGAACGGCTACTTGTAGAGGATCGCAACGCCAGTCGCCCATCGCTTCATTCCGAATGGCACTTGGATCATTCCTTCCTCCATAAGAATCACTGCAGTTGCACCAAGTGGAGCCGACTTGGCGCGAATGGCGTTGTGCATCTTGGCAGATTCAGTCGCGTCAAAGCCGGTAACTGTGACAGTACCCAACTCCTCATAGGTGCGGGTTGGACGGGTCTTGAGGATTTCAACACTGTTCGGGTCGGTGGGCGCGTATGCACCTTTCCCTGTCTTGGTTACATCAACAGATGCACACGCTCCAATCAGAAGCGCAAATGAGAGGGAGGCCAGAGAGATCAGTCGTTTCATTTATGTTCCTCAGTTAATCAAACTTGATGGCGGTAGCGGCTATTCGAGTGTAGGTCGTCGAGTAACGGTCTTCGCTCGCCCATTGCTCACTTCGACTGTAGTTGCCACCAAGTAGCGACACGATCACGGCGTCAGCCCCAATAGCAGCAGCTTTTTTTTGCATGTCCTTCGGGCTTTCGCCACGGGACTGAAAATCAGCGAGTACTTGATAGGCTCTGGTTGGCGGCGCCCACAGGACAACGACCGAGTCGGGCTCCTTCGGCGGGTACTTTTCAGCCGAGTAATAGCGATTGGCCACATCGCTTGCGCAAGCCACCAATGTGCATGCAAGGAAGGGCAGGGCCAATTTTCGGAAGGTATTTAGGTGCGTCTGTCGATGGTAGTTGATAGACCGACTACACCGGCTACACTCGCTATTCCGTTTTGGGATAGCGAATCTCCACCGTCGTGTCCCGCTCCGATCCGAGGTACCCATGCGCCTGCCCTTCCGCCCCCTCGCCGTCCTGCTCTTCGCCGCACTCGCCCACACCGCCACCCACGCCGCCGAAGCCCAGGTCGCCGTTGCCGCCAACTTCGCCGAGCCCATCAAAGCCATCGCCGCCGTGTTGGAGAAAACCACCGGCCACACACTGAAGGTTTCGACCGGCGCCTCGGGGGCGATCTACACGCAGATCCGCAACGGGGCGCCCTTTGATGTGTTCCTCTCGGCCGACCATCAGCGGCCCGAGCTCCTGGAGAAAGACGGGCTGGCGCAGCCGGGCACGCGCTTCACCTACGCCACCGGCCAGCTGGTGTTGTGGTCGGCCAAGGCGGGCCGGGTGGACGCGAAGGGCGAGGTGCTGAAGGCGGCCGACCTGGGCAAGGTGGCCTACGCCAACCCCAAGACCGCCCCCTACGGCGCGGCGGCCGTGCAGGTGATGGAGCGACTGGGCCTGGGCACGGCGCTCGCGCCGAAGCTGGTGCAGGGCGAGAGCATCGGCCAGACCTTCGGCTTCGTGAAGACCGGCAACGCCGATGTGGGCTTTGTGGCGATGTCGCAGGTGCTGCTGGGCGGGAGGTTGAAGGAGGGCTCGATGTGGGTGGTGCCGCCGGCGCTGCACGACCCGATCCGGCAGGACGCGGTGGTGCTCAAGCGCGGCGAAAGCAATGAGGCGGCGCAGGCACTGATCAAGCTGCTGCAGAGCCCGAACATCAAAGACCTGATCCGCTCCTATGGCTACGGGGTTTGAGGCTGTGCTGCTGACCCCGAGCGACCTTCAGGCGATCTGGCTGACCCTTCAGGTCGCCGGGCTGACGACGCTGATCCTGTTGCTGCTGGGCACGCCGCTGGCCTGGTGGCTGGCGCGTTTGCGGCGCTGGTGGGTGAAGCCGGTGGGGGCGCTGGTGGCGCTGCCGCTGGTGTTGCCGCCGTCGGTGCTGGGCTTCTATCTGCTGGTCACGCTGGGGCCGCAAGGGCCGCTGGGCCAGGCGATGCTGGCGCTGGGCCTGCCCACCCTGCCCTTCACCTTTGCCGGGCTGGTGGTGGGCTCGGTGTTCTATTCGCTGCCGTTCATGGTGCAGCCGGTGCTGAGCAGCATGCAGGCGCTGGGTGAGCGCCCGCTGGAGGCGGCGGCCAGCCTGCGCGCCTCACCGCTGGACACGTTTTTCAATGTGGTGCTGCCGCTGTGCAAGCCCGGCCTGATCACAGGAACCATCATGAGCTTTGCCCACACGGTGGGCGAGTTTGGCGTGGTGCTGATGGTGGGCGGCAACATCCCGGGCGTGACGCGCGTGGTGTCGGTGCAGATCTACGACCACGTGGAGGCGCTCGAATACGCCGACGCGCACCGCCTCGCCGCCGTGATGCTGGGCTTTGCCTTTGTGGTGCTGCTGGCGCTGCAGCTCTACAACGGGCGCGGGCGCTCTGAGTCTGCGAACGGGGGGCGCGCATGAGCGCAGCGCCGGGCCGTTCCCAAGCCAGCTCACACCGCAGCCCGCAGGGCGAAGGTGGTCCAGTAAGCGGGGATGCCCTGCAACTGACGGCGCATTTGCAGCACCCCGGCTTCACGCTGAACGTGAGCCTGGAGCTGCCCGCCCATGGCATCACCGTGCTCTTCGGCCCCTCGGGCAGCGGCAAGACGAGTTGCCTGCGCGTGCTTGCCGGGCTGGAGCCGGCGGCGCGCGCCCGCGTGGTGGTGGGCGACCAGGTGTGGCAAGACAGCGAGCGCGGCCTCTTCGTGCCGGTGCACCGCCGGGCCGTGGGTTATGTCTTTCAGGAGGCCAGCCTGTTTGGGCACCTCACGGTGGAGGGCAACCTGCGTTTCGGTTTTGACCGCACGCCCGCGGCCGAGCGCCGTCACGGCTGGGACCACGGCCTGGATCTGCTGGGCATCCGCCACCTGCTGAGCCGCCGGCCCCACGAGCTCTCGGGCGGCGAACGCCAGCGCGTGGCCATCGCCCGCGCCTTGGCCGCGAGCCCGCGCGTGCTGCTGATGGACGAGCCGCTGGCGGCGCTGGACGCGGCGCGCAAGGCCGAGATACTGCCGTGGCTGGAGCAACTGCACGAGGCGCTGGACCTGCCCGTGGTGTACGTCACGCACTCGGTGGACGAGGTGGCGCGGCTGGCCGACCACGTGGTGTTGCTGGAGCAGGGCCAGATGCTGGCGCAGGGGCCGGTGATCGAGCTCATGACCCGCGCCGACCTGCCGCTGGCGCACGGCGACAGCGCGGGCGCGCTGGTGGAAGCCATGACTTGCGGGCTGCACAGCAAGAGCGGTTTGTGCGAGCTGCGCTTTGACGGCGGCACGCTGCTGCTGCCGCAGACGCGGGCCACGCCGCTGCCCGAGCGCACGCCGGTGCGCGTGCGCATCCAGGCGCGGGACGTGAGCCTGTCGCTGATCAAGCCGGAGCAGACCAGCGTGCTCAACATCCTGCCCGCCACGGTGAGCGAGGTGAGCGAAGACGGCCCGGGCCAGGTGCTGGTGGGTCTGCGTCTGGGGCAAGGCACGCGCCTGCTCTCGCGCATCAGCCGGCTCTCGTGCGAGCGGCTGGGCATCGCGCCCGGACTGCCGGTGTATGTGCAGATCAAGGGCGTGGCAATGGTGCGTTGAGCGCCAGGCGCTAGAAGCGGTCGGGCCTGAAGGGTTCGAGCGGAATCGACGGAGCGTGCCCCGCCAGCAACTCGGCCACCAGTTGCCCGGTGGCGCCGCTCTGCGTCAGGCCCAGGTGCCCGTGCCCGAAGGCGTAGACCACCTGCCGACTGGCCCTGGCGTGCCCGATGACGGGCAGCGAGTCGGGCAGCGAGGGGCGGTAGCCCATCCACTGCGTGCCGCCCTCGGTGCGCAGCCCCGGCAGCAGGCGCGCGGCCTTCTCCAGCATGTGGGCCGACCGCTTGAAGTTGGGCGGCAGCTTGAGCCCGCCCAGCTCCACCGCACCACCGACCCGGATGCCGGTCGACAGCGGCGTGACCACAAAACCATGGGCGCCAAAGATGATCTGGCGCTGGAGGTCGAACGCCCCGGGCGGCAGCGTGGTGTTGTAGCCGCGCTCGGTTTCCAGCGGGATGGCATCGCCCAGCTGGGCCGCGAGGTGGCGCGACCACGCGCCGGTGGCGATCACGGCCTGCTTCGCGCGGACGGCGCTGCCTTGCGCGAGCTGCAGCTCCACACCGCCATCGCCCACAGCGATGGACCGCACCTCCGCCTGGCGCCAGGCGGTGCCCGCCTGCATCACATGGCGCCCCAGCGCCGAAGCCACCTCAAACGGGTCGCTCACGGTCTCCCAGTGCGGCACGAAGGTGCCCGCGATGATGGAACTGGCGAGGCCCGGTTGCAGCGCCCGTAGCCGCTCGCCTTTCACGTGCTCGAAGGCGATGCCCGCCTCGGCGCGCAGCTGCCAGCCCGGGAGGCTGGAGCGGAACTCGGCATCGCTTTCATAGACCTGCAAGGAGCCGTCCTGGCGGATCATGTGCGAGGCCTTCGCGCGGGCCAGCATGGCGTGAAACGCGGGGGCGGCCAGCCGCATCAGCTGCGTCTGCGCCTGCAGGCTCGCGCGGTAGGCCGAAGGCCGGCTGGCCAGGCCAAAACGCAGCAGCCAGGGCACCATCTGGAGCGCGTAACCAGGACGGATGGCCAGCGGCCCCAGCGGATCGAGCAGCCAGCGCGGCGCTTGCCGCAGGATGCGCGGCGAGGCCAGGGGAAGGATGTCGGAAAAGGCCAGCGCGCCGGCGTTCTGGGCGCTGGTTTCCAGCGCAATGCCCTTGCGGTCGATCAGCAGCACCGAACGGCCCTGGGCCACCAGGTGCATCGCCACCGAGAGGCCGATGATGCCGGCGCCCACCACCGCCACGTCGGCGCTGTCGGGCTCGGGGTGGATGGAGAATGTCATGCGCGAGGCGACGTCAGGCCAGCGCCGCGCGGAACGCCGCCGGCAGCAGGGGATCGGCCGGGTCGGCGATCAGCCGCGCTTCCGCCGTGACGTAGGCGCGGCCGGTGATGCTGGGGATGACGCCGTGTTCCGTGGGCAGGTAGCTGGCCTCGAAGCGGCTGCCGATCACGCTTTCCTGCACCCAGGTGTCGCCCGGCTGGAGCTTGCCGGCCGCGGCCAGGCAGGCCAGCTTGGCGCTGGTGCCGGTGCCGCAAGGAGAGCGGTCGTAGGCACCGCCGGGGCACAGCACGAAGTTGCGGCTGTGTGCGTCGGCGGCCACCGCGGGGCCGAAGAACTCGATGTGGTCGATCTCGGCACCGTTGCGCCCGGTGATGCCGTCGCGCACCAGCGTCATCTTCACAGCCTCGGCCTGGCGGGTGAGCTCGCCGATGTGCTGCAGCGTCAGCTCGCAGGGCGTGCTGTGGCACAGGAAGAACCAGTTGCCGCCCCAGGCGACGTCGCCCACGATGCGCCCCAGGCCGGGCACGTCGATCTCGACCTCACGCCGGAACACATGGCTCTCGACGTTCTGGATCGTCACTTCGTTGGCGGACCGGAGGTCCACGCTCACCACGCCGACCGGTGTCTCGAAGCGGTGCACGCCGGGCGCGATGCGTCCCATGTGGGCGAGCGTGACGGCGGCGCCGATGGTGCCGTGGCCGCACATGCCCAGGTAGCCGGTGTTGTTGAAGAAGATCAGGCCGGCGGCGCAGCTGGTGTCCACCGGTTCGCACAACAAGGCGCCGACCACCGCGTCGTAGCCGCGCGGTTCGTTCGCCGCCAGCACGCGGTAGTGGTCGAAGTCGCGGGCAAAGAGGGCCTTGCGTTCGCTCAAGGAGCCGTTGCCCAGCGCTGGCCCACCGGCCACGACCAGGCGCGTGGGCTCGCCCTCGGTGTGGGAGTCGATGACCTGCATTTCAATGCGTGTCATGTTCAGGCCTTTCCCGGCCAGCTGGCGTACCAGCGCTTGAAGAGCTCGAACTGGGCCGTGGCGTAGTTCCGCTGGCTGTCGGACAGCGCATCGGTGGGGTTGAAGTGCAGGGCATATTCCGCGTGGCCCTGCAGCACCATGAGGTGCTTGAAGTACAGCACCAGGTCCACGCCTTCGTCAAACGACGACAGCACCCCCAGCGCCGCTTCCAGCTCTGGCGCGCGCTGGCGGGCCAGCACGTCACCGCTGGCCGCCTGCTCGCACAGGGCCACCAGTTGCAGCACCTCTTTGGGCAGCACGTTGCCGATGCCGGTGATGGCGCCCTTGGCGCCGCAGTTGACGAAGCCGTGGAACACCTGCGTGTCCACGCCCACCATCAGCGTCACGCCCGCATCGCGCGAGGTGATGTGCTCCGCCGCGTAACGCAAGGACGCCGCGCCGCCGAACTCCTTGAAGCCGATCAGGTGGGGGAAGCGAGAGCGCAGCTCGAAGAACAAGTCGGCCTTGGTTTCGTAGCCGTAGTAGGGGCTGTTGTAGATCACGCTGGGCAGGTCGACCGCGGCGGTCAGGATGTCGGTGAAGTGGGCGCGCTGGGCCGCCGCCGAGTTGCCGCGCGACAGCACGCGGGGGATGATCATCAGCCCCTTGGCGCCGCAAGCCTTGGCGTGGGCGGCCAGCGCGCTGGCGCGGGCGGTGTTCTGCGCCCCGGTGCCCACGATCACGGGCAGGCCGGCGCGGGTCAGGCGCTCGACGCCGTCCATGCGCTGCTCGTCACTCAGCAGGGGCCAGTCGCCCATCGAGCCGCAGTACACCAGGGCCGACATGCCCGCGCCAATCAGGTCGCGGCCGGTCTGGACCAGGGCATCGAAGTCCGGTTGCCGGTCGGGCGTGCAAGGGGTCATCAAGGCGGGGATCGTGCCGCTGAAAATGCTGCTGCTCATGGGTGGGCGCTCCGTTCAAGTGACTGTTAAGCTGCCGGCAGTCTCGCAGTTTGGGCGCGCCACGTCTTGTCGGAAAGTGGGGTGCCGACTGGGGAAATTGCACAAACGGTCGGGCCTGAATGCCATGGATGTTTCACTGCCAGCGCCCCTGTCACCAGGGCTCCTGATTGCCCACGGGTTGTTCCGGGGCGACCTGCTGTTCGACCACGTGCCCGACACCGTGTTCTTTCTGAAGGACATGCAGGGGCGCTACACGGCGGTCAACCACACGCTGGTCCAGCGCTGCGGCTTCGAGCACAAGGCGGAGCTGATCGGCCAGACGGCGGAGCAGGTGTTCCCGCTTCCGCTGGGGTCGGGGTTTTCGCAGCAGGACCAGCGCATCCTGCAAGGCGGCCCTGCGATCAGTGGTCAGCTGGAGCTGCACCTGTACGGCAACCGGCAACCGGGCTGGTGTCTCACCTGGAAGGTCGCGGTCACCGACCCGCAAGGCCGCATCGTCGGGCTGGCCGGTCTGTCGCGCGACATCCAGCAGCACATGGGCTCAACGAAAGAGGCGTCTGCGGTGTCGCGCGTGATCGATCACGTCGCGCGGCACCTGGATTCACCCCTGCCGCTGGATGAACTTGCCGCCCTGGCCGGCCTGTCGGTGTTTCAGCTGGACCAGCGCATCCGGGGCCTGTTTGGTGTGACGGCGGGTCAGTACGTGCTTCGGGCACGCATCGAGCGGGCGTGCGATCTCTTGCGCCACTCGCGTGAGCCGATCAGCGAGATTGCCCTGGCGTGTGGCTACGCGGACCAGGCCTCGTTCACACGCCAGTTCCGCAAGTCAGTTGGCCTCACGCCCTCGGCTTACCGGGGCATGAGGGCTTGAAGCAAATTCAGCGGGACGCGGCGGTGGCGTTCGGGAAGAACAGCTGCTCGCCGCCGATCTTGTAGTCGGCAATGACCTTCTGGCCGGCGGCGCCGGTGACCCAGTCGACGAACTTCTGGCCGTCGGCGGTTTTCACCTGCGGGTGCTTGGCGGCGCTCACGAGCATCACGCCGTACTGGTTGAACAGGCGCTTGTCGCCTTCGACCAGCACCACCATGTCGGCGCGGTTCTTGAAGTTGAGCCAGGTGCCGCGGTCGGCCAGCACATACGCGCCGCTGCTGGCGCCGATGTTGAGGGCGGGGCCCATGCCGCAGCCGCATTCTTTGTAGCCGCTGCCCTTGTTGGCGTCCGCGTCGGTCATCTTCCAGAAGCGCAGCTCGGCCGCGTGCGTGCCGCTCTTGTCGCCGCGTGAGATGAAGGGCGCGTTGGCGGTGGCGACTTTCTTGAGCGCGGCCACGATGTCGTTGCCTTTGGTGGCGGCCGGGTCGGCCTTGGGGCCGATCAGCACGAAGTCGTTGTACATGACCTCCTGGCGTTTCGCGGCAAAGCCGTCGGCCACAAATTTTTCTTCGGCCACTTTGTCGTGCACGAACAGCACGTCGGCGTCACCACGGCGCGCCATGTCGATGGCCTGGCCGGTGCCCAGCGCCACCACCTTCACATCGATGTTGGTCGCCTTCTTGAACTCGGGCAGCAAGTAACCAAACAGGCCCGACTGCTCGGTGGACGTGGTGGAGGCGACGACGATGCTGCTCTGAGCGGACGCGGCGGCAACGCCCAGCAGGCTGACCGACACGATGAGGGCCTTCAGGCCCGAAGCAGCCCAGCCCAGGGCACCGCCGGGCCGGCTTTGCCGGACGGCCAGTGCCGCCCCCTTGAGGGGGTCGCGCGCAGCGCGGCGGGGGTGATTCAAATTCATTGTGTTTCTCCTTTGACGAACAGGTGGGCCTGGGGACAGTGCGCCTCCAGGAAGGCGTGGTTGAAAAAATCGTTCACGGGCAGGTCGGCCAGCAGTTGCCCCTGCTCCAGGTAGATCACGCGGCTGGCCAGGCGCTTGACCTGGCCGAGGTTGTGGCTGGCGAACACCAGCGTGGGCGGCAGGCGGTGCGGGGGCGGCGCCTCGTCGCTGAAGTCGGCGATCAGCGCCTCCACGTCGCGCTTGGCGTGCGGGTCCAGGCTGGCGGTGGGCTCGTCGAGCAGCCACACGTCGGGCTGCAGGGCCCAGGCGCGCGCCAGCGCCACGCGCTGCTGCTGCCCGCCCGAGAGCGCGCGGCCGTTGCGCTCCGCCAGATGGAGCAGGTCCACGCGGGCCAGCGCCCGCTGCGCCCGCTCGCGCGTCTGCCCCCAGGGCACGCCGCTGAGCCACAGACCGAGTTGCAGGTTGCGCCGCACCGACATGCGCAGCATGTGCGGGCGTTGAAAGAGCATGGCGATGCGCGAGGCCTGCGGCACCTCCCGCTCGCCCGAGGCAATGGGCAGCAGGCCGTGCAGCGCGCGCAGCAGGGTGCTCTTGCCACAGCCGTTGGGGCCGACCAGCGCGACGCGCTCGCCAGCCTGGATGGACAGCGTGATCTTGCGCAGCGCCTCCACCTGCGCGGCCGGGCCGAGGCTCACGTGCACCGCTTTGAGCGCGAGCACGACTGGCTTGTGGGCGATGTCGCTGGCGGTTGGACCGACGCCGGGTTGCTCGATCCTCATGTGGTGGCCATCCGAAGATCGCCACCGTCGAGGTGTTCGCGCCAGCGGCGCAGCAGCGCCACCAGGCTGTTGAGCAGCAGCACCACGGCCAGCAGCACGAGGCCCAGGCCGAGCGCGAGCGGCAGGTCGCCCTTGCTGGTTTCGAGCGCGATGGCGGTCGTCATGACGCGGGTGAAGCCGTCGATGTTGCCGCCGACGATCATCACCGCGCCCACCTCGGACACGGCCCGTCCGAAGGCGGTGATCAGCACCGTGAGCAGCGCATAACGCTCGTCCCAGGCCATGAGCAGGCTGCGCATGCCCAGCCTCGCGCCGAGCGAGGTGAGCTGTTCGCCGTGGTCGCGGTCGGTGTCTTCCACCACCTGGCGCGTGAGCGCGGTCACCAGCGGCAACACCAGAATGGCCTGCGCCAGCACCATGGCCTGAAAGCTGAACAGCCAGCCCAGAAAACCCAGGGGGCCCGTGCGCGACAGCAGCAGGTAGATCACCAGGCCCACGACCACCGAGGGAATGGCGAGGAAGGTGTTGAGCAAGGTCAACACGACCGAGCGGCCGGGGAAACGCGCCACGGCGAGCCAGGCGCCGAGCAGCAGGCCGATGCTGCAGGCCAGCAGGCAGGCGGTGGCGCTCACCGCGAGCGAGCGCGTGACGATGGCCCAGAGCGCGGCGTCGCCGTCCAGAATGAGTTGCAGCGCGGTGGCAGCGCTATCGGAAAAGGTGTTCATACGCTGCGCCGCAGCATAAGCGCACAAACGGCCTTTGAGAGTACGTGGCAACTCGGTATGAAATGGCGTGCATAGGGGTAGAGCCCAGCCCTTGCGGGGCTGAGGCACACTTGCCGCCCATGAGACGCATCGAGATGTCCTACTCGCTCAGTGCCGAGCGACCCGAACGGCCCAACGGCCCGGCCCTGCTGCGCAACACCATGATGGACGTGCTGCAGGCGGTGCGCGCGCACGGGTCCATCTCGGCCGCGGCGCGCCAGCTGGGGCTGTCGTACCGCCACGTGTGGGGTCAGCTCAAAGACTGGGAGACCCAGCTCGGTCACGAACTGATCGTGTGGGAACGGGGCCAGGCGGCGCAGCTGTCGCCCTTTGGGCAACGGTTGCTGATGGCCGAGCGTCTGGCGCAGGCGCGGCTGGGGCCGCAGGTGGAGGCCTTGCGCGCCGAGCTGGAGCGCGCGTTTTCACGAGCCTTCGAGACCACCTCGCCCGGCCCGGCCAGCGAGCTGCTCACGCTCTATGCCAGCCACGACCACGCGCTGATCGAGCTGCAGGAACTCGCTGCCGCTTTGCCCTCAACCCCGACCGAAGACCAGCGCCTGCACCTCGACATCCGTTTCACCGGCAGCGTGGACGCGATCCGTGCGCTCAACGAAGGGCGTTGCCTGCTGGCCGGTTTTCACACCCAGCCCTTTGCCGACGCGAGCAGCCTGAGCGCGCGCACCTACCGTCCGCTGCTCAAGCCCGGCACCCACAAGATCATCGGGTTCGCGCGGCGCTCGCAAGGGCTGATGGTGGCGCCCGGCAACCCTTTGCGGCTGCGCGACATGGAAGACGTGGCGCAACACAGCGCGCGCTTCGTCAACCGGGCGCGCGGCACAGGCACGCGGCTGCTGCTGGAAGAGTTGCTGACCCAACGCGGTCTCGACCCCAAGGCCATTCAGGGCTTTGACCGCGTGGAGTCGTCGCATGCCGCGGTGGCGCACGCGGTGGCCAGCGGCGACGCCGACGTGGGACTGGGCACCGAGTACGCCGCGCGCAGCCAGGGCCTGGGCTTCGTGCCCTTGACCGAAGAACGTTACCTGCTGGTGTGCTTGAAGTCCGCCCTGGAACAACCGGCCGTGCAACGGCTGCTGGCCTTGCTGCGCAGCGCGCGCTGGCAGTCACACCTCAACCACCTGCCCGGCTACGCCGCCGATCACAGCGGGGAGGTGGCTGCGATGAAGCGGCTGCTGCCTTGGTGGCGGTAGAACCCGCCAGGACAGGTTCGATCACGCACCTCGCGTGCCAAGGTGTGCGCGCTCAGGCCGCAGCGCTTGAGTGAAGCGGTCGGCGCGGTGCGCCGACTGCCCTGCGATGCTCGCGGCCGTGGCCCGTCGCCAAACTCGCTGCGTTCGCTTCGCTCTCTCCGCTCAGACATGGCGACGAGTCAGATGACGAAGCGCGCTGCGCGCGCGGCCACGACCCCTGCGCTTCTCGGCGCCTCACATGGCGCGCTACGGCCTGAGCGCACACACCTTGGCAGAAAAGGGGTTGACGCACCACCGCTGGAATACCCAAACGTTTGTCGCTGCGGCAGGCGCTGCCCGGTGGGGGCGATTTTCCGGGGTGGCTGTGTCCGCCCGTCTGGGGCCGGGCGCGCAAGTGCGCGCCTCAAAGACTGACTCACGGCCACTGTCTGAACGGAGAGAGCGAAGCGAACGCAGAGAGTTTGGCCGCGCCGGCCCCAGACGGGCGGACACAGCGAAGTCGGCGCAGCCGACCACCCCGGATGAGCCCCCACCGGGCAGCGCCTGCCGCAGCCGCGAGGTGCTGCACGCTGCACCTGAAGAACGACGCTCCAAACACCCCACAAAACCACCAACTCAAAAGGCTTCCTTCTCCGCCTCCAAGTAAGCCAGGCTGGTGTACTTCCCAATGTTGCTGTCAAACCCGGCCATGGCCTTGGCGCGGCTGGCAACGCGGGGGTCTTTCATCACCAGCGTCTTCGCACCATCGAGCGGGATGCCGTCTTTCACCGCCTGCACGCTGGGCTCCCAGATGCCCCTCATGAACGTGCCATAGGTGTCCAGCAAGTCCTTGCTGCCGCGACCATGGCCTGGCAACCAGAGCTGATCGCCGGCCGCCTTCTTGAGCGCGTCGTAGTACCTGAACGTGCCAGGGTAAGAGCCGTCGTCGATGTTGGCGATGCGGTTCTCCATCGCGACGTCGCCGACGTAGGTGAGCTTGTCCTGCACGACCTCGAAACACAGGTCAGACGGCGTGTGCGCCTTGCCGTAGTGGTGCAGCTTGATCTGCACATCGCCGTAGTCGAACACCTGCCCATGTTCCACCGTCTGGTTGGGCGCGACCACCTTGGTGCCCAGCGTGGCCTGGTTGGTCCAGCGCTCCATCAGGCTGCGCCAGAGGTTGCCTTCATGGCCGGCGATCTGCTCGCGCGTGAACGCCAGCGAGTGGATGGGCAGATCCTTGCCGTAGGCATCGGCGAAGGCCTGGTTGCCGAGCCAATGGTCGCCGTGGTAGTGGCTGTTGAAGACCGCGATCACAGGCTGGGGCGTCACCGTCTTGATCATGCGGATCGCCATCTGGCCGATCTGCAGCGAAGCGCCACTGTCCAGCACCACCACACCCTTTTTCGTGACCACGAAAATGATGCTGGCCATCAGGCCCTGGTTCTCCTGCGTGGGAAAGCCTTCTTTCGCGTAGACCATCCAGACGTGGGGCGAGAGTTGTTCGGGCTTCACGTCCGGCACCGGCGGCCCTTCGATGAACTCCTGAACCTGCTGGGCAAACAAGCGCACCTCGGGCACCAGCGCCAGGCCGATACCGCCTGCCCCCAGGCCCGCCGCCCCACGCAGCCAGCGGCGGCGCGACCAGGCGGAATCGAGCGGGGCTGTTTCTCCGGCAGCGGCCGGACGTTCAATGGCGGGGCGTTTCATGGTGTCTCCTCGGTCATCCAACAATAAGCATGCAATTATTGTTGGATGATACGACCGCCTTCCGGGGTGCACAAGGCACCGGGAGACCCACTGTCAGACCGCCTTGGCGGGCTCTGCAGCAGTGGAAACAGGCAGACGCCGAGCGATCTCGGCCACGAGTTGCCGTGCCAGCGACAGCTTGGACGCCCGGGGCAGCTCGGTGTGGCCCTGTTCGTCGACCAGCAGCAAGGCGTTGTCGTCCTGCCCGAAGGTGTCAGGGCCGATGTTGCCCACCAGCAGCGGCACCCCCTTGCGCAGCCGCTTGGCCTGGGCGTGGGCGAGCAGGTCCTGGCTCTCGGCCGCAAAGCCCACGCAGTACAGGGTCTGGCTGAGCGCGCGCGGGCTCTTCGCGATACCGGCGAGGATGTCGGGGTTCTCCACGAAGGACAGGGTTGGCACATGGCCCGAACCGTCCTTCTTGATTTTCTGCACCGCCGTCTCGGCCGGGCGCCAGTCGGCGACGGCGGCGGCCGACACGAACACGGTGGCCGTCTGGCTCAGCACATTCAGCGTCTTCTGCATGTTCAGCGCCGACTTCACATTGATCCGCCCCACGCCACGCGGCGTGGGCAGGTTCACGGGACCGGCCACCAGCGTCACGTGGGCGCCGGCCTCATGCGCCGCACGCGCGATGGCAAAGCCCATCTTCCCGCTCGACAGGTTGGTGAGCCCACGCACCGGGTCGATGGACTCGAAGGTCGGGCCGGCGCTCACCAGCACCTGCTGGCCGGTCAGCAGCTTGGGGGTGAAGAAGCGCACGACCTCGTACAGCAGCTCGTCGGGTTCGAGCATGCGTCCGTCACCGGTTTCACCACAGGCCTGGTCGCCCGCGCCGACGTCCAGCACCGTCGTGCCGTCCTCGCGCAGCTGCGCCACGTTGCGCACCGTGGCCGGGTGCGCCCACATCTCGCGATTCATCGCCGGGGCCAGGATCAGCGGCACCGTGTCGATCGGGCGCGCGAGGCACATGAGGCTGAGCAGCTCGTCCGCACGGCCATGCAGCAGCTTGGCCATGAAGTCGGCGCTGGCGGGCGCCACGACGATGGCGTCGGCCTCCCGGCTGAGGTTGATGTGCGCCATGTTGTTGTCCACCCCACCCGAAGTGCGCTGGTCCCACTGGGAAGTGAACACCGGGCGACCCGACAAGGCCTGCATGGTCACCGGGGTGATGAACTGGGTGGCGGCGTCGGTCATGACCACCTGCACGGTGGCCCCGGCCTTGATCAGCGAGCGGCAGAATTCGGCCGCTTTGTAGCAGGCGATGCCGCCCGAAAGGCCCAGGACGATGTGTTTTCCGGCGAGGTCGTTCATGGGCGCAATGTAGCAGTTTGAAACCTGATCCCTCATCCCTTTCGGTGCGAAGCCATAATCGCCCGGTCACCTCTTTTCACACCCACACACCATGCGCATCTCCGGCCACCTGAACCTTTTCGCCTCGCTCTCTCTGGTGGCCGCCCTGGCGGGTTGCGGGGGCGGATCGGACGATGCGGCCGACACCGGTCCGGCACCCACAGGGGGCGCCTTGGCCAATCTCTGGTTTGCCGACAGCGACAGCTACCACCCGCTGGACAAACTCAAGCCGGACGGTTCTTTCTACACCGGCACCGAAGCCGACTTCGGTGCACAGAACCCCGCCTACGCGGCGAACACCGCCACCCAGTCGCGCTGGGCCATCGACACCTCGGCGGTGCCACCGGAGGGCAAGACCCTGAGCTACTCGTTCAAGGTCGAGGGCGTGAACGCCTCGGAGAGCGCGGCCAGGGCGCTCACGGCCAACCTGAAGATCAACACCGCCACCGGTCTGATCACCCAGTCGTGCAAAGGCTTCCCCGAGTGTTACGACAACACCTCGTCGGCCGACGAGGACTTTCTGGTCACCGTGACCGCCCAGGCGGACGGTGGCGGCCCGCTGGTGCGCAATTTCCTGCTCCGCGTTCGCCGCAACAACTGAGCGAGCACCGGCCCGAGTGCCGGTCACCCGGCGCCGCGCCGGGTGGGGCCGAAAAAGAGCGCCCTTTATAATCGCCATTTCCACCTCCTGCGAGCGAACGGCTCGCCCGAGACATGACCAAATTTGTGTTCGTCACCGGCGGTGTGGTGTCCTCCCTGGGCAAGGGCATTGCTTCTGCTTCCCTGGCTGCGATCCTCGAATCGCGCGGCCTCAACGTCACCCTCATCAAGCTCGACCCGTACATCAACGTGGATCCGGGCACCATGTCGCCCTTCCAGCACGGCGAAGTCTTCGTCACCGACGACGGCGCCGAAACCGACCTGGACCTCGGTCACTATGAGCGTTTCATCGAAACGCGCATGAAAAAGACCAACAACTTCACCACCGGCAAGATCTACCAGTCGGTGCTGGAGAAGGAGCGCCGCGGCGACTACCTCGGCAAGACGGTGCAGGTCATCCCGCACGTCACCAACGAAATCCAGGAATTCATCAAGCGCGGCGCCGGCATCGGCACACCCGACGCGGTGGACGTGGCGATCGTCGAAATCGGTGGCACGGTGGGCGACATCGAGTCTCTGCCCTTCCTCGAAGCGGTGCGCCAGATGAGCCTGCGCATGGGCCCGAACAACACCGCCTTCGTGCACCTGACCTACCTGCCGTGGATCGCCGCCGCCGGTGAGCTGAAGACCAAGCCGACGCAGCACACGGTGCAGAAGCTGCGCGAGATCGGCATCCAGGCCGACGCCCTGCTCTGCCGCGCCGACCGCCGCATCCCGGAAGAAGAGCGCGCCAAGATTTCGCTGTTCACCAACGTGCCCGAATGGGGCGTGATCAGCATGTGGGACGTGGACACCATCTACAAGGTGCCGCGCATGCTGCACGAGCAGGGCCTGGACGGCCTGATCTGCGACAAGCTGCGCCTGAACACGCCGCCCACCAGCCTCAAGCGCTGGGACGAGCTGGTGCACGAGACCGAACACCCGCAAGGCGAGGTCAGGATCGCCATGGTCGGCAAGTACGTTGACCTGTCCGACAGCTACAAGTCGGTCAATGAAGCGCTGCGCCACGCCGGCATGCGCAACCACGTGCGCGTGACCATCGACCACCTGGACTCCGAAACCATGGAAGGCGCTGACGCGGCTGAAAAGCTCGCCCAGTACGACGCCATCCTGGTGCCCGGTGGCTTCGGCCAGCGGGGCGTGGAAGGCAAGATCAACACCGCCCGCTTCGCCCGCGAACACAAGGTGCCCTACCTCGGCATCTGCCTGGGCATGCAGGTCGCGACCATCGAATACGCGCGCCACGTGGCGGGCCTGAAAAACGCCAACAGCACCGAGTTCGACCCGGCCACGCCGCACCCGGTGATCGCGCTGATCACCGAGTGGAAAGACGCCGACGGCAGCATCCAGACGCGCGATGCCAGCTCCGACCTCGGCGGCACCATGCGCCTGGGCGCACAGAGTTCCGACGTGGCCAAGGACACCCTGGCCCACAGCATCTATGGCGACGTGGTGACCGAGCGCCACCGGCACCGCTACGAAGCCAACGTCAACTACCTGGACCAGCTGCGCAAGGCCGGCCTGGTGATCTCGGCGCTGACGCAACGCGAGCAGCTGACCGAAATCGTCGAGCTGCCCAAGGCGGTGCACCCCTGGTTCATCGGCGTGCAGTTCCACCCCGAGTTCAAGTCCACCCCCTGGAACGGCCACCCGCTGTTCAACGCCTTCATCAAGGCGGCGGTGGAACAACACGGCCGCCAGAAACTCAAGGCCGTGGCCTGAAAGGCTGAGCTCTCATGCCCATGAAACTCTGCGGATTCGACGTCGGCCTGGACCAGCGTTTCTTCCTGATCGCCGGCACCTGCTCGATCGAAGGGCTGCAAATGTCCCTCGACGTCGCCGGCCAGCTCAAGGAAGCCTGCACCGCGTTGGGCATCCCGCTGATCTACAAGGGCTCGTTCGACAAGGCCAACCGGTCCTCGGGCACCAGCCAGCGCGGCGTCGGCATCGAGGCCGGTCTGAAGATCCTCGATGAGGTGCGCCGCCAGCTTCAGTTGCCCGTCCTGACCGATGTGCACGACGCGTCGCACGTGGCCGAGGTTGCCAGCGTGGTCGACGTGCTGCAGACCCCCGCCTTTCTGTGCCGCCAGACCGATTTCATCCGCGCCGTGGCCCAGTCGGGCAAGCCGGTGAACATCAAGAAGGGCCAGTTCCTCGCGCCCTGGGACATGAAGAACGTGATCGACAAGGCCCGCGCGGCTGCGAAGGACGCCGGGCTGTCGGAAGACCGGTTCCTGGCCTGCGAACGCGGCGTGAGCTTTGGCTACAACAACCTCGTCGCCGACATGACCAGCCTGGCCGAGATGCGCAATTCCGGCGCACCGGTGGTGTTCGACGTGACCCACTCTGTGCAGAAGCCGGGGGGCCTGGGTGCCGTCAGCGGCGGTGCCCGCGAGATGGTGCCGGTGCTGGCCCGCGCAGGCGTGGCCGCAGGGGTCGCGGGTCTGTTCATGGAAACGCACCCAAAGCCTGCTGAGGCATGGTCGGATGGCCCGAATGCCGTGCCGCTCAAACACATGAAAGCGCTGCTGGAAACGCTGGTGGCGCTCGATTCCGTCACCAAAACAAATCCTCTGTTGGAGAACAACTTCCAATGAGTGCGTACATCATTGCGGACGTCACCGTCACCAACGAAGAGCAGATGAAGCTCTACCGCGAGTGGAGCACCCGCGCCATGCAGGAATTCGGCGCCGAGGTCGTGGTGCGCGGTGGCCGTGTGGAGCCACTGGAAGGTGACTGGAACCCGCAACGGGTGGTGGTGTTGAAATTCAAGGACATCGCCACCGCACAGGCCTACTACCGCTCCGAAACGTATTCCCATGCGCGCAAGCTGCGCGAGGGCGCGGGTTCGATCCGCATGTTTGCTGTAGAGGGCGCCTGAGCGTCCTTGTCTTTTTTGTTTTGTTGATCCAAAGGTTGAAAACATGAGTGCAATCGTTGATATCGTCGGCCGCGAAGTGCTGGACAGCCGTGGCAACCCCACCGTCGAATGCGACGTGCTGCTGGAGAGCGGCGTCATGGGCCGCGCGGCCGTGCCATCGGGCGCCTCCACCGGCTCGCGCGAAGCCATCGAGCTGCGCGACGGCGACAAGAGCCGTTACCTGGGCAAGGGCGTGCTCAAGGCCGTGGAAAACATCAACACCGAAATCAGCGAAGCCGTGCTGGGCCTCGACGCTTCCGAGCAGGCCTTTCTGGACAAGACCCTGATCGACCTCGACGGCACCGAGAACAAGGGCCGCCTGGGCGCCAACGCCATGCTGGCCGTGTCGATGGCCGTGGCCCGCGCCGCCGCCGAAGAAGCCGGCCTGCCGCTGTACCGCTACTTCGGTGGCATGAGCGCGGTGCAGATGCCTGTGCCGATGATGAACATCATCAACGGCGGCGCACACGCCAACAACTCGCTCGACCTGCAAGAGCTGATGATCATCCCCGTGGGCGCACCGAGCTTCCGCGAAGCCCTGCGCTGGGGCGCCGAGGTGTTCCACGCCCTGAAGGCCATCCTGCACGACAAACACATCAGCACCGCCGTGGGCGACGAAGGCGGCTTCGCCCCCTCGGTCGAGAACCACGAAGCCGCGCTGCAGCTGATCCTGCAGGCCATTGACAAGGCCGGCTACACCGCCGGCGAACAGATCGCCCTGGGCCTGGACTGCGCCGCCAGCGAGTTTTACAAGGACGGCAAGTACGTGCTCGAAGGCGAAGGTGGCATCGCCCTCTCCGCCGAGCAGTGGACCGACATGCTGGCCACCTGGGTCGACAAGTACCCCATCATCTCCATCGAAGACGGCATGGCCGAAGGCGACTGGGACGGCTGGAAAGTGCTCACCGAACGCCTGGGCAAAAAGGTTCAGCTGGTGGGCGACGACCTGTTCGTCACCAACACCAAGATCCTGAAAGAAGGCATCGACAAGGACATCGCGAACTCGATCCTGATCAAAATCAACCAGATCGGCACCCTGACCGAAACGTTTGCCGCCATTGAAATGGCCAAGCGCGCCGGCTACACCGCCGTGATCTCGCACCGCTCGGGCGAGACCGAAGACAGCACGATCTCCGACATCGCCGTGGGCACCAACGCCGGCCAGATCAAGACCGGTTCGCTGTCGCGCTCGGACCGCATGGCCAAGTACAACCAGCTGCTGCGCATCGAAGAAGACCTGGGCGATGTGGCCGTGTACCCAGGCCGTGCCGCCTTTTACAACCTGAAGTGATTCCGGTGCAGCCGCGCGGGTGGCTGTGCCGATAATTCCTCACCATGGCGAATCGCTTCATCCCCGGCCTGCTGATCACGCTGCTGCTCGTGCTCCACGCGCAACTGTGGTTTGGCCGGGGCAGCGTGCCGAAGGTGAACCGCATGAAAACCGAGCTGTCGGTACTGAACTTGGTGAATCGCGAAGCGCAGCAGCGCAACGACCGCCTCGCCAACGAGGTACGCGACTTGCAGGAAGGCCTGGGCATGATCGAAGAACTCGCCAGGCAGGATCTGGGCATGGTCCGGCCCAACGAAATTTTCGTCCAGATCGCTCACGGCAAGCCCTGAGCGCGGCCGTGGTGCTCACTGTCACGCTGCTGGGTGGCGAATCCACCGGCAAAACCACGCTGGCCCAGTCGCTGCACCACCAGCTGACCGATCAAGGCATTGCCACCACCCTCGTGCCCGAGCACCTGCGCGACTGGTGCGCCGCTCATGGCCGCGCCCCGCGCTCCCACGAACAGTCCGAACTCGCCCGCGAACAGGCCCGCCGCATCGACAACGCTGCCGCCCAGCCGGGCGCCCGGGTGGTCATTGCCGACACCGCACCGCTGGTGATCGCGGCCTACAGCGAGCTGTATTTCAACGACCTGTCGCTCCACGCCGGCGCCATCGCCTGGCAGCGCCACGTCGGTCTCACCCTGCTCATGGGCCTGGACCTGCCCTGGGTACCCGACGGCCTGTTCCGCGAAAGCCCTGCGGTGCGCGAAGCCACAGACGCCGCGATCCGGCACCAGTTGCAAGTCGCATCGTTGCCTTACCAGACCGTGTACGGCCAGGGCGAAGCCCGGTCGCGCCAGGCGCTGCGCGCGATCGGGGCAGCCCTGGGCCAAGCCCTGACACCCAGCGACCCGGTCTGGCCGCAGGGTCGCCGGCCGTGGAATTGCGACACATGCAGCGACCCCGACTGCGAACACCGACTGTTCACCCAGCTGCTCAGCCAGCGCCCCACCGACACCGCACCATGATCCCCGCCACACCGCTGCCCGATTTCCGCTCCCCCGACTTCCTGCGCGCCCATGTGGGTGACACGCTGGCCTTCTACCTGCCGCGCGCCCTCGACCCGGCAGGCGGCCTGTTCCACTTCCTGCGCGACGACGGCAGCGTGTACGACGCCCACACCCGCCACCTCGTGAGCAGCACCCGCTACGTGGTCACGCTCTCGATGGCGGTGCGGGGCGGCCTGGGCGGCGACATCGCGCGGCAGGCCCTGCAAGTGGCCTTTGATTTCCTCTCACACCACCGCAATCCCGCCACCGGCGGGCACGCCTGGCTGCTGGACTGGCGCGACGGCCAGGCCACCGTGCTCGACGGCACCAACCACGCCTACGGCCTGGCGTTTGTGTTGCTGGCCCACGCGCACGCCCACATGGCGGGTCTGAGCGGCGCACACGCCGGCATTGCCCGAACGTTCGAGCTGCTGGAGCAGCGCTTCTGGGAGCCCGCACACGGCCTGTACGCCGACGAAGCCACCGCCGACTGGCAACTGCTGCCCTACCGCGGCCAGAACGCCAACATGCACTTGTGCGAGGCGCTGCTCGCGGCGTTCGACGCCACCGGGGAAGCGCGCTACCTCGACCGCGCCGCACTGCTGGCCGAGCACATCACCGTGCGCCAGGCCGCGCTGGCCGCTGGCCTGGTGTGGGAGCACTACCGCGCCGACTGGTCGGTGGACTGGGACTACAACAAGGACGACAAGACCAACATCTTCCGCCCCTGGGGCTTCCAGCCGGGTCACCTGACGGAGTGGGCCAAGCTGCTGCTCTTGCTGAACCAGCGCCGCCCGCAAGCCGGGCTGCTGCAACGGGCGCAACACTTCTTTGACACCGCCATGAAGACCTCATGGGACGCCGAGCACGGCGGCCTGTTCTATGGCTTCGCGCCCGATGGCAGCGTGTGCGACAGCGACAAATACTTCTGGGTCCAGGCCGAGTCGTTCGCGGCCGCCGCGCGCCTGGCGGTGGCGACGGGCGAAGCGCGCTACTGGGCCGACTACGACCGGCTGTGGGCCTACGCCTGGGCACATTTCGTGGACCACCAGCACGGCGCCTGGTGGCGCATCCTGCGCGCGGACAACAGCAAGATCAGCGATGAAAAAAGCCCGGCGGGCAAGGTGGACTACCACACCATGGGCGCGTGCCACGATGTATTGGATGCATTGAGGTAACCCCCCTGCGCCGCTTCGCGTCTTCCCCCTGAGGGGGACGATGCCTGTGGCCCGGCAAAGCCGGTTCCACGGCATCCTGGGGCCGGTGCACGCGCTCCGACCGCCCACTCAGTGCATGCCGCCCGAAGCAGGCGGCTGTATCGCCGGTTGCAAAAACACCTGCGCCGCATCCACCGGGTCAAACCGGTACTGCGCGCCGCAGAAGTCGCAACCCACCTCCACCTGGCCCTGCTCTTCGATGATGGATTCGATCTCGTCGCGCCCCAGGCTGCGCAGCATGTTGCTCACGCGTTCGTGCGAGCAGGTGCACGCAAAGCGCGGCCCCTCGGCGCCGGCCAGTGGCTCGAAGCGGCGCACGTCTTCTTCCCAGAACAGGCGGTGCAGGATGGTCTCGGCGTCCAGCGTGAGCAGCTCTTCGCGCTTCAGGCTGGCGGCCAGAATCGCGATGCGGTTGTAGTCCTCGTTGCGGCCGATCTGGTCTTCGTCGCGCGCCATGGCGCCCGCACCCGAAAGGTTGCCGTCGCCCTGCAGCGGCAGCCGCTGGATCAGCAGGCCGGCGGCCACCTTGTCGTTGGCGGCCAGCACCAGGCGGGTGTCGAGCTGTTCGCTCTGCAGCATGTAGTGCTCGATCACCTCGCTGAGCTTTTCCAGCTTTTCGTGGTGGTCGCCAAACAGCGGCACCACGCCCTGGTAGGGCTGCTGGCCGGGCAGACGGTCTTTGGGGTCGAGCGTGATCGCGCAGCGGCCCTGGTTGTTGACGTTCACCATGTGCGAGAGCGGCGCATCGGCCGCCACGTCTCCCTGCACGTTCGCGGTGGCGCGCAGCGTCAGGTCGGGTTGCACCTCGGCCACGGCCAGCTTCACCGGCCCGTCGCCCATGATCTGCACGATCAGCGCCCCGTTGAACTTGATGTTGGCCTGCATCAGCGTGGCCGCAGCCGTCATCTCGCCCAGCAGCTCGGTCACCGCCGCAGGGTACCCCCCGGTCTGCTCGCGCCGACGCAGGATGTCTTGCCAGGCGTCGGTCAGGCGCACCAGCATGCCGCGCACCGGCAGGCCTTCAAACATGAATTTATGGAGTTCGGACAATCTGTGCTTTCGGAAAATCAACGCTGGAAGATCGGGGTCAGGCGAGTTTTTTCAAGCCCTGGCGGTAGCGCGCGGCGTTCTCGGTGTAGTGCTTCGCGCTCTGGCGCAGGCCCTCGATCTGCTCGGGCGTGAGCTGGCGCACCACCTTGGCCGGGCTGCCCATGAGCATGGAGCCATCGGGGAATTGTTTGCCTTCGGTCACCAGCGAACCGGCGCCCACCAGGCAGTTCTTTCCGATCTTCGCGCCGTTGAGCACGATGGCGCCGATGCCGATCAGCGATTCGTCGCCCACGGTGCAGCCGTGCAGCATCACCTGGTGGCCCACGGTCACGTTGTCGCCGATGGTCAGCGGCAGGCCCTCGTCGGCGTGCAGCACGCTGCCGTCCTGGATGTTGCTGCCCGCGCCGATCACGATGCGGGCCGAGTCGCCGCGCACCGTGGCGCCGAACCACACGCTCGCGTCATCGCCCACGCTCACGTCGCCGATCACCTGCGCGTTGTCGGCTACCCAGGCCGAAGGGGCGATTTGGGGGATCAGGTCATCGAGTGCGTAAAGGGCCATGGGGGTCTCCAGATCGTCGGGATCGCAAACCTAGAATTGTAGGGATGCCCACCACCGCCCCACCCCAGCCCACGCTGCGCGAACTGGCCCTGACCGCGCTGTGCCTGAGCGACCCCGTGGCCAAGGCCGAGGCGGCCCATGCGCTGTGGTCCCGCTGGAGCGAGCTGCCCGACGACGCGACGCGTTGCCGGGCCATCGCCCCCGAAGCGCCCCTCTCGCCGCCGGAGGGTGTGGCCCTGCCCGGCCGACCGGCGAGCCCCGCGCTCGTGCCGCCCATGTCGGTGCCGCACCGGTCGCCCTTCACCACCGAAGGCCTGGCCGCGCTGCTGCACGCCATCTCCCACATCGAGTTCAACGCGATCAACCTCGCGCTGGACGCGGTCTGGCGCTTCCACGGCATGCCGCCCGATTTCTACAGCGACTGGCTGCGCGTGGCCGACGAAGAAGCCACGCATTTCGGTCTGCTGCTTGCTCACCTGCGGAGCCTGGGCTTTGACTACGGCGACTTTCCCGCGCACGACGGCCTGTGGGAGATGTGCGTGAAGACGCAGCACGACGTCACCGCCCGCATGGCACTGGTGCCGCGCACGCTGGAGGCGCGTGGGCTGGACGCCACGCCGCTGATCCAGGCGCGGTTGCGCAAGGTGGGAACCCCGGCCGCGCTGCGCACCGTGGAGATCCTCGATGTGATCCTCCGCGACGAGATCGGCCACGTGGCGATCGGCAACCGCTGGTACGGCTGGCTGTGCGGGCAGCAGGGTCTGGAGCCAGTGGCGCATTACCGCGCGCTGGCGCGCACGCACAACGCACCCCGCCTGAAGCCCCCCTTCCATCTCGACGCAAGGCGCTCGGCCGGTTTCACCCAGCAAGAGATCGACGATCTGCTCGGTGCCTGAGCCGCCACAACGTACCAATTGGTACTACCGATTCGGCGCCTTTGGTGAAAACAACGGGTATTTCACGAACGCGCGTCCCGATTCCCGCATAGTATTTTGGTCATGACCCAACAACATATTCGGCTGGATGAGTATCTGGGGCAAGCGTTCGACCGGATTCCTGTCGCCATGGTGGTCGTCAACCTGCAAGGCACGATCACCCGCCTCAATCGGCTGGCCGAGACCACCTTCGGCTACCTGAGCGAGGAGCTGCTGGGCCGACCGGTGGAAGTGCTTGTGCCCGAGCGCTACCGCCATGCGCATCCGGGCTATCGCAAGGGGTTCCAGGCCGAAGCCACTGCGCGACCGATGGGCGCAGGACGCGACTTGAGCGGCCTGCGCAAGGACGGCAGCGAGTTCCCGGTGGAGATCGGCATCAACCCGGTCGAGACCGGCGAGGGGCCGATGATCCTGTCGGTGATTCTGGATCTGAGCGAGCGCAAGCAGAGCGAGCGGCGCATCCACGAGGCGCTGCGCGAGAAGGAGTTGTTGCTCGAAGAGGTGCACCACCGCGTCAAGAACAACATGCAAGTGATCCACAGTCTGCTTGATCTGCAGGTGCTCAAGATCAGCGACCCGGATTTGGTGACGATGCTGCGTGACAGCCAGAACCGCATCCGGTCGATGTCCATGATCCACCAGACGCTGTACCAGTCGCACGACTTTGCGCAGGTCGACTTCCAACAGTTCCTGGGCGAGTTGTTGCCCACCCTGATGGACTCTTACGGCATGGTGAGTGGGCATGTGGCCATGGAAGTGTCGGCCAACAACGTCAAGTTGCCCATCAACGAAGCCATTCCCTGCGGCCTGATCGTCAACGAACTGGTGAGCAACGCGCTCAAACACGGCTTCCGGGGCCATCGGCGCGGCGCCATCCGGGTGGGGCTCCAGCAGGAAACCAATGGCGACGTCGAACTGTCGATCAGCAACGACGGGATCGAAATTCCACCGGACCAGAACCTGGAACGCAATGGTTCTCTCGGTCTGCAACTGGTGCAGTTGCTGACCCGCCAGCTGCAAGGCACACTGGAAATTCAGCGAGCCAACCCGACCTGCTTCACCCTGCGATTTTCCCTAGGACGTCATGCATGAACAATCCTGCCCGCATCCTTGTTGTGGAGGACGAAAGCATCGTCGCCTTCAATCTGCAGCAGCGCCTGTCGAAGCTGGGCTACGACGTGCCGGCCATCGCCGTCTCCGGCCAGGAGAGTTTTGATCTGGTGGAAGAAACACTGCCCGACCTGGTGCTGATGGACATCCACATCCAGGGCGACATGGACGGCATCGATGTGGCCGCCCGGCTGCGTGAGACCCACGCGATCCCGGTCATCTACCTCACCGCGTATTCGGAAGACTCGACCCTGGAGCGCGCCCGAAAGACCCGCCCCTATGGCTACCTGCTCAAGCCGTTTTCCGAGCGCGAGCTGCATGCCACGATCCAGATGGCGTTCGAGCGCCACAAGCTGGAAATTGAGCTAATCGACAGCCAGCGTCAGCTGCAGCAGGCGCTGGACGCCGCCAGCCTGGGTGTGCTGGAGCTCGACAAGGCCAGCACCGCCATCACCACATCGCCCCGCTCTGCCGATCTGATCGGCTGGTCACCAGACCAGCCCCACACACTGGCCGACCTGCTTGCTCGGGTGGACGCGAGCGACCGCGCCGCCATCACCAGCAAACTGCAAGAGAGCCTGAGCGCCCTCCAACACTTCAGCGAAGAGTTCCGGGTCCTGGTCGAGGGCCTGCCGCCGCGCTGGGTCAAGATCGATGCCGGCCACGCTTCGGGCCAACGCATGACCGGTGTGGTGCAGGACATCTCGGAGCGCAAGAACAACGAGATCCGGCTCAAGATGCTCAACGAAGGCCTGGAGCACTTGGTGGCGGAGCGCACCTCTGAGCTGAACCTCAGCCTCAAAGAGCTGGAGGCCTTCAGCTATTCGGTGGCACACGACCTGCGTTCACCCGTTCGCGCCATCGTGGGGTTCAGCCGTGAGCTGATCGGCCAGCACGAAACAGAGCTGGGGTCCGACGGCCTCGACCTGGCCACCAGGATCACCACCGCGGGTCAGCGCATGGGCGCCCTGATCGATGCACTGCTGCACATGTCGCGGTTGAGCCAGGTGCCGATGCAACTGCGGGTCGTCAACATCAGCGCCTTCGCGACCGACATCGCCGCCCAGCTGATGGACGCCGCCCCTCAAAGGGTGGCGCAGGTGAACGTCTCGCCCAACCTGGAGGCCATGGCAGACCCGGCGCTTGTGCACAGCCTGCTCGACAACCTGATCAGCAATGCCTGGAAGTTCTGCGCGCGCAGCGACATCACGCGGATCGACGTGGGCGCCAAGACCCTCAACGGCGAAACCGTCTTCTTCGTGCGGGACAACGGCTGCGGTTTCGACATGGCGTCGGCCAACCGCCTGTTCGGCCCGTTTCAGCGCCTGCACCGCGAAGACGACTACGCCGGCACCGGCATCGGTCTGACCATCGTGCAACGCATCGTCATGCGCCACGGCGGCCGGGTCTGGGCCTATTCAGAGCCTGGCAAGGGTGCGGCATTCCACTTCACCTTGAGCGCTTGAACTGAAACACCCCCGCCGCGCTGCGCGCGACCCCCTCCAGGGGGCGGCACTGGCGGCCCGGCAAAGCCGGTTCCGCGGTGCCCTGGGTGGGAATCGCTTCATGCGCAGCGGGTGGAGCTCCGGCAAGGTAACGAACGGACACCTTGGCCAGCGGGGTCCGCCGATAATCGGGGATGACCACTGTTTCTCCGAACGCCTTCCCCACCGCGGCATCCGCCACCGATTTCAGCCAGTTGCCCCTGACGCCAGCCACGCTGGACAACCTGAAACAGCTCGGCTACCTGAGCATGACGCCGATCCAGGCGGCCTGCCTGCCCCAGGCGCTGCTGGGCAAAGACCTGATCGCCCAGGCCAAGACCGGCAGCGGCAAAACCGCCGCCTTCGCCCTCACCCTGCTGGCCAACCTGAACCCGCGCCGTTTCGCCGTGCAGACGCTGGTGCTCTGCCCCACGCGCGAGCTCGCCGACCAGGTGACCACCGAGATCCGCCGCCTCGCGCGCGCCGAAGACAACATCAAGGTCGTCACGCTCTGCGGCGGTGTGCCGCTGCGCGGCCAGCTGGCCACGCTGGAGCACGGCGCGCACATCGTGGTCGGCACGCCCGGCCGCATCATGGACCACCTGGAGCGCCAGAGCCTGCAGCTCGACGCGCTCAACACCCTGGTGCTCGACGAGGCCGACCGCATGCTCGACATGGGCTTCTTCGACGACATCGTGAAGGTCGCGCGCCAGTGCCCGAAAGAGCGCCAGACCCTGCTGTTTTCGGCCACCTACCCGGAGGGCATCGCCAAGCTCAGCGCCCAGTTCATGCGCGAACCGCTCACCATCAAGGTCGAGGCGCAACACAGCGGCGGCCAGATCGAGCAGCGCTGGTACGAAGTGAAAGACGCCGAGCGCCTGCACGCGGTGAGCCAGTTGCTGCTGCACTTCCGCCCGGCGAGCACGCTGGCCTTCTGCAACACCAAAGCCCAGTGCCGCGACCTCGTGGCCGTGCTGCAGGCGCAGGGCTTCAGCGCGCTCGCCCTGTTCGGCGAGCTGGAGCAGCGCGAGCGCGACCAGGTGCTGGTGCGCTTTGCCAACAAGAGCTGTTCGGTGCTGGTCGCGACCGACGTGGCCGCGCGCGGGCTCGACATCGCCAGCCTCGCCGCCGTGATCAACGTGGACGTGACGCCCGACGCCGAGGTGCACGTGCACCGCATCGGCCGCACCGGGCGCGCCGGCGAGAGCGGCCTGGCGCTCAATCTGGCCAGCCTGAACGAGATGGGGTACGTCGGCAAGATCGAGCAGATGCAGGGTCGCGAGTCCGACTGGCACGCCTTAAGCGAACTCCAGCCCACCAGCCAGGAGCCGCTCGTGCCACCCATGGCCACGCTGCACATCCAGGGCGGGCGAAAGGAAAAAATCCGCCCCGGCGACGTGCTGGGCGCACTCACCGCCGACTTGGGCTACACCCGCGAGCAGGTGGGCAAGATCAACGTCAACGACTGGTCCACCTACGTGGCGGTGGACCGCGACATCGCCGAGCAGGTCGCGAGCCGGCTCAACGACGGGCGCATCAAAGGCAAGAGCGTGAAGGTGCGTGTGCTGAACGACTGAACGGTCGAGCCGCATCGAAACCATCCACCGATTTCTTCTGACTCCACGGAGGCTTCCATGAAAACCTTGATCCGAATCGCCGCCCTGCTGCTCGGCGCCCTGGTGCTGACACCAGCCAGCGCACAGCCCAGCGACCCGGGTGACTGGGTGCCCTGCGCGCGCGAGGGGCAGACCTGCTTTGTGCCCGGCCTCGCCCAGGTCCGGTTCGGGGCGCCCGGGCGCTTTTCGGTCGCGAAGAACGTGGATGGGCGCATCGAATGTGAGATCAGCGAGTTCGGCGACCCGGCGCGGCGCGTGCCCAAGCTGTGCGAATACCGCCTGGGCTGGGACAGGGCCTTGCCAAGGCCCGAGCGCGAGGCTCGGGAACGCGGCTGGGAAGACTGCGCGCAGGAAGGCGAGGTCTGCCGGTTCCGAGGTGAGCGCGTGGTGCGCTTTGGTGCCGACGGCGCCTACAACCTGCGCCGCGAGACCGGCCAGATCGAGTGCAGCGTAGAAGAATTCGGCGACCCCATCTACGGTGCACGCAAGAAATGCCAGGCGCGCACAGCGGGCCGTGGCGAACCGGAACGGGGTGACCCGGGCTCGCGCGACAACGACCACTTCGGCGGGGTGGCCGTGGCCCCCGGCATGGACCGGCGCGATGCCAACCGCTGGGCCTTCTGTGCCGACGAGGGCAACAGCTGCTCGCCATCGGCCCCCACCCTGGTGCGCTACGGCGTGCCCGGCCAATACCACTACCGCCAGGTGGCGGGCGCCTTCCGGTGCGACGCGAAAAGCTTCGGAGACCCGGCGCCCGGTGTGCAGAAGACCTGCGACATCAACACCGTGCCGGTTGACCGCACCGTGGCCCGGCGGCCCGATGCCGACGAAATTCCGCCGCTGGACGACCGCTTCTGGGTCGCCTGCGCCAAAGAGAGCCAGACCTGCCGCTTCCGCGGCGAAGGCCACGTGCGTTTCGGTGCCAATGGCCTGTACCGGGTCGTGCACGCCCGCGACGGGGTGAACTGCGATGCGCGCAGCTTCGGCGGCGACCCCACCCCCAAAACACCCAAGGCCTGCGCGGTCTACCGCCCTTGATCGCGCCGCGGGGGAGAACGCGGTCGTCCCAGGTTGAAACTGCCCGAAAATAACGCCATGAACGACATCACCTCCCGCCCCACCCTCCCCGACCGCCTCGCCATCGACGCCCGCAGCCCTTACCACGTGGCTGCCGTGTTCCAGCACGACATCGGCATCCGCTTCAACGACAAGGAGCGTTTCGATGTCGCCGAGTACTGCATCAGCGAAGGCTGGGTGAAAGTGCCCTCTGCCAAGACCCTGGACCGCAAGGGTCAGCCGCTGCTGATCCAGCTCAAGGGCCGGGTCGAGGTGTTCTACAAATAACGGCGCACACGCCATGCAACGCCGACGCCTCGTCACCACCGGTCTGCTGCTGGGTTCGGGCCTGAGCCTTGCCCAGACCAGCCTGCCACCGCTGGCGTCGGGCAGCGACAGCCCCACCACGGCCCCACCCCGCTTCACCGTGCCGCTGGACCTGTTGCAAAGCGAGGTGGCCAAGCGCTACCCGATGCGCTACCCGGTGGCCGGGCTGGTGAACCTGGACCTGAACGCCCCGCGCCTGAGCCTGCTGCCCGAGCAGAACCGCCTGCGCGCCGTGATGCCGGTGACCGCTGCGGGCGCCGCATTGCCGCGCACCCAGCAAGGTTCGTTCACCGTCGATTTCGCGCTGCGTTACGAGCACGCCGACCGCAGCCTGCGCGCGCACCAGCTCAAGGTCTACCGCTTCCGGTTTCCCGATCTGGCACCCGAGGCGGTGGAGATGCTCAACACCTACGCGCCGCCGCTAGCCGAGCAGTCCTTGCGCGAAGTGGTGCTCTACCAGTTGCAACCCAAGGAGACGGCGATGGCCGATCTGCTGGGCTTGCGGCCAGGCCGCATCACCGTGACCGTGCAAGGCCTGGCCGTCGAGCTGGTCACGCAACCGTTGTAGGCGTCGGCCTGGGTCAGACACGCCGGCGGCCTGTGCTGACCGGTCCTGAGATCACACCCACCGACGACATCCATGCCCTCCCGACCCACCTTCACCTGAACAACCCACACCCTCATGAACGCAGCCCCAGAATCCACCGCTCCCACCGAGCCCTCGCCGCTGTGCGAACCCTGCCAGGGCATCCAGCGCAACTGGCGCGGTGCGCCCGGCCACCCCGAGTTGCAGCAAGGCAATCACCGCAAGGAATTGCGCGGCGAGGTGCAGGTGACGATCACCGGCTACTTCTGCGACCGCTGCGGCGCCCACTGGCACTACACCAACAACAAGGCCGACCAGCGCTCTGGCTGGTCGCTGGCGCCGAAGTGAGCGGTCCTCACGCCCCACGGCTGACCGCATGAAGGCACCACCCCGACTGCAAGCACTGATCGAAGAAGGCCTGATCGACACGGTGGTGCGCCAGCTCATGAGCGGCAAGGAGGCCATGGTGTTCGTGGTTCGCTGTGGCGATGAAACCCGCTGCGCCAAGATCTACAAAGAGGCCAACAACCGCAGCTTTCGCCAGGCGGTGGACTACACCGAAAACCGCAAGGTCAAGAACTCGCGCCAGGCCCGTGCCATGGCCAAGGGCACGAAGTTTGGCCGCGAAGCGCAGGAGGCCGCATGGCAAAGCGCCGAGGTGGACGCGCTCTACCGCCTGGCCGCCGCCGGTGTGCGCGTGCCGCAGCCCTACAACTTCTGCGACGGCGTGCTGCTGATGGAACTGGTGACCGACACCCACGGCGATGCCGCCCCACGCCTGAACGATGTGCGCTTCTCGCCGGAGCAGGCGCGCCAGCACCATGCCACCCTGGTGGCTGAGGTGGTGCGCATGTTGTGCGCGGGCGTGGTGCACGGCGACCTGTCGGAATTCAACATCCTGCTGGCGCACACGGACAACGGCGATGGCGAGGTGGACGGCGCGGACGTCCCCGTGATCATCGACCTGCCGCAGGCGGTGGACGCCGCCGGCAACAACCACGCGCCGCGCATGCTGCTGCGCGACGTGGCCAACCTGCGCGACTTCTTCGGCCAGTTCGCGCCAGAGCTGCGTGCCACGCAGTACGGACCCGAGATCTGGAGCCTTTACCAGAGCGGGTTGCTGAGCAACGACACACGGCTCACCGGCCGCTACACGCCGACCCATGCCGATGTGGACCTGGCCAGCGTGATGCGCGAAATCGACGACGCGCGCGATGAAGACGCCGCAAGGCGACTGCGTTTGGCGCAGTGAGTGGCGCGGGTGGCAGAAGGGGCTCCATGACCCCCGCAAACACCACCGCAGGAGGGCGTCAGCCCCTGGGATGGTGTTGGGCCACGATGCTTTTCAGCCGTTCACGTGCCACGTGGGTGTAGATGGTGGTGGTGGAGATGTCGGCATGCCCCAGCAGCATCTGCACCGCGCGAAGGTCGGCGCCGTGGTTGAGCAGGTGGGTCGCAAAAGCGTGGCGCAGCGTGTGCGGCGAGAGCGGTGTGGTGATACCGGCCTGCTGCGCGTAACGTTTCACCAGGTTCCAGAACATGACGCGGCTCATGGCCTCCCCCGCACGGGTGCCCCGCGAGGTCACGAACAGGTCTTCGCTCTGCTGACCGGCCAGGATCTCGGGCCGGCCCGAGCCCAGGTAGCGCTGCAGCCACTGGCCCGCGATCTGCCCGAACGGCACGAGCCGCTCCTTGTTGCCCTTGCCGGTGACGCGCAACACCTGTTCGTTGTGCCCCACGTGAAAGGTCTTGAGCGTCACCAGCTCGCTCACGCGCAGGCCGCTGGCGTACATCAGCTCCAGCATGGCGCGGTCGCGCTGACCCAGCGGCGTGTCGGTGTCAGGCGCGTTGAGCAGGGCCTCGACCTGCGCCCCTGACAAGGTCTTGGGCACGCGCATGGGCTGGCGCGCGGCGCTCAGGCGCAGGGTCGGGTCGGCGGTGATGACGCGCTCACGCAGCGCCCATCGGAAGTAACGCTTGAACACTGTAAGGCGCCGGTTCGCCGTGGTCGCGCGCGTCTGGGCATGGCGGGCCGCGAAGTAGGCGTTGATCTGCGCCTCACCAGCCTCCGGCAGCGCTCGCGCACCACCCTCTGCCGTGGCCAGCCACTCGGCGAAGAGCCGGAGGTCGCGCCGGTAAGCGTCGAGGGTGTTGCGCGCAAGACCTTCTTCGAGCCAGAGGCCGTCGATGAAGGCGCTGGCGCTCGCTTCACTGCGCGCCAGCGCGGCAGCGTCCATCAGTCGAGCGAAAGCTTCTGCTTGGTGACCACGCCTTTGTAAACCTCGAACTCGGCCTTGATCTGCTCGTTGAACTGATCGGGCGTGTTGGCCACGATCAGCGAGCCCGTGTCCTCAATGCGCTTCTTCACGGCCGGATCGTTCAGCGCCGTCTTGGTCGCGTTGTAGATCTTGTCGACCACGTCCTTGGGCATGCCCTTGGGGCCGATGAGGCCGTAGTAGGCCATGCGGTTCACCGGCTCGAGCCCCACCTCCTTGAAGGTCGGCACGTCCGGCAGCGAGGCCAGGCGCTGCGGCGCGGCCACCACGATGGCGATCAGGCGGCCGGCCTTGATGTGCGGCAGGGCGGACGGCAGGTTGTCAAAAATGATCGGCACCTGGCCGCCCACCGTGTCGTTGAGCGCCGGGCCTGCGCCGCGGTAGGGAATGTGGGTGACGAAGGTGTTGGTCAGGTTCTTGAACAGCTCGGTCTGCAGGTGACCGATGCCACCGGTGCCCGAGCTGGCATAGCTGTATTTGCCCGGGCTTTTCTTGAGTTCGGCGATGAAGGCCTTGTAATCCTTGGCCGGGAAACTGGGGTGCACCGCGATCACGTTGGGCGTGGCGGCGATGTTGATGATGGGCGTGAAATCGGTGAGCGTGTTGTACGGGATCTTGGGGTTGATCGCCGGGTTGGCAGCGGTGGTGGACACTGTGGCCATGCCCAGGATGTAGCCGTCGGCCGGGCTGCGCGCCAGCTCGGTGGCACCCACCACACCGCCGCCACCGGCCTTGTTCTCAACAATCACGCTCTGGCCCATGGACTTGCCCAGGGGCTCGGACATCACCCGCGCGATGATGTCCGTCGTGCCACCCGGCGCGAACGGCACCTGCAGGCGGATGACCTTGCTCGGGTAGGCCTGCGCCCAGGTCGCGCCGGACACGGCCAACGATGCGGTGAAACAACCCAGAGCAAACAGCTGACGACGCGAAACCATGGCGAGCACTCCTTGAACAAAGGCAAACAAAACGATAGCAACGGGCATATTACCCCTGCCGGCTGCCCCGCACTGTAGACAGCCGGCCACCGTTTGACCATGGGGAGACTACATAAGTACAAACCCCCGGAAGAGCCCCCTCCGCAGCGCTATGCTCAGCCGGTGAACTTCGCGCAACTGCTCTTCCCCGACTTTTCGCTGATCCTTTGCGGCTACCTGGTCTGCCGCTTCACCGCGCTCAACCGCAAGGTCTGGGAACAGGTGGAGAGCCTGGTGTATTTCTTCCTGTTCCCGGTGCTGCTGTTTCACTCGATCGTGAAAAGCCCGCTCGACCTCGACGCCGCGTCCAGCCTCATGGGCGCCGGCCTGGCTTTGGGCGCCGCCGGCATCGCGCTGTCCTACTCTCTGCCGCACTGGCCGTGGCTCGGGCGCAGGATCGACCCGCGGCTGCACGCCGCCAGTGCGCAGGTGGGCTTCCGCTTCAACTCCTTCATTGCGCTCGCCCTGGCCGACAAAGTGGCCGGGCCCCAGGGCCTGCTGATGATCGCGGTGCTGATCGGCGTGTGCGTGCCTCTGTTCAATGTGGGCGCGGTCTGGCCCATGGCCCGCCACGCCAACAAGGGCTTCGCCCGCGAACTGCTGCGCAACCCGCTGATCATCGGCACCGCCAGCGGTCTGATCGCCAACCTGCTGGGGCTGTCGATGCCGGTGTGGCTGGAGCCCACCGTCAACCGCATCGGACAGGCCTCGCTGGCGCTGGGGCTCATGGCGGCGGGCGCCGGCATGCAGCTTGGCACCCTGGCCCAGGCCAAAACCCTGGGGGTGCTGGTGCTGGGTGCCAAACACCTGGGCATGCCGCTGATGGCGTTTGGAATGGCCCGTCTGTTCCACCTGGACCCGACACAGACCACGGTGCTGCTCATGTTTTCCGCCGTGCCCACCGCCTCCAGCTGCTACGTGCTGGCCGCGCGCATGGGCTACAACGGCCCCTATGTGGCAGGCCTGGTCACACTGTCCACCCTGCTGGGCATGGTCAGTCTGCCCTTCGCACTGGGGGTCCTCAACTGACCGGCCAGCACCGGCCGGCGGGGAGCCTTGTGGCAAAATTAGTAGGTTTTCGGTAACGCTGCACTCCGACGCTCACGGTTCGTGGAACACCCAGGGTGTTCGTGCAGGCGCCGACAGCGAACCCACATCTGAACCCGCCCGCGCAGTCGCCCGCGAGTTCCATCCATCGAAGGCTTCTCATGAAAATTGCGGTTGCTGGCACCGGCTATGTCGGTCTGTCCAACGCTGTGCTGTTGTCGCAGCACCACGAAGTGGTGGCGCTGGACATCGTCCCTGAAAAAGTGGCGCTGATCAACGCACGCAAGAGCCCCATCGGCGACACCGACATCGAGAGTTTCCTGGCGAACCAGCCACTGAACCTGCGCGCCACGCTGGACAAGAACGATGCCTACGAAGGCGCGAGCTTCGTCATCATCGCGACGCCCACCGACTACGACGCCGAGACCAACTACTTCAACACCCGGTCGGTGGAAGCGGTGATCCACGACGTCATGCGCATCAACCCGGACGCGGTGATGGTGATCAAGTCCACCGTGCCGGTGGGCTACACCGCCAAGATCAAGGCACAGACCGGTTGCCAGAACCTGTTGTTTTCGCCCGAATTCCTGCGCGAGGGCAAGGCCTTGCACGACAACCTCTACCCCTCACGCATCATCGTGGGCGAACGCTCCGAACGCGCCGAGGTGTTTGCCGGTTTGCTGAAGGAAGGCGCACGCAAGCAGGACATCGAGGTGCTGTTCGTGGACTCCACCGAAGCCGAAGCGGTCAAGCTGTTTTCCAACACCTACCTGGCCATGCGGGTGGCCTACTTCAACGAACTGGACACCTACGCGGCGGCGCACAACCTCGACTCGCGCCAGATCATCCAGGGCGTGGGCCTGGACCCGCGCATCGGCTCGCACTACAACAACCCCTCTTTCGGTTACGGCGGCTACTGCCTGCCCAAAGACACCAAGCAGATGCTGGCCAACTACCGGGAAGTGCCGCAGAACCTGATCCAGGCCATCGTGCAGTCCAACACCACGCGCAAGGACTTCATCGCCGACAGCATCCTGCGCAAGAACCCGAAGACCGTGGGCGTGTACCGCCTGATCATGAAGGCGGGCTCGGACAACTTCCGCTCGTCCAGCATCCAGGGGATCATGAAGCGCATCAAGGCCAAGGGCGTTCGGGTCATCATTTACGAGCCGGCCCTGAATGAAGCGGAGTTTTTCCATTCGCCCGTGGTGAACGACCTGGATGCGTTCAAGAAAGAGTCCGACGTCATCATCACCAACCGCCTGACGCCCACCCTGGCCGACGTGCAGGACAAGGTCTATACGCGCGACCTGTTCGGCAGCGACTGATCGTTTACCCATCTCCCGAGTCGAGGAAAGCCATGAAACCAACCCCGTCACTCTCATTGATCGGCCTGGCCGTCAGCGCGCTGATCACCGGCTGCGCCAGCTCGGGAGGATCGACCCCCAGCGTGGCCAACCCCTACAGCAGCAGCGGCGGCAGTGCGCTGGGTGAGGTTCATGTGAAGACCATGCGGGTGTTCGGTGACAGCTACTCCGACCCCAGGTTCACCGGATCCATCGGCACCAACAACTGGGCCACGCAGCTTCAGGCGCGGGGAACGGTGACCAAATCCGACATCTTTGCCCTCGGTGGCGCACGTGCATCACCGGGTGAACAGCGCGCGTTCGATCAGCAAATCAACCGGGCGCTGGCAAGCAACAAACCCATCGCCGACGGTGATCTGACGGTGGTCTACCTGGGGCACAACGACATTGGACGAACCGGCAGCCCGGACAACCTGCAGAGGGCTGCGGCCGGCTATCAGGCCGGCGTCAACCGCCTGGTGCAGGCCGGTGCGGCCAACGACAACCGCCGACTGTTCGTGACCCAGCTGCACGACTGGAGTCGCGGCCCCGGCGTGTCGGATGGCACGAGCGGGCAGGTGCGGGCATGGAACAACATGCTGGCCGGCATCGCCAACAGCAACCCGAACATCATCGCGGTGGACATGTACACCGCCTTCGAGCGCGTGTTCGCCGATCCCGCCAAGTTCGGTTTCACCAATGTGACCACCGCCAACGCATCCAGGTCGGGTGTGGACACGCTGTACCACGATGCCACCCACTTCGGCAATCGGGGCCAGGAGATCATCACCCGCGTCTACCAGCACTACCTCACCCGGGGCTGGGACTGGGCCAACAGCGTCAGTGCGGGCGCTGACGCCGCCGGGCGCATCAACCAGGACATCGACAACGGCACACTGGTGCTGGGCATGGCCGAGCAGAAAGCACTCAAGCCCGGCTTCCGGCTGCTGCCGCTGGGCATGCAAAGCCAGCAAGCCTTCAGCTTCACCCCCCGCAACAGCAAGGTGTTCCAGCCTTTCGCGCACACCCGGCAAGGGACTGCATCGGCGCCCAGCGGCCTCGCCCTGGACATGAACGTTGGCTCCGACCACAACGCCAACAGCAGCCGCTTCGGCGTCGCCGTGTTCCAGCAGGACCAAGCCAGGTACCTGTCCACCTCCGCGCTGCGCAATTCCAAACAATTCACCTCCGACGCGGTTTCGCTGTACTGGAACAAACCGGTGTCTGGGTGGCTGCTGAGCAGCCAGCTGTCCCACCTGGATCTGAATTTCAGCGGCAACGCCCAGGACGAGATGGTCCAGCGCACGCTGGAAAACAACAACAAGGGCAACACCTGGTCGTTCGAGAACAAGCTGCGCTACCCGATGCGCAGTGGCATGTTCAACGTGACCCCGTGGATGTCACTGACCAGTCAGTCGCACACGCTGGACCCAACACTCACCTCCACGCTGTACACCACCGACGTGATGTTCAGCTCCAACCGGGTCAACGAGTGGCTCACCGGGGTGGGCGTGGATGTGCAGGCCGACCCCATCGCGCTGGGTGGCCAGAAACAACTGCAGTTCGGCGGCAGCCTGCACCACGTGTCCAGCCTGTCTCGGGACACGGTGACGGTGTCCATGCAGGAATCCGGCTCGCCCGGTGTGGTTCAGCGCGAGATCTTCCCGCTGGCCAAGATCGAACGCACCCAGCTGGGTCTGCAGGCCGCCTTGAGCGTGGCCAAGAACCTGCAGTTCACAGCCACCTATGGCACCCAGCTCCAGGACGTCAAGAACACGTCCAGCCTGATGCTGAAGGCCCATGTCCGTTATTGATCGCAGCGATTCATGAAGATTCTGTACGTCGCCGGACGGGAGGCCGCCTATTCGCGCACCCGCATCGTGCTCAATGCCTTGCGCCAAAACGGTTTTGAGGTGGTGGAATGCCTGCCTCCCGACAAGGCCTTCAAGCACTATCCCGGTTTGCTGCTCAAGACCTTGCTGAACGCGCCCCGCTGCGACGCGGTGGTGGTTGGTTTCTATGGCCAGTTGCTGGCCCCGCTGGTGCGCCTGCTGACCTGGAAGCCCATCCTGTTCGACATGTACATCACGACTTACGACACCATGGTGTTCGACCGTGAAAAAGCCACACCGGGTTCGCTCAAGGCGCGCATCTACGGCCTGAGCGACTGGCTGTCGTACAAGGTGTCCAAGCTCTCCATCCTCGACAGCCACCACGTGATCGCGCACTTCGGCCGCACGATCCACACCGAAACCAGCAAATTCCGGCGCCTCTTTCTGGCGGTGGACGACAGCGTCATCAAGCCCGGCCCGACGCGGCCCGCAGACGGCGAGTTTCTCGTGCATTTCCACGGCGAGTACATCCCTTTCCACGGTGTGCGCCACATCCTGAAAGCCGCCAAGCTGCTGGAGCCGCACGGGGTGACGTTCCAGATCGTCGGCAAAGGGCTCACCTACGACGAAGACATGCAGCTGGCCCGCGAGCTCGGTCTTCCCCACGTCAAGTTCCTCGCGCCTGTGCCCTACGCGAAGCTGGCCGAGCTGATGGCCCGCGCCGATGTCTGCCTGGGCATCTTTGGCGACAACGCCCGCGCCCAACTGGTGTTGACCAACAAGGTGGTCGAGGCCATCGGTGTGGGCAAGCCGCTGATCACCAGCCGCAACGCTCCGGTGCAGGAGCTGCTCCAGCACGAAGAGAGCGTGCTGCTCGTGAACCCGGCCGACCCGCAGGCGCTGGCCGACGCCATCCTGCGCTTGAAGAACGACGAGGCCTTGCGCCACAAGATCGCCGCCAATGGCCACGCGGTCTTTCAACAGCAGTGCGCCACCGCCACCTTCGGTCAACGTTTCACGGCCATCCTGAACGAAGTGCTGGGCGTGCGCCGCGCTGCCGAATGACCCAGCGAGCGCCGACGCCAGCGGGACCCACGCCCCGGGTCCATGTGTTGCTGGCCAGCTACCAGGGCGCGCGCTACATCGGCGAGCAACTGGCGTCCATCGCGAACCAGACGCACCCGGACTGGAGCCTGACCATCAGCGACGACGGGTCCAGAGACGACACCGTGGTCCTGTGTGAGGCCTTCGCGGCGCAACACCCCGAGCATTCGATCAGGGTGATCCAGGGTCCCAGGCGCCACTCCACCGCGAACTTCTTTCACCTGCTGAACACGGTGCAGCCAGCCAGCGATGACGACCTGTTCGCCTTCAGCGACCAGGACGACGTCTGGATGGCCGACAAGCTGTCCCGCGCCGTGGCAACCCTGCATGCGCTCCAACCCGCGCCCGGCCAGGCCGCGTTGTATGCGGCGCGAACCCGACTGGTGAATGAGCACCTCCAGCCGACGGGCATCAGCCGACAACCGATGCGCCGCCTGGGCTTTGGCAACGCCTTGCTTCAGAACGTGGCCAGCGGAAACACCATGGTGTTCAACACCGCACTGCTGCATCTCCTGCGCCTCATCAGGCCAGAGCACGCGGTCTTGCACGACTGGTGTGCCTACCAGGCTGTGACCGGATGCGGCGGGTTGATGAGCTTCGATCCCGAACCCTGCCTGCTGTACCGGCAACACGCCGACAACCTGATCGGATCGCAAGGGCGCTCCTGGGACAAGATTCAGCGGATCGGCAAGCTGTTTCGAGGCCAATACCGGACCTGGGGCGACCAGACCGAAGCCGCGATGAACGACCTGGCGCCAGCGCTGACACCCGAAGCGCTGCGCCTGCTGCGCAACTTCCAGGTGATGCGCCGGCAACCGGGCCCCATCGGTCGGATCCAGGCGGGCCGACGCAGCGGGCTGTGGCGCCAGACGCTGTCCGGACGCGCCTCGTTGTGGCTCGGGCTGGCAATGAATCGCATCTGAGCCGGCCGATCCCTTACCTCCAAAACATGATGAGCACCCCTGTGGATTCACCAACGCCCTCCCACGGCCTGCCGCATGACACCTGCATCGTGCTGGTCCTGCTGCCGGTCTACAACGGGGCCCGCTTTCTCGCGCAACAGATCGAGTCCGTGCTGAACCAGACTGGCGTTCAGGTCTTTCTGATGTGCCGCGACGATGGCTCCACCGACGCGTCGGCCGATGTGTTGCGGGCACACCAGCAGCGCTGGCCGGACCATGTGCACCTGATCGAGGACGCGATGGGGAACCTCGGGGCGAGCGGCAATTTTTCGCGCTTGATGCACGCAGCGCTGGCGTTCGAGGTGCCCGCACCGTGGGCGAACCGGCCCTGCTACGTGGCGCTGTCGGACCAGGATGATCTGTGGCACAGCGACAAACTCGCCACCGCCGTGGCCGAGATCCGGCGCCTGGAACAGGCACACCCGGGCCAACCGGCGCTGGTCCACAGCGATCTGCGCGTGATTGCCGAAGATGGTCGCGAGATCGCACCGTCCATGGCGCGCTACCAGGGCCTGCAGACCCAGCGCAGCGGCTTTGCAGCACAACTGCTGAGCAACACACTCACCGGCTGCACCAGCCTGATGAACCGAGCCCTGCTGGTCAAGGGTCTTCCGGTGCCGCCCGAGGCCATCATGCACGACTGGTGGTTGTCGCTCGTTGCCAGTTCCCTGGGCTGCCGCACCTACCTGGACATCCCGCTGATCGACTACCGCCAGCACGCCAGCAATGCCATTGGCGCCAAGGCCCAAGACCAACCTGTGGTGTTCAAGAGCATCATCCACCGCCTGTTCGACGACCGGCATGGCGATATTTTTCGCCTGAATGCGCGACAGGCGGCGGCGTTTCTGGAACGCTTCCGACCCGAGCTGACGGCGCGCCAACGGTTCACCTTGTGGATGGCATCGCACCTCGACCTGCCCGTGCCGCCGCTGCAACGCCTGCTCTACCGCGTGCTGAGGAGGCTGTGAGCATGCTTCTGTCTCTGGTGAGCCATGGCCAGGCGGCGCTGGCCAATCACTTCCTGCGCGATCTGGAACGGACACACGAGGTTGCCGAGCTGGTGGTGACCGAGAACCTCCCCGACTCCGGGCTGGTCATGCCGACCCATCTGCCGGTCCGCCACCTCCAAAATCCGTCGCCCATGGGCTTCGCCGGCAACCACAACCAGGCGTTCGAAGGATGCGAATCGCCCTTCTTCTGCGTGGCCAATCCCGACATACGCCTGTTGTCCAACCCGTTCCCCGGCTTGCTGGCCGCCATGCAGGATCCGCGCGTGGGCCTGGTGGCGCCTTTGGTACTTTCTCCTGCGGGCCACCCGGAAGACAATGCACGGCGCTTCCCGACCCCCTGGAACCTGGGGCGCAAGCTGCTGGGCGGAGACGACGGCCGATACCACCTGCAGCCCGGCAAGGCCCTCTCGCCCCAGCCGGTGGAGTGGGTCGCGGGCATGTTCCTGCTGTTTCGCTCTGAGGCTTTTCGGGATGTGGGAGGCTTTGATGCTAAATTCCATCTTTATTACGAGGATGTGGACATCTGCGCCCGCTTGTGGAAATCAGGCTGGAAAGTGGTGTGCGACCCCGGGGTCACCGTGGTGCACGAAGCCCAACGGGCCAGCCGGCACAACCCACGGTACATGAGTTGGCATGCCGCCAGCATGGCACGCTACTTCTTCAAACACCTGGGTCGTTTGCCTTCAGCGCGCTCCACAACCACAGGTCAATAGATCTGACCCCTCACCGCTTGCCAACCTGGAATGGAGGTGGCGGCTCAATCAGCAAACGCAAGACACAACGCAGGAGCGAAAATGATTCTGGTCACGGGTGCCGCAGGCTTTATTGGCGCAAATTTTGTGCTGGACTGGGTGGCGCAATCCGAGGAGGCGGTGGTGAACCTGGACAAGCTCACCTACGCCGGCAACCCCGAAAACCTCGCCAGCCTGCAGGGCAATCCCCAGCACATTTTTGTCCAAGGCGACATTGGCGACCGCGCACTGCTGGATCGCCTGCTGGCCGAGCACCGCCCGCGCGCGGTGGTGAATTTCGCGGCCGAGAGCCATGTGGATCGATCGATCCACGGCCCCGAGGACTTTATTCAGACCAATGTGGTTGGCACGTTCCACCTGCTCGAAGCCGTGCGCGCCCACTGGGGTTCGCTGGATGGGGCCGAGAAGGACGGATTCCGGTTCTTGCACGTGTCGACCGACGAGGTCTACGGCACCCTGGGGTCGCAGGACGCGCCATTCACCGAAACCACGCCTTACACGCCCAACAGCCCCTACTCGGCCACGAAGGCGGCCAGCGACCACCTGGTGCGTGCCTACCACCACACCTACGGCATGCCGGTGCTCACCACCAATTGCTCGAACAACTACGGGCCCTACCACTTCCCCGAAAAGCTGATCCCGCTGATGATCGTCAACGCCTTGGCGGGCAAGCCGCTGCCGGTCTATGGGGACGGCATGCAGGTGCGTGACTGGCTCTATGTCAAGGACCACTGCAGCGCGATCCGTCGCGTGCTGGAGGCCGGCCGGGTGGGCGAAACCTACAACGTCGGCGGCTGGAACGAAAAACCCAACATCGAAATCGTGAAGACGGTGTGCGCCCTGCTCGGTGAAATGCGCCCGCGTGCTGACGGCCTGCCCTACACCAGCCAGATCACCTACGTGAAAGACCGTCCGGGTCACGACCGCCGCTACGCCATCGACGCCAGCAAGATCCACCGTGAACTCGGCTGGAAGCCCGCCGAAACCTTCGAAAGCGGCATCCGCAAAACGGTGCAGTGGTACCTGGACCACCCTGACTGGGTCGCCCATGTGCAGAGCGGCGACTATCGCCACTGGATCGGTCAGCAGTACGGGGCCACTGCATGAACATCCTCCTGACCGGCAAAAACGGGCAGGTCGGTTTTGAGTTGCAACGCGCCCTGGCCCCATTGGGGCAGGTGCATGCGGTGGATTCGGGTGACTGTGATCTGGCCGACGCGCAAGCCTTGCGAGCACTGATCCGGCGTCTGCGCCCGGACCTCATCGTCAACCCGGCGGCCTACACAGCAGTGGACCGAGCCGAGCAGGACGACACGCTGGCCCACGCGGTCAATGCGGTGGCGCCCGGCGTGATCGGGGAAGAAGCGGCCGCGCTGGGTGCCAGCGTGATCCACTATTCCACCGACTACGTGTTCGACGGTCGCAAGGCCACTCCCTACAACGAGCAAGACCCCACCCAGCCGCTGGGCGCCTACGGCCGCAGCAAACGTGACGGGGAACTGGCGCTGATGCAAAGCACGCCGCGCCATCTGGTCCTGCGCACCAGCTGGGTCGTGGGGGTCCATGGTTCCAACTTCGCCAAGAACATGTTGCGCCTGGCGACCGAGCGCACTGAACTCAAGGTGGTCAATGACCAGATCGGAGCCCCCACCTCGGCCGCGCTCATCGCCGATCTGACAGCCCATCTGGTGAAACGGCTTCAAAACGGCGGTGCTGAGGCATTCCCCTTCGGCATGTACCACATGACCGCCGGCGGCGAAACCAGCTGGTGCGATTACGCCCGCTTCGTGATCGGGCAGGCCCAACGGGCGGGCAAGCCGCTCAAACTGACCGTCGAGGACATTCACGCCATCCCGACCGCCGCCTACCCCACCGCGTCGGCGCGCCCAATGAACTCCCGTCTGGACACCACCCGGTTCCGCGACACCTTTGGCCTTCAACTGCCGCACTGGCAACAAGGCCTCGACCACATCCTGCAACAGATCCTATGAACGCCATGCACAGAAAAGGCATCATCCTCGCCGGCGGCTCGGGCACCCGTCTGTACCCCGTCACCCAGGCCGTGAGCAAGCAACTCATGCCGGTGTACGACAAGCCGATGATCTACTACCCGCTGAGCACGCTGATGCTCGCGGGCATCCGCGACATCCTGATCATTTCCACGCCGCAGGACACCCCGCGCTTCACCGAGTTGCTGGGCGACGGCAGCCAGTGGGGCCTGAACCTGCAATACGCCGTGCAACCCAGCCCGGACGGTCTTGCACAGGCCTTCATCATCGGTGAAGACTTCCTGGGCAACAGCCCCTCTTCGCTGGTGCTGGGCGACAACATCTTCTATGGCCACGACTTCGCAGCCCTGCTCGGCAACGCCACCAAGCGCCCCGATGGCGCCACGGTGTTTGCCTATCACGTGAACGACCCGCACCGCTACGGTGTGGCCGAGTTCGACCCTTCGGGCAAGGTGCTCAGCCTGGAAGAGAAGCCTGCACAACCCAAGAGCAACTACGCGGTCACCGGCCTGTATTTCTACGACAACCAGGTCGTGGACATGGCCAAGAACCTCCAGCCTTCGCCACGCGGCGAGCTGGAGATCACCGACCTGAACCGTCTCTACCTCGACGCCAATCAACTGCATGTCGAAGTGATGGGGCGAGGCTACGCCTGGCTCGACACCGGCACCCATGACAGCCTGCTCGAAGCCGGGCAGTTCATCGCCACCCTGGAGAAACGCCAGGGACTCAAGGTGGCCTGCCCGGAAGAGATTGCCTACCGCAGCCGCTGGATCGACATCGAACAGGTGCAAAGGCTGATCAAGCCGCTCGCCAAGAACGGCTACGGGCAGTACCTGCAACAAATCATCAAAGACGACCTGCGCTGAACGCCATGAAAGCAACCCCCCTGGCCATCCCCGAAGTCATCCTGTTCGAGCCCAAGGTATTCGGCGACGACCGTGGCTTTTTCTACGAGAGCTTCAATCAGGCAAGGTTTGAAGAGGCTGTCGGCCATGCAGTGAAGTTTGTGCAGGACAACCACTCCAAATCGAGCAAGGGTGTGCTGCGCGGGCTGCACTACCAGGTCCAGCAGGCGCAGGGCAAGCTGGTCCGTGTGGCGCAAGGAGAGGTATTTGACGTGGCCGTGGACATCCGCCGCTCTTCACCCACCTTCGGTCGCTGGGTAGGCGCGCTGCTCAGCGCCGACAACAAACACCAACTCTGGGTGCCAGCGGGCTTCGCCCACGGATTTGTGGTTCTCAGCGATACCGCCGAGTTCCTCTACAAGACCACCGACTACTACGCACCGGCGCACGAGCGCTGCATTGTCTGGAACGATGCCGATCTGGGCATCGACTGGCACACCGCCACGCCCCCCCTACTCTCTGCGAAAGACCAGGCCGGCGCCGCCTTCAAGCAGGCCGAGGTCTTCGCCTGACACGCTCCATGAAACTCATCTCCGTTGTTCTGTCGGGCGGAGCGGGCACACGCCTGTGGCCCGCCTCGCGTCAGGCCTACCCCAAACCCTTCATGAAACTGGGGGGCAGCGCCCTGCTGGAACAGGCCATCACACGCGGCCAGGCCTGTGGGACCGACGACTTGCTGATCGTCACGAACCAGGACCACCTGTTCCTCACACAGGGCCTGATGTCCGAAATGGTGGACCCGCCCAAGGCGCGGTACCTGCTCGAGCCCAAGGGCCGCAACACAGCGCCCGCCATTGCCTTGGCGGCGCTGGCCTGCCAGGCTTCAGACGGGGACGACGCGGTCATGCTGGTGTTGCCCGCTGATCACCTCATCCCGGACACCGAGAGCTTCGTTGCCAACGCCATCGAGGCCATCCGCCAGGCCCAAAAAGGCCAGCTGGTGGTGTTCGGCATCCACCCCACCGGTCCCGAAACCGGGTTCGGGTACATCGAGGTGCCCAAAGTCGGACGCGATGTTCAACCCGTGCTGAAATTTGTCGAGAAGCCCGATCTGTTCACAGCCCAGGAATACCTGGCCACGGGCCGCTTCTACTGGAACAGTGGCATGTTCTGCTTCACAGCAGGCACGCTGCTGGCGGCCATGGCTCAACATGCGCCCGATGTGCTGAGTGCGGCTCAGCAGACCATGGCGCAGTCGAGCACCAAACCGTTGCCGCTCCCTGAACAGACCGCCGCGCCGATGGTCACCCGTTTCGACGCGCACACTTTCGGCAAACAGCCTGACATCAGCATCGACTACGCGGTCATGGAACGAGCCACCAATGTGGTGCTGGTTCCCGCGCGCTTTGGCTGGAGCGATGTCGGTGCCTGGCCCGCCGTCGCCCAGGCCCACACACCCGACGCCAGCGGCAACACGCTGGGCGCCGCTGACAACACCGACTGGGTGGCTGTGAACACGACAGGCACCCACGTCCACGTCGACAGCCACTGCCACAAGGTGGTCGCTACCGTGGGCGTCAAGGACCTGGTGGTGGTCGACACACCAGACGCCCTGCTGATCACGAGCAAACAGGAGGCCCAGAGCGTCAAGCGCGTGGTGGACGCCCTGAAAGAACGCCACATCAACAGCCCGCAACACCAGAGCACGCTGCTTCCTCCCGCCGTGCACCGCCCCTGGGGCACCTACGCGACCCTGAAAGAGGAAGACGGCTACAAGGTCAAGCGAATCACCGTCAACCCGGGGCAAAGCCTGAGCCTCCAGTACCACCACCAGCGCGCCGAGCACTGGGTGGTTGTGCGCGGACGGGGCGTTGTCCAGATTGGCGATGTCGAGTACCCCACGCGCCCCGGGGAATACCGCCACATTCCCCTGCAGGAGAAACACCGCCTGACCAACACGGGCCACGACGAGCTGGTGCTGATTGAAGTGCAATGCGGCGACTACCTGGGCGAAGACGACATCGTTCGACTGTCTGACACCTACGGACGGGTCTGATGGGAGCCATTCGAGCCTTGTGGGCCTACCGCGGCTTCATCCTGGGCAACGTCAAGCGGGAATTTCAGACCAAGTACCGCAACTCCTTGCTGGGTGCGGCCTGGAACATCATCAACCCCCTGTCGATGATCGTGGTCTACACCGTGATCTTTTCGCAGCTCATGAAGTCCAGGCTGCCAGGGGTGGACGGCACCTATGCGTTCAGCATCTACCTGTGCACCGGCATCCTGATCTGGGGCCTGTTTGCGGAAATCTCGACACGGGCGACCGGCATGTTCCTGGAGCACGCCAACCTGCTGAAGAAGATCAGCTTCCCCCGCCTGTGCCTCCCCGTGACCGTGGTCAGCAACGCCTTGCTGAACTTCACCATCGTGTTCGGCCTCTTTGTGCTGTTTCTTGTGCTGTCCGGGAGTTTTCCAGGTTGGGTGTTCATCGCCCTGGGCCCCCTGTTGCTGCTGCTGACGGCATTGGCGATCGCGATCGGCCTCAACCTGGGTGTGCTGAATGTGTTCTTCCGCGACGTGGGCCAGTTCTTCGGCATCTTTCTGTCGTTCTGGTTCTGGTTCACGCCCATCGTGTACCCCGCAAACATCCTGCCGGAAGCGGTGCAGCACCTGATGAACTACAACCCCATGGCCAGGCTGGTCAAGGCCTTTCAGGATGTGGTGGTGATGGGCCACTGGCCGGACTGGTACAGCCTGTGGCCTGTGGCGGTGCTGACGGTGATTCTCAGCGCGACGGGCCTGCGCCTCTTCTACCGGAACATCGGTGAGATGGTCGACGAACTCTGATCAGGACTGGCATGGGAACCATCACCATCACGAATCTGGGCAAGGCCTACAAGCAATACCCCACCCGCTGGTCGCGGCTGGCGGAATGGCTGGTCCCGTTCAGCAAACCCCGTTTCAAGCAGAAATGGGTGCTCAAGGGCGTTACGTTCACCGTGAGCCCTGGTGAAGCCGTGGGTATCATCGGCGTCAACGGGGCGGGCAAGAGCACCCTGCTGAAGATGATCACGGGCACCACCCAGCCCACCACCGGCAGCGTCCACATGACGGGCCGTGTCGCGGCCATGCTGGAGCTGGGCATGGGTTTCCACCCCGACTTCACTGGCCGCCAGAACGCCTACATGGCGGGCCAACTGCTCGGCTACAGCGCCGAAGACATCACGCGACTGCTGCCGGAGATCGAGGCGTTTGCCGAAATCGGCGACTACATGGACCAACCGGTCCGGGTCTACAGCAGCGGTATGCAGATGAGACTGGCCTTCAGCGTGGCCACCGCCCAACGGCCCGACATCCTGATCGTGGACGAAGCCCTGTCGGTGGGGGACACCTACTTCGTTCACAAGAGCTTCGACCGCATCAAGCAGTTCCGCGAAGAAGGCACCACGCTGCTCATCGTCAGCCACGACAAGGGCGCCATCCAGACCATCTGCGACCGGGCCATCCTGCTGAGCGCGGGCGAACTGGTGATGGAAGGCGAACCTGAAGCGGTGATGGACTATTACAACGCCATGATCGCCGAACGCGAGAACCAGACGGTGCGCCAGCACATCGGTGAAGGTGGCCGGGTCCAGACCGTGTCGGGCACGGGCGAGGCGGTGGTCACCGGGGTTCACTTGCTCAACGACAAGAACGAGGTGATCGAGCTGGTCAACGTGGGTCAGCCGGTGGGTCTGCGCATAGCCATCGAGACCAAAAGCGAATTGCCCGAACTGGTGCTTGGCTACATGATCAAGGACCGGCTGGGGCAACCCATGTTCGGCACCAACACCCACCACCTGGATCAGAAGCTCAAGAGCGTGCCCGGCGGGCTGAAAGGCACCTATACCTTCCGGTTCCCGGCCAATCTGGGGCCCGGCACCTATTCGATTTCCACGTCACTCCACATTGCCGACAACCACATCGGCAAGAACTACCAGTGGAAAGACCTGGCACTGGTGTTCAACGTGATGAACATGGACAAGTCCAACTTTGTGGGTACCTGCTGGCTGCCGCCGCAGGTGGAATACCGAACATGACCGACCGGTTCTACGTGGCCTTTGAAGACCGCTACCGGGGATCGAGGGAACTGATCTACGAGCGACTCAAGGCGTACCTGCCTTTTGTGGCACCGCTTGCGTCTGAATTCCCCGGCGCGGAAGCGGTCGATCTGGGCTGTGGTCGTGGTGAGTGGCTGCAACTGGTTCAAGATCAAGGGTTGAGGCCTTTTGGCGTTGACCTCGATGCCGGCATGCTGTCCCGATGCGAAGCGCTGGGTCTTGCGGTGCAGCAAGGTGATGCCCTTGCGTACCTTGCCGGCTTGCCCGACAACAGCCAGGCCATGGTATCTGCCTTCCATCTGGTGGAGCACATCCCGTTCGATGCGGTCAGGAGGCTGGTCGAAGAAAGCTTGCGCGTGCTCCGACCTGGAGGGTTGCTGATCCTTGAGACACCCAACCCCGAAAACATTGCTGTCGGTACCAACCATTTTTATCTGGATCCGACACACCAGAAACCCATACCGCACCAGTTGCTGGTTTTCTTGCCCGAGCACTGTGGTTTCGAGCGAACGAAGGTCGTTCGCCTTCAGGAGGCTGCAGCACTGGTTCACAACCCTGCTCCGGGCCTGCACGATGTGCTGGTTGGAGCCAGTCCGGACTACGCGGTCGTGGCCCAGAAAACAGCAGCCGCCGCCATCCTCACCAGCTTTGATGGCGCTTTTTCCCGCAACTACGGGCTTTCGCTCGACGAACTCGCCACACGGCACGATGCCTCGGTCAGGGAGCAAACCCGGTCGCTGGTCGACCAAGCCGGCAGCGCTTCGCGGGCCGTGGCGAGCGCCGCTGACTTGGCCAGACAGTCGATGCGCCAAGCCAGTCGCGCCGAGACCGACATGCGTCGCATGGAGGTCGACCTGCAGCGCCTGGAGGTACTGACCCATCAGGTTCAGGCACTGGCGCTCCATCTGGAAGCCCGGACGAAGTCGCTCGAAGCTCTACAGCAGCAAGCCGAAAAATGGCATGGCGCCACCGCCGCCAGCATGTCCAACGTGGTCAACCGGTTGACCCATGTGGAGCAATCCGGGCTGACCGGCCTCCTGAAGTACCGTGTGGCGCGTCCCTTGGCGGCGGGTGCTGTGGCAGCCGGCACCGCGCTGCTCAAACCATTCCCCTCCCTGCGCCGGCACGCAGGGGCCTGGCTCTCGACCCACCAGCCTCATGTCCACCAACGTCTGGTGAGACTGGCTCGTGGCACAGGTACGGATCACCCTGCGGAGACAGTCGGGTCAGAGGAACCGACTGGTGAGGAAACTGCCCATCCAACGCCCATCGAAGTCCCGAAGGGTTTGCACACGCGCACGGGTCCAATCGGCCCGCGCGCGGCGTTGGCCAATGCAGCGCTGGGTCAACTTGCGCGCCCGCTGGAGCTCGACAAGTACCTGTCCCAGCAACGATCAGCGTCGGAGAGCGAAGCACTGGAACCGGTCACGACCCTGGGCCAAATGCGACGCAGCGCCGCGTCGGTGTGTTTCGTCATCACCGTTGACCAGGACGACGCAGAGGCCTTGGGCCGCAGTGTGCAGTCCGTCCTGAGGCAGACCGACCCCACTTGGGAAATTCTCCTGTGTGGCAGCGAGGCCATGCAAACTCACATCGCCGAGTGGCTGGACATTGACTGGCGCATCCGCCGTGTCACCCCTGGCGCCGATGCCAACGAGGTTCAGAACATCCTGCGAGCCTCCGGTCTGGCCACCAGTCTTTTTCTGGGCCTGCTCGCGCAAGGGGATGTGGTCGATGACGATCTGGTCAAGCGCATCAGCCATTCCCTGACAGACGATCCCGAACTGGATCTGATCTACACCGACGAAGCCGCCCTGATGAAGGACGGATCGGTCACCTCGCCGTTCTTCAAACCCGACTGGTCCCCCGAACACCAGCACTCCGTCAATCTGGTCGGACGGTTTCTCGCCGTGCGCAAGGCCTTGCTGCTGAACCTGCCTGTCGCCCACACAGGGTCACGAGAGGCCGACGAATACGCGCTGGCGCTGGCTGTCACATCTGTGGCACGGGGTATCGGGCACATTGAAGACGTGTTGTACGTCCGCGAGCGCGAAATCGACATCCCGGTGGGGGGCTTCTTCTCCCCCGAAGGGCTCGAACCTGCCCGCCATGTCCTGCAGGCTCACCTGGCCCAGGAAAGCCCCGATGTGGAGGTCGTCGCCCACCCGAATCCGGGCAGCCTCCAGGTCAAGTGGCCCATCCCTGAGGGGTTGGAGGTCACGCTGCTCATTCTCACGGCCATGCAGGAACGTACGGTGCCTGGCCGGGGACACCTGGTGCTGGCCACCAACTTTGTTCGCTCCATCATCGCCAAATCGACCTTCAAGGGCTACCGGATCATCGTGGTGGACGACGGCCATGTGCCTGACGAGCTGCGCGACCTGCTCGCTGCGCACGGTCACACCACCCGGACATTCACCAAGAATGGTGAGTTCTCGTTCGCCGAAAAATCCAACTTCGCGACCTCGCTCGTCTCGTCTGGCGTGGCCCTGCTGCTCAACGACGATCTCGAGGTGATCGCCGGCGACTGGATCGAAGCGCTGGTCAGCCATGCGGTTCGTCCTGACGTGGGCGTTGTGGGGGGCAAGCTGCTGTTCCCCAACGACACGATCCAGCACGCCGGCATCTCGACCGGCCTCAACGGGTCGGCTGGACATGTTTTCATGAACAGCCCCTCCCGCGAGCTGGAATACGGCGGCTACGCCTCCGTCGATCGCAACTGGGGTGCAGTCACCGGCGCTGTGATGGCCTACCGCAAGGATTTCTTCGACCAGATGGGGGGCTTCGACGAGGTCTTCCGTGTCGACTACAACGACATCGACTTCTGCCTGCGCTGCGTGAAGGCCGGGTACCGGGTGGTTTTCACACCGCACGCCGCGCTCTATCACTTCCACAACTCCAGCTTCAAACGCAAGCACGACAAAAGCACCGAACGACAAGAGTTTCTGGCCCGCTGGCAGCGTGTCGTGGACAGGGACCCGTACTGTGGTCTGCACTTGCGCGCCATCTGTGCGGAACAGCACAACGACAGCACTCCAGAACATGACGCTTCCCCGCACTGACCCCCCTGCGGCGCACGCCGACCCATACGATCAGTCGTCATACAGCCAGTTGCTTGACCGGCTGGAGGATCATGCTCGTCAGGAAGCAGCGAGGATGGGCTTGGACTGGCACACCATCATGGTCGCCCATCCGGAATCGCACGGAACGGCGAAGCAGGCGCTGACATTGCTTTTGCTGGGCCTCTTCGACCCACAGCACTACCTGAGCGCCAACCCCGACATCGCCTCCTGCGGTGCAGACCCTCTGATGCACTATGTGGAACATGGAGATCGGGAGGGTCGCTGGCCCAACGCCCATTTCAATCCACTGACCTACCGTGCCCAGTTTGGCCCTGATGGCCTCGGCGAAGTATGTGCGCTCTACCACTACGCTGCGCTCGGAGAGGATCTGGGGCTCGGGTCGCCAACCGCTTTTGATCCGCTGCGCTACCTGTCGTCGAACCCGGAACTTCAGCCCTGGCTGGACCGGCCCATGACGCACTTCCTGCACCTGGGCAAACCCGCTGGCCTCGTGCTCCACCACCGCATCCGCCTCTCGCGGCAACAGCGTGTGACCGTCCCGCCCACGACCACGCTGGCGATTCCTGAAGGCATGCGCGTCGATGATGGCATCAACGTGGTCGGTCCTCTGGACAAGATCTCTGGCCTGGGCGTCAGCGCGCGGGGCTATCTGGAAGGTCTTCGCCTGGCCGGTGCGCCGCGGGTCGGAGCAATCGCCCGGCAGCTGGAGTTTCCAAGGCAGACCAGCCTGGGCGATCAGCTGGATTTGCCCGCGTTCATCGAGGGCGCGAGGATCAACGTCATACACATGAACGGCGATACCTTGCCCATGATGCTGGAGCACGGCGGTGAGGCTCTTTTCAAGGACGCCTACAACATCGCTGTCTGGTACTGGGAGCTGCCCACCCTGCGTCCCGAGTGGCAAGTGTCGATGAAGTACTTCAACGAGTTCTGGGCACCCACACCGTTCATCGAAGAAACGCTCAAGAGGTCCACGGCCAAGCGCGTCACCCTGCTTCCGCCCTACCTGGCCTACCTGAACGACATCCAGCCCGACACCGTCCATCGTTCTGCCACCCGCAATTTCGTCTACTGCTTTGATGCCAACAGCATCTTGGAGCGAAAGAACCCGGGTGCGCTGCTGGATGCGTTCTGGAAGGCTTGCCCGGTCAACGCCGGTCACGACGACGTGACGCTCACCTTCAAAATCACCTACCCGGACCACAGCATCCCCGATGTCAAGCGGCTCTACGAGGCTGCACAGAACGATTCACGCATCCGCATCATCGACCACCTGCTCTCCGATGCCGAGCTGCACGAACTGATCGGGACCGCCACCGCCTACGTGTCACCCCACCGGTCAGAGGGCCTGGGACTGACCGTGGTGGAGGCCATGGGCGCCGGCGTTCCGGTGATCACGATTTCCTTCGGTGGGTTGAGCAGCTTCATCCGCCCCGAAACCGCCTTCCCCATTCGCTACGACCTGGTGGAACTGGCCGAAGACCACTTCCCCTACCCCCGGGGATTCGTCTGGGCCGATCCCGACGTGGCTTCGCTCGCCGACAATATCCGGCTCGTCCTCGACAGGCCCGACGAAGTGCGCCAGCGCACCGAGGCGGCGCGGCGGCACATCCTTGAGTTCTTCTGCTCTCCACGGTTGGTCGCGTCGTACCGTGCCGAGCTGGAGCGCCTGTCCACGCTGGCCTGACGCACCGCCCCGCTGGCGGCAAACGCACTCGCATTCATTCAAAGTCATTCGGAGAACAGCTTGAAAACCGCAATCATCACCGGCATCACCGGACAAGACGGCGCCTACCTTGCAGAACTGCTGCTGGACAAGGGATACACCGTGTACGGCACCTACCGCCGCACCAGTTCGGTCAACTTCTGGCGCATCGAAGAACTGGGCGTCCAGAACCACCCGAACCTGCACCTGGTCGAGTACGACCTCACCGACCTCGGCACCAGCATCGCGCTGGTGCAGAAGGTGCAACCCGATGAGATCTACAACCTCGCCGCGCAGAGCTTTGTCGGCGTGAGCTTCGACCAGCCCACGACCACCGCCCAGATCACGGGCATCGGTGCCGTCAACCTGCTGGAAGCCATCCGCCTGATCAATCGCAAGATCCGCTTCTACCAGGCCAGCACCTCGGAGATGTTCGGCAAGGTGCAGGCCATCCCCCAGGTGGAAGACACACCCTTCTATCCGCGCAGCCCCTACGGCGTGGCCAAGCTCTATGCCCACTGGATGACGGTCAACTACCGCGAGAGCTACGACATCTTCGGCAGCAGCGGCATCCTGTTCAACCACGAAAGCCCGTTGCGGGGTCGTGAGTTCGTGACCCGCAAGATCACCGACAGCGTCGCCAAGATCAAACTGGGCAAACTCGACGTGCTGGAGCTCGGGAACCTCGATGCCAAACGCGACTGGGGCTTTGCCAAGGAATACGTTGAAGGCATGTGGCGCATGCTGCAGGCCGACCAGCCCGACACCTTCGTGCTGGCCACCAACCGCACGGAAACCGTGCGCGACTTCGTCGCCATGGCCTTCAAGGGAGCCGGCATCGAGGTGGCATTCAAAGGCGAAGCCGAGGGCGAAACCGCGGTGGACGTCGCCACCGGCAAGACCGTCATGCGCGTGAACCCGAAGTTCTACCGCCCGGCTGAAGTGGAGCTGCTGATTGGCAACCCGGCCAAAGCCAAAACCCAGCTGGGCTGGGAACCCCAAACCACGCTGGAGCAGCTGTGCCAGATGATGGTCGAGGCGGACATGCGGCGCAATCAGGCGGGGTTCTCGTTTTGAGAATCCTGCTCACTGGGGCCTTGGGGTTCACTGGAAGGCATTTTGCCGCCCGGGCAACAGCGCTCGGCCACACCGTGGTCGAACTTCGGGCGGACCTGACCGACGCCAAGGCAGTCAAAGAGGCTCTGACCAGCTGCGGCCCCATTGAAGCGGTCGTGCACCTGGCCGGTATCGCGTTCGTGGGGCACGCAGACAACACCGCGTTCTATGCGGTCAACACGGTGGGAACGACCGTGCTGCTGGACGGCTTGGCGACGCAAGCCCGACAGGACAGACCGGTGCGAGTGCTCCTGGCGAGCAGTGCCAATGTGTACGGGAACGCCGAACACTCCCCGATCCGGGAAACACAGCCAGCGGCACCGGTCAACCACTACGCCGCCAGCAAGCTCGCCATGGAACACATGGCCCAGACCTTCACCGACCGGTTGCATGTGGTCATCGCCCGGCCGTTCAACTACACCGGACCAGACCAGAGCGCCGACTTTCTGATCCCGAAGCTGGTCGACCACTTTGCGCGCAAGGCGCCAGTGATCGAGCTGGGCAATCTGCACGTCGAGCGCGAGTTCAACGATGTCCGCATGGTCTGCGACGCCTACCTTGGTCTCCTGGACAAAGGGGTTTCCGGTCGGGTCTACAACGTCTGCACCGGACAGACACACACACTGCAGACCGTGCTGGACACACTGGAAGCCTTGACCGGACACCGGATCCAGGTCCGGGTGAACCCGGCCTTTGTGCGTCCCAATGAAGTGCACCGTCTGTGTGGCGATCCGGGGCGGCTGCTTGAATGCGTGGGTGGATTGCAAGCCCACCCCCTGCGAGAGACATTGCGCTCCATGCTGGACTCCGTCCGTGTCATCAACGTCGATCCAGCTTGAACGACGCACAGGACTGGAGCGTGCCTGGCAGGTCCTCTGGTTGCTGATAGCGTCTGCTGTTCTGTTTTCAGCGCTCAACGGCAAGGTTCAGGACCGCGATTGGACGCCGTTCAGCGATCAATCCTCCCATCTGCTGGCGGCCATGAGCGTGTGGCATGACCGCGACCTGAAGTTCGAGAAGATCGATCTGGATCGGTTCAACGCCCGTTTCCCGGCAGCGGGGGGGCCAAAGGGAACATTTCTCAAGCAAAGCCCCTCCGGTGATTTCTTCTACGCAAAGCCGGTGCTCTATGCCTTGCTGACCGCGCCGTTCTACGGCGTGTTTGGAACATCGGGGTTCATCCTGTTCAACCTGCTGGCCATCGCCCTGATGGCCAGCCTCACCTTCCGCATCGCCACGCCGGTGTACGGCGCCTGGCAGGCGCACGGGATGACGGCCGCGCTGTTTCTCCTGGGCCCCTTCATGGCCTGGGCCATGGTGATTCATCCCGACATCCTGATCTCTGCCCTGCTCTTTGGTGGAGGCTACCTGCTCCTGACAGGCCATACACGCACCGCGTTGCTGGCCGCCGGCGGCCTGCTGGGGATGGCGCTGTACGAGAAGCCGACCTTTGCTGTGATCTTGCCACTTCTGTTCTTGGCCATGCCATCTCTGAGCTTCCGGAAGATGGTGCTGGCAGCCCTCGGGGTGTCTGTCGGCTGGCTGCTGCCGACGGCGATCAACCTGAGTCAAGACGCCCACATGCTGGCCTATCAAGGCGTGCGATATGGCTTGCAGAGAGGTCCATTCCCTTTCGAGGCGGGATGGATCCCCCCGCTACCCCTGAAGCAAGCCCACATTTTCGAACCGGCAAATCTGCAGTTGGCGTTGCAGCAGAACATGGCTCTGTTACCTCAGAAGCTGAGGGACTTCGCGCTGGGTCGTCAAACCGGCCTGATACCTTATTTCCCGGTGGCGCTTGTCTTCCTGTTCACGGCGGTGGCCAAAAGGAATCGGCTCTCATGGATGGTATGTGCTGGACTCGCTGGCTATCTCCTGCTCAACGCCCTCGCTTTTCCGAGCAATGGCTTTGGTGGCGGCCAAACCTATGGATCACGTTACCTCATGCAGGCATTGCCCCTGATCGTGTTGGCCCTGCTCCCGGTCGATCAGCGGCCACCGGAGTCTGCCAAGCCGCGATGGAGAAGGGGCGCCCGGTCCTCGGCAGCGGTGATCGCCATCGCGTTGACGATTGCGATTCAGCATCGAAGCTTTCCGCCCAATGGCGTCAACGTCGAAAACCCGACACCCTTCCTCACCACATTTCCAGGCATTCTCTTTCCGCTTGAAGAGTCCCTGCTTCCGTTCATCCCTGTTTACAGCCCCAAATTCAACCTCCTATCGGAAGGAGAGGAAGCAAGCCTGTTCCTGACCGAGGGATTTGAGCATGGCACAGCGAAAGACAAAGACGGTCATATCGGCATGACGTTCACCGTGTTTCTGCACGACACAGAAAAACGAATCCCTCCCATACGGGTGATCTCGTCGATACCAGCCACCATGACGGCGAACATTGGCAACCGCCATGCGCTGCAAGGCTCTGTCGGCCAGTCGGAGGATCCATTTATCGAGCTTCACCCGACCGACCTGAGACACAAGGCGTTTGACCTGCTCAGTGGAAAAATGACCCGCTGGGGCACGGTGCGTGTGACGCTGAACGCTGTGACGGAGAATTCCAGTTCCGCTTTTGCAACGGTCGACTTTCGTCGACCGCTTCCGTCGGGAGCTCCTCGGCTTGATACCGACATCGGAACGGGAGCGTTTTCTTCACAAGGCATCGAAACCCGGTTCGGTTGGAGCCAGGACCCCGCATGGACGCAATGGATATGGACAGACGGCCCTTACGCCGAATTGCGCATACCCGTGCCAGCGGGAGTGAGTTCTGCGATGGACGTCAGCGTGGAAGCGCATTCCTTTCTGGCACCGGGACATGCGCAACAGCAGGTTGAGGTCTATGTGGATGGACAGCACCTTCAAGACTGGAAGTTCGACAGCCCGGAACCGCAGCGCCTGCTGCTCACCGTGGACAATGCGGCGTCCAAGGACGCCATCCGACTGGGCTTCAAACCCCTCAACCCGGCGGTTCCACACGATCTGGGCCTGGGCAAGGACATGCGAAAACTCGGTATGGCACTGCACAGCATCAGGTTGGCCAACCACTCGACCACGCCCACAGGGAAACCATGATCGTCAGCATCGTCATCCCGGCTCGCAACGAAGAGTCTTCGATTGAACAGCTCGTCACGCTGATTCGGGCCACATTCTCAGACATGGCGCATGTCGCCGCACATGAAATCATCCTGGTCGACGATGGCAGTATGGACGGTACCTGGCCCGTGATCCAGCGACTGTCAGCGCAACCAGAAGGCGACGTCAAGGGCATCCGGCTGAGGCGCAATTTCGGCAAAGCCACCGCCTTGTCCGCGGGTTTCAAGGAGTGCGCGGGTGATCTGATCGTCACCATGGACGCAGATCTTCAGGATGATCCAAAGGAAATTCCGAGGTTCATTGAGAAGATCGACGAAGGTTACGACCTCGTTTCCGGGTGGAAAAGAATCCGCAACGACCCGCTGTCAAAAACGGCACCGTCCCGACTGTTCAACGGCGTGACGGCCCGATTGACCGGTATCGATCTGCACGACTTCAACTGCGGGTTCAAATGCTACCGGCGGGAAGTGATTGACAGCATCGTGCTCTACGGCGAACTTCACCGATACATACCTGTGCTCGCCCACGACCTCGGATTCAAGATTGGGGAACTGCCGGTGGAGCACCACCCCCGGCTGCACGGGGTGTCGAATTACGGATGGGAGCGCTACGCGAGAGGCATGGTCGACCTGCTGACGGTCCTGGCCATCACCCGGTGGCTGCACAAACCCGGGCACCTTTTTGGTGGACTCGGCCTGTTGATCGGGTTGATGGGTTTCAGTGTGCTGGGCTACCTGTTTGTGGTCTGGCTTCTGGGGCTCGGAACCATCGGTGGCCGGCCACTGCTGACCTTTGGTGTCTTGACCACATTGGTCTCGCTCCAGATGATTTCGCTGGGTGTCATCGCTGAGTTCTTCATCAAGTTCAACCAGCCCAAGCAGTTCAACACCTTCATTGCCGCTCGCTCCAGCGGTGACGCTAAACGTCCGGAACCATCAAAGGAAGTGGGACCGTCATGACTCAGACACGACACCCCCTGCGCTCACCCTACAAGCCGCTGTCAGCATGAAAGAAAACGCCTACAACAGGTACATCACCGAATCGAGTGGTTGGCTGCATGCTGGCCGCAGCGCGCTGGTCGAACGCCTTCTGGGGTTTTTCATGACGCCAAAGAGCCCTGCGCCCGATATCCTCGAAATCGGCGCCGGTGTGGGGCAGAACGTGCCGGCGCTTCGAAAGTTTGGCACCGTTGATGTGCTGGAGATCGACGAAAAGGGGTTGGCAGCCCTTCGGGAACGCCGGGACGTGCGAGAGGTGATCGACCAGGGTATTCCTTGCCCGCTGGCCCGTACCTACGACATCATCTGTGCCTTCGACGTCATCGAGCACATTGAAGACGACCGCGGAGCGCTTCAATGGATCGCCCAGAACCTGAAGCCTGGCGGGTTGTTTCTGGCGACAGTGCCGGCGCATCAGTGGTTCTTCACCCAGCACGATGTGGCACTGGGCCATCATCGGCGCTACACACAGAAGACTTTCAGAAGCATCATCCCCGAGGAATTCGAGTTGTTGGCTGACAGCCACTTCAACACAACACTGTTCCCCCTGGCCATTGCAGCGCGCGTGGCCTGGGTGTTGAAGAATCGATTACGCCCACCTGCTGACGAAAACAAGCAGCCGGTGCCAGGCAAGGGCATGCTGAGTCGCCTGCTCCTGTCTATCTTTATGTGGGAAATCGGAGGGACGTCGCCAAGAACATCGCGGCCGTTCGGACTGTCCTACTACGCCTGCATGAGAAAGAAAACCTGAGACGTGTTCCATTGGATGCGCATTGTGGCGAGCACAACGCAGCGTGAAACGCCATGAAGGCCAGCATCAAAACGTTCCTCCATCGGGCCGGCAGTGTTTTGGCCATCGCCGGGCTCGCCTTGGTGGTGCAACGCCTCTACGCCCAGCACGATACCCTGCAGGCGGTCCATTTCAGCAAACTGCAGTATCTGTCCATCGCCGGTCTGGCCATGATCTATGGCCTCTCTGGCTGGTTGCTGGCAATGGCGTGGCAGAAGATCCTCGCGCACCTTGGCACTCGAATGCCGGCCTCATCTGCCATCCGCATTTATGGTCTGTCGCAGATCGGCAAGTACCTGCCGGGCAACATCTTTCATCTGGCGGGAAGACAGGGCCTGGGCATGGCCGAAGGCGTCCCTTCCTGGACGCTCATCAAGTCCACGGTGTGGGAGCTGGGGCTCATGTGCACGACCGCATCACCCTTTCTCCTGCTCGTTGCGCCTGCCTATTTCAGGCTGGAGCGCCTGCAAGACGCGGCTGTTGCCGGCGTTGCCCTTCTGCTGATGGTTTTCGCATGGGTGATTCGCCGGGTCTGGGGCACGCCACTGATGCAGGCCTTCCTTCTGCACCTGTTGTTCCTTTGCGTGGCAGGACTGGTGTTCGCCGGTGTGGCCAACGCCGTGTCGGTTGACCGGATCGGCGCATGGGGAACACTGGCCAGTTGCTTTGTCATTGCCTGGCTGATGGGTCTGGTGGTCCCCGGGGCGCCGGCAGGCATCGGCATACGCGAATTGGTGCTGCTGGGTCTGCTGGCGAACCAACTGAGCACGGAAGCAGCACTGTTGACCGTAGGCGTGAGTCGAATCGTCACTGCAGCGGGTGATGTGCTTTTCTGGTTGGGCGCGCTGACCCTGGCCCAGCTCGTTCGCAGCAAAACACCGAGCGTGACCGACTGAATCCCCCACACACTGAACAAGCGGCCCATATTCGCCGGAAGTACATTCCAGCGGAACAACACAGGAACCATGAGATGAGGATAGAAAACGGCATTGTGGTCGGTACCATCGGGACCAAATACTCGTCCAGGAACCCGCTGGCCCGGTACCTGGTTCAAGGCTTTGACCATGCGATCGGCACGCTCGCGGCCCAATCCGATCCGCAAGCCATTCTGGAGATCGGTTCCGGTGAAGGACATGTGACCGAGATTCTTCTGAAAGAAACCCGCGCACGAATTCATGCCACCGAACTGTCGGAGGCCGTGATGAATGAAACCCGAAACCAACTCACCGACCCGAGGGTGTCGTGGGAACTGGCCAAACTTGAGGACTACCATCCGGCTGGGCACTTTGACCTGGTGGTCTGTTGTGAGGTTCTGGAACATCTGCCCGACCCCTCCGCGGGCCTGAAGAGCCTGCGCGCCATGGATGCAGACCACTTCCTGCTCAGCGTTCCCAATGAACCCATCTGGCGCATGCTCAATTTTTTGCGCGGCTCCTATTTCCGAGACTTTGGCAACAGTCCTGGGCATGTCCAGCACTGGAGCACCAGGCAGTTCATCAAGTTCGTTTCGACGGAGTTCACTGTTCTGGAGGTTCGCACCCCACTGCCCTGGACCGCTTTGCTCTGCAAGAAGTGAGTCCTTGAACGCGGCACGACCCTGGCCGCCAGTGACGCCTGAACCGGTTCACCTACTGGTCGAACTTATAATCGCGGGTTGCCCGGGACGGGCTGCCGGAGCAGCCGGCTGGGGTCTTCGTCCACGGACTTGACTTGCCCCTGCCGGGCTCTCGATGACAGGAACACTGGTGACATCACATACCGCTTGGTCTGCGCAAGCGCCCACAGGGCAGGTGGACTGGCCCATGAGCGTGCCGGCGGGCCTCCAGGTCGTGGTGGCCATTCGCCCGGACCTGAAGCACTTTGACCTTCTTCGTGTTCAGGACCGCATCGTCTTCTACGTCTGGTGGGAGCGCAGGCTGTACCTGGAATACCCCGAGACCGAGTGGTGTCTGAGTGACGCGGACCGGTCTTTTCTCTCCTCGTACAGCGTTGAACGCTTCCTGGAAGAAGGCGGCACAGGGCTGTCGTATGCGCTGCAGGGCAACTGGCCGACGGTGCTCGATCTCATGCCCGGTTTCCGGGAGCACAGCCGTGAAGCAGTGATCGGCCATGAAGCGTTCACCGATTGCCTGCCCAAGCCGCTGCAACTGATCTGGGGCGACCGCCCCGACCTACAGGGCTCGCACGACATTGGCAGCGCCGGAGGCCGCATCGGCTTCCTGCGCTGGTGGTTCAACTTCGGCCACAAAGAGCACCTGCGCGTCGACTGGCGACCGGCGCCCGAGTTGCTGGCTGTCGATGCCCACGGCGACGGCCAATGGCCATGGCCACACGTGCTTTCGCTGATCGTTGCGGGGCGCAGCGATCTGGACCCGTCGCAGTTCGCCCCCGTGTCCGAGAAGAACGGGTTCAACGGTCTGCTGTGGTGGCACCGCAGTGGTTGCGCGGAATTCGCGGTGCCGGCGTGGTCCCTGATGAACCACACCGGCCTGCGCCGGCAACTGCACCAGCGGGCCGCCGACTTCAACGCCCTGCAGGCGCCGGGCGGTGGTTGCGCCGTGCCCCTGCCCTACCCGGTCTACATGGTGTGGAGCACGCGTGGCGACCTGCAGCAGGCGTTTGACCTGCGCCAAAAGGCGGGCTGCGAGCAGTTGCTGGCTTGGTGGGCGCTGCACGGCAACACCGAGTACGCCGGCGTGTCCGAGCTCTTCGCCGACCCGTCGACCGAACAGCCGGGCATCAACATCGTCGGCTACGCCCGCAGTGTGATCGGCATCGCGGAAGACGTGCGCATGGCCGCGCGTTCGGCGCAGCTCGCGGGTGTTCCGCACGCGGTGATCGACGTGCCCATCCCCGGGCCCGACAAGCTGGACCACTCGCTGGACTCGCTGATCGTCGATCAGCCGCGCTGGCCGGTCTCGCTGTACTGCCTGCCCCCCACGGAAATCATCCGCCTGGGCATGGAGGGTGGGCGCCAGTTGCTGAATTCAGGCACCTACAACGTGGGCGCCTGGCACTGGGAGCTGCCCGTCTGGCCCGAACACCTCATGGGCGTCATTGGTTCGGTGGATGAAATCTGGGTGTTCAGCGAATTCGTTCGCAACGCCTTTGCTGGGCGCACCGACAAGCCGGTGCGCAAGATGCCCCTGGCGGTGGAAGTGCCCGCACCGACCGGCGCCAGTCGTGCGCAGTTCGGGTTGCCGGCCAACCGCTTCCACTTCCTCGTGATGTTCGACGGCAACTCCTGGCTGTCGCGCAAGAACCCGATCGCGGCCGTGCGCGCCTTCAAGTCGGCCTTTGGCACCGAGCGCGGTGTCGGTCTGGTGATCAAGGCCATCAGCCTGGACCGCACGTCGGCCGCCTGGCAGGCCCTGGAGGCTGAGCTCAACGGCGATGACCGCGTGGTGGTGATCGACCGCACGATGGGCCGTGTCGAGTTGACCCAGCTCATGGCCTCGTGCGATGCCTATGTGTCGCTGCACCGCTCCGAGGGCTTCGGCCGCATCATCGCCGAGTCGATGTTGCTGGGCCTGCCCACGGTCACCACCCACTTCTCGGGCAACGTGGACTTCTGCACCCCGCAGACCAGCTTCCTCGTGGATGGCCCCCTCGTCGCATTGACGCCGAGCGACTACATCCTCCATGAAGGCCAGTACTGGTGCGACCCCGATGTTGACCAGGCCCGCCAGCAGATGCGCCGGGTGTTCGAGCAGCGCAACGAAGCCCGGGCCGTGGCCCAGGCGGCACGCCACAACATCCAGACCCACTACTCCATCGAAGCGGTGGCCGCGGCCTACCGCAGCCGCCTGCGCGAGCTGCGCACAGCCGACCTGATCTGATCGCCCCCATGCAAAGCAACGACTCCACCGCCACCTCCGCTCCCAGCGCCCTACCCGTCGAAGACGAGCGCCTGCAACTGGCGGAAGAACTCAAAGACCGTGAACAGCAGTTGCTCGACCTGCTGCAGGACTACACCGACCGCAACCTGCAGCTGATCGTGGCGCAGCAGCGCATCTCGGTGCTGACCAACGAGGTGCTCGCGCACCAGGAGGCGGCCAAGGTGCACAGCGCACACATTCAGAACATGTACCGGTCCAGCAGCTGGCGCGTGACGGCGCCGCTGCGCAAGCTCAGCGTGCTCGCGCAGGACGTGACGTACTCGGTGCGTGTGTTCCGCGAAGCCATGGCGGCCGGCAAGGGATGGCAGATGGCCTTGCAGCAGGCGCGCCACGCCGCCGCGCCCGACGCGCTCTCGCCCGATGCTGCGGTGGCCGACCATGCCCCGAAGGCCTTCGACCCGCGCGACTATCAGGAGTGGGTGCGCCGCTACGACACGCCCGATGCCGCAGCGGTTGGGCTGATGCGCCAGCAGCTGGCGGCCCTGGTCGAACAGCCGCTGGTGTCGGTGGTCATGCCCACCTACAACGCCAACCTCGACTGGCTCGACCAGGCGGTCCAGTCGGTCAAGGACCAGCTCTACCCGAACTGGGAACTGTGCATCGCCGACGACGCATCGCCCGATCCCGAGGTGCGTCCCTTTCTGGAAAAGCTGGCGGCGAGCGATCCCCGCATCAAGATCGTGTTCCGCGAGAAGAACGGGCACATCTCTGCCGCCACCAACAGCGCGCTCACCCTGGCGACCGGTGACTGGATCAGCTTCCTCGACCACGACGACGTGCTGCCCGCGCACGCCCTGCTGTACATGGTCAAGGCCATCGCCCAGCACCCGGACGCGCGCCTGCTGTATTCGGATGAAGACAAGATCGGTGACGACGGCAAGCGCTACGACCCCTACTTCAAGTGCGACTGGAACCTCGACCTGTTCTATTCGCACAACCTCGTGACGCACCTCGCCTTCTACCGGCGCGACCTGATGAACCAGGTGGGCGGCCTGCGGGAAGCCTATGCCGGCGCGCAGGACTACGACCTGGTGCTGCGCGTGATCGAGCACGTCACGCCCGCCCAGATCGTGCACGTGCCCTTCATCCTCTACCACTGGCGCGCCCATGCCGGCAGCACCGCCACAGCCGACCTCACGATCAAGCCCTACGCCATGCTGGCGGGCGAGCGCGCCCTCAACGACCACTTCAAGCGCACCCAGGTCAGCGCGCGCGCGCAGTTCATCGGCCACGGCTACCGCGTGCGCTACCGCGTGCCGACGCCCGCGCCCAAGCTGAGCATCATCATCCCGACGCGCAACGCGCTGCAGCTCGTCAAGGTGTGCATCGAGAGCATCAAGACCAAGTCCAGCTACAAGAACTACGAAATCCTGCTGGTGGACAATGGCTCGGACGATCCGGCCGCGCTCGCCTATTTCGCCGAGCAGGCGCAGGCCGACAACTTCAAGGTCATCCGCGACGACTCGCCCTTCAGCTACTCGGCCATCAACAACCTGGCGGCCGCCCAGGCGACCGGCGAGGTGCTGTGTTTCCTCAACAACGACATCGAGGTCATCGCCCACGACTGGATGGAAGAGCTGGTCAGCCAGGCGTGCCGCCCCGGCATCGGCGCCGTGGGCGCCAAGCTGCTGTACCCCAACGCCACCATCCAGCACGCGGGCGTGATCGTCGGCATCGGCGGCTGGGCGGGCCACTCGCACAAGGGGTTCTTCAATCAGTCGCACGGCTATGTGGGGCGCGCCTCGCTGGCCAGCAACTTCAGTGCCGTCACCGGCGCCTGCATGGCGGTGCAGAAGAAGCACTTTGATCGCGTGGGCGGCTTCGACTCGGTCAACCTGAAGGTGGCCTGCAACGACGTGGACCTGTGCCTCAAATTCATCGAGATCGGCCTGCGCAATCTCTACACGCCGCATGCCGTGCTCTTCCACCACGAGTCGGCCACGCGCGGCTACGAAGACACGCCGGAGAAAAAGGCCCGCTTCAAGAACGAGGTGGATCACATGTGGAAGCGCTGGCCAACGCTGATGGCGAACGACCCGGCCTACAGCCCCAACCTGACGCTGGACCACGAGGACTTCGGTCTCGCGTGGCCTCCTCGCGTCCGGCACGCCGAGTCCGTCTGACGTGCACCAACGCCATCACCGGACCACCCGCACATGATCAAGCGCCTGTTCTCCGCCTGTGCCCAGGGCTACCGCACCTGGGCCCAAATGCCGCTGGCGCTGTTCATGCTCGTGTTCATCGTGCTGCAGAGCGTGGTGATGGCCTACAACACGCCCTACAGCTACCCGCCGGACGAGGTGCCACACCTGTCCTACATCCGTGACAGCATCCAGTCGCCCGCCTCCCTGCCCGACTTCAAGACGGGCAAGCTCATGGGCTTCGGACAATCCCCCAACTACCTGGCGCACCCGGCGCTGTACTACAGCGCCCTGGGTGTGGTGGGCAAGGTGTTTGCCCTCAACCCCAAAGCAAACTACCTGGTGTTCCGCCTGTTCGGGGTGGCGTTCGTCGGCCTGGGTCTGATCTTCACGGTGCTGACCGCGCGCGAATTCAAGATGCAGCCAGGCGCGGTCGCGCTCACGCTGTTCGCCTGCGCGGGCATTCCCATGTTTGCCTACCTGGCTGGCAGCGTCACCAACGACACCCTGCTCTACACCGGCATGGCCATGGGTTTCTACGGCCTCGCCCGCGCCATGAACCCGGCCCGCACCGGGCGCCACACCGGGTCGTACACCATCTTGTTGCTGGGCCTGCTCATCACCTTTCTGACCAAGGCCACCGGCATGGCCTTCATGGTGTTCTTTTTCGGCGCCCTGGCGGTGTTGAACCTGCGCCGTCTTCACCCTGTTCTGCTGCTTCAAAGCACCTGGCGCCACGTCGCCGTGTTCGTGGCCTTGGTCGGGGGCTACTACGTGGTGACCCGGCTGACGCATGGCACGTTGTTTCCCAAGCCCTCCGACCTCTATGTGCTCGTGCCGCCGCAGGCCCCGCTGGACTTTCTGGGCTACAGCCAAGAGTACGTCTACACCATGTGGCGGCGTTTGCCGGGCATCCTGTCTCACCTGAGCGTGGCCCCCATCGACGAGCGGTGGTTGCCGGTTTTTTACACCATGGTCTGTTTGCCCCTGGTGGGCTGGCTGGTGGTGAGGTTCAGCACGCCGTTGCTGACCGCAGACCGCATGGCGATCCGCTTTTTCGATGCGCTGGCGCTGGCCACGCTGGCCACCCTGACCTTGCACTTGGTGTTCGGCTACCGCGCTTATTTGGGCAACGGCATGCTGTCCGGGTTGCAGCCCCGCTACTACGCTTACCTGCTGCCAGTGATCTGGTTCCCGTTCTTCGTGCTGTGCCAGCCCGGGTGGTTCAAGCAGACGGTCACCGCATTGTTCGCCGCCAGCGCCCTCGGGGTCTTCTGGGCCTCGTCGCCGGTCGTCCTGCTCAAGCAGCAGCAGGCGCTGCAGGACCTGCCACAGAACCTCGCCTACACCGATCACAGCCCCCTCAAGACCGAGCCGCTGCAGGTGCCCTTGCGCGACACCGTGACCGGACGCCTCGAAACACTCACCCTCACGAATGGGGAATTGCGTGCCAAAGGCTGGGTGTTTGACGCGCAGCGGGGCGACAAGGTGCAGCGCCTCTGGATTCTCGCGAAGAATCAATTCATTGCCTCCATGCCAGTGCAGGTGAAGCGCGAGGACGTCGCCGCGGCCCTGGGCACGCCACAGGCCATGAACGCAGGCTTCGCCTTCACCGCCCGCCGAATCCCCGCCACACTGGTCGTCTGCGATATCCGGCTGATGGCCGAGTTCCGGGACGGCAGTTTTGGCCACCTTCGAACCGACGGCTGCGCACTCTGACCCCGCTCCATCGCGCAGGTTGCTGAAGCCCCCGACACAAGATCAACCAGATCACCATTCAACGGAGTCCCTCTTGAAACTCATCATCCAGATCCCCTGCTACAACGAAGCAGCTACCCTGGGCATTGCCCTGGCCGCATTGCCACGTCAGGTGCCCGGATTCGACCAGGTGGAATGGCTGATCATCGACGACGGCTGCACCGACAACACGGTCGAGGTCGCCCTGGCACATGGCGTGGACCACGTGGTGCGCCACACCACCAACCAGGGCCTGGCGCGAGGTTTCATGAACGGTCTGCAGGCCTGTCTGGAGCATGGCGCGGACGTGATCGTTAACACCGACGCCGACAACCAGTACAACGCCGACGACATCCCCGCACTGACCCGGCCCATTCTGGACGGCAAGGCCGACATCGTGGTGGGCGCCCGGCCCATCGAGGCCATCGAGCACTTCAGCCCGGTCAAGAAGCTGTTGCAAAAACTGGGCAGCTGGGTGGTCCGGGTGGCCAGCAAGACCAACATCCCCGACGCCCCGAGCGGCTTCCGCGCGATGAGCCGCTCGGCCGCGCGCCGTTTGGCCGTGTTCAGCGACTACACCTACACCCTGGAGACCATCATCCAGGCGGGGCAGAAGAACATGGCCATCACCTCGGTGCCGATCCGGGTCAATGGCGACCTGCGACCCTCTCGCCTGGTCAAGAGCATCTCTTCGTACATCCGCCGCAGCATCATCACCATCATCCGCGTGTTCGTGATCTACCGGCCGTTCCGGTTTTTTGCGTCCATCGGGCTGACCCTCTTTGCGTTGGGTTTCCTGATCGGCCTGCGATTCCTCTACAAATGGCTGACCGAGGACTACGACGGCCATGTGCAGTCGCTGATCCTGGCCAGCTCGCTGCTGATCATGGGCTTCCACACCATCCTGATCGCGTTTGTCGCCGACCTGCTCTCGGCCAACCGCAAGCTGATGGAGGAAGTCCGGGCGCTGACCCTCGAAAACCGGGACCAGAAGCGGTAAATGGCTGGAGCGATCGCCATCACCGGCGCCAACGGCTTCGTGGGTCGCGCCCTGTGCACGAGCCTGCGGGCGCAAGGGCGCACTGTGGTGCCTTTGGTGCGCACCGCCGAAAGTTCCCCTCCGGACGGCTCTCGCGTGGTTGGAGACATCGGGCCCGACACCCCCTGGTCAGACGCACTGAAGGATGTGGACTGCGTGGTGCACTGCGCGGCGCGGGTGCATGTGATGCACGATAAAGACCCTGATCCGCAGGGTGCGTTTCGCCGTGTCAACGTCGATGGAACGCGGGCGCTGGCCGTGGCCGCTGCGGCTACCGGCGTCAGGCGCCTGGTGTTCGTGAGCTCGCTGAAAGTGCATGGCGAGCAGACGTTCCCCGGCGCCCCATTTCACGCGAAGTCGGTACCTGCCCCTCAAGATGCGTATGGGCAATCCAAGTGGGAAGCCGAGCAGGCCCTGTGGGCGGTGGCGGCGACCACGGGGCTGGAGATCGTGGTCGTGCGCCCCCCCCTGGTCTACGGCCCCGGTGCCAAAGCCAACTTCCTGCGGCTGATGCAATGGGTGGCCAGAGGCCTTCCGCTGCCACTCGGGGGCATTCACAACCGGCGGTCCCTGCTGGCCCTGGGCAATCTCACCGACTTGCTCCAGATCTGCATCGACCACCCTGCTGCGGCCGGTCAAACCCTTCTCGCGTCCGACGACCACGACATGTCCACCCCCGAACTGATCCGGGGGTTGGCGGCGGCCATGGGACGTCCTGCGAGGCTGCTGCCGGTGCCGGTCTCCTGGCTGCGTCTGGCGGGCCGTCTGACCGGTCAGACCCCTCAAATCGAACGGCTGACAGGGTCGCTGCAGGTCGACATCGGGCATACTCGGGAGGTTTTGAGCTGGACGCCTCCGTGGACGGTGCAGCAGGGCCTGAAGCTCACGGTACAGGATGTCAAGGGATGAAGCGCTCCTTCGATCTCTTTTTCGTGCTCTGTGTCGGCTCGTTGCTGCTGGTGCCGATCGGGCTGATCGCCCTGCTGGTCCGCTGGACCTCCCCCGGACCAGCACTTTATTGGAGTGATCGGGTGGGTCGGAACAACCGCATTTTCAAGATGCCCAAATTTCGAAGCATGCGACTGGACACGCCCGCCGTGGCCACCCACCTGCTGTCGGAGCCCGACCAATACCTGACGCCGGTGGGACCCTTTTTGCGCCGAACGAGCCTGGACGAGCTGCCGCAGCTCTGGAGCATCTTCAAGGGCGACATGAGCCTTGTGGGTCCCCGCCCCGCCCTGTTCAATCAGCATGATCTGATCCAGCTGCGCACGGAGGCGGGCGTGGAGCGTCTCGTCCCCGGTCTGACGGGCTGGGCCCAGATCAATGGACGCGACGAGCTGCCAATTCCGGACAAGGTCCGCCTCGACGCCGAGTACCTTCAGCGTCAATCGTTCGGGTTTGACCTGAAGATCATTTTCCTCACGGTGTGGCGGGTGCTGCGCCGCGATGGTGTCAACCACTGAATCACCGCCAGACCGCGAAGAAGACACCGATGCTCAACCGTTTTGCCCTGCCCATCCTGGCCATGCCGAGGCCCGCCAAACGTGTGGTGGTGCTGTCCGTCGACGCCGCGCTCTGTGTGCTGACCGTCTGGCTGGCTTTCTACCTGCGACTCGGTGAATGGGTGAGGCTTGCCGGCGACAGCTACTGGCAACCGCTGTGGGCGGTGGTGGTTTCGCTGGCGGTGGCCCTGCCCATCTTCGTGGTCAACGGTTTTTACCGCGCCATCTTTCGCTACTCGGGACTGTCTGCCTTGATGACGGTGATGAAGGCCATTGCCGTGTACGCGCTGCTTTTCGCGTCGGTGTTCACGGCCTTCGGCGTCGATGGCGTACCCCGCACCGTGGGCCTGATCCAGCCGATGCTGCTGCTGCTCACGGTAGGCGCGTCGCGCATGCTGGCGCGCTTCTGGCTGGGCGGCTTGTACCGCAACCAGCTCAAGATGGTGGCGCTGCCCCGTGTGCTGATTTATGGCGCAGGCAATGCGGGTCGGCAACTCGCTGGCGCCATGGCCAACAGCCACGAGATGCGGGTGGTCGGTTTCCTGGACGACGACGACCGCCTGCACGGCCACGTGCTCAACGGGCTGTCGATCTACAGCCCAGCGGATCTTCCGGGTCTGGTGAATTCGCTGCAGGTGAGCACGGTGTTGCTGGCCATCCCCTCGGTGAGCCGGCACCGCCGCAACGAGATGATCGCGCAGATGCTCCGTGCCCACGTGCAGGTGCGCACCTTGCCCGCCGTGAGCGAACTCGCTCAAGGCATGGTCAGCACCTCCGACTTGCGCGAGCTGGACATCGACGACCTGCTGGGCCGCGAGCCGGTGAGCCCCAACCACATCCTGCTGGGCAAGAACATCTCAGACAAAGTGGTGCTGGTGACCGGTGCAGGTGGCTCGATCGGCAGCGAACTGTGCCGCCAGATCCTGGCGGTGGCGCCCACCACGCTGGTGCTGGTGGAACAGAGCGAATTCGCGCTGTACGAAATCCACCAGGAACTGGCAGAAAGAACCGACAACGAACGCACTTTGCTGGTTCCGGTGCTCGCCTCGGTGCGCGACGCCCAGCGCCTGCGCGACATCATGTCCGACTGGAAGCCCGACACGGTCTACCACGCCGCAGCCTACAAACATGTGCCACTGGTCGAGCACAACCCGATCGAGGGCATCCGGAACAACACACTGGGCACGCTGACCGCCGCCCGCATCGCTGCCGAAGAAGGCGTGACCGACTTTGTGCTGATCAGCACCGACAAAGCCGTGCGCCCCACCAACGTCATGGGTGCGAGCAAACGGTTGGCCGAAATGGCGCTGCAGGCGCTGGCCGACACCCCGTCCAAGACCCGTTTCTCCATGGTGCGGTTCGGCAATGTGCTGGGCTCATCGGGCTCGGTGGTGCCCAGATTTCGACGTCAGATCCGCGACGGAGGCCCCATCACGGTGACCCACCCGGACATGACCCGGTACTTCATGACCATCCCGGAAGCCGCTCAGTTGGTCATCCAGGCGGGGGCCATGGCCAAGGGTGGCGACGTGTTTGTGCTGGACATGGGTGACCCGGTCAAGATCTTCGACCTCGCCACGCGCATGATTGAGCTCTCGGGTCTGTGTGTGCGCAGCGAGAACAACCCGGACGGTGACATCGAAATCGAGATCACCGGCCTGCGCCCCGGCGAGAAGCTGTTCGAAGAGCTGCTCATCGGTAACAACCCGCGTCCAACCTCGCATCCCCGCATCATGAAGGCCCACGAGGAGTTTCTCGCCTGGCCTGTGCTGCAGGACAAGCTCCAACAACTCGAGGCCCTGCTGGACCGACGTGATGTGGAAGGCACCAAAGAGCTCCTGATCGAGCTGGTGGCGGGCTATTCACCCACCGATCAGGGCCTGGAAGCCGCCGGCCCGGACAGCCGTCTGCGCTACAGCGTGTAGCCATCCCCGCAGGTCCTGTTGGGCGGGGCGTGATCGATCCAGGCCATTCGCCGACCGCCACAGGCCCTTCCCCCTCCTTACCGATCAAAGGTCACACAGACATGAACAGTTCGAACAAGCAACGCATTGGCCTGGTGGGCACCGGCTTCATCGCCAGCGGTTTCGCCCGCCTGGTGCACAACCACGCAACCGATCTCACCCTGAGCGCGGTGCTCACGCGCCGCCCCCTGGGACAGCCGGACGGATTTCCTTTCCCCGAACAACTCACGCACTCGGTCCAGGAACTGCTGGACAAGTCGGACCTCATCGTGGAATGCAGCGGCGACGTGCTGCACGCCACCAGCGTGATCGACGCCGCCCTGCGCGCCGGCAAGCCGGTGGTGACCATGAACTCCGAGTTCCACGTCACGACCGGCTCCTGGTTCGCTGACAAGGGTTTGCTCACCGAAGCCGAGGGCGATCAGCCCGGCTCCATCGCCGCCTTGCGCGAAGAAGCCGTGATGATGGGCTTCAAGCCGCTGGTGTACGGCAACATGAAGGGCTTTCTGAACCACCTTCCAAAGCCCGAAGAGATGGCTTACTGGGCCGGCAAACAGGGCATCAGTGTCGAGCAGACGACCTCCTTCACCGACGGCACCAAGATCCAGATCGAGCAGGCCCTGGTTGCCAATGGCTTCGGCGGCACCATCACCCGCCAGGGCATGGAAGGGCCCAAGGCGACCGACGTGACCAAGGCGGCCATCGAACTTGCCCGCACGGCAGCCGGGGTCGGACAGGCCATTTCGGACTACGTGCTCTCTCCCGGCAACGCAGGGGTGTTCGTGGTCGGCACCCACGACCAGTCGGAGTGGAAGGCACTGAACTACCTCAAGCTCGGTGACGGCCCCTACTACGTGCTCGTCCGCCCGTTCCACCTGTGCCAGTACGAGATCATCAAGACGGTGAGGCGTGTGCTCCATGGCGGTGGTGTTCTGCTGAACAACTCCAGCCAGCCCACGGTGTCCATCGTCGGCATCGCCAAGACCGACCTGCCCGTGGGAACACGCATCAATCGCGCCATTGGCGGATTTCAGGTGCGTGGCGAAGCGGCCCGCATCAGCGATGTGCGCGGACATGTGCCCATCGGCATGATCCAGGACGCCGTGATCACACGCCCGGTCATTGCCGGACAAACGCTGACTTTCGATGACGTTGCGCTGCCAGACACGCTGGCATTGCGCATCGCGCGCGAACTCTACGCCTGAGCCGGAACACCAGAAAGGGGGCACCGGCGCCTCGATCCGGGCCTTCGATCGCCTGATGCAACCCATCGGCGTGTGCGGCTTTCCTCTGTCCATCCGTGTCCACCGATTCCGTGCACACCCACTACCGCCCCGACATCGACGGCCTGCGCGCCATCGCCGTGGTGTCGGTGGTGCTGCACCATGCGTTTCCCGAACAGATCCGGGGCGGCTTCGTCGGCGTGGACATCTTCTTCGTCATCTCCGGCTACCTGATCAGCTCGATCATCCTGGCGGGCCTTCAGAAGCAGCGCTTCAGCTTCATTGATTTCTACGCGCGCCGCATCAAACGCATCTTCCCTGCCCTGCTCCTGGTGCTGACCACCGTCATCGTGACGGGCTGGTTCCAGCTGCTCCCGGTGGACTACAAGCAGGTCGGCAAACACATCCTGGCGGGCAGTGCGTTTGTCTCCAACTTTGCGTTCTGGAACGAAGCGGGCTACTTCGACGCCGCGTCGGCCAACAAGCCCCTGCTGCACCTCTGGTCACTGGCGATCGAGGAGCAGTTCTACATGCTCTGGCCGCTGACGCTGTGGGCGGTCCACCGCTGGCGCCTGAACGCCATGCGCTGGATCGCCGTGTTGATGCTGGTCTCTTTCCTGATCAACCTCTACCTGGTGCGCGGCCAGATCACCGCCGCGTTCTACAACCCCGCATCGCGTTTCTGGGAACTGCTGGTCGGCGCCATGCTGGCGGCCATGCACGTGCACCGCGTCGGTCTGGGTGCCGTGTTCAGACGGGGGCTCTGGACCGATCCACCGCCGTTGCCCGCGGCCACCCCCAAACCCAGCAACCTGCTGGCATGGACCGGCGCCGGCCTTCTGCTGCTGGTGCTGTTCACCATCAACCCGGAACGGCGTTTCCCGGGCTGGTGGGCGGTGCTGCCCACCCTCGGGTCGGTGCTCCTCATCGCGGCGGGTCCGCACGCCTGGTTCAACCGCCATGTGCTGGCCAGCAAGCCGTTCGTGTGGATCGGGCTCATCAGCTACCCGCTCTACCTCTGGCACTGGCCGCTGCTGTCGTTTGCCCACATCGAAGCCGGCGACCTGCCCCGCTGGGAACACCAGACGGGCTGGGTCTTGCTCGCGGTGGCCCTGGCCTGGCTGACCTACCGGCTGGTGGAAAAACCGATCCGGTTCGGTCGCCTGAACCGCAAGACCATGACGGCGTCATTGTGCGTCGCCATGGCCTTGGCAGCAGGTTCGGGATACGCCACCTACCGCAACAACGGCTTTGACGACCGTTTCCCCGACATCGTGCGCGACATGATGTCCAAGGGCGGGCGCACGGCCATCATCGAAGGCTGGCGCGACCAGGACTGCATGTTGGACTACAAGCTGCCGCCGTCGAACTACAAAGCCTTCTGCATCGAAAAGAAGCGTCCGCTGGTGTTCATCTGGGGCGACTCCCACGCGGGCTCGCTGTACCCGGGTTTCAAAGCACTGCAGGAATCAGGCAAGTACACGTTCGGCCTGGGGGAACGCACCGCCGCGATCTGCCCGTCGGTCCTGGGCATCGAGCCGCGACCACTGTGCAAGAGCCTCAACGACGACACGATCCAGGCGATCCGCGATGCCAGGCCCGATGTCGTGATCCTCTATTCGTGGTGGCACAACAAGCGCTACGACCTTCGCAACCTCGAAGCCACGGTGCAGGAGATCAAGAAGGCCGGCGTGCCCCGCATCATCATGCTGGGCGCCGTGCCGTACTGGAAAAAGCACCTGCCCCAGATTCTCCTGGAGGAATGGAAAAAGGGGTCGGTGCAAGCCCGGCCGCCGCTGCGACTGACAGAAGCGTTTCTTGATCCAGAGGTGCGCAATGCCACCGCCCGGATGCGGGCTCGCGCCCAGAAGATGGGCATCGAGTTCATTTCCGGCATGGATTTCTTCTGCAATGCGCAGGGCTGCCTCACCCGCCTGACCGACGATGCCGTTCAGCCGCTGTCCTACGATTACGGTCACCTCTCCACCGGCGCCATGGTCTACTACGTGGACCAGTTGGCTCCGATGATCTTCAGAACGCCCTGACGCATCGCTCGCAGGGTTGATGTCAGCGAGAGAGGCGAGAAACAGCAGACATGAAAAAGCCGCTCCGAGGAGCGGCTTTTTTGCGGGTGACGCAGAAGGCCCCTCAGTGCCTCTGCAAAACCCATTTTCGATCAGCGCGGCTGGCGACGAGCGACCGGACGGGCCGGGCCACCTTCGGTGCGGCGCTGGGGGAACTCGCCACCGCGCAGGGCGGCACGCTCGGAGTTGCCGCGGTCGCTGAAGCGGTCGCCACCACGGTCACCGCCGTTGTCGCTGCGGCCAAAGCTGGAGAAACCTTGCGGCTTGGCGCCAGGACGCGGTGCCTGCGGACGGTCGCCAAAACCACGGCCGGGACCACCCGCAGGACGGGCATCGCGCTCGAAACGGTTGTCGGGGCGGCTGTCAAAACGCGCCTCGCTGCGTGGTGCAGGACGGCCTTCGAAACGGCCGTCACCGCGCGGAGCGTCACCCCGGTTGTCAAAACGGTTGCCTTCAAAACGAGGTGCATCGCCACGACCTTCAAAGCGCGGCGCGTCGCCACGGCCTTCGAAACGCGGGCCGCGCGGAGCGGGAGCACCACGGCGGTCGGCGAAACGGTCGTTGCCGCCACGGCCCTGAGGGCGGCCGCCAGGACCACCACGGCCGAACGGTTCGGCCATCGGCGCGCGCTGGCGCGGCTCCAGGCCGGGCACGGTTTCCACCGCGATGCGCTGGCGCGTGTAGGCCTCGATGTCACCGATCTTGCGACGGTCGCGCAGCTCGGCGAAGGTCACGGCCAGACCGTCGCGGCCGGCACGGCCGGTGCGGCCGATGCGGTGCGTGTAGTCCTCGGCCTTCATCGGCAGGCCGAAGTTGAAGACGTGGGTGATGGTGGGCACGTCGATGCCGCGGGCCGCAACGTCGGTGGCGACCAGGATCTGCACCTGGCCAGCGCGCAGCGCCATCAGGCGGCGGTTGCGGATGCCCTGGCTGAGCGCACCGTGCAGCGCCACGGCAGCGAAGCCGGCTTGCTGCAGGTCGGTGGCCAAACCATCGCACTCGATCTGGGTGCTGGAGAACACGATGGCTTGGTTGATGCTGGTGTCGCGCAGCCAGTGGTCCAGCATCTTGCGCTTGTGGTCGGCGTTGTCGGCCCAGAACAGCACCTGCTTGATGTTGGCGTGCTGTTCTTGCGGGCTGTCGATCTGGATCTTCTGCACGTGCTTGCCGCCGTCATGCATCACGCGCATGGCGAGCTGCTGGATGCGCGGCGCGAACGTGGCGCTGAACATCATGGTCTGGCGGCGCTGGCTGGTCATGTCGTTGACATCGGCCAGGTCGTCGGCAAAGCCGAGGTCCAGCATGCGGTCGGCTTCGTCGACCACCAGGAACTGCACTTGGTCGAGCTTGATCTGCTGCGAGCGCTGCAGGTCGAGCAGGCGGCCGGGCGTGGCCACCACGAGGTCGGCGTTTTGCAGCTTGGCGATCTGCAGCTGGTAGGGCATGCCGCCCACCACGTTGGCGATACGCAGGCCGCGGCAATGACGCACCAGATCGATGGCATCGTTGGCCACCTGCTGGGCGAGTTCGCGCGTCGGACACAGGATCAGGGCGCCGGGGGTGGCGGCCTTGAAGTTGCGCGGGTTGGTCGGGTCCTTGCGCTTGGCGCGCTTGGGGGCAACTTCGCCACGGGCCAGGGCGTCGGCGACGCTCTGCTCGAACTCGGCCTTTTCGTTGGCTTCGGCCTGGGCCTGTTGTTGCAGCAGGGTGTGCAGGACGGGCAGCAGGAAGGCGGCGGTCTTGCCGCTGCCAGTCTGGCTGGACACCATCAGGTCGGCAAAACGCTTTTCGCCTTCGCCGAGCATGGCTTTGGGCACCACGTTGTTCTGAACCTGGGTCGGGCTGGTGTAACCGAGGTCCACACAGGCCTGAACCAGCTCGGGCGCCAGGCCCAGCAGCGCGAAGCCGTTGGGAGCCGACGGCTCGACGATGGTGATGGATTCGTCCGCGACAGCGTCAACGGGCAGGGTGTCGGGCGTGAATTCGCCGCGGGCTTCAAAAGAGTCGCTCATGTTCGTCCTTGCGCTACAGCGCAATTGATCGAAGCAAAACGGTCAGGATAAGCCACACCCAATGTGGGTGCGTGCGCTCCTGGCGCTTGATCCGTTCGTGGTTACAAAACATCAACCATCAAACGGTCAACGCGCCGAGGGGCCTTCAAGAAACGAAGGCACCCGGAACGATTGGCCTCATCCGTTGCACTGCAGTGATACTGCGGTGGGCTGAAGCTCCCGGTGGGAGAACAGCGCAAATACCGGGAGGCCTGGTGTGTGAGGCAGATGCACAAATCAGCACAGTTTTCTGTGCAGCCTGCGATTATTGCAGATTTTCAGGGAAAACCCTAGATTTATTTAGATCCATCCACTTCAAGCCGACAAAAGAGCCGCAACAGCCTTGTACAGAACGGCCGCGAGCACTGCGGTGGCAGGCACCGTGACGATCCAGGCCGCCACAATGCGCAGCACCGCGGAGCGCTTCACGATCTCTTTCTTGTAGGCCTTCTTCAGCGCCTTCTGCTCGTTCTTGGCCAGCACGGCGCCCACGGCCAGTTCACGTGCCTTCGCCCGCTTCTTCATCTCCGAGAGCATGCGCTTCTTCTCGCTCACCTCAGCGGCCTCAAAGCGCTGAAGATAGGCCTCGACCTCTGCCCGATCCGCGCCTTGATGGCCGGCGAACACCACCGCCTCCATCTTGGCGTAGTTGACCTTGAGCAACTCACGCAAGAAGCCCACGCCAAACACGGCACCGATGGAGATGTGGGTGGTCGATACCGGCATCCCCAACTGCGAAGCCACGATCACCGTCAGGGTGGCCGACATCGCGATGGCGTAGGCCCTCATGTTGTCAAGCTCGGTGATCTCCTTGCCGACCGTGCGGATCAGGCGAGCGCCGTACAAAGCCAGCCCGGCAACAAGGCCGAGTGCACCCAGGACCATGATCCACAAGGGCGTCGATGCCTTGCTGGCCACAGCCCCCTCTTTCACCGCCTCGTAAATCGCTGCAAGGGGCCCCACGGCGTTGGCCACATCGTTGGCGCCGTGCGCGAAGCTCAGCAGCGCTGCCGAACACACCAGCGGCCAGGTGAACAGGCGGTTGACGCCATCTTTGCTGTTGTGCAGCAGCAGCGCCTTGCGCGCAATCGGCCCACGCACCAGCATCCAGGCGATCAGCCCCAGCACAGCGCCAGCCCCGATGGCCACCCAGAATGACACCTTCACCAGTTGTCCCAGCCCCTTGAGCAGCATGTAGGTGCCGAAGGCCCAGGCCATGGCAGCGATCAGCCAGGGCACGACACGGGCAGCAGCCTCCGTCATGTCGCTGCGGTAGGTGATGCTGCGTTTGATGAGGTAGAGGAAGGCAGCTGCAACCAAGCCACCGGATACCGGCGAAATCACCCAGCTGATGACGATGTTGCCGATGGTGCCCCAGTTCACCAGATCCCAGCCACCGGCCGCAATGCCGGCGCCCATGACGGCACCGATGATGGAGTGGGTGGTGGACACCGGCGCACCAATCGCAGTGGCCAGGTGCAACCAGAGCGCACCGGCCAGCAGGGCCGCGAACATCAGCCAAGCGAACTGCGATGCATCTTTGATCTGCTGAATGTCGATGATGCCGCCCTTGATGGTGCCAACCACGTCACCGCCGGCGATGATGGCGCCCAGGGCCTCGAACACCGCAGCCACCAGAATGGCCCAACCCATGGTCATGGCCCCCGAACCCACCGCCGGTCCCATGTTGTTGGCCACATCGTTGGCACCGATGTTCATCGCCATGTAGCCACCGACCACGGCCGCGACGATCAACAGCCAGATGGAGGAGCTCGACAGGCTCGCGACGTTGGCCCCAGTCAAGGAGGCGTAGAGGCCCACCAACAAAAGAAAAACAACCGAGGCGCCCAGTTGCAGGGAGTCCATGTGACGGGATACAAAGCTGGAACGGGTCTTTTTTGTCATGTGAGCTTCTCGTGATCTTCACGATTTTGACACGGTCATGGGTGCGAAAAGGCGCAACAGGACGGTGCGAGCGGGCGAAGGACAGGGGTCCTGTGCCAGCCTGTCAGCGCAGAAAATGGGTGCGGTAATGCACCAGTTCGTCGATGGACTCGTGCACATCCGCCAGCGCCGTGTGCTTCTGGTGCTTCTTGAAACTGTCGTACACCTCCGGGCGCCAGCGTTTGGCGAGTTCCTTGATCGTGCTCACATCCAGGTTGCGGTAATGGAAATAGGCCTCCAGCTTGGGCATGTACTTCACCAGAAAGCGCCTGTCCTGCCCGATGCTGTTTCCACACATGGGCGAACCGTTCTTCGGCACATATTGGCTGATGAAGGCGAGCAGCTCGGCAGCCGCATCGGCTTCGTTCAGGGTGCTGGCCTTCACCTTGTCGATCAGACCGCTCTTGCCGTGCGTGCCCTTGTTCCAGTTGTCCATGGCGTTCAGCACCGCATCGCTCTGGTGGATGACCAGCACGGGTCCCTCCACCCGGGGTTCCAGGTGAGGGCCGGTGACCACCACGGCAATTTCAAGCAGGCGCTCTTTCTCGGGATCGAGGCCGCTCATCTCACAGTCGAGCCAGATCAGATTCTGGTCGCTTTTGGGCAGCAGGGATGGCGTGGCGGTGGCGGCATCGGCCGGCAGGTGGGTGTGTTGAAGGCTCATGCGCCGATTTTCACCGATGCGCCGACCGGACTCTGGCGACCCCATGGCCAAGACCTTTTCTGTTGGGTGAGGCCATCACTTCGATAGACTCCCCCCATGGATGCAAGTGCCTTCTCTTTCACCGCGGTCTTCTGTGTCGCGCTCGTGCTCGGCCTCGTCGTGCGCACCGTGCTCTCCAGCCGGCAGATCCGCCACGTGGTGCACCATCGGGATGGTGTGCCCGAGCCCTTCGCGGCCACGATCGGCCTGGACGCTCACCGGAAGGCGGCCGACTACACCGTGGCCAAGGCCCGCTTCGGCATGCTGGAAGCGGCGCTGGAGGCTTTTCTGCTGCTGGGCTGGACGCTGCTCGGCGGCCTGCACTGGCTCAACCAGACCCTGCTGGCCTGGATGGGTCCGGGCATGTGGCAGCAGCTCGCGCTGCTGGGCAGCTTCACCCTGATCGGTGCTCTGCTCACGCTGCCCATGGGCTGGTGGGCCACCTTCCGGCTGGAAGAGCGGTTTGGCTTCAACAAGATGAGCCTGGGCCTGTGGCTGGCCGACATGCTCAAGGGCGGGATGGTGGGTGCACTCATCGGGCTGCCGATCGCCGCGCTGGTGCTCTGGCTCATGGGAGCCGCTGGCTCCGCCTGGTGGCTCTGGGCCTGGGGCGCGTGGATGGCCTTCAGCCTGCTGATGCTGGTGTTCTACCCCACCGTCATCGCGCCACTCTTCAACAAGTTCGACCCCCTGCAGGACGAGGTGCTGAAGAACCGGGTGAACGCGCTCATGAAGCGTTGTGGTTTTGCCGCCAAGGGCCTGTTCGTGATGGACGGCAGCAAACGCAGTGCCCACGCCAACGCCTACTTCACCGGCTTTGGTGCCGCCAAGCGGGTGGTGTTTTTTGACACCTTGCTGCAACAGCTGAGCCCGCCCGAGATCGACGCCGTGCTCGCACACGAGCTGGGTCACTACAAGCGCCGCCACATCTTCCAGCGCACCGTGATGATGTTCGGCCTCAGTTTGCTGGGTTTCGCACTGCTCGGATGGGTGTCGCGCCAGGCCTGGTTCTACAACGGCCTGGGCGTGCTGCCCTCGATGGACGCACCCAACGACGCCCTCGCGCTGCTGTTGTTTCTGATGGTGGTGCCGTTGTTCACTTACTTCCTCTCACCACTCATGGCCCAGCTCTCGCGTCGCCACGAGTTCGAAGCCGACGCCTACGCCATCGCACACACCGACGGTAACGACCTGGCCAGCGCGCTGCTCAAACTCTACAAGGACAACGCCAGCACGCTCACGCCCGACCCGGTCTACGCGCGCTTCTACTATTCGCATCCGCCGGCCAGTGAGCGCATTGCTCGGCTGCGAGGCGCTGTCGCATGAGCCAGCCCCGGACCCTTGGCGCCAATGCCGTGGACGCCAGGGGGGCACCCGGCGGTCTTGATGAAGGTCTGGTGGTGGCGGCCTACGGGCGCCATTGCCTCGTGGAGAGCCCCGACGGACAACGGCGCATCTGCCACCCACGGGGCAAGAAGAGCCAGTCCGTCGTTGGTGACAGGGTGCGCTGGATGCCAACGGGCGATGAAGGCAGCATCGAGCGTGTGGAAACACGGCGCAACCTGTTCTACCGGCAAGACGAACTGCGCACCAAGTCGTTCGCGGCCAACCTGGACCAGATCCTGGTGCTGGTCGCGGCCGACCCGGAGTTTTCCGAGCGCCAGCTGGCGCGCTCCCTGATCGCGGCAGAAGCCGAAGGCATTCCGGTGCTGATCGTGCTCAACAAGAGCGATCTGCAGCCCGCCTACGACCACGCGTGGGCGCGGCTGGAACCCTACCGCCGCATGGGCACCGATGTGCTGCCGCTGCGACTCAAGGGCGACACCGCCGCCAGCAGCGAAGCCGGTCTGGACGCACTCATGGAGCGACTGGCCGGCAAGACCACCCTGGTGCTGGGCCCATCGGGCGTGGGCAAGAGCACGCTGGTGAACCGGCTGGTGCCGCATGCCAGGGCGCTCACAGGCGAAATCTCCCGCGCGCTCAATTCGGGCAAGCACACGACCACCAGCACCACCTGGTACTGGGTGGACGACACACGGCGCACGGCGCTGATCGACTCGCCCGGTTTTCAGGAATTTGGTCTGAACCACATCGAGCCCATGCAGCTCGCCCACCTGATGCCCGACCTGCGCGCCACGCTCGGCCACTGCCGCTTCTACAACTGCACGCACCTGCACGAGCCGGGTTGTGTGGTGCTCACAAACGTGCAGAAAGCTGCAGCTGGACCGGGCGCAGAAGGCCCCGGCTCCATCTCGGAGAACCGATACCGCATCTATCAGGAGTTGTTTGCCGAACTCTCGGCGCGCAGAACCTACTGAGTGCAGGGTCAGCCCAGCAGGCGTGCCAGCGTCAACAGCGCCAGCAGCAGCATCCACAGCACCACGCTGCGCCACACCAGGCCCACCGCACTCGCGAGATGTGCCAGCTGCGGCTCGGGGCGCGCAGCGACACCGTCTGATTCTTCAATGACCCCTTCGCGGGAACTCAGGCGCACGTTGAGCGCTCCCGAGGTCGCAGCGAGCACGACGCCGTCGCTGCCTGGTGCAAACAGCTCGGCCTCACCGCGCCAACTCGCTACCGCCTCCTCAAAGTTGCCGACCACCGCGAAACCGAGCGCAGTGGCCCTCGCGGGCAGGTGGTCCACCCACTCCCAGCCGCGCGCACTGGCCTTCTGGAGCGGCACGCTGGGCGTTCCGTCGGGCCGGGCCTTCCAGTTGCGTGACAGGTACTCCGCCATGCGGTACAGCACCGCACCTGCAGGCCCCAGCCCCAGCAGCCAGAACACCACAAAAGCCGCCAGCACCCCGAACACATGGCGGTGGGCGGCCAGCACCGACTGCTCGATCACCTGCCTCAGCAACTCGGTGCGCGGCAGACTGACCGTTTCCACATGCAGCCACTGCGCCAGCTTCTCACGCGCCCGAACGTCGTTGCCTTCTTCGAGCGCCTGGCGAATGTCGGTGAAATGGTGGCTGAACTGCCGGAAACCCAGCGTCACATACAAAACGATCACCAGCCACACGAACGCCAGCACGCTGCTGAACTGCCACAAGCCCCAATACACCAGCGCAGCACCCAGCGCAGGCGCCCCCGCCGCCAGCGCCCAGGCCAGCCAGCCATGTCCGGGTTGTCCGGTGTCGAGATTGCGTCGGACCATCCGGGCCCAGCTGCGCAAACCGGCATGCACCGGGTTGTCGAATCCCAGGGGGCGGGTCTGCTCGATCAGCAAAGCGATGAGGATGGCGAAAAAACTCATGGCGCCATCATAGCGACGGGTGGCGACGCCTCAGGCGATCAGCAGGCGATAGAAGTTGCGCAACATGCCGGCGGTGGCGCCCCAGATGAATCGCTCGCGGGCGCCGTCCTGGTAAGGCATGGCGTACCACTCCCGCATCACACCATCCCACTCAAATCCGTGCCTGTGGTGATTGGCGGGATCCATGAGAAAGTCCAGCGGCACCTCGAACACATCGTCCACCTCGTGCGGATTCGGCTGAAGCACGAAACCGGGTCGCACCAGAGCGACCACCGGTGTCACGGTGAACGATGTTCCGGTCACGTACTCGGGCAGATGCCCCAGCACCTCGATCCAGTCGGCCGTCAGGCCAATTTCTTCCTGGGTCTCCCGCAGGGCCGCGGCGGTGGCATTGACATCGACGTCATCGAGCTTGCCACCCGGAAAAGCGATCTGCCCGGAGTGGGTCGACAGGTGGGCCGTGCGCTGGGTCAACAACAAGGTCGGGCGTTCGTGCATGACCAATGGCAACAACACAGCGGCCTGCGCCGGCGCGCGGTCGGCAAACTTCTTTTCCTTGATCAATTCCGGGGTCCAGATCGGTGGGCTGTGGAACAGCGCACGCAGTCCCGGGACGGTCAGGCGCTGTGGCGCGGGGGGACGCAAAACGTCATCACCCGAAACCCTCAGCACCGGCGCCTGGCGCGGATCAAACGACGGGGGGAAACGGAGGGGCACAGGATCGGACATGGCTTTCAAGCATAGGGCACACCACAACGTGCGGCGATCAGGCATGAAAAAGCCGCTCCATGGAGCGGCTTTTTTTCAGGGCAGCGGAAGCGGTCTGCCCCCGGCTGTGGACCGTTCGCTTACGCGCCCAGCTTTTCCTTGATGCGGGCCGACTTGCCGCTGCGCTCGCGCAGGTAGTACAGCTTGGCGCGGCGCACGGCACCGCGGCGTTTGACTTCGATGGCGGAAATCAGCGGGCTGTACAGCGGGAAAGTGCGTTCCACGCCTTCGCCGTTGGAGATCTTGCGCACGATGAAGCTGGAGTTCAGGCCACGGTTGCGACGGGCCACCACCACGCCTTCGTAGGCCTGCACGCGCTTGCGGGTGCCTTCGATCACGTTCACGCTGACGATCACGGTGTCACCAGGGGCAAACGCCGGAATGGTTTTGTTCAAGCGAGCAATTTCTTCTTGCTCAAGGGTCTGGATGAGGTTCATGGTTTCCTGATTTCACGATCATGCCCGCGCTGCACTAAAGGCCACGAATCCGGCAGGGGCCCTGTCCAGCGGTTGCCAACGGGTTGGCGCTTGCTGCGGGCTGGCCCGGTCACGGCGGCCGGTCAGAGGATCGAAAAGCCCTGGATTATAGCTTTTTTGACTGGCGCAGAAAAGCCTCGTCGGCTTTGGTGAGCCTGCCAGCCTCCCGGGCCTGCGCCAGCAAGTCGGGCCGCAGGCACTCGGTCAGCGTCAGGCTCTGCTCGCGCCGGTAGCGCGCGATGCGTTCGTGGTGCCCGCCCAGCAGCACCTCCGGCACGGCCATCGGCCCCTGTGGGCCTTGCCAGACCTCGGGGCGGGTGTGGTGTGGACTGTCGAGCAGGCCATCGAGCGCCGGGTTGAAACTGTCCTGCTGGTGGCTGCCCTCGTCGCTGAGCACACCGGGCATCAGGCGGGCCACCGAATCCAGCAAGGCCAGCGCAGCGATCTCGCCGCCCGACAGCACAAAATCACCCAGGCTGATCTGCCGGTTCACACAGGTGTCGATGAAGCGCTGGTCGATGCCCTCGTAGCGGCCACACACCAGCACCGCGCCAGCGCTGGCGGACCACTGCGTGGCACCGGCATGGTCCAGCCGCTGACCGATGGGCGAAAAAAGCACCACCGGAGCCTGGGCGTCTGCGGCCTCTTCTCGGTCGGCGCGGATGGCCTGCAGGCACTGCCACATCGGCTCGGCCATCATCACCATACCAGGACCGCCACCGAACGGCCGGTCGTCCACCCGGCGGTAATTGCCTTCAGCGAAATCGCGCGGATTCCACAGCCGCACGTCCACCTGTCTGGATTCAAAAGCTCGCCGGGTGATGCCGCTCTTGAAAAACGGCTCGAACAACTCCGGAAACAGCGTGATGACGTCGAAGCGCAAGATGCGCTCCGTCAGTAGTCTGGCTGCCAGTCGACCGTGATGCGGCGGGCCTTGAGGTCCACGTCGTCCACGTAGGCGCCGACAAAAGGAATCATGCGTTCGGCGGTCTGCTCCTGACCATCGACGGTTTCGGTGTACGCCATCACCAGCACCGAGTTCGGCCCGGTGGGCATGAGGTCGCGCACGACGCCCATGTGCAGGCCTTCGCGGTTGACCACATCCAGGCCGATCAGATCAACCCAGTAGTACTCACCCTCGGGGGTGGCGGGGAAGGCGCTGCGCGGCACGTTGATGCGCACGCCCTTCAATGCTTCGGCGCCCGTTCGGTCGTCGACGCCTTCCAGCCGGGCGACGATGCCGTCGGAGTGGGCCTTGATCTCGGCCACACCGATGCGAACGACACCCGAAAACGCAGAAAAGCCGCGAGCGAAGCGGGCTTCGGGCGGCTGGAGAAACCATTCGGAGGTTTCAAACAGCGCCGAGGTGTCGGCGCTGTGCGGCAGGATGCGAACCCAGCCTTTGATGCCCCAGGCTTCCTGAATCCGGCCCAGTTCGATGGCATCGTCCGGCAAGGACGCGATGGCGAATGGGCTGTTGGACATGCGGAAGGAGGCAGACCAGCCAACCCTGGACGGGCTGGCCAGACCGATCAGGCGGCGACGGCCTTGGCGGCGTTTTGCTTGACCAGGCGGACCACGGTGTCCGACGGCTCGGCACCCACGCTGGTCCAGTAGGACAGGCGATCCTGAGCGATGCGCAGGGGCTCTTCACCACCGCGGGCCAGCGGGTTGTAGAAGCCGATGCGCTCGATGAAACGGCCATCGCGGCGGTTGCGCTTGTCGGCAACCACGATGTTGTAGAACGGGCGCGACTTGGAGCCGCCGCGGGAGAGTCGAATGACGACCATGATTTATCCTTCGGGTGGAGAAGCCCCAAGATCGGAGCTTCAATGGGTTTTTTTGGCTGAATAAACCCGATTCATTGCGGCGCCTGAGACACACGACTGACCACCCGGCCAGCGAAACGCCACAAAACCCGCGATTATAGCCCGTGTGGCAAACCTCGCAGCACCCTCTCTTCAATCCAGCACTTGCCCGACATGCCCCTGATCCGCCCCAGCCTCGAAGACGACCTCGACGCCATCACCCACATCTACGGCCACCACGTGCTGCACGGCACTGGCACCTTTGAAACCACCCCGCCCAGCGTGGCCGACATGGCCGCGCGGCGCGCGAACGTGCTGGGCAAAGGCCTGCCCTGGCTGGTGATCGAAGAAGACGGCCAGGTGCTGGGCTTTGCCTACGGCAACTGGTTCAAGCCGCGCCCGGCCTACCGTTTTTCGGTGGAGGATTCGATCTACCTGGCGCCGGACACCGCCGGCAAAGGCTTGGGCAAGGCCCTGCTCGCGGAGCTGATGGCCCAGCTGGAGCGCAGCGGCGTTCGCAAGGTGATGGCGGTGATCGGCGACTCGGCCAACGCCGGCTCGATCGGCGTGCACCGCGCGCTGGGTTTTGAACAGGTGGGGGTCGTGCAGTCCTGCGGCTGGAAGTTCGGCCGCTGGCTCGACATCGTCATCATGCAGCGCAGCCTGGGCGCGGGCGACAGCACCCCGCCTGAAGACAGCGGGCGCGCGGCATGAGCGCAGCGCCGGGCCGCCCCAAGCAAGCTCGCACCGCAGCTCGAAGAGCGGAGGTTTCCTTATGAGCCGCCCCAGGAACAAGACCCTGACCGTCTGGCTCGCGGTGCTCGGCGGCAGCATGGGCCTGCACCGCTTCTACCTGCGTGGGCTGAGCGACTGGATCGGCTGGCTTCACCCCATCGCCGCCGCGCTGGGTTGGTGGGGGGTGGAGCGTGTGCAGACGCTGGGGCAGGACGACCGGCTGTCCTGGGTACTGATCCCGTTCCTCGGTGCGAGCATCGCTGTGGCTTGCCTGGCGGCCATCGTCTATGCCCTGAGCGACCGCGCGAAGTGGAATGCCTGGTTCAACCCCGGACTGGACAGCGAATCGGCCGCAGGCGGCACGAACTGGCTCACCATCGGCGCCCTGGTGCTGGCCTTGCTCGTCGGCACCATCGCCTTCATGGGCAGCCTGGCCTTTGGCATCCAGCACTACTTCGAGTACCAGATCGAAGAAGCCAAGAAAATCAGTCAGTAGAGGCTCACCCCGCGCCGCACCTGCGGTGCGCACCCCTCAAGGGGCGCCACCTGCGGCCCGGCGAAGCCGGTTCCGCGGTGTCCTGGTGGCAATGCACTTCGCGCCGGCAGGTCAACTGATTCCTGCCATGACCAGCATCACCAGCGTGAGGGTGAACAGCGCCAGCGCGGTGGACAGCCCCATGGCGGCCGTCGTCAGACCCTGATCCACCTCGTAGCGCTGCGCGAACAGGAACACGTTGGCGCCCATCGGCAACGCGGCGGCCACGACCATCACGGTCAGTGGCAGGCCGGTGATGCCCCAGGCCCAGGCCGAGGCGCCCACCATCAGCGGCAACACCAGGTTCTTCGATACGGTGATCAACAAGGCAGGCTTGAGGTGCCCGCCCAGCGGCGTGCGCGCCAGCGTGACGCCCACCAGCACCAGGGCGATCGGTCCGAAGGCGCTGCCGAGCAGCTGCAGCGGCTTGTCCACCACGGTGGGCAGCGTCAGTCCGGTCTGGGCGAACAGCAGGCCGCTGATGATGGGCAGGGGAATGGGGTGGATCAGCGCGCCTTTGAACGCGGACCACGCGGTCTCCAGCACATGCGGGGCGCGCTCACCGCCCTCCCGAGCCTCGCGCGCCACCACCAGTTCCAGCACCACCGAGCCCACGGTCAGCAGGATCAGCGCGTGCACGGACACCAGCGTGAGCAGCGTGACCAGCGCGTCCTTGCCGTAGGCCAGCTCCATCAGCGTGATGCCGATCATCACCATGTTGGAGAACACGCCCCCGAGCGCCATCACCACGCTGCTGCGGTTGAAGCCGCGCCAGGCGATCGAGGCAAACAGCAGCAGCAAGGCCGCAGGGAAATACGCCAGCAGCGGGCGCAGGTCCAGCGTCTCCACATGCACCGCGCTCATGGTGCGGAACAGCAGCGCCGGGATCAGCAGCAGGAAGACCAGGTTGGACAGGTCCTTGACGGCCGAATCGCGGATCCAGTTGAGCCTCCCGGCCAGGTAACCGAGCGCGATGAGCAGAAACACCGGGGTGAGAGAGACGACGACGGGGTGGGTGCTGAGGTTCACCCGGGGATCGTACCGTGAGGGCACTACCGCTTCAGCGCGACAGAGGACGAACAGGCTTCACGTTGCGCGAAGCAGCGCCCACTCACTTCACCCCGATGGCTTCGGTGATCCGGTAGTACAGGCCGTAAGGATCGTTTTGCAGCACATGGAACTTGCCCTCGACCACGACGGCATTGAGGCTGTACTTCACCGGCTCGCGCGTGCGCACCTCGACCATGCTCTCGGGCCCGCCGGGCGTGCAGAACGCGCAGGTGGGCGGCACCGAGGCCAGCAGGAAGTGGCGCTGCTGCCCCCCTGGGCCGAGCGGCACCATGAAGCCCTGCAGGCGCTGCGTCTTCTGGTTCAGCGCCGTCACGGCCGGCGTGTACACCGGCACGATGCGCCGGTTCTGGATCTGGGTCTTGATGTCGGTCAGCAGCGACCACGCCACCACATCGGCACGCGCGGTGAGCGGAGCGAACGGCGACAGCGGGCTGTGCACCCCCGGCCCCTGCCCCGCCACATGCGGCACGGTGGGTGCTGTCCCAGAACCCGACTCCGACGACGGCTTGCTGGCCGGAGCGGTGCCCAGCGGCGAAGACAGCTGAGCGCCAGCCAGCCCGGAAGAACAAGCCAACAGCAACAAGGCGCCACGAAGGAAATGATTCATATATGAAGAGAGGAAATTCACTGCCAGAACGCGGCGGAACCGGCTTTGCCGGGCCGCATCGCGTTGCCCCCTTGAGGGGGTGACGCCGAAGGCGGCGCGGGGGTGGGCTCTCAATGTCCGTGTTTCATCCCGCAGTATTTCCCGATCGCCAGACCTTTGCAGGCCGTCTGAAGTTCCGCGATGCAGAGCTTTTCGCCCTTGCCCGCCTCCATGCACTTGGCGGCGGCTTCGTGCGCAGCGGCCATGGCGCGGTGGCGGGCGACGTCTTCCTTGACCTCCTGGGCGGAATGCTGGGCCATGGCGGCCGTGGCCATGAAAGCGCAGAGCAACAACAGAGCGGTTTTCTTCATTTCATTCACCTCGTGTTCAACAGTTGGGTCACATCGACCCGGTAGGCGCTGATGGCCGGCACCAGCGCCGCCACCACCGCCACGACAAAGGCCAGCACCGGCACCCACCCTTCGGCAGACACCCATTGCCAGCCCGAGATGGCGAGCGACTGCTCGGCCACCAACATCGAGCCCATCAGGGCCGTGAGCCCGTGCGCAGCCAGCAGGCCCAGCGCGCAAGCCAGCGCGGCCAGCCAGAGCGACTCACACAGCAACAGCGCCCCCACCTTCAGCGGCGGCGCGCCCAGCATGCGCAGCATGGCGAGGTCGGCCCGGCGCTCGCGCACCGCGCTCCACAGCGCGATGAAGACCGACAGGCCGGCCACGCCCAGCAGCACCGCACCCAGCCCCTGCAGCACGCGCGTGCCCACGCCAACCATGCTCAGGAGGCGCGTGATTTCGAGCGCGGGCGACGCGGCCTGCATGGCCGTGTTGTGATTGATGAAGCGCGGAAAAGCCATGGCGGCGAGCGGGCTGTTGTAACGGACCAGCGCCAGCGTGACCTCGCGGTCGGCGGCGATGGCGGCGCGGTCTTCGTCGTCCATGTCATCGGTCGCGTGCATGGCGTCGTGCAGCTTCCAGACCGACTCGGTCGCGGTCAGCACCAGCCGGTCGAGCACGCAGCCGCAGGGCGCGAGCACGCCGGTCACCCGGTAGCGCGCCTCGCCGTGCTCGGCGCCGCCGTGGCCCAGGCCGTGCGCACCCGCGAAATCCTGCCCGACCACCAGCCCGGTGGCGCGGGCGACCTGAGCGCCCAGCACCGCCTGCATCGGCTGGGCCCACAGCGCGCCCTGCGCCAGCGTGGCGCCATAGTGGGCGGGGTAATCGTGGGTGGTGCCGACGATGCGAAAGCCCTGCAGGTTGTCGCCCAGGCTCAGCGGGATCACCTGCGCCACCTGCGGGTGCGACTGCAGCTGTTTCATGTCTTCCAGCGCGATGTTGCCCGGCGGCACGTCGAGGTGGAACACGCCCGCCAGGATCAGCTGCATGGGGCTGCCCTTGGCGCCGACCACCGCGTCGATGCCCTGCAGGTCGCGCTCGAAAGCGCGATCGATCTGGTCTTTTGTGATCAGCACAAAGGCCATCGACGCCAGCCCCAGCGTGAGCAGCAGCAGGTTGAGCGCCGTCGCCAGCGGCCGCGACCAGAGGTAGCGCCAGGACAGGCCGAACACGTTCATGCGGTGGCCTCCGCCTCGCTTGCCCGGAAGGCCAGCCTCTGGGCCTCCGGCAATGCCTGACGCACCCGCGCGTCGTGGGTGGCGATCACCAGGGTGGCGCCGGTCTGGGTCGCGCCCTGTTGCAACAGGGCCAGCGCGGCGGCGCAGGACGCGTCGTCCAGGCTGGCCGTGGGCTCGTCCACCAGCAGCACCGGCGGGCGCAGCAACAAGGCCCGCGCCAGCGCCACGCGCTGCGCCTGCCCGCCCGAGATCTGAGAGGGTTTTCGCGCGGCGAGCGCGCCGAGCTCCAGCGCCTCCAGGGCATGTGCGATGGCCGCCCGGTCCACCGGCTGGCCGCTGGCGAAGTACACCAGCGCGAGGTTCTCGGCCACGCTGAGCGCTTCGCTGAGAAACAGCTTCTGCGGCAGGAAGCCGATGCAGCGCGCGCGCCAGCGGTCGCGCTCACCGGCCTTCTGCGCCGCCACCGATTGCCCGGCCACGCGCATCTCGCCCGCCTGCGGTGTGAGCAGGCCAGCGGCCAAAGCCAGCCAGGTCGACTTGCCACTGCCCGAGGCGCCAGACAGCAGCAGCGTGCCGCCCTGCGGCACCGCCACGTCGTCAAAGTGCAGCACCGGACCGCCCGGGTAGGCGTGCTTCAGACCCCGCGTTTCGATCACGGCAAGGGTTCCCCGCCATGGGCGCCGTCGGCGGACGGCACGCAGCTCGCGCAGGTGCCGTGGATCGACACATCGACGCGCAAGCCCTGATGGCCCATCCCGGCCAGCGTGCGGAACAGGTCGCTCGCCACGGCCTGGGTCGGCGCGCTGGCCTCGGTGAGGCGGAACTGGCGGTGACAGGCATCGCATTCGAAGCGCGGCGCCAGGCCTTCGCCGGTGTCGGCCAGACCGTAACGCCAGGTGCGCGCGCCATCGTCGGCGTGGCGCTGCAACACGCCGCAGGCGGCCAGGCGGTCGAGCAGGCGGTAGAGCGTGACGCGGTTGATGTCCAGCCCCCGCGCGGTGAGCGAAACCAACGCCTGCGCATGGCTCAGCGTGCCCTGCGGATTCGCGAGGAACAGGCCGAGCACGGCGCGCGTGGCCAGGGTGCGGCGCAGCCCGGCCGCTTCCAGACGGGTCTGGATTTCGGGGGGCACCAGGACGGATTCTTTGGCTGGACGGGTGGACATGGGCGCGCCTCGATTATTGCAACAAAGTTGCGTTACTATCGCCATCCTTGCAAATTAACGCAATTCAGTTGCAACAGTTTAAACGGCCGCCGACATGCCCCACCCCCACGCCGACCCGACAGCCCCGGTGATCGACCTGCACAACCTCACCCTCGGCCACGACCGCCACCCCGCCGTGCACCATCTGAGCGCGCGCATTCCGCCGGGTTCGCTGGTGGCGCTGGTCGGCCCCAACGGCGCGGGCAAGTCCACGCTGATCAAGGCGCTGGCGGGCGCGCTGCGCCCCATCAGCGGCAGCGTGAGTGGCCTGGCGGGGCAGCGCATCGCCTGGCTGCCCCAGCACAGCGGGCTGGACCCGAGCTTTCCCATCGACGTGCGCGGCATGGTGGCCATGGGCCTGTGGCACCGCGTGGGGGTGATCGGGCGCTTCACCGCCGAACACCGCCGCCTCTGCGAGGAGGCGCTGGCCGCGGTCGGCCTCACCGGCTTTGAGTCGCGCGGGCTGGACACGCTCTCGGGCGGCCAGTTGCAGCGCGCCCTGTTTGCCCGGCTGATCCTTCAAGACGCGCCGGTGGTGTTGCTCGACGAACCCTTCTCCGCTGTGGACAACCGCACCAGCGCCGACCTGCTGGCCCTGCTGCACCGATGGAAGCACCAGGGCAAGACGGTGATCGTGGTGCTGCACGACCTGGCGCAGGTGCGCGCGCACTTCCCGCTCACCCTGCTGCTGGCGCGCGAGCTGGTGGCGTTTGGCCCCACCGCCGGGGTGCTGACCGACGCGCACTGGGCGCAAGCGCAGCGCATGCGAGAGCCGTTTGAGGACGACGTGCCGCCGTGCGTGGCATCAACGGCCTCGCACACCGCCGCTCACGCCGGCGCCCAGGCGGCCGGGGCCCTGGCATGAGCGACCTCACCACCTCTCCGTTCTGGGTCTGGCTGACCGGGCACCTCATCACCCACCCCCTGCTCGGCCCGCTGGTCGAATTCGGTTTCATGCGCAGCGCGCTGCTCGGCTGCGTGGCGCTGTCGCTCAGCGCCGCGCCGGTGGGTGTGTTCCTGATGCTGCGCCGCATGAGTCTCACGGGCGACGCCATGGCCCACGCCATCCTGCCCGGCGCGGCCATCGGTTACCTGGTGGCCGGGCTGTCGCTCACGGCCATGACGATCGGCGGCGTGTTCGCTGGCCTGGCGGTGGCCGTGGGGTCCGGGCTGGTCTCGCGCAACACCGTGCTGCGCGAAGACACCAGCCTCGCGGCCTTTTACCTGCTCTCGCTGGCGCTGGGTGTGCTCATCGTCTCGGTGAGAGGCAACAGCGTGGACCTGCTGCACGTGCTGTTCGGCACCGTGCTCGCGCTGGACGACGCGGCGTTGCGGCTGCTCGGCGGCATCAGCGCGGTCACGCTCGTCTCGCTCGCCCTGCTGTACCGACCGCTGGTGCTCGAATGCCTCGACCCGGGTTTTCTGCGCCAGGTCAGCCGCTGGAGCCCGGTGGCGCACCATGGCTTTCTCTGTCTGCTGGTGATCAACCTCGTGGCCGGCTTTCACGCGCTGGGCACGCTCATGGCGGTGGGCATCATGGTGTTGCCCGCCGCCACCGCGCGCTTCTGGGTGCGCCGCCTCGTCCCATTGCTGCTGCTCGCCACCGCGCTCGCGCTGGCCGCCAGCCTCAGCGGCCTGCTGCTCTCGTACCACGCCGACCTGCCCACCAGCCCGGTGATCGTGCTCAGCCTCGGCGTGGCCTACCTGCTGTCGCTGCTCTTCGCCCCGCACGGCGCGCTGCGCCACCAGCGCCCCGCCACTTCCCACCTGCAAGCCTGAACCCCAAGGAACCTCCATGAACCCTTCTCTGCGCCATCACCTCATCGCCTCCGCCATCGGTGCGGCCTTTGCCGCGCTCAGCCCCGCGCTGCAGGCCCAGACCTCAGCGCCCATCAAGGCCGTCGCCAGCTTCAGCATCCTCGGCGACCTGGTCAAACAGGTCGGCGGCGAGCGTGTGGCGGTGAACGTGCTGGTCGGTCCCGGCAGCGACGCGCATGTGTTCCAGCCCACCCCCTCGCAGGCCCGGCTGGTCGGCCAGGCGCAGATCGTGTTTTCAAACGGTCTGGGCTTCGAAGGCTGGATGGGCCGCCTGCTCAACACCGCCAGCTACAAGGGCAGGCATGTGGTGGCCAGCCGCGGCATCAAGCCCATCCATGCCGAAGGCGAGCACGACCACAAGACCAAAGACCACCACGAAGAGAACGACCCCCACGCCTGGCAATCCGTACCCAACGTGATGGTCTACGTGGGCAACATCGCCAAGGGTCTGTGCGAGGCCGACGCAGCGGGATGCGACACCTTCCAACGCAACGCCGCCACCTACAGCGCCGAGCTCCAGGCGCTGGACACCGACATCCAGCGCGCCTGGGGTGCCATCCCCGCCACACAACGCAAGGTCATCACCTCGCACGACGCCTTCGGCTACTACGCCCAGGCCTATGGTGTGAAGTTCCTGGCGCCCCAGGGGGTGAGCACCGAGAGCGAGGCCTCGGCCAAGGGCGTGGCGCAACTGGTGCGCCAGATCAAGAAAGAACAGATCAAGGCCTTGTTCGTCGAGAGCATCTCCGACCCGCGCCTGATCGCGCAGATCGGCCGCGAGACCGGCGTCCAACCCGCGGGTGAACTGTTCTCCGACTCGCTGTCCGACGCCAGAGGCCCGGCCACCACCTACGTGGCGATGATGCGCGCCAACACCACCGCGCTCACGCAAGCCATCAAAGGCCACTGAGCGTCGCGCAGGCGCGCGCCCCCTGGTAGGCGCGTGGCTACACTGGCGGGCTTCCCATCTGCCGGAGCCCCGATTGCCGATCACCCACCTGTTGCTCGCCCTTGCGGTGGTGTTTGTCTGGGGCACCAACTTCGTGGTCATCCGCTGGGGCCTGGACGGTCTGCCGCCCTTTCTGTTTGCCACGCTGCGGTTCGCTTTTTCTGCCCTGCCCTGGCTGCTGTTCGTGCCGCGGCCCACCGCGCCGTGGCGCAAGATGGCCGCGTTCGGTGTGCTGCTGGGCGTGGGCCAGTTCGGCCTGCTGTTCCTGGCCATGCAGGGCCACATCTCGCCCGGGCTGGCGTCGCTGGTGGTGCAGATCCAGGTGTTTTTCACCATCGGACTGTCGCTCGCGCTCATGGGCGAGCGCGTGCGCGGCTTTCAGGTGGTGGGCCTGCTGCTGGCGCTGGCCGGGCTGGGTGTGATCGCCTTGAACCTGAACGCGGCCGTGGTCACCTGGCTGGGGCTGGGCCTGGTGATGTCGGCCGCCTTCTTCTGGGCCGGCGCCAACCTGGTGGTGAAGTCGCTCGGGCCGGTGAACATGCTGCATTTCATGGTCTGGAGCAGCGTGTTCGCGGTGCCGCCGCTGCTGGCGATCTCATGGCTGGTCGAAGGGCCGGCGCTGATGCAGAGCGCCATCATGCAAGCCACGCCGCTGGTCTGGGCCAGCGTGCTCTGGCAGGCGCTGGGCAACACGCTCTTTGGCTACGGCGTGTGGAACTGGCTGCTCGCCCGCCACCCGGCCGCGACCGTGGCGCCGCTGGCGCTGCTGGTGCCGGTGTTTGGCATGGGCGCCTCGGCGCTGTCGCTGGGCGAAAGCTTGCCGGGCTGGAAGCTGGGCGCGGCGGCGCTGGTGCTCGGCGGCCTGGCCGTGATTGTCTTGTGGCCCCGGCTTCGGGCTCGCCTGAGCACCTGAGCACCTGAGCACCGCCACCATCCTCCGCCGGGCCGCCCCAAGGCGGATCAGCCCCCTTGGGGGGCAGCGACCCGCGCAGCGGCGGAGCCCCGGTCCGCGCCGATACAGGCGCGGGATGCACGGGGGCCTTATTTCGCGAGCCGCGCGAAGGTTTTCCTGAACTTCGCCACCTTGGGCGCCGCCACGGCCATGCAGTAACCCTGGTGCGGGTTGCGCTCGAAGAAGTCCTGGTGGTAGTCCTCGGCGGGCCAGTAGTTGGCCAGCGGCAGCAGCTCGGTCACGATGGGTCGGCCAAACGCGTTCTCGGCCGTCAGCTCGTGAATCAGCGCCTGCGCGGTGGCCCGCTGTTCGTCGTCGGTGAAGTAGATGCCGCTGCGGTACTGGGTGCCGCTGTCGTTGCCCTGGCGGTTCAGCGTGGTCGGGTCGTGGACCACGAAGAAGATCTCCAGGATCTCGCGGGTGCTGATGACCGCCGGGTCGTAGGTCAGCTTCACCACCTCGTTGCAGCCGGTCTCGCCGGTGCACACGTCTTCGTAGCTGGGCTGGGGCACCTGGCCGTTGCTGTAGCCGGACTCGACGTCCGTCACGCCGCGCACTTCCTTGTACACGCTCTCGGTGCACCAGAAGCAGCCGCCCCCGAGCACGATGGTTGAATGGTTCATGGTGGACTCCTTGGCCCGCAGTATGCAGGCCACGGCAAGCACCCACTCGGGGCGGGGTCGGGTCGGGCGGCGCCCACCGCTTCCCCGCTCCCCACCACACCCTTCACACCGCGCAACTGGCAGGCAGTTCCACCGGCGACACGCCGCCGCCCGGCTGCGCCGCCTTGCCCTCGGCCACCGGCACCAGCGCGGCCCGCTGCAAGCCGTTCTTCGCCGCAACCACCTCGGCCATGATGGACAGCGCGATCTCGGCCGGTGTCTTACTGCCGATGTACAGGCCGGCCGGCCCGTGCAGCGCGTCCAGCTCGGCCTCGCCGAGGCCGAAGTGTTCGCGCAGGCGCTCGCGCCGCAGCGCGGTGTGGCGCCGCGAGCCGATGGCGCCGACGTAGAAGGCCTCGGACTGCAGCGCGTCGATCAGCGCCAGGTCGTCGAGCTTGGGGTCGTGCGTCAGCGCCACCACCGCCGTGCGCGCGTCGGGCTGCAGGCGCAGCACCAGGTCGTCCGGCATCTCGTGGCTGAGGGTCACGCCGTCGAGTGACCAGCTGGCGCGCTGTTCCTCGCGCGGGTCGCAGACGATGACCTCGAAATTCAGGCTCAGCGCCATCTGGCTCAGGAAGCGCGAGAGGTCACCCGCGCCGATGAGGATCAGCCGGTGGCGCGGCCCGAAGTGCGTGACCAGCGCGTCGTCGCTCAGCTCGGGCACACCGTCGCGCCGGCCCGGTTGCAGCTCCACCGCGCCGCTGCGCAGGTCCAGCCGTCGCTGGGTGCTGCGCCGCTCCAGGTTGGCCTGCAGCAGCAGCGCCAACTGGCTGTGCGCGGCCACCGGCTCCAGCACCAGCTCCACCGTGCCGCCGCAGGGCAGGCCGAAGCGGTGTGCCTGGTCGGCCGAGATGCCGTAGCGCAGCGTGGCGGGCCGGCCCTGGGCGCACACCGCGTCCAGGCCCTCCTCGCGCACGCGGCGGATCAGGTCGTCCTCGATGCAGCCACCCGAGACCGAGCCCACGGTTTCACCCCGGCCGTTGATGGCCATGAGCGAGCCCGGCGGCCGGGGCGACGAGCCCCAGGTGCGCGTCACCGTGACGAGCAACACGGGCAGGCCCGCTGTGTGCCAGGCCTGCGCGCTGCGCAGGACCTGGGTGTCGAGATCTTCCATCTGTGTGTCCTTCCTTTGGGCCTACCGGGCCCGCTCGATCCGCACCGCGATTTCGCCTTGTTTCCGCAGAGCGTCAACAGGGCCATCGAACCGACCCAGAAGCACCAGACCCGGCGAGGGCTTTCCGGACGCATAGAACAAGGCCAGGTTGCCCCACGGTCCGTAGTAGCACAGGTCGCCTTCCACTGGCGTGTAGGACGCTGGCGCCCCATCCACCGACAGCTTGCGCGGGGGATAGGCAACCTTCTCGGTCGCCATGAAGTCCTTGGCGGTCAGCACCAGCGGCAGCTGCGACATGAGGTCCCGCGTGGTCGGGTTGTCGGCCAAGGTGGCTGTGAGCACCTGTCCGCCAACGTCGATGCGGATGCGCAGGGCGCCCTTCATCGACGCGGTTTGCGCCCCGGCAGTGCCGACCGTGATCATCAGACAGGCCATGAGCGCCCTGCGTGAAAAGTGTGGCTTCACGGCATCGGTCCTTTCACCGTCAGGCCAGTTTGAACGGCAGTTCGCGCAGCGGCTTGCCGGTCAGGCGGCTCACCGCGTTGGCGAACGCCGGTGCCAGCGGCGGCAGGCCCGGTTCGCCCATGCCGGTGGGCGGCTCGGCGCTGGGCACGGTGTGCACGCTGATGGCCGGCATGTCGGTCAACCGCGCCACCGTGTAGTCGCCAAAGTTCTGCTGCTCGACCACACCGTCCTTGAGCGTGATGGCCGCCCCCGGCAGGCACATGCCCAGGCCCATCAGGGCCGCGCCCTGCACCTGTGCCTCCACCGTGCGCGGATTCACCACGAGGTTGCAGTGCACGCCGGCCGTGACCGTGTGCAGCACGGGCTGGCCGTCCTTCACCGAGGCCTCGACCACGTAGGCCACCACCGATTCAAAGGACTCGTGCACCGCCACGCCCCAGGCGCGGCCGGCGGGCAACTGCTTCTTGCCGTAGCCGCTTTTGTCCACGGCCAGCTGCAGGGCGGCGCGGTGGCGCGGGTGCTCGGCGCCCATGAGCTTCATGCGGTAGGCCACCGGGTCCTGGCTGGTTTCGCGGGCGATCTGGTCGATCAGCGTTTCCATCACGAAGGCGGTGTGGGTGCTGCCCACGCTGCGCCACCACAGCACCGGCACGTTGACCTTGGGGTGGTGCACCGTCAGCCGCATGGGCAGCGGGTACGGCGTGCGCATGCCCTCCACTGCGGTGGCGTCGATGCCGTTCTTGACCATCATCGCCTCGAAGGGCGAACCGGCCAGGATGGACTGGCCCACGATCACGTGGTCCCAGGCCAGCACCTTGCCTTCCGCGTCAAAGCCCACCTGCGCGCGGTGGAGGTGCATGGGGCGGTAGTAGCCGCCCTTGATGTCGTCCTCGCGGCTCCACAGCGTGCGCACCGGCGCACGCAGGCCGGCGGCCTGGGCCGCCTTGGCGATGGTGCAGGCCTCCACCACGTAGTCGCTGGTGGGGATGGCGCGGCGGCCAAACCCGCCGCCGGCGGACTGCACCAGCACCTTCACTTGCTCGGGCTTGAGGCCCAGCGTGCGCGCAGCGGCCATGCCGTCCAGCCCGGCCATTTGCGACCCGACCCACAGCGTGGCGCCCTGATCGGACAGCTCCACCGTGCAATTCAGCGGCTCCATCGGCGCGTGCGCCAGGTAGGGGAACACGAACTCGGCCTCGATCTTTTTCGGGGCCCTCTTCTGCGGATCTTCGAGCGGCGCCATGTCGGCGTCGAAGTGTTTCGCGCCGGGCTGGCCGGCCAGTTCGCGGTACTGCACCAGCTGGCGGGCGCTGTCCACCTTCTCGACAGCGGCGGTGTCCCATTCGAGCTTGAGCGCGTCGCGTGCGGTCTTGGCCGGCCAGTAACCGTCGGCGATGACGGCCACGCCCTCGGCGCCCCGGTCCAGCGGCACGCGCAGCACCGCCTTCACGCCCTTGACGGCGCGCGCCGCCGTGTCGTCCACCGACTTCAGCTTGGCGCCGAACACCGGCGGGCGCGCGATCACGGCGGTGAGCTGCCCAGGGCGGCGCACGTCGATGCCGAAGTCCTGCCGGCCGCTGCTCTTGGCGGCGGCGTCCAGCCGGGTGGTGGGCCGGCCGATCAGGCGGAACTGCTTCGGGTCTTTGAGCGTGACGCTGGCGGGCACCGGCAAGGCCATCGCGGCTTCGGCCAGCTCACCGTAGCCCAGGCGCCGGCCACCGGCGCCGAGCACCGCGCCGTTTTCCGTGCGCAGGCTGGCGGCGTCCACCCCCCAGCGCGTGGCGGCCGCCTGCACCAGCATGGCGCGGGCACGCGCGCCCAGCTCGCGGTACTGGGTGAAGCTGTGCTTGATGGAGTTGGAGCCACCGGTCAGGTGCATGCCGAACATCGGGTCGGCATAGGCCATGTCGTTGGTGCCCAGCTGGCTGCGCACCTTGCTCCAGTCGGCGTCCAGCTCCTCGGCCAGGATCATGGGCAGCGCGGTCTGCACGCCCTGGCCGAATTCGAGGCGGTTGACGGTGACGGTGACGGTGCCGTCGGCCGCGATGGCCACGAAGGCGCCGGGCAGCTGCGTGGGCTTGAGGGCGGCCGGTGCAGCCGTGCCTTGCGCTTGCGACAGCAGCGGGAACACGCCCAGCGCAAAGCCGCTGGCGGCACCGAGCTTGAGGAAGGCGCGGCGCGGCAGTTCGGCCACGGGTGCCGGGTCTTGGTCGCGCGCCAACATCAGTTGCAGGGCGCGCGGGAGTTCTTGTGTGGAGTCGTTGAACATGGTGGTGTCTCCTTCAGGCCAGGGTGCGTGCGGCGTCGGCCACGGCGGCGCGGATGCGGGCGTAGGTGCCACAGCGGCAGACGTTGCCGGCCATGGCGGCGTCGATGTCGGCGGCGGCGGGTTGTTTGCCCTTGGGCAGCGATTTCAGGAACGCGGTGGCGCTCATGATCTGGCCGCTCTGGCAGTAGCCGCACTGGGCCACGTCGTGCTTCACCCAGGCCGCGTGCACCGCCTTGCCGACGCGGTCGGTGCCGCCGGTGACGGCTTCGATGGTGGTGAGCTTCTTGCCCTCGACGCTGCCGATGGGCGTGACGCAGGAGCGCACGGCCTGGCCGTCGACGTGCACGGTGCAGGCGCCGCACAGGGCCGCACCGCAGCCGAACTTGGTGCCGGTCAGGCCCAGCGAATCGCGCAGCGCCCAGAGCACGGGCGTGGAGGGATCGACGTCCAGCTGCTGTGCGCGGCCGTTGACTTGCAAGGTGGTCATGGGGGGGTCTCCTGAAAACGGGGTGACGGGGATGCGGGGTTCCAGCGGCCTCAGAGGCTGAGAGTTTTTCGAGCGTGTCCGAGTAACGCGCCAAAACGTGCCCGATCAAGGCGCAAAGCACAGCCATAGCTCGGGCTATGGCGCGCATTTGCAACGCAGAGCGGGTGCGTTTTGGCGTGTTGAGCGGGCATGAGCGAAAGACTCTCAGCCTCTCAGCCCCGGGAAGGGCGCCAGTGTCGACCAGGGCACCCGCCCGGCGTTAGCCTGAACCTGCGCCATGCTTGCCCAATCCTGCGAGCGCGCTGCACAAACGGGCAAGTGCCGATACCATGGCCCGCAGCCCTGACACCACCGCCCCGCCATGCCCGATCCTTCCTCCACCCCACCCGCACCCGCACCCGGTGCGCGCTCATCCATCGTCCGGCGTTTGCTGGAGCGGGCGATCGACAGCTCGCCGCACATGCCGCCCGAGATTCCGGGGCTGATGCTGATCCGCATCGACCAGCCCTTCCTGAACACCTGCAGCGTCTACGAACCCTGCGTGGCCGTGATCGTGCAGGGCAGCAAGCGTGTCACGCTGGGCGACGAAACCCTGTGCTACGGCGAAGACCGTTACCTGATCACGTCGATGGACCTGCCGGTGAGGTCGGCGGTGGTTGAAGCCAGCGCCGAGCGCCCGTACCTCGGCGTGGCCCTGCGCCTGGACTGGCGCGAGATCGCCTCGCTGATGCTGGAGTCACCCGCGGCGCCCGCAGGGACCGTGGCCCGCGACAGCCGCGCCATGACCACCGGCGCCCTCACCACGCCCCTGCTCGAAGCCTTCGACCGCCTGCTCGCGCTGCTCGACCAGCCCGAACACATCCCGGCGCTGGCGCCGCTGATCAAGCGCGAGATCCACTACCGCCTGCTCACCGGCGAAGCCGGCGCGCGCCTGCGCCAGATCGCCACCGTGGACACCCAGAGCCACCAGGTCGCGCGCGCCATCGCCAGCCTGAACGCCCGCTTCAACGAACCCTTGCGGGTCGAGACGCTGGCCCGCGAGTCGGGCATGAGCCTCTCGACCTTCCACCACCATTTCAAGACGCTGACGGCCATGAGCCCGCTGCAGTACCAGAAGCAGCTGCGCCTCACCGAGGCGCGCCGCCTCATGCTCTCCGAAGGCATGGAGGCGTCCACCGCCGCGTTTCGCGTGGGCTACGAAAGCCCGTCGCAGTTCAGCCGCGAGTACCGCCGCTCGTTCGGCGCGCCGCCTTCGAAAGACGTGGCCGATTTCCGCTGGCAGCAGGAGCCTGTGGCGGCATGAGGTGAACACCCCCGCCGCCTGACTGGGCTCACCCCCGCCGCGCTGCGCGCGACCCCCTTCAGGGGGCTATGCGATGCGGCCCGGCGGAGCCGGTTCCGCCGCATCCCCGGCTGGGTGCTTCGCGCCGGAAGCCTTCCGGCCTGAGCTTGTCACAGGGCGGCCCGGTCCTCACCTCGCCGCCACCTCGCGCACCGCCGCCAGAAACGCCCCGAGCGCGGCCTGATCGCGCCCGGTGCGCCAGAGGCAGTGCGTGTCGTAGGGCGCCAGCGGCTGGGCCAGCGGCACGAAGGCCACGCCGGGCAGGCCGGCCTGTTGCAGCGCGGCCGGCACCAGGCCCACGCCCAGCCCCTGCGCGATGACCGAGACCACGCTCAGCCAGTGCCGCAGCTCCAACGCCAGCGACGGCTCGAAGCCCGCGTCCGCGCAGGCGGCGAGGATGCGGTCGTGGTAGTCGGGCGAGACGGCGCGCATCACGATGGCGAAGGCCTCGCCCTTCAGTTGATCGAGCGACAGCAGCTTCTTTTTGGCCAGCGGGTGCGATGACGGCAGGCAGGCCATGAACGGCTGACTCGACACCAAAATCTGCGAGAACCCCGCCGGCACGCGCGTGGTGTGCACGAAGCCCAGATCGAGCCGGTCGTGCACCAGCTCCACCAGTTGTTCGCTGCTGGAGAGTTCCCGCAGCGCCAGCCGCAACTTGGGGTGCGCGGCGGCAAAGTCGCGCAGCACCTGCGGCAGGCCGCGGTAGAGCACCGTGCCGGCAAAGCCGATCTGCAACTGCCCGGCCAGCCCCTGCCCCACGTCGCGCGCCTCGCGCGCCGCCGTGGCCGCCTGCTCCAGCAGCGCCTGCGCGCGCGGCAGAAAGGCCAGCCCGGCGGCGGTAAGCGCCACGCCACGGCTGTTGCGCTCGAACAGGCGCGCGCCCACCGAGGCTTCGAGCTGCTGGATGTTGAGCGAGAGCGGCGGCTGCGTCATGGCCAGGCGCTGGGCGGCGCGGCCAAAGTGCAGCTCCTCGGCGAGCACGGTGAAACAGCGCAGGTGGCGAAATTCCATGAATACAGGGTTTGTATTGATCAATCGGCAATCAATATTAGACAGCTATTCATGCGGCGCCGACAATCGCCCCCAAACCGCTCTTCCAGCCCCTCTTCCAACCCGACCCGGAGACACGCCATGGCCACCAGCAAAAACACCTTCAACTGGGAAGACCCGTTCCACCTGAGCGCGCAGCTCACCGACGACGAGCGCCAGGTGCAGGACGCCGCCCGCGCCTACTGCCAGGAAAAGCTGCTGCCCCGCGTGACCGAGGCCTTCCGCCACGAGAAGACCGACCCGGCCATCTTCCGCGAGATGGGCGAACTCGGCCTGCTCGGCCCGACCATCCCCGAGGCCTACGGCGGCAGCGGCCTCAACTACGTCTGCTACGGCCTGGTGGCGCGCGAAGTGGAGCGCGTGGACTCCGGCTACCGCAGCATGATGAGCGTGCAGAGCTCGCTGGTGATGGTGCCGATCAACGAATTTGGCAGCGAAGCGCAGAAGCAGAAATACCTGCCCAAGCTCGCCACCGGTGAATGGATCGGCTGCTTCGGCCTCACCGAACCCAACCACGGCAGCGACCCCGGCAGCATGGTCACCCGCGCCAAGGCCGTGCCCGGCGGCTACAGCCTGAGTGGCGCCAAGATGTGGATCACCAACAGCCCCATCGCCGACGTGTTCGTGGTCTGGGCCAAGGACGACGGCGGCCAGATCCGTGGCTTCATCCTGGAGAAAGGCTGGAAGGGCCTGAGCGCCCCCGCCATCCACAGCAAGGTCGGCCTGCGTGCCAGCATCACCGGCGAGATCGTGATGGACGAAGTCTTCGTGCCGGAAGAAAACGCCTTCCCCGACGTGCGCGGCCTCAAAGGCCCGTTCACCTGCCTGAACAGCGCGCGCTACGGCATCGCCTGGGGCGCGCTGGGCGCCGCCGAAGACTGCTACTTCCGCGCCCGCCAGTACGTGATGGACCGCCAGCAGTTCGGCCGCCCGCTCGCCGCCAACCAGCTGATCCAGAAAAAGCTGGCCGACATGCTGACCGAAATCAGCCTCGGCCTGCAAGGCTGCCTGCGCCTGGGCCGCATGAAGGACGAAGGCACCGCCGCCGTGGAGATCACCAGCATCTTGAAGCGCAACAGCTGCGGCAAGTCGCTCGACATCGCCCGCATGGCCCGCGACATGATGGGCGGCAACGGCATCAGCGACGAGTTCGGCGTGGCCCGCCACCTGGTGAACCTGGAGGTTGTGAACACCTACGAAGGCACGCACGATGTGCATGCGCTGATTCTGGGTCGGGCGATCACGGGGATTGCGGCGTTTGCGAATTGATTGGGTTCATTCCGCAAAACAAGAAGGGCTGCCTTTGGCAGCCCTTCTTGTTGGTAAACCCGCTACTGATGCGCTGAATCTGGCACGACAACGCGATCTATGCACCCGATATTTCCTGCATATGTGGGTCCCTTAACCTGCAGCTGCCTGGGCTTCTACCGCCTCGGCGATCAAGGGCGCAACGTCGCGCAGGCCCTCAAGGGTTAGCTTCTCGTCGAGGTACATCTGGTACCAAGACCATCGCCACCGGATGATGCGTTCGCCATCACGCAGTTTGAGGCGCTTCAAGGTGAACTCCGCTTTGGCCTTGTGACTTCTGGGCACAGCATCGGTTACCACAAGTTGCAGCGATGGCAACAAGATCTTGAACCAGCCCGGTTTGACTTCCTGTGGGTCGAATACCGTGTCGTCCGCCGTGCGCTTGGATGAGTTGAGGGTGTTGGACGCAAACCGGTAGTTGCTCCACTCGTACGCCAGCTCCGGGTGGTGTTTGAAGCTCAGGTAATGGTCCACCGAGCCGCCGGTCGGGTCCAGCATCGCGGCGTACCCGCAGCGGTTTCCATAGGCTTGGCTCAGTGTGGCCGTGTAGGGCTCCCAAAGCGCCTTGGGCCGCTTGGCGTTCGGATTAGCCTTCAGCCACGCATCGCCCGGCGTGTTCACCTTGGCATCAAAGGCAACCGGCTTCTTGACCTTGGGTGCCCGGATCACGCGCCGGCCCCCTTCGCGCCTCGCACCGCCTGCGTGTGCACCAGCCACCTGGGCCAAAACTCGTCACCAGCGGGCAACAGCTTCTGTAGTCGGGTGTGAATGGCTTTTTTCGTGTCGAGCCCGGCGGGCAGGTGTTTTTCGTCCCGCATGAAGGCCTCGGCCGCCTCAATCGCCTGCTCTGCCTCGATGGACCTGGCCTGCTCCAGACCAAACGTCTCCGACACCAGCCAGTTCGTCACATCGCCCTGCGTGGCCCAGGAGCCCTGTTCGAGCTGCACCTGTCCATTGACCAGAGACAGATGGATCAAGTCGTCCTGCGCCGCGTCGAACAGCGGCTCAATGGATGCAGCCACCAAGGGCGCATGTGTTGCCACCAGCACCTGGGGGGGCGTGCTCTTCGATCCCCGAAGCTCGTCAATCGCCTTGAGCATGCTCGGCACAATCGTGCGCTGCCAGCGCGGGTGCAAATGGGTTTCGGGCTCGTCAAACAAGATCACGAAGCGGTCTTCAGGCTTCTTGCCCAGCAGCTTGGCCGCCACGTTGTGCTCGTGCCATGCCCACACGAGGAAATAAACCAGCGCCAGCACCCTTCGCACACCGGCTGATGCCAGCGCGACCGGCACCGTCTGGTTGCCCACCAGCAGCGTCGGGCGGTCGCGCCCCTCACCAATGAACACTCTCTGTGGCTGTCCCGCACGCAAAGGTTCCAGCGGCGGCGACATCACTTCCAGCACTTTCTCCAGCGCCCGGAACTGCGGCTTGCGCCCTTCCTGCCAGTTCACCCAGTCGCGCTCCAGCCCTTCGCACACGCGTTGTCCATTCACCTCCAGACCATTCCACACCTCTTCGGCCTTGAAGTGGTAGGCATCCGGGCGGGCGGGGTCGGTGCGCCAGTAGTTGCGCGCCGGGTCCCATACCGAGAAACCACCGTCGATGCGGATGTACACCACGATGCCTGGCATCACCGGGCGCGCAGCGGGCAGCGGCCAGCTGCCGTCTGCCTTGGAATACGTGGAGCTGATCACCTTGGGCGCAGCCGTCTTGCCTTTGATGCCGAACTCAACCGAGGCCTTCTTGGGTGACATCGGCAATGCGGTAGCGCCTGCCCAGGTGCGCGTGAGGGCCCACCAAGCCAAGTCCAATAGGAAGCTCTTGCCCAGCCCGTTATCGCCAGCAATCAAGTTCAACCGTGGCGCCCACTCCACCCGTGTGCTGGGAGATAGGCCTACATTGGACAGCTGTAAGTACTTGAGCATTGATGCCCCTTGAGAAGAGAAGCCTTGAATTTACTTCAGAGCTTGCACAAGCATATTGGAAGCGAGGGAATTTGCGAGGAAGGAGAACTGAGTCAGGTCTTGCTCAGAAAAAGGCTGGAAAGGTCTGAGCGCCCCCGCGATCCACAGCAAGGTCGGCCTGCGCGCATCGATCACCGGCGAGATCGTGATGGACGAGGTGTTCGTGCCGGAAGAAAACGCCTTCCCGGACGTGCGCGGCCTGAAAGGCCCGTTCACCTGTCTGAAAAGCGCGCGCTACGGCATCGCCTGGGGCGCGCTGGGCGCCGCAGAAGACCGCTACTTCTGCGCCCGCCAGTACGTGCTGGACCGCCAGCAGTTCGGCCGCCCGCTCGCCGCCAACCAACTGCCAGAAAAAGCTGGCCGACATGCTGACCGAAATCAGCCTCGGCCTGCAAGGCTGCCTGCGCCTGGGCCGCATGAAGGACGAAGGCACCGCCGCCGTGGAGATCACCAGCATCTTGAAGCGCAACAGCTGCGGCAAGTCGCTCGACATCGCCCGCATGGCCCGCATGGCCCGCGACATGATGGGCGGCAACGGCATCAGCGACGAGTTCGGCGTGGCCCGCCACCTGGTGAACCTGGAGGTGGTGAACACCTACGAAGGCACGCACGATGTGCATGCGCTGATTCTGGGCCGGGCGATAACCGGGATTGCGGCGTTTGCGAATTGATCGTTTCGCGCTTCCCAACAAGAAGGGCTGCCACTGGCAGCCCTTTTTTTCTGCTCCATTAGCTATAAGAAGCACATCAGATCAAAGCGGCCTCACCGGACTTTGCTTCGGTGGCCAGCCCTGCAAATGCATACCAAATGAAAGCCCATAAGTTGAAAGTGCATTCTTTATGTCAATTACCGCATCGATACCCAGCCCCGTCGCCTTGGCGAACTCCAATCCATCAAACTCAACAAGATCACCCAAACTAGAAACACCCAAATTTCGAACCAAATCAATCACCCCAGGAGAAAATCCTTCAAGCAACTCAATCGACACAGACAACATTGGATCGAATTCATGACAGACGGCTTCGCCAGTTCTATCAAGCAACGAACACTCCTGGATCTCCCCATTCTTCACAACCAGTAAAACCTCATGCTGATAGATTGGATTTATTTCGCTACGCCTGAGTAGTTGACCACCTAAAAGTCGAAGCCTTCCAGAATACCAACTCGCAAAAATAGGTGCCTGAACATTGGAAAAAACAAGTCCAAGCCCCTTATCAGTCCTTCCAGGCACATAACCATTTAGCGAAGCGATAAACAAACGATTAGCGACAACCACCCACAATGCAACATACCCTTTAATATTTCCAGTATTCAAATCCAAAAACTCCGGTAGCCCTTCAAGAAATGAAAGCGGCTCATCGAACGTAACGTACTCTTTACCTTCAAAAAAAATCAAATCAGCTGCTTGAGCGGTCATTGCTGCACTTCATAAAAATGTACTTCCAAAGAAGACTCTCCAAAAAAATTATCTATTTTTCAGCTTGAACAAGCTTAGATGATAAATAACCCAGAGAAACCGCCCCATCCGCTCCGAAACCGGATCTTGCAGCATTCATTGAAATAACAGATCCAGCATACATCGAAGGCTGAAGAACTTTCCACATAGTTAAAAATTGGGGACCGCTTCCATCATCCAAAACTTTACGCAAAGGGTAGGTTTTTTCAAGAAGAAGCTTCAGATCCTGCGGCAACGTGCTAACAGAAAGAATGGAACAGGCGCCTTTATTTGTAATCATAACGACATACTTCTTTTTCCCTCGAACAACAGTGAATCCACTACCGCCATCCCTAGCTACAGCCGGGTCGAGATGCAACATATCTTTGGACAACCGCTTCCCACCCGAAGCAATTGCCATTTTTTCTGCCGATTTAACATCACCATCAGCCCCAATACAAAACGCATCCATCAATGCAATCAAATCAACCGGGGATGCATGCAGATGAGCACAGAAAAAAGACGCAACAAAAGCAACAATGGACCGAGAAAAGAACAATGAATTATTCATACGAACATAAACCTCAGGTGATGCAATCGAGAAATGTTAATGCGCATAGACTTTCGAACCTACAGAGACGGATTAAGGTGAGGTCTTGCCTTTTCCCCACTCTCACCGCCTGAACAACCGCCTGAGCAACAGCGTCTGAAAATCCTGCGTCTGCCCAGCCACCGCATACACAAAAGTATTCCCGTCGATCTGGCGGTACAGGATGCGGTGGTGTGAGCTGAGGATGGTCCGGTAGTCCGTCATGCCCACGCTGGCGAGCAAAGGAATCACCGGGCCGGTGATGAAACCCGAGTCCACCTGGGCGAGCTGGTCAAAGATGTCTTGTTCGGCGGCCACCCACAGCTCCGGCGTCCATCGCTCCAGCATGTAGTCCTGCAGGTCCAGCAGGTCGGCCTGCGCGTCCGGCAGGATGACGATGGCCATGGCGTTCAGCGCTGCTGGCGCCGTTGTGCCAGTTGTGCGCGGGATTCTTCCACCGAAAGGCCCAGGCCCGCCTGCCGGTCTTTTTCACCCAGGGCCAGCAGCTTGAGCAGGGCGATCAGGTCTTCCTTGTCCTGGTACTGCTGCACGCCCTCGATCACCATGGCGGCTTCGCCGTTCTGGGTGATGATGACCGGCGCACCGGTGGCGGCCACCTCTTCAGAGATCTGGGCGGCGTGGCTCTTGAGGTAGGAAATGGATCGGATGTGTTCGCGGGCTTGCATGGCGCCTCCTTGGGGTGGACTGAATTTATGCCCGTATTTGGTCTGGGTCAAGCCATGCATTGAGGCTTTGATGTGTCTTCTATATGATGCTTTATCGCATCAAAACTGATGCGTCTTTGAATCTACAAACCGGAGCGCCCCAATGCGAACCACCGTCACCATCGACGACGCCTTGTACGAGCGGGCCTTGCAAGTCGCCGACCCGTCCATGGACAAGGCCGACCTGTTCCGCGAGGTGTTCCGCACCTTTGTGCGGGTGCAGTCGGCCAAGCGGCTGGCGGCGCTGGGTGCGGCCGCGCCCGAAATGGCCGAGATCCCACGTCGGCGCGAGGAACCTGCCGAATGACGGCGGTGCTGGTGGACACCTCGGTGTGGGTGGACCACTTTCGCAGCCGCAACGAAGAGCTGGCCAACCTGCTGGTGCAGGACGCCGTGCTGACCCACCCCTGGGTGCGGGCGGAACTGGCCTGCGGCACGCCCCCGGCCCGAGTGCAGACGCTGGCCGATCTGGCGGCGCTGCAACCGGCCAAGGTGGCCACGGTGGACGAGGTGATGGCGTTTGTGGAGCGCGAACGCTTGTACGGCCAAGGATGCGGTTTGGTGGATCTGGGCCTGCTGGCGTCGGCGCTCATCACACCGGGCGCGCGGTTGTGGACGCTGGACCGGCGGCTGGTCGGGCTGGCCGAGCGGTTGGGCGTGGCGCACACCGCGGCCACTCATTGAGGAGGCCAACAGACCATGCGCTCCTGCACTGCCACCGAAGCCAAGACCCACTTCGGGAAGTTGCTTGATCAAGTTCAGCACAGGCCCGTCCAGGTGCTCAAGCACGGCCGCGTGGTGGGCGTGATGGTCAGCGCGCAGGACCACGAGGCCATGCGCAACTTCTGCGCGAACCGCCTGTAGGGCTCGCTGGCGCAGAACGCCTCCAGTGCTGCCGCGCAGGGCCTGACAGAAGAAGCGCTGCAGCGCCTGCTGGACGACGAGAGCTGAGCGCCTGCGGCCGGTGGTGTTGAACCGGCCGTCGGGTGCTATGAGCGCGCAGCCACCTTCAAAGGCTTGGCCAGATAACGCACCAGCCCGATGCGCCCAGCCTTGGGCTCGGTGTACTCGGTGAACCCCGCCACTTCGTAGGCGCGCCGAGCAGCCAGGTTCTGGTCGTCCACACACAACGCGAGCAACGGGCAAACCGGCCAGTGCTCCCCCAGCCAGGTTTCCACCAGGGCCAGCGCGTGTTTGCCGTGGCCTTTGCCCTGTTCGCGGCTGTCAATGCGCATGGCCCTGAGGGCGACGGCGCCGGTGGGCGCCCACTCCGGCAGCCGGGAGCCCCGGCAGAGCACCACGAAGCCGACCGGCACATCGGCTTGAAGCACGGCCAGGCCGGCCACTTCGTCGGGGCTGGCGCCCTCGCCCACCGCGACCGCCTGCGCCATCGTCCCGGCGAATTCAATCTGCTCGGGCGGGATGTGCAGGGCCAGCACGGATTGCTGCTGTTCGCTGGTGAGCGCTTGCCAGCGCTGGAGTTGAAGCCGAGTGGGTGTCATGGGGCGGGCCTCGCCTGCCAGTACCGGCTGGCCTCGGGCGGCAGCTGCGCCAGCACCCGTTCGAAGGCGGCGGCGTCCACATGCCGGCGAAGGGCGGTGGCGACGGACACCACCGCATCGGCCGGCGAGAAGTTGTGCTCCGTGCGAACGGAGCGCACGTCCGCCAGCCACTCGGCCGGCCCGCCAAAAGGCACAGGCGCCTGGTCGATGGGCCAGTCTTCGATGAAGAGCGCGCGGGTCACGGGCGGCAGCACGGCCGCAAAAGCGAGGGCCTGCGGCACGGTCAGTCGCTGGCGGAACGCGTGCAGCACACCCACCACCATGTTCCACGCCATGTTGGTGGTGGGCAGCCCGGCGCAGTCGCGGGCGTCGACCATGAAGCGCTCGAACTGGAGCGTGGGGTTCTGGTATTCGAAGGGCAGCGTCATGGGTGGGCATGGTAGTTCGAGCCATGCCCGCACCACCCGATGAGGGCCACTGGCGCCCGCGCACCGGGAAGCCTATGCTGATGTGCCGGCCCGGTGGCCTGGCGGGCGCCAGGCGGCGCGAACGTGGCCGGATCGAGCGAAAGGACTGGGTATGTTGTCCACTGCTTCTGTCACCACCATGCTGCCCGTGAAAGACATCGACCGCGCACGGGCGTTCTACGAGGGTTGTCTGGGACTGTCGCCGGGCGGGTTCAAGCCCGACGGCAAGTTCGTCTATTCGGTCGGCGGCAGCACGCTGGCCCTGTTCCCCAAACCCGAAGGCACCAAGGCCGACCACACCGCGATCAGCTTCCAGGTGAACGACATCACCGCCAGCATCGAGCAGCTGAAACGCTCGGGCGTGGTGTTCGAGGACTACGACTTCCCCGGCCTGAAAACGGTGAACCACGTCTGCGTGCTCGGCGCCGAGAAGGCCGCCTGGTTCAAGGACACCGAGGGCAACTACCTCTGCCTCCACGAGGACCTACCGGCGTAGAACTCGGGGCTCAGGGCACCAGGCAGCGCTGGATGCTGTCCTCGTTCCAGCGGATGCCGGTGCCGGGCACATCGGGCGGGGTGACGTGGCCTGCCTCCACCCGCAGCGGCTCCTGCAGCACCGGGTCGGCCCAGTCGACGTATTCCAGCCAGTGGGCGGTGGGCGTGACGGCGAGCAGGTGGGCGCTGACTTCCGGAAACAGGTGGCTGGACAGCGGCAGGCCGGCAGTCTCGCCGATGGCGGCGGCGCGTTGCCAGCCGGTCACGCCGCCGATCTTCATGGCGTCGGGCATGCCGAAGTCCGAGGCGCCGGCGGCCACGCAGACGGCCATCTCGTGCGGGCCCCACCAGTTCTCGCCCATCTGGATGCGCGAGCGCGTGCGGGTGCGGATCTGGGCGTGGCCGGCGTGGTCGTCGGCCGAGGTGGGCTCTTCCACCCAGTAAAGGCCTTCGCCGTCCAGCGCCTGGATGCGCGAGCTGGCCTCGGCCACGGACAGCGCCTGGTTGTAGTCCGACATCAGGTGCACGCCGTCGCCGATGGCCCGCTTCACGGCGCGCACCACCGCGAGGTCGGTGGCCAGGTCGGCGTAGCCGAGCCGGACCTTGATGGCGGGGAAGCCGGGCGCCGCGAGCTGCTGGGCCTCGGCCGCGGCGCGCTCGGCGCCGATCATGCCCAGCCCGCAGCTGTTGTAGGCCGGGATGCGCCGCAGCTCGCCGCCCAGCAGCCGCGCCAGCGGCAGGCCCTGCGCGGTGGCGAGGGCGTCCCAGGCGGCCATGTCGATGCCCGCCAGCGCCATGCCCACCACGCCCTTGACCCCGAGCAGCCGGAACCGCGCGCGCAGCTTGCGGTCCAGTTCCAGCGGCGCGACCGCGTCGCCCCGGATCACGGGAACCAGCTCGTTCAGCAGCTGCACCACCGGTTTGAGCACCAGCGGCGTGTAGCAGAACAGGTAGGTGGAGCCGGTGACGCCCTCGTCGGTGAGCAGGTCGATGAGGGCCAGCGGCGCGATGTGGATGGTGCCGCTGCTGGTCTGCAAAGGAATGCGCAAGGGCACATGGACCGCCCGCACGCGCAGGTCACGAACCGTCAAAAGAGCATGGGCAACCATGGTGTTCTCCTTTCAAGACTGACCGCCATGGTAGCCCTCGGGTTCTGCATTGGCACGCAATCTGTTAGCTTGCGCCATGACCCTTTCGCTCGACTTCCTCGCCCTGCCGCTGCTCGTGGCCGCGTCGCTGGTGTTCGTGAGCGTGCTGGCCGGGGTGTTGTCGGCGCGGGTGGGGTTCTCGTTCCTGCTGGTGTTCCTGCTGGTGGGCATCCTGGCTGGGGTGGACGGGCCCGGTGGCCTGGTGTTCGAGGACTTCGGCCTGAGTTTCTGGGTGGGCAACGTGGCGCTCGCCGTGATCCTGCTGGACGGCGGCCTGCGCACCGACTACGCCACCTTCCGCACCGGCTTGAAGCCCTCGCTGCTGCTGGCCACGCTGGGCGTGCTGGTGTGTGCGGTCATCACCGGCCTGGCGGCGCGCTGGCTGCTGGACCTGAGCTGGCCGCTGGCGCTGCTGGTGGGCGCCATCGTGGGTTCGACCGACGCGGCGGCGGTGTTTTCGCTGCTGAAGTCCTCGGGCGTGACGCTCAACGAGCGGGTGGCCGCGACGCTGGAGATCGAGTCGGGCCTGAACGACCCGATGGCGGTGTACCTGACGCTCACCTTCATCGGCCTGGCCACGGCGGGTCAGGCGGTCAACGCCGTCGCAACGCCGTGGGACGCGCAGCAGGTGCTGCACGCGGTGTGGGCGCTGTTGCTGCACCTGGGCTGGGGCACGGCCATGGGCCTGGGCAGCGGCTGGGCCCTGGCGGCCTTGCTCAACGGCCTGGGCCGCGGGTCGGACGGCGGCGGCGGCGTGCGCGCGCTGCTGGTGGTGTCGGGCGGGCTGGCGGTGTTCGCCGCCACCACCTGGCTGGGCGGCTCGGGCTTTCTGGCGGTGTACGCCATGGGCGTGGTGGTGGGCAACCGGGCGCGGCACCCGGTGCGGCGGGCGCTCTCGGCCATGGACGGCTACGCCTGGCTGGCGCAGGCGGGCATGTTCCTGCTGCTGGGCCTGCTGGTGACGCCGAGCGACATGCTGCGCTCGCTGTGGCCGGCGCTGGGCGTGTCGGCGGTGCTGATGCTGGTGGCCCGGCCGGTCTCGGTGTGGCTGTGCCTGGTGCCGTTCCGCTTCAGCGGGCGCGAGATCGGTTTCATCAGCTGGGTGGGGCTGCGCGGCGCGGTGCCCATCGTGCTGGCGGTGTACCCGCTGCTGGCGGGGGTGGTCGGGGCCCGCACGTTTTTCAACGTGGCCTTCGTGGTGGTGCTCACCTCGCTGTTGCTGCAGGGCGGGACGATCGCCTGGAGCGCGCGGCGCCTGGGCGTGGCCTTGCCGGACCCGAAGGACGAACTGGGCAACCGCCTGGTGTTCGGCGATTTCGTGATCGACGCCACCACGCCGATGGACACGCTGTGCGGGTTCTACGGGCTGCCGATGCCGGCGGAATCCACCACCGACGTGGCCGCCTGGCTGAACCAACAGATCAACCGCCCGCCGGTGGTGGGCGACGGCGCGCTGCTGGGCGCCGCCGAGCTGAGCGTGCGCAAGATGGACGGCAACCGCATCACGCGGGTGGGCATCCGGCTGGGGTGATTCACGCGGCCTGGAGCAAGGCCGTGCGTTGGTCCCGGTAGCGTTGCAGCCGCTGCCGCAGATCCGGCCCGACCACCGGCAAGGGCTCGTACCAGCCCGAGAGCCGTGCGCGCGCGGGCCAGTCGGCCAGCATCCAGGCACCGCGGGCCGTGCCTTCGAGCGCATCGGTCGAGCGCAGCACACGGCGGCCGGCCAGCCACGCCGAGAGCGCCGTGGTGTAGACCACGTTACCCGCGAGCGGCCCTTCCACCACCGCGGGCGCCGAGGCGTCGCCGGTGGCCAGCGACGCCACCAGCTCGGCCGTGATGTCGGCGCAGTAGAGCGCCGCGAGCGCCGGCCGCAGGTGCGCGGGCACCGCCTGTGTGCCACCGGCCTGTGCCCACCCGTCTTGCCACACGCGGCCCTGCTGGCCCTGATACGGCCCGGCTTCCGCGAACGACGGCGTGGCCGCCCAGCCTTGCGCCAGCAGCTCGTCGAGCGCGACCAGCGTGGCGAGCGCGGGGTCGGCGCCGTCGCACAGGGCGGCGAACTCACGCCCGCCCATGAAACGCGCGGTGGGCACGGCCCCGCCTTCCACCGACACGTTGACCAGTTCATCGCGCTCGGGCGCGAGCGCCGTCGCCGAGCCGCCGGGCGCCATGACCACGCACCAGGTGCCGGTGGAGACCACCGTGCCGTGGGGCACGGCGTGCAGGTGGCGGGCGAGGCAGGCGTTGCTGTCGTGCACGCCCACGTGCACCTGGCAGGTGGCGGGCAGCTGCAGGCGCGCGGCCAGGGCGGGCTTCACCTGGCCCAGCACCTCCCAGGCTTTTTTCAGCGGCGCGAACAGCGCGGCGATGCCGGCGCGCTGCGTCCACGCGGCCGGCCGCTGCTCTGCGGGTGACCACAGGTGGGTGTGGCAACCGAGCGAGGACACCTCGCTCGCGGCCACGCCGCTGAACCACCAGGCCCAGTACTGCGGGTACGGCAGCCAGTGGCGGATGCGCTGCCACGCGGCAGGCTGCGTCTGCTGCAGCCAGTACAGCTGCAGGCCGGCGTTCAGGCCCAGTGGCAGGTCGGGCGAACCGGTGGTCTCGAAGCCGTCGGCGAGGCGTTGAAAGGCCTCGCGGTGCGCACCGTAGCCGTCCCATTCGTAGTCCATGGGCGGCAGCACGAGGCGCTCGCCGTCGATGGCGCAAAAGGCCGCGCCGTGGGTGCTGACGTGGAGGTGCGCGATGTGCTCGCGCTGTGGCAAGGCGGGGATGGTTCGCAGCAACCAAGCTTCGAGCGCGCCCACGCCGAGCTCCAGGTAATCGGCACCCTGCACCGCCTTGTTGGCCTGCACCTCGCGGGCCAGCACCTCACCGGCCTCGCTGATGAGCAGCAGCTTGGCGTTGGTCTTGCCGATGTCGAGGATGAGGGTGTGGGTCATTCGAGATGGAACACGCAGGGCAGCGGCTCGGCCACGGGCGAGCCGTCGGGGTTCGTCCGCATCAGGTCTTTCATGTGCTGCCACCAGCGCTGCATCACCGGGTGCTGCGGCAGGCTGTCCATGCCGTGGCCGGCGCTGCGGCGCAAGACGGCGAACAGCACGCCGCGCGGCGCGTCGAGAAAGATGCTGTAGTCGGACACGCCGCGCTCTTTCAACAGCGCCGACAGCTCGGGCCAGATGGCATCGTGGCGCCGCTGGTACTCGGCCTCGCAGCCGGGGTTCAGGAACATGCGGAAAGCGATCTTTTCGGGGGTCATGGTGGACTCCGTGTTCAGGCTGGTTTGAGCACGGCGGCGGACGGCCGGCGCAACACCCTGAGCCAGCGCGGCAGCACCATCGCCACGATCAGCAGCGCGCCCACGATCATCGACATCACGATGCCCGACACGTTGAGCATGCCCAGCGCGAAGTTGAAGCTGCCCAGCAGCACGGCCGCGAGGATCACGCCCACGATGCTGCCGCGCCCGCCCTCGATGGCCACGCCGCCGAGGATCACGATGGTCACCGCGTCCAGTTCCCAGCCCATGGCCAGGTTGGGCCGCGTGCTGCCGATGCGCCCGGTGAGCAGGATGGCCGCGAGCGCCGCCATGATGCCGGCGAACACAAACAGCATCAGGCGGTAGCGGTCCACCGAGATGCCCGAAAAACGCGACGCAATCGGGTTGGCGCCGATGGCGTAAACCCGCCGGCCGTGCACCGTGGCGTGCAGGAACAGGCCCACCAGGATTGCCATCAGCAACATCACGCCGAACTCGATGGGCACGATGAACCCCGGCTGGCCGATCAGGTCGCCGATGCTGCCGTTGCCCCAGGTGCTCAGCGTCTCGGGGTAACCGGTGATCGCCTGGTCGCCCAGCACCACCTGCGCCAGGCCCCGGTAGAGCGAGAGCGTGCCGATGGTGACCACGATGGACGGCAGCTTCCAGCGCGTCACGAGCCAGCCGTTGAGTCCGCCGCAGAGCGCGCCCGTGGCCAACGCGGCGCACAGCATCAGCGGCAGGCTGGCGCCTGCCTGCATCGCCAGGCCCATGGCCAGCGAGGCCAGCGCCATGGTGGCGGCAATCGAGAGGTCGATCTCGCCCGACACCACCAGCAGCGCCATCGCCAGCGCGATCAGGGCCTTCTCTGAAAAGTTGTAGGTGCTGTCGGCCAGCGCGTAGGGCGAGAAGAAGCCCTCTAGCCCCAAGCCGAAGCCCAGGTAGACCAGCACGATCAGCGCGATCAGCACGCGCTCCCAGGTGTCGAGTGCCCTCATGCCATTCCTCCTTGTGGGACCGCCGAGCGGTCCAGAATCTGCCGCCCTTTTTTGCGGTCGGCCGTGGCGTTGAGCACCACCGAAACCAAAATCACCGCGCCCGCAATCGCCTGCTGCCAGAACGGCGAAACCTGTATCACCGGCAGCGCGCCGTTGACCACGCCGATGAACAACACGCCGAGCACCGCGCCGCCAATGGTGCCGACACCGCCGCCGATGCTCACGCCACCGATCACGCAGGCCGCGATCACCGTCAGCTCGTAGCCCGAGGCCAGCTCGGAAAACGCAATCGAATACCGCCCCACCCAGAGCAGGCCCGCCAGCCCGGCCAGCAGGCCCGACACGGTGTAGGCCATCACCAGCCGGCGCTGCACCGGGATGCCGGCGTACAGCGCGGCCGAGGGGTTGCCGCCGTAGGCGTAGAGCTCGCGCCCTTCGCGCCGCCAGTGCAGCAGCCAGAAGGTCAGCGCCACCACCACGGCGGCGAACCAGATCAGCATGGGCAGGCCGAGCAGGGTCTCGCGCGGCAGGCCTTTGATGAGCGGGTGGATCTCGTGGTCCGACACCCAGGCGCCGCCGCTGGCCACGAACACCGCGCCCCGGTAGAGCGACAGCGTGCCCAGCGTGACCACGATGGAGGGCAGCGAAAACCGCATGATCAACCAGCCGTTGACGAAGCCCAGCGCCGCGCCGATGGCGCAGGCCATGGCGATCAGCGCCACCAGCGGAATGCCGGGCCAGGCCCGCCCGGCCAGTGCGCACAACATGCCGGTGAGCGCCAGGTTGGACGCCACCGAGAGGTCAACGCCGCGCGTCAGCAGCACCAGCATCTGGCCCATCACCAGGATGGCGAGGATGGCCGAGTCGTTGCCGATGTCCAGCGCGTTGCGCAGGGTCAGGAACACGGGCGCGCGCGCGCCCACCGCGAGCACGATGACGGCGATGATGGCCAGCAGCAGCCACTCGCGCCGCACCTGCGCCAGCGCGGTCAGGGGGTTGGTTGTCATGGGTGCACCTCGGTGGGCAGACGGACGGGGGGCACCGCGGCAGCGGTCGGCGGCACGGCGGCGTGTCCCAGCCCCAGGCCCGACGCGGCGGACACGATGGTCTCGGCGTCCACCGAGCCCATGGCGAACTCGCTCACCATGCGGCCGCGCCGCATGACGATGACGCGGTGCGCGAGGTGCATCACCTCGGGCAGTTCGGACGACACCAGGATCACCGCCAGGCCCTGCTCCACCATCTCGGCGATCAGGTGGTAGACGGCCTGTTTGGCGCCCACGTCGATGCCCTTGGTGGGCTCGTCCAGGATCACGATGCGCGGGTTCAGCCCCAGCCACTTGGCGATCACCACCTTCTGCTGGTTGCCGCCCGACAGCCCCGACAGCGGCGTGTCCTGGCTCGCGGTCTTGATGCGCAGGCGTTGAATCATGCGGGCCGCGAGATCGGACTCGCGCGCGGCCGACAACCAGGGCCCGCGCGACAGCGCCGACACGCCGCTGGCCAGACCGGCCAGGCTGATGTTGTGCCGCACCGAAAAACCCAGCACCGCGCCCTGGCGCTGCCGCTCTTCGGGCACGTAGGCCAGGCCGGCGGCAATGGCGTCGCCGGGCCGGCGGATCTCGATGCGGCGGCCCTCCACCACCACCTCGCCGGTGGCCGCCGGGTTCAGGCCCATCAGCGCGAGCATGGCCTCGCTGCGGCCGGCGCCGATCAGGCCGTAGAAGCCCAGGATCTCGCCGCGCCGCAGCTCGAAGCCGAGGTCGGCGAATTCGGTCGGGTGGCTCAGGCCCTTGACCTGCAACACCACCTCGCCCGGCTGGCTGTGGATGGGCGGGTAGATCTGTTCGATGGCGCGGCCGGCCATCAGGCCCACCAGCGCGGGTTCGTCGGCGTCGGCGATGGCGCCCGAACCCACCGACGCGCCGTCGCGCAAGACCACGTAGCGGTCGCAGACGGCAAAAATCTCGTCGAACTTGTGGGTGATGAAGAGCACCGCCACGCCCTCGTTCTTCAGGCCGCGCACGAGGCCGAAGAAGTCGCGGATCTCGGCCTGCGACAGGGCGGCGGTGGGTTCGTCGAGGATCACCACGCGGGCGTTCTGCGACAGGGCGCGCGCGATCTCGATCAGGTGGCGCTGCGCCAGGCTCAGCTGCTTCACCAGCGTGGTGGCGGCGAAGCCCGCGCCCACGCGGTCGAGCACCACCTGGGCCTCGGCGTTCATGCGCGCCCAGTCGATCACCTTGAACAGGCCCGCGCCGCGCGTGGGCTGGCGGCCGATGAAGATGTTCTCGGCCGCGCTCAGCTCCTCGAACATCACCGTTTCCTGGTGCACCGCCACGATGCCGGCGGCCTGCGCGTCCTGCGCCTTGGCAAAACGCACCGGCCGGCCTTCGATGCGGATCTCGCCCTCTTCGGGCTGATGCACGCCGGTGAGCGTTTTCACCAGCGTGGATTTGCCGGCACCGTTTTCACCGATCAGGGCCAGCACCTGGCCCGGCACCAGCTCCAGGTCCACGCCTTTGAGGGCATGGGTCGGGCCGAAGCGTTTGTGGATGCCACGCAGCGAGAGCCACGCGGGAGGGGAATCAGGGTTCATGGCAGCGCGTTGGGGGCAAGAGACTGGGCAAGGGTACGACGGGTTCCCCCGCAGCACCATCAACGGCCGTCAGGAGTCGGGGTAAGCGGTTTCCACGGCGCCGGAGCGCCACCCGCACCGCATGAAGCAGCGCCCACCGGGGGCACCGAGGAACCGGCTTCGCCGGGCCTCTGGTGCCGCCCCCCTTGAGGGGGGTGACGCGAAGCGGCGCGGGGGGTGTTTCAAAAGATTTTTGCGAACTTGTCCACGTTGCCCGCGTCGTAGGTGAACGGCTCGGCCATCGCGCCTTCGAGGTCCTTGTCCAGCGTGGTGCTGCCGACACGACCCAGCGAAATCTTCTCGCCGGCCACGCCCTTGGCCGTGCCCTTGATGAAGGCGCTGGCGGCCATGATGGACGAGTAGCCGAGGTCGATGGGGTTCCAGATCGCGAACGACTTCACCGCGCCACTCTTCACGTGGCCGGCCATTTCAGACGGCAGGCCCAGGCCGGTCACGAAGATCTGGCCGACCTTCTTCTCGTCCTGCACGGCCTTGGCCGCGGCGGCGATGCCCACCGTGGTCGGGGCCACGATGGCTTTCAGGTTGGGGTAGCTCTTGAACAGGCCCTGCGCTTCGCGGTAGCTCTTGTCGGTCTGGTCGTCACCGTAGACCACATTGACCAGCTTCAGGCCGGCAAAGGCGGGCTGGGCCAGCACCTTCTTCATCTCGGCGATCCAGATGTTCTGGTTGGTGGCCTGTGCGGTGGCCGACAGCACGGCGATCTCGCCGGTCTTGCCCACCACCTGCTCGCTCATCTTCACCAGCTTCTCGCCGATCAGCGCGCTGTTCGACGGGTTCAGCTGCATCAGGCGGCCTTCTTTCTTGACACCCGAGTCGAACGAAATCACCTTGATGCCACGGGCCATGGCCTTCTTGAGCGAGGGCACCAGCGCGTCGGGGTCGTTGGCGGAGATCACGATGGCCTTCACGTTCTGCGCGATCAGGGCGTTGACGATCTCGATCTGGCCTTCGGCCGTGGCTTTGGCCGGGCCGGTGTAGATGATCTCGACGTCCTTGAGCTCCTTGGCGGCTTCGAGCGCACCCTGGTGGGCGGCGTCAAAGAAACCGTTGCCCAGGCTCTTGACCACGAGCGCGATCTTGTCGGCGGCCAGCGCGGGCTGGGCGAGCGACAGGGCGAGGGCCGCAGCGGCCAGCAGGGAAAGTTTTTTGTTCATCAATGTCTCCAGGGTTGTTGAAACGAAGCACGGGGAAAAGCGTCTCGGCAGGTGCGGCCCCGACACGGCCGGTGGTCCTGCCTGGGTCGCTGGCCTCCCCTTCGGCACCAGCGACCAGGACACAGAAGCCGGTCAGACGATGCCGCCCCCACCGCCGGCCACGGCGGGCCGGGCCGCGGCCATGCGCGCGCGGTAGCCGCTGGCGCGGTACACGGCCACCGGGTCGATGGCGGCGCCCGCGTCCAGGCGCACCTGTTGCAGCAACGGGGTCACGTCGGTCTGGAACGCGGTCTTGAGCAGGTGGGTCGCGGTCAGCGCGTCGTTGGCCTCTTGGGCGGCGTCGAGCGCAGCGCGGTCCACCAGCAGGGCCTGCGCGTGGCTGCGCTGGCACTGCACGGCGCTGGTCATCAGGCTCTCGATCGGGTCGGTCACGTTGTGGCTCTGGTCCAGCATGTAGGCCGGGTCGAACGCCACCCCTTCGCTGGCTGCGGCCACCAGCTCGTTGAACACCAGGAACAGGCGGTAGGGGCTGACGCTGCCGGCGTCCAGGTCGTCGTCGCCGTACTTGCTGTCGTTGAAGTGGAAGCCGGCGAGCTTGCCGGCCGCGATCAGGCGCGCCACGATCAGCTCGATGTTGACGTTGGGCGCGTGGTGGCCGAGGTCCACCAGGCACTGCGCCTTCGGGCCCAGCGTGCTGGCGGCGAGGAAGCTCGAGCCCCAGTCCTGGATCACCGTGCTGTAGAACGCCGGCTCGCAGATCTTGTGTTCGAGGAACATGCGCCAGTCGCCGGGCAGCGCGGCGTAGATCTGGCGGGCACTGTCCAGGTAGCGGTCGAAGGCACGGCGGAAGTGCTGCTGACCGGGAAAGTTGCTGCCGTCGCCGACCCACACCGTCAGGGCCTTGGAGCCCAGGGCCTGGCCGATCTCGATGCACTCCAGGTTGTGCGCCACGGCCTGCGCGCGGGTCGCGGCGTCGGTGTGGCTCAGGCTGCCGTACTTGTAGCTGTGCGCCTGGCCGGCCTGGTCGGAGAAGGTGTTGGAGTTCATGGCGTCGAAGGCCAGGCCCTGCGCGGCGGCGGCGCCCCGCAGCTCGCTCCAGTCGCTGCATTTGTCCCAGGGGATGTGCAGCGACACCGTGGGCGTGATGCGCGTGAGCTGCTGGATCACGCCGCAGTCCTGCAGCTTGTCGAACACATTGCGCGGCTCGCCCTGACCGGGAAAGCGGGCAAAGCGCGTGCCGCCGGTGCCCACGCCCCAGCTGGGGATGGCGACGCCGAAGGTGGCCGTTTGTTGGCGCACCACGTCGATGTCGATGTTGCGGCGGGCCAGCTGCTCGCCGAGGTGTTCGTAGTCGTTGCGCACGTGGCGCAGCAGCTGCTCGTTGTGCGATTCCAGCAATCCGTTGTCGATGGTCTTCATGTCTCTTCCTTGTTGTGCGGGTGCCTGCGCGCCCATCTCGTCCGTGGACGCCGCGGAACCGGCTTGGCCGGGCCGCTGGCGTCGCCCCCTGGGGGGTGACGCGCGCAGCGCGGCGCAGGGGGTTATCTGGTGAAAGCGGCCAGGTTGCCGGCGTCCACGTTGAGGATGTTGCCGGTGCTCTTGGCGCTCAGGTGCTCGGCGGCGAAGAAATAGGTGGCTTCGGCGATGTCTTCCGGGAACACGCTGCGCTTGAGCATGCTGCGGTCGCGGTAGAAGGCTTCGAGGTCGCCCTCTTCGATCTTGTTGGCGGCGGCGCGCTCTTCGCTCCATTTCCCGGTCCAGATCTTGGAGCCGCGGATCACCGCGTCAGGGTTCACCACGTTGGAGCGGATGCCCAGCGGCGCGCCTTCCAGCGCGAAGCTGCGGCTGAGCTGGATCTCGGCGGCCTTGGCCGCGCAGTAGGCGGTGGCCTGGTTGCTCGCGACCATGCCGTTCTTGCTGGCGATCATGATGATGGCGCCGCCCGTGCCCTGCGCCTTCATCTGCTTGAAGGCCTCGCGGCCCACGAGGAAGTAGCCCGTGGCCAGGATGCTCTGGTTCTTGTTCCACAGCGCGAGGCTGGTGTCTTCGATGGGCGCGGCCGAGGCGATGCCGGCGTTGCTCACCAGGATGTCGACGCCGCCGAATTCGATGGCGGCGCGGTCGAAGGCAGCGATCACGCTGGCTTCGTCGGTCACGTCGCAGCGCACGCCGCGCACATGGTCCTTGCCGTGGGCCTTGGCCAGCTCGGCGCCCACCGTGTTCAGGGCGTCCTGGTCGATGTCGGCCAGCACCACGCAGCCGCCGTCGGCGAGGATGCGTTTCGCGATCGCCTGGCCGATGCCACCGGCGCCACCGGTGACCAGCGCCACCTTGCCCACCATCGGCTTCGGCTTGGGCATGCGCTGCAGCTTGGCTTCTTCGAGCAGCCAGTACTCGATGTCAAACGCCTCCTGCTCGGGCAGGCCCACGTAGCGGTCCACCGCGTTGGCCTCGCGCATCACGTTGATGGCGTTGACGTAGAACTCGCCGGCGATGCGGGCCGTGGCCTTGTCTTTGGCGATCGTCACCATGCCGATGCGCGGCAACAGGATCACCACCGGGTTCGGGTCGCGCAGCGCCGGGCTGTTGGCGCGCTTGCAGCGCTCGTAATAGGCGGCGTAGTCGGCGCGGTAGCCCGCGAGCAGCTCGCTCAGGCGCGCCTTCAGCTCGGCGCCCTGCAGCTGGTAAACGGCTTCTGGCACGATCAGCGGGCGGATCTTGGTGCGCAGGAAGTGGTCGGGGCACGAGGTGCCGAGCGCGGCCAGCGGCTCCAGGTCTTTGGAGTTCACAAACTCCATCACCTCGGCCGAGGTGTTCAGGTGCAGCAGCTTCGGCGCGCCTTCGGCCGACAGGCCACGCAGCACCGGCAACACGCGGGCCAGGGCCGCGTCGCGCTCGGCGTCGGCCAGCGGGGCCACGGCCGCGCCGCCGAACACGGGCACGTTGCGCGCGGTGCGCTCCTGGTTCAGCCAGGTCTGGGCGCGCTGGATCAGGTCCACCGTGTTCTCGTAGCAGGCCTTCGAGCTGTCACCCCAGCTGAACAGGCCGTGGCCGCCCAGCACGATGCCGCGCAGGCCCGGGTTCGCGGCGTTGCAGGCGGCCAGTTGCTGGCCCAGCTCGTAGCCGGGGCGCAACCAGGGCATCCAGCCCACGGTGCCGCCGAACACCTGCTTCGTGATGGCCTCGGAGTTCGCCATGGCGGCGATGGCGATCACCGCGTCGGGGTGCATGTGGTCCACGTGCACGTAGGGCAGGCTGGAGTGCAGCGGGGTGTCGATGGAGGCGGCGCGGGTGTTGAGGTTGAAGGTGCAGTGCGGCAGGTAGCCCACCATTTCGTCTTCGTTCTCGAGACCCCGGTACAGGCCCTTCAAGGCGCGCAGCTTGTCCATGTAGAGCGTGGAGAAGCCGTCGAGCTTCATCGAGCCCACGTCGCCGCCCGAGCCCTTGACCCACAGCACCTCGGCCTGCTCGCCGGTCAGTGGGTCTTGTTGCCAGATCTTGGCGGAGGTGTTGCCGCCCCCGTAGTTGGTGATGCGCAGGTCGGAGCCCAGCAGGTTGGAGCGGTAGAGCAGCAGCTGGGGTTCGTCCATGCCGGCGGTGGCGGCGTCGTTCCAGCTCGGGAAGGCGTGGGCAGGGGTCGGTGTGTTCATGGGGCGCGATGGTAGGCACGCAAACCCATACGAGCAATTTATGAAAACTTATGAAAACCATCATGATCACTTATAAAATTCGCCACTGCGGCGTTTCCATGGCCGCCAGACAGCCAAACCCGCCCATCCATTCGGGTAACCCATAGGGAAAAACTTCCGTGACGGCTTCGATGAACATCCGCCAGCTCAAGGTGTTTGAGGCCGTGGCGCGGCTCGGCGGCTTTTCCCGCGCGGCCGAACAGCTGGGCATGACGCAGCCCGCCGTGTCCATGCTCGTGCGCCAGCTCGAAAAAGAGCTGCGCATCGCCCTCTTCGACCCGAACGACCGCAAGCGCCTGAGCGAGGCCGGGCGCGAGCTCGTGCTGCACGCGCGGCGCATCCTCGCGCAGGTGAAGGACGCCGAAAACGCCATGGCCTTCCACGAAGAAGGCGCCGCCGGCGACGGGGCGCGCGGCCCGCGCGGCCTGCTGCACCTGGGCGTGGTCTCGCCCGCGCACTACTTCGCGCCCCGGCTGCTGCACGAATTCCACCAGCGCTTCCCCGACGTGCGGCTCAAGCTGACCGTGGCCAAGCGCCCGGAGATCCTGGCCATGCTGGTCGAGCACCAGCTCGACATCGCGATCACCGGCTACCCGCCGTCCGAGGCCGACCTCGACGCATCAAGCTTCGCGCGCCACCCGCACTGCATCGTGGCGGCCCCCGACCACCCTCTCGTCGGCAGGCAGGGCATCCCGTGGGCCGAGCTGCAGCACGAGGACTTCATCTTCCGCGAGCAGGGCTCGTCCACCCGTTCGTTCCTTGAGCAGCTGCTGCAGGCGCAGTCGATCCAGGTGCGGCTGGGCATGGAGCTGGCCGGCAACGAAACCATCAAACACGCGGTGATGTGCGGCCTGGGCATCAGCTTTCTTTCGGCCCACGTGGTCCAGGTGGAGCTGGCGGCGGGCCGCATCGCGATGCTCGACGTGGTGGACATGCCCAAGTTCATCGACTGGTGCTTCATCCACCGCCGCGACACCGGCCTGAGCGGCGTCAACCTGGCCTTCAAGCAGTTTGTGTTCGACGAGGGCGCGCGCATTGCCGCCTGCGAGGGCATCGTGGTGCCGGCCTCGCGTTGACACCGCCCGGGCCGACTGGTTACATTACTGACCAGTCAGTCACTAAAAAATGGACACCTCCTCACCCACCGGCAAACGGGAGCGCCGCAAAGAAGCGCGCCCCGGCGAACTGCTGGACGCCGCCCTCGCCCTGTTCGTTGAAAAAGGCTTTGCCGCCACCCGCGTCGAAGAAGTCGCCGCGCGCGCGGGCGTTTCCAAGGGCACGCTGTTCCTCTATTTCCCGAGCAAGGAAGAGCTGTTCAAGGCGGTGGTGCGCGAAAGCATCGCGGGCCGGTTCAGCGAATGGAACCAGGAGCTGGACCAGTTCCAGGGCGACAGCGCCGAGCTGCTGCGCTACACCATGCAATCGTGGTGGGAGCGCATCGGCATGACCACGGCCTCGGGCATCACCAAGCTGGTGATGAGCGAGTCGGGCACGTTCCCCGAGATCGCCGCCTTCTACCAGCAGGAAGTGATCGGTCCGGGCCACGACCTGCTCAAGCGGGTGCTGCAACGGGGCATGGACCGCGGCGAGTTCCGAACCATGGAACTCGAGTACGCGATCTACAGCCTGATCGCCCCCATGATCTTTCTGCTGATGTGGAAACACTCGATGGCGCCCTGCTGCCCCTCCAGCCAGCAGATCGACCCGGTCAGCTTCATCGACACCCAAGTGGGCTTGCTGCTCAACGGCATGCTGCTCCGCCCCCCTTCTTCACCTGAAACGTCCCCCCCATGAGCCCCTCGTCGCGTTCCGCCTGGATCAAGTGGTTGTTGCTGGGCCTGCTGGTGCTGGCCATCGCCCTGGGCGTCGGGCGCGCGCTGAAGCAGCGCCAGGCACGCAACGACGCGGCCAGCGCGGCGGCGGTGGCCGCGCAGCAGGCCCCGGTCTACCAGCTCTCGCCTCAGGACGTGGCGGTGGTGCAGCAGCTGGACCTGGCGCAGTCGGTGGCGGTCTCGGGCTCGCTCAGGGCGCTGCAGACGGCCGCCATCAAGGCCAGGGTCGCGGGCGAGCTGCAGGGCCTGAGCAAGCGCGAAGGCGAGACGGTGCGGGCGGGCGAAGTGGTCGCGCGCATCGACAGCACCGAGGCGCAGGCGCGGGTGCGCCAGGCCGAGCAGCAGGCCAAATCGGCACAGGCCCAGGTGACCATCGCCCGCCGCACGCAGGACAACAACCAGTCGCTGGTGAAGCAGGGTTTCATCTCGGCCACCGCGCTGGAGACCTCGTCGTCCAGCCTGGCGGCGGCCGAGGCCAACCACATGGCCGCCATGGCGGCGCTGGACATCGCGCGCAAGACACTGGGCGACACCACGCTGCGCTCGCCGCTGAGTGGCCAGGTATCGGCGCGGCTGGCGCAGAACGGCGAGCGGGTGGCGCTGGACGCGCGCGTGCTGGAGGTGGTTGATCTCTCCGGCTTCGAGCTGGAGGCCGCGCTGGCCCCGGCCGACGCCGCGGGCGTGATCGCGGGGCAGAAGGCGCGGCTCACGGTCGAGGGTCTGGCCGCGCCGGTGGACGCGGCCGTGGCACGCATCAACCCCAGCGTGCAGGCGGGCAGCCGCAGCGTGCTGATCTACCTGCGCGTGCCCGCCGCGGCCGGCATGCGCCAGGGCCTGTTCGCACAGGGCGAAATCGTCACCGGCCGACTGAACGCACCGGCGGTGCCGCTCTCGGCCGTGCGCAACGACAAGCCGCAGCCCTACCTGCAGGTGGTTCAGAACGGCAAGGTCGCCCATGTGCCGGTGACGGTGGAACGCCAGGGTGTGCTGAACGGCGAGCCCATGCTGATCGTGGACGGCGTGAAGGCGGCACCGGTGGGCACGCAACTGCTGCGCGCACAGGCCGGGCTGATCCGCGAGGGCACCGAGGTCCAGCTCGCGACCCCGGCCGCTGGCTCCGCTCCCCCGGCTGCGTCGAACTGAGCGCCGCGCCATGTGGTTCACCCAGGTTTCGCTGCGCAACCCGGTCTTCGCGACCATGGTGATGCTTGCCTTGACGGTGCTGGGGCTGTTTTCGTTCCAGCGCCTCAAGGTGGATCAGTTCCCCAACATCGACTTCCCCGTGGTGGTGGTCACCACCGAGTACCCCGGCGCCTCGCCCGAGATCGTGGAGAGCGAGGTCACGAAGAAGGTGGAAGAAGCGGTCAACGCCATCGCCGGCGTCAACGCCCTCACCTCGCGCAGCTACGAAGGCCAGTCGGTCGTCATCATCGAGTTCCAGCTGCACATCGACGGGCGCAAGGCGGCCGACGACGTGCGCGAGAAAATCGCCATCCTGCGCCCGACCTTCCGCACCGACGTGAAAGAACCGCGCGTGCTGCGCTTCGACCCGTCGGCCCGCTCGATCTGGTCGGTCGCGGTCCTCCCGGAGGCCGTGAACGGCAAAGCGCCTTCTGCTGTGGAGCTGACCACCTGGGCCGAACAGACCTTGAAGAAGCGCATGGAAAACGTGCGCGGCGTGGGCTCGGTGACGCTGGTCGGCGGCACGCGCCGCGCGGTCAACATCGACCTCGATCCCTCGGCCATGGAGGCCCTGGGCATCACCGCCGACCAGATCGCCACGGCGGTGCGCAACGACAACCAGGACCTCCCGGTCGGCACGCTCAAGACCACCGAGCGCGACCGCGTGGTGCAGGTGCTCTCGCGCCTGCAGAACCCGAAAGACTTTGAAGACATCATCGTCGCGCGCCGGGGCGGCAGCCCGGTGCGGCTCTCGCAGGTGGCCAAGGTGAGCGACGGCACGCAGGAGGTGTCCAGCCTCGCGCTGTACAACGGCCAGCGCACGCTGCTGCTGCAGGTGCAGAAGGCGCAGGACGAAAACACCATCGCCGTGACCGACGGTCTGAAGGCCACCATCGAGTCGCTCAAGGCCGAGCTGCCACCGGGCGTGCGCCTGGAGCCGATCGCCGACGGCTCGCGGCCGATCCGCGTCTCGGTGGACAACGTGCGGCGCACGCTGATCGAAGGCGCGCTGCTGACCGTGCTGATCGTGTTCCTGTTCCTGAACTCGTGGCGCTCGACCGTGATCACCGGCCTCACGCTGCCGATCTCGGTGATCGGCACCTTCTTCTTCATGAACCTGTTCGGCTTCACCATCAACATGATCACGCTGATGGCGCTCACGCTCTCGGTGGGCCTGCTGATCGACGACGCCATCGTGGTGCGCGAAAACATCGTGCGCCACGTGCAGATGGGCAAGAAGCCCTTCGACGCCGCCATGGACGGCACGCAGGAAATCGGCCTCGCGGTGCTCGCGACCACGCTGTCCATCGTGGCGGTGTTCCTGCCCATCGGCTTCATGGGCGGCATCATCGGCAAGTTCTTCCACGAGTTCGGCATCACCATGGTGGCGGCGGTGCTGATCTCGATGTTCGTGAGCTTCACGCTCGACCCGATGCTGTCCTCGATCTGGCACGACCCGGAGATCGAGAAACACGGCCGGCACGCCGCGCCCGTCACGCTGTACGACAAGACCATCGGCCGCGTGACCGGCTGGTTCGACCGCCTGCAGGACAGCATGACCGAGACCTACCAGGGCGCCCTGCGCTGGTCGCTGACCCACAAGCTGGCCACGCTGGCGCTGGCGCTGGTGGTGTTCGTCAGCAGCGTTTTCATGGTGCCGCTGCTCGGCACCGAGTTCGTGCCCAAGGCCGACTTCTCCGAAACCTCGCTCTCGTTCCACACGCCGGTCGGCTCGTCGCTGGAGGCCACCGAGGCCAAGACGAAACAGGTCGAGGCCATCCTGCGCGAGTTTCCCGAGGTGAAGTACACGCTCTCGACCATCAACACCGGCAACGCGCAGGGCACCATGTACGCCAGCGTCTATGTGCGCCTGGTGGACCGCCAGGACCGCAGCCTCAACGCCGACACCATGGCCGCGAGGCTGCGCGACCGGCTGCGCACGGTGCCGGGCATCAACGTGACGCACGCGGGCCTGCTCGACCCGGTGGGCGGCAACAAGCAGGTCGAGTTCTCGCTGCAGGGCGACGACCTGGCCGAGCTGGAGCGCCTGACGGCGACCGTGATGGAGCGCATCCGCCCCATCGTCGGGCTCGTCGACCTGGACGCCAGCGTCAAGCCCAACAAGCCGACGGTGGACGTGGTGATGCGGCGCGAGATCGCGTCGGACGCGGGCCTGAGCGCGGCGTCGGTGGCGGGCAGCCTGCGCACCCTGGTGGCGGGCCAGACCGTGGGCAACTGGCGCGCGGCCGACGGCGAGAGCTACGACGTGAACGTGCGCCTGGCGCCCGAGCAACGCGCGCGCACCAGCGACCTGGAGCAACTGCCCTTCGTGGTCGGCACCGCCGCCGACGGCACGGCGCGCGTGGTGCGCCTGGGCCAGGTGGCGCAGGTGCTGGAATCGACCGGCCCGAACCAGATCAACCGCCGCAACCTGAACCGCGAGGTCGCCATCAACGCCAACGTGTTCGGCCGTTCGGCGGGCGATGTGTCCACCGAGATCCGCCAGGTGCTCGACACCATCGCCATGCCGCCGGGCTACCGCTACGAGTTCGGCGGTTCGACCAAGAACATGCAGGAGTCGTTCGGCTACGCCGTGTCGGCGCTGGCGCTGGCCATCATCTTCATCTACATGATCCTGGCCAGCCAGTTCCAGAGCTTCCTGCAGCCGCTGGCGCTCATGACCGCGCTGCCGCTCACGCTGATCGGCGTGGTGCTGGCGCTGCTGATGTTCGGCTCGACCATGAGCATGTTCTCGGTGATCGGCGTGGTGCTGCTGATGGGCCTGGTGACGAAAAACGCGATCCTGCTGGTGGACTTCGCCATCCGCGCCCGCGAGGGCTTCGAAGGTCAGCCGCCACTGGACCGCGAAAACGCCCTGCTGCTGGCGGCCAAGGTGCGGTTGCGCCCCATTCTCATGACCACGCTGGCCATGGTGTTCGGCATGGTGCCGCTGGCTTTTGCGCTCACCGAAGGCTCGGAGCAGCGCGCGCCCATGGGCCAGGCCGTGATCGGCGGCGTCATCACCTCGTCGATCCTGACGCTGGTGGTGGTGCCCGTGGTCTATTGCTACATGGACGATCTGGCGAACTGGGCACGGCGCCTGATGGGGCGCGGCGTCAGCGGGGCAGAAACCCCCGCTCGGTAAAATGGACACAGTTCGGCTAACATACCCACCGGAGTATCAAAAATGACCTCTATCGCCCCCATGAACCTTGACCAGGCGCGCTTCAACATGATCGAACAGCAAGTCCGCCCCTGGGAAGTGCTGGACCCGGCCGTGCTGGCGCTGCTCGACAGCGTCAAGCGCGAGCATTTCGTGCCCGCCGCACAGAAGGCGCTGGCCTATGTGGACATGGAGCTGCCGCTCGGCCAGGGGGCCGACCAGGTGATGCTGGCGCCGCGCGTGCAGGCCCGCCTGGTGCAGGACCTGGCCGTCAGGCCGACCGACAAGGTGCTGGAGATCGGCACCGGCAGCGGCTTCACCACGGCCCTGCTCGCCAGCCTGGCGCAGCGCGTGGTGTCGCTGGAGATTGACGACGCCACCGCCCGCACCGCCCGCACCCACCTGCAGCAGGCCGGCATCACCAACGCCGAGGTGCGCGTGGCCGACGCCACCGCCAACGGCTTCGCAGCCTGCGCGCTCGAAGGCCCGTGGGACGTGATCCTGATCGCCGGTTCGGTGGCCGAGGTGCCCGCCGCCCTGTTGAACCTGCTGGCCCCCGGCGGACGCCTCGCCGCCATCGTGGGCCACGAGCCGGTGATGCGCGCCTCGTTCATCACCCGCACCGGCGACGCTGCCTTCGGCACCACGCAGCCCTGGGACACCGTGGCGCCCCGCTTGCGGAACTTCTCCGAGCCCTCGCGTTTCCAGTTCTGAGCGTCACACCGCGCGAGCCCACCATGCAATCCATCCACCCCGCACAGATCGACGAATGGCTGCAAAGCGCCAGCGGCCAGACACCCGGTGTCACACCGGTGGTGCTGGACGTGCGCGAACCCTGGGAAATGCAGACGGCGTCGGTCAAGGCCGAGGGGTTTGACCTCGTGGCCATGCCCATGCGCAGCGTGCCCGCGCGCTACCTCGAACTCGACCGCGACCGCCCCATCGCCTGCCTGTGCCACCACGGCGCCCGCAGCGCGCAGGTGGCGCATTTCCTGATGCAGAACGGCTTCAGCGCCGTCGTCAACATCCACGGTGGCATCAACGCCTGGTCGCAGCAGCGCGACCCCGGCGTGCCCTTGTACTGACCACCACCGCGCCACTCCGAAGTCCCAAGGAACGACCATGACAGCCCTGCCCTTCCCTCACCCCGTGCTCAGCCACCTGGCGCTGGCCATCGCACTGACGCTGGGCGGCGCTGCGAGCGCGCAAGCGCAGAGCCTGGTCGATCTCTACGAAGCGGCGCGGGGCTTCGACTCCACGCTGCAATCGGCGCGCGCCCAGCACGACGCTGCGCTCGCCAAGGCCGAGCAGGCCAAGGCCGGGCTGCGCCCCCAGGCGGGCCTGGGCGCCGGGGCCAGCTGGGCCAACAGCAGCAACAGCGTCACCGACACCAGCAAGACCAGCAACTCGCAGAACGTCGCCCTCTCGGCGAGCCAGCCCCTGTACCGGCCGGTCAACCAATTCAACAACGAGCAAGGCCAACTGTCGATCGACATCGCCAAGGCCCAACTCGACGCCGCCGAACAGGACCTGATCGTTCGCACCGCGCAGGCGTATTTCGACGTGGCGGCGGCCCAGGACACCCTGACCTTCGTGCAGGCGCAGAAATCCGCTGTGTCTGAGCAACTGGCTTCTGCCAAGCGCAACTTCGAGGTCGGCACCTCGACCGTCACCGACTCCCGTGAGGCCCAGGCGCGCTTCGACCTCGTGGTCGCCCAGGAAATCGCCGCGAGCAACGACCTGCTGGTCAAGAAGCTGGCCCTCGACCAGCTGGTGGGTCGCAGCGGCGCCACCCCCCGCGCGCTGGCCGCGCCGGTCACCCTGCCGACCGTGCTGCCCGCCGACCCCGAAGCCTGGGTGCAGGACGCCCTGCGCCAGCACCCCGTGGTCCGGCAGACCGACAAGGCCTTCGAGATCGCCGAGATCGAGGCACAGAAGGCCCAGGCCGGCCACAAGCCGACGCTCGACCTCGTGGGGCAGTACCAGGTCGCCCGCGGACCGAGCTCCAGTTTCCCCACCGCCGGCAACGTGCGCAGCAACACCGCCAGCGTGGGCCTGCAGTTCAACCTGCCGCTGTACGCGGGCGGCGCGATCCAGAACCGGGTGAAAGAGGCGCTGGCCCTCGTGGAAAAATCGCGCGCCGACCGGGAAACCGCGCTGCGCACCATCAGCCAGGCCACCCGCAGCGCCTACTTCGGTGTGCTCTCCGGCATGGGCCAGGTCAAGGCGCTCGAAGCGGCCGAAGCCTCCAGCCAGAGCGCGCTCGACGCCAACAAGCTGGGTTACCAGGTCGGTGTGCGCATCAACATCGACGTGCTCAACGCCCAGAGCCAGCTGTTCCAGACCAAGCGCGACCTCGCCGTGGCGCGCTACAACGTGCTGGTGGGCCAGCTGCGGCTGAAGCAGGCGGGCGGCGTGCTGAAGGCCGAAGACCTGCAGCCTGTCAACGCGTTGTTCAAGTAACCCCCCTGCGCCGCTGCGCGGCTTCCCCCCCAGGGGGACCACGCCCTTGGACCGGCAAAGCCGGATCTTCGGCGTGCGCTGGCAAAGGCACGTGCTCCGGAGAGGGGTTGGACGGGCTGGGCCGGATGTGTGCTGGGATAAACTGCCGGGTGCACTGCGGCGGACATGTCGTCCGACCACAGAGGGCAACAGACAAAGGTGATTCATGCAAGCGGTCAATGTGCTGTGCATCAAATGGGGCAAAAAGTATGGCCCTGAGTACGTCAACAAGCTGCACAGCATGGTCCGCCGTCACCTGCACCGGCCGTTCCGGTTTGTCTGCCTGACCGACGACGCCGTGGGCATCGACCCGGCGATTGAGGTCAAGCCCATTCCCATGGTCGGATTCGACGAATTCGACCAGCGCAAGCCCTGGACCTTCGGCCACGGCTGGCTCAAGCTCACCAGCTTCGCCAATCCGCTGTACGACTTGGAAGGCCGCACGCTGTTCCTTGATCTGGACATCGTGATCGTGGACAGCCTGGACCCCTTCTTTGAACAGCCTGGCGAGTTCGTCGTGATCAAGGAGTGGGACAAGAAGGACGGCACGGGCAACACCTCGTGCTACGTCTACACCATCGGCGCCCACACCGACGCGCTGGACCACCTGAAAAACGACTACCCGGCATCGATCAGCACCGTGCGCAACGAACAGGAGTTCATCACCCTGTACCTCGCGCGCCAGGGCAAGCTCAGCTACTGGCCCGACGCGTGGTGCCGCAGCTTCAAGCGCCACTGCCTCCAGCGCGGACTCATGGGGTGGTTCAAGCCGCCCACGATCCCCGAAGGAGCGCGCATCATCGCCTTCCACGGCAAGCCCAACCCGCCCGACGCGATCGCCGGCGTGAGCGGCAAGTGGTACCGGCGTGTCATGCCGACCCAATGGGTCGCCGACCATTGGCGCTGAGTCGCGCCGCCCTCGCGCACCGCGGCTACCGGGTGCTGATGCGCACCCTGACGCTGCCGGTGCTGGGCTGGCTCTGGCTGCGCGGCCACAAGGACGCGGGCTACCGGGAGCGCATGGGTGAACGTCTCGGCTTCATCGACCCCACACCCGCCTCGGCCGGCGGCCTCTGGATCCACGCGGCCTCCGTCGGCGAAGTCCAGGCGGCCCGGCCGCTGATCGCGGCCCTGCGTGCCGAGTGGCCCGACCACGCGATCACCGTCAGCACGCAATCGCCCAACGGCGCTCGCACCTTGCACAACCACTGGGGTGACGCCATCCAGCACGTGTACGCCCCCATCGACACGCCAGGGACGGCCGGCCGCTTCCTGGACCGGCTGCAGCCGTCGATGCTGGTGCTGATCGAGCGGGAAATCTGGCCCGAGTGGCTGAGGCAATGCCGCGAGCGCCTGATCCCCGTGGCGCTGGTGAACGCCCGCCTGTCGGCGGACTCGGCCGCGTCCTACGAGCGCTGGCGTGCATTGATGCGCCCGGTGTGGTCGCAGCTGGCGGTGGTGGCCGCGGCCGACGCACCCAGCGAGGCGCACTACGCGGCCCTGGGCGTGCCGCCCGAACGCCTGCTGCACACCGGCAACCTGAAATTCGACCAGCGCGACACGCCCGATGACGCCAGCCGGCTGCCCTGGCTCACGCGCCGTGCCATCGTGGTGGCGGGCAGCACGCACGAGGGTGAAGAAAGTGCGCTGATCACGTCGTGGCACGAACTGGCGCGCCAGATTCCGGGCGCGCTGCTGATCCTGGTGCCGCGCCACCCCGAGCGCTTCGATGCGGTCGCGCAACAGCTGGAAGAAGGTGGTTTGAGCTTCGTCCGGCGCAGCCGTGGTGAGACGCCCGCCGACAACACCAGCGTGCTGCTGGCCGACACCATGGGCGAGCTGACGCTGTGGTACCTGCACGCCAGCGTCTGTTTCATCGGTGGCAGCCTGGTGCCGATCGGCGGACACAACGCGCTGGAGGCGATGGCCTGCGCCAAGCCCGTGCTCTTCGGCCCACACACCCAGCATTTCCAGGAGCTGTACCAGGACGTGGAAACCAGCGGCGCAGGCGAACGCGTCGACTCGGCCCGCCTGCTCATGCGCACCGCCGCACAGTGGATGCGCGACAAGGCCCTGCTGCAGCGAAAGGGCCAGCTGGCCCGCGACTTCGTGCTGCGCCAGCAAGGCAGCAGCCAGCGCAGCCTGGAGGCGCTGCGCAAGGTCTGGGCACCGATTTGTCCCCCGCTCCTGACGCCGGTCCTGGCGCGGGATGCGGGCACCCAGACCGTGTGGCACGACCCGCAACAGCTGGCCATTTGCGATGCGACCGTGTTCCAGGCCCCGTCGATCGCAGGTTCGGCGCTGGCCACGGGCAGCGGTCGCGGCCAGGCACACCGCATCGCGCTCGACAGCGGGGAAGGCGTGCTGCGCCACTACCGGCGCGGTGGCCTGATGGCCCGGCTCAGCCCGGACCGCTACCTGGGCCGCAGCCCACGGGACAGCCGCGCCATGGCCGAGTTCACGCTGCTCAGGCGCCTGCGCGCCTGGGGCCTGCCGGTGCCGGCACCGGTGGCGGCGCGCCAGCAGCGCGCCGGCTGGAGCTACAAGGCCGACATCGTGGTCGCGATGATTCCGCAGACGCGCAACGTGGCCCAACGGCTCTCCGAAGCCCCCTTGCCCAGCGACGCCTGGAAGGCCCTGGGGGCGGCGATCCGCGCCATGCACGAACGCCAGGTGTTCCACGCCGACCTGAACTGCCACAACCTGCTGCTCGATGCACAGGGGCAGGCCTGGATCGTCGATTTCGACAAATGCGAACGGCGTGCGGGTGACAGCTGGAAAGCGCAGAACCTGGCACGCCTGCAGCGTTCGCTGCGCAAGGAACAGGCACGGCGCCCAGGGTTCCAGTGGGACGAAGCCCACTGGGCGGTGCTGCTGGAAGGCTACCGCCTGGACGGACCCGGCACGGCCTGACAGCCGGGCCGCCGCGGCGGCGGTGTCACGCCGGTGTGGGAGCCGGTGCCGGCGGCGGCCTGGGCACCGCCCGGCTGGCCGAGGCCATCAGCAGCGCGGTGACCATGATGAAGAAGTGGCTCTCGGTGGACAGCCACAACGAGCTGTGGGTCATGTTCGAGATCACCATGATCACCACGAAGGCCAGCATCAACGCGCGGTGGGTCGCACGGTGCTCAAACGCCTGGCGCACGATGGACAACATGAACCAGAACATCAGCGCGAGCCCGGCCAGGCCCAGTTCAAAGTAGAACAGCAGGAACTGGTTGTGGGGGTGCGGACACACCACCGAACAGAACTCCGGGTCCTTGAAGTACGACTGCGCCAGCACCGGGTACGAGGCCGTGCCCTCCCCGAACACCGTCGTCCGGGTCGATTTGCTGGCCATGAAACGCCAGACCTCCACCCGCGCGCCGACCGAGGTCACCGACTTCAGGCTGCTGGTGCGCGCCTCCTTCAGGGCCAGGTCGGTGCGCTGCTGGAACTGCGGCGACAAGGCGTACACCATCACCAGCAACATGGCCGTGACGGTGACCGTGCCCAGCAGGGCCTTGAGCCGCCCGCCCAGGGCCACCAGCGCAAACACCAGGGCCGAGAACAACAGGCTGAGGTAGCCGGTCCGCCCTTGCGACAGAAACAGGATGCTGATCGCGCCCAGCGTGGCCACGCTCCAGCAGAGCAAGGCCTGCAGGCGCGACGCCGACTTGGAGGCCCAGTGCGCGCACAGGCACACAAAGAAGGCCATCATGATGCCCTGCGAGATGTGGTCCTTGAACACGGTGTGGTCCACGCCAAAACCCTGGTTCATGGTGCGCGACCAGGGCAGCTTCAACCAGACGTTGAGCCAGGTGGAAATCAGCGTGAACAACATGGCCAGGCCAAAAGCTCGCCAGCAGTGGACACGGTCCTCGCGACGCGCGAGCAGGTAGATGAACACCGGCAGCGCGAGAAACTTCGCGTATTTCTTGTAGTAGCCGGCGATCTCCGCCCACGAGGCCGGCGACCAGAACGAAGCGACCACGATCAGGGCCACCAGCGCCAACGCGGGCCTGACCACCGGGTTGCTCCAGGAGCGGGCGACAAACTCCCGCACATCCGCACCAGTGAAGCTGAGCAACCCGAGCACGACCGAGAGGAACATCAGGCTGTTGGCCAGCGCCACCGAGATCGGAAAGGCGCCAAACATCAGCGCCAGGCTGTAGATCGCGGCCCTGCGGGTCAATTGACGGAAACTCATCTGTGCCTTGTGTTCTGTGCCGACTTCATCGGTCGGTCTTCCGAGCAACGCCATACCTTGCATTCACCGCTTCACCATGGTTGGACCGGGCACCGGCCGGTCGTACTTGATGATCACGTAGCGGAAAAAGCACTCCATCGCCACCAGCAGGCAAAACAGGAACCCCTGGGCGCCACAGAGAAAACCCCTGCGGAACACATACAGGCGAATGAAGTTGCTCAGGGCCGACGCGAGCCCACGCCACACACCCCCGCGACGCCCCATCTGCACCCGCCGCACGGCACCCAGCTGCGCGTACTGCGCCATCTTGAGCAAGCCGCCATACACCGTCTCCCGGGAATGGTGCAGCAGGCGGGTCTGGAAGGTCCTGACCGGCGTCAGCGGATCGCGCAACACGGCGTGCTCGTGCACGACGCCTTCGTACCGCAGCAGCTGGTCGGTGCGGAACAGGCGCCACACGCCGCCCTCGGTCTTGGCCATCAGGTGCAGAGTGCGCCCAAAGGCCACCTGGTCCCAGTAAATCTTCCAGACCGCGTTGTCGCCCGTGCCCACCGCCGCCCGGATCTCTTTCTGCAGCCCCTCGGGAATGACCTCGTCCGCATCGAGAAAGAACACGTAGTCGGTCTTCACGTGGGACAACAGGCGGTTGCGCTGTTCGGCAAACCCTTGCCAAGCGGGGTAGGCATGCACCTGCGCGCCCAGCTCTTCGGCGATCTCGCGGGTGCGGTCGCTGCTGCCGCTGTCGATCACCAGCACCTGGTCGGCGAACGAAGCGCTCTGGATGCACTGTGCGATCCGGTGCGCCTCGTTGAGCGTGAGAATGCCGATGCACAGCGTCGGCAAAGGGGTTCGGGTTTCAGCCACGCGCCCTCCAGTTGATGAGCCCGCGCCAGCGTCCGAACATCCGGGCCAGCAGCTTGGGTGAAAACACAATGGCCCGCAATGGCAACCCGAGGGTGGTCGTCAGCACCAGCCAGCGGCGCAGCCGCATCGCTTCTTCGCGCGAGCGGTACTTGCTCGCAAACAGCAGTTTCGACTGTGCGTGGTGGTAACCCCGACCGTATTCATGGCGCCAGGGGTTCGCCCCCCGCACCGAGCCGCGCGAGTGGTGCACGGCCTGCACCGACGGCACGACCACGATGTTCTGACCGGCCCTGAACAGCCGCAGGCACAGGTCGTCGTCCTCGTAGTACAGGAAAAACTGCTCGTCGAAGAACCCGACGTCCCGGAACGCGGCCATGCGAAACAACATCGCGGCACCACAGACGAAGCCCACGCACAGCGGGCCTTCGGCCGCTGGCCCGCGGGAGGCCCACACGTTCTGAGGCCAGCGGTAGTTCACCTCAGGTTTGCCGGACGGGCTGACCAGTTGCGGCGCGAGCACGGCGGCCTGCGGAAAAGTCTCGGCGGCCTGCAGCAGCCCCCGCAAGCCTTCGACGCTGATTTCGCAGTCGGGGTTGAGCAGGAAGGCAAAGGGTGTCTGGACGCGCGCGAGGGCCCGGTTGTTGGCCGCGCCAAAACCCAGGTTGCGGCCATGGTCCAGCACGATCGCGTGCGCCCAGAACTGGCGCGCCATCGCCGACGTGCCGTCGCCGCTGCCGTTGTCGGAAATGATCACGTTGGGGCAACGGGACAACAAGGTGTCCAGGGCGCGCAGGCAGTGCGCGCTCTCGTGGGTGACCACCACCACGGTGACGGTGTCCATGGCGCCGCCGCACAGGCGATCGGCTTCCTCTGGAACGGGAATGCTCATGGGCAAAACCGGCGCCTCAGTGCGCGCTCGCGCCCACCACGGCGTCGGGCTTGGCCTGCCGCAGCAGCGCCAGCATGGCGGTTTCGATGCGGTGCAGGGCCTCGGCCGTGTGGCCTTCGAAGCGCAGCACCAGCACCGGCGTGGTGTTCGATGCCCGGATCAGACCGAAGCCATCGGGCCAGTCCACCCGCACGCCATCGATGGTCGAGGTTTTGGCGGGGGCGTCAAAACGCGCGAGCGCCATCAGGCGGTCCACCACCGCGTGGGGCTCACCCTCGGCGCAAGCCACGTTGAGCTCCGGCGTGCTGTGGCTGGTGGGCAAGGCATGGAGCACGGCGTTCGCGTCGGGGCTGCGGCTGAGGATCTCCAGCAGGCGGGCGCCTGCGTAGCTGCCGTCGTCGAAGCCGAACCAGCGTTCCTTGAAGAAGATGTGGCCGCTCATCTCGCCGCCCAGCGGGCTGTCCAGCTCCTTCATTCGGGCCTTGATCAGCGAGTGACCGGTTTTGTAAATGTGCGCCACGCCACCCGCGTCCTCGATGGCCGGGGCCAGGCGCTGCGAGCATTTCACGTCGAAGATGATGTTGCCGCCCGGCACGCGCGACAGCACGTCCTGCGAGAACAGGATCATCTGGCGGTCGGGGAAGATGTTGTGGCCGTCCTTGGTGACGATGCCCAGGCGGTCACCGTCGCCGTCGAAGGCCAGGCCCAGTTCGGCATCGGTCTCGCGCAGGGCTCGCATCACGTCCTGCAGGTTTTCCGGCTTGCTCGGGTCCGGGTGGTGGTTCGGAAAGTTGCCGTCCACCTCGCTGAAGAGCTCGATCACCTCGCAACCCAGTGCCCGGAACAACGCGGGCGCCGAAGCCCCGGCCACACCATTGCCGCAGTCCACCACCACCTTCATCGGGCGCGCCAGCTTCACATCACCGACGATGCGGTCGGTGTAGGGCTCCAGCACGTTCACGTGGCGCACGCGGCCACCGTCCGATGTCTGGTGGCTTTCGGTCTCCATCATGCGTCGCAGGGCCTGGATGTCCTCGCCGTAGATCGCCCGGCCCCCGAGCACCATCTTGAAACCGTTGTAGTCCCTGGGGTTGTGGCTGCCGGTGACCTGGATGCCGCTGTGGCACAGCGTGTGGGCCGCGAAATACAACATGGGCGTGGTGGCCAGGCCGATGTCGATCACGTCGATCCCCGCCGCCACCAGCCCGCGAATCAGCGCCGCCGACAGGCCCGGCCCGCTCAGACGCCCGTCGCGCCCGACGGCCACCGTCTGCTCGCCCTGCTGCCGCGCCACGGTGCCAAAGGCCAGTCCCAGTGCTTCCGCGACGGATTCATTGAGGGCGCCGGGCACGATGCCGCGGATGTCATAGGCCTTGAAGATGGACGCGGTCAACTGCATGGGGGCTCTCTGTGGACGCAAACCCTGCATTGTAGGTGGCGGGGCGGGCAGCCCCGAAGCTGCACATGTCCGGAAACGGCCAGCCGGCACCCTCCCGAAGGCCTACCATGACGGCCATGAACAGCACAGCCCTCATGGACGACGAAGCCCGCTACCGGGCCTTGTGCGCCCACGACGCGCGGTTCGACGGACGCTTCTTCACCGCGGTCACTTCCACCGGCATCTACTGCCGGCCGATCTGCCGCGTGCGCACGCCGCGACGGGAGAACTGCCGGTTTTTTGAGCACGCGACGCAGGCGGAGCAGGCCGGCTTCCGGCCCTGCCTGCGCTGCCGGCCGGAGCTGGCGCCGCTGGACCGCCACTGGTCCAACGAAGACGCCAGCGCCATCCTGGTGCAGCAGGCCAGCCGCCTGCTCGACGCACCGCCCTCCTGGCTCGACCCGGCGACCGAAGGTGCCGCCATGGGCATGCTGGCGGCCCGGCTCGGCGTGAGCGACCGCCACCTGCGCCGGGTCTTTGGCAGCCAGCTCGGCGTGTCGCCGCTGCAGTACCTGCTGACGCGCAAGCTGCTCGCCGCCAAACAGTTGCTGACGGACACCGCGATGCCGGTGTCCCAGATCGCCCTGGCCAGCGGCTTCGCCAGCCTGCGCCGGTTCAACGCGGCGTTCCTTGAGCACTACGGCCTCAACCCCACGCAGATGCGGCGCGGTCAAACCACCACGCCCCCCGGAGGCGCCGATGGTTGCACCGGCGACGTGCGGCTCGCGTGGCGCCCACCCTTCGATGCCAAGGCCATGCTGAACTTCCTGGCCACCCGGCAATTGCCGGGCGTGGAGCAGGTGAACCCCGATGCGCTCAGTCTTCAGCGAACCCTTCAACTGACGGTCGCCCAGCGGGTGCACACGGGATGGCTGTCGGTGCGGCTGGTGCCCGACGCCCACCACCTCATCCTGCGTGTGAGCGACGGGCTGCTCCCGGTGTTGCCGAGCGTGATCTGGCGGGTGCGCGAGGTGTTCGATCTGGACGCCGATCCCGCGACCATCAATGCGACCCTGCACACCGACTTCCCCGAAGGCGATGGTTTGCGGGTTCCGGGGTGTTTCGACGGGTTCGAGCTGGCCGTGCGCGCCGTGCTGGGACAGCAGATCACCGTGGCCGCCGCCCGCACCCTGGCCACCCGCCTGCTGGACCGCTTTGGCACCCCTCTGGTGACGCCTGCGGGCGCGCTGAGCCGCCTGTTTCCCGACCCCCACACCTTGGCCACAGCCGACCCGGCCAGCCTGGGCGAGCTTGGCATCGTGCGCCAGCGCCAGGCCGCTCTGCAGGCGCTGTCCCGCGCGGTGGTCGATGGCCTGGAGCTGGATGGCCGCGCCCCTGTGGAGAAGACCGTGCAAACGCTGCAGGCCCTCCCCGGCATCGGTCCCTGGACCGCGCAGTACATCGCCATGCGCGCCCTGCGCTGGCCTGACGCCTGGCCCACCGGCGACGTGGCGCTGCACCATGCGCTGGGGCTGGGTCACCTCAAAGGGAACGCCGCCGTGCGCGAGGCCGCCCTTCAAGCGAGCCACTGGCAACCCTGGCGCAGCTACGCCGTGGTTCGTGCCTGGGCGGGCACCCACCATCCCACATCACCAAAAGCTCCTATATGAAAAACCACACACAATGGGTCCAGACCACCCTGCCCACGCCGCTGGGCGACATGCGACTGGCGGCCAGCGCCGCTGGCCTCACCGGCGCCTGGTTCGTCACGGGGCAGCGCCACCTGCCCCCAGACGATCACATGGCCAGCTGGCCGCTCGTGCCCGAGCACCCACTGTTGCTCGCTGCCATCGAGCAACTGTCCATGTACTTCCGGTCAGAGCGTCAAGCATTCGACCTGCCACTGGATCTCACGGGTGGTACACCCTTCCAGCAGTCGGTGTGGAACGCCTTGCTGGGCATTTCTTCGGGTCACACGCTGAGTTATGGCGAACTGGCGCGCCGCATGGACCGCCCCGCCGCCGTCCGCGCCGTCGGCACGGCCATCGGACGCAACCCCTTGAGCGTCATCGTCCCTTGCCACCGCGTGGTCGGTGCGAGCGGCGCGTTGACCGGCTATGCTGGTGGGCTTGACCGCAAGGCGGCGTTGTTGCGGCTCGAAGGTGTCATCCCACAGCCATTCTGAGTCACCCCATGCCTCCTTCGCTGATCGCCGAATTCCTGTTGCTGGCTGCCCTCTGGGGTGCGTCCTTCCTGTTCATGCGCCTGGGCGTCGCCGAGCTCGGTGCACTCCCCACTGCAGGCGTGCGCGTCGCGCTGGCCGCCCTGTTCCTCATGCCGGTGTTCCTGGTCAAAGGGGTGTGGGCTGATTTCAAGCAGCGCGCGCGACCGATCCTGTTCGTCGGCCTGCTCAATTCCGGCATCCCGTTTGTGTTGTTCGCGTTCGCGGTGGCGCACATCACGACAGGCCTCACCTCGATCCTCAACGCCACGGTGCCGCTGACTGGGGCATTGGTCGCCTGGGTTTGGCTCCATGACCGCCCGGGCGGCTCCCGCATGCTGGGTCTCGCGATCGGATTCATCGGGGTGACGCTGCTGGTGATCGGCAAGTCGGGGTTCAGCCCGATGCCCGGCGCCTCGTCAACGGGCATGACGCTGCTGGCCATGGGTGCCTGCCTGCTCGCGACGATGTGCTACGGCATCGCCGCCAGTTTCACCAAACGCCACCTCACCGGCGCACACCCGCTCGCCACCGCGGCGGGCAGCCAGATGGGCGCCACGCTCGGACTGGCCCTGCCCACGCTGTGGCTCTGGCCCGATCACGCGGTCAGCACCGGCGCCTGGGGTGCCATGGCGGCCGTCGCCCTCTTGTGCACCGCGCTGGCCTACATCCTGTTCTTCCGCATCATCGAAAAAGCCGGTCCAAGCAAGGCCCTCACCGTCACCTTTCTGGTGCCCGTCTTTGCGCTGATGTACGGAGCCCTGTTCCTGAACGAAACCATCACACCCTGGATGGTGTTCTGTGGACTGGTGATCATGTGCGGGACCGCGCTGTCCACCGGACTGGTGCGTTGGGCCAGACTGGAACGCACAACCTGAACCGGCGGCTGTCCGTCTTGTCTGTCGCTTGCGACACAGCGTTCGCGCATCCAGCGGGCGTCGCACGCGACGCAGACATGAAAAAACCGCCCAAGCCTTGCGACCGGGGCGGTGTTTCATTTTGTGGCGGAGTGGACGGGGCTCGAACCCGCGACCCCCGGCGTGACAGGCCGGTATTCTAACCAACTGAACTACCACTCCGCAGTGGTGCAGCTTTTGCCTGATGCTCTGAAGCTTCAGGCCAAGTGCCACAAACTTGGCGACCCTACGGGGATTCGAACCCCGGTACTCACCGTGAAAGGGTGATGTCCTAGGCCTCTAGACGATAGGGTCGTAGCCTTTGGAACCGAACTGTGCATTATAGCAAAACCACAATGCCCAATTCTTCAATTTGGTGGAGGTAAGCGGGATCGAACCGCTGACCTCTTGCATGCCATGCAAGCGCTCTCCCAGCTGAGCTATACCCCCACAGGGTTTGTCGATTCACGCTTTGCATGTCACTGCTTGGTGCGAATCAGCAAGCCTCAAATTATAGGACATTTTTCAGGCGTTTTGAAGTCTCGCCAAAACTGTTTGTTGATTTTGCAGTTCGAGCACCGCATCGAGCGACGGCGTCTGGGCCGTTCCCATCACCAGCACACGCACCGGCATGGCCAGTTGCGGCATCTTGATGCCATGGGCGGCAATGGTTTCCTTGATGGCACCCGAAATGCCGGGCTTGTCCCAGGCACACGCGGCCAGCTTCTGCGCCAGGGTCGCCAGCGCAGGCTTGATCGCGTCCGTGACATGTTGTGCGAGCTCTTCGGCACCAGGGGTCACATCAGCGTAAAACGCCGCGGCCCAACCGGCCAGCGCCACCGTCGTGTCGCAGCGGTCCTTGAACAGACCGCAGATGCGCGGCAAGCGCTCATCGGCGGTGATGCCTCGCTTTTGCAGCTGCTCCGCCACGAGGGGGGCGAGCGCGGCGTCGTCCATGGCCTTCAGGTGCTGGGCGTTGACCCAGCGCAGCTTGGCTTCGTCAAACTGCGCGGCGCTGCGGCCCAGGTGGTCGAGGTTGAACCACTCCAGGAACTGCGCACGGCTGAATATCTCGTCATCGCCATGGCTCCAGCCCAGGCGCGCGAGGTAGTTCACCATCGCATCGGGCAGGTAGCCTTCGTCGCGGTACTGCGTGACGGGCTTGGCGCCGTTGCGTTTGCTCATCTTCTCGCCCTGCTCGTTGAGCACGGTAGGCAGGTGGGCATAGACCGGCGGCTCTTTGCCGAGGGCACGGAAGATATTGATCTGGCGCGGCGTGTTGTTCACGTGGTCATCGCCGCGGATCACGTGCGTGATGGCCATGTCGATGTCGTCCACCACGACGCAGAAGTTGTAGGTGGGTGTGCCGTCGGGGCGCGCGATCACGAGGTCATCGAGTTCGTCGTTGCGGATCTCGATCAGGCCCTTGACCTTGTCGTCCCAGGCCACGACACCGCCCTGCGGATTCTTGAAACGCAGAACGGGCTTGACGCCTTCGGGCACGGGCGGCAGCACCTTGCCGGGTTCAGGACGCCAGGTGCCGTCGTAACGCGGCTTTTCCTTGTTGGCCATCTGGCGCTCGCGCAGCGCGTCGAGTTCGGCCATGCTCATGTAGCACGGGTACACATGGCCCCCGGCGACCATCTCGGCCAGCACCGCCTTGTATCGGTCCATGCGCTGCATCTGGTAGAACGGGCCTTCATCGTGATCCAGGCCCAGCCACTTCATGCCTTCGATGATCACATCCACCGCCGCCTGCGACGAGCGCTCCAGGTCGGTGTCTTCGATGCGCAGGATGAAGGTGCCGCCGGTGGCGCGGGCGAAAGCCCAGGGATACAGCGCCGAGCGGATGTTGCCCAGGTGGATAAAGCCGGTGGGCGATGGAGCGAAGCGGGTGCGGACGGTCATGGAAGGGTTCAGAAAAGTCAGAGGCTGGACAGACCGCGGTCGAGGTCCTTGCAGATGTCGTCCAGGTGTTCGAGCCCCACCGCCACGCGGATCAGGCCCTGCCCGATGCCGGCCGCTTGGCGCTGCGCTTCGGAGAGCTTGCCGTGCGAGGTGCTCGCTGGATGGGTGCACAAGGTCTTGGTGTCGCCCAGGTTCGTGCACAGGGACAGCACCTGGAGCTGGTCAAGCACATGAAAAGCGCGCTGGCGTGCCTGTTCCGCGTTGTCGGCGCGCACGTCGAAGGACACCACCGCCCCACCGATGCCGCCCATCTGCCGCATGGCGAGTTCGTGCTGAGGATGGCTGGGCAGACCGGGGTAATACACGCGTCCCACGGCGCGGTGCGATTCCAGCCACTGCGCCAGCTTCAGCGTCTGCGCGCTTTGCGCCTTCATGCGCAGGTCCAGCGTTTCCAGGCCCTTGAGCACCACCCAGGCGTTGAAGGGCGAAAGCACCATGCCCGAGTTTTTCTGCACCGGCAGGAACTTCTCACGCACCATGGCTTCGGTGCCGCACAGGGCGCCGGCCATCACGCGCCCCTGTCCGTCGAGGTACTTGGTGCCGGAGTGCATGACGATGTCGGCCCCCAGTTCGATGGGGCGTTGCAGCGCGGGCGTGGCAAAACAGTTGTCCACCGCCAGCAGCGCGCCGGCCTGGTGGGCGAGCTCGGCCAGGGCCCGGATGTCGCACACCTCGCCCAGCGGGTTGGTCGGCGTTTCGGCGAACAGCAGCCGGGTGGTGGGCCGCATGGCCGCTTGCCACGCCGCCAGATCGGTCTGCGGCACCACGGAGGTCTCAACTCCGAAGCGCCCGAATTCGGATCCGATGAGTTTCAGGGTCGAGCCAAACATCGACTGAGAAATGATCACGTGGTCGCCCGACTTCAGCAGGCTGAAGCACATCAGCATCACGGCCGCCATGCCCGAGGCGGTGGCCATGCAGGCCTCGGCGCCTTCCATCGCCGCCAGGCGCTGCTCGAAGCTGGTGACCGTGGGGTTGCCGGAACGGCCGTAGGTGTAGCCGTCTTCGTCGCCGGCAAAGCGGCGCGCCGAGGCCTCGGCCGAAGGCTGCACGAAACCGGTGCTCAGGTACAGGGCCTCCGAGTTTTCGCCGTATTGGCTGCGCTCGACGGCCTGGCGCACCGCCAGCGTTTCGCGATGCAGGCGGGTCCCGGGGGAGACGTTGTCATGGCTCATCGCGCACTCCTCGATCAGGCGGTCTGCGCATTGGGCAAGGCCAGGCGGGAGCTGTCTTCCTCGCCCTCTTCGGCCGAGCCACGTCCGGCGTTCATGCGCGCAATGGTTTCCAGCGTGATGTCGCCAGTGACGTACACGCCGTCGAAACACGAAGCGTCAAAACCGGCCAGCGACGGATTGAGCGAGCCGATGGCCTGCTTCATCGCGTCCACGTCCTGGTAGATCAGGGCATCACAACCGATGCTCTCGCGCACCTGCTCGACCGTGCGGTCGTGCGCCACGAGCTCGTCGGGCGTGGGCATGTCGATGCCGTAGACGTTGGGAAAACGCACCGGCGGCGCAGCGCTGGCCAGGTACACCTTGCGGGCACCGGCGTCGCGCGCCATCTGCACGATCTCGCGGCTGGTGGTGCCACGCACGATGGAGTCGTCCACCAGCAGCACGTTGCGGCCCTTGAACTCGCTGGCGATCACGTTGAGCTTCTGGCGCACCGACTTCTTGCGCACCCCCTGCCCCGGCATGATGAAGGTGCGGCCAACGTAGCGGTTCTTCACGAAGCCCTCGCGGTACGGCAAGCCCAGCAACTGGGCCAGCTCCATGGCGCTGGGGCGCGACGACTCGGGGATTGGGATCACCACGTCGATCTCGTTCGGCGGCACGGTGGACACCAGCCGCTTGGCCAGCGTCTTGCCCAGGTTCAGGCGCGCCTGGTACACCGAGATGCCATCGAGCACCGAGTCGGGCCGCGCCAGGTAGACAAACTCGAAGATGCAGGGGTTGTGGCTGGTCTTCTCAGCGCACTGCTGGAACTGCATGTTGCCGGCCAGGTCCACAAACAGCGCCTCGCCGGGCTGGATGTCGCGGTCCAGCTCGAAGCCGTTGCCCTCGAGCGTCACCGACTCGCTGGCCACCATCACACTGTCGCCATGGCGGCCGACGCACAGCGGGCGGATGCCATAGGGATCACGGAACGCGAGCAACCCGTGCCCTGCGATCAGAGCCACCACGGCGTAAGAGCCGCGCACCCGCTGGTGCACGCCGCGCACGGCGGCAAACACGTCGGCGGGCTTGAGCTTGATGCCGCGCGACACCTTCTCCAGCTCGTGCGCCAGCACGTTGAGCAAGACCTCGGAGTCGCTGTCGGTGTTGATGTGGCGGTGGTCCGTCTGAAACAGCTCCTGCTTCAGCGCCTGGGCGTTGGTCAGGTTGCCGTTGTGCACCAGAACCAGGCCGAACGGGGCGTTCACGTAGAACGGCTGCGCCTCTTCCTCGCTGAAGGCGTTGCCGGCGGTCGGGTAACGCACCTGCCCGAGGCCGCTGTTCCCCGGCAGGGCTCGCATGTTGCGGGTGCGAAACACGTCCCGCACCATGCCCTTGGCCTTGTGCATGAAGAACTTGCGACCTTGCTCGGTCACGATACCGGCCGCATCCTGGCCGCGGTGCTGCAACAGCAGCAGCGCGTCATAGATCAACTGGTTGACCGGCGTCTGGCTCACCACGCCCACAATTCCACACATGATTGGATCCTCAGCGAAACATTGACAAAAATTTCAGGACAGATATCCCGCCACCGACGGCGGCAGCAACGGCTTGAGTGTGTGCAGCCCGTCGGCCAACACCTGCGCCACCATCGACGCCTCCCACTGCTGGTTGGACTTCAGCGGCGTCATGCCCACCACCACCGCCAGGGCCAGCAAAATCACCACGCCCCGCAAGAGACCAAACGCGCCACCCAGTACCCGATCGATCGGTCGCAAGCCCACGGCCGACACCATGCGCTTCACCACCCAAGCCGCCAGCCCTCCGGCAAAGACCGTGGCAATGAAGACCAGCGCAAACCCCGCCGCCAGTCGCAGGGCGGGCGATGCATCCCCCATGGGCAGCAGCCCGGCCACCACGCCCGCGTACGCCTGGGCCACCACAAACGCAGCCACCCAGGCAGCGACCGACAGCACCTCGTAGACCAGTCCACGCCACAGGCCCACCACGGCCGACAGCAACAGGACCGCCAGCAGAACGCCGTCGACCCCGTTCATGCCCAGCCGATCCGGGTCACGCGGTCAGGCATCACAGCCACAACAAGGCCGCCGGCAGGCCCAGCGCCTTGGCGCGGGCCGCTGCCTTGTCGGCCTCGGCGCGGGTGGCAAACGGCCCCATGCGCACCCGGATGCGCTTGCCCTGAGAGGTTTCGGCCACGTGGGTGTAAGTCTTGAGCCCGGCGCGCTCCAGCTTGAGACGTGCCTCGCGAGCACGCTCGGCTTCGGCAAAGGCCCCCACCTGCACCACGATGCGTTCATTGCCTGTGGCGGGCTTGTCGTCGGCATCGCCCGCGACCTTGTCGCTGGCTTTCGGCGCAGGTTTGGCAGCAGGGACGGCGGTATCCGTCGCGTCTGGTTTGGCCGTTTCCACCTTGTCTGCCTTGGCCACGAGCGTGGGTCTGGTCTCCACCTCCTCCTCGCGCGCGCTGAGGCTGTCGCCGGTGGACACGCCACCTACGGACGCCTTGGCGCTGTCAGAGGCGGCTGAGGCGGCAGGTTTGGCAGACGAAGCGGAAGACGCCGGGTTGCGCGAGGGGATTTCGATCGGAATGTCCACCGCGATCGGGCGAGGCTGCGTGTCGAACAGCAAAGGGAAACCGAGCACGCCCACCAGCACCAGCACCGCCGCCCCGATCAGGCGGTGGCGCGCCCTGCGGCGCACAGCCTCAATGCTTTGGGGCGGCTGAGGGGCCGGGTGGCCCTGGGTACCGGAGCGGGATGTGAGCATTCGGGGTCGGACCCTGGCAAAGGGCTGCGGGAGCGGTCAGGCAGCGAGGTGTTTGGCCGACAGACGGGGCACCCCGTTCTGCAAAACACCACCCACGGTGAAGAAGGAACCAAAGACCACGATTCTATCAGCGGGGTCCGCCAGCGACACCGCCGCGCGCAGCGCCTCCATGGGCGTGGCATGGCGGCCGGCCACCCGGCTCTTGCCGCCGGGCGCGGTGGCTGCGTGGGCGTCCAGCTGCTCGGCCAGCGCCTCGGCCGTGCTCGCGCGCGGGAGCGGCAGATCGGTGAGGTGCCAGCGGTCGATCAGGGGACCGATGCGCTCCAGCATGGCGCCCAGGTCCTTGTCGGCCATGGCACCGAACACCGCATGGGTGGTGGGGTAATAGCCCATGGCATCGAGGTTTTCCGCCAGCGCGGCCACCGAGTGCGGGTTGTGCGCCACGTCCAGCACCAGGGTGGGCGTGCCGGGCACGATCTGGAAGCGCCCGGGCAGCTCCACCATGGCCAGCCCGTTGCGCACCGCCTGCGCGGTCACCGGCAGACGCGGGCGCAGGGCCTCGATGGCCGCGAGCACCCCCGACGCGTTGACCAGCTGGTTGGCGCCCCGCAGCGCCGGGTAGGCCAGCCCACTGTAGCGCCGCCCGCCGTGCGAAGGGTGCATGGCCCAGCCCCATTGCTGCTGGTCCCCAGCGAAGTGAAAGTCCCTGCCCAGGCGCCACAGGTTGGCACCCACTTCGAGCGCGCGGTCGAGCACGCTTTGCGGCGGCACCGGGTCGCTCACCACCACCGGGCGGCCGGTGCGCATGACGCCGGCCTTCTCGTAGCCAATCGCTTCGCGGTCCGGCCCCAGCAGGGCCATGTGGTCCAGCGCGATGCAGGTGATGACGGCGCAATCGGAATCGACGATGTTCACCGCATCCAGCCGCCCGCCCAGGCCCACTTCCAGGATGGCCACATCGATCCCGCTGGCCGCGAGTGTGCGCAGGATGGCCAGGGTGGTGAATTCGAAGTAAGTGAGCTGCACCTCGCCCAGACCGTCGTCGCTCGCCACCCCCAGCCGCGCGGCCTCGACCTCGGCAAAGGCGGGCACCAGGGCCTGCGCGTCCACCGCCTCGCCCGCGACGCGGCAGCGCTCTTCGAAGCGCACCAGGTGCGGCGAGGTGTACACGCCGGTGCGGTAGCCCGCCTCACCGTAAATCGCTTCCAGCATGGCGCAGGTGGAGCCTTTGCCGTTGGTGCCGGCCACCGTGATCACGGGGCAGGCCAGGTTCAGCTGCATGCGCTGCGCGACACGTTGCACGCGGTCTAACCCGAGTTCGATGCCGCTGATGCCTTGAGGGTGCAGACGCTCGCAGTGGGCGAGCCATTCAGAAAGGGTGTTCATACACCCCGGATTGTCTCGCACCACCCGCTGCCCGCAGGTTCAGAGGGCGAATCGGTCGGTCGCCTCGATCAGCTTCGTGAGGATGCCGGGCTCGTTGAACGCGTGCCCGGCGTCCGGCACCAGGTGGAACTCGGCCTGCGGCCAGGCGCGGTGCAGCGCCCAGGCCGTATGGGCGGGGGTGCAGGCGTCGTAGCGCCCCTGCACGATCACGCCGGGAATGTGGGCCAGCTGGCCCGCGTCGCGGATGAGCTGGCCTTCGTCCATCCACCCGTCGTGCACGAAGTAGTGGTTTTCAATGCGGGCGAAAGCGAGCGAGAACGCGTCGTTCGAATGTTTGGCGGTGTTGGCCGCGTCGGGCAGCAGGCGGATGGTCTGGCCTTCCCACAGGCTCCAGGCGCGGGCGCAGGCGAGCTGCTCGGCCGGGTCGTCACCCGTCAGGCGTTTCCGATATGCGGAGAGCAGATCGCCCCGCTCGGCCACGGGAATCGGCGCAACGAAACCTTCCCACAAATCCGGGAACAGCCAGGACGCCCCCTCCTGGTAGTACCAGCGCACCTCCTCGCGCCGCAGCGTGAAGATGCCACGCACGATCAGCGCCGACACGCGTTCGGTGTGCGTCTGCGCATAGGCCAACGCCAATGTGCTGCCCCAGGAACCGCCGAACACCAGCCACTGCTCCACACCCAGCATCGTGCGCAGCCGCTCCATGTCCGCCACCAAGTGCCAGGTCGTGTTGTTTTCCAGCGAGGCCGCGGGCTGGGAGCGCCCGCAACCTCTCTGGTCGAAGAACAACACACAGTAACGCTCCGGGTCGAACAGGCGGCGGTGGTCGGGCGAACAGCCCGAGCCCGGGCCGCCATGCAAAAACACCGCGGGCTTGCCCGCCGGATTGCCGCACAGCTCCCAGAAGACCTGGTGGCCGTCGCCAGTGTCGAGCACACCGGTTCTGAACGGCTCGATGGGTGGGTAAAAGTCGCGCAGCGTCATCTTGAAACCTGGGGTAGAGGGCACGCAGCCAGAGGGCAGCGTGCCAGAATTCGGGGATGACCACACTCTACGGCATCCCCAACTGCGACACCGTCAAGAAGGCCCGCACCTGGCTGACGGAACACAGCGTCACGCACACGTTCCACGACTTAAAAAAACAGGGCGTTCCCGAGCGTGAACTCGACCGCTGGCTCGCTGCGGCGGGTTGGGAACAGCTCGTCAACCGCAAGGGCACGACCTGGCGCGGACTGGACGAGGCCACACGTAGCGCGGTGGTGGATAACGCCAGCGCACACTCCCTGCTGCTGGCCCACGCGAGCGTGATCAAACGCCCGGTGGTGGAGTGGGCAGACGGCAGCATCAGCGTCGGCTTCGACGCCGCCGACTGGCGAGATCGGCTTTGAAAAGACCTCCACAGGGCCACCCAGAACCGGGAGGTGGATGCGAAGGAAACAATCGATACAAAGTGTTCATCAGGCCGGCGACAGGGAATCGAACGATCACGGGGCGTGACAATAGCGTGCTTGTTCAATCCCGGGGTACCCATGTCAGGAAAACACATGCGATGGCTGGCTTTCACAGCCGTGCTGGGGCTTGCGGCTTGCGGGGGCGCCGGTGAATCGGCGCAATCCGCCCAGTCGAAGTCAGCCTCCAGCAACACGGTAGCGGAGTCCGCCGCAGAAACCGCTGCTGAACCGGTGGGTTCCAACAGTGCGAACGCAGTGACCCAGCCGGCAAAGGCTGCGGCTGAGGGAGAAGCGGGTCCCGTCAAGCCGGTCACACTCGACACCACCTCGGCCCGCAAGGTCGGCGCCAGCATTGATCTGGGCGCACCCTCTGCGGCCCAACAAGAACAGCGGGCCAGGAAAAACCAACGAACCGGAGCCCAGTTTTCTGCCAAGGCATACCAGACCGGGTTTCCCCGGCCCGTCCACTCTGCAAGTACCAGCAAGAGCCTTCGAACGCTGCTGAACTGGAGCACGACCGAGACGGGCGCTCAGAGAACCTCAATGAGTCTGCGGTCCGAGGGCGCCAAGGGCATTCGCCTGGGGCTGCTGGTTCAGCAGATTCCAAGCGAGGCCATATTGCGCTTCTATGCCAGCGGCAGTTCAGAGGCCGTTCAGACCACCGGCGAGCACATCAATTCGATTATCCAGGCCAATATCAAAACGGACGGCGACTCTCCGGCCGCGCGCACCTACTGGACGCCAACGACGCTGGGCGAGACCTCCGTGCTCGAAGTGGAAGTTCCCAAAGGAGGCGACACCTCCGCAGTGGTCTTCTCCATTCCGACACTGACCCATCTGGCTGAGACCGCTGTGGAAGCCGAGCTTTCAACCATCAGGGAAAAGGCCACCTGCGCCCTGACTCCGCAAGCCACCTGCACGACGCCATTGCCGCCCGCAGCCAATGCAGTGGCGGCAATGGACATCGTTGAAGGCGGATATAGCTATGTGTGCACAGGCACCCTCATCGCCAACCGCGGTGCGACCCAACAAGGTTACTTCCTGACGGCCAACCATTGCATCAACACCCAGGCGGCTGCGAGTTCGTTGACCACCTGGTGGTTTTACCGCAGCAACGCATGCGGCGCAGCCGCGTCTTCCTACACCGCAGACTCCAATGGAAGCACGTTGCTTTTCAACCGCCCGGAACTGTCCGGTTCCGCCAGGACACCGATCGGCACGGACACGACGCTCTTGAAATTGAACTCACTGCCACCGGCGGGTGCGGTGTATGCGGGCTGGAGCTTTCAGCGGCACGCCATCAACACCGGCACCAACTACATCGGCTTGCATCATCCCTTTGATGAAGCCACGGATCTCAGCGACTCTTTGCGGCGAAGCGATGGTCGTTTGACCAACTACGGGATCCTGCTCGCGATTGATTCACAGGGTTACTTCACCAGTGCGTCGGGAGCCAACGCCAGCTACCCCATGTACCAAGTGACTTTCAACTCGGGCATCACAGAAGGCGGCAGCAGTGGCTCGGCTCTTTTTGCCGATGGCTTGAGCTCCAACCCCAAAATCATCGGTCAATTGTGGGGAGGATCCAGCAGTTGCTCCGCCCCCACCGCCCCCGACCTCTATGGCCGTTTCGATCTCGCCTATGAAGACGGCCTGATCAACTGGCTCAACCCCGGCTACCGCATGGTGTTCCGGTTCTACAACACCGGTAGCGGGGCCCACTTCTTCAGCGCCAGCGTGGATGAACGCGACAGTGTGCGCGCCACCAACACCGCCCTGACCTACGAAGCGCCGATGTTCATGGTTTCGCCTGCGACGGGCGCAGGCCTGAGCCCGGTCTACCGCTTCTACAACAGGCGGACCGGCGTTCACTTCTACACCATCGATGAGGGTGAAAAAGCCGTCGTTCAGGCCAACACCGCCACCTACAACTTCGAAGGCATTGGCTGGTACGCGCGCAAGGCCAACGCACCGGCCGCCGGGACCGTCGAGGTCTACCGATTCTTCAGAAAGTCGGCCGGCACCCACCTCTACACCACCAGCGTGGCCGAGCGCGACAACATCATCAACACACTGGGCCAGTACTACAACTATGAAGGCGTGGCCTACCTGGCTTGGCCAATGAACTGAAGCCAACCGGTCATTGAACCACCCACCTGAGGGGCTGACGTTGAAAGACGTCAGCCCCTCGGTGCTTAGGCAAGCTTGAACACGCAACAGCCACCCCCATTGGGGAAGGCCGTCCATTTGGACCTCATTTTCCCGCGAAAAACGCTTTCAGTTTAATTCGTAAGTTTTATCAACGATAAAATCCTCCCCTGATTTCAACCAATCCCAGGGAGGGAAAACATGACCCGTCAAACCACACGGGCGCTGGCACTGCTGTGCCTGAGCGCCATCCTTGCCGCTTGCGGCGGCGGACAGGACCCCGCGTCGTCCACTGCCACCGAACGCACAGCCACCACAGCGGTCACTGAGGAAACCATACCTCCAGCGTCTCGCGCCAGCGCAACCCCACCGGTGTCTGCGGCAACGTCTCAGGCCTGGGCCGAGTCGGCCTCGCTCAACCGCGCCGAAGTGCAGCAGGAACCGGTCGAGGGAGATGCCACTCCGTCGGCAGTTCGGATCAGCCCAAAAGCCATCACCGCGCCGAGCGCCCCTCTCTACCGCTTCTACAACATCCAGACCGGTGCGCACCTGTTTACCCGCGACCTCACCGAGCGCGACCGCACCCTCAACACCCTGCCGCAATTCCGCTACGAGGGCGCGGTATTCTCGGCCTGGAGCAGCACCGACACTGGGCTTTCACCGGTCTACCGCTTCTACAACGTTTCCACAGGCACCCACTTCTTCACCATCAGCGAAGCCGAGAAAAACAGCATCGTCGCCACACAGCCAAACTTTCAGCTCGAAGGCCCCGCCTATTACGCGAGCAAAACCGCACTGACCGGCACGATACCGCTCTTCCGCTTCTACAACCTGCAGCGGGGATTCCACTTCTACACTGCCAGCGCCGCTGAACGGGATTCGATCATTGCCAACCTGGGGGCGGTGTATCAGTACGAGGGAATCGGTTACTACGTCAAGAGCTCCATTGGCAATTACAACAGAGCGCTGGCTTCTTTTGCTGGAAGAGCGAATTCACCGGGATATGTCAATGCACAAGGGGAAAGCGCACGTTTCGGCAACCTGGCGGGAATGAATTTTGACTCCTCAGGAAACCTGTACTTGGTCGACCGGTACTTCAACTGGTATGGCGGTGATGCAACCGTTCCATCTGAAATTCGCGTTGTTTCACCGAGCGGAGTCGTCTCAAGCTTTGCAGGAAACATACAGAACAGCGGATACAAGGATGGTGTGGGAAGCGAAGCTCAATTTGGCGCATTGACGTCTATGACAATTGACTCAACTGGAGTCATGCACATAGGTGACTATAGAACTGTTCGACAAGTATCACCACACGGATTGGTTACAACAATCGCCGGCAGCATGACAGAAGCTGGAAACGCAAATGGCCAGCCTCAATCCGCCCGATTCAATCGAATTCGAGGAATAGTCAAAGACAGCTTTGGAAATCTCTACGTCAGTGAATATCACAATCATGCCATTCGCAAAATATCTCCTACTGGAGTTGTAAGCACATTTGCCGGCGGTGCATCTGCTGCAGCATCCGGGTTTGTAGATGGTCAAGGCACAACAGCCCGGTTCAATAGTCCGGGGCAGTTGGCTATTGACGCAAGCGATCATCTGTATGTGACGGACCAGTTCAACCATAGAGTGCGAAAAATTTCACCAAGCGGCTTGGTGACGACACTTGCGGGACAGGCAACCCGTGGTTGTGCTGATGGGTCGGGGATGAGTGCGAAATTCGACAATCCATATGCGATCACCGTGCACAGGCCGACAGGCGATGTTTATATGTCGGATCTCAATTCCTATACGGTCAGGCGCATTACCCCAACTGGGGATGTGACCACCGTTTTGGGAACCTGCTACAACGCCGGCGTGTTTTTTGGGGCACTACCCGCTGGTCTAAGCAGCGTAAATGCACTAGCCATCAGGGGTGACCGTCTTTATATTTCCTCGCTGTCCGGGATCTACTGGACCAACCTCCCGCCATGAGACCCGTCACAGCCGCGGCCTAAAATAGAGAATTTGCCAGCGCCCCACCGGGGCATCCCCTTCCTCGACCGCACCATGACCACCTCCCGCATCGACGGCGTCGCCGTCAACACCCAGGCCAGCGTTTATTTCGACGGCAAATGCGTCAGCCACGGCATCACGTACCCCGACGGCACCAAGAAGTCGGTCGGTGTGGTGCTGCCCGCCACGCTCACCTTCAACACCGGTGCGCCCGAGATCATGGAGTGCGTGGCCGGCGGCTGTGAATACAAGCTGGCCGGCACGGACGCCTGGATCAAGTCCGGCCCGGGCGAGAAGTTCAGCATCCCCGGCAACAGCAGTTTCGACATCCGCGTGACCGAGCCCTACCACTACATCTGCCATTTCGGCTAAATCCACGGTTACCCACAACATGGCCACCATTCTTCAGAACCTGCCCACCCAGCAGAAAGTCGGCATTGCCTTTTCCGGCGGCCTGGACACCTCCGCCGCCCTGCTGTGGATGAAGCAGAAGGGCGCGATCCCCTACGCCTACACCGCCAACCTCGGCCAGCCCGACGAGCCGGACTACGACGAAATCCCACGCAAGGCCATGCAGTACGGCGCCGAGCAGGCACGCCTGATCGACTGCCGCACCCAGCTGGCGCACGAAGGCATTGCCGCGCTGCAGTGCGGCGCTTTCCACATCAGCACCGCGGGCGTGACCTACTTCAACACCACGCCGCTGGGTCGTGCCGTGACCGGCACCATGCTGGTGGCCGCGATGAAGGAAGACGACGTCCACATCTGGGGCGACGGCAGCACCTACAAGGGCAACGACATCGAGCGCTTCTACCGCTACGGTCTGCTAACCAACCCCAGCCTGAAGATCTACAAGCCCTGGCTCGACCAGCTGTTCATCGACGAGCTGGGCGGTCGGGCTGAGATGAGCGCGTTCATGACGGCCAACGGCTTTGGCTACAAGATGAGCGCCGAAAAGGCCTACTCCACCGACAGCAACATGCTGGGCGCCACGCACGAAGCGAAAGACCTGGAGCACTTGAACAGCGGCATCACCATCGTCAACCCCATCATGGGCGTGGCGTTCTGGAAAGACGAGGTCGAGGTCAAGCGCGAAACCGTGACGGTGCGCTTCGAAGAAGGCCAGCCGGTCGCCCTGAATGGCAAGACCTTTGACAGCCCGGTGGACCTGATCCTGGAAGCCAACCGCATCGGCGGTCGCCACGGCCTGGGCATGAGTGACCAGATCGAGAACCGCATCATCGAAGCCAAGAGCCGCGGCATCTACGAAGCCCCGGGCCTGGCCCTGCTGCACATCGCCTACGAGCGCCTGGTGACCGGCATCCACAACGAAGACACGATCGAGCAGTACCGCATCAACGGCCTCAAACTCGGCCGTCTGCTCTACCAGGGCCGCTGGTTCGACCCGCAGTCCATCATGCTGCGCGAGACCGCCCAGCGCTGGGTGGCGCGCGCCATCACCGGCGAGGTCACCGTCGAACTGCGCCGCGGCAACGACTACTCGATCATGAACACCGAGAGCCCGAACCTGACGTATGCGCCCGAGCGCCTGTCAATGGAGAAGGTGGAAGACGCGCCGTTCACGCCGCTGGACCGCATCGGCCAGCTGACCATGCGCAACCTCGACATCGTGGACACGCGCGCCAAGCTCGGCATCTACGCCAAGAGCGGCCTGCTGTCGCTGGGCGAAGGCGCCCAGATGCTGCGGCTGGAAGGCGACAAAGGGGAGTAAGCCTCTCGCGGGTCTCCCACAAAAAAGCCGCTCCTTGGAGCGGCTTTTTCATGTCCGAAGAAGGGGACAGTGTTGCCTCAGACCACCACAGGCTCAGGCTCCAGTCGGATGCCAAAGCGCTCGTACACGCTGGTCTGGATGGCCTTGGCGAGCGTCATCACCTCTCCCCCCGTGCAGGGGTGGGCGGGCCCGCCGCGGTTCACCAGCACCAGCGCCTGCTTCTCGTACACAGCGGCGTTGCCCACGCTTTTGCCCTTCCATCCGCAGGCGTCGATCAGCCAACCCGCGGCCAGCTTGATGCTGCCGTCGGCCATCGGGTAATGCACCACCTTCGGTTCGCGCGCGATGATGTCGGCGCACTGATCGGGCGTCACGGTCGGGTTCTTGAAGAAGCTGCCGGCATTGCCGATGACCGCCGGGTCGGGCAGCTTGGCGCGGCGGATCGCCACCACCCAGTCAAAGATCTGCTGCGCATCGGGCGAGTGGATGCCGGTCTCGGCCATCTTGCGCTCCAGGTCCAGGTAACCCAGCACCGGCTTCCAGGGCTTGGGCAGCAAGAAGCGCACGCGGGTGATCAGCGCGCGGCCTGCCAGCCCGAAGCTGCGCTGGTCCGACGGCGTGTGCTTGAACACCGAGTCGCGGTAGCCAAAGCCGCACTGCGCGGCGTCCAGCGTGAAGCCTTTCCCGGTGTGCAGGTCGATGGCGTCCAGCGAATGGAAACGGTCCTGCAATTCCACCCCATAAGCCCCGATGTTCTGCACCGGCGAGGCGCCCACCGAGCCGGGAATCAGCGCCATGTTTTCCAGCCCCGGCCAGCCCTGCGCCAGCGTCCAGGCCACGAAATCGTGCCAGTTTTCGCCCGCGCCCGCCTCCACCAGCCAGCCCTTGGGCGTTTCTTCCAACAGGCGTTTGCCGGGAATGTCCACCTTCAGCACCAGCGCCTTGATGTCGCCGGTGATCACCAGGTTGCTGCCGCCCCCCAGCACGAACACCGGCGCCGTGGGCGACGGCACGCTCCACTCGGCATTGGCCATGAGATCGGCCAGATCGGCTTCAGAGCGCAGCCGCGCGAAACGTTGTGCGCGCGCGGCAATGCCAAAGGTGTTGAGCGCCTGTAGCGCCACGTTGTTCTCGACTAACATCTGTCGATTGTCTCATTCACGCTCTGTGGAGCCCGCACCATGCCCTCTTTTGACACCGTTCTGGAAGCCGATCTCGTGGAAGTGAAAAACGCCGTCGAGCAGGTGGCGCGCGAAATCGGCACGCGCTTCGATTTCAAAGGCACCAGCGCCGCCATCGAACTCAAAGACAAGGAAAAAGAAATCACCCTGTTCGGTGACGCCGATTTCCAGCTCACCCAGGTCAACGACGTGTTGCTGGGCAAACTCGTCAAGCGCGGCGTGGACGTGCGTTTCCTCGACGCCGGCAAGGTCGAGAAAATCGGCGGCGACAAGGTCAAGCAGGTGGTCAAGGTGAAAAACGGCGTCAGCACCGAAGATGGCAAAAAGATCCAGCAGGTGCTCAAGGGCAGCAAGCTCAAGGTGCAAGGCGCCATCCAGGGCGACGCGGTGCGCGTGACCGGCGGCAAACGCGACGATCTGCAGGCCGCCATGGCCCTGATCAAGAGCGAGCTGAAAGACCTGCCTTTGAGCTTCAACAACTTCCGCGACTGACCCTGCGCGCCGTTTCCATGCGATCGCGTTTCTTCATGCGCCGCTGGCTGGTGATCGCCGTCGGGGCCGTCGCGGTGACCGGCGCGGCCCATGCTGCGGTCTTCAAATGCAAAGGCGCCGACGGCACCCTGGTGCTCCAGGACCGCGCCTGTGGCCCCAGCACCCAAGCGCTGCACCCCGCTGCGGCGAACGACGGCCCTCACGTCAACCTGTCGCTGCCCCTGGATCAGCGCGTCAAGAACCCACACGACAAGCGCCGCCTCGACGCCGCCGTCCACATCACCGGGCTGCAATCGGGGCTGCGCAAGCGCATCGAACATTGCCAGAAACACGCGCCCGAACAGGTGCCGGTGATGCAGAGCCTGCTCGACGGCTGGCGCAGCGAACGCGCTGCCGCCATCGCGGCCAGCGAGCGCCTGATGGAAAAGTACCTGACCGCGACAGAACGGGTCGACGCCCTGGCCCAGTTCGACCGCGCCTTGAGCAGCCCCATCGAGATGAGCATCAACAGCGACCCCGCCGTCAACGCCAACAACTGCAAGAACGCGGCGCTCAAGATGCGCCAGTTCATGGAAAAGCGGTACGCCGGTGACTACACCACGGTCGTCGGCGGTCGCTGACCGTCCCATCCGACACACGGGGAGACCCCTTGAAACCAATCCGCTGGCCGACCTTGTCGCTGATCCTGTGTCTGACGACAGCCGGTCTGGCCGCCCATGCGCAGACCGGGCCCCAGGTCGCGCTCTCGGGTGTGGCGGGAGGCAAGGCATTGCTCATCGTCGATGGCGCGCCCCCCAAGTTCCTGTCCATCGGGCAGGCCGTGGGCGGTGTGAAGCTGTTGTCGGTGGAGGGTGACACCGCCACCGTTGAAACGGACGGCAAGCGCCAGACGCTGCAGGTGGGCGGCGCGCCGGTGAGCGTGGGCAAAGCGCGCTCTGGTGGCGGTGGGCAGCGCATCGTGCTGACCGCCGATCCCAGTGGCCACTTCGTGCCGCAAGGGCAGATCAACGGCAAGGCGGTCCAGTTCCTGCTCGACACGGGCGCCACCACGGTCGCTCTCGGTGCAGCCGATGCCAGACGCATCAACCTGAAGTACGAACACGGCCAGAAGGTCCGCATGAACACCGCCAACGGCACCTCCACGGGTTACCTGATCCGCCTGGATTCGGTGCGCGTCGGTGACGTGGTGGCCTACGACGTGGAAGCCGTGGTGTCGCCCCAGCCCATGCCCTTTGTGCTGTTGGGCAACAGCTTCCTCAACCGCTTCCAGATGCAGAAGACGAACGACCAGCTGACGCTGGAGAAGCGGTTCTGAAACTGCCCACCCCTGCGCCGCGCTGCGCGCGTCACCCCCTTAAGGGGGCGATGCGAGCGGCCCGTCCTGAGCTTGTCGAAGGGCGGTTCCACCGCCTCCTGGGTGGGGAGATTCGCACCGGAAGCTGCCGTCAGTTCGCCTGCGCGGCGGTGACGACGATCTCGATCTTCCAGGCCGGGTCGGCCAGCGCGGCCTGCATCGTGGCCCTGGGTGGTGCGGTGCCCGGCACCACCCACGCGTCCCACACGGCATTCATCAAACCGATCTCCCGGATGTCCGTCAGATAGATCTGCGCGCGCAGGATGCGCGACTTGTCGCTGCCCGCTTCCCTGAGCCGCTGCTCGACCTGCGCCAGCACATCGGCCGTCTGACCGGCGATGTCCGTGTCGCCGCGCTCGGGCACCATGCCGGCGAGGTACACCACGCCGTTGAACACGGCGGCCTCGCTGTAGCGTGAGGCCATGCCGATGCGGTGGATTTCTTGGTTCATGGTTTTTTCGCTCCCAGCTTGCTCTCTTTGCCCGCCACCAGGCGGTTGATGTTCTCGGCGTGGCGCCACACCAGCAGCAGGCCCATGACCGCCAGACTCAGCACCAGCATGCCAGGCGCGCGCCAGGCCACGTGGTTGCCAAACAGAAAGAAGACCGGCGCAAACACCGCCGTGACGATGGACGCCAGCGACGAATAACGGAACGCGTAGGCCACGATCACCCAGGTCAGCAACACGGCCAGCCCGAGCCAGGGCTCGAAGCCGATGATCACGCCCGCCGCCGTGGCCACGCCCTTGCCGCCCTGGAAGCGGAAGAAGACCGGCCAGAGGTGACCGAGAAACGCGGCCAGCCCGACCAGCGCCACCGTGCCGTCGCCCAGGCCCCAGGACTCCCCCCACCACTTCACCGCCACCACGGGCACCCAGCCTTTGAGGGCGTCGAGCAGCAGCGTGAGGATGGCCGCCTTCTTGCTGCCCGAGCGCAGCACGTTGGTGGCGCCGGGGTTTTTGCTGCCGTAGGTGCGCGGGTCGTTCAGGCCCATGAGCTTGCTGACCAGCACCGCGAACGAGAGCGAGCCGATCAGGTAGGCCAGGACGGTGGCGAGAATGGGGGTGATGAATGCCAAGGCGATGCCCTCGTTGTGGTTCTGAGGCCGCGCACGCGGCGCGACACTGGCACTTATTCTGCCAGCGCGCACTGCACCGGCTTCGCCCCCAGCGGGGCGGCCAGCACCGCCGGATCGATGCCGACGAGAAAACCGCGGCGTCCACCGTTGATCCAAATCTTCGGCAGCGCCAGCACCGTGGACTCCACGTACACCGGCATCTCGCGCTTCAGCCCGAACGGCGAGGTGCCACCCACCAGGTAGCCGCTGTGGCGGTTGGCCACCTCGGGCTTGCAGGGCTCGACCGATTTGGCGCCGATCTGCCGCGCGAGATTCTTGGTGGACACCGTGCGGTTGCCGTGCATGAGGATGGCCAGCGGCTTGGCCGCCTCGTCCTGCATGATCAGGGTCTTGATCACGGCGAAGGGGTCAAAGCCCAACACGGCCGCGCTGTGCTGGGCGCCCCCATGCTCCAAATATTCGTAGGGATGCTCGGTGAAAGCCACGCCATGCGCCTTGAGCCAGGCGGTGGCAGGCGTCTCGGAGATGTGCGTTTTTTTCGCCATGAACAGATGCAACGAGGACAGTGTCTGACTCAGGATGCGGTGGAACCGGCTCCGTCGGGCCACGCGCATCGCCCCCTGGAGGGGGTCGCGCGCAGCGCGACGGGGGTGGCGCCCTCACTGCGCGGGGTCGCGCAGTTCCCAGCGGATGGCGTCGATGGCCTTGAGCAGTTCGGGGGAGAGCTGGGTGTCCCACGCATCCAGGCATTCATCCAGCTGCGCCAGCGAGGTCACGCCGATGATGGTGCTGGCGACCTTGGGGTTGCGGTAGCAGAAGGCCAGCGCCAGTTGTGAGGGCGTCATGCCGTGGTCGCGCGCCAGCGTGTTGTAGCGCTTCGCCGCGGCCAGCGCCTCGGGCCGGCCCCAGCGCTGGGCCTTCATGCTGTCGTAGATCGCCATGCGGCCGTGGTCGCCGACCAGACCCGTCTCGTCGTACTTGCCGCTCAGCAGGCCGAAGCCCAGCGGCGAGTAGGCGAGCAGCGAAACGCCCAGGCGGTGGCAGGTTTCGTCCAGCCCGTTCTCGTAGGTCCGGTTGATCAGGCAGTAAGGGTTCTGCACCGTCGCCACGCGAGGCAGGCCGTGCTGTTCGGCCAGGCGCACGAACTCGTGCACGCCGTAGGGCGATTCGTTCGAGAGGCCGACGGCGCGCACCTTGCCGGCCTGGACCAGCCCGGACAGCGCTTCCAGCTGTTCCAGCACCGAGGGCATGGGCTTGTCCTTGGCGGGGTCGAAATAGACCGCACCAAAGACCGGCACGTTGCGCGCGGGCCAGTGGATCTGGTACAGGTCGATCACATCGGTCTGCAGGCGCCTGAGGCTGCCTTCGCAGGCTTCGATGATGCCGGCCTTGCTGACCTCGGGGCGCATCCAGGGCATGCCGCGCGCGGGACCGGCGACCTTGGTCGCCACCACCAGCTTCTCGCGCGCGCCGGGGTGTTTCGCGAACCAGTTGCCAATGATGGTTTCGGTGGCGCCGCAGGTCTCGGCCTTGGCCGGCACCGAGTACATCTCGGCGGCGTCGATGAAGTTGACCCCGCGTTCCAGCGAACGGTCGAGGATGGTGTGGGCGCTGGCTTCGTTGACCTGTTCACCGAAGGTCATGGTGCCCAGGCAGATGGGGGTGACTTGCAGGCCGCTGGCGCCGAGTGCAACAGAGTTCATGGAGGGGTGTGCAAATGCGTATGAAAGGACAATCGGAGGAAAAACCGATCTATAAGTTTAGGGCCGTGCCCGCGCCGGCCCTGTCGCCACCGGCGGCGCCCCCACCAGGAGTCCAGGTATGCCCCGCTTGTCGCCCGCCCTCCGCGCCATTCCGCCCTTGTTGCTCCTGGCACTGGCGGCCTGTTCGACCCCGCCGCGTGGCAGCGGCGCACCGGCCGCGCCACGCGCCTCCGCCCCGCCCTCGTCCATGGTTCTGCCCGCCGCATCGGCCTTCGACAAAGGCCGTTCGGCGGTCAAGCCTGGTCTGGCACGCCAGCTCAACGAGCTCGGCAAACGGCTCGAAAGCCGGCCCACGTTTCGCGTGCACATCGTGGGCAACGGCGACGAAGGCCGCAGCGACGCGGCCAACCGCCTGCTCGCGCAGGACCGCGCCCTGAGCGTGCGCGACTACCTGCTCGCGCGCGGCGCCGACGTCACCCGCCTCACCACCGAAGGCAAGGCCGGAGGCCGACAGCTGGAACTTCGCATCAGCGAAGGGAAGTGAAAACCCCCGCAGCGCATCAGGCGCTCGGTCGCGCCCTCGACTCTTCCTGCAGCCGCAACACGCGGCGTTGCACCTTGCCGGTGGTGGTCATCGGCAGCGATTCGACGAACTCGATGTCCTTGGGGTATTCATACGGCGCGAGTTTGCCCTTCACATGCGCCTGCAACTCCTTCACCAGCCGTGCTTCGAAATCCGCGTCGCCCACACGCCTTCCCGGCGCCGCGAGGTACTCCTGGGCCAGCACCACATAGGCCTTGACCACCGCGCCACGCTCGGCGTCGGGCTTGGGCACCACGGCCGCGTTGGCGACCGCCGGGTGCTTGACCAGGCAGTTCTCGATCTCGCTCGGGCCGATGCGGTAGCCCGCGGCCTTGAACACGTCGTCGCTGCGGCCCTGGTACCAGAGGTAGCCGTCGGCGTCGCGGGTGGCGAGGTCGCCGGTGCGGCACCAGCTGTCGGCCATGTCGCCGGTGAACTTGGCGCGGGTCGAGGCCTCGTTTTTCCAGTAGCCGAGGAAGAAGATCGGGTCGGGGTCGCCGTGCACGTCGAGCCGGTGCACCGCGACATCGCCTGGCACGCCGACGGGGCACTCGTTGCCGTCGTCGTCGATCACCGCCACGCGATGGCCCGGATAGCCCTTGCCCATGGAACCCGCTCGCGCGGGGTAGAGCCGCGCGCAGTTGCCCACGATGTAGTTGATCTCGGTCTGGCCGAACATCTCGTTGACCGTCACGCCCAGTTGCTCGCGGCAGTAGGCGAACACCGCGTCGCCCACGGCCTCGCCCGCGCTCATGATGGCCTGCAGGTTCAGCCGGTATTGCTGGCGCGGCTCGGGGAAGGCTTTCATCATGGCCTTGAGCGCGGTCGGGAACAGGAAGGTGTGGGTCACGCCGTGGCGCTGCATCAGCTCGAACGCGGTCTGCGGGGTGAAGCGGCCGTTGAAGCCGACGATGGTGCGGCCGAAGTAAAGCGTGGGCAGCAGCGCGTCCATCAGGCCACCGGTCCAGGCCCAGTCGGCCGGCGACCAGAACACCGCCTCGCTCGGCACCGACGCGTCCCAAGGGTCGAAGCCGAACCAGTTCTGGCTGCACACGAAACCGGTGAGGTTGCCGATCAGCGCGCGATGGGGAATCAGCGCGCCCTTGGGGTTGCCGGTGGTGCCGCTGGTGTAGATCAGCACCGCCGCCTCGTCGGCCAGTGTGTTCACCGCGTCGAACGCGGCCGGCTCCTGCGCCAGCACCGGCGCCCAGTGCAGCACGCTGCTCTCTGGCGCATCCACCGCGATCACGCTGTGCAGTTGAGGACATTGCGCGCTCACGGACTGCACGGCCGCCAGCGTGCTCGCGTCGCAGATCGCCACCAGGGCTTCGCTGTCGCGCAGGCGGAACTCCAGCGCCTCGGGGCCGAAGAGTTGCGAGAGCGGCACACCGACCGCGCCCATCTGCAGCACCGCCATGTAGGCCACGGCGGTCTCGAAACGCTGCGGCATCACGATGGCCACGCGGTCGCCGCGCCGCACGCCGAGCGCGGAGAGCGCGTTGGACAGGCGGTTGGCTTGCTGCTGCAGTTCGGCGTAGCTGTGGCGCTGGTCGGGGCGGTCGGCGGCACAGGCGATCACGGCGGTGCGGGCCGCGACCTCGGGATCGGTTGCCCAGCGGCGCGAGCAGACCTCGGCCATGTTGAAGTGCCTGGGCACCTGCCAGCCAAAGCGGCGGTGCAGCTGGTCGTAATGGTCCACGGCGGACGCGGGGGTGTCACGGCCTTGACGCTGGGGCATGCGGTGTCTCCTGCTCGTCTTTATGATGAATCGAATGTACCAAGCACTCAAAGCCTCGCGCAGCACGTTTGTGCCCATCCGCCACCTCGAGTACCACGTGCGACAGTGGGGTGAACCCCAAGCCGGTCAGGCACCACTGGTGCTCGTGCACGGCTGGATGGACGTGGCTGCGTCCTGGCAGTTCATGGTGGACGCGCTGACCGATGACCAATGGATCATCGCGCCCGACTGGCGGGGGTATGGGCTGACGAAAGGGTCCGGGCCTGAACCCGACAACTACTGGTTCGCCGACTACCTGGCCGACCTCGACGCCCTGCTCGACCACTTCGCGCCCGGCGCGGCGGTGAACCTGGTGGGCCACAGCATGGGTGGCAACGTGGCCATGATGTACGCGGGCGTGCGGCCCGAGCGCATCCGACGCCTGGTCAACCTCGAAGGCTTCGGCATGCCCGAAACGCGACCCGCGCAGGCGCCCGGGCGATACGCGCAGTGGCTGGACGAGCTCAAGGCCCTGCGCCGCGGCGAGATGGACCTCAAGACCTACGACTCGGTCGAGGGCGTGGCGCGTCGCCTGATGAAGACCAACCCCCGCCTGGGCGCCGACAAGGCCGGCTGGCTGGCGCGCCAGTGGGCCGCACCCGACGCAGAGGGCCGATGGGCGATCCTCGGCGACGCGGCACACAAGGTGGTGAACGCCCATCTCTACCAGCTGCCCGAGACACTGGCCATCTACGAGCGCATCGCGGCGCCGGTGCTCAGTGTCACCGCCAGCGATGACAGCCTCTCACAGTGGTGGAAGGGCCGCTTCACGCTGGAGCAGTACCACGAGCGCCTGAAGGCCGTGCCGAACCTGCACAACGCCGTGATCGAAGACGCGGCTCACATGCTGCACCACGACCAGCCGGAGCGGCTGGCCCAACTGATCGAAGGCTTCCTCGCCGACACAGCTTGAGCGGCTGCCCGACCCAGGATGCGGTGGAACCGGCTCCGCCGGGCCGCGCGCATCACCTCCTTGAGGGGGTGACGCTGCAGGCGGCGCAGGGGTGGGTCACAAGCAGCTCGTAGCGATGTCTCGCCAGGCCTGATCGTAAGAGCCGGTGGTGTCGGTGTGCAGGTTGCTGTGGCCCAGCGGCCAGTCCCGCCAGAACTTCGGCGGTGGTGCCATGTCGTACAGGCGCCGCCCCTGCGCCATCGGCACCGTGGTGTCCTGCGATCCGTGCAGGAACCAAACCGGCCCGTGGACCCCGGTGATGTCCTCGCTGGCCGCCATGCGCTGCGAGCCCATGCCCACCAGCGCGCGCCCCACCCAGCCCACGCTGGCCTGCGCCAGGTCGGAGAAGCTGGTGAATCCGCTCTCCAGCACCAGGGCGCAATAGCCGTTCGTTCCCTTCAGGCGCGCCGCCAGCCGGGTGGCGACGGCCGTGCCCATGGAGTGTCCGTAAATCACCCAACGCACCGAAGGGTCCCGCGGCCCTTGAGCTTGCAGGAACTGCCACACCACCCACGCGTCGTCGTGGATGCCCGGCTCATCGGGCAAGCGCGGGCTGGAGCCGCCCCAGCCCCGGTAGTCGGGCAGCCACACAGCCATTCCCGCGCGCCGCATGGGCAGGGTCTTGGGCAGGTTCTGGTACGCATGGCGAAAGGTGCCGTGCAGGTACAACACCCGGATGTCCCGCGACGGGCTGCCGAGGGCGGGCACCTGCAGCACCTCCACCCACTCCCCGGACGAGCCGGAAGGGACGCGCAACACGCTGACGTCGGGATTCGCCGCCTGAAGGACCTGCTTCTCGGCGTCGTTCTGCAGCGCGGTGGGACGGTAGATCTTTTCGCGCTGCCAGGTGTCCACCCCGGCACAAGCCGGGAGCAGAAGAACCAGTCCAAGGACCCACAGGGCCAGGTGAATGCGTCGCTGGGCGGGCGACACGGAGGCGCTGAAAACGGTCATGGGGTCAGTCAAAGCATCAATGGCACAATTTTGCAGCACCCCTCACCCCCTCCTTGGCACTGCATGCGAGCCTTTTTCGCTTTTCTCCTGGTTTCCATGCTCGCCGCCCGCGCAGGCGCCCAGGACTACGCGCCGTGCCCGGGCTGGAACCCGCCAGACGCCAAGGACCGGCACCACGAGCTGTTCATCTCGCCCTTCACCCGGCACTGGACGCTGTCTGACGAACACAAGCCCGTGTACGCGCTGGGTTTCACGCAGCGGCTGCCCGACGACCGGTTCTGCGGCTTCAGCCTGTTCCGCAACTCCTTCGGTCAACCTTCGGGCTATGTCTATCTGGGGAAAACCTGGAACGCGTTCGTGCCGAGCCTGCCCAAGCTGTACGGTTCGGTCAGCGCGGGCGTGCTGTTCGGCTATGTGGATCGCTACGAGGGCAAAGTCCCGGCCAACAACCACGGTTTTTCCCCGGGATTGATCCCCGCCCTGGGGTACCGGTTGACGCCAGCGGTCAGTGTGGAGCTGCAACTGCTGGGCACCGCCGGCATCATGCTGGGCACCGCTTTGCGCTTCTGAACACGCGTCCTCCCGGCGGGATCGGCGGGCACCGGCCGCTTCTCACCGTTCGCGTGAGAAAATCGCGGTTTACCCACCCATGGCCACCACGGTGTCCAAGGGCGTGCCCTCCCCCCAAATCGAATCAAGGTCCCATCATGGAAGCAGAACGCGTCAACACCATCCGTAGCCAACTCGCCGACCTGACCACCCGCGTGGTCGAGTTACGGAGGTATCTTTGACTACGATGCCAAAGCATCGAAACTGAAGGAAGTCGAGTCCGCGCTGGAAGACCCGACGGTCTGGAACGACCCCAAGCGCGCCCAGGACCTGGGGCGAGAAAAGAAATCGCTCGAAGACGTGGTGCTGGTGCTCGACCGCCTCACCGGTGAGCTTTCGGACAACAGCGAACTGTTCGAGATGTCGAGCGAAGACGGCGACGACGCCGGGCTGATCACCATCGAAGGCGAGGCCGCCAAGGTCGCGGTCGAGGTGGAGAAGCTCGAATTCCGCCGCATGTTCAACAACCCGGCCGATCCGCTGAACTGCTTCCTGGACATCCAGGCCGGCGCCGGCGGCACCGAGGCCTGCGACTGGGCCAGCATGCTGCTGCGCCAGTACCTGAAGTACTGCGAGCGCAAGGGCTTCACGACCACGATCGAAGACGAGACCGCGGGCGACACCGCCGGCATCAAGGGCGCCACGATCAAGATCGAGGGCGACTACGCCTTTGGTCTGTTGCGCACCGAAACCGGCGTGCACCGCCTGGTGCGCAAGAGCCCGTTCGACAGCTCGGGTGGGCGCCACACCTCGTTTGCGTCGGTGTTCGTGTACCCCGAAATCGACGACTCGATCGAGATCAACATCAACCCGGCCGACGTGCGCACCGACACCTTCCGCGCATCGGGCGCGGGTGGCCAGCACATCAACAAGACCGACTCGGCCGTGCGCCTGACGCACATCCCCACCGGCATCGTGGTGCAGTGCCAGGACGGTCGCAGCCAGCACAGCAACCGCGACGTGGCGTGGAAACGACTGCGTTCGCGCCTGTACGACCACGAGCTGCGCAAGCAGCAGGAAGAGCAGCAGAAGCTCGAAGACACCAAGACCGATGTGGGTTGGGGTCATCAGATCCGCAGCTACGTGCTGGACAACAGCCGCATCAAGGACCTGCGCACCAACGTCGAGATCTCGGCCACGCAGAAGGTGCTGGACGGCGACCTCGACGCCTTCATCGAAGCCTCGCTGAAGCAAGGCGTGTAAATGGTCCAGGCCCTGATCTTCGACATGGACGGCACCATGATCGATTCCATGCCGTCGCACCAGCGCAGCTGGGTCGAGTTCACGCGACGACGTGGCCTGGAGATTGATGTGGCCGACCTGATGCGCCGCACCACCGGTCGCACCGGCGTCGAGTGCATGCAGGCGCTGTTCGGCGACATCTCGCACGAACAGGCCCAGGCCCACGTCGATGAAAAGGAAGCCGTCTACCGCGAGCTGTTTGCCCCCGTTTTCAGCGAGGTCGCAGGCTTCAAGACCTTCCTCGGGGCCGCGCAACAACGTGGCCTGGCGGTCGGCGTGGGCACGGCGGGCGACCGCCACAACCAGGCGTTCGCGTACCAGCACCTGGCGCTGGGACAGACGCTGCCCACGGTGGGCGGCGACGAGGGCCTGCCGGGCAAACCCGAACCCGCCATTTTTCTGGAGGTGGCACGCCGCCTCGGCGTGTCGCCCGAACACTGCATCGTGTTCGAAGACGCTCCGCTGGGCATCGAGGCCGCTCGGCGCGCCGGCATGCGCGCCGTCGCCATCTGCAGCTCGCACCCAGCCGACGAACTCGGTGGGCCGCACGTGCTCGCCCGGGTTCCCGATTTTCATGCCCTGATCACATCCCGTTTCCTGGAGAAGCTATGAACCTTCTGCGTGAGGCCAATGGCCCAACCACGGTGGTCCGCCGAGAAGACTACGCGCCGCCGGCTTTCTGGATCGATACCGTCGATCTCAGTTTCGACCTCGACCCGCTCAAGACGCGCGTGCTCAACAAGATGCGCTTGCGCCGCAACCCCGACGTGCCCGCGCAGGCGCTGCGCCTGGACGGTGAAGACCTCAATCTGGCCCGCGTGATGCTCAACGGTGGCGGCTGCTCGTTCAAGATGGACGGCCAGACCCTGGTGCTGGAAAACCTGCCCGAAGGCACCGAGCCCTTCGATCTGGAGATCTTCACCACCTGCGCGCCCGAGAAGAACACCCAGCTCATGGGCCTGTACGTGAGCCAGGACACCTTCTTCACGCAGTGCGAGGCCGAGGGCTTCCGCCGCATCACCTACTTCCTCGACCGCTCCGACGTGATGGCGAGCTACACCGTGACGCTGCGCGCCGACAAGGCCAAGTACCCGGTGCTGCTGTCCAACGGCAACCTGGTGGAAGAAGGATCTCTGCCCGATGGCCGCCACTTCGCCAAGTGGGTCGATCCGCACAAGAAGCCCTGCTACCTGTTCGCGCTCGTGGCCGGCCAGCTGGTGGCGCGCGAGCAGCGCATCACCTCGCGCAGCGGCAACCAGCACCTGCTGCAGGTCTTCGTGCGCCCCGGCGACATGGACAAGACCGAGCACGCGATGAACTCGCTGATCAACAGCGTGATCTGGGACGAGGCCCGCTTCGGTCTGCCGCTCGATCTGGAACGTTTCATGATCGTCGCCACCAGCGACTTCAACATGGGCGCCATGGAAAACAAGGGCCTGAACATCTTCAACACGAAGTACGTTCTCGCCAACAGCGCCACCGCGACCGACACCGATTTCGCCAACATCGAATCGGTCGTGGGCCACGAGTATTTCCACAACTGGACCGGCAACCGCATCACCTGCCGCGACTGGTTCCAGCTCTCTCTCAAGGAAGGCCTGACCGTCTTCCGCGACCAGGAGTTCAGCATGGACCTGTGCGCCGAGCCCTCGGCACGCGCGGTCAAACGCATCGAGGACGTGCGCGTGCTGCGCACCATGCAGTTCCCCGAAGACGCCGGCCCGATGGCCCATCCCGTGCGGCCCGACAGCTATGTGGAAATCAACAATTTCTACACCGTCACGATCTACGAAAAAGGCGCCGAGGTCGTGCGCATGATGCAGACCCTGGTGGGGCGTGAGGGTTTCCGTCTCGGCATGGACCTGTACTTTCAGCGCCACGACGGCCAGGCCGTCACTTGCGATCATTTCGCCCAGGCCATCGCCGACGCCAACCCCGACAGCGACCTCGCCCGCCTCCTGCCGCAGTTCAAGCGCTGGTACAGCCAGGCCGGCACGCCCGTGGTGCGTGCGCGTGGTGTGTACGACGCCGCGGCCCGCAGCTACACGCTCACGTTCACGCAGAGCTGTGCGCCCACACCGGGGCAGTCGGTGAAAGAGCCGTTCGTGATTCCGGTCGCCATCGGTCTGCTGGATGCCAGCGGCACCGAGCTGCCGCTGCAGCTGGCGCACTGGAACCAGGCGGAGAACGGCACGCGCACCTTCGTGCTGACACAGGCCAGCGAAAGCTTCACCTTCGTCAATCTCGACGCCGAACCGGTGCCCTCCATCCTGCGAGGCTTCTCGGCCCCGGTGGTGCTGGACGCCGACTACACCGACACCCAACTGCTGAGCCTGCTGGCGCACGACACCGATGCCTTCAACCGCTGGGAAGCCGGCCAGCGACTGGCCTTGCGTCTCGCGCTGGCGGCCATCCGCGCCGACGGTCCTGTCACGAACGAGCCGCTGGATGCCGCCTACCTGAACGCCATGCGCGACGTGTTGCGTCACCCCACGCTGGACGCTGCGTTCAAGGAACTGGTGCTCACCCTGCCGAGCGAAACCTACATCGCCGAGCAGCTCGACGTGGTGGACCCGCAGCGCATTCACGCCGTGCGCGAGACCATGCGCGAACAGCTCGCCGGGGCCCTGCAGGCCGACTGGGCCTGGGCTTTCGACGCCCACCAGGACAACGGCGCCTACCGCCCCGACCCGGTGAGCACCGGCCGCCGCGCACTCGCTGGCCTGGCGCTGACCATGCTCTGCCTGGCCGCGCGCGCGAGCGGTGATGCGGTCTGGCCCGGCAAGGCCTACCAGCGCTTCAAGGACGCAGGCAACATGACCGACCGCTTCAACGCGCTCTCGGCCCTGGTGGTGAGCGGCCAGCCGCTGGCGCAGGACGCCCTGGTGCGTTTCCATGCGATGTTCAAGGGCGAGGCCCTGGTGATCGACAAGTGGTTCGCGCTGCAGGCCGGCGCGCCCGACCGCGGCGGCAATGTGCTGCCGGCGGTGCGTCATCTCATGACCCACCCGGATTTCAACCTGAAGAACCCCAATCGCGCACGCAGCGTGGTCTTCAGCTACTGCAGTGCCAACCCCGGCGCCTTCCACCGCGGCGACGCAGCGGGCTATGTCTTCTGGAGCGAGCGCGTGCTGGAGCTCGACGCCCTCAACCCTCAGGTCGCCGCCCGCCTCGCGCGCGCGCTCGACCGCTGGAAGAAGCTCGCCGAGCCCTACCGCAACGCAGCGAGAGAGGCGATCGCCCGTGTGGCCGCGAAGTCGGACCTGAGCAACGATGTGCGCGAGGTCGTGACCCGCGCCCTGGCCGATTAAGGACAACCCATGACCAAAAAAATCTCACTCACCCGCTACCTCGTCGAACAACAGCGCGTCGATGGCCACATCCCGGGCGACCTGCGCCTGCTGCTGGAGGTCGTCGCTCGCTCGTGCAAGAGCATCAGCCAGGCGGTCAACAAGGGCGACCTGGGCGGCATCCTCGGTGTCGCCGACACCGAGAACGTGCAGGGCGAGGTGCAGAAGCAGCTGGACATCATCGCCAACGAAGTGCTCATCGAAGCCAACGAATGGGGCGGGCACCTGGCGGCCATGGCCAGCGAAGAGATGGACAGCATCTACGTGGTGCCCAACCGCTTCCCACAGGGCGAATACCTGCTGATGTTCGACCCACTGGATGGTTCCTCCAACATCGACGTGAACGTGTCCATCGGCACCATCTTCTCGGTGCTCAAAAAGGGCAACGACGACCCCGATGCCGTTGAGCCCGTGAGCGAGCAGGACTTCCTGCAACCCGGTACGCAGCAGGTGGCTGCCGGCTACTGCGTCTACGGCCCACAGACCACACTCGTGCTCACCGTGGGCGATGGCGTGGCCATGTTCACACTGGACCGAGAACAAGGCTCCTTCGTATTGACCCGGGAACACGTGCAAATTCCGGCCGACACCAAAGAATTCGCCATCAACATGAGCAACATGCGGCACTGGGACGAGCCGGTGAAGCGCTATGTGAACGAGTGCCTCGCAGGCAAGGACGGCCCACGCGGCAAGGACTTCAACATGCGCTGGGTCGCCTCCATGGTGGCCGACGTGCACCGCATCCTCACCCGTGGTGGCGTGTTTCTGTACCCCTGGGACAAGCGCGAACCCGACAAGCCGGGCAAGCTGCGCCTGATGTACGAGGCCAACCCCATGGCCTGGCTGGTGGAACAAGCGGGCGGCGCGGCCACCAACGGTCGCGAGCGCATCCTGGATCTCCAACCGACCAAACTGCACGAGCGCGTGAGCGTGATCCTCGGTTCCAGGAACGAGGTCGAGCGCATCACCAGCTACCACGGCACGCTATAATCGCGGGCGTTGCCGGTGTAGCTCAGTCGGTAGAGCAGCTCATTCGTAATGAGAAGGTCGGGTGTTCGATTCATCTCTCCGGCACCACACAATCTGAAAAGCCCGCTGTCTTCTGGACAGCGGGCTTTTTCATTCCTGCCCGCGCGTCGGGCGAACAGCCTTCGATGCCCATGGACCCACTGGCCTCCCTCTTCCCTTTCGGCTGGCAGCACTACCTGCTCGGCGGTGCGTTCATCGGCGCGGGTGTCGCGCTGCTGTTTGTCTGCACCGGTCTGGTCGGTGGCATGAGCACGGTGTTTTCGTCCACCTGGTCGTTCCTTGTCAAGCGCCCGTTCTTTCAGCAGGCGCGATTCACGGACTCGCGGGTCTGGCGGCTGGTGTATGCGCTGGGTCTGATCCTGGGGGCGCTGGTCTGGTGGCTCGGCTTCTCCGATGGCACGCCCGGCTCCACCGACATCCCCGCCTGGCAACTGCTGATCGGCGGCGTGTTGGTGGGCTACGGCGCGCGGCTGGGCAACGGCTGCACCTCGGGCCACGGCATCTGTGGCCTGGGCTCGCTGCAGTGGCCCTCGCTGGCGGCGGTGCTGACCTTCATGGGCACGGCGTTTCTGACCGCCAACCTCGTCGGAAGGTGGTTCGCATGAGCGGCTTCACCATGACCCCGCTCAAGGCGCTGGCCGTGCTGGCCAGTGGAGCACTGTTCGGTTTCGGCCTGTCGCTGTCCACCATGATTCAACCGGAGGTGGTGCTGGGTTTTCTGCGCTTCCAGGACTTCGGGCTGATGCTGGTGATGGGCGGTGCGGTGGTGGTCACCCTGCTGACCTACCGCTTCGGGCCGCGGCTGTTGCGCCGGCCGCTGCTCGGCGGATATTTTCATCAGCATGTGAGCCACTGGAACCGCGACACCCTCGCCGGCGCGGCGCTGTTCGGGGTGGGCTGGGGCCTGTGTGGCGTGTGCCCGGGACCGGCCATCGCGGGCCTGGGCACCGGCAACACGGACCTGCTCTGGGCACTGGGCGGCATCGCCCTGGGTGCGCTGGCGCAGGGCTTGCGCGCCAAGGCCTGAGGGAACCGAGTCGCTCTGCGATGATCTCAACCCGTCATTCCCCTCACCGATCCCGCTCCATGACCACACGACGTTTTGCCTTGACCTTTCTGGCGACCACCCCGCTCTGGCTCGCCGCCTGCTCGAAAGAAGAGGCCGGCAGCGCCCCCGCCGCCAGCCGCATCGACACCGCGCAGGCTTTCGACACGCTGGCCGCCGAGGCCAAAGGCTTCACCGCCGGGGCCTTGATGAGCGCGCAGACCGTCTACGTGCTGTTCGATCCGCAGTGTCCTCACTGCAGCCACTTGTGGGAAGCCTCGCTGCCGCTGCACACCAAGCTCAAGTTCGTCTGGGCGCCGGTGGCCCTGCTCGGCCCCAAGAGCCTGCCCCAGGGGGCGGCCCTGATGCAGGCAGCCAACCCGGTCGAGGCCATGAGCGCCCATGAGAAATCCATCCTTGCCGGCCAGGGCGGCACCGCCGCATCGGCCAGCATCCCGGCCGACATCGAAGCCGCGATCAAAGCCAATACCCTGTTGCTGGACCGTCTAGGTGCCGAGTCGGTGCCCTACATCGTGGCCCGCAACGCCACCAGCGGCCAGATCGTCGCCAGGGCCGGCTCGATGGACACGCCGGCCCTGGCCGAATTTCTGGGCCTGGCACGGCCTTGACCCCACCCGGCCGGCATTAACATTCAACCCTCTGCCGCACGTCGCGGCCCGCTAAGGAGCACACCATGGGCAAAGAACAGCGCAACGAAAAGATGGCGAAGAAGCCGAAAAAAGACACCTCCGCCCCCAAGGGACCCGGCACCTCGGACCGTCCGATGCCGCCCATGACCTCGGTCATCCCGCGCGGCAAAGAGAAGAACAAGTGATGGGGGTTCAGGCGTGAAGGCCACCTGGAACGGCGCCGTGATCGCCGAAAGCGACGACACCGTGCTGGTCGAGGGCAACCACTACTTTCCCGAAAGCGCGCTCAACCGCGCTTTCGTGACCTTCAGCAACCACCGCACGGCCTGCGCCTGGAAGGGGCAGGCCCACTACCACTCGCTGCTGGTCAACGGCGAGCTGAACCCCGACGCCGCCTGGTACTACCCGGACCCGAAACCCGAGGCCGAGAACATCCGCGGACGTGTGGCGTTCTGGAAGGGCGTCAAGGTCGAGGCCTGAACCTTTCAAGGCTGCCGCCGCCGGCCACGACCCGGCGGGGACCGGCAGCGCTTCCATTCAATCATCTTTGGCAGGTGACCACACCGGCTGCCCGACGACGCCCGCCCACCCCATGGATGCCCTGACCCTTTTTCTCCTGTTCGCCGTTGGCGGCTACCTGCTGAAGTCCAGCGAACAGCGCCAGCGCATCGCCCTGCTCGCGAGCCACCTGGGCAGACACCAGATCGAGAAGCTGATGGAGCGCCTGAACGAGGGCTACATGCGGGCCCTGGGCGAGAGCGATCCCGATCGGCAGGGGCAGATCTGGTCCATGCACGAAGCGACCGAGCAGCAGCTGGCCCAGCAGTTTCAACGCTTCAGCGACGAGCTGTCCCAGGCCGATGAAGCCGCCACCCGCGTCAACCGCAACCCCCTGCCCCACGCCCACCGCTGGTTGCCCGCCTTCCTTGCGCCCGGCTTTGACCTGAGGGAGGTGATGCGGGTGCACGCCAGGGGCATCGCGCAGACGCTGGACAGCGCGACGGCGACACCCGACCCCCGCAAGAAAGCCCGCACGCTGCTGGCCGAGCTCTACCTGATGCAGCACAGTTGCCACTGGTATTGCCGCTCGCGGAGTGTGGCCTCGGCACGTCTGCTGGTGCGGCACCAGACGACCTACGAGCAACTGCTGGATGCGGTCTCTCCCGCCACGAGGGACGCGTACCTGAAGGTCGTGCAGGGCTGACGCCCACCGCCCGACAGCCCCGGACCTTGTCCGCTCAGGCGGGCCGCAAACGCACTGGCGCCGACTCCTTGATCGGCAGGTGCACCAGCGCCGCGGCCACCGCCAGCACGATGTCGATGTACCAGACCACGTCGTAGTTGCCGGTGGCTTCAAACACCTGGCCGCCCAGCCAGGCACCGAGGAAGCCGCCCACCTGGTGCGACAGCATCACCAGACCGAACAGCATCGCCATGTTGCCGGTGCCGAAGAACTTGGCCACCAGCCCCACCGTGGGCGGCACGGTCGAGAGAAACGTCAGCCCCATCACGGCGGCGAACACCAGCAACACCGCCTCGGTCTTGGGCGCCAGCAGGAACACCAGCACCGCCACGGCGCGCGAGGTGTACACCAGCGAGAGCAGCGACTTCATGCGCCAGCGGCCCACGGCCCATCCCATGGCCAGGCTGCCGATGATGTTGAACAGGCCGATCACGCCCAGCGCCCAGGCCCCCACCGGCGCCGGCAGCCCGCAGGCCGCCACCACGCCCGGCAGGTGCGTGGCGAGAAACGCGACGTGAAAACCGCAGACGAAGAACCCGGCCGACAGCAGCAGGTAGCTCGGCGTGCCCAGCGCGCGGCGGATGGCCTCGCGCGCCGGCAGCGCCACGGCCGGCGCCGCAGCACCCGGCGCAGCGGCCGGGCCGGGCCCGCGCAGCACCCAGGCGGCGGGCAAGGCCAGCAGCACGATGAAGCCCAGGGCCTGCAGCGCGCCCATCCAGCCCAGGCTGGCGGTGAGCGCAGCGGCCAGCGGCGCCATGATGAACTGGCCAAACGAACCGCCCGCGTTCACCACGCCCGTGGCCACGCCGCGCCGCTCGGCCGGGATCAGCCGCGCGGTGGCGGCCATCAGCACCGACGGCCCGGCCATGCCGGCGCCGCCCGCGGCCAGCACGCCAATGGCGAAGATGAGGCCCCAGGTGGTCGTCATGAACGGCGTGAGGAACGTGCCCAGCGCCACCAGCAGCACCCCGACCAACAGCACGCGCCCCGCGCCCACGCGGTCGGCCACAGCGCCCGCAAACGGCTGTGTCAGCCCCCACCAGAGCTGCCCGAAAGCGAAGGCCAGGCTGATGCTGCCCACGCCCAGACCGGTGGCGGTGTTCAGCGGAGAGAGAAAGAAACCCATGGTCTGGCGCGTGCCCATGGTGAGGGCGAAGGCGCCCGCCGCCGCCAGCAACACCAGCCACCAGACCACAGGGGTGTCATGCCGTTTCATCGGTGCTTCCTTCGGGGTTGAGCAGGTCCATGGCTTCGTCGATCAGCGAGTGCAGCGCCCGCACGCGGTCCAGGCCCAGGGTCTGGTTGAGGCTTTCCTGCGCCACCCGCCAGCGCCGCTGCGCCTCGGTGCGCTTGGCCTGGCCTTCGGTCGTGGCGCTGATGAGGCGGCTGCGCGCGTCGGCGCCTGGACCCATCACCAGCCAGCCGGCGGCCACCAGCGGCTGCAGGTTGCGCGAGAGCGTGGAGCTGCTCATCTTCATCTGTGCCGCCAGATCCACCGCCCGGATCGGCCCGAGCTTCACCACGTAGGACAGCAGCGAGTACTGCGTGGTCTTGAGGCCGGTCTTGCCCAGCTCGGCGTCGTAGTGGCTGGCGATGCGGCGCATCAGCTGGCGCAGCTTGAGGTTGGTGCAGCCCTGGGGCTTGACCGCAGGGGCTGTGCGGGTTGACGCGGTGGCGACAGGGTTCATGCGATCAATTGTATCTACAATCAATGCATATGCAACTGTTATGGAGAAACCCATGAGCGCGAATGACACCCTGGACAACTGGCTGGCGCAGGAGCGCGAGATCCTTCAACGGCTGGAGCGCGGCCCGGGCCCCGGCGTGGCGAGGCCAGAGCAGATCGCGGGCAAGACCGGGCTGGAGCAGATGCAGGCCATGCTCAACGGTGACATCCCCTTCGCTGCCATCGCCCAGACGCTGGACTTCCTGATCGTCGAGGTCGGCGACGGCAGCGCCGTCTTCCAGGGCACCCCCGGCCTGCACCACCTCAACCCCATGGGCACGGTGCACGGCGGCTGGTTCGCCACCTTGCTCGACTCGGCGCTGGGCTGTGCCGTGCACACCAAAATGCCGCCCGTTCGCGCCTACACCACGGCCGAGCTGAGCGTGAACATCGTGCGAGCACTCACCCCCAAGGTGCAGCGCGTGCGCGCCATCGGCCGCGTGATCCACTGCGGCCGCCAGCTCGCCACCGCCGAAGCACAACTGGTCGGCCCCGACGGAACGCTCTACGCCCATGCCACGACGACCTGCCTGGTCTTCGACCTGCACCACAAACCGGCGGGCGGCTCCACCACATAATCGGCGCCTCCCCCGTACAAAAAGGCCACCGATGCGATTCCTCCACACCATGCTGCGCGTGGGCAACCTGCAGCGCTCCATCGATTTCTACACCCAGGTGCTGGGCATGCAGCTGCTGCGTACCTCGGAAAATCCGCAATACAAATACTCGCTGGCCTTCCTGGGCTTTGACGGCGGCAACCCCGGCCAGGCCGAGATCGAACTCACCTACAACTGGGGCACCGAAAGCTACGAACTCGGCACGGCCTACGGCCACATCGCCCTGGGCGTGCCCGACGCGTACGCGGCCTGCGACAAGATCAAGGCCGCCGGTGGCAACGTCACGCGCGAGGCCGGTCCGGTGGCCGGTGGCAGCACGGTCATCGCCTTCGTGACCGACCCGGACGGCTACAAGATCGAGCTCATCCAACGGTCGGACCACCAGGCCGGTCAAGGCCTGCGCTGAGGCCCGACCCAGCCAAAGAAAAAGCCCGGCACTGCCGGGCTTTTTGCTGAAGCAAGCGTCCGCTCACGGCACGATCATCACTTCCACGCGGCGGGCTTCGGCGTTGTTGCCGGTACCGGTGGTCTGCTCGGGCTTCTTGAGCTCCAGGCTGGAACCGGTCACGCCCGCGCCGATCAGCGCATCGCGCACGGCGAACGCGCGCTTCCTGGCGATCTCGGCATTCCTGGCTGGGTCGCCCGTGGCGTCATGGAACCCCGACAGCACGAGGCGCTTGCCGCCCTTGGCGGCCGCGATGGCATCGGCCAGCGCGCCCAGCGCGCCGGGCGCCAGCTCGAACTTGCTGGGGGCGAAGTAGAACTTCACCACGCCGTTTTCCACCACCACGCTGGCGTCGTCGCTTGCGGCGGCGGGCGCCGCGGTGGCGGCGGCCGCTTCAGCGGCGACCGGCGCTGCGCCGGTGCCGGCCCCCGCCGCGACCACCGCGCCAGCGGGCGCAACACCCGCTCCGGCAGCCCCCGCAGTGGCCGTTACCGCGGCCTTGGCGCCATGGGCACGAACCTTCTGGATCCCCACACCCACCGCAAGGCCCACCGCCAGCAGCACCGCTGCAATCAACACCACCGCGACAACGCGGCCTTCTGGGTTGTCATCTTGGGAAGACATGGGCACACACTCCGTGAAGAATAATTAGAGGAATACAGAACACCGTTTGGCGACTCACCGGGCCTTCAGGCGCGGGGTGCCAAACCCACCGAAGATTGTAAATGGCCGACACCGCCGCACCGACCACCCTCAACGCCCCACGCACCCGCCGGCCAGACACCTGGGACCCGGCCCGGCGCGACGGCGCGCAGATGATGGCCGACACCCTGGCGCAGTGGCGCTCCATGGGCCCGAAGGCCGACCTCTGGGTGTTCGGTTACGCATCCCTGGTGTGGCGCCCCGAGTTCCAGGCCGCCGAGCAGCGCATCGCCCGGGTGCACGGTCACCACCGCTGCCTGCACATGTGGAGCCGGGTGAACCGGGGCACACCCGAGCGCCCGGGCCTGGTGTTCGCCTTGATGCGTGGCGGCAGCTGCACCGGCATGGCCCTGCGCCTGCCCCACGATCAGGTGGAGGCACAGATGCCGGCCTTGTGGGCCCGCGAAATGCCCAACCCGGTGTACGACCCGAAGTGGCTGCTGTGCCGCACCGACCAGGGCCCGGTGCGCGCCCTCGCCTTCACGCTGTCGGAGCGCAGCCCCAACCACACAGGCCCCCTGAGCGACGAGCGCTACCGCGAGATATTCACCCATTCGTGCGGGCGCTACGGCAGCACGCTGGACTACGCCCGCCAGACACTGCATGGCTTGCGCGCGCACGGCATCGAAGACCACGCGCTGGCGCAACTGCTGCGCCTCGCGGACGATCTGCCCTGAAAGCTTGACCCGCCGCACTCGTCAGCCACCGGCCCGCTTCTATACTGCCCGGATGAACATCGCCGACCTGCGCAAAAGCTACGAAAAGGCCGAACTCAGCGAGTCGGCCTCCCACGCCGATCCCTTGAAACAGTTTGAGCGCTGGCTCAACGAGGCCATCAGCGGCGAGGTGCCCGAGCCCAACGCCATGACCCTGGCCACCGTCGGCTCCAACCTGCGTCCGAGCACGCGCATCGTGCTGATCAAGGGCTACGACGAACGCGGCATCGTCTGGTACACCAACTACCAGAGCCACAAGGGCCGCGAGCTGGCCGGCAACCCGTTCGCCGCCTTGCAGTTTCACTGGGTCGAGATGGAGCGCGTGGTGCGCATCGAAGGCATGGTGGAGAAAGTGAGCGACGCCGAGAGCGATCAGTACTTCCACAGCCGCCCGCTGGACAGCCGCATCGGCGCCTGGGCCAGCCCACAAAGCGAAGTGATCGACAGCCGCACCGTGCTGGTGACCAACGCCGCGAAATACGGCGCCCAGTTCCTGCTGCAACCGCCGCGCCCGCCGCACTGGGGCGGCTACCGCCTGAAGCCCGACAACTGGCAGTTCTGGCAGGGCCGCAAGAGCCGCCTGCACGACCGACTGCGCTACACGCTGCAGGGCGATGGTGGGTGGCTGCGGGAGCGGCTGGCGCCTTGAAGATTTCCCCCCCGCGCCGCCTGCGGCGTCACCCCCCAGGGGGCGATGCGAGTGGCCCGGCGAAGCCGGTTCCACCGCATCCTGGATGAAGCCACGCGCTCCGGGTGCGATTTACACGCGCTGAATCGCTTGCTCTGACACCGCTTTCCGCATGTCTGTGGTCACCAGCCCTGGCGCAATCTCGTGCAGCGGCACCAGCACGAACGCGCGCTCCCACATGCGTGGATGCGGCACGGTCAGTGTTGCTGAGTCGATGCTCGCGTTGCCGTAGAGCAGCAGGTCCAGGTCCAGCGTGCGCGGCGCGTTGCGGTAGGGCCGCTCGCGCCCTGCGCCGTGTTCGATGGCTTGCAACGCCATCAGCAGCTCGGGCGCGGTGAGGGTGGTGGCGATCTCGGCCACCGCGTTGATGTAGTCCGGCCCGTTCGATTCGATGGGTGCCGTGCGGTACAGGCTGGACGCCTTCACCAGCCGCACACCGGGCACGCCGGCCAGCGCGGCGAATGCGTCGCGCAGCGCCTGTGCGGCGTCGCCCAAGTTGGCACCGAGTGCCACAAAGGCCGTGATTTCAGGGCGTACCACAACCCGGACCGGCCGGACGTCAGTCGGCGCCGCCCGCATCGGCAGGGCCGCTGGCGCCACCAGCGCCACCGGGTTTGCGGCGGCGGCGGCGGCGCTTCTTGGCGGGCGCACTGCCCTCGGGTGCGTCGCCGGCGGCGCTCGGTTCACCGCCGTCTTCGCCCGACGTTTCATCGCCGTCGTCCGCGCCGCGAAAGCGCGGATCGTCGGCCGGTACAGCGGCGTTGGACGACACCGGGTGATCGGGGTCGTCTTTCTTCACACGGCGTGCTTTGCCCGGGCCCGCCTTGGGCTGGTTGACCTTGCGCTGCGCGTCCACCATGTCTTCGCGCACTTCGTCGCTGGCCATGCTGAAGGTTTCCCACCAGTGGGCGAGCTCTTCTTCCACCTCGCCCACCTGCGCACGCAGGCGCAGGAAATCGAAACCGGCGCGGAACCGGGCCTGCTCCACCAGGCTGAAAGGCGACGTGCCCACCCGCTTGTCGAAGCGCGGCTGCATCATCCAGATCTCGCGCATGTCAGCGCCCAGCTTGCCGCGGCCCGACACGTCGCCGATGCGGCTCTCGAACACCTCGTCCACCGCGTCCTGGAGCGCGCCAAACGCCGGGGGCGGGCGCTGGTTGCCACGCGGCTGCAGGCGCTGGCTCCAGCCCTTGCGCACGTCGGCCCACAGCACGCAGGCCAGCAGGAAACTCGGCGCCACCGGCTTGCTTTCGCCAACACGGCGGTCGGTGTCCTGCAGCGCGAGCTTGACGAACTCGTCGTCGGCGCGCTCCACCACCACGTCGAGCAGCGGATAGATGCCCGTGTTCAGACCCACAGCCTTGAGCTGCGCCACGCTGGCGAGCGAATGGCCGGTCTGCAGCAGCTTGAGCATCTCGTCGAACAGGCGGCTCTGCGGCACATCCAGCAGCAGCTTGCGCGAGGACGCCAGCGGCTCCAGCGTCTTGGCGTCAAACGTGAACCCCAGGCCGCTGAGCTTGGCCGCAAAACGCACGGCGCGGATGATGCGCACCGGGTCTTCGCGGTAGCGCGTGGCGGCGTCGCCGATCATGCGCAGCGTCTTCTTCTTCGCGTCACGGATGCCGTTGTGGAAATCGACCACGATCTCCGACTCGGGGTCGTAGTACATGGCGTTGATGCTGAAATCGCGGCGCGCGGCGTCCTGCTCGATCGGGCCCCACACGTTGTCGCGCAGCACGCGGCCGCTGGCGTCCACCGCGTGTTTCATGCCGGCGAGTTCGCCCTTGCTGGTGCGCTCGTTGCCGGCCACCTGCTCGGCGTCGGCGCTGTCGAGGTAGGCGCGGAAGGTGGACACCTCGATCATTTCGTGTTCACGCCCGCGCCCATAGACCACATGCACGATGCGGAAGCGCCGGCCGATGATGAAGGCACGGCGGAACAGCCCTTTCACCTGCTCGGGCGTGGCGCTGGTGGCCACGTCAAAGTCTTTCGGGCGCAGGCCGAGCAGCAGGTCACGGACCGCTCCACCGACCAGGTAGGCCTCGAAGCCCGCGTCTTTCAGGGTGTGCACCACGTCCAGCGCGCGCTGGTCGACCAGTTTGCGGTCGATGCCGTGCACGGAGGCCGGCACATCGTCCCGTTTGCCGAACTTCGGCGTTTTGGCGGGCTTGGGCTCGTTGGACTTGCCGAGCAGCTTGTTGATGAATTTTTTGATCATTCGAATAGGTTCAGAATGCGCCAGCCCCGTTCGGCGGCAATGGCGCTGAGCCGGGCATCGGGATTGGTGGCCACCGGCTCGTGCACCTTGTCCAGCAGCGGCAAGTCGTTGATGGAGTCGCTGTAGAAGGTGCTGTGCTCGACACGCGACCAGTCCAGACCACGCTCGGACAGCCATTGTTCCACACGAGCGACCTTGCCCTCCCGGAACGAGGGCGTGCCACGGATGGCGCCGGTGGGGTTGCCCTGGGCATCGCGCTCCAGATCGATGGCGATCAGCTCCGGCACCCCAAAGGCCTCGGCGATCGGTCGGGTCACGAAGGCGTTGGTCGCGGTGACCACAATCACCGTGTCACCCGCCGCCTGGTGGCGCCGCACCAGTTCCATGGCCTGCGGCTTCATGGCCGGGCGGATGACCTCGTCCATGAACCGGCGGTGCGCGGCGTCGCACCGGGCCACGCCGTGTTCGGCCAGCGGGGCGACGGAGAAGCGGATGTATTCGTGGATGTCCAGCGTGCCGGCCTTGTACTGTTCGTAGAAGGCGTCGTTGGCACGGGTGTGGGTCTCAGCGTCGCGCCAGCCCAGCGTGACGGTGAACTGTCCCCAGGCATGGTCGGAGTCGATGGGGATGAGGGTGTGATCGAGATCAAAAAGGGCTAGGCGCATCAAGGTCTATTCGTTTTCCAGCATGGATTTGATCAGCGGGATGGTGATCGCGCGCTGGGTGCGCAGGGCATAGGCGTCGAGCTGGTCGAGCAGCATCATGAGGCTGGAGAGGTCGCGCGAGAAGCGGTTGAGCATGAAATCCATCACCTCGTCGCTCAGGAACACACCGCGCTCGTCGGCGGCCCGCCGCAGCACCGCGCGGCGCTCGGCCTCGCCCAGCGCCTTGACCTGGAACACATGGCCCCAGCCCAGGCGGGTGCGCAGGTCCTCGCGCAGCTGCAGGTCGGCCGGTGGCCGGTCGGCGGCGGCCAGCACCCAGCGCGCCGGGCCGTGGGCCGGTGTCTGGGCGTTGACGAACCAGTTGAACGCGGCGGCCTGCTGCTCGGCGGTGTAGAGGTGGCAGTCGTCGAGCACCACGGCGACCCAGCGCTCGTCGTACTCGACCGGATGCAGGGTCGAGGCGTCGATCCAGCCCACCTGGCCGCCGTGGTCCCGCAGGGCCTCGCGCGCCGCGCGCAGCAGGTGCGTCTTGCCGCTTCCGCCCTCGCCCCACAGCAAGGTGGGCACGGGCGAACGCCTGGGATTGCCGGTCCACAGGCTCAGGTGCTCCAGCGCCGCCTCGTTGCCCACCGCCACGAAATTGGCCAGGGTGGGCACGGGCGCCAGGCCGATGTCGAGCGCCATCTGCTTCATGGGAGGCTGGCCCGGGTTCATTCGGTGGTGTCCTGTGCGGCCGGCGCAGCCCCGCCCCGGGTCGGCGCCTCCAGGTAGAGCCGGCTGGAGAGGTACCCGGCCTTGGCACGGCGCATCGCCACCAGCAGCACCGCGCTCGCGGGCAGGGCGATGAGCACCCCGACAAAACCAAACAGGTGCCCGAAGGCCATCAGGGCGAAGATGACGGCGATCGGGTGCAGGCCGATGCGCTCGCCCAGCAGGCGCGGCGTCACGTACATGCTCTCGACCACCTGGCCCACGGTGTACACCGCGCCGACCAGCACCACGCCCAGCAAGGACTGAAACTGCAACACCGCGGCGAGCAAGCCCATGACCAGGCCCAGACCAAAGCCCAGGTAGGGGATGAACACCGCCAGACCGGTGAACACGCCGATCGGCAGCGCGAGTTTGAGCCCCACCAGCGCCAGCGCCACGGTGTAGAACACCGCGAGCACGCCCATCACCAGCAACTGACCCCGCAGGTACTGGCCCAGCACCTCGTCGGTCTCGTCCAGAAAGCTCTGCACGTTCGCGCGCCAGCGCGGCGGGATCAGGCCCTTGCTGCGCTCGACCAGGTTGGCCCAGTCCAGCAGCAGGTAATAGGCCACGATGGGGGTGAGCACCAGGTTGCCGAACACCGCCGCGAGCGCGCTGCCGCCGATGCGCAACGAAGACAGCAGGCCATCAAGCAACTCACCTTCGTGGCCGGTGATGAGTTTCTGCAACCACACGCGCACCATCGACACGTCCACCTGCAGGTCCACACCGAAACGCGCGGCCAGCGGCGTCAGCGAGTCGTTGACACGGTCCAGCAGCGCCGGCACCTGCTCCTTGAGCAGCGGCACCTGTTTGGTGATCACGGGCACGATCAGCAGCACCACGGCTGCCATCACCAGCATGAGCAAGGCGATGGCCAGTCCCGCACCCAGCCAGCGCGGGATCTTGTAGGTGTGCAGCCTCTCCACCAGCGGGTGCAGCGCGTAGGCCAGCACCGCCGCCAGCAGGAAAGGCATCAGCACCGGCGCCAGCATGGCCAGAACCGCCCAGGTCGCCAGGGCAATGGCCGCCCAGGACAGGAAGCGGATCTGGTTGGGGGTGAGGGTCATGGAAGGTGGCGTCGGGGTGAACGATCGGGCCGCGAGGGCGAACCCTTAAAATCTGGGGCAAATTCTAGTCCGCGCCTCTGGGCCACCACCCAAAGGCCCCCGCCATCCCGTGCCGCGTCCCCCGGACGCACGGGCTCTGGCAATCCCCGTCCCTCCGCAAGACCCCCTGCGGCACACCGCCAGCCCACCCGCCATGACCTCCAGCACCACCCCCCTCTCCTACAAAGACGCCGGCGTTGACATCGACGCGGGCGACGCGCTCGTCGAACGCATCAAGCCGCTGGCCAAAAAGACCATGCGCGAAGGCGTGCTGGCCGGCATCGGCGGTTTCGGTGCGCTCTTCGAGGTGCCCAAGCGCTACAAGGAACCGGTGCTGGTGTCGGGCACCGATGGCGTGGGCACCAAGCTCAAACTGGCGTTTGAATGGAACCTGCACGACACCGTGGGCATCGACCTGGTGGGCATGAGCGTGAACGACGTGTTGGTGCAAGGCGCCGAGCCGTTGTTCTTCCTCGACTACTTCGCCTGCGGCAAGCTGGACGTGGACACGGCTGCGGCCGTGGTCGGCGGCATCGCCAAGGGTTGTGAACTCAGCGGCTGCGCGCTGATCGGCGGCGAAACGGCCGAAATGCCTGGCATGTACCCGGCCGGCGAATACGACCTGGCCGGCTTCTGCGTGGGTGCGGTCGAGAAGTCCAAGATCCTGACCGGCCAGAACGTGAAGCCCGGCGACGTGGTGCTGGGCCTGGCCTCGCACGGCGTGCACTCCAACGGTTTCTCGCTGGTGCGCAAGTGCATCGAGCGCGCCGGAGCCGACCTGCCCGCCACGCTGGACGGCCAGCCGTTCCGCCAGGCCATCATGGCCCCCACCCGCCTGTACGTGAAGAACGTGCTCGCCACCCTGGCCAAACACCCCGTCAAGGCGTTGGCCCACATCACCGGCGGCGGCCTGCTGGAGAACATCCCGCGCGTGCTGCCCGAAGGCACGGCCGCCCACCTCAAGAAGGGCAGCTGGCCGCAGACCGAGCTGTTCGCCTGGCTGCAGAAGGTCGCCGGCATCGACGACATCGAGATGAACCGCACCTTCAACAACGGCATCGGCATGGTCGTGGTGATCGCCGCCGAAGAAGCCGCCGCCTGCGCCGCCACGCTGCGCGAGCTGGGTGAGACGGTGTTTGAGATCGGTTCGATCGCGGCCAAGGGCGAAGGTGCTTCGGTCACCGTGGCCTGAGTCCCCTTTTCCCGATGTGCAAAGGCCCGTTCGCGGGCCTTTGCCGCTTCATGTCCGGTCATGGCACTGTCAGGCGCCTTGTAGGACAAGGCCCACGGCAATTGATGGCGATCGCCTATGGATCGAACATGTGTCACTGGACAAGATCAGGGCATGTTCAACCCTCGGGAGCGCGCCATGCACATCACCTCCTTTCCATCATGCGATCCACGTGAGAACCATTTCCTGGCTGCGTTGCCCGAATCGGTGTGGACCCGCTGGCGCAACCAGCTTGAAACCGTCGACCTCTCTCTGGACCAGCAGCTTCACGCCTGCGCTGAAAACCCTGCCCATTTGTACTTCCCCACCACCGCCATGGTCTCGCTGCTGTATCTCACGAAAGACGGCTCGTCCACCGAGATCTGTGCGGTGGGGAATGATGGTGTCGTTGGCATCGATTCGCTGATGGGGGCAAACACCGCGCAAACCCTGGCCGTGGTGCAACGCGCCGGGCAAGCCTGTCGCTTGCCCTCCCAGGCCGTGCGCCAGGAACTCACTCAAGCAGGACCCGCCGTACCCCTCATGCTGCGCTACGCCCACAGTCTGGTCGCGAAGGTGGCACAGACGGCTGTGTGCAACCATTTCCACTCGATTGAACAGAGGGTCTGCCGGCGCCTGCTGATCAGCCTGGACCAGGCCCCGCAGAGTGAGGTGCCACTGACGCACCAACAATTCTCCAACCTGCTGGGTGTGCGGCGCGAAAGCGTGACGGCGGCCGCGCACAAGCTGCAGCGCAGCGGCGTGATTCGCTACCACCGTGGCCACATCACCGTGATCGACCGACAACGCCTGGAACAGGGCGCCTGCGAGTGCTACGCCGTGGCGAGGAAACAATACGAACGCACGCTGCCCATGCGGCTGGCAGCGTGAGCGGCCCGGTCTCCTGACACGAACCGTCAGCTGTCCATCCATGTCGGGTCAGTGACTGCACCAGCGTCGACACGCTTCAGGCATTGTTCTGGAAGGCGCCGGACGCCACGACGTGTCCGAAAATGATCGAATCCTGTCAGCCTGAGAGCGGACGCTTCACCCTCGAAGCGGAACAATACGGGCATTCCCCTTCCAACCAGGAGCCCCGACATGCCTTCCGCCTTGCTGGTCATCGACGTCCAGGAATCATTTCGCCACCGTCCCTCGTTTTCAGAGCGCGATCTGCCCGCGTACCTCGCCGCACAGAACGCGCTGATTGCTGGCTGCGTGGCACGAGCGGTGCCGGTGATTCGCATCTTTCACAGTGACGGGCCGGAGACGACGGACAACCCGTTTTCGCTGGCTTCGGGCCATGTCCGTCCGCTGCAGGGCCTGTCCGATTTTGATGCTGCGGCCACGTTCATCAAACACCGCCACAGCGCCCTGGTGGGCACCGGGCTGGAGGTCTGGCTGACGCGCCATGGCATCGGCCACCTGATCGTCAGCGGCATCCGCACCGAACAGTGCTGCGAAACCACCACCCGCCACGCCTCAGACCTCGGCTGGTCGGTCGATTTCGTGACCGAAGCGACGCTGACCTTCGACATGGTGCAGCCCGACGGCCGGCCGCTCAGCGCCGCCGACATCCAAAGCCGCACGGCCACCGTGCTCAAGGACCGCTTCGCGCATCTCTGCAGCGTGGCCGAGGCGCTGGAGCAGCTGTCATGAGCGGTGCGACGCCAACGCCAACGCTGACGGTGGCGATCCTGGCCTTCGACGAGGTCGAGGCGCTGGACTTCGCCGGCCCCTACGAGGTGTTCACCACCGCGAGCCGCATGGCCTTGCGCGAACGCCCCTCAGATCCCGCGCCGTTCGAGGTGGTGAGCGTGGCGCGCCACCGTGAGCCGGTGCGCGCCCGCGCCGGTTTGACGCTGCTGCCCGACCACGGTGTGGCCGACGCACCACCGGTGGACGTGTTGATCGTGCCGGGCGGCGTCGTGGACGCGGTGATGCGCTGCGCCGAGACCTTGCGCTGGGTGGCGCAGGCCAGCGAACGGGCGCCGCTGACGGCCTCGGTCTGCACCGGCGCCTTCGTGCTCGCCGCCAGCGGCGTGCTCACCGCCGGCCCGGTCACCACCCACTGGGAAGACCAGGCCGACCTGGCGCGAGCCTTCCCCGCGCTGGACGTGAAAGCCGGCGTGCGCTGGGTCGATCAGGGCCGGATCGTCACCTCCGGCGGCATCAGCGCCGGGATCGACATGAGCCTGCACCTGGTCGCGCGGCTGGCGGGCGAGGCGCTCGCGCTGCGCACCGCCAGGCAGATGGAGTTCCAGTGGACACGGCACTGAGCGGCCCGATCCGGGTCGACTTCGTCCTGCTGCCGGGCAGCCTGATCCTGGATTGGGCGGGCCCGGCCGAGGCGCTGCGCATCGCCAACCAGTGCCTGCTGGCCAGCGGCCAGCCGGCGGCCTTTGAGCTGAAGTTCATCGGCCCGCAAGCGCAGGCCACCAGCTCGGTGGGCGCGCAGATCAGCGGCATCGAACCCCTGCCCGATCCAGATGCCGAAGCGCGGCCGGCGCCCACCTGGGTGGTGTTGCTCGGCCAGCCCGGCGACACCATCGACGTGCGCGGCCAGGGGATGCCCGAGTTGCTGCACTGGCTGCGCGGCCTGCGGCTGCGGCCGGGCCGGCTGGAGCTGGTCACGGTGTGTGCCGGCGCCATCCTGGCCGCGCACGCCGGGCTGCTCGACGGCCACCGCGCCACCACGCACCACCACCACCTGGACGAACTGCGCCAGGTCGCGCCGCGCTGCGACGCGGTGGCCAACCGGGTGTTCGTGCTCGACGGCGCGGTGAGCAGCAGCGCGGGTGTGACCACCGGCATCGACCTGTTTCTGCACCGCATCGCCGCCGTCTGCGGCCCGGCGCTGGCGGCCCGTGTGGCGCAGACCATGGTGGTGGCCCTGCGGCGTGGCCCCGGCGACCCGGAGTTGTCGCCTTTTCTGCGCCACCGCAACCACATGCATCCCGCTGTGCATCGGGTGCAGGACGCGGTGAGCCAGGAACCACAACAGACCTGGGACGCGCAACGCATGGCCGAGGTGGCTTGCACGTCGTCTCGCCACCTGACGCGACTCTTCATCCAGCACGCGGGCATCGCGCCGATGCACTACCTGCGCAGCATCCGGCTCGATCTGGCCGAGGCAGCGCTGAACGCCGGCCGCAGCGTCGGGCAGGCCGCCGAGATGGCGGGGTTCAGCTCCGACACGCAGCTGCGCCGCACCTGGCACCAGTTGGGGAAAAGCGGCTCGCCGGCGCGGCCCGCAGCCTGACACTCACAGCAGTTGCTCGGACATCAGCACGTGGGTGCCCCGCGTGCCGGCCAGCGCCGACGACAGCAGGTGGTGGGCAATGCGCTCGGCGGGCACCACGCGGTAGCGCGGTGGCAGCACCGGCCTCAACCACTGCGACACCCTGACCGCCACCTGTTCGGCCGGCCGCGCCACCTTGCGATCCCCGCCGATGAGACCGGGTCTCACGAAGGTCAGCGAGGCGAACCCCAGCGCCTCCAGGTCGCGTTCCAGTTCACCCTTGGTGCGCGAGTAAAAGACGCGCGACGCGGGGTCGGCACCGAGCGCCGAATTGAGGGCGTAGGCCCGGGCACCGTGCCGCAGTGCGAGCTCGCCCACCTGCAACGGGAGATCGTGATCGACCTGGTAGAAAGCGGCCTGCGAGCCGGCCACCTTGATGGTCGTGCCCAGGGTGCAGATCACCGCGTCCACCGCCCACCAGTCGGCCCCCTCGGGCAGGTGGTCAAAATTCACCAGCGGGTTGAACAGCTTCGGATGGACCGGCAGCGCACGGCGCGTGGGGGCAATCACCCAGGCCACCCGCGCGTCAGCCAGGGCCTGCTGCAACACGGCCTGGCCCACCAGGCCGGTGGCCCCCACCAGCAGCACGGTGGTCATGGGCGGCGGCTCAGTTCAGCGCCCGACGCAGTTCCTGCATGCGCTGGGCAATGGCGTCGCGGTCGAGCGTGTCGTCGGTGTGGGCGACGTACACCTCCAGATCGGCGACGGCCAGCCGCGCATCGCCCATCTCGGCCCAGGCCAGGCCCCGGTCGCGGTACTCGACCCAGGCGTCGGGCAGCAGGATCAGCAAGCGGTCGAGCACGGCGATCAGGCGCAGCCAGTCTTCGGCGGTGCGGTGGATTTCCTTGAGGTTGCGCAGCATGCGCGCGAGGATGTCGCGCGAGGGCGCGGCCTGCAGGTACAGGCCCACGGGCACGTCGAAATCGTCGACCAGGCCGCTGCGCCGCTTGTAGGGCTCCAGCCGCTCGGAGAGGTCTTCGCGGCTGAGCGACTGGCCGGTGAACGGATCGATCACCACCTGGCCTTCGGGCAGGTTGATCTTCACCAGGAAGTGCCCGGGGAAATTGACACCGCGCGCCTTGAGCCCGAGGCCCTGCGCCAGCTCCAGCCAGAGCACGGCGAGCGAGATCGGGATGCCGCGCCGCGTCTTGAGCAGCACGTTCAGGTGGCTGTTGTCGGGGTCGTGGTAGTGGTTGACGTTGCCGCCAAAACCCATGTCGCGAAAGAAAAACTGGTTCAGCGTGCGCAGCCGCTGCAGCGGCCCGGCGTCATCGGTGCAGCGACGGCGCACCCTCGCCAGGAGCTGGTCCAGATCGCCCAGCACCTCCTGCACGTCCAGGTCGGGATACTCGTCCTGCGCGATCGAGGCCGCGGCCTCCAGCAGCGGCAGGCCGTCATCCTCGCTCACCAGCGAGGCGAAATAGGCCAGCGGCGTGGACGGGGGAAGCTGGTAGGCAGAGGGCATGGCATGGCGGCGACAGGCGCGACCCACGCGCCCTATCCCTTATTTTCGGACGAATTGCCGAAGTTTTAACCCTGAAAGCAACAAGGCCACAAAGTAGATCGCCGCCGCCCCCACCACACACAGCGCCAGCAGGCCCACCCGCTCCAGCGCCCGACCCTCAAAACCGGTCCAGTTCACCGAATTGGCCACCCACAGCAGAAACACCGTCAGCAAGGCGCTGGCCGCCACCACCTGCAGGGAAAACAGGCCCCAGCCCGGGGACGGCTGGTAGGCGCCGCGCCGGCGCAGCCCGATCAGCAGCCACAGCGCATTGACCATGGCGCCGATGCCAATGGCCAGCGCCAGGCCGGCGTGGGCCAGGTAGGGCACGAACACCAGGTTCATGGCCTGCGTGAGCAGCAGCACGACGATGGCGATCATCACCGGCGTGCGGATGTCCTGCCGCGCATAGAAGCCCGGCGCCAGCACCTTGATCGCGACCAGCCCCAGCAGCCCGGCGCCATAGCCCATGAGCGCCACGGTGGTCTGCTGCACGTCCCGTTCGGTGAACGCACCGTAGTGGTAGAGCACCGCCACCAGCGGCCTGGCAAAGGTCAGCAGCGCCACCGCGCAGGGCACCGCGAGCAAGACCACCAGCCGCAGACCCCAGTCGAGCAGCTGGCTGTAGCGCACCCCGTCGCCAGCCGCCCGGGCCGCCGCCAGCTGCGGCAGCAGCACCACGCCCAGGGCCACGCCCAGCATCGCGGTGGGGAACTCCATCAGCCGGTCGGCGTAGGTCAGCCAGCTCACGCTGCCGGTGACGAGGTGCGAGGCGATCTGGGTGTTGATCAGCAACGAGATCTGCGCCACGCTCACACCCAGCAGCGCCGGCAGCATCAGCGTCGTGACTCGGCGGGTGCCCGGGTGGTTCCAGGCATTCACCAGCGACGACCAGCGCAGCCCCACGCGGGGCAGCATGCCGATGCGCAGCAGGGCCGGGATCTGCACACCCAGCTGCAACATGCCGCCCAGCATCACGCCGCCGGCCATCGCATAGATGGGCTCGATGCCCAGCGTCTCGAACCAGGGTGCGCCGAACCAGGCCGCACCGATCATGGCCACGTTGAGCAGCACCGGCGTGGCCGCCGGCACCGCGAAACGCCTCCAGGTGTTCAACACGCCGGCCGACAGCGCCACCAGCGACATGAATCCGATGTAGGGGAACATCCAGCGCGTCATGAGCACGGCCGCCTCAAAGCCGTGGGCGCTCTGCTTCAGGCCGCTGGCCATGGCCCAGACCAGGATCGGCGACGCCGCCACGCCCAGCACGCAAGTGACCAGCAGCGCCCAGACCAGCACCGTCGCGATCTGGTCCACCAGCTCGCGGGTGGCCTCGTCGCCGTCTGTGGCGCGCGCGCCGGCCAGCACCGGGACAAACGCCTGGCTGAACGCGCCCTCGGCGAACAGGCGGCGCAGCAGGTTGGGGATGCGGAAGGCGACGTTGAACGCGTCGGTCAGTGCGCTGGCGCCAAACGTCGAGGCCATCAGCAGCTCCCGCACGAGGCCGGTGATGCGCGACGCCAGCGTGAGAAGGGAAACCAGGGAGGCAGATTTGAAGAGTGACACGGGCGAAGTTTAACCACGCCCCCTCGCCGTGCCGCCCGAGGACTGGTCAAACGCCGTCGCCGTGCTAAAATCGCGGGCTTTGCTGGCAACATCCCCAAACATCTGAAGGAAATTCACCATGGCAACCAAGCCGAAGAAAAAGAACCCCCGCCTGGCCTCTGGCCGCAAACGCGTCCGCCAGGACGTCAAGATCAACGCCGCGAACACCTCGCTGCGTTCCAAATACCGCACCGCCGTCAAGAACGTTGAAAAAGCCGTTCTGGCTGGCGACAAGACCAAGGCGACCGAACTGTTCGCCAAGATGCAACAAGTGGTGGACATCGTTGCCGACAAGGGCATCTTCCACAAGAACAAGGCCGCTCGCGACAAGAGCCGCCTGTCGACCAAGGTCAAGGCCCTGGCACTCGCCGCCGCTTAATTGCGGCATTCACCGGCCTGATCCGTCAGGCCACCAGCCCGGACCATCCCGGTCCGCCGTTTGAAACGGTGCGCTGCCAGCAAAAAGTGAAAAAACCGCCTTCGGGCGGTTTTTTCATGGGCGCTCGAAAACAGAAACGCATCCGGCGCAGGTGCCTGCATCCAAGGATGCCGTGGAACCGGCTTTGCCGGGCCACCAGCGCCGCCTTCTGGGGGGTGACGCCGAAGGCGGTGCGGGTGGGGGTCACTCATCGTCCCCGCCGATGAAGCCGCCCAGCAGGCTGCCACCCAGAATGCCACCGGCCAAACCGCCCTGCTCGCCGCCACGGCCACCGCCGCCCTGCATCCTGGGCGCGGCCGCGAAGATGCGCGAGGCCAGGCGCGCGAACGGCAGCGACTGCATCCACACCGTGCCCGGACCGCGCAGCACCGCGAAGAACAGGCCCTCGCCACCGAACAGCGCCGTCTTCACGCCACCCACGAACTGGATGTCGAAGTCCACGTCGGGTGTGTAGGCCACCACGCAGCCCGTGTCCACGCGCAGCACCTCGCCGGGTTGCAGCCGACGCTCCAGCACCGTGCCGCCGGAATGCACGAACGCCAGGCCGTCACCTTCCAGCTTCTGCATGATGAAGCCCTCGCCACCAAAGAAACCGGTGCCCAGCTTGCGCTGGAACGCGATGCCGAGCGACACGCCTTTGGCCGCGCAGAGGAACGCGTCGCGCTGGCAGATCAGGGTGCCGCCGTGCTGGCTCAGGTCGAACGGCATGATCTTGCCGGCGTAGGGCGCGGCAAACGCCACCTTCTTCTTGCCGCTGCCGTCGTTGGTGTAGACCGTGGTGAACAGCGATTCACCCGTGATCAGGCGCTTGCCAGCGCCCAGCAGCTTGCCGAACAGCCCGGCCGAGCCCGACGCGGCAGAGCCATCGCCAAACACGGTGTCCATCCGGATCCCGTCTTCCATGTACATCATGCTGCCAGCCTCGCCGATGGCGGCCTCGCCGGGGTCGAGCTCGATTTCGACGAGCTGCATGTCGTCGCCGTGCAGGAAGTAGTCAACGTCGTCCATCGCCATGGCAGATCCCTCCAGAAACAGGGCACATGCCCGATCGGCGGAGGATAGCGGAAGCGGTGTTTGGCAGGGCACGGTCGCAGTCAGCGCCAAGGCAACCACACCGGAGCAAAGTGCCCGAGCCCAGAACGCGGCGGAACTGGCTTCGCCAGGCCGCATCGCGTTGCCCCCTTGAGGGGGTCGCGCGCAGCGCGGCGGGGGTGGGCTACGTCTTGTCCGGCATCAGGCAGGCTTCGACCACCTGCAGGTCGTTGTCGCGCGCGAAATGCATGACGAAATCCCAAGCCATGGGTTCGGCTTCGCGCAGGTCGGTGTTCACCACCACCACTTTCACTCCGCTCATCACCGTGGGCACACACCAGGGCGAGTAGGCGATGTGACTTCCCTGCATGGCCTTGCCGCCCCCCGGGCGAAACTGGCTCATCACGCCAGCCAGCCGCTCGGCCCAGTCACTGGGGCGAAAGACGCGACCCGAGCTGGTGATGCCCTGGATGAACACTTGCTTGGCGGCGGGGTTGGCCATCGGTGGAGCGTTGAAAAGGCCTTCGGATGGAGGGCTCGGGAGAGTGAAGAAACCACCGCCAGATCAAGGATCGCTCGACCGCAGTGCGATGGGTATTCTATCTTATATAAGACTTGATCTCAGGGGAAACCCGGAGGCTTGCGAGCGGATCTGCCGCATGGCTCTGATGCCCAACAAGCAAAGATGGTGCCGGTGCCTGCGCCTAGAATCGCTTTTCAACGGCTCAACCTGCGTTGAGCCGCTTTCTTTTGGCCCCTTCCACTCCGGAGTTCCGCATGAATGCCGCCACCCCCGCCGCCCCGTCGTCGCCCCACGTGATGAACACCTACGGCCGACTGCCGATCGCCATGTCGCACGGCAAAGGCTGCCGCGTCTGGGACGTGAACGGCAAGGAGTACCTGGACGCGCTGGCCGGCATCGCCGTCAACACCCTGGGCCACGGCCACCCCAAACTGGTGCCCGCGCTGCAGGAGCAGGTGGCCAAGATGATGCATTGCTGCAACTACTACCACGTGCCCGACCAGGAAAAGCTGGCGCAGCTGCTGGTGGAGCGCTCGGGCCTGACCAACGTGTTCTTCTGCAGCACCGGCCTGGAAGCCAACGAGGCCGCGCTGAAGCTCGCGCGCAAGTACGGCCACGACAAGGGCATCGAACGCCCGGAGATCGTGGTCTACGAGAAGGCCTTCCACGGCCGCTCGATTGCCACGCTCTCGGCCACCGGCAACCCCAAGATCCAGGCGGGTTTCGGCCCCCTGGTGGAGGGGTTCATCCGCGTGCCGGTGAACGACATCGAGGCCCTGAAGAAAGCCACCGAAGGCAACCCCAACGTGGTGGCCGTGTTCTTTGAAACCATCCAGGGCGAAGGCGGCATCAACCCGATGCGCGTGCAGTACCTGCAGGACGTGCGCGCGCTGTGCGACACCAAGGACTGGCTGCTGATGATCGACGAGGTGCAGTGCGGCATGGGCCGCACCGGCAAGTGGTTTGCCCATCAGTGGGCCGGCATCAAACCCGACGTGATGCCGCTGGCCAAGGGCCTGGGCTCGGGCGTGCCGATCGGCGCGGTGGTGGCCGGCCCCAAGGCCGCCCACATCTTCCAGCCGGGCAACCACGGCACCACGTTCGGCGGCAACCCGCTGGCCATGCGCGCGGGTGTGGAAACCATCCGCATCATGGAAGAAGACGGCCTGCTCCAGAACGCCGCCACCGTGGGCGCCCACCTGCGCGACACGCTGGCCAAAGGCCTGGCGGGCAACCCGGGCTTGAAGGAGATCCGCGGCCAGGGCCTGATGATCGGCGTGGAGCTGAACAAGCCCTGCGGCGTGATCACCCAGCGCGCGGCCGACGCCGGTCTGCTGCTGTCGGTCACCGCCGACAGCGTGATCCGCCTGGTGCCACCGCTGATCATGAACATCGCCGAGGCCGACGAAGTCGCGGCCATCCTGTTGCCCATCATCACCACCTTCTTGTCGGAAAACGCCTGAGGACCCGCGCATGCCCATCCGCCACTACCTCCAGTTCAAGGACCTCGGCGCCGACGAGTACGCCTACCTGTTCACGCGCGCGGCCTTCATCAAGGCCAAGTTCAAGGCGTTCGAGAAGCACCAGCCTTTCGCCGACCCGGACCGCACGCTGGCCATGATTTTCGAAAAGGCCAGCACGCGCACCCGCGTGAGCTTCGAGGCCGGCATGTACCAGCTCGGTGGGTCGGTGGTGCATCTGACCACCGGCGACAGCCAGCTCGGCCGCGCCGAACCCATCGAAGACAGCGCCAAGGTCATCAGCCGCATGGTGGACATGGTGATGATCCGCACCTACGAGCAGAGCAAGCTGGAGCGCTTCGCGGCGCACTCGCGCGTGCCGGTCATCAACGGCCTGACCAACGAGTTCCACCCTTGCCAGATCCTGGCCGACCTGTTCACCCTGGTCGAGCACCGGCCTGCCATCAGCGGCAACCCGCTGGACGCGCTCAAAGGCAAGGTCGTGGCCTGGGTGGGTGACGGCAACAACATGGCCAACACCTGGCTGCAGGCGGCCGAGCTGCTGGGCTTCACCGTGCACGTGAGCACGCCCAGCGGCTACGAAGTCGACCCCAAGCTGGCTGGCATCTCCAGCCCCGATTGCTACAAAGTCTTCAAGGACCCGAAGGCCGCCTGCGCCGGCGCCGACCTCGTGACCACCGACGTCTGGACCAGCATGGGCTACGAGGCCGAGAACGAAGTGCGCCGCGCCGCCTTCGCGCAGTGGTGCGTGGACGAAGCCATGATGGCCGTGGCTCGCCCCGACGCGCTGTTCATGCATTGCCTGCCCGCGCACCGCGGTGAAGAGGTCAGCGCCGAGGTGATCGACGGCCCTCAGTCGGTCGTGTGGGACGAGGCCGAGAACCGCATGCACGTGCAGAAGGCGCTGATGGAGTACCTGCTGCTGGGTCGGTTGGCGTGAGCCCTTCCGGCATCCTGGTGCGGCCCGTTGAGCTGGGCGACCATGGGCAATGGCGCCCACTCTGGGACGGATACAACGCCTTTTACGGTCGCACCGGAGATACCGCGCTGGATAAGGCCATCACCGGCCAGACCTGGGACCGGTTTTTCATCGCGTCCGGTCCGGTCAAGGCGTTTGTCGCTGTGCTGGATCGGCAAGTTGTCGGGTTGGCCCACACCGTCTGCCACCCCAGCACCACGCGCCTGCGCGACGTCTGTTACCTGCAAGACCTGTTCACATCAACCTCAGCCAGAGGCCAAGGCGTTGGACGTGCCTTGATCGAACGGGTGTACGCCGAAGCCCAGGCCGTGGGCTGTTCACGGGTGTACTGGACGACCTTCGAAGACAACCAGACAGCTCGCCGTTTGTACGACCGGGTGACCCACTACAACGGCGCGATCATGTACGCGAAGGCGCTGTGAATGGCGTTTTGTCCATCGAGCACGGCCAGCGCATTCCATGAAACTGATGAACCACCTGTTGCCCGAATGGCAGTTCGCCGAGCGACACGCGCTGCAGCTTGACGACATCACTACGGCACAGGCCTACGCCAGCATCGTGCCCGGGCTCAGCGCCGAAGACCCGTGGGTCCAGCGGGCCATCGCTGTTCGCGAAATGCCGGGCCGGCTGCTGCGCAGCCTTGGCCTCTCTCGCAATACCCTGCCACCCCAGGCGTTCGGCTTTCACAGCTTCACCTGCCTGGGCCAGGCGCCAGACCGTGAGGTGGTATTCGGCCTGGCCGGTCAGTTCTGGCGATTGGATTACGGTCTGCGCCCGGTGACCGATGCGGCTGCGTTCACCCACATGTCCGACCAGCCCCGGCTGCTGCTCAATGTTTGTGTCGAACCAGTGAGCGCACAGGGTTGCCGGCTGGTCACCCACACGCGCGTCCACTGCGCCACCGAAGCGCAGCGCCGCCGCTTCGCGCCATATTGGTACGCGATTCGGCCGGTGAGCGGCCTGATTCGCCAGCGCCTGCTGCAACGCATTGCCAAGATGGCCCGCGCCACCGCTGCATGAGCCAGTGCCAAACCTGCGGCGCCTGTTGCGCCAGTTTCCGCGTGGACTTTTCGGTCCACGAAACACAATCCGAAGGCGGCAGCGTGCCCGATGGGTTGTGGGTACCTGTCACCGACCACACCGCCCGCCTGCGCGGCACCGACCACGGCCTCCCGCGCTGTGCGGCGCTCTCCGGCAAGGTGGGCGAGAAGGCCGTCTGCGGCATCTACGAGTGGCGACCCAATCCGTGTCGCGAGTTTGAAGAAGGCAGCGACGCCTGCGCGCAGGCGCGCCGCCGCCATGGGCTCGCGCCCCTGAATCCATCCTTCGGCGGCTGACCCGCACCCCCTCCCATGCAAGCCCTGTTCGACGCCATCGCCACGATGGCCATGCCCACCGACGCGCAACGGGTCTTCCACGGGCGCGGCGGCCTGCACCCGGGCTGCGAGGCCTGGGCGCTGGACGCCTTCCCGCCCGTGTGGGTGCTCACCAAGTTCGGCGAGGCCACGGCCGAAGAACAGGCCGCGCTGACCGCCGCCCTGCAGGCGCGGCAAGCGCAGATCGCGCCCGGTGAACCGCTCAACGCCGTGCTGCAGACCCGGTTTGAGGGCCGCAGCGAAACCACCGTGCTCGCCGGCAGCGTGCCCGAATCGCACGTGGTCTCGGAAGAGGGTGCGAAGTACCGCGTCAACCTGGTGCGCGGCCAGAACCATGGTCTGTTCCTGGACATGGCCGAGGGCCGGCGCTGGGTGCGCGCGCACGCGCAGGGCCACAAGGTGCTCAACCTGTTTGCCTACACCTGCGCCTTTTCGGTGGCGGCGCTGCAGGGCGGCGCGAAAGAGGTGGTGAACCTCGACATGGCGCAGGGGGCGCTCACCACCGGCCAGCAGAACCACCAGTTGAACGGCATCCACAGCGGCGCCAAGTTCCTCGCGCACGACCTCTTCAGCTCCTGGGGCAAGGTCACGCGCCTGGGGCCGTATGGCCTGGTGATCATGGACCCGCCGAGCTTCCAGCGCGGCAGCTTCGTGGCCCACAAGGACTACGCGCGGCTGGTGCGCCGCCTGCCCGACCTGCTGCGCCCCGGCGGCCACGCCCTGCTCTGCCTGAACGCGCCGGAAATCCCGGAGCAGTTCCTGCGCGACCTGCTCGCCGCCGAGGCGCCCGAGCTGGAGCTGGTGCAGCGCCTGCCCAACCCGACGGTGTTCGCCGACGTGTCCAGCGACCGGGCGCTCAAGGTGTTGGTGGCGCGCATGCCGCCGCTGCCCTGATCGGCAAGGGTTGAATCATTTAATTTAAGCCTGAAGTATTTTTTCAGGCCGTTGGAAATTACCGACACCATGGTTTTTTCGCCGGTGCTACCTTCACCGCACCATGAAAAAGCTCTGGGACATTTCCCCATCCGTTCACGCGCCGTCGCCCGTTTTTCCGGGTGACACCGCCTACTCGCAGCAGTGGGTGGCGAGCATCGGCCCGGGTTGCCCGGTCAACGTGAGCGCCATCACGCTGAGTCCGCACGTGGGCGCCCACGCCGACGCGCCGCTGCACTACGACCCCGAGGGCGCGGCCATCGGCGCGGTCGACCTGCAGGCCTTCATCGGCCCCTGCCGCGTGATCCACGCCATCGGCTGCGGGCCGCTGGTGCGACCGGAACACCTGGCACACGCGATGCAAGACCTCCCGCCCAGAGTGCTGGTGCGTGTCTACGAACGCATGCCGCAGGACCGCTTCGACAACGCCCTGCCCGCCTTCGCACCCGAGACCGTGGCGCTGCTGGCCGACCGCGGCGTGCTGCTGATCGGCATCGACAGCGCCAGCATCGACCCCGCCGACAGCAAGCTGCTGACCAGCCACCAGACCATCCGACAGCGCGGCCTGCGCGTGCTGGAGAACCTGCTGCTCGACGACGTGCCCGAGGGCGACTATGAACTGATCGCCCTGCCCCTGAAGCTCACCACCGCCGACGCGAGCCCCGTGCGCGCCGTGCTCAGAAGTCTCGAATGACCCCCGCGCCGCCTGCGGCGTCACCCCCAGGGGGCAACACCAGCGGCCCGGCAAAGCCGGTTCCGCGGTGTTCCTGGAATGAAGCGCCCCGCACCGGATACCCACCCTGTTTGATGGAGACAACCCACATGACCACCCTGCAAGACTGCATCGCCCTCGACGCGCAAGACCCGCTGCGCGACCTGCGCAAGGCCTTCAACATCCCCGACAGCACCCTCTACCTCGACGGCAATTCGCTGGGCGTGATGCCCGCCGCCGCGCCGGCGCGCGTGGCCGATGTGGTGACCCGCGAGTGGGGCACCGACCTGATCCAGAGCTGGAACAAGAACGGCTGGTTCCAGCAACCGGCCAGGGTCGGCGACAAGATCGCTCGCCTGATCGGCGCCGGCCCCGGCGAGGTGGTCGCCACCGACAGCACCTCGGTCAACCTGTTCAAGGTGCTGTCCGCCGCCATGAACATCGCCGCCGCCGACGCGCCGCAGCGCAAACGCATCGTGAGCGAACGCAGCAACTTCCCGACCGACCTCTACATCGCCGAAGCGCTGTGCAAGCAGCACGGCATGGAACTGGTGCTGGTGGAGCCCGAAGAAATCGCGGCTTCGCTGACCGCCGACGTCGCCATCCTCATGCTCACGCACGTGAACTACCGCACCGGTGCCATGCACGACATGGCCTCGGTGACGGCCGCCGCGCACGCCGAAGGCATCCTGACCGTGTGGGACCTGGCGCACAGCGCGGGCGCGGTGCCGGTGGATCTGCACGGCGCCAAGGCGGACTTCTCGGTGGGCTGCGGCTACAAGTACCTCAACGGCGGCCCGGGCGCCCCGGCCTTCGTCTGGGTGAACCCGACACACGCCGACCGCTTCTGGCAGCCACTGGCCGGCTGGTGGGGCCATGCTGCACCGTTTGCCTTCACGCCCGACTACCAGCCGGCGCCGGGGATCACCCGCTACCAGTGCGGCACGCAGTCCATGATCAGCCTGGCCGCGCTGGACTGCGGCGTGGACACGGTGCTGGCCGCCGAGCCGCTGGGCGGCATGGCCGCGCTGCGCGCGAAGTCGCTGGCGCTGACCGACCTGTTCATCCAACTGGTCGAAGAGCGCTGCGCCGGCCACGGTCTGGGTCTGGCCACCCCGCGCGAGCACGCGCAGCGCGGCTCGCAGGTGTGTCTCACGAAGGACGAGGGCGCCTACGCCATCGTGCAGGCGCTGATCGCGCGCGGCGTGATCGGTGACTACCGCGCGGGCGACGGCGCTCGGCACAAGGACATCCTGCGCTTCGGCTTCACGCCGCTGTACATCGGCTTCGTGGACGTCTGGAACTCGGTCGAGCACCTGAAGCAGGTGCTCGAATCGGGCGAGTGGCAACGCCCCGAGTTCAACCGCAAGCACGCCGTGACCTGAAGGAGCCCACCATGTCCTGCCCCTTTCACGCCGGACCCGACAGCGCACCCGCGTCGCGGACCGAAGCCATCGTTGCCGAAGAAAAAGCCCAGCTCGACTTCAGCCGCGACATGAGCTACGGCGACTACCTGCAGCTCGACGCCGTGCTCAGCGCCCAGAAGCCGCTTTCGCCCGCACACGACGAGATGCTCTTCATCGTGCAGCACCAGACCAGCGAGCTGTGGATGAAGCTGATGCTGCACGAGCTGCACGCTGCCATGAAGCACATCGCCAACGACGAGCTCAACACCGCGTTCAAGATGCTGGCGCGCGTCTCCAAGATCATGGAACAGCTGGTGCACGCCTGGGACGTGCTGGCGACCATGACACCGCCCGAGTACAGCGCGCTGCGGCCCTACCTCGCGCAGTCCAGCGGCTTCCAGAGTTTCCAGTACCGCTGCATCGAGTTCGCGATGGGCAACAAGAACGCCGCCATGCTCAAGCCCCACGCCCACAGCCCCGAGCGGCTGGCGATGGTGCAGGCCGCGTTTGAGGCGCCCTCGCTGTACGACGAGGCGCTGCGCCTGCTGGCGCGGCGCGGCATCGCCGTGCCCGAGAGCCACACGCAGCGCGACTGGACCCAGCCCTACGAGGCGCACGCCGAGGTCGAGCAGGCCTGGCTCACCGTCTACCGGGACCCGAAACAGCACTGGGACCTCTACCAGCTCGGCGAAGAACTCACCGACCTCGAAGACGCTTTCCGCCTCTGGCGCTTCCGCCATGTGACCACGGTCGAGCGCGTGATCGGCTTCAAGCGCGGCACCGGTGGCACCGGCGGCGTGAGCTACCTGCGCAAGATGCTGGACGTGGTTCTCTTCCCGGAAATCTGGACGCTGAGAACGGCGCTGTAAGCCGCCCTGCGGCATCATCGCTGCATGGCCTCTCTCACGCTTTCCCACCTGCGCCGCTACGCCACAGCCCGCAGCCTCTTCACCCCCACCACCCTGCCCAGGGCCATCGCGCGCCTGGGCTTCGTGCAGGCCGACCCGATCCGCTCGCCGGCCCGCGCGCAGGACCTGACGTTGCGCCACCGGGTCAAGGGCTACCGGGCCGGTGATCTGGAGCGGCAGTACCCCAAGCTGGCGGTGGAGGAGGACTTCTTCGTCAACTACGGTTTCGTCACGCCCGAGCTGCACGCGCGCATGCACCCGCGCACCGCGCGCACCGAGTGGCCGGCCGAGCGCTGGGCGCAGGCCGAGGCGGTCTGGCACCACGTGCAACAACGTGGCGAGGCCCACCCGCGCGAGGTCGACGCGCACTTCGCCCACGGCCACACCACCAACGGTTTCGGTGGCCGATCCAAGGCCAGCACCCAGCTGCTCGACGCCATGCACTACCGCGGCCTGCTGCGCGTGGCACGGCGCGACAACGGCATCCGCCTCTACGCAGCGCACCAGCCACAGCAAGCGCCCGACGACGTGCCCGCCGTGCTGGACCAGCTGGTGGACGTGCTGGTGAACAAGTACGCGCCCTTGCCGCTGCCCGGCCTGCGGCAGCTGGTGGCCATGCTCAAACACGCCGTGCCGCAGTGGCAGGACCAGTTGCGCGCCGCGCTGCAGCGGGCCGTGCAGCGCCTGCCGCGTGCCGAGGTGGATGGTGTCGCGTGGTATTGGCCGGCCGGAGAGGACCCCTGCTCCCGGCGCTGGAAAGCGCCCGAAGGGGTCCGCCTGCTGGCGCCCTTCGACCCCGTGGTCTGGGACCGCGATCGCTTTGAGCGCCTATGGGGCTGGGCCTACCGCTTCGAGGCCTACACGCCGCCCGCCCAACGCGTGCGCGGCTACTACGCCATGCCGCTGCTGTGGCGCGACCAAGTCATCGGCTGGGGCAACCTGTCGGTGATGGATGGGCGGCTGCGTGCCGACATTGGCTACGTCGGCGGACAAGCCCCAAAAGACGCTGGCTATCGCACGGCGTTGGAAGAAGAGCTGGCGGACATGGCCGCCTGTCTCAACGTCGAGCGGAATTGAACCGGTGCAGGAGTGATACCTGTCCGGAGCGAAATGTCCGAGCCCAGAACGCGGCGGAACTGGCTTTGCCAGGCCGCTCGCGTTGCCCCCTAGAGGGGGTCGCGCGCAGCGCGGCGGGGGTGTTTCTAATTCGGCTTGATGTTGTTCTTGCGGATCACGTCCGCCATCGCCGCCGTGTCCACGCGGATGCGGTTGGCCAGGCCTTCGGGCGAGGTGCCCGCCACCTGCCAGCCCTGGGCCAGGATCTTCTGGCGGATCTCGGGCCGGCGCACGATCTCGGCCAGCAACGAGGAGAGCCGGTTCACGTGTGCCTTGGGCAGGCTGTTGGGTGCGGCCACCGCGTTCCAGATCTCCAGTTGCAGGTCTTTCACGCCGGCTTCGGCCAGGCTCGGCACCTCGGGCACCACGCTGCTGCGCCCGGCCGAGGTCACGCCGATGGCCTTGAGCTTGCCCGCGCGCACCTGCGCCATGGCCAGGCCCGGTGGCAGCAGCGACATCTGGATCTGATCGCCCAGCAGCGCGGTGATCACTTGCGGGTTGCCCGGGTACGGCACGTGCACCGGCGCGATGCCGGCCTTGGCCTTGAGCAGTTCCATGCCCAGGTGGGCCACGGTGCCGATGCCCGGGGTGCCGTAGTTCCACTGGTCACCCGACTGGCGCGCGGCCGCGAAATACGCCGTGCCGGCGGTGGGCACGCTCGCCGGCACGGTGAGCACCAGCGGCGAGGTCGCGATCAGCGACACCGGTGTCAGGTCCTTCAGCGGGTCGTAGGTCGTGGCCGGGTTGAGGATCTTGGCGATGGTGAGGTTGCCGTTGATCATCAGGCCGATGGTGTGGTGGTCGGTGGCGCGGGCCACCTGGTCGGCCGCGATGTTGCCGCCGGCACCGGTCTTGTTCTCCACCACCACCGGCTGGCCCAGCGCCTGCTGCAGCGGCTCGGCGAGCAGGCGCGCCATCAGGTCGGGCGAGGAGCCGGCGGGGAAGCCCACCACGATCTTCAGCGGCTTGCTGGGCCAAGGGGTCTGGGCGAACACGGGGGACGCGCTGCAGGCCAGTGCAATGGCGGCGGCGATGGCGTGGCGGCGTTGGGGTTGGAACATGCGGCGATTCCTTGAAGTTGACAACAGACCGGCAGGTTAGCAGCCCGCACGCAGGCGCTCGTCCAGACACACCGTGGAACGGGCTTCGCCCGGCCACTGGTGTAGGTCCCCCTGGGGGGAAGCCGCGCAGCGGCGCAGGGGGGTTACACAGGCTCCGGCGGGCCGCTGTACAGCCAGGGGTTGTCGATCAGCGACTCACCGAGCAGGGCCATCGACACGTTGCGCGCCCAGCGCAGTGGCCCGCTGGCGTGAAAGATGGTGCCGTTGCGCTGCGAGCGGCTCTGCACGCGGGCGTTGCGCTGCCAGCGCGTGTCGGCGTAACGCGCGAACAGCCCGGGCCAGTCGGGCGCACCACCGGCCGCACCCACCAGGCGGCCCAGCGTCCACGCGTCTTCCAGCGCCATCGCGGCGCCCTGCGCCAGGTAGGGCCGCAGCGGATGCGCCGCGTCGCCCAGCAAGGCCACACGGCCCTTGGCGTGTTCGGCGGCACTGGACAGCGGCGCACGGTCGTTGAGCGCCCAGAGCGTCCACTCGGGCACACGGTCCAGCATCGCCTTGAGGTCCTGGCAGACCGGGCCGATCGTGCGCAGCAGGTCGGCCTGCCGCGCTTCATGGCTCCAGCTTTGCGGGTCGCTGCCCGGTGGTCCGCCGTGGCCGCGACCGAGCATGCCTTCGACCACCGCCACCACGTTGAACCATTCGCCGCGCCGCACCGGGTAGTGCACCACGTGCAGGTGCGGACCCAGCCAGGCCGTGACCAGCGGTTCGCGCATCACCCCGGGCAGGTCCTCTGCCGCGACCATGCCCCGGTACGCCAGGTGCCCACTCACACGGGCCGGCTGTGCACCCAGCATTTCGGCACGCACCCGGCTCCACAGGCCGTCGGCGCCGATCAGCGCGTCGGCCTCGAACACCGTTTCGTTCTCGCAGGCCACGTTCACCCCTGTGGGGCCTTCTTCGTACCCGGCCAGCCGGGTGTCGAGGTGGAGGTGAACCCGCCGCTCGTGCTGCACCGCCTCCAGCAGCAGGCTGTGCAGGTCGGCACGGTGGAGGGTGGCGTAGGGCTGGCCATAGTGCGCTCGCGACATCGCCCCCAGCCGCAGGTGGCCCAGCGGGCTCGCGCTGTGCGCGTCGCGGACATGCAAGGCCTCCGGGAAAGCCGCGCTGGCGCACAGCGCGTCGGTCAGGCCCCAGGCGTTGAGCACCCGCACGGCATTGGGTCCGAGCTGCAGACCCGCGCCCACCTCGCCGAAAGCCGCCGCCTGCTCCAGCAGGTCCACCTCCACGCCCTCGCGAGCGAGCGCCAATGCACAGGCCAGGCCACCGATGCCGCCGCCCGCCACCACCACCTTGTTTGTCATGCCAGTCATTGTGCCCGCGCAAGCCTGAACAGCGTTGATAAAGATCAGAGGCGATTCGGCCCGAGCCGCCCCAAGGCGAATCCGCCCAGTCGGGAGCAACGGCGCGGCGTGTGGGGGCTCGGAACCCCAGAACAGGGCCACCCCCAGCGGGTTCGCGCCCCTGATGGGCAACGACCCGCGCAAGGTTGGAGCCCAGGATTCACACCGAAGAGGGGAAGACGCCGGGGGCTACAACACCCTGTTGAACCAGAACAGCGACAGCCCGGCCGACATCAGCACCAGCAGCGCCGCCGCCAGCGCCAGCAGGCCCGAGACCTCGGTTTCCTTCTTCTCCACCGTGAGCCGCGTGCTCAGCGATTCGTAGACCTGCTTGAGGTTTTCGGCGGTGCCGGCGTAGAAGTACTCGCCCTTGGTGTCACGGGCCACGGACTTCAGCGTCTCTTCGTCCAGCCGCACGCGCATGGACCAGCCCTCGAAACCGATCACCTCCCCGTCCACCGTGCCCACCCCCACGGTGTAGACGCGCACGCCCCGGTCGGCCGCCATCTTGGCCGCCTCGGCCGTGTCCACGCCGGTGGTGCGCTGGCCGTCGGTGAGCAGGATGACCGCGGCGGAGCTGTAGGAGCCGGGCGGCACCGGCTCGAACGGTTTCTTCTCGGCTTCGGCCCCGGGCTGGTCGATGGCCCGGCCCTGCGGCGCAAACGGGTCGTTGCTGCGGCCGTAGGTGACGCTCGCCAGATCGACCTGCCCGGGGAACAGTTCCGACAGCGCCACCACGATGGCGCTGCCGATGGCGGTGGCACGCTGCAACTGGAACTTGTCGATGGCGACGCTGAGGTCTTCGCGGCTGAGCGTGATGGGCTGCACCACCTGGGCCGATCCGGCAAAGGCCACGATGCCCACCTTCACATGGCGCGGCAGCTCTTTCAGAAACGCCTTGGCGGCGTTTTGCGAAGCCACCAGGCGGTTGGGCAACACGTCGGTGGCGCGCATGCTGCCCGACACGTCCATGGCCAGGATGATGGTCTGCTGGGTGGACGGCAGCACGATGGTCGCCACCGGCCGGGCCGAGGCCAGCAGCATCGCGGCGAAGGCGAGCAGCAGCAACACGGGCGGCACATGGCGGCGCCAGCCCGGGCCCTTGCCCATGGCCTCGCGCACTATTGCCAGGCTGGCGAACCGCAGCGAGGCCTGCTTGCGCCGGCGCAGCAACCACCAGTACAGCAGCACCAGCAGCGGCAACAGAAGGAGCAGCCACAGAAGCTGCGGCCAGAGAAAACTGAAGGGCAGTGCGTTCATGGGGTGCCTTCCTGCGCCCGTTGGCGGAAGGGTGCGGCCGGGCGCGATGACAGGTGCGACGGCAGGCCGCGGCGCAGCCCCTGGCGTCGCTGGCGCAGGTCCACGAAGCGCAGGATGGCGTCGGCCAGATCGTCGTCGGTGGCCAGCTCCAGCGTGTCCACGCCGGCCCGCGTGAGGCTCTCGCGCAGCTGGGCCTCGCGCTGCGCGGCGATGCGCGCGAAGCGCTGGCGAAAGCCCTTGTCGTGCGTGTCCACCAACAACTGTTCGCCGGTCTCGGCGTCGCGCACATGGATCAGGCCGAGATCGGGCAGGTTCAGCTCCAGCGGGTCGAGCAGGCGCACGGCCACCACATCATGGCGCCGCGCCAGCTCGCCCAGCGGCTGCTCCCAGCCGGGCTCGCTGATGAAATCGGACACCACGAACACGGTGCAGCGCTGGCGCACGGTGTGGGTGGCCACGTGCAGCAGGTCGGCCAGGCGGGTCGAACCGTCCGAAGTGGCGTCGCGCGGGGACACCGCCGGGCCGCCCTTCGACGAGCTCAGGACGGACGGCTGGTGTCGCCCCCTTGAGGGGGTCGCGCGCAGCGCGTCGGGGGTGATCAACAAGTTCAACAAGCGAAGCACCTGCAGCCGCCCACCACGCGGCGGCAACACCGTGTCCACCACGGCCCGGCCCCGCCCGCCGTACAGCGCCGCGCCCACGCGGTTGCCGTGGCGGCTGATCAGGCGCGCGAGCACGCCGACAAACCCCTGCAGCAGTTCGAGCTTGCGCTGCTCACCCGAGCCGAAATTCACCGAGGGGCTGAGATCGAGCAGGAACCACGCGGCCATCTCGCGGTCTTCGGTGAACACGCGCACGTGCGGCTGCTGCAGCCGCGCGGTGACGTTCCAGTCGATGTGGCGCACGTCGTCGTGGTGCTGGTACTCGCGCAGGTCGGCCAGGTCGAGCCCGGTGCCGCGCATGAGGGTGCGGTAGTCGCCCTGCAGCAGACCGTCGAGCCGGCGGATCACGGTCCATTCCAGACGGCGCAGCAGGGCATCGGCTTTCTCACCCGTGCCCGCGGCGGGCGGTGGCGGCGGCTCGGGCGCGCTGGACTTGAAGAGGCCGAACAGCATGGTGCCGATCCCCGTTCAGGCCACTTTTTTCTCGTGTTCGAGCGGCCGCGCGGGCGCGGGCACCGCTTTCACGATGCGGGCAATCAGCGCGTCGCTGTCCAGCCCCTCGGACAGGCCCTCGTACGACAGCACCAGCCGGTGGCGCAACACGTCGGGCACGATGTCCATCATGTCTTCGGGCAGCGCGTAGCTGCGCCCGCGCAGCATGGCCAGGGCACGCGCGCCTTCGACCAGGCCGATGGTGGCGCGCGGGCTGGCGCCGTAGGTGATGAGCTGCGCCATGTCCTTGATGCCGTGCTTCTCCGGGTTCCGGGTGGCCGACACCAGCTTGACGGCGTACTGCACCAGCGAAGGGTCCACATACACCTGGCGGCACTGGGCCTGCAGCGCAGCCAGCTGGTCGGTCGTGGCCACGGCGTTCACCTGCACGGCCGGGCCGGTGACGCGCTCGACGATCACGTACTCCTCTTCGTCGGTCGGATAGTCCACCAGCACCTTCATCATGAAGCGGTCCACCTGCGCCTCGGGCAGCGGGTAGGTGCCCTCGGTCTCGATGGGGTTCTGCGTCGCCATCACGAGGAAGGGGCTGGGCACCTTGTGCGACTCGCCCGCGATGGTGACCTGCCGCTCCTGCATGACCTCCAGCAACGCGCTCTGCACTTTCGCGGGCGCGCGGTTGATCTCGTCGGCCAGCAGCAGGTTGGCGAACACGGGGCCGAGCGAGGTGCTGAAGTCGCCGGTCTTCTGGTTGTAGATGCGTGTGCCCACGAGGTCGGCGGGCACCAGATCGGGCGTGAACTGGATGCGCTTGAAGCGCCCCTGCACCACATCGGCCAGGGTCTTGACGGTCAGCGTCTTGGCCAGCCCGGGCACGCCCTCCACCAGCAGGTGGCCCTGCGCCAGCATGGCCACCATCACCCGCTCCAGGAAGCGGTCCTGCCCGACCACCACGCGTTTCACCTCGTAGAGGATCTGCTCCATGAGGCGGGCGGTGTCGGGGGTGTTGCTCTCGCTCATGAATCGCTCCTGTTCAGAAGGGGGGGAGACCGGCGGCACCCGCCGCACTTTCGATCGGTACAGCAAAACCGATGCCCACGAAGGTCCGGTGGCTGGTGGGGTTGAGGATGCCGGTGACGATGCCGACCACCTCGCCGTCCATGGTGACCAGCGGCCCGCCGGAATTGCCCGGGTTGGCGGCGGCGTCGAACTGGATCAGGTTGTTGATTTCCTGCTCGCCCTCGGGTGACTTGAAGGCACGCCCCAGGCCGGAGATCACGCCCGCCGAGGTCGAGGGCCCGATGCCGAAGGGGAACCCCACGGCCACCACCTCGTCTCCCGGCACCAGGTCGGCCGTGGTGCGCAGCGTGGCGGCGTGAAAGTCGTCCGGAATCACCCGCGCCTGCAGCACGGCGAGATCGTGCTGGGCCTGCACGCCCGCGATGTGGGCGCCCGACTCGGAGCCGTCGGCAAACACCAGCTTGATGGTCTGGGCCGACTGCACCACGTGCAGGTTGGTGAGGATGATGCCCTTGTCGGTGATGACCACGCCGGTGCCCACGCCGTGTTCCACGTCTTCGCCCTTCTTGTTCTTCACGTAGGACACCACGCGCACCACGGCGGGGCGGATTTTCTCGGCGGCGCGGGCCGCGCGAGAAGGCAGGTTCTGTGTGGTGAGCGTGCGCAGCACGGCGGCGTCGATGTCTTTTTGCGTGAGCGCCTTGGGACTTCGCGTCGACTGTTGCCACACCGAGGCCAGCAACAGGGCGCCGAGCAGGGCCAGCGCCGCCCACATCACGCGCGGGTTGACGGCGGCGGCGGAAAGGCCGGAGCGCCAGCGCGACCGCCGGGACACCGTGCCCGAGGCCGGCGGGGCCGCCGCCGCGCCGTCCCCCACGGGCTCTGCCACAGGGGCGGCGCGTGCCGATCGGCTGTACAGGGCAGGCTTTCGCATGGCGACTCCTGGTGCGCCGGGGGCCGGCGGTTCAGACACATCATGCCGCGTTAGAAGGGGCGGCTCAAGCGCTCAACAATTGCCTGAGCACATGGGGGAGGATTCCACCGGCACGGAAATGGTTCACTTCCATCGGCGTGTCGATGCGCAGCACCAGCGGGATGTCGCGGCGGCGGCCGTCCGGTCCGGTGATCACCAGCCGGGCTTCACTCTGCGGCTGCAGGTCGGCCGGCGGCAGCACGTCGATCACCTCTTCCCCGGTCAGGCCGAGCCGCTCCCAGGATTCACCGTCCTGGAACTGCAGCGGCAACACCCCCATGCCCACCAGGTTGCTGCGGTGGATGCGCTCGAAGCTGCGCGCGATCACGGCCTTGATGCCCAGCAACTGGGTGCCCTTGGCGGCCCAGTCGCGGCTGGAGCCGGTGCCGTACTCCTCGCCCGCGAACACCACCGTCGGCACCTGCGCCCCGCGGTAGCGCATGGCGGCGTCGAAGATGCTCATGGTCTGGCCCTGGCCGGTACCCTCGTGCTGGTAGATCGTCCGGCCGCCCTCTTCGCGCGATCCGTCGGGGCCAGCGGGCAGCATCAGGTTCTTGATGCGCACGTTGGCAAAGGTGCCACGCATCATCACCTCGTGGTTGCCGCGCCGCGCGCCGTAGCTGTTGAAGTCGGCCTTCAGCACCCCGTGTGCGAGCAACCACTGGCCCGCGGGGGACTGCTCCTGGATCGAGCCCGCAGGCGAGATGTGGTCGGTGGTGATCGAGTCGCCGAACAAGGCCATGATGCGCGCGCCACGGACCGAGGCCGACAGGCTGGGGGGCGTGTCCAGTTCGAAACCCTCGAAGAAGGGCGGCTCGGCGATGTAGGTGCTCTGGGGCCAGGTGTAGGCCAGACCGTCCACGCCACGGATGTGCTCCCAGAGCTTGCCCGGCTCGGTGGCGATGCGCTCGTAGTTTTCGCGGTAGGCCTTGCCGTGCATCGCGTACTTCAGCAGCGCATGAATCTCGTCGCTGGACGGCCAGATGTCGCCCAGGTACACCGCCTTGCCCCGGGGGCCGAAGCCGACGGGCTCGGTCATGAGGTCGCGCAACACGGTCCCGGCGATGGCGTAGGCCACCACCAGCGGCGGGCTGGCCAGGAAGTTGGCCTTGAGGTTGGGGTGGATACGGGCTTCGAAATTGCGGTTGCCCGAGAGCACGGCGGCGCAGACCAGGTCGTTCTGCGTGATGACGGCGTTGAGCTCGGGCGTGAGGTCGCCGGCGTTGCCGATGCAGGTGGTGCAGCCGTAGCCCGCGAGCGAGAAGCCCAGCTTTTCCAGGTACGGCAGCAGCCCGGTGCGGGTCAGGTACTCGGTGACGATGCGCGAGCCCGGCGCGAGCGAGGTCTTGATGTGCGGCTGCACCCTGAGCCCGGCCTCGACCGCCTTCTTCGCCAGCAGGCCGGCGGCCAGCAGCACGCTGGGGTTGCTGGTGTTGGTGCAGCTGGTGATGGCGGCGATCAGCACGTCGCCGTTGCCGATGGACAGCTTTTTCTGCACGGCGTGCGAAGGGGGTTCGGTCGCGGCACGGGCGGTGGCACGCGCGGGCTTGTTGGCTTCCATCTCGGCCACAAAGCGCGGCGCGCCAGCGGGCGTGGGCGTCGCCTTCTCGGGCGCCAGGGTGTCGGCCGGCTCACCCAGCTCGGGCTGGTGGCGCGTGTGCAACAGCGCCGCCGGGCGGTTGAAGCCGTTTTGCGCGGCGGGCAGGCTGAACAGCTCGGCGAACTGCTGCGACACCCGGCCGAGTTCGATGCGGTCCTGCGGGCGCTTGGGGCCGGCGAGGCTGGGCGTCACCTGGCCCAGGTCCAGCGTGACCACCTGCGAATAGAGGATTTCACCGCTAGCCTGCGAAGCCCCCTCGGCGCCGGGCACGCCAAACAGTCCCTGCGCACGGAAGTAGGCCTCGAAGGCCTCGATTTCGGCCGCGCTGCGGCCGGTGCCCCGGAAGTAGTCGAGCGTCTTGTGATCCACCGGAAAGAAGCCCATGGTGGCGCCGTATTCGGGCGCCATGTTGGCGATGGTCGCGCGGTCGGGCAACGACAGTGAGGCCGTGCCCTCACCGAAGAACTCGACGAACTTGCCCACCACCTTGTGGCGGCGCAGGATCTCGGTCACGGTCAGCACCAGGTCGGTCGCGGTGCAGCCCTCGCGCAGGCGGCCGGTGAGCTCGAAGCCCACCACGTCGGGCGTGAGGAAAGACACCGGCTGGCCCAGCATGGCGGCCTCGGCCTCGATGCCGCCCACACCCCAGCCCACCACGCCGATGCCGTTGATCATGGTGGTGTGGCTGTCGGTGCCGACCAGGGTGTCGGGGTAGTAGAGACCGCCCTTCATGTGCACGCCGCGCGCCAGGTACTCCAGGTTGACCTGGTGCACGATGCCAAAGCCCGGCGGCACGACGCCGAAGGTCTCGAAGGCCTGCATGCCCCATTTCAGGAACTGGTAGCGCTCGCGGTTGCGCTGGAACTCCAGCTTCATGTTGAGGTCGAGCGCGCTCTTCGTGCCGTAGTGGTCGACCATGACCGAGTGGTCCACCACCAGGTCCACCGGCACCAGCGGTTCGATCTTGCGGGGGTCCTGGCCGAGGCGCAGCGCGGTGCTGCGCATGGCGGCCAGATCGGCGAGCAGGGGCACACCGGTGAAGTCCTGCAACACGACACGCGCCACGGTGAAGGGAATTTCGTCGGTGCGTTCGGCGTTGGGCTGCCAGTTGGCCAGGCGCACCACCTGCTCGGGCAGCACGCGCTCACCATCGCAGTGCCTGAGCACACTCTCCAGCACGATGCGCAGCGACACCGGCAGGCGGCTCACCTGGGGGTGCTGTTTCGCCAGGGCTGGCAGGGAATAGAAACGTCCGCTCTTGCCGGACGCCGTCCGGAAGGTCTTGACGGTGGCGGCAAACGGATGGGCGAAATCAACGCGGGATGGCATGAACGACTCCTTCGGGAGGATTCCCGACCGGACCATTCTTGCCGCTCAGGCCATCACCTCGCTGTCTGTAGTGGATATGACCCCGTCACGGCCGTTGAACGGCCACGGGTCCATCCGGCACCGTGGCCTGCTCCGGAGCGTCGCTCAGGGGCATGGGGAGAAGGTGATCAGATGCGCCCCATCAGCACCAGCACGATCAGGATGACCACCACCAGCCCCAGCCCGCCGGTGGGCCCGTAGCCCCAGCTTTTGCTGTGCGACCAGGTGGGAAAGACACCGATCAGCATCAGGATCAGCACAATCAGCAATATGGTTCCAAGGCTCATGATGGGCTCCTGTGTGTGGCTGGGTGAAGCTCAATTGGCGGGAGCCGGGGCCGGGGCGGCCGGCTCGATGATCACGGTGGTGCTGCCGCCGGTCTTGCCGGTCTTCCCCTCTTCGCCCTGGGTGCCCGTGGCGCCCTGGTCGCCGGTGTAGCCCTGGGCTCCCGTGCTGCCCTGGACCCCCTGACCACCGGTGTCACCCTGCAGCCCCGTGGCGCCGGTGGCGCCCGATGCGCCCGCAGGACCGGCGGGGCCGGGCACCGTCACGGTGGCGGGCGGTGTGTTGACCACCACGGGGGTGCGGTCGCAGGCGGCCAGGCCGATGGTGGACAGCAGCGTCAAGATCAATGCGATGTTTTTCATGGGGAATCCTTGTGCGGAAGCGGTTGTGGCGGGTGGGGCGTGGGTCGCCCGGATCACCCTTGTGGCCGGTCAGACCTGTGTGTCCAACCAGCGTGGGCTCAGCGTAGCGGGGCGTTTCGGAAACGTCTGTGCGCTGGCGAACACGCCGCCACCTTCGCTGGAAACACCCCGGGCTTTGCGGGACAATCCCGGGTGTGATGAAAGCCCCCGAACTCCTGCTCCCCGCCGGCACGCTGCAACGCATGCGCGCCGCCTACGACTTTGGCGCCGACGCCGTGTATGCCGGGCAACCGCGCTATTCCTTGCGCGCGCGCAACAACGAGTTCCGCATGGAACAGATCGCGCAGGGCATCGAAGAGGCCCACGCGCGCGGCAAAAAATTCTTCGTCACCAGCAACCTGATCGCGCACAACGACAAGCTGCGCACCTACCTGCGCGACCTGCAGCCGGTGGTGGAGCTCCGGCCCGACGCGCTCATCATGGCCGACGCCGGCCTGATCATGCTGGTGCGCGAGCAGATGGAGAAAGGCCTCTGGCCCGAGGTGCCGATCCACCTCTCTGTGCAGGCCAACACCACCAACAGCGCGGCGGTGAAGTTCTGGCACAAGCAGGGCGTGAGCCGCATCATCCTGAGCCGCGAATTGAGCCTCGACGAGGTGGCCGCGATCCGCAACGACTGCCCCGACATCGAGCTGGAAGTCTTCGTGCACGGCGCGCTGTGCATCGCGTATTCGGGCCGCTGCCTGCTCAGCGGCTACTTCAACCGCCGCGACCCCAACCAGGGCACCTGCACCAACGCCTGCCGCTGGGAATACAAGACCCAGGCCGCGACCACCGACACCGACACCGGTGAAGCCGTGCCGCTGGCCCAGCTCGACGGCTTCAACTTCGCGCAGGAAGACGAAGAAGCGGCGAGCGCCTTCTCCACCGTGGGCAACGGCCAGCGCCACCCCGAGGCCCACAAGGTCTGGCTGATCGAAGAAGCCGGCCGACCGGGCGAGCTGATGCCGATCATGGAAGACGAGCACGGTACCTACATCATGAACAGCAAGGACCTGCGTGCCGTCGAGCACGTGGGCAAGCTGGCGGCCATGGGCATCGATTCGCTCAAGATCGAGGGCCGCACCAAGAGCCACTACTACGTGGCGCGCACCGCGCAGGTGTACCGCCGCGCCATCGACGACGCCGTGGCCGGCAAGCCCTTCAACCCCGAGCTGCTGCTCGAACTCGAAGGCCTGTCCAACCGCGGCTACACCGGCGGCCTGATGGAGCGCCGCCCGGCGCAGGACTACCAGAACTACATCACCGGCCACTCGGCCAGCCAGCGCAGCCAGTTCGTGGGCGAGGTGCTGCAGGTGCGCGAAGACGGCTGGACCGAGGTCGAGGCCAAGAACCGCTTCGCCGTGGGCGACCGGCTGGAGGTGATCCACCCCGGCGGCAACCGCATCGTGCAGCTGGACGCCATGCGCAACCAGGACGGCGAGGCCATCGAGGTCGCGCAGGGCAGCCCGATCCGCGTCTGGGTGCCGCTGGGTGCGCCGACCGAAGGCGCGCTGATCGCGCGCCTGATCTGAGCCCGCTTCTCATGCGGTTTTGCATTCAAGCGCAGAACAAGGCGGGAGCCGCAGACAGTGCTCTGGCACGGCAAGGCGAACCAACGCCGTTATGCGTTTGAAGGTAAAACCGTATCAGGCCACCGCCAGGCCTTGCGCCTGACGGCTGCCGGCCCACTCCAGCTCGGCCAGCCCGAACACGAATGCCGCCTGCAGCAGCACCCACACCGCGCCCAGCGTGGTGAGCGGCAGGCCGGCGCCCCAGACCGCCCACACGCTGGCGGCCACCCACAGGAAATTGCCCGCCGCGAGCAGGCGCACGCCCGCGGCCGGAGGCCGGGCTCGCAAGGCCAGCGCGCCCGACAGCAACGCCGCGCCGCACACGATCACACCCGACACCTGCAGCCAGGCCAGGGGCAGGCCGAGCCACTCGGACAACAGGTCTGAAAACCCGAAGTGGGCGACGGCCATGCCCAGGCCGCTGGCGGCGTCCAGCCAGAGCACTCGACGCAACGCAGAAACCGACAGATTCAACATGGTGAACTCCTTGAAAGGGTTGAAAAGAAGGAACGGGAGCCGCCATGCTCGGCTCGCATCCGCACCGGGTCCATGACCCCGCAGGTCATGGACCGTCGGCGCACCCGCTCTACCATGTGCCCATGCATGCCGCCCTCGCCCCCACACCCACACCCACATCACCCACGCGCCGCACCAGCGTCGGCGACCACCTGCGCCACTGGCGCCAGCTGCGCCGCCTGAGCCAGCTCGACCTGGCAGCCGACGCCGAGCTGTCCACGCGCCACCTGAGCTGCGTGGAAACCGGCAAGGCCAGCCCCAGCCGCGAGCTGGTGCTGCGGCTGTGCGAGCGGCTGGCGGTGCCGCTGCGCGAGCGCAACGCATGGCTGGTCGCGGCGGGTTACGCGCCCATGTACCGGGAGCACGCCATGGACGACCCCAGCATGCAGGCCGCGCGCCGCGCCGTGCAGCACATCCTGGACAGCCACGAGCCCTGGCCCGCCGTGGCCTTCGACCGGCACCGGAACCTGGTCCTGGCCAACCGAATGGTCGCGCCGCTGCTGTCCGGCGTGGCGCCCGAGCTGCTGCAGGCGCCCGCCAACCTGCTGCGCATCAGCCTGCACCCGGGCGGCCTGGCGCCACGCATCGTGAACCTCAACCAGTGGCGCGAGCACCTGTTCGCCCGCCTGCGCCAGCAGATCCACCAGACCGGCGACGAGGGCCTGGCGGACCTGCTGACCGAGCTGATGGCCTACCCTGCCCAGCCCGCCGACGCCGCGCAACGCCTGGACGGCGAACACCCCGGCGTGCTCATGCCCTTCCTGTTCCAGACGCCGGGTGGCACGCTGCACCTGATCAGCACCACCACCGTGTTCGGCTCGCCGGTGGACATCACCCTGCAGGAACTGGCGCTCGAAACCTTCTTCCCCGGCGACGAAGCCACCGCCGATGCCCTGCGCGCGATGGCCGCTACCATGCCTGCATGAGCCTTCCGACCATGCCCATCGCGACCGCGATCACCCGGCAGCTCGACGCCATCGCCCGGCGCTGGCCCACGCCCCGCGTGCACCGCCTGCACGTGCCGCACCGCGACGCGGCGCCGGGCGAACACGACGCCGAGTTCTGCGCGATCGAGCTTGACGACGGCGCCTTCGGCCTCTCGTACGTGCTGCTCGGCGACACGCTCAACGGCCTGCTGGCGGCCCACGGCGGCGGTGCCCTGCCCCTGGCCGGTGCCGACCCGATGGGCCTGGCGTCCAGGCTGCTCGATGGCAACGCCGTGGAACGCGCCCTGGCGCTGGCCGCCATCAACGCCATGACCGATTCGGTCTGGCGCCGCGTGGGCTACGAGCCGCCGCCGGCCGGCAACTCGCTGGGCGATGTGGAGCTCGCCGCCACCGACCACCTGGGCATGATCGGCTTCTTCCCGCCGCTGGTGCGGCGCGTGGCCGAGGCCGGCGGGCGCCTGTCGGTGGTGGAGATGAACGAAGCCATGGTGGCGCGCCAGCGCGAGCGTTTTCCCGGCGTGACCATCGGCCTCGACCGCGCGCTGCTGGCCGACTGCAACCTGGTGGTCGGCACCTCGACCATGCTGCTCAATGACACGCTGGACGACATGCTCGCGGCCGCGCCCCGGGCCACGCGCTTCGCGGTGATCGGCCCCTCGGCGGGCCTGTGGCCCGACACCCTGTTCGAGCGCGGCGTGACGCTGCTGGGCGGCACGCGAATCACCGACCCGGCCGGCTTCGCTGCGGCCATGGCCGCCGGCGCATCGTGGAGCGGTGCCACGCGCAAGTTCGCGATCGAGCGGGGTTCATGGCCGGGCTGGCGGGCGCTGACCCAAAGGGACTGACCCGCCGCGGGACCGCCGGGCTCAGAAGCTGCGTGATTCGTTCTGGCCACCGGCAGGGATCGACATGCCCCATTGCGCGAACGTGATCACGCCGGTCGACGAGCTGCCGTTGAAACGCACGCCCAGCGCCTCCTGGCCTTCCACCCACAGCACCTGGCTGGTGCTCGCGCCTTGCGAGGGCTTGAACGGCACGAGGTCGAGCACCTCGGCCTTGGTCATGCCCGGGGCGAGGGCCTTGTAGGCGTCGTGCAGCGTGTTGATGTCCGATCCCCCGCCGCCACCACCGCACCCCGACAGGACAGTCAGGGCAATGGCCAGAGACAGGGCGCCCACCGCGCGGCGGCGGAGGGTTTGAGGGGATCGGGTCATGGTGTGTTCCTTGTTTGAAATGACGAGCAGGCAAGGACCCGCCACCCGTTGCCGAGCCTGCTTCGCCTCCCTGCGCGCATCGTAAGGGATCGATCCCGCCCACCCCCCTCCCGCCCTGTCAATCTGGTCACTGCGGCGTGCTGAACAAGTCCTTGGGAGCGGGCGCCGGCGCGCCGCCGCCACCGGCGTTCGCCGCTGGTGGGGGCGGTGTCGTGACGGCGGGGGCATTCACCTTGGCGGGTGGACCGGCCGGCGCGTTCGCTGGCGCCGGCGGGCGGTTCGCTGGTGCTGGTGCTGGTGCTGGCGAAGGCGATGGCGATGGCGAAGGCGATGGCGATGGTGTTTTTGCAGGCGCTGGCGCAGGCGCTTTTGCAGGAGCAGGAGCAGCTGGGGGCGGAGGCGGCGGCGGCTTCGATGCTTCGGTCACCGCCTTGTCCACCCCGGCCCGGCGCTGCTGCTCCGATTGCTGCTGCATCTGCAGGCGCGCGTTGCGCGCCGCGGACGGGTCTGGAATCGGCGCCGCGGGGTTCAGGGTGCTGTTGCGGATGCGGTCGGCCTGGGCCTGGGCCGCCATCTGGTTCAGAGGCAGATAGTCGGTGTGGAAGTTCAGCTCCACCGACGAGTTGAGCTCCAGGTCGGTGTTGATTTCCTCGGTGCGCTGGGTGCGTTCCGTGGACACGTAGCTGATGGTGTTCTCGACCTCGGCGCTGGCGCCCCAGGGGCCGACGCCGAAGCTGCCACCGGCCTTCACCCGGTTCTTGAAGCCGAACTCGCTGCCCTTGTCTTCGCTGGCGGCGCTGCGGGTGTCGATGTGGAACCGCATCGACGCGTTGATCTTGCCGCTGTCGATCACGATGCGCTGCATGCCCATCATCACCATGGTCGCCAGCTGCTGCTGGCGCTGGCGCGCCAGGTAGCGGCGCGCGAACGGCACCAGCTTTTCCGGGTTGCTGGCGTCGATCGATTCTTCCGGCGGCACGCCCAGGGTGGCGCGGATTTCGGCCTCCCCCGGCATCGAGGCCCCGCTGCGCAGGCGCAAGGGGATGCTGGCGAACTCCTCCATGTCGTCCGGATCGACCTTCTCCCCGGGCTTGGGCAGGTCCTCGGGATCGGGGGCGTCGTATTCGATCGACTCCGGAAAATGGTCGGCCACCCATTGCCGCACCTGCACCAGCCCGAACTGGGTGCGCTCGAAGCCCTCGGCCGAGGCCGACACCGCGTTGAGCAGCTGCACGTACTGGTTCATCTGCTGTGCGTTGGCGTCGAGCATGGCCTTGAAGACGCCGTTGATCAGGTCGGTGACGAAGCGCGGGAACGACACGGCATTCAGCACGTTGCGGGTGATGCCCGCGATGCGGTCGGCGCTCTCGCCGAACTCTGGCTGCGCCGACTGCGCGGTGGCCAGCGGCACCGCGGGCCTGGCGGTGTCGCGGCGCTCGATCTCGCCTTCCGCCTGGCCCTCTTCGGCGATCAGCTCGGCGGCCAGCGTCGACACCTTGACCATGGCCTGCGCCAGCGCCTGGCGCTGCGGCGGGGGCAGCCCGTGGTAGCGGGGCGTGCGCTCCAGCACATCGCGCACGGCCCGGCGTATCCAGGGCGGTGGCGCCTGCGCCGGGGCCGTGCGGGACGACAGCGCCGCCGCGGTCGACAAGGCGCCTGCGGCCATCATGGCTAGGCCGCCATCAACAGCGGCGGCATCGGCGCGGCGTCGGCTGCGGGCTGGCGCACGGGCGCGGCCGCGCTGGGCGACGCTGCCAGCCAGCGCTGCGCCGCCGCGATCACCGCCACGTCCCCGGGCCGGGCCGGGTCGAAGCGGATGGCGCTGTCCGCGACATGCTGCCCGAGCCACAGCAGCACGGTCTGCCCGTGGCGCCCCCGTTCGAGGTGCTCCCGGGCCATGCCGGCGGGCACACCGTTCTGGCTGCCGACGATGGCCACCAGGCGCCACAGGTCGTTCACGCCGAAAGCGGCCTGCAGCAAGCGGTCGCGCAGGAACACCAGCGCGGTGTTGATGGTCTCGACGATGTCGCGCGCGGCGATGGCGGCCATCGGGTCAACCCGTTGCGCGAGGAACGCCCCCAGCCCCTGCGCGTGGGTCGCGAGCAGCACCTGCTCGCGCAGGTCCACGCCGTCGGCCTGCGCGACGATGGCCTCGCACAGGGCGCGCATCAGGCGGTCGAAATGCGGCGTCTCGATCACCCGCTCGAAGATCGCGTTGCGCTCATCGGCGTCCAGGCGCGCGCGCCGACCCCGCCAGAATTCATGCAGCAGCGTCGCGGTCGGCCCCAGGGGCTGGGTGATGGTGCCGCTCACGAAAAGGCCTGCAATGAGCTCGGCCGTGCCCAGCAACCCGGCCCGCTCCAGTTCACTGGCGAAGTACAGCGGCGCGGCGGCGTCGAGCTGGACGCGGTCGTCGACCGTGGGCGCGGCCTCGGGCAGGTCAAAGTCGATGCCGGCCAGCGCCGTGGCGTGGGCCTGCTCGTGGCGGTCGAGCGCCGACAGGGCCACCGACACCGCGCCGAGCAGGGCCGCGTGCGGGTGCCGCACCGGGGCGCGTTCGGTCGGTGGTGGCGGCGGCGCGAGACGCAACATGGCACACCCCTCAACCCGCCGCGGCCGGCGCGCCCGCGGGGTTCGACCGGGTGTTCGGGTCGAACGGCGTGGCGTTGCCCTGGATGCTGGCGATCATGCCCGGCGAGGCCAGCTTCTCCATCGGGAAGTAGTCCGACTTGAAGTTGACCCGCACCTCGCCGGTGAGCTTGGCCTTCATCTCCTGGCTGGAACTCGAGGTCTCATCGACCGACGACGAGACCGTGGTCATGTGGCTCTGCACATTGGTGTTCGCGCTGGCCGCGCCCCCCCAGCCGAAGTGCGCGCCGGCCACGGTGGTGTTCTTGTTGTAGCTGGAGTCGCGGTCGTACAGCGAGGCCTTGGCGTCGCGCTTGGCGTCGTCGGAGGCGCGGAAATTGAACACCACCTTGGCGTTGATCAGCCCGTCGGTCACCACGATGCGGTTGATGCCCAGCATCACCATGGACGACAGCATCTGCTGGCGGCTGCGCGCCATCTGCATGCGCGCGGCCATCACCAGCCGGCCTTCCTGTTCCTCGTCGGACAGGTCGGTCACCGGTTCGGCCAGCTGCAGCTCCTGGCTCACGCGCGCCAGGGCCTCCTCGGCACTGTCTTCGTTCTTCATGCCCAGGCGCGGGCCGGCCTCCGGGTCGCTGGTGTCGATGGCGAGGTCGGCGGGGAAGCGCTGCGACATCCAGTCGCGCGCGTTGTTCATGCTGATGTTGTCGGCCGCGAACTGGTCGACGGTCTGCGCCACCGCCTTCAGCAGCTCGGCGTACGCCTCCATCTGCTGGATCGAGGCGTCCACGATGGCCTGGAACACGTTCTGGATCAGCCCCCCGACGAATTTCGGGAAGTCGACGGCGCCGACGAAGTTCCTGAAGTTGTCGGCGCCCTGCTTCACCGAGCCGGCCTCGAAATCGCTGCCGGCGAAGGTGCCGATTTTTTCGGACGCCTTGTTCTTCGCCTGGTCGACCGGGTTGGCCAGCGCCTGCGCGGGCGCGCCCTGCCCCGCCGGCGCCGGCACTTTCGCGAGCACGCCCTGGCCGGGCGTGAGCTCCTGTTTCGCCAGGCCCTGCGGGTTGGCCATGTACGAGGCGACGCGCACCATGGTGCGCGCGATCTCCTGCTGTTTCGCGGGCTCGAGCTCGCGGAAACCGGCCGAGGATTCGAGCAGGTGGCGCACCTGGGGGCGCACCGCGCGCAGGGTATCGTCGTCCAGCCAGGCCGGCTCGGTGTGCGGGTTGCGGACGATGGTGGCGGACATGGTGGTCTCCGTGGAAAGCTCAGGCCGCCGGCGCGGTCGCGGGCGGTGTCTGGCCGGCCGCGGGGGCGGGCGGGCGCGAGGCCATCGTCTTCACCATGCCCGGCTGCGCGTTCATCTGGATCGCGGCGATCGCCTCGGGGTTCGCCAGCTTCTCCAGCGGCAGGTAGTCGCTCTTGAAGTTCACCTCCATGCTGCCGGCAAGGCTGGCCTTGGTTTCCAGGCTCGCGTTGATCGAGGTCTGCGAGGCCGACGCCATGTTCAACACCGGCTGCGCCGTGGTCTTGTAGGTGCCCTTGGTGTAGAAGCTGGCGTCGCGGCCGCCGGTGTCGTAGGCGCCGTCGGCGGAGCGGGTGAAACCGCGGTTCGATTCGTTGCTGCTCTGCTCGTTGGTGCCTTCGCTGGTGGTGCTCTGGAGCTTCTTGTCGTAGTCGAACTTCTGCGCGCTGCGGCGGAACTGCATGTTGTCGCGCGCCTTGAAGTCGTACATGACCTTGGCCGAGATCTTGCCGTCGGTGACCACGATGCGGTTGATGCCCAGCATCACCATGGTCGCCAGCAGCTGCTGCCGGCTGGTCGCGAGCTGGGTGCGCGCGGCCGGCACCAGCAGCGCCTCGACCAGTTCGTCGTCCAGCCGTTCGATCGGCTTGTCCAGCGGCAGCGACTGGTTGATCTTCGCGACCGCAGCCTTCTCGTTGACGCCCTCGCGCACCGTCACCCTTGGCCCGGCCGCCGGTTCGTCGCCGAAAGCGAATTCGCCGGTGTCCATGCTCAGCTGGAACACGTCCGGGAACTGCTCGATCAGGTGGTCGCGGCCCTGGTTCTGGGTGGTGTTGTCGTCGCGGAACTGGTTGAGGCTCTTGGACACGTCGGCGACGAGCTTGGCGTAGGCCTCCATCTGCTCGATCGAGCTCTTGACGATGGAATGGAACACGCCGTCGATGAGCCCGGCGCAGAAGTCCGGGAAGTTCACCGCTTCCAGCAGCGCGCCGGCGACCGCCGCGCCCTCGCGCGCGCTCTGCGCGGTGAACTTGCCCTCTTCGTCGGTGTTGTTGCCGGCGGACTTCTTCAGGGCGAAGTTCTCGCCCGCCAGCGCCCGCACCTGCGGGCTCTGCTGCTCGGGCTTCAGGCGCACGCCGTCCGGTTCGGCGAGGTAGCTCGCGATCTGGACCATGCCTTTGGCCAGGCTCTCGCGCTTGTCCGGCGCAAGCTGGTTGAACGCGTCGCTGCTTTCCAGCAGCCGGCGCACCTGCTGGCGGGCCACGGCCAGCGTTTCCCGGCTGGCGGGCGGCGGCGCAGGCCGGGCAGCGGCCTGGGTTCGGGGCGGAAAAATGGCGGACATGGCGGGTCGCTCCGGGTCTGTGGCCGTGCAGGGCACGGCCGGTGGTTCGTCGGGGCTGCGGCGGGCGGGCCCGCCCACAGGGTCATTGCCGGCTCTGGGCTTCCTCGATCGCCTCCCGCATCTCGAACTCGATCGGTCGCACGTACAGGCTGATGCGGGCCTGCGTGGTGGGCGTGACGCGCAGGCTGAGCACCGAGAAGTGCCCCTGCTGGCCCACGTCGTCGACACCGAAGGCTTCGAGCCAGCGCGAGAGCGCCAGCAGCTGCCGCGGCCGTTCGGCCAGGCCCAGCTTGATCAGGTCCAGGAAGCGGGACGGCAGGTCGGGGATCGCGGCCAGCAGGATCTCCAGCTTCAGCTCCACGCCGTCGGGCGTCTCGCGGATGCCGATCAGCACGCCACCCGCCGGCAGCTCGAAGCGCCCGCCCAGCGCCACGCCCACGATGCGCATCAGGCTGGGCAGCTGGTGGCCGATGCCCAGTCGGTTCATGAGCGGGCCGAGCGCGCTGACCGCCAGGGCCCCCCGGTGCAAGAAGGTGACGCGCTGGCTGCCGCTGTCGCGCTTGCAGCCGATGGAGGTGAAGATGGGCATCAGGGTCGGCATCTCGGCCATCACCCGGCGCGTGAGGTCGGCGAGCGTCGGCGACAGCGCGTCGATCTGCGAGGGCAGCAGCTCGTAGTAGATCTTGGCGGCGTACAGCCCGTCTTCGTCGAAGGCGCTGCCGAACCAGGCCCCGAAGTTCATCCAGCTCATGCCCCCGAAACCGCGCCACTCTTCGCTGCGGCTGTCGAACCAGCGCAGCGCGTCGCGGCCGAACACGGGCTGGATCAGGCGGCGCATCTCGCGCGTGGCCTCGTCGCGGCGCGCCACCGGCGAGGCGTTCGGCCCCAGGGGCTCGATGGTGAAGCGCAGGGTGTGGGGCTCGGACTCCGAGAACGAGGGCTCGTAGGGCACCGCGCCCGGCGTGAGGCGGTTGTTGGCGTAGGAAATGTCGTCGTCCGGCAGGTAGAAGGTGCGTTCGATCAGGTCGCCGACGTAGGGCATGGGGTCGCGGGTGCCCAGCGCCTGCGAGGCGGAGTTCAGCGAACGCGTCACCAGGTTCTTCATCGGGTGGGCTCGGGGGCCTGGGTAGGACATGGCGGTTCTCCTGAAGCGTGGGGGTGCGTGGCGACCAGCGAACCGTCAGAAGCCCGGCAGGCTGATGCCCGCCGAATCCAGCGCATCGCGCGCCATCTGCGGCATCTCGATGGGCTTGCTGGTGATGGTGGGCGACTCGACCGGCTGCGAAAAGTCTTCGACCCGCTGGTCCCCGATGCCACCCACCGCGATCAGCTGCTCGCAGGCCTGCAGCAGGTCCCAGTCGGTGGGGTCTTCCATCGGCCGGTCGCTGCCGCGCAGCTGCGGGTTGGTCAGCGCGTTGGTCGAGATCACCTCGCCCAGGCGGTTGGTCAGGCGCTGGTGGTTGCGTGCAAGCCAGGCGATGACGATGGCACCGCACTTGGCCTGGGTGCGGTAACGGTGGCTGTTGCGCGTGCCACCGAGGTAGTTGGCATTGACCTGGTCCATCACCTGCCACATGTCGCGGGCGCCGAACGAGGTGCGGATCTCCTGGTCGCTGAGCAGGTCGCGGTACTCGATGATCAGGGTCTTGAGCTCCTTGGAGAACTGGTAGGCGATGCCATAGCAGTTGCGCGACAGGCTGGCGGCGAGGTCGCGCGCGGCCTTGCGCACCTGTTCCTGCGACACCGACAGCGGGATCTGGCTGCGGAACATGCGGTCGACGGTGAGCTGGCGGCCGAACGAGGACACCGACGACACGAAGCGCCACCACAGGTCGTTGAATTCGCGGTTGGGCTGGTTGGTGCTCGGGTCGCCGCCGGGGGCGCCGAAGGCGCGCATGTAGAGGTCGCGGCGCTCGCCCTCGGTGATGCGCTCCGAGGCCTTCTTGTAGTAGCCGTAGAGGTAGTCGCCGGTCTTGCCGTAGCTCAGCGGCAGCAGGCCGGCGCGGAACAGCTCGACGATGCGCTCGACCACCTGGGGCATGCGCGCCTCTTCCAGCTGGTAGGAGAAGTAGATGGCCTGGGCGGCGTCGAGGTTTTCGCGCACGATCTCGCCGTCGGTGGCCTCTTCGAGGTCGGGCAGCGGGATGTCGAACGAGGACGGCGAGGCGCCACCGACCACGCCGCTCTGCATCTCGTAGGTGTTCTCGATGCGGCTGGTGAGCCAGGGGTCGTTGGCGCTGACGCCGTCGGCCGCGAGCTTGCGCACGACCGCGGCCAGGTTGCGCCCGCTGAGCACGCAGACCTTGTCGGTCGCGTTGGGCTGCATCTCCTTGACCGTCTTGCGGTCCTGCGGGTCGCCGCCGGGTTCGATGCAGCCATAGATGTCTTCGTCGATCAGCCGGGACTGGATCTGCGAACGCAGGGTGACCAGGTATTTCTTGCTCAGCAGCTCGAACGCTGCGTCGAACAGCGCGCGGCATTCGCGGTACTCGCCCTGGGCGGCGCTGACCTTCTGCACGAAACCACGGCGGCCGTCGTCGGTGGTGCCTTCGATCTGCAGCAGGCCGCAGATGCCGACGATCTCGCGTTCGCTGGCTTGCAGTGCATCGAGGAAGTTGGACGGCACGCGCTGGGTGCCGATCAGGCCGTATTTGTGGACAAACTCGCTGTCGTCGGCGTCGGCCAGCTCGTCCCAGGGCTTCTGCGCGTAGGTCGCCGCCACCTTGCGGTAGAAGGGGTCAGCGACCACGTCGCTGGCCAGTTTCTCGACGATGCCGGCGAGTTCCTCCAGCTGGCGGGCGCTGAGGCCACCGCTGGTGTCGGCGGTGTTCTGGATGGTTTCAAGGACCTGCCGCCGAGCGCGCAACGCCTGCCGTTCTTTCAGTTCGCGCTCGCCGAGGTCGACCAGGAGGATGCGGTTCATGGTATGTCCTTCGGTGGTTGGGGCCCGCAGGCCGGAAGTGGTGGTGGAAGACCGGCGGGTGCCAGCGGTGGTGGCCGCGGCGCGGCGCGAGGAGGCCGCGGCGCCCGGGGCAGCGCGCGAGGGGGTGGGTTTACTTCGGGTGACCATGGCTCTCTCCTTGTTTGCCGGGTGTCATCGGTGGTGGCCTGGGGGCTCAGGCAACCGCCAGAGCGTCGGGTTCATCGGCAGGGCCGTCTTCTTCTCGCAGCCGGCGGTCGATGTCCGCGTCGAGCCGCCGCAGCGCGGCCAGCGCATCGAGCACGCCCGCACCGCAACCGGTCACGCCGGCCACCGCAAACGGCCTCGCGCTGGCGATCAGGATGTCCCGCGCCTCGACGCTGTCCAGCGGCTGGGCACGCCGCTGGGCGCGCGACGCCAGCAGCGCACAGACCGCGGCCACGTGCGGGGCGGCAAAGCTGGTGCCGCTGGCCAGCTGGTAGCCGCTGATGCCGCAGGTGCGGATGTCGCGGCCAGGCGCACACAGGGCCACATGCCCGCCCCGGGTGGAAAAGGACGCGGGGCCCAGGCCGCGCTCGATCGCGCCGACCGCGATGACCCCGGGCAGCGCCGCCGGGAAGTAGCGCTCGCTCAGGCCCGAGTTGCCGCTCGCCGCCACCAGGATCACGCCCCGCGCCAGCGCGTAGCGCACGATTTCTTCATGGGGCCTCGGCGCATCGGCGTCGAGCATGGACTCGGGCGTGCCGAAACTCATGTTGATGACCTTCACGCCCAGGTCGATCAGCCGCTTCATGCCGGCGTCGATGTTGTCGAGCGCGCCCACGCCCACGCGCTTGTCGCCGGGGCCGAGCGCGGCGCCCAGCACCCGCACCGGCGTGAGCCCGCAGGCGCCCGCGGCCCCCGGGGGCATGCCCTTGCCGAGGGCCGCCATGATGCCGGCGCAGCCGCTGCCGTGGCCGACCTCGTCCTGCGGGCGTTCGCCGGCGCGGCGGTAGTCGCCGACCAGGGTGACGCCGCCCACGGTCTCGGGGTCGAGGTCCACGCTGTCGAAACCCGCGCGCAGCCGCGACGCCAGCTCGACGTGCGACAGCGACACGCCGGTGTCGGCCAGGCCGAGCACCACCGCCGGGTCACCGCCTTCGTAGCGCAGGGCCTCGTCGATGCGCGCGCACTGCCGCACCCAGGCGTGGTCCAGGGTCCGGACGTCTGCCGCGATCCCTGCCCCGGGCGCGTCGGCAAACGGCGCGTGGCTGAGGTGGTTGGCCGTGACCCGCTCGACCATGGGCACTTCCGCCAGCGCCTGCAGCAGCGCCGGCATGCCGGCCGGGTCGCGCACCTGCACCCGCAGCACCCGGGCCACGCCGCTGATCTGCTCGACCTCGTCGAAGCGGTAGGCGCCGGGCACGGCGCGCGCGCTGCGCGGCTGGCGCGCGCTGTGCAGGCGCACCGCGCGCAGCGCGCCGCCGTGGTGGCGCAGCAGGCGGTCGATCACGCCACCGTCGATGTGCTCGGCCATGTCGGCGCCGTGGTGGGTGCAGGCGCGCCAGCCCGGCACGTGCTCGGGCATCTCGCCCAGTTTGAGCGTGAGCAACAGGCGGCCGCGCACGGTGTGAGAGGTGTTCATGCCGGCCTCCATTGCCCGAGCCGGCCGTCGCTCAGTTCGACACGCGCCACCTGCCCGTCGCCGAAATCGACCTCGGCCTCGCACCCGAGCTGCGACGCCATCGGCGCGAGCACGATGCGGCCGTCCTCGGCGCCGACCACGGCCACGCTCTCCCCGGCCGCGCGCACGCGCGGCAGACGCCCGGGGCGCAGGCCGGGCGCGCTCAGGTGCACCCGGCCCGAGGTGTCGCCCGGGCCGGTGCCGGCGCCGGGCTCGACCCGCGTGACCCGCGGCGCCGCCGCGCGCAGCAAGGCCTGCTGCAGACGGTTGACCGGCATGCGCGAGAGGCGCGCGATCACGTCGGTGCCGGCCTTTTCTTTCAGCTCGTTGAGCTGCTGCACCGTGCGCACGCCGATGCGTTCGAGCTGGCGCTGCTCGGTCTCGGAGATCTGGTCGCCCAGGGCCTCGCGCAGCGAGAACTTCGGGTCTTCGGTGCTGTAGTCGACGCTGTTCTCGTCGATCATGGGTTTGGTGATCGTGGTCAGCTGCAGCTTGATACTGCTGGCCTCGGTCTCGCCGGGGCCGGCCGGCCGCAGGTAGATGTCGTCGTCCAGGATCTGCACGAACGCGCGCAGGTCCAGCGACACCTCCTTGACCGCGAAGGTCAGCGGCAGCTTGCCCAGCCTCGCCTTGATCGCCATCGAGGCCTGCGCCTTGTCGAGCTGCTCGGTCAGCGACGAGATGAACAGGTCGAAGGGGACGCCGGCGTCCTGCAGCAGCGGCGTGCTCATGGCTCGGCTCCCACACCGTCACTGCTCCAGCCCAGCGTCAGCCGCGAGGGCGTGGCGCTCCAGGCGTTGACCTCGCTGCTGCGGGTGAAGTCCGCAAGCAGCACACAGCCGCCGTCGCGGAACACCGGCCGCAGGTCGATCGGCAGGGTCATGTCGACCTGGGACAGGCGCAGGCCTTCGCGCGCCTCGATGGCCAGCAGGCCGTCGTGCAGCCCGTCCAGCAGCTGGGAGAGCTCGCGCATCATCACGGCCTCCCTTCGGCGGCCGGCGGCGCGGCGGGTGGCAACGCGGGCGGTGGCGCGGCGGGGCGCATGGCCGGCGAGTGCTGCTGCACCAGGGCGATCTTGGCGGCGTCGGCCAGGCGGTCGAGCGGCAGGGTCTCGCTGACGAAGTTGAGCTTGACCTCGCCGAACAGGTCGGCACGCACGGTGGACTCGTTCTGGGCGTTGACCGCGAGCGTGGACACCATGGTCGTGCTCTGCGAGGTCTGGCTGAGGCTGCCGCGCTCGCCCCAGGTGGCGATCGCCTGCGGGTCGCTGCTGGTGGCGTATTGCACGGCGGCGGCGTCGCGCGCCGCCGCGCGGAACATGACCTTGGCGCTGATGCTGCCGTCGCGCACGGCGACGCGGTTCAGGCCGAGCAGCACCATGGTGGCCAGCAGCTGCTGGCGCTCGGCGCCCACCTTGTTGCGCACCTGGGGCAACACCTGCTGCTCCAGCAGCTCGGTGCTCAGCTCCTGCCCTTCCAGGCCGTAGTCGGCCAGCCACACGGGGCTGAGCTCCTCGGCACGGGGCGACAGCCGGGGTTCGGTTCCGGTGGCGTCCGGCAGCTGGAGCACCACGTCGCCGGGGTAGCGCGAGACCAGCCAGTCGCGCGCCTGGTTGAAGGTCACGTTCTCTTCGGTGAACTGGTCCACCGTCTTCGCCACCGCCGACACCAGGCCGGAGTAGCTCTCCATCTGCCGGATCGAGGCATCGACAATGGCGTCGAAGGTGCCGTGCACGAGCTGGGACACGAAGCCCGGGAAGTCGATTTCATTGACCATCGCGCCGGCCCGGCGCGCGATGGTCTCGGTGGCGGGCGGCTTGCTCGCGGCGGCGGGCGGCGACGGCGTGGCGGCGACCGTCTCACCGGCCTGGGCGCGCGACAGCGCCGGGCCGGGCCGGGCCGGGAAGATCGAACCGCTGGTGCGCGTGGGGCCGGACATGGTGGCTGCTCCGCCTCAGGTCTGTTCCCAACGCCCGTCGTCGCTGTAGGTGCCGTCACCGAACAGGCGGATGTCGCGGATCGCGATCTTGTCGCCGCGCACGTAGTGGGTGAACCGGTACTCGAAGCGCACGCGCAGTGCCGCGAAGGTCGGGTTGCTGCGCGGGTAGACGATGTTGTCGTCCATGATCTTGGCCTTCACGACCAGGCCCATGCCGATGGCGTCGTTGGTCGCGATGTTGCTGATCAGCACATTGCCCACCGACCGGCCGTTGTACTGCCAGTTGATTTCGAAGCCCGCGCTGATCCGGTCCTTGACCAGGAAGCCCACGTCGACCGCCGGCCAGTCGGTCAGGCGGATGGGCCGCGCATCGCTCGCGGGCGGCAGGGGCGACGGCGCGATGTCGTTGGGGTGCTTGTAGCCACGCAGCTGGTCCAGCTCCCAGGTGATGTCGCCGTCGTTGTTGGCCAGGCGCTCCATGACGGCGCCGGCGATGGTGGTGGCGATCGCCACGGTCGCGCCGCCATCGAGCGCCCGCGACACGCTCAGCTCGCGCACCACCGGCGGGGGCGGCGGCAGCAGGTGGATCTGCTCGGGGTCGTCCACGGCCTCGCTGCCCGCGTCGTCGGAGGCCGACAGGGCCTGGGCACCCGCCGCGCTCGCCGGCAGATGCAGGATGCGCCAGTTGCCGTAGTCGGCCTCGGCCATGTTGCCGAAATCACCGGCGAAGGTGTCGAAGGGCAGCCAGGCCTCGTAACCCACGTTCGCGGGACGGAACTCGACCGGGTCGTTGTCGAACGCGGTGCGCGTGTCCCAGGGGTTGAGGATCTTGACCTCGGTGCTCGCGGGATCGTCCAGGTTGCCGCGGATGCCGGCCACCACCACCGCATGGGGCGCCCCGACGATGACCACCCACAGCGGGCCGAACGCGTTGAGCCATTCCGCCCACTGCTTCGGTGCGTGGTAGATGCTCGCGTTGGAGGGCTGGTCGATCACCTCGAAGCCGTAGCGCGCCTTGACCGCCTTGATCAGGTCCCAGCCGAAGGACGTGGTCAGGCTGCCGCCCACCTCGCGGGCGATGGACTCCGGCGTGTGCGATGACGGGCGCCGGTGCGCCAGCAGCATCGCCATGGCGGCCGCCCAGCAGGCGTGCTTGTTGGGCTGCGGGATCAGGTGCACGGCGTGGTCGGACGGCCCGTCGGCACCCAGCGAGCGGCTGCCCTTGGCGCCCGGTGCACCCAGCGACAGGCTGGTGGTGCGGCCCTCGATCCAGTCGATCTTGTTCTGCATCAGGCGGCAACCCCGGTTGAGGTCGTCGCTGTCGCTGCCGGTGTGCACACCGACCACGTAGGAGCGCAGGCTCCCGCTCTTGTCGCTGAGGTAGTACACCGGAGAGCCGCTGGCGCGCTTGAGGGTGAGGATGGGGTAGCTGAAGGTGCTGTCGTCGGGCGCCAGCGCCGCGATGTAGCCGGCGTGCAGGTGCTGCTTGAAGCCGTCGATCGCCTTGGTCAGCTCGGGCACCTTGGTCGACCGCGAGGAATAGCCACAGACCACGACACCCTCGGGCCGCGACTGGTTGAGTTCTTCGAGTTCGTCGAACCACAGACCGTTGGGCGCATCGATGGGCACGTTGTCGATCACCGCCAGATCGGTGGCCGGGTTGCTGCCACCGTAGCTGGCCGGAATCCGCCACGAGGCGGAGGTGACGGTGGCGCGGCCGAAGGGTTCGGTGGACGCGCCGCCGTTGCCGTTCTTGCCCGGGATGATGACCACGCTGGCCTGGTTGTGCAGGTTATGGGCGCAGGTGAGGATGCGGTTGCGGCCGATGTAGAAGCCGGTGCCGCGCGCCACGCCGCCGCTGCCGTCGTTCATCTCCAGCAGACAGATGGCGGAGTGCGGAAAGAGGGTGGTGTTGGGCACGCCGGCGAACCATTCTTCGCGCGCCTGGCTGAAGGCGTCGGCCTGGCAGGTGAGCGCGCTGGCCGGATCGGCGGGGTCGTAGAACGGCGTGATGATTTCCTGCGCCATCGAATAGCCCCGGCGCAGGCCCAGACCCTGCGCAACCACGCCGCCCGACAACGCCGCGGCTTCGGCGGCGAGGTGGCCCATGTAGGTGTCCCAGTCCCACACCGAGTTCGGGCAGCTCGTGTGGGTCGTCCTGGGATCGACTTCGGAATGACCGAGCACGTGGCTGCGGTCGGCCGGCAGTCCCAGCTGCGCACACAACCACGCAACCAGCCTGGCCGAGGCGCGGTACTGCGCGTCGGTGGGGGCGTGGTCGCGGGTGGTGGTGGCGTTGTGTTCGATGCCGATGCTGCGGCTGTTGGCGCCGTTGGCGTGGTGCGCGGTGTCGCCGTGCGCGACCACCTGCACCACCTCACCGCCACGGCCGATCACGTAGTGCGCGCTGACGCGAACCCGCTTGGTGCCCATCATCTGCTTCGGGTTCTGGAACCAGTTCTTCACCGTCTTGTCGTAGTCGTTCTTGCTGGCGGTGATGTGGATGACGATGCGGTCGATGGCCGTGCCCGCCTTGCGGCCCTGGGTGTAGTTGTTGGGATGGGCGGGCGCAAACTTCAACGCGCCCGGGTACTCCGGCGCCGGATCACCCAGGGCGCGGGCGTACCAGGCCTGCGCCTGCGATACAGCGTCGCTGTCGCCGTCGGGGATGTCGCCATCGATGCCCATGGCATCGGGATCGGTGAGGCCGTCGTGCGACGCCTCCTGCGGCTCGCCGAGGCCGTGGCTGTGACCGTGGCCGCGCACCCCCAGCGACTGCGTCCTCGGCACCAGGGCATCGGGCACGTAGCAGGTGCGCGTGGTGATCATGTCCATGTAATAGACCCAGTCCCACACCGCGTTCGGGCAGGCCTGGTGGGTGGTCTTGCCGTCGGCCTCGGCGTGGCCGAGGATGTGCGCGCGGTCGGGTGTGATGCCGAACTGGTCACACAGCCAGGTGACCAGCGCGGCCGACGCACACATCTGCGCCGGGGTCGGGTTCAGCCCCTTGGTGTTGGCGACGTGCTCGATGCCGATGCTGGTGCCGTTGGCCGAGCCGGCGTGCCAGGCCACGTCCTTGTGCGCGACCATCTGCACGATCTCGCCGTCCTGCCCGATGACGTAATGCGCGCTGACCTTGGCCGCCGGGTTCTTGAACCAGCTGATGGTGCCGTTGATGCTGGCGCCACCGTCGGTGATGTGGATCACGATCCGGTCGATGCTGCGGGTGCCGCTGACGGCGCGGAAGTTGCCGCTGGCCGCGGCCTCGAACCGGCTGGCCATCGGGTATTCGGGCGCGGGCAGGTTCAGGCCGCGGGTGCCGTGCCAGCCCTGCGCGGTGCTGGTGGGGTCGTCCGGGATCGGCCCGCCGATGTCGTGCGCGCTGTCTTCGTCGACCGCCGACAGGCCCCGGGCGAAGCGCCCCATCGAGAAGGTCAGCGTCTGCCCCCACTCGGCCGCCACCTGGCGGATCCAGGTCAGCTTGTTGGCGGTGATGCGGCAGCCGAGGTTGGTGGTCGCGTCGTGGGCGGCCACGTGAACCCCCACCAGGTGGGCCTGGGGACCGGCGCCGGTGTCTTCGATCCAGTACACCGGCGACCCGCTGGTGCCGCCGAGGGTCTGGATGTTGTAGCTGAAGGTCTCGTCGGTCGGCAGCTCGCGGATGTGGCCGCCCATCAGGTGCTGGCGGTTCGGGTCGATGGTCTCGTTGACGAAGTGCTCGATCAGGTCGTCGGCGTACCAGCGCGCGGCGTACCCGCTGACCACCACGCCCTCGGGCCGGCTCTGGGTCAGCTCTTCGACCAGGTCGAAGTACTGGCCGGCGCCGACCGCGTTGGCCGCCGGCACCTGGATCAGGGCGATGTCGAAGTCGCTGCCGTGGGTGCCGTATGAACCGTGCTGGCGGAAGGTCTTGACCTTGAAACGGCCGAAGGGCTCGTTGGCCCCCGCCGTGCCGCCGCCGTTCTTGCCGCGAACGACGATCAGCTCGCTCTGGCCATTCACCACGTGCGCGGCCGTCATGATCAGGCGCGGGCCGATGAAGAACCCGGAGCCGTGCAGCCCGCCCTCGGCGGACCCGTCGGGCACGCGGATCTGGCAGACCGCCGCATGCGGCATCACCCGGGTGTCGAGCACGCCCAGGTACCACATGGCGCTGTCGAGAAAGAAGCCCGCCTGCGCGCGCAACGCGTCCCAGAAGTTGGCGGGCTGGTAGTCGGAAGAGATCAGCAGCGAGCGCGCGCTCACCATCGGACGGCGCAAGGCCCCATTGCGCCTGGCCAGGCCCTGTGCCGTGGCGCTCGGCGCGGTCGTCGGGTCCGGCGCGGTGGGCGGTGTGGGTGCCGGTGCGGCGGCGGGCGCCGGCTGCGTCCAGAGCTCGTCCGAGTAGCCGTCGCTGTAGGTGGTGGGCCCGGCGCCCGGGACCGTCGAGGCCTTGGGCGCCGCCGCGCGGTCTTCGTCGCGCGACGGCGGCGGCGGGGTGCCCGCCGCATCGCCTCCCCAGCCCAGCTCGACGCCGCCACCGCCATACGCCGCGCCGTTGTGGGTCAGGGGGCCGCGGCTGCGGACCGAGCGGCGCAGGCCCCGTTCGGTCAGGCCCGAGAGGCTGACGTACATCGTCCCGCGGTCCGGCATGCGCATCGACACCGGGGTGCTGCGGTCGCTCTCGCGGTAGGTCGCGAGACCGAAATACAGGCGCTGCTGGCCCACGAAACGCGACACCACCTCGGGCGGCACCAGGTACACGGCCTCACCGCGTTGCGACGGCGCCGTGCGCAGCAGGCGGCTGGTGTGGAAGTTGCCGGGCGTGCGCTGAGCGCGCAGCTCGGGCCTGAGCAGTGCCGGATCGGTCGCGATGGCGATCTCGAACAGGGGCAACTCGGAGCGCACGGTGAAACCCAGCACGCTGAAACGGTCATCAATCGACTCGCGGTTTGCACGGATAACGGCCATGATCGGCTCCTAGCGGTGTTTGCAGGTTGGAGAAACCTCGGCATCGCCCGCCGCATCGCGGGCCGGTGCGCCGACCCGGAACTCGGCGGTGTCGCTGGCGCGGTCGTCGTCCATGACCGACGAAATGCGCTCCCAGAAGCGCTGCTGCGCATCGATGCCAATCTCCGACAGGTGCGGCTTCATGAAGTCGAGCACCGCATCCAGCTGCCGGAAATACGCCCGCTGGCCACTTTTCACATGCTCCACGGAGCCCCGCCACTCGGGGTCCCTGCTGGGCTGGTCGCCGCGTTCACACCAGATGCGAACGATGAAAACAGCGGTGCGGTCTTCGAGCAATGCCATGGGTGAACTCGGCGTTTTCGGTGGAATGAATGCACTCTGCGCCTGGCACATCACCCCCCCATCACACCAACATCACGCCAACATCACGCCCTCGTCGGCGCAAGGTGATGGGTCGGTGACGCCCGCCGAACGGTCGCGCACGGCGCCCCGCCAGGCGCGCAACAACGAGGCCGCCAGGCCAGGGGTGAACACAAAGGGGATTGGAGCGCGGACGCCTCGGGTGGCGCCCACCCGGGATCGCGGGACAGGCCGTTCAGGCCGGGGGAGGTCGCAGGCTCAACTCGAGCTGGCTGTCGGCCAGGGCCAGGTACTGGCGGGCCGCGACCACCAGCTGCTGGCGCGGGGTTTGCGGGTCCGGCGGCAGGGTTGGCAGCCAAGGTGCCGGTTGGCCGGTCACACCGGTCGGCACCACGGGCACCGCCTGCACGCCCGACACCGCGTTGTCCGCGATCTGGCGGTAGAGGTCCATGGTCTCCCGCATGGGGCCGATCGACAGTTCCCGCCGCAGCAGCTGGCGGCACGATTCAAACTGCAGCAGCGCCTGGGCGCGCTGGCCACTGAGCACAAACAGGCGCATCAGCTCACGGTGGACGTCTTCCCGCAGGGCATCACAGTCCAGGATGCTCTGCGCGTGGCGGATGCTTTCGCCGAACTGGCCACGGACGGTCGCCACCTGCATCAGCCGCCACAAGGCATTCAGGTAGAGCCTGCGGTGTTTCTCGCGCTCCCGCAGCGCCCAGTCATCGATGAAGTCGGTCAGGATGTCGGACTTGTACAGGGCCACGCCCTTGCGCAGACCGTCGATCTCGGCGTCGACCAGGCGCTCGATCGGCTTGGCCAGCCCTGGCGCGATGCTGTGCTCGAACTCCTCGGTGTCCAGCCAGATGTCCGCCGAACCACTCAGGCCAATGCCCCCCCGGCGATCGCTGGCGATGAGATCGCCGCAACGCACCGGCCCGCACTCGATGATGCGGCGCAGGCGCCACAGCGCGGTGTTGAACGAACCCGCGTTCACCGAGGCATTGCCCTGCGCCGGCCAGAGGATGCCGAGCAACTCGCTCCGGCTGAAACAGCGTCCGCGGCCCAGCGCCAGGTACGCCAGAAGGCTGCCGCAGCGGCCTGAAATCGACGTCACCCCCTCGCTGTCCACGCCGTGAGCCACGCTGAGAGAACCAAACAGCCAGATGCGCAACATCCTGTCTCTCCTTACGGGGTCAACGGGAACGCCCTCCTCCGACCAGCAGCCCCATGCATGAGCGGGGTCCCGACTATCCATGAATTGAACGCCCCCCACAAGGGAGCCCCAGCCCCTGTTACTCCGGATGGGGAGTGCCTGAAACATCTTGGCCTTACAAGAAACAGGTTGAAACAAGAACACCCCTTGATGCCAAGGGTCCCGACGAAAAAAAGCGGCCCCGAAGGGCCGCTTTTCCATAGACGCGAAACGGGGCTGATCAGGCCGTCACGCCTTTGGCGTTTTCCACGTATTCCTCGATCTGGTTGAAGTTGAGGTACTTGTAGATCGCCGCGCCGTCCTTGTTCACGATGCCCATGGCTTCGTGGTACTCGGCCACCGTCGGGATCTTGCCCAGCTTGGACGCAATGGCCGCCAGCTCGGCCGAGGCCAGGTACACGAAGGTGTTCTTGCCCAGGCGGTTGGGGAAGTTGCGGGTCGAGGTGGAAACCACGGTCGCGCCTTCGCGCACCTGCGCCTGGTTGCCCATGCACAGCGAGCAGCCCGGCATCTCGGTGCGCGCACCGGCGGCGCCGAAGCTGGCGTAGTGACCTTCCTTGATCAACTCGCTCTCGTCCATCTTGGTCGGCGGAGCGACCCACAGCTTGACCGGGATGTCGCGCTGGCCGCCGAGCAGCTTGGCCGCGGCGCGGAAGTGGCCGATGTTGGTCATGCACGAACCGATGAAGGCTTCATCGATCTTGGTGCCGGCCACTTCGGACAGCGTCTTGGCGTCGTCCGGATCGTTCGGGCAGCACAGGATGGGTTCCTTGATGTCGGCCAGGTCGATCTCGATGACGTGCGCGTATTCGGCGTCCTTGTCGGCTTCGAGCAGTTCGGGATTGGCCAGCCAGGCTTCCACCTTCTCGATGCGGCGCTGCAGGGTGCGCTTGTCTTCGTAGCCGTCGGCGATCATGTTCTTCATCAGCACGATGTTGCTGGTGAGGTACTCCTTGATCGGCTCAGGGTTGAGCTTGATGGTGCAGCCGGCGGCGGAGCGCTCGGCAGACGCATCGGAGAGTTCAAACGCTTGCTCGACCTTGAGGTTGGGAAGACCTTCGATTTCCAGAATGCGACCGGAAAATTCGTTGATCTTGCCGGCCTTGGCCACGGTCAGCAAACCTTGCTTGATGGCGTACAGCGGAATGGCGTGCACCAGATCGCGCAGGGTCACGCCAGGTTGCATTTCGCCCTTGAAGCGCACCAGCACCGACTCGGGCATGTCCAGCGGCATCACGCCGGTGGCGGCACCAAAAGCCACGAGGCCGGAACCGGCGGGGAACGAAATGCCGATCGGGAAGCGGGTGTGGGAATCACCGCCAGTGCCCACCGTGTCGGGCAGCAGCAGGCGGTTGAGCCAGCTGTGGATCACGCCGTCGCCCGGGCGCAGGGACACGCCGCCGCGGCTGGAGATGAACTTGGGCAGCTCGCGGTGGGTCTTCACGTCCACCGGCTTGGGGTAAGCGGCGGTGTGGCAGAAGGACTGCATCACCAGGTCGGCGCTGAAGCCCAGGCAGGCCAGGTCTTTCAGCTCGTCGCGGGTCATGGGGCCGGTGGTGTCCTGCGAACCCACGGTGGTCATCTTCGGCTCGCAGTAGGTGCCCGGGCGCACGCCCTGGCCTTCCGGCAGGCCGACGGCGCGGCCGACCATTTTTTGCGCCAGCGTGAAACCGGCGTTGGTGGCCGTGGGCACGCTGGGCAGGCGGAACAGGGTGGACGCGGGCAGGCCCAGGAACTCGCGCGCTTTGGCGGTCAGGCTGCGGCCAATGATGAGGTTGATGCGGCCGCCGGCACGCACTTCGTCGAACAGCACGTCGCTCTTGAGCTTGAACTCGGCCACGGTCTCGCCGTTCTTGACCAGCTTGCCGTCGTAGGGCATCACGTCAACGACGTCGCCCATTTCCAGCTTGGACACGTCCACTTCGATCGGCAGCGAGCCGGAGTCTTCCTGCGTGTTGAAGAAGATGGGGGCGATCTTGCCGCCCAGCGTGACGCCACCGAAACGCTTGTTGGGCACGAAGGGGATGTCTTGACCCGTGGCCCACACCACGCTGTTGGTGGCCGACTTGCGGCTGGAGCCGGTGCCGACCACGTCGCCCACGTAGGCGACCAGGTGGCCCTTTTTCTTCAGGTCCTCGATGAACTGCATCGGGCCACGCTTGCCGTCTTCCTCGGGCTTGAACGCCGCGTCGGGGCGGGTGTTCTTCAGCATCGCGAGGTAGTGCATCGGGATGTCCGGGCGCGTGGTGGCGTCCGGAGCGGGCGACAGGTCGTCGGTGTTGGTTTCTCCGGGCACCTTGAACACGGTGACGGAGATCTTCTTCTCGACTTCAGGGCGGCTGGTGAACCACTCGGCGTCGGCCCAGCTCTGCATGACTTCCTTGGCCACGGCGTTGCCGGCCTTGGCCTTCTCGGCCACGTCGTTGAAGTAATCGAACATCAACAGCGTCTTTTTCAACGCCGCGCCGGCCACGGCCGCCACCTCGGCGTCGTCCAGCAGTTCGATCAGCGGGTGCACGTTGTAGCCGCCCACCATGGTGCCCAGCAGCTCGGTGGCCTTGGCCTTGGAGATCAGGGCCACCTTTTCATCGCCGTGGGCGACGGCGGCCAGGAAGCTGGCCTTGACCTTGGCGGCATCGTCCACGCCCGGGGGCACGCGGTGCGTCAGCAGGTCCATCAGGAACGCGTCTTCGCCGGCGGGAGGGTTCTTGATCAGTTCGATCAGGGCGGCGACCTGCTTGGCATCGAGCGGCAGCGGGGGAATGCCCAGGGCTGCGCGTTCGGCGGCGTGGGCGCGGTAGTCGGTCAGGAAGGTCGACATGGCGTTCTCCGGTGGGGTGGGTGATGGGTGTGAATGGGAAAGGGCTATGCAGGAAACCAGCCACGCACGGCATCGGGCAAGGGGTGCCCGGTCTGGTGCGCGCGTTCGATCACCTGCCAGAAATAGCGGTAGCTCGCGCGGTCGTGCAGGCGACCGTCGTGCTGCACCGGCGCCCAATGGGCAGAGGCTGCGCGCTCGATGATGGCCAGGGCCGTCTGCACCTCGGCCTCGGCCGGGGCAAAGGCCGCCACGATGGTGCGGATCTGATCCGGGTGGATGCTCCACATGCGGGTGTAGCCCAGCTCGCGGGCGGCCGTTTGCGCAGCAACCCGCAGCGCAGCCAGGTCCTTGAACTCGGTGACGACGTTGTGCGAAGGCACCTTGCCATGGGCATGGCAGGCCGAGGCAATCTCCAGTTTGGCGCGCAGCACCAGCGGATGGCTGAACTGCCCTGCCACGCCCATGCCCGAAGAAGGGATGGCACCACCGTGCGAGGACACAAAGTCCATCAGACCGAAGCTCAGCGACTGCACACGCGGGTGCGCAGCGATGTCGAAGGCTCGGTGCACGGCAGAGGGCGATTCGATCAGCACATGCAAAGGGAGGTCGGGTGCGCCGGCCGCGTCGAGCGCGCTGGCAGCACGCTGCACATCGGCCACGGACTCGACCTTGGGCACCATGAGGTGCACCAGCTTCGAGGCGGCCTGGCCCGCGATGATGGACACGTCGGCATCGAAATGGGCATGGTCGACGGGGTGCACCCTCACAGCGACGCGGGCGCCGGCGGAAGCCCCCAGCGCCAGTTCGGTGACGAGGGCCGCATGTTCGGCCTCACCCCCGACCGGAGCGCCGTCTTCGCAATCGAGCGTGACGTCGAACACGCAGGTACCGTACTCGGCCGTGAGGTCGGCCTGCAGCTGCAGGCTCTTTTTCATCCGCGCTTCCACCCCGCTGTAGTGGTCGCAGACCGGCAGCGCGAACGCGCCGGCCTGGGCACCCAGAAGAATGTCGCGCGGATGGATCACGCCGTGGTTACCAGCGGGTTACAGCAGGTGCTTGACGCCGTCCTGCTCGCCCTGCAGCTCGGCCAAGGTCTTGTTGATGCACTCCTGCGAGAAGGCGTCGATGTCCAGGCCTTCGACCACGGTGTATTCGCCGTTGGCGCAGGTGACCGGGAAACCGAACATCACGTCCTTCGGGATGCCGTACCAGCCTTGGGACGGGATGCCCATCGTGACCCACTCGCCGTTGGTGCCCAGGGCCCAGTCGCGCATGTGGTCGATGGCGGCATTGGCGGCAGAAGCGGCGGAGCTCAGGCCACGCGCTTCAATGATGGCGGCGCCGCGCTTGCCGACGGTGGGCAGGAACACGTCCTTGTTCCAGACCTGGTCGTTGATCATGTCCTTGACCGAAGCGCCGTCGATGGTGGCGAAGCGGTAGTCGGCGTACATGGTGGGCGAGTGGTTGCCCCACACGGCCAGCTTCTTGATGGAGGACACGGCCTTGCCGGTCTTGGCGGCCAGCTGGCTGGCGGCGCGATTGTGGTCGAGGCGCAGCATGGCGGTGAAGTTGCCCGGCTTCAGATCGGGCGCGCTCTTCATGGCAATGTAAGCGTTGGTGTTGGCGGGGTTGCCGACCACCAGCACCTTGACGTTGCGGCTGGCCACGGCGTTCAGCGCCTTGCCCTGGGCGGTGAAGATGGCGCCGTTGATGGCGAGCAGCTCGGCACGCTCCATGCCGGGGCCGCGCGGACGCGAGCCGACCAGCAATGCGTAGTCGGTGTCCTTGAAGGCCGTCATCGGGTCGCTGTGGGCTTCCATGCCGGCCAGCAGCGGGAAGGCGCAGTCTTCGATTTCCATCATCACGCCCTTGAGCGCCTTCTGGGCCTTCTCGTCGGGGATTTCCAGCAATTGCAGGATCACGGGCTGGTCTTTGCCCAGCATTTCGCCCGAGGCGATGCGGAACAGCAGGGCATAACCGATTTGACCGGCGGCACCGGTGACGGCAACGCGAACGGGCTTCTTGCTCATGGTGAAAACTCCAGAAAGGGACGTTGGGGGAATGAAGACAACGAAGGGGCGAACCTCCGAGATGACAGCCACATGGACGAGGAGTAAACCCGGAAAACGTGTGTCGGACTCAGCCCGTGAGTGTACCCTCGCAAACCCTGATACGTCAACTTGTCTTATGTCTTATATAAGATATGATTGACACATTCGTTGCCAGGAGCTGGCGACTTCATCGCGACCCAAAACCATGGCCACCCCGCACGCCAATCCCACTGACAGCACCGCGCCGGACGCCCACATCGGCGTTGACGCCCCACTGTCGCCTGCGGGGGACGTGGCCAGCAACGCCGTGCTCGGCGCCCCGGCTTTCAGCCCGCTCTACCAACAGATCAAGTCGCTGATCCTGCGCAGCCTCCAGGCAGGCGAATGGAAGCCAGGCGACATGATTCCCAGCGAGTTCGATCTGGCCGCGCGCTTTCGTGTCAGCCAGGGCACGGTGCGCAAGGCCATCGACGAACTCGCCACCGACAACCTGCTGGTGCGCCGTCAGGGCAAAGGCACCTTTGTCGCGACCCACGCCGAACAGCACATCCAGTACCGCTTCCTGCGACTGCTGCCCGACGCCGGGACGCTGGAAGCACAGGGGCCTGCCGAACGCCGCATCATCGAATGCCGTCGTTTGCGGGCACCCGCTGAAGTGGCGCGTCAGCTGGAGCTGCGCACCGGCGACGCCGTGTTCCAGGTCAAACGCGTGCTCGCGTTTTCGGGTACGCAGGCAATCCTGGAAGACATCTGGCTGCCGGGCGCGGCCTTCAAAGGCCTGACCCTGGAGACGCTGTCCAGCGACAAGGGGCCGATGTACGCGCTGTTCGAGGCCCAGTTCGGCGTGCGCATGGTGCGTGCGGTGGAAAAACTCAAAGCCGTCGCCGCCGATGCCGACGCGGCGGCGCTGCTCGACGTGGAGGTGGGCCATCCCCTCTTGAGCGTCGAGCGGCTCGCCTACACCTACAACGATGTGCCCATGGAGCTGCGCCGAGGGCTCTACCGCACTGAAATCCGCCACTACCACAATGAACTGAGCTGAAAACCTTGACGCGACCTGCGAGGCACGTGCCGGGCCAAGCCCCACCGTCAGCCTCCGGTATGCTGCGTTGCAATAGAATTTGCAAGCCCGTGGTCTGAGTTACCAACGAGTTACAAGAAACCCTTCCATCCCGAACCCACCCCCCCGGAAGAAAGCCCCCACCATGACAGAGTTGACCAAGAAGCGGCCCGAATTCCGCAACATCAACGCCTTCAAGGACCTGACCACCTACCGCCTGCCCCTGGCTGGCTGGGTATCGATCCTGCACCGCGCCAGCGGTGGCCTGATGTTCATCCTGTTGCCACTGATCGTGTGGCTGTTTGACACCTCGGTGTCTTCCGAAATCTCCTTCGAACGCTTCAGCGCGGCCTTCACGGCGGGCATCGGCTTTGTGCCCGGCTGGTTCTTCAAGCTGGTGGTGCTGGCCCTGATCTGGGCCTACCTGCACCACCTGATGGCCGGCATCCGTCACCTCTACATGGACATGTTCCACGCGGTCACCAAAGAGTTCGGCAAGTCGTCGGCCATCGTCACGTTGGTCCTCAGCATCGGCCTCACGCTGGTGCTCGGCGCCAAACTGTTCGGCCTGTACTGAACCCGATCAAGGAAACCCCATGTCTGTCAATTTCGGTTCCAAGCGCGTCGTCACCGGCGCCCACCATGGCCTGCGCGACTGGCTCGCCCAGCAGATCACCGCTGCCGTCATGGCGCTGTTCACACTGATCGTGCTGTTGCAGGTCGTCTTCACCAGCGGTCCCATCGGCTACGAAACCTGGGCCGCCATCTTTTCCGCCCAGTGGATGAAGGCACTCACCTTCGCTGTCTTTGTCGCCCTGGCCTACCACGTGTGGGTCGGCATGCGCAACATCTGGATGGACTACGTCAAGCCCGCCGGCATCCGCCTGGTGCTGCACGTCTTCACCATCGTCTGGCTCCTGTCCTGCCTGGGCTGGGCTGTTCAAGTTCTCTGGAGGCTCTGAAGCCATGACCGTTACCGCAAATCTCCCCAAGCGCCAGTTTGATGTCGTGATCGTTGGCGCTGGCGGCTCCGGCATGCGCGCCTCGCTGCAACTCGCCCGCGCCGGCCTGAAGGTCGCCGTGCTCTCCAAGGTGTTCCCGACGCGCTCGCACACCGTCGCCGCACAGGGCGGCGTGTCCGCCTCGCTCGGCAACATGAGCGAAGACAACTGGCACTACCACTTCTACGACACCATCAAGGGTTCCGACTGGCTGGGTGACCAGGACGCCATCGAGTTCATGTGCCGCGAAGCGCCGAAGGTCGTGTATGAGCTTGAGCACTTCGGCATGCCGTTCGACCGCAACCCCGACGGCACGATCTACCAGCGTCCCTTCGGCGGCCACACCGCCAACTACGGCGAGAAGCCGGTGCAGCGCGCCTGCGCCGCGGCCGACCGCACGGGCCACGCCATGCTGCACACGCTGTACCAGCAGAACGTGCAGGCCCGCACCACCTTCTTCGTCGAGTGGATGGCGCTGGACCTGATCCGCGACGCCGACGGCGACGTGGTGGGCGTGACCGCACTGGAGATGGAAACCGGTGAAACCTACGTGCTCCAGGCCAAGACCGTGCTGCTCGCCACCGGCGGCGCCGGCCGCATCTTCGCCGCGTCGACCAACGCCTTCATCAACACCGGCGACGGCCTGGGCATGGCGGCACGTGCCGGTGTCCCGCTGCAGGACATGGAGTTCTGGCAGTTCCACCCCACCGGCGTGGCCGGCGCGGGCGTGCTGCTGACCGAAGGTTGCCGCGGTGAAGGCGCCATCCTGCTCAACAGCAACGGCGAGCGTTTCATGGAGCGCTACGCCCCCACCCTGAAGGACCTGGCCCCGCGTGACTTCGTGTCGCGCTGCATGGACCAGGAGATCAAGGAAGGCCGTGGCTGTGGTCCCAACAAGGACTACGTGCTGATGAAGCTCGATCACCTGGGCGCCGAGACCATCCGCAAGCGCCTGCCCTCGGTGGAAGAGATCGGTCACAACTTTGCCAACGTGGACATCACGCGCGAACCGATCCCCGTGGTGCCCACCATCCACTACCAGATGGGCGGCATCCCGACCAACATCCACGGTCAGGTGGTCGCACCCGATGGCAGCGGTGCACAGAAGGTGGTCAACGGCCTGTACGCGGTCGGTGAATGCGCTTGCGTGTCGGTGCACGGCGCCAACCGCCTGGGCACCAACTCGCTGCTCGACCTGCTGGTGTTCGGTCGCGCGGCCGGCAACCACATCGTCGAGTTCAACGACAAAAACAAGACCCACAAACCCCTGCCGGTCGATGCCGCCGACAAGACGCTGGCCCGTCTGGCTCGCCTCGACAACTCGACCAGCGGCGAATACGCCCAGGACGTGGCCAACGACATGCGCGCCATCATGCAGCAGCACGCGGGTGTGTTCCGTACCCAGGCCTCGATGGACGAGGGTGTGGCCAAGATCAACGCACTGCGTTCCCGCGTGGCCAGCATCACGCTGGCCGACAAGTCCAAGGTGTTCAACACCGCGCGCATCGAGGCGCTCGAAGTGGACAACCTGATGGAGGCCGCGCAGGCCACCATGACCTCCGCCGCCGCCCGCCGCGAGTGCCGGGGCGCCCACACCGTGAACGACTACGAGCGTCCGGCCGACGATGCCCAGTTCCCGCTGGGCCGCAACGACGTGGAGTGGATGAAGCACACGCTGTGGGACAGCGCCACCAACAGCCTGTCGTACAAGCCGGTCAACCTGAAGCCGCTGACCGTGGAGTCCGTGCCCCCGAAGGTCCGCACCTTCTAAGCACCATCCCGCACAGAACACGCCCGGAGAAAAACACCATGGCCCTTCGCACATTCAAGATCTACCGCTACGACCCGGAAAAGGACGCCAAGCCTTACATGCAGACCATCGAGGTCGAACTCGACGGCCATGAACGCATGTTGCTGGACGCGCTGATGAAACTCAAGAAGGTTGATCCCACGATCTCCTTCCGCCGCTCCTGCCGCGAAGGCGTCTGCGGCTCAGACGCGATGAACATCAACGGCAAGAACGGGCTGGCCTGCCTGACCAACATGAACACGCTGCCTGGCGTGATCACCCTGAAGCCGCTGCCCGGCCTGCCGGTGGTGCGCGACTTGATCGTGGACATGACGCTGTTCTTCAAGCAGTACAACAGCATCAAGCCCTACCTGATCAACGACACGCCGCCGCCCCAGACCGAGCGCCTGCAGAGCCCCGAAGAGCGCGACGAGCTCAACGGCCTGTACGAGTGCATCCTGTGCGCCAGCTGCTCCACCAGCTGCCCCAGCTTCTGGTGGAACCCCGACAAGTTCGTTGGCCCCGCAGGCCTGCTCCAGGCCTACCGCTTCATCGCCGACAGCCGCGACGAAGCCACCAGCGAGCGCCTCGACAACCTCGAAGACCCCTACCGCCTGTTCCGATGCCACACCATCATGAACTGCGTCGACGTCTGCCCCAAAGGTTTGAACCCGACCAAGGCCATCGGCAAGATCAAGGAAATGATGGTGATGCGCTCGATCTGAGCGCACCGCCCGACCCACCATGGAAACCAGCACCACCGATGCCCTGCTCGATCAACGTGGGTTGAGCAAGCTGCGCTGGCGCTGCCGCCGTGGGCTGCTCGAGAACGACCTGTTCATCGACAGCTTCTTTGCCAGACACGGATCTGACTTGACTGTCAGGCAGGCCGAAGCTCTCGGGGTTCTAATGGATTTGTCCGACAACGATCTGCTGGATCTGCTGCTCGGCCGAAAGCCACCCCAAGGCGAATTGGCCCGTGATGACGTCACGCACGTGCTGGGCATGCTGCGCGCCGCCCGGCAACCCGTTTAAGAAGACCTCCTTAAAAGGAAACCGCATGAAACTCGTAGACAACAAAGCCACCCTGTCGTTCTCCAATGGCAGCCCCAGCGTCGACCTTCCGGTGTACGCCGGCAGCATCGGTCCTGACGTGATCGACATCCGCAAGCTGTACGCACAGACCGGCATGTTCACCTACGACCCCGGCTTCCTGTCCACGGCCTCGTGCCAGTCGGCCATCACCTACATCGACGGCGACAAGGGCGAGCTGCTGTACCGCGGCTATCCCATCGAGCAACTCGCCACCGGTTGCGACTACCTCGACACCTGCTACCTGCTGCTGAACGGCGAACTGCCGAACGAAACCCAGCGCAGTGATTTCCACAAGCTCGTGATCAACCACACCATGGTCAACGAGCAGATGCAGTTCTTCATGCGCGGGTTTCGCCGTGACGCCCACCCCATGGCGGTTCTGACGGGCCTGGTGGGTGGCCTGTCGGCCTTCTATCACGACAGCACCGACATCAACAACCCCAAGCACCGCGAGATCGCGGCCATCCGCCTGATCGCCAAGATGCCCACGCTGGTGGCCATGGCCTACAAGTACGGCATCGGCCAGCCCTACATGTACCCGCGCAACGACCTGAGCTACTCGGGCAACTTCCTGCGCATGATGTTCGGCACTCCCTGCGAAGAGTACAAGGTCAACCCGGTGCTCGAACGCGCGCTGGACCGCATCTTCATCCTGCACGCCGATCACGAGCAGAATGCCTCCACCTCCACCGTGCGCCTGTGCGGTTCGTCGGGCACCAACCCGTTCGCAGCCATCGCAGCCGGCGTGGCCTGCCTCTGGGGCCCTGCCCACGGCGGCGCCAACGAGGCCTGCCTGAACATGCTGGAAGACATCCAGCGCCAGGGCGGCGTGGCCAAGGTTGGCGAGTTCATGGAGAAGGTCAAGGACAAGAACTCCGGCGTCAAGCTCATGGGCTTCGGCCACCGCGTGTACAAAAACTACGACCCGCGCGCCAAGCTCATGCAGGAAACCTGCGACGAAGTCCTGAAAGAACTGGGCCTGGAGAACGACCCCCTCTTCAAGCTGGCCAAAGAGCTGGAAAAGATCGCGCTGGAAGACGAGTACTTCGTCAGCCGCAAGCTCTACCCGAACGTGGACTTCTACTCCGGCATCGTGCAGCGCGCCATCGGCATCCCGGTCAACCTGTTCACCGGCATCTTCGCCCTCGCCCGCACCGTCGGCTGGATCGCCCAGTTGAACGAAATGATCAGCGATCCCGAGTACAAGATCGGCCGTCCGCGCCAGCTGTTCACCGGCGCCGAGCGCCGCGACGTGAAACCGCTGGCTTCGAGGTAAGAGACCCATCCCCGCGCCGCCTGCGGCGTCACCCCCTCAAGGGGGCGGCACTGGCGGCCCGGCGAAGCCGGTTTCGCAGTGCCCTGCGTGGACTGCCCTTCAAAAAGCCATGGTCCGGCTTCTCCTCATCCACAAAACCCGCTCACGGCGGGTTTTGTTTTGGCGGGGGCACCCATCGTCAAATACGACGACAAAACCAAATCCAAGGTGCGAAAATCATTGACTCATCGTCATTGACGACGAGTCAACCATGAACGCCCCGGACCGCAGCTTCACCCGCCGCCTCGATCTCACCTCGCTCCAGCTCTTTGTGGCGGTGTGCGAGCGCGGCAGCATCGGCAAGGCGGCGGAGCAAGAATTCATGGCCACCTCGGCCGTGAGCAAACGCCTCTCCGATCTCGAAAGTGCCGTGGGCACCCCGCTGCTTTACCGCCACGCCCGGGGTGCCAGCCCCACACCCGCCGGCCAGAGCCTGCTCCACCACGCGCGTTCGATGCTGTTCAGCCTGGACAAGATGCAGGGCGAGTTGTCCGAGTACGCCGACGGCGTAAGGGGCCACGTGCGCGTGCACGCCAACATCTCGGCGATCGTGCAGTTCCTGCCCGAGGACCTGGGCAGCTTCATCCGGCAGCATGACGCGATCAAGATCGATCTGGAAGAACACCTCTCCACCGAGGTGCTGCGCGCCGTGCACGAAGGCGCCGCCGATCTGGGCATCTGCCACGCCGGCGCCACCAGCCAGCCGGGCGGGCTGCAGATCAGGCCCTACCGCCAGGACCAGCTCGCGCTGGTGGTGCCGAGTCGCCACCCGCTGGCAGAGGCAAAGATCCTGTCGTTCGCCGACAGCCTGGAGTGGGACCACGTGGGCCTGCACGCCAACAGCTCCATCTACCTCGCCATGCACGCCGCCGCGGCCGAGGCCGGTCGCGGCATCCGATTGCGCATCCGGGTCACCGGTCTCGACGCCATGTGCCGCATGATCCACAACGGCCTGGGTGTCGGCCTGATGCCCCGGCGTGCCTTTGAGCTGATGCACGGCGTCGGCGAACTCGCCTGCATTGCGTTGAGCGACGAGTGGGCCAACCGCCGCATCGAACTGGTCGCGCGCGATTTCTCCAGCCTGCCCGTCAGCGCCCGTCTGCTGGTGAGCCACCTGTCCGAACAAGCCACCGCTCACACCACCCCGCTCTAAAATTTCAGCCCCACCGGAGAACCCCACCCCATGGCACGCACGCTCTACGACAAGATCTGGGACGAACACGTCGTCCACACCGAAGAAGACGGCACCGCCGTGCTCTACATCGACCGCCACCTGGTGCACGAAGTCACCAGCCCGCAGGCCTTCGAAGGCCTGCGCCAGGCCGGCCGCAAGGTCTGGCGCGTCAGCTCGGTGGTCGCGACCGCCGACCACAACACGCCCACCACCGGCTGGGACCAGGGGTACGACGGCATCACCGACCCGATCAGCAAAGAGCAGATCACCACGCTCAACAGCAACATCGCCGAGTTTGGCGCCGCCGCTTTCTTCCCCTTCATGTCCAAGCGCCAGGGCATCGTGCACGTGATCGGCCCGGAAAACGGCGCCACGCTGCCCGGCATGACCGTGGTCTGCGGTGACTCGCACACGTCGACCCATGGCGCCTTTGGCGCGTTGGCCCACGGCATCGGCACCAGCGAGGTCGAACACGTCATGGCCACGCAGACCCTGCTGGCCAAGAAAGCCAAGAACATGCTGGTGCGTGTGGACGGTCAGCTCGCCAAGGGCGTGACCGCCAAGGACATCGTGCTGGCCATCATCGGCAAGATCGGCACCGCCGGTGGCACCGGCTACACCATCGAGTTCGGTGGCAGCGCCATCCGCTCGCTCAGCATGGAAGGCCGCATGACGGTCTGCAACATGGCCATCGAAGGCGGCGCGCGCGCCGGCCTGGTGGCGGTGGACGACAAGACCATCGAGTACGTCAAGGGTCGTCCGCTCTCGCCCACCGGCGTGGAATGGGACCAGGCCGTGGCCTACTGGAAGACGCTGTTCTCCGATGCCGATGCCACCTTCGACGCCGTGGTCGAGCTGGACGCCACCCAGATCGTGCCGCAGGTGACCTGGGGCACCTCGCCCGAGATGGTGCTGGGTGTGGATGCCCGTGTGCCCGATCCCGAGAAAGAAAAAGACGTCAGCAAGCGCGGCGCCATGGAGCGCGCGTTGACCTACATGGCGCTGGAACCCGGCAAGCCGCTCAACGACATCTTCGTGGACAAGGTGTTCATCGGTTCCTGTACCAACAGCCGCATCGAAGACATGCGCGAGGCCGCGGCCGTGGTCAAGAAGCTGGGCCAGAAGGTCGCGAAAAACATCAAACTGGCGATGGTCGTCCCCGGCTCCGGCCTGGTGAAAGACCAGGCCGAGCGCGAAGGCCTGCACGAGATCTTCAAGGCCGCCGGATTCGAGTGGCGCGAGCCCGGTTGCTCGATGTGCCTGGCCATGAACGCCGACCGGCTCGAGCCAGGCGAGCGCTGCGCCTCGACCAGCAACCGCAACTTCGAAGGCCGCCAAGGCGCCGGGGGCCGCACCCACCTGGTCTCGCCCGCGATGGCCGCCGCTGCCGCGATCCACGGCCACTTCATCGACGTCCGCACCATCGCCTGATCCACGAGACACACCATGCAGAAATTCACCGTTCACCAAGGCCTCGTGGCACCGATGGACCGCGAGAACGTCGACACCGACGCGATCATCCCCAAGCAGTTCCTCAAGTCCATCCGCAAGACGGGCTTTGGCCCCAACCTGTTCGACGAGTGGCGCTACCTTGACAAGGGTGAGCCTGGCCAGGACCCGGCCAGCCGCCAACCCAACCCCGACTTTGTGCTCAACCAGCCGCGTTACCAAGGGGCCTCTGTGTTGGTCACGCGCCGCAACTTTGGCTGCGGCTCCAGCCGCGAACACGCGCCCTGGGCCATCGACCAGTACGGCTTTCGCGCCATCATCGCGCCCAGCTACGCCGACATCTTCTTCAACAACTGTTTCAAGAACGGCCTGCTGCCCATCGTGCTCAACGAAGCCCAGGTGGACCAGCTGTTCAACGAGGTGCACGCCTTCCCCGGCTACCAGCTCACCATCGATCTGGAACGCCAGGTGATCGTCAAGCCGCAGGGCGAAGAGATTCCCTTCGAGGTCAACGCGTTCCGCAAGTACTGCCTGATCAACGGGCTGGACGACATCGGCCTGACGCTGCAGCACAAGGACAAGATCGAGGCGTTCGAGGCCGAGCGCCTCGCCACGAAGCCGTGGCTCGCCCACACGATGTAACTCACTTCAACGAAACACTTCACAGCATGAAAATCGCAGTTCTCCCTGGTGACGGCATCGGTACCGAAATCGTCGCCGAAGCGGTCAAGGTGCTCAACTCGCTCGACCTCAAGTTCGAGATGGAATCGGCCTTGGTCGGCGGCGCGGCGTACGAAGCCCATGGCCACCCGCTACCCGAGTCCACACTCAACCTGGCCAAGGCTTCAGACGCCATCCTGTTCGGCGCCGTCGGCGACTGGAAGTACGACAAGCTCGACCGGCCGCTGCGCCCGGAGCAGGCCATCCTGGGCCTGCGCAAGCACCTGGGCCTGTTCGCCAACTTCCGTCCGGCGATCTGCTACGAACAGCTGGTCGGCGCCTCCAGCCTCAAGCCGGAGCTGATCGCGGGTCTGGACATACTGATCATCCGTGAGCTCACCGGCGACATCTACTTCGGCCAGCCGCGTGGCCGTCGTGTCGCCACCGACGGCCACTTCCCCGGCGCGGAAGAAGCGTTTGACACCATGCGCTACAGCAAGCCCGAGATCGAGCGCATTGCGCACGTCGCCTTCCAGGCCGCGCGCAAGCGCAACAAAAAGGTGACCAGCGTCGACAAGGCCAATGTGCTGGAAACCTTCCAGTTCTGGAAAGACGTGGTCACCGAAGTGCACGCCCAGTACCCCGACGTGGAGTTGCAGCACATGTATGTGGACAACGCGGCGATGCAACTGGTCAAGGCGCCAAAGGCCTTTGACGTGGTGGTCACCGGCAACATGTTTGGCGACATCCTGTCGGACGAAGCGTCCATGCTCACCGGCTCCATAGGCATGCTGCCCTCAGCCTCGCTCAACAGCAAGAACCAGGGCCTGTACGAACCCAGTCACGGCAGCGCGCCCGACATCGCTGGCAAGGGCGTGGCCAACCCGCTGGCCACGATCCTTAGCGCGGCCATGATGCTGCGCTTCAGCCTGAACCAGGAAGCTGCTGCGCAACGCATCGAAGCCGCCGTTCAGAAGGTCCTCGCCCAAGGCCTGCGCACGCCCGACATCTACAGCGATGGCACGACCAAGGTGGGCACCGCGCAAATGGGCGACGCGGTAGTCAAGGCGCTGAGCTGATCGCTCCCCTCGCCTAGACCCTGGAACAGGCAGCCCAAGGGCTGCCTGTTCTTTTGCCGCAGCGTGTCAGTTCCATCCAAGGCTCAGTCCCGTACAATCGCTTCCCATGTTTGCCGCCCGCCTGTTCGACCTGAACACAGCACCTGCCGCCCTGGCCGGTGTGGCTGTGCGCGCAATCACCCTCAAAACCACGACCATTAAGGGCTGATCCAGCCTGGTTCGTCGTGCGCCCTCCCCGGCCGACGAGCCGGGCAAGTTGGTCTGGTCTGGACCTGTTTTATCTACTTGAAAGGGCGTTTGAAATGAGCAAGTTGGTTGGTTTGGTTGGCTGGCGCGGCATGGTCGGCTCGGTGTTGATGGATCGCATGGCCGAGGAAAAGGACTTCGACCTGATCGAACCCCTGTTCTTCTCCACCTCCAACGCCGGCGGCAAAGCCCCCGCGATGGCCAGGAATGAAACCACGCTTCAGGACGCGCACAACATCGACGCGCTCAAGCGCTGCGACATCATCATCACAGCCCAGGGTGGCGACTACACGGCCGAGGTGTTTCCCAAGCTGCGGGCTGCGGGCTGGAACGGCCACTGGATCGACGCAGCCTCCACCTTGCGCATGGAAAAAGACGCCGTCATCGTTCTGGACCCGGTCAACATGCCGGTGATCAAGGATGCTTTAACCAAAGGCGGCAAGAACTGGGTCGGTGGCAACTGCACCGTGAGCTGCATGCTCATGGGTGTGGGTGCGTTGTACAAAGCGGGTCTGGTCGAGTGGATGAGCACCCAGACCTATCAAGCCGCATCGGGCGGCGGCGCCCAACACATGCGCGAACTGCTCACGCAGTACGGCACGCTGAACGCGGAAGTGAAGGCACTGTTGGACGACCCCAAAAGCGCCATCCTGGAAATCGACCGCAAGGTGATCGCCAAGCAACGCGCGCTGACCAGCGCCGAAACCGCCAATTTTGGCGTGCCACTGGGCGGCTCGCTGATTCCCTGGATCGACAAGGACCTGGGCAACGGCATGTCCAAGGAAGAGTGGAAGGGCATGGCCGAAACCAACAAGATCCTCGGCATGGGCGAGGGATTCGGCTCGGCCGCCATTCCGGTGGACGGTTTCTGCGTGCGCGTGGGCGCCATGCGCTGCCACAGCCAAGCCCTGACCTTCAAGCTGAAGAAGGACGTGCCGGTGGCCGATATCGAAGCCATGATCGCCGCCGACAACCCCTGGGCCAAAGTGGTGCCGAACACCCGCGAAGCCACGATCAGGGACCTCACGCCCGTGGCCGTGACCGGAACCATGACCATCCCGGTCGGCCGCATTCGCAAGCTGGCGATGGGGCCGGAATACGTCGGCGCCTTCACCATCGGCGACCAGTTGCTGTGGGGCGCTGCCGAGCCGCTGCGCCGCATGCTGCGCATCCTGCTCGAAGCCTGATAATACTTAGGTGTGACTTGCAAACAAAGCCGGCCCCAAGGCCGGCTTTGTCGTTGTGAGGCCGCAACGCGAAACTGTCGGACACACCGAGCTTTTGCAGGCCTTGAAACTCAAGCGGATTCTCAGCTTGTCACCGTAATGCGTTGATGTTAAGGTCAATTCTAGGTTTTTTACGTCGAGGTACATGTGCCCTATCCCACCTGCCAAACCCCTATTTTCAGGACGGTGACCGCTCCTTGCACCTCCGCTCCGCGTGGACCAGTGAAGCTGCACGCGGTTGCGGCTGCGGCTCTGCTGTGCGTCACCTTTCTGCATCACGGCGAGGCGGAAGCCTTGGCCTTGGGTCGCATTGCCATTCAGTCATCACTGGGAGAACCTCTGCGTGCAGAGGTTGAAGTCCTAGAAATCACACCGGAAGAAGCGGCCAGCCTGCGCGTCAACCTGGGCTCCATCGATGCCTTCCGTGCAGCGGGCATGGACTACAACGCCGCACTCAACGGTATTCAAGTCAACCTGCAAAAGCGAGCCGACGGTCGTTCCTTCCTGAGTCTGGTGGGTTCAAGGCCGGTGAACGAACCCTTTGTGGACATGGTGCTGGAGGCCAATTGGGCGTCGGGCAGGATGGTTCGGGATTACACATTGCTGTTGGACCCACCCAAACTGCAGCAGAGCACCACTGCGCCTCTGCCCGCAGGTGTGGCCGCGCAGCCAGCGGCCGCGGCACCAGCAGCCAGGGGTGCTTCACCGGCCACCAGTGCGGCGCCGGTGGCCCTCCCGGCGGCGCCAGCGGAGCGAGCCACGCCCACTCCCCCCATCCGCCCCACACAGGACAAACCCGTCGAGGCGCCCGCGCGGGAGACTTCGACCGGGACTTCGGGCAAACAAGTGCGCATTCAGGCCGGCGATACCGCTGGACGCATCGCAGCAGCGAACCGTCCCGCCAATGCGTCGCTGGATCAGATGCTGGTGGCCATGCTGCGCGCCAACCCGAACGCCTTCATCGGAGGCAACATCAACCGCATCAAGGCGGGGGCCATACTGGACCTGCCGGCAGAAACTGCTGCCAATGAGGTGTCGGCCACCGAGGCGCGGCGCATCGTGTCGGCCCAAAGCCGCGATTTCAACGAGTTCCGCCGCCGCCTTGCCGGGGCCGTCCCAGCGGCTGCCGTGGCTGCCGCAGACCGCCAGGCCACCGGCCGCGTCCAGGCCGAGATTGAAGACAAGAAGCCCGCGCCCACGACCCAGGACAAGCTCACCCTTTCAAAGGGTGCCGTGGCAGGTCAGGGGGCCAAAGAAGAGCAGATAGCCAAGGAACGGCAGGCGATCGAGTCGTCCACACGCGTGGCAGAACTCTCGCGCAACATTGACGATCTGGCCAAATTGGGCCCTGCTGCCCCAGCTGGCGGTACCGGCAGTGGTCCTGCAAAACCTGCTACGGCGGCCAGCCCTGCTCCCTCCACCGTTCCTGCGGTGGTGGCCACTCCTGCCCCCGCCCCAACACAAGCACCCGTCGCTGCACCGGAGGCCGCCGTGGCACCTCCTGCTCCTGTACCCGCAGCAGAACCGGTGACTGCGCCCGCACCAGAACCTGTGCCAGCTCCAGTGGCGCCACCCGCACCGGTACGCAAACCCCCTGCGGCGGCTCCCGTCCCCGCGGCGGACCCATCCTTCCTCGACCAATTGTTGGGCAACCCCATGGTGTTGCCCGGCGCTGGGGCCCTGCTGGCCTTGCTGGGCGGGCTGGCGTTCTACCGCATGAGACAGAAAAAGAAGGGTGCAGGCGTCGACAGCTCCTTCCTCGAAAGCAGGTTGCAGCCTGACTCGTTCTTCGGATCCAGCGGAGGTCAACGCATTGACACCAACGAGGCTGCGGCCTCTGGGTCCTCCATGGTGTACTCGCCGAGCCAGCTCGACGCGGCAGGTGATGTGGATCCGGTGGCAGAAGCCGATGTTTACCTTGCCTATGGACGGGATCTTCAAGCCGAAGAGATCCTCAAGGAAGCGATGCGCAGCACACCCACGCGTGTGGCCATCCACAACAAGCTCCTGGAAATTTACGCCAAACGCCGTGACGCAAGAGCCTTTGAAGTCGTTGCGACCGAAGCATACGGACTGACCCAGGGTCAGGGCCCCGAGTGGGAGCATGCTTGCGAATTGGGCAAGGTGCTGGACCCGACCAACAGCCTGTATCAGCCTGGAGGCAGTCCGGCCGCCAAGCTTGGAGCGGCTGTACCGATCGGCCTCAACACCGTGCCTTTTGGCAACAGCACCCTGTCACAGAACACAAGGCCCGGCGACATGTCAGAGGGCGACCTCGATCTGGATCTGGACATCACGCTGGAGGAAGCCTCTCGGCCCGCTCCCCTGTCCGCTGTGCCCGATTTGAGGGACGCCCAGGTGTCGGGCATGGACGACCTTTCTCAGACCGATGCGCTGACATCGCTGCCAACGTCGACCAACGACGCGCCCAATTCCAGGTCCATGGACTTTGACTTGGATTTTCCTTCGGAACCCATCCCACTCACACCGCTCACGACAACGCAGGGTGCGAATGGGCAACCCACATTTGATGACAGCGAGGTGTTGCCCGAGTTTGGACTGAACGTGCCCGAAGAGCCGAACTCGTCGACCAAAGCTGCGACCACGACAGCGCCCGAACTGATGTCGTTTGACCTGAGCGAACTCAGCTTGGACTTGAACTCCAAATCGCCTCAAGAGGCCACATCGGAGGGTGAACTCGGCGCAGAAAGCCCACTGGAAACCAAACTGTCGCTGGCCGAAGAATTTCGTGCCATCGGGGATCTGGAAGGGGCGCGCTCGTTGGCCGAAGAAGTGTTGGCGGATGCCTCTGGCTCCCTCAAAACCAAAGCCAGAAGCTTCCTGGCAGACCTGGCCTGATCACCCTTCCGGATCGCCGGCCACATCACTTGTCATCGCCCCAGATCGCCGGCCCTTCGGGCACCCAGCGCCTCGCGTTGGGCGTGAGCTACCACGGTGGCGCCTATGAAGGCTGGCAAAGCCAGCTCAGCGGCCTGACCGTGCAAGACAGGCTGGAGCAGGCGCTGGCCCAGTTCACGGCGCGGGGCCCGATTCAAACGCTGTGCGCAGGTCGGACCGATTCGGGCGTTCATGGCCTGATGCAGGTGGTGCATTTCGACAGCCTGGTCGAGCGCCCGGACAACGCCTGGGTCCGTGGAACCAACCGGTTTCTGCCTCCCGACATTTCGGTGCAATGGGCGCGACAGGTGCCGGCAAGCTTCCACGCGAGGGCCAGCGCCCTGTCCAGACGCTACGCCTACGTGCTGCTGGAGTCCCCGGTGCGCCCCAGTGTCGATGCTGGTCGTGTGGGCTGGGTGTTTCGCCCGCTGAATCAGGATGCCATGCAACAGGCGGTCCAGGTGCTGCTGGGCGAACACGATTTCACTTCGTTCCGGGCATCGTCCTGTCAGGCCCACAGCCCCGTCAAACGCATGTCACGCATCGACATTTCCCGGCGTGGCGCCTATTGGCGTTTCGAGTTCGAAGCATCGGCCTTTCTGCACCACATGATCCGCAACATCATGGGCTGTCTGGTCGCCATCGGCAGCGGCAAGTACCCAGCGACCTGGATGACCGAGGTGCTCGCCGCCAGAAGCCGCGATGCCGCAGCGCCCACGTTTTCACCCGATGGCCTGTACTTTCTGGGACCGGTCTACGATAAGGCCTTTGGCCTGCCCACCCGCACCCCCGCTTTCGACTGGTTGCCTTAGCCCCCCGCGCCGCCGGGGTCACCCCGCAGGGGGCGACCCCGGCGGCGCGGCAGAGCCGGTTCCGCGGTGTCCAGCCACTTTCGCCGATGAAACCTCTTCGAACCCGTATCAAGATCTGTGGCCTCACGCGCGAGGCCGACGTGAACGCGGCCGTGCAGGCCGGTGCGGACGCCGTCGGCTTTGTGCTCTACCCACAGAGTCCCCGCTTCGTGTCACCCGAGCGCGCGGGCGAGCTGGCCAGGGGCCTGCCAGCGTTTGTCACGCCGGTGCTGCTGTTTGTGAACGCCAGCCCGGAATTCATCGCACAAGGCGCGCAGGCCATACCCAACGCCCTGCTGCAGTTCCACGGTGACGAAACGCCCGCCGACTGCACGGCGATGGGCCGCCCGTTCCTGCGCGCGGCGCGCATACCCACCGGCTCCGCCGGGGCGGGCTTTGATCTCCTAAAATACGCGCTGGACTTTGCCGCTGCCCAGGCCGTGTTGCTCGACGCCCATGTCGAGGGTTTTGGCGGTGGAGGTCAATCCTTCGACTGGAACGCTTTCCCTTGGTCACATCCGCTTCTAAACGCCAGCTCTCGCCTCGTTTTGTCTGGTGGACTCACGCCTGCAAACGTGACCGATGGCATCTGCCGCGTACGGCCCTGGGCCGTTGACGTGAGTTCCGGCGTCGAGGTGTCGAAAGGCATCAAGGACGCCGACAAGATCCACGCATTCGTTGCCGCCGTTCGCGCGGCAGACGTCCTCTTATCCCGTCCGAGCTGAACCCGTTTCCGGGTCGCTCGGGCCATAGCACCGAGAAACCCATGGACACCTACCAGCAACCCGACGCCCGCGGCCACTTCGGCATCTATGGTGGCAGTTTCGTGAGCGAGACGCTCACGCACGCCATCAACGAGCTCAAAACCGCCTACGCGAAATACCAGCACGACCCCGAGTTCCTCGCCGAATTCAAGAGCGAACTCGCGCACTTCGTGGGCCGCCCTTCTCCGGTCTACCACGCCGCGCGCATGAGCCGCGAGCAAGGCGGCGCGCAGATTTTCCTGAAGCGCGAAGACCTCAACCACACCGGCGCCCACAAGGTCAACAACACCATCGGCCAGGCGATGCTCGCCAAGCGCATGGGCAAACCACGCGTGATCGCCGAGACCGGCGCCGGCCAGCACGGTGTGGCCACCGCCACCATCTGCGCCCGCTACGGCCTGGAATGCGTGGTCTACATGGGCAGCGAGGACGTGAAACGCCAGAGCCCCAACGTCTACCGCATGAAGCTGCTGGGTGCGACCGTGGTGCCGGTGGAAAGCGGCAGCAAGACGCTGAAGGACGCGCTCAATGAAGCCATGCGCGACTGGGTCGCCAACGTGGACAACACCTTCTACATCATCGGCACCGTGGCCGGCCCGCACCCTTACCCGATGATGGTGCGCGATTTCCAGAGCGTGATCGGCGAAGAGTGCCTGGTGCAGATGCCCGAGATGCTCAAGACCGCTGGCTGCCACAGCGAGCAGCCCGACGTGGTGGTCGCCTGCGTGGGCGGCGGCAGCAACGCCATGGGCATCTTCTACCCGTACATCGACCACGCCGCCACGCGCCTGATCGGCGTGGAAGCTGCGGGCGAAGGACTGGAGAGCGGCAAACACTCGGCCTCGCTGCAGAAAGGCAGCCCCGGCGTGTTGCACGGCAACCGCACCTACGTGCTGCAGGACGACAACGGTCAGGTTACCGAGACCCACAGCGTGAGTGCCGGCCTCGACTACCCCGGCGTCGGGCCGGAACATGCGTTCCTGAAAGACATCGGCCGCGCCGAGTACGTGGGCATCACCGACGCCGAGGCACTGGAGGCCTTCCACTACCTGTGCCGCACCGAGGGCATCATTCCCGCGCTCGAGTCCAGCCACGCCGTAGCCTACGCCATGAAGCTGGCCAAAACCATGCGGCCAGACCAGTCCATTCTGGTCAACCTCTCGGGGCGTGGCGACAAGGACATCGGCACCGTGGCCGACCTGTCAAATGCCGATTTTTATTGCCGACCAAGCTGCCGTGGGCAGTCGGTCAAAGGCGGCATGGAGACCGCCACCATCAAGGTGACCAAATGAGCCGCATTGAAAAAACCTTCACCGACCTCCAGGCGCAAGGCCGCAAGGCCCTGATCCCCTTCGTCACCGCTGGCTTCCCCTACGCCGACATCACGCCCGACCTCATGCACGGCATGGTGGAGTCTGGCGCCGACGTGATTGAGCTGGGCGTGCCATTCTCCGACCCGTCGGCCGACGGCCCGGTGATCCAGAAGGCTGGCGACCGCGCACTGGCGCTGGGCATTGGCTTGTCCCAGGTGATCGAGATGGTCAAAACATTCCGCCAGCGCAACGCCACCACGCCGGTGGTGTTGATGGGCTACGCCAACCCGATCGAGCGCTACGACCAGAAACACGGCACGGGCAGCTTCGTTCGCGACGCCTCGGCGGCGGGTGTGGACGGCGTGCTGGTGGTGGACTACCCGCCCGAAGAGTGCGAAGAGTTCGCCGCCGCTCTGCGTGCCGCCCATATGGACCTGATCTTCCTGCTGGCACCCACCTCCACCGACGAGCGCATGGCGCAGGTGGCGCGGGTGGCCAGCGGCTACGTGTACTACGTGTCGCTGAAGGGCGTGACAGGCGCGGGCACGCTGGACGTCGGCCAGGTCGAGGCCATGCTGCCACGCATCCGCGCGCACGTGAACGTGCCGGTCGGTGTGGGCTTTGGCATCCGCGATGCGGAGACCGCCAAGGCCATCGGCAAGGCGGCCGACGCGGTGGTGATCGGCAGCAAGATCATCCAGCTGATCGAGAACGAGCCGCACGAAAAGGTGGTGACGGTCGCGGCCCATTTCCTGCGCACCATCCGAAAAGCACTCGACGCATAATCCTGCTTCTTCGCCGGCCCACCGAGGCCCGGCCCCTCCTAGGAGACCCGCATGTCCTGGCTCGAAAAACTGTTACCGCCCAAGATCACCCACACCGACCCGACCGAGCGCCGCAGCGTGCCCGAGGGCCTGTGGATCAAGTGCCCCAGTTGTGAGGCGGTGCTCTACAAGACCGATCTGGAGAAGAACCAGAACGTCTGCCCGCACTGCAGCCACCACCACCGCATCGGCGCGCGTGCACGCCTCAACGCGTTCCTCGACGCAGAAGGCCGTTACGAGCTCGCGCAAGAGGTGCTGCCGGTCGACGCCCTGAAGTTCAAGGACAGCCGCAAGTACCCCGAGCGTCTCAAGGAAGCGCTGGAGAACACGGGCGAGACCGACGCGCTGATCGTCATGGGCGGGGCCGTGCAAGGCATGAGCCTCGTGGTCGCCTGTTTTGAGTTCGACTTCATGGGTGGCTCCATGGGCTCGGTGGTTGGCGAACGCTTCGTGCGCGGTGTCGAAGAGGCCATCGCGCAGAAGGTGCCTTTCCTCTGCTTCACCGCCACCGGTGGCGCGCGCATGCAGGAAGGCCTGCTCTCGCTCATGCAGATGGCCAAGACCAACGCGTCCCTCACCCGCCTGGCCAAGAAGGGGTTGCCCTACATCAGCGTGCTGACCGACCCCACCATGGGTGGCGTGTCGGCTGGATTCGCCTTCGTGGGCGACGTGGTGATCGCCGAGCCCAAGGCGCTGATCGGTTTCGCAGGCCCGCGCGTGATCGAGAACACCGTGCGCGTGAAGCTGCCCGAAGGCTTCCAGCGCGCCGAATTCCTGATCACCAAAGGCGCGGTGGACTTCATCTGCGACCGGCGCGAGCTGCGCAACACCGTGGCCAGCACACTGGCAATGCTGCAGCGCCAGAGCGCTGACGCGGTGGTGGCCGATTGAGCGATGTTCCGTCGGCGCCCCTCACGCTGACCCAGTTGCCCCTGTTCCCGCTTCAGACCGTCCTGTTCCCCGGCGGCTGGATGCCGTTGCGCATCTTCGAGGTGCGTTACCTGGACATGATCAGCCGCTGCCACAAGGCGGGGGCGCCCTTTGGCGTGGTGTGCCTGCACGAAGGCAGCGAAGTGCGCCGCATCGACCCCGATGCACCGCCTGGTGGCGACGGATTCGCCCATGAGGCCTTCTTCCCTGCTGGCACCCTGGCCCGCATCGAGCAGCTGGAACGGCCACAGCCAGGGTTGATGGTGATCCACTGCCGGGGTCTGCAGCGCTTTCACGTGACCGCCAGCCACCAGCTGCCCCACGGCCTGTGGGTGGGCGACGTGGTGCTGGACGAAGCGGAGCCGGTGGTGCCGGTACCGGTCGATCTGGCGAGCACCCGTGACGCGCTGCAGCGCCTGCTGAACAACCTGAGGGAACGCGAACCCGAAGGCATGAACGAACTGCCCCTGCAACCGCCCTACCACTGGGACGACAGCGGCTGGGTCGCCAACCGCTGGGCCGAGTTCCTGCCCGCGCCAGCCGAGCTCAAGCACCGGCTGATGACGCTCGACAACCCGCTGCTGCGGCTCGAACTGATCTCGGATCTGCTCGACAAGCTGGGCGTCGAGCGGTAGGTCTCTTGGCGTTCCGGGGCTCCGCTGCGGCGCGGCGGCGCCCCCTTGAGGAGGAAGGCACCGCAGGTACGGGTCAGGGAATCAACTCCAGCGCCCGCATGTAGCGCTCGCTGACCATCAGCGTGTCCCAGTCCATCCCCGCGGCGCTCGGCAGCAGCGCCAGACGGCGCTCTTCGCTGGCGGGATGGGGCTGCCAGCGCCCTTCGATCACGGCTTTGGAGAGGTCTTCGATGGCGGCATCGATCGGCGCGCCGCCCTCCACCACCGACTGGTTGCACAACACCACCATGTCGCCCCCCGCGTTGAGCGCCGCCAGCGCGGCCTCGGCGAAGCTCACATCGCGCCCGTCGATGTGGCGCGCCGCCTCCATGCTCAGGTCGTCGCTGAAGATGGCGCCGGTGAAGCCCAGCTGGTGGCGCAACACGTCCTGCAACCAGCGCTTCGAGAAGCCGGCGGGTTGCGGGTCCACCTTGGGGTAGATCACGTGCGCCGGCATCACCGCCCGCAGGCTGCTGGAGAGCCAACCGTAGGGCGCCGCGTCTTCGGCGAGGATGGCCTGGAGGCTGCGCCGGTCCACCGGAATCGCCAGGTGCGAGTCGGCCTTCACAAAACCGTGGCCGGGGAAGTGTTTGCCGCAGTTGCCCATGCCGCTTTGCTGCAGGCCGAGCATCAGCGCCTGCGCCAGCAGCGTGACCACGCGCGGATCGCGCGCGAAGGCGCGGTCACCGATCACCGAGCTTTCACCGAAATCCAGATCGAGCACCGGGGTGAAGCTCAGGTCCACGCCACAGGCGCGCAACTCGGCGCCCAGCACGTACCCGGCGGCGGCGGCGGCATTGGTGGCGCGCAAGGCCGGGGCACCCTCCATCTCACCCTTGCGGGGCGCCTGCATCCACAAGGTTCCCAGCGCGGCCATCGGAGGCAGGTGGGTGAAGCCATCCGTGCGGAAGCGCTGCACGCGACCGCCCTCGTGGTCCACCGAGATCAGCAGATCGGGCCGCACGGCCTTGATCTGGCGGCACAGCCGGGTCAGCTGGGCGCGGTCTTGCCAGTTGCGGGCAAACAGGATCACCCCCCCCACCAGTGGATGGGCCAGGCGTCGGCGTTCGTCGGTGGTGAGGCTGTGGCCGGCGACGTCGATGATGAGGGGGGCGTGTGGGTGCATGTTTGCTCAGTCTTTCTCGACCACCACGAAGCTGGCGGCGTAGTCGGTTTCGTCGGTCACGGTCACCAGTGCGCGCAAGCCCTTCGCTTCGAACCAGTCCTTGAGTTCACCGTGCAGCACGATGACGGGCTGGCCGCTGGGCAGGTTGGTGATCTCGCAGCTTCGCCAGGTCATGGGCATGCGCATGCCCATCCCGATGGCCTTGGAGAACGCTTCCTTGGCCGAAAAACGGGTGGCCAGGTAGCGCAAACCGCGCTGTGGCCAGCGGGCGCTGCGGGATTGCCAGACCGCGAATTCGGCATCGGTCAGCACTTTGCGCACGAAGCGTTCGCCCTGGCGCTGCCAGGTGGCCTCCACACGGCGGATGTCGCAGATGTCGGTGCCGATGCCGTAGATCATGTGGCGGTTCTAGGCGAACGCGTCGGCGATGCAGCGGTTGTAGTCAGCGATGGTGGCGCTGTAACCCAGCTCCAGCGCATCGGCGATCAGCGCGTGGCCAATCGACACCTCGCTCACACCGGGCACGGTGCGCAGGAACGCGGTGAGGTTGTCGCGGTTCAGGTCGTGTCCGGCGTTCACGCCCAGGCCCGCGTCCAGCGCGGCCTGCGCGGCGGCGCGAAAACGTTCCAGCTGCGCACCCCGCTGGGGTGTGTGCCAGGCGGCGGCATAGGGCTCGGTGTAGAGCTCCACGCGGTCGGCGCCCACGGCCTTGGCGCCGGCCATCTGGTCGGGCTCGGCGTCCATGAACAGGCTCACGCGCACGCCCAGCGCATGGGCTTCGGCGATCAGCGGGCGCAGGCGATCGGCGTCCTGCGGAAAGCTCCATCCGTGGTCGCTGGTGAACTGGCCTTCGCTGTCGGGCACCAGGGTCAGCTGGTGCAGCGGCAGACCACGCGCCTGGACCGCTCGGGCCACGTCCATCAGGTTGTGGAACGGGTTGCCCTCGATGTTGTATTCGCGGTCGGGCCAGGCTTGCAGCAGCTCGGCCAGGTCAAGCACGTCGTGGTGCCGGATGTGGCGCTCATCGGGCCGCGGGTGCACGGTGATGCCGCGCGCCCCGGCCTGCAGGCACAGCGTGGCCGCGCGCGTGACGGAAGGAATGCCCAGGTGCCGCGTGTTGCGCACCAGCGCCACCTTGTTGAGGTTGACGGACAACGCGGTGCGGTGGGATCGGGAAGGGGCCATGGTCATGACAAAGCCTGGAGGTGGGTTGGGCTGGGTTCGGGCGCCACGCGCGGGCGGCTCATGGCCTGCATGTCCAGCATCAACTGGCGTGTCTTGAACACCCGAACGCCGCAATGGTAGTGCAGCAGGTGGCGCAGCTGAGGCTGCAGGGCCTGCTGGCAGCCCGCGCAGGCGCGCAGCGTGGCGATGAAGGGGTCGGCCTCGTTCATGGCCGTCTGCAGCGACCGCCACTGCTCGCCCGACAGCACATGCCCGTCATCGGCATGGGCCGCACGCAGACCACTTTCGGGACCCAGCACATAGGGCAGCTCATCCTGCAAGACGGCCAGCGTGTTGCCTTCGGTTGCCAGGTCGGGCAGCAAGCCGATGTCGCGCAACAGCAGCAACTCAAATGACCGCAGGATCAGCTGCTGGGCATCGGCCCGCTCGGCCAGCAGTTGCACCGCCAGCGCGTAGTGGTCGTACAGGCTGGCGTGCGGATCGTCGCGGGCCAGCAGGCGCATCAGCAGTTCGTTCAAGTAGCTGCCCGACAGCAGCGCCTCGCCGGTGGGCATGACATGACCCCCTTGCCACTGCGCCGCCTTGAGCGTGCGCACCTCGGCGTCGCCACCCCAGCTCAGGTGCAGCGGCTGCAACGGCAGCAAAACCGGGCGGAACTGGGAGGTGGGCCTCTTCACCCCTTTGGCCACCAGCGCAATGCGGCCGTGGTGGCGGGCAAACACCTCCAGGATCAGGCTGGACTCGCTCCAGTCGTAGCGGTGCAGGACGAATGCGGGCTCTTCAGAAAACCGGCGCGTGGCCATGGTTCGCTCAGGGGCGTGTCACTCGTAGCCAAACGAGCGCACGCGCGCATCGTCGTCGGCCCAGCCCGAGCGCACCTTCACCCACAGCTCCAGGAACACCTTGCAATCCCAGAGCTTCTCCAGCTCCTGCCGCGCTTCGGTGCCGATGCGCTTGAGCTTCTCGCCCTTGTCACCGATCACCATGCCTTTGTGACCATCGCGCTCTACCACGATGGTGGCTGCGATGCGCTTGAGCTGGCCCTCCTGCTCGAACTTGTCGATGATCACAGTCGAGGTGTAAGGCAACTCGTCACCCGTCAGGCGGAAGAGTTTTTCGCGCACCATCTCGCTGGCCATGAAACGCTCGCTGCGGTCGGTGAGCTCTTCCGGATCGTGCATCCAGGGCTGCAACGGCAGGTATTTTTCGCAGATGCCAAACAGGCGTTGAACATCGCGTGTGTTCTTGGCCGACATCGGCACGAACTCGGCGAACGCGTGTTTGGCCTGCATGGAAGCCAGCCACGGCGCCAGGTCACCACGGCGGTGCACCAGATCGAACTTGTTGGCCAGCAGCACAGCGGGCACGTTCGCCGGCAACAGGTCCAGCACCTTGGCATCGGCCTGATTGAACTGCCCAGCCTCGACCACAAAAAGGATCAGATCGACGTCGTTCACCGCACCCAGCACGGTCTTGTTGAGCGAGCGGTTGAGTGCGTTGCCATGGCGGGTCTGGAAACCGGGCGTGTCCACAAACACGAACTGACTGGCACCCTGGGTGCGGTAGCCGGTGATGCGGTGGCGCGTGGTCTGCGCCTTGCGCGAGGTGATGCTGATCTTCTGGCCGACCAGGGCATTCAGCAGGGTCGACTTGCCCACGTTGGGTTTGCCAACGATGGCGACAAAACCGCAACGTTGCTGCGCCAGGTCCACGGGCTCAGGCGCGGCATCTTCAACAGCGTCATCCGCGTCGGTACCGGTTTCAGGAGGCGCATCGCCTTTGCCCAAGGCTCGCGCCAACATCGCATCCAGCTCTGTATTGGCGGCAGGAAGGGTCTCGGTGGGCGGATTTTTTTTAGAGCGGGGCATGGGTTCGGGACATCGGGGCGAAGAAGACAGCGGTTCAGGCTGCAGAAGGGGTGGCACGGCCATGGGCGGCACCAGCGGTGAGGTGCTGCAACATGGCGGCGGCGGCAGCTTGCTCGCCCGCCCGGCGCGAGGCACCGATACCGCGTTCGCTGTGGCCCGTCTCGGTCACGGTGCATTCCACATCAAAGGTCTGCTTGTGCGCTTCACCGAGCGTGGCCACCACGCGGTAGACCGGCAGCTTCATTTTGCGCGCCTGCAGCCACTCCTGCAATTCGGTCTTGGGGTCTTTGCCCATGGCGCTCATCTGGGCATTGAGTTCGAGACCACTGTACAGACGTCGCACCAGGGCGTTGGCGGTGTCGAAACCGGCGTCCAGGTACACGGCGCCGATCACCGCTTCCAGCGCATCGGCCAGGATCGACGGTCGCTTGTGCCCCCCCGAGCGCTTCTCGCCGTCGCCCAGGCGCAGACAGCCCGCCAGACCCAGGACAGACGCGATCTGGAACAGGGTGTCCTGTTTGACCAGGTTGGCGCGCACACGCGACAGATCGCCCTCGGGCAGCTGGCTGAGTTTTTCGAACAAGAGGCCCGAGACGGCCAGATTCAGCACCGAATCACCCAGAAACTCCAGGCGCTCATAGTGGTCGGACGAAAAACTGCGGTGCGTCAGCGCACGCTCCAGCAATCGCGGATTGGCAAACTCGTGCCCCAGGCGCTTCTGCAGCGCCAACAACTCCGGGCTCAAAGGCCGCAGCACCGCATGCGCAATGCCATCAACGTCGAATGCCTCACTCCGATGAACCCGCGTATTTCATCACCAGGTAAGCCGGTCCCATCAGGGGCATCTCACGGGTGTAATTGAAGGAGACCACCACGCGGTCGCCCTGCTTGCCCACTTCCAGGTCCTTGCCAGAGATGCTCGTGATGTCGTCGATCTGCGCGGCCTTGTCGAACAATCCTCGGACTTCGGCCACCGTGGTACCGGCGGACGCTTTCTGGACCGCCTTCTGCACCGCCAGAAACTCGATGTAAGTGGGCACCATGCGTGCCAAGGTCACCCCCGCAAAGGCGAGCAAGATGCCCACGATCAGCAAGCCCAAAAACGTCATGCCGCGTTGCTGTTGCTTCAATTTCATGCCGTCATCCTCCAGAAGTTGCCACGTTCAATCAAACGAACCAATGCGTCCCAGGTCGCCAAAGTTCATCCAGACAAAAAACGCCTTGCCCACGATGTTGGCCTCAGGCACAAAGCCCCAGAAGCGGGAATCGAGGGAATTATCCCGATTGTCGCCCATCATGAAATAGTGGCCCGGGGGCACTTTGCACACCACGCCGTCCGCCGGATACCGGCATTGATCACGGAACGGGAAGTCCGCGATGGGCGACACAAACGATGACCGCATGTCGTCGTTCAGGGTGTTGTAGCGCCGGTTTTCCAGTTGTTCACCAAACTGCTTGGTGTAGCGCATCTGCTCGCCGTCGAAGAAGTCGGGCTGGTTGCTGCGCTGCACCGGCTGCCCGTTGATGGTCAGGCGCTTGTTGAGGTAGGCCACCTCGTCACCCGGCACACCAATCACCCGTTTGATGTAGTCCAGGCTGGGCTGCGGCGGATAACGAAACACCATCACATCGCCGCGTTGGGGCTCGTTGTTGGCCAGCACCTTGTTGTTGAACACCGGCAACCGCACGCCATAGTGGAACTTGTTCACCAGGATCAGGTCGCCCACCCGCAAGGTGGGAATCATGGAGCCCGACGGGATCTTGAACGGCTCAAACAGGAAGCTGCGCAGCACGAACACCGCCAAGATCACCGGAAACAGGCCCGCAGTCCAGTCCAGCCACCACGGCTGCATCAACAACTTCTGGTGGGCCGACGCGATGTCCTGCGCACCGGCTTGTGCGAAGCCTTGTCGCGCCAGGGCGGCAGAGCGCTCGCTTTGCGAGTCCAGCAGTTGCTGCGCTTCGCGACGCCGCTGCGGCAGGAAGAAAAATCGTTCGGCCAGCCAGTACAGCCCTGTGATGGCGGTGGCCACCATCAACAGCAACGCAAAGTTGCCTTCAACCAAGCCAAAGAAGAAAGCAGCGGCGTATGCGGCAAATGCCGCCAGGACCACGGCGGTGATCGCGCTCATCGTGGATTGCATCAGTCATCCACCTGCAAGATGGCAAGAAAGGCCTCTTGAGGCACTTCAACCGAACCGATCTGTTTCATGCGCTTCTTGCCCGCTTTCTGTTTTTCAAGGAGTTTGCGTTTGCGGCTGATGTCGCCGCCGTAGCATTTTGCCAGCACGTTCTTGCGCAGCGCCTTGATGGTCTCGCGGGCGATCACATTGCCACCAATGGCGGCCTGGATCGCCACATCGAACATCTGGCGGCTGATGATCTCGCGCATCTTGGCAACCACGGCACGGCCCCGGTATTGCGATTGCGAGCGGTGCACGATGATGGACAGGGCATCGACCTTCTCACCGTTGAGCAGGATGTCCACCTTCACCACATCGGCCGCGCGGTACTCCTTGAACTCGTAGTCCATGGAGGCGTAGCCACGGCTCACCGATTTGAGTTTGTCGAAAAAGTCGAGCACGATCTCGCCCAGCGGCATGTCGTAGGTCAGCATGACCTGCTTGCCGTGATAGGCCATGTTGAGCTGCATGCCGCGCTTCTGGTTGGCCAGCGTCATGACCGCACCGACGTATTCCTGCGGCATGTAGAGGTGCACCGTCACGATGGGCTCGCGGATCTCTTCCAGCCTGCCCTGGTCGGGCATCTTGGACGGGTTCTCGACCATGATCACCTCGCCATCGGGCTTGACCACCTGGTACACCACGCTCGGCGCGGTGGTGATCAGGTCCTGGTCGAACTCGCGCTCCAGCCGTTCCTGCACGATCTCCATGTGCAGCAAGCCGAGAAAGCCGCAACGGAAGCCAAAGCCCAGCGCCTGAGACACCTCGGGTTCGTAGTGCAGCGCGGCATCGTTGAGCTTGAGTTTTTCCAGCGCATCACGCAGGGCGTCGTATTCGCTCGCCTCGGTCGGGTACAGGCCGGCAAACACCTGCGGCTGCACTTCTTTGAAACCCGGCAACGCGTCGGTGGCGGGGCCCAGGTTGTTGGGCAGCTTCTTTTCCAGCGTGATGGTGTCGCCCACCTTGGCCGCCTGAAGTTCCTTGATGCCGGCGATGATGAACCCTACCTCGCCCGCTTCAAGCGATTCGCGTGACTCGTTGGCCGGCGTGAACACTCCGAGGTTGTCGGCGTTGTAGACCGTGTTGGTCGCCATCATCTTGAAGCGTTCGCCCTTGCGCAAATGGCCGTCGACCACTCGCACCAGCATCACCACACCCACATAGGCGTCGTACCAGCTGTCCACGATCATGGCCCGCAGCGGTGCGTCGGGATCACCCTTGGGCGCCGGGATGCGCGCCACGACCGCTTCAAGAATGTCCTCCACACCCATGCCGGTCTTGGCCGAGCAGGGGATGGCGTCTGTGGCGTCGATGCCGATCACGTCTTCGATCTCGATCTTGGCATTGTCGGGATCGGCATTGGGCAGGTCCATCTTGTTGAGCACCGGCACCACCTCCACACCCAGGTCGAGCGCGGTGTAGCAGTTGGCCACCGTCTGCGCTTCGACGCCCTGGCTGGCATCCACAACCAGCAACGCGCCCTCACATGCCGAGAGCGAGCGACTCACCTCATACGAGAAGTCGACGTGCCCGGGTGTATCAATCAGGTTGAGGTTGTAGACCTGCCCATCACGCGCCTTGTACTTGAGGGCTGCGGTCTGTGCCTTGATGGTGATGCCGCGCTCTTTCTCGATGTCCATCGAGTCAAGCACCTGCTCGCTCATCTCACGGTCAGACAGGCCCCCACAGCGCGAAATGATGCGATCAGCGAGCGTGGACTTGCCGTGATCGATGTGGGCAATGATCGAAAAATTGCGGATGTGATTCATCAAGAAAACGCCAGGGAACACAAGGAGGGCGCCACCCGTGGGCGACCATAAAAAAGGGCGCGTCAGGTGTTGACGCGCCCGTAACCAACAATCAATGGCAACTGCGATAGTTGGGGTTTCATTGTAGGCAAAAAGCCCGGGATGCACACCCTGGAACCGCTCGCAGTCACTTGTTGCAATGCAGCAACGCGCAACTTATCCACAGCAAATTCACAGGAAAACGGGGTGACATGTGAACCAGCTGTGGATGGATACCCGGCAGCCGAAGCAGCTCCCACATGGTGAACCGTGAAGGGCTTTTGCCACCGCAATAGCATCCAAAACCAAGAGATTTTATCCAATTCGGTCAACAGCCCGAAATGCGCTGTAAGCGTTCACCAACTTTTTAAGCCGCTGGACGGTGGCAACGCCTCCGACGCCAGGCTGTGGTAAATCAGTCACCACATAAAAACAGCCACCAATCCCAATCAAGACAAGGGGTTATTCACGCTTGCTGGGGTGATTTCGAGCTTTTCGAAATGTTCAGCGCTGAGGGCGTATCACGGCGTATTGCGCCCAGTCTCCCCGTCGGAACAGCACATTGATCGGCTTCGATTTGTCCAGACGGGCGAGCACTGCCTCCAGCTCCTTGACGCTCCCGACTTCGGTGTTGGCCACCGCGACGATCACATCGCCTTCTCGAAGGCCCGCGCGCGCAGACACGCCTTCAGCGGTTTCCACCCGCACGCCACCTTTGACATTGATCTCCTTCTTCTGAGCGGCACTGAGATCGGCCAGCGTCAGGCCCAACGAAGGCACGGCGCCAGACGCCGCCGGTGGTTTCTCCGGTGCGGTTGGCTTGCGCTCGGCGCGCTCGGGCTCCAGCTCCACCACGGTGATGGACAGCTCTCGCTGACTGCCGCGCCGGAACACCGTCACCGAACTCTTGCTGCCTGGGCGCGTGTTGCCCACCAGGCGAGGCAGGTCCACCGACTTTTCGATATCGCGCCCATCGAATTTGAGAATGATGTCGCCCGGCTCCAGCCCCGCCTTCGCTGCTGGCGAATTGGGCTCCACCCCACGCACAAACGCGCCCTTGGGTTGACCGAGACCGAGCGACTCGGCAACCTCTTTGCTGACCTGGTCGATCTGCACACCGATGCGCCCGCGCGTCACTCGGCCGCTGGAGCGCAACTGGTCGGACACGCGCACCGCCTCATCGATCGGAATCGCGAAGGAGATGCCCTGGAACCCACCCGATCGGGAATAGATCTGGCTGTTGATGCCCACCACCTCACCGCGCATGTTGATCAACGGCCCACCCGAGTTGCCCGGATTGATGGCCACGTCGGTCTGGATGAAGGGCAGAAAGTCACCGGTGTCGCGCTTCTTGGCGCTCACGATGCCGGCGGTCACGGTGTTCTCCAAACCGAACGGGGAGCCGATGGCCATGACCCATTCGCCCACCTTCAGGCGACTCACGTCACCGATCCTGACCGCACTCAGTCCATTGGCCTCGATCTTCACCACGGCCACGTCGGTGCGCTTGTCCGCGCCGACCACGCGCGCCTTGAACTCGCGCTTGTCGGGCAAGGTGACCACCAGTTCGTCGGCTCCGTCCACCACGTGAGCGTTCGTCATGATCAGGCCATCGGTGCTGAGAATGAAACCCGACCCCACGCCCCGGGGCTGGGCCTCTTCGTTGGGGTTGCGCTCCTGGCGCGGCCCACGCGGTGTGACGCCCGGTGGCACCGGAATGCCGAAGCGCTTGAAAAACTCCAGCATCTGCTCGTCGGCATTGCCCGAGCCCGCTTCAGCACTCGATCGTTCCAGTGTCCGAATGTTGACCACAGACGGCCCCACCTGCTCCACCAGTTCGGTGAAGTCTGGCAACCCTCGCACCGACTCGGCCACTACAGGCACCGGCAACATCGACAACGTGCCAGCGAAAGCTGCCATGACCACCGCAGTCAGAAAAGCCTGTGGGGCGCGGCGGTGCCGCAAGGGTGCAGGGTTCATGTTCATCCTCTTCAAAGGCCAGTATTCACGCAGAGATCCCACGACCCCTGCGCGGAGATAAAACGATTTCGGGCGTCTCAGCGAGTGCGCTCAAGCGACATCGCAAACCGCTTCAGGGTCGCGGGAGGCACCTCACCCAGTGCGGTCAACCAGTGCGCACCGACGCGGCGGGTGAGGGAGTGCGTGGCGCCCGTCACAGCGGTTTTCTCAACGCCGTGGCGCTGGGCGTCAAACGGCTCGACGAACAGCGACACAGAAGCCAGGCCGTCCGAAAACACCCACTGCATGGGAGCGGCCCCTGGCACGGGTGATCCACCGATTTCACGGGTGTGGCAGCTCATGGATTGAAACCCGGGCACGGGATCCTTGAGTCTCCAGCCCTCGGCCTCCGGTGTGGTCTTCTTCAAGACCAGCTTGTGCACGTCGTACCCTTTGGTGTCACCCATGAGCCGTTTGAGCTTGTCCATCCGAACAGGGGCATCCAGCTGCAACTCGGTGAACGCCACCTGCTCCAGCACGGCGTCCTGCTCTCCCACGGTTTGCAGTTTCACCACCAGGCCTGTCTTCTTCTCGGCCCAGATGCGGTAGCCAAAACGCATGTTGTCGCGCGGCACGATATCCACCACGTCAGCCAGATGACCTGCCACACGTTCCGGGCTGTTTTCGCGGACGCTGTAGAACTCAGGGATCGAATTGCTGGGCGTGCGCAGCAGCTCGGGAAACACCCCCAATGATTCGCGTTTGTCGACCCATGCGGTTTTGGTTTCTGGCACAAAGGTGATGACATCGCTGTTGTGTCGAATGGTCGAGCGTGGTGCTCCCGTCAGGGTGTCCACGCGCTCCATTTGCTGCGTTCCATCACAGATGTGCCACACGCGAGAGGCCGACATGGTCGAGCCCGTAGAAACCACGAGCGTCCCCGTGTAAGCACGTTGCCTGGAGGCCTCGTGCATGCGGGTGAGCCATTCAGTGACGCTGCGCGAGGGCGCCACGACGCTGGTTTGCGCCTGCACCGGCTGCCACATGCCAAGCGCCAACACGCCCACGGCAGACCACCGTCGCCAGCCAACCCCTCCGAGGGAGCCCCAAGACAGCACCATGGACATGGCGGCTTCAGCGCTGGGGTGCAGCATCGTAAGTGGCATTCCGCAAGAACCCCGCGGGCATCTGCAGCGCGGACATGCCGCCATACTGGCGATGCTCGGCCAGCAACTCTTCCAGTCGAACGTCGCGCAACACCTGACCCTGGGCCGTCTGCACGACCACCGCATCGGCCTGAGGCTGAGCCGAAGTTCCAGAGGTCAAGGCCAGCTGTGATCCGGCACTGGTGGGCTGTGCCCCTGAGCCACCGATCAGCGTCCAACTCACTGCCACCACGGCGGCCAACGAAGCCACACCCGCGACCAGCTTCCAACGGAACACACTGTCGTTCGCCGCCTGACCACGGACGTGAGGCAACGGCGTCGACAACGGCGCTTGGGCAACCGGTTCTGCGCGAAGTCGCTCACAAACCGCTGCCACGAACTCTGGCGCGGGTCGCGCGGACACCGTGCTGCCTGATGAGCCACGCAACACATCACCGATCAGGTGGTAAGCCTGCCAGTTGGCGCGGGCATCCGCTTCATCTGCGTAGTCCTCCAGCAAAGCATCCAGCTCGGAGGGCGAAAGTTCGTTGTCGACAAAGGCGGACATCATCGAACCCCGAGCCTGGACCGAAGCTGTGCAGGGCCCCGCCGGTTGATGATGGTTGTGTGCTGCGTTCATGGAAACGTTCCGGTGCGGTGATCTGATGAGCAAAGTTCGCGAAGGCCTTGACTACCACCGCTTGCCTGACTGATGGTCCAGCATGGGCTTGATTCGGTTCGATATGGCCTCGCGCGCCCGGAAGATCCGGGAACGCACTGTTCCGATCGGGCAGTCCAGCGTCTGTGCAATTTCTTCATAGCTCAAACCCTCAATTTCTCGCAAAGTGATCGCCATGCGCAACTCTTCGGGCAACCCGTCCATGACCGCGTTCACGGCCTCGGCGATTTCCTTGCTGGCCAACACCGCCTCGGGTGTCTCGGTATCGGCCACGTTGCTGTTTAGTTCGCGTTCGAACCCAGAAGTTTCATCGTCATCGGCCGATTTCATCTGCGACTGAAACACCAGTGGGTCGCGTTTGAGTTCCATCAACTGCTTCTTGGCCGTGTTCACCGCAATGCGGTAGAGCCACGTGTAGAACTGCGCGTCACCACGGAACTGGGCCAGCGCGCGATAGGCACGGATGAAGGTCTCCTGAGCAATGTCCTGTACCAGGTCGCTGTCACGCACCATGCGCCCGATCAGGCGCTCGACCCGTCGCTGGTACTTGACCACCAGCATCTCAAAGGCCTTTTGTTCACCCGCCAGCGTGCGCTGCACCAGCATGACATCGCTGTCCGGTGGGGGAGGGGCTGTGTGGTCGTCGGGAGTGGTCATGCAGCGGTAGGTCGGGCCGCGGGAATATACCCCAAGCACCGGACTGCAAAGGAGTCACCCATGGGCCACCACCGCGCGACGAAGGTCGTCCCAGCGTTGCGGGTCGCTCGCCCGCGCCACCCAGACCCAGGTTCGAGCACCCTCCGGGTTGTGCAACCGGAGCAGCATCCACCGCTGAAAATCCTGCACCGGCTCCACCCGCAGCAAGACCACGCCATCCTGGTAGGCCGTGCTGTGCCACAGCCAGGCCCCTTCACGCGCCAAAAGGTCATCAACAGGTGCCGCCAGCGCGTCCCATTGCAAACGCCCGACGGGCGAATGACGCCAACTCACGACTGCGATAGCGCCCCACAGCATCCAGAGCAACACGCCGAAAGCCACGCTCCAAGACGGCCCCATGCGCGCACCCCAAGCCACCACCAAGAGGCCCATACTGCCCGAAGCAAGCAGCAGTCCGGCATAAAAGGAACAACGCCCCACCGGGTACATGACCGATGGGGCGCTGCGCATGCTCTGCGAAAAACGGGCTGGAAATCGATGCGCTTCGGATCAGATGCGCTTGAAAACCAGGGTGCCGTTGGTGCCGCCAAACCCGAAGTTGTTCTTGATGGCCACATCGATCTTCATGTCTCGCGCGGTGTTGGCGCAATAGTCCAGGTCGCACTCAGGGTCCTGGTTGAAGATGTTGATGGTGGGCGGGCTCTTCTGTTCGTGCAGGGCCATCACCGTGAAAACACTCTCGATGCCGCCCGCTCCCCCGAGCAGGTGCCCGGTCATGGACTTGGTCGAGTTCACCACCGTTTTCTTGGCGTGATCACCCAGCGCTGCCTTGATGGCGTTGGTCTCGTTCAAATCGCCCAGCGGAGTGGACGTGCCATGCGCATTCAGGTAGTCGATCTGATCGGCGTTGATGCCAGCATTTTTCAAGGCCTGCACCATCGAACGCCGGGGACCATCTTCATTGGGTGCGGTCATGTGGTACGCATCGGCGCTCATGCCAAAGCCCACCAACTCAGCGTAGATCTTGGCGCCACGCGCTTTGGCATGTTCGTACTCTTCGAGCACCACGACGCCAGCGCCTTCCCCCAACACAAAACCATCCCTGTCCTTGTCCCAGGGTCGGGACGCGGTCTTGGGATCGTCATTGCGCGTGGACAAAGCTCGTGCGGCAGCAAAACCACCCAGTCCAAGAGGCGATACGGTGGACTCAGAACCGCCAGCCACCATCACGTCAGCATCGCCGTACTCAATCATGCGGGCCGACAGGCCGATGGCATGCAAACCGGTGGTACACGCCGTGACCACGGCAATGTTGGGTCCTTTGAAGCCGAACTTGATCGACACATGACCTGAAATCATGTTGATGATCGACGCAGGCACAAAAAATGGGGAAATGCGACGCGGTCCACGACTGACCAACTCAGCGTGCGTGGCTTCGATCAAAGGCAAGCCGCCAATACCGGAACCGATGTTGCACCCTATTCGGGTCGCCTCTTCGTCTCCCAAAGCATCGCCAGTGCGAAGCCCGGAGTCAGCGACCGCCTGAACCGCCGCAGCAATACCAAAATGAATGAAAGTGTCCATCGCACGGGCCTCTTTCGAGGTCATGTACGACTCCACATTGAACCCTTTGACCTCACCCCCGAAATGGCAGTTGAAGCCCGAGGCATCAAACTTGGTGATGAGGTCGATGCCAGACTGACCGGCAAGAAGGTTGGCCCAAGCTTCAGCCACCGTGTTGCCCACGGGGCTGATACAACCCAGGCCGGTCACGACAACGCGACGACGGCTCATGGACGGATCAGGCCTTCTGGTGCGTCATCGCGTAATCGATGGCGTTTTTGACCGTGGTGATCTTCTCGGCGTCTTCGTCCGGGATCTCGATGCCGAACTCGTCTTCCAGCGCCATCACCAGTTCCACCGTGTCAAGGGAGTCTGCGCCCAAGTCGGCCACGAAAGCCTTCTCAGGGGTGACCTGACCTTCTTCCACGCCGAGTTGTTCGGCAATGATTTTTTTTACACGTGCTTCGATATCGCTCATAAGTCCCTCTGAGGGTGGTTGGATGACAAGGCCATCATTTTAGCCGGGCTAGAGAGGTGCCCCTAGGCGGCCCGCCGGACGGCTCATCGGCGGAAGAAAAGCAAGGATTTTCAGGACATGAACATGCCACCATTGACATGCAGTTCCTGACCCGTGACGTAGGCTGCCTGCGGGCTGGCCAGGTAGGACACGGCATGGGCAATGTCTGCCGGTTTGCCGAGGTGCCCGAGCGGAATTTGGCCCAGCAAGGCTTTCTGCTGCTCTTCCGGCAGGGCGGCGGTCATGTCGGTTTCGATGAAGCCGGGCGCCACGCAGTTCACCGTGATGTTGCGGCTGCCCAGCTCGCGCGCCAAGGCGCGCGTCATGCCCGCCACCCCGGCCTTCGCAGCGGCATAGTTCGCCTGCCCAGCATTGCCGGACGCCCCCACCACGCTCGTGATGCTGATGATGCGCCCATAGCGCTGCTTCATCATGGGGCGGATGACCGCGCGGCTCAGGCGAAACACAGCTTTGAGGTTGGTGTCGAGCACCGCATCCCAATCGTCATCCTTCAGCCGCATGGCCAGCATGTCGCGGGTGATGCCTGCGTTGTTCACCAACACCTGAAGCCCCCCGTGGGTCTTGGTGATCTCATCGATCAGGGCGTCCACCGCGCCAGCGTCATTGACGTTCAGTGTTGCGCCTTGGGAACCCGCTGCAACACCTGGCACAGAGGCCAATGCCGAGCTGATTTTGGCAGCGCCCTCTTTGGTGGTGGCGGTACCGACCACGATCAGGCCGCGCGCGGCGAGCTCCAGGGCGATGGCCGCGCCAATCCCGCGTGAAGCACCTGTCACCAAGGCCACTTGCCCCGCAAATTTGATTTCAGACATTGTCGTTCCCTCGATCAGGCCAGCAAGGTTTTCACATCGGCCAGCGTGGCCGGATCGAACAAGGCGACACCGCTCATGTCGGCGTCAATGCGCTTGACCATGCCGGCGAGCACCTTGCCAGGACCACATTCAACCAGGGTGGACACGCCCCGCGCTTTCATGGCGCTCACACACTCCACCCAGCGAACCGGGCCGAACGCCTGCCGATACAGCGCATCCTGTATGCGCAACGCATTGGTTTCCACCGCCACATCGATGTTGTTGAGCACCGGAATCTGCGGCGCGGCAAACGCCGTGTCGGCCAACCGCAGCTTGAGTTTCTCGGCTGCGGGTTTCATGAGGCTCGAATGGAAGGGTGCCGACACCGGCAGCGGCAATGCACGCTTGGCACCAGTGGCCTTGAGCACTTCGCAAGCCTTCTCAACGGCTGCTTTGCTGCCAGCGATGACCGTCTGCATCGGGTCATTGAAGTTGACGGCCTCGACCACCTCCATGCTCCCGGCTCCCATCGCCGCCTGCACCTCCGCGCAGCCAGCGATCACCTGGGCAGAAGACATGCCGAGAATCGCGGCCATGGCCCCGGTCCCTACCGGCACGGCCTCTTGCATGGCTGCGGCGCGGAAACGCACCAGCGGGGCCGCCTGCGCGAGCGTCAACACACCCGAGGCGACCAAGGCTGAATATTCACCCAAAGAATGACCGGCGACGACGGCTGGCAGCGCACCACCTTCAGAACGCCACACACGCCATGCCGCCACGCCTGCGATCAGCATCACGGGCTGGGTGTTCGTGGTCAGGGCCAGTGCTTCCTTGGGACCCTCCTTGATCAAGCGACCCACATCCTCACCCAGCGCATCGGACGCCTCCCGCAGGGTCTCAGCGACCTCGGGGTGGTCCGCCCAGGCGTCAAGCATGCCAACGGACTGGGATCCCTGGCCGGGAAAAACAAATGCAAATAAAGTCATGGTCGGTACAAACGAAGAATCTGACGGGAAGGCATCCTGCAGCGCGCGACTTTGCTCAGAAGTCCAGCAAGACCGAGCCCCAGGTAAACCCACCGCCCACACCTTCGAGCATCAGGGTGTCACCCTTTTGCACCTGCCCCTGACGCACCGCGTGATCAAGGGCCAGAGGAATGGACGCGGCAGAGGTGTTGCCGTGCTGATCGACCGTGACCACAACCTTGTCCATCGGCAACTTGAGCTTTCGGGCGGTGCTGGCCATGATGCGGATGTTCGCCTGGTGTGGAATCAGCCAGTCAATGTCGGCCTCTACCCTGCCCGCCTTGGCAAGCACAGCCCGGGCAGTGTCTTCAAGTACGCCAACCGCCAGCTTGAACACCGCCTGGCCGTCCATTTTGAGCAATGGATCACCCAGGATGCGGCCACCGGAGACATGACCCGGCACACAGAGGATGCCGGCGTGCTTTCCATCGGCATGGATATCGGTAGCCAGAATGCCAGGCGTGTCGCTTGCCTCCACCACCACCGCTCCGGATCCATCGCCGAACAACACGCACGTGGTGCGATCGTTGAAATCGAGCAATCGAGAGAACACTTCTGAACCGACCACCAGCGCTTTGTTGGCACTGCCGGTGCGGATCAGCGCGTCGGCCACGGTCAACGCATAGATGAAGCCGCTGCACACCGCTTGCACATCAAACACCGGGCAGCCAGCGATGCCCAGCTTGTGCTGGAGGATGGCGGCGGTCGAAGGAAACACCATGTCAGGCGTCGACGTGGCCACGATGATCAGGTCGATGTCTTGTGCCGAAACACCGGCTGCATCCATTGCTTTGCGGCACGCTTCGGCCGCCAAGTCACTGGCGAACACACCGTCAGAAACGAAATGACGTGCACGAATGCCAGTGCGCTCTACGATCCATTCGTCGCTGGTTTCAACGCCCGCCGTGGCCAACCGCGCCACCATGTCGGCATTGGTGAGTCGCAAGGGGGGTAGGCAACTGCCTGTGCCGGAAATGCGGGCAAAACGTGTCATGCGAAAGGGGTAACTGGCGTTACAGCGTCGGGATGCTCTTGAGGTCGCTTGAAATGCCCTCCGGAGCGATGAGCGGCGCCGCATGGGCAATGCGCTCCTTCACCTTGTCGAGCAAATGATTCTGGGCCGCATCATAAGCCCGGGCCAGCGCCTGCTCAAACGCGAACGCGTCTGCTGAGCCGTGGCTTTTGAACACCAAGCCACGCAACCCCAGCAGGGCCGCACCGTTGTAGCGACGGTAGTCCATGCGTTTTTTGAACGCAGATATCACCGGATATGCAAACAAGGCACCAATTTTCGTAAAAATGCTGCGAGAGAACTCAGCCTTGATGAAACTGCCGATCATCGTTGCCAAGCCTTCACTGGCTTTCAGCGCCACGTTGCCGACAAACCCATCGCAGACCACGATGTCGGTCGTGCCTTTGAAAATGTCATTGCCTTCGACATTGCCAAAAAAATTGAGATCACCGGTATTGGCCGCATTTCGAAGCAGAACGCCCGCTTTTTTGATCACCTCACTGCCTTTGATCAACTCCTCACCCACATTGAGCAATCCGACAGTCGGCTCCTCACGGCCGGTGATGGCCACGACCAGCGCAGAGCCCATCACCGCAAACTGAAGCAGGTGTTCGGCGGTGCAGTCCACGTTGGCACCGAGATCCAGCACAGTGGTGGCGCCCCCCAGTGCGTTGGGCATCTGACTGGCAATGGCCGGACGGTCAATGCCATCGATCGTTTTCAGCAGATAACGGGATATCGCCATCAGGGCGCCGGTGTTGCCGGCAGACACCACAGCCTGCGCAGCCCCATCCTTCACCTGCTGAATCGCCACTCGCATGGACGAGTCTTTTTTCTTGCGCATGGCCACCTCCACAGGGTCGTCCATGGCAACCACTTCACTGGCCGCGACGACGCGGCAGCGAACGTTGTTGAGCACTTGCGGCCAAGGGCGGAAAGCCTCCGGCTGACCCACCAGCAAGAGTTGCGCCTGAGGATGACTGCTCAAAAAGGCCGCACAGGCCGGCAAGGTGGTTGCCGGACCGACATCCCCCCCCATGCAATCCACTGCGACGGTGATCATGTCAACATCCCGATATCGGCACGCAGGGCGCCCCAAGAATGAAAAAAGCCCGCATGCATCATGCGGGCCTGTACCTGACCTGCGGCCCTAGCGCCTGACGCGCGAACGCGGCAGTGCCCTGACCAGCAGGCAATTCAGGCTTCTGACTTGTTTTTCAGCACCTGGCGGCCACGGTAGAAGCCATTGGGGCTGATGTGGTGGCGCAGGTGGATTTCGCCAGTGGTCGGCTCCACGGCGATGCCCGGCACATTCAGCGCATTGTGCGAACGGTGCATACCGCGCTTGGAAGGGGACTTTTTGTTTTGCTGGACGGCCATGGTGGGCTCCTGAATTCGGTGGTGGTGACGGGTGCGCTTGCAGCCTGAATGGACATCGCCATCAGGCCCAGCCAACTGGATGCCAGCGCAAAGCCAAGGATTATAGCCCGAAGGTGGCGACCCCGCCAAATTCAGACCGCCCGCTCATTTTCGGAGTCGGGCCAGTACCGCAAATGGGTGGGGCGGTGCAGAGGGCTCTTCTGGTGAAACGTCCAAATCATCCGCAACGGCGGGCAAGGGAGCGGGACAGGCTTCGTGCATGGGCACCAAGGGTAAAGCCATCAACAGCTCATCTTCCAGCAGGTCCAGCAAGTCGGGTCTCGGCTCCAGCGCCAGGACATCCTCTTCGCTTTCATCGTCTTCAGCCTCTGCCATGGCCTCGTCGGCCACGAACCGGAACCAGCGATCCACCTCCAGCCGGGTGACCACCGGCGCCAGGCAACGCTGACAACTCAACGGAACATCGGTACTCGCCTGCACATGCATCCACACACCGGGAGTTCCTCCGTTGCCCGGGCGCATCTCTCCACGTGCCTGCCATGCAACCATGGTCACACCGCCACCATCCGAAACAATCTCAGCCAGCAGGCGCTTCAAGGAAGTGAGAGATAGCTCCGCCTGAAGTGTGGCGCCCGCTTCGGCAAACGCGCGAACATCAAGCCTGCGTGGGTTCCAAGTCTTACCGAGATTCGTTTTCATCCCGGCAGTGTAAAAGAACCGTCCTTCGAACCAAGGGACAATATCCCCATGCCAGACGCCCCCACCCCCAGACACGACACCACCCAGCGATCACTGGTCCTCGGGTCCACTTCGCGCTACCGCCGTGAGTTGCTCGACCGACTGCGCGTGCCCTTCGAAACCGCCAGCCCGGGCGTGGATGAAACCCCGACACCCGGCGAAGCACCACAGGCGCTCGCCCTGCGCCTGGCTTTGGCCAAGGCACGCGATGTGGCGCGACGGTACCCAGAGGCGGTCGTGATCGGCAGCGACCAGGTCGCCGATCTCGACGGTATGGCGCTGGGCAAACCCGGGACACACGAGCGCGCTGTCGCCCAGTTGCGCCGTATGCGCGGTCAGACGGTGATTTTTCAGACGGCGGTCGCCGTGGTTTGTCTGGCGAGCGGTTTTGAACAGGTCGATCTCGCGCCGGTCCGGGTGGTGTTTCGGACGTTGACGGACGCCGAGATCGAACGCTATCTGCTTGCCGAACGACCCTACGACTGCGCAGGGAGCGCCAAGAGCGAAGGCTTGGGGATCGCGCTGCTGGAGCGCATCGACAACGACGATCCCAGCGCTTTGGTGGGTCTACCGCTCATCCGCACCTGCCAGATGCTGCGCGCGGCAGGAGTGCAAATCCTGTGACCCAACTCTCTGTTGTGCCTGGCGTGCTGTATCTGGTGCCCACACCATTGGACTTTGGCTGCCTGACTGATGGTGAAATACCCGCCCCCATTGCGCAGTGCCTGCCAGGAGACACGTTGGCAATCGCCGCCCAGCTCACGCACTGGATCAGTGAAAACGCGAAAAGCACCCGGGCCTTCCTCAAGCGCGTGGAGGCGCTGAACGGCCTGGCCGCGCCACTTCAAGCGCAACACATCGCCGAGCTGCCGCGACAGGCTCACAAAAAGGGAGATCACACTCCAGCCACTTCCAGCGACGCCGAGGCACGAACCCTGTTGGCGCCCGCACGGTTGGGGCATGACATGGGCCTCGTGTGCGAAGCTGGCATGCCCGCGATCGCCGACCCGGGCAGTTCCATCGTGCGTGCCGCCCACGCCATGAACCTGGAGGTGCGGCCGCTCGCGGGCCCCATGTCGCTGATGCTGGCCTTGGCCGCCAGCGGCCTCAATGGCCAGGATTTCGCTTTCGTCGGCTACGTGCCCCAGGACCCGGCACAGCGCAGCCAGCGCCTGCGTGAACTGGAGGCGGTGGCACTCAAAACAGGGCAGACGCAGATCCTGATTGAAACGCCTTACAGGAACGCCGCCCTCCTTCAGGCCCTGCTGCAAAACCTGCACCCACACACCCGTCTTGCGGTGAGTTGCGGGCTGAGCCTGCCCCAGCAAAGCACGCGCAGCGCGCTCCTCAGCGAATGGAAAAACCGTGGGCTCGGAACGCAGCTTCCATTGAATCTGCCTGCGGTTTTCCTGATTGGGCGTTGAACGCCTCCCAGTGCGGATCAGCCCAGTGCGGCCCGCATGTGCGCGCGAACCGCGTCGCTCAGTTCGGGATTGGCCAAGGCCAGGTCGATGGTGGCCTGCAAGAAGCCCTCTTTGCTGCCGCAGTCGTAGCGGGTGCCTTCGTAGCGGTAGGCATACACCTTTTCGGTGCCGATCAGAGCGGCAATGCCATCGGTCAGCTGGATCTCGCCACCCGCGCCGCGAGGCTGGCGACGGATGCTCTCGAACACCGCCGGCGTGAGGATGTAGCGGCCCGCCACCGCCAGCGTCGACGGTGCGGCCTCGGGCAAAGGCTTTTCCACCATGCCGAAGACTTCGGCCACGGTGTCGATGACACCATGCACGTCCACCACACCATAGCGTCGGGTGTCCTCGCGCGGCACGTCCTGCACAGCCAGCACGGTGCCCGGGCTCTTTTCATAGGCCGCAACCATTTGCTGGAGCACAGAATGCCCCCCGACCTTGCCCACCATCAGGTCATCGGCCAGCAAAACCGCAAACGGGTCGTTGCCCACCACCCGCTCTGCGCACAGAACGGCATGGCCCAAGCCCAGCGGGCGAGGCTGGCGAATGAACACGCAGTCCATGTCGTCGGGCTTGATGTCGTGCACGATCTGGAGCAACTCGGTCTTGTTGCCACGCTCGAGTTCGTATTCGAGCTCGAAAGCCGCATCAAAATGATCACCGATGGCGCGCTTGTGGCGGCCCGTGATGAAGATCATTTCCCGTATGCCTGCCGCGTAGGCTTCGTCGACCGCGTACTGGATCAGCGGCTTGTCGACCACCGGCAGCATCTCTTTGGGAATGGCCTTGGTGGCGGGCAGGAAGCGCGTGCCCAAACCACCCACAGGAAAAACAGCTTTTTGAATTTTCATTGATCAACCCTGTTGTTACTTGAATCGGCTGCGGTTATCTAAGTTGCAGACCGGCCGCTCGAGCGGCCCTGAAAACGCCCTCACCCATGCTCACACCCAGCTCACGAGCAAGGCGCATGCCCACATTTTCCCGCTGGGTGTAGTCCACGATATCTTCCGCCTTGACAATTTCACGGGCCACATGGTCAAGACTGCCCAGACCGTCGGCCAAGCCCTGAGCCACCGCCTGCTGACCGCTCCAGACGAGTCCACTGAAGGTGTCCGGGGTTTCCTTGAGGCGCTCACCGCGCCCTTTCTTCACCACCTGGATGAACTGCGTGTGGATTTCGCTCAACATGGATTGCATGTGGGCATTCTGAGTAGCGTCCTGGGGGCTGAACGGATCGAGCATGCCTTTGTTGGTGCCCGCGGTCATCAAACGCCGCTCCACACCCAGTTTGTCCATCAGTCCGGTGAATCCAAAACCGTCCATGAGCACGCCGATGCTGCCCACAAGGCTGGCCTTGTCGACGTAGATTTCATCGGCCGAGGCAGCGATGTAGTAAGCGGCCGACGCGCAGGTCTCTTCCACCACCGCATACACCTTTTTATTGTGCAACGCCTTGAGTCGGGTGATCTCGTCGTTGATGATGCCAGCCTGCACCGGACTGCCGCCAGGTGAGTCGATCAACAGCACGATCGCCTGAGCGCCGCTGTCTTCAAAGGCGGAATGCAGAGAACTCACGACGTTCTCGGCGCTCGCTTCAGCACCCGAGGCAATTTCACCCTTGATGTCAATCACCGCCGTGTGCGGTGTGCTCACGGCATTGCCCATGTTCGCTTGACTGAACCACAGCCAGACAAAAAAGCCGATCAGTGCGAGCCACAACAGCCTTGAAAACAGCTTCCAGCGACGCACCGCCTGCTGCTCCCTGAGCGTGGCGAACACCAGCTTTTCAATGGTCTCGCGCTCCCACCCGGTATTTCCACGTGGCCCAACGGGCGAATGGGGAGAAAGATCCAAAGGGTCGTCGTTCATATGTACGCTGTTCAAAAAACCAGGGGTTGGAACGGGTATTGTGCCTGCCAGAACACCACGCCATCTCGCTCGACCAGTGGCACCGTGACCAGCCCTCCGCGACAGGGGCCACCACTGCAGGCCCCACTGGCTGGTTCGTACGTCGCGCCGTGGGTGGCGCACAGCAACCATTGCCCGCTGTCGTCAAAAAAGCGGTTGGGTTGCCAATCCATCTCCATGGCCACGTGCGCGCACCGGTTCAGGTAGGCATGGACTTGCCCTCGAAAACGGATCGCAAAAGCGCGACAACTTTGCCCGGCGTACATCACATCAAACGGCACCGCGACACCCCCGCTGACGAGGTCACGGCCATTGCACAAGGCCTGCAGGGCATCACCCTCGGTTGGATTCATGGTGCGGCGTCAAGCGTGTTGGTCCAGCCATTCGTGCAGTTCGCGAACCGAATGCGCAACGAAGCGTGGCGCGAGCGCTGCGAAGCCCCCTGGCTCGTGCGCGCCATAGCTGACACCGACACTCACACACCCCGCGTTGAGCGCCATCTGCAGGTCGTGGGTGGTGTCCCCAATCATCAAGGTGCGCCGGGGGTCCACGCCGAACTCGCGCATCAACTCTTGCAGCATCAACGGGCTGGGCTTGCCAGCGGTCTCGTCAGCGGTGCGAGAACCGTCGAACAACCCCTGCAACTCCACGGCGTGGAGAGCCTCGTCCAACCCGCGACGGCTCTTGCCTGTCGCCACGGCCAGCCAGTGATGGCGCGACTTGAGTCCCGACAACATCGGCAGCACGCCATCAAACAGGCTGATGTCGTTCTGGTGGGCCAGATAGTGATGCCGATAGCGCTCGCCCAACACCGGATATTGATCAGCGGGCACATCGGGTGCGGCGTGCGCCAGCGCCTGCATCAACCCAAGCCCGATCACGTAACTCGCCGCCTCATTGGTGGGCACGGTCCCGCCGACATCCCGAACCGCCGCCTGAATGCAGCGCACGATGATGGCGGTGGAGTCAAACAGGGTGCCGTCCCAGTCGAAGGCAATGAGGTCGAATTGGCGCGGGCGCATGGGTTGTGATGTGAAAAGGTGTTCAGATTATCGGTGGCGCGCCCAACAAAAAAGGCACCCGCAGGTGCCTTTTTCCGGTCGTTGGCGGGACTCAGATGCGGAAGCTCTCGATGTCCTTGCCCGCCGCCAGCGCCGCACGCACCCACTCGGGCTTGCGACCAGGGCCACCGGCCCAGAGTTCGCCATTCGGGCCCTTGTACTTCGCGGCCGCCTTGGATTTGGTCTTGGCAGGCTTCTTGGTGCCCGCCGCACCGCCCAAGTCGGCCACGGTGATGCCGTATTGCTTCATTTTCGCCTTGATGTCGGCGATGGCGGTCGACAATTCATCCTTGCGCGCCTGTTCGGCCTGCGTCATCAACGCTTGCGCCTGCGCCATCAGTTCGGTATATGTTGCCATTAGTTGTCCTTTATAGGTTCGGTTGACTTCCAACGATTGAGCGCCCTGTCGAGGCTCGGGCCAAATTCTAATACCAAATTCAGCTGTCCGCCCAAGTTTGCAACTCTGATGGCAATTCAGAATGTAACTCCAGTGATTCGCCAGAAATCGGATGCGTCAGCCTCAATCGCCAGGCATGCAAGAACATGCGTTTGAGCCCCACTCTGCCCAATAACCTGTTCAGTTCAAAGTCACCGTATTTGTCGTCACCGGCAATCGGATACCCTGCATGCGAAAGATGTACTCGGATCTGGTGCGTTCGCCCGGTCTTAATGGTGACTTCCAGCAACGTAAAGCCCAATGAACAGGCCCCCGATAACCCAACTGGCGCATCCAGCTGCTTGACCACCTTCACCAAGGTCACCGACTTCATCCCTTCCGGATCGTCCTTGCTGGTGACCCGAACGCGGCGCTCGCCGTCGGGCAACAGGTATTTGTGCAAGGGCTGATCCAGCACCTTGAGTTTGGCGGGCCAGACGCCTTTGACCAGCGCCAGATAGGTCTTGCCGGTTTCCCGTTCACGGAATTGGTCCTGCAACGCCTTGAGCGCGCTCTTCTTTTTGGCAATCAGGAGAATGCCGCTGGTTTCGCGGTCGAGCCGATGCACCAATTCGAGCAAGCGGGCCTGCGGTCGGGCCTGGCGCATTTGCTCGATCACGCCGAAACTGACGCCGCTGCCACCATGCACCGCCACCCCAGCGGGTTTGTCGATAGCGAGAAACGCCTCATCTTCATACACCACCGGAAATTCGCGCGCGGGCGCCGGGTGCGCGGCCTTTTCTTCCGCCCGCTCCGACAGGCGAATCGGTGGAATGCGCAATACATCACCTGCAACCACACGATCATCCGCCCCCACACGACCTTTGTTTCGTCGCACCTCGCCCGAGCGGATGATGCGGTAAATGTGGGTTTTGGGCACTCCCTTGAGCACCCGGATGAGGAAGTTGTCCAGCCGCTGGCCGGCCGACTCTTCATCGACCGTGAGGAACTGGACCGCCGCTGCGGACGAAATGGTGGGCTTGGAATTCAAGGAAAAACCGCTGGAAATACCGGCCACACCGACCGGGGGAGCGCACTATAATGCGCTGCACCAGTCGTGTGCTGTAAGTGATTGATTTCCTTGAGTTTAAGGCAGTCACCGCCAGCAGACTCCCCGAGCATCGGATGCCAGGGACCCGGCTGGAACAAGTTGCCACCCGCTGCACCCAAGTCTGGCTGCCGCTCCCGACGCCCTCTTTGATGAGGCTGGAGCCGCACCTCGACCAGGTGGAAGCATCGGGCGAAACCATCAGAAAACTGCGAACCCGAATACGGAATAACCCAATCGCCCAGCCAAGCTCCCCCTAGCGCCATTGACGCACAGGAGCCTGCTGGGTGAGGATGAAGTGAAGCCAGAGACCTCACCGGCGCGATCCATGTCCCAGACAGCCATCAAGCCCTCCCTGCTCACCCAAGTCCACGCGCCTACGCCCTGACCCGGCGGTTCGACGCGGCACACCCAGCGTGCCCCGCCTCGAACAACCCCACACACCCGGCCCATGCCGGGTGGGCACCGGGTCGGTGGCTCTCCGGCAGTTCCTCCCCCTCGTTCGCGCTTTTCCGCTGGTTCACGGCAGGTCGGTGCCTGGGTTCGTCCCAGCACCATGTCAGTGTCAGACCGAAGGAAACGCATCATGAAACGCATGCTGATCAACGCCACGCAGGCCGAAGAGCGCCGCCTGGCGATCGTGGACGGGCAAAAACTGCTCGACTACGAAATCGAAATCGAAGGGCGCGAACAGCGCAAGGGCAACATCTACAAGGCCGTCGTCACGCGCGTCGAGCCGTCGCTCGAAGCCTGCTTCGTGGACTACGGCGAAGACCGCCACGGATTCCTGCCGTTCAAGGAGATCTCGCGCCAGTACTTCCAGGGCAATGCCTCGCCTTCGCAGGCCCGCATCAACGACGTGATCAAGGAAGGCCAGGAGCTGCTGGTCCAGGTCGAAAAAGAAGAACGCGGCAACAAGGGCGCGGCGCTCACCACGTTCGTGAGCCTCGCCGGCCGCTACGTGGTGCTGATGCCCAACAACCCGCGCGGCGGTGGCGTGAGCCGCCGCATCGAAGGCGAAGACCGCCAGGAGCTCAAGCAGGCGCTGGACCAGCTCGAATACCCCAACGGCATGAGCATCATCGCCCGCACCGCTGGCATCGGTCGCGACGCACCCGAACTGCAGTGGGACCTGAACTACCTGCTCAAGCTGTGGACCGCCATCGACGGCGCCGCCAAGGGAGGCAAGGGCGCCTACCTGATCTACCAGGAATCCAGCCTGGTGATCCGCGCGATCCGCGACTACTTCAACAGCGACATCGGCGAGATCCTGATCGATACCGACGACATCTACGAACAGGCGCACCAGTTCATGAGCCACGTGATGCCGGAACACGGTCACCGCGTGAAGCGCTACCGTGACGACGCGCCGCTGTTCAGCCGCTTCCAGATCGAACACCAGATTGAAACCGCCTACAGCCGCACGGTGAACCTGCCTTCTGGCGGCGCCATCGTGATCGACCAGACCGAAGCACTGGTGGCGGTGGACGTGAACTCGGCACGCGCCATCAAGGGCGGCGACATCGAAGAGACCGCCACCCGCACCAACCTGGAAGCCGCTGACGAAGTGGCGCGCCAGGCCCGCCTGCGCGACCTCGGCGGCCTGATCGTGATCGACTTCATCGACATGGAAGAGTCGAAGAACCGTCGCGAAGTGGAAAACCGCCTGCGCGATGCGCTGCGCCAGGACCGTGCCCGAGTGCAGTTCGGTGCGATCAGCAAGTTCGGCCTGCTCGAAATGAGCCGCCAGCGCCTCAAGCCCATGCTGAGCGAAGGCTCGTCCATCCCCTGCCCGCGCTGCGGTGGTTCCGGCCACATCCGCGACACCGAAAGCTCGGCGCTGCAGATCCTGCGCATCATCCAGGAAGAGTCGCTCAAGGACAGCACGGCCGCCGTGCTGGTGCAGGTGCCGGTCGAAGTGGCCAGTTTCCTGCTGAACGAGAAGCGCACCGAGATCACCAAGATCGAACTCAAACAGCGCATCAACGTGCTGCTGGTGCCCAACAAGTCGCTGGACACGCCGAACTACAAGCTCGAACGCCTGAAGCACGACGACCCGCGCCTGGACAGCCTGGACGCCAGCTACAAGCTCGCCGATGAGCCGGACGAAGCCACCGGATTCACCCGCCGCAGCCAGGAACGCACCAACAAGCAGGAACCGGTGATCAAGGGCGTGCTGCCCGACGGTCCGGCACCTGTGGCCGCTCCCAAGCCGGAAGCACCGGTCGCCGTCGCTCAGGCACCCGTCGCCGTCGCGCCGGCGCCTGCACCCGTGCCCGCCGCCAAGGCCGCGCCGGCCGAACGGGGATTCTTCGGCTGGCTCAAAGACCTGTTTGGTGGCAGTGATGCGGCGGCTCCGGCTGCGGCGCCTGCAGCGGCAGTGCCCGCACCGGCACCCGTAGCGGACACCGGCACCCGTGACGCACGAGGAGAACCGCGTCGCGACGGTCGCGGTGCCCGCGGAGGCCGTTCCTCCGATGGCCGGGGTCCGCGTGAAGGTCGAGGCGAAGGCCGTGAAGGCCGAGAAGGCGGCCGTGGCCCACGCGGCGAAGGCCGCAACGGTGAAGTGCGTGGTGAAGGCCGCAATGGCGAGCGTCGCAACGAAAAACCGGTTGGCGAAGCCCGCATCGATGGCCGGGGCGAAGGTCAGGGTCGCCCAGAAGGTCAGAATCGCGGTGAAGGCCGCAACGGCAACCGTCGCGACAACCGTCGCGAGGCACCCGCTGTGGATGCGCCAGCGCTGGGCGTGTCTGCTCCGGTGGCGGAGACCAGCGAAGCGGCCGAAGGCCAGCGTCGCGAACGCCGGGGCCGTGGGGGCGACAACCGCCGCCGTCAATCCGAGGTCGAGGGCAACGAGGTCGCCGCGATCCATGACGCGGCCAACATCCCATCGCCCGAAGTGCAGGACAACCCGTCCGTCGTGGTGGGGACTGTCGAAGGAGATGCTGACAACGCCCAACGCGCACCTCGCGAGCGCCGCAGCCGTGATCGTTATGGCCGTGACCGCCGCGAACGTGCTCCACGCGAAGGGGACGTCGCTGAAGGCATCACCACCGTCGAGACACCCGTGGAAGCGCCGGCATTTTCAGCTCCGGAGGCCGAGGCCGACAGGCCGACACGCAGCTACTTCAGCCAGCCGGCGGCAGCTGAACCGGCATCACTGGCGCCCGTGATGGCCGAACCCGCCCCTGCCGCAGCGGTGGAGGTCGAGGCACCCCGTGCCGTCGCCCCCGTGATCGCCGAGGTGCCAAAGCCGGTCGCCGTTCGCGCTCCCATGGAGGCCCCAACCGCAGCAGCGTCCGTTCCCACCGCAGGCCTGCCCAAAGTGACGCCGTACACGCTGTCGATGGACGACCTCCACCAAGTCGCGCAGACGAGCGGTCTGGAGTGGGTCAACTCCAACGCCAGCAAGGTGGCCGAGGTTCAAGCCGCGATCGCGGCCGAACCCAAGCCCGTCCATGTGCCACGCGAACCCAAGCCGGTGGTGGTGGCTGACGAAGGTGCCCTGGTGTTGGTCGAGACCAGAAAAGACCTGAGCACGGTGACCCTGCCCTTCGAAGGCCGGTGATGCCGGAGGCCTGCGGCTGAACGAGGTCGCAGAGCAAAAAAAGCCGACCTTGGGGTCGGCTTTTTTACTTTGGGGGTCTCAACAGGTCCTGGAACACCTGCCCGGCCACAGACCAGAGATGCATCAGTCCGCCAGCAGCGCCGCCTTTTTCCAGGCCGCCTGCGCCGATGCTTCGTCGCCCCGTTCTTCAGCCAGCGTCGCCAGGGAACACCAAGTGCGCCGCAACAGTGCTGGCTCTCTCAGGCTGTGGCTGGCTTGACCGAGCAGCTGAGCAGCCTTGCCCCAAAGCTGGCGCTGCACACAGGCCTGGCCGGTCAGGTACTGAAGGTAGGCGTTGTTTGGCCACTGGCGTTGACTCTGCTCCAGGCGCGCGAGCCACGCAGCATCCAGCTGGGGCAGACCAGGCTCAAGTGCCTGGACCAGTTGACGCTGCTGAGTGGCGTCCAGCGTGGAAAAGCCTTGCCACACGGGTGCCAGCCAGGCACCGGACATCCCCACCGCCTGTTGTGAGGACGCCTCGCGGGCGTCGGTCGCGGCGATGCGGTTGGCGCGCTCGGCGGCTGCGAGCGCCAGCTCGGGCATGGCCCGCTCTGTGGCGTCCAGGCGCTCCCACACGGCCTTCAGCTGGGACAGGTCGTGCGCCTCGCGCAGCGCGTCCAGCGCCAGCCCGCGCACGATGCTCCGTGAGGCGTCCGGGGAGAACGCCCGGTGTTTGGCCAGCAGGCGCGCCGTTTCCAGTGCTTCGCTGGTGTCACCGCCAAGCCGGGCCACGCGCAGTTTGAGGCGCAGCGCCTGGATGCGCCGTCCTGCACCTTGCGGCAGTTCGGCCAGGTGACTGCGGGCGGCCTGCACGTCGCGGTCCTCCACCGCCCAGCGCACAGCACGCAACAAGGCGCCTTCACGCGCTTCCGGCGAGACTTTTGCCAGCTTGGGATGGAGTGCGGCCTGCAGGTGCTCGTCGCGCGCGCTGCGGTTTTGCAGCGACTGGGCCGCCTCGGCCACCAACAGGTGGGCCAGCAACTGCAGCTGCTGGCGACGCGGCCACTGGGCCGAGGGCTGGGCGTTGAGCTGCTCCAGCGCAGCCAGGCCGGCGGCCCGGGCCCGCACAAAACGGCCGGCCAGCAACTGCGCCAGCGCGTCCATCACGGAGCCCACAGCAGCACGCTCCAGCTGCTGGTTGCGCCAGCGCTGGGCCTGCAAAGGCAACTCCCTGAGCAAGGCGATGGCCCGCATGGCCAGGTACAGCAACACAAAGCCACCGATCAGGCAAAACAACACGAAGTTGAACGACACGTCGAACCGGTACGGTGGCCAGAACAATGTGACCATGGCCTGGTTGTGTCCCACGAGCAAGGCCAGTGCGACCGCCAGCGCAGCCAGCCCGAGCAACCAGAACACGCTGCGCATGGCGCCGGCCTGACGGTGTTGCTGGTTCATCAGCGCCCCCCGGCCGCCACCGCGAGCGCGGCCAGGCTCTCTTCGGGCTGAGGCAGCGCGACCACCACCAGTTCGGCACGCAACTGCGCCACCGCCGCCTGCGCAGCGGTGACCTCGGGCGCGGTGGTGTCGAAGTAACGCGAGAGCGCCGCGTCAATGCCTTTGAGGTCATCCTGCACCGAGTCCATCTGCCGGGCCAGCAGGCCGAGCCGCGCGTTGAGCAAGCGCAACTTGATGTTTTCCCTCAGGAAGAACGCCTGCTCGGGCGCCAGCAACGCGGCTTCAGGCCGGTCGATGCGACTCACCCTCACCAGCTCGCGACCACTGCGGGTGACGTCTTCCCACACCTGACGCCAGAACAAGGTCCATCGCTGCGCCACACGGTCCCAGCCCGTCAGCAACGGCTCCACCGGCTCGATGGGAGCTGGCGCATGGACCACCGGCTTCGGCGGGCGGCTGCCTGCGGGCGCTGGGGTGTCCTGGCGCGGCGCCATGACCTTGCGCGCCACGCCACGCGGCCCCATGTCGTTGGGAACCGGCCACTGGTCCACCCGGCGTGCCAGCTCGTCAAGGCGCTGCACCAGCGAAGGCACATCGGCCACCGCCGTGCCCCGGATGCGCTGCACATCGCGCGCAATCGCACGCTGCACGGGATTCAAACGCGGCTGGGCGGCTCGCGCGATGCGGGCGTCGGCGGCCTGCAAAGCGGCCAGCAAAGGCTGCACGCTGCCCGTGAGCTGCGTTTGCTGCTGCCCCAGACGGAGCGCAGACTCGATGTCCTGCACCAGGTTGTCATCGCGGGAACGCGAGAGCGCCAGCATCAACTCTTCAAGCTGGCTGCGCTGCAGACTCACCTCGGACAACTTCACCTCGGCCACCGCCAGGCGCGCCTGCAGTTCCTGCACCTGGGCCTCTGCCTGCGTTGCCAGAGCCCGGGTCTCGGTGGCCTGCGTGTCAGTGTCCTGGCTGCGGCGCGCGAGTTCTTTCTGGGTATCGCCCAGTTTCTGCCACGACAGACCGGCCATCATCAGCGCCAGCACCGACAAGACCATCGCAAAGGCCGTCAACCATGGACCGGCCCGGCGTGCAGGTGCCACCACCACCGGCGCCACGATCGGGTCGGGTGTTGTCACAGGCGGGGTGGATGGGATTTCGGGGGTGTCGGTGCTCATGAATGACTCCAAGCCGATTCTAGGGTGCCCAGCACATCCGACAGCGCGGGGCGACTGCCGATGACATGGGCAAAACCCGCTGCACGGGCCGAAGCCGCAATGCGCTCGTGGGTGCAGAGCGCGGTCGCGCGGGACCAGTCTGCCTGGGGCAACCCCTCGCTCAGATGGGCCAAAGCCTCCGAACTGCTGAAAAGCCAGAGTGCGCCAGCCGCGGTGCCCGCTTCGGCCTCGGCGCGCAGCTTGGGGGTCCAGCGGGGGGCATGGCGCTCGTAGGCGACACAGGCGTCGACCGTGGCACCCTGGGCCAGGCAGCGCTGGATCAACCAGTCCCGCCCGCTGCCGGCGGCCCCGTTTATCGCGTCCAGGGGCGCCGCGACCGACGCACCACGCACCACAAGCACGCGGGAACCAGAACGCACCTGTGAGGCCACCACGGGCCAGAGGTGTTCGGAATCAAACTGCGCGGCATCGGCCGGCGGGGCGTCAATGCAGGCAGGGCTCACGCCATGTTGCTGCAGCGCCTCGGCCAGCACACGGGCGGTGCCGGGCCCCGGCGCCCAGAATCGGGCGCCCGGCTCGGGCGTGGCCGACACCGGTACGGCCTGGGCAAAAAAGTGGTGCACCGCCGCCGGGCTGACGAACATCAATGCGGTCCAGTCGAGCCAGTGAGCACGCGCCTGATGCAGCGCTTCGAGGGTCTGTCGGTCCCGGGGTTCGACGATGTCGATCAGTGGCAAGGCCTGCACTGGCCATCCCCGCGCCAGCAGGGCGTCCACCCAGGCTTCGGCTTCGGCTGTGGGCCGCGTGACGAACAAGCGGGACCAGCGTTCAGGGGCCGGTCGCGGGCGGGACGGCACACTCAAGACCTCAGGCTCCCGGCGGCTGGACACCCGCCGCACGCAAGGCCTGCGCCACGCGCTGCCCCAGGGCTTCGGCCTGCGCCAGGGTGCCCACCGTCGTCTGCTGCCCCACACGCACGATGGGGCTGTGCCCCTCTGGATCGCCCCAGGCCGCGTCCAGACGCAGACTCTGCGGATCGTGGTCGTCCCACTGGGCAAAAGCCGCCAGGGGCATGGAGCAACTGCCCCCCATGGCTCGCGAGACGGTGCGCTCGGCAGCCACGCGCAGCCAGGTCGGCATGTGCACCAGCGGCGCCAGCGCGTCCACCAGATCGGTGCGGCCCGCTCGCACCTCGATGCCCAGCGCGCCCTGTCCGGCGGCGGGCAAGGATTGAGACGGCTCAAAGATGGTGCGGATCCGTTGTGACAGCCCCAGGCGCTTGAGCCCGGCTGCCGCCAGCACGATGGCCTGGTACTGACCTTCATCGAGCTTGCGCAAACGCGTGTCGAGGTTGCCGCGCAGGGGTTCGATGCGCACGTCCTGGCGACCGAGGGCGTCCAACGCTTCGCGCAACAGCACCAGGCGGCGCAGGCTGGAGGTGCCGACCACCGCGCCCGGCGGCAACTCGGCCAGCGACGCACACACCGGCGACACCCAGGCATCCCTAGGGTCCTCGCGCTCCATCACGCAAGCCAGCGCAAAGCCCTCGGGAAGGTCCATGGGCACGTCCTTGAGCGAGTGCACGGCGATGTCGGCACGGCCTTCTTCCAGCGCCACCTCCAGCTCTTTCACGAACAGGCCCTTGCCACCCACCTTGGACAGGCTGCGGTCCAGGATCTGGTCGCCCTGCGTGGTCATCCCCAGCAATTCGACGCGATGGCCCAAAGCTTGCAAGAGGGCTTTCACGTGTTCGGCCTGCCACAGCGCGAGACGGCTTTCGCGGGTTGCGATGGTGATGGACAGGCCGCTGGAAGAATTTGAAATGGGCACGGTAGGGAATCAAAAAAAGATCAAGCGGCACGGTTCATTTTCGTACCCGCTTGGTAACGGAAAAGGCGGCTTTGAATGCTAGCATGACCATTGCCCAAAATTTCAGCAACTCCGCAGTGTCCACCATGAGCCGACCTCCCGCCCGAAGCCCCGCAACCGCCGTTTCCCGCCCGCTCCCGGCCACCGCGAAAGCGGGCTCCCACAAAGACCAGCCGCTGGTCAACGACATCCGGCTCCTGGGTCGCATTCTGGGCGACGTGATTCGTGAGCAGGAAGGCCAGGCCGCTTTTGAATTGATCGAGCAGATCCGCCAGCTCTCGGTGGCCTTCCGGCGCCACGACGACGCTTCGGCCGACAAGGCGCTCAAGAAGCTTCTCAAAGGCCTGAGCGGTGAACAGACGGTGAGCGTGATCCGCGCTTTCACCTACTTCAGCCACCTGGCCAACTTGGCTGAAGACCGCCACCACATCCGCCGTCGCGCCGTGCACGACCGGGCCGGTGACGTGCAGGAAGGTAGCCTGGCAATGACGTTGCAGCGCCTGAAAAAAGCCGGCGTGTCGCCCGCCAAGGTGCTCGACACCCTGGCCCACAGCCACATCTCGCCGGTACTCACCGCGCACCCGACCGAAGTGCAACGCAAGAGCATTCTCGATGGAGAACGCGCCATCGCCCACCTGCTTGCCGAGCGCGAAGGCCTGTTGCCGCGGGACCTGGAAGACAACGAGGGACAGCTGCGCGCGCGCGTGACCCAGCTCTGGCAAACCCGCTTGCTGCGCTTCACCAAGCTCACGGTGGCCGACGAGATCGAGAACGCGCTCAGCTACTACCAGGCCACCTTCCTGTCGGAGATTCCACGCATCTACCGTGACCTGGAGGACGGTCTGGGCGACCGCGGAGTGGCCACCTTCCTGCGCATGGGCCAGTGGATCGGTGGCGACCGCGATGGCAACCCCAACGTGACCGCGCAGACGCTGGAACTGGCATTGCACAGCCAGGCCGACATGGTGCTGCGCCACCACCTCACCCAGCTGCACCACCTGGGTGCCGAACTGTCGGTCTCGGCCATGCTCGCGTCGGTCAGCCCGGCCATGCAGGCCCTGGCAGAGCGCTCACCCGACACCAATGCCCACCGTCAGGACGAGCCCTACCGCCGCGCGCTCACCGGCATGTACGCCCGCCTCGCCGCCACGCTGAAGGCCCTCACCGGTGGCGATGCCGCGCGTCACGCGGTGGCCCCGCAAGACCCTTACACCAGCGCCGACGAATTGCTGGCCGATCTGCGCACCATTGAAACCTCGCTGATGGAGCATCACGGTGCGGCGCTGGCGCGCGCCCGGCTGCAGCCGCTGATCCGCACCGTCGAGGTGTTCGGCTTTCACCTCGCGACCGTGGACATGCGCCAAAGCTCGGACAAACACGAAGAGGTCGTGGCCGAGCTGCTCGCCACCGCGCGCATTGAAAACCACTATTCCGCACTCAGCGAAGAAGACAAACGCGCGCTGCTGCTGCGCCAGCTCAACGACGCGCGGCCGCTGCGCGTGCCGGGCGCGGCCTATTCCGACCACACGCTGGGCGAGCTCGCCATCTTCGAGGCGGCGCGGGCTGGTCGCCAGCGCCTGGGAGCACAGGCCATCCGCCACGCGATCATCAGCCACACGGAGACCGTGAGCGACCTGCTGGAGGTGTTGCTGCTGCAGAAGGAAACCGGCCTGATGCGCGGCTTGCTGGGCGAGGCGGCGGAATGCGATCTGATCGTGGTGCCGCTGTTTGAAACCATCGAAGACCTGCGCAACGCCGCGCCCATCATGCGCGACTACTACGCCCTGCCCGGCGTGCGGGCCATGGTGCACCGGGGCGCGGCCGATGGCTACAGCGAGCAGGACATCATGCTCGGCTACTCCGACAGCAACAAGGACGGCGGCATCTTCACCAGCAACTGGGAGCTGTACCGCGCCGAGATCGCGCTGGTGGAGCTGTTCGATTCGCTCAACAAAGACCAGGACAAAACCATCCAGCTCAGGATGTTCCATGGCCGTGGCGGCACCGTGGGCCGCGGCGGTGGCCCGAGCTACCAGGCCATCCTGGCGCAACCCCCCGGCACGGTGCGCGGCCAGATCCGCCTGACCGAGCAGGGTGAGGTGATCGGTTCCAAGTACGCCAACCCCGAGATCGGTCGCCGCAACCTGGAAACACTGGTCGCCGCCACGCTCGAAGCCACCTTGCTGCAGCCCACGCGCGAAGCGCCCAAGGCCTTCATGGAAGCCGCGGCCGAGCTGTCGGCGGCCAGCATGGCGGCCTACCGCGCACTGGTGTACGACACCCCGCGCTTTGCCGAGTATTTTTTCGCCTCCACCCCGATCCGCGAAATCGCCGAACTCAACATCGGTTCGCGTCCGGCCTCCCGCAAGGCCACCCAGAAGATCGAAGACCTGCGCGCCATCCCCTGGGGCTTCAGCTGGGGCCAGTGCCGCCTCACGCTGCCGGGCTGGTACGGCTTCGGCTCGGCGGTGCACACCTTCCTGCACAAGGACGGCCCCAAAGGCGTGGCCAAACAGAAGGTCTTGCTGCAGAAGATGGTCAACCAGTGGCCGTTCTTCAGCACCCTGCTCTCCAACATGGACATGGTGATGGCCAAGAGCGACCTCGCCCTGGCCACGCGGTATGCCGAACTGGTCGAAGACAAAAAGCTGCGCACCAAGGTCTTCACCGCCATCGAGGCCGAATGGCACCGCACGGCCGACGCCCTGTCGCTGATCACGGGTGAAAAAAAGCGGCTCGTGAACAACGCGTCGCTGCAACGCTCGATGCGCCACCGCTTCCCCTACATCGACCCGCTGCACCACCTGCAGGTTGAGCTGGTGCGGCGTTACCGCGCCGGTGAGAACCAGGCCGATCGTGACGAAAAGGTGCGTCGCGGCATCCACATCTCGATCAACGGGATTGCGGCGGGGCTGCGCAATACAGGCTGACCCCCCGCGCCGCCTGCGGCGTCACCCCCCAGGGGGCAACACCTGCGGCCGGGCGGAGCCCGTTCCGCGGTGTTCTGGGTGGGAGGCACTTCTTTTGTCGCAGGGTTTGTTCGGCTGTTCAGCACAGGCCACTGTGCAAACCTAGAATGCTTTCGTGACCCACCTCCTCAACGCCGATCTCCACTGCCACTCCGTCGTCTCCGACGGCACCCTCACCCCCGAGGCCCTGGCGCAACGCGCCAAGGCCAATGGTGTCGAGCTGTGGGCGCTCACCGACCACGACGAAATCGGTGGCCTGGATCGCGCCATGGCCGCCGCACGGCAGGCTGGCCTGCCCTACCTGACCGGGGTGGAGGTGTCGGTCACCTTTGCCAACGTCACGGTGCACATCATCGGCCTGGGCTTTGACCACACCGATCCGGCGCTGGTTGCGGGCCTGAAACAGACGCGCGGCGGGCGCGAGGAGCGGGCACGCGACATGGGCGCCGACCTGGCCAAGGTCGGTATTCCCGGCGCCTACGAGGGTGCCATGAAGTACGTCGGCAACCCGGAGCTGATCTCGCGTTCGCATTTCGCGCGTTACATCGTCGAAGCCGGCTTCTGCACCGACACCAACGCGGTGTTCCGCAAGTACCTGGCCGAAGGCAAACCCGGTTTTGTGCCCCACCGCTGGGCCAACCTGGGCGATGCCGTGGGCTGGATCACGGGCGCGGGCGGTGTCGCCGTCGTCGCCCACCCGGGGCGCTACAAGTTCACCGCCAACGAAGAGTTCGCACTGTTCACCGAGTTCAAGGCGCACGGGGGCCAGGGCGTCGAGGTGGTCACCGGTGCGCACGGCCAGGCCGACTACGTGAAGTACGCGGAGTTCTGCCGCGAGTTCGACCTGCTGGCCTCCCGCGGCAGCGACTTTCACAGCCCGGACGAGAGCCACACCGACCTGGGGCTGCTGCCCAGCCTGCCCGGCGGCGTCAGGCCCGTGTGGGAACTGCTCGAAGCCCGCACCCATTGACGAACATGCGGCCCACCGGCCAGGGTGCCCGCATCACGCTGGGCATCACGTTTCTGGTCACCGCGATGGCCTGCTTTGCGGTGCTGGACACGGCCGTCAAGTACGTGGGGGCGTTCGTCTCCATCCTGGTGGCGGTGTGGTTCCGCTACGTGTTCCAGGCGGTGGCGGTGACCGCCGTCATGCTGCCCTTGCGCGGTCGAGACCTGCTCCGGACCCGCCACCCCCGTTTCCAGCTGCTGCGCGGCCTGCTCCTGCTGACGGTGAGTGTGCTGTCGTTCTTCAGCGTGCAGTTCATGCCGGTCGGCGAGTTCACGGCGTTCGTGATGACCACACCGCTGGTCGTCACCCTGTTCGCCGCCCTGTTCCTGAAGGAAAAGGTGTCGGCGCTGCGCTGGACCCTGGTCTGCGGTGGTTTTCTGGGGGCCTTGCTGGTGGTGCAACCGGGCAGCGCCACGATCGGCTGGGCCAGCCTGCTGCCCCTGCTGATGGTGTTCACCTACGCCTGGTTCCAGATCCTCACCAGCCAGATGGCCCGCACCGAAGACCCGATGACCCTGCACTTCTACACCGGCTGGGTGGGCGCCCTGGTGAGCACCGCGGCACTGCCCCTGGTCTGGCAGACCGTGCCCGACGTGAAGACCCTGGCGCTGCTCAGCCTGGTCGGACTGATGGGCACGGTGGGCCACTTCCTGCTGATCCTGGCCTTTGCGCGCGCTCCCGCGTCCACGCTCACCCCCTACCTCTACGCCCAGATCGCCTTCGCGATGCTCTGCGGCTGGCTGGTCTTCAACCACGTCCCGGGTGGGCTGGAGCTGACCGGTGTCGCCCTGATCGTGGTGTGCGGCCTGTCGGCGAGCCGGCTCACCACGAGGGAAAACCAGCGCCTGCTGCCGCTGCCCAAGGGCTGAGCTTGGGGCGGGTCGCGCGCACAATACGGCCATGTCGCAGTATTTCGAAGTCCATCCCGACAACCCGCAACCGCGCCTGCTCAAGCAGGCGGTGCAGTTGCTGGAGCGCGGCGGCGTGCTCGCGGTGCCCACCGACTCCAGCTACGCGCTGGTGTGCCACCTCGACGACAAGGCCGCCGCCGACCGCCTGCGCCGCATGCGCCAGGTCGACGACAAACACCACCTCACCCTGCTCTGCCGCGACCTGAGCGAACTCGCCAGTTACGCCAAGGTGGACAACCGCCAGTACCGGCTGCTGAAGCTGGCCACCCCCGGGCCTTACACCTTCATCCTCGAAGCCAGCAAGGAAGTGCCGCGCCGGGTGAGCCACCCCTCGCGCAAGACCATCGGCCTGCGCGTGCCGAACCACACCACCCTGCTCGCGCTGCTGGAGCTGCACAACGCGCCGCTGCTCGCCACCACCCTCATCGCGCCGGGCGAGAGCGACCCGCTCAACGAAGCCGGCGAGATCCGCGACCGGTTCGAACACGACCTGGCCGGCGTGATCGATGCCGGCGCCTGCGCCCTCGAGGCCACGACCGTGATCGACCTCACCCCCATGGGCACCGGCGGGGAACCCGTGGTCGTGCGCCAGGGGCGGGGCGCGCTGGAGCCGCTGGGTCTTTGAGGCCCGACAGGCACGGCCTGCCCGGGAGCGGGCAGTCTGGGACAATACGGCGATGGACTTCGCCGACATCGTACAAACCGTTGCGCTCTACGCGCTGCCCGTGCTCTTTGCCATCACCCTGCACGAAGCGGCCCATGGCTACGCAGCACTGCATTTTGGTGACAACACCGCCCAACAGTTGGGCCGTATTTCGCTCAACCCGATCAAGCACATCGACCCGCTCGGCACGATCGCGATGCCGCTGCTGCTGTACTTCGCCACCTCGGGCGCATTCCTGTTTGGCTACGCCAAACCGGTACCGGTCAATTTCGGCCGCCTGCGCAACCCCAAGCGCGACATGATCTGGGTTGCACTGGCCGGGCCGGGTGCCAACCTGTTTCAGGCGATCCTGTGGACCCTGCTTCTCTATGTCTGGGCTGCCATCGGCCTGGAGGAACCCTTCTTTGTGGGCATGGCCCGCGCCGGGGTGGTGGTGAACCTGGTGATGTTCGCCTTCAACCTGTTTCCGCTGCCACCACTCGACGGTGGCCGCATCCTCGTGGGCCTGCTGCCCTGGAAGCAGGCCATGCTGGTGTCGCGCGTCGAGCCCTACGGCTTCTTCATCGTCATGGCACTGGTCATCACCGGCGTGGTCGGCAGCCTCTGGATGTACCCCCTGATGGGCGTCACCCAAAGCGCGATCGAGTTGCTGTTGACCCCGCTGCGCGCCCTGCTGTTCTGAGCCCCCCATGAAAAACCAACGCGTCCTCACCGGCATCACCACCTCCGGCACCCCCCACCTCGGCAACTACGTGGGTTCGGTCCGTCCCTCCGTGCGCATGAGCCTGCAACCGGGTGTGCAGAGTTTCTATTTCCTGGCCGACTACCACGCCCTGATCAAGGGCAGCGAGCCGGCGCGCGTGCAGCGCTCCACACTGGAGATTGCCGCCACTTGGCTGGCCTGTGGCCTGGACCCGGAGAAGGTCACCTTCTACCGCCAGTCCGACATCCCCGAAATTCCAGAGCTGACCTGGTTTCTGACCTGTGTCACGGGCAAGGGCCTGCTCAACCGCGCCCATGCCTACAAGGCCTCGGTCGACAAAAACCACGCGGCAGGTGAAGAGCCCGATGCGGGCGTGACCGCGGGCCTGTTCATGTACCCGGTGCTGATGGCGGCCGACATCCTGATGTTCAATGCCCACCAGGTGCCGGTCGGCCGCGACCAGATCCAGCACATCGAGATGGCGCGCGACATCGCCTCCAGCTTCAACCACCTGTATGGCGAGCAATTCACCTTGCCGGAGGCGGTGATTGAGGAACATGTGGCCACGCTGCCGGGCCTCGATGGACGCAAGATGAGCAAGAGCTACAACAACACCATCCCGCTGTTTGTCCCGCGGGAACAGTTGAAGAAGCTGATCATGGGCATCCTCACCGACTCGCGTGCACCCGGTGAACCCAAGGACACCGAGGGCTCGGCGCTGTTCCAGCTGTACCAGGCCTTCGCCAGCGCCGAAGAAACCCGTGCACTGGCCCAGGCCTATGCCGACGGCATCGCATGGGGTGACGCCAAGCAGATGTTGTTCGAACGCCTGGACCGTGAAATCACGCCACTGCGCGAGGTCTACGACCGGTTGATCCAGAACCCGGCAGAGATCGAAAAGACACTGAAAGCCGGCGCCGAGAAGGCCCGTGAGGTGGCCACACCGTTCACCGGCCGGTTGCGCCACGCCGTGGGCCTGCGCCCTCTGGACAGCGTGGTGGCTGGTCCAGCTGCCAAAGCGGCCAAGGCCGCAGCCCCCGGGTTCAAGCAGTACCGGGAGACAGACGGGCAGTTCTATTTCAAGCTGGTCGACGCCCAGGGCACGTTGTTGCTGCAGAGCACTGGGTTTGCCTCTCCGCGCGATGCGGCACAAGCCATCACATTGCTCCAGCAGCAGGGCCCGGCCGCCTTGGCCAGCCTGCAGGACCGCCTCAGCCACCAAGGGGATCGCGCCGATCTGGACGTTGCACTGCGGCATTTTTCCGAGGGTGCCGCCTGATTTGCCGCCAGAATGGCGTTCCAGAGACAATTGACAGGGTACCCTGGTGCACCCCAGGTGCGACAATCGCCGCACAAGCCCTGAGTTCCCCCGGTGAGAGCCCCGGAACGCCAAAACTAAAAACAAGGTCTGCATTCCGGTGCAAATTGCTATCGCCAAACCCCCCTGTTGTCGATATGCTAGTAACCCGGAACACCTACTTTTACAGCACCCGCCATGAGTATATTTGTCATTGACGACCATCCGCTGATGCGCGAGGCAGTCGTCATGCTGCTGCGCCGCCTTCGCACCTCCACCCAGGTGATCGAACTGGAGCGGCTGGCGACCGTCAGCCGTGCCATCGCCGAACACGGTGAGCCCGAACTGGTGTGCCTCGACCTGAAACTGCCCGACACCCACGGGGTATCGGGCGTGCGCGAAGTGCGACAAATGCTGCCCGACACCTCCCTGATCGTGCTGTCGGCCTCTCCCGCATCCGACTATGAAGACCTGGCCCGTGAAGCCGGCGCCGACGCCTACGTCGAAAAATCGGCCGGTGCCGCACAGATCGGCAAGGTGTTGCGTGAGTTCCTGGCCGACGAGCCCGAAGACGAAAATGCGCCGACCATTCCGGAAAAACTGTCCAAACGCCAGAAGCAGCTGCTGGTGATGCTCGACCGGGGCCTGTCCAACCGCGACATCGCCGAAGAGTTGCAGATCAGCGAGCACACGGTCAAGGTGCACCTTTGGCGTCTGTTCCGCCGGCTCAATGTGAAGAGCCGCTCACAGGCCAGCCACCTCGCCCGCACCGCAGGCCTGCTCGACCTCTGATTCGCTGACAGCGCAGGAGGCCAGGCGGCCGCCTTCGCAGCGGTGCACAGCTCAGGTGGCCACGTCCGGCACCAGGTGTTTCTGGGTGTACGCCGGCAACATCACCCGAAACACACTGCCCCGGTTGGCCACGGACGACAGCGCGAGCTGGTAGCCCATCATCGTGGTCAGCTTGGACACAATGGTCAGTCCCAGGCCCAGGCTGTCTTCGGTACCCTGGTGCTGTGACACCCGGAAAAACTCCTGGAAGATCGCCTGCTGGTGTTCGCGCGCGATGCCCACGCCGGTGTCCCAGACCTCAAACACCATCATGTCGTCGCGGTGACGCAGCCCGAGCAGCACCCCCCCGTGGGTCGTGTGGCGCAGCGCGTTGGACAGCAGGTTGCCCAGAATCCGCCGCATCACCACCGGATCGGCCCAGATGGTGGTCGGCCGGGTGTGCGTCCTGAGCTTGAGCGATTTGCCCGACGCCACCGGCTCAAACTGCAGCGCCAGGTCGGCGAACAGCTGCTCCACATCCACATGTTGCAGGCGCACCTTGTAGTTGCCTGCATCGATGCGCGTCAGGTCGAACAGCGAGTCAAACAGCTCGTTGATCGCCCGGGTGGACTGCAGGATGCGCGGCGAGATGTCGCGCGCCATCTCCGGTTCGGTGGCCAGCCAGTCGGCATACAGGCTCAGCGCGTGCACCGGTTGGCGCAGATCGTGCGCTGCCGACGCCAGAAAACGGTTCTTGGTGGCGACCGCGCGCAGTGAAGCACGGGTCTGCTGGGTCAGCGAGTCGATCAGCTCCTCGTTGGAGAACTGCAACTCGAAACCGGCGCGGTACACCTGATGCAGACGTTTGCCCGCCATCATCAGCAACCACCAGAACACCATCAAAAGGACCAGCGCCGCGCCCGCCATGCGAAGGGTTTCGTTCGTATAACCATGGATGAAGGTGTTGAACAGCACCCCGAACACCACCGACAGCACGAGGCTGTGGACGTAGCGCCGGAACACCGGCTGGTAGGCACTGACCGCCACCAGCGCCAGCAGGCCCTGCCCCAGCACCACCACCCCGCAGACAAACTGGGTCCCCATGTCCGATCGCCCGTAGCTCAGTGCCACCACGGAACCCCAGAGCACAGCGACCGCCACCCAGGTCCATTGGTAACGGCTCACGAAGGCCAGGCGGTGAGGGCCTTCGCTGCTGTCGTAGCGCAGGCGGTAGATGCCCAGCATCCGGTAGCGCAACACCAGGATGGTGGCCATCAGACCCACCCAGCCCGCCAGTGCCATGGCAGGCACACGCCCGAAATACATCAACACCACCAGCACGGGCACCGCCAAGACCGCCGCTGCCAACGAAGACAACACGTCGTCCATCAACACGCCAATGAGTTGCGAATTCACCCATTGGTCGCGCACTTCCACGGTGGCGGGCACGTGCTGGTAGGTGGCGGGCTGGGTATCGACGAGCATGGGTGGGCGAAATGGGGGCTTGAATTGTTGCAGCGCATCCTGCGCTTTGAACGTGGAAAAACCCCTGAAGCTGCTGCTAGAATCGAGGGCTTCGACGCGGAGAGATGGCAGAGTGGTCGAATGCACCGGATTCGAAATCCGGCGTACTGTTTATACAGTACCGAGGGTTCGAATCCCTCTTTCTCCGCCAAGGTGATTCCTTCTTCAACGCCCACCTCCCGTGGGCGTTGTCGTTTCTGGCGACGGCTCAGCCCAGCAGCGCCGCCAAGCCGCCCTCGGCTTCGAAGCGCCGGTTGCGGTAGCTCAACCGGGTGGGGCCCTGCCAGACGGCCTCCCGCACCGGATGGGACGGATCCCCGGGGTAACAGATCACCCGCTCGCCATCCAGGTCAAAAGGCTCGGGCTCGATCAACACCGGCGCACGGCCGCGCGCGACCGACATCACGTGCCCGACGTCGGTCAGCCGCACCAGCTGGACCAGGCTCATGATCTGCGGTGGCGCGAGATCGATCTCCCCCGCCCAGTAGCGCTCCAGCCCGGCACGCGGCGATGTCCACACCGCTTCGGTGGCTTCGTGGTCATCGTGAACGGCCTCCTGACCCGCCGGCGCGGGCGCCACGAAGAAGCGGGTATCGAACCGCTTGTTGGTGACCGAGGGCTGGCGCGGTGTCACCCAGCGCGACCAGGGCACCAGCTGGGCCGGAGCGAGGCGCAGACCGCATTCTTCGCGCGTCTCACGCAGCGCCGCGACATGCAGGCCCACCGCCACGACGGGGGCCAGACCGGGTTCGCCGAGCGCCTCGCCATAGGCCTCGGGCGCGCGGTCGAGCCAGTCGGGCAGCGCGGCGCAATCGGTCGCGTCGAGCTTGCCGCCGGGGAACACGTGCACGCCGCCGAGCACGCCGGAATTGCCGTGCCGGCGCACCAGCAGAACCTCCAGCCCCTGCGCACCGTCGCGCACCACCATCACGGTCGCCGCATCGACGGGCGGGGTCAGCACAAGGTCGGAATTGAGGGAAATGGCCATGCGGCGATTGTGCCGGCACGACGCCGACGCGTCAGGCCACCGGTCACCTTCATGACTAAGATGCCCCGATCCCCCGCCCTCGCCGACACCCCATGAACGACCGCCTCCCCTGCTCCCCCCTGCCCTCGGCCGCACCGGCCGATCTTGGCCTGTGCCCGGAGCGGACACGGCGCCTGATGCAGGTGCTGCAGGCCGAAGTGGATCGCGGTCGCCTGCCCGGGGCGGTGGTGCTGCTCGCCAGGCGCGGTCGCGTGGCGCTGTTCGAGAGCCTCGGCCAGCGCGACCCGGCCAGCGGCGAGCCGATGCCGCGTGACGCGGTGTTCCGCATCTACTCCATGACCAAACCCATCGTGTCGGTCGCGGTGATGATGCTGGTCGAACAGGGGCGCCTGTTGCTCAGCGACCCTGTTGAAAAGCACCTGCCCGAGTTCAAGGGCCAGCAGGTCGCGGTGGACACCGGCGACGGCGTGCGGCTGGAGCCGGTGACGCGACCGGCCACGGTGCAGGACCTGTTGCGCCACACCGCCGGGCTGACCTACGAATTTCTCGGCACGGCGCATGTGCAGCGGCTCTACGCGCAGGCCGAGATCGGGTCCCGCGAACGCTCCAACGCCGAATTCAGCCACACGCTCGCGGCCATGCCCCTGTTCCTGCAGCCCGGCACGCGCTGGGCCTACAGCCGCGCCACCGACGTGCTGGGCCGTTTGCTGGAAGTGCTCAGCGGCCGGCCGCTGGGGCAGCACCTGCGCGAAGCGATTCTCGGGCCATTGGGCATGCACGACACGGCGTTCGTGGTGCCCCAAGCCGACCACCGGCGCATCGCCGAACCCTTCGCCCACGACCCCGATGGCGGCATTCCGCTGCGCGTGCTCGACCCACGCCAGCCGCCCGCGATGGAAAGCGGTGGCGGCGGGCTGATGTCCACCGCCGCCGACTACGCGCGCTTCCTGCAGTGCCTGCTCAACGGCGGTGAACTCGACGGCACAAGGCTGCTGGGCCCGCACACGGTGACGTTCATGACCGCCGACCACTTGGGCGGCATCCCGAGCGACGACCCGCTGCTGCCGCCCGGACACGGTTTCGGTCTGGGTTTTGCGGTGCGCACCGCGACCGGGCTGGCGACCATACCGGGCTCGGTCGGCACCTGCCACTGGGGCGGCATCGCCGGCACCACGTTTTTTGTCGACCCTGCCGAAGGCTTTTTCGGCATCCTCATGGTGCAGGCGCCCAACCAGCGCGACCACTACCGGCAGCTGTTCCGCACGCTGGCCTGTGCGACGCTCGTGGACTGAGCCCGGCGCCGCTCAGGCGGCGGTCTTCGCCGGCCGCTGCCAGCGGAAAAACATCGGGTAGACCTTCTCCACCACCGGGCCGTTGAAGTCCCAGGCCAGGCACTGGCCCAGGTGCATCGGCGGCTGGCCGTCGGCCGTTGGGGCAAAGGAGGCCGAACGGGTCTGGAACGCGGCGGTGGCGAGGTTGAACAGCAGCTCGCGCAGGTGGGTGCAGCCCTGAATGCCCCCCAGGTGACGTTCGATGGTCAGGCGCCAGCCGCGCCCCACCGTCTCGCCGATCAGGCGCTGCATCGGCACCATGGCCTGCGGGCAAGGGTCGTGCGGGTGCGCGTCCATGGCGACCGCGACGTCGCGGATCACCATGGCATCGTCCAGCGTGACGCGGATCAGCATGTGGTGGATGGCCTCATTCGGCGCCCACGTGCCTTCACCCTCGATCTCGAACGCGTGGGGCTTGGTGTCGTGCAGTTCGCCCTCGATGTCCCACAGGCCGTCTTCTCGATGGAAACCGCGGTACTCGACGCGGCGCGTGTGCATGGGGGTGCGGGGCTGGGGGGTGGGCAATGGCAAGGCAGACCTCGGAAACGGGGAACGAAGGCGTGATTTTCCCCGATCAGGTCACCCGGCCGCTTGCACCAGCGCGACGCCCGCGCGCACCAGGCGCTCCAGGTCGGCGATCGAACTCACCGGCGCCATGCGCGCCAGCCCCACCCGGGGGCCCAGCAACAGCACCCAGGGGCGGTCCACCTCGTCGGACAGGGCGCTCGACGCATTCCGCACCTGCGCGTCGATCGCGGCCCGATGGCCCGGCTGGTTCAGCCAGAAAGCCCCCGAGTTCGCGTCCACGGCCAGGGCGATGAAACCCGGCAACGCAGCACCATCGACCATGCGCAACGCACGCGCTTCCACCTGCTGGCCCGCCTCGACGCCGAAGTAAGTGTCCAGCGACTGGTCCAGCGCGAAGCCGGCCACCTTCTGCGCCATGGTGGCCAGCAGCCCCTCACCTTGCGCCAGCTTCAGCGCCGGTGTCTCCTGCCCCTGGGGCACGCCCATCAGCAGCAGCGGCGAGGTGGGCCCGCCGAAGGCGTCGGCCCACCACCGAACGTTGTGGGTCCGCGTCTGCCCTTTGCGCTTGTGGCGCAGGCGGCGGTGTTCGGCCGTCCAGCGCACGCCGTCGGTCTGCCCCTGCCAGCGGGTCAGGTCAAACACGCCGTCCTTCGACGTCTCGCACGACCAGCCACGCGCGGCCGCGCCCGCGCGCAAGGCGTCAATCCGTTGCTGGTTCTGGCGTTGCGTCCAGCGGGACAGGGCCACGCCCACCACCACGATGAAGACGACGAACACCAGGAAGGGAAGCAGGCTCTGGAACATGGGGAACCGCCTTTCCAAAAAGGTGAAGCAATGCCAGCGCTCAACGCGCCGCCGCCGACGGCTGCACGCGCGGCAGCGGCACCCGATCCAGCACATCGGCCCACATGGCCTTCCAGGGCGCCCAGTCGTGACCGCCGGGCGCCGCCAGCAGGCGCTCGGGCGGCAGGATGCCGGCCATCAGCGGCGGCATGAAGGGCTGCAGGCGGTCGGTTTCGCCGTAGCCCATGTACAGCGGCGGCGGCGCCTGCGCCGGGTCGGCGTAGCCCTTGAGCCAGAGCAGCAGCTCGTGGTCGGCCGGCCGGATCGGCCCCACGGGTTGCCAGCGCAGCAGGCCGCCCGCGTGCCACACGTCCTGCAACACCAGCCGGGGAGCGACATACGGCGCCAGCGCAATGACGCCCGCCACCTCCTCGGGGTGTGCGCGGGCGTAGCGCAGGGCGCCGAAGCCGCCGAGCGAGATGCCCGCCATCCAGATCGATCGGTAGCCCTGCGCGCGGGCCGGACGGACCACATCGTCGTGCAGCCGCTGCTCGAAGCTGCCGTTGTGGAAATAGCCCAGGTGCGCATCGGCCACCACCACGTCGGCGTCGATGCCGCGCGCGCGCACCTGCGCCACGAAGCCCTCGCGCACGATGTCCTGCGGCACCTCCTGCGCGCCGGGCATGAGCACGATCAGCGTCTGGCTGCGAGCGGTGGGCGACAGTGGCAGGGTCAGCGCGTCCATCGGCACCTGGGGCGCGCGCAGCAGCAGGCCGCACCCGCTCAGGCCGGCGGCCAGCACCGCGGCGGCCAGACAGCGCCAGACCACACCGCGCCAGCGACTCATGGTGACTTCCGCCTGTGCAGCAGCCATTGCGCCCCTGTACCACACAGGGTCAGCCCCAGCATCAGCCAGCCCAGGTTGACCGCGCCCTCATGATGGAAGAGCCCGACGGCAAACCCGCCCACCGCGCCCATCAGCTGCTGCGACAGCCCCGCCACTGCGGCAGCCGAGCCTGCGAGCGCCGGCAGCAGGCCCACCGTGCCAGCCAGCGCGGGCGGCACCAGCAGACCGTGGCCGATGCCCAGCAACACCAGCGGCAGGGCAAACGCCAGCGGCGTGTTCAGCCCGGCGAGCGCGAGCAACAGCATCAGCGCGATCCCACCCACGGTCAGCACCTGGCCGAAACGCATGATCCGGCGCTCGCCTGTGAGACGGGCGAAGCGCGAGGTCAGGTAGTTGCCCACGATGTACGCACCCGGAATGGCCATGATGTAGAAGCCGATGCCGTCGGGCTTCACGCCGTAGCTGCCGAGCACGATGGGCGCACCGCCCAGGAAAGCGTAGAAGGTGGCCGTGGTCATCGCCAGCAGCAGCACGTGCAGCAGGAACGAGGGCTCGCGCGCCAGCCGCGCGTAGGACGAGAGCATGGCGCGCAGCCAGTGCGGCTGCACCGTGGTGGCCTTGCGGTGGTCGGGCAGGCCACGCCAGGCGGCGACAAAGAGCACGGCGGCCAGACCGGCCATCAGCACGAAATTGGCCTGCCAGCCCAGGCGCACGTGCAGCTGCCCGCCGATGATGGTCGCCAGCGGCGGGCACAGGCCCATCGCCATGCCCACATAGGCCATCACCCGCGTGCGCTCCGGGCCGTCAAACAGGTCCTGCACCATCGCGCGCCCCACCACCATGCCCGCCGCCGCGCCCGCACCCTGCAGCACCCGCGCCGCGACCAGCAGCGGCAGGCTGGGCGCGAGCGCCGCCAGCACCGAGCCCACGAAGGACACCGCCAGACCGAACATCAGGATCTTCTTGCGCCCGATGCGGTCCGAGAACGGACCGTAAAGCAGCTGCAATGACCCATACGTCACCACAAAACCGCTGAAAGTGAGCTGCACCGCCGCCTGGCTGGAGCCGAAGATCGCACCCCATTCCTGCATGGACGGCAGGCAGATGGTCATGGCCAGCAGGCCGAAGGCCAGTTGCGACAGCAGGTTGGCGATCAGCAGGCCGTGGGGCGCGGCCTTGGGGGGAGAAGACGTCATGGGTGTAGAAACCGGGTTCGGGCCCGACGGGGAGCGGGCAGGGATTGGGTCGTAGGCTACCCGGAAACGCCCGCCCCCGTGGCGGCGGGGCCGTCACCCAGAAGCACCCGGGAAACACGCCACCCGGAGACAGGCGCCATGGCAAGCTGGCACACTGGCCGCTCCATCGAAGGAGACGCCATGCCCCATGATCACCCGCACCCCCACGGCGATCACGATCATCACCCCAGCGACACCATCCCCTGGAAACACGACGGCGTGCGCGTGGTGCCCGGCAACCAGCTCGACGGCAACGTGCCGAGCACGCCGGGCATGGACCGCAAGGCCGCGATCAACTTCGCGCGCGTCGGCGCGCAAAAGCTCTGGGCCGGCACCGTGACCATCCACCCCGACGCCAAGACCGGCGCCCACCACCACGGCCCGCTGGAGAGCGTGATCTACGTGGTGAAAGGCCGCGCGCGCATGCGCTGGGGCGAGCACCTGGAGTTCACCGCCGAGGCCGGCCCGGGCGACTTCATCTACGTGCCGCCGTATGTGCCGCACCAGGAGATCAACGCCAGCGCGACCGAGGTGCTGGAGTGCGTGCTGTGCCGCAGCGACGGCCAGGCCGTGGCCGTGAACCTGGACATCGAACCGGTGGAGAAACCCGAGCAGGTGCTGTGGGTGGACCCGACGCACCCGAACGGCGGGGTCTGACACCATGGCGCAGTACTGGCTGATGAAGTCCGAGCCCGAGGAGTGCTCGATCGACGACGCGCTGGCCGCGCCCGGCGCCACCGTGCCCTGGACCGGCGTGCGCAACTACCAGGCCCGCAACTTCATGCGCGACGGCATGCAGATCGGCGACGGCGTGCTCTTCTACCACTCCAGCTGCGCCGAGCCGGGCATCGTGGGCCTGGCGCGGGTCGCCTCGGGCACCCGTCCCGACCCGACGCAGTTCGACCCGGCCTCGCCCTACTTCGACCCGAAGTCGCCAGCCGATCAGCCGCGCTGGCTGCTGCTCGACGTGCAGGCGCTGAAGAAGACCCGCCTGATCGGCCTGCCCGAACTGCGCACCACGCCCGAGCTGGCCGAGATGGTGGTGCTGCAGCGCGGCAGCCGGCTATCCATCACGCCGGTGAGCGAGGCGCATTGGCGCTTCATCACCGAGCGACTGCTGGGCGGCTGACGCGCGCGGTCCGTTCAGCCGCGCGGCCCGCCCGCAAAACGTTGCGCCGACCGTTCGCGCGCCTTCATCGCCTCCACCTCCCGGTTCTTCGGCTCGGCGTTGGTCACCAGCGACTGGATCAGCCGCCGGGCCGACTCCGCCACCTCGGCCACCGCGCGGTCGAAGGCTGCCTCGTTCGCCTTCGACGGCACGTTGAACCCGCTGAGCTTGCGCACGAACTGCAGCGAGGCGTCGCGGATCTCCAGCTCGCTGGCCGGAGGCTCGAAGTTGAACAGGGTCTTGATGTTGCGGCACATGATGGGGTCCTGCGGTGAGGGTGTTGAGATGGTACGGAGCCCCGACCAGGGGTTCAATGAAAATCCCGGCTCTCCGTCGCCAGCCGGCCCAGCAGCGGCGTGAGGTCTTCCAGGTGGCCGGCGATGAGGTTGCAGACTTCGCCTTCGCGTTGCCACACGCCGTGCACCGCCATCAGGCGTGAGCGGGTGAGGGCGCTGCGCTGACGCTCGCGCAGGGCTTTCCAGACGATGACCTGCACGACGCCGGTTTCGTCTTCCAGCGTCACGAACACCACGCCTTTGGAGGTGCCGGGCTGCTGGCGCCCGGTGACGATGCCGCAGGCGCGCACGAGGCGGCCGTCGGGCGCGTCTTTCAAGGCTTCGGCGGTCATGAAGCGGCGCGCCTGCAGGCGCTCGCGCAGCAGGGCCAGCGGGTGGCGGCGCAGGGTGAGGCCGAGTGACGCATAGTCCCAGACGATGGCTTCGCCTTCGGGGGCTTCTGGCAGGTCGAGGGTGTCTTCTTCGATCGGGGCTTCCTTGAGCAACGCGGGCGGGGCTTTGAGGGCGGCGGCGTCCCAGACCTGCTGGCGGCGGTGGCCGCTCAGGGACTGCAGCGCGTCGGCGGCGGCGAGTTGTTGCATGGCTTGCTGGTCCAACCCAGCGCGGCGGGCGAGGTCTTCTGAGTCAAGAAAGCCCCCCCCTGCGCCGCTTCGCGTCTCCCCCCCAGGGGGGCCACACCAACGGCCCGGCAAAGCCGGTTCCTCGGTGTGTGCTGGGGTGGCTCCCCCTCTCGCTGCGACGATGCGTTGCGCTTCGTCGCGTGACAGGCCGCTGACCAGACGCAGGCCCAGGCGCACGGCGGGCAGGGTGGGCTCGGGGGCCGCCCTCACTCCAGCCCTCTCCCAAGGGGAGAGAGGGTCAGGCACTTCGCTCGCGGAGGCCACTTCTTCCAGCGTGCAGTCCCAGTCGCTCTCCATGACGTCCACCGCGCGCACTTCGACGCCGTGGCGCACAGCGTCCTGCACCAGCTGGCTCGGCGAATAGAAGCCCAGCGGCTGGCTGTTGAGCATGGCGGCCAGGAACTCGGCCGGGTGGTGGCGCTTGATCCAGCAGCTGGCATAGACCAGCAGCGCGAAGCTGGCGGCGTGGCTTTCGGGGAAGCCGTAGCTGGAAAAACCTTTCACCTGCTCGACCACACGCTGCGCGAAGTCCAGTTCGTAGCCGCGTTCGGCCATGCCATTCAGCAAGCGGTCCTGGTATTTTCCGAGGCCGCCCTTGCGCTTCCACGCGGCCATGGCGCGGCGCAGGCCGTCGGCCTCGCCGGGCGTGAAGCCGGCCGCGATGATGGCGATCTGCATGCACTGTTCCTGGAACACGGGCACGCCGAGCGTGCGCTTGAGTGCGGCCTCCAGGCCCTTGGGGTAATCGATGGGTTCCTTGCCTTGGCGGCGGTTCAGGTAGGGGTGCACCGCGCCGCCCTGGATCGGACCAGGGCGCACCAGCGCGACCTCGATCACCAGGTCGTAGAACTCGCGCGGCCGCAGGCGCGGCAGCATGCTCATCTGCGCGCGGCTCTCGATCTGGAACACGCCCACGGTGTCGGCGGCGCAGATCATGTCGTAGGTGCTGGCGTCTTCGGCCGGGATGTCCTGCATCTGGAAGTCGAAGCCCTTGCGCTGGCCGATGAAATGAAGCGACTTGCGGATCGCGGTGAGCATGCCGAGCGCGAGCACGTCGACTTTCAGCAGGCCCATGGCGTCGAGGTCGTCCTTGTCCCACTCGATCACGGTGCGGTCGGCCATGGCGGCGTTTTCGATCGGCACCATGCGCGACAGCGGCATCTGGGTCAGCACGAAACCACCGGTGTGCTGCGAGAGGTGGCGCGGAAAACCCATGAGCTGGCCGGTGAGCGCCACGAGCTGGCGCACCTTCAGGCTGTCCGGGTCGAGCCCGACCTCCAGGATGCGCTCGGGTGCAAAACCGTCCTCGCTCCACCAGCGGTGGCCGCTGCCCAGCGCGTCGAGCGCGGCCTCGTCGAAGCCCAGGGCCTTGCCCACGTCGCGCAGGGCGCTGCGTGGGCGGTAGCTGATGACGGTGGCGGTGAGCGCGGCGCGCTCGCGGCCGTATTTCGCGTAGAGGTACTGGATGACTTCTTCGCGCCGCTCGTGTTCAAAGTCCACGTCGATGTCGGGCGGCTCGTTGCGCTCTTTCGAGATGAAGCGCTCGAACAGCACCGCCGTGCGCGCCGGGTCCACCTCGGTGATGCCCAGGCAGTAACACACCGCGCTGTTGGCCGCCGAGCCGCGGCCCTGGCAGAGGATGTGCTGCGAGCGCGCGAAGGCGACGATGTCGTACACGGTGAGGAAGTAGTGCTCGTACTGCAATTCGCTGATCAGCGTCAGCTCGTGCTCCACCTGCTGCTGCACCGAGGCGGGCGCCCCCGCGGGCCAGCGCCGGCCCATGCCTTCGTAGGCCAGGCGGCGCAGGTAACTCGCCGGCGTCTCGCCCGGCGGCACCACCTCGCTCGGGTACTGGTACGCCAGCTCGTCAAGCGAAAAGCTGCAACGCCCGGCGACCTTCAGCGTCTCGGCCAGCAGGGCTTCGGGGTAACGCTGCGCCAGCGCCAGGCGCGAGCGCAGGCGCTGCTCGGCGTTGGGCGCGAGCGCGTGGCCGCATTCGGTCAAGGGTTTGCCGATGCGCGTGGCGGTGAGCACGTCCTGCAAGGCCTTGCGCGAGCGCAGGTGCATGTGCACGTCGCCCACGGCCACCAGCGGCACGGCGGTGAGCTCGCTGCTCTGGCGCAACCGGTGCAGGCGCATCTCGTCGTCCATCAGGCGCAGCTGTTCCACGCCCAGCCAGCAGCGGCCCATGAAATGCTGGAGCAGCCAGCGCGCCACCGTGTCCATCTGCGCCTGCGTGCTGCCGCGCTGCGGCACGGCGATCACCAGGCAGTCGGTCAGCGCCTCGGCGCTGATGGGTTTCAGCGTGAGGCGATACGTGCCCTTGGATGCCGTGCGGCGCAGCCGGGTGATGAACTCGCAGAGGTTGCCGTAGCCGTTGAGGTTGATGGCGAGCACGATCAGGGTGAACGGCGCATCACTCTGCACCTGGAACTGGCTGCCCACGAGCAGCTTCAGGCCTTGCTCTTTGGCGGCCACGTGGGCGCGCACGATGCCGGCGAGTGAACACTCGTCGGTGAGGGCGAGGGCGGTGTAACCCAGCGCCTGGGCGCGCTCCACCAGCTCTTCGGGCTTGCTGGCGCCGCGCAGGAAGCTGAAGTTGGAGAGGCAGCGCAGCTCGGCGTAGTGGGGGATGCCCGGGAGTTGTGGTGTCATGGGTAGCTCCCTCGCAGGCCAGCCCCCATCCCTGCCTTCCCCCAGAGGGGGAAGGGGTCAGGCACGTGCTCCGGGCAGAGGGGGAGCGACCCAGGGCACCGCCGGGCCGGCTTTGCCGGACGGCCAGTGCCGCCCCCTGGAAGGGGGTCGCGCGCAGCGCGGTGGGGGTCAGGCAAATATTCCATGCAAGAACCACGCAGGCGACTCGTCCAGCCGCGTCTGGAACACCCACAACACGCCCGCGTGCGCCGACTGAGCGACCCAGTAGTCGCGCACCACGTTGCGGATCTGCCCGGCGGCTTCATCCCGGTCCCACCAGCCGCCTTCCACCCGCTGCGGGCCGGCGAGCAATTGCAGTTCGCCCTGATAATACGGCCGGTTGGCGCGCACCAGCAACTTGAGCGGTGCGCTCAGGATGAAGCCGGGCTGTGGCAGCTCGCTGACCGTGGCGGGCTTTCGGGGCAGGGGTTCGGGCGCCGGTTGCCAGCGGCACATCCACTCGGGCCGGTGGTCTTCGCACAGCACCGGGCGCACCACGCGCTGCGGGCCCAGGCGGGCGGCGATGCGCTCCAGCACCAGGGGCAGCGTCTCGCCGCCCGCGTTGTCGTCGGGCAGCCAGGAGGCGCTCTTTTCTTCCAGCGGCATCACCTCGTCGGCCACCAGTTGCAGATCGCCCACCGGGGCCAGCAGTTCCACCCGGGCCAGGTGCTCGCCGAGCAGGCGGCAGAGGTGCTCCAGGTGGCGCGTGGGCTCGGCCGTGCGCACGGTGAGGCAACCACCATCGCCCGCCGATTTCGCGCGCATGGCGTCGTGCGCCCAGTGCAACGTGAAGGCGGTGGTGCCGCTGTGGCGCGCGGCGAGCCAGCCACACAGCGCCAGCAGCAGGCGGCGCGCGCCGAACAGCAGGGCCGTCGCGTCGTCCACGCGGAACATCAGTTCCAGCCGCTGCGCGAAGCGCTCGGGCAGCGCGATCCAGCGGTGCACTTCGGGCGCGCGGCCATAGGCCTGGTCGAGCGCGGCGAGCAGCTGCTTGTCAAAGCGCCGGCCGACGCCACCGCGCGGCAGGCGCCGCACATCGCCCAGCGTTCGGCAGCCGATGTGCGCGAGCGTGAGCCGGTGCGGGCACACGGCGCTGAGCGTGTCCATGGGCAGGGCATCGAGCAAGCCGTTCAGCGGTTGGCAAAAGCCGTTTTCCACACCCGCGCGCGCCAGCGCCAGCGCGGCCAGGCTGTTGGGCGCCCAGGCGACCTGGCTCACCCCCAGCTCGGCAGCGTCCGAGACCACACGCTCCCGCAGCGCGTGCCAGCCGCCAAACAGGCGCACGCTCGCGGCCAGCTCCATGACCACGGCTTCGTCAGCGACAGCAACCCGGGGCGTGAATTGAAGTGCCCAGATCGCCAGCGCCTGCAGCGCCGCGTCAGTGGGCGAGGCGGTGTCGTCGGGTGCCGGCAGCCGGAGTGCTGACCAGAGCATGGCCGGCCTCACTGGGAAGAGGGAGCGGGGCGGTCTGCGGCGCCGGGTCACGCGGCACCAGGGTGCTGGGCTTCTGCAGCCGCGGCGTCAGGATGGCCTGCAGGCCACCGGGCACCGAGGGCAGGTGCAGCGTGGTTTCCAGCGGCGGGCCTTTGCGCTTGAACACGTCGACCAGCAGTTCCCAGTCGGCCCCCACGCGGGCCAGCAGGCGCAGCGGCGCGGCCGACGATTCGCGGGCCGCCGTGGCGGGCCGGCACAAGAACACCGGGCCGGCACAGCCTGCGGCCAGCACCTGCAGGCGGCGCACCTGCTCGGCGCGCACCTGCGGCAGCCAGGCGATGAGCGCACCACAGGCGTTGGCTTTGACCAGCTGTTCGGTGGCCCACAGACGCTCGGCCGGCGTTTCGGCCATCACCCAGACCAGTTGCTGCTCGGCGATGCCGTCCAGCCGCAGGCCCGGCGGGTGCGGCGGCCGGGGTGGCCCGACCAGCACCACGCTGCGCCCGGCGGCGCACACCTGGCGCAGCAGCGGCCCGAGCAGCCGCCATTCCAGCGTGCCACTCTGGGCGCTCAACAGTTCGGTGACGCTGTGACCCGGCCAGCCGCCACCGGGCAAAACCGCGTCCAGCGCCTCGAAGCCGCTGGACCAGGTGGCCGCCACCGGGCTGCCCAGCTGGTCGGCGCGCCACAGCGCGGCCGCCACGGCGGGCGGCAACCCACGCGGCGCGCAGGCCGGGCGGGGAGAAGGACACGCCAGCGCACCCGACAGGTCATCGGTGGCGCCGGACAGCAAGGTGTTCATGGGCGTCGGTTCATGACAGGGAGGGGCTGAAACATTCAACGGATTCCAGGGCAGAGGAGCTCCGGCCCAAAGGCCGTTCACCCCCCGGTTCTCGAGGGAGCCTGTGCGGCTCCCTCGCAGCGCCCCGAACTTCCCGCCACTCGATACCGGGCTCACACCCAGCGCCAGAACTGGCTCAGGATCGAAGGGATCTGGAATCGGCGCGGGTGATAGTGCTGACGGAACCGGACGGTCATGGACAGATGGGGTGCTTGCATTCGAACACTGTACATAAATACAGCCATCGTGGCAATCGATTCCCGCTGTGCGGAAAAACGACCGATGGCTCACCCTGGCCCGTCCCCAAGCTCCCGGGCACACAGCCCATCGCCCCACCCTCTAGACTCTGACCATGCAAGCGTCCGAACAACCCATCCTGCGCGACCTGGTGCTCGTCGGCGGCGGCCACAGCCACGTGGTCGTCTTGCGCATGCTCGCCATGCAGCCCGAGCCCGGCCTGCGCATCACGCTCATCTGCACCGACATCGACACGCCCTACTCCGGCATGTTGCCCGGCTACATCTCGGGCCACTACAGCTTTGACGACGTGCACATCGACCTGGGCCGCCTGGCGGCGTTCGCCGGGGCGCGCTTCATCCACGGCGAAGTGACCGGCCTGGACCGGGCCAACCAGCGCGTGCTGCTGCGCGACCGGCCTTCGGTGCCCTACGACCTGCTGTCCATCAACACCGGCTCCACGCCCAATGTGCGCCAGGTGGACGGCGCGCGGGCGCACACCGTGCCGGTCAAGCCCATCGCCCATTTCAACCAGCGCTGGCTGCAGCTGCTGGACCGCGTGCGCGCGCTGCACAGCCGATTCACGATCGCCGTGGTGGGCGGCGGCGCGGGCGGTGTGGAGCTGGTGCTGTCGGTGCAGTACCGGCTGCGCCAGGAACTGCACACCCTGGGCAAAAGCCCCGATCTGCTGCGCTTCGTCCTGCTCACGGCGGGCGATACCCTCCTGCCGACACACAACCCCGGGGTGCGCGCGCGCTTTGCCCGCGTGCTCAAAGAACGCCACGTGGCCGTGCACACCCGCGCCGAGGTGAACCAGGTCTCACCCGGTTGCCTGCACACGCAGGACGGCCGCACCTTCGACGCCGACGAGACCCTGTGGGTCACGCAGGCCGGTGGCCCGGTCTGGCTGCAAGGCACCGGCCTGGCGCTCGATGAACATGGGTTCATCCAGGTCAATCAACAACTGCAGACGCTGGACGACCCGAAGATCTTTGCCGCGGGTGACGTGGCCTCGTTCACGGCCCGCCCGCTGGAGAAGGCCGGTGTGTTCGCGGTGCGCATGGGCCCGCCGCTGGCGAAAAACCTGCGCCTGAGCCTGCGCGGCCAGCCCCTGGTGGCCTACAACCCGCAGCAACGCTGGCTGGCGCTGATCTCCACCGGCGACCGCTGCGCCGTGGCCTCGCGCGGCGCCATCGGCTTTGCCGGAAACTGGGTCTGGACCTGGAAGGACTGGATCGACCGCCGCTTCATGCGCAAGTTCACCGAGCTACCGGTCATGGCCGATGCCAGCCCGGCAGCGGCTGCGCCCACCAGCAGCCTGGTGCTCAGCGCCGAAGAATCGCGCCAGGCCATCTCGGCCATCGCCATGCGCTGCGGCGGATGCGGCGCCAAGGTGGGCGCCAGCATCCTGACCCGCGCGCTCGGTAGCCTGCAGCCGGTCGAGCGCGACGACGTGCTGATCGGGCTGCACGCCCCCGACGACGCCGCCGTGGTGCGCGTGCCGCCGGGCAAGGCCATGGTGCACACGGTGGACTTCTTCCGCAGCTTCATCGACGACCCTTACCTGTTCGGCCAGGTCGCGGCCAACCACGCGCTGGGCGACATCTTCGCCATGGGCGCCGAGCCGCAGTCCGCCACGGCCATCGCCACCGTGCCACCGGGCCTGGAAGCCAAAGTGGAAGACCTGCTGCTGCAGATGATGACCGGCGCGGTCGAGGTGCTCAACGCCGCGGGGTGTGCCCTGGTCGGGGGCCACACCGGCGAGGGGCGCGAGCTGGCGCTGGGCTTCGCCATCAACGGCCTGATCGACGAGCAGATGGACGGCGTCATGCGCAAGGGCGGCATGTTGCCCGGCGACGTGCTGCTGCTCAGCAAACCCATCGGCACCGGCACGCTGTTCGCGGCCCACGCGCGGCACGCGGCCAAAGGCCGCTGGATCGACGCCGCGCTGAAATCGATGGTCGTGTCCAACCAGGCCGGCGCCCGCATCCTGCGCCAGCACGGCGCCACCGCCTGCACCGACCTGACCGGCTTCGGCCTGCTCGGGCACCTGGTGGAAATGACGCGCCCCTCGGGCGTGGACGCCGAGCTGCAGCTGAGCGCCCTGCCCTTGCTCGACGGCGCGGTGGAATGCGTCGAGGCGGGCATCGTCAGTTCGCTGCAGCCGGCCAATGTGCGCCTGCGCCGCGCGCTGCGCAACGCCGAAGACTTCGTGAAAGACCCGCGCTACCCGCTGCTGTTCGACCCGCAGACGGCCGGCGGCCTGCTGGCGAGCGTGCCGGCCGACCGGGCGGCCGACTGCATCCGCGCCCTCAAGGCCGCGGGCTACCCGCAGACCGCAGCCATCGGCCGCATCTGCGGTGCGTCGGACGCGCTGGAGCCGGTGGTGCTGACCCCGTGACTCGGGAGTTCCAGGCTTGGAGCCCTGAAAAATCTCTTTTCAGATCAACGCCTTGCAGATCCACGGTCGATCGGGTGTGCCTGGATCCATGGTGATGCCCCCGACGCCCGGTGAGACCCGCAAGACACTGTGTTTATGAACAGCAACGAAAAACGGAGAGGTTGTCCATCCCCAGGACATCACGGGGATGGAACCTTTGCTTTAGCACTCACTCACAGAGAGTGCTAATATTTGTGCAAGACCAACCAGAGGAGGGTCCTTCTACATGTCCACATCCCTGATAACACCCGTTGCGCTGCCGTCCGCCACCCTGGCCACGGCCAGCCCGTGGGCGAGCCGTTCGCTGACGCTGCCCGCGCTGGGCAACCTCGACGCCTACATTTCCGCCGTCAACCGCATGCCGCTGCTGACGTTCGAGGAAGAGCAGAGCGCCGCGCGCCGCCTGCGCGACCACAACGACCTCGACGCCGCTGGTCAGCTGGTGATGTCGCACTTGCGCCTGGTGGTATCCATCGCCCGCCAGTACCTGGGCTATGGCCTGCCTCACGGCGACCTGATCCAGGAAGGCAACGTCGGCCTGATGAAGGCCGTGAAGCGCTTCGACCCCGATCAGGGCGTGCGCCTGGTGAGCTACGCCATGCACTGGATCAAGGCCGAGATCCACGAGTACATCCTGAAAAACTGGCGCATGGTCAAGGTCGCAACCACCAAGGCCCAGCGCAAGCTGTTCTTCAACCTGCGCTCAATGAAGCAGGGGTTTCGCTCCGAGGCGCTGGACGGCGACACCCACCGCGAAGCGTTTTCCGACGGTGAGGTCAATCTGGTCGCGCGCGACCTGAAGGTCAAGCCCGAAGAGGTGCGCGAGATGGAAACCCGGCTCTCGGGCGGCGATGTGGTGCTGGACCCGAGCCCGGGCGACGACGGCGAAGACAGCTTCGGCCCCATCGCCTACCTGGCCGACGCGACCCACGAACCGACCGCCGTGCTCGAATCGGCCGAACGCGACGCGCTCGCCACCGAAGGCGTGGCCCGCGCCATGGGCGAGCTCGACGAGCGCTCGCGCCGCATCGTGACCGAGCGTTGGCTCAAGGTGAACGACGACGGCTCGGGCGGCATGACGCTGCACGAGCTGGCGGCCGAGTACGGCGTGAGCGCCGAGCGGGTGCGCCAGATCGAGGTGGCGGCCATGAAAAAGATGCGCAAGGCGCTCACCGCATTCGCCTGACCGCGCGCACGGCCCACGCACGACCCCGGACCGGCTCCCGCCGACCGGGGTTTTTTTCTTTGCGTGCGATTCAGGGCAAGGACCGATGAAGCGGCCCACCCGACCGGGCCTACCGGCCGTGTCAGCCGGCCACCTGTGCCGGGGAGACACAATCGGTGGGTCATGACCCACACACAAGCACTCCACCGATGCACCCCAACCGCCCGCTGCTGGCGCCGGCTGGGCCTGTGGGCGTTGGCCATGGTCTGGTGCTCACTCGTCCAGGCCGCGCCACCGGCATCGGGCACACCGCTTCAGCCGATCGAGCTGGATGGCCGGATGGTCAGTGTGCCGCTGGCGCAGCACAGCGTGTTCTGGGTGGACACGACCGGAACGATGACGGTGCAGGAGCTGGAGGCGCAGCAGGCGGACGTGCCGTTCGCCCTGCGCAGCGCCACACACCGGGTGCGCCTGGGCGAGCGCGGCGTGCTGTGGGTCCGCTTTGATGCCTGGGTGCGCGACAGCCGCTCGCACTGGGAACTGGAGCTGATGCGCTCGGGCACCGACCGTGTGAACCTCTACCACCGCCTGGCGGATGGCAGCTGGCACGAACAGCGCGCGGGGGACCATGTGCCGGTGAGCGAATGGTCCTCCCCGGACCGCTACCCGGTGTTCGGCCTGGACACGCGCACCGACGCGCCGGTGACCTACTGGGTGCGCATCGAACACGTGCGGGTGCCGTTTTCGGGCGAACTCGTGATCCACAGCCACAGCCAGTTGCGCGAGCTGCGCATCCTGCAGCAGTTCCTGCTGGGGGCCTACTTCGGCATGGCCCTGCTGCTGGTGCTGGTGGCGGTGGCCAACGCCCTGGTGTTTCGCGACACCAGCTTCGCGGCCTACGCGATCTACATCTCGCTGCTGGGTCTGTCGCTGGCGGCGTCGATGGGGGTGGGCGGGCAGTTCCTGTGGCCCCATTCGGCGGGCTGGAACAGCGTGGCCGAGTTCGTGCTGCTGCCGCTGGCCGCCGTGGCCGCCCTGCTCTTCGTCCGCCACGTGGTGCAGCCGCGCCGCATCGGCCGCTCGCTCGACCGCCTCTCGCTCACGCTGGCCGCCGTGTTCCTGATCGTCACCGCCTGGGACGTGATCGCCCCCACACAGCTCAGCTTCAACAGCCTCACGGCCGCCGGCACCCTGACCCTGATCGTGGTCTACGCCATGCTCTGGGCCGCTTGGCGCACGGGCGACCGCTGGGTGCGCTGGATCGCGCTGGGCATCCTGCCGGTGCTGCTCGCTGGGTCGCTGCCGGTGCTGCGCAACTTCGGCCTCATTTCTTCGGGCTTCCTGACGCAGTACGCCACCGTGATCGCGGCGGCGATCGAAGCGCCGCTGCTGATCTACGGGCTGCTGCAGCGCTCATCCCTGCAACACGAGGCGCAAGCCCGCGCCAAGGCACTGGTGGTCACCGAGCCGTTGACCGGACTGACCAACCGCCACAACTTCACCTTGCGGCTGCACGACAGCCTCGTGCGGGCGCAGCGCTACCGGCACAGGAACGCGGTGCTGCTGATCGCCCTGGACAACCACGGGTGGTTCAACGCCGAACACGGCCGGGAAGTGGCCGATCGCGCGCTGGTGCTCACGGGCTCGCTGCTGCGCTCGGTGGCGCGCGACGTGGACACCGCCGCGCGGGTGGACGACAACCTGTTCGCCCTGCTCATGGAAGGCCCGGTCCGCACCGCCCACGCCGTGGCGGCCGCGACCGCCATCGTCGCCGGCGGGCTGCGTCCGTCCGATCAGCTGCCCACCGGTTCCTCGCTGCGGTTCAAGGTGGTGCTCGCCCTGCTGCCCGACGACGGGCACGAGCTGCAGCTCGATACCCAGGTGCACATGGCCTGGCTCAGGGATGCGCTGCGCGACCTGCAACACGACAAGCGCAAGAACATCGAGACACTCAATGTCTAGACTCGAGCGTCAGACATCCATGGCCCCGGCGAGCGACCCTTGCGCTTGAAACGGTGCGGCCCAGGGCACCGCCGGGCCGGCTCTGCCGGACGGCCAGCGCCGCCCCCTTTGAGGGGGTCGCGCGAAGCGCGGCGGGGGTATTTCAATTCAGCGCAAGAGATCCACACGATCGATGGTCGGCCGCACGGCCAGCCTCGCCGGCAGACCGATCGTGCCCACCCCCGGCGTCACGAGCAGCCGCCCCGCCGGTGTGTCGTACAGCCCGTTCCACCAGGATTGCTGTGAGTTGGTGTGACGGAGGTACCAGGGCGTGAGGCCGGGTATCCAGATCTGGCCGCCGTGGGTGTGGCCGGCCACGGAAAGGAAGGCGGCGTCCACCGGCAGCAAGGCCACGGTGTCCGGCTGGTGCACGACCACCAGCCGCGGTGAGGCCACGGACGCACCCGCAGGCCAGAGGCTGCGGATCTGCTCCTGAGGACGCCCGCCCCATTGGTCGTCCAGGCCGACCAGCTCCCAGCCCTTCCAGGGCACGACCTGGCCTTCGATCAGGCGCACGCCGTGGGCCTGGAGCGCTTCGCGCAGCGGCAGCGTGAGATCGGGGCCGGGGGCCTGCACGTCGTGGTTGCCGAGCACGCCCCAGACCGGGTGGCGGATGCGCGCCAGCGGGGCCAGCCCGTCGCGCAGGTTCAGTGAGGGCTCGTGGGTCCAGTCACCGGCCACGAGCACCGCGTCCACGTCCATGCCATTGAGCTGGTTCACCAGCGCGTCCAGCTGGTGGTCACGGAAGAACAGGCCCCAGTGGATGTCGGCCACCACCGCGAGTCGCAGGGGTTGCGCAGACGACGGGATGCCGCGGATGGTGGTGTGCCGCACCTGGATCCACTGCGGTTCCACCATCGAAGACCAGAGTCCCACCAGCACCAGCGCGGCGTACACCACCAAACGCCAGCGCCGCCAGCGGGTGTCCAGCACAAACTGCGTCAACAGGCCCACCAGCAGCGGCATGCCCGCCAGCCGAGGCGCCCAGTAGAGCCAGAGCATCACGAAGTTGCGCAGCTCCAGGCGTGGCGTGTGCCAGCGCCCACCGTGGTCCCAGGCGGTGATGGCCAGCGAGGCCACCAGCCCCAGGACGAACAGCCGCCATGCCCAGCGGTCGAGCCGGTGCAGGCGGGTCACCGAGAGACCTTCGCCCTGCGGGCTGCGGTGCGAGCTTGCTTGGGGCGGCCCGGCGCAGCGCTCATTGGAGGATCAGGCCTCGCGGCGCAGCGCGGGGAACAGGATCACGTCGCGGATGCTGGGCGAGTCGGTCAGCAGCATCATCAGGCGGTCGATGCCGATGCCGCAGCCACCGGCCGGGGGCATGCCGTACTCCAGCGCGCGGATGAAGTCGGCGTCGTAGTACATCGCCTCTTCGTCACCGCCGTCTTTGGCCGACACCTGCGCGTGAAAGCGCGCGGCCTGGTCTTCGGCGTCGTTCAGTTCGGAGAAGGCGTTGCCGAACTCGCGGCCGGTGATGTAGAGCTCGAAGCGCTCGGTCACCTCGGGGCGGTCGTCGTTGGCGCGCGCCAGCGGTGAAATTTCCGTCGGGTGCTCCATGATGAAGGTCGGGTTCCAGAGCTTCTCTTCCACCGTTTCTTCGAAATACAGCACCTGCAGGCTGGCCAGGCTGCGCGAGCTCAGCTGGTGCTTGGCTTCCGACATGCCCAGCTTTTTGAGCGCGGGGATCAGCCACTCAGCGCTGTCCACACCCTCACCGGCCTCGGTGTATTTCAGGATCGCTTCGCGGATGGTCAGGCGCTCGAAGGGCGCGTACACGTCCACCGGCTTGCCGTTGTAGGTGAGCGGCGTGTCGCCGTGCACCTGCTTCACCACGTGGCGGATCAGCTGCTCGTTGAAGTCCATCAGGTCGTGGTAATTCCAGTACGCCGCGTAGAACTCCATCATGGTGAACTCGGGGTTGTGGCGCACCGAGATGCCTTCGTTGCGGAAGTTGCGGTTGATCTCGAACACGCGCTCGAAACCACCGACCAGCAGGCGCTTCAGGTACAGCTCGGGCGCGATGCGCAGGAACATTTCCTGGTCCAGCGCGTTGTGGTGCGTCTTGAAGGGCTTGGCGTTGGCGCCACCGGGGATGGGGTGCAGCATCGGCGTTTCCACCTCCAGGAAACCGTGGCTCACCATGAAGTCGCGGATGCTGGAGAGCGCGTGGCTGCGGGTGACGAAACGCTTGCGGGCGCTCTCGTCGGTCATCAGATCGACATAACGCTGGCGGTACTTGATTTCCTGGTCGTGGATGCCGTGGAATTTGTCGGGCAGCGGGCGCAGGCTTTTGGTGATCAGCCGGATCTTGTCGGCGTGGATGGTGAGTTCGCCGGTGCGGGTGCGCATCAGAACGCCTTCGGCCGCCACGATGTCACCCAGATCCCAGTGCTTGAAGGTCTCCAGCATCGGTGCACCCACGCTGTCGGTGTTCAGGTAGATCTGGATGCGACCACCGCTGGGGCCGAACGAGGCGTCCTGCAAGGTGGCGAAGCTGGCCTTGCCCATCACACGCTTGAGCATCATGCGGCCCGACACGCTGGCGCGCACCGGCGTGGCTTCCAGCGCTTCCTTGGTGGCGTCACCGTGCGTGGCGAACAGCGCCTCGGCCTTGTCCGCCGGCTTGAAGTCGTTCGGAAATGCCACCCCTTCGCCGCGCTGCTGCACCTCGCGCAAGGCCTTGAGTTTCTCGCGCCGCTCCGCAATCAGCTGGTTGTGGTCGGTGGCGGGAGTGGCGGGGGCGTTTTCGATGGTCATGGTATGGGGCAAATAAAAACGGGTTGCGCCCAAAAAGGCGCAACCCGTCATTGTAGTTTTTCGAGAACGCTCAGTGCCCGAGGTAGGCCTCGCGCACTTTCGGGTCCACCAGCAGGTCCTTGCCGCTGCCCGTCATGGTGATCTCACCCGAGTCCATCACATAGCCGCGGTCGGCGATCTGCAGGGCCCGCTGGGCGTTCTGCTCGACCAGCAGAATCGTCACGCCCTGCCCCGACACGTCACGCACCACCTCGAAAATCTTGTCCACCATGATGGGCGAGAGGCCCATGGAGGGCTCATCGAGCAGCAGCACCTTGGGCTGGCTCATCAGCGCGCGCGCCATCGCCAGCATCTGCTGCTCCCCCCCCGACATGGTGCCGGCCAGCTGGTCCTTGCGCTCCTTCAAGCGAGGGAAGATGCCGAACATGCGCTCGATGTCGTTCGCAATGCCCGCCTTGTCGCTGCGGATGTAGGCCCCCATCTGCAGGTTCTCGGTGATGGTCATGCGGGTGAACACACCGCGGCCTTCCGGCACCATCGCCAGGCCCAGCCGGACCAGATCCCAGGCGCCGCGCCCCTTGATGCTCTGGCCCAGGTATTCGATGTCACCACCTTCGAAACCCAGCGATCCGGTGATCGCCTTCATGGTGGTGGTCTTGCCGGCACCGTTGGAGCCGATGAGGGAGATCAGCTCGCCCTCGCGCACTTCCAGATCGACGCCCTTGACGGCCTTGATGCCACCGTACGCGACCTTCAGGCCGCTGACTTTGAGTAGTGTGTTTGCCATGTTGTTCTTTCCTCAAGCACCACCGGTTCCGAGGTAGGCCTCGATCACCTTCGGATCGTTCTGCACCTCGGCCGGCGTGCCGGACGACAGCTGCTTGCCGTAGTCGAGCACGGTCACGCGGTCACACAGGCCCATCACCAGCTTCACGTCGTGCTCGATCAGCAGGATGGTCCGGTTGTCGTTGCGGATGCGATCGATCAGCTCGCGCAGCAGCACCTTCTCGGTCGCGTTCATGCCGGCGGCGGGTTCGTCGAGTGCGATCAGCTGCGGGTCGGTGGCCAGCGCACGCGCGATCTCCAGGCGGCGCTGATCGCCATAGCTCAGCGTGCGCGACTTGTAGTCGGCGAACTTGGCGATGCCCACGTACTCCAGCAGCTCACGCGCACGCGCCGTGATGGCGGCCTCTTCCTTCTTGAACCCTGGCGTGCGGAGCACCGCGCCGATCAGACCCGAGTGGCTGCGCACATGGCGACCCACCATCACGTTCTCCAGCGCCGTCATCTCGGCAAAGAGCCGGATGTTCTGGAAGGTGCGAGCAATGCCGGCCTTGGCCACCTCGTGCACCGCGCTCGGGGTGTAGGGCTTGCCGGCCAGCTCAAACGAACCGCTGTCGGGCGTGTACAGACCCGTCAGCACGTTGAAAAACGTGGTCTTTCCCGCACCGTTGGGGCCGATCAGTCCATAGACCTGCCCACGTTTGATTTCGATGCCCACGTCGCTCAGGGCCTGCAGGCCGCCGAAGCGCTTGGACACGTTGGCAACCTTGAGAATGGTTTCGCTCATATCAGTACCGCTCACTTGCTCAAAGACTTGCCATGCTCAGGCGATGGCCACAGGCCCTTGGGGCGCAGCAACATCACCACCACCATCGCCAGCGCGATCAGCAACTGGCGCAGGATTTCCGGGCCCAGGCGACCGCCGGTCCATTCGGTCAACGGGCCGGCCACATGCCGCAGCACTTCCGGCAATCCGGCCAGCAACAACGCGCCCAGGATCACGCCAGGAATGTGACCGATACCGCCCACCACCACCATGGCCACCACCATCACCGACTCCATCAGAGAGAACGATTCGGGGGACACAAAGCGCTGGAACGAAGCGAACAGCACGCCGGACATGCCGCCAAAGGTGGCGCCCATGCCGAAGGCCAGCAGCTTGAGGTTGCGGGTGTTCAGACCCATGGCCTTGGCCGCGATCTCGTCCTCGCGGATCGCCATCCAGGCGCGACCAATGCGCGAGTCCTGCAGGCGGTACGACAGCACGATCGACATCACCACGAAGAACAGGAACAGGTAGTAGTACATCGTCACGGGCTGGAAGGTGTACGACCAGTCGCCGAGGCTGATGGTCTGCCGTTGTCCCATGTTGATACCGAAAACGGTCAGTGCGTCGATCTGGCTGAGGCCTTTGGGACCGTTGGTGATGTTCACCGGGCGATCCATGTTGAGCAGGAAGATGCGGATGATTTCACCGAAGCCCAAGGTGATGATGGCGAGGTAGTCGCCACGCAACTTCAGCGTGGGTGCACCCAGCAGCATGCCCACCACGCCGGCCACCGCCGCCGCCAGCAGCATGACGAGCCAGATGTTCAGGTGCAGACCGTTGGGGAAGATGGCCTTGATCGCCGGGAAGGTGTCGGCAAGGTGGGGTGAAGCCAGCAGACCGTACAGGTAGGCACCGACCGCGAAGAACGCGATGTAACCCAGGTCCAGCAGACCCGCGTACCCCACCACGATGTTCAGCCCCAGCGCCAGCAGCACATAGAGCAGTGCGATGTCAACGATGCGGACCCAGGAGTTGCTGCCCGTGGCCTGGAGCAACAGCGGAAGCACCATCAAGGCGATGGCGGTGAGGCCAAAGGCAATCAGCTTGCCCGATTTGGAGTTCATCATGATTCAGTCCTCCCGGTCAGGCTCGGTCTGCCACGCGCTCACCCAGCAACCCGGAGGGCCGCAGCGTCAGCACCAAGGCGAGCACGATGAAAGCAAAGATGTCGGTGTACTGGCTGCCCAGCACGCCACCAGTCAGCTGGCCAAGGTACCCCGCGCCCAGCGACTCAATCAGACCGAGCGCAATGCCGCCCACCACCGCACCGGCCAGGTTGCCGATGCCGCCCATCACGGCGGCCACAAAGGCTTTCAGCCCTGGCATGAAGCCCATGGCGTGTTGCACGGTGCCATAGTTCGACGCCCACATCACGCCGGCGATGGCGGCCAGCATCGCGCCGATGATGAACGTGGCGGAAATCACCATGTCGGGCTTGATGCCCATGAGGGCGGCCACACGTGGGTTTTCGGCGGTGGCGCGCATGGCGCGTCCCAGGTTGGTCTTGTTCACCAGCCACATCAGGAAGGCCAGGGTGATGGCCGTGACGGCCAGAATGGTGATCTGCGTCAACGAAATCACCGCGCCCCCCAGCGCGATCGGCTCGCTCGACAGCATGGCCGGGTACGACTTGGGGTTGGGCGCCCAGATGATCATGGCAAAGGTCTGCAACAGCAGCGACATGCCGATGGCCGTGATCAGCGGTGCGAGCCGCGGTGAATTGCGCAACGGCCGGTAGGCCAGTTTTTCGATCGTGTAGTTCAGCGCCCCGCAGACCACCATGGCGATCAGCGTGGCCACCAGCAGGATCATCCAGCCCGGCATCCACGCCCAGGCATTGGACATCCAGCCGATCAGCGTCCAACTGGTGAGGGCGCCGACCATGAGCACGTCACCGTGCGCAAAGTTGATCAGGCCGATGATGCCGTACACCATCGTGTACCCCAGCGCCACCAGCGCATACATACTGCCCAGGACCAGACCGTTGATGATCTGTTGCAGCAAAACGTCCATAGAAACTTCTCCGTGTTTTTTGTCAGCCCCGGGCGGGTTGCCCGGTCTACCTGCTTTGACTTAGCAAAAAACCCGCCAGGCTCGACCTAAAAACAGGACAGACTGCGGGTTGGTGGGCGGATTGTAGCCACGCGGTTTCCGAGGCTTGATGCGTGTAAGCCCTTATTCGGCGCGGGTTTACCCTGAAATCGAGGCGTAACAGCCGCTTGCATCAGCGGCTTTGGGATTTCATTAGTTTTTTTGATTGTTCAGATTTTTGAGCTCGCGCAGCTTATCTGCAATGCGAATCTCCAGTCCGCGCTCCACCGGGCGGTAAAAGCCGGGCGCCACCATGCCTTCGGGCAGGTAGTTTTCACCCGCCGCGAAGCCACCCGCCTCATCGTGGGCATACCGGTAGCCTTTTCCATGATCCAGCTCTTTCATGAGCTTTGTTGGTGCATTGCGCAGGTGCATGGGCACGGGGCGCGTGCCGTCCTTTTTGACGAAGGCCTTGGCTTCATTGAAGGCCTTGTAGACCGCATTGGACTTCGGCGCCACCGCCAGGTAGACCACACACTCGGCCAGCGCCAGTTCGCCTTCAGGCGAGCCCAGGCGCTCGTACACCTCGGCCGCGTCCAGCGCCAGGCGCAGCGCACGCGGATCGGCCAGCCCGATGTCTTCCGTCGCCATGCGGATAAAGCGGCGTGCCATGTAGCGCGGATCGGCGCCGCCGTCGAGCATGCGAACGAACCAGTACAGCGCCGCGTCCGGATCGCTGCCACGCACGCTTTTGTGCAGGGCGCTGATGGTGTCGTAGAACTGGTCACCGCCTTTGTCGTAGCGGCGCATGCGCTCGCCCAGCACGCGCATCAACCAGGTGTCGGTCACTTCCGCGAGCTTCTCGCGCGTGGCCGCCACCGCCAGCGTTTCCAGGGTATTCAACAAGCGGCGTGCATCGCCGTCCGCGTACGAGATCAGGCGGTCGGCGGCGGCGGTCTCGACGGCCGGCACGGCGCCAATGCCCTGAGCGCGGGCGATGAGCTGGCGCAGATCATCCTCGCCCAGCGGCTGCAGCACGTAGACCGCCGCACGCGAGAGCAAGGCGGAGTTGACCTCGAACGAGGGGTTTTCGGTGGTCGCGCCGATGAAGGTGAACAGGCCGCTCTCCACGTGCGGCAAAAACGCGTCCTGCTGGCTCTTGTTGAATCGGTGCACCTCGTCCACGAAAACGATGGTGCGCTCCTGTTGCAGGCCGTCGCGCGCGGACTCGGCCTGCTCCACCGCTTCGCGGATGTCTTTCACGCCACCCAGCACAGCGCTGATGGTGATGAACTGCGCCTCAAAGGCGTCGGCCATCAGCCGCGCGATGGTGGTCTTGCCCACGCCCGGCGGCCCCCAGAGGATGCAGCTGTGTGGCTGGCCCGACTCAAACGCCAGCCGCAACGCCATGCCCTCGCCGAGCAGGTGCTGCTGACCGATCACGTCACCCAGGGTGCGTGGACGCAGCCGCTCGGCGAGGGGTTGGTGTGAAACGGGTGGACTCACGCGCTGACGGGTCAGGGCCGGATCACGTCGGCGCCGGCCGGCGGCTGAAAGCGGAAGCGCTCCGCTTTCAAAGGCGCATTGCCCTGCCATTGCGTGAAGGTCAGCACCGAGCGTTGTCCCAGGCTGTCGGCGATGTCCAGCGCGGCAAGCTGTCCCTGGCGAAAGCCCACACGCACCGTCTGCAGCTGACCGTCCTTCGCTTTGGGTTTCGCCTCCAGCCACTCCAGACCGTCCTGGGCGGGCGCGGCCTTGAGATCAAACACCTCGGTCAACGCCTTGATGTCGGTGCCCGCAGCGATCAGCGCCGCCGGCGTGCTGCCCAGCACCTCCTGCTGCTTGCGGGCCGTGACCTGGTTCAGATCGACGTCGTACAGCCAGAGCGTCTGCCCGTCGGCCACGATGGTCTGCTCGAAGGGTTTGGTGTACTCGAAGCGAAAACGGTTGGGCCGCAGGAATTCAAAGCGCCCGCTGGACGTTTTGCTGCGCGCCACGGTTTCACCCGCGCGCTTGGGCGACGTCACCACCTGGGTGAAACCGGACTGGGCGCTGTCCACGTCTCGAAGGAAATTCTCCAGGTCCTTGAGACCATCGGCGAAAGCACCCGTCGAGGCGGCCAGCAGGGCGGTGGCGAGCAGAAGTGGTTTGATCATGTGAACTGTGATCCGCCAACGCGGACAAGGTTGCATGCTGGCGTCAATCGCCACGCGGCGCGACCAGGATGTCGCGCTGCCCGCTGGACGTCAGCGCACTGACCAGTCCGGCTTTTTCCATGTCTTCGAGCAGGCGGGCGGCGCGGTTGTAACCGATCTTGAGCTTGCGCTGCACATAGGAAATGCTGGCCTTGCGGTCCTGCAGCACGATGGCCACGGCCTGGTCGTAGAGCGCGTCTTTTTCACCGCCCTCGCCACCGCCTTCGCCAAACATGTCGCCGCCCTCACCATCGCCCAGGCTGCTGTCCAGCACCCCGTCGATGTAGTTGGGCTCGCCGCCCTGCTCTTTCAGGTAAGCCACCACGCGATGCACCTCTTCGTCGCTCACGAAAGCGCCGTGCACCCGCACCGGAAAGCCCGTTCCCGACGGCATGTAGAGCATGTCGCCCATGCCGAGCAGGCTCTCTGCGCCCATCTGGTCGAGGATGGTGCGGCTGTCGATCTTGCTGCTGACCTGAAACGACAGGCGGGTCGGGATGTTGGCCTTGATCAGGCCGGTGATCACGTCCACACTCGGGCGCTGGGTGGCCAGGATCAGGTGGATGCCGGCGGCACGCGCCTTTTGCGCGAGTCGCGCAATCAGCTCCTCGATCTTCTTGCCCACCACCATCATCAGGTCGGCCAGTTCGTCGATCACCACCACGATGTAGGGCAGACGCTCCAGCGGCTCAGGCTGTTCGGGCGTGAGACTGAAAGGGTTGCCGATGATCTCGCCGCGCGCCTTGGCCTCTTCGATCTTGACGTTGTAGCCCGCGAGGTTGCGCACACCCATCTTGCTCATGAGCTTGTAGCGTTTTTCCATCTCGCCCACGCACCAGTTCAGGCCGTTGGCCGCGTGCTTCATGTCGGTCACCACCGGTGCCAGCAGGTGCGGAATGCCCTCGTAGACACTCATCTCCAGCATCTTGGGGTCGATCAGCAGCAGGCGCACGTCTTTCGCGTCGGCCTTGTAGAGGAGCGACAGGATCATGGCGTTGATACCGACCGACTTGCCCGAGCCGGTGGTGCCGGCCACCAGGCAGTGCGGCATCTTGGCCAGATCGGCCACCACCGGCTGACCACCGATGTCCTTGCCCAGGCCCATGGTCAACATCGACTTGGCGTCGTTGTAGACCGACGAACCCAGGATCTCGCTGAGCTTGATCATCTGCCGTTTCGCGTTCGGCAGCTCCAGCGCCATCAGGTTCTTGCCGGGAATGGTCTCGATCACGCGGATCGAGACCAGCGACAGCGAGCGCGCGAGATCGCGGCCCAGGTTGACGATCTGCGAACCCTTCACGCCGGTGGCGGGCTCGATCTCGTAACGCGTGATCACCGGGCCCGGTGCGGCAGCGACCACACGCACCTCGACTCCAAAGTCCTTGAGCTTCTTCTCGATCAGGCGGCTGGTCATCTCCAGCGTCTGGCTGTCCACACCCTGCTGGTGGGCCGGTGCGCTGTCGAGCAGGTCCACCTGCGGGAGCTTGCTGTCCGGCATCTCGGTGAACAAGGGCTTTTGCCGCTCCTTGGCCACCCGTTCGCTCTTGGGCACATCGACCAGCGTGGGCTCGATCAACATCGGCGTCGGGTGATGTTCCTCGATCTCGACCCGCTCGACCTTGACCACTTCCTCGCGCTCGCGGGCGGCCTGCTCACCGATGCGCTGGTCTTCCACCGCCTCGCGTTTCTCCCGTCGCGACTCGAACCACTCGTCGAGTTGACCACCCACGCGCTCCGCCCAATGCCCCCAGGAGAACTGGAACACACGGGGCAGACAGATCACGATGAGGGCCAGTGCGACCAGCGCAGACCCAGTGAAGCCCAACCAACGCACCACCCACGGGCCCAACAGGTGACCAAACACCCCACCACCGTGGCCAGGCAAGAAGGCTTCCAGCCGATACAGGCGGCTCCACTCCAGGACCATGCTGGCCAGCATGAGCACCACCAAGGCCAGCGCATAGGCACTCCAGCGCACCCAGGGGGGTTGCCCCAGTGGCAGTGCCGTGACGTCGTGCGCATCGGAAGATGCCTGCCCTCGCAACCGCACCGCCAAAACGGACAGCCAGACGCGCCAGCCTGCCAGCATCAGCCACCAGACAGAAAACCCCATCAGGTAATAGCTAGCATCGGACAGCCAGGCGCCGAGCTGACCTCCCCAGTTACCAACATCGTTTCGCGACCCCGTGGTGCTCCAGGCCGGATCAGACAGGGAATGGCTGAGCAGTGCCAGCAGCCAGAAGCCGAGCACGGCCGCCCCCGCCACCAGCGCCATCTCATGGGCGAAGCGGGCCAGTCCGTTCGGCGGCGCATTGGCCCGATCGGCATTGAGGGTGTTGAGTGAATATGTCATAGACCTCGCAGATGTCCTGCGGCTAGCTTACCCCAATGCGTCAGCGGCGAACGCACGGCCACGGCGGCCGATCAAGAGGTCAGGGAGGCGCCGACAACGCGCCGAAGCGATGCAGAAAAACCCGATTCAGCCGAGCGAGTTCAGCCGGTCCTTGATGATGGTGCTGCCATCTTCATCCACCTCGATGAACCCACGGTCTTCCAGATCCTTCATCACCCGGCTGACCATTTCGCGCGATGCACCGATCATCTTGGCCACGTCCTGACGCGACACCCGATCACGGATCACCAGCCGACCGTCTTTGTCGGGCTGTGCAAACTCCAGCAGGGCACGCGCCACACGCCCATACACGTCCATGAGCGCCAACGATTCAATCTTGCGGTCCGCATGGCGCAGACGGAGCACCAGGCCCTTCATCACCGCATAGGCCATGGAGGTGTTTTCGGGGAGGCAGCGGGCGAACTCCACGCGTCCCAGGATGAGCACATCGGTCTGCACCTCCGCGCGCACCGTGGCCGAATGCGGCTGGTTGTCGATCAGGCTCATCTCACCCACGTAGTCACCTGGGTTCATGGTGGCCAGGATCACTTCACGACCGCGGGTATCCGTGGTCACCACACGTGCGCGACCGGTCAGCACGATCGCCAGGAAATTGGACTTTTTGCCCTGCTCCACAATCACTTCACCCCGTTTGAAGCGCCGCTTGATCACAGCGTCCGCCACCGATTCGGCCTGTGCCTGGGTCAAGGTCGAAAACAGCGGGACCCGGCGGATCAAATCAAGATTGGACAGTATCGACATAGGCTTATTCCTCTGGAAGAACGGCTGGCGCCGCGCTCTTTTTGTAAACTCGATCACAGACAAGGCGATCCACTTCCGGAATCCGTGCCCAAGAAATCAGAAGCCACAAGGGCCTGCGCGTCATTCTCATTCACTCTATACCAACCCATCAACAAAATGGGAAGGACGAACACCATGAAGCACACAAAAGTACTTATTCTAGGTTCCGGCCCAGCAGGCTACACGGCCGCCATCTATGCGGCCCGTGCCAACCTGAGCCCGCTGCTCATCACCGGCATCGCTCAAGGCGGGCAGCTCATGACCACCACCGATGTGGACAACTGGCCCGCCGACGTGGACGGCGTGCAGGGTCCCGACCTGATGCAACGCTTCCTGGCCCACGCCGAACGCTTCAAGACCGAGATCGTTTTCGATCACATCAACACCGTCGATTTCTCCAAACGCCCTTTCGTGCTCCAAGGTGACAGCGGCGAATACAGCTGCGACGCCCTCATCCTCGCCACCGGCGCTTCGGCCAAGTACCTGGGGCTGCCCTCGGAAGAAGCCTTCATGGGCAAGGGTGTGAGCGGCTGCGCCACTTGCGACGGTTTTTTCTACCGAGGCGAGGAAGTGTCCGTGGTGGGCGGCGGCAACACGGCCGTGGAAGAGGCGCTCTACCTGTCCAACATCGCCAGCAAGGTCACCTTGATCCACCGCAGGGACACGTTCAAGGCCGAGGCCATCTTGATCGACAAACTTCATGAGAAGGTGGCTGAAGGCAAAATCGCACTGCAACTGCACAGCACGCTGGAGGAGGTGCTGGGCGACCCGATGGGGGTCACCGGTGTGCGCGTCAAGAACGTGCAGACGGGCGCCACCGAAGACATCGCCGTCAAGGGCTGTTTCATCGCCATTGGTCACAGCCCCAACACCGACATTTTCAAGGGTCAGCTGGAGATGAAGGACGGCTACATCGTCACCAGGTCGGGCAACAACGGCATGGCCACCATGACCAGCGTGCCGGGTATTTTCGCGGCTGGCGACGTGCAGGACCACATCTACCGCCAGGCCATCACCAGTGCCGGCACGGGCTGCATGGCGGCGCTGGACGCCCAGCGATTCCTGGAACAGAACCCCGCCTGACAGCGCTGACGGGCATGCGCGCCGACTGACGGTTCGAAGACCGTCACCGGGAACGCTATAATCACAGGCTTTGCTGCGATTTCCTCGCACAAATCATGGGTTACCGCCACCCTTTCCTGGCGAGGTGAGGCTGAGTGGCCAGAGGCGCGACGGGAACACCGTTTCGCGCATCCCGCGCCACCAGCTGTAAAGAAGTATCGGAGTGTCCTCATGGCACGCGTCTGCGATGTAACGGGCAAGAAGCCCATGGTCGGGAACAATGTTTCCCACGCCAACAACAAAACCAAGCGCCGGTTCCTGCCGAACCTGCAATACCGCCGTTTCTGGGTCGAAAGCGAGAACCGCTGGGTTCGTCTGCGCGTGTCGGGTGCTGCCCTGCGCCTGATCGACAAAAACGGCATCGATGCCGTGCTCGCAGACCTGCGTGCACGCGGCCAGGCTTAAGGAGCACACACCATGGCAACCAAAGGCGGACGCGAAAAAATCAAGCTGGAATCCACTGCGGGTACCGGCCATTTCTACACCACGACCAAAAACAAGAAGACCACGCCCGAGAAGATGCTGATCAAGAAATTTGATCCCAAAGCTCGCAAGCACGTGGACTACAAGGAAATCAAGCTGAAGTAATTCAGCCGGTTTCACCCAACAAAAAAGCCGCTGTTTTCAGCGGCTTTTTTGTTGCTCGAGAAACAATCTCAAGCTTGTCCGGCGCGAAGTGCCTCAAACCCAGAACACCGTGGAACCGGCTCCGCCGGGCCACTGGTGTTGCCCCCATGAGGGGGTGACGCGCCGCAGGTGCGGCGCGGGGGTGGGTCACAAGCTCAAGCGTGGGCGGAACGCAGGCGAATCGAAAAATCGCGCAGCGCGGCAATGCCACTTTCTTCTGCACGACGGCACCAGGCCTGCAGATCGACCGCAAGCTGATCGCGCGAGGCGTTCGTGCTGGACCACAGAGCGCGCAGCTCTTCGCGCATGGTGACCATCTTGTCGAGCACCGGATGCTCGGCTCGCGCCAAGGCCAGCTGCGGCTTCACCTCGGCAGGCACCTTGTCGTCATCACGATGGAGCCAGCGGCGGGCGGCATGCAGGGCAGCCGCATCCGCACTCTTGGCCTTCAGGCCTTCCACTTCACGCTGGCAGGCAGCGCGCATTTCGCGTGCGTATCTGGCCATGACTTCGTAGCGGTTGGCGATAATGGCTTCAAGGGTCTTCTCGTCGGCCACCGGCTTGACATCACCGAAAGCCATCTTGGGCGGCACCTTCTTGACCGATGCCAGGCCCAGGGTCTTCAGGATGGTGATGTACATCCAGCCGATGTCGAACTCATAGGGCTTGACGGACAACTTGGCCGAGGTCGGGTAGGTGTGGTGGTTGTTGTGCAGTTCTTCGCCACCAATGATGATGCCCCAGGGCGAAATGTTGGTGCTGGCGTCGGTGGCTTCGAAATTGCGGTAACCCCACCAGTGGCCAATGCCATTGATGATGCCGGCAGCCGTGATCGGAATCCAGGCCATCTGCAGCGCCCAGACAGCGAGACCCGCCATGCCAAAGAGCAACACGTCAACGACCAGCATCAGGCTGACGCCCAAGGCGGAATAACGCGTGTACAGGTTGCGCTCGATCCAGTCGTCGGGGGTGCCGTGGCCGTATCGGGCCATCGTCTCAGGGTTCTTGGATTCGGCACGGTACAGCTCGGCACCGGTCCAGAACACGGTCTTGATGCCAAACACGTGAGGGCTGTGCGGGTCACCTTCGCGCTCACATTTGGCGTGGTGTTTGCGGTGAATGGCCGCCCACTCCTTGGTCACCTGGCCGGTGGTCATCCAGAGCCAGAAGCGGAAGAAATGCGAGGCAATCGGATGCAGATCCATCGAGCGATGCGCCTGATGGCGGTGCAGGTAAATGGTCACGCTGGCGATGGTGATGTGGGTGAGCACCAGCGCGATAAGCAGCATTTGCCAACCGGTGGCATGGGTCAGGCCATTGGCCAGCACATCGACCAGCCCGTCCCATGCGAGGGACAGGGTCCCGGAATCGGAAGAAGACATTGATTTCCTAAAAGAGCGCCCGAGGGTGTCTGTACAAACAAAAGCCGCGCTCACGGGCGCCTGTGGCGGGCTAACCCGTGATTTTAAGGCTGGGGGTGCAAATCACCAAATGACCAGCGCAGATGTCCGCCAAAAAACGGAAAAAGCAGGAAAAACTACTCTATATCACGTCTTTTTCTGCCAAGCAGCGGCGAAAAACCCATCTGTGGCGTGCCGATGCGGCCACAAGCGCAGTGTTTTTCCATGGTTTTTTGCGCAGAGCGACGCCGGCTCCGGCACATGGGCGGCGTCCAGCAGTTCGCTGACCGACAGCATGTCGAAGTCGGTATGGACCCGTGAAAAGGCCTCCGCCACCGCCTCATTTTCGGCTGGCAACAGGCTGCAGGTCGCATAAACCAGGCGTCCACCCGGCTTGAGCAGGCGTGCCGCACTGGCCAGAATCGCCGTTTGCAGCTGTGCCTGAGCGGCCACGGTATCGGGGTTCTGCCGCCATTTCAGGTCAGGGCTTCGGCGCAAGGTCCCCAGGCCCGAGCACGGTGCATCCACCAGCACACGGTCGATCTTGCCCGCGAGGCGTTTGATGCGGTCGTCCCGCTCGTGGGCTATCGCCACGGGGTGCACGTTCGACAAACCGCTGCGCGCGAGACGCGGTTTGAGCGCATCGAGGCGGTGGCCGGAGGTGTCAAACGCATAGAGTCGACCGCTGTTGCGCATGGCCGCGCCAATGGCCAGCGTCTTGCCGCCGGCCCCAGCACAGAAATCCACCACCATCTCGCCGCGCTTGGCGTCGAGCAGCAGCGCCAGCAGCTGGGAGCCTTCGTCCTGGACTTCCACCTCGCCATTCACAAACGCGGGCAGCTTGGCCAATGAAGGTTTGCCCTGCAGGCGAATCCCCAGGGGGGAATACGGCGTGGGCTCACATTTCAAACCCGCCTCGCGCAAATCGCCCAGCACCGCTTCGCGCTTCTTTTTCAGCACGTTGACACGCAGGTCCAGCGGCGCGGGCTGGTTCAGGCTGGCCACCAGGGCCTCGAACTCGTCGCCCACCTGATCGCGCAGCGCGAGCGCCAACCACTCGGGCAGGTTGTGCCGATGCTGTGCCATGAGCTGGTCGTCGGTCACCGTCAGGCAGTGGTCCCACCAGGTCTTTTCCGCCTCGGTGAGCGCGCTCTTCAGGAAGTCGCGGTCACCGGGAAAACCCAGAATGGCCAGGCGACGCCATTTGGAGCCGCTGCCGGAGCGGGCCAGCCACTCGAACTTGAGGCGTTCGCGCAAGATCGCGTAGACGGTGTCGGACAGCGTGGCCCGCTCACGCGGGCCCAGCGACTTGTTCTCACGGAAATGGCGTGCGACCACGGCATCGGTGGGGTGGTCAAATTTGAAAACCTGTTCGATCAGGGTGGAACATTCGTCCAGAAGGGCTTTGGGGTGCATCTCCCTATTGTCCCACCCGCGATAATCATGGGCTATGTCCGAAATTTCGACCCAGGTGAAGCGTCGCCGCACCTTCGCCATCATCTCCCACCCCGACGCGGGTAAAACGACCCTGACCGAGAAGCTGCTGCTGTTCTCTGGCGCCATCAACATCGCCGGCTCGGTGAAAGCCCGCAAGGCTGCGCGCCACGCCACGTCCGACTGGATGGAAATCGAAAAGCAGCGTGGCATTTCCGTGGCGTCGTCCGTGATGCAGATGGAGTACCGCGACTGCGTGATCAACCTGCTAGACACCCCGGGCCACCAGGACTTCAGCGAAGACACCTACCGCGTGCTGACCGCCGTGGACGCGGCGCTGATGGTGATCGACGCCGGCAATGGCGTGGAGCCGCAGACCCGGCGCCTGCTGCAGGTCTGCCGTGCGCGCAACACACCCATCCTGACCTTCGTCAACAAGATGGACCGCGAGGTGCAGGCCCCGCTGGACCTGATGGACGAGATCGAGCGTGAGCTGGGCATGACGGTCGTGCCCTTCACCTGGCCGGTCGGCATGGGCAAGACGTTCCGCGGCGTGTACGACCGCCGCACCGACCAGATGCGCGTGTTTGCCGCCGGCGAAGACCGCCGCGGAGGTGATGAAGACGTGCTGGTCGGGCTGGACAACCCCGAGAGCGTGAAGCGATTCGGTGCCGAATTCGAGCAGGCGCGCGATGAGCTGGAACTGGTGGCGGGGGCATCCCCCGCCTTCGACGAGGCGCAGTTCCTGGATGGCAAGCAGACGCCGATGCTGTTCGGCTCTGCGGTCAACAACTTCGGCGTGCGCGAGGTGCTGGACGCGCTGGTGGACCTGGCGCCACCGCCCGGCGAGCGTCCGGCGATCCAGCGGGTGGTGAAGCCCGAGGAGCCCAAGTTCACCGGCGTGGTCTTCAAGATCCAGGCCAACATGGACCCGGCGCACCGCGACCGCATCGCTTTCGTGCGCCTGGCCAGTGGCCATTTCGAGCGCGGCATGAAGCTCAAGGTGGTGCGATCTGGCAAGGACCTGCGGCCCAACACCGTGGTGAGCTTCCTGTCCCAGCGCCGCGAGCTGCTGGACGAGGCGTTTGCCGGCGACATCATCGGCATCCCGAACCACGGCGTGCTGCAGCTCGGCGACACGCTGACCGAGGGTGAGAACCTGCAGTTCACCGGCCTGCCCTTCTTCGCCCCGGAAATCATCCGCAGCGTGGAAGTGGCCGATCCGCTGCGCAGCAAGCAGTTGCGAGCCGGCCTGACCCAGCTCGGCGAAGAAGGCGCGATCCAGGTGTTCCGCCCGGTGGCGGGCTCGGTGCTGCTGCTGGGCGCCGTGGGTCAGCTGCAGTTCGAGGTGGTGGCGCACCGGCTGGAACACGAATATGGGGTCAAGGCCCGCATCATGAACAGCCCCTACCAGGTCGCGCGCTGGGTGACCTGTGCGCCGGAAGACGGTGGCGAGGTGGAGCTCAAAAAGTTCATTGATGCCAACAGCCACCGGGTGGCGCTGGACGCGGTGGACGCGCCCACGCTGCTGGTGGACCACCAGGCCACGCTGCGTGCGGTGGAGGCCAACTGGCCCAAGATCAAGTTCCACGCGATGCGCGAGCACGCGGGGCTGGTGTTCCACAAGACGATGTAAAAAGATGGGTCCACCCCCGCGCCGCGCCTGCGGCGCATCACCCCCCCAAGGGGGCAACGCGAGCGGCCCGGCGCAGCCGGTTCCGCCGCGTTCTCGGCAGACCACCCTTCATTGATGAGCGGGTCTGACTCCTTCAGGTCATCTGTGTCAACAGGCTCTCAACCGCTCTTGGGTAGATGACGTGCTCTTGCGTCAGCACCCGCTCGGCCAGCGCCTGTGCCGTGTCGCCCAGCAGAACCGGCACCACCGCCTGGTCGAGGATGTCGCCATGGTCGAGCTCGGCGGTCACGCGGTGCACCGTGGCTCCGGCAAACTTGCAGCCCATGTCGATCGCGCGCTGGTGGGTGTTCAGGCCGGTGAAGGCGGGCAGCAGGCTGGGGTGGATGTTGATCAGCCGGTCTTCGTAGTGCTGCACGAACCCGGGGGTGAGGATGCGCATGAAGCCAGCGAGCACGACCAGGGCAGGCTCGTGGCGGTCGATCTCCACCATGAGCGCGGCATCGAACGCCTCGCGCGATCCAAAGGCCTTGTGGTTTAAAACAGCGGTGGCGATCTGGTGGTCCCGTGCGAACACCAGCCCGGCCGCGTCGGCCTTGTTGCTGATCACGGCGACCACCTGGGCACCCAGACGCTGCGGCCAATGGCCTTTGCGCGAGGCTTTCACGATGGCGGCCATGTTGGAGCCGCTGCCAGAGATGAGAATGACGATGTTTTTGTTCACGGCCCGATGCACTGCCTGGTGGGGCCGCCAAGTGTAATGACCCCAGCCCCATGAACCACGACTTTCACACCCGCCCCCTCTCGCCCGCCGAGGCCCGCGTGCTCGGCACACTGATGGAAAAGGCGCGCACCGTGCCCGACAGCTACCCGCTCACGCTCAACAGCCTGCAGAACGGCTGCAACCAGAAAAGCGCGCGCGAACCGGCCATGAGCCTCTCGGAGGCCGAGATCAGCGAAGCCATCGACGGACTGCGGGCGTGCAGCCTGGTGATCGAGTCGAGTGGCTCGCGCGTCACGCGCTATGAGCACAACTTCCAGCGCGCGGTCGGTGTGCCGGAGCAGTCGGCCGTGCTGCTGGGCTTGCTGATGCTGCGTGGACCACAAACGGCGGGCGAACTGCGCATCAACACCGAGCGCTGGTACAAGTTTCTGGACATCGCCTCGGTCGATGCGTTCCTTGAGGAGCTGCAGGACCGGTCGACGGAAAGGGCGGCGCGCTGGTCGTGAAATTGCCCCGGGCGCCGGGCGCGCGCGAGCAGCGCTGGGCACACCTGCTGTGCGGCCCGGTGGACCTGTCGACGCCCGCCGCCGCTCCGTTGGCCAGCGGCGCGGCCGAGGAAGACGTGATCGCCCTCACCCGCCGGGTGGCGGCGCTGGAAGAGACGGTGGAACAGCTGCGCACCCAGCTACAAAGCCTGCAGCAGCAACTCGGCGGCTGACGCCGGCCGAGCCACAGCCGCGCGCGGAAAGCCCAGCCCGGCCGCCAGGTCGCCACATCGCTGCATTGGCGACGGTTTGTCACAGCGAGGACAGCACAAAAACGAACGATCGTGCGAAACTGCTTGGCGTTGCCCCAAATCCGCTGCGGACCGGGGTCACCCACCAGGAGACACACATGGATTTGGCATTCACGCCGGAAGAGCAGGCGTTTCGCGAAGAGGTGCGCGGCTGGGTCAAGGCCCACCTGCCTGCCGAGATCGCCCACAAGGTTCACAACGCCCTGCGACTGACGCGCGAGGACCTGCAGCGCTGGGCCAAGATCCTCGGCAAAAAAGGCTGGCTGGGCTACGGCTGGCCCCAACAGTTTGGCGGCCCGGGCTGGACCGCCGTGCAAAAGCACCTGTTCGAAGAGGAATGCGCCCTCGCCGGGGCGCCGCGCATCGTACCCTTCGGCCCGGTGATGGTGGCGCCGGTCATCATGGCCTTCGGCAACAAGGAACAACAGGAACGCTTCCTGCCCGGCATCGCCAGCGGCGAGGTCTGGTGGAGCCAGGGCTACAGCGAACCCGGCTCGGGCTCGGACCTGGCCTCGGTCAAGACCCGAGCCGAACGCCAGGGCGACCACTACCTCGTCAACGGTCAGAAAACCTGGACCACGCTGGGCCAGTACGGTGAGTGGATCTTCTGCCTGGTGCGCACCAGCACCGAGGGCAAACCGCAAACCGGCATCAGCTTCCTGCTGATCGACATGACGTCGCCCGGTGTGAGCGTGCGGCCGATCAAACTGCTCGACGGCGAATGCGAAGTCAACGAGGTCTTCTTCGACAACGTCAAGGTGCCGGCCGAGAACCTGATCGGTGAAGAGAACAAGGGCTGGACCTACGCCAAGCACCTGCTCAGCCACGAGCGCACCAACATCGCCGACGTGAACCGCGCCAAGCGCGAACTGGAGCGCCTCAAGCGCATCGCCAAGACCGAAGGGGTCTGGGACGACACGCGCTTCCGCGACCAGATCGCGCTGCTGGAGGTGGACGTGGTGGCGCTGGAGATGCTGGTGCTGCGCGTGCTCAGCGCCGAAAAATCGGGCAAGAACTCGCTCGACATCGCGGGCCTGCTCAAGATCAAGGGCAGCGAAATCCAGCAGCGTTACGCCGAGCTGATGATGCTGGCCGCCGGCCCGTTTTCCACGCCCTTCATCGAAGAGGCCATGGAAGCCGGCTGGCAGGGCAACTTCCCCGGTGGCGAGGTGGCCAACGCGCCGCTGGCCTCCACCTACTTCAACATGCGCAAGACCACCATCTACGGTGGTTCGAACGAAGTGCAGCGCAACATCGTCGCCCAGACGGTCCTCGGTTAAGGAGCATTCACATGGACTTTGATTTTTCCGACGATCAGGAACAGCTTCGCGACGCGGTGCGCAAGTGGGTCGACAAGGGCTACGACTTCGAGCGCCGCCGTGGCATCGTGAAAGCCGGAGGCTTTGAACGCGCGGCCTACAACGAACTGGCCGAACTCGGCCTGGCGGGCCTCTACATCAGCGAAGCCGATGGCGGCCTGGGCATGGGCCCGGTCGAGGGCATGGTGGTGATGGAGGAACTGGGCCGCGGCATCGTGCTGGAGCCGCTGGCGCAGACGCTGATCGCAGGTGGTGTGATCGGGGGTTATGCGGGCGCTGAGGTCAAGGCCGCCTGGTTGCCGAAGATCGCCTCGGGCGAGGCGCTGGTGGTGCTCGCGCAGCAAGAACGCGGTTCGCGCTACCGGCTGGATGCCTGCAAGACCACCGCCACCCCGGACGGCAGTGGCTGGACGGTGAGCGGCGCCAAGAGCGTGGTGCCCGCCGGTGACCTGGCCGACGCCTTCCTCGTGCCCGCCGTGGCCAACGGCAAGATCGCATTGTTCCTCGTGGAGCGCAGCGCCAGCGGCGTGAGCACGCAGGGCTATGGCACCCAGGATGGCGGCCGCGCCGCCGAGCTCACGCTGCAGAACGCCCCGGCCAGCCTGATCACCACCGACGGCCTGGCCGCGCTGGAACACGCGGTGGACATCGGCATCGCCTCGGTCTGTGCCGAAGCGGTGGGCGTGATGGACAAAACGGTGGCGCTGACCGTGGAGTACATGAACACGCGCAAACAGTTTGGCGTGGCGATCGCGACGTTCCAGGCCCTGCGTCACCGCGTGGCCGACATGAAAATGCAGCTGGAGCTGGCGCGCTCCATGAGCTTCTACGCCTGCCTGAAGCTCAACGCCCCGGCCACCGAGCGCCGCCGCGCGATGGCACGGGCCAAGGTGCAGCTGGGTAGCTCGATGCGCTTCGTGGGCCAGCAGTCGGTGCAGCTGCACGGTGGCATCGGCGTGACCGACGAGTACATCGGCAGCCACTACTTCAAGAAGCTCACCCAGCTGGAGATGACTTTTGGCGACACGCTGCACCACCTGGGTGAGGTGTCGGCCCGGATGGAGGACACGGCGGGGGTGTTTGCCTGAGTCTTCTTCTTTTCGACTCCGCTTGTGGTGCCCCGCTTTGCGGGGCTTTTTTTCGCTCATCGGCTTCTGCGGGATCGGTAAGGCGGTGTGCCCTGCTCCGCTCATGTCCCCCGGGCTGGCTGCGCCAGCCCTCCTCCTTTACTTCGCTGCTCAGGGCACACCGCCTCACCGATCTGGCGAAAAGCAGGCACACCACCGCAGGCCCGCCCAAATGTTCGTGGCCTGAGGGCACTGGGTGGCTGACGCAGCGAAGTAAAGGAGGAGACGGCCGCAGGCCGTCGGGGGACATGAGCGGAGTCGGCCGCCCAGTGCCCTCAGGCCAACGCAAACCAAGCAGGCCAGAAACCGTCAGGCGTGCAAACGCGAGTTCTTGGGAAGGTGGGACATCAGAAACTCCATCTGGTCCGCCAGGATGCGGCGATTGCGCAGGATGAAGTCTTCCCAGAGGCTGGGCACGTAAGGCGCGTAAATCAGCGGCATGTGCGCCTGCTCGGGCGTGCGGTTGCCCTTGCGGTGGTTGCACGACTTGCAGGCCGTCACCACATTCATCCAGATGTCCATTCCGCGCTGGCCCAGCGGCACGATGTGCTCGCGGGTGAGATCGTCTTCGTGGAAATGTTCGCCGCAGTAGCCGCACAGGCAGCGATCGCGGGCAAACAGCTTGCTGTTGGTGAGCGAGGGCCGCAAGTCGAACGGATTGATGCGCGGCACGCCCTCGGTGCCGATGATGGAATTGACGGTGATGATGGACTGGCGCCCGGTGATCGCGTTGTGCCCGCCATGGAACACCGCCACCTCGGCACCCATTTCCCAGCGCACCTCATCCGCGGCGTAATGCAGCACCGCTTCTTCCAGGCTGATCCACGATTGTGGCAACCCCTGGGCAGACAGCTTCAAGACCTTCAAAACCTGGCTCCTTCAAATCAAACTGAAGAGGCCAGCCGCCTTGTCACCTGCGGCTGGTGCGCCCGCCGGCTGCGACCGGCGGCGCTGTGACAATATAGCGTTCTTTGATGACGCTTCGACGACCGCGCCGAATTACCGCATGAAAATCATTCGAGGCCTCTGGAACCGCCTGCACCAGCCCGCTGCGGGCGAAGACGCGCCAGGCTGTGCCCTCACCATCGGCAACTTCGACGGCGTGCACCGCGGCCACCAGGCCATGCTGGCCTTGCTGATCAACGAGGCCAAACACCGCGGCGTGCCCAGCTGCGTCATGACCTTCGAGCCGCACCCGCGCGACTATTTCGCCGCCGTGCACCACAAGCCCGACCTGGCACCGGCGCGCATCGCCACGCTGCGCGACAAGCTGGAAGAGCTGCGACGCTGCGGCGTGGACCAGTGCGTGGTGCTGCCCTTCAACGCGCGCCTGGCCTCGCAGCAACCGCAAGCGTTCATCCAGGACATCCTTGTCAAGGCGCTGGGGGTCAAATACGTCCTGGTGGGCGACGACTTCCGTTTTGGGTCCCAGCGGGCGGGCGACTACGCCATGCTCGACGCCGCCGGTTCATCGCTCGGCTTTGACGTGGCGCGCATGCAGAGCTACGAGGTGCATGGCACCCGGGTGTCCAGTTCGGCCGTGCGCGAGGCGCTGGCCGCCGGCGACATGGAGCGCGTGGCCGCTCTGCTCGGGCGCCCGTTCAGCATCAGCGGCCACGTGGTGCACGGGCGCAAGCTCGGGCGCCAGCTGGCGGAGAGCCGCCCGGGAGCCGGCGACGGTTTCCGCACGCTGAACCTGCGCTTTTCGCACTGGAAGCCGGCCGCCAGCGGCATCTTTGCCGTGCGTGTGCATGGCCTGGGGGACGACCCATTGCACGGCGTGGCCAACCTCGGTGTGCGCCCCTCGCTGGACCCGGACGATGTGAACGGCGGGCGCGTGTTGCTGGAAACCCATTGCCTGGACTGGCCCGCCGAGCTGGCCACCCGCCTGCCCGGCGGGGAGGCCTACGGTAAAATCATCCGCGTGGAACTGCTGCACAAACTGCACGACGAACTGAAGTACGACGGTCTGGACGCCCTCACCCGGGGCATCGCCAAGGACTGCGACGACGCTCGTGCGTTTTTTGCGTCGCTGCACGCCCAGACGCACCGCCAGACCACCCGCGACCGAATTTAACGCCGCTGCCGGGGCGCCGAGCCCCGGGCCGCGCGCCCTCTGACAGGCTCGGGGCGACCCGCCCCACCCCCGTGCGCCACGCCGCACCACCGAGCCCGCCTTTGCCGATCCCGAATTCGAAAGCCGACCACCATGTCTGAAAAACCCGCCGCCCCGAAGAACGAGGCCAAGCCCGAAGCCAGCGCCTACCGCGCCACGCTGAACATGCCCGACACGCCGTTCCCCATGCGCGGCGACCTGCCCAAGCGCGAGCCAGCCTGGGTCAACGACTGGAACGGCAGCGGCCTCTACAAGCGCCTGCGTGACGCCCGCCAGGGTGCCCCACTGTTTGTGCTGCACGACGGCCCGCCCTACGCCAACGGCCAGATCCACATGGGTCATGCGGTAAACAAGGTGCTGAAAGACATGATCGTGAAATCGAAACAGCTCGCTGGTTTCGATGCCCAGTACATCCCCGGCTGGGACTGCCACGGCCTGCCGATCGAAAACGCGATCGAGAAGAAGCACGGCCGCAACCTCAGCCGCGACGACATGCAGGCCAAGAGCCGCGCCTTCGCCACCGGGCAGATCGATCAGCAACGCGAAGACTTCAAGCGCCTGGGCGTGCTCGGTGACTGGGAACGCCCTTACCTCACGATGAACCCGGGCAACGAAGCGGGCGAAATCCGCGCCTTCAAACGCGTGATCGAGCGCGGTTTTGTCTACCGCGGACTGAAACCCGTGTACTGGTGTTTCGACTGCGGCAGCTCGCTGGCCGAGTTCGAGATCGAATACGCCGACAAGCAGAGCGACACGCTGGACGTGGCCTTTGAAACGGACGACGCGGTCAAGCTGGCCGCCGCTTTCGGGTTGACCGGTCTGCCCGCGGGCAAAACCGCCTTCGCCGTGATCTGGACCACCACCGCCTGGACCATTCCCGCCAACCAGGCGCTCAACGCACACCCCGAGCTGACCTACGCCCTGGTCGACACCCCCATGGGCTGCCTGGTGCTGGCCGAAACGCTGGTGGAGAAATGCCTGGAGCGATTCGGCCTGCAGGGCAACGTGCTCGCCACCATGAAGGGTGACCAGCTCGGTAGCCTCAACTTCCGCCACCCGCTGTACGACGTGGACGCAGGCTACCAGCGCCTGTCCCCGGTCTACATCGCCGACTACGTGAGCGACAGCGACGGCACCGGCATCGTGCACTCGGCGCCGGCCTACGGCGTGGACGACTTCAACTCCTGTGTCGCCAACGGCCTGGCCTACGACGACATCCTGAACCCGGTGCAAGGCAACGGCGCCTACGCGCCCGACTTCCCGTTGTTCGGCGGCCTGCACATCTGGAAGGCCGTGCCGGTCATCCTGGACGCGCTGAAGAACGCCGGGCGCCTGATGGCCACGGTGAAAATCACCCACAGCTACCCGCACTGCTGGCGCCACAAGACGCCGGTGATCTACCGCGCCGCCGCGCAGTGGTTCGTGCGCATGGATGAGGGCGAAGGGGTGTTCACGAAAGACAAGGCGCCCAAGACCCTGCGCCAGCTCGCGCTCGACGCCATCGCCCACACCAGCTTCTACCCCGAAAACGGCCAGGCCCGCCTTCGCGACATGATCGCCAACCGGCCCGACTGGTGCATTTCGCGCCAGCGCTCGTGGGGCGTGCCCATCCCCTTTTTCCTGCACAAGGATTCGGGCGAGCTGCACCCTCGCACGATGGAGATCCTGGATCAGGCGGCCGACATCATTGAAAAAGGCGGCATCGAGGCCTGGAGCCGCGTCACGGCCGAGGAGATCCTGGGCGCAGCCGATGCGCCGCACTACACCAAGAGCACCGACATCCTCGAAGTCTGGTTCGACTCGGGCTCCACTTTCTGGCACGTGCTGCGCGGCAGCCACGCCCACGCCTACCCCAACGGCGCCGCGCACGCAGAAGGGCCCGAGGCCAACCTCTACCTCGAAGGCCACGACCAGCACCGCGGCTGGTTCCACAGCTCGCTGTTGTTGGCGTGCGCCATCTACGGCCGCGCGCCCTATCGCGGCCTGCTCACCCACGGCTTCACCATCGACAGCCAGGGCCGCAAGATGAGCAAGTCGCTGGGCAATGGCCTGGACCCGCAAGAGGTCAACAAGAAGTTGGGCGCCGAGATCATCCGCCTGTGGGTCGCCTCCTCCGACTATTCGGGTGACATCGCCGGTGACGACAAGATCCTCGCCCGCGTGGTCGACGCCTACCGCCGCATCCGCAACACGCTGCGATTCCTGATGGCCAACGTGTCGGACTTCGACCCGGCCACCGACGCTGTGCCGCTGGAGCAGATGCTGGAGATCGACCGCTACGCGCTGGCCCGCGCCAGCGAGCTGCAGGCCCAGATCCTGGCGCACTTCGACGTCTACGAATTCCATCCGGTGGTGAGCAAGCTGCAGGTGTATTGCTCGGAAGACCTGGGCGCGTTCTACCTGGACGTGCTGAAGGACCGGCTGTACACGACCGCGCCGAAAAGCCTGGCACGCCGCTCGGCACAGACCGCGCTGCACCAGATCACGAACGCCATGCTGCGCTGGATGGCGCCGTTCCTGAGTTTCACGGCCGAAGAGGCCTGGACGCATTTCTCGGGCGACAAGAACCAGGGCTCGATCTTCTTCGAAACCTTCTCTCCCCTGCCGTCGGCCAACGAGGCGCTGCTCGCCAAGTGGGGCCGCATCCGCGCCATCCGTGACGCGGCCAACAAGGCCATCGAAGATCTGCGCACCGCCGGCCAGGTGGGCGCCTCGCTGCAGGCCACGCTCGTCATCACCGCCGGTGCCGACGACGCGGCGCTGCTGCGCTCGCTGGGCGCCGACCTGAAGTTCGTCACCATCACCTCGGCCGTGGCCGTGGTGGACGGCGCCGAACTGGCCGTGAGCGTGACGCCCAGCACCGCCGCCAAGTGCGATCGCTGCTGGCACTACGCCGACGACATCGGGCAACACGCCGAGCACCCCACGCTGTGCGGCCGTTGCGTGAGCAACCTGGCCGAAGCGGCGGGCACGGGCGCGGGTGAAACCCGCAAGGTGGCCTGATGGCGAAGACCAAAGGCTCCCTCTGGCCCTGGCTCGGCCTGGCCGCCGCCATCCTGCTGCTGGACCAGTTCACCAAGACGCTGATCCTCGGCAACTACCGGCTCGGCGACAGCACCTATGTCACCAGCTTCTTCAACGTGGTCCGGGTGCACAACACCGGCGCCGCCTTCTCCTTCCTCGCCTCGGCGGGTGGCTGGCAGCGCTGGTTTTTCACCGGCATCGGTGTCGCGGCGGCGGTGTTCATCGTCTGGATGCTGCGTTCCCACCCTGGTCAGAAGCTGTTTGCCTTCGCGCTCGCCTGCATCCTGGGCGGTGCCATCGGCAACGTGGTGGACCGCGTGCTGCACGGCTACGTGGTGGACATGCTCGACTTCCACTGGTCCTTCCTGTCCGGCCTGTTCCCGGGCGGCCACTTCCCGGCGTTCAATGTGGCCGACACGGGCATCACCATCGGCGCGATCGCTCTGATCCTGGACGAGATCCTGCGCGTGAAAAGAAGTTGACCCCCACGCTCCGCCGCTTCGCGGGTCGCTGCCCCCCACGGGGGCTGATCCGGCTTGGGGCGGCCCGGCGCCGGATCGTTGCCCCCACACGCCAACGCTGCGCGAGTCGTTGCCCCCGCACCGGGGAGGGGCCAGGTGCTCTCCGCGTCGCAGCGGCGTATAGTTTTCCCCAGACATGACACACCTGCTCAATCTGCTGGCGGCGATCGCGCTGCTGGTCTGGGGAACCCACCTGGTGCGCACGGGCATCCTGCGGGTCTTTGGCAGCAAGCTGCGCCAGGTGCTCGCCGCGAGCATGGGCAACCGCTTCACCGCCGCGCTGTCGGGTCTGGGCGTCACGGCGCTGGTGCAGTCGAGCACCGCCACCGCGCTCATCACCGCATCTTTTGTGGGCCGTGGCCTGATCGCCCTGCCCGCCGCGCTGGCCGTGATGCTGGGCGCCGACATCGGCACCAGCGTGATGGCCGTGGTGTTCTCCTTCGACCTCTCCTGGCTCTCGCCCCTGTGCATTTTCATCGGCGTCACGCTCTTCATCCTGCGCCAGGGGTCCCAGACGGGCGACGTGGGGCGCGTGCTGATCGGCCTGGGTCTGATGCTGCTGGCGCTGCAGCTGGTGAGCCAGTCCACCGCCGTGCTCACGCGCAACCCGGCGGTGCAGCTGATGCTGGCCTCGCTCACCAGCGACCGCATGCTGGAAATCCTGGTGGGCGCCACGCTCGCGGTGCTGGCCTACTCCAGCCTCGCCGTCGTGCTGCTCACCGCCACGCTGGCGCTGCAGGTGGTGGGGGTGGACGTGGCGCTGGGCCTGGTGCTGGGAGCCAACCTGGGCAGCGGCCTGCTCGCCATGATCACCACCGCGCGCACCAACCGGGCCACGCGCCAGGTGCCGCTGGGCAACCTGCTGTTCAAGCTGATGGGCGTGGCCATCGCGCCTTGGCTGATTCCGTTCTGGCTTCAGTTCGTGCAGCCCCACGTGCCCGACCCGGCAGCCCTGACCGTGCTGTTCCACCTGAGCTTCAACCTCATGGTGGGACTGTTTTTCATCGGCCTCACGCGCCCGGTCGCCGGGTGGGTCGAGAAGCTGCTGCCGCTGCAAGGGGCCGGCGCAGCGCTCAACCGTCCCAACCACCTCGACCCGTCCGCCCTCGCCACACCGTCGCTGGCGATCTCGTGTGCGGCCCGCGAGGCGCTGCACCAGGCCGATGTGGTCGAGACCATGCTGCGCGGCGTCATGACGGTCATCAAGACCAACGACCTGCAGCTCGCGCAGGACCTGCGCAAGATGGACGACACGGTGGACGGCCTGTATTCGGCCATCAAGTACTACCTGACCAAGATTTCGCGACAGCAGCTCAACGAGATGGAGGGCCGGCGCTGGACCGACATCATCAGCTTCACCATCAACATGGAGCAGATCGGCGACACGGTCGAGCGCGTGCTGCTGGACATCGAGGACAAGAAGATCCGCAAGGGCCGCGAGTTCTCGGAAGCCGGCATGACCGAGATCTGCGCCATGCACGCGCGCCTGCTCGACAACCTGCGCCTGGGCATGAGCGTCTTCCTCGACGGCAACGTGCGCGACGCGCAGCGCCTGCTGGAAGAGAAGGTGCGCTTTCGGGAAATGGAGCGTGAATACGCCAGCAGCCACCTGGAACGCCTGTCCGAGCAGTCGAGGCAGAGCATGGAAAGCAGCTCGTTGCACATCGACCTGATCAGCGACCTCAAGCGCATCAACTCGCACATCTGCTCGATCGCCTACCCCATCCTCGACTCGGCCGGCGTGCTCGCACCCAGCCGCCTGAGGGAGAGCCGACTGCAAGGCCTGGAGACACCGCCCGGCCGCCACTGACCCCGGGGGGCTGTGCTAACCTGATTTTTCGATATCCCCACAGGAGACAAACGATGCCCGGATTGCTGCCCCAGATCGACCCCGATGGCCTGCTGGAGTTTTCGGTGGTCTACACCGACCGCGCGCTCAACCACATGTCCAAGCGCTTCCAGGGCGTGATGACCGACATCTCGGCCATGCTCAAGCGCGTCTACGGCGCGCACTCGGCCGTGCTGGTGCCGGGCAGTGGCACCTTCGGCATGGAGTCGGTGGCGCGCCAGTTCGCCCACGGCCAACACGTCATGGTGATCCGCAACGGCTGGTTCAGCTACCGCTGGACGCAGATCTTCGACATGGGGGCCATCCCCGCCAGCCACACCGTGATGAAGGCCCGCCGCATCGCTGAAGGTTCGCAGGCCGCCTGGGCACCCACGCCCATCGAGGAAGTGAAAGCCGCCATCGCGGCAGAAAAGCCGGCGCTGGTGTTCGCGCCGCACGTGGAAACCGCCGCCGGCATGATCCTGCCCGACGACTACCTGAGCGCTGTGGCCGACGCGGTGCACGCCGTGGGTGGCCTGATGGTGCTGGACTGCATCGCCTCCGGGGCGATGTGGGTGGACATGAAGGCAACCGGCGTGGACATCCTGATCTCGGCGCCGCAAAAGGGCTGGAGCAGCTCGCCCTGCTGCGCCATGGTGATGCTGAGCGAACGCGCCCGTCAGGCGATTGACGCCACCCAGAGCACCACCTTCGCCATGGACCTGAAGAAGTGGTTGCAGATCATGGAAACCTATGAAGGTGGTGGCCACGCGTACCACACCACCCTGCCGACCGACGCCCTGGTGCGACTGCGCGACACCATGCAGGAAACCGAGGCCTACGGCTTTGCCAAAGTGCGCGACGAGCAGATCGCGCTCGGCCGCGCCGTGCGGGGCCTGCTGGAGCAACACGGCTTCCCCAGCGTCTCGGCACCGGGCTTCCAGGCGCCGGGCGTGGTGGTCAGCTACACCACCGATCCCGACATCCAGAACAGCAAGAAATTCCTCGCTGCAGGCTTGCAGACGGCCGCTGGCGTGCCGCTGCAATGTGACGAACCGGCCGACTTCCGAAGCTTCCGCGTCGGCCTTTTCGGTCTGGACAAATGGCACGACGTGCCGGGCACCCTTCTGCACCTGGAGCGCGCGCTTCAGGATGTAAGCCCAAAGATATAATTCGCCCGCTTTCCTCCAGGAAAAGGAGCCCAGAGATGGGCTCCTTTTTTCTTGTGCACCGCACGTCGAAGCGGGAGAAAGCATTCCACTTTTCTTTTTTCAGGGAGTTTTCCATGCAATCCATGATGAAGCTGATCGCGCTCGGCGTGATCGCAACGATGAGCTGCGCCGCGTCGGCCCAGACCGTGCAGAAGAAGGCCGCCTCGGGCATGGCCAAAGGCGAAACCTATGTCGACAAGGGCGTGGCATCCCAGGGCCTGACGGACAAGGTCTACGGCGAACTGGGCCTGAGCCTGATGAGCTACAAGATCGCCCGCTACGGCATCTCCGGCCGCCCCATGATGCTGCGCGCTGTGGCCGGCTACGAATACGACCCGATGCTCGCCATCGAAGCCATGCTGGGTCTGGGCCTGCGGGGCGCCGACGGCGTGGGCTATGGGGTGTATGGCGCAGGCTACAGCGTGAGCGCCGGCACCATGATTGGCGCCTACGCCAAGCCGCGCCTGCGCATCGGCGGCACGACCGAGATCTTCGGCCGCCTGGGCATCGCCCACACGGGTTCGAGCGTTCGTGGCTACACCGGCACCGACAGCGGCGCCAGCCTGTCGTATGGTCTGGGCTTCAAGACCCAGACCGGGTTGTCGTCGTTCGGCAACCGCCCGATCAGCGTGAGCGGCGACTACATGTCCTACTACAGCGGCAACGGTGTGAAGTACACCGGCTTCACCGTCGGCGCCGGCATGGCGTTCTGATCCCTGCCGCGCCGCTGCGCGACAACCAAAGAAAAAGGCCACCCTGTGTGGCCTTTTTCTTTGAGGGCGTCGGACCGGGTCAGGGCAGCAGCACCGTGCAGCCCGTGGTGGCCCGGGCCTCCAGGCTCTCATGTGCCTTCTTCACGTCGGTGAGCGCAAAACGCTGGTCGATGCGGATCTTCACAGCGCCACTGCCCACCACGGCGAACAGGTCGTCGGCCATGGCCTGCGTGCGCTCGCGGCTGCTGATGTGGGTGAACAGGGTCTGGCGGGTCACGTAGATCGAGCCCTTGGGGCCGAGAATGCCCGGCGCAAACGGCGCCACCGGGCCGCTGGCGTTGCCGAAGCTGACCATCAGGCCGAAGGGGCGCAGGCAGTCGAGCGATTTGTCAAAGGTGTCCTTGCCCACCGAGTCGTAGACCACCTTCACGCCCTGGCCGCCGGTGATCTCTTTCACCCGGGCCGCGAAGTCTTCGCTGCGGTAGTTGATGGTGAACTCGGCGCCGTGCTCGCGGGCCAGCGCGCACTTCTGATCCGATCCCGCCGTGCCGATCAGGCGCAGTCCCAGCGCCTTGGCCCACTGGCAGGCGATCAGGCCCACGCCGCCCGCCGCCGCGTGGAACAGCACGAAATCGCCCTTCTCCAGGCCCTCGACCGGCTTGCAGCGCTTGAGCAGGTACTGCGCGGTCAGGCCCTTGAGCATCATGGCCGCGCCGGTCTCGAAGCTGATCATGTCGGGCAGCTGGCAGACGTTCATCGCCGGCATCACGCGCACATCGCAATAGCTGCCGGGTTTGCCCGCCGCGTAGGCCGCGCGGTCGCCGGCCTGAAGGTGGGTCACGCCCTCGCCCACCGCCTCGATCACGCCCGCACCCTCCATGCCCAGGGCCAGGGGCATGGCGTTGGGGTAGAGGCCAGTGCGCTGGTAGACGTCGATGAAGTTCAGGCCGATGGCGTGGTGGCGGATGCGCACCTCGCCCGGGCCGGGCTCACCCACCTCGACGGTGTCCACCACCAGTTGTTCGGGGCCACCATGGGCGTGGATGCGCACGGCGCGGCTGGTCTGGGTCATGCTGGTCTCCTTGTTTTGAAACAGCCCACATGCTGCCACGAAACCCCCTTGCCGCCTGCGGGGCAGACCGCCATGCCCTGTGCCGTTCCGGGGCATGGCGGCATGGGTACAGTCGCTGCATGACCGCTTCCACCCGCCTCACCCCCGGCACCATTACCCTGCTGCTGATCCCGCCGCTCCTGTGGGCGGGCAACGCGGTGGTGGGGCGGCTGATGCAGGGCGCCATCCCCCCCGTCACCTTCAACTTCCTGCGCTGGGTGCTGGCCGGCGCCCTGCTGCTGCCGCTGGCCGCCTGGGTGCTGCGACCGGGCAGCGGGCTGTGGCCCCAGCGTCGGCGTTTCGCCCTGCTGGGCCTGCTCGGTGTGGGCCTGTACAACGCGCTGCAGTACATGGCACTGAAAACCTCCACGCCGATCAACGTGACCCTGGTCGCGTCCAGCATCCCGATCTGGATGCTGATCCTCGGTCGTGTGCTCTACGGCGTGCCGGTGTCGCGCCGCGCGGTCGTGGGGGCCGCGCTCTCGCTGGCCGGTGTGGCCGTGGTGCTCGCGCGCGGCGATCTGGCGCAGCTGGGCGCGCTGCGGCTGGTGGCCGGCGACGGCTGGATGCTGCTGGCCGCGCTCACCTGGGCCTGGTACAGCTGGCTGCTGGTGCGCCCGCCCGAGGGCGGCTACCCGCCGGACATCAAGGCCGACTGGGCCGCGTTCCTGCTGGCTCAGATCGCGTTTGGCCTGGGCTGGTCGGGCCTGATGACGGCGGGTGAATGGCTGGCGCTGCCCGTCGCACCCACCGGACACCTCCAGTGGGGCTGGCCGCTGATCGCCGCACTGGCCTACGTGGCCATCGGTCCCTCTCTGCTGGCCTACCGCAGCTGGGGCATCGGCGTGGCGCGCGTCGGCCCCACCGTGGCGGGCTTCTTCAACAACCTCACGCCGCTGTTCGCCGCACTGATGTCAGCCACCCTGCTGGGTGAGCTGCCGCAGCTCTACCACGCTGCGGGGTTCGTGCTGATCGTGGGCGGGATCCTGGTCAGCTCGCGGCGCTGATCAGTACGTCCCCGGATACAGCCCACCGTCGGGCAGGATGTTCTGGCCGTTGAGGTAACCCGCCTGACGGCTGCAGAGAAAGGCGCAGATCGCGCCGAACTCCTCGGGGTGGCCGAAGCGCCGGGCCGGCACCTGCGCCATCTGCGCGGCGCGCACCTCGTCCACGGTCTTGCCCGTCTTGCTGGCCGCGCCGGCCAGCGTGCCCTGCAGGCGCTCGGTATCGAACTTGCCCGGCAGCAGGTTGTTGATGGTCACACCCTGCGCCGCGATGCCGCTGCGCGCCACGCCGGCCACGAAACCCGTCAGGCCGCTGCGCGCACCGTTGCTCAGGCCCAGGATGTCAATGGGCGCCTTCACCGCGCTGCTGGTGATGTTGACGATGCGGCCGAAGCCACGCGCCGCCATGCCGTCCACCGTGGCCTTGATCAGTTCGATGGGGGTGAGCATGTTGGCGTCCACGGCCTTGATCCAGGCCTCGCGGTCCCAGCTGCGGAAGTCGCCCGGCGGCGGGCCGCCCGCGTTGGTGACCACGATGTCGAAGGCCGTGCCCGGCCCACCGGCCGCGGCGAACGCGGCAGCGCGTCCTTCGGGCGTGGTGATGTCGGCCGCCACCGCGATCACCTGCACGCCGGGCGCCGCGAGGCGAAGGGCGGCGGCAGATGCCTCCAGCACCTCACGCCCACGCGCCACCATGACCACGTTCACGCCCTCGCCCGCCAGCGCCTGCGCGCAGCCCAGCCCCAGGCCCTTGCTGGCGCCACACACCAGCGCCCATTTGCCCTTGATGCCCAAGTCCATCTCAATTCTCCTGTTCAGAAATTCATTTCGCCGCGCCGGCCGAGCCGAAACGCGTCACCAGAAACACCCCCGACACCACCAGCACCGTGCCCGCTATGATCCAGCCGTTGAAGGGCTCGTCCAGGATCAGCACGCCCATGGCGATGGTGGACATGGGTCCGATCATGCCGGTCTGCGCGGCCAGGCCGGCGCCGATGCGCTCGATGCCCATCATCACCATGATCACGGGCGCGAAGGTGCACAGCGTGGCGTTGAGCACCGAAAGCCAGATCACCTCGGGCGCCACCGCGGTGGCCGCGTCCAGCGGGCGCAGCAGCACAAACTGCAGCAGGCACAGCATGCAGGCCACGCTGGTGGCCAGGCCCACCAGGCGCATGGAACCCAGGCGCTTGACCAGCTCGCCGCTGTACACGAGGTAGATGGCGTAGCTGATGGCGCTGCCAAACACCAGCAGCGCGCCCAGCGCGGCGCCCGGGCCCGCGAAGTCGGCCTCGTGGCCGAACACCAGCAACACGCCCGCATAGCTCACCGCCATGGCCAGCGCCTGCAGGCCACTGATGCGGCGTTGGTAGATGAACCAGCCGAGCAGCAGCACCAGCGTGGGGTTGAGGTAGAGGATCAGCCGCTCCAGGCTGGCGCTGATGTACTGCAGGCCCCAGAAGTCGAGGAAGCTCGCGAGGTAGTAGCCGGTGAACCCCAGGCCCAGGATGCCCAGCCAGTCTCGACGGGTGAGCGGTGGTTTGCCACGGCTGGCCCACCAGGCCAGCGCCAGGAACAGGGGCAGCGCAAACAGCATGCGGTACATGATCAGCGTCACCGCGTCCACGCCGTGGCGGTAGGCGAGCTTGACGATGATGGCCTTGCCGCTGAAGGCGATGGAGCCCGCGCTGGCGAGCAGCAGGCCGGAGGCGAGGTGCGGAGGGGACGAAGGGGAAACGGATGGCGTGGCGGACATCCGGTGAATTATCAACAGTCGCTCACGCCCCCGCAGGCGCAGGGTCGGCGGCTCAAACGCCCTTGGGCGCCTTCAGCCGTTCGGCGTCCATCACGCGGTAGACGCGGCCGATCTTGTCCATGGGTTCGATCAGGCCTTCGCGCACGAAGGCATTGAGCGTGCGGCTCACCGTCTCCAGCTTGAGGTCGAGCATGGCGCCCATGTCTTCACGCGAAAACAGCGTGCAGGTCTCGGGGTCGTGCGCGGACCGCATTTTCAGGATCAGCCCGGCCACGCGCTGGCGTGCATTGCCGAAATTGAGTTCGGCCAGCCAGTCGTCGGCCTCCTTCAGGCTGTGGTGCCACTGCTCCAGCAGGCGCTGGTGCAGGCGCGGCGTTTCGCGGTTGAGGCGCTGGATCACCTGCAGCGGCAGACGGCACACCTTGATCGGCGTGAGCGCGATGGCGTCGGCGTCGTAGGTCGGACCCATCAGCGCTTCGAGCCCCACCACGTCACCGCTGCGCAGCACGCGCACGATGCGCTGGCGCCCGTCCACCGTGTTGCGCACCAGCTTGATCACGCCCGAACGCAGGGTGTAGAGCGAGGTGGCGGTTTCGCCCATGCGCAGCAGCGGCTGGCCGGCGGCGTACTCGAGGTCGTCGATGGGCGCGTGGATCAGGTTGAAATCTTCTTCGCGCAGGTCGGCAAACAGCACCATGTCGCGGATGCCGCAGCGGCGGCAATCCGCAGTGCCACGCCAGGCCGATTCGGTCTTGATGGGGATCATGCGCGCATTCTGTGCCGACACTTCATCCGTTCACCGGGGGCGTGCAGGCCAGCACCTCGTCCAGTGTGGTCAAGCCTTCGGCCACCCGGGCCGCGCCGGCCAGCCGCAGCGGCCGCATGCCATCGGCCACGCCCTGGCGGCGCAGCGTCTCCATCTTGGGCTCGTGGTTGACCTTGTCCTTGAAGGCTTCGGTCACCGTCAACAACTCATACAGGCCCATGCGACCGCGGTAGCCGGTCATGCGGCAGTCCACGCAGCCCACCGGCTGGTAGGGCCGGTATTTGCCGCTCACCTGCCAGGGCTTCACCAGCTCCGCCAGCGTCTCGCTCGAGGTCGCTGCGGTGGCCTCGTCCTCGCGGATGCGGCAGGTCGGGCACAGGGTGCGCACCAGGCGCTGCGCCAGCACGCCGAGCACCGTGGCGTTGATCAGGTAGGGCGGGATGCCCAGCTCCATCAACCGCATGATGGCCGAGGGCGCGTCGTTGGTGTGCAGCGTGGTGAACACCAGGTGGCCGGTGAGCGCGGCCTGCACGGCCATCTCGGCGGTGTTCAGGTCGCGCACCTCGCCCACCATGATGATGTCCGGGTCCTGCCGCATCAGCGCGCGCAGACCCTGAGCGAAGTCGAGGTCGAGGTGCGGCTGCACCTGGGTCTGGTTGAAGGCGGGTTCGATCATCTCGATCGGGTCCTCCACCGTGCTCACGTTCACCTCTTCGGTCGCCAGGCGCTTGAGCGTGGCGTAGAGCGTGGTGGTCTTGCCCGAGCCGGTGGGGCCGGTAACGAGGATGATGCCGTGCGGGCGTTTGGTCAGTCCCTCCCAGCGCAACGCGTCGTGGGGCGCGAAGCCCAGCGCGCTCAGGTCTTTCACCGTCGCCTCGGGGTCGAAGATGCGCATCACCAGCTTTTCGCCGAAGGCGGTGGGCAGGGTGGACAGGCGCATCTCCACCTCGTCGCCGCGCGTGGCGCCGAGGCCGGGGCGCACGGTCTTGATGCGGCCGTCCTGCGGTCGGCGCTTCTCCACCACGTCCATGCGACCCAGCAGCTTGATGCGCGCGATCATCGCGTTCATCACGCCCATCGGCATCTGGTACACCGGGTGCAGCACACCGTCGATGCGGAAGCGGATCACGCCCTGCTCGCGCCGCGGCTCCAGGTGGATGTCGCTGGCGCGCTGGTCGAAAGCGTACTGCCAGAGCCAGTCCACCACCTGCACCACGCCCTGGTCGTTGGCGTCGAGCTGCTTGTTGCTCCGGCCCAGTTCCACCAGCTGTTCGAAGCTGCCGAAACCGGCCTGACCACCCAGCTTGCTGGCGTTGCGCACCGACCGGGCGAGCGAAAAGAACTCGGCCGTGTAGCGCGCCACGTCCATCGGGCTCGCCACCACCAGTCGCACGCTCTTGCGTGTCTGGCGCTCGACCTCGGGCACCCAGTCGCGCACAAAGGGCTCGGCCGTGGCCACCACCACCTCGGCCACCGCGACCTGCACCGGCAGCACCTTGTGGCGCTCGGCGTAGGCCGCACTCATCACGTCGGCCACCTTGCCCACGTCCACCTTGAGCGGGTCGATGCGAAAGTAGGCCAGGCCGCTGCGCTCCGCGAGCCACTGCGTCAGCGTTTCGATGTCGAGCACATGCCCATCGCTCTCCCGCGCCATGCCCACCACCGCGAGCCGCTGCAGCGGGTGCTGCGCGCTGTGCGCCGAGGCGCAACGCGCCACGGTGCGGGCGGCCTCGTCGGCGGAAATCACGCCGTCCTCGCGCAGCCACTTCACCAGGTTGCGCCAGTCGAGCGGGCCGATGTCGGCGGGGTGGATCGGTGCGGCTTTCGAGGAAGTTTTCATTCGAATCTCACTGGACCGGTTTGAAGATGCGCAACCACTTGACCGCGGGCAGGCCCCAGCGCGACTGGATCTCTTCGGCGCGCGCGAGCAGCTGCATGCGCGTGGGCCGGTTGGCCGTGCGCTGCGCCAGCACGATGGAGTTGCCTTCGCGCGTGGGCTTGAACGCCCACACCGCGTCATCGCCAAAGGCCGCGCAGATGCTCTGCACCGAACGCTCGTAACTGGCGTCACGGCCGAACAGGTTGACCGTCATGGCGCCGTCGTCGGTCAGCACCGAGCGGCAGTCGGCGTAGAAGTCCGGGCTGTCGAGCACGGGCGCGGCGGCCTCGTGGTCGTACAGATCGACCTGCAGCGCGTCGATGGTGCCAGTGTGTTCAGCCTGGCGGATTTCCTGCCCCGCGTCGGCCAGCACCACGCGCAGGCGCGGGCCATCGGGCGGCAGCTTGAACCAGCCCTGGCAGGCGGCCAGCACCTGCGGGTTGATCTCGACCGCCGTCGTGTGCATGCGCAGCTTCTTGAAGTGAAACTTGGTCAACGCCGCCGAACCCAGGCCGAGCTGCATGGCCTTGCGCTTGCCCACCGAATCGGGCTCCACGAACAGCAGCCAGGCCATCATGCGCTGAACGTAGTCCAGCTCGATGGCAAATGGGTCGGCAATGATCATCGAGCCCTGGATCCACTCGGTACCCAAGTGCAGGAAGCGCACCTCGCCGTCTTCCGACAGCGTGACCTCGGGCAGGGTCTGCGTCTCTTTGCGGGCCCGTGCCGTGGCGTTGGCACCCGCCTTCATGCGCCCACCCCCGACCCCGAAAACAACACCGCTGGAAGAAAAACCACACAAACGGTGGACGCGTCGCCAGCCAGAGCAGCTGAGCGGGTGGCGGGAAAGGAATATGTCATCGGGACGGTTTGTTCTGCGAAAGGAATCATTATGAACATGGAAGTTGTCTGGAATTTTCTCTCCACACAGGGTGCGGACTTCGCGCTCAAGATCGTGGGCGCCATCGCCGCCTGGATCATCGGCCGCTGGTTGATCGGTATCGCCGTGCGCCTGATCGGCCGGGCGCTGGAAAAAGGCAAGAAGATCGACGCCACGCTCACGCACTACCTGAAGTCCATCATTTCGGTGCTGCTGACGCTGGTCCTGGTGTTGGCGATCCTGGACATTTTCGGCATCAAGACCACGTCGTTTGCCGCCCTGCTGGCCGGTGCGGGCCTGGCCATCGGTGCGGCCTGGAGCGGCATGCTGGGCAACTTTGCGGCGGGTCTGTTTTTGCAGGTGCTGCGGCCCTACAAGGTGGGCGACTTCATCAACGCCGGCGGCACGCTGGGCACGGTGAAGGAACTCGGCCTGTTCGCCACCACGGTGCTGACGCCCGACAACGTGCTGACCGTGGTGGGCAACAACAAGGTGTTTGCGGACAACGTGCAGAACTTCAGCGCCGAGCCGTTTCGCCGCGTGGACTGCGTGGCGAAGGTGGCCAACAGCGTGGACGTGCTGGACGCCATCGCCCGCCTGCGCCCGGTGATCGCCGCGATCCCGAACGTGAAGGACACGCCCGCGCCGGACATCGAGATCCTGCAGTTCACACCCGAAGGCCCGTTGCTGTGCGTGCGCCCCTACACCCACACCGACCACTACTGGCAGGTCTACTTCGACACCCACAAGGCCATCGTGTCGACCTTTGGGGCGGCTGGCTACCCGACGCCTGAGACGCCGATGGCACACCGCACTGTGGGCTGAGCTTCCTGCTCGGTTTGAATTGAAGCCGCCGTGTGTTCGCGCCGGGCGGCTTTTCTTTTGTGCTGCTGTTTTTGGGCTAGCACCTCGCGGGGAGGTTGGCGACCGGCGGCCGACTCCGCGAATGTCCCCCGGGCCGTTCCGGCCCTCCTCCTTTATTTCGCTGCGTCGGCGACCGATCACCAACCTCCAGCAAAGGTCGTGGCGCGCCAACCTTGGAGCGCCAACACTGTCCCGGATCGCTGGGGCGGTGCGCTCTGCAGAGCGAGGTAAAAGGAGGAGGACCGGGCGAAGCCCGGTCCGGGGGACACGAGCGGCGCAGAACGCACCGCCCCAGCGATCCCGCGAGGCAGATGCCAGGCGAAGCTACAAAGCAACAGCGTGCAAACGCAACACCTCAGCCCAGGCCGCCAGCTTTCGCTCAAACGACCAACCCGCATTGGCCGGACTCGTCGAAGGCAGTTTGTAAACAGGCACCCCGAGCGACGAGGTGTGCTTCGAATGCCGGTAGCTCTCACCCCCGTTGTGGGCTATGCCCTCCAGCAGCGGGCACTGCCGCTGCACCCACGCGAAATCGTTGAGCTCCGCGTGGCGGATGTCCGCGTCCAGGCTGCCCTCGCGCTCGCAAGCCCCGTACACGTCCCACACCCCCAGACCATGCGCCAGCAGAGCCGCGACGCGCGCCTCATACGGCAACACCTTCAAGTCCATGCCCCACAAGGCCCCCAGGATTTTCCAGAACTGGTTCTGCGGGTGGCCGTAATACTGCTGCGCACGCAACGACGCCACCCCCGGAAAGCTGCCCAGCACCAGCAGGCGCGTGCGCGCGTCCAGCACCGGCGGCAAACCTTCCAGGCGGCTCATCGCTGCACGGGCGCCAGTGCCGCCAGCCGGGGCAGCGCGGCCATCGCGTTGGCGGTGCTCGCCTGCGCCAGGGCCTCTGGCGACAGCCCACGCAGACCCGCGATCACCGCGCCGATGCGCGGCAGCTCGGCCGGCGTGTTCACGCCCTGTGGTTTGCCCGCCGCACGCTCGGCGGCGGTGGCGTAGAGCCAGTGGGGCGGAATGTCGGGCGCGTCGGTCTCCAGCACCAGCGCATCCAGCGGCAGCTCGGCCGCCAGGGCACGCAACTTCAGCGCCGGCTCGAAGGTCGCGGCGCCCCCGAACCCGAGTTTGAAACCCAGGTCGATGAAAGCCTTGGCCTGCGCCGCGCTGCCGTTGTAGGCGTGGGCGATGCCGCCGCCCGTGGGCAGCTCGCGAAGGTGTTTGAGCAGCACGTCGGCGCTGCGCCGCACGTGCACGATCACGGGCAAGCCGTGCTTGCGTGCGAGCCGCAGTTGCGCACGGTAGAAGCGGATCTGGCGTTCGCGCATCGCGGGTTCGCACAGCGCGGGCACGAAGAAGTCCAGCCCGATCTCGCCCACCGCCACCAGCCTGGGATCGTCGCGGTGTTCGGTGAGCGCGGCGTCGAGATGAGTCAGATCGGCATCGTCCGCCTGGGGCACGTACAGCGGGTGGATGCCCAGCGCGTAGGCGTCACCCAGCCGGTGCGCGAGCCGGCGCACCGTGTCGAGGTTGCTGCGCTCGACCGCCGGGATGACGCAGAGCCCGACACCCCTCTCGGCAGCCAGCGCACGCGCGGTCACCGCACCCTCGTGGTCGGGGCCGAATGAGGGGGCGTCCAGATGGCAATGGGTGTCGATCCACATCAGGGGTATAACTCCTTCGTTCATTGTGCCCGTGCCGCTGTTGGCGCGGGATGCACACCACTCAGGAGGATGTTTCATGTCGCTGCACCTGCCCCGCTTCCGCTTTGCCTTTTGCATTCCGCTGATCGCCGCGCTGGCCGGTTGCGCGGCCAGCGGCACAGCCCCGTCCACACCGGTGCCACTCTGGGGCAGCGAATGGCGGTTGCTCGAACTGGGCGGCCAGGCGGCCATGGCGCAACCGGCCGCCACGCTCGCCTTCCCGCAACCCGGTCAGGCGGCCGGTCACGGCTCGTGCAACCGCTTCTTCGGCACGGTGGAGATTCACCGCGACCGCATCCGCTTCGGCCCGCTCGCCGCGACCAAGATGGCCTGCATGGGCGGCGCCAGCCAGCAGGAAATGCGCTACCTGGGTGCGCTGCAGAAGGCGCAGCGCTACGAGGTGAAAGACGGCTCGCTGCTGATCCACGTCGAGGGCATGGACCAGCCGCTGCGCTTCATCAGAAAGACACCGTGAAAGTGAGAGCGCGGAACCAGATGAGCACTATGACGGGGATTGCCGTCTGCGCGCTGAGCGTGTGGATTTCAGGTTGCGCCAGCCGAAGTGGCGACCACTGCCACGAACCGACGGTGATGTGGGGAACGCAATGGCGTGCAACACACATCGGAGTGGAGGCATTGTCGGCAAATACCGAGCTGTCGCTTGTCTTCGTTCCCGCGAAAGCTGGTGTCACCGGTCGTGCAAGACTTGTTTCTCAAACTGAGGCATCGGCGCCCAATCAGGAACCTTCGCTTGAACTGATTGATGCTGGCCGAATGACGGGAGCAGGTCCATGCAGCAGCGTTTCAGCACCTGTCGCCTTAGACCGATGCGAAATCGCCAAAACCTACAGAGTAATTCTGGGCCCGATGTCAAGAAGCGAGACCGTCTGTTTTTCACCATCCAGCGAGCAAGAATCGCGCTACCTGGGCGCGCTGCAGAAGGCGCAGCGCTACGAGGTGAAAGACGGCGCGCTGCTGATCCACGTCGAGGGCATGGACCAGCCGCTGCGCTTCAGCCGGTCAGCACCCCGGCCGTGAGCCGCAGCACCCGGCCGCAGCGCGCGGCCAGGGTTTCGTCGTGGGTGACTACGATGAACGCCGTGCCCTGATCGCGGGCCAGTTGCAGCATCAACTCGAACACGCCGTCGGCGGTCGCGCGGTCGAGGTTGCCGGTGGGTTCGTCCGCCAGCACGCAGGCCGGGTTCGCCACCAGCGCCCGCGCGATCGCCACGCGCTGGCGCTCGCCGCCCGACAGCTCGGCGGGCCGGTGCTGCAGCCGTTCGGACAGGCCCACCTTGGCGAGCACTTTCGCCGCCTGGGCGCCGGCCTCGCCGCGCGGCTGCCGCCGGATCCACAGCGGCATGGCCACGTTGTCGCGCGCGCTGAACTCGGGCAACAAATGGTGGAACTGGTAAACAAAGCCCAGGTGTTTGTTACGGAGCTCGCCCTGCTGCGCGGCGCTCAGGCCGGCCAGGGGCTGGCCCATCAGCGTGACGCTGCCCGAGGTGGGCGCGTCCAGCCCACCCAACAGGTGCAGCAGCGTGCTCTTGCCCGAGCCCGAGGCGCCGACGATGGCGATGGTCTCGCCCGCGCGCACGGTGAGGTCCACGCCTTTCAGAACGGTCACGTCGAGCCGGCCTTCGGTGAAACGTTTGGTCAGGCTGTTTGCGCTCAAAACCACATCCGTTCGGGCTGAGCCTGTCGAAGCCTTGGCCACCGTGTTGGAGAGTCCTTCGACAGGCTCAGGACGAACGGGATTATTGATGTCACTCATAGCGCAGTGCTTCCGCAGGGTTCACGCGGCTCGCGCGCCAGCTCGGGTAGATCGTGGCCAGAAAGGCCAGCACCAGCGAGATCACCGCGATCGGCATGATGTCGCTGCGCTGCGGGTCGCTGGGCATGCGGCTGATCAGGTAGATGTCCTGCGGCAGGAAGCTCGCGCCCAGCGCGCGCTCCAGCGCGGGCACGATGGTGTCGATGTTGAAGGCGATGCCCAGGCCCAGCAGCAGGCCCAGCCCGGTGCCGATCACGCCCACCATGGCGCCCTGCACCATGAAGATGCCCATGATGCTTTTCGGGCTCGCGCCCAGCGTGCGCAGGATGGCGATGTCGGCGCGCTTGTCGGTCACGGTCATCACCAGCGTGGACACGAGGTTGAACGCCGCCACCGCCACGATCAGGGTGAGGATGATGAACATCATGCGTTTTTCGAGCTGCACCGCCGCGAACCAGGTGCGGTTCTGGCGCGTCCAGTCGCGCACCAGCAGCCCCGGGTCGAGCTGGCTGGCCAGCTCGATGGCGACCTCGCGCGCCTGGTGCAGGTCGCGGATCTTGATGCGCACGCCTGTCGGCCCTTCCACGCGGAAGATGCGCGCCGCGTCGTCCTGGTGCAGCAGGGCCAGCGCAGAGTCGTACTCGTAGTGGCCCGAATCAAAGGTGCCCACCACCGACATCTGGCGGATGCGCGGCACCACACCGGCCGGGGTCACCTGCCCGCTGGGCGCGATCAGGGTCACGGTGTCGCCGGTGCCCACACCCAGGCTGCGCGCGAGTTCACCGCCCAGGATGATCCCGAACTCGCCGGGCACCAGGCGCGGCAGCACGGTCTGCGAGAGGTCCTTGGCGAGGTCGGTGACCTGCGGCTCCAGCGCCGGGTCGATGCCGCGCACCAGCGCGCCCTTCATGTCTTCGCCACGCGCCAGCAGCGCCTGCGCGCCCACGAACGGCGCGGCGCCCACGACCTCGGGGTTCTTGCGCACGGTGGCGAGCACCGACTCCAGGTTCGGAATCGCCTGGCCTCCGGGTTCAAACAGTTCGATGTGGGAGAGCACGCCCAGCATGCGGTCGCGCACCTCTTTCTGGAAACCGTTCATCACCGACAACACGACGATGAGCGCGGCCACGCCAAGCGCGATGCCCAACATGGACACGCCCGAGATGAAGGAGATGAAGCCGTTGCGCCGGGTGGCGCGGCCGGCGCGGGTGTAGCGCCAGCCGAGGATGAGTTCGTAGGGGGTTTGCATGAATGGATTCCAGCGGCGATTGTGGCATCCCCGACAATCGCGTCATGCCTGCCCCGCCCCTGGTTCCCGAGTCGTCCCGCCACCTGCTGGTTCCCTTTGCCGCCGCCGGTGCCCCCGAATGCCAGGCCCTGCTGCCCGGGTTGCCGCTGCCCCGGCTGACCGAACTGCTGGCCCTGCTGACCGAACAGGCGCCCGACCGGGGCGAAGACGAGGCCCTGAGCCCGCCGCACGAGCGGGCCCTGGCGCGGGCGCTGGGCCTGCCGGTGGCCGGCGACGGCCGCATTCCCTGGGTGGCGGCGCAGAGCGATGCCCCCACGGTGCCGCAGGCCTGGTTCAGCCCCTGCCACTTTCAGGTGGGCATGGAGATGGTGCAACTGCTGCCCGGCTCGCAACTCGACCTGCCCGAGGCCGAATCGCGCGCGCTGCTGAACGCGCTCGCGCCGTTCTGCGCCGAGGACGGCATCACCCTGCGTTTTGACAGCGCCACCCAGTGGCACGCCAGCGGCGAACCACTGCGTGGCGTTGCCTGCGCCAGCCTGGACCGCGTGAGCGGGCGCCAGGTGGACGCCTGGATGACCGAGAGCCCCGCCAACCCGGCCGGCGCACAACTGCTCAAGCGCCTGCAGAGCGAAGCGCAGATGCTCTTCTACACCCACCCGGTGCACGACGCGCGCACCGCCCGCGGCCTGCTGCCGGTCAACGGTTTCTGGGTGCACGGTGCGGGCGCGCTCGACAGCGTGCCCGCGCTGCGCGAACCACCCACCATGCCCGAGGGCCTGCGCCAGGCCGCCCTGCAGGCCGACTGGGCGGGCTGGCAGGCCGCCTGGCAAGCCCTGGACGCGAACGAGATCGCCGCTCTGCTGGCCGCAGCTCAGCGCGGCGACCGCGTCACCCTCACGCTTTGCGGCGAGCGCCACGCCCGCACCTGGACCACCCAGCCCGTCAGCGCCTTCGCGCGCCTGACCCGCCCGTTCAAACACCTGCTCGGCCGCGCGCCGGCCAGCCAGACCCTGAAAGACCTATGAAGATCATCACCCGCGATGTCCCCCCCCGTGCCGCCTGGGCGCTGGAGCAAGGCGGCGTGCACCCGCTGCTGGCGCGCCTGTTCGCCGCGCGCGGCATCACCACCAAGGAGCAGCTCGACGACGCGCTCTCGCTGCTGTTGCCGCCCGCCTCCATGAAAGGCGCGGCGGAGGCCGCGCGCGCGCTGGCCGACGCCATGGCCGCGAAAAAAGCCATCTGCATCGTGGCCGACTACGACTGCGACGGCGCCACCGCCTGCGCGGTCGGCCTGCGCGGCCTGCGCCTGCTGGGTGCGCCCATGGGCTTTGACCGCATGAACTACCTGGTGCCAGACCGCGTGACCGACGGCTACGGCCTCACACCCGCCATCGCCAAACGCGTGAAGGCGCAGGGGGCTGATGTGCTGGTCACCGTGGACAACGGCATCGCCAGCCTCGACGGCGTGCGTGCCGCGCGCGAGCTGGGCCTGCAGGTCATCGTGACCGACCACCACCTGCCGGCGCTGAAGGGCGGCGAGGTCGTGGTGCCCGCCGACTGCGTGATCGTCAACCCCAACCAGCCGGGCTGCGACTTCGAGAGCAAGGCGATTGCGGGCGTGGGCGTGATGTTCTATGTGTTGCTCGCCTTGCGCGCGGAGCTGCGCGAGCGGGGTGTGTTCGATGCCAAGACACAGCCGAAGATCGATGCGCTGCTGCCCCTGGTCGCCTTGGGCACGGTCGCCGACGTGGTCAAGCTCGACGCCAACAACCGCCGCCTCGTGGCGCAGGGGCTCAAGCGCGTGCGCGCCGGCGCCATGCCGCCGGGCATGACGGCGCTGTTCAACGTCGCATCGCGCCAGCCGGCCAAGGCCACCAGTTTCGACTTCGGGTTCGCCCTCGGCCCGCGCCTGAACGCCGCCGGCCGCCTGGCCGACATGACGCTGGGCATTGAGTGCCTGACCACCGACGACGGCCTGCGCGCCGACGAGCTCGCGCGCACGCTCGACGGCATCAACCGCGAGCGCAAGGCCATCGAGGGCGAGATGCGCGATCAGGCCCTGTTGCTGGCCGAAGAGATGTTCGACGAATCCGAAGAGCCGCCGCCGGCGCTGATCGTGTTCGACCCGGATTTCCACGAAGGCGTGGTCGGCATCGTGGCGTCGCGCCTGAAAGACAAGATGCACCGCCCCACCTTCGTGTTCGCCGCCAGCGGCGCCGAGGGCAAGGAAAACGAGCTCAAGGGCTCGGGCCGCTCCATTCCCGGGTTCCATTTGCGCGACGCGCTGGACCTCGTGGCGAAGCGCCACCCGGGCGTGTTGTTGCGCTTCGGTGGCCACGCGATGGCGGCGGGCTGCACCATCGACGAAGAGCACCTGGACATCTTCGAGGCCGCGCTGCAGCAGGTGGCCCACGAATGGCTGGACGCCGCCACGCTGCAGCGCCGCATGGAGGCCGACGGCGCGCTGGACAAGCAGTACCGCCGCACCGACCTGGTGGACACGCTGCACCACGAGGTGTGGGGTCAGGGGTTTGCGCCGCCGGTGTTCTGCGAGGAGCTGCAAATCGTGTCGCAGCGGCTGGTGGGAGAGAAGCACCTCGCGCTCAAGATGAAGCACCAGGGTGACCCGGTGGACGGCATCTGGTTCGGCCACACCGAGCCTTTGCCTGAGCGGGTGAAGCTGGCCTTCCGGCTCGATGCGGATGAGTGGCAGGGTCAGCGGCGGGTCCGGTTTCTCATCGAGGCGGCTGAGGTCTGATGGCCTTCATGCACCTCGCGGGCTGCTGAGGCCTTGGCGCTCTGCGCCGCTCATGTCCCCCGACGGCCTTCGGCCGTCTCCTCCTTTACTTCGCTTTGCAGAACGCCAAGGCCTCAGCAACCAGGGGCATGGTTTGTCTGCTCTCCGACTGGCGCGCCAAGAGGTCTTCGGTGATCGGGGTGACCGGCGCAGCGAAGTCAAGGAGGAGACGGCCGCAGGCCGTCGGGGGACATGAGCGGAGCCGGTCACCCCGGTCGCCGAAGACCGCAGCAGCCGGAGAAAAGCCTACAGAGCCACGACAAAGAAGAAGCGTCAGCTCACCAGCGCTTCGCGAACGGCGGCGAGCTGACGACGCGACACAGCCAGCCGCTCGTCCACCCCATCCAGCCGCACCGTCCAGCCCTCGCCCTCGACCGGGTCGTTGTGCTTCTCCACCGCCCGTACCCGCCGCCGGGCCACCAATGCGTTGCGATGCACACGCACAAAGAGGTGCGCAAACTTCTGTTCCAGATCGCTCAACGCGCCATCAAAGATGTGCTCCTTCTCGGCCGTGCGCACGGTGATGTACTTCAGCTCGGCCTTGAGGTAGATCACATCGGCCAGCGCCACCCGCTCACTGCGCCCCCGCTCCTGGATCAGCAGGCTCTCTGCCCCGCCGGCCGCCTCCGCCACCTCGCCGGCGCTGCGCTGGCGCTGCACCTTCTGCAACGCCAGCTGCAACCGCTCCAGACGCACCGGCTTGGTCAGGTAGTCCACCGCTTCCAGGTCGAAGGCATGCACCGCGTGCTCGGCGTGTGCCGTCACAAACACCACCTTCGGTGGCGCGGGCATCTGCTGGATGTTGGCCGCCAGCGCAATGCCGTCCACTCCGGGCATGTGGATGTCGAGCAGGACCAGATCGCATGGCATGCGCTGGAGCTGCTCCATCGCCTGCACCGCGTTGCCCGCTTCACCCACCACCTCGGCGTGGGGGTCGGTGCAATCGCCCAGCAGCGTGCACAGGCGGGACCTGGCCAGCGCCTCGTCGTCAACGATCAGTACCTTCAATGCCATGTCACGCTCCGTTGATGCCGCCCGTACAGACAGGCTTATAGCGGGATTTCAAGACGCACCTGAAAAACGCCGTTCACCAGCGCACTCTGGAACCGGCCTTCGACATCGTGCAACAGCGTCAGCCGCTGGCGCACATTGTCCAGCGCCAGGCCGTGGCCGCGCGAACCACTGCCCGAGGGCACGGTGTTGGTCACCTTGATCACGACCGTCGAACCCCGGAGCTGCGTGCTGATGCGCACCACCGCGCCGGTCGGGCTCGGCTCCACACCGTGCTTCACCGCATTCTCGACCAGGGGTTGCAGGATCAGCGGTGGCAGCAGCGCCTTGGACGCCTTTTCATCCAGGCTCCACTCCAGCCGCAGCCGGTCCCCAAAACGCACCTGCTCGATGGCAAGGTAGTGCTCGGCCAGCTCCAGCTCCTGCCACAGCGGCACCGCCTCCTGCGCGTCGGCCAGGGCGTGGCGGAACAGCTCGCTCAGGTCTTCGAGCAGCGCCTCGGCCTTGGCCGGCTCGGCGCGCACCAGCGCGATGGCACTGTTGAGCGTGTTGAACAGAAAGTGAGGGCGTATGCGCGCCTGCAGCTCGGCGAGCCGCGCGGTCGTGCCGGCCGGGGCCCGCGCCCGGGCGCGCCATATCAGGGCGGCCACCAGCACCGCCGCCACCAGCGCGCCCGACGCGGCACTGGCCAGCCAGGGCGCCGGGTCCACCAGCCCGGTCCAGGCCAGCAGGCCACAGCCATAGATCGCCGCCGCAGCGCCCAGCAGGATGCCCAGGGTCCATTGCGCCGGCATCGGCAGGCGGGCGAGCGGGCGTTTGAGGGCACACACCGCCAGCAGCCAGATCAGCACCGAGGGCAAGGTCGCCGCCGTGAACAGGGCCACCTGGGTCACCCATTCCCACCAGCCGTGTGCGCCATACAAGGCCGCCACCCAGGCCACCGCCTGCACCAGCATCACCGCGCGCAACACCACACCGACCTGGCAGGTGTCAAAGATCAGCGCTTCCGCGCGCTGGTGCTCGGGCATCTGCGAGAGCGGCAAGGCACCCGTCGCCGAGCTCAGGTCCTGGAAGGTCGATAAAATTCGGGAGTCGCGCATAACGCTCGCACTATAGGCCGCGACCGCCCGTTTGGGGCAACAGCGTCCCGTTTGAGCAGCCAGGCCCGCCTGGCCCGGCGCCTGGCGCTCCCCTCCGATACCCCACCCCGCCGCTGGCACCATCATGTCCACCAACCAATTCGACAAAAAATCCGAAGCCTGGTCCGCCCTGTTCTCGGAGCCCATGAGCGACCTGGTCAAGCGCTACACCGCCAGCGTCTTCTTTGACAAACGCCTCTGGCTGGCCGACATCACCGGCAGCCTGGCCCACGCCGAGATGCTGTCTGCGCAGAAGATCATCGGCGCGCAGGACCTGGCCGACATCCAGCGCGGCATGGCGCAGATCCGCTCGGAAATCGAGGCCGGCAGCTTCGAATGGAAGCTCGACCTCGAAGACGTGCACCTGAACATCGAGGCGCGCCTGACCCAGCTGGTGGGCGACGCCGGCAAGCGCCTGCACACCGGCCGCAGCCGCAACGACCAGGTCGCCACCGACGTGCGCCTGTGGCTGCGCGGCGAGATCGACCTGATCACCAATCTGCTGGTGGAGCTGCAGACGGCGCTGGTGGACGTGGCCGAAAAGAACGTGGAAGTGATCCTGCCGGGCTTCACCCATCTGCAGGTGGCGCAGCCGGTGAGCTTTGCCCACCACCTGCTGGCCTATGTGGAGATGTTCGCGCGCGACGCCGAGCGTTTGGCCGACGTGCGCCGCCGCACCAACCGCCTGCCGCTGGGCAGCGCAGCCCTCGCCGGCACCACCTACCCGCTGGACCGCGAGCGCGTGGCCGTGAGCCTGGGCATGGTGGACGACCAGGGCGTGGCACAGGTCTGCCAGAACAGCCTGGACGGCGTGAGCGACCGCGACTTCGCGATCGAATTCACCGCCGCCGCCTCGTTGTGCATGGTGCACATCAGCCGCTTCAGCGAAGAGCTGATTCTGTGGATGAGCCAGAACTTCGGCTTCGTGAAAATCGCCGACCGCTTCACCACCGGCAGTTCGATCATGCCGCAGAAGAAAAACCCCGACGTGCCCGAACTCGCCCGTGGCAAGACCGGCCGCGTGGTCGGCCACCTCATGGGCCTGATCACGCTCATGAAGGGCCAGCCCCTGGCCTACAACAAAGACAACCAGGAAGACAAGGAGCCGCTGTTCGACACCGTGGACACCTTGAAAGACACGCTGCGCATCTTTGCCGAGATGGTGGGCGGCCAGCTCAACCCGGCCACCGGCGCCAAGGAAGGTGGCATCACCGTCAACGCCGTGGCCATGGAAGAGGCCGCCAAGAAGGGCTACGCCACCGCCACCGACCTGGCCGACTACTTGGTGAAAAAAGGCCTGCCCTTCCGCGACGCCCACGAAACCGTGGCCCACGCCGTGAAGGCCGCCACCAGCCACGCCTGCGACCTGTCCGAACTGCCGCTCACGGTGCTGCAAGGCTTCAACGCCAGCATTGAGAAAGACGTCTACGAGTGCCTGAGCCTGCGCGGCAGCCTCAACGCCCGCAACACCCTGGGTGGCACCGCGCCGGCCCAGGTGCTGACGCAGATCGCGCGCCACCGCGCCCGCCTGGCATAAAGCACCTGGTGCTGGTCACCGTCTGGGAGCAGGTCAACACCTCACACAGTCCTCAAGACCGGGCGAAAAACGCCGATTCCATCTCAGGTTGATCCATGGCCCGTGGGTCCAAAAACTGAAATGGAGGTCTCTTTTGGCTTTTCTCTCGCTATTCCGTCAGCAACCCGCGAAAACTGCCATAGAGAAGCCTGCCAACGTCCGACGGCCCAGCACACCGTCTGCTCCATCCGCCAGTGCGGTACCCGCCGCTGCGTCCACCGAGACGGTTCAGGCAGAGCCGATTCCCGCCGAGTTGTCGGGGTTTCGATGGCTGACAGAACAGGACCTCGACCCCGCGCGCAAAGACGCTTTGCTGGAGAGCGTGCGCAACATCCCCCGCCCTCCTCGTTCGATGCAGAAGTTGCTGTCGCCCGATTTTGTCGCGCGCGCCAGCTCCGCCGAACTGGGTGACCTCGTCATGGGCGAGCCCTTGATCGCCGGAAAGGTGCTCTCCACCGTCAATGCACCGTTCTACGGGCTGCGCACGCCCGTCACCAGCATCGGTCAGTCGGTGACCTTCCTGGGCATGAACTCCGTGCGCGGCATCTGTCTGCAATACATGCTGGAAGAGTCCTTCAAGCCCAAGCAGGCCGAAGCGCAGAGCAGCTTCGACGCCATCTGGCGCGCCAGCGCCATCGCGAGCGAGCTGTGTGTCCGACTCAGCAAGGCACTCAACCTGCCCGACCAGGGCGCGCTGTCCACCCAGGTGGTGCTCAGTTTCGTGGGACAACTTGCCACCGCCTCGCTGTTCCCGGCTTCGGCGCTGAAGTCATGGCTGTCTCACGGCCGCCTGGTGCGCGCCGGGCTGGAGCAGAAGGTGCTGGGCCTGAACTCGAGCGAAATTGGCTGTCTGTTGATGAAAAACTGGGAGTTGCCTGCCAGCCTGATCAGCGACGTCAGCTGCGTGAGCCAACAGCTGGTGACGTCGTACATGACCACCGATCCGGAGCGTGCACCCCGCATGGCGCTCGGCTACCTCTGCGCCCGGTTGGGCGAGCGCCTGGCGCTGAGCCAGCAGGGCACGCTGGAAGGCTATGACGTGAAGCAGGACACCGGTGTGGACACGCACCACCTGCGGACCGCCCTGGCCCACCCGGCCCTGGCACGACTGGAACAGGCCCTGGCCTCGCCTGAAATTCAGGCCGCGGTGCAGAAGATGATGGACACACCGGCGGCCTGAACCCGGTGCGCCTGCCCCTTACCGGGCGGGCGTGGGGCCAAAAGCGTTGTCGCCTTCGCTGGGCTGCACGGCCCAGTAAATCAGCACCAGCCAGCCGATCAGCGGGATCAGGGCAATCAGCTGCCACCAGCCGCTCTTGCCGATGTCGTGCAGGCGGCGGGCGCCCACGGCGATCGAGGGCAGCAGCGTGGCCAGCGAGAACAGGTTGCCGATCGTGCCCAGCCTGAGCACGCCCATGACGATGGCCACCGCAAACACAAACAGCACCCACCACCAGTATTCCGAACGCGTGGCGCGCCCCTCGAAGCCCACGTATTTGCTGAAACAGGTCTTGACCGCGTCGACAAAATTCATCTCGTCCTCCAGACAGTGTTGTTGAGCCGGCATGATAGTCCTGAGCCCCGGTGGCCGCCCCCCCCCCGCTTGACCTCCATCAAGCGCCGACCATCCCGAAACCGATACAGTCTCGACCCATGGACACCACCGCCACCCCAGAAGCCCCGATCTCGGCCGCCACCGGCCTGACCTGGAACCCCCAGCTGCGCACCGGCGATGACCGCATGGACGACACCCACGAAGAGTTCGTGGACATGCTCAACCGGCTGCTGGCCACGCCGCCTGCTGAGCAACTGCCGCTCTACCGCGAGTTCGTGGCGCACACGGTCGAGCACTTCGCGCAGGAAGAGCGCTGGATGCTGGCCACCGGCTTCTCGGCCGACAACTGCCACGCCTCGCACCACGCCACGATCCTGGAAACCCTCAACGCCGTGGTCGACCACTTTCAGCAGGGCGACACCGAGATCATCAACCGCCTGGCCGAGGCCCTCGTCGAATGGTTCCCGCAGCACGCCGCCAGCATGGACGCCGGCCTGGCCCTGCACATGAAGGACGTGGGCTTCGACAGCCGCACCGAAACCCTGGCCGACCCGGACCGCGTCAAGCCCGCCACCATGAGTGGCTGCGGCAGCGTCAGCTGCAGCTGAACGCCCCTCGCATCGCCGGCAAACGGTGATGCCCCCATCGTCTTCAACGTCGGCACGCCACCCCGAAGCCCCTGCGCGGCCGGCGCGGTAAGCTGGGTGCCCATTGGGGGGTTGTCACCCCAAGTCCAGCCACCAGAGCATCCGCATGTCCCCCAAGCCCCCGCCTCATCCCCGCCAGAACCACCTGCTGGCCGCCTTGTCACCCGAGGTGCAAGACCGGCTGTTTCCCTACCTGGAACTGGTGGCGCTGCCGCTGCGGGCGCTCATGTACGAATCGGGGCGCCCCATGCGCCACGTCTACTTTCCCACCGACGCCATCGTCTCGCTGCAGTACGTGATGGAAAACGGTGCGTCCACCGCGATCCTCGTGGTGGGCAATGAAGGCCTGCTGGGCATCACGCTGTTCATGGGCGGCGAGAGCACGCCCAGCCGTTCGGTGGTGCAGAGCGCCGGTCATGCCTACCGCCTGCCCCGGTCGCGGGTCAAGGAAGAATTCAAGCGCCACGGCGAGCTGCTGGTGCTGATGCTGCGCTACACGCAGGCACTGATCACGCAGGTTGCCCAGACCGCCGTGTGCAACCGCCACCACGCCATCGACCAGCAACTCTGCCGCTGGCTGTTGCTGTCGATGGACCGCCTGTCGAACAACCACCTGACGATGACCCAGGAGTTCATCGCCAACATGCTCGGCGTTCGCCGCGAGGGCGTGACGCAAGCGGCGCTGAAGTTGCAGCAGCTCGGGGTGATTTCGTACTCCCGCGGTCTGATCAAGGTCCTCGACCGGCCCCAGCTCGAAGCCCTCAGCTGCGAGTGCTACGCCGTGGTCAAGAAGGAAACCGACGTGCTGCTGCATTACCTGCCGCAGCGTCAGGTGATCAAGGACGCCACCACCATCCCGACGGTGACGCTCCCCACCGGCAGCGCTGTCGTGTCGGCCTGAGCCCGCCCGGCTCGGGGTCGGCCGGACCACCGCGCGACGCCGCCCACACCGCACCGGCTTCGCGCCATCGCACCACCAGAAGGCACCCGTGCATCCATGCTGGTGCAGTTCTTGCTATGGATTGGTGCGAATCGCCATGCAGGCCCTGTTTTGGCATTCAAACCGCACCAAAACAAGCTTTCTGCACGGAGATTCCCTCATGGACGCACTCAAACAGGGCGCCGATGCCTTGTTCATCCTGCTCGGCGGCATCATGGTCCTGGCCATGCACGCCGGGTTCGCCTTCCTCGAACTCGGCACGGTTCGCCAGAAGAACCAGGTCAACGCCCTGGTCAAGATCCTGGTGGACTTCTCGGTCTCCACCATCGCCTACTTCGTGGTTGGCTACGGCGTGGCCTACGGCGCCTCGTTCTTCGTGGGCGCCGAAACGCTGGCGCAGAAAAACGGCTACGAGCTCGTCAAGTTCTTCTTCCTGCTCACCTTCGCCGCCGCCATCCCCGCGATCATCTCCGGCGGCATCGCCGAGCGCGCCAAGTTCTGGCCGCAGCTGATCGCCACCGCCGTCATCGTCGGCCTGGTCTACCCCTTCTTTGAGGGCATCGCCTGGAACGGCCACTTCGGCGTGCAGGCCTGGATCACCGCCACCACCGGCTTCGCCTTCCACGACTTCGCAGGCTCCGTGGTGGTGCACGCGGTGGGGGGCTGGATCGCGCTGCCCGCGGTCATCTTCCTGGGCGCCCGCGCCAACCGCTACCGCAAGGACGGCGGTGTGTCGGCCCACCCGCCATCGAGCATCCCCTTCCTCGCGCTGGGCGCGTGGATCCTCTGCGTGGGCTGGTTCGGCTTCAACGTGATGAGCGCGCAGACGCTGGACAAGATCTCCGGCCTGGTCGCGGTCAACTCGCTCATGGCCATGGTCGGCGGCACGCTGGCCGCGCTGATCGCCGGCAAGAACGACCCCGGCTTCGTGCACAACGGCCCGCTGGCCGGACTGGTGGCCGTGTGCGCGGGTTCCGACCTGATGCACCCGCTGGGCGCGCTGGTGGTGGGTGCGGTGGCGGGCGCGTTGTTCGTGGGCATGTTCACGCTGACGCAGAACCGCTGGAAGATCGACGATGTGCTGGGTGTCTGGCCGCTGCACGGTCTGTGTGGCACCTGGGGCGGCCTCGCGGCCGGGCTCTTCGGCCAGCAGGCGCTCGGCGGTCTGGGCGGTGTGAGCTTCACGGCGCAACTGATGGGCACCACCCTGGGCGTGGCCTGGGCGCTGTTCGGTGGCGTGGTGGTCTACGGCACGCTCAGGGCGGTCATGGGCCTGCGCCTGAGCCCGGAAGAAGAATACGACGGCGCCGACCTGACCATCCACAAGATCAGCGCCACGCCGGACCGGGAAGTGAGCTGGTAGGCGCCAACGTCAGTGCGCCACCGAGCGAGAAAACAGGTTGATCACCAGCACGCCCGCCACGATCAGCCCCATGCCCAGCAGGGCCGGCGTGTCCAGCGTCTGCTTGAACACCACCCAGCCGATCAGCGAGATCAGCACGATGCCCACGCCCGACCAGATCGCGTAGGCCACGCCCGTCGGGATCGTGCCCAGCGTCTGCGCCAGGCAGTAAAACGCCACCGCGTAACCGACCACCGTCGCCACGCTCGGCCACCATCGCGTGAAACCTTCGGAGGACTTGAGCAGGCTGGTGGCGATCACCTCGGCCACGATGGCGGCGCCGAGGTAGAGGTAAGCGGTTTTCATGGGCTGCAATCTACGCCTGCAACACCCCTGCGGCAGGGACCACCCGGGCCGCTGGCGGAGGGGCCGGTGAAGCGATGCCCTACAGTGCGCGCATGCCTTCTGACCGCCTCAACGTGCTCTTCGTCTGCAGCCGCAACCAGTGGCGCAGCCCCACCGCCGAGCGCGTCTGGCGCCGGCACCCGGGGCTCAACGTGCGCTCGGGCGGCACCAGCCCCAACGCCCGCCACACCGTCTCGGCAGACGACATCCAGTGGGCCGACGTGATCTTCGTGATGGAGCACAAACACAAGTCGCGGCTCGCAGCCGAATTCACCGGCTGGCTGGCCCACAAGCCGGTTCACGTGCTCGACATCCCCGACGAGTACAAGTACATGGACCCCGAGCTGGTCGAGCTGCTGGAGCAGTCGGTCGGCGGCATCCTGAACATCGAATGACCCTGAGCGGCCTGAGCACCCCACCTCGGGCGATGGCATGAACTCCTCTCTTCCTTCCCCCTCTGCAACGCCCGCCAAAGCCACCCGCCGCGAGTGGTGGGGCCTGGCCATGATCGCCCTGCCCTGCCTGGTCTACGCCATGGACCTCACGGTGCTCAACCTGGCCGTGCCCGCGCTCAGCCGGGCGCTGGTACCCAGCGCCTCACAACTGCTGTGGATCATCGACATCTACGGGTTCTTCGTCGCCGGCTTCCTGATCACCATGGGCACGCTGGGCGACCGCATCGGGCGCCGCCGCCTGCTGCTGATCGGCGCGGCCTTCTTCGCCGTGGCCTCGGTGATGGCCGCGTTCGCGCGCACGCCCGCCGAGCTGATCGTGCTGCGCGCGCTGCTGGGCATCGCCGGTGCCACGCTCGCGCCGTCCACGCTCTCGCTGATTCGCAACATGTTTCACGACGAGACGCAGCGCCAGTTCGCCATCGGCGTGTGGATCACCGCCTTCTCGGTCGGCAGCGCCATCGGCCCGCTGGTGGGCGGCTGGCTGCTGGAGCACTTCTGGTGGGGCTCGGTGTTCCTGCCCGCCGTGCCGGTGATGGCCCTGCTGCTGGTCCTCGGGCCGCGCCTGCTGCCCGAGTACCGCGATGAAAACGCCGGCCGCATCGACGCGCCGAGCGTGCTGCTATCGCTGTCCGCCGTGCTCAGCCTGATCTACGCCGTCAAGGCCATGGCCGAACACGGGCCGAGCTGGGGGCGGCTGGCGTTGCTGGTCGCCGGGCTGGCCCTCGGCGTGGCGTTCGTGCGGCGCCAGAAGCGCATTGACTACCCGCTGCTCGAACTGCGGCTGTTTGCCATCCCCAGCTTCCGCACGGCCATCATGGCCTACGGGCTGTCGTGCCTGGCGATGTTCGGCATCTACATCTTCATCGCCCAGCACCTGCAGATGGTGCTGGCGCTCTCGCCGCTGCAGGCCGGCTGGGCCACGGTGCCGTGGGCGGGCGGCTTCGTGTTCGGCTCCATGGTGCTGGCGCCCTGGCTGGCGCGGCGCTTCGGGCCCGGGCCGGTGATGGTGTGGTGCCTTGCGGCGGCGGCGGCAGGCATGCTGATGATGGTGTGGGCCGACGGCCCCTGGGCGCTGTGGGTGCTGGTGGCCGGCATGGTCGTGGTCAGCCTGGGCATGGCGCCGGTGTTCGCCATCGGCACCGAACAGATCATCACCTCGGCCCCTCCCGAACGCGCGGGCGCCGCCTCGGCCATCGCTGAAACCAGCTCGGAATTCTGTGGCGCGCTGGGCATCGCACTGTTTGGCAGCGCGGGCACGCTGATCTACCGCCAGCAGCTCGCGCAGGCCGGCGGCGAAAGCCTGCCTCCGGAAGCCATGGCCACTCTGGGCGGCGCCCTCGCGGTGGCCGAACGCCTGCCCGCCGAAGCGGCGCAAGCGCTGACCCTCATGGCCCGCGCCGCCTTCACCGACGCGTTGCAGTTCACCGCGCTCGCGGGAAGCGCGCTGGTGCTGCTGGCCAGCGTGCTGGCGGCGCGGATGTTGCGGCGGCGCTAGCGGACGCGCTGGCTTCACGCCATCGTGTTGACCTGCGTCCCCACCGACCCGCTGCCCGCCAGCGGCAGATTGCCCGCCACCGCGTTCAGCAACGCCGCCGACGCCGACTCCTGCATGTCCATGGCTTTTTTCAGCACGTTGATTTGCACTTCTTGCGTGGTCTGGCTGTTGCGCGTCTGAAGCACGCGGTCCACGAGCAAGGCGGGTGAGACATCCATGGTGAATCCTTGAGAGGTGTTGAGCCTTTATCGGCTCGCGGCGCTGGCAACTTGAAATGTCCTGCCGCCCTGCCCGTTCGTGTCGCTTGCCACACCAGTAACAGAACGTACACAATGGCCGCAGAGCCACCAGCTGACACCAACGCCACCCGGGGAGGGAAGCCACATGAACGACGCACAGCCGCGCCCGTTCCACATCCGCATCGACCGCGAACTCACGCACCCGCAGGTGATCGCCCTGCTGGAGGAGCACCTCGCCGGCATGCGCGCCGAGTCGCCGCCCGAGTGCGTGTTCGCGCTGGACCTCGACGGCCTGCGCCGGCCGGAGATCACGTTCCTGACCGCCTGGCGCCGCGCGCCTTCTGATTCACACGGCGACGCCGACGGCGAACTGCTCGCCATGGGCGCCATCAAGGAACTGGCGCCCACCACCGCCACCGAGGGAGGGCACGGCGAACTCAAGTCCATGCGCACCAGCGCGCGCCACCTGCGCCAGGGCGCCGCCCAAGCCATCCTCACCGAACTGCTTGCGATTGCACGGCAACGCGGGTACGCGCGGGTGAGCCTGGAAACCGGCAGCACGCCGGCGTTTGAACCGGCGATGGCGATGTACCGGCGGTTCGGGTTTGTGGAATGCGGGCCGTTTGCGGATTACCGGGAGGATCCGTTCAGTCGGTTTATGACGCTGCCGTTTGTTCAATGAGAAATGGGTGTTGATGGTTTTTCTATCATCAACAAGGCAAGCGAATGCCATGATTTCATGAAATAGATATTGAATCGGCAATCAACCGACTTACAGAACAAGACAGAATGTATGAATAACACCAAACATGACCACGACCATTCAACAGCAGATACCCATGAGGCAAAATTTGCTCATTTTTTACCTGCTCCCAAGAAGGCGCCACCGACCAGAAATCGGATGAACATCGGCATTGGGGTTTCTCTCGTATGGATTCTTGTTGTTCTAGCATTGGTTTTATTGAAGCAAAGCAGCATTCAAGAAATGGATCTCAACGAGTGGGGCGACTTTTTTGCTGGTGTCTTTGCCCCGCTGGCCTTTTTGTGGCTCGTACTGGGATATCTACAACAGGGAGACGAACTACGGCTCAGCACTGACGCTCTACGACTACAAGCGCAGGAGTTGAATCACTCAGTTACACAGCAGCGCGAGCTCGTACAAGTGACTCGGCAGCAACTTGACGCTGAACGTTTGGCGTATAGAGAAACTTTTGAGCGTCAGCGTCTTGCGGTACAACCTCGGTTTAAAGTTATGCCGAGCAATATCGAGAATCAGAAGCAACGATTCGACTTAATGAACACTGGTGCCAGCGTGACCGACGTGACTGTCACACTTTTCAACCGCACAGTGGATGGCCTTCTGCTCTCTCATGGAAACTCTATGGCATCTGGGGAAACCCACACACATCTAATAATATTAGACTTAATAGAAAGCGAATTAGCCCGGATCGACATACGCTTTCGAGATAATTTAGGATTTGATGGATCCGTCAGCATTAAAGGAAAGTACATAAACCCTTCAGAAGGCTATGTATGGACTCAGGAAAACCCTCAATAGCAAAACATCGGGTGAGGGTCCTTTCTTTTTACCTTCGGCACTCCCGTCAGCTTGGACCCAAGTGAGATCAACATCAAGCTGGGCATAAGCCTCCGAAGTTAGGGTCGGGCACACGACGGCAGGTCTTTGCAGCTCAACCCGCCACAGGCGCCAACCAAGCGCGTAGATAAGGCTGCAACCGGGCCTTCATGGACTTCTCTTTGTGCAGGGCGCAGAAGTTCAGAGCCAGGGTCTGCACCAGAAAGGCCTCCACGCCTTCAACAAGGATCTCGAGAGGCACGTCTTTGCGGAACGATCCCTGGGCCAGCCACTGGCCCATGAGCTCGCCCAGTCGGCCGAAGGTGCTGGCAATGGGGCCGATCTCTTCCACGGCCATGGCGCCCGAGCGCCGCATGATGAGGTCGAACACATAGCGTTCTGACGACATCAGCTCCACCAGCGGCATCAGGCGCTGGGCGAGCTGGTCCGCGTCGCGCGGCGCGGGTTCGGCGGCCATGCCGTCGAGCAGGGTTTCGATGCGCTGGCCGATGAGCAGGTCCATCAACTCGTCTTTGTCCTTGAAATGGGCAAAGAACGTGCCTTTGGCCACGCCCGCGGCTTGCACGGTTTCTTCGATGCGCAGGGCCTCAAAGCCCTTGTCGGCGACGAGTTGATCCGCCACCGAGGTCAGTCGGGAGCGGGTTTCCAGGGTGCGCTGCTGGACGGCTTTTTTCATGGGGCATGAGTGGCCATAAAGTGACCTCAGTCAATTTATATTGACCTTGGTCAGTTTTTGACCTATAAATTTGACTCCGGTCAATTTTATAGGAGCACGCCCGTGAAACGCATCTTCATTCTCAACGGCCACCCGGCCGAACGTTCGTTGTCCCGCACGCTGGTGGAGGCCTATGCCGACGCGGCGCGCGCGGCCGGGCACGAGGTTCGCCTCACGCACCTGCACGACCTGGCCTTCGATGCCGACTTCGGCAGGGGCAACTTCGAGCAACCCAAGCCGCTGGAGCCCGCGCTGGAGCAACTGCTGCAAGACCTGTCGTGGAGCGAGCATTTCATGATGTCCACGCCCATGTGGTGGGGCGGGCTGCCCGCCAAGCTCAAGGGCCTGTTTGACCGGGCGCTGCTGCCGGGCCGGGCCTTCGACACCCGCAAGAAGAGCCTGCTCGGCCTGCCGTTGCCGATGCTGACGGGGCGCAGCGCGCGCGTGGTCATCACCTCCGACACCCCGGGCTGGTTCATGCGGCTGGCCTACAAGAACGCCCTGATCTGGCAGCTGCGCCGGCAGATCCTGGAGTTCGTCGGCCTCAAGCCCACCCGGCTGACGCACCTCGGCCCGGCCAGCGAGGCCAAGCCCGAGCAGGTGCAGCGCTGGGTGAAGCAGATCCAGGACCTGGGCGCGCAGGCGGCTTGATCGGGGGTGGCGTCCACCGCTTCAGACGCGCTCGCAGCAGCATCGCAAGTTGACCGTACCGAAAGTCGGAGCAAGCGAGTCGTGTTGGGGAATGGGTGGCATCTCACCACTCAACGCCATATACTCATGCCATATCCCACCAGGAGACCGTCATGAGCATCACCACCGTCTTCACCAACAACCGCTCGCAGGCCGTGCGCCTGCCGGCGGACGTGCGCTTGCCTGAGGGGGTCAAGAAAGTGCAGGTCCGGGCGCGTGGCATGGACCGCATCATTTCACCAGTTGGCCACACCTGGGATGCGTTTTTTCTGAACGGACCGATGGCTTCCGACGATTTCATGGCCGAACGCGCCGTCCAGGCGCAGGCCGAGCGAGAGTCGTTCTGAAGCCCGTGCCATGCTCAAGTACCTGCTCGACACCAACATCGTCATCTACGTCATCAAGCGCCGGCCAGTGGAGGTGATGGGGGTGTTCAATGAGAACGCAGGGCGCATGGCGATCTCGGCCATCACCCTGAGCGAGCTGTACCACGGTGCGGAGAAGAGCGCCAAGGTGGCGCAGAACCTGGCCGTGGTGGAAGAGTTCGCCAGCCTGCTGGAGGTGCTGCCATACGGCGCCAAGGCCTCGCAGCACTATGGCGCTCTCCGCGCCGAGCTGGAAAAGGCCGGACGCCCCATCGGCGTCAATGACCTGCACATCGCGGCACACGCCCGCAGCGAAGGCCTGACCCTGGTCACCAACAATGTCGGCGAGTTCGAACGGGTGCCGGGTCTGCTGCTGGAGAACTGGGTCGGGTCTTGAGATCGGGCAGAGGAGTTCAGGTGTCGACGGCCAAGCGCTCGCGCAGCACCGTCTTCAACACCTTGCCGTAGTTGTTCTTGGGCAGCGCGTCCACGATCTCGTAGCGTTTGGGCCGCTTGAAGCGGGCGATCTGGTCGAGGCAGAAGGTGTCGAGCACCTTGGCATCCAGCGCCGCCCCAGGCTGCGGCACCACGAAGGCGACCACGATTTCGCCCCACTCCGGGTCGGGTGCGCCGACCACGGCCACCTCGGCCACGCCGGGCGCGGTGAGCAGCACCTCCTCCACCTCGCGCGGGTAGATGTTGCTGCCGCCGCTGATGATGAGGTCCTTGCTGCGGTCCTTGAGGGTCAAGAAGCCGTCGGCGTCGAGCGCGCCCATGTCGCCGGTCCAGAGCCAGCCGTCGCGCAGGGCGGCGGCGGTGGCTTCGGGGTTGCGCCAGTAGCCGGCCATGACGCTGTCGCCCTGGATCAGCACTTCGCCCACCTCGCCTGCAGGCAGCGGCTCGCCGTCCGGCCCCGCGACGCGGATGCGCACGGGGGTCTGCGCCACGCCCACGGAGGCCAGGCGCTCGGCGTGGCGCGGGTGGCTTGCGTCGGCCAGGTGCGCGCGGCTGAGCGCGGTGCCGACCATGGGGCTTTCGCCCTGGCCGTAGATCTGCACGAAGCGCGGGCCCATCACACGCAGGGCGCGCTGGATGTCGGCCGCGTACATGGGGGCGCCGCCGTAGACGATGGTCTTGAAGCTTTGGCCGCACTGTTCGGGCGACAGCCCCGCCGCTTCGGCTTCGTCCACGATGCGTTTGACGATGGTGGGCGCGGCGAACAGGGAGAGCGGCCCGAGCGCGCGGCCTAGGTCGAACAGCTCGGCCGCATCGAACCCGCCCGAGGCGGGCACCACGTGGCGCGCGCCGGCCATGAGGTGCGGGATGGCGTAGATGCCGGCGCCGTGCGACATGGGCGCGGCGTAGGCGATGGCGTCTTGCGGGTCAACGTGGTCAACGTCGTTGAAATAGGTCAGCCCCATGGTCATCAAGTTGCGGTGCGTGAGCATCACGCCCTTGGGCCGGCCGGTGGTGCCGCTGGTGTAGAAGAGCCAGGCGGTGTCTTCGGCGGCGCGTTCTTCGATGGCGGGCAGGCCCTCACCGCCTTCCAGCCAGGCGGTGCAGGCGGCGGAGTCGGCGTCCATCACGCCGTCCAGCCCCGTGAGTGCGGCCGGGTCGGGCGCCACATCGGACGTCACGAAAGCCCAGCGCGCGGCCGCGTTCTCCACGATCCACTGCACCTCTTTCAGGTGCAGCTTGGCGTTGACCGGCACCACCACCAAGCCGGCCCACCAGGCGCCGAACATCAGCTCCAGGTAGCGCGGGTGGTTGCGCATGAAGATCACGACGCGGTCGCCGGGCGCCAGGCCGGCAGCTCGCAGGTGAGCGCCCACTCGCGCGGCACGCAACGCCCAGTCGCTGTGGGTGGCCACGCACCGGGTGCCGCTGAAGATCGCGGGCCGCGCGGGGTGTTGAAGCGCTGCGCGCTCGAGCAGGTGGGCAAGGTTCATGGGGTTTGTCTCCGGGGTCCGTATGGGCTGCATTTTCAGGGCGAACACTGCGGGCACTGGCGGCCGTCAGGCAGCCGGAGGGTGAGCTGGCTTACATTGATCTGCATGAAACACGCGCTGCCGCCCCTGATCACCGCCCTGCTGGAGCCGGCGCGGTACGCCGGCGTGCAGGCGCAGCCGGTGGAACGCGTGGAGCTGATGGAAACGCACGGCGCCTGGGTGCTGCTGGCGGGCGACTTCGCCTACAAAATCAAGAAGCCGGTGCGTTTCCCCTTCATGGACTTCAGCACCCTGGCCCTGCGCCGCCAGTCGTGCGAGACCGAGATCCGGGTGAACCGGCGCTTCCAGAACCTCGACCGACCCGCCACCCAGCTCTACCTGGGCGTGTTGCCCATCGTGGGCACGCCCGAACAGCCGCGCTGGGGCGAACCCGGCGCGGCCAACGCGGGGCAGGCGATCGAGTTCGCGGTGCAGATGCGCCGCTTCGACGAGGCCGCCCGGCTGGACCACCTGTGCGAGCGCGGCGCGCTCACGCCCGAGCACATGGCCGGGCTGGCGCGGCGCATGGCGACGTTTCAGGCCCGGGCCGCCGTGGCCGGCAACGGCGACCCCTGGGGCCACGCGGCGGCGGCCATGCGCTGGCCGCGCGACAACTTCAGCACCCTGCGCACGGCCCTGGCCGACCCCGCCGACGCCGCCCTGGTGCGCGAGTTGAGCGACTGGACCGAGCAGCGCTTCAACGCCATCGAGCCGCTGCTCTCGCGGCGGCGCCAGAAGGGCCGCGTGCGCGAGGGCCACGGCGACCTGCACCTGGCCAACCTCGTGCTGGTCGAGGACGAGGTGCTGCCGTTTGACGCCATCGAGTTCAACGACGCGCTGCGCTGGATCGACGTGGCCAGCGACATGGCCTTTGCCTGGATGGACCTGCTGAGCCACGGCCGCCCCGGCCTGGCCAACAGCTTGCTGAGCGCCTGGATCGACGACAGCGGCGATGTGTCGGCGCCCACGGTGTGGGCCTTCTTCGCCAGCTACCGCGCCGGGGTGCGCGCCAAGGTGGCGGCGATCCGGCTGGGGCAGCTGGGCGGCACGGGTCCGGATGCGGAGGTGTCGCCCGTGGCCGCCGCGAGCCTGGCCGAAACGCGGCGCTACCTGGCGCTGGCGCGCGACATCGCCCACCCGCCCACGCCGCAACTGGTCATCACCCACGGTCTCTCGGGCAGCGGAAAGACCTGGGCCTCCGGCCGCTGGCTCGCCGCCGAAACCAGCGGGCGCGCGATCCGCCTGCGCTCCGACGTGGAGCGCAAGCGCCTGCACGGCCTGAGCGCGCTGGCGGCCAGCGGCTCGGGCCTGAACGCCGGGCTCTACAGCCCGCAGGCGCACGGCGACACCTACGCCTCGCTGCTGTCGCGCGCGCGCCTGCTGCTGGCCGACGGCTGGACGGTGCTGGTGGACGCGGCCTTTCTGCGCGCGGCCGAACGCGCCGACTTCGCGGCGCTGGCGCAGGGCGCGGGCGTGCCGTTTCACATCCTCGCCTGCGAGGCGCCGGTGGCCGTGCTGCGCGCGCGCATCGCCGAGCGGCAGGCGCGCGGGGCCGATGCCTCCGAGGCGACGGTGGCGGTGCTGGAGCAGCAGCTGGGCTGGCTGGAGCCGCTGACGGTGGACGAGCGGGCGGTGGTGCTCAGGCCTTGAGCGCCCCGCCGGCGCTGGGCCGGAGAGGTTCAGCGGCCGAAGATGCCGCGCAGGATGCTGCCGGCCGCGCCGGGCAGGCCGCCCGAGGGTTTTTCTTCGGTCTGGACCGGAGCACGTTCGCTATCACCGCCGCCCATCGCCGCCATGTCCACCCCCAGCATGACCATGGTCTGGCTCTTGGTTCTCACGCGCACCGACCACTCGGGCTGCCAGCTGGCCGGAGCCTTGGCCGGCCGGGCCGGATGGCTCAGGTAACTCTCCGGCCCGTAGGCGATCATTCGCAGCATCGCGCCGCCGCCCTCGCCCGGCTGGGCGCCGGCGAAGATGCCCTGCGGCACGGCGCATTGCGTGGCGCTGGCTGGCAGCAAGACCTTGTCTTTCACCCACTTGGCGCTCGTGCCCTCGGTCAGGTAGTCGAACAGGCCGAGGCCGGCGTCGCCGTTGTCCGCGCTGGACCACAGCACCATGTCCTGCCCCGACATGCCCATGGCGTGCAGGTGGTAGGCGTGGGCGCGTGCCACTGGCAGCCAGCTGACCTGGATGCTTTGAGAAACCTGGCCCTGAGTCTGGATGGCGATGGCGGGCATGAGGTCTTGCCGCTCGGCGAGCGAGAACCGCATGGACTCGGGCACGCCCTCGCCGCGCAGCTGGTGCTCGCCCTGCAGCGAGGTGTCGGCCGTGGGGTTCACGGTGTTTTTCTCGTTGGGGTAGAGCGCGTGCTGGGCGCCCACACGTGCCGAGCGCTCGGGCGCATGGCGGCCGGCGAGCGCCGGGGCCCACTGGGCGGGGTTGCTGGCGAGGTTGATCACCCGGGGCTGGCCGGCGCGCACGGCTTCACCACAGCCCCAGTAGATCAGCAGGCGCCCTTTGATGTCGGGCATCTCGCCGGGGGCCGCGTCACCTTCCTTGAAGCTGGGCTGCGGCGGCACCAGGGGCATGGCCTCGCCCATGCGCATGGTCGCCGGGATCGCCAGCGAGGCCTCGGTGCCCGGCTTGCGCGGGTTGTACAAGGCCACGTCGATCACCCGGTTGGGCGGCATGGCGCCGGTGAGGCTGGGCGTGTTGCCCTGCTGGATGAAGCGACCGCTGGCGTAGCCGTAGGTCTGCGAACCGCTGCTGCCACCGCGCCCGCCAAACAGGCCGCCAATGACACCGCCCACCCCGCCCTGCATGAACTCGGGCATGCCGGCGATGGTGGAGGTGGAGAGGTCGATCCAGAGCTGGGTGGGCGCCGCCTGGGCGCGAACCTGGCCACTGGTCATGGCCACCACCATGGCGGCGATGGTGCTCACCAGAGGCGAGAGGGTCTTGAATCCGTGCTGCGAAAAAGATGGCATGGTGTGCTTCCTCCTGCGGGTCGGTTTCCCGAAAATCATCATACGCCGGGCTTTCAAACGGTCCTAGCCCCTCGGGCAAGGCTCGCCCCCTTTGGCAGACATCAGAAATTTCAAACGCCTCTGTCTCGCTTTCACAAGCCTTTTCCGGCCCGCCTCGCTAACATGCCGTCACACCCCCAAGCCCCCTGGAGACAAGCCCCATGACCGTGATCACCACCATCGAAGACCTGCGCGTGCTCGCCGAAAAACGCGTGCCGCGCATGTTCTACGACTACGCCGATTCCGGCTCCTGGACCGAGAGCACCTACCGCGCCAACAGCGACGACTTCCAGAAGATCAAGCTGCGCCAGCGCGTGGCGGTGAACATGGAGAACCGCACGACGGCCACGAAGATGGTGGGCCAGGCGGTGAAGATGCCGGTGTGCATCGCGCCCGTGGGGCTGACCGGCATGCAGAGCGCCGACGGCGAGATCAAGGCGGCCAAGGCGGCCGAGAAGTTCGGCATCCCGTTCACGCTCTCGACCATGAGCATCTGCTCGATCGAGGACATCGCACAGCACACCACCGCGCCGTTCTGGTTCCAGCTCTACATGATGCGCGACCGCGAGGCCATGGCCCGCATGATCGACCGCTGCAAGGTCGCCAAGTGCAGCGCTCTGGTGCTGACGCTGGACCTGCAGGTGATCGGCCAGCGCCACAAAGACCTGAAGAACGGCCTGACCGCGCCGCCCAAGCCGACCATCGCCAACATCATCAACCTCATGACCAAGCCGCGCTGGTGCCTGGGCATGGCGGGCACGAAGCGCCACAGCTTCGGCAACCTGGTGGGTCATGTGAAGGCGGTGACCAACATGAAGTCGCTGGCCTCGTGGACCAATGAGCAGTTCGACCCGACGCTGTCCTGGGCCGACGTGGCCTGGGTGAAGCAGCAGTGGGGCGGCAAGCTGATCCTGAAAGGCATCATGGACGTGGAAGACGCGCAGCTCGCCGTGCAGAGCGGCGCCGACGCCATCGTGGTGAGCAACCACGGCGGCCGCCAGCTCGACGGCGCGCCGAGCAGCATCGAGGCGCTGCCGGCCATCGTGGCGGCGGTGGGCGAGCAGATCGAGGTGTGGATGGACGGCGGCATCCGCAGCGGGCAGGACGTGCTCAAGGCCTGGGCGCTGGGCGCGCGCGGCACCATGATCGGTCGCGCCATGGTCTATGGCCTGGGCGCCATGGGTGAAGAAGGCGTGCTCAAGGCGCTGCAGATCATCCACAAGGAGCTGGACATCACCATGGCCTTCTGCGGCCACACCAACATCCAGAACGTGGACCGCGGCATCCTGCTGCCCGGCACCTTCCCGACCGGCGCCTGAACCTCGGCGTCAGCCCAGCCGGTCGAGCACCGTTTTCAGGGCCCCCCAGAGCCGGGCATGCTTCGGCTCGCCGTCGCCGGTGCGGGCTTCCAGCCACGGCAGACCCCGGGTCTCGGTCGCTGTCTGGAGTTCGGGGACGAACCAGCCGTCCGCCCCGAGGCCGATGATGGCCGGCCGGTGGCGGACCTGCTGGCACACCACCAGCAGCCGCTCCAGGAGGCGCAGGCTCTGCCCGGCATCGGCGTCCAGCAGCAGCACCACGGCGGCGTGGTCGGGCAAAAAGGCATGGGTCACGCCCATCGCCAGCCCTTTGCGGGCGTTCGCGATCAGCCGGCGCCCCTGCTGCCCCTGGTCGGGCAGATCGAGGTAGTCGCTCTCCACGTCGAGCGCGTCGTGGACGCTGCCCGCGAAGCGGCGGTGCGCCACACGGCCCCGGGTTTCATGGGCCAGCCAGCGCAGCAGGTCGAAGGCGCCGGTCTGGCGGGCCGACATCATCATCACGCGCTGGTAGGTGCCCTCCCGCGCGGCCGCCACCTCGACGTGCCCCGGCAGCGGCGAACACAGGCTGCGCCACACGCTGGCGGGTTCGTAGCCCTTGCCGCGGACGTGCCGCTCGTGCAGCGCCATCACGCGCCGGGCAAACTCGCCGGCGCTCTCGGTGCTCTGGGCGATGGACCCGATCCAGGGCTTGAAGAGCCGGGGCTGGCCCACGCTCTCGTGCACGACCTTGAGGCTGCGGTGGCGCGGGTCGAGCGCGACCCGCTCGACCAGGGCATGGATGCCGGCCATCGGCCCCTCGATCCATTCGACGAACCAGCCGCATTTGTGCATGAGCGCGACGCGCAGGCCGTGCTCGGCGTTGTGCACCACGGCGTGGTCGCGGATGCGGCGCATCTCGTCGAGCACCGGGCCGTCGACCGCGCTGATGCTGGCGTAGATCAGCCGCCCCACGTCCTGGGTCGACAGCTCGGCGCCGCTGTCGGGCCAGCTGGAGCTGTCGGGGTCCTGCAGTATGGAACGCATGGGAAATTGTCCCCCGGTATCGGCCGGTCGACCGCGGGCGGGATGTGCAGGATGTCATGCCCGCAGGGGTTTTGACGCGGCAGCGGCGGGCGCCGGCCGGCCTCAGAGGCTGGCGGGACGGGTGTCTGCGAGCCAGGAGGCCAGCGCCACCGGGGTGTCCGGGCGCTGCGCCCAGGTGCGCCTCAGCGCCCGCTCGGGTTCGTCGTGCGCGTGCAGCGCCAGCTGCTCGGCCAGGTTGATGACCCGGACCGCCACGGCGTCGTCGTTCCCGGCCGGCATCTCGACCACGCCGATCGCCACCTCCGGCTGGAACGGCAGCGAGAGCGGATCGGGGCCGACGTTCACCGACATCCGCAGCTCGCGCAGCACCCGTTCCGTCACCAGCTCGGCGCGCTGCGGGTCCTGCACCGCCGAGAGGGCCAGCACGAAGCAGCGCTGGTGGTACAGCCCCACGACGTTCCGGAAGCCCACCAGCTGGCGGATGCGCGCCGACAGGGCCACCAGGATTTCACCCGCCGGGTCCAGGACCGGCGGCTCACGGTAGGCGTACAGGTTGGACACCGACACCGCGACCACCAGGCAGGGGCGGCCCATGCGCTGGCTGCGCCAGAGCGCGTCTTCGACGCGGGTCACCAGCTGGGCACCGCAGGGCAGGTTCAGCGGGTCCATCGATGGCATCTGTCCCGCGGCCTGGCGCCGCAGACGGCGCAGCTGGCGGTTGCGCATGCGCACCAGCACGATCACGGTGGTGAAGTAGCCGACGGTGGCGCAGGCGGTCAGCGCCCAGTAGGGATTGCCCATGTCCATGCCCAGCCCTTTGGCGTAGAGGCCGGCCGTCATCTGCGCCAGGCAGAGGCAGGCCAGCACCATCCAGCGCGACAGCTGGTCGCCCAGCGTCACGCTGCGCACCGCGATCAGCACGCCCATCAGCACCGCCAGGCTGTTGACGGCCGCCGTCAGCAACAGCACGGTGTCGGCGGGCACGCCCACGACCACCAGGCCCAGCAGGAGGAAGGTGCCGGCGATGAGCACCGACGCGCCCGGCCCCATCATTCGCCGCACCAGCCGGTCTTCACTGCGCAGGCCCGACCAGTGCCCGAGGTAGGTCATCGCCAGCGCGCCGCACAGCGGCCCCAGCGTGGCCTTCAGTGGCAGCCAGTCGATCTGGTTCCAGGAGGGCCACAGGGTCTCGGGCAGGCCGGACATCAGGATGCAGGACCCGCCGGTGAGCACCAGGCTCAGCCACGAGCGCGCCGCCGGCAGGCTGGGGCGGGTGGCCAGGTCCAGCGAGGCCGCGATGGCCAGTGTCAGCAGGACACCCGCCATGGCAGACCAGATCGCCACTTCGAAGGCTTGCATGGTGGGGCAGGGTATGGGAGGTTGACGACCGCTTCGACAGCGCCGGATGCTGGCGCCACCAGCGGCCAACGTGGGATCGGCGCAGTGTACCGCCCCCCGCCCTCGGGCGAGCCCCGAGCCCCCCGCGCAGGCATACTTCGGACATGAACGATTCGCACACTGCCCAGACCGATACCAACAGCCCCGCGCCAGCCAGCCGCAGGGTCTCGCCCTGGTGGCGCGCGCTGGCGATTTTTCTGTTGCTGGTGCTGCTGCTGGGCTGGGCCGCCAGTGCCAGCATGGTCGAGCAGCTCAAGGCGCAGATCGGCCACCTGCAGACGAAGGTGGCCGCCGTGCCGCAGATCCGCCACCTCGCGGTGCTGCTGGACGAGCAGCAGCAGCCGGCCATGCTCGTGACCATGGACCCGCAGACCGGCTTGCTGCAGTTGCAGCGCCTGAACGAGGTGAAAGAGGGCCGGGAAGACAGCATGCAGCTCTGGGCGCTCGACGGCGACAAACCACCTCGGTCGCTGGGCGTGATCGAGAGCAAATACAAGACCCTGCAGCTGCCCGCCAAGGAAGCCGCGCTGGCGGGCGTCGGCCAGCTGGCCATCAGCGTGGAGGCCAAAGGCGGTGTGCCGGAAGCCCAGGGGCCGCGCCTGCCCTGGCTGTTCAAGGGCGCGCTGGTGCACAAGGCGATCTGATCTGAAGCGGGTGCGCACCACAGGGCGCACCCCGTTGTCTTGAAGCAGATCAAGGCGGGCCAGCAGCGAGACCGACACACTCTGCGGTGTGGCTGCCGTCCGTCGGCCACGGTTGCCGGACCATGGCCAAACCCTTCCCCCTCAACCCACCCCACCCCGAGCGCAATTGCTGGGGTTGCGACCGCTACTGTGCCTTCAACGCCCTGCTCTGCGGCAACGGCTCGGAACGCACCCAACACCCCATCGAAACCTTTGGCCCGGGCTGGGAGAGCTGGTCGGGCATCCCCGGGGACATGGACAAAGATGCAGCGGCACCAGAGGCACAACCCGACGCATGAAGCGGCACCGCCCAGGCGCAGTGCCTGAACCGAGAACCCGGCGGAACCGGCTTGGCCGGGCCGCATCGGGTTGCCCCCTGGGGGTAGCGCGAAGCGCTGCGGGGGGAGCCTTACCTCAACTCGTACTCGAAGGTGCTGACCACGCGCAGCCGCTTGGTGCGTGAGCTGCCGTCGTCGAAGTCGTTGCCGTCGTCGCCGGTGATGCGGATCGCGCCCTGGTTGGCGTTCTTCAGCGGACCGAGGCTGGCGCCGGCTTCGGTGGCGAATTTGGCGGCCTGCTCCCGAGCGTTGCGCGTGGCCTCGGCCAGCAGCGGGGCCTTGATGTCGTTGAAGCCGCGCAGCTGGTAACGCGGGCCGCTGTTGGTGCCCTCGCCCTCGGCGCCGCCGAGCTGCATGCCGGCCTGGATCAGCGGGTCCACCGCCAGCGCGGCCTTTTCCACATCCTTCACCCGCGCCGACTTCACCAGCACCTGGCCGCTGCCGTTGAAGCGGAACGGCACGTTGCCCTGCGCGTACTCGCGCGCCAGCAGGTCCTGCACCTGCAGGGGTTTGGGTTCGAGCTCGGCATCTGTGAAGCCCTGGGCCTTGAGGAACGCGAGCACCTTGTCGCGGTCGGCGGACAGCGCCTGCTGCACCGCGCCGAACTCCACGCCCGCGCGGCGAAAGCCCAGCGTCCAGATCGCGAAGTCGCTCTCGACCTCTTTTTCAGCCAGCCCTTTGACGGTGACCGAGCGGTCCGACATGCGGAAGCGCTCCAGGCCCTGGCTGACGGCATAGCCGGCCAAGGCGAGGCCGGCGGCGACCAGCACGGCGGCGAGGATGCGGGAGAGGGTGTTCATGGGGGCTCCGGTGAAACGGTGCACGACAGGGTGGCGCGCGGCCAGCCATCTTAGACCCCTGGCGCGCGCGCAGCCGGCGCTATGCTCCAGCCACCGTGACCCCCGAAGCCCATCTGCCCCGTCGCATCGCGCACCTGGACATGGACGCGTTTTTCGCGTCGGTGGAGCTGCTGCGTTACCCGCAACTCAAGGGCCTGCCGGTGGTGATTGGCGGCGGGCGGCGGCGGGAAGACGATGTGCTGGCCCGCCTGCGCGAGGCCTACCCGGAACGCGACTGGTCAGACGGCGACCTGAGCCGCATCCCGCTCGAATTTTTCCCCCGCCTCTCCGGCTACACCGGGCGCGGCGTCATCACCACCGCCACCTACCCGGCGCGCCAGTTCGGCGTGGGCTCGGCCATGGGGCTCATGAAGGCGGCCAAGCTATGCCCGCAGGCCATCCTGCTGCCGGTGGACTTCGACGAGGTGCGCCGCATCTCGCGCCTGTTCAAGAGCACCATCCTGGAGATCGCGCCGGTGATGGAAGACCGCGGCGTGGACGAGGTCTACATCGACTTCACCGACGTGCCCGGCGGGCAGCGCGAGGGCGGGCGCGTGCTGGCGCGGCTGATCCAGAAAAGCATCTTCCAGGCCACCGGCATCACCTGCTCCATCGGCGTGGCGCCCAACAAGCTCATCGCCAAGATGGCGAGCGAATTCAACAAGCCCAACGGCATCAGCATCGTCTGGCCCGACGACCTTCAGGAAAAGATCTGGCCCCTGCCCTGCCGCAAGGTCAACGGCGTGGGGCCCAAGGCCGATCAAAAGCTGCAAGGCCACGGCATCCACACCATCGGCGACCTGGCGGCGCGCGATCCGGTCTGGCTGATCGAGACCTTTGGCAAGAGCTACGGTGCCTGGCTGCACGCCGTCAGCTGGGGCCGCGACGACCGCCCGGTGGTGACCGAGAGCGAGCCGGTGAGCATGAGCCGCGAGACCACCTTCGAGCGCGACCTGCACGCGGTGCGCGACCGCGCCGAGCTGGGCGCGGTGTTCACAAAACTCTGCGAGCAGGTGGCCGACGACCTGCAGCGCAAGGGCTACGCGGGCAAGACCATCGGCATCAAGCTGCGCTACGACAACTTCCAGAGCGTGACGCGCGACGTGACGATCGATCACTTCACCTCAGACGCAGCCACCATCCGCCGCCAGGCCGGCCTGTGCCTGAAGCGCGTGGACCTGGGCCGCCGCATCCGCCTGCTGGGCGTGCGCGTGGGCAAGCTCGTCAAGCCCGGGACAGAGGGCGAAGAAGCCTCGGGCTACAGTGAAAGCCATTCCACCCGAACCGCTAGAGACAAGGCCACCGATGAACACACCGACCTGCTTTTCCCTGAGCTCGACTGAAGATCATGTGGCCCACCTGGTGCTCAACCGGCCCGACACGCTGAACACCATGCACCCCACCTTCTGGCGCGAGCTGGACGAGGTGCTGACAACGCTCCACACCGAAGGCACGGCGCGCGCGCTGGTCATCAGCAGCACCGGCAAACACTTCAGCGCCGGCATGGCACTCGAGACCTTTGCGGGAGCGATCGCCATGGACGACCAGAGCCCGGAAGGCCGCGCCGCCATCTTCGACCTGCTGACCGACATGCAGGCCACGTTCACAAAGATCGAGAACCTGCGCATGCCGGTGATCTGCGCCATCCAGGGCGGCTGCATCGGCGGCGCGGTGGACATGGTCACGGCCGCCTGCATCCGGTACGCCACGGCCGATGCCTTCTTCTGCATCCAGGAGATCAACATCGGCATGGTGGCCGACGTGGGCACGCTGCAGCGCCTGCCCAAGCTGATCCCCTTCGCGGTGGTGAAGGAGATGGCCTACACCGGCCGGCGCCTGCCGGCCGCCAAGGCGCTGGCCTACGGGCTGGTCAACGAGGTGTTCGACACGCCCGAGGCCATGCTGGCCGCCGCAATGTTGTGCGCGAAAGAGATCGCCAGCAAACCACCGATCGCCATCTGGGGCACCAAGCAGGCCGTGACCTACGCGCGCGACCATTCGGTGGAAGACAGCCTGCGCCAGATGGGCTGGCTGCAGGGCGCGATCTGGAGCAACGCGCATGTGCGCGAGTCGATCACGGCGATGAAGGAAAAACGCGCCGGTGCGTTCACGCCACTGTCGGCGCTGCAGTCGTTCAAAGCGTTGGGTTGATCCGCTGCCGCCCAGGGCACCGCCGGGGCGCCCTTTGACAAGCTCAGGACGGACGGCCAGTGCCGCCCCCTTGAAGGGGGTCGCGCGAAGCGCGGCGGGGGTGGTTCACGGTTTACAGGTCGCGTTGCCGCGCACCACCGTGCCGTCGCGGCACTCGGTGATGATGTGGGCGTCGTTGCCGCGCGCTGGCGGCACCGGCGCCGCCACGGGCCGGACGGGTCGGGTGCTCGCGCTGCCCCCCCGCACATAGACCAGCTTGCGCGAACCCTGGGCGCAGGTGCCCACCACCTTGCCGGCCACCTCGGCGTCGGCGTCCACCACCATCACCGCAAAGCCGGTGGCACCGGTGCCGGCGATCTGAAACTCGATCTGCTCCCGCAGCGGCTCACAGACGTCCGCAGCTCGGGCACCACCCACCAGCAGGGCCAGGCCGAGCACACAAAAGACGGTCGATGTCATCGTGTGTGCCCGCCCTTCAGGAAGACAGCGTCGAACCGAGTCGCTGCAGCCCGGCCACGGTCTGCAGGCAGGCCTCGGCGGCCTCGGTGCCTTTGACCGCAAAGTGGCGCTGGAAGTACTTGCGGTGTTCGGCATGTTCGTGGAAATGGTGGGGCGTGAGCACGGCCGAGATCAGGGGCACCCCGGTGTCGAGCTGCACGTCCATCAGCGCCTGCAGCACGGTCTGCGAGAGGAAGTCGAAACGGTAGATGCCGTCGTCCACCACCAGCGCGCTGCCCACGATGGCGGCGTAGCGCCCCGAGCGCGCCAGGCGCTGGGCGTGCAAGGGGATTTCGAACGCGCCGGGCACGTCGAACACGTCGATGCGTTCAGCAGCCACACCGCCTTCGGCCATGCGCGCAAAGAAGGCGTCGCGCGCCTGGTGGACGATGTCGGCGTGCCACGAGGCTTCGACGAAAGCGAAGCGCAGGTCGGCGGGCAAAGCGGGGGATTCGGGCGTTTTCATGGGCTGCAAGGATACCCGTTGCGGCGCTGAAAGACCCTGGTCACTGCGCATGAAACGGCTCCACCCAGGGCACCGCCGGGCCGGCTCTGCCGGACGGCCAGTGCCGCCCCCTGGAGGGGGTCGCGCGAAGCGCGGCGGGGGTGCGTCACGTCAAGCGGTCACGATCCAGCCTTCGAGCGGGTCGAATTCGGGCAGGCCGAAGCGGGGGTGACCGGCCTCGTGCTCCCACTGCGCCCAGGCGGCCTGCAGCAGGCAGAGCACGGCGTCGAGGCGGTCGCCGCTGGCGTCGTCGGCCAGGGCGTCGCGTTGCGCGTGGCTGAGCTTGAGGCGCAGGCCGGCCGCCTGCAACAGCGGCGCCAGCCCGTTTTCCAGCGCGTTGACCAGCGTCTTGCGGGCGATCAGCCGCTCGGGTGTCTGCTTGGCCTTGTCGTCGCTCTTGTAGCTGGTGGCGCCCAGCACACTGCGCGCCAGCAGGCCAGGGTAGGCCTCGAGCGCGACGCGACGCGGATCACCGCCGTGCAGGCCGGGCAGCGTGACGCCCGCCTCGATCAGGCGGGGCACGCCCGCGTGCAGCATGAAGGCCACCGGCGGGTTGACCCACTTCATGCTCGGGCTGGAGCCCGCCGGGCCGTCGGTGGCGCGGTGCGCGAACTTGCCGCCCACCGGCCGGGCGTCGCAGAACGCGGCGAAGGTGTCGCGGACCTGCTCGCGCGACAAGCTGGCGTAGTGCCGCATGCAGGGCAGCCAGTCGGTGGGCCAGCCGAGCGCCTGCACCAGCTCGCGCGGCAGGCCGAAGGGCAGGTCAAACCCGCCGACCCAGCCACCGTCGGTGGCCTGCGCCAGCCGCGCCTGCCAGGCGTCCAGCGTGTCGAAGGTTTCCAGGGCATCGAGCAGAACGCGACCGCGGTCGTGGTGGCCGACGGCGAGTGTGACGGGCTTGCGTCGCGAAGGTGCGCTCGTGAAGTCACAGCCCAGCAGGGTGGTGTGTGGGGTGGTCATTGCGCTCATCCCAGGCCCAGGGCCACCACACCGCCGGCGATGCACAGCGCCCCCAGCACGCGCGAGCCGCGTTCGCCCTCACCCAGCAAATGCCCGCCCAGCAACGCGGCGAACAGCATCGACACCTCGCGCGCGGGTGCCACGTGCGACAGCGGCGCCTCCTGCATCGCGTACAGCACCAGCACATAGGCCACCGGGCTGAACGCCGCGACCATCAGCGCGTGGCGCCATTGCTGCTGCCAGAGCCGCCAGGCGGTGGCCCGGTCGCGCAGCACGCTGGGCGCGAGCAGCGCCACGCGCACGAAGTTGCCCATGTAGTCCAAGAGGATGGGCGACATCAGCACCCAGCGCACCGCATAACCGTCGACCACCGTGTAGGCGGCGATGAAGGCGCCAGTGAGCACGCCGTAGACCATGCCTTTGTGCACCCGCCGCCGCGCGGCCGGGTCGCGTGCCGCGCGCAGCAGGCCGGGGCCGCCCGCGATCAGGAACACGCCACCCACCACGCCCGCGATACCGGCCACGCCCAGCGCGGAGATGCGCTCGCCCAGGAACACGATGGCGACCAGCGAGGACAGCAGCGGACCCGAGCCGCGCGCCAGCGGGTAGACCACGGTCAGGTCGGCCTTGCGGTAGCCGCGCAGCAGGATCACGTAATAGAAGACGTGCAGCACGCCGGAGGCCACCACCAGCGACCACTCGACCGTGCCCCAGTTCGCCACCACGCCGCGCCCCAACCACCAGCCCAGCGGCGCCCAGAGGCCCATCATGATGAAGGCCGTGAAGAAAGCGAAACGCGCGTCGCCACCGGCCTTCTTGGCCACGATGTTCCAGCCCGCGTGGATCAGGCCGGCGAGCACGATGAGACCGAACGCGGTCAGCGACATACCGCAGCGCGCGAGGCCCCATCCGGAGGCACCGAGGGTCCGGCTCTGCCGGCCCCAGGTGCCGTCCCCCCTCCCAGCGCCGCAGGCGCGCCAGAGAGGGGGGAAGCCGCGCAGCGGCGCAGGGGGGAGAGCCTCAAGCCCTTCCGATGATCGAGGCGGTGGCCATCAATTCTTCCAGCAGGGCCAGCGAGACCTTGCCCGACACGCCGTACGGGTCGAATTCGGGGCGCTCGGAATATTTCAGCACGATGGAGGTGTTGAGCTTGGAGAGATTGACCTGCCCCATGGTCCAGCCACCGAAACGGCGTTCGGTGATTTCTTCGTAGTGCAGCAGCACCACGTCGGTGTGGCGCTGGTCGGCCGCGATGTGGTTGTAAAGCGTATTGACCGCGTTGCGGCCGCCCTCGATGGCCTGGAGGAACACGCCACCGCCGTAACACAGCACGCCGGTGATGCCGTTGCCCATGTTGTGCGAGCGGGAGGTTTCGAGGATGGACTCGATGGCCTTGGAGCAATCTTTGTCGATCGCTCGGCTGACGTAAAGCAGACGGACCAGCATGGTGTGTTCTTCAGGATTTGCGGGGAATGAGGGAGAGGAATTCGCGGCGCAGGTTGGGGTCCTTGAGGAACACGCCGCGCATGACCGAGTTGATCATCTTGCTGTCCATGTCCTTCACACCGCGCCAGGCCATGCAGTAGTGGCTGGCCTCCATGACGATGGCCAGGCCGTCGGGCTGGGTCTTTTCCTGGATCAGGTCGGCCAGTTGCACCACGGCCTCTTCCTGGATCTGCGGGCGGCCCATGATCCACTCGGCCAGGCGCGCGTACTTCGAGAGGCCGATCACGTTGGTGTGCTCGTTGGGCATGACGCCGATCCAGATCTTGCCGATGACCGGGCAGAAGTGGTGGCTGCAGGCGCTGCGCACGGTGATCGGGCCGACGATCATCAGCTCGTTGAGGTGCTCGGCGTTGGGGAACTCGGTGACGGCCGGGCCCTTGACGTAGCGGCCGTTGAACACCTCTTTCAGGTACATCTTGGCCACGCGGCGCGCGGTGTCGCCGGTGTTGTGGTCGTTCTGCGTGTCGATCACCATGCTGTCGAGCACGCCCTGCATCTTGACCGTGACCTCCTCCAGCAGCTGGTCCAGCTCACCGGGCTGGATGAACTCGGCGATGTTGTCGTTGGAGTGGAAACGGCGGCGAGCGGCCTGGACGCGCTCGCGGATCTTGACGGACATGGGCACGCCCTGGTCGTCGTCAGAAGGGGTGGCAGGGGTCATGTCAGGTTCGGTTTTCATGAGCATCAGGCATGCTAACACCGGCCCCCAAAGCCCCGAATACCAGGCGCCGGCCAGGGGTCTTGGCAACACGAAGTGGCGAGCCGAAAAGCACTCCCCGGCGTGAAGTGCCCCAACCCAGAACGCCGCGAAACCGGCTTGGCCGGGCCGCCAGCGTTGCCCCCTCGGGGGGTCGCGCGCAGCGCGGCGGGGGGGTCAATACCGGTGCCCCGTCACAAACAACAAGGCCCGCATCACGCCGAAGGCGAACCGGTCCAGTGCCCGCTGGTACCAGGGACGCAGCCCGAGCGATGCGGCGTCGAGCTTGTGCCCGGCGTGCTCGACCAACGCGTCCAGCCGCTGGTGCAGCAGCTGGGCAAAACGCCGGTCGGTGGTCATGACGTTGGCCTCGCGGGCCAGCAGCAGCGAGAGCGGATCGAGATTGGTCGAGCCCACCGTCGCCCAGGTGCGGTCCACCACCGCCACCTTCGCGTGCAGCGCGCTGGGCGCGTACTCGCGGATGTCGATGCCCGCGTCCAGCAGCTCCTGGTACACCGGCCGGGCGGATCGGTACTGGAAGAAGTTTTCGTAGCGCCCCTGCAGCAGCAGGCGCACGCGCACACCACGCGCGGTGGCCATGGTGAGCGCCCGGCGCAGGCGGCGGCCGGGAACGAAATAGGCGTTGGCGATCACGATGTCGTGGCGGGCAGCGCCCAGCGCCTTGAGGTAGGCGCGCTCGATGTCGTGCCGGTGGCTGACGTTGTCGCGCAACAGCAGCGCGGCACGCGCGTCGTTCACGCCCATCGGCCCGTCGGGAAACGGTGCGGCCTCATTGCCCTCGGCGTTCCCCTTGGCGCGGGGCGCGAGGGCGGTGAACACCTCGATCTTCTTGAGCAGGCGCGAGAAGTCCCCCACGGGCAGGGTCTCGCGCAAGGCATCCCAGGCCGCCTTGAATTCCCGCTGGCGGGCCCGGCGCACCGCCTGCAGGCGCCACCAGAGCTGTTCCATGGTCTCCACCATGTCGTCCACGAGGGGGCCGGCCACGCGCAGCGAGAAATCCAGCCGCGGCACCTTCAGGCGGCCCAGCGCCACGTCGTCACAATCGTCGATGAGGTTGATGCCGCCACAGAAACCGACGGTGCCATCCACCACACAGAGCTTGCGGTGCAACCGGCGCCAGCGACTCGGGATCAGCAAGCCCAGGCGCCCCAGCGGCGAGTACACCCGCCAACGCACGCCCGCCTGGGCAAATCGCTGCTGCCATTCCAGCGGCACCTTCGGCGTCCCGACGCCATCGACCACCAGCCGCACCAGCACGCCCCGCCGGGCCGCACGCTCCAGGGCCTCGGCCACGCTGAGCGCCGAACCGGCGAACTCGAAAATGTAGGTCTCGAGATGGATCACCCGGCGCGCGGCGTCCATCGCCTCCACCAGCGCGGGAAACAGCGCCGTGCCCCCTTCCAGCAGCAGGAGCTGGTGACCCGGTCGCGGAATGGCCGGCCCGGTGCGCTCAGGGGGATCGGCGGCGGTTGTCACAGCTCCAGCTCGGCGATCAGAGGCAGGTGGTCGGACATGCGCGCCCAGGCGCGACCATGCGGCACGTGTGCACTGACAGGATGGAGCCCACGCGCGTAAATGCGGTCCATGTGCAACAGCGGCAGGCGGGACGGGTAGGTGGGCAGGCGGATACCGTCGAAGGTGCGCAGGTCCAGCGCCGCCATGGGCTTGAGCAGCTGGGCACCCCAGTCGTTGAAATCACCCGCCACGATGAGCGGCGCGCCGGGCGGCACATCGCTCGCGATGTAACGGCCGAGGCGCTCCACCTGCCGCTCGCGGCTGGCGTGGATCAGGCCGAAATGCACCACCACCACGTGCACCTCTTTCCCTTCCACCAGCAGCTGCACATGCAGCAGACCACGCTGCTCGAAGCGGTGGTCTGACACGTCGGAATGGCGCGTGTCCAGCACCGGCCAGCGCGACAGCAGGGCGTTGCCGTGCTCGCCGTGGCGCGTCACCGCGTTGGTGCGGTAGACCGACTCGTAGCCCTCGGGCGACAGGTAGCCGGCCTGGTCCAGATCGGGCCAGCGGGTGAAGTGTTTTTCCAGCTTGCGGTGGTGTCGGCGCACCTCCTGGAGGCAGACGATGTCGGCATCGAACTGCTCGACCGCGTGGGCCAGGTTGTGGATCTCCAGCCGGCGTGCCAGGCCCAGACCCTGCACGCCTTTGTGGATGTTGTACGTCGCGATGCGCAGAATGCTCATGCGCTCAATGATCGCACGGGTGAACGGCACCGATGGGTGGTGCGCGGGGTCCGCCATCGCAACGAGGGGTCGCTCCAGTGGTTCGTCCAGCGAGAGGCACCCCGGGACAAGGCATCGCACACCACCTGGCTGCGCCCCCTGCCCTCGCAGGCCGCATCTTCCAGACCTCGACATCTTTCGCGACCGGCCTCCCAAGAACACCCGTCCACGAAAGCACGTCAGTGCTGAAAAAAGGGCAGGTTCAGGATGGCTTCTGCATTGGACGGGGAGAAGCACCGATCTGCCGCAACCCTCCACGGCAACCACACCTGCGCACGGTGTTCCCTCGGATTCAGCCGAACGGGCAGTGCGCTCGGCACACGGAGGCCAAACAGGTGCTCGGTGTTGTGCACGACCCCTGGCGCGTAACGGTGGCGCCATTGCGGATAGATCTCGTACACGTTTTCCAGCGCCCAGTCGCGCAGCACATGGTGCGGTGCGCCGGCGTCCAGACCGGTTTCCTCGAACACCTCCCGCACCGCCGTGGCTTCGAACGACTCGTTCACATGGTCTTTGGAGCCGGTCACAGACTGCCAAAAGCCGGGGGCGTCGGCCCGCTCGATCAGCAACACCTCCAGCGCCGGGGTGTGGATCACCACCAGCACGGACAACGGGATCTTGAAGCGGCGGTTCGAGCTCATCGGGCAGGTCCAGACAAAGAAAAAGGGCGCTGAACCAGCGCCCTTGCATTCTGCCGCCTTCGGCGATCAGGCCGGCTTGGCCAGATCCACGTTGCGCAGGCGAATGTGCAGTTCGCGCAGCTGCTTTTCATCCACCAGCGATGGCGCCTGTGTCAGCAGACACTGGGCGCGCTGGGTCTTGGGGAAGGCGATCACGTCGCGGATGGACTCGGCGCCGGTCATCAGCGTGACGATGCGGTCCAGGCCGAAGGCCAGGCCGCCGTGCGGGGGCGCGCCGTACTGCAGCGCGTCGAGCAGGAAGCCGAACTTGAGCTGGGCTTCTTCGGGCGTGATCTTGAGCGCGTCGAACACCTTCTGCTGCACAGCCGCGGTGTGGATGCGGACGGAGCCGCCACCGATTTCCCAGCCGTTGAGCACCATGTCGTAGCCCTTGGCGATGCACTTCTCGGGTGCGGTGACCATCCAGTCTTCGTGGCCATCCTTCGGCGCGGTGAAGGGATGGTGCACGGCGGTCCAGCGGTCGGCTTCTTCGTCGTGCTCGAACATCGGGAAGTCGACCACCCACATGGGGGCCCAGCGGTCTTCGAACAGGCCGTTCTTCTTGCCCAGGACGCTGTGGCCGATCTTCAGGCGCAGCGCACCGATGGCATCGTTGACGATCTTGGCCTTGTCGGCGCCGAAGAAGAGGATGTCACCGTCCTGCGCGCCGGTGCGGGCCAGGATCTCGGCAATCGCCTTGTCGTGCAGGTTCTTGACGATGGGCGACTGCAGGCCGTCCTTGCCCTTGGCCAGTTCGTTGACCTTGATCCAGGCCAGGCCCTTGGCGCCGTAGATCTTGACGAACTCGGTGTAGGCATCGATCTCGCTGCGCGGCATTTCGGCACCGCCACGCACGCACAGGGCCACCACGCGGCCACCCTTCATCTGGGCTGGGGCGCTGAAGACCTTGAAGTCCACGTCGGCCATGACGTCGGTGAGCTCGGTGAACTCCATCTTCACGCGCAGGTCGGGCTTGTCCGAGCCGAAGCGGTGCATGGCTTCGCTGTAGGCCATGATGGGGAACTCGCCCAGGTCCACGCCCAGGGTGTTCTGGAACACCGTCTTGATCATGCCCTGGAACATCTCGCGGATGTCTTCCTCGGTCAGGAACGAGGTCTCGATATCGATCTGCGTGAACTCGGGCTGGCGGTCGGCGCGCAGGTCTTCGTCGCGGAAGCACTTGGTGATCTGGTAGTAGCGGTCAAAGCCGGCCACCATCAGCAGCTGCTTGAACAGCTGAGGGCTTTGCGGCAACGCGAAGAAGTGGCCATCGTGCACGCGGCTGGGCACCAGGTAGTCGCGCGCGCCTTCGGGCGTGCTCTTGGTCAGCATCGGCGTTTCGATGTCGATGAAACCGTTGGCGTCGAGGAACTTGCGCACTTCCATCGCCACGCGGTAGCGCAGCATCAGGTTGTTCTGCATGTAGGGGCGGCGCAGGTCGAGCACGCGGTGCGTCAGGCGGGTGGTTTCGCTCAGGTTGTCGTCGTCGAGCTGGAACGGCGGCGTCACCGAAGCGTTGAGCACCTTGAGCTCGTGGCACAGGATTTCGATCTTGCCGCTCTTCAGGTTGTCGTTGGTGGTGCCCTCGGGACGCGCCCGCACCAGGCCGGTGACCTGCACGCAGAACTCGTTGCGCACGTCTTCGGCGGTCTTGAACATGTCGGCACGGTCCGGATCGCAGACCACCTGCACATAGCCTTCGCGGTCGCGCAGATCGATGAAGATCACGCCACCGTGGTCGCGGCGGCGGTTGACCCAGCCGCAAAGTTGCACGGTTTGGCCCAGCTGGGCTTCGGTCACCAGACCGCAATAGTGGGAGCGCATGGCCATATCGGTTCTTCTTTCAGCAGGTTCGCCGTGTTTTGCGGCGGGGATTCGTCAGGTCGGTGTCGAGGCAGCGCCGGGCGCCACCTCTTTGGGAAGGGCGTTTTTCGGCGCACCGGGAGCGATCACGCCCATGGAGACGATGTAGGTGAGCGCTTCGTCCACGCTCATCTGCAACTCCAGGCAATCGCTGCGGCGCACCACCACGAAATAGCCACCCGTGGGGTTGGGCGTGGTGGGCACAAACACGCTCAGGAACTCATCGTGCTCACTGGCCCGTCCCGGCTGGGCCTGCAGGTGACGCAGCACCTCGCCGCTGGGTGTGCCGGTCTGAAAACCGATGGTCCACATGCCGGTGTGCGGCCACTGCACCAGCAAGGCCTTGCGAAAGGCGTTGCCTTTCTCGGAAAACAGCGTGTCGGAAATCTGTTTGACGCCCGAGTAGATGGAGCGCACCACAGGGATGCGGTGCAGCAGCGCATGCCACCAGTTGATCAGGCGGTTGCCGATGATGTTGGATGCCAGCGCCCCGATGGACAGCACCACCACCAGCGCGAAGATCACCCCCAGCCCCGGGATGTGGACGCCGAACAGCTGATCGGGTTGCCAGCTCTGCGGCAGGATGTGCAGCGTCTGGTCGAGCGTGCCCACCACCCAGTCCAGCACCCACAGGGTGATGATCAGGGGCACCAAGACCAGCAGGCCGGCGAGCAGCCATTTGCGCAGGGACAGCATGCAGCGTGGACTCAGGTGGACGACGTCGGGGCGGCGGTGCTGGCGGCCGGTGCCGCCGCTGGCGCGGCGACCGCAGGCGCAGCGGCGGGTGCGGCCGGCGTTGCGGCGGCGCCGTCAGTGCCGGCCGTGGCTTCGCCTCCGGCCACTGCGGGTGCTGTCGCGCCGGTGTTGCCGCCGCGAAAGTCGGTCACGTACCAGCCTGAGCCCTTGAGCTGGAAGCCGGCGGCGGTGAGCTGTTTCTGGAAGCTGGACTGACCGCAGGCCGGGCAGACGGTCAGCGGATCGTCGGACATTTTTTGCAACACGTCCTTGGCATGGCCGCAGGACGCGCACTTGTAGGCATAAATCGGCATGACGGAACCTGTAGTTGGGCCGGAAGAATGGGCCGGTATCGCGCCCGGCGACTGTCGCTGCCCGACGGGGCCGGTCGGGCCCCGACAGGCGGCGCCAGTCGGGCGTTCGAACAAAACCTGACATTATAAATTGTGGCCTTGGCCTCTGGGCCACAGACCATGGCTCACCGCAGCGGCATCACCAGAGGCGCACGCGCACCAGCACTTGCATCAGGAGCAACCCGAGGAGAAAGCCCACGCCGCCCCAGACAATGCCTTGCAGCAGCCGGTTGGTGCGGCGCTGCTCGACCAGCAGGGCGTCCAGTTCCTGGCGCAAAGCATGGGGACGGTACTGAAGGAAATCGTGCATCAGACGGGGCAGCGCGGGGATCAGCTTGGCGTATTGTGGTGCTTCGGCCTTCAGCTGTTCCAGCAGCTTTTTGGGCCCGACCTGCTCCAGCATCCACTTCTCCAGAAACGGTTTGGCGGTGTTCCAGAGGTCCAGCTCCGGGTCCAGGTCGCGCCCCAGGCCTTCGATGTTGAGCAGCGTTTTCTGCAGCAGCACCAGTTGCGGCTGGATCTCGACCTGGAAGCGGCGCGAGGTCTGGAACAGCCGCATCAGCACCATGCCGAGCGAAATTTCTTTCAGTGGCCGATCGAAATATGGCTCGCACACGGCACGGATCGCCGACTCCAGCTCGTCCACCCGGGTGTCCGCTGGCACCCAGCCGCTCTCGATGTGCAGCTCGGCCACGCGCTTGTAGTCGCGCCGGAAGAAGGCGGTGAAGTTCTGCGCCAGGTATTCCTTGTCGAACTCGGTCAGCGTGCCGACGATGCCGAAATCCAGCGAGATGTAGCGCCCGAAGGTGGCCGGATTCACGCTGACCTGGATGTTGCCCGGGTGCATGTCGGCGTGGAAAAAGCCGTCGCGGAACACCTGGGTGAAAAAGATGGTGACGCCGTCGCGGGCCAGCTTGGGGATGTCGACGCCCAGCTGGCGCAGCTCATCCACCTTGTTGATGGGCAGTCCGTGCATGCGCTCCATCACCATCACCTCGGTGTGGCAATAGTCCCAGAACATCTCCGGGATCAGCACCAGATCCAGCCCCTGCATGTTGCGGCGCAGCTGGGCGGCGTTGGCCGCCTCGCGCAACAGGTCCAGCTCGTCGTGCAGGTATTTGTCGAATTCCGCCACCACCTCCAGCGGCTTCAGGCGTTTCCCGTCCGCAGAGAGCTTTTCGACCCAGCCGGCCATCATGCGCATGAGGCCGATGTCCTTGTCGATCACCGGGCCCATCTGGGGGCGCAGCACCTTCACCGCCACCTCGCGCCCGCCGTGGCGACCGTCGCGCAAGGTGGCGAAGTGCACCTGTGCAATGGACGCGCTGGCCACCGGCACCTGCTCGAAGTGGATGAACACCGCGTCCAGCGGCTTGCCGAACGCGCGCTCTATGGTGGCCACCGCCACCGCACTGGGGAACGGCGGCACCCGGTCTTGCAGGCGGGCGAGTTCGTCGGCGATGTCGGGGGGCAGCAGGTCGCGCCGGGTGGACAGCACCTGGCCAAACTTCACGAAAATGGGCCCCAGGCGCTCCAGTGCCTCGCGCAGGCGCTCGCCGCGCGGTGCGTCCAGGTTGCGGCCGATGGAAACGATGCGCGTGATCAGCCGCAGCGTCGGCCGCTGGAAGCTGGAGAGCACCAGCTCGTCCAGCCCATAGCGAAACACCACCCAGACGATGAAGACACCACGAAACAGGCGGCTCATGCCTTGTATCCGTCGCCTTGCCCGGACGCATCCGCAGCAGACCGGCGCCCGGCAAACCCCTTGACCGCCGTGGCCGCGCTGCGCGCGAAACGGGCGAGGGTGTGCGCGGTCGCATCACCGAGGAAGCGGGAGAGGTCTTCCTCGACGTCCCAGCGCACGTTGTCCACCAGCCAGGCCACTTCGGCGGCCAGTTGCACGTCGCCCTGGATGTCCACGCCCGGCTTGTCGCCAGACAGCACCCGCCGGGCGATGTCCAGCGGCGAGGTCTGGGTCAGGGTGACGTTCAGCTCGGGCGGCGTCTCCCCCGGGGGGCGCTCCAGCAGGCCCGCAGCCGTGGCCGCGAGCGTCAGGTGAAAGTCGCCCCACTGCACCTTGACGGGCTTCCCCTTCTGGCGCTTGAGCCGTTCCTGCGCCTGGGGCTCCTGCATCAATACATGATTGAGGAACAGCACGACACGGTTCTGCACCTCATCCACCACCCATTCAGGGGGACGAACGCTGCCCAGCAGGGATTGCAGAACACCCAGCGGAGATGTGGCGCTGGACCCGGAGGGGGAAACGGGGGATTCATTTTTCATGGTCCCTCCGATTCTGACGGATAACGCCCGCCACTCGCGAGAGCGCCAAGGAACAACCGGGCGCGGCGCAGGCGCCGCACCACCTCATTGCAGGGCCTGAACGCCCGCCACCAGCCAGCCACTGGTGTTCGACTTCGGTCGCGTGATGTTCCACACCTCGCGAAACGGGTTGGGGCCAGATGAGACGTCTTCGCGAATCAGGCCGGAAAACTCGACGCTGGCCATGTAGTCGCCCTCCAGCTCTTCGATGCCCAGAAGCCGCGCCTCCAGCATCACCACCTCGGTCTTGTTGTCGCCGGCACCCGAGCGCTCCCGCTCAACCAGCTGGCTGCGGATCTCGGTCAGCATGCCGTCAGTCATCATGGCGCGCAGACTGGGGATGTCCGCCCGGTCCCAGGCGTCCTGCAGACTCACGAAGTTGGCCTTGGATGCCAGGAGAAACCCGGCGGTGTCAAAGCCGTCCGGCACCCCCCATGGGGCAGACACCCCCAGTGCAGCACCGATCGTCGAGCCATCGGCCGGCGAGACGGCCTGGTTTTCCCAAGGGCGGGCCGAGGCGTCATTGCCCACGTTTTTCGGGCTGTAGCCACGCGGAACGGGAACCTGGCCACCCTCTGCAGATGAAGCGTGTGCACCCGGCGTGGCGAGCGCAGGTGTGCTGGGGCGAGCCAAGGCACGGAACAGCGCCAGCGCCACCAGCGCCAGCACCCCCAGGAGAAGCACCTGGGCAAACCCCTCACCCAGGCCCAGCGAAGACGCCAGCCAGGCCAGGCCCAACCCCGCGGCTACACCACCGAGCACCGAACCCCAGGGGCGCTGGGGAGCCAAAGTGGCGGCGGGACCACCGGCAGCCGTGGCCGCCGGGGACACTGCGGGGTTCGCGGAAGGTTGGGTGACCTGACCCGACTGCTGGCCCACCGACGCGCCCCCACCCAGGCGTTTGGCCACCGCCTGCGACGAGCCCAGCACCATCAACCCCACCAGCATCAACGACCACCACCTGCTCATTGCCCTTGCCCCTTGAATCTTGTTGTGTTCAACACTTGATGCCCACGTGCAGCGCGACCACCCCGGCGCTGAGGTTGTGCACATCCACGTGGCCAAAACCCACGGACTTCATCAACTGTCTCAACTCCTCTTGCCCCGGATGCATCCGGATGGACTCGGCGAGGTAGCGGTAGCTGTCCTCGTCGTTGGCCACCAGCTTGCCCAGCTTCGGCAGGATGTTGAACGAATACCAGTCATAGGCTTTTTCCAGCGGCTTGGCCACCCGGGAAAACTCCAGCACCAGCAATTTGCCCCCAGGTTTGAGGCACCGCAGCATCTCGCCCAGCGCGTGGTCCTTGTTGGTCATGTTGCGCAGACCGAAAGCCACCGTGATGATGTCAAACGACCCGCTGGCGAACGGCAACTTTTCGGCGTCACACACCGCCGTGGGCAGCACCACGCCGAGGTCCAGCAGGCGATTGCGTCCCTCGCTGAGCATCGCTTCGTTGATGTCGGTGTGCACCACGCGCCCGGTGGGGCCGACCTTCCTGGCAAAGGCCAGCGACAGGTCGCCGGTTCCCCCGGCGATGTCGAGCACCTGATCGCCCGGCTGGGGATTCGCCACCGTGATCGTGTAACGCTTCCAGACACGGTGCAGGCCTGCCGACATGAGGTCGTTCATCACGTCGTACTTGGGTGCGACGGAATCGAACACGCTGCGAACGTGTTTCGCCTTGTCCTGTTCGTCAACGGTCTTGAATCCGAAATGGGTGGAGGCCATGGTTCCGTCCTAGTGAGAGTGGCTGCCGCAGGCCGAGCCTGGTTTTTCCGGCATGGCGGCGTCGCGGTCAACCCCCGCTTGCAGGAGGCGCTCCTGGTAGTCGGCCCACAGCTCGTCCTGCTTCACACCGAGGAAGTACAGGTAGTCCCAGGAAAAGATGCCGCTGTCGTGCCCGTCGCTGAAGGTGGGTTGCACGGCATAGTTGCCAACCGGCTCCAGCGCCACCACATCCACCTCGCGCTTGCCGGTCTGTAGCACTTCCTGCCCCGGGCCGTGGCCCTGCACCTCGGCCGATGGCGAATACACCCGCATCAGTTCGAACGGGATGCGGAAGTCGCTGCCGTCCGAGAAGCTCACCTGAAGCACACGCGACTGGCTGTGCACCGTGATGTCTTGCGGTGTCGGGGTGTTCTTGTCGAGTCCGGCCATGGCTGTCTCCTGTTGCGTTGCTTGTGATCAGACCAGCACGCGTTCGATGCCGCCCTGGTTGGCCTGGGCCACGTACTCGGGCAGCCAGTCCTTGCCCAGGATCTGGTTGGCCATCTCGACCACGATGTAGTCGGCTTCGAGCAGACCGTTGTTCAGGTCGTCGCCATAGCGCGTCAGACCTTGCAGACAGCTCGGGCACGAGGTCAGCATCTTGATGTTGTCCTGGGCGCCCACGGTGCCGGCGGCGCGCAGCTGCGCCTCGCCCTTCTTGATCTCTTCTTCCTTGCGGAAACGGATCTGGGTCGAGATGTCGGGCCGGGTCACGCCCAGCGTGCCGCTCTCGCCGCAACAGCGTTTGCTCTCGACCACGTTGTCGCCCACCAGCGCCTTCACCGTCTTCATCGGGTCCTGCAGCTTCATCGGCGTGTGACAAGGGTCGTGGTAAAGGTAACCGCCCTGCCCGGCCGGCAGCGTGATGCCTTTTTCCAGCAGGTATTCGTGGATGTCGATGATGCGGCAGCCGGGGAAAATCTTGTCGAATTCGTAGCCCTGGAGCTGGTCGTAACAGGTGCCGCAGCTCACCACCACGGTCTTGATGTCCAGGTAGTTCAGCGTGTTGGCCACACGGTGGAACAGCACCCGGTTGTCGGTGATGATCTTCTCGGCCTTGTCGAACTGGCCCGAGCCGCGCTGCGGGTAGCCGCAGCACAGATAACCCGGCGGCAGCACGGTCTGCACGCCCGCGTGCCAGAGCATGGCCTGAGTGGCCAGCCCCACCTGGCTGAACAGTCGCTCCGAGCCGCAGCCGGGGAAATAGAACACCGCCTCGGTTTCCGCCGTCGTGCCCACCGGGTTGCGGATGATGGGCACGTAGTCCTTGTCCTCGATGTCCAGCAGCGCGCGCGCCGTCTTCTTGGGCAGGCCACCGGGCATCTTCTTGTTGATGAAGTGGATCACCTGCTCTTTGATCGGCGCGGGGCCCAGCGTGGCCGGCGGTGCGCTGGTCTGTTTGCGCGCGGCGAGCTTCAGCACGTTGTTGGCCAGGCGCTGGGCCTTGAAGCCCACGTCCACCATGGCCGAGCGCATGAACTTGATGGTCTCGGGGTTGGTCGCGTTCAGGAAGAACATGGCTGCGGCGTTGCCCGGACGGAAGCTCTTCTGCCCCATCTTGCGCAACAGGTTGCGCATGTTCATGGTCACGTCGCCGAAGTCGATCTTGACGGGGCACGGCGACAGGCACTTGTGGCAGACCGTGCAGTGATCGGCCACGTCTTCAAATTCTTCCCAGTGCTTGATGCTGATGCCACGGCGCGTCTGCTCTTCGTACAGAAACGCCTCAACCAGCAGCGAGGTCGCCAGGATCTTGTTGCGCGGCGAATAGAGCAGGTTGGCGCGCGGTACGTGCGTGGCGCAGACCGGCTTGCACTTGCCGCAGCGCAGGCAGTCCTTGACCGAATCGGCGATGGCGCCGATGTCGCTCTGCTGCATGATCAGCGACTCGTGGCCCATCAGCCCGAAGCTGGGCGTGTAGGCGTTGGAGAGGTCGGCGCTGCGCAGGCTGGTGTCTGCGGCGAGCCCTTGTACGCCCGACAGGGCCCGCAGCAGCTTGCCCTTGTTGAAGCGGCCTTCGGGGTCCACCTTGGCCTTGTACTCGGCGAATGGGCGCAACTCGTCGTCGGTCAGGAATTCCAGCTTGGTGATGCCAATGCCGTGTTCGCCCGAGATCACGCCGTCCAGGCTGCGTGCCAGCACCATGATGCGGCCCACCGCTTCGTGCGCGGTCTGCAGCATCTCATAGTCGTCGCTGTTGACGGGAATGTTGGTGTGCACGTTGCCGTCGCCGGCATGCATGTGCAGCGCCACCCAGACCCGGCCCTTGAGCACGCGTTGGTGGATCGCCGTGCATTCGGCCAGGATCGGGCCGAACGCCGCGCCGGTGAAGATGCCCTGAAGAGGCGCGCGGATCTGCGCCTTCCAGCTAGCACGCAGGCGGTGGTCCTGCAGCTGCGGGAACAACGTGTCCACATCGCGCAACCAGCCGGCCCAGAGCGAGCGCACTTCGCGCACCAGCGCCAGCGCCTGCTGCACGCGGTCCTCCAGCAGCTCGGCGCTGGGAATGTCGTTGGCGTCGTCGGTCTTGCCCAGCGGCAGCTGGCCGCGGGTGAAGAAGGCTTCCAGCGCCTCGCAGAGCTTGAGCTTGTTGCGCAGCGAGAGCTCGATGTTGATGCGCTCGATGCCCTCGGTGTATTCGCCCATGCGCGGCAGCGGGATCACCACGTCTTCGTTCACCTTGAAGGCGTTGGTGTGTTTGCTGATGGCCGCGGTGCGCTTGCGGTCGAGCCAGAATTTCTTGCGCGCTTCGGCGCTGATGGCCACGAAACCTTCGCCGCTGCGGCCGTTGGCCAGGCGGATCACCTCGCTGGTGGCGCGGGCCACGGCGTCGGCGTCATCGCCAACGATGTCGCCCACCAGCACCATCTTCGGCAAGGTGCCGCGCTTGCTCTTGGTGGCGTAGCCCACGGCCTTGAGGTAACGGTCGTCCAGATGTTCCAGGCCGGCGAGGATGGCGCCGCCAGGGCGCTTCATCTCGGCAAACATGAAGTCCTTGATGTCCACGATGGACGGCACGCAGTCCTTGGGGTTGCCGAAGAACTCCAGGCACACGGTGCGCACGTGTTCGGGCATGCGGTGCACCAGCCAGCGCGCGCTGGTGATCAGGCCGTCGCAGCCTTCTTTCTGGATGCCCGGCAGGCCGGCCAGGAACTTGTCGGTCACGTCCTTGCCCAGGCCTTCCTTGCGGAAGGTCGAGCCGGGGATCACCAGCTGTTCGGTGCGGACGGGCGTCTTGCCGTTGGCGTCAAAGTACTTGAGTTCGAAGGTGGCGACCTCGGCGTCGTGGATCTTGCCGCGGTTGTGGTCCAGGCGCGTGACTTCCAGCCACTGCGCCTGCGGCGTCACCATGCGCCAGCTCACCAGGTTGTCCAGCGCCGTGCCCCAGAGCACGGCCTTCTTGCCACCGGCGTTCATGGCGATGTTGCCACCCACGCACGAGGCTTCGGCAGAGGTCGGGTCCACCGCGAACACATGGCCGGCGCGCTCGGCCGCATCGGCCACGCGCTGCGTCACCACGCCGGCTTCGGTCCAGATCGTGGGCAGCGGCTCGGCGTGGCCGGGCACGGCCACGAACTCCACCTCGGTCATGGCTTCGAGCTTTTCGGTGTTGATCACCGCGCTCTTCCAGGTCAGCGGGATCGCACCGCCGGTGTAGCCGGTGCCGCCGCCGCGCGGCACGATGGTCAGGCCGAGTTCGAAGCAGCCGCGCACCAGCTCGGCCATCTCGGCCTCGGTGTCGGGGGTGAGCACCACGAACGGGTATTCCACGCGCCAGTCGGTGGCGTCGGTCACGTGCGACACGCGCGAAAGACCGTCGAACTTGATGTTGTCCTTCGCCGTCAGCCGGCGCAGCGCCTTGGTGGCGCGCTGGCGCAAGGCGGCCATCTCTTCGAACGAGCGGGCAAAGCCGTCGACCGCGGCCTTGGCGGCGGTGAGCAGCTCGGCCACCAGGGCGTCGCGCGCGGCATCGTCCTGCGGCGTGCGCCGCTTCTGCACCTCGCCCAGGCGGTGGTGCAGGGCCTCGACCAGCGCGGCGCGGCGCTTGGGGTTGTCGAGCAGGTCGTCCTGCAGATAGGGGTTGCGCTGCACCACCCAGATGTCACCCAGGACCTCGTACAGCATGCGGGCCGAACGGCCGGTGCGGCGTTCGCCACGCAGGCCGTCCAGCAGCCCCCAGGCCCGCTCGCCCAACAACCGCAGCACGATCTCCCGGTCCGAAAAGGAGGTGTAGTTGTATGGAATCTCGCGCAGGCGCGGCGCGTCGTCGGCGGCGGTAACGAGGAGCGAAAGCGGCGTGGGAGCGTTCATTGTGTGGCAGTCGCCAGCATGACAGTACAGAACCCAAGATGGTACCGCAGCGCAACATACACCCACCTCCCTCGTGGAAACCCCTGTTGTCATGCCCTGGAAACGCATGTGCAATGGTTTTGTCACACAGAGCCGATACCCTGCGGCCTTTCGTACGCCCAAACAGGAGCACTTCATGCGCAAGCCATTCATCCCCCTCTCCGGCCTGCTGGCCCTCGCCACCCTCATGAGCGGCCCAGCCCACGCGCAGACCGAAATCCAGTGGTGGCATTCCATGACCGGCGGCCTCAACGACTGGGTGCTGGACCTCTCCAATGGCTTCAACGCCAGCCAGAAGGAATACAAGATCGTGCCCACGTACAAGGGCACCTACGACGAAACCATGCCGGCCGCCGTGGCGGCCTTCCGCGCCGGCAATGCGCCGCACATCCTGCAGGTCTACGAGGTCGGCACCGCGACCATGATGGCCGCCAAAGGCGCCATCGTTCCGGTGGGCAAGGTCCTGGCCGATGCCGGCTACAAGTTCGACCCCAAGGCCTACATCCCGGCCGTGGTGGGCTACTACACCGCCCCCAATGGCCAGATGCTGAGCTTCCCGCTCAACAGCTCGACCACCGTCTTCAACTACAACAAGGACCTGTTCAAGAAGGCCGGCCTGGACCCGAACAGCCCGCCCAAGACCTGGCCCGAAGTGGTGCTGGCCGCCGCCAAGCTCAAGGCCTCGGGCGTGAGCTGCCCCTTCACCACCAGCTGGCAGGGCTGGACCCAGCTGGAAAGCTTCTCCACCTGGCACAACACCGAGTTCGCCACCAAGGGCAACGGCTTTGGCGGCACCAGCGCGCGCCTGAACTTCAACAGCCCGCTGCACGTGCGCCACATCGAGAACCTGGCCAACATGGCCAAGCAGGGCCTGTTCGTCTACCGCGGCCGCGGCAACGCCGCCGACGCGCCGTTCTACTCGGGCGAGTGCGCGATGGCCACCGCCTCGTCGTCCACCTACGCCAGCATCAAGAAAAACGCCAAGTTCGACTTCGGCATTGCCCCGCTGCCCTACTACCCCGACGTGGCCGGCGCGCCCCAGAACACCGTGATCGGCGGTGCATCGCTCTGGGTCATGGCCGGCAAAAAGGCCCCGGAGTACAAGGGCGTGGCCGCGTTCTTCAACTACCTGACCAACGCCGAGATCCAGGCCAAGAGCCACCAGCGCACCGGCTACCTGCCGATCACGCTGGCTTCGTTCGAAGCCACCGAAAAGGCAGGCTTCTACAAACAGAACCCCGGCACCGACGTGGCCGTGAACCAGATGATCCGCAAGACCACCGAGAAGTCGCGCGGCATCCGTCTGGGCAACTTCGTGCAGATCCGCGCGATCGAGGACGAGGAGCTGGAGCAGGTCTGGGCCGGCAAGAAGTCCGCCAAGGAAGCGCTGGACAGCGCGGTCAAACGCGGCAACGAGCTGCTGGTGCGATTCGAGGCGGCCAACAAGAACTGAGTCCTGCGGGCGGTCTGCACCGCCGCCCCCACTCCCGCGCATCCGTTGAAAGCGCGCGGGGCGATCCAACCCAACCACCTGCACCACGGCCCGCATGGCTTCTGAAAAACGCGTCGTGTTCCGCTCCGGCTGGCTCCCCTGGGTGCTGCTGGCACCCCAGGTGATCGTGATCCTGGTGTTCTTCTTCTGGCCGGCAGCGCAGGCGCTGTTGCAGTCGTTCCAGCAGTCCGATGCCTTCGGCATCTCGACCGAATGGGTGGGGCTGCAGAACTTCGAAAACCTGCTCAAGGACGACACCTACCTGGCCTCGTTCCAGACCACCGCGGTGTTCTCCGTGCTGGTCGCGGGGCTGGGCATCGGCATCTCGCTGGTGCTGGCGGTGTTCGCCGACCGCGTGGTCAAGGCCACGCTGATCTACCGCACGCTGCTCATCTGGCCCTACGCGGTGGCTCCGGCCGTGGCCGGTGTGTTGTGGCTGTTCATGCTGGCGCCCTCCATCGGCGTCGTGTCCTACGCGCTGCGCGCCTTCGGCATCGAGTGGAACAGCCTGCTCAACAGCACCCACGCCATGACGCTGATCGTGCTGGCATCGGTCTGGAAGCAGATCTCCTACAACTTCCTGTTCTTCCTGGCGGGCCTACAGAGCATTCCAAAGTCATTGATCGAGGCCGCAGCCATCGATGGCGCGCACCCCTGGCGGCGCTTCTGGACCATCCAGTTCCCGCTGCTCTCGCCCACCACCTTCTTCCTGTTCGTGATCAACGTGGTCTACGCCTTCTTCGACACCTTCGCCATCGTGGACGCGGCCACCCAGGGAGGCCCGGGCAAGGACACCGCGATCCTGGTCTACAAGGTCTACTACGACGGCTTCAAGGCGCTGGACCTCGGTGGCTCGGCGGCGCAGTCGGTGGTGCTCATGGTGATCGTCATTGCACTCACCGTGGTGCAGTTCCGTTTCGTCGAGAAGAAGGTCCAATACTGATGATCGAACGCCGCCCCGGCCTGACCGTGCTGTCCCACGCCGTGCTGATCCTCGGCGTGCTGGTGGTCGGCTTCCCGCTCTACCTGACCTTCGTCGCCTCCACCCAGACGGCAGAAGCCATCGTGCAGGCGCCGATGTCGCTGCTGCCGGGCAACCAGCTGATCGAGAACTACACCGCCGCGCTGCAGGGCACCGGCATGGGCGCCGCCTCCAACGCGCCTGTAGGCCGCATGATGATGGTCAGCCTGATCACCGCGCTGGTGATCGCGATCGGCAAGATCGCCATCTCGCTGCTGTCGGCCTTTGCCATCGTCTACTTCCGCTTCCCGTTCCGCATGCTGTTCTTCTGGGCGATCTTCGTCACCCTGATGCTGCCGGTGGAGGTGCGCATCGGACCGACCTACGCGGTGGTGGCCAGCCTGGGGATGCTCAACACCTATGCCGGCCTCACCGTGCCGCTGATCGCTTCGGCCACCGCGACCTTCCTGTTCCGGCAATTCTTCCTGACCGTGCCCGACGAACTGGTGGAGGCCGCGCGCATGGACGGTGCGGGCCCGATGCGTTTCTTCAAGGACGTGCTGTTGCCGCTGTCCACCACCTCGATCGCCGCGTTGTTCGTGATCCAGTTCATCTACGGCTGGAACCAGTACCTCTGGCCGCTGCTGGTGACGACCGAAGAGAGCATGTACCCGGTGGTGATCGGCATCAAACGCATGATCAGCGGCGGCGACGCCGCCACCGACTGGAACATCGTGATGGCCACCGCCGTGCTGGCCATGATCCCGCCCGCGCTGGTCGTCATGCTCATGCAGCGCTGGTTCGTCAAGGGTCTGGTGGACACCGAGAAGTGAGCCACCCCGTCATCGAAGAACAACAGAGACAACAACAGAGATTTCCATGGCATCCATTTCCCTGCGCAACGTGGTCAAGCGCTACCGCACCGGCAAGACCGAGCTGCAAGTGATCCACGGTGTGAACGCCGAGATCGCCGACCGCGAGTTCATCGTCATCGTCGGCCCATCGGGCTGCGGCAAATCCACGCTGCTGCGCATGGTGGCCGGTCTGGAAGACATCAGCGGCGGCGACATCTGCATTGGCGAGCGTGTGGTCAACACGCTGGAGCCGGCCGAACGCGACATCGCCATGGTGTTCCAGAACTACGCGCTCTACCCGCACATGACCGTGTTCGACAACATGGCCTATGGCCTGAAGATCAAGAAAGTGCCCATCGCCGAGATCAAGCAGCGCGTCGACAAGGCCGCCGGCATCCTGGAACTGGGCCACCTGCTGACCCGCAAACCGCGGGAGCTCTCGGGTGGTCAGCGCCAGCGCGTGGCCATGGGCCGCGCCATCGTGCGCCAGCCCCAGGTCTTCCTGTTCGACGAACCGCTGTCCAACCTCGACGCCAAGCTGCGCGCCCAGACCCGGCTGGAGATCCAGAAATTGCACCGCGAGCTCGGCATCACCTCGCTCTTCGTGACCCACGACCAGGTCGAAGCCATGACGCTGGCGCAGCGCATGATCGTGATGAACGCCGGCAGGATGGAACAGTTTGGCACCCCCGAAGAGGTCTACACGCGCCCGGCCACCACTTTCGTGGCCAGCTTCATCGGGTCGCCGCCCATGAACCTGCTCCAGCACGCGCCGGGCGGACGCCCCGGCAGCCTGCTCGGCATCCGCCCCGAACACATCGACATCGGCGACAGCGGTTGGGCGCTCCAGGTGGAAACGGTCGAACTGCTGGGGGCCGAGCGCCTGGTGCACGCGCGCCTGGGCGACGAAATGCTCATCATCCGCACCCACGAAGACCAGGGCGCGCCGGCCATCGGCAGCACCATTCACGCCCAGCCTCGCGAAGACCGCATGCACTGGTTCGACGCGCAGACCGGCCAGCGACAATCCGGGGCATGACGACGCCCCACACTCTGCCCCCCGACGGGAGCCACCCGGCAGCAAGGTCACCCTGGCCCTACCCGCGCTGGATCGCCCACCGCGGCGCGGGCAAGCTGGCCCCCGAAAACACGCTCGCCGCCTTCCGCCACGGCGCGGCCCATGGCTACCGCATGTACGAATGCGACGCCAAGCTCAGCGCCGACGGCGTGGTCTTCCTGCTGCACGACGACACGCTGGAGCGCACCAGCAACGGCCATGGCGTCGCAGGTGAGCAGCCTTGGGTTGCGCTGAGCCAGCTGGACGCGGGCAGCTGGCATTCGCGCGGCCATGCCGGCGAACCGTTGCCCACACTGGAGGCCGTGGCGCGGTTCTGCCAGGCCAACCACCATGCACTCAACATCGAGATCAAGCCGACCACGGGTACCGAGCTGGCCACCGGGCGCGCGGTGGCCCAGGCGGTGCTGCGGCTCTGGAACCTGCCGCCAAACGGCAGCCCGACCCTGCCCGACGGGCTCCCGGCACCGCTGCTGACCTCGTTCCAGCCCGAGGCCCTCGCCGGTGCGCAGGCGGTGGCGCCCGGCGTGCGCCGGGGCCTGCTGCTCGAATCGCTGTGGACCGGCTGGCGGGACACGGCGATCCGGCTCGGCTGCGAGGCCGTGGTCTGTGATCAGGTGTTGTGGGATGCCACCACGGTGGCGCAGGTGCGGCAGGCCGACATGCGCTGCCTGGCCTACACGGTCAACGAGCCGGCAGCGGCCCAGCGCCTGGTGGACCTGGGTCTCGACGGAATCATCACCGACCGGGTCGACCTGTTCCCATCGGACTGATCACCCCCCGCAGGGGAGCGGCAACGGTCAGCGGCTGCGGTTCCACCAGGCCACCGAGGCCTGGGCCAGCACCAGGGCGGTGTAAGTGAGCATCTTGCCGTCGCGCCCTAAAACAATCAGACCCGCCAGCAACACCACCACGCCCGAACCAAACAGCATCAACGCCTCGGTGCGGGCTGACCAGCGGGCCGAGCGGGCCCGCTTCCACAAGCGGGGCACGGTCCACAACACCGCGGCCAGACCCAGGGCCGGCGCCAGAAAGCCGGCCAGATGCCACAACAAGGCGAAAAAAGTCATTCTTTGTGGTCCGGGGCATTTTGGGGAGCCGCAATTTTATAATCGGACGATGTCTGTCTGGACGCTCGGCATCAATCACCACACGGCTCCGCTCGATCTGCGGGGCCGTTTTGCGTTCGCGCTCGACCAGATCCAGCCCACCTTGAACGGTTACCGCCAGAGCCTGGTCCGCCAGCCCGAGGCCACGCTGCTGTCCACCTGCAACCGCACCGAGCTGTATGGCGCGGGCGACCAGTCGGCCGTGGAACCCACCCTGGCCTGGCTGGCCCAGACCGGCGGCGTCAGCACCCATGTGCTCAAGGAACACGCCTATGTGTTGCGCGAAGGCGAAGCGGCGCGCCACGCCTTCCGTGTCGCCAGTGGCCTGGACAGCATGGTGCTGGGCGAAGCGCAGATCCTCGGTCAGATGAAAGACGCGGTGCGCGCCGCCGACCAGGCCGGCGCCCTGGGCACCACGCTGCACCAGTTGTTCCAGCGTTCCTTCTCAGTGGCCAAGCAGGTGCGCACGTCCACGGAGATCGGCGCCCATTCGATCAGCATGACCGCTGCCGCCGTGCGGCTGGCGAGCCAGCTGTTCGAAGACCTGAAGGACATCAAGGTCCTGTTCGTCGGCGCGGGCGAGATGATCGAACTCGCCGCCACCCACTTCGCGGCCAAGACCCCCAAGGCCATGGCCATCGCCAACCGCACGCTGGAGCGTGGCGAGAAGCTGGCCAGCCGCTTCGGCGCCGAGGTGCTGCGCCTGGCCGACATCCCGGATCGCCTCCATGAATACGACGCGGTGATCAGTTGCACCGCCAGCACCCTGCCCATCATCGGCCTGGGCGCTGTCGAGCGCGCGCTCAAGAAGCGCAGGCACCGCCCCATGTTCATGGTCGATCTGGCCGTGCCGCGGGACATCGAGATCGAGGTCAAGGGCCTGAGCGACGTGTACCTGTACACCGTGGACGACCTGGCCAGTGTGGTCCAGACCGGGAAGGACAACCGGCAGGCCGCCGTGGCCCAGGCCGAGGCGATCATCGACGCGGGCGTGCTCAGCTTCATGCACTGGCTGGACCAGCGCGACCCGGAGAAAGGCGGCGTGGTCCCGCTGATCCAGCAGATCAACGCCCAGGCCGACAGCTGGCGCGCGGCCGAACTCGCCCGGGCCAAAAAGCTGCTGGCCAAGGGCGAGCCGGTCGAAGCCGTGCTCGAAGCCTTGTCCAAGGGATTGACGCAGAAGATGCTGCACGGCACCCTGGCCGAGCTGCACGCGGGCGACGCGGAAACCCGCGCCGCCACGGCGCACACCGTCTCGCGCCTGTTCCTTCGCGAAAAGTCCTAGCGACGCGGCCTCGGGCGCCAGGCGTCCCGGCACGGTCCGTCGGCCCCGTGCATCCTTCCCGCTGCCGTCGCCTTTTTTATCCCCGCATGAAACCCTTTGTCCGCGACACCCTCCTGCGCCAGCGCGCCCGCCTGCACGAGCTGGACGCCCTGCTCTCGGCCCCCGACGTGGTGAGCGACATGGAGCGCTTTCGCGCACTGAGCCGCGAGCACGCCGACGCTTCGGTGATCGTCGAGGCGTTCAACCGCCACGAACAGCGCGAGGCGGACCTCGCCGCCGCGCAGGGGATGCTGGGCGACCCCGACATGGTCGAGATGGCGGAAGAGGAAATCGGCGCCGCCAGGGCCGACCTGGAACGGATCGACACCGAACTGCAACAGCTGCTGCTGCCCAAAGACCCCGACGATCAACGCCCCGCCTTCGTCGAAATCCGCGCCGGCACGGGCGGCGACGAGTCCGCGCTGTTCGCGGGCGACCTGGCGCGCATGTACACCCGCTATGCCGACAGCCAGGGCTGGACCACCGAAGTCGTGAGCGAGTCGCCCAGCGAGCTCGGCGGCTACAAAGAGGTGGTGCTGCGCATGGCCGGGCGCGGCCCGGGTGCGGCCGTCTACGGCCAGATGCGCTTTGAATCGGGCGGCCACCGCGTGCAGCGCGTGCCTGTGACCGAAACCCAGGGGCGCATCCACACCAGCGCGGCCACGGTCGCCGTGATGCCCGAACCCGATGAAGCCGAAGCGGTCAAGCTCAACCCCGCCGAACTGCGCATCGACACCTACCGCGCCAGCGGCGCCGGCGGGCAGCACATCAACAAGACCGACTCGGCCGTGCGCGTGACCCACCTGCCCACGGGCATCACCGCCGAGTGCCAGGACGGCCGCAGCCAGCACAGCAACAAGGCCAAGGCGCTGCAGGTCTTACAGGCGCGGCTGCAGGAAAAAGACCGCAGCGAACGCGCCGCCAAGGAAGCGGCCACCCGCAAAGGCCTGGTGGGCAGCGGTGACCGCAGCGACCGCATCCGCACCTACAACTTCCCGCAGGGGCGGCTCACCGACCACCGCATCAACCTCACGCTCTACAAGCTGCTGCAGGTGATGGAAGGCGACCTGGGCGACGTGGTCCACGCGCTCCAGGTGGCGCGCGGCACGGAGCTGCTGGCCGAACTTGAACAGCAGAACAGCCTGTGAACAACGGCCTTTCAATCCGTGAGTCGCTGGCCCTTGCCTTGCAGCAAGGACTGGACCGGCTGGACGCCCAGATGCTGCTGCTGCTGGCGCTGGGGCGCGACATGAATCACCGCGCCTGGCTGATGGCGCACGACACCGATCCGATACCCACCGACGCCGCAGGGCGTTTCGTCGACCTGGTGCGCCGCCGCCTGGCCGGTGAACCGGTCGCCTACCTGGCGGGAGAAAAGGCCTTCTTTGGCCTGCATCTTCGGGTGGACGCCCGCGTGCTGGTGCCCCGGCCCGACACCGAAACCCTGGTGCAGTGGGCACTGGACGCCCTGCCCGCCACCCCCGCGCGGTGTCTGGACCTGGGCACCGGCAGCGGTGCCGTCGCCCTGGCCGTGAAGTCGCAGCGACCCGACGTGGCCGTGACCGCCACCGACGCCAGCACGGGCGCCATGGCCGTGGCCCGTGACAACGCGGAACGCCTGGGTCTGGCGGTGGATTTTTTCAACGGCTCCTGGCTGCAGGCCGTGCCTGGCCAGCGCTTCGACGTGATCGCCAGCAACCCGCCCTACATCGCCGAGGGTGACCGCCACCTGGTCGCCCTCACCCACGAACCCATCAGCGCGCTCACGGCAGGACCAGACGGCCTCGACGACATCCGCACCATCGTGGCGCAGGCGCCGGGCGCTCTGCACCCCGGTGGCTGGCTGCTGCTGGAGCACGGCCACGATCAGGCCGCCGCCGTGCGCGCCCTGCTGCAGCAGCGAGGGTTCGAGCAGGTCAGCAGCCGCACCGATCTGGCGGGCATAGAACGCTGCAGCGGCGGCATCTGGCCGCAGCAGCGATAATCAGGCCCACTGTGGCCACGACCGGCCCGCCCAGATCAGGAGTTTTTTGCCATGAGCGACGCCCAGACCCAAATCGACCAACTGGTCAAATCCAACGACATCGTGCTCTTCATGAAGGGCAATGCCAGCTTTCCGATGTGCGGCTTCTCCGGCCGCGCGATCCAGATCATCAAAGCCTGCGGTGTCGATCCCAAGACGGTGAAAACCGTCAACGTGCTCGAAGACGAAGGCATCCGTCAGGGCATCAAGACCTACAGCAGTTGGCCCACCATCCCGCAGCTCTACGTCAAGGGAGAGTTCATCGGTGGCTCCGACATCATGATGGAGATGTACGAGTCGGGTGAACTGCAAAAAGTCATCAACGGCGAGGCCTGAAACCGCCAGCCCCGTGCCACAGCCGCCTTCGGGCGGCTTTGTTGTTTTGGGAGAGCACGTCCGCTGCGGCATTTCGCACGGCCAAGGCCGATCCGAAGGAATGCGTGGTCTTTCAAGGGTTCATTTCGCATTGAGGCCAGGCACGTCTTGTGCTTGAATGAAGGTGTCGCCGAACCCTTCAAGGAGAACCGCATGAGCTCACGCAGCCTGGTCGCTTCACCCTCCCTCGGACTGCCCATCGCCCAGATGCGCAGCGTGTTCAGTGCCAGCGAGGTCGAGCGCAAGCTCGCCCACTTGCAGGCCAGCGGCAACGAACGCGAGTACGAAGGCCTGCGCAACACCTGGCAGCGCATGCTGGAACGCGGTTCGCAACGCTTCGCGGTCAAACCCTCGGGTGTGCCCGACATGGCACCGCTCTACGACCTGCTGCCCAATTTTGGTGAGGTGCTTGACGACGTGAAACGGCACGTCGCCCTGAGTCAGGACAGCCACGACGGACTGGAGGTCACGCCCATCCTGCTGCTCGGCCCGCCCGGTGTGGGCAAGACCCACTTCGCCAAACAGATCGCCGATCTGCTGGGCACCAGCATGAGCCTGGTGCCCATGAGTTCCATGACCGCGGGCTGGCTGCTCTCGGGCTCTTCATCCCAATGGAAAGGCGCCAAACCGGGCAAGGTGTTCGAAGCGCTGGTGGACGGCCAGTACGCCAACCCGGTGATCGTGGTCGACGAAATCGACAAGGCCAGCGCCGACGCGCAGTACGATCCCCTGGGCGCGCTCTACAGCCTGCTGGAGCACGACACAGCGCAGAGTTTTGTGGACGAATTTGCCGAGGTGCCGATCGACGCCAGCCAGGTGATCTGGATCACCACCGCGAACGACGAGCGTGCCATTCCGGCACCGATCCGCAACCGCATGAACGTGTTCGAGATCGCACCGCCGTCGCCGGATGCAGCACGCAAGATCGCGGCCCACCTGTACCGCAGCATCCTTGGCGAACACGACTGGGGGCAGCGCTTCGACCCGGAACCCTCCAGCGACGTGCTGGACCAGCTCGCCATCCTCGCCCCGCGCGAGATGCGCCGCGCCATGGTCACCGCTTTTGGCAATGCGCGGCTGGACAACCGCTACAGCGTGGAGGCCGACGACCTGCCCAAGGCGGGGTCCGGCAAAACGCGGATCGGCTTCCTGCAATGAGCTGAGGGCTCAAGCGTCGTGGTGAACCCAGTTCTTCGCCGCGGCGTACACGGCGTTGGGGTACTGAGGTTTGCCCCGGCTGCCGTTGTAGCGGCCCAGCGCCAGGTAGGTGTCGCCACGCTCACGGTCCAGGTAGTGGCGCAGGATCACGCAGCCGAAGCGGATGTTGGTCTGCATGTGAAACAGCCGGGACGCGTCACCGTCACCGATCACGCGCGACCAGAACGGCATGATCTGCATGTAGCCACGAGCGCCCACGCGTGAAATGGCGAACTTGCGGAAGGCGCTCTCGACCTGGATCAAACCCATCACCATCGTGGTGTCCAGGCCCGCTCGCCGGGTTTCGTACCAGACAGTCTGCAGGAACTCGATGCGGGTCTGGAAGTCCGGCTTCTTCTTCTTCAGGCGCTCACTCATGGTGCCCAGCCAACGCAGGTAGGCCAGGCGCTGGTTGATGTCGCTGAACTCGGGCACCGGCGGCGCGCTGTTGGCAATGGCGGAACTGAGCGCCGAGCGAACCGAATCGGCCAGTGGCTCTTCTGCCTGGCGGCCGGCCTGGGCCGGGCCAGCGGTCAGCCAGCCGGCCGCACCGAGGGCTGCGCCGCGCAGCAGCCAGAGACGGCGACTGGTCCCGGGCACATCGGCATCCATCACCACATCAAAGGGCTGCAATCTCACGCGCCCAGCTGGTCCCGCATGAAAGAGATCGCCTCGGCGACTGGCACCTTCGTCGCGGCCGGGTCGCGGCGGTGCTGGTACTCGACCACGCCTTCCTTGAGGCCGCGGTCGCCGATGGTCACCCTGTGCGGCACGCCGATCAGCTCCCAGTCGGCAAACATCGCACCCGGGCGCTCACCCCGATCGTCCAGGATCACGTCGATACCCGCAGCCAGCAGGCCCTGGTACAGGGCATCGGCGGCGGCCTTGACGGCTTCGCTGCGATCAGCGCCCACCGGGCACACCACCACGGTGAAGGGGGCAATGGCGTCGGGCCAGATGATCCCGCGCTCATCGTGGTTCTGCTCGATGGCCGCCGCCGGCAGGCGCGTGATGCCAATGCCGTAACACCCCATCTCGAAGTGCCGCGGTTTGCCGTCGTCGGCCAGGAACGTGGCGTTCATGGCCTTGCTGTATTTGGTGCCCAGGTAGAACACGTGGCCCACCTCGATACCGCGTTCGATGGCGAGCACGCCTTGGCCGTCGGGCGAGGCGTCACCTTCGACCACGTTGCGAATGTCGGCCACCACTTCTGGCTCGGGGAGGTCACGCCCCCAGTTCACACCCGTCATGTGGAAGTCCGCCTCGTTGGCACCGCAAATCCAGTCGGCCAGCACCGCCACTTCGCGGTCCACCACCACCTTTACCGGCAACTTCAGACCGACGGGGCCAAGGTACCCGGGCTTGCAGCCGAAGTGCGCCTCGATTTCAGACTGGGTGGCGAAGCGGAAGCCCCCGCTCAGGCCCGGCAGCTTGTTGACCTTGACCTCGTTCATGTCGTGGTCACCCCTTAGCAACAGCAGCCAGACCTGGCTCTTCACGATCTCGCCCGCGTCGTTGAGCTCGTCGGTGGCCAGCACCAGCGACTTCACCGTGGTGGCCAGCGGCACACCCAGGAACTCGGCCACGTCAGCACAGGTGCTCTTGCCAGGTGTCGGCGTCCTGGTCATGGCGTTTGAAGCTGCAGCGCGCGGGCCGGCAGGCGCCAGCGCCTCGGCCTTTTCCATGTTGGCCGCGTAGTCACTGGCCGGGCAGTACACGATGGCGTCTTCACCCGTGGCCGCGATCACCTGGAACTCTTCACTCAGGTCACCACCGATGGCGCCGCTGTCGGCCGCCACTGCGCGATAGCGCAGACCGAAGCGGTCGAAGATGCGGCGGTAGGCGGCGGCCATGACCTGATAGCTGGCCTTGGCAGCCGCTTCGTCGCGATCAAAGCTGTAGGCGTCCTTCATGATGAACTCCCGCCCCCGCATCAGGCCAAAACGCGGACGGCGCTCGTCCCGGAACTTGGTCTGGATCTGGTAGAAATTCTTCGGCAGCTGTTTGTGGCTGCGCAACTCCTGGCGGGCAATGTCGGTCACCACCTCCTCGCTGGTGGGCTGCACGATGAAGTCACGACCGTGACGGTCCTTGATACGCAGCAACTCCGGGCCCATCTTGTCGAAGCGACCTGTTTCCTGCCAGTACTCCGCCGGCTGAACCACCGGCATGGCCAGCTCCACCGCTCCGGCCCGGTTCATTTCCTCGCGAACGATCTTCTCCACTTTCTGGATGACCCGCAATCCCATCGGCATGTAGTTGTAGATACCGGCGCCCAGCTTTTTGATCAAGCCGGCACGTGTCATGAGCTGATGGCTGACCACTTCGGCATCGGCCGGCGCTTCTTTGAGGGTGGAAATAAAAAACTGCGAGGCTTTCATGGGCGAGGGCCGCCACAGGCGGCTGCGTGGGTCTGGAAAATGGAGGGCTCGAGGCCCGAATGATGTCTTCGATGCCCTCTGGGCATCGGGATAAACCCGCCATTGCAGCGCAACGGGTGAGCATCGCTTCGCAAGCCGCAAGGGGCGATGCATAATCCAGACAGTTCAAAAATTTGGGGTTGATTATGCTTGACAGAGAAGGCTTCAGGCCCAATGTCGGCATCATTCTGCTCAACCAGAGAAACCAGGTGTTTTGGGGGAAGAGGATCCGATCCCACTCCTGGCAGTTTCCGCAAGGTGGCATCGACAGGGGCGAAACCCCCGAACAGGCCATGTACCGCGAACTGCACGAAGAAGTGGGCCTCATGCCCGAACACGTGAACATCGTTGCCCGCACGCGGGACTGGTTGCGCTATGAAGTGCCGGACCGCTTCATCCGCCGCGATGCACGCGGTCATTACAAGGGGCAGAAACAGATCTGGTACTTGTTGCGCTTGGTCGCACAAGACTGGAATCTGAACCTGCGCGCCACCAGCCATCCTGAGTTCGATGCCTGGCGCTGGCACGACTACTGGGTTCCTCTGGACGTGGTGGTGGAATTCAAGCGTGGCGTGTACGAAATGGCGCTGACCGAACTTGCCCGCTACTTGCCCAAAAACGAGCACCGGAACCGCTATTTGCGCGGCGCAGGCCGATCCCGCTCGCAGGACGATGCCAACAACCTGATGCCGCTCATGACGCAGAGTCCGCCAGGCATGGAGTTGCCTCCTGGGGGCATGTTTGATCCAGATCCACAGTTCGACCTGCGAAGCAGTGGGTCCAAGCCCTCCTGAAGTGGAGAACCCTCAGGCCCGCGACAGCACCAGGTTGTCGCGGTGGATCATCTCGGGTTCGGCTGCATAACCAAGCAGGCGTTCGAAGTCAGCCGAAGACTTGCGACAAATCAGGCGCGCCTCGGAACTGGCGTAGTTGGCGAGCCCGCGGGCGATTTCAGCACCCCGCGCGTCCCGCACCGCGATCACGTCACCGCGCGAGAAGTCGCCGCTGACTTCGGTCATGCCGATCGGCAGCAGGCTCTTGCCTTCTCCGGTGATCTTGTCCACCGCGCCGTCATCCACCACCACCGCGCCACGCATCTGAAGGTGGTCGGCCATCCACTGCTTGCGCGCCTGGTTCTTGCCGGTCTGCGCCACGAGGCAGGTGCCGATGGCCTCGCCCTCGCACAGGCGCTGCAACACGCGCGGTTCGCGTCCCCACGCGATGACGGTCGAAGCGCCCGATCCGGCAGCACGCTTGGCCGCCAGGATCTTGGTGATCATGCCGCCCTTGCCGATCCCGGAGCCCGCGCCGCCGGCCATCGTTTCCAGCTGAGGGTCGCCCGCACGGGCCACATGCACAAAGGTGGCCGAAGAATCACGACGCGGATCGGCCGTGTACAGCCCTTTTTGATCGGTCAGGATCACCAGCGCGTCGGCCTCCACCAGATTGGCCACCAGCGCGCCCAGGGTGTCGTTGTCACCAAACTTGATCTCGTCGTTGACAACGGTGTCGTTCTCGTTGATGACGGGCACCACCCCCAACTGCAACAACGTCAACAGGGTTGAACGGGCGTTGAGGTAGCGCTCGCGGTCGGCGAGGTCGGCGTGGGTCAGCAGCACCTGCGCGCTGCCGACACCACATTCGCGCAGCTTGGTTTCATACATCTGCACCAGGCCCATCTGACCCACGGCTGCAGCGGCCTGAAGCTCGTTGATTTCTTTTGGTCGCGAGGTCCATCCCAGTCGCTTCATGCCTTCGGCCACAGCGCCGCTGCTCACCATGATCAACTCGCGCCCCTGCTTGACCAGCACGGCCAGCTCCTCGCTCCACTGCCCAATGGCCTGCTCATCCAGCCCCCGCCCCTCGTTGGTCACCAGGCTGGATCCCACCTTGACCACAATACGGCGCGCGGTCTTCAGCACGCTGGACGGTTCAACCAGTTCGTTCACGCTCGCAGCAACTTCGACCATGGGGTGCTTGGCTCTTCTGAGGAATCGGATGACAAGGAGTGCGGTTCAGATGCCGCGGGGATCGTCCACGAAGCGGGGATCCACATCGACGGGCGCCTGGTGCGACTGGAACTCGCGCGCGAGGTACTCGTACACCGCCTGCACCAGCCGTTCGCAGCCCTCGCGGGTCAAGGCGGAAATCTCGAAGACAGGTCCTTTGTACTTGAGCCGTTTGACCACGTCTTTCACCAGCGCTTCACGCCGGTCGGCGGGGACCATGTCCAGCTTGTTGAGCACCAGCCAACGCGGTTTCTCTGCGAGCTTGGCATCGAATTTCTTGAGCTCGGCCACGATGGCCTTGGCCTGAGCCACGGGATCAACGCCCTCGTCAAAAGGCGCCACGTCCAGCATGTGCAGCAAAAGCCGGGTGCGTTGCAGGTGACGCAAGAACTGATGGCCCAGTCCCGCCCCCTCAGAGGCTCCTTCAATGAGCCCCGGCACGTCGGCCACCACAAAGCTTTTTTCTGGTGCCACGCGCACCACTCCCAGATTCGGGTAGAGGGTGGTGAACGGGTAGTCCGCGATCTTCGGCCGTGCGTTGGAGATGGCGGCGATCAGCGTGGACTTGCCCGCGTTGGGCATGCCCAACAGGCCGACATCCGCCAGCACCTTGAGTTCGAGCTTGAGCGAACGCTTTTCACCCGACCAGCCAGGGGTCTTTTGCCTTGGCGCCCGGTTGGTCGAACTCTTGTAGTGCATGTTGCCGAATCCACCGTCGCCGCCCTTGGCAATGACGATCTGCTCCCCGGGCTGCAGCAATTCGAAGAGCACTTCATCGGTTTCGGCGTCCGCAATGATGGTGCCCACCGGCATCTTGAGCACGATGTCATTGCCCTTGACACCGAACATGTCAGAGCCCTTGCCATGTTCGCCACGCTCAGCCTCGAAACGCCGCGTGTAGCGAAAGTCGACCAAGGTATTCAGGCTGGCATCGGCCACCGCGAACACATGTCCACCGCGACCACCATCACCACCGTCTGGACCGCCAAATTCCTTGTACTTTTCATGCCTGAACGAGGCGCAACCATTGCCGCCATCGCCCGCAGCAACTTCAATCGTGGCCTCGTCAACAAATTTCATGACTTGTGTACCTGTAAAAAACCAACACAAAAGGCCCGCGTCGGCGGGCCTTTTGACTTCAAGACATCACCTGTGCCGCTTGCCACCCTGATTCATTAAATCAGGGTGGAGCGACGGCACAAACCGACCTCAGACCGGCGTGATGCTCACGACGTGACGGTTCAACTCGCCTTTGATCGCGAAGTTGACATGTCCATCGGCCGTGGCAAACAGAGTGTGGTCTTTGCCAACACCCACATTCAGGCCAGGGTGAAACTTGGTGCCGCGCTGACGCACGATGATGGAGCCGGCGCTGACCAACTCACCACCAAACGCCTTCACACCGAGCATCTTGGGCTTGGAATCGCGCCCGTTTCGCGTTGAGCCGCCGCCTTTTTTCTGTGCCATGCTGACCTACTCCTCAGGCTGCGATCGACGAGATCTGCAGTTCGGTGAAATTTTGACGGTGACCCTGGCGCTTCTGGTAGTGCTTGCGACGGCGCATCTTGAAGATGCTGACCTTGTCGTGCCTGCCATGAGCCAACACCGTGACCGTGACCGTTGCGCCGGAAACCAAGGGAGTGCCTACCTTGATCTCGCTGCCGTTACCGACAGCCAGAACCTGATCAAACACGATCTCTTGACCCACATCCGCAGCAATCTGTTCTACTTTAATTTTTTCGCCGGCAGCAACACGATATTGCTTGCCACCGGTTTTTATGACCGCGTACATATGAACCTCTTGAATTATTTCCACGAATGGAATCTCGGAAGACGAATTTCTACCGAGCCAAAGATTTTAGCATGAGCCAACCTCTGCGATCAAGTCCGATGCGTTGCCCCTGAGCACGCCCTCGAAAGACGGGGCATCATCATCTTGGGGAGGGTGCCGACGGCGCTTCCTATAATCCAGCGCTGAACAACCCGACCACCGGCCTTCGCCACCGCGTACCTTGACTTCCATCGAACCCTCCACAGCCCACCCTCTGGACCTGATTCAGGAGGACATGAAACAAGTCGATCTGGTCATTGGCGCAAGGCTGGACACCGAGGTCCCGCTGGTGCGCGAGGTGGCGCAGTACATCATCTCGGCCGGTGGAAAGCGCCTGCGCCCTGCACTTCTCCTCCTTGTCAGCGGCGCCCTTGAAAGCCCTCACCCACACCGTCACACGCTGGCGGCGGTCGTCGAGTTCATCCACACGGCGACACTCTTGCACGACGATGTCGTTGACGAGTCCACGCTGCGTAGAGGTCGCGCCACCGCCAACGAGCGATTTGGGAACGCACCCAGCGTCTTGGTGGGGGATTTCCTTTACTCACGCGCATTCCAGATGATGGTGGACGTGAACGACATGCGCGTCATGCAGGTTCTTTCCGACGCCACCAACGTGATTGCCGAGGGCGAAGTGCAGCAACTCATGAACATGCATGACACGTCGCTGGACGAAGCGTCCTACCTCAGGGTCATCCGCTCAAAGACCGCAAAGCTGTTCGAAGCCAGCGCGAGACTCGCCCCCATTTTGGCCAAAGCCGGCAGCGACATAGAGGATGCATGTGCGACATATGGCCAGGCACTTGGCACAGCGTTTCAAGTCATCGACGACGTGTTGGACTACGAGGGCAGCTCCGACGTTCTTGGCAAAAATCTGGGGGACGACTTGCGGGAAGGCAAGGTGACCCTTCCCATCATTTGCGCTCTGCGAAATGCAAACGCCGGGCAACAGGCGCTCATCCGGGGTGCGATTGAGGCGGGCGACACCTCGCATCTGGACGACATCGTCAACATCATCCGCGACACCGGCGCACTTGAGGCCGCGCGAGCCAGTGCAGCCGCAGAAGCCCAGCGAGCCATCAAGGCAATGCACCACCTCCCCGTCAATGAATACAGTTCTGCTTTGCTACAATTGGCGGCTGGCCTGCTGGAGAGACGCTTCTGAGGCCTGCTTGGCGGCTCTGTTCTGGAGCCGCTGTGATCTGTCGGGGTGTAGCTTAGCCAGGTAGAGCGCTACGTTCGGGACGTAGAGGCCGGAGGTTCGAATCCTCTCACCCCGACCAATTGATCATCATTGACGACCGGCCCAGTTCCGCGCCGAGGTCCGTTCGACACTTCGATACAACGCTGGCCTTGCCAGAATGCGCAATTTGGGCACAGATTGCGTGAATTGTGTCTTCCAAGTCGTTGATTTACGATAGATTACGCGGTTATGGCATCTGTCGATACAGCCCCTCAAGATACACCAGCCATGGCCCTGCCAGGGCTCGGTCGTGCGCTCGTTTCAGCAGGGAAGCTAGGGCAAAAGGCGGCGGAGGAGCTCTACAGGAAGGCCCAGAGCGGGCGCACCAGCTTCATTGCAGAGTTGACCGGATCGGGGGCGGTCTCACCTTCAGACCTCGCCCACACGATGTCGACGGCGTTTGCCGCTCCGCTGCTGGATCTTGATGCCATTGATGTCCAGCGCCTTCCCAAGGGCTTGCTGGACGCAAAGATTTGTAGCGACTACCGCATTGTTGTGCTGAGCAAGCGCAACAACCGCTTGATGGTTGCAACAGCGGATCCCGCCGATCAACAGGCGGCTGAAAAAATCAAGTTCGCCACCCAGTTGGGCGTTGACTGGGTCATTGCCGAATACGACAAGCTGAGCAAGCTGGTGGAGAGCCAGTCGACGACCGCCAATGAAGCGATGGATAACATCGTTGGCGGCGATTTCGAGTTCGATGACATCCCCATTGATGCACAGGATGCTCCTGAAAAGAATGCGGTGTCGGAGGTTGATGACGCACCAGTCGTCAAGTTTCTTCACAAGATGCTGCTGGATGCGTTCAACATGCGCGCGTCCGACCTTCATTTTGAGCCCTACGAACACACCTACCGTGTGCGCTTTCGCGTGGACGGAGAGCTGAGGGAAATCGCGTCTCCGCCGATCGCGATCAAGGACAAGCTGGCCTCCCGCATCAAGGTGATTTCTCGTATGGACATCTCCGAAAAGCGGGTGCCACAGGATGGCCGCATGAAGCTCAAGGTGGGGCCTGAGCGTGTGATCGATTTTCGTGTCAGCACGCTGCCGACGCTGTTCGGCGAGAAGATCGTGATCCGTATCCTGGATCCGAGCAGCGCCAAGGTGGGCATTGATGCCCTGGGTTATGAGCCCGAAGAGAAAGAACGGTTGCTGAGCGCCATTTCGAGACCCTATGGCATGGTTCTGGTGACGGGACCCACCGGTTCCGGAAAAACCGTTTCACTCTACACCTGCCTGAACCTGCTGAACAAGCCGGGCATCAACATCTCCACGGCGGAAGACCCTTCGGAAATCAACCTGCCCGGGGTCAACCAGGTCAACGTCAATGAAAAGGCTGGGCTGACGTTTGCTGCCGCCCTCAAAGCTTTCTTGCGCCAGGATCCAGATGTGATCATGGTGGGTGAAATTCGTGACTTGGAAACCGCCGATATTTCCATCAAGGCCGCGCAGACCGGTCACATGGTGCTGTCGACACTTCACACCAATGACGCCCCCACCACGTTGACGCGAATGATGAACATGGGCATCCCCACGTTCAACATTGCTTCCAGTGTGATCCTCATCACCGCACAGCGACTGGCACGCCGACTGTGCCCGAACTGCAAAACGACGCTGGATGTGCCTCGAAAAGCCTTGCTGGACGCCGGTTTCAAGGCCGAAGAGCTGGATGGCAGCTGGACCCCCTATAAGCCTGTGGGATGTTCTGCTTGCAACAATGGCTACAAGGGCCGGGTCGGCATCTACCAGGTGATGCCGATCTCTGAGGAAATTCAAAGAATCATTCTTAAAGGCGGCAGCGCGCTTGACATCGCGCAACAGGCCACGCGGGAAGGTGTCCGGACCTTGCGTGAGTCGGGCCTTCTCAAGGTCAGGCAAGGCATGACTTCGCTGGAAGAAGTGCTGAGCGTCACCAACGAGTAAGCCCTATCCGGCCCAGAACCCGAGGATCACATGGCAACCGCAGCTAGCAAAACCACCAAGGACTTCGTTTTCGTATGGGAAGGCAAGGACCGCAACGGCAAACCGGTCCGGGGCGAGACGCGTGCCGTGGGTGAGAACCAGGTTTCTGCGGCGCTGCGCAGGCAAGGCATTGTCGCGACCAAGGTCAAAAAGCGTCGCATGAGTTCGGGCAAGCGCATCAAGCCCAAGGACATCGCCATTTTCACGAGGCAGCTCGCCACCATGATGAAGGCCGGTGTCCCGCTTCTGCAGGCATTCGATATCGTGGGACGCGGGAACCCCAATCCCAGCGTGTCCAAGCTGCTCAACGACATTCGGTCCGACGTGGAAACCGGCACCTCGCTGAGCGCTGCATTCAGGAAAAATCCGCTGTACTTCGACAGCCTCTATTGCAACCTGGTGGAAGCAGGGGAAGCCGCCGGTATCCTTGAAGAATTGCTGGACAGGCTCGCTGTCTACATGGAAAAAACCGAGGCGATCAAGTCAAAGATCAAGTCGGCGCTCATGTACCCGGTGGCTGTGATCATCGTGGCTTTTGTGGTCGTTGCGGTGATCATGATTTTCGTGATCCCGTCTTTCAAACAGGTGTTCACCTCGTTCGGCGCCGATCTGCCGGCACCCACGCTGTTTGTGATCGCAATGAGCGAGTTTTTCACCGAATACTGGTGGCTCATTTTTGGTGGCCTGGGTGGCGGCATCTACTTTTTCATGCAAGCCTGGAGGCGGAATGAAAAAGTCCAAATGTTCATGGACCGATTGATGTTGAGAATGCCGATTTTTGGTTCGCTCGTGGAAAAGTCGGTGATCGCCAGGTGGACACGCACCCTTTCCACCATGTTTGCCGCTGGTGTGCCATTGGTTGAGGCCCTGGATTCTGTGGGTGGGGCGTCGGGCAACTCGGTGTATGCGAAGGCCACCGAAAGAATTCAGCAAGAGGTCTCTACCGGCACCAGCCTCACCAATGCCATGAGCAACGTCAATCTGTTTCCCTCCATGGTGCTGCAGATGTGCGCGATCGGTGAAGAGTCGGGCTCGATCGATCACATGCTCGGCAAGGCGGCCGATTTTTACGAAGCCGAAGTCGATGACATGGTGGCCGGTCTCTCCAGCCTGATGGAGCCCATCATCATCGTGATTCTGGGCACCATCATCGGTGGGATTGTGGTTTCGATGTATCTGCCCATCTTCAAGCTGGGCCAGGTGGTTTGATCAGCGCTGCGAGCCTGCTCGACGCGTCGGTTCTCGGCGTGTTGGGGCTGTTGATTGGAAGCTTCCTGAACGTGGTCATCCACCGTCTGCCCAAGATGATGGAGATGCGGTGGGCGGCCGAGTGTGCCGAGCTCCAGGGCACCGCACCGCTGGAGGAGGCGGGGAAAACTCCATTCAACTTGATGGTGCCAAGGTCTCGCTGCCCCCATTGCAGTCACCAGATTCGCTGGTTCGAGAACATCCCTGTGGCCAGCTACCTGGTGTTGGGCGGCAAATGCTCCCACTGCCGCGCGCCGATCAGCCCACGTTACCCCTTGATCGAGCTCGTCAATGGCGCCTTCTTCGCCTGGTGTGGCTGGACCTGGGGACTGGACGGGACGGCGCTGGCATGGTGCGGCTTTGCGGCCGCGATCCTGACCTTGGCTTGGATTGACTGGGACACGACGCTGCTGCCTGATGACATCACACTGCCATTGCTGTGGGCGGGTTTGTGTGCAGCTGCAACACGCATCACAGAGACACCCCTCCCTGATGCCCTGTGGGGTGCTGTCGCGGGATACCTGTCACTGTGGCTGGTGTATTGGGGCTTCAAGCTTGCCACGGGCAAGGAAGGCATGGGCTATGGCGACTTCAAACTGTTTGCGGCGCTGGGAGCTTGGTTTGGCTGGCAGGCGTTGATTCCCATCATTCTCATGGCATCGCTGATTGGTGCGGTCATCGGCATTGGCATGAAGGTGTTTGCCCAGCTCCGAGAGGGCGGGTACCTGCCCTTCGGTCCCTTTCTGGCGTTGGCGGGGCTGACGTCCCTGTTGTTCGGTCCGCAATCCATCCTGGCCGTGATCGGTCTTTGACGGAGTGGTCCAGTGCTGCGCTTGGGACTCACCGGGGGTGTTGGCAGCGGGAAAAGCACCGTTGCTCGTGAGTTGCAGAGCCTGGGTGCCGCGCTGATCGACGCGGATGCCATCTCCCGCCAATGCACCTTGGCCAACGGCTCGGCCATGCCAGCCATCGCCCGCCAGTTTGGCCCCCACTTCGTGACACCTGCGGGCGCCATGGACCGCAACCGCATGCGCGAACACGTTTTTGCCCATCCCGAAGCTCGGCAAGCGCTGGAGGCGATCGTTCATCCGCTGGTCCAACAAGAGATCCGTCGGCAATCAGACTTGGCCCAATCACCGTGCCTGGTGTTCGACATACCCCTGTTGGTGGAGTCGCCACATTGGCGCCATCAACTGGACCGCATCCTGATCGTCGACTGCACTGAAGAAACGCAAATCCGACGTGTACAAGCGCGCAACGGCTGGGAAAGAGTCGCAGTTGAAGCGGTCATTCGCCAACAGAGCGCGCGTGAACACCGACTGGCGGCCGCAGATGGGGTGCTGTGGAACGACGGCGTGGACTTGCAGGTCCTTCGTCATGAGGTGCAGCGAATGGCCGCCCGGTTGGGGCTATGATGCCCCTCCAATGAACGACGCTTTTCTCCGCGAACCGCCGCCGCCGTGATCCTGTACGAATATCCCTTCAACGAACGCGTTCGGACCTATCTTCGGCTGGAGCAACTGTTTGCACGGCTCGCTGAACTGATGGCCCGATCGAGCCCACTCGACCATCACTTCGCCATCCAAACCATCTTTGAAGTCATGGATGTGGCCGCGCGTGCAGACATGAAGTCAGACGTTCTGAAAGACATCGACCGCCACCGCCTTCAACTCAACAGCTATCGAGGCAACCCTGCCATTTCGGAGCGTGTGCTCGATGAGGTCATCGGACAGCTGGATGCCTGCTTCGCTCAACTCAGCGGTCTGGCAGGCAAAACGGGCCAGTCGCTCACCGAGAACGACTGGTTGATGGCCATACGCAGTCGCATCGGCATCCCTGGCGGCACTTGTGAGTTCGATCTCCCCGCCTATTTCCATTGGCAGCATCGCCCTGTGCAACACCGCCAGGCCGATCTGCAGCGTTGGTCCCAGACATTGGTGCCCTTGGCTGAGGCCATCTCCCTGTTGATGAAGATGATGCGGGACTCAGGCTCTCCCCACAAGGTGATTGCGCCCGGCGGACAGTTTCAACAGAACCTGCCACAAGGCCGGACCTACCAGTTGCTGCGTCTGGCCATTGATCCTCTTCTGGGATTGATACCTGAAATCAGTGGCAATCGGCTGATGCTGTCGGTGCGACTGCTGCGCCAGGGCGACGACGAGCGGCTGCACCCGGCACCGGATGACGCAGCGTTCGAGCTGACGCTCTGCATTTGAACCCGAGGATGAACGCGCCGGACGTTCCCCCGAAACGTGTCCGCTGCCCCGCCTGCGGCGGTCAGAGCGTCTACGCGCCATCCAACCCCTATCGACCATTTTGCAGCGATCGCTGCAAAAACCTGGACCTCGGCGCATGGGCCAGCGAACGGTTTTCGCTGCCCGAGCACGAAATCAACAGCGATCCTGATTTCGAGAAGAGCTGATTTCGTCAGCCCCCATTTCATCGCTGAGCCACGCCAGCACAGGCACCGTGCCAGGCAACACCGGCTCACAACTCACAGGAAGCCGTTCCCAACCGTACCGCTGGCCTTCATGCATCTGCAACGCACCTTCCCAGGTGAAAACCTTGCAGAAGTGCAACCGCACCAGCGCGTGAGGGTAGTCCACCATGGAGGTCTTCCAAAGGTGGGGCTGTCCGATCGTGACGCCAATTTCCTCTTGCAACTCGCGCCGCAGCGCCTGCTCGATCGTTTCGCCAGCTTCCAGCTTGCCTCCAGGAAACTCCCAGTAACCCGCGTAGGCTTTGCCTTCAGGGCGCGATGTGAGCAGAAAACGTCCATCAGGGGCAATGAGCACGCCCACCGCCACCTCGGTCACGGGGCGTTGGCCGCCCTCCGGCTCTGCGCCGCCGCCGTCCACCACCAGTGTTTCGCGCTCAGGTGCCCGTGCCATGGGAGCCAGCGTAATCACGTGCAAACTGGTAGGCCACACGACCGCTGCGCGAACCACGCTCCAGCGCCCACACAAGGGCCTGAGGACGCGCCGCATCGATGTCGGCGGCAGGGACGCCGAATGACGACAGCCATTGCCGCACGATGGCGAGGTACTCGTCCTGGCTGAACGGATAGAAGCTGACCCACAGGCCGAACCGTTCGGACAACGAGATTTTTTCTTCTACCACCTCGCCCGGGTGCACTTCACCGTCGGGTGTGTGCGTGTAGCTGAGGTTTTCCTTCATGTACTCGGGCAGCAGATGACGGCGGTTGCTGGTCGCATAGATCAGCACGTTGTCCCCGGCGGCGGACACCGAACCATCCAGCACGGATTTCAGCGCCTTGTAGCCCGCCTCGCCGTCCTCAAAACTGAGGTCATCGCAAAACACGATGAAGCGCTCGGGCCGATCGGCCACCACATCGACAATATCGGGCAAATCAACCAGATCGCCCTTGTCTACCTCGATCAGTCGCAACCCTTGAGACGCGTACTCGTGCAAGCAAGCCTTGACCAGCGACGATTTTCCGGTACCCCGTGCACCGGTAAGCAAGACGTTGTTGGCGGGCAGGCCCTTCACAAACTGCAGCGTGTTGCGCTGGATCTTGTCTTTCTGCCCGTCAATCTCCTGGAGGTCGGCCAAGTTGATCTCCGCCACGTGCCGGACCGGCTCCAGAGCGCCATGCCCGCTGCTGCGTTTGCGATAGCGAAAGGCGATTGATGCAGACCAGTCAGGCGCACCCAGCGGCTGGGGCAGCACCGACTCGATGCGTTCAATCAGGTGTTCGGCCCGCTGAATGAGCCGTTCGACATGTTCGTTCATCTGCAGCATCCTCGAAGGCCAGCCAGCCTGGGCTCAGGACCGGTAGTCGGCGTTGATGGTCACGTAGTCGTGGCTGAAGTCGCAGGTCCAGACCGTCTCGGTGATGTCGCCCCGTCCAAGCCCGATGCGCACCAGGATCTCCGCCGCCTTCATCACGCGCTGGCCATCTTCTTCGCGATAGTCGGGGTGGCGCCCCCCTTTTCGGACCACATGCACATCGCCCAAGTGCAACTCGATCTTCGTCGCGTCCAGATCGGCGATGCCCGCATAACCCACGGCCGCCAGGATACGGCCGAGGTTCGGATCACTGGCAAAAAACGCAGTCTTCACCAGCGGGGAGTGGGCCACGGCATAGGCGGCCTTGAGGCATTCCTCGCTGTTCTGCCCACCTTCGACGCGCACCGTGATGAACTTGGTGGCGCCTTCGCCATCTCGCACGATGGCGTGGGCAAGGAACTGGGCCACTTCCGTGAGCGCCAGTAGCAGCGCCTGTCCATCCGCGCTGTCCAGGTCTGTCACCGGGTCGTTGCCCGCTTTGCCCGTAGCAACAACGACAAAAGAATCGTTGGTGGACGTGTCCCCGTCCACGGTCACGCGGTTGAAGGACACATCGGCCAGGCGCTTGGCCAGCGTGTTCATGATCGAGGGAGAAACGGCCGCGTCGGTCGCCACGTAGCCCAGCATGGTCGCCATGTTGGGCCGGATCATGCCTGCGCCCTTGGCCATTCCACTCATGGACACGGTCTTGCCACCCAAGCTCACACGGCGGCTGATGGCTTTGGGCAAGGTGTCTGTGGTCATGATGCCCTCGGCTGCCTTGAGCCATTGAGCACCCGAAGCACCCTCGGCGCTGGCCGCGTCGGCCAACGCTGCTGGCAAGCCCGCGATCAGGCGGTCCACCGGCAGCGGCTCCATGATGACTCCGGTGGAGAACGGCAGCACCTGTTCGTGCTTCACCCCCAATGCCAACGCGAGCGCGTGGGCGGTCTGGCGTGCGTGACCAAGGCCCGGCTCACCCGTGCCCGCATTGGCGTTCCCGGTGTTGATCACCATGGCGCGGATGCTCTGCCCCGCGGTCAGGTGTTCGCGGCACACCTGCACCGGTGCGGCCGCATAGCGGTTCTGGGTGAACACGGCTCCCACCACACTGCCTTCGTCCAGCAAAAACACCGTGAGATCTTTGCGGTTGGCCTTGCGGATGCCCGCCTCGGCCACGCCAATGCGCACACCAGCGACCGGCAGCAGGTTGGAGGCGAGTGGAGCGGTGAAATTCACAGCCATGGCAACGGGTTCCTGTCAGAAAAAACCGCGTCGGGCGCGGTGAGTGGGTTTCAGAACGCCAGGGAACGGCTTCGCCAGGCCACCGGCGAGGTCCCCCGAATGGCCATCAGGTCAACGCGCCGTGGCAATGCTTGTATTTTTTGCCACTGCCACAGGGGCAGGGATCGTTGCGCCCCACGCGCGGCATGTCCGCCACCACGGTGCTCGGATCGGTGATGCTTTCCACATCTCCCGTTTCGGTGGGCGCGGTGTAGGTCACATTGGCGATCTGTTCGGCCCGGGCTTCCATCTGCTCAGCCACGGCGGAGATCTGTTCGGCCGACTGGACCCGCACGTTCACCAACACCCGCGTGACATCGTTCTTCACGCTGTCCAGCAACTGCCCGAACAGCTGGAAAGCCTCGCGTTTGTATTCCTGCTTGGGCTGCTTCTGAGCGTAGCCGCGCAGGTGAATGCCCTGGCGCAGGTAGTCCAGCGCCGACAGGTGGTCACGCCACTGGCTGTCAATGGTCTGCAGCAGCACCATGCGCTCGAACTGGGTGAAGTTCTCGTCACCCACCTGCGCCACCTTGTCATCGAACACCTGCTTCGATGCCGCCAGCACGCGCGCCACCACTTCATCGACGTCCATGGACTCCGCATCCGACACCCATGAAGTCACTGGAACGTCCACCGCCCACTCCTCACGCAGCACCCGCTCCAGCCCCGGCAGGTCCCACTGCTCTTCCACGCTGCCCTCAGGCACGAACTGGTGAACCAGATCGGTGAAACAGCCTTCACGCAGCGAGTCGATCTGTGCACGCAAACTTTGCGCGTCGAGAATGTCGTTGCGTTGCTGATAGATGACCTTGCGCTGGTCATTCGACACGTCGTCGTATTCCAGCAGCTGTTTGCGGATGTCAAAGTTGCGCGCTTCCACCTTGCGCTGGGCGCTTTCGATGCTGCGCGTGACAATGCCGGCCTCGATGGCCTCGCCCTCGGGCATCTTCAAGCGGTCCATGATGGCCCGCACCTTGTCGCCAGCGAAGATGCGCATCAGCGAATCGTCCAGGCTCAGGTAAAAGCGCGACGACCCCGGGTCACCCTGGCGACCCGAACGGCCGCGCAGCTGGTTGTCGATGCGACGGCTTTCGTGGCGTTCCGTGGCAATGATGCGAAGGCCACCGAGCGACTTCACCTTGTCGTGGTCCTGCTGCCACTGCTGGCGAAGGGCGTCGATGCGCGACGCCTTGGTCGCTTCATCCAGCGACTCGTCGGATTCGATGGCCGCGCTCATTTTTTCCAGGTTGCCGCCCAGCACGATGTCGGTGCCGCGCCCGGCCATGTTGGTGGCGATCGTGATCGCTCCCGGGCGACCCGCCTGCACGATGATGTCCGCTTCACGAGCGTGCTGTTTGGCGTTCAGCACTTCGTGAGGCAGCTTCTCGGCCACCAGCAGCTCGGCAATGATTTCTGAGTTCTCAATCGACGAGGTGCCCACCAGCACCGGTTGACCGCGCTCGTGACACTCGCGGATGTCCTGGATCGCAGCGAAGTACTTTTCTTTGGTCGTCTTGTACACGCGGTCGAGCTGATCGACGCGCTTGCTGACCCGGTTGGGCGGAATCACCACCGTCTCCAGGCCGTAGATTTCCTGAAACTCGTAGGCTTCGGTGTCCGCCGTGCCGGTCATGCCGGAGAGCTTGCTGTAAAGGCGGAAGTAGTTCTGGAACGTGATCGACGCCATCGTCTGGTTTTCAGGCTGGATGGCGACACCTTCCTTGGCCTCAACCGCCTGATGCAAACCATCACTCCAGCGACGACCCGACATGAGGCGCCCAGTGAACTCGTCAACGATGACGATCTCGCCACCCTGGTTCACATAGTGCTGATCACGGTGATAGAGGTGGTGTGCCTTGAGCGACGTCACCAGGTGGTGCATCAGTGCGATGTTGGCTGGGTCGTACAACGAAGCGCCTTCGGGCAAAAGACCTGCCTGGCTGAGCAGGCGCTCGGCGTTTTCGTGGCCCTGCTCCGTCATGTGAATGGAATGCGCCTTCTCGTCGACCGTGAAGTCGCCGGGGGTGATCACACCTTCCCCGGTGCGCGGATCGGCCTCACCCACTTGGCGGGTCAGGTGCGGGATCAGCTGTTTGATGGCGTTGTAGACGGGGGTCTGGTCTTCAGCCTGGCCGCTGATGATCAGCGGCGTGCGGGCCTCATCGATCAGGATGGAGTCCACCTCGTCCACGATCGCGTAGTTGAGGCTGCGCTGCACGCGGTCTGAAGCCTCGTACACCATGTTGTCACGGAGGTAATCGAAACCGTACTCGTTGTTGGTGCCATAGGTGATGTCTGCGCCGTAAGCGGCTTGCTTGTCTTCACGTGGGGCTTGCGGCAGGTTGATGCCCACCGTGAGCCCCAGGAAGTTGTAGAGCCGTCCCATCCACTGCGCATCGCGACTGGCCAGGTAGTCGTTCACCGTCACGACGTGCACACCCTTGCCGGTCAACGCGTTGAGGTACACCGGCAGCGTTGCGGTCAAGGTCTTGCCCTCACCGGTCCGCATCTCCGCCACCTTGCCATGGTGCAGGGCCAGTCCACCCACCATCTGCACATCAAAGTGGCGCATTTTCATCACGCGCTTGCTGGCCTCACGCACGACGGCAAAGGCCTCTGGCAGGATCGACTCCAGCGATGCACCTTCGGCAACGCGTCGCTTGAAAGTCTCGGTCTGCGCCTTCAGCTCCTCATCGGTGAACTTTTCGAACTGGGGTTCCAGACCATTGATCTGCTCCACCGTTTTGCGGTAGGTCTTGAGCAACCGGTCGTTGCGGCTACCAAATATTTTGGTGAGGATGTTTGTGGCCATAGGTGCAGCCCGGCGCCAGACAACCGTCCGGCCAGGCAAAAAACTCGTTAATCTCCCGCCAGCCTGAGCGGTTAGGCGGCCACAGTGAAGGTGCCGACGAACGCTGCTGATTCAAGAGCAAAGTCGCGATTTTACCCGGCACCCCGGGCGCACCTTCAGGGCCTGCGCCGGACACCCGGAACCAGCTGCGCAGCCGCCAAGGTTTCACCTGCTGCCAGGAAGCGTGCGGGGTCTTGAGGCACACCGCTCACCCACACTTCAAAGTGCAAATGGGGTCCCGTTGATCGACCGGTCGACCCCACTTCAGCAATTCGCTGACCCCGTTTGACGATGTCCCCCTTCTTGACCAGAACGCGCGAGCTGTGCGCATAGCGCGTGATCAGGTCGTTGCCGTGATCCACTTCCACCATGTTCCCGTAGGCGGGGTGAATCTCCTGGACCACGACCACGCCACCAGCGGCAGCAAGGATTGGCGTGCCAATGTCGGCCGGGAAATCCAGACCGGTGTGCAGCGCTGAACGACCCGTGATGGGATCGATGCGGAATCCAAAGGGCGACCCCACCCGCCCACCCGACACCGGCTCCTCGGTGGGCACCATCGTGCGCTGGATCTTCTGGTCGAACAACCGAGACTCGACCACGGTCAACCAGTCGACACCCGACCCGCTGACGCGATCGAGCTGCTCCATGGCTTGTGTCAATTCGGTCATGCCGAGGTCCCGGCCGGCAACAAGCGCACCGCCCGACCCGGGCGCCGGATTCAACTTGAACTCATCCGGCTTGAGCCCGGCCAGACCAGCCACTCGCTCACCCAGTGATTCGATCTGCATCATGCGCGCCTGCATCTCCCCGAGCTTTCGCGCCATGGCGTTGAGGTTCTCCCGCATGTAGAGGTCTTTGGAATCGACTTCGCCCTGAGCCACCAGGCGTGCGACAGGTCCAAAACCGAGCCACCCCTGTCGCACGCCCTGCAAAAACACCCAGTGGTACGCTGCAACGGACCCGAGCATCACCAGCAGCGAAGTAAGGACGGCGATACCAACCAGTTTGATGCCGCTGAGGTGCAACGCGCGGCTTTTGGCCAACCAAGCATCCGTGATAATGATGTGCACAGTTTCACCTTTAGAAACGGCCATGGGCTACACCCGAAGCCGACCCAGCCATGACCGCCAACAGACCGTCCCGCCACACGTTCAGCCTCGAACAGGCGGTGGGAGCTGCACCCAGTCTGGCGGCATTGCAAGAACGCATTCGGGCTTCCGCCCTTTGTTTAAATCAGGTGCGACACCTGATTCCTGCCTCCCTGCAGCGACAGGTCCAAGCGGGGCCCATTGAAGACGGCGAATGGTGTTTGCTGGTGGGCAGTGCCGCAGCATCGACCAAGTTGCGACAGATGTTGCCCGCGTTGCAGCAGGAGCTGACGCAAAACGGTGCGCAGGTTACCTCGATTCGCCTGAAAATCCAAACGCAGGGCCGCTGAAGCGCTTCCCCGCAGTTTGTGGTGCCGCTTGTCTGACTCGAACAGACGACCTATCGCTTACAAGGCGAGTGCTCTACCAACTGAGCTAAAGCGGCGAATCCTGTAGAAGATTTTACTTGACCCGCTTGAGTTGAGGCCTCGGACCACCCTTGCCGGGACCATCGTGCGGGGGCTCATCCCCGGGCTCCACCGCAGAAGAGGCCGTCAGCTCACTGGGAACAGCTCTCAAGGGGCTGCGCACGGCGATGTCCGGCGGAGAGACGGGTTCGGCCGCCGGACTGATCACGGATCGCACGCTGGAAACCACTGGCGCAGGGAACGCCATGCCTTGTCCGTTTTCCCGAGCATAGATCGCCACGACATGCGACACGGGAACCACAATGTCTCTCGCCACGCCACCAAAGCGGGCCTTGAACTCGATAAAGTCGTTCCCCAAGCGCAAGGAGCTGGTGGCATCAAAACTGACATTGAGAACGATCTCACCGTTCTTCACAAACTCCTGCGGGACCTGGACGGAGGCATCCACATGCACCGCGATGTGCGGCGCAAACCCGTTGTCCATGCACCATTCGTGCAGGGCGCGAATGAGGTAAGGGCGGGTGGAGGGGGTGTCCCGATCAGGAAGGCTCATGGTCGCTGTGTGGCAGGCAGGCGCAATGATGAAACCAAAGGGAATTCATCATCGCAATCCCTTACTTGCGCATGACTTTTTCCGACGGTGTCAGTGCCTCGATATAGGCTGGTCGCGAAAAAATGCGCTCAGCGTATTTGAGCAGTGGTGCTGCATTCTTGCTGAGCTCGATGCCATAGAAATCGAGACGCCACAGCAAGGGAGCGATCGCCACATCCAGCATGGAGAAGTTGTCGCCCAGCATGAACTTGTTCTTCAGGAACACCGGGGCGAGTTGTGTCAGCCGGTCGCGAATGTGCGCACGCGCTTTTTCGAGCGCCTTGTCATTGCCTTTGCTGGTGCGAGACTCCAGCACCGAGACATGGGTGAAGAGTTCTTTTTCGAAGTTCAACAGAAACAAGCGAACGCGGGCGCGGTCCACCGGGTCACCAGGCATGAGTTGCGGATGAGGGAAGCGTTCGTCAATGTACTCATTGATGATGTTCGACTCATACAGGATGAGGTCACGCTCAACCAGTATGGGCACCTGCCCATAGGGGTTCATGACGCTGATGTCTTCAGGCTTGTTGTAAAGATCCACATCACGGATCTCAAAATCCATGCCTTTTTCAAACAGGACGAAGCGGCAGCGGTGGGAATAGGGGCAAGTCGTGCCCGAATACAAGACCATCATTGTGGAGTCTCCTCAATACAAAACAGTGGTTTGTCCTACCGCCGATTCGCGGGGCAACAAACCACTGTGAAATCTCCAAAACGCGCCGGCAGAACCAGTGCGTTTCAGAGGGGGTTTACTTGATGTCTTTCCAGAACGCAGCATTCATGCGCCAGGCCACCAATGTGAAGGCTGCAAGAAACAGGAGCACCCACACACCGATGCGCACGCGACTGTTCTGGGCCGGTTCGGCCATCCACTGCAGATAGGCCACCAAATCACCAACGTTCTGATCGTACTGGTCTTGGTTCATGGTGCCGGTTTTGACCGACTCCCAGCCCTTCAGCAGCTGGACTTCTTGACCGTGGCTGTCGTGCTTCTCGAACACGGGCTTGCGCTCACCTTGCAGCTCCCACAAGGGATGCGGCATGCCAATGTTGGGAAACACCAGGTTGTTCCAACCCGTCGGCTTCGTGTCATCGCGATAGTAATTGCGCAGCAGCGTGTAGATGTAGTCGGCGCCAGTTCCGGCACTGCTGGAGCGCGAACGAGCCACCAAGGTCAGGTCGGGTGGATTGGCACCAAACCAGGCCTTGGCTTGTTTCGGATCGATGGAAGCCTTCATGGTGTCACCGATCTTGTCGGTGGCAAAGGTCAGGTTCTCGGCAATCTGTTTGTCGTTCAACCCAATGTCGCGCAGGCGGTTGTAGCGCATGAACGAGGCTGAATGGCAGCTCAGGCAGTAGTTGACAAACAACTTGGCGCCGTTTTGCAAGGCGGCCATGTCGTTGGTGCGCTGAGGTGCTTTATCAAGAGGAAAACCGGCTCCGGCAGCGAGTGCGGCGCCACTCAACCCCACGGCCATCAACAGGCCCAAAAGGACTTTTTTCATTTGTTTGACTCTCCGGATGGGACTCAGTGGGGCTTGAAGGTGACGCGGTTGGGTACCGGCTTGAACTCACCCAGGCGACTCCACCAAGGCATCAGCAGGAAGAAGCCGAAGTAGAACAGCGTACCGACCTGCGAAACGCGCTCACCCACCGGCGATGGAGGCTGCACACCCAGGTAACCCAAGATCAGGAAGTTGATGACAAACACCGTGTAAAGCCACTTGTTCCAACTCGGGCGGTAGCGGATCGACTTGACCGGGCTGTAGTCCAGCCAAGGAAGGAAGAACAGGATCACAACCGCGCCCCCCATGGCGACCACACCCCAGAACTTGGCATCGATGGCCAGCATCAAGGCCACAACGACCACCGCAGCGCCCAACAAGGCACCCTTGAACATGGCGTTGAGTTTGGTTTTCAGCACGCCATACAACGCGGCCAGCAGCACGCAAGCGATCAACGCATACATCATCTCGCTGGTGATGGCGCGCAGCATGGAATAGAACGGCGTGAAATACCAGACCGGGGCAATGTGCAACGGCGTCACCAGCGGATCTGCAGGAATGAAGTTGTTGTACTCCAGAAAGTAGCCACCCAATTCGGGAGCGAAAAAGACGATGGCGGAAAACACCATCAAGAACAGCGACACACCAAAAATGTCGTGCACGCTGTAATAGGGGTGGAACGGAACCCCGTCAAGAGGAATGCCGTTGGCATCTTTCGTGGCCTTGATCTCGACGCCATCGGGGTTGTTGGAGCCCACTTCGTGCAGGGCAATGATGTGCGCCACCACCAGACCCAACAGCACCAAGGGCACGGCAATCACGTGAAAGCTGAAGAACCGGTTCAGCGTGGCGTCACCCACCACATAGTCACCGCGGATCAGCAGCGCCAGATCCGGGCCCACGAAAGGAATCGCAGAGAACAGGTTCACGATCACCTGAGCGCCCCAGTACGACATCTGCCCCCAGGGCAACAGGTAGCCCATGAACGCTTCGGCCATCAACACCAGGAAGATGCCGCAACCGAACACCCAGACCAGTTCGCGTGGCTTGCGGTAAGAACCATAGATCAGCCCACGGAACATGTGCAGATAAACCACCACGAAGAAAGCCGACGCACCGGTGGAGTGCATGTAACGGATCAACCAGCCCCAGGGCACGTCTCTCATGATGTACTCGACCGAAGCAAAGGCCACTGGCACACCTGCTGCGTTGAGGTTGGCATCCGGTTTGAAGTGCATCACCAGGAAGATGCCGGTCACGATCTGGATCACCAGCACCAGCAGGGCCAGCGAACCGAAGATGTACCACCAGTTGAAGTTCTTCGGCGCGTAGTACTCGGCCATGTGCTCATTGAAGAGCTTGGAGAGCGGGAATCGGTTGTCGATCCAGTTCAGCGTCTTCTGAGCCAACGGTGCGTCGGGAGATATTTCTTTGAATTCAGCCATGGAATGCCTCTGTGGTCGGAATGCCTGCAACAAGCAGGTCAGGCTTTTTTGTCTTCGCCGATCAGCAACGTGGTGTCGGACATGTAGTAGTGCGGCGGCACTTCAAGGTTGTCCGGAGCGGGCTTGTTCTTGAACACACGGCCGGCAAGGTCGAAGGTTGAACCATGACAAGCGCAGAGGAAGCCACCCGTCCAGTCATCCGGCAAAGAAGGTTGAGGACCTGGAGTGAACTTGTCTCCCGGCGAGCACCCAAGGTGAGTGCAGATGCCCACACCGACGAAGACATCCGGCTTGATGGAGCGGTGACGGTTTTGCGCGTATTCGGGAGTCGGGAATGCCTTGCGCTCTGATTGTGGGTCGGCCAGTTGAGGCTCAACCTTCTCCAGATCGGCCAGTTGCTGTTCGCTGCGGCGCATGATCCACACTGGCTTGCCGCGCCATTCGACCACACGTTTTTCACCGGGCTGGAGCGTGGAGATGTCCACCTCCACCGCAGCGCCCGCGGCCTTAGCTCGCTCGGAGGGCTGGAAACTGCTCACAAAGGGAACTGCGACAGCGGCTGCTCCCACGCCACCCATGGCGCAGGAAGTGATCAGCCAAGTTCGGCGACTGTTGTCCACGGTCGCAGCGACGGTTGCTTCACTCATGGGGATCTTTCAAAGACGGTTCGAGACAGGATCACTAGGGTCAACCCTGCATTGTACCGGAGCGTTACAAGGTACCTCCCGCTTTCCAGGGCCGCACGCTGGGCCAATCAGGCCTCAGGGCACGTGTCAACCGGGCCCGTCAGCGGCGCGTAATGCTGATATGGCTTGTGCGAAAATTTGCTGACTTATGCAGCCAGCCCGGAGGCATGCGATCCTCATAACAGGAGTACCACATGGCAGTGATGCAGGAATTCAAGGAGTTTGCCCTGAAAGGCAACGTGATGGATCTGGCGGTCGGCGTGATCATCGGGGGGGCGTTCGGCAAGATTGTCGACTCCATCGTTGGCGACCTGATCATGCCCATCGTGAGCAAACTCTTCGGTGGCTTGGACTTTTCCAGCTACTACATCGCTCTGGCGGGGCAGGCTGCGGGACTGCCACTGGCGGAAGCCAAAAAGGCTGGCGCGGTACTGGCCTATGGCAACTTCATCACCATCGCCCTGAATTTCATCATTCTTGCTTTCATCGTCTTCATGATGGTCAAGCAGGTGAACCGCCTCAAAAAGGAGGCACCTGCTGCCCCGCCAGCACCTCCGACAGAAGACGTGCTGCTGCTCCGGGAGATTCGCGACAGCCTGCGCAAGTAAGACGCAGCGCCTCACGCGCCAAATCTGGTGCCGTTGTCATGGCCAGATGGCAACGGACTTTTTTATTGGGAAGATCCAGCGCTCATGCGCATGGCCGCATCGATGGCTGCCAGCAGGCTGGACGCACTGGCCCGTCCTGTTCCCGCCAAATCAAACGCGGTGCCATGGTCGGGACTGGTGCGGATCAGCGGTAACCCCAATGTGGTGTTCACCCCGAACTCCAGCCCAAGCAACTTCACTGGAATAAGTCCCTGGTCGTGGTACATCGCGACCACCACATCGAATTCGCCTTGACGCGCCCTCATGAACACCGTGTCGGGCGCGTGCGGCCCGCTCACGTTCAACCCCATGTCTTTCGCATGGTGTATGGCTGGAGAGATGATGTCGATTTCCTCTCGCCCGAAGAGCCCCCCCTCCCCCGCATGAGGGTTCAGTGCCGCCACCGCGATCCGGGCGTTTGGCATACCGCATCGCCCAAAATGGGCAGCGGTGATGCGAATGGTTTCAACCACGCGTTCCCGCGTGACGGCCTCCAGCGCCTCCCGCAGCGACACGTGAATGCTCACGAGCACGGTGGCGAGACCAGGGCTGCTGAGCATCATTCGCACGGGCATCTGGGCCAGCGTCACACCGGCATGCTCTGCTGACAAGGCCTGAAGAAACTCGGTGTGTCCGGGATGGGCGAGTCCGGCCGCCGACAGCGCCTCCTTATGGACCGGCGCCGTCACCATGGCGCGCGCGCCACCATGAAGAACAAGGTTCGCGGCATAGGCAATGCAATCCGCTGCGGCCCGTCCCGCCGTCGCACTGATGCAACCGAATGGAACCCGCTCCGACAAAACACAGGCCTGCACGGCACGCAACCGATCCGTAGGTGCCGTGGCCCACGCCCCCGCAGCAACCTCCTCCAGCACCAAGGCCTCATTCGCCATGCCTTCGAGCGCATGGGTCAAGTCGATGGCGCGCTGAAGGGTTGGGAGATCTCCTGCCACCAGCACCTGGTTGCGGAGTTCAGGACGCTCACACAATGCGCGGACGATGATCTCCGGACCAATGCCTGCCGGATCACCCATGGTGATGACCACCGGTCTTCCGGATGCGGCTGGCTTGCTGGTCATGTCTCAGGCGGGATTGGGGATATCGATGAAAAGATGTTCGATGTCCAGTTGATCGGCCACATGCGCCGCCACGGCAGGGGCACCATAACGCTCAGACGCGTGGTGCCCGCAGGCGATGTAGGCCACACCACTTTCCCGGGCATAGTGGGCCTGTGGCTCGGAAATCTCTCCGGTGATGAAGACATCCGCACCCGCGGCGATCGCCGCCTCGAAATACCCCTGCGCGCCACCCGTGCACAACGCGATGCGGTTCACAGCCCGATGCCCCTCTCCGATCAGGATCACAGACCGCCCCAGCACCACCTTCACATGATCAGCCAGTTGCGCCAACGAAGATGCACGGCACCCCAGAAACCCCAGTGACTGGTCGCCAAACCGCCCCTCTCCTGGATCGAACAAAGTCACCCCGAGGCGCTGTGCGAGCTGCGCGTTGTTGCCCAGCGAGGCGTGCGCATCCAGCGGCAGGTGGTAGGCGAAGAGGTTGATGTCGTGCGTCAGCAACCGGACAAGGCGCTGTTTCATCCAGCCGGTGACCCTGCCATCTTGGCCACGCCAGAACAGCCCATGGTGCACGAAGAGCGCATCGGCACCCACCTCAATGGCCGCGTCGATCAAGGCCAGGCTGGCGGTCACACCGCTGACCACCTTGTGCACCCTGGGACGTCCTTCGACCTGCAGGCCGTTGGGACCGAAATCTTTGAACAGGGCAGGTTGCAACAGCGCGTCAAACGCAGTGAGCAGGGTTTCGCGGGCAACGCCGCCCGACGGGGATGCAGGAATGGTCATGAGCGGGAGCCAATGGGGCCGGTCTGAACAAAAGCACGCGAAGTGCTTCCGGTGGAACCGCCCTATTCTGTCACCGCTCCGCGATGGCGGCGCACCGCTGCAGCCCGGATCGAATGCGATATCCCGTCAGCCCTGCGCGCGCTGAGCGCGCTCCGACTCTTCCATCTTGCGGTTGAAGAAGCGGTAGAACCAGATGGCCATCCCGATCATGAAAGTGATGCCGGCAATGCTGAACAAGCCGTAATCGGTAGAAAAAAGGTCGGCGATGGCTTTCATCGTGCGCTCCAGTCTTGGTGAACAGGCGACCATTGCACCGCCGATGCGCCAGAAACGCTTTGACGTGGGTCAATCGGCTTGAACGCCCAAAAGCCGTAACCATATGCAGGACAATGCAAACTCACAGTGGTTTCGCTGCCACCGCGGCGTCCACGCAAAACCGAAAACCTCTTTCTCATGAAACGCATCTGGCTGCTTTTTGCCCAATCCGTCACAGTGTTGCTGGCGGCCTTGTTCGTGGTGGCCACGCTCAAGCCCGAATGGCTCAACCGCAGCTCCGTGCTGCCAACCCTGGTTCCGGTCATTGAGTCGACCGGCTCAGTGCTTCCTGGCAGCAGCGCGCCAGCGGTCAACAGCCTGCGCGAAGCGGCCAAGGCAGCATCTCCTGCAGTGGTCAGCATCAACACCAGCAAGGCCCCTGAGAACGCCCCCCAGAGCAATGACCCGTGGTTCCGTTTCTTCTTTGGCGAACAAAATCAGGGACAGCCTCAGGCGGGACTCGGCTCAGGGGTGATCGTCAGCCCGGCCGGCTACATCCTGACCAACAACCATGTCATTGAGGAAGCCGATCAGATCGAGGTCATTCTCAACGATGGCCGCAAGAGTGCGGCACAGGTGATTGGCACCGACCCTGAAACCGATCTCGCCATTCTCAAGGTCGAATTGACCGGCATGCCCGTGATCACGCTCGGCAACTCGGATGCGCTGTCCATCGGCGATCAGGTGCTGGCGATCGGCAACCCTTTCGGCGTCGGGCAGACCGTCACCAGCGGCATCGTCAGTGCGCTGGGGCGCACCCAGCTGGGCATCAACACCTTCGAGAATTTCATCCAGACCGATGCCGCCATCAACCCAGGCAACTCCGGCGGAGCGCTGGTGGACATCAACGGCCACCTCATGGGCATCAACACGGCCATCTACTCGCGCTCAGGCGGATCCATGGGCATCGGCTTCGCCATTCCCACCTCCACCGCACGGAGCGTGATGGACGCCATCGTTCGGGACGGCAAGGTGACACGGGGATGGATTGGCGTTGAACCACAGGACCTGACCCCGGAACTGGCCGAGAGCTTCGCCGTCACACCGGGCACCGGCGTCATCATCACAGGAGTCTTGCAGAACGGCCCCGCCGCACAAGCGGGCATTCGACCCGGTGATGTGGTCACCCATGTGGCGGGCAAGCCCGTAGGCAATGTCGCTCAACTGCTCTCAGCGGTCGCCGCGCTCACACCCGACGCTCCAGCGAAACTGGAACTGGTGAGAAAAGAGACCAAGCTCAGTGTGGATGTCACCCCCGGCAAACGGAACTTGCCGAGACGTCAGGCAAACCGCTGATTTACCACGGGGGAGCGCAATCAACTTGCGGCGTTGTTCGCAGGCTCTTCAGGTGCAGCGGTGTTCCGAATGAACCACTGCGATCCCCAGATACCCAGCTCGTACAGCACACACATCGGTACCGCCAACGCCAGCTGCGAAATCACGTCGGGCGGCGTCACGACGGCGGCGACGATGAAAGCCACCACGATGAAATAGCCACGGAATTCCTTGAGCTGCTTGACCGTCACCATCTTCATCTTCACCAACAAGACCACCACAATTGGCACCTGAAAAGCCAAGCCAAAGGCCAAATACAGCGACAAAATCGCTTCCACATAAGAAGCGATGTCCGGCGTCGCGGCCACACTCTTGGGGGTGAACTGCTGGATGAACCCGAACATCTTGTCGAGCACGAAAAACTGCACAAATGCGATGCCGACGTAAGCCAGCAGACTGCCCAGAATGATCAGCGGCACCGCAAAGCGCTTTTCGTGGCTGTAGAGACCTGGTGCGACGAAGGCCCAGACCTGATACATCCACCATGGCAGCGACAGCAGCAGTGCGGCCATGGCCAACACCTTCAGCGGAATGAAGAAAGGCGAAAACACGCCCACCGCAATCAATTTCGCGTCCGGCGGCATGTGGGCACGGATCGGGACCGCAATCATGTCGATCAGTCCGCTCGGGCCGGGCCAGAACGCAAGGATGGCCATGCAAATGCCCAGCCCCACCATGCCGTAGAGCAAGCGATCACGCAGCTCCATCAGATGCTGGACAAAAGGCTGCTCTGTACCGGCGAGCTCGTCGGTGGATTTGTCGGTGTCGGACATCAGCGGAAAACAGAAGTGGAACGGGGCCGGAAACGGGCCACGCGAGCCGCGCCTGATTGTGTGCGTGTGCGCACTCCAACGCGGGCCTTGTACCACTGTGGCATGGCTTTTTGCTTGATCCGCCAGTTCTTCCGAGGGTGCTTGTAGCTTGGGTAAAGATCGACCCCTAGCCTGCCGAGCGAGTCGTCGTAGCCAGAGGACGGCGCGCCGTCCAGGCCGCTGGTGGCCTCTGACCAAGACTTCTCGAAGTCGTTGGCGCCACTGCTTACCGTGGTTTCAACATCCCGGGCGGCGCTCTCGACCGAATCTTTCATCTTCCTGAGTTCTTCGAGATCCATCGAGCGGTTGACCTCTGCCTTGACGTCGGCGACATAGCGCTGGGCTTTGCCAAGCAAGGCACCCACGGTTCGCGCCACCCGCGGCAGCTTCTCTGGGCCAATCACCACCAGCGCCACAGCGCCGATCAGGGCCAGCTTCGAAATACCAAGATCAATCATGGGTTGTCCGCACCGAAAGGACCCGGGAGACAGATCCTGAAAACGTCTAAGAAGCAGCGGTCAACGGCCTCAGGCATTCAGCTCTTCTGCTTGGCTTCGACGTCGATCGTATTCTTCTCGCTGCGGACGTCTTGCGTGACCTGCCCAGCGGGAGCCGATGCCGATTCGGCAGGGGGTTGCCCGCCATCCTTGATGCCATCCTTGAAGCCTTTGACCGCACCACCCAAGTCAGAACCGATGTTCTTGAGCTTCTTCGTGCCGAACACCATCACCACGATCAACAGAACGATCAGCCAGTGCCAAATGGAAAATGAGCCCATGAATATCTCCAGAAACAAGAATGTGCAGCGCGAAGCGCCGAGTGTCTGATTCTAAGCCCCGGTGAATGGTTCAACCGCGCAGCCAGGGACGTGGACCACCCATCACATGCCAGTGCAGATGCTGAACCTCCTGGCCTCCTTCTGCGCCGGTGTTGCAGACCATGCGAAAGCCCCCGTCGGGGTAAGGGTTGCAGCCCTGCTCCAGCGCCAGTTTCGGCGCAAGCACCATCAGCCGACCCATCAGGCGCTCGTGTTCGGGCGTGAGATGGGCCATCGAGGTGATGTGTTGCTTGGGCACAATGAGAAAGTGCACCGGTGCCCAGGGATTGATGTCGTGAAAGACGTACAGGTCTTCGTCTTCGTGAACCTTTTTCGACGGAATCTGGCCGGCGATGATCTTGCAGAAGATGCAGTTGGGATCGTGTGCGCTCATGTTGGTGATGGTGTTCAATCGGGCATGGCTTGGCTGGCGTTCATGCGCACCATGCCTTTGACGATGCGGTAGAGGAACCAGATCGAAATGACCGCCCAGGCGATGGCTCCGGGCAGGTACAGCAACAGGAACAACGGAGAGGTGACCACATAGAGCACACCGGCCCAGATCACGGTGCGGATGCGCCAAGCAAAATGGCTGGCCTGCCAGGTGCCTTCGGCGTCGCCCTTCTTCACCAGGTCAATGATCAACGCGACGATCAGCAGGCTCGCACCAACCTGTGCTCCAGGGACCACCGCCGCCACGGCCACCACCAGGTGCAACAGGTAGCTGACCCAGCCCACAGTCTTGAGGGACTCGGCCTTCTCGCTGTCAATGGCTTTCACGTCGATGACGTCGCTCATGTCGCTTCCTTTCAGGATTTGGACTCGGCTTCGCGCGCCACCGCCTTGCGCAGCGCTTTTTCTTCCAGGCCACTCAGGCCTTCACGCCGCGAAAGTTCGTCCACCACATCGGTGGGCGTCTTGCCATAGTGCGCCAAGGCGATCATGCAGTGAAACCAGAGATCGGCCACTTCATTGACCAGCTTCTGACCATCACCGCCATGGTCGCAGTCTTTGGCGGCCATCACGGCTTCGGTAGCCTCTTCGCCGATCTTCTTCAGGAAGGCGTCCGGGCCTTTGTGCAGCAAGCGGGCGACATAACTCTTTTCGGGATCACCGCCATTCGCTGGCTTGCGGCTTTCAATCACGGCGGCCAGGCGCGCCAGGGCATCAGAGGAAGACATGGAGGTCACTTGTAAATGGATTCAGGGTCTTTGAGTACTGGATCGACCGCATGCCACTGCCCATTTTCATGACGCTGGAAGAAGCAGCTGTGACGCCCTGTGTGGCAGGCGATGCCCGGCTCATGGCCGAGTTGCGTGACCTTGAGCAGCACCACATCGTTGTCACAGTCGAGACGGATGTCGTGCACCGTCTGCACATGGCCCGACTCTTCGCCCTTGAACCAGAGCTTGTTGCGCGAGCGACTGAAATACACCGCGCGCCCGAGGGCGGCCGTTTTCTCCAGCGCTTCGCGGTTCATCCAGGCAAACATCAGCACATCACCCGTGGCAGCCTCCTGTGCGATCACAGGGACCAGCCCCTGGGCGTCCCATTTCACGTCGTCCAACCAATTCATGCCTTGAATCTACCATGCAGCCCCTTCGACTGGCACTCTGTGCTCATCGGCGTAGGATGAGCCCGACACTCCAACAAGAATACCTGCCCCAACGGGGCGCCAACAAGAGAACATCCATGCGATTCCGAACCCTGCTCCTGATTGCCCTCATCCTGCTGATCGCGGCTTTCGTGGCCCTCAACTTCGAGAGCATCCTCCAACCCACCACGCTCTATCTGGGCGTGACCAATGTCCAAGCGCCTTTGGGTCTGGCGATGCTTGGCATGCTGGTGGCTGTGTTGGTTGTGTTCTTGCTGGCGCTGGTCTACTTCCAGACGACCCACCTCATGGAGGTTCGCCGCATCACCCGCGAAGCCAACGAGCAACGCACCCTGGCCGACAAAGCCGAGGCCTCACGCTTTACAGAGTTGCGGGAGTTTCTGCGCACCGAACTCCAGATCGCGGCAACACGAGACGCCACGTTGTCCGAACAGGTGATCCAGAAGATGGACAGCGTGCGTGCAGCACTCGCCACAACCATCGAACAAACGGGCAATGGAATCAGCGCCAACCTGGGCGAGATCGAAGACCGGCTGGACCGTCAGTTGCCGCCGAGCTCTGTGCGCGCCGAGATCTGAGGTGACCAACGCCCCAGCTGGCGCAGGTACGCACCACATTGCACATGCGCCCCTGGCGCAGCGCCTCGGTGAGCGGTGCCTTGGCCGACTTAAAGCTGTGTGGTGAACGGGTGGGCGCGAGGAGGCGTTTCACAGGGCGCTGGTGCCACCGACCAGAAAGCGCCCCAGCCATCCATTTGCGCGCGGTGAGGCGCACGCCTTGCGCAACGCGACGGCCGCGATAGCGCTCAGTCCCTGTTGGTCATCTGCTTGACCGCCTCGATTCGACGAACGAAGGTCCGTCGGGCTTGCATATAGCATTCACCCCGTCGAGTTCCTTGAGGTCTGGTGGTCAGGCGATGGCCAGTCTCTCAGACCCAATCCGGGGAACCACCCGATACAAGCTATCGAAACTTCACAACTAGATGCGGACCGGAATGCCACGCTCGGCCATGCGCGCCTTGGCTTGAGCAACGGTGTATTCCCCGTAATGGAAGATGCTGGCGGCCAGCACCGCGTCCGCCCCGCCCTGCTGAACGCCATCGGCCAGGTGATCGAGAGTGCCCACCCCACCCGAAGCAATCACCGGCACGTCCACGGCGTCGGCCACAGCACGGGTGAGCGCGAGATCGAAGCCCGACTTGGTGCCGTCGCGGTCCATGCTGGTGAGCAGGATCTCGCCGGCACCGAAGTCGGCCATCTGCCTGGCCCAGGCCACGGCATCGAGCCCGGTGTTCTTGCGCCCTCCGTGGCTGTAGACGTCCCAGCCTTCGCCACGCAGGACCAGGTCATCGCCGTGACGGCGCTTGGCGTCGATGGCCACCACGATGCACTGTGCTCCGTATTTGTCGGACGCGTCTCGGATGACCTGCGGGTTGGCGATCGCCGCCGAGTTGAAACTGGTCTTGTCCGCGCCCGCGTTGAGCAGGCGGCGCACATCCTCCACCGTGCGCACGCCGCCGCCCACCGTGAGCGGGATGAACACCTGCGAAGCCACGGCTTCGATGATGTGCAGGATCAGGTCGCGCCCGTCGCTGGTGGCTGTGATGTCCAGAAAGGTCAGCTCGTCCGCGCCCTGCTCGTTGTAGCGCGCCGCAATTTCCACCGGGTCGCCGGCGTCGCGAAGCTCGACGAAGTTGACGCCCTTGACCACGCGACCACCGGTCACGTCCAGGCAGGGAATGATGCGTTTGGCAAGCATCTTGATCTGCTATCCGTTGAGCTCGTCGGCCAGCTGCTGCGCGGCTTCGAAGTCCAGATCACCGCTGTAAATGGATCGACCACAGATCACGCCCTCGACGCCCTCGTCCTCGACGCCGCAAAGCTTGCGGATGTCTTCCAGGTTGGACAGACCACCCGAAGCGATGACGGGAATGGTCAACGCCTGCGCCAGCTTGACGGTGGCTTCGATGTTGATGCCCGAAAGCATGCCGTCGCGGCCGATGTCGGTGTAGATGATGGATTCGACACCGTAGTCTTCGAACTTCTTGCCCAGGTCCACCACTTCGTGGCCGGTGAGCTTGCTCCAGCCATCGGTGGCGACCTTGCCGTCCTTGGCGTCCAGACCCACGATGATGTGTCCGCCGAAGGCGGTACAGGCGTCCTGCAGGAACCCCGGGTTCTTCACCGCAGCAGTACCGATGATCACGTAGCGTAGGCCAGCGTCAAGGTAGCGCTCGATGGTGTCGAGATCGCGGATGCCGCCGCCCAATTGCACGTCCACCTCTGAACCGATGCTCTTGAGGATGGCGCGGATGGCCTGTTCGTTTTTCGGTTTGCCGGCAAAGGCCCCGTTGAGGTCCACCAGGTGCACGCGGCGTGCACCCTTGTCGACCCAGCCCCGCGCCACGGCGGCGGGGTCTTCGCCGAACACGGTGGTCTGGTCCATGTCGCCCTGCTTGAGGCGAACGCACTGGCCGTCTTTGAGATCAATGGCGGGAATCAGCAACATGATGGTGTCAATACAAGCGGAAGGACTCAGGGATTCCAGTGGAGGAAGTTGCGGTAGAGCGCCAGCCCCTGATCGGCGCTCTTTTCGGGGTGAAACTGGGTTGCAAAGATATTGTCACGGGCAATCGCCGCAGCGAACCGACCACCGTAGTCGGCCTCGCCCACACAATGCTGCAGACTGGCCGGGTGCGCGTAGTAGCTGTGCACAAAATAAAAATAGGCGCCGTCATCGATGCCGGTCCACAGCGGATGTGCCGCACCGCGGCCCAGCTCGTGGAACACCTGGTTCCAGCCCATCTGCGGCACCTTGTACCGGCTGCCGTCGGCCTGCAGGCGGCCTTCGAGGCGGAAGCGCACCACTTCACCCGGAATCAGACCCAGGCCATCGGTCGGACCTTCTTCGCTGCGGTCGAGCAACATCTGCATGCCCACGCAGACACCAAAGAGCGGTTTGTTGGCTGCTGCGTGCAACACGGCCTCTTTCATACCGGAAGCCGCCAGTTCGTTCATGCAGTCGGCCATGTGGCCTTGCCCGGGCAGCACCACGCGTTCGGCGTCGAAGACCGCCTGGGGATCGGACGTGACAAGCACATCCAGACCGCTGCCCGCAGCCACATGCACCACGGCCTGCGACACGGAGCGCAGATTACCGCTGCCGTAGTCCACCACGGCGACTGTCTTGGTTTTCATCGGAGCGAGGAAACAGAAGAACTCAGAGTGAGCCTTTGGTCGAGGGAATCACGTCACCCAGGCGCGCGTCGCGCTCCAGCGCCATGCGCAGCGCACGGGCAAAGGCCTTGAACACGGTCTCGGCCTGGTGGTGGGCATTTTCACCGTGCAGGTTGTCGATGTGCAGCGTCACACCCGCATGGTTGACGAACCCCTGGAAAAACTCGAAGGCCAGCTGCGTGTCGAAACCACCAACCATGCCGCTCTTGAACGGCACGCGCATGTGCAGGCCGGGGCGGCCCGAAAAATCGACCACCACGCGCGACAAGGCTTCGTCCAGCGGCACATAGGCGTGGCCGTAGCGGCGGATGCCCTTCTTGTCGCCCACAGCCTTGGCAAAGGCCTGGCCGAGCGTGATGCCCACGTCTTCCACCGTGTGGTGGCCGTCGATGTGCAGGTCACCCTTGGCGTTGATGTCCAGATCGATCAGCCCATGGCGGGCGATCTGGTCGAGCATGTGGTCAAAAAAACCGATGCCGGTGGACAGCTTGGCCACACCCGAACCGTCGAGGTTGATGCGCACGCTGATCTGCGTTTCCGCGGTGTTGCGCTGGACGTCGGCCACGCGGTGGGCGGCAGCGGCAGGGGAAACGGAGGACATGACGGTCATAGGGCTTGTTGCAGGGCGCTGATCAGTTGTGCGGTCTCGACGGGTGTTCCGACCGTGAGGCGCAGGCAGTTGGCCAGCGATGGATGCATTTTAGAAACATTCTTGACCAGAATGCCGCGCGCTTTCAGGCCGTCGAAGCTGCGTTGTGCATCGGGCACACGCGCCAGCACCATGTTGGCGTCGCTGGGGAACGCTGTCACGCCCGGCATACTGGCCAGGGCATCGATCAGCACCGCCCGTTGCTCGCGGATCTGCGTGGCCTGCTGCGCGAACACATCGGCGTGCTCCAGCGCAAACAGTGCGCATTCGGCGTTGAGCACGCTCACGTTGTAGGGCGGGCGCAGCTTGTCCACCTCGTGGACCAGCGTCTGGGCCCCCAGCATGTAGCCCAGGCGCACGCCGGCCAGGCCGAACTTGGAGAGCGTGCGCATGAGCAGCACGTTGGCGTTGGCCGCGGGGTCAGCGCGGATCTCGTCGATCCAGCTGCGGCTGGAGAACGGCTGGTAGGCCTCGTCCATCACCACCAGACCACCGAACGTGGCGGCCTCGACGATCAGGCGGCGGATCACGCCCGCGTCCCAGAGGTTGGCGGTGGGATTGTTCGGGTAGGCGATGTAGGTGATGGCGGGCTGGTGCGCGCGCAGCGCGGCCAACATGGCGACCTCGTCGAGCTCGAAATCGGCCGTGAGCGGCACGCCGTGAAAGGCCAGACCCTGCAGTTGCGCCCCCATGGCGTACATGACGAAGCCGGGCATGGGCGCCAGAACGGACGCACCGGGCACATCGCAAGCCATCGCCAGCAGGGATATGAGCTCGTCCGAGCCGTTGCCCAGCATCAGACCACAGCCTTCGGGCAGGTCCACGTAACGGGCCAGCGCCAGCTTCAGCTCGTCAATGCGGGCGCCGGGGTAGCGGTTGATCGCCACGGCGCCCAGGCGTTCACCGAGTTTCGTTTGCAGCTCGGGGGAGAGTGAAAACGGGTTCTCCATCGCATCGAGCTTGACCATGCCGGTCGACTCCTGGATGGCGTAGGCGTGCATGGACTGGATGTCCTGGCGGATGAAGCGCAGCGGGTTCGGGGTGTTCATGGCGTTCATTGGGCGGCTCGCATGGGGGGCACAACATTGAGGCGCAGCTCGGCCGCACGGGCGTGGGCCTGCAGGCCTTCGCCATAGGCCAGTTCGGCGGCGATGGTTCCCAGGGTCTGGGCGCCCGCGGCGCTGACCTCGATCAGGCTGCTGCGCTTCTGGAAATCGTAGACACCCAGTGGTGAGGAAAAACGGGCCGTGCCGCTGGTGGGCAGCACGTGGTTGGGACCGGCACAGTAGTCGCCCAGGCTTTCGCTGGTGTAGGCACCGAGGAAAATGGCACCGGCGTGCCTGAGCAGCGGCTCCCAGCGGTGCGGCTCGCTGCTCGACACCTCCAGGTGCTCGGGCGCGATGCGGTTGCTGATGGCGCAAGCCTCTTCCATGTTGCGGGTGCGGATCAGCGCACCGCGGTCGCTCAGGCTCTTGGCGATGATGGCCGAGCGAGGCATGGTGGGCAGCAGTCGATCGATGGCGGCCTGAACGGCGTCGATGTAGGCCGCGTCCGGGCACAACAGGATGCTCTGCGCGAGTTCGTCGTGTTCGGCCTGGCTGAACAAGTCCATCGCCACCCAGTCGGCCGGCGTGCTGCCATCGGCCAGCACGAGGATCTCGCTCGGCCCGGCAATCATGTCGATGCCAACCACGCCGAAGACTCGCTTCTTGGCGCTGGCCACGTAGGCGTTGCCTGGGCCGGTGATCTTGTCCACCTTGGGGACGGTGGCCGTGCCGTAGGCCAGCGCGGCCACGGCCTGGGCGCCGCCGATGGTGAAGGCGCGCGAGACACCGGCCACATAAGCCGCAGCAAGCACCAATGGGTTCTTCTCGCCGCGTGGTGTGGGCACCACCATGATGATCTCGGCCACGCCGGCCACGTGGGCAGGAATCGCGTTCATCAGCACACTGGACGGATACGCCGCCTTGCCACCGGGCACGTAGATGCCCACGCGGTCCAGCGGCGTGACCTTCTGCCCCAGCAGGGTGCCGTCTTCGTCACGGTAGCTCCAGCTCTCGCCACTGGCGCGTTTCTGCGCCTCGTGGTAGCTGCGCACGCGACGCGCGGCAGACTCCAGCGCGTCGCGCTGGGCGGCGGGAAGGCTGTCAAACGCGGCTTTCAATTCGGCCTGGGTCAGCTCCAGCGCCTGCAGGTGGTCCACGCTCAAACCGTCAAACCGTGCCGTGTACTCCAGCACCGCCGCATCGCCGCGCTGCTGCACGTCGGACAGGATGTCGACCACGCGCTGCTCGATCGCGCTGTCCGTGTCCGCCGACCAATGCAGCCGGGCCGCAAACTGCGCCTCGAAATCGGCCGAGATGGTGGACAGACGGAGGGGCGCGGCGGTGAGGCTCATGACGGAATGGCGCTTTTTTGAATGGCGTTGGAGAAGGCGTCGAGGATGGGGCGGATGGCTGCCTGCTTGAGCTTGAGCGCGGCCTGGTTGACCACCAGGCGCGAGCTGATATCCATGATGCGTTCGACCTCGACCAGCTGGTTGGCCTTGAGCGTGTTGCCGGTAGACACCAGGTCGACGATGGCGTCGGCCAGACCGGTCAGGGGCGCGAGTTCCATGCTGCCGTAAAGCTTGATCAGGTCCACGTGCACGCCCTTGCTGGCGAAGAACTCACGCGCGATCGCCGTGTACTTGGTGGCCACCTTCAGGCGCGAGCCCTGGCGCACGGCCGAGACGTAGTCGAAGTCGTTGCGCACCGCCACGCTCATGCGGCACTTGGCGATCTGCAGGTCCAGCGGCTGGTACAGGCCCTGGCCACCGTGTTCGATCAGCGTGTCCTTGCCGGTCACGCCGATGTCGGCGCCACCGTGCTCCACATAGGTGGGCACGTCGGTGGCCCGCACCAGCACCACGCGCACGCCGGGTTGGTTGGTCGGCAGGATCAGCTTGCGCGACTTCTCCGGATCTTCGAGCACCTCGATGCCGGCGGCCGCGAGCAGCGGCAGGGTTTCGTCAAAGATGCGGCCTTTGGACAGGGCTAAGGTGATCAAAACTTCACTCCAACAGACGTGACCCCGCAAACCCAGAGCACCGCGGGACTGGCTTCGCCAGACCGCAGGTGCCCCCTTGAGGGGGTCGCGCGAAGCGCGGCGGGGGTGTATTTCATTTGATGCGCTCGATGTCTGCGCCGATGCCGCGCAGCTTGGCTTCCATCTGGTCGTAACCCCGGTCCAGGTGGTAGATGCGGTCGACGATGGTCTCGCCTTCGGCCACCAGGCCGGCGATCACCAGGCTGGCGGAAGCGCGCAAATCGGTCGCCATGACCGTGGCCCCCTGCAGCCTGTCGACACCCTCGATTACCGCCACCTTGCCGTCGGTCTGGATGTGTGCGCCCAGGCGCACCATCTCGTTGACGTGCATGAAGCGGTTCTCAAAAATGGTTTCGGTGACTTTGCTGGCACCCTGGGCGATGCAGTTGAGCGCCATGAACTGCGCCTGCATGTCGGTGGGGAAGCCCGGGTATTCGGTGGTCCGGAAGCTTTGCGCCTTCATGCGGCCCGAGGCGCGCACACGGATGAAGCCGTCGCCCGGCTCGATCTGAGCACCGGCTTCCCGCAACTTGTCGATCACCGCGTCCAGGTGCTCGGCACGCGCATGGCGCAGGATCACATCGCCCCCCGTGGCGGCGACGGCACACAGGAAGGTGCCCGCCTCGATGCGGTCGGCCACCACCTGGTGATGACCACCATGCAGGCGGTCCACCCCCTGGATGCGGATCTTGCTCGTGCCGTGGCCTTCGATCTTCGCGCCCATGGCGATCAGCATCTCGGCCAGGTCGGGAATCTCGGGCTCCTGAGCCGCGTTCTCCAGCACCGTCTCGCCCTCGGCGAGCGCCGCGGCCATGAGGAAGTTCTCGGTGCCGGTCACCGTGACCATGTCGGTGGTGATGCGAGCGCCATGCAGCCGCTGGCGCCCCTGGGGCAGGCTGGCGATCATGTAGCCGTGGTCCACCGTGATCTCGGCACCCATGGCCTGCAGGCCCTTGATGTGCTGATCCACTGGCCGCGAGCCGATCGCACAGCCGCCGGGCAGCGACACCTTCGCGCGACCAAAGCGCGCCAGCAGCGGCCCCAGCACCAGCACCGACGCCCGCATGGTCTTGACGAGCTCGTAAGGCGCTTCGGGGTTGAGCGTGTCGGGCGCCTGAAAGCTCATGCCACCGCGTTCGCCATGGGTCTCGGTCCTCACGCCCATGTTGTCCAACAGGAGGCGCATGGTGGCCACGTCGCGAAGGCGCGGCACATTGGCCAGGTCGACCTGTTCGTTGGTCAGCAACGTGGCACACAACTCGGGCAGGGCCGCGTTCTTGGCGCCCGAGATGGTCACTTCGCCATGGAGAGGGCGTCCGCCCGTGATGCGCAGTTTGTCCATGGTTCGGTACTCTTCAAGGTTGGGCCGCCCATTCGGCGGGGGTGTAGGTTTTCATGGACAGGGCATGCACCTCGTCGGTCTTGATGCGCTCACCCAGCGTGGCATAGACGCGCTGGTGGCGTGCGATGAGGCGCTTGCCCTCGAACTCGGGCGAAACGATCACGGCGGCCCAGTGGCGGCCGTCGCCCGTGACCTCGATGTGCTCGCAGGCGAGACCTGCGGCGATGAGTTGTTGAAGTTGGTCTGAAGTCATGGGCTTGAGGAGGTCAATGGCGGATCTTGTACCCGGTGCGCAGCAGGTGAAGGGCGATGGCGCTGACCACCGCCAGCGCGACGCTCACCAGCCCCAGGCTGATCCAGGGCGACACATCGCTCACCCCGAAGAACCCGTAGCGGAAGCCGTCGATCATGTAGAAGAACGGGTTGAGGTGGCTCACACGCTGCCAGAACTCGGGCAGGGAATGGATCGAGTAGAACACGCCCGACAGGAAGGTCATGGGCACGATGACAAAGTTCTGGAACGCGGCCATCTGGTCGAATTTCTCCGCCCACAAACCCGCGATCAGACCCAAGGCGCCCAGCAAGGCCGCACCCATGAAAGCAAAGACCAGTATCCACAAGGGGGCATCCAACGCGGGCCGGGCAAACCACCAGGTGGCCAGCATCACGCCCGCGCCCACCGCCAGGCCCCGCACCACCGACGAACCCACATAGGCCAAGAACCAGGCGCGGTGCGACAGCGGCGTGAGCAGCAGAAAGACCAGGTTGCCCATGACTTTGCTCTGAATCAGTGAGGAGCTGCTGTTGGCGAACGCGTTCTGCAGCACGCTCATCATCACCAGCCCGGGCAGCAGGAAGGCGGTGTAGTTCACCGTGTCATAGACCTGCACCCTGCCTTCGAGCACATGGCCAAAGATCATCATGTAGAGGATGGCGGTGATCACCGGTGCGGCGACGGTCTGGAAACCGACCTTCCAGAAGCGCAATACCTCTTTGTAAAACAGCATCTGCCAACCGGTCACGCAGCCACCTCTTCCTGTGCCCGGCGGGCCACGTTGCTGCCTTCGATGATGTCGAGGAACACATCCTCCAGATCGGCTTTGCGGATTTCAACGTCCTCCACCCGCACACCCGATTCGCGCGCGCGGGCCAGGACACGCTCGACCGCCAGCGCGTCGTGGGCGGGCAACTGGACCACGCGGCCGGTCACACGGGCCAAGGCGGCCAGATCGTCGGGCAAGGCGTCGTCGGTCTTGAAACGCAGCACGTTGGAGGCCGCGCGCTTGAGCAGCTCGGACGTGCGGTCCAGCGCCACCACCTCGCCGCGGTTGAGCATGGCGATGCGGCCACACAAGGCTTCGGCCTCTTCCAGGTAGTGCGTGGTGAGCAGCACGGTGCTGCCCTGCTTGTTGAGCTGGCTGATGAAGTGCCACAGCGTCTGCCGCAACTCCACGTCCACGCCGGCGGTGGGCTCATCGAGCACGATCACCGGGGGCTTGTGCACCAGCGCCTGCGCCACCAGCACGCGGCGCTTCATGCCACCGGACAGCTGGCGCATGTTGGCGCCCGCCTTGTCGGCCAAGCCCAGGCCGGCGAGCAGCTCGTCGATCCAGGCGTCGTTGTGGCGGATGCCGAAATAGCCGGACTGGAACCGCAGCGCCTCGCGCACATTGAAAAACGGGTCAAACACCAGCTCCTGCGGGACCACGCCGAGCGCGCGACGCGCGGCCTGGTAATCGGTCTGGACGTTGTGGCCGTGCACCAGCACCTGGCCACCGGTGGCACGGGCCAGACCGGCGAGCACGCTGATCAGCGTGGTTTTGCCCGCGCCATTGGGACCGAGCAGGCCGAAAAACTCACCCGGCTGGATGTCAAACGACACCTGTTTGAGGGCCTGCAGCTCACCGCGGACGGTGGCATAGGTCTTGGAGACATTCTGAAAGGAAACTGCGGGCATTGAGGGAGGGAACCAGAGCACCAGACACGGGCAGGACATCTGCTCGCGGGTGAGCCCTCGATTTTAAGCCGCAGCGCCGGACGGCGCTGAAGCCACCGGATCAGGCCGGCAACAGCTCTGCCACGCCGTACAGCGCCACCAGCGCCTGCAGGCGCTCAGGCATGCGCAGGACCTGCAGCGACTTGCCCTCGGCCAGCAGCCCGTTGCGCAATTCCAACAACACCGCCACCGCCGAAGTGTCAAACACCCGCATCGGCGCGGCGTCCAGCGCCACCGTCGGCCCCGCCTGCTGGGCGAGCAACGGCTTCAGCCTGAGCAGGGTCTGGGCAGATCCCTGCAGCGTCAGCTGCTCGGGCATCGGAACGGAAACGACGGGGCTGGACGTGCTCATGGCTGGATCAGCTGGCCTTGGCGGCTTTGTTGCGCTGGACCAGATTGGCGATCAGGCCGTCGATGCCTTTGGTGCCGATCTCCTGCGCAAACTGGCTGCGGTAGTTTTCCACCAGCCAGGCACCCAGCACGTTCAGGTCATAGATCTTCCAGCCTTCGGGCGTCTTTTCCAACCGGTAGTCGAGCTGGATGGGCTCACCACGGCCGCGCACCTCCGTGCGCACCACGACCTCGGTGTCTTCGGGCTTGGACCGCATCGGACGGAAACTCAGCGTCTGGTCCTTGACTTCACCCAGAGCGCCCGCGTAGGTGCGCACAAGCAAGATCTTGAACTCGTCCTGAAGCTGCTTTTGCTGCTCCGGCGTGGCCTGGCGCCAGAAACGGCCCACGGCCATGGAGGTCATGCGGGAGAAGTTGACGTTGGGCATGATCTTGGCGTCCACCAACGCGACGATGCGGTTGATGTCGCCCTTCTGGATCGCCGGGTCGGCCTTGACCGAGGTCAGCACATCGCTGGAAATGCGCTTGACCAATGCGTCTGGCGCCTCGACCTCTGCAAACGCCAGCGGGCTGGCGAGCATGGCGGCGGCGGTGATCAGGCTGGACATCCAGTGGCGGCGTTGCATCATTTCAGTTCCTTTCGTGGCGGCGGTTCAGCGTGATGCCAAACTTGTGTGCCGCTTGAGACCGGGACTGTACGTCACCGGTCACCGGCATTTGTTTCGGGGGTGTAATTCTGTCGTATCGCTTTGTTGTCAGTCGGCAGCGTCTTTCAAACCGATGCCTTTGTCTTTCAGGTCATCGATCTGGCTTTCGCGGCGCTGCAGGTACAAATCACGTGTGAAGCTGTATTTGTCCAGCGCCGCGCCTTCCAGCAAGTTGGTGGCACGGAGCAGGTTGGCGCGCGTCTCCACCGCGCGAAGGACGTAGAGCGAATTGCGCATCGGGATGTTGGAAAGACCCTGCACCAGGTCACCCCGGGACTCGATGCTGAACCCCGCAGCATCGCGGATCGAAGAGGGACCAAAAAGCGGCAACACCAGATAGGGGCCTGACGGCACACCCCAACGACCCAGGGTCTGACCGAAATCGAGGCGCGTGCGCTCCAGACCCATCTCGGAGGCCACATCAAACAGGCCCGCCACCCCGAACACCGTGTTGACGTTGAACCGAAGGAAGTTTTCCGCCGCTTCGCGAGGCCGCAGTTGCAGCGTGGCGTTGATGAACGACCACACATCACCCAGGTTCTGGAAGAAGTTGTTCACGCCCGTGCGCACCGGATCGGGAGTGATGTCGCGGTACACGGTGGCCACCGGCTTGAGCACCGCGCCGTCCACCGCGTCGTTCACGTCCGTCATACCGCGGTTGAACGGCTCCAGCGGGTCGCGCGGATTGGCATTGGGGCCGCTGGCACAAGCGGTCAGCGTGACCACCAACGTCAAGACCAACCAGCGACTGTGCCAAGGAAAAGGTCGGGTCACGTGTTGCATTTGTTCCTCTCCTGAATCACTCCGTGCAGCACGGGGTTGACGTCGCCGTTCACTGAGCCTTCTGCTCACCGCCGTCGGCCGCCTTGTTGTACAGGAACTGCCCGATCAGGTTTTCCAGCACCACGGCCGACTGCGTCTGGGTGATCACGTCGCCGGCCGCCAGGTTCTTTTCATCGCCGCCCGGCTCAAGCCCCACATACTGGTCGCCCAGCAGCCCCGAGGTCTGGATCTTGGCGGACGAATCCTTGGGAAAATTCACGCCCTTGTTGATCTCCATCTTGACGACGCCCTGGTAGGTCTGTGCATCCAGGGTGACGCTGGTCACACGGCCCACGTTCACACCCGCAGAACGCACCGGCGCGCGGGACTTCAGGCCACCGATGTTGTCGAAACGGGCCTCCAGGGTGTAGGTGTCGCCACCACCCGCAAAACTGCCGAGGTTGGCAGCCTTGAGGGCAAGGAAGAGCAAGGCCAGCAAGCCGAGCACGACAAACAGGCCAACAAAAATCTCTGTGCTTTTCTTGTTCATGGGTTCTCCGGTAGCGGAATCAGGGTGTCGAGAACATCAGGGCGGTCAGGATGAAGTCCATGGCCAGCACACTCAACGATGCCGTGACCACGGTTCGGGTCGTGGCGTAAGCCACGCCCTCTGGCGTGGCTTCGGTTTCAAAACCTTGGTACAGCGCCACCGCAGTGCAGATCACGCCGAAAACGAAACTTTTTACAACGCCGTTACCGACGTCGCGCCAGACGTCCACGCCGTTTTGTTGAATGGACCAGAAATTGCCGGCATCGATGCCGATCAGCACCACCGCGACCACATAGGCGCCCAGGATGCCGACCGTGGAAAACAGCGCGGCCAGCAGGGGCATGGAAATGATGCCGCCGAGGAACCGCGGCGCCAGCACACGGGCCTTGGGGTCGATCGCCATCAGCTCCATGGCGGCGATCTGCTCGCCCGCCTTCATGAGGCCGATCTCGGCGGTGAGCGAGGTGCCCGCACGCCCGGCAAACAGCAAGGCCGTGACCACAGGACCGAGTTCACGGACCAGAGAAAGGTTGACGATCAACCCCAGCGATTCGGCTGCGCCGTAGGTGGTCAACGCGTAGTACATCTGCAGGGCCAGCACGAACCCGACCGACAGCCCCGAGGCCATGATGATCACCAGAGACCGGTTGCCGATCGCGTTGATCTGGGCCATCACGAGACCGAATCGTCGCAGCGATGCCGGCACCGCCCGGAGCAGCTCAAGAAAGAACACGGCGCCATGGCCCCAGCGGCCGAGTTGGCTGAGCACGGATTGGCCCAGTGTTTGCAGGAAGTTCATGCCGGTGCCCTCGGGCCAAAATCCTCGGCCACCGACCGCGCCGGGTAGTGGAACTTCACCGGCCCGTCCGGCTCACCCCGCACAAACTGCCGCACCTCGGGCTCATCGCTGGCCATGAGCTCGGCGGGCGTGCCCTCGGCGACCACGCGGCCACCGGTGGCCAGCAGCACCACCCAGTCGCTGATCGCCATGCACTGGGGCACATCGTGCGAAATCAGCAACGTGGTGGCACCCGTGACATCGGTCAGCGTGCGGATGAGCTTGGCCGCCACGCCCATGGACACCAGGTCCAGGCCGGCGAAGGGCTCGTCGTACATGATGAGTTCGGGGTCGAGCGCGATCGCGCGGGCCAGGGCCACGCGGCGGGCCATGCCACCGGACACCTCGCTGATGCGCAAGCTGGCCGCGCCACGCAGCCCCACCGCATTGAGCTTCATCAGCACGATGTGGCGAATCAGCGTCTCGGGCAGGTCGGTCATTTCCCTCAGGGGGAAGGCCACGTTGTCGAACACCGAGAGGTCGGTGAACAGCGCGCCAAACTGGAACAGCATGCCCAGGCGGCGGCGCAGACGAAACAGCTGGGTCTTGTCGCCCGCGTTGACCACTTCGCCATCAAAGACCACACGGCCGCTGTTGGGTGCGTGCACCCCACCGATCAGGCGCAGCAGGGTGGTCTTGCCGCAGCCGGAGCCGCCCAGCACCGCGGTGACTTTGCCACGAGCGAACTTCAGGGAGATGTCGTTGAGAATGGTTCTCCGGCTGTCGTAGCCAAAGGTCACATGATCAATGTCGATGAATGGGGTGTCGCTCATGGGGCCAGAAAAAATGACTGCGCATTGTCGCATGAGGGTAAATCCCATTCCGGACCACCGCTCATCGACCCCAGGGAGCGGTGTCCTGACACCCAGGATGCGGTGGAACCGGCACCGCCTGGCCACTCGCATCGCCCCCTGAGGGGGTCGCGCGCAGCGCGGCGGGGGTGGGCTTCATTCAGCGCGGCAGGTCGGAGCAGCCCATCAGGAACTCGTCCACCGAGCGCGCGGCCTGGCGGCCTTCCCGGATGGCCCAGACCACCAGGCTCTGGCCACGGCGCATGTCACCGGCCGCAAACACCTTGGGCACGTTGGTGATGTAACCGCCGGTAAATTCCGTCGAGGCCTTGGCGTTGCCGCGCGCGTCCTTGTCCACGCCAAAGGCGTCGAGCACGGTGGCGACCGGGTTCACGAACCCCATGGCCAGCAGCACGAGGTCGGCCTTGTATTCCTTCTCCGTGCCGGCCACTTCCACCAGCTTGCCGTCTTTCATCTCGATGTGCACGGTCTTGAGCCCTGTGAGCTTGCCGTTCTTGCCGACGAACTCTTTGGTGGAGATGGCGAACTCGCGCTGGAGGATGCCCTTCTCGGCGCTCTCGTCATGGCTGGAACTGGTGCGCAGTTTCAGCGGCCAGTAGGGCCACACCAAAGGCTTGTTCTCCTGCTCGGGCGGCTGGGGCATCACCTCGAACTGGGTCACACTGACGGCACCGTGGCGGGTGCTGGTGCCCACGCAGTCGGAACCGGTGTCGCCACCGCCGATGACGATGACGTGCTTGCCGTCTGCGCGCAGCTGGCCCTTGAGCTTGTCGCCCGCGTTGACCTTGTTCTGCATGGGCAGGAACTCCATGGCGAAGTGCACGCCATCGAGTTCTCGGCCAGGCACCGGCAGGTCGCGACTCTGCTCGGAGCCACCGGTCAGCAGCACGGCGTCGAACTGGGCCTGGAGGTCGTCGGCGCTGATCACCGTCTTCGCGTCGTTCGTGACCTTGAGGCCCTCCGGCATGGCGCCGATCAGGGTGCTGGTCTTGAAGACCACGCCTTCGGCTTCCATCTGCGCCACGCGGCGGTCGATGTGACTCTTCTCCATCTTGAAGTCGGGGATGCCGTAACGCAGCAGCCCACCGATGCGGCTGTTCTTCTCGAACACCGTCACGTCGTGGCCGGCGCGTGCCAGCTGCTGCGCCGCGGCCAAGCCGGCCGGACCGGAACCGACCACAGCGACCTTTTTGCCGGTCTTGTGTTTGGCTGGCTGCGGCTGCACCCAGCCCTCCGCCCAGGCCTTGTCAATGATTGCGTGTTCGATGGACTTGATGCCCACCGCGTCGCCGTTGACGTTGATGGTGCAGGCGGCCTCGCAAGGCGCGGGGCAGATGCGGCCCGTGAATTCGGGAAAGTTGTTGGTGCTGTGCAGCACCGTGATCGCGTTCTGCCAGTCACCCGAGTACACGAGGTCGTTGAAGTCCGGAATGATGTTGTTGACAGGGCAGCCGCTGTTGCAGAACGGCGTGCCGCAGTCCATGCAGCGCGCGCTCTGGATCTTGGCCTGGCTCTCGTCGAGGCCGACCACGAATTCCTTGTAATGCTTCAGGCGTTCGGCAACGGGCTTGTAGCCCTCTTCCAGACGCTCAAATTCCATGAAGCCGGTGACTTTTCCCATGATGTGATCCTGCGTGGGTATGTTGCTTTACTTGGCGGGGGCAGCCTGCCGGCCCTGTTGCTTCTGGGCGCTGCTCTGTGCCTTGCCCGTGGCGGATGCGGCGACCTTCTTGGCGTTGATCTCGCCCAGCGCGCGCTTGTATTCGGTCGGGAAGACCTTCACGAATTTCGCGCGTGCCTCGGCCCAGTTGTCCAGCAGCTCGCGGGCGCGCTTGCTGCCCGTCCAGCGGTTGTGGTCCTCCAGCAGCTTCCTGAGCTGGGCTTCGTCGGTCTGGTCGCGGTGCCAGATGGCCTTGTCGGTCGAGGCTTCCTGCTCGGCGGCCGGCAGCACCTTGTCCAGGGCAACCTGGGCGGTGTTGCAGCGCTGGGCGAACAGGCCGTCTTCGTCGTAGACGTAGGCGATGCCGCCGCTCATGCCGGCCGCGAAGTTGCGGCCGGTCTTGCCCAGCACCAGCACGGTGCCACCGGTCATGTACTCACAACCGTGGTCGCCCGTGCCTTCGACCACCGCAGTGGCACCCGAGAGGCGCACGGCGAAACGCTCGCCAGCCACGCCACTGAAGAAGGCTTCGCCGGAGGTCGCGCCGTACATGACGGTGTTGCCCACGATGATGTTGCGGGTGGATTCGCCGCGGAAGTCGATGCTGGGTCGCACGACCACGCGACCACCCGACAGGCCCTTGCCGGTGTAGTCGTTGGCGTCACCGATCAGGTACAGCGTGATGCCGTTGGTGAGGAAGGCACCGAAGGACTGGCCGCCCGTGCCCTCAAGCTGGATGCGGATGGTGTCGTCGGGCAGCCCCTCGGGGTGCACCTTGGTCACTGCGCCCGACAGCATGGCACCCACGGAGCGGTTCACGTTGCGCGCGCGCTCCATGAACTGGACCTTCTCCCCTTTTTCGATGGCGGCCTTGCTCTTGGCGATCAAGACGTTGTCGAGGGACTTTTCCAGACCGTGGTCCTGGTTCTGCGTGTGCAGGCGCGGCACGTCGGCAGGCACGTTCGGCGTCGCCAGCAGGCGGCTGAAGTCCAGGCCACGGGCCTTCCAGTGCTCGATGCCCTCGCGCATGTCCAGCAGGTCGGCGCGGCCGATCAGGTCATCGAACTTGGCGATGCCCAGCTGGGCCATGATCTGGCGCACTTCTTCGGCGATGAAGAAGAAGTAGTTGACGACGTGCTCCGGGCGGCCCGAGAACTTCTTGCGCAGCTCCGGATCTTGCGTGGCCACGCCCACCGGGCAGGTGTTCAGGTGGCACTTGCGCATCATGATGCAGCCCTCGACCACCAGCGGCGCCGTGGCGAAACCGAACTCGTCGGCGCCCAGCAGCGCACCGATGATGACGTCGCGGCCGGTCTTCATCTGGCCATCGGCCTGCACGCGGATGCGGCTGCGCAGGCGGTTGAGCACCAGGGTCTGCTGGGTTTCGGCCAGGCCGATTTCCCAGGGCGAACCGGCGTGCTTGATCGACGACCAGGGTGAAGCGCCCGTGCCGCCGTCGTGGCCGGCGATCACCACGTGGTCGGCCTTGCACTTGGCCACGCCCGCGGCGATGGTGCCCACGCCCACCTCGGACACCAGCTTCACGCTGATGGAGCTGTGCGGCGCCACGTTTTTCAGGTCGTGGATCAGCTGGGCCAGGTCTTCGATCGAATAGATGTCGTGGTGCGGCGGCGGGGAAATCAGGCCCACGCCCGGCACGCTGTGGCGCAGCTTGCCGATGTACTCCGACACCTTGCCGCCGGGCAGCTGGCCGCCCTCGCCGGGCTTGGCGCCCTGCGCCATCTTGATCTGGATCTGGTCGGCGCTGTTCAGGTACTCGGCGGTCACACCGAAGCGGCCCGAGGCCACCTGCTTGATCTTGGAACGCATCGAGTCGCCGGCTTCGAGCGGGTAGTCCACCTCGAAGATGTTGCCCAGCAGGTCGGACATGGTCTGGCCCTGCTTGATCGGGATGCCCTTGAGCTCGTTGCGGTAGCGCAGCGCGTCTTCACCGCCTTCACCGGTGTTGCTCTTGCCGCCGAGGCGGTTCATGGCCACGGCGAGCGTCGCGTGGGCTTCGGTGGAGATCGAGCCCAGCGACATGGCACCGGAGGCAAAGCGCTTGACGATCTCCTTGGCGGGCTCCACCTCGTCGATGGCGATCGCCTTGCTGGGGTCGATCTTGAACTCGAACAGGCCACGCAGCGTCATGTGGCGCTTGCTCTGGTCGTTGATGATCTGGGCGTATTCCTTGTACGTGTTCCAGTTGTTGGCGCGCGTGCTGTGCTGCAACTTCGCGATGGCATCGGGCGTCCACATGTGCTCTTCGCCACGGGCACGCCAGGCGTATTCGCCGCCGGTCTCCAGCATGCTGGCCAGCACAGGGTCGTCACCGAAGGCGGCCTTGTGCATGCGGATGGCCTCTTCGGCGATCTCGAACACGCCGATGCCCTCCACACGGCTGGCGGTGCCAGTGAAGTACTTGGCGATGGTCTCGGTGTTCAGGCCGATGGCCTCGAACAGCTGGGCACCGCAGTACGACATGTAGGTGCTCACGCCCATCTTGGACATGATCTTCGACAGTCCCTTGCCGATGGCCTTGACGTAGTTGTAGATCGCCTTGTCGGCCGACAGGTCGCCAGGCAATTCCTGGTGGATGGCCTGGATCGTTTCCATGGCCAGGTAGGGGTGCACGGCTTCGGCGCCGTAGCCGGCCAGCACCGCGAAGTGGTGCACTTCGCGCGCGGTGCCGGTCTCGACCACGAGGCCGGCGGTCGTGCGCAGGCCCTCGCGCACCAGGTGCTGGTGCACGGCCGACAGCGCCAGCAGCGCGGGCACCGCCACCTGGGTGCGGCTGACGCCGCGGTCGCTGATGATCAGGATGTTCTTGCCACCCTTGATCGCGTCCACGGCTTCGGCGCACAGCGAGGCCAGCTTGGCCTCCACACCTTCCTTGCCCCACGCGGCGGGGTAGGTGATGTCCAGCGTCTGGCTCTTGAACTTGCCCTGCGTCACCGATTCAATGTTGCGCAGCTTGGCCATGTCGGCGGCGTCCAGCACCGGCTGGCTCACCTCCAGGCGCATCGGCGGATTGACCTGGTTGATGTCCAGCAGGTTGGGCTTGGGGCCGACGAAGGACACCAGCGACATCACGATGGCTTCGCGGATCGGGTCGATCGGCGGGTTGGTCACCTGGGCAAACAACTGCTTGAAGTAGTTGTACAGCGGCTTGTTCTTGCCCGAGAGCACGGCCAGCGGGCTGTCGTTGCCCATGGAGCCAATGCCCTCTTCGCCGTTGGCGGCCATGGGGCTGAGCAGGAACTTGAGGTCTTCCTGCGTGAAACCGAAGGCCTGTTGCTGGTCCAGCAGCTCAGGCGAGACGTTCTCGGTGCCCTGCGACTGCGGCTCGGTCTTCGCGATCGGCAGTTCCACCGCGTCTTCACCGGCCACGGGATGCTCGACGTCGTCCAGGCGAATGCGCAGGTTCTCGATCCACTGCTTGTAAGGCTTGCTGTTGGCGAGGTTGGCTTTCAGCTCCTCGTCATCGATCATGCGGCCCTGCTCCAGGTCGATCAGGAACATCTTGCCCGGCTGCAGGCGCCACTTGCGCACGATCTTGTTCTCGGGGATCGGCAGCACACCCGACTCCGAACCCATGATGACGAGGTCGTCGTCGGTGATGCAGTAGCGCGAAGGACGCAGGCCGTTGCGGTCCAGCGTGGCGCCGATCTGGCGGCCGTCGGTGAACACGATGGAGGCCGGGCCGTCCCAGGGCTCCAGCATCGCGGCGTGGTACTCGTAGAAGGCGCGGCGACGCGGGTCCATCATGGTGTGCTGCTCCCAGGGCTCGGGAATCATCATCATCACGGCCTGGCTGATCGGGTAACCCGCCATGGTGAGCAGTTCGAGGCAGTTGTCGAACGTGGCGGTGTCGGACTGGCCAGCGAAGCTGATGGGATAGAGCTTCTGCAGGTCGGCGCCCAGCACCGGCGAGGACATCACGCCTTCGCGCGCCTTCATCCAGTTGTAGTTGCCCTTGACGGTGTTGATTTCACCGTTGTGCGCCACGTAGCGGTACGGGTGGGCCAGCGGCCATTCGGGGAAGGTGTTGGTGGAGAAGCGCTGGTGCACCAGGCCCAGGGCGGACACGCAGCGCGGGTCTTGCAGGTCCAGGAAGTAAGTGCCCACCTGGTCGGCCAGCAGCAGGCCCTTGTAGACCACGGTGCGGCTGCTCATGCTGGGCACGTAATACTCTTTGCTGTGCTTGAGCTTGAGCGCCTGGATGTGGGCGCTGGCCGTCTTGCGGATCACGTAGAGCTTGCGCTCCAGCGCGTCCTGCACGATCACGTCGGTGCCGCGGCCGATGAAGACCTGCCGCATGATGGGCTCTTTCTCGCGCACGGTGGGGGACATCGGCATGTCCTTGTTCACCGGCACATCGCGCCAGCCCAGCAGCACCTGGCCTTCGGCCTTGATGGCACGCTCCATCTCCTGTTCGCAGGCCAGGCGGGACGCGTGCTCCTTGGGCAGGAAGATCATGCCCACGCCGTACTCACCGGCGGGCGGCAGGGCCACGCCCTGCTTGGCCATTTCTTCGCGGTACAGCGCGTCGGGCAGCTGGATCAGGATGCCGGCACCATCGCCCATGAGCGCATCGGCCCCCACGGCGCCGCGGTGATCGATGTTTTCCAGGATCTTGAGCGCCTGGGTCACGATGTCGTGGCGCTTCTCGCCCTTGATGTGGGCCACAAAACCGACGCCGCAGGCATCGTGCTCGTGGGCCGGGTCGTACAGACCCTGTTGCTGGAGTTGCTGCTGTTCGGCTGCCGTGGTCATGGCGCTTCCTTCAAAGTTCGTGGGCACAAAAAGGCGGATGCGAAGGATAGTGCAATGCAACAAAAATGCCAAGACAATTAATTGGGGTCAGATTCTTATTAATTACCTTAAAATACTTTGACAAATTAATAAGGGACAGATCAATATCGAGCACATCAACCTTGTTTTCATTCAACTTTCTCAAGAAGCCGAGGTGGATGAGCTGGTCTTTGCGGGGCGCCCTGCTTTGGCCGGCGTCAGGCGACGATCGGTTTGTTGCTGGAGCGAGGCCACGAATGTTGCGTCGCCCAGGGGCCAGCCGTGCCACACCGCCCGGGCCATCGCTTCGATCTGCGGCGCGGTCAGGCCCGAACGCACCAATTCGGCGTACGCGGCCTCGCGCGCAAAGGGGGTGTTCCCCAGCCGCCAGTACAGGGGGTGCGTTGCGATGCGTTTGTCGTGAAGCTGCCCGATGTGGTGGCGATGGCTGGACCATGTGAAAGAGGCGGGGTCATCCACCAGGCGCTCCCTCACCGGCTCCAGATCCATGCAGGTCATGCAGCCCAGCAGATGGCGCTCGGGCTGGATCAGGGTCGAGCGGTAGCGCCCTTCCCACAGGGTGCCGCTGCGCCCATGGCGGGTGTTGAAATACCGCACATAGCTGCGCCCCACGGCCTGCATCATCTTGGGCACCCCCTCCGCAGACTCCGGGGTGAGCAGCAGCTGGAACTGGTTGTCGGTCAACACGTAGGCGTGCATGGCCACCCGATGGCGCAAAGCCTGCTCGGCCAACATGTCCAGCAGGGTCTGCCGGTCGGCGTCGTCCCGCACCACCGGTTGGCGGTTGTTGCCACGCAGCATCACGTGATGAACCTGCCCCGCCAGGGTCAGTCGAGCCAGTCGCGCCATGAGCACCCTCTGTTGATTCCGTCCCCGATTATCGGGAGCCCGGCGGGGTCGAAAACGACCCGGTCACAGAAAACGGCTGGGCTCTCCGACGATCAGCCGGGCCAGCTCGTCCAGCAGCGCTCCGTTCAGCTGGGCCACCGGCACGCTGGTGTTGACGATCTCCATGCCCCCCACACAGCCCAGGCGGAATCTGAGTACCAGGTTGTCGTGGTCGGGCGTCACCATGACGCTGGCCCGCGCCGCCATCTCGTACTCAAAAACGATCGCCAGCAGCGCGTTGGACTCCGGGTGGCGCTGCTCCTGCCGCTCGTGAACCACATGCCCGGCGTGCAAGCGGCGCTGAACCCGCTCGAGATCGGGCGGAAAGTTCACGCTCACCTGCCCTCGAAGGGGTTCACCCTCCCGGGGGGCGAGTCGCCAGCCCAGGGCCAGGTAGTCAAAAACCTCCTGGTCCCGCAGCCGCTTCTTCCGCGCATCGAAACGGAAGTCGGTCTGCTTCATGGCGGGCCACAGGGACTTCCTGTCCAGCCCCAGTTGCACCGCAGCGGGCTCGATCACGTTGAGCTGCCGGGGCAACTCGGTGAAGTAGTTCCAGACGATCTTGCACGCCGCTTCGGTGGCGGCCATGTTGGCCTCCAGGCCCTGCTGCTGTCCGCCCTGCTCCGACTGGAGCGCCCGCGCCTGTTGCTTGAGCTGGTGAAGAAAGCTCATGGAATCGATCCCCGCATCTTGAATGTCCTGCCCTGCCGCCCGATGCAGCACGTCGGGCAGTTTATCCGTGCCGCTCAGCCGGCGGTAGACGCAGGCCGGTGGCGTCGGTTCCAGACCCGCTGCAATTGCGCAGCCAGTGCGATGCCCAGCAACGAACTGGCTCCGGTCAGCATCCACGTGCCGTGCCAACCACCCACCTGCGTGACCAGCCATGCCACGGCCGGTGGTCCCGTGAACTGACCCAGCGCGGAGAACTGCTGCATCCAGCCCACGGTGGTGGACACCGTGTCACTGCCGGGCGCCATCACGACCGCCACCCCAAACAGGGTGCCCGGAATCAGTCCGCCGAGCCCGGAGAAGGCCAGGATCGCCACGTACTGCCAGACCGGATGCCCTTGCGCACCAAAGGCCACCAGCGCACCGAGGGCCATCGCCGCATACGCCACGGCAAGCACCCACCCCGGGGGGGCGCCGCGCGCCAACCAGCGTCCACCGGCCACGTTGCCGATCATGTTGATGGCAGCGGCCAGTGCGCTGAGCCCGGCGATGGCGCCACCACCGAGACCGGCGTCGCGGTAGACCGTGGGCAGAAAACCAATGACCGCCAGCCATTGGCCCGAATACAGAAAAAATCCCAGCGCCACCAACCAAGGCCCCGGCGCGCGCAGGGTGCGGTGCAGCCTGGGCCACAGCCCCACGCCGCCCCCGCCCGACTCCAGCCGCTCCTGAGGCACTTGCCAGGCGAGCATGCCGGCCGCGCAGACACTCACCAGCGCCACAAGCACCCAGACCGCGCGCCAGCCCATCCAGGACATCGCGGGCACACCCAGCAACAGCGCCAATGCGGTCCCCAACGGCATGTACGTGCCCCACCAGCCCAGCGCGCGCGCCAGCGTGGCCGGGTCCTTCACATGCAGGCGCAGCATGCCCGGTGCAGGCAGCACCGCCAGCAAAAAACCCATGCCTTCGATCACCCGCGTGACCAACAGCACCGACACACTGGGTGCCCACGCACCCGCTCCGCTGCCAGCGGCCAGCACCAGCAGGCCGGTCAGCATGACGCGCCTGGGCCCCATGCGGTCCGCCAGCAAGCCCACCAACAATCCCAGCGACATGCCCGCGAGTTGCACCAGCGACAACAGGAAGCCTGCCTGCAACAGGCTCATCGAGAGCTCCACCTGAAGGAGCGGAATGGCCACCGGCAGCTTGCCCACATGCAGCGCACAGCTGACCCCGACGGCCAGCACCACCACCGCCACCGCGCCGGAGCGATTGACGGCCGATGGGACTTCGTGGTCTTGGACGGTCATCGATCCCTCAAGGAAACAGCACGGTGCCGCTGAGCCGCTGGTGCTCACGGATGGCGAACCGGTCGGTCATGCCCGCGATGTAATCGGCCACGACCCGGGCGCGAGCGGGTCCAGAACCCTGGCCCGGTGGCAACTCGTGTGGTTGATCCAGATAGAGCGCGAACAGCTCACTGACCACCCGCGCCGCCCGTTCCGTCGTTTCCATGACCTGCGGATGGCGGTACAGGTTGCGCAGCAAAAACGACTTGAGCACCTGGGACTGGGCTTTCATGTCGGGTGAAAACGCCACCAGCGGTGCCGTCAGAGCCCTGACATCGTCCGGGCCGTGCACACCCGACACACGGATGCACTCGCGCGTGGTGTCGATCACATCGTAGACCTGATCGCTGAGCATCAAGCGGATCGACTCGAACAACAAGCGCCGACCCTGCAGCTGCGGATAGGCCGCCAACGCCTGATCCAGGTAGCGAGCGAACAGGGGCACCTCGGCCACCTGATCCAGGCTCAGCAGCCCCGAGCGCACGCCGTCGTCGATGTCGTGCGCGTTGTAGGCGATTTCGTCAGCCAGGTTGCACAACTGCGCCTCCAGGGAAGGCGAACCACCGTGGACAAACCGCGCGGCCACAGCACTGTGATCGCTCGACAGGAGCCGCTCGGCGTTGGCGCGGGAGCAGTGCTTCAGAATCCCCTCCCGCGTTTCAAAGGTGAGGTTGAGTCCGTCAAAAGCGGGGTAGCGCTCCTCCAGCGCATCGACCACGCGCAGGCTCTGCAGGTTGTGCTCGAACCCCCATTGCCCGTCGTCCTCCGTGAATTCAGGGCGCGCAGACTTCATGGAAGCGTTCAGCGCATCCTGACCCGCGTGCCCAAACGGGGTGTGCCCGAGGTCGTGAGCCAGAGCAATTGCCTCCACCAGGTCTTCGTTGAGACAGAGTGTGCGTGCGATGCTTCTTCCGAGTTGCGCCACCTCCAGTGAGTGGGTCAGTCGCGTGCGAAACAGGTCGCCCTCGTGATTCAGGAACACCTGGGTTTTATAGACCAGTCGCCGAAACGCGGTGGAGTGGATGATGCGGTCGCGGTCGCGCTGGAACACCGATCGGGTCGGTGCGTCCGCTTCGGCAAAACGCCGACCCCGACTGTGTTCGGGCCAGCTCGCGAATGAAGCCAGGGGAGCCATCGAAGCAGGAGCTGCCTCACCCGCAGGAGGTTCATCACGCGACGTCACAGACCGCAACTCGCTGCAATCACCTCGCTCACCACGGTGTCTGGCGCCCCGCGCACCATCGCTTGCCCATGCCCGTCGATCAGCACAAACTTGATCTCGCCCGATTCGGATTTTTTGTCCATCCGCATCAGTGAAAGGTAGCGCGCCCCGTTGTCTGAGGCATCCAGGACGGGTGCTTGAACTGGAAGACCCGCACGCTCCACGAGGGTGGTGATCCGTTGAAGAAAGTCGCTGTTCACCAAGCCCAGGCGCATCGACAAACGCGTTGCCATGACCATGCCGCAACCCACCGCTTCACCGTGCAGCCACACGCCGTACCCCATGCCCGCCTCGATGGCATGACCAAAGGTGTGACCGAAGTTGAGGATGGCCCGCAAACCGGATTCACGTTCGTCCTGCCCCACCACGTGCGCCTTGATCTCGCAGCTGCGACCCACCGCGTGGGCCAGCGCACCGGAATCGCGCGCCCTGAGGGCATCCATGTTTTGCTCGATCCAGTCGAGAAATGCCATGTCGGCGATCGGTCCGTACTTGATGACCTCGGCCAGCCCCGCACTCAACTCCCGCTCAGGCAAGGTATCGAGTGTCTGCAGATCGCAAATCACCCGCTGCGGCTGGTAAAACGCGCCGATCATGTTTTTTCCAAGCGGATGGTTGATCGCGGTCTTGCCACCCACGGAGGAATCCACCTGTGCCAACAGTGTCGTCGGCACCTGAACGAAGGGCACGCCCCGCATGAACGACGCCGCTGCAAATCCGGTCATGTCGCCCACCACGCCGCCACCCAACGCAAACAGCACGGTCTTCCGGTCGCAACCGAGTGACAGCAGCGCGTCAAAGATCAGGTTCAGCGACTCCCAGGTCTTGTGAGCCTCACCATCAGGAAGCAACACACTGAACACCTGCCGGTAGTGAGGCGCAAGCGACTTCTTCAACCGCTCAAGATACAGGGGCGCAACCGTCTCGTTGCTGACCACCAGGGCAGAGGATCCCTGCGGAAGCGCGTAGTCAGGAGGAATGTCCAGAAGGCCGTGGCCGATGTCAATGAGGTAGCTACGGTCAGCCAACGCAATGGGGACTTGATGGAGCGGCGGCAATGATGAGAGGTCGTTCATGTCGACAAGTTTAGAGCCTCGCTCATCGGGCGCCGGAAAACGGCGCCTCAAACATGCGCATCGCCCCTCAACCTCTATGACTGCAAATGCCCCGACAGCTCCAGCTGCATGACGATCATGTTGACCAAGGTGGCCACCGAAGGTCGGCCCGTCTCGATCACATAGTGGGCTGCTTCCTTGTAAAGAGGATCGCGCGCTGCGTACAAGTCCCTCAGACGTTGCAGAGGATCCGCGACTTGCAACAAAGGTCGATTTCGGTCGTGCCGCAATCGCCGGAACACCTCCTCTGGCGAAGACCTCAGATACACCACGCGGCAACGACCATGCAGATGATGTCGATTCGCAGGCCGGAGCACCGAGCCACCACCGGTCGACAACACAGAATCGGAACCTTGAGTCAGCTCATCGATCACGGATTCCTCGACGTCGCGAAAACGCTCTTCGCCCTCACGCTCGAAAAACTCACGTATGGAACATCCCAGTCGCTGCTCGATCACCTGATCGGAGTCCAGAAACGAAAAAGACAGTCGGCGCGCCAATTGGCGACCGACTGTCGATTTCCCGGAACCCGGCAAACCCACCAGAGCAATATTAGACAAACGAAGAGCAGTAAACAAAAACCGATAAGCCTGAGAGATTCAAGCAGCGCGCGCCAATCGAAAGGGGGCAAAACAAATCACCACCAAGCATGATCGTCCCCCGGAACGCACCCAATTTATAGAGCCGGCTCCTCTTCCTCTGCGTCTGGCTGCTCGCTCTCAACCGTGTATTCAACAGTAACAATGCGAGAATGATAGTCAAGCACGGTAACGATAAAAGGGTCCCCACAGCCGCCCCTGGGCCTGGCTGAAAACTTGGGATCTTTACCAGATACTTCAGTTTTATCAACAGTCAGGCCATCCGGGAATGCGTTGACAATCCGAAAAGGGGCCTGACCACCTATGATCGTGAAAACGGTCGCAGCGCTGGAGGCCGCACCCGAGCAATCCCCCTTCACCGGAGATACAACCGTCAACGTTACCTCTTTGGGAGATACTGTGAACTCAGTTGAATCACCTGCTATGTCACCGCCACCTCCGCAAGAGGCCAGTGCAAAAACGGACACCAATCCAATCAACGAACGTCCAACCATGGAAATCATTCCAGCACTCCTGTACTTCAAAATATTCAACGACGGGCCACGTCACCACTGCTGATGGAACGGGGTGTCAGGAAGATCAACAATTCAGTCTTGTTGGTTGAATTGTTTTTGTTCTTGAACAAATTCCCCAGGATGGGGATATCACCCAGAAGAGGAACTTTGGTCACCGTATCGCGGGATTCTTCAGAAAAAATACCACCGATCACCACCGTGCCACCATTTTCGACCAACACCTGGGTCTGCACGTGTTTGGTGTCAATGGCAATACCCGCAGCAGTGGTCTCACCTCGACTGTCTTTGTTGATGTCCACATCCAGGATGATTCCGCCTTCCGGCGTAATTTGAGGGGTCACTTCCAGCTTGAGGTTGGCCTTGCGGAATGCAACAGCCGTTGCACCACTCGAAGTGGCCGTTTGGTAGGGGAACTCGGTACCTTGCTCGATCAGCGCTTTCACCTGATCAGCAGTGACAACGCGAGGGCTTGAAACGATTTTCCCTCGGCCGTCGGCCTCCAATGCAGAAATTTCCAGATTCAAGAACCGATTTGCTGCCGAACTGAACAACGAAACAGCAAACGCGGCTGGCAGGAAACCACCAACACCGGAAGAAGGCAAATTCACAAAACTGGTGTTCGTCGTGTCCATTGTATTGACCGACTCAGTTGTCGTACTGGACACTGCATTGTAGCTGCCACCAATGGCGACCCGGTTTGCCCCTGCCGCAGGGTATCCAGCCTCCCCTCCACGCACACCGCGCAAATCAGATCCGCCCAGACGGGCGCCGAGAGAGCGGCCAAATGAATCACTGGCCTCAACGATTCTCGCTTCGATCAGTACCTGTCGAACGGGGATATCGAGTTTGGCGATCAACTGCTGAACCTGCTCCAACTTGGAGGGAATATCGGTGACGAACAGCTGATTGGTGCGTGGCTCAGCGATCACGCTTCCTCTGAGCGACAATATTCTCGCGCTGCTCCCGCTCTGAGCCGCCCCTCCAGATCCACCGCTTGTGATTTGCGCTGCAATTTCACTGGCCTTGGCGTAATTCATCTGAAAGCCCTGGGTACGCAAGGTTTCAAGGCTTTCAACCGAAGCTTTGGCTTCCAGCTCTTGCTTCTCCCGAGCAGCGATCTCATCCTTGGGGGCAATCCAAAGAACATTGCCGCTCTTGCGCATACCAAGACCTTTGGCCTGCAGAATGATGTCCAACGCCTGATCCCAGGGAACATCTTTCAGTCGCAAGGTCACCGCCCCAGTCACAGAGTCGGATGTAACAATGTTGAAGTTGGTGAAATCAGCAATCACCTGCAGCAGGGATCGAACCTCAATATTCTGAAAATTGAGGGAAAGCTTTTCACCGTTGTAGCCAGGACCTTGGGTCAATTTTGAGGCGTCAATTTTTTGCTCTCTAACTTCCAGCACAAACTGATTGTCGCTCTGATACGCAGAATGCTCCCAGTTGCCGGTCGGAGTGACCAACATGCGCACACGATCTCCCACCTGACTGGTCACGACCGTCTGCACTGGTGTGCCGAAATCAGACACGTCCAGCCTCCTGCGCAAGCCTTCAGGCAGGGACGTTTTGAGGAAATCAACGACCAGGTCCTTGCCTTGCTGTCGAATGTCCACGCCGGTCTGATTGTTGGCCAAGTCGACGACCACCCGCCCAGAGTTCCCCACGCCTCGCCGGAAATCCACATCCTTCAATGCCGTGGTATCGCTCACAATACTGGTTGAAAAAGTGGAAGCTTGCATTCCGGTCGCAGGAGTGGCGACCGCAGCGCCAGCCCCGTTCTCCAACACCAACAAAAGCGATTTACCTTCCAGCTTTGCTTGGTAGGCAGAAGGTTGACTCAAGTTAATGACCACCCTCGTCCGATCACCGGCTTGAACGACATTCGCTGAACGAATATTCCCCTGTCCAATCTCGACAGAACTGCGACCAATGCCATTCACCACGCCAGGAAAGTCCAAAGCGATACGGGCTGGTGTTTGAATGGTGAACCCTGCAGGAACGGCTTGAAGCGGTTCAGACATCTCGATCCGGATCACATCCACTCCGGACTGGACACTCCCTGTCAACGACTGGATGGCATTTTGAGCTTGCGCAAGCCAGCTCGCCAGAGCCAGTCCCACGAATATGGAAAAGTTGCGGGTGTTTCTTGAGTTCATATTGAGAACCTTCACCTGAAGCGTTTTACTCATTTAGACGTTTCCTCTTGTAGTTGCAACGCCGCGGGACGTTCTATCCATTCACCTGTAGCATCCTGCACAATTTCACGCAAGACAATTTGGTTCTCATCGATCTTGACAATTCGCCCATAGTTCTGCCCAAGGTACCCGCCCGCCACAACCTGATACAGGAGCGAGTCCACCTTCACCAGAGCAACCAGCTGACCTTTTCGATTGAGAATGCCCACCATCGACATCGCATCAAGGGGAAAAGCCTCCAGAGGTTGCTTTCGCCTGTTCAATTCAGGTTCAATCAAGGCGGATTTTTCAGCAGACAGTGACTGCCCGCTTTTCAGTATGCTCACCAGCTTTTCGTTGCTAAAGGGCTCAAGAAATCGCTCGCCAGCATAAGAATGCGGCAGAAACTTGGAAGGCTCAGGAATGGGCTTCACATCTGGTCGTATCGAATTGCGCTCACTCTGCATCCACGCGCTCAATTCCTGTTGTTCAGAGCCGGAGCAGCCGAAGAGAAATGAAAGCACAGTGATACTGAAAAAAGTACGAGAAAAGGCGTTCATTTGGCGGCTCCGGCAGGAGATTTTGCAGCACCGGTTTTTTTGCCAGCAACGGCCTTTTTCTGCTGAACAATCTCTTCTTGATCCAGGTATCTGAATGTTTTCGCCGTGCAATCCAATGTCAAAAATCCTTCCCTGTCCTTCACCGGAACAATCGCAAGGTTGTTCAGCGTGACGATGCGAGACAGATTGGCAATGTCTGCAGCAAAAAGACCGATGTCATGGTACCCGCCAGTCACCTTTACCGTGATCGGAAGTTCAGCGTAGTACTCCTTTACGGACACCTGACCGGGCCGGAACAATTCAAACTGCAAACTTCTGCCAAGGCCAGCCTGATTGATATCAGACAACAGAGCATCCATTTCAGCTTTGCTTGGCAATTGCTTCTCGAGCTGGCTGACGTACTGCTGAACCTGCTCCAACTGCTTTTTCAAGGCATCAAGATTGACCGCTTGAACCAGTTTTTTTCTATAGTCTTCCCTGAGCTGTTGCTCTTGCGCTTGCTCGGCGAGCAGTTCTTCATCAACGCTCTTCAGCCATGCGAACCAGAGTCCTGCTATCACAGCAATGCAAACGACCAAAAAGAGTGCATTTCGGGGCAATGATGGCCACTGGGATGGATCATTCGGATCCAATCCGGAGAACTGCGATTTGATCTTGTCCTGAAGCGACTTAAAATCAACGTTGATTTTTGGAGACTTGGCCATGTTTATCTGAATCTCCAATCAAACCTTGCCTGGAGCCGTTGGCGCAACTGGACCCGCAGGCTGTGCACCTGTGGGTTTGGTGGCACTGCTGGATGGACGGTTCAAGTTCGCACGGATCGTGAAGTTAGATACACGACGCTGCTCCCGATTGGAGACAGACGCTTTGGCCGCAACGATTTCCACCAACTCGGGCTTCACCAACCACTCGGTCTTGGTAGACAAACTTCTGAGCAAATCAGACACGCGCTCCTGCGACTGAGCCACGCCCGTCAGCAAAACACTTTGGTTCTCCTGCTTCATGCTTCTCAAGTAGATGCCATCTGGCAGCTCGCTCACCAGTTCTTCCAGAAGATGCACGGGCATGTTGCGGTCCGCCTGAAGATCTTCAACCGCAGTCTGACGTGCACGCAGCGAAGCAATTTCTGCCTGGAGGCCTGCAATGTCCTTGATTTCCGCATCCAAACGAGCCGTTTCTTTCTTCAGGAACGCATTTCGCTCTTGCTGCTCAGCGATTTGTCCTTGGTACCAGGTGAACACCGCTCCGCAAATGATGCCGCCCAGCAGCGCCGAGAGGCCAAGTTGCGTGAAGAACTGCTCTTTCTGCTTCTTTCGGGAAGCCTCGCGGTGAGGCAAAAGGTTGATCAAAATCATTGGTAGAACCTCCGCAAGGCCAACCCGGTGGAGGTGAGATAAGACGGCGCTTCACGAGCAATTTTTCGTGCTTGCACACTGGCCGCCATCTCCATACCATCAAACGGATTCACAACCATGCAGGCGAATGACGTCTGATGGGTCACCGCCTCCGTCAGCCCAGGAAGTGCTGCACTGCCACCAGCGAGCAAAATGTGATCCACCTTGTTGTACGGTGTGCTGGTAAAGAAGAATTGAAGTGCCCTGCCCACCTCTTGGGCCATGCTTTCAATAAACGGCTCGAGTACGGAAGCCCGGTAATCGTCCGGCAGGTCACCTGAACGTTTTTTTGCTTCGGCTTCGTCAGCAGAGAAACCATATTGCCTGACGATCAGCTGGGTCAGTTGAGCACCACCAAACGCTTGATCACGCTCATAAAGCACATCATCGTTGCGCATGACTTGCATGCTGGTGGTCACGGCGCCGACTTCGAACAAGGCCACAAGCGAGTCCACGCCCTGATTGGGAAGCGTTTCAATCACGCGACCGGCAGCCATGCGCGAGGCATAAGGCTCCACATCCATGATGACGGGCTTCAAACCTGCGGCTTCAGCCAGGCCTTGGCGATCGGAGACTTTCTCCTTGCGAGAGGCTGCGATCAGCACTTCGGAGTCACCCACAGAGTTCGCGCTAGGGCCAATGACGCAGAAGTCCAGACTCACCTCATCCAGGGAAAACGGGATGTACTGATTGGCTTCGGACTCCACCTGAGCTTCCAGCTCTTTGTCCGTCAACCCGCCAGGCAGCACAATCTTCTTGGTGATCACGGCTGATGCGGGCAGCGCCATCGCCACGTTTCTCGTCTTGCTGCCGCTCTTGCGAACCACGCGTCGGACCGCCTCCGCGACCTCGTCGAACTTTTCGATGTTGCCGTCGGTGATCCATCCGCGCTCCAGTGGTTCGATGGCACAACGTTCGAGCACCAAATCTCCAGTGCGGTTGCGACTGAGTTCAACCAGCTTCACGCTGGATGAACTTACATCGATGCCCAACAACGGTGCCGTATCCCGGCTAAAAAACGACCCCAATGAGATCAAGGTGACCCCCAGATATGGTTACGCCGCAGGGCGCCAGACTTAAGAATTCACTTGAATGCTAGCAGCAAGCCCCTTGTGCAGCAAAGAATTTATACATCTGGCACAAAGGGAAGCGTTGTCAAAAGCATACGCAAAAACCTGGTCTCGGCGCCTTGCACGCCATGCCTGCCCGGAAGAACCACACAACAACTCACAATATGGACACCGTTCCCGGGCGTGCACGCAACAGGGCCATTTTTATAATCTCCTACTTTCGCTCGAACTGAACGCATGGCCCAAGATGACGACGACGCTCCCAGAAACGCCGGTAGCATCGCTCTAAAAACCCGCAGTGCTCTTGGGTGGACCGCCAAGGTGATGCTTGGGGTCGCCGGTCTTTTTCTGGCTGGCCTGGCGATGATCCTGATGGGGATTGGGCTGGCGCTGGCGGTGGCTTACCCCAACCTGCCGGATGTGGCTGACCTGGCCGACTACAGACCCAAACTTCCCTTGCGGGTTCTGACCCACGACGGTCAGCTCATCGGGGAGTTTGGCGAGGAGCGTCGCAACTTTCTGACCATTCGGGAAATCCCCGACGTGATGAAGAACGCTGTGCTGGCGATCGAGGATGCACGGTTCTTCGAACACAGTGGTGTGGACTATCGCGGGATGATGCGTGCCGCGCTGGCGAACCTTGGCCAGGCAAAAAGCCAAGGCGCTTCCACGATCACGATGCAGGTGGCGCGCAATGTGTACCTCTCGGCCGAGAAAAGCTACACCAGAAAGATCTATGAGGTGCTCCTCACGTTCAAGCTGGAGCATTTGCTGAGCAAGGAGCAGATTCTTGAGATCTACATGAACCAGATTTTTCTGGGTCAGCGCGCCTACGGTTTTTCCACTGCGGCCCAGACGTACTTTGGAAAACAGCTGAAGGACGTCACGATCGCGGAGGCGGCCATGCTGGCAGGGCTGCCCAAAGCGCCGTCCGCCTACAACCCCATCAGCAACCCGAAGCGTGCCAGGGCGCGTCAGCTCTACATCATTGAGCGCATGGAGGCCAACGGGTTCATCACACCAGATCAGGCCGGTGAGGCCAAGCGGGAAGAACTGAAACTGCGACCTGCACACACCCCAACCCAGGTGCATGCGGAATATGTGGCAGAGATGGTCCGCCAATCCATGGTGGCCCAGTATGGAGATGAGGCTTACACGCGAGGACTGGTCGTCACCACCAGCCTGAGGGCCAACGAACAGGAGGCGGCCTACCGGGCCCTGCGCCATGGCATCCTCGACTACGAACGCCGACAGGTGTACAGAGGTCCCGAGCTGTTCATCACCCTGCCGGCGGACAGAGCAGCACGTGATGAGGCGATCGATGAAGCGTTGGCCGAACGACCCGACAATGACGATCTCTTCGCTGCCGTGGTTCTGGAGGCCAGTCCCCGCAAGGTGATCGCCATTCGTCAGGACGGTGATCCCCTGGAAATCACCGGTGAAGGCTTGCGTCCTGCCATGTCCGGGCTGAGCGAAAAAGCGGGGCCCAACATCAAGATCAGGCGTGGTGCCGTGATCCGCGTGATCAAAACCGGCCCTGCTGCGTGGCGCATCAGCCAGCTGCCCGAGGTCGAGTCGGCTTTTGTGGCAATGGACCCCCGCAACGGTGCGGTGCGGGCGCTTGTGGGAGGGTTTGATTTCCAGAAAAACAAGTTCAACCATGTCACTCAGGCATGGCGCCAACCAGGCTCCAGCTTCAAACCGTTTGTTTACTCCGCTGCGCTGGAAAAGGGCTTGACGCCCACCACAGTCGTCAACGACGCGCCTCTCTTCTACACCGCCGCTGAAACCGGAGGAAAGCCTTGGGAACCCAAGAACTACGACGGCCAGTTCGAAGGCCCTATGTCGATACGGCGCGCCTTGGCCAAGTCCAAGAACATGGTTTCCATTCGGGTTTTGCAGTTGGTCGGCACCCAAAGTGCGCAAGACTGGATCACCCGTTTTGGTTTTGATGCCGACAAACACCCACCTTACCTCACCATGGCGCTCGGCGCTGGCGCGGTCACACCCCTGCAAATGGCCAGTGGATATGCGGTGTTCGCCAATGGCGGATACCGTGTGACGCCATCGCTGATCACGCGGGTGGTTGAGCAGAAAGGGCGCGTGTTGTTTGAGGACTCTGCGGCTGAGCCACCGGAGTCACAGCGCGCCATCGACGCTCGAAACGCCTTCCTGATGAGCAGTCTGTTGCAGGAAATCACCCGATCGGGTACGGCTGCGCGGGCGCAAGCCACGCTGAAACGGCCCGATCTTTACGGGAAAACCGGCACCACCAATGATTCGGTCGATGCCTGGTTTGTCGGTTTCCAGCCCACAGTGGTGGCCGCAGCCTGGGTGGGATACGACACGCCACGCAATCTGGGCAGCCGCGAAACCGGTGGTGGTTTGAGCCTCCCAATCTGGATCGCCTACATGTCCGAAGCACTCAAGGGTGTCCCTGTGGCAGAGCTCACCGCACCGCCAGGGGTCATCCATGTGGGGAACGAGTGGTACTACGAAGAATTCGGGCCCGGACGTGGCGTGCGTGGCCTCGGACTGAACGACCCCTGGCCAGGCGCCCAAAACAATGAAGCTGAGACAGCGGCCCCTGCTCTTGGCGAGAGCACCGACCCCGCATCTGATCACGAGGACCGGCGCAGTATCCTGGACCTGTTCAGGAACTGAAAGTCAACGGGAGACCCGCCTGCTCGGTCGCGCAGCGGGACAGGTGGGCAAAGAACTCGCCTTGCCCCTTGGTGTCGCTCCAGGTTGTGCCGTCATATCGGTAATGGAACCCACCTGCGCGAGCAGCCATCCAAACCTCTTGCAGGGGCTTCTGGAGGTTGATGATGATCTGGCTGCGGTTGGCGAAGGTCAGCGTCACCATGCCGCCGACGCGCTGGTTGTCGATGTCCGCATCGCCATCGTCGTTGATCCGGTCGCAAGACAGTTCAATGGCCCGAAGCAGCGCCTCGGCGCGATCCAAATACTCGGTGTCGGTCATTACAATGCCATCACTATGTTGAAGAAACCCATTCTAGGTGGCTTGTTCTCCCGACCCACAGTGGGGAGTGGCATTGTCCTGCTGGCCGCTGCGCTGATGGCTTCGGGATGTGGGCAAAAAGGTCCTTTGTACCTGCCACCCCCTGCCTCAGCTGCGGCACCACGGCCAACGGCAACTCCGGCTGTGCCGCCCTTGGCGTCACCGTCCGCAGTGGACCCCACCCAATCTCCCAACAGCGGGACGGCGCGCTGATCCTCGAGCGGTATGCCTCGGCAAGCGTGATCGATCACCCCCATGTGACATTTCGCTCAGGGACGCCAACGACGCCATAGGCGCCAACCCAGCAACACGGCCAGCAGCGCGGCATACACAGCAACTTCGCCAAAGTTGTTCTTGCTCGCGCGCATCCAGAAAAAGTGCAGGATGGCCAGCGCCGCAACGGCGTACACCGCGCGGTGCAACATCTGCCAGCGCTTGGCACCCATGGCACGCATGGCGCGGTTGAACGAGGTCGCGGTCAATGCCAGCAGCAACAGCCAGGCCAGCGTCCCCACCAGAATGAACGGGCGCTTGGGCACGTCGGCCAGAACCGCCGCCCAATCGAAGCCTTGGTCAAACCAGACATAGGCCAGCCAGTGCAGACTGGCGTAAAAAAACACGAACAGTCCGAGCATGCGGCGCAAGCGCGCCAACGCGGGCACGCCCAGAACCACGCGGACCGGGGTGATGGCCAGCACCAGCACGAGTGCACGCAGTGTCCAGTCGCCCAGAGAGCGGATCAAAGCCTCTGCGGGGTTGGCGCCAAGCCGGTCGGCCACCACCGCCCAGACCAACCAAGCCAAGGGCAACAGGCACAGCACGAACACCGCTGGTTTGACCGCCCGGTGGCTCAACCAGCGCATCAAAAGAATTTCTTGAGGTCCATGCCAGCGTACAGGGAGCCCACCTGGGTTTCGTAGCCATTGAAGCGTTCGGTCTTGCGGCGCTTCGCCAGCAAACCGCCCTCCTCTCCAATGCGGCGCTCGGTGGCCTGGCTCCAGCGCGGGTGCGGCACATCGGGATTGACATTGGAGTAGAAGCCGTATTCCTGCGCTGCGGCAATGTTCCACGCGGTCTTCGGCTCCTTCTCCACAAAACGGATCTTGACCAGCGACTTGCCGCTCTTGAAACCGTATTTCCACGGCACCACCAACCTCACCGGCGCACCGTTCTGGTTCGGCAGCACTTCGCCATACATGCCAAAGGCGAGCATCGTGAGCGGATGGCGCGCTTCGTCCATGCGCAAGCCCTCGACATAGGGCCAGAGCAGCACGTTGGATGTCACCCCGGGCATCGTCTTGGGATCGGCCAGCGTCACGAATTCCACGTACTTGGCGCTGCCCTGCGGCTCGACCTGCCGAATGAGTTCGGCCAGCGAAAAGCCGACCCACGGAATCACCATGGACCAGCCCTCGACGCAGCGCAGGCGGTAGATGCGCTCCTCCATCGTGGCCAGCTTCATGAGGTCATCGATGCCGTAGGTGCGCGGCTTGTTCACCAACCCTTCCACCGACACCGTCCAGGGACGTGGTTTGAGTGTGTGGGCGTAGGCCGCTGGATCGGTCTTGTCGGTACCGAACTCGTAGAAGTTGTTGTACGAGCTGGCGTCTTTGTATTCGGTGATCTTTTCGATCGTTTGCGCGCCCGGCACGCCGGAGCGCACCGAAGGCAGGGGCAACAGCCGGCCGGGACGGGCCACCGCCGCCTGGGCCAGTGCGTCACGCGAAGCCCAACCCGCCAGGGCGGCGCCCCCCGCACCCAGCGCCATGCGCTGCATCCACGCCCGGCGGTCCAGGTAAGCGCTGCGTGGCGTGATCTCGCTGGGGATGGGGTGCTGGAATCCTGAGTCGCCGGAACGGATGATCATGTGAGGCTCCTTGTTTCACAGCTGTCGTTTGAAGTCCGCAGTGTCTTACAAAGTTTCCCCACGCCCCGCGTGCCCAAACAAAACACCCCGCCGAAGCGGGGTGTCTGGACGAGTCGATGACGATCAGAGCTCGCCGTAGCTGTGCAGGCCGGAAAGGAACATGTTCACGCCCAAGAAGGCGAACGTGGTCACCGCCAGACCGACCAGGGCCCACCAAGCCGCGACGGTGCCACGCAGGCCTTTCATCAGGCGCATGTGCAACCAGGCTGCGTAGTTCAGCCACACGATCAGCGCCCAGGTTTCCTTCGGGTCCCAGCTCCAGTAGCCCCCCCAGGCCTCGGCTGCCCAGAAGGCGCCCAACACCGTGGCGATGGTGAAAAAGGCGAAGCCCACGGCGATCGCCTTGTACATCACGTCGTCCAGCACCTCGAAGCTGGGCAGACGCTCGGCAATGCGGCGACGGCCGAACATGATGGTGGCCACGATCAGCGCCGAGACACCGAAGTACACGAACCAGTAGCTCCCGCCTTTTTCAACCGCCGACTGGCGGAACACGATGGGCTCAAAGCACAGCACCAGGCCGAGCAGCCACAGCGGAGCGAGCTTGTACCAGCGCGACTCGCTCGCGCTCTGCTTGATCAGGTACGCAAAGGCCAGCATGGCCGCGATGGCAAAGGTGCCATAACCGATGAAGTTGGCCGGCACGTGCAATTTCATCCACCAGCTCTGCAGGGCGGGCACCAAAGGTTGAATGGCGTGCGCCTCGCGGACCACCGTGTACCACAGCAGAAAACCCACCGCGGCACTGACCACCAGCATCACGAACGCACCCATGCTGCGCGTCCGGTACTGGTCTTCGTAATACAGGTAGAAGGCCGCGGTCATCCAGCAGAACAACACGAACACCTCGTAGAGATTGCTCACCGGGATGTGGCCGATGCCCACCCCAATCTGGTGGCTCTCGTACCAGCGCACCATCGTGCCCACCAGCGCCAGCGTCACCGCCACCCAGGCCAGCCGCGAACCCAGCAGCTCAAAGGTCTGGCCGGCGCGGGTGAACATGCCGGCCCAGTAGAACCCCGTGCTCATGAAGAACAGCATGCTCATCCAGAGAATGGCCGACTGACTGGAGATGAAGTACTTGAGCAGAAAGACCTGATCGGCACGGGCCAGGTCCGCAGAACCCGCAGGCGTCTGGTACAGCCAGATCGCCAGCAGCGACAACGCCGCCACCACCACCACCAGCGAACGCAGGGGGCGCCAGAACCAGCCCAGCCAGGCGATCACCGGCACCGCCCCGACGAGGATGCCCTTTTCGTACACGTCCATGCTGCCGCTGTACCGCGAGAAAGCCCAGAGTGCGCCGGAGATCAGCAGCGCGGCGAACAACCAGTCCCACACATTGCGGCGCGCGAAATAGCCCGCCTCCAGTCCCGCGCTCTTCCCCCCCGGCTTCAGTTCAAACGTCTGTGTCGCGGTGTTCATGATTGCGCCTTCAACAGTTGGGTCTTCAACAATTCAAACTCCTGATCGGATTCCATCGTCTTGCGGTTCGATGACAGCGCCATGCTGGCCAGGCTCGCACCATCACCCTGGGGAGACAACCAAACCCACACCCGCCGCTCGCGCACGTACAACATGGCAAACACCCCGAGGATCAGAAAGAGGCAGCCCAGATAGACGATCGTCTGCCCGGGGGCCCGCGCCACCTGGAACACGCTGGCCTGCACGTGCTGGAAGTCCTTGAGCTGGAAGGTCACCGGCGCAGGGTAGTAAAAACTGTCGCTCAGGCTGAGCACGACCCGCGACATGAACTGCTGCGCCGCGTCGTCGCGCTCCAGCGGCTTCTGCCCGGCGCGCTCCCGGCTGATCTGCAACAGTTCGAACAGGGTGCCATTGAGAATGCGGACCAACACATCGCTGGCACGCTCTCGCTCGGCCTCGGGAACATTCGCCTCCAGGAAGGCCGACACCGCTTGCAGGCCGCCCTTGATCTCCGGCGCTGGCGTGACACTGTCGGCCTTGACCTCCGCCTTCTCAGCACCCGCGAAAAGACCCAGCGCACGTTGGGCGGAGGCCACCAGGGCCTGCGTCAGCTCGGGCTTGCCCGGTTCGACCGCACCCGCCGCGTAACGGCGCACCGCCTCGTCGCGCATCGCCGGATCGGCGAGCGCCGACCGCAGGCGGACAAAACCATCGATGCCATCGTGGTCGTCCACCGGGATGCGCAGGTAGCGCATCGGCTCAGCCGGCGACTCGCGCGTGCCCAGCAGGATCATGCGCGCACCGTCCAGCTCCACGGGAAGCATGTAGTTGTGAAACTCCACCGCCTGGCCGGCCGCGTCGCGCAGCTTGTAGGTGATGCTGGGTCCGACGTTGCGCAATTTCTTCTCGGTCACCGTCTTGTGCCCCGCACCCAGACGGCTCTCGATCGACGAGCGGAGGTCGACCGTGCGCACATCGGTGCCTGCCCCAGCACCCTCGTTGGCAAAGTTCTCGACGTTGATGACCCGCAGGCCGGTGTACTCCAGCGTGAGCTTGTTGCTGCCGTTGCTGAGCGCCGATGTGCCACCGATCACGCCCGAAACCTCGAACGGTGCCACCGTCTCTCCCATGGGGAAGGCCTGCAACTTGACCTTTGACCCCCCGTCGTCAAAGCTGGACTGGTAGATGTTGATGCCACGGTGGCTGGCCGGATGGTTCACCTCGACGCGGGCCTCTTTCTTCTCGCCCGTCTCATGGTCATGGATCACGATGTCGCTGGCAAACAACCGGGGCATGCCCGTGTCGTAGTACTCCACGATGAACTTCTTCAGCTCCACCGAAAAAGGCAGGTCCTGCAGCAGCACGCCGTCGGACTGGGCCAGGATGGCGGTGCCCGAGCTGGTGCCCTCGGTCACCAGCAGGTTGCCTCGAAAGGTGGGGTTCTGAGGCGACAAGCGGTGTTCGGGGGCCACGTCCGCGATCAGACCACCACCGTTGTACGAGGTCTTGCCGTTGAACCACATCTGGGCGCGTACCATCAGATCGCCGTCCAGCAGACCGCCGATGCAGACGAGCACGATGGCGCTGTGGGCCGCGAGGTAACCGATCTTGTTGGCCACCCCTTTTTTGGCAGCCACCATCCAGCCCTGTCCCTGCGGCGTGGAACGTGACTGAAGCTTCACCTTCCAGCCGGAAGACAAAAGCGTCTGGCCCATGCGGTGGGCGGCGGCTTCGGGCATCTCTGCCAGTGCGTTCTCGGCGCGGTTGGGAAACGACTTCAGGCTTTGCTCACGGATGTTTTCCTTGAACGCCTTGTAGTCGGAGAAGATCTTGGGCGTGTTGCGGATGATGCACAGGCTGGTGCTGAGCACCAGAAATGCCAGGATCAGCAGAAACCACCACGCGCTGTAAACCGTGAAAAGGCTGGCGCTGCCGAACACGTCAGCCCAGAAAGGGCCAAACTGGTTGGTGTAATTGTTCAGCGGCTCGCGCTGCTTGACCACGGTGCCGATCACCGAGGCGATGCAGATCACCGTCAGCAGCGAGATGGCGAAACGCATCGACGACAGCAACTCCACCACGTTGCCGAGAATGCGGGAACCGGTGCGCAGTTGCAGGCCTTGGGTGGTGGCGGTCATGTCAGGTGGGGACGACAAAAAGGGTGGTTCCGGAAAAGCCAGAACACACCCTGATGTGAGCTATTTCGGAGCTGGCGGTTCAATGCAAAAGCAAGACTTGCGCATTGTGCCGCCAAACATTAACGTCGGCTTATATCCCCGGAAGCTCCGGGGCCTTGAGATCAGCGCAACCCGGCGATGTAGTCGGACACGGCCTTGATTTCCTTGTCGTTCATCTTGGCGGCCACACCGGTCATCTGCGCGTTGTTGACGCGGGTGCCCGAACGGAAGGCATTGAGCTGGGCGCTCGTGTAATCGGCATGCTGCCCCGACAGGCGCGGGTACTGCGATGGGATGCCCGAGCCAGCAGGGCCGTGGCAGCCTGCGCAAGCCGCGATCTGGCGGTCGGCGATGCCGCCGCGGTAGATGCGTTCACCGAGTCGCACCAGGTCTTTTTCTTTCGCGAAACCAGTGGTGGCCTTCTGATCGGCCAGCCAGAACGAGATGTTGCGCATGTCGTCGTCGGACAGCGCCGCAGCGAAGCCTTTCATGATGGCGTTGTCGCGCTTGCCCGACTTGAATTCCTGCAACTGCTTGACGAGGTACTCGGGATGCTGACGTGCCAGCTTCGGGTTGGCGGGCGTGGTCGAGTTGCCGTCCGCAGCATGGCAGGCCACACAAACCTGACCGTACAGCGCGGCCCCTTTGGCGAGATCGGGTTTGGCAGTCTGAGCTTGGGCGCTGAACGACAGGACTGCCGCGGCAGCGGCGCAAAGAAGTGATGCTGGCAATTTCATGTCGGGGGCTGTCGTCGAGGGCGACGGCGTCAGGTTGAGGAAATTCGCGGTATTTGGGTGAATAGCCCATCGATTTTACAATGTCCCACCGGGAAAACCCCAAATGACCCAAGACCACACTCCAGCCCCCCCTGCCTCACACCCTCCTTCGACAGACCCCCGGGTCCAAGACGGCCCTTCCCCTACCGCTGGAAAACCCGCCGCCAAGGCATCGAGACCAGACCCGAAAATCGCTCACGGCTGGCTGCACACCGCCCGCTTCCTGACCACGGCGCCCCAGCTGGAACACCTGCCCGCGCTGGATTTGCCCGAGATCGCTTTTGTCGGGCGGTCCAACGCCGGCAAATCCACATCCATCAACACGCTCACGCAGCAAAAGCGCCTGGCTTTTGCATCCAAGACACCGGGACGCACGCAGAGCATCAACCTCTTCTCGCTGGGCAAACAGGGGATTCACGACGCCGTGTTCGCCGACCTGCCCGGATACGGCTACGCGGCCGTGCCGAGGGAGGCCAAGCTGCGCTGGCAGAGGGTCATGGGCAATTACCTGATCACGCGGGAAAACCTCCGCGCGGTCGTGTTGCTGATTGACCCACGCCTGGGCCTCACCGAGCTCGACGAGATCCTGCTGGAAGTGATCCGCCCCCGGGTGGAAGCCGGCTTGAAGTTCCTGGTGCTGCTCACCAAGGCCGACAAGCTCACTCGTTCCGAAGCCGCCAAGGCGCTGTCCATCGCGCGCCTGCAAACCGGCGGTGGCGAGGTGCGGCTGTTCTCCGCGCTCAAGAAGCAGGGGCTGGACGAAGTCGCCCAGTTGCTGTGGGACTGGACCCACGAAACCCGCAATGCCCCACCAGCGGCCGTGGCCCACACCGCCGCGCCTGACGCCGACGAAGAAGAGCCGCCGGCGCTGGGCTGACCGACCCGAGGCGCGATCAGCGGTAAAAGGAAGGCTCGCCGTTGGGGCGGGTCTTGAACCGCTTGTGCACCCAGTAGTACTGCTCGGGCACAGCGTCGATCCAGTGCTGCAGTTGCTGGTTCATGTGCACGGTATCGGCCACCACGTTGTCGGTGGGGAAGTCCTTCCATGGCGGGAGCACCGTGACCTCGTAGCCGTCCGGGGTCAGGCGGCTGACGATAGGCAGGACGCGAGCGCCACCCATGCGTGCGAAGCGCGACAAGGAGGGCACCGTGGCGGCGGACACACCGTAAAACGGCACGAACACCGAGTCCCGAGGCCCGTAGTCCATGTCGGGCAGCAGGTACAGCGGCTCACCAGCGCGCAGCGCCGTGACCAGGGCCTTCAGGCCCGCGCTCTTGGCCACGATGTGGGGCTCGCCGAACCGGCGCCGGCCGTCGGCCATCCACTGGTCCAGCACCGGATTGCGTTGCCGTGCATACAGGCCACAGAACCGCCGCTGCACGTGGGCCGTGAGCGCCATCCAACCAGCGTCCATGCCCACGAAATGTGGAGCGAACAACAAGGTGGGCACCGTTTCATGGAGCGCCTGCACCTCGCCTGTCAAACGCAGCCGACGACGCACGACCTCAGGGCGACCTTCCCACAGCCAGCTGCGGTCCAGCCACGCCTGCACAAACAGCACAAAGTGACGGCGCACCAGTTGGCGCCTCTGCGCCTCGCTCCGCTCGGGAAAACACAGCGCCAGATTGACCTCGGCGATGCGGCGGCGGCGCAACGCCAGCACGAACAACAGGTGTCCGATCAGCCAGCCCAGCGCCCGCAGCCAGGACAGGGGCGCGTGCTTGAGCACGCGCATCAGCGCCAGGCCGCCCAGACTGAGGGCGCTTTTCATGAAAGGACGGCGAGCGGCCGGTGCGGACGGATGGGACATGAAGGGGTGAGTTCTCGGGGATCAAGTGCGCTGCGCACGCTCGGCATCCAGACGCGCCGCGTGGCTCAAACCCGCCGGCGCCTTGTACCGGTCGTAAGACCAGAGGTACTGTGTCGGGCACTCCTTCACCAGGGACTCCATCGCCTGGTTGATCTGCCTGGCCGCTTGCTGTGGATCGCTGGACAGCTGGCCATCGCCGTCTGCCATGAAGGGGCGCACCCGGGCGCGGTAGCCCCGCCCCCAGGACAGGCGTTCACCCCAGATCAGCACCACCCGGGCGCCGCCGGTCTGGGCCAGGCGCGCGGAGAGCGTCATGGTGTACGCGTCGCGACCAAAAAAGGGAGCCCAGACACCCTGCCCTGACGGCGGCACCTGGTCCGGCAGCAGGCCCACCGCCTGGTGTTGCTTGAGCGCCTTGATCAGTTGTTTGACGCCCGCCAGGGTGGTGGGCGCGGTGTGAAGCCCGGGCCGGTTGCGGGCTTCCATCAGCTCGCGCAACCAGGGCTGGCGGGCCGGGCGGTACAGCACCGTGATGGGCATGCGCTCGCCGAACCGCTGGGCCACCAACTGGGCGGTGACCTCGAAACAGCCCAGGTGCGGGGTGAGGTACAGCAAGCCATCGCCGTGCGCCATGGCTTCTTCGACATGGGCCACACCGTCCCAGTCAACGTGCACTGGCCGACCCAGCCACAGCCGGGGCAACTCCGCCACCAGCTTGCCCGACTCCGCGACCGATCCGAGCGCGACCGAGCGCGGGTACCCGGCGAGTCGGGCATGGGCAAACAGCCTGCGCCGGTACCGAGGCGACGCCAGGAACGTCAGCCAGCCCAGTACCCAGCCAAACGCGTGCAGCAGCGGCAGCGGCAACACGGACAAAAATCGGAACAGAAGCTGAAAGAAAGCCGTCACAAAACACTCTTATGACGCGATGGCCGTCACCGGCATCGCGCCCTGGTACCTTAAAATGGCGCCCATCGCCGAGTTATTGAACTAATTGCGGGGCGATTCACAAATTCCGCTAAAGCGTTCGCCGAACCAGAAAACCGGCAACGCCGGTTCATCAACTCTGGAGTTTATATGGCGAACGATTTCCTCTTCACCTCCGAATCCGTCTCCGAAGGCCACCCCGACAAGGTCGCCGACCAGATTTCGGACGCGATCCTCGACGCGATCTTCAAGCAGGACCCGCGCAGCCGCGTGGCCGCCGAGACCCTGTGCAACACCGGTCTGGTGGTGCTGGCCGGTGAAATCACCACCAACGCCCACGTCGATTACATCCAGGTCGCGCGCGACACCATCAAGCGCATCGGCTACGACAACACCGAGTACGGCATCGACTACAAGGGCTGCGCGGTGATGGTCTGCTACGACAAGCAGTCCAACGACATCGCCCAGGGCGTGGATCACGCCTCCGACGACCACCTGAACACGGGCGCAGGCGACCAGGGCCTGATGTTCGGCTACGCCTGCGACGAAACGCCCGAGCTGATGCCCGCGCCGATCTACTACGCGCACCGCCTCGTCGAGCGCCAGGCCCAGCTGCGCAAGGACGGCCGCCTGCCCTTCCTGCGCCCCGACGCCAAGAGCCAGGTCACGATGCGCTACGTGGACGGCAAGCCGCACAGCATCGACACCGTGGTGCTGTCCAGCCAGCACGCGCCCGAGTACAGCCTGGGTCACAAGATGACCGACGCCTTCTACGAGGCCGTGCGTGAAGAGATCATCAAGCCGGTGCTGCCCAAGGAGTTCCTGACCGCCGACACCAAGTACCTGATCAACCCGACCGGCCGCTTCGTCGTCGGCGGCCCGCAGGGCGACTGTGGTCTGACCGGCCGCAAGATCATCGTCGACACCTACGGCGGTGCCTGCCCTCACGGCGGTGGTGCGTTCTCGGGCAAGGACCCGTCCAAGGTGGACCGTTCTGCCGCATACGCGGCGCGTTACGTCGCCAAGAACGTGGTCGCCGCCGGCCTGGCCAAGCAGTGCCAGGTGCAGGTGGCCTATGCCATTGGCGTGGCCAAGCCGATGAACATCACGGTCTACACCGAAGGCACGGGCGTGATCAGCGACGACAAGCTCTCGGCCATCGTGGCCGAGGTGTTCGACCTGCGCCCCAAAGGCATCATCCAGATGCTCGACCTGCTGCGCCCGATCTACGAAAAGACCGCTGCTTACGGCCACTTCGGCCGCGAAGAACCCGAGTTCACCTGGGAACGCACCGACAAGGCGCCCGCGCTGCGTGCTGCTGCAGGACTGTAAGCAAGCACTTGCCAACTGCGAAAGCCTCGCCGGTGCGGCGGGGCTTTTTTTTGCCCCGGCATGGCGGGTTGTCCCTACGGAGGGCTGTATTTTTCCGGGCAGCGTCCGATAATCCAGTACAGACTAGGTGGTCTGTGCCACGCAATGACCTGGAGCCAAGAACCATGGAAACCCCTGTCAGCCCTGAACGGACCGACACCGCCAACCCCGAACTCGAGCGCCTCGTCGCCTTGCGCACCCGGGAGCTTGAGCAGGCATTGGCTCGCGCTCAGTCACTCTACAACCAGGCGCCTTGCGGCTACCTGTCCCTTGATGCCGACCTGCGCGTCGTGAACGTCAACCAGACGCTGCTGGGCTGGCTGGACCTTCCCGGTGACGAGGTGATTGGGAAAATGGACGTGTTTGCCGTGGTCGATCCCTCTGCTCGGCCGGTGTTGCAAAGCCGCATGCAGGCGCTCGCAGAGACCGGGCACACCGATCCGATGGAGATCGAGGTCCGCCGCCGTGACGGCAGCCACTTCATGGCGCTGTTCTCGTCCACCGCCGTGACCGACGAACAAGGGCTGTTTCTGTACAGCAACACCACCGTGGTGGACATCAGCGAGCGCAAGGCAGTGGAACAACGGGTGGCCGCTCACGACAGCTTCCTGCGCAGCATCACCGACCGCATTCCCTCGCACCTGGCCTACTACGACAAAGACCTGATCTGCCGCTTCGCCAACACGGCGCACGCCAGCCGCTACGGCAAACACGCCAGCGAGATGGTCGGCACGCACCTGAGCCAGGTGGTGAGTGAGGACCAGTTGCCCGAGATCCTGCCGCACGTGGCCGACGCATTGAGTGGCCAGTCACAGACCTTTGAAGCCGAGCGACTGGAAGACGACGGTTCACGTAGCTTCTACGAGATTCACTACATCCCCGACTTCCAGCACGGCGAGGTGGAAGGCATCTTCATCGAACTGCACGACATCAGCGAGCGCAAACGCACCGAAGAGTTCGTGCTGGAGGCCAACCGCGACCTCGAAGAACGGGTACGCGAACGCAGCGCCGAGTTGTTCCAGAGCGAGCAGCGCTACCGGCTGATGGTGGACGCGATCCAGGACCACTGCATCTACTTCGTCGACGCGGACGGCGCCGTGACCGAATGGACGGAAAGCGCGCAGCGCCTGCACGGCCACACCCGCTCGCAGATGCTGGGCCAGCCCTTTCTGCAGCTGCTCGCGGTGGACAACGCGGGTGAGGATGAGGTCGATCCGGCCCAGGCATTGCGCCTGGCCAAGGCCCACGGCCAATGGGAAACCCGAGGATGGCGCCTGCGCGACGACGGATCACGCTTCTGGGCCCACACCGTGCTGACCGCGCTGCGCACCGAAGCGGGCGATCTGCAGGGCCTCTCGTGCATCACCCGCGACATGACCGCGGCCAAGAGCCTGGAAGATGTGATGAACGACCTCAACCGCGAGCTGGAAAAGCGCGTGGCTGAACGCACCCAACAGCTGGTCGCCGCGAACAAGGACCTCGACGTGTTCTCTCACATGGTCTCGCACGACCTGCGAGCGCCGCTGCGCCACATCGGCAGCTTCGTGAGCCTGCTTCAGGAGCAGATGGGCGAGTCCAAGGACACACTCGCCCTGCAGTACCTGAACTCGATCGCCAAGGCCAGCAAACGCATGAGCCAAATGATCGAGGGCCTGCTCGAATACGCCCGTCTGGGCCGGGTGGCCATCGAGTCGCAGCCGGTGCCCTTGGCGACCCTGCTCGACGGCGTGGTGGCCCACCTGAAACAGGAAAACCTGGGCCGCTCCATCGAGTGGGTGATCGAAGACGACCTGCCGGTGGTGCGTGGCGACGCCATGCTGCTGGCCCAGGCGCTGGGCAACCTGCTGGGCAACTCGGTCAAGTACACCCGCACCCGGGAGCACGCCCGCATCCAGGTGGGCTGGAAGGTCAACCCCGTGGGCGGGCGCACCTTCTACGTGAACGACAACGGGGTGGGCTTCGACCTGGAGAAGGCGCACAACCTGTTCGTCATGTTCCAGCGCCAGCACCATTCCATGGACTTCGAAGGCACGGGCACTGGCTTGGCCCTGTCGCAACGCATCATCGAGCGCCACGGTGGCCGCATCTGGGCCGAAACCGCGCCAGGCGAGGGCTGCACTTTTTATTTCACCCTGCCATTTGACGTGCAGGAGCCCGACCTCGACTTTCCCAAGTCCGCCATGGCGGAGCTGGCGATCTGAGGAACCAGTTCCAGCAGACCCAGGGGTTCACTTGACCGCCAGCGGCGGTGCATGAACGCCGTCACTTTTTTGACCCTCCGGCGCCGCGCGGGGATCAGACCCCAGCGGGCATTCGCACGGGCAGGTGCAGCACCACCCTGCGCGGCTCGCCGGCCAGTCGGTCCAGCGCACGGTGCAGCCGCTCCATCAGGCGCTCATCATCGTTCGCGGCGTCGCTGCTGTCACCCGCGTCAGGCAACGTGGCAGAGACCAGGCGAAAGCGCAGCGTGAGCTCGACGGGCAAGGTCGGCACCCGCTCCAGCCCCCTGGCCACCACGTGCTGGGCCAGCAGCTTGAGCTGATCAGGTCGTTGTGGCCCCTCGATCAGCATGGCGAAGCGCGTGTCGGACACCCGGCACACGGTGTCCACATCGCGCACCACCTCCGACAGCCGGGACGCGGCCACCACCAGCGCACGGTCGCCGGCCTCGCGGCCTTCTCGCTCCACGATCTCGGCGTGGTTGGCCAGCTCGACCAGCACCATGCCGCAGCGGTGACCGTAGCGCCGCGAACGCCGCAGCGCGTCGCGCAGGCGCAGCGTGAGGACCAGCGGGATGGTGAGTCCGGTGAGCGGGTCGGTGCTCTCCAAAGCGCGCAGGCGCGCCCGGTTCTCGTTGAAATCCTTGGCGCGACGGTGCAGGATGTAAAGCAGCAACGGGATCTCGATCGCCGAACCGATCAGCACCGCGTACTGCATCGCCCAGCTGTCAGGCAACACACCCGCGCTGCGCAGGGCCGGAAACGGATACCCCAGGTGCACCGGCAGGAAGCCCAGTGCCATCCAGCCGGAATAGGTCTCCCCCAGGCGCCAGGTCCACAGACACAGCGCCACGCTGAGCAACACCGACAGCAATCCGTAGAGGTTGAGCACCGCGAAGGTTGCCGGGGTCTGAAGGTTCACATACAACAGCGGGTACAGCAGGCCGAACACCGACCAGGCAACGACAAATCGGTCCACACCCCGGTGGTGGCGCGAGACGGCGCAGACCTCGCGCACGAACCAGATGCCCGAGGCCGTGAGCCACAGCATGAACACCGCTGGCGCCATGTCGTTCCACCGTGCCGACTGGTCCCAGAAAAACAGCCCCCCGATGCCCGTGAACGCGGCCTGGAACCCCAGCATGAAGGCGACATAAAAGCAGTAGGCAACAAACGCCCGGTCGCCATAGAGCCGCGCGTGCACCCAGCCCAGGAACAGCACCAGCAGCCCGAAACCCAGGTAGCCCCCGACCATGAGGAAGGTCCAGTAGCGCTTGGTCTGAAGGCTGTTCTCTGTCAGCAGTTGCAGGCGCGGGCTGGTCGGGGTCGGCGAATTCATCACCTTCAGCCACACCGGGCCCTGAACCTGGGCGTCGATGGCGAAGACCGGGGTCTGGTCCGGGTGGTCCCACTGCGCCACAGGCAGGTGGTCACCCGCGCGCTGCCTGGTCCAACCTCCGTCCGCACCCCGCTGGTACAGATCGACCTCGTTGGTGAAGGCCGCGGCACTGAGCAGCAAGAACCAGCGCTGCGAAGGTTCCAGCCGAGGCAGGTCCAGACGCATCCAGAGCGCCGAGCTGCCGAGGCTGAAAGAGCGAAACCCGTCCATCTTGACCAGGGTCTCTGCGGGCTGCGCCGCCACCTCGTCCACACTCTGGGCGCCCGAGGCATCGATCCAGTAGCGACTCGACAGGGTGATGTCGCCCTCGCCGTCCGACGCCCAGGCCGGCGCCGCCCATCCGGACAGACACAGGCACAGCGCCAAAGCCCACAACCAGGCCCCGAGGCGGCGCGGTGGGGCCCGGAGCTGCATGTGAGCCGGTCGGGACGGTAAAAAAACCATCCCGGCATCGTAAAGGGTGGGTCGGGCGTGCATGACGAATGTGACGTGAAAGTGGGCCAGGCGCGGCATTCTGTGGCTCAGGCGCCGCGCTGGGGAGCGGGCCGCCAGGTGCCGGTGGTGGTCATGCGGTCCTCCAGGCCATTGATCCATTCGGGTGCGCAGGGGTCGTCGCTCCAGGCCGCAATGGTGTCGGCCATCGGGTTGAGCACCCGCTCCGGCAAGGTCAGGGGCCGGGTCTGGTCCATCAGGAAGCGGGTCAGGAAGTGGTAGCCCACGACCCGCGTGAACAGCCGGGACAGCGAAAACCTAGGGAGCACCAGCCGCACCAGCCCGTCGATCAGCCCGATCAGCAGGCGGCCCAGCGTGAAGACCAGGCGGGTGGGCCACGACACCTTTTCATCCACACCGATCAGCCGCGCGGTGCCGGGCCCGACCAGCCAGCGCGTGAGCGGCACCGGCAGACCGCGCAGCACCGGCAGGCCGATGGTGCGCTCCATGGTCTGCATCAGGGCCCGACCGAGGGCCGGGCGCGGGTCGACGGGCCCGGTGGGCGCTCCCGCGCTGGCCTGGATGCGCTCGAACAGCACGGTGGCCTCGTCCATGGTGTCGACCATCAGTTCGCGCCGCACGCCCAGCACATGGCCCATCACGTTCCAGGCGTGCAGGCAGGCTTCTTCGTCCGCGCGCGACAGCCGGAGGCCCAGGGTGCGCATGCCCTTGAGGAAGCAGTAACCGAAGGTCAGCAGGGTGTAGGCCAGCTCGATCTGGTTGCAGGGCAGGCCCTGCCGGTCCACGTCCCAGCCGTGCGCCATGAGCGCGGCGTGCATGCCGGTGGGGGCGGCATCGCCAGCCTGCGGCGCGACCCGGCCCCGCACCCGCTCCGGATCGCCGCGCAGGATCAGGTGGCGGATGGTGGCGTGGATGAGGCGCACCTTGAGCACCTGGGCCACGCCCGCGCCGTCGGCGCCCATCAGGCCTCCCTTCATCATCACGGGGAACACCATGGCCGCGGTCTGGCGGATGCGGTGCTCGGTGTGCTGCTCCAGCTGGCCCGCGATGTGCAGCACCTCGGCCAGGTGGGGCAACACATAACACTCGGGCAGGCTGGAACAAAACAGCAGCGTGCACGACAAGGGGCCCTGCGCCATGAAGATCGCCTCGGCCCGCTCCACCTTGGCGCGGTCGGCCCACTCGGGCAGTTGCCGGCCTTCGTCCAGGTAGGCGCGCAGGGTGGCCACCACCGCCGGGTCCGCCGAGGTGTCGCTGCCGTCCCATCCGGCGAGATCGCCATTGGCGGGCCAGCCCGCCATGAGCCGGGTGGCGGAGGCCAGGCGCGCCGCGCCCGGGCCCATGGCCCCCGTGTCGCCGACCCAGGGACCGACCAGGGACGCCACCGCCCGGTCCGCCAGCGGATCGGCTTCCAGGGTCCAGGGCGCCAGCGGCACATCGGCGGTCCGGCTTGGGGATGTGTGGCGCTCGGGGTGCGACCAGTGCCACCAGGCCACGAGCGCCACCAGCGTGGGCAGCCCCATGGCGAAGAAGGCGATGGCACGGATCTCGATCGGGTGACCCAGCAGCACCTGGAACACCAGCCCGCTGGCGTAGATGCCAATGGGCACCAGCGCCGCGAGCGCCACCTTGCGCGACAGCGTGGGCGCGCGCCGGGGCGCGGCCAGCGCCTGGAACAGCGACATGATCAGCAGCCCGACCACCATCCAGCCCGCGAAGCCCTGCAGGGTCTCGCCGAACCAGCCGCCGTCGGTCTTCTGCATGATCCAGGCCTTGAGCACGAACACGAAATAAGGGTCGGCGCCGAGGTCGAAGGCGGTGACCACCATGGCCGCCAGCCAGGCGGTGAGCAGCCCGCTGCGAAAGCTGGGGCCGGGGTGCACTGGCGCGCGCCACAGCATCAGGCAGGCCATGACATAGCCCACCAGGCACAGCGCGAACCACATCAGCGGGATCGCCAGGGGCACGTCGCCCAGGCGGATGCCCAGCACATCGGTGTAGGTATAGCGGCCGAAGAACCAGCCGCGCGACGAGCCCATCTGCTCGGCAAACCAGCCCAGACCCAGCGCCAGCAGGGCCAAAGCACTCGCCGACCGGAAGCCGAGCAGCGCCCGCGCCGACCAGGCGCAGGCCCAGAACATGACCACAGAGGCACCGGCCAGCGCCAGCGTGAGCGGCGGGTCGCGCCACGCGGTGGCCAACAGGTAAGCGACGGACAACAGGCCCGCCGACCACACAACAAACGAACGCGAACGCACAAGGGCCACAGGCACCTCACAGATTGATGTTGATCACAAACCCCCTGACCTCTCGGCCTGCAACCGGGCAGTGGAGCCCGACCCAAGGACCGAACCGATTGTCACCGTTTGTCAAAAATCGACACACAGCGCGCCGGTGTACAGCCGATTTGCCGCACAGGCATGGACGGGTTTTCCCGAAATAGACCGGCCAATACCCACATCCGTCCCCGACTGGAGGGGAAAAAGAAGCCCCTGCGTCTTGAAAACGACACAGGTCGCCCTTATCATTAGCACTCGCTGACGTTGAGTGCTAACACCTTGACGCCAAGTCGATCAGCGGCCCCACCCGTCCCGGGATGGCTGAAACCGTCTGACCCAATCCCTTCCTCGTTCAATTTCAGGAGATGCAATGAACCTTCGTCCTCTCGCCGATCGCGTGATCGTCAAACGTATCGACAGCGAAACCAAGACCGCTTCCGGCATCGTCATCCCCGACGCCGCCGCTGAAAAACCCGACCAGGGCGAAATCCTGGCCGTCGGTCCCGGCAAGAAAAACGACAAAGGCGAACTGTCGGCCATGAACGTCAAGGTCGGTGACCGCGTTCTGTTTGGCAAGTACAGCGGCCAGACCGTCAAGGTCGACGGCAATGAACTGCTGGTCATGAAGGAAGACGACCTGTTCGCGGTCGTCGAGAAGTAAATCTTCCGTCCCTCATCCCAAACCAATACTGAAGGAACCTGAAAAATGGCAGCAAAAGACGTGATTTTCGGCGGCGAAGCCCGCGCCCGTATGGTTGAAGGCGTGAACATTCTCGCCAACGCCGTGAAAGTGACCCTGGGCCCGAAAGGCCGCAACGTGGTGCTCGAGCGCTCGTTCGGCGCCCCCACCGTGACCAAGGACGGTGTGTCCGTGGCCAAGGAAATCGAACTCAAGGACAAGCTCCAGAACATGGGCGCCCAGATGGTCAAGGAAGTCGCTTCCAAGACCTCCGACAACGCCGGTGACGGCACCACCACCGCCACCGTGCTGGCCCAGGCCATCGTGCGCGAAGGCATGAAGTACGTGGCCGCCGGCATGAACCCGATGGACCTCAAGCGCGGCATCGACAAGGCTGTGGAAGCCCTGATCGCCGAGCTGAAGAAGGCCTCCAAGGCCACCACGACCAGCAAGGAAATCGCCCAGGTCGGCTCCATCTCCGCCAACTCCGACTCCAGCATCGGCGACATCATCGCCAATGCCATGGACAAAGTGGGCAAAGAAGGCGTGATCACCGTGGAAGACGGCAAGTCACTGCAGAACGAACTCGACGTCGTCGAAGGCATGCAGTTCGACCGCGGCTACCTGTCGCCCTACTTCATCAACAACCCGGAAAAGCAAGCCGCCTTGCTGGACAACCCCTTCGTGCTGCTGTACGACAAGAAGGTGTCCAACATCCGTGACCTGCTGCCCACGCTGGAGCAGGTCGCCAAGGCCGGCCGTCCGCTGCTGATCATTGCCGAAGACGTCGAAGGCGAAGCCCTGGCGACGCTGGTGGTCAACACCATCCGCGGCATCCTGAAGGTCGTGGCTGTCAAGGCCCCTGGCTTCGGCGACCGCCGCAAGGCCATGCTGGAAGACATCGCCATCCTGACCGGCGGCAAAGTGATCGCCGAAGAAGTCGGCATGACGCTGGAAAAAGTGACCCTGGCCGATCTGGGCCAGGCCAAGCGCATCGAAGTGGGCAAGGAAAACACCACCATCATCGACGGCGCCGGCGCTGCCGCTGACATCGAAGCCCGCGTCAAGCAAGTGCGCGTGCAGATCGAAGAAGCCACCAGCGACTACGACCGCGAGAAGCTGCAAGAGCGCGTGGCCAAGCTGGCCGGCGGTGTGGCCGTGATCAAGGTCGGCGCTGCCACCGAAGTCGAGATGAAGGAAAAGAAGGCCCGCGTGGAAGACGCCCTGCACGCCACGCGCGCTGCGGTGGAAGAAGGCATCGTCGCCGGTGGTGGCGTGGCCCTGCTGCGCGCCCGTCAGGCCGCTGGTGTCATCAAGGGTGACAACGCCGACCAGGACGCCGGCATCAAGCTGGTGTTGAAAGCGATTGAAGCGCCCCTGCGCGAAATCGTGGCCAACGCCGGTGGCGAACCGAGCGTGGTGGTCAACGCCATCCTGGCCGGCAAGGGCAACTACGGCTTCAACGCCGCCAACGACACCTACGGCGACATGATCGAAATGGGCATTCTGGACCCGACGAAGGTGACCCGCACCGCGCTGCAGAACGCCGCTTCGGTGTCCAGCCTGATGCTGACGACCGAGTGCATGGTTGCTGAATCCCCGAAGGATGACGCACCTGCCGGCGGCATGGGTGGCGGCATGGGTGGGATGGGCGACATGGGCGGCATGGGCATGTAAGTGCTCCTTGCCTGAGACGCCATGCCGGCGTTGCAAGGGCTTGCCGTGGCGCTGCCACTGTCTACGCCCTTGCGCCTTGGCCTGGCGCCTCATGCTGCGTCGGAATGCATCACTGCACGCTGACCAACCTCCAAGAAAAAGCCCCGCGAAGCGATTCGCGGGGTTTTTTTCTGGGTGGTTGTCTTCTGGCCTGTGGTTCGCCAGACGGGGGTTCAGAGGCGCGTGGGAGGACCCGCGAGCGAGTCGCGCTCGGCCAGCGGGCGGAACAGGCGCCACCAGGCCAGACTGACGCCGATGGTGCCCAGCCCGCCCAGCACCACCGAGCCCACCGGCCCGAACGCCGCGGCGGTCACGCCCGACTCGAACTCGCCGAGCTGGTTGCTGGCGCCGATGAAGAGCGTGTTGACCGCCGCCACGCGGCCCCGCATGGCGTCCGGCGTTTCCAGCTGCATCAGGGTCTGGCGGATCACTACGCTGACCATGTCGGCCGCGCCGGACACGGCCAGCGCCAGCAGCGACAGCCAGAACGAGGTGGACAGGCCGAACACCACCATGCACAGCCCGAACACGGCCACCGCCACCAGCAGCTTGCGCCCGACGCGCCGCTCCAGCGCCCAGTGCGACAGCACCAGCCCCGCCGCCAGCGCACCGACCGCTGGCGCCGAACGCAACACACCCAGCCCTTCGGGTCCGACGTGCAGGATCTCCTTGGCAAAGATCGGCAGCAATGCGGTGGCGCCGCCCAGCAGCACCGCGAACAGGTCCAGCGACACCGCACCCAGCAGCACCGGATGTCCCCACACGTAGCGCACACCGGCCAGCAGCGTCGACGCGCTGACCGGCTCGCGCGCCACCGGCTGGCGCTCGTAGCGCACCCACAGGCAGGCCAGCGCCGCACCGAGGAACAACAGCGTGCAGACGATGTAGACCGCGTTCAGGTTCACCGCAAAGATCAGCCCACCGAGGGCCGGCCCGCCGATGACGGCCGCCTGGGTGCCGGTGGAGGTGACCGCGGTGGCGCGGGCCAGCAGCGCCGCCGGCACCAGGGACGGCAGCAGCGCCTGCTGGGCCGACATCTGGAACGGCCGGATCGCCCCCAGCAGCGCCGACAGCGCCAGCAGCCACTCGCGCGACACCGCGTGCGCCAGCGTGCCAGCCACCAGCAGCAGCGCCACCGCCGCCTGCGCGGACAGGCACAGCGCCACGATGCGGGCGCGGTGGTGGCGGTCGGCGGCGTGGCCGGCGGGCAGCGTCATCGCCAGCGCGGGACCGAACTGGAACAGCCCCACCAGCCCGAGGTCCCAGGCGCTGGCGGTCAGCTCGTACATGTGCCAGCCGATGGTCAGCATCAGCATCTGGGTGCCGGCGACCGCTGCCACCCGGGCGCACCAGAAGCGGACGAAGGAGGCGTGTGCGAGCAGCTCGGGCATGCGCCGGAGGCTAGCACGCGACCATGAGCCGGCGCCCCGGGTCGAAGGTCAGTCCCGGGTCACCGGCTCCCAGCGCCCGCTGCGCTCCGATTGCCACAGGGCGTCGATCACGCGGGCCTGGGCCACGGCGTCACCCAGCCGGGACGCATCGGGCGACGCCCCCTCGCGCACGCGGCGCGAGAACGCCTCCACCTCCAGCCGGTACTGGTCGGCCGCTGGCAGGGTTTCGATGGTGACGCCGCTGCCGTCCAGCGGGCCACCCTCATCCAGCGCCAGCCGCATCTGCCCGTTCCGGGCGGCGTTGAAGGGAATGAACAGCTCGATCCGGCCGGTGGTGCCGATCACCTGCACCCGCTGGAACGGCACGCTCTGGGTGGAGACCGTGAAGCTCAGCTGCCGCCCGGCGCCGAAATCCAGCAGCGCGCTGCTCAGCCGGTCGGTCCCCAGCACCGGGTCGCGGTCCACCAGCGAGACCGCGCGCCGCGGCTCGGCCTCGAAGAGGGAGCGCCCGGCCAGGATGGCGTAACACCCGATGTCGTACAGCGCGCCGCCGCCCATCGCGGCCTGGTTGCGGATGTTGGCCGCGTCGTCGTTGAAGTACGAGAAGAACACCTGCACCGCGCGCGGCGTGCCGATGCGCCCGGCCCGCACCAGCTCGCGGGCACGCAGCCACTGCGGGTGGTGGCGCACCATGAAGGCCTCTTCGATGTGCACCCGCGACGCGGCGATCTGCACGGTCTGGGCCTCGGCCGCGCTGAGGGCGAACGGTTTCTCGCACAGCACGTGCTTGCCGGCCGCTGCGGCTTGAAGGGTCAGCGGCACGTGCAGGTGGTTGGGCAGCGGGTTGTAAACGGCCTCGATGGCTGGGTCGGCGAGCAGCTCCTCGTAGCTGCCATAGGCCCGCGCAATGCCCGCCGACCGCGCGGCGGCCTGCGCCGTCGGCAGCGACCGCGAGGCGATGGCACGCAGTTCCACCAGCGGACTGGACAGCATGGCCGGGATCACCTGCTCGATGCCGATCTTGGCCGTGCCCAACACCCCCCACACCACCGGTTTCATGTTCATTGGCACCATTCAGTGATCGGTTCACGTTCTTCGTTTGGCGGCCCTGCGGCTCAACGGAACATGTGGTCCTTGTAGTAGCCAGACGTCACCAAGGTTTCGCGCCAGTTGTTGACATCCACCGTCACCGGCTTCAGCAGAAGGGATGACATCGCCTTCACGCCGTTGTTGTAGGTCTTTTCGTCGTTGACCAGGGGCGCCTTGTTGGTCAGGATGGCCTGCGCCATGGACGCTGCCGCCAGCGCCAGTTCGCGGTTGTCTTTGAAGATGGTGAAGGCCTGCTCGTTGCGGATGATCGAGCGCACCGATTGCACATCGGCGTCCTGCCCACTCACCACCGGCCAGGGATGACCCCCTCCCGTGCCATAGCCCTTGAGCTTCAGCGCTTGCAGCAACTCGATGGCAATGCCATCGTTGGGCGAGAGCACCGCATGGAGTCTCTGTTTGGCGTAGGTCTTCTCCAACATCTTCTCAAACCGGAAACGGGCGGTGACGCCGCTCCAAGCCTGTGTCGACACCGCGTCCATGCCCATCTGCCCAGACCCGACCGTGAGCTGCCCGCTGTCGAGATAGGGTTTGAGCACCGACATGGCGCCGTTGTAGAAAAAGAAGGCGTTGTTGTCGTCGGGCGACCCACCGAACAGCTCGATGTTGAAAGGCCCTTTGGCCTCGGGCAACTTGAGACGACGGACGATCTCGGTGCCCTGCAGAACACCCACCGCGAAATTGTCGAAGGTCGCGTAGTAGTCCACATGGGGCGAATCGCGGATCAGGCGGTCATAGGAAATCACCCTGACCTTCAGGTCCGCTGCCTTCTTCAGGATGGGCGCCAGGGCAGGCCCATCGATGGGCGCCACGATCAACACCTTCGTCCCCTTCCCCAGCATGTTGTCGATCTGGGCGATCTGGGTGGGCACGTCGTTGTTCGCAAACTGCAGGTCGGAGACCAGGCGCATGCCATTGAACGAACGCACCAGCGCCAGGCCATCGATCACCCAGCGCTGCAGCGCGAGCGTGGGCATGGCGAGGCCCACATCGACCTGGCTTTGGGCACGCACCGTTGTGTGGCCCAACCACCCGACCGCCATGGCAGACACAAGACATTGACGGCGTGAAATCACAAAACAATCCAATCGAGACGGGTCAGGGGGTCGGCCACGGCACAGTGACCTGGGGTCAGAGGTAGCTGTTCAGCAGGTTCTCAAGCTGCTCCTGGCGACCCGACACGGGTGCCGTGTCCTGATTGCGTGTCAACACCTGCGCAGCGAGTTGATCGAGCCCCATCTGCCCACTCAAAATCTGCTGCCCGAACGGCGCGCGCCAGCCGGCGTAGCGGGCATCGACCTGCGCGTCCAGGCGCCCGTCGAGGATCATCTTCTCGGCGATCAGCAGGGCGCGGGCCGACACGTCCATGCCGCCGATGTGGCCGTGGAACATGTCTTGTGGATCGATGGACTGGCGGCGCACTTTGGAGTCGAAGTTCAGGCCGCCGGTGGTGAAGCCGCCGCCTTGCAGGATCAGGTACATCACCAGTGCGGTCTCGGGGATGTTGTTGGGGAACTGGTCGGTGTCCCAGCCGCACTGCATGTCGCCGCGGTTCATGTCGATGGAGCCGAAGATGCCGAGGTCCAGCGCGGTGGCCACCTCGTGTTCAAAGCTGTGGCCCGAGAGCGTGGCGTGGTTGCCTTCGATGTTGACCTTGATCTCTTTGTCGAGGCCATAACGGCACAGGAAACCGTAGACCGTGGCGGTGTCGAAGTCGTACTGGTGCTTGGACGGTTCGCGCGGCTTGGGCTCGATCAGGATCGTGCCCTTGAAGCCGATCTTGTGTTTGTAGTCCACCACCATGTTCAGGAAACGGCCCATCTGGTCGAGTTCCTGGCCCATGCGGGTGTTGAGCAGGGTCTCATACCCTTCGCGGCCGCCCCAGAGCACGTAATTTTCGCCGCCGAGTTTCAGCGTGGCGTCCATCGCTTCTTTCACCTGCAACGCGGCCAGCGCGAAGATCTCGGGATCGGGGTTGGTCGAGGCGCCCGACATGAAGCGGCGGTGGCTGAACAGGTTGGCCGTGCCCCAGAGCAGCTTCATGCCGGTCTGCGCCTGCTTGGCCTGCAGCACGTCGACCATCTCGTGCAGGTGGTTCACGCTGTCGCGCGGCGTGGCGCCTTCGGGGGCGACGTCGCGGTCGTGGAAGCAGTAATAAGGCGCGCCCAGCTTGGCGAAGAACTCGAAGGCCGCATCGGCCTTGGCCTTGGCCGCCGCCATGGGGTCGGCCATCTTCTGCCAGGGCCGCTCGAACGTGCCGTCGTAGCCGAAGGGGTCGAAGCCGTTCCAGCAGAAGCTGTGCCAATAGCAGACGGCGAAACGCAGGTGGTCTTCCATGCGCTTGCCCAGCACGAGGCGGTCTTTGTCGTACCACTTGAAAGCCAGCGGGTCGGTGGACGCTGGGCCGGCGTAGGCGATGGGGGAGATGTCGGAAAAGTAGGTGCTCATGGGTGGTTGCTCTTCGGGTTGTCGGTTGACTGCATCAGGGCCTGCGGTACAGGCTGCGGAACAGGGCATGGCGGGGCGCCAGCAGCGCGCGCTCGCCGGGATCGGGGCGGTAGACGGTGTCGACGGGTGGGGCCTGGCAGACCTCGTTCAGCGGCGCACCGACCGCCAGGGCGCCCAGGCGGGCCGCCCCCAGCGCGCCACCGACCGCCGAGCCGCCGTGGGTGACGATCTGAACGTCCAGCGCGCTGGCCAGCATCTGGGCCCAGAAACCGCTGCGCGCGCCGCCACCGACCAGCGACAGGCGGGCGACCGAGCTGCCGGCGGCGTTCAGCGCGGCCAGGCCGTCCTGAAGGCCGAAGCTCACACCCTCCATCACCGCGTAACCGAGGCGCGCGGCGTCGGTGTCGAAATCGAGGCCGTTGAAACTGCCGCGCACCCGCGCGTCGTTGTGCGGCGTGCGTTCGCCGCTGAGGTAGGGCAGAAACAGCGGTGAGGCCGCGCGCGCGTCCAGCGGCAGCGCCGCGGCACGGGCCGCCACCTCGCCAGCATTGCCCGCGCCCAGCAGGTCCGAAACCCATTGCAGTGCGCTGGCGGCCGAGAGCATCACGCTCATCTGGTGCCAGCGTTCCGGCACCGCGTGGCAGAAGGCGTGCGTGGCGCTCGCGGCGTTGGGCTGGTAGTCGGGGGTGACGACGAACAGCACACCGCTGGTGCCCAGCGACAGGAAGCCCTGCCCGGGCTGCACCGCCCCCATGCCGACCGCGCTGGCGGCGTTGTCGCCCGCCCCGCCGGCCACCACCGTGCCGGGCTGAAGACCCAGCGCCTGCGCCACGTCGGCGCGCAACCGCCCGCTGGCTTCGCTGCCCTCGACCAGGCGGGGCATGTGAGCGCGCGTGAGCCCGGTCAGCGCCAGCAGCTCGTCGGACCAGGCCCGCCGCCGCACGTCGAGCCAGAGCGTGCCGCTGGCGTCCGAGAAGTCGCTGACGTGTTCGCCGGTCAACATCAGGCGCACATGGTCCTTGGGCAGCAGCACCTTGGCCACGCGCTGGAAGATGTCGGGTTCGTGGCGCGCCACCCAGCGCAGCTTGGGCGCGGTGAAGCCGGGCATCGCCAGGCTGCCACCCAGGTCGCTGAGCGTCGGCAGCTCGGCCATCATCTCGGCGCACTCGGTGGCACAGCGCGTGTCGTTCCACAGGATCGCCGGCCGCAGCACCTGGTCTTGCGCGTCGAGCAGCACGGCGCCGTGCATCTGGCCCGACAGGCCGATGGCCACGGTTGCCGCGTACTCGCGCGGATGCGCCGCGCGCAGGCCCGCCAGCGCCGCCTGCGTCGCCGTCCACCAGTCGGCCGGGTCCTGCTCGCTGTGGCCGGGGTGGGGTCGCGACACCGTGAGCGCCGAGCCCGCCGACCCGATGACGCGGTGGTCCGGGCCGAGCAGCAGGGCTTTCACCTCGGAGGTGCCAATGTCGATGCCGATGTACATAGATAAAACAGGAAATCAGTGAAGGGCTTGGTGCGCCGTGAAATCGGGAAGGGGTTCGGGTTCGCCCGGCGCGGCCGTCACGGCGCGCGCGTGCATCGGCCGAAGGTCGTGGTGCAGCACCAACGCGGCCGCGCCGACGGCCGAGGCCAGCAGCCCGTAGCGCGCGGGCCGCACCATCGGCGCGGGCACGCCGGCGCTGGCCGCGTAGGCCTCCAGCGTGTCGCGGGCCTGGCGCACGATGCCGGGGTGGCGCTCGCACGACGGCCCGCCGACCACCAGGGCCCCGGGGTTGAAGGTGGTCCAGAGGTTCTGCAGCACGACGCCGAGGAACACGCCGCCTTGCGCCGGGTCGGGCAGGCGGTCCAGCGCCCTGGCGCCGAAAAAGGTTTCGGCGCAGCCCTTGCGTCCGCAGGAGCAGGCCGGTCCGTCGAACTGCAGGATGCTGTGGCCGATTTCACCGGCCATGCCCTGCAGCCCGGTGAACAGGCGGTCGTTGAGCACGATGCCGGCACCGACGCCGACGCCGCAGGTCACAAAGATCAGCGAGTCCACCACATCGCCCTCCGCGAACTCGTATTCGCTGAGCGCGGCGGTGTCGGCTTCGTTCTGCACGTGCACCGCCACCGGCGGCGCGCCCGCCTCGGCCAGCGCGCGGGTGATCAGCGGCAGAAAGCCCACGTTGCGCCAGCCCAGGTTGGGCGCGAAACGCACCGTGCCCGTGGCTTCGTCGAACGCGCCGGGCAGGCCGATGCCGATGCCCGAGACCACCACCGAGCGCGCGGCGAGCGCTGCGTGCGCGAGCACCACCAGCCGCGCCACCTGCTGGCACACCGGGCCGGGCGCATGATCGACCAGCGCTTCCTCGATCGACCACAGCACCTCGCCGGTGAGCGACACGCCCACCACCCGCAGCGCCTCGACCGCGATTTCGACGCCGATCATCGCGCGGCGGCTGCCGTCGATGCGCAAGGGCGTCGAGGGGCGGCCCAGGCCCTTGGCGGCGGCGAGGCCGGTTTCGGCGATCCAGCCCTCGTCGATCAGCTCACGCACGAGCTGGCTCACGGTCGATTTGGTCAGCCCGCTTTCCTGCGCGAGCTGCGCCCGCGAGAGGCCGCTGTGGTGCCTCAGCAGGCGCAGCAGCACGCTGCGGTTGATGCGTTTGACCAATTGCTGGTCGCCGGTGGTTTTCATGTGGTGGTCGTGGAAAGCACCGGGCCGCCGAGGCCGTGGTCCTGCGCTTTTCCCTCGGGTTGTTTGCCAGCGATGATCATGCCAAGGACCTCGTCCTCGGTGACCTCGGTGGTCCGGTGGGTGCCGACCAGTCGGCCGTTTTTCATCACCGCCAGCCGGTCGCTCAGGCCGAACACGTCTGGCATGTCGTGGGTGATCAGAAAGATGCCCACGCCCTCGGCCTTCAGCTGGCGCACGAGGTTGCCCACCATCGCCGTCTCTTCCGGCCCCAGCGCGGCGGTGGGCTCGTCCATGATCAGGATGCGCGCGTTGAAGTAGATGGCGCGCGAGATCGCCACCACCTGCCGCTGTCCGCCCGAGAGGCGGCGCACCGGCGTGCTGACGTTCTTGAAGTTCTTGTTCAGACGATGGAACACCTTGCGCGCCTCGGCGTCCATGCGGTGGTCGTCCAGCGTGTTCCAGCGCGTGAGCAGCTCGCGCCCGAGGAACAGGTTGGCCACCGCGTCGAGGTTGTCGGCCAGCGCCAGCGTCTGGTAGATCGACTCGATGCCGCAGCGCTGGGCATCGACCGGCGTGCGGATGTGGGCCTTCTCGCCGTTGATCAGCACCTCGCCACTGTCGATGGGGTAAGCCCCGGCGAGCATCTTCATCAGCGTCGATTTGCCCGCGCCGTTGTGGCCGAGCAAGGCCACCACCTCACCGGGGTGCAGGTTGATCGACACGCCGTCCACCGCACGCACGCCACCGAACGACTTGCCGATCTGGCGCATTTCCACCAAAGGAGCGGTCATGCCGTGTCTCCCGTCATGCGGCGGTACACCACGTCGAACACCACGGCCACGATCAGCACCTGGCCGATGATCACGTAGCGCAGGCCGATGGAGATGTCCAGCAGCAGCAGGCCGCTGTCGATGCTCTGCATGATCAGCGCGCCCAGCACCGAGCCCAGGATCGAGCCGCTGCCGCCGGCGAGCGAGGTGCCGCCGATGACCGCCGCCGCGATCACGTACAGCTCCATGCCGGTGCCCAGCGAGTTGGTGCCGGCGTTCAGGCGCGCGATCGACACCATCGCCGCGATGGTGATGAGCACACCCATCAGCGCAAACAGCATCAGCGTCACCCGGCGCACCGGGATGCCGACCAGCGCCGCCGCCTCTGGGTTGCCGCCCATGGCGAACACGTAGCGCCCGAAGCGCGTGCGGTGCACGATGAACGACAGCACCAGCGCCACGCCGCCCCAGATCAGCACCGGGATCGGCACGCCCTGCGGCGCGTCCTTGGTGGCGATCTGGTAGGCGTTCATGGTCGCGACAAAGCCCACCACGATCAGCGCCGGCACCGCCGCGACCAGCGCGTCCAGCCACAGTGGCGGGTTGGGCACGTCGTACGAGGCCTTGGCGCGCCGCCGCAGCACCGTCTGCAGGCACAGCGCCGCCACCAGCACGGCGGCCAGCACCCAGCTGGCCTGCACGCCGATGGCGCCGTCGAAGCCCCCACCAAGCCGCTGGAAGAACAGGTCGTTGACCGGCTGCGTCTTGCCGTCGGCCACCAGGAAGGCCGCGCCGCGGAACGACATCAGGCCGCCCAGCGTGACCACGAACGACGGCACGCCCAGCATCGCCGTCAGCGCGCCCTGGTAGACCGACACCGCGATCGCCACCCCCAGCCCGGCCAGCGAGGCCTCGACCCAATGCCAGCCGGCGGTGTACATCAGCGTGGCGATCAGCACGCCGACAAAACCCATCACCGAGCCCACCGAGAGGTCGATGTGGCGCGCCACGATCACGAGCACGACCACGGTGGCCACGATGCCGACCACCGCCGTCTGCTGCGCGATGTTGTAGAGGTTCTCGGGCGAGAGAAACAGGCCGCCCGAGAGGATGTTGAACACGGTGGCGGTCGCCACCAGGACGAGCCCCATCAGCACCAGCCGCCAGTCGATGGCCAGCTGTCTCAGGACATTGGAATCAGGGCTCACAAACGCACTCCGTCGATAAAAAAGACCGCAGGCTGAACCAGCCTGCGGTCCGAAGGCCTCCATCCATCAGGAGATCAAACAACTCACTTGCAGGCGGCCGGCCCTTTCGCGCCGTCCACACCCTTGCACAGGTCGTCCTTCTTGATCCAGCCGGCCTTGACCACGAGGTCCAGGTTCTTGGCCGTGACCGGCACCGGCTTGAGGAACTGGGCCTGCAGGGCTATCTTCTTTTCGCCGCCGTTCCAGGTCTGCGCCGAGGCCACCTTCTGGCCCTTGGCCAGGGACACCGCAGCGGAGGCGGCATCGCGGCCGAGGTCGCGTGCGTCTTTCCAGACCGACACGGTCTGCGAACCCATGGCGACGCGGTTGAGCGCCGCGTGGTCGCCGTCCTGGCCCGAAACCGGAATGCCCTTGATGCCCTTGGCGCTCAGTGCCGCCACGACGCCGCCGGCCGTGCCGTCGTTGGAGGCCACCACGGCGTCGATCTTGCCGCCGGTCTTGGTGATGATCTGCTCCATGTTCTTCTGCGCCACTTCGGGCTTCCAGCCGTCGGTGTATTCCTCGCCAACGATCTTGATGTCACCCTTCTTGATCGCCGCGTCCAGCACCTCTTGCTGTCCGCCGCGCAGGAAGTTGGCGTTCGGGTCGGTGGGCGAGCCTTTGATCATCACGTAGTTGCCCTTGGGCTTGGCTTCGAGCACGGCGCGCGCCTGCATGCGGCCCACCTCGACGTTGTCGAAGGTGATGTAGAACACGCCGGGCGCTTCGATCAGGCGGTCGTAGGCCACCACCGGGATCTTCTGCTGGCCGGCCTTGTTGACCGCCGGCAGGATCGCGTCCTTGTCCATGGCCAGGATGATGAGCACCTTGGCGCCCTTGGCGATCAGCGAGTCCACGTCCGACAGCTGCTTCTCAGGCGAGCCGCCCGCGTCGGCGCTGATGTAGCTGGCGCCCAGCTTGGTGAGTTGGTCCTTGATCGCCTTCTCGTCGGTCTTCCAGCGCTCTTCCTGGAAATTGGACCAGCTCACGCCCACGACCTGGGCAAACGCGCCGGCGCTGGCCAGACCCAGCGCCAGGGCGGTCAAAGTTGTCTTCAGTTTCATTCTTGTCTCCTGTGAACGGCCTGCGCACCAGGCCATGGTTTTTGAACGGATTGTGGGATGCATCGTGTCGCTGGCCCCTCGCTCAAGCCACTTAGTGCGGACGACGAACTAATTATTCAACCGCTGCTGCCCGGACACCAATTGGGACAAACCCGACATAGTTTGTTGATTGAACTTAATAAGATGCACCGAAACCCATCCCGTTCAAAAGGTCCCGCGTGCGTCCGATCCGCTCACTCCTGCCCGGTCTCTGTGTCTGCCTGACCCTGGGACCGCCGGCGCTGTCCGACGCCGCCGGGCCACCGCCAGCGGTGCCGCGCTTCGCCGAAGAGACCGAGAGCGCCGGTCTGCAAAGCCGCTTCGAGGGCGACGACGAATACGTCGTGGGTGGTGGCGTCGCGACCTTCGACTGCGACAGCGACGGGCTGCCCGATCTGTATGTGACGGCGGGCGTCGGCAAGGCCCGCTTCTACCGCAACCGCAGCCTGCGCGGGCAGGCCCTGAAACTGCAGGAACACCGCTCGGGGCTGGAGACCACCAACGCCATCGGTGCCTACCCGCTGGACATCGACGGCGATGGCAACACCGACCTGGTGGTGCTGCGGGTGGGCGAGGTGCAGGTGTTCCGGGGGCTGGGCCAGTGCCGCTTCGAGCCGGCCAACGGGGCCTGGGGCCTGCGCACCGGCAACGGCTGGCACACCGCGATGTCGGCCACCTGGGAACGCGGCCAGCGCTGGCCGACGCTGGCCATCGGCACCTACACCGACCGCAGCAGACCCGACTTTCCCTGGGGCAGCTGCACCCCGGCCCTGCTGATGCGGCCCCGGGCGGAGGGCGGCTACCTGCCCGCCACGCCGCTGATGCCCGGGCACTGCGCGCTCTCGATGCTGTTTTCCGACTGGAACCGTTCGGGCACCGCGTCGCTGCGCGTGAGCAACGACCGCGAGTACTACAAGGGTGGCGAAGAACAGCTCTGGCGCATACCCGCGGGCGGCGCGCCCGAACGCTACGGCCCGGCCGACGGCTGGAAGCCGCTGCAGATCTGGGGCATGGGCATCGCCAGCCACGACCTGACGGGCGACGGTTACCCCGAGCTGTTCCTCACCAGCATGTCCGACAACAAGCTGCAGACCCTGGAGGCCGGGCCGGCACAGCCGCGCTACACCGACACCGCCTTCAAGCGCGGCGCCACTGCGCACCGACCGTATGTGGGAGGTGACGTGCGGCCCTCCACCGCCTGGCACGCCCAGTTCGCCGACCTCAACAACGACGGCCGGGCCGACCTGTTTGTGGTGAAGGGCAATGTCTCTTCCATGCCGGACTTTGCGGCACTCGACCCGAACAACCTGCTGCTGCAGGCCGCCGACGGCCAGTTTGTCGAAGCCGGCCACACCGCAGGCCTCGCCAGCGTGCTGCGCGGGCGCGGTGGCCAGGTGGTGGACTTCAACGGCGACGGTCTGCTGGACGTGGTGGTGGTCAACCGGGGCGACCGCGCGCAGCTGTGGCGCCAGCTGCCCAGCAGCCCCGCCGAACAGGCGCACTGGCTGCAGCTGCGGCTGCGGCAGGACGGTGGCAACCACGACGCCGTGGGCGCCTGGGTCGAGGTGCGCTCGGGCACGGACGGCAGCGCCACCGTGCAGCGCCAGGAGCTGACCGTGGGCGGCGGCCACGCCAGCGGCCACCTGGGCTGGATGCACTTCGGCCTCGGCGCGGCGGGCCGCGCGCAAGTTCGCGTGCAGTGGCCCCACGGCGACTGGACCGCCTGGCAACCCGTCGAGGCCGACCGCTTCTACACGGCCAGCCCAGCGGGCCTGACCTTCTGGAGGGCACCATGATCCGCCGCACCCTGGCCGCGTGGCTGCTCGCGCTGTGTGCCATCGGCGTCGCCGGGCGCGCCATGGCGCAGACACCGCCCAACCCCTCGCTCCCGGCCGAAACCTACAGCGCCGAGGTGGCCACCGAGTGGTTTGCCCTGGCGCAGCAGCTCACCCAGCAGACCCCGGGCATGAGCCCACCGGTGGCCTCGCGCGCGCTCGCCTACCTGAGCCTGACGCTGTACGAATCGGTGGTGGCGGGCATGCCGGGCCACCGCAGTCTGGCGGGCCAGCTCAACGAGCTGCAGTCGCTCCCCTGGGCGCAGCCCGACGAGGTCTTGCATTGGCCCACCGTGGCCCACTCGGCCATGGCGGGCATGACGCGCATGATGTTTCCCCACGCGAGCGCCGAGAACCGCACGCGCATCGACCTGCTCGAACGCAGCCTGCCGCAGAAGCTGGCGCGCGACTTTGATCCACAGGTGATCGGCGCCGAGGTGCGCACCCGCTCAGAAACCTTTGGCAAGCTGATGGCGATGGCCATCATGACCTGGGCGCGCACCGACGGTGGCCACGAGGCCTGGGGCCCGCTGCGCCGCCAGCAGTCGACCTATGTGCCACCCAGCGGTGCCGGTCAGTGGACACCGACACCCCCCAACTTCGCCCCCGCCCTGCTGCCGTGGTGGGGCGATGTGCGCCCGTTTGCACTGCCGCGCGCCGATGCCTGCCCGGCCCCTCCCCCACCGGCCTACTCGGAACAGGCCGGCTCGGCGTTTCAGCAGGAGGCCGAAGAGGTCCACCGCATCAGCCGTGCGGCCACGCAAGAGCAGCGGCAGTTCTCCCTGTACTGGGCCGACGATCCGCTGAAAACGCCCACGCCGGCCGGCCACTGGTCTTTCATCGCCACCGACCTGCTCAAAGACCACAAGGCCAGCCTGGCCCGGGCGGCCCGGGTCTACGCGCGCCTGCACCTGGCGATGGCCGACGCCTTCATCGCCACCTGGAAAACCAAGTACACGGTCAACCTGATGCGCCCGGTCACCGCCGTGCAACTGACGATCGACAGCCAGTGGGTGCCGACGCTGATGAACACCCCGCCATTCCCCGAATACCCCTCCGGCCACTCGGTGCTGTCGTCTGCGGCGGCGGGGGTGCTGGAGCACGAGTTCGGCGCTCGCACCCGCTTCACCGACAACGCCCACAACGACCGGGGCTGGGGGCCGCGCAGCTTTGCCAGCTTCCGCGCGGCGGCGGACGAGGCCGCGGTCTCGCGCCTCTACGCGGGCATCCACTTCCGCAGCGGCATTGAAAGCGGCAAGACGCAGGGCCGCTGTGTGGCCGAACGCGTGATCGGCCTGGCCATGGCGCCCTGATCGCAGCTGCTCCCACACGGCGGGTTCGTGGCCCTTCTCCTTCGCTGGTAGGCTCGTCAGGCCATCCAGGAGGAGCCCCGCCTTGTCAGACGAACACCCAACCACCACCGACGCTTTACCGACACCGAGGGAGACCCGTCCCACGCCCGCCGTGCCGTCACCGGAAGCGCAGGCCGGTCTGTGGGCCCGGCAGGCCTGGCGCGCCGCCACCGGCCGGCGACTCGGCGACCTGCCACACACGGTCAGGCCCGCCGCGCTGCTGCTGGCGGTGCTGGCCTACCAGCTGCTGGCGCTCGCCGGGGAACGCCTCCTGATCCCTGGCGAGGCCGCGTTTTCACTGCCCGGCTGGCTGTATGGCCTGGTGCCGTGGGCCTTTGTCGTGTTGCTGAGCTGGCTGGCGATGCACGCGCGCTCGCAGTCCACCCGCCATGCCATGCCCACGGCGGCCTGGGTGCTGCTGTACGCCCTCGCCTCTTTGCCACTGATCGGGGTCTCGATCCTCTGGGCGAGCCTGTGGGTTCACGAGCAACTGCCCGTGTGGCTGATGAACCAGCACACCTCGTGGGTCTTGTTCGGGGTGATGACCGGCTGGCTGGGTGTCTGTGTGTGGCGCATCACGCAGCGCTTGCAGCCCCACCCGGGCTGGCTGGCTTTTGCGGTCATCTCCCTGATGGGCTTGCAGGTGGTCGAAACCCTCTCGCTGAACAGTTCTTCGTGGGTAGCCACTGCGTCTGACGAAGTCGACCGTCCCGTTCTGACGCTCAGCCAGGAGGTGTTCGAGGCCCAGGAGATGCTGCTGGACCAGGCACTGGCGGGCGTTCCAGGGGAGAGCGCCGCCGAGATCCAGGTCTTTGGCCTGGTGTACGCGCCCTACGCGCAAGACGTCTTCCTGCGCGAGAGCGCCATGGTCAGCGATGTCATGCAGCAGCGGCTGGACGCGAAAGACCGGGTGGTCCAACTGCTGAACCACGCCTCGGCCACGCAGGCCACGCCCTGGGCCACGCCGAGGAACCTGCAGAAGGCGATCCAGGCGGTCGCCCAGAAAATGCGCCGAGAGCAGGACGTGCTGGTGCTCTACATCACCTCGCACGGCGGCGCCGACCACCGCATCGCATCGTCCCACTGGCCTCTGGAGGTCAACGACCTGACGGCCGCGCAGGTGCGCCAGTGGCTCGACGAGGCCGGCATCCGCCACCGGGCCATCGCGATCTCGGCGTGTTACTCGGGCGGCTGGGTCGCGCCCCTGCGCGGCGAGGGCACGCTGGTGATGACCGCCGCCGACGCCGACCACACCTCCTACGGCTGCGGCAACAAGTCGGAGCTGACCTTTTTCGGGAGGGCGGTGTTCGACGAGGCCTTGCGGCGCACCCGCTCGCTGGAAGACGCCTTTGCCCAGGCGGTGCCAGTGATCCGCCAGCGCGAAACCGACGCCAGAAAGACCGATGGTTTTTCCAATCCGCAGATCCATGCGGGAGCTGCCTTCAAGGCGCACTGGGCGCGGTGGATGACGGCACAAGGCCGCTGACACGTCAAAAAAAACGGCACCCTCGGGTGCCGTTGTTCCATCAGGAGGCGCCGGGGTCAGCGCATCATGCCTTCCAGTTTGATCGTGTCCGCCACGAACGCGCGGATGCCTTCGGCCAGCTTCTCGGTCGCCATCGCGTCCTCGTTCATCGCAAAGCGGAAACCGGCTTCGTCGTACTGCACGAACGGAATGTCCATCGCCTTCGCGGCCTCGGCGTCCAGCGCCCGGGGCAAGGCCGCCTCGCTGGCCGCCAGCTGGGCCAGCAGGTCCGGGCTGATGGTCAGCAGGTCGCAGCCGGCCAGTGCCGTGATCTGGCCCACGTTGCGAAAGCTCGCGCCCATCACCTCGGTGGCGATGCCGTGCTTCTTGTAGAAGTGGTAGATCGCGCGCACCGATTTCACGCCCGGGTCGTTGGCGCCCGCCATCGCGGCTTCGTCCCAAGCAGCGCCAGCGCTCTTTTTGTACCAGTCGTAGATGCGGCCCACGAAGGGCGAGATCAGCTGCACCTTGGCCTGACCGCAGGCCACGGCCTGGGCGAATGAGAACAGCAGCGTCAGGTTGGTGTGGATGCCATCGCGCTCCAGGCGGGCCGCGGCCTGGATGCCTTCCCAGGTGGAAGCGATCTTGATCAGCACACGGTCGATGTGCACCCCCTCGCCCTGGTACAGGTCGATGATGCGGCGCGCGCGCGTCACGGTGGCTTCGGTGTCGAAGCTCAGGCGGGCGTCCACCTCGGTGGAGACGCGACCGGGGATGTGTTTCAGGATCTCGCAGCCAAACGCCACGAGCAGGCGGTTCATCACCTCGTCCGGGCCCTGGCTGCCGTGTTTCGCCACCGCATCCTTGAGCAGGTGGGCGTATTCGGGCTTCTGCACCGCCTTCAGGATCAACGACGGGTTGGTGGTCGCATCGCGCGGGGAAAAGGCCGCGATCTGGTTGAAGTCGCCGGTGTCAGCGACCACGGTGGTGAGTTGTTTGAGTGCGTCAAGCTGGTTCATGTCGCGATTATCAGGTGTAATAAGGTTTCATGATAACTCGGTAACTCAGAGACAACGCCATGCTCGACCGCATCAAAGCCTCCCTGCCCTCGCTCGCGCCCGCCGAACAGCGCGTGGGCAAACTCGTGTTGCTCGACCCGCGCAGTTTTGCCAGTTTGCCCGTGTCGGAGCTCGCCGAACGGTCCCACGTGAGCAAGCCCACCGTGGTGCGTTTCTGCCGCAGCATGGGCTACGACGGCCTGTCGGATTTCAAGCTCAAGCTGGCCGGCACGGTCAGCGAAGGTGTGCCTTTCATCCACCGCAGCGTGGACGTGGACGACAAGGTGGGCGACGTGCTGGTGAAGGTGATCGACAACACGGTGGCTGCGTTCCTGAAGTACCGCAACGACGCGTCCACGCACTCCATCGAAAAAGCGGTCGATGCGCTGCTCGCCACCTACAAGAACCGGGGCCGCATCGAGTTCTACGGCGCTGGCAACTCGGGCATCGTGGCCCAGGACGCACAACACAAGTTCTTCCGCCTCGGCATCAACGCCATCGCCTACAGCGACGGCCACATGCAGGTGATGAGCGCCTCGCTGCTCGGCCCGGGCGACTGCCTGGTGATCGTCTCCAACTCGGGCCGCACGCGCGACCTGATGGACGCCGCCGACATCGCGCGCAAGCACGGCGCCACGGTGATCGTGATCACCGCCAGCGGTTCACCGCTCGCGACCGCCGGCCACATCCACCTTTCAGCCGACCACCCCGAGGGCTACGACCGCTACAGCCCCATGACCTCGCGCCTGATGCACCTGATGGTGATCGACGTGGTGGCCACCTGTCTCGCGCTGCGCATCGGCGGCAACAAGCTGCAACCGCTGCTGAAGGAGATGAAGAACAACCTGAGAAGTAAAAGATACGCTTGACCGTGCGCGTTGCGCACAGGTCAAGCGTCCCCCTGCGCCGCTTCGCGTCTTCCCCCAGAGGGGGACGATGCCTGCGGCTCGGCGCAGCCGAAGCCACGGCATCCTGGCCTTGAAGACACTTCGCTCCACTTTCTCAGGACAACGGGTGCTTCCCGCAGCGAAATAAAGGAGGAGGCCGCAGGCCGGGGGACATTCGCGGAGGGGAGCGCCCGTTGTCCGCGCCAACGCCCATCTGTCTGAGCGTCAGATGCGCCCTTCTTCCACCGCGTGACAGGCCACTCGCGCATCCCCAACACCCAACAAAACGGGCCGCTCGTTGCGACACCGCTCGTTCGCATGCGGGCACCGAGGATTGAACGCACAACCCGTGGGCGGGTTCAGCGGGTTCGGCACTTCGCCCGACACGGGCACGCGCGCCCGCCCGGTGTCGTGCATCTTCGGGATCGCGTCCAGCAACATACGCGTGTAGGGATGGCGTGGGCTGTCGAACAGCGTGTACTTCGGCGCCAGCTCCACCAGCCGCCCCAGGTACATCACGCCCACCTGGTCGCTCACGTGCCGAACCACCGCCAGGTTGTGGCTGATGAACAGGTAGGTCAGGCCCCGCTCGCGCTGCAGGTCTTTCATGATGTTCAGCACCTGCGCCTGCACGCTCACGTCCAGCGCGCTGGTGGGCTCGTCGCACACCAGAAACTCAGGCTGCGTGGCCAGGGCCCGCGCGATCGAGATGCGCTGACGCTGCCCGCCCGAGAACTGGTGCGGGTACTTCGAGGCGTCCTGCGGCGACAGGCCCACCGAATGCAGCAGCTCATCGACCCTCGCACGCAGGGCAGCGGGCTCGGACGCGATGCCGTGTTCGATCAACGGCTCGGCCACGATGTCCTGCACCCGCCAGCGCGGGTTCAGGCTCGCGTACGGGTCCTGAAAAATCATCTGGATGCGACGGCGCAGCTGGCGGCCTTGCGGCGTCTTGAACGCGGCGTGTGCCTCTTGCCCATCGAACTGAAAGCCGCCGCGCGTGGGCTCGTACAGGCCCACCAGCAGGCGCGCGACCGTGCTCTTGCCACAGCCCGATTCGCCCACCAGCGCCAGCGTCTGGCCGCGCTGGATGTCGAACGACACACCGTCCACCGCGCGCAGCAGCTGGCGCGGCTGGCGCTCCAGCACGCGATTGAGCCAGGGCGCCGACACGTCAAAGGTCTTGGCCAGGTCCGTGGCGCGCACCAGCGGGTGGTTGTCCGGGCGGTCGTTGTTCATGGAGCCCCCTCGCCGGGTTCACCGGGCAGCCAGCAAGCCGCCCGCGTGGCACCCGCCGGCATCAGGTCCGGGCGCTGGGTGCGGCAGCGGTCCATCACGCGGTCACAACGCGGGTGGTAGGCGCAGCCCGGGGGAATCGCGTTCAGGCGCGGCATGGCACCGTCGATCTGGTGCAGATGCTCGCGGTCCTGACCCATGTCGGGGATGCAGGCCATCAGGCCCCTGGTGTACGGGTGGGCGGGGTGGTTGATGACCTCGTGCACCGGGCCGATCTCGGCGATGCGCCCGGCGTACATCACGGCCACGCGGTCGCAGGTCTCGGCGATCACGCCCATGTCGTGCGTGATCAACACCACCGCCGCGCCGCGTTCTTTGCAGATGGTCTTGAGCAGGGTGATGATCTGCGCCTGGATCGACACGTCCAGCGCCGTGGTCGGCTCGTCGGCCACGATGAGCTTGGGCTCGGCCGCCAGCGCGAGCGCGATCACCACGCGCTGGCGCATGCCGCCGCTGAACTGGTGCGGGAAATGGTGAATGCGCTGCTCGGGCGCCGGGATGCCGGTGTCGCGCAGCAACTGGATGGCGCGCTGCCGCGCCTCGGCCGGGTTCACCGGCAGGTGGGTGGTGATGGTCTCGATGAGTTGGCGCCCCACCGAATACAGCGGGTTCAGCGAGGTCAGCGGGTCCTGGAAGATCGCGCCGATCTGGCGGCCACGCACCTTGCGCAGTTCGGCGAACGGCAGGTTGTCGATGCGGCGGCCGTCGAGCAGGATCTCGCCCGACGCCACGCGCCCCGGTGGCTCCAGCAGGCCGATGATGGACGCGCCTGTGAGTGACTTGCCTGCACCCGATTCGCCCACCACGCCGAGGATTTCGCCGGGGGCGATGTCGAAAGAGATGTCGTCCAGCGCGCGCAAGGTACCGCGACGGTGCGGGAACTCGACGACGAGGTTTTTGACTTGAAGCAGACTCATCGCAATCTGGGGTTGAGCGCATCGCGCAGCCAGTCGCCCAGCAGGTTCACGCTCAGTGCGATCAGCACCAGCATGGCACCAGGGAAGATGGTGATCCACCACTCGCCGGAGAACAGGTAGTCGTTGCCGTTGCGGATGAGCGTGCCCAGCGAGGGGGATGTCACCGGCGCGCCAACGCCCAGGAACGACAGCGTGGCCTCGGTGATGATGGCGGTGGCCACCTGGATCGTGGCGAGCACCAGCACCGGCCCCATCACATTGGGCAGCACATGTCGGCGCATGATGCGCAACGGCGGCACGCCCGTGACGCGCGCGGCCTGCACGTATTCCTTGCTGCGCTCCACCAGCGTGGAACCACGCACCGTGCGCGCGTACTGCACCCAGCCCGTGAGGGTGATGGACACCACCAGCACGCCGAACGCCAGGGCATCTTGCGCGCCCGGAAACAGCGCCCGCCCCACACCCGCGATCAGCAAAGCGATGAGGATGGGCGGAAACGACAGCATCACGTCGCACAGCCGCATCAGCACGGTGTCCGTCCAGCCCCCCAGATAGCCCGCCAGCAAGCCCAGCGACACGCCAATCAGCACCGACAACACCACGGATGACATCCCCACGGCCAGCGAGATGCGCGCGCCGTACATCAGCGCCGAGAGGATGTCTCGGCCCTGGTCTTCCGTGCCCAGCCAGAACTGCGAGCTGCCGCCCTCCATCCAGGCCGGCGGCAGGCGCGCGTTCGACAGCTCCAGGGTCGCCAGATCAAAAGGGTTGTGCGGCGCGACCCAGGGCGCAAACACCGCGCAGAACACACAGATGAACGCAATCAACGCCGCCACCATGGCGGTGGGCGAGGAGCGGAAACTGTGGCCGACGTCGCTGTCAAGCCAACGGCGAACAAAAGCCATCAACGAAGGCGCTTTCGATGTCGATGAACCAGCCTGTTGGCCGGTTTGCAGGGGAGTCGATCCAGAGCCAGCGCGGAACCGGCTTCGCCGGGCCGCTGCTGGCGTCCCCCTGGGGGGAAGACGCCGAAGGCGGCGCAGGGGGGTTCCACTACTTCACCGAGATGTATCGGAACGGCATCTGGTTGTCGGCGCGCTGCGTCAGCTGCACATTGCTGCCGATGCCCCAGGCCAGTGCCTGCTGGTGCAGCGGCAGGTGACCGACGTCGTCCGAATGCAGCTTGAAGGCCTCCTTGATCATCGCGTCGCGTTTGGGCTTGTCGGTTTCCGACTGGACCTTGAGCGTCAGCTCATCCACCTTCGGGTTGCAGTAGGCCCCCAGGTTGAACTGGCCCGAACCCTTGTCGTCCACGCAGCGCATCAGCGCATTGAGCACGTTGTGGGCATCGTAGGTGCTGGGCGACCAACCCAGCAGGTAGAAGCTGGTGTCGCGCTTGAGGACCTTCGGGAAGTAGGTGCCCTTGGTTTCCACCTGCAGGTTGACCTTCACGCCCACCTTGGCCAGGTTGGCCGCGACGGCCTGACAGATGTTGCCGTCGTTGACATAGCGATCGTTGGGGCAGTTCATGCCGACCTCGAACCCGTTCGGATAGCCCGCCTCGGCCAGCAACTTCTTCGAGGCTTCCGGGTCGTGGGGCAAGCGGGTGTTCTGGCTGGGATCAAAGCCATTCACCCCCGGCCCAATGAGCAGGGCGGCCGGCGTGGAGGCACCCCGCATCACGGTCTTCTGGATACCGACGATGTCGATGGCCTGATAGAACGCCTGGCGCACGCGCTTGTCCTTGAACGGGTTCTTGCCCTTGACGCTCGAATACAGCAGCTCGTCGCGTTTCTGGTCCAGCCCCAGGAAGACCCAGCGCAACTCGGGGCCTTGCAACACTTTCACTTTGCCGCTGGCATTGATGCGCGCCACGTCCTGCACCGGCACGGGTTCGATCACATCCACCTGACCCGACAGCAGCGCAGCGACGCGCGTGGAGTCGTTGCCGATGGGGGTGTATTCCACGTTGACCACATTGCCTTCGATCTTGCCCCAGTAGCTGCCGTTGCGAACGAAGCTGGTTTTGACGTTGGGTTGGCGCTCGCGCAGGCGGAAAGGACCGGTGCCGTTGGCGCGGAAGGACGCGGCGTTCTCGATGCCCTTGCGCCGGTCCACCGGCTTGACGGCCTGGTTGTCTTCGCACCACTGCTTGCTCATGATGTAGAAGAACGAGAGCTGATCGGGCAGGATGGGGAAAGGCGCTTTGGTCTCGATCTCGACCGCGAAGTCGTTGATTTTCCGGACTTCCTTGAAATCGTTGGTGTAGGAGCGCATGTCCGATCCGTCACCCGCTCCGCGGGCCAGGCTGAACACCACGTCGTCGGCCGTGAAGGGCTTGCCATCGTGAAATTTCACGCCTTTGCGCAGCTCGAAACGCCAGACCGTGGGCGACACCTGCTTCCAGCTGGTGGCCAGCGCGGGCACCAGCCGGAGGTCTTTGTCCCGGGTCACGAGCGGCTCATAGACGTTGCCGGTCACGCTCAGTTGCAGCGTCTCGTTCAGCGAATGCGGGTCCATCGACAACGCATCCCCCTGGTTGCCGATGCGCACCGTTTGTGCCGCAGCGGCGCCGGCCAGGCCGGTGAGCACGAGCGCGGTGATCAGCGATGGTTTGAAGCTCATGAAGTCTCTCCTGGACAGGTTGAAAATGAGAATGTCAAAGGGTGCTGGTATCCAAGGGCATGCCTTGCTCGATCAGGCCGGCATGCAGCGCAGCACCCAGCGGCAGCACCTCGTCGTTGAAATCGTAACGGCTGTTGTGCAGAAAACAGCCTCCCTCGCCGCCCTGCCCCAACCGCATGTAGGCCCCGGGCTTGACCTGCAGCATGAAGGAGAAGTCTTCAGCGCCCATGCTGGGGTCGAGCGTCCGGTCGACGTGGTCCGCGCCCAGCAGGCGCTCGGCCACGTCGCCCGCGAAGACCGCTTCATCCGGTGAATTGATGGTCGCGGGATAGATGCGCTCGTACTGCACATGCGCCGACGCCCCGAGGCCCAGCGCCACGCCCGAGCACACGTCGTGCAGGCGGCGCTCGACCAGTGCCTGCACCTCGGGGCTGAAAGTGCGCACCGTGCCCACCAGCGTGGCCTTGCCCGGCACCACACTGAATGCGCCCAGATCCCCGGCCTGCATCGCGCAGAGGCTGATGACAGCGTTGTCGAGCGGTCGCACATTGCGCGAGACGATGCTCTGCACCGCGGTGATGATGTGCGCCGCGACCAGCACGGGGTCCACCGTCATGTAGGGATGGGCCCCGTGGCCACCCTTGCCCGTGATCTCGATCGTGATGCGATCGGCCGCCGCCATCATGGGACCAGGGTTGATGCCCACCGTGCCGGGCTTCATCTGCGGCCAGTTGTGCATCGCGAAAACCGACTGCACCGGGAAACGTTCGAAGAGGCCGTCTTCGATCATCGCCTTGGCGCCGGCAAACCCCTCTTCGCCGGGCTGGAAGATCAACGCTGCCGTGCCGTCGAACTGGCGCGTCGCAGCCAGGTAGCGGGCAGCACCCACCAGCATGGCAATGTGTCCGTCGTGACCGCAGCCGTGCATCATCCCGGGCTTGTTTGACCGCCAGGCAAAGTCGTTGAGCTCGGTCATGGGCAAGGCGTCCATGTCGGCGCGCAACCCGATCATCTTGCCGCTGCGGCGCTGCTGCCCGTGGATGAGCGCCACCACACCGGTCTTGCCGATGCCGGTGTGGATCTCGTCCACACCACACACCTTGAGCGACTCCACCACCCTGCGCGAGGTGTAGTGCTCTTCAAACCCGATCTCTGGATGGGCGTGCAGTTCCCGCCTCAGTGCCGTGAGTTCAGGGTGGAAGGACGCGATGTGCGCGAAGGCGCGGCCTTGGGCCTTGATGCGGGCAGCGGGCATGAGGGTCATACGTGAGCCCCGGTTTTATCGATGCGCAAGCGGGGATCGACCACGAAATACAGCAGATCCACGACCAGGTTGATCACCACGAAGATCAGGGCGATCAGGCACAGGTAGGCCGCCATCACGGGTATGTCGGCAAACGTCACGGCCTGGATGAACAGCAGCCCCATGCCGGGCCACTGGAACACCGTTTCCGTGATGATGGCGAAGGCGATCAGGCCTCCGAGCTGCAGACCGGTGATCGTCATCACCGGCACCAGGGTGTTCTTGAGCGCATGGCCGAAATGCACCGCGCGGTTGCTCAACCCGCGGGCGCGCGCGAACTTGATGTAGTCGGTGCGAAGCACCTCCAGCATTTCGGCGCGCACGAGTCGCATGATCAGCGTGAGCTGGAAGATCGCCAGGGTCGCCGCAGGCAAGACGATGTGATGCCAGCCCTGCGCCGACAACAGACTGGTGCTCCACCAGCCCACCTGCACCACGTCACCACGGCCAAAGCTGGGAAACCAGCCCAGGTTCACCGAGAAGACCAGGATCAAGAGAATGCCGATCAGGAAAGTGGGCAGCGACACACCCAGCAGCGAGAGCATCATGAGCATTTGGCTCATCACGCTGCCGCGCCTGAGGGCCGCGTACACCCCCATGGGGATGCCCAATGCCAGCGCCAGCGCCGCCGCCACAAAGGCCAGCTCCAGCGTGGCGGGCAGGCGCTCTGCGATCAGGCGAGACACCTTGGCACCCTGGCGCAGGCTGATGCCAAACTCGCCTTGCGCGGCGTTGACGAGGAAGTGCCAGAACTGGACCACAAACGGCTGATCCAGGCCCAGATCGGCGCGCAGCGCGCGGATCTGGTCGGGCGTGGCATCTTGTCCCAGCAGGAACACCACCGGATCGCCCACATGCTGAAACAGCATGAAGGCCAGCAAGGCCACACAGATCATGACCAGCACAGCCTGGGCCAGGCGCCTGAGAATGAAGGGAAACATCGTTGGGGCGTGTGGTGGTGGCTGTGTCAACGTCCACAGGACGCCGCGCTGTCCTGGCTGCGAATGGCGACACAGCAGCGATATAGCAACCTTAGCACGGGGCGACCCTCATCGAGGCTCCAGCGTCAGCGGGCCATACCAGGCGCGCAGGCTGCTCCGTGTGTTGTCGGTGTCCGTCATGAGCGCCACCGCCACCAAAGGACCCGGTTCTTCTCCAAACGCCATGATGAAGTCGGCACGCACATCGCGCTGGTAATCGCGCCAATGTCCGAGCTGACCTGCGCCACTCTCCACCACCAGTTTTCGGATCCGGTCGGTGCGCGGATTGACGATCACCGAGCCGGGTTCGCCTTGGTTGCTCCACACATACGCCAGTGTCGCGTAGGGCAGTTCTTCACCCGTCATCAAGCGGCTCATCTCAGAAAGACGGTGATTGCGAGCCGACCACTTGCTGCGATCGCCGTCGAAGGCCAGGAGGATCCGCACCGCAGCGTCCGCGTGCTCGGCCTCGCCCAGATTGGCACCTTCGGGCAAGGCATCCACCTTCCAAGAAAAAGCCAGTTGTCCGAACTCGGTCAGAGAGGGCGCAAACCGCTGTCGCAGGATGCTGACCGATCGATCCGACTTCACCGACAAGGAAGGCCGTCCCTGCCGCTCGGTACTCTCGAAACCTGCAAAACGCTTGCCCGGCAGGTACATCGGCTGCCAGCTGTCTCCGCCCGGTGGCGTTTGGAGAAGCGACTCCACCGCAAGCTTCCAAGCTGCATTGTCATATGGGCCTCCCTCCCTCGGATCCGCATCAGCAGTGTGGTGCCCGGAGCTCTCTGCAGGCATCAATCCGCCGCAAGAAGCCAACACCACCGCACAGATCAGCAGCAACCACACTCTCAAATTCATGCTCCAGACGCCCTTGAATCAAGCCTGCCACCTGAACACCAGGCCGCAAGTGCTCTCAGCAACATATTGTTGCGAACGATGCAGTCTAGCGGGTTTGCCATCACACGCCCCTCCAATGGGGGAAGCCATCAAGCCCGTCTTTTGGGAGAATTTTCACGCGGCAGCGATGGTCTTTGCCGCAGACGGTCGCTCAAGGGCAATGACCGAATTCATCAATTCAGGAGGAACTTTCATGATCAAAAAATTGCTGTCTGCTTTGTTGGCTGTGTTCGCTGCCGGGGCATTCGCTGCCGTCGATGTCAATACCGCCAGTCCGGCCGACCTCGATAGCGTCAAAGGCATTGGTCCCGGCACTTCCAGCAAGTTGCTGGAAGTGCGCAAAGCGGGCAAGTTCAAGGACTGGTCGGACCTGATCGAGCGCATGCCAGGCATCGGGGAAAAGCGTGCAGCCAAACTGTCTTCCGAGGGACTGACGGTCAACGGTGAGGCCTTCAAACCAGTGGTCTCCACCAAGGCAGCAGCGCCCATGGAGAAATCCCTCAAACCCGCCGCAGCACCGACACCCAAACAGTAACGGACAGCACCGCCATAAAAAAAGCCACTTGGCATTGCCAAGTGGCTTTTTCAATTCTGGATTCAAGCGGCCAAGGCCGCCTTCATCAGAACGTGTGCTTCAGACCGAAGCCGTAACGGGTGTCAGGGCCAGCGTTCTTCGTGTCCAGGAAACCGCCGTACACGGTGGTGCGCTTGGACAGGGAGTAAGCAACGCCCAGGCTCAGGCCGGAAGCGCGCTCAGCACCGTCAAGCTTCGAGGAGGCATAGCCAGTCGACAGCGTCAGGCTGGAGCCCAGAGGAATGTCGGCACCGAAGGACAGGTCGGTGGTCTTGGCGCTACCGGCCTTGACGTTACCGTAACCAGCCAGCAGCTTGGCAACACCCAGATCGTAGGAACCGTTCACGCGGGTGAACTTGGTGTCGCCACCAGCGGTCTTGTCGACTTGGTAAGCCACACCAGCGTAAACCGGGCCGCCTTCGTACTTGACGTGGAAAGCATTGGACTGGTTGCCCGAGCCTTCTTTCAGGTTCGTGCTCAACGCGCCGCTCACACCACCGAAAGAGGGCGATGCGTAGTAGATGCCGTTCGAAGGGTTGCTCACGTAGCCGGTGCTGGCCCAGATGCTGTTCTCAACCGACAACACCGAGTCAAACACGGGGTTGGTGGCGCCAGAAATGTCGTCGTAGGCAGACCACATCTTGCCCAGCTTCACTTCACCGAAACCACCACCGAGGCCCACGTAGGCTTGACGGTCGAAAGAAGAACCAGCGGTGCGCTGGGTGCCCGTGTCCACGTTGAAGCCATGCTCCAACAGGAAGTTGGCCTTCAGGCCGCCACCCAGATCTTCCGTGCCCTTGAAGCCCAGACGGCTTCCGCTCACGCCACCCGAAGTCAGCTTGGCGGGAACGCCCTTGTCTTTGTGCAGAACGGCGTCAACGACACCGTACACGCTGACAGAGGATTGGGCTTGGGCCACACCGGCCACCGAAGCCAGAACGGCAAGAGCAATCAGAGATTTTTTCATATGAACATCCTTAAAAGCTGGGCCACATGGCCCGATTGAGAAACTGACCCTTCATGCTAGCGCGGCGTCACGCAAATAGTGCGGGAATACCCTTAAAAATGGTTCTGCGGCGCTCGTCTGTCTTTTTTTGGAAACAGACGCACGACCATCAAAAACAGCGCCCGCAAGTCCGGAAGACAACAGATCAAAAAAATCCCGCCAAGTTTCCTTGGCGGGATTTTTTTTCTTCGGTTGACTGACAGGTGTCAGCCAACGATCAGAAGTTGTGGTGAACGGTCAGGTCGAAGCCGGACTGCTTCTTGCCCGTGACGGCGCTGACGGCCTTGCTGTCACGACCGTAGGTGGTTTCCAGGGCGGTACGCTTGCTCAGAGGGTAGATGTAGCCCAGACCCAGCTTCTGGTTGGTCACCACGCCCGAATTCTTGTTCTTGGCACGGGCCAAGCCGACTTGCACCTTGCCAGGACCAGCAGGGATCGTGGCGCCGAAGAGCAGACCCTCGGTCTTCACACCAGCTGCGGTCTTTGCATTGCCCAGACCGAAGGCCAGCTTCGCCACGCCCAGATCATAGGTTGCGTAGGCGTTGGTCAGCGTGCCAGGAACGCCCTTTTCGGAACCAACACCCACGTCCAGAGGACCGTTGGCATAACCAACAGCAACGCTGTTTTGAGCCTTGGCTGCACCTTCTTTCAGGCCGGTGGAGAAAGCCACGTTCACGCCGCTGAAGCTGCCGCTGTAATGGATGACGTTGGCAGTGCGGATGTACCCCGGCAAGGTGGTGGTTTGCATGCCGATGCCACGCAGAGCGCCAGCGCCGTCGCCGCCGAACGGATCGGGCTTGTTGTTGGCACCCAAGAACAGGGCGCTGTAGTAACGGCCCAGGCGAACTTCACCGAAAGAACCAGCCAGACCAACGGTCGACAGCCCGTTCCACATCGTGGACGAGGCCGGGGTCACAACGCCGGTCGTCGGGTTGGTGCCACCAGGGTTGAACGTGGCGTCTGCACCGGTGTCAGGACGGAAGCGGTGCTCAATGTGGAACTTGGCCTGCAGACCGCCACCGAGGTCTTCTGCACCGCGGAAACCCAGACGGCTGCCGTGAATGTCGTCCAAGGAAGCTTCGTTGTTCTTAGTACCCAAGCTGGACTTTTCCAGGCTGACGTTCACTTTGCCATAGATGGTCACGGAAGACTGCGCGAAGGCGGCGCCGGTGGCGGCCACGGCAGCCAGAGCAATCAGGGTCTTTTTCATTGAGGGTATCTCCAAGGTTAATAAATAAGCTGGGGGTCTAAGCCTCCGAGCCAACCTCCGTTGCTGGAAGTTGAACGATTGCAACAGAAGGTCGCGGAGCGCGCAAAGCTTTCCAGGGTCCTTGTCGCACTCGGGCAACAAAATCAACGCCCTCCTAGGGCAATCCCCTACGACTGAAGTACACCAGTACACAAAAGCAGCATGGCGCACAATGACATGCCGATCCCACGTCTCTCATCGAAACCCAACGAAGAAGGCACCTACACGATATGGACACGCTGTTGAACGCCGCAGATTCGGCTCTGCGCACCCTTTTCGCTCAGCCACGCGCTTCCCGCGTTTGTGCCACATTGCCTGAACACGCCACAACGCCACTGTCCGCTGAGGACCGCAAGTTGTCTGGCGCGCTCATGCGGGTGAATCATGTCGGTGAAGTTTGTGCACAGGCGCTCTACACGGCCCAGGCTTTGGCCGCCCGTCAACGCCGCGCTGGATCGTTGCGAAGCAGGGAAGCACTGGCGCAACAGCTCGAAGCCGCTGGCCGAGAGGAATCCGACCACCTGGCCTGGACCAGAGAGCGTCTTGGTGAATTGGGCTCGCACCCTTCACTGCTGAATCCGCTTTGGTACGCCGGTGCTTTCGGCATGGGATTGTTGGCAGGTCGATTCGGCCCGGCCGTGAGTTTGGGTTTTGTGGTGGAAACAGAGCGGCAGGTGGAGGCCCATTTGGCCAACCACATGGATCGGTTGCCCAAAGGCGATCTGGCGTCCCGAGCCATCGTTTCACAGATGAAAGCCGATGAAGCACGTCACGCGCGCGAAGCGCAACATGCCGGCGCAACCGAACTGCCCGCACCCGTCAAAGGACTGATGAAACTGGCTGCCCGCGTGATGACCACGGTGGCTCACCGCATCTGAGCGACACGGGGTGCGCTCAGGCCTCGATCACCTCGAACCCGGTCGTGATCTCGGCGGTTTTTCCCAACATGATGCTGGCTGAGCAGTACTTGTCGTGGCTCATGGCGATGGCCCGCTCCACCGCTGCGGGTGGAATGCCTTTGCCTGTCACGGTGAACTGCATGTGAATCTTGGTGAAGACCTTGGGGTCGGTGTCCGCTCGCTCGGTGGTGAGCTTGACGCTGCATCCCTGCACCTTGTGCCGTCCACGCTTGAGAATCAACACCACGTCGTAGGCGGTGCACCCGCCGGTGCCGGCAAGCACGGTTTCCATGGGCCGAGCCGCGAGGTTGGCGCCACCGTTCTCAGGTTTGCTGGCGTCCGGAGCACCGTCCATGGTCAGCACGTGGCCGCTGCCGGTCTCGGCGACAAAACCCATGTGGGAGCGGGTGCCGGCACCGCCGGTCCAGGTCACTGTGCATTCCATGTCGGTGTCCAGGCGTGATGAATTTGACGAGCTGAAGACTCAGCTCTCTAAAAAGTAGCAAAAACGCTGCAACACATGTTGCATTGCAGCATCCCATCGGTATACTGGCGGCATTGTATTGAAGGTTGTCTCCTCTGCCCTCCACGGGTGGATTTAAACCCGGACCGGTTCTGCCAGTCCGGGTTTTTTTTGCCTCGCAGGGGCTCGCTATGATCATTGGCCAGGAAAAACCATGACATCACGCCCCCCAAAAACCGCCCCCCTCGCTCAAGAAGCCCCCCGGACGACCCCATTGAGCCCGGCCGACTACCTCAAGAAGATCCTGACCGCACGCGTGTACGACGTCGCGGTGGAGTCCGCGCTGGAGCCCGCCAAAAACCTCAGCCGGCGGCTGCACAACAAGGTGCTGCTCAAACGCGAAGACCAGCAACCGGTGTTCAGCTTCAAGCTGCGCGGCGCGTACAACAAGATGGCGCACCTGACCCAGGAGCAGCTGAACAAGGGCGTCATCTGCGCCTCGGCTGGCAATCACGCCCAGGGCGTGGCCCTCGGCGCCCGCAAGCTGGGTGCGCGTGCGGTCATCGTCATGCCGACCACCACACCGCAAGTGAAGGTGGATGCCGTGCGTGCGCTGGGCGGTGACGTGGTGCTGCATGGCGACAGCTATTCCGATGCCTACACCCACGCCGCCGGACTGCAAAAAAAGCAGGGCCTCACTTTCGTTCACCCCTTTGACGACCCGGACGTGATCGCCGGACAAGGCACGATCGCGATGGAGATCCTGCGCCAGTTGCAAAGCCTGGGATCGGACCACCTGGATGCGGTGTTCGTGGCCATCGGTGGCGGCGGTCTGGTCTCTGGCGTGGCGAACTACATCAAGGCCGTGCGCCCCGAGATCAAGGTGATCGGCGTGCAAACCGTGGACTCCGATGCCATGCTGCAGTCGGTCCAGGCGGGCGAGCGCGTGACCCTGAACGACGTTGGCCTGTTCGCCGACGGTACGGCGGTCAAGCTGGTGGGCGAAGAAACCTTCCGCATCGCCAGCGGGCTGGTGGACGAGTTCGTGGTGGTGGACACCGACGCGGTCTGCGCTGCGATCAAAGACATCTTCGTCGACACGCGCAGCATCGTGGAGCCCTCCGGTGCGCTGGCGGTGGCGGCGATCAAACAGTACGTCGCAACGCACAAGACCAAGGGCGAAACCTACGCGGCCATCCTCTGCGGCGCCAACATGAACTTCGACCGTTTGCGCTTTGTGGCCGAACGCGCGGAAGTGGGCGAAGAGCGCGAGGCGTTGTTCGCCGTGACCATCCCCGAAGAGCGGGGCAGTTTCAAGCGTTTCCTGGAGACCATCGGCGGTTTGCCGGGCGGGCCGCGCAACGTCACCGAGTTCAACTACCGGATTGGCAATGCACAGGTGGCCCATGTGTTCGTGGGCCTGACCACACAAGGCCCGGGCGAGTCGAAGAAGATTGCAGGCTTGTTCAAGCGCCAGGGTTTTGACGCGCTGGACCTCACGCACGACGACCTTGCCAAGGAACACATCCGCCACATGGTGGGCGGGCACTCGCCGCTGGCGCAGGAGGAACGCCTGCTGCGCTTTGTTTTCCCGGAGCGTCCGGGTGCACTGTTGAAGTTCCTCAGCCTGATGCGGCCCGGCTGGAACATCAGCCTGTTTCACTACCGCAATCAGGGCGCGGACTACGGCCGCATCCTGGTGGGCCTGCAGGTGCCGCCCAAGGACGACAAGGCTTTCGTCAAATTCCTCGACACGCTGGGCTATCCGTTCGTGGAAGAAACCCACAATCCGGTGTACCGCCTCTTTCTCAAAAGTTGACATCCTGACGCCATGAAATCCAGGCCTCTGTCCCTGCCAGTCAACGAACCTGGCGTCGAAGCGGCCGAGGCGTCCCTGTGGCCGCCGGTTGCGGCCACGGCCAACGCCCAGATGGACCTGTTGGTGCAGCACCAACTGACCAGTCCGCACGAGGCCGAGCACGCCCTGGGACGCATGGCATCGCTGGCGATGCAACTCGCCCGCATCCAGGATGACGGACACCTCGTTCTGCAAGGCCTCCGCCTGGAATCCCCCCAGCTCGTGGTGTTCGCGGCCGATCACGGCGTGGCCGATGAAGGGGTCTCCGCATTTCCGCAGGAAGCCACGCGGCAACGGGTGTTGAACATGCTCGCCGGCAACAGCCCGGTCAACGCGCTTGCCGCGATGCACGGGGTCGACCTCACGGTGGTGGACGCCGGCGTCGCATCGCACATCGTGATGCCACCGGACACCGAATCGCAGGTTCCCCTTCTGGTGCGCAAGATCGGCTACGGCACGCGCAACATGGTGCTGGCCCAGGCGATGTCGGCAGCGCAGGCGCGCTCGGCGCTGCAGGCCGGCATGGACGTGGTGCGGCACCTGCCCGGCAACGTGGTGGGACTGAGCAACATCGGCGTGGCCGGCAACGCCAGTGCCGCGCAGCTGCTCTCGCGCCTGTGTGGCGTGCCGCTGGCCGACGCCTGTGGCAAAGACCAGGCGCAAGACGAAGTCCAGGCACAGCGCAAGCTGGAGCGCCTGTTCGCCGCCGCCAGCCGCCACCGCAAGGCCACCGCGCCGTTGGACGTGCTCGCGGCCATGGGCGGGTTCGAGATCGGCATGCTCTGCGGCGCGATGATCCAGGCGGCCAGCGAACGGCGTGTGGTGATCGTGGACGGGTTTGTCGCCAGCGCCGCGGCTCTGCTGGCGCGCGCGCTGGCGCCTGCGGTGGCGGACTATCTGGTGTTTGCCCACCGTTCGGCCGAGCCGGGACATCGCCTGCTGCTGATCCACCTGCAGGCCCAGCCCCTGCTCGACATGGAGCTGCGCTCCAGCGAAGGCACGGGCGCCCTGCTCGCCTGGCCGCTGCTGCTCGCCGCCCAGCGCCTGCTCGAACGCTAGGCGCCCAGCCAGCGCCGGTGGCCCGCGAGCGCCACGACGTCGCGCCACCGCGCGCACTGAGGAGCGATGCGTGGCCAGATCTGCAACAGCAGTTCGCCCTCTGCGAGCGCGTCGGCCGAGGCCTGGTGACGCGCCAGGCAGTGGATGCCGAAATGTGCCATCCACTCGTCGAGCGAGCGCGCGTGCACCCCTTCGTTCGTCACCGCGCACAGGTCCGCGATGTCCACCCATTCATTGGGCAGGCGCCGTCCCAGGTGTTGCTCACTGAGTCGCCCCAGCATCGAGGCGTCGAAGGCACTGTGAAAAGCCAGCAAGGGCGCCGACTGGATGAAATCGGCAAAGGCTTGCAGTGCCGGCCCGGGCGCCATGCCGTCACGCTGTTGCTGCTCGCCAATGCCGTGCAGCAGGATGTTGTCGTGGTCGCTGCGACCCTCCTGCTGCTGCAGCACCACCTCGAAGCTGTCCCCGAGCACGATGTCCAGGCACTGACGCCGCCAGTCCACGCTCAACCCCAGCGCCGCGACGGCCAGCAGGTGGTCGCTGGACGCATCGAGACCACTGGTTTCGACATCCACGACCACCCAGCGCTCCACCGGGGTGCCCTGGGCGGGGGCGGCGCCATGCCCGCCCCACCAGGACCTGACCTGATCCAGCACGCCGCTCATCGCTGGTAATCGAGCTGTACCCGCTGCTGCAGGCTGCGCACCACCCGCAATGTCTCGCGCAGGATGCGGCGGTCGATGTCGTTGAGCGCATCCACCGCGACGCGATTGGGGTTGTCGCCCACGGTGCTGCCGTCCAGCTGCGCCCGCAAGCGCAGCATCTGCAGGAACTCGAAGCCCGCGACCCACGAAGCGTGTTCATGCTCCGGCACGCCCAGCAAAGGCCCCACAGCCTCGAAACGCTCCCGGGTGCTGGTGACGGGAACGCCGCGCGCCAGCGCGTACAGGCGTGCCACATCCACCAGGATGGCGGTGCCCTGCAGCTTCAGGTCCAGCGTGGCGTGGCCATGGACGGCGGTGGTGTCGATCTGCCCGCGCCAGTTCAGCGGCGGCGACTGCGCCAGGCCATTGATCGCGAGCTGGCGTGCGAACCGAGGGTTGGTGGCCGCGCGTTCGACGACAAAAGCACGCAGCTCGTCGGCCAGCGCCGATCGGCCGGCGAGGCTGCGGAAGTCGAAATAGATGCTGGCGTTGAGCAGGTCCTGGGGCGAGCCGTGGTCGATCCATTGCGCGAACCGCCGCTTCCATTGCGACAGGCTCAGGCAACAGTCGGGGTTGCTGGCCATGATGTTGCCCTTGCACAGGGGATAGCCGCAGGCGTCCAGCGCCCGGTTGACGTCCAGGGCGAAGGCCAGCAGGCGCTGCGGGTCGGGTGCATGGCCGTCTTCCGGCTCGGCCACGATCAGCGCGTTGTCCTGGTCGGTGGCGATGGTCTGTTCACTGCGGCCTTCCGAGCCCAGCGCGATCCAGCAGAACCGCTGCGTGTCCAGGCCATGTTCGGTGGCCTTGATGGCCACCAGGCGCGCGGTCAGCACGTCGTTGAGGTGGCTGATGAGCTGGGTCAGCTGGTGGGCCTGCACGCCCTGCCCGAGCAGGCTGCGCGCAAAACGGCGGATGTCGTCGGCGGCCGATCGCAGCGCCGTCACGTCCGGGGCGTGCCGGATGTGGTCGCTGACCTGGTTGAGGCTCAGGCGCTGCAAGGCGTACAGGTCGCGCTCGGAAACCATGCCCACGGCACGTCCCTGGCGCGTGACGGGCACATGGCGGATGCCCTGGGCCGACATCAGCAACGCGGCCTCCTGCGCCGTGCGCTCGGCGCCCAGGCTGTGCACCGGCTGCACCATCACCTCTGACATGGGCGTGTCCAGTGGCAGGCGCGCCAGGGTGACGCGGCCGAGGATGTCGAAACGCGTGAGGATGCCGATCGGACGCCCCTCAGCGTCCACCACCAGCATCGAGCCGATGCGCAGGCGGTGCATCTGCTCCAGCGCGTCCTGCAACGGCGTCTGTGGCCCGCAGGTCACGGGCGCTTGGCGGCACAGCCGCTCCAGCGGCGTCTCCATCGACTGCTCGGACAACACCCGCGAAGCGTAGGCCGATTGCAGCGCAGCGCGCGAGAGGTCCAGAAAACGCAGGATGCGGCGGTTCAGGAAGTCGGCAAACACGGGGCTGCGCTCGGCCAGCGCCTGCATCTGCTCGGCCGGCAGGCGCAGCGCAAAGGTGTCCTCGGTGGCGTGGTACGACGTGGTCGTGGCGCGCTGCGCCAGCACGGCGCTGATCGGAAACAGGTCGCCCGCCTCGTACTGGAAGGCGCCGCCCGACACGTCCGAGAGGCCCCGTTTGCCCAGCACCGCGCCGCGTCGGATGTAGAACAGCTCGCTGGCCACGCCGTCTTCGGGCTTGACCAGCGCATCGCCCGGGGCGAAGTACGCCTGTCGCGAGGCCTCGACAAACGCCCGCACGTGCAGCGGGTCCATCTCGTCAAAGGGAGGGTGACGTTGCAATTCGTCACACAGTTGCCCCAACAGACTGCCAGACGGCTTCAGGGGGGCGTCCGGTGACGACGGGTTCGCGGAAAAACGGGACACGGTCATGGCAGAACCTCTGTGCGACGGCCCCTTGGCCGCAAGGTCATTCCGGCGCTTCGGGCAGGCTCAGTTCCAACGACTCGGCACCCCCGCTTGCCGACCCGAGCCGGGCCACGCGCCGTCCGACGGACAACAGGACGAGCTCGCCCTCGACGACGGAACCGATCGTGATGGGGCGTGGTGGCTGCCCGTCCACGGCGATCAGCGCCGCGCCTCGTTGCCCCGGCTGGCTCACCAGACCGATCAGGCGAAAACGGGACGACGCGGGCGGCGCCACGGCAGCCGCCGCCTGCGCCTCGGGCGGGGCACCGAGCGCCCGGGCCACCGACGCCGCGTCCGCCTGGATGGGGTTGCCGGCGATCGCGGCCACCGGAATCAGCGGCCCGCGACCCCACAATTGCAACAACCAGGAACCTGTGCACACCCCCGCCGCCAGCCAGAGCACCCCCGCGGCCAGCGCGGGCCACGCGCGCCCCGGCACCGGCACCGCCAGGGATGGAAAGCGGTTGTTCAGTCGCGCGGAAAAGGGCTGCTTCAGCATGGGCGCATTATGATCCACCGTCTTGGCGGTTCACCCTGCGTCGCAGGTCTTCCGTCCGTCTGACCACAGTGCCACCCTGGCCTGTCCAACGTGTTTCCGGGAGCCCGATTTGAACCTCCTCACTGCCACCACGGCATCCAACCCTTCCTCCACCGTCCGTTTGCGCCAGCGCCTCCAGCGCGGCTTCACGCTGATCGAGCTGATGGTCGTTCTGGTGATCATCGGCGTGCTGGCCGCGCTGATCGTGCCCAACGTGCTGGACCGCGCCGATGACGCGCGCGTGACCGCCGCGAGAACCGACGTCAACAACCTGATGCAGGCGCTCAAGCTGTACCGCCTGGACAACCAGCGCTACCCCAGCGGCGAACAGGGCCTGACCGCTCTGGTGGCCAAGCCCACGGCGGCACCGGTGCCGCCGAACTGGCGGCCCTATCTGGAAAAGCTGCCGGCCGACCCCTGGAGCCGCCCCTACCAGTACCTGAACCCGGGTCTGCACGCCGAAGTCGATGTGCTGTCACTGGGCGCGGACGGCCAACCCGGCGGCGAGGGCAAGGACGCCGACGTGGGCAGCTGGCAGTGACTGGCTCCCCCCTGCGCCGCTGCGCGGCGTCCCCCCGGGGGGACGGCGCCCTTCGACCGGGGACGCGCTGCCCCCCTGCGCCGCTGCGCGGCATCCCCCAAGGGGGACGATGCCCTTTGACCGGCAAAGCCGGATCGTCGGCATCTGCTGGGTTGATTGACGTCGCGCCGTCGGCTGGTCTGGTTATCGTGAATGGTTATGAATCCCTTGCGTGCTGACCAGGGCTTCACCTTGCTGGAGCTGCTGGTGGTCGTGTCCATCGTGGCGCTGGCGACGGCGGGGGTGAGCCTTTCGCTGCGGGACACCGGCGCCAAGGAGCTGGAGAGCGAGGCGATTCGCCTGGCCGCGCTGCTGGAGTCGGGGCGGGCGCAGTCGCGCAGCAGCGGTGTGCCGGTGCGCTGGCTCGCCAACGATGAGGGTTTCGAATTTCAGGGCATCAGCACCCGCGCCGAGGCGCGTGACTCGCTGGCCCGGCCGCGCACCTGGCTGAACACCGAAACCCGAGCGCGCGTGACCCAGCCGCCCGGCGCCGACGGGCTGGTGCTCGGACCCGAACCCTTGATCGCTGCGCAGCGCCTGGAACTCATTCAAGGCGACCGGCGACTGACCCTCGCCACCGATGGCCTCGCGCCCTTTGCGGTCGTCGCGGCGCCCCTCACGCCATGACCCAGCGCCCGGGCTCACGCGGCTTCACGCTGATTGAAATCCTGGTGGCGCTGGCGGTGGTGGCCGTGGCACTCGCCGCCGGCTCCCAGGCCACCGGCGCCCTCACCCGCGCGGCGGCGCGCCAGAGCGACCAGTGGCTGGCCCAGCTGTGCGCCGAAAACGAGCTGATCCGGCTGCGGCTGACACGCCAGCTGCCCGGCGTTGGCGACAGCACCAGCGAGTGCCAGCAGGCCGGGCGCACCTTGCAGGTGACGCTGTCCGTGGTGCCCACACCCAACCCCAATTTCCGCCGCGTGGACGCGCTGGTCGAATCGAGGGTCGAGGGGGTGGACGTGCGGCTCTTGAGCCTATCCACCATCATGGGGCGGTATTGATGGGCCCCCACGCTCCGCCGCTGCGCGGGTCGTTGCCCCCCGAGGGGGCTGTTTCGCCTTGGGGCGGCCCTACGGCAGATCGAGGCCCCCACGCTCCGCCGCTGCGCGGGTCACTGCCCCCCGAGGGGGCTGTTTCGCCTTGGGGCGGCCCGACGGCAGATCGAGGCCCCCACGCTCCGCCGCTTCGCGGGTCACTGCCCCCCGAGGGGGCTGTTTCGCCTTGGGGCTGCCCGACGGCGAAACGCGGCTTCTGGCAACGCTGCCGCCACCAGGCGGGGTTCACGCTGATCGAATTGCTGGTGGCGCTGGCGGTGATGTCCATGCTGGCCATCCTCAGCTGGCGCTCCATCGATGGCATGAACCGCACCCAGACCCTGACCCAGCAGCGTGCCGACGAGCTGCTGCGCCTGCAGGCGGCGCTGGGGCAATGGCACGCGGACCTCGACGCGGTGGTCAACACCGACGAGCTCAATCCCCTGCAATTCGACGGCAAGCTGCTGCGCATGACCCGCAGAGACAGCGGGGACAACGGCCTGAACAGCGCGGGCGTGCGCGTGGTCGCGTGGAGCCGTCTGGGCCGCGCCGACGCGCCCGGCGCGCAATGGATGCGCTGGCAATCGGCCCCGGTGCAGCGCCGCAACGAACTGGCCGAGGCGTGGCAACGGGCGGCCGAGTGGGCCGCGTCGGGCGCTGCGGACGGCCGCGACAGCGCCGTGGCGCTCGCGGGCATCGACCAGTGGCAACTCTTCTACCACCGGGGTGAAACCTGGGGCAATTCGCTGTCCTCGGTCGGCAATGAAAGCGCGGGCGTGTTGACCGTCTCGGAGGGCAGCATCCCCAATGGCGTGCGCCTGGTCCTCACCCTCACCCCCGGGCAGGGACTCTCGGGCATCCTGGTGCGCGACTGGGTGCGCCCGACGCTGCAGGCCGGAAGGACATGAGGACATGAAGCACCCCCCGCGCCGCTTCGCGTCACCCCCCTCAAGGGGGACGGCACTGGCCGTCCGGCAAAGCCGGCCCGGCGGTGCCCTTGGGCTGAGTAACTTCGCGCGCTGCGGATCGATTGACGCCGAGGGGTTTGCGGCATGAGCCCCCAAAAGAGCGCCAAGCGCATAGGCCCCACGAACGAGGGGAAGGCCCTCCAGGGCACCGCCGGGCCGGCTTTGCCGGACGGCCAGTGCCGCCCCCCTGGGGGGGCGACGCGCAGCGGCGCGGGGGGGCGTCAACAGGGCGCAGCCCTCCTCCTCGCCATGCTCACCGTCGCGCTCGTGGCCACGCTGGCCTCGGCGGCGCTGTGGCAGCAATGGCGTTCGGCCGAGGTGGAAGCGGCCGAACGGCAGCGCCTGCAGGCGAGCTGGATCCTTGTCGGTGCGCTGGACTGGGCGCGCCTGATCCTGCGTGAAGACGCGCGCAGCAACCAGAACACCGGCGCAGCCGACCACCTGGGCGAACCCTGGGCGACGCCCCTGGAAGAAGCCCGCCTCTCCAGCTTTCTGGCGGCCGACAAGAACAACAGCGCCGAAGAACTGATGCCGGCCTTTCTGTCGGGCGAAATGATCGACCAGCAGTCGCGCCTGAACTTCCGCAACCTGATCAGGATCACCGGCACCGGACCGCAGGCCAAGGCGGAGTTGTCGGCGCCGGATGTGGCCACGTTCACCCGGCTGTACGAGCTGCTCGACCTGCCACCCGCCGAGCTGACCGCTGCGGCCGCCAACCTGCTGCGCACCACCGAACGTGCGCTCGACGATCCCAAACCGTCCTCCTCCCCCCTGGTGCCGAAGCGCTACGCCCAGTTGAGCTGGCTGGGCCTGAGCCAGGCCAGCCTCACGGCCCTGGAGAAACACGTCACGGTCCTGCCCGAGAGCACCCGGCTCAACCTCAACACCGCGAGCGCCGAGGCCCTGAGCGCGAGCGTGCCGGGTCTGGACCTGGCGATGGCCCAGCAGGTGCTCACCAGCCGCGCCAGCAACCCGTTCACGAAGCTGGAAGACGCCGTGGCCCGCATCCCGGGCGCCACCACCGAAACGGTGACCGTTGCCCATCACGACGTGCGCAGCCGGTTCTTCGAGGCGCGTGTGCGGCTGCGCCTGGACGACACCCTGATCGAAGAGCACTCGCTGATCCAGCGCAACGGCATGACCACCCTGGTGCAGTGGCGCGAACGGGTGGCAGCACCTTGACCCGGCGCGATTCGCCCGCCGGGTGGTATCTCACTAGAATGAAAGGCTGTCCAGCGTGCCCCGCGCGCTGCCGCCGCTTCCCGACGTGCTGATCCTCACCCCGACCGAATTCACCACCGCCGCCGCCAGCCCGACCTCGGTGCTGGACTGGGTCCGCTCGCCCAACGGCCAGCAGCAGGGCGACCACGGGAGTTGCGCCGCCGCCCTGTTGCCGGCGGACGACGATGTGGTGCTGGTGCTGCCGCCGCGCACCGTGTCCTGGCACCGTGTGACGCTGCCCAAAGTGGCTGCGGCGCGGCTGAGGGCCGCGCTGGACGGCGTGCTGGAGGACCGGCTGCTGAACGACCCGTCCGACCTGCACTTTGCGCTGGAGCCGGGCAGCCGTCCCGGGCAGACGCTCTGGGTGGCGGCCTGTCACAAGGCCTGGCTGAAGTCCTGGTTGCAGGTGCTTGAGGCAGCGGGTCGCCCGGTGTCGCGCATCGTGCCCTCCCTCTGGCCCACCTCGGCGGCAGGCGGCGACCGCAGCGAAACCGTGCACTGGGCCCACGACGAAGGCGACGGCGTCTGGCTGTCCACGGCCAACCCGCTGGGCGTGCGCAGCGTCCCGCTGCGTGAAAGCAGCACCAGCACGTTCGGCCCATCCAGCACCTTCGGCGATTCAACCTTCGGGGACCTCGGACCCGCGGCCAGCAACACCCACGGTCACCTGCCGACCGCCTCCGATCCGGCCACCACACGCTGGTTGGCCGACCCCTCGATCACCGCGCTGGCCGAACAGGCGTGCAACCAGCGCTTCGACCTGATGCCCCCGCCGGCCTGGTTGCTGCGCTGCGCCCAGTCCGACTGGAACCTGGCGCAGTTCGATCTCAGCCTCTCCAGCGGCGCACGCCGCAACCAGCGCCTGCGCCAGTCGCTGCGCCAGTTCCGCAGCGCCCCGGCCTGGCGTCCCGCGCGCTGGGGGCTCGCGGCACTGCTGCTGTCGCTGATGGGCGGCCTCAACGCCATGGCCTGGATGGAGCGCAGTGCCATGGCCGCCAAGCAAGCCGCCATGACACAGGCCCTGCGAGAGACCTTCCCCGGTGAAAACCTGGTGATGGACGCACCACTGCAGATGCGGCGCGGGCTCGCCCGCCTGCAGCAGGCCAGCGGCACCCTCTCCACCAGCGATCTGGAGGCCATGCTGGCGGCGATCGCGGCGGCCGCGCCCAACGCCGCGCCCACCGCACTCGACTTCTCCGCCGGTGATGCCCGGCTGGGCGCCTGGAACGTCCCCGAGCCCCAACTCCAGTCTCTGCAGCAAGCGCTCAACGAACGCGGCTGGGCGGCCAGCGTCGAAGGCGGCTCGCTGCGCATCCGACCGAAAGCCCCCTGATGGCCGCACCCGATCCAACCCAGAAAGCCTCCGCCCTGACCCGCCTCAGTCAGCGCCTCGGCACCACGCTGCAGGCCATGTCGCCCCGCGAGCAACGCGCGGTGCACATCGCCGCCTGGGTCGTGGGGCTGGGTCTCTTGTGGTGGGTGGGCCTGGCGCCCGCGCTCAAGACCTTGCAGCAAGCCCCTGCGAAGCAGGCCCAGCTCGACCAGGCACTGAGCCAGATGCAAAACCTGGCCGCCAGCGCCGAGGTGCTGCGCAAGCAGAACGCCACCCCGCCGCCCGGCCGCGACGCGGCTTTGCGCGCACTCGAAGACGCGACCCGCGCGCTCGGTGCCAGCGCGCAGATGGCGCTGCAGGGCGACCGTGCCACGGTGACCCTGCGCAGCACACCCCCGCGCGCCCTGGCGCAGTGGCTCCACCAGGTGCGCGTCAACGCCCGGCTGCTGCCGGTGCAGGCGCAGATGCAGCGCGGCGGCAACCCCGACGGCTGGACGGGCCAGATCGTGCTGGCCGGCCCCGGTCTGGGAACCGGCAACTGATGGCACACCCCCACACCGTCCGCTGGGCCTGGCTGGGCGCTGGCCTGGGTCTGCTGATCGCTTTGCTGGTCTTTGCGCCCGCGCGCTGGCTGGGCACGACGCTGGACAGCGCCACCGGCGGCCGGGTGCAACTGGTCAATGCCCGAGGCACGGTGTGGAACGGTCGGGGCGACCTGCTGCTCAGCGGCGGCGAGGGCAGCCGGGGCCAGACCGCGCTGCCGCAAGGCGTGCGCTGGACGCTGATGCCGGGCTGGCAACAAGGGCCGGTCTTGAAGGCCCGACTGAGTTCACCCTGCTGCACCGAGCAACCCATCGGCATCACGGTGCGCCCGGGCCTGGGCAACGCCGACCTGGTGTTCTCCGCCTTCAGCAGCCGCTGGCCCGCCGCGTTGCTGGTCGGGCTGGGCACACCCTGGAACACCCTGCGCCTGGACGGCCAGTTGCTGTTCCAGTCGCCCGGCTTCACGGTGGCCTGGCACAGCGGGCGCCCTCAACTGAAAGGGCTGCTCGTGATCGAAGCGCGCGACCTCGCCACCCGCGTGTCCACGCTGCGCCCGCTGGGCAGCTACCGCGTCGAACTGCGGGCCAGACCCGAAGGCGACCAGGCCACCCTCGCGCTCACCACGCTCAGCGGCGGCCTGCAACTTCAAGGCAACGGCCAGTGGGTGGGTGGCCGGCTGCGCTTTCGCGGCGACGCGCAGGCCGCGCCCGGCAACGAGACCGCGCTGGCCAACCTGCTCAGCATCATCGGGCGGCGCGAAGGCGTGCGCTCGCTGCTTACGTTCGGATAAGTTTGCGCGCCGGACTTCGCGATAGGATCAAAACATGAAACCGACCTTCTCTCCCGCCGCGCTCGCACTGGCCATGGGCCTCGTGCTCGGCCCGCTGGCCGCGCCCCTGACGCAGGCCCAGCAGCGGCGCAACGCCGAGCCGGTGGTGCTCAATTTCGTGGGCGCGGAGATCGAAGCCGTGGCCCGCACCATGGCCACCATCACCGGGCGCAACGTGGTTGTCGATCCACGTGTCAAGGGCACCATGAACCTCGCGACCGACAAACCGGTGCCGCCCGCCGTCGCGCTCAACCAGTTCGGTGCCGCGCTGCGCCTGCAGGGCTTCACGCTGGTGGACACCGGCGGCATCTACAAGATCGTGCCCGAGGCCGACGCCAAGCTCCAGGGCAACCCGGTGAACGCCGGCCCGGTGAGCCAACTCGCGTCGTCCAACCAGATCGTGACCCAGATCTTCCGGCTCAACCACGAGTCGGCCAACAACCTGGTGCCGGTGCTGCGCCCCCTGATCGGGCCCAACAACACCATCAACGTCAACCCCGGCAACAACTCGCTGGTCATCACCGACTACGCCGACAACCTGCAGCGCATCGGCCGCATCATCACGGCGCTGGACGTCTCGGGCGCCACCGACGTCGAGATCATTCCGCTGCAACACGCCATCGCCGTCGATCTCGCGCCACTGGTGCTGCGCCTGATCGAACCGGCGGGCTCGAGCGCCGCCCCCGGCCAGGCCGGCGATCCGTCGTACAAGACCACGCTGGTGGCCGAGCCGCGCAGCAACAGCCTGATCCTGCGCGCGGCCAACCCGGCGCGGCTGGCCCTGGCACGTTCGCTCGTGGCCCAGCTGGACCGCCCCAGCGCCACCAACGCGGCGGGCAACATCCACGTCGTCTACCTGAAGAACGCCGACGCCACCGCGCTCGCCACCACGCTGCGCGCGGCCATGGCCGGCGAAGGCGGCGGTGGCGCGAGCGCCGGATCGTCGGGCAGCACCACGGTGCGCAGCGCCAGTGGGGCCGCCACCACCACGACCACGTCCAACCCCGCCACCGCGCCGGTGAGCGGCAGCGCCGCACCTTCGACCGGCGGCCAGATCCAGGCCGACCCGGCGACCAACGCCCTCATCATCACCGCGCCCGAGCCGCAGTACCGCCAGCTGCGCGCCGTGATCGACCAGCTCGACTCGCGTCGCGCGCAGGTGTACGTGGAAAGCCTGATCGCCGAGGTCAACGCCGACAAGGCGGCGGAGTTCGGCATCCAGTGGCAAGGCCCGCTGGGCAACCTCGGCGAGAACACGGTGGGCCTGCTGGGCACCAACTTTGGCACCGGCGGCAACAACATCCTGACCAACCTGCTGCCCATCGCGCAGGGCAGCGTGTCCGACATCACCGCGCCGGGCACCGGCCTCAACCTGGGCATGGCGTCGCGGCGCAACGGCGTGTACCTGCTGGGCTTCCTCGCGCGTTTCCTGCAGGAAAACGGCGACGGCAACATCCTCTCCACCCCCAACCTGCTGACGCTGGACAACGAAGAGGCCAAGATCGTGATCGGCCAGAACGTGCCCTTCGTCACCGGCCAGTTCACCAACACCGGCACCGGATCTTCGGCCAACGGCTCGGTCAATCCGTTCCAGACCATCGAACGCAAGGACGTGGGCCTGACCTTGCGCGTGAAGCCTCAGATCAGCGAGAACGGCACCATCAAGATGGTGATCTTCCAGGAGGTCAGCAGCGTGCAGGCCTCGTCGCTGAACTCGACCACCGGCCTGATCACCAACAAGCGCACCATCGAATCGACCGTGCTGGTGGACGACGGCGCTGTCGTCGTGCTCGGCGGCCTGCTGCAGGATGAGTACGCGGGCAACCAGTCCAAGGTCCCGGGCCTGGGCGACATTCCCTTGTTTGGCAACCTGTTCAAGAGCGAAAGCCGCAACCGCAAGAAAACCAACCTCATGGTGTTCCTGCGCCCGGTGGTGCTGCGCGACGCGCGCGCCACCAGCAACTTCTCGCTCGACCGCTACGAGCTGATGCGTTCGATACAGAAAGAGGCGCAGCCCGACCCCAGCGGCGCGCTGAGGGTCAACAACGGACCGGTGATGCCGCCGGAGCGCGCGCCCGAGATCCCGGCCCCAGGCGTTCAGGCCACGCCGCTGGCGCCCCTGGCACCGTCGCAATGACCCGACACCCATGAAGCACCCGCTGCCCTATGCCTTCGCGCGCGAGCACCTCTGGCTGCTGGAAGACGACGCCGGGCGCCTGACCCTGCACGGCAGCAGCACGGCCGCGGCCGACGAGGCCGCTCAGACCCGCCGCCTCTCGGCCCTGAGCGAAATCCTGCGCTGCCACGACGTGAGCGACATGCAGTGGGAACCCGGCGAGGTGCTGACCCAGCGCATCAGCGCGGCCTACGCACAGGGTGAATCGAGCGCCGCCGCCGTGGTCAGCGAGGTGCAGAGCGACGCCGACCTGAGCCGCATGATGCAGGACCTGCCGGCGATCGAAGACCTGCTGGAAACCGCCGACGACGCGCCCATCATCCGCATGCTCAACGCCCTGCTCACGCAGGCCGCGCGCGACGGCGCGAGCGACATCCACATCGAGCCGTACGAGCGGCATTCGAGCGTGCGCTTCCGGGTGGACGGCACGCTGCGCGAGGTGGTGCAACCCAACCGGGCCCTGCACGCCGCGCTGATCTCGCGCCTGAAGATCATGGCCGAGCTGGACATCTCCGAAAAACGCCTGCCGCAGGACGGCCGCATCAGCCTGCGCATCGGCACGCGCGCGGTCGATGTGCGCGTCTCCACCCTGCCCAGCGCCCACGGCGAACGCGCCGTGCTGCGCCTGCTGGACAAGAGCGAGAGCCGCCTGACGCTGGAGGCCGTCGGCATGCAGGGCGATGTGCTCGGGCGCTTCGAGAAGCTGGTGCACCAGCCGCACGGCATCATCCTCGTGACCGGCCCCACCGGCTCGGGCAAGACGACCACGCTCTACGCCGCGCTGCAGCGCCTGGACGCGAGCCAGCAGAACATCATGACGGTCGAAGACCCGATCGAGTACGAGCTGCCCGGCGTCGGCCAGACCCAGGTCAACGCCAAGATCGACCTCGACTTCGCCAAGGCTTTGCGCGCCATCCTGCGCCAGGACCCGGACGTGATCATGATCGGCGAGATCCGCGATTTTGAAACCGCGCAGATCGCGATCCAGGCCTCGCTCACCGGCCACCTGGTGCTCGCCACCCTGCACACCAACGACGCGCCCAGCGCCGTGACCCGCCTGACCGACATGGGCGTCGAGCCCTTCCTGCTCTCCAGCTCGCTGCTGGGCGTGCTCGCGCAGCGCCTGGTGCGCAAGCTCTGCCCCTTGTGCAAGCGCCAGGACAGCGAAGGCCGCTGGCAACCCGTGGGTTGCGCGCACTGCAACCAGACCGGCTACAAGGGCCGCACGGGCATCTACGAGTTGCTGGTCACCGACGACGCCATCCGCGCCCTGGTGCACAACCGCGCGGCCGAGAGCGAGCTGATCGCGGCCGCGACCGCGCAGGGCCTGCGCTCGATGCGCGCGGACGGGCAGCGGTTGATCGCCGAGGGCATCACCTCGGAAGCGGAAGTTCTGAGCGTGACGAGGGATTGATGCCCCCCCCGCATCGGCTTCGCCGCTACCCCCCAGGGGGCAGCACCAGTGGCCCGGCGAAGCCGGTTCCACGGTGCTCCCGGGTGGGGCCACTTCGCGCCTGAGACACCTCTATGCCCGCCTATTCCTTCGAAGCCATCGACGCCCAGGGCGCCACGCAAAAGGGCCTGATCGACGCCGACACGGCCAAGGCCGCGCGCGGGCTGCTGCGCGCGCGTGCGCTGGTGCCACTGTCGGTGGAGCCGGCGGTGAACGTCGGTGCCGACGGCAAGGGCAAGGGGCTGAACACCACGCTCTGGGGCGGCCGCGTGTTCAACGCCACCGGCCTCGCGGTCTGGACGCGCCAGATCGCCGGCCTGGTGGCGGCGGGCCTGCCGCTGGAGCGCGCGCTCTCGGCGCTGTCCGAAGAAGCGGAAAAAGACGAAGAACGCCGTCTCGTGGCCTCGCTGCGCGCCGAGGTCAACGCCGGCGCGCCGTTCGCACGCGCGCTCGGCCAGCACCCGCGCGAGTTCTCCGCCATCTACACCGGCGTGATCGCGGCCGGCGAGCAGAGCGGCCAGCTCGGCAGCGTGCTGGAGCGCCTGGCCGACGATCTGGAGACGCGCGAGGCGCTCAAGAGCAAGCTGATCGGCGCATCGCTCTACCCGGCCATCGTGACCCTGGTCGCCATCGTGATCGTGGTGTTCCTCGTGAGCTACGTGGTGCCGCAGGTCGCGGGCGTGTTCGCGGGCAGCAAGCGCGCCCTGCCCTTCCTCACCGTGGCCATGCTGGCCATCAGCGACTTCGTGCGCAGCTACGGCTGGTTGATGCTGGGCCTGCTGGTGCTCGGGGGCTTCGCGCTGGCGATGGCGCGCAAGCAGCCGGCGCTGCGCCAGCGCATGGACGCGGCCTGGCTGCGCCTGCCGCTGGTGGGGCGGCTGGCGCGCGGCTACAACGCGGCGCGTTTCGCCGCCACGCTGGCCATGCTGGCCTCGGCCGGCGTGCCCATCCTGCGCGCGCTGCAGACCGCCGCCGAAACCCTGAGCAACCAGGCCATGCGCGCCGACGCGCTGGACGCGCTGGTGCTCGTGCGCGAGGGCGCGCCGTTGGCCTCGGCGCTCGCGAGCAAGAAGCGTTTCCCGCCACTGGTCGCCATGTTCGCCCGGCTGGGCGAGCAGACCGGCCAGCTGCCCGTGATGCTGCAGCGCGCGGCCAACCAGCTCGGTGCCGAAGTGCAGCGCCGCGCCATGCACCTGGCCACCATCCTGGAGCCGCTGCTGATCGTGGTCATGGGCGCTGTGGTGATGCTGATCGTGCTGGCGGTGCTGATGCCGATCATCCAGCTGAACCAGCTGGTGAAGTGACCCCCCCGCGCCGCGCCTAAGGGCGCGTCACCCCCCAGGGGGCAACACGAGCGGCCCGGCAAAGCCGGTTCCGCCGCGTTCCCGGTGGGACGGACTCCCCTGCTCCCCTTCCGCTGCCTCGCAATTGGGCTACGCTTCGCGCTTCTCTTGTTTGTTCGCGGAGACTCTTCCCCATGCCTGTGACGCTTGATGGCCAGCTTGTTGTTGCGATTTCTTCGCGGGCGCTGTTCGACTTTGAAGAAGAGAACCGCCTGTTTGAAACCGGGGACGACCGCGCCTACATGAAGCTGCAGCTGGACAGGCTGGAGGTGCCGGCGATGCCGGGGGTGGCGTTTTCGCTGGTGAAAAAACTGCTGGCGTTCAACGACGCCACCACGCAGCGGGTGGAGGTCGTGATCCTCTCGCGCAACGACCCGGTCTCGGGCATGCGCGTGTTCCGCTCGGCGCAGCACTACGGCCTCCCGATCCAGCGCGGCAGCTTCACGCGCGGCCAGCCGCCCTGGCGTTACCTGCGCCCGCTGCGCGCCAACCTCTTCCTCTCGACCCACCTGGCCGACGTGCGCGCCGCGCTCGACGCGGGTGTGCCCGCCGCGCAGGTGTACCCGTTGTCGGTGCACGCGAGCGACGCGCACCCGAACGAGGTGCGCATCGCCTTCGACGGCGACGCGGTGCTGTTCTCCGACGAGGCCGAGCGCGTGTACCAGAGCGAAGGCCTCTCGGCGTTCCAGGCCCACGAAGCCAGCCACGCCGGCCAGCCCCTGGCCGGTGGGCCGTTCAAGCCGCTGCTCGAAGCGCTGCACCGCCTGCAGGCTGAGGGCACGAGCGCCATACACGTGCGCACCGCACTGGTCACCGCACGCAGCGCCCCGGCGCACGAGCGCGCCATCCGCACGCTGATGGACTGGAACATCGAGGTGGACGAGGCCATGTTCCTCGGCGGCCTGCCCAAGGGCGAGTTCCTGCGCGAGTTCGAGCCCGACTTCTTCTTCGACGACCAGACCGGGCACATCGAGTCGGCCTCGCTGCACGTGCCGGCCGGTCATGTGGCGAGCGGCATTTCCAACCGATAGCACGGCCCAAAAGGGCGGCGGCGAAGCCGTCGAACCCTATACTGAACCCGTTGTTACAGACCCCCAACGCAGGAGTGCGCAGCCCCATGGACACCCCCGACCGCATCGCACACAACCAGTACCAGCGCACCTACTTCGACACCGTGGTGCGGGCCCGGCTGGCCCTGGGCGCCACGACCTACGTCAACGCCCATGTGCAGCGCATGCTGTCGGCCCTGCCGGTGTTGCCCGGCCAACGGGTGCTGGAGGTGGGGGCCGGCCCGGGCAAGTTCACGTTGCTGATGGCCGGGCGGGGCTGGGACATCGTGGCCAACGACCTGTCGCCGGTGCTGCTGGAGCAGCTGGAGACCGCGTCCGACCACCAGATCGAAACGCTGTGCTGCGACATCGCGACCGTCGGCGACCACATCAGCGAGCCCTTCGACCACGCCATGGGCTTTTTCGTGCTGCACCACCTCATGGATTTCGACGCGGTGTTCGCCGGGCTGGCCAAGGTGCTGAAGCCGGGCGCCACCGTCGCGTTCTGCGAACCGGTCGCCTGGAACCCGCTGTACTACGCCCAGATCTTCTTCACCCCCGGCATGCGCTTTGCCGGTGAACCCTCGCTCACGTCCATGCGCCCCGGCAAGATCCTGCCGGCGCTGGAGCGGGCCGGCTTCACCCGGACCCGCGCACAGGGCTACGGCTACTTTCCACCGGTCCTGAAAAACCGCCCGCTGGGCGACCGCGTGGAGCGGTGGCTGGACCGGCAGGCCTGGGTGCCGTTCCCGAACGCCTTCCAGCTCTTCAGCGCCCAGCTGCCCGCGTGAACGCCGCCGCCGCGCCACCCTGCCCCCGCTGCCTTCAGCCGTGCAGCACCGGCGGCGGGCGGGTGGCCTGCCCCACCTGCGGGCTGCGACCGTCCCCGCTGCCGCGCCTGTGGCTGGCCGAAGACGACAGCGCGCCCGACGGCTTCGACACCGAAGCGGCGGACCGCCTGTCCGACCTCGTCACGCAGGACCATTTCTGGGTGCGCGAACGCAACCGCCTGGTGGAGCGCCTGCTGCAACGCCTGGCCCGGCGCCGGACATCGCCCTGGCAGCTCGCGCTGGAGCTGGGTTGTGGCGCGGGGCTCAGCCTGCCGCTGCTCGAAGCGCGGGCGACCGAGGTGACGGCGGTCGACGGCCACCGCCGCCTGCTTCAGCAGGCCCAGGCCGCCTCCAGCAAGGCGGTGCTCGTGCAGGGCGACGTGACCGACACCCGGCTCGGCCCCGGCCGCCACGACCTGCTGACCGCGTTCGACGTGATCGAACACGTGGACGGCGACGCCTTCCTCGCCGAAGCCCGCCGCCTGGCCCGGCCCGGTGCCGACCTGCTGCTGTCCGCGCCCGCCTTTCCCTCGCTGTGGAGCGAGATGGACGTGCGGGCCGGTCACCGCTGCCGCTACCGCTGGCGCCAGATGCAACTGGAGCTGGCGCGCAACGGCTGGCGCACCGTGGGCCACACCCACTTCCAGTGCCTGCTGTTCCCGCTGGTGTACGCCAGCCGCCACTGGCCGGGGCGCTCGGCGCAACAGACCGAGCGCCGGCCCTCGCCCACGCTGGACCGCTGGCTGGGCGCGGTCAACCGCTTCGAGGTGGACCGGCTGGGCGGGCTGTCCCTGCCGTTCGGGTCGTCGCTCTTCGTCTGGGCCCGGGCGGAGGCACCGCGGTGAGCGCCGTCCACGCCGATATGGAGCTGATGCTCTTCGAGACCAACGCCCCGAGCGCCAAGGCCGTGATGGCCTCCGGTGTGCGGCGGTTCATCGTCGACTGGGAGCACGTGGGCAAGGTCGAGCGGCAGAACGGTTTCGACACCGAGGTCGCGCCGCAGGGAACGGCCGAGCTGGCCGAGGTGGCGCGCCTGCCCGGGGCCACGGCGTGGTGCCGCATCAACCGCGACCGGCCCGAGATGCCCGACGAGGTGGACACCGCGCTGGCCGCGGGGGCTCAGGGACTCTTTCTGCCCATGGTCACCGCACCGCACGAGGTGGAGCGTTTCCTGCGCGCGGTGAACGGGCGTTGCCCGGTGGGCATCCTGGTCGAAACCGTCAAAGCGCTTGCCTGCGTGGACAGCCTGGCCGAGCTGCCGCTGGACCGCGTGTACTTCGGCCTCAACGACTTCTCCATCAGCCGGGGCGGCGGTTCGATCTTTCGCGCCGTGCTCGACGGCTCGGTCGAGCGCGCCCGCGAGGCCTTCGGCGGCACGACCTTCGGGTTTGGCGGCGTGACCGCGATCGACGGTGGCACGCCGGTGCCCTGCGCGCGGCTGGTCGAAGAAATGGCCCGGCTGGACTGCCAGTTTTCCTTCATGCGCCGCTCGTTCCGGCGCGACGTGCAGCGCGTGGGCGCGGCGCGGCTGGTCGACGACGTTCAGGCGTTCTGGCAGCAGTGCCACCAGCGCAGCGCCGCCGAGGTGGCCCGCGACCGCCGTGCGCTGGAGCAGCTGCTGCGCGAGGTGTGTGGCGGTGATGGACGCTGAACCGCTGCACGCGCTGGCGTCGCGCTTCCGGGGCCGGCGGCTGCTGGTCACCGGCGGGGCCGGGGCCATTGGCGCCAACCTGATCCGGGCCCTGCTCACGGCCGGTGGCCGGGTCGACGCCACCGTCCGCCCGGGCGGCCAGGCCTGGCGGCTGGCCGGGCTGGGCGAGGCGCTCACCCGGCACGACGTCGACGTGGGCAACGCCGACGCGCTGGAGCAGGTGTTCGCCCGGGTGCGGCCCGAGTTCGTGTTCCACCTCGCCGTGCCGCGTGGCCACGACGCGGCGGCGCGCGACGAGATGCTGCGCGTGAACGTGCTGGGCGCCCAGGCCTTGCTGGGCTGCGTGCGCCGCCACGCGGTGGAACGGCTGGTGGTGGCCGGCAGTTCGCTGGAATACGCGCCGTCCGACACGGCCCTGAAGGAAACCGCCCCCATCGCCCCGCTGACCTGGCACGGCGCCACCAAGGCCGCCGCGGCCGTGCTGTACCGGCAGGCGGCGGCCGAAGGCGGCGCGCCCGTGTCGGTGCTGCGCCTCTTCCATGTCTACGGCCCCTGGGAGTCGGCCCACCGGCTGGCGCCCACCGCCATCCGCGCGGCGCTCTCGGGCGACACCATGCCCATGACCGCCGGCGGCATCCGCCGCGACTGGGTCCACGTGCACGACGTCTGCGAAGCGCTGTTGCTGGCCGCGGACAAGGCGGCGCCCGGCGACGTGTTCAACATCGGCAGCGGCGTCGAGACCAGCAACGAGGCCCTGGTCGCGTGCGTCGAGTCGGTGCTGGGCCGCAGCGTCCGGCGGTCGGCCGGCGAACTCCCGCCCCGCGCCACCGACGCCGAGCACCGTTTCGCCGACCGCTCGCTGGCGCAAGCCCGGCTCGGCTGGGTGCCCCGGTACAGCCTGGCGGACGGCTTGCGCCAGACCGCCGCGTGGCACGCGCGGCACCCCAGCGCCTGGTCGGACCCGGACGACCAGCGCCCCGAGGCGGTGTGATGCAGTACCCGACCCCGGCCACGCCACCGGCGCCCGACTGCGATGTGGTCGTGGTGGTGCCGGTCTACCGCAACGCGCCCACCCTGCCCGAGCTGGCCCAGCGCGTCGCGCAGGCCCTGGGGCCGACCGGCTGGCGCCACCGGTTGCTGTTCGTGGTCGATGCCAGCCCCGACGATGCGTGGCCGGTGGTGCAGGCACTGGCCCGGCAAGACCCGCGCATCGCGGGGCTCCTGCTCGCCAGCAACCAGGGACAGCACCGCGCCCTGCTCGCGGGCATGGCGCAGGTCCATGCGCGGTGGGTCGCGGTCATGGACGCCGACCTGCAGGACCCACCCGAGTTGCTGCCCGAGCTGATCGCGGCCTGCCAGCGCACGGGCCACACGGCGTTCGCGCGGCGCCAGGGCGTGTACCAGGGCCTCGGGCGGATGTTGACCTCGCGCCTGTTCAAGACCGTGCTGGGCTGGCTGCTGCGCATGCCGGCGGACGTGGGCACCTACCTGGTGATGCCCCAGGCGGTCCGGGAGCGCATGGTCCGCGCCGGCCTCGAACACCCCCAGGTCGTGGTGATGGCGCGGGCGTTTTCGCCGGGCTGGTGTGGCGTGCCCGTCAGGCGCCAGCCTCGCCCGGTCGGCACCTCGGCCTATTCGGCCATGGGGCGCATGAAGGCCGCGTTGCGCAGCCTGCGCTGTGCCTGGGCCTGCCGGCGCGCCCTGGCCCACGACAAGCTGCCAACGCCACTCACCGACGCGCCCGTGGCGGACCGGGTCAACCTCGCGCCATGACCAGCTCAGGCCTTATTCGGTCGCCGGTGGTTCGCACCACCTTCGCCGTGGTGGCCACGCTGGCCATCTGCACCGCCGTGCTGGCCTGGCTGTACCGGCCGCTGACCGACTGGCTGGCCCTGCCCCTGACCTACACCGCCGACGGCCTGTGGAGCCTGTTCGTCATCAAGACGGTGTTGCAGACGGGCTGGTACGCCAGCCACCCGCAACTGGGGGCGCCGTTCGGGGCCAACTTCCTGGACTTCGCCAAACCCGAGGTGCTGCACCTGGCCTTCTACCGGTTCGCCGGCCTCTTCACACAGAACATCGCGTTGGTCCACAACCTGTTCTTCGGCCTGGGCTTCCACTTCGTGGCGCTGAGCGCGCTGGCCGTGTTGCGACGGGGCTTCGGCCTGTCGTGGCCCCTGGCCGTGGCGGGCGCGCTGCTGTTCACCTGCCTGCCGTTCCACTTCATCCGGCTCGAACACCTGTTCCTCGCCAGCTACTACGCGGTGCCCATCGCCGCCTGGCTGGTGCTGCGGGTGTCGGGCGAGCGCCCGCCGTTCCACGAAGCGGGGCGCCTGGGCGCCGGGCGCTGGACGGTCTGGCTCGCCTGCGCCGTGCTGGCCTCCACCAGCATCTACTACGCCTTCTTCGGGCTGTGCCTCGTCTTCGCGGCGGGTCTGCTCGAAAGCCTGCGCCGCCGCGCCTGGAAACCCCTGGTCAGTGGTGCTCTGGTCTGCGCGCTGGTGGGCAGCCTGGTGCTGATCAACCTCGCCCCGTCGCTGTGGCACCGGCACACCGAGGGTCGCAACACCGAGGTCGCGGCCAGGTCGATGCACGAGGTCGAGGTGTATGCGCTGCGCCCGCTGCAGCTGGTCCTGCCCTCGAACCAGCACCGCTCGCCCACCCTGGCGGGCTGGACCCGCGCCTACGAAGCCGGCGCCACGTTCGTCAACGAAAACCAGACCTCGACGCTGGGCCTGCTGGGCAGCGCCGGGTTGTTGTGCCTGCTGCTGGCCCTGCTGTCGGGGCACCGGAGCCTGCACACCCCGCCGTCGTTCGGCGTGGCCGCCCGCGCCAGCGCGGTGGCCCTGCTGCTGGCCATCGCCGGCGGCGGCGGCGCCCTGATCGCGCTCGTGGTCGAGCCGCAGTTCCGCGCGCTCAACCGGATCAGCGTGGTGATCGCCTTTTTCTCGATCGCGGCGCTGCTGCTGCTGGTGCAGCGAGGGGTGCAGACGGTGCCCGCGAGGGTTCGGCCCGGCGCGCTGGTGAGCGTGGCCACGCTGCTGCTGCTGATCGGCCTGTGGGACCAGGTGCCCGCCCATCCGCGGCCCTCATCGGAGCGGATCGGCGCGCAGCACGCCAGCGACCGCGCCTTCGTCCAGCGCATCGAACAGGCGCTGCCGCCCGGATCGGGCGTCCTGCAGCTGCCTTATGTGCCGTTTCCGGAAGCGCCCCCCTTGCACAAGGAAGGCAGCTATTCACAGCTGCGCGGCTTTCTGCACAGCCAGCGCCTGCGCTGGAGCCACGGCGGCGCGCGTGGGCGCGAAGGCGACCTCTGGCACCGCACGCTGGCGCAACAACCCACGGCCGAGCTGCTGCAGCTGGCGGCGGCCAGCGGTTTCAACGGCCTCTGGCTGGACCGGCGCGCGACGCCCGACCACGGCGCGGGGCAGGAGCGCGAATGGCGCGCCCACGGGCTTCACCTGACGCTGGCGAGCGACGACGGCTCGCTGGCCTTCTACGCGCTGCAGGCCACGGGCGCGCCGACCACGCCCCCGCCGCGCCTGCCCCCCCTGCTGGGCAAGGGTTTTCACGGCTGGGAACACGGGGACGGGACGCGCTGGGCCTGGACGGGCGGCGACGCACAGCTGACCCTGAGCCAGACCGCCACGCTGCCACAGCGGGTGCGCGTGGCGCTGGGCCTGCGGACGCTGGTGCCGCGCGGCGTTCGGGTGGTCATCGACGGCACGACCGTGGCCAGCGCGCGGCTGGTGCCCGGAGGCCCTCAGGCACTGGTGTTCGAGCACTTGCTCACCGCCCCCAGGACCACCGTGCAGCTGCTGACCGACACCCCCGCCCAGCCGGCCGGCGACGGGGACCCACGGCCCCTGGCCCTGGCGCTGATGTCGTTTGACATGACGGACCTCGAGCGCGCCGGCCAGCCTTGAGGCGCCGGGTCGTTGAACTCCGCGCCCAGCCGCGGCTCCACCTTCACGCCCTTCGGCCGGCACACCGCCACCGCCCAAGCGCAGACCGACTAGCATCCACCCCTGCTCAACACCCGTCTTCACCCGGAGAACCGCATGTCCGAACCCGGCAAATGGGCCCAGTTCCGCCGCTTCACACGCAAGGTGGTGGCACTCGCCCTGCCCTACTTCAACTCCGAAGAAAAGTGGAAGGCGCGCGGCCTGCTCGCGGCCATCATCGCGCTCAACCTGGCCGGCGTGTACATGTTGGTCCTGCTCAACGAGTGGAACCGCGTGTTCTACGACGCGCTGCAGAACAAGGACCAGGTCACGTTCTGGCGCGAGCTCGGGCGCTTCACCTACCTCGCCTTCGGCTTCATCATCATCGCGGTCTACCGCTTCTACCTGCGGCAGTTGCTGGAGATGCGCTGGCGCGCCTGGATGACGGCGCACTACCTCGACCGCTGGCTCGGCAACCAGGCCTTCTACCACCTCGAACTCACCCGCTTCGCCCAGGGCGCCGACACGCCGCCCGACAACCCCGACCAGCGCATCGCCGAAGACCTGAACCTCTTCACCAGCGCCACGCTGGGCCTCTCGATGGGCCTGCTCAACGCGGTGGTCACGCTGGTGAGCTTCGTGGGCATTCTCTGGACGCTCTCGGGCAGCTTCGCCTTTGACTTCAACGGCGGCTCGCACACCATCCCCGGCTTCATGGTCTGGATGGCCGTGCTCTATTGCGTCGTGGGCAGCGTGCTCGCGCACTACATCGGGCGCCCGCAGATCCGGCTCAACTTCCAGCAACAACGCGTGGAGGCCGACTTCCGCAACCACCTGATGCGCGTGCGCGAATACAGCGAATCGATCGCGCTCGACCGCGGCGAACCGGTGGAGCGCCAGCAGCTCGGCCAGCGCTTCGGCGCCGTGCTCGGCAACTACCTGCAGCTCATCAAGGCACAGAAGCGGCTGATCTGGTTCACCAACGGTTTCGGCCAGGCCGCCGTGGTGTTCCCCTTCATCGTCGCCGCCCCCCGCTTCTTCAGCGGCGCCATCCAGCTCGGCGAGCTGATGCAGATTTCATCGGCCTTCGGCCGGGTGCAGGACTCGCTGTCGTGGTTCGTCGACAACTACGACAGCCTGGCCGCCTGGCGCGCCACCACCGACCGCCTGACCGGCTTCGAAGAAAGCTTCCGGTCGCTGCAGGCCGCCGAGACGCTGGCCACCACCGGCCGCACCGACACGCTGCAGATTGACCGCCTCGATCTCGCCCTGCCCGGCGGTGTCGCGCTGATGTCGGCGCAGGGCCTGGCCGTGAAGCCCGGCGACACCCTGCTGGTCAAAGGCCCCTCGGGCAGCGGCAAGTCCACCCTGTTCCGCGCGCTCGCCGGCATCTGGCCCTGGGCCCGGGGCGAGGTGCAGCGCCCGGCCGATTTCGACCAGCGCGTGATGTTCCTGCCACAACGCCCCTACTTCCCGGTCGGCACGCTGCGCCAGGCGCTGGCCTACCCCGAAGCCGCCGACCGCTACAGCGACACCGAGCTGCAGCAGGCGCTGCGCGACGCGCTGCTGCCCGACCTGACCGGGCGCCTGGACGACCAAGACACCTGGGGCCAGAAGCTCTCGGGCGGCGAACAGCAACGCCTGGCCATCGCCCGCGCCCTGCTCAAGCAACCGCGCTGGCTGTTCGCCGACGAGGCCACCAGCGCGCTCGACGAAACCGCCGAACGCACGGTCTACGAGCGGCTGCAGGCGCTGGTGCAATCCCAGAACGGCGCGCTGATCTCGATCGCGCACCGCCCGACGGTGGCGTCGTTCCACCAGACCCAATGGACGCTGCAACCCGGCGAGGGTGGCGGCGCCCGCCACCGGCTGATGGCGGGTTGAGCGCGACGGGCGCGGCGGCCGGGTGAACCAGCCTCGCGGGCCACGCACGGCCCGCGAGGGGGCTGTTTGGCCTGGAATTTAAGGGTTTCTACTGAGGTTTCGCACGCCGTTCGGGCGGCCGTGTCACGATGCCGGCCGCCCTCTCTTTCTTGTTTCCCCGTGCACAGCCCCTCCGCCACCGACCTCTCGTCCACCCCCGCCCTGCCCGAACCCGTCGCCCACACCGGCCGCGCCATGTGGGCGCTGGGCATCGGCGCCTTTGCCATCGGCACGGGCGAATTCGTCATCATGGGCCTGCTGCCCGAGGTGGCGACCGACATTGGCGTCACCATCCCGCAGGCCGGCCACGTGATCAGCGCCTACGCGCTGGGTGTGGTGATCGGTGCGCCGGTGCTGGCCGTGGCGGCGGCCACCTGGGGGCGCCGCGCGCTGCTGGTGGCGCTGATGCTGGCCTTTGCGCTCGGCAACTTCGCCAGCGCCGCCGCGCCGGGCTACGCCTCGCTCAACGCGCTGCGTTTCGTGGCCGGCATGCCGCACGGCACCTATTTCGGCGTGGCCGCGCTGGTGGCCGCCGCGCTGGCCGCGCCGGGCCAGCGCGCGCGCGCCATCGGCCTGGTGATGAGCGGCCTCACGCTCGCCACGCTGCTCGGCGTGCCGCTCGCGGCCTGGCTGGGCCAGCACTTCGGCTGGCGCGCGGCCTTCGTGCTGGTGGGCGCCATCGCCCTGCTGGCGGCCGGCCTGATCCAGCGCACCCTGCCCGCCCTGCCCGCGCCCGCCGGCGCCAGCCCGCTGCGCGAGCTGGGCGCGTTGCGCAACAAGCAGGTCTGGCTCACGCTGGGCATCGGCGCCATCGGCTTCGGTGGCCTGTTCTCGGTGTTCAGCTACGTGAAGCCGACCATGATCGAGGTGGCCGGGCTGCCGCTGGCCGGCGTGCCGGTGGTGCTGGCCCTGTTCGGCCTGGGCATGGTGGTGGGCAACGTGCTGGGCTCGCGCCTGGCCGACCGCGCCCTCATGCCCACCGTGGGCGGCATGCTGGTGTGGTCCATCGTGGTGCTGCTGGCCTATGTGTTCACGGCCCAAAGCGTGGTGCTGGGCTCCATCAACATCTTCCTGATCGGCACCACCGTGGCTATCGGCCCGGCGCTGCAGCTGCGGCTGATGGACGTGGCCGGCGAAGCGCAGGTGCTCGCCGCCGCGCTCAACCACTCGGCCTTCAACACCGCCAACGCGCTGGGCGCATGGCTTGGCGGCCTGGCCATCGCGGCCGGCCTGGGCTGGACGGCCACCGGCTGGGTGGGCGCGCTGCTGGCGCTGGCCGGGCTGGGCGTGTTTGCCTGGGCGCTGGCCGACGCGCGCGAGCACCCGGCGGCGGGGCGCAAGGGGCCGGTGCGGATCACGCCGTAGGGCCCGCGGCGGGCCCTGTCGCGCCCGTTCCGGGGGTTGACCGAGATCAACGCCTGGTCACACCTGGGGTGAATTGCCGCTTGTGGATCGGGCCCCCGCGCCGTACGCTGGGGGCCACCGTCGCGGAGGTCCACCATGGTCAAACACGGGCCCACAGCCCCACCCACACAGCCGGCTCGCCACGTGGCGCTGGAGCAGTACCGGGCGCGGGCCCACCAGTACGACAGCGAACTGGAGCCCTTTGAGCCCCTGCGCCTCGAAGCCATTGAGCGCCTGCGTCTGCAGCCCGGCGAGACGGTGCTGGACGTGGGCTGCGGCACCGGCCTGAGCTTCGCGCCGCTGATGGCGCGGCTGGGCCCCGGCGGCCGCATCGTGGGCATCGAGCAGTGCCCCGAAATGATGGCCAAGGCCCGCGAGCGTGTCGCCGCAGCGGCCTGGCAACACGTTGCGCTGGAGCAGGCGCCCGCGGAAGACGCCCGCTGGCGGGGCCAGGCCGATGCCGCCCTGTTTCACTTCACCCACGACATCCTGCGCCGGCCGGCCGCACTCGACAACGTGCTGTCGCACCTCAAACCCGGCGCCCGCGTGGTGGCCACCGGGCTGCAATGGGCGGCGCCGTGGGCCTGGCCGGTCAACCTCTTTGTCATGGGTGCGGCCCTGTATTCCGTCAGCTCGCTCGACGGCCTGGCCCAGCCCTGGAGCGAACTCGCGGCCCGCCTTCAGGGGTTTGAAGCGCACCCCACCTGGATGGGCAGCATCTTCATCGCCACCGGCACCTGGCCGGGGCCGCCCGGCGCGCACTGAACACCCTCAACCGTTCACGGCTTCACCGGCCGCACCAGCATGGCGGGCGGCACCGCTTCGACCTGCCGCTCCACGGCCCCGTCGCTCCACGGGCCCAGGGGCAGCAGCCTGACCTGCACCCTGCCCTGGATCGACGGCACCTTGCGCTCGGCGATCGCCAGATCGAGCTCGCGGCGATCCCGCACCTCGGGCAGCGCCCCGGCGATCACCGACATGCCGAACAGGTTGCGACCGGTGGTGTGGTTCAGGTTCAGGTTGCCGATGTAGACCACCTCGCCCGCCTTGACCTCGAAGCGCAGCGGCGCGGGCGCGTTGCGCGGAGCAATGCGCACCGACTCACCCGCAGATTGCCACGAGTCCACCGAATGCACGCCAGGTTCAACGTCCAGCACATAGACACGGCCTCGCTCTTCCTCAAAGTCGCTGCCCTTCGGAATCCCCATGACCTGTTCCACCGAACGCAACACACGCGTCTCCATCGTCTTGGCTTGCTGGTCGACGACGAACACCGCACTGGCCCGGCGACCCGTTTCCGCATCGTGCGTCACGGACACGACCACCACACCCCGGTCTTTGATCGATTCGGCCGTGGCCTCCTTCGCCACCTGGGGACCGGCGCAGCCCAGCAGCAGCGCCGAAGACAGACAGGCCACCAGGGGCCAGCGACAACGTGAAAGTGACAGCTTCATGTGACAGTTCTAGAAAAATGCCGTGATCCGCACGGCGACGGTTTTCATTGACCCACACACCGGCGATTCAGGGAAGCTCCGCCGGCGTGTGGCAGGCCACACAGAGCTTGTTGCCCTCGGTGTCGCGAAAGTAGGCGCCGTAGTAATGGGCATGGTATTCGGGGCGCAGCCCGGGCGGCCCTTCGCAGCGGCCGCCGTGCGCCAGCGCCACCGCGTGGGCCTCATCGACCATGGCACGGCTGCTGGCGAGCAAAGCGGTCATCTGCCCGTTGCCCGGCGCGTGGGGCTGGCCGTCGAACGGCGTGCCGATCAGCAGCAGCGGGCGCGGCCCGGGCGAACACTGCCAGCCCGCCCACGGCCGCTCGGGCTCACAGAAACGCTCCTGCACACCCAGCACCGGCATCAGCGCGCGGTAGAAGGCCAGCGCGCGGGGGAAATCGGCCACGCCGATGAAGAGGTGAGAAAACATGGTCAGCCCCTGTCAGTTGCGCCAGAAATAAGGCACCACGGCGATCGCAGCGCCCAACAGCAGCGTCATGAGGCCGCCGGTCACAAGGTACGGAAAGACGATCAGCGCCACCCCGCACAGGAACGGCGGCAGTGCGTGCTGCTTGCGCCCGTACACCACATAACCCGCGCCCAGCGCGCCGAAGAACACAGAGAGCATCAGCGAGGAAACGTCGGCGTTGGGGTTCATGGTGTTTCCGTGCTGCTTCAGCCCCGCGCCCGGAATTCCTGCAGCGTCACCGCCAGCAGCCGCAGGCCGAACGCGCCCACCAGCCCGGCCGCGCCCCGGTTGAGCGCCACGCGCCAGCGCTGGTAGACCGACTGGATGCGCCCCTGCGAAAAGGCCAGCGCGAGGAACACGTGCCAGACCACCGCGTTGAACCAGACCAGCAGCACCGCCGCGAGCAGCACCCACACGCTCGGTGACGGCGGCAACGCGGTCGCGAACACGCTGCCGAAAAACAGCGCGGTCTTGGGGTTGAACACGTTGGTGATGAAGCCCATGCGGAACGCCGCCCGGCGGCTGGTCGTGACCGGTTTCACCTCGGCATTCGCGTCCACCGGGGGCGAGCGCCAGAGCTTGAACGCCACATAACAGAGGTAGGCGCCGCCAGCGACCTGGAACGCCTGGCGCAGCGCCGGGTGGGCGGCGAAGACCGCGCCCATGCCCAGGATCGCCAGCGTCGCCCAGGTCAGCGTGACCGTGGTGATGCCGGCCACGGCAGCGAGCGAGACGCTGCGCGCGCTGCCCGCGGCCAGCTGCGCGATCAGCACGAAGTTGACGCCCGGGGTCACGAGAACGACCCAGTGCAGGACAGCGATGGTGAGGAAGGTGGTCAGCATGGTGGGTGCATTGTCCGTCGTCGGGCCCGATGGCCGCCTTCGCGACTCAGGAAGCACCTCCCTCAGCGCAAGTGCGCGCCGCCCGAGGGGGAGAAGCCCACTTGCTCGGCGCTGGCGGTGCCGCTCCTGCGCCCCGGGTAAGCCAGCCGGGACACCACCGCGTTGAGCTCCTGCACGATGCCCGAGGCCTCGATGACGGTGCCGTCGTCCAGCCGCATGGCGTCTGCCGTGTGCGCGTCGCGGACCAGGGTCAGGTCGTAACCACGCTCCAGCGCGGCGTAGGCGGTCGCGCGGATGCACCAGTTGCTCACCGCCCCCGCCAGCACGATGTGCGACACGCCCCGCGCTGCCAGCTCTGCCTCCAGCGTGGTCTGCTCGAACGAGGAGTTGTGGTGCTTGTAGACGCGCACATCCTGGGCCTGCGGCACCAGCGCCGGCACCCATTGCCATTCAGCGCTGCCCTTGGGCAGATCTTCGTCGTCGTGCTGCACCCAGACCACGGGCACGCCCGCGGCCCGCGCACGCTGCACGGCGTGGGCGATGCGGCCGACCACCCGGTCAATTTCCCAGGCGCTGGCGACGACGCCCACCTGCACGTCGACGACGAGCAGTGCGGATTGATTGCCGGGTCGGATGGTGGCCATGGGTGACTCCTCGATGTGGAAAGGCTGTGTTCAGCCCAGCATGTGAAAGCGGAAAACACCATGTTCGACGGGCACCGTGGCGCGGGCCAGCGGCGCGGCCAGCGGCATGCCACGCTCGCTGTTGGTCAACAGCACGAACCCGTTGCCGGACACCACCGAGACCATGGCAAAGGCGCGGAACCCCGGGTTGTTGCCCCACTGCCAGAGGTAAGGGCCGCCTTCTGCTGTTTCGATGCCCCAGCCCTGGCCCCAGGCCAGACCCAGCGCGAGGTCCACGGGCATGGGACGGGCGAGCGCCAACGACAGCAGCGGCGCGTCGGCCAGCCACGCGGCCATGAACTTCGCGTAGTCCTCGGCGGTGGTGTACAGCGAAGCCGCGGCGTTGGGCTCGGTGATGTCAAAGCGGACGCGCCCGCCCCGCGACGAGCTGCCGTCCACCACCCGCTCGCGGATGTCGTCCGTCAGACGCAGCCGCGTGGACCGCATGCCGAGCGGTTCAAACACGGCCCTGGACATGAACGATTCGATGTCCTGCCCGGCCACCGCGCTGATCACGGCCTGCAGCAGCACATACCCTTCGCCCGAGTATTGCCAGCGCGTGCCCGGCTCGAACCCGGGCGACAGCGCGCCCCGCGTCCAGTTGGGCAGACCGGCGCTGTGGTTGAGCAAGGTCCCCACCGGGATGCGCGCCAGGGTGCTCGCGGGCACCCGATCGATGGGGTTGTCGGCCGGTCCGTTGAACGGCTTCTGGCGGTGGGCATAGCCCTCAGGCAGGTAGCGCGAGACCGGGGCTCGCAGATCCAGCCGCCCCTCGCGCACCAGCTTCAGGGCTGCGAAAGCGATCACGGGTTTGGTGAGCGACGCCGCCTGGAACACGGGATCGGACGGCCAGGGACTGGCCGACGCGCAGCCCGACACCCACACCGGAGCGCCGGCCCGGCCGGCGTGCAGGGAGACATGGCTCGCCGCGCACACGCCGAGCCGGGTAGCGAGCGCAAGGAGCGGCTCGCCGCTGTAGCGCGCCAGGTCGGTCGCGCAGGCGGTGAGAAAGGGGGCACAGGCGCCCGCAAGCAGAAGTTCACGGCGGGACAGGGGCGCCACGGGCATCACGGACGTTGTCTCCCGATACACGACGGCCAAACACCCTTCTCCGCCGCGTGAACGAGATCAGCGACCGAAATGGCCATGCGACCTGACTTCTGCTCTGGGGTGCCATTTCGCAGCCGCAGCAACAGCCAGTGGAGCGGCGCCCATGGCCAGAAGAATCCTTCAGATCCGAAATGTTTGCTCGGCTCGAAAGCAGACATATCCACGTTGAACCTTTCGCCGAAAGAGGCCAGAAGCTCGTCCCCATCATCACCATTGATTCCAAGATCGCCGAGAAGGGTGGTTCTGCCGTCAATCTGCGCGGCCGAAGCGCCGGTGAACGCTGCGACGAACTGTCGAATTTCCTCAAATGAGTTTGCGGGCATGCTGCTGACGACTCAAAGCGAAGAGAACCGGACCACAACCCTCAGCGGCGAAGCCGCTCTATGTTGCTGTTCAAGACGAAAGGCACACCCCCTGGGGGCAGCGACTGAGCGCCTAGGCTGCAGATTCCTTGTCCTTGACCGCAGGTTTCGAATTCAGAATGGCGTCCCGGAACGCCGGTTCCGCAACCAGTCCTTTGAGGCTATCGACATAGGCATTCAAGATCAGGCTCGAAACACCTCCGGGCACGCTGCCATCGGCCTCAAAGCGGCCCACGACTTTGGATGTGTAAATGACGTGGCCGGTCGAGGTATCGAAAACCTCCCAGGTGATGTCCAGGGTTGCGTGACCTTTGATGATGTCGGCCAGCCCTCCGCGATAGCTGGGGTCGGTGGCGTGCAGATGCCATGCGTCGGCGACGACTTTTGAAATGCTGCCCCCCAGGACCAGATCCGGCACAGCCGATGGCTCGAACACCGATGAAGACTTCTTCTGGAGCTGGTACCCGAGCGGTGCCAGGACGCCATCGAACACGCGCACCATGTCACCACGGGTGACCAGGGCAGCGTCCGGCGGCAAGCGCGGGAGACTGGCCGACCTGCCAAACCAGCTGTAACGAACACCCACGCTGGACTCGTCCGGGTTGATCCGTGTCACGACAGGGCCAAGGCCCAGCGTCCTGCTTTTCAACCCCGTTGGAACCGACAACGGTGCGGCGGCGCTGGTCTTGATCTCCGGGGGGCTGACACACCCACCCAGCAAAGCAGCCGTGAACAAAATCAGTGTCAGTTTGAAGATTGTGCAAATTCTCATGGGCGGAGGGTCTGAGTACGTGATCGAAGCGCATCGCGGTCGTGCAAAACGCGTGCTGTAGCAGGGTGTCAACGGGATGCTCTCACACACCCCGGTACCGCTCCCACCCCCGAGCCCGCAACTCACACGCCGGGCAACGCCCACACCCATAACCCCACTCCTGCCGGTGCTCACGATCGCCGAGGTAGCAGGTGTGGGTGTGTTCCACGATCAGGTCCACGAAGGCTTTTCCGCCGCCGGCCACACCAGCGGATTCGCCCAGTGCTTCGGCCATGCGCCAGGTTTCGGCCTTGTCGATCCACATGAGCGGGGTGTCTATCAGGAAGCGGTGGTCCATGCCGAGGCTGAGAGCGACCTGCAGGGCTTTCATGGTGTCGTCGCGGCAGTCGGGGTAGCCGCTGTAGTCGGTCTCGCAGACGCCGGTGACGATGACCTGGATGTCGCGGCGGTAGGCGAGCGCGGCGGCCAGCGTGAGGAAGAGCAGGTTGCGGCCGGGCACGAAGGTGTTGGGCAGGCCGCTGGCTTCCATCTTGAAGGCCATGTCGCGGGTGAGCGAGGTCTCGCTGACCTTGCCGAGCACGGCGAGGTCGAGCAGGTGGTCTTCGCCCAGGCGCTCGCCCCAGGCGGGGAACTGCTCGCGCAGCTTCTGCAGCACGACGGTGCGCGCCTGAAGCTCGACGCTGTGGCGCTGGCCGTAGTCGAAGCCCAGCGTCTCGACGCGCGGGTAACGCGCGAGGGCGTGGGCGAGGCAGGTGGTGGAGTCTTGCCCGCCTGAAAACAGGACAAGGGCGCTGGTGTGGTGGGGTTGGGCGGTGACCATGACCCGATGGTAGCGGTGCAACTGGGGGGCAGCGACCCGCGCAGCGGCGGAGCCCCGGCGCGGCACCCGGGTGCCGTGACGCTTGGGGGCTCAACCCTGGCTGGGCTGCTTGGCCGGGACCAGCCCGTGGTCGCGGCTGGTCGAGAGCATGCGCAGCAGCGCGCGGTTGGCCTGCTCCAGGCTCATCTCGTGTTGTTCGCAGATGCCGGGCAGCAGGTGCAGGTGTTCCACGTCGCCCTGGGCGCGCGCGATGTCGAGCAGCGGGAAATAGGGGCCGCTGTGGCGGACCAGCGCGTCCGCGACTCGGCCGGACAGCGGCAGGCGGCCGAGCAGCGCGGCGAGCGGCTGGTGCAGCAGGCGGTCGAGCTGGGCGAAGAGCGCTGTGGTGTAGACCTCGGCGCGCAGGGCTTCTTCGGAGCCGGATTCGAGCAGGTGCTGCGCGAGGCGCGAGCGCATCACCTGCGCGTAGCGCACGGGGTGCAACGCGCTGTCGCTGTCGCTGCCGGCGAGCTGCTGGCCAAGCCAGCTGTCGAGCGCTGAGAAGCCGAGCATCATCAGCGCGTGGCGCAGCGAGCCCACTTCGTGGCGGCCGCCGAAGGCCGCCGAGTTGAGGTACGAGAGCAGGCGGTAGCACAGCACCGGGTCCTGCCGCACGAAGCGCTCCAGCTGGTCGAGCGAGCTGTCGTTGTCGATGGCCTGGCGGATCATGGCGATCACCACGGCGTCGCAGCCCATGGGCCGCGCGCGCCAGGCGTGCAACACGTCGTCGTCGGGCCAGCCGAGCAGCCCCCAGGCGCCGGCTTCATCGAGGCAATGGTCGGCGAGGCTGCGGCTGCAGACGTTCTGGTACAGGTGGCCGGGCAGGATGGGCGTGCGCGCGGACGGCACGGGCTGGCCTTCGGTGGGGCGCGCCTGGAGCGCTTCGAACGCCTCTTCGGCGTCGAGGCTGAGCAGGCTGCGCGCGTCCAGTGGCGCGATGACTTCGCCGCGCAGGTCGGACAGCGCGGCGTGGCGCAGCAGCTGGTGGCCCCGGCGCGTGGCCACCGACAGCAGGGCCAGGCTCTCGGGCTGGTTGAACAGGCTCGCTGGCACTTCGAGCCAGGTGTTGGGCACGGGCTTGCAGCCGAGCGCCTGGTGCAGCAGCTCGGGCGAGCGCAGCGTGAGGATGAGCACCGGCGCGGCCACCGGCCAGTCGTCGCCCAGGAGCTGCATCAGGTGCGCGGCATCGACGGCGCCGGGGTGGACCGGGCTCACGCTGAGGCGCACCGCGGCGAGCAGGCGCCGCCGGTTCCAGACCGGCTGGTAGGCCATGGCGACGCTGTCGAGAACGGTGTGGCTCATCCCGGGGGCCTGGTGTCAGCTCACATACTGGAACAGCGACAGGCGCTGCACCTGCGCGTACGACTTGAGCGCGGCTTCCATGCCGATCTGCTGGCTCTGGAACTGCGAGATGCCCTTGACCATGTCGAGGTCTTCGAGCCGGGACTGTTCGGTGGCGTGGTCGACCTCGCGGTCGCCGAGCAAGCCCTCGATCGAGTCGGCGCGGTTGAGCCACTCGCCGGCCTGCGCGCGGGCGAGCAGCACGCGGTCGTGTCCGGCGTCGATCTCGGCCAGCGCGCGGCCGAGGTCGTGGGTGCGCTGGGTGCCTTCGCCCGTGCCCAGGCGCAGCGCGTCCATGGCGTCCTGCATCACCTTGAACAGGTCGGTGGGTGCGCTGGACGAGGTGAGGTCGAGGCGATCGCCGGCGACCGGTTCGCCCACGACCTTGAAGGACATGCCGTCGAACGCGATCTGCGCGCCGGCGCTGTAGGCCACGCCGGTCTGCCCGGCCACGGGCGTGCCGGTGGTCACGTCGGTCACGCTGTATTGCATGGACCCGGCGGTGCCGCTGAAGTCGATGCGGTAGTCGTGGCCGGTGAGCGCCGAGAGGTTGGTGACCTGGCCGGTGTCGCTGCGCATGCTGCCGGTGTTGCTGGCGGGCAGGTCGAGCGCGAAGGTGCCGTTGCCGGCGGGGATGCGCATCCAGATGGCATCGCCGTCCATGGCCTGCGGCAGCTGGTTGTCGCCAGCGGCCTGCTGGCCGCGCCGGCCCTCGAAGCGCACCTCGGCGCTGCCGCCGCCGAAGGTCTGCACAAACGGTGTGGCGGAACCGCCGAGCCCGCCAAAGAGGCTGCGCCCGGTGCCGTCCTGGCGGTTGGTCAGCGAGAACAGCTGGTCACGCAGACCCGAGATCTGCTGGGCGATCGACTCACGCTCAATCGGTCCGTAGGTGGGGTTGCCTCCCGAGAGGATCAGATCGCGCACCTTCTGGATCAGCTCGCCCGATTCGCCCAGCGCGCTCTCGGCCTGCTGGATGCTGGTGCGCGACGAGTCGAGCGCGCGCTGGTCGGACTGCACGCGCGCAAGGCGGTTCTGCACCGCTTCCGACATGGTGGCCGCCACCGGGTCGTCGCTGGCGCGGGCCACGCGTTTGCCGCTGGAAATGCGTTCCTGCTGCGCGACCAGCTCCGCCTGGCGCTGGGTGAGCTGGGCGATGGTGGTGTCGTAGGCGTGGGCGGTGGCGACTCTCATGGCGGGGCTCCTGTCCTTCAGCGCATGGTCTGCAACAGGGTGTCGAAGATGCCCTGGGCGACCTGCATGTATTTGGCGGAGGCCTGGTAGGCCTGTTGGTATTGCAGCAGGCGCGCGGCCTCTTCGTCGAGGTTCACGCCCGACACGGCCGCGCGCGCGGACTCGTTGCTGGCGGCCACCTGGCCGGAGTAGCTGGCGGCAAACTGCGCACCCTGCACCCGCGTGCCCATGTCGGACAGCACCGAGCTGTAGCCGTTGGAGAGCGACGCGCCGTCGAAGGTGGCGAGGTCGCGCAGCGCGAGCATGCCGACGGCGTTGCCCGCGTTCTGCGAGTTGTTGGTGGCCGTCGCGGGCGTGATGCTGAAGGTGTCGCCCGCGGCGGGACCGCCACGCAGCGTGAGGCTCCAGCCGTTGAACTGCAGGGGCTGGCCGGGTGTGTAGTTGTAGCTCGCGGGCGGGCCCACGTTGTCGGGCGGCGGGTTGCCCGGGCCCAGGCCCGTGGCGGTGAAGCTGCCGTCGGCGAGGAAGGTCAGGGTCACCGGGTCACCGAGGTTGGCCGAGGGCTCCGAGGCGTAGAGGCCGCCGATGGTCAGCCCGCCCGTGTTGGCGCTGCCGGGCGTGACCATCACCGGGCTGGCGGCGGCCAGGCGGTCGGCCGCGCTCACGGCCATCTGCATGTTCTTTGCCGCATCGGCGAAGGGCTTCACCAGGAAGCTGTCGCCGCTGGCGGCGGCACCGCTGTCGAGCTGGAAACTCAGGCCGTCCAGCTCGGCGGGCAGGCCGGCGAAGGAGCTGATCTGGCCGTCGGAGAGGCGCACGATGTCCACGCCGGTGCCGGTGAAATTCACCTGGTAGTCCGAGGGCTTCAGGGCCGTGGGGTCACTGACCTCGGCGTGCAGGGCGCCGGTGCCGGTGTTGGTGGCCATGGGCAGGCCGGCCGCGTCGGCCGCGGGCACGAAGAAGCTGTTGCCGGTGCCGCCGCGCAGGTCCACGCCCAGCTGGTGCTGGGTGTTCATCGTCGAGTTCAGCGCCAGCGCCATGCGGCCGAGCTGGTTCGTGACCTCTTTCAGGTCTTCACCGATGAACCGCATGACACCCCCCAGCTCGCCCCCCAGGGCGCTGTCGGACAGTGGCATCGAGGCGTTGCCTTGCTGGAAGTGGATGCGCGGCTGCGTGGGGTCGGTGCTGTCGGGCACCACGGCCAGGCGGGCGGCGTTGCGCCCCAGCACCAGCGGCTGGCTGCCCGCGACAAACACGCTCACGCTGCCGTCGTCGGCGCCCACGGTGCTCACCTGCACCAGCTTGCTGAGTTCGCCGATCAGGCTGTCGCGCTGGTCCAGCAGGTCGTTGGGCTCACCCGCGCTGCCCTGGTTCTCGATGATCTTCTGGTTGATGAGACCGATCTCGCCGGCCAGCCGGTTGATCGTGTCCACGGTGTCACCCACCTGCTGGCGGGCGCCGCGCGCCAGCAGGTCCATCTGGCCGGCCGTGTCGCGCAGGCGCGAGGCGATCTCTTCGCCGCGGCCAAGCACCACCGAGCGCGCGGCCAGGTTGGTGGGCGAGGAAGCGATGTCGGACCACGCATTGAGCAGGTCGTTCATCGCTGCGCCCAGGCCGGTCTCGCCGGTGGGAAACAGGTTCTCCAGCTGTTGCAGGCGCGCCAGGCGCTCGCCGTCGGCGGACGCCACCGAGCTGGAGAGCTGGGCCTCTCGGGTGAGGTAGGCGTCGTGCGCGCGGGCCACCGTGCCGACCTCCACGCCCCGGCCGTAGTAGTTGCCGCCCAGCATCTGGTAACCCGAGCTGCGCATCTCCACCGTCTGCCGCGAATAGCCGGCGGTGTTGACGTTGGCGATGTTGTGCCCGATGACCTGCAGCGCCGACAGGTTGGCGTTGAGGGCCTGGGAGCCGATGTTGAGGGCGCTCGACATGGTGGGCTTTCAGGTCTCAGCTCTGTGCGCGTTGCACGCTGAGTGTCATGTTGATGGCGCGGCTGAGCTTGGCGGCGTATTGCGGGTCGGTGGCGTAGCCCGCGCGTTGCAGGCTGCTGGCGAAACCCTGCACCGAGCCGATCTGGTCCATCGCCTTGTCGTAGCGCGGGCTCTTGGTGATGAGGCGCGCGTAGTCGCGGAAGGAGTCGGCGTAGGAGTCGTAGGCGCGGAACTTGGCCACGGTCTTGCGCGGCACGCCGTTGACGTATTCGGTGGTGGTGACCTCGGCGACCTTGCCCTTCCACGAGGAGGTGGCCTTGATGCCGAACAGGTTGTGCGAGGGCGTGCCGTCTTTCTGGCGGATCTCGCTGCGGCCCCAGCCGGTCTCGTGGCCGGCCTGGCCGAGCATGTAGCTCGCCGGGATGCCCGACTCGCGCGCCACGGCGGCGGCGGCCTGGCCGTGCTGCGCCACGAAGCCCACGTGGCGCGGGCCCGACGCCGCCTGGGTGGGTGCGCTGCTGCGGCGCAGCGCCTTCGCCGGCTCGGCGCCGGTCTCGCCCGGCACGGACCCTACCTGCGGCGCGGTGTGCGGCACGGCATGGGGCGCGTATTTGAGCAAGGCCCGCAGACCCGAACGGTTCAGCGGCTTGAACTCCACGGGTGTCTCATTCCCCGTGCCGGTGCTGCCACCGGTGCTGGTGCCGGCGCCGGTCGGGGTGGCGCCTTCGGCCGTGCCCTTGGGGCTCATCTGGCGGCTGAGCTGGCGCTCGATGGCTTCGCTCAGACCGCCGGGCAGGCCCGAGAGCTGCACCGAGAGCTGCTGGTCGAGCAGGTCGGTGCCGAGGTCGCTGCCCTGCCCTTCCAGCAGGCCGGATTTCTGGGTCGCGTCGCGCATGCTCTTGATCAGCTCGCGCATGAACAGCGACTCGAACTGTTTGGCCGCGCCCTTGAGCGCCGCCTTGCCGCTCTCGCCCTCCTGGCCCGCGCTGAACTTCAGCGCGTTCAGCGCGCCGGGGTCGACGGCGAGGCCTTGGGTGGTGGGCTGCAACGAGGACATGGTGTCAGATCACTTCAAGTTCGGCGTTCATCGCACCGGCGGCCTTGATCGCCTGCAGGATCGCCAGCAGGTCTTGCGGCGTGGCGCCCAGGCCGTTGAGCATGCGCACCAGGTCGGCCAGCTGCGGGGCGGCGTCCATCTTCACCAGCGCGCCGCCGTCCTGGCTGATCTTGATGTCGGTCTTTTCGGCGACCACGGTCTGGCCCTGCGAGAGCGGGTTGGGCTGGCTCACCACCGGGGTCGAGCTGATGCTGACCGAGAGGTTGCCGTGCGCGACCGCACAGGGGCCGAGGGTCACGGACTGGTTCATCACGATGGAGCCGGTGCGCGTGTTGATGATCACGCGCGCGGCGGGGATCGAGGCCTCCATCGGGATCTCTTCGATCTCGGCCAGGAAGCTCACGCGCTCGTCGGTGTTGGCCGGTGCGCGCAGGCGCACCACCCGGCCGTCCACCGCGCTGGCCACGCCGGGGCCCATGCGGCCGTTGATCGCCTGCGCGACACGGCGCGCGGTCTGGAAGTCGGCGGCATTGAGGCCGAGGTCGATGGTGTCGCCCAGCGCGAAGGCCGTGGGCACCACGCGCTCGACCTGCGCGCCGCTGGGGATGCGGCCCGCGCTCAGGTGGTTGATCTGCACCTTGCTGCCGCCGCCCGAGGCGCCCGCGCCGCCGACCAGCAGGTTGCCCTGGGCCAGCGCGTAGATTTCGCCGTCCACGCCCTTGAGCGGGGTGGTGATCAGCGTGCCGCCGCGCAGCGACTTGGCGTTGCCCATGGACGAGACGGTGACGTCGATCATCTGCCCCGGCTGGGCGAAGGCGGGCAGCTGCGCGGTGACCAGCACGGCCGCCACGTTCTTCAGCTGCACCTTGGCGTCGCCGGGCAGCGTGAGGCCCAGCTGCTGCAGGTAGTTGGTCAGGCCCTGCGAGGTGTAGGGCATCTGTGTGGTCTGGTCGCCCGTGCCGTCCAGCCCCACGACCAGGCCGAACCCGGTCAGCTGGTTGCTGCGCACGCCCTGCACCGCCGCGATTTCCTTGATGCGGATCGCGTGGGCCTGCACCGGGAAACCCAGCCACAGCACGAGACCCACGGCCAGGCCGCTCCAGACCACCAGGCGTTGGAGCCAGCGGGTCCGCAGGTCACGGCGCACGGCGCGCGCGCGGCGAAGACCGGTCTGCAGGGGGATGGGTTGGTGCTGCGGGTTCATGGGGTGAATGCTAGGCCGCGTCAGAAAGGGAAAACATTCAAAAAGAACCGTCCCAACCAGCCTATTGAGAGCGCTTCATCCACGGCGCCTCGTCCTCGCGACTCGATGCGCGCGTTGGCGACCTGGGTCGAGGCGATGGTGTTGCCCGGGCGGATGTGCCGCGGGTCGACCGTGCCGGAGAAGCGCATCACGTCCACGTTGCTGTTGATGCCGATCTGTTTTTCGCCCGCCACGAGCAGGTGGCCGTTGGGCAGCACCTCCTGCACGGTGACGGTGATCACGCCCGAGAAGTCGTTGGCGTTGGCGTTGTCGCCCTTGCCCGCGAACTCGTTGCCCGACTCGCCGCCGAGGTTGAAGTTGCGGTCGCGGGTCAGCTCCTTGGCGACGATGCCCGGGATCGCCGAGATCGACCCGGAGGCGCTGCCGGTGCGGTTGATGTTGGCCGAGGACGACTGGCTCGCGCTGACCTTCTCGGTGATCTGGATCGTGAGGCTGTCGCCGGGCATGCGGGCGCGCGGGTCTTCGAACGCGGGCCGGTAGCGCGCCGCCATGAACAGGCTGCCGCCGGTCTGCGCGGGGGCGGCCGTCTGGGCGAAGTTGATGGGCCGCACCGGCACCACATCGACCGGCTTGGTCATGCAGGCGGTGAGCAGCGCGGGAGAGAGCAGGAGCGCGCAGCGGCGCAGGAGGTGCTTCATGACCATGCTCACAGCTGCGCCAGCCTCTGCAGCATCTGGTCGGACGTCTGGATCGCCTTCGAGTTCATCTCGTAGGCGCGCTGGGTCTGGATCATGGTCACCAGTTCCTGCACCACGTTGACGTTGGAGGTTTCCACGTAACCCTGCATCAGGTTGCCCAGGCCGGCGGTGCCCGGGGCGCCGTTGACCGGGTTGCCCGAGGCCACGGTCTCGGTGTAGAGGTTTTGCCCCTTGGGCTCCAGGCCGGCCGGGTTGATGAAGCTGGCGAGTTCGATGTTGCCCACCTGCTGCGGCGTGGCGTTGCCCGGCATCTTCACCGTGACCACGCCGTCGCTGCCCACGGTGACGCTCTGCGCTTCAGCCGGGATGGTGATGTCGCCGGCCAGGGCCAGGCCGCTGGAGGTGACGAGGCGGCCCTGCGCATCGACCTGCAGGCTGCCGTCGCGGGTGTAGCCGGTGGTGCCGTCGGGCAGCGCGACCTGCAGGAAGCCCTGGCCGTTCACCGCGAGATCGAGCTGGTTGCCCGACTGCTGCAGGCTGCCCTGGCTGAACGAACGCGAGGTGGCCACGGTGCGCACACCCAGGCCGATCTGCAGGCCGGTGGGCAGGTTGTTCTGCTCGGTGTCGGCGCCGCCGACCTGGCGCAGGTTCTGGTACATGAGGTCTTCGAACACGGCGCTGGCGCGCTTGAAGCCGTTCGTGGACACGTTGGCCATGTTGTTCGAGATCACGTCCAGCTGCGTCTGCTGGGCCTGCATGCCGGTCTTGGAAATCCACAGGGAATTGATCATGGTGTGCTCCTGGAAAGGGGGAATCAGCCGTTCATGTTCAACAGCTGCGATGCGGTCTTGTCGTTGGTTTCGCCGTTCTGCAACATGCGCATCTGCATCTCGAACTGGCGGGAGACCGCGATCATTCCGACCATGGCCTCGATGGGGTTGACGTTGCTGCCTTCGAGCGCGCCGCTCTGCACGCGCGCGTTGGCGTCGGCGTTCAGCGCATCGCCCTGCACCGGGCGGAACAGGCCGTCCTGGCCGCGCTGGAGGCGGTTGTCGTCGTCGGGCGTGACGAGCTTGAGCTTGCCCACGCGGGTCGGGGGCGCGTCGCCGACGCGGGCGCCGACGGTGCCGTCGGCGCCGATGTCGAGCTGGGCGTTGGCCGGCACGGTGATGGGCGCGCCGCCGTCGCTCAGCACGGGCAGGCCCTGCGCGTTCACCAGGCTGCCGTCGGGGCTGATCTCAAAGGCGCCGCCGCGCGTGTAGGCCTCGGTGCCGTCCAGCCCCTGCACCGCGAACCAGGTGTTGCCGCGCGCGGCCACGTCGAGGTTGCGGCCGGTGGGGTTGATCGGGCCGGCGGTGTCCAGGTGGCCGGCGCTGGCTTCGAGCGCGAACACGCGCGAGGCCGTGCCGTCGCCGCGCACGGGCACGGCGCGGAACGTGGCCAGCTCGGCGCGGAAACCCGGCGTGGACGCATTGGCCAGGTTGTTCGACAACAGCTGCTGCCGGTGGGCAGCGGCGCTGGCGCCGGTCATGGCGGTGTAGATCATGCGGTCCATGCGGGGCTCCTTGTCTCGTCTCTAGCTCAGCGTGTTCAACGCATGTTCAGCAAGGTGGAAAGGACCTGGTCCTGCGTCTTGATGGTCTGCGCGTTGGCCTGGTAGGCGCGCTGCGCGGTCATCATGTTGACCAGCTCGGCGGTCAGATCGACGTTGGAGTCTTCCAGCGCGCCGGAGCGCAGCAGGCCCATGTTGCCCTCGCCGGGGGCGCCGCGCACCGGCTCGCCCGAGGCGAAGGTCTGGCTCCAGTTGCCGCCGCTGCTGGGCGAGAGGCCCTGCACGTTGCGGAAGTTGACCAGGGCGATCTGGCCGGCGGCCTGCGACTGGCCGTTGGAGTACTTCGCCATGATCACGCCGTCATCGCTGATGCCCAGGCTGGTGAGTTCGCCAGGGCTGTAGCCATCCTGCGTGAGGTTGTTGACCGCGAAGTCCGTGCCGAACTGGGTGGTGTCGCCGAAATCGAGGTCGACCATGAAGGTCTGCGCCGGGTCGTTGGGCGAAGCCAGCTGCAGCTGCGGAATCACCGTGGCGGGGTCCAGGCTGCCGTCGGGCATGAAGTTCAGTGCAAACGGCACCGACAGCGCCGGGTCGGCACCGTTGACGCCGGTGTAGACGTTCCACTGGTTGTTGGCGGTCTTCTCGAACACCAGGCTGACCGGGATTTCCAGGCCCTGTTCGTCGTAGGCGATGACGGAGGTGCCGTAGGTGCCAAACGGCGTCGGGGGCACGGCGGCGGCCGCGATCGGCGCGCGCGCGTCGAGGTTCAGTTCAGCGGCAATGGCCGTGGTCAACCTGGCCGGGATCGGCCCTCCCGTGGGCAAGGTCAGCGGCGCCGACTCAAAACCCAGGCGCACGCCGTTGACGTCGGTCGGGTAACCCATGAGCTGGCCACCGAGGTTGGTGACGATTTCGCCGTCGCGGTTGAGCTTGAACATGCCGGCGCGCGTGTACGACAGGGAGCCATCCGGCATGGTCAGTTCGTAGAAGCCGTTGCCGTTGATGGCCACGTCGAGGGAGTTGCCGGTGACGGTGATGTTGCCCTGCGTGAACTGCTGCGACACGGTGGACACCTGCACGCCGATGCCGGCGTTGACGCTGCCGGACGAGTTGATCGAGCTGGCGTAGATCTCGCCGAACTCGGCGCGAGAGGCTTTCATGCCCACGGTGTTGGCGTTGGCGATGTTGTGGCCGATCACGTCCAGGTTGCGGCTGGAAGCGTTCAGGCCGGAGAGTCCTTGCTGGAATGCCATGGTGGTGTCCTCGGGGTGTGGGAAAGGGGTGAAGGAACGCGGGCTTACATGAAGCCGCGGATCTGGTCGTAGGTGATGGAGCGGCCGTTCTGCAGCTGCACCGTCATGGCGCCGTTGGACAGGCCGACCGAGGCCACCAGGGCGCGCTGCAGCGGGGTGGCGGGCTTGGTCTCGCCGCCCTGGCTGGCGCGCACCGAGAAGCGGGCGACGGTGGCGGGGTCGATGGCTTTGGCGTTCCAGTCAAAGCCGTGTTGCCCGGCGTCCCTGGCACCCAGGTTCACGGTGTCGAGCACCGCGCCGTTCTTGCCGATGATGTCCACCGTGACCGAGCTCGCCGCGCTGTCGAGCGAGAAGGCGCCCTTGCCGGTGGTGCCATCGAAGGCCAGCGCATCACCTTCGATCAGCGCTTCGCGCCCGATCAGCGTGGTGCCCTGCATGGCCTGCGACGAGGCCATCTGGCTGGCCATGCCCTTCAGGGTCGCGTTGAGTTCCTGGATGCCGCTGACCGTGTTGATCTGCGCCATCTGGGTCGTCATCTGCGCGTTGTCCATCGGGTTGAGCGGGTCCTGGTTGTTGATCTGTGCGACCAGCAATTTGAGGAAACGGTCTTGCGATGCCTGGGGGTCGGTCGAGTTGTTGCCCTTGGTGCCCGTGGTGCTGCCCACGGTGTTTTCAAGGTTGCCGAGATCAATGGCCTGCATCATGGTTCATGTCCCTTTCACTGCCCCATCTGGAGCGTTTTGAGCAGCAGCGATTTCGCCGTGTTCATGACTTCGACGTTGTTCTGGTAGGAGCGCGAGGCCGACATCATGTTGACCATCTCCTCGACCGGGTTGACGTTGGAATGCGTCACATACCCCTCGGCGTCGGCGCTGGGGTGGTGCGGGTTGTGCACGCGGCGCCCCGGGGCCTCGCTTTCCCGGATGTCCTGCACCTTGACCCCGGCCGAGCCCGGCTGGCCCATGGGCACGGTCTGGAACATCACCTGGCGCGCCTTGTAGCTCTGGCCGTCCGGGCCGGCCACCGCGTCGGCGTTGGCGAGGTTGGAGGCGACCACGTTGAGGCGCTGTGCCTGCGAGCTGATCGCACTGCCGGAGACGCCGAAGATGGTGAACATGGACATGAGGATCTCCTTCACTGTCCCGTGATGGCGGACAGCATGGTTTTCACGTTCGAATTGATGAACCGCAGCGTGGACTCGTAGCGGATGCTGTTGTCCACGAAGTTGGCGCGTTCGCGGTCCAGATCGACCGAGTTGCCGTCCTGCGAGGGCTGGGTCTGGACCGTGTAGGCGAGCTTGGGGTCGCCAGGGGCGCGGCCCGAGAGCGTCATGTGGCCGGCGGCCGTGGTCGCGAGCTGCTGGCTGGAGACGGCGCTCTCGCCGCTGGCCTGCTTGAGCGCGGCGGCAAAGTCGAAGTCGCGCGCCACGTAGCCCGGCGTGTCGGCGTTGGCGATGTTGCTGGCGATCACCTGTTGGCGTTGCGAGCGCAGCATCAGCGACTGGCCGTAGCCGTCGAGCCGGGCGGTCATCTGTTCAAGCATCGGGTTCTCCAGACAGGTGGATGGGAACGGCACAGGCGGCATGCCCGCACCGGGATGAAGACAAGTATGGGAAAACTTGAGGGCGGGCAATGAGCAGAGAAAGCGGGGAATGGGTGCGCATTTCGGTGCTTAGTGCCCGGCGCACCCCACCTACATTGATGCCCTGAGGTCCTGTCCGCACCTCCCCTCACCACATGAACACCCGACCCCCCACCCCCTTCTCACCTTCCCGTGCCGCGTGGCTGCTGGCCGCCGGCCTGCTCGCGTGGCAGGGCATGGCCCAGGCCCAGGCCCCGGCGGGCGACAAGACCCAGCTGGAGCAGATGGCGCGCGACTGGGTGGAGCCCGCGCTCGCCTCGGCCATGGGCCCGGACGGCGGCGGCCCGCTGCGCCCCGAGGTGATCATGGGTTCGCTGGACACGCGCCTGCAGCTCACGCCCTGCGCCCGCATCGAGCCCTACCTGCCGCCGGGCACGCGCCTGTGGGGCCGCAGCCGGGTCGGCCTGCGCTGCCTCGAAGGCGCGGTGCGCTGGAACGTGTTCATGCCCGTCACGGTCAAGGCCTGGGGCCCGGGCTGGGTGCTCAAGCGCCCCGTGGCCGCGGGCTCGGTGCTGACTCAAGAAGACGCCGAACTGGCCGAAATGGACTGGGCCGAACAGCCTTACGCGGTGCTCGCCAACCCGGACCGCTGGGTCGGCATGCAGGCGGCGCTGGCGCTGCAGCCCGGCCAGGCCTTGCGCCAGAACATGGTGCGACCGGTGCCCGCCTTCGGGCCGGGTGCCCAGGTGCGGGTCAGCAGCAGCGGCGCAGGCTTCCAGGTGGTGGTCAGCGGCGAGGCCCTGACGGCCGGCATTCCGGGCCAGAGCGTGCGGGTTCGCCTGGGCGGCGGACGGGTGGTCACGGGCACGGTGCGCGACAGCCAGACGGTCGAAGTGCGCCTGTAAAGGCTTTTTGAACACTTTGGTTGGCGTTTTTGTGATGAACTCCACAAAAAAGGGCTCAAGTGCCCCCCTTTTTGGGCCGATAGTCACTCACAACGCCCCGAAACCGGGGTTTGGAGAGTGAAATGAAAATCGAATCGTCTTCCCCGGACTCCCACATTGGCTCCGTGGCCGGTGGCCCGCAAAGGGCGGCCGAGAAGCCCAGCGCCGGTCCCGAAGCCGCTGCAGCCGCAGGCGCGGCGGCCCAGACGCCCGCGCCGGCCGGTGTCACCGTCACGCTCTCGTCCACCGCCACCCAGGCCATGTCGGGTGCGGGCAGTGGCAACGACGTGTTCAACGCCAGCAAGGTCGAGGCCATGAAGGCCGCGATCGCTGACGGCAGCTTCCAGGTGAACGCCGAAGCCATCGCCGACAAGATGTTGTCCAACGCCGCTGAAATGCTCAGCAGCAGCGTGGGCGCCACCCGCGCCTGATCCCTCTTCCCCCAAGGACCGCCATGGCACAGCCCACCCACCCCTGGATCGCCTCGCTCAAAGCCGGGCTCGACGGGCTGGAGCAGGCGCTGCTGCAAGGCGACCCCGAGGCGGTCGAACGCGCCAGCGCGGGCGTGCAGTCCGTGTTGCAGCGAGCGCCCAGGACCGCCGAATTCGGCGTGCCCGGCAGCACCCTGCGCAGCGACATGCAGGACGCCGCCCAGCGCTTCGGCCAGCTGCGCCAGGCGGTGCAGCGCGCGAGCGCCCAGAGCCAGCGCGCGGTCCACAGCCTGCTGCCCCAACAGGCGCCCGGCACCTACGGCCGCATGGCCGGCGTGGCCTCGTCCACCGGCGGCGCCGGCCGGGCCTTCCTCTCGGCCTGACCCGCGCGCGACCCACGCGCCGCACCCTCACCGTTGTCATCACGCCGGCCTTCGCCGGCGTTTCTTCTGGTGCCCGGGATCTTGATCGAGCGGCCTGGAGCGACGTTGGCGACCGCCCAACGTGCCGAACGGCCCGCGAGGGCCGTTCGTTGCTGTCGGGGAGGCCGACCCAGCGGCCTCAGCCGCCTCAGGCCTCGGACGGCGCGTGCATGTGCGTGCCGAAGTACAGGCTGGTGCGGAACATGTTCTGGGTGCTCTTGTAGAAGATGATGTATTTCTTGCGCGGGCCGCCGCGCGAGAGCCCGACTTCGGGGGTGCGGAAATCGACGAAACAGCCCATGTCGCTGGCCAGCTTGATCAGCGACAGCGGTGTCCAGTAGGCCACGTGACCCGGGACGAACGGGTACTGGTGCAGGCTGACGTCGGTGCCGTCGTAGATGTTGGAGCTGCAGATCAGGATGCCATCGTCCTTGACCAGGCGCAGCAACGACTTGAAGTGCTCGACCGGCTCGGTGAAGTGCTCGATCACCTCGGAGGCGATCACCACGTCCGACGGGGTCGCCACGGGGATGGCCTCGAAGTTCTCGGCCTCCTGCATGTTCTCCAGATCAACCAGTTTGGTCTGAATCTCGGGGTACTTGCGCTTGAGCCACAGGTGGTCGGTGTTGAGGCCCGAGCCGAAGAAGCTGACGCTCGCGTTGTGTTTGCTCACAATCTCCATGCCCATCTCGGCCATGTAGAACTCGCGGCCCGGGCGTTCGTCGGTGGCGTTGCGCAGCTCGCGCAGGGTGGCTTCCGTGGACTGTCGGGCAATGACCTTGGCGAAGTGACCCACGTTGTCGGGATAGCGGATCAGGCCGCAGCTGCGGCACTGGTGGCCGCGCTGGGTCTTGTCCTTGTAGGGCTTGACGCGGCAGGTGTGGGACACGACGTCTTCTTCGCCGCCACAGACGGGACATTGGCTCATGGGGTTCTCCTGATGAAAGTGGGTGTGACGCTCAGACCCGGGCAATGACGCCGGTGTCGGACGAGCTGAGCAGCTTGGCGGACGCGAGCGCGACCTCGTAGGGGCTGAGCAGGGTGCGCTGGTCTTCGCCTGAAAAGTTGGCGCGGCGCATCGAGGTGTCGGTGCGGCCGGGCACCACGCAGTTGACGCGGATGCCGTCGTCCTTCCACTCGTCGGACAGCGCCTGGGTGAGGTTGACGATGGCGGCCTTGCAGGCCGAATACGCCGAGTAGTCGGCACGACCGCGCGTGAACGACGACGACGAAAACTGCAGCAGCATGCCGTGCGAGGCCTTGAGTGCCGCGTGGCTGCATTGCGCCACGTTGAGCGAGCCGAGCAGGTTGACCGAGACCTGCTGCGCCACGTCGGCGGGCGACTGCTGCTCCAGCGGGCTCTTGATCAGCAGGCCGGCGGCGTTGATCACGTTGTCGATGTGGCCCCACTCCCGCACCAGGCCGTCGATGGTCGAGGCCACCTGCGCGTGGTCGGTGATGTCGCAGCCGCTGCGGCGCGACACGCTGTGCACCGTGCTGCCGGCCTCCTCCAGGATCTGCACGATGGCCTTGCCGATGCCCATGCTGCCGCCGAACACCACCGAGTTCTTGCCTTTCAGGTCGAGGCCGCTGAGGTTGGGGGCGAGGTGCTGCTGGCGGATGCGGAACAGCTCGTCGGCCAGCACCAGGTCGATGGAGTCGGTGATCTTGATGTTCTCCGAGCTGCCCTTGACGATGCGCACCTGGCCCATCGGGTGGCAGGCCATGTAGATGCCGCAGTCGTCGGTGAACTCGCCCACCTTGTCCTGGCCCAGTTCTTCGTAGCTGCTGATCAGCGCGTCGAAGCGGAAGGCCTGCGGCGTCTGGCCGCGGTAGATGTGGTCGCGCTTGGGGATGCTCTGGATGAAGCCGTCGCGCTCGACGATGATGGTGTCGCTGGTCTTGATCGCCACGTCCACCGCCTCGTGCGCGGCGAGCGCTTCCACCACGTCGTGGATGATCTGGTGGCTCAGGAAGGGCCGGGCCGAGTCGTGCAGGATCACGTTCTTCGGCGGGTCGGCGCGCAGGTGCCGCAGCGCCGCGTAGGACGAGGCCTGGCGCGAGGAACCGCCGACGATGACCTCGGCGCGCGTGCCCTTGAACAGGTCGCGCGCATGCTCCAGCGCGTCGGCCGGCACGGTGATCACGATGCGCGCGTCGGGCGCGAAGCTGTGCAGGCAGGCGAAGCTGTGCTCCACGATGGTCTTGCCGGCCACGCGGATGAACTGCTTGGGAATGGGCGAGTCGAGCCGCGAGCCGCTGCCGCCGGCCAGAAGAACAAAAGCAAAGTCACACATCACGCCACCTCCGCCGGTTGGTGGGCGTCGAGCACGCCCTTGAGCAGGTCCAGCGTGTCCGCGCGCATGCCGCCCGGCCGGTCCTGGTGCCGCTCCATGAGCTGGATCACCCGGCTCAGCTTCTCGTATTTCTGCGCCCGGATCGCCTCCAGCGCGCGCAGGCGCCCGACGATCTGGTAGACCAGCCCGCCCACATCGACCGTCGAGGGCGACTGCAGGTGCGAGATGTACTCGGGGTCGGACACGCGCCAGTCGCCGAAGTTTTCCGCGAGCTTCTTCTCGACGTCGCCGGGCACGTAGAAATCGATGCCCAGGAAGCTCACCGCCTTCAGCTCGAAGGGCGTGAACGCGAACTTCTGCAGGTAGCCGAAATAGGACTCCACGCCGGTGACCCACATGCCGTTTTCGGGGTGGTAGATGAAGATGTCGATCGCCACGCGGGTGGTCAGGTGCACCACCGGGATGTGATAGGCCTTGCGACCGCGCAGGCGCCGCGCGTCGATGCCGAAGTGCCCGCTCTGCAGCAGCGCGTTGGCCACCTCGAACTGGTCTTCCCAGCCGACGATGCCGACGTCGATGTCCTTGTCGTGCGCCAGGATCTGGCCTTCCCGGGCGTAGCCCAGCAGCGTGCCCGAGACCAGGAAGGCGCGTTTGCCCACCGCCGACAGCGCGGCCTGCAGATCGACCAGGGCCTGCGAGGCCTGGCCCGGATCAAACACCCGCTGCTGTTGTTCGACCTCGGCCACGGCGTCCTGGGTGGCGTGGATGTCTTCGTTGAGCGAGGCCGCCGTGTCGGCCGCGCACATCAGCGCCACCAGCTCGTCCAGCGAGGCGATGCTCTCGGGCAGCTGGCCGGCGTGGCAGTGGGCGCGCGCGGTGTCGAAGGCGGCGTGGATGAGGTCGTCGGGCGCGGTGGCGCCCTTCGCGGCCAGGACCGCCGCCGGGTAGTGGCCCGAGACGAAATGGCACAGGCTCGCGAACAGGGCCAGGCGGCTGCGCACCTTGCGCACGGCCGGCAGGGGGCTGATCAGGTGGTCGCGGATGCGGGCGTAGGCCTGGCCCAGCGGCTCGATGTTCTGCGCCTGGCCGATGAAGGACTGGCGGTTGAACAGCAGCTTGGTCAGCCGCAACCAGTCGGCCACATCGGTCTTGCGCCGCACCAGCTCGCGCACGATCTGGTCGACCAGGCCAAAGGCCTTGTGGTCGATCGCCAGCTCCACCGCGTGGAACCAGTCGTCCATGCCGTTCGCGCACTTCTTCAACGCCGCCGGGTCCAGCTCGCCCGCCTGCAGCAAGGCCGAAGCGACCTGGCGCAGCGGGTTCTTGGGCGAGATGGCCATGAATTCGGGGCTGGGCGCCGAGCGCGCCAGCGACTGGTAGATGGCGAGCCAGACCTGTGCCTGGCGCAGGTGGCGGCGGTTCTCGACCGCCAGCGAGGCGAGGTAGATCACCGTGGCCGGCAGATTCATCAGGCGGGCGGCGTTGAGCGCCTCCTCGCCGAGCAGTTGCAGCGGCATCTGTTCCTGGGTCAGCTGTTCCAGCGCGTCGTAGGCCTGCGACCGCAGCAGGCGGTCGATGGTGGTCACGCGGGTGAACTCGGCTTCAAGCATGGGAATTCCTCTGTGTCGTTCTGGCGAGCGGTTCCGGGAAGGCCTGGCTCAGTGTTCGCGCAACTTGGTGCGCAGCCGCGCGATGGACTGGCTGTGCAGCTGGCAGATGCGCGACTCGGTCACGCCCAGCACGGCCGCGATCTCCTTGAGGTTCATGTCGTGCTCGTAGTACATGCTCATGATCTGCTGCTCACGATCGGGCAGGACCTTGATCGCGGCCACCAGGGCCATGCGCATGCGGTGGTCCTGCAGCAGCGCCGAGGGGTCGGCTTCTTCGTCGCCCATGTGGCGGTCCAGAAAGCCCTCGTCATCGTCGTCGCGGCCGCTGATGTCTTCGAGGTACACGAGCTGCGTGCCGCGCACCTTGGCCAGCAGGTGCTGGTAATCGGCCAGTTCCATGCCCAGCTCTTTGGCGATCTCGGATTCCAGCGGCGCGCGGTGCAGCTTCTGCTGCAGGCGGTGCACGGCCTGTTCGATGTCTTTCTGGCTCTTGCGCGAGCCGCGCGACATCCAGTCGCCTTCACGCAGTTCGTCGATCATGGCGCCACGGATGCGCTGGCTGGCAAAGGTCTCGAACTGCACGCCCTGCGAGGGCTCGAAGCGGGCGATGGCTTCGGTCAGGCCGATCATGCCGACCTGGATCAGGTCGTCCACCTCGACGCTGGGCGGCAGCTTGGCGATCATGTGGTGGGCCAGGCGGCGCACCAGCGGGCTGTATTTGCGCAACTGGTCGTCCCGGTTCAGGGTGCCTTTGGCGGTGTACATCGTCAACTCCAGAGTGTGGGAAGCGCACCCGGGCGGGTGCGACCCAGGCCGGCGAAACGGGGGTCTCGCAGGCCATGAAAGGTGTCCAGGCGCACCGGACGGCCCAGCGCGCTCTCGAGCACGCACTGGCCCCAGACCGGCTCGGTCCAGGTCTCCACCTCCAGCTTGAGGTGGCGCTGCGCGCAGTCGGCCACGGTGTTCAGCACCTGCTGCAGCGGCGCCTCGGGGTCGTCGCTCTCCATCGGTGCGAGCACCGGGGTGGCGCCGGCCATGCTGAGCAGCTTGAGGGCGCCGTAGGCGTCGATGCTGCTCTGCGGTTGAGAGAGCACCGGCACCAGCACGCGCGCGGCCAGGCCGCTGAACAGCGGCGACAGCTCCTGCGGCGGGGCAAAGAGCAGCACCAGGCCGCCCGCGGCAAAGGGCGCGAGCAGGCGCGAGAGGGCCACCGTGCCGCCCGCGGTCCGCGCGGTCTGCTGCAGCGCCTTGAGCCCGAGCGCGCCCGGCATCACCAGCCACTCATGGCCTTCGGAGGGGCGGCACAGGCCGGAGATCGAGGGGTCGAGCAGCGCGTGCAGCAGGCCGGGTGGGCTGCCGTCTCCGGGGTGGCGCTCGGTGTTTTCGATGGCGGTGCCATCGATGATCACCGGCACCCGGCCCAGCGCCTTGAGGTGGACCGCCAGGGTGCACAGCATCTCGTAGGCGCGCGCCGGTTGCGCCGGGCTGGCCACCGGCATCATGGCCGGGCCGCCGCGCACCGGGTCGGCCCGAAGGCCGGCCGCCTGGTCGAAGCCCACCTCAAACATGGGCGCCTCCGAGCGGCAGGCCATGGGAGCCGGCCTGCGAGTAATAGAAGCCCATGTCGGTGGACAGGGGGTCGTAGGCCGACTTGCCGTCGGTGCCCAGCGACATGCGCACCAGCGCGGACGCGTCGGGGTTCTGCCAGTCTTCGGGCACGCGCTGGCCGTTGGCCACGCCGCGCAGCACCACCTGGTGGCGGATCAGCGCGTCCAGCGACGGGCCGAGCTTGACGGCTTCGTCGACCTTGGAGAGCACCACCCCGTGCAGGGAGCTGGCCTTGAACGCGGTCAGCACGTCGTCGATCGTGTCGCCGTGGGCGCCGGCGTTGAGCACCAGGCACTTCTTGACCTTGGGCATGTCCAGCACCTCCAGCATGTCCTGGATGCGCTGGTCGCGCTGGCCCAGGCCGGCGGTGTCGACGATGACCATGCGCTTGTTGGCCAGCAGGTTCAGCAGGTCGTGGAGCGCGGCGCGGTCGTGCGCCAGGTGGGCCACGACGCCGAGCATGCGGCCGTAGGCGCGCAGCTGTTCGTAGCCCGAGACGCGGTAGGTGTCGAGCGTGATCAGGCCGACGCTGCCGGCACCGAACTGTTGCACGCACTGGGCGGCCAGCTTGGCGGCGGTGGTGGTCTTGCCCACCCCGGTGGCGCCGATCAGCGAGATCACGCCGCCCTCGTCGCACAGGCCGGCGCCGGGCGTGGCCACCTTGAGGTTGCGGGTGAGCACGTCCATCATCCAGCGCACGGCCGCGGGGGCGCCGGCGTCGGTGGGCACGCGTTCGAGCACGGCACGCGCCATGGTGGGCGAGTAGCCGGCGCGGATCAGCTTGAGCATCAGGTTGGACTGGATCGGGCTCTGCTTGGACGACCCGAGCCAGGCCAGCGTGTTGAAGCGCTCCTCGATCATGTCCTTGAGCGCCGAGAGTTCCACCGCCATGCGGCCTTCGCCGTTGTCGGCAAGGCGCTGCGGCACCGGGTCCTGCTGCGCGGGCTGGGCGCGGGTGCGGATCGGCGGCGGCTCCGGCGCGTCGTTGAAGCGCTGCACGGGCACGGGCAGGGCGTGCTGGGCCCGGGGCGGCACCTGGATCGGGGCCGGGCGCGGTGCGGCGGCACGCGGCGCGGGCTGGGCTTGCGGCGATGCGGCAAGGTCTTCACCGGTCATCGCGGCGCGGCGCTTGCGCAGCATGCGCTCGCGCACGTACTCCTGGAACGACAGCGTGCTCATCGACATCTGCTCGGTGTCGCTCTCGACCGAGGCGTCCATCGTCGCCGGCATCTGGGCCGCGGCGCGGGTGCGGATGGGCTGCATGCGCTCGGCCGGGGGCGCCTTGGGCACCGAGGGGGCCACGTTGGCCAGGCTCTCTTCGGCCGCGGCCATCACCTCGAAGCCACCGTCGGTGGCGCGGCTGGAGAGGATGACGGCGGTGTCGCCAAAGGCCTGACGCGCGCGGGCCATGGCCTCGCGGGCGGTCGGGGCGGTGAATCGCTGGATGTTCATGCTGCTAACTCCCCAAGAATCGGGCCAATGCGGATGAGGTGGGTTTCAGGGATCTCGCTGTGGGCGAGCACCTGGAGACGGGGCGCGGCGCGGCGCAGGAGACGGGCCATGGCGTTGCGGATGGCGTCGGGGACCAGCAGGCAGGCGGGCACGCCCCGTTCTTCCTGCTTGTTGGCGATGTCGGTGGCCGACTTGCTGAGCATCTCGGCCACGTTGGGGTCGAGGGCGCCGGCAGCGGCGCCCGAGAGCGCCTGCATCAGCAGCCGCTCCAGGCCGGGTTCGATGGCGATCACTTCGAGCTCTTTGACCGAGCCGTAGATCTGCTGGACGATGGCCGGCGAGAGCGCCATGCGCACGCGGCGGGCCAGCTCGACCGGGTCGGTGGTGTGCGGGGCGTGTTCGGCCAGCGCCTCGATGATGGTGCGGATGTCGCGCACATGCACCGACTCTTCCAGCAGCAGCTGCAGCACTTTCTGGAACGAGGCGATGGAGATCATCTTGGGCACGACTTCTTCGATCAGTTTCGGGGCCAGGCGGGTCACGTGTTCGACCAGTTCCTGGGTCTCCGTCCGGCTCAGCAACTTGGCTGCCTGGACTTGCATCAAGTGTGAAAGATGCGTCGCCAGCACGGTCTCGGAATCAACCACCGTGAAACCCGCCATTTGCGCGTTTTCCCTTTGCTTGTCGTCGATCCAGTGCGCGGGCAGGCCGAACGCGGGATCGGTCGTGGGGGTGCCGATCAGGGGGGTGTTGATGCCACCCGGGTCGATGGCCAGGTACATGCCGGGGAACACTTCGCCCTCGCCCACCACGACGCCGCGCAGGGTGATGCGGTAGGCGCTGGGGCGCAGTTCGAGGTTGTCGCGCACGTGCACGGCCGGCGGCAGGAAGCCCACCTCCTGCGCGAATTTCTTGCGCACGCCCTTGATGCGGGTCAGCAGGTCGCCCGCGCGGGTCTTGTCGACCATGGCGATCAGGCGGTAGCCCAGCTCCAGGCCCAGCAGGTCGACCGGCTGCAGGTCGTCCCAGCTGGCCTCGCCGTCGTTGTTGACCACGGGGGCTTCGGGCGGCGGTGCGGGCTTGCCCTCTTCCTGCAGGCGCCACCAGGCGATGGCACCGGTCATGATGGCGAAGGCGAGGAACACGGTGTGCGGCATGCCGGGCACGATGCCCAGCAGGAACATCACGGCCGAGGTGATGCCCATGACCTTGGAGGACATGAACATCTGGCCCATGATCTGGCCGCCCAGGTCGGCGTCCTTGCCCACGCGCGAGACCACCATGGCCGCGGCCACCGAGATCAGCAGGCCGGGGATCTGCGCCACCAGCGCGTCGCCCACCGCGAGCAGGATGTAGCTGTCGGCGGCGGCGCCCGCGCTCAGGCCGTGCTGCACCATGCCGATGATGAAGCCGCCGATGATGTTGATGAACAGGATCAGGATGCCGGCGATGGCGTCGCCGCGCACGAACTTCGAGGCGCCGTCCATGGAACCGAAGAACTCGGCCTCCTCGCCCACCTCGGCGCGGCGGCGCTTGGCCTCCTTCTCGTCGATCAGGCCCGCGCCCAGGTCGGCGTCGATCGCCATCTGCTTGCCGGGCATGGCGTCCAGGGTGAAGCGGGCCGAGACCTCGGCGATGCGCTCCGAGCCCTTGGTGATCACCACGAAGTTGATCACCACCAGGATCGCGAACACGATGAAACCGACCGCGAAGTTGCCGCCGATCAGGAAGTGGCCGAAGGCCTCGATCACGGCGCCGGCCGCGCCCGGGCCGGTGTGGCCTTCCATCAGCACCACGCGGGTCGAGGCGACGTTGAGCGAGAGGCGCAGCAGCGTGGTCAGCAGCAGCACCGTGGGGAAGACCGAGAAGTCCAGCGGGCGGCGCATGTAGGCCGCCACCATCATCACCACCAGCGCGATCGCGATGTTGAGCGTGAAGAAGGTGTCGAGCACCCAGGGTGCCAGCGGCAGCACCATCATGGACAGCACCGTGATCACCAGCAGCGGCGCGGCCAGGCCCTGGGCCCAGGCGGCGTGGCGGCCGAAGAACTGCTGGAGAAATTTGAGTTGGGCGTTCATTTAGATGGCTCCACGAGCGGGCTTCCAGTGCGGGTCGAGTTCGGGCGGCACCTCGGGCGTGGGCACATCGCCGGGCATGGCGCCGCGGCCGGCCATCGCGGCCTTGAGCTGGTACACGTAGGCCAGCACCTGGGCCACGGCGGTGTAGAGCGCCGACGGGATTTCGTGGTCGATCTCGGCGTGGGCATACAGCGCGCGCGCCAGCATGGGCGACTGCAGCACCGGGATCTTGTGCTCCTTGGCGACGTCGCGGATCTTGAGCGCGATGAGGTCGGCGCCCTTGGCGATCACGCGCGGCGCGTTCATGGTGGCGTCGTCGTAGCGGATGGCCACGGCGTAGTGGGTGGGGTTCATCACCACCAGGTCGGCGCGTGGCACCGCACCCACGCTGATGCGCTGGGCCAGCTCGCGCTGGCGGCGGCGGCGCTGGCCCTTCATCTGCGGATCGCCTTCGCTTTCCTTGTGCTCGCGCTTGACCTCTTCCATCGACATCTTCAGGCGGTTGGCGTGCAGGAACTTCTGGACCGGGAAGTCGATGACCGCAAACAGCGTGATCACGACCAGCAGGAGGGTCACGCCCGTCTTCATCCAGACCCCGAGCTGCCCCAGCGAACCCTCGAGCGGCAACATCAGCAGGCCAGAAAACGCCTGGATGTGCGACGACAGGAAATTCCACCCCACCGTGCCGACGATGGCGGTCATGAACACCAGCTTGACGGTCTCGACCAGCTGCTGCTTGGAAAACAGGCGACCCAGACCGGCCAGCGGGCTGAGCCGTGTGAGATCGGGGGCGATGGGGTGGGTGCTCAGCGCCCAGCTGCCGGAAGCGAAGGACACGCCCAGGGCCAGCGCGATCGTCGCGACGCCCAGCGGCAGGTAGACCATCAGGCCGTGGCCAAAGCCGCCCGTCAGGCGTTCCATCATGAGCTGGGGTTGCAGCAGCGCGCGGTGGTCAAAGCGCAGCTGCGCGTTCAGCGCGTCCAGCATCAGGCCGAACCCCGTGGGCAGCAGCACCATCAGCAGCACCGCGCCCCCGCCCAGCACCGACAGGTTGGCCAGGTCCTTCGAGCGCGCGATCTGCCCCTGCTCGCGCGTCTTCTTCAGGCGCTGCGCGGTCGCCGGCAGGTTCTTGTCTTGTGCGGAAGAGGACATCGATCTGGCTCAAAAGGATTGAGTCAGATTGTGGAATTCAGGTCGAAAAACTAAAGCGCGATAAGGCGGTGAACCACCGCCTTATTCAAAAACACCGGATGGCGCAAAGTGGCCTCCAAACCGGTGGCGCCGGGCGGGTGGCCAGGGGACATGAAGAAACCCCAGGGCACCAAGGCCCGCGATTTGCGCTCGACGGGGCCGTGGGTCAGGTGGCGACGGTGGAGGTTTTGGTCACGGCGCCACCGGTGCGCAACATCAAACCGCCTGCCTGGCGTTTGGGCTCCCCCAGGGACACTTTGTTGGTGCTGGTGGCGAAACGGCCACGCAAGTCCTGCACCATGTCAATCAGGCTCTGGGCATCCGGAATCTTGGCCGTGTAGCGGTTGAGCACCAGGTAGGCGGTTTCGATCAGCTTGCCGTTGAGCGTGGCATTGCCATGGAAGATGAGGTTTTTGACGGCCGCTTTGGGGTCCCCCCCGATGCTCAGCGACATGGCGTGCTCGGTCAGCTTCAGTATCTGGGTCTGTGCGGAGCGTATGCGCTCGGCATACGGCTCATGCACGGCCGCAGACCCCGCCAGCAACTCGGTCAAGGCACGGCTGGTGCAAAACCGCATGCCCACCGTGTCCACCACCGCTTCCACTTCGTCCAGCTGAATCGCCTTGTTGGCCAGTTGAGCCATCAGGGCCATCAGGTTGGCGGCCGATTCGAAATCGAATTCGGGGGTCCTGACCGTCTTGATCATCGCGCGCACGGCATCCAGTGCCTGTGCAAACTGGTGCTGCTGGATCAGCGAAAGGGCTTCCACGATCGCGGCCAGGCGCCGGTGGCGCAGGCTGCCCGGATGCTTCTCCAGCAGGCGCGCGAAATCGTCACGGCACCGTTGCAGCCCTTTGCGGTCATCGTTCTCGAGCCGGGCGAAGGCCAGCAGCAGCAAGACCTGGCAGTCGAACATCTTCGAGTCCAGACCGATCCGCGCGGTTCGGTCCAGAATCTTTTCTGCCTCTTTGCGGTCCCCGGTGTAATAGGTCATCATGCCCAGGTTCTGCAGGCGGCTGATGGACGCCGGGGTGAGTTCGCTGGCCATTCTGTAAGTGAGCATGGCCTGGTCAAACTTGCCCAGATCGAATTGGGCCCGACCCATGACGTCATAGGCATCGGCGTAGCTGGGGTCTTCGCTGACCAGGTTTTCCAGTGTGTTGACGGCCATCGCAGTCTGGCCTGAGTCCAGCAGGGACCTCGCGACACCCAGCCTGGCCCAAGGCAGGGTTTTGGCCGCCACGATGGCTTCATAGAGCACCTGGGCTTCAACGGCCTTGCCAATGCGCAGCAGCAGCTCGGCCCCCACGCGTGCCGCATACAGCCAGAACAGGCCCCGGGCCTCAAACCGTTGCAGGCACAGGCTGGCCGCGCCTTCGAAGTCTTCCGCCTCGATGGCCGCAAAGATGTTGCCCAGGGAGATTTTGCGTATGCGAGCCTGTCGCAGGCGTTCGCCCAGTTGAGCGGCCTTGTGGGGCTTGAGCAGGTACCCGTCCAGCGCGGATTCGGCGGCCTCCGCCACTTTGGCGTAGGTGGCTTCCCCGGTCACCATGATGAATACGGTCGAAAAGGGCAGCAGCTGGTTGCGCCGCAGATCGTCCAGCAGGTCCTGCCCCGATGAGGCTTCGCCTGAAAAATGGTGTTCGCACAACACGACATCAAACGAGCGGTACTCCAGCTGACGGCGGGCATCGACCAGTCGCGTGCACTGCACCACCGTGCCCATCCCGAAATCACGCAACTGGGAGACCAGAATCGAGCGGGAAGTCGGGTTGCTGTCGATCACCAGGGCCTGCGAGGCAGACAGGTCGTCTGTGGAAAGCTCCATCAAAGTACCCCCCTCTGCTTGGCCGTATCGGGCATCGATCCTGCGCGGCTTCGTGGCGTTGTCAGGTGCTGATGCCGGGCACAGCCGATGGGCCAGGGCTAGAAGCCCAGGCTCGCCAGCAAATCATCCACCCCCGCCTGGTCGCTCACCACGTCGGCGCGGCCCTCGGGCGCCACCACCGGACCTTCCAGCGCCGTCCCCACGTAGGCGCGGTCCTGGCCGGGCTGGCCGGTCGGAGCGGACTGCAGCAGCAAACCGAGCAGCTGTTCTTCGATGGTGCCGGCGAGCTGCACCACGCGCGCGATCACCTGGCCGGTGAGGTCGTGGAAGTCCTGCGCCATCATGATGTCGGTCAGCCGGGCGTCGCTCCGTTCGCTCTGCTCGATCACGTCGCGTGACCATTGCAGCAGCTCGGGCATGGCCCTGGCCAGGCCGGGCACCCCGCCGATGGTGGCGGCCAGCTGGCGCCCACGTTCGGCGATGAGCGACTGCTCGCTCTTGGCGAGCTCGACGTGGTTGAGCACCTTCTCGGCGGCCTCGCCCGTCAGGCGCGCGATGTACGAGAGGCGGCTCTGTGCGTCAGGCAGCTGGTCCACCGAGCCCTTGAGCTTGTCGGTGTAGCCCAGCTCCTTGAGGGCGTCGTGCAACTGGCGCGTGATGGTGCCCAGTTGCTGGAACATTTCGGGATGGCCTGGGCTGTTGGGTGCGCTCGGTGTCATGTGTGGTGCTCCCGATGCGGCTCAAAGGCCCAGTTTCTTGAAGATGTTGGCGAGCTTCTCTTCCAGCGTGGCCTTGGTGAAAGGCTTGACGATGTAGCCGGCCGCACCGTTCTGCGCCGCCATCACGATGTCTTCCTTGCGGGCCTCGGCCGTGACCATCAGCACCGGCAGGTGCTTGAGCGCCTCGTCCTTCTTGATCTCGGCCAGCAACTGGAACCCGTTCATGTTGGGCATGTTGATGTCGCTGACCACGAAGTTGAAGGTGCCGTTCTTCAGCTTGTTCAGCGCGGCCACGCCGTCTTCGGCCTCGTCGGCATCGGCGTGGCCGATTTCCTTGAGCAGGTTGCGCACGATGCGGCGCATGGTGGAGAAGTCGTCAACGATCAGGAATTTCATCGGGGTGGACATGGTGGGTCTCCAGGCAGGAAACGATGGGGCGGTCAACGGGGTGGGGGAACACCGACCTCTTCACGGGGTTTCGGCACTTCGGCGAGTTTCTGAAGGTCGGGCAGGCCCAGCGGCCGGATGCGGACGGTCGGGAGCTCGACCGCAGCGGCCGGGGTTCCCGCCGGCAGCGGGGTCGGCCCGGCCGGCGTGGGGCTGGGCGTGGGCAGCGGCGTCTCGGGGGTGGGGCCGGCGGCGTCCGGGGGACGGGGCACGGACGATCCGTCGCCTTTGGGCTCCATGCGCTGCTCGGCCTCGCGCGTCATCACCAGGATGCTGATGCGCCGGTTCTGTGCAGCGGCGGGTGCCTGGGGGTCGAGCAGGCGGCTCGACGCCAGGCCCTCGACCCGCGCGAGCTTCTCGTCGGGCAGGCCACCCAGCACGAGCTCGCGCCGCGACGCGTTGGCCCGGTCGGACGACAGTTCCCAGTTGCTGTAGCCCCGGTCGCCGCTGCCATAGGGCGTGGCGTCGGTGTGGCCCGACAGCGTGATGCGGTTCTCCACCGTGCCGATGGCCGCACCGAGCTCGCGCAGGATGTCGCGCATGTAGGGTTTCACCAGCGCGCTGCCCACATCGAACATGGGCCGGTTCTGGTCATCGACGATCTGGATCTGCAGACCGTCGCCGGTCTGCTCCATGCGGATCTGCGAGCCGAACTCCTGCAGCGCGGGGTTGCTGGCGATCAGGTCGGTGATTTTTTTCTGCAGGGCGGCGATGCGCGCCGTGTCCTGGCGGGCCAGTTCGGCCCGGGCCATCTGCGTGCCGATGAGCTTTTCGGCGCGCGCGGCGTCACCGCCGTCCACCTGACCCACCGCCTTGCTGAGGTCGCGCCCGCCGCCGGTCAGGATGCTGTCGCTGTTGCCCGAGCCTTCGCCACCCATCATCGCCACCTTGAACGGCGCATTGAAGTAACTCGCGATGCCTTCGAGATCCCCCTTGGCGGTGGAACCGAGCAACCACATCAGCAGGAAGAAAGCCATCATGGCCGTCACGAAGTCGGCGTAGGCGATCTTCCAGGCCCCCCCGTGCGCCACGTGGCCGCCCTTCTTGATGCGCTTGATGATGATGGGCTGGAGTTTCTTTCCGTCAGCCACGGTTGGCTCCCCCCTGCGCCGCTGCGCGGCTTCCCCCCAAGGGGACGGCACTGGCGGCCCGGCAAAGCCGGTTCCGCGGTGCCCTGGAACAGGTCACGCGCTCCGGAGCGAGGCGCAACCCAGGGACAGCGAAGATCCGGCTTTGCCGGTCTAAGCTGTCGCCCCCCTTCCAGGGGGGAGCCGCGCAGCGGCGCAGGGGGTGGCTCGTCCTCCTCACTTTTTGCCTTTCACGTGGTCTTCCAGTTCAATGAAACTGGGTCGCACGTCGGAGAACAGCACCTTGCGGCCGAACTCGATGGCGGTGCTGGGTGCGTAGCCTTGCATCGAGGCCAGCAGCGTGGTCTTGATGCACAGGAACTCCTTGCCACTCTCTTCCATCTTCTGTTCCATCAGGCCGCCCATGGGTTCGACCACGCCATAGGCCAGCAGGATGCCGAGGAAGGTGCCGACCAGGGCCGAGCCGATCATGCCGCCGAGCACCGCCGGCGGCTGGCCCACCGAGCCCATGGTGTTCACCACGCCGAGCACGGCGGCCACGATGCCGAAAGCGGGCAGACCGCCCGCGAGACGGGCGATCGCGGCCACGGGGGCGTGCGCCTCCTGATGATGGGTCTCGATCTCGGCGTCCATGAGCGACTCGATCTCGTGCGCGTTGAGGTTGCCCGAGACCATCATGCGCAGGTAGTCGGTGATGAACTCGGTCACGTGGTGATCGCTGCCCACGGTCGGGTACTTCTTGAACAGCGGCGACTGGTCGGGGTTTTCCACGTCCTGCTCGATGGCCATCAGGCCTTCCTTGCGGGCTTTCTGCAGGATGTCGAACTGCAGGGCCAGCAGCTCCATGTAACGCGCCTTGGTGTACTTGCTGCCCTTGAAGCAGCCGGCCAGGCCCGCGAACGACGCCTTGACCACCTTCATCTGGTTGTTCATCACGAACGCGCCCATCGCGGCGCCCAGGATGGTGATCAGCTCGAACGGCAAGGCCTTGAGGATCACGCCGATGTTGCCGCCGTGCACGATGTAGACGCCGAAGATGCAGGCCATCGACACCAGGAAACCCACAATGACAAACATGCTCTTGACCTCTGTGTATGAGCCCACCCTGCGCCGCCTTCGGCGTCACCCCTCAAGGGGCGCCCTCTGCGGCCCGGCAAAGCCGGTTCCGCGAGGGTCTGGCCAGCGGCGCCACCGCGTCCGACCACAGGAAAGGCATCTGGAAACTGATCTATCTATCGGTCAACTTTAGGGGCGATTGAAGCCCCCCATGAACGCGAAAAGGACCCACGGAGGGGTCCTTTTCAAAGCTTGACAACAGGGAGAACAGTTGTGATGAGAGGGCTCCCCGGCGCGAAGTGCCCGAGCCCAGAACGCGGCGGAACCGGCTTCGCCGGGCCGCTCGCGTTGCCCCCTGGGGGGTGACGCCGCAGGCGGCGCGGGGGGATGGGGGGATCAGTGCAACCTCAAGCCGCCGCTGGCACTGCCCTTGCCGGCGCGTGCCGGTGGCTCGCACAGGCCGCAGACGAAGTTCTTGGCGTTCTCGTAGGGCTCGGTCACGAAGTTGCCGCCGCAGCAGGAGCACTTGGTCAGCGTGAGCATGCCGGTGTCCACGAACTTCACCAGGCGCCAGGCACGCGTCACCGACAGCAGGGGCTCGATCACGCTGGCCTGCATCTGCTCGGTGTAGAGGCGGAAGGCCTTGATCACCGTGTCGATCTCTTCGAGGTCGCTGGTCTTGGACAGGTACTCGTGGATGTTCAGGAACAGCGAGGCATGGATGTTCGGCTGCCAGGTCAGGAACCAGTCGGTGGAGAAAGGCAACTGGCCTTTGGACGGGCTCTTGCCCGCCACTTCCTTGTACAGGCGCAGCAGGCGCTCGTACGACAGGCTGGTTTCGTACTCCAGCACCTGCAGGCGCGCACCCAGCTGGATCAAAGCCACCGCGCGCTCGATGTCACGCGATTCGTTCAAGATGCTTTTCTGCGTGGCCATGATCTGACTCCGATACGAAAGAGAAAAACTGCAACGGGAGAAGTGCCTTCACCCAGGGCGCCGAGGAACCGGCTTCGCCGGGCCACCAGCGCCGCCCCCCGGGGGGTGACGCCGCAGGCGGCGCGGGGGGTGTCAATCAGTGAGCCGTGCTCATGGATTCCGCAAACTTCCCGGCCATCAGGATGGACGCGTGCAGCTGCGTGGTGGTGGTGTTGTCCACCTTCTTCACGTTGTGGCTGGTCAGCAGGTTCCACACCAGGTCGTCGTCCACGCGGAAGCGGCACAGCAACATGTTGCTCGACGCGATCTTCAGCAGCTGGGCCGTGGACAACATGCCCAGCAGGTCGGCCGCTTCTTCGGTGAGACCCAGGCGGTACAGGGCTTCGGCGCGGTCCCGACGGATCAGGTTCTGGGCCAGCATCAGGTAGGTCAGATTGGCTTCGCGGATTTCGGCCAAAAGTTGTTCGCTGTCCATGGGGTGCTCCTTGCGGTTCCGGGTCATCGATGCGGGCGGGGTGCTTACATCTGCTGACCGATGTGTGTAATTGTGTCGAGCGTAAAAATTTCTTGAATCGGCGAATGGCTGTTTGGCCTGTCAGGCGAGCACCGGCGCCTTGTCAGGCTTCTTCTTACATCGTTGGTATGCATTCCGGTCCCGCCCGTGCGGGCCTGCTCCCCGCCCGACGACCCGCGAAATGCGTCCTCAAGGTTTCGTGTCCCGCGCCGACTAAGGCAAGAACTGGGGCGCGCCTCCCACGTTATTCAAACCATTTCAATGTGTTGCAGGGCTAAAGAATATGGCGGGACCACCGAAATTGAACTCAACGAACTTCTAAAAAGGTTCGTCGTCCGGCAAAGCAAAGCGGCGAGACGGTCAGGGGTCCCAGGGCTCAACCGGCACGCCACCAGCATCCGGTCATGGCGGCCAGCCGACAGGCTGGCGTTGAGATTGGCAGCAATGCCGGATTAATTGTTCAATTTTTTAGGAGTTAACGATGAGCACCATCAACACCAACGTGCAGTCTCTGAATGCACAACGCAATTTGGCCCAGTCGGCCGGTTCCCTGTCCACCTCCATGCAGCGCCTGTCTTCGGGTCTGCGTGTGAACACCGCCAAGGACGACGCCGCCGGTCTGGCCATTGCCGAGCGCATGAACGCGCAGGTCAAGGGCATGAACGTGGCGATCCGCAACGCCAACGACGGCATCTCCCTGGCGCAGACCGCTGAAGGTGCACTGGGCAAGGTGGGTGACTCGCTGCAGCGCATGCGTGAACTCGCCGTGCAGTCGGCCAACGGTTCCAACTCCGATGCCGACCGCGCCAACCTCGACGAGGAATACCAGGAACTGGCACTGGAAGTGACCCGCGTGCTGGAAGGCACCAAGTTCAACGGCACCAACCTGCTGAACGCCTCCGCCGGTCTGTCCTTCCAGGTCGGCGCCGACAACGTGACCACCGACCAGATCGCGATCAACACGACCAACCTGACCGCCGGTTCGGGCATCACGGCCGTCGTGGCCGGTGGCGTGGGCACCCGCACCAACGCGCTGGCCGCCATGGACGACCTGGACGCCGCCATCGACGAAGTGACGACCGCCCGTGCGTCCTTCGGTGCCAAGCAGAACCGCTTCGACTCGGTGATCTCCAACCTGCAGGTGTCGTCCGAGAACCTCGCGGCTTCCCGCGGCCGGATCATGGACGCGGACTTCGCGGTGGAAACCTCGAACCTGTCGCGTGGCCAGATCCTGCAACAGGCCGGCACGGCGATGATCGCCCAGGCCAACCAGCTGCCCCAGGGCGTGCTGTCCCTGCTGCGTTGATTCACAACACCGATCCGTCACACCCCCGGGTGTGGCGGGACGGCGGCGGCGGCACCCCGGTGCCCCGCCGCGTTGTCTTTCGAGGCATGTACCCATCGCATGCAGCCCGCGTGCGATGGGTACATCCCGTCGTGGATGACAAGGAGCTCCCATGGCCAGCATCTCTTCACCAGGCATCGCCAGCGGCCTGGACATCCAGAGCATCGTCTCGCAGCTCGTCGCGCTGGAGAAGGCGCCCCTGACCCAGCTCAAGTCGCAGGCCACGTCCTTCCAGACCAGGCTCTCGACCATGGGCACCATCAAGTCGCAGGTGGCGGCGCTGGGCGATGCGACGGCCAAGCTGTCCAAGAACACCGGCTGGGACGCCGTCAAGGCCACCTCGTCCAACCCCTTGGCCATCGGCGTGACGGTCAAGGCCGGCGCGCCCGCCACCTCGATCACCATGGAGGTGCAGAACCTGGCCAAAGCCCAGTCCACCTCCTCCGCCGCCGTGCCCGCCGGCACCGCCATGGGCACGGGCAGCATGACCATCGAACTCGGCCAATGGAGCGGCAGCAGCTTTGCGGCCGGCAGCGGCACGCCGGTCACGATCGACATCGACGCGGGCGATGACACGCTGGCCAAGATCGCGGCCAAGATCAACGAGTCCGGCGCCGGCGTGAGCGCCACGGTGCTCAAGGACGCCTCGGGTGAACGCCTGCTGATGCGCTCGAAAGAGACCGGCGAAGAAAATGCCTTTCGCATCACGGTCGCCGACGACGACGGCCAGGACACGGACGCTGGCGGTCTCTCGCGCCTGGCCTTCAGCGTGGGCAACGCCAACGGCATGTCGCGTTCGCAAAACGCCGAGAACGCCCTGGCCACGATCAACAACGTGAGCATCAGCTCGGCCAGCAACACGCTCAGCGACACGCTGCCGGGCATGACGCTGCAGCTCAGCCAGGAAACCACGGGACCGGTGGAGATCGACGTCAGCAACGACACCGCGGCCATCAGCGCCAACGTCAAGGCCTTCGTCGACGCGTACAACACGCTCAACACCACGCTGGCCACGGCCACCCGCTACGACGAGGCCACCAAGACCGCCGGCCCGCTGCAAGGCGACTCCACCACGGTGGGCCTGCAGAACGCCCTGCGCGGCATGATGCGATCCGTTTCCAGCAGCACGCCCTACAGCCGCCTGTCCGACGTCGGCATCGAGCTGAAATCCGGTGGCAAGCTGGAGATCGACGCGACGAAGATGGGCGCGGCACTGGACAACCTCGACGACCTCAAGGCCCTGTTCACCACCACCGGCAGCGACCCCACGGCGGTCGGCTTCGGATGGAAGATCAAGACCTTTGCGGAAGGCCTGATCGACTCCGATGGCACGGTGACCAACAAGACCGACGCCCTCCAGGCCTCGATCAAACGCAACACCCTGGATCAGGAGCGCGTCAACGACAAAGCCGCGCGCTCCGAGAAGCGCCTGCTGGCCCAATACAACGCCATGGACGCCTCCGTGGGCAAGCTCAACAGCCTGAGCGCCTTCGTCAGCCAGCAGATTTCGATGTGGAACAAAGGCTGACGCAAATGAACACGTCAAGTACTACAGTCCCGGGCGCCGATGCCGATAAAAAAAAGCATCAGCAACAAGGAATTGACACCATGTTCACCTCGGTCCACTCCCGCGCCGCCTCCGCCTACAAACGCGTTGCCGTCGAAACCAGCGTGCAAAGCGCCGACCCCCACACCCTGGTGGGTTTGCTCTACGACGCGCTGCTGCAGTCGATCGCCGAAGCCCGCGGCGCCATGAGCCGCGGCGACACGGTGGCCAAGGGCGCGTCCCTCGGCAAGGCCGTGCGCATCCTGGAAGAAGGTCTCAAGGCGGGTCTGAACCTGCGTGAAGGCGGGGACATCGCCGCCAACCTGCGCCAGCTCTACAGCTACAGCACGCTGCGCCTGACGCAGGCCAACCTGCGCAACGACGAAAAAGCACTGGAAGAGGTGGCGCGGCTGATCGAGCCCGTGGCCGACTCCTGGAAGCAGATCAAGGGCCAGCGGCCCGCCCACCTTCAGCCCGTCCTGGGCCAGGGAGCCTGACCATGGAGCACAGTTTGCTGGACTACTACAAAGCCATCGAGAACGCGAGCCAGAAAATGCTGGAAGCGGCCCAGACCGAAAACTGGGACCAGATCGTCCACCTCGAAGGCACCTGTGCCGTGCTCATCGCCCAGCTGCGCCACAAGTCGCGCAGCGTGGCGCTGGCCCCCGACGAGCGCAAGGAAAAGACCCGCATCATGCACCGCATCCTGCGCGCCGACGCCGAGATCCGCGTGCTCGCAGAACCCTGGCTCAGCGATCTAGAGCAATTGATGGACGCCAAGTCAGTCCATTGACATGCTCCCCCCGCGCCGCCTGCGGCGTCACCCCCAGGGGGCGGCACTGGCGGCCCGGCAAAGCCGGGTCCGCGGTGCCCTGGGATCAACTTCCCCTCCGGCGCGAAATGTCTTCATCTCAGGATGCGGCGGAACCGGCTCCGCCGGGCCGCTCGCATCGCCCCCTGGGGGGTGACGCGCCCTTGGGCGCGGCGCGGGGGGAGTCAAACAGACATGTTCATGATGTCCGTGTAAGCCTGAACCATGCGGTTGCGCACATGCAAGGTGGCCTGGAAACCGATCTGCGACTTCTGCATCGCGAGCATGGTTTCTTCCAGGCTGACGTTGGGATTGCCTTTCTGGACCTCGTTCTGAAGGCGCGAGGCGTCGTTCTGGGCCTTGCTGACCGAGTCCAGCGCGCTCTTGAAGTTGTCGGCAAAACCACCGCCCACGCCCCCCACCGCGCCCGAGGCGGGTCGTTTCATCGCGGTCTGGCCCACGCCGGTCAGGGCCTGGCTGGGCAGGGCATTGATTCGCAGGTCCATGGCGGCTTCCTTCACAAAAGTACAGGCTTTGATGCTAGTGAAGCGCCCGCCGCGGCGCACCGGGAATAAGGGGTCAAACGCCGGCCTTTTCATCGCTATGCGCGAAGGGCCGGGGCCGAATAATCGGTCGCAACGGGGGTGATGCCCCCTTTGCCGAACCACCACCGAGCCCTTTCCCGCCATGAGCAACACCGTCGCCGAACTGGACATGCAGCCCGTGAGCCGCAACGCCCTGAGCGCCGGCCTGTCGGGCATGGAGAAAGCCCAGAAGATCAAGCTCGGCCTGGGTGCCTTCGGCCTGCTGGTGATCGCGATCGCGCTGTTTTTCATGGGGCAGCAGCCCGACTGGAAGGTGCTCTACGCCAACCTGAACGACAAGGACGGCGGCGCCATCATCGCGCAGCTCACCACGATGAACGTGCCCTACAAGTACACAGAGGGTGGCGGCGCGATCATGGTGCCCAGCGACAAGGTGCACGACACGCGCCTGCGCCTGGCCTCCCAGGGCCTGCCCAAGGGCTCGGTCAACGGCTTCGAGCTGATGGAAGCCAACCGCTTCGGCATGACCCAGTTCCAGGAGCGCCTGACCTTCCAGCGCGGCCTCGAAGGCGAACTGACCCGCTCGATCCAGTCGCTCTCGTCGGTGCAGGCCGCGCGCATCCACCTCGCGCTGCCCAACCAGAACGGCTTCTTCCGCGAACAGCAGAAACCCAGCGCCTCGGTGCTGCTCACGCTGCACCCCGGCCGCACCCTGGACAAGGCGCAGGTCGCCGGCATCGTGCACCTGGTGGCGTCCAGCGTGCCCGAGATGAACCCCAAGGCCGTGAGCATCGTGGACGACGCCGGCAACCTGCTGTCGGCCACGCCCGAGGGCCAGGCCCAGGGCGCCGACACGCAGAAGCTGCAGTACGTGCAGCAGATGGAGCAGCTCTACACCCGCCGCATCCTCGACATGATCGAGCCGCTCGTGGGCGTGGGCAACGTGAAGGCCCAGGTCAGCGCCGACGTCGACTTTTCGCTGGTGGAGTCCACCTCCGAGCAGCACAAACCCAACCAGGGCGCCGAGCCCGGCACGGTGCGCAGCCAGCAGCTGATCGAAGACGGCTCACCCGCCGTCGCGCAGCCCGCGGGCGTGCCCGGCGCCACCACCAACCAGCCGCCCGCCACCGGCACCGCGCCCATCAACGGCGCCGCCGCCCCGCTGGGCGTGGCCGGCAACGGCGACAAGAGCGGCACGACGCGCAAGGAATCGGTCATCAACTACGAGATCGACAAGACGGTCAAGGTGGTGCGCGAGGCCAGCGGCACGGTGCGACGCCTGACCGCCGCCGTGGTGGTGAACCACCGCAGCATCACCGACAAGACGGGCAAGGCCATCACCAGCGCGATCCCGCCCGAGCAGCTGGAGCAGATGACCGCCCTGGTGCGCGAGACCATCGGCTTCAACAAGGAACGGGGTGACTCGGTCAACGTGGTCAACGCGGTGTTCAACATCGCCAAGCCGGTCGAAGAGGTGCCACAGGCCTGGTGGAAGAACCCGGACAACATGGAGCTGGCGCGCAGCATGGCCTGGCCGGTCGGCATGCTGGGCATGGCGCTGCTGGTGCTGATGGGTCTGGTGCGCCCGGGCCTGAAGATGATGCGGGCACCGGCGCTGCCGAAACCCGAGAGCAACGCCAAACCGCCCCAGCTCAATGCCGTGCTCAACGAGGCACCCGAGCGCCCGGGCCTGCCGATGCCTGCCGAGAACCAGCGCCTGGCCGACGCGAAACGCCTGGCCCTGGAAAACCCGATGGCCGTGGCCAACATCGTCAAGAGCTGGGTCAACGGGGAAGCCCCGGCATGACCATGACCACCCGCTCGAACGGCGCCAGCTAAGGAAACACGATCATGGAAGACCAGGGAATCCAGGACGCCGCGATCTTTCTCATGTCACTGGGTGAAGAGGAAGCGGCCGAGGTGTTCAAGCACCTGAGCCCCAAGGAAGTGCAGAAGCTGGGCGAGGCCATCGCCAAAACCCGGGCCGTGTCCCACGAACGGGTCGAACAGGTGATCCAGAAATTCACCTCCGTGGCCTCCTCGCAGAGCCTGCTGGTGTCCGACACCGACAACTACGTGCGCGCGGTGCTCAGGCGCGCCCTCGGCGACGACAAGGCCTCGCTGCTGATCGACCGCATCCTGCAGGGCGGCGATGTCTCGGGCATTGAAAGCCTGAAGTGGATGGACCCCCTGTCCATCGCGGAACTGCTGCGCAACGAGCACCCGCAGATCGTCGCGGCGATCATGGTGCACCTCGAATCGGACCAGACCGCCGACGTGTTGAAGAACTTCACCGAACGCACCCGCAACGAGGTGATGCTGCGCATCGCCACGCTCGAAGGCATCCAGCCCACCGCGCTGAAGGACCTCAACGAGGTGCTCTTCAAGGTGCTGGCCGGCGGCGACAAGATCCGCAAGACCTCGATGGGCGGCGTGAAGACCGCGGCCGACATCATCAACATGATGGGCACGCAGATCGAAAATTCCGTGATCGAGTCGATCCGGGTCTTCGACGCCGACCTGGCGCAGAAGATCATGGACAAGATGTTCACCTTCGAGGATCTGCTCAAGCTCGACGGCAAGTCGATCCAGATGGTGCTCAAGGAGGTGCCGACCGAGTCGCTCGTGATTGCCCTCAAGGGCGCGACCTCGGACCTGCGCGAACTGATCCTTTCCAACATGTCCACACGCGCTGCCGAGAACCTGCGCGACGACCTCGAATCGCGCGGGCCGGTGCGGCTGTCCGAAGTGGAAACCCAGCAGAAGGAGATCCTGAAGATCGTCCGGCGCCTGTCGGACGAGGGCCAGATCGTGATCGGAGGAGGCGACGATGAAGGCTTCGTCTAAACCCAACCCGCACACCCGTTTCATTCCGCGGGAGGAAATCGACGGTTGCTCCGCCTGGCGCTTCAATTCGATGGACGGCAGCGACCAGATCCGGGTCGCCGCTCCGATGGAGGCAGAGCCGGAGGTCGACCCGGCGCAGGAGCAGGCGCTGCAAGAACTCCGCCAGCAGGCCTACGCCGAAGGCTTCAACCACGGTCACGACGCCGGCAGCCAGGAAACGCGCGACGCGCTGGAAGCCACGGTGCACCGCAGCGCCGAAGAGACCGCGGTGCGCATGGGCCAGCTGCTGCACAGCATGACCGACCAGGTCATCGCCAGCGAACAGAAGATCGCACGCCAGGTGCTCGAACTGGCCTGCGACATCGCACGCCAGGTGATCCGCCAGGAACTGCAGGCCAACACGGGGCACCTGCGCGCGGTGATCGGCGAATCGCTGGAGCTCATCGTCGAAGACGGGCTGCCCGCCACGGTGCGCATGCACCCGGACGACCTCTCGCTGATGAAGGGCGCCCTGCTGGAGACCCTGGGCGAGAACGCACCCGACTTCGTGGCCGACACGTCCATCACACCGGGGGGCTGCATGATCCAGTCGCCCAGCACCACCGTGGACGGCACGATCGAAAAACGCTGGTCGCGCGCGATCGGCAACCTGGGCATGAGCGCAGAGTGGCAACCGAAAGACGCCGATGTCTGATCAGAAGTCACCCCCGCCGCGCTGCGCGCGACCCCCTCAAGGGGGCAACGCGGTGCGGCCCGGCGAAGCCGGTTCCGCCGCGTTCTGGGTGGAACATCGCTCGCCGGACACGGCGGGTTCCTTGTGCGCGAGGTCGTTGACATGACCGACAGCACACTGGGCACTGAGGGCCGCTGGGACCACTTCATGGACGACCTGCGCACCAACGCCAACGTCCACACCCCGATGGAGGTGCGCGGCACGCTCACGCGCCTGGCCGGGCTGGTGCTCGAAGCCGTGGGCCTGAGGGTGCCGGTGGGTTCGCAGTGCCTGATCGCCAACGGCGCCAAGGAGCCGGTGCTCGCCGAGGTCGTGGGCTTCTCCAGCGACCGCGCCTTCCTCATGCCCGCCGGCGACACCCACGGCCTGGCCAGCGGCGCCAGCGTGACGCCGCTGCCGCCCTACCGCCCGGTGCCGCGCCTGGGCCAGGTGAACAAGCCGCCCTCCCCGGGCGACCGCGGCCTGCTGCGCCTGCCGCTGGGCCGGGGCCTGCTGGGCCGCGTGGTCGATTCCCATGGCCACCCGATGGACCACCAGGGGCCGATCACCAACGTGGACATCGAGCCCATGGACCGCGCCCCGCTCAATGCGATGGACCGCGACCCGGTGCGCGAGCCGCTGGACACCGGCGTGCGCGCGATCAACGCCCTGCTCACCGTGGGCCGGGGCCAGCGCATCGGCCTGTTCGCCGGCTCCGGCGTCGGCAAGTCGGTGCTGCTGGGCATGATGGCGCGCTACACCAAGGCCGACGTGATCGTGGTCGGCCTGATCGGCGAACGCGGCCGTGAGGTGAAAGAGTTCATCGAAGACATCCTCGGCGACGAGGGCCGCAAGCGCTCGGTCGTCGTGGCCGCGCCGGCCGACTCGCCGCCGCTGGTGCGCATGCAGGGCGCGGCCTACGCCACCGCGATCGCCGAGCGCTTCCGCGACGACGGGCTGCACGTGCTGCTGCTCATGGACTCGCTCACGCGCTACGCCATGGCGCAGCGCGAGATCGCACTCGCCATCGGCGAGCCGCCCGCCACCAAGGGCTACCCGCCGAGCTGTTTCGCCAAGCTGCCGCAGCTGGTGGAGCGCAGCGGCAACGGGCTGAACGGCAAGGGCTCGATCACCGCCTTCTACACCGTGCTCAGCGAGGGCGACGACCAGCAGGACCCGATCGCCGACGCGGCGCGCGCGATTCTCGACGGCCACATCGTGCTCTCGCGCGCGCTCGCCGAGTCGGGCCACTACCCCGCCATCGACGTCGAGGCCTCGGCCTCGCGCGTGATGCACAACGTGGCCGGTGCCGTGCACCTGGAGCTGGCTCGCAAGTTCCGCAACAACTACTCGCGCTACATGAAGAGCCGCGACCTGATCCAGCTCGGCGCCTACGCCGCCGGCAGCGACCCCGAGACCGACCGCGCCATCGTGCTCTACCCCGGTCTGCAGCGTTTCCTGATGCAGGACATGCACGAGGCCGCCACGATGGACGCCAGCCTGAAACAGCTCGCCACGGCGCTGCAGGAAGACAAAGGGGGCAAGGACCCGAAGCAGCGCCAGACCCGCCCCCTCCACAACCCGTATGAGGCATGACCCACCCCCGTTGCTTGCTCGCTGCGCGTAGCCGCATCCCCCCTCAAGGGGGCAACACCAGCGGCCCGGCAAAGCCGGTTCCGCGGTGTTTCGCGGTTGGGACCTTTCACACTTCGGAGCCACAAAAATGAGCAACATGCAGACCTTGCACAAGGTGGTGGAACTGGCGACGCGGCGGCGCGATGACGCGCTGACCGTGCTGGGACAGGCCAAGCGGGAACTGCACATGGCGCAGGAGCAGCTGACCCAGCTCAAGACCTACGCCGACGAGGCCCACCAGCGCTGGGCCACGCGCAGCAGCACCAGCGGTGTCGACGCGGCCCTGCTGCACCACCACCGCCAGTTCATGCAGAAGATCGAACACGCCGTGGACTTCCAGCTGGCCGTGCAGCGCAACCGCGAAGACTCGGTGGAACGCGCCCAGGCCCAGGTCTATGCCGCCGAGCGCGACGTGGCGGGTCTGCGCAAGTACGCCGACCGCAAGCAGCAGGCCATCGACCACCGGACCCTGCGCCAGGAACAGAAGGCCACCGACGAAATGGCCCTCACCATCCACCTGCGCCAGAGCCTGGCCCACGCACAGGGGTTGCGGTCATGAGCGCAGCGCCGGGCCGTTCCCAAGCCAGCGCGCACCGCAGCCCGCAGGGTGGAGGTACTCCCATTGTTTCAGCGCCGGGCCGTTCCACGCCAGCTCGCACCGCGGTGCGCAGCACGAAGGTATTCCCATGACCAGCACCACCTCCACCACCCAGAGCCACTCCGCCCAGACCGCGGCCGCGCGCGCGCAGGCCGCCAATCCGCGCAAGCCCGGTGCCGGTGGCCACGGCCAGGAAGCCAGCCCCGACCTGTTTGCCGCCATGCTCTCGCTGCTGAGCGCGACCCCCGACATCCCACCAGACCTCCCGCCCGACACGGCGGCCGATGACACCGATCCCCAGGCGCTGTCCGCCCACGACCTGCCCACCGATCACCTCCTGGGCTGGTCCGGGGCAGCGGGCACCGGGCCCCTGACGTCCAGCGCCTCCGCGCCCGCCGCGGCCCTGAACGGCACCGCACTCCCCCCGACCGGGACACCCCCCCTGGCCGCCGAGGCCCCGGGGGCCGCCCCCACCGGGGTGGATCTGCAGGGCATGCAGCGGCTGGAACAGCCCGCCGCGCCCGACGAACAGACCCTGGCCGCGCTCGCCCGCGGCGAGGGCGAGGCACGCGCCACGCCGCCCCACCCGGCGACCACCGAATCCCCCGTCGCCCCGCCCGCCACCCGTCCCACCGCCTGGCGCAGCACGGTCTCCAGCGCGACCACCACCAGCGTGCAACAGCAGCACGCGAGCCAGAACCTGAGCCACAGCCTGAGCGAGCGGCTGCAGGTCCGCCTGGAGACGTTCAACCCCGTGGCGCTGCGCAGCACCGTCACGCTCGACGACCGGTTCAACCAGGCGGCGGTGGGTGACACCCCCACGCCGTCGGCCGGCTTCATCCCCCACGGCCAGGGCAGCGCGTCGGGCGCTGGCGGCTTCGCCGGCGAACAGCCCGGCACCGGGGGCGACGCGGGTCAGGACCACCAGACCGCCCTGTCCGGCGACAGCGACACCTCGACCGACAGCCACGGTTTCGACGAGGCGCTGACCGACCAGGACGCCGAGGAGGCCCTGGGCGCCTGGTCGTCCCCCACCACCCTGCGCCAGGCCAGCCTGCGCGTGGGCGACGGCGGCGAAGAGGCCATCGACATCCAGCTCTCGATGAGCGGCCAGGAACTGAACGTCGCCTTCCGCACCGACAACGCCGAAGCGCGGGCCGAGCTGCGCGAGAACGCGGGCGAATCGCTGGCCGACCTGCTGCAGCGCAGCGGCATCCAGCTCGGCGACGTGTCGGTGGGCGCGCAGGGCCAGCACCCGGGGCGCGGCGACCCCGGCGAACCCCGCCCCCAACCGGCCACCGCCCCGCGCAACGGCAGCACCACCGCCACCGCCACGCCGGCCCCGGCGGCCGTTTCACTGCGCCCGCGCAGCGACGGCAGCCGCCCCCTCGACATGTTTGTGTAACCGCGCGGCGCGCCTCCGGGGCGCGCGAATAAGCGGCTTTTCCAGCGCTATTCCGGGCTACAGGCCCGGGGGTGGCGCTCAATAATTCCTCCAGAGCCCACCGCCATCCGCGGTGCGCACCGCCCTCCTCACCGGCGATTTTCTGGAGAAATCCCATGCCCGCTGCCACCGCCACCGCCGATGCCCAGGCCCCGGCGAAACCCAAAAGCAAGAAGCTGCTGTTCATCCTGATCGGCGTGGTCGTGCTCGCGCTGGCCGCTGCGGGCGGCGCCTTCTTCCTGCTGAAGAAGAACGCCGCGGAGGCCGAAGAAGACATGGACGGCACCGAAGTGGTCGAGGAGCACAGCGACGCCAAAAGCACGCCACCGACCTACCTGCCCATGGACAACATGGTGGTGAACCTCGCCGATCCCGGCGGCGCCCGCTTTGTCCAGCTGGGCATCACCCTGCAGTTGCAGGACGACAAGACCAGTGAGGAAGTGAAGGTCTACCTGCCCAGCATCCGCAGCAGCCTGCTGGTGCTGATCTCCCAGCTCACGGCCGACGAGATCCTGCAGGTCACGGGCAAGGAAAAGCTGGCGAAGGACATCATTGCCGTGATCTCGCGCCAGATGGGCTACCCGGTCGACGCGCCGGAGGCCGATGCAGCACAGGGCAAGAAGCCGCGCCGCAAGGCACCGCCCAACCCGGTGCAGGCCGTGCTGTTCTCCAGCTTCATCGTGCAGTGATTCCAGAGGCCCGACGCCATGGCTGATTCGTTTCTGTCCCAGGATGAGGTCGATGCCCTGCTGGAGGGGGTCACCGGCGAGAGCCAGAAGCTGGAAAAGGACGACACGCCCACCGACGGCGTTCGCACCTACAACCTGTCCAGCCAGGAGCGCATCGTGCGTGGGCGCATGCCCACGATGGAGATCATCAACGAGCGCTTCTCCCGCAACCTGCGGCTGGGCCTGTTCAACTTCATCCGGCGCAGCCCGGAGGTGTCGGTCGGCGGGGTGCAGGTGCAGAAATACAGCGCCTTCCTGCGTGAACTGGTGGTGCCCACCAACTTCAACATCATGGCGGTGCGTCCGCTGCGCGGCAACGGCCTGGTGGTGTGCGAGCCCTCCCTGCTGTTCGGCGTGATCGACAGCCTCTACGGTGGCAACGGCAAGTTCCACACCCGCATCGAGGGGCGCGACTTCTCGCCCACAGAGCAGCGCGTCATCGACCGGCTGGTCGAGGTGGTGGCCGAGGAATACAAGAAGGCCTGGCGCGGCGTGTACCCGATCGAGCTGTCCTACCAGCGATCGGAAATGCAGCCCCAGTTCGCCACCATCGCCACCCCCAGCGAGATCGTGGTCTCCACCAGCTTCACGCTGGAGATCGGCGACATCACCGGCTCGCTGCACATCTGCATTCCCTACGCCACGCTGGAACCGATCCGCGACGTGCTCTATTCCAGCGTGCAGGGCGATGCGATCGAGGTCGACCGCCGCTGGGTCAAGCTGCTCAGCCACGAGATCCAGGCGGCCGAGGTCACGATGGTGGCCGAGCTGGCCCAGACCGACGCCACGGTGGAACAGCTGCTGGCGATGCAGGTCGGCGACTTCATTGAACTGGACCGCCAGCCCTCCATCAAGGCCCACGTGGACGGCGTGCCGCTGTTCGAGTGCCAGTACGGCACGCACAAGGGCAAGTACGCGCTGCGCATCGACCGCAAGCTGTCCGACCCCGAGAAGACCTGGCAAGGAGACCCCTATGTCCACTGAGAGCCCCGACACCATGAACGATTCCGTCACCGACGACTGGGCGCAGGCCCTGGAAGAGCAGGCCGTCGCCAGTTCCGGCAGCAGCGCGCACGACAGCGCGCCGGCTTTCGACGACAGCCGCGCGACGCCGGCCCCGGCCCCGGCCAGCGGCAACCCCATGCAGGACATCCAGATGGTGCTGGACATCCCGGTGCAGCTGACGGTGGAACTGGGCCGCACCAAGGTGCCGATCAAGTACATCCTGCAGCTCGCGCAAGGCTCCATCGTCGAGCTCGACGCACTGGCCGGCGAGCCGATGGACGTGCTCATCAACGGCTACCTGATCGCACAGGGCGAGGTGGTGGTGGTGAACGACAAATTCGGCATCCGGCTGACCGACATCGTCACACCGTCCGAGCGCATGCGACGCGTGTCCAAAAGCTAACCCCCCGCGTCGCCTTCGGCGCCACCCCCCTTCAGGGGGGCGACACCAGAGGCCCGGCGGAGCCGGTTCCTCGGTGTCTCTGGGTTGGAGGCACTTTCGCCGGCTTCGGGTTTGTTTTCGGTTTCTTGATTCTTTTCTTTAGTTTTTTAGTTCTTCTCTATGTTGCAAAACGCCGCTCCCGCCCTGGTGCTGCTCATCTTGATGGTGTGCATCGCCTGGGCGCTGCAACGCTACCGCCGCCACCTGCCGGGCGCCGCCCGGCAGACCGGTCCGTCGCTGCAGGTGCTCAGCACGCTCGCGCTGGGGCCGCAGCAACGCGTGGTCACGGTGCAGGTGGGCCAGGGTGAAGGCAGCGTCTGCCTGGTGCTGGGCGTGTCGGCCGGCAGCGTGACCCCGTTGCACAGCCTGCCGATGCCGGCACCCGCCGATGAACCCGCCGCGCCCGCCCTGCCCCTCGGTGGCTTCGCCGCCAGGCTGGCCCAATTCCGGAAAGCCCCCGATGCGACGCAGTGACATGTCTTCGGCGGTTCGCCCGCTCCTGCTGCTGATCGCGCTGATGCTTCTCGGCGGCAGCGCCTGGGCACAACAGGCCGTTCCCGGCCCGTCGCTGCCCATCATGGTGGGCCAGGGGGCGGGGGGCAACAGCTACTCGGTGCCGATCCAGACCCTGCTGTTCTTCACCGCGCTCTCGTTCCTGCCGGCGGTGCTGCTGCTCATGACGGGCTTCACCCGCATCGTCATCGTGCTCTCGCTGCTGCGCCAGGCGCTGGGCACCCAGTCGGCCCCGCCCAACCAGGTGATCATCGGCCTCTCGCTGTTCCTCACACTGTTCGTGATGGGCCCCACGCTGGACAAGGTCTACACCGAGGCCTACGCGCCCTACACCGCCAACCAGATCAGCTTCGAGCAGGCGCTGGAGCGCGGCCAGAGCCCCATGCGCGCCTTCATGCTCAAGCAGACGCGCCAGAGCGACTTCGAGCTCTTCGCCCGCCTCGCCAAGCTGCCGCAGGACGTGACCGCCGAGACCGCGCCGTTCCGCGTGATCGTGCCAGCCTTCGTCACCAGCGAGCTCAAGACCGCGTTCCAGATCGGTTTCATGATCTTCATCCCCTTCCTGGTGATCGACATGGTGGTCGCCAGCGTGCTGATGTCGCTGGGGATGATGATGCTGTCGCCGGTGCTGGTGGCGCTGCCGTTCAAGCTGATGCTGTTTGTTCTGGCCGACGGCTGGAACCTGCTGCTGGGTTCCCTGGCAGCGTCCTTCGCGACCTAGAAAAAGGACCTTCTGACATGGACTCCCAAGCCGCACTCACGATGGCGCAGAACGCGCTCTACACCGTGCTCATGCTCTCGGCCCCGGTGCTCGGCTCGGTGCTGGCGGTGGGCCTGCTGGTGAGCCTGTTCCAGGCCATCACGCAGATCCACGAAGCCACGCTCTCCTTCGTGCCCAAGCTGATCGCGGCCATCGCGGTGTTTGCCATCGCGGGGCCGTGGATGATGAACACGCTGGTGGATTTCATCCGCAGCACGATTTTGTCGATCCCGAACCACGCCATTTAGAGATGCCCCCCTGCGCCGCTTCGCGTCACCCCCCCGAGGGGGCGGCACTGGCCGTCCGGCAAAGCCGGCCCGGCGGTGCCCTGGGGCTGACTTCCCCTCGCTCGGTGGCATCCGTTCGCTCGTTCTTCTGTAGCGCTCGCTCATGATCTCGTTCACCGAGGCCGACATCATGGCGATCATCTCGCCGGTGTTCTGGCCGTTTCTGCGGATCCTGGCGGTGTTTTCGAGTGCGCCGATCTTCTCTGCGCGCACGGTGCCGATGCGCAGCCGGGTGGCGCTGGCGATGCTGGTGGCGATCTGTGCGCAGGCGGGCTTGCCTGAGCAGCCGGTGATCGGCCTGGGTGATTCGCAGGCCTTCGGGGTCGTGATGCAGCAGGTGGTGGTCGGCATCGCCATCGGGCTGGCGGTGCGCATCGTGTTCGCCTCGGTCGAGCTGGCGGGCGAGGTGATCGGCCTGCAGATGGGCCTGAACTACGCCGGCTTCTTCGACCCCTCGACCAACCAGCAGACCAGCGCGGTGGGGCGCTACTTCGGCAACACCACCATGCTGCTCTTCGTCATCCTCAACGGCCACCTCATGGTGCTGCAGGCCGTGGTGTCGAGCTTCGAGACCTTCCCCATCGGCGCCAGCGCCTTCGAGTCGATCAACCGCATGCGCCTGCACGAGCTGGGCGCTGTCGTGTTCCGCTACGGGCTGTGGATCGCGCTGCCCATGATCGGCATGCTGCTCTTCGTCAACATCGTGCTCGGCTTCGTCTCGCGCGTCGCGCCGCAGATGAACGCCTTCGCCATCGGCTTCCCGCTCACACTCACCACCGGCCTGCTCGGCATCGCGGTCACGCTGCCCCTGCTCGAAGGCCCCATCGTCGGCCTCATGAAGCTCGCGACCGAGATCTTCACCGGAGGCTGACAAGCTCCCCCCGCCGCGCTGCGCGCGCCCCCCCAGGGGGCTGAGGGCCGCGGCTCCAAGCCTGCCTGCGCAGGCTTGGACAGCCCGAAGAAGCCTCGCCTCCGGCGAGGCTGCGGCCTGCAAGGCGCACCTGCCGTCCGTCCTGAGCCTGTCGAAGGGCGGCCCGGCGGTGCCCTCGGTTGGACCGCTGGCTGTATTGCGGCCTCATTCCCACTGCAGGTCGCGCAGCTTCCATTCGTCACCATCGCGCTGCCAGCGCAGCTGCACCGTGTAGGGCGAGGCCCGCTCGGGAATCAGCCCCTGCGCACCCGTGACCACGATCTGCGCCTCGGTCACACCGATGGGCGAACCCGGCGGGTCGATGCGGCTGCTGCGCGTGACCGCGATCACCTTCACATTGGCGTAGCGCAGGAACATCAGCGCCATGGTCTTGCGCGCCCAGTCGCGGTCGAACTCGTCTTTCGCGCGGAACTGCGGGTCCAGCATGTCGAACACCGCGCCCGAGTCCTTGGCTTCGAGGTGGTCCTGCAGCTGCTGCGCGGCGGCTTCGAGCGCGGCCTGCGGGTCGTCTTTGCTGCAGGCGGTGAGCCACGGCAAACCGCAGGGCAGGCTCAGCGAAAGGAAGCAGCGTCGGTTCAGGTAGGACATGGTGTGTCTTCCAGCGCTCAAGCGCCCGGCTTCGCGCGGCGCAGCTCGGCCAGCTGCTTCAGCAACCAGGCAGCGCTGGCCTCGGGCGCCTGCCCACTGCACCGAACCTGGTAGGCCACACCGGTGACGCTGCTCTTGCTGGCGGCCAGGTTGATGAAGCCCTCGGCGGTCTTGGCCGACGCCTTGCTTTCAACATAGTCCAGCTTGCGCTGCAGGTGCGCGCGCGCCTGCGCCGCGCTGTACCAGCGGTCGTTGCGGTTGAACTCGCAACCCGAAGCCTCCAGCCGGTTCAGTACCGCCGTCACTTCTGCTTTCGCGGCGGGTGGCAGGGGTTCGGCGAGGGCTGCTGCGGACAGGCTCAGCAGCGACAGGGTGAGCAGGAGGCGATGGGGGTTGGGCATGTTCGGCACCTTGGGCTGTCATGTGCCATCTCGCTGGGTGGCCCTGTACAGGGCCACCCCATCCGATGACACAAAGGAAGGCTTCACCCCTTCTTGCTGCCCCCAAACACCAGCAACCCCACGCCCGCAGCGATGGCTACCAGGCTGGCCCAGGTGGGCACGGGCACGGTCTGTTTTTCGGTGACCGAGAGCTCCAGCGGCCCGAGCTTGAGCTCGTGGCTGGCCTTGTTGAAGCTGAAGTCGCCGAACAGCAGGCCCAGCGCGCCGGCGGCGATGAGGACGATGCCGAGAATTTTTGCGATGCCCATGGGAGTTCCTTTCAAGAGGGAGGCATCTTGCCACGCAGGGCCTGCGATCCGGTGGACTATTGATCCGGCCCGGTTTTGTCTTGACTCCCTCTCCCGCCTGCGGGAGAGGGTTGGGGTGAGGGGTGTTCAAACATCAGGGGGCCGGATCTATCAGCGAAGGTGAGCTGGTCGCAGATGTTGCATTTCAGACTTGAATCCGCCCGATTTGCAGCAACCGGCAGTACCGAGTGATCATCGAACGTCTACACCCAACGCTTCTGCTCGACGAAACCACACCTCAGCAGCCTTGCGATCACGTGCAATTCCAATCCCATAGTAGAGGCAGCGGCCGACCTCGGTCAAAGACTCGTTATCCCCATTCAGAGCCGCTGCAAGGAAGTGCCTATAGGCAGCTTGCTCATTCTTCTTGATACCCTGCCCTGTCTCATAGCTGACGGCCAAATCAAAGTGCGCAGATGCGATATCAGCCATAGCCGCCAACTTGAGAAGTTGGACGGCCTTACGCAAATTCTTGGGATAGACCTCATTCCCAAACAGATACCAAGTTGCCATTGCATAGGTCGCACGCCGATCCCCTTGGTCGTGCGCCTCCTCCAGCAAGGCACTTGCGCGCGCCAAGTCAGGGTGTTTTCGACTAGCCGCCTTCAGCGCTAAGTCGTACAAGTGTTTGGCGGGGGTCTTGATGCCTTTTTTGATCATGAGATTTCCATCATTTCAACAGCGCTCAGGTCCAGGCAAAGGCTGCGGCTCCAAAACCTCGCACAACGGACATACCAGTGGAACAATTCCTCGTATCGGCCAAGGACCTTTGTAGCCAGGTGGCTTCTTACTCGGAGGGCGACGATTTTTGTCGCCTTTTTCGCCCCCAGCATCTCTCGCTCTTCGAGACTCTGCTTCCTGATGCTTTTGCTGCGTGCTCGGGCGAGCATTCTTGGTGTGCTCCGCCGCAAGCCCCTCAGGATCCACCAACCCCAACGGATTGCCATCCACATACCCAAACCGGTTCCACCCACCCCCCAACCCAATCGGATCCGCAGAGGTGTACCGCCCCACCCTCGGGTCATAGAACCGGTGCCAGTTGTAGAACAGCCCGTTGCCATCGTCAACCTGCCCGGGGTAGCGCAAGCTGTAGCTCACCGGGGCCTGGCCTGAGGCAGGCGTGCTCTGCGGCCCGATCTCACCGAACCCGCTGTACGGCCATTGCCACTGTGTCTGTCCGGCTGCATCGCTCAGCTTGCGGGGCGTGTTCAGGTGGTCGCTGTGCACCGCGAAGTGCACCCCATCGATGACCACCGCCACCGGCATCGACCCATTCGCCGTGGGCAGGTAGATGTGTTCTGTCGTCGAGAGCTGCGAGGTGCCGAGGTTGCGCGTGGTCTCCGACAGCAGGTTGAAGCCGTCACTCCCGTAGGTGAACACCGTCTGTGTGCTCGGCGTGTCCCGCAGGTAGCGCTGGCCCCAGCCGTTGAAGCGGCTCAGCGTGGTCTGCTGGCCCGCGCAGTTCTGGCCCGAAGGGCAAGGCGGCACGGCTGTCGCCTCCGCAAGGTGCCCGGCGCTGTCATACGCCATCGTCTTGCCCAGCAAGCTGGTGATGTCGCCCGCCGCGTTGGTGGTTACCGTGATGCCCGCGGCGTTGGTCAGCCGGTTGCTGGTGAGCCCGCTGGTGAAACTCATCGACGCCCCGTTGGCGGTGATGGTTCCGCCGGTGCGGTTGGCGTTGTTGTCGTAGCTGTAGGTGTGGCCCCACTCGAACTCGGGCGATGTGCCCACGGCGGTGAAGCTGGTGAGCTGGCCCAGGGCGTTGTACAGGGCGTTGAAGGGCACCTCTTCTTCCACCCAGCCGCCTGCGCCGTTGGGCTTCATGAGTTTTTGGGAGACGGAGCCGATGCGGCCTGTGGACTCGGGGGCGAAGGTGGCGAACTCGCTGGCGGTGAGCTGGCCCGCGGTGTTGTACAGGCGCGTGGCGTTGAGGCTGGTGGCGGTGTTGGCGTCGCCGAAGGCCCAGGTCCAGGACAGGGGTTGGTCCAGCGCGTTGTAGGTGATGTTCTCGATCAGCGGCTGACCGTTCCAGAGCAGGCCCGTGAGGCGCCCGGTGGCGTTGTATTGGTGGGTCAACACCGAGCCGCTGGGGTAGGTGATGGTGGACAGCTCGCCTTGGCCGCCGCCGCTGGCGAGGTAGGTGAAGGCGGTGGTCTGCAGATTGCTGTGGTTGGCCACCGCGCTGGAGAGGGTCTGCGCCTGGGCCGTGAGGCGACCGAATGCGTCCCACTGGTATTGGGGGGTGGCGTGGGTCACGCCATCGACCATGTCGATCACTTCACACAGCCGGCCCTGGCTGGCATTGGCTTGGCCGCTGGCGTTGCAGGCGCTGCCGCTAAGGTCGTAGCGCAGCTGGGTGGTGAGGGTCTTGCCACCGGGGGTGGTGGCCGAGGTGCCGGAGGCCGGGCTGTGGGTGATGAGCGTGGGGCGGCCCAGCGCGTCTCGGGTGATGTTGCTGGCGCGGCCCAGGGCGTCGACGATGCGACTGGGCAGGCCCAGCGCGTCATAGGTCGATGCGGTGGTGCCGGCGTCGGGCGTGGCCTCGGAGCGGGCGTTGCCTTGCACGTCGCGGGTGTAGTTGGTCGTGACGTATTGGAAGTCCACCACCTGGGTCACCGCGTCTTGCGCGTTGTAGGTGATGGTGGCGGCACGGCTGGTGGCGTCGGTGACGCGGTTGATGCGCTCCAGGCCGTCGCGGCCATAGGTGGTGGTCATGCCCAGGGCGTCGGTGGCGCTGGCCAGGCGACCGTTGGCGTCTTGTGTGTAAGTCTCGACGATGCCCGCGCCCCGGGTTTCGCTCTGCACGCGGTTGAGCGCGCTGATCGTGCGCCTGATCTGCAGGGCCAGCACACCGCCGCTGTTGCGCACCTGTTCGTCGGTGGCGTTGCCGGCGGGGTCGAGCGTGTGGCTGGCGCTCTGGCCCCGGTTGTCGCTCCAGCCGGTGTTGCGCAGGGCGGCGTCGTAGAAATAGGTGATGGTGTGGCCGTTGGGCAGCGCCACGCTCTTGACCTGGCCGTCCACCGTGTAGGTGTAGGCGGTGGCGAGGTTGACGCCGCCGGCCGAGAGCGTGGAGGTCGCCAGCCAGTTGCGTGGGGTGTAGGTGAGGTAGCGGACCAGGCCGGTGGGCTCGTTGATCTGCGAGACCTGCCCCGCTGCGTTGTAGGCGTAGGTGGTGACGTGGCCCAGGGCGTTGGTCTGGCTGATGAGCTGGCCCCAGCTGTTGTAGGCGTAAGTGGTGGTTGCGCCGCGCGGGTCGGTCTCGGTGGCCATCAGGCCAAGGGCGTTGTAGGTCCAGGCCCAGGTTTGATTGACAGGGGTGCCGGTGGTGGCGGTGATCGTCTTCTGGAGCAGGTTGCCTTTGTCGTCGTAGGCAAAGGTCGTGCGCTTGCCGCCGGTTTCGTCGATCTGGGTAGGCAGGCGGAAGGTGGGGTGCCAGGTGATGGTTTGGGTGCGGGTGCTGACTCCCTCTTGAACAACAGTGGGAAGCTCTCGGACCTCGTCATAGGTGTTGTGTGTAAGCCGATAACCTCGAAAGACGTTTTCTGAAACCACCAATCCAGACGAGTTGATCGAACGGTTTCTGATGGGCGCAGCATTCGGATTTTCTGAGGGCAAGCTTGCGTGGTAGACGTTGAGGCGATGCTCCGTGGCGTTGTAGCCGTAGAGGCGGGTTGTTCCCAGCGGGTCGGTGATATTGACTGTTGTATGAATTTTTCCGTTCGTATTGACGTAGTCGAGCAGGTATCTCCCGGCCCCAGCAACCTTTGTCGTTTCAATAGCGCGACCAGAACTGTCATATCGGTAGGTGCCAACACGCTGACCATTGAGACTGTAGCCCGTCAACCAAGACCCATTGTTCTGATCTTCATAATGCAGCTGTCGGGTCGCACCGTCCGAATACAGCACTTGGACCAAGTTGTCATTGGCGTCGTATCCGTAGATCACATTTGATACAACAGCCCCTAAAGGCGTGACAAGCCTCGCCCCCTCGATGAGGCGCTTCGCATTGTAGGAAAACTCAATTTTTTGGCCAAATTCATTGACCATTGAAACTATTCTAGCGTCATCCGGTATTGAGCCAAACTCATATTCAATCTGAGTGGTCCACCCGTTTTGATGCTTGATTTTGGTCAAGAAAGCAGTCGACGAGTATCCAGGATCAAAAGGCTGATTGGGGGCAAGTTTAAAAATGAACTGATCACCTGAATCGATGGCCTGGTAAATGTACTCACTGTTCAGTGTTCTTACGCCATCGGGATGAACGGCCCAAAACTTGTCCTTGATGGTGGCCAAAGGCTTCCACGTCTCCCAACCATTGGGTTTGAACGATCGATACCTTCCGTCACCAAAGCTGATGATTGCCCAGCCAAGATTCCCTGGAGAAGGCCCCACGATTGAACTCTGGACCAGCGTCAACCGCGCACTCAAGTTGATCGACCACCCTTTGCCAATGATTGGCTCTGTGGGAGCACTGTAGTAGCTGCCGGCACTTGACCCAGAAGAAGAGCCACCACCCGAACCGGCTGACACCGAAATGCTTGAAGCCGATGGGGTTCCTCCGCCCACACGCCCGCTTCTGTAAATTCTGGTCAATTTGACCGGGTGCGGGCCCGGTGTTTCGAGGTCGCTATCTATTTCGAATTTTTCGGCAGTGGCTGGTAAAACAGGGTTTCCCTTCTTTTGCCCGTCTTGCGCAGGACAAGGGCAGGTTTGGCAAGGAGGATCAATCGGCTCCACCCGAGTGAATACACAATACGGCTCCCATGGTTCGACATCCTTCTTATAGAAGGGACCCATTGAACCGGCAGGGCAACTGACACTTCGATTTGCATGAGCACCGAATGGGTAGGTAGTGTCTATTGTAGAGTTGCACGAGGGCTGGCTAGAAGTTCCTATAGTTCTTATCGAATAGTCATATCGATTGGGGCCACGATAGATCTCTTTGTCGATCGAAGTTCCCACGGAGCAGCAATTCAAATCTCGAATTACATAGCTCTCCCATGAAGCCAACACTGCAGCTAGTGATGAGAGGCCCCTGACTGAGGCATTCGGAAATGGATAGCTACCACCGCTGTATACCCAAGGAGTTACTTCCGCAGGTTTACAGATAAAGGGTGTATCTTCTTTGTCCGGGATACAGTAGGTTTCGTACTGCGCCCAAACCGCGCCTGAGCTGAGCAGTGCCAGCAGCGCAATGCAAAGGGAGATGATGTATAGACGTGGGTGTAGCCTTCTGTGCATATTTCCTCCGCTGAATCTGTCGCCGCTTGGCTTGGCGGCGTTGTATGTGATGGCAAATACTATCGGATTTGTTTTACCGACCGTAACCGCGCCATCCATGCACCATGTCGCGCGACCCGCGGCTCCCGGTCGCCAACAGCGTCCGTTCTGCGTCAGGGGAAATTGATATCACGGTCCGCCAAGCTTTCGCCGAAAGCCTTGGAGAACGCGCTACGGTTGTTTTTGCCAAACCCACTCCTGCTCGAAGAGGGGCAAGCCAACACTCAGACCAAACTGTTCCGAATCGCGTAAACCGTCAGCTCCGCGTTGTTCGCCAGGTGCAGCTTCTCCAGCACCCGCGCGCGGTACACGCTCACGGTCTTGGGGCTGAGCATCAGCTCTTCGGCGATTTCCGAGAGCTTCTTGCCGGAGGCGATCTTCTGCAGGGTCTGCAGCTCGCGCTCGGAGAGGCTGGCGTGCAGTTCCTGGCTCTCGGGGGCGTTGAGGTTGTCCACCAGCATCTGGGCCACTTCGGGCGTCACGTATTTGCGGCCCTGCTGCACGGTGCGGATGGCGGCCACGAGTTCGGCCGGCTCGCCGGCCTTGTTGACGTAGCCGCGCGCGCCGGCGCGCAGGCAGCGGATGGCGTACTGGTCTTCGGGGTACATGGACACCACCAGGGTCTTGACCAGCGAGCCTTCGTCGCGCAGGGCCGCGAGCACCTCCAGCCCGCCGCGCCCGGGCATGTTGAGGTCGAGCACGAGCACGTCGCACTCCACCTTGCGCATCTGCTCTCTCAGCTCGGGGTAGCTGCCGGCTTCGCCGACGACCTGGATGTCGACCGCCTCGGAGATGGTGTCGCGGATGCCGCGCCTCACCACCGCGTGGTCGTCACACAAAATCACTTTGATCATTGTTCTTGTCCCCGTGGTTGAAATCGCCTTCACCTCCCTCTGCGCTGGAGGGCGTCGCCAGCGGCACCGACAGAATGACCGAGGTGCCGCGCCGGGTGGAGCTGATGTCGAGCCAGCCGTCCACCTTGGCCGCGCGCTCCTTGAGCCCGAGCAGGCCGAAGGACTTGGCCTTCTTCAACGCCTCGCTGCTCAGCCCCTGGCCGTTGTCGGTCACTTCCAGCGTCAGCACGCCCTCGAGGTCGCTGAGGTCGATCTCCACGGCCGTGGCGTTCGCGTGTTTGGCCACGTTGGTCAGGGCTTCCTGCGCCGTGCGGTAGGCCACCAGCTGCACCGCGCGCGGCACGTCGATCTGCTCGGACGAGCGTCGCACGGTCACGCGCACCCCGGCGCGCTTCTCGAAGCTGGCGGCCAGCCACTGCACAGCCGCCACCAGCCCCTGGTCGAGGATGGGGGGGCGCAGGTTCATCATGATCCGCTGGCTCGCATCGAGTGCATGTTGCAGCATCTCCAGCGCGGCGTCCATGTGGTGGCGCACGTCGGCGTCCAGCGTGCGGCGCGAGACCCAGGACAGGTCGAGCTTGACGGCGGCCAGGGCGCCGCCGATGTCGTCGTGGATTTCGCGCGAGATGTCGGCGCGCTCCTGATCGATGCTGGTCTGCAGGTGTTCGGCCAGCTCGGCCAGGCGCCGGCGTGAATCGGCGAGCTCGGCGTCGGCCACGGCCTTGGCCTTGCGGGTCTGGCTCACTTCCACCGCGCGCTGGATCACGTGGGCCAGCCGGTTCATGCTGTCTTTGAGCAGGTAGTCGCTCACGCCACGGTGCATGGCGTCCACCGCCGCGGTTTCGCCGATGGCGCCCGACAGGATCACGAAGGGGATGTCGATGCCCCGCTCGCGCACCAGCTCCCAGGCGTCCAGGCCCGTGAACCCGGGCAGGTGGTAGTCGGCCAGCACGAAGTCGTGGACACCCGAGTCGAGCTCGCGCAGGAAGTCGTCCATGGTGTCCACCAGCAGGATTTCGTGCGGCAGCTGGCTGCGCTGCAGGGCGAACTTCACCAGGGCGTGATCGACCCGGGAGTCTTCCAGGTGGAGGATGCGCAGCGGTCGGGATACGGAGTGTTCTGACATGCCGCTCGCAATGGGTGGGGTGAACCGGGCTTCGGCGCCACAGGGCACAGGCGCTGAAATGGCGTTGAATTTGGGCCGTTATCTGCCGATACAGATGGTCACAGACCGGGAAAATTGTACTTCCCTGCCAGCCCCAGACCGGTCTCCAGCCCATCCCTTATGCCCCAAAACCCATGGACCATCCGATGATGTTGCAGACCCCGCCGTCTGTCAGCCTGCCCGTGAACCTGGTCGCCGATGTCCAGGATTCGCTGCTCATGGCGATGACCGACCTCAAACGCCTGGAGGGTCTGCTGGACCACGCCACCGGCAACCTGCTGGAGCGCTTCAGCACCGCCAACCACGCCCTGGGCAACCTGGCAACCAGCAAGGACAGCGACGACCTGCTGAGCATCCGCCACAGCCTGCACCAGGCCGTGACCGAGCTGCAGTTCCACGACATGGCGACCCAGCTCATCGTGCACACCGGCAAGGTGCTGCAGGGCTGCGCCTGGAAGCTCGCCGACGAGGCCATGGAGGCCGAAGAAGGTGAGCTGCCCATGACGCCCGACCCCATGGCCGACCGGCCCAGCCCCGTGACGCAGAGCGAAATGGACGCCGGCTCCATCGACCTGTTCTAAAGCCGCCCGCCCTTTTTGCCGATATTGGTTTGAACCTCGGAGTACCCCATGCAATCGATTCTTGCCGTTGACGACTCGGCCTCCATGCGAAAAATGGTGTCTTTCACCCTCACTGGCGCCGGCTTTCACGTGGTGGAGGCGGTGGACGGCCAGGACGCCTTCGAAAAGGCGCAGACGCACCACATCGACCTCGTGCTGACCGACCAGAACATGCCGCGCCTGGACGGCCTGGGGCTGACGAAAAAGCTGCGTGACCACCCCAAATTCAAGACCACGCCGATCCTGATCCTGACCACCGAGTCGAGCGACCAGATGAAGCAGGCCGGTCGCAGCGCGGGCGCCACCGGGTGGCTGGTGAAGCCGTTTGATCCGGGTCGCCTGATCGAGGTCATCCAGAAAGTCATCCGCTGATGTCCAGCACGCACCCCCATCGCCAAGGAGTCCCTCATGGGTGAATCGATGACCGAGAACCAGTCCGCCGCCGGCGGCAATTTTGACCTCACGCAGTTCTATCAGATCTTCTTTGAAGAGGCCGGCGAGAACCTGGACCAGATGGAGCAGATGCTGCTCGCGCTGGACCTGGAAGCGGCCGACGACGAAGAACTCAACGCCATCTTCCGCTGCGCGCACTCGATCAAGGGCGGCGCCGCGACCTTCGGCTTCGCCGACGTGGCCGAGCTGACGCACCAGATGGAGTCGCTGCTGGACAAGCTGCGCCGCCACGAGCTGCAGCCCACGGCGGCCATGGTCGACGTGCTGCTCGAATCGTCCGACGCCCTCAAGCTGCTGCTGGCGCGCCACCAGGGCCAGGGGGTCGAGCCGCCCGCCACCGGCGAGCTGGTGGACCGCATCAGCCACCTGGCCCACGGTGCGCCCCCGCCCCCCCAGGCGCCTGCGCCAGCACCGGCGCAGGCCGCGCCGGTGGCCCATGCGCCCGCTGCACCAGCCGCCGCCCCCGCCCCCACACTGGCCCAGGGTGAGCGCGAACTGCAGATCGTGGTCGGCCCGCTGGACAACCCCTCGGAGGCCGACTGCATCGTCGAGCTGTTCCGCGACATCACCGGGCTCGGCCGCATCGAGGCCCTGCCCTGCGACCAGGCGGACCAGCGCTGGTTCCGGGTGTTCACCACCTCCAGCGACACCGACCTGATGGACCTGTTCACCTTCCACGTGAGCAAGGAGCAGATCCGCATCACCGACACCTCGGCGGCCGCCCCGGCGGTCAGCCCGGCGCCCGCGCCGGCCGCCGCGCTCCCCGGCGAAGGCACCGACTTCGGCTTCTTTGACGACGCCCCCGGCGTGCCGGCGGCCGCCGCTCCCGCCGAGCCGAGCACCAGCGCGCAACCTGCGCCGGTGCTGGCGGCACCGGTCAAGGCCGCCCCCAAGGCAGAGGTCCGCGCGCCCACCCCGGCCGGCCCCGATTCGAGCACGCTGCGCGTGTCGGTGAGCAAGGTCGATCAGCTGATCAACCTCGTGGGCGAGCTCGTGATCACCCAGGCCATGCTGGCGCAGAAGAGCCGCGAGCTCGACAGCGCCGCCAACCAGCCGCTGCTGGCCGGCCTGGCCGACCTGGACCGCAACACCCGCGATCTGCAGGAAGCGGTGATGTCGATCCGCATGATCCCCATGTCGATCGTGTTCAACCGCTTCCCGCGCATGCTGCGCGACCTGGCCGCCAAGCTGGGCAAGAAGGTCGACCTGATCACGCACGGCGAAGCCACCGAGCTCGACAAGGGCCTGATCGAGAAGATCACCGACCCGCTGACCCACCTGATCCGCAACAGCTGCGACCACGGCCTGGAGTTGCCCCATGAACGGCTCGCCAAAGGCAAGACCGAGCACGGCAACATCACGCTCTCGGCCAGCCACCAGGGCGGCAGCATCCTGATTGAAGTGCGCGACGACGGCAAGGGCCTGTCGCGCGAGAAGCTGCTCGCCAAGGCCCGCGAAAAGGGTCTGGATGCACCCGACTCGATGAGCGACAACGAGGTGTGGAACCTGATCATGGCGCCCGGCTTCTCCACCGCCGAGGTGGTGACCGACGTGTCGGGCCGCGGCGTCGGCATGGACGTGGTCAAGAAGAACATCGCCTCGCTGGGCGGCACGGTCGAGATCGACTCCGCCGAGGGCTACGGCATGAGCGTGAAAGTGCGCCTGCCGCTCACGCTGGCCATCATGGACGGCATGACGGTGCGCGTGAGCGACGAGGTCTACATCCTGCCGCTGTCCAGCGTGATCGAGTCGTTCCAGATCAAACCGGGCGACATCAACACCGTGGCGCAAGGCGCGCAGCTGGTGAAGGTGCGCGAGGAATACATGCCGGTGATCGAGCTGGAGCGGGTGTTCCAGGTGCCGCGCTTCGAGTTCAACGCAGGCAGCCCGATCATGGTGGTGGTGGAGTCGGACGGCTCGCGCGTCGCGCTGATGGTCGACGAGCTGCTGGGCCAGCAGCAGGTGGTGATCAAGAACCTGGAGTCCAACTACCGCAAGGTGCCCAACGTGTCGGGCGCCACCATCCTCGGCGACGGCAAGGTCGCGCTGATCCTGGACACCTCGGGCCTGGTGCGCCGTTCGCGCCACTGAGCCCCGTCCCCTCTTCCTTCCGCCGTCAAAGGACGAACACCCGATGCTGCAGCAGACCCGAACGAGCGCACCCCGTGTCGCGGCGCCCCACCTGGAGCTGCCGGCCATGGACGACGGGCCGATGACCCAGGGCCGAGAGTTCGTCTGGTCCGACGCCGACTTCACCCGCATCAAGGCGCTGATCTACAAGAAGGCTGGCATCAGCCTGCACGACGGCAAACACGCCATGGTCTACAGCCGTGTGTCGCGCCGCCTGCGCGAGACCGGCCACGCCAGCTTCAAGAGCTACCTCGACGCGCTGGAGCAGACCGACGGCCCCGAGTGGCAGGAGTTCATCAACGCCCTGACCACCAACCTCACGGCGTTTTTCCGCGAGCAGCACCATTTCGGCATCCTGCACGACCTGCTGGCCGCCAAGCGCAGCCACCCCTGGCGCATCTGGTGCTCGGCGGCGTCCACGGGCGAAGAGCCTTACTCGATCGCGATGACGGCCACCGAGGCGCTGGGCACCTCGGGCAGCTTCAGCCTGGTCAACAGCGACATCGACACCAAGGTGCTGGCCACCGCGGCGCGCGGCGTCTACAAGGCCGACGGCGTGAAGGGCCTGAGCCCCGAGCGGCTGCAGCGCTTCTTCATGCGCGGCAAGGGCGCCAACGCCGGGTTCATGCGCGTCAAGCCCGAACTGCAGAAACACCTGGAGTTCATGACCGTCAACCTGATCCATGACCTGCCGTTCCGGGAGCCCTTCGACGCGGTGTTCTGCCGCAACGTGATGATCTATTTCGACGCCGCCACCCAGCGCCAGGTGCTGGAGCGCATCCACCGCGTGATGAAGCCCGGCGGCCTGCTGTTCGTGGGCCACGCGGAAAATTTCAGCGACGCGCGCAGCCTGTTTGTGTTGCGCGGAAAGACAGTCTATGAGCGGGTTTGACGCCGTCCAGCCCGGTCACCGGGCCCGCCCCGTGATGCCCCCGCCCAGCGTCATGGTCGCGCCCGCGATGGCGGCCACCGCGCGTGGAAGCCGGGTGGACTTCCTCAAGTCACGCGCGCCCAAACCGGGCGAGGCCTCGTTCTTCTACCGCGACCACCACTTCAACACCGACACGGTGAAGGTGCTGCCCGGCGAGTACTTCGTGACCTCCGACGACATGATGGTCATGACGGTGCTGGGTTCGTGCATCGCCGCCTGCATCTGGGACCCCAAGGTGCGCGTGGGCGGCATGAACCACTTCATGCTGCCCGACGGTGGTGCCGACACCTCGGGTCGCTACGGCTCCTACGCGATGGAACTGCTGATCAACGAGATGATGAAGCTCGGCGCCCGGCGCGAAAGCATGCAGGCCAAGGTGTTCGGCGGCGGGCAGGTGATGCACAGCTTCACGACCATGAACGTGGGCGAACGCAACACCGCCTTTGTTCTCGACTACCTGCAGACCGAACGCATCGCCGTGATCTCCAAGGACGTGCTGGACATCCACCCGCGCAAGGTCTGCTACTTCCCGGCCACCGGGAAAGCCATGGTGAAACGCCTGGCGCACTCGCACCCCGAAACCATCGAGACGCAGGAGCGCAAGGGCAACGCGGCGTTGGTGGCCACATCCAACGCCGGCGGCTCGGTGGATTTGTTTTAACCCCCCGCGCCGACGCTGCGCGTCGTCACCCCCCAGGGGGCAACACCAGCGCCCCGTCCTGAGCTTGTTGAAGGGCGGTTGCGCGGTGTTTCTGGATCAGGCAAGCAAGGCCAACAAGAGGATTGAAATGGCAAAAATCAAAGTGGTGGTGGTGGACGATTCGGCGCTGGTGCGCAGCCTGCTCACCGAAATCATCAACCGCCAGCCCGACATGCAATGTGTCGGCGCGGCGGCCGATCCGCTGGTGGCGCGCGAGATGATCCGCGAGCTCAACCCCGACGTGATCACGCTCGACGTGGAAATGCCGCGCATGGACGGGCTGGAGTTCCTCTCGCGCCTCATGCGCCTGCGGCCCATGCCGGTGGTGATGGTGTCCACGCTGACCGAACAGGGCGCCGACATCACCCTGCGCGCTCTGGAGATGGGCGCGGTCGACTACGTGGCGAAGCCGCGCATCGGCATCAGCAGCGGGCTGAACGAGCTGGCCACCGACATCGTGGACAAGATCCGGGTGGCCGCCAGCGCCCATGTCAAACGGCTGGGGCCGGCGCCCGCGGCAGGCACGCCGCCCCCGTCGGCCAGCCCCGCGTCGCCCGACACCCCGCGCGCGCCGCTGCCCCGCCTGTCCACCGAAAAGATCATCTGCATCGGCGCCTCCACCGGCGGCACCGAGGCCATCCGCGAGGTGCTGGTGCCCTTGCCGGCCGATTCGCCGGCCATCGTCATCACCCAGCACATGCCGCCGGGCTTCACCACCAGCTTCGCTGCGCGGCTCGATTCGCTCTGCCGCATCCGCGTGCAAGAGGCGCGCCACAACCAGCGCATCCTGCCCGGCCACGCCTACATCGCCCCCGGTGGGCACCACCTGCGCATCGACCGCAGCGGCTCGAACTACGTGGCCGTGGTCGAAGACACCGAGCCGGTGAACCGGCACCGCCCTTCGGTCGAGGTGCTGTTCAAGTCGGCCGCCCGAGTGCTCGGCCCCAACGCGATCGGGATCATGCTCACGGGCATGGGCGCAGACGGCGCGCAGGCGATGCGCGAGATGAAGGACGCCGGCAGCTACAACTACGTGCAGGACGAGGCCAGCTGCGTCGTCTTCGGCATGCCGCGCATGGCGATCCAGTGCGGCGCGGCCCACGAGATCCTGCCCCTGACACAGATTGCCCCGGCCCTGCTCAGCCGCCTGGCCAGCAACCCGGCCCTGGTGCGGCACCGCATCTGAGCCCCCGACCCCACCCTCACTGTTCCTCCGAGTGTTCCCATGAATGCCCCTCGTTTCATCCAGGCCGGTCTGCTGATCGGCGCCCTGACCTTCGCGGGCGCCTGCATGGCGCTCGATGCCCCCCAGGAACGCCCCATCCTCCAGGTCACCGGCAAGATCGCCGAGAAGAACGCCGGCGACAGCGCCCGCTTCGACATGAAGATGATTGAAGCCCTGCCGCAGCACAGCTTCACCACCAGCACGCCCTGGTTCGACAAGCCGGTCAAGTTCACCGGGCCCCTGCTGGCCGATGTGCTCGCCGCCGTCAAGGCCAGCGGCAGCACCGTGAGCGCCGTCGCGATCAACGACTACAAGATCAGCATCCCGCTGAACGACACCAGCAAGTACAAGGTGATCGTGGCGCGCCTGATGGACGACAAACCCATGCCGGTGCGAGAGAAAGGACCGCTGTTCGTGGTCTACCCGTTTGACAGCGCCGCCGAGCTGCGCACCTCGACCTACTACGAGCGCTCCATCTGGCAGCTCAAGGCACTGGACATCCGATGACCCTCGTCTGGTCGAACCCTGCCCGCTGGCAAGGCCGGCAATGGGCCCTGGTGCTCTCGCTGCTGCTGGCGGCCACCCTCGCACCGCTGGGCTGGGTCCAGTGGAAGCAATACCGCATGCTGCAGGAGGTGTCGACCCAGCAGGTCGATTCGATCATGTGGCAGGCCTACCAGCTCGAACGCGAGATGGGCCGGCTGGAACATGCGCTCATGGAGGCAGCGAAGGCGTCCACACCGGTGGACGGTTTCGAGCTGCTGGAGCGCTACGAGGTCTTTCTCAGCCGCATCGACCTGCTGACCAAGATCCCCCGGCGCGACCTGCTTGAAACCTCGTTCGAATACACCGCGACCCTGAACCAGATCCAGGCCTTCAAGTCGCTCGCCGATCCGCTGTTTGCGGACCCTCAGGCCCTCGCCGCCAGTCCGGACAAGCTCAACCGGCTGGACGCCGCGACCGAACCGCTCAAGCCCCTGCTGGGCGAGCTGACCCGAGAGGCCAACCGGGCCGTGGCCCGCTTTCTGGACGAACGCAATGCCCAGCTCCAGCAGCAAGGCGTGCTGGTCATCGGCCTGGCCGCCGCGCAGATCGTGGCCATGCTGCTCTTCGTGGGCCTGCTGGTGCGCCAGATCCGGCGCCAGCAGAAGCAGTACGCCGAGCTGCAGCAGCTCAGTGAAGCGCTGGTGGTGGCCCGCAACCAGGCCGATGCGGCAAACCACGGCAAGAGCATTTTTCTCGCCAACATGAGCCATGAGATCCGCACGCCCTTCCAGGGCCTGCTGGGCATGCTGAACCTGCTCGACGACGCCTCGCTCTCCAGCCAGCAGCGCGACTACCTCGGCACCGCGCGCGACTCCGCACTGCACCTGCTGGGGGTGCTCAACGACATCCTCGACGTGTCGACCATGGAGTCGGGCACGCTCAAGCTGTCGGTGGCACCGGTCCACCTGCCGGGCGTGCTCGGCGAGGTCGATGGCCTGATGCAGGTCGCGGCACGCGACAAGGGCCTGACGCTGGACATGTACCCCGCGGCCGACCTGCCCGACTGGGTGATGGCCGACGCCACACGCCTGCGCCAGATCATGTTCAACCTGATCAACAACGCCATCAAGTTCACCCACGAGGGCGGCGTGATCGCCGAACTCACGCGTGCGCCCGACGGGCAGACGGGCGTGGTGCTCACCGTGCGCGACACCGGCGTGGGCATGGACGAGGAGACGGTGCAACGCCTGTTCACCCGCTTCTACCAGGCCGACAACTCCTTGCGCCGCCGCATCGGTGGCACGGGCCTGGGGCTGGAGATCTCGCGCAACCTGGCGCGCATGATGGGCGGCGACATCGAGGTTCAGAGCCAGCCAGGCGTGGGCACGGTGTTCACGGTCCACCTGCAATTGCCCGAGACCGGGGCACCGGTGGAAGACCAGGCCGGTGCCGGCACGGACGGCAGCACGCGCCGACTGCGCGTGCTGGTGGCCGAAGACCACCCGATCAACCTCAAGTACATGAACATCCTGCTCAACAAGATGGGGCACGAGGCCACCTTCTGCGAGAACGGGCAGGAAGCGCTGCAGCTGCTGGCACAGCAGACCTTCGATGTCGTGCTGCTGGACTACCACATGCCGGTGCTCGACGGCCTGGCCACCACCGAGGCGATCCGCGCGCTCAAGTCCCAGGCCGCCGACGTCAAGGTGATCCTGGTGACGGCGGACGTGGTGAACGACACGCGCAAGCGCGCACTGGAGGTGGGCGTCAACGAATTTGCCAGCAAACCGCTGCAGGCCGAAGACCTGCAACGGGCACTGGCGCGTTGTGGACTGCTCGACGAAGTGCCCCCCCCGCCCGGGTTTTCATCGACCCTGGCCCCGCTGGGACCCCGCAGCATCAGCCCGTTCCCGGTGTCGTCCTACGAGATGCCGGTGCGCCTGACCGACACGGGTCTCTCGACCTCGGCGGTGATCGACGGCGAGTCGTATGCCGAGATCCTTTCGATGATGCCGGACGACTCCCTGGGCGAGCTGCTCAAGACCGTGTTCGAGCCGCCCGAGGGCACGGTGCATGTGCTGCTGCAGGCGATGCTCGACCAGGACCGCCAGGCCATTGGCTACAACGCCCACAAGCTCAAGGGCACCGCCATGTTGCTGGGCTTCCGTGCGCTGGTGAGAACCTCGGCACAGATCGAGCACCTCGCCACCCAGACCGACGACCCGGTGAACGCCGAACTGGGCACGCAGCTGCTGCGCGACACCGCGCTCACGCAAAAGGCCCTGCAGCAGTTCGAGTTGCCACAGGCGGCCTGACCCCTGGCCCCTCGCCGGGGCCAAGGGTCGGTGAACGACCCCAAGAAAAAAGGCAGGTGAATCACCTGCCTTTTTTCTGGGGGGTCCGGGCCCGCAGGCCCGCCCCTCTCAGACGCGCTGGTTGATCAGGCTGCCGGACTCCAGGGGCGCCCAGCTGCTGGTGCCCTGCTCGGTGTACATCAGCGGTTCCTCGTCGCGCCGCACGGCCGCCTGCAGCTCGGCCACCTGGGCGACCTCTCCGGTGGTGAGCCCCCGGTCGTTGGCGGAGGAAGCGCTCGCCAGCGGCGGCAGGGCAGCGTCCGCCGCCTGCGCCGCCGCCACCGAGGCCGCCTCGCGACCCAGCACGACGTCCACCACCGCGGCGCTGGCCTTCCAGACGTTGCTCAGCACCTCCTGCAGCTGGAGTTTCTGGGCCGCCTGCTCCTGCGCCTTCTGCTCGTCTTCCTGGCGCTGCTCGGCACGCGCCTCGTTGTCCTGGGCGGTCGATGGGCCAGCACTTTCGGAACGCTCTCGGGGCAACAAGGGCGCCGCCTGTGCGCTGGGCACGCCGGACGCGGCGTCGCTGGCGGGCCTGGGCACGCCGGGGGGTGGCCCGCCCTGGGCACCCTGGCCGTGGCGGCCGGTCTCGGCCTGGCTCTCGCGGGGCGATGCCTGCACCGCGGTGACACCGGGCACGGCGGTCACCGCCGCCACGGCAGCGGACGGCGCGGTGGGCCAACTCACCGAAGCACTGGAACTGGAACTGATGCTCAACATGACAAACCCCTTCCTGACGGGATCAGCGGCGTCAGACAGTACCGCTGTTCCCAAGGGTTTTCGACCACTTAAACGCCGACTTGAGGGGTTTTCACCCCCCAATTCACATTCAAGCTGCCGCGAACTCTTTCTGGTGCATCCAGGCCGCGTGTTTGGGCGCGCGTTTGGTCTTGTCCCACTCATTGAGCATGTCCCACTTCACCTCGTCGAGCTTCTTCATCATCTCGGGCGTGGCGGTGTTGGCGGCCAGCTCCAGGCGGTGGCCGTTGGGGTCGAAGAAGTAGATCGACTTGAAGATGGTGTGGTCCGTCACGCCGATCACCGGGATGCCGGCGGCCTCCAGGCGGGCCTTGGTGGCGTCCAGCTCTTCGACGGTGTCCACTTCCAGCGCGATGTGCTGCACCCAGTCGGGCGTGTTCGGGTCGCGGCCCATCTCGGGCGCGTTGGGCAGCTCGAAGAAGGCCAGGATGTTGCCGCCGCCCGCGTCCATGAACAGGTGCATGTAGGGGTCGGGTGCGTGGGTCGAGGGCACCTGGTCCTCGGCGATGGCGAGCACGAAGTTCATGCCCAGGTGTTTCTGGTACCACTCGACGGTTTCTTTGGCGTCCTTGCAGCGGTAGGCGACGTGGTGGATCTTGCGGATGTTCATGACGGTCTCCTTCGGGTGAATGGGGTCAGACGCCCTGGCGTGCGATCGCCAGAGCCTGTTTGAGCACAGCGATGTCGCCCACCTGGTTGGCCAGCAGCAGGATCAGCTTGGCGTTGAGCAGCTGGCTCTGCTCGTCGCTGAGGTCGCGGTGGGTCTCGATCAGGGCTTCGTAGAAATCGTCGCCCGGCGTGAAATCGCGGAAGTAGCGCTGGCCGGGTTCGGCGAGGTTGGGCTGGAGTTGCAGGGGCATCTTGTGTCTCCTTGGTTTGTCCTGGGTTTGCGTCAGGCGGCCACGGTTTCGGGGGCGGTCTGGGCAGTCGCGCGCGCCAGCGCGGCGCGCACGGCGGCCACATCGAAACGGCGCCAGCGCGCGGCCACGTGCTGGTCGGGACGGATCAGGTAGCAGGTGCCGGGGCGCGCGTCCATGCGCTGGGCCAGCAGGCCGTCGCGGTCGTGCAGCACGGTCAGGCCCGCGGCCTCACCGGCGTGCGCCGTGACCAGCACCACCTCCACCGGGATGGCGCCACCCGCCAGCGCCACAGCCTGCGCGCGCACCACCGGGTCGAGCTGTTCCAGGCTGTCGGCAAAGGCCAGCAACTGGAAACGGTTGCCCAACTGATCGAGCAGCCAGGCGTCCTGCCCGGCCACACGCACCGGTGCGTCGTCCAGCGGAGCGCCCGGCACCATGTCGCCCTCGAAGGCATCCACGTCCGGCGTGTTCAGCGCCGAGTGCACCAGGAAGGCCGGCACCGACAGGCGGCCGGAGTTCACCAGCTTGCGGGCGAACGGCTGCGTGCGCGCCAGCTCCAGCGCCGCGTTGCGGAACAGCTTGCTGACCGCGCTCTTGGGCGTGATGAAGTCGGTCGAGCGCGTGGAGTTGCGGATGTTCTCGTCGGCGGCGTAGGTGCGGTCGGCGTCGTAGGTGTCGAGCAGGGCCTCGGGCGCCTGGCCCTTGATCACCAGGGCCAGCTTCCACAGCAGGTCGTCGGTGTCCTGGAAACCGGAGTTGGCGCCGCGTGCACCGAAGGGCGAAACCTGGTGCGCCGCATCGCCCACGAACAGCAGGTGGCCGTGGCGGAAGTGCTTCATGCGCCGGCACTGGAAGGTGTAGATGCTGGCCCATTCGAGCGTGAACTCGCGCTGATCACCGAGCATGGCTTTCACGCGCGGCAGGATGTTCTCGGGCTTCTTCTCTTCTTCCGGGTCGGCGTCCCAGCCAAGCTGGAAGTCGATGCGCCAGACGTTGTCGCTCTGCTTGTGCAGCAAGACCGATTGGTTGGGGTGGAACGGCGGGTCGAACCAGAACCAGCGCTCGGCCGGGTAGTCGGCCTTCATGATCACGTCGGCGATCAGAAAGCGGTCCTTGAACACGTGGCCTTCGATGTCCAGGCCGAGCTGGCGCCGCACGTTGCTGCGCGCGCCGTCGGCCACGATCAGCCAGTCGGCGTCGATCTCGAACGGGCCGTCCGGCGTTTCCACGCTGACGCGGGCGCCGTCGTCCAGCGGCAGCACGCTGGCCACCTTGTACTTCCAGCGCAGGTCCACGCCGAGCGCTTCGGCGCGGCGCACCAGCGCTTCTTCGAGGTGGTACTGCTGCAGGTTGATCATGCCGGGGCGCTTGTGGCCGGCGTCGGGCACGAGGTTGAAGCGGTAGACCTCTTCTTCCTTCATGAAGGTGCGGCCCACGTTCCAGCTCACGCCCTTGTCCACCACCACGTCGCCCACGCCGAGGCGGTCGAGGATTTCGAGCGAACGCTTGGCGTAGCAGACGGCGCGCGAGCCAATCGACACGCTGTCCTCTTCATCGAACAGCAGCACGTCGAGGCCCTGCAACCGAGCGTCGATGGCGGCCGCGAGACCGACCGGGCCGGCGCCAATGACCACCAGCGGCCGGCGCTGCGGGGCGGACGCCATGAGGTCTTGCGGACCGGTGTAGGGGAAGGTGGGGTAGGTGTAGGTGGCCATGCCTGCGGTGCTCCGTCGTTGTCGCCGGCGCCCGGAAAAGCGGCGGCGTTGTCTGGGCAGGACTGTAGCCGATAATTTCTTATTGGTAAATACGTTTCTCTAAACGTAATTTTGATGGAACCTGCGAACTTGATTTGTTCGGCTGGTTGAGCTGCTGTCGGAGTGCGCTTCCGGTGTGCCTGCACACGCGCTCAGGCACCTCGCTGGCACGGCGGTGCATGGCGCTCTGCTCCGCTCATGTCCCCCGACGGCCTGCGGCCGTCTCCTCCTTGACTTCGCTGCGCAGAGCGCCATGCACCGCCGTGCGAACAGAAGCGGGCGCGCCACCGTGGGCACACCCGCACGCGAGCGCGATCCAGCGTTCGGGTGGCCGACGCAGCGAAGTAAAGGAGGAGGGGTTTGCGCAGCAAACCCCGGGGGACATGAGCGGAGTCGGCCACCCGGGCGCTGGATCGCAGAGGGGGAGTTAAAAGCGCCCCCGGAGAAAAAGGAAATTCAGTCGTCTGAGTCTGACAAAGACACAGGCTCCCGAACCACCGTCACCGGCACCGGCGAATGGTCCACCATGTGCTGCGGCACCGAGCCCAGCTCGCCCTCGCCCGACCCCGCCGCCATGATCACCGCGTCGCACCCGTGCCGCTCCACGATGTCGATCAGCGTGTGCGCCGGGTCCCCGGTGGCCACCTCCTGCACCACCTGCAGGCCCGCGGCCTCCAGCAACGCCATCGCCGGGCGCATCAGGTCCAGCCCCGCCGACTCGTTCACCCGCTCCAGCACCTCCGGATCGTGCGCCACCACCAGCTCGTACAGTGTGGCCGTCTCCTGCACATTCGCCAGCACGAACCGCGCCTTCAAGCCCGCATGCACCAGCCGCACCGCGTGGTGCACCGCCAGCAGCGCATGGGAAGAACCGTCGACCGGGATGAGAATGTTCAGCATGATGGTTGCCTCCGGTGATGTGATGAGCCCGCACGCAAAGTGCGGCCTTCGTGGTTCATGATGCCACGCCCACACCACCACGCACAGCCTTTTTCACCCCCTCGCCACACCCGCCGCCACGCCCCTTTTCAACGCCCGACATGACCTCCTCCACCGACACCACCGACTTCATCGTGATCGGCGCCGGCATTGCCGGCGCATCGGTCGCCCACTGGCTCGCACCCCACGGCCGTGTGACCGTGCTCGAACGCGAGCCCCAGCCCGGCTACCACTCGACCGGGCGCTCCGCCGCGCTCTACATGGCCAGCTACGGTTCGGCGCAGGTGCGCGCGCTCACCCGCGCCAGCCTCGCCTTCTTCGACGCGCCCCCCGCCGGTTTCAGCGAACACCCCCTGCTCTCGCCACGCGGCGCGATGATGGTCGCCACCGAAGAACAGATGCCCGAACTCGAAGCCCACTGGGCCATGCTCGCGCCACTGAACCCGCAGGCAGTGCGCCTCACGGGCGCCCAGGCCTGCGAGCGCGTGCCCGCCCTGCGCCCGGATCAGGTGGCCGGCGCGGTGTACGAACCCGACGCCGCCGACATGGACGTGCACGCGATCCACGGCGGCTTTCTGCGCGGCGTTCGCCGGCACGGCGGCGAGATCGTCTGCGATGCCGCGGTGACATCGCTGCACCGGGTGGACGGGCTTTGGCAGGTGGACGCGGCGGGCCGCCGCTGGCAGGCGCCGGTGGTGATCAACGCCGCGGGCGCCTGGGCCGACGCGGTCGGGCAGATGGCCGGCGCGCGCGCCATCGGGCTGGTGCCCAAACGCCGTTCGGCCTTTGTGTTCCACGCGCCCAAAGACCAGCACGTGGCCCACTGGCCGCTGGTGTTCGGCGCTGCGGAAGACTGGTACATCAAGCCCGACGCGGGCGTGCTGCTCGGCTCGCCCGCCAACGCCGACCCGGTGCCGCCGCAGGACGTGCAGCCCGAAGAACTCGACATCGCCATGGCGATCCACCGCATCGGCGAGATGACCACGCTGGAGGTCAACCGCCCGATCCGCACCTGGGCGGGCCTGCGCTCGTTCGTGGAAGACGGCGGTCTCGTGGGCGGCTTCGACCCGTTGGCCGAGGGCTTCTTCTGGGTGGCGGCGCAAGGCGGCTACGGCATCCAGACCGCGCCCGCGATGGGCGAGGCCTGCGCGGCGCTGGCGCGCGGCCTGCCGATCCCGGCGCACATCGCGGCCGAGGGCCTGGACGCCGCGCAACTCGGTCCGGCCCGCCTGCATCGGCCACAATCGGCGTGATGCCAAGGCCCCTGCCTGGCCCAGGCGCCCGGGCCCACCGGCCCACCGTCGCGCCCCCGGCGCCCCTGGCGTCTGCAACCCACCCGGCTAGGCCGAAGGCCCTCGGCCACCCCGCCCCACCCACACCACCCGCCCACCCGTGAGCACCGAACCCAGCTTCGACACCTCCCTGCAGGCCGAACCCGGCCACCTGATCCGCCGCGCACACCAGCTGGCGGTGTCGAGTTTTCACGAGACGCACGGCCGGCAGATCACACCCGTGCAGTACGCGCTGCTGCGCGCGCTGCAGGCCTCGCCCGGCATCGACCAGGTGACCCTGGCCGAGAAGGTGGCACTGGACACCTCGACCACCGCCGACATCGCCACCCGCCTCGAAACCAAGGGCTGGATCGTGCGCGAGCTGCTGCCCCGCCGGCAGCGCAGCCTGCGCCTCACCGCCGAGGGCGAAGCGGTGCTGGCCGACATGCTGCCGCGCGTGGAACCGATGTACCGCGCCCTGCTCGCCCCCATGGAAGCGGCCGAACAGGCCGAATTCCTGCGGCTGCTGCGCAAGTTCGTGCAGCTGAACGAAGCCACACCAACCCCACCGGATTCGGGTAAACCCGGGGTCTGAACCCCTTTTGCGCCCACCGCTCCTTCCGTACAATCGGCTTCATTCAGTATGCTGAATGAAGCCGATTGACCATCCCAAGGAGACACCCCATGTTCCCCATCAACACCTGGTACGTGGCCTGCACGGCCGACGAGATCGACGAAAAGCCCCTGGGTCGCACCATCTGCAACCAGGCCATCGCGTTCTACCGTGCCCAGGGCGGCAAGGTCGCGGCGGTGGAGGACTTCTGCCCGCACCGTGGCGCGCCGCTCTCGCTGGGCTACGTCTGCGAAGGCAAGCTGGTCTGCGGCTACCACGGGCTGGAGATGGGCTGCGACGGCAAGACGGTCGCCATGCCCGGCCAGCGCGTCGGTGGCTTCCCGGCCATCCGCAGTTTTCCGGTGGAAGAGCGCTACGGCTTCGTCTGGGTCTGGCCGGGCGAGAAAGACAAGGCCGACCCGGCGCTGATCCCGCACATGGAGTGGCACAACAACCCCGAGTGGGCCTACGGCGGCGGGCTGTACCACGTGAAGGCCGACTACCGCCTGATGGTCGACAACCTGATGGACCTCACGCACGAGACCTACGTGCACTCCACCAGCATCGGCCAGAAGGAAATCGACGAGGCGCCGTGCAAGACCACGGTCAACGGCGACGAGGTGATCACCAGCCGCTTCATGAGCGACATCCCCGCGCCGCCGTTCTGGAAAGCCGCGCTGCGCGCCAAGGGGCTGGCCGACGACGTGCCGGTGGACCGCTGGCAGATCTGCCGCTTCACGCCACCCAGCCACGTGATCATCGAAGTGGGCGTGGCCCACGCCGGCCACGGCGGCTACGACGCACCGGCCGAACACAAGGTCTACAGCCAGGTGATCGACTTCATCACGCCCGAGACCAACACCTCGATGCACTATTTCTGGGGCATGGCGCGCAAGTTCAACCCGGGCGACAAGGCGCTGACGGCGCAGATCCGCGAAGGCCAGGGCAAGATTTTTTCGGAAGACCTGGAGATGCTGGAACGCCAGCAGAAGAACCTCAGCGCCTTCCCCGAGCGCGCCCTGCTCAAGCTCAACATCGACACCGGCGGCGTGCAGTCGCGCCGGGTGATCGACCGCGTGATCGCGGCCGAACAGGGCGCCACCGCCTGACCGCCCCGGACCCACCACCATGAGCGACCCCCAAACCCCCCTGCTGGTGCGCGTGGCGCGCAAGCACACCGAAGCGCTGGACATCTGCAGCCTGGACCTGGTGGCCGAGCCCGGCCACACGCTGCCCGCCTTCAGCGCCGGCGCCCACATCGACGTCGCCCTGCCCAACGGCCTGGTGCGCCAGTACTCGCTGTGCAACCCGCCCGGCGAGACCGGCCGCTACCAGATCGCGGTGCTGCGCGACGCCGCCTCGCGCGGCGGCTCGCAGGCGGTGCACGACGCCGTGACCGAGGGTTCGACCCTGCGCATCAGCGCGCCGAAAAACCACTTCCCGCTCGCCACCGAGGCGTCGCACCACCTGCTGCTCGCCGGCGGCATCGGCATCACGCCGCTGCTGGCGATGGCCGAGCGGCTGACCAGCCAGGGCGAGTGCTTCGAGCTGCACCACTGCACCCGCTCGCGCGAGCGCACACCGTTTGTCTCGCGCATCGCGGCCTCGCCGTTCGCGCGCCATGTGCACCACCACCACGACGACGGCGACGCGGGGCAGCGGCTGGACCTCGCCGGCACCCTGGCCCGTGCGCCGCAAGGCACGCACCTCTATGTCTGCGGCCCGACCGGCTTCATGGACGCCGTGCTGGCCGCCGGCCGCGCCGCCGGCTGGTCCGAGGAGCGCCTGCACCGCGAGTACTTCGCGGCCGCGCCGGTGGACCACGCGAACGACGGCAGCTTCGAACTGGAGATCGCCAGCAGCGGCCGCGTGATCCCCGTGCGTGCCGACCAGAGCGCGCTGGCCGCCCTGCTGGCCGCCGGGCTGGACATTCCCATGTCGTGCGAACAGGGCGTGTGCGGCACCTGCCTGACCGGCGTGAAGGCCGGCACGCCGGACCACCGCGACCAGTACCTCACGCCCGAAGAGCGCGCGGCGAACAACCAGTTCCTGCCCTGCTGTTCGCGCGCCAGCAGCGCGCGACTGGTGCTCGACCTCTGAAGTGCATCAACCCACTACGGGCACCGGCAGCGAATTCCCCGAAGGCTCGCGCGCGCTCTACGCCCACCTGGGCGGCGTGCCGGCGCTCAATGCGTACAGTTTTTTGTTCAGGAATGACTGAAAGCCTCGACCGCGCACAACATGACCTCAAGGCGCGGGCCGTGCCCTCACTCCCTCGCCCCTCTGGGGAGAGGGCTGGGGTGAGGGGCCACGCCTGCCCGGACGGCACTTCATCTTGAACGTCCGCTGCCCCCGATTGCGAACTGGTGTTCTCGACCGAGGCTGTGTGGAAACGCATCCGAACATCGGAGACGGCGCTCCTGCCAGCTGATCAATCCGCGTAGCTCGGCTTCATGTCATTCTTGAGGCGCGTGGATGGTCCCATGACATGCCTGAGGCATCCTGGAGGCCGGATTTAGCCTCGAAGTGGGCTCACGCCCCCGCCAACCTCATTGCCTTGATGGTCCCTTCGAACCCCAAGATGGCGAGTACACGCCGCAGGTTGTAGGCCAGCACGTGCAGGCTCATCTCCGTCCCTACGTTGGCCAACCTTTTGGAGAGGAAGTGGGTGTACCCCATCCAGCTCTTGAAGGTGCCGAACACATGCTCTACCGTTCTGCGCCGGATCGTCATCGAATTGGGCGAGCGATCCAGGCGGCGCTGTACCGATTCCAGCACGTCGTCATGTTCCCAACGTGAGATGCGTCGGTACTTGCTGGGCGTGCACTGCGACTTCATCGAACACTGCGTGCAGGCACTGCTCCAGTAGCGACGAATCACCATGCCTTTCTCCTCGCCAGAGAACCGGTAGATGGCGCGCTGCCCTGCCGGGCATTGGTATTCGTCGTCTTCCTTTATGTAGATGAAGTCGGCCCGGTCGAATCGTCCTGCGGCCTTCGCGCCGGATGTCGTTGGCTTGGGCAGTACGGCAGAGATGCCCGCGTCCGCACAGGCCTTGATCTGTGGGCCGCTGAAGTACCCACGGTCAGCAATCGCGCGCAGCTTCTTCTTGCCCATGGCTTCACGCGCGGCGATGGCCATCGGACTGAGCTGCGCTCTGTCGCTGCCGGCGTTGGTGACCTCATGGGCAACGATCAGGTGGTGCTTGGCGTCCACCGCCACCTGCACGTTGTAGGCGACCATGCCGGAGCCCTTTCCACTGGTGGCCATGGAGCGCGCATCTGGGTCGGTCAACGAGATTTGGCCCTCGGGATCGTTCTTCAACTGCTCCTTGACCTCTTGGAGCCCACGCATCTGCTGGCGCAGGTGAGCGATCTTGTCCTGCAGGCGGGATGTCTTTGCTTCCAGCTCTGCTGGCTGGGTGCGGTCGGCTGTCTCCAGCGCAGTCAAGTAACGATGAATGCTCTCCTCGATCTGCTGCTGGCGCTTGTCGATCTTGCCGGTGGTGAAGTTGCGGTCCCGCGTGTTGACCGCCTTGAACTTGCTGCCATCAATGGCCACCAGCGCCTGGCTGAACAGCTTGAGTTCTCGGCACAGCACTACAAAGCGTCGACATACGTTGCGGATGCCTGCTCCGTTGTCACGCCGGAAGTCAGCGATCGTCTTGAAGTCTGGCGACAGGCGACCGGTTAGCCACATCAACTCGACATTGCGTTGGCACTCGCGCTCCAAACGCCGACTGGACTGGATCCGGTTGAGGTAGCCGTAGATGTAGATCTTCAGCAGCACCGCAGGGTTGTACGAAGGTCGACCGGTTACGGCAGGCGTTGCGCCTTCGAACCCCAGCGCTGCCAGGTTCAACTCTCCGACAAAGGCATCAACCACCCGTATCGGGTTGTCCTCAGCTACGAAGTCATCCAGGCACTCCGGCAGCAACGTGACTTGCTGCCTGTCCTGACCCTCGATGTATCTCGACATATTGACCTCTGTGTTCAATATGTCTGTGAACTCTACCGAGTTCGGTTTTGGGCAGGGAGAGGGTTTTCACACAGCCTCGACCCGTTGCGGTCATTCCCCCAGTCTCCCCAAAACCGTCCTTCAACCGTACAACTGCTCATTGTTGAAGCTATAGTGCATGTACCGTATGCGCTTACTCAACTGGTCCTAAATCCGCAAGGACTGCAGCACAGGGGTGCGGGGTTTCGCAGGATTTTTATAGCGGGACATATATCCAGCATGTAGGCGTCACAACCCAATTTCTCATTTCGCGGAGTCACGAATTACAAAGAAACTCTCCCTCTGTGTCGCCGTCACAATCGCTCTGTGTTCAACGGTCGCTCGGGCTCAAACCACTTTTGATTGGTCGCTTTTAGAAGGCAAGTGGGCAGAAAGCTCAGAAAACAAGTATGGGTGCCGCCCAGACAACGTTCACCAGCAGTTCGAGGTTTCAGCTGACCGCAAGACGCTGGTTCTCAAGAACGACCGGAAATGGCGTATGGACAACGGGCAGGAGATCGAAAGGTACTCAGCAACAATCATCAGCCATGCTCCGAATGTTCTTGTCATCAAGTACGGCCAGGAGCTAAAAGACTTCCCGGATGAATACCGCGAGTGGGAAATGCGATTCATTGGCCCCGGCACATATCGGTGGCGAGCGAGCGCCTGGCCTGCAGGTCGCTACAACAACGTCATTGGTGTGAAGTGCGCGGCCAAGTGACGCCTCCCTCCATCGAGAGGGACGTCCAAGGGCTATCGCCCTCGGCCGCCCCTCATGTCAAACGTTGAGGCTGTGCAAAAACCCCCACCGAGTCGGAACGAATAGTCTACGCAGGAGTCCATGTCCAAACGCTCAAAGCAGGAGAGCAGGACATGGCGAGATACAAACCGATCGACCGCAATCCCCGGCTCTTGCCCGTGGTGCTGAGCGATCAGATTCAACCCGGCAGCTTTGAATTTGCGCTCGATCACCTGATCGACAACGAACTCGATCTCAGCGCCCTGGACGCGCGCTTTCGCAACGATGAGACCGGCGCCAGCGCCTACGACCCCCGTGTCATGCTCAAGATCGTTCTGCTGGCGTACAGCCGGGGCCTGATCAGCAGCCGGCGCATCGAAGCGGCCTGCCTGCACAACGTGCAATTCATCGCCATCAGCGGCGACAGTCAACCGAGCTACACCCTCATTGCCAAGTTCGTGCGCGAGCTCGGCGACGACATCCAGGCCTTGTTCACCCAGGTGCTGCTCACCTGCGACCGCCTCGGCCTGATCGGGCGGCAGATGTTTGCCATCGACGGCGTGAAGCTGCCGGCCAACGCCAGCAAAGAGCGCAGCGGCACCCATGCCGAGCTGGCACACCGGGCAGAGCGCCTGGACAAGGCCGCGCGCAAGATCATCGAGGCCCACCAGCGGCAAGACGCCAGCGGTGTTGCGCCGGACGCAGACGAACAGCGTCAGGCCCGCATCCAGGCCCTGCACAAAGAGGCCCAGGCCACGCGCGACTTCATCGCCCGCAACGCTCCGCGGCGCAACCGCAAAGGCCAGGAACTCAAGACCAACGTCACCGACCCCGAGAGCGCCAAGATGGCCACCGGCAAAGGCGTGATCCAGGGCTACGCGGCGCAAGCCGCAGTGGACAGTCAAAACCAGATCATTGTGGCGGCCGATGTCACCGGCTCAGGCTCGGAGCAGGCCATGCTGCTGCCCATGGTCAAGGCCAGTGAAGCCGTGAGAACCCCAGACACCTTGATCACCGCCGATGCGGGCTACCACAGCACCGAGAACCTGCAGGCGCTGGCCGAGCAGCACATCGATGCGCTGATTGCAGACAACCAGATGAGGCAGCGCGACGAGCGATTCGAGGACCAAGGCAAACACAAGGCTAAGGGTGATCCGCTGTACGAGAAGAAGCCCACGGGATCAGCGCAGAAGATCGGGCTTTACCGGCCCGAGGACTTCCGGGTGAGCGAGGACCAAAGCCACTGCATCTGCCCGGCTGGCCGCAAGCTCTACAGCAACGGCAACGCCTGCACGATCAACGGGCGTCAGTGTCACAAGTACACCGGCAGCCACAGCAGCTGCAGCCCGTGCGATCACAGGCACCTGTGCTTGCGCCACCCTGAGCGCACGGCGGTGCGGCAGGTGGCGATCTTCAAGAAGAGCCAGAGCAGCCCCAACGACGTGCTCCAGGCGATGAAGCAACGCATCGACAGTCCCGAGGGCAGAAGGCGCTACAGCCAGCGCATCGGCACGGTGGAGCCGGTGTTTGGCAACATCCGGCACAACAAGCGGCTGAACCGGTTCACGCTGCGCGGGAGCAAGAAGGTGGGCACGCAGTGGAGGCTGTATTGCCTGGTGCACAACATCGAGAAACTGGCTGGCTGCGAGCTGAAGAAATAGCGAGAGGGATACGGGTCTTGTTCGGTGTCAGAATGAGCGCCAGAGGCCTTATCAGATGGGTCGATCAAACCGAAAACGACTTCAGGAGGGCTCAACCAATGGCGATCCAGAAAACCGAACCCTTGCGCCAGTCTGCGGCTGGACTTGGGGTTTTTGCACAACCTCGTTAAACCTCATGCCAGCTATCACCACGATCGTCGCTGCAGGCAACACCATGGCTCCATCCTTGGCCGAAGTCCGAGCATTGGGCTATAAGGTGAGCCGTGGCACTGATTGCGGCGGTGCCTATGTAGCTGAAGGTCTGAACTGTCGATTAGTCGCAGACGATCCACTCGCGTTGTTGGGGTTGCTCAAGCTATTCGAACTTCGCGGCAGAAACTGGCAGCCAACGGACGATGAAGTCTCGGCATTTCTGGTTTTGGAGGACGAAGCATGACGTTCAATAAATCGGCCCAGCACGGACGGCCTACGGCCTCCGCTGGCCTTAATCGTTGGGCTTAAGGAAACGCTGCGCATGCCGAAATTGGTGACCGCTCGCGAAATGGATGCTCTTCTAGTGCGTTGGGGCTCGAACGAGTTGAGTGCCAGTGAAGTTCACAGCTGGGCCGAGGCTCGTTTTGCCACACACAGTTGGGAACCAGAGAACGACGCTGTCAATGAGGTATTGAGTCATCTCGATCGCTTGGATATGAATCTCGTAGTAGTCGAAGACATACCGCTACTACGTGAGGCTCTGCTAGCTCGTAACGAGGAGGATGCGAACCGCCTTATTGAGCGTAGCTACGCAATTACGCCACTCGAAGCAAGAAAGCTCATTTGTGCTGAAAAACCAATCTATGCGCCGTTCTGCAATTAGGCCCAACTCGGCAGTCGAGTGGACCTGCGCGAAAAGCCGCGCAGGCCGCTCACTTCTACGTTGGGCTGCATAGGGCATGGCGTACACGTTGCAAGCAATCCTCGCGCGATCCGGAGCCCTTTCGGAGCCACAGCTCGACCAGTTGAAACTCGTTCCTCTACTCGGTGGAGTCGATCTGATCCCGCTTAGCCGGGACGCGCTGAAGGCATACGCACTGCCCTTTCTGCCTCTGACCGACGAAGGGCAGCAGGACCTTCCCAGCACGCTTGCGGAGCTATGCGAGAGGCTAAGCGTTCAGGGCCAAGTGGCCTACGTGGAAGCCGAGTTCTTCGGTGGAGCTGGCACGCAAGCGCGTGCTCTCTATTCGGAAGGCAAAGCGGTCGGTCCGGTGGTTGTGTCTGACTCAGCCATTAACGAAGCTCTCCGCTATATCGGCGTTGACAAGGGCGGCGCTGCGGACGAATTCGATGCCATAGGTCTGGGGCAGCATCGAAATACGGATGGCTGGCTCACGTGAAAATGCCGCCCAACCCTTCGCTCCAGCGGACGGCTTCGCCGTCCGCTGGAGCTTGCACGTTAAATCGCACGAAACCTGCAATGACGAACGAAGCAGAGGTTTACTTTGCACTCTACGGAAGTGAATTCGACCTCGAAGAAGCCACGCGCCGCATCGGCATTGAACCGACCTCTATCAAGCGGAAGGGCGAACCGAAAACGCGAAAGCATTTGTTCTGGCAGATTTCGCCCGATCGGATCGAGGGTGACATCATCGACATATACGAGATGTCTTCTGCCCTTGTTGCGCAGCTCGCGCCATTTGCGGAGAAGATCGCAAGTACAAGACAAGCGCTCGGACTGGAAGCGGTTTTGGAAGTTGTCTTGTGGATTTCCACCGATGAATCAAAGTCTACGCCTGCGATTGGCTTTGATCATGAAGTGATCTCATTTCTACAAAAGGTTGGAGCAACAATTGATGTTGATACCTATTGCAATGCGCCTTAACCCGTCGGCCAACACAGACCCACAACAGCGGGTCGCGGCTTCGCCGCATTTGTTGTGGTCTGGTTGCCTCCAATGTTATGCATTAGGCAACCAATGACCAAGAATGATTCGGTTTTTGAATTGTGGAATTTCTTTTCCAGCAATGCCAAGGAAATTAAGGCTGCATATGACGCGGAAAATTATGATTGGCTGGACGGAAAGCTTTCGCCGCTTGTGAAGGCAATTGCGGAAGATATGAACTGGGAATTCGGTCCATATCACCATCCCGACAATACGTTCGTCCTGTCGCCAACAGTTCGCGAAAATCTTCCGGCGTCTCGGGCTGCAGTTGCTCAGGCACCTGATATTCCTGGTTGGTTCTTTGAACCGGCCAAACCTGCAAAAGAGCTTCTGTCTCTATTCTTTGAAGCGGAAGGCTCTTCGGTCTGCGCCGATGAGTGGCGGTACCGTCTTACTTCATACAACAGTGGCGAGTTTGTCGACATCGAGATTTTCTATGACTCATCAACGTCGCCTCTAGCCGCGCACGAGCAAATGTTCTGTGAGCTTGTAGTGGAGGCCATTCTCGGCGAGGAGTTGCGCCTTGATCGCGTAGGCTATCTGAAACCAACTTTGGTTCTCGATGTAGGCGCCATCGAAAACGCATCGAAAATTCGTTACCTAAAGGAGCATCTCGATGAAGTTCTTGCTCCAATCCAGTAAATGCATAACGAGTAAGGATAGATCAACAAGGCCATACACGCGACGTGCGAAGACGCACGCGCATGATGGTCGACGTTGAGCGACTGCTTCCCCGTTTGACCAACAGCCGGTCTTGGCCGGGACTGCCAGTTCCAGGTCAAGCCCGGCAGCAGTCCTTGGTCATGCACCGGTCGAGGACCATGACCATCGCGAGCCGACCCTGAGCGGATATGTCGGTGGTGACTACATTTCGGTCATTCAAGCTGCAATAGATATGAACCTGATCAAGCAACTCGATGTTCAGGAATGAAATTCGTTGTCTGATCTGCAATGTCTGTGGAAAACCCCGTCGACACCGCGGGCCGAGAGCTTTCTACTGTTGTTGCGTTGCTCACTACCGTTGGAAGTTCAGCACAGAAGTGTCTTGGAAGGTCAGCGTCCAACCATCAGGTGTTTTGGTGGCACTCACCACGGTTTCTCTGAACCGATCAGCGAGAGTAGATGCGTGGCGTCGGGTACCAACGAAGAAAAAACTGAAAGTTAGGGGTGGCGAAACAGCAACTCGTAGCCTCCCCTTGTAGCTCAATGTCGCCTTGCTAAGGTCTTCAAATACCAGAGTGCAGATAGCGTTGTCTGCAACATTCGCCTCACGAATAGACCTGCCGAAGCCTTGGCCCAAACTTGCACCGAGGGAAATAAATCCCTTGTCTTCGCGGAGCGATTTCCCTCCGAGTATGGGCGGGGCCCCTTCTCCTATCTGCTGGAGAGTAATTGGCCCATGAGTCGAATAGCTTGCAATGCTAATTGCCTTGGGAGTGATAGCAGCAGCGTGATAACGGGAAAGCCAGTAGCCCTCTACACGGACAATGCCTGGCTCCATGACCTCAATATCAAGTGCGGCAACCCTCCCGTCGTGCCGTACGAAAGAATCTTGTACGCGCGCAAAGTTGATCATTACCCATGGTGGTATGAAGTCCGATTCGACAGGCACGGTGATCAGTACACGCCCCGGGGCGGATTCAAACTTGACCGCTGGGTTCTTCCGCATCACCACCTGGCTTCGGGTGACACGCAGAATCTCTTCTCCTGCAGCGTTCAGCAGCTTCGAATCTACCAGTACGATTCCACCTTCCAGCACCCTTAGAGTCAGCCAATTTGCGCCGCCGAGTTGAATTAGCCCGGCAGCCTCCACATCTGAGTTGATGCTGAACGGGCCTAACCTAAGCGGGATTGGTTGCACCTTTGGTTCCGCGTTGATCGCTGCCCAATGGCGATCTCGTGGATGATCTAGCCTCTTCCAGCGATAAAGGGTCTCGTCGGAGATCGCGAGGCGCCCGCGGTGAACTTGGTCGTGACAAGCTGCGCAGAGGGCAATCATGTGGGCAGCATCGTGCGTCTCGTATACATGCCACTCCTGAATATGATGAAGCTGCGTTCGAGTATTTGAACATCCAGGATTCGCGCACTTTCCACCAGACTCTTTCAAGAGAGACTCTACGACGTTGGTGGGCACGTTTGATCTGCGTTTTGCCATAAAAGTACTCTAACGCCACCGTCTCGAAATGCTCACGTGGGCTCTCGAGCCAAGGCAGATTTTCCGTGCGGAGCCATCTCGCCAATCGATTCGGCGGATTTTTGGGAGATCAAATCAACGTCGAATCTATCCAACGGTCAAGCATTGCGCGAAGGCGTTGCATGCTCGTGAAGTCTGCCAAATTGGTCGCTGGGTATCAGTACGACCGCTTCACCAATTGACCGTTGACTGCTCTTGGCCGGCAGCGTGAGTACAAGGCAGCGCCATGAAGCAGACCTTTGATGGTTGCAGGCCCCACCCCAGCCCCCGCAGAACGGTAGGGGGGCGTGGCGTGGCTCACGCCGCATGCAACGGCAACGCGGTCTTGTACCGAACCTGCTTCAGCGCAAAACTGGACCGTATCTTCTCCACCTGGGCAATCGGTGAAATCTGTTCCAGGATGAAGCGCTCCAGCGCCGGCATGTCGGGTACGGCCACGCGCAGCAGGTAGTCGGCGTCGCCGGTCATGAGGTAACACTCCATCACCTCGTCGCGCAGGACGATGCGCTCTTCAAAGGCTTGCAGCGTTTCGCGGCTCTGCTGCTTGAGGCTGATGGAGATGAACACGTTGAGGTGCAGGCCCAGTTGCTTCGCGTCGAGCAGCGCCACGTACTGTCGGATCAGCCCCCGCGCCTCCAGCGCACGCACCCGCGCCAGGCAGGGCGAGGGCGACAGGTGCACGCGCCGGGCGAGCTCCACGTTGGACAGGCTCGCGTCGGTCTGGAGCTCTTCCAGAATCCTCAGATCGGTCGCATCGAGGTGGTTTGTGCTTTGAATGCTCATGTGTGCGGCATTTTATGGGCCACATCGGCCCAGGAACCCCACACATCCACACCAACTGCGCGCCGCTTGTGCCTACAGTCACAGAGGCTGAGAGCTTTTCGGGCGTGTCCGAGCAACGCGCCAAAACGTGCCCAATCAAGGCGCAAAGCACAGCCATAGCTTGTGCTATGGCGCGCATTTGCAACGCCGAGTGGGTGCGTTTTGGCGTGGTGAGCGGGCATGAACGAAAGACTCTCAGCCTCTGCCATCAGGAGACTTTCGCCATGAACAACATGAACCCCGCCTGGCATCTGACCGCCAACGCCGACACCAACCCCGACGAAACTCAGGAGTGGCGCGACGCCCTGCTTTCGCTGGCGGCCAGCGAAGGCCCGGCGCGCGTGCGCCATATCCTGGACGAGCTGGCCCGCGTGGCGCGCAGCCAGCGCATCGGCTGGCAACCCGAGCTGAACACGCCCTACATCAACACCATCGCGGTGGAAGACCAGCCCGCCTTCCCCGGCGACCTCGCGGTGGAAGAACGCCTGGCCTCGCTGATGCGCTGGAACGCGCTGGCCATGGTGGTGCGGGCCAACCAGGCGTATGGCGAACTGGGCGGGCACATTGCCAGTTACGCGAGCGCGGCCGATCTGTTTGAGACCGGGTTCAACCATTTCTTCCACGCGCGCAGTGAAAGTCATGGCGGCGACCTCGTGTTCTTCCAGCCGCACAGCGCGCCGGGTGTGTACGCGCGGGCTTTCCTCGAAGGCCGCCTGAGCGAGGCCGACCTGATGCACTACCGCCAGGAGATCACCGCGCCGGCCAGCGGCGCGCGCGGGCTCTCCAGCTACCCGCACCCCTGGCTGATGCCCGACTTCTGGCAGTTCCCCACCGGCTCCATGGGCATTGGCCCGATCAGCTCGATCTACCACGCGCGCTTCATGCGCTACCTCACGCACCGGCAGTTGCTGAACTGCGAAGGCCGCAACGAGAACGGCGTACACGTCGACAAGCGACGTGTGTGGGGCGTGTTCGGCGATGGCGAGATGGACGAACCCGAGAGCATGAGCGCGCTCACGCTGGCCGCGCGCGAGAAGCTGGACAACCTGGTGTGGGTGGTCAACTGCAACCTGCAGCGGCTGGACGGCCCGGTTCGCGGCAACGGCCGCATCATCGACGAGCTGGAAAAGCTCTTCGCCGGCGCGGGCTGGAACGTGATCAAGCTGGTGTGGGGCAGCGACTGGGACGGCCTGTTCGCGCGCGACACCAGCGGCGCCCTGGTGCGCGCTTTTGCCAACACGGTGGACGGCCAGATGCAGACCTTCGCCGCGAAAGACGGCCGCTTCAACCGCGACAACTTTTTCGGCCAGAACCCCGAGCTGGCGGCGCTGGCCCAGGGCATGACCGACGAGCAGATCGACCGCCTCAAGCGCGGCGGCCACGACCTGGTGAAGATCCACGCCGCCTACGCAGCCGCCGCCGCGCACACCGGCCAACCCACCGTGATCCTGGCGCAGACCAAGAAAGGCTACGGCATGGGCGCGGCCGGCCAGGGCAAGATGACCACGCACAGCCAGAAGAAGTTCGACGAGACCGACCTGATTCAATTCCGCAACCGCTTCAACCTGCCGCTGACCGACGAACAGGCCAAGGGCCTGGCCTTCTTCAACCCCGCCGAACACAGCCCCGAGATGCGCTACCTGCGCGAGCACCGCGCGGCGCTGGGCGGCTCGATGCCGCGGCGCGAGACCGCGTGCGCCGTGGTGCCGGTGCCCGCCATCGACGCCTACGCGCAGTTCGCCCTGAAGGCCGATGGCAAGGAGATGAGCACCACCATGGCCTTCGTGCGCATGCTCGGCACCCTGCTGAAAGACCCGGCGCTTGGGCCGCGCATCGTGCCCATCGTGGCCGACGAGGCGCGCACCTTCGGCATGGCCAACCTGTTCAAGCAGGTGGGCATTTACAGCAGCGTGGGCCAGCGCTACGCGCCGGAAGACATCGGCTCGGTGCTCAGCTACCGCGAGGCGCTGGAAGGCCAGATCCTGGAAGAAGGCATCAGCGAGGCCGGCGCGCTGGCGAGTTGGACGGCCGCCGCCACCAGCTACAGCGTGCACGGCCTGGCCATGCTGCCCTTCTACATCTACTACTCCATGTTCGGCTTCCAGCGCGTGGGCGACGCGATCTGGGCCGCGGCCGACCAGCGCTCGCGCGGCTTCCTGCTCGGCGCCACCTCGGGCCGCACCACGCTCGGCGGCGAAGGCCTGCAGCACCAGGACGGCAGCAGCCACCTGGTGGCCGCCACCATCCCCAACTGCAAGGCCTACGACCCGGCGTTTGCGGGCGAGCTGGCCGTGATCGTGGACGCCGGCATGCGCGAGATGCTGGTGGAGCAGAAGGACGTGTTTTATTACGTCACGCTCATGAACGAGAACTACGCCAACCCCGATCTGCCCGAGGGTGCGGCCGAGGGGGTGCTCAAGGGCTGCTACCGCTTCGGCCACTACGGGCCGGTGGATGCCGAACAACGTGTCACCCTGCTCGGCTCGGGCGCCATCTTCACCGAGGTGGTCAAAGCCGCGCGGCAACTGGCCGAACAGGGTGTGGGTGTGGACGTGTTCAGCATCACCAGCTGGAGCGAGCTGGCGCGCGACGGTGTGGCGCAGGAGGGGAGGGAGGCCGGTGCCTACCTGACGCAACTACTGGTCAGCAGCGCCGGCCCTATCGTGGCCGCCACCGATTACGTGCGCGCCGTACCCGAGAGCGTGCGCGCCTTCATGCCTGAGGGCCGGCGCTTTCACACGCTGGGGACCGACGGTTTTGGGCGCAGTGATACACGGGCGGCGCTGCGGGCGTATTTTCAGGTCGATGCCGCGAGCATCGTGAAGGCGGCGCTTCACTCCCTCGCCCCTCTGGGGAGAGGGCTGGGGTGAGGGGCCACGCGCGCCAATTTCCTTCATCTCCAGGAGCTTGATTTGGCCGGGTCTCGCCCCGGCGGGCGACCTTCTTTTCTTTGCTTCGCCAAAGAAAAGAAGGCAAAAGAAAGGCGAGCCGAAGTCCGGGCCGCTGCGCGGTTCCTTGCGCTGCTCGCGTCGTGGGGGAAATTCGCAAACTTGTCCGCTGCGCGGCCTTCGGACATGCGAATTTCTGATCCCCACGCCGCTGCGCTGCTCAGCCCGGCCACACGGCAATGGCGGGAACGGGATCGGACTACCCCTCCAGCGAGCGTGCCTTTCTCATTCCCCCGCTGGGGGAACGCGTCAAATCGCCAGACCGAACTTCTTCGCCCGGTAGGCCACCGTCGCGCGGCTGACCCCGAGTTCGCGTGCTGCGGCCGACAAGTTGCCGCCGCAGCGCCGGATGGCCTGGCGCAGCAGGGCCAGTTCGGCCTGCTCCAGCGGACCGCCTTGCGAAGCGCCTGGTGCCGCGCCCGACGCCGCGTCTGGTTCGGGCGTAGCCGGGCGGGCGCCCAGCAGGCTCAGCGTGGCCGGCCCACCGTCGCGCCAGGCCAGCGACAACACGTCCTGCGCCAGCGACTCGCCGCTGCTGAATAGGTGGTGCACCTCGATCGCCTCGCCGTCGCCCACGAGGATCACGCCGCGCTCCACCAGGTTCTGCAGCTCGCGGATGTTGCCCGGGAAGCGGTAGTTGTACATGGCCTTCACGGCGGCCTGGCTGAAGCCGGCCACGCTGCGGCGGTGCCGCTTGTTGTAGTGCGCGAGGAAGTGGCCCATCAGCAGCGGGATGTCGTCGCGCCGGTCGCGCAGCGGGGGCAGGTGAATGGGGAACACGTTCAGTCGGAAAAAGAGGTCTTCGCGAAAGTGCCCCTCACGCACCGCCTGGCGCAGGTCCACGTTGGTCGCCGCGATCACGCGCACGTCCACGCCGATGGTCTTGCTGCCGCCCACGCGCTCCACCTCCCCTTCCTGCAGCGCTCGCAGCAGCTTGCCCTGTGCCACAAAACTCAGGGTGCCGACCTCGTCAAGAAACAGCGTGCCGCCGTGGGCCCGCTCAAAACGCCCGGCGCGTGAAGCGCCCGCGCCGGTGTAGGCGCCGCGCTCCACGCCAAACAGCTCCGACTCCATCAGGGTCTCGGGGATGGCCGCGCAGTTGATCGCGACGAAGGGCTGGGCGGCGCGCGCGCTGATGCGGTGCAGGGTGCTGGCAAACATCTCCTTGCCCACGCCCGACTCGCCGGTGAACAGCACCGTGGCCGTGGTGGGCGCCACGCGCTGGAGCATGTGGCAAGCCGCGTTGAACGCGGACGAGGCGCCGACCATGGTCTGGTCCGGGCCGGGGTTGGCGGCCGCGTAGGCCTCCAGATCGGCCACCGGCACCACGCCGTCCTCGGGCGCGGCGGTGCCGCCGACGAAGGACTGCGCGTTCAGGTAACGCAGGTCTTGCTGCACGTCGTCCCAGAGGTCGGCGGACTTGCCGATCACGCGGCAGTGGGCGTCGCCGGAAGAGCGGCAGTTCACCTCGCGAAACACGACCAGGCGGCCGAACAGGGTGCTGACGTAGCCGGTGGCGTAGCCCACCTGCATCCAGCAGGCCGGCGACCCGCCCACGCCGTAGGCGGCGATGTGCTCGTCGTCTTCGCTGGAGTTGTGCCAGAGAAACTCGCCCTCGTACGCGCCCGCAGCCGCGTCGTAGCTGGCGTGCACCAGCTCCACCTTGACCACGCCCTCCAGCGCGTGCAGGCGCGTGCCGGCCATGGCGGCGGCGCTCGGGTCGGCGTCGGGCCACTGTTTGCGCACCAGCTGCGCATCGCGCGCGCCGCTCACGTAGCCCGCCCGTGTGAGCAGCCCGCGCGCCTTGTCCAGGCCAATGCTCTCGATCAATTCCCGCCGCAGCGAGCCCACCGCCTCGGAATGCAGCAGCACCATGCGTTGGTCCTGCAGCCAGATGCGGCCGTCGCCCGGCGAGAAGAACAGGCACTCGCTCAGGTCGGCCACCGTCGGGTGGGCCTGCTGGCTGATGGCGCTGGCGTCAAAACCCGCCAGCGGCAACGGCTCGCGGGGCCGCCCGGACGCCGCCGGATGGGCGCTCGCGAGGCGGGCCAGATCGGCCAGGGAGATCCGTTGTTTGGGCATGGCGCTCAGGTGAATTTTTTGATGTCTGGTGAAAACAGGCACATCAAATTTAGTTACTCATCATAAATAAATGCCCCACCTCAGGCTAGGTGATGCGGCCGTTTTACGCCCTAGGGAAAGTCCGGATCTTTCCCTCTGAAGCACCCGCCCTTTTTGCGATGTCGGCGGCCTCGTGCAGCGGTGCCTGGTACAGCCGTTGCGAACTCTGAGCGCAGCCACCGCCTGGTGTGCAGCAACAACCTCAGGAGCAAAACAATGGGTGTTTCCGAAAATCCGGTCTGGCTCGACAGCCGCCTCACGTCGGGCAAAGCCTTCGACGGCACATGGTCCACCGCACTCGCCAGCGTGCGCGATGTGAAGGAACCGGCCACGGGCCAGGTGCTCTCGCAAGTGGGCATCGCCAGCGCGGCCGACATGCGCGCCGCCATCGGCCGTGCGCATGCGGCCCAACCCGCCTGGGCCGCCATGGGTCCGCGCGAACGCTCGGCCGTGTTCCACCGCGCCGCCGCGATCTTTCAGCAGCACTTCGCGGAGCTGGCACTGACCATCGCCCGCGAAACCGGCGGCATCCTGCCCAAGGGACAACACGAGGTGAACGAGTCCATCACCTTGTGCCACCTCGCCGCAGCCCTGCCCATGCAGGCCCAGGGCCAGGTGTTGCCCGCCGCGGCCGGCCGCTTGTCGTTTGCACGGCGCGTGCCGCACGGCGTGGTGGGTGTGATCTCGCCGTTCAACTTCCCGCTGATCCTGAGCCTGCGCGCGGTGGCCCCGGCGCTGGCGCTGGGCAACGCGGTGGTGCTCAAGCCCGACACGCGCACCCCCGTGAGCGGCGGTTTCATCATCGCCCGCGTGTTCGAGGAGGCCGGCCTGCCCGCCGGTGTGCTGCAGGTGCTGCCCGGCGACGCCGAAGCCGGCGAGGCGCTGGTGGTCGACCCACGCGTGCCCATGATCGCCTTCACCGGCTCGCCCGCCGTGGGCCGGCGCATCGGCGCACTGGCCGGTGAACACCTGAAGAAGGTGTCGCTGGAGCTGGGCGGTGCCAACAACCTGATCGTGCTGGAAGACGCCGACCTCGACGCCGCCGCCAGTGCCGCCGCGTTCGGCGCCTGGTTCCACCAGGGCCAGATCTGCATGGCGGCCAACCGCATCCTGGTGCACGAGTCCATCGCCGAAGGCTTCAAGGCGCGCATGGTCGGCAAGGCCACGCACCTGCCGGTGGGCGACGGCGCCAGCGGTCAGGTGGCCCTGGGCCCAATGATCGACGCCAAGCAACTGAAGCATTTCGATGACGTGATTCAGGACAGCATCAAGCAAGGTGCCGTGCTTGAAGCCGGCGGCACCTACGAGGGCCTTTGCTACAAGCCCACCGTGCTCTCGGGCGTGAAGCCCGGCATCCGCTCGTTCGACGAAGAGCCCTTCGGCCCGGTGGTCAACCTGGTCACCTTCAGCACCGACGACGAGGCCGTGCAACTGGCCAACACCAGCCAGGGTGGCCTGGCCGCTGCGGTGATCAGCCCCTCGATCGGCCGCGCCCTGGCCATCGGCCAGCGCCTGCGCGCCGGCATGGTCCACATCAACGACCAGACCGTTTGCGACGAGTGCACCAACCCCTTCGGCGGCCCCGGCATCGGTGGCAACGGCGGCAGCGTGGGCGGCCCGGCCGACATCGACGAGTACACGCAGTGGCAGTGGATCACCGTCAAGGACGCGCCACCACCGTTTCCTTTTTAAACCCCCCGCAGCGCTTCGCGCTACCCCCCAGGGGGCAACCCGCTGCGGCCCGGCAAAGCCGGTTCCGCCGGGTTCCTGGGCCAGGCACTGCGCTCCGGCGTCGTCCTGATTCGCATCTTTGCCAACAACGAGGAGACAAACATGAACAAAACACAAACGACCTTCGACCGCCGCGAGGTGTTGCGCGCGGGTGTGGCCACCGCTGCTGGCGCGGCGCTGCCCATGCTGGCACGCGCCCAGAGCGACACGCTGCGCATCGGCGTGGTCAGCCCCACCTCGGGCCCGCTGGGCATTTTTGGTGAGGGCGACGGCCATGTGCTGGAGCTGGTGCGCAAGAACGTGGCGGGCGGCATCGACGCCGGCGGCAATCGCCTCAAGGTGGAGTTCATCCACAAGGACACGCAGTCCAACCCGGTGCGCGCCGCGCAGGTGGCCAAGGAGTTGATCAACAGCGACAAGGTCGACCTGGTGCTCTCGACCTCCACGCCCGAGACCGTGAACCCGGTGGCCGACGCCTGCGAGGCCGCGGGCATTCCGGCGCTGTCCACCACCTCGCCGTGGGAGGCGTTCTACTTCGGTCGCGGCGCCAAGCCCGGCGAGCCTTCGCCGTTCAAGTGGACCTACCACTTCTCCTTCGGCGTGGGCAACTTCGCCAAGCTCTACACCGACCAGTGGAGCCAGGTCGCCACCAACAAGAAGGTGGGCATGCTGCTGCCGGCCGACGCCGACGGCAACGCGATCCGCGGCCTGCTGATCCCGGCGCTGCAGAAGGCCGGCTTCACGGTGGTCGACGCCGGCCCGTACCAGAACGGCGTGGCCGACTTCTCGGCGCAGATCGCGCTGTTCAAGAAGGAAGGCGTGGAGATCTTCAACACCTTCCCTTTCCCGCCCGACTTCGCGGTGTTCTGGCGCCAGGCGGCGCAGCGCGGCCTGGCGCAGCAGGTGAAGATCGTGCAGATGGCCAAGGCCGGTCTGTTCGCGGCCGAGCTGGACGCGCTGGGCACGCTGGGCCACGGCCTGCACGCCGGCGCCTACTGGCACCGCAGCTTCCCGTTCCAGTCGTCGGCCACCGGCCTGTCGTGCGCGCAGCTCGCCGACAGCTATGAGAAGGCCAGCGGCAAGGCCTGGAACCAGCAGCTCGGCGCCACCGCCTCGCTGTTCGACGCCGCGCTGGCCGCCGTGCGCGCCTGCCCCAACCCCAAGGACCGCGCTGCGATGGCGAAGTCGCTGTCCACGCTGAAAACCGAGACCGCCGTGGGCCTGGTGGACTTCAGCGCCGGCCCGGTGCCCAACTGCACCCCCACCGGTCTGGTGGGCGTGCAGTGGGTGCGCGCCAAGCCGGGCTCCAAGGCCAAGTTCGACATCGAGATCGTGTCCAACGCGGACCACCCGCGCGTGGCGGTGACGGCAAAGATGAGTGCCTACGCGATGGGCAAGGCCTGAAATGGATCTCTTGAGCGGTAAAGGCATCGTCAAGCGCTTCGGCAGCCTGGCCGTGTTGCACGGGGTGGACATCAGCATCCGGCGCGGTGAGGCGCTGGGCGTGGTGGGGCCCAATGGGGCGGGCAAGACCACGCTGTTTGGTGTGCTGGCGGGCACGCTGCCGGCCAGCGAGGGCCAGGTGTTTTTTGAAGGGCAGGACATCACCGCCTGGCCTGCGGCGACACGCTGCCGCCACGGCATTGCGCGCACCCACCAGGTGCCGCGCCCCTTCCTGGGCATGTCGGTGCTCGAGAACACGCTGGTGGCCGCACAACATGGCGCGGCCTTGCGCGGTGCGGCGGCGCTGAAGCAGGCGCAAGACGCGCTGGACCGCGTGGGTCTGGGCGCGCTGGCGGCGCGACCCACCGCCACGCTGGGCCTGCTCGATCGCAAGCGCCTGGAGCTCGCCCGCACCCTGGCCACGCAGCCCACCGTGTTGCTGCTCGACGAGATCGGCGGCGGGCTCACCGAAGGGGAGCTGCACCAGCTCGTGAACCTCATCGGCACGCTGCGCGACGACGGCCTGACCATCGTCTGGATCGAACACGTGCTGCACGCGCTGCTGCGCGTGATCGACCGCCTGGTCTGCATGGACGCCGGGGCCGTGCTGGCCGAAGGCACACCCAACGAGGTGATGGCCAACCCGCTGGTGATGAGCGCCTACCTTGGGGGTGTCGCTGCATGAGCGCAGACCTGCTGCAAGTCCAAGGCCTGCGCGCGGCGCACGGCCAGCTGGTCGCCGTGCGCGACCTGAATTTTTCCATCGCACGCGGCGAGGTGGTGGCCCTGATCGGCGCCAACGGCGCGGGCAAGACCACGCTGCTGCGCTGCCTGGCGGGCGTGCACCCCACGGCGGCGGGGCGTGTGTTGCTGGATGGCAAAGACATCACCGCGCTGCTGGCCCACCAGCGCGTGCGGCGCGGCCTGGCCATGGTGCCCGAGGGCCGGCGCCTGTTTGACGACATGAGCGTGCGCGAAAACCTGCGCGTGGCGGGCGACCACGGCCGCCCCGGCGAGTGGACATTGCCCCGGGTGCTGGAGGCGCTGCCCGCGCTGCCGCCCATCATCGACCGGCCGGCCGGCGCACTCTCCGGCGGACAACGCCAGGCCGCAGCTATCGGCCGCGCGCTCATGACCAACCCCGACGTGCTGCTGCTCGACGAAGTCTCGCTGGGCCTGTCGCCGCTGGCGGTGGAAGAGGTCTACCGCAACCTCGCCCACCTGCGCGAAGCCGGTCGCATCAGCCTGCTGCTGGTGGAGCAGGACCTGTCGCGCGCCATGGCCTTCGCCGACCGCGTGCTGTGCCTGCGCGAAGGCCGCATCGTGCTGCAGGGCCCCGCAGAGTCCCTCACCCGCGAAGCCGTCACGGCGGCCTACTTCGGCGTCGAAGCCGAGCGCCCCACGGAGACACAGCCATGACCGAAGCCTTGATCCAGGGTCTGCTGCTGGGGGGCTTCTACGCCATCCTCGCGGCCGGCCTGTCCCTGATGTTCGGCGTCATGCGCATCATCAACCTCGCGCACGGCGACCTGGCCATCGTCGGCGCCTTCGGCGTGATCGCGCTCACCGAACGTTTCGGCATCTCGCCCTGGCTCGCGCTGGCGCTGGTGCTGCCGGTGATGGCGCTGATCGGCATCGGGCTGCAGCGCTGGCTGTTCGCGCGCACGCTGCGCGCCGGCATCCTGCTGCCGCTGCTGGTCACCTTCGGCCTGGGCGCGGTGCTGCAGAACGCGCTGTATGGCGTGATGGGGTCCGAGGCCCGTTCGCTGGGCAGCGCACTGGGCGACCTGGCCTGGGCCAGCTGGGAGCTGCCGGGCGGCATCGTCGTCGGCCAGTTGCCGGTGATCACCTTCGTGATCGCGGTGGCGGTGCTGGGCGCGCTGCAGCTGCTGCTCAGCCACACGGCCCTGGGCCGCGCCATCCGCGCCGCCGCCAGCGACCCCGAGGCCGCGACCCTGTGCGGCGTGGACGCGCGGCGTGTGCACCGGGCGGCCGCCGCCATTGCGGTGGCGCTGGCCGGCCTGGCCGGCGCGGCGCTGGCCATGCAGGCCACGGTGGAACCCTATGGCGGGCCGACCTTGCTGATCCAGGCCTTCGAGGCGGTGGTCATCGGTGGCATCGGTTCGCTGTGGGGCACGCTGCTGGGCGGTGTGCTGCTGGGCGTGGCGCAGAGCCTGGGCGCGCTGTGGGCGCCGCAGGGCTTCCAGCTCGCCGGGCACCTGCTGTTCCTGGCGGTGCTGGGCGCGCGCCTGTGGCGCAACCACCGCCACCAGCTGGGCCGCCCCGCGCTACCCGGCTGGCGCGGTCTGCGCGCACGAAAGGTGGCCAGCGCATGAACACCTCAAAACACTTCGGACTGGCTGTCGCCGCCGTGCTGCTGCTGGCCTGTGTGCCGGCCTTCGCGGGCGCCTCGGTGGTGGACAAGCTCACCACGCTCTTCATCTACATGCTGCTGGCCACCACCTGGAACCTGATGGCCGGTTACGCGGGCCTGGTGTCGGTGGGCCAGCAGGCCTTCTTCGGCCTGGGCGGCTACTTCGCATTGCGCCTGGTGGACGGCGGCCTGCCGGCCTACCCCGCGCTGCTGGTCGGTGCGCTGGGCGCGGCGCTGCTGGCCTGGGTGATGTCGTTCTACGTGCTGCGCCTGAAAGACGGCGAGTTCGCCATCGGCACCTGGGTGGTGGCCGAGGTGATCCGCATCCTCGTGATGCTGGACCCGCTGATCCAGGGCGAGACCGGCACCTCGTTGATCGCGCTCAATGCGGTGGCGCCCGAGCTGCGCCGCAGCATCGGCTACTGGTTCGCGCTGGCCGCGCTGGCCGGCATGGCGCTGGCCATGGCGGTGCTGCTGCGCAGCCACGTGGGCACCGCGGCCAAGGCGATTGGTGACGACGACGAGGCCGCCGCCTCGCTGGGCGTGCGCGTGCTGCGCACCCGCCAGGCGATCTACGTGCTGGCCGCCTTCGGCGCGGCCCTGGCCGGTGTGGCCTGGCTGGCCAGCGCCATCACCTTCCTGCCGCGCACCAACTTCGGCGTGCAGTGGTCGGTGCTGATGCTGTTCATGGTGCTGGTGGGCGGCCTGCGCAGCGGGCCTGGCCCCTACATCGGCGCGCTGCTGCTGTTTGCGCTGCAAGAAGTCATGGGCGACTTCGGCGCCTGGTACCTCGCCGGCCTGGGCGCGGCCGCCGCCGGCTGCGCGCTGTTCCTGCCGCAAGGGCTGTGGGGCGCGCTGAGCCCCCACCTGTCGCGGCCCTTGACCCAGCCCCACGTTTCTTCTTCTGTTTCCACCCCCCAAGAAAGGACTGCTCCATGAACCTCCAAGGAAAAACCATCGTCGTCACGGGCTGCGGCTCGGGCATCGGTTCGGACTTCGCCAAACTCGCCCGACTGCAGGGCGCGCGCGTGATCGGCGTGGACCGCAACGACCCCATGCTCACGCTGGACGGCTTCGTCAAGATCGACCTGGGCAACCCCGCCGCCATCGACGCCGCCATGGCCCAGCTGCCCGCGCACATCGACGCACTGGCCAACATCGCCGGCGTGCCCGGCACGGCGCCCGCCGAGCTGGTGGGCCAGGTCAATTACCTGGGCCTGCGCCACTTCACGCAGCGCGTTATGGAGCGCATGGGCGAAGGCGGCTCGGTGATCAACATCGCGTCCATCCTCGGCGCCGAATGGCCGGCCCGGCTGGAACTGCACCGCGAACTGGGCGCCACCACCAGCTTCGAGGCCGGCGCCGCCTGGCTCGCGAAACACCCGGTGCCGCAGGAGACCTGCTACCAGTACTTCAAGGAAGCGCTGATCGTCTGGACCTACACCCAGTCGCAGAAGCAGTTTCTGGAGCGCGGCGTGCGCATGAACTGCGTGGCGCCCGGCCCGGTGTTCACGCCCATCCTGGGCGACTTCGTGCAGATGCTGGGCAACGAGCGCGTGGAAAAAGACGCGCACCGCATGAAGCGCCCGGCCTTCAGCGACGAGGTGGCCCCAGTGATCGCTTTCCTGTGCAGTGACGCGTCGCGCTGGGTCAGCGGCATCAACCTGCCGGTGGACGGCGGGCTGGCCTCGACCTACATCTGAGCGGAGACCGGCATGCTGTCGCGTCAACCCGGATGTTTCCCATGGCGAGCGGTGGCCGGCGCGGTGCTGGCCGCTGCGTGCGCCGCGACCGCCCTCGCCCAAAGCGAGCGCGCCATCCGGGTGGGCGCGGTCAGCGCACTCGGCATGCAGGCCGGTTTCCCGGAATCGTCACGGGCCGCACGGCGCTACTTCGATGCCGTCAACGCCGCCGGTGGCGTGAAAGGGCGCCGCATCGACTACGTGTCGCTGGACGAAGGCCCCAACCCGCAGACCGCAGCCAGCGCCGCCAGAACACTGGTGGGCGACCCGGAGGTGGTCGCGCTGGTGGGCGGCTCGGGGTTGTTTGATTGCGCGGTCAACGCCGCCACCTACGCCGCAGCCGGTCTGATCTCGCTGCAAGGGGCCTCGGTGGCGCCCGAGTGCTTCGCCTCGTCGCACATCGTGCCCATGAACAACGGGCCTTACCTGGGCCTGGAAAACGCCGTCGCGTTTGCGGTCGAGCAGCTCAGGCACCGGCAGGTCTGCCTGACCGTTCTTGATCTGCCCGGCATGGCGACCGGCTACCGGCGTTCGCTGGACCGCCTCAAGGCGCCCTTGAAGTCGGCGCTGGCCGATGTGGCCTTCATCCAGCCGGACGCGGACTTTGCCGCCGCCATCCGTGGCCACCTGGCCCGGGGCTGCGGCGCCGTGATCTTCACCGGCCACGAGCCCACCGTGCTGCGCTGGCTCGACGCGGCGCAGAAACAGGGCATGGGGAACATCGACTGGGTCTTTCTCACACCGGCCTACACCGACCAGGTGGCCAAAGCCATCCGCACACCACAGGCACGCGTGCACGCGATGGCGGAGTTCGAGCCCTGGCAAAGCGCCTCGCTGGCGATGCTGGACTGGAAGCGCGTCATGCGCGAGGGCGGCCTGCCGCTGAGCGCCCTGTCGCAAGGCGGCTACGTCTCGGCGCAGGTGTTCGTGCGCGTGGCCCGCCAGATCCAGGGGCCCATCACCCGCGCGACCTTCGCCCAGGCCTTGCGCGACATGCCGGCGACCGAACTCTCGTTTCTGGGCATGCCCTTTCATGTCGGGCAGGCGCAGGCCCATGCCCCCAACCGTTCCAGCTTGCCCGTCACCTGGCGCAACGGGCTTTGGAAGATCGCGGCGCCTGTCTGGATACAGGCGCCGCCACTGACCCCAGAGACGCGCTGACACATCAATTGTTCAACCACACGAGGAGACTTCATGAAACACACCAAGCTTTTTCTGGGCGCCGCCCTGCTCACCGCCGCCTCGGCGTCGTTCGCCACCGAAGGGGGCGGCTCGACCTACCCCGTCGGGGCCGAGAACCACCTGGCGGGCGCCGCGCCGCCACCCGGCGTCTATGTGCTGGAGTACGTCAATGTCTACAGCGCCGATCGCGTGAACGATGGCCAGGGACAGGCCGTGCCCATCCCGGGTTTCAAGGTCAACGCCGTTGCCGCAGCCACCCGCATTGCATGGGTGACCAACACCCCGGTGATGGGCGGGCAGCTGGTGGCCCACGCCATCCTGCCGCTGGTCAAGGTCAAGGTCAGCGCCGCCGGGCAGTCATCGTCGAGCTCGGGTCTGGGCGACGTGAGCCTGGGCGCTGGCGTGGCCTGGCACCACTCGCCCCAGCTGCACAGCGTGGCGGCGCTGGACATCGTGTTGCCGGTGGGCCGCTACCACGCCGCACGCCCCGTCAACGTGGGGCGCAACTACGCGTCGATCCAGCCCGCTTACCTGGTCTCGTGGATCGATCCGAACGGGCTGAATGCCGACGCCAAGATCGGCCTGAACCTGAACCGCACCAACAAGGACACGGGCTACCGTTCGGGCAACGAGCTGAACATCGACTACGCCCTGGGCTGGGGGCTGGGCAACGGTTGGGTGCTCGGTGTCGGCGGGAACATCTACCAGCAACTGTCCGAAGACAAAAGCCACGGGCAGTCGGTCCCCGGCTCCAAGGGCCGCGCCTACTCCGCCGGCCCCAACCTGAAATACGACAGCGGCAAGGGCTGGTTCATCACCGCCAAACTGGCCAAGGAGTTCAGCGTGCGCTCGCGCAGCGAGGGCACGCAGTTCTGGATCAAAACCACCATCCCGTTCTGAGGGCGTCACCATGACCGATTCATTCGTTGTGATCAACAGTGTCCGAATCCGCTGCCGGGACAGCGGCGGCGACGGGCCGGCGGTGCTGATGACCCACGGCATTGGCGAGTCGCTGGAGTTCTGGCACCGGCAGTTCGACGACCTGGGCCCGTCCCTGCGCCTGATCGCCTGGGACATGCCGGGCCATGGCCTGTCGGATGAATCCGCCGACGCCATGAGCCTGGAGGGACAGGCCCGCGTGGCCTGGTCACTCCTGGACCAACTCGGGGTTCAGCGGGTGCACCTGGTGGGCAACTCGCTCGGCGCGGCCATGTCCCTGCGCATGGCCGACCAGGCGCCTGCCCGCGTCGACTCGCTGGTGCTGGCCAATTCGGCCGCCCTGGGGCCCGAGGTGTTCGGCGCCTTCAAGCTGATGTCGCTGCCCTGGCTGGGGGAGCTGATGAACAAGCCCGGCCCCACGGCGGTGGCACAACAGATCAAGGCCATCGTCCTTCGGCCCGAGGCGATCACGCCGCACGTGCGCACCGCCATCGAACGCAATGTGCGCAGGCCCGGCGGCGCAGCCCACTTTCTGAAACAGCTGCGCGCGATGACCACGCTGCGCGGCCAGCGCGAGGCGGTGTGGACGCGGTCACACCAGATCCTGCAAGGCCTGAAGGTGCCCACGCGGATCGTTCACGGTGAGCAGGACGTGGTGCTGCCGATCGCCCACTCCGTCACGGCGCATGGCCTGTGCAGCGGTTCGGAGCTGGTGCGGCTCCAGGACTGCGGGCACACCCCCCAGCTGGAACAGCCCGGGGTGTTCAACGAATTGCTGCGCCAGTGGCTGCTGTGAGCCGCGAGACGCCTGGGACACGCGCCGGTGGACGGCGCCCCCGCATCAAAGCCGGGAGGGTCGCTCGTTGAGCACGCACCAGTACAGCTCGATGTGCTCGGCCACTTCCATGAACTTGCTGAAGCTCACGGGCTTCTCGATGTAGGAATTGACACCGAGGTCGTAGGCGGTGGTGAGATCCCGGTCTTCCCGGGACGAGGTCAGCATCACCACCGGGATGCGGCGGAAGCGTTCGTGGGCCTTGAGCTGGCGCAGCACCTCCAGCCCGCTGACCTTGGGCAGGTTGATGTCGAGCAGGATCACCGCCGGCAGGGCCTCGCCCGCCTCCCAGCGCGGAATGAAGGCCAGCGCTTCTTCGCCATCGCGCGCGACCTGCACTTGGTTGGAGAATTTCCTTTTGCTGAACGCACGCAGCGTCAGGTCCAGGTCCATCGGGTTGTCCTCGACCAGCAGGATCGGGGGGAGGTTCACACCAGTGTTCATTCGGGAAACTCCAGATAGAAAGTGGCGCCGGCGCCCGGGCTGCTCTCGCCCCGGACACAACCGCCCATGCGTTGCACCGCCTTGGCCACCAGCGCCAGGCCCACGCCCGTGCCCGGAAACTCTTCCGCCCGGTGGAGGCGCTGGAAGATGCCGAACATGCGGTCGTGGTATTTCATGTCAAAACCCACCCCGTTGTCACGCACCCACAGGATACGCCGACCGGGCGCGCTGCGGGCCCCGATCTCCAGGGAGGGGGGATGGCTGTCGGCGCTGAATTTCAACGCATTGCCGATCAGGTTGCGCAGCACCACCGAGATGCCCTCGCGGTCCAGCGCCAGCGTCAGCGGCTCCATCTGCAGGTGCACCTGCACACCGTGCGCCTCGATGTCGGCTTGGTAGGCCTCCAGGATCTGCTCCACCAGGGGTCGCAGCGCGACCGGCTCCTGTGCCATGTCGCGGCGCTCCATGCGCGAGTACTCCAGCAGGTCGCTGATGAGCGCGCCCATCTGCTGCACCCCCTGGCGGATGCGCTGCACGAACTGGCGCCCGTCCGCGTCCAGCCGGTCCCCGTAGTCGTCCACCAGGAGCTGGCTGTAGCCGTCGATGCCCCGCAGCGGCGCCTTGAGGTCGTGCGACACGGAGTAGGAGAAGGCTTCGAGCTCCTGGTTGGCCTGGCTCAGCTGGGTGGTGCGCTCGGCCACGCGCCGCTCCAGCTCCTGGTTCAGGTTCCTGAGCCGCTGTTCGGCCTCTATCGCTTCGGTGACGTCGAGCAGGGTGCCGATGTAGCGCGGCCCACGGCCCTCGCCTTCGCGCGAAATGCGGCGCACCGTGCGGCGCAGCCAGCGCACCGGCCCCCAGGCCGGGTCGGTGCGGAACAGCAGCTCACCCGCTTCCTGTGCTTTGCGAATGCGCTGCATGTCGTCCGCCACCAGGGCCCGGTCTTCGGGGTGGATGCGCGCCAGGTATTCCGCATCGTTGGGCATGCGCCCCGAGGGATCGAGGCCGACGTTGCGAAACAGCTGGGCCGAAATCGTCAGGCGCTGGGTGTCCACCTCGCCCGCCCAGCTGCCGAGCTTGACCAGCGCCTCCGCCTGTTCGAGCATTTCCTTGTAGTCCTGCAAGGTCAGCGCGGCCTCACGGTGTTCGGTCACGTCCATGGTGGTGCCATAGAGCCGCAGGGGCTGACCGTCGGCATCGCACGCGAGGCGCGCGCGCTGCTCGACATGGCGCACACCCTCGGGCGTGACGATGCGGTGTTCCAGGACCCAGTACTGGCCGGGCTCTCCCGCGGCATGGGCCCGCATGTGGGCCAGCACCCGCTCCCGGTCGTCCGGATGGAGCGACTTCAGGAACAGGTCCTCGCCGGGCTCGTCCTTCGCGGGGTCGTGACCCAGCAGGCGGAACAGGGCGTTGGACCAGACCACCTTGTTGGTCTGGAGGTCGACGCTCCAGTTGCCCAGGCGGGCCACCTCCTGAGACTCGGCCAGCAGGGCCTCCTTCTCTTCCAGGGCCTGCTGGGCGAGGGTGATGTCGGTCACGTCCAGCACCATGCCCACCGTGCGCACCGGCCGCCCGTCGCGCCACTCGGTCTCGCCCCTGACACGCAGGTGTTTGATGCGGTCGCCGGGCAGGCAGATGCGGTAGCCGGTCTCGTACACGGTGCCCTGCTCGATCGAGGCCTGGTAGTCCGCGTTCACCTTCTCGCGGTCGTCCGGGTGGATGGTGGTCAGGAAGCTGTCGTAGGACGGCTGGAAGTGGGCGCTGTCGGTCTCGTGGATGCGGTAGACCTCCTCCGACCAGACCACCTCGCCGCTGTCCAGGTCGAACGCCCAGCTGCCCATGCGCCCGATGCGCTGCGCCTCGCGCAGCTGCTGCGCGCTGCTGAGCAGCGCAGCCTCGGCCTGCTTGCGCTCGGTCACGTCCTGGATGGTGGCGAAGAGCTGCTTGACGCGACCCTGGGCGTCGCGCACGGCGCGCACGTCGAGCTCGACGTGCACCAGGCGGCCGTCCTTGCGCACAAACCGCTTCGACATCTGGTAGCCCGCGCGCTGGCCCGACATCAGTTCGTCGAACAGCGTCACGTTGCGCTCCAGGTCACCGGGTGGCGTCATCTCGGCCCAGGTCATGCGCAGCAGTTCATCGCGCCGGTAACCCAGCATCTCGCAGAGCCGGTCGTTCACCTGCAGCCAGCGCTTGTCGGCCGGCGACGAGATCGCCATGCCCAGGAACGGCAGCTCGTAGAACATGCGCAGCAGTTCGGCCTGCTCGTGCTGGGCCTGCTCGGCGGCTTTCTGCGCCGTGGTGTCGAGCAGGATGCCGCTGATGGACAGGACCTCGCCTTGCCCATCCCGCGTGAGCGAGGTCCGGTCTTCGACCCAGGCCCAGCGCCCGTCGGCGCAGCGCAGGCGGTAGGTCTGCCGGTATTCGTCGGGGCCGTGTGCGATGTACCCCGCCACTTCGTCGTGGATGCGCTGTGCGTCGTCCGGGTGAAGCAGGTCGCTGAACTTCACCTGGCCCTCCAGAAGCGCGGCCGGTGTGTGGCCCCACTGCGCCACCGATTCGCTCACGTAACTCACCGGCCAGCCCGGGGCGTTGCGCCATTCGATCACCACCAGCGGTGAGCGGTTGACCAGATCGCCCATGTGCAGCGCGCGGGCGCGGTCCGCCTGCAGCTGTTCGGCCATGCGGTCGGCGGCCTTGCCGATCAGCCCCAGCTCGTCGCGGCCGCGCAGCCCGGTGCGCACCGTCAGATCGCCCTCCCCCATGGCCTTGAGCGCATGGGCCAGCTGGCGGGCGCGCCGGAACCACAGCAGGTGCAGCAGCAAGGCCAGGGCACCGGTGACCAGCAGCGCGGCCAGGGCCTCGCGGGCCACCTCGCGCTGCACGCTGGCCCGGCGCAGCGCCAGCGCATGGCCGATGTCCACCATCACCCCCAGCCGGTGGCCGTCGACCAGCGGCACCAGGCCGGTCAGCAGCGGCTGCCCCGCCACCCGCTCGACGGTGATGGCCGACGGCAAGGGCCGGTTGAACAGGGGCGCCATCGAGGCCTGCGCCGAGGCGCCCTGCAGCACCTGGGACAGGGTTCGCCCCAGGTCCTCGCGCGCCAGCGACGCGAGCACCGCCGCCCCGGGGCCGGCGAGGTACGCGCGGTCCAGCCCATCGTGCAGCCCGAGTGCCCCGACCAGGCCACGCAGCCCCAGCGCGTTGGCCTGGCCCAGCCACACATCGATCCGGGCCTGCTCGATGCTCAGGCGCTCACGCAGCCGCAGGGTTTCCTGGCGCTCGACATCGACATCGATCTTCGCCATCTGGGCCTGGTAGCGCAGCCCGATGCCCAGCAAGGCCAGCGCGAACAGCAGCAGGGGCAGCAGCTGGCGACCCGTCATGCCCAACACCCAGCCCCGGTTCCAGGCTTTCATGGCAGGCCCTCCGCCGCCGTCACCGGACCGTCAAAGGGGAGCAGGCGCCCCCAGTCGGGGGTGTCGCGGATCAGGCCCATGGCCTTCAGGGTCAGGGCCAGGCCCGCGGCCTCCTGGCCCAGGCGCCGGGGACGACCCGACAGCAGCTCCGCCGACTGCGACGCGGTGACAAACCGCAAACCCTTGAGCGTCGCGAGGTAACCGTCCACCGTCAGGCCCGCCCCGGGCGCCAGCAGGCGCGCACTGGCTTCGGGCCGCTCCTGCAGCGCCGACACCCCCCGCTGCCAGCCGGACACCAGCTCGGCCACCTGCTGCGGCCGCGATGCCTGCGTCTGCGCCCGAACCACCAGCACATCCATGATGTCGCCGGGCATCGCCCGGCTGTCGAAGATCGGTCGGAACCCCGCATCGCGCATGGCCCCGGCCATGGGCTCGTAGGACACCGCCGCGTCCACCCGACCGCTCTTCAGCTCGGCCAGGTGCTGTGAGGTTTCCAGGTTGCGCACCGTCACCTCGTCCTGCCGCAACCCACCCGCCTGCAGCAGGCGCTGCAGCATCAGCGCACCGACCGTCGTGCCCTCCACCGCGAGGGTCTTGCCCCGCAGGTCCCGGGGGCCCGCCACCGAGGCACCGGCCAGCACGACATCGGCGCCGGCCGACACGCCGAGCACCGCCACGATGTGCACATCCACACCGTCGTCGGCCAGCCGCAGCGTTTCGTCCAGCGTCAGCGCGGCCGCGTCGAGCAGCCCGTTGCGGAAATTGCGCAAGGTCTCGGAGCTCGACGACAGCTCGATCACCTTGACCTGGCGGGCATCCAGAAGCCCCTCTTCACGCGCCAGCGCCAGCGGGTCGTACCCCACCCAGGCGTTCATGCCCACCTTGAGGGGCGCCGGGGGAAGCGGCTCGCAGGCGGCCAGCATCACCAGCGGCAGCAGCAGAAGAAGGAGCTGCGCGAGCCGCACCCGCGCGCTGCGCAGCGGCGACCAGACCGAACATCGTGGCCCGGCACGGCGCAGCCCCGGCTGCGGGCCTTCCCATCGGGTCGTGTGTGGCATGTGGGGGGTCTGGAGAGCGGTGGTTGTGTTTCATTTTGTCACCCCCAGGCCCGGGCGGGGCACCTGTGACCTGTCAAGGCCCTCAATTCGCCACAAGCGTGGCTCGCCACCCACTGTCGCGCAGGGCACACGCCTGCCGTCAGAGCGGCCCGGCGCTCACCGCATCATCTGCAGGTAGGCGGTGGTCACGGCCACCTGGTCTTCGTCGAAGGTGCGGGCGTTGGTGGTGCCGTACTGGTCAGTGTCGTCGATGCTCCAGAGCTGGCCGGTGGTGACGGCCACCGCGTTGGCCTGCACGGGTTCACGCAGGCGCCCGAAACGGGCGTCGCTGCGGCCGTCGACCTGCTGGTCCAGCATGGACACCAGCGAATACGTGGTCCCGGTCAGCACCATCACGTTGCGGGGACGGGTGACATAGGCGCCCACCGTCGCGCCCGGCTCGGCCCAGTCGACGTTCCGGAAACACACCTGCACCTCCTGCGGGTTGCCGTTGCTGTCGAGGTACACATAGCGGTCGCCCTGGCCCGCGGTGCGGCCCTCGGGCAGGCGCACGCCGGCGGCCAGAAACGCGTTCTGCAGCGCATCGCCACACAGCAGCGCGCGGCCGGCGGTGGCGCCATTGACCTGCCCCGTGGGGCTGGTGGCGCTGTCGCCGGGGGGGCGGCCGACGCCGTTGATGTAGGCCTCGTAGGCCAGTTGCCAGCCCTGCACGAAGTCGCTGGAGAGGCGCTGGTTGGCGGCCGTGCGCTGCAGGTCGCGTCCCACAGCGACGGCGCCCAGCAGGAGGCCGATCACCAGCATGCTGACGCTCAGCTCGACCATGGTGAAGCCGCGCTGGCGACGGGGCAAGCGCGGTGGTCTGGGCGAGGTACGGAGATTCATGGTGCGCATCCCGGGACAGGACAGGTGTCAGAAACCGATGGCGTCGGCCATCAGTGCGTTGCGGTTGATCGAAATGGCGAGGTCGGTGATGGCGGTGGTGCGCGCCGCGAACTCGTCGTGGGTGGCGATGGCGTCCACCAGCGAGGCGGCCGAATCGATCGTCCCCAAGGTGGCCGCCACCAATCCGGCAGCGGCAGCGGCAATGCCCACCGCCGCCAGACCGATCTGGAAGGAACGGGCGCCCACGCTCAGAATGGTGTCGCCCGTGGCGGCGAGCATGGCTTGAGCGGCGTCAGACACGCCCGCACCGGCTCCCAGCAAGCCCGCTGCCGCAGCGGCCACATCGGCCTCGGCCAGCCTGACCATCACGTGCAACTGGTCGCGGTAGTCGTACATCGCGCGCTCCAGCACGAAGGCGCCGATCGCGGCGTTGAAGTGCGCGTGTTCGGCCGCCGACAGGCCGGTCTCGCAGGCCAGCAGCGCGAACAGCTCGGTGTGGCTGGCGGCGATCACGCTGTCGTCGTAGCTGCTGGTGCCGCGCGTGTTCGCCGACTCGAAGGTGGGCGAGGTGTCGCTCGCCGTGGCGTTGGCGCCGTCGAAGGCCACACCGTCGGCGTCGGCGTCGAGCAGGCCGGGCGCTGCGATCACGAACGCGGCCGGGCGGCGCACGCCACCCGCCGAGACGCCCAGCCGGCCAGTGGGTGCACTGATCGGGTCCGAGGCGGTGTTGAGGGCCAGACACACGTCCACCTGACCGACCGACGCCTCACCGCCCAGCGGACAGGGCGGCGCGTTGGCGGCGTTGCAGGCGCTGTTCAGCGGGTTGAACGGGTCGCCCGATTCGGTGGCCCCGAGCTGGCCGGCGGCGGCCACCGGCACTGGCGGCGCGTTGCCGTTGGGCGCGCTGCCGTTCTGCGGGCGCGGGCTCGGCGTGCGCACGCGCAGCGGGTTCATGCGGTCGCGGCTCACCGCCAGGTCACGGTCTTCGGCGGCGGTGGCCGAGGGTTCCCGGTACACGCCGTAGCGCAAACGCCCGGCCTCGGGCCGGGGCAGGCCCAGGGTCTGCCAGGGCAGGAAGCCCACCTGGCGCAGCCCGCCCGTGCCCGAGGTGCACGACTCGACGCCGTTCGCGTCGGCCGCCGGGCACGGCAGGCGGTGCCGGGCGTGCAGGAACCCTGTCACCGACTGCTTGGCCTGCTGCTGCACGTCCAGCTGAAGGGCCGAGCTGCGCTGCCCCGCCGACTGCTGCCAGAACACCACCGCGCCCCAGAGCACCAGGCCCAGGGCCAGCAAGACCACCGACACCTCGACCAGCGTGTAACCCCTCGCGTGTTGCCTGATGGCGTGTTGCCTCATGGGTTGAGTCCTTTCCTGTCCAGCTCGACCCCGCGGGCCAGCGCGTCGGCCAGCGTGTTGAACACCGTGGCCGCGTAGTCGCTGGTGGCCACGAGCTTGGCGCGGGCCTCCACCAGGGCCTCCTGCGCGTCCACCAGGTCCTGCGCCGCGAGCACGGTTTCGGTGATCGCCACCGCCATGTTGACGGCGGCGATGACCACCGCGTAGACGGTCAGGCCCTCGGTGTTGGCGGCCGAGGCCAGCCCCACCAGGGTGCTGGTGGTGGCGATGGCCAGGCCCACGGCGGCCATGGTGATGCCCGTCTCGGCGCCCGAGACGCCGTCTTCGGCGGTCGTGATGTCGAACGCCCGCAGCGACCAGTATTCCTGCATCACCCGGGTCGTGTCGTACTGGGCAAAGGCCACCTGCACCGCCGCCTGGGCCGCGCTCAGCCGCGCCACGCAACCGAGGCGCGCGGAGAGGTCGGCCGGACCGACCGCCACCCCGATGTCGTCGTAGGTGGCGTCCTGCACACGGCCCGGCAGGTCGTAGCGCCAGCTGCCCCCCGCGCCCACCACGTTGTTGCCCTCGTACTGCCCGTTGAGCCCGGGGTGCACCACCGTGTAGGCCACGGGCAGTTCGGCGGCGATGTTGCCGGCCCGCAGCGTGCCGGCGGCCCCGGGGTTGTTGGCGTGGTCGCGCAACACCGCGCACAGGTCCAGCCCGTTGACCACGGAGCGCTGGGCCTGAGCCGCCGCGAGCTCGGCGGTCACCCGGCCCGCGGCCAGCACGGCGGCGGGCGCTGCGGCATCGTCCACCGCCATCACCGGCACGCCGCTGAAGCTGAGGTTGATGTCGCGCGCCGCGGGAACCGCCGCGAGGTTGAAACCGCCACCCCGGTTGACCCCGTAGTGCAGGGTGCCCAGCTCGCTGCTGAGCCCCAGGGTGCGCCAGGGCATGAAGACCGCCGTGGCATCGCCGCAGTTTTCCACGCCGCCGGTGTCGGACGCGGCGCAGGGCAGGCGGTTGCGCGAGAGCACGAAGCCTTCGATGGCCGACTGCGTCTCGCCCACCTGGCGCCGGATGTCCTGCACGTTCACGGGCTGCCGGGTGTCGGCGACCCAGCGCCAGAGCATGAGCCCGATGATGCCGAAGATCACCAGCACCACGCTCAGTTCCACCATTGAAAAGCCGCCCTGGCGGCGCAGGCGGCGGCTCATCGGGTGCCTCCCTTGATGTCGGTGTTCACCAGAATGCCCCCGGCGGCGGCCGGCGACCAGGGCGTGACCCCCGATCCGGTGACGTTGCAGGACGGCGGGTTCTGCGACTGTGCCAGCAGATCGTCGTACTGATCCTGCGCGCGCGTGACACGGTCATCCGCGCTGTTCAGCTCGGCCTGGATGCCATCGATCTCGCTCTGGATCGTGTAGGGGCTGACAAACCGGCTGGTGGTCTGCGGCTGCACCGAACCGGTGTCGCCCGAGGCGCCCAGCAAGGCGGTCATGGCGGCCTGCACGGCCGGCGCGGTGTTCACCGAGCCGTTGGGGCAGGGGTTGACCAGCGCGGGATTGCAGGCCACGAAGGCGTTCAGGGGACCAAAGGAATACTGGGTCACGTTGACGATGTTGTTGTAGGTGGTCTGGTACTGGTTGCGCGCCGCCGTGAGCGCCGGCCCGGCCAGCGCCAGCGCGGTCTGGGCAGCGGCCAGGTTGGCGCTGGCGGTGTCCCGCTCGGTGATGGCGTTGTTTCGTTCGTTGTTCAAGGTCGTGAGGTCTTGAAGCAGCAACAGCTCGCCGGCTTTTTCGGTTCGGGTGGCGATCAGGGCGTCGCGGGCCACCGGGTCGGTCGTTGCAGCGATCTGCATGTTGAGCGCGGCAATTTCGGCCTGCAGGACCGGGATGCGGGTGGTGCGGGTCGCCAGCATGGCGTCGTAGTCGGTCACCGTCGCAGACCAGTTGGTCACCAGGGTCTGGTAGTTGTTCACATCGGCTGCGGCCTCGTCGTAGGCCCTCTGCCGGGCCACATAGTCGCCCGCCGCGGCGATCAGGGGCGGCACGCGGTCGTCGATCTGTGCACTGCCCGTGCCGTTGCGGATCGCTGCATACAGGCTGTTGATCGCGTTGGTCCTTGCCGTGTTGGCGGTCGTGAGCCGGGCCTGCGCGTCCACGAGATCGGTCTGGAGCTGTGCCCGGTTGGCCACGGCGGCGTCCCGTTCGGCCAGTGCGTCGGCCAGCGGCCTGCTCACATCGACCACGGGACAAGGCACGGACGACGGTGACTGGCCGCTGTCGGCCAGCACCAGTGCATTGCCCGCCAGCACCGCCGCCGTCACGTTCGCGGCAATCGAGGCGATGCTCAAAGCGCTGGTGACGCCGGCCAGCACCGCCCCGGCCACGTGCGGCCCGATGGCGGCGCAGGCGTTCACCGCCAGGCCCAGCGAGGCACCGCACAAGGCCGCGTCGGCGGCGGCGTTGCCCCCGTCCGAGGCCGCCTCGATGATGGACGCGCTGAGTTCCACCGCCGTGATCGCCGCGCCCAGGGCCGCAAAGATCACGGCGCGTTCGGCGGCGTCGATGTTGTCCAGACGCATCTGATCGACCTGGTCGACCACGTCCAGACCGAGCGCCAGCGAGTCGATGGACTGCGCCAGCGGCTGGCAGCTGAAGGCCGCCTGCAGGCTGCTGAACGAGCGCTCCAGCACCAGGTCGTCGTAGCCGCCCAGCAGCGGTGAGCGGTTGGGGTCGTCGAAGGCGTTGACGGCATCGGGGTTCACGCCGTCGAACAGCGAGAGGTCGCCATCTTCGTCGGCCAGGCCCGGGTGCACCAGCGCGTAGGCCACGGGCCGCACCGGCGACGAGGTCACGTGCGCCAGGGCGGTGGAAAACGTGGCACCGGTGCCTTCGCCCAGGCGCTGGCAGAGGTCGGTCAGCGTCAGGATGTCGGCCTGGTAGGTGCCCCCGCTGGCGGTGGTGTCGCGCATGGCGGCGAAGGTCGGCACCGCGTCGTCGTAGGCCAGCGGCCGCCAGCTGTCGCTCAGCGTGGCCAGGTCGATCTCGGTGGTGCCGCGCTGCACGAGGTAACTCAGCTGCCCGATGGCCACGCCCGGGTCGGCGCCGGCCAGGCGCAGCGTGGTCGACGGCAGCCAGCCCTTTTGCGCGTTGGCGCCGCAGTCTTCCGCGCCGTCGCGGTCGGTGTCGGGGCACGGCAGGCGGCGCATGACGGTGGCGAAGGTGATCACCGCCTGGTCCGCCTGCGACAGGGTCGCTTTTTCGGTGCGCGCGGTCTGCACGGCGGTGCGCTCGCGCCAGCCCAGGTAGCCGGCCAGCACCATGCCCGAGAGCACGAACACGAACAGCAGCACCTCCAGCAGGCCCAGACCACGCTGCTGCCGCTGGCGCGAGAGACTGCCTCCGTTCTGACCGTGCGCGACGTGCAGGGACATCATCCGCCCCCTCCCAGCGACTGGTTCACCGACTGGCGCACCAGGTCGTAGATCGGCAGCAGCAGGGCCACGATCATGAAGATGAACAGGCCGCCGGCCAGCAGGATCAGCGCGGGCTTGATGATCTCGCTCAGCGTCTGCACCACCACGTCGAGCCGCTTGCGGTACTCCTGCGCCAGGCGGTCGAGCTGCTTGTCCAGCGAACCCGACTCCTCGCCCACGGCGATCATGCGCACCGCCATGGCCGGGAAGCCGCCGACGCGCCGCATCGACGCGCCCACGCCCTCGCCCCGCGCCACGCCGTCGCGCACCTTGAGCAGGCGCTCGCGGTAGTAGTGGTCGGTGGTGGCGCGCGCCAGCACGTCCAGGCTGGTCATGAAGTCCAGGCCCGCCCGCACCAGCAGGGCCAGGTGCTCGCTGATGAAGGCCATGCCCGACGAGGTGGCCAGCGTGCGCGCGATGGGCAGCTGGTGCACCAGCTCGTGGATGCCCCGGCGGAATGTCGGAAAGTACCGGTAGGCCCAGACCAGCAACCCAATCACCAGCACCACGGCGAGCAGGAACAGCAACAGGTACTGCACCAGCACGTCGGACACCGCGATCAGCCACTGGGTGAGCGGCGGCAGCTTGGCCTGCAGCTGCTTGAACAGCGCGGCCAGGTTGGGCACCACGTAATAGAGCCAGAAGAAGCCCACGCCCAGCACCGTGGCGAACACGAACATCGGGTAGATCAGGGCCGTGCGGATGTCGCGCCGGATGTCGATCAGGCGCTCGACGTGCGACGCCGATTCCAGCAGCATCCGGGACAGCTCGCCCGACTGGTCGCCGATCTCGGACAGGTTGCGCACGGTCTCGGGAAACACGTCGGGGTGGCGGTCGAACGACTGGGGCATGCGCATGCCCGACGACAGGTCGAGGTGCACCCGGGTCGCGATGTCGGACACGCCGCTCGAACCGGAGTCGTCTTCGATCAGGGTCTTGAGCGCGTCCATCATGGGCACGCCCGCGTCCAGCATGATGCCCATGTCGCGCAGAAAACCCGCGAGGTCCTGCGTCCGGATCTGCTTGCGGAACATGCGCAGGCGGAACTCGTTGAGCGCGTTGAGCCACTCCGGCAGACGCAGCAGGTGCAGGACCGTGCCGTCGGTGCGCTGCTCCAGGCGCAGGCGCACCGAGTGGTCGCGCTCGACCAGCAGCCGCAGGAAGCCGGTCTCGACCTTCCCGTGCGGCAGCAGCACGCGGTAGAAATAGGTGCGCAAGCCGGTGCTCATGGATCAGTCCCAGCCAATGGCGCGGCGGATCTCTTCGAGCGTGGTCTCGCCCGCGAGCACGCGGTGGCGGGCCAGGCGCGACATGGGTTTGAGCCCGCCCGCCTCGGCCAGCTCGCGCAGTTTTGCGCGGGGCGCCTCGGCCATGATGGCGTCGGCCAGCTCGCGGTGCACGGTGAGCACCTCGTAGACCGGCAGCCGGCCCCGGTAGCCGGAGCCACGGCAGCTCGGGCAACCCACGCCATGGAACAGCGTGGGCGTGTCCTCCACACCCAGCCAGGCGCGTTCTTCGTCGGTGGCCGGGCGGCCGGTGCGGCAGTGCGGGCAGACGCGGCGCACCAGGCGCTGGTTGATGACCGCGACCAGGTTCTCCGCCACGGTCTCGGCGTCCACCCCGAGCAGGCGCAGGCGCGGCACCACACCAAAGATGCCCCCCACGTGCAGCGTGGACAGCACCAGGTGACCGGTGGACGCGGCGTCGAGCGCGGCCCGCGCGGTTTCGGCGTCGCGCACCTCGCCGACCAGGATGATGTCCGGGTCGTGGCGCAGGAAGTGGCGCATGGCGCTGGCGAAGTCGTAGCCGGCGCGGCGGTTCACCTCGGTCTGGCAGGCCACGGGCACGCGGTGCTCCACCGGGTCTTCCACCGTCAGCACGTTGCGCTCCACCAGCGGCTGCACCCGCAGGGCGGCGTGCAGCGTGGTGCTCTTGCCCGAGCCGGTGGGGCCGGTGATCAGGATCAGGCCGTGCGGGCGCGCAAACGAGCGCTCCATCTCGGCCACGTCTTCCTCCAGGAAACCCAGGTCCTGGAGGCGGTCGAGGTCGCTGCGCTCGGGCAGCAGGCGCAGGGCCATGCGTTCGCCGAACTCCGAAATCAGGGTCGACACCCGGATGGTGTAGAGCGCGTCCATCAGGCTCACGGCGAAGCTGCCGTCCTGCGGCAGCCGCTGCTCGCTGGCGTCCATGTCGGCCTTGAGCTTGATGAAGGCCACCAGGCGGTCCATCGACGCCGGCATGGCGAACATGGGGCGCAACACGCCGTCGATGCGCATGAGCACCGTGCGGCTGTGGGCCGTGGGGGCGATGTGCACGTCGGTGGCGCGCTCGCGCACCGCCGTGTGCAGGATCAGCTCCATCAGGCGTTCCGGGCTGTAGGCGTGGTCGCGGTCGTCGCTCAGGCGGCGGACCTCGGACTCGATCAGCTTCTCGGTCGGGTTTTCCTTGAAATAGAAGTGCTGGTGGATCGCGTCGGTGACCGCAAAGAAGTCACCCTGCCAGAACAGCACGTCCTGCCCCACCCGGCGCTGCACCAGCGCGGCCACGGTCTCGGGCTCGGCGTCGCCCAGCAGCACGCGGATCTTGTCGCCCTCGCGGCCGACCGGCAGGAAGTTGTGAGTGACGCAGAGGTTGCGGTTGAAGGCCGCGGTCACCTCCGGATTCACCGGTGGCACCTCCCTGAATTCGAGCCCGCGGTGGATGGCCAGGTGGCGCGCCAGGTCTTTCGCACTGAGGAAGCCCAGCTCGACCAGCATGCGCCCGAGCTTCTGCCCCTCCACCACCTGTTTCTGCAGTGCGTAGTCGATCGCCACCCGGCTGACCAGCCCGCTGGCCACGAGCATGTCGCCGAGGCGGCGATGCACCACGCCCTGGGGGCTGTCTCCGCCCTCACCGTTCTTGAACATAAAACCTCTCCAATATCAATCCGCTCAGGGCATCCACGTGGCCGGTGGGCTCCAGGCCCACGCCGGTCTGAAACTGCTGCAAGGCCCGTTGACTCTTGGCCCCCCACACGCCGTCCACCGCCTGCGGGAGCAGGCTGCCGTAGTGGCTGAGGGCGATCTGTATCTGTGCCGTGGCCAGGCGCTGGTCCATGGCGTAACCGGCAGGCACCGCGCCCCAGGTCAGCCAGGTCTGGCCCTGCCGCAGCTCGGTGCAGGCATCGTCCAGCCGCGCCAGCCGCTCGCCCAGCAGGCGCTGGGTGAGTTCGCTCAGGGGCTGGCTGACCGCCTGGCGCCCGCTGGGCCAGGCGACCTTGGGTGTGCAGCCCGCGCCGGCCGCGCGGTCTGCGGCGACCAGCGTGGCCACAGCGGCCTTTGCTGCGGGTGAGGCGGCGACGGGTTCGGTGGCGGGCACCGGCAACGTCTGGGCCGGCAGAGCGGCCGCGACCGACGGGCCCGCCAGGGCGACAGCGGGCACCGCGGCCGAAGCCACCGGCGTGACCGACCGTCCGTTGAACAGCACCACCGCCGCGACCACGCCGGCCAGGGCCAGGCCCGATCCGATCCAGGCCATGGGCACACCGCGAGGCGCTGTGGTCACGGACGCAGCCACCGGGGCGGCGGCGCCCGTCGTGGGCCCGAGATCGACCCGGCTGTCTTCGATCGCCTGGCGCATCAGCGGCAGGTCGATGACGTTGCCGTTCTTGGCCGCCAGGCCATAGAGGCAGCGGTCGAGGATCACGTGGATCTGGCGCGGCACGCCCTGGGTTTCTTTCCAGAGCAACTGGCAGGCGTCGGCCTGCAGCACCAGCGTGCCGTCGTTGCCCGCCGAGTCGAAACGGAACTTCACGTAGTCCGCGATCTCGGTGCTGTTCAGGCCATGCAGGCGCGAGTGTTTGGCCACCCGGCTGCGCAGCTGGCGCAGGCTGTGCTGCGACAGCATCTCCTCCAGCTCGGGCTGTCCGGCGAGCAGGATCTGCAGCAGCTTTTCCTGATCGGTCTCCAGGTTGCACAGCAGGCGGATCAGCTCCAGCGAACTGGCCGAGAGGTTCTGCGCATCGTCAATGATGAGCAGGCAGGTCTTGCCGCTGCGGTGGTGGTCGAGCAGGAACTGGTTGAGCGTGGAGATATCGGCCGACATCGTGCCGGCGCTCTCCAGCCCGAAGTCCTGGAGGATCGCCGCGAGCAGCTCCTGCCCCTGCAGAAAGGTGTTGAACACCAGCGCAGAGACCACGTTTTTGCCCTGCAGCTCGGCCATCAGGCGGCGCACCAGCGTGCTCTTGCCCATGCCGACCTCGGCCGTGAGCAGGCAGAAGCCCTTGCGCGATTCGATGCAGTGGGCGAGCTCGACGAACTGCTCCTCCAGGTGCGCGGTCAGGAAGTAGCTGCCCGCGTCCGGTGTGTAGGGGAAGGGGTTGCGCACGAGCCCCAGCGTGGCCAGGTGGCTGTTGCGGGTGCTCATTTGGGGGCCTCACTGGCCGCGAGCTGGTCCATGGCGCTGCGCAGCGGCACGGAGCCCGGGTTGTGGCGCAGGGACCGGGACAGGATGTCGCGGGCCTGGTCGGGTCGTGCGCTTTTTCTCTCGATCGCAGCGAGCGTCAACGCGGACTGTTCATCGGCGGGCAGGCGGTCCAGCAGGCGGCGGTAGGTGCGCTGGGCCGAGCTCAGGTCGCCCGATTGGTAGGCAAACCAGGCCTCGGCGCGCAGGCGCGCGACCGAGGTGGCCGGCAACTGGGCCTGGATGGCCTGCAGGTGCCGCCGCGCGGTGGCGTCGTCCTTGTTGTCCAGCGCCTGGTTCATGCCCTCGAAACGCTCCGACAGGTCATCGGGCGCGGCCGACGAGGCGGGGGTGACCGGCGCGCTGGAGGGACCCGCCGTCGCCGGGGTGTCTTTCAAGGCCGGGGTCGGGGCGGTGCCGGTCGATGGCACCGCCGTCGGAGCCGGCACGGCATCGGCCGACACCGCCGCCGCAGGCGCTGTGGGCGTCGCCGCCTTGGCGGGTGCCGGGGCCTGCACGGCGACCGGCAGCGCATAGGTCAGCGTCAGGCTGGGCGACGCGGTCGGCAGCGGCGCCTCCATGCGGGGCAGGCTGGCCTGTCCGGGCGTGGCCTGCTCGGCCGCGTAGATGCTGTCCACGGCGGACGGTTTCGCCAGCAAGACCGCCGCGCCGACGGGCGCCGGGGCCGGGACGGGGCGCGCCTGGGCACCGCCCCACTGGCTGATGAAAAAACCGCCCAGCACACCGGCGCCGGCCATGGCCGCCCCGAGCAGGGCCATGTGGCGACCCCGGCCACCCGCGGCTGTCGGGGCGGCTGGCGGCGACGACAACGGCGGCTTCTCCGGCGAGGGGCGCGACGTGGCCGGCCCGGCGGTTTGCTGAAGCGCTTGGTAAATCAGGCTCATAACACGCGAACGCGCAGCACCACGATCAGTTCGCGGGTCCGGTGGCTGTCGCCTTCCTGTGTCACCAGCTTGCCGAAGAACGGCACGTCGGACAGGAAGGGCACACCGCTGTTGGCGCCGCTGCTCGACTGGTCGATCAGGCCACCCACCACCACCACGTCGCCGTCGTTGACGTTGAGCGTGGTGGTCAGGCCTTTGTAGGCCACGTGGGGGAGGCTGACCCGGTTGGTTTCGTTCACGCTGACCAGTTCCAGGGTCTTGGGATCGACATCGCTCTGCACCGGGTTGATCAGCAGCTCGATGGTGCCGTCGTCACGCATCATGGGCAGCACGCCCACCATCACGCCGGAAAACACGGCGTCGGTCTGCACGTCGGACGTGACCGTGCTGGAGCCGCCACCGATGTTGTTCTGGGCCGAGCTGGAGCGCGACACATAACGCTGGCTGGTGCCCACCGACAGCATGGCGGGGGTGCCGTTGCGCACCTGGATGTTGGGGTTGGACAGCACGCGCAGGTTGCCGAACGAGCGCAGCGCGTTGATCACGGACGAACCGTTCTGGTCCTGGTAGGCAATGCCCCCGGACGCGCTGCCCGAGGTGGAACCGACCACGCGCGATGGAATGGTCAGGGAGCTGGCCGGGTAGGCGCGCGAGGCACCGGGCAGGCTGGCCGCGCCGCCGCCCAGGGCCAGCGAGTCGATGCCGAAGTTCAGGGCCAGGCGGCTGCGCAGCTGGGTCCAGTCGATGCCGAACTGGTAGCCGTCGTTCAGCGTCACATCGATCAGCTGCGCCTCGATGTACACCTGTTTGGTCAGCGAGTTCTGGGTGCGCTTGATCAGGTCTTCCACCGAGCGCATCTGCGACGGACGGGCCTTGACGTACAGGGTGCCGGTGGTGCGGTTGAGGGTGAAGCCCTGGCCCTGGTTGGGCTGACGCACCATGGTGGGTGCCTGCTGGGCGGCGGTGGCGGGCGTGCGGTCGTCGTCCGTGGTGAGCTTCGAGTCGCCCAGGATGGTGCGCAGGTTGTTCTCGATCTCGGTGTAGGGGTCGGTCTTGTTGCCGGCGCTGGCGCTCATTGAGAGGCTGCCGGAGATGGCCGAGCTCCCTGCGGTGGAGTTGGCGCCGAACACGTTGCCACCGGAGTTCAGGGCCATCTGGCTGCTCACGTTGAGGAAGCCCAGCGACATGAATTTCTCTTCGTGCAGACGGACGCGCAGCGTCTGGTTGCGGACTTCGCCAGCGACGTCGTAGCTGCGCAGCACCTCGTTGAAGGCCTCGCGCAGCGACACGTCCTTGAGGTACATGTCGGTCTGTGCGCCCTGCTGCACGACCGAGGGTTCCACGATCAGATTGACCTTCGCGGCGTCGGCGAAGGCCGTGAGGATCTGGCTGATGCTGCCGTTGGCGATGGCCACGCTGATGGTCTTGCCCTCCAGCGGATCGTAGACCGGTGCGGCGGGCTGCACGGGCTTGGCCTCGGCCTTCTTGCGCAGGTCGCGCAGCAGCTCGTCCTGCTTGGCCATCAGCTTCATCGACTCGGCCAGGGCCACCTCCTGCATGCGCGCCAGCGGCGTGGCGTCGGCGTCCGACAGGTGCTTGGCGCTCTGTTGCGGCGGCGACACGCACGCGCCGAGCAGCACCGAGGACAGGATCGCAGCGGTCGTTCCCAGTCCGGGCTTGGTCTTCTTGGTATTGGAGGTGTGCATGACGGTTGTCTGAAGTGGGAAGGGATCGGTGGGCGAAGGGGTGGGGTCAGGGCAGGTTCTGCCGGAGCCAGCCGGCCAGCAGCGCGGGGGACTCTGCGAGCACGACGTCGTCGTTCGCGGCGCTGACGGGCGCAGACGGACCGCCCGCGCACGGACCGGCCAGGGTGTTGGGGGCGTCCAGCCGGTCGGCATCGCCGTCGCGGTCCTGCAGGGGAATGACCAGCCAGTAAGCGGCGAGCTGCGACAGGTTGGCGGCACAGTCGATGGCGCCGGCCATGCCGCCGTCGCCGGTGACATAGGAGCGTGTGCTCACCGGCGCGTGGCCGGCGGCGGTGTTGAGGGCCACGATCAGGTCGCCCACGTCCTGGTGGTGGCGCTGGCCCGGCGCGTCGCCGTTGCGCTCCCGGGCCACCGCGAGATCGGCGTCGAGGGACGCCGTGGCGTTGGCCAGCCGGTACACGGCGTAACGGGCGCGGTGTTCGTCGGTGGGCACGGCCAGGCCGGCGCTGACGTAGGGGAACCAGCCGACCTGGCTGCCGGCCGCGCACGCGCCCGCCGCCAGGTTTTCGTACCCGGTGCCGGCGGCGCTGGTGTCCGGACACGGCAGGCGCCCGTGGCGCAGCGCAAAGGCGCGCAGCTGGCCCTGCAGATGGCGCGCGTTGTCCTGCGCGGCACGCCGGTCCTGCGCGTCCTGGAACACGTCATAGGCCGAAAAGGCCGACCACGAGACCAGCCCGACCACGAGCAGCGCCAGGGCCAGCTCCAGGAAGGTGAAGCCTCTTTGTGTGGAGGGAGGACGGCGGGCGGCCATGCAACAGTCCGGTCCGCTCAGCGCGGCTTGCCGCCGGCAGCGACTTCGTTCGAGTAGGACTGCAGCGCGGCCGCGCCGCTGCTGACCTTGCCGCTGACGTCGCGCAGTTCGGCCAGGATCGCCTGCTTGCGGGCCACGTCCGCGGGGGCATTGCGCTGGGAGAGCCTGGTCAGCTCCTGGTTGAGCGCCTGTGCACGCGCGGTCTGGTCCACGATCTGGCGCATGGTGCTGAAGTAACGCGCATCGAAATCGCCGCCCCCCAGGCGCTCCACCTTGTCGAGGTAGGTGCGCACGTCCTGCATGGTGACGTTGGCGCCCTTGGCCTGCAGCTCGACCGACAGCGCGCGCACCTGTTCCCGGACCTTGCGCCGCTCCTCGCGGCTCCTGGTCGGGCGGGCGGTGGCGGGGCCTGCCGCGGCGCTCGGGGCGGCCCAGGGAGCCTGGCCGGCCGCGGGCGCGGCCTGCGTGGCCGGCGCCGTCCCGTCGATGCCAGGCGGGGGCCCGGACATGGACGGGCTGACCGGGCCAGCAACGCCGGCCGCACCGGACGGTGGCGGCGCCACCGGCGACACGCTCGGCGCGGGGGTCGGCTCCGTGGGCGATCCCGCGGGGGACCCGGCCAGCCAGAAGCCCCCCAGGAAGGCGAGCAACAGCAACCCCAGTCCACCCCCCCAGAGAACACCCTTGTTCATCAGTTGCCTTTCGCCCGTGAGGCCGGGAACGCGCCCAGCACCCGCAGGCGCTCCAGGGGCACGGCCACCACAAGCTCCTCGCCGCGGGAGGCAAACACCACGGACTCCATGGAAATGGACTTCACCACCATGCCCTCGGCCACGGGGTCGCCGACGCGGACCAGCCGGCCGTCCACCATGGCGCGGCCTTCGCTGCCGGTCTGGAGCACGAGGCTGACGCGGGGCACGGGCAGCGACACCGGCATCGCGGACATGGCGCGGGGCAGGCGCGCCGCGCCGCCGAACGCCACCTTCTCGACCACGGGAGGCGTTGACGCAAAGATGCTGTCGAACCGGGGCTGGAGCCGGCGCACCGAGCTGCCCATGAGCCCCTGCGCTTCACCGGCGTCCGGGAAGTCCTTCATGCGGCTCATGGCGACCTCGCGCATGGCGTCCAGCGCTTCCCGCGCCTCGGCCTGGTCCTTCAGCTGCTGATCCGACAGTGGCCGGATCGACACCTCGTTCGCGGGCAGGGGACGGCCGCCGGGTCCCATCTTGAGGGCCGTGGTCACCGTCCCCCAGGCCAGGATGGCGAGTGACAGTGTGCTGAGGGTCAAGGCTGCGTATTTCATGCGTTCTGTTGGTTGGTGCCCGGAGCCAGCCCGGCGTCTGTCGAGCCTGTTGCGGCCTCGGCCAGACGCCGGTGAGGCCTGTCGAGGGTCAGAGACTCTTGTGGCCCACGGGCTTGAGGTGGTACGCGAACGCCCCCACCGAACCGTCGCCGGGGTTGGCGGGTTCGGCCTGCCAGCCTTCGAGCTTCAGCTCGGACAAAAAGCGGCTCAACTCCTCGTTGCGTCCGTCGATCACCACACCGTCGACCCGGAAGCGGGCCTTGTGCGTGGCGTCGGCCTTGACCAGCTGCACGTTCTGGACACGCACGGCGGCGCCCGCCGCGCGGCGGATCGTGTGAAGCATCTGGATGGGGTCGTAGATGGCGGCATGACCCAGCTGGCGGGTCAGGGCCAAGGAGGGCTCCAGCTCCGGTGCGGGTGCGGCCTGGCTCACGAGCGACGCCCGCTGGCGCAAGCCCGCCATTTCGCCTTGCATCGAGGCCGCGACCTGCGTTTCCTGCTGCGCGAGCTGGTGGGAAAAGACGGCAAAGCCCCCCAGCCCCACCGCCACCACGGCGATCATCGCGGCCAGTGGCAACACGTACGACTCGCTCATCCAGGCCAGCTTGGCCAGGCCCGAGGCCTGCACCGCCTTCTGCCCTGCGGCCCCGATCAGGTGGGGGAGCGCCGACGATTTGCGGTCGGTGCTTTCGCCCCGCAGGGTGACGTGGGGCACCAGCCTGACCTCTTGCGACGACAGCTCGGCCAGCCGGCTCGCCAGGGCCTGCTCGGCGGCCAGTTCGTCGGTGAGCGTCGACGACCACAACACGCCTTGGCCCGCCTCACCGCCGGCGCTGGCCCGGAGCTGGGCCATCAGCGCGCGCAAAGGCGCCTGCATGTCGGCCACATCGGTGCCCAGCGCGGTGGCGCCCGCGTAATGCATCTTGCCCTCGGACTCGCTGTAGGCATGCAGCTGGGTGCCCGAGCGAAGCACATGCACCCGCCCTTCGGTCGCCATGGCCGGCAGCAGGCTGGCCAGGGGCACGATCAGGCAGTGGTCCCGCTGACCCTCCGCCCAGGTCTGCAGCTGCTGCCAGGCGTCCAGCGGCACGGCCGTGTACAGGGCGAGCGTGCTGTCGGTGTGGCGGATCTGCCGGTGAATGAAGACCTGCAGCGGGCCTTCGACCAGGCCTTCGGTGCGAACGGCCTTCTCGATCAGCGACGCCGCGTACTCGGCCTTGCCCTTGCAGGCCTGGACACCGGACTGGGACTGTTCGAAATCCACCACCACCAGGGCCGAGCCGTCCAGCCCCGACCAGGGCTGAATCGGCAGGCAGCTGCCCTCTTTGAGCTGGAACCAGCCTTGAGGGGACGCGAGGATGATCTGGTCTGGGTTCATGGTGCACTGATCGGGAAATGGACCATGCCGGTCATCTCGAGGCTGAAGCCCCGGTCGTCCGGGAGCGCCGGTGTGAACAGCCCCGCCTCGGGACTGACCACCGACACGGCAAAGGTCTCGGGCGCGAACCACTGCCGCGCGTTCACGCCCACCAGCTGGCCCAAGGTCTTTTCTGCGTCCTGCCGGGACACCACGGCCGCGGTTCGCTGCACCCGGCGATGGGTCCAGCGCTCCGGATCGAGCCCGTCCTTTTCGATCCGGGTGCGAATCACGTCGGCCTCCCGGATGAAAGCTTCGCGCTGTTCGATGGCCGGCAGCAGGGCGCGCAGCTGGCCCAGCTCGGTGCGGGCTTGCACCGTCTGCTGGCGGGCGCTGCTCAACCGGGAAACGCTGTCCAGCGCTGCCCAGGCCGCAACGGCCAGCGCGGCGGTGGCGATGCCCAGAATGCCCAGGCGCACGTGACGGGGCAAGGCCATTTACTGGTCCATCGCCCAGTGGGCGGTGAGCAGGGTCACGCGGTCTTCGTCGTACTCGCGACCGGTGGTGGTGGCGCCACCGGGGTTGTCGGCACCGATGGCGGTGGCGTCGGTGCCGGACTGGGCGTTGCCGCCGATGTTGCTGGCCACCGTGTTGTTGGCTTCCCAGGAGGTGCCTGGCGCGTTGGCTTCGGCAGACTGGGTGTGGGCATCGCGACCCTGGATGCGGAAGCGGCCTTCGCGCGAGTCGGGTTTGCCGTCGATGATCTGGTCGATGTAGCGGGCCAGGTCGGGCGTGAGGCCCCGCACCACCATCACGTTGCCGGCGCCACTGGCGGTGCCCGCACGGTTCCACTGGAAGCACACCTGAACCTCGGTGGAGTTGCCGTTGGTGTCCTGGTACACGTAGCGGTCTTCGTGCGCTTCACCACGGCCTGGCGGCAGGCGCACACCGTGGCGGGTCATCAGCGTGCGCAGGCCCTGGGTCGCCAGGCCCACGTCGTCCACACCGGTCTGACCGGCCGCGTAGCCCTGGCCTTCGCAGACCTTCAGGCCGGTGTTGGTGAAGTTCTCGGGAATGCCGGCAACAGCCTGGGCACCCCCACGCTGGCAGGAGCCGGCCCCGCCAATCCCGGTTTCTGCGCCGTTGACCATGTAGGTCGGTGCCTGCTGGCAGTCGCCGACCACCGTGCCCGTGCGCTGGTAGTACTGGTCGTAGGCCATCTTCCACTGCTCCAGGAACTTGTTGGAGACCTTGGTGTATTCGGCGTTGCGCTGAACGTCTTTGCCGATGGCGATGGCGCCGATGATCAGGCCGATCACGGCCAGCACCAGGGTCAGCTCGATCAGGGTGAAGCCCGACTGGGCGGCACGGCGGTTGTGCATTGAATGCTTCATGGTGTGTGGTCCGGTGGAGGGGTGGACTTATTGGTTCATCTTGTAGATGGCGACCACGGTCGCGACCTGGTCTTCGTCAAACCGCCGGTTGTCGCCAGTGGCGCCGCTGGCGATGGAATCGTCGTTGGTGCGGTTCCACTGCACGCCCGGTGCGTTCGCGGTGCCGTTGGCGATGCCTTGCAGGCGGAAGCGGCCTTCCTGCGCGTCGGGCTTGCCGTCGGTGATCTGGTCCAGCATGCGGGCCAGGTCGGGCGTGAGGCCGGAGATGACCATCACGTTGCCGGAGCCGTCGGGGCTGGTGGGCGGGTTCCACTGGAAGCAGACCTGCACCTCCTGCGGGTTGCCGTTGCTGTCGAGGTAGACATACCGGTCTTCAAACCCCTCGGCACGACCGGGCGGCAGGCGCACACCCGTCTGGGTCATCTGGGTGCGCAGGGTGGTCACCGCTGTGCCGCGCGCGGTCATGCCACCCCCGTCCGCCTTGTCGCACACACGGGGAACGTCCCCAGCCGCCACGGCGGTCATGTTCCCGCCGGAAATCGGCACACCCGCCCCCACCGTGTAGTTCAGGCCGTTGACCATGAGGCGAGGTGCGGTCTGGCTGTCGCCCACCACCACGCCCGTGCGCTGGTAGTACTGGTTGTAGGACTGCTCCCACTGGTCGATGAACTTGTTCTTGACCTTGGTGTACTCGGCGTTGCGCTGGACATCTTTGCCGATGGCCATCGCGCCGATGATCAGACCGATGACGGCCAGCACCACCGACAACTCCACCAGGGTGAAGCCGCCCTGCGTGCCGCGCCTGCCCGAACTTGCAGCCACTCGGGCCGCCGCTAAACCGTGCTTCATGCAATCTCCTGAATGATTGGGTGGGGTGCAGCGAGGTCCAATTTCTTACCTTCGACCCTTGTCGTTTGTCACAAACTGACGCTGATTGATACATTTTGCAATGATTTGCAACAAAGTCGGCGTGATTTATTCGCATCGCCAGGGTTTTTTTGTTGCTGTGGTGCAGCAAAGGCGATGAGGACGGGGAAAGACCTGCCCGGAGAATCCGGGTGCCCGCCCGCTCAAGAACGCCTGAAACGGGTGGCTTCGGTGCCACCCCGGCCACCCGCAGGAGGGGCGCTGGTGGCCCCGGTCACGCCACCGTCAGGATCGGGGCGGGGACACCGGGGCCATGGGACTGACGACACCACGGCGGGCCATCGAGAACAGGGCGTTCTCCGGCCAGGTGATGACCCTCAGGGGGTCCGGCGAGAAGACACGCGGCCGTTCAGTACACGCCCACCGCGTTGAGGTACCAGCCCTTGTACCGGTAGTCCGAGTGGCGCAGATCGTCGCTGAAGTCGGTGAAGTTGTAGCCCACCCCGAGGCGGAAATGGGGCGTGATCTGCTTGTCCACGCCGGCCAGCCAGCCGGACCGCTGGTTCTTGTCCTGCACGGTCTGCAGCCAGCGGTGTTCGACCAGCACGTCCCAGCTCTGCAGCACGCGGTAGCGGACCTGCCCGGCGACGAAGTGGCGCGTGTTTTCATACCAGGCGCCGGTGTTGCGCCCCTCGCGCAGTTCGCCGTTGCGGTAGGCGTATTTGCCCCCCACTTCCCACACCGGGTTGATCCGGTACAGCACCTCGGAGGCGGCGATGTGCGCCCGCTGGTCCACCGAGTTGTTGGCCACGCCGGAGGTGGGCGAAATCTGCGCCACCGTGCCCAGGTCGTACAGGTAGGTGTACTTCGACAACCAGGCCCAGCGGCCGCTGTCGGCGGGGCGGTACGCCAGCCCCACGCTGGCTTCGGTGAAGCGGGCGTCGTCGTTGCGGTCCTGCAGGTCGCGGGTCAGGGAGGTCCTCAGCCGCAACGCCGTGCGCCAGTCTTCGCTGAATTTGCGGGTCAGGCCCACGCTCAGCAGGTACTGGTTGCGGGCCTGGGCGCCCCGGTCCCGGCGGTATTCGAACCGTGGGGTGAAGCTGGTCCGGCTGTCGTTGTAGCTGGCCAGCACGGTGCCCGAGCGACGCAGGGTTTCACCGCCCTCGGCGTCCTCGATCCGGCTCTGCGCGTAGCGCAGGCCGAGCTGCCAGTGCCGCGCGATGTTGTAGTCCATGCCCAGGTTCTGGCCGCGCCCGCTGGTCCCCGCCCGGTCGCTCAGCTGCGCCTCCTGGAACAGGCTCAGGCCGCCGCCCGCGTTCCAGCGCTGACCCAGCGACAGGCTGCGACCGAGCCCGTCTTCGAACGGATCGCTGCCAAAGAGATCGCCCGGTTGCGTCGCGTAGGCGTAGCGGGTGTACAGGTTGTAGTCGGGTGTGACGTAGTAGCTGCCTTCGAGCTTGCCGGCCACGCCGCGCGTGCCGGTCGACACCTCGGCGGTCGCCGACGAACGCTCGCCGAAGTACCGGGTGGCCCCGAGTCCGTAGCGATCGTTTTTCAGCGTCTCGTCGCTTTGCAGGGTGCTCTGCACAAAGGCATAACCTTCGGTCTGGCCACCGAACTTGCGCTTGTAGCGAAGCCCCATGTAGGTGGCGGTACCGATGCCCTGCCCCGCGTTGCGCACCGCCTCGTCCCTCTCGGTGAAGTCCCCGCCCGGTTCGGCCGAGCGGATCCGGCGCAGCTCCAGGCCCACGCTTTGCACGTCGTCCAGGCGCCAGTTGCCCACCAGCTGGGCTTGCTCGATGCTCGCCTGGGCATCGGTCTCGCGCCGGCTCAGCCGCGCCCCCACGTCCAGGTCGGCAGCCACCTGCCCCACCAGCTCGACACCCGCCTCGCGGCTGTGCAACCCGGCCGATTCGGCCCGGGCGGTGGAATAACCGGCCTCCCGGTCCTTGTACCAGGCCCCGGCGCTCACGTTGCCTTTCGTCAGCCCGAGTTCATAGAGGTTGACCTTCGCCTCGACGCCCAGCGCCCGCCCCGATCGGTCCTCGGTCTCCAGGGCCACCGCCCGCTGGGTGTAGGTGAGGCCGCCGTTGTCGGAGTAGTGCACGTCCGACTGGGTCGATTCGCTCTGGGCCAGTTCCGCCTTGAGGTAGGTGCCCCGCCCTGCACGCAGCGTGACATCCACCCCCTGCAGCTTGTAGTCGTCGCCCGCGCGGTCTTCCGACACCACGGTGCCGCCGACCGCCACATGGTCGCCCGCCCAGACCTGGCCACGCCCGCCGACCACGAGGTTCTCCAAGCCCTCGGGGACGTACTCGTAGTCCACGAGCAGGTGGTTCTCGTGGTCGCCCTCGGCGCTCAGGCGCGTGATGCCGAACCCGCTGTCCAGATCGCTGCGGCCCAGCGGGCGGCTCAGGATGATGCGGCCCTGGATGTAGTCGATCTCGTAGTCGGTGCCGAAGACCAGGCGCCCGCGCCGGACCACCTGCCCGGTCACCCTGTCACGGACCTCGACGTGCAATTGCTCGGAGCCCCGCAGCACGTCGGTGTGCTTGAGGTAATACAGGCTGCCCCCGGTGCCCAGCAGATCGCTGTAGCCCTTGGCCGACTGGGCTTCCGACGCAAACACGGTGGCCTGCGCCTTCGGATCGTCGAACCGGGTGGTGCCGTTGCTGCGCCATTTGAGCGCCCCGCCATAGAGCGTGCGTTGGTACTGGTTGAACTCGCCGCCATCGATGCCGGTGTTGAAGTTGCCCCAGATCGCCTGGTTCTTGTCCCAGTCGAGCCGCACGTAGAGCTTGCCGGCGCTGTCCACGTCGCGGTAGCCGGTGGCGTCGTCGCCGTACACCGAGTAGTACTGGTCCGGATCAAGGCGACGGAAGATGTCCTGGGGCGTGGCCTTGAAGAAGTTCTTGAACAGGTTGTTCAGTTCCTGGTCTTCGGTGTCGGCCTGGGCGGTGATGAGGTATTTGCCCTGGATCTTGCCTTTGAGGTAGAAGGCCAGGCGCCCCTCCTTGAGCAGCTCCTGATCGAAGCCATCCTCTGCCGAGGCGGGTTCGATGTTGCCCGACACCTTGGATTTGGACAGGTAGAAATCCGCCATGCCGACCATGAAGAAGTACTCGCCGCTGATGTTCACGTCCAGCTGGCGGGAAAAGTCCGGCGCGGCTTTCAGGCCACTGACGTCGATCTTCAGGCTGTGCGAACCGACGGGGAGCAGGACCTCGGACACGAAACGGCGGTTGTTGTCCAGCGACGCCGTCTTGCCGTTGATCTGGACCTGGGCGTCGTCCGGGATGTCCTGCCCGAAGATGCGCACGATCGAGCCCGACAGGGGAATGTTCTGCTTCACGAGACCGTTGACCAGCTGCGCCTGTCGCGCCAGGCGCTGGTCAAGGGTGAAGCCGTCGGCCAGCTGGTTGCTCTCGCTGAGCAACTGTTCCTTGGCCAGGCGCCATTCCTGCTCGGTGTACAGGCGCACGGAACGCGTCTGTGTTTCGTCCAGCTGACCGCCCGTGCCGTAGGCCCGCACCAAATAGACCAGCGTGTCACCGGCGCGCAGGCCATGGCCCGCGGGCAACTGGCCGTCCCATTGCGCAATCCCCTCGCCGCTCACGGACAAAGGCAGGGTGACCAGGGGTTTGACCAGATCGGTGTCGCGCCCGCTGAACACCAGCAACTCCATGCGCTGAATGAAGCCGGCGTAGTTGCTGCTGTAGTTGAAGCTCAGGGCCTCGCTCAGCCTGTCGTCGCGGATGCCGGCGATGGAGGTGGACGACACGTTCATCTGCGGCGTGAGGTTGGCCGGATCTTCCGTCGCCCACACCCGGCCACCGCCCGGCAGGGTCAGCACCTGTCCAGGCTTCACCTGGGTCGCGACCGGCGCGGCCACCGTGGCCGGGGCCTGCTGGACAGGTTTGGCCGTTTGGGCGCTCGCCGCCAACGGCGTCAACGCGAAGATCGCGCCCATCGGCAGCAGCGCCGCCGCACGAAACCAATCGGTCCCGGCGCGCTGGCGGCGCATGGCGACAAGTCGTTCGATGTGGTGTGAGGTGGGTTTCATCTTGCGGTCGTCCGTACGGGTTGTGTGCGGTTTCAAGGGGAGACGCCGGGCCCCGGGGCGGTGCGCGCAATCGGTGCGCGATCACCCCCCTCGGGGCGCTGGCAGGCGGGGAAGGCGTTCACCTTCGGAAGCCTCGGGTCAGGTGCGGGCCATCAACGCGACGGTGTGGGGGCCGGTGCGCCCGGCGTCGGCGCCGGTGGCGGCACCACGATGGCGGCAGGCGCTGCGTTGTCAAACCCGACACCGAAGTCGAACCGCACCATCAGGCCGCCGGTCAGGCGACGCACCAGGGGGTTCCCGGTCGTCACGCGAGCGCCCTGTGGCAGGCTGACCGGGTCCAGCTTCAGCACGAAGTTGCGCCCGCGCATCCGCGCAGCGGCATCGATGCCTTCGAGGTGGAAGCGGCCGTAGCTGTCCGTCTGCACCACCAGTCCCTCGGGGCTGGCCAGGCGCACACCCGGCAGGCCCAGCTCGGAGACCCCGCGGTTGGTGAGGATGTAGTCCACCCGGTGCTTGCCATCCACCGCCGTGACCGTGCGCTCGACACGCAGGTCCTGGCCGTTCAGCCCGGTGGCCACGTCGCCCTCGTGCCCGTAGACCACCTCGCCGCTGGGCTTCACGGTGATGCGTGTGCCCTCACCGCTGGTGATCACGCTGTCGCCGACGAACGCCGGGGCGCTCAGCCACTGGCTGATCACCACACGGGACAGCGGGGTCGCCGGGTCGGCGTCGCCGCGTCCGCGCAGGGTGCCGATGCGGATGCCGTGCAGCAGCGGTGCGCTCGCATCGGGTTCCGGCTGCGCGCCCTGTCCGCGGTCCACGGTGGTGGAGCCGGCCACATAGACGGAGGCATCGATGCCACCCTGGATCTTCACGTCGTGGGCGTCGGCGCTGTCTTGCCAGCCGTCGCCGTCCCGGTCGATGAACACCGTGCCGATGATCGACGTTTCGTCGGTGTCCGGGTCGGCCGAGACCGACACCACGGCCTTCGCCGTGCTCCCGACCTGCGCGCCTTCATGCAACGGGACGGCGGTGTTCACCGCATCCCCGCGAAGCGCGTTCGCGCCCACGCGGAGCACGTAGGTGATGAACGCCTTGCCGTTGCCGGCGAGGTCGATCTGGTCCAGCGTGATCGGGCCGGTGCCGGTCACCGTGCCGCTGCCGTTGCGGTCCTGGAACCGGGCGCTGCCCGACACCAGGCTGAAGCCCGGCGGTGGGGTGTCGACGATCCGCAGACCCTCCACCTCGGTGTCGTTCTCCGAGAGGTTGTCGATCTGCAGGGTGTACGACACGAAGTCACCCACCCGGGTCTGCTTCACGTTCGCGGTCTTGATCACCCGCACCAGCACCTGGCACTGCTTGATCTTCACCACGATGGTGGCGGTGTCGCAGTTGTTCGACACGCTGCGCTGACAGATCTTGTAGGTGATCGAGTACGACCCGCCCGGGGTACCCGCCGGCACCTTCACGTCGCCTGTGGCCGTGTTGAGTTCGGGCACGGGCTTGCCTGGCCTGGTGGGTTTGGCGGGGGAGACCACCGAACCCAGGAACTCGGCCGCGCGGATCGGCTGGCCATCGACGGTGTCGTTCTTGTAGGCGTTGCCCACAATGGCGTCCCCCTTGGGGCACATGATTTCGCCGAAGTCGTCGTTGTTGGCCCGCACCACCGCCGGAATCACCTGGGTGCTCAGAGTGACGCGGCATTGGGCGTCCTGGCTGCCGGCAGCGCACTGGGTGCTGCTCACCGTGGCCACGTTCACCACCCGGCGCGCCCGGACATCGGCCGCGGTGACGGTGTAGGTGCCCTGGAGCACGCAGGACTGTCCGGGCAGGACACTGGCACAGCTGATGCTGCCCGGCTCGATCCTGGCGTCGCTCACCACCACGTTGCTCAGCGGAACGAAGCCCGTGTTGCTCAGGGTGACGCGGTAGGTCAGGGTGTCGTTCAGGGACACCTTGCCGTTCCGGTCCTCATCGGCATTGCTCGACACCTGTTTGCTCAAGGTCTGCCGCGGGCTGCCCGTGCTCTGGATCACGAAGTTGAAGACCGAGAGCTGTCCGCCGGCGTCGGTGATGGTCACGCTGATGTTGAAGGTGCCGACCTGGGTGGTCGTGCCCGACAGCAAGCCGCTGGCACTCAGGCTCAGGCCCGTGGGCAGGCTGCCGCCGGTCACCGCAAACGTGTAGGGCGCCAGGCCACCCGAGGCCGTGAGCAACTGGCTGTAGGCCTCACCCGCCACCGGATCGGGCAGCGTGGTCGGCGTCACCGCAATGGTGGGCGCGGCCACGTTGAGCACGTGGTTCTGTGCCACGGAGAAGGGCGAACCGACGCCCGTCAGGGCGCTGTCCGTGGCGGTCACGGTGATGGGATAGCTGCCCGGTGCGGTCGGCGTGCCCGAGAGCGTGTTGCCGCTGAACGTCACCCCGGTCGGCAGTGCGCCCGTCAGCGCGTAGGTGAAAGGACCAGGGCTGCCGCTGGCCGTGAAGACCTGTGAATAGGCCACGCCGTAGGGGGCGGTCAACACACCCGCCGCAGGGGTCATCGTCAGCGTGGGGGCGCCAACGACCAGGGTGTAGGCGCGGCTGCCGACCTGACTGAAGTTGTCGGTCACGGTGACCGTGAAGCTGAAGCTGCCGACCTGGGTCGCAGTGCCCGTGAGCGCACCGCCGCTGCCCAGGGTCATGCCTGCGGGCAGGGCGCCACTGGTGAGTGCGAAGCTGTAGGGGACCACACCGCCGCTGGCCGTGAGCGTCTGGCTGTAGGCCGTACCGACGGCGGGGTTGGGCAGCGATACCGGGCTCACCACCAGGGTCGGCGCGGCCACGTTGATGGTGTAGTTCTGAGCGACGGAGAACGGCGCGCCCGCACCGGTCGCCAGCGTATCGGTGGCGGTCACCGTGACCGGGTAACTGCCGGGCGCGCTCGGCGTGCCGGAGACCGTGTTGCCGCTGAACGTCAGGCCCGCCGGCAAGGCACCGGTCAAACCGTAGCTGAAGCTGCCCGAGCCCCCGCTGGCAACGAAGCTCTGCGAATAGACCACGCCATACGGCGCGGTCAACGTCCCTGCTGCGGGTGCCAGCGTCAAGGTGGGCGCGGCGATGGTCACGGTGTAGGCGCGCGAGCCCGTCTGCGCATGGGCGTCCGTCGCGGTGACCGTCAGGTTGAAGGTACCCACCTGGTTCGTGGTACCGGACAGCACGCCACCCGTGGACAGGGCCAAGCCGGTGGGCAGGCTGCCGGCGCTCACCACGAAGCTGTACGGCGCGATACCACCCGAGGCCGTGACCGTCTGGCTGTAGGGCGTACCCACCGCCGGATTGGGCAGTGTGGTCGGGCTCACCGCGATGGTGGGTGCCGCCACCGTCAGCGTGTAGCTCTGCGCGATCGAGAACGGTGCACCGGAGCCGGTGGAGCCGGTGTCTGTGGCCGTGATGGTGAAGTTGTAGCTGCCCGGCGCCGTGGGTGTGCCCGAGACGGTATTGCCAGAGAACGTCACACCGGTCGGCAACGCGCCCGCCGTCAACGCGTAGTTGTACGGACCGGTGCCACCGCTGGCCGTGAAGCTCTGGCTGTAGGGCGCTGCATAGGGCGTGTTGAAGGTGGTGGCGGCCGGGGTCAGCGCCAGACCCGGCGGGGCCACCGTCAGCACATACACCGTGCCGACCGTGTAAGGGCCGTTGCCGGTGCTGCTGTCGGTGGCGGAGGCGTTGAGCGTGAAGCTGCCGGCCTGGGTCGGTGTGCCGGAGACGGTGACGCTGTTGGCCGTGGTGCCGGTGATCGACAGACCCGCGGGCAGGTTGGTGACGATGAAACTGCTCCAGGGCGGTGCCCCTCCGTTCAGGGTGATGGTCTGGGAATACGGCGTGCCGACGGTGGCCGAGAAACCGCCGCTGGGCGTGGCGGTGATGACCGGGTCATTCACCGTGACGGTGACCGTGGCTGGCGCCGAGGTGCCGCCGGTATTGGTCGCGGTGTAGGTGAAGCTGTCCGGCCCGGCATACCCTGTGGTGGGCTGGTAGGTGATGGACGTACCCGATGCGATGGCCGTGCCGTGGGTGGGCGCCGTGCCGACCGCGACCGAGGTCGGCGTGCCGCCGGTGATGTTCAGCGTCACGGGCGTGGCGGCCGCGTTGTACGCCACGGTGAGCGACACCGCGTTGGCCACCGGCGGGATGTCGATCACGGTGATCGCATACGCCTGGGTCGCGGTGTACGGGCCGGTGCCGGTGCTGCTGTCACTCGCGGTGATGCTGAAGTTGAAGCTGCCCGGTGCGCTGGGGGTGCCGGTGATGGCGCCGTTCGCGGCGTTGAGGCTCAGACCGCCCGGCAGTGCACCGGCGGTGACCGCATAGCTGTAGGGCGCCGTGCCACCCGAGGCCGCCGTGATGCCGGCCGAGTAGGCGGTGCCGACCGCGCCGCCGGCCAGACCGGTCGCCGCCAAGACGATGGTGGGCGGGGACACGACGAGCGTGTAGGACTGGCTGCCCGCGAACGGACCCGGGAAGGGGCTGCTGTCGGTGGCGGTGGCGGTGAAGTTGAAGCTGCCGCCCGCCGTGGGCGTGCCGCTGAGCACACCCCCTGCAGACAGGGTCAGGCCTGCGGGCAAGGCGCCCGCCGTCACCGCGAAGCTGTACGGCGACACGCCGCCGCTGGCGGTGAGGGTCTGGCTGTAGGCCGCGGTGACCGCGCCGTTGGGCAGCGTGCCCGGGCTGACCGTCACCGGCACATCGTCGTTGGTGATCGTCCCCACGCCCTGGTTGTCGGCGATGGTGGCGTTGCTCGCACCACTGAGGTTGACGAAGAAGGTTTCGCCGGCCTCGGGCACGGTTTCGCCCGCCACCAGCACCGTGATGGTCTGCGTGGTCTGGCCCGCGGTGAAGGTCAGCGTGCCGCTGGTGCTGGTGTAGTCGGCCGGCTGTGTGGCGGTGCCGTCGGCGGTAGCGTAGTTGACGCTGACGGTCTGGCCGCTGGCGGCGCTGAGGGTGACAGTGAACACCGCGTTGACGGTGCCGGCATTGCCTTCGACCACAGTGACGTCGTTGATCGACAGCGACGGAAGCGGATCGTCGTTGACGATGGTGCCCACGCCCTGGCCGTCGCCGACGATGGCGTTGACCACGTTGGTCACGTTGACGAAGAAGGTCTCGCTGGGCTCGTTGAGCACATCCCCGTTGACCTGCACGGTGAAGCTGTAGGTGCTGCTACCGGCCGGGATGGTCTGGCCGGTCAGGCTGTTGGCGACGTAATCCACGCCCGCCGTGGCGGTGCCGTTGGCGGTGGCGATGTCGAAGGTGACGCCGCCCGGGCCGGCCGGCGCGCTCAGGCTCACCGTGAAGGTGAAGTTGGTGGTGCCGGCATTGCCTTCGCTGGCGGTCACGTCGTTGATGGTCAGCGTCGGCAGGTCGTCGTTGAGGATGGTGCCGGTGGCACTGGCCGGCGCACCCACCGTGTAGCCGGCGCCGGCCGCGAGGGTGAGGCTCACCGTCTCGTCGGCTTCGATCGTGGCGTCGGCGGTCGGATTGACCGTGATGGTGCCGGTGGTGTTGCCAGCCGAGATGACCAGCGGCGAGGTCACGGCCGCGTAGTCGGTGCCGGAGGTGGCGGTACCGCCCACCGTGTAATTGACCGACAGCGCGGAGAACGACGCCTGGTTCAGGGTGACGGTGTAGACCAGGTTCGGCGCACCGTCTTCGGCCACAGCGGCCGGCGACACCGTCAGAGTGGCCGACGGCACGTCGTCGTTGAGGATGGTGCCCGTGGCGCTGGCGGGCGCGCCCACGGTGTAGCCCGTGCCGGCGGCGACGGTCAGGGTGACGGTTTCATCGGTCTCGACCGTGCCGTCCACCGTGGGGTTGATGGTGATGGTCGCCGTGGTCGCGCCGCCGGGGATGCTGACGGTGGCGACACCGCCGGTGTAGTCCACCCCCGAGGTGGCAGTGCCACTCGTGCTGATGGTGACCACCGTCGCCGACGACAGGTTCAGGCTGCGGGTGACGGTGTAGGTCAGGTTGGTCGCGCCGTCCTCACTCACGCTGGCCGGGGATACCGCGATGGACACCGACGGCGGCGGGCTGACGGTGACGGTGAAGGGTTCGAGTTCGAAATACGCCGAATTGCTGGGGGTGCTGGCGTCGGTGACACGCAGCGTGACCGGATAGTTGCCCGGTGCGGCCGCGGTGGTGCCACTGACCACGCCGGCGCTGGAGATGCTGATGCCGGCCGGGAAGGTGCCGGTTTCGAGCAGGTATGTGTGCGGGGCGACACCACCGGCGGTGGAGAGCGTCTGCGAGAAGGGGGCGCCCTGGATCGCGGTGACGCTGGTCGGAACGAGCGCCAGACTCGGGTTCTGCACCGTGCCGGAATAGGCCCTGACAACGAAGTCGCCGATGTTGTCCTGTGAGCGCACACCGAAGGTGTAACCGCCGCGTTCCGTGGGCGTACCCGACAGCACGCCGGCAGCGCTCAACGTCAGGCCCGGCGGCAACGTACCGCTGCTGAGGGTATACGTATAAGGTGCCACGCCCCCGGTGGAGGTCAGCGTCTGGCTGAACGGTGTGCCGGCGGTCAGGGTCGGCAACGAGGCCGGCGACACGACGATCGCCGAGGTCGGCGGGGTGATGGTGACATTGAAGAACAGCTCATCGCCGTTTTCGTCTTCCAGCGCGAACGTGTCGGTGGTGGTCGCACTACCGTTGTGGGTGTAGGTGACCGTCTGGTTACCCGGACCGCTCTGGGGGCCGAGGACGACCGAGCCGTTGGCAGGAAGAAACGGCGCGAAGGGCCCGCCCATGCCGAAGTTGAAAGGACCGTCGCAAGCCGCCAGATCGATCGACGTCACCGATCCGCCGCTGGCCACCGTGAGGTTCTGCGCCGGGCAATACGGCGAGACCTGGGCCATCGCCAGACTCGGCAGGCACAGCGCCAGCGTGAGCCAGAACAACCGCACCAGCGACAACGGCCAGGTGCGCCAGCGACGCACGCACGAAAACGCACCCAGATTCAAGAACCCTGCAGGCATTTGCCCCTCCCTCACAGTCGTTTCGACCTGAGCTGTTGACTTGGTTGGCTCGCACAAGCGGCCGGTAAGGCCGGCCAGTATAGTTACAACAGGCTACAAAAAAGGTGGCAAATCAACCACACCCCCACCCATTGTTCGCACGTTTTTGTGCGTTTTTGCCGACCAGCACCCCGAACGGCCACCTGGCTGACCGCCTCGCGTTGCACCTGTCAGCGTTGACAGGGCATCGCCCGGCCTCCCGCTCAAAGCGCACAAGATGTAACAAGGCGGCGCACCTGCGCCAGCCACCAACCCCCCAGGGAGGACTGAAGTGAGCGACTTCTTCATTGGCCAGGTCATGATGACCGGCTTCAATTTCGCGCCGAAATTCTGGGCGCAATGCAATGGCCAGCTGCTGCCGATCAATCAGAACCAGGCGCTGTTTTCATTGCTGGGAACGCAGTTCGGGGGCAACGGCACCACCAATTTCGCCCTGCCCGACCTGCGCGGGCGCTCACCCGTGGGTTATGCCAGCTCGGTGGACCCCGCCTGGCAGCCCCCGGGGATGCAGATGGGCCAGACGGGCGGCGCCGAGAACGTCACGCTGCTTTCAAGCAACCTGCCAGCGCACACCCACACCATGGCGGCGTCGACCACAGCGGGCGACAACCGCACCCCCGTGAACCGTCTGCTGGCCACCAGCGCCAACACCGCGGCGGCAGCCAACCTGTACGCCCCCTCGAACGGTGCGCTGGTGGCGATGAACGCCCAATCGGTGGCCACGGCCGGCGGCAACCAGCCGCACCCGAACATCCAGCCCTACACCGCGATCAATTTCTGCATCGCGCTCAGCGGCATCTTCCCCTCGCGCGACTGACGGCCCGCCCAGCGCCCCTGACAGATCATTCGGAGTACCGTTTCATGTCCACACCTTATATCGGCGAGATTCGCATGCTCGGCTTCGGCCGCACCCCCATCGGCTGGCAAGCCTGCGACGGCAGCCTGCTGCCGATCTCCCAATACGAAACCCTGTTTGTCCTCATCGGCACCACCTACGGCGGCGACGGCCAGAGCACCTTCGCCGTGCCCGACCTGCGTGGCCGCCTGCCCGTCCACCAGGGCCAGGGCCCGGGGCTGAGCAACTACGTCGTGGGCCAGATGGCCGGCACCGAAAGCGTGACGCTGCTGGCACCCCAGATGCCGACGCACACGCACCCCATGGTCGCGACCACAGGCGCGGCGACCGCACTGACGCCGGGCAACTCCCTGCTGCCCGGCTCGGTCGGCGGCGACGTCTTCTACGCCACCGATGTCACCGGCGCCACACCCGCCCCGATGTCCGCGCAATCCACCACCATCGCTGGCGGCTCGCAACCGCACGAAAACACCATGCCCACACTGACGGTGCAGTACTGCATCGCCACCGAAGGCATCTTCCCGCAGCAGGCCTGAACGCGACACCACCTCACAAAGGAATCAGATCATGAGCGAACCCTTTATCGGCGAAATCCAGATGTTCGGCTTCTACTTCAACCCGCGCAACTGGGCGTACTGCAACGGCGCCACGCTGCCGATCCAGCAGAACACCGCGCTGTTCGCGCTGCTGGGCACCACCTACGGCGGCAATGGCCAGACCACGTTCCAGTTGCCCAATTTCGCGGGCCGCGCCGGCTGCGAAAAGGGCCAGAGCCCGGGGCTCAGCGAACGGGTGTTGGGCGAAACCTTCGGCGTCAACAGCGTCACCCTGACGAGCACTGAGATTCCAGCGCACAACCACGGCATCAACGCGTTCGCGCAATCCGACAGCGCCAAAAAGAGTGGCACACCGGGCAACAACAGCGCGCTCTCCACGCTGGGCAGCAATACCGCGAAACCGTTCGGTGCCGCAGCACCCAACACCACCTTTGCCCCGAACATGATCTCGTCCAACCAAGGTGGCGGGCAGCCTCACGAGAACCAGCAGCCGTACCTCGCCGTGAACTTCTGCATCGCGCTACAGGGGGTCTTCCCGTCGTTCCCCTGACATGACTTCGGCGACACCGCGAACACCGGCACCGTTCCCTCGGGAACGCGCCGACCGCATGCAGACGCCCGCGCTCCTCACCGAGCGCGGGCTTTTTTTGCGCGCGCTGTGCGATGCAGACATGCCCTGGCTCTGCGACCTCTATGCCAGCACGCGCCGCGATGAAATGGCACTGGTGCCGTGGCCCGATCAGGTCAAACGCCAGTTCCTCGAACAACAGTGCATGCTGCAACACCGGCACTATCTGGTGCTCCACGGAGAGGCCTCGTTTCTGGCCATTGAGCACCGGCATCTGGGGCCGGTGGGCAACCTCTACCTGCGGCAAACCCCACCCGAGCACCTGGTCATCCACATCAGCCTGCTGCCGGACATGCGCGCCAGCGGGGTGGGTTCGGCACTGATACAGCAGGCCCAGGCCGATGCAGCCGCACTGGGGCGCGGCGTGCATTTGCACGTGCTGGCGACGAACACCCGCGCGCGCGCGCTCTACGAACGGCTGGGCTTCATCACGGATGCCAGCGAAGGCGCCCATCTGTCGATGCGCTGGCGACCCTGAACACCGGGCCGCCGCTGCCGCTGACAGCGGACCATCAGCCTCCTCCTCGCAGACTCAGTTGAACACCGCCTGGTAGAGGAACCCGGCTTTCTCGTACGCGATGGGCACGAGGAAGATGCCCACCTCACCCACCCGGGCGTGGTGCATGGGGTAGATCTTCTGGGGAAACAACACGGCCGCCGAGTTCCGGAACAGCAAGGAAAACGGCCGCCGCACGGCGTTGCTGGCCTTCGTTTCAATGGGCCGGGCCTCCACCAGCACGAACTCCAGGGATACGCCGTCCAACTGGGTGGCAAAGGGCTCGTTCACGCAGCCCGAGAAGTGTTCCTGTTCTGAGCAATTAAAGTCGAAAACAAGGGCCTAGGTTCCATGCGGCCTGTGACATGGGCAAACTCAACAGCGCCCAAAGAGAAGTCGAAAACGTTCAAGGCTGCAGCACACAGTTGATCAAAGAGGCTGTCAAATAAAGTCGAAAACAGATTCGACATCACGACGGTACTCCCTACTAGTATGTTGAAGCGCAGCCAACCACCATAGGTTCTCCGGCACTCTGACATCTTCAACAGATCGTCACATCCGAGCAAGGCAAGCAGACTGCCTGCCATTGTCGCGAGTGCCCCAGTGTCGAACTCAACTTCAGCCGCCCAGGCAAGCCGCCCGACAACGCCGATGTGAAGAGTTTCAATGGGCGCCTGCCCAAGGAGTGTCTCAACGCCCGCTGGTTCATATCGTTGAACGACGCACGAGGCAAAACTGAGGCTTGGCGGGGCAGTACGACAACGAGAGTCGTCCCCACTCATCGCTGGACTGGACCACGTCCCTCAGAGTTCGCCCGTCGTTGCAGGCAGTTGCCTGCAACGACGAACTTAGAGGAGCCGGAAATCTCCACTCGGGACAGGGTCAGCCGGTACCCTTCAATGGTCAAACATGGAATCTGTTCGAGGTCCGTTCGCCTGAGTCATCGGCTTTGGCAGCGCGCAGCCTCATCTGGGAACACCCCCATCTTCTCGACGCGACCATACAAGCTCTACTTCTTCAAGACTGGAGACCGGCTTCAGCAGCAAATCGCTGGAAACTTCACGAACTCGGGCACGCGTCGCTTCATCGGTGATGTACTCGACTGGCGACTTTCCATCCACTCGCGCCAGCAAGAGCGCCGGCAGCAACCGTGCGGCGCGCGCCTCCAGGCGGTCAACTGGCTCCCAATCAACGCGTCCGAGGTAGGCCTGTGTCATTGCATTGAACGCACGACCGAGCGCAGCTCGTGCTGTGGGAACCACAGTACGTTTGAGCAACAGATGGTTGAGGCAGAACGCTAAGTCAAATGCCGGGTCTCCGTACCAAGCACACTCGGCATCGAGCAAGACCGGCCCTTTCGGACCAACGAGGATGTTTTTTGGGCTAACGTCGCCATGGACCAACGCGTGCTGCGTACCCGCCGTGATGGCAACAAGTTCAAGTAACCTCGGCGCGAGTGCCGGGTGGCGTTTGGCAGTCGCTACCAAGTATGGTTCCAGTCGCAACGCATAGAAGTTGTCGACCGTCTCAAAGGTTTGCACAATGTCAGCTTGTCCGGCACTTGCAGCATGCACCCGCCCCAGCAGCGAACCGACAGCGGCCGCAGTGACAATGGAGACCTCCCCCCGCAGTAGCTGCTCTTTCCACACAGGGTGATCCTGCGAGTTTAGAAATGACATGGCGAAAAGGCCGGCACTCTCGTCGTGAGCCAAAGGTGTAGGTACGTTCTCTGGGCAATGAAGCGACGCAAACTGCATCCAGGCCCACTCGTAGGCGTTGCGCGACACGGGGGCCTTCCAATCGGCTGCCACCTTCAATTGTGCTAACGCGCGCTTGATGCACAGGGTTCGCCCGCCAACGTCCACCCGCCAGATGTCGGATGAGACGCCTCCGGTCAGCGGCTCCCATTGCGCAACTTCGTTTGGTTTCGCCAGTTGCTGTGAAACGAGGAAGCGTTCAAGCAATGGATCAGGTGCAGTGGAAGTAGATGTCATGAAGCGATCTCGTCTCGTTTCGGTTTCAGTTGTTTGCGATGGGTCTGTTCCGCGGCTCGCGCGGTGGTTCACCTTTCAGGACGCGAACCACCTCCTCGGCCGCACGTCGGCGCAACTCCGCAAGAGAGGCATCCGACGAAAAGGCCACGTGGGGCGTGAGCATCGCACCGGGTTGCGCAAGCAGCGAAGCAGGCACATCTGGCTCCGACTCCAATACATCCAAACCCGCAGCAGACAGATGTCCGCTCAGCAAAGCTGCGGTGACCGCATCGGTATCGACCACGCCACCGCGACTGACGTTGATGATCAGGCCGCCTTGCGGCATCTTCGCCAGACGCTCACTGTTAATCAGATGGTGGGTGGATGGCAGCAGTGGTGCATGCACGATGACGATTTCGCTGCGCGCGAGCAGTTCATCGAGTTCGACGCACGTCACGCCATCGGCTTGCCCCTGTAGTCCTGGGTCGTGAGCGAGGAGGCTGCAACCAAAGGCCGCCAGCTTCTTCGCCGTGGCGCGGCCAATCCGTCCAAATCCGATGATTCCGACGGTCATGTTGGCGATCCGGCGCAGCTTTGCGCTGGCGGGGTCCCATCGCCCTGCGCGCACGTCGCGGTCAAAATGCAACAGTCCGCGCGTCCAGGCCAATGCAAAACCTACGGCATGGTCGGAGACCTCGTCCACGCAGTAGTCCGGCACGTTCGTGACCCAGATGCCTTTTTCCGTTGCCGCATTCACTGCGATATTGTCCAAGCCGACGCCAAGTCGAGCCACGATCCTCAGGTTCTGACTCGTTGCAATTGCTTCAGCAGACACAGTCGCCCAGCAGGTAAGAATGCCCGCAGGCTGATGCTTTGCAACGAGCGCTTCGATCACGTTGGATTCAGCCGGTGCGGGAGGACCGCTGACAAGACTAAAGCCCGCTCCTTCCACCACTGAGCGCTCGATGGAATCGTCCGGCCAGGCATAGTCGGTAAGCAAAACGGTGGCAGTCATGGTGGATCCAATGTTCAGGTGTTTTGATGTGTACGCAAATTGCGACTATGCATTTGCACTGTTCCGTGTGCGCCGCTTCACCGGTGCATCCAAGGCTCGTGTGCTGCTCCGCAGCACCAGCGTGGGAGCCGACACAGATCTGTAACGAGGCATGTCGTTGGTGGGTTGTTGGAGTTGGTGCAAAAACCAAAGACCACACGACGTGGCCATTTCCGAGACTGGCACATTGATGGTCGTCAGCCCACCATTCCACCAGCGGAAACCCGGCTCGTCCCCGAAGCCGACCACGGAAAGATGCTCAGGGACTTGCAGTCCAAGAGCGATGCACTCGTCAAGCACGCCCTGTGTGTGCTGGACCCCGCCCAACACCAGGGCACTTGGCGGGTGCTTCAGGGCGACAAGTCGACGCAACGCTTCTGCCCCGAAGGCACCTTGCGTCGGTGCCCCACAGACCTCCAACTCGGCACTCCACGCATTGACGGCTTTCAGCGCATGCCGATACCCTTCCAAACGCGCAGCCCCGGTGGAGAGATCTTCCGTTGGACCAATGTACGCAATGCGCCGATGACCCAGTTCGATCAGATGCTCGACGCCCAGCTCGATTGCGCGCCGGTCATCCATCCCAAACCTTTGACCTCCCAGTGAGTGGAGCTCGCGCAGCAGCTGCACATGCCGCACAGACTTGAGCAGTCGAACCATCTCTGGCAATGGCTTGGCGCTGGGAACCAGAATCATTCCTGCGACATTCACGCTGACCAACTCCCTGACGTGTCGTAGCTCGACCAAACGGTCATCGTCGGTCTCCGACAGCATGAGTTGATAGCCCTCTGGCTCGAGACACTTGGACAACGAGTGCGCGATGGTCGAGTAGAACGTGTTGCGGATGTCGGGCACGATGAGACCGACGAGCTTGCTCGATACACCACGCATCATCCGCGCTGCGCGATTGGCTACATAGCCCAACTCCACAGCGACCTCCTGCACGCGCTGCTTCATCGCGCCACTGATGCGTGGGTCATCCGCCAGCGCACGACCCACGGTGGATGCAGAAACCCCGAGCTGCGCAGCAATGTCCTTGATCGTCACCATCTTGGTCACCTCATTTGTTCATATTGCACGAACGATAGCACACCGTCGATTCTTAGGATCTGACATAACGTATCTCTCGATAACCTGCATTTTATGAATACAAATCTCCAAAAGTGGCACCCTTTCACAAGCTGGTTGACAGCCTATCAAGAGGTGCCATACACTGCAGTTGTGCTAACGATAGCACAAATCTGATTGACTGCATAGACGTTCTGAAAATTCGCTTGAAGGAGCAGGAGCAGAGCGGCAGTTGCCCGAAGCCACCGAGTGAAATTCACCTCAACAGGAGACACAAATGAAGTACAGCATCCGTATCGCCGCAACAATTGCCGGCCTTGTCGCTTCCACATGCCATGCACAGTCCTCGGTGACCGTCTTCGGCACTGTCGACGTCAGTGCCCGATCAGTCACAACAGGGGGCACGACCTTGCTACAACTCTCCCCCGATGGCTTGCAAAACTCACGTCTCGGCTTCCGCACAGATGAAGACCTCGGAGCGGGGTGGAAGGCTGGCGCTTGGCTGGAGACGGCCATCAACCCAGACTCCGGATCGATCAACGCCTCAGGCAAGTTCTGGCATCGCCGCTCGACGGTGAGCCTGTTTGGCCCGTTCGGTGAGATCCGAGCGGGGCGTGACCTGGATGCGACTTTCTGGAACGTCTCGGCCTTCGATCCATTCGGCACCGTCGGCATCGGCTCGGGCTTCAACCTTCAGAACAACCTGGGTAGCGGCGCCACCACACTGTTTCGTGCTGACAACGCCGTGAGCTACTACCTGCCACCAGGCCTCGGGGGCATTTATGGCCAGATGGAAGTTGCGGTTGGCGAAGGCACTCCGGGCGTGAAATACATGGCAGGCCGCTTGGGCTATCAACAGGGTGGCTTGAACGTAGCGCTGGCGCATGGCGCGACAAAGACGGCAACGCCAGACGACTTCAAAGTCACCAACGCCGGGATTTCATATAACTTCGGCATCGCGACACCGATGCTCATGATCAACGTCTCGAAGCACGGCGCAAAAAAGCTGACCAATCTGGAGGTCGGGTTCACCGCGCCAGTCGGCCAGGTCGGCCAATTCCGTGTCAGCTACCAGCGTGCCAATGCGTCGGGCAGCGGGACCGATGCGAACGACGCCAGCCAAGCCGCCGTAGGCTACGTTCACAACCTTTCCAAACGCACTGCGGTCTACACCACCTACTCGGCGATCAGCAACAAAGGTGCTGCGGCGTTCACAGTTGGTTCGCCGCCTGCTGGCGCTGCAGGAAAGTCCTCCAAAGGCTATGAAGTCGGTATCAAACACTCGTTCTGAGTATTGAAGGCATACCGAAAGGCTTCGCAACATGATCCTCACACAAAAAGACATACGCACTCTGCGGCCCAACTTCGACCTCTCTCAGCCGATAAACCTGCTTCGGATTGCTTGTGGCGCCTTCTTGATTCCACATGTGTTTGGCAAATTCGCAGACGGCGTTCCTTCACCGGGAGTCGTCGGCTTTTTCGCAAAAGCGGGTCTCATGCCTCCTGAGTTCTGGGTCGTTGTCGCCGCGACAGTAGAGATGTGCGCAGGTGTTGCACTCATTCTTGGCGTGTGCACGCGTTGGGCTGCCCTTGCCGCCGCAGCGCTGCTGATGGTCGCCAGCTATGCACTGCAGGTGGTCAAGGGTTTTGGCTGGGCGTGGAACCTGGGCGGGGTCGAGTACTTGGTGTTCTGGATTCTCAGCTGCCTGGTCGTCGCCATGGACAGCTGGCGCGGTCAGAATTCTCTGTGACCTGAGGCAGTACGGCCCGCTGAAAGGCGGGCCGCTAAGCAAAAAGCTCAGCTCGAAGAAGTGTCGAGCCAACTGCTGAGAACAGCTTGAGCGTCGGCATCCAGGAGGGGCGGCGCGCGCCGGTATTGCACCGGAGAAGCCGAGAGACGGATCGGATTGGCAACCAGGGGCACCCGGCCGGCGGTAGGGTGATCTATTTCGATTCGCAGACCTCTTGCCTCCACCTGTTCGTCATCGAAAACTTTGTCAAGCGTGTTGATCGCGCCACAGGGCACACCAGCCTCTTCCAGCAAAGCCACCCAATCGGCGGTGGTCCTGGATGTGGTCACGCTCTGGATACGGTCTACCAGCAATGCTCGGTTCTCGACGCGCTGGGGGTTTTTGCGGAAGCGCTCGTCGGCTGCCCAGTCTGCATGACCGAGCGCATGACACAGACTCGAAAACTGCGAGTCATTGCCGACAGCGACGATCATGTGGCCGTCGGCCGTCGGAAAATCTTGGTAAGGCACGATGTTCGGGTGAGCATTGCCAAGTCGAACCGGAACCTTCTTGCCGATCAGGAAGTTGGACGCCTGGTTGGCCAAAGTCGCGATCTGCACGTCCATCAAGGCCAGGTCAAGGTGCTGGCCGCAGCCGGTACGATCTCGATGATTCACCGCTGCAAGGATTCCCACGGTGGCATAGAGTCCGGTCAAGATGTCGGTGAGCGCAACCCCCACTTTCAAGGGGCCGCAGCCAGGTTCCCCATCGGGCTGACCCGTCAGGCTCATCAGCCCACCCATGCCCTGAATGAGGAAGTCGTAGCCCGGTCGGCTGGCATAGGGTCCGGTCTGGCCGAAGCCGGTGATCGAACAGTAGATCAATCGGGGGTTCAGGGTCGAGAGGCTGCCGTAATCCAGACCATACTCGGCCAGTCCTCCGACCTTGAAGTTCTCCACCAGGATGTCTGCGCGGCTCACAAGTTCGCGAACAATGCGCTGCCCCTCCGGCACGCTGATGTCCACGGCAAGAGAGCGCTTGTTTCGGTTCGCGCAGAGGTAGTAGGCAGACTCGCCCGTGTCAAGACCATGGCCATCGCTCAGCCAAGGCGGTCCCCAAGCGCGCGTATCGTCCCCAGAACCGGGGCGCTCGATCTTGACCACGTCCGCGCCCAGATCTCCCAGCAGCTGTGTGGACCAAGGGCCAGCGAGGATCCGAGAGAGATCCAGGACCTTCAGACCATCCAGGGCGCCTGGGCTCAGTGATGCTTGTTGAACGCTCACAGCAGACCAACCAGTTCCGGCACTGCGATGAACAGATCAGCCTCCAGCCCGTAGTCGGCCACCGAGAAGATCGGGGCCTCAGGGTCCTTGTTGATCGCTACGATCACTTTGCTGTCTTTCATACCGGCCAGGTGCTGGATCGCCCCCGAGATGCCGCAGGCCACGTAGAGCTGGGGCGCCACGATCTTGCCGGTCTGGCCCACCTGCCAGTCGTTCGGAGCGTAGCCCGCATCGACCGCCGCCCGGCTCGCACCCAAAGCGGCTCCAAGCTTGTCGGCCAGAGGCGTCATGACTTCATTGAAATTCTCGGTACTGCCCAGGGCGCGGCCACCAGAAACGATGATCCTGGCAGCGGTCAACTCGGGGCGGTCGCTCTTAGCGATTTCGCTGCTCACAAAGGTACTCTTGCCGTTACCGGAGGTGGTAGCCAGTGCTTCCACGACAGCAATGCCGCCCAGGCCTGCGGCTTCGAAGCCCGTGGTGCGCACGGTGATGACCTTGATTGCGTCGGTGCTCTGCACGGTGGCGATGGCGTTGCCCGCGTAGATCGGGCGCTCGAAAGTGTCAGCGGCAATCACCTTAATGATGTCGCTGATCTGGCCCACATCAAGTTTGGCGGCCACGCGCGGAGCGATGTTCTTGCCACTGGCCGTGGCAGGGAACAGGATGTGGCTGTAGTTCGAGGCAATGGCCAGAACCTGGGCCGCCACATGTTCAGCCAGGCCATGGGCAAAGCCCGGATCATCGCCGTGCAGAACTTTTGTAACCCCCTGAACCTCGGCCGCTTCATTTGCGGCACCAGATGAACGATGACCTGCGATCAATACATGAACTTGACCGTTGGAAAAGGAACTCAGCTCTGCTGCAGCCTTGATGACATTCAGGGTGGCAGCTTTAATGGAGGTGTTGTCATGTTCAGCGATGACGAGTGCGGTCATGATTTTTAAGCGTTATTGGTTAAGCGCGGTAGAAGGCTGTTCGGCGGTGTGAACGCTGTCCGTTCGATACCGCACGCTCAACCTCAGATCACCTTGGCTGCGTTCTTGAGCTTGTCAACGAGCGTCGCCACATCGGGCACCTTGATGCCGGTACCGCGCTTGGCGGGTTCCACGACTTGAAGGATCTTCAAGCGCGGCGCCACGTCCACTCCAAGGTCTTCGGGCTTGACGGTGTCCAGCGGCTTCTTCTTGGCCTTCATGATGTTGGGCAGCGTCACGTAGCGTGGCTCATTCAGTCGCAAGTCCGTGGTGATCACGGCCGGCAATGTGACTTCCAAGGTTTCCAGACCACCATCGATCTCGCGCGTGACCCGGGCCTTCTCACCCGCAATTTCAACCTTACTGGCAAACGTGGCTTGCGGCAGATCGGCCAACGCAGCGAGCATCTGGCCGGTCTGGTTACAGTCGTCATCGATCGCCTGTTTGCCCAGAATCACCAGGCTGGGTTGTTCCTTGTCTACCAAGGCCTTGAGCAACTTCGCTACAGCCAAGGGCTGCAGGTCAACGTCAGTCTCGACCAGGATGGCGCGGTCCGCACCGATGGCCATGGCCGTGCGCAATGTTTCCTGGCACTGGGTGACTCCGCAGGAGACTGCTATCACTTCCGTGGCCATGCCCCTCTCTTTGAGGCGCACAGCTTCCTCCACCGCGATCTCGTCAAATGGGTTCATGCTCATCTTGACGTTGGCGATGTCCACACCTGTGCCATCGCTCTTGACACGGACCTTGACGTTGAAATCCACCACACGTTTGACGGCGACAATGATTTTCATGTTCGCAGCCCCTGGGTGCCTGCGACGACCAGACCCACGGCCAAAGCAGGCACATCGTGTGCGCCCGATCTGGAAATGATCACCTCGTGAGTGGCCATGCAGTGAATGGAGGGTTTGCTGTTGGTCATTGGATTTCTCACGGGCAAACAACATAGTTTGAAAATCCGCCGTTGCGGTCTTTCAAACCCGAGATGGCCTCGTTAACGCTTGACAGTGGGAACACGACATCTTCCAGATAGGACAGATCAAGGGTGCCGGTGCGAACCATGTCCGCCATTTCCTGACCCTGCGATGCCGTGAACCAGTTCGATCCGATGATCTGGATTTGTTCGTCCATCATCCACTTCATATCGATCGGCAAGGCGTCAGCCACGCCACCGATATTGACCACTCGACCGCCTCGGCGAACCGCCTTCATCGAGTCGAGCATGGTTTCGACCGGAGCACGTGCGCCCAGTGCGCTGATGGCAAAGTCCACGCCGTCGCCGCCCGTGAGTTCCCTGGCCCATTCGCCGGTAGGTCTCTCGCCCAATGACAAAACCTCGATTCGATCCGGTGCCAACGCCTTCACCCGTTCAAGCAAGTCCTTGTCGCGTCCAGTACCCAAGATTCGCGACAGGCCCATCGACAAACCAAGAACGGTCGCCGCCACGCCCAGCGTGCCCGTGATGCCATCGATCAAGGCCACTTGGCCCGAGCCAGCTGCTGCGTTCTGCAGTGCCCCATAAGAGGTACCGAGATAGCCAAAACGCCCTGCCTTCTCAAAACTCAGGTTGTCGGGAATGTTGACCAGCGCGTACTCTGGCGCGGTCATGAACTCGCTGAACCCACCGTAGGGATACAGATCAAAGATCCGCTGACCATCGGTGCTGGTGCTGAAGTAGCCGTTGAGCGTGTAGTAGCGGCACTGGCTCCGGCGCCCTGCACGGCAGGCCTTGCACGAACCGCATGAACGCAGCGGACTGACGTAGACACGATCACCCGGTTTGGCGTTGATCACGGCCTCGCCCACCTCTTCGACAACGCCTACCGGGTCCAGCCCAAAGATGGCCGGGAATTTCGCCAGCGGCTGATGCGGAAACCAGCTTGGCCAGTTGTTGATCACGTTGGCCATGTTTGGCACGATGCCACAGGCCTTGACCCGGACCAAGACATCATTGGGCCTTGGTTTGGGCACGGGAATCGTGTCCAGCGTCATGGGGGTGTGCAACGCGTGCAGCCGCGCTGATGTCATGGTCCTTGTCATGGAAACTCCTGCTGTTGTCATAAATGCAATGCGATCACTGGAAACTGCCGCCCGAAGGACGGAACTTCGGTGGCCAGACGGTGACCCACTTGCCACCTTGTACCTGCTTCACTTTGGTATCGGCCGCGCCGCTGTTGAACTTGCCTTCAAACGATCGGGGGCCCATGACGGTCTCCACCTTGTTCGCCTTCAACCAGGCTGCCATTGCCTTGTCATCAATGCGGCCAGCTCCCTTGACCGCGGCCTCCAACATCTGCCAAGCGGTGAACTCGGACGCCGCCTGGTACTCTGCCACTGGATAAGGCAAGCCGGCCTCCTTGGCTCGTTGGGCAAACACGGCAACGAACTCCGCCGCTCCGGCATTGCCAACAAAAGGTTCGTGGGCTTCAAACCAGGTCAGGCTGGTCAAACCGTTGGCATTCGGATTGGCGGCCGTTGGTCCCGGTGCTGGAAACAGGTAGAAGTGCCGTTTGGGCAGATAGTCGATGCGTTTCATCGCATCCAGCAACTGCGTAGCTTCCATGCCAATGGCGCCCGACCAAAGCAGGTCTGGGTTGGCATCCTTGATGCGTGCAGCGATACCGCCGAAGTCACGCGTGCCGAACTCATACTCGAGAGACAAGACAGTTTTCAGCCCGCGTTTCGCTGCAACCTCTTGCCCGCCTTTGGCAAGGTCTAACGCAGAGGGAAACTTGCTCGTGACGAATGCGACAGTCTTGGGTGGGTTCGGCAGACTCGCGTAGGCATCAAGAATCGCCTCCGTGTCTGCACTTCGCGGTTCCGGCCCCAGTGGCAAGGCAGGGAACTGCAGCTCGTACGGTGCCAGGGCTGGATCGCCCAGGCTGCTTTGAATGAACAGTTTGTTGAAACGTTGCGCAACCCCCATTGCGGCAATGATCGAGCTCGTGCCGTAGGGCCCCATCAACAGATCCACTTTCTCGGCAGTGATCAGGCGTTCGTAGAGCGTCCTGGCATTGGCTGGCTGTGACTGATCGTCCAGCAAGACGTACTCGACCTTGCGGCCCAACAAGCCACCGCGTTTGTTCACGCCTTCGATATAGATCTCGGCGGCGATTTTGTGAATCCCGCCAACGGAGGCCAGCGGCCCGGTGAGCGGCAAGGTACCACCAACCCGGATAGGCGTGCCCGCCAACGACTGCCCCGCTGCAGGAAGCGCTGTGGCCATCAACGCACCGCTTGCTCCGAGCAGGAGCGCGCGCCGTGTGGTGTCAAACTTTGATGAGGTGTTCATGATTGTCTCCTTTTGGTCAGAACTGCTACTTACAAACAATACGATGGGGAAAGCTCTGCGGATGAAACAAAAAAATTTGGTTTGGTACGACCACGTCAGTGGTAGCCGTCTTCCAGTTCAATGTCGAGCCCGGCCATGATCCGTACGCCTGAGTTGTACCAAGCGACCACCAGCACCAGTGCAATGCATTCCGGCTCGGAGAGAAACTCCGCCACCGTGGCCCACGTCTGCTGGGCAACTTCCACCTTCAACGTGGACTCCTTTGCAAACAACATCACCGCCTTTTCCTGGCTGGTGAAGTGTGGGGACGTCTCGAACTGGGGAACGGCATCGAGTTGGGCTTTGTTCAGCCCGGCTTTCAACCCATGGGATTGATGGTGAGCAACCTCGTAACGTGAGTTCGTCAAGTGGCCCACAGTAAGGATTGCCAGTTCCCGCAGCCGGGGGCTCAGAGGCGAACTGCGCAGCGCATTCGCATACGTCAGGAATCCGTCCAGAAGATCTGGAGTCTGGGTCAGCGCCAAGAAGATGTTGGCGGTGGGCATCTTTCTTTCGCGTTCCAAGCGGTCAAAGATGACTTGGTTGGTGCTTTCGCTGCGGCTAAGGTATTTGACGCGTGCCATATGTATGTTTTCCTTCACTCAGTGGGTATGGCGAGGGAGCTGCTGGATGTAGCTCTCAAGCGTTTTCGGGTTGGGCACCTTCTCGGGCGCTGTGGTGGAAGCGTTTTCAAATGGGGTGGCGTGGAAATACCAATGCTCCGTGGCCGGAAGCCCCCAACGAACACTTGTGTCCAGCGACGTGGCATCCCAACGCACCGGCTCCACTTCGGTGTCGATGGTCTGGTAGTGGCCGTCGCACAACTCGACGCGGTGGCCATCGGGATCCAGCAGATACACGTACAACATGCCGCCGGGTCCATGGCGGCCCGGTCCACGATCAACCGAGCTGCCGTAACCGAAGTTGCCCGCCAGATCGCACGCCGTGAAGATCAACTGAGGCTCAGGAATGATGTAGGCGAAGTGGTGCATCTTCGGTCCCGTGTTCTCAACGATCGCAAGGTCCAGGCAGGTGCCCTTGCGATACATGAACGCGCCCAGCAGCTTGTCTCCATGTGCCAGGTATTCGGAGTTGCGAAAGCCCAGCCGGCTGTAGAACTCGCATGACTTGTAAGTGTCCGGCGCGAAGATCTGGAAGTGGTCGATGCGCTGGGCGTGCGCCCCGGTGAATTGCTCGAACTTGAGGAACATGCGCTCGCACACGGTCATGTGCGCGCACAGTTCAATCTTCGTTCCGAAGGGATCCTCCACGTGCAGCGTGCGCCCCTGGTGGGCCACCTGCGCCCATTCGGCCGGCAAGCCCTGGTCTTTGAACCACTTGAATGCGATGTCGAGGTCTTCGTCGAGATAGACCCGAAAACCGATACGCCGGCATGTCGCTTCGCCCTTGGCCTGCACCAGCACCAGGCTGTGGTGGCAGGCCTCGTTCAGGCCGCGAAGGTAGCACTCGGTGGCTGTTTCGTCGCTGACGACAAGGCCCACGATCTTCACGTAAAAGTCACGGCTCTTCTTCAGGTCAGAGACCGACAGCACGATGTGGCTGGCACGCGTGATGTTGAAAGGTGGACGGAAATCTACGATAGGCAACATGAGGAGCTCCTATGACAAATGACTGGGCTTGACAAAAGTAGTGCCAACGTTAGCATAATCAACAAAAAAAACTGAAAGCGGCATCTGGCCGGCAGGGCTTCCCCTGTGACTATTGGCTCGGTGCATTGGTGAGCCTGACTTCCTCGACCAGAGCAGCTACGGCATTGAGTGCGAATTGCAGATTTGCCTCATCGACAAGGCGGCCGTCCTTGATCTTGTCGTGCACGCTGGCGATCACCACAGGTGGATGCACGAGCACCCGCGACAAAGTGCTTGCGAGCGTCTCACGCAACTGGGCGTGCGCCCGCATGCCGCCAGTGAAGCCAGGCGAGCAACTCATGAGCAGAACTGGTTTGCCCTTGAGCGGCGCTGCATTGCCAGGACGAGAAGCCCAATCAAGCGCATTTTTCAGCACGCCTGAGGTCCCCGCGTTGTACTCTGGAGAGCAGATCACCAATCCGTCTGCGGCGCTCACAGCTGACTTGAACGCCTCCACCGCTGTTGGGAGTTGCGGCGCCTCAAGGTCGGAGTTGTACAGAGGCAGGTCGTCGAGCGGTAGCAGTTCGAGCTCCACGTTTTGCGGAATTCGCTCCTTGAGCGTGCGAAGAATGGCCGAATTGTGAGAAGCCTTGCGAAGACTTCCTGAGATACCCAGCAAACGTACTTTTTTCATGGTTAATTCCTTTGTCATCCGATAGATCTCTGTGCGGAGCGGAAAGGCAGTGCGTCCCACCCCCAAAAGCTGGCTTGCTTCCCTAGGGACTCCTCAATCCGCAACACCTCATTCCACTTGGCCATGCGCTCTGAGCGCGAGAACGAGCCCACTTTCAATTGGCCGGCATTCCATCCGACCGCAAGATGGGCAATCGTCAGATCCTCTGTTTCACCTGAACGCGCCGAGACTATGGTGCCGAAGCCCGCCGCTTTACCGGCCACCAACGCGGCATGCGTCTCGCTGAGGGTGCCTGCTTGATTGGGCTTGATGAGCACGGCATTGACAGCTTGCACCTTTGCAGCCGCGCGAACCCTGTCGGCATTCGTTACAAGGAAGTCGTCCCCGATGATTTGGCAACTCGACCCATGAGCCGCGCAAAAGCGCTTGAACCCTTCGGGATCGTCCTCTGCCAATGGATCTTCGATGGACAGGATCGGGTAGTTCGCCAACCAGCCACCCAGCATCTCAATCATGGCGTCGGAGTCGAGTGAGCGACCGTCGAGTGCAAGTTCGTAGCGTCCATGGCTACCGAACTCCGAAGCCGCGATGTCCAGCGAGATACCAACCTCTGTACCTGGGTGAAATCCGGCGTCGACGATGGCCTGCATCAGCGTATCAAGGGCCTGTTCATTGGTCGAAAACGCAGGCCAATATCCACCTTCATCTGCGACCCCCTGCAACGTGCCTGCTTTCTTCAGCAGGGCCCCCGCCGCCAGATAGATCTCTGCAGTCCACTCAAGCGCTTCTGTGAAAGAACTTGCCGCCGGACACATCACCATGAAGTCCTGCACATCAACGCGTCGGGCCGCGTGCGCGCCGCCACCGAATATCTGAATCTCCGGCAGCGGTAGCCGGACTTGACGATCACCAGCCAGATGGAGCCAGAGCGGGCGCCCCGCTGCGGCAGCGGCCGCATGAGCAAGCGCCATCGATGTGGCCACAAGTGCATTGCCTCCGATGCGACTGCGGTCTGCAGTTCCGTCCAAGGCGACCAGTCTTGCGTCAAGCGACTCTTGGTCAGAGATGTCGAAACCCGTCAAGGCAGGCGAGATCTGCTCGTTCACTGCCGCACAGGCACGTGAAACATCAAGACCGCCGAATCGGGTGCCTCCGTCGCGAAGGTCCAACGCCTCGCCACTTCCGGTGGATGCGCCAGCAGGTGCAATCGCTCGTCCCTTGGTGCCGTCGCGCAACAACACCTCGGCTTCCACCGTCGGTCGGCCACGAGAATCCCAGACCCGGCGAGCCCGGACTTGATCAATGGTTGTGTTCTTCATAATTGTTTGCAGTCTTCCTGTATGCCGTTCTGGTCAGCGCGCACTTTGAGCGCCGATCAGCACGAAGGCCAGCGTCGCCGACCGATTGCTCTTGTTGCGCCATGCGTGTCGGGTGCCGTTTTGGATCGCCACATCGTGCTGCCTCAAATGCGACGCTCTGCCACCATCGAGTTCAAGCCAGATTTCGCCATCAAGAACAATGCAGTAGTCGATGGTGGGCGTGGCATGCATCCCATCGGGCTCGAACCGCTCAGCCAGCCCCGGGCTGAGCGCCAGGTTCTCCTGAATTGCGGCCTGTTCATTGAAATCGGGTGATGCGAAAACGCTGTCGGGAGGGAACGTGACAATGAGGAATCTCGTTTCGCCCGGGTTGGGTACAAAGTTCGAAACCTGCAGCGTGGGGTCCTCATCATCGTGGGGCAGACATGATTGAGAACCCGTGGCCCAGACCAAGCGCGAGACCATACCCGGTATGCTGGTGTATGCATCGGTCCGAGGTGGCGCCGACTGCTGTACAAAACAGCTTTCGCCATCGGTATCGTGTCCGGTAACGACGCGCTGCAGCGCGACAGGTACGCCATGAAACGTGTCAGACGCCAAGGTAAGCCTCCTGGATCTTCGGGTTGTTCAACAGTGCTTGCGGACTGCCGGAGGTCACTATCCGCCCGTGCTCGATGACATACGCATGGTGCGCAACCTCCAGCGCTTGATGAATGTTCTGCTCAACCAGCATCACAGCGACACCACTTTCGTTGATACGTCGAATGATCTTGAACATCTCCGAAACGATCAGCGGGGATAGGCCCAGCGAGGGTTCATCCATCAGCAGCAGCTTCGGCCGTGCCATCAGGGCGCGTCCGATCGCCACCATCTGCTGCTGGCCACCTGACATCGAACCCGAAATTTGCGTGCGCCGCTCCCTCAACACAGGCAACAACTTGAACACCTCGTCCATCGTTTCGCGCGTTGCAACACGGGCCTCGCGCCTGTAGGCACCGAGCTCGAGGTTGTCTTGCACCGACATCTGGGTGAAGAGACGACGGCCTTCTGGGACGATGGCCACTCCGTGCTCACACACGCGGTGGCCGGCGAGCATTGCGACGTCCACCCCCTTCACCAGGATCTGTCCTTCACTCGGACGCAGGATGCCGGCAACGGCGTTGATCAGCGTACTCTTGCCTGCTCCATTGGGCCCAACAACTGAGACGATCTGTCCAGCATCGATCTGGAGCGAAACATCCCACAGGGCGGGAGCGTCGCCGTACGACACATGCAGGTTTCGGACATCAAGCAGCATGTGCAACTCCCAGATAGACATCAACAACAGCGGGATTGCACATCGTTTCGTGTGGTGCCCCGAGCGCCAACAATTTGCCCTGGTCGAGAACCGCAACGCGATCAGCCAACGCGACGACGGCACGCATCACATGCTCGACAAAGACGATCGTCGTACCGCCCGCACGGATCCGTCGAATCAGATCAATAGCTTGGTCCACTTCCGAGGGGGTCAGACCGCACAGAACTTCGTCGAGCAAAAGCAGTTTGGGTCGCGCTGCCAAAGCCCGAGCAAACTCAACGAACTTTCGCTCATGCAGATTCAACGCCGCCGGCAACTCCTGTGCTTTGTCCCCCAGCCCCGCATACGTCAACCAGTGACGCGCCGACTCATCGAGATCCTGCTCTGGCCCGCCCTTCGTCCTTCCGAAGGCAGCACACAGCCGCACGTTCTCCAACACCGTCATGTTCTCGAACAGGCGCGGAATCTGATAGGTTCGTGCCACGCCTCGCCTGGCGACCTGGTGCGGATCAAGCGAGGAGATTGCCTGGCCATCTAGCATGATGCTTCCGCTGGAGAGCGGAAAGTGGCCACTGATCATGTTGATCAGGGTTGACTTGCCCGATCCGTTGGGGCCAACCAGGGCGAGGATCTCGCCCTCGTACACATCCAGACTGACACCGGCCAATGCCTGCAACCCGCCAAAGCGCTTCACAACCTCATGACACGTCAGCAAGGGCCTCTGTTCACTTCTGCGCAACGAAGCTGCGTTGCGAGATGCCACCAACGAAATCCCAGCTGGTTGAACAGTGCTCTGCTTCGGAACTCCCCTGCGCAGCAACGCCAGCAGCCGGGGCGTGATGCCCTGCGGCAGCACCAAGATCACAACGATCAAGGCCAACGCGACACCCGCGCGCCCCAACTCCGCGTAGCTGCCCCCGACGAAGAGGCTCAAGGCCACGGTGATCAGCGTTGCACCTACTGCAGGACCAGCCCAATGCCGTGCACCGCCGAGAATGCTCATCAAGACAACATAGAGGGGCACCGTGATCGAGAAGGTTTCCCCCACCGTTACGTAGCCAACGTAAGCGGCCTGGATGGCTCCTGCTGCACCAGCGATGCCGGCAGAGATGGCGAAGGCCGCCAGCTTGTATCGAAACGTTGGTACGCCCTTGACCTCAGCAACATCCTCGTCATCGTGGATAGCCAAGAGCCCCGCACCGAAGGATGAGTGCAGCACTGCGCGCGAAATCAGCAAGGCGGCCGCAGCGACAGTCAATCCAAGAAGGTAGATTGCGCCCGGAACACTCGTTCCAAAGGTGGGCAGAGCTACGGTACTGAGGTTCACGCCCGCACCTCCATCTATCGCGGTGTTGGAGACGATGGCCGCAAGCACATAGGTGACGGACAGCGTCAGCAACGCAAAGAACTCGCCACGCAACGTGTTGATGCGAAAAACCACGACACCGATCGCAGTCGCCAGCAGAGCTGCAGTCGCTGCCGCCAATGGGATGGTCAGCAAAAACGGAAGGCCGACCTTTGTCGCGAGCACGGAGGACGCATAGACACCTGCACCGAAAAACGCCGCATGCCCAAAGCTCCAATATCCAGCGTATCCACTCAAGATGCCCCAGCTGGTCGCGAGTGATATCCAGAAGAAGATGATGTACAGGTATGAGAGGTAGAAATCCGGCGCGCCGATGTATGGAAGCGCCAGAAGCGACACGGCGCCAGCACCCAGTGCCAGCTTTGCAGGAAGTTTGATCACAGCCATTTGGGCTTCCAGACGAGTAGAGCAATCAGAATCGAGAATGCGACGAGCGGTGCCCAAGCTGGGTTCACGACAGCCATCGTGACGGCCTCCGAGACACCAATGAGCATTCCAGCCAGCAACGCCCCCAGCGGATTGGCGAGGCCACCGATGATCACGACAGCAAATACAACGCCGATCCATGCCTCTATCTGCGACGGGGCGAGAGTCGACGTCAGCGCGATAAATACGCCGGCGACACCTGCCGAGGCAGAACATAGACCCGCGAGACCATATGAAAGCTGAGCTGCGTTGATGCCAAACGCTGCAGCCATCGGTCCATCGTGTGCGGCAGCGCGCAAAGCACGCCCCAGCAATGTGCGGTGCAGACAGAGCCAGGCCGCTACCGCAAGGAGCAAGGCACAGACAAATGCAGTCAGCTCCAGAACGGGTATGAACAGCGGTCCGAGGCGAATCGACTCCTGCTGAAGGGGCGTTTCAAGCTTGCGGAAATCGGCGGACCAGATCCACTGAATCATCGACTCGATCAGCACCGTCATACCAAAAGTGACGAGCATCGAGGCGAATTCGGTGACCTTAAATCGGACAAAGAGCGCGTGCAGCGCGACTCCGAGCAGGAAGAAGGCTGGCGCAACGACAAGCAACGAGGCCCAGGCAGCCCACCCGAACTGAGTGTTGAGTTGGTAGGTGAGATATGCACCGAGAAAGGCAAGTGCAAAGTGACTCAGGTTCACCAGTCTCAGCAACCCCCAGCTCAAGCTCAGACCGAGAGCGAGCAGTCCGTAGATCCCACCCAATAGAAGCCCACCTATGGCGGACTGCAGCAGCAGCGAAATACTCACGACCCGGCTCCTGAAGCGCCTCTGCGCATGTGCCATTGAACGGGAACGAACTTTTTGTGCATGATGTCATCTCCTGTTTGTGCTAACGTTCGCGCAGTTTAATCAGTCCACGCTACGCATGTCAACGTTTCGAAGATCATGGTTTACCCGAACACAGATTTCTGAGCTTTCTTGCTAACGTTCGCACTCTTTGGCTGGAGGTATATATGTCGCAAATGCGTGTGGCTCGCTATGAGCTCAAAGGGTTGCCGTACTACGGTGTGCTGAAAGGAGATGTACTGGAGCGCTTGATCGGTGCGCCATTCGATGGCGTTGTGTTCAGCGGTGAGCAGGACAGACTCAGCGATGTTCGTCTGTTGGAACCTGTCCATCAGCCCCGAATCTTTGGTGTCGCCTACAACTACAAGGCGCACTCAGCTGAGACCAACAAACCAGTACCGGACCTACCCGTGCTGTTCATGAAGCCAAGCACGGCAGCCATTGGTCCTGAGGACTCCATCCTCTATCCTCCCGACGGTGAGAACATTCACTTCGAGGGAGAACTCGTGGTTGTGATCGGCAAGCGAGCCCGCCACGTGAGTGAGTCCAATGCCCTCGACTTTGTGTTTGGCTACACCTGCGGCAATGACATCAGTGATCGCGTGCTCCAGCGCCGCGAGAGCGCATTCGGGTGTCTGCTTGCGGGAAAGGGCTCTGACACATTCGCCCCACTCGGGCCGTGGATCGTCACCGGGCTCGACCACGCAAGTCAACAGGTCATCACGCGTGTGAATGGTGAAGTACGGCAGGACGGCAACAGCAGGGATCTGGTATTCCCAGTGCCCTATCTCGTTGCTTACCTCAGCAAGTACATGACCTTGCTCCCAGGCGACGTGATCATGACCGGTACGCCAGCTGGCGTTGGACCCATTTCCGTCGGCGATTCGATCGAGGTTGAAATCCCCGAAATCGGCGTGCTCCGCAACGTGGTCGTCGCTGACTGCGGATGAGACGCGGTGAGCTGAGCCAGCCAACTCGAACAGCCGAGACGCCAGAAGGCGCTTGGAAAGAACTCAACATGAATGCCTTGAAATCACGTTTGACTCTGCAGCGCCCGGGCAAGCTTTTCCATCGTTTGGTAGCGCGCGCCGCCGCAAGGGCGGTGGCGACTGTCATCGGCTTTGCCTGCCATGGCGCCGCTTGGTGCGTCGAACCGATTGTTGTTGGCCAGACATACATCGGCAGCGGGCCGGTCGCCAACTTCTCGACCGAGCCGCTGCTCGGGATCCGCGCAATGTTGACCCAGGTGAATCACGCTGGCGGTATCGGCGGGCGCCCAGTCGTCCTCAGGCAATTCGACGACGCGAACGTCGCGGACAAGGCCGAATCGAACGTTCGACAACTCGCGAAGGAAGGCGCCGTTGCGATTTTGATGCCGATTGGCACGCTCCCGTCTGTCGGTACGATGAAGGCCGCCGCCGTGCTCAAGGTTCCGGTGGTCGGGCCTTACACAGGAGCACAGCAGGTCTACGCTGCATCCACGGGGATATTTCCCGTTCGCATCAGCTTTGCAGACGAGGCAACGCGCATCGTCAACCACATGGCGCTGATCGGTCAGACGCGTATCGTGGCTGTGAGAATCGACAACACGGGAGCCAAGGTTCCGATCGAGGCGGCGAGGCTGTCGCTTCAGGAACACGGCAGCAACTTGCTGGGAGAGTTTGTGCTGTCGCAGGACGGTATGGACGCCGACCTGGTGGCGAAACAGGTCGCTGCGCTCAAACCCCAGGGAATCTTTATGTCAGTGTCCAATCTGGTAGCCCGCAATTTCATCGCTTCCTATCGATCGACCGGCCAGACCGCCCAGTTCTACAGCACATCATTTTTGAACGGAAGCCAACTCCACCAGGACCTCGGAGCAGCGGCCAGAGGCGTGGTGATCATGCAAGTTGTGCCGTCTCCCCAACTTTCCATCCCACTGGCAGCCGAGTTTCGTGCGTCCATGTCGGCGATAGGTGCCACCAACTCGATCACCTATTCGAGCTTCGAGGGTTACATCGCTGCCAAGATTCTCGTGGAGGCATTGCGCAAGTCCACTCCGCCATCACCGGATGCCGTTCAAAGGGCATTGCTGTCCATGGATGGGTACGACCTGGGTGGTGTTTCGATCACATTCAAACGCCAGGGACAGGGCGCGCTCAACTACGGCAAGCTCTCCATGCTGGGGGCAGATGGCCGTTTCATACACTGACGCAGCAGCAACACGTTTTCATCGTTGAGGACTGTGTCGGGTGCTTGCATGTGGAGAAGGTCTTAGCCCGTCTTCGAACAAAGCCTCAATTTCAAGTCACCCTCTTTTCAATGCAACTGATCAACGACTCCATCGTTCAAAGAGTCTGAGTATATAAGGCGTGTTTTGAGCAACGTCTGCACACGCAACAAGCATCCGTGTGGCTACCCCGTATTTCTCAACCCAGCTGCAATCCCGTTGATTGATAGGTGTATACCGAGTTTGACCTGCTCGCAGCCAGCCCCCTCTCTGTAGCGGCGGATCAGTTCGACTTGAAGGTGGTGCAACGGGTCGATGTATGGGAATCGGTGGCGCATGGAGCGCTGCAGCGCTGCGTTGTTGGCCAGGCGCGACCCCTCTCCGGTGATCTGGGACAGAGCCTGTGAGGTGCGGCGCCACTCGGCCTCTATGGCGGTGAAGACCTTCTTGCGCAGGCGAACGTCAGGCACCAACTCGGCGTAGCGCGAAGCCAGGGCCATGTCACTCTTGGCCAGCACCATGTCCATGTTGGACAGCAGCGTGCGAAAGAAGGGCCAGTGAAGGTACATGCGCCTGAGCTGAGACAGGCCCTTGGGATTTTGCGCGAGATATGTCTCCACAGCCGATCCAAAGCCATACCAGCCGGGCAGCGTGACACGGCACTGGCCCCAGCTAAAGCCCCAAGGGATGGCCCGCAGATCCTCGATGCGCTGGCTGGGCTTGCGCGAGGCCGGACGGGAGCCAATTTGCAATTCGGCGATCTCGCGCAGCGGAGTGGCGCTTAGAAAGTAGTCGGCGAAGCCGGGCGTTTCATACACCAGCGCTCGGTAGGCCCCCATACTCAAGCGCGACAATTCAGCCCCCGTGTCCAGGAAGCTTTGCCGCGCAATCTGGGTGGGTTGCAGCAGGGTAGCCTCCAGCATGGCGGTCACAAGGGTTTCCAGATTGCGTCGGCCAATGTCGGGGTTGGCGTACTTGCTCGCGATCACCTCACCCTGTTCGGTCAAGCGGATCTGGCCGCGCACTGTGCCCGGTGGCTGGGCCAGGATGGCTTGGTAGCTAGGACCACCGCCTCGCCCCACCGTCCCACCGCGCCCATGGAACATGCGCAGGCGGATGGGTTTTCCGGCTGTCGCCAACTCATCAAACAAAGCCACCAGCGCGATCTCAGCCCTGTAGAGCGACCAGCTACTGGTGAAGATGCCGCCGTCCTTGTTGCTGTCCGAGTAGCCCAGCATCACATCCTGCTCGTGATACTGGTGTGAGTCACCGCGCGCGATCATGGATCGCATCCCGGGCAGGCCATAAAAGGTGCGCAGGATCGTGTCGGACTGAGCCAAGTCCTCGATGGTCTCGAACAGCGGAACGACGATCAAGTCGGCCACCGCGTTCTCGCTCAGCAGGCCCCGCAGAAGCCCAACTTCCTTCTGAAGCAGCAGAACCTCCAGCAGGTCACTCACCGTCTCGGTGTGGCTGATGATGTAGTGGCGTATCGCTTGGGCTCCATAGCACTCGCGCAACGCGCGGGCGGCTTCAAAGATGGCGATCTCTCTCGTTGCCAGATCACTGTAGGAGACACCGGGCACACGCAGTGGCCGTGCATCGTCTAGCAATCGCAACAGCAGATCGCAGCGCTCGGCCTCTTGTAGCCCTGTGTAGTCGGGACACAGGCGGGCACTGCTCAACAGTTCGGCGACCACTGCCTCATGTTGGTCCGAGCTCTGGCGAAGATCGACGGTGGCGAGGTGAAAACCGAACACCTGTACCGCGCGTATCAACGGGCGCAGGCGCTGATGGGTCAACGCCTCACCATGGCAGGCGATCAAGGAGTCCTCGATAACGCGCAAGTCGGCCAGAAAGTCGTCTGAGCTGTCGTAGGCACTCTGCTGGGCTACAGCATGGTGTGCGGCCTCTCCGTAGCTCAACTCTCGAAGATTGGCGACGAGGCGCGCGTAAACGCCAGTCAATGCGCGGCGGTAGGGTTCGTCTCGGCGATGAGCGTTGGTATCCGGCGAACGTTCGGCCAATGCCTGCATTTCGGGCGTCACGCTGGTCAGCATGGCCGACATGGACAGCTCAGTGCCCAGCAGATGCACCTCAGTCAGGTGATGGCGCAGCGCCACCTCTGCCTGTTGCGACAACGCCAACCGCAGCGTCTGGGCATTGACGTTGGGGTTGCCGTCGCGGTCACCGCCTATCCACTGTCCCATGCGCAGGAAGGGCGGCACCGGCGAGTTCAAGCCCAAGCCCTGCTCCAGTTCGTGGTAAAGGCGCGGGACCTGGCACAGAAAGGTGCTTTTGTAGTAACTCAGCGCATTCTCGATTTCATCGGCTACGGTGAGCTTGGTGAAACGCAGCAGCCTTGTCTGCCACAGTTGGGTCACGCGGGCACGGATCTGGACTTCGTTGTGTGGACGCTCGGCGGGTAGCAGGGCGTCGCGTTCCACCAACAGCGAGGCAATGGCGCGCTCAGCATCCAGAATGCTCTTGCGTTGCACTTCAGTGGGGTGGGCTGTCAGCACCGGCGAGACGTGGCTGTCGGCCAGTGCAAGTGCCACGTCGGCCGGGTGAATGCCCGCCGCACGCAGGCGCTGCAGCGTCAGGGGTAGGCTGCCTTCCTGTTGCCGGCCAGCGCGTTCGTGAATGGCACGGCGGCGGATGTGATGACAGTCCTCCGCCAAGTTGGCCAAGTGACTGAAATACGTGAAAGCGCGTATCACGCTGACCGCCTGATCACCGCTCAGGCCCTCGATCAACTTTTTGAGTGCCTGGTCGGCCTTGGCCTCGGCGCGATGACGGAAGGCCACGGCGAGCTGACGGATTCGCTCAATCAGTTCAAAGGCTGCCTCGCCTTCCTGCTCTCGGATTACGTCACCCAGAATGCGCCCCAGCAGACGAATGTCATCTATGAGGGGCTGGTCCTTATGGTCTCTTCGTTCCATCTATTTTTCAAAGTTCTCTGTTCACTCACCACGACGGGCGAATCCGCTTCACCGCTGACGACTTGTACCTAAAAGGCTCGACACCTTGGAGCCAAAGATCTATACCCAACAAGCAAGCAGCAATCACCCACCCAGGCTCAGTCTCTTTCATTTCGTACATTTTATGCTAACGATAGCATAATGGCATCTCATCATCCTATGCGTAGGATCAAAAAACAATCGCAATTGGACTTTCGCAACGCCGGTGGGCAACGGATAGGCATGGTGCGAACGCGGTACCAAAGACATCCACAACGCTGGCCGGGGTCGACGCTGTGCCCGTTCGCGTGTCCAGCGGCTCGTGGCAGACACAGGGCAATAATGCGGATCACTTGAACAGAGGCGGCGCAATGCTTTGCCGCTGCTGCCAAGGGCTAGGCCAGCGACGCACTGGTGGCGCCACGGCGCAACTCGATGCAGATGTCCGCCGGTGCAGCTTCGATGGGGACAACGCCACCGGCATGAACGTAGGGGCCTGCAGATCGGCGCTCGGGCCAGGCGGCGACGCTTGTGCACCACATTGGCGTTTATGCCGTGCGACAGTGCCGTGCTGCCCACCGAGGCACTAGGCAGTGTGCACTCGGCCTAGATCTGCTGCTTGAGATCGGCGCTGTGGCTCCAACGGGTCTTGTTCTTGACTTCGACCATGGTGTCCACCTATCGATTGGTGGACACCATCGTTGCCGCTTACGGCAAGCCATTCAAGTTGACGTGCGCCTCCCTTCAAGGAGCTGCTCCAGCATGATCGAGGGAAGTGGGAGCCAGCGAGCTGAGCTTGGGAAGGAGGATGTTGCCCGCGGTGAATCGCCCGGGGCGGTTCACCCCGAGACCGGCGGGCTCATCTTTGGGTGACCTCCGCGTCTCTGCAGTTCCTAACCAGCTCGATGGCGGCCAAGCAGTCAGCTTGGTTGTAGTACTTCTCAACGCTCTCAGCGACCTTGCGGCGGTCTTCCCCGTAAAGGGTCCAGCGCCAGAGGTTCGAGCTTTCTTCGCGGTAGTAGATGAATTTCATGGGATTCTGCTCCTGGGGATTAGCGAGGGGTCTCGCCCTGCATCGTTTTTTGCATGGACGGACGTTGGGCATATGTGTCGTACCACTTGGCGAGGCGTGGTGCCGGATTGCGCCAGTCGTCTTCCGGGAAGCGGAAGTCGGACGTCGCGCAGGCGCACGCCACTGCGATCTGCCCCAGATCCGGCTCATCTCGAAAGTCACCACAGATCTTGTCGAGGTACTCGTAGCAGCGGTCCTGGCGATCCATCATCTTGCGCACGAAGCTGCCCGAGAACTCCTCGGGATTGGGCGATCCTTCGCGCTTGCGCAGCATCTCTGCTCGCCGCAGCACTTGGGCCTCCATCAAGCCATGCGTGGCAATGGAGACAACGGAGAGAATCTCCCAGCGCTCTCTCCCGCTTTGCGGGCACAGCCGGAAGTTGCCGAGTTCGTCGTTCAGGTACTCGCAGATGGTGGACGAGTCGGCCAGGCGCAGCCCATCCTCGGCCAGCAACGCCGGAATCCTGGCGATGGGGGAGGCATCAAGAAAGTCTTCCCGATACGGTGTGGTTTCGGTTCCCCAGTTGTGAGGCCAGTTGGTGGGGACCATCTCGAAGCGGTCTTCCAGACCCAATTCGATGATTGTGACGCGGCACTTGCGCGTGAAGTGGGAAGCGGGGGTGATGAAAAGTTTGTTCATGAGATTCAATGGCCGAAGTACAGCCGCAGAGCCGTTTCAGAGATTTTCCGCCGTTGCAGCGGGTCGGGGACGGCGTCCAGGAAGGACCTGACGGCTTCGCCGTAGGCGTAGCCTTCGTGCGCCGCCACGAAGGGCCAGTCGCTGCCCCAGAGCACGCGATCCGTGCCGACGGCGGCGAGCAGCGCGGCGCCAACTTGCGGGGCCGTGTCCCCAAGGCGGTGCCAAGCGGCCATCTTGACCCAGGTGCGCTGGTTGTCGACCGCGCGTACTGCCGCTTGAAAACCGGGGCACCGGGTTCCGAGTTCGGGGTCCGGGAATCCGAAGTGATCGACGACCACCTTCGCGGGGCAGTCCGACAGCGCCTCCAGCACCGGTCCGAGGCGCTCGCCACCCAGCAAGATCTGGACGTGCATGTCGAGATCTGCAAGTCGCGCCAGGAACAGGCGGTACTCGGCCGAACGCAGGTCCGGCAGTTCTTGCTGCATGAACCACACCCAGCGGACACCGACCACCCCGTCGTCTCGCATCCGGCGCAGGATGTAGGGATCGACGGTCGGTCCAACGATGACCGTGCCGCGCAGCCGTGGTGACGCGCGCAGGGACTGGAGGGTGTACTCGTTGTACTCTCCGAACATGCTGGCCGCAGCAATCACGCCAAACGGAATGTGGTGCGCATCCAGCGTGGACAGGAAGTCTTCGACCGGGGCGGGCTTCTCCACTTTGCGCCACGCATCCTTTGCTACCGGCATGGCGGTGGTATAGATATGGGCGTGCGTGTCCACCAGCGGCAGCTCCGCCACGCCTGTGACATCGGACATGCTGTCGGTGCTCTTCATTGTTGCGGGTTGAACTTGTAGACGTGGGTGCGCTGGGCCAGCTCGGGCACCGGCACACCTGCGCGAATGTCGGCGTACCGCCTGGCCTCGCCGGCCGCGATTTCGTGGGCGCGCCGGAGTACCGCTTGCACTACATCCCGTGGGATGAAGCAGACGGCGCCCTCGTCGGCCACCACCAGGTCACCAGGCCGCACCTGAACCCCAAGAATCGTCACGGTTCCGTTGATGGCCACGGTCTCCAGGCGCCACTTGCCAGTGATCGAACTGGGCCCACGCGACCAGATGGGGAACTGGTGCTCGCGTGCGTGCTGGACGTCCCGGATGCTGCCGTCGATGATGGCGCCAACCTCGCCCTGGCGTTGTCCGATGGTGACGGAGAGGCCGCCCATGTTGGAAATGCCCACCACGCCCTCGATCACCAGGACGTCGCCCGGCTCGGCCAGGTTGTGTGCTTCGATCTCCGCCATCTTCGAGACCCGCTCCTTTGCACCGCGGTAGGCGTTGTCCCGCTGCTCGACATTGCGAAGCGTGAGGGCAGGCCCCACGATTCTGGCGGAGGAGAAATTGGGCGGCAGCTTGCAGCCGGGTACCACGGTGTCGATACCCAGCTCGTCCAGCGCGTCGGAGACCGTGCCGGTGAGGTCTTCCAGTTGATGGAAGCCGTCGATGATGTCCCGGTCGTAGCGCGGGATGCTCAGTTGCAGAACTGCTTCGCGCGGAATCTTTCCCAGGGGTTGCTTGGTCATGTCGTCTCCTTGGTTTGTCATGACAGGACGGTTTTGAATACGCGCATGAAGTTACCTTGCGCGATGCCTTCGACCTGGGTCCGGGTCAAGTCCTGAGTGAGCAGGGATTCGAGCAGCTCCTGCTGTTGCTGCAGGCTGTCCACAGGAAAGCGCCAGGGCCAGGTACCGTACACCTCAGGCTTGCGCAGGAACTCCTGATACCGCTCCGCAGGCTGGTCGGTGATGAAGTCCGAGCCAATGCCCACATGCTCAGCGCCGATGCGCTTGACGCAATAGGCGATATGGGCGATGACGTCCTTGGTCGTGGGCGCACCCTCCTTCGGCATCCGAACCAAAGGCGGCAGATAGGTGAGCCCAATGACGCCGCCGTTTGTCTTCAGCGCGTCGAGAAGTGCGTCGGACTTGTTGCGCATGTTCGGGCAGACCGTGAACGCGTTGGCGTGCGTGACAGCGACGGGCTGCTTGGACAGCGTCGTCGCCTCGACGCCCGAGCGGTCTCCAACGTGCGACAAATCGATCACGATGCCGAGTTCGTTCAATGTCACGACGAGTTCGCGCCCCAAAGACGACAGGCCGGCATCGGCAGGTTCCGCACATCCGTCACCGTAAAGGTTGCGGATGTTGTGTGCGATCTGGATCACACGCACGCCAGCGTCATGGAACAGGCGCAGCAAGTTCAGGTCGCGCTCGACGCCAGGGACGTTCTGGTAACCGAGAACCACAGCGAGTTTTTTGTCGGCGCGTGCGCGCTCGAAGTCGTCGGCCGACTCCACCATCCTGATCAACCCGTCAAGCGTGCGCAGATGCGCGCGGTAATTGGCCAGTTGGTTCAGCGAGTGGCGCAGGTCGGGGACAGGGTTGATGCCCTGAAAGTTGTTGAGCGTGACATGAATGGCTTCCACGCCATTCGCCAGGCAACTCTCAGCATACTGGGCGGTCAGGCGGGACCCATTGAGAAGGTCGAAGATTTTGAACATAGGTGTTTCCGGTTGGTTCGGTTTGTCGATCCAATAAATGGACCTTGTGACGGATGAATTCTGAGAGTCATCAGAATTGCTGGCAAAGGAACATAAAAACGGTCCGAAATTTGGACCTTCTTTCACGCTCTTGTCTTGAAGGCTGGGCGGATGGCTCCCGAAGTTCAGGCTTCCCTTGCCTGTCGCTGAGCGCTGTACGACCTCCGCGGCGCAGCGGGGCGCAGGGAGCGATGTCGCCCATCGCCATTTGGAGGCGTGGACCGCTTAGATCTGAACCGGTGCTGCCGCAGACCTCCCCATGGGCAGTCTGGGCATTCGCGCAGGTGGTGAATTTGGAGTCGCCGCTTGCGCGCATCGCGTCGACGGTCGCCGCAGTAGTGCCTCAACCAACGACTCGTTGATCCTGGTCGCGCTGTGGCTGTGGTGGCGGTGATGGCGTGGACGCTCCCGCGAGCTTGATCGACTGAGCGAGCGCCACGGTGCCTGCCACTGGACCCCACTGCTGACCAAGCACGATTGCATGCGCATGAAGGAGCGGGAGAACGCGTTGCACCACAAGAACAAGCCCCTGGCCGAGACCGCCGCATTGCCGGTGCCGTCACCACACCCATGTCGCCGGAGCGCTGCTGCACTTGGCTCCCCAGAGTGGGGGGCACCCGAGCGTGCAGCCCGCAGCGCTGGCCGCCCGCCAGGGGTGCATGCCCGGCGATGGCAGGCCTGCGGCGGTGTGCCCGTCACCAAGCCATGCCCTGACAGGCATCGAGCGTGCGCAGATCCTGTGAATGGCCGACGAGCTGCGCTTTGCGGACATTCCCCCGGCGCGCATCGCGCCGATGCTGGTCGAAGAAAGCGTGTAGGCGGCCAGCGGGTCGCGCCTACAGCGGGTGCTGCGCGGCGACAACGGCGCGGCACTTCAGGTGCCCACTGTGCTGGCGATGTTGCATGGGTTGGACGTCAAGCTCTCGTGCTCACGCAGGCGCGTGGATGTAGACAACCCCCGGTCGGATCTAAATGTGCGTGCCGTGCCGCCGTGTTTGGGGCTGACGCATGGTGGTCATGCGGACCTTGGAGGTGCAGCTCTGCCAGCACGCGGCTTCCTTGGGCTTCGAAGGCGGGGTGGGCGGCTGAGTGCGGTGCACAGCTCCGGCGCGCGGGCCCGCATGATCTGGAGTGAAGGCTCGATGGTGGGTCTGGAGTCCCTGCGTCGCGACGACTTCGGCGCCATCACGATGCACTGCGCGCCAGCGGACGGCACAAGTGCAACCTGCATCGACCCGTGTTGCCGGGCGGACGTGGACGACTGGTGTGCTGCGCTCCGGTCGGCTTCACGGTCCCGATTTCAACGCCCGTATGAAGTCGCCGAGCGCCGCGTGGATGCCGCTGAACAACGGGTCGCGCCGGTGCTCCAGCACCACCGCTGACATCAGCTTCAACCCAACGCCGAGCGCCGCGGCTTGCGTGTCCGGCAGGCCCGTCGATGCTCGCAGCCTTTCGACGATGCTCGCGATGTCATCGTGGTTGCTGTGCGTGAAAGCGATGGCGGCAGCACTGCAGCCGTCGCTCGGCTGCAGCGTCACGCGGTAGCTGTGAGCGCCCTTCATGCCGGCGTCAGCACCGGGCTGCGTTTCCATGCAAGCGCGCCGTCGCCGACCAACCACTGCACCAGCGATGCAGCAGCCAGGAACGCGGGATACTCCCAGCCGCCATTGGGGCTGGTGTGTTGCCATCCATTGGGCAGATGGATCCACGCGGCCCCCAGCAGCAGCGGGATCAACACCAGTGCCGCCTGGCGCGCATACACGCCGAGCAGCAACGCGAGCCCCCCCAGGAGTTCGGCAGCGAACACGGGGTAGGCGAGCATGCCTGGCAGTCCCATGGAGGCAAAGAACTGCGCGGTGCCGGGCAAAGTGAACACCAGCAACTTCACCAGTGCGTGGGAGATCCACATGAGACCCAGGCTTACGCGCAGGACAGTGGCGCCCCAGTTTGCGGCGTGGGAAGGGGTTTGCGTCGTCATCGTGCTCAGATCCGTGTGTTGATTTAGTGGGGATTTTTGTCGGTGTGAAACCCCTCGGCCAACAGGGCGAGCGGTTCGTTCGTGGGCTATCCGCCCGGAACCAGAAACGTCGATTGGTGCTCGGCCGAAATGTCCACCAGGCGTTTGAAGTCGGGTGCGGTTGGCGAAATCTCGCGATCGAGATGCTCGAACAACGGCTCGAGCGTCCCGCAGCTACCGATGTTGAACATCTGACCGCCACCCTCACCAAAACAGAACGAGTGAACCGTGCCCGCCGGCAAGTGCACCAGCGTCCCGGCTCGGGCGACAAGCTGTTGCTCCTGATCGCCGGTACCGAACTTAAAAGCGATTTCGCCGCGCGTCACATAGAACGACTCGTCCCACGGGTGATGGTGCGGCGGCGGACCACTACCTTCCACGCCGTCCTGCAGCAAGGCTTCAAATGTGCCTGTCTTCTTGGCAGAGGCGAGAACCGTCACATTCACACCGACAACGTGGAGCGGGCGAGGGTAGCTGGCAGGTTCGGTGAAGAAGGCGGGTCGTTTGGTGGGGTCCATGAGTTGTCTCCTGAAAATATTGAAATGAGATCCGCCATCAGCTTGGCGCCAAGTGGAGAATGGCGAAACGCCCGTCTGCGGTGATTCGCACGAACTTCCGTGCGCAACATTTGCCATGTTCGTACGGGTATTGAAATACTACGTGGAATGTGAACTTCATCAATTTGTTTTTATGAAGGTCCATTATTTGGACTAATAAAACGTATGTAGACAATTGCTGGCGTGTGAACAACTTGTGCGGCAGAATGCCCGGAGTTGTTCCGCAGATTGGACCTATCAATGAGTACTCAGACACTCGAACGCGCAATCGGACTGATCCGCATCCTGGCGGCTGGTGGCACCGAAGGATGCCGTCTCGTGGATCTCCAGCAAACCTCCGGCCTGACCAAACCGACCGTGCATCGCATCCTCGGCACCCTGAAGCAGCAGGGGATGGTCGAACAAGTGGATGACAGTCGGCGCTATCGATTGGGCCAGGAGCTGGCGGTGTTGGGGTGGTCGGCCAACCGCACGGTCTACGACATCAAGGAACTCGCCGCAGAGGACCTGGCCGCGGTCGCAGCAAAGACCGGCGACACCGGCTTTCTTGCGATCCGCAGCGGCACCGAAGCGGTCTGCATCGACCGGCTGGCCGGTGCCTATCCGGTGAAAGCGTTCACAGTGGAAGTTGGAACTCGCCGTCCTCTCGGCGTGGGGGCCACCGGGGTGGCTTTGCTGGCAGCGCTGCCTCCGGATGAGTCGGAGGCTGTGCTGGACGTTGTCAAGGAGAGCCTGGTCCGCTATCCCAACGCTGGGCTGCGGCAAATCCGGGAAGCCGTGCAGCGAGCCCGGCAAGCTGGCTACGCACTGAGTGATGGCCTCATGCTCAAGGGCGTGCGCGGCGTTGCCGTTGTGATCCGGGACAGCGCGGGCCGGCCCATTGCGGGTATCGGGATCGGGGCCATCAACGACCGCTTGTCCCCGTCTCGCATCCCGGAGATCGTGCGCGTGCTTCGCCACCACGCCAACCACATCGAGCAACGGATCGCGACCGCCGAAAGCGGCACGGGCACCGGCAGCGTGCGGCGCTTCCGCGTCGCTGCAGGCAAGTCGATCGTCCACAAGAAGTCCAAATAATGGAATAGAAATCCAACGTGTTGTCAGCGGAGTTTCATAGGCGTGAAGATCGAGCTACGTGAATGGTCCATTTTTTGGGCCTTACGTTCAACACTTCAATCCGGACCCGACAACATGAAGCGACGCCAATTCACCCATGCCATCGTGGCCGCAGGCTGCGCGCCGGCCGCAGTGGCTCTCGCGCAAGACCCCTATCCAGGCAAGCCGGTGCGCCTGCTCGTGCCGTCCACTGCTGGTGGCGGCATCGACCTGCTGGCCCGCATGTTCGCGCAGCGGCTGTCCGAACAGATGGGACAAGCTTTCGTTGTTGAAAATGTGGGGGGTGCCGGTGGCACGATCGCTTCCGGGATGCTCGCCCGGGCAACGCCAGACGGTCACACGCTGATCTTTCAGGCCACCACCGCAGCGGTGAATGCCGCCTCGCTACCCAACCTGCCATTCGACGCCGTGAGCGCGCTCACACCCGTTTCGATGGCCGCGCGCTTCCCCCTTGTCATGGTGGTGAATCCCGCGATTCCGGCCGGCAACCTGCGCGAATTCATAGCGCTGCTGCGTGCCAACCCGGCCAAGTACAGCTATGGCTCGGCCGGTATCGGCACAGGCACTCACCTGGCGGCCGAGTGGTTCAAACTGCTCGCCAAAGTGCACATCCTGCACATCCCTTACAAAGGAACGGCATCGGTGATGCCCGACCTGGTGTCCGGCCAGGTTCACATGCTGTTCGACGGTGTGCCGCCGCAGTCGGGACACATCAAGGCGGGAAGGGTGAGGCCGCTGGCGGTCACATCGCAACAGCGCAGTACCGTGCTTCCCCACGTGCCCGCCATGGCCGAAGTGCTGCCGGGCTACGACCTGCCCTTCTGGACCGGCCTGTTCGCTCCGCCCAATACCCCGGCCTCAATCGTCGATAAGTTGGCCGGCGAGATCCGCAAGGCGTCCGAATCGCCTCAGCTGGTTGCCAAGCTGCAGGAGTTCGGTGCTGAAGCCCAGCCAATGATGCCTGCGGAGTTCACCCGCTACTGGAAGGAGCAAGTCGCTCTGTACCGCAGGATCATCAGCGACGCGAAGATCAGGTTGGATGCTGGCTGATGCAGACGCATGTTCAGCACCTGCCCCACCTCGAAGCCGCACCCGTCACCGAGCAGATCGACACATCGCCGAGGTGACGGTCAACCTGTTCCTCCGTGCGCTCGCGTGAGGAGCGTCCTTGGCCGCTGGTGCGATCAGCGTGTCAAGGTCTTGCTTCGCACCGCAGCTGGCGCGGAGCGCCCCGGTGTTTTGCGCCCAGTCCGTGCGGTCCCACCTGCGCCATACGTCCTGTGCAGGCTGGTCAACACCAGTTTGACCATGTCCCCCGCCGTCGGCCCAGCCTTGAAGGTGGACGCGGCGCCATACGTGAGTTCCATCACCAAGCCGCCGAGCGTTTCCGCGTCCGCCGGCGCGGCGCCGGGCGAGAACAAAGCCATCAGTATCTCGCCCATGCCGCGCCACTGCTCGCGGAACAGATTGCGGTGCCGTTTGCCGAAAGTCTTGTCTAGCTGAACGCGACGAAAAAACTCCAAAGCGATCAGGCCCCAGCTCGGGTCGCGTGAGCGCTCCAGCGACCAGGCGCTGATGACTTCGATCAGTTGCAGGGGGTCACGCGAGTCACCAAGCAGCGCCTCGATTTCAGTCACGTCCTTGGACGAGTGCGTCTCCAGCAGCTCCAGGACAATCTCTTCCTTGCTGCTGAAGTTGGAATAGAAGGCACCCTTGCTAAAGCCCGCTTCGTCGGCGATACGGTCGATCGACGCGCCCTCGTAGCCCTCGCGCGCGACCACCATTCGCGCCGATTCCAGCAGCTTCGCTCGGGTAATGGCTCGACTTTCTTCTCTTGTCAGGCGCGGCACGACGGCTCTCGCGAATGGTCATGGAGCTTGATATCTTATAGCGGCACCATCGGCAGAAGACGCATCGGCTACAACCCGCGAGAAACCGGTCTCGCACCGTACGACCTCGCTTGCCAAGGGCCTGCCTTGGGCTTCTCGGTCACACCGTTCGATGCTCGGTTTTCGCGTGTTTCGCTTCGATGCTTTCTGCCGCGCAGGCCCCTAGCGCACGATGGACGCGCCCGAGCCCAGCATCACCAGCTCTGTAAAGGTGCTGCCCGTGCGATCGCCTGCACCGTAGCGCACCAGCAGTCCATCCAGATCGAGCGGCCGGAACGACTCCAACGCGCGCACCAGTTGCTCGCGCGTGGCGCGTGGTCCGGCGCGCCGCAGACCTTCCACCAGTACGCGAGCCTCCAGATAGCCTTCCAGCCCATGAAACGAAGGCTGCGCCGCAGGATCGAGGTGTGCCAAATGTGCTCGGTATTGGCCGGCAAGCGCCGACGTTGGGCTGGTGGGCGCAGGCACCGGTTGCGATAGCCCTATGCCGACAGCCTGCGGACCGAGCTCGGCCCGCAGGTCTTCAACTCGCATGACCGAGAGGCCGAAGATGCGGGCCGCGCCGCCACCCTCACGGTAGGCGCGCAGCACGCCAGCGAAGGGCTTGGGCAACACCGAGATGAAGATGACCTCGGGCCGGGTCTGCAGCAGCTGCGTCGCCACCCGTTTCGCATCGTCGCCCTTTTCAAACGCCAGTTCACTGAACGTCCGGCCCGCCCGCCGCAATGCGCTGGTGTACGCCGCTGCGCCGGACGGGCCATAGGCCTCGCGACTCGCCAACACCAGGAAACGCTGCGCGCCCAGCGTCACCTGATGCCGCACGGAGGCAGTGGCCTCCTCGACGGCGGAGACACGCACCGGGAATATCCAGCGGCGCGGCGGATGGCGCGCGTCGTTGGCGATGCTGGCGGCACCCACCAGCGGCGCGCCCATGCGTTCGGCCACTTCGATCACAGCCGGCACGGTTGGCGTGCCGAAAGCGCCGAGCAGGGCGAACACGCCTTCCTGCGCCAACAGAGATTGTGTCTCGCGCGCAGCCCGTGTAGCGTCGTAGCCGTCGTCGCGATCAAGGACGACGATGCGCTGGCCGTGAATGCCCCCGCTGGCGTTGGCGTGCGCCATGCAGGCGTCGGCGCCTTGCGTGCGCTGCCGAGCCATGCTGGCGAACGCCGGTACGCTGTGCGGCAACACGCGCCCGATCCGGACCGTGTTGCCCGCGTCGTCCGCTGCCCTCAACGCCGGTGCCACGGAGAAGGATCCCAGTGCCGCCAGGCTTTGCAGCCAGTGGCGGCGCGTGAAAGGTTTGGCCATGTTCAGTGCTTGGGTGTACGACCCTCGAACGACACCAGCTTGCCCAGCGGTTGGTAGGTCTCGCCGTCAAAGCGCATCAGCTGCAGGCTCTCGATGGGATAGGGGTCGCCACCCGCGCGCGTGCTCAGCGTGATGCCTGGCAGCAACATGCCCAGTTCAACCTTGTCCAAGTTGCGCGCGGCGTCCAGCATGGCCTGTCGCGTCGGTTGGCGCATCAGCTCCAGGACGCGCATCAACGCTTCGCCCGTCAGGTAGCCAACTTGTCCTTGCGAGTCGGTCCTGTCAAAGCGCGGCTTGGTCGCCGCGTGGTCCGCCAGATAGCGTTTGATGCCGGCGTCGTCGGCAAAAGCGGATGCCTCCACCTGCTTCACGAACTGGCTGGTGACCAGCCCCTTGGCATTGGCAAGACCCGCAGGCTTGAGAGCGGCGACCGAGGAGGCGATGTACGAAAGCAGCGTCACCGGCTTCCAACCGCTCTCTGCGGCAAACTTCACCGCCTGTGCGCCCTGGCGCGGCGGGGCGATGATGACCAGCGTGTCGGCCCCTGACGCCTTGAGGTTGCTCATTTGGGTGTCGATGGTGGGATCGACCGGCGTCACCGCCTGTTCAGCCGCGATCTGCAGGCGCGAACCTTTCAGTGCATGGGTGAAGGCTTCCTTGAAGGTCTGACCGGTCTCGGTGTTGAGGAACAGCAGTGCCACCTTGGCGTCCGGTTTGTTTGCTTTCAGGTACTCGGCGAACACCGCCGCTTCGGTGGTGAACGAGGGCACCAGACCGATCATCCAGTTGGGGCCTTCGGCGAGCTCCTGCACGCCCGAATACATGAAGAGGTTGGGCACCTTGCGCTGTTCGACGTAACGACCAATCGCCTGGTTGTTCGGCGTGCCGGACACCCCCACCAATGCGAACACCTCGGTCTGCTCAACCATCTTGCGCACGTTCGTCAGCGTGCGCTGCGGATCGATCGCATCGTCCTGAATCACCAGTTCGATGGTGCGCGTCATACCGTCGCCCATCTTGACGCCACCGGCGGCATTGACCGCAGCCACTTTGGTGCGTATGCCTTCCGATACGGCGCCAACACTGGCTACCGGGCCGGTCAGCGGTGCCGAGATGCCGATGCGGATGGTCTTGTCGGTGATGCCGGGGTCGGCTGCCTGCGCCGCGGCAGCGGCCAGACTGAACACGGCAGCAACAATGCGCAGAGCGCTGCGGCGATGCATATGGGAAAGAGCGGTCATGGGGATGTCTCCTGTTTGTGGTTGGGAGCCGGGGCCGTAGCCGCCGACCGGGTGGGAAGACCCTTGCGGGCGAGTGAGAACAGGGTGGGCGCAATGCGCTGTGCCAGGCCAACCAAGCCATCGCGGGCAACCAGCATCATCACGATCAAGCAAACGCCGTAGATCAGCCCCCCCAAAGCCGGGCTGAGTTCGGCGGTCCATTCCGGCACGAACACCACGAAGAAGGCGCCGAGGAAAGCGCCACTGACGCTGCCGATGCCGCCCACGATGGCGCCGATCAGGATCTCGATCGAGCGCCCGGCCAGGAAGGACTGCGGGCTCACGTAGCCGTTGAGAATGGCGAACAACCCACCGCCCAGTCCGGCGAAGGCGGAGCTGACGGCAAAAGCGGCCAGTCGCGCCCGAACCAGGTCCACCCCGAGTGAGGTGGCGACCAGCGGGTTGTCGCGCAGCGCCTGCAGCGCGCGGCCGCTGTCGCCGCGCGTCATGCGCAGTGCAAGCACGGCACACACGGCGGTAGCAATCGCGCACAGTGCGTACAGCCACAGGTCGGGTCCTACCGGCAGCCAGGCAGGCGGCGCGGGTGGATCGAAGGTGATGCCGGTGACGCCGCGGGTAAGGCGGTCGAACTTCAGGATCAGTTGCGGCGTGAGCACCGCGACGCCGAAAGTGACGATGGCCAGCTGCAGCCCGCCCAGTCGCAGCGCCGGTAGGCCGATCAGGACACCGATCAAGGCGGTGACGGCGGCGGCCACAGGCAGTGTCGCGAGCGCCGGCCAGCCTGCCTGCGCCACCAAGATGGCCGTGGTGTAGGCGCCGCAGGCAAACAGCGCGCCTTGGGCCAGGCACACTTGGCCCGCGAAACCGAGCAGCAGGTTGAGACCGAGGATGGCGAGCGCGAAGGTCAGCGCCGTGCTGACTTGCAAGACCAAGAAGTTCGGCAGCAGCATTGGGATCAACACCGCCACAAGGAGGAGCAGCGCGAGCGGGGCATACCCGACGTACCGGGCCAAGGCGAAGCGAGTGAATCGCGATGGATCGACGCGCGCGGTAGAAGCAGGTCGCAAGGCGTTCATACCCGCACCGCCATCGTCTGACCGAACAGTCCTTGCGGTCGCAGCAGCAGCACCGCCAGCGTGAGCGCCAGCGGGATCAGCAGGCGCAGCTCCGATCCGATGAAGGGCAAAAAGGTCGCGCCCACACTCTCGGCGACCCCAATCAAGAGCCCACCCACCACGGCGCCGATCGCGCTGGTCCAGCCGCCGAGCGTGGCGGCCGCCAGTGCATACACCAGCACCGGAGCCATCATGATGGGGCTCAGGAACAGGCGCGGCGCGACGAGCACGGCCGCGACGAAACCGACCACGCTGGCCAGCCCCCAGCCGAGCATCAGCATCAACTCCACCCGGATGCCGACGATCGTGCTTTTGTCGGCATCGGCCGCCGCGGCGCGCAGCCCGAGACCCAGGCGGGTGAAGCGGAACAAGGCCGCGAGCGACAGCGCCAAGGCGCACAGAACGCCCAGCACACCCAGGTTGTATGCGGTCAGGCGCACACCAGCCAGGGTCCAGCCACCGGCCGGAAACAACGCGGGAAAGGTTCGCTGGTCGGCCCCCCACAGCCACAGGCAAAGCGCCTGGAACGAGAGGAACAGGCCGAGCGTGATCACCACCACGGTTTCCACCGAGGCGCGCGACACCGGACGCACCACCAGTTGGAACACCGCAGCGCCGAGCACGAACGCCAGCACCGCTGAAACCGCCAGGGCCAGCGGGACGGCCACACCCAATTCGCACAGCTGCCAGGCCAAGAAGGCGCAGAAGGTCGCGATCTCGCTCTGTCCGAAGTTGACGATGCGCGTGGCACCGAAGATCAGCACCAGCGCAAGCGCGAGTGCTGCGTAGATGGCGCCGGCGGCCAGGCCGTCGACGATCTGTTGCATGAGTAATTGCATGTCAGGCTCCAAGATAGGACTGCTGGATGGCAGGAGAGAGCAGCAACTCGTCGCTGCTGCCCTCCAGCGTGATCTCGCCGGTTTCAATCACGTAGGCACGCTGCGCCAGCCGCAGCGTGAGGTCGGCGTTTTGCTCCACGATGACCAGCGTCGTTCCGTATTCACTGTTGATGCGTTCGAACACCCGGAACATTTCCTGCGTGATGGCGGGCGCCAGGCCGAGTGAAGGTTCGTCGCACATCAGCAGACGCGGCCTCGACATCAGGGCGCGGGCAATCGCCAGCATCTGCTGCTCGCCACCGCTCAGCAAGGCGGCGCGCTGCCGCCGCCGCTCGTGTAGCCGAGGGAAGACCTCGAACCAGCGCGCCATGTCGGCGGCGATCTGGCGGTGTGATGCCACGGTGTAGGCACCCAGCGCCAGGTTTTCTTCGACAGTGAAGTCGCCGAAGGTGCCGCGCCCTTGGGGCACGTGAGCCAGGCCAAGCGCGACGCGGCGCGCCGGGTGGACGGTGCCAAGGTCGATACCGTCGAACAGCACTTGGCCGCGCGCCGCAAGCAAGCCGGACAGTGCGCGCAGGGTGGTGGTCTTGCCGGCGCCGTTGGCGCCGAGCAGTGCAACGATCTCACCGGCATGCACTTCGAGGCTGATACCGCGCAGCACTTGCGTGGCGCCGTAGCCCGCGTGCAGTCCGCGAACCTGGAGCAGGCTCATGCCGATCTCCCGAGATACGCTGCCACCACGTCCGGATTGGCGCGCACGCTCGCCGGGTCGCCCTGGGCCAGGTTGCGCCCCAGGTTCATGACGACGAGCCGCTGACACAAGTTCATCACCAGCCCCATGTGGTGCTCCACCAGCAGCACGGTGAGGCGGTGGCTCGCGCAGATGCGCCGCACCAGTTCGCCGAATTGCGTAACTTCGCCATGCGTCAGGCCGCCGGCCGGTTCGTCCAGCAACAGCAGGCGCGGTTCAGAGGCGAGCGCCCGCGCGATCTCCACGCGCTTCTGGGTGGGATACGGCAAGGAGCCGGCAGGCTCCGCCGAATGCATCTGCAGGTCCAGTTCGGTCAAGATGGCATGACAGCGCTCGGCCAGCTCCCGCTCGGCGCGCACCGTGCGACGCGGCTGGCACAGGCTGGTGAACAGACCCTGGCGGGCGTGGTGGTGTGCGCCCAGCATCACGTTCTCCAGCACCGTCATGCCAGGGTAAAGGCCGACGTTCTGGAAAGTACGTGCGATGCCAGCCGCGATCACCTGGCGCGGACGGAGTGCATCAAGGGACCGGCCCTCGAACATGATGCTTCCGCCTGTGACGTCATACAGGCGCGTGATGCAGTTGAACAGCGTGGTCTTCCCGGCACCGTTCGGGCCAATCAGGCCGCAGATTTCGCCTGGTTGCAGCGCCAGGCTCACGTCGGCAAGTGCCTGCACGCCGCCGAAGCGCACGCTGACCTGTCGCACCTCCAGCAGGGGTGGGGGTGGGGACGCCGCGTTGGCTCCCATGGGTGAGTTCATGCTTGTCTCCTTTATTGTTCTGACCAACCAGAGGCTGGTCACTTATTCGCTAAGGCCAGAGCAAATTCACGACGTGCGCGCTCTCCGTGAATGTGCTCATAGTCAGGCGCGGGTGAGGTATCACCCGCTTCGAGATGAAGCTCGACGAACGTCGGACCGGGCGCGCTTAGCAGCCCCTGGGCCCTGGCTGCAAAGGCAGGTAGCGCAGAGAACGATTCGGTATGGCGGTATCCCGCGTTGCGCGCGATCCCGGCGAAATCGAGAACGCCTTGTGCCGGGATGGGGTGCCCACCGTTGGCCTCGTAGCTTCCGTTGCGCGAGACAAAGTGGATGAGGTTCTTCGGCGCGGCCGCGGCAATGGTGACCAACGTTCCGAGGTTCATCAGCAAGCTACCGTCTCCGTCCAGCACCACGATGCGCCGCTCTGGCATGGCCAAAGCCAGGCCGAGTGCATGGGAGGAGGCCAGGCCCATCGCGCCCACGGCCACGTAGTTCAGAGGGTGGGGACGAATCGTGAGCCACTCAAAGGCGGACGAGTAGGTGGATACCACGATGTCGTGGGGCAGGAGGTCGGCAAGCAGCCGAAAGCAGGCGTCACGTTTCATGGCTTAGGCACTGGGATAGCGGGTAATGAGCACAGTGAGGGGTTCATTGCGTTCGAAAGCTTGCGTGAGGGCCGGCGCGATAGCGGCGGCTTCGTCGTCGTTCCTTGCCAACCGATAGGGCATACCCAGCGCTTCGATCAACGGGATCATTCGGTTGACGCCGTAATTGACGGATTGCCTCGGATCCTCCGGCGTGTCCGCGAACAGCAGGCCCACCAACATGCAGATCGGCTGGCGGTACTCCATAGCGATAGCGCGTATCGCATTCATGGACGCCATGAATCCCGTGTACTGAATCAAAATGGCCGCGCGTTTTCCGCCCGCCAATAGCCCGGCACAGATGCCAATGGCTTCCTCTTCGCGGCATACCCGGACAAGCTTGAGATGCGTGTCCTTGGCGAGCGGGCGCAAGACACCCTCCGAGGTTGTCAGGTCGGGAACAGAAATGACGTACTCGATCCCTGCGCCCTTGAGGGCGTTCAGGATGGATGCGCCTCGGAGCTGGGTTGTGTCGTTCATTGGTACTCCATCCATACGCTCTTGGTTTGCAGGAACTCGCGGACGGCCTCCTGTCCGTTCTCGCGACCGAAGCCGGACCTCTTGAAGCCGCCCAGCGGGGTCATGCTGCTCACCCCGCGGTAACTGTTGATCCAGACCGTCCCTGCCTCAAGCTCCTTGTGCAGCCGCAGCGCGCGGTCCAGATCGCGAGTCCACAATCCGGCCGCCAACCCGAAGGGGGAATCGTTGGCGATTGCGACCGCTTCGGCCTCGGTCTCGAAGCGCATCACGGCAAGCACGGGCCCGAAGACCTCCTCCCGCCACACTCGCATCGAGGGGCTGACTCCGGTGAAAATCGAGGGCGGCACAAACAAGCCGCCGGACGGACAACTCGAAGAGAGTTCACCTTTGAACGCGCAGACCGCCCCCTGTTCGTGCGCATCGAACAGGTGTGACTGGATCATTTCGAACTGGGCGCGGGTCGTGATCGGCCCCATCGCCGTCTCTGCTGAAAGAGGATCGCCGACGACGATGGCGCGAGCCCGATCGATGAGACGTCGGACGAACTCGTCGTAAATGCCAGCCTGCAGCAGGAGCCGCGAACCTGCGACACAGGACTGACCGCTGGAAGAAAAGATGCCAGCGGCAACCGTTGGAACCGCTCGGTCGAGGTCTGCATCGTCGAAAACGATGACCGGCGACTTCCCGCCAAGCTCCATCACCGTGGGTTTGAGGTGCTTCGCAGCGAGGGTCGAGACAGCGCGCCCGCCAGCCTCCCCCCCAGTAAAGGTGACTTTCGCGACCTTTGCGTGAGCAACCAGTGCCTCGCCGACCTCGTGCCCGTAGCCAGTCACCACATTCACCACGCCGGCCGGAAACCCGGACTCAGTCACCAGCTTGGCAAAGTGCAGCGTGGAAATCGACGCATGCTCAGACGGCTTGACGATGGTCGTGCAGCCTGCAGCAAGGGCGGGGGCGATCTTCCAGGATGCGATAGCAAGCGGGGAATTCCAGGGGGTGATGGCGAGGACCACGCCCACAGGCTCGTGGCGCGTGAAATTGAACACTCCATTGCGGTCGACCGGGATGACTTCGGCCTCGATCTTGTCGACCAATCCCCCAAAGTAACGCCAATGCTGAGGAAGGTAGGCATATTGCTTGCGCAGCTCAGATATGGGCTTGCCATTGTCGCGCGCGTCCAGTTGCGAGAGCAGCTCCGCGTCCCGTTCCAGCAAGTCCGCAAGGCGGAACATCAAGGCGCCGCGTTGGGTGGGCGTCAGCTTCGCCCATGCACCGCGCAGCGCCTCATGCGCGGCCACTGCTGCCACTTCGGCATCCTCCACGCTTCCGCGGGGGATCATCGCCCAGACTTCTTCAGTTGCCGGATTCAGCGAGCCAATCCACTCTCCACCGCACGGGTTGTGCGCCTTTCCACCGATCTGCATCGGGTATCGCGCTACTTCGATTTTTTCAGACATGATTCCAATATTCGGACTTTCGATGACAGGTAATGTGAATCAAATGCACATTTACTACCAAGTCGTTTGAAATATGTTCCGTATATTGGACTTCTGTTGATCGCTACTCCGATACGCGGGGAAGGGGTGCGTGAAAGCCCATGCGGTGCTTTTCCGCCTGGTTATCTACAGACACATCGACACCATGGAGCAACAAGGTTTGGGATTGAACCAGGCAAGGGCCTGTGCTCATTTGCTCAAGTGAAGTCCATCACAAACCCGTCATCCCAGAACCGGCCTTTGCCCGCAATCAAGCGTAGGCAATGCTGGTGCCGCCATGAACCCACAACGCACCGACTTGGCAATCCTGACAGGGAGCCACGTCTGACCGGTTGCCGTCCTTGATACGTTCAGGTCGGTGGTGCCATGCCTTAAGGCGGCACTCGGGGATGGGTTTCGTTCACACACTTTGGAGACAACATGGCCAGCACTTCTCAACGCAACTCCGCCTGGATCGCAGCCATCAACACCCTGCCTACCGACATCCGATCGGACATCGATGCGATGTGGGATCAGGGGGGCTTCCTGTCGGCCAACCAGGTGGGCAGCATTCTGGGCAAACTCGGCGCGCAGGCAGAAATTGGGACCCTGATGATGCAGCTGTTGCCGTTGGCACAGACCTACGCAGTGGTGCCTGTCTCGCACTATCAGGTCGGGGCCGTAGCGGCCGGTATGCCCGTCCCGGGCACAGGCTGGGCCAGCTTGTATCTGGGCGCGAACTTCGAGTTCAGCGATGTCGCCCTGAGCTTCACGGTGCATGCCGAGCAGGCCGCCACCAACAACGCCTGGCTCCATGGCGAAGCGGGTCTGCAGGCCTTGGCGATCAGTGCCGCGCCGTGCGGGTATTGCCGTCAGTTCCTGTACGAACTGGTGTCCGCCCAGCAGCTCAACATCCTGCTGCCGCCGGTACCGGCCGACCCGAACAAACCCTACGCGTACACGATGACACCGCTCACCACCTTTTTGCCCGATGCCTTCGGGCCGAGTGACCTGGGCATCACCGGTGGACTGATGGACCCCAAGCTGTGCACGCACGCGGTGAGTTTGCCTGGCGGTGCGCCCAGCGACCCGGTCATTGCGGCCGCGCTCGCAGCAGCGCAGGGTTGCTACGCCCCTTACCCCACCGACACCGCATACGGTTACGCGGGCATTGCGGTGCAACTGAATGACGGCAGCATCTATGCGGGTCGGAACGCCGAAAACGCAGCCTACAACCCCAGTCTTTCACCGCTGGAATCGGCGCTGGCCTTCATGAACATGAACCAGCTGCAAGGCGCCACCCGCAGCGTCAGCCGGTGTGTGCTGGTGGAGGTACCGACACTCTCCAGCCAGCAAAGTGCCAGTGCGGCCGTGCTGGCGGCCTACGCGCCTGGTGTGGCACTGGAGTACTGCGCGGCGACCAGTCCATGACTGTTGCTCGGGTGGGGGGAAAGCCGGCGCAAGCCGGTTTTTCCGCTTTTGGGCCGTCAGTCCCAATGCGCAGTCGTTGTTCGACCTGCAGCCGGAAGCCTTCGTGGATGACTACCTCCCCAATTGCAAAGGGGGGGCGAGTATTCACCGATCCTCGATTGTCCGCGAGCCAAATGTTTTACCCAAGCGAGACCACCCAGCCGTGTGGGTGTCTTCAGCGCACCGCGACCTGTTGGACTTCGCCCAAGTGCGGATGCCAAGTATTCCGTTGACCACCCTGGCAATCCGTCAAACGCATATACCTTGGTGAATATCTATCAATATCTATCAACGTATACGCCTGTATGTCAGGACCTTGTTATACGGGTGTAGATTTTGATAAATATGGGTCGCGTGAATGAGTTCGTCGGCTCTGATTCATTCATTTCAAACCAAGGATGGGAGCAAGGCGGACCTGTTGAGCGCGAGGTCGAGCCTTCGCGTCCAACTCCACTGTGGACCACACCCCTTTGGATGGAGTCCCGCAACCCAGCAGCCGCTACGAAAGTAGGTCATCAATGGTCACTCCGTGTCGGCACATCTGCTCTTTGATTTCATCGATCACGGTTTGCCTGCGCTCCTCGGTCGACTCCTCTGCTGACGTGAAGAACGCGCTGGCGCTTTTGAGCAGGTCCTGATAACGCTGGTCAGACAGCGACGGCCCGTTCTTGCTGCCTGTGACTGACCTATGGATGGGGTTCTGTCTTCGAGTTGAATTCATGTCGCCCCCACTCTAACCAAATCCAGCTTCACGCCCTTACCACCGGCACATCCTCCAGCCTCTTCGTGTACTGCGGGGTGAGTCGCTCCTGCTTCATCCCCCACTCCCGTTTAGGCCCCGCCTGCCCCGTGGCTGCCGTGTGCACCGTTCCCTTGCCGTAGCGCCCGTTGATGGCATCCATCGCCGTCATCAACCTGGAACTGTCGCGTGGTGTGCTCTTGTCTTCACGCTCCACAGGTTCAAGATCCAGCTCCCGCTGTAGGATGCCCGCCGGTTGCAGGTCCATCAGCATCACCCCAGCCTTGATGAATCGATAGCCCGGCACGTACATGTAGCGCATGCCATCCGCAGCAGCCTGGGCCAGCGCCAGGGTGTCGTCTGTGGGTCTTCGCAGCGGCACCACCACGCTTCGTGAGCATTGCGCCCCTGGGCGGTGCGGTGAGGTGTGCATGAAAACCAGCATCTCGGTCGCCAGGGTGCGCTGCTTGCGCAGCTTCTCGGCTGCCCGACCAGAAAACTCGGTCACGGCTTCAACCAGCGGTCTCAGCTCGTGCATGGGCTTTCCGAAGGAACGGGTACAGGCGATCTGCTGTTTGGGCTCCGGCGCATCGTCCAGCTCGATGCAAGGCATGCCCTGCAATTCGCGAACGGTTTTCTCCAGCGTGACACTCCAGCCTCGGCGAGCGGTGGCCGGGTCCATGCGGGTGAGGTCCAGCACGGTCTTGATGCCACCGTCCTGCAACTGTTTGGCGATGCGGGGCCCCACACCCCAGACCTCCCCCACGCCGGTGGCAGCGAGCACATCATCCAGGTCCTGGGCTGGCAAGGCAGCGAGATTGCAGATCTGCGCGAGTTCTTGCGGGTAGCTGCCGGGCTTGCGCTCCGCGGTCTTGCCGATGTGGTTCGCCAGCTTGGCCAGGGTCTTGGTCTGGGGCAATACCGATGCAGGTGGGGATGCCCGTCCATTGCAGAATGCGGCTGCGGATTTTGTGTGACCGGCCCACCAGTTCACCGCGCACCCCCTGCAGGCCAATGAAGCTCTCGTCGATGGAGTAAATCTCCTGATTCACCTTCGCCGCCTTTGCCGTAGGCGGGGTGTTCAATGCCCCACTTCGCAAACTCAGTTGAACACCGCTTGGTAGAGAAACCCGGCTTTCTCGTACGCGATGGGAACGAGAAAGATGCCCACCTCACCGACCCGGGCGTGGTGCATGGGGTAGATCTTCTGAGGAAACAACACCGCCGCCGAGTTCCGAAACAGCAAAGAAAACGGCCGCCGGACGGTGTTGTGGGCTTTTGTTTCGATGGCTCTGGCCTCGACCAGAACGAACTCCAGCGACACGCCGTCCAGTTGGGTGGCAAAGGGCTCGTTCACGCAGCCCGAGAAGTGTTCCAGTGTCAACAGGTTCATGGATGTAAAGTGTCTTGAACACGGGGCCGAAGTCCTTTGCCTCCCAGCCGGACAGACAGACGTGATCCGAACCGGGAGCTGTTTCAACGGTGGCAATCGTAAGAGGATTTCAGCCCGTAGAAATGGGCGCCAGTGAGTCTAGAAAGCAGCTTTCTCAGTGTGCTTCAAGCGCTGTCTTCTGGAGCAAGATACCCATGGAACGGAGTGGGGGACGAAGCTGATTCATGCGCCATCTCTTTGATGGTTGGGGCGTCGGGATAGTGGCGCAACGTGACTCTAACTTGCTGTTTGACATCTGCAGGAACATCTTCGCGTGCCAGGAGTTCACGCAATACCTCCCCGGCAAATCGCAGTGCCCTTGTTCTCTCGACTGGCGTCGTCATATCTGGATCTCCTGTCCAACCTAGGTGTTCGAGTCAAGCCGTTCGAGTGTTGCACCACTGCCTTCCACACACTAGAATCGAGCACAACAACTTACCCATCTGCTGTTTCAGCTTGACTGTTGCGCGGATGGGGGGAAAAGCCGGCGCAAGCCGGTTTTTTCGCTTGTGAAGGGATCTCATTTTCGGACATGCACCGTTCCCACAAATGACTTGATCTCCGCCCTATGAAGGGACCTTGATTGTCGGCGGCGATCCAAACCTGAGCTACTGTGCCGACAGAATATTGAGTCACAGACTGAAGCCGGCATTGAGAGGGTTGGCAGTGGATAAGCGAAGGAGCTTTCCTTGTTTGGTGATCTCCTTCATGTTGTGTTGACGGCGATGGGCAAGATGCGCATGGCACCCTCCCGTAGAAGCCTACCCATTGCTGCGCCTGCTCAGAACGGGTCGGGCTCCGCCTGCTTCTCGGGCGCCTTGAGCCTTCTTGACTGCAGTCGTTCTACGGCTGAACCGAATCGCCCCACTTGGGGCCTCGTGCCAGGAGCAGTCGCTGCTCAAACGGTGAAGCAGACATTCAATGTCCAAACAGGCCGCAAGCCGCGCGAGCTCGCGAGCGTCGAGCGACTGAATTTTTGTTGGGGTTTGCTCGCTCTTCTGATCTTCCCTGGCACTGAATTCCAGATGTGCACTATGCGTGAAATATGCGTACTATGTGCATCAGGCATCAGATTGGTGGAGGTCAAAAATGAGTGCCCTGGCTTTTTTCGACATTCTGGAGGGCGCGCGCGAAGCCGGCACAACGCGCCTATCTGCTGCAGCAGTCGCTGAAATTTTTGAGCTGCAGCAGCAAGAACTGGCCGCCCTGGCAGGTGTGCATCGAAACACTCTTCGAACTCACCCCGAGTCCCCGAAACTGCAGGTCACCCTGCGCGATCTGATGCGCTTGCTCTCCGCTGCGTCCGAAGATCATGAGGACCTCCCGCGAGCGGTTTTCCTGATCAAGAACGAGCCAATCCCCGCATTCCGTCACAAGACGTTGATTCAGCTCGTGGGAGTAGACCGCGCCGAAGACGCGATCGGCTACCTGGAATCCGTCAGGTCCGGATTCGCGGGGTAATGTCACATCGTCAGATCTCGAACTCTTGTACAGCCTCAGTATTTGAGTCAAGCCGTTCTCGTGGCGCTGCGAGGTCTTTTCGTTTTTCTTGGTGCCGCGTCCTGAGGTTCTGTCAGGAGTTTCCTTAGCCACCTGCTGACAGCGGCGCTCCTCTGGATGTCGAGCAACTCGAATTCTTTGTGCTCTTGAATGTGATCATCCAAGTCAATGTGCAAGTTTGAACCGCTCATGGACACCAGGTAATTGAGGACGTGTTCGCCAACCAACCCTCTGGGCGCAAATCGAAATGGAGTGTGTCTCGGGCTTGGCCTCTGTAGACTCAAATCATTATCGGTTACCCAGGTAACCCACCCTCTCTGGTGGGAGCATCTGATCAGCTGAAGTTGAAGTGCAGACACGCATGAGCGGAGATATTGCCTGTCGATTGGTTCGCCTCGATGTGCTCTAGGGCTGCTGGCGCCCATAGAGCCTCAGTGACTCCGTTTCTCACCATGCCCTGGCTTACATCAAATCCTTTCTCGACATACGCACCCAGCGCCTCTCGAACACGAGTTCGAAAGCCTGCCTCATCCTGAGCCATAGCGATCATTGAACATATGGTTCTCCCCTCACCAGTGGCTGATATATCAGCCCAACCTGTCCAGATTTTCATTTCGTCCACCTGATACTCCTTCAGTCCGTGGATGGCTTTGATGCAGCCCCGCCGAGGCCGGCATGGCGATCAAAGAGATATGCCGCAAATACGACTTAAGTGACGCGACGTTTTATGTGTGGCGCTCCTACTCGTGCTCGCACAGTCTGGCCTGTTGCCAAAATTCGAGTCTCTGACTCCAGCCATCTAAGTGCCGACCCACATCTTTTGGGGTTGCCACATGGCCATCAATCGACATCGCCTCCATGGCGCGCGCTGCAAGCACTCGTGACAGCTCCTGCAGTGGTGGCACCAACAGCGAGTTGAGAGGAAGTTGTTCTGCATGCCGCTGCAATAGCCAGGTGCTGGCAATCAATGCATCTCGTGCGCAGTACGGATGGGCTTGCAACTGTGCAATGCGGGCTACGCAGACCAAGCCACCCAGACTCCAACATGTCGATGTACCGAGCATGTCAACGATGACTGTCTCCCGCATTCTTCGCAAGCGGGTCGCAGCAGTTCCACTGTGTTCATGACGGAGTCTCGACGCGATCTCTTGAGGAAGTAGTTCGGCAGAAGAAAGCAGCTCTTCTGGTGAAAAACCTCTCTCCTTCAACAGAAACCATAGTGGCGTTTTGAACCAGGCTGACGACCCTGGAACGACAGCTTCTGCCCCGTCTATCCACTTTCCCTCGCAGTTCAACCCTCGGTTTTTCGAGGGCATCACGGCTCCTTTGGAGTACTTGAGAAAAATGCCGCTGGGGTCTACGACCTTCTTTCCAAGTCGGCTCTGCAGCTCCAGTTCCAGCTCAAGAAAGTTCTTGATCTGCATGGCTTCAGCCACGCCAGCAGCCCAGACGATGGATCGCAGCCTTTCTAGATCGGTCCGCCGTGAATTGGTCATGTCAATGTTGAGGGCAACTCCTGCTTTGCGGAGACGCCGAAAAGATGCCACATTTCCCGAACTTAAAGCAAACACACGAAGTTCATGAACGCGCACAAAGAGTCTCAGCTGTCCCTGACGGGCCGGAGCTTTGGGCACATTCTCAGATGCCTGCGCCAACGAAATGGCCTGACACAGCAGGCGCTTTCATCTAGGGCCAAGCTGTCCGTGTCTCGAATTTGTGACCTCGAGAGAGGCAGATGTCCACCACCCTCTCGCACAACTTTCGATCGACTGACGACCGGGCTTGGCCTGACACGAGCCGAGGTCCAGCGACTTGCAATGGCCGCCGCCTTGATCGAACCGGAGCGAGGGCTGAACGTGTACTTGCCCGAACCAAATCGTCTTGTGGCCGAGCTGGTCCTTCAGTCCCACACGTTGTCCGAGCAGACCGTGCGTCTGATCACGGAACTGCTTAAGCCCACCAACATATCTCGTACCGACTCCCGTAAGGCGAACCACGAGAAAGGTCCCCTATGAGCTAAGAACACACAAAGAAAAACGGCGAACTGGTTGCACCCAGTTCGCCGCCATTTACCCCGGGGATACGAGGCATGTCTTGACAGGACGAGCCAAGTGTATGGCTGCGCCTGCGCTTTCGTCAATCCCCTCTTCTTACTGATATAGACGAGGGCAACATGCGAACTACAAAGCGGTTTTCACCAGCGGTGCTGGACAGGTTCTTGCGCCAAGAGAGAGGGACTGGAACCGGTCAGGAATACATCCCATGGCACCAGGTCTCGAGAGGTGACCCATCCAGTAGCGGGAGAAGTCACTGGCACATCTTTCGCAGCAGGCAAGACCACTTGCTGAGCGACATGGAGCAGACTTGCTTTCATTTCATCACCATGATGGCCGGCGTCGAGGACTGCCGTGAACAGTACCCACTGTCGGTCGATGCCTCGGTCCATCCTCTGCTCGACTACGGGTTCGGTAACCCGCTGAAGCAGTATCCCGGAACCAGAGAGATCGCTAAGGAACTGGGATATCGGCACCCAAAAACCCACGGCGCAGGTGCATCCTGCGAGTGGATCCAGACAACCGACTTGTTGGTTGCGCTGAATCACGCACACAACCCAAAGGCACCCAGCCCAAAGTCAATGCTTGCGGTTGCGGTCAAGCCCACGGCGGAGTTGTCCAAGCGTGCACGCCAACTGCTCGCGATTGAACGGAGATACTGGCTCGCCCGCGGCGCGGAGTGGATTTTGATCACGCCAGAGCTTTACGTTCCAGAGGTCAAAAAGACACTGGAAGAGATCTCACCCTGGACGACCAAGACCGAGCCGGTTTCTCATACCTCTCAGCGGCTTGCTGCGGCTCTGGCCAAAGAGCACTGCCACCGAACCTTTCGGGATCTCCTGACGGTGCTGGAGTGCCATTTCGGCTCAGAAGAATTGGCAAAGCGGGCGCTTTGGCAAGCGGTGTGGAACGGGCTCATTCCGCTGGATCTCAAGCATGGATGGAGCCCCACAAGGCCCTTAAAACTCCTGGACCCGACTGAATTCACAAAGCTGAACCCTGTGGCCTGCAGGAGGTCGTCATGGAATTCATGATCAACAGTTGCTTTCGTGTGCTCCAGCCTCCCCCAAAAAAGGAGCTGATTCAAGCAGGCGTCTACCGAGTTTTGCTGGATGACCTTCGACAGAACATAACCTGTGCAGCCTTGATTTTTCCAGAAGGTGATGCCGCGTCGCATCCGAAGCTCGGACGTCCTGCCAAGCCGACAAGCCAACGTCTTCAGGCACCCAAAAAACCACCACAACCCTTGGTCGGAAAGCTGTCTTGGTTTGACCGAGACATGCTGCTATGGATGCACAAACGGGAGCATCTCATTCCATTCTCTGTGCAGCCTAGGGTGATCGACCGCCGCATAGGAGAAATGCCTGCAAACCTCTCTGCCGCAGACAAGCTGTATATGGTGCGTGTGGAGCAAATGCGGCTTTTCCTGGACATCCTGCACCTTCAAGAAGGCATCGTCGTTCACCAAGGTGTTTCGGGACTGGTCCGCGAGACCATGGCTCGCTCACAGATCAGCAAGCCAACCGTGTACAAGCTTTGGTCGTTGTTGTTGCGATTTGGTCTGGACCAGAGCAGCCTCTACCCAGGCTTTGATCGATGTGGAGCGCCAGGCGTGCTCAGACCCTGCGCCCCTCCGCGAGAAGGCGCTCTTCCCAGAAAAAAAGCCGGTCGCAAGTCACCTGATGAGCGTCTGGCAAAACTTCATGGGGAAGTTGTCGAACCCAAACAGCCGGGGATGACTCTCAAATGGAGAGCTTTGATCCTGGCAGCAGACAAGAAGATTCCCGTGCCAAAGCCCAGCTGGCGAGTCCGTCACCGGATGATCGTGGAATCAGGCTTCGTAAGTCGCGCAAAGGAGGAGAACGGCAAGCTGGTGATGATCCCTCCTGCCATCTATGAATACCCGAGCCCTGATCAAATAAAGTGGCTATTGGGCAGTGAGCTTTCGAAGCTCGAGCGCCTCATCGAGCGGACAACGAAACGCCATTTTGACTCTCAGTTGCGTGGGCTCAAGTCCCGAAGCTGGGCTGGTATGGCTGGGCCCAATCACACTTGGGCCATCGATTCGACTATCGGTGATGTCTTCCTTCGCTCCAGCATCAATCCAGCTTGGATCATTGGTCGCCCCGTGGTCTATGTCGTCGTCGACGTATGGTCGACCGCGATCGTCGGCTTCCATGTCTGTTTGACCGGACCCAGTTGGGCCACCGCTGCAGTTGCTCTCTTCAACTCAACGGCTGCGCCTGACTTGTTCCAAAGGGTGTACGACTACACACCAATGGCCAGTCTTTACCCAGCCCCTACGCTCCCGCACGTTCTCTTGTGCGACAGGGGCGAATATCTGTCGAAGCGCCATGCGAAGACCTCGCTTGAGCTTGAGTACAACGTGTCCTTTACACCTCCCTACCGGGGCGATCTCAAAGGTATTGTTGAGGTCTTACACAGAATCGCCAAAGACAAACAATTCATCTTTCTCCCGGGCGCCATCGACTACCGCAGAAAGGAGCTCGAGCTTCGCAGGTCCCATCCAGATCAATCCGCGCTGAACTTGCGTCAGTTTGTGGCCTTTCTGTTCGAGCTTTTTACCGAGTACAACTTCACCTCAGATCGGCAGAAAAGTATGACTGCAGACATGATCGCGGCTGGCGTCTTCCCCTCCCCGGCGGGTCTCTGGAGGTGGGGAAACGATATGGGGTTGGCCTATCGGCGCGAGGTACATCCGGACCACCTGATCGAGCAGTTCTTGCCAGATACGCAAGCCCGCGTCCGTCGCGACGGCGTGTGGTTTTCAAAGTGTGACTACTCTCATCCGAGCCTGGATGCACTGAACTGGACCGCAACCGCGCGCAACCTGGGTGGTTGGGACATTGGGGCGTGGCATCACCCTGCCTCGATGGGGTCACTTTGGACACGACTGCCCGGGCATCCGGGCTTGAGCGAACTTCGCATATCAGCCGAGGCCCGCGCAACCAACGAACACAGCCTGGATGAGTGGTCGGATGCCCTCGCCATTTCCGCGCTGGGCAAGAAGGAGCGCGATCACCAGCGCCTGGAATTCTCGATTCGGACGGCTGAGCGAATTCGTGAACTTGTGGGCGACGCCAAACAGTTGACGCGCGCAGCCATCGAAAAATCGACCGGCTCTCGTCCGACATTCACCGAGGCCAGGATCATGGAGGTCGCTGCTGGCAACGGCCCTGAGGCATCTGAAAAGGACACCGGCGAACAACTGCGCGACGAAGCAATGCAAGCGCATGAAGAACGCCTTGCGGAGTTTCTCAGAACGCTAAACCAGGATGGGGAGTGACTGATGAAGCGCACCCCAGAAACCAAGTCCAGCTACACGGACAACTTGCTCATCCAATCACTCTCTGCGACTCCAACGCCGAAAGAGGTGCTCCAAAGACTGACCTACCTTCCGCCGGTTCCTCGCGACGTCGCGGGAATCCCCAGGCACGAACGCCTGCACCACCTGATGCAGATCCGTGATCTGCACCTGCCTTCTGCCATCGAGTGTCAGCTGCTCCAGTCAATCGATCTGATGATCAAGCAGGGTTACAGCTACCGTGACCCAAGGCAAGCGTTGACGTGGACAGGCATCAGCGGGGAGGCGAGCGCGGCAGGGATTCGACTTCCAAAAGCTTTGTCTGCCGCCGTGGAAGGCCTCTCAGGCGTCGGCAAAACGGAAGCGTGCCTGCGGTGCTTGCACGCACTGGGTCCACAGGTGGTTGTTCACGACTCCTTTCCAAAGTTGGTTGGAGGCCTCGCGCAAGTTGTGTGGTTGTCTGTGGAAGTACCACCGTCTGGTCGAGCAAGCGATTTGGCTCGAGCACTCATGAACGCCTGGCACGCCGCCACAGCGAGCTCGCGCTTTGATTCAGCACTGTCGAAAGACAGGCTCGACGGGATGAAAGCCCTGGACGAATGGCGTCAAGTGGCAACCTCACATTTTTTGGGCATCCTCCACCTCGATGAGATCCAGAACTTGTTCAAGATCCGCAGCCTCAAAGACCGCAAGAGCCGCGCGCAAGCGCGGCTGGAACTGAGCATCGTCGAAGACCAGGTGCTTCGATGGTTCTTGAACCTAACCAACACAGGCCAGATCCCTGTCATCGTGTCGGGGACTCCGGACGGCATCGGCGCACTAACCAAAAGGTTGAGCACTGCACAACGCATCAACACGGCGGGGTACCACCGGCTCGACCGCTTCACGGATCCAAGAGAGGGTTCTTTCCGCAAGATCTTCCTGCCCGTGCTAGGTCAATACCAGTATGTCGCCACCCCTCTGCCCGTTGACGACGCCCTGGCGAAGTTGATCATCGACCTGTCCGCAGGTATACCGAGGATCGTCATCGCTTTGTGGATTGGCGCCCATCGTGTTGCATTCACTCGGCGCGATGACGATCTGAGGCATGGTGACTTCACCACTGCAGCATCCACCTGGTTGGCACCCCTTCAACACGCGGTCAAGGCCATTCGAGAAGGAAATGCTGCAGCGATGAGCCGGTACGAAGACCTGATCCAAACAGATACTTCGTTCTGGCAAGACTTCTGGGCAAAGTCCATTTCGAGTTCGCCCTCCGCATGAACCATGTCAAGTCCCGAGCCGTCAACCAGCTCGGCGCAATCGCTGCGCGGTCACATCTAGATTCGCTGGGTGATCGCAGGCGCAAAGTCGCTTCCGGTGTCGAGATAGATGGGGTCGTTGAGGCCCATTTTTTGGACGGCGCAGGAGATTGGGTACAGCGCCTCATCAAAGACATCTCGTATGTCGCCTAGTGCGACACCGACTTCTTCGCATGCCTCGTCAAGTCGTCGCCCTTCGCGAAGCAGCAGCTGAACGACCTCAATGAACTTCTGCGGTCCAACCTTTCCAAGGTTCGCCAGTCCTCTGCGTTTGAGTCGTGTTGCTACGTGCGGACCTGATGAAGGTTGTCGCTGATTCATCGCGACCAGATCTCCGTTGCACTCAATGTACTGGGAACGAATTTTGACCAGCCCGACCGGTCTGCTTTTCGGTTTGAGTTTTGAGTGCACTACCGTTCTTGGCCAAGGAGCAAGTTCTGCCTCTCGATCGATGATGTATGAGGCCGCTTTGTCCGCACTCTCACACATCACAGCAAACGCCATGGCGTAGGCAAGAGAACTGCACCCTGGTGATCCACCGTTTGCGAGGAGATCGATCGGACCAAATTTCACCTGGTTGAGCTTTCGAATGCGGCTGGGGAAAACCAGTTCAAACAGCTTCTCCCCTAACCGCTCATGCACCAGGTCGCTCAAGTAAGGCAGGCCTGTGGTCCTTTTGCCAGAGTGAATGCCACGCTCCTTTGCGAGCACAAGAACGTTTCGGGCCACCACACATTCGTTTCTGGGTCCCGCTAGATTGAGAAGGTAACCACAGACCTCCAAAAATTGCTCCAACAGATGACCGGCGTCTTCACCACGGGATATGAGTGGCTCCCACTCTTCGGAACAGGACACCCAAAAACTGGGGGACTTGAAGAAGGCACCTTTGTTTTTCACAAAGCTCAGCTGACGAGAATGGCGGCTGCACCTTGTCTGACCAAGCAGTTGATGCTCTCGTCGCCAATAGGACTCCCCATGAAAGGACAGGTCCTCTTCGACGCAACCACGGCAAAAGTTGGCATGCTCAGTCATTTTCCGACACCCGACACTACGGAGCAGTTGGGGAGACTCCCATTGGCCTTTGGAGGAGGCTCGTGAAAATCGGGTGACTGCCTTTCTGAGTGGAATCAGGGTATGAGCTCTCACAAAAGACAGCAGGGGCATGCCAGCCACTTGGGCCATCAGCTGCACCACTGGCACCTGAACTCGCCTTTGCCCTACTACTCCACACCAAGCTTGCACGTGCGTATTGGCCACAGCCTCAGATGGCCACCCGTTGCGCTGAGCAACACGTCCCTCGTATCCACTGACCCACTCATCCGGATAGGGCTCGGGACGGACGATGCTCATGCAGATCCCCTTGATGTGGAGGCATGGCCTGCCCCGGATGATTGAAGCACTGCGAGGGACCGAATGACTGCGGCCAAGGCTCTGGCGTGTGACGCTGACCCATCCCACGCCTGACGCACCGCCTCGATCAGCTCCTCGTTTTCATGGACCGCTTCTGAGCTGATGCCGTCCCCTCCCCGCTCAACAAACAGGCAGACCTCTTCAAGCAACCTTGATTTGCGCAATCCACGGCCACTCAGGATTCGGCTGACCTGAGATTGACTGGCGCCCAGCGCCTCAGCGATCTGTGCCTGGGTGATGCCCTGCAGCCTGGACATGCGCGCTGCATTCAGAACTCTGGACTGGATATCGCTTTGCAACATGCATAAAGCATATCCAATTGCATTTATGCATGTCAAGTGACGTGCCGAATTTTCGACTTGCCGTCGAACGTCAGAACAGATCGCCGGAGGGATGAATGGATGATGGGCGAGTGCCAAGCGCCGACTGGATGGCTTGACGGGTCAAAGGCAATCGATCCAGGACTCGCAACTTGGGCTTGAGTTCGGGCACAGCCTGGTAGATCTCCCACAACTTCAGTGACCTTGGGCGTTCTGCACACAGTTCGAGCACGACTGTGCGCACACGCTGGCTCATCCATTGATCTCTTTCGTCCCAACGCACCGCAGGCGCCTGTTGGTCCGCATGCCTCGCGATGGGTTCTGGTTGGTGCGCCTTCAACCAATCACGATCATTTCGATACAGCCAGGCGTAGAGCGCTGGATCCATGGCACGCAAGATCTTGATACCTGCTGATCCAAACGTTTCTCGAAGACTCAACCAGGAACCCCGGGCAGTCTCCTGAATTCGCTTGCTCCGGGCCGCTATCCAAGTCTGATGCAAGCCGGGATGTGTACGCAGAATTCTGGTGATTGAGCCAACGGACACATCGTGCCTGATTGCCACTTCCGCTTTGTCTGCACCATGCTGCAACTCTTCGACTACAGCCTGCAGCTTCTTGGGTTTCAACAGCTTGGCGCGCCGCTTTGTCTCGATGCCAGCCGCCGCGGCCCATGCCATGGCTGTACCAACTGCAACGCCCACGGCTGCGGCTGCGGCCGTCGTTGCCACCCCTTCAGCAATCATCTCGATCGCTCGCTGCCGCTGGTCACTGACCGTCGATTTTTGCCGGCTCTCCTTTGCATCAATGGCAATCCGGCATGTCGCAACATTCCCCGCAACACCCCCACCAGAAGCGGACATTCCCAGCCCATCAATGGCCGCAGCAAATGCTTCCGCGTTCTCAAACAACCAGGACGCACCCACCAGCCATCGCAAAGGGTGCGTTCCCCCTCTGATCGGATGAAACATGAGGCCCAGATCGCGAACAGCTTCGCCTTCGTTTTTCGCCAATCCACTCAGTTCAGGCACGCCACGAATCGCCAGTACATGGTCAAGGTATGAGGCCCACACCTGGTTCAACTTCAATCGCCCACTGGGTGTCAGCCATCCACGGCGATTCAGGCCAGTGCGCAGAGCCTGCTGGAGCAATGCCCCAGTCCATCCGCCCTCTGTCACCCGTCGATCAAACAACTCGACAACAAATCTGGCCAGGTGCCTGAGCGATTGAAATGATGCAGATCCCTCATCCACCGCTACAGGGGTCAGGTGACCAATGGATGGGAGGTGCCACAGAAATCGCTCAACACCCGTTGACTTCAAGGACGAATTGAGAAGCAGGGTTTGGTGCTCCTCACACACCCAGACACCGGGATACTGATGCCTCAAGTGCCAGTAGACCCACCCGTGCTCACGCCTGTCTCTGTCCATGCAACCCGGGCAGGCCTTCAGCGGATGGTTTGCGCGAAATCTGCTCGTGAGCAGACCCATCCGAAACTTAACGTGCGCAACAGTGTCACCACGCATCGCGGCAACAACCTCTGAATTCAATGGCTGCGTCTGAAACGGCCGGTAAAAACTCAGCAGCGTGCGTTCTTGCGCTATGTCCTTGGGGCCGCCGAGGCGATAGTCGGTCCGCTGGGCAAAAGCATCCAATCGACAAGGCAAATCGTGCTGCACACCCTGGCGTCTGTGGCCAAACAGTTGCATGGTGGTGAGCGAGCTGACGCTGTGGCCAGTGAGCACATGGTGGCGACTGCACAAACTGAAGAATGTCTCCCCGGGCAGCCAAGACAGCAGGGTTGGAGCATCGTCAATCACTGCGACACCTACCACTGCATGCTTCAGTGTCCTTGCATGGTCGATCAAACTGGCACATTCGACAACTCTATGCACACCGAAGACCACCGACAAGTCTTCCGTCAGGCTGTCCTACCTGCCGACGTCTCGACACGGCTGGTCGGGCTCTGGTGCTGAACGTGTCGTCCTTGGCAAATGCTCAGGCGTGAGGCACTCGCCATGAGAAATCGGAGCCTCATGAACTTGAGATGCGCTTGATGACTCGGGTAACACGTCGCGGGAGCCCCGGATTCACGTCGGCAATGCGACGAGGCCTACCTCGTCGAGGATGCACCTCATCGTAGACCTTCGCGGATTGAATGTGTGCTTCGGTCAAAAAGGGTACGAAGCCTTCAGGCGGTCCAACGGGATGCCTACCGCGAATGAACCCAGCACAACTTCGACCGGCACCCACGTGCCCGCGAACACCGGCACTCCGCCCATGACTTCTGGGTCAGTGGTCACCAGAGCGTCCGCTTGGTCTACTTCCTTTGATCGATAGAAGGCTTCCTGGAGGAATGGCAACACATCAACTTGGACATGTTTGCGCTGAACCTTCCAGCTCATGGAATCCAGCAGCATCAACGTCAAGACTTGGTCCTCTACTGGCAGCAGGTCGACGCGGCTGTTGAGTTCCTCGAGGATTTGTCTACGCGCGCCTGCGAGAAGTTGGTCCTCGGTACCTCACTCACGGTTCGGCATGTGGCTCAAATCGGGGCGCCCACAACAAGGTTCTTCTGGCCAAAGCCCGCGGCACTCCTAGCCATGAATCGTTTGGCAACCGCCCCACCTTGCGGCTCTGTCTTGAGATTGGACTGGAGCTTAGAACCACGCCCAGAGCCGACGAAGCAGGACCGGTGCCGGGATGCGGAAGGGCTTGTAGTGCTGACGAAAGACGGAAGACATGCTTGACTCCTCGGGAACTGTGCGTTGACCAATGCATACTGTAAATAACATCAGTATTTATTGCAAGCACCTAAAAAGCGTCGTGACCAGCGATGTCAGCACCATCCGCGCCTGCGATATCCTCGCGCCGTCATCCCCACAGACGGAGCAACAATGTTCAAAACCTCCCTGTTCACCGCATCTGCGCTGATGCTTCTGTGCCAAGCCGCCTGGGCGCAAGACCTCAGCTGCATGGCCGCGGCGGCCGAGAAGAAGCTGGCCGGCGCCGCCAAGACGTCTTTCCTCAAGAAGTGCGAAAAAGATGCCACCGCCCGTTGTGATCTGGCCGCGCAGCAGAAGACGCTGGCTGGCGCTGCCAAGAACAGCTTCACCAAGAAGTGCATCAAGGATGCCGTCGGCAGCTGAGTCAACGGGACTGCCTGTGATTCATCTCTTGGGGCCGCTAGGCGTGATCCAAGTCATGATCCTGTGCCCGCGTGCAGACAACTTCTGAAGGATCTGATAGGCCAGGATTCCTGGACCCCAAGTGCTGGAGCCGACATGCCACCGGCCTCTGCTCATCCAGAGTCTTCCTCCCCGAAGATGCCGTGACGCGCCTGTTCGACCGGATCAGTCCGGGAAATTGTTTTAGGGCCCACCCCGTGACCGGTCGAAATTCCCACTGGCGCATTTTCCTGATGCTAGTTGCCTGCTGGTCGATCAGCGGCTTGCTGCACGCTCAGAGCATCCAGGGTCTGGTCGTATCCATCACCGACGGCGACACGTTGACTGTGCTGGACGCCCAGAAGGTGCAGCACAAGATCCGTCTTGCGGGTATCGACACCCCGGAGCGCCGACAGCCGTTTGGGCAACGCGCACGTGATGCCCTTTCCACCCTGGTCTTCCAGAAGGTCGTCCTGGTGCTCACAGAAAAGAAGGACCGCTACGGTCGCTGGGTGGGCAAAGTGATAGGCGACGGCCGGGACGTGAACCTGGCACTGGTGGTCCATGGCTGGGCCTGGCACTACAAGAAGTACGCCAGTGAGCAGAGTGCATCGGACCGGCTGCTCTATGCGAATGCCGAAGAAGATGCGCGATCCCGGCGCCGCGGCCTTTGGTCCGATCAGCATGCAATTGCCCCCTGGGACTGGCGGGCGGGGTCTCGCTGAGCCGGTTGCGCAGCCTTCCAGGAGAACCGTTTTCCGTGGCTTACTAGGGCTGGTCCAGCTTGTTCCATTCGAATCTGATCGGAGGACTTTGTAAGAAGTTGAGTGACGGTTGTGCAGCGATGGACTAAACCGCTCGCGCGGTAGACGCTCCGGCTACGTTGGTGGCGTTTCGTTGCGCCCGTGATTCTGCGATGTTGGCGGTCGAGGCAATCCGCCTCGGTCACGCAGGAGCAGGATCATGGACATTTGCACCCCGACCCCATCCGCGGCCGTCTCGCCGCTGCGCCAACGCATGCTCGACGACATGCGCATGCGCCAGTTCGCAGAGCACACGCAGGACGGCTACATCCGCGCCGTGCGCAAGCTCGCCACCTTCCTCGGCCGCTCGCCGCACACCGCCACCGCCGAGGATCTGCGCCGCTTCCAGTTGCACCTGGTGGACACCGGCACCGGCCCAGTCACCATCAACGCCACCATCACCGGGCTGAAGTTCTTCTTCGACATCACGCTGGGCCGGCCGGAGCTCATGCTCAAGATGACGAACGTGGCCGTGCCGCGCAAGTTGCCGGTGATCCTGAGTCCCGAGGAAGTCGGCCGCCTGATCGCCGCCGCGCCCAACCTCAAGCACCAGGCTGCCATGTCGGTGGCCTATGGCGCGGGCCTGCGCGTCAGCGAAGTCGTCTCGCTCAAGGTCGGCGACATCGACGGCGAGCGCATGACACTGCGCGTGGAGCAGGGCAAAGGCCGCAAGGATCGCTACGCCATGCTCAGCCCCGTGCTGCTGGAGCGGCTGCGTGCCTGGTGGAGGCTTGGCCATGCCCAGGGCAAGATCCGGCACGGTGGTTGGCTGTTCCCGGGCCTGGACCCCACCGATCACGTGACCGCGCGCCAGCTCAACCGCGCCGTGCACCTGGCCGCCGCGACGGCCGGCATCGACAAGCGCATCACCCCGCACGGCCTGCGCCATGCCTTTGCCACCCACCTGCTGGAGCAGAAGGTCGATATCCGTGTCATCCAGGTGCTGCTCGGGCACAAGCGGCTGGACACCACGACCCTGTACGCCGCCGTGGCCACCGACCTGCTGCGCCGGGTCATCAGCCCTCTGGATCACACGTCCGCCAAGCCCGCAGGCGAACCAGCGCCCGAACCTGCACCGCAGCCGCCAGCCCTGTAGTCGTACGCCATCGTGCAGGGGCGACTCGCCCTGGAGGTCGCCGACATCTTCCGTGCCCATGGACCCGCCTGGCCTGACGCCCAGCGTGGTCACCTGAGCCTGGCGCAGCTCAAGGTGATGTCGGCCATCACCCAGTGCCGCACGGCGGCACTGGGTGGCCATGTCCTGCGCTGCGACGGCTGCGGCCAAGACGAGGTCTCCTACAACTCGTGCCGCAACCGGCACTGTCCGAAGTGCCAGAGCAGCGCAGCCAAGCGCTGGCTGGATGCGCGCCAGGCCGATCTGCTGCCGGTGGAGTACTACCACGTGGTCTTCACGCTGCCTGCACCGATCGCCGACATCGCGTACCAGAACAAGGCGGCGCTGTACGGCTTGCTGTTCGACATCGCCGCCGAGACGCTGCAGCGTATCGCGGCCGATCCCAAGCACTTGGGCGCCCACATCGGCGCCACACTGGTGCTGCACACCTGGGGCTCGGCACTGACCCACCACCCGCACGTGCACGGCATCGTGCCAGGCGGCGGGTTTGCGCCCGACGGCAAGACTTGGGTAGCCTGCCGCCCGGGGTTCTTCCTGCCGGTGCGCGTGCTGTCGCGGCTGTTCAGGCGCCGCTTCCTGGAGGAACTGCAGCGGCTGCACGATGGCGGCGCACTCAGGTTCTTCGGTGAACACGCGGCGCTGGCTGAACCCGTGACCTTCAAGGCCTGGCTTGCGCCGCTGCGCCAGTGCGAGTGGGTGGTCTATGCCAAGCGGCCATTCGCCGGGCCGCAGGCGGTGCTGGCCTACCTGTCGCGATACACGCACCGCGTGGCCATCTCCAACAGCCGGCTGCTGGCGATGGACGAGCGCGGTGTCACCTTCCGCTGGAAGGACTATCGCGCCACAGGGAAGACGCGCCACAAGGCGATGACGCTGAGCCCGCAGGAGTTCATGCGCCGCTTCCTGCTGCATGTGCTGCCGGGCGGCTTCCACCGGATTCGGCACTACGGCCTGCTGGCCAACAGCAACCGGCGGGACAACCTGGCGCTGGCGCGCCAGTTGTTGCAGGTGACGCCGTCATCGCCGCAAGCGCCGGCCACCGATGGCTTGGACTCGCCACGTCCGACCTTCGTCTGCGCGCACTGCGGCCACGCGATGACGGTGCTGCAGGTCTTCTTGCGCGACTGCTCGATTCGGGCGCCGCCGGCATCATGACCACGCTCGAACACCGCCGATCAACTCGACGCTGGACATGGCGTTCGGTGGGCTGCTGCGTGCGTCGCCTGGTCAGCGTCTGCGCAGGCTCGGCCAAGAGCTGCTGCCGTATCGAAGTGGCACACGCACGGGCGCCTGCGGTCATCGATGAGGTGTCGATGCTCAGTCGTAGGCCGCCAACTCGCGACGCAAGCGTAGAGCAATCGCCATAGCCACCGCGCTCGACAACTACCGTAGCGGTCGCCGCGGTTTCCTCCCTCGAGGCTTATGCAACACCTGCCCGACAGCAGTGAGGGTGCTCGACCGCTTGTGCGGCTGGGCAGGTGTCACACAAGCCTTAACGACAGCCGTCGGTCGGGCCCGGGAGCTGAGTTCACGGTGCCTGGCACGAAGTCGTCATCGGCTCACCCAGCGGCACGGCGGCATCAATGACAGGTATCGAGAGGGCTGCAGTCATCCAGCGTGGCAGTCCACCGGTTGCTCCGCCAACTCATGGTCGAATGTCCGCTGCACGAAGGGTCGAACTCACGCTCTCGACCCACTGCAGACCTTCATTTCGCCGATGTTGCTGCCAAGAAGCCGACATTCCGCAGAACCCAGCTGGGCACGCTCGCACAAAACAGCCTGTGCGACACAACCCCGGCGCTGCACATAAAGCGCGTGCGGCGGGCTAGGTAGCTTGAAGCTCAGCGGCGCGGAAAAGGAAATTTCGGCAGCAACACCGACGCGAGGTTCAGCTATGGCAGGCGGAACGGGCGAGCTGGGCCGCGTCGGCCCAGCAGCTAGCACGTTCCGCGGGGTGCGTCAATTCGGATTTTTGAGGGTGCATTCCGCGCTAGTTCCCGCTACACCTGCGGAGACCAATACACGGGGAGATAAGTATGAAACGTTTACCTCTGAATCAGTTTGCCTATCCTGCCCCCGTTTTGGCAGGAATCGGAGCTAAGAACACTATCTCGAGTGGCCCAGATGATGGTGCGAATAATGGCTTGGCAGCTTGCTTTTGGCAGCCACTTCGTCACGGATCCACTTCGCAAGCAGTCAGCAATTCATTGAGTGCGCTCATTGAGGTGGCAGGCGCGGCAAGTACGGGAGAACTTAACATTGGTGGGCATGGCAATGAAGGCATTCTAGAGACAGGTATGGGTCAAAGCGGGCCGTTTGACGTGAATACCATCATTCAGAGTTGGAACGAATACGCTTGGGGGCCGGAACTTGACAAGATCAATCCTTCGCGAATTACGCTTGTTTCAATCTGGTCATGCCATACAGGCGCGGGTCAAGACGGCGCAGATCTTCTGTATGCAATGGCCCGGCGCTGCGGTCGAGCAGTTCGAGCAGGAACAGGATTTCTCTACAACAATGGGCAAAAGCTGTGGTGGGAGAACGGGACTGTGTGGCAAGTGGCAACGCCGACGCACAAGCCCGACCCTATCTCGGCACCAACTCCGCATTTGCTGATGATGGGCACTCCACTGGAATTTGAGGTTGGCGGCAAAGATTACACTGTCGCCGACATTGAAGAAATCGCCATTACGCTTACGCTTCAAAAAAATGCCGTCGCTACAACGACGGTAATCGACGGCATCGCAGCAAAGAGCGCTGCCAGCAGCCTGTTTTTGCCCCCAGCGCTCGAAATGGATGCGATGGTTTCTGGTTTTATAACAGGAAAGATCCATCTTCTCTTCACCGACAAGGCGCTGCTGGACTTTGATGTCTACAACGACCGCCTTGCGATCAGCCCTGAGACTAAGACGGCCTATTACCTTTCGGGAAGCATCAAGAGCCTGTCTCGGATCGTGTCATAGCATGTTGCCGGCAAGTCTTTTGTTGCGGCTTGCCGCGCTGGATCATATTCCCGAACACTGTCGTCGTGCTCTTGAAGCTTCAACCCGATTACCTGCTCGTTTGGTACAGGACAGAACGATACGAGCATCAGGGCGGGTTGCCATTTTCAATTGCGATAGCGGCGAGGTGCTTCCTGGAAGGGAAGTAATGTATCCTGCATTGTCAAAGGAGAGTTCCGAATTGCGAGCTTGGGCGTTTACCAGCCGTTTTCGAGTGTTTTTGGATGAGGTGGCCTCTCGAGACTCCATTGACGGTAAGGGCTTGCGGATTGATTCCAGCGTTACCTACAGCCGCGCTTACAGCAACGCATTTTGGGATGGTGCTCAGTGTGTTTTCGGAAGCGGTGATGGATTGATGTTTACTGATTTTACATCAGCAGCCGATTTTGTAGCACATGAAGTATTGCACGGCTTCACGCAGTTCACATCAGAGTTTGAGTACGAGGGTGAGGCAGGCGCCCTAAATGAGAGTATATCGGATGTGCTTGGGGTTTCCTTCCGACAGTGGATGAACGCTGAATTTGAAAATCCCGACTGGGGACTTGCTGGACCTTTGCTCGGGCCTTTGGCGCTTGCGAGGGGCTGGCGCTATTTGCGCAATCTTGAGAATCCTCAGTCCCCGCTATCAATGACAATTCAGCCGAAGCATTACTCTGATTACAGTGTGGGCGGAGAGCCGCACATCAACTCCGGTATTCCGAATTACGCTTTTTTCCTGAGTTGTGTCGCGCTTGGTCAGTTGCCGTCCTGGCTCGGGGCAGCTAGAGTTTGGATTAACGCAATGACATCTGCCTGCTCAATTCCTAAGGCTTCTTTTTCAGATTTCGCGCGGCTGACAATTATCGCTGCAGGCAAGGTATTGCCTGAACTTAGCAATGCTCCTGATGCGATTGGCGGCGCGTGGGCGACGGTGGGCGTGAAGGTCTAGTTTTCTGTTCCGGCCTGCACGTTTTCCAATCCCTACTTCTAGGGAAGGTCTGCACAACACCCGCCGCAGCGTGAGTTGATGCAAGCAGTTTCAGATGACGGCGATTTCCGGCTCACGAGGCCCATTTCAAGACCGGTTTCGCCCCGGTTTGCGGCCCTCTGGCCGCCCGCAGACGCACTCATCCCCGCGTCTCCTGCAGCAACCTGCGTCGCACCATCCACAGGTTGGACAGCGCAAACAGCGTGTGCACTGCGCAGTGTTCTTGGCAGCCCGCGGTAGCGAACCTTCACGTGCCCGAACTGGCGCTTGATCACCCGGAACGGGTGTTCGACCTTGGCCCGGATGGGCGCCTTGGCCTGCTCCAGCTGATCCAGGATCGCGCCCATCGGTGTGCTCCTGTCCAGCGCCCTGCGCTTGCCCGGTCGCATGGCCTCGTGCCAGTTGACGCTGATGCCTTGGGTCTCTGCTCGCTTGTCCACGCCCTGATAGCCCGCGTCGGCCAGAACATTGGTTTCCTCTCCGTGCACCAGCGCGTGCGCCTGCGTCACATCGTTGACGTTGGCCGCCGTGCCCACCATCGTGTGCACCAGGCCCGAGTCTGCATCGACCCCAATGTGCGCCTTCATGCCGAAGTGCCACTGGTTGCCCTTCTTGGTCTGGTGCATCTCGGGGTCGCGTTCACCATTGCTGTTCTTGGTCGAACTCGGTGCGGCGATCAGCGTGGCATCGACCACCGTGCCGCTCTTGAGCAGCAGGCCCTTGGCCGCCAGCGTGGCGTTGACCGTGGCCAGGATCTGCACGCTCAGGTTGTGGGCTTCGAGCAGGTGGCGGAACCGAAGAATGGTGCTCTCGTCGGGCAGGTTGTCTTCCCCTGCGTCCAGGCCCGCAAACTCGCGAAACATGGGGGTGTCGTACAGCGCCTCTTCCATCGCCGGGTCCGAGAGGTTGAACCACTGCTGCAGGAAGTGGATGCGCAGCATGGTCTCGAAAGCAAACGGCGGGCGTCCGCCCTTGGAGCCGGGTGCGGGTGTGTGCGGCGTGATCAGCGAAACCAGCTCCGCCCAGGGCACCACCAGGTCCATCTCGTCCAGGAACTCGCGCTTGCGCGTCCTCTTGGTCTTACGCTCGAATCCACTCTCGCCCTGGCTCATTTGCTTCATGTCGTCACTGTCTCACATCGGGCCAGAGGCGCTGGGGTTTTGCAGACCTTCCTTAGTTCGTCAAGGAGCAGGCGCAGCGGGATGGGTAGTGACAGCACCCACTGGCTGACCGGGGGAATGCCGGAGTGCGCCGGGTAGTGCGATCCGAAGCCACTCACCGGCTGCGGCGAGGTTCCTCCAGCTCGAATTTGACGAGCGCACGCTGCCGTGCCCGCGCTCTCAATGGCTGGTGTTCCTGTGCGAAAAGATGTACGCTTTGCTGCCGGCTGAGGTCACGTCGAAAGGCGAGCGCCAGTCGCGAAACTTCTTCAGGTCCGAGCACCGGGAGGGATGTGCCATGCAGGTACAGGCTTCTAAAACGAACGACCGCCGAGCGTTTATGGCGCGCATTCTGGCTGCGTCCACGCTGTTGGCAACGACGGACACCTCGAATGCGAACACCCCAACGGACGTTCCTCGGCCCAACCCACAGCTCTTTCAGGCTGGGGATTTCGTTTGGCCAAAGAAGCCCCAAGCGTACGTCCCCTATAACGCCGGTACATCGAATTCGGCGGCAGATGACCGTGCGCTGTGGAGGGCAGAACGAGATGCGTTCCTACTGAAGCATGCGGGCGCGCCGACAGCGGATCCGCTCGATAGACAGCGCATCCAGGTCCTTCAGGGCATGGACTATAGAGAGTTCATAGCCGTTTATGCCGGTGGCCAGGCACTAGGCCAACCAGGTGTTTATTCGGGTGGGGCGTTCTATGTTGGGCACGTCGGAATCATCGATATTGATCCCGCAGGGACGCCTTGGGTCATAGAGGCCCTGATGACAAAAGGTGTGGTGCGTGTGCGGTATCGAGACTGGATTGAGGAGCGGTTCGATTCTGCAATCTGGTTGGGTCGATTGAAGGCTTTCTCAAGCTCGGCAAGAAATGACGTGGTTGAACTCAGCAGAAAGCAGGTCGGAAAACCCTACAACTTCTGGAATTTCGACTTGAATGATGACACGGATTTTTACTGTTCAAAGCTCGCGTGGCTCTGCTGTCATCGTGCGCTGAAGATTTCCATTGATGAAAACCCGCAATCTAAGCGCATCCTTTGGTTTTCTCCAAAACAGATGCTGAACGCTAAGACATCCATCGAGATCATCCACAATCCTGGATCCTATGCTTATTGAGCATCCGCCAAAGGGGAAAAAATGATCGACATCGGCAAAAGGTGTGGTTTGATATTCCTGGTGGGCGTTGCGAGTACGGGCGTGGGTGCTCAGGACTACTCGGGGATCAGGACGGCAAACCAAAATGTTGTCGTTTTCATTCACTCGGAGCGCGTCAATAAAGATGGAACTGGAGTACGAGAGGATAGTTCCGGCACCGGCTTTGTCGTCACTGAGTACGGACACATGATTTCCGCCAATCATGTAGTGCTCGAGGAAACCCGGGAAACGATAGTGAAAACCTGGGGATCGATCGGTTCGCGGAACAGTGCGAAATACCCAGTGGAAGTGGTGAAGCGAGAGGGCGACCTCGATCTTGTACTCCTTGCCTTGCAGATACCAGCCGATTTAAAGCTTCAAATTGCGCAGTTCGGCAACAGCGGCGGGTTGCGCCTCGACGCGCCACTTTATGCTCTCGGTTTCCCCGGAAAATCGGATCTGTCGCCTGCAACCGGAATTCTTAGCAATCGGTCGGGCCCGAAGGGCCGCTGGCAAACCACCTTGGGGATCAACCGCGGCAATAGCGGGGGGCCTGTGTTCGACCCGCAGACGAAAAAAGTCGTTGCAATAGCTTGGGCTGGTGACGATACGGCACAGCAGGTCACCTACGCGATCCCGGAGTCATACGCATCCGGCTTGCTTCAAATTGCGGGCAGCGAGGCAATAGCCGCGACAGTAAAAGCAGCAATTCGTTCTGACGCTACCCTGAAACACTCCAATGTGGTGGTTGCGGCGGCCAAGGACTCGATAATGTTGCGTGGGTTCGTTGGTTCCAACGATGCAAAATTGACGGTGGCAAAGCTGGCTTCGCAAATCAAAGGTGTCAAGTCAGTGACGAACGATATCGTAATTGTCGATTTCAACTACAGCAGTCCAATCGATTACGCTATTACGCAGCAAGTCAAGCGAAAGCTCGAAGAGGACATGGTGGCGAGCAAGATCGCGGTCGAAACGACCAATGGCGTCGTCATTCTTTCTGGTTTCGCCAAGAGCGAAGTCATTAGCCAGGGTGCCATTGCCACTGTGCGCTCGATCGAGGGCGTCAAAACGGTCAAGAACGCCATGGCAGTGGTCAAGTTCTGACGCCTGCGGGGAAGGCGAGAGGTTCCCGCTCCCCCGGGCTCGGTTGAACGCCTCGCGCGCGACGTCGCTACGCTCCTCGGCCGCTAGCGACATTCCCAGCCCCATCCACCACACGCCGTTGTTCGGCGTGACCCGTAGCGCAGCCGAGAAATGCTCGGCCGCTTCGTGGTGCCGATTCAGGCGCTGCAGCACGGCCGCGCGCACGTGAGGTCGTCGGCACCGGCGCCAGGCGCCCCCCGCGCGGCCATCCTGGTTGACGCTGTCCAGCTTTCGAAATTCGACCAGCGATGCCCCGATCTCCACGCGGTCGCGCGACCGTTTTCAGGTCTCGCATCGGTTGGCTCGGTTGACGACACCGAATTTGTCAACGACCGGTTTCAGGCGGCGACTTCGGCAACCCGAACGGCAGCAAGGGGTCGCTGGTTGTCGCTCGCTTCAGAGTGAAGCGGTCATCGGCTGATGACCGCCTGCAGCGCCCGATGAGCAGCGAACGCCGCGAGTGTGGCTTGGTCGGGTGCGCCGTAGTCTATGACCTTCAGGGGCGTCTTGGCTAACCAGAGCGATTGCGACAGCAGCGTTCGATCCGGGAAGTTGAGCAGCCCGACTTGAAGCTGAAATGCCAAGTCGTTGAGCGATCCCAGGACTCTGCGGTTTGCCGTCTTTCCAACTGCCCAATGTTGCATTGCACCGCGCTCGGCAGTCGCTTCGTCCGATGGAACGCCTATGGCGGCGAGCATCGGCTCCAGAGCCTCGCAGAGCCGCTGGACGAGGGCTCGACTATCCCGTGCTGGCACCACTACTGGCAGCAAGCTTCGCTCGCTGACAGCGAGCACAACCTGGATTCGGCCAATGCGGATCAGATTGGCGTACCAGTCGCCGAGGACTGTGTCCGGCGGTGCCGACTCTGGATCAGGCGTGGCGTTCAGCCGGTCGAGGAGCTTATGGGTGCAGCGAAGGACAAACACAGTGCAGAGATGGAGAGACAAATGGCAAGTATCGAGGCTGACCAATGTTTCTTTCGGCGGTAGTGCGGTCGTACCTTACCTGGACCATCGAATGGCCATTGATGAACGTCGCCGCCGCTCAGGACTCAACATCGAGTGACTCAGTTCAGCCTCAAGCGACCTTCGATTTTTCAAGTTCGGCAGTGCAGCGGTTGCCGTCGGTCAAGGCCGCAAGTCCCTGATCCTCAACACCAAGGCTGCTTGGCTACTTTCCATCGCCGGCCTTGAAGATCTTTTCCTTCGACTCCGGTATCCATCAACAGGCCAAAGATGCTGATGTCGATAACCGTGGCCTCGTCCTTGTCCCAGAAGACGATAGCGTACTTCGTGAGCACATTTGCCCAGCTGTACTTTGGCCAAAGATCTTCCCCGTCAAGAATGTTGACGCGAACGTTGTAGACCTTGCTCGTTTCCAAGTACTTCACGCACCCGTCCTCGATCACGGTCGTATCTGCAGAAGCCACCCCGCAGCAGAAGGCTAGCAGCAGTACCGATACGCTTCTCATGCATTTCCCCCCACCAGAGCAGGAGTTGCCCTTCAGTCTGATATTTAGAGCTGATCGCTCTCACTGCTCATGCCGACGTACCAGCAACTTGTCATCGTCAGATAGTCGGAGCACCACATTCGTGTCGAACTCCGGTGGATACTTCCCGACCCCAGTGGAGAAGATAATCTGGAAGGGTTTCTCCCAGATATTTTCAAGTGCTTCAATCTGACGCAGCATTTTCATCAGCGCATCCAAATCAATCCCCGCGGTTTCCGGCGTATCGACTAGCAGGAGCCGTGGGAATGGGATGTCCGACAATAAAGCCAGCTGCAGCAAACCGAGGTAGTAAAGAAACCGCTTCGGAACCTTGGCACTATGCTCTCGATACTGCCCATTATTGATAAGCGGTAGGTAGGTTTGTGAGTCAATTGACGCACTCCGGCAGTCTGTAACGACTGAGGTCATGAAGTCGTTATAGACCCTATCAAAGTCTTTAACCTGCGTCTGCAGTTCGTCACTCGACTCACTATCAAGTCGCTGTACAGTTAGCCTAGCGGTGTCAACGGCTAACTTCTGATTTTTCTGACGCGTGAGAAGACTACTCAATTTGCTCTCTAATGCAAGAGCTTCTTGAGATTTTGAGAGTTTGCCACGGGCATCGAGGATTTTTTCATCAATTTCCTCCATAGCACTCTCGACCCGGTCTGGAACTAATCCTGCTTCTTCAATTCGCTTACGCTTAACCGTAATTGATCCTAAGACCTGCTCCCGCTTTACAACCAAATGGGTGTGCTCTTCTCGAACGCCTTGTATCGCTAAGCGCAGGGTATCAAGAGCCTTTGTCTTACTCTTTAAAATCTCCAGATACTCGGCTGGACTGTAGAAGAATCGCTGATACTCCTGTTCTTGAACTCCATTCCCACAAATGCAATGTCCAGGAGCTCTCATTACATCATTCAGGCAGTACGGGCAGGTATCCCCTGAGAAGAGGTTTAATTGCCTATGAGCGTAAATTACTTTATTTATTCGTTGAATGTCCGACTGTAGGGCTCGCTCTACATCCTGAAGCCTTCCTGCCTCACTAGCCAGTTGTTCACGACTTTCATCAATAGTCCGCCGCTCCAATTCTAGCTCACGGACCTGTTGCATCTCGGCATCTAGTGCACTTTTTGCTTGAGCATTACCCAACTGGCCAAGGGAGAACGCCTTTCGAGACTTCAGTAAGGCCTCAATCTGAGATTCAAGTTCCTCAATACGAGTGCCAAGTGTCTTGACGTTAGAGACCTCATTTACACCACTTGCCCGTAGCAGATGATTAACAATATCCTCATACTCACTATAGACAGCCTTGGCGGCTACATAGTCACGCTCAGCATTCTTGAGAACCCCAACGGCAGCATAGAGCTCCATCAAGGTTTTGCCAACCAAAATTTGGAAAATAGCCCGACGAATTTCCAAGGAGTCACTATAAGGGCCGGCTACATCAGCTGGTTTATAAATACCATTGGGGTCGGGGCTTTGATTATGGTAGATCAGCCTAGCAAGGTCGGTGAAATTAAGTTTGAACTGTTTTCCACCCTGAAAGATGTCAACAACAGGGATGTTCAGCTTTTCCAAGAGCCAGTCGGAGAATGTCTTGCAATCATCACGCCGATGTATTGGATACGTGTTCGCTTGCAGTTCCTCGATAACGCCGTCAGCATCATGAGGAGCCTTCATCACCGTGATGCTCGTATCTCTCAACCGTCGGCTAAGTGTGAACAGTTCACCATCCACACCAATAACGAGACGAACCAGATTATTCGTGTCATTTACGACCTGAATATGCTTTTCCGCAGCATCTGGGTCGAATTCTTCAACACGCCCACCAAGCCCGTAGTATATAAGATTGAAGAACGTCGACTTCCCACTCCCATTCGGACCTTCGATGATAGATATTCCATCGGCTAAGGTAGGCGAGTCAAAGTAGTAATTGTCGCCTATATAAGAGACCTTCTTGATACTTAGGAAACCCATACACGAACCCCTCTGTCCATATAAAGCCGTTCCAACAAACCATCAAACGATAGAATTGAAAGCCTTGGAACCAGTCTTTTCAACTTCTCCGCGTTGTCTCTCTCTTCATGAAACGATGCATCCTTCAAAAAATCTTTCGGTATTTTTTCGGCGACCAATGAGATGTCAAGCACCTCAAGGTTTTGCGTCCGAAGCATCTGGAGAAAACCTTTTCGTTCCAGAGAAAATATGATTTTAAAGACCTCGCGCTTGTGCAGCTCTGCCGTCGTATAGCTTGAGAAAAGCAACTCGCGGTCAACAGCATTCACTATTTTTGAGTTTTGCGTGCGCTCTAAAATATCGACAAGATGGGAGTCGCCTAAAAACTGAACCAAATAGGCAATTTTCCGGTGGTCTCTAATTCGGCGAGCACTTCCGCCCAATAGCTCCAGAGCCAGGAGGATGGAGTATGCTAGGAAATAAAAATCTTCCCCGGAAATAAAAAACAATGGGCGCTTGTTTTTGTGAGGGCCTCGTGGCAGGTCTCCAGAGAGTTTTTCACTGTCGAGCATCGTTCATCCCCTCATCGAATGCCAGGAAGCAATCGTCAAACAGCGTTAGAACTGCACCTCTCACTGCATGACTATCACGAGGAGCATAACGATAACGTGAGCTCAGGCTAGTTATGTGGCTTTTGGCGATTAAAGTGAGGTCGTCAATGATGTTTGTTACTTCTTGCTCAGTGAAGCTTGTAGCGGTAGCGCACTTTTGGATGAGTGGCAATTCACAAACATCAAGAATTCTACGCAGGAGGGCCTTCATCTCTCGTGCACCTTCTGCTTCCACTTTCCTAGCGAGGCTGCAGTTCTTTGCAAGCACCTTTAATAATCGCGGATTGAAATTCGGGCACACTGCCAAAATTTTGTCTGAGAGATTTCGGAAGTCTGTGTTACCAATATCATCCCACTCATCGACGGCAGGGTCTTCTACTTGGTCTGAAAGAGCGGATTTGAATATAATTTCATTAAAAATGCTTCTCAGCGTGTCAGTGTTGACAAGTCGATCTAGTGGAGATTTTGAACAGGAGCGTTTCTCAATTTCATCTATTAGATTGGAGAGAATGAAGTTTTCCAAATCTGAATGACGATGGTTGTAAAATCTACAGGCTCGAATCAATTGGACCGCTTCGGCCTCAAGGCTATCGTTTGAATCACTTGCTACCATCCAATCAATGGACGTCAGGAAGTTTATAAACTCCGCCTCAGCCATCGATTCAAGTAATGTTCTATAGCCTTTAGAGGCGTCAGCGTACTCGCCAAAGTACACGTCCTTGGCTAAGGCAAAAGCGACAGCCTTGTCCTCATCATCAAGCTCTTCTTGTTGTGTGAGCTTCTTCAGGATGTCGTAGAACTTTTGTTTTGGTTCAAACCCTAGTTCGCTCCTGAATTCGGCTGACATTCGTTCTTGCGCAACTGTCGCCGATGCATAAACGCCCAGCTTCAAATCCTTAGAGCGGCCGAAGGAAAAATAGAGGTCGAGAAATGCGACTAATGTGTTTTTAACCGCAGCGGAATTGAAGCTAAGGCCTGAGCTGTAGTACTTGTTCTCTTCGCCACTTACTGGCGAAGTATCGGAACCGTCAAAGAGGACGGAGTCCTCCATGAACTCCATGGCACAAAGGACCTGACCGTCCTTGTTCTCCTGCACCCGCTGGAGGAAGCGGATTGCGGCCCGGAGCTTTTGAAAGCGAAAACCTTTGGTTTTGTCGCCGGCCTCACGGCTTATATGACCAACCTTCTCCGCGCAGCTCTCCGTCGTCATGAGCTCCCTCCATCTGTTTCATTTTGTGTTCGCCTCTTGTAGGACTGTACATGACAGGCGACGAGCGAAGCGCCCGTGCTTCGCCAGGAAAGTGGTGTCAGACAGCTGTTTGTGCTGTGCTCTATCAGCGCTCACGACCTTCCGTACTCGGCTGCGGCTTTCCATCCTGCACGATGGGCCGGGTCTCGCGAGACGGTCTTTATGCCAGGCACCTGCGGCGCCCGGCGCGTATGGCGCGACGTGCTGGAGCAAGTCCTGACCTGCGGGCTGCACCGCATCAAGAGGCTGTTGCGCGAGCAGGCATTGCGAGCCCGGACTCGCAGGCGTGGTCTGCTCCGAGATAAGGGCGAGCGCATTGCAGTATCCGCTTCCACTACAGATCAGCCAGCCAGCGAAAAGTCGCGGTCGGCTACTTTGGGTCGGGAGTGTCACTTCGTCCCATGCGAAACCGGTCCTTCACCCAGGACTTGGTGCCATCCAACTCCGAGTACCCGGTCTTGGTAGTGAAGCGGTCGCTTGCATGGCCAATGGCTGAATGACCGCTGGTGACGCTCTCTACTGTTCGGCACTGCGGTTCCCGAGTGACTCAGATCAGCCTGGGACCGACTTTGCGCAACTGAGGATCAGCAGTGCAGCGGAGGACTAAACCGCTCGCGCGGTAGACGCTCCGGCTACGTTGGTGGCGTTTCGTTGCGCCCGTGATTCTGCGATGTTGGCGGTCGAGGCAATCCGCCTCGGTCACGCAGGAGCAGGATCATGGACATTTGCACCCCGACCCCATCCGCGGCCGTCTCGCCGCTGCGCCAACGCATGCTCGACGACATGCGCATGCGCCAGTTCGCAGAGCACACGCAGGACGGCTACATCCGCGCCGTGCGCAAGCTCGCCACCTTCCTCGGCCGCTCGCCGCACACCGCCACCGCCGAGGATCTGCGCCGCTTCCAGTTGCACCTGGTGGACACCGGCACCGGCCCAGTCACCATCAACGCCACCATCACCGGGCTGAAGTTCTTCTTCGACATCACGCTGGGCCGGCCGGAGCTCATGCTCAAGATGACGAACGTGGCCGTGCCGCGCAAGTTGCCGGTGATCCTGAGTCCCGAGGAAGTCGGCCGCCTGATCGCCGCCGCGCCCAACCTCAAGCACCAGGCTGCCATGTCGGTGGCCTATGGCGCGGGCCTGCGCGTCAGCGAAGTCGTCTCGCTCAAGGTCGGCGACATCGACGGCGAGCGCATGACACTGCGCGTGGAGCAGGGCAAAGGCCGCAAGGATCGCTACGCCATGCTCAGCCCCGTGCTGCTGGAGCGGCTGCGTGCCTGGTGGAGGCTTGGCCATGCCCAGGGCAAGATCCGGCACGGTGGTTGGCTGTTCCCGGGCCTGGACCCCACCGATCACGTGACCGCGCGCCAGCTCAACCGCGCCGTGCACCTGGCCGCCGCGACGGCCGGCATCGACAAGCGCATCACCCCGCACGGCCTGCGCCATGCCTTTGCCACCCACCTGCTGGAGCAGAAGGTCGATATCCGTGTCATCCAGGTGCTGCTCGGGCACAAGCGGCTGGACACCACGACCCTGTACGCCGCCGTGGCCACCGACCTGCTGCGCCGGGTCATCAGCCCTCTGGATCACACGTCCGCCAAGCCCGCAGGCGAACCAGCGCCCGAACCTGCACCGCAGCCGCCAGCCCTGTAGTCGTACGCCATCGTGCAGGGGCGACTCGCCCTGGAGGTCGCCGACATCTTCCGTGCCCATGGACCCGCCTGGCCTGACGCCCAGCGTGGTCACCTGAGCCTGGCGCAGCTCAAGGTGATGTCGGCCATCACCCAGTGCCGCACGGCGGCACTGGGTGGCCATGTCCTGCGCTGCGACGGCTGCGGCCAAGACGAGGTCTCCTACAACTCGTGCCGCAACCGGCACTGTCCGAAGTGCCAGAGCAGCGCAGCCAAGCGCTGGCTGGATGCGCGCCAGGCCGATCTGCTGCCGGTGGAGTACTACCACGTGGTCTTCACGCTGCCTGCACCGATCGCCGACATCGCGTACCAGAACAAGGCGGCGCTGTACGGCTTGCTGTTCGACATCGCCGCCGAGACGCTGCAGCGTATCGCGGCCGATCCCAAGCACTTGGGCGCCCACATCGGCGCCACACTGGTGCTGCACACCTGGGGCTCGGCACTGACCCACCACCCGCACGTGCACGGCATCGTGCCAGGCGGCGGGTTTGCGCCCGACGGCAAGACTTGGGTAGCCTGCCGCCCGGGGTTCTTCCTGCCGGTGCGCGTGCTGTCGCGGCTGTTCAGGCGCCGCTTCCTGGAGGAACTGCAGCGGCTGCACGATGGCGGCGCACTCAGGTTCTTCGGTGAACACGCGGCGCTGGCTGAACCCGTGACCTTCAAGGCCTGGCTTGCGCCGCTGCGCCAGTGCGAGTGGGTGGTCTATGCCAAGCGGCCATTCGCCGGGCCGCAGGCGGTGCTGGCCTACCTGTCGCGATACACGCACCGCGTGGCCATCTCCAACAGCCGGCTGCTGGCGATGGACGAGCGCGGTGTCACCTTCCGCTGGAAGGACTATCGCGCCACAGGGAAGACGCGCCACAAGGCGATGACGCTGAGCCCGCAGGAGTTCATGCGCCGCTTCCTGCTGCATGTGCTGCCGGGCGGCTTCCACCGGATTCGGCACTACGGCCTGCTGGCCAACAGCAACCGGCGGGACAACCTGGCGCTGGCGCGCCAGTTGTTGCAGGTGACGCCGTCATCGCCGCAAGCGCCGGCCACCGATGGCTTGGACTCGCCACGTCCGACCTTCGTCTGCGCGCACTGCGGCCACGCGATGACGGTGCTGCAGGTCTTCTTGCGCGACTGCTCGATTCGGGCGCCGCCGGCATCATGACCACGCTCGAACACCGCCGATCAACTCGACGCTGGACATGGCGTTCGGTGGGCTGCTGCGTGCGTCGCCTGGTCAGCGTCTGCGCAGGCTCGGCCAAGAGCTGCTGCCGTATCGAAGTGGCACACGCACGGGCGCCTGCGGTCATCGATGAGGTGTCGATGCTCAGTCGTAGGCCGCCAACTCGCGACGCAAGCGTAGAGCAATCGCCATAGCCACCGCGCTCGACAACTACCGTAGCGGTCGCCGCGGTTTCCTCCCTCGAGGCTTATGCAACACCTGCCCGACAGCAGTGAGGGTGCTCGACCGCTTGTGCGGCTGGGCAGGTGTCACACAAGCCTTAA